>CAVZVD010000001.1:0-20893 GCA_963778615.1 uncultured Thermoleophilaceae bacterium
CCCTCGATGCCCTGCCCCAGCGGAATCGTGGCACGAGCGCCCGGCGCCGCCTCCGGCACGCGGTAGCTGGCCACGGCCTGCGGTGTCTCGGTGGCGCCGTAGAAGTTCACGCACCGGGCGTTCGGAGCGACGCGACGCAGCCGGTCCACGATCGAGGCCGTCAAGACGTCACCGCCGAAGAAGACGTGCCGCAGGCTGGGAAGTGATGGACCCTCCCGGCCCGCCAACTCTTCGGCGAAGAGCGCCGCCACGCCGGGCGTCACGTGCGCCACGCTGATGCGCTGCTCCTGCAGCCAGCGCTCCAGGTACCCCGGCGTTTCCAGCCACGGGGGATCCGGCAGACACACGGCGGCGCCCATCCAGAAGGCGCCCAACAGGTCCCGGAGCAATGGATCGTGGGCCAGCCCCGACAGGGCGGCGAAGCGGTCGCTCTCGCCAAGCCCCGACGTCCGGCGGTGCCACTCGAAGAAGTGCGCCAGCGGGCCATGGGTGCCCGCGATGGCCTTGGGGACGCCGGTCGAGCCCGACGTGAACACCACGTAGGCGAGGTGGTCGGGCCCGATGTCCAGGGCAAGCGCCTCGGTCGGGCCCGTGCTCCAGGCCGCCGTGGTGATTCCCGCCCGCGCCGGCCACGTCACCGTGAGCGGCGCGCCGATCTGCGTCAGGTGCTCGCCGATGGCCTCGGGCACCGGGCCGGCACCTTCGAGGTGGATGAACGCCCGTGGCGGCGCTGCCTGCAGGCAGGCCACCGCGCGAGCGGCCGGATACGTCGCATCCAGACAGATGAACGCCGCGCCCGCCTTGAGCACACCCAGCAGCGCCCAGGCGAGTCCCGCGCTGCGATCGGCATAGATCGCGACGAGGTCGCCCCGCCCCACGCCGTGGCCGTTCAAGTGACGAGCCAGCTGGTTGCTCGAGGCTTCCAGCTCGCTGTACGACCACGTCCGGGTCGGCGTCACCACGGCCGGATGCTGAGGCGCCCGCCGGGCGTGGCGGCGGAAGCGCACGGTCACCGGCTCGGTCCAGGCGGCGGCCAGCGTGGCCGTCGGGTCGGGCAACACGCGGGCGGCCGCCGGCGTCAGCAACGAGGGCGCGCGCATGTCGACGTCGGGATCGGCGGCGACCGCGGTGAGCAGTTGCACGAGCTGATCCAGCAGATCGGCCATTCGCTCGTCGGCGAAGAGATCGGCGTTGTAGACCGCCACGAACGTGAGCCCACTGGGGTCGTCACGCGCGTACAGCGTGAGATCGAACTTCGACTGCACCTCCCAGGCCCGGGCCGACAGCGCCGCCGGCTCCACGTGCAGTCCGGGCAGGTCGATGGTCGCGCTGTCGCCGAAGTTCATCATGTTGAACAGCACCTGGAATAGTGGCGTCCGGCCCAGATCGCGTGGAGGCTGGAGCTCTTCCACCAGCTTCTCGAACGGGATGTCCTGATGCGCGTAGGCCCCGAGCGAGGTCTCGCGGACCTGCCTGAGCAGTGCGCGGAAGCTCGTCGAGCCGCCCAGCCGCACACGGAACACCAGCGTGTTCACGAACAGGCCGATGAGATTCTCGAGCTCGGGCCGGACACGACCGGCCACCGGCACCCCCACGCAGACGTCATCCTGACCGCTCTGGCGGCCGAGCAGGGCGCCGAAGACGGCCAGGAGCGTCATGAAGATCGTGGCGTTCTCCCGCCGGCCGAGCGCGTGGAGGGCCTCACGCACGGCGGGATCGACCCGCCGCACGCAGCCGCCACCGCGAAATGTCTGGATGAGGGGCCGGACCCGATCGATCGGCAGATCGAGTGCCGCCGGCGCACCGGCGAGCTGTCGTGTCCAGTACGCCAGCTGCTGCGCCAGTGCCTCACCCGACAGCCACTCGCGCTGCCAGGCGGCGAAGTCGCCGTACTGCACCGGCAGCGACGGCAGGGCCGGCGTTTGACCGGTGACGTGCGAGGCGTAGAGGGCCGCCAGCTCGCGCATGAAGACGTCGAGGCCCCAGCCATCCGCGATGATGTGGTGGAACGTGACCACGAGGAGATGCCGCTCGTCGTCCAGCCGCAGCAAGCGGGCGCGCACCAGCGGGCCGGCGGCGATATCGAACGGTCGGGCCGCCTCTTCGATAGCGAGCCTCTCGGCCTCGGGATCCCGCTGATCAGCGGCGAGGTCGGTCAGATCGATGACGCCCACCGACCACGACGAGGCGGGCGCCGTGCTCACGAAGGCGACGCCGTCTCGCGACGGGAACGTCGCCCTCAGCGTCTCGTGCCGACGTGCGATTTCGCTGAGGCTCAGCTCCAGCGCCGCCCTGTCGAGGCGGCCGCGGAGACTGAGCACCAGCGGCATGTTGTAGACCGCGCTGCCCGGCTCCAGCTGTTCGAAGAACCATAGGCGCGCCTGCGCGAACGAGAGCGGCAGGGCCCCGGTGCGCGGAAGCGCCCGCAGCGGCGGGGTGGCCGCCGGCGCGGTCGCGCGGCGGGCCGCCTCGACGTGCCCCGCGAGCCCAGCCACCGTCGGCGCCTCGAACATCCGGCGCACCGGGAGGTCGATCGCGAACGCCTCACGCAGGCGTGAGATCACCCGCGTGGCGAGCAACGAATGGCCACCCAGCTCGAAGAAGTTCTCGTGGATGCCGACGCGCTGGATGCCGAGCACCTCGCTCCAGACGTTGGCGATCACCTCCTCGGCCGGCGTGCGCGGGGTCACGGAGGCGAGCGGCCGCGCCGGCAGCTCGGGCTCAGGGAGCGCGCGCCGGTCCACCTTGCCGTTCGACGTCAGCGGCATGGCGGCCAGGACGACGACACTCTCCGGCAGCATGTAGTCGGGCAGCGTGCTGGCCAGAAAGGCCCGGAGCTCGAGGACCGACGGTTCCTCACCTCGCGCCACGACGTACGCGGCAAGACGGCGCTCGCCGCGCCGGTCCTCCCGCGCCACGACGACCGCCTCGCGTACGGCGGGATGCCGGGCCAGCGCGGCCTCGATCTCGCCGAGCTCGATCCGGAAGCCGCGGATCTTCACCTGGTGATCGAGCCGCCCGAGGAACTCCAGCGTGCCGTCCGCCCGCCACCGCGCGAGATCGCCCGTGCGGTAGAGGCGTGCCCCGGAACGGTCCGTGAACGGGTCCGGCCGGAACGCCTCGGCCGTGCGGGTGGGATCCCCGAGGTAGCCGCGACCCACGCCGATTCCGCCCACGCACAGCTCGCCGGGCACGCCGATGGGTGTCGGCGTGCGGGCCCGGTCGAGGACGTAGATCCGCATATTGGCCACCGGGCGGCCGATCGGCACCTGCGTCGCCTCGTCGGGTGGCGGCTCGGTCATGACGTGGTGGGTGACGTCGTCCGAGCACTCCGTCGGGCCGTAGCCGTTCATCAGCGCCGTGCGCGGATACGCCCGCAGCCACCGGCGGCAGAGCGCCACGGGGGCCGCCTCGCCGGTGACCACGAGCCAGCGGAGCGCCGCCAGCGAGGGCGGCGCCAGGGCGGAGTCCGCCGTGTCCCCGAACGCGCTCGCGAGCACCGAGGGGACGACCTCGACGACGGTGACCGACTCGCGGTCGATCAGCTCGAGCAGCCGCGGGGCGTCGTGGGCGATCTCGTCGGACACGATCCGCACGCGACCGCCCACCAGCAGCGGCGCGAGGAACTGCCACACCGAGATGTCGAAGCACTGCGACGCCGTCTGCGCGACTGTGTCGGCGCTCGTGAGGCCGAGGTCCTGGATCTTCACGTGCAGGTGATTCAGCATCCCGATCTGCTCGACCATGGCACCCTTGGGCACGCCGGTGGAGCCAGACGTGTAGATGACGTACGCGAGATCAGCCGAGCGTCCGCCGGACGCGACGGCGTCCGCGCCATCGGCGAGATCCCGCACCTGGGCTGCACGGAGGATCGTGGGCCGGAGGCTCACGTCCACTCCGGCGAGCGCCGCGTCCACGTTCGCGGCGTACTCGTCAGCGACCACGACGACCATCGCCCCGCTGCTCGACAAAATGCTGGCGTGACGCGCCACGGGATGACGGGGATCGAGTGGCAGATACGCGCCGTCAGCCTTGAACACCGCCACGATCCACGTCAGCAGATCGAGCGAGCGCTCGGCCAGCAGCGCCACCACGCGATCGCCGCCCACGCCGGAGGCCACGAGGTGCCGGGCGAGGCGGCCAGCCCGGATGTCGAGCTCCCGGTACGTCAACACCCCCTCGTCGGAGACTGCGGCGACGGCCTCGGGCGTGCGCGCCACCTGGGCCGCGAACTGCCGGGCGAACGTGTCATCGAGGGGGAGGGCCGCGTCGGTGGCGTTCCACTCCACCAGGAGTCGCCGGCGCTCGTCGGCCGGAAGCACGGGCAGCGCAGACAGCGGTCGGTCGGCATCGGCCACGATGCCGGCCAGGAGCGTCTGGAAATGCGCCTCCAGCCGGGCGATCGTCCCGGGGTCGAAGATGTCGGGGCTATAGATGACGCAGAGCTCGAGCGAGGTGCGGCCTTCGAAGACGTAAAGCATCAGGCCGTCGGCGATGGCATGCAAGTCCAGCGAGGGCAACGGCCGGGCTCGCACCCCCGGCAGCGGGATCTCGGCCCCGAACCCAAAGCTCAGCATGTTGAAGACGACCTGGAACACCGGGCCCCGACTGAGATCACGCTCCGGCTGCAGCTCCTCCACCAAGCGCTCGAACGGAAAGTCCGCGTGGGCCTGGGCGCCGACCACGACGTTCCGTGTCCGCCGCAGCGCCTCCCGGAACGATGGGTCCCCCGACAGATCGGTGCGCAGGGCGAGCGTATTGACGAAGAACCCCATGAGGTGCTCGACCTCGGGTCGACTGCGCCCGGCGACCGGGATGGCGACGATGAGATCCTCCTGGCCCGTGTAGCGCAGCAGCAACGTCTTGAAGGCCGCCAGCAGCGTCGTGAACAGCGTGACGCCCGCGCCACGGCTGAGATCGCGCAACCCGGTCAGCACGGTGGAGGGAACCGCGGCGACATGGGTGGCTCCTCGGAACCTCGGAGCCGAGGGCCGCGGCCGATCCGCCGGGAGGTCGAGCACCGGCAGCGTCCCCGACAACCGCTCCATCCAGTAGCCACGCTGGGTCTCGAGCACCTCGCCCGTGAGCCACTCTCGCTGCCAGTGCGCGAAATCGGCGTACTGCACCGGGAGGGCCGGCAGCGCGGGCGGCGTCCCGGCGACGAAGGCCGCATAACAGGTGGCCAGCTCCTGGAAGAAAAGGTTCACCGACCAGGCGTCCGAGACGATGTGGTGAATGGTCAGAACCAGGACGTGCTCGGCGTCGTTCAGGCGCAGCAGCACGGTCCTGAGCAGCGGACCCGTGACGAGGTCGAACGGCGTCGTGACCTCTGAACGGGCAAGACGCTCGGCCTCGGCCTCCCGGGCCGAGGCCGGGAGCGAGCGCAGATCGCGCACCGGCAGCACCCAGGTCGGCGGGCTCGAGATGCGCTGCACGGGCCGACCGTCGACGCTGGGAAACGTGGTCCGGAGAACTTCGTGCCGCGCCACGATCGTCTCCACGCTCTGGCGCAGGGCCTCGACGTCCAGCGCGCCGCTGAACCCGATCCGGGCGAGGAGGTTGTACAGCAGGCTCTCGGGCTGCAGCTGCTCGAGAAACCAGATCCGCTCCTGTCCAAACGACGCCCCCAGGTCACCCTCGCGCGCGAGCGTGACCAGTGCCGGCCCATCCGTATCGGTGAGGTCGGCGCCCGGCGCGCGGGGCTTGGGCGCCGCCTGCGGCCGCGCCGCGCGCTCACGCAGAAGGCGAGCCAGGAGATCCCGCTTGGCGTCCGCGGAGCGCTCGCTCACCGTTCGTCGCCCTCGCCGCCCATACGGGCCAGCAGGCTGTCGATCTCCGACTCCGACATCTCGGGAAGCCGGGCCAGGAGCTCCGCCGCATCGGCGCGGTCACCATCGGCGGGCCCCTCGCCGAGGAGATCGAGCATCGCGCCGGCGAGCCCGTCGATGTCGGAGCCGTCGAGATAGCGGGCGAGCGGCAGGGCCGGCGCGCCGTCACGCTCGATCCGGTTCTTCAGCTCGACAGCCATCAGCGAGTCGAGTCCGAGCTGGACGAGCGGCGTGGTCGCGTCCAGCTGGCTCGGCGACAGGCCGAGGACGGCGCACGCTCGCTCGAGCAGGAACGCACCGACCACCTCACCCCGAGGGCGGTCCGAGGCCCGCTTCAGTCGCTCGCCCAGCGGCACGGCGTCGACGGCGGGACCTTGGCGCCGCTCCCCTACCGCCTCCACGAGTGCGGCGAGCCGCGGCGGCTCGGCTCCGGCCGGGAACTGCGCGAGCAGCCGTGTCCAGTCCACCCGCATGACAGCCAGCTGAGCGGGAGCACCGCGGAGCAACTCGTGCAAGACGGCGAGCGCCTCAGGGGGCTCCATGCTCTGCACGCCCAGGCGGGCGGCTCGCTCCTGCTGGCGCGTACTGCGTGTGGCGGCCATCCCGGTGTCGCCCCAAGCCCCCCAGTTGATGCTCAGAGCGGGAAGGCCGCGAGCCCGGCGATGGTGCGCGAGCGCGTCGAGGAAGGCATTGGCAGCCGTGTAGTTGCCTTGCCCGGGCGAGCCGAGCAGCGCCGCGACCGAGGAGAACAGCACGAAGAACCGAAGGGGCCACTGCTCGGTCAGGGCGTGGAGATTCCAGGCCCCTTCGACCTTCGGCGCGAGGACCCGCTGGAACCGCTCCCAGCTCATCTGGGTCAGGACGCCGTCGTCGAGGACACCGGCGGCGTGCACGAGCCCACGCAGCGGCGGTCCCGAGCGCTGGATCTCCGCCAGGATCCGGCGCATGTCCTCGGTGCTCGCCACGTCGGCCTGCGCGATGTGGACCCGGGCACCCGCGTCCTCCAACCGGCGTACCGCCTGCCGCACCTCGGCCGACGGAAGACGACGTCCCGTCAGCACCAGATGCCGGGCGCCGGCCTCGACGAGGGAGCCTGCCACGTGGAGCCCGAGCGCGCCCAGGCCCCCGGTCACGAGGTACGTGGCATCGGCCTCGATCACGCGATCCAGCTCCGTCGTGGACGAGACGGCGCGCGTCTCCACGCCATCAGCCGTGGCCCCGGCGCCCGTCCACCGGACGACTCGCCGGACGTGGCGGAGGCCGCCCCGGAACGCCACGTGGCCTTCGCGATCTCGGTCCAGCAGCTCCGTGAGCACGTCGTCCGTTTCGGGGTCGGACGCGGCGGGGTCCAGGTCGACGACGAGACACCCGAGCTCGGGATGCTCGATCGCTACCACGTCGGCGAGGCCAGTGAGGGGCGCGGCAGCCACGGCCACGTCCGAGCCAGGGTGCGTGACCGCGGCCGCCCCCCGCGTCATCACGCACAGCTGCGGGGGTTCACCGCCTGCTCGGCGTGCGATCGCCTGGACGAGTGCAAGCAGGCTTCCGCAGTCACGGGCCTGCGTCTGTCGTAGGGACGCCACAGCTGTCCCATCGAGCGGCGGCGCATCGATACTCCAGGCATGAACCAGGCCTCTGACCGGCTGTTCCTCGGCCAGGGCCCCCAGGAGCCGCTCGAAGTCCTCGACGCGGGTGGGATCGAGCGTCACGCTCCCGCTGTCCTCGTGATACGCCGGGCCGGGGCGGACCCGCACGCAGCGCTGGCCGCGCACCTCGAGCCCGCGAGCGATCGCCTCGCCGACTCCGCCGTGATCGACGAGAACGACCCAGACACCCTCACGAGGCGAGGGCGCCGGCCGGGAGACCCGCGGCGCCGGCTGCCACACGGGCTCGTACATCCAGTCGCGCGTCCGCGAGTGCTGCGCGAGCGCGAGGGCCGCCCGCGGGATGGGCCGAAGGCTCACCTGCCGCATCTCGCCGACAACCCGGCCCGCCTCGTCCAGCAGCACGAC
Source organism: uncultured Thermoleophilaceae bacterium (assembly GCA_963778615.1). Taxonomy (GTDB): domain Bacteria; phylum Actinomycetota; class Thermoleophilia; order Solirubrobacterales; family Thermoleophilaceae; genus JACVRW01. The sequence goes on from CAVZVD010000001.1 coordinate 7,841, forward strand.
GTCGCCCTCGAAACCAGGGCCGCTCCGATCCTCCGACCTCATCCGAGCGTGGGCCCAGACGGCGCCACGCCCGCCATCCGGGACCCGAACGAAGCCGACACTCGCCGGACGGTAGATCTGGTTGTCGCCCGCCGTCTCCGCCCGGCCTTCGAGGACGGGTCCGAAGAGCTGCATGGCGGCGTCCAGCAGACCCGGCGCCGGGCGACCGACGCCGTTCGGGTCGGCAGAATCCCGGAGCCGGGCCAGGGCCTCGCCCTGCCCCCGCCGGATCGTCCCGAGCCGGGGGACCGTCGCGCCGCCGGCCTCGATGAACAGCCGGCCCGTGGTGAGCTCGAGCTCGTCGGTGCACCGAGCCTGGACCCCGGCGAGCGCGGGAGCCTCGGCGTCGTCCGACGGCGCGGCCCGTCGGGCCCGTCCGGTGACGTGGAGCCGCCAGGTCGACCGAGTACGGTCATGCGGGTCGAGACTCAGGATGCGGAACGTCGCGGTGCCGGCCTCGCCCGGCGCAAGGAGAACCTGCACCGTCACGGCTTCCGCGACCGGCAGGACGAGGGGGTCGTGGACCTCGATCCGCTCGAGGACGGGATCCCGGGTGGCCAGGACCTGGATCGCCGCCCCGAGAGCCATCTCGACATAGGCCGAGGTCGGGAACAAGAGCGATCCGTCAAGGACGTGATCCTCGAAGTGCGCCGCGGACTCCGCCGTCAGCTCCGCCTCGAACTGGATCACGTCCAGCGGCGACGGCAGCCGACGTCCCAGCAGCGGATGGTCGCCGCCCGCTCGCCGCGCGACGCCACCGCCACCCGCGCGGCCCGCAGGGACGGGCATCATCCAGTAGCGCTGCCGCTCGAAGGGATACGTGGGCAGGCTGAGACGCCGGCGAGGGTAGTCCCGATCGAAGCCGGCCCAGTCGATTTCCCCACCCCGCCCGTACAGCGCGGCCATGGTCTCCAGCAGCTGTGTCCAGTCCGCCTTCCCCTTCCGGAGAGCAGGCAGCCAGAGGCGATCGCCGTCGGGCAAGCACCGACGTCCCATGCCGAGCAGCGTCGGCTGCGGGCCGATCTCCACGAAGATCTCGTAGCCCTTGCTGCCCAGCGTCTGCATGCCCTCGGCGAAGCGCACGGGCTCCCGCGCATGCCGTCGCCAGTAGTCGGGCCCGGGCACGTCGGTCGCCTTGCAGAGCTGGCCGGTGAGGTTGGACACGAGGCCGAGACGCGGGGGGGCCCACGACACGGTGGCCGCGATGGCCTCGAAGGAGGCAAGCATGGGCTCCATCAACGGCGAGTGGAACGCGTGAGAGACGGCGAGCGGCTGGCTCTGGACGTCCTGCGCTCGGAGCGTGTTCAGCGTCGCGGCCACCGCACCACGCTCGCCCGAGATCACCACGTGCTCGGGGCCGTTCACGGCCGCGATGGCCACTGCCGGCGTGGCGAGGGCTGTCACCACCCGCGCCTCGGACGCGAACACCGCCGCCATGACTCCGTCCCGCGGCAGACCTTGCATCAGACGCGCCCGAGCCGCGATCAAGCGCAGCGCGTCCTCGAGCTCGAGGACACCCGCCACGCAGGCCGCCGCGTACTCACCCACGCTGTGTCCGAGCACGACGTCCGGGACCACGCCCCACGACCGGAGCAGTTCGGCGAGCGCGTACTCCAGGGAGAACAGCGCCGGTTGCGTGTAACCGGTCTCGTCGATCGGCGAGACGGCGCCGGACTCGGGATACAGGACCGAGAGCAGCGACTGGTCGAGCTCTGGCCGCAGGACCTGATCGCACCGTTCCAGTACCCGACGAAAGGTCGGCTGCGTCTCGAACAGCTCGCGTCCCATGCTCACGTATTGAGCGCCCTGCCCCGTGAAGAGGAACGCGAGCTTCGGCCGGCCGCGGGAGCTCGGGGTGGTCCGCACCGAGGCTGCGCCCTGGGCGGCGAAGGCCCTCACCTTCTCGCGGGCCTCGCCCACCGACGCCGCGACGAATGCGGCTCGGTGCGAGAAGTGCGACCGCCCGACGTTCGCCGAGAAGCACACGTCGGCCAACTCGGTCTCGGGTGTCGAGGCCAGGTGGGCGTCGTAGCGACGCGCGATCTCGGCCAGGCTCAACTCCGTTCGCGCCGACATGGCCAGGAGGTGTTGCGGGCGCTCCGCCGCCGGCGGCATCGGTGCGGCAGGTGACGGCGCCGCCTCGAGGATCATGTGGGCGTTGGTGCCGCTGAACCCAAAGCCGCTCACCCCGGCGATCCTCGGCCCGGGCGGCCACGCCTGGAGCGTGGTCGGCACCGCGATGGGCAGCTCGCTCCAGTCGATGTGGGGGCTGGGGTTCCGCAGGTGCAGATGAGGCGGGATCTCCCCGTGGTGCAGGGACAGGACGATCTTGATGAGGCCCGAGACTCCGGCGGCCGCCTCGAGGTGGCCGATGTTGGTCTTCACCGAGCCCACGAGGAGCGGGCGGTCCGCCGGCCGGCCCGCGCTCAGCACCCCCGCCAGGGCCCTGACCTCGATGGGATCCCCGAGCGGCGTGCCGGTCCCGTGGGCCTCCACGTAGCTCACGGCCGCGGGCTCCACGCCGGCCGCGGCCAGCGCGTCACGAACGCATGTCTGCTGCGCGGCGCCACTGGGCACGGTGAGGCCGCTCTTGCGCCCGTCGTGGCCGATGGCGCCGCCGCGGATCAGCGCCATGATGCGGTCCCCCGCTGCCTCGGCGTCCGACAGGCGCTTGAGCACGACGATGCCGCACCCCTCCCCCCGCCCGTAGCCGGCCGCAGCGGCGTCGAAGGTGCGGCAGCGACCGTCCGGCGAGAGCGCGCGCACCTTCGCCATGTGCACCGTGCTGTGAGGGCCCAGCATCAGGTTGACGCCGCCGGCCAGCGCGACGTCGCTCTGCCGCTGACGCAGGCTGCCGCAGGCCAGGTGCGCGGCGACGAGCGACGAGGAACACGCCGTGTCGATCGCGAGGGTCGGGCCGTGAAGGCCGAGGACGTAGGAGATGCGGCCGGCGGCGACGCAGGGGGCGCCCCCGGTTCCGCCATAGGGATCGATGAAGTCCACGCCGCGCTCGTCCATCAGCCGCGCGTAGTCGAAGGTGCTGATGCCCACGAACACGCCGGTCCGGCTGCCGGCGAGGCTCGTCGGAGCGATCCCCGCGTGCTCGAGCGCCTCCCAGGTCACCTCGAGGAGCAGGCGCTGCTGCGGGTCGAGGCTCGCGGCCTCGCGCGGCGAGATCCCGAAGAAGTGGGGATCGAACTGCTCGACGTCGTCGACGAAGCCGCCGTGGCGCGTGTAGGTCTTGCCCGGGACGGCTGGGTCAGGATCGTAGTAGGCGTCGACGTCCCAGCGGGACGGCGGCACCTCGGTGATCGCGTCCACGCCGCCCCGCAGGAGCTGCCAGAATGCGTCGGGCCCGCGCACCCCCCCGGGAAACCGGCAGCCGATCCCGACGACGGCGATCGGCTCGTGGCCGGCCCGCTCGACGGCGTCGAGGCGCCCGCGGAGGTCCTTCACCGCGTGCAGCGCCCGCCTGAGCACGTCCGGGCCGCGCGGCTCTTCCACGCTGCTCGCCTCGTCGACACTCATCGAATGACCACCCTTGCGATCATCGGCCGTCAGTACCCCGCCTGGTCCAGCTCGGCCCGCAGCGTGCGCTCGACGTCCTCGTCGGACATGGCAGCCAGCGCCAGGTCGTCCTGGGGCCGGGCGACCGCAGCGTCCGCCGCCGTCGGCGCGCCCAGGTTCAGCAGCGAGGCCAGGTGATCGGCGAGGGCGATCACGGTCGGATGCTCGAACGCGATGGTCGTCGGCAGGGCCCGCTGCGCCAGCGAGGCCTTCAGACGGTGGCTCAGCTCGACCGCCATCAGGGAGTCCATGCCGAGCTCGGTCAGTCCCCGGTCGTCGTCCACCCCCTGCCCCGGGTGAAGCCCCAGCACGTGCCGCACCTGCTCGCGCACGTGCGCGCGCAGCACGTCCAGGCGGTCGGCGCCGTCGGCCGCCTCGAGCCGCGCGAGGACCGGATCCGGCCGATGGTGAGCGGGACCGGATCCCGCTCTGCCGCGGGCCGGCACGGCCAGGCGGAGGACCGCGGGCACCTCGGCCCCGAGCGCCGCCCAGTCGATGGAAATCGCCGCCAGCTGCGCCGTCGACCGGGCCATTGCCTCGCCGAGGATCGCCGTGCCGTCTCTGGGAACGATAGATCCTATACCTCGGGCCGTCCAGCGCCGACGATCGCGCTCGTCCAGGCGGGCGGCCATGCCGACCTCGGCCCATGGGCCCCAGTTCACGCTCAGCGCCGGCAGCCCCGTCGCCCGGCGCTCGTGTGCGAGCCCGTCGAGAAAGGCGTTCGCCGCGGCGTAGGTGGCCTGCCCGGCCGCCCCGAACAGCGCGGCACCCGCCGAGAACAGCACGAAGAAGTCGAGGCTGTCGTGACGGGTCAAGCGGTGCAGGTGCCATGCCCCGCCGGCCTTCGGCGCCATCACGCCGGCCGCACGTGCGGGCGTCTGCCCGGCCAGCACTCCGTCGTCCAGCACCCCGGCGGCGTGCACGATACCGCGCAGCGGGCGCTCGCCGGCGAGGCCGGCGAGCAGGGCCCGCACCTGATCGGGTTCGGCGACGTCCACCGCGGCGACCGTCACCTCCGCGCCGCGGGCCTCGAGCTCCGCGATGCGCGCGCGCGACGCCTCCGAGGGCGGACGGCGGCCGACCAGCGCGACGTGACGCGCGCCCTGGTCGACCATCCAGGCGGCGACCTCCAGGCCCAGGCCGCCGAGCCCGCCGGTCACGAGATAGCCGGCGCCGGAGTCGAACGACACGCGCTCCACCCCGGGCTGCCGGATGACGACCTTCCCGATGTGCCGGGCCTGGGCCATGAAGCGGAACGCCGACACCGCGTCGGTGAGCTCGAAGACCCGGCGCGGGAGCGGTCGGAGCTCGCCCCGTTCGAGGGCCTCCGTCAGCTCCCTCACCATCTCGCTCGCCAGTTCCGGCTCGTGCTGGCAGACGTCACCGAGGAAGATCACCGTGTACGACACGTCGGGGGCGATGGCCGCCACCTGATCCGGGGCGAGCAGCTCGGTCTTGCCGATCTCCAGGAAGCGGCCACCGTTGCGTAACACCGAGAGGCTCTTCCTGATCGAAGCGCCGGTGAGCGAGTTCAGCACCACGTCGACGCCCTCGCCGGCCGTCACCGCCTGGATCTCCTCCGCGAAGGCCAGGGTGCGCGAGTCCATCACGTGCCGGACGCCGAGACCGCGCAGGAAGTCGCGCTTCTCCGGACTGCCGGCCGTGGCGAAGACCTCCGCGCCTGCGCGCTGGGCCAGCTGCACGGCGGCCAGCCCCACGCCGCCGGCGGCGGCGTGGATGAGCACGCGCTCGCCGCGCTTGAGGCCGGCCACCCGGTCCAGCGCGTACAGCGCCGTGAGGAACGCGATCGGCACGGTGGCCGCGTCGACGAGGCTCATGCCGTCCGGCACGGGCCAGGTCGCGTCAGCCTTGGCATTGACGAGTGTCGAGAACCCCCGCGGGGTGATCGCCATCACCTGCTGTCCGGGCGCCAGGCGCGTCACCGCCTCGCCGACGGCGGCGACCTCCCCCACGCACTCGCTGCCCAGCGGTCCGGCGTCGCCCGGGTACATGCCGAGCGCGTTCAGGACGTCCCGGAAGTTGAGACCGGTCGCGTGCACGCGGATCTGGACCTCGTCCGGGGCCGGCGCCGACACCACGGCCGCTCGCACCTCGAGCCCCTCCAGCACGCCCGGGGAAGCTTGCACGAGGGCGTGCGACGCCGGCACGGCGGCCGCCGCGCCCACGGCGGGCAGGATCCGGAACACGTGGCGCTCCGAGCGTCGCCACGCGATCTGGGGATCCTCGACATCGGAAGTCAGCAGCTCCTCGACGAGCGCGGGGACGTCCGCGAGATGATCCGCGGCTGGATCGAGGTCGAACAGGCGGCAGCCGAGCCCCGGCGACTCGGAGGCCACTGAGCGGGCGAACCCCCAGAGGGGCACGGCCGCCAGATCGAGCTCGCTCCTCATGGCGCCGATGGCCTGGGCGCCGCGCGTGACGACGGCCAGCAGCGGCGGCGTCCGGTCACTGGCGCCGTCGAGCGCCTGGACGAGGTGGAGCAGGCCCGCGAGCCCCCGGGTATCCTGCGAGCCGGGCCATCGCTCGTCGCCGGTCGCCGTCACGTCGAGACCCCAGAGATGGACGACGCCTCTGAGGCCGCGCGCGACGTCTTCCGACTGCACGAGATCCCGGAACGCCGCGCTGTCCCCGGGATCGATCTGGATCCAGCGGCTGCCGAACTCCCTGCCGGCGTCGCCGGCCGCGACCATCACGCAGCGGCCGCCGCGCGTCTCGAGCGAAGCTGCCAGTGCCGCGCCTACGCCGCCCCGGTCCCCGAGCACGAGCCACGTTCCGGCGGCATCGCCCGCCGACCGCGAGCTGCGCTCGGCCGGAATCCACGCCGGCTCGTACAGCGAGTCCGCGTGGCGTGGCCGGCCACCGAGCGCACGGAGCACCTCGCGCGGCGCGCGGCGCAGGGACAGGCCGTGCACACAGGCGACGAGCCGCCCGGCATCGTCGTACAGATGCAGGTCGCCGACGGCGACGGCGTCTGGACGGCCGGGCCGCAGCATGGCGCGCGCCCACACCCGGGACCCGGCCGGGAGGTGCGCGGTGAATCCCTCGACCCCGACTGGCACGAAGATGTCCGTGCCGGCCCCCGCCACACCGCCGGCGGCCAGCACCGGCCCGAAGAGGTGAAAGCAGGCATCGAGCAGGGCCGGATGGACGACGTACGCGTCGTCGTCGGCATGCTCCGGACTGAGCTCGACCCGCCCGACCGCCTCGCCGTCGCCGCGCCACAACTCGCGCAGGCCGCGGAATGCCGGCCCGTAGTCGAGGCCGATCTGCGCCAGCTCCGCGTAGTAACCGTCCACGGCCACCGGATCCCCGCACCGCCGGCGGCCGTCCTCGAGCGACGCCGCGGGATGATCGCACCCGGCCGGCGCGGCGACGATGGCGGCAGTCGCGTGCAACGTCCACGCGGAGGTCGGCGCCTCGGAGGCCGGTCGGCTGAACACCTCCGCCGACATGGTGTCCGTCTCGCCGCCCGCCACGACGACCTGCACGACTCGCGTCTCCTCCCCGCCCAGGACGAGCGGCTCGGACATCACGACGTCGGTGATGGCGAGCCCGGCCTCGGGTCGCACGCGGGCCGCCGCGGCGAGGATCGTCTCGAGGTAGGCCGTTCCGGGAAACACCACGGTGCCGTGCAGCCTGTGGTCGGCGAGGAAGGGCGGCGACTCCGGTGCCACCGCGTACTCGAACACGGCATCCTCCAGCCGCGGGGAGCTCAGCCGCATTCCACGCAGCCCGTGTGCGAGAGGCGCCGCCGCGCTGCGGGCGTGCGAGGTGTTGCTCGGCCCCGGCGTTACCCAGTACCGCGTTCGCTCGAACGGGTACGTCGGCGCCGCCAGCCGTCGGCGGCGGTACGGGCGGTCGTAGCCGGCCCAGTCCACGTCGACGCCCTCGACGTACAGCGCGCCCAGGGTCTCCAAGATCTGCTCCCAGTCGCTGCGGCCCTTGCGCAGCGAGGGCAGCCAGACGTGGGCGCCCTCGGGCAGGCACCGGCGTCCCATCCCGAGCAGCGTCGGGGCGGGGCCGATCTCCACGAACGTATCCACGCCCAGTTCGCCCAGCGCCGCGATGCCGGCCGCGAAGCGAACGGGCGCCCGCACGTGCTCACGCCAGTAGGCGGCGCGAGCCAGATCCTCGGCGGCGACGACCCGGCCCGTCACGTTCGAGACCAGGTCCAGGCGGGGCGCCGAGAAGCGGGCGCGAGCGACGAGCGCCTGGAAAGCGTCGAGCATCGGGTCCATCAGCGGCGAGTGGAACGCGTGTGACACCGTGAGCCGCTGGGCCCGGACGCCGCGCGCGGACAGCCGGCCCAGCACCCTGTCGAGCGCGCCGCCCGCGCCCGACACCACGACACTGTCGGGGCCGTTCACCGCGGCGATCGCCACCAGTGCCGCATCCGGACGGACGGCTTCCGCTACCGCCGCCTCGTCGGCGAACACGGCGGCCATCGCGCCGCCCGGCGGCAACGCCTGCATCAGCCGGCCGCGCGCGGCGACCAGGGCGAGCGCATCCTCGAGCTCGAGCACACCGGCGACGCACGCCGCGACGAACTCGCCGACACTGTGTCCGAGCACGGCGCTCGGGCGCGACGCCCCACGCGCGCCACAGCTTCGGCCAGCGCGTACTCCAGGGCGAACAGCGCCGGCTGGGTGTAGGCCGTCTCGTCCAGCGGGGACGGCGCCGCGCCGTCGGGATAGAGCACCGACAGCAGCGAGCGATCGAGGTGCGGGCGCAGCATCTCGTCGCACCGGTCGAGCGCCTGCGCGGAACGGCGGGCTGCGTCTCGTACAGCTCCCGCCCCATCCCGACGTACTGCGAGCCCTGGCCCGTGAACAGGAACGCGACCTTCGGACGTGAGCCGCGCACCCGTCCCCGGCGGGCGCCGACGGCATCGACACCGCGCACCAGCGCCGTGACCGCTTGCCGGGTCTGCTCGGCGGGAGCGCGCGACCACGACCGCGCCGATGCGCGAAGTGGGCGCGACCGGCGCCGGCGGTGAAGCAGAGGTCGGGCAGCGTCGCGGCCGGGGCCATCGCCAGCGCCTGCTCGCCACCGCTCGGCCAGCGACGAGAGCGACGCTCCGACTTCGCCGGAGAACGGGAGCAGGTGGAGCGGGCGCTCAACGGGTGCCGCGACCGGGACCGGCCGCGGCGCCTCCTCGAGCACGACGTGCGCGTTGGTGCCGCTGAATCCGAACGCGCTGACGCCGGCGAGGCGCGGTCGCTCGGCGGCCGGCCAGGGCGTCGGCGCGGTCGGAATGACGATCGGCGCCCGGAGCGCTACCCGCGGCGTGAGACGCTTGAAGTGCAGGTGCGGCGGGATCTCGCCGTGCTGCAGCGCGAGCACGACCTTGATGAGCCCGGCGATGCCGGCCGCCGACTCCAGGTGGCCGATATTCGTCTTCACCGATCCGACCATCAGCGGCCGGTCCGGGGTGCGGCCCTCTCCGAGCACCGCGTCGAGCGCTTCGAGCTCGATGGGGTCGCCGAGCGAGGTGCCGGTGCCGTGCGCCTCGACGTAGCGACGTCGGCAGGGTACGACCTTCGCCGCGGCCAGCGCTTGCCGGATGACCGCTTGCTGCGCGAGCCCGTTCGGCACCGTGAGGCCGCTGCTGGCGCCGTCCTGGTTCACGGCCGAGCCGCGGATGACGGCGAGGACGCGGTCACCGTCGGCGAGCGCGTCCGCCAGCCGCTTGAGCACGACGATGCCGCAGCCCTCGCCCCGCACGAAGCCGTCGGCGCCGGCGTCGAAGGTCTTGCAGCGCCCGTCGGGGGCCATCATGCCCCAGCGTGAGAAGACCACGAACGGATCGGGCGTCAGGATCAGGTTGACGCCGCCGGCCAGCGCGAGGCGTGCTCTCGCCGGCGCGCAGGCTCTGGCAGGCCAGGTGGACCGCGACCAGCGACGACGAGCAGGCGGTGTCGATCGCCATGCACGGCCCGCTGCAGGCCCAGCACGTAGGACACGCGGCCGGCCGCGGCGTTGTGGGCGTTGCCCGTCGCCGATGTACACGTCGAGCGCGCCCGGGTCGGCCGCCTTCACGAGCTCCGCGTAGTCGGTGGTGGTGATGCCGATGAAGACGCCGGTGCGGCTGGCCGCCAGGGTGTTCGGCGCCACGCCGGCGTGCTCCAGCGCCTCCCAGCTCACCTCGAGCACCAGCCGCTGCTGCGGGTCCATGCTGGCCGCCTCGCGCGGCGAGATCCCGAAGAACGTGCGGGTCGAAACGGTCGATGTCGTCGAGGAACCCGCCGTGGAAGGTCGGCAGCGCGCTCGTCCGCCGGCCGCTCGAAACGGCGGGCGTCTTCGGGTCCCCAGCGCTCCGCCGGGATCTCGGTGACCGCGTCCACTCCCTCGCGCAGCAACCGCCAGTAGGCGTCAGGTCCGCTCACGCCGCCCGGGAACCGGCAGCCGAGGCCGACGATGGCGATCGGCTCGTTGCGCCGCCGTTCGGCGGCGTCGAGCTTGGCCTGCATCTCGTCGACGGCGCGGAGCGCATCGCGGAGCAGCGCGCGGCGGTCGGGCGCCGGGGTGTCGTCGCTCATCGCAGGCTGTCGAGCTTGCGGGCCAGCAGCGCGGCCAGCTCGTCCTCGGACAGATCGTCGGTGTCGGCCGCCGGCGGGCTCGCGACGACCGGCGTCGGCGGCGCCGGGGCCGCCGGCGTCGCCTCGTCGGTGTCGAGGAACGCGGCCAGCGCTACCGCCGTCGGATAGTTGAAGGCCAGGGTGGACGGCAGGCTGCGCCCCACGCCCGCCTCGAGCCGGGTGCGAAGGTCGAGCGCCATGAGCGAGTCGAGCCCCATGTCGAAGAACCCGCGCTCCGCGTCCACGTCCGCCAGCGGCAGACGGAGCACGGCCGCGACCTCCTCGCGGACCCATTGCAGCACGAGATCGCGCCGCGCACCGAGTGCGGCGCCCTCCAGACGCCGGCGGAGACCGCCTCCGGAAGGCGCCGGCGCGGCGGCGGCAGGCGACGATCCCACGTCCGCGAGGAAAGGCCGGCGACGGCGCGCCTCGTACAAGGGCTTGAGAACCGTCCAGTCGATGTCGGCGATGACGGGTTGGGCGCCATCGCCGCCGAGGGCAGCGCCGAGCAGCTCGAGGGCCGTGCGCGGAGGCCATGGGGCGCAGCCCGGTGTCGAAGAACCGGCGGCGGTCTTCCTCAGACGGCCACTCGCATCTCGTCCCAGATGCCCCAGTTGACGCTCACCGCCGCCGCGCCGTGCGCGCGGCGGGCGTGGGCGACGGCGTCGAGATACTGGTTGGCCGCCGCGTAGGGCGCGAACCCCGTCGCACCGAGCAGCGCCGTGGTCGACGAAAACAGCGCGAAGAAGTCGAGATCCATCCCGCGCGTCGCCTGATCGAGCAGCCAGGTGCCGAGCACCTTGGGCGCCAGGATCCCGCGCAGCCGCTCGAGGTCCAGCTCCCGGATGGGTGTGGCGTCGAGCGCGGCGGCGGCGTGGACGACACCGCGCAGCGGTGGCATCGACGTGCGCACCTCCGCGAGCAGGGCGGCCACTGCGCGCGCGTCCGCCACGTCGCCGGCGACGACGCACACCGTCGCGCCCAGCGCCTCGACCGCGCGTAGGCCAGCCTGACGGCGGGCGGTCTCGGCCGCGCTGCCGCCCTCGATACCCTGGCGGCCGAGCAGGACGAGATGTCGCGCGCCGTGGCGGGCCAGCCACTCGGCGACCTTGAGTCCGAGCCCGCCGAGCCCACCCGTCACGAGGTACGTGGCGTCGGCGCGCAGGGCCGGCGGCGCGGCGGCGAGCGGCGGGCGGCGTCGCAGTCGCGCGACGCGCCGCCCATCGGCGCGCAAGGCCACCTGGTCCTCGCCGTCTGTCGAGGCCAGCTCGTCCACGAGGGCGGCCGCCGGATCGGGATCCTCGGGATCGAGATCGATGAGCCCGCCCCAGAGCTCCGGATGCTCGAGGGCCACGACGCGCCCAAATCCCCATACCGGTGCCGCCGCCGCGGCGAGCGCGGCGCCGGGCTTCGTCACCGGCTGGGCGCCGCTGGTCACGACCCACAGGCGCGTGCGCGCCGCCGCGGGCGAGGCGGCGAGCGCCTGCGCGAGATGCAGCAGGCTTCCCGCGCCGAGGACCTGCGCCGCCTGCAACGAGTCGAGCGAGCCGTCGGCGGCATCGAGCGCCCACAGGTGAAGCACCCGACACGACGCTGCGCCCTCGTGCGCAGCGAGGGCCCGCGCCAGCACATGGAAGCCCTCGGGATGCTCGGGCCGAAGGACCCACTCGTCCTCACCGCGCGGGCCGTCGGTAGCGCCCGCCGTGACCACCACGCAGCGCTCGCCGCGCGCGCGCACGAGCGCGGCCAGGCGCCGACCGACGCCGCCCTGGTCGGCGAACACCAGCCAGTCGACGGGCGCCGTCGGCCGCGGGCCGCGCGCGAGGATCACCGACTGGCTGGACAGCGCGCGCCCCGCGACCGCCTCGCCGGGCACCGCCCGCGCGTCGACGAAGCCCTCCTCGGCCAGCAGGGCCGCCCAGCGCGCGGGCGAAAGGAGCGGATAGGACGGGCGCAGCGCGGCGTCGGCGAACCGCCACCACCCCTCGGTGAGGCCGAAGGTGATATCGACCCAGCGGTACGGCGTCGTCCCCTCCAGCAGCACCAGCAGCCCGTCGGCAGCCAGCAGCTCGCGCACGTGCGCGAGTGTCCGGCGCAGGTCCCGCGTGGCGTGCAGCACGTTGGCGGCGACGATCAGATCGAAGCCACCCTCCTCGAACCCCTGCGCGCCGGGCTCGCGCTCGACATCGAGAGCTGCGGCACGTCAGCGACGGCGTCCCGCGGAATTTCTCGGCGGCCCGGGCCAGGAACAGCGGGGAGAGGTCGGTGAACACGTACTCGCTGCTCGGCGGCAGCGCGGGCAGCAGGGCGGCCGTGGTGGCGCCGGTTCCGGCCCCGATCTCCAGCACGCGCAGGCGCCGGCCGGGCGGCACGGCGGCGACGGCCGTCTCGATGGCACGGCGCACGAGCGTGTTGAAGACCCGCGCGACCGGACCGGATTCATAGATCCTCTCCACCGACTCGAGCTCGCCCTGGGGGAACAGCAGCTGCAGCGGATCCGCGGTGCCACGCAGCACGTCGGCCAGACGCGCCCCACAGCGATCGAGGAGCGCGAGCTCGGCCTCGGCCGAGCTGGCGGCAAGCCCTGCCCGAGCCGCGGGCGCTGCCGAGATCCCGAGACCTCGCTGCACGGTCCACGCGTCATCCGGCCGACCGGTCCGCGGCGTTCAGTACACCGTCCTCGGCGAGCATCGCGAGCATCCGGCCGAATAGCCGATGGTGGGCGGGGACGACGCCGAGCTCGACGGCCAGCGTGCGAGTGACGATCTGGTCACCGGGGCGCGGATCCCAGCCCAGCTCGCGCAGCGCGTGCGCCACGTGCTCGGTGGCCACGACGTCGAGTGCCGCG
>CAVZVD010000002.1:0-929466 GCA_963778615.1 uncultured Thermoleophilaceae bacterium
TCGGCCCCGTCGACCGCGCGCAGGAGGGCCTGGCGTCCGACGTGGACTCGTCGAGCTCCGCGGACAGGGCTTCGCTCTCGAAACGGGCGAGCGCCTCCTCGCATGACGCGGCGGCCGCGGCGGCCTGCTCACCCCCGGGCGCGTCGAAGTAGTCGCGCGCGCGGATCGCGGCGAGCCACTTCTGGTGGCGGGCAAGGTCGACATCGGACTCCTCGAGCTCGGTGTACGTCGCCCGGCCGCGGCGGCGCTCCTGCTCGAGCTCCTCGAGGAACTGCCGCGTGCTCTCGACCAGCTCGCGGTACTCATCGGCCCGCTCGCGCTGCATCGCGTCGATGACCGCGGCCTCCTGCCTTGGGTCTGTCAGCTGGATGCGAAGCATCTCGCCGCGGCCGCCCTCCGCGCGCAGGCGCGTCACGAGCCGCGTCGTGGCCCGCGTGGTCTTCGGCGTCGCCGGGAGCACGCACACCGATTGCTGCAGGTAGTGGGCGCCAAGGCGGCGCAGGTTGCGCCAGGCGTAGACGCGGAGCGTCGACGAGCCGCCGCCCGGCGTGGAGACCGTAATCAGCAACCAGTCACGTGCCACGTAGGACCATGATTCCAGACGCGCAGTGCCGGGTTGCGCGATCGACGTATCATTCGTTTCATGGCGAGCGCAACGCCGGCGTCGCTTCCCGCCGATCGGGCGTCGGCCGTCCCGGCCCACGCAGCGCCGCTCGCGTACTTGTGGGAGCAGACCGCCAGCCGCCCGGGCGGGCTGACGCCCGAGGAGGTCGAGCAGCGCCGCGGCACAGCGGCGGTGCGGACCGAGGGCAGCCGGACCATGGCGGTTCTCGGGGAGCTGGTCGAGTCGGTCGTGGAGCCCCTCCAGCTGCTACTGGTCGCGGTCGGCGTGCTCTCGGCGATCTTCGGGGAGCTGCGCGACGCGATCGCGATCTTCGCGATAATCGCGCTCGTCAGCGCCGTCGAGGCGATCTCCGAGGTACGGGCGGGGCGCGCGCTTCGGGCGCTGCGCGACCTCAGCGCCCCCAACGCGCTCGTCCGGCGTGCGGGCACCGTGGCCGCAATCCCGGTCGACGCGCTCGTCATCGGTGACGTGCTGCTCGTCGAGGCCGGCAGCGTCGTGGCCGCCGACGCCCGCGTCGCGCGTGCCGACGGCCTGGCCACGGACGAGTCGCGGCTGACGGGCGAGCCTGTGGCGGCCGCCAAGGGACCCGACCCGGTCGCTGCCGACGCGCCGCTCGCCGAGCGGTCCTCGGTGTTGTACGCCGGCAGCGCCGTCGTGTCCGGAGCGGGCGAGGGTCTCGTCGTCGCAGTGGGCCCGGACACCGAGATCGGGCGTCTCGGGCGGCTCGTCGCGGAGGCCAGGGAGCCGCCCACGCCGCTTCAACGCGCGATGGCCGAGCTGGCGCGTGCGGCGCTCATCGTGGCGGTTACGGCGTGCGTGGTCGTGCCGCTCGTCGGCGTGCTCCGCGGCCAGCCCGCACGCGAGATGCTGCTCGACGGGCTGACGCTCGCGTTCGCCACGATCCCCGAGGAGCTGCCGATCCTCGTCACCGTGCTGGTGGCGATCGGCGGCCTGCGCATGTCGCAGCAGGGCGTTCTCCTGCGGCGGCTGCGCGCCGCCGAGGCCGTCGGCGCGATGACGGTGCTGCTCGCCGACAAGACCGGGACGCTGACCGAGAACCGGCTGCTGATCGAGCGCATCGACGGCGACCGCGAGCACGTGCTGACCGTCGCCGCTGCGGCGCACGGAACGGCGGCCGCGCAGGACCCGGTCGATCGCGCGCTGGTGGAGGCCGCCGGCGAGCGCGCGTCGAGCGAGCGGCCGGTGCGGAATCCGTTCGACCCGGTGCGCCGGCGCGAGAGCGCGGTGTGGCGCGACGCCGACGGCGCGTGGGTGGCTGTGAAGGGCGCGCCGGAGGCGCGTGCTCGAGACGTGCGCGATGTCCGAGGCGGACCGGGCATCCGTGCTCGAGCGCGTCGGGCGGCTCGCGGACGACGGGCTGCGGGTCATCGCCGTGGCGGAGCGTCGCGTCGCCGCTGTTCCGGGCGGCGCCGCCGACGCCGAGACGGAGCTCGCATTCGTCGGGCTGGCCGCCTTCCGCGATCCGTTGCGCCCCGGGGTGGGCGTTGCCGTGGCCGAGCTCGCCCATGCGGGCGTGCGGACGATCGTCGTCAGCGGCGACCACCCCGAAACGGTCGCCGCGACCGCGCGCGAGGCCGGGGTCAACGTTCCCGAGGTCTTGCACGGCGGCGCGCCGCTCGACGCGCTCGACGACGACGAGCTCGCAGAGCGGCTGCGCGGCGAGGCCGTCATCGCCCGTGCCACGCCCGAGGACAAGCTGCGGCTCGTACGGGTCCTCCAGGAAAGAGGAGAGGCCGTCGCCGTCACCGGCGACGGCGTCAACGACGCGCCCGCGCTCGCCGCGGCGAACGTCGGGATCGCGATGGGCGCGCGCGGGACCGATCTCGCCCGCGAGGCGTCCGATCTCGTGCTCGTCGACGACGCCTACCCGACGATCGTCGGCGCCGTCGAGGGCGGTCGCGGCCTCGCCTCCCAGCTCCGGCGCGCGGTCGCGTTCTATCTCGGCGCCAAGATCGCGCTCGTCGTGGTCATCGCCGTGCCGCTGGCGCTGGGGCTCCCCGCCCCGTTCCACCCGGTCCATATCGTCATCCTGGAGCTGTTCATGGACGTCGGCGCGTCGGTCGCCTTCGTCTCCGAGCCACCGGCGCCGGGCGCGATGGACCATCCCCCGCGCGATCCGGCGCGCCGGTTCCTCGACGACACGCAAGTGTCCGCCATCGCGCTCACGGCCGTGGCGCTTACGGCGGCGGTCCTTCCGACGTTCCTCTTCGTCGACGCGCGTTGGGGCATCGACATGGCGATCGCGGCCGCCGTGGCCGGTTGGCTCGTCGCGAACGTGGCGATCGCGTGGACGCTGCGCGCCCGGCCGGGTCTGGCCTGGAGGAGCAACGTCGCGTTCCCGGCGTGGGCGCTGATCGCCGTCGCCAGCGCGGTGATGCTGTCCCTCACCGCGGCGGGGGCCACGCTCGGCGTGGACCCGCTCACCGCTGGAGCGGCGGGTATTACCGTCGGCGTCGCGGCGGCCGGGGTCGCCCTCGCCGCCGCAGGACGGGTCGCGCTGTCGCTCTCCCGGCGTCTCTGATCCGCGCTGCCGCCTGCGCTGCGTGCGCGACCGCGCCCGAGCGAGCGCTCGCGTCCGCCATCGTGACTGCTCCGCGCGCCGCCTGAGGACGAGCGACGCTACGCGGAGAGCTCGTGCGCCGGCCACGTCGCGGGCCGGCGGGCTTCTTCACGCCCGCCGCGAGGCCCGGACGCGTGGGCGGACGCCCGGATTGCCGGTGGGCTCGGCCGTGTTTGCTCCCGTCGGCGTTGAGCGATTGGCTCATTTCTCTTTCGGCGCTGGTCGCGCAGATTGTTCGTGGGAGCTGCCTCGGCTTCTCAATTCCATGCGGGGCCGTCAGGCGGCCAGAAAGCAGCTGGAGCTTGCCGTACGGCTGCTGCCTCGGAGCAGAAGCGTGGCCGCCGCGCCGGCGGGGTAGGATCGCCGGTGCCGGGTAGACGAGCCGCATGAGCGAATCCACGCAGGACCGGCCCTACGAGGCCGACGAGAAGGATCCGAAGCCCGGCGAGCCGGACACCGAGACCGAGGGCGGCTTTCCGAAGGAGTCGCCCGAGTCCAAAGACGGCGAGGAGCAATCGAAGCAGGACCAGTAGTCGGATAGCTCCCCGGACGCCGCGAGCCGGGGCTGACTCGCGGTAGCGGGGGCGCCGTCCGAAGCCCGCGACATCGGACGCAGTCGGCGTCGCGGCTGTAATGCCGCGACGCCGCCAGTCCGCACTTCGCGGAGTGGTGGCGACATCGCGCTCGGCACCGGCTCGATCGTCCACTTCGTCGCCCTGAACGCCGGCGTGATCGCGATCGTCAAGCCACTCGAGCTCGACGGGGAAACACTGCACCTCCATTTGCCTGTCGCCGTCGCCGCCACCGCGGTGTTGTGCCGTGCTTGGGCTGAGGCACGACTCGGCCGGGTAGAAGGTGCCTTCCTATTGGCGCTGTACGCGCCCTATCTCGGAACGACCCTGTGGGTCGGGATCTGAGGCGCTCTTGCGCCGGTCCCGACGCGGGGGGCGAGACTTCGGGGGCTGCAATCGTTCGGTACAGTACGGCGCGCCCTTGCCCCCCAGTAGAGAGGCGGCGTATGAAGTGGATCAAGCCTGAGTTCGAGATCATCGATCTCTGCACCGAGGTCACCCTCTACCTCTACAACCGGTAGTCAAGAGCGCACATCGGACGCGGCCCCCCGGGCTGCGTCCGGGTGGTGCCACACGTGCGCGTTCGTATTCTGGGCTCGGCCGCCGGCGGGGGGTTTCCGCAATGGAACTGCCACTGCGAGCCGTGTGAGGCGGCGCGCGCCGGTGAACGCGCCCGCCCTCGTTCTCAGTCGTCGCTGGCGATTCGTGGCGACGAGGGGCCGTGGTTCCTCGTAAACGCCTCGCCGGACGCGCGCCAGCAGCTCGAGGCGCTCCCAACTCGGGAGCTGAACGGCGTCCGCGTCCCGCCGGTCGCCGGCGTGCTGCTGACGGATGCGGAAATCGACCACACGGCAGGGCTTCTGCTGCTGAGGGAGTCGCAGGCGCCGGTGCGGGTCTTCGGCGCGGAGGGCGTCGAGCACGCGCTGAGGAGTGGCTTTCCCATACTGGAGGTCCTGGAGCGCTACTGCGGGGCCGAGTGGCAGACGCTCCACCCGGAGCGCGCAAGGCAGCTCGAAGGGTCGAGCCTCACCGTCGAGCCGTTCGAGACGGGCGGCGACGCGCCGCGCTACCTGGATGGGTCGGACGTGGAGCTCCAGGCGAGCGGCTTCGTCTTCCGAGACGGCGCGAGTGGCGGGGTCGTGACCTACGTACCCGGTCTAGCCCGGCTGGACGACGGCGTGCTCAGCCGGCTCGCCGCATCCGACGTCGTGCTCGTCGACGGAACCTTCTGGCGCGACGACGAGCTCGCCCTGCTCGGCATCTCGACGCGCAGCGCGCGCGACATGGGACACCTGCCGCTCTCCGGGCCCGACGGGACACTCGCGGCGCTCGAGCGGCTCGAGCGACCGCGCAAGGTGCTGGTCCACATCAACAACACCAACCCGATCCTGCTCGAGGACTCCCCCGAGCGGGAGGCGGTCCGAGGCGCGGGCATCGAAGTTGCCTACGATGGCCTCGAGATCGCGCTATGACCGACACCGTCACGAGCCCGACCACCGAGCGCGCGCCGTGGCCGCCCGAGGAGTTCATCGCCCGCCTGCGTGCGCAGGGGACGCGCTACCACAACCTGCACCCGTTCCACACGCGAATGGATGCGGGAGAGCTCACGCGCGAGGAGCTGCGGCGCTGGGTCGCGAACCGCTTCTACTACCAGAGGTGCATCCCCCTGAAGGACGCGGCGATCCTCGCGAACTGCCCCGAGGTCGAGGTCCGGCGGGAGTGGATAGGGCGCATCGTCGACCACGACGGCACCAGCGCCGGAACGGGCGGCATCGAGTCGTGGCTGCGACTCGGCGAGGCGCTCGGCGTCTCGCGGGAAGAACTGGAATCGGAGCGGCGCGTGCTACCCGGGGTCCGCTACGCGGTCGACGCCTACCTGAACTTCGCGCGCCAGAAGCCGTGGGTCGAGGCGGTCGCGTCATCGCTCACCGAGCTCTTCGGGCCGGCCGCGATCCGCGTGCGGCTCGAGGCGCTCGAGCGGCACTACGAGTGGATCGACCCGGCGGGGCTCGAGTACTTCCGGACACGGCTCGTGCAGGCGCCGCGCGACGCGCAGTACGCGCTCGACCTAACCGTCGAGCGCTGCCGAACGCGTGAGCAGCAGGAGGCCGCCGTGGCGGCGCTCCGCTTCAAGACGGAGATGCTGTGGGCCCAGCTCGAGGCCATCGAGCGCGGCGACACCCAGCCGCCGGGGCCGGACGCGTGACTCGTCCCCGCCTCGTCACCGGCGCGCGCCTGCAGTACGACGACGTGCGCGAGGAGCACCTGCTGCTGGTGCCGGAGGGCGCCGTGCGGCTCAACCCGACCGCGGCGGCCGTGCTGGAGCTATGCGACGGCGAGCGCTCGGTCGACGAGATCGTCGGCACCCTGTCGGCGCGATACGAGGGCTCCGACCTGCGCGACGACGTCCAAGGACTGGTCGACGGCTTGACCCAGAGAGGGCTGGTGGTCGATGCAGCAGGCTAGGCCGGCCACGCTGATCGCCGAGCTCTCCTACCAGTGCCCGCTGCACTGTCCGTACTGCTCGAACCCGCTCGACATCGGCCACGAGAAGTACCGCCGGGAGCTCGAGACCGAGCACTGGACCCGCACCTTCCGGGAGGCGCGCGCGCTCGGCGTGCTGCAGCTCGCGCTCACGGGCGGCGAGCCGATGCTGCGCCGCGATCTGGACGAGCTCTGCGCCGGCGCGCGCGACGCCGGTCTCTACTCGTCGCTCATCACCGCGGGGGTGCACTTCACGCGCGAGCGCGCGGAGGCCCTGAAGTCCGCCGGGCTCGACCACGTGCAGATCTCGATCCAGAGCCCCGACCCGGAGGACAACGATCGCATCGCCGGGAACAGGTCGTTCGAGAAGAAGGTCGCGGCGGCGCGCCTCGTGAAGGAGCTTGACTTCCCGCTGACGATCAACTGCGTCCTGCACCGGCAGAACCTCGACCGGATCGAGGAGCTGCTCGATCTCGCGCTCGAGCTCGGCGCGCAGCGGCTCGAGCTTGCGAACACGCAGTACTACGGCTGGGCGGTCGCCAACCAGGATGCGCTCATGCCGTCCTGGGAGCAGCTGCGGCGCGCGGAGGAGGCGGTCCAGCGCTTCCGTGAGCGGGTCGGCCCCAGCGTCGATGTGCTCTGGGTGCTCCCCGATTTCTATGAGGATCTGCCGAAGCCGTGCATGGGCGGTTGGGGGCGGACGGCGATCGTGGTCGCCCCGAACGGCGATGTGCTGCCCTGTCAGGCGGCGTCGACGATCCCGGGGCTCGAGTTCGCCAATGTGCGCGAGCATCCGCTGGAGTGGATCTGGAGCGAGTCCGACGCGTTCGCACGCTTCCGGGGGACGAGCTGGATGCAGGAGCCATGCCGCTCGTGCCCGCTCGGGAGGCAGGAGGTCGACTTCGGCGGCTGCCGCTGCCAGGCGCTGCGGCTCACGGGCGACGCTGCGGCCACGGACCCGGTCTGCAGGTTTTCCGAGCATCACGACCGCGTGGTCGCGGCGCGCGAGTCGGCGCAAACGGACGAGTTCGTCTATCGGGCGGTCAAGCGGCCGGTGCGCGCCTGACGGCTCGATCCGCCGCCACGTGCGGCTCGATGAGCCCGACGGCCGCCAGCCGGTGGTGACACGCGTCCGCGATGTGCTCGCGAGTCTCGTCCGGGAGGGCATCGCCCCAGGCCGCGGCGGCCTCGTCGGCGCGCGCCAGCAGCTCGTCGAGGAGCTCTCGGGAGGGCTGGGCCTCGATCAGGCAGCGCAGGCCGAAGCCGATGTGCCAGCGCTCGTCGAGCTCGACGCGCTCGACGCCCTCGCGCACCCCCGGCAGGGCGCCGTCGGCCAGGTCGGTGCGCAGCACGTGATGCGCGGCGTCGAAGATGATCCCCTCGAGCACCATGTGGTAGAGGGCGACTCCCTCGCCCAGCCCGGCGCGGCCCGCCGTGAGCTCGGCGGCCATCGCGGGCAGCCGCACCTCGAAGAGCTCGAGCACCGCGTCCGGAACGTGGGCCCGGGCCGCTTCGCGCCGCTCGGCCGGGGTGTCTCCGGGCAGGCCGAGCACCTCGGCGGCGATGCGGTCGAAGAACTGCGCGTGGCGGTCCTCGTCGCGGCGCTGCAGGAAGAAGACCCAGGCCATCAGGCTCTCCTGGGAGGCCAAGGTCGCCTCCCTGGCGACGTCGCCGAACGGCGTGATGTGCTCGGAGACCGCGTCCTCGGCCACGCGAGAAGCCGGCGAGAAGAGGCATGAGGCGGCGGCGACGCTCAGCCGGGAGCTCCGGCCACGCGCGTGCGTCCGCGGTGAGGTCGATGGCTGCCGGATCCCACTGCAGGCGGGCCACGACCCGGGAGAAGAAGTTGGGCCAGAAGCTGCGTCTTGGGAGCACGAAGTGCCCGCCAAACGTGCGCTCCCAGAACTGCTGGTCGGCCATTGCGCTCAAGGGTACCCAGGCCCCGTCCGGGTACAACGAGTCCCGATGGCCTCACGGGACGCTCGGTATCGTTGGTCGCCCCCATGATCGAGCGAAGCGCGCCTCTCGGCGAGGACGTTCAGGCGCGGCGCCCCTCGACCCAGGTGAGCCTCTCGCGCGTGGGCGTAACCGGCGTCGAAAAGGTCGTTCGCGTCCGCTCGAACGGGGCCGAGCAGCTGTTCTACGCGGAGCTCGAGTGCTTCGTCGATCTGGGGCCGCAGCAGAAGGGCGCGCACATGTCGCGCTTCGAGGAGGTCGTGAACGAGACGATCGACCAGGTGATCCTCGGCGAGGCAGCCTTCAAGGCGGAGACGCTCGCCTCGCACATCGCCGAGGGCGTGCGCGACCGACAGGACGGGCGCCGCGCCGAGGTCACGATCGCGGCGCGCTACCCGGAGCACAAACGCACCCCCGCGTCGGGCCTGCCGACCCAGGAGATCTACACGCTGTTCGGCTCGGCGGTGGCGTCGGCGCGCGGCACGCGGCGGCTCGTGGGCGTGGAGGCCCAGGGGATGACCGCCTGCCCGTGCGCGCAGGAGATGGTGATGGAGCGCTCGCAGGAGCGCCTGCGCGAGGACGGCTTCACCGACGACGAGATCGCACGCGTGTTCGAGGCTGTGCCGGTCGCCACCCACAACCAGCGCGGCATCGGCACGCTGCACATCGGTTGTCCCGAGGAGAGCTCGGAGGCGCTCGACGCCGAGGTCCTGCTCGAGATCGTCGAGTCGGCGATGAGCTCGGAGATCTACGAGCTGATGAAGCGCTCGGACGAGGTCGAGGTCGTCGAGAAGGCGCACCTCCAGCCCCGCTTCGTCGAGGACTGCGTGCGGGAGATGGTCCGCATGGCCATCGAGCGCTTCGGCCATCTCGACGAGAAGGCGCTCGTGTCCGCGCGCCAGGAGAACCTCGAGACGATCCACAAGCACAACGTGGTGGCCGAGCGTCACGGCCTGCTCGGCGAGCTGCGCCGCGAAGTCGACTTCGGCGAGCGCGTGCGCCACGACGTGACGAAGCGCGAGTGGCTCGAGGATGTCCCCGAGGTCGGAGCAGCCTTAGGCCGAGCGCCGCGGGCTACTCGCGGTCGGTCGCGGCGTACCAGCGCGGCCGCCCGGGCTACCCGCCCGCCGCCGTCGACTTCCTGGCCGCGAGGCTCCGCCTCGGCCCGGGTCGCACGGTGGTCGACCTGGCCGCCGGGACCGGAAAGCTCACGCGTCCTCTACTCGCCACCGGTGCGGAGGTGGTCGCGGTGGAGCCGGTGGCTGAGATGCGGGCCGTGCTGCCCGCGGGCGCGCGGGCGGTGGATGGGACGGCAGAGGCGATGTCGCTGGCCACGGAGAGCGCCGACGCGGTCGTCGTCGCGCAAGCCTTCCACTGGTTTGACGGCGACGCGGCCCTGGCCGAGATCCATCGCGTGCTGCGCCCCGGTGGCGGGCTCGCCCTGGTCTGGAACCGCCGGCGGATGGACGAGCCGGTGAACCAGGCGATCGACGACCTGATCGCCCCACACCGCGACCACCCGTCCGCATTCCACACGGGCGCCTGGCACGCCGCCTTCGAACGTACCAAGCTGTTCGGGCCGCTGCAGCAGCGCGTATTCCCCAACGAGCAGTTCCTGGACGCCGACGGATTTGTGGACCGCATCGCCTCGGTCAGCTTCATCGCCACCCTCGAGGAGAAGGAGCGGACGAAGGTGCTCCGCGCCGCGCGGGCCGTCGCCGGTGCGGCCGGCGTGACCATTCGCCACGACACCGAAGTGCAGGTGGCGGACTGGCTGGGGAGCGACCCCGGGTCCACCTAGAAGGGCTGGATGCCGTACGGATGGACGCTCCCCACGCTCTTAGTAGCTGTCCGCGTGGAGGACCGGCGAGGTCGCCGCCTTGCACTTGTCGGTGGCGTTGACCTTCGCGTAGTAGCGCTCCGACGACTTCACGGCGTAGCCGGTCTTCTCGTAGGCCCAGTGGTAGCCGAGCACGCCGGTCACCGACTTGGCCTTGGTCGAGCCGATCTTCTTGTCCGCGCCGGGGCGCACCTTGTAGATCAGGACGACGCGGTTGAGGCCGCACTTGGCCTTCGGCGAGACAACCTCGCCCGACCACATCGACGCGCCGTTCGTCAGGAACGCACCGTCGAACGTGACGGCGGTGTGACCCTTGGCGGCGAACGACGGTGCGGCAAACGCCAAGACCGCTATGGCGGCGATGGCGGTGATGCCGAGGAGTTTCCTCATGAGTATTCCCTTCGGGTTGTTGTTCCAGAGCGCGCAATCGCTCCACGGTGGGAGTGGAACGCGATCGGCGGCCTGAGAGAGGAACGCCCCCCGGCCGTTCCTTCTTGCCGCCAGACTCAACCTGGGCGCCGGACGCCTCGCGGCCTCGGTAGGCGCGGGCGGCCCGCTACGCCGCGGACGCGCCCGTCACGCCGGGAGGGCGAACACGCCGGAGGATGCTTAGTCGGCGGCCGCCAGTGCGGCGCTCGTAGTCCGACCGCGGCGCCTGAAGAAGGCGGCTTCGGCCTCCCCCAGCGGCGTCGAGGGCGGCTCGCCGTGCAGGTACTCCGCGGCGATCGCGCCCCAGTCGGCGCCCGCGCGGAGTTGCCCGAGGACCACGGCGACGATGCCGTGCATCCGCCGGATGAGGATCGCCTCGGGTGGCAGCGTGAATTGGTTGAGCTGCACCCTCATCGCGGCCCGCTCCTCCCGGTCCAGGCGTTCACGGTCCGAGTCGCGCCGGGCGTCAGCGGGAGAGAAGTGACGCTCTCCCGCGACGGCGTACCACCTGATCGCCATTCGCATCAGGCCGAGCGCGAAATCGGCGTCCACTGCATCTGCGCGGCTGGCGGGCAGATACCCACCCGCACGTAGGGCCGCCTTGAGGGCCTCCGCGTCGCCGTCGCGGACGGCAAGGGCGATCGCCCGCTCGGAAGCCACGCGGGATGCGTCGACGTCGCGCAGCAGGCCGAAGTCCAGGAAACAGACCCGGCCATCAGCGCAGAGCAGATAGTTACCGGGGTGCGGGTCTCCGAGCGCGATCCGGTCGCGATATAGCAACCCGAAGTAGAGCCTGAAGACGATCTCGCCGTAGCGGTCGCGCTGCGCCTTGTCGACCCGCCGCACGGCCTCGAAGCGCTCGCCCTCGACGTACTCGGACACCAGCACGCGCCGGGTCGAGAGGCTCGTGTGGACACGGGGCACGCGGACGAAGGGATGTCCTCGCAGCAGCCGCTCGATGCGGCGCTGGTTCTGGGCCTCGAGCTCGTAGTCGAGCTCGTCTCCGATCCGTTCGCGCATCTCCGCCGCGAGCGCCTTCGCGTCCAGCCCCGGGGCGAGCCGCTTGACCATCGGTAGCAGTAGCGTCGCATTGCGCAGGTCCGTGTCGACCGCCTCGGCGACCCCGGGATACTGGATCTTCACGGCCACCTCGTCGCCGTCGACGGTCCTGGCGCGATGGACCTGGCCGATCGAGGCCGCGGCAAACGCACGCTCGTCGAAGTCGCGGAACACATGCTGCAGCGGCCCGCCGAACTCCTGCCGCATCAGCCTTTCCAGGTCCGCGAACCGCACCGGCGGGACGTCGTCGCGGAGCGCGGCGAGGCTCCGCTGCAGTTCGTCCCGCTCCTCTTCCGGGAGGCCGTCGAACTCGACCATCGAGAGCATCTGGCCGACCTTCATCGCCGCGCCGCGCATCTGCCCAAGCTGTTCGACAACCTGCTGGACCAGCGCCGCGGCCCGCTCCCTCTCGGCCGCGGCGGCACGCTCAGGCGTCCGGACCCGGTTGGCGGTCCGCATCCCCGCCCACCGCAGGCCCTGACCCGTCACCAGCCCACCGACACGCGCAGTCCGCGCGAGGCGACCGGTGGGGAGCCTGCCCGCGTCCGGCAGTTGATCGTCGGCCCGCGAACTCATTGACCGAGCCTAGCGACGGGCCTGCTTCGCCAGGACTCACGCCTGCGACAGCCGCTGGGCGAGCTGGTGGCCCGTGCGCGAAACGAGTTAAGGAGGGCTCGCGGGTCGCCTGCGGACAGCCTGATATCGTAACGTGCATTACACAGTTAGACCGTTGCACGGAGTCTCCGTTGAGCGTCCACTCGATCTGGGAATCGCGGTTTCCGGCTGAGACCGCAGAGCAGGGGATCAGCGTCACGAAGGCGATCTGGCAGGACATGCTGTCCTACGACGGCTACATTGCGCACGAGCTGATCCAGGACCTCGACGAGCCGGGCCACTTGATCGTCATCAGTCGCTGGGCGAGCCGCGAGGCCGCTGATGCGGCGATGAGCTACGCCTCGCGTCCAAACGCCAAGCGTGCCGACCAACTGGTCAGCGAGCCTCGTCGTCGCACCGTCGGCGCCCCGCTGTGACCAACGCCGCTCTCGTCGTTGCACTCGCAAATGCGCAAGCCGATCGACGCCCTACGCATGCGCCCGTCGCGGTGCCGCACGACGCGCTGGCCGACGCGGCCAGCGCGAGCGAGCTGCTCGAGCCGTTTCTCGACGCTCCTGTGGACACGCTGGAGCTTGCCGCGGTGCGCGTCGTGCAGCGGGCCGTCGTCGCGATCGTCGACGCGCTGATCGACAGCTCGCAACCTCCCCTGGGGGCGCTCAACGCGCTGGCTGCCAAGGAGCCTGCGATCTACGCCCTCGAGCGACAACCGGACGGAAACCTGCGCACGACGCTGCGTCCGCAGCGCCCGTCAGCAGCCGCAACGCTGCTCGTCGCGGTTATCCACGAGCTCAGCGAGTTCGAGCCAGCGCGGCTTCGCCGCTGCGCCCGCCCCGAGTGCACGCTGGTGTTCTACGACGTCACCCGCTCCGCCACGCAGCGCTGGCACGCCGAACGCCCCTGTGGCCTGCGAGAACGGCAACGACGTCACCGAGCCAGACACGCCGCCTGACCGCCGCAGAGTCCGACCATGACCACCCGTCTCCGGCGCGGCTGGACGACAAACGGCGGAAGCAGGCGCGACCGGCGTGCAGGCACTCTTCCTCCGGGCCTCGCAACTGTCGCTCTCTGCGAAGATTGCATGGTGTCGGACTACCGCGCGCAGGCCCACCTTGATGCGCCGCTGGACGAGGTCTGGGCGCTCGTCGGCAACCCCGCCACGTACCCTCAGTGGTGGCCGGTCGCGGTAGAGATTCGCGGCGAGACGTTCGAGGTGGGGGACGTCTATACCCAGGTGGTGGCGACGTTCGCTGGGCGGCCGTTGGAGTACACCCGAATGATCGACCGGCGCGACGAGCTCAAGGAACTGAAGTGGAGTTGCCCAACGACGGGCGGCTTCCAGCACTGGCAGCTGACCGCTGCCCAAGGCGGCACGTTCGTGGACATGGAGATGGGCCTCCACCCGCCCGCGCTCCGGTACCGGCTATTCGACAAGACGGTCGGGCGCTGGTTCATCAAGCGCTGGGCAGAGCAGGCCGTCGACGGACTGCGTCAGACACTGGCCTCGGCGCGAACGCCCAAGGTCCATAGCCCGGCGCAGGCGCCGGGAGTCGAGACTCCTCCGCCAGCGGGCTAATTCCGAGCGCCTGTCGGCGGCGGCCTCGAGAATGTCGACCGGCCCATCTACGTGGAGTCCGGCAGTCTCTGGGGACGCGGTCGAGGCTTCTCCGGTTGCGTGGCTGAGGTAGCACCGGTCTCGCGACTCCTTCCATGGGTTGCTCCTTATCTGTGCTTGTCCTTGGCGTCAAGTCGCTGGTGGCGGTGGGGCGCGGACGTGGCGGGTGGTGGGGGTCGGGTGCGAGCGGACGCCCAGCCTTATCTCGGTCCGCGATCCGGGGTGGTCCTGGATCGGCGACATGATGGTTGATGGGGTGTTCCGTGACGCGGTGCGGCCGCTCTGTCTATGAAGGCCGTCCATGTGGTGGTGGGCGACACAACCCATGCCAGTCAGTCCCCAGCGGACGACAAGCAGCACTCGGGTCAGCCCACCGCCAGCCCGGGACCTACCGGCCGAGTCGGACACCACCGCCCCGTGACGCCGAGCCTGACACTGAGTGGATGCAGCACTCTGCTTGCGAGCGCGCGGCGCTGCTGCAGCTCGTCCCTTTCAGGAGCGGGAGCGGCGCTTGCCGAGACCCCGCTTCCATGGGAAAGCGCACTCCCGGCGATCACGAACGTGCGAGGGTGCGGCCGGCGGACCCCAGGAGGGCACACTGCGCCGCCACCGCATCGGCCATGGCGGCTTCCGCGGCGCGTCCCCACGAGCGTGGGTCGAAGTGCTCTTTCTCGCTTACGCCGTGCGTCCGCACATGGTCCGCGATTGCCTGCGTGAAGACGAGCTGCATGTCCGTGTCGACGTTGACCTTGACGACGCCGTAGCGCACGGCATCGCGTACATCCTTTTTGCTCGAGCCGCTGCTGCCGTGGAAGACGTACTGGAAGCGCGCGGCGGGGTGAGCCGCAGCGAGGGCATCCTGGCCCTCGCGCAGGATCTCGGGCCGGAGCTGGACCTTGCCGGGCGCGTACAGGCCGTGCACGTTCCCGAATGTCGCGGCGAGCAGGTAGCGCCCGCCCTCGCCGGTGCCGAGCACCTCGGCGACGCGCAAGAGGTCCTTGGTCGTCGTGTATAGCCTGCCGTGCTCGGCGCCTTCGCCGCTCACGTCGTCTTCGGCGCCGCCGACCACGCCGCATTCGAGTTCGAGCACGACGCCTGCGCCGGCGCACTCGTCCAGCAGCTCCGACGAGATGCGCAGGTTCTCCTCTAGCGGCAGCGAGGAGCCGTCGAACATGTGGGAGTTGAACACTGGTGGCTGGCGGTGCTCCCGTCGCCGCAGCGACTCGGCCAGCAGCGGCCGGACGAACCCGTCGAGCTGGTCGGGCGGGCAGTGGTCGGTGTGGAGGGCCGCGAGGACGCCGTAGTTGCGCCCGACCTCGTTGGCGAAGGCCGCGAGCGCTCTCGCCCCGCTCTCGCCATGGCCGACGGCGGCGCCGGACACGTACGTCGCGCCACCGGTCGTCAGCTCGACGATCCCGTCGGATTCGGCCTCGGCGAAGCCGCGCAGCGCGGCGTTCAGAGTCTCGGAGGAGCTCACGTTGACCGCTGGGTACGCGTAGCCGGCCTCCGCGGCGGCGTCGAGCAAGCCGCTGCGTGTAGCGGACGTCGGGCGTCTCGAGGTTCACGGGCGTAACGTAAGCGCGGCTTGGAACATGGACGGCCAGCGGTTACGCTGGATCCGAGCGTCCCGGGAGAATGCGGTGGCCCACGCCGACCAGCAGCTGCTTGACCACAGGCTTCAGGCCTTCATCGATCAGGGCCCGCTGACTGTCTACGTCTACCGGCCCGAAGGCCCGGGCCCGAACGCGTACATGAGCCCCCAGCTCGAGGCGATCCTCGGCTACACCGCCGAGGAGTGGACGGCGGACCCGGATCTCTTCAGCAAGGTCCTCCACCCGGACGACCGCGACTGGGTGCTCGCCGAGCAGCGAAGAACGCAGGAGGCGGGCGAGCCCTTCCGCGCCGAGTACCGGATGATGACCCGCGACGGGCGCGTCCTCTGGTTCCTCGACGAGGCGCACGAGGTCGCCGGCCGAGAGGGCGAGCCGGCGTACCACTACGGCTACCTCGTCGAGATCACCGAACGCAAGGAGCTCGAGGAGGCGGTCCGCGCGGCCGAGGAGCGCTATCGCGCTCTCGTGGAGCAGCTGCCGCTCGCCATCTACGTCGACCGGCTCGACGAGCTCAGCTCGAACATCTACACGAGCCCTCAGATCGAGCGCATGATCGGCTACACGGCCGAGCAGTGGGCGGCCGAGGACGATCTGTTCGTCAGGCTCCTGCACCCGGCGGATCGCGATCGTGTCTTGCGCGATCACGAGCGCACGCGCACCACCGGCGCGCCGCTCAGGACCGAGTACCGGCTGATCACGGCGGACGGGCGCGTGGTTTGGGTCCGGGACGAGGCCGTCGTGGTCAGTTACCGGGATGGCGACGAGCCCCTCCTCCAGGGGTTCTTGGAGGACGTCACCGAGCGAAAGGCAGCCGACCAGGCGCTGCTCGACAGCCAGGCCGAGCTCGCCCGGCAAAAGGCGTACTACCAGGAGCTCCACCGGCTGAGCCCGGTCGCGATCGTCACGCTCGACATGGACAACCGCGTCCTGTCCTGGAACCCTGCGGCCGAGCGGCTGTTTGGCTATGCGCAGGGGGAGGCCATCGACCGGCCGCTGACCGATCTGCTGTTCCCGACCGAGGACTTGCGGGAGGAGAGCAGGGCGGTCCAGCGTCAGGCGGAGGATCACGGCCTCGCGCACGTAATCGCCCGGCGGGCGCGCAAGGACGGCGTGCTCGTCGACGTCGAGATCCTGACGGTGCCGCTCGTGGTCGACGGTGAGCGAACCGGGTGTCTCGTGCTCTACCACGACATCACCGAGCTTCTCCGCGCGCGCGAGGACGCCGAGGCGGCGAACCAGGCGAAGAGCGCTTTCCTCGCGACGATGAGCCACGAGATCCGGACGCCGCTGAACGCGGTGATCGGGATGGGCGGGCTGCTGCTGGACACCGAGCTCACCGACGAGCAACGCGATTTCGCCGAGGTGATCCGCACGAGTGGGGACGCCCTGATGCGGGTCATCGACGACATCCTCGACTTCTCGAAGATCGAGGCAGGGAAGCTCGAGCTCGAGGAGCACGCCCTGGAGGTGCGCGCGTGTGCCGAGAGCGCGCTCGATCTCGTCGCCGTGGCTGCCTCCAAGAAGGAGATCGAGCTGGGGTGCCTCGTGGACGACGACGTGCCGGCCGCGATCGTCGGCGACGCGACGCGGCTGCGGCAGGCGCTTGGCAACCTGCTCGCGAACGCAGTCAAGTTCACCGAAGCCGGGGAGGTCGTCCTCGCCGTCACGGCCGAGGACGCCGGCGGCGACCTGCGGCGGGTGCGCTTCTCCGTCCGGGATACCGGCATCGGGATTCCGGCGGAGCAGATGCACCGCCTGTTCGAGTCGTTCAGCCAGGTGGACGCCTCCACGACAAGGCGCTATGGCGGCACCGGGCTGGGTCTTGCGATCTCGAAGCGGCTGGCGGACCTCATGGGTGGCGCGCTGTCGGTGGAGAGCGAGGAGGGCCGGGGCTCGACGTTCCAGTTCGAGATCGTCGCGCGAGAGGCCGCCGCGCCGCCGCGTCCGGCGCGCGACGAGGCTCCGCTCGCGGGCAAGCGTCTGCTGCTCGTCGACGACAACGCCACGAACCGGGAGATCGTCAGGCGCCTCGCGGAGTCGTGGGAGATGCTCGTGGAGGTCATCGAGCGGCCTACGGACGCGCTGGCTCGCGTCCGCCGCGGCGATCCATTCGACGTCGCCGTGCTCGACATGCAGATGCCCGAGATGGACGGCCTCGAGCTTGCGCGCGAGATCCGCCGCTACCGGGACCAGAACGCCCTGCCGCTCCTGCTCCTCACGTCGATGGGCCGTCTGGCCGAGGCACGCGGGACAAGCGAGTTCGCGGCGCAGCTCGTGAAGCCGGTCAAGAGCTCGCAGCTGTATGACGCGCTCGTCAGGGTGCTCGCCGCCGGCACGGCACCGGATTCCGCGCCCGGCCGCCGCGAGGATGGCGCGAGATCCGCCGTGGCGGACCTGCGTCTGCTGGTGGCCGAGGACAACGCGGTCAACAGGCAGCTGGCTCTCGCGCTGCTCAGAAGGCTCGGCTACGACGCCGACGTCGTCGAAAACGGGCGCGAGGTGCTCGATGCCCTCGAGCGCGAGAGGTACGACGTCGTGCTCATGGACGTCCAGATGCCCGAGCTGGACGGTCTCGACGCCTCCCGTCGGATCTGCGAGCGCTGGCCTCCGGGGGTCCGCCCGCGCATCATCGCCATGACGGCGAACGTGAGGCCCGAGGATCGCGAAGCGTGCTTCTCGGCCGGGATGGACGACTACCTGGCCAAGCCAATTCGCCCTGACGAGCTGGCGCGGGCGCTGCGCCATGTCCGCCCCCTACGGGAGAGGGCCGAAGCGAGTTCGGATGACGCCGGCGTCACCCTCGCGGCGGCCGCACTCGAGAAGCTGAGGGAGCTCGGCGGGGATGACTTCCTCGGGGAGCTGATCGACACATTTCTCGCGGACGCGCCGAGCCTGCTGGCGACGCTACGGCGGGCCCTCGAGCAGGACGAGGCGGACGAGGCCCGGCGGGCGGCGCACACGCTGAAGTCGAACGGCGCGACCTTCGGCGCCGAGGACTTCTCGGAGCTCTGCCGCGAGCTCGAAGCGCGCGCCAAGGACGGCCGGCTGGAAGGCGCCGAGCAGCTCGTGGATCGAATCGACGGGGAGTACGCGCGGTTGCAGGAGGCTCTGGCGGCCCTACGAGCCCCGCCCTGAGAGCGTCCACAGCGCGACCGGCGACTTCCTCCCGCGGACCTCGAAGTCACCTAGAAATTTCAGGTCGTGCGGTGGCCGCAGCAGCGCTTGGCGGGTCGACTGGGCGAGGAGGATCGGGCTCCCCACGGTCTTCGTCATGCCCTCGATACGCGACGCGGTGTTCACGGTGTCGCCGGACACGGCGTACTCGAGTCGCCGGGGCGACCCGACGTTGCCGGACATGAACGGCCCGCTGTTGAGGCCCACACCCAAACGGAACTCCTCCCCGACTCCTTCTCTGCGCAGCCACCGGTTGAAGCGCGGGAGGCGCACGTCGACGATGTCGCGTGCCGTGGCGAGGGCGCGGTCCGCGTGGTCCTCGACCTCGATGGGCGCGCCGAAGACGGCGAGGAAACCGTCCCCGCGATACGCGACGAGGGTGCCCCCGTGCTCGAGGATCGAGTCGCTCGTCTCGTCGAAGTACTTGTTCAGCGCCTCGATCACGAGCTCCGGCGGATCGCGCCTCCGAGAAGGTCGTGAAGCTACGAAGATCCGTGAACACGACAGTTCCGACGCTTCGCACGCCGCCGAGCCGGAGGTCCTCGTCGGTTCGCTCGAGCACGTCGTCGACGACGTGCTCGGGGAGAAACCGCGAAAAGACGTCCCGAACCCGTGCACGCTCGAGGTCATGAAGCCGCTTCTTCGTGAGGCCCGCGTTGATCCTGGCTCGCAGGATCACCGGATTGAACGGCTTCGCAAGGTAGTCGTCCGCGCCGATCTCGATACAACGGACGACGCTGTCGATCTCGTCGACCGCCGAGATCATGATCACCGGGATGTGGTGAGCATCGGGCATCTCCTTGAGCCGCCGGAGTACAGACACACCGTCGAGCCCCGGCATCACGATGTCGAGCAGGACCACATCGGACGGCTCCTCCGCGAACAGCTCCAGCGCCTGGGTGCCATTCTCGGCGGCGCGGACGTCGTGCCCATCCTGCTCGAGCAGGCGAATCAGCAGCTTGCGGCTGACCGAGTCGTCGTCCGCAATGAGTATCGATGCTCGCACCAGACGACCATAACTCGCTGGACCCGCCCATCTGGGTCCGCGCACACCCGTCGACGGGGACCGCTCACGAGCCAGCGGCTTCCCTCACGGCGCAGATCGGGCCAACAGCGGGCCAACGCCTGGGAAGGCTGGTGCGTCGCGATGACGGCCGCAACGCGAAAATCCCAGCATATGTAGGGATCTCCGAATGGAGCGGACATTCGGGCCCCCGCACCGCACGCCACCAGAGAGCGCCAGGCTCGCTGGCGAGAACTCCGCGATTTGCCGCACCACCACTGGAGTTGTGCAGCTGTCACCGTGGCGCTCCTGGCCTGCGTTGAAGAAGCTCGGGGCCTAGTGTTCGCGATGCCGGTAGGGCCGCGTCGGACATGGTCCGCGTCTCGACGATTCGGCTGGGCGCGGGGGTAGCGCCGCGGAGGACGGCTCCCGCAGCCAGCCACGGCAAGGACAAGCCGCTGACGAGGTAGGGGTGGGCAGCCGAACTTCGCCCCCTGACGGTCACGAGCGGCCGATCGGCACCTGGATCGGCGGGAGTGTCACGCCCTGCCGAAAGTCTGAGTGAAGGTGGGAAGCAGGCGGTACGAAGACGGCGCCCCCGAACTCTCCCGATTCGTCCGAGGCGACAGCCAGCGAGTCAGCTGCCCAGACTTCTCCCGTCGGGCGGGAAGGGCCAGTGCGCCAGTTCCATCCCGCGCTCGAGGACATGCGAACGCCTGTCCGTGTATGGAAGGCGTCGGCGTCGGAATGCGCTGACTTTGTGCCCAAGTAGCCGCTGACTGGCCCGGGCGAACGCAGCGGCAAGCTGGTCGAGCTGTGAGTTGGCCCCGGCGCAAATCGAGTCGGCCTGTTAGGAGGCGCCCTATTTGTTTCGGAGCATTGCTGAGCTCTGCGTGGAAATGCGGGCGTCCTCGAGGGTGAGGGAAACTTCGAGTCGACGTACACGCACGCGCTCGGCGACTCGATTGCGCCTATCTCAAGAACTCAGGCCGCCCAGACGCGCCCGCTCGACAGCGACTTCTGCACAGCGGCGACCTCGCGGAATGCATCGCGCAGATATCGCCGCGTGAGCTCTGAAAGCTCCTTCGGGTCGACATAGTCATTTGGCTCGTTTCCCCGCTCGAGCTGCTGAATCTGGTGCTCGAGCCGGAGCGCAGTGAAGAGGTCGTAGGCCTCCTCGAGCGTCCGGGCATGTGCGGGATCGATCGCCCCGAGCTCGGACGCCGCCCGCAGCCGCCCGATCGTCCCCGTGACCTTTGCGCCGGCCTTCAGTGCCGCGAAGCGGGCAATATCGACGACGGCAAGCAGTCCGCCGTGCTTGATGTCGAAGGTCCCACTGTGCTCGCCGGAGCTCTCGACCACGATGTTGCCCCTGAATCCGGTCGGTAGCTTCTGCGCCAGTGCAAGACGGAGCATCGATGGCAGCAGCTTGGCGCGATTTGCGGGCTCCAGCAGGATCGCCTGCGGGTCCAGCTCCGCCGGCCCGTAAACCGTGCGGCCGTCGAGCAGGATCGAGGTCGCGATCAGGACCTTTTCGTCGCCCGGGTTCTGCAGCCAATGCCCGATCGACCGGCGCCATGCGTCCATCGAGTCGGCAGAGAACTCACCGGACGCCGTCACGCCGTGTGGATCGAGACGCCAGCCAACGACCCGGATGCAGTCCTCCACGTCGGCGGCGATCGTCCGCATGTAGCCCACAACGTCCTCGGAAGCGATCACGCGTCGCGGGTCTGATCCGCTGGACTCCTGCTCGGACTCGTCCTCCCAGGCCATCCCCGAGTCGACGTCGGAAGAGGGCACGGTCTCCCGTCTCCCGTGGCTGCCCAGCGCAAGCCAGGCGAACTCGGCCGGCGTCCTGCCCTTGGACTCGATCGCCAGCTCGATCATGCGCCGGATCAGCGCGTCGGCGACGACCGAGATCACGCGGCCGATCTGCTGGGGAGGGAGCTTGGTGGCATGCAGCGCGACCACCGTGGAGCGCAGCCGCTGCGCCGCCTCACTCAGCTCCTCCTTGTCCCGCGCCCGCGCGATCTCGCGCCGAAGCGCAAAGGGCGTGCGTGCCTCGGCGGCCACCAGGTCGATGCCGCCGAGCACTCCGAGCAACTCGCCCCTGGGAGAGAGGACGCCAACGTGGCGGACGTCGTTGTCGAGCATCGCCAGCATCACGTCGGCGCCGGCAGCGTCCGCACCGACGGTGGTTAGGGGTCCCGACACGACCTCGCCCACTGGCACGTCTACCGACATCCCCTCGGCCACAACCCGGGAGCGCAGGTCGCCGTCCGTGACGATTCCCAGCTCTCCGTTCTCCGCCCGTACGATCATCGAGTTGACGTTCTCGTCCGACATCAGCCGGGCCACCTCGCGAAGGGGGCGATCCGCCGCGCAGGTCACCGGCTCGCGACGTATCAGGGCCCTGGCCGGCTGCTGTGTCATTTCGGCGCTGGCGACGTCGGCCTCGGCGGCCGCGCCCCCCGGCTCGCGACGCTGCAGCAACGACCGCGTCAGATACGACAGGCTCGACCGCCGCGCCAGCAGCGGGATCACATCGGAAGCCGCCATCGAATAGCAGCGGCTGTCCTCCTGGGCGCGCGCCTCGAATCCGAACGGCAGACCCGACAGCATCGAGGGGTGTCCAAACAGCTCCCCCTGCCCGAGCACGTCGAGGACCCGGCTGCCATCGACCAACTCGATCGCCCCTCGTCGCACCACCAGCACCCTGCCCTGAGACCGCTCGCCCTGCCTGAAGATGGTGGCCCCCGCCTCGAAGACCTCCACCTCCACCCGCTCGACAAGCCGCTCCAAGGCCTCCTCGTCGAGTCCGCTGAACGGGTCGTGGGTTCTCAGGAACTCCGCGATGTCCTGCATGCGCCTTACCTCACGGTCAGTACCGTCATCCAGAACCTAAAGACCATCGACTGCCCATGCAAGCTCGCGCAGCACGCCCAAGGCGCGGGTGATCGTTCCTAGCCGGAACTGCGCACTCGCGCCAGTGCCCGGCCGGAGAGGTAGAGGCCTGGGATGAAGGTGACGGAGACGTCTTCCAGCTCCACGATCGAGGACCCTCCGATGACTGCCCCAACCCTCTCGCTGGGGACGAGGAGGAGGAAGAGCACCGCTGGTCGGAGGAGGAGGGATGAGGCATGGGATGGGAGTTGACGTTTGTCTTCGAGGACGAGACGAGGCACCAACTCACCTACGTCGAGGAGCGAGTAGTACCCGAAGCTCTCCGCTC
Organism: uncultured Thermoleophilaceae bacterium; assembly: GCA_963778615.1. Taxonomy (GTDB): domain Bacteria; phylum Actinomycetota; class Thermoleophilia; order Solirubrobacterales; family Thermoleophilaceae; genus JACVRW01. The sequence continues at coordinate 22,796 of CAVZVD010000002.1, forward strand.
AGAGGAACTTCACGCCGACGACGGGTGCGCTCTCGTGCTCTCGAAGCGGACGCTCGGGGCGTTCCCGCTCCCCCGTCCGAAGCTGCGAGTGACAATCGAGGAGGTTGCCGAGGCGACTCCCTGGACACCATAGAGCGGGAGGACCGACGCCTGCGCGACTCGGACTACGACGAACATGTCGACGCTCGCGTCCGCAGCTCGTACCGGCAGGACGAGTGACGCTGCTGCTCTAGGGCGGAAGCAGCAGCGTGACGCGAACTCGGCGGGGCTGCTGCCTCGGACGACGCGCGAGCGTCCACACGATCGCCGGTGCGCCGTCACCGAAGACGCCTGCTTCGGTCCGGACGCTGCAGGCTCGACGTCAGCCCGGGTTCGGCGCACCCTCCCCGCAGAGCCCCGGGCTCGCACACGCGGAGTGTCCGGTCATGGTGACCTTCCGATTCCCGTTGCTCGTGCTCGACAGACTGAAGCGCACCCACGCCTTGTTGTTGGCGTCGTTCGTCTCGAGGAAGGCGTCGCTCGGGTCGGTCGTCGATACCAGGTAGTAGTCGTCTCGGTTCGGGAGGCCGGTCAGGGTGACCTGTTGGCCGTCCGTCGCCTGGTGGTACTGGTCGACCCAGCCGCTCCCGATCCCCTGGTGGGTGCCGTGGCAGTCCCAGAACGTGCGCTGGCTGGTCGGCGAGTTGCCGTCGAGGCGGTAGATCTCGATCAGGCAGAAGCCGACCTTCACGGACTGCGAGCCGGCGATCGGCCCCGTCGAGCTCCCGACCCGGACCTCGAAGCGAGCGGCGTCGGCCGTATGCCAGTGGTTGTGGGTCGGGTGGTACTCGAACACCGAGGCGGCGCGCTCGGACTGGATCTCGTAGCACTCCGTCACCTGTTTCGGCTGCGTGCCGCACTGGTAGGGCGAGTTGTTCGTGCGGATCTCCTGGTAGGCGGTCGTCGTCTGTGCCGTCCCGGTGAGGTCGTGCTCGGCGCGCAGCGCCCACGGCCCTGGACCGGTGTTGGCGATTCCGTTGGAGAAGCGCAGGTACTCCGCCTGACCCTGGTTCACGAGGTTCAGGTGCTGAGGGACGACCGTCCGCAGGTCGGGGAACAGCGCCGGGTCGGGAGCGGGCGGGCTAGTGGGTTTCGCGGCGAGCGCGCCCCCCACTACGCACAGCACAGAGACGAGGCCGACGGGCAGGACGACCAGCGAGATCCGTTTCATATGCCGATCCTAACCCGGCGGCGGCCGACCGCCGGCAGCGCCGACCCGTTGTCTGGTTAGGAGCCAGCGCATGGGCGACTTCCAGCGGGCTCGAATCGACAAGAGGCCATTCAAGGCAGACACTGTGGCGCGTCCGGTGTCGGCGCCGGGTGAAGCTGACCCCTGCTGTGGCGCGGCGTCACCGGCTCTACGGGCCGTGGCGCCTGTCGGCGAGCGGCGCCGAGCTCGGGCGCCCGCTGCCTCGGTGATGATCCGGCAGTGGATGCCTGGACGGAACTCGGCGGCCCCCAGCGCGCTGGACGTCTTGCCGGCGGCAACGACGAGCGCTTGATCATGGTGCGTGCCGGCACCGGCGGGCGAGCCGCAGCGCTTAAGTCCGCATCCTCATCGGGGGCGCGGATTGCGGTTGTGCGGCGCGCTCCGCGCTTGGTCGCGATTGGGCTCCGTTGTGATCCTTTGTGGACCCGTGGTGGACCCTCGAAGGGGCTAATCAGGCGTGCGGCGCGGAGCCCGTTCCCATTTGCACGTGGAAGAGCAGCGCGTCGACGAGCGCACGACAAGGTGGACTGCGGCTCGACATCTTGCGACGATCGCGAGAAACCGCATTCCGCCGCGGGCCAAATCCGCTGGCGGCCGAACCGAGATGGGTGGCTTGCCGGCCGGAACGCCGCAATCGGCGCCATCGCGCTTGTCTGGCGAGCGCGGTCCATCACGATGCGAGCCCGGCGCGCACAGGACCCGCGGGCATCGGCGAACCCCATCGCGGCGGAGTTTCACCCAGAGTTACGGACGGCGCCGACCCCGCCGCGATGTCCGCGAGTCGGAACTGACCTCGGAGTGGTGTTCGGGCGGCAGAGTGGACGCGGACGGCGTGGGCTTTCCTCGGCATCGTGGTGTCGCGCCTCGCCTAGTTCGGCCTGGGCTTCTTCCGCAGCAGCCGGCAGACAGCTCTCGAGATCCTTGTTCGCGAGGTGGACTCCGGGGTGCGAGACGCTCGTTGAACTTCATTCGGGTGCTACGGGCTATGCCCTGAAAGGTTTGTGGGTCACCCCTTGGGGTACCGGCGACTCAGGCAAGGGCGACTGGCCATTCCGTTCCGCTCTGCCTATCACCTGACCTTCCGCCAGATCCCTTGCGAACGCGAGGCGCCTTGGCGACCATCTAAAAGGAGTCCCCCTGATGGCAGCAACAGACGTAACCCGCGGCAGCGTGCGCGCGGATGGAAATGGATCGTCGGTCGGGCGAGCCGCTCGCCGGCTCGCGACCGAGACCAAGCAGGCGTTCAAGACCACCGAGTTCTGGGCGATGGTTGGGCTCGTCCTGGCCATCCTGGTCAGCGCCGCCGTCATCAATGGTGGCGACAACGGCACGGATGAGTTCATCGCCCGCCAGGCCTGGTTGTACGTCTCGATTCTCGGCGCGGGCTACTTCATCTCGCGTGGGCTCGCCAAGTCCGGCAGCCGCGAGCCCTACACGGACGAAGCCAGCGAGCGCACGAGCGATCGCTAGCCCGGTGCTTCCCCCGCCCGGCGCCGCGGACGGCAGGCTGTTCGCGGCCCGGGCGCACCGGAACGATTTCGACATTGAACTTGGAGTGACTCGTGAGTAAGCAGCAGAAGCAGAAGATCGTGCAGTACCTGAACGAGGCCCACGGCTCGGAGCTGGCGTTGGTGCGCCAGCTGCAGGCGCAGATCGCGATGACCCCTCGGGGCAGCTACCGCGATGGGCTGGAGACCCATCTCCAAGAGACGCGTCGGCACGCCGAGCGTGTCGAACGCCGCTTGAGCGAGTTGGGGCAGGGAAACAACCCGCTCCAGGTCGGCGTGGGCGCAGTCCAGTCCGTCATCGGGCAAGCCTTGGCGCTGACCAAGACCCCGCTCGATCTGGTTCGGGGCAATGGCGGCGAGGAGAAGGTGCTCAAGAACGCCAAGGACTCGTGCGCGGCTGAAGCACTGGAGATCGCCACCTACACGGCGCTGGCCCGGCTCGCACGCACGGCGGGCGACGGCAAGACCGAGCGGCTGGCCAAGTCGGTGCTCGGAGACGAACAGCGCATGCTCAACCGGCTACTCAAGGAGATACCGCGGCTCACCGACGCCGTGGCACGGGCGGAGTTCAACGGCGAGGGCTCCTACGACGTGACCGAGACGGGCGCCGCCGACACCGCCCGCAAGGTCGGCGGCACTGCCAAGCGCACTGCCCGCCGAAGCGCCGGCCAGGCCAAGCGCACGTCGCGTCAGGCGCGCAAGGTGCCCGGGGTGGCCCGCGCCGAGGGCACCGTCAAGGGGGCCGTGGCCTCCGAGTCGGACCTGGCCATCCCGAACTACGACTCGCTCAGCGCCGACGAGGTTCAGGACAAGCTCGCCGGGCTCTCCCAGATCGACCTGGCCAAGGTCGATGCCTACGAGCGCAAGAACCAGAACCGCTCCACGGTCACGAGCAGGATCGACGCCCTACAGGGCGACGAGCCGTGGCCCGGCTACGACGAGCTGGGCGTGGACGAAGTCCGTGCCGTGCTCTCGGAGGGCGACGAGCAGCGACTCAAGGACGTGGGCGCCTACGAGCGCAAGCACAAGGCACGCGCCGGCGTCATTGAGGCGACCGAACGCGAGCTGAGCAACGCCTGAGGATCCAGTCGAGCCAAGGGAAGGGGGCCGCGGGCGGGCCCCTTCTTCCCGACGAGCTGGGAAGCGCGCCGGTGTAGGCGCCCTGTCGGTTGCCTGTCCACGCGAGCGGGTAGGTGGCATCGTGTCCTTCTCGCCGCAAGCGGCCGTTTCGACTGGCCCCGCCGCGCCGGCCTTCGTCTTGGGCCTTGGCCTCGGTGGGTTCATCGACGGCATTCGTGCTCCACCAGATCCTGCAGTGGCACCACCTGCTCACGGCCACAGGGGACCATCCGAGCGACACGGTCTCCGGCCTCGAGTCAAACACCGCTCGCCGACGGGTTCTTCCACCTGGCAACCTGGTTCCTCGTCGCCGCGGCCATGGTGCTGACGGTACGGGCGTGGCGGCGAGGGGAGCTGGCGCCACCTTGGCGCGCTCACGTCGGGATGATGTTGGCTGGATGGGGCGCCTTCAACCTCGTCGAGGGTCTGATCGACCATCAGCTGCTCGGCATCCACCACGTGCGAGACGACCTCGGCGGTCCGCTCGGCTGGGACCTCGCCTTTCTCGGTTCCGGCGTGCTGCTCGTCGTCGGCGGCTTGGCGCTGGCTCGACGACGAGGGGTCGCGCGAGCGCGGCTCTCTTGAGCGGATCGCCCTGGCGTGCGCGTCGAGTACGTCGAGCACAAGCCCGGCTTCGCGCTCGTCTGACCCACCTAAGCCTCCCTGACCAGCGGCCAGATCAGGACGTCCTGTCGGGGGGCGAAGTGCAGTAGTGCAGGTGGTGGGTGCAGCTCGAGGCCGTACGGCTCGGCCATCGTGTTGAGCTCGAAGGCGGCCTCGGCGGGCCGCAGTGGCCAGGGCGGGTGGTGGATGTCGGCGCGAAAGACGTCGCCGTGCTCGTCGAGGGTGTAGAGGCAGTAGCGCTCGGTGAGCCAGTGCGCGAGCGACCCGGGCGGCGCGGGCGCCTCGGGGCCGGTCGGCCGATAGCGCCCGGCCAGCGCCGCCGGCTCGCCGTCACGGGACGCGCGCCGGCTGCGGTACTCGATCCAGCCGCCCCGCTCGCTGCACTCCATGCGCGCCTTGAAGTAGGGCAGCCGGTAGGTGCGCCGCGCTCCCACGACGGCGAGCACGCTGGCGGCATCCAGGCTCAGGAACCAGATCCCCGGCTTTCCGTCGATGGTCGTGTACGTGCGGACGTTCAGCTCCGGAAACGCGGTGATCCCCGGTAGGTGCGGCACGCCGCGCAGCCGGAAGGCAGACACCCGGAAGGCCGTGACGCCGACCCACGCGATTCCCTCGCGCACGTCCAGCGGGATCGCCCGGGGTAGCAGCGGTCGAAGCCGCTCGGGCTGGACCGGCCAGTGTGCGAACAGCAGGTCCTTCCAGGTCTGCGCCATCAGCCACGGCTCGCTCGGTAGCGCCCAGGGCCGGTGCGAGGTCTCGCGCAGCACGGCGCCCTGGCCCTGCGAGCGCGACAGCAGCGCCGCGGGACGCAGCAGCAGCTCGCCGGCGCCTGCTGCGGTCCTCAGGGCGCGTCCGAGCACGGCAGTCAACGCGGCCTCGAGCGCTACTTGGGCCGCGGCGGAGAAGACCGCGCGCGACGGGTGGAAATGACGGTGTCGAGAGCCGAGCGGCGCGGCCCACCCTTGGGCCGGGCTGGCCGCGCCTTCGACGGGAAGAGCGTGCGAACCGCGCCCAGACGGCCTGAGCATCGCGGGCACTCGTCGAGAGCGTCCTGCGCGGGCGGCAGGTAAACCGTCAACCGGCAACCGGGACAGTTCAGGTACGGCATGGGGGCCTCCAGACACTCTCGGACAGATGACTGGAGATCCGGCGCAGCGCCAACACGCGCACCGTCCCGACAGGACTCAGGCGACCCAAAAGACGTCGCATAGGCTCCGTCTGGGTTACACCGGCCACTATACAGCCGCTGTACGTGGTGACGGACGACGCCACGGTCTGGTTACCCGCGCGCTACGAGGTGGCGGCGTACCTGACCGAAGGCGTCCGTGTGACACCCTCACGTCGAAAGCGGTAGCGAGAAAGGACCGGTGGACTGGCTCGGGCGACTAGGCTCCGAGCATGGCCCGCCTAGCTACGGAGAGCATCGCCGGGACAGCCCGGCGGCTGCCTGCGGACGCCCTCGAGCTTAAGGAGATCAACCTCCACGGACACAGCGTTGCCTACCGCTGCGCCGGCAGCGGCCCGGCGATCGTGCTCGTTCACGGGATCACCTCCACGTCGGCCACGTGGGAGCGCGTGATCCCCTACCTGGCGACCCGCTTCACCGTCATCGCACCCGACCTCATCGGGCATGGCGAGTCGGCGAAGCCGCGCGGCGACTACTCGCTCGGCGCGTACGCGAGCGGCGTGCGGGACCTGATGGTGACCCTCGGCCATGAGAGCGCGACCTTCGTGGGGCACTCGCTCGGCGGCGGAGTCGTGATGCAGCTCGCCTACCAGTTCCCGGAGCGCTGCGACCGGTTGGTACTCGTGGACAGCGGCGGGCTGGGCCGGGAGCTGAACCTCCTGCTGCGCGCGGCCACGCTACCGCTGTCTGAGCTGGTGCTGCCTCTTCTGGCCAGTACCCGGCTGCTTGACGCCGGCCGCTCCGTCGGTCGCCTGTTCGGGCGGCTCGGTATCCGCGCCGGCACCGACATGGCCGAGCTGGCCCGCGGCCACGCCTCTCTACAGGATCCCGAGGCGAGGGCCGCGTTCGTGCACACGCTGCGCACGATCGTGGACCCGTTGGGTCAGCGGGTAAATGCAACCGACCGCCTCTATCTCGCCGAGAACGTCCCGTTCCTGCTCGTCTGGGGCGAGCGCGATCCCATCATCCCGGTGGAGCACGGCTTGGCGGCGCACGAGCTGGTGCCCTCCAGCCGCCTGGAGCTCTTCGAGGGAGCGGGCCACTTTCCCCACCTCGACGAGCCTCAGCGCTTCCTCGATGTGCTGCTGGATTTCATCGAATCAACCGAGCCGGCCGACGTGGACCCGGAGCAGTGGCGGGAGATGCTGAAGGCCGGACGGCACGCCTAGTCTTGGCTCGTGCGCTCCGGGACTGTGGAGGCCCCTGGCCCTACCGCATGCGACGCCGCGCCCGGGACACGCGACTGGTCCCGTGGCAACACTCGACCTCGACGAGGGGCATTTCGGTGCTCGGTCCGGCGCCCGACCGCGCCAGGCGTGCTAGGTACGGGTGGTGTTGCGCCGCCTCCTCGACGCCTATCGCCGCTCCGGGGCGGATCTGCCGTTTGGCGATCCGGGGCGGGCTCATGGCAGCGCGATGGAGGGCTATTACTGGCGGATCGTCGACGCGCCGGGGGGCTCGGTGATCGTTCTTCTCTGCGGGGTCTGCCAGGGGCCGGAGGGTCCGTGGGCCACGGTGGCGGTCGCTTCCCACCCCGGCGGCTTCGTGCGTCACGCGGTCATCGCTCCGGCGGCCGGTCGGCGCGAGTGCTTCGGCGTCCGGGCTGCGGGAACCTTGCACGGCTCGGCAGAGGGCGTTCACGCCCGCTTCGGGGATGACACCTGGATCGACCTGCGGACTCGATCCCCCGTACTCTGGCCTCGGCCTGTCTTCGGTGCGCTTGGCCCGGCGCAGGCCGTGCCGGGACTGGGCCAGTATTGGCATCCGGTGGTCCTGGCCGCCCGGGTCGAGGGGCAGGCGTGCATCGGCGGGCTGCCCGTGCGCCTGGACGGCGCGACGGCGTACGCCGAGAAGAACTGGGGCCCGCGCTTCGCCGGGCACTGGTGGTGGGGCCACGCCGGCGCCTTCCCCGGCGGCGACGTCACGGTGGCGTTCGCGGGCGGCAGGCTGGCTATCGCGGGGCGGGTGGTGCCGCCGACCGCCGTCGTCGTGCGCCTCGGCAAGCAGGTGTTGCGGTTGGCGCCGCCGCTGGCGCGCGTGCGCGTGCGAGCGACCGATCGCACGTGGACGATTCGGGCGCACTCGCTCCGTCATCGCGTCGAGATCGAGGGCGTACGCCGGAGACGCGGCGCCGCACGTGCTTCCAGTCCCAGATGTCACGACCGGACGGGTGGACATGCGCTCCAGGCAGTACCTGGCCGGCCGGCTCCGCCTGCGGGTGAGCCGCGGGGAGCGGACGGTCTTCGAGGGGGAGTCGCCGCTCGCCGGCCTGGAGCGCGGCGTGCCGGCGCCGAGCCTCAGTGACCCTCCGCGCGGCGAACAGCCACCGTAAGGCCCTCCGCACCGACCAGGTGGTCGAACGGGCCGACGACGACCCAGAGCGCTCGAAGCCGCAGGGCGGCCGCGCGGTCCACGGCCGCCATCCGCGCCTCCGACACGATCTCCGATCGCCCGTCCTCGAGCGGCTCGACCCAGTGCGCGATCAGCACGCGGACGGTGCCGGGCTCTCGCCAGTCGCGGAAGGCGGCCGGCGCTACGAGGCGGGGGTAGTCGCGCGCAAGCGTCCAGATCCGCCCGCAGAGGCCGGACACGATCAGATGCTCGCCCTCCTCAAGCGGTGTGAACGGGTAGCCGCGCAGGAGCTGGTCGAACGTCGAGCCGGCGTCCGTGCCCGGGATCCGCCAGCGCACGAGGCGCCCCAGGGTTCGGGTATCGGAGAGTCTCACGGCGCGCGCGCACTCCCACAGCCGGTCGGGCGGAGCCGTGGAGATGCGCCGGTGTTGCGTACGTATCGTGGCGGCGGGTAGCCAGGCGTCGAGGTGGTTGGCGGTCATCGAGTCATGCGGTTCATCCAGCACAAGCGAGAGGCCTACTGGTTCTACCGGGTGCTGTCGCCGCTATACGACCGCTGGGTCAATCCGATGTTCTGGACCCCTGCGATGCGAACCGCCGCGCTGGAGCTGGCCCGCCTCGACGACCGGGACCTGCGCCTGCTGGACGTCGGCGCCGGCACCGGCTTCTCGAGCGAGGGAATCGTCGAGCACGTCGATGCGGCACGCGTGACGCTGCTCGACCAGAGCCCCGACCAGCTCCGCCGTGCCGGGCGCAAGCCGGCGCTGGCGCGCTGCACCCGGGTCCTGGGCGATGCCGAGCAGCTGCCGTTCGAGACGGATTCCTTCGACCGCTACGTGTCCTGCGGCAGCATCGAATACTGGCCGGAGCCCCAGCGCGCGATTGCGGAGGCCTACCGCGTTCTGCGTCCCGGCGGCATCGGGCTGGTCGTGGGCCCGCTCCCGCCAGGAGTGCCAATCATCCGGTGGCTTGCCGAGGCGTGGATGCTCTTCCCCACGGAGGCCCAGTATCGGGAGTGGTTCGTCCGCGCGGGCTTCGAGATCGCCGCGACGGCCTACGTGAAGGCCCCCTGGCAGGGCGACGGGCGGCGCGCCGTACGCCCTGGCCATCGCCGGGCACAAGCCGGTGCCGGGAGCCTCGCCGCTCGCGTCCTTGCCGCCGGCCGAGGATCTCGGTGAGCCCCTGACGCTCGCCGGGCGGGTCGGGCTTCGCCGCTCGCCTCGCACTCGGATCGGTCGCGGCCGCGATGTTCCTTCCGATCGGCGTGGCGCTCAACCTGCGCGCCAGGCGCGCTCGCCGGAGGACCTAGCGGTGGGGGCGGGCGTCCGCGGTTTCGCCCTGCGCACCGCCTCCCGACCCTGGAGCGCCGTATCGGTTCTGTGGCGCTTCTCGCGCCCGCACACGCTGATCGGCACCGGCGCGAGCATCATCGGGATCTATGTGCTCGCGGCGTCCGAGCTGCCGGCGGTGGCGCTCGGAGACGGGCTCGGCGACCTCGGACTCACGCTCGTCGCCGGTGCGCTGGTGAACATCTACATCGTCGGCCTCAACCAGCTCGAGGACGTCGACATCGACCGGATCAACAAGCCGGGCCTGCCGATCGCCGCCGGGGACCTGAGCATCGGCCACGGACGCCTGATCGTCGCCGCGAGCGGGGCGGCGGCGATTGCGCTGGCGGTTACGCAGGGATGGGTCGAGCTCGTCGCCATCGTCGCCGCCATGGCGATCGGCACGGCGTACTCGTCGCCGCCACTTCGGCTCAAGCGCTTCCCGGCACTCGCCGCAGCCAGCATCTCGATCGTGCGCGCCGTCGTGGTGAACGTGGGCGTCTACCTGCATTTCGCGGCCTCGCTCGGCGGGCGCGCCGAACTGAGTCCCCTTCCGGCGCCGATCGTCGCTCTGACGCTGTTCGTCCTGCCGTTCTCGCTCGCGATCGCCGTCCTCAAGGACGTGCCCGATGCGAAGGGGGACCGTCACTTCGGCATCGCAACGTTCACCGTGCGGCTCGGTCCGCGCCGCGCGCTCGGGATGGGCCTGGCGGCACTGAGCGTGGGCTACCTCGGCATGGCGGTGCTTGGGCCTCTCACGGTGCCCGAGGCGCAGCCGTGGGTGCTCGTGACGGGGCATTTGGCCGCGCTCGCCGCCCTCTGGGGCTGGGCGCTGGCGGGCGACCTCGACGATCAGCAAGGCCTCACGCGTTTCTACATGCGGGTCTGGCTCCTGTTCTTCCTCGAGTACGCGCTGATGCCCGCGGCGGTCCTCGCGGGCTGAGCGCGGCCGCTTCTTGAGCCCTCCGAGCGTCAGCCCGCGCTCCATGACGCAGATGCCTCGCGGTGTCGTCCGGGCGGCGCCCGTCTTGGCGCTGGCCGCGAGGGGAGGGCCCCGCTCGGCGGGGCCCTCCCTCACGCTTCGTCAGCTACGGCGAAGAAGCGCCCGCCTGAGGGGTGGGCGACTGTGTTCGCGCTGTGCCAGCAAAGCGTTCACGACCACGAGTCCAACGCCCGAGGCGATATTGAGGATGCTCAGCCCGGCCAGGCTCCGCTGTGCCCGCGCCGCATCGGGCGGGGTTTCGACCGTCGGCTTCGTGCCGCGCTCGATCGGGACCGCGCCCTCCGGCGCCTCGCGGGCGAGGCGAGCACCGTGGACGGCGCTTGCGATGCCGGTTCCCAGTGCGGCGAGGGTCAGCCCGTCTTTGGCCACGGCCAGCTTTCGCTCCTCAGCGGTGAGACGGTCAGGCCGTGTCTCGGTGAGCCGCGAGGCGAACCAGCCGACCGCCACCGATCCGAGCGAAATGGCGTTGATGAGGTTGTAGCCGGTCCAGGCCGCGTTCACGACCTTGCCCCGCTCGCGTTTGTCGTCGATCTTCGCGACTGCCGGGTTGAGCGCGAACTGGCCGTACATGGTTCCGCCGAGCCAGCTCGCGAGACCCCAGTCGTGGGCGGCCCGTGCGCTTTGGGCGAGAGTGTCGTTGACCATCCGCCTACCTCCCAGAGGCCGTGGGATCGCCCGGCTCATCCGTGTACGGCTCGCGGCTGCCGGACTTGGCGAGTCCGCGTGAGATGAAGTAACCCGCCCCGAGGATCGAGACGTACAGCCAGGCCTGGCGAGCGATGAACTCGTCAGTGCCGTTGTCGCCGCCCTTGATGAGCGCGGCGCTGATCGGCCGGCGGGGCGGACGCCCCTCCGGGAGGTGGCGACTTCGCCACCGGTGGCACCTGTGGTTGCCATGAGCGATCTCCTTGCGCTCAGGATTGTTTCCCCGAAGTACCGCTCCCGGCGTCTGTGCGACATCCGTGTCGGCGCTTCTGCCGTTTGGGTCTGGCGGAGCCACGTCGCGAGTCCGCGCCGCTTCCGCCCAACCCCTGTTCTGCTCCCCGATGTCCCGCGGCACAAACACAGCGCCGAGTGGCTTGGGTAGCGTTCTCCCTAGGCGGCGGCTGCGGCCGCCTCCAGGTGGTTCAGCCCGCGGCGCAGGAGGCGCGAGACGTGCATCTGGGAGTAGCCGATCCGCTCCCCGATCTCGCGTTGTGTCAGGTCGCTGGAGAAGCGCAGCTCGAGCACCGTGCGCACTATCTCGGGCAGCGTCTCCCACGCGCCGGCAATGGCGTCTCGCCGCGCCACCAGGTCGTAGCCCGGGTCCTCCCGGCCCATCAGGTCGACCATCGTGGCGGACTCGTCGTCGCCCGGAGCGACAGGCGTATCGAGCGAGATGGCCTCATAGCTTGCCGCCGCCTCCTGGGCTTCGAGCACCTCCTCGACCGTGCAGCCCAGCCGCTCCGCCACCTCTCGCACCGTGGGCGAGCGCCCCAGTGTCTTGGAGAGAGCCTCGGTGCCGCGGCTGACCGCAAGCGCGCGCTCCTGAAGGTCACGCGGCACGTGCACCGCCCACCCCTTGTCGCGGAAGTGGCGCTTGAGCTCGCCCAGGATCGTCGGCGCGGCGAAGCTCGTGAACTTCGAACCCCGCTCCGGGTCGAATCGGTCGATCGCCTTGATCAGGCCCAGATTCGCGACCTGGAACAGGTCGTCGACCGGCTCGTCGGTGTATCTGTACCGCAGGGCGAGGTCGCGCGCGAAGGGCAGGAAGCTCTTCACGAGTTGTTCGCGCGCGGCGAGGTCGCCGTCGCGGTGGTAGCCGACCAGCAGTCGACGTTCCGCTTCGCGTGCGTCGGGGCGGCCGCTCGCCGTGCGACGACCATTGGGGGCTGCACTCGCCGGAGCGAGGGCTACAGCAGTCATGTAGTGGACCTCCGTCGTGTTGACTGACGTCAGGTCCGCGACACGACCGTGATCGGCCGACCTCGTCCCCTCATGACCCCCGGCGTGTCAGCGATGGAGATTGGTCCACCGGCGGCCGCCGCAGGGGCATCTGTCTCGAGGGCGACATCCAGCGGGCTCGCTTGCCCTCTGAACCTCTCCCAGAAAGACCGGTCAGTCTTATAGCACAGAGAAGACAGGTCTGTCCACGCTAGGGTGCGAGACACATGGCCACGCGACACCAAACCGTGTCCCGCCCAGCACCTGCCCGCGATCGGATCCTCGACACCTCCTACGAGCTGTTCTCGCGCCGCGGCGTTCGCGCCGTCGGCGTAGACGAGCTGATCGAGCGCGCCGGCGTCGCCAAGGCGACGCTCTACCGCCACTTTCCGTCGAAGGACGACCTCGTCGTCGCCTTCCTCGCACGCCGTGAGGAGCGCTGGACGATCGGGTGGGTCGAGACGGAGGCGCGCCGGCGTGGGTCTGGCCCGGAGGAGCAGCTGCTCGCCATCTTCGACGCCTTCGACGAGTGGTTCCGGCGCGATGATTTCGAAGCCTGCTCCTTCATCAACGTGCTGCTCGAGCTCGGGCCACAGCACGCCGCGGGAAGCGCCAGCGTCCAGCACCTCGAGAACATCCGCTCGATCGTGCGAGGACTCGCCGAGGAAGCGGGTCTCCGCGAACCGGACTCCTTCGCACGCTCATGGCACATCCTCATGAAGGGGTCGATCATCGCGGCGGCCGAGGGCGACATCGAGGCGGCGCAGCGAGCCCAGACGATGGCGCGGCGCCTGATCGACGATCACCGCTGACGAACCCGCAACCCTTTCGAAGCTGCCCGACTAGGTCTGTCCTCGGCCGGCCTCGTCGCGCCTCGGCGATTCGCAGTGCGCCGAGGCGTCCCGGGATCGTCTAGAGCGGGTCTTCGGTCGCCGAGTCCAAAGCTCGTCACTCGATGGAACACGCACGTCAGGTCACGGCCAGGCAGACCGCCGTGGCGTCGTCCCTGAGGTCGCCGTCGCTCGCGGCGAGGACGGCGCGATGGATCTCCCGGACGGTCTCCGCCGCGGTCGCCCGCTCCGCGCCCACAACCGCCCGGATCACGCCCTCGAGCCCGAGCCCTGCCTGGCCTTCGCCGGACTCGACGACACCGTCCGATACCAGCACGAGGCGGTCCCCCGTGGCAAGCGACGTCGATCGCTGAGCCGGCTTCGGAGCCGCCCGTCCCCCGAGGCCGTGGCCCGGGCCGAAGTCGAACGGGTCCACGCCGCCGTCCCCGCGCACGACCACCGGCGACACGTGCCCGCAGTTGACCAGCAGGAGCTTGTCGGTGGCCGGGTCCCAGTGCGCGGCGATCGCCGTCATCTCGGCGCGCGGGCCGGGCATCTCCCGCAGTGTCTGGTGCATCACCACGAGCGCCTCGCCCGGGCGGGCGCCGCCGCGGCGGCTTGCCCTGAGCGCCCCGAGCGCGACCGCGCTGCTCGCCGCTGCGGGCGTCGAGCCTCCGAGGCCGTCCGCGAGGGTCACCCAGATCCCGTCGGGGTTCTCCACGACATCGAACCAGTCGCCGGCCACCTCGTAGCTGGGGAGGACGTTGCCGGCCACCTCCCCGCCCGTGACCCGGGCGATTCGGGGAGGCAGCAGGCTCTGCTGGATCTCCGCGGCGGCCTCGGGCGGCTTGCGCCGCTGGGCCCTGGCGAACACGTCCGTGTACCTGTCGGCCAGCGTGATCGCGGCGCCGGCCTGCCGGGCCAGGTCGGTGAGCGGCTCGGCCGGGCGGCCGAACGCCACGAGGACGCCGTTGGCGCGCCCGCGGAGCCACAGGGCGTAGACCTCGAGCTCCACGTGGTCGCGCAGCTGGGACAGGCCGTCGGCGTCGAGCTCGGGGCCCACCGCGAGCGGCGCGGGGATCCTCTCGCCGAGCCGCTGCGGGCCAGCCATGTGGAGCAGGTGCGTGCCGTCGATGTCGAGCACGTAGAGGGCTACCGGCACCCGGGCGATGCGCTGCGCCTCGGCCACCAGCTGCTCGGGCAACACCGCGGGCGGGACGACGTCGAAGACCTGGATCGCGTCCAGGCTCACCGGACGCCCCCGGCCGAGGCGCCCGGTGGGGAGCGGGGTGTCCGAATGCTCGTGGATGGGGTCGTGCGGCCGCTGCCGAAGCGCCGCGACCAGCTGCTCGCGGTTCTGGAACCGGCGATGGAGGGTCGAGCGCGAGACACCCGCCGCCGCGGCGATGTCGGCCATCGTCGCGGAGGGGGAGCGAGCGAGCATCCGCCCGGCGGCGTCGAGGATCCGCTCGCGGTTTCGCAGCGCATCCGCCCGGCTGAGAACGGCCTGTTGAGTCCTCCGCATTGGGACATCATGGCGCCGTTTCGTCCCAACTGACACAGCCTCGCGCGAACCCTTGTGTCACTTCCGCGACGGACGCGAGGCGGGGTGCTTCGCTGACTTCCGGCCGGGCAAGGCCAAGGAGCACCCGAGTAGGAGAGGCGAGATGCCACAGGTCACCGAGGCGTACGAGTGGAGGGGTCGCAACGTCGTGACCAGCGACGGCGACAAGATCGGCAGGCTCGAGGAGATCTACCTCGACACGGACAGCGGCGAGCCGGAGTGGGCGACCGTCGCGACGGGCCTCTTCGGAGCCCAGCAGACATTCGTCCCGCTTGTCCTCGTGGACCACCGGCGGGGCGAGGTGGTCGTGCCCTACAGCAAGGACCAGGTCAAGGACGCGCCGTCCGTCGATCCCGACGGGCAGCTGTCGCACGAGGAGGAGAACCGCCTCTACGAGCACTACGGCATCGCCGGCTCGGGACAGCAGGTGGGGCGTGACGTGAGCGGTCCCACCACGGACGACGCGATGACGCGCTCCGAGGAGGAGCTGCGGGTCGGCACCGCCCGGCGCGAGTCGGGACGCGCCCGGCTGCGGAAGTACGTGGTGACCGAGGAGGTCACGCAGACCGTCCCCGTACAGCGCGAGGAGGTCCGGATCGAGCGCGAGCCGATCACCGACCCGAACGTCGGCGGGCCCGGACGGCCCGGCGATCTCCGAGGAGGAGCACGAGGTGGTGCTCCACGAGGAGGAGCCCGTCGTCGAGAAGCGGGTCGTGCCGAAGGAGCGGGTCCGGATGGGCAAGGACACGCGCACCGAGGACGCGCAGGTGTCCGAGGAGGTCCGCAAGGAGCAGATCGAGGCCGACGGCGACATCGGAGAGACCCGCTAGGGAAGTGGCCGAGCCTGGACTCGCAGACGGTCGGGGGGCCGGGGCCACGGCGATGCAATAGGCCCCCCACGACCCCTGGGCGGCGGCCACCGCTCCTTCACGCGCCGCCGCCCGGGGGTTCCCCCAAACAGAGAGGAGGCCAGTTCCTAGATGCGGTGTGCGCTTGCCGCGCTCTGCGCGGCGCTTACGGTAATTCTGATCGCCGAACCGGTTCGGGCCCAGGGCGATCCCTGCGCGGCCCCCGCGAACGAGATCGTTGTAGAGAACTGCAGGCCGGGGAGTCCGCCCAGCGAATGGGATGTCCCGGGCGCGGGGGACCCGAGCGTCCAGGGGTTCGCCGCGGACATCAGTGTCGATCAGGGGCAGCCCGTCACGTTCAAGATCGACACGGACGCCCGCGACTACAGGCTCGACATCTACCGGCTGGGTTGGTATGGCGGGGACGGCGCCCGGCTGGTCGCCACCGTTCAGCCGTCCGCGGCGCTTCCACAGAGCCAGCCCGCCTGCACGGAGGACGCCGCGACCGGTCTCGTCGACTGTGGAAACTGGGCCGCCTCAG
This sequence comes from uncultured Thermoleophilaceae bacterium, assembly GCA_963778615.1. Classification (GTDB taxonomy): domain Bacteria; phylum Actinomycetota; class Thermoleophilia; order Solirubrobacterales; family Thermoleophilaceae; genus JACVRW01. The sequence goes on from CAVZVD010000002.1 coordinate 38,871, forward strand.
CGTCTTGGAGCGTCCCGGGCGACGCCGCCTCGGGCATCTACTTCGCGCACTTGGTGCGTGAGGACGGCACTCCCGGCGAGAGCCACGTCCCGTTCATCGTGCGCGACGACGACGGCCGCTCGGATCTCCTTTTCCAGACCTCGGACACCACCTGGCAGGCCTACAACCGCTTCGGCGGCAACAGCCTGTACACGGGCGGACCGGGCTCGAACCCGGGCCGCGCGTACAAGGTCTCGTACAACCGACCGTTCACCACCCGCGACTACGCGCCGGAAGACTGGGTGTTCAATGCCGAGTACCCGATGGTTCGCTGGCTCGAGCGGAACGGGTACGACGTCTCCTACTTCACCGGCGTCGACAGCGACCGGCTCGGCGCCGAAATCCGAGAGCACAGGGCCTTCCTGTCGGTCGGCCATGACGAGTACTGGTCCGGCGCGCAGCGCGCCAGCGTCGAAGCGGCGCGCGATGCCGGGGTGCATCTCGCGTTCTTCAGTGGCAACGAGGTCTTCTGGAAGACCCGCTGGGAGGATGCGCACCGCACCCTCGTCTCCTACAAGGAGACGCACGCAAACGCCAAGATTGACCCCGCTCCTGTTTGGACCGGAACGTGGCGCGACGCGCGCCCGTTCAACCAGGAGGGCCCGAAGCCGGAGAACGCCCTCACGGGGACGATCTTCACCGTCAACTCGGGTACGCGCGCGCTCCAGGTGCCGGCTGCGGAGGGCCGGCTCCGGCTGTGGCGCAACACAAGCGTGGCCGGTCTTGCGCCGGGCAGCACCGCCACCCTTGCCGCCGGGACTGTCGGCTACGAGTGGGACGAGGATCTCGACAACGGCGCGCGGCCGGCCGGCCTGGTGCGCCTGTCGGCGACGGCGGCCTTCGGCGTCGAGAAGCTGCTCGACTACGGCTCCAGCTACGGGCCAGGCAACGCGACGCATTCCCTCACGCTTTACCGCGACCCGAACGGCGCCGGTCCCGACGCGCTCGTGTTCGGTGCCGGCACCGTGCAGTGGTCCTGGGGCCTCGATGGCCAGCATGACCGCGGCGGATCGATCCCGAGCCTCGCGATGCAGCAGGCGACGGTCAACCTGCTCGCAGACATGGCGGTACAGCCGCCGACGCCTCATGCCGGCCTGACTGCGGCCAGCGCATCGACGGATTCAACGCCTCCGGTCTCCGCGCCCGCCATCCCGACGCGGACCGTCACCGCCGGGGCTCCGGTCACGGTCAGCGGCACGGCCATCGACGCAGGCGGCGGAAGGATCGGAGGCGTCGAAGTGTCCGTGGACGGAGGTGCAAGCTGGCATCCCGCCACCGGACGCGAGAGCTGGAGCTTCACCTGGACGCCGACCGCGAGCGGGCAGGTCAGTGTCCGCAGCCGCGCCGCGGACGACAGCGGAAACCTGGAGGGCCGGGAGGCCGGGAGCGGCCCAGGTGGCCATGTGCCATCGGTAGGACAGACTCCTCCGGCCCCGAGCGTGACGCCACCTTCCGTAGGGTCGAACGTGGCCACAGATAATGTGGGGCCACGGGTCCGGGTCCGCCCGCGCCGCGTGCGTGCCTCGCGTCGGGGGCTGATCAGGCTGCGCGTGAGCTGCCCGCCAGGCGAGCTGATCTGCCGTGTCCGACTCCGGCTTCGCCGTGCGGGCACCAGCGTCACGCGCAGCAAGGCGCTCGAAGTGAGAGGCGGCAGCAGCCGCGCTGTAGCGCTGCGCCTTACCACGAGTGCTCGGAGCCGGTTGCGGCGCCTGGGCTCCTTGCGCGTCAGCGCCGTGGCGACGGCCCGCGATCTGGCCGCGAATACAGCCACCAGCCGCACGCCGATTCGGGTGCTGGCTCCTAGGAGGAGATGACATGACACGGCGCCCCATCGCAACGTTCGCGCTGGCTCTCCTGGCGGCCATCGCCATCGGCGGCACCGCCCGGACGGCCGCCGCCTTCCCGCCGGGGCAGGGTCCGGGCGGCCCGATTCTCGTCGTCACGAATCAAGGGGACCGCTTCAGCGAGTACTACGCCGAGATCCTCACGGCGGAGGGCCTGAACGCGTTCGAGGTGAGGGACATCGGTCAGCTCTCCGCCGCCACTCTGAGCGGCTATAGCGTCGTGATCCTCGCGCCGAGCGCGGTGACGGCGTCGCAGGCATCGGCCCTGTCGGACTGGGTGCAAGGCGGGGGCAACCTGATCGCGATGCGGCCGGGGCCCGCGCTCGCGGGTCTGCTTGGGCTGGGCGCCGACACGGGCGATCTCAACGACGGATACGTCCGGGTCAACACCGCCTCTGCCGCCGGGCGCCGGAATCACCGGCGACACGATGCAGTTCCACGACCGGGCTGACCGCTGGACGCTTGCGGGCGCCACCGAGGTGGCCGACCTCTATAGCAGCGCGACGGCGGCCACGACGAGCCCAGCCGTGACGCTGCGCAGCATGGGTCCGGCCGGCGGGCAGGCAGCGGCGTTCGCCTACGACTTGGCTCGCTCGGTGGTGCAGACGCGTCAGGGGAACCCCGCGTGGGCAGGTCAGAAGCGCGACGGCCAGATCCCGCCGATCCGCTCCGACGATCTGTTCTTCCCTGACTGGGTGAACCTGGGCAAGGTCGCGATTCCGCAGGCGGACGAACAGCAGCGGCTGCTGGCGAACCTGATCACCCAGATGAGCGCCGACCGGATGCCGATCCCGCGCTTCTGGTACTTCCCGCGCGACGAGCGGGCGATCGTCGTCATGACTGGCGACGACCACACGAGCGGAGGGACGGAGGAACACTTCGACCGCTTTCTGGAGCTGAGCCCGCCCGGCTGCTCGGTCGCCGACTGGGACTGCGTGCGCTCCACGTCGTACGTCTACACGAGCAACGACATGACATCCGCGCAGGTGGCGGCCTACCGGGAGCAGGGCTTCGAAATCGCGCTGCATCTCAACACGGGGTGCGCGGACTTCACCGAGGCCTCGCTGCGAGCGAACTGGCGGGACCAGCTGCCCGATTTCCTCAGCCGCTGGGCCGGGATCGTGGAGACCCCGCGCACGAACCGAACCCATTGCATCGCCTGGAGCGACTGGGCAAGCGAGGCAACCGTGGGCCGCGAGTTCGGGATCCGGCTGGACACGAACTACTACTACTGGCCCGGCAGTTGGGTCCAGAACCGGCCCGGCATGTTCACCGGCTCGGGCATCCCAATGCGCTTCGCCGACCTCGACGGCTCGCTGATCGACGTCTACCAGGCGACCACGCAGATCACCGACGAGTCGGACATGAACATCCCCGCCCACATCGCCGCGCTGCTCGATCGAGCGCTCGGTCCGCAGGGGTACTACGGCGCGTTCACGATGAACATGCACTCCGACCGGCCGGTCACGCTCGGCGCGGAGGCGATCGTGGCCGCCGCCCAAGCGCGCGGGGTCCCCGTGATCTCCGCAGAGCAGCTGCTCGACTGGGTGGAGGGGCGCAACAACTCCTCCTTTGGCGGGCTCGCGTTCGACGGCGGCAATCTTCGCTTTACGCTCAACCAGGCCGCCGGTGCTCGAGGCCTCGAGGCGATGGTGCCGGCCATCGGGCCCGGTGGCCGGATGGCCCTGCTCACCCGTGATCGCGTGCCCGTTGCCACCTCGTCGAGGGTCGTGAAGGGAATCGAGTACCTCGTCTTCCCAGCCGTTCCGGGCAGCTACGTGGCCAGCTATCCGGCGGGCATCGGATCGTTCGGCGGCGGGGGGACGGCAGCGCCTCCAGGTGGCGCGGCGCCGCCGCCCGCAGGGACGCCGGCGGGCGACAGCCTGGCGCCCCGGGTGCGGGTGCGCCCCACGCGGGTCCGGGTCTCGCGCCGCGGTTTGATCAGGCTGCGGGTGCGCTGTCCGGCGGCCGAGCTGCGTTGCCACGTCGACCTGCGCGTCCGCCGCGCCGGGGCGATGGTGGCACGCAAGAGGTTCGAGCTGGCCGGCGGCACGACTCGGCTCGTCTCATTGCGCCTCAGCAAGCGCACACGGCGCCGGCTCGCCCACGTTCGCTCGCTGCGAGCGGTCGTGCTCGCCACGGCCCGCGACAGCGCAGCGAACAGGGCTACCACCACCACCCCAATCCGGCTGCTCGCACCGAGGAGGAGGTGACCCCCGAAACACCCGCATGACCCGCGCCGTGTGCGTTGCCGGCGCGCTGCATCGAACCTAAACCGAGTCAGGGAGGACTTGGCCATGCGCCTAACACATCTCACAACACGATTGATCATGGCCCTGGTGGCCATGCTGCTCGCCGTCGGCTGGGCAGGGGCGGCCACCGCGGCCGCCCAGACACAGCAGGACACCGACTTCAGCGAAGGGACGCCGGACGCGAACACCGAGGTGGTGCCGCCAGGGGATTTGACGCTGCGGCCGCTCGTCGATGTCACAGAGGACTTCGACGGAAGCGGCTTGCCGGCCGACTGGGAAAGCGTTCCGTGGGACAGCGGCGGAGCCGCTACCGTCGCGGGCGGCGCGCTGACGGTCGATGGTGCACGCGCGAACACGACGGCGTTCTACGGGCCCGGCCGCACGCTCGTCTTTGCCGCAACGTTCACCGCTGACCCGTTCCAGCATGTGGGCTTCGGTGACACATTCGCGGGTGCGCCCTGGGCGATGTTCAGCACCGGCAATGGAACGTCGCTGCCGACAGGCCTCTATGCGCGGACGTGGGCACCCGGTGGGACTGCGGTGGACATGCCGATCGCTGGGGTCAACCCGCTCGTCGAGCACGAGTACAGCATCGAGTGGGACCCGACGGAGGTTCGCTACTACGTGGACGGCAACCTCGTCGCCACGCACGCCATTGCAATCGGGGCACAGATGCGGCCGATCGCGAGCGATTTCAATGTGGGCGGCGGGAACGTCGACGTGGAGAACCTGGACCTCTATCCGACGGAGGCGCAATACCCGAGCTCGGGCACGTTCACATCGCGCGTGTTCGACGCGGGCGACAGCCGCGCCACCTGGCGCACGCTGTCAGCGGCGGCCGATACCCCGGCCGGGACCGGTGTGACGTTCGAGGCCCGGACGGGCTCGACGCCGACACCGGATGCCTCATGGACCGATTGGCAGGCTGTCGGTCCTGCCGGCGAGATCGGCGGCCCAGTCGGGCGTCGCTATCTGCAGTACCGGGCGACACTCACCACGGCGGACAGTAGCGTCACCCCGCTCGTGGAGATCGTCACGTTCGGTTACGACATCGACAGCACGCCGCCTGTCACGACCATCGGCAACGTCACCGTGAGCGGCAGCACCGCTCGCGTGACGTTCTCCAGCGAAGCTGGGGCCACGTTCGACTGCAGCCTCGACGGCGGGCCGTTCCAGGCCTGCACGAGTCCCAAGGAGTACACCGGACTCTCGGCTGGCTCGCATGGCGTGAGGGTGCGGGCGATCGATTCGGTCGGCAACGTGGGAGCTCCTGTAGAGGCCACGTTCACCATCGCCGGACCCGTGACTCCACCCGACACGACGGCACCCAAGGTGCGGCCCAGGCCAAGGTCCGTGAAGGTGTCGCCCAAGGGCAGGTTCAAGGTCGGGCTGCGCTGCCCGCGCACGGAGATTCGCTGCCGAATCGTCCTCAAGGTCCGCTATCGCGGACAGACGGTCGCGCGCAAGCGCGTCACCGTGGCAGGCGGGGACACGGCCCGGGTGACTCTGCGCCTCAAGCGCTCGGCGCGGGTTGCGCTCGCACTCCGCGGTCGGCTGCGCGTCCTGGCGCTGACGACCGCGGGCGACGCGGCCGGCAACCGCGCGACGACGCGTACGCGACTGAGGTTGCGAGCCGCGCGGTAGTCCGCAGGAGGTATGTGCGTCGCGCGGTGGGCTCTCGCCCGCCGCGCGACGCCAGGCCTCAACGCTCGCTGGCCTGTGCGCGGAGCTGGGTTCTCCCGGCCCGCCCGCTGCCAGTCGAGCCGACGGCGCCGCAAGGCGGTTGCGGCAGCTCAGGATGGGAAAGAAAACGCGCATGAGAGTGCTCGCTCACGCGCTCGCGGTCGGTTTGTCGCCGCATCGCCTTGGGTCTGGACCCGCGTATCTGATTGCTCCGCCCGAGCGGGAAAGGGGTGGATCGGTCCCGTGGCACGGGACCCGGCCACGCAGGTGTTCGTCCGCGGCCGCGGGGCGCGCGACGTGGCAGTCGGCCCCGGTGCTCTCGCGACCCTGGCCCGGCGCCAGCCGCATCGAGGGCGCGATTGGATGAACGCGCAGGTGTTCGCCGACGGCGCGGACATCGCGGCGATATTGGCCTCGCGCCGGCACATCAGGACCGAGTGCCGCGCACGGTCGGAGTCCCGCAACTCGCCAGAAGCAGCACGCGGGTCCGACCGCGGAGAAGGAGCGCTACTTGGGCCGCGGCGGAGATGACCGCGCGCGACGGGTGGAGATCACGGTATAGCGACTATCGCCGTCCTCCAGCGGAGGCTGTCGCAGCTCTAGGGCGATGTCAAGGACGCCCCCGAGCACCTCCCCGGCCCGGACGCGCCGGGACCGTTGGCGCGCCCCGGGACGCTCTCACCGGAGATAACTGGGACACCCTTCAGGCCGTACTGCGCCGACTTGGCCTCGCGTCGGCGTAGACGCTCGGGCGTCGGGTAGCCGAAATTCGACAGGTCGGACCAGAACGGAAGGGACTCCCGAATGGAAGCCAGCCAGGAAACTCCTAGGACGTCCGGGTCAACGCCCGGGTCGTCCCTGCGCACGCGCACCGGGAACGGAGCGCCGCTCGAGTCCGAGCGCGGAACTACGAGCATCGACGACACCGTCGTGACCAAGGTCGCCGGAATCGCCGCGCGCGAGGTTCGCGGTGTGTACGACCTCGGTGGCGGCACGGCGCGGGCGCTCGGCGGCGTCACCCAGGCCGTCGGTCTCGGCGATGAGCGCACCCAGGGCGTATCGGTCGAGGTCGGTGAGCGCGAGGCCGCCGTCGACCTGACGGCCGTGATCGAGTACGGCGAGTCGATCCCTCAGGTCAGTGAGCAGATTCGCGACAACATCGTCAAGCGTGTCGAGGGCATCACTGGTCTCTCGGTGACCGAGGTCAACGTGACCGTCAACGACCTGCACTTCCCCGGCGACGACCGCCCGCCGGCCGAAGAGCCGCGCGTGTCCTAAGCGGGCTGGGATGACAGCGGAGACGGGAGTCGCACCGACGGCACCCTCGCGGGTCGGGCGGCCGACCGATCGGATGCTCATCGCCGGGGCGGCCATCGCCACCGCCCTGGGCGAGACCGGTGTGGTCCGCGGCCACGACGGGGGCGACGGTCGATACGTCACGATCGTCGGTTCGGAGCGCCTGCCGGGCGTCGTGGTGGCCGCTCTAAAAGGCGGCCGCTACAGCGTCGATCTCTACCTCACTGCCGAGCTCGTGCCACTCGGTCCGCTTGCTGGACGACTGCGTGAAGCAGTACGGCGAAACGTCAGGGCGATCGGACTCGAGGAGCTCCTCGGGCCGGTCGACGTCACCTTCCTGGCGATCGAGGAGCGGACGGCGCGATGATCCTCCTTAGGTTCATCGTCCGGCTGCTCGGCTTCGTGCTGCTCGTCGGGCTGGCGCTGCTGGGCGGGGTCGTGGCGATCTTCTCGATTGAGGGCGGCGATACCGGCCTCAGCATCCCGGCACTGGCGGACCTCGTGAGCCTGCCCGAGCTCGGCCGGACAACCGATGACTTTCGCGCTCAGCTCGAGGCGGACGGACCCGTTGCGACCCTGTCCGCGCTCGGCGGACTGGCCGCGATTGTGCTCGGCGTCGTCCTCATCATCGGAGCACTGTCGCCGACGCGGGAGCGAGTCCTCACGCTGGACGACTCCGAGGCCGGGAGGCTGGCCGCGCGTCGCCGGCCGCTCGCCCAGTACGCCACGACACTGGCCGAACGGGTGGACGGCGTGACGGATGCGAGAGTGAGAGCCAAGCCCGGGCGCTTCGGCCGCGGCGTCCTCAAGGTCCGCGCCGACCGGACACGTCCGACCAGGCGGCGAGAGCTCTGCCAGCGAATCGAACAGGCCCTCGAGCCCGTCATCCGTGCCTTCGGCCTGCGCAGCCGGATCAGCACGAGAGTCGGCGCGGGAAGCAGCAGGGTGCAGTGATGTTGAGGCAGCGGCTCCGCAACCGAGGGTCGGCACTCAGCTTTGCCTCACATGTCGTAGTGATAGCGCTGTCGCTGGCGCTCATCTGGGGCGGAGCGACGGTCCTGCTGCTCGCCCTCAAGGTCGAGCCGGAAACGGTTCAGTCGATCACCGGATACGCATCGGTCTACGACGCCCTGCGCGACCTCGAGCCCGCCGATTTCGACTCCACCACGCGAGCGATCACGGCGGCCGTCGGCGTTGCCCTCATGCTCATCTGCGGCTACCTGTCCTACAAGATGCTTCCGCGGCCGTACCTCGCCCGGCGCGACCTCGACCTCTTCCGCGACGAGCGCGGCGAGGCCGTGGTCGAGCCGCGCGCCATCGAGCGCCTCAGTGAGGTGACCGCCGAACGCAGGGCGGGAGTCGCCGCCGCCACCGGCCGCTACGGGACCGACGAGCTGGCAGTCGACGTCACGCTGAGCCGCGCGCGCGACCTAGCCGGATCGCTCGAGGGGGTTCGGACAGCGGTGCGCGCGGCCTTGGAGGAGCACGGCCTGCCCGTCGTTCCGGTGAACGTGACCCTCGCCGGCTACCGGCGAAAGACCCGAAGGGAGCTCACCTGATGGAAACCAGCCAGTTCGCCGCAATACTCGCCTTTGCCTTCGTGGCAGCCTGGATCGGCTTCGGCTTCGGCGAAGCCGTTCTGTGCTTGCTGGGTGCCGGCCTTGCGTACGGTGCCGCACTCGTGGCCAGGGGCGAAGTCGACCTCGGCGAGATGCAGGACCGCCTCCGTCCGCCCGCCGGCGCCCCTGGCCGCTCGGCTCGAGCGAGGGTCCGCTAGCGTCGCTCGGCCGGCACAGAGGTTGGTTCGGCCACACGCTGCCGCGGTACGGGTGTGGCTGTCCGGAGTCCAGAACCTCAGCTGCCGCGCGACGTCCTCGGCGCGGTCGGCCGCTACGCCCCGGCACGCGGTCCTTCCTGCGGTCTACCCGGCCTTGGTGCGGCTCGTCATCGACCACCGGCAAACCTCGCACTACCGGGCCGAACGTTGGAGGCCGGCGAGCAGTCGCACCCTTACCGCTGTCGCTTTCACTGCTCCTATGTCAAGGGGTAGATGAGGAGGGCTGTTGGGTGCTCGGGGTGGGTGGTTGGAGGAGGTGCCCGATGCGGCGATTGCGGTAGCGGCGAGACGAAGAACTCAGAGTGGCGCACTCCAATGCGAGCGGACGCCCGCGTAGGAGGGCCGGTGAGCGTCCGAGAGGCCCAGTGGCGCGGCGGCGTCCCGGGAGCCGGCCGCGGGGAGCGTGTAGGGCGGGATCGGGGGCGGCGGCGTCGCTGCGGACCGGTCCGCGCCTGCGAAGGCGGGGTGTGCCTGGTCGAGGTACCAGCCGAAGACGCGGTCCACCAGCGCCTGCCGGGCGAGCGCGCGTAGAGCGAGCGTGAGCACGCGAGGCGGCAGGCGCGGCACGAGCCACTGCAGCCGCAGCGCCAGCCCGAACGCCCGGCTGTGCGACGCGCTGAAGCTCGCATAGCGCCGCAGTGCCTCATCCCTGGCTCGCTCCCCTGAGAGCACCGATCGCAGCTGGCGGCCGCAGGCGATGCCGAAGTAGAAGGCCGTCCGGATGCCCTCGCCGGAGAGGGGGAAGCAGTGCCCGGCCGAGTCGCCCGCGAAGAACACGCCGTCCTGGGCGGCGCGCCGGAGCCGATGCGGAAACCAGTTGCCCTGGTAGCGCACCGGCTCGCGCGCCAGCCGCTCCGCGAGGGCCACCGTCGGGCGCCGCACGTGATCACGGGGCTCGTAGGAGCCCACGCCCACCCGCTGCTCGCCGCCCGCCGGCACGCTCCAGCCGTAGCCGTAGCGGACGAGCGAGCGCTCGATCCAGACGTCGAGGTCGCGCCCGCCGCCGTCCGGGTGCACCTCGAGCGAGGTGCGCTCGGCGCCGCGGAGCGTCGCCCGGCGCGTCACGCGCCGCGCCTGAGCGCGCCCGCGACGGCCTCGGCCAGCTCCCACGGCGGCAAGCGGGGGCGGCGGCGCAGCACGTCGAAGTCGAGCCGCTCCGTGCGGTCGAGCACGCCTAGGTAGACGCTGCGGGCGAGGCGCATCCCGCGCCGCACGCCCGGCGCGACCACGTCGGCGGCCGGGGCGCTGGCGCGGAACAGCGAGCGCGCACGCTCCACCTCGAGGGCGACGAGGCGCCGGAAGCCCGGCGTCAGCTCCCGCCGCTCGATCTGGTCGACGGACACCCCGAACTGCTGGAGGTCTTCGGCGGGCAGGTAGACGCGATCCAGATCCCAATCCTCGCGCACGTCACGCACGAAGTTGGTGAGCTGAAACGCGAGCGCCAGCGAGGCGAACTCGTCGCTGCGCTCGGCCGGCACGCCGAGCAGCGCCGCGAGGATGCGGCCGACGGAGCCGGCGCTGCCCTGCATGTAGCGCTCGAGCTCGTCCCAGGTCTGCACGCGCACCGGCTCGGCATCCTTGCGCATCGAGTCGAAGTAGAGGCCCAGCTCGCCGAGCGGCAGCCGATGGCGGTAGCCCGCGTCCGCCAGCGCCGCCACGACGGGATGCGCGTGGCCGCCAGCGCCCCGGAGCGCCTCTCCGAGCATCAACTCCCAGCGATCGAGGGCGGCCCGGCGGGCGGCCGGGTCCTTCGGACGCCGCGGCCCGTCCACGATTTCGTCCGTCACCCGCACGAAGGCGTAGAGCGCGTGCACTGCGGGCCTGACCTCGCCCGGCAGCCGCCGCGTGGCCCAGTAGTAGGTGGGATCGCGGCGACGGTGGATGCGCCGACAGTGGCGGTAGGACTCCCTGAGGATCGGGTCGGGCGCGACCGACATACCTTATGACCTGCCTATGCCCGGACGGGTCGCCCGCACGCGGCAAGAAGCAGACCCGCCCAGCTCAACGTGCGCGCCGTTGCGTCATCGCGTACCTCACTCCGCACCGCGGACCCTCGTGCCGGACCGGCCCGCTCCCAGCTGACGATCTGCGCGCGCCGGCGCCAAGATCAAGTTCGCCGCGGTGGACGGCGCCGACTCGATTGAGCTTGGCCGCTGAGTGCATGCGGCCTCGCGGCCTGTCGTGCTCTAGCCCATCTGCTCTTCAACCGGGTCCCCGGATGGCTGGGTGGCGGGGTGGCGGCGAACGGACGGGAAGGTCAGACTTCGCTTGCTGCGGCCACGGGGTCGCCGTGTAGCAGTGAGCAGCCGAGCGACTCCGCGAGTCTCTCGCCGGCGCCGGCGCCGGCGATGGCCAACCGGTGCTCACGTGCGATCGCCGCGAGTGTGTCGGCCTCGCGTCGGAAGCCGCGTGGGGTCACGGAGCTGACCACGATGAGCGCCGGGCGCAGGCGTTCGGCGGTGTCAGCGACGCTGGCCGCGGGGGTGTCTGCCCCGAGGAACACGATGCGCCAGCCGCGGCCGCGCAGCGCGAGTCCGAAGGTGATCAGCGGGAGGTCATGCTGTTCCCCCGGCGCGCACGCCAATAGGGCGGTGCGGCCCTCTCCGCGCTCCCAGCCGCGGGCTAGCGCGAGCAAGCGTGCGCGAAGCAGGTTGCTGGCGAAGTGCTCCTGGGCGACGGAGGCCTCGCCGCTGCGCCAGCGCTCGCCGAGCTCATGCAGATAGGGGAGCAGGACGTCCGACAGGACGGTCTCGAGTGTGAAGGAGGCGAGCAGGCCGTCGAGGACGGCGTGCGCCGCGTCGGCGTCCATGGCGTCGAGCGCCTCGCGCAGCTGTTCGACCCCGCGTGGGATTGCACCGCCTTGCTCGGCGGCGCTCGCGGCGCTCCCGCCGACGGAGGCAAGCTGAGCCGCCTCGGCGGCCGAGAGCCCGTTCTCCAAATGCGCCTGCATGGCCCGCACGCGCCGCTCGTCCTCGGCGGAGTAGAGGCGTGTTCCGCCCTCGGTGCGGGCGGGATGAAGCAGGCCGTAGCGCCGCTCCCAGGTGCGTAGCAGCTCAGGGCCCACGCCCACGCGACGGCTGAGCTCGCCGATACGCAGGTTGTGCTGGACGTCATGCGCCATGCGAGAACTGTACAAGACCTGGTCGCTATCTAAACATGGACTTCCCGCGGCGAGGTTCGCTGGTTCTGTGCGAGACCTTGACAATATCTGGGCGAGTATCTGTACAGTACCTGTTCATGTTCGGTACCAGACCCATCAAGGAGGAACACATGAAGGCGCTCAACGCGCTCGCAGCTGCCCTCGTGATCGTGGGCGGGCTCAATTGGGGCCTCGTCGCGCTCGCTGAGTTCGACCTGGTCGCTTGGCTCGTCGGAGAGGACTTCGGCCAGACCAATCGCCGCCAGTCGCATCGTCTACGGGCTCGTCGGCCTCGCCGCCGTCTACGGCATCGCGCAGATCGCGAGCAGGGAAACCACCACGAGCGGAGCTCGCTCCGCCTCGAGTCAGGCATGAAAGGAACTCCAATGCGCAAGCTGATACTCCCCATCGTTGTTCTGGTCGTCGCGCTCGCCACGGCGGCCGTGGCCCTCGGCGGCGACGACCGCTCCGGCTCAACGGCTCAGCCGGCCGTCAAGCCGGCGAAGAAGAACATCGTCCAGACCGCCGTCGGCGGCGGGCGACTTCGACACGCTCGTCTCGCTGGTCAAGCGCGCCGGGCTGGCCAAGACGCTGTCGGGCAAGGGCCCGTTCACGGTCTTCGCACCGACCGACGCGGCCTTCGACAAGGTGCCGAAGGCCACGCTCGCGCGGCTCGGCCGCGACAAGGCGGCGCTGCGCTCGGTGCTGCTGCTACCACGTCGCCGAGGGCAGGCTGACCGCAGCCAAGGTGACGAAGCGAGGCTCGGTGAAGACCCTGAACGGCCAGCGGCTCGCGATCCGCGTCCGCGGCGGCAAGGTCTTCGTCGGCGGGCGCGCGCGTCGTCACACCCGACGTGACCGCGTCGAACGGCGTCATCCACGCCATCAACAAGGTCCTGCTGCCCCGCTAGCCCCGGCGGCCTCAGCGTCGCCCGGCGCGGCTCGCCGTGCCGGGCGACGCGAGGCACCCGGGCAGGTGCCCCCATGTCCTCTTCCTCACCTCAGCACATCCTCGAACGGACCCCCGAACCTGGCGCGCCGCCAGAGCCCCGGCCGGCGCGCGCTCGTGACCGGCGCGACCGGCTTCATCGGCGGACGGCTCGCGCAGGCACTCGCCGACGCCGGTTGGACCGTCCGCTGCCTCGTGCGCGACCGATCGCGCGCCCGCGACCTCGAGCGGCGCGGCTTCGAGGTCCACGAGGGCGACGTGCTCCGCCCCGAGACCCTCGAGGAGGCGGGCCGCGACGTCGAGGTCGCCTACTACCTGATCCACGCGATGGGCCGAGGCGCGCGCGGCGACTTCGCGGCGCGCGAGCACGCCGGCGCCGAGGCGTTCGCCCAGATGGCCCTGCGCGAGGGCGTCGCGCGCGTGATCTACCTCGGCGGTCTCGGAGAGCCGCACTCGCGGCACCTGCGCAGCCGCCACGAGACCGCCCGGATCCTCGCCGAGCACGGCCCTCTGCTCACCTACTTCCGCGCCGGCATGGTCGTCGGCGCGGGAAGCGAGTCGTACCGAACGCTGCGCTACCTCGTCGAGCGGCTGCCGGCGATGATCGCGCCCGCCTGGCTGAAGGTGCCCACCCAACCGATCGCGATCGACGACGTGCTCGCCTACCTCACAGCCGCCCCCGACCTGCCCGAGAGCGCCGGACAAGAGATCCAGATCGGCGGCCCCAGCGTCCTGCCCTACGGCGAGATGCTCGACCGCATGGCCGAGGCGCTGGGCCGCAGGCCACGGCCGAAGCTACCCGTGCCGCTGCTCACCCCGCGGCTGTCTTCCCTCTGGATCGGCCTGGTGACCCCAGTCGATGCCGGCGTCGCCCGTCCCCTGATCGAAGGGCTCTCCACCAAGACCACCGTGACCGACACCTCCGGCGCGGCGCTCTTCGACGTAAGCGCCACTTGCATTCGACGAGGCGCTCCGCCGAGCGGTCGCAGACGACAGCGCCACGGCCTCTACCCGCCTGACTGCCAGACGATGCGGACGCAGGCAAAGCACCTCGACATCGGCGGCGGACGGACGATGAGGCGCGTTGGGCGACGGGTGGAACGCTCCTTGGCGCTGCCGGAGCTACGCGTTCACGCCGATCTGATCGACCCGATCTCGTTCGAGCACTTCATCGGCTTGACGGGGCGCGGCATGGACTTCGACGTGATGCTCGAGGCCAAGGCCAAGGACCTCGCGCTCCTGCGCCTCCGTGAGCAGCTCGCCGGCCGGACCGACGGAGGGGCATGAGCGAGATCCTGATCGGCGTGTCCGCCTGCCTTCTGGGCGAGCAGGTCCGCTACGACGGCGGGCACAAGCGCAACGGCTTCCTGCTCGGGGAGCTGGCTTCCCACGTCGGGTTCGTGCCGGTCTGTCCCGAGGTCGGCATCGGACTCGGAGTGCCGCGCGAGACGATTCGATTGGTGCGCCTAGGCGACCGGGTCCGTCTCCTCGGGTCGGCAGGCGTCGATCACACCGATGCCATGCGGCGCTGGGCCGGCACGGTCATGGGCGAGCTGTGCGAGCGGGACCTCTCGGGCTTCGTCCTCAAGAAGGGCTCGCCCAGCTGCGGCCTCGAACGTGTCCGCGTGTGGGACGAAGGCGTCCAGCGGCCATCGCGGCCGGCGCGGGGCGTGTTCGCCCAGGCGCTCGTCGAGGCGATGCCCGGGCTGGCGATCGAGGAGGAGGGCCGGCTGAACGACCCAGGCCTGCGCGAGCACTTCGTCGACAGGGTGTTCGGGCATGCCCGGCTGCGGGACTTCTTCGCCGGTCGGTGGACCGCCGGAAGCTTGATCCGCTTCCACTCGGCCGAGAAGGCGGCCGTGCTGGCGCACGATGTGCAGACCGCCCGCCGGCTCGGCCGTCTTGTGGCCAGCCAGAGCCGGCTCGAGCCCGAGCAGCTGGCTCGGAGCTATCGCGCGCTCCATGCGGCCGCGTTCGCACGGCCCGCTACCCCAGGCCGGCAGGCCAATGCGCTCATGCACTTGGCTGGGCACCTCAAGGGCGATCTCGGATCGTGCGACCGCAAAGAGCTCCGCGAGGCGATCGAGGATTACCGGGTGGGTCTCGTGCCGGTGGCAGTTCCTCTCGCGCTCCTGTCTCGGCACCTTCGTGCTGTCGGCACCGAGTGGGCCCGCTCCCAGACGTACCTGCGGCCCTACCCCAAAGAGCTCGGCCTGAGAGGCGTGATCTCCAGGGCGCGTGGAGCGCGGTCCGCCGCCCCGACCGAGAGGCCGAAGTCGTCGAGCCTTCTGGAGATCGACCCGACGTGAACCCTGCGGACCCGGAGCACACGAGCGATCAGCACGCAGGCACACATCGCGGGGCTCGTGCCCGGCGGCTGATGTGGCGCGATCCGGGCACTTCGCTGACGCTATCCGCCGTCCTCGCCCTCGTTCTCTCGGTGGTCCTGTGGTTCACGGACTCGCGGCAGGAGGCCTTGTTCACCGGTCTCTGGGTGCCCTCGATACTTGCCCTGGATGGGTTCTACGCCGCCCTGCGACGCCATTCGACGTGACCGCGCTGCTGCTCATAGCTGGTGTGCTCATCTTCGCCATGGCCGTAGCCGGCGTGTGGCTCATGCAACACGCAGAGGCCGAGCCCTCCGCCCGTGCCGTTGGGCGAGCACCCGATCCGGCGGAGGAAGAAGAGGCGCGGCAGACGCTGACCACGCCACGACCGAGCATCCTCCGCGATCGCGAGCCGGGCTAGGACGAGGTGCCAGCTAGTCGACCGGTCCGCTACCGGGACCCGGCCCTGCCGACGCCCCGGCCGGGAACACGGCCGCAGCCGCCGCAGAGGCGTCAGTAGCTGTCCTCGAGGGCGAGTTCCCTCTACATTCACGAGCACGAGGGCGGCTCCTCAACAACGCGGCCGTGCCGGCGCTGGGCAGCCCGCCGGGCGCCTCCTCGGGCTCCGGACGACCTGACCGCCCCAACAGCCAACCCGCTCTCGCTTAGCCGCGCAAAGCGGCACTGCCGGCTCCGCCTAGGGCGGCAACCCGGCGGCCTGGCGCGCCCCGCCGGGGTCGGCAAAGGATTCGACACGGACGACCCGCCCATCGCGGACGGTCAAGAGCGATCTTTCGTGATAGAGCGTCGGTTTCGACGACCGAAGGTCTACCTCCAATCGCCATTGGAGTGCGTCCCGACCGGCAACCGACGGCAGCAGAACGGGCATTTCTCGTTCCCACCTCGTTCCCACCCAGCCGCACGGGGCGTACCCATGAACCGAGATTTGGCTCTGTAGAGCCGTTCAGGAAGCGCGCCCGACAGGATTCGAACCTGTGACCTTCGGTTCCGTAGACCGACGCTCTATCCAGCTGAGCTACGGGCGCTCGGCGGACTAGGGTAGCGGCCCTTCGTGGCCGTCGCCCGCCCTGTCGCCCGGCTCAGAGGTACTCGTCCCACCAGCCCGGCGCGGGCTCTGTCTGCTCCACCACGTCGACCCACATCCCGGCCGGGTCGACGGCGGCGAAGCGGCGCTGGCCCCATGGCTCGTCCTTCAGCTCCAGCGCACACGAGAGGCCGGCCGCCGTGACGCGGGAGTACTCCGCCGCGGCGTCCTCCACCTGCAGCGTCAGGAACATCCCGTCGCCCCTGAACGGCGCCGGGTCCGGTGGTGTCGACGGGTGCTCCGGGTGCATGAACGCCACCGCCGGCGCCTCGCCGTCGCTGCTCAGCACCACGATCCACGACGCCTCGAAGATCACCGACAGCCCAAAGAACCGCACGTAGAAGTCGCGGCACTCCTGCAGCTTGTCCGTGACGACGATCGGGTAGCTCGCGACGATCACAGCTCGTGGATGTCGTCCGCGATCGCCCTCAGCGTCTGCGCCGCCGTGCGGCGCTGCGCCTCCGTCAGGCTCTCGAAGATCTGCCCTTGCCGGGCCTTCACCCACGCCGTCTTCTCCGCCAGCACCTTGCTCCCTTCGTTCGTCAGCACCACGGTCACGTGCCGGCCGTCGCCCGCGGCGTTTCGCCTTCGCTCCACGAACCCCCGGTGCTCCAGCGCTCGCAGTGCCCGCGTGGCGGTCGGCGGCGCCACGTCGGCCGCCGCGGCCACCTCGGTCACCTTCGACCGTCCCTCCCCCAGCGCCGACATCATGTTGAACTGCGACAGCGTCAGCTCCGTCTCGCCGCCCGGCACGCCGCGTCCCGTCGCCCGCAGGACCGCGCGCCACAGCTCCTCCAGCGCTGCCGCGAACTCTGCCCGGCTCTGCTCCTCCTTGGGACTTGACACGACCGCCCACCGAACTTAGCGTGCTATCCAGTCCGCTAGACTCTTTAGCACGCTAAAGACCGAGGGAAGCGGCACATGTTCCACCGGATACTGGTTGGAGTCGATGACAGCCCCGCCGCCCGGCGCGCGCTCGAACGCGCCGTCGAGCTGGCCGCGGACGGGCACGGTCGCATCGGGCTTCTCACGAGCGCGCCCCACCCGCCGCTGGTCATCGCCACCAGCCCCGTCGTCCCCCCGGCGAGCCGCTCCCAGCTCTGCGACGAGATGGTCGGCTGGGCGTGCAGAGTGCGTCGAGGCCGCCACCGCGCTGGTCCCGGACGAGATCCCGGTGACCAAGCTCGTCACCCACGGCGAGCCCTCCGCGGCGCTCCGGCACGAGGCCGAGAAGGGCTGCTGGGACCTCATCGTGGTCGGCCAGTCCGCCCGGCGCCACCGGTTCCGCAGCACCGTCGGCGCCCGGCTCGAACGGGACGCCACGCCGGTGCTCGTCGTCCACGAGGAGCCCGCGGCGCCGCGCCCGAAGCGGCGCCGCTTCGCCCTCCGCCGCCGCTCGCGCCGCGCCACCGCGCCGGTCGTCGCCAAGGGCGTGTGAGCGCCCCCGCTCGCGACCCGAGCTTCGGCCTCTTCCTCATCCCGGGCGCCGCCGAGTACCCCGACCTGCTGCGCCAGGTGGCCGCCGCCGAGCGCGGCGGCCTCGACCTCGTCGGCATCCAGGACCACCCCTACCAGCGCCGCCACCTCGACACCTTCGCGCTCATCGGCGACCTCCTCGCCCGGACCGAGCGGCTGCGCTTCTTCCCGGACGTGGCGAACCTGCCGCTCCGCCCGCCGGCCGGGCTCGCCAAGCTCGCCGCCTCGCTCGACACCATGAGCGGCGGCCGCTTCGAGCTCGGCATCGGCGCCGGCGCGTTCTGGGACGGCGTGGCCGCCATGGGCGGCCCGCGCCGCGCTCCCGGCGAGTCGGTCGAGGCGCTCGAGGAGGCGATCGAGATCATCCGCCGCTTCTGGAGCGGCGAGCGGTCGATCTCCTACGAGGGCCGCCACTACCAGGTGACCGGCCTCCATCCCGGCCCACCGCCCGCGCACGAGATCGGCATCTGGATCGGCGCCTACAAGCCGCGGATGCTCGACCTGACCGGGCGCCTCGCCGACGGCTGGGTGCCGTCCATCGGCGGCGCGCCGCCCGACGCCGTCCCCGAGATGGCGAAGCGCATCGAGGAGGGAGCGGCGCGGGCCGGCCGCGACCCGAGCGCGATCCGGCGCCTCTACAACGTCAAGGGCACGATCGCCGGCGGCCCGGCCGGCGA
Source organism: uncultured Thermoleophilaceae bacterium (assembly GCA_963778615.1). GTDB lineage: Bacteria > Actinomycetota > Thermoleophilia > Solirubrobacterales > Thermoleophilaceae > JACVRW01. The sequence goes on from CAVZVD010000002.1 coordinate 57,495, forward strand.
CCTGCTGCACGGTCCTCCCGACCACTGGATCGAGACGCTCACCGGCTTCGTCCTCGAGCTCGGCTTCGACAGCTTCCTCTTCTGGCCCCAGGACGACGACGTGCTCGGGCAGATCGAGCGCTTCGCGCAGGAGGTCGCTCCGGGAGTGCGCGAGGCGGTCTCGCGCTAGGGCACGGACGGCTCGAAGCGCACCTCCCGCTCGGCCGCCTCCGGCTCGGAGAACTCGAGCATCCGCTCCGCCTCGGCGGCCACCTCCTCGCGCTCGGCCGGCGACAGCTCGCCGAACGGGCGAATCCCCAGCCTGGCGCTGCGCTTGCCGTCGCGCTCGATCCACCAGGTGCCGCGCAGCATCCCGTCGACCAGGAAGTTGCTCACGAAGCGGCCGGGGGCCAGCATCTCCTTCCACGGGAAGTCCTCGGGGATGATCCGGGTGCGGTCGGCGTGGCCCAGCAGCACGTTGTCGTACTCGCCGAGGAACCGGACCGGCGCCGGCACGCCGGGATCCGGGCGCGGCGCGCCGGGCAGGTCGAACAGCTCCCTCCCCGCCTCGTCGCGGAAGGCGAGCAGCCGCGGTCGCAGCCGCTCGAAGGCGTCGCGGAGCTTCGTCACCCCGGACCAGTTCTGCATGTCCATCACCGACGCCGGCCCGAACGCGCCGAGGTAGCGCAGGACCACCTCGTCGATCGAGGGATTCCGCTCGAGCTCGCCGCCGGTCCACGACTCGAGCGTCGCGTACTTCGCCTGCCCGCTCTTGCCCCACACCCCGCGCGGCGGCACCTGCACGAGCGGCACGTGGGCGCGCACGGCGTTGCCCATCGCCTCCACGTCCTCGCCGATGCCGCGCGCCACCAGCCGCCGTCCGAGCTCGCGCGCTCCCTGGGCCTCGCCGTCGAGCTCCTCACGCACCGCGCGCTCGAGCTCCCCGATGTCGGCACCGCCCATCCGGCGCCCGAAGGCGCCGTTGTGGCCCCGCTCGATCACGACCTGCACCAGCGGACGCAGCAGCAGCGCGTCGCGCACCGTGACGAGGTGCACCGTGCCGCGCATCAGCGTCATGCGCACCGCCTCGCGGTCGGTGAGCATGCGGCCGAGCTCGTGCGGGTCGAACGGCTCGAGGCGCGACCACAGCCCGTAGTAGGGCGGCGCGATCGCCTGCGCCTGCAGCCCCAGGAGGTGCTCGATCGTGTCGCTCACGGGCAGATCGACACGGCGCAGCAGCAGCTGGCGGTCGAGCAGCGCCCGGTTCAGAGCGCGCCGGCCGAGGATCTCTTCGGATGCCACGCCCGGCATCATGCCGAGGAGTGACGGGCTTCGAGGTCACGCCGATCGGGAGGGTCGAGTCGTCGCTGACGGACCCCGCGGCGGCGCCCAAGCAGGGACCCGAGGGCGGGCCGGACGCCTGGCTCGTGATCGAGCCCGCGGTGCTGGACGCGCTCGACGGGGTCCGCCCGGGCGCGCGGTTGGTCGTCCTCACCTGGTTCCACCTCGCCCGGCGCGACCTGCTGCGGGTCCACCCGCGCGACGACCCCGCGAACCCCATGCAGGGCGTCTTCAACACCCGCTCGGCCGACCGCCCGAACCCGATCGGGCTGCACGAGGTGGAGGTGCTGGCGGTGGAGGGCGAGCGGCTGCACGTGCGGCCGCTCGAGGCGGTCGACGGCACGCCGGTGGTGGACCTGAAGCCGGTGCTCTAGCGCTCAGGAAGCCCTATTCACTCGGCTGTCTCGGGTGTAGGGTGGCGTCGCATGCGGATCGCCGTCACGGGCTTGGTAGCGGCGCTCCTCCTTGCTCTTGCCGTCGCCGGCGCGCGGCCCAGACGCCGCTCCCGGTCGGCGAGGCGGACGGCGTCCGCCTGGTGCGGGAGCGCGGCCAGCTGGTGGTGGTGTTCACCCCACGGGCCCAGCGGCTCTGGCGGCGCGTGGCCGGGAAGCGCGTGGACGTGGCGTGCGTCGAGTTCATGGAGGGCGGCACCCGCTCCGGCGGGAACCTCCTGCGCGCGCCGAAGCGCGGGCGGCGCATCCGCACCGGGGACCGTAGCCGCGTGGACTACTGCCGCGTGTGGCTGCGCCGCCCGGAGGGTCGGGCGGGGCGGCGAGCGCCAGCGGCGAGGACCGGGTGCTGATCGTCTCGATCCCGTTCACGCAGGAGGGCGCGGTCTTCCTGGACGAGCAGCTGAACGCGATCGGCCTGTTCGGCATCCTGACGATCTCCGAGCTGGCAGCCGAGGATGCAGGGAGGAAGGGCTACCTCACCTATGCCGAGCTGATCGAGCTCGCGACGGACGCCCGGCCGCGAGCGCGCTCGCTGTTCGTCGAGCTCGCGTCACCGTCCGACACCCCACCGCCGGAGAAGGTCGGCTACTACAGCGACGGGGCGCAGCACGCCGCGGCGGTCGTCCTGTCGGCGTCGGGCAAGCGCCTCTTCCTCGAGCTGAACGGCGACGTCCTCCACACGAACGTCGCGAGGTACATCTTCGGCGGCCTGGACTAGGCAGCGGAGAGGGAGGGATTCGAACCCTCGAGAGAGCTTTCCGCCCCCTACTCGCTTAGCAGGCGAGTGCCTTCAGCCACTCGGCCACCTCTCCGGGAGAGGCCCGATGGTAGCCGCGGGCGGCGGCGCCCGCTCAGATCAGGACGCCCTCGAGGCGCAGCAGGTACTCCTTGCGATCGAGCCCGCCCGTGTAGCCGCCGATCCCTCCGCCGGTGCGCAGCACGCGGTGGCACGGCACCACCACCGGGAGCGGGTTCGCTCCCAGCGCGTTGCCGGCGGCGCGCACCGCGCGCGGGCTGCCGGCCTGCCCGGCCACCTCGGCGTAGGTGCTCGTGGCGCCGAACTCGATCCGCGCGGTGGCCTGCAGCACCTTGCTCGTGAAGCCGCGGGTCAGGGCCCAGTCGAGCGGGAGGTCGAAGTCGGTGCGGCGGCCCTCGAAGTACTCGTCGAGCTCGCGCCGGGCGGCGTCGAGGCGAGCGGGCGCCTCGAGCACGCGCGGCGACAGCTTGCGGGCCAGCTCCTCGAGCACCCCCGCGTCGGCCGTCGACTCGGTGTACGCCACCCGCACCAGCCCGCGCGGCGTGGCCGCGACCACGAGCGGGCCGAGCGGCGAGTCCACCGTCGCGTAGGCCACGTCGAGCAGCTCCTCGGCGGCGGCCCGCTCGGCGAGCATCCGGTCGAGGTCCGGGGAGGGGGCGCCGGGCAGCGCGGCGGCGCTGCTCCGCAGGGCGGCCTCGAGCGCGGCGTCGCCGCCCTCGGCCAGGTCGGCCGTGCCGTTGGGGTTGGGGTTGTCGATCATGGAGTCCATCCTTCTCTCAGCGTTCTGAGTCCTTCGAAGACGTTGCGCCGGGCGGCGTCCTCCGAGGACTCGAGCAGGCGCGCGAGCTCCTCGTACGGCATCCCGAGCACGGTCCGGCAGAAGACCGCCGTGCGCTGCTTCGGCGGCAGGCCGCGCACGGCTTCCCAGAGCTCGGGCTCCTCGTCCGGAAGGGGGCCTTCGCCGGGTGCGGGAGCGCCTCCGGCAGCCGGCTCGGGCACGGCCTCGACCGGCACCGCCCGGCGGCCCCGCGAGCGATGGAGATCCATCGCCTTGTTGTGCGCGATCCGCAGGAGCCAGGCGCGCAGGTTGTCCGCCCGCCGCAGCTTCGGGTACGCCCGCAGCGCGGCGATCCAGGTCTCCTGGAAGCAGTCGTCCGCCTCGGAGCGGCCGGCGGTCGCCACGCAGTAGCGGTAGACGTCCACGCGGTGCTCGTCGAGCAGGGCCTGGAAGGGCGGAAGCTTCACGTGGAGTGAACGCTCGCAGGCCGCGCGCCGTGAGGTCAGGCGCGGATGAACACGGGCGACCCGAGCGGCACGGTCTCGATCAGCCAGCGCGCGCGGATCGACACGGTGCGCAGGCAGCCCAGGCTCACGGGATCCCCGATGGTCGACTCCTCACTCGTGGCGTGCACCGCCAGGCGGTCGCCCCCGGGCCAGTACGCAGGGAGGTTGGTCTGGTGCCCGGAGAGGGCCAGCACGCAGCAGCCGTAGGGGGAGTTGGGGTCGGTCACGCGGAGCTTGTCGGTGACGGTGAAGCGGCCCTTGGGCGTGGGGTTCGCGGGGCGGCCGATCGCGACGCGCATCTTGCGGACGGTGCGGCCGTCGCGGCGGACGAAGAGCATCCGCTTCGAGAGGTCCGCATGGAGCGACCAGTTGACGCAGTCGACGCGCGCGTCCCTGCGGCGGACCCAGGCGATCTCGCCGTTGCGGAGCTCGGCCGCCTGCACGCCGAGCCAGCCGCCGCGCTGCTCGACGACCCCGAGCACCCGCGGCGAGCCCCACTCGGTCTTCGCGGTGAGGCGGATGCGCTTCTTGCCGCCCGGCTCGCGATAGAGGACCGTCGGCTTGGGGACGTAGGCGGTCGAGTAGCAGGAGATCGTGCGGGGCTCGGTCGGGAACGGGGTGGCGAGGGGTCCGCCCTCGGCGGGGAGGAAGTGGCGGGTGTCGTCGCCGCCGTCGCCGCCGCCCATGGGCGTGATGATGCGCTCGGTCTCGCCGAACTGGGTGGCGCCGACCACCCCCGCCGCCCCGACGAGCGACGCGATGCCGAGGCCCAAGAGGGCGAGCGGAACGGCCCTGCGGGGAGGATCCGGGACCTCGCGCTCGCGGGCGGCGAGCATCTCGAGGACGGGGTGGTGGAGGGCGGGCTCGGCCGGAGCGGGCGCGGCGGCGGGCGCGGAAGCGGCCTCGTTCGCGGGAGGCGCAGCGGCGGTCGCTGAAGCGGGCTCCTCCGGAGCGGGCGCATCCGCGGGCGCGGCCGGCCGGCCTCCGCCGGACCGCCTCGGCGGGAGGCGCCTCCGTCGCGCCCTCGTCGGCCGCGGCCTCGGCCTCTTCCTCCTCCGCGACCTCCGGCTCCCCGGCCGGCACCGGCACGGGCGCCAGCATCGGACCGCGCGCGGTTATCTCCGCGTCGTCCGGCGGGGGCACGGGGGTCAGGCGGGCGCCGCCCGCCTCCACCGCGAACTCCTCGCCGACGGGGGTCGACATCGCGCTCCAGGTGTCCGGCTCGAGCAGCGCCTTCAGGACCGCGCCGAGGTCCTCGCCGCGCTGCAGCTCCATCTCGTCGGCAACCCGCTCGATCGCCCTCGCGCGGCGCCGTGCCACGTCGGTCGACTCGCACTCGTACAGGCGCGCCAGCGCCTCGTCGGGCACGCGACGGCGCAGCGACAGCGCCAGCAGCTCGCGGTCACGCGGGTGGATGCGTTCGAGCGCCTGGGCGAGCTGTTCGGGGCTGATCACGGTGGCGTTTCAGGGCGCGCGGGCAGCATCACGCAGGCCGCGCGAGCCGCTTTGGCAAGCGTACTGACGGGGTAAGTCGGAGCTTTCAGGGTGCCCCAGGAACCCGAAGAGCGCCAGCGGAGGGGGTGGGATTCGAACCCACGAGGGACCGGGATGGCCCCTAGCGGTTTTCAAGACCGCCGCATTCGACCACTCTGCCACCCCTCCGGGACGGCGTCTCCATCGTAGGCTGCGTGCCCGTGGATCGCGCCGAGGTTCAACGCTCCTACGCCGACGCCGAGCCGCGGCCCTTCTGGCTCACCCAACCAGGTGCGCCGCAGCCCGGCGATCCGCTCGGCGGAAGCCTCGACGCCGACCTCGTGGTGATCGGCGCGGGCCTCACCGGCCTCTGGGCCGCCCTGCTGGCGAAGGAGGAGGACCCGGGCCGGGAGGTCGTCCTGCTCGAGGGCGAGCGAGTCGCGTTCGGCGCCACCGGCCGCAACGGCGGCTTCATGGACGCCTCCCTCACCCACGGCATCGAGAACGGCGTGGCGCGCTGGCCCGGCGAGATGCCCCAGCTCGAGCAGCTCGGCCGCGAGAACTTCGCCGCGATCAAGGAGGCCATGGAGCGCCACGGCATCGACGCCGGCTTCGAGGAGACCGGCGAGCTCGCCTTCGCCACCGAGCCCTACCAGGCCGAGTGGCTCCCGGAGCTCGTCGAGACCGCCCGGCGCTACGGCTGGCGCGCCGAGGCCTGGAGCGCCGAGCGCGCCCGGGAGGAGGTCCGCTCCCCCACCTACCACGGCGCCGCCCACGTGCCGGACGGCCGCGCGGTCGTGGACCCCGCCCGCCTCGCCTGGGGACTCGCCAAGGCCGCCCGCGACAGCGGCGTGCACGTGTTCGAGCGCTCGCCCGTCACAGGCCTCGAGCGGGACGGCACCGGCCTCGTCGCCCGCACCCACGCCGGCCGCGTCACCGCCCGCCGCGCCATCCTCGCCACGAGCGCCTTCCCCCCGCTCGTCAGCGTCATCCGCCGCTACGTCGTGCCCGTCTACGACTACGTGCTCGTCACGGAGCCGCTGTCCCCGGAGCGCCGCAACGCCCTGGGCTGGCAGGGCCGCCACGGCCTCACCGACCTCGGCCAACCAGTTCCACTACTACCGCCTGACCAGCGACGACCGCGTGCTCTGGGGCGGCTACGACGCCGTCTACAACTTCCGCAACGGCATGGGCCCGCACCTCGACGAGCGGCCGGCCACGTTCGAGCTGCTCGCCGCCCACTTCTTCGAGACCTTCCCGCAGCTCGAGGGCGTCCGGTTCACCCACCGCTGGGGCGGCGCGATCGACACCTGCTCGCGCTTCTCGGTCATGTTCGGCAAGGCGCTCGGCGGCCGCGCCGTCTACGCGGTCGGCTACACCGGGCTCGGCGTCGCGGCCAGCCGCTTCGGCGCACAGGTCGCGCTCGACCTCGCCGACGGCCGCGACACCGAGCGCACCCGCCTGAAGATGGTCCGCTCGAAGCCCGTGCCCTTCCCGCCCGAGCCGCTCCGCTGGGCCGGAATCACGCTGACCCGGCGCGCGCTCGCGAAGGCCGACGGCCGAGAAGGCCGCCGCGGGCCGTGGCTGCGCATGCTCGACCGCCTCGGGATGGGCTTCGACAGCTGAGACGTCAGATGTCGCGCCGCGACGTGAGCAGCGCGGCCGCCCCCACGAGCACGGCCGTGTAGCCGACCCAGATCAGCGTCGCGACCCCGAACGGCAGCAGGTCGTCGCCGCCGAAGTCCTCCTCGGAGCCGCCGGTGATGCTCGTCTGGAGGCCGGTCAGGGAGAACTTGTCGTACCCGTCGATGAGCGCGATCAGCGTGGGGTCCAGGACGAAGAGGAACACGAGCACGAGCACCACGGCGACCACCTGGTTGCGGAGCAGCGCCCCGAGGCCCGCGCCGAAGGCCGCGGCCAGCGCGCCGTAGAGGATCCCGCCGGCGAAGATGCCGATCACCTCGCCGCTCGAGAGCGAGGCCGCGTCCTTGGCCCCGAGCCAGGGGAGCGCCACGACGGCGGTCAGCGCCGCCGCCACCGTCGAGATCGCCGCGCCCGCCGAGCGCGCACGCCAGCGCCTGGCCGGCCGCCACGCGCAGCCGCACCGGAGTGACCAGCAGCGTCCACGCGATCGTCCCGTGCCGGTACTCGCCCGCGCTGAAGACGGCGCCGAGGATCAGCATCATGAGCCCGGCCGCCACCCGCGGACGAGAGCAGCGAGCGCACGTCGCTCTCGTCGAACGGGTCGTCCGTGAGCGCCAGCACGAGCACCACCGCCAGCATCACCAGGCCGATCGCCGAGCCCGCCAGCGCGTAGAAGGTGCGCGTGGTGCGCAGCTTCAGGAGCTCCGAGCTCACCACCCGGATCACCGGCCCGCCTCCGTCCCCTGGGTCAGCTCGAGGAACACGTCCTCGAGCGACTGCGACTGCCGGTACAGCTCGTGGACGGCGATGCCGTTCGCGGCGGCCGTGTCGCCCACGACCTCGAGCGTCGCGCCCGGGATCGAGAGCCAGTCGCCCTGGCCCTCCTCGGGCGCCAGGTCCTTCGCCCTGAGCGCGTCGCGCAGCCGCGTCGCGCGCCGGGCTGCGCACCCAAACGGCGCCGCCGGCGCCGGCCGTGAGCTCGTCGACCGTGCCCTGGGCGATCAGCCGGCCCCGGCTCACCACCACGACCCCGTCCACGGTCTGCGCCACCTCGGACAGCACGTGGCTCGAGATCAGCACCGTGCGGCCCTCGGCGGCGCGGGCGCGAAGGAAGTCGCGCAGCCAGCGGATGCCCTGCGGGTCGAGCCCGTTGGCCGGCTCGTCGAGCACCAGCGCGCGCGGGTCTCCCAGCAGCGCGCCGGCCAGGCTGAGCCGCTGGCGCATGCCGAGCGAGTAGCCCTTCACCCGCCGGCCGCCGGCGCCGTCCAGCTCGACCAGCTTGAGCACCTCGTCCACCCGCCCGGTCGGCAGACCGGCTGCGCTCGCCAGCACGCGGAGGTGGTTGCGCCCCGTGCGTCCGGGGTGGAACTGCGGGCCCTCGAGCACGGCGCCGAGCACGCGCACCGGGTCGCTCAGCTCGCGGTAGGGCCGGCCGTCGACGGTCGCCGAGCCGGACGTCGGGATCGTCAGGCCGAGCATTGTGCGGAGGGTGGTCGTCTTGCCGGCGCCGTTGGGACCGAGGAAGCCGAGCACGCGGCCCGGCTCGGCCTTGAAGCTGAGGCCGTCCACCGCGAGCGTCGCCCCGAAGCGCTTGGTGAGCGAGTCGACTTCGAGCATCGCTAGCCCGGCGCGATCGTCTCGGGCGCCCCGTACTCGTGCAGCACGGCGGGCACCGCCACGGTGCCGTCCTCGCGCTGGTGGTTCTCGGCGATGGCGATGATCGTCCGGCCCACCGCCACCGCGGTGCCGTTCAGCGTGTGCACGTGCCGCGGCGACGCGCCCTCCTCGGGCCGGTAGCGGATGTCGAGCCGCCGGGACTGGAAGCCCGTCGTGTTCGAGCACGAGGTGAGCTCGCGGAAGCGTCCCTGCCCCGGCAGCCATGCCTCGAGGTCGTACTTCTTGGCAGCGGAGTTGCCCAGGTCGTCGACCGCGATGTTGACCACGCGATACGGGATTCCAAGGGTCTGGAGGATCTCCTCCTCGATCGCCAGCAGCCGCTCGTGCTCGGCCACCGACTCGTCCGGCTCGACGAACGTGAACATCTCGACCTTGTCGAACTGGTGCACCCGGAAGATGCCCTGCGTGTCCTTGCCCGCCGCGCCCGCCTCGCGCCGGAAGCAGGACGAGAAGCCGGCGTAGCGGAGCGGCAGCCGCCCCGGCGCGACGATCTCGCCCGCGTGGAGCGAGGCCAGCGGGACCTCGCTCGTGCCGGCCAGGAAGAGCTCGTCGCCGGGCACGGTGTAGATCTGCTGCTCGGTGTCGGGCAGCATGCCGGTGCCGAACAGGGCCTGCTCGCGCACCAGCACCGGCGGCACGACCGGCGTGAAGCCCTTCTCGTCGAGCAGCGAGACGGCCCACTGCACCAGCGCCAGCTCCAGCCGCACGAGCGGGCCCTTGAGGTAGACGAAGCGGGAGCCCGCCACGCGCGCGCCCGCGTCGAGGTCGATGTGGTCGCCGAGCAGCTCGACGTGGCTGCAAGCCGGTGCGGCCGGACTCGCCCTCCTCGCGCAGCACCGTGTCCTTCAGCGGCGCGGTCTCGTCGGGCAGGTTGGGCAGCGCGGCCAGGGCGGCGTTGCGCCGCTCCTCGACCGCGCGCAGCTCCTCCTCGAGCTCCTTCTCGCGCGCCGAGACCTGCCCGACCTCCTCGATCGCCTCCGACGCGTCCTCGCCGGCGCGCTTCAGCTCACCGATCCGCTTCGAGGCCTCGTTCTTGCGCCGCCGCAGCTCCTCGAGCTCGGGCAGGAGCGCCCGGCGGCGCTCGTCGAGCTCGAGCGCCTCGTCGAGCACGGCCGTGTCGAAGCCGCGGCGCCGCAGCGCCGCGCGCGCCGCCTCGGGGTCGTCGCGGATCTCGCGGAGGTCGAGCATGCGACCCCGCGGGGGCTAGTGGTCTCCGAGGGACCACTAGGGCCCGGTCTCGCCGGAGGAGGTCGGGTCGTTCGTGCCGCTCTCCCCGCCGGAGTACTGCTCCAGGAAGTCCGCCACCAGGTCGGCCTGCTCGCCGACGACGATGTTGGCGGGCATGATGGAGCCGGAGAAGCCGCCGTTGCGGATCGCGTACAGGGCGTCGTCGCGGTTGACCCGCTTCACGTTGAAGTTCGGCCCGTTGGTGCGCTCGCCGCCCTGGAGCGCGCCGGGGGGCTTCGAGCCGTACGCGTTGGCGGCGTCGAGCGAGTGGCAGCCGGAGCAGCGCTCGTAGAAGAGGACCGCCCCCTCGTGGGCCGCCGTCTGGTCCTCGGGAACCTCGATCTCACCTTGCCCGCAGCCGGCCGCGAGCAGCGCGGCGAGGGCGCACAGAAAGGCGGTCGGGCGCGTCACGGCGGCGCATAGTATCCCCTCCCCATGCGTCGGCTCGCGGTCCCCTGCGCCATCCTGCTCTGCCTTGCCGGCTGCGGCGGCGACGACGACGAGGAGCCGGTGCGCAGCGTCACGGTCAACCCGAACTCGACGCTCGAGGTGACCGGGGACGAGTACTCGTTCGACCCCGGCCGGGTGGTCGTGAGGGGCGCCGGGCCGCTGACGATCAGGCTGCGGAACGACGGCGACCTGGCCCACAACCTGCGGATCGAGCGGGACGGCGAGGACATCGGCGGCACGCCCACCTTCCCGGGCGGCGCGACGCAGTCGGGGCGGGTGAATCTCGAGCACGGGAACTACGAGATGGTCTGCACGGTGGGCGACCACGCCGAGCTCGGCATGACGGGAGAGCTCGAGGTCCGCTGAAGGATCATCGGCCGGGGCGGCGAAATCTCCCCTGCCCCGGCGACGGCCGGTGACGGCCTCCAGTCAGCGAGCACGCTATTGCGCGGTGGCCGTCTACATTCGGCGGCGAACAGGCCGCCGCCGGGGTCGACTTTCTCAGTTGAGGCGCTTGGCCATCCGCAGGAGGGTGCCGCGGCGGCCGGGGCGCAGGTCGACCTCGTCCATCAGCACCCGCATGAACTCGAGCCCGCGGCCGCTCTCGGGCAGGTCGCCGCGGCGGACGACGCGCGGGACGAACGTGCCCGTGTCGAGCACCTCGAAGACGAGCGCGCCTGACTCCTCGGTGGCCACGATCCGGACCGGGTCGTCGGGCGAGCGGGACCCGTGCTGGATCGCGTTGGTCACCGCCTCGCTCATGGCGAGCTTTACGTCGTAGAGGGCCTCGGCGCTGAACCCGAACTCGGCGGCAGCCCTCACCGCAAAATCGCGCGCCTCCTTGAGCCGGCCGAGGTCGGCTCGAATCGAGTGTTCGCGGGGGCGGAAACTCTCCATCTGATTGGTCCAACGGATGAGAGGGTCAAGTGTTACGCGAACCCGAGTGATCCGGATCGCCACGGCTCGCGAAAGGACCGCCCAGTGAGTGCCCGGGATGGACTCCCCGGCCCAAACCCTCATGGAGGAGCACTGATGAAGCGGCTCTCGTTTCTCGCGGCCTTGCTGGCCGTGGCGGTCGCGGTTCCCTTGAGCATCGGCTCGAGTCACCGCGAAGCGCCGAGGATCCTGAAGGATCCCACCGCAGACAATACGGACGTCTGGGCCTACACGGCCTCGGATGCCCCGGGCAGCCTGACGGTCGTCGCCAACTGGATCCCGCTCGCGGATCCCGCCGGCGGACCGAACTTCTACCCGCTGGATGAGAACGCCCGTTACTACGTCAAGATCGACAACACGGGCGACGGATACGAGGACGTTGCCTACCGCTGGAAGTTCACCACGCGGTTCCGCAACCCGAACTCGTTCCTCTATGCGGCTCCGACGGTCGACTCGGTCAACGATCCGGACGTCAACCTCGTCCAGACCTACGACCTATACAAGGAGACCTACAGGAACCGCAAGCTCGTCGGCTCCAGGCGCATCGCCAACAACGCGCCCGTGGTGCCGGACAACGTCGGCCCGAAGACGATCCCGAACTTCGCCCAGGTGGAGGCCGGTGGAATCACTCCGCTGAAGGGCGGCGGCAAGACGATCGTCACTCCTGCTGACGATGCGTTCTTCGTCGACCTCGGTGCAGTGTTCGACGGGATCAACATCGACAAGCCCGGCCGGCCGAACATCGGTCTTGGCAACCAGGGCGGCGGCAAGGACGACGTGGCGGGCTACAACACCAAGTCGTTCGTGCTGCAGGTGCCGGAGCGCGAGGTCACGCGTGACGGCAAGCAGGTCAGCAGCATGAAGGCCGGCAACGCGGTCGTCGGTGTGTGGGCGACCACGGAGCGCAAGCGCGGCTCGGTCCTCGGGACGAGCCCCTCGGGCAAGCGCAAGCACGGCAAGCGCTCAGGCCATGACGGCTGGGTGCAGGTCAGCCGACTGGGCAACCCCCTCATCAACGAGGTGATCGTCCCGATCGGCAAGAAGGACAAGTTCAACGCCACGTCCCCGGCGGACGACGCGAGGAACTTCGGCAGGTTCGCGCTCAACCCGGAGCCGGCGCGGCTTCTGAACGCGCTGTTCGGCCTGGGCGTCCAGGAGACGAACCGGACGGACATCGTGCAGGCCCTGCTGACCGGCGTGCCCGGACTCACGCAGATCGGCAAGAACCCGGCCGCAGCCGACACGCTCAAGCTGAACCTGGGCGTGGCGCCGTCGGCCAACCCGAACCGCTTCGGCGTCCTGGCGGGTGACCTCGCCGGGTTCCCGAACGGCCGGCGTCTGACTGACGACGTCGTCGACATCGAGCTCCGCGTGATCGCGGGCGCTCTCCTGTCGCCCCCGAAGAACATCCCACTCGGGGACGGCGTCGATCAGAACGACAAGCCGTTCCGGTCCCAGTTCCCGTACGTCGCCCTGGCGAACGACGGGTTCAACAGCCAGCTCAAGCGGATCGAGCCGCAGCACGCACCCGTGCCGCAGCCGCCGCCTGCGCAGCTGCCGTAGCACGGGCGGCTCCCGGCCGGCCCATCCGCCCGTTCGGCGGGTGGGCGGCCGGGCCGCCAGTCCACTCTCCCCGAACACCTCACTCCCCCCAACGCGATGACAGCGATCCGACCAAATCTCCTCAAGCTTCTGGCGCCGCTCGCCACCTTCGGCGTCGCCGTCGCTCTGCTCCTCGCACTTGGCGGTCCGCGCGAGATCGCCGCGCTCGAGCGCTCCTCCTCCAGAACTACGGTGCGCTCGGATACGACTACCTCCAGAAGGCCCGCGACAACGGCGATCCCGCCAACTACTCACGCGCGGAGCGCAGCTTCGACGCCGCGCTGCGCCGGGACGAGCGAGACGTCGACGCGCTGCTTGGCGCTGCCACGCTCGCCGGACTGCGCCACGACTTCCGCGAGCAGCTGCGCCTCGGCCTCGAGGCGCAGCGGCTGATGCCGGAGGGGGTGGCCGCCTATCCGGAGATCGCCGACGCCCAGATCGAGCTCGGACGCTACGAGGCGGCCGAGCGCACGCTCCAGCGCATGCTCGACCTCAAGCCGAACCTGAGCGCCTACGCCAGGGTCTCCTACTACCGAGAGCTGAACGGCGACCTCGACGGGGCGGTCGAGGCGATGCGGCTGGCCGCGTCGGCGGGCGCCGCGGCGCCGGAGAACGTGGCCTACGTCCAGGTGCTGCTCGGCGATCTCGAGCTTCAGCGCGGGCGAACCCGTGCGGCAAGGCCGGCGTACATATCTGCGCTCCGATCGCTGCCGGGCTACCCGGCCGGACTGGTCGGACTCGCACGCGCGGACGCGGCGGGCGGCGATCTGGGGAGAGCCGCCGTCCGCCTGCGTCGCGCCTCCGACCGTCTGCCCCTGCCGGCCACCTTGGTCCTGCTCGCCGAGGTGGAGCGAGCGCTCGGAAACGACGGGGCAGCGAAGGGAGCGCTGGCGGCCGCGAGGGCCCAGCAGGAGCTGCTGATCAGCGGCCGCGTGCTTCCGGATGCCGAGGCGGTCATATTCGAGGCCGACCACGGCTCACGGGCGCGCGCCGTGACGCTTGGGCGCCGCGTCTGGCGTGCCGTGCCGAGCGTGCGCTCGGCCGACGCGCTGGGGTGGGCGCTGACGCGTGCGGGGCGGCCCCGTGAGGGGTACTCGTTCGCGCGGCGCGCCCTTCGGCTGGGCTCCCGCGATCCGCGGTTCCGGCTCCACGCGGGAATCGCGGCCAGGGAGGCGGGGCTGGCGGCGCCGGCCGTGCGGCACCTCGCGGTGGCGGCCGAGGGCGGGGCCGCCCTGTCTCCGCGAGCGCTCGACCTACTTCGGGAGGCGCGGCGATGAGCGTCCGCACACCCGCGCGACTGACATTGATCGCGCATATCGCACCCAACGTCAGTCGCGCGACCCGGGCGGTCGGCCGGCGGGGCCTGACGGCGGCGATCGTGCTCGCCCTGGTTGCTGCAGTTCTCGCGGCCCCGACCACCGCCGCACGCCCACCCGCTCGGCAACTTCTCGGTCAACCACGTCACGACCGTGCGCATCTCGGACGATCGCGTGGAGCTGCGCTACCTCCTGGACCAAGCGGAGATCCCGACAGTCCAGGAGCGCGGCGCTCTCCCGGGCCGAAGTGCTCGAGCGGAAGCGGGCCGAAGTCCTCCAGGGCCTGGAGCTGACCGTCGACGGCAAGCGGACCGCGCTGGAGGTGGCGGGCGGAGCCAAGGCCTCCTTCCCGCCCGGCAGCGGCGGTCTCCCGACCTCGCGCTTCGAGTTCCGGCTCGACCGCCTCCGTCGACTCGCCGCGCTCCGTGCGCCTTCGTGACAACACCTTCGAGGACCGCGTCGGCTGGCGCGCCATCGTCGCCGCTCCCGGCGAGGGCACCGCCGTTCGCACGGCCGCCCCGAGCGGCGACCCGACCGAACGGTCTCCGCCGCTATCCCGACGACCTCCTCACCAGCCCCCTCGACCGCCGCGACGCCAGCCTTCTCTGTGCAGCCCGGCGACGGCACCCTCATCGCGCCGCGCAGCCGAGGGCGGCGACTTCGCCACCACCGACGACAGCGCGCAGGGCGGCTTCGAGCGCCTCTTCGAGCGCGCGGCGGCCGGCGAGGGCGTGCTCGTGCTTCTGCTCCTTGCTGCCTTCGGCTGGGGCGCACTGCACGCGCTGTCGCCCGGCCACGGCAAGGCCATGGTCGCCGCGTACCTCGTCGGCACCCGGGGAAGGCCGCGGCATGCGGTCATCCTCGGCGCCACCGTCACGGTCACCCACACGATCGGCGTCTTCGCGCTCGGTCTCGTGACCCTCGCCCTCTCGCAGTACGTGCTCCCGGAGGACCTCTATCCGTGGCTGAACCTCGCGGCGGGGCTCCTCGTGGTGGGCATCGGAGCGGGCGTGCTCCGCTCGCGGATCCGGCACGCGAAGCGCCACCACCAGCACCACGCACCAGCACCACGACCACCACCACCACCACCACCACGCACCACCACCACCACCACCACCACGACGTCACCCCCCGCGGCCTCCTCGGCATGGGCGCCGCCGCCGGCCTCATCCCCTGCCCGTCGGCCCTCGTGGTGCTGCTCGCCGCCGTCTCCCAGCACGAGGTCGGCCTCGGCATGCTCCTCATCGTCGCCTTCAGCCTCGGCCTGGCCGCCACCCTCACCGCGCTCGGCCTCGCCGTCGTCTACGCGCGCCGGCTCGTGCCCCGGCTGAAGCTGCCGCGGCTGGCCGCGGCCCTGCCGGCCGCGTCCGCGCTGCTCATCGTCGGCGTGGGCTGCGTCCTCACCGTGAACGCCCTCCCGGAGGCCTTGTTGTGACTTACTTGCAATTGCAGCCGCCTCGTTCTAGCGTCACGCACGCAGGAACCATGACGGCTCCCGGCACAGGCCCACGCCTCGACGCGCCCGATCTGGACTCGGCCGTCGACGCGCTGCGTGCGGGCGGCCTCCGGGTCTCCGCCGCGCGGCGGCTCGTGCTCGAGGCGCTCTACGGCGCCGACGGGCCCGTGACCGCCGAGCAGGTCGCCGACGGGCTCGCCGGCAGGCTGCCCCGCTCGGACCTGGCCTCGGTCTACCGCAACCTCGAGACGCTCGAGGAGATCGGGCTGGTCCGGCACTTCCATCTCGGCCACGGCCCCGGCCTCTACGCCCCGACCGGCACCGGCGATCGCGAGTACCTCGTGTGCGTCTCGTGCGGCGCGGTGAAGGCCGTGGACCCGGACGAGATGGAGCCGGTGCGGTCCGAGATCCGGAAGCGCTTCGGCTACGAGGCGCATTTCAGCCATTTCCCCGTCCTTGGTTCCTGCCCAGACTGCGAAGGAAGTTGATCATGGACTTCGAGTTCCTCTTCGGACCCGTCGAGCATCTGGACGAGTGGCTCACCGGCCTCATCGACGGCGCGCCGCTGATCGTCGCGCTCGGGATCGCGTTCGTGCTCGGGCTGCGCCACGCGTCCGACCCCGACCACCTCGTGGCGGTCACCTCTCTCGTCGCCGCCGACGACGGCGACACGCGCCGGGCCACGAAGCTCGGCGCGTGGTGGGGCCTCGGCCACGCCGCCGCGCTGCTCGCGATCGGCATCCCGCTGATCGTCTTCAAGACCGAGCTGCCCGCGGGCGTCGAGAGCGCCGCCGAGAAGGCGATCGGCGTGGTCATCGTCCTCCTCGCCCTGCGCGTGATCTTCAAGTGGGTGCGCGGGGACTTCCGCGCGTCGGCGCACGAGCATGCCGACGGCGAGCACGACAGGCGGCGCCACCTGCGCCGTGAAGGCGGCGGCGAGCACCGGCACACCGCGGTCCGCAGCCCGGCCCAGGCGGTCGGCATCGGCGCCCTCCACGGCCTGGCCGGCACCGGCGCAGTGGTGCTCCTCCTGATCGCCGCGCTCCCCACCCAGCTCGAGGCCGCGCTGGCGCTCGCCGTGTTCGCCCCGATGTCGATCGTCTCGATGGCGGCCTGCACCGCGGCCTTCGCGTGGCTGCTGACCCGGCCGATCGTCGAGCCCGTCTACCGCACCGTGCTCATCCCGGGCATCGGCGTGTTCGGGGTGATGTTCGGCCTGTGGTACGCCGGGCTGGCCTAAGCCGCCCGGCTCGGTCGAGTACGCGCGGTGCACCGCGACGCGCGCAGCGTGAGGATCAGCAGCGCGCCCACCGTCATCACGGCCATCTCCCCCAGCGCCACCCGCCGCGCCACCGCGACCTGCTCGCCGCGGTCGAGCGCGTCGAGGTCGTCCACACCCTCGAGCTCGCGCTGCGCGACGCCCGCCCGCATCCCCTCGCTGACCAGCGAGATCACGAGCGGCGCGATGCCGTAGGCGGCGTGCAGGCCGTCCGGCGCGGAGGCCCCGCGGGCCAGCAGGACGAAGCCCACGACGGCCTGCACGACGACCGTCGCCTGGGCGATTCGCAGCAGCGGCCAGAACGCGATCGAGGCCCGCGCGTCCTTGCGAAGCCACGCCACGCCGCCCCAACCGGCGGCGACCGCGTTGGACACCAGGACCGCGATGCCCAACGCCATGTGAAACCCGCTCAGCGGGTGTCCTTCCGCACTATGTAGCACCGCCGCACAAGAAAGCGTTATACCTCCCGGCTGGAGTGCTGAAGAGCTACCTGCCAGCCCTTGTCTTCCTGGTGCTGGGAATCGGGATCGGCACCGCCTTCACGCTCGCCAACAGCGTGCTCGGACCAAAGCGGCCGGGCAAGACCAAAAGCGAGCCCTACGAGAGCGGGCTCCCCTCCGACGTCAGGAAGAGCTTTCGCTTCGGGATCAGCTTCTACCTGATCGCGATGCTGTTCATCCTGTTCGACATCGAGGTGGTGTTCCTCTACCCCGTGGCGCTCCAGCTCGATGCGCTCGGGTGGTTCGCCCTCGCCGAGACGATCATCTTCGTCGTGCTGCTGCTGGTTGCGTTCGTGTTCGTCTGGAGAAGAGGAGCGCTGGAATGGAAGTGACGCGCACGAAGGTGGACGGCGGCGACCCCTCGGACCTCCGCGTCCGCCAGCTGAAGGCCCAGCAGATGCTCCGCGGCGAGCTCGCCGGCAGGGACCTCGAGGAGTTCGTGGAGGAGCGGCTGGTCTTCACCAAGTTCGAGACCGCCCAGAACTGGGCGCGCAAGAACTGCCTCTTCCCGCTCGGCTTCGGCCTCGCCTGCTGCGCGATCGAGATGATCACCGTGATCGGCTCGCCCCGCAACGACCTCGCCCGCTTCGGCGCCGAGGCGATCCGCTTCACGCCGCGCCAGGCCGACCTCCTGATCCTGTCGGGCCGCGTCTCGATCAAGATGGCGCCGATCATCCGCCGCCTCTACGACCAGATGCTCGAGCCCAAGTGGGTCATCTCGATGGGCGCGTGCGCGTCGAGCGCGGGGATGTTCAACAACTACGCGCTCGTGGCCGGCGCCGACAAGTTCCTGCCGATCGACGTCTACGTGCCGGGCTGCCCGCCCCGGCCGGAGGCCCTGATCTACGGGATCATGAAGCTGCAGGACAAGATCATGGGCAACCCCGGCGAGGGCTGGCGCGAGCGCTACAACGCGTACGGGACCGAGGAGCCGCCCGAGGGGTTCGAACCGCCGCCTGAGGGGACGGAAGTTGCCTGACGCGACCGGCCTCGAGCTGATCGCCCAGCGCGTACGCGACAAGCTCGGCGAGGAGGCGGTCACGGACACCGTCTTCTTCCGCGGCGAGGCCACGCTCCAGGTGGCCCCGGACGCCGTCCGCGACACGCTCGCCTACCTGCGCGACGAGGACGAGGAGCCCTGGACGGCGCTGATGAGCCTGCACGGCTGCGACTACCTCCCCGAGGAGCCGCGCCTCGGCGTGCACTACCAGCTGCTCTCCATGGAGCGCACCGACCGCCTGAACGTGAAGACCCGCCTCGGGGCGGACGATCCGCGGCTGCCGTCGGTCGTCGACCTGTTCCCCACCGCCGAGTACCAGGAGCGCGAGGTCTACGACATGTTCGGCGTCGTGTTCGACGACCACCCCGACCCGCGCCGCATCCTGATGCCGGAGGACTACGAGGGCTTCCCGCAGCGGCGCGACTTCCCGATGGGCGGCGAGCCCGTCCTCTACACCTTCAACGAGGGCAAGTACCCGCGCTGGTATGACTGACTTCGACCCGACCAGCGTGCCCTACCGGGAGCGCGAGCGCTCGGTGACGATGGAGCGGATGGACGAGGAGCCGGTCTCCGGCACCGAGGCGATGGTGCCCGGCGACCGCCACGACGAGCTCCTCACGATCAACTTCGGCCCGCACCACCCGGCCACCCACGGCGTGCTGCGGCTGCTGACCACGCTCGAGGGCGAGGTCGTGCGCGACGTGACGCCGATCATCGGCTACGTCCACACCGGCATCGAGAAGAGCTGCGAGGACCAGCAGTACTGGAAGGCCATCACGTTCGTCGAGCGGATGGACTACCTCGCCTACTACTTCAACTCGATGGCCTTCTGCATGGCCGTCGAGAAGCTGCTCGACATCGAGGTGCCGCCGCGGGCGCAGTACCTGCGCGTCGCGCACATGGAGCTGAACCGGATCGCGTCGCACCTGTTCGCGCTCGCCACCGGCGCGCTCGACCTCGGCGCGGTCACGATGCTGTGGTGGGGCTGCCGCGAGCGCGACCTCGTGCTCGACCTGTTCGAGATGTCCTCGGGCCAGCGCATCCACACGCGCTACTTCCAGGTCGGCGGCGTGATCGAGGACATCCCGCCCGGCTGGGAGGCGAAGGTGCGCGAGTTCCTGAAGGTCATGCCGAAGCGGCTCGACCAGTACCTGAACCTGCTCGACCGCAACGAGATCTGGCTGCGGCGGCTCAAGGGCACCGGCCTCATCTCGCAGGAGCGCGCGCTCGAGCTGGGCGTGACCGGGCCGCTGCTCCGCGCGACCGGCCACCCGTGGGACCTGCGCAAGGCGATGCCCTACTCGTCCTACGAGCACTTCGACTTCGACGTGCCCGTGGGCATCCACGGCGACAACTACGACCGCTTCAAGGTGCGCATCGAGGAGATGCGCGAGTCGGTGAGGATCGTCGAGCAGGCGCTCGACGGCCTGCCCGAGGGGCCCTGGATCACCGACAACCGCAAGGTGGCGCTGCCGCCGCGGCACGAGCTGGCCACCTCGATGGAGGCGCTGATCCACCACTTCAAGCTCGTGACCGAGGGCTTCCGGGTGCCGCCCGGCGAGGCCTACGTGGCGATCGAGTCGCCGCGCGGCGAGCTCGGCTGCTTCGTGGTGGCCGACGGCTCGGCGAAGCCCGCCCGCGTGCACGTGCGCGACCCGAGCTTCGTGAACCTCCAGAGCCTGCCGGACATGGCGAAGGACTCGCTGATCGCCGACTTCATCGCCTGCGTCGCGATGCTCGACCCGATCCTCGGGGGGATCGACCGGTGAACGGACGAAGGCGGCGCTCCACTGCGCGTCCCGCTGCCGACGGGCTGGGACGAGGCCGTGCGGCTCGAGGAGGACCCGGCCACGATCCCCGATCCGGCGCAGGTGGACGTGCCGGACGGCGCTGCGCGCCGAGATCGAGGCGCACATGGCCAAGTACCCCGACCGCCATTCGGCCACCTTGCCCGCACTGGGCGCCGCGCAGCGGGTGCACGGCTGGTGCTCGCCAGAGGCGATCCAGCAGGTGGCAGCCGTGATGCAGGTGACGCCGGCCTACCTGTCGAGCGTGGCGACCTTCTACGACATGCTCCGCACCAGCCCGGCGGGCCCGGGCTACGTCTACGTCTGCACGAGCGTCGCCTGCCACCTGCGCAACGCGAAGGCCGTCTACGACGCCATCGCGGCGGAGGAGCTCGAGGGATACGAGGTGCGCGAGTTCGAGTGCCTCGGCGCCTGCGACATGGCGCCGATGGCGTCGATCGACGGTCGCTACGTCGGCCCGCTCTCCCCCGACGACGCGCCCGAGCTGGTGGCCGCCCTCAGGGAGGGCCGCCAGCCCTTCCCGGGCCGGGGGCTGGGTGATCGCGAGTGAAGGAGACGCGGATCCTGCTCGCCAACATCGACGAGCCCGACCTGCACAGGCTCGAGGTCTACGAGCGGCTGGGCGGCTACCGCGCGCTGCGCAAGGCCCTGCTCGAGATGACCCCCGAGGCGGTGCTGCACGAGCTCGAGGAGTCCGGCCTGCGCGGCCGCGGCGGCGCCGGCTTCTCGATGGGCAAGAAGGCCTCGTTCATCCCCAAGAGCACGATGGACAAGTACCTCTGCTGCAACGCCGACGAGTCCGAGCCGGGCGCGTTCAAGGACCGCCTGCTGATGCAGAAGAACCCGCACCTGCTCGTGGAGGGCTGCATCATCGGCGGGCTCGCCGCGGGCGCCAACAAGGGCTTCATCTTCATCCGCGGCGAGTACTCGTTGCAGGCAGACATTCTCGACGAGGCCGTTCGGCGAAGCCGACCAGGCGGGCTACCTCGGCGAGCGCATCCTCGGCTCCGAGCACTCGTTCGACCTCGTCGTCCACCGCGGCCAGGGCGCCTACATCTGCGGCGAGGAGACCGGCCTGCTCGACGCGCTCGAGGGCAAGCGCGGCAACCCGCGCCTCAAGCCGCCCTTCCCCGCCAACCAGGGCCTCTACCAGGGGCCGACGCTGATCAACAACGTCGAGACCCTGTGCAACGCGCCGATCATCATCGAGCACGGCGCCGAGTCGTTCCGCAAGTTCGGCGAGGGCAACTCGACCGGCACCAAGATCGTCTCGGTGTCCGGCAACGTGCGCCGTCCCGGCAACTACGAGATCGAGCTGGGCGTGAAGGTGCGCGACATCATCTACGGGCTGGCCGGCGGTCTGCCGGAGGGGCGCGAGCTCAAGTGCTTCTTCCCGGGCGGCTCGTCGGCGCCGGTGCTCACCGCCGAGCACCTCGACCTGCCGTTCACGTACGAGGCGATGGCCGAGGCCGGGTCGATGCTCGGCACGGCGTCGATGATCGTGGTGGACGACTCGCAGCCGCTGGTCCCGCTCGCGCTGCGGCTGGCGCAGTTCTACCGCCACGAGTCGTGCGGCAAGTGCGTTCCGTGCCGCGAGGGCACCAACTGGACCGTGAAGACGCTCGAGCGGATCGACCGCGGCGAGGGGACGCCGATGGACCTCGACATCCTCGAGCAGGTCCAGGGCAACATCATCGGCAACTGCCTGTGCGTGCTCGGCGACTCGATGGCCATGCCGGTCGCCTCGATGCTGAAGCGCTTCCGGCCCGAGTTCGAGCAGCACATGGAGGCAGGCGCGCGACCGCGCCGACCGCGACGCGTTCTCGGCGCCCGAGCTGGCCTCGGTCGAGGAAGCGGGAGCCGCCTAGCCCGATGGCCCGCCCCGCGCAGAAGTGGATCAGCTTCGAGATCGACGGCCGCCAGGTGCGCGCGCCCGAGGGCACGATGCTCGTCGACGCCGCGAAGTACGGCGACGTCGAGATCCCCTACTTCTGCTACGAGCCGAAGCTCGGCCAGCCGGTGGGCGCCTGCCGCATGTGCCTGGTCGAGATCGAGGGCATCCCCAAGCTGCAGACGTCGTGCTCCACCCCGGTGCGCGACGGCATGGTCGTCGTGACGACCTCGGACCGCGTGAAGCACGCGCAGAACGCGATCGTCGAGTTCCTGCTCGTGAACCACCCGCTCGACTGCCCGGTGTGCGACAAGGGCGGCGAGTGCCCGCTGCAGGACATCTCGTTCGGCTGGGGCGCGGGGCGCTCGCGCTTCATCGAGCCCAAGCGGCACTTCAAGAAGCCGCTCGAGCTGTCGCCGCTCGTGGCGATCGACCGCGAGCGCTGCATCCTCTGCTACCGCTGCGTGCGCTTCTCGCAGGAGGTGTCCGAGGACTACCAGCTGGTCTTCCTGGAGCGCGCCGACCACACCTTCGTCGGCACCCACGACGGGCGTCCCTACGTTGCGCCGTTCAGCGGCAACATCATCGAGCTGTGCCCGGTGGGCGCGCTCACCTCGACCGCGTACCGCTTCCGCGCCCGGCCGTGGGACATCGAGGGCTCCGGCTCGGTCTGCACGATGTGCCCGTCGCAGTGCAACGTGGAGCTGACGCTGCGCGACGACGCCAAGGTCGTGCGCGTGCTCGCGCGCGACAACGTCGAGGTCGACGACGGCTGGCTCTGCGACAAGGGCCGCTTCGGCTACCAGTCGTTCGGCGCGGCCGAGCGGATCACCGCGCCGCTCGTGCGGGACGGCGGCTTCCTGCGCGAGGTGTCGTGGGAGCGCGCGCTGTCCGAGGCGAGCCGCGCTCCTGCAGCGCTCCGGCGAGCGGACGGCCGCGCTGGTCGGCGGCGGCGCCACGAACGAGGAGGGCTTCCTCGTGCAGCGCCTCCTCCGCGACGGGCTCGGCTCGCCGCACGTGGACTCGCGCGCGGCGGGACGCCTGTTCGCGCCGCACGCCCGGACGCTGGCCCGGCGCGAGCTGTCGGCGAAGGTGTCGGACATCGACCACGCCGGCGCGATCCTCGTGCTCGACACCGAGCTCGTGGACGAGGCGCCGATCCTCGACCTGCGCGTGCGCAAGGCCGTGCGGCGCAACGGCGCGCGCCTGGTGGTGGCCTCCTCCCGGCCGTCGACGCTCGACCCGAACGCGCACGCGACGCTGCGCTTCGCGCCCGGAACGGCGGAGGCCGCGCTTGCCGCGCTGGCCGCGGCGCTTGGAAGCGCGCGGACGCCGGGCCCGGTGGAGTACCTCGCGCGCCGCGCGACCAGCGCCGCGCGGCGCGCTTCGCGAGGACGCGGCCGTCGAGGCCGCCGCGGACGTGCTGCGCGACGCCGGCGACGTGGTCGTCATCTGGGGCGAGCGAGTCGCCTCCGGCGAGCGCGGCGGCCACGCCGTCGACGCCCTGCTGGCGTTCGCCTCCGAGCTCGGCATCGGAGGCAGGCCCGAGTCCGGCCTGATCGAGGTGCCGAGCGGCGCCAACGGGCGTGGCCTGCGCGAGGTGGGCTGCGTCCCCACGCTCGTCCCCGGCCTCCGCGACGCGGCCGGAGACGGCATGACCGCCGCGGAGATCGCCGCCTCGGACGAGCTCGGCGCGCTGCTGCTCGTCGAGCGCGAGCTGCCCGCCGAGCGGCTCGCCGACGCGAGCGCCGTGGTCGCCTTCGCCAAGTTCCCGAGCGACGCGCTCGACCGAGCACGCCGACGTGGTCTTCCCGGCCGAGATCTATCCGGAGAAGGAGGGCACCGTCACGCACCCGGACGGGCGCCTCCAGCGCGTGCGCCAGGCGCTCGGCCACGCGGGCGAGGTGCGCCCCGGCTGGCACGTCCTCCATGACCTGTGCGAGCGCCTCGGGGTGGGCTTCGGGGCGCTGACGGCGCCGATGGTCACCGCGCGGCTGGCCGAGGCCGCCCCCATCTACGCCGGCATCACGCTCGAGGAGATCGGTGGCCTGGGCGTGCGCTGGCAGGAGCGCGAGGCGGCGTCGGGCCTCCACCTCGAGGAGATCTCGACGGCGCCGCTGGCCGTGCCGCCCGCGGCGGAGCGCGGGCTGCTCGTCGCGGGCGCGCCCACGCTCTGGACCGGCCCGGAGGTGGAGCACTCGCCCTCGCTGCGCTTCCTATCCACGCGCGCGCGTGCGGAGATCTCGGTGGAGGACGCGCGCGACGCGGGTGTCGAGAACGGCGACGAGGTGAGGATCGCCACCGACGACGCCGAGGTCATCGCCATCGCCGCCGTCCGGAGCACGGTGCCCGCGGGCAGCGTCTTCGTCATCGGGGCGGACCTGCTCGAGGGCGCGGCGAGCATCTCGCCCGCCGGTCAACCGGTGGCGGCCGGCTGATGGACCCCATGCTCGAGGGCACCCTCGTCCTGATCGCGAAGTCGATCGTGATCTTCGTCGTGTTCCTGCAGCTCGTGCCCGCTGCTCCTGCTCGGCGAGCGCAAGATCCTGGGCCGCTTCCAGTCGCGCATCGGCCCCAACCGGGTCGGTCCCTACGGCATCATGCAGCCGATCGCCGACGTGCTGAAGCTCCTGTCGAAGGAGGCCTTCACGCCGGCCACCGCGGTGCCGTGGATGATGGCCATCGCGCCGGTGATCTCGGTCGCCACGGCGGTCGCCACCATGGCGATCATCCCGTTCGGGCCCGTATGACGTCTGGGGCGGCGGCTTCGGCCTGTACGGCATCGACGTCTCGATCGGGCTGCTCTACTTCTTCGCCTTCGGCTCGCTCGCCTTCTACGGGCTGATGCTCGGCGGCTGGGCCTCGGGCTCGAAGTACTCGTTCCTCGGCGCGATGCGGGCCGCCGCCCAGCTGATCTCGTACGAGGTCGCGCTCGGCCTCTCGCTGCTCGGCGTGGCGATGACGGCCGGCTCGCTCTCGCTCGTCGACATCGTCGCCTCGCAGGACGGCATGTGGTACGTGGTGCCGCAGTTCGTCGGCTTCTGCATCTTCCTGGTGGCCGGCTTCGCGGAGACCGCCCGCGCCCCGTTCGACCTCCCCGAGGGCGACGCCGAGATCGTCGGCGGCTACAACACCGAGTTCGGCGGGATGCGCTTCGGCTCGTTCTTCATGGCCGAGTACATGGAGATCCTGATCATCTCGGCCATCGCCGCCGCCTGCTTCCTCGGCGGCTGGCACGGCCCCGGCCCCGAGGAGCTCGCCCCGCTCTGGATGCTGCTCAAGATCGTCCTGGGCGCGATCTTCTTCATCTGGATCCGCGCCTCGCTGCCGCGCCTGCGCTACGACCAGCTGATGTCGTTCGGCTGGAAGATCCTGCTGCCGCTGGCGACCCTCAACGTGCTCGTGACCGCGATCGTGCTGGTGGCGACCTGATGGCTCCGAACGACTGGCGCAGCGCGGCGAAGCCGATCGACCGGGGCCCCGAGCCCGGCGGGCTCGGCTCCGTCTACCGCGTCTTCGGCGAGACGCTGCGCGGCCTGCGGACGACGCTCGGCCGGGTGGTCGAGGGCCACTACGTGATCCAGTACCCGGAGGAGAAGACGCCGGTGTATCCGCGCTTCCGCGGCCGGCACAAGCTCCACCGCTTCGAGGACACCGGGCTCGAGAAGTGCGTCGGCTGCTCGCTGTGCGCCGCCGCCTGCCCGGCCGAGTGCATCCGCGTGGTGGCGGCCGAGAACACGCCCGACAACCAGGTCTCCGCCGGCGAGCGCTACGCCGCCGTCTACGAGATCAACATGACGCGCTGCATCTTCTGCGGCTACTGCGAGGTCGCCTGCCCGTTCGACGCGATCACGATGGGCAACGACTACGAGCTGGCCGACTACAACCGCAGCGACCTGATCTTCACGAAGGAGATGCTGCTCGCCGACCCGCCCGAGCACACGCCGCTCCGGCGCGAGGGCGAGTAGCCGATGTGGTTCGAGCAGGTCCTCTTCTTCCTCGCCGCGTTCGGCGCCCTGGCCGGCGCGCTCGGGGTGGTGATCCTGCGCAACCCCTTCTACTCGGTGCTCGCGCTGGTCGCGCACCTGGTGGCGCTCGCCGTCCTGTTCCTGCTTCTGCACGCCGAGTTCCTGGCGGCCGGCCAGGTCGTCGTCTACGCCGGCGCCGTGATGGTGCTCTACATCTTCGTCGTCGCCTACATCGGCGGCTCGGACGAGCCGCTCCGGCCGGAGGGCGGCGCGGTCGCCGTGTTCGGGCCGCTGTTCGCCGCGGCGATCGGCGATCGAGCTGTGCATCGCGTTCATCGCGAGCGGGCTCGACGCGCTCGACACCACGGGCGCCGACGTCGGCGCCGGCTTCGGCTCGCCGGAGGCCATCGGCCAGCTGCTGCTGACCCGGTTCCTGGTCCCGTTCGAGGCCGCCTCGTACCTGCTGCTCGTGGCGGCGGTCGGGCGCCGTGGTGCTGGCCGGCGCCGGCGGCCGCGGGCTGGAGGACGCGGAGCCGCGGCCCCGGCACCCGGCCTAGGACCAATGGACATCACCTGGTACCTCGTCCTCTCCGCCTTCATCTTCGCGATCGGCGCGGCCGGCGTGATGAGCCGCCGCAACCCGCTCGTGGTGCTGCTCTGCCTCGAGCTGATGCTGAACGCGGGCAACCTCGCGCTGATCGCGTTCTCGCGCATGCACGGCGGCGAGGCCGGCCAGGTGTTCGCGCTGATCGTGATGGTGATCGCGGCCTGTGAGGTCGTGATCGGCCTCGGGATCATCGTCGCGATGTACCGCCGGCGGCTCCCGATCGACGTCGACGAGATGTCGGAGCTGCGCGGGTGAGCGCCACCGGCTACGGCTGGCTGGTCCTCGCCTTCCCGATCGCCGGGATGCTCATCGTGTCGCTCGGCTGGCGCGTCCTGCCCGGCCGCCTGCCCGGCTGGATCGCGAGCGCGGCCATCCTCGGCTCCTTCCTCGCCTCGCTGGGGATGCTGGACAAGGTCGACGCGGAGGCGCACGTGGACTCCGCCTGGACCTACGCCGCCACCGGCGACTTCGTCGCCGACATGTCGATCCTGGTCGACCCGCTGTCGGTGTTCATGTGCCTCGTGGTGAGCGGCGTGTCGTTCCTGATCCACGTCTACTCGGTCGCCTACATGGGCGGCGACCGCGGCTACGCCCGCTACTTCGCCTACCTGAACTACTTCGTCTTCTCGATGCTGCTGCTGGTCCTGGCGGCGAACTTCGTGCTGCTGATCGTCGGCTGGGCCTTCGTCGGCGCGGCCTCCTACCTGCTGATCTCCTTCTGGTACCGCCGCTCCACCGCCACGCACGCGGGCATCAAGGCGTTCGTGATGAACGTGATCGGCGACGTCGGCCTCGTGATCGCCGCCTTCCTCCTGTTCAACGAGACCGGCGCGCTCGACTACGCCGGCGTGTTCGGCGGGGCCGAGGAGGCGTTCGCGGCCGAACGACGGCACGCTGGTGGCGGCCTGCCTGCTGATCCTCGTCGGCGCCTTCGCCAAGTCCGCGCAGCTGCCGCTCCACACCTGGCTGCCGGACGCGATGGAGGGCCCCACCCCGGTCTCGGCGCTGATCCACGCGGCGACGATGGTGACCGCGGGCGTGTACCTGATCGCCCGCATGTTCCCGCTCTTCGAGCTGGCCCCGACGGCCGCGGACATCAGCGCGGTCATCGGCACGGCCACGCTCCTGTTCGCGGCGACGGTGGCGCTCGTCGTGACCGACCTGAAACGCGTGATCGCCTACTCGACGATCTCGCAGATCGGCTACATGGTGCTGGGCGTGTCGGTGGCGGCCTACGGCGCCGGCCTGTTCCACCTGATGACGCACGCGTTCTTCAAGGCGCTCCTGTTCATGGGCGCCGGCTCGATCATCGGCGCGATGGCGGGCGTGCAGGACCTCGACCGGATGGGCGGCTTCCGGAAGGCGATGCCGTTCACGTTCATCACGTTCACGATCGGCGCGCTCGCGCTGGCCGCCTTCCCGTTCACCTCGGGCTTCTTCTCGAAGGACGAGATCCTGTCCTACGCGATCGAGCGCGGCGGCGGGTTCGTCGTCCTGGCGGTGGTCGGCTACATCGCCGCGTTCCTGACCGCCTTCTACGCCTTCCGCATGGTGTTCCGCGTCTTCACCGGCGACGCCGTGCCGGAGGCGCGTGAGCTGGAGGACGGCCACGTGGCCCACGGCGAGCCGATGAACCCGATGACCGGCGAGCCCGAGGACACGGACGTGGGCTTCCCCGGGCCCGAGCACCACGTGGCCGAGCGGTCCGTGGCCGATGAAGGCGGCGATGGCGCCGCTCGCGCTGCTGTCGCTCGATCGGCGGCATCGTCGGCGTTCCGGCCCTCACCGACACGCTCGAGCACTTCCTCGAGCCGACCTTCGAGGACTCGCGCTACGCCGAGGTCCACCCGAGCGCCGGCACCGAGTGGGCCGAGCTCGGCGTCGGCGGGGTCATCTCGATCGCCGCGATCGCGCTCGCGTACGTGATGTACGTGCGGCGCCGCGGCATCACGCTGCGGCTGCGCGACCGCTTCGCGCCGTCCACAACTTCCTCGCGCACAAGTGGTACTTCGACGAGCTGTACGACGCGCTGTTCGTGCGGCCCGTTCACCGGCGCCGGCTCGTTCGGCCGCCGCGTGATCGAGACCGACTTCGTGCAGGGCTTCATCGTCGGCGGCGCCACCGGCGTCGTGCGCGCCGGCACGTCGTTCGCCCGCGCCATCCAGACCGGCTACCTGCGCGCCTACGCGCTGCTGCTGCTGCTCGGCGTGGCGCGCCATGGCCCTCTACTTCCTGCTGGCGAGCTCATGACGATCCACCTCTCGATCGTCCTGTTCCTGCCGCTCGCCGCCGGCCTGATCGGCGCGTTCCTGCCGCGCGGCATGGCGCGCTGGGCGGTGCTCGCCGGCACCGTGGCGGTGCTCGCCTACGCGATCGTGCTGCTCGCCGACTTCGACTCGGGCGCGCGCGGGCTGCAGTACGTGACCGACGACGAGTGGATCGCCGAGCTCGGCATCCGCTACCAGCTCGGGATCGACGGCCTCAACCTGTTCATGGTCGTGCTCACCGCGGTGGCCTGGGTGCCGTGCACGCTGGTGGCCGCCTTCCGCGAGCACGACCGGCCGAAGCTCTTCTTCTTCAACCTGGCGCTGGGCGAGACCGCCGTGCTCGGCGCCTTCCTGGCCCAGGACCTGGCGCTCTTCATCGTCTTCTTCGACCTGATGCTCGTGCCGTTCTACTTCATGATCGGCGGCTGGGGCACGGGCGACCGGGTGCGCGCCACGACCAAGTTCGTGATCTACACGCTGGCCGGGCTCGCTCCTGATGCTGGCGGCGGCCATCGCGCTCGGCGTGCTCTCCACGCCGGACGGCGGCGAGATCTCGTTCTCGCTCGCCGAGCTCGAGGAGCGCAGCGTGAGCGAGGGCACCCAGCACTGGATCGTGCTGCTGTTCGCGCTCGCCTTCTTCGTCAAGGCGCCGCTGTTCCCGCTGCACGGCTGGGTGCCGGAGACCTACCGCTCCTCGCCGATCGTGACGATCGCGCTGCTGTCGGCCGTGCTTTCGAAGGTCGGCGTGTACGGCTTCCTGCGGATCGTGCTTCCGGTCATGCCCGAGGGCTCGCAGCACTGGCAGGAGCTGTTCATCGTGATGGCGGTGTTCTCGATCCTGTACGGGTCGGTGCTCGCGTTCTCGCAGGACAACGTGCGGCTCGTGGTCGCCTACTCCTCGATCGCGCAGCTCGGCTTCATCGTGCTGGGCATCTTCGCCTTCGACGACAAGGGCGCCCAGGGCGCCGTGTTCCAGATGCTGAACCACGGCCTCGTCGTGGTGCCGCTGTTCCTCGTCATCGGCGTGATCGCCGCGCGCGCCGGGGGTCGCGAGTCGCTCTCCGAGCTGGGCGGCATGGCGTTCCGGGCGCCCGTGCTGGCGGCGATGTTCCTGATCCTCACGTTCGCGACGCTCGCGATGCCCGGGTCCGGCGAACTTCGTCGGCGAGATCCTGATCCTGTTCGGCGCGTTCGAGGACAAGTTCGTCTACGGCGCCGTGGCGAGCGTCGGCGTGGTGCTGGCGGCCGTCTACATGATCCGGGTGTTCCAGCGGACGATGCACAACCGGGTGGGGCCGGCGGTGGAGTCGCGTGAGATCGACGGCCTCAACCTGGCGGCGATCGCGCCCGCTGGTGGCGGTGGTGGTGGCGCTCGGGCTGTACCCGAACTTCGTGGTGGAGCGCACTGAGGGGGCGACCACGGCGGCGATCGAGCAGGCCCGGAGCGTTGCGCAGGAAGTGGCGCGAGCGGTGATCGACCTCCTCGCACAGGCCCAGGTCGAGGCCCCCGAGATCGACTACGAGGCGCTCTCGCCGCTGATGGCGCTCGTGGGCGGCTCCATCGTCGTGCTGATGGTCGGCCTGCTGCGCGCCCGCTTCGTCCGCCACGCGCTCGTGCCCGCGCTGACCGCGGTCACCCTCCTCACCGCGATTGGCCTCACGATCTGGGTCTGGGAGCCGGGCGAGCAGACGCCGATCATCGAGGGCTCGCTCACGGTCGACACGCTCGCGCTCGGCCTGTCGATGCTCTTCTACGTGGCCGGGCTGGTCTGCGTGGCGCTGTCGATCCGCGCGGTCGCCACCCGCGAGGCCGGCCACGGCGAGTACTACTCCCTGCTGCTCGGGTCGATCACCGGCATGGTCGTGCTCGCCCAGTCCTCCGACCTGATCACGCTGTTCGTCGGGATCGAGCTGCTCTCGATCCCGCTCTACGTGCTGTGCGCGACCGAGCTGCGGCGCGCCACCTCGCTCGAGTCGGGGCTGAAGTACCTCGTGATCGGCTCGGTCGGCTCGGCGACGCTCCTGTACGGCCTCGCGCTCGTCTACGGCGCCTCGGGGGCGATGCAGTTCGACGCCATCGCGGCGCGCGATCGGCTCCAGCGAGCTCCCCGTGACCGATCCGCTGCTGCTCACCGGCATCGCCCTCGCCGCCACCGGCCTCGCGTTCAAGGCCTCGGTGGCGCCGTTCCACCAGTGGACGCCCGACGTCTACCAGGGCGCCCCCACCCCGATCACGACCTTCATGGCGGTCGCCACCAAGGCGGCCGCCTTCGCGATCTTCCTGCGCCTGTTCGACCACGCGCTCGGCGAGGCCCAGCCCGACTGGGCTCCGGCGCTGGCCGCGCTCGCCGCGGTGACGATCGTGGTCGGCAACGTCGGCGCGATCGCCCAGCGCTCGCTCAAGCGGCTGCTCGCCTGGTCGAGCGTCGGCGCAGGCCGGCTACCTGCTCGCCGGCGTGGTGGTGGGCACCACGCTCGGGCTGCAGGCCACCGCCTTCTACCTGGCCGTCTACCTGCTCATGAACGTGGCGGCCTTCGCGGTCGTGCTCGCGCGCGAGCGCGTCTCCGAGCACGGCGACGACCTCATGTCGCTCGACAACCTCGGCCGCAGCGAGCCCTGGCTCGCCGGGCCGATGACGATCGCGATGCTGTCGCTCGCCGGCTTCCCCGCCACCGCCGGCTTCATCGGGAAGTTCTATTTGATCGACGCCTCCGTGGCCGGCGACTACACCTGGCTCGGGATCGCGATCGTGATCGGGTCGGTGATCTCGCTGGCCTACTACCTGCGCGTGGTCGCGGTCATGTGGATGGGCAGCTACGAGGTCGAGTGGCCGACGCTGCCGCGCCGCCGCGTGAAGGCCGTGACCGGCTGGTCGCCGGAGGCGTCGGCCCGCGCGCAGCCGGAGGTCGCGGTGGTGGCGATCGTCTTCGCGGCCGCCACCATCCTGTTCGGCATCTGGCCGGACCCGCTGTTCGACGCGGCGCGCGACATGGGCACCGCGCTGTCGTCGCTGGGCTGACGCCGCCGCCGCGCGCCGCGCCTGGAGCCCGCCGTGGGCCCTACTGGGCCGCCTTGATCGTCTGGTCGAACACCAGCGCCCCGTCCTCGACCGTGTAGACGCCGTAGTCGGTGATCGTCGTGTCGCCGTTCTCGTCGATGTCGTAGGTGCCGAGCACCGACTCGCGGCCCTTGGTGTTGAACAGCGCTTCGATCATGGCTGCCTTGTCCGTGCAGTCCGGACCGAGCTGCTCGCATGTGTCGAGCACGAGCCGTCATGGCCTCGTAGCCGTAGATGGCGTACGGGTCAACGCTGGGGACGTCGTACGTCGCCATGTACTCGTCGAAGAAGCGCTGACCGTCGGGCGGATACTGGTCCGGCGACAGGGTCGCCACCGTGACCTTGACCTTGGCCGCCACGTCGGCCGGGATGCCGCCCTCGTCGGCGACGAAGAACTCCGGGTTCGACACGCCGTCGGGTCCGTAGAGCTTCGCGTCCGGCAGGGCCGCCGAGACGTCCTTGTACAGCTGGACCGCGCCGTTCGGGGTGACGCCGGCGAACACGAAGCAGTCCACGCCCATGCTCTTGAGGCTCGGCGGCCTGGGCGCGGAAGTTCGGCGCCTTCGGGTCGATGCCCTCGTTCGTCGCCACCTCCAGGCCGAGCTCCTGGGCGGAGCTCTCGATGTTGCGGGCCAGGCCGGCTCCGTAGACCTCCTTGTCGTTGAGGATCCCCGCGGTGCGGCAGCCGTCCTCGTCCATGACCGTGGCCAGGGCCGCGCCCTGGATCGTGTCCTTGGGGACGATGCGCAGGTAGTGGCGCTCGCCCGACGGGTAGTACTTGTCCGGCTCGCCCTCCTCGGCGCCCGGCTCGTCGGACGTCAGCCCCACGGCCGTGTTGGCCGGACTGATCTGGGCGATCGGGACCTCGTTCAGCAGCGGGATCGAGATCGCGCTCGCGCCCGAGTTGAACTCGCCGATGTAGGCGACCGCCGCGTCGTCCTGCGCGACGCGACGCGCGTTCGCGGCCGTGGCCTCCGGCGTCCACGTGCCCGCCTGGGCGGTGGAGTCGTCAAGCGACGTGTAGTTGACCTTGATGTTCCCCGCCTTGCCGCCCGCCTGCTCGAGGGCCAGCTTGATCCCGTTCACCATCGCCGTGGTCTGGAGGCGCTGGGCGCCCTGCAGCGGGAGCGAGGAGTAGACGTTGACGCTGTCTGCCCCCGATCCCGAGGGCTCCTCGTCGGAGCTGTCGTCGTCACCGCATGCCGTGAGGCCGGCGGCCATGGCCAGCAGGCAGGTGAGTCCCGTCAAGGCGAAGGTGCGATTCATGCGAGGCAGCCTTCACCGCCTGGAGCGCGCGAACAATTCGGATTCCTTCTCGCACCGATCGCAATAAGCCCTTAACCGGGCCTGCATCGGGGCGCAGCAAGCCGCGGGTAGGTTGGGGCGATGGGGGCGAACGGCTGGCTGCGGCTGGAGCTCCGCTATCTGGCGGCGCTCGAGGCGATCGCCGCGACCGGGTCGTTCGGGGGCGCCGCGGACCAGCTCGGGTACACGCAGTCCGCGGTCAGCCAGCAGATCGCCGCGCTGGAGCGCCTGGTCGGCCAGCCGCTCATCGACCGGCCCGGGGGGCGCCGGCCCGTCGGGCTGACCGAGGCGGGGACGCTGCTGCTCGAGCACTCGGAGGCGGTGCTGGCCCGCCTTCGGATCGCGCAGGCTCAGCTCGAGGCGCTCGGCCAGGGCGACGCGGGCACGCTCCGCGTGGGCACGTACCAGAGCGTGGGCATCCGGGTGCTCCCGGGGGTGGCGGCGCGTGTGGCCGAGACGCACCCGGACCTGCGCCTGGAGATCCACGAGGCCGCCTGCGACCTCGAGCTGCTCGACCAGGTGCGAGCACGGCGACCTCGACGTGGCC
Organism: uncultured Thermoleophilaceae bacterium; assembly: GCA_963778615.1. GTDB lineage: Bacteria > Actinomycetota > Thermoleophilia > Solirubrobacterales > Thermoleophilaceae > JACVRW01. Next base: position 91,320 of record CAVZVD010000002.1, read on the forward strand.
TTCTGCGTCCTGCCCGCCCCGGAGGGCCCGCTCACGACCGAGGAGCTGCTGGAGGATCCCTACCGGCTGCTCGTGCCCGCCGACTCGCCGCTGCTCGAAGACGGCGAGGTGCCGCTCGAGACGCTGGGCTCGCTGCCGCTGATCGGCTACCGCGGCTGCCGGACCGAGGAGCGGGTCTTCTCGTACCTGCGCGGACTGGGCGTCGACATGAACCGCGTGGCGTTCGCCGGCGACAACGCGATCATCCAGGCGATGGTCGCCGCCGGCCGGGGGGTCGCGCTGCTCACGCAGCTGTCGATCGACGAGTCGGATCCGCAGACCGCGACGCTGAAGCTCGCGGACTGGGTGCCGAGGCGGCGGGTGGGGATCGGGTGGCACCCGGAGCAGGGGTCGTCGCCGGCGCTCGAGGCGTTCATCGAGACGGCGCAGGGAGGTAACGCGGCCACGGCGCGAGCGGATCCGGTCCGCGGCGTAGTCGCGAGCGGGATCGCTCGCCTCAGGCCGGTCCGCTCCGCGCCCGCCGCGTCTACCCGGCGAGCGCCCGCGACGGCTGCTGCGTCCACTCGAGGCTGTACCGCGGCGGCGGGCGCGCCCACCTCGCCGAGCAGCCGCTTCCACATCCTCTGCGCGACCTCCGGGTGCCGGGCGGCCACGTCGCGGCGCTCGTCCGGGTCCCGGCTCAGGTCGTAGAGCAGCCGCCAGCCGTTGTCGTTGCGGACCACGTACGCCCAGCGCTCGTCGCGGACGAACGAGAAGTTGCCGTAGCCGCCGTAGGCGAACGCGACGCTCCTCGGCGGGGGCGCCTCCCTCGAGCAGCGGCGACAGGTCGGTCCCCTCGAACTGGCCCGACGGCCGGGCACCGGCCATCGCGGTCAGCGTCGGCGCCAGGTCGATCGTGCTCGCCCAGTAGTCGCTCGCCGCCCCCGCGCCGTGGCCGTCCGGGTCGCGCAGCAGCAGCGGCACCTGGATCAGCTCGGGGTGCAGGTAGCTGTCCGACTTGCCGGTGAGCTGGTGCTCGCCCAGGTAGATGCCGTGGTCGCTCACCAGGGCGATCACGGTGTCCTGCTCGAGGCCGCGCCGGCGCAGCCCGGCGAGGAAGTGGCCGAGCCAGCGGTCGACGGCGGTCACGGAGGCGGCGTAGGTGGCCCGCAGGTGGCGCAGCTCGGCGCTCGAGAGGTAGTCCGACCACGTGTAGCGGACGTCGGCGATGTCGGCGCCGCCGTAGGCCGGGTCCGCGTACAGCTCGAGGTCCTCGCGCAGCGGCGCCCAGTACTCGTGCGGGTCGAACGAGTCCACCACCATGAGGAAGGGCTTGCGGCCGGCCGCCTCGCCGAGCAGCCGCTCGCTCTCCCTGAACACGCACGCGGCGGCCGTCTCCTCGTCGACCTCGCCCCTCCCGTTGTTCGCGAGGTACTGGCGGACCTGGTGGATCGCCGCCTCGTTGCGCATCACGGGCGGCAGCCGCCGCACGGCCTCGGCGCGCGGCACGCTGTCGGCCGGCTGTAGCGCGCCGCGCTGGTTCATCACGCGGACGTAGCGGTCGACGCTGTCGCGGAACGGCGCGAACACCGGCGTGTGCGTGAGGAACGGGTTGTCGCTCACGTACGCGGTCCAGTAGCCGCGCTCGCGGAGGATCGTGGGCAGGGTCGGGGTGCCCGGCATGATGGGCGACCACCCGGCGCGCTTCGCGAGTCCCTCCCAGGGCTGCCAGCCGCGGAACGGGTAGACGCGCCGCCCCGTGAGGATCGAGCGCCGCGCGGGGACGGTCGGCATGGCCTCGGGGAACACGCGCGTGAAGCGGAGGCTCTCCCCGGCGAGCGCGTCGAGGTTCGGCGTGCGCACCAGCTCGTTGCCGTAGCAGCCGAGGTGGTCCGGGCGCAGCGTGTCGACGACGATCAGGACGATGTTGCGCGGGCCGGACTGCGCGACGGAGCGGACGCCGGTCTCCGTCGCGACAGCCCGCCTACGCCAGCGCGGCGCCGGCGAAGCCCGGCGCCCGCGGCGCGTACGAAGTCGCGGCGACGCAGCACGCCGCGAACCGTAGCCTCACAGGCGGCCGAGGGCTGGACGAGGGTGGCTCGCCCCTGTACAGTCTCTCGGCGGGGTAGCCGCGGGGAGGGGCAGTCGTGCCTCAGAACCGCACGAGCGGGAAGTTGGCAGGGATCACATGAGCGGCATCAGGACGATGTCCGCTGCAGAGTTGCTGGGCGTCAGCCCGCGCGCGCTGCGCGACTGGGAGCGCCGCTTCGGATATCCGAAGCCGCGCCGCACGCCCGCCGGTCACCGCGAGTACGACCTGGCCGAGCTGGAGCCGCTGCGCCAGGCGCTGATGGAGGCGCACAGCGTGGCCGCCGCCATCGAGCTGGCGCGGCAGCGCGGCACCTGGCCGAGCTCGCCGGCGCGGCTGCTCGAGGCGTTCGGGCAGTTCGACGAGGCCCTGGCCGACCGCGTCATGGAGGAGAGCCTCACCTTCCGCTCGGTCGAGCGCTCGGTCGACGAGGTGCTCCTGCCGGCGCTCGTCATGGCGAGCGAGCGGGTGAGCTGGGAGGCCGAGTGCCAGTTCGCCTTCCACTGGGCGACCGGCTGGCTGTTCGCCGCCCGCCGCGCGTCGCCGCACGCCGACCACGCCCAGGCCGTCGTGCTGCTCGACTCGAGCACCCACCTGTCGGTCGACTCGGTGCGCGTGCAGGCGCTCGAGCTGGGCCTGCGCCGCGCGAGCATGCACACGGTGCTCCTGCGCTGCGCGCTGCCGGCCGGCCGGGTCACGAGCGCACTGCGCAGGATCGATCCGATGGCGCTCGTGATCTGCGGTGGAGAGGTGCGCGACTCGACGGTCGAGCGCCTCGAGCACGCCGTGCAGCACGCCGACTGCGACGCGCCTCTCTACGAGCTCGCCGAGTCGGAGGCGAACGGCGACCGGACGCTCGGTCCGGGGGCCCTCGAGGCCACCAGGCAGCTGAGGGCCTACGCCGTGAAGCGGGCCGAGCTCAGGCCCCGCGCCAACGGCCGGCGCGCCAGCACGCGGCCTGAGACAAACCTGTACCACTCAAAGTACCCCCATTTGGGGGGTCGAGGCTACAACGTCTGGTGCCGATTTAACCCTCAGGGATGGTGCGCTTGTAGACCATCCGTCTACACCCATTGCATCCGTCCGGGCCACCCAGCTAACTTCTCTCCCGAGAACTGGCCGATTTCCGGGGCATTTCCCCCATGGACACGCACAGCCCACTGGTCAGCGACAACCCGCCTCTTGCAACCGGCCCGATGCCCGGGCCTCTGACCGTGCTTCTGGCGGACGACCACCCGGCCGTCCGGGCCGGCGTGAGGGCCGCCCTCGAGGCCGGCGGACTCACCATCTGCGCCGAGGTGGGCAACGCCGAGGACGCCGTGGCGGGCGCCGTCCAGCACCAGCCGGACGTCTGCCTGCTGGACGTCCGGATGCCGGGCGGCGGGATCTGGGCGGCCAAGGAGATCAGCGACCAGGTCGACGAGACGATCGTCGTGATGCTCACCGTGAGCAGCGCCCAGGAGGAGCTGTTCGAGGCGTTGCGCGCGGGAGCGTCGGGCTACCTGCTCAAGGACATGGATCCCAAGCGGCTCCCGTCGCTGCTCCGCGCGGCGGTCGTGGGGGAGGCTCCGCTGCCGCCGACGCTGGTGGCGCGGCTCGTGGACGAGTTCCGCACGCGGGGCCGGCGGCGCTTCCTGGCGCTGCCCCAGCGCCGCAGCGTGGAGCTGACGAGCCGGGAGTACGAGGTGCTCGAACTGCTGCGCAAGGGGCTCACCACGGCGGACATCGCCGAGCGCCTCTTCATCTCGCGCATCACCGTCAAGCGCCACATCTCGTCGGTCATGCAGAAGCTCGATGTGCGGACCCGGGCAGACGCGGTGCGTCTAGCCGGGGGTTCAAGAATCTGAACCCGCGGGTTCACGCACTTGACCTCAAGATGATCCGTCCCGCCCATGGTGCGACGGCGGCCGGGCTGGCAACCTCCTCGCATGGCTTTGGGGACCGATGGCGGGGGAGCATCGAGGTTCGGTGACACCCACCGGGGTTGGTCCCCTCCGAGACCTTCCGCACCGGTCCGGATAGCCGCAGGCGCTCGATGTCCGTTAACGCAACTAGCGGCGACCCCAAGGTCGGGAGTCTGTGGACGAGGACCGGAAGGAAGCAGATACAGCGGGGCGCCTGTGGCGGCATCGACCGCCACTGGCGACCCCTGCTGCATCGCGTGAAGGTCGGCATGACGCGAGCCGGCTTCGGTCCGCTCATCGTCTTGGTCGCATGGGTGCTGACCGTGGTAGCCCTGGCGGCACTCGCTCTCTCCAGCTGAACTAGTCTCTCTCCTCTGCAACCGGAGGAGCGAGGGATGAGCGAGAACCTGGCCACGATCCTGACCGACACGGCGGCCGATCACGGCGACCGCACCGCCTTCAAGCTGGACGACGTCGAGCTGACCTACTCCGTGCTGGAGGGGTCGAGCGCGCGCATCGCGGCGCTGCTGAAGGCGAAGGGCCTCGAGCCCGGCGACCGCGTCGGCCTGATGCTCCCGAACGTCCCCTACTTCCCCGCGATCTACTACGCGATCCTGCGCGCCGGCGGCGTCGTCGTGCCCATGAACGTGCTGCTGAAGGGCCGCGAGGTCAAGTTCTACCTGGGCGACTCGGGCGCCAAGCTGCTGTTCGCCTGGCACGACTTCGGCGAGGCCGCCGAGGCAGGGGCGAGCGAAACCGGCGCCGAGGCGATCCTCGTCAAGCCGGGCGAGTTCGAGCAGCTCGTCATGGAGAACGAGCCCGACACCGGCGTCGAGGACCGCGCCGCCGGCGACACCGCCGTGATCCTCTACACGAGCGGCACCACCGGCACGCCGAAGGGCGCCGAGCTCACCCACTCGAACCTGCGGCGGAACTGCACGGTCACGCAGACGACGCTCGGCGAGTTCAGCCACGAGGACGTCCTCCTCGGCGCGCTGCCCCTGTTCCACTCGTTCGGCCAGACCTGCACGATGAACAGCGCAGTCGCGATCGGGGCCTGCGTCACGATGCTGCCGCGCTTCGACCCGGAGAAGGCGCTCGAGATCATCGAGCGCGACAGGGTGACCGTGTTCCAGGGCGTTCCGACGATGTACAACGCGATGCTGCACGCGAACGCGGCCGACTCGGTCGATGCCTCCTGCCTGCGGCTGTGCATGTCGGGCGGCGCGGCCATCCCGGTGGAGCTGATCCGCGGCTTCGAGGACAAGTTCGGCTGCGCGATCCTGGAGGGCTACGGGCTCTCCGAGACCTCGCCGGTCGCCTCCTTCAACCACCCCGACCGCGAGCGCAAGCCGGGCTCGATCGGCACGCCGATCGACGGCGTCGACATGCAGGTCTGGGACGACGACGGCAACGAGGTGCCCCAGGGCGAGGTCGGCGAGATCGTGATCCGCGGCCACAACGTCATGAAGGGCTACTGGGAGCGCGCCGAGGCCACGCAGGAGGCGATCGACGACGACGGCTGGTTCCGCACCGGCGACATGGCCAAGATGGACGAGGACGGCTATTTCTTCATCGTCGACCGCAAGAAGGACCTGATCATCCGCGGCGGCTACAACGTGTACCCGCGCGAGATCGAGGAGGTGCTGTACGAGCACCCCGCGATCCAGGAGGCGGCGGTGGTGGGCGTGCCCGACGAGTCGCTCGGCGAGGAGGTCGGCGCGGCGGTGGTGCTGAAGAAGGGCGAGTCGCTCGACGCGGACGAGATCAAGAGCTACGTCAAGGAGCAGGTCGCCGCCTACAAGTACCCGCGCAAGATCTGGTTCGAGGACGAGCTGCCGAAGGGGCCGACCGGCAAGATCCTCAAGCGGGAGATCGAGGTGCCGGAGCAGGTGGCAGCCAGTTCGTTGTGATCGAGGAATCCCCGCGCTGGGTGCGGGGCCGCCTCGGCGGCGAGACGGTGGTGGACAGCAAGCGCGTGCGTCTGTACTACGCGCCCGGCAGGCAGCTGCCCGTCTGGCTGTTCCCGGAGCAGGACGTGCGCCTGGACCTCGTCCCGGATGACGCGGTGAGGCACCACGGCGAGCTCGTGCACGTGGAGTTCGACGCGCTCGACGAGTGGTTCGAGGAGGACGAGCCGCAGATCGGCCATCCGCCCGACCCGCACCACCGGATCGACGTGCGCCGCACCTCGCGCCGCATCCGCATCACGATCGGCGGGCGCATGGTCGTGGACACGACCGAGGCGAGGGCGCTGTTCGAGACCGGGCTCCCCGTGCGCTGGTACGTGCCGCGCTCCGAGGTCGCCGTGCCGCTCGAGCCGAGCGACCACCGCTCCGTCTGCGCCTACAAGGGGCACGCCGCGCACTTCGACGTGGCCGGCGAGCGGGCCGTCGCCTGGACCTACGAGGACCCGCTGCACGACGGGCTGCCCGTGAAGGGCCTCGTCGCCTTCTACAACGAGCGGGTGGACATCGAGGTCGACGGCGAGCCGCAGGAGCGACCTCGTACCCAGTGGTCGGTTCACTAGGCTACCCCGGCCCGTGAGCCTGACTCGCAGAGGACTATTCGGAGCCGGGGCGGCAGGCGCCGCCGCGGTCGGACTCGGCGCGTGCGGCGACGACTACTTCGAGCCGTCCACCGAGCACGCCGACGACGCGCCCAACGCGGTGCTGATCTTCAGCGACTCCACGCGCGCGGACTACATCGGCGCCTACAACCCGGACTCGCGCAACAAGACGCCGAACCTCGACGCGCTCGCGAAGGACTCGCTGATGTTCTCGCACGCCGTGCCGGAGGCCATGCCGACCGGGCCGGCGCGGCGCGCGCTCCTCACCGGCATCCGCTCGTTCCCGTTCCGCAACTACGTGCCGACGAAGGGCCTGCCGGTCGGCCCCGGCTGGATCCCGATCGCCGACTTCCAGCCGATCGTGACCGAGGTGCTGGGCGAGGCCGGCGTCGAGACCGCCTACTGCACCGACAACCCGTTCCTGATCGGCCCGCGCTTCGGGAACTTCCGGCGCACGCTCGACTGGGCCAGGCCGAGCTACTCGCAGGGCGCCTACCGCTTCCTGAACAAGCCCTTCAAGCGGCCCGCCACGCGCAGCACGATCGAGCGCTACCTCCTGCCCGACCTCTCGAACTCGGTGGAGGTCGGCCGCCTGCGCGCCATGGCCGGCTGGAACTCGATCTACCGCGACAGCGATCGCCAGTACCCGACGGCGCGCGTGATCCGCAGCGGCATCAACGTCGTCGACGACCTGAAGGACCGGCGCCCGTTCTTCCTCGGGGTGGACACCTTCGACCCGCACGAGCCGCTCGACGCGCCGCGCGTGTACCAGATGGCGGCGGGCAGCGCGAAGGGGATCGAGCTCGACGGGATCATCCCGATCCAGCCGTTCGAGACGCCCTACTCCTGGGTGATCGACGTGGACGTGGACAGCGAGACCGTCGAGCGCGTGCGCGAGCTGTACGCAGCCGAGATCACGTTCTTCGACGAGTGGGTCGGCCGGCTGATGAACACGCTGGCGGACGAGAACCTGCTCGACGAGACCGTCGTCTACTACATGTCCGACCACGGGCTGACGCTGGGCGAGCACGGGATCCTCGGCAAGCACGCGGCGCGGGCCCAGTGGCACATCTACCACGTGCCCTGCATGATCCGGCACCCCGAGGGGAAGATGGCGGGCCAGACGAGCGACTACTTCGCCTCCACCCACGACATCCCGCGCACGATGCTCTCCTTCGCGGGCGTGCGCGCGCCGGGTCAGATGAACGGCGAGGACCTGTCGGTGATCTTCGACGGCCGCGAGCCGCCCGAGCGGCGCTGGTGGACCTCGTGCTACGACGACCACGTGCTCGCCGGCGACCGGGACTGGTTCATGATCGCCGACAGCGAGGGGCGCATGAAGCGCCTGTACGACCGGCGCAGCGACCCGCAGGAGGTCCGCGACGTGGCCGCCGAGCAACCCCGAGATGGTGGACATGCTGTGGAAGGTGCTCGAGGACGAGGCGGGCGGCACGCTGCCGCAGTTCGGCACGTCGGCGGGGAAGGCGGTGATCGGCGGGTGAGGTTCACGCGCCGCACGCTGCTGGGCGGAGCCGCGGCGCTCCCCGTGCTGGGTCTCCCCGCCCGCGCGGCGGCGCAAGGCGACGACGCCCGCCGCGCCGTGCTCGTGGTCCTCCCGCTGGTCCGCAAGGACTACGTGGCCGACTCGGACACCGACACGCCGAACATCGAGGAGCTTCGGGGAAATTCCCTGCGATTCGACCGCGTCATCCCCGAGTGCATGCCCGCCCTTCCGTTGCGGCGCACTCTCGTGACCGGGGTGCGGTCCTTCCCCTTCCGCGACTGGAAGCGCACCGAGGGCATGCCCGCCGTGCCCGGCTACAACCCTGTCTGGGACTGGCAGCCGGTGATGATGGAGACGATGGGCCTCGGTGGCGTGGAATCGGTCTACGTGACCGACAACCCGATCGTCGAAGGCCCTCGCTTCGGCAGGGTGGTGCGTCCGGGTGGCCGTGCGGAGACGGCCGGTGGGGAGACCATCCAGGACGAGATCGCGGCAATCCGGCGGCAGACCAAGGCGGCGGAGCGCACGTACAAGGCCGGCATCCAGGAGCTGCGCGACTTCTCGGGCTTCGTCGGGATCGACCCCTTCGACCCGGTCGACGCAGCTCAGGCTCCGTCGATCTACATCAAGCCCGACGAGGTCGAGCGCGAGGGCATCGGCGAGATGAACGACAGGCTCAGGGAGATCGACTTCGACGGCGTCGACGACCTCCGCTCGGCCTACCGCGACCACGTCGAGGCCGTCGACGAGTGGTTCGGCCGGCTGATGGACGAGGTCCCCGACGACGCCTTCCTGTTCGTGCTCGGCGACATCGGGATCGCGCTCGGCGAGCACGACTACATCGGGCGCGGCACACCCACGTCGCACCGCGAGTCGTACGAGGTCCCGTTCATGATCCGCGACCCCGACGGGCGCAAGTCCGGCGACGACGTGGACTGGTACGCGTCCACCCACGACGTGGCGCCCACGATCCTGTCCTACATGGGCCTCACCATCCCTGGAAAGATGTGGGGCGAGGACCTCACCGCGCTGCTCGACGACGTGGACGAGGACGATCTCTATGACCGCCCGTTCTCGATCACGGCCAGCGGCTCGCTGATCGTCGTGCGCGACAAGCGCTGGCTGATGGTGGCGGACCGCGAGGAGATCGAGCGGCGGATGTACGACGACGACGAGGAGGTCGAGGACGACATCACTCGCTTCCAGGACATCGCGAACGAGGACACCGGCCAGCTGACCGACATGTCGCTCGCGGCGCTCGCGGTGGCCGGCGGCACGCTGCCCGAGTTCGGTCCCGACGGCGCCCTCCGGCCCCCGCCGGAGCGCGAGCGACGACGACACCGACGACGACGGCATCCCCAACGACTTCGACGCGGTCGACAACGACGAGCCCGACGACAGCGACGACAGCGAGGCGCTCGAGTACGACGGGCGCGACGCCGAGGACCGGGAGGCCGCGCGTCCGTGACGGAAGCGACGGACGAGCGCCGCAACCCGCCCGCCGAGTTCCTTCACGCCAACAGGTGGCGCATCTTCGGCGTGATGATGATCGGCTGGGCGATGTCGCTGCTCGACATCGCGATCGTGAACATCACGATCCCGGAGCTCCAGGACGACCTGTCGACGGACATCGGGACGGTCACCTGGGTCATCAACGCCTACAACATCGTCTTCGCCGTCCTGCTCGTGTCGATGGGGCGGCTGGCGGACCAGTTCGGGCGGCGGCTCTTCTTCGTGATCGGCCTGTCGGTCTTCACGATCGGGTCGGGGCTCTGCGCGCTCGCCTGGTCGGTCGAGTGGCTGATCGGGTTCCGGGTCGTGCAGGGCATCGGCGCCGGGATCCTCGCGCCGCTCGGCTTCGCGATCACGGTGCTCGTGTTCCCGCCGCACCAGCGCGGCCGCGGGCTGGCGCTGATCGCGGTGGTGGCGCTCGTGTCGTCCGCGCTCGGCCCGGTGCTCGGCGGCGTGCTCGTCGAGATCGCGAGCTGGCACTGGATCTTCCTGATCAACATCCCGTTCGGGATCCTCGGCGTGGTGCTGGCGCTGCGCTGGTGGCCCGAGACGTGGGACCTCAGCGCCGGCCGCGAGGTCGACGTGAAGGGCATGGTCCTGCTGGGGCTGGCGGTGTTCTGCCTGCTCGTCGCGCTCGTCGAGGCGAACCCGTTCGGCGGCAACCTGCCGCTCTGGCTCAGCCTGATGCAGGCGGCGATCCTGCTCGGGCGTGGCGTTCGTCATGTGGGAGCGACGGGCGCCGAACCCGATGCTCCGGCCGGAGCTGATGGAGAACGCGCAGTTCCGCAGCGCCAACATCGGGATGCTGTTCTTCGCCGCGGGCGCCATCGGCAGCCTGCTGCTGCTGTCGCTCGTCTTCCTGAACCTGTGGGGCTACGAGCCGATCGAGGCGGCGCTGGCGATCCTGCCGGTGCCGCTCTGCGGCCTCATCGTGTGGCCGTTCGTGGGCCGCGCGGCGGACAGCCGCGCCCCGGGCGAGATCGCGAAGCCCGCCCTGCTCGTGATGGCGATCGGGCTGCTCTGGATCTCGTTCCTCCCCGCGACCTCGGACAACGCCTTCTCCTACCTGCGGATCCTGCCGGGCCTCGCGATGCTCGGGATCGGGATGGGGATCGGCTTCCCGGCGCTGAACGTGGGTGCGATGGGAGCCGTGGCGGGGCCGATGGTGGGCCTGGCATCCGGCGTGCTCAACACCGCGCGGCAGCTCGGCGCGGCGATCGGGGTGGCGATCCTGATCGCCACCTTCGGCGGCGCCCTGCACGCGCACATGAGCTGGTTCGCCGACGAGGAGATCGAGGACATCGTCGACGAGTGGGAGATCCCGCACCCCGAGGCGGGCGCGGTGATCCAGGCGACGCTGCACGACTACGCCGGGGGCACCTCGGATCGCTTCGAGCCGAAACCCGGGTTCGACGAGGAGATCATCAGGCAGACCGCGGGCTCGGCGCGCGAGGGCTTCGCGTGGGCGTTCCGGCAGGCGGCGCTGCTGATCCTGTCCGTGCTGCCGCTGATGGGGGCCCTGAAGCGGACGCCTGCAGCAGGCCCAGGCCGAGTTCATGGCCCAGATGCGGGCGAACGCGCCGCCCGGGGACGGCGCCGGAGCTGCGCCGGAGCGCGGCCCGCCGGACGGCGCGCCGCGCCCGGCACCTGTCGAGCGACCAGCCACCTAGAGCCAGCTGATGCCGTAGCGCTCGGAGGCCCGAGCGTAGGCCTCCGGCCCGAGCGTGCCGGCCGTGTCCGCTTCGGCGAGCTCGCGGAAGAAGCCCTCCAGCCCACCCGGTGAGGTGAGCACGAGCGTCCGCCCCTCACGCGGGACGACGCGCCGCTGAGAGTGCGGGACGCCGCGCGGCGCGAAGACGAGGTCGCCCGGACCCGCCCGGTGCTCCCGCTCGCCGACCTGGAACACGTGCTCGCCCTCGAGGACGTAGAAGAGCTCGTCCTCGTGCTGGTGGACGTGGAGAGGGGTGTCGACCGGCTGGTTCTCCTCGAAGACCGTGTAGGCGCCGCCGGTGGCGTCGCCGGGGACCTTGATGAGGACCTCGACCTCGCCGAACGTCAGACGCTCACCGTCGCCTGCTTCGAGCTTGAACGCCGAAGCGTCAGCCACGCGGCGAGTATGACATTCGACGAGCCCTTCGAGGGCCTCTAGACCACAGCGGTGACCGGTGCGCCCGAGGCCAGGCGCTCCTCGATCAGCGCGATCAGCTTCGCCGCCGAGTCGGCGGGCGTCTCCTGCTCGGTGTCCAGCGTCAGCTCGGGCGCCTGCGGCTCCTCGTAGGGGTCGGAGACCCCGGTGAACGCCGCGATCTCCCCCGTGCGGGCCCTGCTGTAGAGGCCCTTCACGTCGCGGCGCTCGCACTCCTCCACCGACGCCCGCACGTGCACCTCCACGAAGCGCTCGCCCATCCGCGCCCGCGCCTCGTCGCGCGCGCCGCGATACGGGAGAGACGGCCGCCACGAACGTCACGACGCCGTTGCGGGTCAGCAGGTCCGCGACCCAGGCGATCCGGCGCACGTTCACGTCGCGGTCCTCGCGCGAGAAGCCGAGCCCGGCGCAGAGGTTCTGGCGCACGTCGTCGCCGTCCAGCACCTCCACGCGGTGACCCAGGTCGCGCAGCTCGCCGGCGGCGAGCCGGCCGATCGTGGACTTGCCCGAGCCCGACAGGCCGGTCAGCCACACGCAGAGTCCGTCGCCGCCGCGCGTGGGCGCGGCGAGCGTGCCGTGGGCGATCGGCCCCAGGTTCGGCTCGCGGCCGTGCAGCTCGAAGGCGCGGAAATCGCTGAACAGGCGGTGATCCGGGCCGTGGTAGTCCGACGACCCGGTGGCCAGCATGCCCAGCTCCTCGCAGCGGTCCGCGATCAGCAGCGTCTGCTCGCGGGTGTGCGACGTGTAGAACACCTCGACCCCGTCCAGCCCGGCGGCGCGGTAGCGGTCGATCGCGGCGAGCACCTCGTCGTCGGCCTTGATGTCCCAGAACGGGTGCGCCCACACGGCCACGCCGGCGGCGTCGTGGATCCACCCGATCGCCTCCTCGACGGTCGGATGCGTGCGCGCCACGTAGCCCGGCTTCCCCTGGATCAGGTAGGCCGGGATGAAGGAGGAGACGTCGGCGTGTCCCTCAGCCGCGAGCCGCTCGGCGTTCGCGGGGTGGGCCAGCACCGCCGCGGCGAGGTGCGGGCGCCCGACCGGCTTCCCGGCGGCCTTGCGCGCCTCGATCGGGCGCCGGGTCGACCTCGAAGCCGAGCTCGCGGAGGCGCTCGGTCATGGCGGCGGCGCGGCGCTCGCGGTCGCCGCGGGCGTCCAGCAGGCGCTCGCCCAGGAGCGCGCTGCGGTGGTCGATCCCGTAGCCGAGCACGTGGAGGTCCTCGTACGGGCCGTCCACCGCGGAGATCTCGGTGGCGGGCACCACGCGCACGCCGTGGAGCGCGCCGGCGGCCAGCGCCTCGTCCACGCCGTCGACCGTGTCGTGGTCGGACAGCGCCAGGAGGCGCACGCCCGCGGCGGCGGCGTTCTCCACCACCTGGGCGGCGGTCAGCTCTCCGTCGGAGTGAAGCGAGTGGGATTGCAGGTCGAACATTTCGGCGCCGCAAGGTTAGTCATTCGACCGGAATGCCATGACGCATCGTGTTCTCCGTGACCACGCGAGGCTCCACGAACTGAAGGAGGTAGTCGGGCCCGCCGGCCTTGGACCCGATGCCCGAGCGCCGATTGCCCCCGAAGGGCTGGCGGCCCACCATCGCGCCGGTGATGCCCCGGTTCACGTAGAGGTTTCCCACGGGCAGGCGGGCGGCCACCCGCTCCACGGTGGCCGGACTTCGCGAGAAGAGGCCGCCGGTGAGCGCGAACGGCAGCGAGTCCACGATGTCGACGGCGTGGTCGAGATCTCGAACCGGGGTCACCGAGAGGAGCGGGCCGAAGATCTCCTCGCGGTTGACCGGCGAGTCCTCCGGCAGGCCGGCTGCGAGGGTCGGCGGGCAGAAGTGCCCTGGCGAATCGGGCGGATCGGCCGAGGCGGCGACGTGGCCCGAGGCAAGCTCGCGGTAGCGCAGCACCCGCTCCTGGGCCTCGCGCTCGATCACCGGCGGGACCTCCGTGGCGAACTCCTCGGCCTGGCCCACCCGCAGCACCTCCACCGCGCCCGCAAGCCGCTCCACCAGCGTGTCCGCGATCGCCTCGTGCACCAGCACGCGGGCCGCCGCCGAGCACTTCTGGCCGGCGAAGCCGAACGCGGAGTAGACGATCCCGGGCACGGCCTCGTCGAGGTCCGCGTCGGCGTCGACGATCACGCAGTTCTTGCCGCCCATCTCCGCCACCACCCGCTTCACGTGCGGCTGTCCGTCCGGCGTCTCCGCCGAGGCGCGCACGATCTCGAGGCCGACCGGGGCCGAGCCGGTGAAGGCGATCACGTGCACGCGCGGGTCGCGCACCAGCGCGGCGCCGGCCTCGCCGAACCCGGGAAGCAGCGCAAGGGCGTCGCGCGGCACGCCGGCCTCGTGCAGCGCGTCGACCAGGACGCCGGCGCTTCCCGGCGACTGCTCGGCCGGCTTCAAGATCGCCGCGTTGCCGGCGGCAAGGGCGGCGGCCGTCATGCCGCAGGGGATCGCCAGCGGGAAGTTCCACGGGGCGATCACGGCGGCCACGCCGCGCGGCGCGTAGCGCATCGTGTTGCGCTCGCCGGGCGCCTGCACCAGCGGCGCGGCCGCGGTCCAGCTCGACCGCCTCGCGCGCGTAGTACTCGAGGAAGTCGATCGCCTCGCACACGTCCCCGTCGGCCTCGGGCCAGGGCTTGGCGCACTCGCGCACCTGGAGCGCGGCGAGCTCGAGCCGGCGATCGCGCAGCCGCGCCGCGGCCCCGCGCAGCGTGTTGGCCCGCTCCTCCGCCGACCGCGCGCTCCACGCGCGGAAGCCGCGCTGGGCGGTCTCCACGGCGGCCGCGGCGTCGGCCTCGCTCGCCCGGGCCGCCCGCGCGACCACCCGCTCGGGGTTGCCGGGGTCGGTGGACACCACACCGTCCCCCTCGGATCTGTCGTCACCGATGCGCATCGGGACCGGCAGAGGCAGGCGGGCGTCGAGCGAGCGGAGGGCCTCCAGCAGGGACTCGCGTGCGGCCGCGCGGCGCAGCTCGAGGATCGGCTCGTTTCGGAAGGTCAAGGCGCCGCCAGGAGCTCCTCGATCGGCACGCCGCGCTGCTGGTCGCCCAGGAAGGACTCGTTCGACGTGTTCTCCAGCAAGCGGCGGACCAGGTATGCCATCCCGGCCACCATGTCACCCACAGGGCAGTAGATGCGCACACGCATTCCCTGCGAGGCGAGCGCCGCGGCGAGGTCGTCGCCGAGCCCGCGCAGCACCTGGAGCTCCAGGTCCCGGTCCTCGCGCCCCGCGGCGCGGTTCGCCGCCACCGCGTGCGCCACCGAACGGAGGTTGTGCGACGCGATCGCCGGGCGCACGTGCGGCCATGCCTCCAGCAGCCTGAGAGTGAGCGCCTCGAAGTTGCGATCCGAGTCCGCCTTCTCCTCGAAGACGGGCGGAGTCCACCCGTGCTGGCGCGCCGTCCACCACCTCGTGGTCCCAGTAGGCGCCCTTCACCAGCCGGACCACGAGCGGAGGGCGGCCGTCGGTCGCCCGGGCCCAGTCGATCACGCGCTCGAGCTGGTCGGGCGACTCCCGCAGGTACGCCTGCATCACCACCCCCGTGGAGGGCCCGTCGCGCAGCTCGGGCTCGTCCAGCATCTCGACGACCAGGTCCAGCGTGGCCTCGAGCGTGTCCACCGACTCCATGTCGATGTGCAGGTGCGCCCCGAGCTCCTTGGCCCGCAGGAGCAGCGGGCGCATGCGCCGGGCGGCGTCGTCGCGCCCGACCTCGGGCGCCTCCGGCCGCAGCAGCGGGCTCAGCGCCGACACCTTCACGGACAGGTTCACGCGCGGGAGCGGCCCGAGCGAGTCCGCCTCGAGGGCCGGGCGGGCCGGCCAGCGCGGCGCCGCCTCGGCGAGCGTCTCGAGGGCGTCCATGCAGCGGGCGGCGTAGCGGTCGGCCTCGGCCTGCGTGACGGTGGCCTCGCCCAGCAGGTCGAGCGAGACGGCCGCCCCGCTCTCCCACAGCTGGCGGATCGTCCTCAGCGCGGCCTTCGGGGTCTCACCCACGATGAACCGGTGCGCCATGTGGCGGACCCCGGCGGCCGCGGCGGCGCCGATCGCGGTCCGGCCGGCCTTCGTGCCCGACATGCGCATGGCGGCCTCGATCGAAGGCGGACGGTCGCCCACCTCCTCCAGGTAGGCGGTCAGATGGCGCGCCAGATCGTCCAGGTTCCGGCATGCCGGCGTCACGTCGACGAACCGGAACAGCGCCGCTCGCAGCTGCTGATCCTGCGACGCCAGCCCCATGGCCTTCTGGTCGAGCGCGCGGAGCGGATGGCGGCTGCGGCCGGGCAGGGCGGCGTGGATCGAGCGTCCCACGCGCTGTACCTCGGCCTCCACGGCGTGGAAGGCTACGCTCCCGCACCATGCCTGAGCTAGTCCTCGGCCCGCTCCTGCGCTACGTGGGCGAGACGGATGCCGTGATCTGGGTCGAGACCGACGGCCCCTGCGAGGTCGAGGTGCTCGGCACGCGCGAGCGCACCTTCTGCGTCTGCGACCACCACTACGCGCTCGTCTGCTGCGGCGGGCTCGAGCGCGGCGCCTGGCACGAGTACGACGTCAAGCTCGACGGCGAGCCCGTCTGGCCCCTGAACGACGGCTTCCCGGCGAGCGCCTTCCGGACCTACCCGAAGGAGGAGTCGCTCGAGGTGGTGTTCGGCTCGTGCCGCCTGGCCGCGCCGCACGTGCCGCCCTACTCGCTGCGAAAGGACGAGGATCCGCGCGGCCGCGAGATCGACGCGCTCCACACGCTCGCCCAGAGCATGAGCAACAGCCCGCGCGAGGAGTGGCCCGACGTGCTGCTGATGCTCGGCGACCAGGTCTACGCCGACGAGGTCTCGCCGGCCACGCGCGCGTTCCTCGAGACCCGCCGGGACCCCTCCCAGCCGCCCGGCGAGCGGGTGCTCGACTTCGACGAGTACACGCAGCTCTACCGCGAGAGCTGGTGCGACCCGACGATCCGCTGGCTCCTGTCCACGCTCTCGACGGCGATGATCTTCGACGACCACGACGTGCACGACGACTGGAACATCTCCGAGGCCTGGCTCGAGGAGGCGCGCAAGCACGACTGGTGGAACCGGCACATCCTGGGCGCGCTCGCCTCGTACTGGGTGTATCAGCACCTCGGCAACCTGAGCCCCGGCGACCACCAGGAGGACGAGCTCCTGCGCCGCGTGAAGGAGGCCGACGACGCCGAGGGCGATCCTGGAGGAGTTCGCGCGTCGGGCGGACCAGGAGACCTCCGGCACGCGCTGGAGCTACTGCCGCGACCTGGGCCGCACCCGCCTCGTCGTGATCGACTCGCGCGCGGGCCGGGTGCTCGAGGAGGGCCGGCGCTCGATGCTCGACGACGACGGAATGGGACTGGGTCGCGGAGCAGCTGACCGGCGACTTCGACCACCTGCTCGTGGCCACGTCGCTCCCCTGGCTGCTCGGCCCCGGCATGCACTACGCCGAGGCCTGGAGCGAGGCGGTGGCCGGCGGCGCCTGGGGGCCCGCGTTCGCACCGCTGGCCGAGAAGGCCCGCCAGACCGCCGATCTCGAGCACTGGGCCGCCTTCCAGGAGTCGTTCGCGCGGCTCGGGGAGCTGCTGCGCTCGGTCGCCGCCGGCGAGCGCGGCCCCGCGCCGGCGTCGGTCGTGGTCCTGTCGGGCGACGTGCACCACGCCTACCTGTACGAGGTCGCCTTCCGGCGCGGGTCCGGCGTGCAGTCGAACGTCTACCAGGCGGTCTGCTCGCCGTACCGCAATCCGCTCGAGAGCAAGGAGCGGAGGGTGATCCGCATCGGCATGTCGCGCGGATTCGAGGCGTTCACGCGGGCGCTGGCCCGCTCGGCCGGGGTCGCGGATCCGGGCATCCGCTGGCGGATGATCGGCGACGGACCCTGGTTCGACAACCAGGTCGCGAGGCTCGAGATCGACGGCCGGCGGATCGCCATGCGGCTCGACAAGGCCGTGCCCGTGGACACCACCTCGGCGCGGCTGGATTGCGTGCTCGACCACCGGCTGGCCTGACCGCCCGCGGCGCTATGGTGGCCCGCGGCCGATGGACTACCCGGTAGAGACCTTCACCGACGCCGAGCGCGAGGCGCTCGCCCCCCACTTCACCAACCTGGACCGCCCGGTGTTCGGGCTCGTGAACCTGCCGGAGACGGTGAAGGGCGCGATGTTCGCGCGCTACTCGCGCTACCAGGGCACCCTGCGGCGGATGTACCTGGACGAGTTCGCGGGCGGGCGGCCCCAGGCCGCCGAGGCGTTCGACGGCGCCGAGGGGGAGCGCGCCCGCCAGCTCTACGAGCGGATCTTCCTCGGCTACGGCGACGACTCGGTGGCCCAGCTGGGCGGCGCGCACATCGCCTGCGAGTGGGTCTCGAACGTGATGACCAAGCTGCTGCAGCGCGGGCGCCTGGCGGCCTACCTGGAGCAGTCCACGCGCTACATCCCGTACGACGCACCCATCGCCGAGGGGCTCGGCTACCGCTACTGGCGCCACGCCGAGCTCGGGCCCGAGTACGAGCGCACGATGGACTTCCTCTTCGACGCCTACGCCGAGGCGCTCCCGCGCGTGGAGGCCTGGGCCGCCGATCGCTTCCCGCGCCCGGACGGCGAGCCCGAGGCCGCCCACCGGCGCGCGATCCGGGCCAAGGCGCTCGACCTGCTGCGCGGCCTGCTGCCCGCCGCGTCGCTGTCGCACATGGGGATCTTCGGCACCGGCCAGGCCTACGAGCAGCTGCTGCTGCGGCTGTACGCCTCGCCGCTGCCGGAGGCGCGCGACTACGCCGACATGATCCTCGCCGAGCTGAAGGCGATCATGCCGAGCTTCGTGGCGCGGGTCGAGCGGCCCGAGCGCGGCGGCGAGTGGATCGCCTACCTCCAGGAGCGCGGCGCCGCGGCCGAGCGCTGGACCCGGCGGCTCGGCCTCGACCGCGCGCGGCGCGACGAGGAGGCCGGCCCGGCCGTGCGGCTGCTGTCGGTCGAGGGCGGCGAGGACGAGCTGCTGGCCGCGCTGCTGTTCGAGGCCGCCTCGTGCTCTGAGGACGAGGCGCGCAGCGCCGTGCGCGCACTCCCGCCGGACGAGCGGGCGACGATGCTGGCGCGAGCTGGTGGGCGAGCGCCGCAACCGCCGCCACCGGCCGGGGCGCGGCTTCGAGGCGCTCCGCTACCGCTTCGAGGTGGTGTCGGACTACGGCGCGTTCCGCGACCTGCAGCGTCACCGCATGCTCACGATCCAGTGGCAGGCGCTCGGCCCCGAGCTCGGGGCCGGCGTGCCGGAGGAGCTCGAGCACGCCGGGGTGGGCGACTCCTACCGCGAGGGGCTCGAGCGCTCGAGCGCCGAGTACGAGCGCATCGCCGCCGCGGGGCGGCCCGAGCTGGCGCCCTACGCGCTCTGCCTCGGCTACCGGATCCGCTACGTGCTCGACATGAACGCGCGCGAGGCCATGCACCTGATCGAGCTGCGCTCCGGGCGCGAGGGCCACCCGGCCTACCGCGCCGTGGCGCACGCGCTGCACGCCGAGATCGCCGCGGTGCACCCCGCCGTGGCGGCGGCGATGGACTTCGTGGACCGCGACACGGAGCCGCGCCTGGAGCGGATCCTCTCGGAGATCCGGGCGCACGCCAAGCAGGCCGCGCGGGCGTAGCGATGGACCTCCGCGTGGCGCCGTCGATCCTCGCCGCGGACTTCTCGCGCCTCGGCGAGCAGGTCGAGCAGGTGATGGACGCGGGCGCGCGCGTGATCCACGTGGACGTGATGGACGGCCATTTCGTGCCGCCCATCTCCATCGGCGCGATGGTGGCCGCCTCGATCCAGGACCTCGTCCACGGGCGGGACGGCATCCTCGACGTCCACCTGATGGTGGAGCGGCCCGAGCAGCGCGTGGAGGAGTTCGCCGCCGCAGGCGCCGACACGCTGATCGTCCACTGGGAGGCCACCCCGCACGTGCACTACGCGCTGAAGGCCGTGCGCGACGCCGGCATGAAGGCGGGTCTGGCGATCAACCCGGCCACGGCGCCGGAGTCGGTGATGAGCCTGGCCGGCGCGTTCGACCAGCTGCTCTGCATGACCGTCAACCCCGGCTGGGGCGGCCAGCCCTACATCGAGGCCTCCACGGCGAAGGTCGCCCGGCTGCGCGAGCTGCTCGGCCCCGAGCTGCCGATCGAGGTGGACGGCGGGATCGACGCGGCCACGGCGCGCGAGACGGCGGCGGCGGGCGCCACCCTGTTCGTGGCCGGGTCCTCGATCTTCGGCTCCGGCGATCCGGCCGCGGCCTACCGCGAGATCGCCGCGGCGGCCGGCGCGGCGTAGGGCCGCGGATCGCTTACACCACCGGCCCCTCCAGGGGCGGGTCCGCGGGGCGGACGCGGCAGCGCACGACCTCGTTGATGCGGGCCGGGTTCACCGGCATGTGGACGTGGGGGTCAAGCGTTTCCTGGTCGGTGTCGGTGAACGGGAAGGCCTCGTCCGCGCGCACGACCACTTCACCGGCTTCGTCCAGGCACTCCACGAGCACGTTCGCGCGGCCGCCCGTTCGCTCAGGCGTGTTGACGTCGGGATCCAGGTAGACGCGAAGCTCCGGCAGGTCCGGGGTGCGTTCGACGCGGAGGCTGGATTCCTCCTCCTCGTCGTCCCCCCCGCCACTGCCCACCACCGCGACGATCGTGAGCGGGAGCGCCACGGCGAGGAGCACCACGAGAGCGACCAGACGCGTGCGCGCGGGACCCTCCATGGGAGCGGCCATGCTAGAGGCTCGGATGCGTGTAGCGTGCCGGACGGGAGGTGTCCGGGACGATCCTGGCACCGGCAGGGGACAACGACTTGACTTCGCCGGCCGGCGCGGCGCACGTGAGGCGCTGGTCGAACGTGCTTTGACCCGGCTGGGTCGGCCGGCGGATGCTTGCGGTGGGGGCGCTCCGCAGGGGGCGCTCCCACCGGTCGGCTTCCGCGCCTAACCGCGCTTGCGCTTCCGCTTGCGCGAGCTCGGGCGGTCCGGCACCGGCTCCGGCTCGGGGGGCGCGCTCGGGCCCCCGCCGTTCGCGCCGCTCGTGGGGCCGCCGTCGGCGTCCTCGTCCGGCGGAGGCGCCAGTCCGCGCCGCTCGGCCGCCGTCGGCCAGGGGTCCGGCTCGCCGCTCTCCCACGCCGGTCCGCGCCCGCCGGGCCAGTTGCCCAGGAAGAGCGACCCGACCGCCCCGAGCCAGAAGGCCTGCAGGATCACCGGCACGAGCGGCACCAGCTGGAGCACGAGCAGGACGCCGGCGATCACGCCGAGGATCGCCATGAACGGGCTCAGCAGCCCGGCCCGGCGCGCCCGCAGCGGGATCATCACGTACATGAAGGCCACGAGGACGGAGCCGATCAGGCTCGGTATGGCGGCCCCGATGTTCGCGTTCTGCTGCAGCAGCTCCTGCGCGCAGTCGCCGCCGAGCTCCCCGCGAATGGCCGGGCACTGCTCCGCCAGCCGCTCGGGATCGGGGTCGTCGAGCGTGTAGTCCTCGGCGGCGAACATCTCGGCCACGTCCACCCGGTCGATGGCGCCGAACACCTGCGCGACCGCGTACAGCAGCGGACCGATGAAGATGAAGTAGACGAACCAGCGCGGGATCTGCGGGACGCGGTGGATCGTCGCGCGGAACAGGTAGTAGAAGACCGGGATCAGGCAGAGCGCGCCCAGCGCCTGGACGATCGACTGGATGATCAGCGTGTTCGGCGACTCGTCGACGGACAGGAGGAAGTCGGGCAGCGCCTCGATGTGCTCCCCCCGGTCCTCCAGCATCGTCTGGAGGAGCACCGTGCCGGCAAGCAGCAGCAGGCCGGCGGCGAAGGCCGCGACGGCGGCGCGGCGGCCGAAGCGGGCCTCCCACTGAAGCTGCTCCTGGTTGCTCACCGGCGCTGCGGGCTCGTCTCGTTGCCGCGCGTGACGCGCGGCGGGTAGTACTCGACGTCCTCCGGCTCGACGATCCGCGAGATGCGGTCGCCCGCCGCCAGCACCAGGTCGAGCGCCGGGGCGATCACGCGGATCACGCTCTCCACGCGGCGGCGGGTGCGGACCTGGTCCGGAGTCATGGTCGGCATGATGTCAGCCGCCGCGCTGGTGGAAGTAGAACTCGGGCAGGGCCGCCCGGGCGACCTCCGCGGTGATCTGCTGCGCCTGGTGCAGGTCGCCGGCGCGCACGGCGAGGTCGTCGATCGTGACGATGCCGACCAGCGCCTCGCCCTCGGTGACGGGCAGGCGGCGGATGCGGTGCTGGATCATCAGCGCCACGGCCTCCTCGATGTCCATCTCCACCTCACCGGTGACGAGCGGGCGCGAGGCGTGGTCGCCGGCCCCTTCCGCGGCGTCGACCTGGTCCGCCACGACGGCCAGCGCGAGGTCGCGGTCGGTGATCACGCCGACCGGGCGGCCGTTGTCACAGACCACCACGGACCCGACGTTGCGGTCCCTCATGAGCTCGCCGACGCGGCGCAGCGTGTCCCCGCTCTCGGCGGTCACGACGCCCTGGGTCATCACCTCCGCGATGCGCACGGGGCGACAATACAGCCCTACGCGGGGCTAGCTGGTGCCGAATCCCTCGCGCGCTTCCCGGACCAGGATCACGGCCTCGGGGAACATGAGGCGCATCGCCTGGAGCAGGTCGCGCGACTGCTGCTCGGCGTTGCCCTGGAGGTTCATGCGCTGAAGGCCGGCCACCGTCATGTCGACGGCGAGCTTGATCGCGTTGTCGGCCCACGCCACCCGCTGAGCGCCCTGCATCTGCTCGGCGAACTCCGCCATGCGCCGGCGCAGCTCGTCCGGGTCGCCGAAGAGGCCGCCGAATGGGTCTTCCGAGGACATGCTCTTG
Source organism: uncultured Thermoleophilaceae bacterium (assembly GCA_963778615.1). GTDB lineage: Bacteria > Actinomycetota > Thermoleophilia > Solirubrobacterales > Thermoleophilaceae > JACVRW01. The sequence goes on from CAVZVD010000002.1 coordinate 113,845, forward strand.
AGTCTAGTCAGCCGGGGGCTCCCGCCCCCCGGCCCGGCAGGGCTCGGCACGTCGCTGGCGCTCGGCCGGCTTGTTGCGGGCTTGTCCGCGGCCCTGTCCTCCCGACCCAGTGCGATGACCTCCTTGAAGCTCCGCACCCGGAAGATGAACACCAGCGCGGCGAACCCGATCCCGAACGTCAGCGCCCCGATCGCGATCTGCTGGCCGACCGAATAGGCCGCCACCGTCGACCCCGCCGCGGTCCCGCGGAACACCTGCACGAGCAGCGCCTGCTGCACCCCGGCGCCCTGCGGCGTGAACGGCACGGCCGCCGACACGGCGTTCACCCCCAGCACCAGCAGCACGTTGTTCACGGAGCCGCCGACGTTGAAGGCCTCCAGCAGCATCCAGAACGCCGCGAACCGGAACAGCCACCCGGCGAACTGCACGGCGAAGACCTCGCGGAAGTAGCGATTCCGGTCGCGCAGGATCGTGAAGCCCTGCTTGACCCGCTCCCAGAACGCCCTCACCCGCACGCTCAGGAGCGCGAAGGCCACCAGCGTCGCCACCGCAAGCGCCGTGAGCAGGAAGAGCGTGAAGCGCGGGTGCTGAGCCAGGAACGACAGGTCGAAGGCGTTCAGGTTCGCGAAGTCCGGCGGCTTGGGGAACACGCCCTGGGTGAAGGCGAAGATCAGGATCAGCGACCCCATCGCGATGTCGAACCCGAGCTCGGTGACGAAGCTTGCAGCCACGGCCGGGTAGCTCGAGTTCGGGATCGAGGTCTTGGTGAGGAAGAGGCGAACGACGTCGCCGCCGCGCGCCGGGATCACCGCGTTGAAGCCGTATCCGGCGAAGTAGGCGCCCCAGATCTCCCGGAACTGGAAACGCTCGGTCGGGTAGGCGGCGCGGAGGATGTTGAAGCTGGCACGCGCCCTCAGCGTCAGGTAGGCGGTGAAGAGCAGCAGCGCCAGGACGAGCGGCACCAGGCGGACCGAGGCCAGGTTGGAGACGAAGTCGTCGACGGCGTCGAAGAACGACTGGAACGAGTCCCCGAGGGTCGCGAGCGGCACGGTACGAAAGGTACGCATGCCCGGGGATCCGAACCGCCGGGGCGCTCCCCGCGTATAGCGTTGCTGCATGGCTCCGAGCGATGCCACGCTCGTCGAGCGGCTGCCCCGCGACGACAGCGGCGACGAGCTCCGGGAGCTGTACCGGCGCTATGCCGGTCAGCTGTTCGGGTTCGCATGCAATGCGCTCGGTGACCGGGAACTGGCCGAGGAGGTGGTGCAGGATGTCTTTGCGCGGGCATGGCGCCACGCCGGCGACTACGACCCGAGCCGGGCGAGCGTTCGCACCTGGCTCTACTCGATCGCCCGCAACCGGGTCGTGGACGCGCGAAGGCGAGCCGCGGTGCGCCCAGGCGTCGCAGCGGGCGCGGACCAGGAGACCCCGGCCGAGCTCGACCGGACGCTCGAGCAGGCCGTGCTCCGCTGGCAGGTCGCGGCCGCGCTGGCGCGGCTGTCCCCGGAGCACCGCGAGGTGATCAGGCTGGCCCACTACGGCGGGCTCACCCTGCGCGAGATCGCGGAGCGCAAGGGCATCCCGCTCGGGACGGTCAAGAGCCGCACCTCGTACGCCCTGCGCAGCCTGCGGCTGATCCTGGACGAGATGGAGGTCGCGTGATGGGCGGCTGCTCCACTCACGGACCGCTGATCGGCGGCTATGCGCTCGGCGCGCTCGAGCCCGAGGAGATGGAGGAGATGGGCCGCCACGTGGCGGTGTGCCCGCAGTGCGGACCGGAGGCCCAGCGGATGGAGGGGCTGCCCTGGCTGCTCGACCGGATCGCGCCGACCGACGTGCCACCCCCCACCCTCTCCCCGCAGGTGGAGGACGCGGTGCTGGACCGGTTCGCACGCGAGCGGAGGGAGGAGGGCGCGGGCGGAGCGTCCGAGCGCCGAGCCGGCCGCTCGACGCGCCGCCCCGCGCTTCTCGGCGGTGCCCGCCCCGCGCGGCTCGCCCGCCGGCCGCTGGCGGTCGCGGCCGCCTGCGTCGTGGCGCTGGCCGTGGCGCTCGCCGTGATCCTGCCGCTCGGGGGCGACGAGGGCGGGTCGCCCGCGTACGCGAGCGTGTCGCTCGATGCGCGCGCCGGAGGCGCGGGCTCCGCGACGGCCTGGCTCGGCCAGGTGCCCGCGGGCACGCGGATCCGGCTCGAGACGCGCGGGCTTCCCGCGGGGTCCGAATACGAGGTGTGGTGCATCCGCGCCGACGGCCGCTGGGTCAGCGGCGGGACCTTCTGGGCCGATCGCGACGGCCGCACCGAGGCGGAGCTGACCGCCGCGGTACGGGCGGGCGACTATCACCGGATGGTCGTGACCCGCCGCCTCGACGGCGCGGGCGAGGGCGAGCGCGGCCCTGCCGTGCTGGACGGCAAGCTCCGCTACTGAGGCGGGGCGTCCGCGCGGTGGGCAACCACGAGCGAGCCGGCATGGTCGGCACGCTTACCGTTCGCTGAATCCGGACACAATTCCGGCATGGCTGACTACACCGTGCTCAACCTGGCGAGCGACGTCGAGGACATGGGCGAGCGCTTCGGCTACGCCCCCAACATGGAGGCCCGCTTCGCGCGCAAGGCGCTCGGCCTCGAGAAGTCCGGGATCAGCTACTTCAAGCTCGCCCCCGGCTTCCGCGTGCCGTTCGGCCACCAGCACCTCGAGCAGGAGGAGATCTATCTCCTGCTCAGCGGCAGCGCGCGCGTCAAGCTCGACGACGAGGTGCTCGACCTGAAGCCGATGGACGCGGTCCGCATCCCCACGTCCGTCAAGCGCGGCTTCGAGGCCGGTCCGGAGGGCGCCGTGATCCTCGCCTTCGGGGCTCCGGACACGGACAACAAGGACATCGAGATGGACCAGGAGTTCTGGCCGGACGGCTAGGCCGCAGCTACTTCAAGAGGCGCGACAGCCGCCGGTCCTTCAGCACCCGCCCGTTCGTCTGCTCCTCCGGGCAGTAGCACATGACGTAGTCCTTGAAGTGGATCGCCTCGATCTTCGTGCCACAGCGCGGGCAGGGCTCGCCGGCGCGGCGGTGCACCTGCAGGGGCATCGGCAGCTTGTCGGGGATGGTGTCGCCGATCACGTCCTCGTAGTGCTCGAGCGCCCCGCCGAGCACCTCGTCACAGGCGGCCCGCAGGCGCTCACGAGACTCCTCGTCCAGGTCCGACGCTCGCTGGAACGGCGACAGCCGCGCCGTCCAGAGCAGCTCGTCGACCCACGAGCGCCCGATGCCGGCGATCACCCTCTGGTCGCGCAGCAGCGGATGCAGGTGCCGCGGCTGGTCGAGCAGCGCGGCGAACTCGTCCTCCGGCGGCGCCGGGAAGGCATCGGGCCCGAGCGTCGCAACCGACTCGTCCGCCTCCACCGCCTCCGCCGGCAGCAGCTTCGCCCACGCCCGCTGCTGCGTGCCGAACTCCCGCAGCCGCAGCTCCCGCCCGCCGTCCAGCCGGATCAGAAGGCGCGAGGCGCGGTCGCGCAGCGACGCGCGCGCGTCCCACAGCTGCAGCCGTCCGGCCGACATCAGGTGCACGAGCACCACCAGCTCGCCGGTGTCGATCGCGAGCATCTTCCCGATGCGGCGCACGCCCAGGAGCGTGCGTCCGGCCAGGGCATCGAGCGGCGGGTCGAACGTCTTCATCGTGACCATGCCGGGCGCCAGCGCCGACTCGATCTCGGCGCCCGCACCCCCGCGCGACAGGCGCCGCGCCGTGATCTCGACCTCGGGCAACTCGGGCATCGAGACCAAGGGTAGGCTGCGAGAGGTGAAGATCTCCGTGGCCGCCGACGAGCGAACCGGGGTCGCCGACGCCGTGGTCGAGGAGCTCCGCCGGCGCGGGCACGAGCCGCTTCTGCACGGGGCGCTGAACGAGGACGAGCGCGACGACTGGGCCTGGGCTTCCGAGGCCGCCGCCCGCGACGTCGCCGAGGGCCGGGCCGACCAGGCCGTGGTGTGCTGCTGGACCGGCACCGGCGCCTCGATCGCGGCGAACAAGGTCCAGGGCATCCGCGCCGCGCTGTGCGCCGACGCCGAGACCGCCCGCGGCGCCCGCCGCTGGAACGACGCCAACGTGCTGGCGCTCTCGCTGCGCACCACGAGCCCCGCCCTGCTCGACGAGATCCTCGACGGCTGGTTCGCCGGCGAGCCCAGCACGGAGGCCGACGACGTGGCGAACTACCGCCACGTCGAGGAGATCCGCTAGGGCGCGGTCGCCGCGAGCGGCTTCCGCTCGGGGTCGCGCACGCCCGGCACGAACAGGAAGGCCAGCGTGAAGGCCCCCAGCAGGCCCGACAGCCCGAGCGTGGTGCGCGCGCCCAACAGCTCAGCCACCGGGCCGGTGACCGCGAACGAGAGCGGGATCAGCCCCATCGACACGAACCAGTCGAAGCTCGACACGCGGCCCAGCATCTCGGCCGGGACCAGCGTGTTCATCATCGTGTTCCAGACGACCATGCCGGCGGTGCCGAGCCCGAACGACACCAGCGCGATCAGGCACATCTGCCAGGCGGCGCCCGCCACGGCGAGCACCACGATCAGCAGGTCGCCCACAAACCAGGCGCCCCACATGAACGTGACGAAGCGCCTGGGGATGCCGGCGCGGCTCAGGGTGATCGCGGCCATGATCGAGCCGAGCCCGCCGGCCGCGAGGACGAGCCCGAAGGTGTCCGCGTCGCCACCCAGATCGTTCCGGATGATGTAGGGCAGCAGCACCTCGAACGGCCCGAAGGTGAGGAACAGGAACAGCGCGGCGCCGATCAGGGTCGCCCAGAGCCATGCATGCGCCCGCACGTAGGCGAACCCCTCGGCGAGGTCGCGCCGCATCGAGCCCACCGCCTCGCGCGGCGGCGGCTGCCGGGTCATGAGGCTCACGGCGACGGCCGAGACGGCGAAGGTGCAGGCGTCCACGAGGAAGGCCACCCCGACGTCGAACACGGCGATCAGCACGCCACCGAGCGCAGGACCCGCGAAGCGCAGGCCGAGCGGCTCCATCAGCTCCTTCAGCGCGTTCGCCTGGAGCAGCTCCTCGCGCGGGACGACGTCCGGCACGATCGCTGTGAACGCCGGCTGGAACAGCGCCTCGCCCAGGCCGTAGAAGACGACGAGCACGGCGAGATGCCACAGCTCGGCCTCACCGGCCAGCGCGAGCGCCGCGATCACCGAGATCGCCGCGAAGCGCAGCAGGTCCGCGATCACGAGCAGGCGGCGGCGCTCGAGGCGGTCGCTCAGCACGCCGCCGACCAGCAGCCCGGCCACCTGCGGAAGCGTCCAGGCGAGGCCCACGAGCGCCAGCGCCGACGGCTCGTTCGAGATGTCGTAGACCAGCCACGCGATCGCGACCAGGTAGATGCCGTCGCCGAGGAGCGACACGGCCTGGCCGATCCAGAGCAGCCGGAAGTCGCGGTGCCGAAGCGCGCGGAGCACCGCTCAAGGCTACGCGGCGCTACCCGATGGTGAAGGACTTCTGCGCGCTCGACTTCTTGTCGAAGTCGTCGGCGAGGGCGAGGGTCCCGCGATAGGCGCCCGCGTCGAGGCTCCGTACGCGTGAAGCTGTGCCGCCCGGCCGTCAGGCGCCCGCGGCGGACCGTCTTGCGCTCAGGACCTCGGAGCTTGAAGCTGACCGTCGCGGGCTCGTTGAGCTCGAAGGAGACCGTCACCCGGGAGCCGGTGCGCTTCGTCCTGAAGGCGTCGACCGTGTCGCGCACCTGGTCCGAACCCACCTGGACGACGCCCCTCATGAATCCGGCATGGGGAACGCAGAAGTACTGGAAGCGGCCCGGGCGGTTGAACGTGTGCCGGAACGTTTGGCCGGCCGGCGTGGTCCTCGGCCCGGAGTTCCACCGCTCGGCCTGACCGCCCTGGGCGGTGGTGGTGTGGCCGCCGGTCGCGAAGCGCCAGATCACCGTGTCACCCACGCCGATCGTCCGCGGGGTCGGCGAGAAGCGGAAATCGGTCGCGGTGACCTCCACCTCTGCCGCGGTCGCGGGCACGGCCGCGGCGAGGGCGAGTGAAAGCGCAAGCGTGAGTGGCAGCAGACGGTGGCGTCGCATCGGGCGGAAGCCTAGACAGCGGGACATACGCAACCGCCGCGGCCCTGGTTCACGGTTACCATTGCCGCCCCCATGGGCTCGCCCGACGTCGTCGACACGCCCCAGGACGCCGCGGAGCTCGAGCTCCCGCCGCTCGTGGTCCGCGAGCCGCTCGAGGAGTTCCTCGACCGGCACGGCATCGGCGAGGGCCGGCTGGAGGCCGAGCGGATCGGCGAGGGGCACTCCAACTTCACGTTCCTGGTCTCGCGGGGAGACGCGCGGGTGGTCCTGCGGCGCCCGCCGCGGCCGCCGCTTCCGCCCTCGGCGCACGACGTGCTGCGCGAGGCGCGCCTGCTGCGCGCGCTCGAGTCGACCGAGGTGCGGGCGCCGCGCGTGCTGGCCGTCGGCGACGACGAGTCGGTGCTGGGCGTGCCCTTCTACGTGATGGAGGAGATGCACGGCTCGGTCGTGACGAGCGACGTGCCGCCGGCGCTCGACACCGAGGAGGGCCGCCACCGGCTCTGCGAGGAGCTGGTCGACGCGCTGGTGGAGGTGCACGCCGTGGACTGGCGCGCCTGCGGGCTCGAGGGCTACGGCAAGCCGACCGGCTACCTGGAGCGCCAGGTGCGCCGCTTCACGGGCCTGTGGGACTACAACAAGACGCGCGAGGTGCCGGTCGTCGAGGAGGTGCGCGACTGGCTCGCCGGCAACCTGCCCGACTCGCCCGAGTCGACGATCGTGCACGGCGACTACAGGCTCGGCAACGTGATGGTGGCCGACGAGCCGCCGGCGCGGCTGGTGGCGATCTTCGACTGGGAGCTCTCCACGATCGGCGATCCGCTCGCCGACGTGGGCTACCTCACGGTCACGTGGAGCCAGGCCGACGACCCCGCCGACACGACGTTCGCCAGCCTGTCCGCGGCCACCCGGCGGCCCGGCTTCATGACGCGCGAGGAGCTCACCGCGCGCTACGAGGAGCGGAGCGGCCGCTCGGTCTCGAAGCTGAACTGGTACCAGGCGCTCGCCATGTGGAAGGCCGCCGTGTTCATGGAGGGCAACTTCAAGCGCTACACGCTCGGCGCGTCCGACGACCCGTACCTGGCGCTCTTCGACGAGGGGGTGCCGGCGCTCGCCGAGAAGGCGCGCGAGGTGGCGCAGTCGACGTGAGGGGTCTGCTGGTCGACTACGGGGGCGTCCTCACCACAAACGTCTTCGACTCGTTCCGCGAGCTTCTGCGTCGCCGAGGGCCTCGAGCCCGACGCGATCATGCGCCTCCTCCGCGAGGACCCGCGGGCGATCGTCCTGGTGCGCGGGCTCGAGACGGGCGAGCTGACCGAGGAGGGCTTCGGGGAGCAGCTTCGGCGAGCTGCTCGGGATCGACGAGCGCGCCGGCCTGGTCGACCGCATGTTCGGCGGCCTGCGGCCCGACGAGGAGATGCTCGCCGCGCTGCGCCGGGCCCGCGCGGCGGGCATCCGCACCGGGCTGATCTCCAACTCGATGGGCGCCGGGCGCTACGACCGCTCGACCTTCGCGGAGCTGTTCGACGGGGTCGTGATCTCCGGCGAGGTCGGCATGCACAAGCCGCAGCCGGAGATCTTCCTGCTGGGCGCGGAGCGGGCCGGAGTGGAGCCGGCCGAGTGCGTGTTCGTGGACGACCTGCGCCAGAACTGCGAGGGCGCCGAGGCCGTCGGGATGACCGCGATCCTCCACCGCGGCGCCGAGCACACGCTGCCGGAGCTCGAGCGCCTGCTCGGGGTCGAGCTGCGCTGATGCTGCTCGTGCTCTGGGACGTGGACGGCACGCTCGTGCGCACCGCCGGCCACGGGCGCTTCGCGTTCGAGGAGGCGTTCCGCGCCGTGGTCGGGCGCGATCCCGAGCCGGTGGACTACGCCGGCCGGACGGACCGGCAGATCGCGCAGATCGATGCTGGGCGGCCGGCCCGGCGACACGCCGCGGATCCTGGACGAGCTGGCCGCGGCGCTCGAGCTCCGCAAGGACGCCATGGCCGCCGAGGGCTACGCCTACCCCGGCGTCCCGGAGGTCCTGGAGGCGCTGCACCGGCGCGACGACGTGATCAACTCGCTGCTCACCGGCAACATCCAGGCGAACGCGGTCGTCAAGGTCAGCGCGTTCGGGCTCGAGCCCTGGCTCGACTTCGAGGTCGGCGCCTACGGCTCCGACCCGCACGAGGAGCGCTCCGATCTCGTCGCGGTGGCGCGGGAGAGGGCGGCGGCGAAGTACGGCGAGCCGACCGGGGCCGTGCTGGTGGGCGACACGCCGCTCGACGTGCGCGCCGCCCGGGAGGCCGGCGCCCGAGCCGTGGCGGTGGCCACCGGCTTCGCCGACCCCGAGGCGCTGCGCGCCTCCGGCCCCGACGCCTACCTCGAAGACCTCAGCGACATCGGCGCGGCGATCGCCGCGATCACCGCTTCCACTTGACGCTGCAGCCCACCGGCTCGGTCTCGGGCCGGGCCGGCTCGTCGCCCGCGAGCACCGCGTCGAGCGCGTCGCGCAGCCAGGAAGCCCCCTGGCGCTCGTCCCGGTGGTCGGCGTCGGGCGCGCCGCGGTAGCGCAGCACCCCGTCCGCGTCGAGCACGAACACGTCCGGCGTCGTCCGGGCGCCGTAGGCGCGCGCCACCTCCTGCGACTCGTCGCGCAGGTACGGATGCGGCCAGCCGCCGTCCGCGTCCACGCGCTCCTTCATCGCGTCGAAGGAGTCGCGCGGGTGGGTCTCGGCGTTGTTCGGGTTCACCGCGAGGAAGCGGGCCCGGCCGTCGTAGTCGCGCGCCACCTGCGTCAGGCGGTCGTGCCAGGCCAGCGCGTAGGGACAGTGGTTGCAGGTGAACACCACCACGGTGACCCCGTCGGGGCCGTGCTCGGTGCCGTCGGTCGCGGGGAGGCTGAAGCCAGGAGCTTCATCGCCGATCTGCATCGATTCTCCTCAGCCGCAAGCGCCCGGCTCGGCCGGGTGCGCGCGGAGTCGTATCTTTTCGAGAAGGTCCTCGGGATCCGGTGTGGGCGACGGCCGGCCGTCGCGGAGCCGGTACACGCGGCAGGTGAGCGAATAGGGCTCCCCTTCCGGGCACGGGAAGATGTCATCCCCGTCGATCCTGATCGTCGGGGAGCCGGGGAAACGCTCGCGGCGGGCCTGCTCGTCGCTCTCGATCTCGACCATCTGAACCTGGCTGTCGAGACCGGCGGCGGAGAGGCTTCGCTCGAGGTCCGCCAGTGTCTCAGGGTGGGACGGGCAGCCGTCCCACCAGAGCAGCTCAACCCGCATGGACCTCCATGCGCTCGATCACCGCGTCGTTGGTGGGCCGGTCCTGGGCGCCGGTCTCGGTGCCCTCGATCGAGTCGACCGCCTCCATCCCCGAGCTGACCTCGCCGAAGACGGTGTGCTTGCCGTCGAGCCAGGGCGCCGCGTCGGTGGTGACGATGAAGAACTGGCTGCCGTTCGTGCCCGGCCCGCGGTTCGCCATCGCGAGCGCGCCGCGCACGATCTTGTGGTCGTTGATCTCGTCCTCGAACTCGTAGCCCGGGCCGCCGGTGCCGGTGCCCTGCGGGCAGCCGCCCTGGATCATGAAGTCCTTGATCACGCGGTGGAAGATCAGCCCGTCGTAGTAGCCGTCCTGCGACAGCTTCACGAAGTTCTCGACGGTCTTCGGGGCCTCGCCCTCGAACAGCTCGATCTCGATCGGCCCGTGGTTGGTGTGCATCGTCGCCTGGCTCATCGTCTCTTGGTCACCTCCACCCGGAGCTCCGTCCCCCGGACTCGCTTTCCGTTCACCTTGTCGACGACCTCGCCGGCGCGCTGCTCGGGCACCTCCACGAAGGAGAAGCGCTCCAGCACGCGCACGTTGCGGACGTCGTCGTTCTCGAGATGGGTGTGGTCGACGACCGCGCCGACCACGTCGGCCGGCTCGATCCCCTGCGCTCGACCGGCGCCGATCACCAGCTTCACGTAGGGCACGCCGTCGCGGCTGTGCGGCTTGGTGTGGCGCGGCCGGCGCGTCTCGCGCTCGCGGCGGGTGCGGCGCTCGCGCGGCTTGGGCCCGTCGGACGACCACTCCTCGATCTCCGTGTTGGCGTGCCGCTCGATCGCCTCCAGCTCGCGCCGCTGCTTGGGCGTGATCAGCGTGATGGCGCGACCGCTCTCGCCCGCCCGGCCGGTGCGGCCGATGCGGTGGACGTAGATGTCGGGCGAGTTGGGGATGTCGTAGTTCACGACGTGGCTCACCCCGGTGATGTCGAGCCCGCGCGCCGCCACGTCGGTCGCCACCAGGAGCCGCTCGCGGCCGCCCTTGAAGGCGAGCATGACGCCGTCGCGCTGGCCCTGGGACATGTCGCCGTGCAGCGCCTTGACCCGCACGCCGGCGTCGCCGAGCCGGCGCGCCAGGCGGTCCACCCCGATCTTGGTGCGCGCGAACACGATGGCCTGCTCCGGACGCTCCTGCTTCAGCACCCGGACGAGCGCGTCGGGCTTCTCGCCGTCGCGCACCTCGACGTAGAAGTGGTCGACCGTGTCGATCGTGAGCGTGGCGGCCCGCACTTGGATCTCGATCGGATCGTGCATGAAGGTGTCCGCCAGGCGGCGGATCGGGCCGGGCACGGTGGCGCTGAAGAGGCAGGTCTGGCGGCCCATCGGGGCGCGCCGCAGAATCGACTCGACGTCCTCGAGGAAGCCGAGGTCGAGCATCTCGTCGGCCTCGTCGAGCACCACGTAGCGGGCCTGGTCGAGGTAGAGGTGGTGGCGGTCGATCATGTCCATCACCCGCCCCACGGTGCCCACGGCCACGTGCCCCTCCTTGAGGCGGGTGGCCTGGTCGCGGATCGGGGCGCCGCCGAACACGGCCACCACCTCGACGCCCTTGCGCTCGCCGTAGGCGCGCAGCGCCTGGGTCACCTGGATGCAGAGCTCGCGCGTCGGGGTCAGCACCAGCGCCTGGATCTCCAGGGCGGCCGTGATCCACGTACTCGACCATCGGCAGGCCGAACGCGGCCGTCTTGCCGGTTCCGGTCTGCGCCTGGCCGATCACGTCGCGGCCCTCCAGCAGCGGCGGGATCGCCTGCTCCTGGATCGGCGTCGGGCGCTCGTAGCCCAGGTGGGCGAGCGCGCCGAGCGTGGACTCGGTGAGCCCAAGGTCGGAGAACTTCGTCATCGGCGGTCGAGGTTACTCACCGAGAGGGGTCCAGCAGGAGCTTCCCGCTGGTACGGCGCCCCTGAAGGTCCTCGTGGGCCCGGCGCACGTCGGAGAGCGCGTAGGTCTCCCCCAGCTGCGGTTTCAGGTCGCCGCGCGCGGTCCGGTCGAACAGGTCGGCGAGCGGCTCCTCGATCATGTCGCGGCGGCCCAGGCAGTGCATGAGCCAGAAGCCGATCACCGCGCGGCTCTTCCGCATCAGCCGGCCGGTCTCGAGGGTGTTCTGCTCGCGGCTCGCGATCCCGTAGGCGACGATCCGGCCAAAGGGGGCGAGCGCCTCGGCGGACTGCTCGAACACGCGCCCGCCGGACATCTCGAGGACGACGTCCACCCGGTTGCCCCCGTTGGCCTCGATCAGGGCCTCCTTCAGGTCGTCGGCGGCCGGGTCGACGGCGGCGTCGGCGCCCAGCGAGAGCGCCAGCGCGCGCTTCTCCTCGGTCGAGGCGGTCGCGATCACGCGCCCGGCACCGAAGGGGTGCCCGAGCTGCACGGCCAGCGACCCGACGCCCCCGGCTCCGGAGATCACGACCACGGACTCCCCCTCGGCCAGCTTCGCCGAGGTCCGGTAGAGGTGCCAGGCGGTCAGGCCCTGGATCACGAGAGCGAGCGCCGCGCCGTCGTCGACGCCGTCCGGGATCGGGAACACGCGCCGCCTCGTGCGCCACCGCGTACTCGGCGTAGCCGCCGCTCGGCACCATCGCGACCACGCGCCGGCCGTCCTCCGTCCGCCCCGCCACCTCACCGCCCAGCACGAGCGGCGTCTCGTAGCGCGCCAGGTAGGAGTTCTCGCGCTGGTGGGTGTCGGCGAAGTTCATCCCCGCGCGCGACACCTCGATCAGCACCTGGCCGTCGCCCGGCTCGGGCTTCGGCAGGTCGACGACCTTCAGGACCTCGGGCCCGCCGAACTCGTCTATCTGGACCGCTCTCACGCGGCGCGGAGCCTATCCTCCTCGACTTCGTCGAGTACCCGCGAAGCGATGTGGCGCGTGGCGTCGATCAGGTACGTGAGGTTGCCCGCGTCCTCGATCGCGTACGGGACGAACACCACGAGCGCCCCCGCCTTCAGCTCGAGCCCCGGCGTGAGCGGGTGGTTCGCCAGCCAGCTCACGAGTGTCGGCGACAGCAGCCGGCGCAGGATCACCTCGTCCTGGTCGTCGGCGATCAGGAGCTCGTAGCGCTAGCCCAACGAGAAGCGAGACGGGCCTTCGGCTAGCCTCCCCGGCCGCATGAGCCTGCTGGTGGTGGGATCGATCGCGTTCGACGCGCTCAAGTCGCCCTTCGGGGAGCGCGAGCGCACGCTCGGCGGCTCGGCCGTGCACTTCTCGCTCGCGGCCAGCTACTTCACGGACGTCCGCGTGGTCGGCCCGGTGGGCGACGACTTCGGCGAGGCGGAGTACGAGGTGCTCCACTCGCACGGCGTGAACACCGACGACGTGGAGCACATCGAGGGCGGGGAGACGTTCTTCTGGGCGGGCGAGTACGAGTGGAACGTGAGCGTCCGCCACACGCTCGACACACAGCTGAACGTGTTCGGCGACTTCCAGCCCAAGCTGTCCGAGGAGTCCAAGGCCGCCGACACCGTCTTCCTGGCCAACATCCAGCCGGACCTCCAGCGCGAGGTGCGCGAGGAGTGCACCGCCGCGCGGCTGGTCGCGCTCGACTCCATGAACTTCTGGATCGAGAGCACGCGCGACTCGCTCCTCCGCACGATCTCGACGGTCGACATGCTGCTGATGAACGACGAGGAGGTGCGGCAGCTGACCGAGCAGCCCACGCTCCTGAAGGGCGTGCGGCAGCTGATGGAGCTCGGCCCGCGGGTCGTCGTCGTGAAGCAGGGCGAGTACGGCGCGGCCCTGTTCTCGGACGAGGACGACGGCTTCTTCGCGCTTCCCGCCTACCCGCTCGAGACGGTGGTGGACCCCACCGGCGCCGGGGACTCGTTCGCGGGCGGCCTGCTCGGCTACCTCGACTCGCAGGGCGGCGCCACCGACGCCGCCACCCTGCGCCGCGCGATGACCTACGGCTCGGCCGTGGCGTCGTACTGGGTCGAGGAGTTCGGCTGCGAGCGGGCCGAGCGGCTTACGCGCGAGGAGATCGACGAGCGCTACGAGGCGTTCCGTCGGATGACGTCCATCGAGGGCGTCGCCACGGGCTAGGAGTGGACAAGCCGCCGGGCGGGTAGTAACTGACCGATCGTCCAGGTGGTAGAGGCGCGCGGTTTTCGACCCGAGGGATGAGGGCGTCGCCACGGAGGAGCGTCGCCCTCCTTTCCTCGGCCCCGCGGGCGGCTTGACACCGCACCCTGCGCAGCCGGCCGAGCCGGCTGCTTCGGGCCTCGCGCGATCCGGGTACCATCGACGCAGGATGTCCGGCTTCTGGGCAGTCTTCTGGCTGGCGATCGTCCTGAAGATCCCGATCGTCGCCCTGTTCTTGATCATCTGGTGGGCCGTGCGCGAACCGCCGGTGCCGGAGGCCGATCGCGAGGACGGCGGAGGCGGAAGCAGCCGCGACCCGCACCCGCGCATCCGTCCGCCGCAGCCACCGCGGCGCGGGCCGCACACGGATCCGGCGCCGAGCGCGCCCGGCCGCGTACGCGCGACACAGCGCGGGCCGCGGGTGCCGCAGCGCCAGCGATAGCCGGGCGGGGCGGGTGCCTCGCCGCGCGGCCGCCGACGTGTGGCCGCTAGGCTCAGCGCGCGGGTAGCCGAGACGGGCGTCGCCCGTTCGCCGGCGGCGCATGTCGTAGGTCGCGCACTCCCGGTGGACGACCGCGCCTCCGCGGAGCCGCATCTGCTCGTCGCCGTCGGCGACCGCGCGGCCGCACATGAGGCAGACCGGCCGGCCGCCTCGCGGGGACCTCATCGCCTGGCGGATGTTGTCGATCAGGGGAACCATTGGGGGTCGAAGTACAGGTTCCGCGCCGTGCGAGCCGAGTCTGTGACATGTCGGTGAATACCCCGACACCATTCCGTGCGCACCCGGCCGAGCCGGGTGCTTCCGGCATCCCTTTCGCTAGGGTCCCGCCGGTGAACGCCTTCCACGTCTGCGGGGCGCTCTTCGCCATCTGGGCCCTCGTTGTCTCGTTCCTGGGCATCACCCGCGAGAGCTTCCCGTCGACCGACGGCGCCGCCCGCGCTGTCGGGCTCATCTCGGTCGTCCTCTGCCTCGGGGCGATCGGAACCGCCATCTACACGTCGGCGACCGCGGAGCACGGCAGCGAGGAAGAGCACGCGGCCCTGCCGGGGAACTGAGCCGTGATCGAGGACGGTCACGCGGTCCACTACAACGCCGTCCAGCGCGGCGTCCCCGTCTACGGATCGGACGAGCAGGTGGTGGGCAAGGTGGTCGAGGTGCTCGACAACCACCGCGAGCACATCATGGACGGGGTGGTGTTCGAGACCCCCGACGGCGTGCGCCGCTTCGTGGACGCGCCGGAGGTGGCGCGCACGGCCGAGCTCGGCGTGACGCTGACGATCCCGGCCGCCGAGGCCGCCGTGCTACCCCCGCCCGAGACGGCCCCCCGCCTGGACACCGGCGCGGTGAAGCGCCTGTTCGGCGGCCTGCGCCGGCGCTGAGAGCGGCTCCTCCTCGGAAGTGGCCGCCGATCTGGGCTCGCGCTGCTCAGGCGGCCGCGGCTTCCCGCGCCCGCGGCGAGCGTTCCGGCGCCGGGGCGGGCCGCTCGCCCGCGCCCGCCTCGCCGAGCGCCAGCCGGTAGCCCTCCGCGAGCCGCTCCAGCGCGCTCTCCCAGGTGCGCCCGCGCACCGTCTCCAGGGCTGCCTTCGCCAGCCGGCCGCGCAGTGCCGGCGCGGCCGCCAGCTCGCAGAGCGCGTCCGCCAGCGCCTCGGCGTCGGCCGGGCGCAGCAGGCCGGTGCGGCCGTCCTCGATCAGGGTCCGCGGGCCTCCCTCCGCCACCGCGACCACCGGCAGGCCGCTCGCCTGCGCCTCCAGGATCACCTGGCCGAACGTGTCGGTGCTGCTCGCGAACAGGAAGATGTCCGCGCTCGCGTACGCGCGCGGAAGGGCCTCGCCCTCGAGCCAGCCGAGGAACGTCGCGCGCTCGCCCAGCCGCTCGCGCAGCGCGCTCCTCCTCGGGGCCGCCGCCCGCCAGCACGAGCCGCAGCCGCGGGTCGCGCGCGTGCGCGCGCAGGAAGGCGTCGGCGAGGAGGTCCGCGCCCTTCTCCTTCGTCAGGCGTCCCGCGTAGAGCACCGTGAGCTCCCCGGGACGGGCGGGCGGCTCGCGCAGCGCCGGGTCGAAGCGCGACGTGTCGACGCCGCGGTCCCACCGCGCGATCCGGGCTGAGGGCACGCCCAGCGCGCGCAGCGACTCGTCCGCAGGGTCGCTCGGCGAGAGCACGACGGAGCACAGGCCGTAGAAGGCGGCCAGCGTCGCGTCCATGCCCGCCCGCAGCCGCAGGTCGCCGGAGCGGAGGCCGGCGTAGGCGCCGAGCTCCGTGTGGTAGGAGCCCACGAGCGGAAGCTCCATGGTCCGGGCGATGAGTGAGGCCGCGACCCCGGCGGGGCCGGGGGAGCAGAGGTGCACGAGGTCGTAGCGGCCCTCGGCGAGCGCCTCGACCGTCGCCGGCAGGCTGGGCACGCCCACGTGCAGGCCGGCGTAGAAGGGGATCTCGACCTCCGCGACCGCGGGAAGGCGCCGGTCGACGTTCGGGTCGGTGCCGATCACCTCGACCTCGAAGCCGGGCACGCCCCTCTCGCGGATCTGGTCGAGCGTGTGGGTCACGCCGTGCATCCCGCCGACGCCGTCCGCCACCAGGGCGACCCGGCGCGGCTCGCCGTCGCGCCCGACGAGCTTGCCCTTCTCGCGCCCGAGGAAGGCGACCGACGCGCGTAGGGGATCGCGGGGATGCAGGCGGAGAAGACGCCCGTGGCGAGCGGGGCGATGCGATCGGCGAGCGCCGGCTGCGAGCCGGTAGGCGCCGCGCGCTCGGGCCGGGACGCGTCCGCGCCGCTCCTGCGCCGCGCTCACGATCGCCTCCACCGCTTCGCGCAGCCGGCGCTCGTGCCGCCGCCGGGCCTGCCGGAACAGCCCCGCGTGGCTGAAGTCGTCGTCCTGCATCCAGGCGAGCAGCTCGCTCCCGGACATCCGGAGGTCGAGCGAGTCGAGCCACGCGTGGAGCAGCGCGCGGGCGTCCGCCGGGCCGAGGTCCGCGGCGAGCGGTCCGCCGCGGGCGTCGCCCTGGCTCAGGACGCGCTCGACCATGCTGAACACCGCCTGGGGGCTCGGGGCGCCGCAGGGATCCCCGTTCTTGGTCAGCGCCCGCACCGCCAAGCGCCATCGCGGCGTGGGCCCACTTGGCGGCGCTCCCCTGGTCGCCGCGCGCGGTCGCCTCGCCGCGGCGCAGGCGACGCAGCAGCTCTTCCGGAGTCGACGCGGGCGGCGTCTCGGTCCAGGTGCGCCCGACGTCGACCCCGGCGTGGTCGTCCGACCCGCCAACCCCGGCCCCGCCGTGGGTCTCGATGTAGACGGCGGCGGGGAGGTTGAGCTCTGGGGCGCGCGAGCCGTTGCGGGTCTCCCAGACCGGGAAGAGCCGCGCAAGGCGGCGGCGGTGGCGCGCCTCGAGCGGGGCGGCGACCGCGTAGAACGGATGCGCCAGCGCGCAGGCGATCGAGTTGCCGTGGAGGTACTCGGCGCACGCCTCGACGTCGCCCGAGTTGCGCTGCAGCCACTCGTGGTCGTCCTGGGTGATGCCCCAGCACAGCACGTGCACCGCCTGCGGCTCGCCGCGGAATCGGGCGGTGAGCTCCTCGGACACGAACACATCCGGGCGGTCGGCGATCTCGAGGACGCCGGCGATCGTGTCGTGGTCGGTGATCGTGACGAAGTCCATGCCGCGCCGCTTCGCGAGGGCGTAGACCTCCTCCGGAGGTGTGGCGCACTCCGGCAGGCCGAGGGCGCGCTGGACTCCGAGGCGCGACTCCTGCGAGGCGGACGAGTGGCAGTGGAGATCGACCCGCACGATCGTCATGGCCCCAGATTCGCCTGCAAATGAGGCACCTTCGTTACGAGAGCGCAAACCTCGTGTTACCGGATTGCAACAGCCGGGAGGCCGAGGCGTGAAAGAAGGGCGGAGTGCCCCAGCCGATCGTCCTCGAGCACGGCCCGCTGGAGGCCGTCGTGGGGCTCGACCCGTTCACGCTCGAGATCAGGCGCGGCGGCCGCCGGCTGATCCGCGGGCTCGGCCTGTGGGCGGCGGCCGGCGAATCGCGCGACCAGTTCATCCAGCTGACGGAGGGAGTGATCCCGGCCGAGGAGCTGGAGCGGCCGCGCCGGCTGGGAAGGGTCCGCGAGGCGGGCGAAGGCCGCAGCGGGCGGCGACGCGAAGCGCGCGCGCCAGGTCCGCTCGCCCTCAGCGGCGAGCTCGGCTCCCTCCGCATCGAGCTCCACGACGATCGCGTCGTCCTCGAGTTCGCGGCGCGCGCCTCCCTCTTCCGCGCCGGCGCCGACTGGGACGCCCGCCCCGGCGAGCGCTTCACCGGCCTCGGCGCCCGCCACGGCGAACAGCTCGACCAGACCGGGCGGCGCATCCGGCTCGGCGCCGACCGTCGCTACACCGGTCCCGACTGCCCGCCCGACATGCTCGAGGTCGGCGGCATCCCCCAGGGCGACTACGCCCCCGTCCCCTGGCTCCTCGCCAGCCGCGGCTACGCCCTCTGGATCGAGACCGACGGCGACGGCGTCGAGCTCGACCTCGCCCACCGTCTCTCCGTCTCCACCCGCACCGCCGCCGGCCCCTTCCGCCTCCACGTCCTCACCGACCCCACCCCGGCCGCGCGCCTGCGCCGCTTCCTGCGACTCACACGAGAGCCTCCCCGCCCTCCTGCCCGAGTGGGCCTACGGCCACTGGAAGTCACGCGACGTCTACGAGCACCAGCGCGACGTCGAGGACGACTTCGACGGCTACCGGCGCCACCGGCTCCCCCTCGACGCCATCGTCATCGACTCCCCCTGGGAGACCCAATACAACACCTGGGAGCCCAACCCCCACCAGTTCGACGACTTCGAGGGCATGGTGCGCCGCTTCCGCGACGACGGGGTGCGCACCGTCGTCTGGGTCACCCCCTGGGTCAACCTCGAGTCGGCCGACGGCCAGCGCCCGCCCGACGCCGAGTCCGAGCGCCTCCACCGCGAGCCCGCCTCCAACTACGCGGAGGGCGCGCGGGAAGGGCACTTCGTGAAGACGGAGGACGGCGAGCCCTTCGTCGCGCGCTGGTGGATGGGCACCGGGTCCCCGGTCGACCTGGCCGCACCGGAAGCCGAGGCCTGGTGGCGCGAGCAGGCAAAGCGCGTGCTGCGGCTCGGCGTCGAGGGCATCAAGGCCGACGACGGCGAGGGCTACTACCTGCCGCCGGACGTGCGCTTCGGCGACGGCCGCACCGGGGCCGACGCCGCCTGGGCCCAGGGCCTCCACTACCGCCGCTCGATGCAGCGCGCGCTCGACGAGGTCCACCCCGGCGCCGGCGTGCTGTTCGGCCGCTCGGGCTGGACGGGCCAGCAGGCGCTCGGCGTCACCTGGGGCGGCGACCAGGCCTCGGACTTCTGGTCGCTCCAGACCCTCGTCACCGCCACGCTCACCGCCGCCGCCAGCGGCTTCTCGAACTGGTCGCACGACGTGGGCGGCTACCTCGGCGAGCGCCTGGTGTCGCGCTGCCCGCGCGAGCTGCTCCTCCGCTGGGCCTGGTTCGGCTGCTTCACCCCCCTGATGCAGGCGCATGGGCGCTTCCCGCAGGAGGCCTGGACCTACGACGCCGAGGCGCTCGCGATCTACCGCGAGGCCGTGCTGCTGCACGAGCGCCTCGTGCCGTACGTGCGCGCCGCGGCGGCCACCGCGGCCCGCACCGGGCTGCCGATCGTCCGCCCCCTGCTGCTGACCGACCCCGCCGACGAGCGCGGCTGGACCCTTGGCGACCAGTACGGCTACGGGCCGGCGCTCTGGGTCGCGCCCGTGCTCGAGGACGGCGCCCGCGAGCGCGAGGTCTCCCTCCCGCGCGGCGACTGGCTCGACCTCTGGACCGGCGAGCGCCACACCGGCGGCGGCGAGCTGCTCGCGCCGGCCCCCATCGACCGCATCCCCGCCTACGTCCGGAGCGGCTCGATCCTCGTGACCCATCCCGCCGAGCACGTGGCCCGGGGCCTCGGCGACACCCCGGAGCACGAGCGCCCGCTCGAGGCCACCCTCTACGGCGAGCCGCCGCTCGGGAGAACCGGCGTCCGCCTCGCCGACGGGACCCGGATCCGCTGGCGCGACGGCGAATGGTCCGCCCAGCCCGAGCGCAAGATCCGGTTCAGCACCAACCCGGTGCCGTAGATTCCGCCCATGCTCAAGCTGCCGGACGGGATCACGGCGTGCCTGTTCGACCTCGACGGCGTGATCACCCAGACCGCGAAGCTCCACGCGGCGGCCTGGAAGGAGATGTTCGACGACTACCTGCGCAAGCGGAGCGAGGAGACCGGCGAGCCGTTCGAGGAGTTCACGCCGGGCGACTACGACCGCTACGTGGACGGCCGCCCGCGCCTCGACGGCGTCCGCACCTTCCTCGCCGCGCGCGGCATCGAGCATGACGACGAGCTGGTCCGCCGCCTCGGCGACCGCAAGAACGACCTCGTGCTCAAGCTGATCCGCGAGCGCGGCGTCGAGGTCTACGACGGCTCGATCGACTTCGTGAAGGAGGCGCAGCGCGAGGGGCTGCGGCGCGCGGTCGTCTCCTCGAGCGCCAACACGCGCGAGGTGCTCACGTCCGTGGGCATCGAGGACCTCTTCGAGGCGGTGGTGGACGGCATCGTCGCCCAGCGCGAGGGCCTGCCCGGCAAGCCGGCTCCCGACACCTTCGTGGCCGGCGCGCGGGCCCTCGGGGCCGAGCCGCAGCAGGCGGTCGTGTTCGAGGACGCGCTCGCGGGAGTGGAGGCCGGCCGCGCCGGCGGCTTCGGCTACGTGGTGGGGGTCGACCGCACCGGGCAGCGGGACGCGCTGGCCGAGCACGGCGCCGACATCGTGGTCGACGACCTGAGCGAGCTGATCGAGCGATGAGCGACGAGATCTACGACGTCGAGCCCTGGCTCGTTCGCGAGCGCGAGCTGCGGCTCGACCGGCTCGGCCAGAGCGAGTCGGTCTTCGCGCTGTCGAACGGCCACATCGGCCTGCGCGGCAACCTCGACGAGGGCGAGCCCGTCGACACGCCGGGCACCTACCTGAACGCCTTCTACGAGGTGCGCCCGCTGCCCCACGCCGAGACCGCGTACGGCCTGCCCGGACGCGGGCCAGACCGTGGTGAACGTGACCAACGGCAAGATCATCCGTCTGCTCGTGGACGACGAGCCGTTCGACATCCGCTACGGCGACCTGCTGCGCCACGAGCGCGTGCTCGACCTCCGCGACGGCGTGCTGCGCCGCGAGGTGTACTGGCGCTCGCCGACCGGGCGCGAGATCCGCTTGCGCTCGACACGCCTCGTCTCGTTCGTCCACCGCTCGGTGGCTGCCATCGCGTACGACGTCGAGCCGGTGGACGCGAGCACCCGCATCGTGCTCCAGTCCGAGCTGGTGGCGAACGAGCCTGTGCCGATGCAGACCGACGACCCGCGCGCGGCGGCGGCCTTGAAGAACGTCCTCGAGTCCGAGCAGTTCGGGCACCACGAGCTGCGCGCGGGCCTGGTCCACCGGACGAGGGCGAGCAAGCTGCGGATGGGGGCCGGCATGCACCACGTGGTCGAGGGCCCCGACGTCGACCACCACCGAGACGGAGAGCGAGCCCGACCTTGCCCGGGTCACCGTCACCACCGACCTCGAGCCGGGCGAGGAGCTGCGCGTGGTCAAGTTCCTCGCCTACGGCTGGTCGAGCCAGCGCTCTCGCCCCTCGCTGCGCGATCAGGTGGACGCCGCGCTTGCGTCGGCGAAGCACGCCGGCTGGAGCGGGCTCGCCCGGGGCCAGCGCGAGTACCTCGACAGCTACTGGAGGCGGGCGGACGTCGAGCTCGAGGGCGACGCCGCGCTGCAGCAGGCGGTGCGGTTCGCCCTCTTCCACACGCTGCAGGCCGGAGCGCGCGCCGAGCGCCGCGCCATCCCGGCCAAGGGGCTCACCGGCACCGGCTACGACGGCCACACCTTCTGGGACATGGAGACGTTCGTGCTGCCCGGCCCTCACCTACACGGCCCCCGACGCCGCCGGCGACGCGCTGCGCTGGCGCCAGTCGGTGCTCGACCTCGCCCGCGAGCGGGCGCGCGTGATCGGCCGAGCCGGGGCCGCGTTCCCGTGGCGCACGATCCGCGGCCAGGAGTGCTCCGGCTACTGGCCCGCGGGCACGGCCGCCTTCCACGTGAACGCGGCGGTGGCGGACGCCGCCCGCCGGTACACGTGGGCGACCGGCGACGAGGAGTTCGAGCGCGACGTGGGCCTCGAGCTGCTCGTGGAGACCGCCCGGATGTGGCGCTCGCTCGGCCACCACGACGCGCACGGGACGTTCCGGATCGACGGCGTGACGGGCCCGGACGAGTACACCGCGATCACCGACAACAACGTCTACACCAACCTGATGGCCGCCCGGAACCTCGAGGAGGCGGCCGAAGGCGGCAGCGCGCAACCCGGACCAGGCCGCCGCCCTGGACGTGAACGAGGAGGAGATGGCGAGCTGGCGCGACGCCGCCGCCCGGATGGCGGTGCCGTACGACGAGGAGCTCGGGCGTCCACCAGCAGTGCGAGGGCTTCACGCACCGGCGGCACTGGGACTTCGAGGCCACCCGGCCGGACCAGTACCCGCTGCTGCTGCACTTCCCCTACTACGAGCTGTACCGCTCCCAGGTCGTCAAGCAGGCCGACCTGGTGCTCGCCCTCTACCTGCGCGGCGACCACTTCGACGACGAGCAGAAGGTGCGCGACTTCAACTACTACGAGGCGATCACCGTGCGCGACTCGTCGCTCTCCGCCTCGACCCAGGCGATCGTGGCGGCCGAGGTGGGCCACCTCGAGCTGGCCTACGACTACTTCGGCGAGACCGCGCTGGTCGACCTCAGGAACCTGGCCGGCAACACGCGCGACGGCATGCACATCGCCTCGCTCGGCGCCACCTGGCTCGTGGCCGTGGCCGGCTTCGGCGGGATGCGCGACCACAACGACAAGCTCTCGTTCGCGCCGCGCCTGCCGTCGCGGATCACCCGGATGGCCTTCCGGGTCGCCTTCCGCGGCCGCTGCGTGCGCGTGGAGGTGCGCCAGGACGAGGCCCGCTACGAGCTGCTCGGCCAGGGGGACCCGCTCGAGCTGCTCCACCACGGCGAGCCCTTCGACCTCGAGCCGGGCCAGCCGCAGACGCTCCCGGTGCCCCGCGCGCCGAATCGCGCGCCTCCGAAGCAGCCGCCCGGCTGCGACCCCAGGCGGCGCGGCGGGCAGGAGTGAGCCTGGCGCGGATCGCCGCCTGGCCGCAAGCACTCGGCTCGGCCGAGGGCGCGCGGATCGCTTTTCGTCACAATCCGGGTAGAGAGAGCCGAGGACGACGAGGAGAGACATGGCCGAGGAACGGACAGAACGGGACGACGGCGGGGGCGTAGCCACGGCCCAGGACAGCCTGAGCGTCACCGACAACCGGACCGGCGACAGCTACGAGGTCGAGATCTCGGACGGCACGGTGAAGGCGATGGACTTCCGCCAGATCAAGGTCTCCGAGGACGACTTCGGCCTCATGACCTACGACCCGGCGTTCACGAACACCGCCTCCTGCCGCAGCTCGGTCTGCTTCATCGACGGCGAGGCCGGGATCCTCGAGTACCGCGGCTATCCGATCGACCAGCTCTGCGAGAAGTCCAGCTACCTCGAGGTCGCGTACCTGCTCATCTACGGCGAGCTGCCCACCCAGGAGCAGCTCGACGAGTGGGTGTTCGAGATCACCCACCACACCTTCGTCCACGAGAACATCAAGAAGTTCGTCGAGGGCTTCCGCTACGACGCCCACCCGATGGGGATGCTGCTCGCCACCGTCGGCGCCCTCTCCACGTTCTACCCCGACGCCAAGAACATCGACGACGAGCTCGAGCGGCACATGGCCGCGGTGCGCCTGATCGCGAAGGTCCCGACGCTCGCGGCGTTCGCATATCGCCACAACCTGGGGCTGCCCTACGTCTATCCGGACAACGACCTCAGCTACCCCGGCAACTTCCTCTCGATGATGTTCAAGATGACCGAGGTCAAGTACGAGCCCGATCCGCGGCTCGAGCGGGCCCTCGACGTCCTCTGGATCCTCCACGCCGACCACGAGCAGAACTGCTCCACCAACGCGGTGCGCGGCGTGGGCTCCTCGCAGGTGGACCCCTACTCGGCGGTGGCGGCCGGCGTCGCGGCGCTGTACGGCCCGCTGCACGGAGGCGCCAACGAGGCCGTGCTCCGCATGCTCGACCGGATCGAGACCACCGACAACATCCCGGACTTCCTCGAGGGCGTGAAGAACCGCGAGCAGAAGCTGATGGGCTTCGGGCACCGGGTCTACAAGAACTACGACCCGCGCGCGCAGATCATCAAGGAGCACGTGGACGCCGTGTTCGAGGTGACCGGCCGCAACCCGAAGCTCGACATCGCCGTGGAGCTCGAGAAGCGCGCGCTGGACGACGACTACTTCGTCGACCGCAAGCTCTACCCCAACGTCGACTTCTACTCGGGCCTCATCTACGAGGCGCTCAACCTGCCGCCCGACATGTTCACGGTGATGTTCGCCATCCCGCGCACCTCGGGCTGGGTCGCGCAGTGGCGCGAGATGCAGGAGGACAGCGAGACGAAGATCGCGCGGCCGCGCCAGATCTACACGGGGGAGCGCGAGCGGGACTACCAGCCGATCGGCGGGCGGGAGAAGCTGACCGACAAGCCGACGGCCGAGACGAACCTGATCGACCCCGCGAAGAACTGACCGCGGAGCCATATCGCCACACCGCTTGCGCGAGGGCGAATCTGAATTACGCTGGGCGGGTCCCCCCTGACCCCATCTCGTGGGGTCTGTCACGAAAGGATTACCTTGGGCTCGTTCAGTACGAGGCTCGCGGCGGTTGCTGCCGTCGCGGCCATATCCGCGGTCGCGGTCCCGACCGCATCCGCAGCAACCTTGGAGACCGTCGCAACCGGCCTCGACAACCCCCGCAGCGTGGCGGTCGGTCCCGACGGAGCCGTCTACGTGGCCAACGCCGGCCGCGGCGGGAAGCAGTGCCAGGGCGAGGGTGAAGAGGCGATGTGCCTCGGCACCACCGGCCGGATCGTCCGCGTCGCCCCTGACGGCAGCAAGAGCACGGTGGCGCGCGGCATGTTCTCCCTCGCCGGCCCCGGCGGCCCGTTCGCGATCGGCCTCCACGGCGTCTCCGTGGCGCCGGACGGCGCGGTCTTCGGAGTGACCGGGTCGGCTCCCCCGCGTGACGTGGCGAGCATGCCGCGCCCGGTGCGGAGCAAGGTCGGCCGCCTGTTCAGCGCGAGCGGCGGCGCCTTCTCGGCGGTCGCCCGCGTCGACCAGCTCGAGCACCGGAGCAACCTCGACAACGTCAAGGGCGACAAGAACTCCAACCCCTACGCGGTGCTCGCGCTGGCCGCCAACCACCAGATCGTGGTCGACGCCGGCGCCAACGCCGTGCTCGAGGTCCGCGACGGGCAGGTCAGCCTGCTGTCACTGATCCCGAACCGCAGGAACGGCCGCCGCCAGGCCGTGCCCACCTCGATCGCGCTCGGCCCCGACGGCGCCTACTACGTCGGCGAGCTCGCCGAGTCGTCGGGCAAGGGCAAGGCGCGCGTGTGGCGCATCCCGCCCGAGGGCGGCACCGCCACGGTGTACCGCTCCGGCTTCACCACGATCAGCGGCGTCGCCTTCGGGCCCGACGGCAGCCTGTTCGTGACCGAGTTCGCGCTCAACTTCGAGACGCTGAAGGGAAGGCTCGTGCGAGTCGCGCCCGACGGCAGCCGCTCGGTACTCGCCGGCGGCAAGAAGCTGAGGGCGCCCACGGGCGCGGCGGTCGACTCGACCGGCGCGGTCTACGTGTCGAACTACAGCGTGCTTCCGCGGAAGACGCCGAAGAACAGCCCCTTCGTGGGGCCGGCGGAACGCTGGTGAAGATCACTCCGTAGGGCAGAAGCGGAACCGGGGGCTCACGCCCCCGGACCCCCGCTGATGTCTGGCCGGCGGCCGGGGCCTCAACTCGAGGCCTCGGCCACCAGCGCCGTCTGGTCCTCCAGCCCCGTGACCGGCCCGGCCGTCCCGCCGGTGGTCCGCTTCCGCTCGCGAATCTCGAGGCGCCGCGAGAGCCGCGACAGGGCGTAGTTCACGATCACGAACAGCGCCCCGATGAAGATGAACACCTGGAGCAGCGGCGTCTGCACGTCGGACCCGGTGAAGACCCCGAAGCCGCTCGACAGGATGCGGCCGTGCCGCATCACCTCCTGGATCGCGATGATGCTCACCAGGGTGGTGTCCTTGTTCAGGGTGATCAGCTGCGACACCGTCGCCGGCACCATCCGCCGCAGCCCCTGCGGCAGGATCACGTAGCGCAGCTGCTGCGGGTAGGTCAGGCCGAGCGACGCCGCCGCCTCGCCCTGGCCGCGGTCGAGCGACAGGATCCCGGCCCGCATGATCTCGGCGAGGACGGCCGAGTTGTAGAGCACGAGGCCGAGGATCCCCGCGAACACCCGGCCCGACTGCAGCGCCTCGGGGAAGAAGTCCGGCACGTTCGACTCGTAGAACTCCTTCCACGGCGCCGGCAGCGCCAGCGCGAGGTAGAGGATGATGAAGATCAGCGGCAGGTTGCGCCACACGTCCACCCAGACGCCGGCGGCGATGCTGAGCGGCCGCAGCGGCGACAGGCGCAACAGCGCCAGCAGCAGCCCGAAGATCAGCGAGAAGACGATCGCGATCGCCGCGATCTCGAGGTTCACGAGGAAGCCCTCGAGCAGGAAGCGCAGGTTGTTGTCGGTGGTCACCCACTCCCAGTTGGCGGGGTCGAACAGGTAGCCCATGCGTCAGCGGTGGATCGCGTAGCGGGTCTCGAGCCGGCGCACGACGACGGTCGCGAGCAGGGTCAGGATCAGGTAGCCGACCGCCGCCCACAGGAACGTCTCGTGCGGTGGCGAACGTGCGCGAGTTGACGAGCGCGCGCCTGGTGCAGCAGGTCAGGCAGCGCCAGCAGCGAGACGCCGACGATCGCCGAGTTCTTGATCATCGCGATCGTGAGGCTGCCCAGGTGCGGGATGACCGTCCGGAACGCCTGCGGCAGGATGATGTAGCGCATCGTGCGCGGGTAGTCGAGGCCGAGCGACAGCGACGCGTCGATCTGCCCCTTCCCCACCGCGAACACGCCCGAGCGGAGCGCCTCGGCCACGTAGGCCGCCGTGTACAGGCCGAGGCACGCCGTGCCCGCCACCCAGGCGTCGAGCGCCAGGCCGGCCCGGCGCAGGCCGGCGTAGGCGATGAACAGCAGGACGAGGAGCGGCGTGTTGCGGAACACCTCCACGAACACGCCGCCCACCCAGTTCAGGGGCTTCACGGGTGCGATCCGCAGCGCCGCGACCACGGTGCCCACGACCATCGCGATCACGAACGAGATCGCGACGAGGCGGACCGTCACCCAGAAGCCCGAGCTCAGCTCGGGCCAGTTGTCCGTGAGGACCTGCCAGAGCTCAGCCACCCAGCTCGAGCGCCTCCTGGAGCGTCATGTCGGGCGGCTGCTCCTCGGTGTCCGTGTACTGGCCGACCCACTCCTGGTAGAGGTCCTCCCAGCGGCCGTCCTCCTCCGCGGCCGTGAACGTGTCGCTCACGAACTGCTGGAACTCCTTCTCGCCCTCCTTGATGCCCGCGCCGTACGGCTCGACCGTGAGCTCGTCGCCCACCATCTTGAGCGTGTCGTCCTGGATGATCATGCCGGTCAGGATCACGTCGTCGGTCGAGATCGCGTCGATGGCGCCGTTCTGGAGCAGCTCGAGGCACTCCGAGTAGGTGTCCACGAGCCGCAGGTCGGCCTCCGGGGCCTCCTCGCGGATCGTCTCCTCGTAGGTCGAGCCGAGCGCCGTGCAGACGCCGCTTGCCGGCCAGGTCCTCGAGGCCCTGGATGTCGGAGTCGCCCGGCACCAGGATGCGCCCGCGCGCGATGTAGTACGGCTCGGAGAACTCGATCTCCAGGTCGCGCTCCTGGTTGATCGTCATGGTCGAGAGGATCAGGTCAACCTCGCCCTGCTGCAGGAACGGGATGCGGTTGTCGGAGATCGCCTCCACGAAGCTCGGGCTCGACGCCGAGCTCCTCGGCGATCGATCCGGCCCATGTCGACGTCGAACCCCTCGACCTCGTCGGTCTGCGGGTTCTTGAAGCCGAACGGCGGCACGTCGTACTTGACGCCGATCGTGATCTCGCCGCGCTCCTGGATCTTGCCCATCGTGCTGTCGGCGGGGAACTGCTCGGCCTCGGCGGCCTGATCGCCGCCACCGCCGCCGCCTCCGCCGTCGTCATCGTCGTCGTCGCCGCAGGCGGCCAGGGCCAGCGCCGCCACCGCAAGCGCCATCGCGAGCAGCGCCCGCCACAACTTGGTCCTCGTCATCCAGATCCCTCCTCAGTGATGGATGATCTTGTCCACGAACTCCTTCGCCCTGGGGCTCTTCGCCGACGAGAAGAACTCGTCGGGCGGCCCCTCCTCCACGATCTCGCCGTCGTCGATGAAGACGATCCGGTCGCAGACCTCGCGCGCGAACCCCATCTCGTGGGTCACGACGATCATCGTCATGCCGTCCCGAGCCAGCTGGCGCATGACGTCGAGGACCTCGCGGATCATCTCCGGGTCGAGGGCCGACGTCGGCTCGTCGAACAGCATCAGCTTCGGCTCCATCGCCAGCGCACGGGCGATCGCCACCCGCTGCTGCTGGCCGCCCGACAGGTCCGCCGGGTACTCGTCGGCCTTCTCCGGGATCCCGACCCGCTCGAGGAGCCGGCGCGCACGCTCCCTGGCCTCCTCGCGGCTCACGCCCTTCGACTTGACCGGGCCGAGCACGACGTTGTCCAGCACGGTCATGTGCGGGAACAGGTTGAACTGCTGGAAGACCATCCCGATGTCCGCCCGCAGGCGGCTGAGCGCCTTGCCCGAGTAGTCCACGGGCGTGCCCGTCGAAGCGGACCTCGCCGGAGTCGATCGGCTCCAGACCGTTGACGCAGCGCAGCATCGTCGACTTCCCGGACCCGGACGGGCCGGCGATGACGATCGCGGAGCCGCGCTTCACGGTGAGGTCCACGTCGTTCAGGACGACGTTGTCGCCGAAGCTCTTCTTGACCTGGTCGAGCTCGACCAGCGCGCGCCCCTCGTCCCCCATTCGCAGGGGTTCTCCCCAGGTTGGGCGTACTGAGAAACGGACTACATCAGATCCTAAAAACCGGGCACGAGCCGCTTCTCGTGCTCGGCGTCGATCTCGGCCACCACCTCGATGTGCTCCTCGATGCCCGACCCGCGCAGCTTGGTCGCCAGCAGCTCGTCCACCTGGAACAGGCCGCTCGAGTTGTTCATCTCGATCTCGATCCGCACCGCGCGCTCCTCGCCGGGCTCGATCGTGACGCCGTCGATCGCGGCGGCCGATATCGAGTGGATGTTGGGGCGGCGGGTCTCGAACGGGATGCGCGAGCGGCCGCTCGCCATGTCGAGCGCGTCGGCCACGCGGACGATGCCGGCCTCGACTGTGATGGGGTCGCCGGCGCGGCGGTGGCCGATCACCGCGTGCAGGGCCTCCGAGATCACGACGGTCAGCTCGGGGTCCTCGTAGACGCCCTCCAGCAGCCCGGGGCAGCCGGTCGGAGGCGAGGAACAGCGAGTACTGCTCGTGGTCGGTGCGGTGGATCGACATGCCGGTGTCGTGGAACAGGCACGCGGCGGCGATCACCACCTCGGCGTCGCGCGGGGTCATCTCGTGCTGGGAGACCATCGCCGGCTCCACGCCGGCGCGGCTCAGCAGCCGGAACAGCCGCAGCGCGATGTTCACCACGATCTGGATGTGCACCCAGGAGTGGTCGGACATGTCGCGCCGGTCGGCGTTGACCTGCTGCATGTACCACCAGGCATGCATGCGGCGGTCGCCGTTCGCCGCCGCGAGCAGCGCCTCGAGCCGGCGGTTGCCCCGCGTGGGCACGCGGATCTCGGTCGTCGGAACGTCCACGCCGGGTACCCTACGACCAGTGCCTTCTGAGCCCCTCGTAGACGGCCACGGCCGGACGATCACGGACCTGCGCGTGTCGGTCACCGACCGCTGCAACTTCCGCTGCCAGTACTGCATGCCCGCCGAGGGCCTGCCCTGGCTCGAGCGCGAGGAGATCCTCAGCTTCGAGGAGATCGAGCGGCTCGTGCGGGTGATGTCCGGAATGGGCGTGACCGACCTGCGCCTCACCGGCGGCGAGCCGCTCGTGCGGCGCCAGTTCCCGCGCCTGGTGTCGATGCTCGCGGCGGTGCCCGGGATCGAGGACCTCTCGCTCACCACGAACGGCTACCTGCTCGACCGGCAGGCGGACGCCCTCGTCGAGGCCGGCATCACGCGCGTGAACGTGTCGATCGACTCGCTGCAGCGCGACCGCTTCTTCCAGATCACCCGCCGCGACTCGCTGCCGCAGGTGCTGCGCGGGCTGGACGCGATCGCCCGGCACGAGCGGGTGCGGCCGATCAAGGTGAACGCGGTGGCGATGCGGGGCTTCACCGAGGAGGAGGCGCTCCCGTTCGCGGAGTTCGCGCGCTCCACGAGCTTCCAGGTGCGCTTCATCGAGTTCATGCCGCTGGACGGCGACCACGCCTGGAGCCCCGACCAGGTGCTGACCGGCGACGAGCTGCGCGAGATCATCTCGCGCGTCCACCCGCTGGAGGAGGCGCCGCGCGAGCCGCACGCCACCGCGCGCGTGTTCCGCTTCGCCGACGGGCGCGGCGAGATCGGCTTCATCAACCCGGTCTCGGAGCCCTTCTGCGCCGACTGCAACCGCATCCGGCTGACGGCCGACGGCAAGCTCCGCACCTGCCTCTTCTCGATCCACGAGACCGACCTGCGAGAGCCGCTCCGGAGCGGCGCGGACGACGCCGAGGTCGAGTCCGTCATCCGCAACGCGGTCTGGCGCAAGGAGCTGAAGCACCACGTGGGCGAGCCGGGGTTCCGCCAGCCGCCGCGGACGATGTCCGCGATCGGTGGCTGAGGCCCGAAGCACGCGGCTCGGCCGCGAGCGCAGGGTTCGGCATCGGTCGTACACCCTCACCGTCCGCAGCGGGGCGAAGGTCGACAAGGAGCGCCACGCGGAGCTCGAGGATGCGCTGGCCGCGCTCGAGCGCGCAGGCTCGGAGCTGGCTGACGGCGCCCACGCCCGGCCGGTCGGCGGCTCGGTGCTCCGCCGTCTCGAGCCCGTGCAGCAGGTGGTGGCGCGGCTGGAGCTGCGGGGGCCGGCGCAACTCCGGGCCGGCGTGGACGTGCGCGGCGACGGCTCGAGCGAGGCGTACACCGGGCGCGTCAAGCGGCGGCTCGTGGAGCAGCGCCCAGGCGAGGACGCGTACGGCGCGCTGCGCCGCGCGCTGAGGCCATGACCGCCGCCTGGCGCGTCCCCCTCCCGCGCGGCGCCGAGCCGCCCTACCGGGTCTTCGTGAACGGGGTCCCGCAGGAGGAGGGGAAGGACTACGAGGTGGTGGACGGCGAGCTCCACTTCGTGCGGCCGCTCGAGAAGGAGAAGCTCGGCGTGGGCCGCTGGACGGCGATCTTCCTCGGCCTGTGGGGCTCGTACGGGAAGAACGATCAGGTGGACGTGCAGTACCGGCTCGCCGGCCGCGAAGTGTCGGCGACCGGCCTGGAGATCCTCCCGCCCGACCTCTTCACAACCTTGACACGATCGTGTTAAGGTTCCGCCCATGCGCATAGCCGAGCTCCTGGCCCAGCGCCGTCCGGTCTTCTCGTTCGAGTTCTTCCCGCCCAAGACGGACGAGGGCCAGGAGACGCTCGAGCGCACGCTGGAGGTGCTGCGCGACGACGCGCCGGACTACGTGTCGATGACCTACGGCGCCGGCGGCACCACGCGCAGCAGCACCGTCGAGCTGACCAGGTGGATCAAGCAGGACCTCGGCATCGAGGCGATGGCTCACCTCTCCTGCGTGGGCGAGCCCCGCGAGCGCCTTGTCGAGATCCTCGACCAGGTCCATGCCGCGGGCGTCGAGAACGTGCTGGCCCTCCGCGGCGACCCGCCGCGCGGCCAGACCGAGTGGCGCCCGCACCCCGGCGGGCTCCACTATTCGGTCGAGCTGATCCGCCTCGTCAAGGAGCGCTTCGACTTCTGCGTGGGCGCCGCCTGCTTCCCCGAGATCCACCCCGACGCCGCCGACCGCGAGAGCGACCTGGGCTACGCGCGCGCGAAGCAGGATGCCGGAGCGGGCTTCCTGATCACGCAGCTGTTCTTCGACAACGAGCTCTACTTCGAGTTCGTGGAGGACGCGCGCGCCGCCGGCATCACCGTGCCGATCGTGCCGGGGATCATGCCGATCACGAACTACGGCCAGATCAAGCGCTTCACCGAGATGTGCGGCGCGTCGATCCCGAGCGAGCTCGAGCGCGAGTTGAACGGGCGCGCCGACGACCCGGAAGCGGTTGCCGAGCTCGGGGTCGCCTATGCGACCCTCCAATGCTCCGATCTCCTGGCGCGGGGCGCGCCCGGGATCCACTTCTACACCCTGAATCGCTCGCCATCAACCCGAGCGATCCTGGCCGCCCTGCGCGCGGCGCATCCGTGGACGCGGGCGACGGCTCGCGTCTGAGCGGCTAGCCTCACCGCCGTTCACGAACTTATTGGGGGGTAACGTGAAGCGCTCTTTGGTCGCAGGCCTTGCGACCGTGTCGATACTCGCAGTGCTGCTCGCGACCGGTCTCACCGCCGGGGCGCAGGACGGCGCGAGCGAGCGGCTCGACGTCTACACCGGCACCGTTCAAGGCGATCAGGTCGGCGAGATCGTCGACCTGGGCGTCGACCGCCACGAGCTGGAGGTCGCTCCCGCGGGATCGGGGCGCGGCGAGAAGCTTCAGGTCCGCGTGGAGGCCATCCTCAGCGGGAGCCAGGCAGCCGAGCTCCGGCGCGAGGGGATCGACCTGGCCCTGAAGCAGGTCGACGGCCAGTCGGTCGCCCAGCGCGCAACGCTGCAGGCCGCGAACGGCTTCGAGGTCTTCCGGCGCTACGGCGGTCCGGGCGGCCTGAAGGAGGAGTTCGAGCAGGCCGCGGACGACAACCGCAAGATCACCAAGCTGGTGACCGTCGGCGAGACGATCGAGGGCCAGGAGATCATCGCCCTCAAGCTCAGCAAGAACGCCGACAAGGACCGCGACGGCAAGAAGCCCGCCGTGCTCTACCTCGGCGCGCAGCACGCCCGCGAGTGGATCACGCCGGAGATGATCCGCCGCCTGATGCACCACTACCTCGACGGCTACGCGGCCGGGAACAAGACCATCCGCGATCTGGTGCACGAGAACGAGCTGTGGTTCGTGCCGGTCGCGAACCCGGACGGCTACGACTGGTCCTTCGAGCCCGGCCAGCGGCTGTGGCGCAAGAACCTGCGCGACAACAACGGCGACGGGAACATCACCCCCGGCGACGGCGTGGACCTGAACCGGAACTTCAGCGTCAAGTGGGGCTACGACAACGAGGGCTCCTCGCCCGCTTTCGGCAGCGAGACGTACCGCGGCGCGGCGGGCAACTCCGAGCCCGAGACGCAGGGGCTCGACTCCTTCGCCAGGCGCGTCGGCTTCGAGTTCTTCGTCAACTACCACTCGGCTGCCGAGCTGCTGCTGTACGGCACCGGCTGGCAGGTGTCGACCCCGACGCCGGACGACGTCATCTACGAGGCGATGGCCGGCGACGACGCGAACCCGGCGGTGCCGGGCTACGACCCGGACATCTCCGCCGAGCTCTACACGACCAACGGCGACACCGACACGCACATGACCGAGCGCTACGGCACGCTCGGATTCACGCCGGAGATGTCGACCTGCGAGGCCGCATCCGAACTCCGTCCCGGACGACGAGTGGATGGCCGCGGACTGCGGCAGCGGCTTCGAGTTCCCCGACGACGAGGGGCTCGTGCAGGCCGAGTTCGAGAAGAACATCCCGTTCGCGCTGTCGGTCGCGAAGTCGGTCGACGACCCCGACGACCCCGTGTCGGTCGTGGGCCGCGAGGCCGAGGACTTCCGCGTCGACACGTTCGACGGTCTCCCGCGGCGACCCGCAGACCGTGGCCGTTGTGGCCAAGCGCGCGCTCGACGACGTGCGCCTGAACTACCGGATCAACGGCGGCCGCACGCGGACCGCGCGCGTGTCCGAGTGGGAGGGCGGCGAGCGCTACGGCGACGAGAACGACGACTACTACGCGGAGCTCCGCGGACAGGTGCGCGGAGCCGATCCGGGCGACGACGTGACGGTCTGGTTCACCGGCGAGGAGGATCGCCGCGGCGGTGACGACGACGACGATGACGACGACGACCGCCGTGGTCGCGACGACGACGACGACGACGACGATCGCGACCGCGACGTCGAGAGCGAGCGCTTCACCTACAGCGTGGAGAGCGACAGCCGCGCCGACGTGCTCGTGCTCGCCAACGAGGACTACACGGGCGTCAACCCGACCTACCCGCCCGGCACGAACGCGCCGAAGTACGTCGACGAGCACGTGGCGGCCATCGAGGCCGCCGGGTACGACGCCGACGTCTGGGACCTCGACGCCGACGGCGTGCCGCACGACCTCGGCGTGCTGTCCCACTACGACGCCGTGGTCTGGTACCTCGGCGACAACCGCATCACGCAGGACCCGCACGACCTCCTCGTGCAGTCGCCGCTCGGCAACGTGCCCGACCTGGGCGTGGCCGAGCGCCAGCAGTACCTCACGATGGCCGTTCGGGACTACCTCAACGACGGCGGCAAGCTGGTTCACGCCGGCGAGACCGCGCAGTACTCCGGGCTTCCCCGGGTTCGGTGACGTGATCGGCGGGCTCCTCTACGCCTCGAACGGCGACGACACATCGGAGTGCGTCGTGCACACCGTCGCGGGCTTCTTCGAGGACTGCCTGATCCTGGCGGACGACTTCCGCCAGTACTACCTGGGCGCCTTCGCGCGCACCAGCGTGGGCGGCGTTGACGTGGTCGAGGGCATCGCCGACCCGATCGACGGCTTCGAGGGCACCCTCGGCGGCCCGGCGGTCGGGGACAACCCGATCGACGAGGCGGGAGTGTTCACGCCGACCAGCCAGGTGCTGCCGGCGGGCCAGTTCCCGCAGTTCGCGAGCCAGGGCGCCGCGGAGTACCCGTTCGGGCCGGTCGAGGGCACCCGCTACGCCGAGGGGGCGCACGCGGACGACTCGTACATGCGCCTGACGAGGACCACCGTGGACCTCACGGACGCGACGAGCGCTCAGCTGCAGTTCCAGCTGCTGTTCAACACGGAGCCTTCCTACGACAACGTGATCGTGGAGGCCCACACGCCGGGTCAGGACGACTGGACGACCCTGCCCGACGTGAACGGGAACTCGCAGAGCGACCCCGCCGGCGGAGTGCCAGCCGAACGGGTTCCTGCTCAACCTGCACCCGTTCCTGCGCCACTACCTCGGCGGTCCCGGCTGCACCGGGCCCGGCACGAGCGGCGTGATGGAACTCCTTCACCGGCTCGTCCGGTGGGTGGCAGCAGGTGGAGGTCGACCTGTCCGCCTTCATCGGCGGGGAGGTCGAGCTGTCTGTGTCCTACGTGACGGACCCGGTCACGGGTGGCGTCGGGGCGTTCGTGGACGACACGCGTCTCGTGATCGACGGCGCCGAGACCGGTGCCGACGGCTTCGAGGGCGCGACGAGCGAGTGGACGCCCGGGGGCCCGCCTGCCGGCAGCCCGCCCAACTCGGGCAACTGGCGGATCGGCGAGCAGCAGGCGAGCTTCTTCGCCGGCACCTCGACGGAGGACACGCTGCTGCTCGGCTTCGGTGTCGAGCAGCTCGAGACGCCCGGTCAGCGGGAGGACATCCTCGAGCGGGCCCTGGACGGCCTGATCGACTGAGGAACCCGCTATGACGCGGCTGCCGGGGCGCTGGGCTCAGCCAGACAGAGCCCAGCGCTCCGGCTTCGCGTCCTCCACCCGCGCCGCCTCGCCGCGGCGCTCCAGGTGGTTCAGGTAGACGAGGGTCTCCGAGAGACCCCAGCCGACCATCATCGCCGGCGGCAGCTCCGTGTCGACGACCTCGGGGACGAGCTCGAAGGGCGTGCGCGGGGCGGCGGCGATGGCGGCCCGCACGCGGTCGAGCTTGTCCTGGACCGCGCGGCGGTTGGCCTCGGTCAGCACCCGCGCGTCGCGCACCGGGCGGCCGTGGCCGGCCAGGACGAGCTGGACGTCGAGGCGGTCGACGACGTCGAGGCTCGCCAGGAACTCGCCGGCCGGGTCCGGCGTGTAGCCGAAGTCGTAGTAGAGCGAGATGCGGCCCAGCAGGTGGTCGCCCGACAGGAGCAGCCCGCGCTCCGGCTGGTGCAGCACCACGTGCGACGGCGCGTGGCCGGGCGTCTCGTGGACGCGCCAGGTGCCGAGGTCGGTCTCCACCTCCACGCCCTCGGCCAGGTCGCGGTCCGGCTTGACGATGTCCGCGATGCCCCACCCCTGGCCGCGCCGCGCGGACTCGTACTCCGACAGCGTCGCCGCGGGCACGCCGCTGTGGCGGGCCACCTCGAGCCGGCGCTCGAGGTCGCGGTCCGGGTCCCGCACGCTCTTCGTCATGTGCTCGTGGTTCGGGTGCATCCACAGCTCGCAGCCCGAGCGCTCCATGATCGGCGCGGCGAGCCCGTAGTGGTCCGAGTGGGCGTGTGTGCACACGAGCAGGCGCACGTGCTCGAGCCGCAGGCCGGCCTGGTGCAAGCGCCCGCTCGAGCTGGAGCATGGCGCCGGGCTCGTGCAGCCCGGTGTCCACGAGCACCACGCCGTCCACGGCCGCGATCGCGAAGGCGTTCACGTGCGGCACGCCCGGCCAGGGCAGCGGCAGGCGAAGCCGCCAGAGCCCGGGTAGCACGCGGTCCGCGCGGGACAGTTCACGCTTTCGGGCGGTCACCGGCGCGATCTTCGCAGCGAGGGCGGCCCTAGGGGTCGATCAGGACGCCCGGGTTGAGGATCCCGGCCGGGTCGACGGCGGCCTTCGCGGCGCGCAGCGCCTCGGCGAACGGGTCGGGGCGCTGGCGGTCGTACCAGGGGCGGTGGTCGCGCCCGACGGCGTGGTGGTGCGTGATCGTTCCCCCGGCCGCGGCGATCGCGTCAGAGGCGACCTCCTTCACCTCGTCCCACTGCTCGAGCTCGGCGCCCCGCCGGGCCGGCGCCAGCACCGTGAAGTACGGCGCGGCGCCGTCGGGGTAGGCGTGCGTGAGACGGCAGGTCACGCGGCCCTCGCCCGCCAGCGCCGCCTCGGTTCGCTCCCGAACCTCGCTCACGAAGGCCGGCAGCCGGTCCCAGGTGACGGCGCTCTCGAACGTCTCGGCGAGGATGCCCGCCGCCACGAGTGTGTCGCGCAGGTAGGGGGCGCTGCAGGAAGGCGTCGCGCCACGCGCCCTCCGATTCGCCGCGGCGCTCGCGCGGCTCCCCGCCGTGGTCCCGGCACAGCTCGAGCGCCTGCGCCATCGGGCCGTCCACGGGCGCCGGGGCCTCGAAGCCGAGCACCAGCAGCGCACTGGGGACACCGCCCCCTCGGCGGCCCGTTTCGCGGGGCCTCCGGCCGGCGCCGCGCCCGTGAGCGCGGCCTCGCCGGGGTCGAGCAGCCTGCAGTTGGACGGGAACAGCCGGGACTGCGCCAGCGCTCGCACGGCCTCCGCGCCCGGCTCGAAGCCGTCGAACAGCACGGCCGCGGACTCCCTGAACGCGGGCGGCTCCTGGACCCGGACCCAGGCCTCGGTGATCACGCCGAGGATCCCCTCGGAGCCGATCAGCATGCGGTCCGGGCTGGGGCCGGCGCCCGAGCCCGGCAGGCGGCGGCTCTCCCACACGCCGGCCGGGGTGATCGCCCGAACCGACTCGACGAAGTCGTCGATGTGGGTGTGGAGCGTTGCGTAGTGGCCGCCCGCCCGGGTGGCGATCCAGCCGCCCAGAGTCGACAGCTCGAACGACTGCGGGAAGTGGCGCAGGGTCATGCCGTGGTCCTTCAGCTGCTCCTCGAGCTCGGGCCCGGTGGCGCCGGCCTGGATGCGCGCGGCGCGCGAGACCGGGTCGACCTCGAGCACGCGGTTCATCCGCTTGAGGTCGATGGTCACGACGGCGTCCTGGGGCACGCGCGGCTCCA
Source organism: uncultured Thermoleophilaceae bacterium (assembly GCA_963778615.1). Classification (GTDB taxonomy): domain Bacteria; phylum Actinomycetota; class Thermoleophilia; order Solirubrobacterales; family Thermoleophilaceae; genus JACVRW01. The sequence continues at coordinate 151,378 of CAVZVD010000002.1, forward strand.
CCCCGCCGACCACGCTGGTGCCCGCCACCGAAGGGAATCGCCGCGGCGCCCGCGCCGGCGCACCAGTCGAGCAGCTCGCTCGAGCTCGCGCTCGTCGCCGGGGTGGGCCACGACGTCGGGCGGATGGTCGAAGCGGCCGCGGAAGGCGCGCACGAGGTCGCGGTAGGCCTTGCCGTAGGCGTGGGAGACGCGCTCGTATGGGTCGCTGCGGCAGATGTGCGCCAGCGACGCCGGCGGCTCGATGCGGGGCGGGGGCAGCTCGACGTCCTCGAGGCGCGGCGGCGGCTCCACCTCCCCCGGCCCGAAGCCGAGGTGCTCACGCGCGCCACGGCCCGCCTGCTCGACCTCGGCGGCCGGCGGCTGCTGGTCCTCGTAGCCCCAGCCCCAGAACTTGCGGCGCCGCTCGGCCATGCGGCGGGACGCTACCGGGGCCGCCTCTGCATCCGCGGCCGCGACTAGCCACACTGATGGCGTGTCCCGCGTCAAGCAGCTTGCCCGTGTGGTGCCGGAGCTCGGCACCCTGTTCCTTCGCCTCGCTCGCGACCGCCGCGTGCCGCTGCTGCGGCGGCTTCAGCTGATCGTGCTCGGCGCCTACCTCGTCTCGCCGATCGACCTGATCCCGGATTTCATCCCGGGCGTCGGCCAGCTGGACGACGCCGCCATCGCCGCGGTGGTGCTGCGCGGCGTGGTGCGGTCGGCTGGACCGGAGGTGGTGGCCGAGCATTGGCCTGGGTCGACACGAACACTCAATGTCGTCCTTCGCCTGGCTGGGTATGGTTGAAGCCCGGGATGGCCACTCGCGCGACGACCGTGCAAATCACTATGCCCCAGATGGGCGAGTCGGTCACCGAGGGCACGATCCTCGAGTGGCTGAAGCAGGTGGGCGACCGCGTTGACGCGGACGAGCCCGTCGTGGAGGTTTCCACCGACAAGGTGGACGCCGAGGTGCCCGCTCCCGCGGCCGGGACGCTGACCAAGATCCTGGCCGAGCCCGACTCCACCGTGGCGGTGGGGGCCGTGCTGGGGGAGATCGAGGCGGACGGGAACGGCGCGGCGCCGGCGGCGAGCGAGCCGAGCGCCCCCGAGGCGCCGCCCGAGCCCGAGGCGCCGGCGGAGCCCGAGCTCGTCGACGTCGCCATCCCCGAGATGGGCGACTCCGTCGCCGAGGGCACGGTGCTGGACTGGCTCGTCAAGGTCGGCGACACGGTGGCCGTGGACGATCCGCTCGTCGAGATCTCCACCGACAAGGTCGACGCCGAGCTGCCCGCTCCCGTCGCCGGGACGGTCGCCGAGATCCTCGTCGAGCCCGACGAGACCGTCGCCGTCGGGACGGTGGTGTGCCGCATCGCCGCGGGCGCCGAAGCGGCCTCGGCAACGGCGACCGACGGACCGGTGCAGCCCGCCGCGGAGAAGGCCGACCGCCCGCCGGTGCAAGCCGGCAACGGCGCCGAGAACGCCACTCCCGTCGCGGCGCGCATCGCGAGCGCGCACGGGGTCGACATCGAGTCGGTGAAGGGAAGCGGTCCGCGCGGGCGGGTCACCAAGGACGACGTCCTCGCCGCAATCGAGGGGAACGGCGCGGCCGCCACGCCGGCCGCACCCGCCGCTCCGCCCACCGGCGCCGCCGAGCTCAAGCCGATCCGCGGGCCCGCGGCCATGCTCGCCCGCTTCATGGACGAGAGCCGCTCCATCCCCACCGCCACGAGCTTCCGCACCGCTGCCGGTCGACGTGCTCGACTCCCGCCGCAAGGAGCTGAAGGCGGCCGGGAAGCGCATCAGCTTCACCCACATCATCGCCTGGGCGATCGTCCGCGCCGCCCGCGACATGCCGGTGATGGGCCACTCGTTCACCGAGACCGACGGCAAGCCCCAGCGGGTCGTGCCCGCCAGCCTCAGCCTCGGCCTGGCGGTGGACGTCGAGCGCAAGGACGGCACCCGCTCGCTGGTCGTGCCCGTCGTGAAGGGCGCCGGCGCGCTCGGGTTCGGCGAGTTCGTGGCCCGCTACGACGAGCTGGTCGTCGGCGCGCGCGACAACACGCTGCCGCCCGACGCCTACCAGGGCGCCAACATCACCCTCACCAACCCCGGCGGCATCGGCACCGTGGCGAGCGTGCCGCGCCTCATGCCGGGCCAGGGCACCATCGTGGCCACCGGCGCGATCGGCTACCCGCCCGGCCTGGCCGGCGTCCAGCCCGAGCAGCTGCAGGGAGCTCGGGGTGCAGAAGGTCATGACGATGACCTCGACCTACGACCACCGCGTGATCCAGGGCGCCGAGTCCGGCGCGTTCCTGCGGGCGATCGACCAGCTGCTGCAGGGCGAGAAGGGCTTCTACGAGGACGTGCTGGGGGCGCTCGGCGTCGACGGCGTGGTGCGGGGCGAGGCCGGCGCCGCTCCGGTGACCGCCGCCGAGCCGGTCCCCGCCGCGGCCATCCCGGCGGCCCCCGCGGTGGTGGACGAGGCGCTCCTGCAGGCGGTCCAGGCGGCCACCAGCGTCGTCAAGGCGCACCGCATGCACGGCCACCTCGCGGCGAAGCTCGACCCGCTCGGCTCCGAGCCGGTCGGCGATCCGGCCCTCGACCCGGCCTCGGTCAACCTCACCGAGGACCTGATGCAGCGCATCCCGGCCTCGGTGCTCCGGGTGGCGTGCCCGGGCAAGTCCTTCGCGGACGCGCTGCCGTGCCTGCGCCGCACCTACACGGGCACGATCGCGTACGAGATCGAGCACATCTCGGACCACGAGCAGCGCGTCTGGCTGCGCCAGGCGATCGAGTCGGGCGCCTACCGCCAGCCGCTCGAGGCCGAGGAGAAGCGCGAGCTGCTGCGGCGCCTGTCCGAGGTCGAGGCGCTCGAGACCTACCTCCACAAGGCGTTCCTGGGCAAGAAGCAGTTCTCGATCGAGGGACTCGACGCGCTCGTGCCGATGCTCGACCAGCTGGTCGAGCTCGCCTCCGAGAGCGGCGCCCGCGAGGTCGTGCTCGGCATGGCCCACCGCGGCCGGCTGAACGTGCTGGCCCACACGGTGGGGCGCCCGTACGAGTCGATCCTGGTGGAGTTCGAGGGCGAGCAGACGCTGTCGGCGGACACCGCGGCGCCCGAGGGCGGCACCGGGGACGTGAAGTACCACTACGGCGCCTCGGGCACGTACCGGACGAAGGGCGGGCGCAGCGTGACGGTCACGCTCTCGCCCAACCCGAGCCACCTCGAGTTCGTGAACCCGGTGATCGAGGGCCGCGCACGGGCCGACCAGACGAGCCGCAAGGCGCGCGAGCTGGTGCACGACCCGAACGCGGTGCTGCCGATCCTCATCCACGGCGACGCGGCCTTCCCCGGTCAGGGCGTCGTGGCCGAGACGCTCAACCTCCAGGCGCTGAAGGGCTACTCCACCGGCGGCACGGTGCACGTGATCGCCAACAACCAGCTCGGCTTCACGACCGACCCGCACGAGGCCCGCTCCACCCGCTACGCCTCGGACCTCGCCAAGGGCTTCGACGTCCCGATCATCCACGTGAACGCCGACGACGTGGAGGCCTGCATCTCGGCGGTCCGGCTCGCGCACGCCTTCCGCCAGGCCTGGGGCCGCGACGCCCTGATCGACCTGATCGGCTACCGCCGCTTCGGCCACAACGAGACCGACGAGCCCGCCTACACCCAGCCCGAGATGTACGAGCGGATCAAGAAGCACCCGCCGGTGCGCAAGCTGTACGCCGAGGCGCTGGCGAAGGAGGGCGTGGTGCCGGCGGAGGAGTCGACGGCGGTGGCGGACGAGGCCTACGCGAAGGTCGGCGAGGCGCACACCGAGCTGAAGCGCGCGATGGGCGGCCCGCCCGACACCGGCCAGCACGAGCTCGACCGCACGATGAGCCGCGAGCCGCGCACCACCGTGGCGGAGGACACGCTCCGCTCGCTGAACGAGCAGCTCCTGCGCGTGCCCGACGGCTTCGAGGTGCACCGCAAGCTGCGGCCGTTCCTCGAGCGCCGCCGCGAGGCGTTCGAGAGCCCGGACGGGCGAATCGACTGGGCCCACGGGGAGGCGCTCGCGCTGGCGTCGCTGCTGGCGCTGGGCGTGCCGGTGCGGCTCACCGGGCAGGACACCGAGCGCGGGACCTTCAGCCAGCGCCACGCGGTGCTGCACGACTCGAAGACCGGCGACCCGTGGTGCCCGCTCGGCAGCCTGCGCGACGCCAACGCTCCGTTCGAGCTCCACAACAGCCCGCTCTCGGAGCAGGGCTGCATGGGCTTCGAGTACGGCTACAGCGTGCAGGCGCCCGACGCGCTCGTCCTGTGGGAGGCGCAGTTCGGCGACTTCGTCAACTCGGCGCAGGTGATCGTCGACCAGTTCCTCTCCTCAGGCCTCGCCAAGTGGGGCCAGACCTCGCGCCTGACGCTGCTCCTGCCGCACGGCTACGAGGGCTCGGGGCCCGAGCACTCGAGCGCCCGCCTCGAGCGCTTCCTGCAGATGGCGGCCGAGGGCAACATCCGGGTGGCCAACTGCACGACGCCGGCCCAGTACTTCCACCTGCTGCGGCGCCAGGCGCTGGTGTCGAAGCCGCGGCCGCTCGTGGTGATGACGCCGAAGTCGCTGCTGCGGCTGCCCGCGGCGACCTCGTCGGTGGCGGACCTCGCCGACGGCTCCTTCGAGCGCGTGATCGACGACCCGTCGCTGCCCGCCGGGCGCGAGCAGGTGACGAAGCTCGTGCTGTGCTCCGGGAAGATCTACTACGACATCGCCATGCACGAGGAGCGCGGCGCGGCGGAGCAGATCGCGGTCGCGCGAGTGGAGCAGCTGTACCCGTTCCCGGAGGTCGAGCTGAGCGACCTGATCGCCAGCTACCCGAACCTGGAGCTCGTGGTGTGGGTGCAGGAGGAGCCGCGCAACATGGGCGCACGCGCCTTCATGCGGCGGCGGATGGCGAAGATCCTGCCGCAGCGGCTCGCCTACGACTACGTCGGGCGCCAGCTGCGCGCGGCGCCCGGCGAGGGCTACTCGGCCGCCCACAAGCGCGAGCAGTCGCGCATCGTGCGAGTGGCGCTCGACCTCGAGCAGGACAGGCTCGAGCCGGACAGCTCGGCTCAGCGGCCGTCGATGTAGGCCGCCGGGCCTAGGGGTTCCCGAACGTCACCACGAGACGAGGCGGGTTGTCCGACCCCTTCTCGCGGCTGTTGAAGCCCTGCTCGACGCCGTTGCCGTTCTCGGTGGCGTCGCGGACCAGGAACCCGTTGTTCCCGCTCGAGTACATGTCGCGCACCTGCTGCGTGACGGTCCACTGCACGTACCCGCTCGCCGACGGCGCGGTGGCGGCCGTGCCGGTCGTGGCCGGCTGGTTGTTCCACCTCACGGTCGTCTCGGTCCAGCTCGCGGCGATCCTGAGCGCCTGCAGCGTGCGGCCGGTCTTGTAGGAGGCGGCGTAGAGGCGCAGCTTGGCGTCGGTCACCGCGCAGCCCGGCGGGATGTCCGGCAGCGTGAGCCGGACGAGCGCGCGGGCGTTCCCCCCGTTCTTGCTGTCGACCTTGAGGGTGGAGTCGGTGCCGTAGTTGGTGGAGCTGGACGACTGCAGCACCCAGCTGTCCGCGACGGAGCCGGTGGTGACCGTCGAGGTCACGCAGCCCGTGGGCGGCGGCGTGATGGTCCAGCTCTGGGTGGCGGGCGACTGGTCCTGGTTGCCGCGGGCGTCGGTGGCGCGCACGGCGAAGGTGTGCGGGCCCTCGCTCAGGCCCTGGTAGGTGCGCGGGCTGGTGCACGCCTCGAAGCTGCCGCTGTCGAGGCGGCACTGGAAGGTGGAGCCGGTCTCGCTCGCCGTGAAGGTGAAGGTGGCGCTGGTGCTCGACGTGCTGGCCGGCGGGCCGCCGCCGAGGGTCGTCTGGGGGGCGGTGGCGTCGACGGTCCAGCTGCGGCTCGCGGGCGAGCTGTCGACGTTGCCGGCGGCGTCGCGGGCGCGGACGCGGAACTGGTGGCTGCCGCCGGAGAGACCGGTGTACTCCTTCGGGGAGGCGCAGGGGGTGAAGGCGGCGTTGTCGAGCGAGCACTCGAAGGTCGCCCCCGACTCGTTCGAGGAGAAGGTCAGGGTGGCGTTGGGCCCGGTGGTGGACGGGGGCCCGGAGCCGATGGTGGTCTGGGGGGCGGTGGTGTCGATCGTCCAGGTGCGGACGGCCGGCGAGCCGTCGAGGTTGCCGAGCGCATCGCGGGCGCGGACGCGGAACTGGTGGCTGCCGGCGGAGAGGCCCGTGTGGTTGCGCGGCGAGGTGCAGGCGGTGAAGGCGGCGTTGTCGAGCGAGCACTCGAAGGTGGAGCCCGGCTCGCTCGCGGTGAAGGTGAAGCTCGCGCTGGTGCTGGTCGTCGCGGCGGCGGGGCCGGAGGCGATGGTCGTCTCCGGAGCGGTGCGGTCGATCGTCCAGGCGTGGGTGGCCGGGGAGGCGTCGGGGTTACCCGCGGCGTCGACCGCGCGCACCTCGAACGTGTGCGGCTCCCTCGGCGAGGTTCGAGTAGAGCCGCGGGCTGGAGCAGTCGGTGAAGCCGAAGGCGGATTCGTCGAGGCGGCACTCGAAGCGGAGGGCGGCCGGCGCGGTCACGTCATCCGTGCCGGCGAAGGTGAAGGTGGCCGACTGGCTGGTGGTCGGCGTGGCGGGCCGGTCGCCGAGGGTGGTCTGCGGCGGGGTGGTGTCGGCGGGCGGCTCCTCGGACGTGTCGACCGTCCAGACGTGGGCGGCCGGCGACCCGTCGACGTTGCCGGCGCGGTCGGTCGCCCGCACCTCGAAGCGATGCTCGCCGTCCTCGAGCCCGGTGTAGGACCGCGGGCTCTCGCAGGAGGTGAAGGCCGCGTCGTCGAGGCGGCACTCGAAGCTCGAGCCCGGCTCGTCCGCCTCGAACTCGAACGTAGCCGAGGCCTCATCGCTGGGATCCGGCGGCCCCTCGACGATCTGTGTCGCGGCGCGACGGTGTCGACGGTCCACACGTGGATCGCCGGCGAGGCGTCCACATTCCCGGCCGGGTCGATCGCCCGGACCTCGAAGCGATGGTCGCCGTCCGCGAGGCCGGTGTAGAACACCGGGCTCTCGCAGGGCGCGAAGGCGGCGTCGTCGAGGCGGCACTCGAACGCGGCCCCCCGCTCGTCCGCCTCGAACTCGAACCGCGCCGAACTCTCGCCGCTGTACTCCGCCGGCCCGGCGCCGATCGAGGTCTCCGGCACGACCGTGTCAACGGTCCACAAATGAACGGCCGGCGACGCGTCCACATTCCCGGCCGGGTCGATCGCCCGCACCTCGAAACGATGCTCGCCGTCGCCGAGGTCGGAGTAGCGCCGCCGGGCTCGGAGCACGCGCCGAACTCCGCTCGTCGTCGAGGCGGCACTCGAACCTCGACCCCGGCTCGTTCGCGCTGAACTCGAAGCTCGCCGCGCGGCTGCCGCTGTGCTCCGACGGGCCGGAATCGATCGACGTCTCCGGCGCGACCGTGTCGACGGTCCACTCGTGGACCGCCGGCGACGCATCCACGTTCCCCGCCCGATCGATCGCGCGCACCTCGAAACGATGCTCGCCGTCGCTCAGGTCCGAGTAGAACTCGCCCGTCTCGCAGCCGCGCGAACTCGCCTTCGTCGAGCCGGCACTCGAACCGCGACCCGGGCTCGTTCGACGTGAACTCGAACCGAGCCGAGCTCTCGCCGCTCTGCTCCGGCGGGCCGGCCGATCGTCGTCTCCGGCGCCACCGTGTCGACCGTCCACGAATGGCTCGCCGGTGACGGGTCGACGTTTCCGGCCAGGTCGATCGCGCGGACCTCGAAGGTGTGCCCGCCCTCCGCCAGCTCCGCGTAGCTCGCCGGGCTCGTGCACGCGCTGAACTCCGTCTCGTCGTCCAGCCTGCACTCGAAGCGCAGCGCCGACGCCGCCGAACGGTCGTCCTCGCCCGCGAACGAGATGCTCGCCGCTCGGCTGCCGCTCGGGTCCGCCGGGCCGGTCTCGATCGAGGTCTCCGGGGCGGTCGTGTCCACCGTCCATGCATGGACGGCCGGCGACCCGTCCACGTTGCCGGCCCGGTCGATCGCCCGGACCTCCACGCGGTGATCGCCGTCGCTCAGCGCCGAGAGCAGCAGCGGGCTCTCGCAATCCGCGAAGTCGCCCTCGTTCAGGCGGCACTCGAATCTCGATCCCGGCTCGCTCGACCCGAAGGCGATGCTCGCCGAGCGGTCGCTCGTCGGGTCGGCGGGACCCGACTCGATCGAGGTCTCCGGCGCCGTCGTGTCGATCGTCCAGGCATGGCTCGCGGGCGACGCGTCCACGTTGCCCGCCTCGTCGACCGCGCGCACCTCGAACGTGTGCTCTCCCTCGAGCAGGTCCGCGTAGCTCGCCGGGCTGTCGCAGTCGTCGAACTCCTCCTCCGCGTCGAGGCGGCACTCGAACTCCACCTCGCCGGAGCGGTCGTCGATGCCCTCGAACGAGAAGCTGGCGGCGGTGCTGGCGCTCTGGTCCGCCGGGGCAGAGCCGATCGTCGTCTCCGGCGGCGTCCGGTCCACCGTCCACTCGTGCACCGCCGGCGACGGGTCCACGTTCCCCGCCTGGTCCAGCGCCCGCACCTCGAACCGATGCTCTCCCTCCGCCAGCCCCGAGTAGGCCCGCGGGCTCGTGCACACCGCGAACGCCCCGCCGTCGATGCTGCACTGGAACCGCAGCGCCGCGGCGCTCGTCCGGTCATCCGTGCCCGAGAACGAGAAGGCCGCCGCGGCGCTGTTGGTCGGGTCCACGGGCGCGCCGCCAAGGGACGTCTCCGGCGGCGTGACGTCCGCGTTGCAGACGATCCCCGAGCACTGCCCGGAGGTCGTGTTCCGCAACGCGACGTTGCCACGGCCGTCGATCGTCCCCGGCGCGGCGTGCATCCCCCACCCGCGGTTGTCATTTGCGACGTTGAACGAGAGCGTGTGACCGCCCTTTGCCGTCACGATCCCGTCGGAGCCGTTCGCGTTCGCGACGTTCCGCTCGAGCAGGTTGCCCTGCGCGGCAGAGGTCTCGTCGCTCACGTAGATGCCCTGGGCGGCGTTGGCGGCGGCGGTGTTCGCCACGATGTCGTTCTCGAGCGAGTCGCGTCCCGACGTAGATCCCGATGCCGTCCGTGTCGCTCGCGTTGTTCAGCTCCACGAGGTTCCGGCTCGACCCGTTCAGCTCGATCCCGCCGGGGTTCGAGGGCACGACGTTGCCCCGCACCAGGCCGTCATTGGCCACGTCCAGGGTGATGCCGCTGTCCGAGAGCAGCTCGGCGTGGTTTCCGATCACCTCGTTGCGGTCGGACTCCGAGACGAGGATCCCGGTGTCGCCGCTGGCGCTGACCGTGTTGCCCTCGATCCGGTTGCCGTGCGAGCCGACGCGCACCTCGATGCCGCCGTCGCTGTTCCCCGACACCGCGTTCCCGAGCAGCGTGTTGCCGCTCGCGTGCTCGAGGCCGACGCCGAGGTCGCCCGAGCCGCTCACCGAGTTCCCCTCCAGCCGGTTCCCGTCCGACTGCGCGACCCACAGACCCGGCCCGCTGTTCAGCGACATGGTGTTCCCGACCACCAGCGCGCCGGACGACCCCTTGATCAGGGCGATCCCGTCGCCGTTGTGCTCGATGAGGTTCGCCCGGATCTCGTTGCCCGCGCCGACCTCCCCGGCGTCGGAGAGCTCGATGCCCCCGATCTGGTTGTGGGGAAGACTCAACCTCTCAATGAGGTTCAGGTCCGTCTCCGGGAGCAGCTGGATCCCGTAGTCGAACTCCTGGATCGTCCCGTTGCGGACGGTGACCGTGTCGAAGCCGTCGTTGCGGACGCCCGTGCCGAGCCCGACCCCGTCGATCGTGTGCCCGCCGAGGTCGACGACGATCCGGTCATCCGCGATCACGAGCCCGTCGCCGGAGCAGTTGCTCAGGTTGTTCGTGACCAGGACGCTGCGCGTGATCTCCTGGCCGCAGCTCACCGCCGCCGGCGTCGGCGCCGCCGGCGGCCCGGGCGCCTCGGTCTCCGGCGCCGCGAAGCGGAGCACCAGCTCCGGCGGGCTGTCGCCCTTCTCACGGCTGTGGAAGCTCTGGTCGCCGCCCGCCTCGGCGCTCTCGACGGCGTCCCGGATCACGAAGCCGTGGTTGGCGCTGGCCAGCATGTCCTCGACCTGTGAGCGGACGTTCCACTGCACGTAGCCGTCGCCGCCCCAGGCCACCGCGGCGGCCGCCCACCGTCGGGGGCTGCGAGCCCCACGTGACCAGGTTCTCGGACCAGCCGAAGGCGAGCCGCACCGCCTCGAGGCGCGAGCTCGGGTCGCCCGACGACGCGAACATGCGCAGCCGCGCGAATTCGACGACGCACCCGGCCGGCGGCGCCGGCACAGCGAAGCGGACCAGCGCGCGGGCGTTCTTGCCGTCCGCCGCGGACCGCACCATCAGGATCGAGTCGGACCCCTTGTTGCTGAGGGAGCCGTCCTCGTCGATCCATGCGTCCGCCTGGGCGCTCAGGGTGACCGTCGTCTCCTGGCAGGGGACGGTGTCGGCCGCCTGAGCCGGCCCGGCAAACGCGAGCCCGGCCACCAGCGGTAGGAGAAGCAACGGGCTGCGCACTCATTGAATTAAGCCTGCGAAACCCCGTTCAAAGGGAGTGACGACCGACTCATCTTTCGTTCAATTCCTTGAACGAATTGAGTCAAAGGGCCAGGAAATCCCGCACGCCGCCGTCCACGACGTGCAGAACCTCGCGCACGCCGTGCCGGCGCAGCAGGCTGGCGGCCGGCGCCGCGCGCTGACCTGAGCTGCAGATCACCGCCACCGGGCGCTCGGGATCGATCCCCTCCGGCACCGCGTGGACGTCGTGGTACGGCGTGTGGATCGAGCCCGGGATGTGACCGGCATCCCACTCGCTCTGCTCGCGCACGTCCAGGATCTGGAGCTCCGCCTCCCGCTCGCGCAGCTCCGTGACCGTGATCCGCTCGATGCGCTCGACCGGCAGCCGTTCCTCGCGCCAGCTCGTCATGCCGCCGGCGAGGAAGCCCGCGATGCGCGTGATGGCGACGGACGCGGCGAGGTCGGCGGCGTGGTGCGCGTCCTCGTCGTCGCGCCCGACCAGCACCACGCGCTGCCCGGCCTCCACGAGCCAGGCGAGCTTCGACCCGAAGCCCGCCCGCAGCGCGGTGATGCTGACCGCGCCCGGGATGTGCGCCTCGTCGAACTGCAGCTCGGTCCGCACGTCCACCACCAGCGCTCCATCCCGCTGCGCCTGCTCGACCTGGCGCGGGGTGACCGGGTGCGCGTCGGCCGTCTCGAGCGAGAGCGGTCCGCGGTTGCGCGCGACGATGGCCTCGAAGTTCGGCGGCTGCGGGCGCAGCCCCGCGGTGGTGCGCTGCACGAACTCGTCGACGGCGCCGATGGCGAGCAGCTCCGAGTGCCCGCGCTCGTAGCCGATCGTGGAGGAGCCCTTCATGTCCATCCCCGGTCCGCCGCAGAGCGATCCGCCGAGGTGGCCGGGCCAGATCTCGCACGTGTCGGGCAGGGTCAGGAGCTTCTCGTGGAGCGAGTGGAAGATCCCGCGCGCTCCCTCCTCCTTGTCGACCGCGAGGTCAGGCCGGGCGATGTCGCCGACGAAGAGGCTGTCGCCGGTAAGGACGGCCCAGGGCTCGTCGCCGCGCTGCGCGTCGACCAGCGCGAACGCCGTGTGCTCGGGCCGGTGGCCGGGCGTGTGGAGCGCCCGCACGGTCACCTCCCCCAGCTCGAGCTCCCAGCCGTCGTCGAACGGCTCGTGGGCGTACTCGGCGGCCGCCTCGCGGTGGATGTGGATGGTCGCGCCGGTGGCGGCCGCGAGCCGCCCGTGGCCCGACACGTGGTCGGCGTGGTTGTGGGTCTCGAGGATGTGGTCGATGTGCACGCCGCTGTAGCGGGCAAGCCGCAGGTACTCGTCGATGTCGAGCCGCGGATCGACCACGGCGGCCACTCCGGCGCCCTCGTCGCCCACCAGATAGGAGGCGCAGCCGAGGTCGTCGTGGGTGATCTGGCGGAAGAGCATCAGCGCTTGGGTCGCTGCCCCTCCGCGATCTTCCGGGCGATCCGGTCGGAGCCGAGGCGCCGCTGCACGCGGGCGACCGTGACCGGCGCGAGCGAGCCGGCGAACGTGCCGGCTCGCAGGCTGAGCGGGGCCACGTCGACCTCGGCGCGCTCGCGCTCGACGCCCCGTACCACCGCCTCCGCGACCTGGTCGGGGGTGACCGTGCCCACCCAGCGCGGGAGGCGTGCCCCGGAGTCGGCGAACATGCCGGCGTCCGAGACGAAGCCGGGGAACACGACCGTCACGCCCGACGCCGCTCAGGTGCAGGTCCTCGCGGAGCCCGGACGCGAAGCCGCGTAGCCCGAACTTCGTGGCCGAGTAGACGGACGAGCCGCTCGACGCCACCTTGCCGGAGAGCGAGTTGACGAACACCAGGTGGCCGCGGCCGCGCTCGAGCATCCCCGGCAGGAGCGCCCGGGTGAGCTGCATCGGCGCGCGGAGGTTCACGTCGAGCGCGCGGTCGATCTCCTCCGGCGTGAAGCCGTCGAGCCGGCCGCTCCCCGGGAGGCCGGCGTTCGCCACGAGCACGTCCACGTCGCCCGCCCGCCCGGCCAGCTCGGCGGCAGCTCCGCGCTCGGTCAGGTCGGCGGGGAGGCAGGCGGCGCCGCCGTCGAGCCGCGCACGAACCTCCTCGAGGAGCTCGGCCCGGCGCCCGCTCAGGAGCACGCGCGCCCCCGCCGCGTCGAGCGCCTGGGCAATGGCCTGCCCGAGACCGCCGGTGGCGCCGGTCAGGAGCGCTGTCGAGCCGTCCAGTTGCACAGTGCGGACGCTATGCGATCCGCGCCATCCGGCGAGCCGGCTGCTTGCGGCAGGCGCCGGGCGTAGCATCGAAGGGCGATGCTCATCGAGCACGAAGGCAAACGGCCGAGCGTGCACGAGTCGGCCTACGTGGCACCCACCGCGGTCGTGTGCGGCGACGTCACGGTCGGACCCGACAGCCGCATCCTCTTCGGCGCCGTCCTGACGGCGGAGGGCGGCCGGATCGAGGTCGGCGAGCGCTGCATCGTGATGGAGAACGCCGTGCTGCGCGGCCGCGAGGGCCACCCCGTCGTGCTCGGTGACCACGTGCTGGTGGGACCCCACGCGCACGTGAACGGGGCCAAGGTCGACCGCGACGTGTTCATCGCCACCGGCGCCTCCGTCTTCCCGGGAGCGCACATCGGCCACGGCAGCGAGATCCGGATCGGGGCGGTGGTGCACGTGAACAGCAACCTGAGGGCGGGGGCGACGGTGCCGATCGGGTGGATCGCCGTGGGCGACCCCGCCGACCTCTTCCCGCCCGACGCCCACGAGGAGCTCTGGCCGGTGCAGCGCGCGATGGACTTCCCGCGCACGGTGTTCGGCCTCGAGCGTGCCGAGGCGACGATGGACCGCGTCTCGGCACGCTACGCCGAGCGGTTCGGCCGCCACCGCGACGACCGCGTGCTGGACGACTGATCCCGGTCTACGACGAGGGCATCGTCGCGCGCACGGTGGTGCCGCGCCCGGGCTCGGACTCCACGTAGAGCCGGCCCTCGATCGCGTCGAGCCGGTCGGCGAGGCCGCGCAGGCCGCTGCCGCGCCCCACGTCCGCGCCGCCGACCCCGTCGTCGCCAACCTCGAGGAGCAACCGCCCGTTCTGGTGCGTCACGCTCACCCAGGCGCTATCCGCCGAGGCGTACTTCGTGATGTTGGTGAGCGCCTCCGAGATCACGAAGTAGGCGGTCAGCTCGATGTGCTCGGGCAGCCGGTCGGGCGGCACGTCGCGCACCTCGACCGGCAGCGGCGCGCGATCGGCCAGGGCGTCGACGGCCGCGCTCAGACCGCGGTCCGCGAGCACCGCCGGGTGGATCCCGCGCGCGAGCTCGCGCAGCTCGCTGAGCGCCAGGTCGAGCTCCTCCCGGGAGCGGTCGAGCAGCGTTGCGGCGTCACCGCCGCCTGCGCCGAGCCGGTCGCGCGCCATCCGGAGGGTGAGCGCGAGCGACACGAGCCGCTGCTGCGCGCCGTCGTGGAGGTCGCGCTCGAGGCGGCGGCGCTGGCGCCAGCCGACCTCGACGAGCCGGGAGCGCGACGCGCGCACCTCCTCCACCTTCGCGCGCAGCTCGGCCTCGAGGCGCTCGTTCTCGAGCGCCAGCGCGGCGGCCGCACCGGCCTCGCGCACGCGCTCGGGGTCGTCCAGCAGGGTCGGGTCGTGGACGATCGCGGCGATCCGCCGCCCTTCGCGGTCGACCTCGGTGACGGATCGTCCCGTGTCGGGCGTCTGGCAGCTCGACCGGACGGCCCTCGGCATCGACGTACTGCCTGGAGTCCGGCAGCCAGTAGGCGAGCTCGACGGAGGGGTCGCCGAGCGCCTCGGCCAGCGCGGCGCGCAGCTCGCCCCGCTCCATGCTGGCCCCGAGCCGCCGAACGAGCCGGCCGAGCCCGCGGCCGCGCAGCATCCGGCCGCGCGCCAGTCCTGCCAGGAACAGGAACGGGACCAGCGCGAGGGCGGGGAGCGACGAGTAGAAGAAGATGTCGATGAGCTGCATGGACCCGCCCAGGAGCACGGCCGCAAGCAGGGTCGCCAGCGTGATCATCAGGGCGGCCCCGGCCAGGAAGACCGGAGTGACCGTGCGGCGCAGTGGCCGGCTCGCCCTCCACCAGCGCTGGGCGAGGCGCGCGGCAACGGCGAGTGGGACCACGACGCCGAGCACGCTCAGGCCGTCCAGCCAGCTATGGCCGAAGGACGTCTCGTTCTCGATCAGGAAGACGTTCTCGGGACACCCGATGCACCCGTAGGCACCCGAGCTGAGGAAGAGGGCGACGGGGAGGAAGCCGAGCGTCACCGTGGCGTAGGTGCAGGCCACCAGCACGCGGTCGACCCGGCTCTCGAGCCGGCCCGACGGGTAGGCCAGCAGGAGGTGCACGGCGAAGGCCACGTACAGGTTCTCGAGCGTGAACCCGATCGAGAAGAGGAGCGCCGGCTCGGTACGGGCGAGCATGCCCACGTACCAGGCGAAGCCGGTGGCGACCATGAGGATGCCGATGCGGTTGCCGGGATTCCGGTACCAGGCGAAGAGGCCCGCTCCGACGAAGCCGAGCCCGATCACCAGGGAGGCCGCGATCCAGAGGCCCGGATCGTCGCCGAAGTCGGCGCTGGCGATCCCGTAGACGAGCCCGAAGGCGCACACGACAGCCACGCCGGCGATCGCCGCCAGCAGGCCTCGGTTCAGCCTCATCGTGCGTGGAGTGGCGGGCATGCCCGCCGTAACACTAGGCCCGGCCGCGAGGCCGGGCCCAGTCGAGAGCGGCTAGGGGCGCGCCGCGCCCCGGCCGGCCATCCTCAGGCCGGCTCGGGGCACGGAACTCCCCCACTGCGGCGGCGAAGCAACGTCACCGCCACACCCAGGGCGGCGACCACCAGCGAGACCACTATCGCCGCATGGAAGCCGTCCATAAGCGCCTGAGGCGACCCGCCGCTGCCCGCGCTCGCGCTGTTGACCGCCGTGGCCACCGCGAGCACGAGCGCGCCGCCGAACTGGAACGAGGTGTTCACGAGGCCGCCGGCCAGGCCCTGCTCCTCGGGGGCGACGCCGTTCGTCGCCGCGATGTTGAGCGGGCCGTAGGCGAGGCCGAAGCCGAGCCCCGTCAGCAGGAACGTCGGCAGCATGGCCGCCACGTAGCCCGAGTCGAGCCCGATCGGCAGGAACAGCGCGTAGCCGACGCCCGCCGAGGCGAGCCCGGCGCCGATCAGGCGCGAGGCGCCGAAGCGCTCCACGAGCGGGGCCACCCGCGGCGCGAGCAGGGCGACGAGCAGCCCGCCGGGGAAGATGGCCAGCCCGGTCTCGAGCGCCGACCAGCCGCGCACCTGCTGCATGTAGAGGGTCACGATGAACTGGAAGCCGAACCAGCCGCCGATCAGCGCCATCGCTCCGAGGTTGGCCCTCACCAGCGAGCTCGACCGCAGGATGCCGAGCCGCACGAGCGGCGCCGCCACGCGCCGTTCGTGCGCCACGAACGCGGCCAGGATGGCGGCCGCCGCGGCGAACCCCGCGAGCGTGCGGCCGGATGTCCAGCCGGCCTCGGGCGCCTCGACCAGCGTGAACACGAGGATCAGCATCCCGGCCGTCACACCGATCGCGCCGGCGATGTCGAAGCGGCGCGCCGAGCCGCTCGGCGGCGCTGTCGTCGGGCACGAGGCGGATGGCCGCCAGGAGCACGATCAGCGCGAGCGGAGCCGGGAACAGGAACACCCACCGCCAGCCGATCTCGGTCAGCAGCCCGCTGAAGACGAGGCCGAGCGAGAAGCCGGTGGCGCCGGTTGCGGTGTAGATCGACAGGGCCTTGTTGCGCGCCGGGCCCTCGGCGAACGACGTCGTGATGATCGACAGTCCGGCGGGCGCGGTGAAGCCGGCGCTGACGCCCTTGATGAAGCGGGTGATGACGAGCAGCGTGCCGTCGTTCGCGAGCCCGCCGAGGGCGGACGCGACGACGAAGACGCCGAGCGAGATCAGGAACATGCGGCGCCTGCCGAGCAGGTCGGCAGCGCGGCCGCCGAGGAGGAGGAAGCCTCCATAGCCGAGCACGTAGGCGCTCACGACCCACTGGAGCGAGCTGGTCGACATGCCGAGGTCGGCACGGATCGACGGAAGCGCGACGCCGGTCATCGAGACGTCGAGGGCGTCCAGGAAGAGGGCGCCGCAGAGCACGAGCAGCGCGCCCCAGGCGGTCTTGCTGAGCCGGCCGGTGCCGTCGTCGAGGGCGGGGGCAGTTGTTGCGGACACGAAGAGAACTCCTCAGAGGCTCAGGTATAGTTCGACAGACATCGTACCGTCTTAGTACGACGATCATCGAACTATGTGTCCGACGTCACAGAGGGTGCGTCAGAGCTTCGGCGGGAGCCCGAAGGACGGGAAGACCGCGGGCGGGAAGGTGACGATCTCGGCCACCCGTCCCTCCTCGATCCGGATGACGTCGAGCGCCATCGGCCGGTACTCGTCCTCCCCGGGAGGCTTCAGGTAGCAGGCAAGCGCGGGCTGCGTGTTGGCCCGCGTCACCACGCCGCGCACCAAGCCGAAGCTCTCGATGTCGAGGGCCTCCGACCAGTACTCGACGATCGTGCGCCGCCCGACCCACACGCCCGGCTCCGGCGGCATCGAGAAGCGGGCGTCCTCGCGCATCATGTCGACGAAGGCCTCGGCGTCGGCCTCCTGCGTGGCGTTGAGGTACCGCTCGAGGAGCGCCTGCTCCTCCTGGCTCGCGTCCACGCCGGGGCCCCACTCGAGCCGGCGCTCGGGCAGGTGCTGCTTCATCGCCGCGCGCGCCCGCTGGAGGGCGCTGTTCACCGAGGCGACGCTCGAGTCGAGCAGGCCGGCCGTGTCCTTGGCGGTCCAGTCGAGCACGTCGCGCAGGATCAGCACGGCGCGCTGGCGCGGCGGGAGGTGCTGGATCGCGGTCATGAAGGCGAGCTCGATCGTCTCCTTGGCGACGACCGCGGCGTCCGGCTCGTCCTCGTCGGCGGGGATCTCCTCCAGCAGGTGGTCGGGGAACGGCTGCAGCCAGGGGACCTCGGGGCCGGTGGCGACCTGGAGCCGGCGCTCCCGGCGTCCGAGCGCATCCAGGCAGGCGTTCGTGGCGATCCGGTACAGCCAGGCCCGGAACGTCGAGCGCCCCTCGAACGTCTCGCGCCGGCGCCAGGCCCGGAGAAGCGTCTCCTGCACGGCGTCCTCGGAGTCCTCGAAGGAGCCGAGCATGCGGTAGCAGTGCACCCGCATCTCCGGCCGGTAGCGCTCGGCGAGCTCCGAGAAGGCCGCCTCGTCAACCTTCGCGTCAGTGCTCATCGTCGATATGACGGCGGTCCGGCCGGAAACTCATCGGTCGCCGCGCCGGGCGGGCTACGGATCGAGCCCGGCGGCCGCGAGCGCCTCGGAGCGCTGCTTGAACTCGAGCTTGCGGACGCAGCGGCCGTCGCGGACGGTGTAGACGTCGTAGAGGCGCTCGTCGTACTCGATCCCGCTGCGCTCCCACATGGCCCGAACCTCATCGGGCCCGGAGGCTGTAGGTCTCGAACAGCGTGCGGATGACCTCGACGTTCTCCCGAGACATCGGCCGGCAGTATCCCGGCTATCCTCATCACTCGCCGAGCGGGCGTAGCTCAGATGGTTAGAGCGCCGGCCTGTCACGCCGGAGGTCGCGGGTTCGAGTCCCGTCGCTCGCGCTTTAGAAGGTCGCTTCGATCAGCAGCTCTGGGGCAGGCCCACCCTCGGTCATGTCGATTCCGTGTACGTCCTTGATCAGCTCGCGGAACCACTCGTCGAACGGGTCATCCGAGGTCGCCATGGACTGCATCGCCGCCGGGATGTCGTCAGCCTCGAGGAAGACGACGGCCACGGTGCCGTTGGGAGTCTCCTGGTGCCAGACCATCTCGCGCGTGATCCCGGCACGCCGCCGCGACGCGTCGTACTCCTCCCGGCGCGAGCCGAGAACCTCCTCGAAGCCCTTGCGGTCGGCCTCCTCCTTGCCCGGGAGGATCGGGGCGCAGAACGCAACTGCCGGCATTTGGCCTCCTTCTGTCGGGATGGGCTGTGGCGAGCCTCCCACACCCGGAGCCGCCGGACGCGGATTTCGGTCAGGTGCTGTGGGAGTGCCCGTCGCTGCGGCCCCGGCGGCGTTCCTTGACTTGCGTGACGACGAGCCACGCGAGGAACACGACCACTGGCAGGAAGTAGGCGATGTTGACCAGCCAGTGCCCGGCGTGCGCGATGTACATCGCCCTCGATGTTCGCAGGCCTACGCGTTCGCCTGTGACAGCAGCCAGAGCGCGAGGCTCGTGAAGCCGACCATCACCGCGAGCATCCAGTACTGGGACCGCACCGCCAGCTTGGCCTGGTCGTACAGGGCGAGCGCCCGGTCGTGCGCGAGCGTCAGCGCCGCCACGTGCCCCACGACCACGAATCCGACCTGCCAGTACCAGGTCGCGTTCGCCCCGATGATCGTGTAGTCGATCTGGCTGTCGGCGGTGCCGAACAGGTCGGAGCCGTCGCCGAGCGGGTCGGAGGCCAGGAAGGCGATGCTCTGGCCCTGGAACAGCAGCAGCGTGAGGTAGTGCGCCGCGACGTATGCGAACGCGATCGGCACGAGCGAGTGCACGAACGCCCGCGCCAGGCGGGTGGTGGTGAAGCCGCCGCCGACGCTCTTCGCCCCGAGCGCGCCGAGCATGTAGAAGCCGTAGACGATCAGGATCGAGGCGGTCAGCCCGATCAGGAAGGTGAGCTCCAGCGAGTTCTGCGGGGAGAGTCCGACGTCCTGGAAGAAGCTTGCGATGTCGGGCGCGATGCCGGTCCAGATCGGCGCCTCGGAGGCCCCGTCGAAGGTGACCGAGCCGATCATCACGGCGAGCAGCGGGACGGTGCCCGCCACCGGCCTGAGCGCGGGCAGCCCCGACAGCAGCCGGCGCAGCCCGACGACGCGGTCGCGCGTCTCGATCGGCGCGATCCGCGAGAAGAGGTTGAAGTAGACCGAGAAGGCCTCGCCGCGGGAGATCCAGGTCTCGACCCCGTAGAGGGCCATCGCCACGAAGGTGAGCGCCGAGTACACGAGCGTGGCGATCGCGAGGTTCTCGGGGCGGTCGCCGTTCGACGCCACCAGCTCCATGCACGGCGAAGGCGAAGATCCCCGCCGCCGCCGGCCAGTGGCCGAGCCGCTCGGGGTAGGCGAGCGGCGCCGGCAGTCCGTCGCGCGCGGCCTTCCCCGCGATCCAGCCCACCGTCCGGCCGATCGCGCGCCACGGGTTGAAGGCCTTGAAGACGTCGCCGAGCAGGATGCTCGCCGGCAGCAGGGCGAGCCAGAAGATCACGTAGACGAAGGTCGGCGCGAAGTTGGCGGTCGGGCTCTGCGCGCCGCGCAGCCCGGCGCAGACGACCACGCCCAGCAGGAACACGCCGATCGCCCCGCACAGCACCTCGACGGGCCGGCTGCCGAGCGGGCGGCCGATCCCACCCGGCAGCGGGCGCCAGCGCTCCTTCTCCAGCCGCGGCTCGGGCCAAAGGATGGCGAGCGCGACGAAGGAGACGACCAGCACCATCGCGGCCGCCCAGCCGAACAGCCACTCCGGGATGGGGAGGTCGGACCGGGCGACGAGCCCGTGGGCGAGGAACGTCACGAGGGTTCGACCACGAGGCGTGCGACGAGCGGGTCCAGGCCGGCGTCCTCGGCCACGTGGCTCTCGATCTCGAAAGCCCCCTCGGCGTCGGCCCGGAACTGGAAGCGCGCCGGCTTGCCGGGCTCCGGAGTGCGGGTGATGTCGTAGCCGTGCAGGTGGATCTCGTCGGGCGCGTCCGAGGTCACGACGATGCGGACGGTGTCGCCGCGCGTGACCTCGATGTCCTTGGCCCCGCCCACGACGCTGCCGTCGCGCATCTCGATCCGGGTGACCTCCGGCTCGGGCGGCGGAGGAGGCTCCTCCTCGGTCTCGGTCTCGGTCGGCGCCGGGGTGCCGCCGTCGCCGGGAGCTGTCTCCGTCTCGGTCTGCGCCGGCGTGGTCGCGGCCTGCTCGCCGCCGTCGTCGTCGTCGCCCGGCTGGGCGAGCACGAACGCCAGAACGGCGATAGCCACCGCGGCCACCACCAGCGCTATTCGCTGGTTCCTGGACATGGCGGCGGCGAAGTATGCCAACCGCCGATCGGCGCTCGGGCCGGTTGGCCTGTGTACCCTGCGGGACCGATGCCCGCCCGGGATCAGCGTCTCCTGCTGGGTGCAGCGCTCGCCATGTCTGCGCTGCTGCTTCTCGCGACCCTGGCCGGCCACGCCGATCTGCTGCCGTACGCGGCGCCGCTCTTCCTGATCGCGGTCCCGCTGCTCGCCGGTCGCTACGTCGGCGAGGAGCGGCTCGAGCGGATGCGCTCCGGCCTGCGCCGCGCCCCGCTGCGGGCGCCGCGTGCCGAGGCGCCGCCGGCCCTTCGCCGGGTCGTGGCGCTCCTCCCCCGCGGAGGGCGCCTGATCGCGCACTCGCTGGCCGAGCGGCCGCCACCCGCGCTCGCACTGAGCTAGGCGCCCGGCCCCCTTCCTGCGGTCCGGGCGCGCCGACGCCCGAGCCGAGGAGGATCGGTGCATTCCATCCGAGGCGCGGTCGCCGCGGCACTGGCCGTGCTGTGCGTGGCCGCCCCCGCCGCCCTCGCCCACGAGGGCAATCCCAACTACAGATCCGAGGTGCGCACGATCGCGCCGGCCCTGCCGGGGCTGGAGGCGCGCGTGCTCAACTACGACGACGCCATCGAGCTCGTCTACGACGGCGAGCGCCCGCTGGTGGTGGAGGGGTACCGCGACGAGCCCTACCTCCGCTTCAACCCGGACGGGCTGGTGGAGGTGAACCGCCGCTCGCCGGCCGCTTACCTCAACGAGGACCGCTTCGCCAAGGTGGCGCTGCCGGGGCGCGCGGACCACCGCGCGCGGCCGAGCTGGGCCCCGGTCGCGGAGAACGGCCGCTACGACTGGCACGACCACCGCATCCACTGGATGGGCGAGGGCACGCTGCCGCTCGCAGGTGGAGGACGAGGGCGAGCGCACGCGGGTGTTCGACTGGAGGATCCCGATGGCATCCGCGGGCCGGCCGGCCGAGGTGCGCGGGACGCTGACCTGGCTGGGCAAGGAGGAGGGCGGCTTCCCTGTGGCGGCCGGCCTGACGCTGGGCGGAGCGCTGGTGGGCGGCGCGCTGCTCGTGGTGCTGGTGCGCCGGCGGCGCTCGCGGGCCGGGGCGCCGGCGAAGGAGGCATGGTGAGGGCGGCGGGCCCCGTCGGGCAGCGCTGCCGGAGGCGGCGTGCGCGCGCTCCCCGCGCTGGTCGCGGCCCTCCTCATCGCGTCTCTCGCCCTCCCGCAGGCGGCGGCCGCGCACGCCGTTCTCGTCTCGGCGTCGCCCGAGCGCGGCACACAGGTCGATGCGGCTCCGGAGCGGGTGACGCTCCGCTTCAACGAGCCCGTCGAGGCCGGCTTCGGCGCCGTCCGCGTCTTCGACGCCGAGGGCGAGCGCGTCGACGAGGGCGACCTTCTTCGCCCCGGCGGCGAGTCCGACGCGATCGGCGTCGCCCTTCGCGGCGGCCTCCCCGACGGCACCTACACCGCCACCTTCCGCGTCGTCTCGGCCGACTCCCACCCCGTCTCCGGCGGGTTCGTCTTCACCGTCGGCGAGGGCGGCGCCGCTCCGGCCGCCACCGTCGCCGAGCTGATCGAGGAAGGGGATGCCGGGCCCGCCACCAGCGTCGCCTTCGGCGCGGTGCGCGCCCTCGCCTACCTGGCGATCGGCCTCGCCGTGGGCGGCGTCATCTTCCTCGCCGCCGTCTGGCTGCCGGGGCTGCGCGCGGCGGGCGGCGCCCGGCCGGAGTGGGCGGACGCCTCCAACGCGTTCGCCCGGCGCTTCGGCCGCCTGGCGGTCGGAACCGTGGTGCTCGGCCTCGTCACCACGGTGCTCGGCATCGTCCTGCAGGGCGCCAACGCCGCCGGCACCTCGTTCTGGTCCGCCCTCGACCCCGCCGTGATCGGCGACGTGCTCGGCACCCGCTTCGGATCCGTCTGGGGGCTGCGCCTGCTCGACTGGCTGCTGCTCGGAGCGCTCGCGCTGGTGGCCGTGGCCGGCGCTCGCCTGCCGGTGCTCCGGCCGGCCTCGCTTGGCGCGACAGGGCTGGCCGCGCGACGGCTCGCCGCACCGCCTGTGCTCGCCGCGCTGGCGCTGCTGCTCGGCTTCCTCGTCGTCTCACCCGGCCTCTCCGGGCACGCGGGCTCGACCCAGCCGGAGCTGCTCGCGATGACCTCCGACACGATCCACGTCGTCGCCATGAGCGCGTGGCTCGGGGGACTCGCGGCGCTCGTGCTCGCCCTGCCGGCCGCCACGCGCCGGCTCGACGCGCCCGATCGCACGCGGCTGCTGGCGGCCTGCCTGCGCCGGTTCTCGCCGCTGGCGCTGGCGTCGGTGGCGGCGCTCCTCGCCAGCGGCACCTACCAGTCGATCCTGTACCTCGAGTCGCTCGGCGACCTCACCGGCTCGGCGTTCGGGAGAGCGATCCTCGTCAAGGTCGGGCTCGTGGTGGTGCTGATCGGGCTCGGCGCGCTCAACCTGCGCCGCAACCGGCCCCAGCTGGAGCGACTGGCCTCGGAGGGCGCGCCGCCGGGCGGCCCGGGGCGGCTGCTCCGCCGGGCCGTGCAGGCCGAGGTCGCGCTGCTGGTGGTTGTGCTGGCGGTGACGGCCGCGCTCACCAGCTATCCGCCGCCGGGAGCCGAGGCGGCCGGCCCGTTCAGCGCCTCGACCGAGCTGGGTCCGGCCCGGCTCGACGTGACGATCGATCCGGCCTCGCCCGGAGCCAACGAGATCCACCTGTATCTCTTCCACGCGCGCGACGGGCGCCAGTGGGACCGCGCGAAGGAGCTGACGGTCCAGCTGCGGCTGCCGGAGCGGGACATCGGCCCGCTCGAGCCGCGCCTGGACAAGGCAGGCCCCGGCCACTACGTGGCGCGGCGTGCGCTGATCGCCCCCGGGGGCGAGTGGCGGCTCCATGTGGCAGCGCGGGTGTCGGACTTCGAGGAGCACCGGGCGGTGGTGGAGGTGCCGGTGGAATGAGCGACCGCCGGATCCACGCGACCTCGCGGACATCCGCGCCCGGCCGTGATCGAGCTGCCGGCGGGATGGGCGACCGGCGCTCGCTCGCGTTCGCGGCGCTCACCGTCGTCTGGCTGCTCGGCCTCGAGCTGCTCGGCGTCGAGGCGGCCGTGGCGTATCTCGCCCCGGCGCTGCTGATCCTGCTGCCGCTTCTGAGCGGCCGCTACCCGGGCGACGAGGCGCTGGTGCGCGTCACCGGCCGGCTGTCCCGCCGCGCCCGCCGGCCGCCCCAGGCTCCGCCGCTTCGCCGCCGCCGCGCCGGCGCCCTCCTGCCGCGCGGCGGGCGGCTGGTCGCCTTCGCGCTCGCCGGCCGCGGCCCGCCCCTCCTGCTCGCAACCCGAACGCACTGATTCGAGACGAGCAAGGAGAAACGATGAGGAGCATCACGACACAGGTGGCCGCCGCGACCGGCGTGCTCACCCTGGCGCTGGCGGGCACCGCCGGCGCGCACATCACCGCGAACCCGGGGGAGGCGCCCTCGGACAGCTATGCCACGCTGGACTTCTCCGTCGGGCACGGGTGCGAGGAGTCCCCCACGACCCAGGTCCGCATCAAGGTGCCGCCCAGCGTGCCGAGCGTCACTCCGGGCGTGCACCCGCTCTGGGACGTAGCGACCAAGGAAGGCAAGAAGGACAAGGTCGAGCTGCACGGCGAGACGATCACTCGCGGCGTGAGCGAGGTCACCTACACGGCGAAGCAGCCGCACCCACCGGACCGGCTCGACTTGCTCACGATGAGCGTCAAGCTCCCGGCCGGCGAGGAGGGCGAGACCGTCTACTTCCCGACCGTCCAGAGCTGCGAGAAGGGCCAGAACCGCTGGATCCAGATCCCGGCCGAGGGGGAGAGCGCGGAGGAGCTGGAGGAGCCGGCGCCCGCGGTGGTGCTGACGGCGGCGGAGGGTGGCCACGGGGCGGCTGCAGCCTCCGAGGAGGAGGCCGCGCAGAGCTCCGCGCAACCCGCCGCGAACGTCCAGGCCGCGACCGTCAGCAGTGAGGATGATGGGGCCCCGATGTGGCTGGCGATCACCGCGCTCGCCGTTGGCGCGCTGGGGCTGCTTGCCGGCATCGGCGGGCTGCATGGCCGGCCGCCGCCGCACCGCCTGACCGGCAACCGGGTCGACTGTCCTGCTTTGGTGGTCATATAGAACACCTAGGCAGGACAGTCGCCTCGGTACGCTTGCCGAGATGCGCGGCGCCGTACTCCTGACCGCGGCCGTCACCCCCTCTTTGCTGCAGTTCAACCCGGCCAGGCAACAGCAAGCGCAGGCCACGAAGCCAAGCGCTGCGGCATCCTCGCCAAGGCCTCAGCCGACTACCGCATCAAGGCCCGCAAGCTCACCTGCCGCTTCGCAAAGAAGTGGTCGCGCGCGTACCTCAACCGCCGCAAGCGTCGCCGGGAGGCTTCGACTGCTACCGCGCCGGCACCAACGTCACCTTCTACTGCGCGAACGGCGCCAAGGCCTACTGGGCCGAGCGCCTGACCGCGACCGCCGCAAACCATCCCGGGCACGGCCCGGTGCGCGTCGACGTCGGCGACGGAGCATTCAAGCCGGCCGACATCAGGATCGGCACCGGCGACACCGTCCTCTGGGTCTGGTCCGGTCCGGACCTCGACCACACCGTCACCGCCGACCCGGGCCAGGCGGAGCGGTTCGACTCAGATCCGGGCGGAACGCCGAGCCACCAACCAAACGACTCCTTCGCGCACCGCTTCACAAGCACCGGCACCTACAGCTACTTCTGCCGCCGCCACCCCGACCAGATGAAGGGGACGATCAGGGTGGCGCGGCTGCAGGGACTGGGCGACACCACGCGGCCCCGCCTCACGCGCGTGCGCGTGGGACCGAACGGCCGCCGCATCGCGTTCACGCTCACCGAGGGCGCGATCGTCCTCGCCCGCATCCAACGCCGCGCGCGAAGCGGGTGGCGATCGGCTCGGAACTTCGACGTCTTCGCCCGCAAAGGCCGAAACCGCGCCCGCCTGCCGCTGCGCGGCCTCGCACCGGGCCGCTACCGCGTGCGCCTGATCGCCTACGACGACGCGGACAACGCGTCCCGCCCCGCCTTCGCACGCCTCCGCATCTAGCCAGCCCTTCACCCACGCGCAACATCGCGGTCACAGGGGAATCACGAGACGGCGCCGCCCGGAGCCGAATCTCAGAAGTGGGATGGACCTCGTCGATCTCCACTTCCACCTCCTCCCCGGCGTGGACGACGGTCCGGACGACCTCGAGGAGAGCCTCGACCTCGCCGTCGCCGCGCTCCACGCCGGCACCGGCACCGTCGTGGTCACCCCCCACGTCCGGACCGACCTCGGCATCACCGATGCCCGCGAGATCGCAGACCGCGTGCACGAGCTGCGGTCCGCTCTGGCGGCCGCGCGGCTTCCGCTCACCATCGCCTGCGGCGGCGAGCTCGGGCACGAGATGGCGTTCCTCCTCGACCGGGAGGAGCTCGACCTGCTCGCCCAGGGCCCGGCCGGGGCGCGCTGGCTCCTCGTGGAGACGCCCTTCCACGGCTTCGGCGAGGACTTCCACGCCGCCACCGCCGAGCTCCGCGCGCTCGGCTTCGGCGTCCTCGTGGCGCACCCGGAGCGAAGCGCCGACGCGGCGATCGGCGACACCACCGGCCTGCGCCGTGAGCTTGCGGCCGGCTCGATGACCCAGCTGAACGCCCTCTCGCTGACCGGCGGTCACGGCCCCGACGCCCGCAGGTCCGCCTGGGAGCTGATCCACCTCGGTCTCATCGACCTGGTGGCCTCGGACGCCCACGGCCCGTCCCGCCCCCCGGCGCTCCGCATGGCTCACGAGACGCTGCTCGACGGCGGCCTTGCACCTGCCACCGCGCACGCGCTGGTGGCCACGGCACCGAGGGAGCTGCTCGCCCGGGGAATGCGGCGGGCGCCCGTGGCCGCCTAGGAGGCGACGAGCTCCGGGTCGTCGCCGAGCTCGGCCGGGCACGGGGCCCTGCTCCCAGCTCGGGAGCTCCGCGCCAGGCTCGGCGAGCGCGTCGGCAGGCGCAGGGGAGCCGTCGCGCGGCTCCGGCTCGAACCGGTAGCCGACGCCGAAGTGCGTGTGGATGTAGTTCCAGCCCGACGAGGCCTTCTCGAGCTTCTGCCGCACCTTGCGGATGAACACGTCGACCGAGCGGTCGCCGTGGGCCATCGCGTAGCCCCACACGGCCTGGTAGATCTCCTCGCGCTGGAGCACCTTGCCCTTGGCCTGCGCGAGCAACTGGAGGACCTCGAACTCGCGCCTCGTCAGGTCGACGCTCTGGGAGGCCACGAACGCCTGGAACTGGTCCGCGCGCACCTCGAGCTCGCCGGCCACGAGCGGCCCGGTGTCAACGCGGGCGGAGGCCCGCTTGCGGCGCCGCACCACGGCCTCCACGCGCGCGAGGACCTCCTCCGGGTGACACGGCTTCGTGACCCAGTCGTCGGCCCCCATCCGGAGGCCGCGCACGCGCTGCGACACGCTCGAGCGCCCGGTGCAGACCACGATGCCCAGCCCGGGCAGGGCGCCGGCCACGCGCTCCAGGAACTCCCACGCGCCGGGGCCGAGAAGCGCGAGGTCGACCACCAGCGCGTTCACGCGCATGGCCACGAAATCCTCCGTGCGGGGAGGTGCCTCGAGTCGACGGTGCTGCCAGCCGAGGTCGCCCGCGCGCTTCACCAGCACGCGCACGAACCCAGAATCCGAGTCGAGGATCGCGAGACGCATATCCGCCATCCGCCCGGGAGTGTACGCACACCACGGACGCGACGATCTGCTTTTACAGCATCTTCACAGCGAGGAAACGCCGTAATAACGGACTTTCGTCACGAGGGTGGAAGCCTCGCGGGCCATGGAGGCATCAACGGTTCTCAGAACGGGCGGACTCGAGATCCGGCCGAGCGAGTTCGTCGCCCTGGTCGACGGCAAGCCGCTCGGCCTCACGGTCCGCGAGCTCCAGCTCCTGACGGCGCTGGTCGAGCGCCGCGACCGCATCGTCTCGCGCGAGGAGCTCTATTCGAGCGTCTGGGGCGAGCCCTACCGCAAGTCCGACCGCTCGGTCGACGTGTACGTGGGCAAGCTCCGCCAGAAGCTCGCCCAGGCGCTGCCGGGCACGAGCCCGATCCACACGCACTTCGGCTTCGGCTATCGCTTCACATCTCTTTCACAAGACGGCGACACCCGAGTAACAGACTGGGGGCGCGTCCCGTGACAGCGTCCGCGCCGTACATGACCGAACCCAAGGAGAAGAACCGTATGAGGAAGCTCCTCGCGTTCGCCGTCTGCGCCACCCTGGCGCTCGGCGCCGCGGCCTGCGGCAGCGACGACGACGATGATGACGGCGGCGGTGGCGGCGGCGGAGGCGGCGACCTCTCCGGCACCATCCGAATCGACGGATCCAGCACCGTCGGCCCGTTCGCCCAGGCCGCCCAGGAGGCATTCCAGGGCGAGAACCCCGGCGTCCGCATCACGGTCGCCCAGTCCGGCACCGGCGGCGGCTTCGAGAAGTTCTGCGCCGGCGAGACCGACATCTCGAACGCCTCGCGTCCGATCGACGAAGAGGAAGAGGTGCCGCTCTGCGACAAGGAGGGTGTGAAGTACACCGAGGTCCAGGTCGCCAACGACGGCATCTCGGTCGCCACCAACCCGGAGCTCGCGGTGGACTGCATGACCGTCGACCAGCTCAAGCAGGTCTGGGAGCAGGGCTCGAAGGTGAACAGCCTCTCGCAGGTGGATCCCTCCTTCCCCGACGGCGAGCTGAGCCTGTTCGGCCCCGGCACCGACTCCGGCACGTTCGAGTTCTTCACCGAGGAGATCAACGGTGAGGAGGGGAACAGCCGCAAGGACTATCAGCCCTCCGAGGACGACAACGTGCTCGTCCAGGGCGTCTCCGGCGAGGCCGGCGGCATGGGCTACTTCGGGTTCTCCTACTACGAGCAGAACCAGGACAGCCTGAACCTGGTGGGCGTCGACTCCGGCAGCGGCTGCATCAAGCCCAGCAAGGAGTCGATCGCGAGCGGCGAGTACAAGCCGCTGTCCCGCCCGCTGTTCATGTACCCGAGCCAGAAGGCGCTGCAGCGTCCCGAGGTGAAGGCGTTCATGGACTACGTGGTCGAGAACTACGAGGCGATCTCGGAGGCTTCCTCGATCGTCCCGATGAGCCAGGAGCAGGCCGACCAGGCCAAGACGGCTCTCGGCAGCTAGGTGGAAGCAGGATCGACAGCAGCGACAAGCGGCCGCGCGGAGGCACCCAGCCTCCGCGCGGCCCGTCGCCGTTGGGGCGAGGACGTGATCAAGGGCCTGCTGATGCTGGCGGCGCTGATCTCGGTGCTCACCACGACCGGGATCGTGCTCTCCCTGCTCGAGGAGACGATCGTCTTCCTCGGCGACGTCGGCGTGGCCGACTTCCTCTTCGGCACGGAATGGTCGCCCGCGATCCAGCCGGCCAGCTTCGGCGTACTGCCGCTGGTGGCGGGCACGCTCCTCATCAGCCTCGTGGCGATGATCGTCGCGACGCCACTCGGGCTCGGCGCGGCGATCTACCTGGCCGAGTACGCCCGGCCGGGCGTCCGCAAGACGATCAAGCCGATCCTCGAGCTGCTCGCCGGCGTGCCGACGATCGTGTTCGGCTACTTCGCGCTGACCTTCTTCACGCCTGAGATCCTGCGCGGCCTGTTCGGCCTGGACGTCGCGATCTTCAACGGGCTCGCCGGCGGAATCATCATCGGCTTCCTGATCATCCCGACGGTCGCCTCGATCTCGGAGGACTCGATGTCGGCCGTGCCCCAGTCGCTTCGCGAGGGGGCCTTCGGGCTCGGCGCCGGCAAGCTCCAGGTCACGCTTCGGGTGATCTTCCCCGCGGCGCTGTCCGGGATCGTCGCCTCGCTGGTGCTGGCCATGTCACGCGCGGTCGGCGAGACGATGGTCGTGCTCCTCGCGTCCGGCCTGGTCCCGCAGTGGGGCGCCAACCTGGGCCAGGCAATGGAGACCATGACGGCCTACATCGCGACCACCGCGAAGGGCGACATCGCCACCGGGTCCATCGCCTTCGAGACGGTCTTCGCCGTCGGCATGACCCTGTTCGTGATCACGCTGATCCTCAACATCTTCTCCATCCGGTTCGTCCGCAAGTACAGGCAGATCTACGAATGAGCGCCCACTCTGAGCCCATCGGCCGCGCCACGAGCTCGCGGCGCATCAAGGACCTGGCCTTCAGGCTGGCGATGTTCATTTGCCTGGGTCTCGCCATCGGCCTGCTCGCCGTGCTGCTGGTCGACGTGGCCGTGGACGGCGCCGGCTCGCTGACCTGGGACTTCGTCACCAGCTTCACCTCGATCAGCGCCGACCAAGCCGGGATCCAGGCGGCCCTCTGGGGCACGATCTGGCTGATGGGCGTCTGTGCCCTGTTCATCATCCCGGTGGGGGTCCTGACGGCGATCTATCTCGAGGAGTACGCGGACGACACCAAGTGGTGGAACCGCCTGATCGAGGTGAACATCCAGAACCTCGCCGCGGTTCCCTCGATCGTCTACGGCATCCTCGGCCTGGCCTTCCTGGTGCGCGGCCCGCTCGGCCTCGGTCCGGTCATCCTGGCCGGCGGCCTCACGCTCGGCCTGCTGGTGCTGCCGGTGGTGATCATCGCGGGACGCGAGGCGATCCGCGCCGTGCCGCCCTCGATCCGCGAGGGCTCCATGGCGCTCGGCGCCACGCAGTGGCAGACGATCTGGCGCCAGGTGCTGCCGGCCGCGGTGCCGGGCATCGCCACCGGCGTGATCCTGGCGCTCGCGCGGGCGATCGGCGAGACGGCGCCGCTGATCGTGGTCGGCGCCGCTACCGTCGTCGCCTTCAACCCGACCGGGGTGAACGACCTCTTCACCGCGATGCCGATCCAGATCTTCGACTGGATCACCCGACCCTCGAACGACGTGAACAACTACGCGCCTCTCGCGGCCGCGGGGATCCTCCTGCTCATGATCCTCCTGCTCCTGATGAACAGCGTCGCGATCTGGCTACGAAATCGCTACGAGCAGAAGTGGTAGGTGAACTAGAGTGCCCGACCAGCCCGTGACCGAGCACCAGGACAGGCAGGAGGAGACCGCCGGCCTTCGCAGGCCGCTCGGCGTGCGCTCCGGCGACGGCTCGTCCGTGCCCGCCGTCGAGGGCGTTCCGCAGGAGAGGCGCAAGCCGCGCGAGGCGATCTTCGAGCTCGGCGACGTGCAGGTGTCGTACGGGCCGAAGCCGGCCGTCCGCGGCGTCACGTTCGACATCGGCAAGAACGAGATCACCGCGCTGATCGGGCCGTCGGGCTGCGGCAAGTCCACCCTGATCCGCTGCCTCAACCGGATGAACGACCTCATCCCGACCGCGAAGGTCGAGGGCAAGGTGCTCTACCACGGCCAGGACCTCTACGCGAAGGAGGTCGACGCGGTCGAGGTTCGCAAGCGGATCGGCATGGTCTTCCAGAAGCCGAACCCGTTCCCCAAGTCGATCTTCGACAACATCGCCTTCGGCCCGCGCGTGCTCGGGATGAAGGGCAGCATGGACGAGATCGTGGAGCGCGCGCTCACCCACGCCGCGCTCTGGGACGAGGTCAAGGACCGGCTCAAGACCAACGCCTTCGGCATGTCCGGCGGCCAGCAGCAGCGGCTCTGCATCGCGCGCTGCCTCGCCGTCGAGCCCGACGTGATCCTCATGGACGAGCCCTGCTCGGCGCTCGACCCGATCTCCACGGGCAAGATCGAGGACCTGATGATGGACCTCAAGCGCGAGTACTCGATCGTGATCGTCACGCACAACATGCAGCAGGCGGCGCGCGTGTCCGACAAGACGGCGTTCTTCACCGTCGAGCTCGACGACGAGGAGCACCGCAGCGGTCGCGTCGTCGAGTTCGACGACACCGACAAGATCTTCACCAACCCGTCCGACTCGCGCACGGAGGCCTACGTCACCGGCAAGGTCGGCTAGCGTGGCGGAGACGACTCGCAGCCACTTCCAGGAGGAGCTGGCCAAGCTCGAGGAGCAGGCGCTCGGCGGTCTCGACATGGTCGTCAGTGCGCTCGACCGGGCGCTGGAGACGGTCCAGCACCAGGACGTCGAGCTGGCCAGCATGGTCATCTCCGACGACGACCGGATCGACGGCCGCTACCTGGAGGTGCACCAGGGCGTGCTGTCGCTGCTCGCGCTGCAGGCGCCGGTGGCGGGCGACCTGCGCCTCGTCGCGGCCGTGCTCCACATCATCAAGAACATGGAGCGGATGGGCGACCAGTGCGTGAACATGGCAAAGCTGGTCCCGCTCGCCGGCCACAACCCGCCCTCCGACGAACGCGTCCTGAGCCACATCCAGCGCATGGGCGAGCAGGCGCGCCAGCAGGTGATCCAGAGCAAGCAGGCCTTCGCGCGGCGGAACGTCGAGCAGGCGCAGGACCTCGTCCGCCAGGACGACGAGATCGATCGCCTCAACCGTGAGGTCTTCACGATCGCGCTGGAGATCGGCGACGATCCGGACACGCGCGAGTGGGCGATGCACATGATGCTGGTCGCGCGCTGCATCGAGCGGATCGGCGACAATGCCGTCGACATCGGCGAGCAGACCGCCTTCATCGTCACAGGTCTGTTCCGGGAGTTCGAGGACGCCTCGCACCCGGAGCTCTCACCGCCCTGATCTGCGCCTGCATAGACATCGGCAGCAACACCACTCGGCTGCTCGTCGCCGACACGGGCAACGGACAGCTGCGCGAGCTCGTCACCCAGCGCGCCTTCACGCGGATCGGGAAGAGCGTCGACGCCGGCGGCGCGATCCCCGCGGAGAAGATCGCCGAGACCGCCGAGGTGGTGGCCAAGCAGCTGAACGTCGCGCGCGAGGTGGGCGCCGAGCGCGTGGTCACGGTCGCGACGGCCGCGATCCGCAACGCGCCGAACCGCGAGGAGCTGCTGTCGGCGATCGAGCGTGCGGGCACGCGAATGGAGGTCCTCTCGGGCGAGGAGGAGGCGCGCCTGTGCTTCGTCGGCGCCACGCGCACGCTGCTGGCCCCGCTCGACGGGACGGTCGCGGTGATCGACGTGGGCGGCGGCTCGAGCGAGATCGCCATCGGCGAGCCGGACGGCGCGATGGCGTGGTCCGAGTCGTTCCGGATCGGCTCGGGCTTCCTGGCCGACGCCTACCTGCGCTCTGACCCGCCTTCCGTCGACGAGCTCGAGAAGGTGCGCCGCCACGTGGCCGGCACGTTCGAGGGGCTCGAGGCCCCGCCGGCGGACGAGGCCGTGGCGGTGGGCGGCACCGCGACCTCGCTGCGCCGGCTGCTCGGCGCCGAGCTGTCGCACGAGACGCTCGAGCGCGGCATCCGCGTGCTCAGCACCACGCCGATCGCCGAGGTGGCGGCGCGGTTCGAGCTGGACGTGGAGCGCATCCGGCTGCTGCCCGCGGGAATCCTCGTGCTCGAGGCGATCTCCGACCTGCTCGAGCTGCCGCTGCGGATCGCGCGCGGGGGGCTGCGCGAGGGAGTGCTGCTCGAGCTGGTGGAGGGGAGGCGGCTTGCCTAACGCGACGACGCTTCAGCTCACGAGGCCGCATCAGGACCATGAGCTCGCCCTTCTCGATGCCCGCGAGCCCGCCCTTCTTCATGCGCACCTGGGCCCCGGTGAGAGAGTGGACCGCCATCGAGAAGTCCGGGTCGTGCCCCACGAGCAGCACGTCGTCGCCGAGGCCGGCCGCCAGCGCCTCCGCGTCGAAGGGGCCGCCGGCGAGCTTGGGCTCGAGCTGCGGCTCCACGCCGAGCGGCTCGCAGGCGAGGCGCGCCGTCTCCGCCGCGCGGACCTTCGGGCTCGTCAGGCACGCGTCGATCTCGACGCCGAGGGCCTTCAACGCGGCGCCCGCAGCACGCGACTGCTCGCGCCCCTTCTCCGTGAGCGGGCGCTCCGAGTCGGGCGAGCCATCCTCCGCGTCACCATGCCTCAACAGCCAAATCATCTGGATGCGGCACCATAGAGGCTGATGGAAGCCGTCACCGCACCTCCCGAGGCGCCTGCACTCGACTCGCCCGAGCTCTACACGAACCGCGAGCTCTCCTGGGTGCAGTTCAACGAGCGCGTCCTCGAGCTGGCCGAGGACGAGACCACGCCGCTGCTCGAGCGCGTCAAGTTCCTCGCCATCTACGCCAACAACCTCGACGAGTTCTTCATGGTGCGCGTGGCCGGGCTGTACGACCAGGTCGACGCGGGGATCGACGCCCGCGGCCCCGACGGGCTCTCGCCCAGCGAGACGATCGAGCGGATCGTCGAGCGAACCCGCGAGCTCGGCCGGCGTCACTCGCGGCAGTGGGAGGACCACGTGCGGCCTGCGCTCGCCGAGCACGGCATCCGCGTGATCGACTGCGAGGACTGCGACGGCCGCGAGCTGGAGAAGATCGACCGCCAGTTCTCCGAGCAGATCTTCCCGGTGCTCACGCCGCTCGCGGTCGGCCCGGGCCGCCCCTTCCCGTACATCTCGAACCTGTCGCTGTCGCTGGCGGTGTGGCTGCGCGACCCGGTGTCCCGCACCGAGACGTTCGCCCGGGTCAAGGTGCCGAAGGAGGTGCTGCCGCGCTTCGTGCCGCTCGGCGACAACGTCTACGTGCCGCTCGAGGCGGTGATCGCGCGCCACCTCGAGCAGCTCTTCCCGGGCATGGAGGTCCTGCGCCACGACTTCTTCCGGGTCACGCGCGACGCCGACTTCACGGTCTCGGACGAGGCCGACGACCTCCTGCAGGCGGTCGAGGACGAGCTCCGGCGCCGGCGCTTCGGCGAGCTCGTGCGGCTCGAGGTCTCTTCCTCGATGGACCCCGACATGCGCCACTACCTGGTCGAGCAGCTCGCCATCGACGAGGGCCAGGTGATCGACGTGGAGGGCCTGCTCGACCTGGACGACCTGTGGGCGCTCTACGACGTCGACGGGCACCGCGAGCTGCGCGACCCGCCCTGGACCCCGGTCACCCAGCCGCCGCTGGCCGACCGCGACGACCACAAGGCGGACGTGTTCGCGGCGATGCGCGCGAGCGACCTGCTGGTCCACCACCCGTACGACTCGTTTGCCACGAGCGTGGAGCGCTTGGTGCAGCAGGCGGTGGCGGACCCGGACGTACTCGCCATCAAGATCACGGTGTACCGCACGTCGGACGACTCGGCGCTCGTGCCGGCGCTGATCGAAGCGGCCGAGCGCGGCAAGCAGGCGGTGTGCCTCGTCGAGCTGAAGGCGCGCTTCGACGAGCGGCGCAACATCGGCTGGGCGCGCGCCCTGGAAGAGGCCGGCGCGCACGTGGTGCACGGGCTGCCGGGGCTGAAGACCCATGCGAAGGCGCTTCTGGTGGTGCGCCGCGAGGGCTCGGGGGCGCGCCACTACGTCCACATCGGCACCGGCAACTACCACGCCAAGACCGCGCGCCTCTACGAGGACTTCGGGCTGCTCACCACGGACCGGCAGATCGCGGCCGACGTGGCGGAGCTGTTCAACACGCTGACCGGCGCCGCTCGCTCCCCCAGCTACCGGAAGATCGTGACCGCGCCGGACGACATGCGCGACTGGTTCCTCGACGAGGTGCGCCGCACCATCGCCGCGCACCAGGCGGGCGAGGAGGCGCGCATCATCCTGAAGCTCAACTCGCTCGTCGACGCACGCTGCATCAGGGCGCTCTACGAGGCGTCACAGGCGGGCGTGCGCGTGGACCTGAACATCCGCGGCATCTGCTGCCTGCGCGCCGGCGTGCCGGGCGTGTCCGAGAACATCCAGGTGGTGTCCGTGGTCGGGCGCTTCCTCGAGCACTCGCGCGTGTACGGATTCTGGCGCGGCGACGAGCGCGAGTACTGGATGGGCTCGGCCGACGTGATGCCGCGCAACCTCGACACGCGCGTGGAGCTGCTCGCCCCGATCGGCGACCCGGAGCTGCGCAGCGAGATCGAGGACACGCTCGAGCGCTGCCTGGCGGACGACACCTTCGCCTGGGAGCTCGGGCCGGAGGGCGACTGGGAGCGGCGGACCGGGCGCAGGCGCTCGGTCCATCGCGAGCTGATGGAGCGCGCAGCGGCGCGCCCGTCAGCGGAGTAGCTCCTTCAGCTCGAGAACCCGCGCAGCCGACTCCCGCACCCGCTTCCTGAAGGCCGGCGACTCGCGGGCCTCGCGGAGCAGCCAGGGATGGATCTGGTTCCAGCTGGCGCTGCCGGTCGTGAGGATCAGGTCCGCCCCGGCTCGCAGCGAGCGCTCCGCGGCGCGGGCCACCCCCGAGCGGTCCAGCACCGCCTGCGCCTCCATGCTGTCGGTCACGATCACTCCGTCGAAGCCGAGCTGCGCGTCTGAGCAGCCCGGTGACGATGCTGCGCGACTGGGAGGCGATCCGGTTCGCGTCCAGCTCGGGGTAGAGCGCGTGGGAGAGCATGACGAGCGGCGCGCCGGCCTCGACCGCTGCGCGGAACGGGACGAGGTCGGCCGTGAGCGGCCCTGTGACGAGCGCCGAGCCGTCGTCGGTGTTCACCTGGGCGCGGCCGAGGCCCGGGAAAGTGCTTGGCGGTGGCGGCCACGCCGGCGGACCGCATGCCCTCGATCGAGGCGCGGGTGCGAGCCGCGATCCCGCGCGGGTCGCCGTCGAAGGCGCGGAAGCCCATCACGGGGGCGGCGCCGCCCGGCACGTCGGCCACCGGCGCCAGGTTGACGTTCACGCCGGAGCGGCTGAGCTGGCGGCCGGTCTCGCGGGCGGTGCGCCGGACCGCGGCCGCGTCTCCCTGCGACGGCTGCCCGGCCGCCGGGCCGGCCCAGCTCACGGTGCGGATCTCGCCGCCCTCCTGGTCGACCATGACGAGCGCGCGGCCGCGCGCGTGGCGCTGAACCGCGCCGGTGAGACGCCGCCACTCCGCCTCCGAGCCCGCGTTGAAGCCGAACAGGATGACCCCGGCGGTCTCGCGGGAGCGAAGCCGCCTGCGGATGTAGTCCGGGGGCGCGGGATCCGGGAAGCTCGAGACGATCAGCTGGCCGACCTGCTGGCGGAGACTGAGGCGGTCGACCGCGGCGAGGGCCCGCTCCTGGCGCTGCTCCTGCTCCTGCTCGGCAACCTCGGCCGGCCGCGGCTCTGCCTCCTCTTCGTCCCCTCCGGCACCGACGGCGACGCCCACGACGAAGGCCGCCAGCGGCGGCACCCGCGAGCAGGGCGAGCCGCCGCCGCGCCGCCGGATCACTCGACAGCCTCATCGGCGCCGGCGTCAGGCCTTGGGCCCGGAGCCCGGCGCGGCTTGCTCGGCGGCCGCCTTCTCCGGCGCCTTGTCGCCGGAGCCGCCGCGGTCCGCGCCTTCTTCTTCGAGCCCGGCCCACAGGCAGCCGTCCGTAAGGGCCACCAGCCCGAACGCGTCCACCGGCCCGAGCGCGCCCGTTCCCTGGAGCCCGCCCTCTGCGGCCAGCTGGGCTCCCCAGGCGAGCACGCGGCCCGTGAAGGTGTAGCCGTCCACCCCGGTCACGTGGACCTCGGCGAGCTCGCGGCCGGCGCCGTCGTAGGCGATCGCGGCGATGTGGGAGCCGGAGCGCTTGCGGGCCTCGGCGTCGGGGCCGCCCGTGGAGCCCTTCACGAAGCGCTCGCCGGCGAGCTTCAGGAGGCGCGACGCGCCGGGCAGGCTCGCTCCCAGCGAGAACACCTGCATCGGGCGCGACATCGGCCCGAACCAGCCCAGGTACGCGTTCACCTCGCGCAGCTGCGGCGCGATGCGCGGCAGCGTGAAGTGCTCGGAGCTCCCCACCGAGACGGCGTCGCGCTCCTTCGAGCCGACCTGGAAGCTGCGCACCCGCTTCGCCGTCCGCTCAGTCTGCACGCGCCCGTCCCGGTAGACGAAGCCGGGGTCGCCCAGCGACGCCGCCATGGTGGCCTGCGTGCCGCCGCTGGGGGCGGCCTTCCCGGTGATGAAGTAGCCGACGTCGATCCGGACGGCCTCGTCCCCGGCCTTGCGCAAGGCGAGCGCCCCCGCCAGGTTGCCGGGCACCCAGTCGTAGCCGAACGCGGTCAGCATGGCGGCGCCGTTGGCATCCGCCGCCAGGCCGTAGCGCTCGAACACCTCGCGTATGAAGGCGGGCTCGCCGGTCGAGTCGAGGTAGTGCGCCCCGGCGGTCGTGGCCGCCGCAGCGGCGGGGCCGCCCCAGCGGGCGAACGGGCCGACGGTCGTGACGAGCACGTCGCCGCGCTCGACCAGGGCCGCCACGCTCGGCGGGTCCGACACGTCGGCCACGGCCGTCTCGAGGTCGCCGCCCAGCTCCTCGGCGAGCGCCTCCAGCTTGTCCCGGCTGCGTGCCGCGAGGACCGGCTTCAGGCCGCGCTCCACCATCGCCTCCGCGACGAGGCGGCCGGTGTAGCCGGTGGCGCCGAACAGGACGGTGCGGCCAGCCACGGCTCAGCCCGCCGGGCGCCGTTCCTCGAGCACGGTGCGAACGCGCTCGATCGCCTGCGGGGCGGTCCGCTCGACCCGGCGCAGGTCCCAGCCGGTGAGGGTCACGAGCCGCATCGCCGACTTGGCGGTGACCGTGGCGTTGCGAAGGGTCTTCTCGAGCAGGCCCATCTCACCGAAGAAGTCGCCCGGTCCGAGATCGGCCACGTGCTCGCCGCCTCGCGTGACCTCGGCCGTCCCATCCTCGATCGCCATGAACTCGTACGAGAAGTCGCCCTCCCGAACGAGCACCTTGCCCGCCTCGACGGAGACCTCCTGCGCGAAGGGCGCGATCTGTGCGAGCTCCTCGTCCCCCACCTCCTCGAACAGCGGGATCGACTTCAGCCTCGTGGCATCCAACGGTCCGTTCCTCCTGGCTCGCGGTCGGGCGCGACCTTATCCGACTGGCGCCCTCACACGTACCATTCCCATGGGCACCGATATGTTCGCTCGCTTCGCTTCCAGCCTCCTCCTGGGCCGCCTGCGCGAGGGCCGGATCGAGATCGCCGAGGGCATGCGGCGGCGCTGCTTCGGGCCGCCCGACGCTCCGCTCACCGCGACCCTGCGCGTACGGGACCCGGGCTTCTGGCGCGCGCTGCTCCGGGGCAGCAGGGGCCTGGCGGATGCGTACGGCTCCGGCGTCTGGGACACCGACGACCTCGTCACGCTCGTGCGGATCGGAGCGCGGGAGATGCCGCGACTCGACCGCTGGCGCCGGCCGCTCGCTCGGCTGATGAACCTGTTCTCGCGGGTGCCGCGCAACACCCGCACCGGCGCCCGCCGCCACGTGGCCGCCCACTACGACCTGGGCAACGACCTGTTCCGCCTGTTCCTCGACGACTCGATGACCTATTCCTGCGCGGTGTTCGAGCCACCCGGCGCCTCCCTGCACGAGGCGCAGCAGGCGAAGCTCGAGCGCGTCTGCCGCAAGCTCGAGCTGGGGCCGGAGGACCACGTGCTGGAGATCGGGACGGGCTGGGGGTCGTTCGCGCTCCACGCGGCGGGTCGCTTCGGGTGCCGGGTCACCACGACCACGATCTCGCGCGAGCAGCACGCGGTGGCGACGGAGCGGGTGCGCGAGGCGGGGCTCGAGGACCGGGTCACGGTGCTGCTCGAGGACTACCGCGACGTGCGCGGGCGCTACGACAAGCTCGTCTCGATCGAGATGATCGAGGCGGTCGGCTGGCAGTACTTCGACCTGTTCTTCCGGCGCTGCGGCGAGCTGCTCGACCCGCGCGGGCTGATGCTGCTCCAGGCGATCGTGATCGACGACCGCGCCTACGAGGTGGAGAAGGCGTCGCGCTCGTTCATCAGGGAGCTGATCTTCCCGGCGGGCTGCCTGCCGTCGGTGGAGGTGATCTCGCGCTGCGTGGCGCGCGCGACTCGGCTGCGGATGCTCGATCTCGAGGACATCACGGGGCACTACCCCGAGACGCTGCGGCGCTGGCGGGAGAACTTCGTGCGCCTCGCGGAGCGCGCCGGAGAGCTCGGCTACGACCTGCGCTTCCAGCGGCTGTGGGAGCTGTACCTGGCGTACTCCGAGGGCGGGTTCCGCGAGCGCCGGATCGGGGACGTTCAGGCGCTGCTGGCGGGGCCGGCGTACCGCGGGCCGGCGCCACGCCGCGAGCGCGTCGCGGCGCTGAGCGGGAGCTGAGCGCGTCGTGCCGTTCCACGACCGGCGCGGTGGCCGAGTCGCCGTGCTGTTCCACGACCTGAGCGGGACCTGAGCGCCACGTGCTCAACCATGTCCGCCGCGGCAGCGGCGAGCCGCTCGTCCTCATCCATCCGCTCGGCGGCGAGCTCGTCGTGTGGGAGCCGCTGCTCGATCTGCTTGCCCGCGAGCGCGACGTGATCGCGGTCGACCTGCCCGGCTTCGGCGGGTCGGCCCCGCTGTCGAACGGCGCCCGGCCGACCCCGCAGCTCCTC
This sequence comes from uncultured Thermoleophilaceae bacterium, assembly GCA_963778615.1. Taxonomy (GTDB): domain Bacteria; phylum Actinomycetota; class Thermoleophilia; order Solirubrobacterales; family Thermoleophilaceae; genus JACVRW01. Next base: position 191,361 of record CAVZVD010000002.1, read on the forward strand.
GCCGGCTCGGTGGCCGCCTTCCTGGACCGGCTCGGCATCGAGCGGGCGCACGTGGCGGGCAACTCGCTCGGAGGCTGGGTGGCGCTCGAGCTCGCGAAGGCGGGCCGGGCGCTGTCGGTGACCGGGCTCTCGACCGCGGGTCTCTGGAAGCGGCCGCTCGGCCCCCGCCCGGGCGCCGACGTGCGGCGTATCGGCCGCCGGTTGCTCCCGCTCCTCCCCGTGCTGCTCCGCAGCGTGCGCGGACGCCGGCTGCTGCTGCGGAGCTCGGTCGGCCACCCCGAGCGCGTGCCGCCCGCCGCGGCGCTCCGGCTGGTTCGCTCGTACGTGACCTCGCCCGGCTTCGAGGGCGCCAACGCGGCGATGCGAGCGGCCGTCTTCTCGGGCGTGGACCAGATCCGCGTGCCGGTCACGCTCGCCTGGGCGGAGCTCGACCGCCTCGTGCGCCGGCCGAGGGAGACCGCCCCCGGCTGGCACACGCTGGTGCTCCGGGGCTGCGGTCACATCCCCACGTGGGACGACCCCGTGCAGGTGGCCGGCGTCCTGCTGCGGGCGAGCGCGCGCTAGAGCTCGCGCCGCGCGAACTTCGTGACCGCCTCGCGCGCCCGCTGGCTACGCGGACGCTCGCTCCAGTGGTCCGGGTCGATCCGCTCGGAGACGGTCAGGTCGCGCTCGAAGACGTCGTGCAGCTCGCCCGCGAAGCGCTCGCTCTGCACGCACAGCGCCACCTCGTCGTGGAGCTGGAACGAGCGGTTGTCGAAGTTGACCGAGCCGACGCACGACCAGGCCGCGTCGACCACCAGCGACTTCGCGTGCAGCATCGTCGGGCAGTACTCGTACAGCTCGACGCCGGCCTCGAGCAGGGCGTCGTAGCTGGCGCGGCCGGCGGTGCGGACGAACTCCTTGTCGATGTGCGAGCCGGGCACGAGGATGCGCAGGTTCACGCCGCGGTCCGCCGCCTCGAGCAGCGCCTCGGTGAAGGCGGGACGGGGCACGAAGTAGGCCGACGTCAGCTCGATCGTGCGCTTCGCGGCGGCCAGGGCGAGGTAGACGAGCGCCTCGGCGTTCGTGTCCCCCACCGTGGCGCTCGAGCGCATCACCTGCATCGGACCGCCGTCCTCCACCTCGTCGAGGTCCGGCAGGTAGCGGTCGCCGGCCAGCACGTTGCCGGTGCCCTCGAGCCAGTTCTCGGCGAACGCTCCCTGAAGCCCGCGCACCACCGGGCCGCGCACGCGTACGTGGGTGTCGCGCCAGTGGTCGGGGTCCTGGGCGTTGCCGGTCCACTCCTCGGCGATCCCGACCCCGCCCGTGAACCCGACCGCGCCGTCGACGATCAGCAGCTTGCGGTGGGTCCGGTGCTGCAGCCGGCGGACCGCGTACGGCTTCGGCGGGCGGAACCAGCAGAACGTGACGCCGGCGTCGCGCATCTGCTCGACCAGCTTGCGCTCCATCTGGGCGCCGCCGACGGCGTCGATCAGGACGTTGCACTCCACCCCGGCGTTGGCGCGGTCGCACAGGGCGTCGGCCACCTCGGTCGCGATGTCGCCCTTCCAGTAGGCGTAGGTGAGCAGGTTGACCGTCTCCTCGGCCTCCCGGATCGCCTTCAGGTACGCGGGGAAGATCTCGTCGCCGTTGATCATGAGGTCGAGGTCGTTGCCGTACGACACCGGTGCTCCCGTGAGCGCCTCGGCCGCCCGAAGGAAGCTCGGCTCGGCCACGTCGACCTCGCCGCGCAGCGTGTAGCCGTGGCCGCCCTCGCGCCGGTGCCGGAGGCTGTCGGCGGCGTACCAGGCCGCGCCGGCGGCGGCTACCCCGGCCGGCCACGCGTAGCGGGCGACGTCGATGCGGTCACCGTTGCGGCTGAACCTCCCGGAAGCCATGGACCGGCTGCTACCCCGAACGTAGGATGCACGACACATGGGAGTCGCCCCTCCTCCTCAGGTTCCGGCCGGTGTGCTCCAGCGCGTGCGCGCCGACATGCGCTCGCAGCGGGCCGCGCGCGGCGGATGGCCGCCGGGCGAGATGTCGTTCAGCCCACGCCGCACGCGGGAGTTCGAGCGCGAGCCGCTCCCGCTGCTGCTGCGCCTGCGGGAGCGCCACGGGCCGGTGTTCACGATCCGCCTGCTCTACCAGCCGGTCGTGTTCGCGCTCGGCCCGGAGGCGAACCACTACATGACCGTGTCGCACGCGTCGAACTTCCGCTGGCGCGACGGCGGCATGGGCGACCTGATTCCCGCTGCTCGGCGACGGGCTGCTCACCACCGACGGCGACTACCACCGCCGCGCCCGCCGGATCATGCTGCCGGCGTTCCACCGGGAGCAGCTCGCTGCTTCGACCTCGATCATGGAGGAGGAGGCCGAGCGCGCCGTGTCGGGCTGGCGGCCCGGCGAGCGGCTCGACCTGTACATGTGGACGCGGCAGCTGGCGCTCCGGATCGCGATGCGCGCGCTGTTCGGATTCGACCCCGACCGCGACTCGCGGGACGCCCGGATGGCCGCCGAGTTCGAGGAGGCGCTCGGCTACTGGGGACGCGACTACGCGCTGCAGATGCTGCGCGGCCCCGGTTCGCCGTGGCGGGCGATGAACCGGGCGAAGGCGGAGCTCGACCGGGTGATCTTCGCCGAGATCGCGCGGCGCCGGGCGAGCGGCGAGCGCGGCGTGGACATCCTCAGCCTGCTGCTCGACGCCTCGGACGAGGACGGCTCGCGGCTGTCGGACCGCGAGCTGCGCGACCAGGTGATGACGCTGCTGTTCGCGGGCCACGACACCACCACGTCGACGGTCACGTTCCTGTTCTACGAGCTGGCGCGGAACCCGCAGGAGACCGATCCGCTGACGCAGCTCGACATGGTCCTCGACGAGACGCTGCGGATGTACCCGCCGGCGTGGATCGGGCCGCGCCGGTCGATCGAGTCGTTCGAGCTGCTGGGGGTGGAGGTGCCCGGCGGGGTGATGGTCAACTACTGCTCGTGGGCGAGCCACCACCTGCCGGAGGTGTTCCCGGAGCCGTGGCAGTTCCTGCCGTCGCGGTTCGCCCCGGAGGCGAAGGCGGCGCTGCCGAAGGGCGCCTACGTGCCGTTCGGCGGCGGCTCGCGCACCTGCATCGGAATGCGCTTCGGGCAGCTCGAGATCAAGGCGATCGCCGGCGCGATCCTGAGCCGCTACTCGCTGGAGCTGGCCGAGCCGGAGCGCGGATGTCGATCCGCCAGATGCCGACGCTGTCGCCGCGCGGCGGGCTGCGGTGGTTGTCCGGGCGCGGCGATAGCGTTGCGAACGTATGTTCGCGAACGGCCGGGCTCCTCGAAACCGCGCGAGCGCGTGGAGGCGCGTGGTGGTTAGCCGGCTAGGTCTCGGCCGTCAGTGCCTCGGCTCTCATGCGATCACCGCTACTCCAGGGCGTCGACCCAGACGCGTCGAGGCCTACCGCACGGAACGGCCGCGTCGTGGTTCATTCCACGTTCATCATCCAGAGCATCTACGGGGCGATTCAGGAATACGCGGGATCGAACGGACCGAGTGGGTCGATCTCTGACTCTGGAATCGCGCCGAATACACTCGCCACGCGGGCGCTTAGCTCAGGTGGTAGAGCGCGGTCCTTACAAGGCCGAGGCCGCAGGTTCGAGCCCTGCAGCGCCCACTCCCGGCCGCGCCGGCAGGCGACTCTAGTATCAGGCTTGTGAACGCCCGGCTGTTCTGGAAGTCGCTCGTTGTGCAGGCGATCGTGGTCGCTGTTCCGTTCGTGCTGCTCGGCCTGGCGCTCGACAAGAGCTTCTTCGAGGACTGGGGCTGGCTGGCCGGGCCGGTGGTTTGGCTCGCCTGCGCGGCGGTGACGGCGCGGATCCTGTCGATGCCGCTGGGCTACGTGCTCTTCTCGGCCGTGGCCGGGGGGGTCGCGGGGGCGATCGTCTTCCTGGTCGCGTCCCACTGGGCCGGGATGGTGGCCGGCCTGCTGGTGTTCGCGGCGTCGTGCGGCAGCTACGACCCCGATGCCGAGGCCGAGGCCCAGCGCGAGTACGAGGAGCACAAGCGCGCGCAGGAGGAGCGGAAGCGCGCCAAGCGCGAGCGCGCGGCGGTGAAGTGACCATTCATCGACCCACTTCCCGCGTGAACTCCGCGGTGTGCACCTCGCCGCCGTCCTTGAACTGCAGATAGAGGCGGTAGCGGGCATCGGTCGGGAACTCGGTCTCGAATCTGACCGCATCTCCGTGGCCATCACCGCCGGCCGGGTGCGTATGCAGGTAGGCGAGGTCGCCGGCGCGCAGCGCCACCAGGTGACCCTTGGCGCCCAGGTAGTCCTCGACGGCGACGTCCTCGCCGCCGCGGGTCACGTGGAAGCTGAGCTCGGCCGGCTGTCCGGCCCGTGACTGCTCCGCGTCGAGCTGCACCCGGTAGCCCGTGTCGGTGACGGCGGTGCTCGCCGGCGCCGGCAGCGGCTCCTCCGGCGCGGTCCCGCTCACCGTGAGGTCGCGGGCCAGCGTCTGGTTCTCCCCGTCGTGCTTGAAGTCGGCGAACACGCGGTAGTCGCCCGGCTCTGGGATCGTGACCGGCACGGACCACGTGCCGTCCGCGCCCATCCGGGGATGGAGGTGCTGGAAGCCCGTCAGGTCGCGCCGGGCCAGGATCAGGTGCAGGCGCTTCTCGTGCTCGACCTCGAAGTCGCGTACCGCCACTCGCGTCCTCGTCGACGACCTGGAAGCGAAGCTCCCCGCGCTCGCCGGGCGTCAGACGCGCGGTGTCGAGCTCGAGCGTCAGCCCGCCGGCGCTCGCGGTCAGGCCGCGCACCGGGTCCGGCGTCGCCGTCTGGCCGTGGCCGCCGGCCGCCTCGCCGTGACCGCCCTGCGATTGCTCGGCGGCCATGTCGCCGCCGTGGCCCATCCCCGCGTCGTCGGACGACACCAGCTCGCCCACCAGCACGACCGTGCCGAACACGGCGGCGACCGCGGCGATGGCGCCGACCAGCTTCGGCGAGGGCCCGCCGTGGATCCCGGTCTCGTGGACGACCGCGTGGCCCTTCCCCCGGGCGATCAGCCAGCGGTTCAGGGGCAGGGCAAACGCTCCCGCCACCACGAGCGCGACCGACAGCGCGCCCCAGAAGAGCACGTCGCCGACGCCCGCCTCCATGGCGCCCGGGATCAGCAGGATGATCGCGTTGTCGACGATCTCCATGACCGCGATCGACGCCGTGTCGGAGGCCAGCGCGATCGGGATGACCGCCGCGACCGTGAACCCGGCGCGCAACAGCGGCAGGCTGGTGAGCGCGTAGCCGAAGAGGAAGGCGAGCGCGACCGCCAGCGCGATGGTCTGGAGGTCCGTGAAGCCGAGCGCGGTGCCGATCACCATGCCGAGCACCTCGCCGATCGCGCAGCCCGTGAGGCAGTGCAGCGTGGCGCTGAGCGCGACCACGGTGAGCGCGCCGCCGGAGGTGGGCATCTCGTGATGCCCGTGGTGGTGGGCCGTGGCGTCCATCTAGGTCTCGAGTACCCGTGGAGGAGCCGAAGTCTCGAAGCGCCGCAGCCGAAGGGCGTTGGCCACCACGGAGACGCTCGAGAGCGCCATCGCCGCGCCGGCGACGATGGGGTTGAGCAACCCGGCCATCGCCAGCGGGAGGGCGGCCACGTTGTAGGCGAACGCCCAGGTGAGGTTCTGCTTGATGGTGCGCAGCGTGGCGCGCGAGAGCCGGATGGCGTCCACGGCGGCGCGGAGGTCGCCCGAGACCAGCGTGAGGTCGGAGGCCTCGATGGCGACGTCGGTACCGGTGCCGATCGCCAGGCCGAGGTCGGCCTGCGCGAGCGCGGGCGCGTCGTTCACGCCGTCGCCGACCATCGCCACAACCCGGCCCTCCTCCTGCAGCCGCCTCACGACGGCGGCCTTGTCGGAGGGGAGCACCTCGGCGATCACCTCGTCCACGCCGACCTGCTCCGCGACCGCTCGTGCGGTCCGCTCGTTGTCGCCTGTGAGGAGCACCGGCCGGAGGCCCAGGCGCCTGAGCTCGGAGATCGCCGCGCGGCTGCTCGGCTTGACGGTGTCGGACACGACCAGGACCCCCCTGGCCTCGCCGTCCCAGCCGGCCAGCACCGCGGTATGCCCGCTCTCCTCGGCCCGCTCGAGGGCGGCGCCCAGCGCGTCGGGGATCTCGAACCCCCATTCGGCCAGCAGCCGCTCACGCCCGACCAGCACGAGCCGGTCGCCGTCGAGCGTCGCCTCCACACCGAGGCCCTCGCGGTTGCCGAAGGCGTCGAGGGCAGGCAGAAGGCCGACCTCGTCGCGAGCGGCGCCGGCGATCGCCCGGGCGATCGGATGCTCTGACGCGTCCTCCGCGGCTCCCACGAGGCGCAGCGCCTCGGCGCGCTCGACACCGTCGGCGAGCGTCAGCTCGACCAGCGACATCCGGCCGCTGGTGACCGTGCCGGTCTTGTCGAGCACGACGGTGTCGACCCGGCGCGTGGCCTCGAGGACCTCCGGGCCCTTGATGAGGAGCCCGAGCTGCGCGCCGCGCCCGGTCCCGACCATCAGGGCGGTGGGCGTGGCAAGGCCGAGCGCGCAGGGGCAGGCGATGATCAGCACGGCCACGGCGGCGCTGAAGGCGAAGCCGGCGCCCTCGCCGGCGCCCAGCCAGAAGGCGAGCGTGGCGACCGCCAGGGCCACCACGACCGGGACGAACACGCCCGAGACGCGGTCGGCCAGGCGCTGAACCGGCGCCTTGCCCGACTGCGCCTGGGAGACGAGCCGGGCGATCTGCGCGAGCGCGGTGTCGGCGCCCACCTTGGTCGCCCGCACGACGAGCCGCCCGCCGGCGTTCACCGTGGCGCCGGGGACCTCCGTGCCGGGACCGACCTCGACCGGCACGGACTCTCCCGTCAGCATGCTCAGGTCGACGGCGGAGCGGCCGTCCTCGACAACGCCGTCGGTGGCGACCTTCTCACCCGGCCGGACCACGAAGCGGTCGCCCACCTGGAGGTCCTCGACCGGCACCAGCCGCTCGGCGCCGTCGGAGTCGAGCACCGACGCGTCGCGGGCGCCCAGCTCGAGCAGCGCCTCGAGTGCGGCTCCGGCGCGGCGCTTCGCGCGCGCCTCGAAGTAGCGGCCCGCGAGGACGAAGGTCGTGACGACGGCGGCGACCTCGAGGTAGATGTCGTCGGCCCCGCCGCCCTGCTCGGGAATCAGGGTGAACTCCATCGTCATGCCGGTCATGCCGGCGTCGCCGATGAACAGGGCATAGAGCGACCACAGCCAGGCGGCGAGCGTGCCGAGGCTGATCAGCGTGTCCATCGTCGCGGCGCCGTGGCGCAGGTTCAGCCAGGCGGCGCGGTGGAAGGGCCAGCCGCCCCACAGGACGACGGGCGTGGCGAGCTGGAGCACCAGCCACTGCCAGTTGTCGAACTGGAAGGCGGACACCATCGACAGGAGGAGCACCGGCAGGGAAAGCAGGGCGCTGACCACGAGCCGGGTGCGCAGCGCGGCGGTCTCGTCGCGGGGGGAGCCGTCCTCCGGCACCGCCTCCTCGGCGGGCAGGACGGCCGTGTAGCCGACCGACTCGACGGCCTGGACGAGCTGCTCCGGCGCGACCGCTCCTGCCTCATAGGACACGGTGGCCCGCTCGGTGGCGTAGTTGACGGTCGCCGCCACCCCGTCGAGGCTGTTCAGGTTCTTCTCGACGCGGCTCGCGCACGACGCGCATGTCATGCCGGTGATGGGCAGGTCGAGGTGCTCAGTGGCCATGCGCCTCACCCACCTCGCGCGTGAAGGCGGCGGTATGGACGCGCCCGTCGAGCTTGAACTGGAGGAACAGGCGGTAGCGGCCCTCGGAGGGGTACTCGACCGCGAAACGGATGTCGCTGCCCTCGCTGGCCTCGGACTCAGGGTGGACGTGCAGGAAGGCGAGGTCGCCCTCGCGCAGCGCGACCAGGTGGCCGCGGGCGCCCAGGTAGGGCTGGATGTCCTTCACGCGGCGGCCGTCGTCGAAGACGGTGAAGCGGACCTGGTCGCGCGCCTGCTCGAGGCGGACCTCGAGGCCGGTGTCGGTCGTCGCCGTCGTGGCAGGGTGCGGAAGCTCCCGAGCCACGAACCGGCCGTCCGCCTGAAGGTCGGTTCCGAGCGTGTGGGACTCGCCGCCGGTGCTGAAGTCGGCGAAGACGCGATGGGTGCCCGCGCCGGCGAGCCGGAGCGGAACCTGCCAGCCGCCGTCGGCGGTCTGCTCGGGGTGGAGGTGCTGGAAGCCGCTCAGGTCGCGGCGGACGACGATGAGGTGCATGCGCCGCGCGTGCTCGACGTCGAAGTCGCGGACCGTGGCGTCCTTCTCGTTCACGATGCGGAAGCGGAGCTGCTGCCGCGCGGTCACCGCGTGGGGATCGTCGACGACGAGGCGGAGGCCGCCCGCGGCCTGTGCCAGGCCCTTCGCGGGAGCGTCCGGAGGGGCCGAATGCGACGCGCCCTCGCCGCCGCCGGCCGAATGCCCACCCTCGGGTGCGTCCGAGGACGCGGTCTCGCGATCGACGTCGGGATCGAGTGCGGAGCCGGCCAGCGCCGCGGCCGCGAACACGAGGGCGAGCAGGCCGGCGAAGAGCGCGAGCCGGGCGAGGGTGCTGACGCGGGGATTCGGGCGCATTTTGAAGGGGTCTCCGCAATACGGGGGAGGGGTATCCGCCGCGAACGGTAGCATACCCCTAGAGGGTATTGGTACCCTTCTGCGAGATCCCCTGGCGAAAAGGAACCCGATGGCCACGACCGCGACCACGAACAAGCACGGCTACTCCGCGACGAAGGAGCAGCTGCTGACCCGGCTGCGCCGCATCGAGGGCCAGGTACGCGGCGTGGGAGGAATGGTCGAGGACGACCGCTACTGCATCGACGTGCTGACCCAGATCGCGGCGATCCAGGCAGCCCTCGACAAGGTCGCACTGGGCCTCCTGGACGGCCACGCCCGCCACTGCGTGGTGGACGGCCGCGCCGAGGGGACGCCGGAGGAGCTCACGGACGAGCTGATGGCGGCCGTCGGGCCGGCTGATGCGCCGGGGCTAGTAGGGGCGACGGGATTCGAACCCGCGATCTTCGGCGTGAAAGGCCGACGTCCTAGACCACTGGACCACGCCCCCTTGCCCGAGCGATTGTAGGTGCAGCCGGTTCTGGTCCGGCGGACGCCGTCGCAAGGGCCGTCAGTACGGCGGCACGAACTCGTCCCAGCGCAGCGCCGGGCGCTCGCTCGGCAGGCGCAGCACGGCGGTGTCGCCCGTTCCGCTCGGCACACCGCGGCTCAGCGGGCGCTTGCGCCAGCGGAAGGCGCTGGGGAGCGCGTCCGGCTCCAGCGTCGCGCCGAGGTTCCTCTCCACGTAGGCCACGGCCGTCCGCACGGCCGGCATCCACATGTCGTCCACCACGACCAGCCCGCCCGGCCTCACCAGGCGGGTCATGAAGTAGAGGTCGAGGAAGACGCCCTCGAAGCGGTGGTCGCCGTCCACGAAGGCCAGGTCGAACTCGCGGCCCTCCGCCACGAGCCGGGGCAACGCGAGCTGGCTCTCCTCCTCGATCACCTCGACCAGATCCCCCACGCCGGCCTCTCGCAGGGTCCTGAGGCCGGCCCCGTTCCACGACTCCGCCTGGAAGGGATCGATCGCCACGTGACGCCCACCGCGCGGCAGCACGGCCTGGCACAGGAACAACGCCGACATGCCGAGCGCCAGGCCGACCTCGATGGTCCGCTCGGCCCCCTCGGCGATCGCGAGATCGCGCAGGGCCTCGCCCTGCGCCCGCTCGATGCTGTGCGGGCGCGAGCTCGACGGCGTCGCCCCCGCCGTCCAGCACGCTCCCGCTTCGGTAGGCCCGATCGAGGAACGTCTCGAGCTCGTCCCGGAACTGATGTGGTGCCCCCATGCCCGTGAAGGCTAGGCGGCCTTGAAACGGGCCTGAGGCGGAGGCGATGGGATGAGTCCGGCCTCGATCTCGCCGTGACAGTTCGCGCACACGAGGACGCATTTTCGCGCCTCGGCCCGATAGGCATCGAGCGACTTCCCTCGGGCAACGGTTACTCCAAACGACTTCTTGGACGGGTCCACGTGGTGGAAGTGGAGGTTGAAGACACAGCGTTCGTAGCCGCAGACAGCGCAGCCTCCGCCGGCCTCGGCAACGAGGATTCGCTTGATCTTCTGATGACGTCGCGTGACCGCTTCGCCGACGCAACGCTTGCAGCGCCAGCGTTGCCCTGGCTTGCCCGCCGAATACAGGTGGAAGGCGACACGCCCGTGGCGTTGGCAGTAACGGACCTCGGCCGTGCTGCTCTGCGCCGGCGGGCGGCCGGCCTGCCTCAGCAGCGGGACAGGCGGTCTGAGGGATCGCAGATTCCACGAACACATGTTCGCATCCAAATCGGACCGACTACCCGCCATACTTTCCGCCTCTGGGTCGTTAGCTCAATTGGTAGAGCAGCGGACTTCTGGAAAGGAGCGCCAGACGGGAGACCGCTGGTTTGTCGGCGGCTGTTTGCTGGGACCCCCTTAGAGCCCGCGGTACCGACACCGGTGACAATCCTCGGGATTGGGCAATCAGCAGGCAACCCGGCAGTTCGTCCGGAGAGCCCTCAGAGGCCATACGCCGCCCACCCTAACGTCGAGTCGAGGGTGAAGAGATGGTCCAGACCGCAAGCCCGCCAGGCGGGTGGCCGGTGAGAGCCGGTGCGGCAGGTTAATCCGAAGGTTCCGGGTTCAAGTCTCGGGCGACCCACTCGCAGCAGGCACGCGGCGCGCACGCGTAGGGCCGCCGCTACGCCGCGGTCTTCGTCCGCGGGCGGCGGTGCTTCACTGCCAGGACTGCGCTGATCAGGCCCGGGAAGCGGGCGTTCAGGTCCGCGGTGCGCAGGGAGAGCAGTCGCTTTCGGCCCTCCGGGCGGACCAGGACCACGCCGGACTCGCGCAGCACGCGGAAGTGGTGCGAGAGCGTTGCCTTCGACAGGCCGAGCTCGAACATTCCGCACGAGGGCTCGTCGCCGGCAGCCAGGCGGCGGACGATGTCGAGCCGCGCCGGGTCGCTCAGGGCGTGGAGCACGCTCGAAAGTTCGAGCTCCTCGCGTGATGGGTGATGAGGCTCTCTCATTGCGAAGCCAGCATCGAGTCTAGCGACGGTTCGATGAATGTCTAATGGCGGAAGTGGCGGCGGGCCGTGAAGACCATCGCGACGTCCGCCGCGTCGCACGCCTCGATCACCTCGCGGTCGCGCTGCGACCCGCCCGGCTGGATGATCGCCCGCACCCCCGCGTCGATCGCCAGCTGCGGGCCGTCCGCGAACGGGAAGAAGGCGTCGGACGCCAGCACCGCGCCGTTCAGGTCGTTCGACACCGCCGCCGCCTTGTCGACCGCAAGCCGCACCGAGTCCACCCGGCTCATCTGCCCCGCGCCGATCCCGACCGTCCCCACGCCGCTCGCCAGCACGATCGCGTTCGATCGCACGTGCTTGCACACGCGCATCGCGAACAGCAGCTCGCCCCACTCCTTCTCGCTCGGCTTGCGCCGGGTCATCACCTGCATCTCCTCGCGCAGCTCGAGCCCGGTGTCGAAGTCCTGCACCAGCAGCCCGCCGCGCACGCGCTTCGCGTCCTTCTCCGTGATCGGCACGCGGCGGCGCTCGCGGTTGTCGAGCAGCCGCACGTTCGGCTTCTGCTTGAGGACCTCGAGCGCGTCGTCGTCGTAGCCCGGCGCGAAGACCAGCTCGATGAAGATCGCGTGCAGCTTCTCGGCGAGCGAGCGGTCCACGCGCCGGTTGAAGCACACCACTCCCCCGAACGCGCTCTGCGGATCGCAGGCGAGCGCGTGGTCGAACGCGGCGCTCACGTCGGTGCCCACCGCCGCCCCGCACGGGTTGTTGTGCTTCACGATCGCCGCGGCCGGCAGCTCGAAGTCCTCCACCAGCGCTCGGCCCGAGTCGAGGTCCAGCAGGTTGTTGAACGACAGCTCCCTGCCGTGCAGCTTCGACACCATCGACATCAGGTGCGTTCGGGTGCCCGCCTCGGCGTAGAGGGACGCGCGCTGGTGCGGGTTCTCCCCGTAGGCGAGGTCGAGCACCTTCTCGAACGAGCGCGTGTACTGGTTCGGCATGTCGTCCTCGCGCTCGGCGAACCAGCGCGAGATCGCCGCGTCGTAGCGGGCCGTGTAGGCGAAGGCCTCGGTGGCGAGGCTCTCGCGCGTGCGCGCCGACAGCATGCCGCCGTTCTCGCCCATCTCGGCAAGCACCGCGTCGTAGCTCTCCGGCGAGACCACCACCGCGGCGAAGGCGTGGTTCTTCGCCGCCGCGCGGATCAGCGCGGGGCCGCCGATGTCGATGTTCTCGATCACCTCGTGCTCCTCGACGCCGCGGCGCCCCGAGACCCGCTCGAACGGATAGAGGTTCACGCAGACCAGGTCGATCGGCTCGATCTCGTGCTCGTTCAGCGTGTCCACGTGCGAGCGCTCCGAGCGGACGGCCAGCAGCCCGGCGTGCACGCGCGGGTTCAGCGTCTTCACGCGGCCGTCGAGGATCTCGGGGAACCCCGTGTAGTCCTCGATCGGGCGCACCTGGAGGCCGTCCTCGACGAGGTCGGCCGCCGTGCCGCCCGTGGAGATGATCTCCACGCCGAGCTCCGCCAGGCCGCGCGCGAACTCCACCAGGCCACGCTTGTCCGAAACGCTCAGCAGCGCACGCCGGATGCGCACCTCGCCAGGGGCCGTCACCTCCGTGCCGCGGGGCTCAATCGACATCGTCGACCAGTACGACACGCGGGTTGTGCGGATCGATGCGGACCCGCCCGGCGGCGATCAGCTCTACCGCACGCGGCAACAGCCGGTGCTCCAGAGCATGCACACGGTCCTCGATCTGGGCGATGCGCGCAGGATACGGAAGCTCCAGGGCCTCTTGGAAGACGATTGGACCATTGTCCAGGTGCTCGTCCACGAAGTGCACGGTCACCCCGGTCACCCGCACCCCGTGCTCCACCGCCTGCTCGATGGCCCCAACGCCCGGGAAGGCGGGGAGCAGGGACGGGTGCACGTTCACGATCCGGCCGCGGAAGCGGCCGACGAGCTCGGGGCCGAGCAGCTCCATGAACCCGGCGAGCACGACCAGGTCGACTCCGCGGGCTTCGAGCCACTCGGCCAACGCCCGGTCGCGGGCCGGGCGGTCGGGGTGGTCGGCGATGGCGAAGACTGCAGTCTCGACGCCGGCGCGCTCGGCGCGGCCGAGGCCGGGGGCATCCGAACGGGAGGCGACCACGCACGCGATCTCGATTGTGTCGGCAGCCGAACCCGGAACGGGCTTCCCGTGCACCGTGTCGAGCAGCGCCTGGAGGTTCGTGCCGGTGCCGGAGATGAGGACGGCGACGCGGAACGCGGGCACCGTCAGACGGCTGCGCCGAGCGGCAGGCGTAGCACCGGGTAGGGGCCGCCGCTCGTCTCGAGGCGCCCGGCTTCGATCAGCTCGTCCACCCGCGCCAGGATGTCGGCGCGGCGCATGTGGGAGGAGACGCCGTAGGCGGGCAGGCCGTCGTAGGCGTTCCGGAGCAGCTTCTTGCTGCGGCCGCCGTGGAGGATCTCGGCGCAGGTGGTGCGGCCCACGGCCGGACGGGCGCCCGTGGCCACGGAGATGATCGCGTCGTCGAGCGTCTCGATGGCCACCGGGTCCGGAGGCGGCGGGGTGGGCACGAGACCGGGCGTGCAGACGTCGCAGCACGCCGCCTGCCTGGCCGGCGCCGAGGCATCCCCGAAATGCCGCAGGATCGCCTCCCGCCGGCAGCTCTCCTGCTCCACGTACGCCCAGATCTCGCGGTACTGGCGCCAGCGCGCGCGGGCGCCCTCCTCCACCGAGGACTTGCACAGCGCCGACGCCCTCCGGTCGAACGGCGCGATCGCGCGGCCGGCCACCCGGTCCGGCGCCGACGGCGAGGGCGAGATCACCCGCGCCCGTGTGAGGTGGCCGAGCAGGGAGCGCAGGCGGTCGCCGTCGCCGCCCAGGCCGCGTACGAGCTCGTAGGCGTCCACCGAATAGCGACCGTTGCCGTCGGCCGCGGCCCACAGCCGGTCTGCGAGCCAGCCGGGCAGCTGCCCGTCGATCTCGTCGCGCTTGATGAAGTGCACGTGCAGCGCCTTGTCGCGGTTCTCCGCCAGCAGCAGCGCCCGCGCCGGGCGCCCGTCCCGCCCCGCACGCCCCGCCTCCTGGTAGTACGCCTCGAGCGACGCCGGCACGCTGGCGTGCACGACGGTCCGGACGTTCGGCTTGTCGACCCCCATGCCGAACGCGTTGGTGGCGCAGATGACCTGCAGCTCGTCGGCGAGGAAGCGCCGCTGGACCGTGGCGCGGCGCTCGCGGTCGAGCCCCGCGTGGTAGGCCGCCGCCTCCACGCCCAGCGCCGCGCTGAGCTCGCGCGCCAGCTCCTCCGACCCCGCCCGCGTGCCCGCATAGACGATCGCCGGCAGCGCATCCGGCTCCTTCAACGCCTCCGCGAGCAGCGCCCGCTTCTCCCCCGGCCCGGGACGGGCCACCGCGAACGCGATGTTGGGCCGGTCGAATCCGGTTGCCACGAGCAGCGGCTCGCGCAGGCCGAGCCGCTGGACCACGTCGTGCGCCACCCGCGGCGTTGCGGTGGCCGTGGACGCCACGAGCGCCCTCGCGCCCAGCATCCGGGCGGCGTCGGCGAGGCGGAAGTAGTCGGGGCGGAAGTCGTGCCCCCACTGCGAGACGCAGTGCGCCTCGTCCACCACGAACAGGCCCACCCGCACCCCGGCCATCGCCTCGAGGAACCGGGGCGCCGCGAAGCGCTCCGGCGCCACGTACAGCAGGCTCAGCTCGCCGGCGGCCGCGCGCCTCAGCGTCGCGGCGTTCGTCGAGCCGTCGCGCTGGGCGTTGACGAGCGCGACCCGGTCGCCGAGCCCGCGGGCGGCCAGCGCCTCCACCTGGTCCTGCATCAGCGCCACCAGCGGCGAGACCACCACCGTCAGGTCGTCGCGCAGCAGGGCGGGAAGCTGGTAGCAGAGCGACTTGCCCGAGCCGGTGGGCATCACCACCAGCACGTCCCGGTCCGCCAGCGCGGCCTCGCATGCCTCTCGCTGCCCGGGGCGGAAGCCGGGGAAGCCGAAGCGGTCGTGCAGGGTTGCGGTGAGCCGGTCCATGAGAGGGAGGGCCACCCTAGCGCCGGTCCCGGCCGCACCGGCAGGGCCGTAACGCAGTTGTTGCAGAAGCCCCGCTACGAGCGGACGACCGCCAGCTCCTCGAGCGCGAACTTCCCGTTCGCCGCGCCGGTTCGGGCGAGCGGGTAGTCGCCCGAGAAGCAGGCGTCGCAGTGCGTCTCGCGCGTGGAGCGGATCGCCTCGTAGACCCCCGCCAGCGACAGGTACGCGAGCGAGTCGCACCCGAGCTCCTCCGCGACCTCCTCCTCGGTCCGGCCGTGGGCGACCATCTCCTGCGTCGTCGACATGTCGATGCCGTAGTGGCAGGGGTGCCGGATCGCGGGAGCCGAGATCCGCATGTGGATCTCGGCCGCGCCCACACCGCGCAGCATCTGGACGATCTGCCGGGTGGTGTTGCCGCGCACGATCGAGTCGTCCACCACCACGAGCCTCTTCCCCTCGACCACCTCGCGGAGCGGGTTGAACTTCATGCGCAGGCCGTGCTTGCGGAGCTCCTGGCCGGGCTGGATGAAGGTCCGGGCCACGTAGCGGTTCTTGATCAGCCCGTCGTCGCGCGGGATGCCCGACGCCTTCGAGTAGCCGGCCGCCGCGGGGTTGCCCGAGTCGGGCACGGCGATCACCACGTCGGCGTCCACCGGCGACTCGCGCCAGAGGATCTCTCCCATCTTGCGACGCGACACCTGTGTGCGGTTGCCCTCGAGGATCGAGTCGGGGCGCGCGAAGTAGATGTGCTCGAACACGCAGAAGGCCTTGCGCTCGGACTCGACCAGCTGGCGAGTCTCGATCCCGCCCTCGCCCAGCGACACCATCTCGCCCGGCTGCACCTCGCGCAGCAGCTCCGCGCCGATGATGTCGAACGCGCAGCTCTCCGAGGCGAGGCAGTAGGAGTCGCCGAGCCGGCCGAGGGCCAGCGGCCGCAGGCCTGCGGGATCGCGGAAGCCGACCACCGCGTCCTTCGTCATCACGACCGTCGAGAAGGCGCCCTCGAGGCGCGGCACCACCTCGGCCAGCGCGTCCTGCACGCGCTCGGCGGGGTGGGTCGACAGGAGCGCCGCGATGATCTCCGAGTCGGACGTGCCGCGGAAATGGACGCCCTTGTCGCTCAGCTCGCCGTGGAGCTCGACCGCGTTGATGAGGTTGCCGTTGTGGGCGAGCGCGACCTGGCGGAGGTCGGAGCGCCAGACCGGCTGCGCGTTCTCCCAGGCCGAGGACCCGGTTGTCGAGTAGCGCACGTGCCCGAGGGCCATCTGGCCCTGGAGCGCGCGCAGCTTCTCCTCGTCGAACACCTGCGAGACGAGGCCGAGGTCGCGGATGGTCATGATGTGGCCGGAGTCGGCGGTCGCGATCCCGGCCGACTCCTGGCCGCGGTGCTGCAGCGCGAACAGCGCGAAGTACGCGAGCCGGGCGACGTCCGACTCGGGCGCGTACACGCCGAAGACGCCGCACTCGTCGCGAGGTCCGTCGCGATGGTCGAGCTCGTGAGTCATTCAGTGGGTGGGCGGAGGAAGCCGTACCCTGCGCAGCCGGCCGAGCCGCTGCTTCGGGCCTCGGGGCGGTGCCACAGGGGGCGAGCGGAGCCGCTCGATGAGCGTACCAGCGGGGGTGGCGGACGCCTCCGCCATCACCGAGGGTCGATTTCCCCGGCCATAGTGGGGGAAACCGACCACTCGCGGGGTCAGACGGCGAACGCGGCGGGAATCGTGCCCTCGTACGCGGACCGCAGACGCTCGACGCGGCAGCGAGAAGGCGCCCGCGATCTCGAGCGCCTCGCCGCCGATCTCACCGATCACGCGGGCGCCCGGCACCTCCTTCACCGCTTCCGGCGGCCCGGCGACAACCGCCCCGCCCGGGCCCTCGCCGAAGAGCGCGTCATCGTCCGTCGACGGCAGCTCGATCCGCGCGCCCACGCCCCCCTCGATGCAGCACTCGGCGAGCGCCACGGCCAGCCCGCCGTCGGCCACGTCGTGCACCGTGGCGAGAGCCCCGCCGCGCGCCGCTGCGCGCAGCGCCTCCAGCGCGGCCGCCTGCTCTGCGAGGTCGACGGAGGGCAGCCCGCCGGCCAGCCGCCCGCGCAGCTTCTCCAGCTCCGAGCCCTCCAGCGCCGGCCGGAACGGGCCCACCAGCGCGACGGCGTGCCCCGGCGAGGCGAACCCCGTGCGCGGCACCGAGCCCGGGTCGGGCAGCTTGCCCACCATCCCGACGATCGGCGTCGGATAGATCGGCCCGCCGCCGCCCTCGTTGTAGAGCGACACGTTGCCCCCCACCACCGGCACGCCCAGCGCCAGGCAGGCGTCCCGCAGCCCCTCCACCGCCCGCGTGAGCTGCCACGCGATGTGCGGCTTCTCCGGGTTGCCGAAGTTCAGGCAGTTGGTGAGGCCCAGCGGCTCCGCGCCCACGCAGGCCAGGTTGCGGGCGCACTCGAGCACCGCCTCCGCGGCCCCCACGTACGGATCGCAGGCGACCCGCCGCCCGTTCCCGTCGATGGAGACCGCGATCGCGCCGCTGCCGCCGTCGTTGTCGAGCTTCAGCACCGCCGCGTCCGCCGCCTGCGGCCGGCGCACGGTGCGCGAGCCCACGATCGGGTCGTACTGCTCGAACACGAACCGCTTCGAGGCCACGTTCGGCGACGCGAGAAGCGCGAGCAGCGCCTCCTCGGGACCCACGCCGGCAGCGAGCCGAGCGGGCGGATCCGGGTAGATGCGCCCGTCCGGCTCCGACGGCTCGAGGTCGTACAGCGGGCAGTCGTCCACCAGCGCCTCGACCGGCATGTCGCCCACCGGCTCGCCGCCATCGAACACGCGCAGCCGGCGCGTGTCCGTGACCGTCCCGATCTGCGTGGCGCGCACGTCCCAGCGCTCGCAGACCGACATCAGCTCGTCGAGCAGCTCGGGCTCGACCACGCACAGCATCCGCTCCTGGGACTCCGAGATCATGATCTCGAAGGGCTCCATGTCCGCCTCGCGCAGCGGCACGCGCGCCACGTCGATGTCGATCCCCACCTCGCCCTTGGACGCCATCTCGGACGAGGACGAGGACAGGCCGGCCGCGCCGAGGTCCTGCAGCGAGGCGAGCAGCTCGCGGTCGAGCAGCTCGAGGCAGCACTCGACGAGCTTCGACTCCTCGAACGGGTCGCCGATCTGCACGCTCGGGCGCTTCGAGGCATCCCCCTCCGACAGCTCGGCGCTGGCGAGCACCGACGCTCCGCCGATCCCGTCGCGCCCCGTGCGCGCCCCGAGCAGCACGAGCGGGTTGCCCACCCCGGCGGCGGCGCTGCGGATCAGGCGCTCGTGGCGCGCCAGGCCCACGCACATCGCGTTCACCAGGCAGTTCTGCTCGTAGGCGGGCTCGAAGTAGACCTCGCCCCCGACGGTCGGCACCCCGATCGAGTTGCCGTAGTGGCCGATCCCCTTCACGGCCCAGTCGAACAGGTAGCGCGAGCGGGCCGACTCCAGCTCGCCGAAGCGGAGCGAGTCGAGGACGGCGATCGGTCGCGCGCCCACCGCGAAGATGTCGCGCAGGATGCCCCCGACGCCCGTGGCGGCCCCCTGGAACGGCTCCACGGCGCTCGGGTGGTTGTGCGACTCGACCTTGAACGCCACCGCCAGCCCGTCGCCCACGTCCACCACGCCGGCGTTCTCGCCCGGGCCCATCAGCAGGTGCGGGCCCTCGGTGGGCAGCTCGCGCAGCAGCTTCTTCGAGTGCTTGTAGGCGCAGTGCTCGGACCACATCAGCGAGAACACGGCCAGCTCGAGCGCGTTCGGGTCGCGGCCGAGGCGGTCGCGGATGCCCTCGTACTCCGCGTCGGTCAGCCCGAGCTCGCGGTGCGGCGCGATGGCGCCGGCGCTCACGCCGCGGGAGCTCAGATGCCGTACCCTGCGCCGCCGGCCACGGCGGCGGCTTCGGGACCAGGGCCACCGACTCGAACATGCGGCCGCCGTCGGCCGAGCCGGTGAGCGGGTCGACCGCGTGCTCCGGGTGCGGCATCAGACCGACGACGTTGCCTTCCGCGTTGCACACGCCGGCGATGTCGTCCTGCGCGCCGTTCGGGTTCTGGCCGCGCGCGTAGCGGAGCACCACCTGCTCCTCCGGGATCCCGGGCGCGTGGTAGCGGCCCGTGGTGTGCTTGACCGGCACCGAGAGCGTGTCGCCGGCCACGCACGCGCGCGTGAACGCCGTGTCGGCGTTCTCCACCACCAGGTCGACCTGCCGGCAGACGAATCGCAGCGAGCGGTTCGGCAGCAGGGCGCCGGGCAGGAGACCGGCCTCGCACAGCACCTGGAAGCCGTTGCAGATGCCGAGGACGGGGCCGCCGCCGCGCGCGAACTCGATCACCGACTCCATCAGCGGCGAGAAGCGGGCGATGGCGCCGGCGCGCAGGTAGTCGCCGTACGAGAAACCGCCGGGCACGACCACGGCGTCCACGCCGGCGAGGTCGCGCTCCTTGTGCCACAGGAGCTGGGCCTCGCCGAAGCGGCGGCAGGCGAGGAGCGCGTCCACCTCGTCGCAGGAGCCGGGGAAGCGGACGACCCCGAACCTCACGCTGCGTTCCTCTTGGGCACGTCGTGCCGGTTCACGATCTCGCAATCCTCGATCAACGGGTTGGCCAGCAGCCGCTCGCACATCTCCGGAACCTGCCCGGGGTTGTCCACGTCGAGCTCGATCAGCCGGCCGACATGTACGTTCCGGACGCCCTCGAAGCCGAGCGCCTGCAGCGCCTGCTCCACCGCCTGGCCCTGCGGGTCGAGGATTCCCTCTTTCGGCCGGATCAGCACCTGCACCCTCACGCGGAGCGCTCCAGCCAGCGCTCGAACGGCTCGCCGGTGATCCGCTCGTAGGCGTCGACGTACCGCGCCCGCGTGCCCTCCACCACGTCCGCGGGGATCTCGGGCGCGGGCGGCGACTTGTCCCACCCCGAGGCGGTCGCCCAGTCGCGCACATACTGCTTGTCGAAGCTCGGCTGGCCGCGGCCCGGCTCGTAGCCGTCGGCCGGCCAGAAGCGGGAGGAGTCGGGCGTCAGCACCTCGTCGCCGAGCACGATCGTGCCGTCGGGGCGGCGGCCGAACTCGAACTTGGTGTCGGCCAGGACGATCCCGCGCTCGCGCGCGTGGTCGGCGGCGCGCTCGTAGATGGCGATCGAGAGGCGGCGCAGCTCCTCGAGCAGCGGCCGGTCGCCCACGATCTCGGCGGCGCGGTCGAAGTCGACGTTCTCGTCGTGATCCCCGACATCGGCTTTGGTGGCCGGTGTGAAGATCGGCTCGGGAAGGCGCTCGGACTCGCGCAGGCCGGCCGGCAGGCCGATGCCACAGACCGCACCGGTCGCGAGGTAGTCCTTCCACCCCGAGCCGGTGATGTAGCCCCGCACCACGCACTCGACCGGCACCATCTCGAGCCGCTCGACGAGCATCGCGCGGCCGCGGTGCTCCTCGGGCACGTCCGTGTAGGAGACGAGGTGGTTCGGGCAGATGTCGTCCGTCCGGTCGAGCCAGAAGGCGGTGAGACCGGTGAGCACCTTGCCCTTGTCCGGGATCGGCGTGGGGTGCACCACGTCGTAGGTCGAGATGCGGTCGGAGGCGACGAGGAGGAGGCGCTCCTCCCCGGCGTCGTAGATGTCCCGGACCTTCCCCTGGGCGATGAGCGCGGCGAATTCGCTCACGAGCGCGAGGCTATCAGCGGCGCCAGTCGGGTAACGGCCTCCCGTGGGGAGAGTGGGCACCGTGGTCAAGCGGACGTTGCGGGCGTTCTACGACGACCAGATGACGCATCACGCCGCGGCCCTCACGTACTACACGCTCATGTCGCTGTTCCCGTCGGCCCTCGTGGCCCTGTCGCTGCTGAGCCTGCTCGGCCAGTATCCGGACACCTACCTGGCGATAACGGACTACCTGGCGGGGGTCGTGCCTCCCTCGGTCCTCGAGCCGATCGACCGCTCGCTCCGCCGGGCCCTGGAGAGCGACGACACAGCCGCGACCGCTCTCGCGGTGAGCGTGCCGCTGGCCCTGTACGGGACGACGGGCGCGCTGGAGGCGGCGCGGAGGGCGCTGAACGTCGTGTTCGAGCTCAGCGGCGACGGGCGCAGCTTCCTGCGCCGCAAGGCGATCGACATAGCCTCGACCCTCGTACTGATGACGCTCGTGCTGGCGAGCGTGGTGATGGCATTCGTCGGGGGGTCCTTCGCCGAGGACATACTCGGCTTCATCGGCCTCGGCGAGACCGCCATCCAGGTCTGGAACATCGCCCGGTGGCCGGGCGCGCTGCTGGTGGCGATGCTGGCCTTCGCCTTCGTCTACTACGTGACCCCGGACGTCCGCCACCGGGGCTTCCGCTGGCTCACGCCGGGCGCCGCGGCCGCGGTGCTGCTCTGGCTGGGCGCCACGCTCGCGTTCTCGGCCTACGTTTCGAACGTGGCCGACGTCGGCGCCATCTACGGCGCCTTCGCCGGCGCGATTCTGCTCGTGGGCTGGCTCTGGCTCAGCAACGTCGCCCTGCTGTTCGGCGCGGAGCTCAACGCCGAGATCGAGCGGCAGAAGGAGCTGTCCGAGGGCGTGCCCTCCGGGCAGACGCTCAACAGGCCGGCACGCGGCTAATCCAGGCCTTTCGCCAGAAGGTCATCCATGAGAGGGTTGGACCGGACCCGCAAACCTGCCCGAAACTTGATCCGCCTCCGCCCCCTGCTCGGCGCCTGCGCCGTCGCGCTGGCCCTCCCTTCCCTTGCGAGTGCAGCCCGCACCGTCTACTTCACCGACCCCGGGGCCGGCGAGATCGCCCAGTTCACCGTGGGAGCCGACGGGAGCCTGACGCCGCTCGACCCCGCCGCGCTGCCCGCGCACAAGCCGAGGCGGCTCGCGATGACGCCCTCCGGCGCGGACCTGTACGCGACCGCGGACGACGGGGTGCTCCAGTTCGACGTCGCGGCCGACGGCCGCCTCTCGCCGAAGGACCCGCCGCTGGTGTACGCGGGTGACGAGCCGCACTCGATCGCCGTGCATCCCGCCGGGACCAGCGTCTACGTGACCGACGAGGACCGCGGCAAGGTGCGCCAGTTCGACGTCGGCCCGAGCGGCGAGCTGGTCGCCAAGGACCCGCGCTACGTGAAGGCGGGGCCGGACGCGCGCGGCGTCGCGGTCAGCCCCGACGGCGCCACGGTCTATGTGCTGGTCGACGGAGGCATCGCCGTCTTCGACGTCGGGGCGGGCGGGTCGCTCACGCCGCGTGCCGATCTCGTCGGCGTGCCGAGCTGGAGGCTCGAGGACGTGGCGCTCACTCCCGACGGGCGGCACATGTACGCCACCTCGGGCGACGGCCGCGTGTTCCAGTTCGCGGTCGCGGCCGACGGCACGCCCGTGCCGGAGTCGCCCGCCACGCTGGCCACCGGCGGCCGGCCGATCGGCATCGCGATCGCGCCCGACGGCTCGGCCGTGCACGTGACCGCGGCCCGGAGCTGGTGGCACGGGCCCGCGCGAGTGCTCTCCTTCACGGTCGGCACGGACGGGACGCTCACGCCCGCCGGTGAGGCCGAGGTGCCCGTCCTCCCCTGGAAACGGCTCGGCTACCTCGGCGTGAGCCCGGACGGCCAGAGCCTGTTCGCGGCCGGCGGCGACGGCCACCTGTTCGGCATCGGGGCCGGCGCGGTGCTCGCGCCGAAGGCCCCGCCGGCTGTCGATCTGCACGCGGCGTACGGCGTCGTGGTGAGCCCCAACCAGGCGCCCGTGGCGAGCTTCGAGGCCGCGCCCGGCAGCGCCGGCTCGGCCACGCAGTTCGACGCCTCGGGCGCGGCCGACCCCGACGGCACGATCGTCCGCTACGACTGGGACTTCGGCGACGGGACGGTGCTGCCGGGCGGCGGTCCCTCGCCGGAGCACGTCTACACCGAGCCCGGCACGTACACGGTGACGCTGGTCGTAACCGACAACGAGGGCGCCTCCACCACGACGATCTTCACCGGCGGCACCGTGCTCGGGAACGGCGCCCCGGCGGCGCAGGCACGCAGGCAGATCCAGGTGGCGGCTGCGTTCGTGGCGCCGCCGCCTCAGCCCCCGGCGATCGTCTTCGCCCAGGACCCCGTGCCGGATCTCGGCGAGACGCTGGTGGCGGAGCCCGTCTCGGGCAGCGTTCGCGTGCGCGTGGCGGGCAGTCAGCGCTTCGTGCCGCTCCAGAGCGTCCGCGAGATACCGCTCGGGTCGACGCTCGACACGCGCCGCGGGCGCGTGGAGGTGGCCACCGAGCGCAGGCGCCGCGGGCGCTTCCAGCGCGGCGTCTTCTACGGCGGGCTGTTCAAGGTGCGCCAGCGCGCGGCCGCGCGCTTCGTGACCGACCTCGTGCTGAGCGGGGCGCTGACCAGCTGCCCGCAGCGGCACGGCGTCGGCGGCGCGCCGCGAGCCGGAAGCTCTGGGGCAACTCGAGCGGGCGCTTCCGCACCCGCGGGCGCCACTCCTCGGGCGCCGTGCGCGGAACGCGCTGGCTGACGGTGGACCGCTGCGACGGCACGCTCACGATCGTGCGCGAGGGCACCGTGGCGGTCCGGGACTTCACGCTGGACCGGACGGTGTTGGTCGACGCGGGCGAGCGCTACCTGGCGCGCGCGCCGTAGCACCGTCCTCGCGCGCAGGCGCCCAGATCACCACCCTCGCCTGCCGCCCCCGCACCTCCATCTCCTCCATCTGCTCGAGGTCCGGGTGGTCGTGGATCATCATCGCCCGGGTCGACTCGGACAGCATGATCATGTGGGGGGTCCCCTTGGTCATCCCCTCGATCCGCGAGGCGGTGTTGGTGGTGTCCCCGATCACGGTGTACTCGAGCCGCTGCTGCGACCCGACGTTGCCCGCCATCACCGCGCCGCTGTTCAGCCCCACGCCGATGCGGAAGCCCTCGCCCTGGCCCTCGGCGCGCAGCCACTCGTTGAACTCGTCGAGCGTCGGGCCGGCCATCTCGCACGCCGCCGCGTAGGCGCGATCGGCGTGGTCGTCCAGCGGGATGGGCGCCCCGAACACGGCCATGATCCCGTCGCCCATGAACGCCACGAGCGTGCCGCCGTGGCGCAGGATCACGTCGGTCATCGAGGTCAGGTAGCGGTTCAGGACCTCGATCACCTCGTCGGGCTCGCGCGTCTCGGAGAAGGTGGTGAAGCCGCGGATGTCGCTGAACAGGACCGTGACCACCTGCAGCTCGCCGCCCAGGCGCAGGTCCTCGTCGACGTTCTTCAGCACCTCGTCCACCACGGCCTCCGGCACGAAGCGGGAGAAGAGGTCGCGCACCCGCTCGCGCTCGAAGGCGTCGAGCACCAGCGCCACGCCGAGCGCGCCGACCACGCCGAGCGCCAGCGACGCCTCGGGGTAGATGAACCCCACGATCAGGCCGGCGTCGAAGACCAGCTGCACGAAGACCACGTACAGCCCCGCCAGCGCGAGGCCGATGAACGCGGCTCGGAGCGGCCCGAAGCGCACCGCGATCAGCGGCCCCACCGCCCCGAACAGCAGGATCAGCGCGACCGTCACCCACCCGGGCACCTCGCGCAGCGGGAAGTCGCGCAGCAGCGTCGAGATCGCGTTGGCGTGGATCTCCACGCCGAACATGAACTCGTCGGCGCTCACGGACGTGGGGTGCACGTCCTGCAGCGACGGCGCCGTGGCGCCCACCAGCACGATCTGGTCCCTGAACGTGCCGGGCGCGAAGTCGCCCCGCACGAGGCGGTGGAACGGGATCGTGCGGATGTTCGTCCGGCCGTGGTAGTCGATCCAGGCCGGGTCGGGGAAGGCGTCCTCCGGCACCTGCCGCCCCTGCGCACGCTCGACCGAGGCCACCGCGAGCGTCTCCAGCCGGTCGATGGTGTGCGACATGCGCCGCACGACGCGGCCCGAGTCGGTTGTGAGGCCGGCGTGGGCGGCCCGCGCGTGGAGCTGCCGCAGGACCTCCTCGCCGCCGAGCACGTTCGTGCCGCCGCGGTCATTCACCGCCGTCGCGGCGAGCACGACGTTGCCGGCGCGGGCCACGGCATCGGCCAGCGCCTGGTCGTCGGCCGGGTTGGACGGCTCGGTGAACTGGACGTCGTAGGCGATCACCCGAGCGCCGTCCCCCTTCAGCCGCGAGATCGCCTCCGCGTGGAGCGTGCGCGGGAAGGGCCACTGCTCGCCCAGCTCGGTGAAGCTCTGCTCGCCGATCCCGACGATCGTGATGTCCTGCGGCGGCTCGAGGTCGCCGCGCACCGAGAAGCGCGCGTCGACCGTGTCGAGCTCGGAGTCCTCGAGGACGTCCGTGACGTGGGCGGCGAGCACGAAGCCGGTGAGCACGAGCGCCGTGCCGGCGAACATGAGCAGCCGAAGCCGCCGGGACGAGCGGCCGTGTGTCGCGCGCGAATCCGCCACGCGTCAAGTGTCGTGCATGACATGGCGCGCGCGCCAATGCAGGCACGTTCTCCGGACCGGTGCTTGCGCTAGCCGATCCGGTCGAGCCGCGCCACGATCTCCCCGGCGTGGCGCACGAAGGCCCCGGCGTCGAACACCGTGTCGAGGTCCAGGTCCGGCGCGGCCGTCGCCAGCAGCTCGCGGAAGTGCGTGCCCGTGTCCCAGGCGCGCTGCGCGTTCTCCTGCACGATCCGGTAGGCCTCGTCGCGCGTCCTCCCCGCCTCCACCAGCGCCAGCAGCGCGCGCTGGGAGTAGAGCGCGCCGTGCGTGGCCTCGAGGTTCGGCGCGCATCCGGTCCTGGTGCACGACCATCCCCTCCACCACCCGCACGGCCAGGTGCTGGGCGTAGTCGAGCAGGATCGTCGCGTCGGGCAGCGCCACTCGCTCGGCCGACGAGTGCGAGATGTCGCGCTCGTGCCACAGCGCCACGTTCTCGAGCCCGGCCTGCGCGTAGCCGCGCAGCAGGCGCGCGATCCCCGTGATGCGCTCGGACACGATCGGGTTGCGCTTGTGCGGCATGGCCGACGAGCCCTTCTGCGCGCCGGCCCGGAACGGCTCCTCCACCTCCCGCACCTCGGTGCGCTGGAGGTGGCGGACCTCGGTGGCGAAGCGCTCGAGGCCCGGCGCCCGCGAGCGCGATCGCCTCGAGCAGCTCGGCGTGCCGGTCGCGCGGCACCACCTGGGTCGAGACGTCCTCGCGGCTGAGCCCGAGCCGGGACAGCACCGCGGCCTCGACCTCGGGGCCGTTCGCCGAGTAGGTGCCCACCGCGCCCGACAGCGCGCCCACCGAGACTCCCTCCACGGCCCGCTCGAGCCGGCGCAGGTTGCGGTGCGCCTCGAAGGCGAACCCGGCGAGCTTGACGCCGAACGTGGTCGGCTCGGCCTGGATCCCGTGCGTGCGGCCCACGCAGATCGTGCCGGCGTGCTCGCGCGCCCGCCTGACCAGGGCGTTCCGGTAGTCGGCCGCGCCGCCGCAGAGGATCAGCCCGGCCTGGGAGAGCTGCAGCGCGAGCGCGGTGTCGAGCACGTCCGACGACGTGAGCCCGTGGTGCACCCAGCGGCCCGCCTCGCCCACCGACTCGGCGACCACGTCGACGAACGCGGCCACGTCGTGGTCGGTGATCTTCTCGCGCTCCTTGACCGCGTCGACGGTGAACGAGGCGCGGTCGCGGATCACGTCGGCGTCGCCCGGCGGCACGACGCCCTGCTCGGCGAGCGCGTCCACCACGGCCAGCTCGACCTGCAGCCAGGTGTCGAGCTTGCGCCGCTCGGTCCACACCACGCCCATCTCGGGGCGGGTGTAGCGCTCGATCACGCGCTCGCGGAGGATGCGAGCCGCCAGGACGGCCGCGTTCTTCGCGTTGTCCACGCCCACCGAGGCCACCGGCACGCCGGGCGGCATCTGCGTCACCGCGAGCAGCGCGTCGAGCCCGCCGGCCACCGACGTCTTCGAGCTGAGCGGCACGCCGATCACCGGCAGCTCGGTGTGGGCCGCCACCACGCCGGGCAGCGCCGCGGACAGGCCGGCCCCGGCGATGATCACGCGGATCCCGCGCAGGCGCGCGTTCTTCGCGTACTCGGCCACGGTCTCGGGGTCGCGGTGCGCGCTCATCACCCGCATCTCGTGCCGGATGCCGAGCTGCTCCAGCTCGGCCGCGGCCTTCTCCATCACGGGCATGTCGCTCTTCGAGCCCATGACGATCCCCACGGTCGGGGCCTCGTCCACGTCGAGGTCGTCGAACTCGTGCTCCACCTGGGTCTCGGGGACCGCGAACTCGCCCGTCTCGGGAATCCTCACGCCTCCACCCTCTCAACCGCGCGCGCCGCGATGTCGCTCCGCATCTGGCGGCCGTCGAACTCGATTCGCTCCGCCGCCTCGTAGGCCCGGTCGCGCGCCTCGCCGGGCGTCCCGCCGAGCGCGGTCACGCTCAGCACGCGGCCGCCCGCGGTGACGATCCGCCCGTCGCGCTCGGCCGTGCCCGGCGTGCAGTACCTCGGCGATCTGCGCCGCCTCATCCAAGCCGGATATCAGGTCGTCCTTCGACTGGGACGCGGGATACCCGCGCGAGGCCAGCACCACCGTGACGGCCCAGTCGGGCGACCAGTCCGGCTCCGCGCCCGCCAGGCCGCCGGGCGTGACGGCCGCCTCGAGCAGCTCGAGCAGGTCCGAGCGCAGCCGCGGCAGCACGGCCTGCGTCTCCGGGTCCCCGAAGCGGCAGTTGTACTCGAGCACCTTGGGACCGGCCGCGGTCATCATCAGGCCGGCGTAGAGCACGCCGTGGAAGGGCGTGCCGCGGCGGCGCAGCTCGTCGACGATCGGCTGGTGGGCCATCGCCGCGATCTCCTCGGCGCGCTCGGCGTCCACGCCCGGGACCGGCGAGTAGCTCCCCATGCCGCCGGTGTTGGGGCCCTCGTCGCCGTCGAAGATGCGCTTGTAGTCCTGGGCCGGCGCCAGCGGCACGGCGCGCTCGCCGTCGCACAGGGCGAGGAGGGACAGCTCCTCCCCCACGAGGAACTCCTCGAGCACGACCTCGGTGTCGCCGAAGCGCCGCTCGGCGAAGAACACGTCGAGCGCAGCGCGCGCCTCGCGCTCGTCGGCGGCGATGATCACGCCCTTGCCGGCGGCGAGCACGTCGGCCTTGAGCACGGCCGGGTAGGAGGCGCACGCCATGTGCGCCACGGCCTCCTCGCGGTCGCGGAACAGCACGTGCGAGGCGGTCGGCACGCCGCAGCTCTTCATCAGCTCCTTGGCATAGGCCTTCGAGCCCTCGATCCGCGCCGCCTCCTTCGAGGGGCCGAACGCCGCGATGCCGGCCGCGGCCAGGTCGTCGACCAGCCCGGCCACGAGCGGCGCCTCGGGGCCCACCACGACGAGGTCGACCTCCCGCTCGCGGGCGGCCGCCACGAGCGTCGCCGTCCGGGAGGCACTCCACGCCGTCCCGCGCGATGCCCACGTTGCCGGGCGCCGCCAGCACCTCCGGCGCCTGGGGGCTGCGAAGCAGGGTGCGGACGAGGGCGTGCTCACGCCCTCCGCCCCCTACGACGAGAACCCGCTTCGACACCTGGCTAGAGCGCCGCGATGAAGTCGTCGACGGGTATCGCCGAGAGGGTCTCGAGGTGCATCGTCCCGCGCGAGCCGAGCTCCATCGACACCCGCGCGACGGACTTCTCGTCGGGGGCCTCGATGATGTTCACGAAGTCGAAGCGGCCCAGCACGGCCCACTGCGCCTTCACGGTCACTCCAAGCTGCTCGATCTCCTTGTTGACCTCGCGGATCCGCGACGGGTTGCTCTTCAGCGTCTGCACGCCCTCGGGCGTCAGGGTGCTCAGCATCACGTACGTGGGCACGGTTCTTCCTTTCGCGGTGACTCCTCGCCCGGAATCTAGCCTGCCGGCGGGACGCGTGCGCGCAGGTAGGATCAAGCGGCATGAGGCTCATCCGCGCCGCCGTGGCGATCGCATCCATCGCACTCGCCGCACCCGCCACGGCGTCCGCCGCGACTCTCGCCGTCGACCCGGTTCGCCCCTGCTACCTGGAGCAGGACCGGGTCTTCTTGCTGGCGGAGGGCTACACGCCGAACGGCATGGTGGACTTCACGCGCGACGGCAACCTGGTCGAGAGCGCTCCAGACGGACGCCGTCGGGACGTTCCAGGGGAACCTCAGGCTGCCCGGGCTCATCATGGGCCAGCGGCCGCTCACCTACGTGGCCACCGACCAGACCGACCCCGCTCGCACCGCGCAGGTGAGCCTGCTCACCACCGCGGTCGACGTGCGGGTCACGCCCAGGAACGGCCCGCCGCAACCGGCGGCTCAGGATCAGGGCCCGCGGGCTTCAGGGGCGGCAGCACCCTGTGGGCACACGTGAGGCGCGTGAAGCGCCGCGGCGGCGGACCGGTCCGCGCGCGCACGGTCAGGATCGGCCGCGTGAGGGGCCCCTGCTGGACAGCGAACGTGCGGAAGCGGCTGTTCCGGCGCGGCACGGCGGCCGGCCGCTACCGCGTCCAGTTCGACACGTTCCGGCGCTACAAGCCGAACCGGCAGATCGAGTACGACGAGCTGTTCGTGACGATCACCCGGGCCAGCGGACGCTGAGCGCGAACGGCCCGGTGCCCGCGCGGCGGCGCACGGTGATCTTCACGTTGTCCACCGGCCGGCGGCGGCACCACTCGACGCCGAACACCCCGCCGGCGCGCATGTTCTTGCCGGCCGCGTAGCCGGCCGTCACGGCCTCGACCGTGTAGCGCGCGCCCGCCGGGCCCTTCAGCCGCATGGTGACGTTGCCGTCGAGCTTGAGCGCGGATCTTGAAGGTGCGCTCCGCGCGGTGCGGTCCGAGCCGGCCGCGGAAGGTCCGCGACCGGGGCTCGGACCAGGGCTCGAGCACGTCCTTGCGGATGGCGGCGAACTCGAGCGGGCCGGGACGCATCAACTCGTTGTAGTACCAGGGCACGTCCGGGTAGTGGAGGTGCGCGTAGCCGTCGGCGAAGCCCTCGCCGGGGTCGTCGCGGTAGTGGGCGCCCTGGTTGCCGGGGAACAGGATTCCCTTCTCCACGTAGGTGCACACGCGCACGGCGCTGGCCCAGTGCTTGGCGCCCCAGTCGAGCGCGTCCCACGGGTTGTTCAGCCGCCAGCTGGCGATGTGGTGGCCGTACTCGTGGGTGAGCGGGTACTCGACCGGGATGCCCTGCACGGCCTCGCCGGGCACGTACATGCGGCTCTCGCCGATCGAGTAGCAGGCGACCACGCCGCGCGCCGCCGCCGCAGAGGCGGCGGATCTCGCTGGGCGAGCCCACGTACACGCTCAGGCTGTCCAGCTCGGGCCCGTGCAGGCGCGAGCCGAGGAAGTCGACGACGCCCTGGTCGGCGACCGGGTCCACGCGGTAGGAGGGCGAGGTCTCGATCTCCACGGTGTAGCCGTCGGGCGTGGTGTAGGCGCGGCTGTCGGCGCGCGCGGCGGCGATGCGGGCGGGGCGCGGGGCGCTGCCCTGGAAGACCGTGTCCTCCACGTGGCCGAGGCCGGCCACCTGGATCGGCCGCGCCGGGTCCGGGATCTCGCGCTCGCCGGCCGCCGCGGAGAGCGGCGCAGCCAGGAAGACGGCGACCGCTCCGGCCGCCGTGGCAAAGGCGGTGGAGCAGAAACGAGCCACGACTGAACCAACGTATGCCGGACTTGATCTCTTTTGGACAGACCTGGACCGACGTTCCGGTATGTCCCCCCGTCTGAGCGGCGGCTATCCCCCGTACGGGTTACGACACTTCCGGCTCAGCGGTGCCCGGTGAGGGCCGCCTCGGGCGCCTGGACCTCGCCGGCGGGGACCGGCTGGTCGAGCTGGCGGGACAGCGCGGCCCCCAGAAGGGCCGAGCCGGCGCCGAGGGCGAGCGCGCCGCGGCGGACGTTCGCCGGGATCGAGTCGCCCGCGAGGAGGGAGGCCGAGACGTCGACGGCGTCGGAGAGGACGCCGCCCTCGATCCAGCCCCGCACGGGGGCGCCGCGGTCGAGCGCGATCACCACGCCGAGCCCGAGCGCGAGGTCGCGGACGCCGAACGCCCGCGCGAGGACCTTGACCGAGCGCTGCGCCGCGTCCCCACCGATCCAGAGGCGCCCGGCGAGGCCGGGCGCGAGGACGAAGGCCGCGCCGACGAGCATGCGCCCGCGGGCGTGTGCGAGGGCGAGGTCGCGCGGCTCCATCGGCCGCATCCTAGGCGGTGCGTGGACGGCGGCGCGCCGCATCGACGGCGGCGCCACGGTGCGGCGGCGCCTGCTTAGACCGCGGCCGCTTCCGGCGCGGCCGCGCCCGCCTTCGCGAACGTCAGCTCGCCGTCCGCGGCGTCCACCAGCACCCGGTCACCGGGGGCGAACTCGCCCTCCAGCAGCCGCAGCGCCAGCTTGTCCACCAGCTGCTTCTGGATCACCCGCTTCAGCGGGCGGGCGCCGTAGGTCGGGTCGTAGCCCAGGTTGCCGATCAGCGTCCGGGCGTCGTCGGTCAGCTCGATCTCCACGCCGCGCTCGCGCACCCGCTCCACCAGCTTCGCCACCTGCAGGTCCACGATCTGCGCGATCTCCTCGCGCGTGAGCTGGTGGAACTCCACGATCTCGTCCAGCCGGTTCACGAACTCGGGCTTGAAGGTCGCCTGCACGCCCTCGATCCCGCCGGGCACGTTCGAGGTCATGATCACCACGGTGTTCTTGAAGTCGACCGTGCGGCCCTGGCCGTCGGTCAGCCGCCCGTCGTCCATCAGCTGCAGCAGCACGTTGAACACGTCGGCGTGCGCCTTCTCGATCTCGTCGAGCAGCACCACCGAGTAGGGCCGGCGCCGCACCGCCTCGGTCAGCTGGCCGCCCTCCTCGTAGCCGATGTAGCCGGGCGGGGCGCCCACGAGCCGCGAGACGGAGTGCTTCTCCATGTACTCGGACATGTCGATCCGCACCATGGCCTGCTCCGAGTCGAACATGAACTCGGCCAGCGCCCGGGCCAGCTCGGTCTTGCCGACGCCGGTCGGCCCGATGAACAGGAAGGCGCCGATCGGCCGGTTCGGGTCCTGCAGCCCGGCGCGCGAGCGCCGCAGCGCGTTCGACACGGCCTCGACCGCCTGGTCCTGGCCGATCACGCGCTCGTGCAGCCGCTCCTCCATGTGGATCAGCTTCTCGACCTCGCCCTCCATCAGCTTGGAGACGGGGATGCCGGTCCACTTGGCCACGACCTCGGCCACGTCCTCGTCGTCGACCTCCTCCTTGAGGAAGCCCGCGTTCCCGTCGGTGCGCTCCTCGGCCTCGGCCAGCTCGCGCTCGAGATCCGGGATCTCCCCGTAGCGCAGCTCGGCGGCGCGCTGGAGGTCGGCCTCGCGCTCGGCGCGCTCGGCCTCGCGGTGCGCCTGCTCGAGGCGCTCCTTCAGCTCGCGCACGCGGCCGATCGCGTCCTTCTCGCGCTGCCACTCGGCCTTCATCGCGTTCGACTGCTCGCGCAGGTCGGCCAGGTCGCGCTCGATCGCCTCGCGGCGCGCCACGGACGCGTCGTCGGTCTCCTTCTCGAGCGCCTGGCGCTCGATCTCGAGCTGCATGATGCGGCGCTCGACCTCGTCGATCTCCGTCGGCATCGAGTCGATCTCGATGCGCAGCCGCGAGGCCGCCTCGTCGATCAGGTCGATCGCCTTGTCGGGCAGGAAGCGGTCGGCGATGTAGCGCTGCGACAGCGTGGCCGCGGCGATGATCGCCGAGTCCTGGATGCGCACGCCGTGGTGCACCTCGTAGCGCTCCTTCAGCCCGCGCAGGATCGCGATCGTGTCGCTCACGTTCGGCTCCTCCACGTACACGGGCTGGAAGCGGCGCTCGAGCGCGGCGTCCTTCTCGATGTGCTTGCGGTACTCGTCGAGCGTGGTGGCGCCCACCGCGCGCAGCTCCCCGCGCGCGAGCATCGGCTTGAGCAGGTTGGCGGCGTCGACCGCGCCCTCGGCGGCGCCGGCGCCGACGATCGTGTGCAGCTCGTCGAGGAACAGGATGATGCGGCCCTCGCCCGCGGCCACCTCCTTCAGCACGGCCTTGAGCCGGTCCTCGAACTCGCCGCGGTACTTGGCGCCGGCGATCAGCGCGCCGATGTCGAGCGCCATCACGCGCCGGTCGCGCAGCGAGTCGGGGATGTCGCCCGAGACGATGCGCTGGGCGAGCCCCTCGACGATCGCCGTCTTGCCGACGCCCGGCTCGCCGATCAGGACCGGGTTGTTCTTCGTGCGCCGCGACAGCACCTGGATCACGCGCCGGACCTCGTCGTCGCGCCCGATCACCGGGTCGAGCTTGCCCTGCTCGGCCGCCTCGGTGAGGTCGCGCCCGTAGGTCTCGAGCGCCTGGTACTTCTCCTCGGGGTTCTGGTCGGTCACGCGGTGCGGACCGCGCACGCCCTCGCACGGCCTCCGCGAGCTGTTCGCGCGAGGCGCCGGCGTCGACGTGCGGGTCGGCCGCGAGGGCGAGGAGCAGGTGCTCGCTCGAGACGTACTCGTCGCCCATCCCGCGCGCCTCGTCGTCGGCGCGCTTGAGGAGGTCGATCAGCGCCGTGCCGAGCGCGGGGGTGGCCCCGGCATCGCCGGTGACGGTCGGCAGCAGGTCCGCGGCCTCGTTCGCGCGGCGCCTGACCCGCTCGGGATCGGCGCCCGCACGGCGGAGGACCGGGACGACGATCCCGCCCTCCTGCTCCAGCAGGGCGAGCAGCAGATGCGGGGGGGCCACCTCGGGATTGCGGCGCGCGCCCGCGAGCCGCTGCGCTGCGGCCAGCGCCTCCTGGGACTTGATTGTGAATCGATCAGCCTGCATAGAAAATCTAAGTGTGACTATATCAAGGGCTCTGTCCCCTTGAGTCGAGTCCCAGCAGGGCGGCTTCGACCCGCCGAAGGTCCTCCACGTCGCCCCTGATGCCCGCCAGGGCGTCGTTGTAGATGAATGCTTCGGCCAGGCGCACGATGGCGTAGGCGAGCGTCGCCGGATCGGTCGGCGGGTCGTACGCGCCGGTGGCCGCCTCCGCCTCGATCATCGCGGCGATCGCCCCCACCGCGGCCGGCTGAACCCGCCCCGCGCTCGACGTGAGCGTCCGCAGCGCGGCCTCGCGCTCCTGCTCCACGTAGCGACGCAGGCCGGCCGCCCGCACGAGGCCGCGGTTGATCCGGTCGAACGTCTCGAGCAGCGCCGGCGCGCCCCGGCCCCCCACCCGCTTGCGCACGTGCGCGAAGTACCCCTCCGTCTCGCGGGCGATGACCTCGCCGAGCAGCTCCTGGCGCGACCCGAACCAGCGGTAGAGCGTCGCGCGGCCCACCCCGAGGTCCGCGGCGATGGCGCGCATGTCGACCCGCTCGCCGCCGACGTAGCGCCGCCGGGCGGCGTCGAGCACGTCGTCCCGGGTCGCCCCCGCGCGCATGTTTGGTGCATGAGACACCCGGTGAAGAGTGTCTTAGCCGCGGGCGAGCTTCAAGGGCCACCCGGGCTGAGGAGGAGAGGAGAAGAGTGGCGCTTCTCGACATCGAGAAGCTGATCGTGCGCTTCGGCGGCGTCGTCGCGCTGGACGAGACGTCCTTCGCGGTCGAGCCCGGCTCGATCTGCGGGCTGATCGGCCCCAACGGCGCCGGCAAGACCACGCTCTTCAACTGCGTCAGCCGCCTCTACACGCCCCAGTCGGGCAGCATCGCCTTCGACGGCGAGGACCTGCTCGCCCGCGCGCCGCACGAGATCTCGGCGCTCGGCATCGCGCGCAGCTTCCAGAACCTCGGCCTGTTCGCGTCGATGAGCGTGCGCGAGAACGTGATGCTCGGCGCCTACAGCCGCGAGCGCCCCGGGTTCCTCGGCAGCGCGGTCTGCCTGCGCGGCGTCTCCGCGCGCGAGCGCCGGCTGCGCGCCGAGGCCGACGAGGCGCTCGCCCGCATGCGGCTGTCGGAGGTGGCCGACCATCCCGCCGCCGGCCTCCCGTACGGGACGCTCAAGCGCGTCGAGCTCGCCCGCGCCGTCTTCCAGCGCCCCCGTCTCCTCCTGCTCGACGAGCCGGCCAGCGGGCTGAACCACTCCGAGGTCGGCGAGCTCGGCGGACCTGATCCGCGCGCTGCGCGACGACCTCGACCTCACGGTGCTGCTCGTGGAGCACAACATGGGAATGGTCATGGACCTGTGCGAGCAGGTCGTGGTGCTCGACGTGGGCCAGAAGATCGCCGAGGGCGAGCCGCGCGAGGTCCAGGAGGACAAGCGCGTGATCGAGGCCTACCTGGGGGCGCCCGCATGAGCCTGCTCGAGGTCCGCGGACTCCGCGCCGCCTACGGCCAGGTGCGCGTGCTCGAGGGCATCGACTTCTCGATCGACCAGGGCCGCCGCGTGGCGATGCTGGGCCCGAACGGCGCCGGCAAGACGACGGTCCTGCGCGCCCTTTCCGGCATGGTCAGGACGAGCGGCACGGTGGAGTTCGACGGGCGCAGCCTGGTCGGCACGGCCACCGCCGAGATCGCCCGCCGCGGGGTCGCGCACGTGCCCGAGGGGCGCGGCACGTTCCCGGCGCTGACAGTGGACGAGAACCTGCGCCTGGGCGGCTACGTGCGCAGCGACGGCGGGGCCGTGCGCGCGGACATCGACCGCTGCTACAAGTGGTTCCCCCGCCTCGACGAGCGGCGCCGCCAGCAGGCCGGCAACCTGAGCGGCGGCGAGCAGCAGATGCTCGCCGTGGCGCGCGCGCTGATGCTCCGGCCGCGGCTCCTGATGCTCGACGAGCCGTCGCTCGGGCTCGCCCCGATCGTCACCAAGGAGCTCTTCCGCGTCCTCGGCGAGATCTGCGGAGAGCAGGGCATGACCGTCCTGCTCGTCGAGCAGAACGCAGGGCTCGCGCTCGACTTCGCCGACCACGCCTACGTCCTCGAGTCCGGCCGCGTGGCGCTCGACGGCGAGGCCGATCGGATCAGGGGCGACGACGAGGTGCGTCGCTCCTACCTGGGCTACTGAGGAGGGGACGTGGAGCGATTCATCCAGGTGCTCGTGGACGGGATCGCGACCGGGTCGATCTACGCGGCGGTGGCGCTCGCGCTCGTGCTGATCTTCCGCTCCACCGGCGTCGTGAACTTCGCCCAGGGCGAGATGGCCATGTTCAGCACCTTCGTGGCCTGGGGCCTCTACGAGGCGGGCGTGCCGATCGGGCTCGCGGCGCTCACCACGATCGGCCTCTCCTTCGTGGCCGGCATGGTGATCGAGCGCGTGCTGATCCGGCACTTCGAGGGCGGCGACGTGCTCACGCTCGTGATCGTCACGCTCGGCCTCTTCATCCTGCTGAACGGCCTCGCCGGCTGGATCTGGGGCTTCGGCAACCGCGGCTTCCCCAGCCTCTTCTCCGAGGACACGGTGGCGCTCGGCGGCGTGCAGCTCAGCGTCGAGTCGCTCGGCATCGTGGCGGTGCTGCTCGCCGTGGTGGGCCTCCTCTTCCTGCTCTTCCAGCGCACCAAGATCGGCCTGGCGATGCGCGCCGCCGCCCTCAACCCGGCCTCGAGCGCCCTGGTCGGCGTGCGCGTCGGGCACATGCTGATGCTCGGCTGGGGCCTCGCCGCGGCGCTCGGCGCGCTGGCCGGCGTGCTCGTGGCCCCGCGCCTCTTCCTCGACGTGAACCTGATGGGCGCCGTCCTGATCTACGCCTTCGCGGCCGCCGCGCTCGGCGGCTTCGACAGCGCCATCGGCGCGGTCGTGGGCGGCTGGGTGATCGGCGTGAGCGAGAACCTGGCCGGCACCTACGTCGACTTCATCGGCTCCGACCTGAAGATCCTGGTGCCGCTCGGGATCATCTTCGTGGTGCTGCTCGTGCGGCCCTCCGGGCTGTTCGGCACGCAGAGAGGTGGCGAGGGCATGAGCGCGCGGACGCGCGCGCTGCTCGTGGCCGGCCTCGCCGTGCTGGCCTGGTCGTCCCGTTCCTGTTCGGCCCCTACCGCGTCGGCCAGTTCACGCTCGTGCTCGTCTACGCCGTCGCCGTGCTCGGCCTCAACCTGCTGGTCGGCTACAGCGGCCAGATCTCGCTCGGGCACGGCGCGTTCTTCGCGCTCGGCGCCTACACGGCCGCGCTGCTGATCGAGAAGGCGAGCGTGCCCTACCTGCTGACTGTGCCCGCCGCCGGGCGCTCCTGTGCTTCGCCGCCGGGTTCCTGTTCGGCGTGCCCGCGCTGCGCCTGCGCGGCCTCTACCTGGCGCTCGTCACGCTCGGCCTTGCGATCGCGCTGCCGCAGCTGATCAAGCGCTTCGACGGCCTGACCGAGGGCACCCAGGGGCTGACCGTCGAGCAGCCGACGGCGCCGGGCTGGCTCCCGCTCGAGGACGACCAGTTCCTCTACCTGCTCTGCCTGGCGATCGCGGCGGTGATGTTCCTGCTCGCCTGGAACATGATGCGCGGGCAGCTCGGGCGGGCCGTGAAGGCCGTGCGCGACGGCGAGATCCCGGCGTCCACGCTCGGCGTGGACCTGGCGGCCACGAAGACGCGCGTGTTCGCGGTGAGCGCCGCCTACGCCGGCGTGGCGGGCGCGCTCTACGTGTTCGCGATCGGCTTCGTGGCGCCCGAGGCGTTCACGCTCACGGTGTCGTTCGCGTTCCTCGCGGCGATCGTGGTGGGCGGCCTGGCCACGATCTCCGGCGCGCTGTTCGGGGCGCTCTTCATCGAGTTCGTCCCGGTCTACGCGAGCGACGTGAACGTCGCGCTCACCGGGGTGATCTACGGCGGCGTGCTGATCGCGTTCATGTGGGTGCTGCCCGAGGGCGCCGCCGGCCTGCCGCGCCGGCTGCGGGCGCTCGCGGCGCGGCGGCGGAGCGAGCGACGACGAGCCGGACACGGCGGTGGAAGGACGACTGACCCAGAGGGAGGGAGTGGCATGAGACTGAACGTGCGGATCGCTTGGGTGGCGGTGCTCGCCGCGGTGGCGCTCGCGCTCGCGGCCTGCGGGCGCGACGACGAGGAGGGCGGCGGCGATCCGGCATCGACGACGACTCGATCAAGCTCGGCGGCAGCTACCCCTTCAGCGGGCCCGCGTCCGCCTACCGCTCGATCGCGGTCGGCGCGCAGGCGCACTTCAAGTCCGTGAACGCCGAGGGCGGCGTGGACGGCCGGAAGATCGAGTTCGTCACGCTCGACGACGCCTACGAGCCGCCCCGGGCGGTGCAGAACGCGCGCCGGCTGATCCAGCAGGAGGAGGTCTTCGCGCTCTTCAACACGCTCGGCACGCCCAACAACGTGGCCATCTGGGACTTCGTCAACCAGCAGGAGGTGCCGCACGCTGTACGTGGCGACCGGCGCCTCGACTTGGGGAGCCGACGTCGAGGCGCATCCGTGGACGACCGGCTGGCAGCCCGACTACGTGACCGAGTCGCAGGTCTACGCGGACTACCTCAAGAAGGAGAAGCCGCAGGCGAAGGTCGCCGTGCTGTACCAGAACGACGCCTTCGGCGAGGACCTGCTGAACGGCTTCAAGGAGGCGGTCGAGGGCACGGACATCGAGATCGTGGCCGAGGAGAGCTACGAGGTCACGGACCCGACCGTCTCGTCGCAGATGTCGAAGCTGGCGAGCAGCGACGCCGACACCTTCCTCAACATCACGACGCCGAAGTTCTCGGCTCAGGCGATCGCCGCGGTCAGGCGAAGCTCGGCTGGAAGGTGCTGCACATCCTCAACAACGTGGGCGCCTCGAAGAAGCTGGTGCTGGAGCCGGTCGGGCTCGAGAACGCCCAGGGCATCGTCTCCACGTCGTACTTCATGGATCCGGAGGATCCGCAGTGGGCGGACGACCCGGCGATGATGGAGTACAAGGACGGGCTGGAGAAGCACGAGCCGCGCGCCGACCCGGAGGACCCGTTCCACGTGTACGGCTGGGCCGTCGCGAACACGATGGTCAGGGCGCTCGAGGGGATGGAGGAGCCGACCCGCGAGGCGCTGATGGACTCCGTCCGCAACATGGACGAGGAGATCCCCATCCTGCTGCCCGGCATCAAGGTGAAGATGGACGGCAGCGAACGACAGCTACCCGATCGAGGCGATGCAGATCATGCGCTTCGAGGGCGAGAACTGGAAGCTGCAGGGAGACGTGATCCAGGCGCCTCACTGAGCAGCGCTTCCGCAGCACCTTCTTGTCGAACTTCCCGACGCTCGTCTTCGGCACCTCGTCGACGATCTCGAGCGCGTCCGGCAGCCACCACTTCGCCACCCGCGGGGCGAGGTGCTCGCGCAGGTCCTCCAGCGTGAGCGTCTCGCCCTCCTCCGGCACCACGCAGGCCAGCGGGCGCTCGCCCCAGCGCTCGTCCGGGCGCGCGATCACGGCCGCCTCCCTCACCGCCGGGTGGGCCATGATCTCGTTCTCGAGCTCCACCGACGAGATCCACTCGCCGCCCGACTTGATCACGTCCTTGGTGCGGTCGCTGATGATGATGTAGCCGGCCTCGTCGATCGCGGCGATGTCCCCGGTCCGCAGCCAGCCGTCGTCGAACTTCTCCTCGCCGGCGTCGTCGCCGTAGTAGCGCCGCGCCACCCACGGGCCGCGCACCTCGAGCTCCCCGGTCGACTTGCCGTCCCAGGGCACGTCCTCGCCGCCGTCGCGCACCAGGCGCGCCTCGACGAGCGAGGCGGGCCGGCCCTGCGTGGAGCGGTAGCGCCAGTGCTCCGCCTCCTCCGCAGCCGCCGGCGGGCGGGCCACCGAGCCGAGCGGGCTCGTCTCGGTCATGCCCCAGGCCTGCAGGATCCGCACGCCGTGGCGCTCCTCGAACTGCTGCATCAGGCTGAGCGGCACGGCCGAGCCGCCGCAGATCACGAGCCGCACGCTCGACAGGTCGGGCGAGTGCTCGTCCGCGTGGCGCAGCAGGTCCATCCAGATCGTCGGCACCGCGGCGGAGAGCGTGACGCGCTCGGCCGCGATCAGCTCGGCGAGCGCCGGGGCGCTCAGGTCGCTGCCCGGCATCACCAGGCCGGCGCCGGTGAGGACCGAGGCGTAGGGGATGCCCCAGGCGTTCGCGTGGAACATCGGCACGACCGGCATCACGCGGTCGTCGGAGCGCATGCCGATCGAGTCCGCCATGCACTGCCCCATCGCGTGCAGCACGTTCGAGCGGTGCGAGTACAGCACGCCCTTGGGGTTGCCGGTGGTCCCGCTCGTGTAGCAGAGGCCGGCGGCCTGCCGGTCGTCGAGCTCCGGGTAGTCGTAGCCGGGCTCCTGCGCGGCGAGCAGCTCCTCGTAGCGGAGCGGGTCGGGGAGCGAGCCGGCGTCGCCGTCGCCGATCACCACGTAGTGGCGCACGGTGTCGAACCGCGGCGCCAGCTTCTCGAGCACGGGCACGAGCGAGTCCTCCACGAGGATCACCCGGTCCTCGGCGTGCCCCACCACGTA
This sequence comes from uncultured Thermoleophilaceae bacterium, assembly GCA_963778615.1. GTDB lineage: Bacteria > Actinomycetota > Thermoleophilia > Solirubrobacterales > Thermoleophilaceae > JACVRW01. The sequence continues at coordinate 231,751 of CAVZVD010000002.1, forward strand.
CTCGAGCTGGTCCGCGAACAGCCGCACGTTCAGCGTGTGGAGCACGGCGCCCATGCACGGCACGGCCAGGTAGGCCTCCAGGTGCTCCCGCGTGTTCCAGGAGAACGTGGCCACGCGATCGCCCGGCCCGACGCCGAGCGACGCGAGCGCGGAGCAGAGCCGGTCCGCCCGGTCGGCGACCTCGGCGTATGTGGCCCGGGTTCGCTCGCCGCCGCGCACGCTCACCACCTCGGTCCCGGCGTAGAGGCGCCGCATGCGCTCCAGGATCAGCTGGAGCGTGAGCGGATGGTCGTGCTGCATCAACCCCTCGAGCATGGGTGATTGATACCCGGAAGCCCGCCGCTCCCTACCGTTCGGCGGGAGGGATGGTCCGCCGGCTGCTCAGCGTCATCGTGCCCGCCGTCGCGCTCTTCACGGCGGCCGGGCCGGCGCGGGCCGACCAGCCCGTGTCGTCGCACGCCATGGTCTACACCTGCTGCACGCCGGCCGCCATGAAGGAGCGCCTCTTCGCCGAGGCAAAGGCGTCCGGGGCGGAGTTCATCCGCGTGGACGTCGAGCTCGCGCGGGATCTTCGGAAGCGAGGGCGGCCGGCCCGACTGGCGCGCCCTTGACGGCGTGATCGCGCTCGCGGAGCGTCACGACCTCGAGGTGCTCGGCGTCATCCTCGGGACCCCGGGCTGGCTGTCGACCTGCGCCGACCGGGGCGCGGACGCGGCGCTCTGCCCGCCCCGCGACACCGCCGAGTTCGGCCGGCTGGCGGCGGAGGTGGCCGCCCACGCGAGCGGCTCGATCCGGCACTGGGAGATCCTCAACGAGCCCGACGCCGACTGGGCCTTCAAGGGCACCGCCGAGGACTACGCGCGCATGCTGAGCGCCGCCTACGACGCGATCCATGCGCGCGTGCCCGAGGCGCGGGTGGTGCAGGCCGGCGTGGAGCGCCCGCGCGAGCACGAGTGGACCGAGCGAATGCTCGCCACGCCGGGGGCGGACGCGGTGAACAAGTTCGACATCGCGGCCCTGCACCTGCGCCTCCGGCTGCGGAACGTGCTGGCCGACCTGCCGGCCTACCTGCGCTCGTACCGCGAGCTTCTGGCCGCGCGAGGCTTCCGCGGGCCGGTCTGGGTGACCGAGCACGGCTACCCGGCGGACCCCGCCTTCCAGTGGGATCCCGCCTACCGCGGTGGGGACGCCGCGCAGGCCGCCTTCCTGCGCGACTCGATCCCGCGCCTGACCGCCGCGGGCGCCGACCAGGTCTTCGTGACGCTGCGCGACAACCTCTGGGGCGAGTACCTGAGCGAGGGCCTCGTGCACATCGACGAGTCGGATCCGAGCTACCCGGCCGCGCGCCGGCCCGCCTTCGAGACCGTGTTTGACCAATCGGGCAAACTCGACCTGGACATGCTGGTCGAGTTGCTCCAGAGTTGGTGGTTGTGAGGCTTTGGGTGCCTCCGATCCTCGCCGCCCTCCTGGCCTGGGCCCCCACCGCCGCGGCCGCCCCGCCGCCGGCGCGCGCCGGGGCGCCGGTCTCCGCCCACGCCATGGTGCACACCTGCTGCACCCCGCCGGCGATGAGGGAGCGCATCTTCGCCGAGGCCAAGGCGATGGGCGCGCGCTTCATCCGCGTCGACGTCGAGCTGGCCGGGATATTCGAGGGCGGGGGCCACTCGGAGGACGACCCGGACTGGTCGCGCCTCGACGCCGTGCTCGAGCTGTCGCGCCGCCACGAGCTGCCGATCCTCGGGATCCTGCTGAGGCCGCCCGGCTCGGCGCCGTGGAACGACGCGGCGGCGTTCGGCCGCCTCGCGGCGGCGGTCGCCGCACACGCGCGCGACACGGTCGCCCACTGGGAGATCCTCAACGAGCCCGACGGCGCCTGGGCCTTCGACGGCACGCCGGAGCAGTACGCCCGCGTGCTGCGCGCCGCCTACGACGCGATCGGTGCCCGCGTGCCCGAGGCCATGGTGGCGATGGGCGGCCTGATGGCGCCCGAGGATCCCACCTGGCTCGACCGGATGCTGGCCACCCCGGGAGCCGATGCCGCACATGCCTTCGACATCGCGAACCTGCACCTGCGCGGGCACGAGCGCGCCCTGCCGGGCGTGATGGCCGCCTGGCGCGACCGCCTCGCCGGGCACGGCTTCACCGGCCCGGTGTGGGTGACCGAGCACGGCTACCCGGGCGACACGGCCTTCCAGGCGGACCCCGCCTTCCGCGGCGGCGAGCCGGCGCAGGCGGCCTTCCTGACGGAGTCGGTCCTGTCCCTGGCCGAGGCCGGCGCGGGCGAGGTGTTCGTCACGCTGCGGGACAACCTCGACGGCGGGTTCGCCTCGGAGGGACTGGTGGACATCGACGACCACGCGCCCTTCGCCGCCCGGCGCAAGCCGTCGTTCGCCGCGGTGCGCCGCCTGGTGGACCGCTGGGACGAGCTGCTCGCGGCGCGGGCCGATCAGCGCCGAGCCGAGGAGGCCGCGCGGCTCGAGCTGGCGGCGGTGGCCACCTACCGCCTCCAGGCCGCGGGCTACCGCGCCGCCACCCGCCCCCTCGCCGCGAAGCTGACGCGCCTGCGCGCCCGGCACCGCCGCGCGCGGCGCGAGAGCGTTCGGGAGCGGCTGAAGGCACAGATCGACCGCACGTCGCTGAGCCTCCGCCGCCGGCGCGGACAGGCCATCTTCGTGCGGGCGATGGCCGACGACTACGCGCAGCGCGCGGCGCTGCACCAGCTGTACGCGGCGGACCGGGCCGCGTTCGTGGCCGGCGGCTGAGTCAGCCGCGCGGGCGCTGGATGGGGATGCGCACGGCCGGGCCCTTCGGCATCAGGGCCTGGGACGGCGGCTCGTACAGGACCAGCTCGCGCTTGACGGAGCGGCGCACGCGGTCGATCTCGTCGCGGAGCTCCTGCTGGACGCGCTCGGCCTGCCGCTCGAGTGCCCGCACGCGGCGGCGCATGCGGTCGATCTCGCCCTCGAGCTCGAACACCTTCTCGACTCCCGCGAGGTTCATCCCCAGCTCGCTGGTCAGCTCCTGGATGCGTCGCAGCCGCTCCACGTCGTCGGCCGAGTACAACCGCGTGTTCTTGGGCGAGCGCTTCGGGGTGATCAGCCCGCGCGCCTCGTAGATGCGGAGCGTCTGCGGGTGCATCCCGGCCAGCTCGGCGGCCACCGAGATCATGTAGACGCCGCGCGCCCGGTCGCCGTCCCTGGACGCCGCCACCTCAGCCCTTCCTCGAGAGCAGCTGCTCGCGCGGGTTGCCGTCCATCACCGCGGCCAGGTCGTCGACCGCCTCGCGCTGCTCGCGCGAGAGCGAGCGCGGCACGTCGATCATCAGCCTGTAGTGGATGTCGCCCCGGCCGCGGCCGCTCAGCTTCGGCGGACCCTCGCCGCGCAGGCGCTGGATCGTGCCGTGCTGCGTGCCCGGGGGCACGCGGATGCGCTTCGTCCCGGCGAGCGTGGGCACCTCGATGGTCGCGCCGCGGATCGCCTCGGGGATGGTGATCGGCACCTCCACCTCCACGTTCTCGCCCTTGCGGGCGAACACGGGCGACTCGCCGACCCGCGTGATCACATAGAGGTCACCGGGCGGACCGCCGCGCGGCCCCGCCTCGCCCTTGCCGGCGCAGCCGCACGCGGCTGCCGTCTCGCACGCCGGCGGGGATGTTCACGCGGTAGCGCTTGACCTGGCGGGTGCGGCCAGACTCGCCCTGGCATGTCGGGCAGGGATCCTTGATCTCGGTACCGGTGCCACCGCACTGCCGGCAAGGCTGTGAGATCGAGAACAGTCCCTGCGACTCCGCCTCGAGGCCGCGGCCCTGGCAGCGCGAGCAGACGGTTGGCGTGGTTCCCGGCTTCGCGCCCGTGCCGCGGCAGGTGGGGCAGGACGCCGACAGCGGAACCGTGACGGGACCTGGCGCGCCCTCCATCGCCTGGTCGAAGGAGACGTGGATGTCCGTCTCGAGGTCGCGTCCCCGTTCGGGACGAGGTGTTCTTGCCCCGACGTCCCGCCGCCGAACAGGTCCGACAGGACGTCGCCCACGCCGCCGAAGCCGCCGCGGAACGAGCCGGGGTCGAACCCGCCGGCGCCGCCGAAGATCCCGCCGCCCGCGTCGTACGCCTTGCGCTTGTCCGGGTCGGACAGGATCGAGTAGGCCTCCTGCACCTCCTTGAAGCGCTCCTCGGCGGCCTTGTCGCCGGCGTTGCGGTCAGGGTGGTACTGGCGGGCGAGCTTCCGGTAGGCCTTCTTGATCTCCTCGTCGGAGGCCTTGCGGTCGACGCCGAGCGTCGTGTAGGGGTCGTTGACGGAGGTCGCCATCGCCTAGGAGGAGACAACCACCCTGGCCGGACGCAGGATGCCGCCGTTCGCGCGGTAGCCCTTCTCCACGACGTCGAGCACGGTGCCCGACTCGGCGCCGTCCTCGGAGCGCATCGAGAGCGCCTCGTGCTCGCCCGGGATCGAAGCGCTCGCCGCGCGGGTCGAACTGCTCGACCCCGTTGCGCTCGAGCACCGCGATCAGCTCGGAGTGGACGAGACGCACGCCCTCGGCGAGGTGCTGCTCGTCGTCCCCGGCCGAGGCGAGGGCACGCTCGAGGTTGTCCACCACGGGCAGCAGCTCGCGGACGAGCCCGCTCTTCGCGCGCTGGCCCGCGAGCGCGGCTTCCTTCGCCGCCCGCTTGCGGTAGTTCTCGAAATCGGCCTGGGCCCGGCGGGCGAGGTCGAGGTACTCGTCACGCTCCCGCTGCATGGCTGCCAGCGGGTCGTCCGAGTCGACCGTCTCCTCCGCCGTGCGCGAAGCAGCGGGCTCGGCCCGCTGCGCCGCGTCCTGTTCCTCGAGGAGCTCCTGCTCGTTCGCGGGATCCTCCTCCCCGGAGGGCTCGCCGGCCTCGTCGCGTGACGTGGCCAGTTCGTCCTCCGGAGGGAGGTGGGTTTCCTTGCGCTCGGTCATGCGCTAGGCCTTGTCCTCGCCCTCGACCACCTCGGCGTCCACGACCTCCTCCTCCTCGGAGGCGTCGGTGGCAGCGCCGTCGGGGCCGGGCGCGCCGTTGCCGCCGGTTGCCGCCTGCTGCTGCGCCGCCGCCGCGTACATCTGCTCGGACACCTTGTGGAAGGCGCTCTGCAGCGCGTCGGTCTTCTGGCGCAGCAGGGCCGCGTCGTCCGACTCGAGGTTGTCGCGCACGTCCTTGATCGCCGCCTCGATCTCCTCCTTGGCTGCCGAGTCGAGCGTGTCGCCCATCTCGGCCACCTGGCGCTCGGCCTGGTACGCGGCGTTCTCGGCCGTGTTCCGGGCCTCGACGACCTCGCGCTGGCGACGGTCGTCCTCCGCGTGCGTCTCGGCGTCCTTGACCATGCGCTCGACCTCTTCGTCAGCGAGGCCGGAGCCGGACTTGATCTCGATCTTCTGCTCCTTGCCCGTCCCGAGGTCCTTGGCCGTGACGTTCACGATGCCGTTGGCGTCGATGTCGAAGCCGACCTCGATCTGCGGGATGCCCCGCGGCGCCGGCGGGATGCCGGTGAGCTGGAACTTGCCGAGCGACTTGTTGTACGCGGCCATCTCGCGCTCGCCCTGGAGCACGTGGACCTCGACGCTCGGCTGGTTGTCCTCGGCCGTCGAGAAGATCTCCGACTTGCGCGTCGGGATCGTCGTGTTGCGGTCGATGAGCTTGGTCCGCACGCCGCCCTTGGTCTCGATGCCGAGGGTCAGCGGGGTCACGTCGAGCAGCAGCACGTCCTTGACGTCGCCGGCCAGGACGCCCGCCTGGATCGCGGCGCCGACGGCCACGACCTCGTCCGGGTTCACGCCCCGGTGCGGGTCCTTGCCGGTCAGCTCCTTGACCTTCTCCTGCACGGCCGGCATGCGGGTCATTCCGCCCACGAGGACGACGTGCTTGATGCCGTCCTTGCCGACGCCCGAGTCCTCGATCGCCTGCTTGGTCGGCGAGACGACACGGTCCAGCAGGTCAGCCGTCAGCTCGTTGAGCTTCGAGCGCGTGAGCCGCTGGTTGAGGTGCTTCGGCACGGAGTCGACGGCCGTGATGAACGGCAGGTTGATCTGCGTCTCCTGCGCCGAGCTGAGCTCGGTCTTGGCCTTCTCGGCCTCCTGGTAGAGGCGCTGGAGGGCCATCTTGTCCTGCGACAGGTCGACGCCCTCTGCCTTCTTGAACTCGCTGACGAGGAAGTCGACGACCGCCTTGTCGAAGTTGTCGCCGCCGAGGTGGTTGTCACCCGCGGTGGCCTTGACCTCGAACACGCCGTCGCCGATCTCGAGCACGGACACGTCGAACGTGCCGCCGCCGAGGTCGAAGACGAGGATGGTCTGGTCGGTCTCCTCCTTGTCGAGTCCGTAGGCGAGCGCCGCCGCCGTGGGCTCGTTGATGATGCGCTTGACGTCGAGCCCGGCGACCTTGCCGGCGTCCTTGGTCGCCTGGCGCTGGTCGTCGTTGAAGTACGCCGGGACGGTGATGACCGCCGCGTCGACGCTGTCGCCGAGATAGGCCTCGGCGTCGGCCTTCAGCTTCTGGAGGATCATCGCGCTGATCTCCGGCGGGGCGTACTCCTTGTCGCCCGCCTTCACGCGCGCGTCGCCGTTCGGGCCGGGTACGACCTCGAACGGGACGATCTTCTCCTCCTCCTTGACCTCCGCTTCCTTGCGGCCCATGAAGCGCTTGATAGAGAAGACCGTGTTCTCGGGGTTGGTGACTGCCTGCCGCTTGGCCGGAGCGCCCACCAGGCGCTCGCCGCCCTCCGTGAAGGCGACCACCGAGGGGGTGGTACGCGCGCCCTCGGCGTTCTCGATCACGGTGGGCTCGCCGCCCTCGAGGACGGCCATGCACGAGTTGGTCGTGCCGAGATCGATGCCGATCGTCTTGCCCACGTTCTGACTGCTCCTTTGTCGCTTAGGGGTAGATCCGAAAGAAATCTAAGCGTGAGTATGGCAGATGTTCTGCCTTGTCCCAAGGGATGGGGTCAGACGCCGCGCTTGCGGCTCCCCTATATGCTCCCGCCGCCCATGGCCCGTCTGCTCGCGCTCCTCGCCCTGACCGTCGCGCTTGGCCTCGCGGCCTGTGGCGACGACGACGACGACGCGGACGGCGGCGGCGAGACCTCGCCCCCGCCCGCGGCGCAGGAGGAGACGGAGACGGAGCCCACGCCCTCGGAGCAGCGCGAGGCCCTGAAGGACACCACCACCAAGCCGGTCATCCCGCGGCCGTCCGGCTCGCCGCCGCGCCGGCTCCAGACCGAGGACGTCGTGCGCGGCAAGGGCCCGGGGGCCAAGCCCGGCGACACGATCACCGCGCACTACGCGGGCGTCACCTTCTCCACCGGCGAGGAGTTCGACGCCTCCTGGAACCGCGGCGAGCCGTTCAGCTTCCCGCTGGGCGGCGGCCAGGTGATCGAGGGCTGGGACCGTGGCTTCGTCGGGATGAAGCAGGGCGGCCGCCGGATCCTCACGATCCCGCCCGAGCTCGCGTACGGCGCGCAGGGCTTCCCGCCGGCGATCGGCCCGAACGAGACGCTGGTGTTCGTGGTCGACTTGGTTGAGATCCGCTAGCCGCCCGCGAAGCTGAGCGCGTAGGCGACCGACCCCGCGCAGACCACCGCCACGCCCGCGTAGTCCCGCGGCCGGCGGAAGTCCGGCGGACGCGCGAACAGGGCGACGGCCAGCAGCATGAACGGGTCGAAGTACTTCTGGTAGACGAGGTTGACCGGCAGCGTCCCGAGCAGGAACGCGCCGAGGTAGACGCTCGGCAGCGATGTCCAGCCGGCCCGGCGCACGAGCAGCGCGCCGGCCACCGCGCCGAGCGGCACCAGCAGCCAGAACAGGAGCGACGACCCGAGCACCGTCGGGAGCTCGTCCGACAGCCGCCACAGATAGCCGGCGTCGCCCTGCACGCCCGGGCGGGCCGGCATGTACTCGAGCGGCTCCAGCAGCACCAGCGCGACGCCCACCGCCGCGGCCCCCGCCAGCAGCTCCACGGGCACGCGCGGCCGCAGGCGGACCGCCGCCAGCACCTTGCCCGCCGCGCGGGTCACGGGTGAGCGCAGCCGCCGCCACTGCGCCGGCCCGAGCACGAGCGCCGCGTACATCCCGAGCAGCGCCACGGTGAACGCGACGGTGCGGAGCGACAGCTCGTCGGGGCCCACGCCCGGGCGGTCGGTGCAGAGCCCGCAGGACGCGGGGTCGGCGCTCGGCGGCACCAGCCCGTTCCACTCGATCACGAGCGCGGCGAGCGGCACGAGCGCCAGCGCGAGCATCGCGCCGCCGGCGGCCACGTGCGCCGCGCCTCCGGGCAGCGCGCCACGCCCGGCCCGCCTCGCACCCAGCGCCGGCGCGATCAGGAAGAACGCCGCCACCGGCACGAGCCACAGGAACGACTGGCGCGTCATCACGGCGGCACCGATCGCGGCGCAGGCGACGGCGAAGGCGGCGAGCGACCCATCGCGCTCGTACGCGTGGATGCGCTCCAGGGCGATCAGCCCGAACAGGATCGCCAGGTTGTCGGTGAGCAGGGTGAACGAGGCGCCGAACACGTAGGGCGACAGCACGAACGCGAGCGTCAGCGCGAACGCGGGCAGCCCGCCGAGCCCCGTGGCGCGCCGCAGCAGCCGCAGCAGCGCCAGCGCCATCCCGTAGGAGATGGCCACGTTCAGCAGCCGCAGCTTCCAGAGCTCGAACCCGACCACCTCGCCCCACGCGACGGTGACGAGGTGGTACAGCGGGGTCTGAGCCGACGGGTAGTCGGACAGGTCGAGCCGCTCGCTCAGCTGGAGGATCGTGGGCAGCTGGTAGATCCGCGCGTCGCTGCCGTGGAACGTGTCGATCTCGACCGTGAGCCCCTGTAGCACGGCGATGCCGATCAGGAACGGCACGGCCAGCAGGAGCCGGTAGAGCATCAGCCCTCCGGGAGCGGTCGGGGCGGGCGCAGCCGCGGCGCCACCTCCACCGCGACGATCGCCGCCATGATGAGCGCCGCGCCGAGCCAGCCGGCGGCAGTCAGCCGCTCGTCGTTCAGGAGCCAGCCGAACAGGCCCGCGAAGGCGGGCTCGGAGGCCAGGATCAGCGCCGTGCGGGCGGGCGGCGCGTGCTTCTGCGCGAACGACTGCACGAAGAAGCCGAGCGCACTCGCCACGAGCGACGTCACGATCAGGGCCGACCACACGGTCGCCCCCTCGGGCGGCTCGAGCTGGCCCGCCACCGCCGCGATCGCGAGCGAGACGAACCCGACCACGCCGAGCTGCACGGCGAGCAGGGCGCCGACGTCGAAGCGCCGCACGGCGTCCGCCGTCGCGAGGATGTGCGCCGCCAGCGAGAACGCGCACAGCAGCACCAGGCCGTCGCCGCGGAGGTCGAAGTCGCCGCTCGCGCCCGACAGGAGCCATAGGCCGACCATCGCCACGCCTGCGGCGATCCACGCGATCGACGGGATCCGGTGGCCGAGGAAGACCGCGCCCAGCACCGGCGTCAGCACCACGAACAGGCCCGTGATGAAGCCGGTGTTCGACGCGCTCGTCTCCTCCAGCCCGAGCGTCTGGAAGATGTAGCCGCCGGCGAGGAACACGCCCATCAGGAGACCGGCGCGCCAGCCCGCCGCCGGGAGCTCCCTGAGCGGCCGCCAGAAGATCGCCGCCACGATCAGCGCCGCCGGGATGAAGCGGTAGGCGAGGAACGCCATCGTGGGCAGCAGGGCGATCGCGTCCTGCACCATCACGAACGTCAGCCCCCAGACGGCGGCGATCCCGATCAGGGCGGCCTCCGCCACCTGGCGGAGCCGCCTTTCGCCAAGCCGCGGGCTCGGCCCGCGGCGCAGGGTCGAGATCTCTTCGCTCGTCCGGCTGCGCCGGAGCGCGGGCTCGCTCATGCGGCCGCGGCCAAGCGGCGCTTCCCCTCAGGGCACATCCGCCGCAGCGGGCACTCCGGGCAGCGCGGCGAGCGGGCCACGCAGGTGCGCCGGCCGTGGCGGATCAGCAGCACGTGCGTCTCGTAGGCGAACTCGCCGTCGTCGCCGCACAGGCGGAGCAGCTCGTCGTGCGCGCTGTCGAACGAGGCCTTCTCCGGCCACAGCCCGAGCCGCCCGCCCACCCGGTACACGTGCGTGTCGACCGGCACGTCGGGGCGCCCGAACGAGAACAGCAGCACGCAGGCCGCGGTCTTGCGCCCCACGCCCGGCAAGGCGACCAGCTCGGCGCGCGCCTCGTCGAGCGGATCGTCCGCGAGGTGCGCCAGGTCGTCGTCCCCGATCGCCTCGAGGATCTGCCTGATCCGCACGGACTTGGTCGGCGCCAGCCCGCCAGGCCGGATCGCGTCCTCGATCTCCTCGATCGGCGCCTCCCGCACCGCGTCCCACGCCGGGAAGCGCTCGCGCAGCCGCCCGTACGCGACGTCGCGGTTGCGGTCGTTCGTGTTCTGCGACAGCACGGTCAGCACCAGCTCGTCCACCGGCGCGCGATGCGGGCGCAGCACGGGACGTCCGTACTCGGCGGCGAGCTTGTCGACGATCCTGCGCAGCCTGCGGCGGTCGGCCATGGAGGGCCGGGATGGTATGAAGCCGCGCGTGGAGATCGCCGAACGGCGCGCCGAGGTGGCGGGGCTCGAGGTCTACCGGCGCGAGGCCGGCGACGCCCCGATCCTCTACCTGCACGGCGTGCCGACCGCGAGCTGGGACTGGGAACCCTTCCTCGCCCGCACCGGCGGGGTGGCGCCGGACCTGCCCGGCTTCGGCTCGTCCGCGAAGCCCGGCGACTTCGACTACTCGATCCCCGGCTACGCGGACTTCCTCGAGGCGTTCTGCGACGAAGCCGGCCTCGACCGCGTCTCGATCGTGATGCACGACTGGGGCGTCGGTGGGCCTCGCCTTCGCCCAGCGCAATCCCGAGCGGGTGGAGCGGATCGTGCTGACCGCCTGCGTCCCGCTGCTGCCCGGCTACCGCTGGCACCGCGTGGCCCGCGCCTGGCGCACCCCCGTCGCCGGCGAGCTGAGCGATGGGGTTCAGCACCCGCTTCGGCTTCCGCCGCTCGCTGCCGCGGCAGATCGCCGACCGGGCCTACGGCGACTTCGACCACGGCACGCAGCGGGCCATCCTGAAGCTCTACCGGTCGGCGCCTCCGGAGGTTCTGGCCGCGCACGGCGAGGGGCTCGGCGAGCTGCGCTGCCCGGCCCTCGTGGCGTGGCCGACGCGCGATCCCTACATCGGCGCGGAGTTCGGCCGGCGCTACGCCGAGGCGCTCGGCGGCGAGGTCGAGCTGGACGAGATCGAGGCCGGTCACTGGCCGTGGCTCGACCGGCCCGACATGATCGACCGCGTGGCCGCCTTTCTCGGCTAAGTTCCCTCCGTGTTCTCCGCCGCCGTCACGGCGCGGCCGCGCCCGCGCCCCGACGAGCTGCAGCGGGGCGTGCGGAGCAGGCTCCGGCGCATGGATCCCTGGCACGTCGCCCCGGTCGTGGCGGCGATCGTGTTCGCGGCCGTCTACCTGATCTGGGAGCCGCGCACGGTCGACCTGGCCGCCCACACCTTCCGCGCCGAGCTGTTCGCCGAGGAGGGCTTCACGATCTGGAACGGCCAGTGGTACGGCGGGCACCACACGCCGGCCTACTCGATCATCTCGCCGCCGCTCGCCTGGCTGCTCGGGCCGCCGCTGGCGCTGGCGATCGCGGCCGTCGCCTCGGCCGCGCTGTTCCCGCCGCTCGCCCGCGGCGCCTTCGGCGACGTGCAGGCGCGCTGGGGCTCGCTCTGGTTCGGGATCGGCACCGGCACGCTGCTGTTCACCGCGCGGCTGCCGTTCGCGCTCGGCGTGGCGTTCGGCCTCGCCGCCCTGCTCGCGCTGCAGCGGCGCCGCTACGGCTGGGCGATCGTGTTCGCCGCGCTCTGCCCGCTCGGCAGCCCGGTGGCCGGGCTGTTCCTCGCGATGGCCGGCGTGGCGTTCGCGCTCGCCGCCAACGGCGACCGCATAAAGCGGTACGAGGGGCTCGCGATCGCGGTGGCGGCCTTCGTCCCGCCGCTGTTGCTCGCCTGGGCCTTCCCCGAGGGCGGCTGGGCGCCGTTCCCGTTCACGGCCTACCTGCCGATCCCCGCGTTCGCGCTCGTCTGCCTGATCGTCCTGCCGCGCGAGCAGCGCGCGCTCCGCTGGGGGGCCGTGCTGTACGGGCTCGGCGCCACCGTCGCGCTGCTGATCGAGACGCCCATGGGCGGCAACGCGGTGCGGCTCGGCGCGCTGTTCGGCGGCCCCGTGCTGCTGTGCGCGCTCTGGGGCCGGCCCATCATGCGCAAGCTGTGGGCCGTGCCGTTCCTCGCCGTCGGCTTCGCGGCGCTGGCGTTCTGGCAGTGGTCGCCCGCCGTGCGCGACGTGATCAAGTACCTCGAGGACCCGGCCGCCAAGTCGGACTACTTCGAGCCGCTGCGCGCGTTCCTCACCACGCTCCCGGACCAGCGCCGCGTGGAGATCCCGTTCACGCGCAGCCACTGGGAGGGGGCCGAGGTGGCGATGGACGTGCCGCTCGCCCGCGGGTGGCTGCGCCAGCTCGACACCGGCCTCCATCCGATCTTCTACAAGGGCGAGATCAGCCGGCTCACCTACGCGAGCTGGCTGGCCGACAACGCGGTGCGCTACGTCGCCCTGCCGAGCGCCAAGCCCGACAAGAGCTCCTACCGCGAGCGCGCGCTGATCGAGCAGGGGCTCCCCTACCTGCGGCTGCGCTGGAAGTCGCGCGACTGGCGCGTGTACGAGGTGCTCCTGCCGGCACCGATCGTGATCCCGCAGGGGGACGCGAACATCGTGCTCGAGCAGATGCAGTCGGACGAGCTGCTGATCGACGTGAAGACGCCCGGCGAGGCGATCGTCAAGGTGCGCTGGACGCCGTACTGGTACGCGTCGAACGGCGCCTGCGTCGAGCCGAACGGCGACTGGACGAGGGTGATCGCCGACGAGGAGGGGTTCGTGCGGCTGTCGACGCGCTTCGCGCCGGAGCGGCTCTTTTCGCGCGGCCGCCGCTGTGATGACTAGCCGTGTATCGCGCTGGTAGGTTGCGCGAATGCCTACCGGAACGGTGAAGTGGTTCAGCGATGACAAGGGCTTCGGCTTCGTGACTCCCGACGAGCCGGGCAAGGACCTGTTCGTGCATCACAGCGACATCGAGTCGGAGGGATTCCGGTCTCTCGCCGAGGGTTCGCGAGTGGAGTACGAGCCTCAGGCGGGCGACAAGGGCCCGAAGGCCGTCAACGTCAGGACGATCTAGGACCGCAACCGGCCAGGCATCAGCGGGGGTCCGGGGGCGTGAGCCCCCGGCTCGCATCGGCGAGCTTGCGAGCCTGACGCTCAGGGTCGATCCGGACGACGTCCCAGGCCAGCCCGGTCTTCTCCAGCCCGCGGATCACCAGCGCGGAGGGATCGAGCTCCCACGCGCGCATCCCGTGCATCGCGGACGTGGGGAACGCATGGTGGTTGTTGTGCCAGCTCTCTCCGAACGTGGGCAGTGACAGCCAGAACAGGTTGCGCGACTCGTCGCCGGTGTCGAAGCGCTGGCGCCCGAAGAAGTGGCAGAGCGAGTTGATGCTGTAGGTGACGTGGTGCACCACCAGCATCCGCACGCGCGCCGCCCCATAGGAGGCCGGTCAGGGCGGCGTAGACCGAGCCGCCGATCGCCCAGCCCAGGGCGAAGGCCGCCACCAGACCGCCGATCACCCAGGCCAGGAAGTGCCGGTCCACGAAGCTCACGACCGGATCCTCGAGCAGGTCCCGCGCGTAGCGCTTGCGCGCCCCGCGCTGGGTGTGGATGAAGAGCCAGCCGACGTGCGCGTGGAAGAGCCCCTTCAGCGCGCCGCGGAAGCCGCCCCCGTGCCCCACGTGTGGACTGTGCGGGTCGCCCTCCTGGTCCGAGAAGGTGTGGTGCTTCCGGTGGTCGGCCACCCACGAGATGATCGGCCCCTCGATCGCCGCCGAGCCCAGCACGGCAAGGGTGGCGCGCACAGGCTGCTTCGTCTTGAAGCTGCGATGCGTGAAGTGGCGGTGGAAGCCGACGGTGACGCCCAGCCCCGTGGCCACGTACATGATCGCGAACACGATCACGTCGCTCCAGCGCAGGAAGTCGCCCCAGACCTGCCACACGACAAGGCCAAGGGCCAGCACGGGCACCGCCGTGACGATCCCGGTCGCAATCCTGTCTGCCGTCTCGTGCAGGACGGGCTCGACATCGTCCCGCGCCCCCACCACCTCAGTGCTCACGTGCAGGAACCTACCCTGCCGGCCGGGTCTAAGCCTCGAGGTGTGCGGCTAACCCCACTGTCGGGGGGTCGCGCGCGGGCGCTAGGCTTCGGGCCCGTGCCCCGCTCCCACCCGCTCTACCGCCAGCTGGCGCGGGTCTGGCGCCTCAGCGGCCGCTGGCTCCCGAACGGCTGGCTCGACGCGATCCGGCAGCTCGCGCTGTTCGCCGGCGCGTACTACCTGTACCGGATCGTCCGCGGCTTCGTGGACGGGCAGGCGGGCCTCGCGTTCGAGAACGCGCGCACGCTGGTCGACCTCGAGCGCTCGCTCGGGCTCTTCTTCGAGCCGGGCCTGCAGGCGTGGGCGCGCGGCGAGGAGTGGCTCCTCGTTGGGGGCCAACTGGATGTACGTGAACTCCCACTTCGTGGTCACGACCACGTTCCTGATCTGGCTCTACATCGCCCGCAACCACGCCTTCTACTACGTGCGCAACATGTTCATGGTGGCGATGGCCTTCGCGCTCGCCGGCTATCTCGCCTACCCCACGGCGCCGCCGCGCTTCATGCCCGAGTGGGGCTTCACCGACTCGGTCGCGACGTTCGTGGGTGAGGGCGCCGAGAGCAGCGCAAACGTGCTCTACAACCCCTTCGCCGCCGTGCCGAGCATGCACGTCGCGTTCGCGCTCATGATCGCCATCCCGGCGTTCTTCCTCGTGCGCAACCGCGTGCTGAAGGCGGTCTGGGCCGTCTATCCGGCCGTGGTCACGTTCGTCGTGGTCGTGACCGCCAACCACTTCTGGATGGACGCCCTGCTCGGCGCGATGGTGGCCGCGGCGTCGGCGTCGCTCGCCTCCTACGGCTTCGCCCGCGCCCGCCCCGAGGCCTGGGGCTGGCGCACGGCCGCGGCGAAGCTCTCGTGAGCGACGAGCTCGACCAGCGCACCCGGCGCACGCGGGCCAACGGCCGCGGCGGCCCGCTGACGGGCGCCGAGATGCGCGCGGTCGCGCGCAGCCGGCTGATCGAGTCCCGGCTCACGCCCAACGCGATCTCCCTGACCGGCCTGGTGGGGAACCTCGTCGCGGCGGTCTTGATCCTCCAGGAGCTTTTCGTGCTCGCCGGCGTGGCGTTCGTGCTCGGCTCGCTCTGCGACATGATGGACGGCCGCTACTCGCGCATGTCCGGCAAGGGCACGCCCTTCGGCGCGTTCCTCGACTCGACGCTCGACCGCATCGAGGAGGGCGTCGTGCTCGCCGCGGTGGCGGTCTGGTTCGCGAAGAGCTCGAACGACCTGGCCGTCGGGGCGACCGTCCTCGCGGTGGTCGGCTCGTACATGGTTTCCTACACGCGCGCCCGCGCGGAGGCGCTCGGGGTGGGGGGCGAGGTCGGGATTGCCTCTCGTGCGGTGCGGGTAGTTATCCTCTCAGCGGGTCTTCTGTTCGCCGACGAGGAGCTCGTCTCGGGCGTGGACCTGCTTGAGCCGGCCATCTACGTGATCGCCGCGCTCACCATCTTCACCACCTTCCAACGCGTGTGGCACGTGAGGCGCCAGCTGGCGGCTCAGGTGTAACCGCATCGATTCAGACGGGTTGATCTGCCCGTGACCGAGACTTCTTCCACTCTTACCAACGGCGGCTCGCGCTACCAGACCGAGAAGGTCCGCGTCGCCATCGTCGGCGTGGGCAACTGCGCCTCCTCCTTCGTCCAGGGCGTCGAGTACTACAAGGACGCCGACGCGACCGCGTCCGTGCCCGGGCTCATGCACGTCGACCTCGGCGGCTACCACGTGAACGACATCGAGTTCACCGCCGCCTTCGACATCGACTCCGAACAAGGTCGGCAAGGACCTGTCCGAGGCGATCTGGGCGGGCGAGAACAACACGATCAAGTTCGCCGACGTGCCGCACATGGACGTGCCCGTCTACCGCGGCATGACCCACGACGGCCTCGGCAAGTACCTCAAGGAGCGCATCACCAAGGCTCCCGGCGAGACCGACGACATCATCGGCATCCTCAAGGAGACCAAGACCGACGTGGTCGTCTCCTACCTGCCGGTGGGCTCCGAGCTGGCGACCAAGTGGTACGTCGAGCAGGTGCTCGAGGCCGGCTGCGGCTTCGTCAACTGCATCCCGGTGTTCATCGCCAAGGAGAACTACTGGGCGAACCGCTTCCGCAAGGCGGGGCTGCCGATCGTCGGCGACGACATCAAGTCGCAGGTCGGCGCCACGATCGTCCACCGGGCGATGGCACGGCTGTTCCACGAGCGCGGCGTGCAGCTCAAGCGCACCTCGCAGCTCAACGTGGGCGGCAACATGGACTTCTTCAACATGCTCGAGCGCGACCGGCTCGAGTCGAAGAAGATCTCGAAGACGCAGGCCGTGACCTCGATCATGGGCCACGAGCTGCCCGCGGACGACGTGCACGTCGGCCCCTCGGACTACGTGCCGTGGCTGACCGACCGCAAGTGGGCGCACATCCGGCTCGAGGGCGAGGCCTTCGGCGACGTGCCGCTGGTGGCCGAGATGAAGCTCGAGGTGTGGGACTCGCCGAACTCGGCGGGCATCGTCACCGACGCGGTCCGCTGCTGCAAGCTGGCGCTGAACCACGGCCTCGGCGGCCCGCTCGTGGGCCCGAGCGCCTACCTGATGAAGTCGCCGCCGGAGCAGCACCCGGACGACATCGCGCGTCAGATGACCGACGGACTTCATCGCGACGTACGGCGGGGCGCCCAAGCTCCGCCGGCTCGCCCAGAGGGCGCGGTCAAGACGTCCGTCCGGCCGTAGTGGCCGACGGCGTCGAACCAGCGCTTCGCGTGCAGGCCGCGGCGTAGGTCGCAGTCGGCGACGACCATCCCCTCCTCGCCATAGAGCGGGCCGGCGATCAGCTCGCCCCAGGCCGGCTCGGCGATGCAGGCGCCGCCGCGGCCCAGCACGTCCTTGTCGGGCAGCTCGAGCGGGAAGTCGGCCGGGAAGGCGTCGCGCGGGATGAACTGCGGCGCCGAGACGACGTATGCGCCGGACTCGATCGCGATGTGGCGCATCGACGCGATCCAGCCGTCCGAGTCGTCGGCCGTCGGGGCCACCCAGATCTGCGGCCCGCCGGAGTAGACCGCCCAGCGGGCCAGCGGCATCCGGTTCTCCCAGCAGATCAGGCCGCCGACGCGGCCCACGGGCGTCTCGGCCACGCCGAGGTCGTCGCCCGCGCCGATGCCGTGGAAGAGGCGCTCGTGGTGGGTCGGCATCAGCTTGCGGTGCTTCGAGATGAGGCCCTCAGGGCCGATCAGGAGCAGGGCGTTGTAGAGCGTGCCGGGCCGGTCCGCCTCGCGCTCGTTCACGCCGATCCCGCAGACGAGGTCGTGCTCGCGGCAGGCCTCCGCCAGGCGGTCCACCGCCGGCCCGGGCACCTCGACGGAGCTCTCCCACATGCGCTCCCACAGCTCGTCGGAGCCGCCGAAGGTGGAGGCCTGGTGAGCCCACGCGTTCGACGGGTAGAGCGAGAGGAACGTCTCGGGGAGGACGGCGAGCTGGACGCCGTCGGCGGCTGCCTCGGCCAGCAGGCGCTCGGCCTTCGCGAGGCTCGCGTCGAGGTCGAGGATCACCGGGGTCGCCTGGAGGGCGGCGACGCGCACTGTCGGGAAGTCCGTCACGACGCAGCGATGCTAACCGGCCAGGCAGCGGCGGGGGCCGGGGACGTGCGCCCCCGGTTCGTATCCTGCCTGGCGTGCCATTCTCGATTGCGCAGGTCACCCCGTGGCCCTGGGAGCAGCACCACGAGGTCAACCGGTTCGTCGAGCGCCTCTCCGACGAGCTGTGCGCGCGCGGCCACCGCGTGGTCGTGGTGGCGCCGTCCGACTCGCGCGAGCTCGTGCGCGAGGGGCGCGCCACGGTGGAGCGGCTCGGCACCGATCCCGAGGCCGTGTGGGCGGCCGATCCCGGTGCCACGTCGGTGCTCGCGGTCGGCCAGTCCCTTCCGTTCCGGCGCGGCGGATCGGTGTCGCTGCCGATCGACGTGTCGCGGACGCTCGAGGAGCTGCTCGAGCAGACCGACTTCGACTTCGTGCACGTGCACGAGCCCTTCGCGCCGAGCGCGTCCTCGGCGGCGCTGCGCCACTCGCGCGCGCTGAACGTCGGCACCTTCCACTCGACCACGGAGCGCTTCGTCTCCACCCAGGTCGGCGCGCCGCGTGGTGGAGCGGCTGTTCGGGCGCCTCGACGGCCGCACCGCCAGCTTCGCCGCCACGCGCGACATGATCGAGCGCTACTTCCCCGGCGAGTACCGCGTGATCCGGCCGGGCGCGGACCTGCTGCACCGCCCGGGCACGGACGGCGGCCCGCCCGAGATCGTGTTCTCGGCCGAGGAGGAGCGCGGCGCGCTGCGCATCTTCCTGCGCGCGCTGCGCAAGCTGCCGGCCGAGCTCGACTGGCGCGCCACGATCTGGCTGCGCGACCCCGACGCTGCGCCGGCCGTCAGCCTCTCGCGGCGGCTGCGCGAGCGCGTGCGCCTGGCCGGCCCCGCCGACGGCTCGGAGGCCCAGCACCTGGCCCGGGCCGACATCGCCGTTGCGGCCTCGGCCGGCGCCGCTCCCGCCCCGCAGCTCGTGCTGCGCGCGCTCGCGGGCGGTGCCGTGCCGGTCGTCTCGCGCCTGCCCCAGTACGAGGAGGCCCTGCGCGAGGGCGAGCTCGGCCTGCTGTTCGAGCCGCGCGACGCGATCACGCTCGCGGGCCAGCTGGAGCGGCTGATCGCCGACCCGTCGCTGGTGTCCGACTACGCGCGGCGGGTGGAGGAAGCCCACGGCGAGCTCGAGTGGTCGCGCGTGGCGATCGAGTTCGAGGCGCTGTTCGAGGAGATCGCGGGGCGGCGGCACGGCAACGGCCGGCCGCATGTGCAGGAGCGGCTGCAGGAGCGCGACTACATCCACGTCGACCTGCACATGCACACCGACCACTCGCCCGACTGCGCCACGCCCGTCGACACGCTGCTCGACACGGCGAAGCGGGTCGGCCTCGGCGCCATCGCGATCACCGACCACAACGAGATCTCGGGCGCGCTCGAGGCCCGCGAGCGCGCCGACGGAATCAAGGTGATCGTGGCCGAGGAGGTGAAGACCGCCGACCAGGGCGAGGTGATCGGGCTCTTCATCGAGGAGAAGATCCCGCGCGGGATGACGCTCCAGGAGACGATCGCGGAGATCCGGCGCCAGGGCGGGCTCGTCTACGTGCCGCATCCGTTCGACCGCATGCACGCCGTGCCCGACTACGAGCACCTCCTCGACGTGGTGAGCGACATCGACGCGATGGAGGTGTTCAACCCGCGCGTGGCGTTCTCGGCGTTCAACGAGGAGGCGGCGCGCTTCGCCGCCAAGTACCGGATCGTGGCGGGCGCCGGATCGGACTCGCACGTGGCGCAGGGGCTCGGGTCGGTGAAGATCAGGATGCGCGATTTCGACGGGCCCGAGGAGTTCCTCGAGTCCCTGCGGGACGCCGACATCGTCCGCAAGCGGCAGTCGCTCCTGTACGTGCAGGCCCTGAAGTTCCTCCAGACGCGCGGCAAGAAGTGATGCGTTCGAGAGGAGCGAAGGCCGGCCCGTCAAAGCCTTCAGCTCAGGTGCCGGCTACCGACGACGAGATCAGGGAGAAGTACCTGGAGCGCGCGATCCGTGAGCTGAACCAGCTCACGCGCGAGATCCAGGGCTGCGAGCACTGCCCGCGCGGCAACCTGATGCCCGTGCTCGGCTCCGGGCACCCGCAGGCGGACATCTTCATGCTCAAGTTCATCCCGATGCCCTCGGAGATCGAGGAGGGCGTCGCGTTCTACGGGCGTGCGGGCAGCGCCCTGATGAAGAGCTTCAAGCGGCTCGGCATCGACCCGCTCGCGGTGTACGGCACGGTGTTCGTGAAGTGCCCGGTGCACGACAGCGACGACTCGGCGCCCGAGTGCCGCGCCCGGGTGCTGGAGGAGCTGGCGATCGTGCAGCCGCGCATCGTCGTCGTGATGGGCGAGGACGCGCTCGAGGAGCTGAACATGCTCGGCGTGCCGCTCGGCCGGGTGGTCGAGCCGAAGCCGGGCGAGGTGCAGCGGCTCACCCCGTCCTGCGAGGTGCTGTACGTCCCGGACATCGACCGCTCGCTCGACGAGGAGGACGCCAAGCGGGAGTTCTGGGGGGCGTTCCGGGCGCTCGGCGAGTGGTATGCCGACTTTCCTCCTTACTAGGTAACCTGCGGCGCATGGCGAGCGTGCTCGTCGTAGCGAATCGCACCGCCGAGTCCCCCGAGCTTCTCGACGCATTGCGCCAGCGGGTGCTCCACGGGCCCTGCGCGTTCACCCTGCTCGTGCCCTCCACCCCGCACGGCATCGCCTGGGCTGCCGACATGCACGCCGGCGGCGAAGAGGCCGAGCAGCACCGCCTGGCGTTCGTGGAGGAGCTTCGCGAGGAGGGGCTCAACGTGGTGGAGGCCAAGGTCGGCGACCCCGACCCGCTCGCCGCGATCCAGGACGAGTGCAACTTCCACGAGTACGACGAGCTGATCGTCTCGACGCTGCCCCTGAAGCTCTCGAAGTGGCTGCACATCGACCTGCCGCGCAAGGCCGGGGCGGCCACCGGCCTGCCGGTGACCCACGTGGTCGGGAGCGAGGCCTGATGGACCTGGAGGAGCACGAGGGAGTCGACCCGGTGATCGAGCGCAAGTGCGCCGAGTGTGGAGCCACGCTCACACGACAGGAGATTCAGGCGGCTCTCGACGGTGGCGGACCGTATCTGTGCACCGTCCATGCGAATGAAGAGGTCGCCCTGGACGAGGACGTTCAGCCGCCGGGCTAGGAGCCGCCGGTGGCGCTGCGCTCCAGGAGCGCCACGCGACTCGATGTGCGGCGTCTGCGGGAACATGTCCACCGGCCGCACCGTCTTCAGCTCGTAGCCCGCGTCCACCATCTGGCGCGCGTTCGGCGCCAGCGTGGTCGGGTTGCACGACACGTAGACGATCCTGTCGGCCTCGGCCTCGAGCACGCGGCGCACGACCTTCTGGGACAGCCCGGCGCGGGGCGGGTCCACCACCACCACGTCCGGGCGGCCCGAGCGCTCGAGCAGCGGCCGCATCGCCAGCCGCACGTCGCCGGCGAAGAAGCTCGCGTTGTCCACCCCGTTGAGGCGGGCGTTCTCGATCGCGTCGGCCACCGCCTCCTCGACGATCTCGACGCCCCAGACCTCACCTGCGTCGAGCGCCAGCACCAGCGCGATCGTGCCGATGCCGCAGAACAGGTCGAGCACGCGCTCGCGCCCGCTCAGCCCGGCCAGCTCGACCGCCGTGCCGTAGAGGCGCTCCGCCATCTCGGTGTTGGTCTGGAAGAACGCGTCCGGCGAGATGCGGAAGCGCAGCCCGGACAGCTCCTCCTCCAGGCGGGCGGCACCCTTGACGACCTGGGTCGCGCCCTCGCGCGTGGTCTCCGCCACGCCGGCGGCGCGCGTCCACAGGAAGCTGTCGGCCGGCGTGGCGGCGGCCAGCTCGTCCACGCGGAAGGTCGAGCCGGGGCTCGTGACCACGCGCGCCTGGAGCTGCCCGGTGCGCCGCCCCTCGCGGACCACCAGGTTCCGCAGCACGCCCAGCTGGCTGCGGCGGTCCCAGGCCGTCAGGCCCTCCGCGCGGCACCAGGCCTTGACCGCCTCGCGGAGCTCGTCCACGCGCTCCGAGGCGAGGATGTCGAGCGTCACGTCGTCGATGACGTCGAAGCGGCCGGGGCGGTGGAAGCCGAGCACGAGCTCGCCCTCCTCGTCCTCGCCGAACGAGTACTCGAGCTTGTTGCGGTAGCGGAGCGGCTCGACGGCCGGCACGATCCGCTCCACGGGCGGGTCCTCGAAGCGCCCGATGCGGGCCAGGGCGTCGCGCACCTGGTCCTCCTTCTCGCGCAGCTGGATCTCGTAGGGGAGCACCTGCCACGGGGCGCCCGGGTGGGGGGCGACGGGCTCGACGCGGTCGGGCGAGGGCTCGAGCAGCTCGACCGTGTCGGCCTCGGCGAACGAGCGCTTCGACTTGCCGACACGGGCGCGCACGCGGTCGCCCGGCACCGCGCCTCGGACGAACACGACGTAGCCGTCCGTGCGCGCGACTCCGGCGCCGCCGTGGGCGAGCCGGTCGATCGTGAGCTCGAGCTCGTCGCCCCTGCGCGGGCGGCGTGCCTGGTCTGTCGGCCCCGGCTCATCGAGCCGAGGCTATCGCTCGGCTGGAGCTAGCCCAGCTTCGTCTCGATCGCCTTCAGGATGGTCTTGCGGTTCGCGTTGCGCTTCTCGTAGTCGCGCACCTTGCGGAGCTGCGCGGGCGTCAGGTCCTTGAGGCGGGTCTGGATCTGAGTCGCGTTCAGCTTGTCGTACTCGAGGATGGGGAAGTTGGGCCCAACGCCTGCGCCCCGCCGCGCCTTGTCGACCCGCGCCAGCGCGGGCGACGCCGTGCGCGCGGCGCGGCCGCGCGCCCCGGAGGCCTCCTTGCGTGCCTTCGAGGCGACGCCCTTGGCCTCTCTCCGAGCCTTCGTCGCCGCGCCCTCGGCCTCCTTGCGCGCCTTCGCGGCGGCGCCGGTCGCGGCCTTCCGAGCGCCGGCGGTCCGTCCGCGCGCCTCGCCGCGACCGCGGTCCAGCAGGTTCTCGAGATCCTTCAGCACGTCCCGCGTCTGACCCTGTCCGCGCTTCACGAGGCCGGAGGTGATGCGCTGCGCGTCGCGCGTCGTGACGCGGCCCTGGTCGACCGCCTCGCCCAGCACCTCCTCGATCCGATCGCGCGAGATCATGACCATCTCCATCGGCTTGATCAGGTTCTTGCGGAGGGCGTCCCGGAACTCGGCGACGGTCTTCGCCTCCGCCCCGGCGCGGCGTGCGCCGCTCGAGGCGGTCTTCGCGGTGCTCGAGGCGGCCTTCTGTGCCTTCTGCTGGCGGCCGCGGGCCTGGCCGCCCTTCTTCGCGGCGGCCTTGCGCGAGGCGGTGCTGCGCGCGGACGAGGAGCTGCGCGTGGAGGAGCTTCGGGTCGACGACTTCGACTTCGCTTTCGACCTCGACCCCGACCTGCCGCCACCGCTCGTTGCCATTACTGCTCCTCTCTCGAACCCTTTGGGGTGCGGGACTATTTCACGAACGTCGCCGCGATGGGCCGGTGATCGGAGAGGCGCAGGCGGCGCCCGTCCGGCTCCGTCAGCTCGCGACCGCTCGGGCGCGAGCCGGCGCGGTGGCTCGGCGATCTCGAGGCCGCGGACGAGCACGTGGTCGATCGCGTCCGGCGCGGTGGGCTCGCGGAGGCCGAAGCGCTCCTCGAGCAGGACGAACGGCTCGGGATCGGCGCCGGGACGCAGGTTGAGATCGCCGCCGAACACGAGCGGGTCTTCGCCCGACCATGCGACCGCGGCCTCCGCCGCCGCCAGCACCTCGGGGCCCGCCTGGGCGGGCCGCCCGGCCGTGGCGTGGAGGTTCGCCACGCACAGCGCCGGGGCGTCCGGCCGCTCGAGCCGGGCCCAGTGCATGCGCCGCCGCTCGGGCTTGTCGGCGATCGTCAGCTCGCGGTGCGCGGCGATGCTCGCGGGAGGACGCACGAGGATCTGGTTCGACCCGCCCTCCCAGGAGGCGATCAGGTCGGGGTTCAAGTCGGCGAGCAGGCCCTGCAGCGGAGGGAGCACGTTGCGCGACGTGAGCGTGAGCACCCCGCTCGAGCCGGTGCGGCGCCGGAGCTTCCCGAACCAGCGCGGCGGGGCCTCCTGCAGCAGCGCGAGGTCCCACTCGAGCCCGTCGAGCACTCGCGCGAACTCGTCGAGGAGCGGTCGGTTGACCTGCACGTGCGTGGCGTTCCGCTCGGTCCTGCGCAGCAGGCGCGAGCGAAGCGTGAACAGGGCCGGGTCCGGTGGGAAGTCGCGGCCGTGGTAGAGGTTCCAGCTGAGGACTCGCATTGGCACGGCATTTCCTGACAGGCGACGAGCTTACGGCGGAAGAGCTGGAGCGGCTGATCGAGCGGGCGGTCGAGCTCAAGGCCGACCGGCTCGGCTCGCGCGCGCTCGAGGGCAGGAGCGTCGCGCTCGTGTTCGACAAGCCGTCGACCCGCACGCGCGTCTCGTTCGAGACCGGCGTGTTCGAGCTCGGCGGCCACCCGCTGGTTCTGCGCGAGGGCGAGCTGCAGCTGGCGCGCGGGGAGTCGCCGCGGGACACTGCGCTCGTGCTCTCGCGCATGGTGCACGCGGTCGGGATCCGGACCGGGCCGCACGAGACGGTCGAACAGCTGGCGCGGCACGCGCGTATCCCGGTCATCAACATGCTCACCCACGAGCACCACCCGTGCCAGGCGCTGGCCGACCTGATGACGCTCCGCGAGCGCTTCGGCCGGCTCGACGGTCTGAAGCTCGCCTACGTCGGCGACGGGAACAACGTGGCGCGCTCGCTGCTGATCGCGTCGCGGCTCGCGGGCGTCGAGTTCGCGGTGGCGACCCCGGACGAGCTGGCGCTGCCCGAGCTCGACTCGGTACCGGTGGACGAGGCGGTGCGTGACGCGCACGCCGTGTACACGGACGTCTGGATCAGCATGGGAGACGAGGACGACGCCGACCGCAAGCGCGCGCTGCTCGCTCCCTTCCGCGTGGACGAGGGGCTGCTCGCGAAGGCGCGCGGGGACGCCGTAGCGCTGCACTGCCTGCCGGCGCATCCGGGCGAGGAGATCTCGGAGGGCGTGCTCTACGGCGAGCGATCGGCCGTCTGGGACCAGGCCGAGAACCGGCTGCACGCCCAGAAGGCGCTGCTCGAGCTGCTGATGAGCTGATGTTCGACCCCCATGAAACAGGAGGACCCGATGACTAGATGGCTCGCCCTGCTGCTCGCCTGCATGGCGCTCGCGCTGGTGGCTGCAGGCTGTGGCGACGACGACGATGACGACGGCGGCGGTGGCGGCGCGGCGACCACCGAGGAGCCGGCCGACACCGGCGGCGACGACGGCGGCGGCGATGACGACGGCGGCGGTGGCGGAGGCGGCACCGAGGTCTCGATGGCGGACATCGCCTTCGATCCCGCCGAGGTGACCGTGGGTGTCGGCGACACCGTCACCTGGATGAACGACGACTCGGTGGACCACGACGTGACCGCGGACAGCTTCAGCTCCGGCGACCCCGGGGGCATGGCGCCGGGCGAAACCTTCGACCACGCCTTCGAGGAGGCGGGCACGTTCGACTACGTCTGCACCGTCCATCCCGGGATGGAGGGGTCGGTCACAGTGGAGTAGGCCGTCCGGTGTGACCTCCATCCTTCCCGCCGTCGGCAGTCCCGATCGGCAGGGAGGGTTTGGTGGGGGGCACCAGGCGGATAGCTCGAGTCGTAGTCGTATGCACGCTGACCTGCGCGGCGTCGGCCGTTCCGGCGTACGCGCAGAACGGCGGCGGTCTGGGGAACCTGGTCGGACAGGCCGTGCAGCAGGTGGCCGGAGCGCTGCCGCAGGTCCCGCTGCCGCAGCCGGGGCAGCAGCCGGCGCCCGCCGCCCCTGCACCCGCTGAGCCGGCGCCCACGCCACCGGCGCCGGCCCCGGGCGGTCCCGGTCCGGACGCGGCGGCCCCCGGCGGCTCCTCCGGAAGCGACGCCGGGCCGGCGCCTGGCGCTCCGGGCGGTTCCGGCTCCGCTCCCGGCGGAGCGGGTGCATCCGACGGCAATACTCAGGCAACCCCTGCCCCCTCGGCTCCCGGGCGTTCCTCTTCGGGCTCCGCGCCCGCTCAGCAGGCCGATTCGGAGGGCCGGAGCACGGGCGACCTCACGGGTGCGACCACCGGGCGCAGCGGCGCCCGGGGCGCCGACCGGGCGAGGCGGCGAGGAAGCGGCCGGCGGGCACGCGGGCGCCCTGTTCGGGCGCGGCGACGACGCGCGCGGCGGGCGTGGCGGTGACGCGCGGAGCCGGCGTGCCGGCGCCGGGGCGAAGGCGTCCGCGAGCGGCGCTGCGGCGAGTGGCTCCGGCGGCGGCGCCGAGGCGACGGCGGCGCAGAGCGGCGACTCGGGAGCCGCGGCTTCTCAGGGAGGCGATTCCGGTGCGGTCGCCACAGCCGATCCGGTGGTGACCGGCGCTCAGGCCACGGAGGACTCGAGCGGGGCGCTGCCCTTCACCGGGTCTGGCGTGCCGCTGCTGGCCGCGATCGGCCTGCTCGCGCTCGCGGCAGGCCTGGTGCTCCGGCGGATGACCCGCCGGGTCACTCGGGCCGGCGTCTGAGGCCGAAGCCGCGGAGCATCAGCAGGGCGGTCTCTCCCAACCCGCCGCGGCTGGGAAGCAGGCCGAGCTGGGTGGCGGCGTCGTAGAGGTCGAAGAAGCCGCGCGCGCGACGCACGGCGCCGTCGGTCAGCTCGAGGTAGTGGAGGCCGTGGAGGGTGACGAAGCGGTCGGTGGCGGGGAGGGCGCCGATGTCGCCGCGATGGGTGCCGAGCGCGCGCCAGGGAAGGCACGCGTGGGTGCCGCGACCGAGCGGCGGCGCGGTGGCCTCGACGCGAAGGTCCGGGAACGCGGCGCGAAGGACGACCGCATGACGATCGAGCGCGTCGACCCCACGAAGCGGATCGACGGCGACGGGATCCTCGTAGGCGACGTCGGGCGTGCAGCACGCCTCGAAGCCGGCGCCCTGCCAAGCGGCGCGCCAGCTGAGGGCGAGCTGATCGAGCTCGCCACGCTCGAGCTCGACGCTCACCGGCCCGGCCTCCGGCACACGGTCGGCTGACCGAGCTCGCGCCGCTCGAACGGGGCGCTCACCGGCCTGGTGCGGCGTCCGGCTCGAGCTCCGCGAGCCCTCCTCCGGCGACGACGCCTGCGCGTACAGGCGCCGCGGGATCCGGCCCGCCTGGCGCGCTTCCCAGCCGGCCTCGATCGCCTTTCGCATCGCGCGCGCCATCGCGACCGGGTCCGCTGCGCGGGAGATCGCGCTCGCCAGCAGCACGGCGTCGCATCCCGCCTCCATCGCGAGCGCGGCGTCCGAGGCGGTTCCCACCCCTGCGTCGAGGATCACCGGCACGCTCGCCTGCTCCACGATCAGGCGCAGGTTGTACGGGTTGTTGATCCCCATCCCGCTCCCGATCGGCGAGCCGAGCGGCATCACCGCGGCGCAGCCGGCGTCCTCCAGCCGGCGGGCCAGCACGGGATCGTCGTTCGTGTAGGGCAGCACCACGAAGCCGTCCGCGATCAGCGTCTCGGCGGCCTCGAGCAGCTCGGCGGGGTCGGGCAGCAGCGTGCGGTCGTCGCCGATCACCTCGAGCTTCACCCAGTCGGTGCCGAGCGCCTCGCGGGCGAGCCGCGCCGTGGTGACCGCCTCGCGCGCGGTGAAGCAGCCGGCGGTGTTGGGCAGCACCTCGAGGCCCGCCTCCTCGAGGACCTCGAGGATGGAGCCGCGCGCCCGGGGGTCCACCCGGCGCATCGCGACGGTCGCGAGCTCGGCGCCGGACTCGGCGGCGGCCGCCGCCATCGTCTCGAGGTTGCGGAAGCCGCCGGTGCCGAGCACGAGTCGCGACTCGAACGACCGGCCGGCGATCTCGAAGGCCTCGGGCGAGCCGCCCTGAACCGCGTGGAGAACCTCCAGCTCCTGGCCGTCGCGAAGCGCGCGCTCCGGCCATTCGCCGCGAGGCACGACCTCGCCGTCCACCGCAACCGCGACGCCGTGCGAAGACGCGGCGATCTCGCGAACGACGGACTCGACCGTCGCGCCGTCGGAGAGCTCGCGGTACTCGCCGTTGACGAACGCGCGGATCATGCGCGCACCTCGCGCGAGCGCGAAGTGGCCGCGCCGCCGCGAGCGGAGCCGGCCGCCCGTCGCGGGAAGCGCCGCCGCGACCGCCACCTTCGGCAAAGCGCGCCGGCGACAGCGGCGCCAACTCCTCCGGCATCGCTCCGCTCGCCAGCAGCTCCGCCACCGCCTCGCCCGTCAGCGGCGCCAGCAGCACGCCGTTTCGCCAGTGCCCCGTCGCCCACACGAGCCCGTCGAGCTCGCCGGGGCCCACCACCGCGCGGTTGTCCGGCGTTCCCGGTCGCAGTCCGGCGTGCGCCTCCACCAGCTCCAGCTCGCCCACCTCGGGCAGCACCTCCCAGGCCGCCTCCAGCAGGCGGTACACGCCGCCGGCCGTCACGGCCGTGTCGAAGCCCTGCTCCTCCACCGTCGCGCCCAGCACCACCCGCCCGTCGCCGCGCGCCAGCATGTAGCAGCGCGGCGTTCGCACGATCCGCTCCAGCGGCGCCTCCATCCCGGCCCGCGCGCGCAGCTCCAGGATCTGGCCCTTCACCGGCCGCACCGGCGGTCCCTCGCCGTCGGGGGCGAGCTCGGAGCTCCACGCGCCGGCGGCCACCACCACCGAGTCGCACGACACCACGCCGGAATCCGTGCGGACGCCGGTCACGCGGCCGTGCGAGTGCTCGATCGCCTCCACCCGCACCCCCAGCGCAAGCTCGTCGACCGCCGCCGCGAGCGCGCGCGCCGTCGCAAGCGGGTCCGCGGCCGCGTCGCCGTGCGCGGCGATCCCGCCCGCGATCCGCGGCGACAGCCCCGGCTCCAGCCGGCGGCACGCGCCCGGCGTGAGCCACTCCACGTCGAGCCCGAGTCCACGCTGGAACTCGTGCAGCCGGCGGAGCGCCTCGGCGTCGTCGCGGTCGGCAGCCACCACCAGCGCGCCGCTCTCGCGGTAGCCGGTCGGCATCCCGGTGCGCTCCTCGAGCTCGGCCGCGAACGCGGGCCAGCGCTCCCGCCCGGCGAGGTTCACGCGCAGCAGCGGCTCCTCGCCGAAGTCGGCCTCGGTGACCGGCGCCAGCATCCCCGCCGCGACCCCGGACGATCCCGCCGCGGGCGCGTCGGCACGGTCCACCACGAGCACCGAAAGCCCCCGCTTCGCGGCACGCCAAGCGCAGGCCAGGCCGATCAGGCCTGCGCCGATCACGACGGCGTCGTAGCGTGTGCTCCGCGGCAGTTGAATCACCTTCCCTTCGCCGGCATTACCCGGGTCAGGTTCGACGGTCGGCGGCGCCGCAGCCGCCCTCTCAGCCCGGTCCATCCGAGCTCCCGTTGGGCTCTGAATCGTATCGACGCAAGATCCCATCTGCTAAGGATTGGTGACCGGCGGGACCGCAACTATGCGGCCGCATGCTGTTTAGACAGGGACTCCGGGAGCGTTCCACCCACTTCGCCGCTCCTGCTCACGTTATGAAACGACTGACGATCACAATCGCCATGCTCATCGCTGCTGCCGTCGCCGCGCCGATGGCCGACGCCTCGACCCGGCAGCTCACGATCATGCAAGACGACGTTCAGGTCCGCTTCGCCACCGACAGGACGCTCGACGAGTTCGACCGCCTCGGGGTCGACATCGTGAAGGTCAACCTCTACTGGGACGAGGTGGCGCCGAAGGGCCGCCGCAAGCCGCGCGGCTTCGACGGCGCCGATCCCGCCGGCTACAACTGGGCCAACTACGGCGCCACCATCAGCGCCATCCGCGCGCGCGGCATGCGCCCCTTCCTCAGCCTCGGCGGGCGCGGCCCGCGCTGGGCGACCGGAAGCAAGGGGCGGCGCGGCACCTACCGGCCGAACGCCAAGGAGTTCGGCCGCTTCGCCGAGGCGGTCGGGAAGCACTTCCCGGAGGTCGACCTCTGGTCGATCTGGAACGAGCCGAACCTGTACAGCTGGCTCAGCCCGCAGCGCAGCAAGCGCGTGCCCGTCTCGCCCTCGATCTACCGCAAGCTCTACCTCGCCGGCCACCGCGGCCTGAGCGAGTCGGGCAACGGCAGCGACACCATCCTGCTGGGCGAGCTGATGCCGCGAGGCGGCACCGACTCGCGCAAGGTCCCGCCGCTCCAGTTCCTGCGCGAGATGGCGTGCCTCGACGGCAACTACCGCCAGTACCGCGGCCGCGCCGCGAAGCTGCGGGGCTGCTCGCGCGTCGGGCGCATCCCGACGTCTGGCCTGGCGTACCACCCCTACACGCTCGCCGGCGGCCCCAACGTGGACGAGGCGCGCGACGACGCCGCCATCGGCCAGCTGGGCCGGGTGCGCAGCACGCTCGACAAGCTCGCCGGCCGCGGCAAGCTCCCGCGCCGCCTGAAGATCTGGATCACCGAGTTCGGCTACCAGACCAAGCCGCCCGACCCGTTCGGCACGCCGATCGGCCGCGCACCGAACCTGATGGACCTGAGCGAGTGGATCGCGTTCCGCAACCCGCGCGTGGCCACCTACGCCCAGTACACGATGCGCGACAACGACTTCTGGCAGTCCGGCCTGCGCCGTGCGAACGGCCGCCCGAAGCGCCGCGTCTACGAGGCCTTCCGGATGCCGCTGTTCGTGCGTTCGCTCGGCGGAAACCGCGTCGAGGTCTTCGGCGGCCTGCGCTCCGCCTCGGGCGGCAGCGCCCGAATCGAATCCAAGGCACCGGGCGGTAGCTACCGTTCGCGCGGTTCGGCATCGGTCAACAGCGCCGGTTACTTCCGCAGCAACCTCCGCGTAACGAACGCCGTGAAGCACACGTTCCGGGTGACGCTCGACGGGCGTTCCCGGACCAAGCAAGTCACCCGCTAAAAAGGAGAATCAGTCCAGTGAGTACAGCCGCACCCCGACCCACCCGAGGCCTTCTCGCGGCGCTGGTCGTGGCCGCCTCGCTGCTCACCGGCTTCCTGCTGGCGCCGGGCGACGCACGCGCAGCGCGCGGCATGGAGCTGGCGATCCAGGACGACTCTCTGTTCGTCCAGGGCAACAAGCGCTTCAAGGGCAACAAGGCCTTCGACTACGCGAAGCAGCTCGGCGTCACCCGCATCCGCGTGAACCTGCTCTGGGCGTACACGATGCCCAGGCAGCAGTACAGCGCGCGCCGTAAGCCGGCGACCATCAACTACGACTTCACGCAGATCGACAGGCTGATCGACCGTGCCGCGTCGAACGGCATCCGCATCCACCTGTCGCTCACCGGCCCGGCGCCGAAATGGGCGAACGCGAAGCGCGCCGGCACGACGAAGGCGTGGTTCAAGCCGAACGCCGCGCAGTTCGGTCAGTTCGCGCGCGTCGCGGCCACGCATTTCAAGGGCCGCGTCGACCGCTACAGCATCTGGAACGAGCCCAACTGGAAGACGTGGCTCGGGCCGCTGAAGTCGGCTCCGGCGCTGTACCGCGCGATGTACGTGCGCGCCTATTCGGCGATCAAGACGGCGGACCCGCGCGCCAAGGTGCTGATCGGGGAGACGAGCCCGTACGGACGCCCCGGCCTCTCCACGGCGCCGCTCGCGTTCCTGCGCAAGGTGACGTGCGTGAACAGCAACTACAAGCGGGCGGCGAAGTGCCCGAAGCTCAAGGCCGACGGGTACGCGCACCATCCGTACGACTTCCGGCACGCGCCCAACTACGAGTATCCGGGCGCGGACAACGTCACGATCGGGACGCTGTCGCGCCTGACGCGGGCGCTGGACCGGCTGCGTAGCTCCGGCCAGCTGCGCACCCCGGGCGGCGGTCGCATGCCGCTGTACCTGACCGAGTACGGATACTTCGCCTCGGGCAAGCGGGCGCTTCCCAGCGAAGACGCGGTCGCGCTACCTGAAGCAGGCGTACACGATCGCCCTCCGCAACGGCCGCGTGAAGAGCCAGATGCAGTACCTGCTGCTGACGCTTCCGCGCGGCTCGGACTCGACGTTCAACACGGGGCTCGTGTCCCGCAGCGGCAAGCGCCTCCCGCAGTTCAACGCGCTGCGCGGCTGGTACCGCTCGAACCGCGGCCGGGTCAAGAGCCCGGGCCGGTCGTTCTCGGTCCCGCCGGCGCAGGCGAACCCGATCGGCTGAGGCATTGAGTACCGGGCTCGCCGACGCGCGTGAGCGCCTCCGGCGGGCCCGGCTCTACCTCGTCGTGGAGGCCGCGGCGGAGCAGATGCTCCCCGCGGCCCTGCGCGGCGGCGTGGACATGGTCCAGCTGCGCGACAAGCGGGCGGACGACGAGACGGTCTTGAAGGCCGCCGCGCGCTTCCGCTCGATCTGCGACGAGCACGGCGCGCTGCTCTGGCTGAACGACCGCCCCGACCTGGCGCTGGCCGCCGGGGTCGACGGGGTGCACGTGGGCCAGGACGACCTGCCGCCGGCCGAGGTGCGCGAGCAGGTGGGCGATTCGCTCCTGATCGGGCTCTCCACGCACTCGCCGGCGCAGTTCGACGCCGCACTCGGCTCGGAGGCGGACCAGCTGAGCGTCGGCCCGGTGTGGGAGACGCCCACCAAGGAGGGACGCCCGGCCGCCGGGCTCTCCTACGTGCGGTACGCCGCCGAGCACGGCGGCGACCGGCCCTGGTTCGCGATCGGAGGGATCGCGCGGGAGAACGTGGCCGAGGTGGTCGCCGCGGGGGCGCGGCGGATCGTGGTGGTGCGGGCGATCCGCGACGCCGCCGATCCGGAGGCGGCCGCGGCCGAGCTGCGCGCCGCGCTCGAGCTGACCTGACGGTCAGGGCACCCCGGCCCCGGCCTTCGCATGCCGAAGCTGTGCGCTTCTTCCATACCGCCCGGGCGCGCCGGCCGGCCTAGGTATGGTGCGCGCCGGGGTTGCCGCGGAGGACATCGCATGCTCTTCGCGCGTCCCGTTCGCGCCCTGCTCGCCGCGACTTTGGCAGTCGGGTCGATCGCAACCCTCTGGCTCATGGTTCCCGACGACGCTCGGGCCGCGCGCGGCCTCGAGCTCGGAATCCAGGACGACGCCCTCTTCGTTCAGGGCAACAAGCGCTGGAAGGGCGACAAGTCCTTCCAGTACGCGAAGGCGATCGGCGTCACCCGCATCAGGGTCAACCTGCTCTGGGCCTGGACGATGCCGTCTCCGCAGGCCGGTGCCCGCCGCAGGCCCGCGCAGATCAACTACAACTTCACGCAGGTCGACGACCTGATCGACCGGGCCAGGCAGCACGGCATTCGCGTGCACCTCACGCTCACCGGTCCGTCGCCGCGCTGGGCGAACGCACGCAAGTCGTCGACCCAGTCCTGGTACAAGCCGAACCCGCGCGAGTTCGGCGACTTCGCCGGCGTGGTCGCGAAGCACTTCAAGGGCCGCGTGGATCGCTACAGCATCTGGAACGAGCCCAACTGGAAGACGTGGCTCGGGCCGCTCGACGCCGCCCCGAGCGTCTACCGCGAGCTGTACATGTTCGGCTACACGGCGATCAAGCGGGCCGACCGCAAGGCCAAGGTGCTGATCGGCGAGACGAGCCCGTACGAGCGGCGCGGCATGTCGACGGCGCCGCTCGCGTTCCTCCGCAAGGTCACGTGCGTGAGCCGCAGCTACAAGCGCCAGCGCGGCTGCCCGCGGATGAAGGCCGACGGCTACGCGCACCATCCGTACGACTTCGAGAATCCGCCGGGCTACCAGTACCCCGGCGGCGACAACGTCACGATGGGGACGCTGTCGCGGCTCACGCGGGCGCTCGACAGGCTCCAGCGGAGCGGTGCGCTGCGGTTCAACGGCGGCGGTCGCATGCCGGTCTACCTCACCGAGTACGGCTACTTCGCGTCGGGCTACCGGGCCCTGTCGGCGGCGAAGCGGGCGCGCTATCTCCAGCAGGCATACAACATCGCGCTGAAGAACTCGCGCGTGAAGGGGCAGATCCAGTACATGCTCCTGACGCGCGCGCCGGGCTCCCAGTCGACGTTCAACACCGGCCTGGTGTCGGGCAGCGGCGGCCGACTGTCGCAGTACAACGCGCTGGCGCGCTGGTACCGGGCGAACCGGAACAAGGTGCGGCGGCCCGGCAAGGCGTTCAAGGTGCCGGCGAGGAACGCGAACCCGACGCGCTGAGAGCTAGGGCGAGCAGACGCCTTCAGGGGTCTTCGCGCACCCCTGGAGGCTCTGCGCGCTGGCGGTGAACGCCTGGAGCGAGAGGCGGGGCTCGAAGACGCCGTCCGCGTAGCGGTTGAGCCCGGCGTAGTCGAAGAGGTCGCCGTCCGAGTAGGACGAGGCCCACGTGTACCAGTAGACCCGGTGGAGGCGGAACCTGCGGCGCTTGCGCGCGGCTCGGGCGTAGAGCTCGGTGAGCTTCGCCGCCATGCCGTCGTCGGTCGTGTACCAGGAACGCTGCCAGGGGACGGACGGCGGGGGCACCCGGTCCTGCGCGGCGGGCCAGGTGGTCTCGGTGATCCAGATCGGCTTGCTCTTCTCGCGGCCCCTTGCGAGGGCGCGGCGGAAGTAGCGCACGCCCTTGATGACGTTCTTGGGCCGGGACGTGAAGAAGTTGAGCGCGGCCACGTCGAAGTGGCGCCGGATTCTGTGGCGGTTCAGGCGGTCGAGGTGGCGCCAGGCGAAGTCGGCCATGGCCGCCAGGACGATGGTGGCGCCGCGGTCGACGCCCTTGATGGCGCGGTTGGAGGCCCTGAGCAGCGGCGCGTAGCCGCGGGCCCAGGAGTTGCCCTTGCTGTTCCAGTAGAAGTCGAGATGCGGCTCGTTCCAGATCTGCCACTCGCGGAGCGGCCGGCGGGTTATCTCCGGGTGCTCGTCCCAGAAGGAGCCGCGCGGGCCGTAGCGCAGGACGAGCGTGCGGAGGAAGGCGGTGTAGGCGCCGATGTGCGCGGGCGGGGCGCCTGTGACCGGACGCTTGGCGGCCCAGTCGGGCGTCTCGATCACGATCGGGAGGAGCTTGATGCCGTGGCGGGCGGCGAGGCCGACCAGCTCGTCCGTCGCGGTGAGGTCGGGGGCCACTCCCTCGGTGGGCTGCGCGCGGGCCCACGAGAAGACGGTCCTCACCGACTCGACGCCCGACTGCGCCATCAGCGACCACTGCTGCTCGAGGTCGGCGGCCGGTGCGCGGGTGGCGCCGCGGTCCCACATGACGCCGTGGAAGCCGTGGGGGACCTTGCGGGGGGCGGCGTTGGCGGCGGGGACGATGGCTGCTGTGAGTGCAGCCGCGAGGGCCATGAGGGTGAGGGCTCGGAGCATGCTCGGCATCGAAACCCGGCAGCCTAGGGATCGTTGCGGGCTTGCGGGCGCGGCGGATGGCGATGCGGGTGGGATTGCACTCCGGCCAGCGACGCAGGCCGGGCGGCGCGGCGACTAACGTCTTGCGACGCATGTCCTCCAAGCGCACCAGCCGCAAGCGGCGCAAGCAGCGGCGGGCGGCGAGCGCGCCGCCGCTGCCGCCGGCGACGGCCGATGTGCCGGACGGGCCGCCCACTTCGCCGGACGCGGTGGCCACTTCGCCGGACGCGCCGCCCGCTTCGGCCGGCGAGCAAGCCGCGCGGCCGTCCGGCTACGCCCGCTCGCGGGCCAAGGACGACGCGGCGCGAGCGGCCCTCCGGCCGCTGCGGCCGGGCGAGCGCCCAGTGGCGGTCACCGTTGGCGCGATCGTCGCCACGCTCCTGGCCGTCGCCAACCTGGTCGCCCTCGCATTCGGCTACAACGCAAGCGAGGACACGGTGTCGCCGGGCAGCGACGTGACCGGGAGCATCCTCACCACGCTCGTGGTCGGAGTGGTGGCCTACGGAATGTGGCGAGCCAAGTACTGGGGCGTGCTCGGAATGCAGACATTGCTGGCGCTCACGCTCGTGATGTCGTCCCTGGGCCTCGTGCTTGCCAAGAGCCTCTGGGCGGCGCTGCTGCTCGTCGCTGATCCTCGCCGCAGCGGGCACGCTCTTCTGGTTCCTGATCAAAGCCATGGCGCGGATCCAGATGCCAGATCGCCCGAGCGCCTCGCGGCGGCCGTCACAGGGCGGTCGCTAGGCTCTCCGGCGCTATGCCGGAGGACAAGTACGACTGCATCGTGATCGGCTCCGGCCCGGGCGGCTACGTGGCCGCGATCCGGGCCGCGCAGCTGGGGATGAAGACCGCCGTGGTCGAGAAGGGCGAGACCGGCGGGCGCTGTCTGAACGAGGCCTGCATCCCGGCGAAGTCGATCCTGCGCGTGGCCGAAGTCATGTCCGAGGTGCAGCACGCCGGCAACTTCGGGATCTCGGTGGGCGACACGTCGTTCGACTACTCCGGCGCCGCGGCGCACCGGGACAAGGTCGTCAAGACGCTCACCGGCGGCGTGGGGATGCTCTTCAAGAAGAACAAGATCGACCTGATCGAGGGCTTCGGCTCGGTGACCGACGACGGCAACGTGAAGATCGGCGGTCAGTTCGACGGGACCGAGGTGCAGACGGACCGGGTGATCCTGGCGTGCGGCTCGGTGGCGAAGCCGATCCTGGATCTGTCGTTCGGAAAGCGCGTGTTGGACACCGCGGGCATGTGGCTGCTGAACGAGCAGCCGAAGCGGCTGTGCGTGATCGGCGCGGGCGCCTCGGGTGTGGAGATCGCGTCGGCGTTCGGGCGGCTCGGCACGGAGGTGTTGCTGCTCGAGGCCTTGGATTCGATCCTGCCGCTCGAGGACGAGGAGATCTCGAAGGCGTGCGCGCGCGAGATCAAGAAGCAGAACGTGCGGATCGAGACCGGGGCGAAGGTGGAGAGCGCGGACGTCTCGGACCCGGGCGTGACCCTCTTGTTCAACGACGAGAAGGAGGACTTCGACTACCTCGTCATCGCTGCCGGCCGCGCTCCGGATGTGGAGGGGCTTGGGCTGGAAGAGGCGGGGATCGAACGGGACGACCGGGGACTGATCAAGGTCGACGGCCGGATGCGGACGTCGCTCAGCGGCGTGTGGGCGATCGGCGACATGGTCCCGGGGCCGGCGCTGGCCCACAAGGCTTCGGACGAAGGCATCATCGCCGTGGAGGACTCGGCCGGGCAGGACGTGCACCCGATCGACTACCAGTTCGTGCCGGCGGTGACCTTCTGCCACCCGCAGGTGGCGTCGTTCGGTCTCACGGAGAAGGCGGCGCGCGAGGCCGGCCACGACGTGGTGGTCGGAAAGGTGCCGATGGGTGCCGTGGGCGCACCGACCGTGTACGGCGACCGCGGCGGCCTGGTCAAGATCGTCGGGGACAAGAAGTACGGCGAGATCCTGGGCGCCCACATCTGCTCGGTGAAGGCCGCCGACCTGATCCAGGAGCTGGTGAACGCGCGCGAGCTCGAGGGCGGCTACCACGAGGTGGCCCGGACGATCCACCCGCACCCGGCGTTCGCCGAGACGGTGATGGAAGCCGCCCGGGCGACCGACGGCTGGCTGATCCACGGCTGAGCCGGGTCCGGCCCTCCGCCCATTCGACTGTCCTGACTTTTGGGCATATAGACCCCACTAGGCAGGACAGTCGCCACTCGACCCTCGCCTTCGGGGGGCCTCTTGCTGCGACGCCTGAGCCAAAGGCTCAAGAGTGGACAACGAAATTCGCGCAAGTTGCGGGCATGTCGAAGCGCCAGACCCATAGCTGTCTCTTGACGACCCTGTCTAGGGCGTACGCTCCGCGACGTGGGCGGTCGCGGGTCCACTGACGGGGGTAGTCGACGAGGCGGGGCGAGATCTCCCGCCGGAGGTCTTCACCCGAGATGGTGATGAACCTCCTGCCCCATCCCGCCGCCGTTCCTGGCCGCGGTCGGTCCTGGCTGCGCTCTCACTCGTCGCGGTGCTGGGCACGACGACGCCGGCCACAGCGGCCGAGTACACGATCAACGCCTGCCAGGCCGACCGGACCAACTACTCGACGCAGGCGTTCGAGGACTTCGCGACGCGCGGGATGATGTGGAAGCGAGCCTGCGACCCGGAGGGTCCCGGCCTGCGGGGGCTCGTCACCGCGAACGTGGTGCGATCCGGTCGGGTGGCTCGGGGAGCCCGGTCCTACTTCGTGATGAAGGCCCCGGACGGCACCCGGTTCGCGCGACTCAGCTGGTCCGGCCAGGCACGCCGCCGCGACTGCCGGTACGCGCTACAGCTCTGGGCGAGCAGGCCAGACGGCGCGCCGGTGCCGATCAAGCACGTGCGGGCGAACCGGCGATGCCCACGCCCGAAGTTCGCGCAGGCAGCCGGATGGCCCCGCGCCCGCACGTACGACATACAGGGCGCAACGAAGATCGTGCAGCGAGTGGTGTGCGTGGGTTCGAAGAAGACCCCGTACTGCTCGAGCCGAGGCCTGAACTACATCCGAACCTTCAAGGCCCAGGCGACCGTGGTGGACGTAAGCCCTCCGGCGATCGGGATCATCCAGGACAACGCGTTCACTCGTGGGGAGTGGGTGAGCGGGGTGCAGAACGTGTCGTATGGGGCGTGGGACAACGCGGGCGTGCGGGTGGTGCGACCGATCCTTGCGGAACGGCGCACTAGACGCGACACGCCCTGGCCGTGCGATTTCTCGCGACCGGTCCCGTGCACGAACGGCCAGGGCAGCGTCTCGGTCGATACTCGCGGTCTCGCCGAAGGCACGCAGTCGCTCGTCCTGCAGGCCGAGGATGCCGCCGGCAATCCGGGAACTCCAGCGCCGTCACCGCGCGAGTCGACAACACGGCGCCCGGGGCGGTCCAGGTGGGCGTGGAGGGCGGCGAGGCCTGGCGAAATCAGAACGACTTCGATGCCTCTTGGGTCAACCCAGACGAGGGCGACCGCGCGCCGATCACGATGGCCCACTACCGGATATGCCGCGCGCGGCACCGCGCAGTGCGTCGAGGGCGCGCAGTCCGGGATCGGGATCGGGCGACTCGGCGATCTGGCGGTGCCGGCGCCGGCGAATGGCAGCTGCAGGGTCTGGCGCGAAGACGCCGCAGGCAACAAGGAACCGGCCAACGCGTCGGTCCCGGTCGCGCTGCGGTACGACCCCGACCCACCACAGCTCGGCTTCGAACCATCCCCGCCAGCTGACCCGACGGTGTCTCGGTGCGCGTCACGGACGAGACGTCCGGGCTTGCCGACGGGCAGATCGAACTGAGTCGAGAGGGCTCCGGCATCCTGGCACACGCTGCCGACGCACGCCGGCGACGGACGACTCGTCTCACGGATCGACGACGCGGGCTTCGCTCCGGGCGCCTACCTGCTGCGCGCCACCGCTCGCGACCAAGCCGGGAACCAGAACAGCACCGACACGCGCCTGGACGGAGCACCGATGCGGATCATCCTGCCGCTCCGAGCACCGACCGTCCTCCGGGCCGGAGTCGCGACGTCGAGAACGGAGCGGCGAGACGATCCGGCGGCGCGGCAGGCGGCGAGCGGTGCGCCATCGGGTCGAGGTCCTGCAACCGAGCGCTCGAGTCAGGTTCGGCGCTCGGACGCCGGTCCGAGGGGTGCTCGAGAACGCCGCCGGACAGCCGATCGCCGGCGCGGAGATCCAGGTGTTCTCTCGCAGCTCGACCGCGCCGGAACAGCTGGTGGGGGTTGTCAGCACCGACGCCCAAGGCCGGTACTCGTACATGGCCCGGCCGACTCGAGCCGCACGTTGCGATTCGTCTACAACGGGACGGCCGGTGACCCTGCCTGCGCAGCGGGAGGTCACGCTGCTCGTCCGCGCCGCCTCGAC
The DNA here is from genome assembly GCA_963778615.1 of uncultured Thermoleophilaceae bacterium. Classification (GTDB taxonomy): domain Bacteria; phylum Actinomycetota; class Thermoleophilia; order Solirubrobacterales; family Thermoleophilaceae; genus JACVRW01. The sequence continues at coordinate 271,259 of CAVZVD010000002.1, forward strand.
GATCCGCGTCGAATCGACGGCGGCTCGTCAACGGCCAGGCAGTTCGGTTCGACGGGCCGGGTGCGCTCGTTGCCGACCCCGCCCGCCGGCAAGCTCGTCGAGTTGCAGGTCGTGCTGTCGGGCCGGTGGCAGACCTTCCGAACCACCACGACGGACGCCGACGGTCGTGGGGCGTGCAGTACCGCTTCAGGCGCAGCTGCGGGCTCCTCCGCTACCGCTTCCGGGCCCGTCTTCCCGCCGAAGCCGGCTACACGTTCGAGACCGGGCGTACGAGGGTCGTCGACGGTACGGGTCCGGGGACGGCCGTGCCGATGAGCAGCGTCGTGCGCACTGCCTCAGCGGCGCGCGCAGAGGCCTGAGGCACTCGTTCGTGCCGCTGCGAGACTCGGCGCCGATGTCCGGGTTCCCGCTACGGGAAGCCCACGGATTGGAGGTCTCGTGATCGACCGGCTTCGGCGACATTTCACCTACGCGAACGTGATGGCCACCCTCGCGGTGTTCATCGCATTGGGTGGGTCCTCGTACGCGGCGCTCAACATCACCGGTCGTGACATCAAGGACGGCTCGCTCACACACCGCGAGCTGAAGCGGAACACGCTTGGCGGGACGACGGATCAAGGAATCGCGACTCGGCAAGGTTCGACGCGCTCGAAACGCCGATCGCCTCAACGGCTTGAGCGCTCGGACGCTTCCTCGTGCGGTGCCCTCGCGACACCGTGCCGGTCTCCGATGTCTGCGTTGAGACCGCACCGCGAGCGCGCCGCTCCGTACCAGATCGCCGCGGTGGCCTGCGAAGAAGTCAACCGCCGGACGACACCGGGCCGTCGACTCCCGAGCCACGACGAGCTCATGACCGCGATCGGCGACTACGGGATCGCCCTCGCCGCCGGCGGGGAGCTCACGCGCAATGTGTACCCGTCATCCGACGCCGGCCGGGTCGACGTGCTCGTCATTACCGACGGCGTCGGCAGCGTCACGCTGACTCCGAACACGGCCGCCGGGGCGAAGGCCGTTTCGGTGCGTTGCAGATCCCCTGAACTAGCGAGCCGAGCGACCAGTCTGATGTTCACAACCGCAAGAAGGGAGGCTCTTGATGGGATCGCTGACCGCGCATCTTCTCGAGGCAGGTGACCACGGTCGCCTTCGGTTCCACCCGAGCTGTCCGGTCTGCCGCCAAGAGCGCTTGTACGGCACCTTGTCGTCCGAGCCCGTCGTTCCCCGCCGCGCTCAGGCCCTCCTCGCCGGCTCCGTCCTTGCTGTCTCAGCCGCCGCGCCCGCCGTTTCTGTCGCGCAGGAGCCCGACCGCCAGTTCGAGGGTGTTGCTGCTCCCGAGGAGCCCGGTGGGCCCGAGCTCGACGACCCCACCTTCGATCCCGGCGGCGACACCGAGCTGTCCTTCGACACCGCTCCGGCTCCTGCCGCCCCCGAGGACGGCGACGACTCCGGGGACGGGGCTCCTCTCGACGTCGAGCCCACCGTTGACCTCGATGCTCGGCTCGCGCCGCTCGCTGAGACGGACGCCTCGTTGGAGGACGAGCAATCCGCCGTTCCACCCGCCGAGACCCCGTCGCCGGATGGCGCGGTTCCACCGAGTGAGCCGGCGCCGGGCGCTGCGATTCCGCCCGGTGCGTCGGGTCAGCCCGGCGCGCCGGAAGCTCCGGGCGAGCCCGTCGATCCGGCGGAGAGCGATGTCTCTCCGGGACCGCACCGGACGCCGGCAGGTGAGGGACTCGCTCGCGGCCTGGGGACGCACGTCCCGAGCCAAGCTCGCTACGCCAACAGTGACGTGCGCTCCGATGCAGGCGCTCCAGGGTCGTCGCAGCGGGTCAGCGACGGCGCTGGAGCGTCCCCGGTGCCGCACGTGCCGTCGGTCTCGTCCGATCCCGAAGCGGTCGCGGTCACACAGGTGGAAACCCCGCCGGTCGCGGAGATCGACGGCGCCCCGCGGGCCACCCCGGACGACCCGTCCCTCGCCCCCGGCCCCGCCTCGTATGTCGTCCAGCCGGGCGACTCCCTTTGGTCGATCGCCAAACAGCTCGTCGGCCGTGATGCGTCACGGGCCGCATCGCGCGCGAGGTGAACCGGCTCTGGTCGCTCAACCGGTCGCGGATCGCAACCGGCGATCCCGATCTGCTGATGGTCGGCACGAGGCTCGAGCTTCGGTGAGGCCCGCGCGCGGGGTCGATGGCGGTCCCGATCCAGTGACGGCCGTTACCCCGCTCGCCCTTCGATGAGACCCGCGGGCAACGTCACCGGCGCCCGGACCTTGAGGCGCCGCGACCTCTTCCCGCGCCCCGTGATCGACGGCCGGGAGGCACGCGACCATTCGCTCGCGCGGCTCAGGCGCCGCATGGGTTCGCTCCTGGTCAGCGGCGCCGAGCGTGACGAGGCCGAGCTCGAGCGGCGGCTTCGCGCGCTTCCGGGCGTCACGCGGCCGAACGTGGTCGCGGTCGCCAGTCCAAAGGGCGGTGTCGGCAAGACGACCTGCGCCTTCGTCGCAGGCAACATCCTGGCCTCGCATCTCAAGCTGCGCGCGATCGCCGTCGACGCCAATCCTGGCTTCGGCACCCTCGGCCGGTTCGTCGCGGACTCCGCCGGCGCCGAGGTCGTCGCTCGCCGATTTGCTCGACCACGCCGACCGTCTGGGGACGGCCGCGGAGCTTCGCCGCTACGTGGCGCGGCTGCCCGAGCGGTCTCCACCTCCTTGCCTCGTCGCACGACATGACCGGCGGGGCGAACCTCGGGCCTGACACCTGCGGCGATTTGGTCGCACTCCTCTCCTGTTTCTACGACACCGTCGTCCTCGACCTCGGCTCGGGAGTGACCAGTCCACTCGCCCGGCTCGCCCTGGACCGGGCCGACCAAGTGCTCCTCGTGACGACTCCCGACCAGCTGACAGCGACCCTCGCGATCCACGCCCTCGACCAACTCGACCGCGAGCGCACGACGGTCGTCGTGAACAGGACGCATCCACGACTGGCGCCGGAGCTCCGGGCGATCGAGGAGTGCCTCGCGCGGCGGGACGCCCCTCAGCCGGTAACGCTCCCCGACGACCGCCGCCTGGCGATGATGCTCCACAGCGGCACCTACTCGCTGGAGGCGCTCGACCGGCGCACGCGACTGCCCGTGAAGCGGTTGGGCCTCGCGGTCGCCGAGCGGCTCGTCTGAAGCGCCCGCGTGACATGGCCCCGGAGTGGTCCAAGCGACCGGACCGGGGGAACCGCGTCGCAGCATTGCCAACACGCGACCGGACGGCCAGGAAAGGCGGCGCCGGTAGCGTCACCCATGGCCATGACTCCGTCCGACCACCCCACCTTCTACTTCGACCTGGGCTCCCCCTACGCCTGGCTCGCCGCCGAGCGCATCCACCAGGTCCTGCCGGTCACCCCGGTCTGGCAGCCCATCCTCCTCGGCGGCATCTGGCAGCAGACGGGCGGGCGGTCGTGGGCGACCACCGAGCAGACGCGACGAGGGCATGCGTGAGGTCGAGGAACGGGCCGGCAAGTACGGCCTCCTCCCGGTCAAGTGGCCCGACCCCTGGCCGGGCAACGGCCTCCACGCCATGCGGGCCGCCGTCTTCGCCCAGCAGGCCGGCCGCACCGTCGCCTTCGCCCTCGCCGCCTTCCGCCAGGCCTTCGCCGGCGGCAAGGACCTGAGCGACATCGACAACGTCCTGATCGCCGCCGCCGCCTGCGAGCTCCACCCGAACGCGGTGCTCAAGGGCATCGAGCTGAGGTCGACCAAGGACCGCCTCAAGGCCGCCACGCAGGAGGCGTACGACCGCGGCGTGCGGGGCGTTCCGAGCGTCGTCGTCGGCGACGAGGTCTTCTGGGGCGACGACCGGCTCGAGTACGCGGCCGCCGCCCTCACCCCCCACCCGGGGGTTTGCGAATAGCCACACGGGGTCACCGGGTACTCTCCGGACCAATGGCAACGAGGGAGCAGACGCAGTCCGAAAAGGCCTCGAAGGAGGAGAACGGCGACGGCGCTTCGCCGGCCGACGTAGCCAAGGCCGAGGAGATCGGCTTCGGCGAGGTCAAGCACGATCTTCCGGACGAGGAGACGTGCCGCACGGTCCTCACCAAGATGATGCTCATCCGCCGCTTCGAGGAGCGCGCGGGCGAGATGTACGCCAAGGCGAAGATCGGCGGCTTCCTCCATCTCTGCATCGGCGAGGAGGCCACCGTCGTCGGCGCCACCCAGGCGCTCCGCGACACCGACTACCTCATGTCGACCTACCGCGAGCACGGTCAGGCGCTCGCCCGCGGCACCCATCCGAACGCCGTCATGGCCGAGCTGTTCGGCCGCGTCGACGGCTGCTCCAAGGGCCGCGGCGGCTCCATGCACCTGTTCGACTGGGACAAGCGCTTCCTCGGCGGCTACGGCATCGTCGGCGGCAGCCTTCCGCTGAGCGCCGGCGTCGCGCTCGCGTGCGACTACTCCGGGACCGACGACGCGATCCTCTCGATGATGGGCGACGGCGCCACCAACCAGGGCACCTTCGGCGAGACCATGAACCTCGCCGCGCTCTGGCAGCTCCCCGTCGTCTTCCTGATCATCAACAACCAGTTCGGCATGGGCACGGCGCTCCATCGCCACTCGGCGATCACGGACCTCTGCAAGAAGTCCGAGGGCTTCGGCGTGCCCGGCACCCGCTGCGACGGCATGGACGCGCTCGACGTCCACGCGGTCGTCACCGAGGCTTTGAAGCACGCCCGCGAGGACCGCCGCCCGCAGCTCGTCGAGGCCGTGACCTACCGCTACCGCGGCCACTCCATGGCCGACCCCGAGGAGTACCGCACCAAGGAGGAGGTCGAGGAGTGGCGCGAGCGCGACCCGATCAAGGCCTTCGCCGACCGCCTCGTCGCTGAGGGCGTGGTGAAGGAGGACGAGGTCGAGAAGTTCGACCAGGACGCGATCGAGACCGTGGACGAGGCCGTCCGCTTCGCCGACGAGTCCCCGTTCCCCGACCTCGACTCCCTCTACGACGAGGTCTACGTCTTCGACAGCGACGTGCCCGCCTGGTGGACCGTCGACGAGCGCTCCCCCGAGGTGCACCGCGGCGAGCGCGAGCGCGAGGCCGGCAAGCTGCCCGCACGAGCTCGCCGAGATGGGCGCCGCCTACGCCGGCGTCGGCGATCGCGAGGCGCGCGAGCGGCGTGCCGCGAAGGACGACGCCGACGAGGGCGAGGGCGAACCCGCCTCGGGCGAGCCCGACGAAGAGGGCGGCGCGGACTGATGCCCACCATGCGTTACCGCGAGGCGCTCAACCAGGCGCTTCGCGAGGAGATGGAGGCCGACGAGAACGTCTTCATCATGGGCGAGGACATCGGGGTCTTCCAGGGCGCCTTCAAGGTCACCCAGGGCCTCCTCGAGGACTTCGGCGAGAAGCGCGTGCGCGACACGCCGATCTCCGAGAACACGATCGTCGGCATGGGCGTCGGCTCGGCCATGATCGGCCTGCGGCCGGTGGTCGAGCTCATGACCATCAACTTCTCGCTGCTCGCGATGGACCAGATCGTCAACCACGCGGCGGCGATCCGCTACATGTTCGGCGGCCAGGTCAAGGTGCCGATGGTGATCCGCATGCCGCAGGGCGCGGGCCACCAGCTCGGTCCCACCCACTCGCACTGCTTCGAGGCCTTCTACCTGCACGTGCCGGGCCTCCTTGTCGCCGCGCCGAGCACTCCGGCCGACGCCAAGGGCCTGCTGAAGGCCGCCATCCGCGACGACAACCCCGTCGTCTTCATCGAGCACGAGACGCTCTACGGCCAGCGCGGCGAGGTGCCCGAGAACGGCGGCCCGATGCGCTTCGGGGAGGCGGCCATCCGCCGCGAGGGCAACGACGTGACCATCATCGGCATCTCGCGCATGGCCATCACCGCCGGGAAGGCGGCCGAGAAGCTCGCCGAGGAGCACGAGATCGACGCCGAGGTGATCGACCCGCGCACGCTTCGCCCGCTCGACCTCGACACGATCCTCGCGTCCGTCAAGAAGACGAACCGCGCCGTGATCGTCGAGGAGGGCTGGCCGCACGGCGGCGTTGGCGCCAACCTCGCCGCGCTGATCCAGGAGCAGGCGTTCGACTGGCTCGACGCCCCGGTGCAGCGCGTGACCGGCGCCGACGTTCCCATGCCATATTCCAAGCCGCTCGAACAGGCCGCATTCCCGCACGAAGAGCACGTGATGCAGGCCGCGATCGCCACCTTCAGAGACATCTAGCGAAAGAGGACCCCGCCCGATGGCCAGCGACGTCACGATGCCACGCCTGTCCGACTCGATGGAGGAGGGCACCGTCCTGAAGTGGCTCGTGGAGGAAGGCAACGAGGTCAAGCGCGGCGAGGCGCTCGTGGAGATCGAGACGGACAAGGCCAACATGACCTACGAGGCCGACACGGACGGCACGCTGATCGAGGTCGTGGCCCAGGAGGGCGACACGCTCGCCATCGGCGAGGTGATCGCGCGGATCGGCGACCCGAGCGAGGCGGGCGGGAACGGGAAGCCGGCCGCGAAGGAGGAGGAACCGGCTGAGGAGGAGGCCGGCGGGGACGAGGCGGCAGCGGAGGCCGAGAGCGGCGACGACGCTGCCGAAGGCGACGAGGAAGCAGGCGAGGACCGGGAGAAGGCCGGAGCCGTCGCGGAAGCGGACCAGGGCGAGGCCCGCGGAGGAGCCGGCGCCGGAGACGGCGGCGGCGAGACCCAGTCCGGTGGCGGAGCGGCCACCAAGACGCGCGCCCCCAGCGGCAACGGCGCCGGTGACGGCGAGCGCGTCAAGGCATCCCCGGTCGCGCGGCGCATGGCCCGCGAGCTCGGCGTCGAGCTTGCCCGGCTCGAGGGCAGCGGACCAGGCGGGCGCATCGTCAAGGCCGACGTCCAGGCCGCCGCCGAGGGCGACGGTGCCGGGGACGGCGCCGCTGCCGTCGAGGCACCCGCTCGCGAAGAGGAGAAGGCCCCCGCGGCCGCCGAGGAGCGCGCGCCGGAGCCGCAGCGCAGCGAGGCCGGCGCCAAGGGCGAGGCCGAGGTCCAGGAGCTGACCCGCCTCCAGCAGACCGTGGCGCGGCGCATGGCCGAGTCGAAGGCGACCGCGCCGGACTTCTCGATCTCGCTGACGGTCGACATGACCCAGGCGGTCGAGCTGCGCAAGCGGCTCAAGGAGGTGGCCGACCCCGCGCCGTCGTTCAACGACATGGTCGTGAAGGCCGCGGCCATCGCGCTGACGGAGCACCCGCGCGTGAACGGCGCCTACCGCGACGGCAAGTTCGAGCTCTACGAGAAGGTCAACATCGGCATCGCGGTGGCCGCGATGGACGCGCTCGTGGTGCCCACGGTGTTCGACGCGGACCGCAAGTCGCTCGGCCAGATCTCCCGCGACGCCCGCGCCGCGGCCGAGAAGGTGCGCGACAGGACGATCACCCCGCCGGAGCTGTCGGGCGCCACGTTCACGGTGTCGAACCTCGGCATGTTCGGGATCGAGCACTTCGTCGCGATCATCAACCCGCCGCAGGCCTCGATCCTGACCGTCGGCAAGCTCGCGAAGCAGCCCGCGGTGGACGACAGCGGGCGCATCGTGGCGCGCGACCAGATGTCGCTCAGCCTGGTCTGCGACCACCGCATCCTGTACGGGGCCGACGGGGCGCAGTTCCTGGCGCGCGTGAAGGAACTGCTCGAGCAGCCGCTGTCGCTGGCGCTCTAGCCGATCCGCTCGATCGTCACGCCGTAGTGACTGCCGTTGCCGGGGGGCACCAGCCGCCCATCCTCCACGCGGGCGGTCATGGTGAAGTCGGCAATCGGGTAGAGCCGGAGGTGACGGCGCACCTGGGCGATGCCGCGCCGGGACAGCCGGACCCGCACCGAACGCCGCCCGCCCGGCGCGACGAGGAATTCGCCGCGGCCCGCCCAGCCGCCCTTGCCCGAGAAGCACCTCGCCGCTGCACCCGGGCGCCGGCGCCGCCACGCAGATGACGGGGACGCGCAGGATGCCGCCCCGGACCCGATCGCCCTCCTCGCCGAGGTCGACCTCCGCGCGCGGACAGGGGCCGGGCGGCGGAGCGTCGAGCGTCTGCGCGGGCGTTGCGCTCGGCGGAGCGGGTGCTGGGAGCTGCGCGGGCGTTGCGCTCGGCGCACCTGGTGATGGGAGCGGCGCGGGCGGTGCGCCCGGCGGAGCCGCGGCCGGCGCGGTATCCGCCGCCAGCACGCACCCGTTCGCCAGCCACGCCACCGTGGACTCGTTGGCGGCGATCCCGGTCAACTCGCTCGACGGCGGCCCCACCCTCCGCAGGGTCCCCGCGGCCGGGTCGATCACCACGGGTCGCTCGGCCCCGCGGCGCGCGGGGGCCAGCGCGGCCACCCGCTCGCCCGCGAACCGGGGCGCGGTCAGGCCGGCCACGCCGCTGCTGCCTGGCAGCTGCCCGACCGGCACGCCGGGCGCGCCGGTGATCAGCCTTCCGTCGATCGCCGCCACCACGCGAGCGCCGTCCGTCATGTCCAGGTGGCGGTCCTCGATGTCCCCGGAATGCCGGCCCACCTCGATCGAGCTGCTCGAGCTGCCCCGTGCGCCAGTCGACGATCCGGATGACGGACCGGTTGACGTAGGCGAGCTGCTCGCCCGCCACCGCGGCGGGCATCCCGAACCGGCCCTGCGGCACCGGCGGCGCCGTGCCGTCCGGCGCTCGAACGGTGAGGCGGAAGCTGAAGCCGGGCTGCCGGAGCTCGTGGACCAGCAGGCGATCGCCGTGCACGTCCACGTCGATCGGGGTCCAGACCCGCTCGCCGCCCCGCGTGCCGCGCCCGCTGCACCAGGGCGAGCGGCCCCGCCGGCGGCCCGGCGTAGACCTGCCAGTCGCGGAAGTTGCCGCTCGGGTCGAGGTACGCGACCAGCAGCGCGGTGAGCTGTGCGGACGAGGCCAGCCGGAGCACCGACGTCCAGCCGCGTCCGGCGCGCCGGGACCTCGAGCACGACGCGGGCCGGCCCGCCCGCCGCCGGGACCGCCATGAGCCGCGCGCCGCCCCGGGCGGTCGCAGCCGCCACGAGGACTTCTCCGCCGGCCACCGCGACGTCCTCGGCCCGCGGCGCATCGAGCAGGGCCCGCGGCTCCGCCACGGCCTGAGCGCGCGTCGCGCCGTACGGCGCCCGCGGCTCCGCGGCATGCCCGGCGGCCTGCATGCCCGTCCCCGCCACCACCATGAGCCCCACCAGGCAGGCCACCCGCCTCATCGGGGCATCGTACCCAGCCGATCCGGGTAGCCCGGGCGCCGCGAGCCGACCTGGCTAGGCTCGGGGGTTCGATGTCCAAGCAAGACCCCGAGCCGCGCGTGCCCGAGACCCTCGACGAGGAGCTGATCGGAGCCGATCAGGACGCGCTCCTCTCGACGCTCACGGACGCCGCCCGGACCGAGCGGATCCGCGACGAGCTGGAGGAGGGCTTCCGGGCGCTCGCCCACGTGGGCGCGGCGGCCTCCTTCTTCGGCTCGGCTCGCACGCCGCCGGACGACCCCGAGTACGCCCTGGCGCGGGAGACGGCGCGGCTGGTCGGCGAGGCGGGCATGGCCGTCATCACCGGCGGCGGGCCCGGCGTGATGGAGGCCGCCAACCGCGGCGCGCGCGACGCCGGCGCGCTGTCGATCGGGCTCGGCATCGAGCTGCCGTTCGAGCAGGACCTCAACGGGCACCTCGACATCGCGCTCGAGTTCCACTACTTCTTCGCCCGCAAGATCATGTTCGTCCGCTACGCGAGCGGGTTCGTGGTCTTCCCCGGCGGCTTCGGCACGCTCGACGAGCTGTTCGAGTCGCTCACGCTGATCCAGACCGGCAAGGTCCGGAACTTCCCGGTGATCCTCGTGGGGACCGACTACTGGCGCGACCTGTTCGAGTGGCTGCGCGACCGGGTGCTCGCCGAGGGCAAGATCTCGCCGCACGACATGGACCTGGTCACGGTCACCGACGACCCGGCCGAGGTGCGCGAGCGGCTCATGTCGGCCGCCCATCGCCAGGCGCGGGCATCGACTCGTAGCGTCCCCTGACCTCGTCGATGTAGGCCGCGAGCCGGTCCGCCAGCTCGGGGTCCTGCAGCTCGAGCACGTTCTCCGCGTTGCGCTCGCCCGAGCGCGACAGGTTGAACGAGCCGGCGAAGATCCAGTCGTCGGCCACCGTGACCTTCGCGTGCATGAAGTCGTGGGGCGTCTCGGGCGAGTAGCGCGTGGAGGGCTTGCCGCGGAAGTCGGCGTGCTCGAGCACCGAGCCGAGGATCGGGATCTTCCAGGCCGAGCGGCCGTTGGTGCGCCACTGGTGGACGACCTGCTCCATCTGCGTGCGGTCGACCACGCCGCGCAGGTCCACGCGTGCCTCGGCCGCCACCTGGGCGAGCGTGCCGAGCACCGGGCCGGCGGTGATGACCGGCGACGCGATCCGGATCCGCTCGCGGGCCCGCCCGATCGCGCGCGCGATCCGGTGCGAGAGCTCCTCCCCGTGCCCCGGCGTGAACCAGGCCCGCGCCTGGCGGCCCTCCACGTTGACGGTGCGCGGCTCCTCGTGCCCCGAGCGGTCCACGTCGCCGTGCGTCCACAGCTCCTCGAAGTTGCGCGCGTACTCGGCCGCCACGGCCGGCGCGTGGGTCAGCACGATCACGTTCTCCTGGAGCGTCCACGAGTCGGTCGTCCAGTTGGTCGAGCCGGTCCAGACCGACTCGCCGTCGCGCACCACGTACTTGTGGTGCATCAGGTCGGGGATGCCCGGGATGCCGCGCGTGGGGAACGGCAGCGACTCGATCAGCTCCGGCTTCGTGCGCGGCGGCGGCGGGAAGACGCGCTCGTCGTGGTCGGCGTTGTAGGCGATCCGCACGGCCACGCCGCGCGCCGCCGCCTCGCGCAGCGCCCCGGCCACCACGTCGCCGGGCTCGCCCGGCAGCCGCACGTCGTAGAGGGCGAGGTCGAGCGAGCTGCGCGCCTCGCCGATGAACCCCGCCGCCCGCTCGGCCAGCTCCAGCGCGGTCTGCTCCCCCGGGTGAAGGGGGACGACCTCGATCACCCGAAGCGGAAGCCGGTGGCCGCGGGCTTCAGGTGGATCGGGCTGGACGGCATGCCGTCGGCGAGCGCGGGGTTGTTGAAGCCGGCCGGCGCGACGTCGTTGGGCGTGTCCGGGTGGAACAGCGCGGCCAGGTACTGGATGTGGTCGCGCCCCACGCCCAGCTCGGTCTGGCCGCCGCCGTAGGCGCCGATGCCGCGCTCGGCGCAGAAGTCGTAGGCGCGCCCGAGCTCCTCGAGCGAGCCGACCCGCGACGGCTTGATGTTCACCATGCGCGGCTCCCACTCGAGCGCGAGGACGTCGTCGACCGAGTGGATCGGCGCGTCCCAGGTGATGCGGTCGCGCACCGGCTCCAGCACGGGGCGCGTCTCGTCGCTGATGTCGGGGTCCTCGAGCCAGGCGTCCGGGAAGGCCTCGATGAGCTTCCGGTACAGCTCGGGGTCTGTCTCCACGTCGACCGGCGTGCCCTTGTACTGACCCTTCAGGTCGAGCGAGTCGACGGCGCCCGACGCGGCGAGCTCCTCGATCAGCGCGTCGCTCCAGGTGTTGGTGGGGTCGAGCTTGAAGCGCGTGCCGGGGTAGCGCTCGAGCACGCGCAGCATGCGCTCGGAGGTCTCGGGCGTGTCGTCGCCGAAGTTCCCGAGCCGCATCGAGACGACGTAGGTGAGCGGCTCCATCTCGCGCCCCAGGTGCTCGGCCAGCGAGCGGCCCGCCTGGCGCAGTCCGAGGTCGAGCGCGGCCGACTCGAAGGCCCAGCGCCGGTAGCGGCGCGAGACGTCGCGCACGGGCGGATCCGGGAAGAGGTCGAGCTCGGACAGCTTCTCGGCGAACGAGCCGAGCGTGTACGAGCCGGCCAGCGGCAGCGTCGGCGCCGGCGGCCTGGAGGTTCGCGTGGTCGAGCCCGTCGTAGACGACGTCCTCGCCGACCCCCTCCTCGCCGCCGCCGCGCAGCGTGATCAGCGTCGTGTAGCGGACGAACTCCTCGGAGAAGGCGAGCTCTCGCCCCTCGAGCTCGTAGCGGTCGATCTCCAGTGGCAGTGAGGCGAGCTGGTCCCAGGTTCCCATGGGCGCCGAGACTAGCGACGGCCCCGCGGCAGCTACCCCGCGGGCACCACGAGCACCGGGCGGCCCGCCAGGTGCAGCAGCTTGTGCGGCGTCGAGCCGAGGATGGCGCCCTTGATCGGCCGCTCGCCGTAGCTCCCCACCACGATCATGCGCGCGTCGTGGCGGTCGGCCAGGTCCACCAGCGCGGGCGCGGGGCGCTGGTCCACGAGCTCCGTCTCGGCGTCGACGCCGGCCGTCCCTGGCGCGGGCGAGCGCCGCGGCCGTGAGCTGCTCGGCCTGCTCGCGCAGCGCGCGGTGGTGCTCGCGCACCTCCTCGCCCGGCCCGCCCGGCGGCGCGACGCCGCAGCCGATCACGAGCCGGTCGCCCAGGCACCGGGCCAGGTCGAGCGCCCGCTCGAGCGCCACATCGGCGCCGGGCGAGGCGTCGTAGCCGACGACGATCGTCGGGACGGCCATCAGACCGCCTCCTCCGGGACCGCGGCGACGCCCATCTTCCGGCCCGCCGCCACGTCCGGGTCCACGATCTCGCGGCGGCGCCCGAAGAAGTCCTCGTGGCCGGTGGCGCGCCAGATCAGCATGAGCACCACGCCGAGCACGAGCAGCCCGAGCCCGAGCACCACGGGCACGGCCACGCCGAACACCTCGCTGCCCGAGTAGGACTGGTCGGTCTTCGAGTACTCGACGATCGCCTTGCACGAACAGGTAGCCCAGGATCAGCGCCCCCACCACCGGACCCACCCCGATGAAGAAGAAGTTCTTCACCGACTTGGTCAGCTCGCGCCGGTAGTAGATCGCGCACGCGAACCCGGTCAGCGCGTAGTAGAAGGCGATCATCAGCGACAGCGACGTGAGCGAGTCGAACAGGAAGTTCTGCGACGTCGAGTTGAGGATGCCGTACCAGACGGCCGCGATCGCGCCGATCGCGATCGTCGAGACGTGCGGGGTGAGGAAGCGCGGGTGCACCCGTCCGAACGCCTCGGGGAACGCGCCCTGGCGCGCCATCGACAGCGACGTGCGCGACGCCGGCAGGATCGTCGTCTGCGTGGACGCGAGCGCCGAGGTGAGGATGGCGAGCACGACGATCCAGGACAGGCCCGTGCCGAGCACGTCGTCGGCGACCACGCCGAACAGCGCGGTGTCGTCCTCGTACTCGGCGATCCGGTCGAGGCCCGCGTAGGCCACCACGGCCACCGCCACCACGACGTAGGTCACGAGCAGGACGACGGTCGAGACGACGCCGGCCAGGCCGGGCGCGGTGTCCGAGTCCTCGGTCTCCTCGTTCAGGTTGACGGCGCTCTCCCAGCCCCAGTAGATGAACACGCCGGTGAGCAGGCCGAGCACCAGCGCGTCCGCGCTGTCGACCGCGAACGGCGAGAACCAGGACAGCTCGGGCGTGATCGCGCCGCCCTTGACGAGCGCCACGATGCCGAAGACGAGCAGCGCGCCGACCTGGGCGAAGATCAGGATCCGCTGGAACAGGGCGGAGATCTCGGTGCCGATCACGCAGACCGCGGTCATGGCGGCGATGATCACGATCGCGAAGATCGTGACGGCCGTCTTGTCGTCGCGCAGCGAGTCGAGCGTGAACAGGTCGAACGTGTAGTAGGCGGCCACGTCGGCGAGCGACCCGATCACGATGATGCCGGTGGTGCAGATCGCCCACCCGCCGACCCACCCGGCGCCCGGGCCGATCGCGCGCGTGATCCACGAGAACGAGGTGCCGCAGTCCGGATCGGCGCGGTTCATGTAGTAGAAGGCCGACGCGATCAGGAACATCGGGACGAACGAGGCGAGCAGCACGGCCGGGGCCTGCACGCCCACGCCCACCACCACGATCCCGAGCACCGCGGCGAGCGAGTAGGCCGGCGCCGTGGAGGCGATCCCGATGATCAGGCCGTCGACGAATCCGATGGCGTTCTTCTTGAGACCCTTGTCCCCGCGCTCCGCACCCTCGTCGGGATGGAGCCGGTGGTGTTCGGTCATGGTGCGAGCTCCTCTACGGCCGCCGTGAACGCCTCCGTGTGGCGGTCGACCTGTTCCTCGGTCGTCGCCGGGCACATCAGCGCCATGTTGTGGAAAGGCGTGATCAGAACGCCCCGGTTCAGCAGGTACAGATGCAGATACTCCTCGACCTCCCGGTCGGCTGCAGCCGCGGACTCCGCGCCGGTGCGCGGGGGCTCGGCCGCGAAGCGGTACTCGGCGCGCGCTCCCAGGCTCACGATCGACCACGGCACGGAGTGCCGCTCGAGCGCCGCCTCGACGCCCGCGACGAAGCGCTCGCGGAGCGCCGACATGCGCTCGAATGCCTCGGCGGTCAGCACCTCGCCGAGCGCGGCGCGCGCGGCGGCGAGCGACAGCGCGTTGCCGGCGAGCGTGCCGCCGACGCCGCCGGTGTCCTCGTAGTCGGCGTCCTCCTCGGCCGCGATCCGCTCGGCCAGCTCGGCGCTCACGCCGTAGGCGCCGATCGGCACGCCGCCGGCGATCGACTTGCCGAGCGAGATGGCGTCGGGCTCGAGGCCCCAGGCCGCGGTGCAGCCGCCCGGCCCCGCGCTGAAGGTGTGCGTCTCGTCGATGATCAGGAGCGTCCCGTGGCGCGTGCACAGCTCGCGCACCGCTTCGAGGAAGCCGGGCTCCGGCAGCACGATCCCGATGTTGGTCAGCGCCGGCTCCATCAGCAGGCACGCGACGTCGCCGTGGGCGAGCGCCGCCTCGACCGAGTCGACCTCGTTGAACTCGGCCACGCGCGTGGTCTCGGCCGGATCGACCATCGGCCCGACGTTGCCCTCGCGCGAGCCGTCCAGCGTCACGAACGCCTCGTCGACCGAGCCGTGGTAGCACCAGTTGAACACCGCCACCCGCGGCCGGCGCGTGACCTGGCGGCACATGCGGAGGAGCCAGCGGTTGGCGTCGGTGGCGCTCAGCGAGAACTGCCAGTAGGGCAGGCCGAAGCGGCGCGTCAGCTCCTCGCCCACCCAGGCCGCGTCCTCGGTCGGGAGCATCGTGGTGAGGCCGGCCTGCTCGCGGATCGGCGCGCATGACCGGCTCGGGCGAGTGGCCGGCCATCGCCCCGGTGTCGCCGAGGCAGAAGTCCGCGTACTCGTTCCCGTCCACGTCCACGAGCCGCGCGCCCTCGGCGCTGTCGAGGTAGACCGGGTGGCCGCCGGCCCACATCGTCATCCAGCTCATCGGCACGCCGGCCAGCAGCGATCCGCCGGCGCGCTCGTGCAGCTCCCGCGACCGGCGGTGGCGGCGCGCGAACTCCTCGCGCTCGCGCTCGATCACGGCTCGGGCTGCACCTCGGCCATCCGCTCGGCGCGGCGCTGCTGCCACACGGTCAGCAGCATCATCGCGAGCGTGAACAGGAAGATCATCGAGCCGATCACGTAGATCTCGGGCGGCACCGACACGCGCAGCGCGCCCCACACGAAGACGGGGAACGTGATCGTCGCGCCCGAGGTGAAGTTCGTGATCACGAAGTCGTCGATCGAGAGCGCGAACGCGAGCAGCGCCGCCGAGATCACGCCGGGCATGATCAGCGGCAGGGTCACGAGCCGGAACGTCTGCCACGGCGTGGCGCCGAGGTCCTGCGCCGCCTCCTCGAGCGAGCGGTCGAAGCCGATCAGCCGCGAGCGCACGGTCACGATCACGAACGAGAGGTTGAACATGATGTGCGCGATCACGATCGTCCCGAAGCCGGTGGTCACGGCGAAGTTCAGGAACAGCGAGAGCAGCGCGGCGCCGAGCACGACCTCCGGGGTGGCCAGCGGGATGAAGATGAAGAAGTTGACCGGCGCCCGGCCGCGGAACTCGTAGCGCACGAGCGCCAGCGCGGTGAGCGTGCCGAGCGCCGTGGCGATCACCGTGGAGATCGCGGCGATCTCGAGTGACTTCGCGAGCGCGTCGCCGATGCCGGGGACGGAGAACGGATCGGTCCAGGCGTCGAGCGAGAACTCCTGCCAGATGAAGTTGAAGCGGCCGCGCGGGTTGTTGAACGAGAAGACGAGGATGATCGCGATCGGCACCAGCAGGTAGAGGAGCGCGAGGCCGGCGTAGACGTTCAGCGACGCCGTCGAGCAGCCGTCTGCGCAGGCGCAGTGCCATCTACTTGCGCTCCGCCTCGCTGCCGAGCAGCGCCTCGGTGCCGGCGATGCGCGCCCAGACGAGCACGATCGCGAGCATCAGCGCCATCAGGATGAACGACAGCGCCGCGGCCGTCGGGTAGTCCGACAGCTCCAGGAAGCGGCTCTGGATGACGTTGCCGATCATGAACTGGTTCGGCGTGCCGAGCAGCTCGGCGTTGATGAAGTCGCCCGCCGCCGGGATGAACATGAGCAGCGAGCCGGCCACCACGCCCGGCATGGAGAGCGGCAGCGTCACGCGCAGGAAGACGTCGCGGCGCCGCCCGTAGAGGTCGTAGCCGGCCTCGAGCAGGCGCCGGTCGATCCGCTCCAGGCTCGCGTAGAGCGGCAGGATCATGAAGGGCAGGTAGTTGTAGGTGATGCCCGCCACGACCGAGACCGTGGTGTCGAGCAGCCGGCCGTCCTCGCCCAGGATCCCGATCGTGCGGAGCGTCTCGACCACGCAGTCCCGAGTCGGCCAGGATCGTCTCCCACGAGATCGTCCGCATCAGGTAGGTGACGAAGAACGGCACGATCACCGCGAGCAGGAGCGCGTTGCGCCAGCGCCCGGCGCGGAAGGCGATCACGTACGCGAGCGGGTAGGCGATCAGCAGCCCGAACACGGTGGCCAGCGCGGCGTACTCGAACGAGCGGATGAACTGCTCGCTGTAGTCGGAGATCGCGTCCGTGTAGTTCGCGAACTCCCAGTTGAACGTGAAGCCGGTGTCGATCGTGCCGACCTTCAGCGACTCGAAGGCCATGTAGGCCATCGGGATCGCGAAGAAGACCAGCAGCCACCCCAGGCCCGGCAGCAGCAGGAAGTACGGCAGCCCCGCCTTCTTCAGCCGGCCCCCCACGCGGCGGGTCCTAGGCGCCGATCACCTGCTGGAAGGCCTCGTCCAGCTCCTGCTCCTCCTCCGGCTCGAGGCCGCGGAAGATGAACGTGTCGGCCAGGAACGCATCGTCGGGGAAGATCAGCTGGTTCTCCGCGAGCGCCGGGTCGCGCTCGGCCAGGATCTCCTTCACGCCCTCGACCGGGCAGATGTAGTTGACGTACTCCGCGATGTCGGCCTGCACCTCGGGCCGGTACACGAAGTCGATCATCTTCTGCGCGGTGAACGCGGCCGGCGCGCCGACCGGGATCTGCATGTTGTCGGTCCAGAGATGCCCGCCCGTCTCCGGGACGAGGAACTCGATGTTCGGGTTGTCGGCCTTGAGCTGCACGGCGTCGCCGGACCAGCCGATCAGGAGCCAGGAGTCGCCCTTGGTGATGTCCTTCGTGTACTCGTTGCCGGTGAAGCCGCGGATCTGGCCGGAGTCCGCCGCCTCGCCGATCTTGTCGATCGCCTCCATGAACTCGTCGACCGACGCCTTCTCCGGGTCGTAGCCGAGCGACGCCGCCACGACGCCGACCGTGTCGCGCATCTCGGTGAGCATCGTGACCTTGCCCTTGTAGTCCGGGTCGAACAGGTCGTCGACGCTCTTCGGCTCGCGCTTCACCAGGTCCTTGCGGTAGATGATCCCGCCGATGCCCGACTGCCAGGGCATCGACTAGCTCGCGCTTCGGGTCGAAGGGCGGCGACTGGAGCCGCGCGATCAGGTTCTTCGAGGCGTTCGGCATCTCGGCCTTGTCGAACTTCTGCACGTAGCCGAGCCGCATCATGCGCGCCGCCATCCAGTCGGTCACCACGTGGATGTCGCGGCCGCCCGAGTCGCCGCGGTCGTACTGCTGGCGGACCTTGCCGAAGAACTCGGTGTTGTCGTTGATCTCCTCGACGTACTTGACCTTGGTCCCGTACTCCTGCTCGAACTCCTTGAGCGTGCCGCGGTCCTCCTCGATGTAGAGCGGCCAGTTCGCGAAGTAGAGCGCGTCGGAGATCTCGCCCTTGGCGATCGCCTTCGCCTCGGTGTCGCTGTCGCCGCCCTCGTCCCCGCCGCCGCCGGTCTCGGAGCCGCACGCCGCCAGGAAGGACAGCGCCGATACGCCGAGCGCCCCGGCCGCGCCGCGGCGCAGCAGGCGCCTCCGGCTGATCTCGTCGCGAATCATCTGTTCGAACCGCCGTTCGAGCTCGCTCACGCTCCGTTCCCCTCCCTGACCATGTGGATGTTGTCGCTCGACCAGGTGAGGCGCGCGGGGTCGCCCGCCGCGGGCAGCTGCCGGCGCGCCTCCTCGTCGGTGTTGGGCACCAGCACCGTCATGCGCGTGTCGTCCGTGAGTCGCACGATCACCTGCGTGGCGGTGCCCATGTACAGCGAGCTCTCGACCTGTCCGTCGACGCTCGCCCGTCCGTCCGGCGCGGCGCCGTTCGCGCGCCGCAGCTGAAGCTTCTCCGGCCGCACCACCGCGTGGGCGCGCTCGCCGACGCTCACGCCGGCGGCGCCGGTGCGGACCGTCACGCCCGCGTCGAGCCGCAGCTCGGCGGTGCCGGTGCCGGTGGAGACCACCTCGCCCGGCATCAGGTTCGAGACGCCGATGAAGCCGGCGACGAACGTGGTGCTCGGACGCTCGTAGATCTCCTCCGGCTCGCCGAGCTGCTCGATCACGCCGTGGTTCATCACGGCGATGCGGTCCGACATCGTGAGCGCCTCCTCCTGGTCGTGCGTCACGTAGACGAACGTGATGCCGACGTCCTGCTGGATGCGCTTGAGCTCGACCTGGAGCTGCTTGCGGAGCTTGAGGTCGAGCGCGCCGAGCGGCTCGTCGAGGAGCAGCACGGCGGGGCGGTTGACGAGCGCGCGCGCGAGCGCGACGCGCTGCTGCTGGCCGCCCGAGAGCTGGCGCGGCCTGCGGTTCGCGTGGGCGGCGAGGCCGACGCGCTCGAGCTCCTCGGACACGCGGGTGCGGATCTCGTCCTTCGAGACGCGCTTGCGCTGGAGCCCGAAGGCGACGTTGCGCTCGACGCTGAGGTGCGGGAACAGCGCGTAGGTCTGGAAGACGGTGTTGGTGGCGCGCTTGAAGGGCGGCAGCCCGGTCACGTCCTCGCCGTCGAGCAGGACCGTGCCCTCGGTGGGCTCCTCGAAGCCGGCGATCATCCGCAGCGTGGTGGTCTTGCCGCAACCGGAGGGACCGAGCATCGTGAAGAACTCGCCGCGAGGGATGTCCAGGTCCATCTCCCGGACCGCGGTCAAGCCGCCGAATCGCTTCGACACCCCCTGTAGCCGAACACTCGGCGCCATGCACTATCAGTACATCAGTTGTCCGTATCGGACAATGGTCTAGGCCGCTATTTCGCGATACCTTTGTCCGCGCCGTCGTATTCGTAGCGACTCGGAGGAGAGAAATGGCGACAACACCCCAGACGGTTTACGAAGAGCAGATGGGCGCCCCGAGCGCCTTGCAGGAGAAGGCACGCCGACACCTGTGGATGCACTTCACCCGGATGGGCGCGTACGACGAGAAGCACGAGATCCCGATCATCGTGCGGGGCGAGGGCAGCTACGTCTACGACGAGCACGACAAGCGCTACATGGACGGCCTGTCGGCGCTGTTCTGCGTGAACGCCGGGCACGGCCGCACCGAGATCGGCGAGGCGGCGGCACGCCAGGTCGAGAAGCTCGGCTTCTTCACCAACTGGAGCTACGCCCACCCGGTGGCGATCGACCTGGCCGAGCGGATCGCGGGCCTGGCCCCGGGCGACCTGAACCGCGTCTTCTTCACGTCGGGCGGCTCTGAGGCGGTCGAGTCCGCCTGGAAGCTCTCGCGCCAGTTCCACAAGCTGAACGGCAACTCGACGAAGACCAAGATCATCTCGCGCGAGACCGCCTACCACGGCACCACCTTCGGCGCGCTCTCCATCACGGGCATCACTCCTCTGCGCACGCCGTTCGAGCCGCTCGTACCGGGCGCCTTCCACGTGCCCAACACGAACTCGTACCGCTGGCCGGAGGACCGCGACCCGCTCTGGGCTGCGGACCAGATCGAGCACATGATCGAGTTCCAGGGGCCCGACACCGTCGCGGCCGTGATCCTCGAGCCGGTGCAGAACTCGGGCGGCTGCTTCGTGCCCCAGGACGGCTACTGGCAGCGGGTGCGGGAGATCTGCGACGAGCACGACGTGCTGCTGGTCGCCGACGAGGTGATCTGCTCCTGGGGCCGGCTGGGCCACTACTTCGGCGTCGACCGCTTCGGCGTGGTGCCGGACATGATCACCACGGCCAAGGGCATCACCTCGGCCTACTCGCCGATGGGCGCGGTGATCGTCTCCGACCGCGTGGCCGAGCCGTTCATGAACGACACCGGCATGTTCACCCACGGCATCACGTTCGGCGGCCACCCGGTGTCGGCGGCGATGGCGATGGCGAACCTCGACATCTTCGAGCGCGAGGACCTCTGCGGGCACGTGCGCGAGAAGGAGCCGGAGTTCCGCGGCATGCTCGACAAGCTGCAGGAGGACCTGCCGATCGTCGGCGACGTGCGGGGCGCGGGCTACTTCCACGCGCTCGAGCTGGTCAAGGACAAGGAGACCAAGGAGAGCTTCAGCGCCGAGGAGGGCGAGGAGCTCCTGCGCGGCTTCATGTCGGGCGAGCTGTACAGGCACGGCCTGATCTGCCGCGCCGACGACCGCGGCGACCCCGTGATCCAGCTGTCCCCGCCGCTGATCGCCGACTCCGAGGAATTCGAGCTGATCGACAGGGTCCTGCGCCAGGTCCTCACCGACGCCTGGGACAGGATCGTCCGGCACTGAGATGCTCACCGTTCGGGGCCTCGTCGCCGAGATGGGCCTCGAGCTTGCGACGGGCGGCGACGGCGCGGACGCGCCGGTGCGGTGGGTGCACATCTCCGAGCTGCCGGACCCGACCCCGTGGCTGTCCGGCGGCGAGCTCCTGCTCACCACGGGCATCCAGCTCGGCGGCGAGGAACGCCAGCGCGAGTTCGTGCGGCTGCTGTCGGGCCACCAGCTCGCCGGGCTCGGGTTCGGGACCGGCTTCGATCACGAGAAGCTGCCGGAGGCGCTCCTCGAGGAGGCCGGCAAGCTCGACTTCCCGGTGTTCGAGGTGCCGTACGAGCTGCCGTTCATCGCGCTGACGGAGAAGGCGTTCACGCGGCTGGTGAACGAGCAGTACGAGGTGCTGCAGCGCGGGCATCGCGATCCACAAGCGGCTCGAGCGGCTCGTGCTCGAGGAGCGCGGGCTCGACGAGGTGGTGCGCGCCCTTGCCGCGACCACGGGCGGGGCGGTCTGGGTGCTGTCCGCGCGCGGCGAGACGATCGCGTCCAAGCTGTTCCGGCGCCAGGTGCCGGACGACGCGCTCGAGTACGTGCGCGGGGAGGTGCAGAGCCGCAGCGGGACTGCCGGGGCAGTGCGCGAGGGGGCGGGCTCGGCCCGCACCGGAGCGATTCCCTCGGACGACCTGCTCGAGTTCGCGCCGGACCATCCGGAGCTCGCCGGGCGCTCCTTGGTGCTGCCGGTCTCGATCCGTGGCCGGGGCGGGCCCCAAGCGTGGCTCGTGGCCGCCCGCGACGCCGGCGGCCTCGGCGACTTCGAGCGGCTCATCCTCCAGCAGGCGGTGACGGTGGTCGCCCTCGAGCTGATGCGCCAGCGCGCCATGCGCGACACCGAGCGCCGGCTGGCCGGCGACGTGCTCGCCGAGGCGCTCACCGGTCGCCTGTCCGAGTCCGAGCTGGCGGTGCGGCTGCGGCCCTTCGGCGTCGGCGCGAACGCCGCGGTGCTGGTGTTCGCGCGGGCCGACCGCGAGGCTGGGGCGCTGGGCGGAGACCGGCACCGGCGCGGTCTCGCCGGGCGCGAGGGGCGGGCTGGCCCGCACCGGAGCGATCCTCTCGCCAGCCGAGGGGGATCTCGACCGCTTCCTGGCCGACGCCGGCGTGGGCGCACTCGTGGCCTCGCGCGAGCGCCTGCTGTGCGCGGTGGTCGACGCGCGCGAGGGCGTCGACCCCGTGGCGCTGGCGGCCCAGGCGCGCGAGGCGCTCCAGCCCGAGCACGGCGAGCTGCGCGCGGCCGCGTCGCGGCCGGCGGCCGTGGGCTCGCTGCGGCGCTCGTTCCACGAGGCGCGCTGCGCGCTCGAGGCGGCGGCGCTCGCGAACGGCAACTCGCCGCCGGTCGCCTCGTACCGGGACCTCGGCGCGTTCCAGCTGCTGCTGTCGCTCCAGGACGACGAGGCGCTGCGGCTCTACTGCGACAGCGTGCTCGGCCCGCTCGAGGACGCGAGCGGCGAGTACGGCGACGAGCTGATCCGCTCGCTCGAGGCGTACATCGAGCAGAACGGCCAGTGGGAGAAGGCGGCACGCGAGCTGTACTGCCACCGTCATACGCTGCGCTACAGGATCCGGCGCGTGGAGCAGCTGACCGGGCGCGACCTGTCGAGCGCACGGGACCGGATCGAGTTCTGGCTGGCGCTGCGCGCTCGCGAGCTCGTCACCTAGAGGGAGGATGCGAAGCGAGATGAAGGTCGGAGTACCGACGGAGATCAAGACGGACGAGTACCGCGTGTCGCTCACGCCGGCCGGCGTGCGCGAGCTCGTCGAGCACGGGCACGACGTGATCATCCAGGCCGGCGCCGGCGTGGGCTCGACGATCCCGGACGAGGAGTTCACGGCGCAGGGCGCGCGCATCGCGCCGGATGCGAAGAGCGTCTTCGACGAGGCCGAGATGGTCCTCGGGGTCAAGGAGCCGCAGCCCGAGGAGGTCGCGATGCTGCGGCCCGACCACCTGCTGTTCACCTACCTGCACCTCGCGCCGGACCCGGAGCTCACGCGCGGCCTGGTCGACTCGGGCGCCACGTGCGTGGCCTACGAGACCGTCGTGGACGAGCACGGCCGGCTGCCGCTGCTGGCGCCGATGAGCGAGGTGGCGGGCAAGATCGCCACGCAGGCCGGCGCCTTCTTCCTCGAGCGGCCGCTCGGCGGCCGGGGCGTCCTGCTGGGCGGCGTGCCCGGCGTGGCCGCCGCCACCGTGATGGTGATCGGCGGCGGCGTGGTCGGCATGAACGCGGCCTTCATCGCGATGGGCATGGAGGCGGACGTCTTCGTGTTCGACCGCAACATCGACCGCCTGCGCGAGCTGGACGTGGCGTTCGGCGGGCGGGCGTCGACGGTGTACTCCTCGACCCTCGCGGTCGAGGAGATGCTGCCGCGCGCCGACCTCGTGATCGGGGCGGTGCTGGTGCACGGCGCCCGCGCGCCGTACGTGATCAAGCGGGACCAGCTCGGCCTGATGAGGGAACGCGCCGTGCTGGTGGACGTATCGATCGACCAGGGCGGCTGCTTCGAGACCTCGCGCCCGACCACCCACTCGGACCCGGTGTACGAGGTCGACGGCGTGACCCACTACTGCGTCGCGAACATGCCCGGCGCGGTGCCGGTCACGTCGACCTTCG
The DNA here is from genome assembly GCA_963778615.1 of uncultured Thermoleophilaceae bacterium. Lineage (GTDB taxonomy): Bacteria > Actinomycetota > Thermoleophilia > Solirubrobacterales > Thermoleophilaceae > JACVRW01. The sequence goes on from CAVZVD010000002.1 coordinate 294,795, forward strand.
CGCTGACCAACGCGACGCTCCCCTACGTGCTCGCGCTCGCGGACCTCGGGCTCGAAGGGGCGATCGAGACGATGCCCGGACTGAGGCCTGGGGTGAACGTCGCCCAGGGCAAGGTCACCCACCCCGCCGTCGCCGAGGGCACCGGCATGGAGTACACGCCCGTCGAGGACGTGCTGAGCGTCACTGCATAGGAGAAGGAGACTTCGCAACATGGCCACCATGAGCAAGACCAAGCTGCAGAACTTCATCGACGGCGAGTTCGTCGACGCCGCCGACGGCGCCACCGAGGAGGTGACCAACCCGGCGAACGGCGAGGGGATCGCCGAGATGCCGCTCTCCACCGAGGAGGACGTGAACCGCGCGGTCGCCGCCGCCAAGCGCGCCTTCGGCGAGTGGTCGGTCACGCCTCCCGGCGAGCGCGCGACCGCGCTGCTCAAGCTCGCCGACCTGATCGAGGAGCACGCCGACGAGATCGCCGACCTCGAGGCCGCCGACGCGGGCAAGCCGCGGGGCGCCTTCCTCGAAGACGAGATCCCGTTCATGTGCGACAACCTGCGCTTCTTCGCGGGCGCGGCGCGCATGCCCGAGGGCCAGGCGTCGGGCGAGTACATCGCCGGGCACACGTCGATCATCCGCCGTGAGCCGGTGGGCCCGGTCGGACAGATCACGCCGTGGAACTACCCGCTGATGATGGCGATCTGGAAGATCGGCCCGGCGCTGGCGGCGGGCTGCACGATCGTGCTGAAGCCGGCCGAGACCACGCCGATCTCGACCGTCAAGCTCGCCGAGCTGGCCGGCCAGGTGCTGCCGAACGGCGTGCTCAACGTGATCACGGGCTACGGCCAGCCCGCGGGCGCGTCGCTCGTGACGCACCCGGACATCGAGATGGTCTCGCTGACCGGCTCGCCCGAGACGGGCAAGTGGATCGCGAAGGCGGCGTCGGACTCGCTCAAGCGCGTACACCTCGAGCTGGGCGGCAAGGCGCCGGTGATCGTGTTCGACGACGTGGACATGGAGACGGCGATGGAGACGATCGCCGCGACCGGGCTCTACAACGCGGGGCAGGACTGCACCGCCGCGACGCGCGTGCTCGCCGGGTCGAAGGTCTACGACGACGTGGTGAACGGGCTCGCCGAGCAGGCCAAGGGCTACAAGATGGGCGACACGTTCGACCCGGAGACCACGCTCGGGCCGCTCAACTCGAAGCGCCAGCGCGAGCGGGTGGAGGGCTTCCTCTCAGGCAAGCCCGGCCACGCCGAGATCGTGACCGGCGGCAAGGAGCCCGACCTGCCCGGGTTCTTCCTCGAGCCGACGGTCGTGGCGAACCTGCAGCAGAACGACGAGATGATCCAGAACGAGATCTTCGGACCCGTGCTGACCGTGCAGAGGTTCGACGACGAGGCGAAGGCGATCGAGTGGGCCAACGGCACGCGCTACGGGCTGGCCTCCTCGGTGTGGACGCGCGACCTCGGCCGGGCGCACCGCGTGGCGAACGCGCTGCGATTCGGGTGCGTGTGGGTGAACGACCACATCCCGATCGCCTCGGAGATGCCGCACGGCGGGTACAAGCAGTCCGGCTACGGCAAGGACCTGTCGAAGTACTCGGTCGAGGACTACCAGGAGGTCAAGCACGTCATGATCAACCTGGGTGGATAGCTCCGCGGGCATCCTGCCCGCGATCTGATGACAACGTCGCCATCCTGGCGCCGATGAGGCCGGCCCTGCGATATCGCTTTCTCACGACCTGGCTTCTCGAGACCTCCCGGGCGGCGGCCTGGGAGGTGCTCGAGCAGCCCCTGATGTGGCCGGAGTGGTGGCGCGGCGTGGAGCGGGTGAGCGAGCTCGACGCGGGTGACCCGTGCCGGGTGGGGAGCCGCTACCGGATCGCCTGGCGGAGCCGGATCCCGTACGAGCTGGAGTTCGAGTTCACGGTGAGCAGGATCGACTCGCCGTGCTGCATGGCGGGGCACGCAGCGGGCGACCTGGACGGCGTCGGCGTGTGGCGCCTGTTCGAGCAGGACGGCGTGACGGCGGTGCTGTACGACTGGGACGTGACGAGCACGAAGCGCTGGATGAACACGCTGGCCCCACTGGCCCGCCCGGTGTTCGACTACAACCACGACGTGGTGATGCGCTGGGGCGGCGAGGGGCTCGCCCGCCGGCTCGGCGTGCGGCTGCTCGCGGCCGGTTAGACGCCGCCGGCCGGAAGCGCCTGCAGGGCCTCGACCTCCAGGCGAAGCTGCTTCACGAGCTCGTGGTCCGGGATCAGGTCGCTGAGCATCGCCAGGCTCGCCTCGTAGTGCGCGAACTTGCCGCAGTCCGCGCGCTGGAAGCGCCCGCGGCTCACCCGCACGCGCAGCTCGCGTGCCTTCGAGACCTTGTCCGCGGCGAAGACGACGGCTGCGCACTCGCCGGCATGGGCGACCTGGCGGCGCAGCGCGGCCTTGCGCTCGGCTTCGTCCTCGATCGTCGGGTCGTCGGTGACCGCCTCGACCAGCTCCGCGACGCGACTGCCGAACCTCGACTCCAGGTCGCTCCGCACGGCGTCGGTGTCCTCGAGCACGTCGTGCAGGACGCCGGCGGCCACCACCTCGTCCTGGTAGCCGGCGTCGTGCAGCAGGCAGGCGACCTCCAGGGGATGCGTGACGAACGGGAGGCCGTCGAGGTCGCGCGTCTGGCCGGCGTGGCGCTGATCGGCAAAGGCCAGCGCGTCGCGGGTGAGCGGCGACCGTTCTACGAAGTCGGTCCGTGCCATCGTGGAAATGGTTTCGAGGGTGTTGCTTCGCAAAACGTGCTTTACAAGTTCGGCCGAGGCACCACCGGGTTCTCGATCTGCCGCAGACGCTCGAGCAAGTCCGTCCACTGTACCGGGCTGAAGATTGTGTCGAATTCCAGCGTGAATCCGACGTGGATGTGGTCGGCGTGGTCGGCCATCGCGAAGCTGGCGCCGCCGAGCTCCAGCAGCGAGATGACCTGCGCCGGGGCCATCGTGCCCTGCAGCTGCATCAGGCGCCGGACCGTCTGCTCGGTGATCCCGCCCGGCTCCTGGTGGCCGAGGATCGGGATGCCGTTCACGGCCGCGATGTCGACCGCGTTCCCGGACGAGTGGTGGGACACGCTGCCAGAGCTCGTGTAGTAGCCGTGACCGCACTCGAGGCTCGTGACCGTCGGCTCGAGCCCGGACTCGGCGAGGTACGCGAGCGTGGCGAGCACGCGGCGGTCGATCCGCCCCGCGCGGATGTCGTCGCGCCCGCAGTCGTAGATCTCGATGCGCTCGTCGGCGAGCACGCGTCGCTCGAGGGCCGTCTTGGGGAGCAGCAGGACCTGGCCGATCGAGGCGTCGCCGTGCAGGACGTTCCTGCCGGACGCGCGGTAGATGGCGGTGGCCTCGAGGAGCTTCCAGCCGTCGAGGATCGGCTTGGGGTCGATCCTCGGCGCGCCGCGGCCGGCCGGGCGGATGGAGAAGTCGAGCCGGTGCGCCTTGGCGAGCACGGTGCCGCCGATGACCCGCGAGCCTTCGCGGAGCCGGCGGATGCGGACGCGATCCGGGTCGAGCGAGACGGGGCGGGAGAAGTAGGCGTCGAAGGTCTCGTAGCCGCGCTCGAGCGCCTCGGCCTCGAGGAGCTGCTCGAGGCCGCCGTTGGCGCGGGCGCCGGGCATGCCGGGGTGGGCGAAGAGGCGCTCCTTGATGGGGACGGCGGCGCCCGCTGGATCGTGGTCGGCGGCCGTGGAAGGCTCGCCGCCCGGATCGGAGCGCTCGTGGGGTTCGGACTCCGCCGGCTGGCGCCCTGCCGACGCAGCCCGCGTCGGCTCCGGGTCCTCCTCTGCGTGCGCGGGCAGCGCTTTGGCCGAGCGCGCGTCCGCTTCGCCGTCGTGGCGGGGCACCGGGTGGAAGCGGGCGATCGAGTCGAGGCCGGCGTAGGTGAAGCGGTTGCCGTACGGGTCCTCGAGCACGACGAACCGGCCCAGCTCCTTGTTGCGCCCGATCCGGCGGACCACGCCGTCGTTCACCGCGACGATCGGGGCGTCGGGCCTCGAGAAGATGCGTACCGAGCGGAGCGCCCCGCTGCGGTCGCGAGCGAGGTCGTCGGCGTAGCGGGCGCGGGCGTAGACGGGGAATCTGCCTTCGGTGAGTCCGGTCAGCGAGCCGATCAGGTCGGCCGGCACCCCGGCGATCAGCCTGGCGCGGAGCAGCACGGAGTCGACGTACCAGTCGGCGTGGTTGTAGGCCCAGATCGCCGCCCGCACGTCGTTCTCGTAGTTGGCCGCCTTCAGATAGCTGGCCGCCGCGAAGATCGCATCGACAGGGTTGTAGGGGTCCTTGCGCCCATCCTTGTTCGCATCGGTCCCATAGGCGGCCCAGGTCGAGGGCATGAACTGCATCCAGCCGACCGCACCCGCGACTTGAGACGTTCAGGTTGCGGCCGTAGTCGGTCTCGATCTCGTTGATCGCCGCCAGGATCTCCCAACGGATGCCGTACTCGATCCCAGCCGCCTGATAGATCGGCAACAGAAACGGCGGCACCCGGAACTTGCGGATGATGAAGTTCGGCACACCCGACACAGACGACGGACCCGGCAACGCATCAATGAAGCCAGGCGCGGTGGGGGCAGGCGGAGTGGTGGGCGGAGCCGGGGGCTCGGCCGAGGGCCTCCGCCGCCGCGGCCGCTCCTCCGCGGGATCGGGGCAGTGCGGCGGCGGGGCGAGCGCACCGCCGTACTCGCCCGAGCGCAGCTCCTCGGCGTCCGGGCAGCGGCGCTTCTTGCGGGGCCGCCCGGCCGGCTCCCGGGGCGGCCGCGGTTGGGGGTCGCTCCGCTCCGGCGGCGGAGGTGGAGGGAGGGGCACGCGGATGGTGGGCGGAGGCTCGACCTCCTCGACCGGGCCCCACTCGACCGGGTCGTCGGGCTGCGTGGACGGCGACGTATCGGTGGGCGGCGCCTGCTCCGGGGCGGTCTGCGTGGGCGGCGGGACGGGGTCCTCGGGCGACTGGGCCCAGACGGCGCCGCCCCATGGGACCGCAGACGGCGACCACCGAGGCCAGAAGCAGGCGAGGGAGCGGGTGCATCGGACGCGGATCATCGTGCCCTACCGGGCGGGCAGGGTCTCCGTCAGGCTCGCTCCGCACTGCCAGCAGAACGAGGCACCTCGGGCGTACAGCGCACCGCACTCGTGGCAGGCCCCCGCCGCCCCCTCCGACTCCATCTTGAGCAGCCGCTCGAGCGACGCCAGCTGCGCGTCCAGCTCCTGCAGGCGCGCCGCCCTGCGCGTGAGCACGTCCAGGCGGAAGTGGTCGCGGATGGCCATCTCGTAGGCCAGGCCGCCCAGGTCCCACTGCTCCTCGGCCAGCTCCCGCGCCACCCGCTCGCGCCGCCGCTCGAGCTCCTCGCGCGCAACTCCCGCGGAGCGCACGCGGGTCGGAGACGGTGGTGCCGCGGGCGCCGCCGCCGGCGCGCGACGGCCCGGCGGGCTGTCGCGCAGCGCCGTCATCGGCTCACCCGCGCTCCGACACGCCCGCCCCACCCGCTGTCGCGCAGCGCCGTCACTCGATCACCTGGGTGTCCGTACCGCCGCCCGCCTCGCCCTCGTCCGTGGGCGGCGGCTCGCCCTCGAGGCCCAGCGTCTCCGGCAGCTCGGCCGACTTCTTCTGCTGCTCCTCGCCGGTGGCCTGCTCGAGGTCCTCGAGCTGGGACTCCTCGACCTCCTTCACCTTCTCCTCCGGGCGGGTGCCCTGGGCCCCGGGGATGTCGCCCGCCGAGACCTCGACGGCCTTCGCCTCCGGGAAGTCCTTCTTCAGCTCCTTGGCCGCCGCCTGCGCCTTCGACTTCGCGTTCTTGCCGGTGAAGACGCCCGAGTACACGATGTACCGGGCCGCCTCGAGCGACGGCCACTCGTCGCTGTCCAGCGCGCCCACGTCCTCGGCCCCCTGGGCCTCCGCGTCGCTCTTCGCCGCGTCGACCTCCGACACCTCGGTGCCGTCCTTGGGGAGCGCCTCCAGCTGGACCGTCCAGCCGTCGTCACCGGGCCAGTCGCTGACGAACTCCTCCTCGGTCGTCTCCGCCGGCACCGCCGCGGCGTTCACGTTGATCACCGGCGGCTCCTGCCGAACCGGGGCGGCGGCCACCTGCCGCGGCGGCTCCTCGGTCGTCGTGGCCGCCCCGATGAGCACGCCGACCGCGAGCACCAGCGCCACGCCGCCCGCTCCAGCCAGGGCCATGCCGGCCGGCACCGTGCGCCTGGGCGGCGGCGGTGGAGGCGGAGGTGGCGAGGCGGCGGGCGGGAGCACCTCCTCCGGCGCGCGTCCCGCGAGCAGGTGCGCGTACGGCACCCGCGAGCCGGCCCGGCGCCGGCCGCAGTTGAGGCAGTAGCGCTGGTCGGAGGCGAGCGGAGCGCCGCAGGCGGGGCACGGCTCGCCGTGGGCACCGAGGCTCTGCGTCGGCGGAGCGTCGCCGGTCATGCCTGTCCAAACCGTGTCGGGGGAGCGGCGAGCGTGATCCGCGCGCCGCGGGGATCGCCGATGAAGAAGACCTGGTACGCCGCGCTCGCCCCGGGCTTGAGCCGCTCGACGGCCGCGCGGCCCGCGGCGACGATCCGCTTGCCCTTGCGCGCGACGGCGTAGACCACGATGTTGCGCTGGAGGACCTTCGACCGGTTGATGAGACGCCCGACGGCGAGGGTGCCGCTGGTGGGATCGACCTCGAGCTTCGGGGGAGTGACCCGGATCTCCGGAATGCGGGCGGGCGCCTTGGCCCGCTCGACCCCGACCTTGGCCTTGACGGCTTCGCCCTTGCCGGTGGCCAGCACCTGATCGTGCACCCACAGGAAACGCTGGCCGGGACGCAGGATCGGCACCCCGACGAGCGATGGCTCGACGCCCGGATCGTCGTTCTTGAAGACGCTGCGCTTGCCGTTGCGAACGTCGATCGCGACGGGCACCTTCGCAAGCCTGCGCTTGGAGGTGTTGCGGAGCTCCACGACGACGGCGGTGCCGTTCTTGTCGTTCAGCACGGCGCGGCTGCCGACCTTGACCACCTTCGAGCGCTTCTTGATCACGAGACCGCGCTGCTTCTCGAGCCCCTCGGCATCCTTGGCCAGGCGGGCGGACTTGTCCTGCGTCGACTCGCAGGCGGCGAGCAGCAGCGCCGCGCCCGCCACGATCAGCAGCGGCGCCCAGCTCACCCGAACGCCCCGCTGACGTACTCGCGCGTGCGCTGCTCGACGGGCGCGCCGAAGACCTGCTCTGCCGGCCCGTACTCGACCAGCTCGCCGAGGTACATGAAGCCGACCCAGTCCGCGATGCGGAGGGCCTGCTGCATGTTGTGGGTCACGATCACGATCGCGACCTCCTCGCGCAGAGTCAGGATGAGCTCCTCGATCGTCGCCGTGGAGCGCGGGTCGAGCGCCGAGCACGGCTCGTCGAGCAGCAGGACCTCGGGCCGCGCGGCGAGCGCGCGCGCGATGCAGAGCCGCTGCTGCTGCCCGCCCGACAGCCGCAGCGCCGCGTGGTCGAGCGACTGCCCCACCTCCGCCCAGAGGCCGGCGCGCTGGAGCGCGTCCTGGACGTTCGGGGCGAGCTCCGCGCGGCCCGGGCGCTTCGAGCCCTGCTCGCGGAGCGCGTAGGCGACGTTGTCGAACACGCTCATCGGGAACGGGTTCGGCTGCTGGAAGACCATGCTCACCCGGCGGCGCAGCTCCGTCACCTCGAGCCCGTCCACGTCCTCCCCGTCGAGCGAGATGACGCCGGTGCGCGAGGCGCCCGGTGTGAGCTCGACCAGGCGATTGAGCGAGCGCAGCATGGTCGTCTTCCCGCACCCCGAGGGACCGATCAGGGCCAGCACCTCGCCCTGCCGGACGGGAAGCGTCACGCTCCGCACGGCCTCGGTGGTCCCGTACGAGATCGACACGCCGTCCGTGCGCATGCGCTCGGGCTTGGGGCCGGCCGCGGGCTCCGGCCTGCGCACGATCGGGCGGCCGAGCGCCGCGGCGTGACCGTTGGACCCGCCCGCCGGCGGAGCGACCGCGGTGGGCTCGCGCTCCACCACGATCCGCCTCACCGGGGGCGGCAGGTTCAGGACGTCCGCGGGCGTGGGCTCATCCACCGGCCAGGCCTCCCTTGGCGACGCCCGCCATCCCGCTCAGCCCCTGGCGGCCGGACCGGCGCGCGATCATGTCCACGACGAAGTTGAGCGCGATGACGATCATGAGAAGGACGAACGCCGCGGCGTAGGCCTTCTCCGGCGCGTTCCCCTCGCCGGCCGGGGAGTTCACGTAGACGTAGCTCGTGAGCGTCGAGCCCGTCCCGCGCAGCGTGTCGAAGGGCTCGATCGTCGCGTCGGCGCCCTGGAGCTGGAGCGTCGCGCCCAGCAGGATCACGATGATGGCCGTGTCGCCCGCGATGCGGCCCATCCCGAGCGTGGCGCCGGTGCCGATGCCCGGGCGTATCGCCGGGAGCAGGACGCGCCTGATCGTGGCGGCCTTGCTCTTGCCGAGCGCGTACGACGCCTCGCGCACGTGGCCCGGGATCGACTGAAGCGCCTCGCGGGTCGCGCCCACCACGAGCGGGAGCGCGAGCAGCGACAGCATCGTCGCCGCCACCAGGAACGAGCGCCCGTAGACCGAGCCGCCCTCGGCCTCGAACGACAGCAGCGCGAAGAGCTGCTCCTGGAACACGAGCAGCCCGAAGATCGCCAGGACGATGCTCGGCGTTCCGGCCACGATCTCGACTCCCGACTCCACCGCCCGGGCCAGGCCCGCCGGCCGCCCGTACTCGGTGAGCCAGATCGCGGTGGCCACGCCGAGCGGCACCGCGATCAGCGTGGCCAGCACGGTGAGGACGATCGTGCCGATGATCGGGTCCAGGAAGCCGCCCGAGCGCGACTGGTCGATCGACGGCAGGGGCGATTCGGTCAACAGCGAGAGGTTGAGCTCCTGCAGCCCCTTGACCAGCATGTAGAGCACGATCGAGCCGGCGATGACGCAGAGGGCGATCCCGGCCGCCCAGGCCAGGCCGAGCCCGATCCGGTCGACGAGCGGCCAGTTCGCGCTCGACTCCTCGGCCCCGGTCAAGGCTGGACCCCGTAGCGGCGCAGCGGCCGCTTCGCCGCCCAGCCGGCGAGCGAGAGGAACATGCTCGACACGAGCAGCACCGCCGCGAAGGCGTAGAGCGTCTCGGCGAAGGGCTCGACCGAGAGGCCCTCGGCGTTGTCGACGATGGTCGCCGCGAGCGGCCGCGTCGGCTCGAAGAAGAAGGTGAGGCCGTCGAGCGGGTTGGGCGCGAACCCGGCCGAGCCCGAGACCATCGACAGCATGATCGCCTCGCCAAGCGCCCGCGCCGTTGCGAGGACCGCGGCGGCGACGATCGCCGGCCGCGCGGTGCGCACCCCGATCGTCCACATCACGCGCCACCTGTTCACCCCGAGCGCGGCGGCGCCCTCCATCCACGACCGCGGCACCGCCCGGAGGGCGTCGACGATGATCGCGATCATGATCGGCGTGATCATCACCGTCAGGATCAGGACGGCCAGGGTCACGTTGGTGCCGGTGAGCTGGACCACGAAGATCACCGACTCCTTGCGCTCCTGAGACAGCAGGTGCTCGTTGACCCAGGGCGCGATCAGCAGGATGCCGATCAGGCCGTAGACCACGCTCGGGACCGCGGCCAGCAGCCGCACCACCGGCTCGAGGACGGAGCGCAGCCGGTCGGGCGCGAACTCGACGATGAAGATCGCGGCGAAGGTGGCGAACACCACCCCGATGAGGACGGCGCCGGCGGTCGTGAGGAACGTCCCGTAGATGAGCGCCCAGGCCCGCATCTCGTAGACGTAGGCGTCGGGGTTCGCGGGCGAGTTGAAGATGTCCGTCAGGAGCGTGTCGACGTTCACGCCCGACCCGAACCAGGCCAGGCCGTTGTGCGCGAACGACGGCCAGGCCTTCGCGAACACGAACACGACCATGCCCGCGATGAGGACGAGCACGGTGCAGGCCACCGCACCGAGCAGGCGCTCGGCGCGGTGGTCGGGCCAGGCGCGTACGCCGGGGAAAGGCCGCCGCGCTGCGGCCGGTGCCGGCGACGCCTCCACTACCGGAGGGCCACCCAGTTGGTATTGATGATCGCGCGTGCGCGGCTCGAGTTCCGGATCCAGCGAATCCACGCCTTGGAGGCGCCGCGGGCCTGGCCGCGGGTGACCATCCAGAAGTTGCGAGCGCCGAGGTACTGGCCGGACTTGGCGTTGCGCAGGCTGCACGAGACGCCCTTGTAGGGGATCGAGTGGAGGCCCTCGGTGAAGTTGAACGACGCGTAGCCGATCGCGTTCGGGTTGGACCGGACCGCCTGCGCCTGGAGGCCGTTCGAGGCCTTGACGCTTGCGCTCGGCGTCACGCGCAGGCTCTGCCCCATGAAGATGTTCTGGAAGGCGTCCTGGGTACCCGAGGCCGCGGTGCGGACCACGAGGTCGATCGGCCCGGACACACCCGCACCGGGCACCTGGCTCCAGCTGCGCACGCGGCCGCTGAAGATGGCCTGGATCGTCTCCTGCGAGATGTTCGAGATCGGGTTCTCGCGGTTGGTCACGAGGCAGATGGCGTCGCGGGCGATCTTGTTGAAGACGAGGCCACCCGGGTCGGCGGGCTGCGGGTCGCGCGACGAGTTGCCGATCGTGACGCGGCCGCGGGCGACGTCGTTGATGCCGATGTCCGACCCGCCGGCTGACAGGCGGAAGCCGACCTTGCCCTTGATGCCGGGCTGCTTGAGGTACGCGGAGGCGAGCTGGGCGGCGAGCGGCTGGACGGACGTTGAGCCGCTCATCGAGATCGTGGACTTCTGTGCGGCGGCCGATGCGGGTAGGACGAGGGCGAGGCACAGCGCGGCTACGAGCAGGTGGAGTGGCTTCATTGGGACGACAACTCCGAGGTTCGGGGCAGGGTCGAGTCGGCAGGCTCCGAGGAGCCGCCCGCCAGTCTCTGCCCGCACCCCTCTCCGGCCGTGAACGCAACGTAACCGGGTGGAGAAAAGCTGGGAAAGTTTTGGTGAAACGGATCTGTTCGGTTAACCAAAAAAGAGCAGGTCGGTAACAGCGTCCGTCACAGGTATCGCGACGCTGACAGACCTTGCCCGTCCTGGCCCTGCTGTTCCTCGTCCTGCTCGCGGCGCCGGCCGCCCATGGCGCGATCTCCGAGACGCACACGATCGACGGCCCCAGCCCGGACGTGCTCGACGTGGGCGGCGTGGCCATGGCCGAGGACGGGAGCGGGGGGATCGTGTACCGGAAGCGCGTGGACGGGCGCGCGCACGTGTTCGCCGCGCAGTTCGAGAACGGGGCGTGGCGGGCGCCCCAGCGCGTGGACGTGGGCCAGGCCTTCGACTCGTCCTGGCCGCGCATCGGCGCCGGGAACCGCGGGCGGCTGGTGGTGACCTGGGTCCAGGAGTTCGGCGCCGGGAGCGACAGGATGTTCTCGGCCGCGCTGGACCCGGGGGCGACGCGCTTCCAGCCGCCCGTGCCCGTGGACCTGAACGTGGGCGAGGCGACGGCCACCTTCCCGTCGCTGGCGATGGCGAGGGGCGGGACCGCGTACCTCGTCTACCGCGTGGTCACCGACACGAGCGCCGCCAACCCGCCGGGCTACGTGGGCGCCGACGTGAAGGTGGCGCGCTACGGCGGCTCGCTGTGGAGCGTGCTCGGCTCGCTGGTCGACCGCAACGCGGCGATCCCGGTGCGGGCGCCGACGGCTCTCAACTCGCCGCGCGTGGGAATCGACATCGGCGGCACGAGCGGGATCGTCGCGTTCCAGGAGCCCGGCGACGACTTCGTGGACCGCATCTGGGCGCGGCGCCTCTTCGGCGGGACGATGGGCATACCGCTGCAGGTGAGCCCGAGCGAATGGGACGGCGCGCCGCTGCGGGGGCCCGCGGACGCCTTCTCGCTGGACGTGGCCGGGTTCGCGCAGGGCGCGGTGGCGTTCCGCCAGCAGCCCGGCGAGGGCGGGCGGCTCGGGGCGACGCGGATCATGGTCAACGAGATCCCCGACTCCTTCAGCGAGGGGGCGGGGGGCTTCGCCGGGGCGCGGATCGCCGACGGCGCTGCGCGTGGGGACGTGGGCGCGCCGAGCGTGGCGGTGACGCCGCTGAGCCCGTTCCGGGCGGTGTTCGCCGCGGGCGGCGCCGTCCTCACGGGCACCGGGGACAGCGAGCGCGTGGACCCGGTGGAGCGGGTCGACGAGGGCGCCGGCGCTTCGACCGACCCGCTGGTGGACCTGGCCGAGTCGACCGCGGCGGCGATGGCGTGGAAGGCCGCGGGCGGCGTGGGCATCCGCGAGATGCGGGCGGACGGCGTGCCCGAGTCGCTGGTGTCGAGCGCCCCGCTCGGCGGCCCGGTGAACGGCCTCGAGCTGGCCGGATCCGGGCTCGGCGACGCGATCGCAGGCTTCCACCAGGGCGGCACGAGCTTCGGTCAGGTCGCGGCCGTGATCGTGGACGCCCCGCCGGCGGAGTTCTTCATCCAGGTGCCCGAGGGCTGGATCCGGCGGCGCTCGGCACGCGTGGGCTGGGACCCGTCGCCGAGCGGGGTGAGCCCCGCCCGCTACACGGTCACGGTCGACGACGAGCCCGTGAAGGAGGGCCTGCGGACGCTCCGAACCACGCTCGGCCGGCGTTCACTTCCGAATGGCCGCCACACGATCCAGGTGATCGCGATCGACGAGGCGGGGCAGGAGACGGGCAGCCAGACGGGCGAGGTCCGGGTCGATCGCAGGAAGCCTCGGGCGCGGCTGTCACGGCGCGGGCGGACGGTCCGGGTGCGCGTGAGCGACGGGCGGCGCCGGACCGGCTCGGGGATCCGGAAGGGCACGGTGCGGGTGAGGTTCGGGGACGGCTCGCGACCGGTGAGCCGAGCGAAGGCGGCGCATGCCTACCGCGCGCCGGGGATCTACCGCGTGCGCATCACCGCCAGGGACCGTGCCGGAAATCGTCTAAGCGTCAGCCGGAAGGTGAGGGTCAGGTGAAACGCGGCCGCGTCCTCCTGGGCGCGATGGCGGTCTTGGTGGCGGGTACCTCCCTGACCGCTTCGGCCCCCGCCTACTACGGGGTGGGAGCCCAGATCGTGTCGGCCCACTTCGGGCGACTCGAGCAAGCGGATGACGCGTCGCAGTTCGCCGCAGTCTCGGGCGACGGCCGCTACGTCGTCTTCCAGACCCGCGCCCGCAACCTCTTCGCCGACGGCGATCCCGATCCGCCCGGAAAGGCGCGCCTCGGAGGGCTCTTCCGCTTCGACCTCGCCAGCGGGGCGATCGAGCTGGTCGCGCATGGCAACGAGACCCCTGAGGACGACCCGGAGACGGTGTTGATCCGGGGCGCACAGAACCCCTCGGTCAGCGCCGACGGGCGCTTCGTCGCGTTCTCGAGCGCGCGGCAGCTGACCCCGTCGGACACGAACGCCAACGTGGACATCTACGTGCGCGACATGGCGGTGCCGGTGAATGCCACCGGCGCCTTCGACCTGGTCTCCGCTCGAGACGGCGGAGACCAGCCGGCGGCCTACGACGGCGGAGACCCGGGCGCGCCGATCCAACCCGGGGCCGAACTGTCGAGGGGAGCCGCCATGAGCGCTGACGGCCAGTCCGTCGTGTTCCGCACCATCGCTCCCTCCGACCTCCCCGCCGCCGCGGGGACGACAACGCCGGCGTTTCAGGTGTTCCACAGGGACCGCACGGCGAACCGCACCACGTTGGTCACGCGCGTGACCGCCACCGGCGAGCCCGCGGGTGGGGCGCTCGGCGAGGCCGGCGTGAGCGGCGACGGCACGACCGTGGTGTGGACCGGGCAGAACGCCAGGACGCAGACCCGTTTCCTGCCGGGTGAGCCGGGGGACAACACCCTCTTCCACTATCTCTGGCGCCGCGTGGCGGACGGGCCGGGGACAGAGACCCGTCGCATCACGGGAGTGGCGGATCCCGACGATCCCGCGTGCCCACCCGGGGGAGGCGTCTCGAGCGACCCAACGACGCTAGGACCATGCTTCGGACCGCTCACGAACCCGGAGCATCTCGGGGCCGACATCTCCTCGCAGCTGCCCGCCATCAGCGGCGACGGCCGGCGGGTCGCATTCCTGACCGGCTCCGGGCCGCGGCCCAACAACGCGACGGGAGTGGGGCTGGACCTGTACGTGACCGACATGACCCCTGGCGCCTCCCGGAAGGGGAGCACGGCCGAGCTCACGCGCGACATCCCCGAGGACCTGGCCGCGAGCGGGCCGATCGACAGCGTCGCCATGTCCGCCGACGGTCGCTTCCTCGCGCTGACCACCGTGCGAACGCGATTCGTCCTGACCACCCTGCGCTTCACGCGCGCGCCGCGGCTGTTCCCGACGGCGCGCGAGCTCTACGTGGTCGACCTTGCCGAGCGCACGATCGAGCGAGGGATCGTGGGTATGGACGGCAGCGACATCGACGGTCCCGTTCAGCCGGTGCCGACGATATCCCGGGACGGCGGACGCATCGCCTTCGTGTCGGCCGCCGGCAATCTCTTCCTCGGCGACGCGAACCAGCGCGCCGACGCCTTCGCGATCACGCGTCAGCCGGAGCCTCTGCCCGGGCCTCCCCCGGGCGGCACGGGACAGGGCGGAGGGACGGACTCCGGCGAGGAGCAGCTGGGCGGCGACCGTGCCCTCGGGCTCCCCGTACGCGCACGCTCCCTGAGGCGAGGCGTCGTCGAGCTGCGCGTGACGACGCCGGCGGCCGGCACGGTGACGGCATTCGCGCGCGCGCGTGTGCGCGTGCGCGCCCGCCGACCGATGCGCACGCTCGCACGCGCCACCCGCTTCACCCCGCGGGCCGGCCGAGTGCTGCTCCGCCTCAAGCTCGTGCGGCGCTATCGCGGCGAGCTGCGCCGCCGAGGGCGCATCGTCGCCAGGGGGCGGGTCACGTTCTCACCCAGTCGCGGAGGTCCCCGACGCCGCGCGCGGCCGCGTGTGGTCTTCAGGCAAGGGTCCCGCAATGTGCGGAAAACCGGTGAATGAGCGGAGAACAACTGGTGAGCGATTCGCGACCAACCGGAGACGTTTTGGTGACCTACCCGTTGGAGTTCGGTGAAATCGCTTGATTGTCTCGGAAGTTCGTTGGAGGGTCGCCCCGCCCCTTCAAGCGTGCAATACAAGTGAAAGGACACTCGCCCAGATGACTCGTGCGATCCGTCCGCGGTGGCTTCTGGCCGGCCTCGCGGCAACCCTCCTATCGCTCGCCGGCGCAATGGTGAGCGCGCAGCGCAGCGAGGCCTCGTTCATTACCGGGAAGTGCCTGGGTGAAGACGTTCTCGGGCGGGGCGCCTCCTTCGCACGCGACTCCCACGCGGCGTGGAAGCAGCAGTTCCAGCTCGGCTACTGCAGTGCTGTGGGTGAGTTTCCGGTCGTCTCGTACGACGCCGCGGGCAGCGGCGCGGGGCGCCGCGCGATGGGCGAACACGGGACCGGCAACGTCGACGGAGCGAACAGCCGGCTCGCGGACGGTCCACGGTTCGGGATGACCGACGAACCGCCCAGCCCCACCTCCATCGCCCAGATGAATCAGGGCACCCCGGCCCCCGGCGACGAGGGTCAGATCCACGTCGTGCCGGCGGCCGTCGGAGCGGTGGGGGTCGTGGTCAACTTCCCGAACGACTGCGACCGTACCCTGCTCGACAACGCTTCCGAGACGGCGCCGGCAGCCACGAACTTCACCAACCGCGTTCGGTTCACGAAGAGCGAGCTCGAGGCCGTCTTCGCGGGCGACCCAGGGGCGGACACCTGGTCGGAGGTCTTCCCCGAGCTCGCCCCCGATCCGCAGTGCGGCGTTGCCATCAACCGCGTCGTGCGGTTCGACAGCTCCGGCACGACCTTCACGTTGAAGGACTTCTTCAACCGCATCAACCCGGCCCGCGACTGGGACACCCTGGGTAACACGGCCTGGCCCAACAGCGGCACGAGCCCGACGCTGAACGGCGGGGCGAACGGCAACGGCCCGCTGGTGACGAAGCTCCTGGCGACGGACAGCTCGATCGGCTACAGCGACATCTCGACCGCCCGGGTGGGCGGGCTCGCGATCGAGCCGACGACGATCGCCGCAAACCGCGACGACGACGTGTTCTGGACCCAGGTGGAGAACGGCAGCAACGTCTTCAGGGAGCCGACCGAGGATCCGAACGGGTTCACCACAGTCGGCACGAAGGGCGCGGACTGCGACGAGACGGTCTTCACCGACGTCCCGGCCAGCACCCTGGGCGACTGGGCGCCGGTCACCGGCGTCAACTCAGCCCAGGGCTACGGCATCTGCACCCTGACCTACGGGCTCGTGTTCGACGACCACGCCACGGCGTACGGTCTGTTCTCGCCGTCCGTCGAGGAGCCAAAGGCCCGCAGCGTGAAGGACTACTGGACCGCCCTGCTCGAAGGCAGCGGGCAGGCCGTGCTCCCGTCGAGTGACTACGCCCCGCTTCCGGCCGGCATCCTCGCGATCGCCCGCGCCGGGATCGCCTCCGTCGACTGGAACAAGGCGGCCGGCGGTGGCGGCGGCGGTGGCGGAGGAGGCGGTGGCGGCGGTGGCGGTGGCGGTGGCGGTGGCGGAGGCGGAACCACCCCGCCCCCGGCCCCAGTCGCTCCGAGCAACGTGTTCTCGGTGCCTCGCACCGCGCTGTCCTCGCGCAACGGCACGGCGACGTTCTCGGTCCGGGTGCCCGGTGCCGGGCGGCTCGACCTCGTGGGCACGGCCAACGTGCCCGGCGGGCGGGCGTCCAGGCGCATCGTCGTCGGGCGCGCCCGTCGCTCTGTCGGCCGCGCCGGGACGTTCACCCTGACGCTGAAGCCGGGGAGCGCGGCCAAGAAGCGGCTGCGCCGGACGCGCCGCCTGCGGGTCCGGGTCACGCTCACCTACACGCCGGCCGGTGGCGCCGCCCGCAGCTCGACGCGCACGGTGACGCTCAAGCTGAGGAGGCCGCGCCGCTAACGCGGCCGAACGACCGAGCCGTACACGACGCCCGGGTCCGCCGAGGACCCGGGCGTCCTCCACGTCTATGACCAACGCACGCGACATATTCTCGGCCGTCGGGGAACGCCTCGCCGGGATCGGCAAGGCCCTGACGAAGGATCCGCTTTCGACGTTCCTGCTGGTCTCGTCGATCGCGCTGGCGATCCTGTTCTTCGCGCTGCTCGGCTCGATCGCTCCGAGCTCGCCCGGCAGCGAGGTGGCGCTCAGCCGCGTCGACCAGCTGACCGAGAACAACCAGGTGGCCACGGCCACCCTGCTCGACCACGACGCGCGCGTGGTGATCGTGACGACCGACGGGCGCATCGTGTGGGC
The DNA here is from genome assembly GCA_963778615.1 of uncultured Thermoleophilaceae bacterium. Lineage (GTDB taxonomy): Bacteria > Actinomycetota > Thermoleophilia > Solirubrobacterales > Thermoleophilaceae > JACVRW01. Next base: position 312,112 of record CAVZVD010000002.1, read on the forward strand.
CGCCTATCCGTCCTCCGACGCCGAGACCGCGCAGCTGCTGCGGGAGCTGCGCCAGGGTGGCGCAAGGACGATCGTCGACCAGCAGGCGAGCAAGCCCGAGACCCAGATCGTCGTCCAGTTCCTGATCCCGATCCTGCTGCTCGTCTGCCTCTTCGCGCTGTTCACGCGCGTGGGCCAGGACAACGGCGCGGGCGCGTTCGCCGGCTTCTCGAAGTGGACCGGCCGCAGCCGCAAGCGCGGCCAGGCGTCGCCCGACCGGACCACGTTCGGCGACGTGGCCGGCGCCGACGAGGCCCTCGCGGAGCTGCGCGAGATCCGCGACTACCTGGCCGACCCCTCGAAGTACGCGCGCGTCGGCGCGCGGGCCCCGAAGGGCGTGCTGCTGGTGGGCCCGCCGGGCACGGGCAAGACGCTGATCGCGAAGGCCACGGCCGGCGAGGCCGACGCCGCCTTCTTCTCGATGTCGGGCTCGGACTTCGTGGAGTCGCTGGTGGGCGTGGGCGCGGCGCGCGTGCGCGACGTGTTCGCCAAGGCGCGCAAGGTCGCCCCCGCCCTCGTGTTCATCGACGAGCTCGACGCGGCCGGCCGGCGCCGCGGCGCCGGCGTCGGGCAGGGCAACGACGAGCGCGAGCAGACGCTCAACCAGCTCCTCGTCGAGATGGACGGCTTCGGCGGCGACGCCGGCATCGTGGTGCTGGGGGCCACCAACCGCCCCGACATCCTCGACCCCGCGCTGCTGCGCCCCGGCCGCTTCGACCGCCAGGTGACCGTGGACGTCCCGGACGTGCACGGCCGGCTCGACATCCTGCGCCTGCACTGCGGCGACCGTCCGCTGGCGCGCGAGGCGTCGCTCGAGCAGGTGGCGAAGCTCACCTCGGGCTTCAGCGGCGCCGAGCTGGCGAACGTGATCAACGAGGCGGCCCTCCTCACCGTCCGCAACGACCTTCCCGACCTGACTCAGGACATCCTCGAGGAGGCGATCGACAGGGTCGTCGCCGGGCCGGCCAAGAAGAGCCACCCGCTGACGGAGGACGAGCTCTGGGTGATCGCGGTCCACGAGGCCTCGCACGCGGTCGTGACGCGGTCGATCGGGCAGAAGGTGTCCGTCCAGAAGCTGTCGATCGTGGCGCGCGGGCGCACGCTCGGCACCGCGGCGCACATGCTCACCGACCGCGACCAGCTGATCATGCAGGAGCCCCACCTGCGCCGGCAGCTGATCTCGATCGTCGCCGGACTGGCGGGCGAGCGGCTCGAGTTCGGCTTCCTCTCCACCGGCGTCCACGACGACCTCCACGCGGCCACGCAGCTGGCGCGCCGGATGGTCACGTCGTTCGGGATGTCGCCCGAGCTCGGCCCCGTCTCCCTCGGCGAGCGGGAGGGCGAGGTGTTCCTCGGCGCCTCGCTGCAGGAGCTCGGGAGCATCGGCCCCGCGACGCTCGAGCTGATCGACCGCGAGGTCGAGCGGCTCGTCGCCGAGGCGGAGGCGCGCGCGACCACGGTGCTGCAGCGCAACTGGCCGGCCGTGGACGAGACCGCCAGGGCGCTGCTGGAACACGAGACCCTGTCGGGCGTCGCCCTTGACGCGGTGCTTGCGACCGTCAAGCCCACTCCCCTCACCTACATCGAAGGCGAGATGCACGAGAGCCCGGAACGTGATCGTCAAGGCGGTGATTGATCGGGGCGTGCGCTCGCTCCTGGCCGCCGGCCTCGCGATCGCCGCGGCCGGTGCAGCGTCCCCCGTCCCCGTCGCGGACGCCCAGATCTGGCGTCTCGAGCAGCCGCCTCCTCCACCCGGAGCACCCTTCGCCGTTCCGCTCGGCGCGCCTGGCGACCTCAAGTTCTGGGCCCCCAACCGGGGGCTGCTCGCGGTGGAGGGCAACGCGACGATCCCGCGTGGCCTGTTCGTCTACGACGGCGTGAGGTGGCGCCAGCTGTCGACTGTCTGCGGGGGACCGGGGGACACCACGCGGATCGCCTGGGCCGGGCCGCGCGAGTTCTGGACGGTCACCCAGCCAAGCCCCCCGCGCGCCGGCTCGGGCACGGCACTCTGCCACTTCCGAGACGGCCAGGTGGTCGCCTCCTACAGCACGCCCGAGGAGGCGCAGGACCCGTTCCGGCAGATGTTCGCGGCAACGTGCGACGGCCCCAGCAACTGCTGGTTCGGCGGCGTCGGATCGCAGGACCCGATCGGCGAGCGGGTCGGCGCCTTCCACCTCCACTGGGACGGGTTCGGCCTCACGACCAGTTACAACCCCCAGGGCCGCGGGGTCACCGACCTGGAGACGCACGCCGGGTCGATCTTCGAGAGCGTGCTGGTGGGTCCACGGCCGGAGAGCCCCGAGGACGCGGACCTGGCCGAGCCCGAGACGCCGGGGCCCCGCCTCTTGCACCAGCTCGGCGGCGGGGCGTTCCAGAACGAGAGCTTCGTGCCCGCCGCGATGCCGGGCGTGCCCGTTCAGGGAACGGAGTTGCTGGGCCTCGACAGCGACGGGAGCCGCCTGTGGGCTGTGGGCGGGGGAGCGGCGTCGGGGCCCGCGGTGCCGAGAACCGGCAACCCGCCCTCCCCGGATCCGCCCGTGCATCGCCCGCCGATCGCGGCGCTACTCGAGCCGTCCGGCTGGCGGGAGCTCACGCTCCCGTCGACGCTGTTCGGGGACACCGAGCGCTTCGCCGACGTGGCCGCTGTCCCCGGCACCGACACGGCGTGGGTGGCGGTGCAGCCGTTCGCTGATCGCCGCGCGACGAACGTCAAGGCCAAGGTCGCACTGATTCGGGCAGACGGGACGGCCGACACCTTTCGCCTCCCGCTCGCCGGCTCCGGGCGTGGCAGCGCCGCGCGCATCGCATGCACCTCGCCAGCCGACTGCTGGCTCGTGACTCAGGCGGGGTGGCTCTTCCACTACACCGACGGCACCGCGCTGCCGCGCGACGACGACCCCGCCTTCGCCGGCCCAATCACCTTCCGCCCCAACGAATCGGCCGAGCAGTTCGTGCCCGACCGCCCACCGGTGGACGACTCGCAGCTGTTCGCGCCGCCGCCGGTCGAGGTCCAGCAGCAGGCCACGCAGCGCCCGCGCACGCGCCGACTTCCGCCGCTCATCCGCGGCATCCGGTCACGGGTGCGCCGCCTGACCCTCACCGTCAGCTTCACCCTCGTGCGGCGTGCCCGCGTCGCGCTGGTCGCTCGGCGTCGCGGGCGCGTCGTGGCCCGCACCCGGGCGAAGATGCTGCAGCGCGGCAAGCACTCGCTGCGCCTCAAGCTGGACCGGAAGCGCTGGCCCACCCGCCTCTCGTTCTCCGTTCGGGAGCCCGGTCGGGACGGCGGAGGCGGCGGCGGGAACGACAGCAACACGATCGTCACGCCGTGATGAGGGCGCGGGCGTTCGTCGGCTGGCTGGCGGTGCTCGGACTCGGGGCCATTGCTGCGGCTCTGCTCGCCGCCGCGGGCCGCGGGCAGGGCGCGCCGGGCGCGGTCACGCCCCAGCCCGTGCTCGGGGTGGCTGACGCCGAGACGCGACTCATGGGCGCGGCGCCGACGGGGCAGGCCGGTGAGGCCTGGGGCTACCGGCAGCTGCCGCTCACGGTCGGCGCGGTCGGGGGCGGCGCGCCGGAGCTCCAGCTCGGCCCCTCCGGAGGTCAGGCTCGCCCCGACCCGCAGCTCGTCTTCCTCCGCCACACGGACGCGACGGGGTGGCGAATCGCCGAGACGCCGGTCGGCGCGGACGGCCTGCCCTACCGCGGCTTCATCCCGAACCGGCTGTCGGGGCGTGTCACCGCTCGCGGCGGGGGCGTTCTCGTAGGGCGCGACGCGAGGCGCCAGGCGGGCGCGCAGCTGGTCGTGCTGCGGCGTGATCCAGGCCGGCGGTATCGGGAGCTGCCGGCACCGAACCCCGAGGTGTTGCTCCCCGGCGAGGCTCTAGCCGGCGACGGCGGCACCGGGGAGATCTCCGTCGCGGCGGCCGAGAGCGGCGCCTCGACGGTGCTCTGGTTCGGCGTGGTCGGCGCCACCGGAGAAGCCGCCGTGCTCCACTGGGACGGCTCGGCGTGGCAGCGCGAGCCGATGGAGCTGCCACCCGGCTGGGAAGGTCTCGCGGCCCCAGTGGCGCTCGAAGCGAGCGCCGACGGGACGGCTTGGGCGCTCTTGCGCACCGATCCGGCGCTCGGACGTGGCGTCGCGCTCCTCCAGCGCGTGACCGAAGGCGGCGATCCGCGTTGGGAGGAGCGACCGCTCGGTACTCCGCCGTTCGTGGATCGTGACACCCCCGCGGCTGGCGTGTCGGGCGTGCGTCCGCTCGGCGGGGCGGCGCAGCAGCTCACGGCAACGAACGGCGGGGTATGGATCGACGGCACCATGGAGGCGGGCGGTGTCGCGACGGACTTCACCCTGTTCTACGACGCCGGCGAGGCTCGCGTAACGGGCTCCTGGTGCGACGCGGGAGTGTGCGACCAGCCGCTCGGCGCGCGCTTTGCGGTGCGGGACGGCTACCGCAGCTTCGCTTGGGACGGCGCGGGGTTCGGCACGCGAGTCGTGACAAACCCGCTCGACCCGGCGGGAGCCGAGGACACCAACCGCGGCTCCTATCTGCGCTTCGACGGAACCAGCTTCGTGCGGATGCCCGGGGCGGGCGGAAACTTCAGGGCGAGTGGCGCCTTCGCGTCCCCGGACGAGGGCTGGCTCGAGGGCCCGGTGCAGATCACCAGCCGGACCCCGCCCGCCCGGCTGCGCTCCTGGCCCGTGGCCTTGCGCTCGCCACTGACCGATGTGGCGGCGCAGCCCGGCACGCCTCCGGGGGCGCTCTCGTCACAGGCCCTCGCCGTGGGCGTCGACGGGGCCGTGGCCCGCTACGTGCCCGACCGCGGCTGGACGCGGGAGTTCCTGCTCACGTCGAGCGACTCGGTGAACCGCTCGACCCTTCGAGGCGTGGCATGGCCCGAGCCCGCGCGCGCCCATGCGGTCGGCGACCTCGGAGCCATGTGGCAGTGGAACGCCGACAACGACCGCTGGGAGGCCGACCCCGGCGCCCCGGTCGGGCTGGAGGCGCACCTCATGGACGTGGCCTTCGACCCGGGCAACCCCGACCGTGGCTACGCGGTGGGCCGGGGCGGCGCGCTGCTCGGCTACGGCAAGAGCTGGGAGCCCGAGCCGCTGCCGCCGGAGATGGCGGGCCGCGACCTCACCCAGATCGCGTTCGCGGGCGGGGAGGCGCTGGTGGCCGCCGGCAGCGACCTGCTGGTGAACGACGGGACGGGCTGGCGCGTGGACCAGGGCGTGCAGGCTCTGCTCGACGGCGTGCGCCCGGGGGCGCCCCGGCTTCACGCGGTGGCCGGCCTTCCCGACGGGGGCGCCGTGGCCGCGGGGCCAGACATCGTGCTCGAACGGGACGCCGCCGGATCGCCGTGGCGGTTCTCGGATCAGCCGCTGCCTGGCTCCACGGTGGTGGCCGCCGCGGCGGTGCGCGACGGCCCCCGGGTGAGGGCCGTGGTGTCGGTCATCCCGCGGCTCGACTACCCGCCGCCTGAAGAGCTGCCGGTCCCGGACCCCAACGTGCCGCCGCCCATCCTCCCGCCGATGCCGCTGCCCGGCGACGGCTACGTGCTGCGCGAGACGGCGAGCGGCTGGACGGACGAGCAGCGCACCGCCTTCGGGGGGTCGAGCAGCGACCGGCCCTTCAAGTCCGACCCCATTCTGGCCTTCGACCTCGATGCCGCCGGGAACGGCTGGGCCGTGGGCGGCTGGAGCGGCGACGCCGACAGCGCCGGGCGCGGCTCCTCGGCCCGCAACACCGCCGCCCGGACCATCCGCGCCCGGGTGAGGACGGCGGGGATCTACCGGTACGGCGACGACGCGGGTACGCCGCCCGTCGGAGCGGCGGCCGCGCCCGTCCCCCTCCCCGCCGGACCCGTGCGGCTGGCTGTGGCCGGCCACGCCCAGTGCGAGCAGCCGTGCGCCGACCTGGCGGCGCAGGGGATCGGTCCGGACCGGAGCCTCACCGCGGCGCTCGACCGCGTGGATGCTCTTCGCGCGGCCGAGGGCGTGCGCGTGCTGCTCTACACGGGAGGCCGCACCAGGACCGGCGGCAACGCCGCGGAGGCGGCCCGCTACGCCCAGCTGCTCGGCTCGCGCCCGTCCCTGCCCGTGTACGCGCCCGTCTCGCCCGGCGACTCCCTCCCCGGATTCACGTCGGCGTTCGCAACGTCGCCCGCGCCGTTCGGGGCGGGCCCGGCTCCCCCGGGCACCGACGCCTCCGGAATCCCCGGCGCCGCACCGGGGCCCGGCGCCCGCACGCACTACGCCTTCGACTCGTCCGGGCCCGCAGGGACCGTGCGGGTGGTGGTGATCGACAACGCCGCCGGCTCGCTGGCCGCGGCGGACCCCCACCAGAACCCGCTCGAGCCGCAGCTTCCATGGCTCCGAGCGGTGCTCGCCGATGCTCGCGCCGAAGGGGTACCGGCGATCGTGATGGGGAACCGCGATCTCAACACGCGCTTCACGCCACGGCTGAACGTGGCGAGTGACGGCGACGAGGTGGCACAGGTGCTGGTGGAGGAGGGCGCCTCGGCCTACGTCTTCGACCGGCCCGAGGAGAACCGCGGGCAGCGCATCCCCGCCGGAGCGGTGGACACCATCCCGGCCTTCGGCACCGGAACGCTGGGTTACCGCTCGCCCGTGGTCGCGGCGGTGCCCCCGAGCGGCCCGGACTCCCTGTTCGGGGACTCCGGCTACCTGCTGCTCGAGATCGACACGGCCCGTCGCGACCCGGCCACCGGAAGGGCTCCTGTCGCCGCCCGCCTGATACCCCTGATCGAGGACCTCTCGCTCGAGGCGGTTGACGGCACGCTGCTGCGACGTAGCCGTCCCGCGCTGTTCCGGGGCCTGGGCCGCCGCCCGCGCAGCGGCGATCGGTGGGGACGCATTGCGGCGGGGGACGGAAACCCGAGCCCGCCGGGTGCCGACCCGCACATCAACTTCCCGCCCGACCCCTGCCTGATCACGGGTTGCTCGGCTCGCATCGCGCCGGAGTACGAGTTCCTCTCGTCCGATCCGGACATCGCGGACTTCGTGCGCCAGGACCCGAACTCGACGAACCTGCGCAAGCCGTTCCTCGATCCGGCCACGGACAAGGTGATGACGGACTCGTCCTCCGGGCTCCTGTGCGCGTTCAACGCGGGCACGACCACCGTGACGATCCGCGCGGGCGGCTTCTCGTTCTCGCAGCCGATCCGCGTTCAGTCCGGGAGCGTCCAGCGGCCATGCGGCACGCGCCCGCTCGCCCCCAGTCGCTTCCAGCGCCGGACGGCCGCTGTCGCCCCGCCGCCCGCGCCGCCGCCGCCCGCACCGGCCGGCAGCCCGCCGGTGGAGTTCAATCCGCCGGCGCCGCCCCCTCCGCCCGCCGTCGAGGCAGCTCCGCCGCCCGTGATGATCCCGCCCCCTCCGCCTCCTCGGCCCCTGGTGGCCAGGCCGCTCCCACCGCTTCCGCCGGTACCGGCCCAGCCGCCCGCGCTGATCAGCATTCCGCCGACGATCCCTCCGCCTCCTCCCCCACCGCCCGTGCGCCCCCTCCCGCCCGGCGGCGCCACGGCCCGCGTCTACCAGGTCGAGGAGAAGCGCGAGGAGGAGGCCGCCATCGAGGAGTCGCAGGCCTTCGCGCGCTTCGAGCAGGACGGCGGCGGGCTGCCGCCCGTACGTGATCGGCCTCGTGCTGCTGGCCGCCGTGGCGGGAGCGTCCATCCGTGGCGGGCCGCGCCCGCGTCCAGTCCCCGCTGACAACCGAACCAGGAGCCGAACGTGATCCGCCGTGTCCTCTTCATGACCGTCGTCCTCCTGCTCGCGTCCGCCACGGCGGTGATCGCCGCCGGCGGGCTCAAGCCCGGCGGGCTGCTCCGCCTCGACAAGAAGGGCAAGGTGCCGCAGAAGGCGCTGCCCAAGGTGCGCGCCTCACGCAACGCGGACCGCCTGGCGGGACGCCGTGCGCGCGCCTACCGCGACCGCTGCTCGCCGGACACGGTCGACCTCGGCACGTTCTGCCTGATGACGAACCCGTACCCGCTCGACAACACCGAGATCGGACGCAACGACTACTTCTTCGCCACCAGGCGCTGCGTGGAGCTGGGCGGCTACCTCCCGACGGCGGCGCAGCTGATCGGCGCGGCGGACCGCGTGAAGCTCTCGTCGACGATCGACGACGCCCAGCTCACGGCCTCGATCGACCTCGACGCCGGCGACGGCCTGAAGGACCGCCGCGAGATGAGCGCAAGCCTCACCACCACCGCGGCGGGCTCGCGCGCGGCGGGCTCGCAGGGCGTGACCGAGGGCTCGCGCGGCGACCCCCGCGCCGGGGAGCCGGACCCGGTGCCCCAGCCCGCGAACCCGGCGCCCGAGACGCTCCAGTACGTGACCGTCTACGACAACAGGAACCAGGGCGGCTTCGCCGGCTCGAAGCCGGTCGGGCAGGCGGAGAACTTCCGCTGCGCGTTCAACAAGGCGCAGGGATCGAGCGGGAGCTCTAGGCCGACGCCGCCGTGTGCTCGCCTCGCACCAGGTTGTAGGCGAGCGCCGCGATGGTCACGCTGTCGTCGCGGCGCGTTCCTTCAGCAGCGTCGCGCGCCCTGCGGTTCGCGAGCGTCATCACGAAGGAGCGGACGGGGACGTCGTCGTAGCCCTCGAGGATCTCGTCTGCGATCTGGCGGATCTCCTCGTCGGTGAGCCGGCCTCCGAACTCGTCGACCAGCCCCGGCACGAGGCGCGCCATTCTCATCATGTGCTGACGCCGGTCCTCCCGGATCGACTCGATCCGGTTCGTCGCGAGGTCGACGACCCGGTCCTTGATGTCGTCCCGGATCCTGCGCACCTCCTCGATCGGCTGGCCGGCCGGGTCCGCCACGTCCCAGTCCTCGACCACCGAGGGGACGTACGGGCACTTGGCGCCGCAGGCGAGCGTGATCGCCCAGTCGGCGTGCAGCTGCATCTCGAGCGTCAGCTTCTTGGGTCGCCGGCCGCTCAGGTCGATCCCGATCTCCTGCATCGCCTCGACCACCACCGGGTGGACCCGCTCGGCGGGCTCAGCGCCGGCCGACTCCGCTCGCACGTCCGGCGGACCGTGCTTCTCGAACAGCGCCTGGGCCATCTGTGACCGCCCGGCGTTCTGGGTGCATACGAACAGCACGTACTTCATCGCGTCCTCCCTCTCACGCTGCCATTACCAGCTTCTCCGCGTACTCCACCGGCAAGCCCGACTCCGCCACCGCACGCGCGACGGACTCCGCGTCGTACTCGACCCGCTCGATCGTCACCGACACCTCGCCCTCGGCGTGCTCCAGCAGGGCGAAGGAAGCGCGCGGGTCGCCGTCCTTCGGCTTGCCCACCGATCCGCAGTTGACGAACAGGACGCCGCCGTACTCGGCCACCCAGGGCTGGTGGGTGTGTCCGAAGACGAGCACGTCGCAGTCGGCGCCCGCCGCGATCCGCTCGAACGTGCGCGCGGGCTTGTCGGCGAACAGGTACTCGTTGACCTTGCGCGGCGAGCCGTGGACCAGCCGCACGCGGCGGCCGCCCAGCTCGAAGCGGAGGTCGAACGGCAGGCCGCGCATGAAGTCCTTGGACTGCTGGTCGGTGTGCTCCAGCGTCCATGCGACCGACCGCTGGCCGAGCTCGCGGTCCTGCTGGTCGCGGTAGGCGCAGCCGCAGTCCTCCAGGTCGCGGGCGATCGCGTAGTCGTAGTTGCCGTAGATCGTCGGGATCTCGCGCTGCTCGATCTGCCAGCAGACCGCGTTCGGGTGCGGGCCGTAGCCGACCAGGTCGCCGCCGCAGTAGACCGCGTCCACGTCGGTCCACTCGATGGCGGCCATGACCGCCTCGAGGGCCGGCAGGTTGGCGTGGATGTCGGTGATGACCGCGACCCTCTCCATGCCGTGCCCGCGCATCGTATCCATTGACAACTGTCACTTCAATCGATATACGTACATCGATGGCCGTCGATCTGGAGCTCGCGCCGAAGCAGAAGCGACCCGCCGGGCGAGCCGTGCTGCGAGCCGGTCGTCTACCCCGACGTCGAGCGCGAGCACGCCGATCCGCATGGCCGAGGTCGCCAAGGCGCTCGGCGACCCGGTCCGCCTGCAGCTCGTCGACGTGCTGCGAAAGCACGCCGGCAAGGTCTGCGTCTGCGAGCTCGTGCCGCTGTTCGACATCTCCCAGCCGACGCTGTCGCACCACCTCAAGAAGCTGCGCGAGGCCGGCATCGTCGACTCCGAGCGGCGCGGCCTGTGGGCCTACTACTACGTCAACCCCGAAGCACTCGAGGAGCTGTCCGCATGGCTGAGCTGACCGACACCGACATCCGCGAGAAGGTGCGCGAGCGCTACGCCGCCGCCGCGACCGCGGTCGCCGAGAACACGTCGTCCGGTTGTTGCGGGACGCACGCCGAGCGGGCTGCGGCCCCGCCGGCGCGTTCGCCGATCCCGACATGCAGCTCACCGACCGCGACGGCACCGAGGTGTTCGGCGGCGCGCTCTACGACGACGGAGGGCGACGCCGCCCCCAAGGCGGCCGTCGAGGCGTCGCTCGGCTGCGGCGTCCCGACGGCGGTCGCCGACCTGCACGAGGGCGAGACGGTGCTCGACCTCGGCTCGGGCGCCGGCGCCGACGTGCTGATCTCGGCGCGCCGCGTCGGCGCGACCGGCAAGGCGATCGGGCTCGACATGACCGACGAGATGCTCGAGCTCGCCCGCGCCAACGCCGCCGAGGCGGGCGTCGACGAACGTCGAGTTCGTCAAGGGCTACCTCGAGGACATCCCGCTCGCCGACGCCACCGTCGACGTGGTGATCTCCAACTGCGTGATCAACCTGGCCGCCGACAAGCGCAAGGTGATCGCCGAGGCCGCGCGCGTGCTGCGCCCCGGCGGCCGCTTCGCGGTCTCGGACGTGATCGCCGACCCGGACATGGACAAGGCCACCCGCGAGGACATGCAGCAGTGGACCGGCTGCGTCGCGGGCGCGCTCACCCGCGGCCAGTTCGAGGCGATGCTCGCCGACGAGGGCCTGACCGACATCGAGATCCGCGAGACCCACCGCGTGCACGAGCACGCCAGCTCGGCGATCGTGCGCGCGCGCAAGCCCGACTGAACGACGACAGTGCCTCTGCGCTGACTCGATGAACCCAGCGCTGGCGAGCCGGGCGGCCTATCCCCTGCTTCTGGTGCTTGGCGCGCTCGACGCCGCCGGGTACAGCGTGATCGTCCCGGTCGCCCCCGCGATCGCAGACGCCACCGGCGCCGGCCCGGCGACGATGGGGCTGCTGGTGGCGTCGTTTCCGGCCGGCATGGTGGCCGGCTTCGCGCTTGCCGGGTGGGCGGTCCGCCGCCACGGATCCAAAGCGCTGGTGGCCGGTTCGCTGGTGCTGGTCGCGTGCGGCGCGCTCGGCTTCGTGCTGGGCGACTCGCTCGGCGTGTACTTCGCCGCCCGGACGTTGATGGGGCTGGGATCCGGCGGGATCTGGATCGGCGTCACGTTCGACACGCTCGCGCGCTGGCCCGGCCAGGAGTACCTCTGCATGAGCCGCATCTTCGCCGCCTACTCGGCCGGCGGGCTGATCGGACCGGCACTCGGCGCGTTCGGCGGCATCCACGGCCCCTTCCTCGCCTACCTGGTCCTGCTGCTGCTCGCTCTGCCGGCGGTGCTCTTCGTCGCCGAGCCGGCAACCCGGCGCGCGTTTGACGCCGACCGCACGGTGCTGCGGAGGCGAGCGTTCTGGGTCGCGTCGGCGGCGATTCTGTTCGCGGTGCTCGCGCTCGGCGTGCTCGAGGGCGTGCTGCCGCTGCATCTCGCCGAGCGCCTGACCCAGGCCCAGATCGGCGCGCTCTACGTGGGCGCCTCCTTGGTGGTCACGGTCAGCGCCACCGCCTCCGGCGGCCGCCGTCCGCGGCCGCTCGTGTTCGGGGCCGTGTTCCTCACCGTCGCCGGCATCTCGCTCGCCGGGATGGCCACCGACGTGCCGCTCTGGGTGCTCTCGATAATGCTCGCCGCGATCGGGATCGGGCTCGCCAACACCGGCTCGCTCGGACTGCTGATCGAGGCCGTCCCCGTCGAGCGAATCGTGACCGCGATGGTGATCTGGTCGCAGATCGGCATCCTCGGCTACCTCCTCGGCCCGCTCGCCGGCGGCCTCGTCGCCGACGGCCTCGGCTACGCGTTCATCGGACTGGTTCCCGCCGCTGCGGGGCTAGTGACGATCGCGCTGCTCCGCAGCCGCCCCGCTAGTCGAGGACGACCTGCTCCGGCTTGAACCGGTACCCGATGCCGAAGTGCGTGTGGATGAACTCCCACTCCGGCGCGCACAGCGCCAGCTTGCGGCGCACCTTCCGGACGAACACGTCCACCGAGCGGTCGCGGTGCGGCATCTTGCCGCCCCACACCAGCTCGTAGACCTCGGGCCGCGGGACCACTCGGTCGAGCCGCTCCGCCAGCACGAAGAGGATCTCGAACTCCCGCACCGTCAAGCCGGCCCGCTGGCCGTTCACGAGCACCTGCAGCTCCTCCGGCCGGATCTCGACGTTGCCGATCCTCCGGGGCTCTCCCGGCGGCGGCGCAGGCTGCAGCGAGCGGGCCAGCATGACCGGACGAACCTATGCCGCGGTGTCCCCCGGAACGGTGAACGGCGGGTGACCCCGTGGAGAACATCTGGATAACAGGTGATGCGATCGTGTTAGCGCGCTGTTGCGGGCCGGTGAACCGTCCGGGGGCGTCGGTACATCAGCTTGCATGATCACGCTCGTGAGCCGCGTCGTCATGCCGCTGGCCCTCGCGGCCGCCTTCCTGCTCGTCGTTCTCGCGGGCGCCGTGGGCGACGCCACCCAGGCGCCGGTGCCGCTCGAGCGGGTGGCGGCGATCAAGCCGCCGAAGCTCGCGAAGCCGCCCAAGAAGCCACACGTGGTGCTCCTGATCATGGACGAGCTGCCGAGCGACTCGCTGCTCGACCGGCGCGGCCGGATCGACCGCGTGCGCTACCCGAACTTCGCCGCCCTCGCCGGCGACTCGACCTGGTTCCGCAACGGCTACTCGATCTACGACTCGACGAGCAAGGCGGTGCCGCTGATCCTCGACGGGAGGTGGCCGTCGTACGGCAGCACGCCGGACCGCGCCGGCCACCCGCGCTCGATCTTCGACATGTTCAGGCGCCGCGGCTACCGGATGGTCGCCTCGGAGGAGGCGTCGGCGCTCTGCCCGCCGAGCATGTGCCGCGGCGGCCGGGCGAGCACGCCGAGCATCCCGCCGCTCCTGAACCGCGGCCGGCCGGAGCGCTTCAACCGCTGGGTGCGCCGGATCGGGGACGGCCGCCCGACCTTCTGGATGAAGCACCTGCTGCTGCCCCACATCCCCTACATGTACCTGCCCTCCGGCGCACGCACCCGCCCCGGGGCGCGCGACCCGCTGCCCGGGATGACCACCACACCGGGCTTTCACGACGAGTACCTGACCCGCCACAACGAGCAGCGCTACCTGCTGCAGCTCGGCTACACGGACCTGCTGCTCGGGCGGCTTCTCCGGCGGCTGAAGCGCGAGGACATCTACGACGAGACGCTGATCGTCGTGGTTGCGGACCACGGCTACCTGTGGCGCTCCGGGGTCCCCACGCGCCGCCGCGCGGTCGCGGGCACGGCCCACGAGCTGTCGCCGGTCCCGTTCATCGTCAAGAAGCCGGTCCAGCGCCGCGGCCGCGTGAGCGACGCGTTCGCGCGGACGCTCGACGTGCCGTCGACGATCGCGGACGTGCTCGGCGTGCGGCTCGGCTACCGCGACGACGGGCGCTCCGCCTTCAGCCGGGCGGCGCGGCGGACCCGACGGGTCACGTTCCCCAAGCGTGACTTCGACGCCGTGGTCACGGTCCCCGGCAGGCGCTGGATCGCCCAGCGCCGGCGCGTGGTGCGGCGGCGGCTGCGCCAGTTCGGGTCGGGCGACCTCGCCTCGCTGTACACGGGGATCGGGCCCAACCGCGAGCTGATCGGGCAGGACGTGAGCGCCGTCGCGCGCGTGGCCGGCAGCGGCCGGCGCGGGACGATCGCGCGCGGCGGGCTGTTCTCGAACGTGCGCCGGAGCTCCGGCGTGATGCCGACCCAGATCGCCGGGCTCCTCGACGGCGGGAACGGCGAGCCGCGCGACCTGGCCGTCGCCGTGAACGGGCAGATAGCCGCGGTGGGTCGCTCGTTCCGGCTGGCCGGCCGGCCGACCGAGAGCTTCGCCTTCATGGTGCCCGAGGACGCGCTGCGCGACGGGCAGAACACCGTCGAGGTGTTCGAGGTCGTGGGCGGCGGGCGGCTGCGCCTCCTGGTGCGCCGCTAGCCGAGCGCCTCCAACACCAGGTCGTCATGCGTCTTCGGCGACACCTTGGGGAACGCCTTCGCCACGGTCCCGTCGCCGTCGATGATGTAGGTCGAGCGCTCGACGCCCCAGCGCTTCTTGCCGTACATGTTCTTCTCGACCCAGACGCCGTAGCGCTCGGACACGGAGTGGTCCTCGTCGGCGAGCAGCGTGAAGTTCAGCGACTGGCCGCCGTGGAACTTCTTGATCGCCTCCACGGGGTCGGGCGAGACGCCGACCACCACGGCGCCGGTCGCGTCGTACTCACCGGCGCGGTCGCGGATGCCACACGCCTGCGTCGTGCAGCCCGGCGTGTCCGCGCGCGGGTAGAAGTAGAGGACGAGCGTGCGGCCCGCGAAGTCGGCGAGTGAGACATCGCGGCCGTCCTGGTCCTTCAGCGTGAAGTCGGGCGCTTTCGTTCCTTCTGGTATCAACGTCGCTCCTGTCCTACCTTGGGTATGTGCGCACGCCTGCAGTCGTGCTGCTCGTACTGGTCCTGATCGGCGCAACCGTCGCGTTCGCCGTCGACGCGAACCATGACGATTCGGCGGCCGGCGAGGCGTTGCCGCCGATCGTGGTCATCGTCCTCGACGAGTTCCCCACCGAGTCCCTCACCACGCCGAGCGGCCGGATCGACGCCCGGCGCTACCCCCACTTCGCGGCTCTCGCCCGCACCTCGACGTGGTACCGCAACGGCTACACGGTCTTCGACTCCACCTTCAAGGCGGTGCCCGCGATCCTCGACGGGCGCATGCCGATGGACAGGACGGCGGCCGACGTGCGCAGCCACCAGCCGAGCGTCTACCACCTGCTGAACCGGCTCGGGTACGAGATCGTCAAGGTGGAGTCCGCTACGGCCATATGCCCGCTGTGGATCTGCGAAGGGACCCGGGCGCGGCGCCCCGGAGTGCTGCCGCGGCTGGCCGGGAGCGGTCGTCCGGCTCGGCTCCACAGGTGGATCGGCGCCATCCGCGATCGCGACCGCCCGACCTTCTACTTCCACCACGCGCTGCTGCCGCACGAGCCCTGGCTCTACCTGCCCTCGGGACACGCGAGCCGGCCGCCCGGCGTGGAGCCCATCAAGGCGATCAACAAGCCGCCGAGCTGGCACGACCCGGCTCTGACCGACCACAACCACCTGCGCCACCTGCTCCAGGTCGGGTACACCGACCTCGAGCTCGGCCACGTGATGCGGAAGCTTCGGAGAACCGGGCTCTTCGACCGCGCGCTGCTCGTGGTGATGGCCGACCACGGCTACTCGTTCGAGGTGGGAGTGAAGAGCCGGCGGCAGGTGTCGGAGCGCAACATCGACGAGATCGCGCCGGTCCCGTTCTTCGTCAAGACGCCCGGGCAGACCGTGGGCAGGGTCGACCACAGCCTCATCCGCACCGTCGACCTGCTCCCCACGATCGCCGACGTGCTCGGCGTCGGCAGGCCGTGGCAGGCGGACGGCCACTCGGCGTTCGCCGCCATGACGCAGGCGCGCGAGCACGTGACGCTCATCCGGCGCGACTTCAGCCGGCTCGTGTCGGTCGGGCGCGAGGAGTGGGTGCGGCGGCGGGCGGCCTTGAGCCGCTGGCGCGCGCGCACGTTCGGCACGGGGGCGCGGAGCGAGCGTGCCTTCGGGGACCCGTGGGCAATGGCCTACCGGATCGGCCCGAACCGCGGGCTGCTGGGCGACCGGGTCAGGGCGCCCGAGCGCTCGGGCCAGGTGCACGGCGTACTGGTGAGACCGGGCCTGCTGAACCGCGTCGACCCGCGCGGCCCGATGGTGCCGACCCGCGTGATGGGCCGGATCGAGGGCAGCCGGCCGGGCGCGGAGCGCGACCTCGCCGTGGCTGTGAACGGGCGCGTGTGGGCGGTCGGCCGGAGCTTCCACCTGCGCGGCCGCGAGAGCGAGCTGTTCTCGCTGATCTTCCCCGAGCGGGCGCTGCGCCGGGGGGACAACCGGCTGCAGCTGCTCGAGGTGGAGCCGGACGGGGGCCTGGTGTCCCTGGCCGAGATCTAAGCCCGCGCGACTCAAGGGGTCTGACCCCTTCAGTGGCGGCGACTCAGGGGTCGATCTCGTTCGGCTTCGCGCTCGGGTCCCGCACGATCCGGGTGGGGTCCTCGTTCGTGTCCACCAGGAAGCACGCGAAGCTCTGCCGGTCGTCGCTCGCGATGCAGATCCGGAAGAACCCGTCCGCCAGCCGCGCCGCGTGCGCCGTCTCCTCGTTGCGGATGAGCTCGGGGTCGCCGCTCGCCTGGATGTGCGCGTGGATGGCGCGGGCGGCCTCCTCCTTTGCGTCGGTCTCGGCGATCACGGTCGGGCGCGCGGCGAGGCCCGCCGCCAGCACGCCGAACACGCTCGCCACGAGGAGGCCCGTGCCGATCCGGTCGGACAGCACCTCCAGCTGAGCCTTCGGCGGCGCCTCGGGCTCGGCCGCCGGGCGGCGCTTCCACACCCGCCGGGCGAGCCAGGGGCCGAGGGCCCCGACCAGCACCAGGTTGCCGAAGGTGGCCAGCAGGACCGCGGGGATCAGGTCGATCCCGGTGCGGACAGGCGGGAGTAGATGCAGCAGGAGCCCGTTCAGCAGCGTGATGGCCACGAACGTCGGCCACATCCACGCCCCGCGCAGCCGCCACCGGACGCGTGCCGGCCAGAAGCGCTGCTCGGGTTCCACCACGTGCAGGGTAGCCTTGGAGGGGTGGCGGAACTGTGGGTCGCTCACCTTGGGGCGGTGCCCTATCGGGAGGCGTTCGAGCTCCAGCTGCGGCTGCGCGACCGGCGCGCCGCGGGCGAGCTTCCGGACGTGCTGCTCGTGCTGGAGCACCCGCCCGTGTACACGAAGGGCAAGCGCACCGAGCGCGGCGACCTGCCGATGGGCGAGGACTGGTACCGGGCCCAGGGGATCGAGGTCTGCGACACCGATCGCGGTGGGCGCGTGACCTACCACGGGCCCGGGCAGCTGGTGGCCTACCCGATCATGGCGGTCGAGCGCGTCGCCGACTTCGTGCACTCGATGGAGGACGCCATGGTCGCTGCGCTCGCCGACGAGGGCGTGGTGGCCGAGCCGCGCGACACGCCGTTCACCGGGGTCTGGGCCGGGGACCGCAAGATCGGCTCGATCGGCGTGCGGGTGCGCGAGGGCGTCTCGATGCACGGGCTCGCCGTGAACGTGGACAACGACCTCCAGCCGTTCGAGTGGATCGTGCCGTGCGGGATCGACCACGTGCGGATGACGTCGGTGTCGCGGGAGACCGGACGCGCCGGCTCGCTGCCGTGCTTCCGCAAGCGGATGGCGTACCGGTTCGCCGAGGCCTTCGGGCGGCGGCAGCGCCTGGTGTCGCCCGGGCGGCTGCTCGAGGACGAGGCGGCGGAGGAGCGCGTTCCCGCGGGGGTCTCCGCGTGAGCACCCGCTCCCGCGCCAACCCGGGCGGCGCGCGCGTGCTCGACATGGGCGAGGTGCGCCCGTTCCGCGACCGCAAGCCGGCCTGGTTCAAGCGGCCGGCGCCCGGCGGCCCGAAGTACCGCGAGCTGCGCGGGATGATCGAGGGCGAGGGGCTGCACACGGTCTGCCAGGAGGCGGCCTGCCCGAACATCGGCGACTGCTGGGAGCGCGGCACGGCCACCTTCATGATCCTCGGCGACACCTGCACGCGCCGCTGCGGGTTCTGCAACGTCAAGACCGGCAAGCCGACCCACAACGACCCGCTCGAGCCCCTGCGCGTCGCGCAGTCGGTGCGGAAGATGGGCCTGCGCCACGCGGTGATCACGAGCGTGGACCGGGACGACCTGCCGGACCTCGGCTCGACGGCGTTCGTTGGCGTGATCCGCTCGATCCGGCGGCTGGCGCCGGGCTGCAAGGTCGAGGTGCTGACGCCTGACTTCCGCGGCGAGGAGATGCCGCTGGCGCGTGTGATCGCCGAGCGCCCGGACGTGTTCAACCACAACGTCGAGACCGTGCCGCGGCTGTATCCGCTCGCGCGCCGTGGGTCGCGCTTCCTGCGCTCGTGCCGGGTGCTGCGGAACGCGAAGGAGCTCGGTGGCGACGAGGTCGTGACGAAGTCCGGCCTGATGACGGGGCTGGGCGAGTCGAAGGACGAGATGCTCGAGGCGTTCGGGGTGCTGCGCGAGCACGGCGTGCAGGTGCTGACCGTGGGGCAGTACCTGCGGCCGACGCGCGACCACCTGCCGGTGGTGCGCTACTGGCACCCCGACGAGTTCGCCGAGCTCGAGGCGCGAGGCCTACGCGATGGGGTTCGACTCGGTGGCAGCAGGACCGCTGGTGCGGTCGAGCTACCACGCCGAGCAGACGCTGGCACAGGCCTCGTCGGCGTCGTGAAACGGGCGCCGCGTCGCGGCGGGCTCAGTCCGCTCGGTCCGCCTCGCCGCCGCCCGGGCCCGTTCGGCAGCCGCCGCCGCGGCTCGCTCGGCCCGCCTCGCCGTCGCCGCGGGCCACTCCTCGCCCGCGCCGTCCTCGCAGGCGCAGTCGCCGCCGTGATCGCCCTCGCGGCCGTGCTGCTGCTGCCGCGCGACGGGGGCGCCCGGGAGGACCGCTGGACGGCGCTCGCGCCGGCCCAGCTCGAGCGCACCGAGGTGGCGGCCGCGCGCATCGGGCGCTTCGTCTACGTGGTGGGCGGCTTCGAGCGAGCGAGCGGCCAGACCGTGGCCTCCGTCGAGCGCTACGACATCCGCCGCGACCGCTGGTCGCGCCTGCCCGACATGCCGGTCGCGCTCAACCACCCCACCGCCGTGGCGCACCGCGGGCGCGTCTACGTCCACGGCGGCTATCGCGGCGAGGCCGGCCTGACCGCGCCGACCGGCGTCCTGCTGCGCTACCACCCGCAGCGCCGCCGCTGGCGCCGGCTGGCGTCCTCGCCGACGCCGCGCGCCGCCCACGCCCTCGCCGCGATCCGCGGCCGCCTCTACGCCGCCGGCGGCGCCAACGACACCGGCTCGCTGCGGTCGCTCGAGATCTACGACATCCGGCGCGCCCGCTGGCGGAGCGGGCCGAGCTTCCCGGGCCCCGCGCGCAACCACACGACCGGCGTGGCGTCCGGCGGCCGCTTCTACGTGCTGGCCGGCCGGGACGCCGGCAATCTCACCGACGCGGAGCGCTACGACCCTCGTCGCCGGGTCTGGGAGCAGCTGCCGCCGCTGCAGGTGGGGCGCGGCGGGATCGCGTCGGCGCGCCTGAGCGACGGCCGCATCGTGGTCTTCGGCGGCGAGCGGCTCGAGCCGGGCGGCACGACGATCGCCGAGGTCGAGCTGTTCGACCCGCGCCGGCGCCGCTGGAGCTCGCTGCCCGCCCTGCGCACGCCGCGGCACGGGCTGGGCGGGGTGGCGCTCGGCCGGAGGGTCTACGCGATCCAGGGCGGCCCGACGCCCGGCTTCGACTTCTCGAACGCGATCGAGTACCTGGACGTGCCGCGCCGGTAGGCCGCGGCAGCCCTACGGCGCGAGCCGCTCCAGCACCGTGCCGTCGCCCGCGACCGCCACCACGGTCGGGACCACGGCGACGCCGTACTTGCGGGCCAGCTCGGGACTGCGGGACACGTCGATGGCGGCGTGCGGGCGCCCCTCGCTCGCCAGCCGCCGCTCCCACTCGAGGCACTCGGAGCAGAGCGGGTGGGTGAACTGGACCACGCCGGCGCCGTCGAGCGGCACGTCGCGCGGGTCGATGCGCGCGACGTGCTTTGCGGCGATCCCGCGCAGCCGCGCCGAGAGCTTGTAGGCCTCGCAGCCCATGCAGAGCCCGGTGGCGGCGGCCAGCAGCGCGAGCGCGGCCACGATCAGGGTCAGCGTCCAACCGACCGCGGGCGCGCCGGCCAGGAAGGCGACCGTCGCGCCGCCCAGGAACGCCACGCCGACCATGTTGGCGAAGCGCGGCGGCCGGGAGTCCTCGATCGGGCCCTCGCCGAAGCGCGGCTGGATCACCTCGAAATAGAGCAGGCAGGGCAGGCAGAAGCGGCGGCCGAGTGTCAGCCCGATCGCCAGCTGCGCCGCCAGCACGGCCGGGAGCCACTCGAGGTCGAGCAGGAACGCCAGCAGCGCGAGCGTCCCGATGACCGCCTGGTTGGTGCGCGGCCCGCGGGCGTCGATGACGTCTGTGTCCTCGTAGGGATGCGCGGTCCTGCCCGTCACGCATCAGGCATTATGGCTGGCAGGCGCCTTGATCCCGCTGAAGGACGACATCCCCACGCGGCGGTTTCCCGTGCTGACCGTGGCGATCATCGCGATCTGCTGCGCCGCCTATTTCCTGTTCGAGCGGGGGCTCTGGGATCTGGGCGACACGGGCAACGAGCGCGTGTTCGAGTACGGGGCGATCCCGTACGAGGTCACCAATCCGGGCGATGGGTGCGGCGTGACCGTCGACGGCACGGTCGCCTGTGAGGGCCAGGCGGGAGCGCCCACCGGGCCGGCACCCGATCAGGCCCCCTGGTGGATCACGATCTTCAGCTCGATGTTCCTCCATGGGAGCCTGCTCCACCTCGCGGGGAACATGCTGTTCCTCTGGATCTTCGGGAACAACATCGAGGACTCGATGGGACGCGTCCGGTTCGTCGTCTTCTATCTGCTGGGTGGGCTGGCCGCGCTCGCGCTGCAGATCGTCACCGACCCCGACTCCACGATCCCGACGGTGGGGGCCAGCGGGGCGATCGCCGCGGTCCTCGGCGGCTATGCACTTCTCTACCCCCGCGCACGCGTAATAACGGTGATCTTCATCATCATCATCTTCACCATCGTCGAACTGCCGGCCCTGCTGGTGCTGGGCTTCTGGTTCCTCCTGCAGCTGCTGCCGGCGTTCAGCGAGCCGGTGGAGGGCGGTGGCGTCGC
The DNA here is from genome assembly GCA_963778615.1 of uncultured Thermoleophilaceae bacterium. Classification (GTDB taxonomy): domain Bacteria; phylum Actinomycetota; class Thermoleophilia; order Solirubrobacterales; family Thermoleophilaceae; genus JACVRW01. Next base: position 333,282 of record CAVZVD010000002.1, read on the forward strand.
GTACTTCGCCCACATCGGCGGGTTCCTGTTCGGGATGCTCCTCATCAAACTGTTCGCCAACAACCCCCACGACGACTACGAGGCGAGTCATCGCCTCCCGGTGTACTGATGGCGCGCACGTTCGTGCTGCTGGGCAGCCTGGGGATCATCTCCCTGCTCGCGTTCCTGACCGTCACGGTGGCGATCGAGGAGGGAGTGGACATCCTCGTGGTCGTCTCCGTGATCGTGCTCGCGCTGCTGGCGTTCGGCGTGCTGGGCGCGCTGACCACCCCACCGTCCGATGGCTAGGCGCGGCCCGCCGCCGGTGCCCGGGCCGGCGTCCCTGCCGGCGCCGCAGCCGTTCCCCTCGCGGACCTCCCGGCGGCGCCGGCGACGGCGGCGGATGCCGCACCTGCTCGCGACGCTGGCGCTGCTGGTGGCGCCGATCGGCGTGGCGGCCGCCGCGTACGTGGGGCTCGGCGGCGAGGAGGACGGCCGCGGCGCGCCGGCCGTCCAGCTCGGGGCGGGGGCGCCGCCGGCGCGCGAGCTGGTGGAGCAGACGGCGCCCCGCGAGCCGAGCGAGCCGGGCCCGCTCGTGCAGGGAGAACCGGTGCCCTCGATTCCGCTGGCGGGCGTCGACGCGTTCCACGTCCGGATGCGCAAGCCGCCGCGCGCGGCGCTCGTGTTCGACCTCGACAGCGGCGACGTGCTCTGGCGCCGCCGGCCGCTGCGCACCCTCCCGATGGCGAGCCTGACGAAGATCATGACCGCGCTGGTGGTGGCGCAGGAGGCGCGGCCGGACGAGCCGGTGCGGATCACGAAGGCGGCGCTGAACTACTCGGGGTCCGGCGTGGGGATGCTGCCGAAGGGCAAGCGCGTGCGGCTGGAGACGCTGATGAACGGGCTGCTGCTCGTGTCGGGGAACGACGCGGCGATCGCGCTGGCGGTGCACGTGTCCGGGTCGGAGGAGCGGTTCGTGCAGCTGATGAACCGGCGGGCGCGGGAGTGGGGACTCGACTGCACGCGGTTCGCGTCGTCGCACGGGCTCGAGCCCGGGAACCGCTCGTGCGCGCGCGACCTGGCGGTGATGACCCGGATGGCGATGGCGAAGGAGCGGATCCGCCGGATCGCCCGCCGCCGCCAGGTGGCATTCCGGTTCCCGATCAAGGGCGGGAAGCTGTACCTGACGGGGCACAACCCGCTGATGCGGCTGGGCTACCCGGGCGCGGTGGGCTTGAAGACCGGCTACACGAGCGAGGCCGGCCGCTGCTTCGTGGGAGTGGCCCGCCGCGGCGGCCGGCGGATGGGCGTGGTGCTGCTGAACTCGCGCGACCCCTCCCGGCACGCGCCGGTGCTGCTCGACAAGGCGTTCGAGCGAGCGCAGGCGCGCTGAGCGGGTCGCCGCGGGCGCGGCCCTTTCACATCCTCTTCACGCCGCGCGCCGACCGCGCGGAGAGGATGGCGCTACCCCGGCGGAGGAGCCCCGACATGGATCCAGCGCAACTGAAGTACCTGCCGCTGTTCGCGGCGCTCGACGACGCGGAACGCGCCGAAGTGGCGGAGTGCGCGCGCGAGCTGACCGTGGATGCCGGAACGGCCCTCACGACGGAGGGCGAGCACGCCTACGAGCTGTTCGTGATCGAGAGCGGAGAGGCGGAGGTCCACAAGGGCGGCGAGGTGATCCGAACGCTTGGCCCGGGAGACGCCTTCGGCGAGATCGGGCTGCTGGCGACCGGCACCCGAACCGCCTCCATCGAGGCCAAGACGTCGATGAGGCTGGTGGCGATCTTCGCGCGCGAGTTCAAGCAGCTCGAGGCGCGGATGCCGCAGATCGCGGAGGACCTGCGGGCGAGCATGCGGGAGCGGGTGGAGCGGACTCGTTCTGGGTCGCGGCGGGCGTGATGGAGCCAGCCGGACTCGAACCGGCGGCCTCTTCCGTGCAAGGGACGGCGCTCTTCCAGCTGAGCTATGGCCCCGTCGGGGCAATGGTAGGTGCTCTCAGCGCCTACGAACTTCGTTGAGCCCTGGGCACAGAATTTCAGGTCCGCCCCCGGTCGCGCCGAGAACCGGAGTACGACGGCATGGAGGGTTCCGTCGAACTAGCGGCACGGGACGCCGCTGAGTTGCAACGTGCGGGGGCCGCCGGGGCGGGCGGTCCCCGCCGCAACTCGGCCCAAGAGCGACCCCTAGTCGAAGTCGAAGTCGCGCGGCGGCTTCTGCTCGAACCAGAGCCGGTCGTGCTCCGGCGTCTCCTGGAGGAAGTCGGGCGTGTCCTCGAGCACGTCCGCGTCGGCGTCGGGCTTGTCCTCGCCCTCGTCCTCGCCCTCGTCCTCGGCCTCGTCCTCAGGCTCGTCCTGCCGGCCGAAGTCCTCGAAGGCGGTGTCGGCGTCGAAGGGGGCGGGTGACGGGGGCAGGGCGTCGGGCTGGGGGACGCCTTCGGGCTCGGTAGCGCCTTCGGACTCGCTCTCCGGCTCGTCGTCTGGCTCGAAGGGCGCGTCCGGCCCGGAGGAAGGCTCGAACGGGGTCGTCCGGCTCGAACGGGGCGTCCGGCTCGAACGGGGTGTCCGGCCCGATGGCGACCTCGCGCTCAGGCTCGTCGAACGCGCCGCCGGCTTCGTCGGGCTCGTCCTCCGCCGCCTCCGGCTGGTCGAGCTCCGCGAGCTCCGGCTCCCGGTCCTCGGGCTCGAAGAGCTCCGTCTCCTGTTCCGAGGCGGCCTCGGCGGCCGGAGACTCGTCCGGGGTCTCGAGCTCCACCTCGCCGTTCCCGCCGGTTGGCTCCGCGGGAGCGACGTCGCGCCGCGCCGGCCCGAGCGCCTCTTCCTCCTGGCGCTCGATCTCGTCTTCCGGAGCCCCGTGCTGGCGCTTGAGCTCGAGATGCTGCCTGATGGCATCGTCGAGAAGGCCCATCCTGCGGAAAGCCTATCGAGGCTCGCCGGACGTTTTCCGCCCGCCCCGCCCGGCCTCAGCCGGCCGCCGCCACCCGCTCGGCGCGCTCCACCCGGTTCTTCCCGCCGCGTTTCGCCCTGTAGAGGGCGGCGTCGGCGGCGGCGACCAGCTCCTCGCGGTCCGTGGCGCTCTCAGGCACCGACGCAATGCCGAAGCTGGCGGTCACCCGCAGCGCCGCTCCCCCGCTCACGCTCGGCACGCGCAGCCGCTCGACGGCCTCGCGCATGCGCCCGGCGAGCAGGGCGGCGCCGTCCGAGTCGGTCTGGGGCAGCACCACCGCCAGCTCCTCTCCGCCGTAGCGGGCGGGGGCGTCGATGTCGCGGGAGAAGTCGCGCAGCACCGCCGCGACGGAGGCGAGGACCTCGTCGCCCTGCTGGTGGCCGTGGCGGTCGTTGACCTGCTTGAAGTCGTCCAGGTCGACCATCACGAGGCCGAGCGGGGTCTGGAAGCGGCGGCTGCGCTCGATCTCGCGGTCGAGGATCGAGCGGAAGGCGCGCGCGTTGGCCAGGCCTGTCAGCTCGTCGGTGACCGCCTGGCGGCCGACGGTCTCGTGCAGGCTGGCGTTCTCGATCGACACGATCGCCTGCCCAGCCAGGTACTCGAGCAGCTCCTCCTCCTCGCGCGTGAAGGCCGGGCCGTGACGGGCGATCGAGAGGACGCCCAGGAACTCCGCCTCGGAGGACGACACGACCGCGCGCATCGGGACGGCCAGCGCGTGGGCGTGGCCCGTCTGCGCGGCGCTCGCGCGGCGCGGCCGGGGCCGCGGCGACTCGGGGTCGACCGAGTCGAGCAGCTCCGGCCCCAGCTCCGGTCCCGGCTCGAACGCCCGCCGCTCGGCGGCGACAAGGGCGTCGTCCAGGCCGGCGTCGTCGCGGCCGGACCTGCGCTCGTGGAAGGCGCCGCGGGCGACGGGCAGGGCTCGGCCGGCCTCCGCCGCGCAGGCGTCCACGGCCTGGCGCACGGCCAGGGCGATCACGCCGTCGCGATCGAGGCCGGTGGCGAGGGCGTCGCCGACGCGGCGAATCGTCGCCTCGAGCTCCTCGCGCTTGCGCTCGATCTCCTCGATCTTGGCCTCGAGCTGCGACGACATGCTGTTGAACTCGTGTCCCAGCTGGGCGAACTCGTCGCGACCGGTGACGGGCACCGGGTGTGCGAAGTCGCCGCGCGCGAGGCGGCGGGCGGCGTCGAGGAAGGTGCCGATCTGGCCGGTGAGCGCGCGACTGACGCCGGCGGCGGCGAGCATCGCGAGGAGGAGGAAGGCGACGAGCAGGCCGCCGATGACGAGGCGGTTCTCGGAGATGGTGTCGGACAGGCTGCTCGTGTTCTGGAGGAGGGCGAGCTCGACCGGCGGGCCGGCGGGCTCGGGGATGCTCTCGACCCGGGCGCGGTAGTCGGCACCCTCGACCTCGACGTCGTGGGGCTCGCCCACGTCGCCGAGCCGGGCGCGGTCGCGGAGGCCGTCCGTGGTGGTGGCGAGGAGCCTGTTGTCGCGGTAGACGGCGGCGTCGAGCCCGGTCAGGGTCTGGACGCGCGCGGCAAGGGAGTGTGCGGCGGTGACCGAGACGACGAGGATGCCGAGCGTCTCGCCCCCTGCCTCGATGGGAGCACCGCGCGGGGCGACGCCACCCGGTGGACCGGCCCGGGCGACGAGGCGTTCGTCCTCCTCCGAATAGAGCTCGATGAGGACGATGCCGAGGGGGCCGCCGACGAGCTCGCCGAGACGGGCCTCGACTCCGGTGCCGGCGGCAAGGGCGGCCCGGAGGCGGCGATCGGAGGCGACCTCGCGAAGGGCGGGCTCAGCCCGGGCGGCCGCCTCCTCGTAGACGCCGAAGGCGGTCCGGGTGCCGGCGGAGATGCCGGCATCCACCTTGCCGGTCTCGCTGCGCGCCGTGAGCGTGAACAGCACGAGAGCGAGCGCGATCATCGGCACGATCACCAGCAGCACGAAGAACAGCCGCAGCCTGCCCCGGAAGCTCACTCCGGGCCAGAGTACCGGCGCGCAGGCGGTCCTCGGAGCGCCAGAGCACCGCTACCATGGTCGAGCCACGGGGCTATAGCTCAGTTGGGAGAGCGCCTGGATCGCACCCAGGAGGTCGTCGGTTCGAGTCCGACTAGCTCCATCGGAGAACCCGCAGCTGCTGCTCGCGTTCGCCGGCGCGACGCCTACGGCACGCGCACGCGCAGCCGCTTCATCCGCGAGCGGTTGCCCGCGAGGTCCCGTGCGACAACCTCGACCTGATAGCTGCCGCGCATCCGGGGGTCGCGGACGGTCAGGCTGCGGACGCCTTTCCGGAACGTCCGGCGCTCGGTCCTGATCACGATTCCCGCTCGCTTGAAGCGGACGCGCACACGTGCGCGCTCGGACAGGCGCATTCGCACGCGGGCGCCGTTGCGCACGGCCGCCACCCGCACGCGGCTGAGCCGCGGCGGGCTCCGGTCGGCGACGTCGAGCACCGTGGGCGCCTGCTGATCGTTCGGGAACGGCTGCTCGCTCAGCGGCGGCGGGGGAGGCGGCGGCGGGGTCCCGACCGTCACCGTCCCCTTCATCGTGTCCGCGTGGAACTTGCAGACGAAGTCGTACGTGCCCTCGGCGGAGAAACTGAGCGTGACCGGCCGCCCGTCCTGGGTCGACGTGGGCGTGTCGACATCCCAGTTGGCGCTGTTGGACTTCACGTTGTGGGCGAGCAGCATCCCGTCGTAGCGCCAGGTGACGGTGCCGCCGACGTTCACCGTGACTGCGCTGGGCTCCCAGCGGTTGTTCGGCCCCGCCAGGTCGTCGACGGCCTGGATGACCGGGCCCTGGGCGGACGCGGCGGGGGCGGCAGCGAGCGCGATCAGCGCTGCCAGCCCGCTGCCGAGGGCGCTGTGGCGCCTCACGCTGCCACCTCCAGCTGCAGCATCATCGCCCTGTCGGCATGCTCGAGCGCATGGCAGTGGAACACGTAGCGCCCGGTGTAGGGCGCGAACCAGGCGAGCACTGTCGCCGTCTCGTTGGGCAGCACGCCGATCGTGTCCTTCCAGCACAGCCGGTCAGCCGCGTGGACAGGCCCGCTGCTCCGTTCGAGCACGCGGAACAGGAAACCGTGGATATGCATCGGGTGCACGCGGTTGGAGCGGTTGACGAACGTCCAGCGTTCGGTGCTGCCGTGACGCGGCCGCACATCGATCCGCGCGTGATCGAAGTCCCTGCCGTTGATCTGCCACCCGCCGAAGCCCAACCCCAGGTCCCAGCGGCGGTCGGCGTTCGCCGCCGGCAGCCGCTCCGGCTCGCGGAGACGACGTGGCACGCGGAAGTCCTCGCTCCCGCCGCGCCGCTCCACGTCGAAGCGCATCACCGCCACGGTGCCGCCCGAGCCGTCCTCGTTGTGGAGCACGAGCTCGGTGCCAGGGGCGTAGTCGCGGAAATCGATCACGAGATCGATCCGCTCAGCCGGGTGGAATAGCACCCGGGTCCGGTTGACGGGGCGCGCGAGCAGTCCACCGTCGCCGGCGATCTGGGTCATGGTTCGACCGCGACCAAGACGCAGGCTGTACGAGCGCGAGTTCGACGCGTTGAGTAGACGCAGGCGGTACCTGCGGCGCTCGACGCGCATGCGCGGCGAGACAGCTCCGTTGACCAGGATCGTGTCCCCGCGGAAGCCGACGTCGATGTTCTCGACGTAGCGGAACGAGCCGTCGCGGTTGAAGGCATGGTCGGCGATCACGATCGGCACGTCGTAATCGCCGCGCGGCAGCTCGAGCTCGCGCTCGAGGTCGTCCTCGAGCACGTACATCGCCAGCAGCCCGTAGTAGAGCGTGTGCGACGTGCGCCCGTGCGCGTGGTCGTGGTACCAGAGGGGGGCGGCGTCCTGGTGGTTGGGGTAGTGGTACTCGAAGCTGCCGCCGGCGGGGATGACGTCCATCGGGTGCCCGTCGTGCCCGGCCGGCACGAAGCCGCCGTGCAGATGCACGTTGGACTCGAACGCGAGCGCGTTGCGCTGGCGGACGACGGTCTCGCGGCCCGTCCGGGCGCGGATCGTCGGGCCCGGATAGACGCCGTCGTAGCCGTAGATCGGCGTCTCGAAGCCCGGCAGGACCTCGGCCGTCCCCTCCTGGATCGTGAGCTCGTAGACGTCGTGCTCGGCGGTCCGCTCGAGCGGCAGGAGCTCCGGGATCAGCGGCAGGTCGCGCCGGAACGGCTCGAACGGCGACCGCGCCTGCGCGCGCATGGCGGCGGAGGTGACGAGGCTGCGGCGGCCGGTCGACACCGGCGAGCCGATCGCGCACAGCATCGCGACGGAGGCGAAGCCGTTGCGCATGAGGTCGCGCCGCGACCACGCGTCCGCCGGCGGTCGCCACATCGAGTCGGGCCCGGTCACGCTACCTGCGCACCAACAGCCGCTTCGTGGCGAGGCTCGAACGGTTGCCGTACGCGTCGCGCGCCCGGATCTCGACGGTGTTGCGGCCCTTCGTCAGGCGCTTGCTGCGAAGCGTCACGGTGCGCGTGCCGGCGGCCGCCTGGACGCTCGCCGCCTTGACCACCCTGCTGCGGCGCTTGATGCGCACGGTCACGGTGGCCCGCTCCGAGAGCCGGAACCGCACCCGTACCGCGCGGCCCTTGACCGTCAGGCTGACATTGCGAACGGTCGGCTTGACCGTGTCGCCGCCGCCCGTGGGCGCAGGGGTCGTGACGTGCCCGCCGCCGCTCGGTCGGCGTGGGTGGGGGTCGGCGTCGGCGTGGGGCGTGAGGGGTCGGGGTCGGTCGGCGTCGGCGTGCCGCCGCCGGCACCCACTGATCACCGTGCCCTGCATCCAGGGGTGGACCTCGCAGAAGAAGGTGTACGTGCCCTCGTTCGGGAACGGGATCGGCCCGACATCCGGGTGGTCCGACGGTCGGCGGGCCCGTCCCCGGTGCTCCACGCGGGTTGGGCTGTCGGGCTTGGCGACGACGTTGTGCGGATTCGCCGGGTTGTCAAAGGTCCACGTGACGCTCTCGTTCACCTGGATGTTCACCTGTGCGGGGGTGAACGCCGTGCCGTCGTCCGCGTTGATCGTCTGATCGACCGCCTCGTCGGCGCCCGCAGCCCCCACAGCACCGAGCCCAGCAATCGCGATCGCCGCGATCGCGGCGTGAACGCCGGTCAGTGACCGACTTCGACCTTTGCTCATCCGGGCTGCCTCCCCTCCCTCGTGCCCCGACGCAGGCAAGCTAGCAAGCCGTGGCGGGCTTTTGCTTCGCACCAAGCGGGCTTTTGCTTCGCACAAACCGAAACATCGTTGACATCCGCCGCGTCGCGTCGATAAGGTCCCTGGCCGCCCGCGGTAAAAGGGACCTTGGAGGAGGGACCTGATGGATTTGGCAAGGGGCCTTTCGGCGCACGCACGTGAGCGATCGGGCTCGCGCGCCAAGGTGACGATCGGGATCGACCCCGGCCGAACCGCCAGCCGACACCTGCGGGCGTTCCTCGCCCTGGCGCTGGCGGCCGTCGTCAGCCTGCTGCTCGCGGCCACCGCGACCGCCCAGGCGCCCGCGACCACGGTGCTCGTCTTCCACGGGACACCGGACGCCACGGTCAACGCCGGCATCGCCGCGATCCAGCAGCTCGGCGCCAACAACGACTTCGACGTCGAGACGAGCCAGAATGCGGCCGACTTCACCGCCGCCAACCTCGAGCAGTACCGCGCGATCGTCTTCCTCGGCAACGAAGGCAACCAGCTGGGCGCCGCGCAGGAGTCCGCTCTCCAGGGCTTCATCCAGGACGGGGGCGGCTTCGTCGGCATCGGCGGCGCCGCCGAGGCGGAGGACGGCAGCACGTTCTTCGGCAACCTGATCGGCGCCCGCCCGGCGCCGGGCAGCCCGTCCGGCACCAGCCAGCAGGTCGTCGCCGTCGGCGATCGCGTTCACCCCGCGACCCGCAGCCTGCCGCTGGAGTGGACGCGCCAGGACGTCTGGTACCAGTGGCAGACCCGGCCCACGGGCCAGGTGCACACCGTCGCCCGCTACCGCGCCCCGGGCGCTCCCGCCGGCGACGGCACCAACATCGGCGGTACCGACTGGCCGATCTCCTGGTGCCGCGACTTCCAGGGCGGGCGCTCCTTCTACACCGGCATGGGCCGCACAGCGGGCGCCTATGGCGAGGCCGAGTTCCGCACCCACCTGCTGGGCGCGATCCAGTGGAGCGCAGGCATGATCCGCGCCGGCTGCAAGGCGACGATCGCCTCCAACTACGCGGGCGAGCGCCTGGTCGACGGGTCGACCAACGACCTCACGCACACCGGCGAGTCGCACGGCGTCGCGCTCGCGCCCAACGGCTGGGCCTTCTACATCGGCCGCGGCGACTGCCGGACCAATGAGCAGCGCGGCGCGATGATCGGTCTGCCGTCCTCGCCCCGCATCCTCGACTTCGCGAACCGCAACGTCGGCATCGGCTGCGGCAACGTCCACATCTGGGACCCGGCCGAGCACGACGAGGGCAGCGTCAACAGCGGCGTCACGCTCGCCGGGATCCTCCCGGTCTACGGCGACCGCGGGGGCGGAGATGAGATCAACGGCAAGATCGAGGCCGGGCTGCTCGGGATCGCGGTGTCTCCCGACTTCGCTGATACCGGCCACATCTACATGCAGTACTTCCCCACCTTCAACCCCGACAACCCGGTGCACCCGGGTCTCGCCGACGGCGACCAGCGGCGGATCACGAAGATGGCCAAGCCGCGGATCAGCCGCTTCACGGTCGACCTCGAGACCAAGCAGCTCGAGCTCGACTCCGAGGTCGTGATCTTCGAGTACGAGTCGCAGATCTACAGCTGCTGCCATCGCGGCGGCGGCATGGGCTTCGACTCCGAGGGCAACCTCTACGTCACCACCGGCGACTCCAACTCGTCGCAGCGCACGAACGGCACCTCGGGGAACTTCCAGCCTGCGCGCTGCCCGCTCGCGAGCGAGCTCGATCCACCGCAGGACCCGAACGTGGCCTCCAACGATCACTGCGGCAACAACGCGATCTCCTTCAGCGACGCGCGCCGCACGGCCGGCAGCAGTAACGACTACAACGGCAAGATGCTGCGCTTCAACCCCGTCGAAACCATCCCCGACGGGGCGCAGCCGACGATCGGCGTCAACAGCACGTACACGCTGCCGAACGCGGAATCCCCCAACGGCCCGAACCTCTTCAGCGGCACGGAGGGCAACGGCAGCCAGGCCAAGCCGGAGATCTACGCGATGGGCCTGCGCAACCCGTCGCGCCTGATCATCGACCCCGAGACCGACATCCCGTACTCGGCGTGGGTCGGGCCGGATGCCGGCGCGCCGTCGGCGACCCTGGGGCCGTCGACCTACGAGAACGCATCGCAGATGCCGGAGGCCGGCAACTACGGCTGGCCCTACTGCATGGGCAACCAGCAGGCCTACCGCGACCGCGTCGCCAACGGCTCGCTGCGCACCGCCAACGCGCCCGGCTTCGTCACCGGCGGCCCGGCCGCAAGCCCCACCCAGGGTTGGTACGACTGCCAGAACCTCGTCAACGACTCGACCAACAACACCGGCCTGACCGTGCTGCCGCACCAGACCGGCACCGGCAAGGACGCGGGCCGGGCGCGCCCGCTGAACCTCTGGTACAGCCGCGGCAACCCGGGCGGCAACAACGGTTGCCCGACGTTCCCGCGCGAGCTCGGTCCCAACAACGCCCCGAACTACGGCGCCACGGACAACCCGCAGACGCCGGCGAACGAAGGTCCGACCTCGCTGTGCCCGTACCTGACGGCTTCCGGCGCGACGGTCTTCAACGGCCCGGTCTACCGCTATGACGAGGGCCAGGACAACTCAGACCGCTGGCCCGAGTACTGGGACGGCCGCTGGTTCCTGCAGGACTTCGGCAACAACAGCGCCAAGCACGGCCTGCTGCTCGACCCCGCCACCGACCAGGATGGCGGCCAGCCGGTGTACGCCGACAGCCTCAGGGGCGTGCTCAACTGGCAAGCCAACTACATGGACTCGAAGTTCGGGCCCGACGGCGCGCTCTACGTCCAGGTCTACCAGGGCTTCTTCACCACCGGTCCGGCGGCCGGCCTGTACCGGTTCGCCTACACCGGCGGCGCAGACACGCCGAGTCCCGACCCGCAGTGGAGCACGACCGGGACGGCGAATCAGATCCAGTTCGGGCTCGGCTCCTCGGGCGGCGTCGCGTACGAGTGGGACTTCGGCGACGACACCCCGGCGTCGAACGACCCGAACCCGACGCACACGTACGCGGCGGCCGGCACGTTCAACGTCACCCTGACCGTCACCTACGCCGACGGCGAGGAGGTCTCCGGGACGACCCAGGTGATCGTCGGCGACGACGCCACCGCGCCGACCACGACGGTGCAGCTCGACGGCGCCGCTCCCGTCCCGACCTACGACGGCCCGGTCGACGTGACCCTCAGCGCCACCGACGGCACCGGGGGCACCGGCGTCGAGTGGACCGAGTACAGCGTCGACGGCGGCGCGTTCACCCGCAGCGACAACACGGGCGAGGTCGACCCGTTCGTCACGGAGTTCACCGTCACCGGTGACGGTGACCACACGGTCGAGTACCGCTCGCGCGACCGCTCGGGCAACGTCCAGGATCCGCCTGGCGAGGTCTCGTTCGAGATCGACCGCGGCGGGGGCGGCGGCAACGCCTGCCAGCCGCAGTCGGACGAGTTCCCGGGCACGTCGCTCGACCCGAAGTGGACGGTGCTGCGGCAGGCCGGCGGCGGTCCGCAGGTCACGGGCGGCAGCCTCGGGCTTCCGATCCTCCAGGGCGACTTCATCGCCAACGACGCGCTGGCCTCGAACACGCTCCTGCAGGACGCGCCGAGCGGCCCGTGGACGGTGACGACGAGGCTCGACACCACTCAGATCGACGCCAACGGCGAGCAGGCGGGCCTCGTGATCTGGAAGTCGGAAGGCCCCAACACCTTCAGCAAGATCGTCGCCATCCAGTCCGGCGCCGGCAACCACCAGTTCGAGCACATCGTCACCCAGAACGGTGCCGTAAGCCCGCCGATACCGCAGAGCATCACGCCTGCACCCGGTGGCCAGCTGCCGGACCAGGTGCTGCTGCGCGCCCGCTACGACGGGACCAACGTGATCGGCGAGTTCTCGCCCGACGACGGCGAGACCTGGACGCTGATCGGCCAGGAGGGCCACGCGGCGCCGCTCGCGGCACCGCTGCGGGTCGGCCTCGCGGCCTTCCGCGGCGCGAACGGCGGCGGCACCGCCTCGTACGACTGGTTCCGCGTGCACGAGGGCTCGGAGCCCGGCGGCCCGACCGAGTGCGCCGAAACGTGCCTGACGCGCTCGGATTCGTTCGACGGCGCGCTCAACACCAACCGGTGGAGCTTCCGCCACCCGACGACACCGGCGACCGGCGCTCGCGCGCCGAGCACCGAGGGCGGCAACCTCGCCTTCCCGCTCGGCCCGGGCGCGATCGACCAGGCCGAGACCGGCCAGATCGGCTTCCTCGGGCAGCCGCTCCCGGAGGGCGACTTCACCGTGGAGGCGAAGATCAACGCGCCCGGCCTCGACGAGGACGACAGCCGGACGGACGACCCGTACGCCCAGGTCGGCCTCGGGCTGTTCCAGACCAACGAAGACTGGATCGGCGTCTACCACACGCGCAACGGCGACAACGGCAGCACCAACGAGGGGACGTACTTCGAGGTCAAGAGCGAGACGGGCGGGGGAAGGACCCTCGGGCCGCGCGTCGGCCAGGCCGCCGGCGCGGCGAACCTGCCGACCTACTACCTGCGGGTCACCCGGTCGGGCGACACGCTGACCGCGGCGTACAGCCTCGACGGCACACAGTGGACCGACCTGCAGGTGGAGCTGAACGTCGCCGAGATCTTCGCGGCGGCCGACGGTCCGGTGTACATCGGCCCGCTCGGCATGAACGGCGCGATCACGGCGACCTACGAGTACATCCAGTTCACGCCCGACGAGGCCTGCCCGGATCAGTGCCCGATCTCGGATCAGTTCGACGGCACCGCGCTCGACTCCAAGTGGGAGGTCGTGAACTCGAACCCGGCCGGGCTCGCCGTCGGCGGCGGGAACCTGACGCTGACAACCGCCCAGGGCGATGTCTTCGGCGCCAACTTCACGGCCCAGAACATCCTCATGCAGGAGGTTCCCGAGGGCGAGTGGACGGTCACGACGAAGCTCAACCACACGTCGATCACGGTCAACGGCCAGGCCGCCGGGCTGGTGATGTACGGCCAGCAGAACCCGAACTACTTCGCGAAGGCGACGCTCCAGTTCAAGACCGACGTCGATCCCGGCACCCCGGGCGACCAGCCAGGCAAGTGGATCGAGCGGACGCTCACCAGCAACGGCACCCTGAACGGCGGCTTCGGCGGCAACTTCCCCAACTCCGGGGCGCTGAACCCGCCGACGAATGACCTGTGGATCCGCGCGCGCTTCGACGGCACGAACGTCATCACAGAGTTCTCGTACGACGGTGAGACGTTCACCCAGCAGGCGCCGCCGGTCCCGGTCAGCGCGTACGGCCCGAACGGGGTCACCAAGATCGGACTGTTCGTCAAGCACGACGGCGCCGGCCCGGCCACCCCGGTCGCCTTCGACTCCTTCCGTGTCGACGCCGAGAGCTGCGGCGAGGCCGGCGACACCACGCCGCCGAGCACGACGCACGTGCTCGATCCGGCCGAGCCGGACGGTGACGAGGACTGGTTCACGTCGCCGGTCGAGGTCACGCTCAACGCCACCGACAACGAGGGCGGCTCGGGCGTCGATCTCACCGAGTACCGGTTCGCGGGCGAGGAGGAGTGGACCGCCTACGACGGCCCGTTCACCGTCGACGAAGAGGGCCGCCACACGATCCAGTACCGCTCGACCGACGCCGAGGGCAACACCGAGTCGCCCAAGTCGGTCAGCGTGAAGATCGACCCGAACGCCCCGACAACGACCGCGCTGCTCAACGGCGAGGCCCCGGCCCCGAACTACGACGGCCCGGTCGACGTGGACCTCGACGCCGACGACGGCGCCGGCTCCGGCGTCCGGTTGACCCAGATCCGCGTCGACGGCGGCGAGTGGCAGCCGTACGTGGAGGAGGAGACGATCCTCAACTCCGCGGCGGACCTCGAGAGGTGGGCGCAGGCCGGGCCCGGCGGGCTCAACTGGAACACTGCGGAGGGCGGCTTCGCGCGCACCTTCGGCGGGCTGGGCATGCCGTGGTACCCGGTGAAGGACTACGGCGACTTCTCGCTGAAGATGCAGTGGCGCGACTCCAGCACGGGTGCGATCGGCAACTCCGGCGTGTTCGTGCGGTTCCCGCAACCGGAGGAGGCGGTCGCGCGGCCGCCCGCGGAGCGCTTCCCGTGTCAGGTCGGCTCGGCCACGAACCAGCCCGCCTGGGTGGCGATCTTCTGCGGCCACGAGATCCAGATCAACGACGCCCAGACCTCCGAACCCCAGAAGACCGGCTCGATCTACAACTTCTCGCCGAACAACGCCGAGCAGGCGCAGGTCCAGCCGAAGGGGACGTGGGTCGACTACGAGGTCCGCGTCGTGGGCCAGACGTACACGATCATCCGAAACGGGAACGTGATCAAGTCGTTCGTGAACGCGCCGGACCAGCCGTCCTCGCGGCCCGGTGACCCGCCGACCAACGCCCGCCAGTTCGCGCGCGGCTACATCGGCCTCCAGAACCACGGCGGTAGCGACGTGATCGACTTCCGCAACGTTCGCGTGCTGCCGCTCGACGAGGGCGCGGCCCAGGGGCCGGTCACCGTCACCGGCGACGGCGAGCACACGGTCGAGTACCGCTCGACCGACGTCGCGGGCAACCAGGAAGCGATCAAGTCGCACACGTTCACGATCGGGGCCGCCGACGAGACCCCGCCGGTGACCACGCACTCGCTCGATCCCGCGGATCCGGGCGAGGGCGGCACGTACAACGGTCCGGTCGACGTCACGCTGTCGGCGACCGATCCCGAGGAGGGGGGCTCTGAGCCGGCCACGCACGACGTGAACGCCGAGGGGTTCAGCTGGAACCCGAACGCGCTCGACGTCGCGTTCGGCGACGCGGTGCGGTGGAACTTCCCCGCCGGGGGCTTCCCGCACGACGTGTGGGTGATCGAGCCCGGCGAGGCGCCGGACTCCGCCGGAAGGGAGATCACCAGCGGTCCCGTCTCGGGCGGCGGGCCGCCGGTCTCCGAGACGCTCGATGAGGCGGGGACGTGGTCCTTCGTCTGCAAGCTCCACTCTGCCGTCGGCGGGGGCGCATGGCAGGGCATGGTCGGGACCGCCGACGTCGGCGAGGATCCCGGCTCCGGGGCCTCCGGCGTCGACTTCACCGAGTACCGCGTGAACACCGGCGGCGCGACCGGCAACTGGGTCCGGTCCGACAACACCGCGGGCGACGATCCGTTCGAGACCCCGTTCACGGTCTCCGCCCAAGGCAGCCACGTCGTCGAGTACCGCTCGACCGACAACGCAGGCAACGCGGAGGCGATCAAGTCGGTCGACTTCTCCATCGGCGGCGTGGACCCGGACGCGCCGACGGCGCAGGGGTTCGCGGATCCGTCGTCGGGAGCGGCGCCGCTGCGGGTGCAGTTCTCGGCGACCGGGCTCGACCCGCAGGGCGGCCTGCTGACGTATGAGTGGCGGTTCGGTGACGGTGGCGGCTCGTTCAATCAGAGCCCGCAGCACACCTATACGGCGCCGGGTACCTATACGGCGACGGTGATCGTGACCGATCCGCAGGGCAAGACGGGCACCGACACGGTCGAGATCGTGGTCACGCAGCAGGGCAATCAGGCGCCGGTGGCGAGGGCCGCGGCGGATCCGACGTCGGGCGTGGCGCCGTTGACGGTCCAGTTCAGCGCGCAGGCGACGGATGCGGACGGTCCGGCGAGCGAGCTGACGTACCTGTGGGACTTCGATGACGGCGGCGCGAACGCGTTTGGCCGTAACGCGGAGCACACCTACCGGGAGCCGGGGACGTATACGGCGACGGTGACGGTGACCGACCGCCGGGGCGCGTTCGACACCGCCGAGGTGGTGATCGAGGTCGGTGATCCGCCGGGCAATGTGCCGCCGGTCGTGCAGGCGGCGGCGGACCCGCGGTCGGGGACCGCGCCGCTGGTGGTGCGGTTTACGTCGTCGGCCACCGATCCGGACGGCGATCAGGTCTCGACGGTGTGGGACTTCGGCGATGGCCAGCAGGCGGGCGGCGCCGACATCGGCCATACCTACACGACGCCGGGCACGTACACGGCGACGGTGACGGTTCGCGATCCGGGCGGCCTGACCGACACCGAGTCGATGCAGATCACGGTCACCGGGTCGACGGGCGCGAGCGGCGGGCAGCAGGAACAGCTGCAGCAGCCGGGGGCCGGGGCGCAGCCGCCGGGTGCCGGCGCCGACGAGCCGAGCACGGCGGCGCGGGTCATGGCGCCGCGGGTCCTGAAGGTGAGCCAGGTGATCCGCCGTGGGGTGCGGCTGCGAGTCAGCTGTGCGGAGGACTGCCGGGCGCGGTCGGTGCTGCGGCTCTCGGGCGAGCGTGTGGGGGCGTCCAGGCGGCTGAGGATCGATGCCGGTGAGACGGCGTACGCTGGTGATCCGGCTCGAGGGGGCGGTGCGCCGGAATCTGCTGGCGGCGATGCGTCAGGCCGGCGTCCGGCGCGTGAACAGCACCGCGATCACGACGATCGCCACCGACGACGTGACGCGGGCGTTCCCCGCCAAGATCAGGCTCAGGCGCTGAACGAGCACGGCGGGCCCGGAGCTCCGGGCCCGCCGCAGGAGGTCGCCGGTTCGAGTCCGGCTAGCTCCATCGCCCCGATCCCAGACGGACCGCTCGTCACAGCAAGCGGTCGACCCACGCGCGCACGTCGCTGTGGGTGACGTTGCCGCCACAGACGACGAACCCGAGTGACACGTCATCGTCCACGCGTTCGATCACCTGTCGCGCCGCGGGAACGAGGCAGCCCGTCGCCGGTTCGACCCACAGCTTCGCCTCCTCCGCGAACCCGACCACGCCGCGCATCGCGTCAGCATCCGAGACCACGGAGACCTCCTCGACGAGCTGTCGGACGTGCTCGAGGGTGAGCCGGGAGACGTGCGGCGCGCTGAGCGTGCTCGCGATCGAACTCGGCGCGATCGCGACCGGTTCGCCGGCAGCGAGCGCGCGCGCCATCGCGTCGGCGCCCTCGGTCTCCACGCCCCAGACCCGGACGTCGGGCAACGACGCCTTGAGTGCGACGGCGACGCCTGCGATCAGCGCGCCGCCGCCGATGCTCACGAGCACGTCGGTGAGATGCGGCGCGTCGTCGGCAAGCTCAAGGCCGACGGTCCCCTGGCCGGCGACCACGACCGGATCGTCGAACGGGTGCACGAGGGTCATCCCCTCGTCCACGAGCTCTTGGAGCAGCACGAACGCGCTGCTCATGTCCTCGGTCAGCCGCAGATCGGCGCCGGCCGCGCGGATGCGCTCGATCGATCGCGGCGGCGCCGAGCGTGCCATCACCACCGTCGCCCGGACGTCCATCCCGCCTGCCACCTCTGCGACCGCGATGCCGTGGTTGCCGCCGCTCACCGCAACGACGCCCGCGTCGCGCTCAGCCGCGCTGAGGGCGAGGAGCTTGTTCGCCACGCCGCGCGGCTTGAAGGAGCCCGACCGCTGGAGCAGCTCGAGCTTGAGCGTCGTCGGGACGCCGAGCAACCCCGTCATCCCGGCGCTGGCGACCGTCGGCGTCCGTTCCACGTGATCCGCGATCGCACGGGCCGCCGCGCGGATCTCCTCGACGGGAACCAGGTCGCCCATGGTCCGCACGCTACACCGAAGCGCGGTCCGCATCTGGGCGAACCTCCCGAGGATAAGTCGATGTTGGGCAGACTTCCGCCTTGTATTACGACAAAAGATCCTCTAGGGTGTCGCGCGCGCACCATGGGCTGCATCGTCGGGGCTGAGTCGCCCGGACGGCAAGTGTCCTTCCGGTTCTCCGCCCGCACCACGGCTGCCGCGGCCCTCGGATCGTCGATACCCGGCCCGGTCGTGGAACGCGGCCGTGTCCCCCTAGGGAGGGGAAGGAGGCACGATGAAGTGGGGAAGCCGGTTGGCCTGCTTTGCAGTGGCCACCCTCGCATTGGCGCTGCCGGCGGCAGCGTCGGCGTCGGACTACGACGTGCTCGTGTTCACCAAGACGGCTGGCGCGCAGCACCCCGCCACCCCGGCCGGCGTGGATGCCATCCGCGATCTCGGCCGGCGTCACGACTTCGATGTGACCGCGACCACAAACGCCGCGAACTTCGCCGACTCCAGCCTGGCGCGCTACGAAGCCGTCGTCTTCCTGAACACGTCGGGCGACGTGCTCGATGACGCGCAGCAGGCGGCGTTCGAGCGCTATGTCGAGGCCGGCGGCGGGCTCGTCGCCCTCCACTCGGCAATCGAGACCGAGGCGGCCTGGCAGTTCCTGACGGACGCCTTCGGCGCTCGCTCGACCGGGCTGTCGGACCTGCAATCGGCCACGGTCAAGGTCGCCGACCGAGTGCACCCGTCCTCGGAGGACCTGCCGGAGTACTGGACGCGCACCGACCAGTGGTACAGCTTCGACAAGAACGTCCGCGGCTTCCAGCACGTGCTGGCGACCGTGGACGAGGGCACCTACAGCGGCGGGACGATGGGCTTCGACCATCCGATCGCCTGGTGCCAGGACTTCCGCGGCGGCAGCGTGTGGTACACGGGCCGGGGCGGCACTGCCCAGGCCTTTTCCACGGACTCCATGCGAGACCACCTGCTCGGCGGCATCGAGTGGGCCGCCGGCGAGGAGAAGGGCGACTGCGGCGCGACCGTCCTCGCCAACTTCCAGCAGACGCTGATCGCGGAGAACCAGATCCGCAACGGCCCGTTCGACACCAACCACGTGGGCGAGCCGATCGGCTTCGACGTGCTGCCGGACGGCCGCGTGCTCCAGACCACCCGCAACACCGGGACGCTGCCGGGCCAGACCCCGCCCGCGCAGAGCATCCAGAACGCCCAGCTGTGGCTGCACTCGGCGGACGGCACGCAGCACACGATCCTGAGCGAGTTTCTCGTCTACAACAACAGCGAGGACGGCCTCTACGGCCCGGCGATCGACAACGACTTCGAGAAGAACAAGTGGGTGTACCTGTACTACTCGCCGGCCGTGATGGACCCGCCGTTCCCGCTCTCGACGCCGCCCGGCGGCGCGCCGACCTTCGGCGCCACCCCGGACGTGTGGGATCCGTGGCTCGGTTACTTCCAGCTGAGCCGCTTCAAGCTGGTCGATGGGCCGACCCCGCACCTCGACCGCGCCTCGGAGCAGAAGATCCTCAAGGTGCCCGTGAACCGCGGCGCCTGCTGTCACGTCGCGGGTGACATCGCGTTCGACTCGGACAACAACCTGTGGCTGGTGACCGGTGACGACACGCCGGCCGGCGGCGGCAACTCGGGCGGCTTCGGCCCGTTCAACGACGGGCTGACCAACGAGGTCCAGACGGTCTCGATCGCGAACGCGACCGGCGGGACGTTCACGCTCACGTTCGACGGCCAGACGACGGCGCCGATCACGTTCACGGCGGGCAACGCCGCGGCCAACAACGCCGCGGTCGAGGCGGCGCTCGAGGCGCTGAGCAACCTCGACGACGTCACGGTCAGCGGCAACAACGCGAACAACCGCACGGTCGACTTCCGGACGGACACCGACCTACCGCAGCTGATCGCCGACGGGTCCGGGCTCACCGGCACCGCGCCCACGATCACCCCCAACACCACGCAGCCCGGCGGGCTCCTGTCGGCACCGTTCGTCGACGCCCGGCGGTCGTCGCTCAACACCAACGACCTCCGCGGCAAGGTGCTGCGGATCAGGGTGCGGTCCAACGGCAGCTACTCGATCCCGAGGGGCAACCTGTTCGACGAGCGCGACGACCGCTCTGACGAGACGCGTCCCGAGATCTACGCGATGGGCTTCCGGAACCCGTTCCGGATCGACCTCGACGAGGACGACGTCGCGTACGTGACCGACTACTCGCCGGACTCGCGCGTCCCGCAGGATTTCCGCGGGCCCGCGGGCACCGGCCGGATCGAGATCGTGCGCGAGGCGGCGAACTACGGCTGGCCGCTCTGCTATCGCACGGACCTGCCGTACTACCGCTGGGACTTCGCCGCCTCGAGGCCGCTCGACAGCCCGCCGCAGACGTTCGACTGCGACGACCGGCGCCGCGGCCCGGACAACACGTCGAAGTGGAACACCGGGCGCACGAGGACCCCGCCGATCACCAACCCGGACGTCTGGTACTCGTTCAACGACAACAACGACCCGCCGACCGGCCCGCTCGGCACGCCGTGCTTCGCCTACTACAACGGGTCGGGGACCACGCAGTGCCCGCAGCTCTTCCCGGAGTTGGGACCGGGCGGCGGCGTCGGTCCGCACGGGGCATCGCCGTACGACTTCGATCGCAAGTCGAAGGCGGACGGGAAGTTCCCCGAGTACTACGACGGGTCGTTCATCTTCGGGGAGTTCACACGCGACTACCTGAGGGAGATCAGGCTCGACTCCAGGGACGACGTGTTCAAGATCAACAACGTCCTGAACTGCGGCAGCGTGAACGTGCCGCCGCAGCCGCCGACCGTCCCGACACCCGAGCGTCCGTTCGACTGCGACAGCCCGATGGACATGAAGTTCGGGCCCGACGGCAACTTCTACCTGCTCACGTACGGCGACGGCTTCTTCCAGAGCAACGCCGAGGCGCAGCTGGTGAGGTTCTCCTACACCAAGGGCAACGACTAAGGGGGAGACGACGGGGGGCGCCGCAGGGGGGCGCCCCCGTCGATCTAGTCGTCGCGCCCGCGCCTGCGGACCTCCAGGTTCGCGAGGTACTTGCGGCTGACCCACGACGTGTTCGCCGAGCCGGCGGGGTTGCGCGGTTTCGGCGCGGAGCCGCCGGCCGTCTCGTCGTCGGGCGCGTCGTCGTGCTCGACGAAGTAGTGGTGGTCGTCGAGGTCGCGGGCCGCCGAGAAGATCCTCGCGAAGTCGATGTCGCCCTTGCCGACGTCGGTCAGCCAGTACCGCCGGTTCGGCAGCGCGACGTTGCCGGGCGTGGTGCGCGGCCCGTCGTCGGCGTAGCGCAGATCCTTTACGTGGAACAGCGGGAACCGCCGCGGGTCGTCCCTGAAGTAGTCGAACGGGCTCTGGCCGCCGGCGTCGACCCATGCGATGTCCATCTCGAAGTACACCAGCCGCGGGTCGGTCTCGGCCAGCAGCGTGTCGTAGATCGGCGTGCCGCCGTCGAGCGTGAAGTCCGGCGGGTGGTTGTGGAAGTAGAACCGCAGGCCGTGGGCGCGCGCCTCCGCTCCCCACGTGTTGAACTCCTCCGCCAGCGCCTTGTAGCCGTCGTGCGTCGCGGGCGTGCCGCCGGGCGGTGAGGCGATGCCGACATACCTGAGCCCGAGCGCCGCGGCGTCCGCGAAGATCTGCGGGCGGTTGTTGCGCCACGCGGTGCCGCCGCCCGGCACGTGGCTGCCTTCCGGCTTCAGCCCGAACTGGTCGGCCAACGCCTTGAAGTCGGCGGCCGTGCGGCCGTCGAACGAGCCGCCGATCTCCACCTCGGCGTAGCCGGCGTCCGCGAGCATCTCGAACGTGCCCGGCAGGTCAAGCTCGTTGTCGGCGAGCAGGTCGCGCACGGTGAACAGCTGGATGCCGATCCGATCCAGCGGCAGGTCGCCGCGGCCGAAGCCGAAGTCGTCGCGGCGGTCGTCGTCGTCGTCGTCGCGCGCGCCGGCCACGCTCGACAGCGGGCCCACAGCCCCGAAGGCGGCCGCGCCTCCGGCCGCGCCGATGAGGCCCCGCCGGCTGATCCTGTTGTCCTGGCTCATCGCTCCCCCTTTGCGTTTACGTGCCGACTCCGGCGCCGCCGAACTCGACCCAGTTGAGATTGAAGAAGTTGTTCCCCGGCCCGCCGGGCGCCTGGCGGAAGGCGCAGGTCATTGGTCTTCAGCGACGAGCGCCGCGCGTCGACGAAGGGCGGCTGGAACCAGTCGCCCTCGCGCGTGGTGTTCACGGGGGCGGTCGGGTTGGTGCCGGTCAGGCCGGACGCGTCCGAGGTCATCTGCGCCAGGTTCACCTGCGTGTACCTCTCGCTCTCCTCCGTCGATGGACGAGCGGCGACAAGTAGAGCGCGATTTCTGTCGCCTGTCAAGCAAAAGATCTTCCTGATCTCGCACAAGCTGGCCAACAAGCGCCGCGATGCACGAGCTTCTGCTTGCTGTCCGACACTTCGTGGCCGAATGTCAAGGGGGTATGCAGCCCCTCGCGCTCGCCCGGAACCTGGCAGCTAGGCCGCCACGCCGCCCTGGAGGACGCGGTCGACGGCCGCCGGGGCGAGGATGTCCTCGATCACCATGATCGCCGCGCCGACGATCCCGGCCCGGTCGCCGAGCTTGCTCGGCACCGAGCGCAGATCGCGTGTGGCGAGCGGCAGGGAGCGCATGAAGGTCACCTCGCGCACGCCGGCGAGCAGCTGCTCGTACAGCTCGCCGAGGTCCCCACCGATGACGATCACCGCTGGGTTGAAGAAGTTCACCGACGCCGCCAGCACCTCACCGAGCGAGCGGCCGGCCTCGCGCACCATCCGGACCGCGCGGGGATCCCCGGACCGGGCGAGCCTCACGACGTCGCGGCTGTTGCTGGCGTCCAGCCCGATCTCGCTCAGGCGCCGCGCCAGGGCGCGTCCGCCGGCCACCGACTCGAGGCAGCCCGTGTTGCCGCAGCGGCAGATCACGTCGTCATGGCCGCCCACGCGAATGTGCCCGATGTCGCCGGCGGCCCCCTGCGCCCCGCGATGGATGGCTCGGTCCGCGACGATGCCGCAGCCGATGCCCGTGCCGACCTTCACGAACAGCAGATGGTCGGTGTCGCGCCAGTGAGTCCAATGCTCACCGAGCGCCATGATGTTCACGTCGTTGTCGACGAAGACCGGCACGTCGTAGCTGCCGGCAAACCAGTTCGGGATCGAGAACCCGTCCCAGCCGGGCATGATCGGCGGGTTCACGGCCTGGCCGGTGGAGAACTGAACCGGCCCTGGCACCCCGAGCCCGATGCCGCGCACGTCCGCGCTGCTCTTGCCGGCCTCCTCGAGCAGGGCCGAGAACTGCTCTTCCACCCAGCCGAGGACCTGCTCGGGGCCCTCGGCGATGTCCATGTCGGCCGCCACCTCGGCGAGCGGGGTGGCCGCCAGGTCGCTGACGGCGAGACGCGAGTGTGTGGCGCCGAGGTCGGCCACCAGCACCACCCCGGCCCCATCGTTGAACGCGAGGACGGTGGGAGGCCGGCCGCCGGTGGACGCGCTGCCGCCGGCTTCGTAGACGAGCTGGTGGGCGAGGAGGGCGTCCACGCGCTGCGCGACGGTGGAGCGCGCGAGGCCGGTGCGGCGCGACAGCTCGGCCCGCGTCACGGCCTCGCCATTGCGGATCAGGTGCAGCACAGACCCAGCGCCGGCGAGCGACGGGCCACTTTCCTTGACGCCGTCGTTGCTCGGCATGGTGAAGAGCGTACATCAGTACGGACGAGCACGGGCTTTAGGCGGTTATCTTGCAGTCATACGTGCTGAGATCCCATTAAGCGGTCTGCTTTTGGTTGATATTCGACCAAAGCTCGTATAGGTTCGGCCCCACATGAAGCTGCGCGTTGAGATCGCGGGCGCAGGCTTCATCGGCGCAGTACACGCGCGTTCAGCGCGGCTGGCCGGTGCCCGCCTTTTCGGAATTTCGCGTCGAACCACGTGGCCGGTCGAAGCCGGAGCGCCTGACGGCCCGGATGGTGGTCGTGCGATGAGCGACGCGCCGGCAGCCGTGCTCGAGGTCCGCGGCCTCGTCAAGCAGTTCCCGGGCGTGCGCGCTCTCGACGGCGTGGACCTCGACGTCCGCCCGGGCGAAGTGCACTGCCTGCTCGGCCCGAACGGCGCCGGCAAGTCGACGCTGATCAAGTGCGTGTCCGGGGCCGTCGAGCCGACGGAGGGCGAAATCCTCCTGGGCGGGGAGCCGCTCCCCACCGGGGACCCAGCCGCGTCGCTCGGCCTCGGCGTCGCGACGATCTACCAGGAGCTCGACCTCGTCGAGGACCTCACCGTGGCCCAGAGCGTGTTCCTCGCGCACGAGCCGCGGCGGGGGCCGTTCCTCGACCTCCAGAAGATGAGCCGTGACACCGCGGCGCTGCTCGCGCGGCTCGGGCACGAGGGCATCTCGCCGCGCTCGCGCGTCAGCCGGCTGCGGCCGGCCGCGCAGCAGGTGGTCTCGATCGCGCGCGCCCTCTCCCACGATGTTCGCCTGCTGATCATGGACGAGCCCTCGGCGATCCTCGACGAGGGGGAGATCGAGACATTGTTCGGCGTAGTCCGCCGGCTGACTGCCGACGGCGTCGGGGTGATCTACATCACGCACCGCCTGGACGAGATCCGGCGGATCGGCGACCGCGTAACGGTGCTCGCCGACGGACGCACCGCCGGTACCGGCCTGCCCGCGTCGACACCCACCGACCGGCTCGTGGAGCTGATGGTCGGCCGCATCGTCGAGCGCCTGTATCCGGAGCGGCCGCAGGGCGCCGGCGACGTGGTGCTCGAGGTGCGGGGCCTCCGTCGGCTTCCCGAGGTGCGCGGCGTCAGCCTCGAGGTGCGGGCCGGCGAGGTGGTCGGGCTCGGTGGTCTCGTCGGATCGGGGCGCACCGAGCTGCTGCGGCTGATCTACGGGATGGAGACCCCGGACGAGGGAGAGGTGTGGGTCGGCGGCGAAAAGCTGCCTCCGAACCGGCCGGACAAGGCGATCGCGGCCGGTCTCGGGCTCGCGCCCGAGGACCGTAAGTCGCAGGGGCTGCTGCTGGACTGGAGCCAGACGAAGAACGTCAGCCTCGCCGACCTCGGACGCTTCCAGCGAGGGCTTCTGAACGTGCGCGCCGAGCGCGCCGCGGCGCGCGAGCACCTTCGCTCCCTGCGAACGGTCCCCGATGACGCCGAACGCATCGTCCGCCAGCTGTCAGGCGGCAACCAGCAGAAGGTGGTGCTCGCACGCTGGCTGCTGCGGAGCTGCCGCGTCCTGCTGCTCGACGAGCCCACCCGCGGCGTGGACGTGGCCACGAAGGCGGAGCTCTACCGGGTCATCACAGACCTGGCCAGGGACGGCCTCGCGGTGTTGGTGGTGTCGTCGGAGCTCGAGGAGCTGGTCGGCGTCTGCAGCCGCGTCCTCGTGATGCGCGAGGGGGAGCTGGTGTTCGAGGTCGACGGTGCGCAGGCGAGCGAGCGCGAGCTGCTGCGCCACGCGGTTGCGCCCACGGATTCGGCGGACTTCGTCGAGGAGGTCAGATGACGACGGCGCCGGAGGCAGCGCCCGTGGAGAAGGGGCCCGAGGACGCGTCCGGCACGGGCCGGCGGCAGCTGCTCGGGGTCGGGCTCCAGGAGTACACGCTCGTGGTAGTCGTCGTGGTCCTGTTCGTGGTGGGCGCGATCCTGAAGCCGGACAGCTTCCCGACCGCCGACAACGTCCGCAACATGCTCACCCAGGCCAGCGTCGTCGGCGTCCTCGCCATCGGCATGACGTTCGTGATCGCGACGGCGGGGATCGACCTCAGCGTCGGCTCGATGCTGGCGGCGGCGGGCATGGCCGGTGGCGTGCTGGTGGATCCCGAGGGCTCGACGCTCGTCTTCATCCTCGGCGCGGTCGTCTTCGCGACGATCCTCGGCACGGTCAACGCGACAGCGATCGCCTACGGCCGCGTGGTGCCGTTCATCGCGACGCTGGCGATGTTCTCGATCGGCCGCGGCGTGGCGTTATTGCTGAACGACAAGCTGCCCGTCAGCCTGCTCGACCTGAACGGCGGCTCCTTCGGTGACCCGGCGCCGTTCTCGCTGCTCTGGTTCGGCACCGGCAGGATCGTCGGGATCCCGGTCTCCGTGTACGTGTTTCTCGGGATCACGATCATCGGCTGGCTGCTCCTGAACCGCACCCGCTATGGCCGCTACGTGGTCGCGGTCGGCGGCAACAGGGAGGCGGCGAAGATCGCCGGCGTCCCGGTCCGGCGCACGATCTTCAGCGTCTATGTGCTGTCGGGGCTGCTGGCAGGGGTCGCGGCCGTGCTGCTCTGCTCCCGGCTGGCGAGCGCCTCGCCGGTGAGCGGCAACCTCTACGAACTCGACGCGATCGGCGCCGTCGTCATCGGCGGCACCAGCCTGGCCGGCGGCAGAGCCACGATCGTCGGGACATTTCTGGGCGTGCTCACGTTCGCGCTCATCTTCAGCTTGATGACGCAGCTGAACCTCTCCACCGAGGTCCAGCAGGTCACCAAGGGAGGGATCGTGCTCGGAGCGGTCCTTCTCCAACGGCCAGAGGCTCGGCTGTGAACCACCGAGCCCCGGCAAGCAAACTGTCCACTGCCCACATTAGGAGGGTGCAGTCATGTCGCTAAAGCGACTATTGATGTTGTTCGCGGCGGCGGCCGTGCTGGCTGTCGGCGTCGCCGCGTGCGCCGATGACGACGACGACGAGGGCGACTCGGGCAGCGCGGACACCGCGCAGAGCGCCGGGAGCACCAGCGCCGAGGAGGAGGGCTCGCCCGCCTCGGGTGGCCCGGTGAGCATCGTGGCCAGCGTCCCGCCCACCGATCACGGCTGGCTCGGCGCGATCTCGAAGAACGCGCAGGCCGCGGCAGACGAGTTCGACGACGTCGACTTCAGGCTGCTCGAAGCCGCCGACGCGGACTCGCAGGCCCAGCAGATCGAGCAGGTGATCTCGGACAAGCCCGACGTTCTGGTCGTGCTGCCGTACGACGGCGCTGCGCTCACACCCGTGGCGCAGAGGGCCGAGAGCGAGGGCATCCCGGTCGTGAACGTGGACCGGCTGTTCACGGCGCCCGACGCCGCGACGGCGACGATCCTCGGCGACAACTACCAGATCGGCGTGCTCGCGGCGGGCTACGTCGCGGACGAGCTGCAGTGCGAGGGGAACGTCGTCGAGATCCAGGGCCTCGCCGGCATCTCGGTCACCGAGGAGCGCAGCAAGGGCTTCACGGACGAGCTCAAGAAGCAGTGCCCGGACGGCGGCGTCAGGACCGTGGCCAAGCAGCCCGGAGACTTCAACCCCGACACCGGCCTCAAGGTGATGGAGAACATCCTGCAGGCCGAGGACCAGATCGACGCGGTCTACACCCACGACGACGACATGGCCCAGGGCGTGGTCCAGGCGATCCGGAACGCCGGCCGTGAGGATGAGATGTTCCTCACCGGCGTCGGCGGATCACAGGACGCGATGGCCCAGATCAAGGAGGGCGGCCTCTACCGGGCCACGTTCCTCTACAACCCGAACATGGCGGCGTCCGCGGTGAACATGGCCCGGTTGCTCGCCCTCGGCGAGGGCTTCTCCGAGCTGGTCCCGCCGGAGGTCCCGCGACAGATCGTGGTTCCCGCCGCGACCGTCACGCAGGACAACGTCGAGGAGTACGAGGAGTACGCGTTCAACTAGAGAATCATCCGGGCGCAGCCGGGTCGAGCGGCTGCGCCCGGGCCTACTGGGCCGCATGCATCGGGGCGAGACCGCCACGGTGATCGTCGCGCGGGACCGCCTCGCGCGGGACCGCCCGGCCGTGCCGGGGCGCCGTCGTTCAGGGCGTCAGTCGTCGTCCTCGCGGTCGTCGTCGTCGTCCCCGTCGTCGTCGTCATCGTCGTCGTCATCGTCGTCGTCGTCGTCCCGGTCGTCGTCCAGCTCGATCCTCGCGACCTGCGGGTCGTGGTCGGACGTCTGGTCGGCGAACTCGGCGTTGATGTGCACCGAGTCGAACTCCGGCCGCGTGCGGAGCACCGCCTGGCTGACCAGGATCTGGTCGAGCACCTGCGAGTTGCCCTCGAACACGTACGAGTAGCGCTCATCCTTGGGCAGCAGGCGGTACAGGCTCGTCAGGGCGCCGCGCGACTCGAGGATCTCGGTGGTCTCCGAGAACTCGAAGTCGTTGATGTCGCCCAGGACGAGCACGTCAGCGCGCTTGTCGGCCGCCAGCACCTGGCGGACGAACTCGTTGACCAGCGTCGCCTGCCGGTGGCGCCCGTCGGGCCCGATCTCCGTGTGCCGCACGGGAGGCTGGAAATGCCCGAACAGCGGGTCGTCGCCGCCCTTGGAGGCGAAGTGGTTCGCCAGCGCGAACACGGTCTCGCCGCGCCAGCGGAACTCGCCCGCCAGCGGCTTGCGGCTGGCCAGCCACGCGTCGTCGGCCGGCTGGACGCGGCCCGGGCTCAGCGTCAGCTGCGGGCCGGTCGGGGTGTCGACCACCTGGGTCGCGTCGGTCGGGCCGGCGGCGCCGCGGTCGACGAACTCCAGGCCGCGGTCGGTCCTGAACAGGAAGCCGACGCGGATGTTGCCGCCCGGCGCCCCGCCGTCCTGATGGGCGACCGGGTCGATCTGGCGGTACTGGTAGGCCGGCCCGCCGGCGGCGCTGATCGCGCCGATCAGGTCCGCCCACGTCTGTGAGGCGTCGACGACCGGGCTCCCCGTCCCGCCCGAGGTCCCGTTGTTGTCCTGGATCTCCTCGACGGCGACGATGTCCGGCGCCCGCATGTTGGTCACGAGCGTCCGCGCAAGCGCGGCGTACTTGTCGCGCTGCGCCTGGCTCGGGTTGGGCCCGAGCGGCGTGAGGTTCTCCACGTTGAACGAGCCGACCGCCAGCTCGTTGCGGCGCGGCGCCTGGGTCGTCTCCTTCTGGAGCCCGCCGTCCCTCACCACGCTCGGCTGGCTCGTGACCTGGAGCTTGAAGTTGCCGAACGAGTAGTCGACGACCGCCTGGACGTCGCTGATCGTGTCACCGACGTCGGCCAGCGGCATCGGCGGGAACGGCGTCGACAGCGCGCGCAGCACCTCGTCGTCGAGGTGCATCCGCTCCGGGTTGAAGTCGCTCGACGAGATGTACAGGCCTCCGCGCTCCGTGAACGGGCCGGCACGCCGGCCGCGGTCGGCGACCACCGGGATCTCGCCGAAGCTCGCCGTCGGCCCGACGGCGTACGGCCGGTTGACCCGGACGAGCATCCCCTCCACGGACTCGTAGAAGTCGATGCCGTCCTGCTTCGGATCGAAGAACGGGTTGAAGTCGACGTCGCCCGTCGAGTCGTTGTCGATGATCCTGTCGGGCGGCACGCGCCCGCCGTCGCCGAGCAGCGTCGGCGCGATGGCGGCGCCGTCACCGGTCACGGTGACCCTCGGGCCGCCCGCGATCTGCGTCAGGCCGAGCGCGTTCGCGGCGCCGCGAAACTCGCCCACGATGCCGCTCACCTGCACGGCCTTGCCGACGGCGATCGCTGCGGCAGGGCTCGAGCTCGTGAACACGAACAGGCCCTCGGACGTCTTCTGGTCGGCGTCCGGCTGCGGGTCCTGGATGAAGAACCCGTTGGCGCGCCGCGCCGTGACCACGCCCTGGACGTTCGAGACGGCGGCGCCGAGATGCGGCGAGACGTGGCCGACGCCCTGGATCTCGCGGATCCTCAGCTCCAGACCGAGCGTCGTGAACGAGACCGTGGCGTCGGCGCCCATCGTGTCCGGCGGGTCGTCGCCGTCGGTGTCGCGCACGCCGTCGGCGTGCACGGTGAGCGTGCACACCTCGGCGCGGGTGAACGCGCCGTCAGGGTCGAGCGTGTAGCTCTGCGGGCCGCCGCCGACGGTCAGCGCGTGAGCGCCGCTGCTGGCGCAGCTGAGCGAGAACGCCGACGCAGCGGCCGTCACCGGCTCGCTGAAGTCCACGGTCAGGCTCGCGTCGAGCGCGACGTCCACTGCACCGCTCGCCGGGGTCGTGGACTCCACGGAGGGCGCGGTGTCCCCGAGGCACGGGGCGAGCGTGAGTCTGGAGGCCACGCGGCGCAGGCGGGCTCTGGGCGGCGAAGTCCGCGGCGTTGTGATCCGTGTCGTTGCACCCGCCGTTCAGGCGGATCGCGGAGGTCGTGTTGTTCAGCGTCGGCGCTGCGCCGGCGCCCTCGAAGAAGTTGGCGTCCCCGTAGCCGGCGAGGTCGATGATCCGCGCGAGCTGGCCGGCGTTGCAGACCGTCGAGCCGCCGTTGCAGCCGAGCGAAGCGGTGTCCGTGACGAGCGCCACCTTCCCCGCTGTGCCGGACATGTTGATCGGCGTCGGATCCACGAAGTTGGCGAACAGCGGGGTCCCGACCGTCGGGTCGTTGGTGGCCTCCTGGACGAGCAGGTACTCGCCGGGCCGCAGCGTCAAGTCCGGCAGCTCCGTGAGCTGGCCCGACGTTGGCGCCGAAGTTGGCCGGTGCCGGTCGCGCTCGCATACTGGATCGACTTGCCGGCGAGCGAGACATCGGCCTGGCCCCGGTTGAACAGCTCGACGAAGTCGTGCGAGTAGGTGGCGCCGGTGTTGCCACCGCCGCCGTAGAGCTGGCTCACGACCAGGTCCGGTGATGCTGCCGAGGCGGCTGTGGGCAGTGCGAGCAGCGCGGCGGCGGACATCCCGGCCGCAAGGAAGCGTCTGAGCATTGCGCAAACCTAACGAGTTCCCCGGCGCCCGTGTATGAGAGTTGTTGCCGCGGTCTAGTACTCGTCCCGGCGCCTGAACCACAGCCCGGTCTCGTTGCGGCCCAGCGGTGCGCGGTCGAGCCACTGGTACATCGACCACAGGCCGTCGAGGCCGCGGGCGTACGCCGAGTACGTGTGGTAGACGACGCCGTCGTCGAGCGCGAAGGCGCTCATGCCCGGCGCCTCCCGCGTGTACGTCGCGACGTCGGTGCCGGTCATCGCGGCGAAGGTCGCCGGCGGCGACTGGTCGGCGTCGGCCGCTTGGACCCACGTCGTGTCCGACGGGCCGAAGTTGTACTCGACGCTTCCGGAGCGCTGCTGCTCTTCCGTCAACGACGTGTGGAAGTCGTAGTTGAAGTCGCTGCCCTCCGACGACGCCCACGGGAACGTCCAGCCCATCCGCCGCTTGTAGGCCGAAAGGGCCGCGACGGGGGCGAGGGAGATCGCCATCAGCGTGACGTCGTGGTTGGCCAGGTGCACGTGGGAGTGGTCGAAGCCGTCGGCGATCGCCGAGCAGGCCGGGCAGCCGGCTGTGTACTCCGGACCGAACATGAAGTGGTAGACGAGCAGCTGGGAGCTCCCGGCGAACAGGTCGGCCAGCGACGCGGGTCCGTTCTCGGTCTCGAAGCGGTAGTCCTTCTCGACGGGCACCCACGGCAGCGCCTGGCGCTGCCGGGCGACCTCGTCGCCGCGGCGCGTCAACTCCTTCTCGGCCTCGAGCAGCTCGAGCCGTGCGGCGAGCCACTGCTCGCGCGTTCCGGTCGCGTGGGGGGGCATGGCAGCTCCTTCCGGACGAATGCGATGGCGCTGACGGCGACCATCAGGGGGACGCCCATAGCAGAGATGCCAACCGGAGGGCTGCCTGTCAAGCCGCCGCGTCGGCGCGGGGCGCGACCTGGCTACTTCGCCTTGCGTCTCGCCTTCCGTCCCGTCTTCCTACCGGAGCCCATGAGCTGGTGGAGGCGCCCCTTGTCCTTGGCTTTGCTGTTCCCCGTGAGCGCGCCCATTGCCTCCGTGATGCGTCCGCGGGTCTTCTGTGTCCGTCCGGCCATTCAGGTCTCCGTTCTGGTCTCCTCGAGGGTTGTCGCGTGGCCCGCTACGTGCTTGCCGGCCGCCGCTCTGCGTCCGCCCGGACAGCCGTCGGACCTGGACTGCGCTGGTAGGTCTTGCCGCGGTACTGGGCCCGCGCCTCCTGGCCGCTTCTGTAAGCGTCCTCCAACATCCGCGAGGCCACGTCACGGCCGCCCAATCCGAAGGCCAGCGCCATGCCGAGCGCCACTGCGCCCATGAGCGCTGCGTAGGTGATGACCACGATGTCGCTCGCGATCTTCAGCTGATTCAAGATCATGAACACCGCAATCGCCATGACCAGGACGGGCAATGCTGTGGCGGCGAGCTTCCCGGTGGGCGAGTCGCCCAGGATGCTCGACGCCGTTCGGCCCAGCCAAGCCGCGAGTGCGCTGGCGACGACGAAGATCAGGATGGCCGCCACGATGTTCGGCAGGTAGCCGAACACATCGGCCAAGAAGTCGTTGAGTGCGTTGATGCCCAGCGAGGTGATCGCGATCGAGAGCGCGCCGAGCAGCACGAACCAGAAGACGACCCTCCCGATCGCCCGAGAGGGCGACGCATCCGGCATCACTCGCTCGATGTAGGTACCGCTCGCTCCCGACGCCACGGCTCGATCGGTCCCGACCTTCTCAAGACCCACGGTGATGACCTTCTGAAGCACCTTGGCGATCAGATAGCCCACCAGCAGGATGAGTAGGAAGCCGATGAGCCTCGGTAGGAAGCCGATGAGGTCATCCAGCCCTCGCTGGACGCTTTCCGATATTTCGACTGCTGCTGTGAGCACTGCGGATCTCCCTTCCCTGGGGGGCGTCAGGTTGTCTCCTGCAACCCATCAAGACAGGGCTGGCGCCCGGCCGGTTACACAACTCTGAGGCGTGGCTGTAACCGAGCTCGAGCAGCCTCGGTCATATCTAGGAAATGCGTGTGTCGAGAGCTGGCCCGCGTGGGTAATGGCAGCGCGATGGACCCCGACCGGGAGTTGGTCGATCGCACGGTGGCGGGCGACCTCACGGCGTTCGAGAAGCTTGTCGAGCGCCACCGAGATGTCGTCTATCGCGTGGCAGCCCGCACGGTCGGTCCCGCCGAGGCCGAGGACGTGAGCCAGGACGTGTTCCTCCGCGCCTTCCACCGGCTTCGTGGATTTCGCGGAGACGCACCGTTTCGCGCGTGGCTGCTTCGAATCACGCACAACGTGGCGCTGAACCAGGCGGCACGGCGGCGACCGGAGCCGGTCGAAGCGCCGGACCTCGTGGCCGAGGCGCGCGATGCAGAGCGCGAACGCACGCCCGCGGACATGCTGGAGGGGCACGAACGGCGGCAGCGGCTGGAGGCGAAGCTGCGACTGCTCGCCACGCCTCACCGCACGGTGCTCGTGCTCCGCGATATCGAGGGCTTGACCTACGAAGAGATCGCTGCGGTAACCGAGACGCCGCTGGGCAGCGTCAAGGGACGGCTCCACCGTGCGCGGGGAGAGATGATCGACCTGCTGCGCAGGAACACCTACGACTGGGAGCTGCCCGAATGACGGACGACTCGGGTGGAAACGCCCAGACTCCAGTCGAGCGACGCCTGCTCGACCACCTCGGCTCCCTGCGGGCGCATCCTCCGCAGGCGCCCGAGGACTTCGCGGGCAGCATCGTTCGCACCGCCCGCTGGCAGGCAGCGGCGCGGCCATACCTCGACGTAGCCGGCGGTTTCGGCCAAGCCGTCGTAACGGCCA
This sequence comes from uncultured Thermoleophilaceae bacterium, assembly GCA_963778615.1. Taxonomy (GTDB): domain Bacteria; phylum Actinomycetota; class Thermoleophilia; order Solirubrobacterales; family Thermoleophilaceae; genus JACVRW01. The sequence continues at coordinate 366,522 of CAVZVD010000002.1, forward strand.
TGCACGTACTGCTGGAACCTCGGAGGACGCAATGACATTGGCAACGAGCATCTTGGAGCAGGCCGGCGAGAGCCTCGGCGGCTTCCTTCCTCAGCTGGCAGGCGCGGTCGCGCTGCTCTTGGTGGGACTGCTGGTGGCCCGTCTGGTCGGGCGACTCGTGCGCCGGGCACTCAGGGCCGCCGGCGTCGATGACCTCGGAGCGCGCTGGCGGGTCAGCGACACACTTGCCCGGGCGGGGGTCTCGCCCTCCTTGGCCCAGGTCGTCGGAACGGCCGTCACGATCGTTCTCAGCGTGATCGTCGTCTTCGCGGCGCTCACGCTCCTGGGTCTCGAGCCGCTGAGCGAATCGCTCAACGAGGCCGTGCTCTTCCTTCCGAACGTCCTGGTGGCGCTCACCGTGATGCTCGCCGGGGTGATCCTCGCCGGGCTCGTCCGGGAGCGGGTGGACCGGCTGACGTATCAGATGGACTTTCCCGTGCCCCTGGGTCAGCTCGCACAGGCCGCAACGCTCGCGCTGTTCGCGATCACGGCCGCCGCGCAAGTGGGCGTTTCGGCTGAGGTGCTCACCCTGGTGATCGCGATCGTGCTGGCGGCCGTGGCCGCAACGTTTGCCATCGCCTTTGGTCTCGGCGGCCGCGAGGTGGCCCGCGCGCTCAACGCGGGTCGCTTTGTCCGCGCCGCCTTCGCGGTCGGCGACACCATCCGTGTCGGCGACCTCAGCGGTCAGATCGTCGTGATCGACACTGACGCGACGGTGCTCCGCACCAGCGACGGACGCGTGCGGGTTCCCAACCACATGCTGGTGGAGTCGGTCGTCACGATCTACGGGGAGGCTCCGGCGAACGAGCCTCCCCCGAAGTAGCCGGCGCCTGGGGTCAGCGGCGCTCGAAGTGGATCAGCCGCCACGTCACCACGCACACCGCCACCGCCCAGACCGGCGTGACCGCCACGCCGACCACCACCGCGATCGCCCAGTCGGCCGCGAGCGACTCCCCGAGCGCCCACAGGCCGCCGTCCTGGAGCAGGCTCGTCAGGCCATCGGTGAGGAGCCACAGTCCGCCCAGGAGCAGCAGCAGCGCCAGCGCGTGACCGCGCGCCAGCTCGTGGCTTCGGCGGAACGAGCCGGCCACCCCGCCGCGCTCGATCTCGACCACGGGTGCGACGAGGATGTACCGGACGAAGAAGATCAGGCCCGGCACCACGAGGAGAGCCAGTCCGATCCCGAGCCCGACCGCGAACAGCACGTCCACGACGATCAGGCGCCCGTACGGCAGCGTCCGCATCACCCGGCCGATCGAAGCGCGCGGGCGCCCCTCCATCGACTCGGACACCGCCGTCATGGCGACCCCCGCGTAGAAGACCTCACCGATCGCCGCGGTTGTGACCTGCAGCGCCACGGCCCCCAGCAGCGCCGCAAGCTCACCCGGCGCCAGCCCGTCGGCGTCGATCTCGCCGCCGTGCTCGCCGATCGCGTCGAGCAGTCCGAGCGGCACGAACAGCAGGAGCGCCACCGGCAGCAGGAACGCTGCCTGCTCGCGGTACACCCGCGCCACCTGGCGGCAGGTGTCGACGAGCGGCAGGCGCTCAGGCCGACGCGACCGATCCACGAGTGCGCACGGCCGACCGCAGGTCCTCGTCGGAGAAGCCCTCGGGGGCGTGGCCCGACGTCGTGAAGCGGTAGAGCACGACCGCGAACACCTGCCGGAGCGCGGAGCCGAACACGGCGCCCACCGCGAACACCACCAGGCCGAGGCCGATCAGGACTTCGCCGGCGATCCCGGCGCCGCCCTCGTCGGAGACGATCAGTCCGCCTATCACGATCAGCACGATCGCGGGCAGCATCACGAACAGGAAGACCGCCCCGCCGATGGCGGCCATGCCGGTGATCTGACCGGGCCAGTGCTCCTTGAACAGCGAGGCCGAGCGGCGGATGGCCGCGATCGGGCCCAGCCCCTCCAGGGCGATCGCCGGGATCGCCAGCAGGCTGATCACGCTCCACGCGCCGCCCACGAGCGCCGCGGCGATGCCCGCGAGCTCGCTACGGCTCTCCAGCAACCGCAGGAGGATCGACAGCACCGCGGTGATCAGCGCCCAACCGCTGATCGCCCCCAGCCGGGACATCGCAACGCCCAGGCCCTGTCCGAGCCCGGCCGGCTCACCGCGCAGCGCCGCCGCGGCGGCCGCGGCCAGCCCGACGCCCACGAACGCCGACACGAAGCTCACGACGTACGCGGCCACCACCAGCAGCGCCACACCCGGGACGGTGTCGCCCTCGTCCAGCAGATACGCGCCCGCCACGGCGGGGGGCGCCACCACCACGAGGGCCAGGACCGCCCCGAGCACCGGAAAGCCCATCAGACCACCATGCGCGCGCAGCAGCGCCCAGCTCTGGCGGGCGAGCCTCAGCCCGCGTGAGAATCGGCTCATGACCGCGAATTGTGGGTGCCGGTGCGGACCGACCGGGCCACCGCCGGGCTCGGCGGCGCCGTTGACCGGGCCTGCACCAGGCCGTAGCGTCCACGCGATGGCGGCCCCCGCGCCTGCGGACGACTCCTGCCGCGCTCACGCAACGGCAGCCACCTAGCGTGGCTTCGCGCTTCCGCGCTCCGGCGGGCGTGACGCTCCTCGTCCTCGGCGCGGTGCTGCTGATCGTCGGGACGCTCGCGTTCTACGCCCGCGAGCAGATCGTCGACCGCGAGGCCTTCGCGAACCGCGCCGTCGACGCGCTCGACGACGATGCCGTCCGCCGCGTGGTCGCGCGCGAGATCGTCGTGTACCTCGCCGAGCGCGGCTCACCCGATCTCGCAGCCGCGCGGCCGCTGCTCGAATCGGTGGTCGGATCGCTGATCGAGACCAGCCCCTTCCAGCGCGTCTACCGCGCCGCGGCCCTCGAGGCGAACCGCGTCTTCTTCGTTCGCGAGAGGGAGAACGTGCTTCTCGACCTCGGGGACGCCGCGCAGATCGTCGAGTTCGGCCTGCGCTCCGTATCGCCCAAGCCTCGCCCAGGACCTGCCCGACGACCTGAAGCCGGACCTCCTGACCCTTCGCGACCGCGAGTTCGCCGGCGCCACGCTGAGGGCGGCCGACCAGGTCAGGGTGCTCGGCATCGTGCTGCCGCTGGTCGCCCTGGTCCTGCTCGCGGCCGGGGTCGCGATCTCCCCGGATCGCCGCATCGCGGTGCTGAGGGCGGGAGTCGCCGTCGGCGCCGCCGCCGCGCTGCTGCTCGTCGCGCTGCTGGTCCTGAGAGCGCGCACGCTGGCCGGCGTGTACGGCGAGGACGAGCTCACCGACGAGGACGTACGCGGGGCGGTCGGCGGCGTGCTCGACGCGTTCCTCGGCGACCTGCTGACCTGGACGCTCCTGCTGGCGCTGCTCGGCATCGCCGTCGCCGCCGCGGCCGCCGCGCTCGACCCCGAGGACGTCGAGGCCCCCGCCCAGCGCCTCAAGCATCTGGCCGAGCGGCCCAGGGCCGGCTGGGCGCGGGCGCTGCGAGGCGCCGCGGCACTCGCGCTCGGCGTCCTCGCCGTGCTCGACCCCGACCTGGCCCTCCAGATCGCCGCGGTCGTGGCGGGCGCGTTCCTCGTGTTCTTCGGCATCTCGGAGCTCCTGCTCCTGCTCGGCCGCCCCGGCCAGTCCCGCGCCCAGGCGCACGAGGCACGCGGGCGCGCACTGGTCGGCGCGGGAGCCGGCCGGCGTCCTGATCGTGGGCGCGCTCGCGGCGCTGATCGTCGTCGTGACGAGCAGCTCGCCGGAGCCGAGCGCCGCTCAGCGGCCGGCGCGAGCCGGCACCTGCAACGGCTCCTTCGCGCTCTGCGAGCTGCGCGTGAACGAGGCGGTCTGGGCCGGCACGCACAACTCGTTCTCGGCCGCGGACAGCCCGGGCTGGTTCATCACCAACCAGCGGCACCCGATCGCCCGGCAGCTCGAGGACGGGATCCGCCTCTTCCTGATCGACCCGCACTGGGGCGTGGAGGCGGACCGGGGCAAGGTCCGCACGGACTTCGCCGCCGAGAAGCGCGACCGCAACCGGGTGGCGAAGAGCCTGCCACCCGAAGTGCTGGCCTCGGCGCAGCAGCTCGCGGGGCGGCTCGGCGCGGGAGACGCGACCGGCGAGCGGGACGTCTGGCTCTGCCACAGCGTCTGCGAGCTCGGCGCCACCCGCATGCTCGACTCGCTCGAGGAGATCGGGGAGTTCCTGGAGGCCAACCGTGGCGAGGTGGTGATCCTCTTCATCGAGCCGTATGTGTCGCCGCAGGACGTCGAGAAGGTGTTCGTGAAGTCGGGCCTCGACCGGTACGTCGTGACCCTCGACCGCAACAGCCCGTTGCCCACTCTCGGCGAGCTCGTGCGCCGCAACCGCCGCGTGATCGTGTTCACCGAGAAGGATGCGGACGGCACGGTGCCGTGGTACCTCGACGGCTTCTCGTACGTCCAGGACACTCCGCTCGGAGCGACCAAGGTCTCCCAGCTGAGCTGCAAGCGCGAGCGCGGCGACGCCGACAGCCCGTGGCTGATGCTCAACCACTGGGCCGACCTCTTCCCGCCGCGCCGCACTCCCAACGCGCCGTTCCAGACGCGGCGGGAACTCGTCTCGCGCGCTCACGAGTGCGCCCGCAGGCGCGGGGTCCCGGTGAGCCTGATCGCGGTCGACCACTACGACCAGGGGGCGCTCGTCGAGGCGGTGGAGGAGCTGAACGGCGAACGGATCCAGGCGCTCCGCCGCACGCAGGCGGCGGCGCGAGGCGGATAGTCAGGAGGACCGATGGACATCGCCGCAATCGTTCTCGAGTTCGAAGGTGACACGACCTTCCTGGACGCCGAGGGGGAGCGCGCCGGCCTGATCGTGCTCGCGGCGCTGCTGGTCTCCTTCCTCCTGATCCGGGCGAGCGCGCGCCTGATGCGCAGCCCGAGGGTTCCGTGGTGGCCCGGCAGCATCCAGACCGAGGGCGGGCTGCACGTCCACCACCTCGTGTTCGGCATCGTGCTGATGCTGCTGGGCGGCTTCCTGCTCGCGCTGCGGCTCGAGAGCCCTTGGATGGAGCTCGCGGCGGCGGGCTTCGGCATCGGCGCCGGCCTGACGCTCGACGAATACGCGCTCTGGCTCCATCTGGAGGACGTCTACTGGGCCGAGGAGGGCCGCCAGTCGGTCGACGCGGTGATCGTCTCCGCACTCGTCGGCGGCCTGGTGCTGATGGGCTTCCTGCCCTTCTCGACCGACTCCGGGGCGCCGACGATCGTCCTGTCGGTCCTGGTCTCGCTGGCGGTCGCCGCCGTCGCCGTGCTCAAGGGCAAGGTCTTCCTGGGCGTGGCCGGGATGCTGTTCCTTCCCGCCGGCCTTGTCGGGGCGATCCGGCTCGCGAAGCCCGACTCGCCGTGGGCGCGGCGCCGCTATCCGGAGGGGAGCCGGAAGCGCACCGAGTCGGAGCGCCGCTTCGAGCGCCACACCCGGCGCTACCAGCGCTTCCAGGACCGCGTGGCCGGCGCGCCCGGCTCGGGCGAGCAGCCCTGAGAGCCGGTCAGGCCCGCCCGGTCCGCGGCGCGATCCCCTCCACCACCACGTCGACGATCTCCTCCAGGAAGCCGCCGTCGACGGGCTCCCCGGTGAGGAGCAGCCGCAGGTGGATCGGGCCCAGCACGGCCTCGATCACCCGGCTCGGGTCGAGGCCGGGCCGGACCTCGCCGCGCTCGATCGCCCGCTCCACGATGACCCGGTCGAGTGCCAGGCGTTCCGCCCAGAAGCGGCCGTTCGCCTCCGCCAACCGGCTGTCGCGGGGAGACTCGGCCGCCACCGCGCGGGCCATCGCCGCGACCTCCGGCGTGGCGGCGTTGGCCGCTGCGGTGCGGGCGAGCTCCAGCAGGTCCTCGCGCAGCGAGCCGGTGTCGGGGACCGAGATGTGCTCGCCGGCCCGCTCCAGCATCGCCTCCAGCACCAGCTCCTCACGCGTGCCCCAGCGCCGGTAGAGGGTCGTCTTGTTCACGCCGGCGCGCCGGGCGACCCGCTCCAGGCTCAGCGCCGAGTAGCCGCCTTCGGCCAGCTCGGCAAGCGTCGCGGCGATCGCGGCCGCTCGCACCCGTTTGCTCGGCCCGCGCGTGCGGCGCCCGCCCGCTCCAGCGGTCGTCGTCTCGCTCGCGGTCTTGCGGCTGGCCACGCCTTCCATGTTATATGCAACGCTCTGTTGCATTTGCTATCTTCGCCTCATGAGGAACTACCGGCAGTCGCGCCCCTTTCACAGAATCGTCCGCCGAACCGCCGGGACGCGCCTCATGGCGAAGGTCTACGGGGTCATCCAGGAGCCGCTCGACCGGCTGGTGTACCGCCTCACGCGCGGCACGACCACCGCGTCCTCGTTCCTCGGCGGCGTCGAGATCACGATGCTGACCACCACCGGCGCCAGGACGGGGAGAGCCTCGACGCTGCCGGTGCTCGGCGTCCCCGACGGGGACGACACGATCCTGATCGCGTCGAACTACGGCCGCCCTCGCAACCCCGCCTGGTACCACAACCTGCGCGCCAATCCGCACGCGACGATCGCGGTCCACGGCGTCCGCCGCGAGGTCGTGGCCCACGAGCTCAGCGGGCTCGAGCGCGAGCTGAACTACCGCCGCGCCGAGGAGATCTATCCGGGCTTCACCCACTACCCCCGCTGGACCGAAGGTCGCGAGATCCCCGTGCTGCGGCTCAAGCCGCTGGCCTGAGCCGAGGGGCGCTGAGCCAGCCTCAGAGCGCCGCGATCTGCAGCTCGGCGGTCTCGGCTCCGCGGAAGGGGGCGATGCGCTCGGTCTCCGTCGCGCAGCTCGTCCTTCGCCGCGGCAGTGAGCTTGCCCAGCGGCTCCACCGTGACCACGAGCTTCCTGCCCTTCTTGGCGGACCGCCACAGACCGGCCACCTCGCCGGCCACGAGCACGGTCCCGGGGCCGCCGATCGCCGTCCAGATCCGCTTGCGCAGCTCGGGGTCCTTCACGAGCACGTCCCGGTCTCGGGCGGCGTTCAGCGGATCGCGGTTCGCCAGCAGCCGAACCCCGTGGATCTCCGTATCCCTGACGATCGCCTTCTCGTCCTCCGCCAGGACCCATGCCCGCGTGCCGTCGAGGTCCACGGAACGGAGCTCGACCCGCCCGTTCCCACAGCGCCTTGGCGTGCGACGTCGCCAGGCCGGCCCAGTCCGCCAGCAGCTTGGGTCGCGCCGGGCCGTAGGCCCGCAGGAAGCGGCGGGCCAGCTCGGCGCCGGGGTCCTTCACCGCCGGCGCCTTCGGCGGCGGTCCGAACACCGCGCTCCGGCCCTCGCGGCCGACGATCGCCAGCACGCCCCTGATGCCGGTCGCGCGCCACAGCGACGGGTGCACGTGGTGGCTCTGGCAGCCCCTGCACCACCACAGCAGCTCCGCCGGCAGGCGCTCGCGCAGCGCCTGGTGGAAGTCGTCGCGCGGAAGCGGACCGTCGCGCAGGCTCTGCTGCACGGCCTCGCTGACCCGGTCCAGCGCCTCCATCGCCGTGATGCCGTCCAGGACCTTCCACGCGTTGCCGATCACCGCCTTGGCCGCCTCCTCGTCCGGCGGCGCGAGCCCGGCGGTGAACACGGCCAGGTCCCGCTTGGCGACGGCCATCGGCGCGCCGCGGATGCTCGGCACCAGGACCAGCTCGTCGAGCGCCTCCGGCGGAGCGTCCGCGCGTGCGGCGAGCGCGAGCGCGGCGGTGCCGGGCGGCGTGTCCTGCAAGCCCACCACGGCGGCGTCCTGCACCTTCTTCGGGCCGAGGCGCTCGGCCAGGTGATGCCGGGCCACCCGGAACGCGAGCGCCTGCCTGGTCGTCACGTGCATCCGGCATCGGTCCTCAGCCGCGCGTGCAGATGCATGTCGTGCCAGCCGTCCGCATGGAGTCCCTGCTGTCGCTGGATCCCCTCGAAGCGGTACCCGGCCGTCTCGGCCACCCGACACGAGGCCTCGTTGTGCGTCGAGTGTTTCAGGCGGCCGCCATCCACCTGCGCTCCCGCTCCGCCACCCACTCCAGGGCCTCGGCCTCGTTCATCGAGCGCACGTGCCACCGCTGGATGCCCGGATCGCCGTAGGCCTCGACCAGGCGACCGGCGTCCGCGGGGCTCCAGGGGCGCAGGACCAGGCCGTCGGTGGTCAGCCGCGGCTGCGCCCGGTCACGGAGCCGGCCGGCCGGCACGACCGGCTGGGTCATCTCGCCTCGCGGACGACGTTGAGCAGCGGCTCGCCGCGGGCGAAGCGCACGAGCTGCTCGGCGCCGAGGCGCACGGTGCGTTCGTCGGCGGCCTGCGTGTCGCCGGCGTTGTGGGGCGTGATGGCCAGCGCCAGGTCCCACAGCGGGTGATCGTCCGGCAGCGGCTCGGGATCGACCACGTCGAGCACCGCGCGCAGCCGGCCTGACTCCAGCTCGGCCACCAGCGCGTCCGTGTCGACCACGCGGCCGCGGCCGGCGTTGACGAGCAGCGCGCCGTCGCGCATCCGGGCCAGCAGCTCGGCGTCGACGAGGCCGTCCGTCTCGGGCGTGATCGGGGCGAGCACCACGACCGCGTCGGCCTGCCCGACGAGGGCGGGCAGCTCGGTGACGGCGTGGACGCCGTCGCGGGCGCGGCGAGCCACGCCGATCACCGTCACTCCGAACGGCTCCAGAAGCCTCTCCACGTCCCGCCCGATCGACCCATAGCCGACGATCAGCACCGTCGCCCCCTGCAGCTCGCGCGGCAGGGCGTCCGACCAGCGCCGCGACCGGGCCGCGGCGAACTGGCCGTAGGCGTCGCCAAGCAGCGCGCCGACCACCCACTCCCCCACCGCCTCGTCGCGCGTCCCGCGCGCGTTGCAGAGAGTGACCCAGTCGGGAACGCTCGTCTCGATCCAGTCCGTCCCGGCCGACAGCGTCTGGACGACGCGCAGCCGCTCGAGCCCCGGCAGCGCCCGCAGCGTCTCGCGGTCTCCCCAGTCGGGCAGCAGGAACACCGCGTCGTCGCGTCCGTCGGGCAGCCGCCGCACGTCAACCGTGTCCGGGGCGAGCTCGGTGGCGATCTCGAACGCACTGTCCGCCACGGCGGCGATCACGCGCCGCACCGTAACGGGCCTCCTACGCGACCGCCGAGGGACCCCGTGCGAGCGCGGCGCGGACCACGCCCGCCAGCCGCTCCACCGCCGTCTCCAGCTCGGACTCCGTCAGGTGGCTGAAGGACAGGCGCATCGAGTTGCGGCCCTCGTCGCCGACGTGGAACGGCGGACCGGGCACGTAGGCCACGCCGGCCTCGAGGGCGGCCGGCCGCATGGCCGGCACGTCGACCTCCTCCGGCAGTGTGAGCCAGGTCAGGAAGCCGCCCGACGGCTCGGTCCACTCCGCGCCGTCAGGCATGTGGCGCGTCAGCGCCCCCGACAGCGCCTCCCAGTGCGACGCGTACAGCGCCCGGGCCGCCGGCAGGTGGCGCTCGAAGCCGCCGGCGCGGCCGTACTCCTCGACCATGCGCTGCCCGAGCCCGCCGGCGCACTGGTCCGTCGTCTGCTTGGCGGCGGCCAGCTCGGCGATCACCTCGGCCGGGCCGGTCGCCCACCCGAGCCGCACCCCGGGGAAGAAGCTCTTCGAGAACGTCCCCGCCTGCAGCACCACGTCAGGCGCGAGCGACCAGAGCGTCGGCAGGGACGTGCCGTCGAAGGACAGCTCGCGGTACGCGACGTCCTCGAAGATCAGCACGCCGTGCCGGCGGCAGAGCTCGACCAGCTCGCGGCGCCGCTCGAGCGACAGGGTGCGGCCCGTGGGGTTCTGGTACTCCGGGATCGTGTAGACGAACTTCGGCCGCAGGCCCGCCTCCAGCCGGTCCGCCAGCTCGTCCACGCGCAGCCCGTCGTCGTCCATGGCGACTGCGACCTTCTCGGCCTCGGCGCCGCCGAAGGCCATCAGCGCGCCGAGATAGGTCGGCGCCTCGACCACGATGGCGTCGCCCGGATCGATCAGCGCCTGGCACATCAGCGCGAGGCACTCCATGCCGCCGCTCGTCACGATCAGCTCGGGCTCCCCGGGCCGCCGCCCCTGCAGCTGCTCGTGGCGGTCGATCAGGTACTCCCGCACGCTGGGGATCCCGGCGCACGGCGTGTACTGCAGCGCCACCGCGGCGTCCTCGCGCACCAGCCGGACGGCGATCTCGTCGAGCTCGTCCGTGGGGAAGGTCGCCGGGTTGGGGAAGCCGCCCGTCATCGAGAGCACGCCGGGCGGGCTGCCGGCGAGGATCGTCGTGAGCTCGTCGCCGCCGCGCAGGCGCGACCGACGCGCGAAGGCCTGCGCGAAGTCAGCCATCGACACGGAAGGCGAGCGCGCTGGACTCGCCGCGGTCGAGCGCGGCCACGTGCTCGTCGTGGTTCGTCAGGCCGTGCACGGACTCGCCTTGCGCCTGCCTCGCGAGGATCGCGCGCTCGCTGCGGGCGATCAGCTCCGCGGTGTCGAGCGCCGCGGCGATCCGGTCGGCGGACGCGATCAGCAGGCCGTCGTCGTCCCCGAACACGATGTCGCCCGGCGAGACCTCGATGCCGCCGCAATGGATCGTCGCGCCGTGCGCGGCGCGGGACACGCTCGTGCCGGACCGCGGGGTCGTGCCGCGCGCATAGACGGGCAGCCCGATGGCGCGGAGGGCCCGCAGATCGCGGCAGTAGCCGTCGGCCACGATGCCGGCCAGGCCGCGCCGGCGCGCCTCGGTCGCGAACAGCTCTCCGTAGACCGCGCGCGTCCTGCCGTTCGTCGCGACGACCAGCACGTCCCCGGGCGCCGCCTCGGTCAGAGCGCTCATCACCGGCAGGTGGTCGTCCTCCGCCACGACCGTGAAGGCCGGCCCGGCCATGCGCACCTGGGGGATCATCGCCCGGACCGCGGAATCGACCACGGGCAGCGTCTTGTCGGCGTCCGACAGCGCCGAGACGTCGATGGCCAGCAGCCGCTCGATCAGGTCCACGCACAGAGCGTGCCACATGCCGCCGGAGCGGGCCGAGAGAACTCCGGCGACCTCTGCTACACGCCGATCCAGACGGTCCTCGACGCGTTCGGCGCGCAGTTCCCCACCGGCGTGGTCACGACGTCGCCGTAGGGCCATACGCGCGGTAGTACGACGTCCCGGAGAGGACGGCCCGCTGCGCGCGGCCGTCCACCGCGGTGTCGAACAGGAGCCGCTCGGGCGTCCAGTCCGGCTCGCCCACGCGGAAGCCGCCGTCGCCGAGCGGCGTCAGGGGATGGCGTTCGCTGCCGTCGGTCCAGTCGGTCCCGAGCACGAGCCGGCCCTCGCGCGCCGCGACCAGGAATGTCGGGAGCCACGGGTTGTGCGCCCGGAAGCGCCCCGGGAAGGCCGCCCACTCCGCGCGGGCAGCTGCCGTCGTCCACCAGCGGCGCGTCCGGCGTTGGATCGAGCTCCGCCGGCTCGCGCCCCGCCGCCACGGCTCGGACCGCCTCCCCCAGCCACCAGGCGCCGCCGAACCCGTTCGCGAACGCCACCACGCCGAAGCCGCTCGCCGTGTCGGCCCGCATGTACGAGACGTAGCCGAGCATGTCGCCGTCGTGGCCGAAGCCGTCGTCGTGGACGTCGAGCCCGTAGCCGTAGCCGTCGCCGTCGTGCGGCGCCTGGGAGGTCTTCATCGCGGCCAGGCTCTCGCCGGACAGCAGGTCACCGCCGGCCCACAGCGCCCTCAGCCACGCGGCCAGGTCCTCCACCGAGCAGCACACGCACCCGTCGGCCTCCGCCGACTCGACCCACGGGCCGGGCGCCAGCCCGTGCTCGGGCCGCCAGGGGCGGTCGTCGTAGAACGGCACATGCCCGCCGGGAAGGCGCCGCCGCATCTCCCCGACCATGACCGGGCTGGACGCCTCGAGCCCGAGCCGGTCGAGCACCCGCCGCTGCAGCAGCTCCGGATAGGGGCGGCCCGTCACGGCCTCGAGGATCACCCCGACCGCGCGGTAGCCGATGTTCGAGTAGTGGCGATGCTCGCCGGGCGCGTATCCGGTCTCCGTGCCGGCCAGCGCCACCACGTCGTAGTTCGAGGCCGGTGCGACGTCGGAGCTCTGGACCAGCCCCGCCGCGTGCGTGAGCAGGTGGTGCACCGTGATCGGCCCGCCCGGGGTGCGCACCGAGAGCCACGGCACGTAGTCGGTGACGGGCGCGTGCAGGTCGAGCGATCCCTCCTCGGCGAGCTGCAGCGCCACCACCGCCGTGAAGGACTTCCCGATCGACGCGACCGGCCAGAGCGCGTCGGGCGAGGCGGCCCCGTAGGTGCGCGCCAGCAGGGTCCGCTCGCGGTCCGTCACGGCCAGCGCGACGGCCGGAGCCATGCCGCTCTCGAGCACTCGCGCGGCCAGGCCGTCGATCGCGCTCGCGTCGAGGTCCACCACGGCCTTACGCTACCCGCCATGACCCCCACGGACGAAGTCCTCAGCGACCAGCTCGACGCGCGCGCGGCCCGGTACGGAAACCGGTTCCTGCTCGAGCCCGCCCCTGACAACCGGCTGCCGGAGCACGGCATGCCCGCCGTCGACGCCATGCGGCTCCTCGGGGAGGAGCTGGTGCTCGACGGGCTGCCGATGCGGAACCTGGCCACGTTCGTGACGACTTGGATGGAGCCCGAGGCCCGCCGCGTGGTCGACGAGAACCTCCATCGCAACTTCATCGACCACGCCGAGTACCCGCAGACGGCGGAGATCGAGCAGCGCTGCATCCGCATGCTCGCCGACCTGTTCAACGCCCCCGGCGAGACGACCGGCGCGCGCACGCAGGGATCGTCGGAGGCCATCATGCTCGGCGCGCTGTCGCTCAAGTGGAAGTGGCGCGGGCGCCGCGAGAGCGACGGGAAGGACACCTCACGGCCGAACCTCGTGTTCGGCGGAGACGTGCACGTCGTGTGGGAGAAGTTCTGCCGCTACTTCGACGTCGAGCCGCGCATCATCCCGCTGCAGCCCGACAAGTACACGATCGGGCCGGACGACGTGGAGCCTCACGTCGACGAGAACACGATCGGCGTGGCCGCCGTGCTCGGCACCACCTTCACCGGACACGCCGACGACATCGTCGGCATCAACGACCTCCTGCTTCGCCTCAAGCAGGAGAAGGGGCTGGACGTCCCCCTCCACGTGGACGCGGCGAGCGGCGGCTTCGTGTGGCCCTTCCTCTACCCCCACTCCGAGTGGGACTTCCGGCTGGAGCAGGTCCGCTCGATCAACGTGTCGGGGCACAAGTTCGGCCTCGTCTACCCGGGGGTGGGCTGGCTCATCTTCCGCGAGAAGAGCGACCTGGCGGAGGACCTCGTCTTCTACGAGAACTACCTGGGCAAGACCGACGCCACGTTCACGCTGAACTTCTCGACCGGGTCGGCGATGGTCCTGGCGCAGTACTACAACTTCGTCCGCCTCGGCTATGACGGCTACCGCTTCGTGATCGAGACCATGGAGCAGAACACCCGCCTGCTCGCGAAGCTGATCGAGGAGACCGGGAGGTTCCGGCTGGTCGGGCGTGAGGACGACGAGCAGCTCCCGCTCGTCGCGTTCCAGCTGGCGGAGGACCGGGGCTACGACGAGTTCGACGTCGCGTCGCAGCTGGCCGCGGGGCGGGGCTGGATGGTTCCCGCCTACACCCTGCCGCCCGACGCGGACCACGTGAAGATCATGCGCGCGCTCGTGAAGCAGACGCTCGGCCACAGCCTGGTCACCACGCTCGCCGACGACATCGCGGAGGCATGCGAGATCCTGGACAAGAAGGGCGGGCTGCACGAGGTCGACCGCCGCCGGGTCAAGACGGGAACTGGCTACTAGGCGTCCCGCAGCGGGGCGCCGCGCACGCGGTCCACGGCGAACTCGGGCACGTGGTCCGGCGGAGCGGAGCCGGCCTTGTCCGGGAAGTCGAACACCGCCACGATCATCTGCATCGGATAGTCCGGCGCCTCGTGCACCGTCTTCACGTGCTCGCCGTCGACCAGGATGTCGACCCGGCCGGGCCGCCACTCCGCGGCGTACACGTGGAAGTCGCTCACGTCGATCGCCAGCCGCGGCGCGTCGAACTCGCCTGTGATCGCCGGGTCGCGGAACGGGCGCACGCCCATCCCCACCGCCGCCGTCGGCCGGCCGTCCTCTGACGAGAGGGCGTCGCCGAACACCTCGAAGAGGAGGATCTCCGCGGAGCGCTCCGGCCGGTCCTCCAGGCCGACCATCCACGCCGCGGCCATCGAGCGGGGGCTGATGTCCATCCGCGCCCTCACCTCCAGCAGCCCGTACTCGGGCGTCCAGCCCCACCAGGCCGGCTGGGATTCCCGCACGACCACCCCGTCGCGGAAGGAATGCTGCCCGTTCGTGCTGCCCACCTCGCCCGCGTACACGCCGGACTGGATGCCCGACACCTTCAGCGGCGGCTCGTGGACGCCCTCGCACCAGAGACCCTGGTCCGGGGGGATCGTCAGGCGCAGCTCCGACCCCGCCACCGAGTACGTGGCCGCGCTCTCGGCCCGCGAGCTCCACTGGGGCAGGTAGTGCGGCAGCCATACGTCCGTGTCGAGGGTGGAGCCGTCGAAGTCGTCGACGAACTCGGCGACTTCGGCGGCGCGGCCCTCCACGTCAGGTCGCCTGCGCCTTCACGCTCTCCACGAATCCCCGCACGTCCCCGGCCGGCTCCGAGTACGCCTCGCCGAGCGCGGACTCCACGGCCGTCATGAACTCCTCCGCCCACGCGGGCAGCTGGTAGTCGATCGCCCGCAGGAACTCGAGCGTCGCGGCCAGGCGGATGTCGGCGATCGACGGCTCGTCGCCGCCGATGAACCTCTGGCCCTCCAGGAAGAACTCGCGGTAGGCCTCGAGCGGCTGCGCCAGCGCGTCGGTGGCGTCCTGCTGGGCCTTCGCCTTCATCGCGTCGTCGGCCTCGGAGGTGGCGACCTCGCCCGCGTACTGCGGGAAGCCGAGTGCCGGGTAGGTGGCCCGCGCGACGAGCGGATACATGGTTCCCGTCAGGTAGAACATCGCGCTGTCGACCATCGCCCGCCGGCCTGGGTCGGTCGGGTAGAAGCGGTCGAGCCCGTGCTTGTTGCAGAGGTACTGCATGATCGCGCAGCTCTCCCAGAGCGAGCCGCGCGGCAGGCCGTCCGCCTCGAGCATCGGCGTCAGCTGGGCCGGGTCCTTGCGGACGAAGTCCGGCTCGTCCTTCTTGCCCCAGACGTCGACCTCCTCGAAGTCGAGTCCGGCGGCCCGCACGAAGATCCGCGCGGTCAGGTTGTTCACGCTCGGCGTGAGGATGTGCAGCGTGTGATCGGCCATGTGTTCCCCTCGTCCTCCTAGTCGTCCTTCGACAACGATCCGCGCGACCGGTCGACGAGCATCTCGATGGCGTCCGCCAGGTGGACGCGGTCGATGTTGTAGTCGCCGCGCTCCACGCGGATCCTGTGCGCCTCGAGCAGCACCTCGGCGTGGGTGAACCCGCCCGGCGGCTCGAAGCGATACGACGCGAGCTCGATCAGCAGCCCGAGCGGGTCCTCGAAGTAGATCGAGTCCATGAACCCGCGGTCCTTCACGCCG
The DNA here is from genome assembly GCA_963778615.1 of uncultured Thermoleophilaceae bacterium. Lineage (GTDB taxonomy): Bacteria > Actinomycetota > Thermoleophilia > Solirubrobacterales > Thermoleophilaceae > JACVRW01. The sequence continues at coordinate 382,048 of CAVZVD010000002.1, forward strand.
CTGTGCCTGACCCCGCGCTCCTCGAGGCGCTCGGCCGCCTGCCAGAACGTGGCCTGCGAGACCGCGAACGCCACGTGGTGGACGCAGCCGGGATCCGTGGGCGTGCGAGTCGGGTCGGGCACGCGCTCCTCGTTCGTGAAGATCGTGATCAGGCGGCCGTCGCCCGGGTCGAAGTAGAGATGGCTCTCCGACTCGTTGTCGAGGTTCGGCTGCTCGAACACGAACGGCATTCCGAGGACGCCCTCCCAGAAGTCGATCGAGGTCTGCCGGTCGGCCCCCACGATCGTGATGTGGTGGACGCCCTGGCTCTGGAGCTTCCTCATCTCCCTCCTCGGATCAATGCTCGACCAGTCTCGACTTGTACTCGCTGCGCCCCAGGCTGCCCCACGGCACGAGGTCAACGCTCGTCTGCACGGTCAATACGCCGCGCAGTCTCTCGCGGATCGATTCGGCCAGGGCGGGATCGGCTGTCGCGCCCTGCGCCAGCTCGACGCTCACCGGCAGCGGCGGCTCCTGCTTCACGCCCTCGTCGCGCGGCCTGACGAGGATGTGTCCGCTCACGTCGGGCGCGAACGCGCCCACCACCTCGCGAACCGCGGAGGGGAACACGTTCACGCCGCGCACGATCAGCATGTCGTCGGTGCGCCCGAGGCACCTGATCCGCGGACCGGTGCGGCCGCAGGGACAGGGGCTCGTGCGGACCTCCACGTGGTCGCGGGTGCGGAAGCGCAGCAGCGGCGCGGCGCGGTGGCGCAGGTGGGTGAGGACGAGCTCGCCGCGGGCGCCGTCGTCCATGGCAAGCGCCTCGCCGGACTCCGGGTCGATCAGCTCGGCGTGCACGAAGCCGCGCGCGCCGAGGTGCATCCCGTCCTGCTCCTCGCACTCGCCCCACAGCGAGATGCCGATGTCGCCGATCCCCATCGCCTCGGTCACACGCGCGCCCCAGCCCTCCTCGAGCTGCGCGCGGAAGGCCGGCTCGCCGCCGCCCGGCTCGCCCGCCACCAGCACGCGTTCGACGCTCGAGCCGCGCATGTCGAAGCTCTCCGCCACGTGCGCGGCGTACGACGGGGTGAGCGCCGCCGCCTCCGGCCGCAGCTGCTCGATCGCCCGCACGAGACGCTGCGTGTTGCCGGTGCCGACCGGGATGTGCGTGAGGCCGATCCGCTCGAACGCGTCGAGAGCCGCGCCGGCCGCGAAGGGGCCCGCGCCATAGGTGGAGACGAGCCGCTGTCCCGCCGCCACGCCCGATGCCGCGTAGCTCCGCGCCGAGCCGGCCACCCAGTTCTCGAGGTCGCCCGCCGTGAGCGGGATGTAGCTCGGCGTGCCGGTCGTGCCGCTCGTGGAGTAGATGCGGACGATCTCGGAGGGCTCCGCGCAGAGGTGCGTGCCGATCGGGTTGTCCGCCGTGGCCGTCGCCTTCAGCTCCCGCTTCTCCGTGAACGGGAGCGCGGCGATCTCGTCCAGCCCGCCCGCGGCCTCGGCGGATGCGACGCCGGCACCGGCCAGCTTCTCGGCGATAGAAGGCCGAGCGTTCGAAGAGGTAGGCGAGCTGGGTGCGGTAGCTCGCATCGTCGGCGGCGAGCTGCTCCGTCCACGGAGTGGTCTCGTCGTCAGTCATCCGGACGCTCGTACTCGATCGCCTCCTCCGCCCGGCCGGCCATGAGGAACCCGAGCGGCAGCTGCTGCTCCTCGGCGAGGTGGGCGAGCAGGCCGGCCGTGCGCGCGAGGATCGGGACGGACTTGACGGTGGCCGAGGGGAAGCCGAGGTCGAGCATCACGGCCGCGATCGGCATCGACACGTTCATCGTGAGCGGCCTGCCCCAGGCCTCGGCCACGGCGTCGCGCACGTGGCGCGCCAGCAGCACGTGCGGCCCGGCGGCGCCGCGGGCGTCGGCCAGCTCGAGGATGCGCTCGGCGCGCGGGTCGAGCGGCCGGTGGACCGGGTGGCCGAAGCCGGGCACCCTGCCGCCGGCGGCGCGGATCGCCTGCACGGCCTCCGCGGCCACCTGCGCGGGATCGGCACCGGCGGCCACCTGCGCCTGCGCCTCCTCGAGCAGCCGCGCGCACTCCTCGGACGTGCCGAGGATCACCGGGCCGCAGCCGAGGATCCCCGCCGCCACGGCGCCGTGCAGCGAGCCCGGGTCGGCCGCGAGCGTCATCCGGGCGGCGACGTTGGTGGGCATCATCCCGTGCTCGGCGATCGCCACCAGCAGCAGGTCGAGGAAGAAGCGCTGGTCCTCGGTCGGCTCCTGCCCGGTCAGGAGCAGGTGGAAGTACTCGGTGAAGCTCAGCCGGCCCATCAGGTCGCCGGTGAGGTCGCGGCCCCTTATCTCGACCCTGTCGGGATAGGCCTGCGCGATGTGGCTGACGGGGTCCCCGGGCTTACCGATCTGCATGCGACGGGGCGACGCTAGCAGCCTGGCGCGCGTCCCCGGCCCAGGGGGTGGCGTCCGTGTATTCGGTGTGTGACTCGACTTGCTTTCCGGCCAGGAGCCGAATGATCGAGATGCCCGCGTAGCACGTGGTGCGGCCGGTCGTCGCCGCAGCGACTGGCGCTCTCGGTCGTCGCACGCCAGCGCGTTGCGACTCGGTCGTCCTCTGCGATCTGGTCGTCGATCTTGACGTACAGATCCGGGTGGGCGCGGCGGCCGTGTGCCACCAGCCGGCGCACACCCTCTGGTCCGTGAACCCCTCTCTCGATGCGTGGGACGCGGCCGAGGTAGTCGGCGGCCACCAGCTCGTCGATCAGCTCCAGACGTCCTTCGTTCCAGACCGCCTCGACGAACAGCCGGACCTTTCGCTTGTTGAGCTCGCTCGCGCTGTCCACAGGTTCACGATGTCGGTGACGAGTCGCGTCCACAAGGGAGGAACCCCGAGTGTTTCCCCCTGGGTTTCAGCTCTGGCACGTGACCGGCCGCGGTGTATCTTCGCTGTCGTGTCGTCTCCCACGTCGGCTCTGCGCGAGCGCGAGCGCGAGCTCGGGGCGCTGCGCGAAGGCCTCGAGCGCGCGTGCGCCGGCGCGGGGACGCTGCTCCTGGTCGAGGGGCCCGCCGGCGTTGGCAAGACCGAGCTCGTGCGCGAGGCGCGCGCAGCGGCTGTGCGGGCTCGCGTGACGCCGCTCGAGGCGAGGGGTTCGGAGCTCGAGCAGCCGTTTGCGTTCGGCATCGTGCGCCAGCTGCTGGAGCCCATGATCGGCGAGGCTCCCGAGCGCGCCGATCTGTTCGCGGGCGCGGCCGGTCCCGCGGCGCGCCTGTTCGAGCCGGACGAGCGGCAGTCGCCCGGTGCCGATGTCGGCTTCGAGGCCCTGCACAGCCTCTACTGGTTGGTGGTGAATCTCGCCGACCGCGCCCCGCTGCTCGTCTCGGTCGACGATTGCCAGTGGGTCGATCGCGACTCGCTGCGGTTCCTGGCCTACCTGGCGCAGCGCATCGAGGGGATCCGGGTCGCGATGCTTCTCGCCGGCCGCCGACCGGATTCAGCGGCCGACGGGGAGTCGCTGTGGGCGCAGGTGGCGTCGCGTCCCGAGGCGGGCGTGCTGCATCCGCGACCGCTGAGCGAGTCCGCTTCGGTGGCTCTGGCGCGGGAGCGCCTGGGCGCGGAGGCGGCCGAGGAGTTCTGCCGCGCGTGTCATGGAGCGACCGGTGGCAACCCCCTGTTCCTGCGGGAGCTGCTCAGCGCTCTGGACGCGGCGGGGGTCGTGCCGTCGGCCGGCGCGGCGAGCGAGGTGCAGGCGGTCGGTCCGGCCGCCGTGAGCCGCTTTGTTCTGCATCGACTGGCCACGCTCGGCCCTGCGGCGAGCGAGCTTGCGAGGGCGGTCGCCGTGCTTGGAGATGACAGCGAGCTGCAGCTCGCCGGTCGCGTGTCGGGTCTGAGCGAGGACGCCGCCCGTGCGGCGGCGGATGACCTCGTCCGGGCTGACATCTTCGCCTCCGTCGAGCGCCTGGGGTTTGTTCATCCGATCGTTCGTGCGGCGTTGTATGAGGATCTCGCGCCCGGGGAGCGCCAGGCGCGGCACGCGGCGGCAGCCGAAGCGCTGGCGCGGGAGGGAGCGTCGCCTGAGCGCGTGACGGCGCATCTCCTGTTGACCGCCGCGACCGGGGATCAGGCGCAGGGTCGAGCTGCTCAGATCGGCCGCCCGCGTCGCGGCGCGGCGCGGCGCTCCGGGCGCGGCGGCGGCGCGCCTGCGCCGGGCGCTTGCGGAATCCCCGGAGGAACAGGAGCGCGCGGAGATCTTGACCGAGCTCGGAGCCTTCGAGGTGGCCTCGATGCAGTTCGAGGCAGCAGAAGAGCATCTGCGCTCGGCCCTGACCTCGGGCGCCGAGCCGATGGTTCGAGCCGACGCGGCGTCGATGCTGGGGCGCTGCGCGATCGCGTCGGGCGGTCGCTCGGCGGAGGCCGCCGTCGACGCGCTGGGCTTCGCTTGCCGACCAGCTTCGCCCGCTCGACCCCGAGCGCTCGCTCGAGCTGGCGCTCCGAGCTGTTGATGGTCGCGACAGCCGTGCCGCGCCTGCGTGCCGGGCTCGCCGCGCACCTGCAGCGCTTTCGCGAGCAGGCCGCCGGTCACCCCGGCTTCGAGGCCGTAGCGAGGATCCACGCGGCCCAGGAGCAGCTCCTCCAGGGAGGCTCGGCCACGGCAGCCGTGGAGGAGGCTGCAGGCGGCGCTCGCGACCGGCCTCCCGGCCGGCGCTGCGACGAACGCCACGTTCCTGGCGCTGGTGACATGGAGACTCGGGGAGCAGTACGACCAGGCCCTGCGGGTGCTCGACCTCGCGCTGGAAGGCGCCCGCCGTGAGGGCCACACGACGAGACAGGGCCTCATCCACGGCCGGCGCGCCGCGATCGCGCTCGCGCAGGGTTCGCTCCACGACGCCCAGGTCGAGGCCGAGACCGGACTGTTGCTCGTGGACGAGCAGCATTTCGTTCTGCTGCAGCTCCTCGCGGTGGCGATCGTCGTGCAGATCGAGCGCGGAGATCTCGCGGCCGCGGCCGAGCTGGCGCAGACGGGCGAGACGCTCGGGATCGCCGAGGATCGCCTGTACGTCGACCAGTACCTGATCGCACGCGGGCGGCTGCGGATCGCCCAGGGCCACGTGCGCGAGGGCGTCGCCGACCTGATGTGGTGTGGCGAGCGGCTCGAGGCCTACGACGTGCCGTGGCCGAGCGACTGGAAGGTGTTCGCGGCGCCGGCGCTCGCCTCGCTGGGCGAGTCGCAGACGGCCGCGAGACTTGCGCGGGAGCACCTGGCCATGGCGCGGCGCGTCGGTGCACCCGGGGCGTTGGGACGGTCACTGCGCAGCGCCGGGGTCGCGATCGGTGGACGCGAGGGGCTGGGACTGCTCGAGGACGCGGTCTCGCTCCTGGAGGGCAGCTCTGCGCGCCTGGAGCTGGCTCACGCGCTCGCGGGCCTCGGCGCAGAACTGGGCCGCGCCGGACGGCGGCGGGAAGGGCGAGACGCCCAGCGCAGGGCGATCGAGCTGGCTGACGCGTGCGGAGCGGTCGCGCTGGCCGAGCGCGCACGGGCCGAGCTCCACTCCGGACCGGGGCGTCGCCCGCGGACGGAGCTGACCGGGCCGGGCGCGCTGACCGCGGCGGAGTGGCGCGTATGCCGCCAGGTGGCCGAGGGGCACACCAACCGTGAGGTCGCGCAAGCCCTGTTCGTGACCGAGAAGACCGTCGAGCGACATCTCAGCAGCGCCTACCAGAAGCTCGGGATCCGCTCTCGCTTCCAGCTGCAGGCGGCCATCGGCTAGCGGCTTCGAGGCGGGCACGCCTTCGAGAAACGGTAGGGAAAACACGCGGGGTCCCCCACTTGCGCGACCTCGCTCATCGGCGTACGGTTGTGGCCCCCGACTCGCTCGTCCGTCGTCTCATCGGCGACAAGGAGGTCTCTGATGACTGGCCTGCTCTACAAACTCGGCCACGCGTGCGCGCGCTGGCACTTCGTGGTCCTCGGGCTGTGGCTCGTACTGGTCGTGGCACTCGTGGTCGTCGCCGGCCAGGCCGGCTCGAGCACCACCAACAACGTGACCCTGCCGGGCGCCGGGAGCCAGAGCGCAACCGACCTCCTGAGCAACCGCTTCCCGACCCAGGCCTACGGAACGAACCCGATCGTCGTGGCCACCGACAGCGGCAAGCTGACCGACTCGAAGTACTCGAAGGCCATCAAATCGTCCGTCAGCGCCCTGAAGAAGACGCCGCACGTGACGACCGCCGTCAGCCCCTTGAGCGACGCCGGGGCCAGCGCACTCAGCAAGAACAAGCAGATCGGCTACATCTCGGTGGCGCTCGACGTCGGCCAGGGCTCGATCACCGACGACGAGTGCGAACGCGGTGCTCGACGCCGCCAACCCGGCGAAGAAGGCGGGGCTCCAGGTTGCCGATCGGCGGCTACGTCGGCCAGCAGCTCTCCAAGCCGGACACCGGGGCCAGCGACAAGATCGGGATCGTGGCCGCGATGCTGATCCTGCTGCTCGTCTTCGGCTCGGCAGTGGCGATGGGGCTGCCGATCGTGACCGCCGTGCTCGGCCTGCTGTGCGGCCTGAGCGTCGTGACGCTGCTCAGCCACATCGCGGACATCCCGACCACGGCACCCACGCTGGCGACCATGATCGGGCTCGCGGTCGGGATCGACTACTCGCTGTTCATCGTCACCAAGCACCGAACGCAGGTCTCCGAGGGGATGGAGGTCCGCGAGTCGATAGCGCGCGCGACCGCGACGGCAGGCGGCGCGGTCCTGTTCGCGGGCGGGACCGTGGCGATCTCCCTTCTGGCGCTGGTGGTCGCCGGAATCCCGCTGGTCACGACCCTGGGCTACACGTCGGCGATCGCGGTGGGCTTCGCCATCCTGGCCGCGCTCACCCTGCTGCCGGCCCTGTTCGGGCTGGTCGGCTCGCACGTCTCGGCGCTCAAGCTGCCGTTCCACAAGGACCGTGCCGCCGAGACGCAGTCGCCGCTGTGGACGAGGTTGGCCACGTGGATCGCGAATCACCGCTGGCCGGTGATGATCGTGGTGCTGGTGGCGCTGCTGGCTCTGTCGATCCCCACGCTGTCGCTGCGCCTCGGTCAGGAGGACGTCGGGGCAGAGCCGACCGACACGACCGCGCGCCAGGCGTACGACCTGATGACGGAGGGCTTCGGAGCTGGGTCGAACGGGCCGTTCCTGATCTCCGTCCACCTCAGCAAGCCCGCCAAGCCGGACCAGAAGAACCTCAACAAGATCAGCCAGCAGGAGCAGCAGCTCAAGGCGCAGCAGCAGCAGATCGAGCAGGAGGCGGAGCTGCAGGGCGCGACCCAGCAGCAGGCGCAGTCCGAGGCGAAGCAGCAGACGCAGAAGCAGTCCAACCAGCTCTCCCAGAAGAAGAAGCAGGCCGAGCAGCCCGCAACCGACCCGCGCCTCCAGACCATGAGGACGGACCTCCAGAAGACCAACGGCGTCGCGTCCGTGTCGCAGCCGCTGGTCAACAAGCAGGGATCCGCGGCCGTCTACACGCTGATTCCCACGACGGCGCCCTCGGACCTCAAGACCGAGGACCTCGTCTCCCACCTGAGGGACACGACCATCCCGAAGGCGACCAAGGGCCAGGGCATGACGGCCTTCGTCGGCGGCACGACGGCCGCCTACGTCGATCTCGCCGACAAGATCACCAGCAAGCTCCCCCTGGTCATCCTGATCGTCGCGGCACTCAGCTTCCTCGTGCTGCTGGTCGGGTTCCGCTCCCTGCTGATTCCCACCCAGGCAGCCGTGATGAACCTCATCTCGGTCGGGGCGGCCTACGGCGTGCTCACGCTCGTCTTCCAGGAGGGCTTTGCGTCGAGCCTGATCGGACTCGACGGCTCGATACCCGTCGTCAGCTTCGTGCCGCTGATCATGTTCGCGATCCTGTTCGGGCTGTCGACCGACTATCAGGTGTTCCTGCTGACACAGATCCAGGAGCACTTCAAGGAGGGCAAGGGCGCCCGCGCGACCGTGATCGAGGGGCTCGGCTACTCCGGGCGCATCATCGGAGCGGCGGCGGCCGTCATGTTCTGCGTGTTCGCCAGCTTCGTCCTGAACGGCGACCCGACGATCAAGCAGTTCGGCCTCGGCCTGGCGACGGCGGTCGCGATCGATGCGCTCGTGGTGTGCTTCTTCGTGCCCGCGTTGATAGTGGTCGCCGGTAGGAGGACGATCTGGTTGCCCCGCTGGCTCGACAAGATCCTGCCGCACATCAGCATCGAGGGTTCTGGCTACTTCGACGACAAGCCGCCCCCCAGCGCGCCTCCGGCACCCGAGCCGCAGCCGGCGGTAAGAGCTTGAGTTGACCGCACTGCGGATCGCGCTCGCCGCCGCCGTCCTGCTCGTGCCCGCGGCGCCCGCCGGCGCCGCCCCGCCGGCCGTGTCCGGGCAGCTCCTCGTGGGGTTCGAAGAGGGCGTCTCGCGCGAGCGCCAGCAGCGGATCCTCGCCGCGGTGGACGGGCGCGCCGCGCGGCGCTTCGCCGCCGTGCGCGGCGGCCGGCTGGCCGTAATACGTCCTCGCTCGGGCCGGGCCACGGACCTGCTGCGCCGGCGCCTGAGCCGCGTGGACGGCGTGGCCTACGCCGAGCCCGACTTCATCCAGACCGCCTCGGCGCCCAAGACCCCCGACGACCCCTTCTACACGCTCGACTACGCCATCGTCGAGTCGCCCGAGGACCACGACATCGACGCGCCGGAGGCCTGGGGCACGCGGACCGGCTGCGCGAAGGTCGGGATCCTCGACACGGGCATCGACACCGACCACCCGGACCTCGCGGCGAACGTGCTCCGGAGCTCGGACAAGCCGAACAACGGCAAGGACGACGACAAGAACGGCTACGTCGACGACACCTACGGGTGGAACGCGATCAAGGGGAAGGGCTCGGGCCAGGACGACAACGGGCACGGCACGCACGTGGCGGGGATCGTGGCCGGCCGCGGCAACAACGCGAACGGCAGCTCCGGGATCTGCTGGTCGGCTGGGCTGGTGCCGGTGAAGTTCATGAACTCGCGCGGCAAGGGCTCGACCTCCGACGCGATCGCCGGGATCGAGTACGCGGTCAAGGCGGGGCTGAAGGTGATCAACTGCTCCTTCGGGACGAGCGGCAAGTCGAGCGCCCTCCACGACGCGGTCGACTTCGCGCAGTCGAAGAACGCGCTGCTCGTGGTGGCGGCCGGGAACGACGGCGAGAACATCGACAAGTCGCCGGAGTACCCGGCCTCCTACGGCGACTCGAACATCCTCGCCGTCGCGGCGACCACCTCGAGCGACACGCTCGCCTCGTTCTCCAACTTCGGCTCGACTGCGGTCGACGTTGCCGCGCCCGGCGACGGCATCTTCTCGACCTACCTCGGCGGCGGCTACCGGACGCTGTCGGGCACCTCGATGGCCGCGCCGTACGCCGCCGGGCTCGCGGCGATGCTCCGCAAGCAGGAGTCGAAGGCGAGCTACGGCGACCTGCGCTACGCGATCCGCCACAAGGTCGACAAGCCGCCGCCGCTCAAGGGCAAGGTGGCCTACGACGGCCGCCTCAACGCGCAGAAGGCGCTGTCCGCGATCGGCTCGCTGGTCGACTAGGGCTTCCGGTAGACCAGGGTCAGGACGCCGTCGGGGCCGACGGTGCCCGACTCGACCAGCTTGAGCGGCCGCTTCCCGCTCGTGTCGCCGAAGACCCGCTTCCCGGTGCCGAGCACCACGGGGAAGACCATCAGGCGGAGCTCGTCCACGAGGTCCTGCTCGATCAGCTCGTGCACGAGCCGCGCGCTGCCGTGCACGATCAGGTGGCGCTCGTGCCGGTCGCGCGCCTCGGCAACCGACGTGGCCACGTCACCGTCGAGGACGGTCGTGTTGGCCCACTCCGGGTCCTTCAGGGTCGACGAGACCACGTACTTCTGCATGTTGTTGAACTTGTCGGCGAACTCGCCGTCCCGGGACGGCCAGGCCCTGGCGAAGCCCTCGTAGGTCCGGCGGCCGAGCAGCATCGCGTCGGCGTCCATCGTCTCGCCGGTCTTGAAGGCGTTGCCGTCGTCGCCGCGGTCGAACTCGAAGCTCCATGCGCCTCGTACGAAGTTGTCGTCGCCTGCCGGCCCCTCCATCACGCCGTCGAGCGATACGAACTCGGTCACCACGATGCTGCCCATTGATTTCTCCTTTGTCCGAGGGCGGACTACTATATCCAAGCAGTTCCTTGTCAAAGGAGTGGCTTGGCTCACGACGACGACCCGCTCAGCGCCACCTTCGCCGCACTCTCCCACCCCACGCGGCGCGGCATCCTCGCGCGGCTGTCCGAGGGCGAGGCGACGGTGAACGAGCTGGCGGCGGGGTTCCCGGTCACGGGCCAGGCCGTGTCGCAGCACCTGCAGGTGCTCGAGCGCGCCGGCCTGATCGAGCGCGGCCGCATGGGGCAGCTGCGCCCGTCGCGGCTGGTCGGCGACCCGCTCGGTGACGCGGTCGAGTGGCTGCTCGGCTACCGCCGCTTCTGGGAGGAGGGCTTCGACCGGCTGGACGAGCGGCTCGGCGGGGAGGAGACTGCCGCGGATGCCTGAGCACGGGATGAACGTGACCCGCGTGTTCGACGCGCCGCGCGAGCAGGTCTGGAAGGAGTGGACCGAGCCGGAGCGCTTCGCCGACTGGTTCGGCGGGACCCAGGCGGAGATTCCCCTCTCGACCGTGTCGATGGACGTGACGCCCGGCGGCGCCTGGCGGCTCACCATGTATGCGGGGCCGGCGCGCAGGGAGATCCAGTGGAAGGGCGAGTTCCGCGAGGTCGCCGAGCCCGAGCGGCTCGTGTTCACGATCACGGACGAGCCGGGGGACGGCCCCCAGGACGTGGTGACCGTGGAGCTCACGGACCTGGGCGACGGCCGCACCGAGATGCGCTTCGAGCAGCGCGGAACGATGAGCCCCGAGGGGTACGAGCGGGCCAAGGAGGGCTGGGGCACCTTCTTCGACCGGATCGACGAGCGGCTGGCCGGTCTAGGCCAGCTGAGGGCGGACCGGGGCCGACGATCCTGACGCGGCCGGGGGGCTGACGGCGCCCCCGCCCGCGGCGGAACGACCTCGGCCGCGACCCGCGCGAGCAGGCCGATCTCGCGCGGGGTCGCAGCGCCGAGCTGGGAGAGCTCCGTACCGCGTGGGAGGGCATCGACGCCGGCCTGCTCCCGTACTGACGCGGCCGGAGGGCCGGCCGTCCTTCAGCCCACAGCCCCGTCCCGCAGCTGCGCGAGGCGGAAGTGGTTGCCCGACGGGTCGCGGAACGACGAGTCGATTCCGTAGGGCGCCTCGTGGGGCTTCTCCACGAACTCCACGCCGCGGCTCGTGAGGTCCTCGTAGGCGGCGTGGACGTCGTCGGTGTTGAGGAAGATGGAGCCGGCGAAGCCCTTCGCCATGATCTCCCCCACCTGCTGGCGGGTGTCGTCGTCCATCACGGGCTGGCCGGGGATGGCCATCAGCGCGATCGAGACGTCGTCCTGGCCCGCGGGCCCGACCGTGAGCCAGCGGAAGTTCCCCAGCTCCGGCACGGTCACGTCGGCACGCACCTCCATGCCGAGCTTGCGGGTGTAGAACTCGAGGGCCACGTCCTGGTCGTGCACCCACAGCTGCGCGCTTGCGATCTTGATCATCGGGATCTCCTGAGGTTTCGGGTCTTGGTTGCCCGGTCAAGCTACGCGGGCGCCGCGCCGCTGTCTTCTCGAAACGTGCGGTGTTGCGGCCGCCCGTGCATGCGAGCCATGCAGGCCGGGACCCGCGCCTGGTACGCCGCCGGCGGGAACGTCGCGCGGTAGGCGGTCGGCGACATGCCGTACGTGCGCGTGAAGCTCGTGGTGAACGAGCCGACGCTCGTCAGGCCGACCGCGAGGCAGATCTCGGCGACGGAGTTGTCGGTGGTGCGGAGCAGCGCCGCGGCGCGCTCCAGGCGGCGGGTGAGGAGGTACGCGTGCGGAGACTCGCCGAAGGCACGCCGGAACTCGCGGCTGAAGTGGGCGCGGGACAGGCCGGCCGCGCCCGCGAGGTCGTCCACGCCCAGCGGCTCGAAGTAGCGCGCGTCGGCGAGGTCCTTCGCGCGGAGCAGGTGGCGGGCGGGCGGGACGTAGGCCATGCGCCCAGTATCGCTGGTCAGCAGAGGACCTCGACGGTGAATCCGCCAGGCGCCTCGAAGTAGAACGTCCACGCGCCGTGCTGCCGCGACGGCGGCTCAGCGCACCGTGTAGACCCCGGTGGGCACGTCGTGGTAGCCCTTCATCCCCACCGTCACGGCGAGCTCGCTGCGCGGGTCCTGGCCGGCCGCCACGAGGTCGAGCGCGTGGCGGAAGTCGTAGCGCGGCGACCAGCCGAGCTCCTCGCGCGCCCGCTTGTTGTCGTACACGCGGTCGATGGTCGGGAACATCGACCAGCCGCGCTCGGCGTAGATCGCCTCGTAGTCCGGGAACAGGCGCCGCACCACCGCCGGCGCGTCCGTGCGCAGCTCGGCCAGGTCGTCGCGCGTGAACGGCGTGGTGGCGCTGACGATGTACCTGCCGAAGCCGATGTCAGCGGCGCGCTGCAGGGCGAGCCGGTGCGCGCTCGCCATGTCCTCGATGTCGCCGCGGCGGTACAGGAGCTCGTTCACCTTGATGTTCGCGTCAGGGAAGCCGTTGCGGACGTCGTCGCTGTCGTCGCCCTCCGGGAAGAAGCGGGAGGTGCGGAGGATCAGGCACGGCAGGCCGTGGTCGCGGTGGGCGAGCTCGCAGAGGTCCTCCGCCGCCCGCTTGGTGGCCCCGTAGATGTTGCGCGGCACGGGCGCCACGTCCTCGTCGATCCAGGCGGCCGGCTCGCCCGGCCCCGGGGAGAGGGCGCGCCCGAAGGCGCTCGTGGTGCTCGTGAAGACGAAGCTCTTCACCCCGGTGGCCACCGCCTCCTCGAGCAGGTTGAGCGTGCCGGTGATGTTGGTGTCGACGAAGTCCTGTCGCGTGTGCGAGCCGACGTGGGGCTTGTGGAGCGTGGCCAGGTGGAGGACGGCGTCCACGCCGGCCATGCTGCGGCGCACGAAGGCGCGGTCGGCGATCGAGCCGACCGCGGCTCGTGTGCGGGGACTCGAGCACGTCGAGCCCGACGACGTCGATGCCCTCGGCGCCGAGCACGCGGACGAGCGCCTCGCCGAGGTGGCCGGAGCTGCCTGTGACGAGGACCCTCATGGTCCCCAGACACATAGCAGCCGTGGCGTTCAGGCGGCGTCGAGCGACAGAGCGCGGCGCACCGCGCCGGCGTCCATGCCGTCGATCTCGACAAGCTTGTCCCGACCGGATGCGCCGCGAACGACCGTGACGCGGCCGGGCGCGATGCCGAGCCGCTTGGCGAGCAGCTTCCGCACGGCGTCGTTCGCCCTGCCCTCGACGGGCGGCGCCGTGACGCGGACGATCAGCGCGCCGTCGCGCTCGCCCGCGATCTCGTTCGTCGAGGAACGTGGTTGGACTCTCACCGCGATGCGTGCCATGTCGCCTACTGGCAGGATGGCTGACCGTGGACCTCGCCTCGCTCGGCCGGATCGGGATCTGGCGCCGCCATCAGGAGGGCGCCGAGGGTGTGGCCGAGCTCGAGGAGCTCGGCTTCGGCACGCTGTGGCTCGGCGGCAGCCCGGCGCCCGCCGACGCGCGGCCCTTCCTCGAGGGCACGCGCACGCTGACCGATCGCGACGGGCATCCTCAACGTCTGGCGCCATGAGCCGGCCGATGTGGCCGCCGAGCACGGCCGGCTGAACGACGAGTTCGGCGGCCGGTTCCTGCTCGGCATCGGCATCGGGCATCCGGAGGCCACCAGCGAGTACCGCCGCCCGGTGGCCACGATGCGGTCCTTCTTCGACGGCCTCGACGCGGCGGAGCGGCCGGTGCCGCGCGACCAGCGCGTGGCCGCGGCCCTCGGCCCGAAGATGCTCGACCTCGCCGCCGAGCGCTCGCTCGGCGCGCACCCGTACCTCACCCCCGTGGAGCACACGCGCTTCGCGCGCGAGCGGGTCGGGCCGGGCGTGCTGGTGGCGCCCGAGCTGACGGTCGTGGTCGAGCCGGACGTCGAAACGGGCCGGCGGCTTGCGAGGGACTTCGCCGGCCCCTACCTCGACCGCACGCAACTACGCGGCCAACCTCCTCCGCCACGGCTTCACCGAGGACGACCTGGCGGACGGCGGCAGCGACCGGCTGATCGACGCGATCGTCCCCCACGGCTCGGCCGAGCAGGTGGCCGAGGCCGTTCAGGCCCACTTCGACGCGGGCGCCGACCACGTCTGCCTCCAGCCGGTCGGCCACGAGGGCGTGCCGCTCGGCGACTACCGCGCGCTCGCGCGCGTGCTCACGTCATCCAGCTGACGAGCTCGCGCGGGCTGAGCCCGGCCAGGCGGCGGCTCTCGCGCGTGAGGTGCGCCTGGTCGGCGTAGCCCGCCGACGCCGCTGCGCTCGCCAGCCGCGCGCCGTCAAGCCCGAGCTGACCGCACCGCGCGCTGGAACCGCGCGATGCGCTGGAACGTCTTCGGCCCGTAGCCGACCCGCTCGGCGAAGCGGCGCTGCAGCTGCCGCTCGCTCACGTACACGCGGTCCGCCACCTCGGCCACGCCGGCCGAGCCGCCGGCGAGCAGCGTCGTGGCGGCGCGCACCACCGGGTCGGGCTCGCCGAGGTCGGCGAGGCTCCGCATCAGCTCCTGCTGCAGGACGGCCAGCGGGTCGCCCGCCCCCGCGAGCCGCGCGTCGAGCCGGGCCGCGAGGGCGGGCCGGACGGCGTCGAGCGGCACGTGCCGGTCGACGAGCTCCGAGGCCGGCAGCCGCAGCAGCTGCGGCGCCACGCCTGGGCGGAAGCGCGCTCCGACCGCGAGCAGCGGCGCTCCGACCGGCCGGCTCGTGTGGCGCGACTGGGGCCCGGCCACGAGCGTGCCGAGCTCTGGGATCCACACGAGGTCCATGCGCCCGTCCGGGAGGATGCGGCGATCCTCGCGCTGGTCCTCGCCGTCGATCGAGTGGACCCAGAGGCACTCGACGAACGGCCTCAGCGGCGGGGCGGGGCGGACGGTGTGGTAGCGCTTGCCGATGGTCGGGAGTATTCAATACCCGCCGCGCGCAGGAGTTAAATTCAGTCTCATGCGGATGCGACAGCTGGTGGTTCCGGCCGCCGCCGCGCTCGCCCTCGCAGGCACGATGGGCTGCGGCGACGAGGGGGCTTCACGGGACAGGGAGGAGCGCAGCGCGCAGGCGGTCGACGAGTGTCGCGGCCACGGCGGGGTCAGCGCCTTCGACGACGACGTGGTGATCTGCCTCGACCAGACATCCAGCAGCGAGCGCGGCGAGCGTGCCGTCGAGGCCTGCCGCGGCCACGGCGGCGTCAGCGCCTTCGACGACGACATCGTCATCTGCCGGGACCAGAGCTTCCACGAGGCCGCGGAGGGCTGAGGCGCTAGCGTCGCGGGACGTGGCCGTCGGCGCCGAGCGAGTCCTCACCCAGCGCGAGCTGAACCGGGCGCTGCTCGAGCGGCAGTTCCTGCTGTCGCGGCGGCGCGAGCGGCTGCCGCGGGCGCTCGAGCGGCTCGGCGGGATCCAGGCGCAGTACGCGCCGTCGATGTACATCGGGCTCTGGTCGCGGCTGGCCGGCTTCGAGCGCAACTCGCTCACCCGCGCGCTCGAGCGGCGCGCCGTGATCCAGGCCACGCTGATGCGCTCCACGATCCACCTGGTGTCCGCGCGCGACTACTGGCCGTTCGCGGCCGGCACGCGGGAGGCGCGCTGGGAGTCGTGGCAGCGCGCCTACAAGAAGCGCGGCCCCACCCCGGCCACCGCCCGCGCGGCGGCGCGGCGGGTGGACCGCATGCTCGCCGACGGCCCGCGGCCGCGGGCGGAGCTGGTCGACGGGATCGACAGCGCGCTCTTCGGCGGCGCCGGCACGCGGCTCAACCTGGTCCGGATTCCGCCGTCGGGCACGTGGGAGCGCCGCAGGGCCGACCTGTACGGCCGGGCGGAGGACTGGCTCGGCCCCGCCCCGTCGATCTCGGAGGACGAGGGCATCGACCTGCTGATCCGCCGCTACCTGCGGGCCTTCGGGCCCGCGTCCGTGGCGGACGTGGCGAGCTGGGCGGGCCTGCAGCTCACGGCGGTGAAGGCGGCGCTCGAGCGGATGGAGCTGCGCCGGTTCCGCGATGAGAAGGGCGGGCTGCTGCTCGACCTGCCGCGCACGCCGCTGCCGGCGGCGGACACCGTCGCGCCCGCGCGCTTCCTGCCGACCTGGGACGCCACGCTGCTGGTGAACTGCCGGCGCACCCAGATCCTGCCGGAGGAGCACCGGCCGAAGATCTTCCACATCAAGAACCCGCAGTCGGAGATGACCTTCCTGGTCGACGGCGCGGTCGCCGGGACCTGGAAGCAGGAGGGGGAGCGGGTGCGGCTGCACCCGTTCGGGAGCCTGCGCGGCGCGGACCGGGACGAGCTCGAGGCCGAGGCGGCCCGGCTCGCCGACTACATCGCCGACTGACCGGCCAGCCGTGGCGCGCGGCTGCACGCGACATCGGCCCTGCGTCGTATCTTGCGGCCATGAGCGAGAACCGGCAGGTCGACGAGCTGAGGAGCCTCGCCCGGCTCGGCTTCGACGAGCTGCGCCGGGCGACCGGCGGCATCGGCGACGTGCACCGCGCCGTCGCCCAGCGGGCCTTCGGCGCGACCGGGCGCGGCGCGCTTCCGGCGCGGACGCTGCACGACGCGATCTCGAACGGCGTGTACGCCGGCTTGGGCGGCGCCACGCGGCTGCTGGGGATCGCCGCGGAGGCCGGCCTGGGGCGTCGCGCGGTGCCGGACGGCCGGCGGCTGTCCGCCTCGCCGCGGGGAGCGCTGCTCGTGGGCGCGCTGAACGGCCTGATCGGCGACACGCTCGAGCGCGAGGGCAGCGACCTCCACGAGCCGATGAGCGTGCGCGCCGGCGGGCGGGCGGTGCCGCTGGAGCCTCGCGCGCTGGCCGCGGCGCATCCCGATGCCGGCGGGCGGATCGTGGTGTTCGTCCACGGGCTGATGGAGACCGAGTTCTCCTGGCGCCGGGGCGCCGGGCCGGAGGGCGAGACGTACGCCACGCGGCTGCGCCGCGACCTCGGCTGCACACCCGTCGAGGTCCGCTACAACAGCGGCCGGCACATCTCGGAGAACGGCCTGGCGCTGGCGGACCTGCTCGCGGAGCTCGTGGCGGAGTGGCCGGCCGAGGTGGAGTCGATGGCGCTCGTGGGCCACTCGATGGGCGGGCTCGTGGCGCGCTCGGCCTGCCACCAGGCGGCCGAGCGCGGCGATGGCTGGGCGCGGCGCGTGCGGCACGTGGTCTCGCTGGGGACGCCGCACATGGGCGCGCCGCTGGCGCAGGGGGTGCACTGGATGAGCGCGGCGCTGGGGGCGCTGCCCGAGACGAGGCCGTTCGCGGGCTTCCTGCAGCGGCGGAGCGCCGGCATCCGCGACCTGCGCCAGGGCTCCCTGGTGGACGCCGACTGGCGCGACTGCGACCCGGACGCCCTGCGCGCCGCGGCGTGCCAGGAGGTCCCGCTGCTCGAGGGCGCCACGCACTGCTTCGTGGCGGCGACCATCACGCGGGGCGGCAGCGACCCGGTCGGCCGGCTGCTGGGCGACTGCCTGGTGCTGCAGCCGAGCGCGTCGGGGCGCAGCCGGACGCGCCGGGTCCCGTTCGAGGAGGAGTACGGCGCGCACATCGGCGGGACGCACCACCTGGCGCTGCTGAACCACCCGCGGGTGTACGAGCGGATGCTCGGCTGGCTGGCGAACGACGCCCGGGCGTCCGCGCGGCCGACTCCGGCCTAGCCGGTCGCCTTCTCCGCGCCCGCTCCGCCGCCTTCGCCGGCGAGCCGTGCCACGGATCGCCGTGTCCGGGTAGCAGCACGCCGGCGTCCGCGCCCGCGATCGCGTCCAGCGAGCGGACGCACGCGCCGTTGTCCTCGTTGAAGGCATGCGGCATCAGCTGCGGCGTGCGGCCGCCGGTCAGGGGGTTCCAGGTGCAGAGCGAGTCGCCGACGAAGAGGACGCCGCGATCCTCGAGGAGGAACGCGCTGTGGCCGGAGGTGTGGCCCGGCGTGTGCAGCACACGGGGGCGCCCGGGGACGTCGAGGACGTCGCCGTCGGCGAACGTGGCGTCGGCCTCCACCGCCGGTGGCTTGCCGCCGCCGCGGCGCGCCATGTAGCCGAAGAAGCGCCACAACGCCGGCCGCCACACGTGCGGGAGCAGCTTGAGCGGCGCGGCATCGCCGGACTTCGGGCCCGGCTTGGCGAGCGTCCCGGCGTCGTCCGAGTGGATCAGGACGCGGGCGCCTGCCTCCTTGAACCGGGTGGCGAGCCCCGTGTGGTCGCCGTCCGAGTGGGTGAGGACGACCGCCTCCACCTTGCCCGGATCGAGATCGTGCGCGCGGAGGTCATCGTCGAGCGTGTCGCCGAAGCCGGGCAGGCCGGCGTCGACCGCCGTGAGCGCGTCGCCGTCCTTCACCACGTACCAGTTCACGATGTGCGTTCCCAGGCGAAAGACACCGGGCGCGACCTCTGCCACTGCAGGCTCCTCTCGTTCGGCTGGGCGGCATTCTGCCCATGAACGACAAGAGGACCGGCCGAAGCCGGTCCTCTCGCCGGGGTAGGGAGCACCGATGAAGGGTCAGGCGCCCGCGTGCGACGGGCGCGGGCGCATCAGCGAGCGCACCCGCTCGGTCCAGCCACGCCGCTCGGGCGCCGCGGCCATCTGCGCGGCGCGCAGCTCGAGCAGCGCCACGATCGCGGCGGTCGGCTCGAACGGGTCGGCGATCGGCCGGCCGGAGCCCAGCGGGAGCGCGGCGATCATCCGGGAGTCGGCCTCGGCCACCAGCGCCGGACCGGTCGGCGGGCGCGCGCTGTCCAACGCCGCCAGGCGCTCCAGCTCGCTGCTGTCACCTGAAACGGAGCGGCGCACGGTGATGTCGGTCATTGGGTCCCCCTTCTCGGTGGCGTGTTGCTTGTATGACCTTGTGCTGGTAGCGTACGTCCTACAAGGAGTGATGCAATGTCATACAAGTTGAACTTGTCTGGTCTGCAACGAGAGGGCTCGGTGTCCATCACCCAGCAGCTGGTGGACCGCATCACGGCCGCGATCGAGGCCGGCGAGCTCGAGCCCGGCGCGAAGCTGCCGCCCACCCGTGAGCTGGCCGAGCTCGCCGGGGTGAACCACCTCACGGCGGCGCGCGTGTACCGCAAGCTCGCCGAGCTCGGCTACGTCAGCGCAACCGTGGGGCGCGGCACGTTCGTCCGCACGCTGACCCCCGCGAGCAGCGCCTCCCACGGCGACGACTGGCAGGTCTACGCCCTCCCGCCGGACGAGCTCACCTACTCCGAGCAGATCCTCTCCGACACCTTCACGCTCGCCGGCCGGGACGACGTGATCTCGCTCGCCATCGGCTGGCCCGCGCCCCGCAACTACCCGACCGAGGCGCTCGCCCGCATCACCGCCGAGGTCTTCGAGGAGGAGGGCGGCAACGCATTGTCCTACCTCCCCGCGCAGGGATTGTTTGACCTACGCGAGCAGATCGCCGCCCGCGGCCGCAGGTTCGGCTACGCCGAGGACGCCGACGAGGTGGTGATCACCTCCGGCGCGCAGCAGGCGATCGCGCTGTGCGCGCAGGCGACGCTCGAGCCGGGCGACGTCGCGGTGGTCGAGTCGCCCACCTTCATCGGGATGATGACCTCGATGCGCGGCACCCGCGCGCGCGTGATCGGCGTGCCGGTCGACGAGGACGGCTTCGACGTCGACGCCCTCGAGCGCCTGCTGGCGCGCCACGAGGTCAAGCTGGTCGGGCTGCAGACCGCCTGCCAGAACCCCACCGGGCGCAACCTGTCCGAGGAGCGCCGCGCCCGGCTGGCCGAGCTGGCCGTGGAGCGCAACTTCTTCATCCTCGAGGACCGCGTCTACGCCGACATGAACTTCGAGGGCAAGTTCGTCCGCTCGCTGCGCGAGCTCGCGCCCGCCCACGTGCTGTACGTGAACTCGCTGTCGAAGGTCGTCGGCGGCGGCCTGCGCGCCGGCTGGGTCGCCGCCCGCGGCCCGGTGCGCGACCGGCTCGCCACGCTGAAGCTCGACGCCGACTTCCACAGCCCGACGCTGATCCAGCACATCGTCGCCCGCTGGCTCGCCACCGGCGCGTACGAGCGCCACGTGAAGGAGACCATGCCCTTCTACCGCGAGCGCCGCGACGCGCTGCTCGCCTCGCTCGAGCGCCACCTGGGCGGCGAGTACCACGTGGACCCGCCGGCCGGCGGCCATCACCTCTGGGTCACGCTCACCCGGCCGCTCGACGAGCGCGCGCTCTACGCCGAGGCCGCCCGCCACGGCGTGACCTTCACGCCCGGCGGGGCGGTCACGGCCGAGCGGCGCTCGCAGACGTCGTTCCGCCTGTCGTTCTCGCTGCTCGACCCCGAGCAGCTCGACGAGGGCGTGCGCCGGCTGGCCCGGGCGATCCGCGAGGTGCGCCGGCGCTCCCGCACGAGCGTCCCGGCCGCGATGTCATAGATCCGGTGCCCCGAGCGTTGTCACCAGGATGAGCGTCTCCACGCGCCGCGAGACCCTGCTCGACCAGGAGACGACGCACTTCGCGACGCCGGAGTGGCTCATGCTCGCCGGGCGTCGCGCTCACGTGGGGCGCCTCCTTCCTCTTCATCGACATCGGGCTGCGAGCACTTCGCCCCCACGGTCGTGGCGTTCGGGCGCATCGCCTTCGGCGCCCTCGCGCTGGCGGCCATCCCGGCCGCCCGCCGTCCCGTGCCGCGCTCCGAGTGGCCGCTGATCGCCGCGATGGGCGTGACCTGGATGGCGATCCCGTTCATCTGCTTCGCCGTCGCGCAGCAGTGGATCGACTCGTCGCTCGCCGCCATGATCAACGCGGCGACGCCGCTGTTCGTGGCGGTCGTGGCCGCCGGGGCGGTCAGGCAGCTCCCCTCGCGCTACCAGGCGATCGGCCTGGTGGTCGGCTTCGCCGGCGTCGTGGCGATCAGCCTCCCCTCCGTCGGGAGCGGCTCGAACGCGCTCGGCGTCGGCCTGGTGCTCGTCGCCGCGATCCTCTACGGCTTCGCGTTCAACATCGCTGCGCCGCTCCAGCGCCGGCACGGCGCGCTGCCGGTGATCCTGCGCGCGCAGCTGGTGGCGGTGGTCGCTGGTGCTGCCGTTCGCGGTCTGGGGCGCCACCGAGTCGACGTTCGGCTGGGACAGCCTGCTCGCCGTCGTGGCGCTCGGCTCGCTCGGCACCGGCCTCGCGTTCTTCTGGTTCACCACGCTGATCGGCCGGGTCGGCTCCACGCGCGGCTCGGTGGCGATCTACCTCGTGCCGGTGGTGGCGATCGTGCTCGGCGCGGCGCTGCTCGACGAGTCGATCCATCCCGCCGCCGTTCTCGGAACGGCGCTCGTGATCGCCGGCGCCTACGTCACGAGCCGGCCGCGCCCGGGCTGACCTTCTCCCAGAGCGCGGCGAGCGTGCGCTGCTCGTCGCTCGTGAGCCGGCTCAGGAAGCGCTCGCGCACGCCGTCGAGGTGCGTCGCGCGGGCGCGCTCGAACAGCTCGCGCCCCTCGTCGGTGATCTCGGCGAACCAGCCGCGCTGGTCCTCCTCGCAGCGCTCGCGGCGGAGCAGGCCGTCGCGCTCCAGGCGATCGACCAGGCGGGTGAGCCCGCTGCGGCTCAGCAGCACGCTGTCCGCGAGCTCCGACATGCGGAGCCGGCCCTCGGGCGAGTCGGCGAGGATACAGGAGCACCTCGTAGGAGGAGAGCGGCAGGCGGTGCGCGCGCATCAGCTCGGCGTCGAGCGTCTTGGTCATGCCGGCGTGCACCCTGAGGAGCCCGCGCCAGGCGCCGAGCTCGTCACGGTTCAACAGGGTCGCTCGTTCCATTCCGCTCCGCTAAGGTAGTTGCCTACGCAATGAGTCTAGCCGAACGCATCCGGCCCGCCGAGCGGGGACCCCGAGGGCGCGCTCGTCCTGTTCCACGGGCGCGGCGCCGACGAGAACGACCTCTTCCCGCTGCTCGACCTGCTCGACCCCGAGCGGCGCCTGCTCGGCGCCACCGCGCGGGGACCGCTGTCGCTGCCGCCGGGCGGGGCGCACTGGTACATCGTGCGGCGGGTCGGCTTCCCGGACCGCGAGACGTTCGAGTCGACCTACTCGCAGGCCGGCGAGTGGCTCGACGACCTGCTCGCCCGGCACGAGCATCCCGCACGAGCGCGCCGTGCTGGGCGGGTTCTCGCAGGGCGGCGTGATGTCCTATGCGCTCGGCCTGGGCGCCGGGCGGCCGCGGCCGGCGGGGATCATGGCGCTGAGCAGCTTCATCCCGACCGTGGACGGCTTCGAGCTGGGCGATCCCGCCGGGCTGCCGGTGGCGATCGGCCACGGCACCTACGACCCGGTCATCGGCGTGGAGTTCGGGCGAGCGGCGCGCGACCGGCTGAGCGAGGCCGGAGCGGACGTGACCTACCGCGAGTCGCCGATGCCGCACGCGATCGACCCGGGCTTCCTGCGCGAGCTGCCGGGCTGGGTCAGCGCCGCCGGAACGCGCGCCTGATCCGGTCGAGCAGCGCGCGGAAGAAGAGCGAGAAGCCGCCGACGGGCTTCGCGCGCGGGGCCGGCGCAGCGGCCTGGGACGGGGCCGCGGCCGTGCCCGCCTCGGGCGGGGCCTGTCCCGGCAGCCCTCTCCGCCGCCCGGCTCCGAGGCCGCCGCCTCCGGGGTCGCCTCGGACGCCTCGATCGTCTTCTGCAGGCAGTCGGAGAAGTCGCGCAGCAGCCGGTTCGAGACGTCCTCGATCATCCCGCCGCGGCCGAACCGCGCGAGCCGGCCCGTGATCGTGAAGTCCGTCTCCACCTCGACCGTCGTCGCGCCGCCCTCCTCGCGCATCTTGCTCACGATCGTCGCCTTCGCCGACCCCTGGCCGCGCTTGTCCTGCCCGGTCGCCCGCATCACGGCGCGGTGCGCGTCCGCGTCGACCTCCTCCATCGCGAGCTCGCCGCGATAGGCCGCCGTGGTCGGGCCGAGCCGGACCGAGAAGGTCCCGCGGTAGGTGCCGTCCTCGTCCGCCTCGGTGATCTCCGCCCCCGGCAGGCACGGCGCCACGCGCTCCACGTCGATCAGCGCGTCCCACACCCGGTCGAGCGGCGCGGCCACCTGGAACGAGTGCTCCAGCTTCATCCGACCGGCCCGCCCGCCCGCAGCGCGTCGAGCTGAGCCGGCGTGTCCACGTCCTGGCCGCCGCCGAGGTCGTCGCAGGGGACCTCGCGCGTCTGCACGCTGATCAGCAGGTTGCGGGCGCCGTGGTCGCCGGTCACGTCGCGCATCCGCTCGAACAGGCGCCGCTCGAGCAGCACCGGATGCCCCGGCGCGCCGTGGTAGGTGGCGCGCACCGCCGCCGCGCCGTTCCCGCGCGCGGCGATCACGCGGCGGATGGCGTCGGGCGACACGAGCGGCTGGTCGCCGAGCGTGACCACGACCGCCTCGCAGCCGGTCAGCTCGGCCAGCCCGCACGCGAGCGACGCCGACTGGCCCTCGGCCCAGCGCTCGCACATCGACGGCGTCCGCCCCGTGGAGATCCACCTTCTGCAGCACCTCCTCGGCGCCGGAGCCGAGCACCACCACCACGCGGCCCACCGGCGACGCGACCATCGCCAGGATCGAGTGCTCGAGCATGCGGGCGCCCGTCGATGCTCGGCGAGCTGCTTGGCGCTCCCGAAGCGGGTGGCCGCCCCAGCCGCCAGCACGAGGCCACAGATCACGCGCCCACCTCGTGGATGCGCCCCGCTGGCGTTCGAGAGGCGGCCGCCGTCGCGGCCGTTCCGCACCGCCACGACCTCGGACATGATCGACAGGGCGGTCTCCTCGGGCGTCACCGCGCCGAGGTCGAGCCCGATCGGCGCGGCGATCCGCGCGAGCAGCTCCTCCTCGACCCCCGCGGCGAGCAGGCGCTCGCGGCGCTGCGCCTGGGCGCGCCGGCTGCCCATCGCGCCCACGTAGGGCGCCTCGGAGCGCAGCGCGATCTCGAGCGCGGCGTCGTCCAGCTTGGGGTCGTGCGTGAGGACCGCTATGTAGGTGGCGCGGTCGATGCCGCCGAGCCGGGCGAAGGCCGGCTCGGGCCACTCGGCCAGGACCTCCTCCGCCTCGGGGAAGCGCTGCGCCGTGGCGAACTGGGAGCGCGGATCGCACACGAACGGGCGCCAGCCGGCGGCGCGCGCGAGCCGGCACAGCGCGGCCGCGTAGTCGACGGCGCCGAAGATCACGAGCCGGGGCGCGGGCGCCGTGACGTCCACGAACAGCGACACGTCGCCGACCTTGCGCAGCTCCGAGCGCTCCGCCCACATGAGCTCCTCGGCGGCCTCGACCGCGGCGGCGTCAAGCTCGGCGTCGCCGAGGCCGCCGGACGTGCCGCCGTCGGCGAGCACGAGCAGCTTGGCGCCCACGTCGCCGCCCTCGACCACCGTGACGAGCGCCGCGCGGCCGTCGTCGGCCGCGATCGCGGCGAAGTCGCCGAACGCCGTCATGCGTCGACGTACTCCTCCACGAAGACGTCGATCTCGCCGCCGCACGGCAGCCCGACGTCCCAGGCCTCCGAGTCGGCGATCCCGAAGTGCAGCAGCCGCGGCTCGCCGCCGGCGCCCAGCACCTCGGCCGCCACCTCGACCACGGCGCCCTCGACGCAGCCGCCGGACACCGCGCCGGAGACCTCGCCGTGCTCGTTCACGGCCATCTTCGCGCCAGGGGGCCTCGGGGCGGAGCGCTTCACGCCCACCACCGTGGCTACGGCAACTCGGTCCCCGCGGGCCGTCCAGGCCCTCACATCGTCGACGACATCCTTCATGCGTCCCGCTCCCTTCTGCGCAACTTTGACACACATAACCGGTCCAAAGCCACCGCAAGGCGCTCGAGTGAGTCGAGCGAGTTGCCCGCCATGAACTCGTCCACGTGCGGCAATGCCGCTCGCATGCCCCGGGTGAGGGGCTGGTACTCGGGGTGCGCCTTGAGCGGGATTCAGCCAGATCAGCCTGTGAGAACAGCGTGCCAGACGGGCCATCTCGGCCCCGAGCTGCTCGGGCTCGCCGCGGTCCCAGCCGTCCGATAGGAGCACCACCACCGCGCCGCGCCCGAGCCGGCGGCCGTGCTCGCGGTTGAGCGTGGCGAGCGCCTCGCCGATGCGCGTGCCGCCCGACCAGTCGCGCGTGGCGCTCGCGGCGCGCTCGAGCGCCCGGTCCGGGTCGCGGCCGCGCAGCTCGGCGGTCACGCGCGTGAGCCGCGTGCCGAACACGAACGCCTCGACCCGCCGGCGCGCCGCCACGCAGGCCTGCATGTAGGCGAGCAGCATGCGGGCGTAGGGCTCCATCGAACCGGACACGTCGCACACGAGCACGAGCGGCCGCGGCCGCTCGCCCGGCTCGCGCCAGTGCCGCTCGACCGGGTCGCCGCCGGTGCGCAGGGAGGCCCGGACCGTCCGGCGCAGGTCGGGCCGCGCGGCGTGCGGCGGCGCGCCGCGGCGGCGCGCGGGCCGGGTGCGGCGACTGGGACGCATCGGGGCGGAGACTGCGAGGGCGCGGATGGCGCGCCGTGCGCGGTGCCGTTCGTCCTCGGTGTAGTCGGCGAAGTCCTTGTCGCGCAGCAGCTCGACGTCGGACCACGCGGCGGGCACGACGTCGAAGTCCGGCGCCGCCACCTTGGCCGGGCCCGGCACGGCGCTGCGAGGCAGCGCCATCTCGATGGCCTCAGGGAGTCCCGGCGGCAGCTTGGACGGAGGCGGGGCCGGCATGCCGAACCACTCCGCGAAGGCGGCGTCGAAGGCGGCCAGGTCGTCGTGGCGCGAGCAGAGCGTGGCGCGCAGAGCGAAGTAGGCCGCGTCGCGGTCGCTCGGGTCGACGGCGGAGAGCGCTCGATGCGCGGACAGCAGCTCGCCCACGCCCACCCGCACTCCCCCGGCACGCATCGCTGCGGCGAGCAGCGTCAGCCTTCCGGTGAGGCGGGCTCCCAAGCCGAAGCGACCGGCTCGGCCGGTCGCGCCCGGACCGTGTTCCTCACGCACCCTGCAGCACCCCGCTGTCACGCACCTGGTCGATGTCCTCCTTCACCTTGAGCACCACGCCAAGTGTCGACTCGAGATCGGCTTCGTCCAGGGCAAGCAGCGCCTGCGCCCAGGCGATGGTCTCGCCCACCCCGGGCAGCTTGTAGAGCTCCTCGCCGCGCAGGCGCGCCACCGCCCCGCAGACCCGCTCGGCGATCGCATCGGGCACGCCCGGCAGGCGCGCCCGCACGATCTCCGCCTCGCGCTCCGGCGACGGGTAGTCGATCCAGTGGTACAGGCAGCGCCGCTTGAGCGCGTCGTGCAGCTCGCGCGTGCGGTTCGAGGTGATCACCACGAGCGGGCGGCGCTCGGCCGTGACCGTGCCGAGCTCGGGGATGGAGACCTGGAAGTCGGACAGGAGCTCGAGCAGGAAGGCCTCGAACTCGTCGTCCGCACGGTCGATCTCGTCGATCAGGAGCACGACCGGCTCGCTCGCCTGCAGCGCGTCGAGCAGCGGCCGGCGCAGCAGGAAGCGCTCCGAGTAGAGAGCGTCCTCGCCGCGGCCCCCTCGGCCCGCAGGTGCAGCAGCTGCCGCGGGTAGTCCCAGTCGTACAGCGCGTGGTGCAGGTCGATGCCCTCGTGGCACTGCAGCCGGATGAGGCGCGCCCCGGTCGCACCGGAGAGCGCCTTCGCCACCTCCGTCTTGCCCACGCCCGCCTCGCCCTCGAGCAGCAGCGGCTGTTCGAGCGCGGCGGCCAGGAAGACCGCGGTCGAGAGGCCCGGGTCGGCGAGGTACCGCTCGCCTGCCAGGGCCTCTCTGACAGCTTCGGGGTTGTCGAAGCTCACGCCTCCGACGCCGCCTCCAGCGCTCGCCGCGTGAGCACCCGCGCCAGGTGGCGCTTGTAGTCAGCCGTCGCGTTCAGGTCCGCGGGCGGCTCCGTGCCCTCGGCCGCCTGCGCCGCCGCGCGGCCGATCGCATCGGCGTCGAGGCCCCCTCCGCGGAGCGCCTCCTCGGCCGCGGTGGCGCGCAGCGGCGTCGAGCCCATGTGTGTGAGCCCGATCCGCACGTCCTCGCACGAGCCGTCGGGCGCCTTCTTGACCAGCGCGCAGACGGCGACCATCGCCCAGTCCTCGACCCGGCGGTTGAACTTCTCGTACGCGAAGCCGTAGCCGTCCATCGCCGGAATCCTCACCTCGGTCAGCACCTCGTCGGGGGCCAGCGAGGTGGTGAGGTAGTCCTGGAACAGCTCGGAGGCCGCGATCGTCCGCTCGCCGCCCGAGCCCCGCGCCGTGACCTCGCCGTCGCAGGCGAGCAGCACGGCGGGCATGTCGGAGGCGGTGTCGCCGTGCGCAAGCGTGCCGCCGATCGTGCCGCGGTTGCGCACCTGCTGGTCGGCGATCGTCGCCGCCGCGCCCGAGGCGAGACCGAGCCCGCCGGTCGCGACCTGGTGGTGGGTGGTCATGGCCCCCACGCGGAAGGACCCGTTCTCGCGCTGGATCCCGGTCAGGCCGGGCACCCGGCGCAGGTCCACCAGCAGCGTCGGGACCGCCAGCCGCAGCTTCATGAGCGGCAGCAGCGAGTGGCCGCCGGCGAGCAGCTTGGCGTCCTCGCCCCCCTTGCCGAGCGCCGCGATCGCCTCGTCCAGGGACTCGGGCGCGGCGTAGTCGAATGCCGCCGGGATCACGACGCACCTCCTTCCTGGATCGCGTGCCAGACACGCATCGGCGTGAGCGGCATGTCGATCGTCGTCACGCCGAGCGGCTCCAGCGCGTCGAGCACCGACGCCACCACGGCCGGCGAGCAGGCGATCGTGGCCGCCTCGCCGACGCCCTTGACACCGAGCGTGTTCGTCGGCGACGGCGTCTCGGTGCGGTCGGTCTCGAAGCTCGGCACGTCCGCCGCGCTCGGGAGCGCGTAGTCCACGAACGTGCCGGTCACGAGCTGGCCCTCTTCGTCGTACACCAGCTGCTCGTACAGCGCCTGGCCCACGGCGTGCACGATCCCGCCGTGGATCTGGCCGTCGATCAGCAGCGGGTTGACCGCGGGGCCGCAGTCGTCGACCGCTATGTAGCGCACGACGTCCACACGGCCCGTCTCCGCGTCGACCTCGGTGATGCACGCGTGCGCGCCGAAGGGCCAGACGAAGTTCTCCGGGTCGTAGAAGCACATCTCGTCCAGGCCGGCCTCCATGCCCTCCGGAAGGTCGCCCGGGATGTACGCCTCGCCGGCCACGTCGGCGAGCGACATCGACTTGTCGGGCGAGCCGCGCACCTGGAAGCTGCCCTCGACGAGCTCGATGTCCTCCGGAGCGGCCTCGAGCTTGTGCGCCACGATCCGCTTCGCCTTGTCCTGCACCCTCTCGGCGGCGCGCGCGATGGCCTCGCCGCCGACCGACAGCGAGCGCGAGCCGTAGGTGTTCTTTCCGAACGGCCCGGTGTTGGTGTCCCCGTGGATCACGTCGACCACGTCGGGCGTGACGCCCAGGCGGTCGGCCGCGATCTGCGCGAAGCTGGTCTCGAGGCCCTGGCCGTGCGGCGAGGTTCCCGTGTACACGGTGACCGAGCCGGTCGGGTGCACGCGCACCTGGGCCGACTCGAAATAGCCGCCCTGCATGCCCCAGCCGTCGGGCCCGAGGGCACGTGACGGCCCCAGCCCGCAGATCTCGACGTAGGTCGAGAAGCCGACCCCGCGGTACACGCCGCGCTCGCGCAGCGCGGCCTGTTCGCGCCGGAAGGCCTCGAGGTCGAGCTTCTGGAGACAGCGGTCGAGCGTGCCGTCGTAGTCGCCGGAGTCGTAGATGAACCCGTGCGGCCGCTCGTTCGGGAACTCCTTGATGAAGTTCTTCCGGCGCAGCTCCAGCTTGTCCATCCCGAGCTCCTTGGCGAGCGCGTCCATCGTCAGCTCGATCAGGTGGGTCGCCTCGGGGCGCCCGGCGCCGCGGATGGCGTCGGTCGTGAACTTGTTCGTGAACACGCCGACGATGTCCGTCTGGACGGCCGCGAAGTCGTAGCAGCCGCTGATCACGCAGGCGCTGAACGTCGGGATCACCGGCCCCTCGATCAGGTGGTACGAGCCGCAGTCCTGGATGATCTTGACGTGGATCCCGGTGACGGTCCCGTCGCGCTTGGCGCCGAGCTTCACGTAGTCGATCTGGTCGCGCCCGTGGTGCGTGGTGGACATCTCCTCCGAGCGCGTGGCGGTCCACTTGACGGGCTTGCCGAGCTTGCGGGCGAGCCAGCAGGCGAGCACCTCCTCGCCGTAGACCTGGAGCTTGGAGCCGAAGCCGCCGCCGACCTCGGGCGCCACCACCCGGATCTTGTCCTCGCTGAGCCCCAGCTGGATCGAGAGGATGACGCGGCAGATGTGCGGGATCTGCGTCGCGCTCCACAGCGTCAGCTTGCCCTCGCGCCACTCGGCCAGCACGCTTCGCGGCTCGATCGCCGCGCCCGCGGTGCGGTGGTTGACGATGCGCTTCTCGACCACCACCTCGGCGTCCCGGAAGGCCCCCTCGACGTCGCCGCCCGGGAGCGACCACTCGAACACCTTGTTCGTGCCGTACTCCTCGTGGATGATCGGGGCGCCGTCCTCGAGCGCCTTCTCGGGATCCACGACGACCGGCAGCGGGTCGTAGTCGACCACGACCTGCTCGGCCGCGTCGACCACCCCGTACTTGTCCCTGCCGACCACCACCGCGACCGCCTGGCCGACGTAGCCCACCTTGCCGCGGGCGAGCGGCCAGTGGTCGGGCACGTGCACCTCGACCCCCGGCGGGACCCACACCATCGGGCAGGGCGCCGCCATGTCGGCGAGGTCCTCCCCGACGTACACCGCCTTCACCCCGGGGTGCTCGCGCGCGGCAGCGGTGTCGATCGACGTTATCCGGGCGTGCGCCTCAGGCGATCGCACGATCGCCGCGTAGAGCATCCCGGGAAGCACCATGTCGTCGGTGTAGGTCGCCCCGCCCGTGATCAGGCGCGGGTCCTCCTTGCGCTTGAGCGAGCGCCCGACGAAGCCGTTGCCGCCCGGCTCGGTGCGCTCGGCCGCCTCTGCTCCCGGAGCGCCCATCAGACCCTCACCTCCTGCGTCGCGGGCTGCGCAGGCGCGCCGCGCATCTCCGCGGCGGCGGCCAGCACCGCCTTGACGATGTTCTGGTAGCCGGTGCAGCGGCACAGGTTGCCCGCCAGCGCGTCGCGAACGTCGTGCTCGGTGGGGTCCGGGTTACGGGCCAGCAGGTCCGCGGACGCCATGATCATCCCGGGCGTGCAGTAGCCGCACTGCAAGCCGTGGTGCGTCCAGAACCCGTCCTGGAGCGGGTGGAGCGCGCCCTCCCGGCCGAGCCCCTCGATCGTCGTCACCTCTGCCCCGTCGGCCTGTACGGCGAGCACCGTGCAGCTCTTCACCGCCTCGCCGTCGAGGTGCACCGTGCAGGCGCCGCAGTTGGAGGTGTCGCAGCCCACGTGCGTCCCCGTGAGCCCGAGCCGGTCCCGTAGGTAGTGGACCAAGAGCAACCGTGGCTCCACATCCGACTCGTGCCTTTCACCGTTGACGGTGATCTCCAGGCCCACGGACGCACCCATGTGCTCTCCCCCAATCGATTGCAGCTGCAGCTCTCCAAGCCGAGATGCTATTAGGCTGCGCGCCTCCGTGGCCACCGCGACGCGCGACTTCGACTTCGACGGACACCGGCTCGTCTACGACGACTACGGCGACGGCGAACGGGTCGTCGTCCTGCTCCCCGGCCTGCTGTTCTCGCGGCAGATGCACCGCCCCCTGGCGGAGACGCTTGCCGAGCGCGGCCACCGCGTGATCTGCCTCGACCTGCTCGGCCACGGCGACTCCGACCGCCCGCCCGAGATGTCGAGCTACTCGATGACGCTCTTCGGCCGCCAGGCGATCGCGCTGCTCGACCACCTCGAGATCGACCAGGCCGTGATCGGGGGAACATCGCTCGGCGC
This sequence comes from uncultured Thermoleophilaceae bacterium, assembly GCA_963778615.1. Lineage (GTDB taxonomy): Bacteria > Actinomycetota > Thermoleophilia > Solirubrobacterales > Thermoleophilaceae > JACVRW01. The sequence continues at coordinate 413,021 of CAVZVD010000002.1, forward strand.
CAACGCGGCGCTCGAGGCAACCGCCGCCGCCCCGGCCCGCGTGAAGGGGCTCCTGATCGAGATGCCCGTGCTCGACAACGCGCTGCTCGGGTGCGCGCTCGCCTTCACGCCGCTGCTGGCGGGCCTCACGTTCGGCGCGCCGGCCGCCCGCGTCCTCGGCCGCGCCGCCCGGGCGGTGCCGCGCGGGACCTGGCTGCTCGGCGACATGCTGCTCGACTGGGTGAGCCAGGACCCCAAGCCGTCGGCGTCGGTGCTCCAGGGCCTCTTCTTCGGCCGCGTCGCGCCGCCCTCCGAGGAGCGCCGCCGGATGTCCCACAAGACGCTCGTGATCGGCCACTACCGCGATCCCATCCACCCGTTCTCGGACTCCGACATGCTCGTGCGCGAGCTCCCGGAGGCCCGGCTCGTGCAGGCCTCGTCGATCCTCGAGCTCCGCCTCACGCCCGAGCGGCTGACGAACGAGATCGTCGTCTTCGTGGAGGAATGCTTCCGCTCGCGGGCCCGCGGCGGGGGCCGGCGGCGGCCTGCCTCATCCGCGCGCCGGAACGCCCATTCGCGTAGCTAAGGTTCGTTTCGATGGCCCGACGCAAGGGGGAGAAGGAGGCTCTGCGCCTCGAACGCGAGCGGCGCGAGGCTGAGGCGAAGTCCGCTCAGCGGCGCAAGCAGCTCGTGGGCTACGGCGGCGGTGGCCTGCTGGCGATCGCCGCCATCGCGGCGGTGGTGCTCCTGGCCGCGGGCGGCAACGGCGCCGAGGGCCAGGGCGGCGGGGACCTCTTCCCCGACGGCGGCGAGGTGGCGGAGCAGACCGAGTTCGAGCTGGAGGCGGCGGCGGACGCGGCGGGCTGCGAGCTGCGCGACACGCGCGGGAGCGGCGTGCTCGACCACACCACGAGCCTCGACGAGAAGGTCGACTACCCGGACAACCCGCCCACCAACGGGCGCCACTACCAGGTCCCGGCGGAGGACGGCCTCTACCACGAGGCGCCGACCGACGAGCAGCTCGTGCACACGCTGGAGCACGGCCGCGTGATCGTGTGGGCGAAGCCGAGCCTGCCGGAGGAGGCGCGCGCGACGATCCGCGCGCTGTTCGACGAGGACGACTACCAGATGGTCGTGGTGCCCCGGAGCAACATGGAGCCCGCGGTGGCGGCGACGGCGTGGAACCGCGACCCGGACCCCGGCGGCACCGGCCGCACGCTGGCCTGCCCGCGCTGGAACGACCAGGTCGTGGACGCCATCCGGACTTTCCGCGACGAGCACCGCTCGAACGGGCCGGAGCCGGTTCCGTAGCGCCGCGGCTCGGCCGAGTCGCGGATCCGCATCCGGCCGGCGTTCAGTTCCTGCACCGGATCTTGCAAGGCCGCAACCGCGGCTCTGACAGCGTGTTGCCATTCCAGTGAAGCTGCCCGCCTCAGCAGCGGCGTTCCTGTGCGTCCTGCTCGTCCTCCCCGCCACCGCGGCCGCGGGGAAGCCGTTCGACTTCGAGCTTGCGGCGCCGTCCGCGACCGGCGCGAAGGCGAGCGCCGCCGGCGCGGCCACGGTCTCGCCGCGGCTCGCCACCAAGCACCGCTTCAACCTGCTCGGGATGCGCTGGCGCGGCCGCGCGGTGCCCGAGATCGACGTGCGCGTGCGGCGGCCGGGACGGGGCTGGAGCCGCTGGGCTGAGCTCTCGGCCCACGACGATCACAACCCCGATCCCCGGCGGGGCGAGCGGTTCGCTCGCGCCTCCGACCCGTTGTGGGTCGGCACGGGGAACGGCGTCCAGTACCGGCTGAGCCGCCCTGTGAAGGGGCTGCGGCTGCACTTCGTGAACGTCGCGGGGGCCGGCCGCCGCGCCCGCGCCGCCCAGGACGCGCAGCCGGATGTCGTCAGCCGCGCCGAGTGGGGCGCCGGCGGGTGCCCGCCGCGGGAGTCGGCCGACTACGGGACCGTGAAGGCGGTGCACGTGCACCACACGGTGTCGCTCAACGACTACGCCCCCACCGAGGCGCCGGCCATGGTGCTCGCCATCTGCCGCTACCACCGCAACTCGAACGGCTGGGACGACATCGGCTACAACGCGCTCGTCGACAAGTACGGCGTGCTCTACGAGGGCCGCGCCGGCGGGCTCGACCAGCCGGTGATCGGCGCTCAGGCGCAGGGCTTCAACTCCGAGACCGCCGGCATCGCGAGCATCGCCGACCACACGAGCGTGGGCGCCACGCCGCAGACGCTCGACGCGCTGGCCCGGTACATCCGCTGGAAGCTCCAGGTCCACCTGCAGCCGCTCAGCGGGCCGGTGACGCTGCGCAGCTCGGGCGGCTCCTCGTCGAAGTACGGCGCCGGCGCCCAGGTGACGGTGGAGCGCGTGCTCGGCCACCGCGACACCGGCAGGACGGCCTGCCCCGGCCAGCTCCTCTACGACCAGCTCGACGAGCTGCGCGCGATGGTGGCGAGCGGCGTGGCGACGGTGCCGAGCGTCGCCACGCGCCTGAGCGGGACGCTGGCGGACTACCGGGTCGACTACGGCGAGATCGTGCCGGTCAACGGGCTGCTGTCCGGCCCCGACGGCGCGCCCCTCCCCGGCGAGCAGGTCGAGATCCAGGTGAACGGAGACGGGCGCTGGCTCACCTCGCGCCGCGTGCTCAGCGCCGCCGACGGCACGTTCGCCACCGAGCTGAAGCCGCGCAAGCGCATGTACGTGCGGATGCGCTTCCCCGGGCGGCCCGAGCTCGGCGGCGCCTTCTCCACGCGGCTGCTGCTGCGGCTGAGCCCTGTCATCGAGGTGCAGCGGGCGCGCAAGCGCGCGAGGCGCTGGCAGACCGTGCCGGTCAAGGGGACCGTCGGTCCGCGCAAGCCCTTCCTGCGCCTGGTCGTGCAGCAGCACGTGAGGGGGGCCTGGCGCAAGGTGGGCGCCAAGACCGTGCGGGCTCGCCGCGGGCGCTTCGAGACCTCGTTCGTGCCGGCCTTCCGGGATCGCTACCGCTACTCGCTGGTCGCGAAGTCGGACGACGACACGGATCGCGGGTCCACCGGCTGGCTGCCGCTGCGCGTGCGCTAGCGGCGCTTCACCAGCCTTGCTTCAGGTCCTCGCTGTAGAGGCCGTGGCCGGTGGCGAGCATGCGCGCCGTCTTGGCGAGGATCTTGATGTCGAGCCACAGCGAGCGGTGCTCCACGTACCACACGTCCAGCTCGATCCGCTCCGGCCAGGGCAGCGAGGTGCGCCCGTTCACCTGCGCCCAGCCGGTGATGCCGGGCTTGACCTCGAGCCGGCGCAGCTGGCGGTCGGTGTAGCGGTCGACCTGCTCCTGCACGGTCGGGCGCGGGCCGACCACGGCCATGTCCCCCTTCAGCACGTTGATCAGGTTGGGCAGCTCGTCGAGCGAGAAGCGGCGCAGCCGCCTGCCCACGCGGGTGATGCGCGGGTCGCCCTCGAGCACGTAGACGCCGGCGCCCATCGTCTCCGCCTTGGGCACCATCGTGCGGAGCTTCCAGAGCTCGAAGGGCTCGCCGTGCCGCCCCACGCGCCGCTGGCGGTAGAGGACCGGCCCGCGGCTCTCCAGCCGGATCGCGATCGCGGCGATCAGGATCACCGGCGAGGCCACCGCCAGCACCACCACGGCGACGGCGAGGTCGAGGGCGCGGCTCCACTAGCGTTCGGCATCGGCGTAATGCGGATCCTGTACCTGCACCAGTTCTTCGTCACCCGCGCGGGCGTGGGGGGCACGCGGTCCTACGAGTTCGCGCGCCGCTTCGTCGCGCTGGGGCATGAGGTGCGCATCGTAACCGCGGCGGGGGCGGCCGGGCCCGGCACGAGCCGCGTCGACGGCATCGAGGTGGTGGCCGTCCGCGGCGCCTACTCGGACTACGTGCGCGCCACCTCGCTCTCCTACCCGCGCCGCATGCTCGCCTTCGGCCGCTTCGCCCTGTCCGCCACGGCCGCGGCGCTGCGCGGCCCGCGGCCGGACGTGGTCTACGCCACCTCGCCCCCGCTCACGATGGCGCTCCCCGCGCTGGCCGTCGCCGTCGTGCGCCGCGTGCCGCTCGTGTGGGAGGTGCGCGACCTGTGGCCGGAGGCGCCGATCCAGATGGGCGCGCTTCGCAACCCGCTGCTGCGCCGCGTGGCCCGCTTCGTCGAGCGGTTCGTCTACCGGCGCGCGGCGCGCCTGATCGCCCTCTCGCCCGGGATCCGCGACGGGATGGTGGCCGCGGGCGCGCCCGCCGACCGGGTCGCGCTGGTGCCGAACGCCTCCGACCTCGACCTGTTCCGCCCCGCCGACCCCCCCGAGCGCTTCCGCGTGAGCTACTTCGGCACGATGGGCGAGGCCAACGACCTGACCGCGGCGATCGAGGCCGCGCGGCTCCTGCCCGAGGTGGAGTTCCTGCTGGTGGGCGACGGCAAGCGGCGGGCCGAGCTCGAGCGTGGCGCCCCGCCGAACGTCGTCTTCACCGGCCCCGCGGGCGGCAAGGAGGAGGTCGCCGAGCTGGCCGCCGACTCGAGCGCCTGCCTGACGCTCTTCAAGGACGTGCCCGTTCTGGCCACCAACTCGCCCAACAAGCTGTTCGACACCTTCGCGGCCGGGCGGCCGGCGATCGTGAACATGGACGGCTGGATGCGACGAGCTGGTGGAGGAGAACGAGGCGGGGCTGTACGTGCGCGCCGGGGACGCCCGGGAGCTGGCGGACCGGATCGCCTGGCTGCGCGAGCACCCCGGCGAGGCCGAGCGCATGGGCCGCAACGCGCGGGCCCTCGCCGAGCGCGAGTTCGACCGCGACGAGCTCGCGGCCCGGGCGCTGCGGGTGCTCGAGGAGGCCGCGCGCTGATCCTCTCGTACTGCGTGGTCAACACGAACGGCCGCGAGGACCTGATCGCCTGCCTCGAGGCGATCGAGCGCACGCACCCGCCGGAGCTGGAGCACGAGGTGCTGGTGCTCGACAACGCGTCGGACGACGGCTCGGCCGACGCCGTGCGCGAGCGCTTCCCCGAGGCGCGCCTGTTCGCTCTGGAGCGGCGCGCCGGCAAGGCCGAGAACGACTCGGCGCTGCTGCGCGAGTCGCGCGGCCGGTACTGCCTGCTGCTGAACGAGGACTCCGAGCTGCGCGAGGGCGCGGCGCGGGCGCTCGTGGACGCGCTGGAGCGCGACCCGGGCGCCGCGGCGGCGGGCGCGCAGCTCCTCACCTCCGCCGGGGAGCCCACCGCCTGCGCGTGGCGGCTCCCGGACGCGGGCTGGGCGCTCGCCGCCGCCGTCTTCCTGCACGACCGCTACGCGGTGCAGAGCCGCGGCGACGCCGTGCGCGAGGTGGGCTGGGTGCAGTCGAGCGCGATGCTCGTCCGCCGCGAGGCCGCCGAGCGGGTGGGCTGGCTCGACCCGGACTTCTTCGTGTACTCGGACGAGACCGACTTCTGCAAGCGGCTGCACGACGCCGGCTGGCGCATCCTCTTCGTGCCCCGGGCGCGCGCGGTCCACCACGACCAGCTCTCCACCGACGCCGCCGCGATGCGCCGCCGGATCGTGGAGTTCCACCGCAACCGCGACCTGTACTTCCGCAAGCACGGCATGCCCGTCACGCGCGCGCTCTGGCGCGTGTGCTGGACCTGGGCGTACCTCGTGCGCGCCGCCGCGGCGGTGGCGCTGCCGGACCACGACCCGCGCCGCTACCTCCTCCACGCCCGCCAGCAGCTGATGCCGGGCCGCGGCGCGGGCATTCGCGAGGCGGCCGCCGCCTACAACGCGCGGCGTGGCGGCCACCCGCGGGGCTAATCTGCGCCCCGGTGGAGCACGCTGACACCGCCCAACTGGCCGCGGTCGGCGGCGCGCTCGCAGCCGTGCTGGTGCTGCTCGCGCGCGGGCGCTTCACGTTGCTCGCCGGGTTCGTGCTGCTGGCCGTCAGCGAGGCCGGGCTCACGCTGTCGCTCGGCACCGGTCCCCTCGACAGCCTGACGAGCGCGAGCGGGGCGGCGGCGGGGGTGCTCGGCCTGGTCGTCCTGGGCGGAGCCGCGGCGCTGCTCGCCCGGCGGCCGGCGCTCGTGCCGATCGCGGTGCTGCTGGCGGCGCCCTTCCGGCCGCCGATCCAGTTCGACGCCACCAGCGAGTTCATCGTCTCGATCGCCGACGACGGCCGGCTCGGCCGCCTGCTGCCGCTCTACTTCGTGCTGCTCGCCGCGGTGCTCGCCCTGGGCTGGCGGGCGCTGCGCGGCAAGCAGGTGCGTGCGCTTCCCCCGGTCATCGCGTATCCGGCGGCGGCGTTCTTCGCCTTCGCGATGGTGTCGCTCCTGTGGGCGGACGACGTGGAGGCCGGCACCAACCTGATCGCCTTCTTCACGCTGCCCTTCGCGGCGCTGCTCGCCACGGTCGCGCGGGCCGACTTCCCCGACTTCGTGCCCCGCGCGCTGGCGGCCGTGGGGATCGGGCTCGCCACGGTGTTCGCGCTGGTCGGGCTGTGGCAGGCGGCCACGCGCGAGCTGTTCTTCTACGCGCCCAACCTCGCGGTGTCGAACGCCAACTCGGACTACTTCCGCGTGACCTCGCTGTTCGGCGACCCGAGCCTCTACGGGCGCCACGTGGTGCTCGGGATCGGGATAGCGCTCGCGCTGCTGGTCACGCAGCGCTGGCGCACGTGGCCGCTGGTCGGGCTGGTGGCGGTGATGTGGGCGGGCCTCTTGTTCTCGTACTCGCAGTCGAGCATGGCCGCGCTGCTCGTGGTCACGCTGGCGCTCGCCCTGGCGACCGGGGACCGGCGCGTGCGGCAGGCGGTGGGCCTGCTGGCGCTGGTGGCGGTGATCGGCGCGGGCGCGTACGTGGCGGTGAGGCTCGTGGACGGCGCCGACCTCAACCGGATCACCAGCGACCGCACCGAGCGTGTGGAGGACACGGCGCGCGTGATCGAGGAACGGCCCGTGGCGGGCGTGGGGATCGGCGGGCAGCCGCGGGCGAGCCGTGAGCTGGCCGACAGCACGCAGCCCGCGCCGACCTTCGTCTCGCACACGACCCCGCTCACCGTCGCGGCGGAGCTGGGCCTGATCGGGCTGGCGCTGTACGTGTGGCTGCTGGCCGGCGGGGTGCAGCTGATCGGGCGGGTATGGAAGCGCGACGACGCGTTCGGGCTGGCGCTCGGCGCGTCGTTCCTCGCGCTGTTCGTGCACGCGCTGTTCTACAGCGGGTTCCTCGAGGATCCGCTCACCTGGCTGGTGCTGGCGGTCGCGGCGGGCTGGCTGTCGTGGACGCAGGCGCAGATGACCGCCGCGGAGCGGGCGAAGGCGCGGGCGGCGCGCGTGAGTCGAGTCGGTCGGGCGGTGGGGGTCGTGGGCGCTCGTGGGCGTGCTCTTCGTGCTGGTCGCGATCACGCTGCCGGAGCTCGGCTCGGACCCGTGGCGCTTCCGGCCCGGCACGGTCGATCCGCAGGGACCGCTGTCGCCGCTCGTGCGGGCGGCGGGCGAGGAGTGGGACTTGGGTATCCCGCGCGCGTCGGCGTTCCTGGCGGCGCTGCTGTGCGGAGCGGTCGCCGTATGGCTGCTCGCGGCGCGATCGCGCGCCGCCCGGGGGCTCCCGCGCTGGGCCGCCGTCGCCCTCATCCTCGCCGTCGGCATCCTGCTCACGGCGCCCGCGACCCTCCTCCAGCTCGGCCTGCGCGACTCCACCGCGCCCTGGTTCTTCACCAACGACTCGACCTACCAGGCCGAGCTGGGCGGCGATCTGCTGCTCGACCTCGACAACCCGTACGGGCACGACTACCGCGAGTCGGGTCTGGAGCGCTTCTACACGCGCGACGGCAGCGTGTCGGAGCGCGTCCGCGAGCGGGAGGTGGCGCTCGAGCACTTCGCCTACTTCCCGGGCTCGGTCGTGACCGCCGCGATCTGGCGGGTGCTGCCGGAGCCGTTCGACGACTACCGCCTGCTCGTCCTGTTCTGCAACCTCGGCATGCTGGCCGCCGCGCTGGCGTTCCGGGGGCCGCTCGGCGCTCGTCTGGCGCTGGGCGCGCTGCTCGTGTGCAACCCGATCGCGGTGCGGTCGGCGTGGTTCGGGCAGAACGACGCACCGAGCCTGCTGCTGCTCGTGCTGGCGTTCGCGCTCGCCTCGCGAAGACGGTTCGGCTGGGCGGCGGCCGTGCTCGCCGGGGCGGTGCTGCTGAAGCAGTTCGCGCTGGTGGCGGCGCCGTTCCTGGCGCTGATGATCGTGCTCTCGGAAGGGGGTCGTGCTTTCGACGCGCTTCGCCGCCCCACCCTCGCCTTCGTGGGCGTCCTCGCGGCCGGCATCCTGCCCTTCTTCGTCGCCGATCCCGTCGCCTTCTACGACGACACGATCAAGTACGGCGCGGGGACCTACCGCATCGTCGGCTACGGACTCTCCGCGATCCTCGTGGAGGTCGGCATCGTCGAGGATCGCGACGGCGCCTACCCGTTCGCCCTCCTCGCCCTGCTGACCTGGGTCCCGCTCACCGCCTGGCTCCTGCTCGTGCAGCGCCGGAGCGCGGAGCTCTGGGTCGGCGCGGCCGCCTTCGCCGTCTCGATCCTGTGGCTCATGTTCATCGGCCGCACGTTCAACAACTACTACCTCGTGTGGCCCATGACCGGAGCGGTGGCCGCTGCGCTGATGGCGGTAGCTTCCGCGCGTGCGCCCGATCGACCTGAGCCCGGGTGAGGCCGTCCTCCACGAGGGCGACCCGGGCCGCTGCGCCGTCGTGCTCCCCGGCGTCCGCTACTTCAGCCAGGCGCCGCTCCTGTGGTTCGCCCGCGAGGCAGCGCAGGCGGCCGGCTGGTCCGTGCTCGAGCTGAGCGAGCGGGCGCCGGGCGACCAGGAGCCGTTCGAGTGGATGCGGGGGCGGGCGGCGAGCGCCCTGGATGCGGCGTCCTCCGCGGACACCGTGGCGGTGATCGGGAAGTCGCTGGGGAGCGCTGCGGCGCCGCTTGGTGGCGGAGCGCGGCCTGCCGGCTGTGTGGCTCACGCCGTTGCTCGTGCGGCCGGATGTGGTCGCCGCGCTCGCTTCGTCGACCGCGCCCCGCTCTGCTCGTCGGGAGCGCTGCGGATCCGACGTGGTCCGACGGCGAGCAGCCAGGGGGCGGGTCCGTCTCGGTCCTGGAGTTCGAGGGGCTCGACCACTCGCTCCAGGTCGAGGGCGATCCGCTCGCCTCGCTCGACGTGCTGCGGCAGGTCACCGAGCGGATCGGCGGCTTCCTCGAATCGGTTGCGCACTTTGGTAGGCCATAGCCCGCACAACTGCGCAATCGTTGGTCAGCGCGCCTGCTCGCGCTCCTTCTTCGCAATCCGCCGGTCCCGCTTGGCGTCCTTCTTCGCCGCCGGCGACCCCTTCTCCGCGAATCGCGTACAGGAACGAGCGCCCCGTGATGTAGACGCGCTCGGGGTCCGCCACCACCGGGTTCGCGTACTTGCCGCCGGGGAAGCGCCAGACCTCCTTGCCGTCCTTGGCGCGCACCGCGTAGGTCGCGTCCGAGCCGCCCGCCACCGCGCGCTGGGCCTCCGAGCCGCAGGTCGAGCAGATCGCGTAGTAGACGAGCCCGTCCATCACGGTCGGCGCCGCGTGCACCGTGCCGCCCGCGTCCCGCTGCCAGACGGTGTCGCCGGTCGCCGCGTCGAGCGCGTAGAACTGGCCGTCGTAGGTGCCCACGAAGACCTTGCGCTTGTACACCGCCGCCGCGCCGTAGATGTAGGAGCCGAGCGGGCGCGCCCACAGCAGCCTGCCGGTCTTCGCCCCGAACACGTACATCGTGCCGTCGGTGCTCCCGATGTACACGCGCCCGTGGGCCACCGTGGGCGTGGCGTAGTAGAACTCGCGCGCGGACCCCTCGCTCCACAGCAGCTTGCCCGTCTTGGCGCTCAGCGAGTAGATCGTGCCGCTGTCCGAGGCGATGAAGATGCGCCCATTCCAGTAGGCCGCCGAGGTGTTCACCTCGTTGTCCGCCTCGAAGCGCCAGATCCGCTTGCCGTTGTTCGCGTTGAGGGCGTAGACGCCGTGGTCCCACGAGCCCACGAACAGCCGGTTGCCCTTCAGCAGCGGCGACGACTCGATCGGCGCCGAGTTGAAGCGCCACTTCTCGCGGCCGGTCTCGGCGTCCCAGGCCACCACGAAGCCGTCCGCGCCCTCCTGTCCCTGCTCGCACACGACCGGGTGCATGTAGGACACGTAGACGACGTCCTTGCCGACCGTCGGCGACGACGCGGCGCAGCGGCCAAGGCTCTTGCGCCAGTGGACCCGCCCGGTCTGGTCGTCGAGCGCGAAGAAGAGGCCCTTCTGCTGGGCCAGGTAGACCTTGCCGTAGCCCACCGTCGGCGGGAACTCGAGCGTGTCGTGCGCGTCGATCGTCCAGAGCCGGCGGTAGGGCGGCCGGTGGTCGTAGGGGGAGATGTGGCGCCGCTGGTCGTCGTAGCTGTAGGTCGGCCACGGCCGCGGGTTCTCCTTCTTGGGAGGGGGCTTCGGCTCCTCCTCCTCGGTGGTCACGAACTCCTCGGTGGCGGAGCCCCGCTTCTCGATCGGATCTTCCTCGTTCGACAGGTAGTACGCGGCCCCGCCCAGGACTGCGAGCGCGACCACCCCTGCGGCAACCCACTTGATCACCGCGCGCAGGCTAGCGATCGGGGGCTCTCGCCACCGGACCGCCGCTGACCTGGCCGGCTAGCGGACGCCCTGCGCCAGCAGCCGCCAAATGCGGTTCGTGACAAGCGGCACCTCCGCCCCCAGGCGCTCCTCCTCCAGCTCCGACGCCCACTGCGGCGTGCCGCTGCGGATCACCAGGCCGCCGCCCAGCCCGAAGGCGACGAAGGCCGGCCGGCGCGGGTCGCGGCCGGCGGTGGCGACCACGCGCGACTCGCTCGGCAGCCCGGTCGACTCCTCGAACACCGTGAAGTCGCCGAAGAACGCGTCGACGTCCTCGAACAGCCCCAGGCCGTCCTCGAACACCGTCAGCGGGGCGCTCGAGGTGCGCAGCAGACCGGTCCCCTCGCCGAAGGCGTCCACCCGGCGGCGGCCGCTCGGGTCGGTCAGGCGGTCGCCCCTCAGCCGCACCGTGCGGCGCAGCGCGTCCGCCCCGAAGCTCGCCACGCGCAGGCCGTCCTCCACCTCGTCGCGCAGCCGCCGCATCAGCGGCTCCGGCAGCCACAGCGCGCTGCCGGCCAGCGCCACGCCCGGCGCGTTGCCGAGCGACGGCCCCTCGCCGCGCGCGAGCGAGACGTCCGTCGTGAGGTCGTAGGCGAGCCCCTCGCGGTCGAGGTAGCGCAGCAGCGGCCCCACCTCCGACGGCGAAGCGCGGCGGCAGGCCGCCGCTCGCGGAACGGCCGCGTGAGGCCGACCGAGCGGCCCTCCGGCAGCGTGTCGGCGAAGCCGTCGAGGTCGTCGTCGACCGAGTTGAGCCCCTGCCATGACATGGCGGGCAGCACCACCAGCGGCCGCGGGCGCTCCGCGGCGCGCCTCGACTGCGGCAGCCCCGCGACCGCCAGCGGCCACACGGCCCGGTGGCGCCCGGCGCGGACCCGGACCAGGTAGACGCCGGTGCGGGTGTCGCTCGGCACGTGCACCCGGAACTCGCCCGCGATGCGCCCGCCGCTGCGGATCGGCTCCGGGTCGCCGTAGCGCGACATCACGAAGTCGAAGCTGCGGTCGATCGGCCCCACCTCGAGCGTCGCGGCGGAGCCCGCCGGCACGACCTCCAGCGGGCCGCTCAGCGTGAAGCTCCGGACCGACACTCCCGTGCCCGCGCGGGCCGTGTCGCGCGGTCGGGATCTCGGCAGGCGCCACGGTCGGGTTGCCCGCCTTGTCGCGCACGGTCACCGTGAACGCGTAGTCGCCCGTCCGGCGCCGGCTCGGTCTGCTCCGGTCCGGACGCAACCTCGCCGTGCCAGATCCCGCGCCGGTCGTCGTTGCCGCGGAAGCGGCGCACCACGCAGCGGCTCGCCGGCCACGTCGGTGCGGAACACGCGGAACTCGGGCGCCGAGTTGCTCGGCCCGCGGTAGCGGACCACCACCTCGATCCGCTGGCCCGGCTCGCGCGGCGCGATCACGCCGGGCGCCGTCTCGAGCAGCGTCACCTCCGGCGGCCTGCGGTCCACGCGGATCCGCTTCGACGAGTTGATCACGCGGCCCTCGGAGCGCTGCACCACGCGCATGCGGTAGAGCCCGTCGGGCACCGGCACGCCGTCGTCGTCGCGCCCGTCCCAGGTGAAGCGGTGCTTCGTGTCGCCGGCCAGCGCGCGGTCGTCCACGACCTGGCGGATCTCGGTGCCCTCGCCGTCCATCACGTAGAAGGAGACGGTCGCGGGGCGGGAGAGGTCGAACCCGATCTCGCTGCGGTCGCGAGCGCCGTCGCCGTTCGGGGAGAACTGCTTCGGCTTGGCCGCGAAGCGGAGCACGAGCGCGTCCTCGCTCTTGAGCTGCTGGGTGACGAAGAAGGCGGCGATGGTCGCGACGACGAGCAGCGCGAACACCGCCCGGACGAGGGGCCGGGCCATGGGTGGCGGAACCGTAGTCGACAGAATCCCCGCCGATGCGCGTGCAGCTCATCGACCCGTCGGCCGACGTGCTCCCCTACGACCACGCGCTCGCCGCCGCGCTCGCCCGCCGCGGAGCGCAGGTGGAGCTGGTCACGTCGCGCTTCGTGCACGGACCGGCGCCGGCGCCCGACGGCTACGAGGTGAGCGAGTCGTTCTACCGCGCTCGCCACCCGGCTCGGCGCGAGCCGCCCGCCCCTGCGCCGCGCGCTGAAGGCGGCCGAGCACGTGCCCGGGACGCTGCGGGTGCGCCGCCGCGCCGGAGCGGCCGACCTCCAGCACTGGCAGTGGCTCTGGCTCGAGGCGGTGAGCGCCCGGCTCCTGCCGCGCGGCCGGCCGCAGGTGCTCACGATGCACAACGTGATCCGGCGCGAGCGCTCCGGCCGGCGGCTCGCCGAGCGGATGGACGCCACGATCGTCCACACCCGCCACGGGGCCGAGCTGCTCGGTGGCGGCCCGCGGGTGCACGTGATCCCGCACGGGGCGTTCGAGCACCTCACCCGGCAGCCGGACGAGCGCCCGCTGCCGCCCGAGCTGGCCGCGGTGGAGGGCCCGGTCGTGCTGTGCTTCGGCGTCGTGCGGCCGTACAAGGGAATCGACGTGCTGGTGGACGCGTTCCGCTCGGTGGACGGCGCCGAGCTGTGGGTGGTGGGGCGGCCGCTGGGCGTGTCGCTCGAGGCCCTCGGTTCGGCCCCGAACGTGCGGTTCGTGCCGCGCTACGTGAGCGACGCCGAGCTGCCCGCCTTCTTCCGCCGCGCCGACCTGCTCGTGCTCCCGCACCGCACCGTGGACGTCTCCGGCGTGCTGTTCGCGGGGCTCGCGTTCGGGAAGCCGATGGTCCTCTCGGACGTGGGCGGCTTCCGGGAGCTGGTGGAGGAGCACGGGGCGGGACGGCTCGTGCCGCCCGGCGATCCGGGCGCGCTCGCCGAGGCGATCTCCGCGCTGCTGGCCGATCCCGCCGAGCGGGAGCGGCTGGCCGAGCGGGCGCGCGCGGCCGCCGCCGGGCCGTACTCCTGGGACTCGGTCGCCGGAGCGAACGCATGGCCGTGTACGAGGAGGTGCTGGCGTGAGGATCGTGTTCATGGGGAAGTCGAAGCGCTCGGTCGTGCGGGCGCTCGACCTGCTCGTGGAGCGTGGCGCGGAGGTGGTCGCCGTGGTGGCGGCCGAGGCGGACCAGTGGGCCCGCGAGCCGCAGCGCCTGGACCACGCAGCCCGCCGGCACGGACTGGCCGTCGTCCCCGAGGCGGAGCTCTACGCCGCGCCGCCCGGCGGCGTGGACCTGGTGGTCTCGTTCCTCTACCCGAACCTGATCCGCGAGCCGGTCCTGTCGCTCGGCCGCATCGGCTGCCTCAACTTCCACCCCGCCCCGCTCCCCGACTTCCGCGGCGTCGGCGGCTACAACGTGGCGATCCTGGAGGGCCTCACCGAATGGGGCGTCTCCTGCCACTTCGTGGACGAGCACCTCGACACCGGCGACCTGGTGCGAGGTCGAGCGCTTCCCGATCGACCCCGACGCCCACACCGCGCTGTCGCTCGACATGGAGAGCGGGCAGCGGCTGGTGGGGCTGTTCGGCCGGGTGATGGATCGCGCCCTGGCCGGCGAGGAAATGCCGCGCGCGCCGCAGGGCGAGGGCCGCTACGTCTCCGGCGACGAGTTCGAGCGCCTCCGCGTGGTCCAGCCGGGTGACGACCTCGACCGCAAGCTGCGCGCGTTCTGGTACCCGCCCTACCGCGGCGCGGTCCTCGAGGTCGACGGCCGCCGCCTCACCCTCGTCGACGACGCCCTGCTCGAGGAGATCGCAGACGTCTACCGCGACGCCGGGCAACTTCCCTGACCGTAATGTGACATGCATCACATAGTCCGCCTCCCGAAGGCGAGTACTCTCGGCAGATGAGCTGCGGGAGCTGCGGGACGGAGAATCCGGCCGGCGCCTCGTTCTGCATGACATGCGGCGCCCGGCTCGAGCGCCGCTGCGCGAACTGCGGCGCGGCCGCGCCCGCCGAGGCGCGCTTCTGCATGAGCTGCGGCTCGCAGCTCGACCAGGTCGCCGCGACGGGTCCCCCGGTCCCTCGGGCGGTCGAGCAGCCGCCCGAGGAACGGCGCCAGGTGACCGTCCTCTTCGCAGACCTCTCCGGCTACACCGCGGTGGCCGAGCGCATGGACCCCGAGGCCGTCAAGGCGCTCGTGGACCGCGCCCTGATGCGGCTCGGCCAGGAGGTCGAGCGCTACGGCGGCACCGTGGACAAGTACATCGGCGACAACGTGATGGCCATCTTCGGCGCGCCGGTCGCGCACGAGGACGACGCCGAGCGCGCCGTGCGAGCCGGCCTCGGCATGCAGGCCGCCATGGGGGAGATCAACGAAGGCCTCCCGTCCGGCGTGCACTTCGACCTGCGCGTGGGCGTGAACACCGGCGAGGTGATGGCGGGCGCCGTGGGCGCCAGCTACACGGTCACCGGCGACACCGTCAACGTGGCCGCTCGGCTGCAGAGCGCGGCGCGGCCCGGCAGCGTGACCGTCGGCGAGCGCACGATGCGGGCCACGGTGGCCGCCGTGCGCTACGAGGAGCTCGACCCCGCTCGAGCTGAAGGGCAAGTCCGAGCCCGTGCCCGCCTGGGAGGCACTGGCGGTGACCGCCGAGCACGCCGTGCGGCCGCACCGCGCCGGCGCGCGAGTCGCCGCTGGTCGGACGGGACAACGAGCTCGCGACTCTCGAGACGATCTACGAGCGGGTCGAGCGCGACTGCATCCCGCACCTCGTCACGCTCGTGGGAGAGGCGGGCGTGGGCAAGTCGCGCGTGCTGCGAGAGCTCGAGCGCCGCCTCTGCGACCGGCCCGACGCGCCTGAGTTCCACACCGGCCGCTGCCTGCCGTACGGGACCGGCATCGTCTTCTGGGCGCTCGGCGAGGTGATCCGCGCCGGCTGCGGGATCGTCGACACCGACTCGGCGGAGGTGGCCTGGGGCAAGCTGCTCGACCACACGCGCAAGCTGTTCACCGAGCAACCCGAGATGGGCGAGGAGGGCGAGCGCAGGACGGCGCTGCTCGGCCGCCTGATCGGCCTCGAGGTGCCGCCCGAGCTGGTGCCCGAGAACGACGACCCCGAGCGCATGCGCGACGCGTTCTTCTCGGCGCTGCGCTCCGGCATCGAGGCGTGGGCGCGCGAGAAGCCGCTGGTGTTCGCCTTCGAGGACATCCACTGGGCGGACGACGGCATGCTCGACGCGATCGAGCACCTCGCGCAGTGGGTCCGCGCCCCGCTCATGATCGTCTGCCTGGCCCGCGACGAGCTGCTCGACCGGCGTCCGGGCTGGGGCGGCGGCCGCCGCTCGGCCACCCAGCTGATGCTCGACCCGCTCGGCGCGGCCGACACCGAGTCGCTCGTGGCGGCGCTGCTGCCCGGCAGCGGCTCGCTCGTGCCCGCGGTGGTGGAGCGCTCCGGCGGCAACCCGCTGTTCGCGGAGGAGATGTCACGCCGGATCGCGGAGGAGGGCGGCCACACCGCGGAGCTGCCGGACACGGTGCAGGGCGTGCTCGCCGCGCGACTCGACGCGCTCGACCCGTTCGAGCGGCGCCTGGTGCAGCAGGCGGCGGTCGTCGGGCGCACGTTCTGGGAGGGCTCGCTGATGCCGCTGGCGCGCTCCGAGGGGCGCGACCTCGGGCGCGCGCTCACCTCGCTGCAGGAGAAGGACATCCTCGCCCCCGGTTCCGAGGGCCGGCTCGCCGGCGAGCGCGAGCTGGCCTTCAAGCACGTGCTGATCCGCGACGTCGCCTACGGGATGCTGCCCAAGGCGGTGCGCGCGCGAAAGCACTTCGAGGTCGGGTCCTTCATCGAGGAGCGCGCCGGCGACCGGATCGACGAGGTCGGCCCGCTGCTCGCGGAGCACTACGGCCGCGCCGCGGCCCTCGGGCACGAGAGCGGGCTCCCGCCGGACGAGCTGCACGGGATGCAGCGCCGCGCCATGCTCTTCCTCGAGCGGGCCGGCGACGCCGGCGCGCAGCTGTTCTCGAACCGCGAGTCGGCCTCGCACTACCGCCACGCGCGCAAGATCTGCCCGCGCGACGCCGCCGGCGACATGGCCCGCATCGGCGAGAAGCTCGGCGACGTGTCGCTGCGCCTCGGCCGCGTCGACGAGGCGATCGGCGTCTGGCTCGAGTGCCTCGAATGGCACCGCGGCCAGGAGGACCTGGAGCGGGTGGCCGACCTCCACCGCAAGATCGGCGCCGCGCTGTCGCACAAGGGCGAGCGCAAGGCCGCCATCGAGCACTACCAGAAGGGGATCAACCTCCTGAAGGACGGGCCGCCGCGGATCGAGCTGGTGCGGCTCTACGAGGAGGCGGCCTGGCTCTACCTCCACACGGGCGACAACATGCTCGCGATCTACGCGTCGGAGAAGGCGCTGCGGCTGGCGGAGCGGCTTGGCGAGACGCGCGCCGCCAGCCGCGCCCACGGGATCTTCGGCCGCGTGTTCGGCCGCATCGGCGACACCGAGAAGGCGCGCCAGAACCTGGAGCGCGCGGTGGAGCTCGCGCGCGGCTCGGACCGCGGCGAGACGATCCTGGCGCTGTCTGCGCTGGGGCGGCACCTCGAGGTGTCGGAGGCGAAGGTGGGCCTGGCGCGCGAGGCGTACGAGGAGGCGCTCGCGCTGGCCGAGGAGATGGGCGTGCTGCCCGCGCAGGTCGAGCTGCACGCGTCGCTGGCGCAGCTGGCCGCGTACAGCGCCGACTGGGAGCAGGTAGAGCGCTCCACCGAGGCGAGCGCCGAGCTGGCCGAGCGCGAGGGGCTGGTGGGCAAGCTCTGCCTCCCATACGCGCTGCGCGGGCTGCTGCGCTGGCGCGAGGGCGACATCGGGGCGGCCACCGTGCTGTTCCACCGCGCCCACGAGCTGGCCGAGCAGGTGGGCTGGTCGGAGCTCGCCTTCCAGGCGCTGTTCGGCCTGTCGACGGCGCTGCGCGACTCGGGCGACCTCTCCGGCGCGACCGCTGCCCTCGACCGCGCGCTCGACGTGTGCGAGCGCGCGGGCCTGATCGCCCAGTCGATCCAGGCGACGGCCGCCCGCGCGGTGGTCCTCGCGCTGGCGCACCGGCGCGACACGGCCGCCGAGGCGGCGCAGGAGGCCGCCGAGCTGGCCGAGCGGCTGCACTACCCGATCGGCCGCGCGGCGGCGCTCGAGGCGCGCGGGGTGTGCGCGCCGGATCCCCGCGACGGGGTCGTGCTGCTGCAGGAGGCGGCGGCGGCCTGGACGGAGCTCGACCGGCCGCTGGAGGCGGCGCGCTCGCGGCTGCTGGCGGGACAGACGCTGGTGGCGGTGGACATCGCCGGAGGGACGCCTGCTGCTCGGCGAGGCCGCCGACGAGATCGAGCGCCTGGGCGTGAGCCACCTCTCGGAGCGCGCCCGCGCGCTCGCGGCGGTCAGCCTAGGGGGCCTAGCGGGCGCGCTAGGGCGCCTTGTCGGCGCCGACCAGCAGGACGACCGTCGCGTCCCCGGCCAGCTCCTGGCTGGACGGGTTGACGGCCTCGCGCTGGGCGATCCCCAGGCGACGGCTGACGGCGGCCGCGTCGCGCTCGTGGCCCGGCGTGTACTGGACGACCGACTCGCCGAGCTGCTGGTTCGGCAGGAAGTTCGCGACGGTGCCGGCGCGGAAGCCGGCCTCCTCGGCCTGGTCCATGATCGTGGCAGCCAGGCCGGGCACGGTCGTGCCGTTCAGTACGGCGACGGTGACGTTCGACGGGTTCACCCCGCCTCCGCCGCCGCGCCGCCTGCGGGCGCTCGCCCTCCTCGCCCCCGCCCCCGCCGCCGTTCGGCTCCTCGGCGACCTGACGCGGGCCCTGTGCGGTGCCGCCGCCCTCGTCCTCGCCGACGAGCTGCGTCACTCCGAAGGCGGCCGCGCCCCCGACGATGAGCACACCGGCGACGGCCAGCACCAGGTAGAGCGGGTTCGAGGCGAGCCGCTTGTACCAGGGGTCCTTGCGCGGCGGGGCGATGATGGCGGTCTGCTGCGGCACCGGCCGCCCGGGTCCGCCGGGCCGAGCCGGAGGCCGGCTCCCGGGGACGGGGGGCGCGCCCGGCCTGGAGCCGGCGTTGGGGCCGGAGACCTTCGTGGCGCCCTTGGAGTTGGCGGAGGCCGCGGCCGCAGCCGCTGCGCCCGCTCCGGCCGGAGCGGCAGCCGGCAGGGCGGGGGCGCCGGGCCCCTCGGCATCGCCGGGCGCGGCGGGTGCCTCGCCCGTGCCGGCGTCTTCGTCGGGGTCGGCGCCGGGCTTCGCAGGACCTTCCCCGGCGTCCTCGCCGGGCGCTGCGGGAGCCGCGCCGGCCTCGTCCGGCGTCGCGGGAGCCGCGGGCTCTTCGGTGGCCGTGGCGGCGCCGCGCTCGTCGCCGGCTGCCGCGGAGCTCGGACTCGGCGCCCTCCGTGGCCGGTCCCTGGGCGGTCGCCGTCGCCGGCCTCGCACCGGCCGCGGTTGCGGCGGCGGGCCTCGCACCGGCGGCCGCCGTCGCGGCGGCCGCTCCGGGCATGGCGGGCGCGGCCGGCTGGGGCACGCCTGGAGCGGCGGGGCGCGGTCCTCCGGGGGTCGGCTTCGGGCCTCCCGGCACAACGGGCGCACCGGGCCTCGCCCCTCCGGGCGCTCCCGGCACCGCCGGCGGTCCCGGCTTCGGGCCACCGGGCACCACGGGCCTCTGCGGCTGCGCCGCCACGCGGCCGGGCACGGCCGCCGGCGGCGTGCCCTGCTCCGCGCGCTCGGGTGCACGCCCGGCCCACTCCCGCAGGCGCTTCACGTCACGTGCCTGTGAGAAGTAGAGAGCCGAGAGGACTGCCAGCCCCACCACTGAGGCCAGCCCGGCGTACGCGCCGATTTCCTGGACGATCTCGGGCAAGGGTCGAACTGTAGAGGCGTGAGCGGCGATGAACCGCCTTCGCCCGCAGTCTAAGCGGAAGGTGCGCCGGAAGACGCGGCGAGCGCCCGCTCGGCCGACAGCTCCGCCACCGCGCCCGCCAGCGCCGCGGCGTCGCCGGCGTAGACCAGGCCCTCGATCCTGGCGAAGGCGCTCTCCACCCATTCGGGCTCGAGCGGCTGCTGCACCGCGCAGACGATCTTCTCCGCGTGCGTGGGCTGCGGCCGCTCGCCGGGGTTGAACAGCTCCTCGTGCAGCTTCTCCCCCACGCGGCGCCCGACGATCTCGATCGCGATGTCCACGTCCGGCTCGAGGCCGGCCAGCCGGATCATGTTCGCGGCCAGGTCGACGATCCGCACCGGGTCGCCCATCTCGAGCACGAACACCTCGCCGCCGGTGGCCAGATCGCCCGAGCGGATGATCAGCTGGACCGCCTCCGGGATCGTCATGAAGTAGCGCGTCATCCGCTCGTCGGTGACCGTGAGCGGGCCGCCCTGCGCGATCTGGCGCCGGAAGATCGGCACCACCGAGCCCGACGAGCCCAGCACGTTCCCGAACCGCACCGAGGCGTAGCGGGTGCCCTTCCAGCGGTTCTGCGCCGCCTCCACCGCCCACTCGGCCAGCGCCTTCGAGGCGCCCATCACCGTGGCGGGGCTCACCGCCTTGTCGGTCGACACGAGGATGAAGCGCTCCACGCCCACCTCGCCCGCCGCGGCGGCCACGATGCGCGTGGCCACCGCGTTGTTGCGCACCGCCTCGACCGGGTTCTCCTCCATCAGCGGCACGTGCTTGTACGCCGCCGCGTGGAACACGACCGACGGGGAGTGCTCCTCGAACACCTCGCGCACGCGGGTGGCGTCCTTGCAGTCGGCCAGCACCGCCGATGCGCGCGCGAAGTGCCGCTCCTCCTCGAGCTCCCGCTGCACCTCGAACAGCGCGTTCTCCGAGTTCTCGACCAGCACCAGCCGCTTCGGCCCGACGCGGGCGATCTGGCGGCACAGCTCCGCGCCGATCGAGCCGCCGGCGCCCGTGACGAGCACCACGCGGCCGCTCAGGTACGCGCCCACGCGGTCGATCTCGACGCGCACCGGCTCGCGCCCGAGCACGTCCTCCACGCGCACCTCGCGCACCTGGCGCATGAGGTTCATCCCGCCGGACAGCAGCTCGAACGTCGTCGGCAGCGTGCGCACCGGGATGGCCCGCTCGCGGCACGCCGTCACGACCTTCTGCCGCAGCACGCCCGGCGCGGACGGGATCGCGATGATCACCTCGTCCGGCTTCACGCCGTCGAGCACGCGCGGCAGCTCGTCGGTCGTGCCGAGCACCTTGTGCCCGGCGATCCGCATGCCCTGCTTGCGCGGGTCGTCGTCCACGTAGCCCACCGGCGCGCTCGCGAGACCCGGGTTGCGGCGCAGCTCGAACGCCACCTGCTGGCCGCCGTTCCCGGCGCCGACGATCAGCACCTCGTGCGCCGCGCGCTCGAGGAACGGCCCGCGCTGCGGACGCTCCACCAGCGCCCTCACGGCGAAGCGCGCGCCGCTCACGAACACGAGCGACAGCAGGAAGTCGAGCGCCACGACGGAGCGCGGCGGGTCGTGGCGGCCGATCGAGAAGAGGAACAGCACGACGATCAGGCCGACCGTCGACGACCACCACCGCCCTGCAGGATCGCCTCGAAGTCCTTCTGGTCGACGAAGCGCCACAGCTTCGAGTAGAGCCCGAACATCGCGAAGATCACGAGCTTCATCGCGACCGTCAGGACGATCGTCTCCTCGAGCAGGTTCTCGTAGCGCCTCGGGATCCCATCGTCGAAGCGCAGGTAGTACGCGAGGTAGTAGGCGAGCGCCAGCAGGCACGCGTCCACGGCGAGCTGGCCGGCCCGGCGAGCGGTCACGGACGAGCGCAGCGCTGTCGCGGATTGACGTAGGGAGCTCATGGTTCGCTCGCGGCGAGCAGAAGTCTGACGAGTTCACGCGGATCGCGGCGAACGCGCAACCCGCCGTTCGCCTGCCGCCGCTCCACCTCGATCTGCCCGGGGTCGTCGAGCTTGCGCAGCCGCCCCTCGCGGAGCAGCGCCTCGTCGACGGCGCCGAGCCGGCCCTCGAAGGTGGTGAACACGGGGGTGCCGAGGGCCACGGCCTCCCTGTTCATCGTACCGCCCGCCGAGATGACCAGATCGGCGTACGCGACCAGGCTCTGAGCGTCGATCGCGCGCTCCGGGACGACGAAGTCGCCCAGCCGCGCGATCTCCTCGCGCTGCGCGGCCGTGCGCGGCAGCACCACGGTCTGCGCCTCGCCCGCGGCCAGTCGCTCCAGCACGCGGCGGAACAGGGGGTTCTCGAAGCGGTGGTAGAGCGACACGTCCGGCGGAGTGCGTACCACCACCAGCGGACGCTCGCGGTCGAGGCCGAGCTCGTGCAGGACCGCCGGGTCGGGCTCGAAGTCCGCCAGGTAGTACTCCTCCTTGAGCCCCGCGTAGCCGCGCACCTTGCCGCGCGCGCCGTAGCGGTCGAGGCGCTCGGGCGGGATCGCGTCGGGCACCATCACCACCCGCGCCAGGCGGCAGTTGACGTGGTGCTGCGCGGCCGCCCACTCGTAGTCGAAGGCGGTGGCGCTCGGCACGCGGAGCAGCGCGGCCGCCACGCTGAGGTCGTTGGAGCCGTGCCCGATCGCGACGTCGAAGCGCCGCCCGCGCGCCCAGCGCACGAGCGCGAAGCTGCGCGACGCGAGCCCGAGCGCCTTCCCGGCCAGCCGGCCGCCGCGGTGGCGGCCGATCGCGGTGTGCTCGATGCCGAAGCGCTCGCACAGCTCGAGCGTCTGCGCGAAGTCGCGCGCGGTCACCTCGACCTCGTGACCGTCCGCCCGCATCAGCTCGATCAGCGGGCGCAGCACCAGCACGTGGGGGCTGTTCGTCAGGTCGACCCAGACGCGCATACGGCGCGGACCTCGTCCTCCGTGAGATCGATTCCCATGGGGAGAGCGTGGTTCGTCCTGGCCGCCTCCTCGGTGGCCGGCAGGTCGACGTTCACCCCGATCGCCGGCTGGCGGTGGACCGGGACGCGGTAGTAGCCGCGTCCGGCGGGCATCGACTCGGCCCGGACGACGTAGAGGTGGTAGACGTGCTTCGCGCCGCTCGTCTCCCGCGGCAGCGCGACCCCCTCGCCGAACCCCACCCGCCCGTAGGCGGCCGCCGCCTCTCGACGCCGCGCGTTCCAGCCGTCGAGCTCCGGGAGCAGCTCGCGCAGCACAGCCGCCTGCAGCTCGTCGAGGCGGGAGTTGTAGCCCACGTCGGTGAACGTGGACTTGTCCTTCGAGCCGTGGAAACGGAGGATCCGCGCCCGCTCGGCCAGCTCGTCGTCGTCCGTCGCGATCGCCCCGCCGTCGCCGAGGCAGGGGAGGTTCTTCGACGGGAAGAACGAGAAGGTGGCCGCGTCGCCCAGCGCCCCGGCCTTCGTCCCGCCCAGCTCCGCGCCGGCGGCCTGCGCGGCGTCCTCGAGCACCGGCACGCCGAGCTCGCGCAACTCCGGCACCGGCGCCACGTTGCCGAACAGATGGACGGGGACGATCGCCTTGGTTCGAGGGGTGAGCGCGGCCCGCACGGTCTCGGCCGTGACACAGAACGTCTCCAGGTCGATGTCGCAGAACACCGGCTTCGCGCCCATGACGATCGCCGCCTCGGCCGTGGCGTAGAACGTGAAGGAGGGCATCACCACCTCGTCGCCCGGGCCGACGCCGAGCGCCCGCAGCGCGATCGTGAGCGCGTCGGTGCCGTTGGCCACGCCGACGCAGTGGCGCACCCCCAGGTACTGCGCGAACTCGCGCTCGAAGGCGTCGACCTCGGGGCCGAGGATGTAGCGGCCGGACCGCGCGACGCGGTCGATCGCCGCGCTCAGGCGGTCGTGATACGGCTCGAGACTCGTTGCAAAGAGAGGAACATCCATGAAACGGCTCGCTACCCTACTTCGCCCGAATGTTCGTTCTCGCCTCGCTGACTGACCCGATCGTCGAGGTGGCCGTGGACGTGGTGGATGCGATGGGGCTGACGGGAGTGTTCGTCCTGATGCTCCTCGAGAGCGCGTGCATCCCCGTGCCCAGCGAGGCCACCATGCTGTTCGCCGGCTTCAACGTGTCGCGCGGCGAATACAGCCTGTTCGCGGCCACGATGGTGGGGTCCGTGGCGAACCTGGTCGGCTCCTGGGTGGCCTACTGGGTCGGATACGCCGGCCGCGTCGACCTCCTCGAGAAGCACGGCAAGAAGCTGCACATCAAGAAGAGCCACTTGGAGTGGGCCGACCGCTGGTTCGAGAAGCACGGAGACGCCACCGTCTTCTTCTCGCGGATGCTGCCCGATCATCCGCACGTTCATCTCGCTCCCCGCCGGCGTGGCCCGGATGCCCTTCTGGCGCTTCAGCATCCTGACCATCCTCGGCTGCATCCCCTGGGTGCTGATGCTGACCTTCATCGGGCAGCAGGCCGGCGACAACTGGGAGAGCTGGAAGGACAACCTGCACTACGTGGACTACGCGGTCGCGGCGTGCATCGTGGTCGGGGGCGCCTACCTGATCGTGCGGAACCGCCGCCGCAAGCGCGACGCCGAGGCGAGCGGCGGAGACCCCGCCACCGAGTCGGCCTGAGGGCCGCTGCGACCGCGCCCTCGGGGACCGGCCAGGCATCAGCCGGGGGCGTGAGCCCCCGGCTGGTAAAGACCGTCTAAAACCAGCCCTCTCCGGCTGGCGGAGACGCCCGGGCGAACCTATGGTGGATTCCAGGCAGGGGACACGCCCCGTCCCCCATGACCGCCATCTCGGACACCCCGGCAGTCCAAGCCGCCGACCGCCCGTCCCTCCGGGAGCGGACCCTCGCGCGGCTGGTCGAACACGTGCGGACGCTGATCCCCGCCGACGCCGTCTCCTTCGTGACGGTGCGCCGCGGGAAGGTCGAGCACACGGCCGGCTGGTTCGCCGACACCGAGCTCCGCGCCTCCTTCGAGGAACTCGCCGAAGCCGTGGCCGAGCGCGACCGGCCGCTGTTCCTCCCGCGCGTCGACGCCTGGGAGGCCGCAGCGAAGCTGCTCAGGACAGGTCCGCGGCCGCTGGGCGCGGCATCGGTGGTGGCGTGCCCGCTCCGGACCGAGATCGGGCAGGTGCTGGGCGCCCTGGTGGTCGCCTCGATCGACCCCGAGCACCCGCTCAGCAAGGACGACCTCGGCGCCGTGGAGGTGGTGGCCGACCTGGCCGCGATGGCGCTGGAGCGGGCCACGCTCCTCGAGGAGGAGGGCCTCCGCGTGCGCGAGGAGGTGCTGCTGAAGCGTGCGGCGGAGTCGGTCTCCGAGTCGCTCGAGCTGGACGAGGTCTACCGGCGCATCGCCGAGCACGCCGCCGAGTTGACCGGCGCCTCTCAGGCACTCCTGACCCGGCTGAACGCCCGCTCGGGAGAGCTGCACACGGCCGCGCGCATCGACCTCTCGGAGACGCCCGCCGCCGGCGTCGAGCCCGTCTTCCCGCCAGAGGCGCCGGCCCTCGACAAGGAGGGCTTCGGCCACCTGGCCCGCACGCGCCGCCCCCACCTCGACGCGAGCGGCAGCGGCTCGCTCATGCACGCTCCCATCGAGATCGGCCCCCGCCTCTACGGCGTGCTGACCGTCGCCCACGACGAGCCCGGCCGCTTCGGCGCCGACGAGCTCCAGCTGCTCGCGCGGCTCGCCCGCTCCTCCGCCGCCGCCATCGCCAACGCGATCGACTTCGGCCGCGAGCGCCGCCTTGCCCGCGCGTTGACGCTCGGCTTCGTGCCGGAGTCGCTGCCGGCGCTCGCCGGCTACGAGACCGGCCTGCTCTACGCGCCCGCGCTCGGCGAGCCCACCGGCGGCGACGTGTACGGCGCCTGGACGCTCCCCGACGGCGACATCGCCGTGCTCGTGGGGGACGTGGCCGGCAAGGGCGTCGAGAACGCGGCGCTGTCGGCGATGGTGCGCTTCTTCGTCGAGGCGCGCAGCTGGGACACGCGCTCGCCCGCCGCCGTGCTCGAGCAGGCCAACGCGATGCTCATGGGCCGGCTGCCGCCGGACACCTTCGTGACCGCCTTCTACGGGGTGCTCTCCCCCGGCCACCTGCTCTGGGCCGGCGCCGGGCACCTGCCGCCCATCCACGTGTCAGGCCCGTGCGTGCGCACCCTGGAGCCGCACGGCCTCCCGCTCGGAGTCGAGAGCTCGCCCGGCTACGGCGAGAGCGAGCTCGAGCTGGCGCCCGGCGACCTCGTCTTCGCCTTCACCGACGGCCTGGTCGAGGCGCGCCGCGGGCAGGAGACCTACGGCACCCGCCGCCTCGCGACGATCGTCGGCTCCCTTGCGCAGTCGCTCGCCCCGGAGGACCTCGTCAGCGCCGTGCACGACGAGATCACGGACTGGTCCGGCGGCCTCGGCGACGACGCCGTGGCGCTGGCCCTGCGGCGCCGCTGAGGCCCGAAGCAGCCGGCTCGGCCGGCTGCGCAGGGTTTGGCCACTCCGCTTCAATGGCGGGGTGAGCGACTCCGCCTACGCGCGCGCCGGCGTCGACCAGACCGGGGCCGGCTCGGCCGTCGGCGCCCTGGTCGCCGTGCTCGCCGGCATCGAGACCGGCGCCCCCTCGCGCTCGGTCCTCGCCTCGGGCCACTACGCCGCCGTGCTGCGCCTCGACGACAGCCGCGGCCTGGCGCTGTCCTGCGACGGCGTCGGCACCAAGGTGCTCGTGGCCGAGCGGCTCGGGCGGCTCGACACCGTCGGCATCGACTGCATCGCGATGAACGTGAACGACGTCATCTGCGTCGGCGCCGAGCCGATCGCCGTGCTCGACTACATCGCCGTCGAGGAGGCCGACCCCGCCGCGCTCGAGCAGATCGCGCTCGGCCTTCGGGCCGGCGCCGAGGCGGCCGGCGTCGAGATCCCGGGCGGCGAGCTCGCCGTGCTCCCCGAGCTGATCCGCGGCCACCCCTCCCCGCACGGGTTCGACCTGCTCGGCTTCTGCATCGGCCTCGTCGACCTCGACGCCATCGTGACCGGCGCCGCCATCGAGCCCGGCGACGCGATCGTCGGCATCCCGTCGAGCGGCATCCACTCGAACGGGCTCACCCTGGCGCGCGGCGTGCTCGGCGACGACGACGAGCGGCTGCTCGAGCCCACCGCGATCTACGTGCGGGCGATCCGCGAGCTGCTCGACTCGGGCGTCGACGTGCGCGGGCTGGCGCACATCACCGGCGAGGGGTTCCTCAACCTGCTGCGCCTCGAGGGCGGGACGGGCTACATGATCGACCAGCCGCTGCCGGTTCCGGCGGTCTTCGAGGACATCGCCGAGCGCGGCGGCGTGGACGCGGCCGAGATGCACGAGGTCTTCAACATGGGCTGCGGCTTCTGCTGCGTGGTCCCCGCCGGGGACGCCGACGAGGCCGTGTCGATCGTCGGCCGGCGCCACCCGGGCACGGCGGTGATCGGGCGCGCATCCACGGCCGGCGGTGTCGTCGAGCTGCCCCGCGCCGGCCTGCGCGGCACACGCGAGGGCTTCGCGAGCGCCTGACCGAGGTTCCGGTTTTTGCCTGATGGGGCTCGGGTAGCGCTTCAGACATGAGAGCGTTTGCTGCAGCACTGACCCTTGCCATCTTCCTGGCGCTGACCTCGCTCGCCGCGGCCGCCCCACCGGACAGGGTGGACGTGAAGCGGGTGACCCAGTCGCGCGAGGCGGTGGTCAATTACTGGACCAAGGCACGCATGGAGAATGCGATCCCCGTCGAGCAGGTCCGCGGACAGGGCTCCGGGGGCGCCGAACGCGCCGCCGCGCCCGCCCCGGCCCGCGAGTGGCCCGGCCCCTACACGGAGTACCCCGCCTCGACCCACGGGAAGGTGTTCTTCACGCTGAACGGCAGCAACTTCGTCTGCTCGGGCACCGCGCTGAACAGCACCAACCGCTCCGTCGTGTGGACCGCCGGCCACTGCATGAACGAGGGGCCCGGCGCCTTCGCCACGAACTTCGCGTTCGTGCCCGCGTACCGGGACGGTGCCCGGCCGTTCGGCACCTGGACGGCCCGCACCCTCATCACCACCTCGGCCTGGGCCAACCAGGGCGACTTCAGCTACGACGTGGGCGCCGCGGTGATGAACACCACCGGGGGCTCCGCGCTCACCGACGTGGTCGGCGGCCGCGGAATCGCGTTCAACTACAACCGCAACCAGTTCTACACCTCGTTCGGCTACCCGGCGGCCCCGCCGTTCAACGGGCAGCGCCTCTGGATCTGCGAGTCCCCGCTGATCGCGAACGACCCGTCCGCGTCGCCTCCCACGATGGGGATCGACTGCGACATGACCGGCGGCTCGAGCGGCGGCGGCTGGATCGTGGGCAACTCCGTGTACTCGGTGAACAGCTACGGCTACCTGAACCAGCCCGGCGTGATGTACGGGCCGTACCAGGACTCCGTCGCGCAGAGCGTCTACAACCAGGCCTCGGTCCGATGACCCCATGGGCGCGCGGCTGATCGCCACGCGTCCGCCAGACGGTGGCACCGCGGCGCCCGGCGCCGCGGTCGTCGCCGTCCTCGAGCTCGATGCCGACTGGTCGCCGGAGGGGGTCCGGATGTGGCTCGACGACGACGAGGTCACCGGGCGCTGCGCGATCCGGACCGACCGCGGTTGGCCGCCACGCCGGGCGGACGTCGTCCTCGCCGAGGTCGAGGAGGGCGAGCACGTGGCGCGGCTGCGCTGGTCGGGCGAGGACGAGGCGAGCTGGCGCTTCTCTGTAGGCGTCGCCTAAGCGATTTCCCAGAGCGTCCCGGTCAGCACGCGCACGGGCCTCACCCGCCACTCGGCCGCCAGGCGCCAGAGCTCCGCGTTCGCGCGCGGCCCGGGCAGGTCGCAGACCGCCTCCACCTCAGCGGTCGCCATGCGTCCGAAGCGGGCCAGGGCCGCGGGCACGTCGGGGCTCGGCTCGCCCGCCGGCCGCGCGCCCGCCTGCGCGCAGCGCGGCGCGCAGGTCGTCGCCGGGACCGCACACGGGCCCGTCCTCCCCCACCACGAAGAACGGCAGCTCGCGCGCGTGTGCCCGGGTGGCCTCCAGGTCCGCACCGAACGCCTCGACGATCGCGTTGGAGTCGAGGTCGATGCGGAAGCGCGCCACGTCGAGCCCCGCCCCGCGCGCCTCCTCCACGAGCGCCTCCTTCGCGTCCAGCCTGCGCCGCAGGCACATCAACCCCTCGCGCAGGGCCCGCAGATAGCGGCCCGCCGCCTCGGGGCCCTGCTCGGCGGCGGCCTTCACCGCCATGCACGCCGGGTAGGTGGAGCGGATCGGCCCCTCCGTCCAGAGCCGCGGGTCGAATGGCATCCCGGAGCGATCGGCATGCTCCAGCCACTCCATAACACGAGATTCGTACGGCGCCTCGTACTCTCGGGCGAGACCGCCCATCACGTAGGTGATCGAGAGGTCGGCGCCGAACTGAACCATGAGCCGGCGCAGGACGGGCTCGGCGGCCCAGGATGCCGGGCACGCCGGATCGGTGTGATAGCGCAGGCGTACCGGCACGAGAGAGCGGAAAATAGATGACGGTGATCGGAACCCTCATAGGTGAGCGCTTCCGGCTCGAGGAGAAGGTCGGCTCGGGCGGGATGTCGAGCGTGTACCGCGCGTTCGACCCGACGCTCGAGCGCAGCGTCGCGATCAAGATGATGCACCGCGATCTCTCGGGCGACCCCGACCAGCTCGAGCGCTTCCGGCGCGAGGCCAGGGCCGTCGCCCAGCTGAACCACCCGCACGTGGTGACCGTCATCGACGCCGGCGAGGACGACGGCGCCCCCTACATCGTCTTCGAGTACATCGAGGGCGAGACGCTCAAGGAGCGGATCCGCCGCCTCGGCCGCCTGCCGATCGACGAGGCGATCGCCTACGCCATCGAGATCGGCCGGGCGCTCGAGTGCGCCCACGCGCACAAGCTCGTCCACCGCGACGTGAAGCCCCAGAACGTCCTGATCGACCCGGACGGGCGCGCCAAGGTCACGGACTTCGGAATCGCCCGCTCGATGGAGGCGCAGGGGCTGACCGCTACCGGCCGCGTGCTCGGCACGACCGACTACGTCTCGCCCGAGCAGGCGCTCGGGCACGAGGTGACCGAGCAGTCCGACATCTACTCGCTCGGGATCGTCCTCTACGAGATGCTCACCGGCGAGGCGCCGTTCAAGGCCGACACCCAGGTGGCGGTGGCCATGAAGCACGTGCGCGAGCCGCATGCCGGACGCCCAGCGCCGCCGCCCGGAGATCTCCGCCACCCTCGCCGCGGTGGTGGAGCGCGCCACCGCCAAGGAGACCCAGAACCGCTACGCGACGGTCGACGAGATGGTGCACGACCTCGAGGAGGTGCTGGCGATCGAGGCCGCCCGCACCGGGCAGGCGACCGGCGAGGCGACCACCGTGCTGCGCTCGCTGTCGGGCGACACCGCCGACTTCGCGCCCCAGCGGCTGCGGCACCCGCAAGCGGGCGCTGTTCCTGACCTTCGCCGTGCTCGCGCTCGTGGGAGCGGTGATCGGCTACTTCGCCACCCGCACCGAGCAGGGCCCGGGCCCGGCCGCCACGCCGAGCGGTGCGCCCGGCCTCTCGCCGGTGAGGCTGTCCCAGGACGCCGCCGACGACTACGACCCCGAGGGCGACGGTGAGGAGTCCTCCGGGCAGGTCCAGTTCGCGATCGACGGCCTCCCGGCGACCGAGTGGGACACGGAGACCTACGAGGGCGGCTTCGAGGCGTCCAACAAGCGCGGGGTCGGGCTCTACATCGACACGGGGAACCGCGTGGCCGCGCGCGAGCTCGACCTCGTGACCTCGACGCCGGGCTACACGGCGGCGGTGTACGCGTCCGACAGCGTGCCGAGCAGGATCGAGCGCTGGACCAAGGTGAGCCCGAACGTCCGGGTCAAGGAGAAGCAGGCGATCCCGCTGGACACCGCGCGGCCAGGAGTTCCGCAACTACCTGCTGTGGATCAGCGAGCTGCCGGAGGGCGGCAAGGCGGTCGTGAAGGAGCTCTCCCTACAGCGCTGACAGCCGGGGGCGCACGCCCCCGGACCCCCGCTGATGCCTGGCCGCCTAATGCCGGAATCGGCGTTCTTCGCTGTGTCGCTCGACCGCGAGGTCCAGCAGACGGTCCAGCAGCTCCGCGTACGGCACCCCGCTCGCCTCCCACAGCTTCGCGTACACGCTCGTGGCGGTGAAGCCGGGGATCGTGTTGAGCTCGTTCACCAAGCACGCCCTCGTCGGTCACGAAGAAGTCGACCCGCGCCATCCCCGAGCAGCCGACGATCTTGAACACCTCCACGGCGAGCCGCCGCACCTCCTCCAGGTGCGGCGTGCGGGCCGGCACCACCAGCTCCATCCCGCCGTCCGTGTACTTCGCCTCGTAGTCGTACCAGTCGCCCGTCCGGATCACGATCTCGCCGGGCGTCGAGGCCTCGGGCTCGCGGTTGCCCAGCACCGAGCACTCCACCTCGATGCCGGTGGCCATCCGCTCGACCACCACCACCGGGTCGTGCTCGGAAGGCGAGCGCCAGCCCGCGGTCGAGCTCGACCTCGCTGACCGCCTTCGAGATCCCGACCGAGGACCCGAGCCGCGCCGGCTTCACGAACACCGGCGGGCCGAGCGAGCCGCGGCCTCGCCCGTCGCGGACCACCGCGTAGTCCACCTGCGGCACCCCGTGGGCCGCCATCAGGTCCTTGAAGAGCGCCTTGTCCATCGAGAGCGACGAGGCGAGCACCCCGGCCCCGACGTACGGCACGTCGAGCAGCTCGAGCAGCCCCTGGACGGTGCCGTCCTCGCCGAACGGGCCGTGCAGGGCCGGGAAGACGACGTCGGCCCCCAGCAGGCCGTTCCCCGGCGCGAGCGGGAGCGCGTCGCCCCCGCTCGTCCAGCGGCCCTCGCGGTCGATGCGCACGTCGACCGCCTCGTGGCCGCCCTCGGCCAGCCCGGCGCGCACGGACTCGGCCGAAGCCAGCGACACGTCGTGCTCGCTCGAGCGCCCGCCCCCCAGGACCGCGACCCTCATGGGACGGGCTCCGGCGGCACGGGGTCTGGCTCCACCGGCGCCAGCTGCTCCTGCTCGACGAGCGCGCCCACGACGATCACGACCTCGCGTCCGCGCTCCACCTCGACGCCGGCGCCCGGCCGCTGGTCGATCACCTGGCCGTCCTGCGCCGGGTCCGACACCTCCTGCTCGCGTCGCACCGGGGCCAGGCCCTCGGCGCGCAGCTGGCGCTCGGCGTCGCCGGCGCCGATCCCGACGACGTCGGGCACCACCACCTGCTCGACGCCCGTGGAGACCGTGATGGTGACCGTCGAGCCGAGCCGGAGCTCGCTCCCCGCGGACGGGTCCTGGGAGATCACCTCGCCCTCCGGCTCCTCCGACTCCGTCTCCTGAACGGCCGGCACGAGCCCCGCATCCGAGATCTGCGCCTCGGCGGAGTCGCGCGAGAGCCCGGTCACCGACGGCACCGCGACGAGCTCGGGGCCCGAGCTGATGAAGAGCTGGATCCGCTCGCCGCGCTCGACCTCGGTGCCCGCGCCCGGCACGGTGCGCAGCGCGAGCCCGGCGCGCACGTTCTCGGAGGAGAGCCGGTCGACGTTGGCCCTGAGGCCGCGCTCCTCGAGCTCGTCGATCGCCTGGCCCTGGGGCAGGTTCCGCACCGTCGGGACCAGCACCGTGCCGGGCCCGCCCGACACCTCCAGCACGACGGTCGAGCCCTCCTCGGCCTCCTCGCCCGGGTTCGGGTCCTGGTCGAGCACCTGGTCGAAGTCCGCCTCGCTACGCACGCGCGTCTCCTCGACCTGGAACCCGGCGCGCTCGAGGGCCGCGCGTGCCTGCACCAGCTGGCGGCCGACCACGCGCGGCACCTCGCGCGTCTCGGCGGCGGTGAGGGCGGTCACCGCCAGGTACGCGAGGAAGCCGACGAGCGCCAGCGTGAGCAGGCCGATCACGAACCAGGGCCAGCGCCGCTTCCTCTTCCGCTCCGGCTCCGTGACGGGCGCGAGGGACGGCGGCGTGCCGCCGTCGGCGCCGACGGGCACGGGAGCCGGGACCGGCGCGAACGCGGACGTGTCGCTCGGCGGCGGTGCCTCGCCGAGCTGGGCCCCGGCCGCGGCGAGCGCCTCGCCGAAGTCCTCGGCGGTCTGCCAGCGGCGCGCCGGGTCCTTCGCGAGCGCCGCCATCACGACCGACTCGAGCGCCGGGTGCACGTCCGGACGCAGCTGCGAGATCGGCGCGGGCGGCTCCGACAGGTGCTTGAGCGCGATCGACACCGCGCTCTCGCCCTCGAAGGGCAGCCGCCCGGCGAGCATCTCGTAGAGCATCACGCCGATCGAGTACAGGTCCGACGTGGCGGTGACCGCGTGCCCCTGCGCCTGCTCGGGCGACAGGTACTGCGCGGTGCCCATGATCGAGCCCGTCTCCGTCATCTCCGACGCCCCGGCGCGCGCGATGCCGAAGTCGGTGACCTTGGCGTGCCCCTGGTCGTCCACGATCACGTTGTGCGGCTTGAAGTCGCGGTGGATCACGCCGTGGCGGTGGGCGAAGCCGGCCGCCTGCAGGATCTGGAGCCCCAGGTCCACCACGCGCTCCTGCGTCCAGCGGCGCCTCCGACGACACGATCTCCTTGAGCGTCCGCCCCGTGAGGTGCTCCATCGCGATGTAGTAGGTGCCGTCGTGGCGGCCGCGGTCGAACACGTTGACCACGTTGGGGTGCTGGAGCCCGGCCGCGGCGCTGGCCTCGCGCCTGAAGCGCTCCACGAACTCCTGGTCCTGGGCGAAGCGACGGTGGAGCACCTTCAGCGCGACCTGCCGGCCGAGATGGGTGTCCTCGGCCGCGTAGACGTCGGCCATGCCGCCCGAGCCGATGCGCCGCAGGATCCGGTAGCGGCTGTCGACGAGCGTGTTGTCGGCGACCTCGGTCACCCGCCGCCCCCGAGCACCGCCTCCAGCACGCTCTTCGCGATCGGGGCCGCCACGGTCCCGCCCTGCGAGCCGGCCGGCTGTCGCTCCAGCGTCACGGCCACCGCGAGCTGCGGGTCCTCGATCGGGGCGAAGCAGATGAACCACGGCTGTGTGAACTCGCGGAACTCGCCGACCTCGGCCGTGCCGGTCTTGCCCGCCACGGGGATGCCGCTCAGCGCGGCCGCGGTGCCGGTGCCCTCCTCCACCACGCGACCCATCATGTCCGTGAGCTGCTCGGCGGTCTCGGGCTTCATCACCTGCGACTGGAGGTCCGACCGGATGCGCTCCGCCACGCGCCCGTCCTTGCGCACGACCCGGTCCGTCAGCTGCGGGCGCATCAGCTTCCCGTCGTTGGCGATCGCCGCCGCCACCAGCGCCATCTGGATCGGGGCTCGAGCGGATCTCGCCCTCGAGGCCGCCCTGGCCGATCGCCACGCGCCCGACGTCGAAGCCGTCGTCGACGAAGTCGCCGTCCCCGTTGATGATCCCGCTGGGGATCATCTGGAAGTCGGGGTAGTCGAGCTCCGGGTCCTCGTAGAAGCCGAAGCGGCGCATGTACTCCACGAGCGTCTCACGGCCGACGTCCTCCCCCACCTGTGCGAACACGGTGTTGACCGAGTTCGTGAGCGCGTCGGTGAACGAGATCGGGCCGAAGCTCTGGCCTCCGGAGTTCTCGAGCGGCACGCCGGAGATCGTCTTCGGCGAGGAGCCGTCGATGATCGAGTCCGGCCGCACCCGGCCGGTGTCGAGCGCGGCGGCCGCGGTGACGACCTTGAACGTCGAGCCCGGCGGGTAGAGCTCCTGGGTCGAGCGGTTCAGGAGCGGCTGTTCCGGGTTGCGGTTGATCGAGCGGAAGGCGTCCGGGATCTGGTTCGGGTCGTACTCGGGGATGGACACCATCACCCGCACCTTGCCGGTCTGCGGCTCGATCGCCACCACCGAGCCCTTGCGGCCCGCCAAGCCGGCCACGGCCGCCTCGGTCCCGGCCACGTCGAGGTTGGTGACCACGTCGCGGCCCTCGGTCGCGCGGTCCTCGAGCCCGGACAGGATCGACTCGAACTCGTTCTCCTCGCCCACCAGCTCGTCGTTGCGCGACAGCTCCAGGCTGCGCCGGCCGTTCTCGATGAACGAGTAGCCGATGGGGTGGGCGAACTGCCCGCCGCGCGGGTACTGGCGGACGAAGATGCGCGTGCCGTCGCGCCGCACGGAGCGGTTGTTCGCCAGCACGGTTTGCCCGTCCCTGGCGAAGATGAACCCGCGCGGGACCGTCTGCTCCTCGATCAGCGCGCGGCGGTTGTCGGGGTTGTCCTCGAGCCCCTCGGCGTCGACCACGGCCCAGTACGCCGTGAACCCGACGAGCACCGCGAACAGCAGCGCGAACAGGCCGTAGAGCTGGCGGATCTGCACGTTCATACGAGCCCGCCCCTCCTGATGCCCTCGGAGCGCGCGTGGTCGGAGACGATCAGGAGCAGCGCCAGCAGCACCATGTTCGCCACGATCGAGCTGCCGCCGTAGGAGACGAACGGGAGCGTCACGCCGGTCAGGGGGATCACGCGCGTGACGCCGCCGACGATCACGAACACCTGCAGCGCCAGCACGGCGGTGAGGCCCGTCGCGAGGAGCTTCGAGAAGCCGTCGTTCGCGAGCATCGCGGTCTTGAAGCCGCGGAACGAGAGCAGCAGGTAGGCGCCGATCACGCCGGCGGCGCCGAACAGGCCCGCCTCGTTCACGAGCACCGCGTAGATCAGGTCCGTGTGCGCGGCGGGGATGATGTTCACGCCGCCGAACTCGATCAGCGCCTCGCCGAAGCCGCGCCCGAACAGCCCGCCGTCCGCCTGTGCGAACAGGGACTGGGCGATCTGGTAGCCCTCGTCGTTCACCACCCCCGGCTTGAACGGGTCGATCCAGATGTCGACTCGCTCCTGCACGTGGCTCACCGTGCGCGCCAGGTAGAAGGCGCCGGCGAAGAACATCGTGGCCCCCACGCCGATCAGCGACAGGCGCCCGGTGGCCACGTAGAGCAGCGCGAGGAACGCCGCCGAAGAACATGAGCGAGCTGCCGAGGTCGCGGATGACGATCAGCATCAGCATCGCCAACCCCCATACGAGCAGGAGCGGCCCGAAGTGCTTGGGCGACGGCCGCTCGCGCAGCACCGCGACCAGCGAGGCGACGAACACGATCAGGAGCACGGAGCCGGCGGGGCCGAGGTTCAGCACGAGGATCGCCAGCAGCGTCAGCAGGGCGGGCACGCCGTACAGCAGCAGCTGGCTGATGCCCGGCAGCGGCCGCAGCCGCGGGCGCACGAGGATGTCGCCCGTCTCGCGCAGGTAGCTCGCGAGGAAGACGATGATCCCGAGCTTCGCGAACTCGGCCGGCTGGAACTGGATCGGGCCGAGCTTGATCGCGAGGAACGCGCCGTTGACCTGTGACCCCGATCGCCCGGCAGGCGCGGCATCAGCAGCAGCGCGATGCTCGCCGGCCGCGATCAGGTAGCGGTAGCGCTCCAGCACGTGGTGGTCGCGGACCAGCAGGATCGTGCCGCAGAAGAAGATCAGCCCGACCACGAACCACTGCGCCTGCTCGCGGGCGAACTCGGCGTCGATCCGGTAGATCAGCACCAGCCCGACGGCGGCCAGCAGGGCGGCCAGCGGGAACATGTACGGGTCGGCCTCGGGCAGCCGGGCGCGGATGAACAGGTGCGCCAGCACGCACAGCCCGAGGAAGACGGCGCCGTAGGTGATCGTGGCGTCGCTCACGTCCTCGGTGCGGGTGGCGAGCACGGCGGCGAAGCCGGCTGCCACGAGAAGCGACACCGGGATGAGTCCGAAGAGCTCGCGCGTTCGCGCAGACATCAGCCGGAGAGCTGTCCCCGCTCCAGGGCGCGGATCAGGTCCACGGCGTCCTCGCGGCTGCGCCACTCGTGGTCGAGCACGCGCTCGCGGCGCCGGTCCGGGATCGCCCGGGCGGGCACGCCGCTCGGGTACTCCTCCTCGTACAGGTCGACGCCGAAGGGCAGCTCGTACGGGATGCCCCGGTAGAGCGTGACCAGCCCGGCGTCGTTGGTGCCGATGAAGTAGACCTGCCGGCTCAGGGCGTAGAGCCCGGTGACGACGGCCGCGAGCACGGCCAGGACGAAGAGCGTCTTGACCGCCGTCCTGAGGCGAAACCGGCGGCGGCGCGGCGGCGCCTTCCGCTCGCGCCTCCTCTCCGGCGGGGCGACGACGGTGGCGTCCGGCGCGGCGCCGGCGAGCGCCGCGGGGCCCGGGTGCGGCTCGGTCGGCTCGTCGAGGGCGGCCGCGGCCTGCACGTCGGCGGCGGACACCTGGCCCGCGATCGTCTCGTCCTCGCCGCGGCAGGCCGTCGCCGTTCGGGCCGACGCGGAACAGCACCACCGTGATGTTGTCCTTGCCGCCGCTCTGGTTGGCGGCGCGCACGAGCGCGTCGGCCGCGTCGTCGAGGCTGTCCGCCGAGCGCAGGATCGAGCCGATCTCCTCGTTCGAGATCATGCTGGTCAGGCCGTCCGAGCAGAGCAGGAACACGTCCCCCTCGCGGCCGGTGACCGTGTAGGTGTCCACCTCCACCTCGGGCTCGGGGCCGAGCGCCCGGGTGATGATCGAGCGCTGCGGGTGGTGCTCGGCGGCCTCGGCGGTGATCTGCCCGCTGCGCTCCAGCTCGGCGACGAGCGAGTGGTCCTTCGTCAGCTGCTCGAGCTCGCCGTCGCGCATGCGGTAGGCGCGGCTGTCGCCCACGTGGGCCGAGGCTGATCTCGTCGCCGGTGACCTTCGCCGCGGTGAGCGTGGTGCCCATGCCGCGGTGCGACTCGTCGGCCACCGCCAGGTCGTAGATCCGCCGGTTGGCCTCGCGCAGGATGCGCGCCAGCTGCGTCTCGGCGGGCTCGCCGGAGTCGCGCTCGCCCTCGAAGCCCTCGGTGGCCATGGCCGACGCGACCTCGCCGGCCTTGGCGCCGCCCATGCCGTCGGCCACGGCGAAGAAGGGCGGAGCGAGCACGAAGTCGTCCTCGTTGGCGCTGCGCTGGCGGCCCACGTCGGTCCTGCCCGCATGCTCGACGATCCGCACGGCGATCACTCCTGGTACCGGTACTCGGTGTCGCCGATGCGGATCGTGTCCGCCACCTTGAGCCGCTCCGCCGTGCGCACCTGGCGGCCGTTCAGGTAGGTGCCGTTGGTGGACCCCATGTCCTCGAGGTACATGTAGTCGCCGCGCTGGAAGATGCGCGCGTGCGCCGAGGAGGCGAACGGGTCGTCCACGTGGATGTCGGCGCTGTCGGAGCGCCCCAGGGTCGCGCCGGCCCCCACGTCGAAGCTCGTGCCGGGGTCGTGGCCCATCGCCGCCACCACCTCGAGCCGCGGCTCGACGCCCGCGCGCAGGTCGGGCATCGCCGACTCGCGCCGCCGCGGGCCGGGCGGCTCGACCGGCTCGGCCGCGGCCGAGCTCGCCGCCGGTGCGCGCGAGGTCCTTCATCGCGCTGCGCGTGATCCACAGCAGGAACAGGAAGAGGACGGCTAGGAAGCCGAACTTGAGCGCGACGGCGAGAGGCTCGTCCATGCCTGCCTCAGTCGAGCTCGAAGGTGAGGTCGGTGACGCCGACCGTGATGCGGTCGCCGGGGTTGAGCTCGGCGTGGCCGACGCGCCGGCCGTTGACCTTCATGCCGTTGGTGGACCCGAGGTCGACGGCCGCCCAGCCGCGCTCCCCGCGGCGCAGCTCGATGTGACGTCTCGAGACGTTCGGATCGGACACGACAACATCGCATTCCCGGCTGCGGCCGATGAGAATCCTGTCGCCGCTCAGGACGTTGCGGCGGCCCTCGCTCACCAGCAGGGCCTGGCGCCGGTCGAGCTCGGGCTCGAGCCGGTGCGGCGCGCGGTCGGGCGAGTACACCATCGTGTGGCCGAAGTCGCCCGCCGAGGGCGCCGCCTCGTCGCCACCGGACTCC
This sequence comes from uncultured Thermoleophilaceae bacterium, assembly GCA_963778615.1. GTDB lineage: Bacteria > Actinomycetota > Thermoleophilia > Solirubrobacterales > Thermoleophilaceae > JACVRW01. Next base: position 451,324 of record CAVZVD010000002.1, read on the forward strand.
TCCTCCTCCGGGCCGCCGAGCAGCTGGGCCTGGATGCCGAACTCGCCGAGCGCGAGGCGCTCGTCGGTGTGGAACTCGACCTGCGGCCGGCTGGTCAGGGCGAAGCGCTCCTGGCGGCCGTGCTCGAGCAGGTAGTCGGACAGCTCCTTGCGCAGGGCCGGCTCGTAGCTCGCGAACTGCTCGCGGTCCTTCGGCGACAGGAACACGCGGTAGTGGTTGGGGACGTAGACGCGCGAGACGGAGATCATCTGGTTGTCCTCCATCTCCTTGGCGAGCTTGTGCGCCAGCTCGACCGGCTGCACGCTCGTCTTGAACGCGCGGCCGAAGGCGCCCTCCACGAGGCCGCCGAGCTTCGCCTCCAGGTTGCGTAGAACGCTCATGGGTCGCTCCGCAGGGTAGCCCTAAGCCGTGGGAACCGGCTGAGCCCGCCAGCCCTCGGCCGGCGCGGCGATCTGGGACACGGCAAGGGCCACGAGGGCCGCCCCGACGGACCCCGCAACCATCCCGCGCGCCTCGTCCAGCGCGGTGGTGGCGGCCAGCATGTCGCCCAGGGCGATCTGCGCGACGATCAGTCCCGCCGCCCACAGACCCGCCCCGATCAGGTCGACGCCGAGCCAGCGACCGCGGACCACGAGCGGGAGCAGGACGGCGAACGCCGCCCACACCGCGGCGGGGACGAGGGCGGGACCCGAGACGAGCGGGCTGAGCGCGTCGGAGGCGGCGGCGCTGATCGAGCCCTCCCAGTCGGCGCGGGGCAGCGCCCCTTCAGGGACTCCGAACAGAAGCGCCTCGCCGGTCACGACCTCGCCCACCGCGAGCCAGATGAAGCCGGCGGCCGCGAGGCCGCCGCGGCGCCAGGGCGTGGGCGCCAGGGCCGCGATGCCCACGAACACCGGGGCGAGCGCGATGGTGCCGAGCAGGGGCGCCAGGATCGGGACCGACCAGAGGAGACCGGCGCGCGGGAGCAGGAAGGGGATCGGGGCGGCCGCGGCGGCGAGGACGAGGGCGGTGCCCTGGCGGTCGGCGTCGGGGCTGACGAGCCAGGCGCAGAGGCCGGCGGCGACGACGAGCCAGCCGATGCGGGGCAGCAGGGCGACGGCTACCGCGGCCGCTGCGGCCGCCGCCACGGGGGCGAAGGCCGGCTCGGGGCCGAGCGACTCGATCGCGCCGAGCACGATGCCCCCGGCGAGCAGGCCGGCGCCCGACCGGCCCAGGAGCCGCGCGGCGACGGTCGGCCGGCCCGCGAAGGGCGAGGGCCGGCCGAGAAGGCCGCGGATCGGCTGCTGCGAGCCCGCCCCGAAGAACCGGCGGAAGCGGCCGGGAGGGTCGTGCGCGGCGGCGGCGAAGCCGCCCGCGACGGGTGCGGCGCCGTGACGGCGCGTCGCTCCGTCACCGAAGGCAGCCCCGCCGACCGCGGCGTCGGCGGGCGCGCCGCCGCTGCCGAACAGCAGCCGCGTGATCCCTGTTCGCCGGCCCTCCGTCGTCGGCAGGCCCACGCGGCGCAGGGTCGCGGGCTCGACCAGGCCGCCCTCGTCGTCGAGGCCCGGCTCGGCCGCCGCCAGCTCGGCGCGCAGCTCGGCCGGGGCCGGTCGCCGGCCCGGGTCGATGTCGAGCGCGTCGTCGATGGCGTCGCAGAGCTCGAGCGGCAGGTCGCGCCGGGTCGCCGCCAGCGAGGGCAGCGGACGGCCCAGCCGCCGTGCCGTGGCCGCGGGCCCTCCTGCGCGCACCGGGTTGGAGCCGGTCCAGGCCTCGTACAGGCTGAGCGCCAGGGAGTAGACGTCGCTCGCGGGGGTCGTCCGCGCGCCCTCGGCCTGCTCCGGAGCCATGTACGCGAGCGTGCCCACCACGTCGCCCGTGCGGGTGAGCGCCTCGCCGCTCGCCACGTGCGCCACGCCGAAGTCGGCGAGCTTCGCGAACCCCGCCCCCGCCGCCGGGTCGGCCACGACCATCACGTTCTGCGGCTTCACGTCGCGGTGGATCACGCCGCGCTGGTGGGCGTGGTCGAGCGCGTCGCAGAGCGCCATCCCGATCCGGGCCACGTCGCGGTCCGCCACCGCCCCCGCCCGCAGCAGCTCCGCAAGGGTTCGGCCCCGAACGAGCTCCGACACGAGGTAGACGTCGTGCTCGTCGTGGGCCAGCTCGTAGATGCCGACGATCCCGGGGTGGTTCAGCCGGGCGGCGGCGCGCGCCTCGCGCTCGACCCGCTCCCCGCCCCCGTTCTCCAGCGGGATCGCCTTGACCGCCACCTCGCGCTCGAGCTTCTCGTCCCACGCCAGCCAGACCACGCCGAAGCCGCCGGCGCCCAGGCGACGCTCGAGGCGGTAGCGACCCAGGATCAGCCGCGGGCCCGTGGCTCCGGGCAGGGCTTCGGTAGGGTCCGAACCACCCAGTGGCAGGGTGCCGGGCTCCTCCGTGAGGCTGATCTCGGGACGTTTCATCTCAGGTTCCGTTTTCGGTCCGCGAGGGGCGCGTCCTGCCCCCCGGTCATACTCCCACTCAACCTTGGCAGGCGCCTCCAAGGCGCCAAGGAGGGGAATCCTCAGTTGTCCTTCCTCGACGAACCGGACGAGCCCGTTCGCCCACGCCGCCGCGGCCCCCGCGGAGCGGTCGGCCGACCGCCAGACGCTGATGGCGCGGAGAGGCGTCGCGGCCGTCGGTGTCCTGATCGTCGTGATCCTGCTCGTGCTGCTCTTCCGCGGCTGCCTCGACGCCCGCAAGGAGAACGCGATGGAGGACTACGCCAACCAGTCCGCGGAGCTCATGCGCGAGTCGAAGCTGGAGGGCGACGCAGCTGTTCGAGCTGCTGCAGAGCGAGGGCGGCACCGACCAGGCGGTGGAGATCCAGAACGACCTCAACGCCTACCGCGTCTCGTCGAGCGAGCGGGTCGACCGGGCGCGCGGCCTCGACGTCCCCGACGAGCTGGACGACGCCAACCGCTACTTCCTCGACGTGCTCGAGCTGCGCCGCGACGGCCTCGCCCTCACGGCCGACGCGATGCGCACCGCGCTCGGCGACCAGGACCGGCGCGAGGGCACCGAGGACGTGACCGAGGCGATGCAGGTGTTCCTGGCCAGCGACACGATCGACATGGCCCGCTTCCGGCCGCGGCTGCGGGAGGCGCTCGAGGAGGAGGAGCTCTCGATGCCCGCCTTCCCGACCGAGCACGTTCGTGCCCGACGTCGAGTGGCTCGACGCCGCCTTCGTGGCCGACCAGGTGAACGCCCTGCGCTCCGGCACGGGCGGCGCCACGGACGAGGACGCCGCGCCCGGACTGCACGGCAACGGCCTCGCGGCGGTCACGCTCGGCGGCACCACGCTCACGCCCGGCGCCACCGGCACGACCGTCCAGCTGACCGGCGACCTCGCCTTCGAGGTCCAGGTGCAGAACCAGGGCGAGAACACGGAGACGGACGTGAACGTCGTGGTGTCCGTCGGCGAGGGCGACGACGCGATCGAGCTCGAGGAGGCGATCGACACGATCGCCGTCGGCGAGATCCAGACCGTGACGATCCCGCTCACCGAGCAGCCTCCCACCGGGCAGAACGTGCCGATCACCGTGGAGGTCGATGCCGGTGCCCGGCGAGGAGATGACCGACAACAACGTTCAGGAGTTCTCCGTCATCTTCACGCTGAGCGGCTGCGCCGATCGCCTGCGTCATCGGCTCGCGTGCCAGCACGCTCAGCTGCTCCTGGCAGGCGGGCGCTGCGCTCAGTATCTTGGCCGCGTGGACGATCTGACCACCACCGAAGGGATCGTGGCCCTCGCGGCCGCCGGTCTCGCCTTCGTCGCGCTTCGTCTGGGTCCTCGTGCTCGCCGTCAAGCTGCGCCGGATGCGCGCCGCGCAGCGCACCGTGCTGGGCAACGGGCAGTCCGACCTCGTCTCCCACGCGGCCTCGATCCAGGAGGCCTTCGTCCAGCTCCGCGACTGGGTCGAGGAGAGCGCCGCCCAGCTCGAGGGCCGCATGGCCACGGCCGAGCACCGCATCGACGGCTGCGTCGCCCACACCGCCCTGATCCGCTACGACGCCTGGGGCGAGATGTCCGGGCAGCAGTCGAGCACGATGGCCCTGCTCGACGCCAGCAGCAGCGGCGTGGTGGTGTCGTCGATCCTGCACCGCGACCACGCGCGGGTCTACGTGAAGCAGGTCCACGAGGGCCAGTCGGAGCTCGAGCTGTCGCCCGAGGAGCGCGAGGCCATCGACGCGGCGATGGCCGGCACTCCCGCCGGCGCCTTGATGCGGGTCGGCTTTCTCGGCCCCGCCGGCACCTACAGCGAGGAGGCCTGCGGGCCTCCGCCCCGGACGACGTCGAGGAGGTGCCCGTTCCCGACCATCTACGAGGCCGTCATGGCCGTCGAGGCAGGCGAGGTCGACCGCTCCGTCGTCCCGATCGAGAACGCCCTCGAGGGCGCGGTGGCGGTCACGCTCGACACGCTCGCGCTCGAGGCGGGCGGCGTGCGCATCGTGGCCGAGGTGGTGCACCCGATCCACCACTGCGTCGTGGCGGCGCGCCAGCTCGACCTGTCGGAGGTCACGCGCGTCGTCTCGCACCCCCAGGCCACCGCCCAGTGCGCGCGCTTCCTGCGCGAGCGGCTGCCGCACGCCGAGCTCGTGATCGCGCCCTCCACGGCCGACGCCGTGCTCTCCGTGCGCGACGCGCCCGAGCCCGCGGTGGCGCTCGGCTCGCGCCTGGCCGCCGAGCTGTACGGCTGCCGCGTGCTCGAGGCCGACGTGGAGGACCACCCCGACAACGCCACGCGCTTCGTCTGGCTCGCCCCGGCCGGCGAGGCGTCCGAGCCCGCCTCCGGGAAGCCCGCCCGGACCTCGATCGTGTTCTGGGGCGGCGGCGACCAGGCGCCCGGCTGGCTCGTCGACGTGCCTGCGCGAGCTCTCCGACCGCGGCGTGAACCTCACGCGCATCGAGTCGCGCCCGCGCCGGATCGCGCTCGGGCACTACATGTTCTTCGCGGACCTCGACGGGGCGGCCGGGCGGCCGCCCGTGAGCGAGGCGCTGGCGGCGCTGCGGGCGAGGGTCGAGGAGCTGCGTGTTCTCGGCTCGTACACGATCGCCGGCGGGGCCTCTGGCTAGAATCCGCCGCACCGTGGCGGCGAGTGCGCAGCGGATCGCTCGCTAGCCGAGGCAGGTGACTCGGAACCAGGGCCTGCGCTCGCGCTGCACGGGGCCGGCCGGCCCGCGCAGCGCTCAGGCTCGTCCGGCCGCGTGCTGGTGCTCAACGCCAGCTTCGAGCCGATCAACGTCTGCACGGTCCGCCGCGCGGCCGTCCTGATCCTCAAGGAGCGGGCCGAGATCCTCGAGCAGGGCGACTGGGCGCTCCACGCCGAGAGCTTCACGCTCGCCCGGCCGGTGGTGATCCGCCTGCTGAGCTACGTGCGGATCCCGCGCGACGCCCACCGGCGCAAGATCACCCGCCGCGCCGTGTTCGCCCGCGACCGCTGGACCTGCCAGTACTGCGGCCACGAGCGCGGCAACCTCACCGTCGACCACGTGATCCCGCGCTCGAAGGGCGGCGCGTCGACGTGGGACAACATCGTCACCTGCTGCGCGCCCTGCAACCGCCGCAAGGGCGACCGGCTCCCGCGCCAGGCCAACATGGTCCCGGCCAGCAAGCCGCGGGCGCCGCAGCCCGTCGATCTTCATCCACGTCGCCACGCCGAGCATCCCGGCCGCCTGGGAGCAGTACCTGGTGGCGGCCTGATGCCGGACCCACCCGGCGAGGGCGGCGCCGCCGCCCGCCCGGCCCACCCGCACCAGGTCCCGCCCGCCGTCCCGGCGAGCCCGGGAAGCCGCCGTCGAGTCGCGCCGACGCGAGCCGGTCGACGAGCGACGCGCCGCCCGCGCGACCGTCGCGGCCGACCTCCGCGAGCCTGCGCCGCTGGCTGCTCGTGGCCGCCGTCTGGGCGTGGCCGCCACGGCGATCGCGGTGATCGCCCTGGTCGTGGCGAACCGACGGCGAAGGACGACGAGGAGCAGCGCCCGCACGCGCGGCGGAGCTGACCCGGCGTCCAGCGCGAGCTGAGCGACCGCATCGACGAGCTCGAGGGGCGCGTGGACGAGCTGCCGACGTCGGAGGACGTGTCCGACCTCGACAACCGGCTGTCCGACGTGGAGCAGCGGCTGGGGCGGATCGGCGACCGCCTCGACCAGCAGAGCACGCGGCTCGACGAGCTCGAGACGCAGGTCGAGGAGCTCGAGCAGGCGGCTGCAGACGGACACCACTCAGACCGAGACCGAGACCACGACGACGCCGTAGGCGGATCGTGGCCGCCCACTCGTGCTTTACTGAGCCGTACCAGGGAAAGGAGGTGGTCCGAGCCTTGAGTGACAGTTCTTCTTGGGACCCTGGACGGTGTCCGGCCGCTAGACCGGTGCTGGGCCCCGTTTAGCGGAGTCCACACCCGAGATCCCGTCGGCGACGAGTGACTCGGGAGTGGTCCACTCCGGTCGCCGGCGTCCAGCCGCCGACCTAGCGTCCAGACACCTCAGTGTCGCGAGGAGGCGTCAGCCGAGCTCGGGGCGCCTCCTCGTCCGCTACGTCGGTCCGCGAGGCGAGCTCTGGCGGCTGCCCATCCGGCGTCGGCCGAGCTCGGCGTCCTCGGAGCTCCTCCTGCACCTCGGCGCCGGTGTCGGCCGTCGTCTCCATCACCAGCGCGACCGCGCTGACCTGGTCGTCCTCGCGCAGGTTCATCACGCCGCACGCCCTGAGCCGGGCGGCCCTGCTTCGAGATGCCCCTGCACCGACGTGCGCTGGACCATCCCGTTCTGGGAGATGAACACGAGGTCGTGGTGCTCGCGCACGATCAGCGCGCCGGCCAGGCCGCCCTTCTTCTCGGTCAGGCCGATCGTCTTGACGCCCATCGTGCCGCGGCCCTTGACCGGGTACTCCTCGATCGCCGTGCGCTTGCCGTAGCCGTTCTCGGTCACCACCAGCAGCTCGGTGTCGGGCCGCACCACGTCCATCGCGAGCACGCAGTTGTCGCCGCGGGCGACGTTCATGCCGCGCACGCCGCCGGTGTCGCGGCCCATCGGCCGCACCTGGTCCTCGTTGAAGCGGGCGGCCTGGCCCGAGCGCGAGACCATGATGATGTCGTCGTCGCCGCTGGTGCGGCGGACGGCCACGAGCTCGTCGTCGTCGCGGATCTTGATCGCGATGATGCCGTCGGCCTTGATCGGCGTGTTGTAGGCGAGGAACTCGGTCTTCTTGATCTGGCCCTTGCGGGTGGCGAAGACGAGGTACTTGCCCTCGGTGAAGTCGCGCGTGGCCTGCACCGCCTGCACCCGCTCGCCCTCGCGCAGCGGCAGCACGTTCACGAGCGCGCGGCCCTTCGCCGTGCGCTGCGCCTCGGGCAGCTCGTAGACCTTCTGGCGGTAGACCTTGCCGCGGTTGGTGAAGAACAGCAGGTAGTCGTGCGTCGAGCACACGAAGAGGTGCTCGATGTAGTCCTCGTCCTTCATGTCCATGCCCATCACGCCGACGCCGCCGCGCTTCTGCTGGCGGTAGGTGGCGAGCGGCAGCGACTTGATGTAGCCCGAGTGCGTGATCGAGATGACCATCTGCTGGTCGGCGATCAGGTCCTCGATGTCGATCTCGTCCTCGGAGTGGGTGATCTGGGTGCGCCGCTCGTCGCCGTAGCGGTCCTGATCTCGAGCAGCTCCTCCTTGATGAGGCCCATCACCTTGGCCTCGTCGCCGAGGATCTCGCGCAGCTCCTTGATGCGCTCGAGCGTGTCGGCGTGCTCCTGCTTGACCTTGTCGGCCTCGAGCGCGGTGAGCCGCGCGAGGCGCATGTCGAGGATCGCCTGCGCCTGGATGCGCGACAGCTCGAAGCGCTCCATCAGGCCGTCGCGCGCCGCCTCCGGGTCGGTCGAGGCGCGGATCAGCTCGATCACCGCGTCGATGTCGGCGATCGCGACGAGCAGCCCCTCGAGGATGTGCAGGCGCGCCTCGCGCTCGCGCAGCTCGTGCTTGGTGCGCCGCACGATCACGTCGCGCTGGTGGTCGACGTAGTTCTTGACGATCGGCAGCAGCCCGAGCGTGCGCGGCACGCCGTCGACGAGCGCGACCATGTTCACGCCGAAGGTGGTCTGCAGCGGCGTGTGCTTGTAGAGCTTGTTGAGCGCGACCTTCGGGAGCACGTCGCGCTTCAGCTCGATCACGAGGCGGATGCCCGAGCGGTCGGACTCGTCGCGCAGGTCGGAGATCTCCTTGATGCGCTCGTTCTGGACCTGCTCGGCGATCTTCTTGATCAGGCCGCTGCCGTCGCCGCGCCCGTCGCCCTTGGCGACCTGGTAGGGCATCTCGGTGACGATGATGCGCTCCTTGCCGCGCTCCATCGGCTCGATGTGCGCCTTGCCGCGCATGACCACGCGGCCGCGGCCGGTCTCGTAGGCCTCGCGGATGCCGCCGTGGCCGACGATGATGCCGCCGGTCGGGAAGTCCGGGCCCTTGATGTGCTTCATCAGGCCGTCGACGTCGATGTCGCGGGTCGTCGATGTAGGCGACCACGGCGTCGATCGACTCGCGCAGGTTGTGCGGCGGGATGTTGGTGGCCATCCCGACCGCGATGCCGGAGGCGCCGTTGACCAGCAGGTTCGGGAAGCGCGCCGGCAGGACGAGCGGCTCCTGGCGCGACTCGTCGTAGTTCGGCCCGAAGTCGACGGTGTCCGCGTCGATGTCGCGGAGCATCTCGGTGGCCAGCCGCGAGAGGCGCGCCTCGGTGTACCGCATGGCCGCCGCCGGGTCGTTGTCGATCGAGCCGAAGTTGCCCTGCGGCTCGACCAGCGGGTAGCGCATCGCGAAGTCCTGCCCGAGGCGCACCAGCGTGTCGTAGATGGCGGAGTCGCCGTGCGGGTGGAACTGGCCCATCACGTCGCCGACGACGCGCGAGGCCTTGCGGAACGGGCCGGTTCGGCTGGAGGCCGGCCTCGTGCATCGAGAACAGCACGCGCCGGTGGACCGGCTTGAGGCCGTCGCGCACGTCCGGCAGCGCGCGCCCCACGATCACGCTCATGGCGTAGTCGAGGTACGAGGAGCGCATCTCCTCCTCGAGCCCGCGCGGCTCGATGTTCCCGCCGGTCAGCTGGTCGATGCTCATCATTCGTGCTCCGGACGTGCCTAGACGTCCAGGTTGGTCACTTCTCGTCGCGTGGTCCTCGATGAACTCCCGGCGCGGCTCGACGACGTCGCCCATCAGCATCGAGAAGATCTGGTCGGCGCGCGCTCGCGTCGTCGATCGTCACGAGCTGGAGCGTGCGCTGCTCCGGGTCCATGGTCGTGTCGGCGAGCTGGTCGGCGTTCATCTCGCCGAGGCCCTTGAAGCGCTGGAGCGGCACGCCGTCGCGGGCCACCTCGAGCACCTTCGTGCGCAGCTCCTCGAAGGAGAGCGCGCGCGCGTCGCGCTTGCCGAGCACGACGTCGAACGGCGGCGTGCCGGCGAGCGTCTCGAGCTCCTTGTGGATCTTCACGAAGCCGGCGTACTCGGGCGTGTCGAACATCGCGCGCGAGAGCCGGTAGGTCTTGGCGGTGCCGGTCTTGCGCTCGATCACGCGCGCGACGATCTCCGTCGGGTCCTCCGAGAGCAGCTCGGTCTCGTACGGCTCGCCCTCGGGGTCGTCGCCCTTCAGCAGCGCGATCACCGCCTCGGGGTCGGTGGCGCCCGTCGTCGAGGATCGTCGACTCCTCGAGGAAGGTGATCGGGTCGTGGCCGAACTCGGCGCGCAGCGCCGACGCCCAGCCCTCGTACTGCTTCAGCAGGCGGCCGTACTTCTGCCAGCGCGCGTGGGTGAGCTCGAACGTGCGTGCCGTCGCGGTCCGTGACCTCCATCGATCTCGAGCTTGTCGCGCAGCAGGACCTCCTCGAGCTCGGACTCCTTCTCGATGTAGACGTCCTGCTTGCCCGACTTGACCTTGTAGAGCGGCGGCTTCGCGATGTACACGTAGCCGGCGTCGATCAGCTCGGGCATCTCGCGGTAGAGGAAGGTCAGCACGAGCGTGCGGATGTGCGCGCCGTCCACGTCGGCGTCGGTCATGAGGATGACCTTGTGGTAGCGGGCCTTCTCGAGGTCGAACTCCTCGCGGATCCCGGTGCCGATCGCGGTGATCAGCGCCTGGATCTCCTTGTTCGAGAGGACCTTGTCGATGCGGTTCTTCTCGACGTTGATGATCTTGCCGCGCAGCGGCAGGATCGCCTGGGTGTTGCGGTTGCGGCCCGGCCTTGGCCGAGCCGCCGGCCGAGTCGCCCTCGACGATGAAGATCTCCGCCAGCGCCGGGTCGCGCACCGAGCAGTCGGCGAGCTTGCCGGGCAGCGTCGAGTTCTCGAGCGCCGACTTGCGGCGCGTGAGGTCGCGCGCCTTGCGGGCGGCGTCGCGGGCGCGGGCGGCGTCGACGGACTTGCGGATGACCGTGCGCGCCTCGCTCGGGTTCTCCTCGAGGAACTCCGCGAGGCCCTTGTTGACGGCCGCCTGCACGAAGCCCGCGACCGGCGGGTTGCCGAGCTTCGTCTTCGTCTGGCCCTCGAACTGCGGGTCGCGGATCTTCACCGAGATGATCGCGGTGAGGCCCTCGCGGACGTCCTCGCCCTGGAGGTTCGGGTCCTTCTCCTTGAGCTCGCCGGTCTGCCGGGCGTAGTTGTTGATCGTGCTGGTGAGCGCCGAGCGGAAGCCGGACAGGTGCGTGCCGCCCTCGTGCGTGTTGATGTTGTTGGCGAACGAGAGCAGCGCCTCCTGGTAGGAGTTGTTCCACTGCATCGCGACCTCGACCTCGCCGATGTCGCTCTCGTCCTCGACGTAGACGATCTTCTGGTGCAGCGGCTCGCGGGTGCCCTGCGCCGTGCAGGTACTTGACGAAGTCGACGATGCCGCCGTCGTACTGGAAGCTGGTCTCGAAGCGCTCGCCGCGCTCGTCGCGGAAGTCGATCTTGAGGCCCTTCGTGAGGAAGGCCATCTCGCGGAAGCGCTGCTCGAGGACCGTGCGGTCGTACTCGATCGTCTCGAAGATCTCGAGGTCCGGCAGGAAGGTGATGCTGGTGCCGCGGCGGTCGGTCTTCGTCGCCCTTCTCGAGCCCGGTCGTCGGCGCGCCGCGCTCGTACGACTGCGTGTACTCGTGGCCGTCGCGCCAGATCGTGAGGTGCAGCCACTCGGACAGCGCGTTGACGACCGACACGCCGACGCCGTGCAGGCCGCCGGAGACCTTGTAGCCGCCGCCGTCGCCGAACTTGCCGCCGGCGTGGAGCACGGTGAGGACGACCTCGGCGGCGGGCTTCTTCTCCTTGGCCATCGTGTCGACGGGGATGCCGCGGCCGTTGTCCGTGACCGTGACGGAGTTGTCCGGGTGGATGACGATCTCGACCTGGTCGGCCTCGCCGGCGAGGGCCTCGTCGACGGAGTTGTCGACGACCTCGTAGATCAGGTGATGGAGGCCGCGGGCGCCGGTCGAGCCGATGTACATGCCCGGGCGCTTGCGGACCGCCTCGAGACCCTCCAGGACGGTGATGTCCTGAGCGTCGTAGCTGCCGTTGCCCTTGCGGGCGGGGCCGGTGTCGCCCTGGGCGCCATCCGGCTTGCCGGCGTCGCCCCCGCTGCGCGCGCCGTCCTCCTGGTTCCGATCGTTCTCAGGCTGCTTCGCCAATCCGTGCCTTCCGTCCAGACAGGGTCGCTCGTACGCGCGCGACCCCTGCACACCATGAAAAACCCCGGTACCGGGCGTGCCACCTACGGACCGGGGCGGTACATAAGACCGCCTCGAATACTAGCAGGCGACCCCCACTCCCGAAGCCGGTCGGAGAGTTACAAAATGCCCGCAAATCGCAACAAAACCAGCGCGGTCAGCGACGGTTCGCACCCGAACCGACGATAAACCGGAGGCGTTCGACGCGGCCATCGGAGACGGCCTCGTCCAAACGGCGCGCGAGGTCCCCTCCGAGAAGCTCGAGCTCCTGGGCCCAGACGGCCGACTCGCACTCGACCGTGACGGTCCCGGCCCGCTCCGAGACGGGGCTCGCGGCGGCCGCGAGAGCGGCGCCGGCGACGGCCGGCCAGGCCGACTGGACCTCGGCGAGGAGACCGGCGGGACGCGCGTCGGGGAGGGCCCGTTCGAGGGCTCGGCCGATGGGCCGCGGGGCGAGCCGCCTCACGCGCGCGCCTCCGCGAGCGGCCCGCTGGCCGGTCAGGCTCCCGCCCGCGCACCCGCACGAGCTCGCCCTCCTCCACCCCGGGCACGTGCTCCGGCTCCGTCGCCGTCACCACCGCCTGGCCGCCGCTTCGCAGCAGGCCGGCCAGCAGCTCGCGGCGCTCCGTGTCGAGCTCGGACATCACGTCGTCGAGCAGCATCAGCGGCGGGCGGCCGCGTCGCTCCGCCAGCAGCTCGCGCTCCGCGAACAGCAGCGCCAGCAGCGCCGTCCGCTGCTGCCCCTGCGACCCGTACGCCCGCAGCCCCACTCCATCCAGCAGCAGCTGCAGCTCGTCGCGATGCGGCCCGTGCGCCGTGAAGCCCCGCTCGAGGTCCGCCGCGCGGCGCTCGCCCAGCTCGGCGGCGAGGCCCTCCTCGTCCGTCGCGTCCGACCGCGGCCGGTAGCGCAGCTCCGCCTCGCCCGGCAGCCCGAGCCGCCCGGCAAGCCCGGCGAACGGCCCGCGCAGGCCGTCCACCGCCTCGCCACGGTCCGCCATCAGCCGGACCCCGTGGCGGGCCAGCTCCACGTCCCAGGCATCCAGCGCACCCGGACCGCACGCCCCCGCGCGGATCCGGCCGAGCAGGGCGTTGCGCTGCGCCAGCGCGCGTGAGTACGCCGTCCGCGTCTCCGCGCGCGCGGGCCACAGGGCGGCCACGAGCTGATCCAGATGGGCCCTGCGCGCGGCCGGGGCTCCCTTCACGAGCTCGAGCCGCTCGGGCAGGAAGACGCTCACCAGCGGGCGGACGCTGACCCCCGCCAGGTTGTCCACGGGGCTCCCGTCCACCCGCAGCCGCTTGGCCTCGCCGGGCTCGAACCCCACCTCGATCCGGTGGGCGCCCTCCTCGTCGCGCGTGTCCACCACCACCCGGGCCACCCCGCCGCCGCCGCGCCGGACCAGCTCGCGCTCGTTCGACGGTCCGCGGCGAACGGCCGGTGCAGCCGAAGTACAGCGCCTCCAGGAGGTTCGTCTTGCCGGCCCCGTTCGGACCGGCCACGACGGTGAGCCCCGCCGGGAGGTCCAGCTCCGCCCCCTCGTAGTTGCGGAAGTCGCGCAGCTGGAGGCGGGTGACCCGCACGCGCCGCCGCCTACATCTCTGATGGCCGACGGTATCCGGCCATCACACGTTCAGGCGGATCGGCATCACGAGGTAGATGAAGCCGGCGCCGTCCTCGCCCGCGCCCGACTCGATCAGCCCCGGCCGCAGCGGGCTGATCAGCTTCAGGACGAGCTCCTCCGACTCCGCGCTCTCGAGGCCGTCCCGGAAGAACTCGGGGTTGAAGCCGATCTCCAGCGGTTCGCCGTTGAACGGCACGGGAAGCGACTCGCTCGCCTCGCCCACGTCCGGCGTCTGGGCCGACACGTCCAGCGCGCCTTCGGTGAAGCGCAGCCGCAGCGGCGCGTTCTTCTGCGCCAGCAGCCCCACACGCCGCACGACCTCGAGCAGCTCGTCCCGGCTCACGCGCAGCTCGTGCTCGTACGACTCGGGGAGCAGCTGCTGGTAGTTGGGGAAGCGACCCTCGACGAGCCGCGACGAGAGCATCACGTCGTCGACGGTGAACACCACCTGGTTCTCGAGCGCGGTCACGCCGATGGTCGCCGCGCCGCCGGCGGAGGCGATCCGGCCGAGCTCCTGCAGCGTCCGGGCCGGCACGTTCGCCTCGAGCTCGCCGTCGAGCGGCTCGTCGAGCTGCGTCTCCTTCACGGAGAGGCGGTAGGAGTCGGTGGCCACCATGCGCAGCTCCTGGCCGCGGGCGGTCACGAGCACGCCGGTGAGGTGCGGCCGCGTCTCGTCTCGCGAGGCGGCCCGCGCGACCCGGGCGATCGTGTCCACGAAGGCGCCCGCGGGCACGCTCATGGCTCCCTCGGCGGGGACCTGCGGCAGCTTCGGGAAGTCCTCGGGCGGCAGCGTGCGCAGGTGGAAGCGGGCCGGGCCGGACACCACCTCCACGTCCTGCTGCGCGCTCCGGTACTCGAGCGACAGCTCGTCGGTCGGCAGCGAGCGGACGACGTCGAGGAGCAGGCGGCCGGGGATGACGGCGTGGCCGGGGCTGGAGTCGCCGGTCTCGAGCCCGACGCGCACGCCGAGCTCCATGTCGGTCGCCTCGAGCTCGGCGCGCCCCTCCTCGACACGTACGAGGACGCCGGCGAGCGTTTGGATCGCGCTGCGTGTGGACGCGCCACGCACGGCGATGCCGAGCTTGGCGAGGAACGTTTCACGGGAAACGGTGAGCTTCAACGTCTATTACCTAACTCTTGAAGTCGTTGGGGCTGTGGATATGTGGATTCGGGGCGGGAAGCCGCTTGGCGAACGGCGAAGCGGCTGTGGACAAGATTGTGGATTCTCGCACCGCCAGCGGAGGTCACGCCGGGCGCCCGAGCCGCCGCTTCAGCTTTTCCACACTGTCGCGCACAACGGGGTCTGCGTGAACGGCGCTGCTGACTTGGTTTATCGCGTGGAGCACCGTGGTGTGGTCGCGCCCGCCGATGCCGCGCCCGATCTCCGTCAGGTTGTGCTCCGTGAGCTCGCGCGCGAGGTACATCGCGACCTGGCGCGCACGACTGACGTCCCGGCGCCGGTCGCGTCCCAGCATGGCGGCTCGGGGCACGCCGAACTCCTGCGTGGCGGCGTCGACGATCTCCGACAGGCTGCAGGTGTCCCTCGACTGGTCCTCGCCGAGCCGGCGGAGGACGTGGCGAACGAGCCCGGGCGTGGGCTCCTCGCCCTTCATGGACGCGTAGGCGACGACCCGGATCAGCGCGCCCTCGAGCGCCCGCACGCTGCTGTCCACTCGTTGCGCGATCTCGGCCAGCACCTCGTCCGAGACCGGAACGCCGTCGACCCGCGCGCGCTTGGCGAGGATGGCGCGGCGCACGTCGGCCGGCGGCGGCTCGAGGTCGGCGACCAGCCCGGAGCGGAAGCGCTCGGCCAGGCGGCTCTCCAGGTCCGCGAGCTCCTCGGGGCTGCGGTCGGACGAGATCACGAGCTGCCGGCCGGAGCCGAGCAGGGCGTTGAACGTGTGGAAGAACTCCTCCCGCGTCTTGACCCGGCCGGCCAGGAACTGGACGTCGTCGATGAGCACCACGTCCGCGCTGCGGAACTCGTCCTTGAAGTCACCGGTGCGCCGGGTGCGGACCGCGTCGACGAACTCGGTCGTGAACTCCTCGATGGTCGCGTAGCGCACGCGCATGCCGGCCCCGTAGCGCTGGACGAAGTTGCCGATGGCGTGGAGCAGGTGCGTCTTGCCGAGCCCGGGCGGGCCGTGCAGGAAGAGCGGGTTGTAGGCCTGCGCCGGCAGCTCGGCGACCGCCAGCGCCGCGGCATGGGCGAAGCGGTTGCCCTCGCCGATCACGAACTGCTCGAAGGTGTACTTGGGGTTCAGCCGGCCGCTCGTGGGGGCCGCGGCCGGGGCGCGGGTCTCCTGCCGCTCAGGCTCCGCCGGCGGAGACCAGCTGGCGCCCACGACCTGCACGACCGCCCGCGGATCGAACCGTCTCATCGCCGCCCGCCGCAGCAGCGGCAGGTAGCGCTCGGAGACCGACGTGCGGATGTGCTCGGGCGCCCGGACGAAGAGGGTCTTGCCGTTGATGCCGGCCAGCTCCAGCGGCTCGATCCAGATCTGGAACTTGAAGTCGGGAGTCTCGCTCCGGAGCTCCTCGCGGATGTCGTCCCAGGTCTGATCGGGTGTCGGCACGAGCGGTCGAGACCCTCCTCGGGGGTCTTGGTCGAACGAGCATGAAAGGGGGGAAAGGACCGCTCCGGCGAGGCCGCGCCGCCCTCGGCCCGCCGAGCATACAACGCGCCAAACGGCGCTCGGCACGCCCCCGATCCGGATCCCCGCACTCAGCGGGAAAAGTGAGCCGATCCGCTCGCAGCCGTCCGAGCCGGCCGCTCGCGGCAAAGCGGGGCGGCCCGTCGTGTACCCTCAGGCGCGGCGCGAAGGCCCCCGTCAGTCGCGTCAATCGATCTTCATGAAGCGCACCTATCAGCCCAAGAAACGCAAGCGCGCCCGCACCCACGGATTCCGCGCTCGCATGCGTACGCGCGCAGGGCGGCACGTCCTGAGCCGCCGCCGCAGCAAGGGCCGCAAGCGGCTCACCCCCTAGCGCGCATGGCCGATCGCGAGCGCCGCAAGCGCCGCCGGCTCTCGCGCAGCGGCGAGTTCGAGCGCGTGTATCGCGAGGGCCGCTCGCACGCGAGCCGGCACCTGGTCGTGTACGCCTTCCCGCGCGGGGAGGAGGACGGCGACCCGCGCCTGGGCGTGTCGGTCGGCCGCAAGCTCGGCGGCGCCGTCGAGCGCAACCGCATCAAGCGGCTCCTGCGCGAGGCGTTCTGGGCCGGCGCGGACGATCTCGAGCCGGGGCACGACTTCGTGATCGTGGCGCGGCCGCCCGCCGGCGAGCTGGCAGAGGAGGGCGGCGAGGCCGCCATCTCGGAGGCGCTGCGTCTGGTGCTGAGCGAGGCGGGTCTGTCGCGCCGGGAGGGGTCCCCGTGAGGGCGCTGCGCGCGGTGGCGACAGCGCCGATCCGCTTCTACCAGCGCTTCATCTCGCCCGGGTTGCCGTCGCGCTGCAAGTACCATCCCAGCTGCTCGCAGTACGCGATGGATGCCATCCGCCACTACGGCATACTGCGGGGAGTCGTCCTCGCTGCCTGGCGCCTGCTCCGATGCAATCCGTGGAGTCACGGCGGCGTCGACTTCGTGCAGGACCAGAAGCTGTTCCGCTCCCGCCCGCGGCCGGAGCCGCAGGCCTAGCCCATGTTCATCGCCGCCTTTCCCCAGAACATCCTCCAGCCCCTGATCGACGCCTGTGAGGCGGTCCTCAAGTTCTGGCACGACCTGATCGGGAACTTCGACGGCTCGTGGGGCTGGTCGATCATCCTGCTGACGTTCACGGTCCGGATCGTGATCCTGCCCTTGACCTTCAAGGGCGTGAAGTCCATGCAGCGGCTCCAGACGCTGCAGCCCGAGATCAAGCGGATCCAGGAGCGCTACAAGGACGACAAGCAGCGCATGAACCAGGAGATCATGGCCTTCTACCAGCGGGAGAAGGTCAACCCGCTCGGGTCGTGCCTGCCGCTCCTGCTGCAGATCCCCTTCTTCATCTCGCTGTTCTACCTGCTGCGGTCCGACTCGTTCCAAGAGGACATCGCGGGCAACGCGGGCTTCGGGCCGATCGAGGACCTGGCCGAGAAGGTCACCGACCCGGTGCTGCTCGGCGTCCTGATCGTCCTCTACGTCGGGACCCAGCTCGCGGCGAGCGCGGTCACGGCGATCAGCGCGGACCCGATGCAGCGCCGGATCATGTTCGCGCTGCCGTTCGTCTTCGTCATCTTCATCATCAACTTCGAGGCCGGGCTGATCGTCTACTGGATCACGACGAACGTCTGGACGATCGGGCAGCAGCTGCTGGTGAAGAAGCTCTATCCGAAGCCCGATCCGATCGCGCCTCGGGAGGACGAGGACGTGGCGAAGCCGGCGCGGGGCAAACCGCCACGCGAGGCGCCGGCCGGAGCGGCGGCAGCCGTGGCCGACGGCTCGACCTCCAAGCGAAGCGGGGCCAAGGCCAAGGCCGGCGCGTCGAAGGCCTCAGGCGGCGGCGGAGGCAACGGTGGGCCGGCGAAGGCGCCGCCGCCCTCCCCGCGCAAGAAGAAGAAGCGCTCGGGACGGCGCCGGTGAGCGCGGCAGCCGACGATCTGACCGTCGAGGCCTCGGGCGAGAGCCTCGGCGAGGCCAAGTGGGCGGCGATGAAGCAGCTGGAGCCGCGCTTCCCGGGGATCACCGCGGAGTGCGTCCGGTTCGAGGTGATCGAGGAGCCTGAGCCCGGCGGCACGGCGAGGGTGCGCGGCGAGGTCGACGAGGACGCCTGGCGGGACGCCGCGGAGGTCATCCCCGAGGAGCCCGCCGAGCGGGTGCGGGCCGTGGTGGCCCGGGTGGTCCACGCGTTCGGGCTGCAGGCGACGGTGGACGTGGAGGAGACCGAGGACGAGATCCGCGCGACGGTGAACGGCGAGGACCTCGGCCTGATGATCGGCAAGCACGGGTCGACGATCGACGCCGTGCAGCACGTCGCGTTCCGCGCCGCCTTCCGCGGGCGCGAGACGCGCAAGCAGGTGACGGTGGACGCCGCCGGGTACCGCGAGCGCCGCGAGACCGCCCTGCACCGGATGGCCGACCGCGCGGCGGCCGAGGCGCTTCGCTACGACCGCGCCGTGGAGCTCGAGCCGATGCGGGCACCGGAGCGGAAGGTCGTCCACACGTACCTGAGCGAGCGCAGCGACGTGGAGACCCACTCGGAGGGCGACGAGCCGGACCGCCGGCTCGTGATCAGCCCGGTGCGGGCCTTCCGCGACCCGGCGCCGGTGAGCCGTTTCACGGGAAACGGACCCGCAGATCGAGCTGTTGCTCGAGGCGCTGGCGGCGGAGCCCGATCCGCATACCTCCGTGAGCGAGCCCGAGCGTGCGCGGGAGGTGCATGTGGCAGACAGCCTTTCGGGGTTGGAGGTGCCGTCGCTTGCTTCGGCTCAGCGCATCGCGGACGTGGGCGCCGGCGCGGGCTTTCCGGGGTTGGTGCTGGCGGTGGCGCTGCCGCGCGCGCGGGTCGATCTCATTGAGTCGGTCGGGCGGAAGGCGGCGGTGATCGACCGCTTGATCCAGGCGGCCAAGGTGGTCAATGCGCGGAGCGTGGTGGCGCGGGCGGAGGATTGGGCGCGGCTGCCGGTTGCTCTCGGGGGTGGGCGGGAGGCGTATGAGGCGGTGACGGCGCGGGCGGTGGCTTCGTTGCCCGTCTTGGTGGAGTACGCGGCGCCGTTGCTTGCGTCCTTCGGGCGTGCTTCGTTGCCTGGAAGGGGCGCTGTTGGCGCCGACGAACTGCGGCTGGGGAGGGGGGCGGCTGATGAGGTGGGGCTGTCGCTCGAGGACGTGGTCTGCGGTCAAGCCGTTCCCTTCGGCCCGCGATCGTTCGCTGTACGTGTTCCGCAAGGTGGCGCCCACGCCCGATCGCTTTCCGCGGCGGGCCGGGATGGCGGCGAAGCGGCCGCTGGGTGGGGGGTCCGGCACGAAACGTCCGGCATAGCGTCGTTTCGTGCGGGACCCGCCGGAGTCAGGGGGGTCCCATACGTTGCGGCGATATATCCGCCGTTTCTTATGGAACCCCCTTCAGAGGAGCGCCAACCAGGTCCGGCCACCCTTCATTGCTCGTCGTAAACGCATGCAGGACCAAGCCGTTCGGAGGCGAACAAACAACCCATGCCCTTCCGACCGGACCGCCACGTAGCTTGAGCCCCGCATGGGCAGCGTCCTCGCAGTCGCCAACCAGAAGGGCGGGGTAGGCAAGACCACCACCGCGGTCAACCTCGGCGCCTCCATCGCCGACGCCGGCTACCCGACCCTCCTCGCCGATCTCGACCCGCAGTGCAACGCCACGGTTGCACTTGGCGTCGCCAAGGACATGAGCCCCAACGTCTACGACTGCCTGTCCGGCGACCTCCCGCTTGTCGAGGCCGCCGTCCCGAGCAGCATCGAGTCGCTCGACGTGGTCCCGTCCACGCCCGGCCTCGCCGGCGCCAACGTCGAGCTGCCCCGCATCCCGGGCTCCGAGACCATCCTTCGCGACCGGCTCGGCTCGGTCCGCGACCGCTACCTCTTCACGCTCCTCGACTGCCCGCCGTCGCTCGGCCCCCTCACCGTCAACGCCCTCGTCGCCGCCGACAAGGTCATCGTCCCGGTCCAGACCGAGTACTTCGCGCTCGAGGGGCTCGCCCAGCTGCTCGACACGCTCTCGCTGATCCAGCGCGAGCTGAACCCGCGCCTCACCGTGGCCGGGATGATCCTCACGATGCACGACGGGCGCACGCGCCTCGCGCGCGACGTCGAGCGCGAGGTCCGCGAGCACTTCCCCGAGCTCGTGTTCGACACGGTCGTCCCGCGCAACGTGCGCCTGGGGGAGGCCCCGAGCTTCGGGGTGCCCGTGCTCCGGCACGCCCCCCACAGCGCCGGCTCGGCCGCCTACCTCAGGCTCGCCAAGGAGGTGGCCGCGCGTGGCTGAGGAGCGGCGCGGCATGGGCCGCGGCCTCGACGCCATCCTGCCCCGCGGCGGCAAGGTGGAGGAGGGGCTGCGCAACATCCCCCCGGACCTGATCCAGCCGAACGGCCGCCAGCCGCGCCGGGTCTTCGACGACGCCAGGCTCGCCGAGCTGGCCGAGTCGATCCGGGTGCGTGGCATCCTGCAGCCGATCGTGGTGCGGCCGCTGGCCGGCGGCAGCTTCGAGCTCGTGGCCGGCGAGCGCCGCCTGCGCGCGGCGAAGATCGCCGAGCTCGAGACGATCCCGGCGCTGGTGCGCGACACCGAGGACTGGGAGCGCCTCGACCTGGCGCTCGCGGAGAACATGGCGCGCCAGGACCTCAACCCGGTGGAGGCCGCGCGCGCCTGCGCGACCCTGGTGGACGACCTGGGCCTCACCAAGGAGGAGGTGGGCCGGCGCGTCGGACGCAGCCGGGTCGCCATCTCCAACCTGATCCGGCTGCTCGACCTGCCCGAGGAGGCGCTCGAGCTGATCGAGACCGGCGAGCTGAGCGAGGGCCATGGCCGGGCGATCCTGGTCTGCAAGGACCACGCGACCCGCCGCCACCTGGCGCTCGACGCGCGCGACGGCGCCTGGTCGGTGCGCGAGACGGAGCGCCGTGCCCGCGAGGCCGAGCAGGGCAAGCGCGATCCGGAGCCGCGCCGGCCCCGGGTGGTGCACCCCGACCTGGCCGAGGCGCTGGCCGCCGCCGAGGACGCCCTCGCGGCGGCGCTGGGACGCGAGGTGAAGGCCCGCGCCCGGGGCGATCGCTGCGTGATCGAGCTCGAGTTCGAGCGGCCCGCGGAGGCCGTGGAACTGGCCCGCTCGCTGCTCTCGGCCGCCGCCCGGCGCGCCGCGTAGCGGGCGCTAGAATCGCCGATCGAGGGCGATTAGCTCAGCCGGTTAGAGCGCGTCTCTGATAAGGACGAGGTCCCTGGTTCGAGTCCAGGATCGCCCATGTAGTGCGCAAGCACTCGGCGTGGCCGAGTGCGCGCGTTTCGGCTTTTCGCGCAAGCACTCGGCTCGGCCGAGTGCGCCGCGACCCGGTCAACAGGCGAGTGCCGCGAGGGCCCCCACGTGGGGCCCTCGTTGCCGTTGTGAAGGGGCCGTAGTGACCGCTTCGCCCCGCGTCTAGACTGTCCGAGAGCCCATGCAGGAGATGGTCATCTACGGCGTGAGCTTCGACATGGTCGGGAAGCAGCCGATCGTGCTTCTGAAGACTCGCGAGGGGAACAAGTTCCTCCCGATCTGGATCGGGCACCCCGAGGCCGCCGCGATCCTGATGAAGCTCCAGGGCGCCAATACGCCCCGGCCGATGACCCATGACCTGATCAGCGAGATGCTGTCGGAGCTCGACGTGTCCTGCACCCGGGTGGCGGTCACCGAGCTGCGCGAGAACACGTTCTACGCCGAGGTCACCCTGGCGCTGAACGGCCGCGAGATCCCCATCGACTCGCGTCCCTCCGACGCGCTCGCCCTGGCGGTGCGCACCGGCGCCCCGATCTTCGCCGCCGAGGACGTGATCTCCGAGTCCGCGATCGAGTTCGAGCACGAGGTCGAGGACACCGAGGAGGTCGTCGAGAAGTTCAAGGACTTCCTCGACAACGTCACGCCCGAGGACTTCGCCTCAGGCGAACCGGAGGACCAGTAACCGGGCCGAGACCGACCCCTGGCCAATCATCAGCGGGGGCTCGCGCGCGCGAGCCCCCGCGATGATCGTCCAGGGGTCGTGCCCTAGGCGGGCGCGCGCTGCAGCGAAAGCTCGACGATCCGCGCCGACGAGCTCGTCGAACGAGATCCCCGCCGCCTCGGCCGCCTGCGGCAGCAGAGACGTCTCCGTCAGCCCCGGGATCGGGTTCGCCTCCAGCACGGTGAGCTCGCCGTCCGCGTCCAGCATCAGGTCCACCCGCGCGAACGCCTCGCAGCCCAGCATCTCGTTCACGCGGAGCGCCAGGTCCTGCGCCTGCGCCGTCAGGTCGCCGGGCAGCTCCGCGGGGCAGACGAATGCCGTACGGCCGATCTCGTAGCGGGCCTCGAAGTCGTAGAACTCGTCGCCCTGAGGCACCGCCTCCACCACCGGCAGCGGCTTCCCGTCCAGGATCGACACGGCAAGGTCGCGCCCGTCCACGTGCCGCTCCAGCAGCACCTTCGAGTCGTACGAGAACGCGGCCACCAGCGCGGCCGGCACGTCGGCCGGCGTTCGCGCGAACTTGATCCCCAGCGCCGAGCCCTGGCTCGACGGCTTCACCACGATCGGGAACTCCAGCCGCTCCTCGATCGCCCCCAGCGCCTCGGCCGCGCCCAGCTCCCGGAAGGCGGTCTCGTTGAAGGCGTAGAAGTCGGGGGTGGGGATCCCGCGCTCGATCATGAGGTGCTTCGCGAGCACCTTGTCCATCGACCGCACGCACGCCAGCACCCCGGACCCGGTGTACGGGATGTCGAGGATCTCGAGCAGCTCCTGCACCGTGCCGTCCTCGCCGTCGCGGCCGTGCATCGCGATGAACGCCGTGTCGGGCGCAGCCTCGCGCAGCCTCGCGATCAGGTCGAGCCCCACGTCGATCGGGATCACCTCGTGCCCGAGCCGCCCGAGCGCGTCCTCCACCCGCGCCCCCGAGCGCAGCGACACCTGCCGCTCGAGCGACCGGCCCCCCTTGAGCACGGCGACCCTGGTCAGCGGGCCCTCCGCGAGCGCTGCGCCGGCGTCGGGATGTGAACGACCTCGGCGCTCGGCGGCGGCGCGACCGCCTGGTGCTCGCCGGTGATCGTGCCGTACAGGTTCACCTGCTCCGTCACGACCTCGCCGATCCGGCGGATGCCCTCGCGGATCGACTCGCCGTCCGAGGCCGAGAAGTTGAGCCGCATCGAGCTGTGCCCGCGCCCGTCGAGGAACGCCGCCGAGCCCGGCACGAACGCCACGTTGTCGCGCAGGGCCCGCGCCAGCAGGTCGGTCGTGTCGATGAAGTCCGGCAGCGTGGCCCAGATGAACAGCCCGCCGCCCGGGCGGGTCCACTCGGCCTGGCGCGGGAAGTGGTCGGCGAGCGCGTCGAGCATCGCGTCGCGGCGGTCGCGGTAGATCTCCGTGAGCGAGTCGACGTAGTCCCGCCACGGCGCCCGCTCGAAGTACGCCTGGACCATCAGCTGGGAGAGGGTCGAGGTGCAGAGGTCGGTCCCCTGCTTGCCGAGGTTGATCTTCTCGAGCACCGGCGGCGGCGCCACGACCCAGCCCATCCGGATCCCGGGGGAGAGGATCTTCGAGAACGTGCCGAGGTACATCACGTACACGCCCGCCGTCGAGCGCGTACAGCGGCGGCAGCGCGTCGCCCTCGTAGCGCAGCAGCCCGTACGGGTTGTCCTCGAGCACGAGCAGCTCGCGCTCGCGCGCCACCTCGACCAGCCGCCGGCGCCGGGCGAGCGACATCGTCACGCCGGCCGGGTTCTGGAAGGTCGGCACCGTGTAGATGAACTTCGGCCGGCGGCCCTCGCGGTCGAGGCGCTCGAGCGTCTCCTCGAGCAGGTCCACGCGCATGCCGGCGGCGTCCATCTCGATCTGCACGACCTCGGCCTGGTAGGCGCAGAACACCGGCACGGCGCCCGGGTAGGTCGGCCCCTCGGCGATCACGACGTCGCCCGGGTCGATCAGGGTCTTCGTGACGAGGTCGATCACCTGCTGCCCGCCGGTGGTGACGATCATGTCCTCGGGGTCGACCCGCATCCCCTCGGCCGCCATCACCTCGGCGATGCACTCCCTGGTCTCCGGGAGGCCCTCGGTCGGCCCGTACTGCAGCGCCTTCGCGCAGGACTCGGCCGCGATCCGCTGCGCCACCGCGGCGAAGGTGTCGGGCGGGAACGTGCTGGTGTCGGGCAGGCCGCCGGCGAGCGAGATCACCTCGGGTCGCGCGGTCACGGCCATGAGGTCCCGCATCGCGGACGACTTCATGACCTTCGTGCGCGAGGCGAACAGCCCGGCGTAGCGCTCGAGGTCGCGTGAAATGCTCACGGGGACGGGAGCTAGGGTACCGGGCAGCGGTGAGCGTCTTCCTCGACACCACGACCGGCATGGGGCTCGCGGGCGCCACCGGCGTGCGTCCCTACCTGCCTCCGCTGCTGGCCGGCGCCCTGGCCCGCGGCGACATCGGCATCGACTTCGACGGCACCGACTGGAGCTTCCTCGAGTCGACCGGCTTCCTGATCGCGGTCGTGGCGGTGGGGGTGATCGCCTACCTGTTGGAGCGGTCCGACATGGGCCGCGGGATAGAGATCTTCAGCGGCGTCCTGGGCGTCGTGCTCGGGGCGATGCTCTTCGCCGGCGCCCTCGCCGACGGCGGCACCGACGCCTGGCCCGGCCTCATCGCGGGCCCCATCTGCGCGTTCCTCGGCTGGCGCGCCGTGGGCGGCCTGGTCGAGCGCGCGCGGCGGCGGCTCGAGGGCGGCGCGGCCGCGCTCCTGACCGCCTACGCCGACGGCGCCGCCCTCCTGCTGGCCGCCATCGCGGTCTTCGTCCCGCCCGTGTCGATCCTCGCCATCGCCGCCTTCGTCCTGCTGCTCGTGCGGGGCAAGGAGCGCGAGGGCGAGAAGTACGCCGGGTTGCGGATCCTGCGCTAGCGCGGTGGCCGCGAAGCGCAAGAAGGTCGTCCTCGCGGTCATCGACTCGCTCAAGCCGGACATGCTCGACCTCGCCATCGAGGAGGGGAGGGCACCCGCGCTGCAGGCCCTGCGCGACCGCGGCACCTACGTGCGCGACTGCCTCTCGACCTTCCCGTCGGTGACGCCCGTGGCGAGCGCCGCGATCGCCACCGGGCACGGGCCGGGCGAGCACCACATCCCGTCGATGAACTGGTACCACCGCGGCGAGGAGCGCTACGTCGAGTACGGCTCGTCGTTCCAGGCCACGCGCGCGTTCGGCGTGGTCCGCTCGCTCTACGACACCGTCTACAACATGAACATGGCGCACCTCACGCGTGCGCACAAGACGGTCTTCGAGCACCTCGACGACGCCGAGCTCAGGACCGCCTGCACCACCTAGCTGATCTACCGCGGCCGCACCCGCCACGACCCGTCGGGGGCGAGCGTGTACCGCCGCATCGCCGAGGCGGCCCAGTTCCGGCACCCGGTCTACGGCGCGCGCGAGCTCTTCTACGCGGACCTGTTCGACTCGCGGAACACCGGCTGCACGTCGGCGCTCGGGATGCCCGGCCAGCGCGACCGGCACACGGGCTGCGTCGGCGCCTACCTCGTCGAGCACGACCTGTTCGACTTCCTGCTCTTCTCGCTGCCCGACAACGACACGCACTCGCACAAGGCCGGCCCGGAGGGGCAGGTGGTGTCGATCGCCGAGGCCGACCGGGCGCTCGAGCGGATCATGCACGTGGCGGGCGGCGTGGACGCCTTCCTCGAGGACCACGCGGTGATCGTCATGTCGGACCACTCGCAGACGAAGGTGGAGGAGAGCGTGAACCTGGCCGCCGCCTTCGCGGACGCGCGAGTGCTCACCCCGGCCGACCCGGCGCCGACCGAGGCCGAGCTGGCCGTGTGCCCGGCCGCGCGGTCGGCGATGGTCTACGCGCTCGACGAGTCGCGGCGCGGCGAGCTGGCCGCGGCCGCCGTCGACACGCTGGAGGGGGTGGATGGCGTGGACCTGATCGCGCGGCGCGTCGACGGCCAGGCGGTGGTGCGGAGCGACCGCGGCGAGCTGCGCTTCGCGCCCGGCGGGCCGCTGCGGGACCGGCGTGGACGGGGCTGGGCGGTGGAGGGTGAGCGGGACGTGCTGCGCCTGGACGTCTCCGACGGGCTCGTGACGAGCGAGACCTATCCGGACGGGCTGGACCGGCTCTGGTCCGCGCTCGAGTGCCCGCACTCCGGCGACGTGCTGGTGTCGGCCGAGCCGGGCTTCGAGTTCGTGGACTGGGGCGGGGCGGACCACGTGGGCGGCGGCAGCCACGGCTCGCTCCATGCCGACGACTCGGAGGGCGTGCTGCTCGTGGGCGGCATGGAGGTGCCCGAGCGGGAGGAGTGGGCGCTGACCGACGTGGCGCCGCTGGTGCTCGACCACTTCGATGTACCGTTGCCCCGGTGAGCGAACGGAGGCCGGAAGCGGGCGGCTCGGCCGCCAGCGCACGGATGGAATCCGTCTCCGGGTGCGCGCCGGCCTGCGCAAGCCGCACAACTGGGTCCAGCTCGTCAAGTTCTGCGCGGTCGGCGCGTCGGGCTACGTCGTGAACCTGTGCGTCTTCGCGCTGTGCGTCGAGGGGCTCGGCATGCACCACCTGCCTGGCCGCGACGGTGGCCTTCGTCGTCGCCGTGCTGAACAACTTCTGGTGGAACCGGCACTGGACCTTCCGGGCGCGCAGCGGCCACGCCGGCTTCCAGGCGGCGCGCTTCTTCACCGTCAGCGTCGTCGCGTTCCTGTTCGCCGCGAGCATCCTCGAGGTGCTCGTGAGCGTCGCGGAGATGCCCGAGCTGCCCGCCCAGGCGATCTCGATCGTGGTGGCCACGCCGCTCAACTTCATCGGGAACAAGATGTGGAGCTTCGCGCTGGAGTTCGCTCGGGACTGAGGGCCGCGCTCGTCGGCGTGCTGCTGGCGCTGGCGGCGCCCGGCGCGGCGGCGGCGCAGGACCCGCAGCTCCCCGAGTCGCAGACCGAGCCGCCGCGGTTCTTCGAGCGCACGCGCGAACGAGGCGGAGCGCATCGCGGCGCGGGCCGAGAAGGTGCGGTCGGCGCGCGAGGACGGGCCGCTCGACCCCACCGCGTACACGCACGGCGCCGGGCGCTGGCAGGTCAGCTTCTTCCGCGACGGCGACGAGGTCGTGCAGGTGCTGCTGGACGACCGCAGCGGGGCGGTGCTCGAGCAGTGGGACGGCGACCAGGTGGCGTGGCGGATGGCGCGCGGCTACTCGGGGGCCTTCGGCCGCAAGCTGAACGCGCCCTGGGTGTGGATCCCGCTCTGCCTGCTGTTCCTGCTGCCGTTCGTCGACTTCCGCCGGCCGTTCCGGCTGCTGCACCTCGACCTGCTGGTGCTGGCGAGCTTCGGCCTCTCGCACGTCTTCTTCAACCGGGGCGAGATCGGGGTGTCGGTGCCGCTCGTGTATCCGGTGCTGCTCTACCTGCTGGCGCGGGTGCTGCTGGCCGGCTTCCGCCCGCGCGAGCGGCCGGGTCGGTTGGTGCCGCACGTGCCGCTCGCCTGGCTCGCGGTGGCGCTCGTGTTCCTGGTGGCGTTCCGGGTGGCGCTCAACGCGGTCGACTCGAACGTGATCGACGTGGGCTACGCGGGGGTGATCGGCGCCGACCGGATCGTGGACGGCGACGAGCTGTACGGGAAGGGGTTCTCGGAGGACGTGGAGCAGGGGCGACACCTACGGGCCGGTCAACTACCTGCTGTACGTGCCGTTCGAGCAGGCGCTGCGGTGGAGCGGCGCCTGGGACGACCTGCCCGCGGCGCACGGAGCGGCGATCGCGTTCGACCTGCTGGCGATCGGGGGCCTGCTGCTGCTCGGCCGGGCACTGCGGCCGGGGAGGGAGGGGCGGACGCTGGGCGTGGGCCTGGCTTGGGCGTGGGCGGCGTACCCGTACACGGCGTTCGTGCTCGAGACGAACGCGAACGACACACTCGTCGCGCTCGCGTGCATCGCGGCGCTGCTGGCGTTCACGCGTGCGGGGGGCCGGCGGCGCTGGGCCGCCGCGGGCGGCTTCGCGGTCGGGCTCGGCGCGGCGGCCAAGTTCGCGCCGCTCGCGCTGGCGCCGCTCTTCGCCCGGCGGGCACCGCTGGTCTTCGGCGCTGCGCTCGCTGCTGACCCTGGCGGTCACGGTGATCCCGTTCGTCCCCGACGGCGGCCTGCGCGAGCTCTACGACCGCACGCTGGGGTACCAGGCGGGCCGCGGGTCGCCGTTCAGCGTGTGGGGACAGGTGGACTCGCTCGACTGGCTGCAGACCGTGGTCAAGGTCGGCGCCGTGGGGCTGGCGCTCGCGGTCGCCTTCCTCCCGCGGCGGCCGGACGAGCGCCAGGTCGGCCGCGCTGGGAGCGGCGGTGCTGATCGCGCTCCAGCTGGCCGTGACCCACTGGTTCTACCTGTACGTCGTCTGGTTCGTGCCGTTCGTGCTGGTGGCGATGTTCGGGGCGTACCGGGAGCGGGTGCCGGAGACCACCACACCGGTGGAGAGGGAGGCGGTGGCCGCATGAAATGGACACCGCTCGCCCTCCTCCTGCTCGCGGCCGGCTGGGCCGCCACGCTCTGGATCTCGCCGTGGTCCGACGAGCGGGTGAACGATCTCTTCGTCTACCGCGTCTTCACCGAGCCGGTGCTGGACGGCGGCCTTCCGTACCGCGACGTCTTCCTGGAGTACCCGCCGCTCGCCGCGCCCGCGATCGGCCTCCCGGGCCTCCTCGGCACGGGGGAGGAGATCTTCCGCTGGGCGTTCGCCGGCTGGACGTTCCTCCTCGCGGCGGCGGTGGTGATCCTGTGCGGCGCCCTCGCCGCCCGCACCGGCGGCGATGCCCGCCGTGCGCTCCTCGCCGCGGCCCTGATGCCGCTTCTCTGCGGGGCGCTGGTGCGCACGCACTTCGACCTCGCGCCGGTGGCGCTGCTGCTCGGCGCGCTCCTCCTCCTGGCGACCGGCCGCCCGCGCTCCGGGATGGCCGTGCTGGGCCTCGCCGCGATGACGAAGGGCTTCCCGCTGGTGGCGGCGCCGGTGGCGCTGGCGTGGCTGGCCGCGCGGGTCGACCGGCGCACGCTGGTCCAGTCGGCGGCCGCCCTGCTGGCGGCACTGGCGCTGCCGGCCGCCGCCGCGGTGGCGGTGTCGCCGGAGCGGCGCATGGGACGCGGTGACCTACCACGTCGAGCGCCCGGTCCAGGTGGAGAGCCTTCCCGCGAGCGGCGTCCTCCTGCTGGACGAGCTCGGCGCCGGGCAGGCCGACAGCGTGCAGAGCCACCGCTCGGACGGCCTGGAGCACCCGGCCGCGGACGCCCTCGCCCTCGTGCTGCTCTGGCTGCTGATGCTGGGCGTCGTCTGCCCTCGCTGACAGTGCACGCGGGCACGCCAGGCGACGCTCGCCGGCTCGTCCTCGCCTCGCTCACAGCCGTCGCCGCCTTCGCCACCCTGGGCAAGGTCCTCTCGCCCCAGTACATGCTCTGGCTCGTCCCGCTCGGCGCCCTCGCCTTCGCCTGGCGCCTCCATGCGCTCGCCGCCGCGACCGCCGCGGCCGCCGTCCTCACCCAGATCGAGTTCCCGGCGCGCTACTTCGACCTGGTCGGCCGCGAGCCGTTCCCGGTGGCGGTCGTCGCCCTCCGCAACCTCGTCCTGCTCGCCGTCCTCCTCCTCGCCCTACGCGCCCTGGGCGCCGCCCGGCACCAGGATCTGCTCGATGGCGACCGCCCGCCCGCCGGCGTCCCCCTCGATCAGGACGGCGTTGAGCCACGGGTCCTCGTCTGAGGTCTCGAAGCGCACCTGCGTCAGCGTCAGGAACCGCTCCAGCGCCTGCTCGCGCTTCACGCCGATCACGCCCGCCGCGCGGCCCCGTCATCCCCACGTCCGTGATGTAGGCGGTGCCGCCGGGCAGCACCCGCCCGTCGGCCGTCGGGATGTGCGTGTGCGTGCCCACGCAGGCCAGCACGCGGCCGTCCACGTGCCATCCCATCGCGACCTTCTCGCTGGTCGCCTCGGCGTGCATGTCCACGAGCACCGCGTCCGCCTTCCCGCGCAGGTCGGAAAGCGCCGCGTCCACCTCCGCGAACGGCGAGCGGACCGCCTCGAGGAACACCAGCCCCGACAGGTTCACCACGCCCAGCCGCATGCCGTTCGCCTCCACCACCGTGTGCCCGCGCCCGGGGCTCCCCTTCGGGAAGTTGGACGGGCGCACGATGCGCGGCTCCTGGTCGAGGTAGTCGTACACCTCGCGGTGGCGGTAGGCGTGGTTGCCGAGCGTGATCGCGTCGACGCCCGCGTCGAAGATCTCGCGCGCGGTCTTGCGGGTGATCCCGAGGCCGCCCGCGGCGTTCTCGCCGTTCACCACCACGAAGTCCGGGCGGTGCCGCTCGTGCAGCACGGGCAGCACCTCGGCCAGCGTCCGCCTGCCGATCCCGCCGACCACGTCCCCCACGAAGAGAAGCTTCACCGCAGGCGATTCTGCCAACCTGCGAGCGGTGGAGACGGCCACGGCCACGACGATCGCCGCGCGCGAGCTCGTCAAGCGGTACGGCGACAGGGTCGCGCTGCGGGGCGTCTCCCTCGCGGCGGGCCGTGGCGAGCTGGTCGCCGTGATCGGCCCGAACGGCGCCGGGAAGACCACTCTCCTGTCGATACTCGCCGGCATCCAGCCGGCCGACGGGGGCGACGTGGACGCGCCAGCGTCGATCGGCTGGGTCCCGCAGCAGCCCGCGCTCTACGGCAAGCTGACCGTGGAGGAGAACCTCATGCTGTTCGCTCGGCTCGAGCGCAGCCCCGACCCCCGCGCGACCGTCGACCGCATGCTCGACCTGACCGACCTCGCCGGCCGCGCCGGCGACCAGGTGACCACGCTCTCGGGCGGAAACCGTCAGCGCGTGAACATCGCGATCGGACTGCTCGGCCAGCCCGACGTGCTGCTGCTGGACGAGCCGAGCTCCGCGCTCGACCCGCGCCAGCGCGAGCGCCTGTGGGAGTTCATCCTGCGCCTCGCCGGCGAGGGCACGACCGTGGTCTACGCCACCCACCACATCCAGGAGGCGGACCGCTACGCCAGCCGGCTCGTCGTCCTGGCGGACGGCGAGGGCGTCTTCGACGGCTCTCCGCGCGAGCTCGAGCAGGCCACCGGCACGACCGGTCTCGACTTCGAGCAGGCCTTCGTCGAGTTCCTGCGCCAGCGGGGCCACTGATGCGCTGGCTGCTCCTCAAGGACCTGCGCATCCTGCGCCGCTCGCCGCTCCTCGTGTCGCTGCTGGTGCTGTACCCGATCGTGATCGCGGTGCTGATCGGCTTCGCGCTGTCGCGCGGGCCCGACAAGCCGGAGGTGGCCTTCTACAACGGCCTCGCGGACGCGCCCGCGGTGGTGGAGCTTGGCGGCGAGCGGATCGACCTCACCGAGGAGGGCAGCCGCCTGTTCGAGGAGATCGACCCGGTGCCGGTGGACAGCCGCGCGGAGGCGATCCAGAAGGTGCGCGACGGTGACGTGCTCGGCGCGCTGATCATCCCCGAGAACCTCGCCTCGAACCTCCAGTCGACGCTCGAGCCGGGGACCGTCGAGGTCTTCTACAACGCGGAGGACCCCGCCAAGAAGGGCTTCGTCGAGAACACGATCGACGCTCAGGTGCAGCGGGCCAACGGGGCGCTGACGGAGCGGATCGCCGAGGAGGCGCTCGACCTGCTCGACCTGATCAGCGAGGGCGGCGAGTACTCGTTCCTCGGCCAGGACTTCGACGTGCTGGGGCTCGCCCGGGCGGACACGCTCCTCAGGGAGGCGCGCGAGGGGCTGCCGGCGGGAGCGCCCGAGCGGGAGCAGCTCGACGAGGTGATCGAGTTCGGCGAGCTCGCCCGCGAGAACCTCGCGTTCTCCGACGACGTGCTGGCGGTGGTCGGGGAGCCGATCCGCGTGAAGGCGCGCGCGCTCGAGGGCGGCAGCACCTCGTTGAACGCGTTCGCGGTGGCGCTGGCGGCGAGCGTCTCGCTGATGTTCATCACGCATGCTGCTGGCCGCCGGGATGCTCGCCATCGAGCGCGAGGAGAACGCCTTCACGCGGCTGGTGCGGGGGCTCGTGTCGCGCACCGCGCTGCTGGCGGAGAAGGCGGGTCTCGCGGCGGTGTGCTCGAGCGCGGTCTGCCTGCTGATGCTCGCCGGCCTGAGCCTGTTCGTCGACATCGACTGGGGGCGCTTCCCGCTCTGGCTGGCCGCCGTGATCGCCGGCGCGCTCGCGTTCGCAGCGCTCGGCCTGGCGATCGGGGCGCTGACCCGCGAGGTGCGGGCGGCTTCCCTGCTCGCCTTCATGCTCTCGCTGCCGCTCGCGTTCCTGGCGCTGGTCCCGTCCGGGGCGGTGGCGCCGGCGCTCTACGACGTGATCCGCGCGGTGTCGGCCGCCTTCCCGTTCAAGCCCACGCTGGACGCCCTCGACGCGGCGCTCAACGACGCCGGCAGCCTGGGCGGCCCGCTGCTCCACCTGGCCGGGCTGGCGCTGGCGTTCGGCGTGCTGAGCCGCATCGCGCTGAGGCGCTTCGCGTAGGGCCCCGGCTCCGCACGGGCTAACCTGACTGCGTGGCCTTCCCCGCGACACGCCTGCGCCGCCTGCGCAAGACCGGCGTCCTGCGCGGGATGGTGCGCGAGACCGAGCTCACGCCGTCGCACCTCGTGCAGCCGCTGTTCGTGCAGCTCGGCGAGGGCGGCCGCACGCCGATCGAGGCGATGCCCGGCGTCGAGCGCCTGTCGATCTCGCAGGCGGTCGAGGAGGCCGGCGCGGTCCACGCGCTCGGGATCCCCGCCGTGCTGCTGTTCGGCCTGCCGGCCGAGAAGGACGAGCAGGCATCCGGCGCCTACGACGACGAGGGCGTCGTGCAGCTCGCGGTGCGGGCGCTGAAGGACGCGCACCCGGAGCTCGTCGTGATCACCGACGTCTGCCTGTGCGGCTACACGTCGCACGGCCACTGCGGCGTGGTGCTGGACGACGGCAGCGTCGACAACGACCTCACGCTCGAGCTCCTCGCCAAGACCGCCATCTCCCACGCCCGCTCCGGCGCCGACGCCGTCGCGCCGAGCGACATGATGGACGGACGCGTGGGGGCGCTGCGCTCGCAGCTCGACGCCGAGGGCTTCAAGGACCTGCCGATCGTCGCCTACTCGGCCAAGTTCGCCTCCGCCTTCTACGGCCCGTTCCGCGAGGCGGCCGACTCGGCCCCCGCCTTCGGCGACCGCCGCAGCTACCAGATGGACCCGGCCAACGCCGAGGAGGCCGTGCGCGAGGCCCTGCTCGACGTGAGCGAGGGCGCCGACGTGGTCATGGTCAAGCCGGCGCTGCCCTACCTCGACGTGATCCGCCGCGTGAAGGAGGCCACCCGCGTGCCGGTGGCCGCCTACAACGTGAGCGGCGAGTACGCGATGGTGAAGGCCGCCGCGGCCGCCGGCTACGTCGACGAGCGCGGGATCGTGCTGGAGACGCTCACCGCGATCCGCCGCGCCGGAGCCGACATCGTGATCACCTACCACGCCAAGGAGGCCGCCGAGTGGCTGCGGTAGCCAAGACCCGCTCCCGCAAGGGCGGCGCCGCGATCCCGCTCGACGAGACCGACCGCCGGCTGCTCAACCTGCTCCAGGGGAGCTTCCCGCTCGCCGAGCGGCCCTACGCCGAGGTCGCGCGCCTGGCCGAGCTGCCCGAGGACGAGGTGCTGCGCCGCACGGCGCGGCTGCTCGACGAGCGCATCATCCGCGAGGTCACGCCGATCTTCGACACGCGCGTGCTCGGCTACAAGTCGATGCTCGTGGCGGCGAAGGTCGACCCCGAGCACCCGTGGCGCGCCGGCAAGATCATCAACTCGCATCCGGGCGTGTCGCACAACTACCTGCGCGACCACGACTTCAACATCTGGTTCACGATCGCCACGGAGCCCGGCTCGAAGCTGGGGCTCGAGGGCACGCTCGAGGTGCTGCAGCGCCTGACCGGCGCGGAGTCCATCCGCCAGCTCCCGACCCTGCGGCTGTTCAAGATCCGCATGGACCTCGAGATGGAGAAGGGCACCGAGGCGCTGGCCGCGGCCGCCGAGGCGGTGGACCACAAGGAGCCCGAGGCGATCCCGCTGTCCGAGCTCGACCTCGCCGTGATCCGCGCCACCCAGGGCCCGATGGAGCCGGTGGCCGAGCCGTTCGCGGGCGCCGCCGCGCGAGCTCGGCATGCCGGTGCGCGACCTGCTCGAGCCACCTGGAGGACATGCGCGAGCGCAAGGCGCTGCGCCGCGTCGCCGCGATCCTGTTCCACCGCCGCGCCGGCTTCTCCGCCAACGGCATGGGCGTCTGGAAGGTGCCCGAGGAGCGCATCCTCGAGCTGGGCCCGCGCATGGCCGCCTACCGCGGCATCTCGCACTGCTACCAGCGGCCGACCTACGCGGACTGGCCCTACTCGGTCTTCACGATGGCCCACGGCCGCTCGAAGGAGGAGTGCGACGCGATCCTCGACACGATCGCCGCCGAGACCGGCATCGAGGAGCGCCGCACGCTGTACTCGTCGACCGAGTTCAAGAAGATCCGCCTCCTCTACTTCACGGACGCGCACCGGGAGTGGGAAGCGCAGTACGCGCTGACGCTCTGCCGAGGCGTACGCGCGCGCGCTCGAGCTGCTCCCGGGCGGGGTGAACTCGCCGGTGCGGGCGATGCGCTCCATCGGCCGTGACCCGATCTTCGTCGCCCGCGGCGAAGGCGCGGAGATCGATCGACGTCGACGGCAACCGCTACGTCGACTGGGTGATGTCCTGGGGACCGCTGATCGCCGGCCACGCGCACCCGGACGTGGTCGCCGCGGTCACCGCCGCCGCCGCGGCCGGCACGAGCTTCGGCGCGCCCACCGAGGCCGAGGTCGCCCTCGCCGCCGAGGTGGTCGAGCGCGTGCCGTCCGCGGAGATGATCCGCATGACCTCGTCGGGCACCGAGGCGTCGATGAGCGCGCTGAGGCTGGCGCGGGCGGCCACCGGGCGCGACCGGATCGCGAAGTTCGCGGGCGCGTACCACGGGCACGTGGACGGCCTGCTGGCCGACGCGGGCTCGGGGCTCGCCACGCAGGGGATCCCCGCCTCGCCCGGCGTGACGGCGGCGCAGGCGGCGGACACCGCCGTGGTCCCGTGGGGCGTGGTGCCCGAGGGCGAGTTCGCGGCGATCGTCTGCGAGCCGTATCCCGCCAACATGGGCCTGGTCCCGCCGCCCGCCGGCTTCCTGGCCGCGCTGCGCGAACGCGCGGACCAGACGGGCGCGCTGCTCGTCTTCGACGAGGTGATCTCGGGCTTCCGGGTCGGCCCCGGGGGAGCCCAGGAGCGCGAGGGCGTGACGCCCGACCTCACGATCCTCGGCAAGGTGATCGGCGGCGGCCTTCCCGCGGCCGCGTACGCGGGCCCGCGCGAGCTGATGGAGCGGATCGCCCCGGCCGGCGACGTCTACCAGGCCGGCACCCTCGTCCGGGAATCCGCTGGCGACCGCCGCCGGGTTGGCGACGCTGGGCCTGCTGGACGACGACGCGTACGCGCAGCTGGATGCCACCACCGAGCGACTGGCCGCCGGCCTGCGCGCCGCCGCGGCCGAGGCCGGGGTTCCGGTCCAGGTCAGTCACACCACGGGCCTCCTCACCGTCTTCTTCTCCGAGGAGCCCGTTCGCGACTACGACGACGCCAGGGCCTGTGACACCGACCGCTACGCCACCTTCTGCCGCGCCATGCTGGAGCGGGGCGTCTACCTGCCGCCGTCGCAGTTCGAGGCCTGGTTCCCCTCGCTCGCCCATTCCGACGCCCACGTGGAGCGGACGATCGAGGCGGCGGCAGAGGCGTTCGGAGTCCTGTGAGCGGAGTGCTTGCCGAGGTCGCAGCGGCCGCCGGCCCCGCGCTCGCGCCCTACGCGGTCCCCGACCCGGGCGCCCCGCGCTTCGGCGAGGAGCTCGGCGAGCGGGCCTTCGTGCTGGAGGCGATCT
Source organism: uncultured Thermoleophilaceae bacterium (assembly GCA_963778615.1). Lineage (GTDB taxonomy): Bacteria > Actinomycetota > Thermoleophilia > Solirubrobacterales > Thermoleophilaceae > JACVRW01. The sequence goes on from CAVZVD010000002.1 coordinate 487,193, forward strand.
ACGAGGGCTATCTCCTGCACTACGGCACGCCGCGCCTGTTCGACGGGATGGACGGCGACCTGCGCCTGCTCGCCGGCGACGCCCTCTACGCGCTCGGGCTGGCCCGGCTCGCCGAGCGCGGCGACCTGCCCGCGGTGGCCGAGCTGTCCGACCTGATCACGCGCTCCGCCCAGGCCCACGCGGAGGGCCGCGGCGGCGGAGGCCGAGGCGCTCTGGGACGCCTCCGCCGACCTGCTGGCGGCAGGCCCGCGATAGGCTCCCGCGGCCGCTGGTGCGGCGGCGCCGATCGTGCCGCCCGCCACCAAGTTGGCACTAGCCTTCACAAGGCCTCAGAATTCGTCCCCTCACCCCGTGGCTGACCCACCCAAGTTCGACAAGAAGTCCCGCTACACCGAGGGTCGTGGCATCGCGGGCGCCTTCGAGGGCGAGACCGTCACGCGCCGCCGCGTGATGGAGGGCGGCGCGCAGCTGGCCGGGCTCGTGGCCATCTCGGCGATCGCGCTGCCCGGGCTCGGCTTCGCGCTCGGCCCGGTCTTCGAGGACACGATCCCCACGCGCTGGCAGGACGTCGGGCCCGAGGACGACTTCAACGACGAGACCTACGTGGCCCGCGGTGATCAACATCGTCCCGGAGGTCGGCGACCCGGGGAAGACGACGGTGTACGTGCGCCGCTTCAACCCGGAGCGCGACACGGTCGTCGACGGCCAGGACGCCCAGCCCTACGTGGCGATCTCGACCCGCTGCGCGCACGTGGGCTGCCCGGTGCGCTACATCCAGGCCTCGCAGAAGTTCCTCTGCCCCTGCCACGGCGGGGTGTACGGCTTCGAGGGCGAGGTCGAGGGCGGCCCGCCGGTGCGCCCGCTCGACCGGTTCTACACGCGCGTGACGAGCGGCCGCGTCGAGATCGGCGACCGCTTCTCGCTCAACTCGCACTTCGAGCGCTTCTCCCCGCGCGACCCGTCGAACCACCTTGACGGGCTGTGGCAGTACCTCTATCCCTCGAGGCCGACCACATGAAGCTCCCCACGCCACCGCTCCCCAAGGCCCTGCGGCCCTCGCCCAAGCGGCCCGGCCACGATCGCGGCAACGGCCGCGACGGCAACGGCGTCGGCGCGCCCGCCAAGCCCACCGGCAAGGAGCAGGCGGTCGAGGGCGCGGCCTCGGCCGATCGGCTGGCTCGACGAGCGCACGGGCGCCACGCCGATCCTGCGGTTTCTCCTCTATCGCAAGACGCCCTACACCAACTGGTACTACACGCTCGGCTCGGCGACCCTGTTCGCCTTCCTCTCCCAGGCGGTCACCGGCGTCTTCCTGGCCATGTACTACGAGCCGGACCCGACGCGCGCCTACGAGTCGGCCTCCCGCATCACCAACGAGGTCTTCCTCGGCGAGTTCGTGCGCGGCATGCACAAGTGGGGCTCGACGGTGATGATCATCCTGATCTTCCTGCACATGGGCCGGGTCTTCTTCTTCGGCGCCTACAAGTACCCGCGCGAGCTGAACTGGCTGATCGGCGTCGTGCTGCTGGTGCTCGTGCTGATGATGGGCCTGACCGGATACCTCCTGCCGTTCGACCAGCGCTCCTTCTGGGCGACGGTGGTGGCGGTGAACCTGAACGCGTCGGGGCCGATCGTGGGTCCCTACCTGGCCGACTTCCTGCGAGCCGGGGCGGAGTTCGGGCCGACCACGATCAGCCGCTTCTACGCGCTGCACATGCTGGCCATTCCCGGCCTGATCATCGCCCTGATCGGCGCTCACCTCTACCTGGTCGTCAAGCTCGGCACCACGGCGCCGCCGTGGCTCAAGGCCGAGAAGAAGGACCTGCTCACCGAGGAGGTCTGAGCCCGGCGTGAACAAGCGCGAGCGCGAGCAGTACCTGCGCGAGTACTCGATCCTGAAGGGCCAGGGCAAGCCCTTCTTCCCCTACGCGGTCGCCAAGGACAGCGTGATGGCGGCGATCACGCTCGGCGTCATCATCGCGATGGCGATCCTGTTCGGCGCCGAGCTCGGCCCGAAGGCCGACCCGACGACCACCACCTACACGCCGCGGCCCGAGTGGTACTTCTTCTTCCTGTTCGAGCTGCTGCGCGTGGTGAAGCCGCCGGAGCTGGTGTTCCTCGCGACGATCGGCATCCCGACGGTCTGCCTGGTGCTGCTCCTGCTGCTGCCGTTCTTCGACCGCAGCCCGGAGCGCCACCCGCTGCGGCGGCCGATCGCCACCACCGCCGGCATCGCCACGATCATCGCGATGACCTACCTCACCGTGCTCGGGGCGCTCGCCGGCTCGCCGACCGAGATCGAGCTCGCCACCAGCCCGCAGCTCGAGGAGGGGAAGGAGATCACCGCCTCCGCGGGCTGCCTCGGCTGCCACAAGATCGGCGAGAACGGCAACACGCTGGGGCCGGACCTGACCGAGGTGGGCGACCGGCTCGGGCCCGACGCAATCGCGCGCACGCTCGTGAACCCGACCTCGCCGATGCCGCCGTACACGCAGCTGCAGCAGGACCAACCCGAGCAGTTCGACAAGCTGGTCGAGTACGTCGCCTCGCTGAAGAGCGAGGAGTAGCTCGGTGAGACGCCGGCTGCCCCGGGCGGTCCTCCCGGACACGCAGGTCCGCGCGATGTTCGACCGCATCGCGCGCGTGTACGACCTGATGAACTCGGTCATGACCGCCGGCATGCATCACCGCTGGCGCGAGCGGGCGGCGGACCTCGCGCGCGTCGGCCCGGGCTCGCGGGCGCTCGACGTGGCGACCGGCACCGGCGACCTGGCGATCGAGCTCGCGGGCCGCGGCGCGGAGGTGACCGGGCTCGACTTCTCGGAGCCGATGCTCGAGCTGGCGCGCGGCAAGGCTCCCGGCCTCGACTGGGTGCAGGGCGACGCGCTCGAGCTGCCCTACGGCGACGGCGAGTTCGACGCGGTGACCGTCGGCTTCGGGGCGCGCAACTTCTCCGACCTGGACCGCGGGCTGCGCGAGATGGCGCGCGTGACGCGGCCGGGCGGCCGGGTGGTGGTGCTCGAGATCACGACGCCGCAGAAGCCGCCGCTGTCGTGGTTCTTCCGGGTCTGGTTCGACAGGGTGGTGCCGGCGCTGGGGCGCGTGGCGGGCGATCCGGACGCCTACACGTACCTGCCGTCGAGCGTGCGCCGCTTCCCGGGCCCGCGGGAGCTGGGCGCCGGCGCTGGCCGAGCGCGGGGCTCGAGGAGGTGCGCTGGGTGCTCACGGCCGGCGGGATCATCGCCATCCACTCGCGCGGGAGGCCGAGCAGCGGGTACGGATCCGTGAACACGACGCAGGCGCAGCTCGGTGCCGTGCTCGCGGCCGGTGGCCCGGAGCTGACCGTCATGCTCGAGCGCACCGAGCGGCGACTCGCCGAGGTGGCGGAGGCGGCCGGCCCGGAGCTGGCGGCGCACGCCACCGGCACGCTGTCCGCGGGCGGCAAGCGGCTGCGGCCGATGCTGGTCTTCCTGTGCGCCGACGGCGACTCCGACGAGCGGCTGGTGGCCGCCGCCGCGGCCGTCGAGATGCTCCACATGGCGACGCTCGTGCACGACGACGTGCTCGACTCGGCGCGCGCTGCGGCGCGGGCAGGCCGACGGTGTTCGCCGCAGGGCGGCCGCCTGGCCGCCACGGCGACCGGCGACCTGCTCTTCTCGCGGGCGTTCGCGGAGCTGGCCGCGGCGGGCAGCGAGGAGGCGGTGCGGGCGCTGTCGACAGCCTCGAGCGCGCTGGCCCGCGGCGAGCTGATGCAGCGCGCCGACGCCTGGAGCGCCGACGTCACGCCCGAGCGCTACCTGGAGCGCTGCCGGCTGAAGACGGCGAGCCTGTTCGACGCCTCGTGCCGGCTCGGGGCGGTGTTCGGCGGCCGGCCGGCGCTGGCGGATCGCGCTGGGGTGCTTCGGCGAGCGGATCGGGCTGGCGTTCCAGATGCTGGACGACGTGCTCGACGTGGCCGGCCCGGCCGAGCGCACGGGGAAGCCGCGCGGCGCGGACCTGCTCGACGGGACGGTGACGCTGCCGCTGATCCTGGCGCGCCGCCACGACGAGGACCTGCTCGACCTCGACCCGCCGCTCGACGCGGAGCGGGCGGCGGAGCTCTGCGACCGGATCGCCGCCACCGGTGCACTGGACGAGGCGCGCGACCGTGCGCTCACGCACGTGGCGGAGGCGAAGCGCTCGCTGGAGGAGCTGGACCTGCCGGAAGCCCGCCGCCGCGCGCTGGAGCTCGTGGCGGACGGAGTCGTCGCCCGCTACGCCTGAGGGTCAGACCCTCGAGTCGGGGCGACTTAGAAGTCTTCGGGGAGGATGGCGTCGGAGGTCAGGGCGCCCACGAAGCGCTCGATCTCCTCGGCCATGTTCGCGCGCATCAGGCGCTTGTAGTCGCGCGCGAGCGCGTCGGCGCCGCGGTCGAGCTCCTCGTCGAAGGTCTCGACCGTCTCCTGGGTGAAGATGCCCTCGCGGTAGATGTCGCAGTTCGGGCAGTGGAGCAGCACGCTCCAGTTGACCGGACCCGACTCCTCCCACTGGACCGGATACACGAGCTCGGAGCTGCACTCGACGCAGACGTGGAGGTCCTGGTGGGGCTCGGCGGGCGGGTGCTGCGGGACCCCCGGAATGTCCTCGACCGGCGCGCTCGATGGCCGGCTGCGGAAGATCGGTCTCCTTGAAGTAGACGACCTCGATGGTCTTCCCGCTGGGGAGGACGACGCGCTTAACGAAGTGGGTCTGTTCGCCGTGGCTTTCCATCTCTCGCATTCCTTGCTCCCGATATCGGCACGCCCCGACCGAACTTGAAGAGAAATTTCGGTCCTGTCGAGATGTCCGACTTGCGACTGCGCTGTTACTTACGCAGCGAGCGCTCGGCCGGACCACCCTCGTAGCGAGATTCGGTGGCCTCGGTCTGGCCGTGGTAGTGGCTGCCGAGCTCGGGATGGCCGTACGGACGCTCCGCCGGACGGTCCAGCGCCATGAACGAGAGCTGAGCGATGGGGAGCCCCGGACGAAGGACGATCGGGACCGAGTTGAAGTTGGTGATCTCGAGCGTCAGCGAGCCGCGGAAGCCCGGATCGACGAAGCCCGCGGTGGCGTGGACGATGAGCCCAAGCCGGCCGAGAGCTCGATTTCCCCTCTATTCGCGCAACGACGTCGTCCGGCAGCTCGACCGTCTCCGTGGTCCGGCCCAGCACGAACTCCGTCGGGTGGATCACGAAGTCGCCGTTCTCCTCGACCTCGAGCAGCTCGGTCAGGCCGGAGGGGGGTGCGCCCAGGTCGACGGCCTTGATCCGGTGATTGTGGAAGACGCGGAACGACGTGCCGAGGCGCACGTCCACGCTCGCGGGCTGCACCATTCCGGGGTCCCAGGGGTCGATCTTGATCCGGCCCTCGTCGACCAGGCGGCGGATCGTGCCGTCGGAGAGCACCGAGCTCGTCACGCCGGGAATCCAATCAGCAACAAGCGACGATCACATCCCCGCTACCATGGATCTGGCGATGTGGACTCCAGGCCCGCTCGAGATCGTGATCATCCTGGTGATCGTTCTGATCATCTTCGGACCCAAGCGGCTGCCGGACCTCGGCCGCTCGCTGGGCCACGGGATGCGCGAGTTCAAGGACTCGGTCACCGGCAAGGACAAGGACGAGCTCCCGCCGAGTTCGGCCGGCGAGCCCGAGCCCGAGCCGGAGCGCGAGCCCGCGACGACGGCCTCCGAGCAGAAGTCCTAGCGGACCACGAGGCCGCGTAGGACGTGCGGCGAGTTCGGCCCATCAAGTACGACGACCGGCTGTCGGTCGTCGACCACCTCGACGAGCTCCGCAGCCGGCTGATCATCTGCGCGGTCGCGTTCGTCGTGGCCTGGGCGTTCACCGCGTGGCAGAACGACCTCGTCCTCGAGATCGTGAACGGGCCGCTTGCCGGACGACGTGCCCGAGCCGATCACGCTGGGCCCGGCCGAGGCCTTCTACACCACCCTCACGAACGCGGCGTACGCGGCCTTCCTGATCGCCCTGCCGGTGATCCTCTACCAGTTCTACGCCTTCATCCTGCCGGCGTTCAGCCCGACGGAGCGCAAGGTCGCCACCCCGCTGCTGCTCCTCGTGCCGGTCCTCTTCATCGGCGGCGTCGTGTTCTGCTACTTCGTCGTCCTCACCCCGGCGCTCGAGTTCCTCCTCAACTTCAACGCCGACGAGTTCAACACGCAGGTCCGCGCGCGCGACTACTACTCGTTCGTCACGCTGCTGATGCTGGCCATGGGGATCGGCTTCCAGATCCCGGTCGGCGTGCTGGCCGCCTGCAAGCTGGGCGTGACGAGCGCCGAGAAGCTGCGCCGCTCGCGCCGCTACGCGATCGTCGCGATCGTGGTGCTGGCCTCGCTCCTCCCGACCCTCGACCCGCTGACGCTGATCCTCGAGTCGATCCCGCTGTACCTCCTGTACGAGCTCAGCATCCTGATGGCGGCGGCGTGGGGGCGCCCCGTCGGCGACGTCGGGGAAGAGCCCGCCCCTGAAGGCAGCGGGCAGGGTAGCTAGCCTTCGCCGCGCATGCTGTTCGACCTACGAGGTCGGCGCCGCCGGGCGGTGCAGGCCACATATCTGATGCTCGCCGTGCTCATGGGCGGCGGCCTCGTGCTGTTCGGAATCGGCGGCGACGTCTCCGGCGGCCTCTTCGACGCCTTCAGCGACCGCTCCGGCAGCGGCACCGCAAGCGAGGACCTGGAGGAGCGGATCGACCAGCGGGAGGAGCGGCTGAGCGCGAACCCGCAGAACGAGGCGATCCTGAAGGCCCTGATCCGCGACTACCACGCGCTCGCGGGCGCCCAGCTGCCGACCGGCGCGATCGAGTACCCGGAGGAGGCGAAGGACGAGCTCGGCCAGGCGGCCAACTACTGGCAGCGCTATCTGCAGGTCGAGGACGGCGATCCCGACGCCTCGCTGGCGCGCCTGGCGCTCACGCTCTACGACCAGGGCGCGCTGAACGAGCCGGAGGAGGCGGCGAACGCGATGCGGATCGTCGCCGACGCCGGGAACAACTACGAGCTCTACCTCGGGCTGGTGAGCCGTGCGGCCGCCGCCGGCGACAAGCGCACCGCCAACCTGGCGGCGGCAGAAGGCGGTCGATCTGGCGCCGAAGGGCCAGAAGAAGCAGGTCCGGGAGCAGGCCGAGACGCTGAAGACGCCACCCCAGACGCAGGCGGCGCCCGCCCCCGAGGGAGAGGCCGCTCCGGCCCCGCAGCCGACGCCGGAGCAGTGATCGCGCCGCTGCCGTACTCTTGCGGCTCGCACACTGGCATGTGGACCGACGGAAGACCCCAGGGAGAAGCGTGAACTTCCACATCGAAGACGAGGCGATCGACGACGCCACCCACGTGATCGAGCTCGGCGGAGAGGTCGATCTCTATACCGCGCCCGAGTTCAAGGAGCGGATGGTCGAGCTGATCGAGTCGGGAAAGAAGCAGATCGTGGTCGATCTCTCGAAGGCGACCTTCATCGACTCGACGACGCTCGGAGTGCTGGTGGGAGGCGTCAAGCGCCTGCGCCCGGCGGGCGGATCGCTCGCCCTCGTGTGCACCGACGAGAACATCACGAAGATCTTCGAGATCACCGGCCTGGACCGCGTCTTCCCGATCCACTCGTCGCGCGACGACGCCCTCGCGGCGGTCACCACAGCCGAGTAGGTGCGACCGGCGCCGGGACGCTCCCGGGCGGAAGCGTCGCTCTAGACTCGCCGGTGTTGCCGGGCCGTTAGCTCAATTGGCAGAGCAGGAGACTCTTAATCTCAAGGTTGAAGGTTCGATTCCTTCACGGCCCATCGGCAGGGCGCGGAGCGCCCAGCATGAGAATTGCCTTAGGCTTGCCGCCGCATGGCCCTGGTCGGGAGGCACCCACGGTTCTCGCTGCTCGCTATCGCTTTGCTGGCCGGCGGGCTGCTCGCGCTCGGGCTTCTCTTCAGCTAGTTCCTCCTCAGGCCAGGCCGGGCAGCTGCACGCCGGCAATGCGGCGCCCTACCCGAACCTCGCCGACGCGAGCCGGGCGAACCGCCTCGAGGCGGGCCGGCTCCACCGCGCCACGCTGCGCGCGTCCAGGCGCTTCAACTCCCTGCGGAAGGCGCGGAAGCGCGGCTACAGCATCCGCGGCCAGGCGCGGCGCCCCGGCCTGCGCCGCCTGGCCAAGTCCGGCGGGCGGGCGCGACGGCCGCTCGCGGCGCGCAGTCCGCGCGGCCTCGTGTTCTGGTGTCCGGCGCAGGGGAGGTGCCAGCTCGCTGCGCACGTCTACCGCGCCTCCGCGGGGAACGCCCCGCCCACCCTCGGCGGCCTGCTCGGCTGGCATCGCCAGGACCGCCGCGCCGGCTGGTCCACGCGCGTCTGGCTGACGCGCACCACCCGCACGGCGCTCGCCCAGTGCGTCCCCTTCGGCGCGCTGCACGCCCGTAACGGCAGCCTGTCGCGACAGGCCTATCGCGCCGCGATCCCGAAGCTGGACGCGCCCTGCTCGGCGTCCGGCGGCGCGCCGCTGCCACGACCGGTCGATCCGCCGGCCCTGCCGGTCCTTCGCAGCAGCAACTGCATGCCGCAGCCGTCCGCCTGCGGATTCCCGGACGCGACCAACACCGGCGTGCCGCCCGGCACCCCGCTGACGCGCAGGGACGGCACCGTCGTGCTGAACACAGCCGGGATGACGTTCTCGAACGTCGAGCTCCACGGCAACATCGAGGTGAGGGCGCCGAACGTCACGATCGAGAAGGTCCGGGTCGTGTGCGGCTGCTGGTACCCGATCCGCGCGGACGGCTCCGACGACGCCAGCAACACGCTGATCCGCGACGTCGAGATCGACTTCCAGGGCTTCGAGAGCGGGAAGGGGATCGCGTTCCGCGACTACACGGCGCAGCGCGTCTGGTTCCACAACGGCATGGACTGCGCCCACTTCAGCGGCAACGTGACGATCACCGACTCCTTCTGCGACCTCACCAAGATCCCGCCGGGCAGCGAGGCGCACCCGGACGGGTTCCAGCACGCCGGAGCGCGCAACGTCGTGATCCGCCACAACACGATCCGCAACCCGAACTCCCAGACCGCGGCGATCCTGCTGCCCACCGACGAGGCGTTCAACAACATCGTGGTCGACAACAATCTCATGTCCGGCGGCGGCTGGACGCTCTACTGCGGCCGCAGCGGGGCCGAGAGCGAGATCATCTCGAACAACCGCTTCTCGCGCGAGTTCTGGCCCAAGGGCGGCTACTGGGGGCCGATGTCCTCCTGCGAGCAGGCCCGGCGCTCCGGCAACGTCTGGGACGACACCGGGGCGCGGATCGGCCCTAGCGGCCCAGCAGCCCGATCATCGCCGACTGCACGAAGCGCGGCGGGAACGTCATCTGGACGTCCTCGCGGTGCTGCTTCAGGAAGCGGGCCGCCCAGCGCGCGCCGCGCAGGCTCTTGGGGATCCCGCCGCGCATGAAGAGGCCCTCGCGGGCCGCGGCGGCGCTGTCCTCGAGGAAGGACTGCAGGTCGCGGGCGGGCACGACGCGGCAGCGGAGGTGGGCCTCGCGGTCGGTCGAGCTGGACACGGCGTGCTTGGTTCCCGGGCGGACGAGGACCTCCCCGTCCTCGGGCCGCACGCACGCGCTTCTCGCCGCCGACCTGGATGCGCGCCTCGCCCTCGACGACCGACCAGTGCTCCTCCTGACGGGGATGGAGGTGGGGCGGGAGGGCGCCGCCCGGCTCGAGCCAGGTGTCCACGATGAGGTTCTCGCCGTCGGGCTGGAAGGAGTAGCGGGCGCGATGGACTGGATCGTGAGTCTGACCGTTCATGGCGGCAAAGGTAGCACGTAAGTTACTCTTCGGTAACCATGGCGGCGAGGCAAGCGATGCGGGGGCAGGGGAAGGCGCCGAAGGCGCGCATCCCGGCGGCTGAGCGGCGCGCCCTGATCCTCCGAGAGGCCGGCCGGCTCTTCGCCCGGCACGGCTACGCGGGCACCCGCCTCGACGACGTCGCCGCCGCCGCCCACGTGACGAAGCCGATGGTCTACCGCCACTTCGAGTCGAAGAAGGCGCTCTACCTGGCCCTCCTCGACAAGCACGAGGACGATCTCCCGACCTTCCTCGAGGACGGCCTCGAGATCCCCTCGATCCTCGACCACTGGCTCGACTACGTCCGCGAGAACAGCCACGCGTGGGTGATGCTGTTCCGCGACAGCTCCGGCGACGACGAGATCCGCGAGCGCCGCCGCCGCGTCAGCCTGCGCGCCCGCGAGGTGCTCGCGGGGTTCATCGCCGAACGCGGGGGCTGCGCGGATTCCGCCCGACCAGATCGAGCCGACCGCGGAGCTCCTCACGAGCGGGCTCGCGGGTCTGGCCCTGTGGTGGATCGACCACCCCGACGTCCCCAAGCACGTGGTGGCCGCCGTCGCGGGCCGGATCAGCGGAGCCGCGCTCGCATAGCATGGGTCCCATGGCATCGCACCCCGCCACAGCCACCGCAGAGCTCGGCTCGATCGACGGCCGCATCGCGCCGTCCGCGGAGCTGACGATCCCGGCCACCGACGAAGGACTCCTGCGGGGCGACGGCGTGTTCGAGGTCATCCGCGTATACGACGGCGTGCCGTTCGCGCTCGCCGAGCACCTCGCCCGGCTGGAGCGTTCGGGGGCGAACCTTCGCCTTCCCGAGGTGTTCCGCGCGGAGCTCGAGTCCGAGATCCCGGAGCTGCTCGAGGCGCGCGGCGGCAGCTCCTTCGACGGCGTGCTGCGCGTCGTGATCACCCGCGGCGGCCGGCGCCTGCTGCTCACCGAGCCCGCCGCGCCGAAGCCGCCCGGGGTGCGGCTCGGCGTCGTGACCTACGCGCCCACGCGGGTGCTCGACGGCATCAAGTCGCTCTCCTACGGGGCGAACATGCTCTGCACGCCGGCTCGCACAGGAGCGCGGCTTCGACGAGGCGCTGCTCGTCACGCCGCACGGCCGCGTGCTCGAGGCGCCCACGTCGACGCTGTTCTGGGTGGCGACCGACGGAACGCTCTGCACGCCCGCCGCTCGACGAGCACATCCTCGCGTCGATCACCCGCGACCGGGTGACGAAGCTGCTCGACGTGGAGGAGCGGTCGTGCACGCTCGACGACCTGAACGCGGGAAGCGAGGCCTTCCTGGCCTCGACGATCCGCGAGGTGCAGTCGATCGGAGCGGTCGAGGACGTCGAGTTCGAGGAGGGACCGCGGACCCGCGAGGCCGCCGCGGCGTTCCGCGCCCACGTGGAGGAAGAGCTGAGGGTGGCGCATCCGGGCGTGTCCGGCTAGCCGCGTTCCCGGGGGTCAGGGCTGGATCTGATGAGAGACGTACCAAGCCACGTGGCGCGCCACCGCCGTCGCCACCCCGATCGCTCCTCCCACTAGCTTCGCCATCTCCCGTTCCACTGTAGGCCACCCCGTGCGAATCGTCACGATCATCGGCAACAGGCCCCAATTCGTGAAGGCCGCCGCCGTGTCCCGGCTGCTCCGCGAGTCGCACGACGAGCAGATCGTGCACACGGGCCAGCACTACGACGACGAGCTCTCCAAGGTGTTCTTCGACGAGCTCGGAATTCCCGCTCCGGACCGCGAGCTGGGCGCCGGGTCCGGCTCGAACACGGCGCAGACGGCGCGCATCCTCGCCGCGCTCGAGCCGGTGCTGACCGAGCTCGCGCCGGACCTCGTGCTCGTCTACGGCGACACCAACTCCACGCTCGCCGGCGCCCTCGCCGCCGCGCAGGGGGGCTTCCGGCTCGGCCACGTGGAGGCGGGCATGCGCTCCTTCGACCGCGCCATGCCGGAGGAGCTGAACCGCGCGCTGACCGACCACGCCAGCGACCTGCTGCTCTGCTCCACCTCCACGGCGATGGCGAACCTCGAGCGCGAGAACGCCCCGGGGGAGGCGCACCTCGTCGGCGACGTGATGGCCGACGTGTCGCTCGCCTTCCGCGACATCGCCGCCGAGCGCTCGACCGTCCTCGCGGACCTCGGCCTCGAGCCGCGCCGGCTACGTGGCGGTCACGGCCCACCGGGCGGGGAACGTCGACCGCCCGGAGCGCCTCGCGCGCCTGGTGGACCTGCTCGCGGCGCTGCCCGCCGCCACGGGCTGCAGGGTGATCTTCCCCGCCCATCCGCGCACGCGCGACCGCCTCGAGGGGACCCTGCTGATCGAGCGTCTCGCGGGTGTCGAGCTGATCCCGCCGCTCGGCTACCTCGACTTCCTGGAGCTCGCCCGGAACGCCCGTGCCATCCTCACCGACTCCGGCGGGGTGCAGAAGGAGGCATATCTCCTGGGCGTTCCCTGCGTGACGCTGCGGGACACGACGGAATGGGTGGAAACTGTGGACGCGGGCTGGAACACGCTGGTGGATCTCGATCGCGACGCGGCGCTCGCCGCGCTGGAGCGCACGCCGCCCGTGGAGCGGCCTGAGCTGTACGGCGGCGGACGGGCCGCGGAACGGGTTCGCGACGTGATCGCTGCCTACACTGCGCGGATATGAGTGGCCGAATCGGCATCGTCGGCCTCGGCTACGTCGGGCTGCCACTGGCGGTCGCGTTCGCCGAGGCGGGCCAGGACGTGGTGGGCGTGGACTCGACGGGCGCGTCGTCGAAGCGCTCGGCTCCGGGCGCTCGCACGTGGAGGACGTCTCGAACGAGGCGCTCGCCGGCATCCGCGACCGCTTCCACCCCACCACCCGCTACGCCGACCTCGCCAAGGTCGACGCCGTCGTGGTGGCGGTGCCCACGCCGCTCACCCGCAACCGCGAGCCCGACCTGCAGCCGCTGATCGCGTCGGGCATGGCCCTCTCCCGCGTGCTCCAGGAGGACCAGCTCGTGGTGCTCGAGTCGACCACCTACCCGGGCACCACGCGCGAGCGCTTCGCCCCGCTCCTCGAGGAGTCGGGCCTGGCGGCCGGGCGGGACTTCCACCTGGCCTTCTCGCCGGAGCGGATCGACCCCGGCCGCACCGACTACACGCTGCGCAACACGCCCAAGATCGTCGGCGGCCTCACCGACGAGTGCCTGCGCCGCGGCGATCGAGCTGTACGACCTCGTCTGCGACGAGGTGGTGCCGGTGACCGGCCCGGAGGAGGCCGAGCTGACCAAGCTGCTCGAGAACGTGTTCCGCTCGGTGAACATCGCGCTCGTCAACGAGCTGGCGATCCTCTGCGACCGGATGGGCATCGACGTGTGGGAGGTCGTGGAGGCGGCGGCCACCAAGCCGTACGGGTTCATGTCCTTCAAGCCCGGCCCGGGGATGGGCGGGCACTGCCTGCCGGTCGACCCGTTCTATCTCGCCTGGCGGGCGCGCGAGTTCGACATGCAGACCGAGTTCATCGAGCTGGCCGGCGAGGTCAACCAGCGCATGCCGTACTTCTGCGTCGAGCGGATCGGGCGGGCGCTGAACGACCAGGTGAAGCCGGTGAAGGGCTCGCGGGTCGCGATCGTGGGCGTGTCGTACAAGCCGGGGGTCGGCGACCTGCGCGAGTCGCCGGCGCTCAGGATCATCCGGCTGCTCCGCGCGCAGGGCGCCGACGTGAGCTACTTCGACGACTTCGTCCCCGAGCTCTCCGACCTCGGACTCCGGAGCGAGTGGCCGGACGACGCGGACTGCGTCGTCATCGTGACCGCCCACCCCGATCTCGACGTGGAGCGGATCGTGCGCGAGTCGCCGCTCGTGGTCGACTTCCGCGGCGTCACGCGCGGCATCGAGGCCCCGAACCTGGTCCGCCTGTGAGCGTTCCCCGGTGAGGATCGGGGTCGTCGGGCTCGGCTACTGGGGCCCGAACCTGGCCCGCAACTTCAGCCGCCTCGCCGACGTCGCGTGGCTCTGCGACGCCTCGCCGGAGCGGCTCGAGCGCCACGGCGCCGCCCACCCGGGCGCGCAGGACGACGACCTCGCTGGACGACCTGCTCGACGACGACGACCTCGACGCGGTCGCCCTCGCCACCCCGGTGCCCACGCACGCTGCGCTGGCGGAGCGCGTCCTGCGCGCGGGCAAGCACTGCTTCGTCGAGAAGCCGCTGGCGCAGTCGGTCGAGGAGGCCGAGCGCGTGGTGGCCACGGCGCGGGAGAGCGACCGCGTCCTGATGGTCGGGCACCTGCTCGAGTACCACCCGGGCGTCGAGATGCTGAAGCAGCTGATCGACTCGGGCGAGCTCGGCGACGTGCGCTACCTGTACTCGAACCGGCTCAACCTGGGCGTGCTCAGGCCCGACGAGAACGCGCTCTGGTCGCTCGGCGCCCACGACGTCTCGGTGCTGCTGCGGCTGGCCGGCGAGGAGCCGTACGAGTGCCGGGCGGTCGGGGAGAGCTACATGCAGGAGGGGATCGAGGACGTGGTCTTCTGCTACCTGCGCTTCCCCTCGGGCCTGGCGGCGCACATGCACCTGTCCTGGCTCGACCCGCACAAGGAGCGCCGCTTCACCGTGGTCGGCTCGCGGAAGATGGCGACGTTCGACGACATGGAGCTCGAGCGCAAGCTCACCGTCTACGACAAGGGCTTCGACGAGAGCTTCTCGTCGTACGGCGAGTACATCGCCCGCTCGGGGGACATCTCGTCGCCGCGCGTGCCGAACGAGGAGCCGCTGTCGATCGAGTGCCGCCACTTCGTGGAGCGGGTGCAGGACGGCGGCGAGCCGCGCTCGGGCGGCGAGGCGGGGCTGCGCGTGGTGCGGGTCCTCGAGGCACTCCAGCGGTCGCTGCAGGAGAGCTCGCGTGCTGCACCCGTCTGACCGGGGGCCGGGCCTGCTGCTGGGCGAGGGGGTCACGCTGCCGGACGACGCCGCCATCGGCGGGAACGTGGTGGTCCACGCGGGGACCGCGATCGGGTCCGGTGCGCGGCTCGGCGACGGGTGCGTGATCGGCAAGCCGCCGTCGCTCGGGGCGCGCTCGACGTCGTCGCGCGAGGACCCGCCGCCGGCGGTGCTGGGCGACGGCGTGACGGTCGGCGCGGCCGCCGTCGTGGTTGCCGGGGCTCGCATCGGGGACGGGTGCGTGGTGGCGGACCAGTCGCACGTGCGGGAGCGGAGCGAGATCGGCGCGGACAGCGTCGTGGGGCGGGGCGCGTCGGTGGAGAACGACGTGCGGATCGGCGCGCGAGTGAAGCTGCAGACCGGCGCCTACATCACCGCGTGGTCGGTGCTGGAGGACGACGTGTTCGTGGCCCCGGGCGTGGTGCTGACCAACGACCCGACGGCGGGTCGCCGCCGCGGCGAGGAGCTGCGCGGGGCGGTGCTGCGGCGCGCGTGCCGGATCGGGGGCGGGGCGGTGCTGCTGCCGGGCGTGGAGGTCGGCGAGGAGGCGTTCGTGGGCGCCGGCGCGGTGGTCACGCGCGACGTGCCGGCGCGGTCGGTGGCGCTGGGCGTGCCGGCGAAGGTCGTGCGCGAGGTGGGGGAGACGGAGCTGCTTGGCTGAGTGGCGAAGCTCGTGGCATCGCGGCGAGGGCGGCGCCGCATGGCTGATACGGCGCGGGTCGCGCTCCTGGCGCGGAGGGCGCCCGGTGCTGACCGATCGCGATCGCCTCGGCGGCGACGCCGAATCGCTCGCGCCCGGGCGCGGCACGCTGCTGCTCGGCGGCGGCGCCGCGCTCACGGTCGGCACCGTCCTCGTGGGCGAGATCGGCCGCGTCTGGAGGCGCGGCTCGGCGCCGCTTCCCAAGGATGCAGCCGAGCCTGCTGCTGGCGGCGGAGGAGGCTGTGGGCGAGACGGCGCAGGTGGCGCGCGCGGGCTACCTCCAGGGATCGTCGCGCGAGAACGCGATGTTCAACCTGCTGAGCTCGTTCGTCGGCTCGTTCCTCACCGCGCGCGGCATCACCTACCTGCTCCGGCATCGCTCGCGCTTCGGGCCGTTCGGAAACATGCGGGTGGGGCGGCGGCACATCCACCACTTCGTGCCCGGGGATCGTCGTCGCGTTCGCCTCGGGCGCGACGGCGATCGTCACCCGGAACGAGGACATCGAGCCGTGGCTCGCGGTGCCGTTCGGGATCGGGATGGGGCTGACGCTCGACGAGTCCGCACTGCTGCTGGAGCTCGAGGACGTGTACTGGACCCGCGAGGGGCTCCTGAGCGTGCAGATCACGATGGCCGTGGCGGCGCTGCTGGCCTCGGTCGCGCTCAGCCTGCGCTTCCTGCGCCGCGGCGAGCGGCTCGTGCTGGAGCCGGAACCCGCCGGCGGCTGAGCAGCGCGGGCATCCACCCGCGCTGCTTTCATTCGCGCCATGGAACGCGGATCGCCTCCCCCTGACCGGCCGGATCCCGAGCGCCCGAGCGGGCCGGAGACGCCGCCGGGGCCGCAGGCCCCCGCGCCCGGTCCGCAGGCACCGTCGCCCGGACCCCAGGCCCCTGGCCCGCAGGCACCGCCGCCGCCCCCTCAGGGCCCGCCCGGCTACGCCCCGCCCGCTCCGGAGAGCGCTCCCGGCTACGGCGGGCCCGTCCCGCCGGGCGGCTGGCAGCAGCCGATCGCCCGGCCGGAGAGCGGCTGGATCGGCCGCCCGCTCGCCAGCTGGGGCAGCCGGCTCGGCGCCTAGCTGATCGACTGGCTTCATCGTGCTCATCCCGGTCGTGTTCCTCGCCGTCGTGGTCTTCGGCGGGATCGACCGACGACGACTCGTCGGTCTGGGCCTGGGTCGGCGCTTCGATCCTCTACGCCCTCCTGTTCGCGGCGGTCGATCCTGCTCTACGCGCCGCTGCTGATGATCCGCGACGGCGCGCGCAACGGCCAGACGCTCGGCAAGCAGCTCGTCGGCATCGCGGTGGTCCGCGACAACGGGCAGCCGTTCGGGTTCGGGGCCGCAGTGCTCCGCGAGGTCGTCCTCAAGCAGCTCGCGGTCTGGATCGCCTCGACGATCATCCCGATCATCCCCTGGTTCCTGGACTACTTCTGGCCGCTGTGGGACGACGAGAACCGCGCGCTCCACGACATGGGAGCGTCGACCCACGTGATCAAGACCTAGGCCGGCGCCGGTCCGAGCCGCTCGGCGGCGCCCGTCCAGATCATCTCGGCGCGCGCCGGGCCCACTCCGACCATCACGATCGGGATCCCGAGGTACTCGGACACGAAGTCGAGGTAGGCCTGGGCGTTCGCCGGCAGCTCGTCGATCGAGCGGGCGCCCGTGATGTTCTCCTCCCAGCCCGGGCAGCTCCACGAGGTCGCCCTGCACCTTGTGCACGATCGACTGGTGGTACGGGAACTCGTCGAACGTCGCGCCCTCGGGCCCGAGGTAGCGGACCCCGACCTGGATCGGGTCGATGCCGGTGAGCACGTCGAGCTTGGTGAGCACCAGCCCGGTGAGCCCGTTGATGCGGGTGGCGTAGCGGAGCGCCACCAGGTCGAGCCAGCCGGTGCGCCGCGCGCGGCCCGGTGGTGGTGCCGAACTCGCCGCCGACCTGGCGGATGCGCTCGCCGAGCGGCTCGTCGAGCTCGGTGGGGAACGGGCCGGCGCCGACCCTCGTGGCGTACGCCTTGGCGATGCCCCACACCTCGTCGATCGAGCGCGGGCCCACGCCGGCGCCCGCGCAGGCGGCGCCGGCGACCGTGTTGGACGAGGTCACGAACGGGTAGGTGCCGTGGTCGATGTCGAGCAGCGCGCCCTGCGCGCCCTCGAAGACCACCAGGCCGCCCTCGTCGAGCACGTGCCACGCGATCGGTGGCGTGTCGGCGATGTAGGGCTCGAGCCGGTGGCCGAGGATGCGGTAGTCCTCGGTCATCGTGTGCAGGTCGAGCTCGGGGTCCTTGGCGTAGGGCCGCAGCATCAGGCGCTTCGGCTCCATCGCCGCGTAGATCTTCTTGCGCAGGATCTTCTCGTCGAGCAGGTCCTGCATGCGGATGCCGAGCCGGGCCGCCTTGTCCGCGTAGCACGGGCCGATGCCGCGGCGGGTCGTGCCGATCTGGAGCTTCCCGAGCCGGGCCTCGCCCGCGTGGTCGAGCAGCTTGTGGTACGGCATGATCAGGTGCGCGTTGGCCGAGACGCGCAGGCCGCTGAGGTCGATCCGCCGGCGCGACAGCTCGCCGATCTCCTCGGTCAGCACCTTGGGGTCGACCACCACGCCGTTGCCGATGGCGCACAGCTTGCCGGGGTAGAGGATCCCCGACGGCACCAGGTGGAACTTGAAGGTCTCGCCCTCGCGAACGATCGTGTGGCCGGCGTTGTTGCCGCCCTGGAAGCGGACGACGAGGTCGGCCTGCTCGGCGAGCAGGTCCACGACCTTCCCCTTCCCCTCGTCGCCCCACTGGGCGCCCACGATCACGAGACCCGGCATTGGCGGGACCGAGTGTAGACCGCGGTCCGTGCGCACTCGGCCGAGCCGAGCGCTTCGACAGCGCTTGACACGGCTCGCCCGAGCCGTATGCTCAACCACTCGGTTGATAAACCAAGCAGATGACCAACGACATGGCGGTAGACCAGCTCAGCACCACCTTCGCGGCCCTCGCCGATCCGACGCGCCGCTCGATACTGGCGCGGCTCTCGGAGGGCGAGGCGACCGTCAACGAGCTGGCCGAGCCGTTCCCGATCACCCTGCAGGCGGTGTCGAAGCACCTCAAGGTGCTGGAGCGCGCGGGCCTGATCACGCGCGGCCGCTCGGCGCAGCTGCGGCCGTCGCGCCTGCAGGGCGACGCCCTCAAGCAGGCCGCCGACTGGCTGGCCGGCTACCGCGGGTTCTGGGAAGGCAGCCTCGACCGCCTCGGCGACCACCTGCTCGAGATCCAGAAGGGACCCCGCGATGACTGAGACGGCCACCGCACAGCACATCGAGATCACCCGCGTGTACGACGCGCCGCGCGAGCTTGTGTGGAGAGCGTGGACCGAGCCCGACCAACTCGTGGAGTGGTGGGGCCCGCCCGGCTGGAGCACGCCGATCGAGACGGTGACGATGGACGTGCGACCCGGCGGCGACTTCCGCCTGACCTCGGTGTCGGACGAGGGAGTCGAGATGCCGGTGGTGGGCGTCTACCGCGAGGTGGCCGAGCAGGAGCGGCTGGTCCTGGACGAGCCGGCGGAGCACGCGTGGCACGAGGGCTCGGAGAGCGTCGTCACGTTCGCCGATCTCGGCGACGGGCGGACCGAGGTGGTCATCCGGGCGACCATCCAGACCACCGACGAGATGCGGCAGACCGCCGAGCGCGGCATGAGGGCGACGTTCGACCGGCTCGCCGGACCACCTGGGGCGCTGAGATGGACTACCGGCTGGAGGTCGTCGTGGTCCCGGTCTCGGACGTGGACCGCGCCAAGGAGTTCTATGAGGGCAGAATGGGCTTCGTGGTGGACCACGACACGAGCTTCGGTGATGACATGCGGGTGGTGCAGCTCACTCCGCGCGGGTCGGCCTGCTCGATCGCGATCGGCACCGGCATCGCGCCGATGGAGCCCGGGAGCGTGAAGGGCCTCCAGCTCGTGGTGACCGACATGGACACCGCCTACGAGGAGCTCTCGGGCCGCGGGCTCGAGCTGGGCGAGGTGCAGGAGCTCGGCCAGCCGGGCAGGCCGGGCTTCAAGTTCGTGTTCTTCAATGACCCCGATGGCAACGGCTGGGCCGTGCAGGAGATTCGACCATGACCCTTGTGACAGGCGTCGACTTCACGATCATCCCGACGAAGGACATCGACAAGGCAGTCGACTTCTACGAGAACGTGCTGGGCCTCGAGCGGTCGAAGCAGTGGGGCGAGATGCCGGCCCACGAGTTCGAGACCGGGAACCTGACCATCGCGCTGGTCGACATGTCGGCGTTCGGCCAGGAGTTCAGCCCCCACAGGGCGCCCGATCGCCTTCCGCGTCGACGACGTGCCGGCCGCACGTGCCGAGCTCGAGTCGCGCGGCGTGCAGTTCAGGGGCGAAACGATCGACAGCGGCGTCTGCCACCAGGCGATCTTCGAGGACCCGGACGGCAACGCCCTCGACATCCATCACCGCTACGCGTAGGCGCGTCTAGGCGCCCTGGGCGGTCATGCGCAGGTCCTCTCCCATGATCGGGAGGGGGTCGTCGCAGATCTCGATCAGGCGGGAGACCGTCCGTGACCCGATCTGGCGGCGCATCCGGACGATCGGGTCGTAGTCGGCGACCAGCTCGTGCTCGCTCACCTGGGTGGCCACTCGCTCCACCCGCTCGAGGATGCGGCGCAGCTCGTCCAGGTCGCGTCCCGACACGCGCCCGGAGGACGCGGTGTCGCGGAGGCTGTGCGCGCTCGCCCGCAGCGCCGCGCCGGCGCTGTCGGGATTCGAGTCCGGGAGGTTCGTGGTCACGACGATCGAGCGGCGGTCCTGCCAGCGCTCGTTCACGATCGAGTAGAGCTGCTCCAGCACCCACTCGGTCTGCTTCTCCGCGCCCAGGTCGTCCAGCACGAGCAGGTCGACGGTGCAGAGCCGCCGGAAGATGCCCATGTAGCTGTCGGTGGCGTCGCGGTCGAAGGTGCGCTTGATCTCGGCGAGGAGACGCGGCACGGGGAAGACGGCGTAGGAGCGCCCGGCGTCCTTGGCGGCCTTCGCCACCAGGATGGCGAGGGAGGTCTTGCCGGTCCCGACGGGCCCGTCGAACCACAGCCCGCGGCCGGCCTCGAGGTTCTCCTCGATCGAGCGGGTGAAGGCGCGCACCTGGCGGAGGACGGCGCGGTCGAGCGACACGATCGGCTCGCGGTCGAACGACACCTCGAGGAAGCGCCGCCCGATGCCGGTGCCGATCCCGCCGCTGGCGGCCCGCCGCACGCGCTGGTCGCGGCAGCGGCAGGGGCGGGAGTCGTTGGTCTCCTCGTCGAGGATCCAGGTGGAGCCGTCGCACTCGCCATAGGGGCAGGCGGCCTGCTGGTCCTGCTCGTCCGCCGGCACCTTGCGCAGCACCTCAGAGCACCCCGTCCCCGGTGGGGATGGTCTCCCCGGCGCGCTCGCGGTAGAGGTTGGCGAAGCGCGGATACTTCGACAGGAAGGTGAGGCTGACCTCGCCGATCGGCCCGTTGCGGTGCTTGGCGAGGATGATGTCCGCCTCGCCGAGCCGCTCCGACTCCTTGTCGTAGTACTCCTCGCGGTAGACGAACATGACGACGTCGGCGTCCTGCTCGACCTGGCCGCTCTCGCGCAGGTCGGACAGCATCGGGATCGGCGGGTTGCGGGACTCGACGGCACGCGACAGCTGCGACACGGCGATCACCGGGATCTCCAGCTCGCGGGCGAGGATCTTGAGCCCGCGGCTCATCTGGCCGACGGCCTCGACGCGGCTGTCGGCGCGGCCGTCGGGGCGCAGCAGCTGGAGGTAGTCGACGACGATCAGCCCGAGCCCGTGCTTGGCGTGGAGGCGACGCGCCTTGGCGCGCATCTCGAGAACGCCGATGTCGCTCGAGTCGTCGATGAAGATCGGCGACCGGGCGAGCTTCTCGACGGCGCGCAGCACCTTGGGCCAGCGGTCGGCCTTGACGCGCCCCTTGCGGAGCTCGTCGCTGGAGACCTTCGCCTGAGAGGCGATGAAGCGATGGGCGAGCTCGGTCTCGGACATCTCGAGCGAGAACAGGGCGGCCGGGCGCCCATGCTCGATGGCGGCGTTCTCCACGATGTTGGTGGCCAGCGTCGACTTGCCCATCGATGGCCTTGCGGCCAGCACGATCAGGTTGCCGGGCTGGAAGCCGCCGGTCAGCTCGTCGATGTCGGTGAAGCCGGAGGGCGTTCCGGTCAGCCCGACGCCCTTGCGCGAGAGCTCCTCGAGCTTGTCGATCTCCTCGTGGAGGACGTCCTCGATCGACCTCATCTCGGCGAGGCCGCCCTCGTGGCCGATCTTGAAGAGCTCTGCCTCGGCCCGCTCGATCAGCTCGCGGGGGTCGCCGCGGTGGGCCAGGACCTCGGCCTGGATTCGCCGGGTCGTGTCGAGGATGCCGCGCATCAGCGCGTCGTCGCGGACGATGCGGGCGTAGTCGAGGACCGCGCCGACCGCGGGCACGACGGTCGGGAGCGAGTGCACGTAGGCCTCGTTCCCGGCCGCCTCGAGCTCGCCGTGGCTGCGCAGGTCGTCGCAGACCGTGAGCGCGTCGACCGCCTCGGGCTCCGACTTCTCCTTCAGGCGGATCATCGCCCGGAAGATGAGCTGGTGGCGCGGGCGGTAGAAGTGGTCGGGCCTCAGCCCGACCTCGAGCAGGACGCCGTCGAGCGCCTGCTCGGTGAGCAGGATCGCCCCGAGGACGGAGGCCTCGGCCTCCTCGTTGTGGGGAGGGACGCTGCCCGCTGACTCAGGCGGGGCAGTGACTGCCACGGAGGCGCGCTATGCCTGCGGCGTGACGATGGTCTTGATCTCCGTCGTCACGCCGTCCGAGACCTCGACGGTGACCATGTGCGTGCCCGTTGTCCTGATGGCGTCCTCGAGCTGCACGCGCCGCTTGTCGAGCCGCACGCCGCGCGCCTGGCGGATGGCGTCCACGATCTCCTGCGAGGTGACGGAGCCGAACAGCCGGCCGTCGTCACCCGCCTGGTGGGAGATCGTGAGCACCGTCTTGCGCAGCAACGTCGCCGTCTCCTCGGCCTTTGCGGCCGCCTGCTCGGCGGCGCGCTCGGCCGCCTCGCGGCGGCGCTGCGACTCCGCGATCGCCCCGGCCGTGGCCGGCTGGGCGATCTTGCGCGGAACGAGGAAGTTGCGGAGGTACCCGGGGGAGACGTCGATGACGTCACCGCGCTCGCCGAGCGTGTCCACGTCCTTCAAGAGGATTGCCTGAGCCATGCTTGGTCCCGTCGCTTACCTGTCGGCGACGTACGGCAGGAGGCCGAGCTCGCGCGCCCGCTTGACCGCGTTCGCGAGCTGCGACTGGTGGCGCCGGCACGAGCCGGTGACGCGCGACGAGCGGATCTTGCCCTTGTCGCTGATCGCGCGCCGCAGCGACGCCACGTCGCGGTAGTCGACGACGTCGACCTTGTCGCGGCAGAACGGGCACGGCTTACGCCGACCGCCGGTCGGCGCACCCTTGCCACGGCCGCCGCGCCGGCGGTCCCGGGTCGGTGTTGGTCCACGCTGCTTCGCCACTTGGTCTCCTGCGTACTCGCTACTCCGGGGTCAGAACGGGATGTCGTCGTCCGGTCCCCGGGCGCCCGCCGGCGCCGGCTCGAAGTCTCCGGTGTCTGCCGGGACGTCGCTCTGCGGCGTGAAGCGGCCGCCGTTCTCGCTGCCCTCACGGGAGCCGAGGAACTGGACGGAATCGGCAATGATATCTACCGACTGGCGCTTGTTGCCCTGCTGGTCCTGCCACTCGCGCCACTCGAGCCGTCCGTCGACCGCCACGGGCCGCCCCTTCGCCAGGTACTGGGCGCAGTTCTCGCCCTGCGCTCCCCACACCGTGACGTCGAAGTAGTTGGGCTTGTCGACCCACTCGCCGGACTGCCCGTCCTTGCGGCGCGTGTTGACCGCAACCCGCAGGTTGCAGACCGCGGTCCCGCTCGGCAGGTTGCGAAGCTCGGGATCGCGGGTGAGGTTCCCGGTGATGATCACCCGGTTCAGATTGGTTGCTGCCATGTCACTGTCTCCTTTCGGTTGCTCTCAGACGATGCTTCTTGTGGGTGCGGTTCACAAGACCTTGTCCGGCCGATAGGCCGCTATCTCCGCGAGAATCGCTCGCTTGCGACGGAGGGACCTCTGGCTCGATCTCAGAAGCGTGTCGGCGGCAGCCCGTGCCTTCATTCGACATAGCGAGAACTGCCAAAGCCCCTTGCGGTGCGGGCGTTGCTGCCGGCTGGGGACTGCTGTAGGGCAATGTCTTTCGCCAGAACGCCTCGCATTGCTCCATCAGTCGCCTGGTCCCCGAGAACCTGACGCGCGGCTCTCTCCCGTCGCGGTAGATCCCTACCGACCCGTCTCCGTCGAGGAGTCCCAGCCATACCGCCGGCTGACGCGCGGCCTCCGGACCGAGGGCGAGCGTAGCGGTCTTTCCCGGGACGACCCCATGGCGTGCCAGGGCCTCGACGATCCTCTTCGAGAAGATCCGCGCTTCCGCCGCAGGCCTGCGGGGGAACTGGCGCGCCCGAGCGGCCTCGGAGAGATTCAGAAGGGTGAGCGGGCGCTCCGGGCAGCCGACGTATTCGTAGAAGGCGTGGAGCACGTCGGCGTCGTCCAGTGTCTGGCACAGGGAAACGCGATGCTCGCGTTCGTAGATCGATCCATCCGCCGCGAGCAACCCGATCAACCACCAGCCGGTTTCCGTGGGCTCGTCGAACGCGTACTCGTCGAGCGGATATAGCCGCTGCCATCCCTTTCGCGGCGGGATCCCAGCTCGGGCGGCGACCACACGGACGCGCGAATGGCCGCACGCCGCAGTCTGCTGCGATCGAGCCGACCGGCTCCCCGGCGACGTAGCGGGCCAAGATCTCGCCGTCGCGCTCAGGTTGGGACGGGTTGCGGGGCGGGAGCCCTGCGCGCCGCGCGACGTTCCGCACGGTCTTGATGCAAACCCCTGCGCGCTGAGCGATGCCGGCAACCGGCAATCCCTCCCGGTAGAGCTCGGCAATCAGCTCATGCCGGAGGTCACGTGCGGATCTGACACCGGCGCTATGACCTGCGCTGACCATCGCTCTGTGTAAGGGTCGTCACGGAAGAGGCTCGCCCCCCAATGCGTCGTTGCGAACCTCTCAGCTTCCCGCCGACGCCGGACGGACCGACGTGCCTACGGAGGAGCTCGGGCGCCTAGACGGGCGGGGCGTCCGCGGCGGCCCGTGCGGCCACGCGGGTGTCCTGCGGCTCGCGGTCGTCGCGGCGGCGGGCCGACTGCTGCTCCGGCGGCGGCGGGGTCGGCATCCCCGGCTTCTGCTTGATGATGCGGAAGCGCAGCACGGCGTCGAGGATGCGAAGCCGCTGGTTCAGCCGCTCGAGCAGGGCGTTGTCGCCCGTGAACTGGTAGAGGCGGTAGTCCGCCTCCGGCCGGTGGTCGATCTCGTACGCCATCCGGCGGGTGCCCCAGTCGTGGGAGTCGACGAGCTCGCCGCCGGAGCCGATCAGCGACTCCGCCTCGGAGATCGCCGCGGTGCGGCGCTCCTCGGGAGCGTTCGGGTCGATCAGGAGCATGAGGTCGTACAGCCGTGCCATCGAGCGGGGCAGGTTAGCAGCGGAAATGCAGCCTGGCCGGGGCGAAGGGGGCTCGCGGAGGGCTTTCCAGCGGAGTGGACTGGCTCGCTCGGGTGCGCTGGAGGAACGTGGGGTGGCTCGCCCTGGTGGCGGCTGCCGGCGTGCTGGTCGCGACGAGCGGGAGCGGAAGCGGAAGCGAGCCGACGGTGCGGGAGGCGGGTGCGAAGCGTCGGGCGCCGGTGAAGCGGGTGGCCCCGGAGCGGAGCGGGCAGCGAGCAGGAGCGGGGCGAGCGCCGCCACCCGCCAGGCGAAGCCGGAAGAAGCCGAGACGGGGCGCGGAAAGGGGCGCAGGCAGCGGGAAGGGATGCGCGAAGCAGGAAACGGCGAGGGCGCAGCGCCGGACGCCGGTCGAGCCTGTTCAGGAACCGGTTGCGCCGCCTCCGGCAAGGGCTGCGCCGCGCGGGCGCCGGCAGCCCGCACCGCCGCCTCCGCCGCCGCGCCGGCGCCGCTCCGGCCCGCCGCCGCCGCGGCGCGTCGAGTCGCCCCCGGAACCGCCCGCCCCGCGCACCGGCGAGTTCACCCCCGACCCTGCTCCCGCGGATGAGGCTTACCGCAGCTCCAGCTCCATGTGCCGGCTCAGCACCTCGGTCCCGAAGGCCTGTTCGCGCACCTCGCGCACGACCTCGAAGCCGAACGCCTCGTACAGCCGCCCCGCCGCCTCCAGGTTCTCCGTGGTCCACAGCTCGATCCGCGCGTACCCGGCCTCCCGTGCGAACCCGATGCACCGCTCCACCAGCAATCGCCCCACGCCGTGCCCGCGCGCCTCCGGCTCCACGATCAGCGTGCGCAGCTTCCCTACGTCCGGCCGCTCGGGCGAGGCCGTGCAGAGCACGCACCCCGCGCGGCGCCCGTCCACCTCCGCGATCCAGCCGGCCTCGCGCGGTCCGGGCGAGAAGCGGGCCATGATCCCCGCCACCAGCGCCTCGAAGCTCTGGTCCCAGCCGTGCTCGGCCGCGTACAGCGTCCCGTGCCGCTCCACCACCCAGCCGAGATCCCCCGGGCGGTCGAGCGCCCGCAGTACCGGCGCGCCCACGTGGCTACGACCGTACGGGCGCCTCGCCGCGGCGCTTCGACTCGATGTCCGCCAGCTGGTCGTCCACCCAGTCGCCCGGGTCGCGCGCCGTCACGATCCGCTTCAGCCCCTGCGCCCGCCAGGAGCGCTCCTCCGCCGACATCGACAGGGCCCGGTAGATCGCGTCCGCCTGCTCGCTCACGTCGAACGGGTTCACCGACAGCGCGAAGTCGGCAAGCTCCTCGTGCGCCCCCGTGTTCTCCGACAGGAGCGACACGCCGTTGCGCTCGTTGACGAGCGGTCCCTCCTTCGCGATCAGGTTCATCCCGTCGAACATCGCGTTGACCATCAGGAGGTCGTAGTGCTTGTAGGCGGCGATCGCCTCCTCGAGGTTCTCGCGCAGGCGCAGCTCGATCGGCATCCAGTCCGTCGTCCCGTGGCGGTGGTTCACGACCGCCACCAGCGCCTCGATCCGCTCCAGGTACTCCTGGTACTCGGCCACGTCCTGGCGCGACGGGATCAGGTGCGCGATGAACGTCACCTGCTCCTTGAACTCCGGGTGCTGCTCCAGGAAGAGGTCGAACGCCGTGAACCCGCGCAGCACGTTCTTCGACAGGTCGGCCCGGTCCACGCGCAGGATCAGGTGCTCGCGCCGGCGCCGCAGGATCTCGCGCTCGTACTGGTGCACCGCGGGCCGCTGGGCGTTGCGGTGGAAGTTCTCGGCCGAGATCGGCAGCGGGTACGAGCGCACCCACACGTCGCGGCCGTCGAAGCGCACCACGCCGGCCTCCTCGTCCACCTCGAGGTCGAACAGCTCGCGGCAGCAGAGCAGGAAGTTGCGCCGGTAGGAGCGCGTGTGGAAGGCGATGATGTCGTTGGAGAGGATGCCCTCGTAGAGGTCCTCGCGGATGTCCGCGGGCAGCACGCGCCAGGCGTCCGGCTGCGTCCACGGGATGTGCACGAAGTGGTGGAGGAACAGGTCGGGGCGCGTCGCCCGGATCAGCTTCGGCGCGACGTAGAGGTGGTAGTCGTGCAGCATCACGACCGCCTCCTCCTCGTCCTCGACCTCCTCGAGCACCGCCTCGGCCAGGTCGCCGTTGACCCTGCAGTAGCCCTGCTCGTAGGCGTCGATCTCGTGGCGCCGGATGTCGGGCGCGTTCGAGAGGTCCCACAGGTAGTGCTGGATGAACCACAGCATCGGGTTCGCCACCACGTTGTAGAAGCGGTCGTAGGCCTCGGGGTCCGACTCGACGAACCGGATCCGGTAGCGTCGCCCCGTCCAGCTCGATCTCGAACGAGCCGCCGCCGTGCGCGCGGCTCTCCTCGACGTCGCCCTCGCTCAGCGCCGAGGCGATCCAGACCGCGTCGCGGTGGTGCACCAGGCCGGTCAGCGCGGTCACGAGGCCGCCGCCGCCGCGGCGCGGCTCACCGTCCTGGAAGGTGGCGGGGCCGCGGTTCGACACGAGGACGAGCGCGGCGTCCGAGCTCATCGCCGTTCCCGGAAGATCTTCAGCCAGTCCCGCAGCAGGCGCGGGGTGAGGAAGTGCTTGCGGACGTGCTCCTTGCCGGCGCGCCCGAGCCGCTTGCCGAGGTCCGGCTCGCGCAGCACGCGCAGCGAGCGGTCGGCGCACTCGGCCGGGCGAGGAGACGAGGAAGCCGGTCTCGCCGTCCTGCACCTGCAGCGGGATGCCGCCCACGTCGCCGCCGATGAACGGGCGGCCCTTCCAGAGCGCCTCCGACACGGTCAGCCCGAAGCCCTCGCGCGTCGACTTCTGGATCACCACGTCGGCCTGCGACTGGAACGCGTTCACCTCGATCGCCCCGACGTTGTTCAGGTTGTTGAGGATGTGGATGTCGGGGTCGCCGTCCGCGTAGGCCATCGTCGAGTTGAAGAACTCCCAGCCCTCGGGGTCGTCGGTGGCCATCGAGCCGACCAGGGCGAGCTGCACCTCGGGCATCTCCTCCGTCACCTGACGGTACGCGTCGATCACCCCCACGGGTCCTTCCAGGGGTCGAAGCGCGACACCTGGCACAGGAGCGGCCGGTCCACGTCGATGCCGAACTGGTCGCACACGAACGCGGCGTCCTCGGGCGACAGCGCCATGTTCTTCGGCGACAGCGGGTCGATCGCCGGCGGGCAGATGTGCACGCCGGCCTTGGCGCCGTCCATGCCCGCGGGCACGTAGGCCGGCACGTGCCAGACGGTCGCGTCGTAGTCGCGCACGAACGGCACGATGTGGTCGATCGCGTCCGGGTTGGGCGTGGAGAGGTCGATGTGGCAGCGCCAGATCCACGTCTTCGCCCTCTCCGGCACGTGCTGGCGGATCGCCGCCGGCTGCGGGTCGTGCACGATGATCACGTCCCAGTCGCCCTCGATCTCGGTGGCGTTGAGCGCGTTGTAGCGCTCGTAGATCTTCCACTCCTCGTCGCTGAGCGACTCCGGGTTGCCCTGAAGCGCGTTGTGGAGGCGCTTGGTCGCGTTGTAGAACTCCTCGCGGCCGAGCATGATCTGCCACTGGGCGTCGATCCCGACGTCGTTCATCAGCGGGATCAGCGTGTAGAGGATCTCGGAGACGCCGCCGCCGAACGCGGTGGCGGAGAGGTGCAGGACGCGCAGCCCCTGGAGGTCCTCCGCGAGCTCGCGGATCTCCTGGATGAGCGGCCTGCCGGCCAGGTGGGTGTAGTCGGCCAGGCTCTTGTGGCCTACGGAGACGGGCTGTAGCACGGCGGGGAAGACCGGCCAGGAATCAGCGGGGGTCGGGGGCTAGCCCCGACGGCCAGGTACTTCACGAGCAGGGTCCGGCCCGTCGCGAAGCTGCACTCGTCGACGGTCGCCTCGATGATCGCCCGGCTCAGCTCCTGCTCGACCGCCGACACGGCCGAGCCCGGTCCGTTCAGCTCCATCGCCAGCCGGTCGTCCAGCAGCCGGAACGAGAAGCTCACGCGGCTCTCGTCGTCGAGCGGGCGGCTCTCGTCGACGTAGTCGTTCGCGGCCTCGGTGATCGCCAGCTTCAGGTCGGCGATCTCCTCGGGGGAGAGGGGCGTCAGGCGGCAGACGGCGGACAGCGCCAGGCGCGCGAGCACGAGGTAGTCGGGCCGCGCGGGAATCGTCAGCGAGACGTCGCGGCTGTCGGCTGTGGTCTCAGGCGCCTCCACCTTCGCCTGCACCCTACCCAGATTCTGCCGGTCGTTGGCCCAGCTCGACGTCGATGGTGCGGCGCTTGCCGTCGCGCAGCACCTCGAGCTCCACCTGCTTGCCCGCGCTCATCGCGCTGATCACGTCGGCGAGATCCTCGGTGCGGGTGAGGCGCCGGCCGTTCACGGCGACGATCACGTCGCCGCCGGTGCGGAGCGGGGTGGCCTGGAACTCGATCTCGTCGCCGCCGCCGCGCAGGCCCGCCTCCTCGGCCGGGCTGTCGTCCTCGACCTCCTGCACCAGCCCGCCGTCGCGCACGTTGAGGTCGAGCCGCCGCGCCAGCTGCGGCCAGAGCGACAGCGTCGTCACGCCCAGGTAGCCGTACTCGACGCGGCCGTCCTCGCGCAGCTCGTCGGAGCGAGCGGTCGCACGGCGTCGACCGGGATCGCGAAGCCGACGCCCTCGCCGCCGCCGGACTCCGACTTGATCTGGGCGTTCACGCCGATCACCCGGCCGCGCGCGTCGAGCAGCGGACCGCCCGAGTTGCCCGGGTTGATGGCGGCGTCCGTCTGGATGGCGTTGCCGATCTGGAAGCGCGTGAGCGACTCGATGTTGCGGTCCACCGCCGAGATCACCCCGATCGAGAGCGACTGGCGCTCGCCGAACGGGCTGCCGATGGCGGCCACCGGCTCGCCGACCTGGATGCTGTCCGAGCTGCCGAGCTGGAGCGGCGTGAGCCTCAGCCCGGCCGGGTCGACCTTCAGGAGCGCGACGTCGGCGTTGGGGTCGTCGCCGACGATCTCCGCCGGCACGCGGTTGCCGTCGGCGAACTCGACGAACACGTCCTCGGCGCGCTCCGAGCCCGTGCGAGCTCGCCGGCGGTCACGACGTGCGCGTTCGTGGCGATGTAGCCCTGGCTGTCGAGCACGAAGCCCGAGCCCTGGCCGCCCTCCCCGTCCGTCGTCGAGCAGGCTCGCGCCGCCCTCGAAGATCGAGAGGATCGGTCACGACGCCCGGCGACAGGCGCTCGTAGATCTGGTCCGGGTCGAAGCCGCCCTCGCGCGCCGAGCCCCTCCACCACCTGCACCCGCGTGGTGGTGACCTCGCGCGGCGCGCTCGCGGACTCGTCGTCGTCCGAGTCGCAGCCCGCGGCCACCAGGCCGATGGCGGCCAGGAGCACCGCGCAGGCTCGGCGTCACGCGCCGTTCCCGCCGGCTGGAAGCTCGAGCGTGAACGCGGTGCCGCCCGGCTGCGAGCGCACCCGCAGCCGGCCGTCCATCCGCTCCGCCAGCTCGCGCGCGATCGCGAGCCCGAGGCCGGCGCCGCGCGCGGCGTCGCCGGTGTAGAAGCGCTCGAAGACCTTGGCCCGGCTCCCGTCCGGGAGCCCGGGGCCGGCGTCTGCCACCGTGAAGCCGGCGGCGCCGTTGCTGCGATCTGCCCTCACGGTCACGTGCGTGCCCGCCGGCGTGTGCCGGAGGGCGTTGTCGAGCAGGATACGCATGATCTGAGCCACCCGTTCCGGGTCGCAGAGCGGCCTCCGGACCCGTGCTCCGGCAGCCGCACGTCGAGGTCGGTGCCGTGGTCCGCCATCGCCGGCGTGAACTCGTTCACGATGCTCCGCGCGAGCTCCGAGAGGTCGACCTCCTCGGGGTGCAGCTCGAGCGAGCCGGCGTCGAGCCGGGACAGGTCGAGCAGGTCGACCGACAGCTTCTGGAGCCGCGCCACCTGCTCGCTCATCGTCTCGAGGAACTCGCGCCGGGTGTCCTCGTCGAGGTCCTCGTCCTGGAGCAGCTCGACGAAGCCGGCCAGCGAGAAGATCGGCGTGCGCAGCTCGTGGGAGGCGGTCGCGATGAACTCCTTGCGCGCCACGTCGACCTGGCGCAGCTGCGCCTGCATCTCGTTGAACGTGCGCGTGAGCTGGCCGAGCTCGTCCTTCGAGTCCACCGGCAGCGGGTCGACGAAGCTGCCGCGCGAGACCTCGCCGGCGGCCAGCTCGAGGCGGCGCACGCGGCGACCGAGCCGCCCGGCCACCAGCCAGCCGCCGAGCAGCGCGAGCACGAGCGCGGCGAGCGGTGGCGAGCAGCACGCGGTTGCGGATGAACGAGACCGCGGCCTCCACCTCTTCGAAGTCGCGTGAGTAGAGGGCCACGCCGCGCGCCCGCCCGTCGCGGACGCAGCGGCTGGGCCACCAGGCCGATGTCGTCGCCCTGGAAGAGGTCGAAGGCGGTCTGGGTCTTGCGCGTCCTCGAGCGCGCGGAGCAGCAGCGCGTCGTTCTCGCGGTACGACGGTCTGCTCGCGCGAGTCGAAGCGCGGGTAGAAGTCGAGCCCGCGCAGGTCGTTCTGGCGGCCCGTCGACCTTCTCGTCCCAGTCGAACAGCGTCACGTGCGAGTCGGTGCCCTCGGCCACGCGCCGCACCTCGCGCGCCAGCTGCTCGTTCGGCGGTGTCCTGGCGGGCGACCCTCGCGAGCGCTGTCCTGGTAGATGCCGGCCAGCAGCTCCAGGTCCCGCAGCCGGCGCTCCTCGAGGTTCGACTCCGGCTGGGTCGCCACCGAGAAGTAGATGACCGAGAACGCCACCGCGATGATGGCGAAGAAGACGAGCGCGAGCTTGTTGCGGAGGGAGCGGAGGCGGGGACGTCGCCTCATGAGTCCCTGAAGCGGTAGCCCACGCCGCGCACCGTGAGGATCATCTCCGGGTGCTTCGGCTCCTCCTCGAGCTTCTCGCGCAGGTGCCGGATGTGCACGTCGATCGTGCGCGGGTCGCGGTAGGAGGAGTCGCCCCAGACCCGCTCGAGCAGCATCGTGCGGCTGAACACCCGGCCGGGGTTGCGCGCCAGCGCCGCCAGCACCTCGAACTCGACGTAGGTGAGCCGCACCGCGCTCGTCGCGCGCCTCCACCTGGCGCCGCTCGAAGTCGATCAGCAGGTCCGTCCTGCTGGATCGGCTCCTCGAACTGCTCGTTCGACTGGGCGAGCGCGGCCCGTCGCAGGACGGCCTTCACCCGGGACTGCGGAACTCCCGCACCGAGAAGGGCTTGGTGATGTAGTCGTCGGCGCCGAGCTCGAGCCCGAGCACCTTGTCGATCTCCTCGGTCTTCGCCGTGAGCATGATGATCGGCACCGTGCTGCGGGCCCGGATCTGACGGCAGACGTCGAAGCCGTCCATCTTCGGCATCATCACGTCGAGCACGACGAGGTCGAAGTTGTCCTCGCGCAGCCGGTCGAGCGCCTCGCGCCCGTCGAGTGCGGGCACGACCTCGTAGCCCTCCTTGCGCAGGGGGTAGGTCAGAAGCTTCTGAACGGAGAGCTCGTCGTCCACGAGCAGGATCCGGGGTGCGGAGGCCGTCACCTTCGGAATTGTAGGTTGCTGCCGTGGCCCTTTTCCCATGATCGAGCCGCGCGTGTACAGAGCCGCCTTCGTGCCGGCGCTGCTGGCGCTCGTGCTGACCATGTTCTCGCTGCAGAGCCGCCCAGAGCCGCTGCCGCAGGGACTGGCCGCCGACGTCCTGTTCGACGGCCGCGTGGCCGCGCTCGAGTCGGCCCGGATCGCCGAGCGCGAGCCCGACCGCCGCCCCGGCCGGCCCGGCAACCTGCGCACCGCCGAGCGGGTTGCGGAGCTGCTCGACGCACGCGGGTTCCCGAAGCCCGTGGTGCAGCGCTTCACCCACGCGGGCCGGGAGCTCGTGAACGTGATCGCCCGGCGCGCGGGGCAGCTGCGCCGCCAGATCGTGATCGTGGCGGCCCGCGACGCCGCGGTCGTGCCCGAGGCCACGGGCAGCGCCGCCGACACGGCCGCGCTGGTCGAGCTGGCGCGCGTGTTCGCGGGGCGGCCGGCGCGCAAGACGCTCGTGCTCGCCTCCGTGGACGGCTCGACCCTGGGCGAGGTCGGCACGTCGCGGCTGCTGTCGGAGCTGCCCGTCGCCCGAGATGGTGGACGGGATCATCGTCATGTCGGACCTGGCCTCGCCGACCCGGCGCGGGCCGTTCGTGCAGGCCTGGTCGAACGACTCGAGCCGCGCCGGGATCGGTCTGCAGCGCACCGTCTCCGAGTCGATCAGCCAGGAGCTCGAGTTCGACCCGGGCGACGTCCGGCGCGCTCGGGCAGCTCGCGCGGCTGTCGTTCCCGATCGGCATCGGGCCGCAGGGCGTGCTGCTCGACGAGGGCTACGACACGGTCCGGATCTCGGGCAGCGGCGAGCTGCCGCCGGAGGGCAACGGGCCGATCGAGTCGATCGACGAGGACACGATCGGCGCCCTCGGCCGCGCCACGCTGCGCACGTTCACGGCGCTCGACATGGGCCCGCGGCCGGACCACGGTCCCGAGAGCTACGTGACGGCGGTGAGCCAGGTGATGCCGGGCTGGGTCCTGTCGCTGCTCGCCGGCACGCTGCTCCTGCCGGCGCTCGTCGCCGCCGTCGACGCGTTCGCTCGGGTGCGGCGGCAGCGGATCGACGTGCTGCCGTGGCTGCGCTGGCTGGGGGCCTGGACCGCGCCCTTCCTGGCCGGCTACGCGGTGGCCGAGCTGCTCGCGCTGGCGGGGGCCACGCCCTCGCCGCCACCGGCGCCGGTGCCACCGGACGTGCTGCCGGTGGACGGCGCGGCGCTCGGCGTGCTCGCCGGCGTGGCGGTGGCGATGGCGCTCGCCCTGGTGCTGGCGCGCTGGCTCGCCGCGCGGCCCGACCCGCAGCTCGCCACGCCCGAGGGTCCGGGCGCGGCCGTGGCGGTGGCGCTCGTGCTCGGTGTGACCTCGCTGCTCCTGTGGGTGGCCAACCCGTACGCCGGCCTCATGGCCGTCCCCGCCGCGCACCTGTGGCTGCAGGCCGTGCTGCTCAAGGGGCCGCCGCCGCGCCGGGTGCGCGCGCTGCTGCTCGCGCTCGGGGCGCTGCCGCCGCTCCTGGTCGCGATCTACTACCTGTTCGCGCTGTCCATCGACCCGGTGGCGGGCGCCTGGTACCTGCTGCTGCTGGTGACCGGCCACACCGTCGCTCCCGTCACGGCGTTCGTGGGCTGCGTGATGCTCGGGACGCTGTGCGCCGCGGCCGAGCTCGTCTACCGCCAGCCTGCCGCGCCGCCCGAGGAGGAGCCGTCGCCCGAGGGCCCGTCGGTGTACGGGCCGGGCGCCTACGCGGGTCCGGGCTCGCTGGGCGGCACCAGGTCGGCGCTCCGAAGGTAGTCCAGGGCAGGCGCCGTCCCTTCCCGAAGTGGCGGCCTGCTGCCGATACACCCGGTGCAGGGCGGGCAAGGGGTACGGTTTAAATGTTGAGCACGACTATCGACGCATCGCTCGCCGAGCGCATCCGGCGCGGCGAGTACGAGGTGGACGCACATGCGGTCGCCGAGGCCATGATCCGGCGCTGGAAGAGCATGTCATTCGTGCTCATAGCCGCTCAGGCCCTCGACGACCCGGCCGTCCTCCCCGACGAGGGCGAGCCCGAGTCCGGGCCCGGCGTCGCCTAGCCACGTGACCTCCGCGGCCGCCTCGGCCGCCTCGCGGCGTTCGGGCGGGATCGCGAAGAGAAGCTCGTAGTCGTCGCCTCCGCTCGCGGCCTGCTCGGGGCTCACGCCCGCGGCACAGGGGATCCGTGCCAAGCCGATCTCCAGCCTGACGCCGCTCGCGGCGGCCACGTGCCCGGCGTCGGTCGCCAGGCCGTCGCTCAGGTCGATCATCGCGCGCGCCCCGGCGCGCGCCAGCGCCCTGCCCTCGGTCAGTCGCGGCTCGGGCCGCAGGTGGCGCCGCACCAGCTCCGCGGGCTCGCGGTCGCCGCGCTCGAGCAGCAGCCTCCCGGCCTCGGAGCCGCCCAGCTCGCCGGTCACGCCGACCAGGTCGCCTGGACTGGCCCCGTCCCGGCCGACCAGCTCGTCCTCGCGGTCGCCCCACCCCGTCACCGCCACGGTCACCGTCAGGACAGGCCCGCGCACCACGTCGCCGCCGGCGATCGTGGCGCCGTGGCGCGCCGCCAGCTCCTCCATCCCGACCACCAGCTCGAGCCCGCCCTCGAAGCCGCCCGGCAGCACGAGCGACACGTACGCCTCGCCGGGATCGGCGCCCATCGCGGCCAGGTCGGACAGCGCGGTGGCCAGCGCCTTCCAGCCGACGTCGGCGGGCGTGTGCGTGGCGAGCGAGAAGTGCACGCCGTCCACGACCGTGTCGATCGAGGTGACCGCCAGCGGCCGGGCACGCACCACCGCCGCGTCGTCGCCCGACCAGCGCAGCAGCCGGCCGCTGCGGTCGGCGATCGCCTGCTGGATCGCCTCGATCAGCCGCCGCTCGGCCACGGCGGGCGGGTTACGGCCCGTCGGGTGCCACGCCGCCGCCCCCGGCGCCGCCGGTGCCCTCCGCGGGCGGGGCGAGCGTCTCGTCCTGGGGCGCCTCGGGCGCGACCTCGGGCGCCTCCTGGGGCGGCGCCTCGTAGTACTCCGGGTCGTAGGTCGGCTCGACGTAGGTGTCGTCGTAGTAGTCGTCGGTGCCGCCGTCGGCCTGGCCGGTGGCGTACTCCCCGAAGAACGGCTGCGGCTCGAACGCGGTCTCCGGGAGCGGGAAGTCCTCGCAGTAGCCGTCGGAGGCGGGATCCATGAACGCGCCCCACACCGGCGCCGCGTAGTCGCCGCCCTGGGCGCCCGGCATCGCCACGCCGGCGTCCGGGTAGCCGACCCACACGGCGGTCGAGAGCTGCGGCGTGTAGCCCACGAACCAGGCGTCCTTGGCCTCGTCGGTGGTGCCCGTCTTGCCGGCGGCCGGGCAGCCGTAGTTGGCGTCGCGTGCCGGTGCCGGACTGGATGTTCTGCTCGAGGATCTCGGTCACCTCGTAGGCCTGCCCGTCGGTCATCACGCGCAGGCCCTCCGGCTTGGCCCAGTTCTCGCGCGTGCCGTCGGGGAACACGACCCGCTGGATCCCGGTGGCGCGGTGCCGCATGCCGCCGCTCGCGAGCGTGGCGTAGGCGTTCGCCATCTCGAGCGTCGTGACGCCGCGCGTGAGGCCGCCCAGGCCCTCGGCCGGGTAGCAGTCGAGCTTGGTGGTGATCCCCAGGCGACGGGCGGCCTCGCAGACCGCCTCGGGGCCGAGGTCCAGGATCAGCTGCGCGTAGACCGTGTTGTCCGACGCGAGCGTCGCGCTCGTCAGGCTCATCGTGCCCGAGTACGAGTCGCCGAACGTCTTGACCTCCCAGGGCTCCGCCTCGCCGACGTCGAGCGCGACCGGCTTGGAGGTGTAGGAGGTCGAGCCGGGATCGACTCCCTTGAGGATCGCCGCCGTCAGCACCATCGTCTTGAAGGCCGAGCCCGGCTGACGGTGGCCCTGGGCGGCGAGGTTGAAGCGGCGCTCGCCGTAGGTGCCGCTCGACGCCATCGCCCGGATCTTCCCGTTGTTCGGGTCGATCGCGACGATCGCCGAGGCGGGCCCGGCGGGGTCGGCCCAGTAGGCGTTGATCGCGTCGCGCGCGAGGTCCTGCATCTTCGGGTTGATCGTCGTGTGGATGCGCAGGCCGCCGCGGCGCGCCACGCCCACGCCGTAGCGCTCGATCAGCTTCTCCTGGACGTAGTCGAAGAAGTAGGGCTCGCGGCGGTTCACGTAGCGGAAGCCGCGCTTCAGCCTGAGCTTGCGCGTGCGCGGCGTCCTGGTACTCGGCCGGCGTGATGTAGCCGTTGTCGAGCATCTGCTCGAGCACCTCGTTGCGCCGCTCGATCGCCGCTGTCGGGTTGCGGAACGGGTTGTACTGCGAGGGCGCCTGGGGCAGGCCGGCGAGCAGCGCGGACTCGTGCAGCTCGAGGTCCCTGACGTGCTTGTCGAAGTAGGTCACCGCCGCCGCCTGCGACGCCGATCGCGGTGCGCCCCTCGACCGTGCCGTACGGGACCGAGTTCAGGTAGTTGTGGAGGATCCAGGTCTTGGAGTGCTCCTCCTCGAGCTCCGAGGCCAGCTTGGCCTCGCGGATCTTGCGCGGCGAAGTTGCGCTCGGGGTCCTTGATGTAGAGCGCGCGGACCAGCTGCTGGGTGATCGTCGAGCCGCCCTGCACGGTCTCGCCCGACTCGAGGTTCTTGATGCCGGCGCGGACGATCGCGTTGCAGGTCCACGCCCTCGTGCTTGTAGAAGCGCTCGTCCTCGATCGCCACGGTGGCGCGGCGCAGGTCCACGGGGATGATCCTCCCACGGGACGACGCGCCGCAGGACGTCCGACTGGATGAAGCCGAGCCGCGTGCCGTCGGCGGCGAAGACCACCGAGAGCTCGGCCCTTGTCGTCCGGCTTGAGCTCGCTCAGGTCGGGCGCGCTGGCGGCGATGGCGAGCACGTAGCCCGCCGCCGAGAGGACGCCGATGATGCAGATGGTGGCGATCACGCCGAGGCCGAGCAGCACCTTGCTGCCGCGCGCCGTGGCGCTTCCGCCTCCTGGACTTTCGCTGCCGGTGGCTCATGTTCGGGCGCTGACGCGCCTCAGGAGGCCTCGGCGGAGGATAGACCGTGCTCTCGGAGCAGACGCAGCCAGCGGCGGCGCAGCTCGGCGGCCGCTCTTGCCGCGCTCGCGCGGGCTCGCCGTCCAGCTCGTGGCGCTGAGGCGCACGCCCTCCTTGTCGGTCTCGGCGACCGTCGCCGTGATCTCCTCCTCCTCGTCGGCGATCAGCTCGATCGCCCGGTCGAGGTCCGCGTCCGGGTGGGAGCCAGACCGACGACCTCGACCTGCACGCGCGGGTCGAGGATCGTGTGGTTCTCGATCGAGCTCTGGGCGAGCACGCTCGTTCGGCACGATGAGCCGCCGGCCGTCGTCGAGGCGGATGTAGGTGTAGGTGAGCCTGACGTCCTCGACCTCGCCGGTCTCCTCCTCGAAGGTGACGAGGTCGCCGATCCGGATCGGCTGCGTGATCGCGAGCATGATCCCGGCGATCGCGTTGGCGAGCGTCTGCGCGGGCCGCGAAGCCGACCACGATGCCGAGCACGGCGGAGGAGGCGAGGACCGTCGGTGGCCAGCCGCTGCGACCGAGTCGAACTGCAGCGCCACGATCGCGAGCCCGATCACGATGATCAGCGCGAAGATGAGGCGGCGCACGAGCCGCAGGCGCGTGGTGGCGACGGGGGACAGGTCGCCGCCCGCCACGGCGATGCTCAGCCGCTTGCCGCGCCGCTTCGAGCGCCCGGTCGACGATCTCGGCGATCAGGAAGGCGATCGCGAGGGTGCTCACCGCCGTCGACCCAATCGCCGGTTTCGACTGCTGTGTAGAACTCGACTCGCGGCATGGCCTATGACGCTACCCCGACCGCGGCGCGGGCAGTCGCCGCGGTTCGCGGCTCCAGACGCTGCGCGCAGCCTGGCGCGTGTTCTGGACCACGCGCGCGGCCGTGCTCGTCGTTGCGGTGTTCGCCGCGCTCTCCTTCGGTCCTGCGACGGGCGGCTGGCAGAGCGGAACGCCGGAGGTTCGACGAGCCGGAGCTCACCACGCGCTCGCTGGCCGAGCCGCTGCTCTCGCCGCTCGCCCGCTGGGACGCCGTCTGGTACCTGCGCATCGCCGAGCTCGGGCTACGGCGGGCAGCGACGTGCGCGCCGCGTTCTTCCCGCTCTATCCGCTGCTGGTGCGCGGCGCTGGCCGCGCCGTTCGGGGCGTCTCCGGCGGCGCTGCTCCTGATCGCGGCGTACGTCGTGTCGCTCGCGGCCTTCCTCGGCGGCGCTCGTGCTGCTCCACCGGCTGGTCGCGCTCGAGCTCGGGCCGGCCGCTCGCGCGGCCGACGCTGCTGCTGCTCGCGGTGTTCCCGGCGGCGGTGTTCTTCGGCGCGCCCTACTCGGAGAGCCTCTTCCTGCTGCTCGCGGTGGGCGCGTTCTACGCCGCCCGGACGGGCCGCTGGGCGTGGGCGGGCGCCGCGCGGCCGGGGCGGCGGCCACGCGCAGCGCCGGCGTGCTGCTGCTGCTCCCGCTGGCGCTGCTGTTCTGGTGGAGCCTCGCGCGCCGCGGCCGGGCGCCGCGCGACGCCGCCTGGCTCGCTGCTCGCGCCGCTCGGCCTGGCCGCCTACGCCGCTCTTCCTCGGCCTCGCCGAGGGCGACGCGCTGGCGCTTCCTCGACGTGCAGGACGCCTGGTCGCGCGAGCTCGACGGTCCCGCTCGCGGGCGCGTGGGACGGGCTCGCGCGCGGCGATCGACGGCGCGCGCCAGCTGCGTCTCGGGCCAGCGCGAGCGTCGTCTACTTCGAGCAGGCCGCCGGCGACCCGTACCGGATCGCGGCCATCAACCTCATGCTGTTCGGCTTCGCTCGTGTTCGCCGTGGTGGCGTGCGTCGGCGTGCCTGCGCCGCCTGCCGCTGGCCTACGGCGCCTGGGTGGCGGCGTCGCTCGTGCTGCCGCTCTCGTTCCCGGTCGAGCCGCAGCCGCTGATGTCGCTGCCACGCTTCCTCGCCGTGCTGTTCCCGATCTTCATGTGGCTCGCGCTCTGGTCCGAGGAGCGCCGCGCGACGGCCCGCGTGGCGGCCGTGTCCGCGCTCGGGCTCGGCCTGTTCACGGCGCAGTTCGCGAGCTGGCACTGGATCGCGTGAAGCCGCGCGCGTGGTCCTGCTCGACGCGCTCGGCACGCTGGTCGAGCTGCAGCCGCCGGCGCCGCGGCTGCGGCGCTGCTCGCGCGAGGACGGGCTTCGAGGTGTCCGAGGAGCGCGCGGCCGCCGGCTTCGCGCGCCGAGATCTCCTACTACCTGGCCCATCACCTCGAGGGGTCGGACCGCGAGCGGCTCGACGACCTGCGCGACCGCTGCGCCGAGCGCGATGCTGGAGGCGCTCGCGCTGCCCGGGCTCGACCACGCCACCGCGCGCCGGGCGATGCTCGCGGCGCTCGAGTTCACGCGCCTTCCCCGACGCGCGCGCCGGCGCTGCGCCGAGCTGCGCGACGCGCGGCCACGCGCCTCGTCGTCGTCAGCAACTGGGACTGCTCGCTGCCCGACTGGCTCGGCCCGACCGGGCCTGCTCGAGCTGGTCGACGGCGTCGTCACCTCGGCCGAGGCGGGCGCCGCCAAGCCCGACCCGGCGTCGTTCCGGCGGGCGCTCGAGCTGGCCGGGCGTCGACGCGCGGCCGGCGCCGTGCACGTGGGCGACTCGCTCGACAACGACGTGGCGGGCGCGCGGGCGCTCGGCATCCGCGCCGTCCTGGTCCAGCGCGCGGGCGAGCCGCCGCCGGGGGTCGAGACGCGTGCGGTCGCTCGCCGAGCTCGCCTCCCTAGTCTGAGGGCCCATGGAGAGCGCCGTGTCTCCCCCTCCCGATCCGCCGGAGCTCCCGGAGGACGCCCGGCCGCGCTG
The DNA here is from genome assembly GCA_963778615.1 of uncultured Thermoleophilaceae bacterium. Lineage (GTDB taxonomy): Bacteria > Actinomycetota > Thermoleophilia > Solirubrobacterales > Thermoleophilaceae > JACVRW01. The sequence continues at coordinate 527,670 of CAVZVD010000002.1, forward strand.
GCCGCTCGTGGTACGGGCCGGTGGGCTTCCTCGCTGGCGCGGTGACCGGCCTGATCACCGCCGGCATCGTGTCGGGCGGCGCTCGGGGTGGACGACCCGCGGCGAGTCGCCCGACGGCGATCATCGTCGGCACGCTGCTGCTCGACGGCTCGCTGGTGGCGGTGGCGCTGCTGTTCGCCTCGTTCGTGCGCAGGCCGCAGCCGTGGCACTTCGGGCTGCGCCGCACGCCGTTCTGGCCCGCCGTCGGGTGGGCGGCGCTCGGGATGTTCAGCTTCTACGTGTTCGCCGCGATCTACTCGGTGGCGGTGCAGCCGGACGTCGAGCAGACCGTGGCCGAGGACCTGGGCGCCGACGAGGGCACGTTCGGCCTGGTCGCGGCCGGCTTCATGATCATCTGCGTCGCGCCGTTCGCGGAGGAGTTCTTCTTCCGCGGCTTCTTCTACGGCGCGCTGCGCACGCGGTTCTCGGTCGCCGCCGCGGCGATCATCGACGGCGCTCGTGTTCGGGCTGATCCACTTCGAGGGCGGCACCGACGGGCTCCTGATCGTGCCCCCGCTCGCGCTGCTCGGCGTTGTCTTCTGCCTCGTGTACGAGCAGACGCGGCTCGCTCTACCCGGTCATCGCCCTGCACTCGATCAACAACTCGATCGCCTACGCCGCCCAGGCGGACGGCGGGGCGGTCGTCGGCGGTGCTCGGGCCGCTGATGGTGGTGGCGCTGCGCCGCTCGTGCCCCGCTTCACGCGGGCGGCTCCGGCGCCCGTGGCATAGTGATGCGCAGATGAACTCGCGCTTCCTCGCCCTCTCAATCGCCGCGCTGCTCGCGTCGGGGGCCGCTCCGGCAGCCGCCCAGGACCCCGCCGCCCGGCCGCCCGAGCCCGCCGGCGGTAGCGAGCTGCCAAGCGGCGGAGGCCTCGCGACCGAGAAGGTGCGCTACTACGCGCCCGCCCAGCAGGTGGTGCTGCGCGGCCGCGTCACGCCCGGCGGTGCCCGGCGAGGTCGTCACGCTGTACGCGATCCGCAAGGGCAAGGCCGAGCAAGAAGGTCCGGCGCAAGGTGCGCAGCGGCGGCCGCTTCGACGTTCCGCTTCAAGGTCGGCAAGCCCGGCCTGGTGCGGCTGGTGGTCAAGCATGCGGCGCAGCGCGGCGCAGCAGGCGTTCCGCACCGAGCGGCAGATGATCCAGGTCGTCGACTGGCAGGCCGGCGTGGGCGAGCGCGGGCGTGAAGGTGCTGCTGCTCCAGCGGGCGCTGCTCAAGCGAGGGCTTCGCCACGCCCGTCACCGGCTACTACGACGACGCCACCGCGCGCGGCGGTGCTCGCCTTCCGCAAGACCAACGAGATGGGCCGCGACGGCTACGCGCCGCAAGGAGGTCTTCGCGATGCTGATGCGCGGCGAGGGCGCCTACAAGCTGCGCTATCCGAAGGCCGGGAAGAACGGCAAGCACGTGGAGTTCGACTGGTCGCGCCAGGTGCTGGTGCTGGCCAGCGGCGGGAAGCCGTACCGGATCTACCACACGTCGTCGGGCGCGCCGTCCACGCCGACGGTCTTCGGCAGCTACCGCTTCTACCTGCAGACGCCGGGCACGAACTCCTAGGGATGGTCCACTCGGCGTACTTCATCGGCGGCTACGCGATCCACGGGTACGCGTCGGTGCCGAACTACCCGGCGAGCCACGGCTGCCTGCGGGTGCCGATCCCGAACGCGGCGTCGATCTTCGACTGGATCGACATCGGCGACCCGATCTTCACGTACCAGTAGAAGCGCGAAGGCCCCGCCCGGGGTTGGGCGGGGCCTCCACGCGGTTCCCCCTCTCGCCGTGGCCCGCGCGCGCGCGGGCCTGCCTCGGCGAATCGGCGAGTTACTGAACCGGAGCGCCTCCGCTGGCGGATGTGGTCGCGGCCGCGGGGTCGGCGACCCCGGTCTCGGCCGGAGCGGGCGCGGGCGCCGGCTCGACCGGCGCCGGAGCGGGCTCCACGGGCGCCGGAGCCGGAGCGGGCTCGACGGGCGCCGGAGCCGGAGCGGGCTCGACGGGCGCCGGAGCCGGCGCGACCTCGACCGGGGCGGGCGCCGGAGCGGGCGCCACCTCGACCGGAGCGGGCGCCGGGGCCGGAGCGACTTCGACCGGAGCGGGAGCCACCTCGACCGGCGGGCGCCGGCGCGACCTCGACCGGAGCCGGGGCCGGCGCGACCTCGACCGGGGCGGCGACCTCGACGCGGAGCCGGAGCGGGCGCGACCTCGACCGGCGCGGGCGCCGGAGCGACCGGGGCCGCCTCGACGGGCGCGGCGCTCGACCGGAGCGGGCGCCGTCTCCACGGGGACCGGAGCCGTCTCCGTCGGCACCGGAGCGACCTCGGTCGGCACCGGAGCGCCTCGACCGGCACCGGCGCACCCTCGACAGGCACCGGAACCGCCTCGGTCGGACCGGAGCCGCCTCGGCGGCACGCCTTCGACCGGAACCGGCGCGGCCTCGGTCGGGACCGGGCACACCGTCCACCGTGACCGGGGCCGCCTCGGCCGGCACAGCGCCGCCCTCGACCGCCACGGGCGCCGCCTCCGGCGCGGGCGCGCCGTACGTCGCCGGCGCGACCTCGGGCGGCATCGCCGTCGCGGGCGGCACCGCCGCCTCCGCGCTCGTCATCGCCTCGGGCGTGCCGGGCGCTGCGGTCCCGTCGTCGGGCCGACCGCGGCCATCGCCGCCGCCTCCCGGGCCTTCAGGGCCTCCTTCTTCGTCACGCCGCCGCTCGACGTGCTCCAGGCCGCCGTCGTGACCGTGGCCTGCTTCGTGCTCGAGGCGCGCTTGATGCCCTTCTTGCCGGGCAGCTGGCCGGGCCCACCGCCCACGGCCGTCCCGGTGTTCGCCGTCCTCGCGGTCGCCCGGCATCGAGCCGCCCTGCATGTACCCGCGCGGATCCTGTGCCTGCCCGTTCACGCGCGTCTCGAAATGGAGGTGCGGTCCGGTGCAGCTCCCGGTGCAGCCCACGTAGCCGATCACCTGGCCCTGCTGAACGCGCGCCCCCTGGCTCACCGCGAACTGGGACATGTGCGCGTAGCAGGTCGAGAACGCGTTCGTGTGGGTGATGCAGACGATGTTCCCGTAGCCGCTCTGCGTGCCCGCCATCGTCACGCTGCCGCAGGCGGCCGCGCGGATCGCGGTGCCGGTCGGCGCCGCGATGTCGAGGCCGTCGTGGTTGCGTCCCCAGCGCGGCCCGAACCCGGAGGTGACGGTTCCGTCGACCGGGGAGGAGAGCGTCGACCCGCAGGTGCCGCTCACCGGCTGGGTGCCCTCGATGCCGCCGCCGGACGACGGCGTGTCGGACTGGCCGCCGGCGGGCGCCTCGTCGGAGTCGCCGCCGCCGACGGGGTTGCTGACCGGGGTCGTACCGCCGGTGGCACCTCGTCCGAACCGCCGACGCCGTCTGGTCCGTCGGCGCCCTGGTCCGAGCCGTCCACGCGGCCCGCCCGCCGAGTCGCCGTTCGAGGAACCGAACAGGGCGGCCGGGCGTGCGACGCCGGCCTGGTCGTCGAGCTGCCGCCCGGCGGTCACGAGCTTCTGCTCCAGGCGCTGCTCGACCTGCGGCGAGACGTTCGCCGCGCCGACGACGGAGCCGCTCTCGAACAGCGACCCCCACGTGGCCGGTCCGACGATGCCGTCGACCTCGAGCCCCGAGCGGGACTGGTACTGGCGCACGGCGGTGTCGGTCTCAGGGCCGAAGATGCCGTCGGCCGAGACCTGGAGGGCCTGCTGGACGTGCGCCACCAGCTCGCCCTGGCTGCCGTACATGAGCGGCAGGCCGCCCTCGCGCACCTCGATGGCGCGCGCGGAAGCGGTCTCGGTCGCCACCTCGGCCTGCACGTCGCCGCCGCCGGCGAACTGGGCCATCGCCATCGGCGCGCCCGGGCCGGCCATCGTGGCCGCCGCCGCGGCGGCCGATAGCCCCTTGCGCCGCTTGTGCTCGCGGCGCACGCGAGGAGCGAGCGCCCTGCGCAGACGCGAACGCGTCAGCGAACGCTCCCAGAGCTCAGGTGCTGTCAGGTCCCGGTGGGCAGGCCTCATCCGTCATGTCCCCTTCCTTTCGGGCCTACGGGGTTAGCTGACGGGCTCGCGCTGGAAGATGCGCTATGCGGAGCTGTGCTCCGCGATTCGCCCCCGGCGGCCGGGCAGGCCACCTCTGGTTCCCCCGTTCCTCGCGTCAGGGCGACACGAGGACTCGGCGCTTGACTTCAAACTTGCGCAACAGCCATATGCACGGGAAGTTGCGCCGGGCCAGCGTAGCGAATGTCGCCGCCGGCGGCCTCAGAACTCGGCGCCGCGCCAGTCGGCGCCGTGCTGCCGCTGCTTGGGCAGCATGTTCGCGAGGAAGCCGAGCCCGACGCCGTAGAGCAGCAGCGCGAGGATCGTGGGGACGCCGCGGGCGACCCAGACGTCGTCGGAGTCGACGAGGTTCGCGAAGGGCCCCAGCAGCACGTCGTTGACGTCGTCGACGATCTCCCGGAGATCGCCGTGGGCGGCCTCGCGGGCCGTCTCGTCCGCCGGGGTGGGCGCGATCGGGATGGTGCCCGTCTCGGCGCCCTCGAGCTCGTTGGCGAGCGCCTGCTGCTGGGTCTTCGACCCGCGGTCGAGCTCGTCGGCCGCGAAGAACGCGAAGCCGACCAGGACGAAGCCCGACATCACGATCGCCACCAGACGGATGAGCGATCCCATCGCCCGTCTAGTATCGGCAGCCGCGTGCGGATCCTGACCCTTGGCGAGCGCTCTTGCACACATGGCTGACGCCCGCCGGACACTCGTCGAGGAGCTGCGCGAGCACGCCCTCGTCATCGGCGAGGTGACCCTCACGAGCGGCCGCACCGCGCAGTACTACGTGGACGCCAAACGGGCCATCCTGCTGCCGGCCGGGTTCGCCGCGCTGGGCGAGCTGGTCCGGGCCGAGGCCGAGCGGGCGGGCGCGACCGCCGTGGGCGGCATGACGATGGGAGCGGACCCGGTCGCGTGCGCCGCGCTCGCCGCGGGCGCGCCGGTGAAGGCGTTCTTCGTGCGCAAGGACCGGAAGCAGCACGGGCTGCAGCGCTGGGTGGAGGGGCCGCTGCTCGAGCCCGGCGAGCGCTGCCTGATCGTGGAGGACGTGGTCACCACCGGCGGCTCGACCGTCAAGGCGATCGAGCGCGTGCGGGAGGAGGGCTTCGAGGTCGCCGGCGTGACGAGCGTGCTCGACCGGCTGGCGGGCGGGGCGGAGGCGATCGAGGCCGCCGCGAACGGGGCCTCCTACCGGCCGCTCACCACGATCGACGACGTCTACCCGGACCGCCCCGACCGCTAGCCATTTGATCGCCCAGACCGGGCAGCATGTACCCGGGACCTCGCCGGCGTTAGCCCGCGAGCCAGCCGTCGATCAGCCGCCGTGAGATCGAGTACGGCGGCGAGAGCCCGATGCTCGGAGGAGCCCGCCGCCGCGGCCTCGACCTCGCCGCGGCTGAACCAGCGCACCTCGGACAGCTCGCCGTCGCGCGGCCGGGGCTCGGGGCCGCCGTTCGCCACCGCGTGGAACCCGATCATCAGCGAGCTCGGGAACGGCCAGGGCTGCGAGGCGACGTACGCGACCTCGCCGACCTCCACGCTCGACTCCTCGCGCACCTCGCGCCGGACCGCCTCCTCGAGCGTCTCGCCGGGCTCGACGAAGCCGGCCAGCACGGAGAAGCGCCCCTCGGCCCAGCGTCGCCTGGCGGCCGAGCAGGAGCCGGTCGCCGTCCACCACGCGCACGATCACGACGGGGTCGGTGCGCGGGAAGTGATGGGCGTCGCAGTGCCGGGCAGTGGCGCTCGTGGCCGCCGTCGGCGTGCTCGGTCGGCTTGCCGCAGTTGGCGCAGAAGCGGTGGCGCCGGTGCCAGGCGAGCAGCGACCCGGCATACGCGGCCAGCGCCGGCCTCCTCCGCCGGCAGCTCGGTGGCCGCCTCGCGCAGGCCGGCGGGGCGCCCGCGCTCCGGCTCGGCATCGCCCGCGTCCTGGGCGAACAGCGGCCGCTCGCCGGAGAGGCCGAGGAACACGCTGTCGCCGTTCGGCGGGACCAGCACGAGGTGCCCGTCGTCGATCCACAGCCCGCGCTCGGACAGCACCAGGGAGCGTGCGCCGGGGTCCGAGCGCCTCGCCGCGAGCCAGTCGGGACGCCGCCGCTCGAAGGGGGCGCGGTCGAGCGACGCGCCGGCGAACACGATCGGCTGGGGCATCGACCCAGCGTAGTAGCGGCCGGGGGTGCCGCGAAGCCGGCTCAGGCCAGCTTGATCTCGCCCTCGACGACGATCTCCTTCTCGACCCCTTGAACCGTCACCGTGGCCCGCGCCGGCAGCGCCTCGTCGCCCTGCAGCTCGCCGGAGTCGAGCCGCTCGCGAACGCCGAGCTCGATCTCCCGCTGCGCGGTCACGCCGAGCGTCTTGAGGAATCGCCGCACGGACAGGTTGAAGATCTCTTCGTCCATGCCGTGCTTATACCCGGCGCCGGGCTAGCGGTGAGAGTTCTCTTAGGTTTTCGCCCGGAGTCTGTGCGTTTGCGCCGCGTGCGTCGAGGATTCCGGCGGCGGTGGTGTACGTTCCCGCGCCGGGTCGCCGCGTGGAGGATCACGCATGCCCCCCCTTGTGCGTCCCGCCGGTCCTCTGGCTGCAGCAACGCTGCCCAGCGGCCGGAGCCGCCAATCCCGTTGTCGTAGGCGACGCGCGACGTCGCCTGCCCGGCGCCCGTCTCGCCGACGCGCTCGAGCGTGGTCCGGCGGCCGCTTCCTCGCGGTCGGGCTCGGCACGCGGATGCTGGCGCTCTTCCTCGCGCTGCTCGCGCTGTGGGCCGTCGTGTCGCTCGTGCTCCTCAACAACGCGCTCGACCAGCGCCTGAACAGCCGCGTCGACGAGGAGCTGACCGAGGAGATCAGCGACTTCGGCCGCCTCGCGGACGTTCAGCGTCCGGCGTCGGGCCAGTTCACCCACGCGGGGCTCGAGCGGCTGTTCGACAAGATGCTCGCGCGCAACACGGCCGGGGACGGCGAGTCCGTCCTGACGTTCATCGACGGCCGTCCGTACAGGGCCACCGCGGCGGGGCTGCTGAGCTCCCTGCCGGGCATGGCGGAGCGCTGGGCGGCGCTCCCGCGCGCGGCCGACGGCGAGGTGTCGGCCGGCGAGCTCCGCTTCCGCTACCGCGCGCGCCCGGTCAGCGGCGCCGCCCACCTCGACGGCGTGATCGTGGTCCTCAGCTCGGTCGGCCGCGAGCACCGCGAGATCGACGACGCGGTCAAGGTCACGGGCGTGGCGAAGTTCGTGCTGCTCGTCGTCGCGGCGCTGCTGGCCTGGCTGCTCGCGCGGCGCCTCCTGGCTCCGGTGAGCAAGCTCACCGAGGCGGCCCGCAACGCCACCGAGTCCGATCTCACGCAGCGCATCCCCACGACCTCGGGGAGGGACGAGGTCGCGGAGCTCGCGCGCACGTTCAACGCGATGCTCGACCGCCTGGAGGCGGCGTTCGGGAGCCAGCGGCGGTTCCTCAACGACGCCGGCCACGAGCTGCGCATGCCGCTCGCGGTGGTCATGGGCCATCTCGAGCTGGTCACGGACGACCCCGAGGACAGGAGGCAGACGATGGAGCTGGTCAAGGACGAGCTGGGCCGCATGGACCGGATCGTCGACGAGCTGCTCACGCTGGCCAAGGCGGAGCGGCCCGACTTCCTCTGGCTGGAGCCGATCCAGACGGACGCCCTGCTGGAGGAGGTCCTCGACAAGGTGCGCCCGCTGGCGAAGCGCGACTGGCGCTTCGAGGGCACGGCCTCCGAGCCGATCGTGGCCGACAGGCAGCGGCTGGTGCAGGCCGTGATGAACCTCGTCGACAACGCGATCCGGGCGACGAGGGAGCACGACACGATCGCCTTCGGCGCCGCGGCCGACGGCGACCACGTGCGCGTGTGGGTGCGCGACACGGGGCCGGGCATCGAGCTCGAGCACCGGGAGCGCATCTTCGACCGCTTCGCCCGCGGGCCCGACGAGCCGCGCGGCGACGGCGGCTCCGGCCTGGGCCTGGCGATCGTCCGCGCGATCGCGGAGGCACACCGGGGCCGGATCGAGCTCGACAGCTCCGACCTCGGGTCGACGTTCACCCTCGTGCTCCCGCAGCCGGCGCGAGAGAAGGTGACGGCATGAACCGGGTCCTGGCCGTGGAGGACGAGCCGCGCTTCGCGTCGTTCCTGGCGAAGGGCCTGCGCGCCAGCGGCTTCACGCCGACGGTCGTGGACGACGGCGAGCGGGCGAGCATGATCGCCTGCGACGAGAACTTCGATCTCGTGCTGCTCGACGTCGGCCTGCCGAAGAAGGACGGGTTCGCCGTCCTGGCCGACATCAGGCGCCGCGGCGAGCAGCTTGCCCGTGATCATGCTCACCATGCGTGACGACCTGGTGGACAAGGTCCACGGCCTCACGCACGGTGCGGACGACTACATCACCAAGCCGTTCGAGTTCGACGAGCTGCTGGCGCGGATCCACGCCCGGCTGCAGCGAAAGGCCGGCGCGGAGGAGACCACGGTCTACAGCGTGGGCAACGTGACGCTCGACCTGCGGAGCCGGCGGGCCAGCATCGCCGGGCGCAGCGTCGACCTGACCGCCCGCCAGTTCACGATGCTCGAGGTGCTGGTGCGCCACCCCGATCAGGTGCTGAGCCGCGAGCAGCTGCTGTCGCACGTCTGGGGGTACGACTTCGACCCCGGCTCGAACATCGTCGACGTGTACGTCGGGCGGCTGCGCGAGAAGCTGGCGCCCGACGTGATCGAGACCGTGCGCGGGATCGGCTACCGCTTCCGCGCGTGAGCCCGCCGGACCTCGCGCAGCCGGGCGTGTATGCGGGCGACCAGCTCGGGGAGGTGGAACGGGCGAGCGAGGTAGTCGTCGGCTCCCGAGCGGAGGGCCGTGACCTTCTGCTCGAGGTCGTCCTCGGCGGCGAGCATGACCACGGGCACCATCAGGCCGTCGCCGCGCAGCTCTCGCACGACGGAGAGCGCGTCCTGCGCGGGCAGGCTCACGTTCAGCAGGAGGATGTCGAAGCGCCCGCCGCGGGCGAGCGCGACCGCCTCGCGGCCGTCGACGGCGACTTCGGCCGCCATGCCCTGGGCCTCGAGCACCCGTCCGAGCGAGGCGGCGACGCTCCGGTCGCCGTCGGCTACGAGGACGGACGCCCTGGGACGAGCCACTCGGGGCTCCCGTCGCGGGCGATCGCTCTTGAGGTCCTGCATCAGCGCGAAGGTCCCTCGATCGAGCGTCATGTCGAGCTCGTACACCGTGTCGTCATCCAGGACTCTCGGGATGAGCGACTCGCAGTTCGGGCAGCGCAGCCAGGTGAGCCAGAGCACATCGGCGAGCTGCTGCCAGTCGACGGGGTACGCGAGCGACGAGCTGCAGGTGGGACAGACGGTCGGGGATTCGGTGTTGACGGTGCTCATGGCCGAGGTTATGCCGCACCAGCCTGTGTTAACCATGAGATCTAGCTGATAATTCCCTCAGACGGACCGGACTGACCTCGGATTAACGGATATTCATTTTCGTCCAAGGTTGGTCCAAGCTACGCGGGTAAGCATGCGCGGCATGTTGCATATCCGCCGCACCGACACTCATTTCCACACCCGCATGGCCGCCGCCTTCGTGCTCGCCGCCCTGGCGTTGCTCGCGCCCGCCGCGGCGGATGCCGCGGCCCAGCCGCCTCCACCGCCGAAGCCGCCGGTGCCGGAGGTCCCCGAGGTGCCGACGGTCCCGCAGCTGCCCTCCCTGCCGCCCGTGCCGGACGTCCCCGAGGTGCCGAAGGACCCCGGGGAGCTGGCCGACCGGGTCACCCCGCTCGCCGCGCGGCTGATGCTGACCACGCCGAAGCGCCGTGCCGGGGGGCTCCCGGCCACGCTGAGGTTCAGCGGCTGGGTCATGCCGCCGATGCGCCTCAACCGCGTGGAGGGGTTCTTCGAGCGGACGTTCGGCATCGACTTCGGGGTGTGCCGCGGTCCCGTGACCGTCGCCTACAAGTCCGGCGGCAGAGTCATCGAGCGTCAGCGCGCGCGAGTGAACCGCATGTGCGCCTTCGACTCGAGCATCACGATCCGCAGCCCGCGGGCGCTCGGGCCCCGAAGGAGACTGAGGGCGACCGCGCGCTTCGAGGGCAACTCGCTGCTCGGGCCGGCCCAGCACTCGATCGCGGTGCGCGTCGGGTAGCGGCGGCCGGCCGGCCGGGGGAAGCCTGCTCGTCGCGGGAGGGGTCGCTCCATGCCGAGACACAGGGCTCTGACCCTTCTCGCCCTCGCCTTGGCGCTGGGGCCGGCGGCGCCCGCCGCCCGCGCGGATCTCCTGGTGCAGTCGCACTCGATGATCCACACCTGTTGCACTCCGGCGGCCGACCGTGGGACGCTGATGGCGGCGGCGAAGGCGTCCGGAGCGCGGATCGTGCGGCTCGACGTGGAGGTGCACGGCATCGTCGTCCCCACGCCGGAGGGCTACCGGTATGACTTCTCGAAGCTCGACGAGGTCATCGAGCTCGGGCGCACGCACGGGATCCGCATCCTCGGGATCCTCAGCGGCACTCCGTCGGGCATGGAGGACTGCCCGCGCGGCACGAGTCCCGAGGTCGCCTGGAGGTGCGCCCCCGCCGATCCGGACGAGTACGCGCGCCACGTGGTCGCGATCATGGAGCACGCGGGCGAGGGCGTGTACGCCTGGGAGTTCTGGAACGAGCCGGACGAGCGCTACATGTACACGGGGAGTCCGGAGGCCTACGGCCGGGCCCTCGGCGTGATCCATGCGCTGGCGGCAGGGCGCTTTCGCATCACCACCGGCGGCATCGCCGACCTGAGCAGCGGCCTGCCGTTCCTGCGTCGTGCGATCGCCGCCGGCGCCCGCTTCGACATCGGGAACGTCCACCTGCGCGGGACGGATCTCCGCGCCCAGGCGCAGCCGCGCCGCCCGCTTCTTCGCCGGCCTCCCGCTGTGGGTCACCGAGCACGGCTACCCCTCGCACCCCGCGCCGGACGATCAGCTGCGCAACCTCCAGAGCTCGCTCCCGGCGCTCCGCGAGGGCGGCGCCGACCAGGTCTTCGTCACTCTGCGCGACATCGACGAGTTCGGCGCGGACAGCCCCTTCGCCTCGGAGGGGATCCTGGGCAAGCCGGCGTGGCATCTGGTCGTGAACATGAACCGGCAGGTCAAGGCGATCAGGACCCACCGCCGGCGCTCGTCGTATGACAACTATTTCATGAAGCTGTCATCTGAGGCCAAGGTGCGTGCGTATTAATGCATCCCGATGCCGGCCGTGACGGAAAATGGGAACCTGGTGAAGGGCGCCTCGCGGGCCACGATCAGCGACGTCTCGTGGTCCGCTGCGGAGGACATGTCGTTCTCCGAGTGGCTCGAATACGGGCGCCGGCTCGGGGTCATGGGCCGCAGCGCCGGATGGTGGATCGGCGACTGGCTTAGCTACGGGAACCACGTTTTCGGAGAGCGGTACGTCCGCGCGTCGCGGATCACCGGCTATGACTCGCAGACGCTCATGAACATGGCGTACGTCGCCTCCCGCTTCGACGCGTCCCGGCGGCGAGGGAAGCTGTCGTGGAGCCACCACGCCGAGATCGCGGCCATGGAGCCGGACGAGCAGGACCACTGGCTCGAGCGGGCGGAGACGGATCGCCTCTCGGTGCGGTGCCTGCGAGAAGGAATCAGGCGCGAGCGGCTCAGGAAGAAGGCCGAGGACGAGGCGGCCGAACGTGAGTCCTGCCCAACGGATGAGGCCGAGCAGCCAGACGCCGCCACGGTCTGCCCCGAATGTGGACACGTGTTCCCCACCGGCTCCGACGGCTAGCGAGCCGCGGACCGCGCGGCACGCGTGAGCGCGTGCTGGCGTGGCTCCTGCTCGGGCTGTGCGTCGTCGAGCTCGGCTCGTGGCTCGTGGTGCGCGAGCCGCTCGTCTCGCTCGTCACCCTCGCGCTGTTCTCGATCTTCTCGTGGGTCGTCGTGAGCCGTGCCGTCGCTCGGCTGGAGGACCGGCTCCGGCGGACGCTGGAGAGCCAGAAGGAGTTCATCGACGACGCCACCCATGAGCTGCTCACGCCCCTCACGATCATTCGCGGTCACCTGGAGCTCGGCTTGGACGACCCCACCGAGCGCGCGAGCGCCGTGGAGGTCGTGACCGACGAGGTCATCCGGATGACGAGGCTGGTCGACGAGCTGCGCGTGCTGGCGCACACGCGCCGGCCCGACTTCCTCGAGGCCGAGCAGCTCGACGCCGGTGCGCTCGTCCGCGAGGTGCTCGACAAGGTCCGCGGGCTGGCGCCGCGCGACTGGCAGCTGAAGGGCTGTGACGGCCTCTGGCTCGTGGGCGACCGGCACCGGCTCCAGCAGGCGCTGATCAACCTCGCGCACAACGCCGTGCAGTACACGGGCGTGGAGGACCGCATCGTGATCGGCGCGGGCGGCGACCCGCGCGGCGCGCGGCTCTGGGTTGCCGACACCGGCCCCGGCGTGCCCGAGGACGAGCACGCCCGGATCTTCGAGCGCTTCGCCTACGGGGCGGGCGGCCGGCGGCACCCGAACAGCACAGGCCTCGGGCTCGCGATCGTGTCGGCGATCGCCCGCGCCCACGGAGGACGCGTCGAGCTGGACAGCACCCCGGGTGACGGCGCCACCTTCGCGATCGTCATCCCGGCAATCACGCATGAAGGAGAGGGCGATGAACGCCTCCATCTGGACGCCCCACTGGCCGCGGTCGGGGTGTGAGCGATGAGCCGCATCCTGATCGCAGAGGACGAGGAGCGGCTCTCGGCCTTCCTCGAGAAGGGGCTGCGCGCCAACGGCTTCGTGACCACGGTCGCCGGCGACGGGGCCTCGGCCGCCCTGATGGCCCGTGACGCGGACTTCGACCTGCTCATCCTCGACGTCGGCCTCCCGGGCAAGAACGGGTTCGAGGCCCTGCACGACGTGCGCCGTGCCGGCCAGAAGCTCCCGGTGATCATGCTCACCGTCCGGCGCGACCCGGCCGACAAGGTCGCGGGGCTGCAGGGCGGCGCCGACGACTACGTGACCAAGCCGTTCGCGTTCGAGGAGCTCCTCGCGCGCGTGCACGCCCGCCTGCGCTACCAGCGCGCGGCCGAGCGGTCCTCGCTGCGCATCGGCGAGCTGGTGCTGGACCTGCGCGGCCGCCGGGCCGCCAGGGGCGGCGTCACGGCCGACCTGACGGCGAAGGAGTTCATGCTCCTCGAGACGCTGATGGAGCACGCCGGCCAGGTGCTCAGCCGCGAGCAGCTGCTGTCGCACGTGTGGGGCTACGACTACGACCCCGGCGTCGGCTCGAACGTCGTCGAGGTCTACGTGCGCTACCTGCGGCGCAAGCTGGGCGGGGACGTGATCGAGACCGTGCGCGGTATGGGCTACTGCCTGCGGCGCTGATGGGCGCCCGCGAGCGCGGTCAGCTTCTCGAGCGACTCGCCGGCGGCCCTCCGCGCGGCCTGGGCGAGCGAGTCGACGATCGGCTTGAGGAGGAGGCTGCCGCCTATCGAGGTCGTGACCTCGGCGACGGTGCCGCCGTCGCTCTCGGTGAGCCCGAGGATCTGCCTGAGCGTGATGCCCATCGGCCCGTCGCCCTCCATCGCCACGCCGCGGAGGTCCTCGTAGTGGGTGATCGTCCACCGCGCCTCGGCGGGCATTCCCATGATCACGAGCCGCTCGCGGATCCTCATGCCCTCCGCGTAGAAGTCGGGCGTGCCGTCCGGGAAGCCCTTGTGGGTGACGTTCCAGTCGCCATAGCGGCTCGGGTCCTTGACGATTCCCCACACGGAGTCGAGCGGGGCGACGATCTCGCGGGTGGTCGAGACGGTCTGCACTCAGGCCCCCTTGCGGTCGCGCACCGCGATGCAGACCTGGGAGGTCGCGCAGAGCCGGCCGCCGTCGTCGGAGAACCGCACATCCCAGAGCCAGGTGGTGCGACCCCGGTGGAGGGGCACCGCCGCGGCATGGATGGAGCCCTCGCTGATCGGGCGCAGGAAGGTGGTGTGGTTCGACAGCCCGATCGCGAGCTTGGAGTCCCCCACGACGGCGACGCTGGTGGCGATCGAGCAGACCCCCTCGGCGATCGAGGCGTACACGCCGCCATGCACGATCCCGATGGGCTGCCGGACCGTGTCGGTGACCGCCACTCGCGCTGTCACACGGTCCTCGCCCATCTCACAGAGCTCGAGCCCGTAGAGGGCGTCGAAGTGCTGGTCAAGTTCTACCGGAAAAAGCATTGTCACATTATTGATAACCGGTGCCTGCCGTAGCAACATTCGCTTTAGCGAAACAGGAGGAATGCAATGAGAAGTGAGATAGTCGAAGAGCTGAGCGAGATCACGGGTATCGACGCCGGCTGCCTTACCCCGGACGCCACGCTCGAGGGACTCGATATCGACTCGCTCGACCTGGTCGAGTTCAAGCAGGTCGTGGAGGACCGTTACGACCTGGTGCTCGAGCGTGACGACTTCAAGGAGGTCGTCACCATCGGTCACGCCCTCGACGTCGTCGAGATGGCGCGAACGAGGCGGTCCCGGGTCTGAGCCGGCGGGATGACCTCGTCGACGAAGCCGTCGGCGGCCGCCGCGGCCGCCCCGCAGTTCGCCCGCGCGTAGTCCCGGGCGAGGGTGTCGAGAAGCTCGTCCGGGTCGGCGCATGCGGCGAGGTCGCGCCTGTGCACGATGCGCACGGCCTGGCGCGCGTCCATGATCCCGATCTGCGCACCCGGCCACGCGAACGCGAGGGTGGCGCCGAGGTCCTTCGCGTTCATCGCGATGTACGCCCCGCCGTAGGCCTTCCGCAGGACGACCGTGAAGCGCGGGACGGAGGCGCCGGCGAACGCGTTGACGAGGCCCGCGCCGCGGTTGACGATCCCGCCCGCTTCCTGCTTCGTTCCCGGCATGAAGCCCGGTGTGTCGACGAAGACCACGAGGGGGAGGCCGAAGGCGTCGCAGGTGCGGATGAAGCGGGCGGCCTTGTCGCAGGCCTCGACGTCGATCACGCCGCCCTTGTGGCGCGGCTGGTTGGCCACGATGCCCACCGCCGTGCCTCCGATGCTCGCGAACGCGGTCACCATGTTCCGGCCCCACTTGGGCGCCACCTCGAGCAGCTCGCCGGCATCCACGACGCCGCGGATCACGAGGCGCACGTCGTAGACGGCGGCGGCTCGCTCGGGCACGTGGGCGCCGGGATCGCCGAGCTCCGGCTCGAGCGAGGGGCGCGCGGGCGGCTGGTCCGCGCTGCTCTGCGGGAGGTACGAGAGCAGCTGCTGGGCGAGCGCGATCGCCTCGGGCTCGGTGGGCGCGACCATGTGGCAGACGCCGTTGCGCTCGTGCACGCCGCGCCCGCCGAGCTCTGCCGGCGTGACCTGCTCGCCGCAGGCCTCGCGCACGACGGCCGGGCCGGTGAGGAACATCGCGGAGCCCTCGGTCATGACCACGAAGTCGGTCAGCGCGGGCGCGTAGGCGCCGCCGCCGGCGCAGAACCCGGTGAGCACGGAGATCTGGGGCACGCGCCCCGCGAGGGCGACCGTGGCCGCGAAGACGCGCGCGTAGCCGGCCAGCCCGGCGGTGCCCTCCTGGATGCGCGCGCCGGCGGAGGCCACGAGGGCCACGACCGGCATGCGGGCTTCGTCGGCGAGGCGAAGCACCCGGACGATGGAGTCCGCCTGGGCCTCCCCGAGGGACCCGCCGGCGAACCCCTCGTCCTGCGCGTAGCAGGCAACCGGGCGCCCCGCGATCAGGCCCGTGCCGGCGATCACCCCGTCGCCCGGCTGGGCCCGGTCGCCCAGGCGGTGCGACCTGACCGCGGAGCGGATCACCTGGAGCGAGCCCGGGTCGCACAGGAGCTCGAGGCGCTCGCGGGCGCGCGGCGGAGCGGGCGCGGAGGGAGCCGGCGCCCCGTTCGGCGCGGCGGGCCCGGCCGCCCCGTTGGCGTGCGGCGCGGAGTGCGGTGCCGCCCCGGTGGTCCCGTACGGCACCACCGTCAGCCCTTCCCCCGGCCGGCGGCGAGGCAGATCACGACGTTGTGACCCCCGAAGCCGAAGGCGTTCGACAGGGCCACGGCCCGGCCGTTCCGGGTCTGCAGCGGGCGGCTGACCGGCACGTAGTCGAGGTCGAGCCCGTCCTCTCTCTCCAGGTAGCCCACGGTGGGTGGCACGACGCGCCTGCCGAGCGCGTGGACGGTTGCCACCGCCTCGACGACCGCGGCGGCCCCCAGGAGGTGCCCGATGACGGACTTGGTCGAGGAGACCGGCAGGCCGTCCGCCGCCCCTCCGAGCGCGCGCCTGAGCGCGAGGGTCTCCACACGGTCGTTCATCTGCGTGCCGGTCCCGTGGGCGTTCACGTAGTCGACGTCGCCCGGCGCGAGGCTCGCGTCCTCCAGCGCCGACTCGATCGCTCGGACCGCGCCCAGGGCCTCCGGATCGGGGGAGGTGATGTGGTAGGCGTCCGCCGTCGCCGCGTACCCGAGCAGCTCGCCGAGCACCGGCGCCCCGCGGGCCTCGGCGCTGTCGGCGGCCTCGAGGAGCAGCGCGCCCGAGCCCTCTCCCATGACGAAGCCGTCGCGGCGGGCGTCGAACGGCAGCGACCTGCCGGTGGGCGAGAGGACGTCCATCGCCTGGAACGAGCTCCTGCCGAGCGGGGTGAGCGGCGCCTCGGAGGCCGCCGCGAGGACGGCGTCGGCGTCGCCGGACTGGATCGTGCGCAGGGCGAGGCCGATCGCGTGCCCGCCCGTCGCGCAGGCCGAGGCCACGGAGAAGGTGGGCCCGCGCCACTCGTGCCGCATCGCGAGGTAGCCGGCGGCGGCGTTCGGCATGATCATCGGGATGGTCAGGGGCGAGACCGCGCCCGGCCCTCGCTCGCGGAGGCGCGTGTGCTGCGCCTCCTCGGTGGCGATCCCGCCGACGCCCGTCCCGACGATGCATCCCACCCGGTCGGCCGGATACACGGGCGTGCCGTTCCAGCCCGCCTCGTCCAGGGCCTCCTCGGCGGCGGCGACCGCCAGCTGCGTGAAGCGGTCGGTGCGCCGCACCTCCTTGTGCACCATCACCGTGCCGGGATCGAAGTCGCCGCAGGCGGAGTAACCGTCAAGGATGCCCGACTCTCCGGCGATCCAGCGATCGGTGAGGATCTGTGAGCCCATCCCGAGCGAGGTGACCGCGCCCGTTCCGGTAATTACGACCCTTCTCCTATGGATCTCCCGACGTCGGGAGATCTCGACTCTGTGTGTCACAGGAAGAGTGGTAACAGAGGGTGTGAATTTTGACCAAGTGCCGCCCGCGGCCTACCGTCGCTGACGATGACTGAACCGATCGCAGTGGTGGGAATGGCAGGGCGCTTCCCGGGAGCGGACGACGTGGCGGGTCTGCGTGAGGTCCTGAGGGAGGGGAGGGACGCGATCCGCGAGGTGCCGCCCGACCGCTGGGACGCGGACGAGCTCTACGACCCCGACAACGAGCCCGGCACGATGCACACGCGCTGGATCGGCTCCCTCGACGGGATCGACCTCTTCGACCCCCAATTCTTCGGGATCTCCCGCCGCGAAGCGAGTCGCATGGATCCGCAGCAGCGGATCCTGCTCGAGGTGAGCTGGGAGGCGCTGGAGGCGGCCGGGATCGCGCCCGCCTCGCTCGCCGGCACGCCGACCGGCGTCTTCGTCGGGATCTGGGGCGTCGAGTACACGCTCGACTTCTGGAACCGCACGGCCGGCCCCGCTGCGCGGAGGAAGCGGCTCGACGGCTGGGTCGGGGCGGGCAACGCGCACTGCATCGCCGCCAACCGCATCTCGTTCCTCCTCGACCTGAGGGGCCCGAGCATCGCGGTGGACACCGCCTGCTCGTCGTCGCTCGTCTCGCTCCACCTCGCCTGCCAGAGCGTGTGGAGCGGCGAGAGCGACCTGGCCCTGGCCGCCGGCGTGAACGTCCTCATCCCGCCCGACACGACGATCGCCGCCTCGCAGGCGCAGATGCTCTCCGCCGACGGGCGCTGCAAGAGCTTCGACGCGAGGGCCGACGGCTACGTGCGCGCCGAGGGCTGCGGCGTGATCCTGATCAAGCGGATGTCGGACGCGCTCCGCGACGGCGACCACGTGCACGCCCTGATACGCGGCACCGCGACGAACCAGGACGGGCGGACGAGCGCGCTGACCGTGCCGAGCGCCGAGGCGCAGGAGAGCGTGATGCGGCGCGCGCTGGCGACCGCAGGCGTCGAGCCCGCCGAGCTCTCCTACTTCGAGGCCCACGGGACCGGCACGCCCATCGGGGACCCGACCGAGGTGCAGGCGATCGCGAACGTGGTCGGTCCCAAGCGCTCATCGGACCACCGCTGCCTGCTCGGCTCGCTCAAGGCGAACATCGGCCACCTGGAGACGGCCTCGGGGATCGCCAGCGTGATCAAGGTGATCCTCGGCCTCGAGCACGAGGAGATCTACCCCCAGATCAACCTGGAGCGGCTGAACCCCAAGATCCGGCTCGAGGGCACCCCGCTGGAGATCCCGAGCGAGCTGGAGCCGTGGCGGCGCGGGACCACCCCGCGCGTGGCGGGAGTGAACAGCTTCGGCTTCGGGGGTGCCAACGCCCACGTGCTGCTGGAGGAGGCGCCAATTCGCACGCCCCGGCCGCAGGTGCCCGAACGTCCGCGCCACGTGCTCGCGCTGTCGGCGCGCGGCAAAGAGCCGCTGAGCGAGTTGGCCAAGCGGTTCCGGGATACCTGCGCCGGGGCGGGCGAAGAGGAGCTGGCGGACATCTGCTTCACGGCGGGCGCGGGCCGCAACCACTTCGAGCACCGAGTGGCCGTGACCGGGGAGACACCCGAAGCGCTGGCCGCCGGGCTCGACGCGTTCGTCGGGGGCGCCGGCGACGAATCCCGCACCGGCGACTCCCGCACCGGCCGCGGCTCCCGCGCCAACGGGGCTCGCGCCGATGCCCGCGGCCGCTTCCATACCGGCGAGGCCAGGCCGGGCAACAGGCCGCGGCTGGCCTTCCTCTTCCCCGGCCAGGGCGCCCAGTACGCCGGGATGGCCCTGGGGCTCTACGAGCGGGAGCCGGTCTTCCGCGACGCCCTCGACGCCTGCGCGGAGATCCTCGACGAGCTGCTCGACCGGCGACTGCTCTCCCTTCTCCAAGCCCCGGCGAGCGCGGATTCGCCCCTCGACGAGACCCGCTACACGCAGCCGGCCCTGTTCGCGGTCGAGTACGCGCTGGCCGAGCTCTGGTCGTCCTGGGGCGTCACCGCCGAGTTCGCCTGCGGCCACAGCGTGGGGGAGTACGTGGCCGCCTGCGTGGCCGGGGTGCTCGGCGTCGAGGACGCCCTCGGACTGATAGCGCGTCGCGCGGAGCTCATGGGGGGCCTGCCCGCCGGCGGCGCGATGGCGGCGGTGCTGGCGGGGCACGACCAGGTCGCCGAGGCCATCGCGCCGTACGCGGGCGCCGTCGCCGTCGCCGCGGTCAACGGGCCGGCGAGCGTGACGATCTCGGGGGCCGGCGAGGCGGTCGGCGACGCGACACGGGAGCTCGAGTCACGCGGGATCGCGGTCCGGCGGCTCCCCGTCTCGCACGCGTTCCACTCGCCCCTCATGGACCCCATCCTCGACGAGCTCGAGCAGGCCGCGGCGAAGGTCGAGCACTCGGTGCCGGCGTTGCGGCTGGCCTCGAACCTCACGGGGCGGCTGTTCGAGCCGGGCGGGCGGCCCGACGCCGGCTACTGGCGCACGCACAGCCGCAACCCGGTGCGGTTCGCCGGCTGCGTGGAGGCGCTGACCGAGGCCGGCGCCGACGTATTCCTCGAGCTGGGCCCGAACCCGACGCTGACCGGACTCGGCAAGCGGTGCGCCCCGGGCGAGGGGCTGCTCTGGCTGTCCTCCCTGAAGCGGGGCAGCGACGACCACTCCGTGATGGCGGAGAGCCTGGCGGCCCTGTACGCCCGGGGCGTCGCCGTGGACTGGGCCGGCCGGGACCGGGGCACGGTCGCGCCGGCGGCTCCGGCTTCCGACCTACCCGTTCCAGCGCAGCCGGTACTGGAACGACCAGGACGAGGACGACGGGCCCGGCACGGCGGCGGCTCCGATCGCCGAGCAGGGGAGCCACCCGATGCTCGGCGCGCGCCTCGCCATCGCCGATCCCGCGTTCCAGTCCCGCCTCAGCCTGACGCGGTTCCCCTGGTTGACGGGCCACGCGGTCCAGGGGTCGGTGGTGCTGCCGGCCGCGTGCTACCTCGAGCTGGGGGCCGCGGCGGGCGAGGGCGCGCTCACCGAGGTCGAGTTCAAGCGGCCGCTGTTCCTCCCGGAGGACGGAGCCCGGACGCTGCAGGTCATCCTCGGGCCGGAGGAGGGCGGGGAGCGCTCGGTGCGTATCCACAGCTCTCCCGCGGGCGGGGACTGGACGCTGCATGCCGCCGGGCGGATCGCCCCGCGTCTCTCGCAGCCGCCGCCGTTCCGGCTCGACGCGTTCCGCAGCCGCGCCGAGGAGGAGATTCCGGGCGACGACCTCTACGAAGCCCTCGGCGAGCTCGGCCTCGAGTACGGCGCGCCGTTCCGGGCCGTGACCAGGGTGTGGAGATCGCAGGGCGAGGCGCTCGGAAGGCTGGATCTCCCGGAGGAACTCGGCGACGCCGACGGCTACAACCTCCACCCGGCGCTGCTCGACGCCTGCCTGCACGTGGTGGCTCCGGCGATCGGCGGCAGCCGGGAGGCGGCGGACGCCGCGCTCGGGCCGGTGCTGCCCGTGGGCGTCGAGCGCTTCGCGATCCACGGCGAGCCGACGCTGCCGCTCTGGGCGCACGCCCGGCTGCGCCACGAGGTCACGTCTGAGGACCTGACCGTCGAGGCCGACGTCAACGTGTACGACGACGCCGGCGAACCGGTCGCCGAGATCCGCGGACTCCAGCTCCAGCGCCTCGACCTCGCCGGCGCGGCGAAGGAGGCAGACGATCCGAGCCGCTGGATGTACGGCATCGACTGGGACGAGGCCGGCGAGCCGCCGATCGAGGACTGCGTCGTCCTCTCCACGTCCGATGGCCGGATCCCGAGTGCGCTCGCCGGCGCCGTCGAGGACCGCCCCGGCGCCCGCACCGTGGTCGCGTACTTCGCCGACGCCATCGCGGCGCCCGCGGCCGATCCTCCGAGCAAGGCGCTCTCGAGCGCCACCCGGCTCCTCGACGTCGTGCGGCAGCTCGCCGAGTACCCACACCCGGCGCCGCAGCTCGTGCTCGTCACTCGCGGGGCGCACGCGGTCGCCGGTGAGGACGGCTCGGAGATCGCTCCCGACCAGGCCGCGCTCTGGGGGCTCATGATGTCCGTGATCCACGAGCAGCCGCAGCTGCGCTGCCGGGCGGTGGACCTCGATCCACGCCGGCCCGACGGAGAGGCGGGCGCTGCTGGCCCGCGAGCTTCAGGCCGCGAGCGACGAGACCCACGTGGCGCTCAGGGGCGGGAGGCGCTACGCGGCGCGGCTACGCCACCGCGAGCACGCCGGCGGGACGAACGACCCGAACCTGCGCGGCGACGCCACCTACCTGATCACCGGCGGCCTGGGCAGCCTTGGACTCGCCGTCGCGCGCTGGATGGTCGACCGCGGCGCCCGGCACCTCGTGCTCGTGTCGAGGCGGTCCCCGGAAGGATCCACCGCCCGCGCCGTGGAGGAGCTGCGCGAGGCCGGCGCCGAGGTCCTCACGGTGGCGGCGGACGTGTCGAACCCGCAGGACGTGCGGCGCGCGCTGGAGCTGCCCGCCGGGATGCCGCCCCTGCGCGGGATCGTCCACTCCGCCGGCGTCCTCGACGACGGGCTCGCCACCGAGCTCGACCGCGAGCGGGTCGCCCGCGTGATGGCTCCCAAGGCGGCGGGCGCCTGGAACCTCCACCTCGCGACGGCCGATCGAGAGCTCGACTTCTTCGTCCTCTTCTCCTCGGTGATCGGCGTGCTCGGCGCTCCCGCCCAGGCGAACTACGCGGCCGCGAACGCCTTCCTCGATGCCCTCGCGCACCTGCGGCGCAGCCAGGGCCTGCCGGCCGTGAGCATCGACTGGAGCGGCTGGTCGGAGATCGGCATGGCCGCGGAGGCGAGCCGGGACGGCCGCTCGATCATCTCCGAGGTCGGGACGCTGTCGCCCGAGCAGGGCGTGGAGGCACTCGGGCGCGTGCTCGCCGCCGGCGAGCCGCAGGTCGCGGTCCTGCCGTTCCGCTGGGGCCGGTGGCGCGAGCTCTTTCCCTCGTTCAGCCGCTCGCCGCTGCTCCGCGAGCTCGTCGAGGCCGAGGCGGAGGAGCACCGCGCAGCGCGGGCCGAGGACCTCGCGGCGGCGAGCCGCATCCTCGCGGCCGGCGAGGAGGAGCGGCCGGACCTGATCGCGGCCTACCTCCAGCAGGAGCTGGCGCGCGTGCTCGAGACCGAGCCGGAGGCCCTCGACGTGGACGCGCCGCTCACGCACGTCGGCCTCGACTCGCTGATGGCGCTCGAGGTGAAGAACCGCGTCGAGACCACCCACGGGATCGAGCTCCCGATCGTCGGGCTGATCGAGGACCCGACCATCACCAACCTGGCGACCCAGGTCGCCGGGCTCCTGACCGGCCGCGACACGGAGGCGGCGGCGGGCCCGGCCGACGGGGCCGACGAGGCCGCCGCGGCGACGGCGGAGATCCTGGAGACGCTCGACGAGCTCTCCGACCAGGAGGTGGATGCGCTGCTCGGGCCGGCATCGGGCGGGACGGACCCGAGGGGCTGAGCCCGGCATGAGCTGGTTCTACCGGCCGCTCGCCACGCGATCGGCGGAGCTCCGCCTCTTCTGCTTCCCGTACGCGGGGGCGGGCCCGAACATCTTCCGCGGCTGGCCGCGGCTGCTCCCCGCGAGCATCGAGGCGTGCGGGGTCGTGCTCCCCGGGCGGGCGTTCCGCCTCGACGAGCGGCCCCGGGACCGGCTCGGGCCGCTGGCCGACGAGCTCGTGAGCGTCTTCCGCGGGCTGCCGGCGGCGCCCTTCGCCTTCTTCGGCCACAGCTTCGGCGGCCTGCTCTGCTTCGAGATCGCCCGGAGGCTCCACCGCCTCGGTGCGCCGCTCCCAAGGCGGCTCTTCGTGTCGGCGTGCCCGCCGCCGCACCTCCCTCCGGCCGAGCCGGACGTTCACCGGCTGCCGGACCGTGCCCTCAAGGAGCGGCTGCAGCGGCTCGGAGGAACCCCGCTGCCGGTGCTCGAATGCCCCGAGCTGATCGACCTCTTCATGCCCGTCCTGCGCGCCGACCTGAAGGCCTTCGAGACGCACGACCACGAGCCGGGCCCGCCGCTGCCCGTCCCCATGACGATCCTGGGGGGCGCCGGCGATCGCCTCGCGCGCGCGGAGGTCCTCGAGGAGTGGGGGCGGTACACGCGCGAGTCGTTCGACGTCCGCGTCTTCCCGGGTGGCCACTTCTTCCTGCACTCGGACGAGCAGGCCGTCGTGGCGACGGTCGCCGACGCTCTCGGCCCCTAGGTGCGCTCGCGGGTCGTCATCACCGGCGTTGGGGCGGTCACCCCGTACGGCGCCGGGGCCGACCTGCTCCACCGCGAGTGGTCGGCCGGACACGTGGCGATCGAGGACGGGCAGGCGCGCTGCGCGGGCTTCGACCCGACCAACCACCTGTCGCGGAAGGAGTGCGCGATCACGGATCGCTTCACCCAGCTGACGGTCGCTGCGGCCGACGAGGCCGTGGGCCAGTCGGGCTGGGTGGCGAACCCGCCCTGCGAGCCCGACGACATCGGGGCCGTCATCGGCGTCACCGTGGGAGGGGTGCTGACCGTCGAGGCGCAGTACCAGGTGCTGCAGGAGCGCGGCCCCCGGCAGGTGAGCCCGCTCTCGCTTCCGCGGATCATGCCCAGCTCGGCGAGCGCCACCCTGGCGATTCGCTACGGCTTCGGCGGAGCCACGTACCAGGTCGGCTCCGCCTGCGCGAGCGCAGCGACGGCGATCGTGTCCGCGGTGCGCGCGATCCAGGCGGGCGACGCGAAGGCGTGCCTCGCCGGCGGGGCCGAGGCGCCCTTCAGCCGTTTCTCCCAGGCTTGCTTCAACGCCACCGGCGTGGTCTCCGCGAGCGGCACGAGCCGCCCGTTCGACGCGCGCCGCGACGGCTTCGTCATGGGAGAGGGAGCCGCGGTGCTCGCGCTGGAGGACGAGCGCAACGCCCGGCAGCGCGGCGCGCGGGTCCTCGGCGAGGTGCTCGGGGTCGGCTCGAGCTCGGACCACTCCCACCTCGTGGCGCCTGACCCGGGCGGACGCGGGGCAGCGAAGGCAATCGCCCGCGCGCTCGCCGAGGCCGGCCTGGAGCCCGGGGAGCTCGACTACGTGAACGCCCAGGGCACGGCGACGGTGGCGAGCGACGTCGCCGAGACGCGTGCGCTCAAGCTCGCACTCGGAGAGGACGTCGCGCGCGGCGTCCCCGTCTCGTCGACCAAGTCGGCCATCGGCCACCTGTTGGGCGCGGCCGGAGCCGTGGAGGCGGTGGCGACCGTGCTGGCGCTGAGGCATCGCACGGCTCCGCCCAACCTCGGCTACGGCGAGCCGGATCCCGAGTGCGACCTCGACTACGTCACCGACGGCGCGCGGCCGCTCGGCGAGCGCACCCGCAACGGCCGGGGGGCCGTCGGGCTCTCCGACAGCTTCGGGTTCGGCGGCCACAACGTCGTCCTCTGCCTCAGGGCGAACTGACCCTCTGCCGCCACGGCGGCCGCGTAGCCGAGAGGGGCGAGCAGCGATTGGATCTGCCAGCCCTGGGCCTCCTCGGGGTCTGTGTCGAGCCCGCCGGCCAGCCCGACCCCCAGGCCCTTGAGGTAGGCCTCCTTGCGGGTCCAGCAGCGGAAGAACTCGGCGCGCCGCGCCTCGTCGGTCTCCAGGGACTCGATCGCCTGGCGCTCGCGGACAGACAGCGAGCCGCGGGCGATCGCCAGCACGTCGGTGCGCAGGCGCACGCGCTCGACGTCCGCCCCCACACGACGTCCGCGCGCAACGGCGATCAGCGCGAGCTCGCCGGAGTGGGAGATGCTGAAGTCGAGGTCGGAGCGACCCACGAGCGTGGGGCTTGCCGTGGCCGTCGCCGCCGCAGTGGCCGCAGCGGCGCTCGAACCGGAGGGTCTCCGGCGCCGTCCCCGTCAGCTCGCCCAGCAGGAGCCGCAGGGCCACGTGGCTGATCAGCGATCGCTTTCGGGGTTCCGGCGCCGACCCCAGCGGCACCACCCAGACGTGGACCTCACCCGCGGGCGGCATCGACGTCCAGGTTCGGCAGCCGCGCCCCGAGCCACCGGGGCATCCACCAGGTCCGCGAGCCCAGCAGCCGCATCACCGCGGGCAGCAGGACGAGGCGCACGATCGTCGCGTCCAGCAGGACGGCCACGGCCAGCCCGATCCCGAACTGGCGCACCACGACGAAGTCCGACAGCCCGAAGGCGAGGAAGACCGAGATCATGATCGCGGCCGCGCCCGTCACCACCCCGCCGGTCCTGTCGACGCCGAAGGCGATCGCCGCCGCGTTCGATCGCGTGCGCACGAACTCCTCGCGCGTGCGGGTGAGCAGGAAGACCTGGTAGTCGATCGAGAGCGCGAAGGCGATGGCGAAGATGGCGGCGACCGAGATCACGTCGAGCGCCCCGGCGCCGCCGAGGGCCGGGTCGTCGCCGACGAACAGGAGCGTGAGGACGCCGAACGCGGCCGCCACGGTGAGCAGGTTCAGAGCCACGGCCACCAGCGGGAGCAGGAGCGAGCGGAGGATCGCGACCAGGCCCAGGTAGGTCACGAGCGAGATCGCGATCACGAGCCGCGGGATGCGCTCCGAGGTGACCCGGTCGTAGTCGACCAGCTGCGCGGCGACACCGCCGACCGCCGTGTCGAGTCCCTCGCGCTCGCCGAACGCGCGCGCCATCTCCCTGACGTCCTCGACCAGCGCCGCGGTGCGCGGGTCGTTCACCGGGATGTCGGGCAGGACGACGATCCGGCCCACGTCCCCGCCGCTATCGGCGTCGAGCAGGCTCGCGGTGGTCTCCCGCTGCCGGCGGGGCATGCCGTCGATGGCCGCCACCGTCAGGTAGCCGGACCTGAAGAAGCCCGGGGACTGCCGCTCGAGCTGCGCCAGGGTCTCGAGCGGGGCGGACGGTCCGGCGCCGCTCGTGAGCCGCTCCTGCACGCGCGCCACCTCGCCCGCTCCTTCGGCGAGGCGGGCGCTGAACGACTCGCTCCGCCGGGCTCCCGCATCGAGGCCGCTCGCCAGCCTCGCCTGGCCTGCGCGGATCTGTTGCAGGCCGCTTCGCAGCCGGCCGGTGCCGCTCTGGAGCTTGCCGAGGGCGCGGGCGATCTGCGGCGCGCCCTCCGCCAGCCGGCCAAGCTCGGCCTCGAGCCGGGCGTTCCCCTCCACGAGCGTGGCGAGGCCTGCCATGAGCCTGTCCGTGCCCGCGCCGATCCGGTTCGCGCCCGCGCCCGCCTGCCGGGCGGCTCGCTCGAGGCGGGACGCACCGGCGGCCGCCCGGGCGAGCTCGGATTTCAGTGAGCTCGAGCCCGCGGGGAGCGCATTGCCCAGCTTCCGGAGCATCTGCGCCTCGACGTAGTCGAGCGTGTCGAGGAAGCGCTCGTCCGTCCACCAGCACTTCGAGGGCGTCGCCGCCGAGCACTTCGGTCCCCGGATCGCGCGGAAGCCCGTCTTGACCGCCGCCCTGAGGAGGCTCGCGGTCGAGCCGACCGACTTCATCCTTCTTCGCCCGTCGCGGAGTCCCGTGGCAAGCCGGGCGGCGCCGGGGGCCAGGCCGGTCCGGAGGCGTTCGCCGAGCCGCCTGCTGCCCGCCGCGATCCGCGCCGCCGCGGCGCGGGCGCGGATCGCGCCGGCAGTGAGCCGGCCCGCACCGCCGGTGGCCTGGGAGTGCCCGTCAGCGAGCGCGAGAGCACCCTCCGCCGCGCGCCCGGCGCCCTCGTCGAAGCGCTCGGTTCCGGCGCTCGCCGTCTCCGTGTGCTCCTCGAGCCGGCGCGCCCCGCTCGCCGCCCGCCCGAAGCCGTCCTGCAGCCGGCCCGCGCCGGCGGCCGCGCGCTGGACCCCGGAGGCGAGCAGGTCGAGGTTGCTCTGGTGCTCCGTCAGCTGGCGCTGCGCGCGCCGGATCTCGTCGGGCACGTCGTGCAGCTGTCCGGCCCGCCTCGCGATCGCGCCGGGCCCCGTCACGAACTTCACGTCGGGGATGGCCCGCAGCCGTCCCTCGAACCGCTCGATCTTCCGGAGGAGCGCGGGGTCGGTCAGCGCGCCCTGGGGGGTGCGCAGCGCGACCTCGACCTGCGGTCCGAAGCCGGCCTCGCGCACGCGGGTGAAGTCCTCGAGCCCTTTGCTCCCCTCGGGGAGCTGCCGGGGGTCGGGCGGGATCGTGTCGAGGGCGAGCACGGGCGACGCCATCAGCAGCAGGCCCGCCAGCACCGTCCCCGCGGCGAGCGCCGGCCGGCGGCCGGCGTTGCGGACGACGCGGCCGATCGCCCCGGCGCCGCTCCTCCTCTTACGGCGGCCGCCGATCTGCCAGCGGTTGATGCGGGCGCCCAGGAGGCAGACCGCGGCCGGGGTGACGAGCACGGCGCCGACCATGCTCAGGAGCGTCACGACGATCGCGCCGACCGCCGGCGAGAACAGGATCGTGCCGGGCGACGCCAGGCAGGTGACCAGCATGATCGACACCAGCACCCAGCCGGCGAAGGTGGCGGTGCGGCCGGCGGTGTTGGCCGCGATGGCGGCCGCCTCCCGCGGCGGGTGGCCGCGCGCCAGCGCCTCGCGGAAGCGGCTGACCAGGAGGAGCGAGTAGTCGACCCCCAGGGCGAGGCCGATCATCGACGCGAGGCTGAGGGTGAGCGCGTCGAGGTCCTGCAGCCTCGTGAGGAGGGCGATGATGCCGAAGCCCGCCCCGAGCGTCCCGAGCGCGATCAGGAGCGGGATCGCGGCGGCGATCGGGCTCCTGAACACGAACAGCAGGACGACGATCAGCACCGGTAGGGCGATCAGCTCGCCCTTGCGCACGGCGTCGACGCTCGCCTTGTTGAGGTCCCTGCCGAACAGCCCCGACAGGTGGGTCTCGACGGGCGCGTCGATGCGGCTGTCGACGAAGCGCTCGAGCGGCGGGACGATCGTGTTCTGGTTCTCGCCCTCGGGGATCTCGAGGTTGAGGACGATCATGGCCTCGCGCGGACTGGGCCGCAGGCGGCCCGCGCCGCGACCGCCACTCCAGGGCGAAAGCGTGCGGGTGTGGGGGCGCCGGAGGAGCGCCGCGGCGAGCCGCGACCCCTGACGGTCGACCTCCCGAGCCGGCCCACGAAGGAGCACGGCGGCGGGCTCCCCGAGGTGCCCCTCCATCATCCCCTTCCACCGATGCGACTCGGTGCCCGGAATCGAGAGCGTGGTCGGCATGAGCTTCTGCTCGACGCCCCGGCCGACCGCAGCGAGGACCGCAACGGCGAGCGCCCAGCTGACCAGCACGAGCACCGGCCGGCGAATCGCGAACTGCGCGAGACGGGTGATCAAGGCTCCCCCTGCTGCACAGATGAACTGTGCCGGGGCGCCGAGGCGCCTACCAAATCACGTTACGGGTGGGTGGCTCCTTGGCTTGCGGCGGCGCGGGCGGAGCTGCGCTACGCCCCACTGTTGGGTGGCCATCCCGGCCTGTGCAATGACCCCGGCGACCGGGCCGAGCTTTCTGTTGACCGGCGCGTATGCGGCTCAGCTGGTCGCGCGAGGTGATGTCGAGCTTCCGAGAGCCGGCGGCGACTAGCCAGCCGGGCTGGCCACCTGGCCGATGCGAGAGCGCCCCGCCTGCGGGACCCTTGTTGCATGACAAACGCGCTGACGTCGCGCTCGCCAGTCCTGCACGACGTCCACGTCAGCGTGGTCGGTCATCGAGGACGCACCGCAACGATCGAGAGGAGCAACATGCACCAGTCCACCGCGACACACGCCCCGGTCGTGCTCGAGCCGGAGTCGCAGGCATTCGTCGAGGCGACCGCCAAGCCGCCGTTCCTGTACGAGCTCACCCCGGCCGATGCACGCAAGGTCCTGGACGACGTCCAGGCCGCCCCGATCGACAAGCTGCCGGTCAAGGACCGCTGGATCACCGTCCCCGCCGAGGTCGGCGACGTCCGCGTGCGGATCGTCCGGCCGCCCGATGCCGTCGGGACGCTGCCGGTGATCCTCTACATGCACGGCGGCGGCTGGGTGCTCGGCAACGCCGACACGCACGACCGCCTCGTCCGGGAACTGGCCGACGGCACCGAGGCCGCCGTCGTGTTCGTCGAGTACGACCGCTCGCCGGAGGCGCAGTACCCCGTCGCGATCGAGCAGGGATACGCGACGGCCCAGTGGATCGTGCGCGAAGGCGACGCCAACCAGCTCGACCCGGAGCGCATCGCGGTCGCCGGCGACTCGGTCGGCGGCAACATGGCCGCGGCGCTGGCGCTGATGGCGAACGAGCGCGGCGACGTCCGCTTCGTTCAGCAGTCGATGTACTACCCGGTCACCGACGCCGCCATGGACACCGGCTCGTACGAGCAATTCGCTGAGGGCTACTTCCTCACCGCAAAGGCGATGGCGTGGTTCTGGGATGCCTACCTGCCCGACGTCGAGCGACGCTCGGAGCCGTTCGCCTCGCCGCTGCGCGCATCCGACGAGCAGCTCGAAGGGCTGCCGCCGGCGTTCGTGATCGTCGACGAGGCCGACGTGTTGCGCGATGAGGGCGAGGCCTACGCGGCGCGCCTCCGGGCCGCGGGCGTGCCCGTCACGACTGTGCGGTACGACGGCATCACGCACGACTTCATGATGCTCAACCCGCTCAGCGGCACGCACGCGACGCGGGCCGCCGTCGCACAGGCCACCGCCTTCCTGCGCAAAGCGCTCCACGGCGCCTAGGAGGTCCGCCCGACACCGCGCCGCGCCTTCGCCCCCTCCGGAAGGCGCGGCGCGGTCGCCGCTCCCGAAGGTTGCACGCACAACTGTCCTGGTTTCGCGGTCAGACGTTGGTTCGAGATTGCACCCAGCTCTAGCGCCGACCCTGGACGGCGGCGACCGCCTTCGCCAGCTTCGCGGCGAGGTCGCCTTTCCTCGCCACCGAGACGTGTTCGAGCTCGAGCCAGCCGGCGAGCAGCCGCAGCTCGTCCGCCAGCTCCGGGGCCACCGCGCCGGGATCAGCCCCCGGCTCGGCGAACGCGCCGAGCACCCGCAGCACCCCCGCCTGGCGGTCGCTCTTGACGTCGACCCGCGCCACCAGGCGGTCGCCGAGGAGGAACGGAAGCACGTAGTAACCATGGACCCGCTTCGCCGCCGGCGTGTAGAGCTCGATCCGGTAGCGGAAACCGAAGAGCCGCTCGGTACGCGGCCGCGACCAGACCAGCGGGTCGAAGGGCGCCAGCAGGGCGCGCGCGTCGCGCGCGGGCGTTGGGAGCCGCGCCGCCGTGACGTAGGCGGGGGCGCTCCAGCCCTCGACTCGGGTCGGGGTGAGGGCACCGGCCTCGACCAGCTCGGCCAGGCGCGCCTTCGACTCCGCCCGCGGCAGGCGGAAATAGTCACCGAGGTCGGGCTCGGTCGCGACGCCGAGGCGTGCTGCCGCGATCAGCAGCAGCTGGCGCTGCGCCTCGTCCTCGGCTGGGGTCGGGGCGTCGAGGACGGCCTCGGGCAACACCCGCTCGGGCAAGTCGTAGTGACGCTCGAAACGGACGCGATGGGCGGCGCAGACGCTGCCCGCGAAGAAGAGGTAGTCGAGCGCGATCTTGCCCTCGCTCCAGTTGTACCACGGGTTTCCGGGCTTGCGCACCGGCGTGGCGACCTCGGCGGCGCGGATCGGGCCCCGCTCGCGCACCGTGCGCAGAACCGACTCGAGCAGCTCGGGCTTCTCCGCGGCCAGGCAGGCGGGCTGGTTTCTCGGTGAGCTTCTCTGCCCGCGCCATCCGCCAGCGCAGCAGCGGCTGCAGCTCGACCGGCAGCAGCGAAGCTTCGTGCCCCCAGTACTCGAACAGGCCGCGGTCGCGCCCGGCCCGCGTTGCGGGTCCGGTGGCGGTGTCAGCGTGCGAGGCCAGGCGGTCGAGGGTGGCCCGCGGGTAGGGGCCGAGCCGCGAGAAGAGTGGCATGTAGTGGGAGCGGCAGAGGGCGTTGACCGAGTCCAGCTGCAGCAGGCCGACATCGTCGATCGCACGCCGCAGATGGCGGGCGTCGATCCGGCCGTTCGGCCGCGGTCGGCCCATGCCCTGCGCAGCGAGTGCGGCGCCCCGCGCCTCCGCCGCGCTCAGCTCGATCTCGGCGCCAGCGTTCACCGTCCTCATTCTGGCGTTGACTCTGATTGACCCTGCTTCTCGATGACGTCTGGGGAGACGTAGGACGAAGGAAACAGGCGGGCAGATCTGCGCGTCAACACGGCAGCGGCTGTCGGGCAGACGGCCTGGCCTGCAACCCTCGGCCCATGATGGTGTTGCTGCGCCGACGCACCGGAGGGTCGTGCTGTGGAACTCTGCGCAATGAAGGGCCCTCGATTGCGGCAACGCCCGTCGAGACGCTGCATGGCGCCGGGTGATGAGTTTTCGGGCCGCCCGCCGTCACACACACCATGAGCTCCATCACCGACGACCTCCGGCCGCTCGACGAGCAGGCCTTCGGCGCCCGCGTCGAGCCGCACCGCCGCGAGTTGCACGTCCACTGCTACCGCCTGCTCGGGTCGTTCGAGGAGGCCGAGGACCTCGTCCAGGAGGCGTTCCTGCGCGCGTGGCGCCGGCGCGAGACGTACGAGGGCCGCGCGTCGGTTCGCGCGTGGCTGTACCGGATCGCGACGAACGCCTGCCTCGACGCGCTCGACAAGCGCCCGCGGCGGCCGAGCGCGAGCGGCGAGGTTGCGTGGCTGCAGCCCTATCCCGACGAGCTCCTCGAGCAGCTGGTCGACCGGCGCGAGGGCCCGGAGGACGTGGCGCTCGCCAAGGAGACCGTCGAGCTGGCGTTCATCGCCGCGATCCAGCACCTCGCGCCGCTGCCGCGGGCCGTGCTCGTGCTGCGCGACGTCCTCGGCTGCTCGGCGAAGGAGACCGCGCGGCTGCTCGAGACGACAGAGGCGTCGGTGAACTCCGCGCTGCAGCGCGCGCGGGCTGGGTTGCGGGAGAGCCTGCCCGAGGACCGCGAGGCGTGGCAACAGGCCGCTGAGCCGACCGCCGCCGAGCGGGAGCTGCTCGCCCGCTACGTCGAGTGCAGCGAGCGCGCCGACGCCGAGGGCCTGGCCGCGCTCATGCACGAGGACGTCCGCTTCTCGATGCCGCCGACGCCCGGCGTCTGGACCGGCCGAAGCACGGTCGTGCAGGGCTGGATCGACGGCGGGTTCGGATCGGAGGCGTTCGGCAGCATGCGGTGCGTGGTCACCCGCGCCAACGGTCAGCCCGCGGTCGCGGGCTACGTGCGCAAGCCGGGCGACGCCGCGTACGAACCGCTGGCGATCGACGTCCTGCGGCTGCAGGACGGGGTCGTGACCGAGATCGTCACCTTCGACGGCGCGGTGTTCGAGCACTTCGACCTGCCGGCCACGCTCAGCGCAGGGGTCGCTACGACATGAACGCCCCTCCCCCGGTGACTATCACGCCGGTCCTCGTTGCCGACCTGATGGCCGAGGGCGAGCCGATGCCGCTCTACGTGCACGTCATCGACCATCCCGATGCGCGCGTGCTCGTCGACACCGGCATGACCGAGCTGCACCCCTTCGCGGCCGAGCTCGAGCCCCGCCTCCGGCCACTGAGCGAGCAGGACTTCGATCTCGCCGGCATCGACATCGTCGTCAACACACACCTGCACGCCGATCACTGCGGCGGCAACCACCTCTTCCCCGGCAAGCCGATCTACGTCCAGCGTCGCGAGCTCGAGGACGCGCGCAGCGAGGACGAATACCTTCGCGAGTGGGTCGACGCGCCCGGCGTGCGGTACACGCCGGTCGACGGCGAGCTCGAGCTGCTTCCCGGGCTCCGACTCCTCCCGGCGCCGGGCCACACACGCGGCATGCAGGTGGTCGTCGTCGAGACCCGCGGGCGGCCGGTCGTCGTCGGCGGCGACGTGGCGGTGTGGCACGGCGAGTTCGACGAGCCGCCCACCGAAGGCCGGCAGCGCGTGCTCGCGCTCGACCCCGAGCTGGTCTGGCTCGCGCACGAGCACGAGCCATTCCGACCCCGCACCGTCTGAGGCATCACGCCGGCTCCTCTGAGTCTCGAGTGGCGTGCACTCAGGGACCGGCTGCTGAGCGACCTCGGCAGGACCGTCCCGCATCGCGAGCACGACACTCACAGCACGGCGCATGTGCCGCTGAAGCTCACGCACACCTAGTTCGGTGATCTGCCCCGCGACGGCGGGGGTTGACCCTCTGACGGCATCCGGCAGCGGGGGCGCGACGTCGCTCGCAGCGACGAG
Organism: uncultured Thermoleophilaceae bacterium; assembly: GCA_963778615.1. Classification (GTDB taxonomy): domain Bacteria; phylum Actinomycetota; class Thermoleophilia; order Solirubrobacterales; family Thermoleophilaceae; genus JACVRW01. Next base: position 561,081 of record CAVZVD010000002.1, read on the forward strand.
CAGCTGCTGCGCGCTACGTCACAATGTCCCCGATGAACGAGAAGCCGGTGTCGACCAAGCATGCCAAGACGCCTCGTCGCGAGGCGAAGGGTCCTGACGGCAAGCGAAAGGACGCGGAGCCGCGGCGCGAGACGCGCAAGCGGATCCGAAAGATCGTCGAGCGTCACCGGGAGACGTTCGACGAGCTCGCCAAGTAGGCGCGCCCATGTGGCGCCCTGACCTGGGCGACTACCTCGCCGCGGCCGCCGAGATCCTCGAGGTGTCCGAGGACAGCGTTGCCCGGCTACCGCGGCTAGGTCTGGCGGACTCGGCACTTGCCGCCCCGTTCGCCGGCTTCGGCGACGAGGAGGCCTATCCCACGCTCGAGCTCAAAGCGGCTGTGCTGCTCGAGCGCCTGGTGCGCAACCACCCGCTACCGGACGGGAACAAGCGCACCGCCTTCGCGATGACGATCGACTTCCTCGAGCAGAACGGCCGCACCTGGGGCGACCCCGACGTCGCCACCGACGCCGAGCTCGTCGGCAGGGTTGCGGCAGGCGACGCGGAGCTCGAGGAGATCGTGGGCTGGATCAAGCAGCGCACGACGGCGGCAAGCTGATCGTCGCGCCGTGAGCGTCGAGATCCGTCGGCCACCCCGAACCTCATGACAACCCAGTGGTCCCGGCGGCGCGCACACACCCGGGGCGCGGCACGGAGGAGCAGGCCTTCATGCAGAGCAACCGTCCTGACGGACGCCGAGCCCGGCGGCCGCTGCCGCTATCACGCGAAACCAGCACTCGGGCGCCCACGGACGGGATCAAGTCCCAGGAAGTGGCGGAAGAGTTCAGTGCCGAGGTCGTCTGTGAAGCGTGCGTCGGAGGCCCGTGGCGAGCTGTCCGTTGACGTGAGGGTGGTGTCGCTATTGCAGCCGCTTCGCGTTCCACGAGACGTGCCGCCGGGCGGCAAATCGGAGCAGGTCAGGCCGCGCGGGCTGGGAGCACCAGGAGCGTTCCGTCGCTGTGCTTCTCGATCTCGATGACGACGTCTTGGCTCGGCGCAACGGCGCCAACCCCCGCGCCGAGGGCCCTGAGTCGGTACGACGTCTCGAGCAGGCTGTCGACCTGCTTTCGGGTCATGACCTTGTCGATCAGCCGTTTTGGCGACCGCACCTCCAGCGCCGACAGTCGTAGAAGGACGTTGTCAATACGTGCTTCCAGCTCGAGGATGCGTTGCTGGTCGTCTTTGAGGCTGCGAACGAAGTTCTCGAACGGGTTGTCCGGGTCGCTCTGGCCGGCCTCGACGCCCTGCAAGAGGATCACACGGCGCTTGAGCGCGATGGCGAGCGCCGCCAGTTCGAGGTGGGTACGGAACGTGCCACCGTCCTCGCACACGCCGGGAAAACCGGCTTCCAGCTCGGAGACCTCGACGCGGTTGCCGACGAACGAGCCGAGTGCGGCCTCCCACTTCTTCACTCGGCGGTCCGCGTTCTGGGTCGCAGTGCTGATCGCATGAACGGCTGAGTCCAACCCGAGGGAGGCGCCAACCTTTCCGCGATCGAGGAGCAGCGCGGTGGCCTTGTCGATCGCGTCGCGGCAGCCGTCGAGTTCGTTGCGTTCGCGCTCCAACTTGTCGTCGTGGAGCTGTTCGAGCAGCTCGGTGATGTGCTCGATGGCCTTCTGACGCTGGTGATCGGCGTAAGCGCTCGCACCGACCGCGACCGCCAGCAGGACCAGCGGCGCGGCGACAGTCATCGCGCTGCCTGCAGCGGCCGTTCCCACGCGTTCCGGCTACCCCAGGGTGGCGGCGCCCGCCGCTGCCGTCTCGACGGGAACGAACGTGGCCTTGGCGACCGATCACGTCGTTGGCAGCGTCACCAAGTCGCCGTAGACGCCGTCCGCGACGGCCTTGGACCTCATCGGCTTCACGAGGCCCTTGCCGACCTGCGCGGCGACCTTGGCGGGAACCACCATCCGGTAGAGCACTTCGCTGGACTCCGCGACCTGCGCGACGGCAGGCACGCTCTTCGCATTCGCGGCGACCAGGCGCGAGAGCTCCTGCGCGAGCGGGCTCACGGCGTCGAGCGGCAGGCCCGCCGAGCGGCCGCGCTTCTTCGCCAACGGATGGGCTTCCAGGGTCACCAGCGGCGCCGACGAGAACGTGGCGAGCGCACTGCGAAGCTCGGTCAAGCGTTCGGGCGTGAGGGCGCCCTCCGTCAGCCACCGCTGGAACGAGGGTGGTGGCTTCGGACGTGCACAGTGTCCAAACGGGCACGACAGGGGCGTCGTTGTCATTCATGCGGTTCCTTGTGACGATGCTGGTTCAAGCTGGTCGAGCATCCGCCGGGAGAGCGTCAGCAGGTCGACTGGCTGCATTCCAGATGGTCGCATGTACTTCAGTGTTGCTTCCCGATCCGCAGGTCGTCGCTGAGGCTTCGGTCCTGACGGCGCCAACGCTGCTCTTCACCGCGTCTATCGGCAACGAGGACAGGAGCTATAGGTCCGCTCGGCCAGGGCGATGCGCCCGAGAGGCGCACGCGCCGCCTGAGAGGCCTGCTGCTCCCTTCCGTGCGACGGAGCACTCGCCGCTCGAGTTGTGCTTTGCGCGATGACGAGGAGCCGAGCCGGACAGGGCTGCCGGCGATCTGCGTTCGATCAGGCGTCCTGCGGGTCCTGAAAGGCGCGCACCTCGATGCGGCCACCCAGTGCCTTCGACGCCTGCGTCGCCCACCGGACCGCGGCATCTTCGTCTGCGGCCTCGATCACCCAGAAGCCGCCGACGTACTCCGGCGCCTCAACGAACGGTCCGTCGACCACCACGGGCTCGCCGCTGGTGGCGTCGACGGTCTTGGCCGACGACGGCGGGTGCAGGCCCCCGGCGAAGCGAAACGCCCCGGACTTGTGTAGATCGGTGTTGAACTCCTCCACGGCGGCCAGCGCGGCCTCTAGTTCGGCCGGGTCCATCGACGCCATGGTCGGCTCGTCGGCCGAGTCGTGGGGGACGGTCAAGAAGAACTGCATCACTTGTCGCTCCTTCTGGCGGGTGGTACGGGCCACGCTGTCAGCGGCCCCTTGATCACTTGGGCACTTGCGCGATGCCCTACTTGACTGCCGCGCTGGCCGAAACTCATCGTCACGCTGCACTACCGGCGACGACGCGATGGCAGCATCCCTGTAGCCGATCCCTTCACGGGAACGCAGTCCTCTCGCTGTCGAACAGATCCGGGCATCGCTCCTGGGTGCCGGCAAGCTCTCGCACGGGACGAGCAGCGTAAGCGGTGCCGGCAGCGTCGCACGCTGCCGCTTCGCGCGAGATGCGGAAGCGACGGTTACGCGAGGCTAGATGGCTGCTGTTCGTCCACAGCAGTCACCCGGCGTCTAGGCACGGCGCTATCGCTTTGCGCCGTAAGCGATCGTCGCACGGCGGAGCCGTCGCTACTTCTTCTCGTCCGTGGCGAAAGTGTCGTCACCGTGGAGTGATGAGCACCGTGCGCTTGGCGCGAACCGGCTGCCGCCGCTCGGCGTCCTTGAGCTCGCGCACGGCATGTCGTCTTGCTCGATCGCGATCTTCGCCGGCGCGTCGGTACGAGGTGGCACGATCAGTGCATGCGCGCGATCACGATCACGCCGTCGGGGCGGGTTGGGTGGGTGCCTTAGGCGCAGGTGATGGTTGGACGCGGAGGATTCGTGCGGCCCAGTCGGGAAGCCACCAGTTCCAGCGGCCGAAGAGGGCGACGGCAGCCGGGGCGAGGACGCCTCGGATGATGGTCGCGTCGATCAGGATGCCGCCGCCGAGCGCGGTCGCGAAGATCTTGGCCTCGGTGCCCGGCTGGAGTGCGAACGCGACGAACGCGAGGAAGAGGATCAACGCCGCGCTAGTGACGAGTCGGCCGGTGCGGCCGATCCCCTCGACCACGGCTTCTTCGGTCGAGCCGGTGCGGTCGTACGCCTCCCGCATCCTGCTGATGATGAAGACCTGGTAATCCATCGAGATGCCGAAGAGGAAGGCGAAGACGACGACCGGCAACTCGACGTTGATCGCCTGCGTCGCCTCGATGCCCCAGATCGCCTCGGAGCCGAAGCCCTCCTGGTAGACAAGCACGATCAGTCCCCAGGCGGCCGCGACGGAGAGCAGGTTCAAGAGGACGGCTTTCAGCGGCAGGATCAGAGACCGGAAGGCGCGCGCGAGCAGGATGAAGGTGAGGATCGAGATCAGTGCGACCATCAGCGGGAAGCTGCCGTAGACGGCCTCGAGGAAGTCGGCGCCCTGGGCCGCTTCGCCACCGACCGTCACCTCGGTCGACAATGCCTCCGCATCGTCGCGCAGCCGGTCGAGCGTGTCTCGGCCTGCCGGCGAGTTTCCATCCGCGGTCGGGATCACGACGACGATCGCCGTGCCTTCACGGCGCCATTCGGCAGGTGCTGCTGCGCTGTGGACACCATCGACCTGCGCGAACGCCCGCGCCACGTCGCCGGGGTCGCCTGAGCGGGCGAGCGCGTCGAAGGGCGAGAGCGGCCCGGTGCCGATGCCGGAGTCCTCCAGGTTCTCGAGGCCGGCCTGTGCGGGCCCTTCCTTTGCGAGCGAGGAGGCGAGCGGGTTTCCGAGCTGGATGTTCGCGGCCGCGACCACCAGGGCCACAAGCACGGCGGTTGAGGCCACGGCTGCGGGCCAGCGGTGGCGCACGATCAGACGCGCCCAAGCCGACCAGCCACGACTTGCCTGCGCGTCGCGTCGGTTTCGAGGCCAGTCGAACTTCGGCCCGATTGTCGCCAACACGACCGGCAGCAGCGTGACGGCCACCGCGACGCTGACCAGCGCGATCAACAGCCCGGCGACGCCGATGCTGCGCATGAACGGCACCGGCAGAGCGAGCAGTGCGAGCAGCGAGATCGCCACGGTGGTGCCGCTGAAGACGACGGAGGTACCGGCGTGGCGCATCGCGTTCCGGACAGCCATCTCGTTCGTGACGTCTGGTCGCTGCCTCTCTTCCCGCCACCGCACCACAACGAGCAGTGCGTAATCGATCGCGATGCCGAGCCCGATCAAGGCTACGAGGAACTGGACGATCACAGAAACGTCTGTAACGCTCGCCAGCGGCCAGACCAGAAGGAAGGTCGTCGGGATCGCGACGAGTGCCATCAGCAACGGCACCAAGGCCATGAGCGAACGGAAGACGAAGGCGAGGACGAGCAGTGCGCCCAGTGCGGCCACGAGCGTTCCCAGCACGACGTCGGCGCCGTCGCCCTCGTTGTCCCCAGCGGAGGCGCGGAGTGCGTCCAGTCCCGTCACCTCGACCTCGGATCCGCCGACGGTGACGCCTGCCAGCGCGGCTTGCCCGGCGCGGGCCTCCTCCTGCCCTGGGTCGACTCCACCCTCGAACGGGATGTAGACCAGCGCAAAGGTGGTGCGGCCATCGTCGGAGACGAAGGCTCGGTCGCCGGTCGAGGCAAAGGAGGCGCTCATCGACTCCGGCAACGCCGCCTCCACCTTCGCCACCGCCGCATCAAGCTCCTCGCGGACGCCGGGCGTGTCAACCGTCTTCCCTTGTGGGAGTGTGACCACCGGCACGATCGGCGCGACATCGCCACCGGCGCCGTAGATCTCGCTGAGCTCCTTGTTCGTCTCGAAGCCCTCCCGTCCGGGAATGTTGAACTGCTGCGACAAGGAGCTGCCCGCCGGCCCGAGCGCGGCAAAGGCACCGACCGTGACGGCAATCCAGACTCCAACCACCAGTCGCCTGTGGTTAAGAACCCAACTCGTCAACGTCGTCACGGCGTCCCCTTGCCCATCCCAGTGGCGGCAACCCTATCCAAGCGCGCCCCACGCGTCTCGCCACCGAACTACTCCCGGTGCGCCGCTCCCGTTGGCCCACGGATGCGAGCGTCGCAGCGGCAGCCTCAGACGATCGGAATGGACGAACAGCAACAGTCCCCTGAGTCATCCCGCTGAGTGTCGCTTTGCGCGAGAAGCGGAACTCGCCCCGCCTCCACGCTGTCCCCCGGTTGGTCGTTTCAGCGGAAGCACGCCCGCACTGCTGCATTGCGCGATTTGTGCAACTGCCCGCGCCACCCGGCAAGGACCAGCCGGCGGCCGTTGTCTTAGGGCGGGGGCCGGTTGTGGCGCGGATGGCTGCTAGTCGGCCGCTTCTGTGGAGCGAGCGTCGTGCCGCGCGGGCGGAAATGCAGGGAATGCAGGAGCCGTTGCAGCTCTCGGCGAGTGACCGCCGTGGCGCGGTTTCCTACGACTGCAAACACGTAGAAACTGCGCCCGGATTGGGTGAAGTCATTGAACGCGTACCACGCGACCCGTCGGCGCGCGCAGCTGTTGAATCCGGGGCGAAGCGTTTGGCGGGGTCGGAGATCAATCGCGACGTTGTCGGTCGTGGCTTTGGCATCGGCGCGCTCCTGGATCGACAACAGGATGTCGGTCGATCGAAACCCGTTCAGGCTCGGTGTCGGACAGCCGCCGACGTAACACCGGGCCCGGCGCTCGTAGCGGAGCCGATACGTGGCCACCGACAGGACCTCGCGGGGATCCACGAGCTGCGGAGTCAGATTGCGCTGCGCCCGATGCCAACCGGCAGGCAGGACCACGCGGTAGCCATGACGCACGTCCTCGACTGTGCGCGGCCCCTGGCTCTCTGGGCTGGACTGCGGGTCGCCTGCAGCGCTGGCGCCACAGCCCGTCGCGATTCCCCAGGCGACTAACCCGCAAACAGCCTTTCCCACCTTCACCTACTGATCTACGGTCGCGTACGGCTCAGAGGTCCCCTCAAGCTCCTACCGCGCTCTCGCCCATAACCCCCTACAACCGGGACAGCGCCGACGGTCGGCTGCGTCTGGTGCATGAACAATTGCTTCCGCTTTGCGCGAACAGCGACAGCCGGCGGGCGTAGGGAGTCGCTGTCACGTGTGCCTCAAAGCAGGAGAGGGCCTCGCTGGCTAGTCCGATTCCTTGAGGAGTAGCTCCGGCCCGTCATACCAGCCCACAGTGTCGACCTGCGTGAGAACCCTCTCGCGTTCCTCCAAGAAGTCGATGATCACGTTCGCCGCTGCCACGGACTCGTCATATCTCCGTAGCGGATCCTCACCCCACGACCGTTGCCATCGCGATGGGCCACCAGCCGGCCGGACAGGTAGGCGGTCCGGTGCCGCTTTGCAGGCCTTTCTCTTGAGCGCCCCGAGCAGGATTCGAACCTGCGGCCTACTCCTTAGGAGGGAGTCGCTCTATCCGGCTGAGCTATCGGGGCCGGCTACCCGGGGACGATAGCCGCCTCGTGCTCCTCCAGGCGGGGCTTGAACAGCTCCGCCGAGGCGGCCAGCTCCTCCACCATCTCCTCGATGTCGGCGGTCCGCTCGATGCGGCGCAGGTCGTCCGAGTTGCCGCGCGTCACGGCGAGCTTCGAGGAGAACAGCTGGCAGCAGTCCTCGTCGGGCAGGATCGAGATCTCGTACGTTCCGAGCGCCCGCGCGATGTCCACGATCTCCGCCTTGTCGCGGTCGATCAGCGGGCGCAGCAGCGGCAGCTCGGCCGCCTCCTCCACCACCGCCAGGTTCGGCAGCGTCTGCGACGCGACCTGGCCCAGCGAGTCGCCCGGTGACCAGCGCGTCCGAGCCGAGTCTTCCGCCCAGCGCCGACGCCACCCTCACCATCAGCCTCCGCTGCGACAGCACCTGCAGGCGCCCGGCTCCGGCCGTGGCCAGGCGCCGCTGCGCCGGGCCGAACGTCACCACGTACAGCCGCGAGTCGCCCTGGTGGCGGTCGAGCCGCCCCACCAGCGCGTACGCCTTGTAGATCGAGTCCGCGCCCGTGTAGGGGCGGCCGGAGAAGTGCACGAAGTCGCAGCGCAGCCCGCGCTTCATCATCCGGTAGGCCGCCACGGGCGAGTCGAGCCCGCCCGACAGGAGCACCAGCGCCCTCCCGCTCGAGCCCACCGGCAGCCCGCCCGCGCCTCGCAGGCGGTCGGCCGACACCAGCAGCTCCTTGGTGTCGACCTCGACGAACAGCTCGAGGTCCGGGTTCGAGAGGTCGACCTCCAGCCCGAGGCGCACGCGCACGGCGTCGCCGATCAGCCGTGCCAGCTCGACCGAGCGGAGCGCGAAGCGCTTGTCGCGTCGCCGCGCCCGCACGGCGAAGGTGCGGCCGGGCCGGTCGCGCAGCAGCTCGACGGCGGCGTCGACGGCCGCGGTCGGGTCGCGCTCGCAGCGCAGCCCCGGCTGCACCACGCTCACCCCGGGCAGCGCCAGGCAGCGCTGCACCAGCTCGTCCTGCGGCTCGCCGCCCGTGACGACGAACACGCCGCCGCGGTGGCGGACCTCCAGCGGCCCGAGCCCCGAGGCGGCGCGGCGCAGGTTGCGCTCGAGGGCGCCCACGAACAGCGGGCGGTTCTTGCCCTTCAGGGCAAGCTCGCCGAACTTGAGCAGCACGCAGCGCTGGGCGTCAGCCATACGACCAGAAAGTACTCGTGCTACTCGTCCTCGTACAGGGATTCGCGGGCCAGCTCGGCCCCGCGCGCGCCGTACAGGCGCACCTCGACGTAGTCGCCCGTGTAGGCGTCGACCGACACGAGCGTGAAGCGGTCGTCCACCAGCGTGCACTGGTCGGTGGTGGTCGGACCCAGCTCGGTCGTGGCCGCCGCGCCGTTCGCCACCAGCGCCACGCCCCACACGAGCGTGATCACCCCGCGCCGCCCCTCGGGGCCGCGCCAATGGCCGATCTCCTCGTCCGAGAGGTCCAGCGTCCAGTCCGGGTTCTGCACGGCGGTCTCCTCGGTGAAGTCGGCCGTGGCCCGGAAGTCCATCGCCTGCGCGCCCTCGTGCTCACGCGTGTAGGACACGTAGCCGAACACCTCGCCGTCACCCGACGGGGCGGTGGCCGGCACGTAGGTGCGCCCGGCCCAGGTGCGGTCCGGGAACCAGGCGATCGTCGCGGGATCGATCTCCTCCTCGGCTGCCTCGGCGAACTGCTCGCCGAGCGCCTCGCCCCAGCGGCCGTACGGCAGGGGCTCCTGCGGGGGCTCGGCGGCGAACATCGGCACCTGGCGGGGCACTGGCGGCATGGCGGCGGGGAAACCTACAGGCTGGCGCCGCGCAGCCGCTCCGCCGCGTCCTCGGGCGCGAGCACGTTCAGGTGCACGCCGGTGCCGATCTCGAGCCCGGCCAGCTGCGCCAGGCGCGGCATCACCTCGATCCGCCAGCAGAAGCGCTCGGCGTCGCGCGGCGCGGTCCGGACCCACATGTTGAGCGGCGGCAGCGCGCCCAGCACGGCGCCGAGCCGCGACAGCGCCTGGTGCAGCATGCGGGCCCCGAGCGGCCCGTCGTCGGAGAAGCGCGCCGCGGGGCGGCGGGGCACCACCTGCATGTGGAAGGGCACGCGGGCGCCGAACGGGCAGAGCGCCACGGCCTCGTCGTCGATGGCCACCACGCGCTCGCGCCGCTTCACCTCCTCCTGCACCAGGTCCTCGAGCAGGTTGCGGCCCTGCGTGCGGTCGGAGTACGCGGTGAAGCGCTCGCGCTCGCGCGCCACCGCGGCGGGCACGAACGGGAGCGCGTAGAGCTGGGCGTGCGTGTGGGGGAGCGAGGCGCCCGCCTCCTTGCCCTCGTTCACGATCACGTGCACGTACGACGCATCCCCGTGCACGCGCATGCGCTCGCGCCACACGCTCATCGCGCTCTCGACCTGGGCGGCGTCGAGCTCGGCCAGCGAGTGGACCGGGTCCGGCGCGTTCACGATCACCTCGTGCGCCCCGAGCGCCGGCCGCGACGCGAACAGGTCCGGCTCGCCTCGGCCGCCCGCCAGCGGGTCGTCGCCCGGCTCGGCCTCGCCGGCCGACAGCGCGGGGTACAGGTTCGGCACCACGCGCACGCGCCAGGAGCCGTTGTCGCCCGGCAGCGTGTAGAGCTCGGGCGGGGTCCGGTCCTCGTGCCCGGCGGCGAACGGATCGCCCTCGCGGTCGATCGGCGGCCGGGGCGTCACGTCGAGCCACGCGCCCGGACGCGAGCCGCGCTCGCCGGCGACGATCACCCGGAGTCCGGAGAGCGGGTCGATGCGCAGCTCAGGCAAGGCGCTTCTCCATCGCCACGTGCTCGATGCCCTCCTCGGTGAAGCGCGCGCCGCGCTCCTCGTAGCCCGCGTCGAGGTAGAGACTCAGCGCGTAGGTCTGCGCGTGCAGCGACACCGACCGCGCCGCGTGCAGCAGCGCCACGCTGTCCGCCTCGCGCAGGATCGCGGCGGCGATCCCCGCGCCGCGGCGGTCGGGCTCCACCGCCAGGCGCCCGAGCCGCGCCACGCGGCCGCGGAACAGCAGCCGGCAGGTGCCCACCACGCGCTCCTCCTCGACCGCCACGATGTGGATTGCCTCGTGGTCGCGGCCGTCGCGGTCGGCCGCCACGGACACGCCCTGCTCGACGCAGAACACCCGCTCGCGCAGGTCCAGCGCGGCGTCGAGCTCGGCATCGCTCTGTACTAGCCGGACGTCCAGGGTCAGCGAGCGTACCGGTCGATGTCCTCGGCGAGGTCGGCCTCGCTCGCGTAGCCGCCGATGTGGACGAACTCGCGCTCGCCGTCCGCGCCGTAGAAGGCCGTGACCGGGAAGCCCTGCACGCCGTTGAAGGAGGCGGCGATCTCCTGGTTCGGGTCCTCGAAGTGGTCGTACGGGACGGGGTTGTCGGCGAGGAACTCCAGCGCGTCGCCCCGGTTGTCCTCGGAGTTCACTCCCAGGAAAACGACGTCGCCCCGGCGTTTCTTCGCCTGGCTCTCGAGGAAGGGGAACTCGAAGCGGCAGGGGCCGCACCACGACGCCCACTTGTTGACCACCACGGGCTTGCCCTGCTTGGCTACGTAGGCCTCGAAGGCGTCGACCCCCCCGGGGAGGTAGGGAGTCGTGCCCGGAGGCCTGATCGTCATCGTCGGAGTTGCAGGCCACGAGCGCGAGTCCGGCAAGTGCGATGGCGAGCAGGCGCATTGGGTCGAAGGTTGCCACACCCACTTTCGCTTCAGTGTGCTGTAATAGGTGTACGTCGACGGACCCCCCAGGACCATCGGCGCTTCGCCGCTCGCGGGACTCTGAGAGCGGCATATGACGGGCGGGACCCGCTGAACCGAGACAGGTCCGTCCCTCCGGCGACAGCTCGACCCGTCCCCTTTCGAATCAACAACGCCTTAACGTGGCTGACGCAAGCTCTGCCCTCGTCGATGCGCCGGTTTCCGGCGAAGACCTCGCTCGCGCCGAAGAATTCGCGCGCGAGTCCTTCGTGCTGCCTGGAGAGGACTCCGCGGCGGCGCTGGCCGCGGGGACCGCGCGCCGGAAGGCCCTCGACGCCGCCCTGGCAGAGCTCGACGCCGGCCACGACGAGCCGTCCCTCGAGTGGCGGCGCGAGTTCTCGCTCATGCTGGGCCTCGAGCGGCTGCTCTCCGAGGAGGAGCCGCACCTCGCCGACGGCACGCTGCTGAGCCCCCACCAGGTCGACGCCCTCTCGGGCACGCTCGCCGCACTCATCTCAGAGCTGCAGGCCACGGGCGGCGCCTCCTCCAACGGCCGGCCGGCGCCGCCCGTGGAGCTGCCCTTCCGACGAGGTGGAGGTGGAGGGCGACGAGGAGGTCGACGAGGAGCCGCTCGACTGGGACCCGGCCGAGGAGGCCGAGGAGGAGGCGGCGGCCGAGGCGCACGCTGAGGACCCGGGCGAGGGGCGGCGCTTCTGGTTCGAGCACGCCACCGGCGCGGGCAAGACCGTCGCGGCGCTCGGCTTCGTCGAGGCGTCGCGCACCGGCGGCGTCCTGATCCTGACCCACCGCCGCAACCTCGTCGATCAGTTCATGGGCGAGCTGCGCACGCGCGGCTACCGCAAGCGCATCGCCGGCGCGCTGCTGAAGAACGGCTCCGACGAGCCGCCGGCCGGCGGCCCGGTCACGGTCGAGACCTACCAGTGGTTCGTGCGCAACGCCGGCAAGGTGTCGGACGCGTACACGATCGTCATCTGCGACGAGGCCCACACGGCGCTCGGCGAGAAGACCAGCGCCGCGATCCGCAAGTGGATCGGCCCCGTGTTCATCGGGATGACGGCCACCGGCGCGCTGATCGCGCGCCACGTGACGGACCTCTTCCCGACCCAGACCTCGCGCTTCGACCTCGCCCAGGCCGCGCGGCGCGGCGTGATCTCGCCGCTGCGCTGCGTGCGGATCCCGCCCGGCGTGGGGGTGCGCTCGATCGCCAATGTCCCGCTGAGGCGTGGCGAAGTGGATCAGGACTTCGACCAGGAAGAGCTGGCCGCCCTGCTCGACCAGACGCCGTTCAACCTGGCTGTCGCGGACCTCTACAAGACGCGCTTCAAGGACCTGCCCGGGGTCGTCTACTCGGCCGGCGTGAAGCACGCGCACAACGTGGCCAAGGCGTTCCAGGACGAGGGCGTGAAGGCGAAGGCGGTCTCCGGTGAGACGCCCAAGCGCGAGCTCGCGCGCATCCTCGCCGCCTACGAGCGGGGCGAGATCGACGTGCTGGTGAACGCGCAGCTGCTGGCCGAGGGCTGGAACTCGCCGCGGGCGACGGTGTGCATGCACCTGGCGCCGACGGCGTCGAAGCGGATCTACCAGCAGCGCGTGGGCCGCGTGACCCGCCGCACGCCGGGCAAGGAGGCGGGGATCATCGTGGACTTCGTCCACCCGGCCACGCCGAACGACGACCCCGTGGTGACGCTGCACTCCCTGCTCGACCGTGACGTCTACCGCGGCGGCGCGATCGTGGTCGGCCCGGTGCGGCGCGGCCGCGGGCGCCGGCTGCGGGTGGAGCGGCGCGTGGTGCCGGTCACCGCGGACGAGGACCGGCGGGCACAGGTCTTCGAGCGCGAGCTGTGGCGCATGGCCGTGGAGCACCTGACCTGGGGCCAGCAGCAGGCCTGGGCGATGCTGGCCGGCGCACGGGTGGCATCGAACAACTGGCGGCGCGCCAAGGCGATGCTGCACTTCGACTCGACCGGCGAGCTGCGCCGGCTGTTCCTCGTCACCTGCCTGCGGCGCAACCGGAACACCCAGCTGCGGCTGCGAGCGCTGACCGAGGCGGGGAACCTGCGCGACCCGGAGGCGTTCGACGACGCCGTGGAGATCGTGGGCGGCTGGTCGCGCGACGAGCGCCGCGAGGGCGTGAAGGTGCTGCTGCAGTCGCTGACGGAGAAGCAGATCGGCCGGCGCGACCAGGCGGCCCGCTGGCTGTGGCACCTGGCGGAGTACTCGCGCGAGGTGCACGAGGAGTACGCGGTGCAGCGCTGGCCGGAGACGAAGCGGCTGCTCGGGTTGCTGGTGAACTCGGCGGGCGCGGCCCACGCGCGGAACGCGCGCAGGCTGGTGCAGGCGGCGCGGAAGCAGGACCGGCGGCTGTCGGCGGCGCTGCTGGCCGCGGCGCTGGCGCACACGCCGGAGGCACAGCAGGTGCTGGACGGGGCGCGGATGCGAATGGCCCGAAAGCCGAGCGCGCTGGCCCGCGAGCTGCTGAAGAACTTCCCGAAGGGGAAGCGGCGGCGCGGCGGGCGCAGGCGGCGGAAGAAGGGCGGGGGCGGGGGAGAGGCTGCCGAGGGCGCCGATGCCGCGGCGACGCCGAAGACGCGCAAGAAGAAGCAACGAGAGGTGGACGAGACGCCCGGCAAGGACGACGGCGACCAGCAGGACGCACCGGGCGAGGAGCAGGACGCGCCCGGCGAGCCGCACGACGAGCCGGACGAGCAGCGCGACGCCGCCTGAGCCGGGGCTCAATACGAAAGTTGCCCCACAGGCAACAAACGTGTTGAGCCTCTAGCGGAGCAGGTGAACCTCGCCGGCCTGAAGCGCCACGCGCCCCGAATCGGTGTCCACCAAGAGGGCGCCACTCTCGTCGATACCCACAGCCTTACCGCTGCCGTTCTGCCAGCGCACCGCCTCTCCTAGAAGCGCGTCGCGAGAGCGCCAGGCGGCCAGGACCTCGGGAAGCGGCCGGCTGAGCCAGGCGTCGAGGGCAAGCAGGAGACGCTCGAGTAGCTCCTCCACGCCGAGGGCACCCCCGAGCGACGTCACGTGCTCGATCGGCGGCGCATCCCGCACGTTCACCCCGATCCCGAGCACCGCCCAGCCCTCCTGCGGCCGTGCCTCGACGAGGATCCCGGCCACCTTCCGGCGATCGATCCAGATGTCGTTCGGCCACTTGATCGCCGCCTCCACCGGCAGCGCCTCGCACACCGCGACCGCCGCCGCCAGCGGCAGCGCCTCGCCCGGCTCGCGCAGGACCACCGACATCAGCAGCGCCGCCCCCGGCGCCGCCACCCACTCCCTTCCCTGCCGCCCCCGCCCGGCCGTCTGCTCGTCCGCGGTCACCAGCGTCCCATGCGGCGCCCCGAGCGCAGCCAGCTCTCGCGCCCGCTCGTTGGTCGAGTCGGTCAGCCGGTGATGGACCCGCGGCCGGCCGATCATCGCGGCCGCAGGCGCACCTCGGCGTCGGGCTGGAGCCCGAGCGTGCCGGCCGCGTCGCCGCGGTTGATCGCCAGCGCGAGCGTGCGGTAGGCGTCCTCGTAGACGATCAGCTCGCCGGGGCGGACGTCGGCGAAGGTCTGGGCGTAGGTCGCGAGGTAGCGCTCGCCGGCGGCCTCGATCTCCACCGTCGCGCCGAGCGTGATGCCGGTCCCGGCGGTGTCGTCGTGGTCCACGTCCAGGCCGACGTTGCCGAACCGGTCGATCACCAGCGCATGGCCGACGAGCAGTCCCTCCTCGGCGTGCGGCTCCGGGAGGTCGACCACCTCGAGCTCGTCCGGGTCGAGCGGCTCGCCGGCGTCGGCCAGCTCGGCCCCGCGGGCCAGGTGGGCGGCGACCGGGGCGAAGATGTCGCGGCCGTGGAAGGTCGCCGACACGGGCTCGAGCCGGTGCGGCGAGCGCGTCACGTCCGCGGCCAGCTCGATCCCGCCGCAGCGCTCCCAGGCGAGGCTGAGGAGGCCGTTGTCGGGGCCGACGAGGATGCGGCCGTCGGCGGTGCGCAGGGCGACCGCGCGCCGCTCCGTCCCGACCTGCGGATCGACCACCGCCATGTGCACGCCGACCGGCATGTAGGGAAGCGTGTTGCGCAGGACGAGGGCTCCCTGCCGGACGGCGTAGTGGCGGATCCCGTGGGTGATGTCCACGATCCGCGCCTCCGGGTGGATCGAGTGGATGACGCCGTGGCAGACACCCACGAAGTCGTCGTCGCGCCCGTAGTCGGTGAGCAGGGTGACGATCACCGGCGCACATCCTCCACGATCGCGGTCACGAGGCCGTCGATGTCGTGCCGGGCGGCCTCGACATGCGGCTCGATGCCGTGCTCGCGGAGGGTCTCGCTGGTGACGGGGCCGATCGAGACCGCCCGGGCGCCGTCGGGCAACGCGCCCCCACCCTCGTGGAAGAAGCGAACGGTGGAGCTGGAGGTGAAGGTGACGTACGTGGCCCCTTCCAACGCCCGTTGTTGGTCGGCGGAGAGGTGCTCGACGACGGTGTCGTACAGCGGCACCACGTGCACCGAGGCGCCCCGCTCGCGGAGGCCATCCGGGAGCACGTCGCGCGCCTCGGCCGCCCGCGCGACGAGCACGCTCTTGCCGCGCACGTCCGGGAGCGCCTCGAGCAGGCCCTCGGCCACGAAGCGCTCGGGGACCACGTCCGCGCGGATGC
The DNA here is from genome assembly GCA_963778615.1 of uncultured Thermoleophilaceae bacterium. Classification (GTDB taxonomy): domain Bacteria; phylum Actinomycetota; class Thermoleophilia; order Solirubrobacterales; family Thermoleophilaceae; genus JACVRW01. The sequence continues at coordinate 576,708 of CAVZVD010000002.1, forward strand.
CGTGCCGCTCGAGCTCGGCGGCGGTGCCGGGACCGATGGCGGCGACGGTCGCGCCGGCGAGCGCCCGGGCGTCGCGGCCGAGCGCGTCGAAGTAGGCGCTGACGCCGTTCGGGCTCGTGAAGCAGATCACGTCGTATTGCTCGGGGCGGGCGAGGAGAACGGAGCGCGGCTCGATGCGGATCGCCGGCGTCTCGAGCACCTCGGCGCCGAGGCCGCGCAGCCGGGCGGCGAGGCCGCTGGACTGGGCGCGGGCGCGGGTGACCGCCGACGACCTGGCCGTGAAGCGGGCGCCGCTCGAGCCAGGCGAGCGTGTCGCGAAGCCCGGCGACGGGGCCGATGACGGTGACCGCCGGCGGCCGCGAGGCCCGCCTCGGCGACTCGCTCGGCGATCTCGTCGAGCGGGGCGGTCACGGTCCGCTGGCCGGAGAGGGTGCCGCGGGCGACGACCGCCGCGGGCTCCTTCGGATCGCGCCCGGCGGCGCGAAGCCGCTCGGAGATGAGCGGGAGGTTGCGGACGCCCATGTAGAAGACGAGCGTGCCCGGGAAGCGGGCGAGGGCGTCCCAGTCGAGCGCCGCGCTCCCGTCCGGGTCCGGGATCCTCGTGGCCCCGTCACGAAGGCCACCGCCGACGCCAGCGTCGCGGTGCGTCACCGGAATCCCCGCGTACGCCGGCGCGGCCACGCCGGCGGTCACCCCCGGCACCACCTCGAAGTCGACGCCCGCGGCCGCCAGTGCCTCCGCCTCCTCGCCGCCGCGGCCGAACACGAACGGGTCGCCGCCCTTCAGGCGCACCACGCGTCGCCCGGCCCGGCCCAGCTCCACGAGCAGCGCGTTGATGTCGTCCTGCTCCATCGCCGGCGCGCCCGGCTCCTTGCCCACGTACCTGAGCTCCGCGTCCGGTCGCGCTCCGTCGAGCGCCCCCGGGGGGATCAGGCGGTCGTAGAGGATCACGTCGGCTGCCGCGATCAGCTCGAGCGAGCGTCGCGTCATCAGGCCGGGATCGCCCGGCCCGGCACCCACGAGATGGACCACGCCGCCGTCCACGGGCGAGAAAGCTACCCAGCCGCCGTCTCCGGTATACGACAGCGCTTCGCGCGCGATGATTCCGGCGGGCTCTCCGGGTCTGAGAAGGGACAGTCCGAATTGACGAAGCAGGGAGGCAGATGAACGAACGTGGGGCCCCGGCCGTCATGGCCCAGGGTCTTGTCAAGCACTACACGAGCCGGGAGGGCACGGTCGAAGCCGTGCGCGGTGTCGACCTCGCCGTCTCGACCGGTGAGGTCTTCGGATTCCTGGGCCCGAACGGCGCCGGGAAGTCGACCACCGTCCGCATGCTCACCACCCTGCTCACGATCACCGAGGGCCGTGCGGAGGTGGCCGGCATCGACGTCGCCGGCGACCCCGACGGCGCACGGAGGCGGATCGGAGTCGCACTCCAGGAGGCGGGCCTCGACCCCCGCCAGACCGGCCGCGAGCTGCTCCACCTGCACGGGCAGCTGTTCGGACTGAGCGCGGCAGGGTCGAAGAAGCGCGCGGAGGAGCTCCTGGCGCTGGTCGAGCTCGAGGACGCGGCCGACCGGACGATCAAGGGCTACTCGGGCGGCATGCAGCGCCGGCTCGACCTCGCCGCGGCGCTCGTGCACGAGCCCGACGTGCTCTTCCTCGACGAGCCGACCACCGGACTCGACCCCGCCAGCCGGCTGACGGTCTGGGACGAGCTCCGCCGCATCAACGGGCACGGCACGACGATCTTCCTCACCACGCAGTACCTCGAGGAGGCGGATCAGCTGTGCGACAGGATCGCGATCATCGACGGCGGCCTCATCGTTCGCGAGGGCACGCCCAGCCGGCTCAAGGCCGACCTGCGCGAACGCCGCGGCACCGATGAGGAGCCGACCCTCGACGACGTCTTCCTCGACGCCACCGGGCGCACGCGCGACCGGGCGGCCGGCGAGGTCCAGGAGGTGAGCGTATGAACCCCACCATCGCGCTTGGACGACGCTCAGTGCGGGAGGCACTCCGCCAGCCCGACGCGCTGTTCATGACCATGTTCATCCCGATCTTCTTCCTGGTCGTGAACACCGGCCAGGCCGCGGAGATCTTCCCCTCGGACTCGACCGGGTTCCTCGAGGGTCAGGGCTACGGGGCCTTCCAGCTGCCGATCACGCTCCTCCTCGCGGCGTCGTTCGGCATGGCCGCGCTCTTCCTGGTGGAGGAGATCGAGGGCGGCTACTTCGACAAGCTGCGGGCGATCCCGATCCCGCGCTACTCGATCGTCCTCGGCCGCCTGGTCGCGGAGGGAGCGAAGGGCATCGTGATCTCGGTCCTGATCGTGGTGATCGCCCTTCCGTTCGGGATCACGATCGCGAGCGGCCCGCCGGGCTTCGTCCTGCTCATCGCGCTGAGCGCGCTGTGGGGTGTGGTCTATGCCGGCTTCATGCAGCTGATCGCCCTGAAGACGCGGAGCGCCGCGGCGACCAACTCGGGCGGGCTGATCTTCTTCCCGCTGCTCTTCCTGACCCCGAACTTCGTCCCCCGCGACATGCTGACCGAGCCGATGGAGGTCGCGGCGACGCTGAACCCCGTCACCTACCTGATGGAGGCGATGCGCTCGCTGATCCTCGACGACCTCGTCTGGGCGGACATCTGGCCCGGGTTCGCGGTGGTGGCGGTCCTCGGCGTCGTGATGCTGTTCCTCAACGTGCGGATGATCAAGACGTACGACTAGCGCGGCGCCGGCGGCCCGCTCGGCCTCGGCGAGGAGCTCGCGCGCCCCGGCGGCCTCAAGGCGCCGGGCGACCTCGCGGCCGAGCGCCGCGGGATCGGCGGCGTCGCCGGCGAAGTCGTCGCGGATCCAGTGGGAGCCGTCGGGGAGGCCGACGAAGGCGGTCAGGTGGAGCGGCCGCTGCCGCGGGCGGGGGGCGCCGCGAGCGGTGCGCTCTTCGTGGCCGCGCCGTCCGCTTGGCGCGCCCACGCCCCGATCGGCGTGTTGCACGTCGCCTCCAAGGCGGTCACCACGGCCCGCTCGGCCGTCAGCGCCTCCAGGGCCTGTCCGTCGGTGAGCGCGCGCGGCCGCTTCCCGCGCCGCCTCGTCGTCGGAGCGCGCCTCCAGCACCAGGCAGCCCTGCCCCGGTGCCGGCACCAGCTCGCCTAGCGCCGCACCCTCCTCGCCTCTCCCCAGCCGGACCAGCCCCGCCCGCGCCAGCACGATCGCTTCGTACCCGCCCTCGGCGAGGCGCCGCAGTCGCGTGTCCACGTTCCCGCGCAGCTCGCGCACCGACAGGTCGGGTCGCAGCGCCAGCAGCTGCGCACGCCGGCGCACGCTCGACGTCCCCACCACCGCGCCCTCCCGGAGCGAGTCCAGCGAGCCCGCGCCGCACAGCGCGTCCAGCGGATCCGCCCGCGACGGCACGCCGACGATCGACAGCCCCTCCGGCAGCTCCCCCGGCACGTCCTTCGCCGAGTGCACCGCCAGGTCCACCTCGCCCGCGAGCAACGCCTCCTCGATCTCCTTCACGAAGCGGGACTTGTCGTCGCGCGACCCGCGGTCGCCCGACGTCGTGATCTCCACGAGCGTCACCTCGCCGGGCAGCCGCTCGGCGACCGACCGCGCCTGCGCCAGCGCGAGCGCGCTACCGCGCGTGCCGAGTCTGATCACGGAGCTGCACGACCTCGGCCTCGCCGACGGGCTCGGGGTCGAGCCCGAAGAGCTCCCGGATGGTGTGCAGGTAGTGATACGACGAGCGGTCCTTCAGCCGCACCGTCGGCTCGTGCAGCAGCCGCGACACCACGGCCCGCGCCATCACCTCCACCCGCTCGCGATCCGCGGGCGACAGCGTCTCCCAGCGCGACTCGTTCTCCCGCAGCACCTGCTGCACCACCTCGTCGGCGCGCCGCCGGAGCGCCGAGATGGTCGGCACCACCTCGAGGCTCGCCATCCAGTCCTCGAACCGCGCGACCTCCTCGCGCACCAGCACGAGCGCCTCCGCCGCCTCGGCCTCGCGCGCGTCCATGTTGCGCGCCACGGCCCGCTGCAGGTCGTCCATGTCGTAGAGGGCGATGCCCGGGCAGTCGCGCACGCCCGGCTCGATGTCGCGCGGCACCGCCAGGTCGATCAGCACGAGCGGGCGGCCCATCCGCGACGCCGCCACGAACTCCAGCTCCTCGCGCCCCAGGATCTGGTGCGGCGCGCCGGTGGAGGTGACGACGATGTCGGCCGCCTCGAGCTCGCGCGGCAGGTCGTCGAAGGTCACGGCCCGCCCGCCGAACCGCTGCGCCAGCCCCAGCGCGCGGTCGTACCGGCGGTTGGCCACGAACAGCGTCTCGACGCCGCGGTCGCGCAGCGCCCGCGCGGTCAGCTCCGCGTTCTCGCCGGCGCCGATCACCAGCACGCGACGCTCCGAGAGCTCTCCGAGGAACTCCCCGGCGAGCTGCACGGCCACCGTCGACACCGACACGTTGTTGCGCCCCACGCCCGTTTCGCTCCGCACCCGCTTGCCGGCGGCCAGCGCATCGCGGAACAGCCGGTTCGACACCGGCCCGCTCACGCCCTCGACCAGCGCCATCTCGTAGGCCCGCTTCACCTGGCCCTGGATCTCGGCCTCGCCGACGATCATCGAGTCGAGCCCGCCGGTCACGGCGAACAGGTGCTCCACGGCCTCGCGGCCGCGCAGCGAGTAGAGCGAGCCGAGCAGCTCCGTCGGCCGCAGGCCGGCCTGGCGCGACAGGATCGCGAGCGCGGCGTTCTCGGCCTCCAGCGCGTCGGCCGTGATCAGGTAGAGCTCGGTCCGGTTGCAGGTGAAGAGGGCGACCGCCTCGTGGATCGCGTCGTGCTCGGTCAGCTCGGCCAGCACCCGCGCGGCCCGGCCGGTGGGCAGCGCGATCCGCTCGCGCAGCTCGAGGGACGCGGTCTTGTGGGACGCCCCGAGGGCGAGCAGCTCGCCGGTCACTCCTCGTCCTCCACCAGCTCCGTGATGTCGCGGTCGATGCGGGCGATCTTGGCGCCGATGATCGCCACGTAGACGAGGATCAGCGCGAGGAACACCACGTAGGCCCCCGCGACGTACTTGCCGGCCTCGTCGAGCGGCAGCGCGGGCATCAGGCGGTCACCGCCTCGCGCTCCGCGAGCCTGCGCTTCAGCTTCTTCAGCTGCATCGACGCGTGCTTGGCGGTCAGCTCGAGCTTCCACAGCGTCACGAACAGCAAGGCCATCGCGAGCAGCGCGACCAGGAACGTCAGCCGCATGTCGCCGGGCAGGCTGCCGCCCGTCTGCGACAGCACCCGCGGGTGCGTGAACGACTCCGCCATCCGGACCGCCGCGAAGTTGAGCGGCACGAACGCCCCCGCCACGATCGCGAACACCGACGAGTAGCGCGCCTGGCGCTCGGGATCCTCGATCGAGAACCGCAGCGGGTAGTAGACGCAATAGAGCAGGAACACGACCAGGAAGGACACCAGCACCGGCTCGTCCCAGACCCACCAGTGTCCCCACGACGCCTTGGCCCAGATCGCGCCGGTGGCCAGCACGCCCACGCCGAGGATGATCGAGATGTGGATCGCGACGTAGGACCGGAGGTCCCACGACGCGTCGCCCGAGCGGAGGTGCTTCACCGCCATCACGCCCCCGGCCACGAAGCCGCACAGCGCGACGATCGCCATCGGCACGTGCACGTAGAAGATCTTCTGGACGAAGCCCTGGTCGGCGTCGAGCGGCGCGTAGAAGAAGACGAGCGCCATCGCCGCCGCGAACGTCACGACGGTGGCCACGGAGAGGGACTTGAGACCCTTCGAATACATCAGTCCTCGAGCAGGTAGTCGAAGACGGCAACGGAGAGAAGCACGAAGACAACATCGTAAAGCGTGAGCAGCCCGATCCAGCGGCCCAGGTCCTCCGGGCCCTGGTCCTGGCGCAGGAGGGGCTCCGTGGCCTGGGCGCAGGCGATCAGGAGCGGGACCATCAGCGGCAGGAGGAGCAGCGGGACGATCAGCTCGCGCGCGCGGGTCTCCGCGGCCAGGGCCGAGACGAGCGCGCCCACCGAGGCGATCCCCACGTTCGCCAGGAGCAGGACGAGCGGCAGCTCCGGCAGCGTGCCGCCCAGGCCGGGTCCCAGGAGCAGCAGGCCGAAGGCCGGCACCGCCACCACCTCGACGGCCACGAGGAACAGGAACAGCGCGCTCGCCTTGGCGAGGAACAGGGAGGTGCGGTCGACCGGCGCGAGCAGCAGCGCGTCGATTCCGCCCTGCTCGCGCTCGGCCGCGAACAGCCTCGTCACGCCGATGACCGCGGCCAGCAGCAGCGTCACCCAGAGCACGCCGGAGGCCAGCTCGCCGTCGAGCGAGTCGCGGTCGAGCCCGAAGTGGAACAGCACGTAGACGGTGACGGTGAACAGCGTCATCGCCGGCACGGACTCCTTCGTCCGCAGCTCGAGCAGCAGGTCCTTGCGCAGGATCGCGCCGGTGGCGCGGATCACCGGTAGAGCTCCTCCTCCTCGCCGACGGGCCGCCCGCGCTTGAGCCGCAGCACCGCGTCCGACTCGGCGAGCGCCCCGGAGACGTCGTGGCTCACCAGCACCCGCGTGCGCCCCGAGGCACGGCCGATCAGCGGCTCGAGCTTCTCCGCGGCGGCGGGGTCGAGGTTCGCGCGCGGCTCGTCGAGCAGCAGCAGCGCCGGGTCGTGCAGCACGGCACGCGCGACCGCGAGCCGTTGCACCATGCCTCGCGAGAGCTCGCGCAGCGGGTCGTCCGCGCGGCGCTCCATGCCCACCGCGCCGAGCAGCTCCTCGACCCTGCCGGCGTCGACCTGGTGAAGGCGGGCGTGGTAGCGGAGGTTCTCGCGCCCGCTCAGCTCGCGGTACAGGAGCGGCTCGTGGCCGAGGTATCCGACCTGCCCGGGCAGCTTCCAGCGTTCGTCCGGCAGGGCTGCGCCGAGAACGCTCGCGCGGCCGCCGTGCGGGCGCAGAAGGCCGGCCAGCACGCGGAGCAGCGTGGTCTTGCCCGCCCCGTTGCCGCCCAGCACCGCCAGCGTCTGCCCCGGCTCCACGCGAACGCTGACGCCGGCGAGCGCGACCCGCTCGCCGAACCGCCGCTCGAGGCCGTCGAGCTCGATCGCCGCCACGGGCGGAAGCCTATGCTGGCCCAATGGCGCGCATGGTCGGGATCAATCACGTGGTGCTGGAGGTGGGCGACCTCGACGAGGCGCTCGCCTTCTACGGCGAGATCTTCGAGTTCGAGCTACGCGGCCGCGTTCCCGGCATGGCGTTCCTCGACATGGGCGACCAGTTCCTGGTGCTGGCGGAGGGCGGCTCGCACGCCCACTTCGGCCTGGTGGTGGACGCCGGGGAGGACCTCCCCGATCGCAACTTCCGCGACCCCTGGGGGAACTGGGTGCAGGTCGTGCAGTACGCGGACATCCAGTTCTCGAAGACGCCCGCGGTGCTCGCCGGGATGGGCCTCGACGGTCTCGAGAAGACGCCCGCGGCGCTCCAGGAGCTGCGCGACAAGGGGCTGGCCTGATCACGGCGCTCCGCCGGCGCGTCCCGATGAGCTAGAGATGACCACCTTCAGGCGCCTTCCGATCCGGCTGCGCCTGACGATGGCCTTCGCCGGGGTCCTGACGACCGTCGTGGTAGCCGGCGGCGTCCTCGCTGTCGACGGTGGTGGCGCTCTCCTTCGGCATGGGCATCGCCGTGCTGGCGGTGTCGGTCAACATCGCCATTCGCAACCGCGATGACCTGCCCTCGCTCGCGATGCACTCGCTCGAGGTCCGCGACTCCCGGAGCGAGCACACCCCCGAGAGCCGGCCGAGCACCGCTTAGCCCTCCCCCGGGCGCATACGAGGCGGGGACGCTCCGCAGACCTCCCCCGGCGTCCCCGCCTCTGCGTCCCGGACTCGCGTCCTCAGGTCCGCTCGAGCGTCTGCGCCGCGTGCTCCAGGGTGGGCTCCACGACCGGCCACGACTGGTCGATCGCCTTCGGGTTGCCCGGGAAGTTCACGATCAGCGTCCGCCCGCGCACGCCCGACACCCCGCGCGTGAGGATTCCGAGCGGCGTGTGGCCGCGGGCGTCCGAGCGGATCGTCTCGGCGTAGCCGGGCGCCTGGCGGTCGATCACGTCGAGCGTCGCCTCGGGGGTCACGTCGTCGACGGTGAGCCCGGTGCCGCCGGTGGTGAAGACGAAGCGCACCCGCTCGTGGTCGGCGAGCCGCTTCAGTGCCGACGCGATCTCCAACCGGTCGTCGGACACCGTCTCGTGCGACACCTCGAGCCCGGCCGCCTCGCACAGCTCGACCAGACGCGGCCCCGAGACGTCCTCGCCCTCGCCGCGCGCCAGCGTCGTCGAGACGGTGACCACCGCCGCCCTCAAGCCTTCGCCGCCTCCAGCGCCTCGTCGACCGTGCGGTACTCGCGCAGGCTCTCGACCTCGTCCCCGCGCACCGTCCAGAGGTGCACCTCGCTCCGGTCGACCCGGATCCCGCTCGCCGCGCCCCGCACGCGATGGCGGACCTCGAAGATGACGTGCTCGGGGCCGCAGTCGATCTGCTCGACGATCTCCGTCTGGAGCTCGTCGAAGATCTCGAACAGCTCCCGCGAGTACGCGAGCACCTCGTCGTTGTCGAGCCTGCCGGGGGAGTCGAGCTCGTCGGCGTTCGACTCCCACGAGAAGTTCGGGTGCTCCCGCCCGAGCGCGCGCAGCGCCGCCATGTCGCGCCGGTTCATGGCGTCGTAGAGCCGGTGGATGGCGTCGAGCAGCTCGGGCTTCACGCTTCCCGCCGCCAGTCGTGGCGGCCGCCCGACTTCTCGAGCAGCTCGACCGCCTCGATGGTGACGCCGCGCTCGAGCCCCTTGACCATGTCGTAGACGGTCAGCGCGGCCACGGCCGCGGCCGTCATCGCCTCCATCTCGACGCCGGTCTGGGCGCTGGTGCGCGCCTCGGCTGTCAGCACGACGGTGGTCTCGTCCAGCTCGACCGCCACGTCGACGTACGACAGCGGCAGCGGGTGGCAGAGCGGCACCAGGTCGGCGGTCCGCTTGGCCGCCTGGATGCCGGCGATGCGGGCGGTGCCGATCACGTCGCCCTTGGGGGCGTCGCCGCGGCGGACGGCCTCGAGCGTCTCGGCCGACATGCGCACCGCCGCACGGGCGACGGCACGGCGGTCGGTCACGTCCTTGCCCCCGACGTCGACCATCCGGGCACGCCCGGCCTCGTCGAGGTGTGTGAGCTCGTCAGGCAGGTTGATGTGTCCGCTGCGCGGCCGCGATCAGGTCACGCACGGCGTGCTCGTCGCCGCGCCGCAGCAGCTCGACCGGGTCGGGTTCGCCGTTCACGATCGACTCGAAGAAGGCCTTGCGGTCCTGGTAGGTGGGGAGCGTCCCCTTGGCCCAGCCGCGCACGTCGTTGAGCAGAATCGCCAGCCGTGCGTAGGGCTCGCCGTACTCGTCGGCGATCTCGTCGCGGATCCGCTTGGCGAGCGCGGGCGAGGCGCCGGCGGTCGAGATGGCGATGGCGAGCGGGCCGCTGCGGATGATCGCCGGGAGGATGAAGTTGCACAGCGGGGGGACGTCGACGACGTTGACGAGCATCGCGCGCCGCTCGGCGTCGTCGTAGATCGCGATGTTCACGTCGGTGTCGCTGGTGGCCGCGATGACCATGAAGACGCCCTCCAGGTCCGCGGCGCCCGCGTACTCGCGCCGCTCCCAGCGGATCGAGCCCTCGCGCTCGAGCTCCTGGAGCGGCTCGATCGCGTCGGGGGCGATCAGCGTGACGTCGCCGTCGCAGGCGAGGAGGCCCTCGACCTTCTCGAGCCCGACGTCACCGCCGCCGACCACGAGGCAGCGCCGCCCGCTGAGCCGCAGGCAGGCGATGTAGAAGGGCGTGTCGAGCATGCCCTGGACGCAGGACTGGTCGCAGATCCCCCTGCGGAGCTGGCAGACGCATTCCTTGCCGGCGTAGGCCTGGGCGGGCATGCGTTCAGTGTAGGGCACCGGGGCGTGCCCCCGCCGCCGGGGCGCTGAGGGGATGGGGCGCCTCAAGCGGCGAGGGCACGACGCGGACGCAGCAGGCCCGGCAGGGCCGGCAGGCGCCGCTTGCCGCGTGGCCGAGCGGGCGCGCGCCGGCGCGTCGAGGCGGCGGTGCGCAGGTCGTCCAGATGCTCCAGCTGGGCGGCGTATGTGAGGGTTCCGGTCATGGGGCCAAGGTACGGCTAAGGCCCCACCCCTTACATCGGGAATCCGCCTCCGATCAGGCCTTACGGCGCAGCGTCCGCGCCGACACGCGAAGCATCGGAAGCAGCCCGCGCCGCAGCGCGCCCGGCTTGTCCGAGTCGCGGCCGTAGAGCAGCTTCGCCGACGCGTTCAGCGCCTTGCCCAGGCGCTCGTCGTACGGGTGCCACCAGAAGTCGCGCGTGCGCGACGGCTCCCAGGTCACGAGCTTCACGTTCACGCACTCCCACAGGCCGAACTTCGAGTGCGAGCGGCCGAGGCCGGACTCCTTCACCCCGCCCCACGAGCACGAGCACACGCCGTGGCTGAACATGTGGTCGTTGATCCAGACCATGCCGGACTGGAGCCGTCCGGCGATCCGCTCGCCCTTCGCGCGGTTCATCGTCCAGACCGAGGCGCCGAGGCCGAACTCGGAGTCGTTCGCCAGGGCGATCGCCTCGTCCTCGGACTCGACGGTCACGATCGGCACCACCGGACCGAAGATCTCCTCGCGCATGATCCGCATGTCGTGCGTCACGCCGGTGAGGACGGCCGGCTTGAAGAAGGGCTCCTCCGCGCCGCCGCAGTGGAGCTTCGCCCCGTTCGCGACGGCGTCGTCGACGAGCTCCCTGACCTGCGCGAGCTGCTCCGGCGAGACCATCGGGCCGATCTCGGTGTCCCACCCGAGCGGGTCGCCGGTGCGCAGCCGCTTGGCGCCCTCCACGACCCCCTCGACGAAGCGCTCGGCCACCTCCTCGACCACGTACACGCGCTCGATCCCCGAGCAGGTCTGGCCCGCGTTCGCGAAGCCGCCCCAGACGCAGCCCGAGATCGCGTTCGGGAGGTTGGCGTCGGCGCAGACGATCATCGGGTCCTTGCCGCCCAGCTCGAGCACCGAGCCCTTCATGCGGCGGGCGCACTCCTCGCCCACCCGGCGGCCCACCTCGACCGAGCCGGTGAAGAAGATCTTGGAGGCGGTCGACTCGACCAGCGCCTGGCCGACCGCGCCGCCGCCGTGCACGGTCCGCACGAGGCCCTCGGGCACGCCGGCGCGCTCGAACACCTCCTGGATGCGCTGGCCGATCAGCGGTGTGAGCGAGGCCGGCTTCAGCACGACCCCGTTCCCGGCCATGAGCGCGATCGCCACCTCGCCGAACGGGATCGACCAGGGGTAGTTCCAGGGCGCGATCACGCCGACCACGCCGAGCGGCTCGAAGGTGAAGCGGGCGCGCTTCTGCTTGATGAAGACGGGCAGCGGGACGCGCTCGTCCTCGAGGATGCCGGGGCCCGCCTCGGCCAGCCAGCGCAGCGAGTCGATCGTGGGCACCAGCTCCATCGCGTACGCCTCGTTGATCGCCTTGCCCTGCTCGCGGGCGAGGAGGGCGGCGAGGTCGTCGAGCTGGTCGATGATCGCCTGACCGGCGCGGCGCATGTAGCGGGCGCGATCGTGGAGCGGGAGCTGGGCCCAGAAGGGCTGCACGCTCGCCACGTCGTCCACGACGGCCTGCACGTGCTCGGGCCGGACGGTCTCGACTGCGCCCAGCCGGGCGCCGTCGAAGGGGCTGAAGGACTCGAGCGGCGGCGAGATCGGCGTGACCGCGGCTTCCATGGCGCGAGATTCTAGGGGTCAGACCCCTTGAGTCGCTTGCGCTCAGATCTTGCGGCCGCGGGCCTTGGCGATGCGCTCGAACCGCTCCTGCATCGCGCGCTCCTCGCCGTGCTCGCTCAGCTCGAGGAAGCGCTCGCCGGCCGCCTCGTCCGGCATCAGCTCCATCTCGGACACGCCCTCGGGGCGGTCGTGCGGGTAGTCGTAGCCCTTGCCGCGCCCGAGCTTCTTCGCGCCCGGGTAGGCGGCGCTCCGGAGCGCCGCGGGCGGCTCGGGCACGCCGTGCTCGCGCACCCACTCGCGCGCCCGGCCGATCGCCTTGATGGAGGCGTTGGACTTCGGCGCGAGCGACAGGTAGATGGCTGCCTGCGACAGGTTGAGGGCGCACTCCGGCATCCCCACGTGCTCGACCGCGTGCGCGGTGCTCACCGCCACCTCGAGCGCGCGCGGGTCGGCGTTGCCGATGTCTTCGCTGGCGAAGATCACCATGCGGCGGGCGATGAAGCGCGGGTCCTCGCCGCCCTCGAGCATCGCCGCGAGGTAGAGGAGGGACGCATCGGGATCGGAGCCGCGAGTGGCCTTGATCCACGCCGAGATCAGGTCGTAGTGCTTGTCGCCGCCCTTGTCGTAGAGGATCGCGCTGCGCTGGAGCGCGTCCTCGGCCACGCGCAGCGTGACGGCGCCGACTCGCCCCGACCGTCTCGCAGGCGAGCTCGAGCGCCGACAGCGCCGTGCGGGCGTCGCCGGACGCGCGGGCGGCCAGGAACTCGAGCGCGTCGTCGTCCACCCGCGGCGCGTCCGGGATCCCCCGCTCGTCCCCGAGCGCGCGGCGGAGCAGCGCCAGCACGTGATCGGTCTCGAGCGAGCGGAGCTCGTAGACGCGGCACCGGGACAGCAGCGCCGAGTTGACCTCGAAGTAGGGGTTCTCGGTCGTGGCGCCCACCAGCACCACGAGCCCCTCCTCGACCGCGGGCAGGAGCGTGTCCTGCTGGGCCTTGTTGAAGCGGTGGATCTCGTCGAGGAAGAAGATCGTCGCCTCGTTGGCCGTGCGGCGGCGGTGCTCGGCCCGTTCGATCACCTCGCGCACCTCGGCCCGCCCGGCGTTGACCGCCGAGGCCTCCTCGAAGGCGGCGCGCGCGTTCACCGCGAGCAGCCGGGCGAGCGTGGTCTTGCCGGTGCCCGGCGGCCCGTACAGGATCATCGAGTGCGGGCGGCCCTCCTCGATCGCGGTGCGGAGCGCGGAGCCGCGGCCGAGCAGATGGTCCTGCCCGACGAACTCGCCGAGCGACGCGGGCGCATCCGCGCGGCCAGCGGAAGGTCACCGGCCGGCACGGCGGTCCCCTTGCCGGCCGGCGAGTCCTCTAGGTCGAAGAGCCGCTCGATGGAGGGATTCTGGCAAGGAAGCGCACGACCGCCTCGGCGCAGCGCTCGGGCGCGTCCTCCCAGACGAAGTGACCCGCGTCGTCGATCACCACCAGCTCCGTGTCACGCAGCTCGCTGTCGAAGCGGTGCGCGCCGGCGACGGGCGCGAAATCGTCGCTCTCGCCCCACACGAGCAGCACCGGCACGTCGAGGCTCGCGAGGTCGTACTCGGCGACCTTCTCGAAGTCGCCGGAGCGGTAGAGCTCCAGCTGGCCGTGGCGGCGCGGCTCGTCGGCGAACGCCTTCCAGTACTCGTCGATCGCGTCGTCCCCGAAGCCGGAGCCCACGGCGCGCAGCAGGCCGGCGAAGCCGTCGCGGTCGAGCCCGTCGACCACCTGCTCGCCGGCGCCGGGCGTGCGCAGCGTGTCCGCCAGCCCGTGCCACTGGCCGTCGGGGAAGAACCCGGTGGAGCTGATCACGAGCGCGTCCACGACGTCGGGGTGCTCGCACGCCCAGCGCAGGCCGATCAGGCCGCCCCAGTCGTGCACGACCAGCACGCAGCGCTCGATGCCGAGCTCGCGACGGAAGCGCTCCACGGCGTCCACGTGCCGCTCCCAGGTGCCGGGCGGGTCGGGCTCGGAGTCGCCGAAGCCGGCCAGGTCGGGGGCGACCGCGCGCCGGCCCTCGCCCGCGATCGCGGGCATCACGTGGCGCCACATGTACGAGGACTCGGGGAACCCGTGCAGCAGGAGGACGACGGGCGCGTCGGCGGGTCCCTCCTCGCGGTGCCTCACGCGGGCACGCCCTCGGTCAGGCGGGCGAAGAGCCGCTCGAGCGCCGGCCGGAACACGCGCTCCTCGAAGTCCTCGGCGGGGTTCACGAGCTGGCCGAGCATGAAGCCCATGATCGCGGCCACCACGAGCGGGGCGTCGCCCTTCGGATCGGGCGCACCGGCGGCGCGCAGGCCGACCTCGGCGAGGGCGAGCTGCGCCCGGTGCCAGCGCGCCACCTCGGCGCCGAGCCACGGGCGGCGCGTCCCCTCGAGCACGAGCTCGGTGAAGGCGACGTGCCGGACGGGGTCCGACTCCAGGTCCTCGGCGAGCACGGCTGACACGGCACGGGCCCATTCGAGCACGTCGAGCTCCCGCGTCGCAAGGTCGAGCACCACGCGCTCGATCCGCTCGACCTCCTCGCGGGCCGCCAGCAGCAGGGTCTCCTGGAGCAGGTCCTCCTTCGACGCGAACCAGTAGGTGGTCGCGGAGAGCGGAAGGCCGGCGCGCTCGGCGACGGCCCGGTGGGTGACGGCGTCCGGCCCGCGCTCGCCGATGATGGCGAGCGTGGCGCGCAGGATGGCCTCGCGGCGCGCTTCCCCCTTTGGTACATTTGTTCCGCTCATGAGTACAAATGTACCGACTCGCACGGCGACGGACGCAATCAGCTACGACGACCTGTACGCGCGCTGGGAGAAGGGCAACTGGCGCGCCACCGAGATCGACTTCACCGAGGACGCCCGCCAGTGGCGCGAGGACTTCACCGAGTTCGAGCGCACCGCGGCCGTCTGGAACTACGCGCTCTTCTTCTGGGGCGAGGACGCGGTGGCCGACGGCCTGTCGCCCTACATCGACGCCGCGCCGCTCGAGGAGCAGAAGTACTTCCTCGCCACGCAGCAGGTCGACGAGGCCCGTCACGCCGTCTTCTTCAGCCGCTTCATGCACGAGGTGGCCGGCGTGGGCGGCAGCGACACCGGCTCGCGCCTGGCCGCGATCGAGCCCCAGCTGACCTGGGGCTTCCGCAAGGTGTTCGGCCGCCTCGAGACGATGTGCGCCGAGCTGCGCCGCAAGCCCACGCGCGCGAACCTCGCCGCGGCGATCACGCTCTACCACGTCGTCATCGAGGCAACGCTCGCCCAGCCGGGTCAGCACTTCATCACGAGCTACCTCGAGAAGCGGGACCTCCTGCCGGGCTTCCGCGCCGGCATGGAGCGGGTGGCCGCCGACGAGCAGCGGCACATCGGCTTCGGCGTGAAGCTGCTGTCCGACCTCTGCCGCGGCGACGAGGAGTGCCGCCACGCGGTGGCGGACATGCTGCGCGAGGTGATCCCGTACACCGCCGCGGTGCTCGTGCCGCCCGGGTGGGACCGCCGGTACACCGAGGTGTTCGGGTTCACGCTCGAGGAGATCGGGGCCGAGGGCGCGGCCTCCATCGAGACCAAGCTGCGCAGCGCCGGCCTCCCGATGGAGGAGCTGCCGGGGCCGCCGATCTTCTCGCCCGGTCTCGAGCCCATGGAGCGGGCCCGGCTCGGCCAGCGGCTCGTGTACGGCGGGGTGCTCGGCGAGAAGACCGGCCCGCCGCACAACGACCCGGAGACGATGGCGGCGCTGTTCGAGCTGCTGCGCGGCGGGCTGGACCACCGCGAGGCGCCGCCGGCGCCCGGCACGATCCAGTGGGACTTCCCCGACGCCGAGCCCTGGCACCTGCACGTGGCGAACGGCGACACGCGCGTGGCGCCGGGCCGGATCGAGTCGCCCACCGTGACGTTCCGGTGCCGCTGGGAGGACTGGGCCGACCTGATCGGCGGCCGGGAGAACGGGCTGAAGCTGGCGGCCACGCGCCGCCTGCGCCCGCAGGGCGACCTCCGCTGGCTGTGGAGCGCCCGCAAGATGTTCCCCCGCTAGCGCGACACCCCTTACCCTCATTGCCGTGACCTCCCCCGTTCCCGAGGACAAGCTGCGACTCGGCGGCATGGCGCTGCGGAACGGGCTGCTCGTGCACGGCCCCACGCACTGGGCCGCCGCGGTGCGGACGGACGGCGGCGAGATCAAGGTCGCGTCGGGCCGCAAGCCGGACCTCGGCGCCAAGGTCGCGAACGGGATCCCCGGCGTGCGCGGCGTCGCGAAGCTGGCCGAGGCGATGGCGGTGATCCCGATCGTCAAGCGGGCGCTGCCCGAGGCGCGCCTTCCGATGCAGGACCTGAAGACCGTGGGCGCGATGGGCGTGGCTGCGCTGGGCGGCCAGGCCATCCGCAAGGCCGGGCGCGGCATCGGCCGCGAGACGGCGGTGGCGCTCGTGAGCGTCGCGCCCGCGCTGCTGGCGCTGCGCAGCGGCGACCTCGCCGCCTACCACGGCGTCGAGCACAAGGCGATCGCCGCCTACGAGGACGACTCCGACGCCGCAGACGCCACCAAGGAGCACGACCGCTGCGGCTCGCACCTCGTGGCCCCGATGCTCGCCGCGGCCGCCGTGGGCAACGTGGCGGCGCGCCGCGCCGGCCTGCGCGGTCCCGCCGCGGAGGCAGCCGTGGGCCTCGGCAGCGCCGCGCTTGCGGTGGAGGTCTTCGCCTGGTCGGAGCGCCACCCGGAGAGCGCGCTGACCCGCGTCCTCCGCGTCCCGGGCCACGAGATCCAGCGCGCTGTCGGCACGCGCGAGCCGACCGCCGCGCAGCTCGAGGTGGGCCGCGCGGCGCTGGAGGAGATCCTGCGTGTCGAGCGCGACGCGTGAGCGGCTGAGCCCGGAGGTCTTCCGCCTTCCGGTCGAGCGCATCCGGGCCGGCTACTACTCGGACGCGTACTTCAACTTCACGAGACAGCTGCTCAGGGAGCTCGACCGGCACCCGCACGTGACGATGCAGGTGTTCCAGAAGCACCGCTCCTACCTGGGCGGCGTGGACGAGGCCGTGGCGGTGCTCAAGCTGTGCAGCGACGACTGGGACGCGCTCGAGGTGCACGCCCTGCACGAGGGCGACGCGATCGCCCCGATGGAGCCCCTCATGACGATCGAGGGCGACTACTCGCTGTTCGCCCATCTCGAGACCGTCTACCTGGGCTGCATGGCGCGCAGGTCGCTCGTCATGCGGAACGTGCGCGAGGTCGTGGACGCGGCGAACGGCAAGCCGATCCTGTTCTTCCCCGCCCGGCACGACCACTGGCTCGTGCAGACCGGCGACGGCTGGGCGGCGCACGTGGCCGGGGCGATCGGCGTCTCCACGGAGGCGCAGGCGTCCTGGTGGGGCGGGGTCGGCGTGGGCACGGTGCCGCATGGCCTGATCGCGGCGTTCGGCGGAGATACGGTCGCGGCGGCGCGCGCCTTCGCGGACCGCTTCGCCGCCGAGATGAACGTGACCGTGCTCGTCGACTTCGAGAACGACTCGGTGCGCACGGCGCTCGAGGTGGCGGACGCGCTCGGCGACCGGCTCTGGGGCGTCCGGCTGGACACCTCGGAGCGGATGGTGGACCGCGCCCTGTGGCACGAGATGGGCGACTTCAAGCCCACCGGCGTGAACCCCGTGCTCGCCGAGCGGGTGCGCTCCGCGCTCGACGCGGCCGGGCACAACCGGGTGCGGATCGTCGTCTCGGGCGGCTTCGACGCCGCCAAGATCCGCGAGTTCGAGGGCCTCGGCGCGCCGGTCGACGCCTACGGCGTCGGATCGTCGCTGGTGCGGGGGGAGAACGACTTCACCGCGGACGTTGTACGGGTGGACGGGCGCGACTGCGCGAAGGCGGGCCGCGCCTACAGGCCCAACCCGCGCCTAGCGCGAGTGGAGTAGCGCTCAACCAGATGGACCGGCTTGCCGATTGGGGTAGGAGATGAGGCGGGCGACCCTCCTACTTCTTGCTGCCGTTCTCCTGGGCGCGCCGTCCTCCGCGATGGCCCAGGGGGGAGCGGCCACGTGCAGCGGCTCGACGCAGGTGGCCCGGGCGCAGACCGTCGGCGGCATGCCGCTCGAGCCGGGCTCCTACGAGATCACCGTGAGGGAGACCGGCGACCTCACCTGCGACCAGGCGCGCGAGGCGTTCCGCGAGATCCTCGCCGAGCCGGGGGAGAACCTGCCCGAGGGCTGGCAGGGCGACCTGACGGCCCGCTCGTTCGCCCGGGAGGACGGGTCCGACGCCTTCAGCATCAACCCGGTCGTGCCCCCGGTGGGCGCGGACGACGGCGGCGGCTTCAGCTTCGAGGACGTCGAGAACTGGATGGTCGTGTGGCTCCCGATCCTGTTCATGGCCCTGATCGCGGTCGTGCTGATCCTGATGCTGCGCTTCATGCCGAGCTTCAAGATGAAGCCGCAGGAGATCGAGCCGCAGTCCTCGGACTCGACCCGCTGGGACGACGTGGCCGGGGTCGAGGAGGCCAAGGACGAGCTGCGCGAGGTGGTGGAGTTCCTGCGAGACCCGAAGCGGTTCCGCGCCCTCGGCGCGAGCGTTCCGAAGGGGGTGCTCCTCCACGGACCGCCCGGGACGGGCAAGACGCTGCTCGCCAAGGCGGTGGCCAACGAGTCGAACGCCAAGTTCTTCGCCCAGTCCGCCTCCTCGTTCGTGGAGATGTTCGCCGGCCTCGGCGCCGCGCGGATCAGGAGGCTGTTCAAGGAGGCCCGCAAGCAGGCTCCGGCGATCATCTTCATCGACGAGCTCGACGCGGTCGGGGCGACGCGCGGCAACGACATCTCGGGGGAGAAGGACCAGACGCTCAACCAGCTGCTGGTGGAGCTCGACGGGTTCGACGGCCGGGACGCGATCATCGTGATCGCCGCCTCCAACCTGCTCGAGAAGCTCGACCCCGCGCTGCTGCGGCCGGGGCGCTTCGACCGCCAGATCTTCGTCGCGCCGCCCGACCTGAAGGGCCGCCGCTCGATCCTCAAGGTGCACACCCGCAACAAGCCGCTGGCGAAGGGCATCGACCTCGAGGTGATCGCGCGCCAGACGAGCGGCCTCACCGGCGCCGACCTGGCCAACCTCTGCAACGAGGCCGCGATCTTCGCTGGGCGCGAGCACCGCGCCGAGGTCTACACCCGGGACTTCCAGGCGGCCCTGGAGCGCGTGATCGCCGGCGTGCAGTCGCGCAAGGTGATCACCGACCACGAGAAGCGCGTCGTCGCCTACCACGAGGCCGGCCACGCGCTCTGCTCGGAGCTGCTCCCCTCGGTCGAGAAGGTGCACCGGATCTCGATCATCCCGCGCGGCAAGGCGCTCGGGTACACGCTCAACCTGCCCGAGGAGGACCGCTACCTGAAGACGCGGGACGAGCTGCTCGACTACCTCGTGGTGCTGCTGGGCGGTCGCGTGACCGAGCACATCGTCTTCGGGCAGGTGACCACCGGCGCGTCGGACGACCTGCGCAAGGTGCACGAGATCAGCCGCTCGATGGTCACCCAGTACGGGATGGGCACCGAGCTGATGTCGAAGCAGCTGCCGGCCGACGACTACTCGATGTCCGACCACACGCGCCGCATGGTGGACGAGGAGCAGCAGTACCTGACCGACCTGGCGCACCGGCGCGCGATGAAGCTCGTGGCGGAGAACCGCACGCTGCTGGAGGCGTTCGCGTTCACGCTGCTCGAGAACGAGGTGCTGGAGCGCGAGGACATCCAGCGCATCGTCGCGGCCTACAAGGGCGAGACCGAGCTGCTCGTCGTGGACACGGAGCCCGGCCCCGCTGAGATCGCGGCCGCCGAGGCCGAGCAGTCGCCGCCCGAGCGCAGCTAACCTCTCCCGCCCTATGTTCGGGCGGATCGATCATGTCGGCGTGGCCGTGGAGGACCTCGACGAGGCCGTCGAGCTGTACTCGGACGCGCCTCGCAATGCCTGTCCAGCACCGGGAGACGGTGGAGGAGCAGGGAGTGGAGGCCGTGCTCGTTGGCGTTGGCGACAGCCACGTCGAGCTGTTGCGCCCGCTCGGTCCGGAGACGGCGGTCGGCCGATTCCTCGAGCGGAACGGGCCGGGATTGCACCACGTGGCCTACGGCACCGACGACATCGACTCCGCGCTCGAGGAGGTGCGGGCGGCCGGGCTCCGGCTGATCGACGAGCGGCCGCGCACGGGCATAAGGAACAGTCGCGTAGCGTTCTTGCATCCCAAGTCGACCGGCGGGGTGCTGACAGAGCTTGTGGAGGCAGCCCACTGATGGCAGAAGACAGCAAGCGCATCGACATCGGCTTCCAGGGCGGGCAGGTACTGCCGGCCCGCGTGAAGCAGAACGCGTTCGACGGGTTGCGGAGCGCGCTCTCGGACGAGCGCGCCGAGCGCTGGTTCGAGCTGGAGACCCAGGACTCGAGGATCACGATCGACCTGTCGCAGGTCGTCTACGTCCGCATCGACACCGACGAGCAGCGGGTCGGGTTCTAACCCCTCCTTGCTGGCGGCGCTCGACCTCAGGCTGCTGCGCCTGCTGCGCACGCGCGGCCACTGGCCGCCGTTCGAGCGGGCGGTCCAGACCTACGCCATGGCGGGCGAGAACGGGCTGCTCTGGCACAGCATCGCCGCCGCGGGGGTCGTCCTGCACGGCAAACGGCGGCGGCCCGTCTACGTGCGGGCGATGAGGATCACGGTGATCACGCTGGCCACGAACACGGCCGTGAAGCAGCTCGTGCGGCGCGCGCGGCCGGTGTTGGAGGAGGAGCTGCCCGCCCTGGTGCCGACGCTGTCGGGCCGCTCGTACCCCTCCGCCCACTCCTCGACCTCCTTCGCCGCGGCGGGCGCGCTGGCCCGCACCCTCCCGGCCCCGCCGCTGTACGCGGCAGCGGCCGCGATGGCGCTGTCGCGCCCCTACCTCGGGGTGCACTACCCGTCGGACATCGTGGCCGGCGCCCTCCTCGGCCGCGCATTGGAACGCCTGCTGTGAAGATCGGCATCGTCGGCCTCCCGAACGCGGGCAAGTCCTCGCTGTTCAACGCGCTCACGCGCGCCGGCGCCCCGGCCGCCAACTACCCGTTCACGACGCTCGAGCCGAACGTGGCCGTGGTGGGCGTGCCCGACGAGCGGCTCGACCGGGTGGCCGAGACCGTCGGCGCCGACCCCGTCGTCCACGAGGTCATCCAGTTCCACGACATCGCGGGCCTGGTGCGCGGAGCGCACGAGGGCGAGGGGCTCGGCAACAAGTTCCTCGGCAACATCCGCGAGACCGACGCGATCCTGCACGTGGTGCGCGCCCACGACGACTCGCACGTGGTGCACCCGGAGGGCCGGGTGGACCCCCTGGCCGACGTCGAGACCGTCGAGACGGAGCTGCTCTACGCCGACCTCGAGCAGGCCGAGCGCCGCCTGGAGCGGGTGGAGAAGCAGGCGAGGTCGCTCGACAAGGAGCTCGTGGCCGAGGAGCGCTGGCTCCGCGAGGTCGTGGAGGCGCTGCGGGCGGGCCGCGCCGTGCGCACGGTCCCCAAGCCGGACGGCGCGCCAGGCGCCACCGTGCGCCTGTCGGCGCTCACCTCGAAGCCGGTGCTCTACGTGGCGAACGTGGCGGAGGGCGAGCCGGTGGTGCCGCCGCCGGAGCTCGTGCGGCACGCGGAGGAGCGCGGCGCGCGCGCGACGGCGGTGTCGGCGCGGCTCGAGGCCGAGCTGGCCGAGCTGGACGACGACGAGGCCGCCGCGATGCGCGCGGAGCTGGGCGCGGAGGAGTCCGGCCTCGCCACCGTGGTCCGCGAGGCGTTCGAGCTGCTCCACCTGATCACGTACTTCACGGCCGGCCAGGGCAAGGAGGCCCGGGCGCGGGCGATCGAGCGCGGCACCAGGGCGCGCCGCGCGGCCGGAGCCGTGCACACGGACATGGAGCGCGGCTTCGTCGCCGCCGAGGTGACCTTCTGGGAGGACCTGGTGCGGGCGGGCGGCTACGCGCCGGCGCGCGAGCAGGCGCTGTCCCGCCTCGAGGGGCGCGACTACGAGGTGCGCGACGGAGACGTCGTGACGTTCCGCTTCACGCCCTCCTCCTGACCTGGCAGAAATCGTCCGGTTGATGTCCTTGCCGCCGCGCACATGGCAGGGGATGATCCGCGCCATGCGCCGCCTTGGAGTCAGTCCTGGCAGCTATCGAGAGAGGTTCAGGTCAGCAGCATGAGAGTCGCAATCCCGCTCTACGAGCAGTTCACCGCGCTGGACGCCGTCGGGCCCTTCGAGGTGCTCGCCCGCATCCCCGGCACGGAGGTGACCTGGCTCGGGCCCGAGGCCGGGCCGGTCACCACCGACAACGGCCTCGCGCTCGTCGCGGAGGCCGCCTACGAGGAGGTGCCCGATCCGGACGTGCTCGTCGTGCCGGGCGGGTACGGGACCGACACCGGGGCGCTCGACGACGAGCGCCTGGTCGCCTGGATCCGCCGCGCGCACGAGACCTCCGACTGGACCACGTCGGTCTGCACCGGCTCGCTGCTGCTGGCCGCCGCCGGGGTGCTCGACGGGCTGGATGCCACCACGCACTGGCTCGACGTCGAGACGCTCGAGCGGCTGGGTGCGAAGCCTACGAGCGCCCGCGTGGTCGAGCGGGGCAAGGTGATCACGGCCGCGGGCGTGTCCTCGGGGATCGACATGGGCCTCGTGCTGGCGGCCCGGATCGCCGGCCCGGAGGTCGCGCAGGCGATCCAGCTCGGGATCGAGTACGACCCGCAGCCGCCGTTCGACTCCGGCTCGACGGAGAAGGCGGCGCCGGAGATCGTGGAGCTGGTCCGCGCCGTGGCGGCCGCCCGCCGTGCGGAGCTGGCCGCGCGCCGTGGCGAGGCCCGTGCCGCGGGCTAGCATGCCGGGGCATGCGTCTCTTCTGCCTCCTGGCGCTGCTCGCAGCATGCGCCGCCGCGCTCACCCCCACAGCCTCCGCCGCCAGCCCTGACGCCACCGCAGCCAAGGGCTGCAGCGTCGGCGACTCCCGCAGCTACGGCACCTCGTACGTGCTGAAGATCAGCGTCAGCGGCACGAGCTGCCGCTCCGGCAAGCGCCTGATCCGCGCGTTCCACGAGTGCCGGCCCGGCAAGTCCGGCCGCTGCGCCCGCGTGAAGCGCTACGACTGCTCGGAGAGCCGCTTCGACCGGATCAGCACGCAGTACAGCTCACGCGTGACCTGCAGGAGGGGCGACCGCGTGGTCAAGCACACCTATCAGCAGTTCACCTAGCGGAAGTCCTCCCGCACGGCCTCGAGCAGCACCTCGGCGGCCAGGGCGGCGCCCGCGGGGTTCAGGTGGATGCCGTCGGCATCGCGCACGATGCGCCGGCGGCCGTCGACGGTCATGGCGTCGCGGTACCCGTCCGGGGTGAACAGCTCGGCCATGTCGAGCACCCGGACGTGCGCCCGGAACGGCTGCGCGGCCACCTCGATCGCCGCGTTCACCGAGCGGGCCACCTCGGCCAGGTCGCCGTCCCGGGGCAGCGGCAGCGTGAGCCAGTAGACGCGCGCCGCGCCGTCCTGGCGGTACGTGTCCATCATGCGGCGCACGCGGTTGGCGTAGGCGGCGGCCCACTCCGGCCCGCAGCACTCGATCTCCTCGCCGCCGGCGCCGGGCAGCGGGAAGCCCTCGTTGGCGCCGATGAACACCGCCACGGCGTCCGGCTCGTCCTCGCGGACCTGGTCGGTGGAGAGCCTGCCCCAGTCGAGCAGCCCGCTCTTCGAGATCCCGGTGCCGACGTGCGGGTCGCGCTGCACCTCCACGCCCTCGTCCGTCTCGGCCATCCGGCGGGCGGTCTCCACATCCAGCGGCATCGCGAGCGAGTCGCCGGTCACGAGCAGGGTGTCGAGCTCCCGCGGCCGCTGCGGCTCGGCGCCGAGCTCCTCCGGGTCGAAGGCGTCGGGCGACACCGGCGGAATGCGGCCGTCCGCCGCGGTCGGGGCCGTGTCGAAGCCGCCCTCGTCTCCCACGCCGTCGTCCTCCAGGAAGGCGAGCGCGTCGTCGTTCCACTCGTCGAAGGGCAGGCGGTCGGCGACCCAGCCCGCCGGCTCGCCGACCCCCAGCACCACGTCGCGCTCGAGGCCCGGCTGCAGCTCGTCGCCGGCGGTGCGGATCGACGAGCCCTCGAACAGCACCAGCACGACGACCGAGATGAACACCACGATCAGCGCGTCGCGGGAGCGCAGGCGCGGCCCGCGGGGCGGCTCGGGAACGGATGGGTCGGAGGCCGGCATCGTCAGAACTGGAAGTAGATGAAGGGCGGCACGCCCTCGCTCGGCACCGTAGCGCCCACCAGGGCGACCACCGCGGCGAGTCCGAAGCCGAGCGCGTAGGAGGGCAGCGCGGCCACGCGAAGCCGCAGCCGCTCGAGCGGGTCGGGGGGAAGGAGCTGGAAGCCGATCACCGCGACGATCGCCCCCACCGTCACCGGCTCCCAGAGGGTCGCCTCACCGGGCACGGTCAGCTGCGACAGGAAGGTGACGGCCAGGTCCAGGGTCTCGGCACGGAAGAGGATCCAGCCGAACACGACGACGTTGAAGACGATCGCCCAGCGCAGCCACGCCGGCGCCTTCACGCGCCCGCTCAGCATGCGCTCGATCACGAGGCACGTGCCGTGCAGCATCCCCCACAGCACGAAGCCCCACGCCGCGCCGTGCCAGAGCCCGCCGAGCGTCATCGTGATCATCAGGTTCCGCGCCGTCTTCCACTTGCCGCCCCGGTTGCCGCCGAGCGGGATGTAGAGGAAGTCGCGCAGGAAGCGGGACAGCGTCATGTGCCAGCGGCGCCAGAAGTCGCGGAAGCTCGTGGCGCGGTAGGGGCTGTTGAAGTTCTGCGGGAAGACGAAGCCCATCAGCAGCGCCACCCCGATGGCGATGTCCGTGTAGCCGGAGAAGTCGCAGTAGATCTGGGCCGCGTACGCGTATGCCGCCAGCGCCACGTCGGGCGCGGCGTAGGCCTCCGGGACGCCGAACACCGGGTCGACCACCTCGCGGGCGAGGTAGTCCGCGATCGCCACCTTCTTGACGAGGCCGAGCGCGATCAGGACGACCGCGGCCCCCACCGCCACGTCGCTCGGGTTGCGCGGCTTTGCGAGCTGCGGGATGAACTCGCGCGCCCGCACGATCGGGCCGGCCACCACATGCGGGAAGAAGCTGAGGTAGAGGCCGAAGTCGAGCGTGCTGGCGGGCGGCAGCAGGCCCCGCTTGACGTCGACGACGTAGGAGATCGCCTGGAAGGTGATGAACGAGAGCCCGATCGGCAGGGCGAGCGTGAGCAGGGGGACGGGCATCCCCAGGCCGATGGAGTCGAGCAGGCGCCCGAACTCGTCGACGAAGAAGCCGTAGTACTTGAAGACGCCGAGGACGCCCAGGTCGACGGCCACCATGGCGGCTACGATGCGCTTCGCGGTGCGCTCGTCGGGAGCGCGGTGGACAAGCACCGCGCCGAGCTGGTTGGCGAGCGTCAGGCCCGCCAGCAGCAGGCAGTAGCGGGGGCTCGCGGCCGCGTAGAAGAGGTAGCTTGCGGCCAGGACGAAGGGCTTCCAGGCGCGCGGGTGGGGCATGAGCGCCCAGGAAAGGGCCAGCACGACTGGAAAGAAGAATGCGAACTCGAACGAGGGGAAGACCACTGCGCGCGGCGATGGTAGGCGGACTGGCGGCGGTCGTGACGCTCGCCGCTCCTGCCGCGGCGGCGGCATGCGGGGCGTCGCAGCAGCATGGGCCGGTCGCGAACGACCGCCCGGGGCCCGCGCCGCTGGCGGTTGGCGACTCGGTGATGCTGGGCGCGGTGCCCGACCTGCGGCGCGCCGGCTTCGAGGTGAACGCGCGCGGTTGCCGCCAGATGAGCGAGGGCGTGGAGCTGCTGGCGAGCCGGCGCGGCTCGCTGCCAGACCGTGTCGTGGTGGCGCTTGGCTACAACTGGACGATCACGATCGAGGAGATCCGGCGCGCCCTGATCATCCTCGGCCCGCGGCGGGTGCTCGGGATGGTGACCCCGCGCGGGGAGTACGCCTCGGCTCGCGCGGCGATCCACGCGGCCGGCCGCCGCTGGCCGGCGCGCGTGCAGGTGCTGCGCTGGGCCGCCCGGAGCTCGGGCAAGCCATGGACGTGGGACGGCCTGCACCTCACCCCGGCCGGCGCGCGCGGGTTCGCGCGGCTGCTGAGCAACGCCTTCGAGTGGCCGCTGCCCGGTGCCGAGCCGAAGCCGGAGGAGCCGGCGCCGAAGGAGCCGGCGCCGGAGCAGCCGTCGTCGACGGGCGAGGGGGGCGCGGTCGCGCCCTGAGGCGCGACGGCGGCGCGGGCGGAACGTGGACAGGGCGCGGCCCCGTGCGCGAATGCGCTCGTGGCGAGTGGCGCGGCCTCAGCGCACGGACGCGCTCGCCGCGTAGCGCGGCTCAGCGCAGGATGCGGTCGCGGCGCATCGCGCGGATCACGAGCGTCGCGGCCAGCGAGGCGCCGGTCGTGTTCAGGTGGACGCCGTCGGACTGGCGCACGCGCACCGTCCTTCCGCCGATCTGCATCGAGTCCCGGTAGCGCCACCCCGGCGTGAACACCTCGACGAGGTCGATCAGCCGCACGTCGTCCTCGAGCCCGCGCGCCGCGCGGCGCAGGGCCGCGTTCACCGCGAAGTAGACCTTCCGGAAGTTCCCGCCCCGCGGCGCCGGCAGCAGCAGCCAGTACACGCGGGCACGGCCGCCGCGCGCGTACGTGCGCATCATGCCGCGCGCCCTCCGCGCGTACTCGAGCCGCCAGGCGCGCCCGCAGCAGCCGGCCCCCGCCATCGGGAAGCCGTCGTTGGCGCCGAGGAACATCACGGTCACGTCGGGGCGCATCCCGCGGGCGCGTCGCATCGCGTGGGCGGGCCAGTCGAGCAGCGAGGGCTTCGAGATGCCGGTCGAGATGTGGGCGTCGCTCCGCACGCGCGCCGGGCCCGAGCCGATGCGCTGCTGCAGGTAGGAGTCGATGATCTGGATCATCGAGTCGCCCGTGGCGAGCACCTTCAGGCGCCCGCCGCGCGGGGCGGCGCGCATGGCGCGGCGCAGCCGCTGGTAGGGCGTGCGGGCGGTGATCCGGTAGCCGCCCGGCCGGAGGGCGTCGACCGGCAGCCGCCGCGACGCGGCGTCTCGCCGCAGGCGAACGCGGCGGCAGTGCGGCTGCTCGCCGGGCGCCCGCACGCAGACGCGCACGCGGATGCCCCCGATCCCCCAGCGGTCGCGGAGCTCGACCTGCCGCCGGCCGCCGGCCCGAACCGAGCGCGGAGCGGACAGGGCGAGCCGCTTGGCGCAGGAGGGGGTGCGAACCTCGGCGGTCGCGGTGACGGGCGCCCCGTCCGGCCCGGCCTGGGTGGCGACAAAGGTCCGCGAGCGGCGCCGGCAGCTCCACCTGGCGAAGCGCTCCAGCCTCACGTTGGCCCGCTCGGGGGTGAGCCGTCGCGAGGCGCCGCCCTCACCCTGGACGACGACCTCGACGCCCGCCCTAGCGTGCAGATGAAGGCGGATGTAGCCCGTCTCGCGGGCGTCCGCCCGAAGCGACACGGTGTGATCGCTCGCCGACGCGGGAAGGCCCGCTGGGAGCGCGACGGCGTGGCCGGCGACGGCCGGAGCGGCGGCGAGACCGGCATCGTCGAGTGCGGCGGCCGGCGCGGCCCCCGCGAATACCGCTGCGAGCCCGGCGGCTAGCGCCGCCCTCCTCACCGTACGCGCACGGTCGGTCCGGCCACACGGCCCGACCGCACGCGATACGCGCCGGCTAGGCCGATGTCCATCCGGTAGCGGCCCGCCTTCGTCGTGCGGACCTTCCCGACCCTCTGCCAGCTCCGCTTTGCGCGGCGCTCCACGATCAGCACGCGACGCTTCGGCGCGGGCGTGTACCGCCCTTCGAGTGCGGGCGACACCAGGCGCGGGCCCCAGCTCGCCGGTCGCGCCGAGCGGGCGCGGCTCACCTTGGTGCTCGTGCGGACGAAGGTGAACCAGGTGTCCCGCAGCCCCAGCCGCGCGCGGATCTGCGGGCCGGTGAGGACCGTCGAGCCCGAGCTTCCGATCACCCGGGCGCGCACCACCCGCGGCGACACGCCGCGGTCCAGCACCTTGACCTGCTTGAACCGCCCCGGCGCACCGAGCGCCGAGTCGAGCCGCGCCGCAGTGGTCGGCACCTTCCAGCGGTGGTAGGGCGACTGCGAGTCGTACGGATCCGGCACGCCCACGAGCCACGGCTTCGACAGCGACCCTACGAAGGAGAACTCGACGTTCTCGGTGTGCCCGCCAGAAGTGGAGAAGTAGTAGGTGACCGCCGGCGCCCCGTCGTAGGTGAGTACCCGCCCGGCCGTCTGGGCCACGGCGGCGTCGCTGCGCGCGCTCTCGCCCGTCACGCCGCGGTACACCTGCGAGCGGGTGTCGGGGTACTGGTCGAACAGCCCCGTGGTCTTGCGGGTGGCCAGCGCGTACGTGCGAGCGGTCACGGCCTGGGCCTTGAGCGCCTCGAGCGGCCACGAGCTCGGCATCTCGCCGGCCACCACTCCGCGAACGTAGGTGTCGATGTCGAGCTCGTTGATCGCGGTGACGCCGGCGCCCTCGGTGCGGATCTCGATCGCGCCGCGGTAGAGGCCGTCGCTGATGGAGTTCAGCGCCGGGCCCATCAGGCGGAGCACGTCGGGGCCGCGGAACTGGGCGCCGTTGCCCACCTGCGCGACGCGCCGCCCGCCCGACGTGGTGACGCGGATGCCCCCGCGCGCCTCGCGCGCCACGTACAGCGTGTTCGCGTTCAGCTTGCGGCCGCCGATCGAGGTGGCGCCGCGCACGCGGATGTACGCATCCTCCGGCTGCAACAGCACCCGCACGGGGCGGCTGGGAGCCGAGCCGAGCTGCGTGCCCTTGTAGTAGTGGGCCAGGATGTTGGCGTACGGCCGAGCCCTCGAGGGCGAAGCCGTACGCCCCGTACTGGCTCATCCCGATGCCGTGCCCGAAGCCGGCGCCGCGGATCACGTGGCGCACCTCGGCGTCGGCGGTAGGCACGGCCGCGGCCATGCCGACGAGGGCGGCTGTCAATGAGAAGAGCGTTCGGCGCATCGGTTCCCTACACAACGCCTGTATCGGTCCAAGGTAGCGGGACTGAAGGATTGCTCCGGGTATCTTCAGCCGCGGTATGGCGGCCAGAAAGGCATCCGACGTGTTCGTGGAGTGCCTCGAGGCCGAGGGCGTGAAGCACGTCTTCGGCATCCCGGGGGAGGAGACGCTCGACCTGAACGAGTCGCTGTCACGCTCGTCGATCGAGTTCATCCCGGTGCGCCACGAGCAGGGCGGCGCCTACATGGCGGACGTCCACGGCCGGCTCACCGGCCGCGCCGGCGTCTGCCTCGGCACACTCGGCCCGGGCGCGCTGAACCTCGTGACCGCCGTGGCCGACGCGTTCCTCGACCGCGCGCCGCTGGTGGCCCTGACCGGGCAGGGCGACCTCGAGCGCATGCACAAGGAGTCGCACCAGTACATCGACCTCCTGCGCGTGATGCGCCCGATCACCAAGTGGAACGCGCGCCTCGCCGACCCGGCGATCATCCCGGAGGTCGTCCGCAAGGCCTTCAAGCTGGCCGAGGCCGAGAAGCCGGGCTCGACCCATATCGAGCTGCCCGAGGACGTGATGGCGGCCGAGATCGACGCCGCGCCGCTGCCGCGCCGCCGCCAGGTCCGGCCCGAGCCCGCGGCCCGCGAGCTGCTGAGGGCGGCGGACCTCGTCCGCGGCGCGATCAACCCGGTCGCGCTCGCCGGCAACGGCGTGGTGCGCGCGGGCGCGGCACCCGCGCTGCGCGAGTTCGTGCGTGCCACCGGCATCCCCGTGGCCGAGACCTTCATGGGCAAGGGCCTGCTGCCGCCCGACAACCCGAAGGCGCTCGGGTCGGTCGGCCTCCAGTCCGGCGACTACATGATGGCCGGCTTCGACGAGGCCGACGTGGTGCTCGCGATGGGCTACGACCTGGTCGAGCACTCACCCGAGCACTGGAACCCGGGGCGCGACAAGAAGATCATCTGCATCGACTCGGTCCCGGCCGAGATCGACGCCTACTTCATGCCGGAGGTCGAGCTGGTCGGCGACATCTACCACGTGCTCGCCAGGCTCGGCGAGGAGTGCCGCCACGTGCCGCACCACGGCGGGTCGAACAAGCTGCGCGAGGTCGTGCTGGGCCGCTTCGAGCAGGCCAAGGACGACGACGCCTTCCCGGTCCAGCCGCCGCGCGCCCTGTTCGAGATCCGCAAGGCGCTGGGGCGCGAGGACATCCTGATCTCGGACGTCGGCCTCCACAAGCTGTGGATCGGGCGGATGTTCCCGGCCTACGAGCCGAACACCGTGCTGATCGCGAACGGGCTGGCCGGCATGGGATTCGCGGTGCCCGCAGCGGTGGCGGCGAAGCTCGTCCACCCGAACCGGCGCGTGGTGACCGTGAACGGCGACGGGGGCTTCCTGATGAACGCCCAGGAGCTCGAGACGGCGGTGCGCATCAAGACCCCCTTCGTGAACGTGATCTGGGAGAACAACCAGTACGGCTCGATCGTCTGGAAGCAGGACAAGAAGTTCGGGACCCACTTCGGCACGGACTTCACGAACCCCGACTTCGTGAAGCTGGCCGAGGGCTTCGGCATCCCGGGCTGGCGCTGCGGCTCGGCGGACGAGTTCGGGGAGCGGCTGGCGCACGCGCTCACCCTCGACGTGCCGTCGCTGATCGTCCTGCCGATCGACTACTCGATCGACGTCGCAATATCAGAGGAACTTGGAACGGAGACAGTTGCAACATGAGCATCGCCACCACTGACGAACAGACCGTCGTCGACGCCGTCGAGAAGCGGCTCTACATAGGAGGCGAGTGGCGCGACGCGTCCGGCGGCGCCACGCTCGAGGTGATCGACCCCGCCACCGAGGAGCCGATCGCGGAGGTGGCCGACGCCACGCCCGACGACGCCATGGCCGCGCTCGACGCCGCCGCGGAGAAGCAGCAGGAGTGGCGCGGTTCGGCCCCGAACGACCGCGCGGGGATCCTCTGGAAGGCGTTCGAGCTGCTGACCGCGCGCGCCGACGAGCTCGCCCTCCTGATGACGCTCGAGATGGGCAAGCCGCTGGCCGAGTCGAAGGCCGAGATCATCTATGCGGCGGACTTCTTCCGCTGGTTCTCCGGCGAGGCGCTGCGGATCGAGGGCAACTACAAGCAGTTCGCGAACGGCACGAGCCGCGTGCTCGTCATGAAGCAGCCGGTGGGCCCGAGCCTGATGATCACGCCCTGGAACTTCCCGATGGCGATGGGCACGCGCAAGGTCGGGCCCGCCGTCGCGGCCGGGTGCACGATCGTCATGAAGCCGGCGAAGCAGACGCCGCTGTCGATGCTCGCGCTCGGCCAGATCCTCGAGGAGGCCGGGCTGCCCGGCGGCGTGTTCAACATCTTCACCACGTCGTCGTCGAGCAAGACGACCGGGCCGCTGATCCAGGATCCGCGCCTGCGCAAGCTCTCCTTCACGGGGTCGACGGAGGTGGGCCGCAACCTGATCGAGGCGTCGGCGAAGCAGGTGCTGAAGACGTCGATGGAGCTGGGCGGCAACGCGCCCTTCCTGATCTTCGACGACGCCGACCTCGACGCCGCGGTGGACGGCGCGCTGCTCGCCAAGATGCGCAACATCGGCGAGGCCTGCACGTCGGCCAACCGCTTCCACGTGGCCGAGTCGGTCCAGGAGGAGTTCCAGCGCCGGCTGGCGGAGAAGATGGGCGCGCTCAAGCTGGGCCGCGGCACCGAGGAGGACGTGAAGGTCGGCCCGCTGATCGACCAGCCCTCGCGCGAGAAGGTGGCCGAGCTGGTGCAGGACGCGCTCGACAAGGGCGCCACGTGCGTGGTCGGCGGCGACATCCCCGACGGGCGCGGCTACTTCTACCCGCCCACGGTGCTCGGCGACGTGCCCGAGGAGGCGCGCGTGTTCGGCGAGGAGATCTTCGGCCCGGTGGCCCCGGTGGGGTCGTTCTCGTCCGAGGAGGAGGCGATCGCCAGGGCCAACGACACCGAGTACGGCCTGGTCGCCTACGTGTTCACCCGCGACATCAAGCGGGCGATCCGCGTCTGCGAAGGGCTCGAGACGGGCATGGTCGGCCTGAACCAGGGGATGGTCTCGAACGCCGGCGCCCCCTTCGGCGGCGTCAAGCAGTCCGGCATCGGCCGCGAGGGCGGCAAGGAGGGACTCGAGGAGTTCCTCGAGACGAAGTACGTGGCAGTGAACCTGTAGGCCGTTTGGAATACGGAGCGCATCTTCCCCTGATCCAGTTCGAGGGCGTTGGACCGACGCTTGCCGGTCTGCGCGCCTACGTGCGGCGCGCCGCCGCCCTCGAATACCGCTTTCTGTGCGTCAACGACCACCTGCTCTTCGGCCGGCCCTGGCTCGACGGGCCTACGGCGCTCGCCGCGACGATCGACGCGTCGGCCGACATGAGGATCGCCACCACCGTCTGCCTCCCGGTCGTTCGCGGCCCCGTGCAGACCGCGAAGATGCTCGCCGCGATCGACCTCCTCTCGGGCGGCCGGCTCGTGGCTGGGGTCGGGCCGGGATCTTCGGCTCGCGACTATGCGGCGATCGGCGTGCCATTCGAGGAGCGCTGGCCGCGTTTCGACGAGGCGATCCGCGCGCTGCGCTCGCTGCTTGGCGAGAACGCCGAGCGCTTCGCGGGAAGGTTCTACTCGACGGAGGGCCTCAGCCTCGAGCCGCCCCCGAGCAGCCCGGCGGGGCCGCCGATCTGGATCGCGAGCTGGGGCTCGCCGGCCGGTCTGCGCCGTGTCGCTCGCCTCGGCGACGGCTGGCTCGCGTCTGGCTACAACACGACGCCGTCCGAGTTCGGAGAAGGCCTCGGCCGCTTGCGCGAAGAGCTCGGGGCAGCGGGTGTGAGCCGCCCAGCGTTCCCAAACGGGATAGCCACGATGTGGCTCTACGTGACCGAGGCGCGTCGCGACGCCGAGCGGATGCTGGCGGAGGTTCTCGCTCCGATGCTGGGCCGCCCGGTCGAGGCGCTGCGCGATCTCGCGCTCCCAATCGGATCGGCCGAGCAGTGCGCTGAACGAATCAGCGCCTTCCAGGACGCCGGCGCAGAGCGCATCTTCGTCTGGCCGCTTGCGGACGACCTACATCAGATCGAGCGCTTCCGCGAAGACGTGGTGCCGCTCGTCGCGCCACATCCGTGAACCTGTCGCCGGCGGAGCGCGGTCAGGCGCTCCGGCGGCGTCGCTCGCCCGACCGCTTCCCCGACTGAGCGCCGCGGCGTGCCCGCCGCCCGCGTGCCACCTCGGTGGCGAGCGCGTCCAGTGGCTGCGCGAATGGCGCCAGCGGGTCGGCGAGCCGGGCGAGCCATGCCTTGGCGGCATCGAGACCGGCCTCGTCGATCGCGTAGAGCCTCCGGGTGCCCTCGGCGCGGACGGTGACGAGCCCGGCCTCGCGGAGCGCCTTGAGGTGCTGCGAGACGGCGGGCTGCGAGATCGGCGCCCGGGCCTGCAGCGTGCCGACGACCGTCCCCGCCGGCTGCTCGCCGGCGGCCAGCAGCTCCAAAATCTGCCGGCGGGTTGGGTCGCCGAGGGCCTCGAAGACCGCGTCCACCTAGCTTCCGGGACCGTCCTCGGGCGGGACGGTGTAGAAGGCCACCGTGCGGTCGGCCGCCTCGCGCGCGGGTTCGCGGTCGTCGCCGTCGGCGACGGCGGCGTCGGCCCAGTCCGTGGCCGCCAGCTGCACGAACTCGACGCCCTCCGGCGACATGGGGAAGGCGAGAGCCTGCTCCTTGTCCACCGCTGCTCCGCTCTCGATGTGCTCGCCGAGACCCATCAGGGCGAGGTCCCAGCCGACGCCGACCGCGCCGGGGCCGAACTGTCCCCACATGTCGGGGTCGACGTGCGCCTCGTGGGCCAGCTCGAGCGTCGTGCCGTCGCCGGCGGGGGTCAGGCTCACCCCGAGCCACGACGTCATCTGCCCGTACTCCCACGTCACGGCAAACGACTCCGGCTCGTCGCAGCGCTCGATGACGCCGCCGGCGTTGCCCTCGAGCTGGTAGCGGCCGCCCGGCTCGAGATCGCCGCTGACCGGCAGGAACCACCGGGGAATGCGATCGGCGTTGGTAAGGGCGTCCCAGAGATCGGCCTGGTCGGTGCTGTAGGTCCGGCGAGCGACGGCGATCTTGGTCGCCGCGCCGTCGCGGGAGCCGCTGCGGACCTCGCGGGTCATCAAGCCGGCCGTGGCCAGGGGATCGATGGTCATGTTCCTCCTTATATAGGTCACAACTTATATTCAATCACGCGCGGCGAAACCGTGCGACGCGACGCCGCGGCATAGCAGCCGTCCGGGCCATAGCGCACGATCTTGTGCATGCCCTTGAACCTAAGGGCCGATTTCGCAAGCCTGAGGGCCATGCGACGCGTCCGGCACGCGGCCGGCGCGGTCCTCATCGTTTGTCTGCTTGCCGTGATGCTCGCCTCTCCCGGGGAGGCCGATGCGAGCAGTGCGAGGGTGGCTGCGCTGCAAGCCGCATTGAAGTACCGCGGGCTCTACCCGGTCTCGGTCGACGGGGTGAAGGGCCCGTTCACGACTCGCGGCGTCCGGCGCTTCCAGCGCCGCAGGCACCTGCTGGTCGACGGCATCGCCGGGCCGCAGACCAAGCGCGCGCTCCGGAGCCGGGCGCTCGGCGCGCGCATGCTGCAGCAGGGGAACCGCGGGTGGGACGTCGCGGCGCTCCAGTTCCGGCTCACCAAGCACGGCTTCCCGCCGGGCGGCGTGGACGGCGTCTTCGGGGCCGGCACCAGGCTGGCGGTGATCAACTTCCAGTCCTCGAACGGCCTCGGCTCGGACGGCGTGGCGGGGCCGGCCACGATCTCGGCGCTGCGCGGTCGTGGCGACTCCACGTCCACCACGGTCCCGATCGGGGACGCGCGCTTCTCCCGGCCGGTTCCAGGACCGATCGGCGACGGCTTCGGCGCCCCGCGCGCCGGCGGTCGCACCCACGCCGGGCTCGACTTCCCGGTCGGGTACGGCACCCGTGTCGGGTCCGCCGGGTCCGGCACCACCATCTTCGCCGGCTGGAACAACGGCGGATACGGCAACCTCGTCGTGATCCAGCACAGCACCGGCTACACCACCTGGTACGCGCACCTGCAGCAGATCACGTCGTACGTGGGCGAGAACGTGTCGGCCGGCACCCGGATCGGCTATGTGGGCTCGACCGGCTACTCGACCGGGCCCCACCTCCACTTCGAGCTTCGGCGCTGGAACACGCCGATCGACCCGCTGCCCTACCTGTCGTCGAGCACGGCGGCGCGGGCCCTCGTACGCACGACCTGCGCGGACCCGGACGCCTACAAGACCGCGAAGATCGACGACTGCAAGCGAGCCCGCTGAGGACGGATCCGCCGTCGCGGCCACCCGGCCGCGACGTCTTCGGGCGGGTCGCCTCGGTCTAGGTCTTGGTCCCGCGCGCCATCGCGCGCAGGTCGAGCGCCTTGTCGAGCGTCTCCTCGTCCACGCCCATCTCGAGCGCCACCTCCCGGATCGTCCGCCGTGAGGCCACGGCCTCGTTCACGAT
Organism: uncultured Thermoleophilaceae bacterium; assembly: GCA_963778615.1. Lineage (GTDB taxonomy): Bacteria > Actinomycetota > Thermoleophilia > Solirubrobacterales > Thermoleophilaceae > JACVRW01. The sequence goes on from CAVZVD010000002.1 coordinate 612,079, forward strand.
CTCGGTCCCGCGGTCGTAGCCGATGTGCGGGTTGAGGGCGGTCGCGATCGCGGGGGTGGACTCCGCGTGCCGGCGCAGCGTCTCCTCGTTCGCCTCGAGCCCGTCCACGCACCGCTCGGCGAGCAGCCGCGAAGCGGCGCCGAGGATCCGGATCGACTCGAACACGTTGCGCGCCATCATCGGCACCCGCACGTTCAGCTCGAAGGCCCCCTGGGTGCCGGCGACCGTGACGGCCGTGTCGTTCCCGATCACCTGCGCCGCCACCTGGAGCACGACCTCCGGGATGACCGGGTTGACCTTGCCCGGCATGATCGACGACCCCTTCTGGAGCTCGGGCAGCTTGAGCTCCACGAGCCCGGTGCGCGGTCCCGAGCCCATCAGGACCAGGTCGTTCGCGATCTTCGTGAGCGAGACGGCGACCACCTTGAGCGCGCCGTGCAGCTCCACGAGCGAGTCGCGGTTCGCCTGCGCCTCGAAGCGGTCGAGCGGGGCCTCGCCGAGGCCGAGCTGCCGCCGCACGCGCTCGCCGAACTCGCGGTGCGTGTTCAGGCCGGTTCCGGTGGCCGTGCCCCCGAGCGGGATCTGGGCGGCCCGGCCGAGGGCGTCGCGCACGCGGTCGCGGCCCAGCGTGATCTGCGCCGCGTAGCCGCCGAACTCCTGGCCGAGCGTCACGGGGACGGCGTCCATCATGTGGGTCCGGCCGGCCTTGACCACGTCGGCCCACTCGTCCGCCTTGACGCGGAAGGAGCCGGCGAGCCGCTCGAGCGCGGGGAGCAGGTCGGTCTGCACGGCGTCGACCGCCGCGAGGTGGACGGCCGAGGGGAAGACGTCGTTGGACGACTGCCCCATGTTCACGTGGTCGTTCGGGTGGACCCCCTCGCCGGCCAGGTTGGCGATCACCTCGTTGGCGTTCATGTTCGAGGAGGTCCCGGAGCCGGTCTGGAACACGTCGATCGGGAACTGGTCGTCGTGCTCGCCGTTCGCCACCTCGTCGCCGGCGCGTGCGATGCGCTCGGCGATGTCCTCGTCGAGAAGGCCGAGCTCGGCGTTCACCCGCGCCGCGGCGGCCTTGATACGGCCGAGCCAGCGCACGACCGGCACCGGAACGCGCTCGCCCGAGACCGGGAAGTTCTCGACTGCCTTGCTCGTCTCCGACCCCCAGAGTTCTTGTGAGATGGCCATGTGGGGAAAGGCTATAGCGGCGGCTTCTCGCGTGGCTTTGCACCACGCATTTCCGTTTTCGCACGGAGTTCGGGCCCGAACCTGTGCATTCCGAAAACGCCTGAACCAACTCGTTCACTTCCGTGTTCTCATCGCCGCGAGTGACGGCTCTCATTCGAATCGAGCGTTCAAGGGTTCCGAGTGGCGGCGATCGGCCCAAGCCGATTCGCTTCTGCTCCCACTGCGGACACCCTGCGGACGAGCCCCCGGGGCGCCCCGAGCTGCGTCGCAGGATCTGCGAGCGCTGCGAGATGGGCGTGCTCCTCAGCTGCTCCCGCGACGCCCTCCCCGGCGATGCCGCCGCCTTCGTGATCTGCACCTACGAGCTCGGCGTGACCGCCGTCAGCCAGGCCGGAGAGCAGCTCTTCGGGCGCGAGGAGGAGGTCGTGGGCAAGCACCTGCTCGACCTGGTCACGAGCCCGCTCGGCGACGACCAGCTCTCCCGCCACGCCGGCCTCGCGGCTCAGCGCGCCTGCGACCCGATCGTCATGCCGCTCCGGCTGACCTCGCCGAACTCGGACGAGGTCGGAATGCTCGCCGCGCGCATCGCCACCTGCGGGCCGCCGCGCGCCGCGCTCATCACGGTCGAGCCCAGCGAGTTCGGACGCCGCTGAGAGGGCGCCCGCGCGGCGGGCGTGACTGCGGTGGATGGGTGCAAGAACCTCTGCACTGCTTGCGCAACATCCGTCTAGCAGGCAGAAAGTTCCATCAAGCGGATGGAGCTAGGGCCGAAAACCTGTGCAAGAGCGCAGCACACCCCCACTTGGAGGTGGCGACATGCGAAGTAATGGCGCACAGCTGCTGCGATTCACACGGGACGGAGGCGATGTGAGCGGTATCAGGACGAATGCAGCCGCCGAGCTGCTCGGCGTGAGCCCTAACACGCTGCGCAGCTGGGAGCGCCGCTTCGGCTACCCAAAGCCGCGACGCACGCAGGGCGGACACCGGCAGTACGACCTGGCCGAGCTGGAGTCGCTTCGCCGCGCCCTCCTCGAGACCCACAACATCTCGTCCGCGATCGAGCTCGCACGGCAGCGCGGCGAGGGGCCGAGCTCGCCGAGCCGGCTGGTGGACGCGTGGGACCACTTCGACGAGACGCTCGCCGACCGCGTGATGGAGGAGAGCCTGGCCGTCCGTTCCGTCGAGCGCTCGGTCGAGGAGGTGCTCCTGCCGGGCTTGGAGCTTGCGAGCGAGCGGGACGGCCGCGACGCCGAGCGCGAGCTCGCCTTCCGCTGGGCGACCGGCTGGCTGCACGCCTCGCGCCGCGTGGTGGCGCCGGCGAGCCGCCCACAGGGCGTGCTGCTGTTCGACTCGAGCCACCGGCTGGACCTCGAGTCGCTGCACGTGCAGGCGCTCGAGCTCGGCCTGCGCCGCGCCGGCTTCCGCACCCTGCTGCTGGCGTTCGACCTGCCGCCCGAGCGCGTCGTGCGGGCCATCCGCGCGATCGACCCGACGGCCTTCGTCTTCTGCGGCGGCGACGCGACGCTCGAGGTGGTCGGGCGGCTGGTCTACACGGTGCGCCAGGTCGGCTCGGCCGCGCCCGTGTTCGAGTACCGCGAGGCGATGCCCGTCACGGGCGACCACGGGATCCCCTCGCTGGGAGGGGCGCCGATCGAGGCGGTCGACCGCTTGAAGGGCTACGTGGACAGCGGCCGGCTCGAGCAGGTCCTGGTGGTGCCCGAGGCCGAGGAGGAGCCGGCCGCCACGAGGATGCCGGTGGCGCGGAAGCGCCAAGCCGGGTAGCGCGCCAGGCTGCGCTTCGCTCAGCCGCCGCGCCGCTTCGCGCGATCCCATCCGGCGCCCGTCTTACAGTGGCGCCCGGCATGTCACTCGAGCTCGGCGATCCGCTCGCCCACCGCGCGCTGCAGGCGCTGCTGCGCGCGGAGTCGGCTGTCCGCCGCAGGCTGGCGGCGGAGCTCGAGCGCGAGGGGATCTCCGCGGCCGGCTTCTCGGCGCTCGTCGTCCTCACCACCGCCGGCGGCGTGCTCGAGCTGAAGACGCTGCGGCGGCGCCTCGGCTGGTCGAAGCCGAACGCCACCGAGGTCACGGCCACGCTCGAGGCGCGCGGATTCGTGATGCGCCGCCGCCCTCCCGAGGACCGCCGCATCGTGGTGGTCGACCTGACCGCATCCGGCCGCGACCTCGTCGAGCGGCTCTTCCCGGCTCACTCCGACCGGGTCACGCGCGCCTTCCACGCCCTCGACGAGGGCGAGAAGCGCAGCCTCGCGGAGATCTGCCGCAAGCTGGCGGCGTAGAACGCCGCCGTACGCCGCCAGCTTCGCTCGCCGCTTCGCGCCCGGGGTGAGCCATACCACCCCTAGGGCCTCCTGACCGGAGGGCCGTCCGAGGCGATCTTGATCTCGGTCGTGTCAATCGAACTCAGGAGGAATCCCATGACGACCATCCGCAGGTTCCAGCCCACCCCGGCGTTCGTGGTGGCGATCATCGCCCTCGTGGTGTCCATGAGCGGCACCGCAGTGGCTGTGACGGCCCTCGCGCCGAACTCGGTCAAGTCCAAGCACATCGTGAACGGCCAGGTGAAGGTCAAGGATCTCGGGTCCGACTCGGTGCGCGGCGCCAAGGTGCAGGACGCGTCGCTGACAGGCGCGGACGTGGCCGACGGCTCGCTCGCCGGCGCCGATGTGACCGACGGCTCCCTCGCGGGCGCCGACGTGACCGACGAGTCGCTCTCGGGCGGCGACGTCCAGGACGGCTCGCTCACGGGCGCGGACGTCCAGGACAACTCGCTCACCGGGGCGGACGTGAACGAGTCCACGCTCCAGGGCGTGATGGCCTCGCGCGTGCGCATGGTCGTCACCCAGGGCATCCCCACCGTGGGCGGCCAGGAGTTCGTGGCGAGCTGCGCTCCGAGCGAGAAGGCGATCGGCGGCGGCGGAGCCTGGATCCAGGCCGCCACCGGCACGCCGACGCAGCTCGAGGCGCCGCTCACCGCCTCGATGCCCGAGCCGGCGATCCCGGGCGCCGACGGCGCCACCGGCTGGCGCGCAGCCGGCCGCAACCTGAGCGGCCAGGACCGCATCTTCCGCGTGTACGCGGTCTGCGTTCCGCGGCAGCCCTAGGAGCCGCCGCACCGGCCAGCCGAGGCGAGGCTGGGCCGGAGCCGCCCCCTGTGGCCGGGGGGCGGCTCCGGGGCTCTTGGCGCACCCGGCTCGCGCGGGTGCGCGCAGTCTCAGCGGGAGCCCACGTGGGCGACCCAGGTGGTGACGACGCTCGACCCCAGCCGTCCCCGGGCGAGCCCCATCCCGACCCAGCGGAAGCCGGGCGAGAGCAGGACCGCGCGGTGACCCGGCGAGTTCATCCAGCGCGTCACCGTCCGCCGCGGCTGGGCGTTCCAGCCGGTGTGGTACGCGAGCGTCTCCCCGGCGGAGCGGAACGCCCCGGCGACGTCGATGCTCGGACCGTGGCCGAAGAAGTCGTGCCGCAGCATCCTCTTGGCGTAGTCGCCCGACGAGTTGTTGAGGCTGCCCGACTCGCGCAGCGGCGCGAGGCCGTGTGCCCGCCTCACCTCGTTCAGCGCCTCGATCGCCTCCTGCTCGGCGCCGGCGGCGGCAGCGGACGACGGCAGCATGGCACCGGCCGTAAAGGCGCAGGCCAAGAGCGCGGATATGCGGCGCACGTGCCCTCTCTTTCCAACGGCCTACGGGGTTAGCTGACGGGCTCGCGCAGGAAAGACTTTGCGCGCCGGCGTGGGTGGCCGGTTCGCCCCGGACTACTTGGGTCCCCCGTTCGCCCCCGGCCGGCTGCCGGCGACGATTCGGCGATTCGGCGGGAGGTCTATCACGTCCACTCCTAGAATCGACGGCTCGTGGCTCGCTACGCCCCCGTCGACTCGGCGCAATCGTTCCCTGCCCTCGAGCAGAAGGTGCTCGAGCGCTGGCGCGAGCGCGACGTCGCCCACGAGTCGGTCCGCCGCCGCGAGGGCGCCGAGCCGTTCATCTTCTACGAGGGCCCGCCGACCGCGAACGGCCGGCCCGGCTCGCACCACGTCCTCGCGCGCGTCTTCAAGGACGTCTTCCCGCGCTACAAGACGATGCGCGGCCACTTCGTCCCGCGCAAGGCGGGCTGGGACTGCCACGGCCTCCCGGTCGAGCTCGAGATCGAGAAGGAGCTCGGCTTCAAGGCGAAGGAGGACATCGAGCGCTACGGCGTGGCCGAGTTCAACGCCAAGTGCCGCGAGTCGGTGCTCCGCTACATCGACGAGTGGAACGAGCTGACCGAGCGGATCGGCTTCTGGATCGACACCGGCGACGCCTACTTCACGCTCGACAACGAGTACATCGAGTCGGTCTGGTGGTCGCTCCGCCAGGTCTGGGACAAGGGGCTCCTGACGGAGGGCCACAAGGTCGTGCCGTACTGCCCGCGCTGCGGCACCGCGCTGTCGAGCCACGAGGTGGCGGTCGGCTACAAGGACGTGGTCGACCCGTCCGTGTACGTGAAGTTCCCGCTGAAGGACGACCCGTCGGTGTCGCTGCTCGCCTGGACCACGATGCCGTGGACGCTCCTGCCGCACGCCGCCATCGCGGTGGACCCGGAGGTGACCTACGTGCGCGCCAGGCTCGATGGTGACCGGCTGATCCTCGCGGAGACCCTCGTCGAGCGCGTGCTGGGCGAGGGCGCCGAGATCGAGGAGCGCATGCCCGGCTCAGACCTCCTCGGCCTGCGCTACGAGGCGCCCTTCCCGTACCTCACGGACTACGGCCCGAACGGGCACACGGTGCTGCCGGGCGACTTCGTCTCGATCGAGGACGGCACCGGCGTGGTGCACACCGGCGCCGCCTTCGGGGAGGACGACTTCCGCCTCGCGAGCGAGAACGGCGTGACGATCCACAACCCGGTGCGCCCGGACGGCACCTTCGACGAGCGGACCGGGCCGTTCGCGGGCATGAACGTCCGCGCCGCCGACCCCCTGATCATCGACGCGCTGCGCGAGTCGGGGCGCCTGTTCAAGGCCGGCGAGTACGAGCACGCCTACCCGCACTGCTGGCGCTGCGGCACGCCGCTCATCTACTACGCCAAGACGGGCTGGTACGTCCGCACGACCGAGCGCAAGGAGGAGCTGCTCGCCGCCAACGAGACGATCGACTGGCACCCCGAGCACATCAAGCACGGGCGCTTCGGCAAGTGGCTCGAGAACAACGTCGACTGGGCGCTGTCGCGCGAGCGCTACTGGGGCACGCCGCTGCCGGTCTGGCGCTGCGAGGACGACCAGTCGCACGTCTTCTGCGCGGGGTCGCTCGACGACATCCGCGAGCGCGGCGGCACGCCGCCGGACGACCTGCACCGCCCCTACGTCGACGACGTCGTGCTGCGCTGCGAGGACTGCGGCGGCGAGATGCGGCGCGTGCCCGACCTGATCGACGTCTGGTGGGACTCCGGCTGCATGCCGTTCGCGCAGTGGCACGCGCCGTTCGAGAACCAGGAGGAGTTCGAGCGGCGCTTCCCGGCGAACTACATCTGCGAGGGGCTCGACCAGACGCGCGGCTGGTTCTACTCGCTGCTGGGCGTGTCCGTGCTCCTGTTCGGGCGCTCCTCGTACGAGACGTGCCTCTGCCTCGGGCCTGATCCTGGACCCCGAGGGCCAGAAGATGTCCAAGTCGAAGGGCAACGTGGTCGTGCCGTGGGACGTGCTGGATGCGCACGGCGCGGACGCCTTCCGCTGGTACTACTTCACCTCGAAGCAGCCCTGGGACGGCTACCGCTTCTCGCTCGAGACGGTCGGCGAGTCGGTGCGGCAGTTCCTCAAGCCGCTCTGGAACTCGTACTCCTTCTTCGTCCGCTACGCGAACCTGGGCGTGAACGAGGGCGAGTCGCCGCCGACGACGCGACACTCGACCGCTGGATCCGCTCGCGCCTGGCCGCCACGGTCGAGCGGGTGACCGAGCGGATGGAGGACTACGACACGACCTTCGCCGGGCGGGCGATCGCCGAGTTCGTGGACGACCTGTCGAACTGGTACCTGCGGCTCTCGCGGCGGCGCTTCTGGGACGGCGATCGGGCCGCGTTCGAGACCCTGAAGGAGTGCCTCGTCACCACGGCCAAGCTCCTCGCCCCGCTCACCCCGTTCGTGGCGGACGAGATCTTCGAGAACCTCGACGGCGGCGAGCCGTCCGTCCACCTGTGCGACTTCCCCGAGCCGGGCGAGCGCGATCCGGACCTGGAGTGGCGCATGCGCGTCGTGCGCGACGCGGTCGAGCTCGGCCGCGCCGCCCGGGCGCACGCGCGGCAGAAGGTCCGCCAGCCCCTGGCCGAGGCCGTCGTCGTGGCGGCCGACCGCGAGCGCGAGGCGATCGAGGAGCTCGAGCACCTGCTCGCGCAGGAGCTGAACGTCAAGTCGGTGCGCTACGTGTCGGAGGCCGACGAGCTGGGCCGGTTCGAGCTGAAGCCCAACTACCGCACCCTCGGCCCGCGCTTCGGCAAGCACATGCCCCAGGTGGCCGCCGCGGTGGCGTCGCTCGACCCCGCGCGGATCCGCGACGGCGGCGCGGCCGGGATCAACATCGACGGCCAGGAGCACCAGATCGGCCCCGACGACGTGCAGCTGGTGCTGCAGCCGCTCGAGGGCTACCAGGTGGAGCGCTCGGGCACCCACGCGGTGGCGCTCAACCTGGAGCTCGACGACGCGCTGCGCCGCGAGGGCCTCGCCCGCGAGGTCGTGCACGCGGTGCAGGCGGCGCGCAAGGACGCCGGGCTGAACGTCGAGGACCGGATCGCGCTGACGCTCGGAGGCGACGAGAAGCTGCTCGAAGCCGCCCGCGCCCACGAGGACTACGTGGCCGGCGAGACGCTCGCCACGTCGGTGACCTACGACGGCGCGGCAAGCGGCGCGGCCGAGGCGAAGATCGAGGGCCTCCGCTTGCTGATCTCAGTCACCCGGAGGTAGGCTGGCGCGGCGATGTCGCTGCCGCCTGCCTTCGAGGAACGCACCGCGGCGCAGCAGATCATCGGGGCGGTGGTCGTGACGATGGTCTTCGGGCTCGTCACCGGCTTCGCGCTCGGCTGGAACGAGATCGCGTACTACATCCTGGTCGGCCCGATCGCCCTGGCCGGCGGCTTCCTGGGCGGGATGGAGCACCGCGGCGCCGACGAGGGTCTCGTGCGCGGCGCGATGGGCGGGCTCGTCTACGGCAGCTTCGTCCTGCTGGGCCTCGAGATCCTGAACAACGAGCCCGAGGCCTACCTGGGCGAGCCCCAGGCAGGCCTGGTGTTCGTCACGACGATCGTGGGCGCGATCCTGGGCTCGCTCGGCGGCGCGTACCGCGTGCGGCGCGAGCGCGCCGCCGGCCTGGAGGCCGGCGCGCGGGTCGCCGGAGGCTAGGCCGCGAGGGCCGGCTCGATCTCCTGCACGAGCCTGCTCTTGGGCAGCGCGCCGATGATCTGGTGTGCCACCTGGCCGTGCTTGAAGAGCAGCAGCGTGGGGATCGACATCACGTTGTAGGTGGCCGAGACCTGCGGGTTCTCGTCCACGTTCAGCTTCACGATCTTGAGGTCCTCGCGCTCGCCGGCGAGCTCCTCGAGATGGGGCGCGACGATCCGGCAGGGACCGCACCAGGGAGCCCAGAAGTCGACGAGCACGGGCTTGTCGGCCTCGAGCACCTCAGCCTGGAAGTTGGTGTCGGTCACCTCGATGATTGCGCCTGCCATTGATGCACTCCCCCTAGTCGGACTCACGCTATACAAAATATAGCGACCCCCAAGGGGGCCGAGTGTTACGCCTGGCCCCGGCGCCGGAGCCGCAGAGCCGGCACCTTCCAGACCGCCTCCAGGGCGATCCGCGGGGTCATCTTGGATTGCCCGACCCGCCGCTCGCGAAACAGGATCGGCACCTCTGCGACGGTGAAGCCGGCCTTCACCGCCCGGTAGGTCATCTCGATCTGGAAGCCGTAGCCGTCGGCGTGCACGCCGGTGAGGTCGAGGCCCCGCAGGACGCGCGCGTTGAAGCACTTGAAGCCCCCGGTCAGGTCGCGCACCGGCAGCCCCAGCAGGATGCGCGCGTAGACGCACCCGCCCCAGCTCAGGGCCCGCCGCATGAACCCCCAGTTGACGACCCCGCCGCCCGGCACGTAGCGCGAGCCGATCACCAGGTCGGCCGCCCCGGCGGCGGCGATCAGGCGCGGCAGGTCCGCCGGGTCGTGCGAGAAGTCCGAGTCCATCTCGAGCACCAGCTCGGCCCCGTCCTCGAGCGCCACGGCGAAGCCGGCGAGATAGGCGCGCCCGAGCCCCTGCTTGGCCGGCCGGTGCAGGACCCGCACCGGATCGAGCTCCCCGGCCAGCCGGTCCGCGATCTGACCGGTCCCGTCGGGCGAGTTGTCGTCCACGATCAGGACCGTGTGATCGCCCCCCGCCTCCTCGAGCCGGTCCAGGGACGCGCGCACGACGGCCTCGATGTTCTCGGCCTCGTTATAGGTGGGGAGGATCAACCAGGTGCCCGCCAACGGGCGCGTAGGCTAGACGGGCATGCGCAACGGAGAGATCGCCGAGGCCTTCGAGGAGCTGGCCAGCCTCTACGAGCTCGACGGCGCGGTGGTGTACCGAGTCCAGGCCTACCGCAACGCCGCGAAGGCGATCCGAGAGGCCGGCGTCTCGGTCACTGAGATGGCCAACCAGGGCCGCGTGGACGAGCTCTCGGGCGTGGGGAAGACGATCGCGGAGAAGATCGACGCCCTGCTCGAGACCGGCTCGATCCCCTCGGCCGACAAGCTGAAGGCGCGCATCCCCGCCGGCCTGATCGCCATCACGCGCATCCCCGGGCTCGGGCCGAAGCGCGCCAAGCTCCTCCACGACGAGCTGGGCATCACCTCCCTCGACGAGCTTCGCGTCGCGGCCGAGCAGGGCCGCCTGAAGGACGTGCCCGGCTTCGGCGCCAAGGCGGAGGAGAACGTGATGGCGGCGCTCGCCGCCGGGGCGGACGGGCGGCCCAAGGCGCGCATGCTGCTCTCGAAGGCGCTCGACGTGGGGGACGAGCTGGTGGCCGGCCTGCGCGAACACCCGTCCGCGCTGAAGGTCGAGCTGGCCGGCAGCGCCCGCCGCAAGGCGGACACCGTGAAGGACCTCGACATCGTGGTCGCGGCGTCCGATGCGAAGGCGCTCGCCGAGCACTTCTGCTCGCTTCCCGCGGTCGACGTGGTCCAGACCTCCGGCGAGGCGGGCGCCAAGGTCGTGACCCACACGGGCCTGCCGGTCGACCTGCGCATCGTGCCGGAGGAGGCCTTCGGGAACCTGCTGCAGCACTTCACCGGCTCCGGCCGCCACAACGAGGCGCTGCGGACCGCCGCGGTCCGGCGCGGCCTGCACGTGAGCGAGTACGGGATCGCGGACGACGAGAGCGGCGACTCCATCGCCTGCGCCACCGAGGAGGAGGTCTACGAGCGGCTCGGCATGCAGTGGATCCCGCCGGAGCTGCGCGAGAACCGCGGCGAGCTCGAGGCCGCCCGCGAGAACCGCCTGCCGGACCTGATCGAGCTGTCGGACATCCGCGGCGACCTGCACATGCACACCACGCTCTCGGACGGCCACGCCTCCATCGAGGAGATGGCGGAGACGGCGCGCGGGCTGGGCTACGACTACGTCGCGATCACCGAGCACTCGGCGACCGCCGGGTTCGGCAACGACGTGCAGCCGGACGAGCTGCGCGAGCAGACCGAGTACATCCGCGGGCTCGGGCTCGACGGCATCTCGGTCCTGGCCGGCACAGAGGTGAACGTGCTGCCCGACGGCTCGCTCGACTACGACGACGACGTGCTCGAGCAGCTCGACTGGGTCATCGCCAGCCTCCACAGCTCGTTCCGGCTGTCGGAGAAGGAGCAGACCGACCGCATGCTCCGCGCCATGGAGCACCCGCTGGTCGACGCGATCGGCCACCCGACCGGGCGGCTGCTCGAGCGGCGCGAGGCGTACGCGCTCGACATCGACCGCGTGATCGAGAAGGCGCTCGAGACCGGCACCTTCCTCGAGATCAACGGCAACCCCGACCGGCGCGACCTGAACGACGTGTACGCGAAGGCCGCGGCGGAGGCGGGCGTGACGCTCGTGATCGACTCAGACGCCCACTGGCCCCGGACGCTGCCGAACATGCGCTTCGGCGTGGCGACGGCGCGGCGGGCCTGGCTGACGGCCGCGCAGGTCGCCAACACGCGGCCCTGGGCGGAGCTGCACAAGCTCCGAAAGCGCGGAAGCTGACCGGGGGCTCGCGCCCCCGGACCCCCGCTGATGCCTGGCCGGCCTGTTAGGCCGGCTCGACCTTTCGCAGCCCCGGCAGCCGCAGCAGCTGCGGCTTGGCGAACGGAGAGGTCTTGTCGAGCCAGAACTCGACCCCGTCGCGTCCCTCCACCGCCTCCACAACCCGCGACTGCTTCCGCCACAGGAGTGCCACCAGCAGGCAGTAGCCGGTCGCTACCGCCGGCACCTGCGGGATGAAGAAGCCAATCGACGGCCGAGCCCAGCGCCAGCACGATCAGCGGCCACAGCCGGTTGAACATCACCGTCCCGGGCTCGAGCTGCGGCAGCGTGTTCGGCCCGGCGCGCCTCCGCCAGCAGCGTTGCGATCCCCGAGGTCGTGGCCTCGCGCCGGCCCAGCCAGAGGCCCGCCAGCGTGGCGAGGCACCACCAGATCGCCGCCACGTAGACGAGCGTGTTCGTCTCCTCGTCCGCGGCCCCCACGACCGACACCACGGCCAGAGCGCTGGCCGAGCCGCCGAACAGCAGCACGGACACGCGCAGGAGGTCGCGGAACCTCACGGGTCGGCCAGGGCGGCCAGGACGCGCGTGAAGCCGTTCACGCCGTCCACGACGAGGTCGGCGCGCTCGACGATCGCCGGCGGCCCCTCGTCCGAGCGCACGCCGACCAGCACGGAGGCCTCGAGGGCGCCCTCGTCCTCGAGCTGCCTGAGCGCGTCGAAGGCGTCGAGGTCGGTGGTGTCGTCGCCCGCGAACATGGCGGCGCGCGCCGACGCGCGCTCCACCAGGGAGCGCACCGCCCGCCCCTTGTCGAACTCGACCGGCGGCCGCACCTCGAGCACCTTGCGGCCCCACTGGACGGCCAGGCCCGCCTGCTCCGCCTCGCCCGCGACCTTCTCGAGGCGGCCCTGCGCGGCGTCCTCGTCAGGCACGCCGCGCCAGTGGTACGCCGCGATCGGGCCCTTGTCCTCGATCCTCACCCGCAGCCTGCGCAGCTCCGGCGTGTCGCGCTCGGCGACGAAGGCCTTCACGTCGCCCTCCCAGCGCTTGAAGTCCTCGTCGATCGTCGGCCGCTTCGCGCCGGGCTCGAGCAGCTCCGCGCCGTGCGAGCCCGCATAGGCGATCCCGCCCACGCCGACGAGGCGCCGGGCGTCGGCGGCCGAGCGGCCCGAGACGCACGCGACCAGGCCGAAGCTGCGCGCCAGCCGGCCGAGCAGGACCGACACCCGCTCGCTCACGCGGGCCTCGTCGGCGCGCCGCACGATCGGGGCGAGCACGCCGTCGATGTCGCACAGGAGGGCCGACCGGGCGGGGTCGGCGAGCAACGGCTTGAGGGCCTCCACCGGCCGTAGTATGGCCACCCATGTCCGGAAGGCCGTCAGGCGAGCCGGCGGCTCGGCCGGCGGCGCTGCGTCCGCGTGTCCTGCGGTTGGCGGCGATCGCCACCGCGGCGGGGGCCTTCAGCGGGCTCTTCGGGGTGGGCGGGGGAACCGTCATCGTGCCCCTGCTCGTCCTGTGGCTCGGCTACGAGCAGAAGGAGGCCACGGGCACCTCCCTGGCGGCCATCATCGTGATCGGCGCGCTGGCAGCCGCGGCGCATGCCGTGTACGGCAACGTCGACTTCTGGAAGGGCGTCCTCATCGCGATCCCGGCCGTGGCGGGCGTCGTGGCGGGCACGGCGGTGCAGCAGCGCATATCGGAGCGCGCCGTAGCGGGTGCCTTCGTGGTCCTTCTGGTGGCCTCCGCCGCGGTGCTGGTGTTCTGAGATGGACGCGCTCGACTGGACCGGGTTGCTCGCGATCGGATTCGCCGCCGGCATGGCGGGCGGGCTGCTCGGCGTCGGCGGCGGCGTGCTGTTCGTGCCGGCGCTGGTGCTGTTCGCGGACCAGTCCCAGCTGAGCGCCGAGGCGACGTCGCTGGTCGCGATCGTGCTGGTGTCGGTGGTGGGCACGTGGCGCCAGCGCGAGTACGGCAACGTGCGCCTGCGCGACGGCCTCCTTGTGGGGATCCTGTCTCCGCTTGGGGTGCTCGCCGGCGTGGTCTTGGCCAATGCCGTGTCGGAGCGCGTACTCGAACTGTCCTTCGCCGCCGTGCAGCTGATCTTCGCCTGGCAACTCGCCAAGAAGGCGGGACTCCGCTAGGTTGCAGCCCGGTGGAGATCCTCGAGGTCAAGACCGAGGACCGGAATGGACTCGTGCATGTCGCCCTTATGGGTGAACTCGACTTGTCCACCGTCGCCAAGGTCCAGGAGGAGCTCCGCAAGGTCGAGGCGTCGTCACCCCCCACGGTCGTCGTCGACCTCTCCAAGCTCACGTTTCTCGACTCGACCGGCCTGCGCTGCATCGTCACGGCCGACGAGCGAGCCCGGGACGAGGGTCGCCGCGTTGTGATCGTCCGCGGCCCGGACCCGGTGCAGCGCGTGTTCGCCATCACCCGCCTGGAGGAGCGGCTGGAGATGGTGGACGACGCAGGCGCCGTGACCTGACCCATTGGTTTCGTAGCCCGCTTGAAGGGTGATACTCGAGAAGTCAGTTGTTGAGGAGGTGCTGTACCTGTGGCTGTTGCCGTCTCGGCTTTCGAGCCGGCGGCGCCTGAGTCTCCCGAGCAGCGGACCTTCCAGGACGCACGTCTGCTGCTGAGGTATCACCGCGAGGGCGATCTCGCCGCTCGCGAGGAGCTCACGCTTCGCTTTCTTCCTCTCGCGCGCCAGCTCGCGTCGCGCTATCGCCACGCGGGCGAGTCGCTCGAGGACCTGATCCAGGTCGCCAGCCTGGGGCTGCTGAAGGCGATCGACCGCTACGACCCCGATCGCGGCGACGGCTTCGCTCGCTACGCGGTCCCCACCATGCTCGGCGAGCTGAAGCGCCACTTCCGCGACAAGGGCTGGTCGGTGCACGTGCCGCGGGCCACGCAGGAGCTCGCGCTCAAGGTGAGCGAGGCGCTCGGCTCGCTGCCCGCCAGGCTGGGCCGCGCCGCCCGGCCGCGCGACGTGGCGAAGGAGGTCGGCGTTTCCGTGGAGGAGGTGCTGGAGGCGATGGAGGCCACCGCCGTCTACGAGGCCACCTCGCTCGACGCCCCGCGCCCGAGCTCCGGCGAGGAGGGCGTCTGGACCTACGCCGACCAGCTCGCCGAGGAGGATCGCGGCTTCGAGCTCGTGGAGATCGGGGAGACGCTGCGCGGCAGCCTCGCGGCGCTGCCCGACCGCGAGCGGCTCATCCTGCGGCTCCGCTTCGAGCGCGACATGACGCAGGCGGAGATCGCCGAGCTGATCGGCGTCTCCCAGATGCACGTGTCCCGGCTGCTGCGACGCTCGCTCGAGCGGCTGTCCGCCGCGGGCGCGGCCGCGGCGTAGAGTGCGAATCGTGGACGGGGAGCGTCTCGCGGCGATCTCGAACGCGATCGTCACGATCTTTGCCGAGTACTACGGACGCGGGCCCACGAAGGCGAAGACCTACGCCTTCGACAACTACCTCATCACCGTTCTCGAGGACATCCTCACCACGGTGGAGCGGACGCTGGTCGACCGGGGCGAGCAGGACCTGGTCCGGAAGGTCCGGCTGACCTTTCAGGAGGCCACGGCCGACCGCTTCATGTCGGCGGTCTCCGAGATCGCCGGCCGCGAGGTCATCGGCTACCACAGCCAGGTGACCTTCAACCCGTCGATCGGGTTCGAGATCTTCGTGCTCGCCGAATAGGCGGTGGGACGAAAATGGGCCGCCCGTCTCCGCCTGGCGTCCCGTGAGGTCCGTCTGGCGGTTCCGGACAGCCCTATCCTGTGGCGCTACCCGGCGCCGGTCGCGCAAAACGCGGGTTGTCCGGAAGCGCGACGTCGGGCGTCCGAGCCAGTGCAGCGGCGATCACGATCAGATGCACGCCCGGAGCCAGCCGGCGGGGCCGCCCGTCGCCGCCGTCCCCGTAGGCGTCGCGGGCGTCGAGCAGCGAGACGATGCTCTCGAAGACCGGGCCGTGCGGCACGTCCGGGCCAACGTCGCAGGCGAGCCGGGCGAGCGCCAGCGACTCGTGCGGAACCATGCCGTTGAACATCTGGCCGAGCGCGGCGAGGAGGAAGGAGTAGACGCGCTCGAGCAAGGGGTCGCGCGACAGCGACTCGATTCCGGCCGGCGGACCGAGGTCGAGCGGATCCTCGCCCTCGAGCAGCCGTAGCGCCTGCCCGCCGGCCAGCTCGCGCAGCACCTCCGGCGAGAGCCCGACCTGGAGGCCGTGCCGCAGCGCCATCGTGGCGCCCCAGGCGGGGGTGGCGTAGGGCGCGTCGCTGGCCATGAGGATCTGTCCCGGCGGGACGAGGGCGAAGAGCGCCTGCACGTCGCTGGGCGACCACCATGCGGTGTCGAAGAAGAGGTTGGGGTGATCGGCGGCCTCGCGCCAGATCCAGGAGAGGTCGGAGATCCCGGCGTGGGCGAGGATCAGCCGCAGGCCGGGGTAGCGCGAGCACACCTCGATCGAATGGCGGCCGAGGGCGGGGATGCCGCGGCCGGCGTGGCACAGGATCGGCAGGCGCCGCTCGTGGGCGAGCTCGAACACCGGCTGGAGGTCGGGGTGGTGGAGGGTGAAGCTCTCGGCGCGGGGGTGGAGCTTGATGCCGCGCGCGCCGGCGTCGAGGGCACGGCGGGCCTCCGCGAGCGGCTGTGTGGCGGGGTCGAGGCGGCAGAAGGGGAAGAGGCGGCCATTCGAGGCCTCGCTCTCGGCGATGACCATGTCGTTGGCGGGCGGGTAGCCGTCCGGCTCGTGCATGGGGAAGACGATCGCGTGGGCGTCGATCCGCTCGAGGCGCTCGACGAGCTCCTGGCGCGTGCAGCGGTACTCGTCGGGGTCGTTCGAGCCGATGTGCGTGTGGGCGTCGAGCAGACGGGTGCCCGGCACCTCCTGGAGCATGCGCTCGAGCCAGGGGAGGATTCCGGCGTCGTCGACCACGTGCGGGAGACTACGACTTCGCGGCGAGCAGGAAATGGTCCGGCTCGCCGTCGACCTTCACGAGGCTGATCGTGCCGGTCACGGGCACCAGAAGCCCCTGGGCATGCACGTACCCCGTATTGACGTCGGCCGAGTCGATCTCGCCGGCGATCATGCGCTTCATCTGCTCGCGGTGCTTGGGGAGGTTCGCGCGGTCCATCACCGGGGGCCAGCTGGCGGACCTGAAGTCCTCCTCGGAGTAGCCGACGAGGTCGGTGAAGGCCTCGTTGAGCTCGCGGAAGTGACCGTCCATCGCGATCGTGGCCATCGGCTGCTTGGCGTCGTCGAAGCCGGGGCGGGGCTCGCGTGTGGGGCCGGTGTCGTGCTTGGGGCCGAAGAGGGGGCGGCGGGGGTCGGTGTTGCCGGCGTCAGCGCCACTGGGCGTCTGCTGCGTGCCCCCGTTGTGCCGCCGCGCCGGTCATTGCAGGATCTCCACCCGCGGGCGGCGGGTGTGCCTGGCCGGTCTCGGCGGGGCCGGCGCCATGACCTTGGACCGGCAGGGAGCCGGCATCGGGGCGGCTGTTCGCGGCGGCCTCCTCGACTGCCCGGCGCACGGCCTGTGCTTCGACGCCGGCCTCCTCGGCCGATCGGCGAGCGAGCTCGGCTGCTTCCGCGGCTGCGGCCGCGGCCTGCTCGGCCTGGGCGGCACGGCGCTCGGCGGCGTCGGCGGCCTCGGCCATGCGGCGGGCGACGGACTCGGCCTGACCCGCCTGCTCGCCGGCGCGCCCCGCGTGGCGGTCGGCGCTGCCGGCGGCCTCGCCGGCCCGAGCGGCGCTGTGCTCGGCGTTGCCGGCGGCGGAGCGAGACCGGTCGGCGTGGCCCTCGGCGATCCCCGTGGCCTCGCGTGCACGATCCGAATGCCCCTCGGCGACGCCGGAGGCCTCACGGGCACGATCGGCGTGTCCCGCGGCGGCGGTGGTCTCGTCGCGAGCGCGGTCGGCGTGGCGCTCGGCGGCGCCGGAGGACTCCTGTGCGCGGTCGGCGTGGCGCTCGGCGGCGCCGGAGGATTCCTGCGCCCGGTCGGCGTGGCCCTCGCCAAGCGCGACGAGCTCCGCGGCGCGGTCGGCCTGACGCTCGGCGGCGCCGACGGCGGCCTCCGCGCGGGTGGCCTGCTCGCCGCCGGCTGCGGCCGTCTCGGCGGAGCGTGAGGCCTGGTCGCCTGCCTCGACCGCGGACTCGGCGGAACGCGAGGCATGCTCGCCGGCCGCGACGGCGGATGCGGCGGAGCGGGATGCGTGCTGCTCGGCTGCACTTGCGGCACCTTCGGCGCGGCGCACGACCTCCGTGACGTCGGCTCCGGCGGGCCCGGTCGCCACGCCGCCACTCTCGACGGCGGCGAGCCGCTCGCCCGTCCGCCCGGCCTCGTCGGTGAGGTCAGCGAGCCGTTCGTCGATGCGCCCGACATTCCCTTCGACCGAGCCGAGGCGCTCGTCGACCTGCCCGGTCCGTCCCTCGACGGCACCGAGGCGTTCGTCGACGTGTCCGGCTTGTCCTTCGATCGCGCCGAGGCGCTCGTCGACGTGTCCGGCTTGTCCTTCGACCGCGACGAGGCGTTCGTCGACGCGTCCCGCCTGTCCTTCGACCGCTCCCAGGCGCTCGTCCATCCGCGCCGAGCGGCTCTCGATCTCCGAGACCTGTGTCTCCAGGCGGCCGGTCTGCGTCTCCGCGCTTCCGGCCACGTTCTGCGCCCGCTCGGCCTCCTCGCTCGCTCGCCGCGCCGCCTCCTCGGCCGCTCGGGCGTGCGACTCGATCTCCTCGGCAGCCTCTCGCGCGTGCGCGGCCGCCGACTCGACCGCCTCGAGCACCTTGCCCGCGTCCTGCACCGCGCGCGCGGCCAGCGTCTCCGCCTCGGCGGCCGCCTCGCGTGCCCGGCCGGTTCCCTCGTCGATCGCCGACAGCGCATCCCTCGCCTCGCCGGTCCGGGCGTCGATCTGCGCGGCGGTCTCCCGTGCCTCTTCGGTGCGGGCGTCGATCTGCGCGACCGTCTCCCGCGCACTGCTCGGCGCGAGCGTCGATCTGCGCGGCCGCCTCGCGTGCCTGGCCGGCCCGCGCGTCGATCTGCTCCAGCGTCTCCCGCGCGAGCTCTCGGGCCCGCGTGGCCTCCGCGGCGATGGTTGCGAGGGTCTCTCGCGCGGCCTCGTGCGCGCCTGCGGCCTGGGCTTCCAGCTGGGCCAGCTCCTCGCGGCCGGCGCCGGAGCTCGGGCCGCCCTCGTCGGCACGCTCCGCCAGCTCGCGTGCCAGCTGTTCGGTGCGGCTCGCCTCGTTCTCCACCGCTTCGATCGCCTGTTCCGCGCGCATCGCGCGCGCCTCGGCGGCGCCGGCGGCGTCGTAGGCGTTCGAGGAGTGGCTGCGCGCCGCGTCGGCGGCCTCCTCCGCACGGCCGGCGAGCCGCTCGATCGCCGACTGCGCCTGCTCTGACGAGGCCGCGGCCTCGCGCACCTGCTCGGCGAGGTTGCGCAGCTCGGCGGCGTCCACGGCGCTTTCGAGGGCGCCCGAGCGCAGGCTGGCGAGCTCCTCGCGCAGGTCGCCGAGGAGGAGCCGGGCCTCCTCGTCGCCGACGGCCTCGACCTGCATCTCCTCGATTCGCGCTCCGAGGGATTCGACCAGACGGCGCGTCTCCTCGAGCTCGGTGCGGACCTGGCGCGTGCGTCCCGCGTCCTCGCCCAGCTCGGTCACCTTGCCGCGAAGATCCTCGAGCTCGGTGCGCAGGCGCCGCTCGTCCTCGGCGTGACCGTCCTTCAGCGAGGTCTGCAGCGCCTCGAGCCTCGCCTTGGTCCCTGCCAGCTCGTCGGCCACGCTCCGGCGCTCCTCATGCCGGGCGCGCTCGAGCTCCTGGAGCCGCGTCCGCGTCTCGGCCACGTCGGCCTCGAGGCGCTCGTCCTCCGGTCCGCGCTCGCGTGCAAGTTCCTCGAGCCGGCCGCGGGTGGCGGCGAGCTCGGCTTCGACGTGCTCCCGCTCCTGGGACCGCGCGCTCTCGAGCTGCTCGATGCGGGAGCGAGCCTCGTCGAGCTCGGCGTCGAGGCGCGCGCGCTCCTCGGCGGCGCGCTCGCGCTCCTCGACGACCCGTTCGAGTTCCGCGTTCGTCCGCGCGCGTTCCTCGGCGACCCGCTCGCGCTCCTCGGCGACCCGTTCGAGTTCCGCGTTCGTCCGTGCGCGCTCCTCGGCCAGCTGCTCGGCGGACGCGCCGCCGGTGATCCCGTCGATCTGCGCCCGCAGCTCGTCGAGCTGGGCGCCGTGGATGCCGGCGCGCTCGAGCTCCTCGAGCCGGCTGCGGGTGTCGTCGAGCTGGGACTCGAGCCGGGCGCGATCCTCGCCGTGCGCGTGCTCCATCGCCTGCAGCCACTCGCGCTCCTCGTCACGGGCGCGCTCGATGGCGGCCAGCAGCTCGAGCTCGTCGCGGCGCGAGGCTTCGAGCGCCTCGAGCCGGGAGCGCTCGCCGGCGCGGCCTTGCTCCAGCGCCTCCAGACGCTCGAGCTCCTCGGTGCGAGCCCCTTCGATGGCCTTCAGCCGGTCGCGATGCTTGGCGCGGGAATGCTCGAGCGCCTCGAGCCGCTCGCGCTCCTGGTCTCGTGTGCCTTGGTCTGCGGCGACCCGTTCGCGCTCTTCATGCCAGGCGCGCTCGATCGCTTCGAGCCGTTCGCGCTCCTCGTCGCGGCTGCGCTCGATTGCCTCGAGCCGGTCGCGTTCGTCGCCGCGCGCGCCTGCGATCGCTGCGAGGCGTTCGCGCTCTTCCCGACCGCCGCCTCGATCGCTTCCAGCCGCTCGCGCTCCTCCACGCCCGCTCCAGCGCTCCAGCCGCTCGCGCTCCTCCCCGCGCCCGCTCCAGCGCTTCCAGCCGCTCGCGCTCCTCCCCACGCGCCCGCTCCAGCGCTTCCAGCCGCTCCGCCGCCCCTGCGAGCCTCCCCTCCAGCCCCTCGCGCTCCCCCGCCCGCTCCGACTCGATCGCGTCGATTCGCGCCCGGGTCTCCGTCAGCTCCTCCCGCAGCGCTCCCGCGGCCTCCTCGGCCGCCTCGCGGCCACCGGTGCCCGCTTCCGCCAGCGCCGACTCCAGCGTGGCCATCCGCTCGTGCACCGCCTCGACCCAGCCGGCCAGCCCCTGCCCGTCCGGCACAGCACCCTCCAGCGCACCCACCTGCTCGCGCGTCTGCTCCATCTGCGCGCGCAGCCGCTCCTGCTCCGCCGGCGCCCCCGCCAGGTCGCGCCGCAGCTCCTCGACCGTCCCCTGCAGCTCGTCCAGCTGCCGCCGCAGCCGCTCGCGCTCCGACTGCCCGTCCTCCGCGTCGCGTCGCAGCCGCTCGCGCTCCTCGCGCGCCTGCTCCTCGCCCGCCGTCCGCGTCCGCTCCAGCTCCCCGCGCAGCCCCTCGACCTGCGCGGCCATCTCCTCCAGCACCCGGCGGGTGTCGCCCAGCTCCGAGCCGAAGCCGGCGCCCGCCTCCTCCAGCTGCTGCAGGCGCGCGCTCGTGCGAGTCGCCTCGCCGCGCAATGCCTCCGCCTCCGCTCGCGCCGCCGCCAGCTCCGCGTGTGTCCCCTCGAGCAGGCGCTCGACGTCGTCGGGGCGCCTCACAGGAGCGGCAACCGTCTCGTCGCTCGGGTCGGGGTCCGGCGGGGGCGGCTCCTGCAG
This sequence comes from uncultured Thermoleophilaceae bacterium, assembly GCA_963778615.1. GTDB lineage: Bacteria > Actinomycetota > Thermoleophilia > Solirubrobacterales > Thermoleophilaceae > JACVRW01. The sequence continues at coordinate 633,086 of CAVZVD010000002.1, forward strand.
CGGCCTGAAGGCCACGATCGTCCCTGCGGCGAGCCCCTCCTCCTCGATCTCCGCCTGGCCCGCGATGGCGGCGGAGATCCAGTCGACCACCGTCTTGTGGCTGCGCTGGAGCTGCCCCAGCGCGTTCCCCCGAGGGGCAGCGATCTCGAGCGCCTCCAGGAAGCCGTTGAACTCGAGGCTCTGGCTCATCCGGACCGGCACGAACGTCAGCGCCAGCTCCAGCTCGTTGCCGTCCTTGCGGCGCGCCGTCGCGCTCAGGCGCCCGCCGGTCTCCGGAAGCTCGATCCCGAGCTCGAGGGTCTCCGCGAGCGGTCGCCCCAGCATGCGCGCGCCCGGCCATCCGAACAGCTCCTCGGCGGGCCGGCTCCAGCGCGTGACCGCCCCGTCACGGTCCGTGAGAACGAACCGGGCATCGACGAGCTGCCTGAGCAGCTCCTCTACTGCCTCCGCCGTGGAGGGACCCGCGGTCGCAGCGTTTTCCGACACTCCTCAGTTGTCGGCCGGAAAGGCTCGATTCTCAAGCCAAACCGTGCTCCAGCGCGCCCTTCACGCCCGCGTCGAGCGCGTTCAGGCGAAACAGCGCCAGCGCCTCCGCAGAGCGGAACCTCCGGCCCGGCAGCGACTCCGCGCCGTGGTGCGCGAGCAGGCAGTGCGACACCGCGTGCAGCTTCTCCCCGGGGAAGGCGTCCAGCCGCGCCGCGCGCTCGACCAGCAGCTGCTGCCCGAGCGCCACGTGGCCGATCAGAGCCCCGGCCTCGCTGAGCTCGATCTCGGCGCCCAAGGAGAACTCGAGCGTCTTGCCGATGTCGTGCAGGATCGCCGCGCTGATCAGCACGTCCGAGTTGAGCCGCGGGTGCAGCGAGCACGTCTCGAAGGCGAGCGTGGCGACCGCCACCGTGTGCTCCAGCAGCCCGCCCAGGTAGGCGTGGTGCCCCGACCGCGTGCAGGGCGCCCTCCGCAGCTCCTCCCGGAACGCGTCGTCGGAGAGGAAGGCATCGAGGAGGGCGCGCAGGTCGGGGTCGTAGACCTCGCGCGCGAGGTGCTCCAGGAAGCCCTCGAGCTCGTCGAGGTCGCGGTACGCGGTGGGGAGGAAGGCGGCGGGGTCGGCGCCCTCGGCGCGGCGGATCGCGTGGAGGTCGATCTGCAGCTCGTCCCGGAAGCGCTCGACCCGCCCGCGCACCGTCACGAGATCGCCGCGCTCGAACTGGCCGGCGAGGAAGTCGGCCCCGCGGAAGGCGCGCGCCTGGATCGCGCCGGTGCGGTCGCGCAGCTCGACGGCCAGGTACGGGGTGCCGCTCTTGGCCGTCAACCGGTCCTTGCGGGTGCAGGCGAACACACCCTCGACCTCGGTGCCCGCGCGCAGCTCGGCCACGCGCGCGGTGTGCTCCAGGGTTGCCATCGCATCCATCGTGATGGGGAGGGCGGACGGCGTCGGCTACCGTGGTTCCGATGCAGGACGTCATCTGGAGCGGCCGTCCCAAGCTGCGCAAGCCCGTCATGGTGTGCGCGTTCAAGGGTTGGAACGACGCGGGCGAGGCCGCGTCGGCGGCGGTCGCCTTCATCCGCGAGAGCTTCGACGCGGAGGACGTCGCCTCGATCGACCCCGAGGAGTTCTTCGACTTCACCGCCGTGCGGCCCAACGTGCGACTCACGGAGGGGCTGACGCGCGAGATCGACTGGCCGACCGCGACGGTGTCGGCCGCGCCCGTGCCGGGCGCCGAGGGCGACCTCGTCATGTTCCAGGCGACCGAGCCCTCGCTGCGCTGGCGCCGCTACACGGACAATCTCGTCGCCACGGCGCGCGAGCTCGACGTGCGCATGGTGATCACGCTCGGCGCGCTGCTCGCCGACGTGCCGCACAGCCGGCCGGTGGCCATCACGGGCCTCGCGTCCGACCAGGCGCTGGTCGAGAAGCTCCGGTTCCAGAGGACGACGTACGAGGGGCCCACGGGGATCGTCGGCGTGCTCCACCACGCCTGCGCCGGCGCCGGGATCGAGTGCGCGAGCCTGTGGGCCTCGGTGCCCCACTACGTGGCGGCCGCGCCCAACCCGAAGGTCGCGCTCGCGCTCGTGCGCGCCTTCGAGGGCATCGCGGGCGTCGTGGTCGACGCGGGCGAGCTCGAGAGCGCGGCCGAGGACTACGAGCGCCAGGTCAGCGCGGCGGTGGCGAGCGACCCGGAGGTCAAGGCGTTCGTCGAGCGGCTCGAGTCGGCCATGGACGAGGTCGAGGACGACGAGCCCGACGAGGAGAGCCTCCCGTCAGCGGACACCATCGCGCGCGACTTCCAGCGCTTCCTGCGCCAGCGCGGACCCGAGCAGTAGCTTCCCCCGCGGCTCAGCGGTAGCCGGGACCGGGCCGGTCGTCGTAGCCCACCCGCTCGTCGGTACGGCGCCTGTCGCTGGCCAGGATGAACAGGCCGATTGCCAGGCCGATGACCCCGATGATCATCAGGATCAGCCCGGCAGTCTGGATGTCTACCCCTGCGACCGTCGCATCGACCGCGTAGCGCAGGATCGCGCCAACAGCGATCAGAAATAGTGACGTGCCAATCGTCATAGACCCCTCGTTCCCTCGTGGGCGTCCTCGGAAACTCTACTTTTCCGCTGCTGGACAGATAATCCTGTAGTCGCAGAAGCGGCAGATGTCGGGCGAGGGGGTGGGCTCGAAGCGCTGCTTGAGGATCCCCCCGCCGATCTCGGCCACCGTGTCCTTCACCCGGTCGAGCTCCTCCTCGGAGTGCTTCACGGGCACCTTCTCGCCTGTCAGCACGTAGAAGTAGCTCTGGGCGGAGGTCTCGATCCGCCACGACTCGCGCGCTCCCATCTGGTACAGCGACAGCTGCACGTCCTCGCGCAGCTCCTCGGTCGTCTTGGCCTTGCCGGTCTTGTAGTCGATCAGCTCGTACGAGCCGTCGGGGTGGCGGTCCACGCGGTCCACGCGCCCGCGCAGCAGGTGCGGGCCGAGCTTGAACGCGAACGAGCGCTCGAACCAGACGGGCTCGGCGTCCGACTCGCGGTCGAGCCGCCAGTAGCGCTCGAGCGCCTCGACGGCGCGCTCGCGGAACTGCTGCTCGTCGTCCGAGCCGCCGAAGCCCGAGCGGCGCCAGGAGATCTCGAACAGCTCCTTCAGGCGCGAGAGCGGCCCACCGCCGGCCGCGTGGAAGCGCTCCAGCACCTGGTGCACGGCGATCCCGAAGCGCTGGTTGATGGTGGGCTCCTGGGGGATCCGGAAGACGCGCGCGAACTTGTACTTGAGTGGGCAGATCCGGTAGGTGTCGAGGTCCGAGGCCGACAGCATCAGCCCGCGGCCGCGGCGCGGGATGAACGGGTCGAGCGAGGCGTCGGAGCCGTTGCCGGAGCCGGCCGGCTTGGCGCCCGGGTCGCGCCCGGTGTCGCGCAGCCAGCCGTCCAGGCCGGACTCCTGGAAGATCTCGCGCTGCTCCTGCGTGGCGCACTGGGCGAGGATCTCGTTGACCTCGGGGAGCGCGGCGTCGAGCGGCTGTCCCTCGCGGGCTCGCTCGATCAGGGCGGCGACCTTGATCAGCTCGAGGTAGCGGGCCATCGCCTGGTCCACGTCGAGGTAGGTGTCGAGCCGCATCTCGCCCAGCCGGCCGCCCACACGCGCGACGGTGTCGAGCAGCTCGTCGCGCATCACCCGGAAGGTCGAGTGGAGGCCCTCGGCGGGGCCGAAGAGCTCCTCCTCGAACAGCTCCTCCTCCACGTCCACGGCTGCGCGGGCCTCCTCGTAGAAGGGGGATGGGCGTTGTCCCGCCGTGCGCGAGGGGGCGGGCTCGGCCCGCACCGGAGCGATCCCATCCTCCGGCCAGGCGAGCACGAGCGTCTTGCGCGCGCGCGTGATCGCCAGGTGGAGGAGGCGGCGCATCTCGGCCTCGTGGTCCGGGCGCGGCGAGCGGCGCAGCTCGTCGGGCAGGTCGCCCGGCCGCGGGCGGTAGGGGCCGGGCATGGCGGTGGCGGAGAGGCCGAGCACGAAGACGTGGTCGAACTCGAGCCCGCGCGCGGCCTGCATGGCCATGACCGGCACGGCCGACGCCGACGGCTGGCCGACCGCCTCGTCCTCGCGCAGCCCGGACTCCGCCACCGCGGCCAGGTAGCGGGCGAAGTCGCGTGCGGTGGCCTGCGGCTCGCGGCGCATGTAGGCGGTGGCGAGCTCGGGCAGCTTCGCGATGTTGCGCAGCCGCTCGACGGTGTCCGCGTGGGTGGCGAACACCTGCTGGCGGCGCAGCCCGATGCGCTCGATCAGGCGCATCACGAACGCGTCGGGGCGGCGGTCCTCGAAGGCCGTCGAGGCGGAGCGGTAGAGGCGCAGGAAGGCGCGCGCGCGGTCGCGGCCCTCCTCGGACAGCTGCGGGCCCTCGAGCGCGGCCGCCACGGCGCTCGGCATGTCGAGCTTGCGGCGCCGGGCCAGCTGGGTGAGGCGTGCCACGTCGACCGAGCGCAGCTCGATCGGCGGCCGCCCCAGGGCGCGCACCACGGCGCCCGAGTCGTTCGGATCGGCCAGGGCGCGGAGCCACGCCAGGATGTCGCGCACCTCGGCGCGCTGGAAGTACGCCGCGGCGCCGCAGGTGCGGAAGGACACCGCGCGCTCCTCGAGGGCCGATGCCACGACGGCGGCCTCGTCCTTGACGGACCGCACGAGCACGCAGATCTCCTCGGGCGGCACCCCGTCGGCCACGAGCCGTTCGATCTCGGCCGCGGTCGCCTGCGCCTGGGCGCGCTCGGAGCGGCAGCGCCAGAAGCGCACGCGGCCGCCGCTGGCGCCGGTGACCTTTCGGGGCGGCGGGTTCACCGCGGCGGCGGCGTCGAGGATGCGCCGGCCGGAGCGGACGTTGCGGTCGAGGCGGGCGATCTCGACGCCGGGCAGCTCGCCGGCGAGCGCCTCGTCGTCCGCCACCACGGTCAGGCCGTGGTGCTCGTCGGCCAGCAGGTGGAGCAGCATGCGCTGGGCGCGGGTGGCCTGCTGGTACTCGTCCACGAGCAGGTGCCGGTAGCGGCTCGCGGTGCGCTCGCGCACGTGCGGGCACTCGTGGAGGAGGCTGAAGGAGCGCAGGACGAGGTCGCCGTAGTCGAGGGCGCCGCGCTCGTCGAGCAGGCGGTCGTGGTCGCGGTACACGCGGGCGAACTCGCGCTCGCGGCAGTTGCGGGCGCGCGCGGCGTCGGTGTCCTGGGGCAGCTTCTCGGCCCAGGCGCGCACCTCGTCAGCCGAGACCATCTCCTCCTTGAGGCGGTCGATGCGCGACACGAAGCTGCCGAGCAGGGGGGCGGGGTTCCCGCGGATCTCGTGGTGGCGCAGGGAGAGCTCGTCGATCCGGTCGAGCAGCAGGGCGAGGCGGTCGGCCGGGCTGACGGGCGAGAAGAAGGGGTCCACGCCGGCCTCGAGCGCCTCGTCCTGGAGGAGCTTCACGCAGAAGGAGTGGAACGTGAGGACGTTCAGCTCCTCGTAGGGCCGGTCGAGGCGGTCCTCGAGCCTGGCGCGCATCGCGGCCGCGGCGGGCTCCGAGAAGGTGAGCGCGAGCACGCACTCGGCGGGCGTTCCCTCCTCGACGAGCCACGCGTAGCGCTCGGTGAGCGTGCGGGTCTTGCCGGTGCCGGGGCCGGCCACCACCAGCAGCGGCCCGCCGGAGTGCGCGACGACCCCGCGCTGGCTCGCGTTCAGGCCGTCGAGGAGGGCGGGCATGCGGATCTAGGATACGCCGCGGATGCCCCTGCCCGACGATGAAGGGAATCGCTCCGGTGCGGGCCGAGCCGCCCTCGCGCACGACTGGCTCGGCCTCTGCCGCGGGGCCGCGCACGCTGCGCGAGAAGCCGTGGGCGGGCTGACGAGCACCGCGGAGCGGTCTGTTCCCCAGGGGGAGGGGGAAGGTGGGGATACGACGCTTGCCGTGGACAGCGTGGCTGAGGACGCCGTGTTCGCAGCGTTGGCTTCGTTCGGCGCCCCTTTGTTGGTGGTCTCCGAGGAGCGCGGTGAGGTTTCGCTGAACGGCGGCAGTGAGGGGGATGGGTCCGTTCGCGTGGTGGTCGACCCCGTCGATGGGTCGATGAACGCGAAGCGCGGGTTGCCGTTCGCGTGCGTGTCGATCGCGGTGGCCTCCGGCGCGCGCATGGCCGACGTGGAGGTGGGGTTCGTGGCCGAGCTCGACCCGCCGCGCGATTGGTGGGCGGTGCGCGGAGAGGGGGCGTTCCTGGGCGAGGGCGGGAGCGGCGCCGCGGGCGGCGCGCCGTCGCGGGCGACCGGCGCCTGGAGCGGCTGGCGCCCGGCCCGCTCGAGGTGCTCGGCCTGGAGACGGCGCGGCCGGCGCTGGTGGCGGGAGCGGCGGAGGCGATCGCCGGCTTGGAGGCGCGCCGCCTGCGAGTGCTGGGCTCGGTGGCGGCGGCGATGTGCCTGGTGGCCGCGGGCCGGCTGGACGCGATGATCACGCTGCGCGAGGTCCGCTCCGTGGACGTGGCGGCAGCGCAGCTGATCGTGGAGGAGGCCGGCGGGGCGGTGGCGCTGCCGGGCGGGGACGCGCTTGATCTGTGACTGCGGACGCGGGCGGCGGCTGCGCGGGACGCGTCAATGCTCGAGCGCTTGCGCACGGCTTTGCTGTAAGGGGGTGGGTCTAGGCCGGGCTTTCGCTACCTGGTCCAGAAACGTCCTATATCGGGACGCTTCCGGACCAGCGAAGCCAAGCCCGTGCGGGCCCACCCTTTATTGCTGCAGTTCACGGCGCTGGAATCTGCTGCGACGAAAGCGCGTTCCATGAGGATTGACGCCTCGGCATCGCGGGCACCAGTCCCGCCGTGGCACGGTTGAGACGCGTCGACTGCTCCGGTCCCGGCATCCGCCGCCGGCGGCGGGGCAAGGGCTTCGAGTACCTCGACGAGGAGGGCAACCGCATCACCGAGCCCACCGTGGTCGATCGCATCCGCGAGCTCGCCATTCCGCCCGCCTGGGAGGACGTCTGGATCTGCCCCTACCCGCTGGGCCACATCCAGGCCACCGGGACCGACGCCGCGGGCCGCAAGCAGTACCGCTACCACGACCTCTGGCGCGAGCGGCGCGACCGGGAGAAGTTCGAGTCCATGACCGGCTTCGCCCGGGCGCTGCCCCGCCTGCGCCGCCGCGTCGCGAAGGACCTCGCCAGGAAGGGCATGCCGCGCGAGAAGGTGCTCGCCTGCGCGGTCCGGCTGCTCGACCGCGGCTTCTTCCGCATCGGCTCCGAGGACTACGCCGAGGAGAACGACACGTACGGCCTCGCCACCATGCAGAAGCGCCACGTGACGGTGCGCGACGACCAGGTCGTCTTCGACTACGAGGCGAAGGGGAACCAGCGCCGGCTGCAGTCGATCGGCGACCCCGAGGTCGCTGCGGTGGTGCGAGAGCTCAAGCGGCGGCGCGGCGGGGGCGAGGAGCTCCTCGCCTACAAGGGTGGCCGGCGCTGGGTGGACGTGAAGTCCTCGGACATCAACGACTACGTCAAGGAGGCCGCGGGCGCGGACTTCACCGCCAAGGACTTCCGGACCTGGAGCGGCACGGTGCTGGCGGCGGTCGCCCTTGCCGTGTCGGCGCCGGCGCAGCGCGGCAAGGGCTCGCGCAAGCGGGCGAAGACGCGCGCGATCAAGGAGGTCGCCCACTACCTGGGCAACACGCCGGCCGTGGCACGCAGCTCCTACATCGACCCGCGCGTGTTCGACCGCTTCGACGGCGGCCTCACGATCGCCGGGGTGCTGCCCGAGCTGGGCGACGACGTGGAGGCGTGGCCAGACCTCCAGGGCGAGATCGAGGAGGGCGTGCTCGACCTGATCGAGCGGGACACGGAGTCCGAGGCGATCGAGCGGGCGCGCGAGCTCACGAAGGAGCTCGAGAAGGTGGCGGCTTAGCCCTTGGTCCCGAACTCGGTCGCGTACGTCGCCGCCGGCCCGCTTGCGCCGGGTGCGCCCATCGCGAACCCGATCCCGACCTCGCGGAACGAAGAGCTGAGGATGTTCGCGCGGTGGCCTGCGCTGTTCATCCACATCGAGGTGATCGCCCGCGGGGCGGCCCGGTCGTGCGAGCCCCACGCGAGGTTCTCCCCGACCGACCAGCTGCCCGCGCCCTTCATGTAGCCGCTTTCCCGGATGCGGTCCACGAACGTGGCCCCGCCGAGCGAGTCGTGGGCGAAGTAGTCCCGCCGCACCATGTCGCGCGCGTGGCGGCGCGCCGCCTCCGACAGCTTCTTGTTCAGCGTCAGCCGCGGCAGGCCGTGCCGCGCGCGCTCGGCGTTCAGCGTGCAGAGCGTGGAGCGCACCACGGTCCGCTTCGCCACCTCGGCCGGAGTGGCGCTCGCGGAGGCGCAGACCGCCATCGCGTTCGGAGCGGCCACGAGCAGCGCCGCGAACACCGCGAGAGCGCACAGAAACGAGAAGCGACGAAGCATCCAGGGGAGTGTTCGGCACCAGGGCGGTGACGTTTAGCCGTGGGCGCGGTTGCAGACGTTTGTATGAGGGGAACGTCACATTCATGAACATGGCGGCCATCCTCGACATCGACGGAACGCTCGTCGACACCAACTACCACCACGCCATCGCCTGGTACCGCGCCTTCCGCCAGCACGGCGAGCTGCTGCCGGTCTGGCGCATCCATCGCCACATCGGCATGGGCGGCGACCACCTCGTCAAGTCGCTCTGCGGCGAGGAGGTCGAGCGGGAGAAGGGCGAGGACATCCGGACCGCGGAGAAGGCGCTCTACATGGCCCTGATCGAGGAGGTCGAGCCGCTCGAGGGCGCCCGCGACCTGATCGCCGACCTCAAGGACCGCGGCCACGCGGTGGTCCTGGCCAGCTCGGCCAAGCCGGACGAGGTGGAGCACTACCTCGACCTGCTCGACGCCCGCGACCTCGCCGACGGCTGGACCACCTCGGGGGACGTTGACGCCACCAAGCCCGAGCCGGACCTCGTGAGGGCGGCGATGGACAAGGCCGGCACCGGCGAGGCGGTCATGGTCGGCGACTCGACCTGGGACTGCGAGGCGGCCGGCCGCGCCGGCATCTCGACCGTCTCGGTCCTCACAGGCGGCTTCTCGGAGGCCGAGCTGCGCGAGGCCGGGGCCGTGGCTGTCTACCACTCGATCGTCGAGTTGCGAAACTCGCTCGACGAGTGGCTGACAAGCTAGACACGTACCGCGGCAAGCGCGACTTCGAGCGCACCGCCGAGCCGAGCGGCAAGCGCCGCGGCAAGCCGAAGGGCGCGCGCTTCGTCGTCCAGGAGCACCACGCCCGCCGCCTGCACTGGGACCTGCGCATGGAGCACGACGGCGTCGCGGTCTCGTGGGCGCTCCCGCGCGGCGTCCCGGCGCACCCCGACGAGAACCGCCTGGCGGTGCACACGGAGGACCACCCGCTCGAGTACCTCGAGTGGGAGGGCGAGATCCCCAAGGGCGAGTACGGGGCCGGCACGATGCTCGTCTGGGACCGCGGCACCTACGAGGCCGAGAAGTTCCGCGAGAACGAGGTGATCGCGACCTTCCACGGCGAGCGCATGAGCGGCCGCTACGCGATCTTCCAGACGCGCGGCAAGGACTGGCTGATCCACCGCATGGACCCGCCCGAGGACCCCGGCTACGAGCCGATGCCCGACCGCCTCGCGCCGATGCTGGCCCGCTCGGGCCCGCTGCCTCCCAAGGAGGAGAAGTGGGGCTTCGAGGTCAAGTGGGACGGCATCCGCACGGTCGTGTTCTGCGACCACGGCCACATCGAGCTGCAGGGCCGCAACTTCAGCGACTTCACGCCGCGCTACCCGGAGGTGCGGGAGCTCGCCCGCGCGCTCGGCGCCCGGCGCGTGATCCTCGACGGCGAGATCGTCGCCTTCGACGGGCAGGGCAAGCCGAGCTTCGAGCGACTGCAGAGCCGGATGCACCTGGCGTCCGACTCGGCGGTGAGGCGCCGCATGCGCGACATCCCCGTCACGTACATCGCCTTCGACCTCCTCTACCTCGACGGCCGCTCGACGCTGCCGCTCCGCTACGAGCAGCGGCGCGAGGTGCTCGAGGCGCTCGAGCTGGAGGGCCCCGCCTGGCGCGTCCCCGCCTACCACCGGGGCGAGGGCAGCGCCCTGCTGGCGGCCACGCGCGACCTCGGTATCGAGGGGATCGTCGCGAAGCGACTCGACTCGACCTACGAGGCCGGCCGCCGCTCGTCCGGCTGGGTGAAGGTGAAGAACGTCTGCGAGCAGGACGTGGTGATCGGCGGCTGGACGGCCGGCGAGGGCGGTCGCAGCAAGACCCTCGGCGCCCTGGCGGCCGGCGTGTACGAGGACGGCGAGCTCGTCTATGCCGGCAAGGTGGGCTCCGGCTTCACCGAGCAGACGCTGGCGCTCCTACAGCGCGAGCTCGAGCCGCTGCGGCGCGCTGACTCGCCCTTCACCGGGCGCCAGCCCCCCAAGGGCACGACCTTCGTGGAGCCGCGCCTGGTGGCCCGCGTCGAGTTGCGCGAGTGGACGGGGAGCGGCACCATGCGCGCGCCGACCTTCAAGGGCCTGCGCCCGGACATCGACCCGCAGGAATGCGTGCGCGAGGCAGGGCAGAACCAGGGCACGCAGTAGATTTGGCTGTATGCCAAGAGCCATCTGGAGCGGCGCAATCAGCTTCGGGCTGGTCAACATCCCCGTGAAGCTCTACAGCGCCGTGTCGAAGAAGACCGTGCGCTTTCATCAGATCGACGCCGAGTCGGGCGGCCGCGTGCGGCAGAAGCGCGTGGGCCCGGACGGCGAGGAGATCGCGTACGAGCAGATCGTCAAGGGCTACGAGATCGGTCCCGACCGCTACGTGACGATCTCCCCCGAGGAGCTCGAGTCGCTGGAGCCGCAGAAGACGCGCACGATCGACATCGAGGACTTCGTGGACCTCGAGCAGATCGACCCGATCTACTACGACCACCCCTACTACCTGGCGCCCGACACCGGCGCCGCCAAGGCCTACCGCCTCCTGGTCGACGCGATGGAGGACTCGGGCAAGGTGGCGGTGGCGCGCGTGGTGCTGCGCTCGAAGGAGCACCTCGTGGCGATCCGCCCGCGCAACGGCGCGCTGGCGATGGAGACCATGCTGTTCGCCGACGAGGTCATCCCGGCCGACTCGCTGGAGGAGATCGCCGCCGCCGACGGCGACGTGAAGACCAGCGACCGCGAGCTCGCCATGGCGAACCAGCTGATCGAGTCGCTCGCCGCGGACTTCGAGCCCGGCAAGTACCGCGACGAGTACCGCGAGCGCGTGCTCGACCTGATCGAGCGCAAGGCGCAGGGCGAGACGATCGTGATCGAGGAGCCGGAGGCGGAGCCGGAGAAGGTGCCCGACCTGATGGCGGCGCTCGAGGCGAGCATCGCCAGCTCCAAGAAGCCCGCGAAGAAGAAGTCCACCTCGGCAAAGAAGAAGAAGGAACCGGCGAAGGCCTAGTTGGCCCCACGGCGTGTAGAGGTCCAGGTCGAGGGGAGGCGCCTCTCCCTCTCGAACCTCGACAAGGTCATGTACCCGGCGGTGGGCTTCACCAAGGGGCAGGTGATCGACTACTACACGCGCGTCGCGCCGGCGCTGCTCCCGCACCTGCGCGACCGCCCGCTCACCATGAAGCGCTACCCCGACGGGGTGGAGGGCCAGTTCTTCTACGAGAAGCGCTGCCCGTCCCATGCGCCCGAGTGGATCCGGAGGGAGCAGGTCGGCAAGATCGAGTACATCGTCTGCGACGAGCTCCCGACGCTCGTCTGGCTCGCCAACATGGCCGACCTCGAGCTGCACCCGTCGCTGTCGCTGGTGGACGACATCGACCGCCCCTCCGTGATGGCGTTCGACCTCGATCCCGGCCCGCCGGCCGGCATCCCGGAGTGCTGCGAGGTGGCTTTCCTGTTGCGCGACGCGCTCTCCCAGATCGGTCTCGAGTGCTTCGCCAAGACCTCCGGCTCGAAGGGCATCCAGGTCTACGTGCCGCTGAACGTGGACGGGGTCGACTACGACCACGGCACCAAGGCGCTGTCCCACGCGCTGGCGCGTCACCTGGAGGCCCAGCACCCGAAGCTGATCGTGTCGCAACAGCGCAAGGACCTGCGCAAGGGCAAGGTGCTGATCGACTGGAGCCAGAACGACGAGAACAAGACGACCGTGTGCGTCTACTCGCTGCGCGCGCGCGAGCGGCCGACCGTCTCGACGCCGCTGCGCTGGGAGGAGCTCGACGACCCCGACGCGCTCGTCTTCGAGGCATCCGACGTGCTCGAGCGGGTCGAGGAGCACGGCGACCTGTACGCGCCCGTCGTGGAGCTGCAGCAGGAGCTGCCGGACCTGTGAGGATCCTCGAGGTCGTGCTGCCGGCGCCCGACCCCGAGGCGCTGGCGGCGTTCCACGGCCCCGGGTACGGCGCGAGCCGGCTCCGCTTCGAGCCCGGCCCCGCCGTCTGCTCGCACTTCGCCGTGAACGTGCCGCCGCAGCGGTTCGAGGAGGCGGTGGCCTGGGCCCGCGAGCGCGTGGAGCTGGTCGACGACGACGTGCCCTTCCCGGCCTGGCGCGCCCGGTCGGCCTACTTCTTCGACCCGGGCGGCAACATCGTGGAGCTGATCGCGCGAGAGCGCGCGCCGGGCGAGGACCTCTTCCTGGAGATCAGCGAGGTGGGGCTGCCGGTGACGGACGTCGGCGCCGCGGTGGAGTGGCTCGAGGCCGAGCTCGGGCTCCCGCACTTCAGCGGGAACCGCCGCGACTTCAGCGCCGTGGGCGACGACCGCGGCCTCTTCATCGTCGTTCCGGTGGGGCGGCCCTGGCTGTTCACGGAGGAGCCGGCACCGGACGTCCCGGTGCGGGTGACGATCGAGTCGGACCGTGGCGGCTTCGAGCGGGTCGTTCCCGGCTCGGGTCATGTCGTGACGCGCTAGGCTCCTGTCGACCATGGTTGATTGGTCGCTCGCCCGTCAGGTCGCCCGCTTCGCCGCGGGCTCAGGCGAGCCGGGACCCGATCCGGACGTCGTCACCGTGAGCGCCGAGATGGAGGAGCACGTGGCGGCCTACACGCGGCTGCGGCTCGCCACGCCGGTGCCTGACGCGGAGCTCGTCTCGCGCGAGGAGTGGGCCCAGATCAACCTCGGCACGCTGTCGGGTCTGCTGGACCCGGTGGCGGAGCGGCTCGAGGGGCGGATGGACTTCGCGGGCCCGCTGGCGGGAGTGCTGAAGGCGGGCGCGTCCGCGACGCTGGCGGCCGAGGCCGGGCTCGTCCTGGGCTACCTGTCGCAGCGGGTGATCGGCCAGTACGAGGTCTCGCTGCTGGGCGGCGAGGCCCCGCCGCGCCTGCTCTTCGTTGCGCCCAACCTGCGCAAGGCGGTCCGCGAGATGGACGTCGAGGCGGATTCGTTCCACCGCTGGATCGCCGCGCACGAGCTCACGCACGTGTTCCAGTTCCAGGGCGTGCCCTGGCTGCGCGAGCACCTGAGCGGACTGATGCGGGAGTACCTGTCGACCGTCGACGTGCGGATCGAGCGCGGGTCCGCCGGCGGGCTTCCGTCGATGCCCGACCTGTCGAAGCTCGTGGAGAACTTCCGCGAGGGCGGCCTCGCCGCGCTCGTGCAGACGCGCGAGCAGCGCGGGCTGATGGAGCGGGCGCAGGCGACGATGGCCGTGGTCGAGGGGTACTCCGAGCATGTGATGGACGAGATCGGGCGGGCCGTCATCCCCGATCACGAGAAGCTCCGCACCGCGATGGACGCGCGCCGGCGCAGCCGCAGCGCCCCTCAGCGGATCGTCGAGCGCCTGCTCGGCTTCGACGTCAAGCTGCGCCAGTACGAGCTCGGCAAGCGCTTCAGCGACGCCGTGGCCGGCTCTGCCGGCATCGAGGGCCTGAACCGGGTCTGGGACTCGCCCGAGGCGCTCCCCACGGCGGAGGAGCTGGAGGCGCCCGAGAAGTGGCTCGAACGCCTCGGGCCCGCCCCCGCCGCCGCTGCCTGACACCGCGCAGCACCGCGTTGCTTGGCGCCGGTGTAACCGGCGCCCAGGCAAGGTTTACGTACAGGTGTTCGTCGGTATACTTCTACCTAAGTTAGAATTAACAAGCTCCCAGCGAAGAGGAGAGTTCCCCCAATGGCTACCCAGACTCCCACCCAGCGCAAGGCAACCGCTCAGAAGGCTGCTGCTACGCGCCGTCGCAACGCCGCCAAGCGCAGTCAGTCGGCCCGCAAGGCCGCTGAGACGCGTGCCCAGGCCGAGCTGAACACCCTGCAGGTCGTGCAGGCTCAGGCCGAGCGGGCCGTGCTGATCCCCGTCGGCGCCACCCTGGTCGCGCGTGACAGCGTGATCGAGGCGGTCAAGCCCCTCGCCGACGGCACGACTCGCGACCAGGAGCTGAGCAAGCTCCAGAAGCGCGTCAGCACGAACCTCCGCAAGTTCGAGCGCCGTGGCACCACCGCCCGCAACCGTGCGGTGCGCGAGGTGAAGCGGACGCGGACCAAGGTGGAGCGCGAGCTCCGGCAGCGCCGCAACCAGACCGTGCGGACGGTGAAGCAGAACCGCCGCGACGTCGAGAAGTCGCTGAAGTCGGCGCGCCAGCGCGTCACCTCCATCGCGTAGGGCCTCGGCAGGCTTCCCCCCGGCTGGAAAGCGGAGAGACCAGACCGGGGTGAGGCTGGCGGCCTTATATCTCGCCGCCAGTGCAGTATCTCTCCTCCCTCAGCCGGCGCCGTCCCTTCGGGGGCGGCGTCGGTGCTTTTGCCACACTTAGACCTGGATGCTCAGCCAGGACCAGATCAAGGACACGCTTCGCAACGTCATCGACCCCGAGTTGCGCAAGGACATCGTCTCCCTGGGGATGGTGCGCTCGATCGAGCAACCGGAAGAGGGTCGAGTTGACGTCGTCGTGTCGCTCACCACGCCCGGCTGCCCCATCCGCGCGCACTTCGAGAAGGCGGTGGTCCAGAACGTGCGCACGCTCGGCGTGCAGCACGTGAACGTCGGCTTCGACGTCCTCTCGGACCAGGAGAAGCAGTCGCTGTCCCAGCGGCTGGGCCGCCAGGGCGGGCTCCCGGAGGGAGCGCTCGCGGCCGTCAAGAACGTCATCTGCATCGGCTCGGGCAAGGGCGGCGTCGGCAAGTCCACGATCACCGCCAACCTGGCGGCCGCACTCCAGCTCGAGGGCAAGCAGGCCGCCGCGCTCGACGCCGACGTGTGGGGCTACTCGATGCCGCGCATGCTCGGCGTGCACGGCCGCCCGATGGTTTCGGCGCAGCGCAAGATCCTGCCGCTCGACGCGCACGGCGGCGTGAAGGTCATCTCGATCGAGTTCTTCCTGAACGAGCAGGACCAGGCGATCACGTGGCGCGGGCCGATGCTCCACAAGGCGATCCGCCAGTTCCTGGAGGACGTGGACTGGGGCGAGCTCGACTACCTGCTGATCGATCTGCCGCCGGGCACCGGCGACGTGTCGATGACCCTCGCGCAGCTGCTGCCGCAGGCGAAGTTCGTGATCGTGACGACGCCGCAGCCGGCCGCGCAGAAGGTGGCGAAGCGCGCCGCCGAGACGGCGCAGCGCTTCGACCTGGAGATCGCCGGCGTGATCGAGAACATGTCCGGCTTCACGACGCCGAGCGGCGAGCGCTTCACGATCTTCGGCGAGGGCGGCGGCCAGCTGCTGGCGGACGAGCTCGACGTGCCGCTGCTGGGCAAGATCCCGCTGCAGGAGGAGCTGCGGACCGGCGCCGACGAGGGCCGCCCGCTGGTCCTCGACGAGCCGGACGCGCCGGCCTCCCAGGCGCTGTTCCACGCCGCCCGCGGAGTGATCGCGGCCACGCCGCAGGAGCTGGCGGTGTTCCAGGCGCCCTCGGGGCCGCCCGTGCCCGAGGTGACGGGCACCGCCCTGCCCATGGCGCCGTAGGCGCCGAGCAGGTACCCTCCCTGACGGGGCTCGCCGCTATGCGGAGGGATTGTCGTTGCGCCGCACTGCCGCGCTGCTCCTGCTGACGGTCGCCTCACTCGCTTCGCCGGGCGTCGCCCATGCTCTCGGGGTGCGCATCTCCATTCGCGGCGCCGGCGCCATCCAGGAGACCTCCGTCTTCAACCTCATCGGAGCCGAGTGCGGCCCGTCCGGATTTCAGTCGTCTCCCACCAACCCGACCGGGATCGTCGGCGGTCAGTGCGTCCCTGGGTAGCCCGACGGGCGGATACTCCCCGGGCTCGACGATCGAGTACGTGGCGACCCCGGCGCCCGGCTACCGCTTTCACCGGTGGCAGCCCGACGGCGGCGCGGGCACCGCCGTCACCTGCGGGCTGTCCTCGCCGCCCGCGACCTCCACCACCTATTCCGGCTCCAGCACCTGCAGGTTCATCCTCGGCGACAACCTCCAGACCCAGGTCGCCTTCGTGGACGACACGGACCCCGCCATGGCCGCGCTGTCCGGACCGGCCGGCGCCGTCGGCGGCCCGGCCGGCTTCACCTTCAGCGCGGTCGCGGATCCCACGCTCAAGGCCTACGAGTGCCGCGTGCCGGGCTTCCGCGAGGCGTGGACGGCGTGCGCCTCGGGCGTCGAGGAGAGCCCGCCCGACGGCACCTGGGCGTTCGAGGTCCGGGCGGTCGACTTCTCGAACAACCGATCGGACCCGTCGAGCTGGGTGTGGACGGTCGACACGCAGGAGCCCGAGACGACGATCCTCACCGGACCGCCCAGCGCCACCACCGAGACTTCGGCGGCAGTCGAGTTCGAATCGAGCGAGACGCTCGGCGGCTTCCGCTGTCAGCTGGACTCGGGCGATCCGGCCCCGTGCAGCTCGCCGTACAGCGCCAGCGGCCTCGCGGTGGGTACTCACACCCTGAAGGTCTGGGCGAGCGACGGCGTGGGCAACGAGGACGCCACGCCCGCGGAGGTCGGGTGGACGGTGAACGCGCCGGCCGAGCCCGAGCCCGACCCGCCCCCAGAGCCCGACCCGCCCGTCGAGCCCGCCCCGCCTTCGGGCACACCGCCCGGCGCAGCGCCGCCCGGTCCGGCACCGAGCCCGCCTGCGGCAACGCCCGGCTCGCCGCCGGCGCGGCGGACCGGTCCCACCCGCTCCCTCGCGCGCGTTCGGGCGATCACGCTCGGAGCCGGCGCTCTCAAGCTCTCCAAGGGTGCGATCTCGCTCAGGGTGTCCTGCCCGTCAGGCCAGGCCTGCTCCGGCTCCGTCGCGGTCGCCGCCACGAAGCCGCGCCTCGCCCTCGGCAAGGCCGCCTACCGGCTGGCCGCCGGGAAGCGCGCCACGCTGCGCGTGAAGCTGTCCGCCAAGGGCCTCCGGCTGCTGCAGAGGCTCGGCAAGCTCCGCGTGAAGATCAGCACGACCACGCGTGACGCCGCGGGCCGGCAGGCGAAGGCCGCATGGACCCGGACCCTCAGGCTATGAGCGCGGCCGCTAGCCGGCCTGCTTGAAGTAGTCCAAGTTGATCTGGATGTAGTTCTGCCACTCGTCGGGCAGCTGGTCCTCGGCGAAGCAGGCGTCGACCGGGCAGGCCTCGACACAGGCGTCGCAGTCGATGCACTCTTCCGGGTCGATGTAGAGCTGGGTCACCTGGTCGTAGTCCGGCTCTTCGGGAGTCGGGTGGATGCAGTCGACCGGGCACACTTCGACGCAGGAATTGTCCTTGGTGTCGATGCAGGGTTCGGCAATGACGTAGGCCATGGGACGCGCGATTCTATCGTTGGGGGTATGGCGATCACCTCGAAGATGCCGGGTGGGCGGGGGCGCCGGCAGGAGCAGCGGTACTGGTTCTGAGGGAGCCAGACCCATATTTCGACTCGTTCACGGGGCTCGTGGCGGCCCGTGCGCTCACGACCGCCGTGATGCTCGGGGTGTTCGACGCGCTGCACGAGTCGCCGGCGAGTCCCGCCGAGCTGGCGGAGCGGCTCTCGCTCGACCCGCTCGGCGCCGAGACGCTCCTCACCACGCTGCAGACGCTCGGATACGTGGAGGCCGAGGAGCACGAGCGGCTCCGCAACACGGCCGTGTCGGAGCGCCAGCTGGTGAGCTCTTCGCCGGAGTCGATCGCAACGTTCGTGGGCGCCCAGGCCGACCTGCACTGGGAGACGCTCGGGCTGCTGCCCGAGGCGGTGCGGGACGGCAAGGCGTACGCGATGCACGAGGAGCGCCAGGACGAGACCGACCGCTGGCGCGCCTACATCCGCGGCCTCTACGAGATCTCAAGGCCCGAGCACGAGGCCAACGCGGCGATGGTGCCGGTGGAGGAGCCGCGCCGGCTGGTGGACGTGGCAGGCGGCCACGGGGGCTTCTCGATGGCGATGTGCCGCCGCCATCCGGGCCTGCGGGCGACCGTGCTCGATCTGCCGCCGAGCGTGGCCGTGGGACGCGAGATCGTCGAGGAGGAGGGGTTCTCCGACCGGATCTCCTTTCGCGAGGGTGATGTGTTCGAGGCCGGATTGGGGGAGGACGTGGACGTGGTGTCCGTCTTCAACCTGATCCATCACCTCCCGGAGGAGCGCGACCGCGAGCTGTGCCGGATGGCGCGCGCGGCGCTGCGGGCCGGCGGCTGCCTCGTGATCGGCGACTCGGCCCGGCCCGAGCCGGGCGAGCAGGTCTCGGAGCACGGCGCGATCTCGTCGCTGCTCTTCTACGCCTGGAGCCACTCGCGCAACTTCCGGCCGTCGGAGATCCGGGCCTGGATGCGGGAGGCGGGCTTCGGGGAGGTCGAGACGCACCGCAACGAGCGCTCGCCGTGGCGGATCGTCGTGGTCGGCCGATGATCCTGCTGACCGGCGCCACGGGCACGGTCGGCTCGGCGCTGCTCCGGCGCCTGACCGGCACGGGCGAGCCGGTGCGCTGCCTCGTGCGCGATCCGCGCCGGCTGGGCGACCACCGCGTGCGCGTGCAGATCGCGATGGGCGACCTGGCCGACCCGCCCTCGTTCCGCCACGCGCTGCGCGGCGTCAAGACGGTGGTGCACCTGGCCGCCGCCATCCGCGACGAGCCGCACGCGTCGCTCGAGGAGCTGAACGCCGTCGCCACGCTGCGGCTGGTGCGGGCGGCCGAGCGGGCGGGCGCGCGGCGTTTCGTCTTCTTCTCGGCGATGGGAGCGGCCCACCACTCCCGCACGCGCTTCTTCAGGGCGAAGGCGCTGGGACGGGAGGCGGTGGAGGCCTCGTCGCTCGAGACGATGGTGTTCAGCCCCTCGATCGTCTACACGCCCGGCGACCCGTGGCTGACGCTGCTCGAGCGGTTCTCGTACCTGCCGGCGATCCCGGTGTCGGGGTCCGGCCGGGCCCGCTACCAGCCGATCTGGGCCGAGGACGTGGCGGACTGCGTGGTGGCGGCACTGATGGCGTCCGGGCCGCGCAAGCGGTCGTTCGAGCTGGCCGGGCCGGAGACGCTCTCCTACGACGACATCGTGCGCGTGGCGATGAGGCCCACCGGGAGGCGGCGCCGGCTGCTGCATGTGCCGCTGCCGCTCGTGCACGCCTCCCTGCGGGCGCTGCGAAGGCTGGGCGGCCCGAAGGTCTTCGCGACCTGGGAGGAGGCGGAGCTGATGGAGGAGCCGATGACGAGTCGCCGCGGAACCGCGGACGTGGAGTCGCTCGGCGTGCGCCCGCTGCCGATGGCGAGCGTCCTCGGCGGCGGCTAGGCGAGGATTTCGAGTAACTGCTCGCGGCTGACGTTGCCGCCGCTCGCCACGATGGCCACGCGGCTGCCGCGCAGCTCGTCCGCGAGTCGCAGCGCGGCGGCGAGGGCGGCCGCGCCCGCGCCCTCGACGAGGTTGCGGGTGCTCTCGATCATCGTTCGCTGCGCTGCCCGGATCTCGTCCTCGCTGACCAGCACGAAGTCGTGCAGGTGCTCGCGCATGATCCGCTGCGGCAGCTCCATGGGGGCGCGGGTGGCCAGCCCTTCCGCGTAGGTCTGATCCGGCGCCTCGACGGGCCGCGCCTCCTTCCAGCTCCGGTAGGCGGCAGGAGCGGCCTCCGACTGGACAGCGATCACCTTCAGCTCGGGGTTGACGGCGGCGGCCACGACGCAGGCCCCGGCGGCACCGCTTCCACCGCCCACGGGAACGATCACCGTTTCCACCTCGGGCTCCTGCTCGACGATCTCGAGCGTCTGCGTCGCCACTCCGGCGATCAGATGCGGCTCGTTCCCCGAATGCACGTAGCGGTAGCCGTGCTCGCCGGCGAGACGCTCGGCGTTCTCGCGCGCGTCGTCGAACTTGGCGCCGGCCACGATCAGCTCGGCGCCGAGGCCCTCCATGGCGGCGACCTTGACGGGGTTCGAGCGCTCCGGAATGCAGATGCGCGCCTTCACCCCGAAGAGCCGCGCGGCAAAGGCGATCGACTGGCCGTGATTGCCGGTCGAGGACGCGATCAAGCCGCGGCTGCGTTCGTCCTCTGTGAGCTGCGCGACGAGGTTGACCCCGCCGCGGACCTTGAACGCGCCCACCGGCTGGTGGTTCTCGTGCTTCACGTAGACCCGCGCGCCGACAAGCTCGTCGAGCTGCGGATAGCTGAACAGAGGGGTGCGCGGCAGGTGCGGGGCGATGCGGCGTCGCGCCGCCAGGACGTCGGCCAGGCACGGTGTCATCCGGCGACCCTACTGAGAAGGCGAGAGGGCCCCGCCGCGTGGCGGGGCCCTCTGATACTGCGGAAGCTCTTCGAGCTTCCTACATCATTCCGTCCATGCCGCCCATGCCGCCGCCGGGCATGCCGCCGCCGCCGTTCGTCTCCGGCATCTCGGCGACGATCGCCTCGGTCGTCAGGATGTTCTTCCCGATCGACGCGGCGTTCTGGAGCGCGGAGCGCGTGACCATGGCGGGGTCGATGACGCCCGCCGCGACCAGGTCGACGATCTCGCCGGTGTCGGCGTTGAGGCCGTCGTTCTTGCCCTTCGCGTTGCGCACGTCGTTGACCACCACGGAGCCCTCGAGCCCCGCGTTGTCCGCGATCTGGCGCAGCGGCTCCTCCAGCGCGCGGAAGACGATCTGCGCGCCGGTGCGCTCGTCGCCCTCGTAGGCGTCGAGCTTGATGGAGTCCTGCGCCCGCAGGAGCGCCACGCCGCCGCCCGGCACGATGCCCTCCTCGAGGGCGGCGCGGGTGGCCTGCAGCGCGTCCTCGACGCGGTGCTTCTTCTCCTTCATCTCGGTCTCGGTGGCCGCGCCGACCTTGACCACCGCGACGCCGCCGGCCAGCTTGGCCAGCCGCTCCTGCAGCTTCTCGCGGTCGAAGTCCGAGTCGGTGTTCTCGATCTCGTTCTTGATCTGGTTGATGCGGCCCTTGATCGCCTCGCTCTCGCCGGCACCGTCCACGATCGTGGTGGTGTCCTTGGCGATGACCACGCGACGCGCGCGGCCGAGCTGGGACAGCTGCGTGTTCTCCAGCTTGAGGCCCATCTCCTCGGTGATGACCTCGCCGCCCGTGAGGATGGCGATGTCCTCGAGCATGCGCTTGCGGCGGTCGCCGAAGCCCGGCGCCTTGACCGCCACACCGGTGAAGGTGCCGCGCAGCTTGTTCACCACGAAGGTCGCGAGGGACTCGCCCTCCACGTCCTCGGCGATGACCAGGATCGGCTTGCCCGACTGGATGACCTGCTCGAGCACCGGCAGGATGTCCCGCACGGACCCGATCTTCTGGTTGGCGATGAGGATGAACGGATCCTCGAGGGTCGCCTCCATGCGGTCCTGGTCGGTGACCATGTAGGGCGAGATGTAGCCCTTGTCGAACTGCATGCCCTCGGTGAACTCGAGGTCCATGCCGAACGTCTGGCCCTCCTCGACGTTGACAACGCCGTCCTTGCCGACCTTGTCGATCGCGTCGGCGATCACGTCGCCGATCTCGTCGTCGGCGGCGGAGATGGCCGCCACGCGGGCGATCTGGTCCTTGCCGGAGATCTCGGTCGAGATGTCCTTGATGTGGTCGACGACCTGGTCGACCGCCTTCTCGATGCCGCGCTTGAGAGCGAGCGGGTTGGCACCGGCGGCCACGTTCTTCAGGCCCGTGCGCACGATGAGCTGCGCCAGCACGGTCGCGGTCGTGGTGCCGTCGCCCGCCACGTCGTTGGTGGCCGTGGCCACCTCGCGCACGAGCTGGGCGCCCTGGTTCGAGAACGGATCCTCGATCTCGATCTCACGAGCGATCGAGACGCCGTCGTTGGTGATGGTGGGGGCGCCGAACTTCTTGTCGATCACCACGTAGCGGCCCTTCGGGCCGAGCGTGACCTTGACGGCGTTCGCGACGGCGTCGACGCCGTCCTCGAGCGCCTTCCGGGCGTCTACGTCGTACTTGAGCTCCTTGTGAGCCATGAGTGCTTGTTCCTCCTAGCCTGCGACCTTGGCAAGCACGTCCGACTCCCGCAGGACGAGGAGATCGTCTCCCTCGACCTGTACCTCGGTGCCGCCGTACTTCGAATACAGGACCTCGTCGCCCTCGGCGACGTCGAGCGGGATGCGCTTCTCGCCATCCTCGTCCCACTTCCCGTCACCGACGGCAAGGACCTTGCCGCGCTGCGGCTTCTCCTTGGCGGTGTCGGGCAGGACGATGCCGCTCGCAGTGGTCTCCTCTTCCTCGATCGCCTGAACGATGAGGCGATCTCCCAGAGGCTTGAGATTCATGGGCATACCTCCGTCTGAAGTGCGTTTCCTTGGCACTCCATAGGTGCGAGTGCCAGGGCTGGCACTCTAGCAGTGGGAGTGCCAGGCGACTAGCCAGGATCAGCGGGGGTTCGGGGGGCGTGAGCCCCCCGATGGCATCAGTTCTGATGCGGACCGGCGGGGCGCAGCCGGTCCCGGATCTCCGAGGGACGGTCGGAGACCTGTGAGAAGCGCACGACGGTGACGGTGTCCTCCATCGCGACCTTGCGGCCGTAGATCTGCTCGAGGAAGTGGATCATCTCGTCGAGCCGGCGGAACTCGGGGTTGTCGTGCTCGATGTCGCGCGGCGAGAGCTCCTGCGCCTGCTTGACCTCGACCGAGTCGATCACGGCCTCGAAGATCCGCTCGCGCGGGGAGTGCTGGAAGCCGACGGTGATCAGGACGAGCTCGCCCTTGCGGTACTTCTTGCTCTTGTCGCCGAGCCGGATCGTCGCGGTCTTGCGGCCGCGCTTCAGCTGGTCGACGAAGATCGGTGAGTAGAAGTTGAGTACGAACACGACGCGGGCAGGCAGACTAGCGGCCTTCCGCGAGTCGCGACAGCGCGGACTCGGCCATCTGGCGCTCGCCCTCGTAGGCGAGTCGCTCCGGGGCCTCGTCGAGTGGGATCCAGAGCGCCTCCTCGACCTCGTGATCGTGGTCGGCGACGTCGCCGGAGCGGTAGCGGAAGAGGAAGAACGCGACGATCTTCATCACGCGCTCGCCCTCTCGCGCGTACCAGTAGCGGATGTCGCCGAGCTTCTCGACGAGCTCGGCGTCGAGGCCGGTCTCCTCGCGCACCTCGCGCCGGGCGGCGGCGGCCGCCGACTCGCGCCCGTCCGGATGGCCCTTCGGGAGGGCGAGGATCGCGTCCCGCACCCGGACCACTGCCACGAACGGGCGCCCCTCCATCCGCCTCACGACCACGCCCCCGGCCGAGAACTCGCGGATCACTCCCCGGGCTCCCCGCTCACCAGCGGGACGAAGCGCACCGAGGCGACCGCCTCCGCCTCGCCGTCGCGGAACCGGATCAGGTGCTCGCGCCGCCCGCGGGCGACGGGGCAGACCATCGCCCCACCGGGCTCGAGCTGCTCGAACAGCGCCGCCGGCGGCTCGCCGATGGCGGTGGCGGTGACCGAGATGCCGCCGAACGGCGCCCGGTCGGGCGCGCCGCGGGCGCCGTCGCCCACTCGTACCTCGACGTTGTCGTAGCCGAGCTCCGCCAGCGTGGCGCGCGCCCCGGCGGCGAGGCTCTCGAAGCGCTCGATCGTCACGACCTCGGCGCAGAGGCGGGACAGCACGGCCGCCCCGTAGCCCGAGCCGGTGCCCACCTCGAGGACGGTCTCGTCCCCGCGCAGCTCGAGCAGCTGCGCCATGCAGGCGACGATCCATGGCTGCGAGATCGTCTGGCCCTTGCCGATGCGCAGGGCGCCGTCGCGGTAGGCGCGGCGGCGCAGGTCCTCCGGCACGAACAGCTCGCGCGGCACCTCCAGCATCGCCCTGAGCACGCGCTCGTCGGATATGCCGCGCCGGCGAAGCTGGCGCTCCACCATGCGCTTGCGCTTCTCAGTGGATGTAGTTCCGGAGTCGTGACGGGTCATGCACGGTCACCTTGCCCCTGCCGAGGGTGACCACGCCGGCTCTCTCGAGCGTGGCGAGGAAGCGGCTCGCGCTCTCGCGGGAGGTGCCGGCCAGATGGGCGATCTCGGCCTGGGTGGCGCGGATCAGCACGTCGGCGTCGGGCGCTCCCTCCGCCTGGCGGGCGATGGTCTGGGTCACCAGCGCGCTCGCCACGCGGCCGGCCACCGTCTGGAACGACTGCTGGAGCAGGCGCTCGTTCGTGCGGCTGACGCGCTCGGCCAGGGCGGCGAGCAGCTTCAGCGCCAGCTCGGGGTGGTGGCGGATGAGGCGCTGGACGTCGCGCGCCAGGAGGGCGACGGCGGTGGTGGCCTCGACCGCCTCCGCCGTGGCCGAGCGCGTCTCGCCTCGGAACATCGCGAGCTCGCCGAACAACGCGCCGGCGCGCAGCTCGGCGAGCGCCACCATGCGCCCGTCCTGGTGCTCGCGGGTCAGGACGACGGCGCCCGTGCGGAGCAGGTAGCAGGTGTCGCCCTCGTCGCCCTCGCGGAAGATGACCTGGCCCCGATCCCACCTCCGGGGGACGGCCACCTGGGCCACGGCCTCGAGCTCGCGCTGCTCGAGATCGGAGAAGACCTCCGTGCGTGCCAGCAGCCGGGCGGTTTGCTCGCCGTTCGCCACAAGGTCGGATAATGCCGGATGCAATGGCCGTAGCTCCGACAGCTGTGAGTGTGGGCGACGTCGAGGACGCCGCACGGGTGATCGCCGGGCGGGTGCGCGAGACGCCGCTGCTGTCCGCCGGGGAGCTGTCGCGGCGCGTCGGCGCACGCGTGCTCCTGAAGGCCGAGAACCTGCAGCTGACGGGGTCCTTCAAGGCGCGCGGCGCCACGAACGTGGTGCGGCGGCTGCCGGAGGAGGCGCTGCGGGCAGGCGTGGTGGCGGCGAGCGCGGGCAACCACGCCCAGGCGGTGGCCAGCGCCGCGCGCGACGCCGGCGCCCAGGCCGTGCTCGTGATGCCCGAGGAGGCGCCGCTCGCGAAGGTCGCGGCGGTGAAGCAGTACGGCGGCGAGGTGCGGCTGCACGGGGGGACCTACGACGACGCCCAGGCCGAGGCGCGCCGGCTCTCCGAGGAGGAGGGCAGGACGCTGGTGCACGCGTTCGACGCGCCCGAGGTGGTCGCGGGCCAGGGGACCGTCGGCCTCGAGGTCGCGCGCGACGCGCCGGAGGTGCGGCTCGTGGTGGTGCCGCTGGGCGGGGGAGGGCTGGCCGCCGGGATCGCGCTGGCGATGAAGGCGCTGGTGCCCCAGGCGCGGGTGGTGGGGGTGCAGGCGGAGGCGTGCGCCCCCTACATCGACTCGCTCGCCGCGCACCGGCCGATCGGCGCCCGCTCGGCGAACACGATCTGCGACGGCATCGCGGTCAAGCGGCCGGGCGACTTCACGCTCCCGCTTGTCGAGCGCTACGTGGACGACGTGGTCACCGTCTCCGACGACGAGGTCGCGCAGGCGATGGTGCTGCTGCTCGAGCGGTCGAAGCTGGTGGTCGAGGGCGCCGGCGCGGTCGCCGTGGCGGCGCTGATGCAGGGCAGGGTGGAGGCGCCGCCCGAGGGCGAGGTCTGCGCCGTGCTGTCGGGCGGCAACGTGGACGCCTCGCTCCTGTCCGAGTGCATCCGGCTGGGCGAGACCGCCGCCGGGCGCCGCATGGTGCTCTCGACGGTCGTGCCGGACCGCCCGGGCGCGCTGGCGGGGCTGCTGCGCGTGGTGGCGGACCACGGCGGGAACGTCGTGGACGTGGAGCACCTGCGCGACGGCATCGACATCCACCTGCGCGAGACCGCCATCAAGCTGGTGCTCCAGACTCGCGGGCCGGACTCGAACCAGAACCTCCTGGACGCGGCCCGGGCCGAGGGCTTCTCGGTCCGCGTCGAGCGAGACGCCTGATCCGGCCGATGCAGCCGATCACGCGCCGCGAGCTCGCGAGGCGGTCCGCCCTCGCCGCGGGAGTGGTCGGAACGAGCGGGTGGCTGGGCTGGGACTGCGGCGGTGAGGAGGAGCCGCAGGCGGCCGGCCTCGCCAAGTGCGTCTCGATGGGCTCGTCCGACCACGGCGGCGACCCGGAGGACCTCACGGCGCACGGCAACCTCGACCTCGTTCTCGAGACCGGAGCGCCTTGGGTGCGGATCTGGATCCGCTGGGACAAGGCGCAGCCGCTGCCCCCGGCGAGGGTGCCGCTCTCGGCCCTCGGCGAGCCGGCCAACGACCTGCCCGAGTGCGGGACCGGGTGCGGCTTCCGCTACGTCCAGGCGATCGACGCCCAGATCGCGCAGGCGCGGGCCGCCGGCCTCGGGGTGATCCTCGCCACCTGGCAGTTCCCGCGCTGGGCCAACGGGACGGAGGGCGTGCCGGACGACTGGGCGCGCGAGGATCGCGGCTTCGCTCGCACGCC
The DNA here is from genome assembly GCA_963778615.1 of uncultured Thermoleophilaceae bacterium. Lineage (GTDB taxonomy): Bacteria > Actinomycetota > Thermoleophilia > Solirubrobacterales > Thermoleophilaceae > JACVRW01. The sequence goes on from CAVZVD010000002.1 coordinate 659,683, forward strand.
GGTCTCCCGCCTGAAGGCGATGGAGTACCGCATCCCGGTGGGCCAGCTCGGACCGGACGGCCACTACGGGCGCTGGATCGACTGGCTCGTCCGGCGCTATTCGGAGCAAGGCCGGGACCTCGTGCTCGAGCTGATGAACGAGCCCAACCACCAGCTCTGGCCGCAGCAGGGTCCGAGCACGTCGGGCGATCCCTACGGCCCCGGTCCGCGCGTGATCGACTCCTACGTGGCCGAGATGATGAACACCGCGCGCACGGTGTCGGAGGCGCACGGCCATCCGGTTCGCCTGGGGGGGCCGGCCCTTTCCGACCGCGACGGGTCGGACAACCGCCTGATGACGCGGTTCACGACGCTCACGCCGGAGATCCTGGCCAGGCTCGACTCGCTTCGCTTCCCGGACACCCCCACCTTCGTCTGGACCCATCACAACTACACGGACGTCGAGCGCGGCTCGCCGTCTCCGACCGGGGTCGAGCGGGTGCGCGCCCAGCTGCGGGGGCGCTGGCGGGGCCGCGGCGGCCGGAGCGACCCGCGGATCTGGCTGACGGAGGGCGGCGCCCGGCTCGGGTCCGGGCTGACGACCGACCTCGACCGGCAGGCCGCGCTCGTGCGGCGGAACTGGAGGCGCATGCGCGCGGTCCCCGGGATCGAGCTCTGGACGAACTACCTGCTGTACTCGAACCCCACGGCGGACTCCGGCCTGCGCGAGAGCCGCGAGTCGGGCGGCGCGCCGCGTCCGGTCTGGGACGTGTTCGGGTCGCTGCGGTGCCTGAGCGCCTACGCTGAACAAGTGCGACTTGGACTCGCGCTGTTCCTGGTTCTGATGGCCGGGGTGGTCTTCGCCTCCCAGGTGAGCGCGGAGCCGACCCTGCGCAAGTCGCTGTCGATGGGCTCGATCAACCACGGGGGCGACTACGAGGACCTGACCGTGCACGGCAACCTCGACACGGTGCGGCAGACCGGCGCGCGCTGGGTGCGGATCTGGGTGCGCTGGGACAAGGCCCAGCTGTTCCCGCCGTCGCAGCTGTCCTGGTCGCGGCTCGCCAGCCCTGGCAACGACCTCCCCGGCTGCGGAACGGGATGCGGCTTCCGCTACATCCAGGCGATCGACGCTCAGATCGCGGCGGCGCGGGCGGCCGGGCCTGAACGTGGTGCTCGTGACCTGGCACTTCCCGCGCTGGTCGAACGGCACCGACGGCCTCCCGGCCGACTGGGGCCGGCAGGATCGTGGCTCGGCGACCACGCCGGTCGAGCGGCTGAAGCCGATGGAGTTCCGCGTGCCGGCCGGCCAGCTTGGCAGGAACGGCTACTACGGACGCTGGATCGACTGGCTGATCGGGCGCTACTCGCGCTACGGGCGCAACCTGGCCCTCGAGCTCATGAACGAGCCCAATCACCAGCTCTGGCCGCAGCAGGGGCCGAGCACCACCGCCGACCCCTACGGGCCGGGCCCGGTGGTGATCGACGACTACGTCGCGGAGATGATGGAGACGGCGCGCGCGGTGTCGTCCGCGCGGCGGGACCCGGTGATGCTGCTGGGGCCGGGCCTGGCCGACCGCTTCGGGGCGGACAGCCGGCTCATGACGAACTTCCAGACGGCCGTCCCGGAGACGCTGAACGGGCTGCAGGCGCGCGGGTTCAGCACGGCGTCCAACTTCGCCTGGAGCCACCACAACTACGCGGACGTGGAGCGCAACGTCGTCACGCCCACCCGCGCCGACCAGGCGCGCGCGTACCTGGTGGGGCGCTGGCGCGGGCTCGGCGGGACGTCCGGTCCAAAGCTGTGGCTGACCGAGGGCGGCGCGCGGCTCGGCCAGAGCCAGGCCACCGACCTGACGATGCAGGCCGAGCTCGTACGCCTGAACTGGGAGCGGATGAGCGCCGCCCCCGGCATCCAGATGTGGACGAACTACCTGCTCTACGCCGACGCCACGGCCGACTCCGGCCTGCGCGAGGCGCGGCTCGGCGGCGGCTTGCCGCGCCCCGTGTGGAACGTCTTCGCGTCGTTCCCCGCCTACCGCTGACCCCTTACGCTGCGCCGATGCAGATCGCTCCCGAGGTCGCCGATGCTCTCGCCGGCGGGCGGCCGGTCGTGGCGCTCGAGAGCACTCTGATCAGTCACGGGCTCCCGCGGCCGCGGAACCTCGAGGTGGCCCGGGAGGTCGAGGGAGCCGTGCGCGCCGGGGGCGCGGTGCCGGCGACGGTGGCGGTGCTGGGCGGTCGGGTGCGGGTTGGCCTCGACGAGGCGGCGCTCGAGGCCGTGGCCTCGCGGGACGGCGTCGTGAAGTGCGGCGTCCGGGATCTCGCGCCGCTCGTGGCGCGCGGCGGCGACGGCGCGACCACGGTGGCGTCCACCGCGCACCTCGCGTCTCGCGCCGGGATCCGGGTCTTCGCCACCGGCGGGCTCGGCGGCGTGCACCGCGGCGCCCGCGAGACCTGGGACGAGTCGGCGGACCTCGAGACGCTCGCGCGCACCGGCATCGTCGTCGTCTGCGCGGGCGTGAAGTCGATCCTGGACGTGGGCGCGACGCTCGAGCGCCTCGAGACGCTGGGCGTGACCGTGCTCGGCTACGGGACCGACCGCTTCGCGGGCTTCTATCTCTCCGACTCCGGGCACCCGGTCGGCTGGCGGGCGGACTCGCCGTCGGAGGTGGCCGCGGTGGCCGCGGCGCGCGGTGAGTTGGGCACGGACGACCGCGCGGTCGTGGTGGCGCACCCGCTCCCGGTCGGCGAGCAGCTCGACCCGGCGCTGCACGACCGCGTGCTGGAGGCGGGCCTCGCGGCGGCCGGGCGCGAGGGGGTGGACGGCAAGGACGTGACCCCGTTCCTGCTCGACTTCGTCCACCGCGAAACCGCGGGCGCGAGCCTGGAGGCGAACGTGCGGATCGTGGTGCGGAACGCCGAGCTTGGCGGGCCGGATCGCCGCGGCGATGACGGCCGCGTGACCCGGCTCGTCGTCCTGGGCGACGTGATGGTGGACGTCGTCTGCCGGCTCGACGGTCCGATCGCCCTGGGCAGCGACGCACCCGCCCGGATCGAGTTCGGGTACGGCGGTTCGGGGGCGAACGTTTCCGCGTGGGCGGCGGTGGCTCGGGGCGCGGGGGCCGCTCCGGTGCTGGCGGGGCGGATCGGGGCGGACGACAGGGGGCGCGCGGCCGAGGCGGAATTGCGGGCGGTCGGGGTGGAGACTCGCCTCGCGGTGGACCCCGAGCGGCCGACCGGTACCTGCGTGGTGCTGGTGGGGCCGGACGGGGAGCGGTCGATGGTGCCCGATCCCGGAGCGAACGACCGGCTCGCCGAGGGAGACCTGCCGGACGACCTGCTGTCGAGGGCACGCACCTGCACCTGACGGGCTACTCGCTGGTGCGGGACGGGTCGCGAGCAGCGGGCCGCGCGGCGATCGCGCGGGCGCGGGAACGCGGGATGAGCGTGTCGGTCGACCCGTCGTCGGCCGCGCTGCTGTCGCCGGCGTTCATGGACGAGCTCGACGGGGTGGGGCTGCTGCTGCCGAACGCGGAGGAGGCGGCGGTGCTGAGCGGGGAGGAGGATGCGGAGCGGGCGGCGCTCGGCGCTCGCCGCGCGCATCCCGGAAGTCGTGGTGACGCTCGGGCGCCGCGGGAGCGCTCTGGACAGACGGCCGCGAGGTGTGCCGGGTGGTGCGGCGGGCGATCGGCCGGCGCCGGACGCTGGCGCTGCGCCGAGGGCGCCGCTGCACCGCTCGACACCACCGGAGCCGGCGACGCGTTCGCCGCCGGCTTCCTCACGGCGCGTCTCTCTGGCGCCGGCCCCGAGGAGGCGCTCCGCGATGGCTGCCGGCTCGCCGCCGTCGCGGTTCGCACGCTCGGGGCGCGCCCGGCTTAGGCCAGCACCGATTCGCGGCGGCGGCGGCGCAGCAGGCTCGTCGCCAGCCAGCCCAGCCCCGCGATCAGCGCCAGCGGGAGGGCGATCGCCAGGACGCGGATCAGCACGCCGGCCAGGCCGACCACGAGGTCGCCGGCGTCGTTCAGCGCGTCGTCGAACGAGCCGCCCGCTCCGCCGCTTCCCGAGTCGCCCTCGGTGCCGGCCAGGTCCACCGACACCACCGCGTAGTCCGTGCGCAGCCGGAGGTCGCGGAGCAGGCCGCGCAGGCCGTTGATCTCGCCGGCCACGATGTCCAGCCGGCGGCGGATCGACTCGGCCTCCTCGTCGGTCTCCGCGAGCTCGAGCCGGCGCAGCAGGCTGCGCCGCTCGGCCCGCGCGGACTGCAGGCGGTCTCGGGTCGTGACGTGCTGCCGGGTCACGTCCTGGCCCGACTGGCTCTGCGACCGCACCGTCGCGAGGCCGGCCAGGTCGGCCAGCGCCGGGCGCAGGCGCCCCGCCGGGATGCGCAGCTCGAAGAACCCGTTCGCGCCCTCCTCGTCCGAGTCGAGCGTCGAGCTGAGCACGAACCCGCCGTGCCGGTTCGTCACCCGGGTGACGTCCTGCGCCAGCGCGGGGATCTCCTCGTCGGGCGCCTCGAGCGTCATCGAGATCGAGCGCTCGACCTTGCGGTTGCTCCGGCCGGGCGCGAAGCCGCCGCCGGGCGTGAGGGCGGCGCGATCGCGCCCGCGCCGCTCCTCGGGCGGACTGAGGCGCGTCGGGCTGGGCGAGCGGGAGCGCGGGCTCGGCGCTGCTGCGGGCGGCCTCGTCCTGGGCCGCGCCGGCGCCTGACTCGCCGCGGCCACCGCCTGCGAGGCTCTCCTCCGGTGCGCCGACGTCGCTCTGGCGCGACGAGCCGCCGCCGCCGCCTCCGCCGTCGTCGTCGCTGCCGGATCGGTCGACGTCGACCGAGCGACACCGCGACGCCGATCACCACGACCGTCACCAGCGCCGCGGCGGCGGGGAGCATCCGCCTCGGGGACGGCAGCCTGCGGACGGCGTTGCGCGGCCAGGCGACCGCGGCCGCGAGCCCCGAGCGCACCTCGTCCGCCAGCGCGCGGGCCGATCCCGGCTTCGCCGGAAATCCCTCCCGCATCCGCTGCTCCAGCGCCTCGGCGAACTCGGCGTCGGGCTCGGACGCCTCCGCCTGCAGCAGCAGCCCCAGGTCCTGAAGCTCCCGGACGAACGGGTCCGGGTGGTCGGCCGCGCCGGCGCGCAGCGCTGCCTCGACCGCCTCCAGCTCGCGCTCGATCGTGGCGGTGTTCTCGGAGTCAGGATGCGTCATCGCAGGCCTTTCGCAGCTTCGTGAGGGCGCGGTGCAGCCGGGTGCCCGCGTTCGTCTCGGACACGCCCAGCACACGCCCGATCTCGGCGTTCGAGAGACCGCCGGAGAACTTCAGGGAGAGAAGGTCGCGCTCGTGGCCGTCGAGCTTCGCGAGCGCCTCGCGCACCACCTCGCGCCGCAGCGCCAGCTCGGCATGGTCCTCGGCGGTGGGTGCGTCGTGGTCGGCGGGCTCGCCCTCCAGGCCGGCGCGGCGACCGCGGCGGCGCAGCTCGTCGAGGGCGGCGTTGCGGGCGATCCCGAACAGCCAGGCCTCGGGGCTGCCGCGCCGGGCGCGGTAGCTCGAGCGCTTGCGGTAGGCGCGCTCGAAGGCCTGGGCGGTCACGTCCTCGGCCGCCGTGCGGTCGCGCAGCAGGGACATCACGTATGCGAACACGCGCGGGAACGTCCGCTGGTACAGCGCGGCGAAAGTGTCGACTTCGGTCCCCGCCCGTACCGGCATCCGCTCGGCCACCGCCTCGTTCACGTCCCTACTACGTACGTGCGTCCAGTTCATCACGGCGAGATGCTCTCGACCATGCTCGCATGCGCGTTCTCCAAGGCGATGTGCCTCATTCACTAGGCTGAATCGCTCAAGCGGGAGGTACTCGCAACCGAAGACATCCTTGTGTTACGCAGGAGCCTCATCCCCATCGCCATCTGCGCGGCGGTCGCCGGCGCGGGCGTGGCGAGCGCTCAGACAGGCGAGAGCATCAGCTCGTCCTGGGCGCAGGCGAACATCTGCAACCCGGGCCAGCTGGGCGCTCGCGCGCAGCTCGCCGGGGACGGCTCCAGCTCGCAGATGTCGGTGCGATTCACCGCGCAGTGGCTCAGCCCGGGCGGCTGGGTGCCGGTGGCCGGGGCGGCCACCTCGCCGTGGCAGTCGGCGGGATCCGCGGAGTACACCTGGGGCCAGGCGGGCTGGACCTACAACCTCTCCCTGCCCGCGGGCCACAGCTACCAGCTGCGGGCGGTGGCCGAGCTCCAGTGGACGGGCGAGAACGCCCGCACCGAGACGCACACCACCGGCACCTGCACCGTCGGCGGCTAGTCGAAAAGGCGAGGGTCGTTGGTGATCACCCCATCGACCCCGAGCGCCTCCAGCGCCCGGATGCGCCGCGCGTCGTCCACCGTCCAGACGTAGACCTCCCCGCCCGCCCGGTGGACCGCCTTCACGAGCCGCCGGCTCACCAGGATCCGGTGCGCCATGATCGCCTCGCATCCGCCCGCCCGGATGCGTGACGCGGCCTGGCCCGGCAGCCGCGCGCGCATGACCCGCGCGATCGCGTAGGCCGGCACCGCCCACGGCGAGCGGATGTAGTTCCGCCGCACGCGCGGCACGGACCATCCGCGCCGCAGCCCCGGCGCCAGCTCGCCCAGCTTGTCGAGGCTCTCCGGGTACATCGTCGACACGAGCGAGCGCCCGGACAGCCCCCGCGCCGCCAGTCCCTCGGCCACCTCGCGCTCGTAGCCCGGCAGCTTCATGTCCACGTCGAGCTGCACGCCCGCGTAGGCCTCGCCGGCGAAGTGGTCGAGCCCCTCCTCCATCGTCAGGCACTCGCGCGACTCGGCGTCCTCGTAGTCGTGCGCGAGCACCAGGCGCCCGTCGCGTGTGCGCAGCACGTCGAACTCGATCATGTCCACGCCGTGCTCGAGCGCCGCCTCGAAGCTCTCCACGGTGTTGCCGGGCGCGACGTGGTCGGCGCCCTTGTGCCCGACCCGGATCAGGCCTGGCACGCCGGGCACCAGTAGGTCGTGCGGTTGTCGTCTCCCTGGCCGCGCGCGTGGATCGGCCCGCCGCAGCGCGGGCACGGCCGGCCGCTGCGGTCGTAGACCTGGATGTCGCGCGGGTGGCCGCCGCGCTCGACCGAGGCCTGCATCCGTTCCCTGATCTCGCGGACCACGGCCAGCGCCTCGTCGTCCGCCACCCGCCCCAACGGCCGCCACGGGTCGAGCCCCACGCGGAAGCAGCCCTCGGACTTCCAGACGTTCCCGACACCGGCCAGGTTGCGCTGGTCGAGCAGCGCGTCGCCCACACCGCGACTCTGGTCGTCCTGCCGCAGCCGCGCGAGCACCGCGCGCTCGTCGAGCTCGCCCGCCAGCACGTCCGGGCCGAGCACCGCCAGGCGCCGGTCGAAGCGCGAGCGCGACTCGGTCATCAGCTCCAGCACGGGCCCGTCGAACTCGACGACCTCGTGCTCGGCGGTGCGGAGCACGAGCCAGGCGCGCCGCGGCGACCGGCCCCAGCGCCGGCCGTGCGGGTACACGCCCCACCAGCCGGTCATGCGCAGGTGGGAGTGCAGCGTCAGGTCGCCCTCGAAGCGGATGAAGAGGTGCTTGCCATGGGCGTCCACGCCGGTGACCGGCCGTCCCTCGAGCCGCTCCGGCCAGCGGTCCATCGCGTGGCGCGGCTGCGGGGTCTCGATCGAGACGATCGGCTCGCCCACCAGGGCGGCGCGGATCCGCCGCGCCGCGGAGTGGATGGTGTCGCCCTCTGGCATTCCCCCTACGGTGTCAGATGGGCGAGGCGCAGCCAGCGGCGCAGCCGGTAGCGCGGCGCCTCGCGGCGGATGGCCGCGAGCACGTCGGACCGCGTCATCACCCCGTGCCGGTGGCGCGTCTGGAGCCGGCGCAGCACGGCGGTCATCCTGGCGCGGCCGATGTCGCGCTCGAGCCGCTGCAGCGCGCACGAGCCGGCGAGGTACACCACCTCGCCCACCGCCACCGGCGCGGAGCGCTCGAACAGCTCCATCGTGGAGTCGAGCGGGATGTGGCGACGCCAGGGGGCGACGAGCAGGTACGGCCTCCGCGGCAGGCAGAAGTTCACGCGCGGGTGGAGCCGCTCGTGCGAGTACTGGGCGAAGCTCTCGTCGAGCCAGGGCTCGAGGTACTGGTTGTTGCCGACGAGCCCGTACCACCACTGATGGGCGACCTCGTGGGTGATCACGTCGGCCGCCGGGATCGAGAAGACCAGCTCGGGGTACTCCATGCCGATGCCCGCCCCCAGCCCGCCGCGCACGAGCACCACGTCGAGCTCGGTCGAGCCATAGGGGGTGAGCCTCCCGCTGAGGGCGCGCACGGCGCGGCGGGCGATCCGGAGCGCCCCGCGGCTGCCGCGCACCTTGCGCCCGGCGAACACCCGCACGCGAACGCCGCCCTCGTTGGCCTGGACCTGCCGCAGCGGGCCGACCGCCAGCGCGAAGTCGCGCGCCTGTTCGGTGGCCACGCGCAGCGTGCGCTCCCCGCCCGCCACGTCCTCGGACACGGTCGCGCCCGTGGTGGCGGCGCGCAGCCGCCGCGGCAGGCGGACCACCGCGTCCCAGGCGGCGGCGAGCGAGTAGAAGGCCTCGCCCCGCTTGGCGTACGGCTCGAGGTGGAGCCCGCGCCGGTCGCGCACGGCCAGCACGGGGATCACGTTGCCGAGCAGCACGGTGCCGCGCACGATCCCGAAGCGGTCCGCCGCGCGGCGGACCCGCACCTCGAACCGGAGCGAGATCGCGCCGCTGCCGCCCGCCGGCACCGGGGCGGCGAGGCGCACCTCGAGCGCCGTGCAGCTCACGCGCTCGACCCCCGCCGTGGCCGGCGCCTCGACCTCGACCCGGATGCGGCGCGGCCGGCAGTCGTCCGGCCCGTTGGCCCACAGACGCAGCCAGACGCGGCTCAGGGCCCGGGGACCGCGGTTGACGAACTCGATCCGCTCCGTGCCGGTGAGCACGCCGGCGCCGCGGTCCTCGTAGCGCAGGTCGAGCGTGTAGCGCTCCGGGTCTGCGCCTCGGATCTCCACGGACCGCGCAGCGGCCGCCGGGGCCAGGGCGAGGGTCAGCAGGACGGCTAGCGCGGCACGCACGCGCCGAACGGTACTGTCGCGCGCCCATGAAGCTCGCCACCTGGAACGTGAACTCCCTGGTGGCACGGATGCCGCGCGTGCTCGACCTCCTCGAGCAGCACCAGCCCGATGTCCTCTTCATGCAGGAGACCAAGACCGAGCCGGGCGCGTTCCCGCTGCTGGAGCTGGAGGCGTCGGGCTACCGGGCGGTCCATCACAGCACCGGGCGCTGGGCGGGGGTGGCGCTGCTGGCGCGGGGCGAGGTGGTCGAGGTCCGCGCCGGCCTGCCGGGCGAGCCGACGCGGGACGAGGCGCGCTGGGTCGAGGCGGACGTGGACGGCCTGCGGGTGGTGTCCGTGTACGTACCCAACGGCCGCGCGCCCGACAGCCCGTTCTACGAGGACAAGCTCCGCTTCCTGGACGCCATGGCGGAGCGGGTGGGCGTGCTGGCGAGCGGACCGCTGGTGGTGGCCGGCGACCTCAACGTCTGCCCGACCGACCTCGACGTGTACGACCCCGAGGCGTTCAAGGGCGCCACTCACGTCACTCCCCCCGAGCGGGCGCGCTTCCAGCTTCTCCTCGACGCCGGCATGGTGGACGCGTTCCGGGCGCTCCACCCCGGCGAGCCGCGGGTTCACCTGGTGGGACTACCGCCAGGGCCACTTCCACCGCGACAAGGGCCTGCGGATCGACGCCATCCTGCTCTCCCGGCCGCTGGCCGACGACCTGATCGAGTGCGGCATCGACCGCGACTTCCGCAAGGGGCCGAGGCCGAGCGACCACGCGCCGCTGCTCTGCACGGTGGCGCTCTAGGCGCTGAGCGTGAGCCGGCGCGGGCCCTGCCGGAAGCCGAGCTCGATCAGCAGCTCTGCCGTGGCCGTGCCCACCACGGGCTCGCCGTCGAAGCGCTCGATGCCCAGCCGCGGCACACGGCCGCGCTTGACCGCCTCGGCCAGCGCCTCGAGGGCCTGCGGCAGCCAGTCGCCGTCGGGCTCGCGCAGCGGCAGCAGGCCCTTGCCTCCGCGCTCCACGTAGAGGACCGGCTCCGCGTCGAGCGTGACCACGTAGGCGCCGGGCACGCGGGCGGGTCGGCGCGACTGCCTCTCCTCGTCGCGCTTCGGCCAGCTCAGGGTGGCGCCGAACGGGTTGGCGGGGTCGGTCGCCGCGAGCACGAGCGCGCCGGCCGGCTCGTCGGTGCGCATGGTCCGCAGCCGCTCGATGGCGGCCGGCAGCGCGAACTGGGCGCCGCCCAGGCCCTCCACGAAGTAGCCGCGCCGCGCCGTGCCGAGCGTCTCCAGGTTGGCCAGCTCGCCGTACAGCCCGGCGAATCCGCCGGGGATCCCCTCGGCCAGCACCGTCTCGCGGGTGACGATGCCGTAGCGCTCCAGCAGGATCTCGGCGATCGCCCGCATCCGCGGGCCGTGGGCCGGCGCGTTCGCGAACAGCGCGGTGGTGAGCGACCAGCGCCCCTGCACCTGCGGCGACGCCGGACGCCGGCGCCGGGCGAAGCGCCGGCCGGCGTCGCGCGTGCCCTTCGCCAGCGAGAGGCGCGGTGCCCGCAGCGGCGCGAAGGCGTCGTTCGTGACCTCTCCCGCCCAGGCGAGGTCCCACAGCGCCTCCTGCAGCTCGGCGGGCTCGCCGGTGTCGAGGTCGGCGAGCAGGTCGCTCCAGAACGCGGCGCCGCGCTCGAGCCGCTCGCGGATGGAGTCGTGGACGGGGCCCTCGGGCCGCTCGCCGCGGGTGGGCGGCGGGCCGAGCCAGCGGGCGTCCTCGCGGAAGTACAGCGCCACCCGGCCCGAGCGCGACCCGATCGCGCCGGCCCCGACCCACACGACCTCCCCGCTTCCGCAGAGCTGGTCCATCCAGGCTTGCGAGTATGAGCCGATGCGGCGCGGCAGCACGTCGCGCTCCCACACCTCCGGCGCCAGCGCGAGGCCCTGCAGCGGTAGGAGCACCTCGCGGAGCCGGTCGACCCCGGTGGAGCTCGCGGTGTCCACGCCCTGCCACGCGGGAAGGAAGCGCGCCAGCGCCCGCTGCTCGGCGGGCTCGACCTCCTTGCGGAGCGTGGCGAGCGAGGCGCGCCGCAGCCGGCGCAGCACGTCGGTGTCGCACCACTCGCGCTCTGTCCCGCCCGGCCGCAGCTCGCCGCGGATCAGGTTGCCGGAGGCCTCCAGATCGCGCAGCACCGGGCCGCAGTCGATCGCGTAGCGGTCCGAGATGTCTCGCGTGGTGAACGGCCCGTGGGTGCGGGCGTAGCGGCGCGCCAGGCGCGCGAGCGGCTCCTCGACCTCCTCGAGGAACACCTCCGGCAGGCCGCCCGGCGGCACGGCGCCGAGGGCGTCGCGGTAGAGGCCGGCGTCCTCTGCCGCGAGCCAGCGCTCTTCGCCGCCGATGCGCATGCGGATGGCCCGCCGCCCCTTCTCGAGGTCGAGCAGCATGCGCTGCGCCGACACCGCCTCGAGGCAGCGCTCCTGCGCCTCGTCGGTCGTCAGGTCGCCCACCGCGCGCAGCACGTCGTGCATGCCGTCGGCGTTGGCTGGCGCGGGTGCGCTCGCTGGTGCGCTGGAGGTCGGCCTCCACCTCCTCGAGCGCGCCCGGGTCGATCAGCTCGCGCAGCTCCTCCTGGCCGAGCAGCTCCCGCAGCAGATCGCGGTCGAGCGACAGCGCCGCGGCGCGCCGCTCGGCGTTGGGCGTGTCGCCCTCGTACATGTAGGTCGCGACGTAGTCGAACAGCAGCGACGAGGCGAACGGGGAGGCGCGCTGCGTCTCGACCTCGACCAGCGACAGCTCCCGCGTGTGCAGGCCGCGCAGCAGCGCCTCGAGGCCGGGCAGGTCGAACACGTCGCGCAGGCACTCGCGGTAGGTCTCGAGCACGATCGGGAACTGGCCGTAGCGCTTGGCCACCTCGAGCAGCGACTGCGCCTTGAGCCGCTGCTGCCACAGCGGTGTGCGCTTGCCGGGCCGGGCGCGCGGCAGCAGCAGCGCCCGGGCGGCGTTCTCGCGGAAGCGGGCGCCGAACAGCGCCGAGCTCGACAGCTCGCGCACCACCAGCTCCTCGAGCTCGTCGGGCTGCACGAGCACGAGCTCCGAGCTGGGCGGCTCGTCGGCGTCGGGCAGGTGGACGATGATGCCGTCGTCCGACCAGATGGCGTCGGACTCGAGGCCGAACTCGTCCCGGATGCGGGCGGACAGGGCGAGCGCCCAGGCGGCATGCACGCGGCCGCCGTAGGGGGAGAGCACGCAGAGCCGCCAGTCGCCGATCTCGTCGCGGAAGCGCTCGATGACGATGGTGCGGTCGCTCGGCACGACGCGGGTGGCGTCGCGCTGCTCGCGCAGGTAGGCGGAGAGGTTCGTCGCCGCCCGCTCGTCGAGGTCGTACTCGGCTGCGAGCTCGGCGGGGTCGCGGTCGACGGCGTCCCGGGAGAACGCGCCGATCGCCTCGCCGAGCTCCTTGGGACGGCCCACGCCGTCGCCGCGCCAGAACGGCACGGCGCCGGGGGTGCCGGGCGCGGGCGTCACGATCACCCGGTCGCGCGTGATCTCCTGGATGCGCCAGGTCGAGGCGCCGAGCAGGAAGGTCTGCCCGGGGCGGGCCTCGTAGACCATCTCCTCGTCGAGCTCGCCGACTCGGCGGCCGTCGGGCAGGTGGACGCCGTAGAGGCCTCTGTCGGGGATCGTGCCGGCGTTGGTCACCGCGAGCTGGAGGGCGCCCTTGCGCGCGCGGATGGTGTCGGCCACGCGGTCCCAGACGATGCGCGGGCGCAGCTCGGCGAACTCCTCGGACGGGTAGCGCCCGTCGAGCATGTCGAGGACGGAGTCGAGCAGCTCGCGGCTCAGCTCGGCGAACGGGTGGGCCCGCCTGACGAGCGCGTGCAGCTCCGGAACGCTCCACTCGTCGCCGGTGGCGGTGATGGCGACGATCTGCTGAGCGAGCACGTCGAGCGGGTTGGTGGGCACGACGGTGGGCTCGATGTCGCCGTCCCGCATGCGCTTGGCGACCACGGCGCACTCGAGCAGGTCGGCCCGGAACTTGGGGAAGATGCGGCCGCGCGAGACCTCGCCGACGCCGTGGCCCGCCCGGCCGATCCGCTGGAGGCCGGCGGTGACCGACTTGGGCGACTCGACCTGGATCACGAGGTCCACCGCCCCCATGTCGATGCCGAGCTCGAGCGAGCTGGTGGCGACGAGGCAGGGGAGCTCGCCGGACTTGAGGAGGTCCTCGACGACGAGGCGCTCCTCGCGGGCAAGCGAACCGTGGTGGGCGCGGGCGATGTAGGCGGGGTCGCCGCCCTCGGGCGCCGGCCCGTCGCCGTTCGACTCGTGCTCGCTCTCCTCCGCGGCTAGCTCGTTCAACCGCACCGCGAGCCGCTCCGCCCCGCGGCGGCTGTTGACGAACACGATCGTCGAGCGGTGCTTCCGGATGAGCTCGAGCAGCTCGGGATAGATCGCCGGCCAGATCGAGCGCGACGTGGCGGGCGCATCTCCGAGCCCGGTTCCCGAGAGGTCGCCGCCGCCCGCCGCCGTGCCATATCCGTCCACGCCGGGAGCGCCGAAGTCGGGTGCGTCCGGCTCGGACATGCTGTCGACCGGCACGTGGATCTTCAGGTCGAGCGGCTTGCGCACGCCGGCGTCCACGATGCGGCACTTGCGGCCCGTCCCGACGAGGAACCGGCCGACCTCCTCGAGCGGCCGCTGGGTGGCGGACAGCCCGATCCGCTGGAGCGGGCGCGCGGCCTGGTGCTCGAGCCGCTCGAGCGTCAGCGCCAGGTGAGCGCCGCGCTTGGTGCGGGCCACGGCGTGGATCTCGTCGACGATCACGGAGTCCGTGTCGGCCAGGAACTCGCGCGCACGCGACGTGAGCATCAGGTAGAGCGACTCGGGCGTCGTGATCAGCACGTCCGGCGGCCTCCGGAGCATCGCCTGACGCTCCTTCTGGGGCGTGTCGCCCGTGCGGATGGCGACGCTGATGTCGCCGCCGATGCCCTTCAGCGGCGCGCGCAGGTTCTTCTCGACGTCGTAGGAGAGGGCCTTCAGCGGCGAGACGTAGACGAGGCGGCCCGTGCCGGGCTCGGCGACGAGGCGGTCGAGGGCCCAGAGGAAGGCCGCGAGCGTCTTCCCGGAGCCGGTCGGGGCTGAGACGAGGACGTTCTCGCCACTCGCGATGGCCGGCCAGGCCTCGTTCTGGGCAGGAGTGGGTCGCTCGAACGAGCGCGTGAACCAGTCACGTACCTGCGGGGTGAAGGATGCGAGCGGGTCGTTTTTCAACGACCCGCAAGCGTACCGCGAGGGCGGTACGGACCCTCGGGCTAACGCGCCACGTACTGCTCGGCGACCACCCGGTGCAGGTGCAGGCCGGCCACGTAGCCCGCCACGCCCAGCACGCCGAGCGCGGCGGCCTCCGGGCCGCCGAGCAGAGCGCCGGCCGGGATCGCGGCGGCGACCGGCACGATGGCTCTCCAGCTGCCGAGCAGGAGGCCGGCGAAGGATCCGAGCAGCAGGACCAGCAGCGCGACGACGGCCATGGCTAGAGCCCCTCCGGGTGGCGGATCGTGTAGCCGCTGGGAGAGCGCATCTGGTCGCTCCAGCGGTTGCCGGTCGCCTTGCGGGCGCTCGTGTCGAAGCGCAGGCCCGCCACGACCATGTACCCGTGGCCGCCGTGGGCGTAGGTGGTGACCCACTCGCCGCGCCCGCGCTCGCCCCAGCTCATGAAGCCGGTGGAGTCGAGCGCCGTGTCGAGCAGCCCCGCCCCGTGGAGGGCGTAGGACATGGAGCCGGAGCAGTCGTAGCCCGTGTCGTTCCACTTGCCGTGGCCGCCGCCGTACTTGTAGGGCTTCGTCGCGATCTCGTTCCCGGCGGCGATGATCGCGTGGACCTCAGGGGGAGCGGAGGCGGGCGCCACGGCCAGGCCGCTCTCGTCGATGTACGCCTCTTCGGTGGCCGGCGTCTCGACGGCTTCCTCTTCGACGGGCGCGGTCGCCGCCCGGGCGCGCACCAGGCGCTGCTCGAAGCGGGTGGCGGCGCCGTTGGCGCGCCTGTCCTCGTCGGTCTCGAAGCTCCGCACGCTGCGTGCGGTGGCCGGCCCGAAGATCCCGTCGGCCGACGTGTCGTAGCCGACCCTGTCGAGGTAGCGCTGGAGGCGCTTCACGTCTGACCCGTTCGACCCCTCTCGCAGGGTGCGTGACCCGTACGAGGCCGCCGCGGCATCGGCGGCCGGGATCAAGGCGAGCGCGGCTACGGCTACCCCCGTCCGCAGCGTGCTATGCATGCTGTAGGTGCTCCAATCTCTTCTTTGGCGCCTACGGGGTTAGCTGTCGGGCTCGCGCCAGAAGAGCGGCGCTACTCGGCCGAGGCCATGATTCGCCCCAATACGTGGGTCCCCCGTTCCCCGGCCGCGTCGGCGACCAGGAATTCGGCTATGGCTCCTTAAGGTCCGGCAAGTTAGCACTACCCCGCGACGACACGCGTCAACCCCGCCCGAAGCGACGCCGCGCGCGCAAAGACCGCGTCGAGCATCTTCTCGGTGAGCTTGCCGGTGAAGGTGTTCTGCTGGCTCGGGTGGTAGGTGCCGAGCAGCACCGGGCCGCCCTCCACCCGTGCTCGGCGCCGTGGCCGAAGCGCGGCTTCGGGCGCAGTCCGAGGAGCCGGCAGGCGGCGTCCCAGGCATAGGCGCCGAGGCAGACGATCACCTCCGGCCGGATCAGCTCGAGCTCCTCGGCCGCGTAGGGAAGGCAGTTGTCGCGCTCGGCCGGGAGCGGCTTGTTGGCCGGCGGGGCGCAGCGCACCGCCGCCGCGATCCAGGCGCCGTCGAGCCGCAGGCCGTCGTCGCGGTGGACCGACGTCGGCTGGTTCGCGAAGCCGGTGCGGTGGAGCGACGCGAACAGCCAGTCGCCGGAGCGGTCCCCGGTGAAGACCCGGCCGGTGCGGTTGCCGCCGTGGGCGGCGGGGGCGAGGCCGAGGACGAAGACGGCGGCGCCGGGATCGCCGAAGCCGGGGACGGGGCGGCCCCAGTAGGTCTCGTCGCGGAAGGCGGCCCGCTTCTCCTGCGCCACCCGCTCACGCCACTCGACGAGGCGCGGGCACATACGGCAGCGGATGATCCGCTGCTCTAGTCCTTCAAGCGCTTGCCGGTCGTGAACAGCCACTGCGACCACGCGTATACAGGCAGGGCCAGCGCCGCCGTCACGCCGAGCGAGAGCCAGACGGACACGTCGCTCTCGCCCAGGAACCCGAAGCGCACCGCGTTGACGAGGTAGAAGACGGGGTTGAAGTGGGACAGCTCCTCCCACGGCGAGGGGAGCACTTCGACCGAGTAGAAGACGCCGCCCACGAAGGCCAGCGGCAGGATCACGATGTTGGCGATGAAGGTCGTGTGGTCCCAGACCTCGGCGTAGATCCCCACCACCACCCCGAGCGCGCTGAACAGGACCAGCCCGAGCGCCACGGCGGCCAGCAGCGCGAAGGGCCGCTCGATCGGCACGTCCACGAAGATGACCGCCAGCACGAGCAGCGAAACCCCGATCGCCAGCGCGCGGAAGATCCCGCCGACCGTGTACCCGAGCGTCATCTGCCACGGGCGCATCGGCGCGGACAGCACGTCGTGGATGTAGCGGTCGAAGCGCGCCTGGAAGATCGACGACGCGTTGTTCGCGTAGGCCGCCTGGACCATCCCCATCGTGATCAGCCCGGGCACGATGAAGATCTCGTAGTCGACCGTCGCTCACCTGGTCGATCCGCCCGCCGAGCGACAGGCCGAACACGAGGATGAACAGGATCGACGAGATCACGGGCGCCAGCACCGTCTGCGTCCAGAGCTTGGAGACCCGCAGCGTCTCCCGCTTGCAGAGCCAGACCAGCCCGCTCACGACGCCATCGCCTTCACGTACACGTCCTGGAGGCGATCGGCGCCGAAGTGGTCGCTCAGCCCCTCGGCCGTGTCGCGCGCGATCAGGCGGCCGCCGCGGATCAGGGCGATCTCGTCGCAGAGCTCCTCGGCCTCCTCGAGGTAGTGCGTGGTGAGGAGGATCGTGGTGCCCTCGGCGTGGAGCTGCCTGATGTAGCGCCACAGCTCGGTGCGAAGCTCGAAGTCCACGCCGGCGGTGGGCTCGTCGAGGATCACGAGCCGCGGGCGGTGCATGAGCGCGCGGGCGAGCAGCAGCCTGCGGCGCTGGCCGCCGGACAGCTTCGGGGCGCGCACGTCGCGCTTCGACTGCAGGCCGAAGGCCTCGATCATCTCGTCGGCGCGCGCTTCGAGGTCCTCCATCCCGAAGTAGCCGCCGTGGTAGATCAGCGTCTCGCGCGCGGTGAGAAAGCGGTCGAGGTTGATGTCCTGCTCGGCGAGCCCGATCGAGCGCCGCGCCTCCATCGAGTCATGGGGATGGCCGAAGACCGCGATCTCGCCGTCGGTGACCCGGAGCAGGTTGCAGACGGCGCTGATCAGCGTGGTCTTGCCTGCTCCATTGGGGCCGAGCAGGCCGAAGAACGCGCCGGCTGGAATCTCGAGATCGAAGTCCTCGAGGGCGACGGTGCCGTCGTCGTACTGCTTGCTGAGGTTGCTGAGGAGGAGCGCCGGGTGCTCTCGGAACACCGCTACGAGGCTAGCGGTCTGCCGTACTGCCTCTCGTAGTACTCGCGGTACTCGCCGGACCGGATCGGGCCCCACCACGACTCGTTCTCGCGGTACCAGTCGACGGTCCTCCGGAGGCCGTCCTCGAAGCGGACCGACGCCTCCCAGCCCACCTCCTCGCTCAGCTTGGCGCTCGACAGCGAGTAGCGGCGGTCGTGGCCGGGGCGGTCGGTCACGTGCTCGATCAGCGAGTCGTCGGCGCCCGTCAGCTCGAGGATGCGCCGCACCACCTCGATGTTCTCGCACTCGTCCGGACCGCCGACGTTGTAGGCCTCGCCGGCGCGCCCGTGCTCCAGCACGGCGAGGATCCCGCGGCAGAAGTCCTCGACGTAGAGCCAGTTGCGCACCTGGCGGCCGTCGCCGTACACGGGCAGCGGGTCGCCGTGCAGGGCGTTCAGGATCATCAGCGGGATCAGCTTCTCGGGGTACTGGCGCGGGCCGTAGTTGTTGGAGCCGCGGCAGATCACCGCCTCGATCCCGTGCGTGTGGGCGTGGGCGGAGACGAGCAGGTCGCCGCCCGCCTTGGTCGCCGAGTAGGGGGACGACGGATCGAGCGGCGAGCGCTCGGTGAACGAGCCGTCCTCGATCGAGCCGTACACCTCGTCGGTCGAGACCTGGAGGAAGCGGCCGACCTTGCGCTCGCGCACGGCGTCCAGCAAGACCCCGGTGCCGATCACGTGGGTGCGGGCGAAGGCGTTCTGGTCGGCGATCGAGCGGTCCACGTGCGACTCGGCCGCGAAGTTGACGATCGCGTCCGCGCCCCCGGCCAGCTCGAGCACGAGGTCGCGGTCCTCGATCGCGCCCACCACCAGCTCCACGTCCTCGGGCAGGTTCTCGCGCCGGCCCGCGTAGGTGAGCTTGTCGAGCACGACGATGTCGTGGTCCCGGTGCAGCAGGTGCACGAACGTGGAGCCGATGAAGCCGGCCGCGCCGGTCACGAGCAGCCTCACACCCGCACCCCCAGGTAGGCGTCGAGCCCCTCCTGCCAGTGCGGGAGGCTGTGGCCGCGCTCGCTCTCGAGCACCGAGTAGGCCGGCCGCGGCGCCGGGCGCGGGTGGTCCTCCGTCGTGCACGGGATGACGCGCGTGCCGGCGCCGGCCCGCGGTGAAGATCTCACGGGCGAACTCGAACCAGGAGCAGGACCCTGCCGCCGCCATGTGGTGGAGGCCGTAGTCCTCGGTGGCGGCGAGGCGCACCAGAGCCTCGGCGAGGTGGCCGGTGAACGTGGGGCAGCCCACCTGGTCGTCCACCACCCGCACCTCCGGACCGAGGCCGAGCATCGTCTCGACGAAGTTGCTCCCGCCGGTGCCGAACAGCCACGAAGAGCGCACCACGAAGTGCCGCGGGTTGGCCTCGGCGGTGGCACGCTCGCCGGCGAGCTTCGAACGGCCGTAGGCGGACAGCGGGCCGGTGGCGTCGCTCTCCAGGTACGGCGCGCCCTTCCGGCCGTCGAACACGTAGTCGGTCGACACGTAGACCACGGTGCCGGCGGCCTCGGCCACGTTGCGGGCGCCGTCGCCGTTGATGCGGGTGGCCTCGTCCTCGTGCGCCTCGGCGGCGTCGACGTCGGTCCAGGCGGCGCAGTTGAACACGAGGTCGTCCGGGCCGATCGCGTCCGTGACCGCCGCGCGATCGGTCACGTCGAGCTCGGCGCGCGGCAGCGCGACGCCGCCCGACAGGCGGGCGAGATCCTGGCCGAGCATTCCGCCCGCGCCCGTGACGACGGTCCTCACCCGCCAGAGGATGTCAGGGCGCAACGGCGTACGATCGGCCGATGGACGAGGAACGCGCACGCACTCTGCTCGCGCAGCACCGGGAGCGGCTCGAGAGGCTGCTCGCCGACACCAACCAGCGGGGGGACGAGGAGGAGCTCTCGCACGCCGACCAGCACATGGCCGACGATGCGCAGTTCCTGGCCGACGAGGAGGTGGACGAGGGGCTCCGGGAGCAGCTGCAGGCGGAGCTCGACGCCCTCGCCCGCGCCGAGCAGCGGCTCGCGGAGGGAACCTACGGGCGCTCGGTCGAGAGCGGCGAGCCGATCCCGGACGCGCGGCTCGAGGCGGTCCCCTGGGCCGAGCGGACCGCGGAGGAGCAGACGCGCTACGAGCGCGGCGGCTGACTTGGCCTCAGAGGATCTGCACGTCGGCGCTGTCGCCGACCACGAAGCGGTACGCCTTCGGCAGCGCCGGTCCGCGGCCGATTCGCACGTTCTTTCCGATCAGGCTCGCCTCGATCCGGTACTCGAGATCCGAGATCCGCGAGCCGGACATCACGATCGAGTGCTCCAGCTCCGCCTTCTCGATCGTCACGTCCTCGCCGATCGCCGTGTACGGGCCGATGTACGCGTCGGTCAGATGCGAGCCGCGGCCCACGATCGCCGGCCCGCGGACCGTCGTCCGCTCCAGCACGGCGCCCTCGGCGATCGCCACCCGTCCCTCCACGCGCGAGTCCACCAGCTCCCCGTCCACCTGCTCCACCAGGTCGTCGAGGATCAGACGGTTCGCCTCCAGCATGTCGTGCACCTGACCGGTGTCCTTCCACCACCCGTGCACGATGTGCGGGTCCACCCGGCGGCCGCCGTCCACGAGCGTCTGGATCGCGTCGGTGATCTCGAGCTCGCCCCGCCCGGAGGGCTCGATCGCCCTGGCGGCCTCGAAGATCGACGGGGTGAACATGTAGACGCCCACGAGCGCCAGGTTCGTCTGCAGGTTCCTCCGGCTTCTCGACCAGCCGAGCCACCCGGCCGTCGTGCAGCTCGGCCACGCCGTAGTGCTCGGGGTCGGGCACCGGCGTGAGCAGGATCAGCGCGTCGGGCTGGTCGGTGCGGAACGTGTCCACGAGGTCGACGATCCCGTCGCGGAGCAGGTTGTCGCCGAGGTACATGACGAACGGCGAGTCGCCCAGGAACGACTCGGCCGTCAGCACCGCGTGGGCGAGCCCGAGCGGCTCGTCCTGCTCGATGTACTCGATCGAGATGCCGAAGCGCGACCCGTCGCCGGCGGCCGCGCGGATCTCGTCGCCGGTCTCGGGCGCGATGATGATGCCGACCTCGCGGATGTCCGCGGCCGCCATCGCCTCGATCCCGTAGAAGAGCACCGGCTTGTTGGCGACCGGCACGAGCTGCTTGGCGCTCGTGTGGGTGAGCGGCCGCAGCCGCGTGCCCTTGCCGCCGGAGAGGATCAGCCCCTTAATAGACGCCCCCGAGCTTGCGGTGGTCCCAGCTCACCACGCGCGTGGGCACGAACCGCAGGCCGATCCGCTTGCGCGCCTGCTTCCCGACCGTCTCGCGGATCTCGGGGGTGAGCTCGCCGCCCGCATGCCGTTCGAACAGCCGGAGCCCGTAGCCCGCGACCCGCTCCGGGTCGCGCTCGATCTGCACGTCGCACTCGAACATCACCCCGCGCAGCTCCTGGTACTGGACCCCGTCCTCGAGGCCGATCGTGGCGCGCGGGTCGCGCTCGAGGTTCCTCGCCTTCTGCGACTTGGCGTAGGTCCAGCCGACCAGCTGGAGGCCCTCGGACACGAACCAGAGCGGCACCATGTGCGGCACCCCGCGCGGGCCGACGGTCGCGCACTGCACGACGAGCCGCTCGGCGAGGAAGGCCTGGATCTCCTCCTCGGACATCTCGATCTCGTTGCGGCGCGACGGCATGCGTGCGGCAGGGTATCCGCCGCCGCTGTGCCTCACCGTCCCAACCTCGGGGTGCGGGTTGGCCGGGGCGGCACAAGATTGTGTCGTTTGCCGCAAATAGGGGTAGTGCCCCGCTCAACTCCTCGGGGGTGAGGGGGAACTCAATGCCTGGCGGCGCCCGCCAGGCTCTCGGCGGCTTCGAGCACTGCATGGCGGGCGTCGTCCGGTTCCAACACCACCGCGTCGCCCCCCTCCTTGAGGATCTCGCGCGCCAGGTAGTGGTGACCGGCGAACGGCAGCTCGACGATCACGGCCCCGTCCTCGAGCTCCTGCAGCACCCGCCGCTCCTCGCGCGCCCAGCGCGCCGGCTCCGGAGCGACCCAGACGCGCGCGATGCGCGAGTCGGCCACCTCGCCCGTGGTCGGCCAGCCGTGTACGTCCGGCTCGATCCCGGGGCGGCGCTCGAAGCCCTCGTCGAGCACGGTCGCCGAGCGGATCCGGTCGAGCCGGAACGACCGGGTGTCGTCCTTCTCCGGATCCCACACGTGGACGTACCAGCCCTCCTGTCCGTTCATGAGCTTGTACGGCTCCACGCGGCGGGTGGTGAACTCGTCGAGCTCCTCCTTGTAGTGCTCGAGCTCGAGCATGCGGCGCTCCGAGATCGCCCGGCTGACGACGCGCGCGATCTCGGAGTCGTCGCCCTTCGCGGTGGTGATGTGGAGGCCTTCCTCGACCGGGTCCTGGCCGAGCGCGTCGACGATCTTCTGCCGCGGGGCGGCCAGCGAGCCCTCGGGCAGGTGCTCGCCGATGAAGTCGATCGCCGCCACGAGGGCCTTGGCCTCCAGCGGCAGCAGCCGCGCGGGGCGCGCGAAGTTGTCGCCGTACGGCTCCGGGTCCACCTCGATCTGGTCGCCCTGGACCTCGGCGTACAGCACGTACGAGCCGCCCCCGAAGTTCACGACGTTGAGCACGTCGATGTCCTGGCGCAGCTCCTGCTCGCTCAGCTGGAGCCGCTCGCACAGCGCCGCCACGTCGAGCTTGTGCCCCTCGCGTGCGGCGTCGATCAGGATGCCGGCGAGCGTGACGAGCCGCGCGAAGCGCTCGGGGCGGATCGGCGACGACTCGCGGTCGCCGTCGTCCTCCACCGGCGCGGGCGCGCGCTCCACCGGCGCGGCGAGCTCGGGCGGCTCGGTGTGGCGCTCGATGAGCGTCTCGAGCCGCTCGCGCGCCTCCTCGACGAGCTCGGGCGGCCCCTCGACGCGCGCGTGCTCGCCGAGCCCCAGCACCCACGAGGCCATCTGGCGGGCGTTGGCGTAGTCGGTCTCGAAGATCACGCCGTCGTCGACCTGTGTGACCTCGCCGGCGTGGCCGAAGTGGCGCAGCGCCAGCCAGTCGATCCGGTCCGACAGCCAGATGCGCGCGCGGCCGATCGGGTCGCCGAGCTGCCAGTCGGTGCGGATGGCGTAGTCGCGCGGGTCGAAGTCCTCGGGCCGGTTGAAGTCGTGCTCGGCCTTCGACGAGTAGCCCACCTTGCCGAGGATCCGCGAGACGCGGAACACGCGCAGGTCGCCCCGCTCGTGGGACCAGCCGATCAGGTAGAACTGCCCGCCCTTGTAGAGCAGGTGGTAGGGGTCGACCTTGCGGCTCTCCCGGGCGTCGCGGCCGATCGTGTAGTAGTCGAACACGATCGTCTTGCGCCGGAAGATCGCGGTCTCGAGCTTCGAGAGGCGCTGCGACAGGTCGCGGCCGCCCGCGCCGGCCTTCACCGCGAGCGTCACCGTGCGCTCCTCGGGGGCGTCGAGCGGCGACGGCTTCCCCCACGACAGCTGCTGCAGCGCCAGGCGCAGCGGCTCCGCGTAGGCGAACTCGCCGTCGAGCAGCGACAGCGACATGCGCAGCGCGCCGAGCTCCTCGTCGGTGAACTCGATCGCCGAGAGGTAGAAGTTCTCCGGCGGGAGCGAGTAGTTCTCCGCCTCGTAGTAGCCCTCGGCCGGCTTGTCGACCTTGAGGTGGATCCCGAGCGAATCGAGCTCGGCCCGATCGGCGTAGAAACGGCGCGCGAAGGCCTCGTCGTTCATCTGCGAGTAGCCCTCGACGTCCTGCTTGATCTCGAGCGCGGACACCGGCCGACGCTCCGCCATCAAGAAGGAGATCAGCGAGAGCTGGCGGATCAGCTTTTCAGTGTCCTTCGCCATGTATTCCTTTACCCTGCGCATCCGGCCGAGCCAGATGCTTCGGGCACCGAGGATAAGCGGGAAACCTGGCCGATCCCGCCCCCATCCGGCGCACACCCGCAATTTGCGAGAATCCGCATTCCTTGCGCTGGTTTCGGCTCGGGGCTCATGCAAGATCGCGTCCGGCTGGGAAATCGGCCCCGCGAGGGGGAACATCTCCGGTCCATACCCGTCGGGAGGGAACACGGTTGTCTGACATCCTGCTGGTGGCCGGTGCCTGGTGCGTGCTGGCCCTGCTCATCTTGCTCGTGGCCCGCCCGGCGCTGCGCATGGGCCGGCGCGAGGATGTGCGCGAGGAGCGCGCGGCCGAGGAGCTGATGGTGACGGCCCTGCCGCGCCCGGTCCCGAGGGCGGCTCGGGCCGGACCGCTCGAGCGGGCCTCGCACATGGTCGACTCCGGCTACCTCGGCCTCGTGCACGACCGGCTCTGCAGCTACGTGCGCGTGCTGCTCGGCGTCGAGCGCAGCTGGCTGCTGCTGCGCGACCCTGGCCACGCCGGCGAGGTCGTGGTGGCCGCCGCGCGCGGGAGCGACCCGGAGCAGATCGGCCTGCGCCTCCCCGCCGATCCCGGCGTGATGGGCCAGATGCTGCGGGCCCGCAACCCGGCGGTGCTGCATCACGAGAACGGCTCGAGCCAGGACCCGGGCACCGAGGTGTCACACGGCGTGCGGATGATGGCCACCGCCCCGGTCAGCTGGGAGGGCTCCGTGCGCGGCGCGCTGGCCGTGGGCACGCGCGACCCCGGCCGCGAGCTCGACGTGGACGACCTCGAGCTGCTCGGCGAGGTGGCATGGCTGTCGGGCGCGGCGCTGGCCGGGCAGGACCGGCGCGCGGAGGCGGCCGGCACCGTCGCCTCGCAGGTGGACGCGCTCGCCACGGCCCTCTCGGTCTGGGACGGCCACACGCGCCGGCACTCGGACACGGTCGTCGAGCTGGCCCGCAGGACGGGCGCGCGGATGGGGCTCGACCACATGGAGTTGCTCGAGCTCGAGCTGGCCGCGCTGCTGCATGACGTGGGCAAGCTGCGCGTCCCGCGCGAGATCCTTCGCAAGCCGGGTCCGCTCTCGGACTCCGAGGAGCGTCTGATGCGCAACCACGCGGCGTGGGGCGCCGAGCTCGTGTCGGGCGTGCCCGGGCTGCAGGCGGTCGCGCTGATCGTGCGCCACCACCACGAGCGGGTGGACGGCAGCGGATATCCGAGCAGGCTCGCGGGAGTCCACATCCCGGTCGCCTCGCGGATCATGGCCGTCTGCGACGCCTACGGCGCGATGATCGAGGCGCGCCCCTACCGGGACGGGCGCGAGCCGCACCAGGCGCTCGCCGAGCTGCGCGACCTGGCCGGGAACAAGTTCGACCCGGCCGTGGTGGACGCGCTCGAGGCCGAGCTCGGCCGCGAGACGCTCGTCATGGCCTAGCGGCTAGGCCGCCCGCTCGCCGAAGTACGCGGAGGTCGAGATGCCGCGGTCGAAGTCCGACCAGCGCGCGCCCTCCGCGAGCGTGCGCTCGATGCGGTCGAAGCTCCCGAGCGTGCCGCCCAGGTTGTCGACGAAGTGCACGAGCGTGGCCTCGCGCGTGCACGGCACGACCGGGCTGCCGTGCTCGAGCTTGCCGTGGTGGCTCAGGACGATGTGCAGGAGCGCGTCGGCGTCCGGCTTCGGGAAGCCCTCGAGCTCCTCGATGGCCCGGCGGACCATGTAGTAGCCCAGCGGGATCTCGCCGAGCAGCTTGCCGGCGTCGGTCAGCTCGATCGCGCCGTTCACCGACGTGTAGGCCTCGACCTTGCCGATGTCGTGCAGCAGCGCGCCGGCCACCGCCACGTCGCGGTCGATGCCGGGGAACTTGGCGGCCAGGGCGCTGACGCCCTCGGCCACGGAGAGGCAGTGCTCGAGCAGCCCGTGCCGGTAGGCCTGGTGGTAGTACTTGGCCGCCGGCGCCTCGTGGTAGGCGGGCCCGATCAGGCGGCCGAGCAGCGCGCGGAGGTGGCGGCGCTGAACCGTCTCGACCAGCGAGTCGAGCCGCGAGCACAGCTGGCCGTACGGGACCGGCGAGCCCTCCATCAGGTCGGCGAGGTCGTACTCGCCGTCCACGGCGGCCCGCATGCGCTTGACCGTGAGCGCTCCGCCGTAGCGCTCGTCGACGCAGTAGAGGCCCAGGACGCGGACGATGGAGCCGCTCGGGCACACCGGCGCGAGCCGCTCCACGTCGTCCCAGACCACCGCCTCGATCGACCCGGTGACGTCGCCCAGCCGCAGCTTCAGGAAGGCCTCGCCGCTGCGCCGCTGGCGCCGGCTGTGGGCCCTGCACGACGAAGATCGAGTTGATCTCCTGACCGTCCGTCAGGTCGCGCACGAAGTACTTCGCGGGGCTGAGCGTGGGCTGCTCCATCGGGCTTGCCACGGTAATCCTGGTTTCGGACGGGATAGGGTCCACGACGATGGAGTCGCCCCCCGACGGGAGCATCTGACATGGCGGTCCTCGTGGCCGGCGGGACCGGCTTCCTCGGCACGGCGGTGGTGCGCGAGCTGATCGCGGCCGGGCACGACGTGGCGGCCACGTGGGTGGTCGAGAAGGAGCGCTCGCGGCTTGCCTCCCAGCCCGTCGAGCTGATCGAGGCGGACCTCTTCGACCCGGACGCCGCGGAGGCGGCCGTGGCGGCAGTGGACGAGCTGGACGCGGTGGTCAACCTGGTCGGGGGCTTCGCCGACGGGCCGCGCCTCCACGAGACCGACCCGGCGGACTTCGCGCGGCTGATGCAGCTGAACCTCACGCCCGCCTTTCTCCTCGCGCGCGCGACGATGCCGCGGCTGATGGAGCGCGGCGGCGGGGCATACGTGTGCGTGTCGGCCCGGACAGCGCTGCGGCCCTACCCGGGCGGCGGGGCCTACTCGGTCGCGAAGGCGTCGGTGCTCGCGCTGGTGAACGCGCTCGACGTGGAGTACCGGAAGGAGGGCGTGCGCTGCAACGCGATCCTCCCGAGCGTGATCGACACGCCCGCGAACCGCGAGTCGCAGCCGGACGCCGACCACTCGAAGTGGGTCAAGCCCGAGGAGATCGCGAACGTCGTGTGCTTCCTCGTCTCCGGGAAGTCGGCGGTGACGAGCGGGGCTGCAGTGCCCGTCTACGGCCGCGCGTAGTAGGACAGCGCGAGCTTCCCGATCTCGGCCGTCGCGTTCCCGTTCTGGATCGCTCCGATCGGGGCGCCTATCAGCGGGATGTACCGGCTGGCCGCCCGGCGGGCGAATCGCCTCGCGAGGTATCTCACGAGGCGGCGATGGAGGGCGTCGCTCTTCCGCGAGGAGAGCGCCTTCTCCACCATGGCCTGGGCCATCAGCTTGCCGACGCCGTCGAGCGCCTTGCGGGCCTCCTCGGGCGTCTCGTAGAAGCCCTGGATCGCGAGCAGCTCGGCGGGGCGCATCGGGTGCCGCGGGTCGTAGCCATGGGCGGCGGCGATGTAGAAGATCATGCGGCTCTGGATCCAGATCAGGGCGACCACGTCGGGGGCCGCGGTGAACGCCCCGCCGACGCCGAGCATGCCGCCCTCGAGCCGGGCAAGCCGCACATGCTTCTTGTAGGCGACCTTGGCGAGCTTCTCCGGGGTGTGGCCCGCGCCGGCCACCCGCACCCACTCCTCGGCCTGGGGGCCGAAGCGGTCGGAGGCCGCAAGCGCGATCAGCTCGGGCGCGCGCTCCGGCTGGGCCAGGATGCGCTCCCAGAGCGCCTTCGGCGGACGCTCCATGTGGGGGATGTGCTCGGTTTGAGTAGCCACGTGCGAGGTACTCTCAGACCATGGCAGACACGACTACGACAATCCGTCACGGCATCCTCGGCGAGGGGATGCGCGAGGAACGCGACCACCTGATCGAGATGCTCACCAAGGCCTACTGGATGGAGGTCGAGACGGTGATGAGCTATCTCGCGAACTCGATCAACCCCGAGGGCGTCAGGGCCCAGGAGATCATCGAGTCGCTCGAGCAGGACGTGCAGGAGGAGCTCGGCCACGCGCGCCAGTACGGCGAGCGGATCAAGGAGCTGTACGGGGTGGTCCCCGGCTCGCTCGACTTCAACGCCGAGCAGTCCTACCTGCAGCCGCCCGACGACCAGGTCGACATCGTCCACGTGATCAAGGGCGTGATCGAGGCCGAGTCAGGGGCGATCGAGCACTACAACCAGATCATCGAGTACTGCGAGGGCAAGGACCCGGTGACCCAGGACATGGTGATCGCGATCCTCCACGACGAGGAGGGCCACCGCCGGCTGTTCGAGGGCTTCCTGCGCGAGTACCAGGCGGAGGGCCTGGCCTAGCCGGTTTCAACAATCGAAAATCGTTCGGCTCAGGGCGTAGGGTGCGCCCATGGACCTGAAGCTCGAAGTGGTTCCAATGCCCGTCGCCGACGTCGACGCCGCGAAGGCGTTCTACACAGAGAAGGTCGGCTTCAACCTCGACCACGACGTGGAGCCGGGCAACGGCATGCGCGTCGTGCAGATGACGCCGCCCGGCTCCGCCTGCTCGGTCGTGATCGGCGTCGGCCTGCCGCTCGGCGAGCCCGGCTCGGTGAAGGGCGTGCAGCTCGTGGTGGAGGACATCGACGCCGTGCGGGAGGCGATGGCCGGACGCGGAGTGCCGATCGGCGAGGTGCAGCAACTGGGGCCGGAAGGCGCGCCCGGATCACGGTTCGCCTTCTTCGAAGACCCCGACGGGAACATGTGGGCGGTGCAGGAGCGCTGAAGCTACGATCAACGGGCTGCTTCGGCGAGGTAGCTCAGTTGGTAGAGCACACGACTGAAAATCGTGGTGTCGCCAGTTCGATTCTGGCCCTCGCCATCTTCCGGCTGCGGCGCATCGCCTGGCTGTGTCATCGGGCCGCTCGCGTGCGGAGCACGCGTCGCGTCCCTCTTCCTTGCCAGGCGGGCGCCTCGCTCGGCAAATGGCGAGGGCTTCGCCCTCGCCCTGCTCTGCACTGCAGGTGGCTGGAGCCGAGCCTGTCCTGCGTTTACTCGTCGCTCCGGTCTTCGGGGTGGACCTCGATGACCCGGTAGCGCTCGTCGAGCCTCACCTCGATCTGGTCGCCTCCCATCCGGATGCCGACCTCGATCTCTCCGGTCGGGTCGCGCTCCACGCCGACCACTCGGCCCGGGCCGACGTGGAAGAAGGCCGCCTCGATCGCCCGGGCGCGGGCGGTTCCCGTCAGCTCGTCGGACGCGGGTGCGCCTGCCGGCCCGGACTCCTCGTCGAAGTCGCGCAGCTGGAGCTCGTCTCCCATGGTGACCTGGACCAGCGAGCCGTCCGGGCGCCTGACGTCGACCTCCCAGTTGTCGCCATCGCGCCGCGCAGGCTGGACGTCTCCGGCACGCACCCAGCTCCGGGCAGCGATCTCCGCGTCCTTGGCGCTGAAGCCATCGTCCTCGTCGCGAAGCTGGAACGCCGCTGACGCGAGCACCAGCGCCACGATGAGAACGATCATGCTCTTCCGGAACAACGCCGGTCAGCTTCTCACCCGCGCGTGAGGCAGGCAAGCGCTACGGCTAGACCTTCGGGCCAGGTCAGACCCACCGGTGTTCAGTTGCCGGGGCCGCGGGCCGATGTCGTGACGCATGGTTCCCTCCTGCGCCCGACTCGCCCGGTTTCTGCTGATCGCCGCCCTCGCCGCGGCCGCCCTGCCGGCGGTGGCTGGCGCGGCCGGCCCGAGGTGGGCCTACGTGTCCAACCTGAGCGGGGGCACGCTCACGCCCATCGACGTCTTCACCGGCACGCTGGGTACGCCGATCGCGATGCCAAGCCCGCGGGGGAGCGCGATCACCCCGGACGGGACCACCGCGTACGTCGTGAACCAGTTCGCCGACACGGTTACGCCGCTCGACCTGCAGACGGGCACGCCCGGCACGGCGATTCCGGTTGGGGATCAGCCGATCACGCTCGCCATCACGCCCGACGGCACGACCGCCTACGTGGCGAGCGCCTCCAGCACCAACGTGACCCCGATCGACCTCACGACAGGCACGGCCGGCGCGCCCATAGCCCTCGGCAGGTCGTCACTGGCAATTGCGGTCACCCCTGACGGAGCGACCGCCTACGCCGTCAACCAGAGCCACGGCACGGTCACGCCGATCGACACGGCCACGGGAACGGCAGGGACGCCGATACCCGTCGGGAGCGGCCCGCTCGGCATCGCGATCACCCCGGACGGTGCCACGGCGTATGTCACGAACCTGGGCTCCCACAGCGTCACGCCGATCGCGACCGCGACGAACCTCGCCGGTCTACCGATTCCGGTCGGGGCCAATCCTCGCACGGTCGCGATCACTCCGGACGGCGCCACCGTGTACGTGACGAACGGCTCCTCCAACAACGTCACGCCGATCGCGACCGCCACGAACACCGCCGGCGCGCCGATCCCGGTCGGCGCAGGTCCCGCGGCGATCGCGATCGCGCCCGACGGCGCCACCGCCTACGTCACGAACTCGATCTCGAACAGCGTCACGTCGATCGACACCGACACCAACACGGCAGCGGCGACGTTCCCTGTCGGGAGCACCCCCTGGGGGGTCGTCTTCACCCCCGATCAGGCGCCGCAGGCGGCCTTCGGCGCGACCCCCGCCTCGGCCGGCTCGGCGACTGGCTTCGACGCCTCTGCCTCCGCCGACCCGGACGGCACGGTCGCGCGCTACGCCTGGGACTTCGGCGACGGCCACACGGACACCACCGGCGGTCCGGCCGTTTCGCACACCTATGCCGAGCCCGGCACATACACGGTCACGCTCACGGTCACCGACGACGAGGGCTGCTCGACCGAGTTCGTGTTCACCGGCCAGACGGCGTCATGCAACGGGACTTCCGCCGCTCAGGCGCATCACCAGGTGACGGTGCCCGCTCCCCCGAAGCCCGAGCCGCCCGCCGATCCGGCGCCCACGCCGGCGCCGCCGGCCGAGCCCGCCGAGCCCACCCAGGCGCTCGAGCGCTTCGATCTCGCCTCGCGCTGCGTGCGCCCGTCGCCCGCGGGCCTCGTGCGCGTGGATATGAACCTGCGCCTCGTGCGCCGGGGTCCCGTGCGGGTACAGGTGCAGCGCGCGGTCGGGAGTGGCGCGATGAAGAGCTGCCCGACGCCGAGCCGGAGTCGCCGCTTCGACGGTCGCCTGCGCGGGATCGAGCTGCGGAGGAGCGTCGAGCCCCGTGTCGCCGTGGCTGCGATCGCCGGCCGGATGACGCTGCGCCTGCGGCTCGAGCCGGGGCTGTACCGCGTCACGGTTCGCGCGATCGGGGCAGGGAACGAGCTGACGCTGCCGGCCCGCCGCTGGCTGCGAGTCCTCGGCTAGGCGACGAGCAGGGTCTCGGCCGGGTACTGCGCCACGGCCGGGTCCGCGGTGAGGATCGCGGCGCCCGCCGCCCCCGCCTGGGCGATAAGGAGACGGTCGAAGGGATCGCGGTGCAACGCGGGCAACACGGCAACGGCGAGCGCATGCGCGTGCTCGATCGGGAGTGCCTCGGCGCCGATCGCGCGCATGCGTGTGGGCACGTAGCGCTCGGGCGGCTCGGGGAGGGGCAGCCGCCCGATGCCGTACTTGATCGCGATCTCCCACGCGCTCGCGGCGGACAGGAGCAGCGTGGTGGTCCGGTCCTCCACCAGCGGCAGGTGGTCGCCGATGCGCTCGGGCTCCGTCTGAAGCCAGAGGAAGACGTGCGTGTCGAGCAGCAGCCTCACCGCTCGAACGCGGCGATCACATCGTCCGGCAGCGGCGCGTCGAAGTCGCCGGGAACCGCGTAGCGGCCTCGATCGATGCCGAGCTCTCGCCCGCCGCCCCGCTCGGCCGGGACCAGGCGTGCGACCTCCTCGCCGCGACGGGTGATCACGATCTCCTCGCCCGCCGTGACGAGTTCGAGCAGGC
The DNA here is from genome assembly GCA_963778615.1 of uncultured Thermoleophilaceae bacterium. Lineage (GTDB taxonomy): Bacteria > Actinomycetota > Thermoleophilia > Solirubrobacterales > Thermoleophilaceae > JACVRW01. The sequence continues at coordinate 691,096 of CAVZVD010000002.1, forward strand.
GGGACAGGTTGGTCTTCGCCTCGTGCACTCCCACGGACTTAGCCATGGGACTTAGTCTATATCGAAGGAGGCGTGCAGCACGCGAACGGCACCGAGGTGCACCTGCGCCACGGCTGCTGCCTCTACTACCGCGTGCCGGACGCGCCGAAGTGCATCGGCTGCCCGCTGGTCACGGACGCCGAGCGGGCGCGTCGGGTCGCGTCAGCCGCTTCCTCGTAGTGCCGCTACTGCTCTTCGCGGAGGTACCACGGACCGGCTGCCTGCTCGAGCACGATCCCGGTCAGCGCCCCGGCGAGCGTGGCGACCTGGTCGTGGGTGAGGCGGACGTGCGAGATGCGGCCGAAGCGGGGGCACCGGACGCTGATCGTCACCGTCTCCTCCCCGTGCGGATCCACGAGCAGGTTCTCGCCGGAGATGGTGTCGATCTTCGTCACGGGGGCCGGTCTCTCGAGCAGAGTTAGGGAACCCTAACAAGCTCGGCCCGGCCAGTGAGGTCAAGGGTGCAGGCGGCGGTGCGACTCGAGCAGCTCCAGCACCTCGTCGTGCGGCAGCGCCTCGATCACGCGGCCCTCGCGCCCGGTGGTGGTCTCGGCGCTCCAGAGGCAGTTCAGGACCGCCTCCTCGGTCGCGTCGACGGTGGCGGCGAACAGCGGGTTCATGTCGACTGCCTCCGCCCTGCGCGATGTCGAGAACGCCACGAAGATCTCCCCGCTCGCGTGGTGCGCGACCGACCCGGTTCGGGCCAGCCCGAGCCCGGCCCGGCGTGCCAGCCGGCTCAGCGCGGCCGAGTCGAGCGGCGCGTCCGTGGCCACCACCGCGATGCAGCTGCCCGCGGGGGGCCGCTCGGATCCCGACGGCACGCGCCCGAGGAGCCGGCCGACCGGCACCCCGTCCACGCGCAGCTCGTCGTAGTCCCCGAAGTTGGCGAGCACCAGCACGCCCACCGTCGCGCCGCCGGCCACCCGGCTCGAGGTCCCGATGCCGCCCTTCCAGCCGAAGCACACCATCCCGGTGCCGGCGCCGACGGCGCCCTGCTCGACGGGGCCTTCCGATCGGGCCGCCTCGAGGGCTTTCGCAGCATCCCCGGCCTCCACCTGGACGACGCGGGCGTCGTTGAGCCAGCTGTCGTCGCACTCCGCGACGACGGGGATCAACACGTAGTCACCGCCCACGCGCGGATCGGCCGCGACCGCGGCGGCCACGGCGCCGTCGTACACGCGCCCCACGGACATCGTCGCGGTCAGGTAGATCGGGGTCTCGAGCACGCCCCACTCGGCGATCTGCAGCGAGCCGGTCATCTCGCCGGCGCCGTTCAGCACCGCCGCTCCGGCGGGCGCGGGCTCGCCGGGCAGCGATGCGGGGTCGGCGGGCAGCACGGCCGTGACGCCGCTGCGCGCAACGCCCCTGCCGGCGGGCGGGTCGGCCTCGTCGCGCCGCACGGTCACGTGACCGACGCGGACGCCGGGCACGTCCACGATCGACCCGGCGGGCCCGGGCTCGAGCTCGCCGATGCGAAGCCCGAGCTCGCGCAGGCTGGCGGCGGCCATCGCCCGGCACCCTACCTCCGGGTAGGCTCGCGCGGTGGGACTCGCGATGCCCGTGGTCTGGAGCGACCGCCACCGCATGCACGACCCGGGGGGCGAGGTATGGGTCGGCGTGCGCACGCCGGGAACCGAGGTGCCGGAGCGCGCGGAGCGGATCCGCGAGGCGCTCGCGGCGGCGGGCGCGCGGTTGGTGGACGCCGAGGAGCAGCCCGACGAAGCGGTGCTCGCCGTGCACGACGCGCCGCTCGTCGAGTACCTGGCGACGGCCTGGGATGAGTGGGAGGCGTCCGGGCTGACGGACGATCCGGGGCAGGACCGGGTGGTGCCGTACCTGTTCCCGCATCCGGGCCTGTTCCCGGAGGCGAGCCCGCCGCGAAGAGGCGCGCGGGGGGCCTGCTCGCCGGCCCGAAGGCCCGCGCGCATCGCCCCGGCGCAGACGCGCGCGTGCCGAGTGCGGTGTCCGCCCGCGCCGGTCTCTTCGCCTACGACACGATGACGCTGATCGGGCCGGGCACCTGGGAGGCGGCGCGCGCCGCAGTGGACACGGCCGCTACGGCCGCCGACCTCGTGCTCGGCGGCGCGCGCGCCGCCTACGCCCTCTGCCGCCCGCCAGGCCACCATGTCACCCGCGCGTGCTTCGGCGGCTCGTGTTACCTCAACAACACGGCGGCCGCGGCTGCCCGCCTCCACGAGGGGACCGGGCACGGGACCGTCGCGATCCTCGACGTGGACGCCCACCACGGCAACGGCACCCAGGCGATCTTCTGGAACGAGCCCGAGTTCCTCACCGGCTCCGTCCACGTGGACCCCGGCGCAGGCTGGTTCCCGCATTACCTCGGCTTCGCCGACGAGACCTCCGGCGTCAACCGCAACATCCGCGTGCCGCCCGGCACCGGCGACGACATATGGGTGGAAGCGGTTGCGGAGCTCGTGGGGTGGGCGCAGAGCGATGGACCGGACCTGCTCGTCGTCGCCCTCGGCGTCGACGCCGCCGGCGGCGACCCCGAGAGTCCCCTCGAGGTCACCGCAGAAGGCTTCCGCGCCGCCGGCCGCATTCTCGGAGGAATGCGGCTGCCGACCGTCGTCGTCCAGGAGGGCGGCTATGACCTGGACCGGATCGGCGACCTCGTGCTCGAGGTGCTCGCCGGCATCGAGGAGGGAGCGCATGGCTGACGAGAAGTCGATCTGGGTGGGCAAGGACGAACACAACGGCGTCCGGGCGCAGCCGCGCAAGGACCTGAAGCCGCCGCCTCACTGGCGGCTCGAGGCCGTGGCGGCCACCCGGCGGCCGCGTTCGCTCACCGTCGGCGGCGACCGGCGCCGGGCGGTCTTCATCGAGGACGGCGACACCTCCGACGTCTGGATCCTCGACCTCGACGGCACCGCCCCGCCCGAGCGGCTCACCACGGGCCGCGACCCGATGCCGTTCTGGGAGGACGCCGAGCCGCGGCTGTCGCCCGACGGGGCGAGCGTCGCCTACGTGGACGGCGAGCACGTCTGCCTCGTGCCGGTCGCGGGCGGCCCGCCGCGCCGGCTGACCAAGGCCTCGAACCCGGTCTGGGTCGACGACAACACCCTGGTGGTCGAGGTGGAACGTGACGACACCACGCGCCTCGCCGTGGTGGGCACCGGCGATGCCTGGCCGCGCCGGCTCGCCACCGGCCACGGCGACCTCGACGCCCACGGGGACGAGGGCCACGCCGCCGTCTCGCCCGACGGCCGCGAGGTCGCCTATACGTTCTGGCCGCGCGGCGACCTCAACCGCGGCGAGATCCGGGTGGCAGCCGCTCGACGGCGGCGAGGTTCGCGCCCTCACCGGCACGCCGCGCATGCACGACGACGGCGCGGCCTGGTCGCCCGACGGCCAGACGATCGCCTACTCCTCCGAGCGAAGCGGCTTCTACGAGCTGCACCTGGTCGGAGCCGACGGAGAGGACGACCGCCAGCTGACCGACGCCGGCGCCGACCACACCGAGGCCGAGTGGGCGCCGGGCGGCGCCCGCCTCGTGGCGATCCGGGGTCGCCACAACCGGTTCGACCTCGTCGTCGTGGACGCGGAGAGCGGCGCGGCCGACGAGCTCGCCCGTGGCGGCGTGTGGGGCTGCCCGCACTGGACCGCGAAGGGCGAGCTCGCTGCGACCTACGAGGACCACAACACCCCGCCCGAGCTGCGGCTCGGCTCGCGGCCCTCCACGCGCCACGCGCCCGGCGCCGGCCTCCGGTCAAGCGCGCGCCCTACGCCGCGCTCGAGGAGGTCGCATATCCGTCATTCGACGGCCTGAAGATCCCCGCCTTCGTCATGCGCCCGCGCGGCGCCTCGGCCGACCGCCCGGTGCCCGCGGTCGTCTACCCCCACGGCGGCCCGACCATGGCATACGCCGACGAGTGGGACGGCCACGCGCAGTACTTCGTCGACAAGGGCTACGCCTGGCTGGCCCCGAACTTCCGCGGCTCCACGGGCTACGGGCGCGAGTACGAGCGCCTCAACCACGGCACGTGGGGCGTGGACGACACGAAGGACTGCCTCGCCGCGGCGGACTACCTCCGCACGCTCGACTGGGTCGACGGCGACCGGCTGGCGATCTTCGGCGCCAGCTACGGCTCGTACATGGCGCTGCTCGCCGTGACCGACGACCCCGAGCACCGCTTCCGCTGCGCGGTCCCGAAGTACGGCGACTGCGACATCGTCACCTCGTGGGCGCAGGGCGACCGGGAGGGCGTTCAGGACCTCGAGCGGATGATGGGGACGCCGGCCACCGCGCGCGAGGCCTACCGGGCCGGCTCGGCCTTCCATCGCCTCGAGAACGTGCAGGTGCCGCTTCTGATCGCGCACGGAGAGCTCGACGAGCGCGTCAGCCCGAAGCAGTCCGAGCAGCTCGTGACGGAGCTGCGACGGCTCGGCAAGACGTTCGAGTACGTGACGTACCCGACCGAGGCGCACGGCCTGCTGCGCGCGGGCCCCCAGCTCGACTACTACCGCCGCTTGGAGCGGTTTCTCGACTGGTATCTCATGTGACTGCCTGACATAGTCGCCTCTGCCCGGTTGAGAGGAAGGACTCGCGCTTGAGCATCACACGTAGGACCCTCGCTGTGTCGATCCTGATCCTGGCCCTGCTGGCAGGCCTCGCGGCGGTATCCGCGCAGAGCCAGGACGGGCCCGTGACCTTCGACGTGGGGGACCCGCAGGGCGTGGACAGCATGAGTCCGCTCATCGGCGTGACCGTGCCCGCCTACGAGACGTGGAACCTCATGTACGCCACGCTCACGGACAAGTCTGCGGAGGACTTCTCGACCGTGCCCGGCCTCGCGGAGTCCTGGAAGGGCTCGGACGACGGGCTCACCTGGACCTACAAGCTCCGCGACGGGCTCAAGTGGTCGGACGGCAAGCCGCTCACCTCCGAGGACATCGTCTGGACCATCAACACGGCGCGCAAGGAGGAGTGGCTGAACCACTCGGCCGTGGTCGGCAACCTCACCGCGCGCGCCCCCGACCCGACCACCGTGGTCATCGAGAGCTCGATCCCCGACCCGAAGCTCCCGACGATGGACGTGTACATCCTGCCCAAGCACATCTGGGGTCCGATGACCGCCGGCCGAGCGCGACAAGTACCCGGGCGAGGACGGCGTGGGCTCGGGCCCGTTCGTGCTGGACCTGTTCGAGAAGGGCCAGTTCGCGCGCTTCAAGGCCAACCCGAACTACTGGGGCGGCAAGCCGGCGGTCGACAGGGTCGTGCTGCGCAAGTTCAACAACCCGGACGCGATGGTCGCGGCTCTCAAGACCGGGGAGCTCGACGCGGCCTGGGACATCCCGGGCGCCGCGTTCCTGGAGCTCAAGAAGGAAGAGAACATCGTCACGAACGAGGGCTACCAGGGTGGCTTCGCAGGAGGTGGCGATCAACGGCGGCGACGGCCTGAAGGACCCGCACCCGGCCCTGCTCGACCTGAAGGTGCGGCAGGCGATGGCCCACGCGATCGACAGGGACACGCTCGTGGACCGCGTCCTCGCCGGGGTCGGGAAGCCGGCCCACACGATCATCCCGTCACCCGATTCCGCCTGGGTCCCGGAGCTCAGCGAGGACCAGATCTACGAGTTCGACCTGGACAAGGCGCGGCAGATCCTCGACGACGCCGGCTACGTGGACAGCGACGACGACGGGGTGCGCGAGATGCCGGACGGCGGGCGTCCGCTCGAAGTTCCGCTACTTCGCGCGCTCCGACGGCGAGGTCGGCCCGGAGATCGCGGAGTTCATCACCGGGTGGCTGGACGAGATCGGGATCGCCACGACGGTCAGGGTGGTGGACGACAGCCAGCTCACCGACATCATCGGCAGGGGCGACTACGACATGTTCGCCTGGGGCTGGACCCCGTTCGTCGACCCGGACACGATGCTCGACTACATGACCTGCAAGCAGGTCAGCGCCGATCCGGAGGACCCCACCAACTACTACAACGACGCCAACTGGTGCGACGAGGAGTACGACCGCCTCTACGAGCAGCAGAAGACCGAGCTCGACCGCGGGAAGCGCCAGGAGATCGTCCACGAGATGCTCACCCGCTGGCAGCAGGCGGCGGTCTACAACGTGCTCTGGGAGGAGCCCGACACGATCGCCTACGTGAAGGACCGCTTCACCGGCTTCGTCCAGCAGCCCGCTGAGACCGGCCCGATCCTGTACTCCAACACGTCGCCGAGCTACGCCCGCCTCGAAGCCGGTCACGGCGGCCGCGGGCGGCGGCTCGGACGACGATGACGGCGGCGGCAACGGGGCGATCATCGGGCTCCTCGCGGTGGCGGTGGTGGGCCTCGGCGTGGCACTGGTGGTGGTGACCCGCCGGCGGAGCGCGTACGACCGCGAGTGAGCGCCCGCTTCATATCGCGCAAGGTCCTCGGGTCGCTGGCCACGCTGGTCGTTCGTCGTCGTGTTCAACTTCTTCCTGTTCCGCGTGGTCGAGGGCGACCCGGTGGCGAACCTCTTCCGGGGCAAGGAGCTGACCCAGACCCAGCGCGAGGAGCTGACGGGAGCAGTTCGGCCTGGACGGCTCGCAGGGCGAGCAGTTCGTGGCGCTACGTGAAGCAGACGGCCTCGCTGAACTTCGGGCGCTCCTACTCGACCAACCAGCCCGTCTGGGACGAGATCAAGGACAAGGCGCTGCCGACGATCGCGCTGGTGGGCGTCGCGGCGGTCCTGTCGGCGGTGATCGGCGTGATGCTCGGCATCGTCGCCGCGTGGCGAAGACGCACGAAGACCGACTACGCGGTCACGGGCTTCACGATGAGCACGTACTCCATGCCGGACTTCTGGCTGGGGATGATCCTGCTCACCGTCTTCGCGGTGATGCTGGGCTGGTTCCCGGTCGGCGGGATCGAGGACCCGGCGTCGAACGCCACCGGCTTCGCTCACCTCCTCGACCAGGCCGAGCACATGGTCCTGCCGGCGGTCACGCTGACGCTCGCCTACCTGGGCGAGTACGCGATCGTCATGCGCTCCTCGCTGCTCGACACCATGCGCGAGGACTACCTGATCCTCGCGCGCGCGAAGGGGCTGCAGGGACGTGATGGTGCGCAACCGCCACGCGGTGCCGAACGCGCTGCTGCCCGTGGTGGCGCTCATGGCGATCAACTTCGGCTTCGTGCTCTCCGGGGCGATCGCCGTGGAGGCGATCTTCTCGTGGCCCGGCCTCGGGCTCGCGACCTACGAGGCGCTGAAGGGCCCCGACCTGCCCATGCTCCAGGGGCTGTTCCTCGTGTTCAGCGCGTCGGTGATCCTGTTCAACCTGATCGCCGACCTGCTGTACGCGTACCTCGATCCGCGGGTGCGCACGGCGATGAGCGCCGCCGCCCTCCCTCCGCCCGCCGGGTCACCTGGCTGCGCCGCCGGCGGGCGCTCGCCGGGATCTGGCGCGACTTCCGCCACCACCGGCCCGGGATGATCGGGCTGGTCTTCCTCGGGCTGGTGGTGCTCATGGCGCTGTCAGCGCCGCTGCTGGCGGACGAGGCCGGCCTCAGGGCCATCAACACGCACCGACAACCCGGCCTTCGCCAGCCCGTCCGAGTTCGGGCGGCTCGGCACCGACGGACTTGGGCGCGACGTGCTGACCCAGTTCATCTGGGGCTCGCGGATCAGCCTGCTCGTCGGCCTCGCGGCCACCGTCCTGGCCATGCTGATCGGCTCGGTGGTCGGGATCGCCGCGGGCTTCTTCGGCGGGCGTATCGGCGGCCTGCTGATGCGGGTCACCGAGTGGTTCCTGGTGATCCCGTTCCTGCCCCTGGCGATCGCGCTCGCGGCGATCCTCGGGCCGTCGATCCAGAACATCATCATCGTCATCGGGATCACCTCGTGGCCGTCGACCGCGCGCCTGATCCACGCGCAGGTGCTCACGCTCAAGGAGCGCGACTACGTGGACCGCAGCCGCGCGCTCGGGGCCTCGAACTGGCACGTGATGACGCGCCACATCGTGCCCAACGTCTCGCCGCTCATCCTGGCCAACACGACGCTCACCGTGCCCATCGTGATCCTCTCCGAGGCCACGCTCTCGTTCCTCGGCCTCGGCGATCCGACCAACGCGTCGTGGGGGCAGATGCTCGACGACGCCTTCGAGTCCGGCGCCGTCACCGTCGAGGCGTGGTGGTACATCGTGCCGCCGGGCCTCGGCATCATGCTCGTGGTGCTGGCCTTCACGCTCGTGGGCCAGGCGCTGGAGGAGATCCTCGATCCCCGGCTGCGGGACCAGCGCGCATGAGCGGCGAGCCGTTCCTCTCGGTGCACGACCTCCACGTGACCTACCGGACCCGCAGCGCGCCGGTGCCGGCGGTGCGCGGCGTGAACCTCGAGCTCGGAGGTGGGCGAGACGCTCGGGGTGGCCGGCGAGTCGGGCTGCGGCAAGTCGTCCCTGGCCGGGGCGTTGCTGCGCCTGCTGCCGAAGGGCACCGAGGTGACGGGCGAGGTGCTGCTGGATGGCGAGGACGTGCTCAAGATGAGGCCGGGGCGCCTGCGCGCCGTGCGCTGGACGGAGCTCGCGATCGTCTTCCAGGGCGCGCTCCACACGCTGAACCCGGTGCAGCGCGTGGGCAGCCAGATCGCCGAGGCGATCCGCCTGCACTCGAAGGACAGCCGCGGCGGGGCGGCATCGAAGCGGGTGGACGAGCTGCTCGAGCTGGTCGGCCTGCCGGCCCGGCGCGGACGGGACTACCCGCACCAGCTCTCGGGCGGCCAGCGCCAGCGCGTGCTGATCGCCCTCGCGCTGGCCTGCGAGCCGCGGCTGCTGATCGCCGACGAGCCGACCACCGCGCTCGACGTGATGGTGCAGGCGCAGGTGCTGCGGCTGCTCGAGGACCTGCAGGAGCAGTTCGGGCTCGCGGTGATCTTCATCACCCACGACCTGTCGACGCTGGCCGCGGTCTGCAGGCGGCTGGCCGTGATGTACGCCGGCAGGCTCGTCGAGCGCGGGCCGAGCGAGGCCGTGTTCGAGGACCCCGTCCACCCCTACACGCGCGGGCTCGCGGCCGCCTTCCCCGTGATCGGGGACTCGGCGTTCCGCATGAACCCGTCCGGCCTGCCGGGCGACCCGCCCGACCCGCGCCTCCTCCCCTCGGGCTGCCCGTTCCATCCGCGCTGCCCGGCGGCGGTCGAGATCTGCTCCTCCACGCAGGTCGAGCTCTGGCCGGCGGGCGACGGCCGCACCGCGGCCTGCGTGCATGCCCCCGGCTCCCCGGTGACGGCGTGAACGGCGACGCGCCGCTGCTCGACCTGCGCGACTTGCACGTGGAGTACACCGGGCGCGGGACCGTCGCGCGCGCCGTCGACGGCGTGGACCTCTCGATGCGCAGCGGCGAGATCCTCGCGCTGGTGGGGGAGTCCGGGTGCGGCAAGTCCACCCTCGCGCGGACGATCGTCGGCCTGCAGCGCCCCACCAGCGGCGAGGTGCACATCCGCGGCGAGCCACTCGGCTACGGGCGCCGCGCGCTGCGCGAGCACCGCCGCACGGCTCAGATGATCTTCCAGGACCCGACCGCGGCCCTCAACGCGCGCCAGACGATCTACGAGGCGGTGGCCGAGGGGCTGCGCATCCAGAAGATCGAGGGCGACGAGGAGCGGCTCGTGGCCGAGGCCCTGTCGCGCGCCGGCCTGCGGCCGCCGGAGCGCTTCTTCACCGCGTACCCGTACGAGATCTCCGGCGGCCAGCGCCAGCGCGTGATCATCGCGGGCGCCATGGCGCTCAGCCCGAGCCTGCTGGTGGCGGACGAGCCGGTGTCGTCGCTGGACGCCTCGGTGCGCGGCGAGATCCTGGCGCTGATGCTCGGCCTGGTGCAGGAGACCGACGTGGGCATCCTCGTCGTGACGCACGACCTCGGCCTGGCCTGGAACGTGGCCAACCGCGTCGCAGTCATGTACCTGGGCCGGATCGTGGAGGAGGGCACGACGGAGGAGATCCTCACGGCGCCGCGCCATCCATACACGCGCGCGCTGCTGTCGGTGGTGCCGGAGGTGGAGGAGATGGAGCAGGTGATCCTCAGCGGCGAGGCGCCCGACCCGACGCGCATCCCGTCCGGCTGCCGCTTCCACCCGCGCTGCCCGGTGATGGCGTCGGGTGAGGCCGAGCGGCTCGGCATCGCGGAGCGCTGCCGCGGCGAGGACCCTCTGACGATCCCGGCGTGTCACGCGGTGCGCATGACCGAGACGCTGCCCTACCGCTGGTACACCGACGCCGACGTGCTCGCGCGCGAGCGAAAGCGGCTGTTCGGCCACGCCTGGCAGTACGCGGGCCACACGGGCCAGGTGGCCGAGCCCGGCTCCTACTTCACGGTTCGCGCCGGCGACGTGCCGCTGATCGTGGTGCGCGACAGGGAGGGCTCGCTGCGTGCCCTGGTGAACGTCTGCCGCCATCGCGGTGCCGAGGTGGTGAGCGGCGAGGGGCGCTGCACGTCGCTGCAGTGCCACTACCACGCCTGGACCTACGACCTCGACGGCTCGCTGCGCAAGGCGCCGCGGTCGGAGGACGATCCCGGCTTCGACCGCTCGGCGCTCGGCCTGCGGCGCGCGAAGGTCGACACATGGGGGCCCTTCCTGTTCGTCAACCCCGATCCGGACGCGGCGCCGCTCGCCGAGACGCTGGGCGACCTGCCGCGGATCGTCGCGGAGGGCGGGCTCGACGTCGACGCGCTGGGTTTCCACCAGCGCGTGGACTACACGCTCGCGGCGAACTGGAAGGTCGCCGTCGAGAACTACCTCGAGTGCTACCACTGCGCCGTCGCGCACCCGTCCTTCAGCAAGGTGATCGACGTCGCGCCGAGCAGGTACCGGCTGGAGAGTCACGCGACGTTCGCCAGTCACTTCGCGCGCTCCCGGAACGGGACGGGTGGGGTGGAGGGCCAGTTCCACATGATCTGGCCGAACATCAAGGTGAACGTGATGCCGGGCCGCCCCAACCTGTCGATCGGCCCGCTCGTGCCGGAGGAGCCGGACCGCACCTACGGCTGGCTCGACTACTTCTTCGCCGAGGACGTCGACCCGGACTGGATCGCCGACTACCTGAAGCTCGACTACCAGGTCGGCGCCGAGGACCAGGTGCTGGTCGAGTCGGTGCAGCGCGGCATGCGCTCGGGGGCCTTCGAGAACGGCCGGCTGCTGCTTCCGAGCGAGGAGCTGATCGCCGAGTTCCAGCGCTGGGTGGCGAAGGGCGTCGGCTAGACGCAGTCGCGCGGGAGCGCCAGCTCCCAGGTGCGCTCGTACACGCGCTCGTCGCCCTCGAACGCCTCGAGCCGCTGGGTGACGAGGAACTCGGTCGCGGTCGAGCGCATGCGGCTGTCGGTCTCCACGCGCGTCTGCCAGTCGCCCCGGCCGAGGCCGGTCGTGCAGCGCACGTGCACGCTCGCGGACAGCGGATCGCCGTCGACGATGCGGTAGGTGGTGAGGTTGGTGTCGAGCATCTCCGTGCCGAACTCCGGCAGGCGGCGGTGGCCGCCCACGTCCCACTCGAACTCGACCTCGTGCGCGCCGGTGTCCGGGTCGTCGCGGTGGCGGCGGTGCGTCTCGCCCGGCTCGAGCACCTCCACCTCGATCGGCTCGGCCCATTCGGGCTCCTCGAAGGGCGGCGGCTCGGGCTCGTCCTCTCGCGAGTGGCGGACCGGCAGGATCAGGCGCCCGCCGTGCAGGGTGAGCGTGACCGGCTCCGGCGAGGGCCAGGCCCAGGGCCAGTAGCTCGTGGAGATGGCGACGCGCAGGCGGTGCCCGGCCGGCACGGCCTGGGCGATCGCGTCGAGCCTCACGCGGAACGTGTAGCGGCGGCCGGGCTCGAGCTGCGTTCGCTTCGGCGTGGTCGTCGCGTGCGTGAGGTTGCGCAGGCCGCGCGTGACGAGCAGCGAGGCGCCGTCCGGCGCCACGTCGCAGAGGCGAACCGCCACCAGCGCGTTGGGACGGTCGACCGACAGCTCGAGCTCGACCTCCGGGAAGCCGAGGATCTCGATCCGGTCGTCGAGCGGCTCGAGGTCGAGCGCCAGCGAGCGCTCGTCCTCGGCGCGCTGGTCGCCGGGCCAGTCGCCCTCGCCGCCGTCCGGGCACCAGGCGCCGGCGTCGGCGCCGGTCGACTCGACGCTCTGGTGCGTCCTCGGCAGGTCGCCGGGCAGCGCGAGCTCGCGCCGCTCCACGTTCGGCGACGGCCAGGCCGGCTCGGTCACCCAGCGCCCCGGGCGCTCGGGGTAGTGAGTGGCGGGCGGCACGGGGTCCTGCATCCAGACCCGCAGCACCGGCTCGTCCATGACCCCGGTGTCGGCGCCCTTCAGCCACTGGTCCCACCAGCGCAGGCACTCCTGGAGGAAGCCGATCGTCGGGCCGGGCTGGCCGTCCTGCGGGAACGCGTGCGACCACGGCCCGATCAGTCCCTTGCGCGGGCCGGGCAGGCCCTCGATCAGGCGCGGGACCGCGTTCGAGTAGCCGTCCGCCCAGCCGCCCACGGCGTACACGGCCGCCTCGATCGCGCCGTAGTCCTCGCAGACCGAGCCCTGGCGCCAGTAGTCGTCGCGGCGCTGGTGGGAGAGCCAGGCCTCCACCATGGCCGGCGTGCGCTCCATCCGCTGCATCCAGGTGTCGCGCCAGCCGTCTCCGACCGCGGCCGGATCCGGCGGCATCGACGTGAGCGTGAGCATCGTGGCGGCCCACGGGAGCATGTCCACGCCGAGCACGCAGCCGCCGACGTAGTGGACGTCGTCGGCGTAGCGGTCGTCGCTGGCGCACATCGTGACGACGGCCTTCAGCGCCGGCGGCCGCCGCGCCGCCACCTGCAGCCCGTTGAAGCCGCCCCAGGAGATGCCCATCATCCCGACCGCTCCGCTGCACCAGGGCTGCTCCGCCAGCCACGCGATCACCTCGAGCCCGTCGTCCTCTTCCTGAGGCAGGTACTCGTCGAACAGGATGCCGTCGGAGTCGCCGCTGCCGCGCAGGTCCACGCGCACGCCCGCGTAGCCGTGGCCGGCGAACCAGTGGTGGTGGGTCGAGTCGCGGCGGGCGAAGGCGTCGCCCTTGCGGTACGGGATGTACTCGAGGATCGCGGGCACGGGATCCTGCTCGGCGTCCTCGGGCAGCCAGATCCGCGCGGCCAGCCTGGTGCCGTCGGACATCGGGATCCAGGTGTGGTCGATCCGGCGGACGCGGCGGGGGAACTCGGTGCGGGCGCCCACGGGTGGCGGCAGTCTACGGCTCGGTGGACCGGTGGCGGGGCCGTCGGATAGCGTCGGGCGATGAGCACTCGGCTGACGTACACGAGCGGCGACCTCGGCAGCGAGGCGGACGAGGAGTTCGAGGCCCGGCTGGCGGAGGCGCGCGCCGGCGCGGGCGGTCCGCTGCCGCACCTGGTGGCCGGGGAGGAGGTCGAGGAGGGCGAGCCGTTCGAGCGGCGCGACCCGTCGAGCGACGGCGCGGTGGCGAGCCGCGCCGGCGCGGCCTCGGCGGAGCTCGTGGCGCGCGCGGTCGAGGCCGCGCGCTCGGCCGCGCCGGTGTGGCGCAGGACGCCCTACGCCGAGCGTTGCTCGCTGCTGCGGGCGGTGGCGGCGGGCATCCAGGAGCGGCACTTCGAGCTGGCCGCGGTGGCGAGCCTCGAGGTGGGCAAGTCGCGCGCCGAGTCGATCCTCGAGGTGCAGGAGGCGGTGGACCTCATCGAGGCCTACGCCGAGCACATGGAGCGCAACGACGGCTACGAGAAGCCGCTCGCCAGCTTCGTCGACTCCGAGCGCAACACCGACGTGCTGCGGCCCTACGGCGCCTTCGCCGTCATCTCGCCGTTCAACTTCCCGGTCGCGCTGACGATGGGCATGGCGAGCTCCGCCCTGATCGCGGGCAACACGGTCGTGCTGAAGCCGTCGGAGGAGACGCCCCTGACGGGGGCGATCCTCGGCGAGATCGTCCGCGCGGCGGAGCTGCCGGCCGGGGTGTTCAACCTGGTCCACGGCGGTCCGGCGACCGGCCGGGCGCTGGTCGAGGATGCTGTGGAGGGAGTGGCCTTCACCGGCTCCGCGGAGGTCGGCCGCTGGATCGCCCGCCGGATGCAGGAGGGGCCCTACGCGCGCCCCGCGCTGACCGAGATGGGCGGCAAGAACCCGGCGATCGTGACCGCGGCGGCGGACCTCGACAAGGCGGCCGAGGGCGTGGCGCGCGCGGCGTTCGGGCTGTCGGGCCAGAAGTGCAGCGCGTGCTCGCGGGCGATCGTCGACCGGTCGGTCCACGACGAGTTCCTCGAGCGGCTCGCTCGCTTCACGGAGGGCCTGGTGCTGGGGGAGCCCGCCGAGCGGGCCATGTTCGTGGGGCCGGTGGTGAACGAGGGCAGCGTCGCGCGGTTCGAGGAGGCGGTCGCGGACGCGCAGAGGGACGGCAGAGTGGTGACCGGTGGCGGGCGGCCGGAGCGGCCCGGGCTGTTCGTCGAGCCGACCGTGGTGGCCGGGCTGCCGCACGGGCACCGGCTCGAGCGGAACGAGCTGTTCCTCCCGTTCGTGACCGTGTCGGCCGCCGGCTCGCTCGACGAGGCGATCGAGGAGGCGAACGCGCCGGCCTACGGGCTGACCGCGGGAATCTTCAGCGAGGACGAGGGCGAGCAGGAGCGCTTCCTGGATGGCATCCAGGCGGGGGTGGTCTACGTGAACCGCCGGGCGGGCGCCACGACCGGAGCCTGGCCCGGCACGCAGACGTTCTGCGGCTGGAAGTCGAGCGGCTCGACGGGCAAGGGCGGCCTGGGGCCGTGGTACCTGCCGCAGTTCATGCGCGAGCAGAGCCGCACGGTGGTCAGCGGCTGAGCTCGGCGTCCAGCTCCGCGAAGACCTCGGCGCAGCGGTCGACGTCCGCCTCGGTGTGCGCCGTGGAGAGGCTCCACTCGATGCCGCGGCCGCGGGTCGTGAGGACGCCGCGGTTCATCGCCCAGAGCCAGGTCAGCTCGGCGAGGTCCTGGTCGTCGATGCTTCCCCTGACGCAGCCCCTTGCGCCGACGGCGACGGTCGGTCCGGCGAGGCGCCCCGCGAGGCGGGTCCCGAGCCGTTCGAAGTGCTCGTAGGCCGCCGGGGTCAGCACCTCGAGCAGGTTCGCGCGCGCGGCCGACATGCCCAGCGGGTTGCCGTTGAACGTGCCGAACACGGGCACGGCTCCGCTCTCGACCAGTCCGGCGGCGCCGGCGCTCATCCCGATGGCGCCGCTGGGCAGGCCGGCGCCGAGCGCCTTGGCGAGCGTGACGACGTCGGGCTCGACTCCGTAGCGCTCCACCGCGCCGCCGGCGGCGATCGCGAGGCCGGTCTTGACCTCGTCGAAGATCAGTAGGACGCCGTGGCGCCGGGTGAGCTCGCGCACGGCCTGGAGGTAGCCGGGAGCGGGGGAGAGATGCCGCCGTGCGTCTTCGCCGGCTCCATCAGGACGCAGGCGGGCGCCCGTCCCTCGGCGGCGAGCTCGGCGACCCGGCGCTCCATCGAGGCGGCGTCGTTGAAGGGGACCTCGTGCACCAGGTCGAGGATCGGCCGCGGGATTCCGGCGGTGGTCGTCCTAGTCGCGAGTGCCGTGTCGTGGTGGCCGTGGTAGGCGCCGGCGATGGCGACCACGGGGTCACGGCCGGTCAGGGCGCGGGCGAGGCGGATGGCGGCCATCGTCGACTCGGTCCCGGAGTTGGTGAAGCGCCAGTGGGGCAGCCGGAAGCGCCTCGCGAGCTCCTCGGCGACGACGACCGCGTCCTCGGTAGGGGCGCCGAAGTGTGTGCCCTGAGCGGCGCGGGCCTGGACCGCCGCGGCGATCGCCGGATGCGCGTGGCCCTGGAGCATGGCCCCGAAGCCGTTGTGGAGGTCGACGTACTCGTTGCCGTCGGCGTCCCACACCCGGGACCCCTCGCCGCGGGTCATGTAGACGGGCCAGGGCTCGCGGAGCTGGAACGAGGAGGCGACGCCGCCGGGCAGGACCCGGCCGGCGCGGCGGAACAGGGCCTCGGAGGCGCGCGTCCGTTCGTTCAGCGCCGCGAGCTCGCGCCGGGCGAGCTCGCGAACGCGCTGACGATCGGCTTCGAGACGCGCAGGCGCCCGGGTGGCCACGGGAAGAGCCTACGCCGGGCCCAAAACGCGGACCCGGTCCGGAAACGTCCTATATCGGGACGCATCCGGACCAGCAAGCGAGGAACGGGGTCTCCGCCGCCCTCACCGCTGCCGTTCGTGAACGGCGGAGGACGCCGGCGGCCCGCGAGCGGAGCTCCGCGCGGCCCTTCCCTACCCTTCACCCCGGATGCGGCTCCTGGCCCTCACGGCGGCGATCCTGGCCTGCGCGGTTCTCGCCGCCGGCTGCAACGGCGACGAGAGCTCCGGCGGGGCGCTCGAGTCCTCGCTCGCCTACGTGCCGCCGAACACGCCGTTCGCGGTCGCCATCGAAACCGATGTGGAGGGCGACCAGTACCAGGCGCTCGACGAGATCATCGGCCGCTTTCCGAGCGGCGACTCCCTGGGTCGCATGCTCCAGGATCAGATCGAGCAGGGCGCCGGCGGCGTCTCCTACGAGGACGACGTCCGCCCGCTGCTGGGCAACCCCTTCGTGGTCAGCGCCACCGACCCCGCCTCCTTCATCGACGAATCGGAGGACGAGGACTTCGTCGCCTCGATCCAGGTCGCCGACACGGACGCCCTCGACGAGCTGATCGCGAAGACCGGGGCGGTCGAGGACGGCGAGGTGGCCGGCGCGACGGTCTTCGAGGAGGATGGCACCGTCTTCGCCGTCGAGGACGAGATGGTCGTGTTCGCCGGCAATCGGGAGCTGCTCGAGGACGCGCTGGAGCGGGCCGAGGGCGACGACCATCTCGACGTGGAGACGTTCGAGCGCAGCCTCGAGGGGCTGCCCGAGCAGGCGCTGGCGCGGATCTACGTGGAGCTCCAGTCGCTGCTCGAGCAGGAGCCCGGCGGCGAGGCGGCGCGGCAGGTGCAGTGGATCGCGGCCCTGCGCACGCTCGGGATGACCGCCTCGGCCACGGACGACGCCGTCGAGGTCGAGTTCAACCTTCGTACGGACGGGGGCGAGCTGAGCGACGAGGACCTGCCGCTGGCCTCCGGCGACGAGGCCGCTCAGGTGGTGCGGATCCCGGGCGAGGTGGGCTTCGGCCTGCGCGACCCGAGCCAGGTTGATCGCGTTCTTCGAGTCGACCTTCCAGACGCTCGACCCGGCCGGCTACGGCGAGTACGAGACGGGCAAGCGGGCGATCTCGCAGCGGTTCGACATCGACGTGGAGGAGGACCTCTTCGGGCAGCTGACGGGTGACCTCTCGGTCTCCGCGGCGGTGAACGGCGAGTTCGGCGTCCGCGCCGAGGTCGAGGATCCGGAGGCGTTCGGGAGGACGGTCGAGCGGGTGGCGCAGGCGCTGCCGCAGCTCGGCGCAGGGCTGGGGGTCACGGACATCGCACCCCGCGGCGACCTCTTCGAAGCGCGGCTCGCGGACGGCGGGCGGTTCGTGTTCGGCGTGGCGGATGACGTGTTCGTCGCAGGCAGCAACGCAGCGCGCGCCCGGGCGATGGCGTCGCAGCAGCCCGAGGACGTGTCAGGCGCGAACGGTTCGCTCGTGGTGTCGGCGGACGCCGAGCAGGTGGCGCTCCAGGTGCTCCGCCAGGTGGCGCCGGAGCTCGGCCTGGGCGGGATCTTCGGAGGCGGACTGTTCGCCCGCCCGCTGGACCAGCTGAACGGCTCGGTGGCGACGAGCACGGACGGAATGCGCGGCTCGTTCAGCCTGACGGTGGACTAGGCGTCAAGGTCCCTGAAAAGGTCGGTTACGGCACTTTCTAAGGGTCGACTACGGCAATTCAGGAAGTTCAACTGCGTCAGCGTGGAAGGGGCGAGTGCGGCAGGTCTCGAGCGCGAGTTAGGCGCTCAGGCCCAGCTCTGCAGCAGCGGCAGCGGGTCGATCGGCTCGCCGCCCGTGTACCACCCGCCGACCCAGATCTCGAAGTGGAGGTGGGGGCCGGTCGAGCTGCCCGTGTTGCCGACCTCGCCGATCGCCTGGCCGGTGCGCACGCGGTCGCCCTCTTCGACCGTGATCGAGCCGGTCTTCAGGTGCATGAAGACGTAGTCGTAGTCCTCGTCGTCGGAGTCGAGCACGATGTAGTGGCCCGCGCCCTCGGCCTGGTACTGGACGGATTCGACGAGCCCGCCGCGGGGCGCCACCACGGGCGTGCCCTCGGCCGCCGCCAGATCCTGCCCCTGATGGATGTGCCCGTGGCGCTTGGCGCCGAAGCGGGAGCCGTCGCTGCCCCAGTCGAAGGCGCCGGCGATCGGGAAGGCGTGGTGGGAGAACTCGACGTCGGCCGTGCTGCTGGCGGTGGGCGCGCGCCGCAGCCCGCGGCCGGCGAGGTGGAGCAGGTAGGTGCCCTCGGGGAGGACGCCTGCCTCGAGGCCGGTGAAGGTGGCGGTGTGGTCGCCGGGAGCGCGCTCGCCGAGGTCGATCGTGGCGACCGCCGAGCGGTCGGCGGTGTTGAGGACGCGGAGGTGGACGTGGACGGCGCGGCGTCCGGAGAGGGTGAAGCGGATGCGCGCGGGCCGGCCGTTCAGGTAGACGTGCTTGCGGCGGAGCTCGAAGGAGGTGAGGAGGGTGCCGCCGCGCCGCTTGCGGTGGGCGGGCGCTCGGCGCCGGGCTGTGCGGGCTTCGCGCTTCCCGGCGAAGGCGCGCCGAAGCTCCCGCCGCCGGCCTGCGAGCCGCCCCCGCTGGGCGCAGCGGCGCCTCCTCCCTGGGCGGAGGCCGCTGAGGGCAGCGCCGCGAGCAACGCGACGCAGGAAAGGATGGTCCACGGGGTTCGCACTCAACGTCGGATCGACTCATCGCGAGACCCCTTGAGATCTGGGCGAAAAATCCTGCTCTGTGCAAGGGATCTTGCGCCGGCGGGCTTCGGCGCACGCTTACCGGCGCGGAACCACGGGTAGCGCGAAGAGATGAGACTCCTCACCCTTCCGATCACCATCGTCCGCGTCCCCCTCGAGCTCGGCTTCGGAGCCGCGAAGGAGGCCGTGAAGTTCGCCCACGGGCTCGTGGCAGGCGGGGAGGAGCAGGTCGAGGAGAAGCCGCGCCCGGCGCCGCCGCCACGGCGGCGGAGGACGTCAAGCAGGTCCGGCGCGAAGTCGGGCAACGGCCGCGCCCGGTCGGGCAGCCGCGCGCAAGCAGGCGCAGCCGCCGCCCCGCCGAGGAGGCCATGAAGGCGGCGCCGCCGATCGACGAGCCCGTCGAGCGCCGCCGCCGCGCCGGCGACGGTCGCCGGCGAGCCCGTCGCGCCCTCCGCGGAGGCCGCTCCGCCCGAGCCGGTCGCCCCACCGCCCGCTTCGGAGGAGCCGACCCACGTCAGCGAGGAGCCCGAGCTCGTCGCCGAGACCGCCGAGACGGGCGCCGAGGACGGCGCCGGTGCGGAGGTCGACGTGGACGAGCCGTGGCACGGCTACGACGAGATGACCGCTCCGGACATCGAGGACCGGCTCCAGGCCGAGGGTCCCGAGGCGGCCGCGGCGGTCAGCCTCTACGAGGCGTCGCACAAGGGCCGCGCCTCGATCCTCGAGGCCGCCTCGCGCACGATGATCACCTGAGGCCCTGCGCCTCGTCACCTGGAACGTCGCCGGCCGCGTAGCGCGACAGGCGCAGCAGGCCGAAGCGATTGCGTCCGTCGGCGCGGACGTCGTGGCGCTTCAGGAGGTGACCGCCCGCACGTTGCCGCTCTGGCGTGCCGCGCTCGCCGAGATGGGCTTCTCGGGGTCGGAGACGGCGCTCGAAGCCGCGCGCCGGGCCGAGCGCCGCCGGCCGCTCGGCGTGCTGACAGCCGCCCGCGGGCCGCTTCGCCGCCTGCCCTCGGCGCCGGACCTGCCCTGGCCCGAACGCCTGCTGTGCTGCCTGGTGGAGGACGTGGAGGTGGTGAACCTGCATTCGCCGATCGCCCCGGCGCCGGACCTGGCGAAGATCCGCACGCACGAGGCGGTCGCGGCTTACCTGGCTGCGAGGCCGCCGGGCCGGCGTGTGCTCTGCGGCGACCTCAACACCCCCCGCCGCGAGCTGCCGGACGGCGACGTGATGACGTTCGCGTTCGACAGCGCGGGCCGCCTGCGGCCCGAGCGGGGCGAGCGCTGGGACCGGGCCGAGCGCAGCCTGGTCCACGGGCTCAGAGCCGAGCACGGCTGGGTCGACGCGTTCCGCTCCCTGAACGGCTACGGCAACCGCGACGCGAGCTGGACGTTCCCGCACGACCGCGGCGGCTGGCGGCTCGACCACGTCCTCGCGCACGGTCTCGAGCCGCAGGCCGCCGCCTACGCCCACGAGTGGCGCCGCGACGGCCTTAGCGACCACTCGGCGCTGGTGGTCGACTTCGCCTAGTCCTCCACCCTCGAGAACCTGTTGTCCATCCACGGCTGCCATTCGCCGTTCTCGTCGCGCAGCCACCACGCGACCGAGATCGATCCGTCGTCGTTCACGCGGACCTTCCCCGAGTCGTCCAGCCGGTACTGGAAGCGGGCGGGGCCCTCGAAGGTGAGGGTGCCGTCCTCCACGACGCCCTCGTAGCGGTTGCCGTCCTCGGTGTAGGGCCCGTTGTTGCTGAAGAAGACGATTCGGAAGCGGCCCGCGCCGGCGTCGTAGCCCCAGTAGTTCACGCCCGTCTGAGCCGGCTCGTCGCCGAACTTCGTGTCGTAGGTGCTCACCATGAAGTAGCCGCCGTCGAGCCACTCGAATGACTCGTCGCTGACGACCGGGACGCCGGGGCCGAGCACGCTGTCCCGCGTGTGCTCCTCGGACCGCCACGTCCCCAGCAGTGGTTCCAGCCGCTTCAGCTCAGGATCCGGAGGTGGAGTAGTCATACGAATTAGGACTGCCCCGCCGTCGCAAATTCACCGCGACGCCATCCTGCTCAGCAACTCCGTCGCCCCGCGCTTGTTCAGCGGCTCGTTCAGGTTGCCGCACTTCGGCGACTGCACGCAGGAGGGGCAGCCCGCCCGGCAGGGGCATTCGGAGATCAGGCGCAGGGCGTCGTCCACCAGCGCCTCGAAGCGCTCGTAGCCCACGCGCGTGATCCCCACGCCGCCGGGGTGCCCGTCGTAGATGAAGATCGTCGAGCGCCCCGTCTGCTGGTGCAGGGCGGTCGAGAGGCCGCCGATGTCCCACCGGTCGCACATCGCGATCAGCGGCAGCACCGCGATCTGCCCGTGCTCCGCCGCGTGCAGCGAGCCCTGGAGCGCCTCCAGCGCGAAGTCGTCGCGCAGGAGCGAGTCCGGCAGCTCGTACCAGAGCGCCTGCGTCACGAAGTCCTGCTCCGGCATGTCGAGCGCCAGCAGGTCGATCACCGAGTGGTCCGCCACGCGCTTCTTCTGGTAGGCGACCACCTGCTCCGTCACCGACACGATCCCGAACGACAGCTCCACCCCGCAGCACGAGCGGCTCTCCCGCACCTGCTCGATCCACGTCTCGGACTCCTTCTTCGGCTGCGTGTACCAGTCCCCCTCGAAGGGCCGCACGAGCGCGCGGTGCCCGTGCAGGTCGAGGTCCTCCACCTCGTACGCCGCGCCCATGTGGAGATAGACCGCGCCGGGGTGCACGGCCGAGTGGGCGCGCGCCGACTCCACCGTCCCGATCAGCTCGCCGCCGCTCGACTCCACGATCGCCACCGAGTCGGGCGATGCGGAGCGCAGCGCGATCCGCGCCGCCGGGTAACCGGGCCCGCGCGGCAGGTAGCGGCCGCCCCGCTCCCGCAGCCGCCCCTGCTTCACGAGCCGCTGCGCGTGCTCCTCCCAGCGCTCGCCGAACACGTCCTCGTCCTCGGGCGTCAGCGGCAGCTCGTACGCCGCGGCGCCCAGGTGCGCCAGGTGGATCTCCTCCGACTCGTGGTCGAGGATCGCCCGCTCCACGGGTCGCTCGAGGAACTCGTCGGGGTGGCGGCAGAAGAACTGGTCGAGCGCGTCCTCCCCCGCCACGTACATGGCGAGGCCGGCCTTGCGCCGCCCGGCCCGTCCCCACATCTGGCGCAGCGAGGCGACCGTTCCGGGGAACGTCACGCACAGGGCGGCGTCGAGGTCGCCCACGTCGATGCCGAGCTCGAGCGCGTTCGTGGCCACCACGGCGAGCAGCTCGCCCTCTGAGAGCCGGCGCTCGATCTCCCGCCGCTGCATCGGCGTGTAGCCCGCCCGGTAGGGCGCGATCCGCTCGGCGAGGTCGGGCCGCCCGGCGTCCTCGAGCCGCAACCGCGTGAAGCGCTGGATCAGCTCCACGCCGCGGCGCGACTTCAGGAAGCAGATCGTCCGCACCTCGCGCTCCACGAGGCCGGCCAGCAGCTTCGCCGCCTCGGACAGCGCGGAGGCCCGCTTACCGAGCGCCTCGTCCACGAGCGGCGGGTTCCACATCACCACCTCGCGCTCGGCGTGGGGCGCGCCGTCGTGATCGACCAGCTGCACCTCGAGCCCGGTGAGGCCCTCGGCCAGCTGGACCGGGTTCGCGATCGTCGCGCTCGTCAGCACGAAGCGCGGCTCGGCGCCGTAGGCGCGCGCGAGGCGCCGCAGCCGGCGCAGCACGTTCGCCACGTGCGAGCCGAACACCCCGCGGTACACGTGCGCCTCGTCAACCACCACCCAGGCCAGGTTGGCGAGCAGGTCTCCCCAGGAGCGGTGGTTCGGCAGCACGCCCACGTGGAGCATGTCCGGGTTGGTGAGGATCAGGTTCGAGCGCTGGCGGATCGCGCGGCGCTCCTCGCGGGGCGTGTCGCCGTCGTAGATCGCGTGGCGCAGGAAGCGACCCCCGAGCTGGGAGAGCTTGCGCGCCTGGTCCTGGGCCAGCGCCTTCGTCGGGTAGAGGTAGAAGGCGCGCGCGGCGGGATCGGCCGCCAGGGTGTCGAGCACCGGCAGGTTGAAGGCGAGCGACTTCCCGCTCGCCGTGCCGGTGGTGACGATGGTGTGCCCGCGCCGGGCACACTCGAGCGTGTCGGCCTGGTGCGACCACAGCGACTCGATCCCGGCACCCGCCAGAGCCGCTCGCAGAGCGGGATGGACATCCTCCGGAAGCGGTGTAACGATTCCGGGGCGGGCGGCCTCCCGCGACGTCGCCACCAGCTCCTCCTCCGCCCCGGTTTCGAGGAGCGGCCCCCAGGGGTAGGTCGCCTGGACACGCTGCACGGATGCCATGGTACGACCGAGTTGATCCGCCCCTTTCACCACTCGCAGTTCCCCCTGGAGTTGCTGCGCGAACGCAAGCGGGAGAGGGTCACGGTCGTCCTTCCGACGCGCGAGGTGGCCGACACGATCGGGGAGATCGTGTCGCGTCTGCAGACCCTCGGGGACCTGGTCGACCAGATCCTGGTGGTGGACGCCGCCTCACAGGACGGCACGGCCGACATAGCGGCGAGTCTCGGCGCCGAAGTCCACCAGGAGTCCGAGCTCCTCCCCGAGTTCGGCCAGGCGCTCGGGAAGGGCGACGCCATGTGGCGCGCCCTGGCGGTCGCCCGCGGCGACCTGGTGGTCTATCTCGACTCCGACACGCGCCGGTTCTCGCCGCACTTCGCCAGCGGCTTGCTCGGCCCGCTGATCTGGGAGAGCGAGCTCCAGTTCGTGAAGGGCTACTTCCGGCGCCCCTTCATGACCCCGGACGGCGAGGAGCGCCCGCTCGACGGCGGACGGGTGACCGAGCTCACCGCGCGGCCGCTGCTGTCGGCCTTCTATCCCGAGCTCGCCGCCTTCATCCAGCCGCTCGCCGGCGAGGTGGCCGGGCGGCGCTCCTTCTTCGACCGGCTGCCGTACGCCACCGGCTATTCGATCGAGACCTCGATGCTCCTGCACGCGCGCGACGCCCTCGGGGGCACCGACGGCATGGCGCAGGTGGACCTCGAGGTGAGGCACAACCGCCATCAGTCGCTGCGCGCGCTGGGCCCGATGGCGTACGCGGTGCTGCGCGTGGTGCTCGAGCGCCTGCGCGCCGAGGGCCGGCTGGCCGACGACCACGCCCCGCCGTTCCAGACGGCCGATGGCCGGCTGGTCCAGGTGGAGCTCGTGGAGCGGCCGCCGTATGCCACCCTGCGCACGCGTGCGTAGGGCCGCAAGCACGGCTCGGCCGTGCGCGCGCGGATTCGGTCAATGGGAATCAAGTGCGTCTACACCGACCTCGACGGCACCCTCCTCGGTAAGGGGGCCTCGCTCTTCCGCACGGCGGAGGGCGAGTTCACGCTGCTCGCCGCGCGCGCCCTCGAGGCGTGCCACCGGGCGGGCGCGGAGGTCGTGATCAAGTCCGGCCGGCGACGTGCCCAGGTGATGGAGGACGCCCGGCTGCTCGGCCAGACCTCCTACATCTTCGAGGTCGGGTCCGGCATGGTGATCGACGGCGAGCTCACCTTCCTCACGGGCGACCTCCAGCCGCAGGAAGGGCGCACCATCCACGCGCAGATCGCGGAGACCGGCGCGCCGGCGCTGCTCCTCGACCGCTACGCGGGACGGCTCGAGCAGCACGCGCCGTGGCACGTGGACCGCGAGGTGTCGCACCTGTTCCGCGGGCTGATCGACGCGCGCGAGGCGAACGAGCTGCTGGCCGCCGAGGGGCTCACCGGTCTGCGCCTGGTGGACAACGGCGAGATCGGCCCCGACACCCACACGTTCCACCTGATCCCGGCCGCATCGTCGAAGGCGGGTGCCGTGCGCGCGCACATGCAGGCGCGCGGGTACTCGCGCGAGCAGTGCATCGGGGTCGGCGACTCGCGCGAGGACCTCGAGGTCGCCGCGATCGTGGGGCGCTTCTTCCTCGTCGCGAACGCGGTGGTGGGCGACGCGCCGCTCCCGCCGGGCGCCGAGCGCACCGAGGCGGCGATGAGCGAGGGGTTCTACGAGGCCGTAGTCCGCGCGCTTGCAGAGTCGCGCTAACTCGTGACCAACGTTACAATCGGTGGAGCACCGCGGCGGTGGCCGGCCGGGATGCGGCCGTCCCCGTCGCACGGGTGAGGCAGCACGGGCGCTCCAGAAGGAGCGCCCGTCGCTTTCTGGGCGGTCCGCGTGCGCCGGTGGAGTTATCGTCAGCACATGGACTCGCTTGCGGTGGAGGCGGTCGACGCGATCAACGCGATCTCCGGGGCCCATGCCGGACACCGCGCGGCGCACGCCAAGGGCACGCTGCTGACCGGCACCTTCACGCCGTCCGCCGAGGCGAGCCGGCTCACCACGGCGGCCCACATGCAGGGCGAGCCGTCGCGCGTGACCGTCCGCTTCTCCAACGGCGGCGGCGACCCCGGAATACCCGACTACGCGCGCGAGGGTCGCGGGATGGCCGTGAAGATGTACCTGGCGGACGGGGGCAAGACCGACATCGTCGGCCTCACGCTGCCGTGCTTCTTCGTGCGGACGCCGGAGGACTTCATCGCGTTCACGACGGCGCGCCTGGAGCCCGAGAAGCTCATGCCGGACTTCCTCGGCGCCCACCCCGAGGCGCTGCCGGCGATCCAGGCCGCGCTCGGCGCCGACCCGCCCGAGAGCTACGCCACCTGCGCCTACAACGCGATCCACTCGTTCCGGTGGCTCGATGCCGGCGGCGGCTCGCGCTGGGTTCGCTACCGCTTCGAGCCCGAGGCCGGCGAGCGCACCCTTCCCCCCGACGAGGCCAAGGCGCGCGGGCGGGACTACCTCCAGGAGGAGATCCTGGCGCGCGACGAGACCGCCTTCCGGCTGCTCGTGATCCTGGCCGAGGAGGGCGACGAGATCGACGATCCCACCGTCGCCTGGCCATCGGAGCGCGAGCGGGTCGAGGTGGGCCGGCTCGTGCTGACCGGCGCCGACACGGAGCGCGAGCGCGACGGCGACATCCTGGTGTTCGACCCCACCCGCGTGATCGCCGGGATCGAGCTGTCCGGCGACCCGATCCTGCGCTTCCGGCCGCGTGCCTACTCGGCTTCGGTGGAGCGGCGCACGGCCGGCGCGTAACGGCCGCTTCGCGCCGGCCTGACTACTCGACCAGCCGGCGGCCCGCCGCCTCGAGCTCGTCGAGCGTCGTCGCCTCCGTTACCGACGCGAGGTCGAGGATGCGCTGCTCGAACGGGTCGAGAGCGATCTGCCCGACCACGGCGTGGCAGGTCACACCGTTCTGACGGCAGCGGGTGGCGACCTCGCCGACGATCTTGCCGTCGAGCGTCTGCTCGTCGAGGCGTCCCTCTCCGGTGACCACGAACGCGGCGGCGCGCATGCGCTCGTCGAAGCCGATCGCTTCGAGCACGTACGAGGCGCCGTGGTGGAGGCGGGCGTTGTGCCTGGCCCAGAGCCCGCCCGACAGCCCGCCGGCCGCGCCCGTCATGGGCTGACCGCGCGGGTCGCGCCGGAAGGTGCTCGCAAGGGTGTCGAGGCGGCCCTCCAGGCGCTTCACGACGGTGGGGGTGGCGCCCTTCTGGGGGCCGAAGATGCGCGGCGCGTGCTCGAAGGGAGTGCGGACGTCGCAGAGAACGTCGAGCTCGACGGTCACGCCGGCGTCAGAGAGAGCCTCCAGCGCCCCGGCGCCGCCGTCGGTGGTGGCGGAGCCGCCGACGGTCACGATGACACGCTCGGCGCCGGCCTCGACGGCGGCCGCGATCAGCTCGCCTGTGCCGCGCGTGGAGGCGGACCAGGCGTCGCGCTCGTCCTCCTCGACGAGGCCGAGGCCGCTCGCCTGGGCGGTCTCGACGACCGCGGCGCGGCCGTCCTCGATGAGGGCGAAGGAAGCCTCGACGGGCCGGCCGAGCGGATCGCTCGCCTCGACGGTGCGGAGCTCACCGCCGAGCGCGGCGACGAGGACGCCCATGGTGCCCTCGCCGCCGTCGGCGACGGGAAGCTCCTCGGCGGTGCGGCCGGCGTCACGCAGGCCGGAAGCGATGGCGGCCGCGACCTCGCGGGCGGAGAAGGTGCCCTTGAAGGAGTCGGGGGCGACGAGGGCAGGGGCGCTGAAGCCGCCGCGCCGCCGGAGCCGCGTTCGCCGGAGCCGCGATCGCCGGAGCCGCCCCCAGCGGAGCCGCGCCCGCCGGAGCCGCCGCCCTCAGCCAACCGCTTCGCGGAACGCTCGCTCCGCCTCCGCGCCGTGCACCGCGAACACGATCCGCTCGAGGTCGCCCGAATGCGAGCGTGCCGCGCCCACCATCAGTCGCGCCGCCTCGTCCAGCGGGAAGCCGCCGACTCCGGTCCCGAAGGCCACAAGCGCCAGCGATCGGCAGCCCAGCTCCTCGGCCTTCGCGAGGGTCGACCGCGTGGCCCGCTCGATGATGTCGCCGGAGGTCGGCCCGCCAAGCTCCATCGTCGCCGCGTGGATCACCCAGCGGGCCGGCATGTCGCCGGCCGTGGTCTCGACCGCTTCGCCGAGCCCGACGGGAGCGCGCTCGTCCGACTCCCGCTGAACCGCCGGCCCACCCGCCCGCGAGATCGCGCCGGCCACCCCGCCGCCGTGCTGCAACTGCGTGTTGGCGGCGTTGGCGATCGCATCCACGTCGAGCGCCGTCACGTCCGCGTCCATCACCTCGACCTCCGCCACGCGCCACATGCTGACGAATCGCCGAGCGGCCCGGCGCTTAGCCGCTCACGGCCGGGTCGCCACCGCTTCGATCTCCACCAGTTGGTCCGTGAACCCGAGGACGCTCACGCCGAGCAGCGTGCTCGGCGGGCCGTCGCTCCCGAAGCGTTCCTCCACGGCGGCCCAGGCGACGTGCAGGTCGCTTCGCTCGGCTGATGCCACATACACGGTCGTCTTCACCACATCGTCGAGCCGGCAGCCGGCTTCGCGCAGGGTGGCGGTCAGGTTGTCGAGGGTCAACCGGGTCTGGCTCACGAGGTCACCGGGATCCGCCACCCGCCCCTCGGAGTCGATCGGGCACGCGCCGGCGGTGAAGACGATGCCCCCCGGCGGCGCGACCGCCGCGTACGAGTACGGGACACCCGCGAACAGGCCGGATGTGTCGAGGAGTCTGCGGGTCACCCAACCCAGTATTGCTAGTGCCGTATCGAAGACCGGGAACCCGGAGCAGCCAAGCGCGCCCGCAGACGGCTGCGCCGGGTCAGGCAGCTGCCCAGCCGTCCACCGCGGGCAGCGCTCGCATCTCGGCTGCGATCGCCTGCGCACCCCGCGCCAGGGCGTCGTCCCGCAGCCCTGCCACGATCGCGTCGCGCAGGGCGCCCGCATCGATCGAGCTCGGAAGGGCCTTCGACGGGCCCTCGCGCAGGGGCTCCACCACCATGCCCGCTCCCACCTCGGCGACCCTTCTGGCGTTCGGGGGCTGGTCCGCGAACAGCGGCACGACCACGAGCGGCAGGCCCGCGGCGAGCGCGCCCAGCGTGGTGCCCGAGCCGCCGTGACTGACGACGAGGCTCGCCTCGGCCAACGCGTCGGGCTGTGGCACCCACCGCGTCAAATGCACGTTTGCGGGCACCGCGCCCACCGCCTCCAGTTCGAGCTCGTTCCCGACCGTGACGAGGACGCGCGCCGGCACCTGACGCGCGGCCTCGAGCGCCGCGCGGTAGAGCGCGGGAGCCATCGGCAGCCCGCCGGTCACGCTCCCGAAGCTGAGGTACACGAGCGGGCGGTCGTCGCCCGGCCACCAGTCGCCGAGCGCCGCCGGCGGTGTGTCCGCGGCCGGATCGCGGAACCTGCGGACGTCCTCCGGGTTCGTCCCGGCCGGGTCCTCCAGGGAGGCGGGCCAGGTTGTGAGATACGGCGATCCCAGGATGGCCTCGGTGACGCCGGGGGACACCGCCTCGATGGACGGGCTCGCGATCTCCGTCATCGCCCGTTCGGTCGCGGCCAGGCCGATCGCCACTCGCGCGTGCTGGATTCCGAGTGACTCGGCGGCGATCGCCGAGGCGTACTCCGCCGGGTCCCGCATCACCACGCCGGGCTGCCACTCCTCGCACGCGGAGCGCATCCCAGGGAGTGCCGCCTGCACGTTGAGCCTGCCGAAGATCTCTCCGACGACTATGGCCTCCGCCTCCGCGGGCGTGGCCGCTGTCTGCACCCGTCCCCAGGTCGGGCCGAGCAGGTGCTCGGGCGGGACCTCGCATGGCCAGAACGGATAACCGGCTCGCTCGACGGTTTCGGCGAGGAGCTGCGGTCCGGCCACGAGAACCTCGTGCCCTCGGCGCAGGGCGGCCTCGATGAACGGGACCAGAGGGTTGAAGTGGCCGGCCCCTCGCGTCGTCGCGAACAGGACTCGCACGATGGCCGAGACGCTAACCGCTCTCTTCGCTGTCGATCTCGGCCCCGCCCGTTCGTCGTTAGGGTGAACGCGGCCGACCGGGCCGCACGACCAAGGGAGCTCGAATGAAGTTCATGCTGGTGCTCTGGGGCGACGAAGGCCAGTGGGAAGACATGTCCGAGGAGGAAGGCGCCGCCGAGATGGCGCGCTGGGAGGACTACTCGGCCCAGCTCATCGCCGCCGGTGCGATGGTGTCGGGCGAGGGTCTGCAGCCCAGCGCCACGTCGAAGACTGTCCGGTTCGAGAACGGCGAGCGGGTCGTGACCGACGGGCCGTACGCCGAGACGAAGGAGCAGCTCGGAGGGTTCTACGTCATCGAGTGCGCGTCGATGGACGAGGCGCTCGAGTGGGCCGCCAAGGCGCCGAGCGCCGCACGGGGGTCCACCGAGGTCCGGCCGGTGATGCTCTACGAGGACGCGAGCGCCGACGACGCTGAGCGCGCCGCCGAGGCACGGCCGTAGGAGCGCTGTCGATCAAGGTGGTTTCCGTTCGTCGTTACGGTGAAGGCGGCGAATCGCGCCGCCCCAACCTGGGAGGTTCGACCCTATGAAGTACCTGCTTGCACTCATCGGTGACGAGACCCGCTTCGCCGAGGCGACGCCCGACCAGCAGGCGGAGAGCATGAAGGCCTGGGACGCCTACACCCGCGCCACGGTCGACGCGGGCGTGCACCTGGGCGGCGAGGGGCTCCAGCCGAGCTCCACCGCCACGACCGTGCGGATCGCCGTGGACGGGGAAGCCATCGTCTCGGACGGCCCGTTCGCCGAGACGAAGGAGCAGCTCGTCGGCTACTACCTGCTCGACTGCAAGGACCTCGACGACGCCCTCGCCTGGGCGAAGAGGATCCCCATGGCGGGCGGCGACGTGGAGGTGCGCCCGGTCATGGACTACGAGGCGAGGGGCTCGGAGCTCCACCACAACGACGCCACGGCGGAGGCGGGCCGGTAAGAGCGTCCGCCGAGGTCGCCGACCGCCTGTTCCGGCGCGAGTCGGGGCGGGCGGTGGCGACCCTGATCCGCATCCTCGGCGACTTCGACCTGGCCGAGGAGGCGGTGCAGGAGGCGTTCGCGGTCGCGCTGGAGCGCTGGCCGCGCGACGGGCTGCCGGACAACCCCGGCGCCTGGATCGTCCGCACGGCGCGGAACCACGCGATCGACCGGCTGCGCCGCGAGCGCCGCTACGAGGACAAGCTGCGGGAGCTGGAGCTGCTGATGCCGGGCGAGCCCGAGGACCTGCCGGACACGTCGCTGCCCGACGACCGCCTGCGCCTCTTCTTCACCTGCTGCCACCCGGCGCTCGCGCCGGAGGTGCGCGTGTCGCTC
Organism: uncultured Thermoleophilaceae bacterium; assembly: GCA_963778615.1. Lineage (GTDB taxonomy): Bacteria > Actinomycetota > Thermoleophilia > Solirubrobacterales > Thermoleophilaceae > JACVRW01. The sequence goes on from CAVZVD010000002.1 coordinate 721,636, forward strand.
ACGCTGCGGACGCTCGGCGGCCTGTCGACGGTGGAGGTGGCGCGCGCGTTCCTCGTCGGGGAGAGCGCGATGCAGCAGCGGCTCGTGCGCGCCAAGCGGAAGATCCGGGCAGCCCGGATCCCGTACGAGGTGCCGCCCGACCACGACCTCCCGGAGCGGCTGCGCTCGGTCCTCGCGGCGCTCTACCTGATCTTCAACGAGGGCTACCTGGCCACGAGCGCCGACACGGTGGTGCGCCGCGAGCTGTGCGACGAGGCGATCCGGCTCGGCCGCCTGCTGCTCGTCCTGATGCCGGACGAGGCCGAGGTGCGCGGACTGCTCGCGCTGATGCTGCTGCACCACTCGCGCCGAGACGCCCGGGTCGACGAGGCCGGCGAGCTGGTGCTGCTGGAGGACCAGGATCACTCGCTGTGGCACCGGGAGGAGATCGAGGAGGGCGTGGCACTCGCAGGGGCGGCGACGGCCGGAGGAGTTGGGCCGTACGGGTTGCAGGCGCGGATCGCGGCGGAGCACACGAGCGATCGCAAGGACTGGAACCGGATCGCCGCGCTGTATGCGCTGCTGGCACAGGCGGACCCGTCGCCGGTGGTGGAGCTGAACCGCGCGGTGGCGGTGGCGATGGCGGAGGGCCCGGAGCGCGGCCTGGAGCTGATCGCGGAGCTGGAGGGCGGAATGCTGGACCGCTACCACCTGCTGCACGCGGCCCGCGCCGACCTGCTGCGCCGCCTGGACCGGCGAGACGAAGCGGCCGAGGCCTACCGCCGCGCCCGCGAGCTGACGGAGAACCCGGGGGAGCGGGCCTTCCTGGAGCGCCGGCTGGCGGAGCTGGCGCGCGCCCCGGCCGATCAGGGGGGTGGGTAGTTCTAGCGACCGCATACGTGTGCTGAGACGACCCACCCCCCGGTCGCTCAGCGCCGCACGCGCACGGTGCGCCGGACCGCGGGCGAGCGCAGCCCGGCCGAGTCCGTCGCGCGCAGGGTGAGGCGCACCGACGCGCGGCGCAGCCGGCCGCGGCGCGCGCTGCGCCGGAGCGCGCGGCGGCCTTGCTGCGTGAGCCGGACCTTCAGCCTCACCCGCCGGTTCGCCTGAGCGGCCCGGGCGAGCGGGCGCATCCGGTAGCGCGCGCGGCCGATGCGGAGGCGGCCCCGGGCCGCCACGGAGCACGACTCGCTGCAGCGCACGTAGGCGACCGCTCCGCGCAGCCGCAGCACCCGCTGGCGCCGCTTGGCCCGCACGCGCAGCCGCGGCGCGGGTGGTGTCCTGTGCGGCCGGCAGTGCCAGGGCCGGGGCGCGTGGGTCGATCCTCAGCAGCTTGCCGAGCAGGGTCGCCGGGTTCTGGGCGTTGTTGAACTGATCGTTCTGCCCGCCGCCGTCCCCCGTCGAGATCCAGAGATAGCCGTCGGGACCGAAGTGGAGCTGGCCGCCGTTGTGGTTGCCGGCGCTCGAGTGCTCGATGGTGAGCACGTTGCGCTGCCCGAAAGCGGAGAACTCGTCGACGCGGATGTCCCCGTCCGGGTCCGTGTAGTACACGTAGAACCGCCCTGTGGATGCGAAGTCGGGCGCCGCCGCCACGGAGAGCAGGCCGCGCTCGCCGTCCGGGGTGGTGGACACCTGCGCCAGCGGAGGTTCCTGCGCTTGCGCCGTTCACCACGAGGTGGACGTCTCCGCCCCGTTCGCCCACGAGCAGCCGGTTGGCGTCGCCGGGCACGGTGGCGATCGCGATCGGGCTGGTCCCACGGGCCCGGTGAGCTGCGTGGATCGACAGCGTGCCGGAGCCGTCCCGGAGTCAGGCGGTGGACCGCGTTGCGCGAGGTCCGCGACGTAGAGGCGGCCGGCGGCGTCCTCGCCGAAGGAAGCGAGGTCCGGTGGGTCAGGCCGGTGGGTGCATCGGTCGGGCCGGCGGGATCCAGCGCGAGCGAGCGGATCTCGCCGTCGAAGAAGTCCGCGTACAGCGCCCGGCCGAACAGGCCGGTCAGCGAGCTGTCGCGCACGACGTAGCCGCCGGTGACGGCCGCTGCGCCGCCGGGTCGTCGGGTAGTCGAACAGCGGCTCGACGTACGCCGGCGCGGGCGTCGGGCAGCGCGCGTCCGGCGGAGCCGGGCCCGGCGACCGTCCCCTCCCGGCACGGCCAGCCGAAGTTCGCCCCACGCGCCGCAGCGGAACCGATCCAGTTGATCTCCTCCCGAGCGCCGCCGCCCACGTCCCCGATCAGCAGATCCCCCGTCTGCCGATCGAACGAGAACCGGAACGGGTTGCGCAGTCCCAGCGCGTACACCTCCGGCGCCGCGCCCGCCTGGCCCACGAACGGGTTGTCCGCCGGGATCCGGTAGTTCTGGCCGCTCGCCGCCGCCGGCCATGCGACCACCGCGACGGCGACCCCTACGACCGCAGCTGCGACAGCACGCACTCGTGCGGCTCCTTGTCCGTCCGCCAGCGCGCGAACTTTGCGCCGTGGCGGATTCGGTGGCCGGTTATGTGGTCGAACTCGACCTCGCAGACCAGCTCGGGGCGCAGGCCCTCCCAGACCAGCTCGTCCTCCGACTTCCACCGGCTCGGCTCGCCCGCGCCGCGTTCGCCCGTCCGGTACGGCTCGAGCAGCTCGATCAGTTCGCGCTTCTGCTTCGCCCGGAAGCTCGACGTGTGCCCCACCACGCGCAGCTCGCCGTCGTCGTCCCCGTACAGCCCCAGGATCAGCGAGCCGACCGTTCCCTCCTCCTTGCCGTACCGGAACGCCACCACCACCATGTCCGCCGTCCGCACGCGCTTGATCTTCACCATCCCGGTTCGCTCGCCCGGGCGGTACGGCGCGTCGGCGCGCTTCGCGATCACGCCCTCGCCGGTGCCGGCGAGCCATTCGGCCGCGTCGTCCGGGTCGGATGTGGCCGGCGTCAGCTCGACGGGATCGGTGACGAGCGACGCCAGCCGCGAGCGGCGCTCCGTGTAGGGCAGCTCGAGCAGCGTCTCGTCGCCCTCGGCGAGCAGGTCGAACGCCACCAGGTCCGCCGGCGTCTCGTTGCGGAGCCGCTCCACCCGCGAGGCCGCCGGGTGGATCCGCTGCGAGAGCAGGTCGAACTCCTGCACCCCGTCCACGGTCACCACCATCTCGCCGTCCAGCACGAAGCGCTCCGCCGGCAGCGCCAGCGCCTGCTCCACGACATCCGGGAAGTAGCGGTTCATCGGCCGCCCGTTGCGGCTCTGGAGGTGCACGTCGTCGCCATCCCGGAACACGATCGTGCGAAAGCCGTCCCACTTCGGCTCGTAGCACCACCCGTCGCCCGGCGGGAGGTCGCGGGCGCTCTTCGCGAGCTGTGGCTGGATCGGCGGCGAGAGCGGCAGCTTCACGGCGCCGCGCTCCGGTCCATGATGCGCCGCAGCATGAGGTCGGCCAGACCCGGCCGCAACCCGTGCACGATTCGAAGCAGGCGCACGTTGCGAGGGTAGAAGACCTCGCGGCTCCCCTTCTCGACCCCGGCCACGATCGCCTCGGCGAGCGGCTCGGGCGGCGACGTGCGCTCGGGCTTGTACCAGGCCGGCATGCGCTCCTTCTCGTGGTCGTGCAGCGCGCTGTGGATCTGGCCGGGATAGACCATCGTCACGCCCACGCCGCTCCCCTTGAGCTCGTGTCGCAGGGCGTCGCCGAACCCGCGCTGCGCCGACTTGGTGGCGCCGTAGACGGCGGCGTTCGGGAACGAGCGGATGCCGGCTCCGGACGACACGATCGCGATCTGCCCGCGCCGCCGCTCGAGCATCCCGGGCAGCGCCGCGCGCACCGTGTTCACCGTGCCCATCCAGTTCACGCGCGTGAGCTCCTCGACGTCCGCCAGGGGCATGTCCTTGAACGGCATGTAGTGCGCGATGCCGGCGTTCGCCACGAGCACGTCGACCGTGCCGAAGCTCGACACCGCGCCGGCGATCGAGTCCGGATCCGCCACGTCGGCGGCCAGCTCGCCCGACCGCGACACCCGCCCGACCTCGCAGCCGCGGGCCGCGAACGCGTCCGCAACCGCCGCGCCGATCCCGCGCGAGGCGCCGGTCACGAGCACGCGAGTCCCAGGCCCGATCTGCACGCCGGGCACTCTATTGGCGAGCGTTTACGATTGCCCCATGTCGCACGACCACGCCACCGTCGCCGAGGAGGAGTACCTCCAGATCATCTACTGGCTCCAGGAGGCCGGCCTGCCGATCACCGGCGCCAACATGGCTCGTGCGATGCAGGTCTCGGCGCCGACCGTCCACGAGATGATCGGGCGGCTCGAGAGCGACGGGTACATCACCCGCGGCCCCGACAAGCACCTCCAGTTCACGGACACCGGCCGCGAGCACGCACAGCAGATCGTCCGCCGCCACCGGCTGATCGAGCGCTTCCTCACCGACGTCTTCGACATCCCCTGGGACCAGGTCCACGAGGAGGCCGAGCGGCTCGAGCACTGGATGTCGCCCATGGTCGAGGAGCGCATGCTCAAGGCGATCGGCGACGCCAAGACCTGCCCCCACGGCCATCCGATCTTCGAGGGCGCACGCGAGATAGGCGTGCCGCTCGCCGACGTGGCAGAGGGCGCGAGCGTGCGAGTGCTCCGCTTCGAGAACGAGGCCGAGGACCTGCTCCACTACCTGATGGACACCGGCCTGCACCCCGGGCTCGAGGGCACCCTCTCGCACGCGGGCGACGACGAGATCGTGCTGAAGGCGAAGGATGCGGACCACTCGGTCACCCGCAGCGTCGCGGAGACGGTCTCGGTGATCGCAGACCCCTCGCCGCCGGCCCGCACCGCGCTGCCGGACCAGCTCGTGCTCGGCAAGGAGCGCTACGGCCGCTGAAGGACGGCGGTAGCCCGAACGCCGGGAAGAGAGTCGCGTCGAAGGTCGTGATCTCCGCGATCCGGCCGCCCTCGCGCAGCAAACCGAGCGAACTCATCGCTGGCCGACTAGTCTCGAAGGTTCGATGTCCGAGCCCCCAACGCAAGACTCGGCGGCCGCGGGCAGGGTCTGGCTTCTCGCCGACAACCCGCGCGACCCCGAGCTCGTCTTCGACTTCCCCTTCGACGAGGACCTGAACGAGGCCGTCAAGCGGCTGCCGCGACGCTGGTTCGACTGGCGCCGCAAGCACTGGCGCGTGCCCGCCGATCCGCGTCTGGGGAAGGCGGTCGAGGAGGTGCTGGGGCGCTTCCCCGAGCTGGTGCCCTCCCCCGAGGTGCTCGCCTGGCTGACCGACTCGGGCCGCTGGAAGGCGCTCGTGACCGTGGTGTCCCGCGGGCGGCCAGGGCGCCTTCGTGCTGCGCACGATCTCCGGCGACCTGCCGGCCGAGCTGGCCGAGGCGGAGACCGCCGGGGAGGGCCGGCTGCTGCTGCCCTTCGGCACCGAGAGCGCCGAGCTGCTCGCCGAGCTCGACGGCGTCCAGCTCGACGACCTCGCCCTGCGGCTGCGCGCGGGACCTGCGTGCCGGCCGCGAGCCGGCAGGCGCCGAGCTGACGCTCGAGATCGGCGACGACGGCGAGCCGGCGCTCACGCTCCAGACGCGCTGGGACCCCGAGCCCGCGCGCGCCTACAAGCGGCTGCCCGAGGCGCACCCGGTGCCCCTGCACGGCCGCTTCTTCAAGCGCGACGGCGGCTGGGCGGTGGCCGTGCCCGGCGACCCGGCGCTGGCGCCGGCGTTCGCGGAGTTCCTCCGGGAGCACCCCGGGGTCGAGCTCGACGAACGCGCCCGCGACCTGATCGACGAGCTGCAGGACGAGTACGACCGCGCCGCCGAGACCGTCGCGCTCTCCTACGCCGAGGACGCCGAGCTCGACGGCCTCGACCTGGGCGGCGAGCTGCACCCGTTCCAGCGGGCCGGCGTGCGCTACGCGCTGGAGCGGCGGCGCACCTTCATCGCCGACGAGCAGGGGCTCGGCAAGACCGTGCAGGCGCTGGCCACGCTCGAGTCGGACGGCGCCTTCCCGGCCGTGGTGGTGTGCCCGGCGAGCATGAAGCTCACCTGGGAGCGCGAGAGCCTCCACTGGCTGCCCGAGCGGAGCGTCGCGGTGCTGGACGGGCGCGCCGAGGCCGGCTGGACCGAGGAGGCCGAGCGAGGCCGAGATCGTGGTCCTCAACTACGACATCCTCGAGGCCCACCTGGAGCGGCTCGTGGGGCGGGCCCCGCGCGCGGTGGTGTTCGACGAGTCGCACTACGTGAAGAACCCGGGCGCGGCGCGCACCAAGGCGGCGCTCGAGCTGGCCGAGCGGCTGCCCGGACGGCGCGCTGCGGCTGGCCCTCACCGGCACCCCGGTGCTCAACCGGGCCGAGGAGCTCGTGGCGCAGCTGCGCGTGCTGGGGCGGCTGCGCGAGTTCGGCAGCGGCGCCCGGCTCACGCGCCGCTTCCGCGCTGCCGGCAGCGACGACCGGCTCCACTGGAACCTGCGCGCCACCTGCTACGTGCGGCGCACGAAGAAGCAGGTGCTGCCGCAGCTGCCCGCCAAGCGCCACGACACCGTGCCGGTGCTGCTCTCGAACGAGCAGGAGTACCGGCTCGCCGAGAACGACGTGATCGCCTGGCTGCAGTCGCTGCCGCTCGACCTGCGCACGATCGACAACAAGGTCGCCGCCGCGCTGCGGGCCGAGCAGCTCGTGCGGCTCAACAACCTGCGCCAGCTCGCGGTGGCCGGCAAGCTGCCGACCGCGCTGGCCTGGATCGACGACTTCCTGGAATCCGGCGAGCCGCTCGTGGTGTTCGCCGAGCACATCGCCACGCAGCGGGCCGTGCTCGAGCGCTTCCCGGGCGCCGTGCACATCCTCGGCTCGGACTCGTCCCAGGCGCGCCAGCAGGCGGTGGACTCGTTCCAGGAGCGAGGACGGGCCGCAGCTGATCGTGTGCGCGCTGAAGGCGGCGTCGCAGGGCATCACGCTCACGCGCGCGTCGAACGTGGCGTTCCTCGAGCTCGACTGGACCCCGGCGCGGCACGACCAGGCGGAGGACCGCCTCCACCGGATCGGGCAGGAGAGCGCCGTGACGGCGTGGTACCTGCTGGCGCCGGACACGATCGACGAGACGATGGCCGAGCTGCTCGAGCGAAAGCGCGGCCTGATCGACGCGGTCACGGACGGCCAGGTGCGCGACGAGGAGCGGCTCGTCGACGCCGTCGTGCGCGAGCTGCGAGGCCGGCCGTTCCGGCACCTGCGTGTGGTTGCATGAGCGAGGTGGAGGCGAACTCCGAGAAGCTCCTGGCCGGGTACGACGCCTGGAACCGGGAGAACTGCGACGACTGGCTCGCGCTCCTCGCCGAGGGTGTGGTGATCAGCACCTCCGGCGTCTTCCCCGACCTGTCCGCGGAGTACTGCGGCCACGGCGAGGCCGTCCGGTTCTGGAAGCAGCTGCACGCGCCGTGGGAGGAGTTCCGCATCGACGTGGAGCACGTCGAGGACGACGAGGACTACGCGTTCGCGGCGATCAGGTTCCGCGGCAGGGGAGTGGACAGCGGGATCGAGGTCGACATGCGGTTCGGCATGGGAATCCGGGTGGGCGACGACGGCCTGGCCACGCACATGGTCAACCGGCGCACCCTGGAGGAGTCGCGCGAGGTGCTCAAGGCGCAGGACCCGGAGGGGGCGGCGCAGCCCGCCTAGCCCACCGCGGTGCTGCCCTGACAGTGCCGGCTCGCGCGTTACGCTACGTCGCGTGTCTGGGCGGAGGCCGCGGTTGCTGATTGCCTACGACGGCTCTGATGTCGCCAACGCCGCTGTGCGTAGCGCTGCCGAGCTCTTCCCCGGCAGCGCCGCTCTGGTTGTCACGGTTTGGGAGTCCGGGCTGGGCGCGATGTTGGCGCCAAGCACCGGTTGGGACGCGGCCGGAGCCGTCCCGGTCCCGTCTGATCCGGAGCTTGTGTCCGAGATTGACAAGGCCCGGGAGCAACACGCCGCGGTCGTCGCCGACCAGGGTGCTCGGCTCGCTCGTTCTCTGGGGCTCGATGCCGAGCCCCACGCGATCCCGGACGAGGTGCACGTTGCGGACGCAATCGTCGACCTCGCCGCCGAGCGCGACATAGCGGCGGTCGTAGTCGGCTCACACGGCATCTCCGGGCTGCGATCGCATCTGCTCGGGAGCACCTCGCGGCAGCTGCTCGCGCGCTGCAGGCGTCCGGTCGTCGTGGTGCGCACGGAGGACAGTCGCTGATGTCACCGTGAGCTCCACGAAGTAATCTCGGTCGCCGTACGACGTATGCTGCGCGGTCCGCGATGGCGCTTGTCAAGACCGAGGTCACCCAGGAGGTCGTCGACTATCTGGCTCGTCACGCTCGACAGGACGCGGTGCTCGAGCGGGTGGCCCGTGAGACGGCTGAGCTGCCGCGGGCCGAGATGGCCACTACGCCCGACGAGGCAGGGCTGCTGACCCTGCTCGCGCGGCTCGTCGGCGCCCGTCGCGCGCTCGAGCTGGGGACGTTCACGGGCTATGGCGCGATCTCCATCGCCCGCGGCCTTGCCGACGATGGCCGGCTGACCTGTCTCGAGCTCGACGAGAAGTACGCCGCGATCGCTCGCCGGAACTTGGAGGAGGCGGGCGTCGCAGACCGGGTGGAGATCGTCGTCGGCCCGGCGCTGCGGTCGCTGCGCGCGATGCCGGCCGAGCCGACTTTCGACTACGTCTTCCTCGACGCCGACAAGCCCGGCTATCCGGACTACTACGAGGAGATCGTTCCGCGCCTGCTGCCGGGAGGCCTGCTGCTGATCGACAACGTGCTGCTCCGCGGCGGTGTCACCGACCCGCGTGACGAGCGCGAGCGGACCATCGACGCCTTGAACGACCGCGTGACGGCCGACGACCGTGTCGACAGCGCGATGGTGCTCGTCGCCGACGGGCTGACGTTCGTCCGCCGCCGCTGACCCGGCGCAACCACAACTCTCGCAATCATTCTGCCGCCACCCATGACGAGCGCCGATGACCGCACGCGCCGTGTCGTGATCGCCTTCAACGAGGCGGTCAACCGTCGCGACCTCGAGGCGCTCGCCGCGCTGATCACCGATGACCACACGTTCGTCGATTCCGCCGGAAGTGTCCTGGCGGGCAAGGCTGCTGTGCTCGCGGCGTGGAACGGGTTCTTCGAGTCGTTCCCGGACTACCGGAACGACTGGAGCGAGGTCACCTCGAAGGACGCCACGGTCACCGCGATCGGCCGGTCGGCTTGCTCGACCGAGCCGGCGCTCGACGGTCCGGCGATCTGGACGGCCAGGGCGTCGGACGGCAAGGTCTCGGAGTGGCGCGTCCACGAGGACACGCCGGCGAACCGCCGGCATCTGGGTATCTAGCTGCGCGGCGCGCCGTGCAGCCGCTTCTCGAACCAGTGGTTCGCGTACGGGTCGTCGTTGTAGCGGGGGATCTCCTCGTATCCGCGCGACCGGTACATCGCCTTCGCCTCGTCCAGCGAGCGGTTCGTGTAGAGGCGGACGCTGCGGTGGCCCAGCGCCACGGCCTGCTCCTCGAGGGCGGTCAGGATCCGGGCGCCGATTCCCAGTCCGCGGTGGGCGCGGTCGACCCACATCCGCATGATCTCGCCGACACCCGGCCGGTGCGTCTTCAGCGCGCCGCATCCCGCCGGCTCGCCGCCCACGCGCGCGATCAGGAACGCGCCGGCGGGCGGCACCAGGTCCGCGGAGTCGGCCGGCAGCGTGCGGCCCGGGTCGAAGTGCTCCTCGAAGCGCTCCGCCAGCTCCGCGAAGTAGTGCGACAGGCACCACCTCGCGTCCTCGGAGGCCGGGTCCTCGGCGGTGACGCTCACCATCGAGACGGCGAGCAGGCGCCGCACCTCGGCCTGCGCACGCACGAGCCGCGCCCGCTGCTCGTCGCTCAGCGGCGCCAGGACCGACGCGGCCAGCTCGTCCGAGTCGCGGTCCAGCTCGCCGAGCAGCGACAGCCCTCGTGTCGTCAGACGCAGCTCGCCCGCCCCTTCCTCGACGAGGCCGTCCCGCTCCAGCGAGCGGACCAGACGCGCCAGATACGCCGGCTCGAGGCCCAGCCGCGCCCGCACGTCGCGCGCCGTGGCGCCGCCCGCGCCGATCTCGTACATCACCCGGCACTCGCCCAGCGGGCGCCGCCCGAGGTACGGATCGTCGAGCGCGCCGAGCTGGCGCGTGACCAACCGGTTGAAGCCGCGGACCAGATCGATGTCCGCGGCCGGGACGCTAGCCGTCATGGCCCCGCCGGCGCATCGACGCCGGCGGTGGCTCCACGCTCGTCTCGGCCATGGCTCTCTCCTTCTCGCTGGTCCGCGAGCGAAGCTAGCGCGCCGCACCGCAGCGGTCAACGCGACGGAGGAGCCCGCTTGACCGCCGCGTAGACGGCTGATCGAATCGTCCGTGTCGCTCGTGTCCCCCAGCCGGCGTCGCGCCGCCACCAGCGCGTTCTCCGTGACCGCGCGCAGTCCCAACCTCCTGCGCGCGCAGCTGTCCTTCGGCGCCACCTTCGCGGGCGAGTGGGCGTTCACGGTCGCCCTCAGCGTGGTCGCCTTCGACCACGGTGGCGCAGCCGCCGTGGGCATCGTGGCGTTCGTCCGCACGGCGCCGGCGGCCCTCATCGCCCCGCTCGCGACCGCCCTCGCTGACCGCGAGCGGCGCGACCGGGTGCTCCTGTGGTCGTGCGTCGTGCGCGCCGCCGCGACAGCCGGCGCCACGCTCCTCCTCGCCACGGACGCCTCGATCGTCGCGGTCTACGCGCTCTCGGTTCTGGCCACCGCGGCCTTCACCGTCTACCGCCCCGCCCACTCAGCGCTCCTGCCGGTCCTCTGCATGACCCCGCTCGAGCTCACCAGCGCGAACCTGGTGCGCGGGCTGATCGACTCGCTGAGCACCCTGCTCGGGCCGTTGGCCGCGGCGCTGCTCCTCGCGGTCGGCAGCCCAGCCGCGGTGTTCGCGTTCGCCGCCGCCCTGGCGCTCTGCTCGGGCATCCTGCTGATCGGCCTGTCGTACGATGCCCCGCCGCGCGGCGTGCCGCAGCCGCTCGGGCGGATCGCGGCTGAGACGGTCGAGGGCTTCCGCGCGCTCGGGCGGTACCCGGACGCCGGGCTGCTGGTCGCCCTCGCGCTCACCCAGACCTTCACGCGCGGCGCCCTCAACGTGTTCCTCGTGGTGATCGCGCTCGAGCTGCTCGAAACCGGCGACCCAGGCGTCGGCGTGCTCACGGCCGCGGTGGGCGCCGGCGCGGTGGTCGGCTCGCTCGGGGCAGCGATGTCGGTGAGCGGCCGGCGGCTCGCCGCCGTGGAGGGGATCGGCGTGGCCCTCTGGGGCCTGCCCCTCGCTCTGAGCGGGGCGTTTCCCCACGAGCCGATCGTGCTGGCGCTGATGGGGGTCGTGGGCGTCGGCAACGCGCTGGTGGACGTGGGCCTGTTCACGCTGCCCGCCCGGCTTGTGCCCGAGGAGCTCCTCGCGCGCGTCTTCGGCGCGCTGGAGAGCCTGATCGCGCTGACCGTGGCGCTGGGGTCGCTCGTCACGCCGCTCGCCATCGAGCTGCTGGGAATCCGCGGGGCGCTGGCCGCGATCGGCCTGGTTGCGCCCGTCGCGGTCCTGGTCGTCTGGCGGCGCCTGCGCAGGATCGACAGGTCCGTCTCACACCGGGACGACGAGATCCAGATCCTCAGACAGGTGGGGATGCTGCGGCCGCTGCCGATGCCCGCGATCGAGAACCTTGCCGTCCACGTCGGCCATGCCGAGCTCGCCTCGGGGGAGGAGGTGTTCCGGCAGGGCGAGGATGGCGACAGCTTCTACGTGATCAAGACGGGCGAGGCAGACGTGATCGGCGACGGGCAGCTGGTGCGGACCATGGGCCCGGGCGAGGGCTTCGGAGAGATCGCCCTGATGCGCAGCACGCGACGAACGGCGACCGTCCGCGCCCGGACGCCGCTCCTGCTCTACACGCTGCAGCGCCGCCACTTCGTCCCGGCTGTGGGCGGCTACGCGTCGAGCACCCGCGTGGCCGACTCGACGATCGTCGACAGCCTCGAGAGGTTCTCGCCACGCACGGGCCGGGACTGAGCGCGTGGGTAGGATCGCGCGACGTTTCTGCTCGCGCAACTCAGCGATCCTCACCTCGGCGCCGAATGGGGCGGCTGCGACCCCGTCGCCGCGCTGGCCGCCGCGGTCGAGTCCGTGCGCGCGCTTCGGCCGGCGCCGGACGCCGTACTCGTGACCGGCGACCTCACCGAGCACTCGGACGACGCCGAGTACGACCAGGTACGCGAGCTGTTGGCGTCGCTGGACGCGCCGCTGTTCGTGCTACCCGGCAACCACGACGAGCCGGCTGCGCTGCGCCGGCACTTCGTCGTGCCCGGTGCGGACTCCGGACCCGTGCACTACGCGGCCGACCTGGGCGGCCTGCGTCTCGTGGTCGTCGACACGACGCGGCCCGGCGAGAACCCCGGCGCCCTCGACGAGGAGCGGCTGTCCTGGCTCGACGCGGAGCTGACGGCGGAGCCCGGCACGCCGACGGTGCTCGCGATGCACCATCCGCCGCTCTTCACCGGCATCCCGCCGCTCGACGCGATCGGACTCCCCACCGAGGACCGGCGCGCGCTCGGAGTCGTGATGGAGCGCCACCCCCAGGTGCGCCGGATCGTGGCCGGACACATGCACCGCACGATCGCCGGCGAGCTGGGCGGTCGCGCCGTGCTGGTCGCCCCGAGCACCTACATGCAGGCGCGCCTCGACCTTCGCTCCGAGGAGCTCCAGACCGTGCCCGAGCCGATCGGCTTCGCCGTCCATGTGCTGCGAGACGGCGAGCTGATCTCGCACATACAGACGGTTGAGAGGCCGTGAAGCGCGCTCCGTCCAGGTGACGGCCTAGCGCAACGCCGCCCGCTTGCGCTCGCGCAGGTCGTAGTAGAGGAACGTCGAGAAGAGCGCGATGAACGGCTGCGTGACCGACGTCGCCACGATCTGGCCCGACAGCGCCCAGATCGCCCGGTCCGTGGAGATGGCGAGCTGGGTGAACGGGGCGCCGAGGATGAAGATCACCAGGAGCACGAGCACGTTGACCAGCACGACCAGGCCGAACGTGCGCCACCACGCGCCCGTCACCAGCCGGGTGCTCGCGCGCAGCGCCGCCGTGCTGCGTGCGCCCTCCAGCACCACCGCCTGCGGCACGAAGTACCAGCGGACGAACAGGTAGATCCCGGGCACGATGAGGAGAAGTCCGAGCGCGATCCCGGCCGCCGCCAGCAGCACGGCGAAGAAGATCGGCGTGAACGCCTCGAAGCCCTTCACGATCGCCTCGCGCGCCCCCATCGACCCCCCGCCCGCCACCGAGCGCAGCACGTGCACGCAGATCGCGGTGATCAGCGGCGCGACCACGAGGTAGGCCACCGCCGCGGCGATCGACGTCTCCGCCCAGCTCGGCGAGGTGTCGTCGTAGTCCGCGGTGAGCTGCTCGAGCCCGATCCCGCCGACGATCACCTGCGACGGCACCACCACCAGCGCGCCGAGCGCGAGGAACGTGCCGAAGTGGCGCAGGTAGACGGTGAGCGAGTCGCGAAGCAGCGCGCGGACGTCGCGCGGCTGCTCGAGCTCGATCACGCAGCCGTCGGCGTGAGTTCCCGGTACGCCTCGGCCACCCGCGCGATGCCCTCCTCGATCTGGTCGGGCGGCACGGCGGAGTAGGCGAACCGCAGCGAGCTCTGACCGCCCTCGATCAGGAAGTCGGTGCCCTTCACGAACACGACGCCGCGCTCGGCGGCGCCCTTCGCGAGCGCGTCCACGTCGCTCCCCTCGGGCAGGTCGACCCAGAGGAAGTAGCCGCCCTGAGGGGTCACGAAGCGGGCGTCGGGCAGGTGCCGGGAGAGCGCGGCGCAGGTGGCGTCGCGCCGCTCGCGCAGCGCCGCCTTGACGGTCTCGATCGAGCGGTCGATGGCGCCCGAGTCGCAGAACTCGGCGACGATCGACTGGGCGACCATGTTCGGCGAGATGTAGGTCTCGGTGGCCCGCTTCCGGATCCTCGCGATCAGCTCCTTCGGCCCGACCAGGTAGCCGACCCGGATGCCCGGGCAGACCGTCTTCGAGAACGAGGAGGCGTACACGACCGCCTCGCCGCTCTCGTCGAGCTCGAGCATCCGCGGATGCTGCTCGCCCTCGAAGCGCAGCTCCACGTACGGGTCGTCCTCGAAGATGGTGAAGTCGTACTCGCGCGCGAGCTCGACCAGGCGGCGGCGCTTCTCGAGCGACAGCGTGCATCCGGCCGGGTTCTGGAAGTTCGGGATGACGTGCGCGAGCTTCGGGCGCGCGCCCTCCTTCGAGCGCCACCTCGACCGCCCCCACGTCGAGGCCGTCCGCCTGGAGCGGGATCGGGAAGCACCTCCGCGCCGAGCTTGTTCAGCGACAGCAGCGTGCGGTCGTAGGTGGGGGCCTCGACGATGACCACGTCGCCGGGCTCGACCAGCTCCTCGAACAGGAAGGCGTCGGCCTGCATCGAGCCGTTGGTGGCGAGCAGCCGGTCGGGCGCGACGGCGTGCTTCTTGGCGAGCCACTCGAGCAGCCGCGGATAGCCCGCCGAGGTGCCGTAGGCGAACGTGCCCGCGGGGTCGCGCTCGAACGCCCGCTGGGCCGCCAGCTTGAGGTCGTCGACGGCCACGATGTCGAGCGACGGGGCGCCGCGGGAGAGCGAGATGTTGGTCAGCTCGGCCACGCGGCCAAGCTTACGGCTCAGCGGGCGCGCTCGTCGATCTCGGCGAGGGCGGCCTCTCTGGTGGTGTGGGCGGCGATGCGGCTGACGCGCCCGTCGCGGCAGCTGTGCACGAAATAGAGGTAGTCGCCGCGGACTCCCTCATCCGTGCGGATGCGGCGGTGGCCGATCACCAGCAGGTCGGGCTCGTGCAGCTCGAAGCTGTAGGGGGAGGCGATGAACACCGCGCCGCGCTGCTCGAACTCGGCGAAGAAGCTGCGCACGCCGTCGTGTCCGTTGAACACCCGCCCCACGTGGTCGACGAACTCCACCTCGGGATCGAGCAGGGCAATCGCCGGCTCGACACCCTTTTCGCGGTAGGTGCCCCACAGCTCTCGCACCGCGGAGAGACGTTCGTCCACTCAAGAAACCTACACGCGTGCGCCCAGGATCTCGACAGCAAGCTCAGCCACCTGAGTCGGGTTGCGGCCCACTCGGACCCCTTTCCCCTCCAACGCCTCCGCCTTGGCGGCGGCCGTCCCCTTGGAGCCCGACACGATCGCGCCCGCATGACCCATGGTCTTGCCTGGCGGCGCGGTGAAGCCGGCGATGTAGGCCAGCACCGGCTTCGACACCTGCTCGGCGATGAAGTCCGCCGCCTCCTCCTCGGCCGAGCCGCCGATCTCGCCGCACATCACGATCAGCTCGGTCTCGGGGTCGGACTCGAACAGCTCGATCACGTCGATGAAGCTCGAGCCGGGCACCGGGTCCCCGCCGATCCCGACGATCGAGGAGTTGCCGAACCCGCGCTGGGCCAGCTCGTTGCCGATCTGGTACGTGAGCGTGCCCGAGCGCGACACGAGCCCGACGTTGCCCTCCTTGAAGAACTGCGCGGGGATGATCCCCACGTTGGCCTTGCCGGGCGAGAGGATGCCCGGGCAGTTGGGGCCGATCAGGCGCGAGCTGCCGCGCCTCAGGTGGTTGTAGACGCGCAGCTCGTCGTGCGCGGGGATTCCCTCGGTGATGGCGATGATCAGCTCGATGCCGGCGTTCTCGGCCTCGAGGATCGAGTCGGCGGCGAAGCGGGGCGGCACGAAGATCATGGCCGTGTTGGCGCCGGTCTCGGTCACGGCGGCGTGGAAGGTGTCGAACACCGGGATCCCGTCCACGTCCTGGCCGCCCTTGCCGGGCGTGACCCCGGAGACCACCTGGGTGCCGTAGTCGCGGTTGCGCAGGGTGTGGAAGGTGCCCTCGCGCCCGGTGATGCCGGAGACGCAGAGCCGCGTGTCGCCGTCGACGAGGATCGCCATCAGCCGGCCAGCTCCACGACCTTCTCGGCGGCGCCGAGCATCGTCGCCTCGGTGTGCACGTTCGGCAGGTTCGCCTCGGCCAGCAGCGCCCGGCCCTCCTTGTCGTTGGTGCCGTCGAGCCGCACCACGAACGGCACGTCGGGCTCGATCTGGGCGAAGGCCTCGATCAGCCCGCGCGCCACCTCGTCGCAGCGGGTGATGCCGCCGAAGATGTTGAACAGGACGGCGGTGACCTTGTCGTCGGACAGGATCACCTCGACCGCGCTCGTGATCGCCTCGGCCTTCGATCCGCCGCCGGCGTCGAGGAAGTTGGCCGGCCTGCCGCCCGCCTGGGCCACCACGTCGAGGGTGGACATGACGAGACCCGCGCCGTTCCCGAGGATGCCGACGTTGCCGTCGAGCTTCACGTAGGTGAGCCCGCGCTCCTTTGCCATGCGCTCCTGCGGGTCCTCGGCCGACACGTCGCGCATCTCGGCCACGTCCGGGTGGCGGTAGAGCGCGCTGCCGTCGATCGTGACCTTGGCGTCCAGCGCGACGACCTCGCGGTCCTTCGTGATCAGCAGCGGGTTCACCTCGACGAGCGTCGCGTCCTCGCGCTCGAAGACCTCGTACAGCTTCCCGAGCATGGCCCCGACCGGGCGGATCACGTCCGGCGCGATCCCGGCCTCGAAGGCGAGCCGGCGGCCGTGGAAGTCCTGGAAGCCGATCAGCGGGTCGACGTGCAGCATGCGCATCGCGTCCGGGTCGGTCTCGGCCACCTCCTCCACGTCCATGCCGCCCATGCGCGAGAGCATCGCCATCGGCTTCTTGGCCGAGCGGTCGAAGACGATCGCCGCGTAGTACTCCTCGTCGATCTCGCTGGCCTTCTCCACGTAGACCTCGTGGACGGTGAAGCCGCGGATGTCCATGCCGAGGATCGCCTCGGCGTGCGTCTCGGCCTCGGAGCGGTCGTTCGCGAGCTTGATCCCGCCCGCCTTGCCACGCCCGCCGATCTGCACCTGAGCCTTCACGACCACCGGGTAACCGAGCTCCTCGGCGGCCTCCACGGCCTCGCCGACGCTCGCCGCGTGGCGGCCTTCGGGCGTGGGCACGCCGTGCTTGCGGAACAGCTGCTTGCCCTGGTATTCGAGGAGGTCCATGCCGGGTAGATAGGATGCGCCGCCGCGCGAGGCGCCCACATTTCGGGGCGCCGGACCCTATCGAAACCCTGCATGGCTCTTCCTAAAGAAGTCAAGTTCGTCACATTCGACTGCTACGGCACTCTGATCGACTGGGAGACCGGCGTGTACGAGGCCTTCCAGAAGGAGGCCGACCGCGACGGCTTCACCATCGACCGCGAGGTGCTGATCCCGCGTTTCATCGATGTACAGCGCGAGATCCAGCGCGGTTCCTACGAGCTCTACGCCGAGGTTCTGCGCCGCACCGCGGTGCGGGTCGCGGGGGAGCTGGGCTGGGACCTCGAGCCCTCACGCTCCAACTTCCTGCCGAACAGCGTGCCCGCGTGGCACCCGTTCCGCGAGACCAACGCCCAGCTCGAGCGCTTCGCCAAGAAGTACGAGGTGGGGATCCTCTCCAACATCGACGACAAGCTGCTCGGCGCCACGCGCCGCCACCTGCGCACCGACTTCGACCTGGTGGTCACGGCGCAGCAGGTGCGCTCCTACAAGCCGGACGAGGCCCACTTCAAGGAGTGCGCGCGGCGGATCGGGTCGACCAAGAAGCACTGGGTCCACATCGCCTCGGGCTATCCCACCGACGTCGAGCCCTGCCTGAAGCAGAAGATCCCGGTGATCTGGGTCAACCGCCACGGCGACGAGCCCGAGGGCAAGAAGCCGGACGCCGAGGTGAAGACCTTCCGCGAGGCCGGCAAGCTGCTGAAGGCCGCTTAGGCCGTTGCGGGCGGTCTCGGTCCACCGGGACGCGCTGGTCCTGACGAGCCTCCTGTGGCAGACCAACGCGGTCGCGCTGCGGGCCGAAAAGGATCGCGGCGCCGCGGGCCGAGCCCGCGGCTGCGCCCGACCGAGGCGATGCTGATCGACTCGCCCTACTTCCCCGAGGAGCTGGACGCGCTGCCGGACCTGCTCGCCGGCGCCGGCTTCGAGCCCGACGCCCTGATCGCCACGCACGGCGACTTCGACCACCTGCTCGGCCGGCTGGCCTTCCCCGGCCTCGCGCTCGGCCTGGGCGAGCCCACCGTGCGAGCGCCTGCACCGCGAGCCGGGCGCCGCGCAGCGCGGTCTGCGCGACCACGACGCGCAGTTCTACGTGGAGCGGACCGCGCCGCTGGCGCTCGGACAGGTGCAGACCCTCCCGGTGCCGGGCTCGGTCGAGCTGGGGGAGCAGGAGATCGAGCTGCACCCGGCCGAGGGGCACACCGGCGACGGCACGGCGCTGTTCGCGCGCTGGTGCGGGTTGCTGTGCCCGGGCGACTACCTGTCGGGCGTGGAGATCCCGATGATCTCGGAGGGCGGCTCGCTCGAGGCCTACCGCGCCACGCTCGCCCGGCTGTCGCCGCTCGTGGAGGCGGCCGAGACCGTCGTGCCCGGGCACGGGGCGCCGCACGACCGCGAGCGGGCGCTGCGCGTGCTGGACGAGGACGTCGACTACCTCGACGCCCTGGAGCGCGGCGAGGAGAAGCCGCGCCTGCCCGAGGGCCGGGACACCAAGGAGCAGCAGGGAATCCACGCCGCGAACGTCGCCCGCGTTTAGCTTCTGCCTGGCCCGGGCAGCGAACCTCACGGTGCTGAGGAAGCTGTCGATCGGGGTGGCCGTGCTTCTCGTGGCGGCGCCTGCTGCCTTCGCCGCCCCCGAGCTCTCCATCTCCGAGCGCCTGCAGGACCGCCGCTACGGCGTGGCCGGCGAGCGCGCCCGCGCGATCGGCTTCCAGGACGGCCGCTGGTACGCGAACGGCTGGCACATCACCGGCGAGATGGGCGGCGTCTGGAGCGAGCCGCTCAAGCTGGTGGACGGCGTGTGGTTCGGCGTCGACGACCAGTGGGTCGGGCCGGCCACGCGAGTTCAGGAGCGGCTGGGGCTACGGCGAGTTCGACCTTCCCTCGGCCTCCGGGCTCCAGCTCGAGCGCACCGACTTCGTCCCGGACGGCCGCCGCGCCGCTCTGTTCGGCCTGAAGATGACCAACCCGGGCCCGGGCTCGCGGACGGTCACGGTCAAGGTCGACGCCCACTCCGAGCTGATGACCGAGTACCCGTGGGGCTTCACCGGCGTCACCCCGAACGCGGCCGACAACCTGCCCGACACCGCCGAGTTCGACGAGGACGACGGCGCGCTCGTGTTCCGCGACCGCGGCAGGCTGCCGCATCCGAACGCGCCGCAGCACGACTACGCGGCGCTGGTGGCGTCCGACATGGAGCCGGTGGCGGGCGAGACCGGCGCGTCGCCGAACGAGTACCGCGGGCCGCAGGGCTCGAACGTGTGCACCGCCCAGGAGCCCCCGAGCGCCTGCGACGACGGCCCGTTCGGCAAGGGCGAGGGCGGCCAGCTGCGCTACCGGGTGACCGTGCGCGGCGGCTCGTCGAAGACGCTGTGGATCGCCGTGGCCGGCTCCGACGAGGGCCTGCGGCGACGCGCGCCGCGAGCTCGAGGCCGCGCTGCGCGACCCGGATGACGAGTTCGAGGACAAGGTCGAGGACCGCGAGCGCTGGGGCCGCTTCACGCAGCTCTCGCTGCCCGGCGACCCGCGCCTCCAGGACGCGGTCGACTGGGGCAAGCAGAACATCCTCGACCTGACCCGGCTCGCCGAGGACATGGAGATCCGCTGGACCGACCAGGGCACGCAGTTCCCGCCGCCCGAGGGCACCGTGCGCCGGGCGCGCTGGGTCGGCGCCGGCTTCCCGGACTACCCGTGGATGTTCGCCACCGACGGCGAGTACACGGCCTTCGCGAGCGTCGCGGTGGGCCAGTTCGAGCAGATCAAGGACCACCTGGTCGGCCTGCGCGACATCTCCGACATCCTCAACGACCGCTCCGGCGTGGTGGCCCACGAGGCCGTCTCGGACGGCTCGATCTGGTTCGGCCACGACTCGCAGCGCCCGAACGGGAACATACAACTTCAACACCGACGAGCTCGTCAAGTTCCCGGGCGCGACGGCGCTCGTGTGGCGCTGGACCGGCGACAACCGCTTCCGCGACGAGCTGTACGACTTCTCGAAGCGCACGCTGCGCTACACGATCGAGCACCTCGACGTGGACGGCGACGGCTGGCCCGAGGGCAGCGGCAACGTCGAGCGCGGCGGCATGGGCGTCGAGAAGCTCGACAACTCCGTCTACCTGATCCGCAGCCTGTACGACCTCGCCGACATGGCGCGCTCGAAGCGCGACCGCAGCACCGAGGCGTGGGCGCAGAGCCACGCGGAGGAGCTCCACGCCCGCTTCGAGGCGACCTGGTGGATGCCCTCGACGCGCCAGTACGCGGACTCGATCGACACCGCCCCGGTCGACGGCCCGAACGACCAGCAGCAGGACAAGCACTGGATCGGCGTGACGCCGATGGAGGCGGGCATCGCCGACGGCGAGCACGGGCAGATCGCCCTCGCCGAGCGCGAGACCGACTGCTACAGCGGCAGCCGCCCGTACAACCTCGGCCTGTTCCACACCGGCTGTGGCGGCGGCGAGAACGGCCAGGGCGAGCTCACGATCTTCGGCCTCAACACCGCGATCCAGGCGGTCGGCGAGGGCAACCACGGCCGGCTCGGCGCCGGCCAGCAGCGCCGCTACACGGACGCCGAGGCGGAGCCGATGTTCGGCCAGCCCTACACGGGCGGCACGCCGGACGAGCAGCCCGGCTCGCTGCCCGAGATCCTGCCGTCGCCGGACTTCGACGGCGGGGCCGGGCCGAACGACGCCAACATCGACCGCTGCTGGACCTGCCGCGCGATGTTCGTGCAGGCCTGGGGCCACTACGGCACGGCCTGGCCGGTGGTCGCGCAGCAGCTGGGCGTGCGGCCGGACATGGGCCGCCGTGAGCTGTCGGTGGTGCCGCAGCTGCCGTCGGACGCCCCGATCGCGGGCGAGGACATCCGGCTCGGGAAGGGCAAGCTCGACGTCGTGGCGGCGTCGCGCCAGGGCCGCGACTACCGCACCAAGGTGGACACCGGCAGCTCGGGCGTGCACGAGCTGGTCATCGGGCACACGCTGCCGCCCGGCTCGCGCGTCGAGTCCGTCTGGCTCGACGGCCGGCGGGTTCACTGGGACGAGGACGAGACCACGCGGGGGCTCGAGGTGACCGTGGACGCGCGGTCCGGCGAGCGCCGGCTCCTCGTGCGGACGCGCTAGGCGCCCCCTACACCTGCATGCCGAGCTCGCGGTAGGCCGCGTGCGCCCGCGACAGGAGCTCTTCCGCGCGCTCGCGGTCATCCCCGGCATCGCGCCGGAGCAGCATGTGGGCGTACTCCTCCTGGGCGTGCGCGAGCCAGGGACGCGCACCCATCCGGTCGTTCATCCGTAGCGCCTCCTCGAAGTGCAGCTCGGCCTCCTCGAAGCGGCCGAGCAGCGCCGCGAGCATCCCGAGCGGGCGGCTGGTGGAGTCGAGGGCGAGCTCGGGCACCGCGACGGCGTTCCGCGAGGCGTGTGGCAGCAAGAGGTCGTAGAGCGGAGCCGCGCGCTCCGTGTCTCCGAGGATCACGCAGGTCTCAGCCAGCAGGCAGGTGCCCACGAGCCACTCCTCGTCCACGTGCCAGCCGGCGAGGTCCCGGCTCGTGAGCTCGGCGAGGACGGCTCTCGCCTCTTCGGTGCGGCCCAGACGCGCGTGGAGGTGGGCGATCACGCTCTGGCGCACCAGCGGGCCGGAGAACTCGTGCCCGGGCCCCTCGATCTCCCGCTCGAAGTCCTCGAGGCGCCCCCGCTCGCGGCGGAGCATGAACAGCGCGAGCGTATGCGCGACTGCCCCTGCGCTCCAGCTCTGCACCCGCTCGCCGACCGCCGCGGCGCGCGCGATCAGCTCCGCCGCCTCGTCGAACCGTCCCTCGGCCAGCGCGAGCGTCGCCTGGGCGACCGCAAGCATCCAGAGCTGGGCCGGCTGCCGGAGCTCCTCCGCCACGCGGGTCATGCCGTCGAGCTGGGCCGCGCGGCCGGCGGCATCCCCGAGCTCCCAGCTGGCCCAGAAGCCGTGCTCGAATCCGTCGAAGAGGCGTTCCCGGTCGCCGGTCTGGCGAGCCAGGGAAACGATCTCGCTGCCCTCGTCCAGCCGTCTCTGCGCGGTGTGCGGTGCGTGCAGCGCCGCCTCGGCGGCGGCGAGCGCGTACGAGAGCGCTGCCGGGTCGCCGATCCGGCGAGCGGTCTGAATCGCCTCCTCGCAGATCCGCTCGCGGCGTTCGCGGGAGGGGTCGCCGCGCAAGGCGGCGGCCAGCCGGGAGAGCAGCCGGACGCGCAGCGCGCTGTCCACCTCGCCGAGGGCGGCCAGCGCGTCCTGGAGCAGCGGAACGAGCCGCTCGTCGCTCATCGCGCGGTCCCAGACGAACCTTCCCCCGTAGCCGAGCGCCGCCCGGGCCAGCGCCTCCGTGAGCCCGGCGGAGCGTGCAAGCTCCGCCGCCTGCAGGAAGGTCGCCTTGGCCGCCGGGCCGTCACCGGCCCGGCCCTTGGCGTCCGCCAGGGCCAGGAGCAGCTCGCAGCGGCTCCGAGCCGTGGCGGCGCTCTCGGGTCCGAGGGCGTCGAGCGCCATCTCGTA
Organism: uncultured Thermoleophilaceae bacterium; assembly: GCA_963778615.1. Lineage (GTDB taxonomy): Bacteria > Actinomycetota > Thermoleophilia > Solirubrobacterales > Thermoleophilaceae > JACVRW01. Next base: position 744,242 of record CAVZVD010000002.1, read on the forward strand.
CAGACGCACCGCCTCCTCGAACGCGAGGAGGTCGACCGCCTGCGAGCCGGCCCGCCGGGCATACGCCACGGCCTTCTGGCCGTCTCCGCCCGCGGCGGCCTCGAAGAAGTGGTGCGCGAGCTCCGCGAGATGGGGGTCGAGGTCCGAGGCGTAGAGGGCCTCGAGGCCTTCTCCGACCCGGCGGTGGAGCTCCACCCGGCGGCTCCTGGCCACGCCGTGGTAGGCCGCGTCGCGGATCAGTACGTGCGCGAAGCGCATACGGCCCATCGCGCCGGGAAGCTCCGAGACGACGCGCGCGTCGATCGCATCGTCGAGGAGCTGGAGGATCGCGTCGCGTTCGAGCCCGCTGATGCGGGCAAGCGCATCGAGATCGAACTCACGTCCGAGCACGGAGGCCAGGACGAGCAGCTCGTTGCACTCGTACGAGAGATGGCGCAGACGCCGGCCGATCACCTCTCTGACGCTCTGCGGGATCGCGAGCGGGGCAGTCGCCCGTTCGTCGAGGCGGCGCTCCGCGGCGAGCAGCCGCAGGATCTCCCCGACGAAGAGAGGATTCCCCTCGGTCTCGGCGTGCACGGCCGGGGCGAGGTCCGCCGGGGAGGCGCCGGGTGCGGCGAGCTCGAGAAGGCGCGCGACCTCGGCCTCGCCGAGCCCCGTCAGCTCGAGGGTCCGCGTGACCGGCTCGCGTGCGAGCTCCACGAGCGTCGTCCGAAACGGATCGGCGGGGGTGGGATCCACATCGCGGTACGCACCCACGATCAGCAGGCCGCTCGCGCCGATTTCGCGGGCGACGAACCGGAGCAGCAGGAGCGAAGGCTCGTCCGCGGCGTGCAGGTCGTCGAGGACGATCACCAGCGGGCCCGCCTTCGAGGCGCTCACCAGGAAGGAGGTCGTCACGTCGAAGAGGCGGAAGCGCGCACCCTGCGACTCGGTCGGCGGCGGCTCCCCGACGTCCGAGAGGAGCGTCCGCAGCTCGGGGACGAGCTGGGCGAGGTCGGCCGCGCCGGCGCCGAGCTGCGCTCGCAGCGGCTCGGGCTCCGCCTCGCGGACGTAGGCGCGCAGCGCCTGGACCCAGGGCCAGTAGGCAGGGGCGCCGCCCGCCTCCCAGCAGCGGCCGACGAGCACGCGCGCTCCGCGGGCCCGGGCGTCCGTGGTCAGCTCCTCGGCGAGGCGGCTCTTGCCGATGCCGGGCTCGCCGACGAGCAGGAACACGCTCCCGCGTCCGGCGAAGGCGTCATCGAGACCGCGGAGCAGCTCGGCGAGCTCGCGCCGGCGGCCGACGAACGTGCCACGCAGGGCCTCCGCTTCCGGCTCGGCCGTCGCCCGCTCTGCCGCGACCTCCAGGTGGAGCTTCGGATCCTGGGCGAGTATCGCCCGTTCGAGCTCGCGCAGACGCTCGCCCGGCTCTATGCCCAGCTCCTCGACCAACGTCGTGCGCGCGTCCTGGTAGGCCTGGAGCGCGTCCGCCTGCCGGTCGCAGCGGTAGAGAGCGACCATCAGCTGTGCGCGCAGGCGCTCGCGATAGGGGTGCTCGCCGATCAGCGTCTCGAGCTGGCCGAGCACGTCCGCGTGCGCGCCGAGCGCGAGCTTCGCGTCGATCAGCGCCTCGAGCGCCGTCACGCGAAGATCGTCGAGCCGGGCGATCTCCCGTTGCGCGAACGGCTCGTAGGCGAGGTCCGCGAGAGGCGGGCCGCGCCACAGCGAAAGGGCGTCCTCGAGCGCCGAGGCGGCCGGATTGGGCCGGTCGTCGGCGAGGTCGCGTCTACCCTCGGCGACGAGGCGCTCGAAGCGGTCCGCGTCGAGGCGCTCCGGATCGAGCCTCAGCTCGTAGCCGTGCTCGCGGGTCACGATCATGTCCGGCGAGCCCTCTCCCTCCCCGAGCGCCTTCCGCAACCGGGAGACGAAGACCTGCACCGACTTGGTGGCCGTGGCGGGCGGGTGCTCCCCCCAGAGCGCGTCGATCAGCCGGTCGGTGCTGAGCGTCTCGCCCCGGTGAAGCAGGAACACCGCCAGGAGGGCCCGCTGCCTGGCCCCGCCCAGCCCGACCACCCGGCCCCCGTCGAGGGCCTCGAGCGGACCGAGCATGCGGAACTCCATGGGTGCGGCGGGGGCGGGGGCCGTGGGTCCAACCTACAACCGCCTTGCGCCGGCCGCCAGCCGCTGTTGCCGCGCTGTTACCGCGTCGTCGCCGCTTCGCAACCGCCTCCGCCGACGATCGCAGCGACTCGTACCCCAGTACCGACAGGAGGCAGTCATGGGCAAGGCAATCCCCACCCACAATCCAGCGGTCGTTCTCCGCTCCCAGTTCAACTGGCTGCGGGCGTTGCTCGCCATCGCCATGATCGCGGTCGCCGGGCTGACCGCCGCCGTCGTGATCGTCGCGACCGACGATGACCCCGTCACGAGCGCCGGCTCCGCCGCGCAGGTGAGCGCACCGAGCCCGGCCGGCGACACCCGCTACGACGGGGGGCCCGAGGAGGGCACCGCCGCGGCGCTCACCCAGCGCTCGGCGCCCGCCACGTTCGATCCGAACTCGATCAAGAGCGCGCCCGGCGTCCGCTACGACGGCGGCCCCGAGGAGGGCAGCAGGGGAAGCGGCCACTAGCTCCCACACACACGACGTCTCGCGAACGGGTCCCTCTCCGGGGGCCCGTTCGCTACTTGATGACGGCGATGGTGTCGCCGGTGGCGATCGAGCCGCCCTCGGACACGCCAGCTCCTCCACCGTCCCCGACGACGGCGCCGTGATCTCGTTCTCCATCTTCATCGCCTCGATCACGCACACGAGCGCGCCCTCCTCGACGCTCGCGCCCTGCTCGACGGCCACCTTGAGCACGGTGCCCTGGAGCGGGGAGATCAGCGCGCCGGGCGCGCCGCCGCCTCCGGCGCCCGACTTGCGCTCGCGGCGCGGCGCCTTGCGGGCCGCCGCGGCCGGCGCGGCGCCGTTGGGCCCGAACGGGGCGCCGATCACCTTCACCTCGAACTTGCGCCCCGACACCTCGACCGCGTAGTCGCGCTCGACCTTCTCCTCCTCGGGCTCCTCGCGCGTCCTTCTTGGCGGCCGCCGGGAACGCCAGCTGCTTCAGCCACTCCTTGTCCTCGACGAGGTCGCGGCAGGTCTCGCCGCGCGCCCACTGCTCGGTGTCGAGCAGGGCCTGGTGGAACGGGATGAGCGTCTTCAGCCCGCCGATCTCGAACTCGCCGAGGGCGCGCAGCATGCGCCTCGTCGAGGCCTCGCGGTCGACGTCCCAGACGATCAGCTTGGCGATCATCGGGTCGTAGAGCGGGAGCACCTCGTAGCCCTCCTCGGCGCCCGAGTCGACGCGCACGAACGGGCCGGCGGGTTCGCGGTAGGAGCCGACGGTGCCGGGCGCGGGCGCGAAGTTCTTCGAGGCGTCCTCGGCGTTGATGCGGCACTCGATCGCGTGGCCGCGCAGCACCACGTCCTCCTGCGCGTAGCCGAGCGGCTCCCCGGCGGCGATCTTCACCTGCTCGCGCACGATGTCGATGCCGGTGACCATCTCGGTCACGCAGTGCTCCACCTGCACGCGGGTGTTCATCTCGAGGAAGAAGTACTCGCCGTCCTGGAGCAGGCCCTCGACGGTGCCGGCTGACCGGTAGCCGACCGCGCGGGCGGCCTCGGTGCCGATCCTGCCGATCCGCTCGCGCAGCTCGGGGTCGACGGCGGGCGCCGGGCTCTCCTCGATCAGCTTCTGGTGGCGGCGCTGCACCGAGCAGTCGCGCTCGAACAGGTGGATCACGTTGCCCTCGCCGTCGGCGAGCACCTGCACCTCCACGTGGCGCGGGTCGGGCAGGTAGCGCTCGACGTAGACGGTCGGCGTCGGAGAAGAACTTCTCGCCCTCGCGCGAGGCGCCCTCGAAGGCCTTCTCGAGCTCGTCCTCCGACTGCGGCCACGCGGAAGCCCTTGCCGCCCCCGCCGCCGGCGGCCTTGATCGCCACCGGGTAGCCGATCGACTCCTCGATCACCGCGCGGGCGTCCTCGACGGTCTCGACCGGGTCGGTGGTGCCGGGCACGATCGGCACGCCGGCGTCGCGCATGATCTCGCGCGCCTTGGTCTTGGAGCCCATCGCGTCGATGGCGTCGGCGGGCGGGCCGATGAAGACGATGCCGGCCTCCTCGCAGGCGCGCGCGAAGGCGGCGTTCTCGGCGAGGAAGCCGTAGCCGGGGTGGATCGCCTCGGCGCCGGCCTGCCGGGCGACCTCGAGGATGCGGTCCACCTTGAGGTAGCTCTCGGCGGCCGGGCCGGGGCCGAGCAGGTAGGCCTCGCCGGCGCGGCGCACGTGCGGCGCCTCGCGGTCGGGCTCGGAATAGACCGCCACGCTGGCCACGCCGAGCTCCTCGAGCGTGCGCATGACGCGGATCGCGATCTCGCCGCGGTTGGCTACCAGGACCTTGGTGAACATGGGCGGCGGGGAGGTTATCGCCGCGACGGCATGGCGCCCATAATGCGGGGAGTGCGCTTCGCCGCCACCCTGCTCGCCGCGGCAACCCTCGTCCTCGTCCTTCCCGCCCCGGCCGCCGAGGCGCAGCTGCGCTTCAAGCGCTGCGAGGCCTTCCTCTTCCCGTGCGCCCGTCTCACCGTCCCGCTCGACCGGACCGGCGTCACGCCGGGCCACGTGTCGCTCTTCGTCGGACGCGTCAAGGCGAGCAGGCGGCCGAGCCGGGGCGCCCTGTTCGTGCTGGCCGGCGGGCCGGGCCAGTCGGCGAGCGAGGCGTTCGGGGGCGACGGGCTGGGCCTGCTCGCGCCCGCCCTCCAGCGCCGGGACCTGATCGTCTTCGACCAGCGCGGCACCGGCCGCTCCGGGCTGCTCCGGTGTCCCGCGCTCGAGAGCTCCACTCTGTTCGACGCCGGGCTGGCCGCGCGGCCGCTGCGCTCAGCAGCTCGGGGAGCGCCGCCACCACTACACGAGCCGCGCGTCGGTGGAGGACATCGAGGCCATCCGGCGCGAGCTCGGCATCCCGAAGATCACGCTGTACGGGACCTCGTACGGCGTGAAGGTCGCGCTCGGCTACGCGCTCACCTACCCGGGCAACGTGGAGCGGCTGGTGCTCGACTCCGTGGTGGAACCGGGCGGCCAGGACCCGCTCTACCGCCACTCGCTCGCCGCGGCGCCGCGCGTGCTGCGAGCGCTGTGCCGCTCCCGCTGCCGCACCTTCACCCGCGACCCGCTGGCCGACCTGGAGCGGCTCGTCCGGCGCATGGCGAGGCGCCCGCTGCGCGGCTACGTGGTCGACAGGCGCGGCCGGCGCCGCCCGGCCCGGCTCACGCGCGGCGAGCTGTTCGTGGTCCTGCTGACCGGCGACTTCGACCCCGCGCTGCGCGGCGCCTTCCCGGGCGCCGTGCGGGCCGCCCTCGACGGCGACACGGCGCCGCTGCTACGCCTCAAGCGGCGCGCGCTGTCGGTGGCCGCGCCGCCGCCCCCGCACGTGTTCAGCGCAGCGGTGTTCACCGCCACGACCTGCGAGGAGTCTCCCCTCCCGTGGCCGCGGACCACGCCGCCCGACCCGCTCGAGCGGCGCCGTCAGACCGAGGCGGCCGTGAACGCGACGCCGAGCAGCGCCTTCCTGCCCTTCGACCGCGGCGCGGCGCTCGAGAACGACCTGCCCCGGCTCTGCGACCGCTGGGCGGCCACCCCTGCTCCGCCCGACTTCGGCGCCGGGCCCGCTGCCCGACGTGCCGGTGCTGCTGATCGAGGGCGAGGACGACCTGCGGACGCCGGTGGAGAACGCGCGGCGCGTGGCCGCGCTGTTCCCGCGGGCGCAGCTGGTGGTGGCGTCGGCCACCGGGCACTCGGCGCTCGGCGCCGATCCGTCCGGCTGCACGGGGCGCGCCCTGGCGCGCTTCTTCCGCGACCAGCCCGTGGCGGGGGTCTGCAGGCGCGTGCCGCGGCCCTTCCCGGCGCTGCCGCCTCCGCCGCGCCGGCTGGGGGAGCTCTCGCCGCTGCGGGCGGTCTGCTCAGACGCTGAGCGACGTGAGCCAGGACTCCCTGTCGCAGATCATCGTCGAGCCGGACGACCCCGACCTTGCGCGCGGCGGCGGCCTGCGAGGCGGGCGCTACCGGATCGACGGGCGCTTCACGCTGCACCTCTCACGGCGTGGCGTTCGTGCCGGGCGTGCGGGTGAGCGGCTTCATCCGCCGGTTCGAGGACATGCGACAGCGCGGGCGGCTCGTGGTTCGCGGGCGTGTCGGACGGAGCTCTGCGCGTCCTCGGGCGCCGGGTCTCCGGGCGGCTCGGGGGGCAAAGAGTGGCCGGAAGCCTCGGCGCCTCGCCCAGCGCTGCGCTCGGCTCGTCGCGACTGTCCTGGCTCTTGCCCTATATGGGCGTCCATCCAGGACACTGCGGTCCGCGCTAGGCGGCCCGCCGCTCCGCCACGACCGTGCCACCGCGCTCGGGCACCAGCGTTATTGCCCGCCGTCTGATCCGCTCGGACCGTGGGTCGTCCGCGCGCAGCTCCAGCCGGCGAAACGAACTCCCGCAGCACCACCCTCATCTCGAACAGGGCGAAGCTCGCCCCCAGGCAGCGCCGCACGCCGCCGCCGAACGGAATCCACGTGTAGGTCCCCGCCGGCTGCTCGATGAAGCGCTCCGGCCGGAACGCGAGCGGCTCGGGGTAGACATCCGCGCGCCGGTGCACGAGGTAGATGCACGGCGCCAGGGTCACGCCCGCCGGCAGCAGGCGGCCGCCGATCTCCATCGGCTCGGTCAGCCGCCGCAGCACGAGCGCGAGGATCGGCCGCAGGCGCAGCGTCTCCTTGCAGACGGCGTCGAGGTACTCGTCGTCGCCGTCGCGCACCCGCTCGAGCTTGTCCGGGTGCCGCACCAGCCGCTCGACCGCCCACGCGAGCGCGGAGGCCGTCGTCTCGTGCCCCGCCACCAGCAGGGTCATCAGCTCGTCGCGCAGCTCCACGTCGGTCATCGGGCTGCCGTCCTCGTGGCGCGCCTGGAGGAGGAGCGACAGCACGTCGTCGCGCTCGGCGAGGTCGGGCGCGTCGCGGTGCCGGTGGATCTCCTCGTAGATCAGCTCGTCGGCGGGATCGACCACGCGCCGGAACAGCCCTCGCTCGGCGACCCGGTGCGGTCCGAGCGCGGCCATCACCGCCATCCGGCGCGGCTTCGAGCCCCACTCGAACGCCCTGCTCAGCGCGTCGCGCAGCCGCGCGCGGCGGGAGTCGTCCTGGACGCCGAAGACGGTGCGCAGGATCACCTCGAGCGTGATCCGCTGCATCGCCGGCCGCACCGCGTGCGGCTCGCCGAGCGGCCAGCGCTCGATCTCGGCGCGGGCGACCTCGGCCATGGTGTGCTCGTAGCCGCGCATGCGCTCCCCGTGGAAGGAGGGCAGCATCAGCTTGCGCTGCGACATGTGGGCGGCCTCGTCGAGCAGCAGCACGGAGTGGTGGCCGAGGATCGGCAGCAGCACGACGTTCGCCTCCCCGGCGTGCAGCACGCGCGGGTCGCCGGTGAACACCTGCTTGACCGCCTCGGGGTCGGCGAGGAAGACCCAGGTGCCCTCGTTGGCGATGCGCAGCGTGAACATGTCGCCGTAGCGGCGCCGGCAGTCCTCCAGCATCGCGCCCGGGCGGGCGATCCAGCGCATCGTCTGCAGCGGGCGCGGGGTGGACGGCCCGGGCGGGAGTCATGGCGCGCCTCGCCGTGCGCCGGAGCGCCGTACCCGGAGAAGCGTGCGCCGGCGCGGCCCTCACGCCAGGCGCTTCCCGAGCAGCTCGGCGTGCGCGGCCACCTCGGCGGCGAACGCCGGGAAGTCCTTCGCGTAGATCTGATGCGGCCCGTCGCAGAGCGCCGCCTCGGGATCGTCATGCACCTCGACGATGATGCCGTCGGCTCCCGCGGCCGCCGCCGCCCGGGCGAGCGGGCCGACCAGCCGCCGGTCGCCCGTGGCGTGCGACGGGTCGACGATCACCGGCAGGTGCGTGTGGAGCTTCAGCCACGGCACGGCGCCGAGGTCGAGCGTGAAGCGCATCGCGGTGTCGAAGGTGCGGATGCCGCGCTCGCACAGCACGACGCGCTCGTTGCCCTCCTTGAGCACGTAGTCGGCCGCCATCAGCAGCTCGTCGAGCGTGGAGGAGAGGCCGCGCTTGAGGAGGACCGGCTTGCCGAGCTTGCCCACCACCTCGAGCAGCCCGTAGTTCTGCATGTTGCGGGCGCCGACCTGGACCACGTCCACGACCTCCGCGAAGCGGTCGGCGTGCTGCGCCGAGGTGAGCTCGCTCACGACCGGCAGGCCGGTCTCGGCGCGCACCTCGGCGAGGATCTCGAGGCCCTCGTAGCCGAGTCCCTGGAACGAGAACGGCGACGTGCGCGGCTTGAAGGCGCCGCCGCGGAGCATGGATGCGCCCGCGGCGGCAACGACCCGCGCGACGGTGCGGGTCTGCTCGGGCGTCTCGACGGTGCAGGGGCCGGCGATGAGGCAGAAGGTGTCGGGCGCCCCGACGCGCCGGCCGTCCACGTCGAACGCCGTGGGCGCGTGGTGCGAGAGCTCGCTCGAGGCGAGCTTGTAGGGCCGCGAGATCGGGATGACCTGGTCGACCCCGGCGAGGCCCTCGAGCCCGAGCTCACGGACGCCCTCGGGATCGCCGATGGCGCCGATGGCGGTGGTCAGCTCGCCGGGCATGACCTTGGCGTGCACGCCGCGCGCCTCGAGCTTCGCCACGACCGCGTCGATCTCGGCCTGCGTGGCCTCGGGTGTCATCACCACCATCACGCCGGTGGGAGGCTAGTGGGCTCAGGCGGGGCGGGGGACTCCGCGCTCCGCCCGGAACTGGACGTACGCGAGGCGCTTCCTCAGCGAGAAGCCGACGCCGTCGTCGCGGGGCGCGAACAGGCGCCCGAGCCGGCCGCGCAATCCGGGCCACGTGCGCCATGCGCGGAGGGTGACGACCGTGAGGCCGTCACCGGTCTCCTCGAACTGCCAGCGCTCGCCGCCCATGACCTCTCGCCGGCGGCAGAGGTGCTCCGTGGCCTTCTCGAGCACACAGGGCTCCCTCAGCTCCGTGACGATCCAGCCGGTCCGGCACACGGAGCGGTCGTGCACGACGGTCTGCTGCCAGCGGAAGCCGACTCTCAGCGGACCCTCGTCGATCGGCCGCCGTCCGGTGGATTGCTCCGGGTCGTCCTCTACGGCGAGGATGTCCTCGGCGACCACTGCGAACGCGGCCTCGGCCGGCGCGCGCACCTCGATCTCGGCGGTGTGGGCGATCTCCGTCATACGTCATGCATCGGCCGGAAGGACGGATCCATGAGCGCGTGCGATTACTTTCCTCGCCGGTTCTCGTTTCAGACCGCGACAAGTTGTCCGACCAGCGGAGGTTCAGATGGCCAAGGTGGTCTTCGACATCAGCATGTCCCTCGACGGGTTCATGAGGGCGGCGAACGCGCGCCCGGACGAGCCGCTCGGCGACGGCGGCGAGAGGCTGCACGAGTGGGCCTTCGGCGCTGACGAGCGCAGCAGCGAGCTGCTCGCCGAGGCGGGCAGGGAGATCGGGGCGGTGGTGTGCGGCCGCAACACCTACGACGACTCGATCAGGTGGTGGGGAGCCGACGGCCCGACCGGCCCGGCCCGGATGACCGTGTTCGTGGTCACCCACAGCGAGCCCGAGGAGCAGCCGGAGAACGGCGTCTACCGGTTCGTGACCGGCGGCATCGAGGCCGCCTTGGAGCAGGCGAAGGAGACCGCCGGCGACAAGACCGTCGCCGTGATGGGCGGCGCCGACCTGGGCCGCCAGGTCATCCGGACCGGCCTGGTCGACGAGATCTCGATCCACCTGGTGCCGGTGCTGTTCGGAAGCGGCACGCGGATGTTCGACGAGGCCGAGCACGAGCACATCCAGCTCGAGGCGATCGGCGTGGAGCCCACCCCGCCGGCGACGCACATGCGGTTCCGCGTGGTGATGTAGTAGGCCGATGCGGATCTGGCTCGTGGGTTTCGGGACCGTCGGGCAGTGGCTCGCGCGGACACTGGACTCGCAGGCCGAGCGGCTCGCGGCCCGGTACGGGGTGGAGGTCACGGTGGTCGGGGTCGCCAACGCGCGCGACGGCTTCGTCCACGCGGCCGACGGGCTCGACCTGGGCTCGGCTCTGGCGCTGGCCGGCGAGGGCCGGACGATCGCCGAGCTGCCCGGCGCGCGCCATTGGTCCACCGCTCTGGATGGACTTCGGGCGACCGAGGCCGACCTGCTCGTGGAGGTGACCGCGAGCCCCGCGGCGGACGGCGAGCCCGGCATCTCGCACATGCGCGAGGCGCTCGGGCGCGGCATCCCGGTGGTCACCTCCAACAAGTGGCCGGTTGCGCTCCACGGCGTGGAGCTGGCCGAGCTGGCGCGCGCCCAGAGGGTCGCGTTCCGGGCGGAGTCCACCGTGATGTCGGGGACGCCGCTGCTGAGCACGCTGGTCGACGGGCTCGCGGGCGCGACCCCGGTCGGCCTGCGCGGCCTGCTCAACGCCACCGCCAACTTCATCCTCACGCGGATGGCGGAGGGCCGGTCCTACGACGAGGCGCTCGCGGAGGCGCAGGCGGCGGGCCTGGCGGAGCGCGACCCGGCCGCCGACGTCGAGGGCCACGACTCGGTGGCGAAGGTGATGATCCTGTCGGCGCTCGTCTTCCGCAGGCAGCTCCGTCTCGACGAGGTCGGCCGCCGGGGCATCGACGCCATCGCCGGCTCGGAGATCGAGGAGGCGGCCGCGACGGGGAAGCGGCTGAAGCACGTGGCGACGCTCGAGTTCGAGGGGCCGGACGGCGCAGGCGAGGTGACCGCTCGGGTGGAGCCCGAGCTGTTGTCGCCTGACGACCCGCTGGCGCGGATCGAGGGGACGACGAACGCGGTGGTGTGCCGCGCGATCCCGGTCGGGGAGGTGGCGGTGGCCGGGCCCGGAGCCGGACCGGAGCTCGCCGGGCAGGGCGTGCTCAGCGACCTGATCGCGGTGGCGCGGGCCTAGACGCCTCCCAATCGATCGGGTCGCCCGACGACGGCACCTCGGCGCCCAGCTCCCGCAGGACGCTCGCCAGCGCCTCGCGCCTCACCGCTCCGTAGGCGAGCACGTGGGAGATCACGCCGCCGTACGTGAACGACTGCGGCGGCTCGCAGAGGGCGTCCACGAAGGCGTCGTCCCACGCGCCGCGGTCGCGGATCCTCCGCGCCAGCCGGGCGAACGCGATCGACGCCCGCTCGTGACGCTGCAGCAGGTCGCCGTCTGCGGTCTCCGGCCATGCCTCGCCCGTGATCGCGGCCACCCAGATCTCGAGCGTGTAGACGAGCCGCTCGGCCATCAGCCTCGCGCTCTCCTCCTCGCCCTCGAACCACACGATCACGAGCCCCGGCCGCACCGGACGCTCGAGCTCCGAGTCCGGCAGGGCCGCCGCCGCCTCGAGCAGCTCGCGCACACGGTCGACGTGGTGGGACACCATCCGCTCGGTCAGGTCGCCGCGGGCGACCGGCTGCCGGGCGCCGGGGATCAAGAGGCCGGCGGGCGGGTGGAAATGGATGCCGTTGGGCGCCTCCAGGTCGACGGGCCGATCCGAGCCGGCGAACTCGCTCGGCGGCACGCCGTGGGCGCGCGCGAACGCGCGCGAGAAGGCGGCCAGCGAGCCGTAGCCCGAGGCCGTCGCTGCCTCGCTCGCGCCGGCCGCGCCCGTGCGCAGCTGCCACGCGGCCCGCTCCAGCAGGAGCCGGCGCCGGAGCGCCACGGGCGACTCCCCGGTGGCGGCCGCCAGCAGGCGGTCGAGGTGGTCGCGCGAGAAGTGGGCGCGGCCGGCCAGCGCGCGGCCGTCGGCGCTCGGCTCGTCGAGCGAGTCGAGCACCAGGTCGATCAGCTCACGGAGGCGGTCGGCCACGGCCCACACATGGTCGCTTGATCGTGTTCGACTTGCTTCTGGACGCCGTTCGCCGGCTGCGGCACGCTGTCACGCATGCCCAGCTGGTCCGAGTTCGAAGCCGAGGCGCCTGCGCTCGCCGAGCGCGTCCGCGCGCGCCTCGACGCCCACAAGCACAAGACGCTCGCAACGGTGCGGAGCGACGGCTCGCCGCGCATCTCCGGCACCGAGACCGAGATCAAGGAGGGCGACCTGTGGATCGGATCGATGTGGCAGGCGCGCAAGGCGCGCGACCTGCGGCGCGATCCCCGTTACGCCCTCCACAGCGGCTCCGACGACCCGCCGGAATGGACCGGCGACGCCAAGCTCGCCGGCGTGGCCGAGGAGATCGTCGATCTGGAGCGGATGAAGGAGATCAACGGCGAGCACACATCACCGGGCTCGATGCACCTCTTCAGGCTCGACCTCCACGAGGTCTCGACCGTCGGGCTCGACGACGCGCGCAAGGCGCTCGTGATCGAGGTCTGGACGCCGGAGGACGGAATTCGGACGATCAAGCGCGACTAGACGCGGATTGGCAACACGAGACCGCCGGACGGCCGTAGGCTGCCTCGCCGTGCGCCTCCTCGTGACCAGCTCGCGGATGCCCTTCGCGCTCGCCCTGATCCGGCGGCTCGCCGAGGCGGGCCACACGGTCTACGCCTCGGACACGTACGCGGCCGCGCCGGGAAGTCATTCGCGATACCTCGCCGGGCACTTCGTCACCGCGGCGCCGCGCACCGACCCGCAGGCCTTCGCCGCCGACGTCGAGCGCGTCGCGGCCGAGCAGTCGCTGGACCTCGTGGTCCCCTCCTGGGAGGACGCGTTCTACCTCGCGGCGCTTGCCCACGACGCGCCCGTGTACACCGCGCCCTTCACGACGCTCGCCCGGCTGCACGACAAGTTCAGCTTCAAGCAGCTGGCGGCCGATCTGGGGCTGCGCATCCCCGAGACCAGTCCTCGCGCGGTCGCCGGAGGAGCTGCGGGAGGCGCTGGCGCGCTTCCCCCGCTACTTCGCCCGCGCCGTGTTCTCGCGCGGCGGTGTGAGCCTGCTGACCAACGAGGGCCCGCTCGCCGGCCACGTGGCCGTGGAGGACATCGACCCGAGCCCCGAGCTGCCGTGGCTCGTGCAGGAGTTCGTGGACGGCCCGATGCTCTGCACGTACAGCACGCTCCACGACGGCCGCCTGACGGCGCACTGCGCCTACCGGGCGCCGAGGCAGTGGGAGCACAGCACCGGCATCCAGTTCCTGTCCGTGGACGGCGACGAGTCGCGGGCGATCGCCGAGCGGATCGGCGAGGCGCTCTCATACACGGGCCAGCTCTCCTTCGACTTCGTGGTGTCGCCGGACGGGCTCGTGATGATCGAGTGCAACCCGCGCGCGACGGACGGGGTGCTGCTGATGACCTCGGACGAGCTGAACCGGGGGATCGTCGAGCCAGGGCCGGAGCCGGCGCTCGTCGAGGCGGGGCGCGAGGTAGAGCTGGACTTCGCGGTCGTGGCTGAGGCGCTCACCCATGGTCCCGGCGAGCTGAGGCACGCCCTGTACGACCTGAGACACGTGCCGGGGGCCGACCGCGGCTGGCGCGACCGGCTCCCGACGCTCTACTCGTTCCTGGCCTTCGCCCACCACGAGCGGCTCAGCCGCCGCGAGCACGAGCAGCTCTTCGTGGCGATGTCGGACGACGTCTGCTGGAACGGCGAGCCGATCCCGGGCATGAGCGCCACGGACGCGGAGGCGCTGGCCGAGATCGAGCGCGCGCGGCCCTAGGACCGGTCGGGCGCCAGCGTCGCGGCGGCCACCACCGCCGCCAGCAGGAGCACGCCGACGCAGACGCCGAAGCCGATCCTCGCCGCGATGTCGAACGCGTCGTCCACGTGCACGATCAGCTGGTCGCGGAGCGGCCGCGATGCGCCGTCGATGACGTCGCGCGCCTCTTCGATCGATTCCGTCGCGCGGTCGCGCCGGGACCCCGACAGCCGGGCGAGCTTCTCGTCGATCTGGTTTCCGTAGACGCCGGCGAAGACCGTGCCGACGATCGCCACGCCGAGCGCTCCCCCCACCTGGCGGGCCAGCTGGTTGACGGCGCCGCCGTCGCCTGCCTTCTCGTCGCCGAGGTCGTTCATGATCACCGCGGTCGCGGGCGCCACCACCAGCGCTATCAGCGTGCCGATCAGCGCGGTGGCGACGAGCACGACCGCGACGCTCGTGGTCCTCGCGAGCAGGAGGAACAACGCGGTCGAGGCGGCCAGCGCCAGGAGGCCACCGCCGATCGTCCGGCGGGCGCCGAGGGCCGCGAAGACGCGCCCGTTGTAGCGGCCGCCGATGGCTGCTCCCACGCCGAGCGGCGTCAGCAGAAGCCCTGTCGCCACCACGGAGCGGTCGTGCACGTACTGCAGGTACTGCGGCAGCAGGAACATCGTTCCCAGGAAGGCGATGTAGACGCTCAGGATCGTGATGGCGCCCGCCGCGACCGCGGGCTGGCCGAGCACCGCGACGTCGAACAGCGGATGGCGGCGCCGCAGCTCCCAGCGCACGAAAACCACGCCGGCGAGCAGCCCGATCAATCCGCTGGCGATCACCTCCGGGCTGGTCCACCCGGCATCGGGCCCCTCGATCAGCGCGAAGACCACGCCAACGAGCGAGACGATCGAGAGCGACGCGCCGAGCAGGTCGAGCGGCGGGGTGCCGGGCCGGGTCGACTCCGGGAGCACGGCCAGGCCGGCGGGCACCACGACCAGCGCCACCGGCACGTTGATCAGGAAGACGGCCTCCCAGCCCACCTCCTGGACGAGGACACCGCCGAGCACGGGACCGAGGACGAGCCCGGCGCCCGCGACCGCCGCCCACACGCCGAGCGCCTGGGCCCGCTCCTCCGGCGGGAACATCACGGCGATCAGCGACAGCGCCGGTGGCAGCACACACGCCGCCGCGGCGCCCATCAGCACCCGCGCGCCGATGAGCGCCTCCGGGGACGGCGAGAGCGCGCACAGCACGGAGGCCGCGCCGAACGCCGCCATTCCGGAGAGGAAGACACGCTTGCGCCCGAAGCGGTCGGCCAACCCGCTGCCGACGAGCAGGAGCCCGGCAAGTGCCACGAGGAAGCCGTCGAGCACCCACTGGAGCTCGCCGACGCCGGCGTTCAGATCCTCGGAGATGTCGGGCAGCGCGACGTTGACGACCGTCATGTCGACGGCGCTGATGAACATCGCCCCACATACGACGAGCAGTCCCTGCCGCCGCCGCTCGTGCGGAACGACGTCGCCGGCCGGCAGGTGATGGATGAAGTGCGGGAACTCGATGAGAAGAACCTAACCGGGAGGCCCCCGCGCGGGGCGATGGCGGACGATTTCGATGAGCTCCCGGAGGACTTAGCGGCCTACGGCGTCGACCTCCTTTGGTGAATGGGGCGCCGGCGTCGTCTCGGCGGCCGGCCTGCGCCGGTGGCGCACGATCGTCACCACGAGCAGCACGATCACGGCCACCGGGAACGGCGCGATCACGAACAGCGGGATGTCCAGGCCGGCCTTGATCAGCAGCGCCAGGCCGGCGCCGATCAGCACCACCGCGAGCGTCGTGCGCAGCACGGCCGGCTCCACCCGGACCGACCAGTGGCTCCCCAGCCACACGCCCGGCACCGAGCCGAGCAGGATCGTCCCGGCCAGGGCGAAGTCGACGTTGCCCGCCGTCACGTGGGCGAGCCCGGCCGCCCAGAGCAGGATCGCGGCGTGGAACACGTCCGTGCCCACCACCCGCGTGGGCGTGAGGCGGAACAGCAGGATCAGCCCCACCGCGATCAGCGCGCCGCTGCCGGCCGAGGTCACGCCGAGCACGAAGCCGACGCACACGCCCAGCACCACGGCGGCGATCTTGTGCCGGCGCTCGAGGACGATCGTGTCCCGCTCGCGCTCGTGCATGCTCTTCAGGAACGCGCGGATCAGGGTGGCGGAGCCGGTGAGCAGCAGCGCCCCGGCGAGGATGGCGATGACGAGGTCGTCGAAGTCGCGGCCCGCCGCGTCCTCGAGCATTCCCAGCACCCACACGCCGCCGATCGCGGCCGGCACGGAGCCGATCGCCATCCAGCTCGACAGCTTGATGTCGACGGTCTTCTGGCGCAGGTGCTTCCAGCCGCCGACCGTCTTCGTGACCGCGGCGTAGGCGAGGTCGGTGCCGATCGCGGTGACCGGCGTGACGCCGAACACCAGGATCAGCATCGGCGTCATCAGGGATCCGCCGCCGATCCCGGTCATGCCCACCAGGACCCCGACGCCGAGCCCGAAGGCGATCAGGGCAAAGTCCACAAGCGCGGGAGGCTAGCTGGGGAACGCCTAGAGGACCATGCCCTGCACCGACGGTGTCGTTGGTCGACTCGTCGATGAGGATGAAGCTCCCGGTGGCGCGGTTGCGCCGGTACTCGTCCACGAACAGCGGCGCCGACAGGCGCAGCCGCAGCCGGCCGATCTCGTTCAGCTCGAGCCGGTCGGCCTGCTCCTCGCGGTGGAGCGAGTTCACGTCGATGCGGTACAGCAGCTCGTCCACCTTGGCGAGCGCCGTGCGCGCGGTGTGCTTGATCCGGTAGCGGCCGGAGGTCGAGAGCGGGCGCTCCGACATCCAGCACACCATCGCGTCGATGTCGCGCGCCTCGACGGGCTGGTTGTGCGGACGGCAGATCATGTCGCCGCGCGACACGTCGACGTCGTCCTCGAGGCGCAGCGTGACCGACAGCGGCGGGTAGGCCTCCTCGAGCTCGCCCTCGAAGGTGTCGATCGACGCGATGCGCGAGGACCGGCCCGAGGGCAGCACGACGACCTCGTCGCCCGCGCGGAACACCCCCGAGGCCACCTCGCCGGCGTAGCCGCGGTAGTCGTGGTGCTCGTCCGTCATCGGCCGCACGACCCACTGCACGGGGAAGCGCGCGTCCTGCAGGTTGCGGTCGGAGGCCACGTGCACGTGCTCGAGGTGGTAGAGCAGCGAGGACCCCTCGTACCAGGGCATCCGCTCCGAGCGCTCGACCACGTTGTCGCCGTGCAGCGCGGAGATCGGGATGAAGGTGACGTCGTGGATGTCGAGCTTGGCCGCCCAGCCCGCGAACTCGGCGCTGATGCGGTCGAACACCTCCTGGTCGAAGGCGACCAGGTCCATCTTGTTCACGCACACGACGAGGTGCGGGATGCGCAGGAGCGAGGCGATGAACGCGTGCCGGCGCGACTGCTCGAGCACGCCCTTGCGCGCGTCGACGAGGATCAGCGCCAGGTCGGCGGTCGAGGCGCCGGTGACCATGTTGCGCGTGTACTGCTCGTGGCCCGGCGTGTCGGCGATGATGAACTTGCGCCGCGGGGTGTGGAAGTAGCGGTAGGCGACGTCGATCGTGATGCCCTGCTCGCGCTCGGCCCGCAGGCCGTCGGTGAGCAGCGCCAGGTTGATGTAGCCGTCGCCGCGCCGGAGCGAGGTCTGCTCCACGTGCTCGAGCTGGTCCTCGAAGATCGACTTCGTGTCGAAGAGGAGGCGGCCGATGAGGGTGGACTTGCCGTCGTCGACCGAGCCCGCGGTGGCGAAGCGGACGAGCTCGGAGGTGCGGGCGACCGGTCGCCCGTTGGTCGCCGCGCCCGGCATGGCAGAAGTAGCCCTCCTTCTTGCGGTCCTCCATGGCGGCCTCCGAGATCCGGTCGTCGGCGCGCGTCTCGCCGCGCTCGGTGATCCGCGTGGCGGCGATCTCCGCCACCACCGACTCGAGCGTCTTGGCCGTCGACGCCACCGCGCCGGTGCAGCTCATGTCGCCCACCGTGCGGAAGCGCACCGACTCCTCGAACGGCTCCTCGCCCGGCAGCAGCTCGACGAAGTCGGAGACGGCGTAGAGCATGCCGTCGCGGCGGAACACGTTCGCGCTTGTGCGCGAAGTAGATCCCGGGCAGCACGATCTTCTCCTCGCGGATGTACTGCCACACGTCGAGCTCGGTCCAGTTCGACAGCGGGAACACCCGGACGTGCTCGCCCGGCTTGACGAAGCCGTTGTAGATGTTCCAGAGCTCGGGCCGCTGGGCCTTCGGGTCCCACTGGCCGAAGTCGTCGCGGAACGAGAGGATGCGCTCCTTCGCGCGGGCGCGCTCCTCGTCGCGGCGGGCGCCGCCGAAGGCTGCCTTGAAGCCGTGCTCCTCGATCGCGTCGAGCAGCGTCACCGACTGGAGCCGGTTGCGCGACGCGCGCGGGCCGCGCTCCTCGATCACGCGGCCGTTGTCGATCGAGTCCTGCACGCTCGCGACGATCAGCCGCGCGCCGAGGTCCTCGACCATGCGGTCGCGGTACTCGAGGACCTCCGGGAAGTTGTGGCCCGTATCGACGTGCATGACCGGGAACGGCAGCGCCGCGGGGTGGAAGGCCTTGCGCGCGAGGTGCAGGAGCACGGCGGAGTCCTTGCCCCCCGAAAACAGCAGCACGCCGCGCTCGAGCTCTGCGGCCACCTCGCGAATCACGTGGATGGCCTCGGACTCGAGGGCCCGGAGGTGTGCGATCTCGTAGCTCATGTCGTGGGCGGGGAGCTTATGCGGGGCCTCCCGCACGCTCATACGTGCAGCCCGCACTCCGTCTTCGCCTGGCCGGCCCAGCGTCCTTCCCGGCCGTTGCCCGGCATCGTGCAGGGGGCGCATCCGATGGAAGCGTAGCCCCGGTCGTGGAGGGGATGGTAGGGGAGATCGTGTTCGTGCACGTAGCTCCACACGTCCTTGTCGCTCCAGTCGACCAGCGGATTGAACTTCCAGACCCCGCGCGCGTCGTCCCATTCGACGGGTTCCGAGTCCGCTCGAGTGGGCGATTGCTCGCGCCGGATGCCCGTGATCCAGGCCGCCGTGTCCGCCGAGCGCGCGGTCGAGCGCCTCGACCTTGCGGGCCCCGCAGCAGCTCGACGCGCTCCACGGCGTGCCGTTCGGCGGCAGCGCATCCACCACCTCGATCTTGAGGCCGTAGCGGTCCTCGATGCGGCGCCAGGTCTCGTACGTCTCGGGGAACAGCACGCCGGTGTCGATCGTGAACACGCGCGCGCTCGGGCTCGATGCCCATCAGCATGTCGATCAGGACCGACTCCTCCTTCTGGAAGGAGCAGGCCATGCACGAGGCGCGGGTGGTGGCGCTCGACGGCGCGTGCCGAGAGTGGACTCCGCGTCCTCCACTAGACCGCGCATTCGCCCTCACCCCGGATGACCTGGAAGGGCTCGCCGCGCTGCCAGTCGATGAAGTGGTTCATGTTCTCGAGCGAGAACTCGATCGGCAGCGCCAGATCGCGCGCCTCGTCCTCGAAGCGCGTGGTGCCGACCCGTTCGGCGAAGGCGTTGAACGCCTCGCCCTCCTCGCGCTCCGCCTCGTACATGCGAAGCCAGCGCTCGATCGCCTCGGGGATGCGCTTGGCCGCCAGCCGCAGCTTCAGCCGGCTGCCGTAGAGCACCTCGCCGCCCTCGTAGTTGCCGCCGATGTGCGCGACGTACGCGGGGATCGTGTGCTCGCCGACCTTGATCGAGGCGCCGTAGAACCCGATGTTCGCGATGTGGTGCTGGCTGCAGCCGTTCGGGCAGCCGGACATCTTGATGTGCACCCTGCGCGTGAGCGGGTCGGTGATGTTCATCGACTCGATGCGCTCGCGCACCGCGTGGTTCAGCCCCATCGAGCTGGTGATGCCGAGCTTGCAGGAGTCGGTCCCGGGGCAGCTGACCACGTCGTTGACCTCGTCCGCCCCGGCGTCGCCCAGCCCGAGCTCGGACAGGGCGCGCCAGACCTCGAAGACGGTCTCGTCGCGCACCCAGCGCAGCACCAGGTTCTGGTGCACGGTCGTGCGCGCGTAGCCGCCCGAGTACTCGCGCATCACGTCGGCGAGGCCGCGGAACTGCTCGGGCGAGAGGTCGCCGCGGATCACCTTGATCTGCACGGTCGAGAAGCCGGCCTGGCGCTGCGGCGTCACGCTGGTGGCGCGCCAGCGCTCGAACTCGCTGCCGTCGCCGTTCGGGCTCGCGTATACGGCCGGGATGCCCGGCGCCCGCGACTCCTCGTCGTCGACGAACAGGAGCGGACCGGGGTCGAAGTCGCGCTCGGCGACCCAGTCGCCCTTCAGCTCCTCGTCCACCTGGCGCTGGAGCTCCTCGATGCCGAACTTGTCGACGAACACCTTGATGCGGGCCCGGGCGCGGTTCGCGCGCAGCCACTCCTGGCGGTCGAAGATGCGGAGCACCGCCTCGGTGACCTTCAGGTACTCGCCGTCGTCGGCGGACACGAACTCGCGCAGCGTCGGCGCGACGCGGGGCATGATCGACGTGCCGCCGCCCACGCGCAGCTCGAAGCCCTTCACGCCGTCGCGGATGCGCGGGATGAAGGCCACGTCGTGGATGCCGGTGATGGCGCGGTCCTCGTCGGTGGCGGTGAAGGCGGTCTTCACCTTGCGCGGCATCAGCTGGGTGGTGGGGTGGCGCACGAAGTAGCGCACGTAGGCGCCCACGTAGGGAGTGGGGTCGAAGAGCTCGCCCTCGCACACGCCGGCCCAGGGGTCGCCGGTCACGTTGCGGACGGTGTTGCCGCAGCCCTCGCGGCTGGAGAGGCCCGAGTCGGACAGCTGGCGGATGGCCTGCGCGGCGTCCCTCAGCGGGATGTGGTGCAGCTGGATGTTCTGCCGCGTGGTGATGTGGCCCTTGTTGAGCGGGCGCGAACTCCTCCACGACGTCGGCGAACGCCTCCATCTGCTCGGGCGTGATGCCGCCGAAGGGCAGCTTCACCCGGATCATCTGGACGTCGGCCTGGCGCTGGCCGTAGACGCCCTGCTTCAGGCGGAAGCCGATGAACTGGTCCTCGGGCGTGCCGCCCGCGAGGTACTTCTCGGCCTCGTTGTCGAAGTCGTCGAACTCGCGCTCGAGGATCGGGATGATGTGCCCCGGGACGTTCTCGATGACCTCGGGGTTGTCGAGCGAGCCCTTCTTTCCCGCTTGCGCGAGTAGCCGGCTCGGCCGGCTGCGCTGCGTTGCCGTCTTCGGTGGAGCCGCGTGGTTCCATCGAAGGCAAAGTACCAAAACCCGGTCGGGTTTCGGCATAATAGGCGACTTTGAGTAGGCTCGCGCCCGCAATGGACCCGCATCTCGACGCCACCGCCCAGGCCGATCT
This sequence comes from uncultured Thermoleophilaceae bacterium, assembly GCA_963778615.1. Classification (GTDB taxonomy): domain Bacteria; phylum Actinomycetota; class Thermoleophilia; order Solirubrobacterales; family Thermoleophilaceae; genus JACVRW01. The sequence continues at coordinate 765,265 of CAVZVD010000002.1, forward strand.
CGTACGCGCCGGGGAGGTGAGCCCGCGCGAGCTGGTGGAGGCCTCGATCGAGCGGATCGAGGCCCTGAACGGCGAGCTGAACGCCGTGATCCACCCCCTCTTCGAGCAGGCGCTCGAGACCGAGCCGGCCGACGGTCCGTTCCGCGGCGTGCCGTTCCTCCTCAAGGACCTCGCCTGCCACTCCGCCGGCGACCCGTTCCACGAGGGCATGACCTTCCTGCGCGATCTCGGCTGGGTCGAGCAGGAGGACACCTGGCTCGCGCGGCGCTTCCGCGAGGCGGGCTTCGTGGTGCTGGGCAAGACGAACACCCCGGAGCTCGGGATCCTGCCGACAACCGAGCCGCGCGCCTACGGGCCGAGCCGCAACCCGTGGGACACCTCGCGGTCGACGGGCGGGTCGAGCGGCGGCTCCGCGGCTGCGGTGGCGGCGGGGATGGTCTCGATCGCCCACGCAAACGACGGCGGCGGATCCATCCGCATTCCGGCGAGCGCCTGCGGCCTGGTGGGCCTGAAGCCGTCGCGCGGCCGGGTGTCGCTGGCACCGGACTTCGGCGACTTCATGTCCGGCCTCACGACCGAGCTGGTCGTCTCGCGCTCGGTGCGGGACGCGGCCCGAGTGCTCGAGTGGGTGGCGGACCCGCCGCCGGGCGAGCCGTTCGTGGCGCCGGCCCGGGCTCGGCCGTACACCGACGAGATCGGAGCGGACCCGGGCCGCCTTCGGATCGGGCTGACGACGAAGCCGCCGGGCGGGCAGTTCGACGCGCATCCGGACTGCGTCGCGGCCGCCGAGGACGCGGCCCGGCTGCTCGAGTCGCTCGGGCACGATGTCGACACGTCCCACCCGGAGGCGCTGGACGAAGAGGCCTACATCCCCAACTTCCTGGTGCGCTGGACCAGCGGCGTGGCCTTCGGCCTGCGCTACTGGGAGCGCCGCACGGGCAGGAAGATCGGTCCGGACGACGTGGAGCCGCTGACGTGGGCGCTCGCCGAGCAGGGGCGGACCCACGGAGCGGACGCCTATCTCGAGGCGATCGAGTACGCGCAGGCGGTCACGCGCCGGGGCGCCGAGTGGTGGGCGGCGGGCAAGGATCTGCTGCTGACGCCCACGCTCGCGCTGCCGCCCGCGGAGCTCGGCACGATCGGCATCGGCGAGGGCGACAACCCGCTCATGCCGATCGTCCACGCCACGCCGTTCGCGGTCTTCACGGCCGGGTTCAACACCTCCGGCCAGCCGGCGATCTCGCTGCCGCTGTCGTGGAACGCGGATGGTCTCCCGATCGGGGTGCAGCTCGTGGCCGACTATGGCCGCGAGGACCTGCTGATCCGGGTGGCGTCGCAGCTCGAGCAGGCGAAGCCGTGGGCGGAGCGCCGCCCGCCGGTGTTCGCGGCGGCGGCCTGAGCCTCAGCTGACCCCAGCGCTGTGCGTCGCCCCAGGGCGAGCGCCCGGCGGGTCCCCGCTTCGCGCCCTCCAGCAGGCCGGCCCGCAGCCACGGGTTCACGCGGACGCTCGGGGTCGGCGGGGGGCGGGGCGGTGTCGCGCAGGAACTGCTCGATCGCGGCGGCGATCGCGGCCGCCTCCTCGGGCGAGGCGGCCCCGCCGCTCAGCTCGATCCGGGGCCGGGCGGGGCGCTGCTGTCCGTTGCGGCTCACGCGCGGGGTAGCGTACCCGCGGTGCCAGAGCTGCCCGTCTTCGATCAGGAAACGGTCCTGAGCGCGATCTCGCCGGGCGAGGCGATCGAGCGCGTCCGCGAGGGCTTCGTCGAGTACGCCGGCGGCGAGTGGACGATGCCGCCGAAGGTCTACCTCGACGCCTACCCGAACGGCGACTTCCGCGCCATGCCCGCCAAGGGCGCCGGGCTCGCGATCCTGAAGTGGGTCACCTCGTTCCCGCGCAACCCGCAGGCGGGGCTGCCGGTCGTGATGGGCATGATCTGCGTCTCCTCCTCCTCGGACGGCGAGCCGCTCGCCCTCGTGGACGTCCGCTCGGTGACCGCGCTGCGCACCGGCGCCGTCGCCGCGGTGGCGGCCCAGGAGCTCGCGCGTGAGGACGCCGAGAGCGTCGGCATCCTCGGCTGCGGCCTCCACGGCACGTGGGCCGCGCGCTGCCTGGCGGCCGCCGAGTACGGGCCGGGCGTCTGCTTCGACCCCAACCCCGAGGCCGCCGGCCGGCTGGCGGGGGAGCTCGGCTGGGAGGCCGGCAGCCGCGAGGACGCGCTCGCCTGCGACGTGGTCACCTGCGTCACACCCGGCTCCGAGCCCGTGGTGCTCGAGTCGGACCTGCGCCCCGGCCTGCACCTCAGCATGCTCGGCGCCGACGGGCCGGGCAAGGCCGAGGCCGAGGTCGAGGCCGTGGCGAAGCTGGACCTGTTCTGCGACGAGTGGGAGCAGGCGAGCCACGGCGGCGAGCTGACCGGCGCGGTGGAGGCCGGGCTCGTGTCCCGCGAGGACGTGACCGAGCTCGGCGACGTGCTCACCGGCGCCGCCCCGGGACGCTCGGGCCCCGAGGCCATGACCCTGTTCGACTCGACCGGACTGGCGATCCAGGACCTCTCGATCTGCCTGGCGCTGCTCGAGGCCCACCGAGCGGGGCGCGTCAGCACCGGAAGGGTCAAGCTGTAGGCCCCCCGGCGCCGATAGAAGGACACATGCCCCGCTTTCTCCTCACGCTCATCGTCCTGGCCACCGCGACCGTCGCAGCCGCAGGCTGCGGGAGCGACGGCAGCTCCTCGTCGGCCGGAGCCGCCGCCGTGGCGCCGGCCGGCTCGGTCGTGTACGGCGAGGTGACGCTCCGGCCCGAGGGCGAGCAGAAGGCATCCATCGAGGAGCTCGTGGCGAAGTTCCCCGGCGAGGGCACCGCCGGCGACCGGCTCCAGGAGCTGCTGGAGACGCTCTTCGCCGAGGCGGACACGCCGCTCTCCTACAGGGAGGACGTGGAGCCGTGGCTGGGTGACGAGGCCGCCTTCTTCATCTCGGGCATCAGCGCCGATGGGGAGGAGCCCGACGCCGCGCTGCTCGTGGCGACCGAGGACGAGGACGCCACGGTCGACGCGGTCGAGAAGGCGGGCGACGCCCGCAAGACCGAGCACAACGGCCACGACCTGTACGTCTACGACGACGGCGGGGAGGCGGCCGCAGTGATGGACGGCTGGCTGGCGCTGGGCACGCCGCCGGCGGTGAAGGCGGCGATCGACACCGCCGAGGGCGGAGACGCGATCGAGGACGACGAGCGCTACGGCGAGACGCTCGAGGACGCCCCGGAGGATCGGCTCGGGTTCGTGTACGTGGACATGCCGGGCCTCTTCGAGCGGCTGCAGCAGATGCAAGGAGCCGTGCCGCTCGGCCCCTTCGAGCAGATCTTCGACGACCCGATCCTGGTGACGGCGGACGCGAACGAGGACGGCGTGCGGTTCGAGTCGACGATCCCGAAGTCGCTGCTCGCCGGCTTCCCGATCCTCGCCGAGGGCAGCGGCGCCGCCGAGCTGCCGGCGGACTCCTGGATCGCGCTCGCGCAGCCCGACCTCGGCCAGACGATCGAGGGATACGTCGACGTCGTCGCGGAGACGCTCGGAGGGCGCGACGTCATCGAGGAGCAGCTCAGGTCCTCGACGGGGCTCGACCTCGAGGAGGACGTGCTCTCCTGGATGGGTGACTGGAGCGTGTTCGTGCGCGGCACCAGCGTGGACGAGCTGAACGGGGCGGTGGTCGTGGAGACGAGCGACGAGGAGGCGTCGGGCCGCTTCATCGACGGCATCGCGCGCGTCCTGCGCCGGACCTCCGGTCCCGGGATGACGGTCGGCCCGCTCGACGTGCCCGGCGGCGGCGAGGGAGTGACGATGCGAAGCCAGGACTTCCCGGAGCCGATCCACCTGTTCCAGCGCGACGGCAAGGTCGTGGCCGCGTTCGGCGACGCCGCGGCGAGCGACGCGCTCGACCCGGCGGAGACGCTGGCGGAGTCGGCCGAGCTTCACCCAGGCCAAGGACGCGCTTGGCGGCGACTACGACGTCTCGTTCTTCCTGGCGTTCCAGCCGATCCTCGCCCTGGCGGAGGCCGAGGGCGCAGGCGCGGAGGAGGACTTCCAGAAGGCGAAGCCGTACCTGGAGCCGCTCGGCGCCGTGGTCGGCGGCGCGAGCGAGGACGGCGACAAGGTCCACGGGGCGTTCGCGCTGACGGTGAAGTGAGGGCGCTCGGCGTTTGCGCGACGGGACGCCAGCGCGAGCCGGCGTGAGCCGGCTCGCCGAGCTTGCCGGGACGCTGCGCGAGCTGCACCGGCCGGGCGACCCGGTCGTGCTGCCGAACGCCTGGGACCCGCCGAGCGCGCGCCGCCTCGCGGCGACCGGCGCCGCCGCACTCGCCACCACGAGCGTGGGGGTGGCCGAGGCGCTCGGCTACGAGGACGGCGAGGCGACGCCGGCCGAGGAGATGCTCGCGGCGGTCGGGCGGATCGCCGCGGCCGTGGAGGTGCCGGTGACGGCTGATCTGGAGGCGGGCTACGGGCTCTCCCCGGACGAGCTGGTCGCCGGGCTGCTGGAGGCGGGCGCCGTCGGGCTCAACCAGGAGGACACGGACCACACGACCGGCCGGCTGGCGGACCCGGACGCACACGCGGATCGGCTGGCGGCGATCAAGGAGGCGGGACGCCGGGCCGGGGTGGACGTGGTGCTGAACGCCCGGGTCGACTCGTTCCTGCGGGCGGCGCCGGACACGGATCCGGAGGCGGTGGTGGACGACGCCGTCGCGCGCGGGCGCCGCTACGCCGACGCGGGCGCGGACTGCGTGTACCCGATCGCTGCCCGGGGCCGCGCGGCGATCCGCCGCCTGGTCGAGCGAGATCGGAGCGCCGGTGAACATCGTGGCGGTGCCGGGCGGGCTGGGCCGAAGCGAGCTGGCCGCGCTGGGAGTGGCCAGGGTGAGCTTCGGGGGCGGGCTGGCGGAGGCGGCGCTGGAGGCGGCAGCCGCACAGGTGGAGGACTTCCTGAGCCGGTAGGCCGGCAGGGGTCCCCCAGAAGGGGCCATTGACAGCCCGCTGGAGTCGTTCTACGGTCGGAAGACCAGTTTCTCCCCGCAAGGACGCTCCCAACGGACTCGCAGGTACGTCGCCCCCACGTCGTCGCTGCTGCGCTGCTCACCCTCGCGATTGCGGGGGTGCTGCTGGTCGGCGCTGCGGGCGCCGGCGCCCAGGCGACGGTTGGTCACATCTGCGACACCCCGACCTTTCGCGACGGATGCGAGCACTGGTACACCGGATCGTCGGTGACGCTCCAGTGGTCGTGGGCGCCGGGCGGAACGATCACCGGCGGCTGTCAGAACGGGACGTTCTCTTCCGAGGGCAGGGTCCAGCGCTCGTGCAACGTCCAATGGGCCGACGGGAGCGTCGGCCTCGAATCCCGTCTGGTTCGGCATCGACAGGACCGCACCGTCGGTGAACGGGATGCAACCCGACCGGCCCCCGGACTACAACGGCTGGTTCAACCACCCGGTCGGTCTCGCCTTCCGCGGCACCGACTCGATATCGGGGATCGCCTCCTGCAGCTCGACCGTGTTCGGCGGCCCCGAAGGCCCGGGCGTGTTCGTAAACGGAAGCTGCACCGACGTAGCGGGGCACACCGCCGGCGGCTCCTTCCCGATCAACTACGACGCCACCCCGCCGCCCGCCCCCGCGGTGCACGCGATGCCCGGCGACGGCAAGGTCGCCCTGCTGTGGAGCACCACTCCGGACTCGCAGGCCGAAGTGGTCCGCACCGGCCCGGAGGAGGCGGCGGCGGTCGTGTACCGCGGTCCCGCCGGCTTCGTGCGACGGCCGGGTCGACAACGGCGTCCAGTACGCGTACGAGGTGCGCGTGCAGGATCCCGCCGGCAACGCCCGCAGCGAGACCGTCAGCGCCGTGCCGTTCGCGCCGCTCGTCCCGCTCGCGGTGGGCGGCGGGGTCGCTGCGGGGGAAACGGTGACGACAACCCCCGGCGGAGCATCGGGCCCCACCGCGCGTGTCCGCACCGCCCACCTCCTCGCGCCAGCCGCCGGCGCCGTCATCAGGACCGGCCGGCGGCCGCTGCTGCGCTGGACGCCGGTGCCCGGCGCGAGCTACTACAACGTCCAGCTCTTCCGCGGCGGCAAGATCCTGACCGCCTGGACCAAGCAGCCGCAGCACCGGCTCGAGCGGCGATGGCGCCACAGGGGCAGGCGCTACCGGCTGACCCCCGGCGAGCTACCACTGGATCGTGTGGCCCGGGTTCGGCCTCCGCTCGAAGGCCGACTACGGCCGGCGCATCGGGCGCCGTGCGTTCGAGGTCGCGCCCGCGGGCCGGTAGGCGGGCGAGGCACCGGCACGGGAGGGGCCTTGCGGTGCGTGACGCGCCGCGTTTGCGTGGATACGCTTCAGCGGGCGGGGGCCCAGCGACCCGAGCACACTTGAGAGCACGATCTCGATTCAGTGGTCCCCGCGGGGCCTGGAGGGCCGGCCTTCGAAGGGGCGTTCCGGCGCTCGGATACGCAAGCGTGCCGCCGGACGTCTCGCTGGGCGGCCCCGAGGTCGAGGAGCAGGTGCTCGTGATCGAGAGCGCCTGCGAGGAGCTCGGCCTCGCGCTCGTCGACGTCGTGCGCGAGCACGAGCCCGATTCATCCGCCGGGCCCGCCGGCCGGCCGGGGATGTCCTACGCGCTCGAGCGGCTCGAGGCCGGCGAGGCGTCCTGTCTCGTGGTGAGCGACCTCGAGCGCCTCACGCGCGAGGTGACCGAGCTGGCGAGGGTGGTCGACCGCCTCGAGCGCGCCCACGTCCGCCTGGTCGCGATCGACATGGGCCTCGACACCGCCACGCCGAGCGGCCGCCTGGCGGTGTCGCCGCGCGAGGGCGCGCCGGCCGCGGAGCACGAGGACGAGGCGGCCGAGCCGCCGGCTCCGACGAAGCCCAAGGCCGCCTCCGCCGGCAAGGCCGTGCGCGCCGTCGGCTATGCGAGCGTCAACGGCGAGGGCAAGCGCACCGCCGAGCTCGACGCCCAGAAGCGCGCCATCGACCGCTGCGCGGAGCGGCTGAACCTCGAGCTCGTCGAGATCGTCCGCGAGCGCGAGCCCGAGAAGGGCAAGGCGCTCGACCGCGCCGGCCTCTCGTACCTGATCGAGCGGATCGCGGCGGGCGACGCCTCGTGCCTCGTCGTCACCGGCCTCGACCGCCTCAGCCGCTCGGTGGCCGAGCTCGGCACGATCGTCCAGTGGCTCGAGCGGAACGACGTCCGCCTCGTGGCGGTCGACCTCGATCTCGACACCGCCGACCCGGCCGGCCGAGCGACCGCACACGCGCTCGCCTCGGTCGCCGGCTGGGAGCGCGATCGCCTGTCCGAGCGCACCCGGAAGGGACTGGCCGCCGCGCGCTCGAAGCGGCATGCCGCGAAGAGCAGCTCCGCCGGCGACTGGCCCGACATACGCAAGCGGATCGCCGCCATGCGCGCCGACGGCATGACGCTGCAGGCCATCGCCGACGTCCTCAACCGGGAGGGCGTGCCCACTCCGAGGGGCGGCACGGAGTGGCGCCCGTCGAGCGTGCAGAGCGCCGCCGGCTACCGGCGCCGCACCCGCGCGAAGAAGGTCGAAGACCTGCCGCAGGTGCAGAAACGGAGCTCGAAAAAGCCCCCGCCCGAGGGCCCCGAGGGGACCAAATAGCGCTCTATTGCGGCGTTTTTGCGTACGGGTTACGCAAGGCTCGGCTGCGTAAATGGGAAATCGCTGGCGAGCCCGGGCGATCTGTGCGCAGGGTGGGCGCCGGTGCTCAGACGAGTTCCATCTGCCGGGCGTCTCGCTCAAACCCCCAGCTCCACTGGAGCCCCAGGAGCCTGTGACGCCCTGCTGCTGACAGAAGCGGCCGCCGGATTGCGGGAGCACGGCACAGCCTCTTCACGGTCTTTCGATACGCCGGGCGCGCACTCGCCGTCCGGCGGGCGCGCATTGCGTCCTCAGCCAATGCAACCCCCACATCGAAAGGAGGAGGTGGATGAGCTCCCGACTCATCGCGCTGAGCGTTGTCGTCCTTGCGCTGGCCGTCGGTGGAACCGCTCCTGCGTTCGCGCAGAGCACCGCCGATCAGTCTGCCGGCAACAACGCCAACTCTCAGGCCTCCAACACCAGCAGCACCAACCAGAACGCAAACCAGAGTCAGTCCAGCGGGTCGTCCTGTAGCTACGGCTGCGGCGGCTCGGGCCAGGCTCAGTTCCTCTCGCAGGACTCGAACACCGAGCAGGAAGCCGAATCGGAGGCGACCGCCGAGCAGAACGGCGTGAACGCCAACGTCCCGGTTTCCGTCAGCGGCGACGGAGTCTCCGTCGGCGGCATGAACCTCGGCAACTCGAATCCCGGCGGTTCGAGCTCGGCGACTCAGGACCTCGACAACGAGGCCGAGTCCGAGGCGTCGAACGAGGCCGAGACCGACCAGGACGCCACGCAGGAGCAGACCAGCGAGTCTGACTGCAAGGCGGGCTGTGGCGGCTCCGGCCAGGCGCAGTGGCTCGAGCAGGATGCCGACACCGAGCAGAAGGCCGACTCGGAGGCGACCGCCAAGCAGAACGGCGTGAACGCCAACGTGCCGGTTTCGATCGGCGGCGGCAAGGTCTACGGCGGCGACTCGTCGGCCGAGCAGAAGCTCGACAACGAGGCGAAGTCGGAGGCCGAGAACGAGGCCAAGACCGAGCAGGACGCGGACCAGGAGCAGAAGGCCGACTCGAAGTGCGAGTACGGCTGCGGCGGGTCCGGTCAGGCTCAGAAGCTCGAGCAGGACGCGGACACGAAGCAGAAGGCCGAGTCCGAGGCAGACGCGTACCAGAACGGCGTGAACGCGAACGTGCCGGTTTCGATCGGCGGCGGCGACGTTTACGGCGGCGACTCGTCCGCCAAGCAGGAGCTCGAGAACGAGGCCAAGTCCGAGGCATCCAACGAGGCCAAGACCGACCAGGACGCCGACCAGGAGCAGAAGAGCGAGTCCGACTGCAAGTCGGGCTGCGGCGGCTCCGGTCAGTACCAGGAGCTCGAGCAGGATGCCGACACCGAGCAGAAGGCCGACTCGAAGGCGAAGGCCGACCAGAACGCGGTCAACGCCAACGTGCCGGTTTCGATCGGCGGCGGCGACGTCTACGGCGGGGACAGCTCCGCCAAGCAGGAGCTCGAGAACGAGGCCAAGTCCGAGGCATCGAACGAGGCCAAGACCGAGCAGGACGCAGATCAGGAGCAGAAGGCCAGCTCCGACTGCGAGTACGGCTGCGGCGGCTCCGGCCAGGCGCAGAAGCTCGAGCAGGATGCGGACACGGACCAGAAGGCCGAGTCCGAGGCGAAGGCCGAGCAGGATGCGGTCAACGCCAACGTCCCCGTGTCGATCTCCGGTGGAGACGACAAGGGCAAGAAGGACGGTCACGACTGCGGTTGCTACGGCGACCACGACGGTGACGACAAGGGCGGCAGCGACAGCTCCGCCAAGCAGGAGCTCGAGAACGAGGCCGAGTCCGAGGCATCGAACGAGGCCAAGACCGAGCAGGACGCCGACCAGGAGCAGAAGAGCGAGTCCGACTGCAAGTCGGGCTGCGGCGGCTCCGGCCAGGCGCAGAAGCTCGAGCAGGATGCCGACACCGAGCAGAAGGCCGACTCTGAGGCGAAGGCCGAGCAGGATGCGGTCAACGCCAACGTGCCGGTTTCGATCGGCGACGGTCACAAGGGCGGTGGCGACAGCTCCGCCAAGCAGGAGCTCGAGAACGAGGCCAAGTCCGAGGCATCGAACGAGGCCAAGACCGAGCAGGACGCAGATCAGGAGCAGAAGGCCAGCTCCGACTGCGAGTACGGCTGCGGCGGCTCCGGTCAGTACCAGGAGCTCGAGCAGGACGCCGACACGGACCAGAAGGCCGAGTCGGAGGCCAAGGCCAAGCAGGACGCGGTCAACGTGAACGTGCCGATCTCGATCGGCGGCGGCAGCCACCACGGCGACAGCCACGGTGACTACGAGAACGGCGACCACGGCGATCGCGACTGCGGTTGCTACGGCGACCACGACAGCGACGACAAGGGCGGTGGCGACAGCTCCGCCAAGCAGGAGCTCGAGAACGAGGCGAAGTCGGAGGCCGAGAACGAGGCCAAGACCGAGCAGGACGCCGACCAGGAGCAGAAGACCTGGTCCGACTGCAAGTCGGGCTGCGGCGGCTCCGGGCAGGCTCAGAAGCTCGAGCAGGAGGCCGACACGGACCAGAAGGCCGAGTCGGAGGCGAAGGCCGATCAGAACGCGGTCAACGTCAACGCGCCGGTGAAGGTCAAGAAGGGCCGCAAGGACAAGAAGGGCCACAAGGGCCGCAAGTCCAAGTACGCCCCGAAGGACTACCGGTAGGGAAGTGATGAGCGTGCACGCACGCTCGCTCGGCAGCGCCGGCCGGCCGGTCTTCGGCCGGCCGGTGGCTGCGGTGGTGGCGGCGCTGATCGCGACGTTTGCGGTCGGCGCCCCCGCCGCCCTTGCCGAGGAGCCTCCCGGTCCCGGCGATACCGCCGCGGACGTATCCCAGACTCCTACGACCCCGCCCCCGGTGGAGACGCCGCCGGCCGATCCGCCCCCGGTGGATCCGCCGCCCGCTGACCCGCCTCCGGCGGACCCCGCGCCGGCCGAGCCGCCGCCCGCGGAGACCGCCCGGCGGTGACGCCGTCGACGGGCCCGCCACCGGCGGATCGCCGCCGCCGCCCGCTCGAGGCCACCCCCGGCGGAGCACGCCCCGGTGCAGGCGGCACCCGCGGGATCCGCCTTCGGCGGACCGACCTCGGGGCAGCCGCCGGCAGGCCCGACCGGCGAGGCGCCCGCCGACCAGGAGCCGGCTGAGCCGGCCCCGGAGCAGGGCGGCAACCACTCGGCGGCTCACAACGAGAGCCGGGTGATCCAGGCGGTGTGGCAGGTCCAGCAGGGCTGCCGCACCCACTGCCACGGCACGAGCCAGACGCAGCGGAGCGAGCAGGTGTCGAACACGACCCAGCGCGCGACCGCGATCTCCGGCGAGTCCGACGGCGGCGGCTCGAGCGCTCAGGCCCGCAACGAGAGCTCGACGATCCAGTTCGTCTGGCAGATGCAGATCGGCTGCGTGGCGTTCTGCTTCCACACGAGCCAGAGCCAGGAGGCCTCCCAGCAGTCGTATACGACGCAGGAGGCGGACGCGCAGTCGGCTCTCACCGCGTGGGCGGAGAACCTGGCGGAGACCGTGCAGTACGTGTTCCAGACCCAGCAGGGGTGCGAGCACGAGTGCCACGGCGCGACCCAGCACCAGTCGAGCACCCAGGGGCAGACCACCAGCCAGTCGGCGACCGCGAACGCGCTCGGCGACGGTGGCGGCTTCTTCCTCGTGCCGGACTGGCTCATCGCCTACGCCCAGAACGTCGGAGCGACGATCCAGCTGATCTACCAGTACCAGGAGGCCCTCTGCCTCGAGCACTGCATGGGCGACGCCCAGCTGCAGGAGGCGATCCAGCGCGCCGTGACGGATCAGATCGCGGTGGCCCTGGCGGCGCCTCCCGAGCCCGCAGCACCGGCCCCGGGCGAGGAGCCCCCTGGCGGGGAGCCGGTCCCGGAGTCGACCGGTCCGAGCGTGGCCCCAGAGGCAGCGCCGCCCGCGGCGCCGGCCTTCGCCGCACCCAGCTCGGTGCGGCAGGGCTTCGTGCTCGGATGGAAGCGAAGGAGGACCGTTCGGCGGCAGGAGCTCGTGCTCCGGGCCGGCGCGCCGTCGACAGGCGGCGGTCAGGCGATACCGGACGGCCCTGCTGCAGCGGTGCCCCCAGCGGCCGCCGGCAGCCCCGCTCCGAGCGGCTCAGGGTTCGCCCCGGCTGCATCCGGCGGCGACTCCGGCACGGCGACGACCACCCCGACCACGGACGACCACACGCGCACCGCCGGCGCGGCCGGCGACAAGCTGCCCGCGCAGACGTTCGCGGTGCCGTCCGCTCCGAGCGCCGGTGGCTCGACGGGCTGGCTGCTGGTCCTGCTGCTGACGGCGGCGGTCGCGGTCCTCGTCGCGTCGCTCCGCCGCGTACTTGCAACCACCATGACCCAGACGTAGGCTGACAATGACCCCCACCCCTGCCCCGAAGAAAGGGGTATGGAATCGATGACTCGTGTTGATACCCGCTAGTCCCGGGCGTCCAGGGAAAGCGGAGATGGCCCCCGCCCGTTACTCGGGTGGTGACGGCGCGCGCCCCAGGCCCCACCCGGCCCCCGCAGTCATGAGCGGTCGCTCGGTGCTGGCGGGCGGGGCGGCCGCCGTCGCGGTGTTCGCGGCGTCGTTCGCGGTCGGCAACGTGCTCGGCGACGACGAGCGGCCGGCCGCCCCGCACGCACCCGCAAAGCAAGCGACGACGACGGCCCTCGGCCCGCTTCGGCTCGACTCCGCTCCGGCACTGCCGGCGCTGCGAGCCGTGCCGCCCAGGCCGAAGCCGGCGCCGACGGCGCCGGCCGGCGCGACGTCCGCCGCACCGGTGGCGGACTCAGAAGGCGTGCCGGTGGAGACCGGCGGCTACGCGGCTCCTACCTCGACGCCGCCGGTCTCCTCGTCGCCGCCCGCGGACCAGGCGCCGGCGGCTCCTCCGCCGCCGAGCAACCCCCCGCCGTCGTCCACTGACGCGCCGCAGTCGTCCGCGCCGGCGCCGGACCCCGCTCCGGCCCCGGCACCCGTCCCGAGCCCGGATCCTTCGCCCAGCGGCGGATCCGGGCAGTACTCAGGTCCCTGATGGAGGCTGCCACCGGAGGCGGCTACCGCGTCGAGCGCGTGCTCTCGACCCGGCTCGGCGTCCACACGGTCGTCCAGGCGATCGGGCCGGACGGAGGCCGGGTGGCGATCACGCTGCTCGACCCCGCGGTGGCGGACGACCCGCACCTGAGGCGACACGTGCTGCGCCTCGCCCGCACTCGGGCATCGATTCGCCATCCCAACGTGCTCCCCCTGGTCGGTCCGCACGACGTGGAGGACCGCATCGGCCTCGTGAGCACACTGGCCGGCCCGTGCACCCTCGCCGACCGGCTTGCCGGCGGCCCGCTCGAGCCGGCGGAGGCCGTCTCGATCCTGTGCCAGGTTGCGAGCGCGCTCGAGACGGCCGCGGCGAACGGCCTCCTCCACCGCGACCTCGCTCCCGGGTCGATCGTCTTCGGCGACGAGGGCTCCGACCAGGTCTTCCTCGGCGACTTCGGCATCACCATGCCCCCGCTTCCCGGCTGCGAGCTGGTCGATGCCGCCGAGGGGATCGACTACTGCTCGCCCGAGGAGGTGCGCGGCGAGGCGCTCGAGCCGGAGAGCAACGTGTACTCGCTCGCCTGCCTGCTCGTCGAGTGCCTGACGGGCGCTCCGCCGTACTCCTACGACCGCCCGCTGCTGACCCTGCACGCCCATGTGGTGGAGCCGCCGCCGCTCGTGTCGGAGCGCCGGCCGGAGCTGCCGGCGGCGCTGGACGAGGTGATCGTCCGGGCGATGGCGAAGGACCCGCGCGAGCGGTACCGGTCGCCGGGGCGGCTGATGCGCGCGGCCGCCGAGGCGCTGGGGGTGGAGGCGACGGTCCCCGTGCTCGTGACGCCCCGTCCGCCGGACGAGCCGCGCGCGGCCTCGCGGCCTCGCGCTGTGGCGCGGCCGCGCAAGGCCCGGACGCGGATCGGGATCGGTGTCGTGGTCCCGGCGGTGGCGCTGTGCGGCCTCGCAGTGGGGTTGGTGGACTGGTCAGAGCCGCCCGCGCCGCCGGCGGACCGCGCGCCTGCCGCGGCAGAGCGAGCGCGGCAGACGGAGCAGGTGAGGGCGGTGGGCGATGCCGTGGAGCAGCTCGCTGCGCGGCGAGTGGACCTGCGGCGCCGGCTGGCGTCGGCGCGCCGGCCGGCGGGCCAGGCCGCCGCGGCGGGCGCCCTGGCGAACGCGTACGGCCGGACACACGAGGCGCTGGCGAAGCCGTCCGCGGCGGTACCCGCCGCGAGGCCGATCCGAAGGGCGCTCCGCGAGACGGAGGGCGCCTACCGCCGAGCTCGCCGCAACGGCCCGCGCCCGCGACCGCAGCGCCTGGCGCGAAGCCCGCCGCGCAACCCGTCTGGCCGAAGCGCAGCTCGAGCGCACGCTGCGCTAGCCGCCCTCGCGCCGCCCGATCCAGCCCGCGGTCGCCTCCACGAAGCGGCTTGCGTCCGCCACCGCGATCCGTGCCTCCTCCACAGGAGCGTCCACCAGGCCGTTCTCGACGTCGTTGCGGTCCTCGTAGAGCCGGCGCAGCACGCGCCCCGTCTCGTGGTCCACGCCGTCCTCGCCCACCACGTGTCTGCCGAACGCCGAGATCACGCCTGAGCTCGTCGCGGGCACCTCGCCCAGCACCGCCAGCGCCGCCGACGCCGCGTGGAACCCCGCCAGGTACGCGTGCGACACCGCCTGCGCCGGGAAGCCGGCCTCGAGCAGCGCCTCGGCCGCCTTCAGCTCCTGACGGCCGCGCCCGAGCGGGAGCTCGGCCGTCCCGCTCACGGGATCTGAACCCCCTCCGTCGCCGCCCGGGCGAGGAGCGGCGTCCCCCCGCGGGCGAGGTCGGCCTCGGTCACCGGCGAACAGATCACCACGGTGTCGTTTCGCATCGAGTGGCGCCACATCACGCGGTCCATCCGGCGCCGCTCCTCCCAGCGGTTCCCGACCTCGTCCAGCACCACCAGCAGCTCGAGCTCCGACTCGGGGTGGGCGTCGCCCCGGGCCCAGGCGCCGATCATGAGCAGGCCGCGCAGGCGGTCCCGGTAGAGGCGCCGCAGGTCGCGCCTCACCCGCCCGGCCACCCCGTGGGCGTCGAGCAGGCCAGGCAGCGCGTCGACCGCCGGCTCCACGCGTTCGGCGATGGCCCGCTCCGCCTCCGCGGCGTCCACCCGCTCGCGCTCCACGAGCCAGTTGATGGCGCGGCGCTCCCCGCGCGCGTCGTGGAACGCGAACCACGCCTGCCGCAGGTCGGGGTAGTCGAGCAGCGCGTCCTTGAACCGGCGGAAGGCGCCGCGGCCCGCGATCGCCCGCTCGAGCAGGTCGCGCGTGCGCGGCTCGCGCACCCGGGCGGCGAAGTCCTCCATGTCCCGATAGCCGACCACCGACGGCAGCGGATCCACCCGGATCAGCCCGGCGTCGGTGTCCGGGGGGTTGCCGATGTCGCCGGCGAAGCGTGGCTCCAGCGTGCCCGTGGCGGGGTCGAACCACCACGTGTGTTCGTCGGAGTGATCCTCGAGGGCCAGCGCGAGGTCTGCGAGATCGACTTGCTCCAGGGCAAGCACCAGCGCGATCGTATCCGCACGCAAGAGGGCCCGCCGAGGGCGGGCCCGTTTTGCATACCTCTTTGACGCGGAGCGTCTACTACGCGGCGAAGGCCGGGCGCGGCGGGGCGTACCGCTCGGCGTGGCCGCGCTTGCGCGCGATCGCCGCGAGCGGCGCCATGGTGGCGCGCTGGACCCATGCGGGCGGGAAGGCTCCCTGCACCTCGTCGCCGAACTCCCGGACGAACAGGGCCAGGTCGAGCGGCTTGGGCATGCCGTTGCCGAGCGTGCGGCCCTCCTGGGCCAGGGCGACGGCGGTCTCGAACAGGCGCTCCATCTGGAGGGCCGGGCGGACCTGCACCCGCACGTGGGCGACCTCGTCGCCGCCGTTCGAGAACTTGTGCGACACGCCGGCGGGGACGGTGACCACGTCGCCGGCCTCGGCGATCACGGTCTTGAGGCCCATCTTGAACTTCATCGTCCCGCTCAGGACCTCGAAGCGCTCCTCCTGCTTCGGGTGCACGTGCTTGCCGGGCACCTTGCCGTCGGGGGCGAGCTCGAGATCGATCTCGAGCAGCTCGCCGTTCGTGTCCGCCGCGGTCTTCCGGAAGGTGATGCGCTCGCCGGAGATCGGGTTGTCGAGAGTCTGTCCTGCGTATGCCATGTCCGCTCCTAAGTCGTCGTTCCGTTCGATGCGTTCATGGTCCGCGAGCAGGCCTGTCCCGTCGTCAGCCTGAGCGACGATTCGCTGCCCTCATCCAGGACGATCTTGTGCCCTCTCACAGGACGACACGGGGGTCCTCCTCGAGGAGGACGCGGGCGGCTAGAGCGGGATGTTCCCGTGCTTGCGCTTCGGCGTGTCCACGCGCTTCGTCTGCAGCCGCTCCAGCGCGCGGATCAGCTTCGGCCGCGTCTCGTGCGGCACGATCACGTCGTCGATGTAGCCCCGCTCGGCGGCCGAGTACGGATTGGCGAAGCGGGCCTTGTAGTCGCCGATCAGCTTCTGGCGGCGCTCCTCCGGCGTGGGGGAGGTCTGGATGTCGCGCCGGTGGATGATGTTCACCGCGCCCTCCGGGCCCATCACCGCGACCTCCGCGGTCGGCCAGGCGAACACGAAGTCGGCCAGCATGTGCTTCGAGCTCATCACGTCGTAGGCGCCGCCGTAGGCCTTGCGCGTGATCACGGTCAGCTTGGGCACGGTCGCCTCGGTGAACGCGTAGAGCAGCTTCGCCCCGTGGCGGATGATCCCGCCCCACTCCTGCGAGGTGCCGGGCAGGAAGCCGGGCACGTCCATGAAGGTGAGCAGCGGGACGTTGAAGGCGTCGCAGAAGCGGACGAAGCGCGCGGCCTTCTCCGACGACGCGATGTCGAGCACCCCCGCGAGCTGGCTCGGCTGGTTCCCCACCACACCCACGGGGCGCCCGTTGAGCCGTGAGAACCCGATCACGATGTTGCGCGCGAAGTGCTCCTGCACCTCGAAGAACTCGCCGTTGTCGACGATCAGGTGCACCACGTCGCGCATGTCGTACGGCTTGTTCGGGCTGTCCGGGATGATCGAGTCGAGCTCGGTCTCCTGGCGCTCGGGGTCGTCGCCCGTCTCCATGCGCGGCGGCAGCTCGAGGTTGTTCTGCGGCAGGAACGACATCAGGTAGCGCGCGTCCTCGAGGCAGGTGTCCTCGTCGTCGCAGGCGAAGTGGGCCACGCCCGACTTCGAGTTGTGCGTCATCGCCCCGCCGAGCTCCTCGAACTCGACCTCCTCGCCCGTGACCGTCTTGATCACGTCGGGGCCCGTGATGAACATGTGCGAGGTCTCCTTGACCATGAAGATGAAGTCGGTCATGGCCGGGGAGTAGACGGCGCCGCCCGCGCAGGGGCCCATGATCAGCGAGATCTGCGGGATCACGCCCGAGCACTGCACGTTGCGGACGAACACGTCGCCGTACGCGCCGAGCGACACCACGCCCTCCTGGATGCGCGCCCCGCCGGAGTCGTTGATGCCGATCACCGGGCAGCCGATCCGGGCCGCCAGGTCCATCACCTTCACCATCTTCTCGCCCATCACCTCGCCGAGCGAGCCGCCGAACACCGTGAAGTCCTGCGAGAAGACGCACACGGTCCGGCCGTCGATCGTGCCGTGCCCGGTCACGACGGCGTCGCCCCAGGGCCGGTTGTCGAGCATGTCGAAGTCGGGCGTCCGGTGGCGCACGAACGTGTCGAGCTCCTCGAACGAGCCGGGGTCGAGAAGCCTCTCGATCCGCTCCCGCGCGGTCAGCTTGCCCTTGGCGTGCTGCTTCTCCTCCGCCTGCGGATTCGTGTGGATCGCCTGCTCGCGGAGCTCCTGGAGCTGCTCCAGCTTCTCCTCGTAGGTCTCGGGGGACTTGCGCCGCATGGGGCGGCCAGACTACTGCGTGCCCCAGGTGGCCCGCAGCACGCGGCGCCAGTTGCCGAGCGCGATCCGCTCGAGCTCCGGCTCGTCGAAGCCGAAGGCGGTCAGCGCCTCGAACAGGGCCGGCAGCTTCGCGGCCTTGTCGAGCTCCTGCGGCATCGTGGCGCCGTCGAAGTCCGAGCCGAGCGCCACCGCGTCCGGGCCCGCCACCTCCGCCACGTGGGCCGCGTGCGCGGCGATGGCCGACAGCGGCGTGTCCGGGTCGTCGGCGCCGTCCTCGCGCACGAACGCCACGCAGAAGTTGATCCCGACCACGCCGCCCGACTCGCCGACGGCGCGCAGCTGGTCGTCGGTCAGGTTGCGCGGCGAGGGGCACAGCGCGTGGGCGTTCGAATGCGAGACCACGAGCGGCGCGTCGCTCAGCTCCGCGACGTCCCAGAAGCCGCGCTCGTTCAGGTGGGCGAGGTCCACGACGATGCGGAGCTCGTTGCAGGCCTTGACCAGGGCGCGGCCGGCGTCCGTCAGGCCGGGGCCCCGGTCCGGGGAGCCGGGGAAGCCGAACGGCACGCCGTGGGCGAAGTCGTTGGGGCGGCTCCAGGTCAGGCCGAGCGAGCGGAGGCCGGAGTCGTGGAAGCCGGCCAGCCGCTCGAGCTCCGGGTCGATCGCCTCGGCGCCCTCGAAGTGGAGCACCGCGGCGAGGGCGGTCTCGTCGTCGTCGAGACAGGCGTCGAGCGTGGACGCGTCACGCACAACGCGCACGGCGCCGTCCGACTCGCGCTCGATCGCGCCGAGCCGGCCGACCATCGCGAGCGTCTCGGCGAGCGCCTCGCGCCGGTCGGGCGGCCTCGCGTAGTCGACCGCGAACGGGTTGTCGGCGCCCCTGAACGGGCTGCAGGGGAAGACCGCGAACAGGCCGCCGGCGAGACCGCCCTGCGCGCGCGGCCGGCAGGTCGATGTGCCCGTCGCCGCCCTGGAGGAACTCCTCGTTCCCGCCGCCCGCGTGGTGCAGGCGCGACAGAACGTCGTTGTGGCCGTCGAAGGCCTTCACGAGTCGTAGTAGGGGAGCCCGCCGCCCGGCGCGCCGGCGCACGGTGTCGGCCAGCTCCTCCACGACGTCGGGATACGTCTCCGCGACGTTCTCGAGCTCACCGGGATCGCTCTCGAGGTCGTAGAGCTGCGGCGTCTCGAACCGGTTGTCCGACATGTAGGCCCAGCGCTCGTCGCGCAGGAAGTGGTTGTTCGAGTAGCCGCCGTACGCGAAGGGGCGCTCGGGCGGCTCCTGGCCGCCGAAGAAGCCGCTCAGGTCCACGCCGTGGATGCCGGGCGGCGGCCGCACGCCGGCCATGCGCAGCAGCGTGCGAGCGAGGTCGTGCGTGGAGGCGTAGTAGGGGCTGCTCTCGCCCGCCCTGCGGCGGTCGGGGTCGACCAGGACGAGCGGCACCTGGATCAGCTCCGGGTGGAGGGCCGAGGAGATCTTGCCGGTCCAGCCGCGCTCGCCGAGCTGGAAGCCGTGGTCGCCGGCCAGCGCGATGACGGTGTCGCGCTCGACGCCGTGGTCGTGCAGGCGCTCGATCAGGGCGCCGAGCCAGCGGTCGGTCATCGACACCTCGGCCGCGTACAGGGCGCGCATGCGGTCGAGCACCGGGCCCGTCTCCTCCTCCGTGAGCCAGTTCTCGACGCGCGCGTAGCGGGGCATCGCGGGCTCCGGCCCGTTGTCGGCGGGGTGCCCGTTCAGCTCGAGGTACGCGGCCGGCGGGGTCCAGGGCTCGTGCGGGTGGAAGGTGTCGACGACGAGCGCGAAGGGCTGGCGCTTGACGGCCCGGTCGAGCGCCGTGATGCCGGACGCGAATACCCGCGCCGCGAACGACTCGTTCTCGTCCCGCGAGTAGTTCGAGTTGGCGATGTAGCGGGTCACGCGGTCGACCGTGCCGCTGTCGCGCGTGGCCGGGTGGAGCCAGTGCGCGAGGAGCTCCGGCGGCACGCCGTCGCTGCGACCGCCGATCTGGCCCCCGCGCCGGAGGAACAGGTCGAAGCTGCGCCGCAGCGGCTCGTACGGATAGGAGAAGCCGAGGAAGGGGTTGTCCGTCGCGTAGGCGGTCCACCAGCCGGCGCGGCGGAGGGCGCTCGTGAAGGTGTGGGACGGGTCGCCGATCGACGACCAGCCGGGCTTGTTGAGCAGGCCGCGTTCGTCCTCCCAGTCGCTGAAGGGGAACTGCCTGCGGCCGGTGAGGATCCCGTTGCGGACCGGCACCGTGGGCATCGCCTCGGGGAACGCGCGGTCGAAGCGCAGCCCTTCGCTGACGAGGGCGTCGATGGCGGGCGTCTTCGCCCCCGGGCCGTAGGCGTGGTCCACGCGGAGCGTGTCGATCACCACCACCAGCACGTTCGGCCCGTGGCCGCGGGACCCGTTCGTTGCGAGTGTCCCGAGCCCGGCGGTGGCGGCCGCCGCCCCGGCGCCCGCGATGAGCAACTGGCGGCGAGTTGGCACGGCCCGGGATTGTGGCGTACGCCTAGTAGTCGTAGTAGGGGAACGGCCCCCCGGAGCGGTTGCGCACGACGGCGTAGAGCTCCCGAAGGAGCTCCGGATGCTCGCGCGCGACGTTGTCGTACTCGCCCGGGTCCTTCTTCAGGTCGTAGAGCTGGAAGTGCGACGGCCGGTTGTCGGCCGACATCGCCCAGCGGTCGGTTCGGATGAAGAACGAGTTCGTGTAGCCGCCGAAGGCGTACGGGCGCTTGGGAAGCTTGCGGCCGCGCAGCGGCCGCGACAGGTCGACGCCCTCCATCTGCTTCGGCACGGGCACGCCGGCCATGGACAGGATCGTGGGGGCGATGTCGTGGGTCGACGCGAACCAGTCGCTCGAGTGCGCCTTCCTGCCCTGGCGCGGGTCCATCACGATCAGCGGGACGCGGATGAGGGCGGGGTGGAGCGCCACGGAGATCTTGCCGGTCCAGCCGTGCTCGCCGAGCAGGATCCCGTGGTCGGCGACGAGCACGATCACGGTGTCGTCCGCGCGGCCGAGCTGCGTGGAGCTTGTCCATCAGCACGCCGAGCCAGCGGTCGGTCATCGTGATCTCGGCCGAGTAGAGGTCGCGCAGGCGGCGCAGCACGGGCGCCTCTTCGCCGGGCGCGAGCCAGTTGCTCGTGCGCGAGTAGCGCGGCATGGCCGGCTCGGGGCCGCGCCAGTCGGGGTCGCCGTACATGCGCACGTACTGAGGCGGCGGGGTCCAGGGCTCGTGGGGCTCGTAGGTGTCGACCATGAGCGCGAACGGCCGGTTGCGGTTGGCCTCCTCGAGCACGGCGGTGGCGTTCTTGAAGACCTTGGCGGCGAACGAGCGCTCCTCGTTGTCCCAGTAGCGGCTGTTGGCCATGTAGAGGCCGACGCGCTCGGTCTTGGCGCCGCGGATGGAGGGGTGGAGCCAGTGGCGCAGGACCTTGGGCGGGACGCTCGAGACGGGACGGTCGCCGCCGAGCTGCCCGCCGGTCTTGACGAAGCGGTGCACGCTGCCGCGGAGCGGGGCGTATGGGGGCGCGTAGGCGAGGAAGGGGTTGTCGGTGACGTAGGCGGTCCACCAGCCGGCGCCACGGAGGAGTGCCGGGAGGGCGTTGGGGACGTCGCTCAGGGGCGACCAGCCCGGCTGGCCGATCAGCCCGTCCAGGTCGCGCCAGCCGCGGAACGGGAAGACGCGGCGGCCGCTGAGGATCGAGTTGCGGGCGGGGACGGTGGGCATCGCCTCGGGGAAGACGCGGGTGAAGCGGATGCCGTCGGCGGCGATGGCGTCGATGTTGGGGGTCTTGGTGCGGCTGCCGTAGATGCCGACGTAGTCGGTGCGAAGCGAGTCGACGACCAGCAGCAGGATGTTCGGGACGGCCGGCCTGGGCGGCGAGGGCGCCGGCATCGCCGAGCGCGACGCCGGCGGCGGTGGCCGCCGACGCCTGGATGAAGCGACGACGAGTGGTTCCCGGGGCCATGGAGGGCCCATCATCGCTTGCTGGGCGGCGGCGCGCCGGGCTAGGAACGGCGAGAGATCCGAAAGACGGGGTGCAGCGGCGCGATTCGGCCCAGGTCCTCGTCCGGCGCATCGGCGCCCACGCCCTGAAAGAACGCGCCCACTTCCCAGGCCCACTTCTTCAGGTACGCACGGAGAAGCGGCAGCTTCTCCTCGTCCGCAAGCTCGGTGGCGGTGAACTCCTCGGTCCTACGACCCTTTCGCAGGCGTCCCTCGCCATTCGCGCGAAGGTTGCGCACCCACTGCGTTTGACCGCGGGCAGCCACGATGTAGCGCTCGCCCTCGAACTCGAGCGGGTTGACCGGCGTGCTCCGCCATTCGCCGCTCTTCCTACCGCGTACCTCGAGGACACGCGAGCCAACGAGGCTGACGCCGATGCGGGTCAGCCCGGCGACGATGGGGTTGAAGACGTTCTTCGTGAACCATCCGGGCCGCTGGTAGTGGGTCGCCATCGCTCACATTGTGAGCGATCCGGGCAGGCCGGGTCAGCCGCGGGAGAACGGCCGGTGGTGCGCGGACCCGAGGGCATCGAGCGCGCCATCGAGAATGGCCTGGGCGCGCTCGGTATCGAGAGGGGCTTCGTCAGCGGCGGCCTCTTCGGCGGCCGGAGGCGGC
The DNA here is from genome assembly GCA_963778615.1 of uncultured Thermoleophilaceae bacterium. Classification (GTDB taxonomy): domain Bacteria; phylum Actinomycetota; class Thermoleophilia; order Solirubrobacterales; family Thermoleophilaceae; genus JACVRW01. Next base: position 787,505 of record CAVZVD010000002.1, read on the forward strand.
TCTTCAACCGCGGTCGGCACAAGGAGCACAGCAGGCTCCTCGACCTCGTCCTCCGTGCCCGGGGCCTCGTCCACCACGGGCGGCTCCTCGTCGGCCATGGGCGGCTCCTCGTCGGCCACGGGCGGCTCCTCGTCCACCAGGGCGGCCTCCACGACAGGCGGCGGCTCCTCCGCCACCGGCTCCTCCTCCGCCACCGGGGCTTCGACGACGGGCTCTGGAGGCACCGGCTCCGGGGGAGCATCGAGCGGGGTCGTCGTTCGCTGCCGGAACAGCCACGCCAGAAACCCTCGCTTGCGCCGCGGCTTGGACTCGATCGGCTCGACCGGCTCGAACGACTCGGTCTCGAACACCGGCTCCTCGAACACCGGCTCAGGCTCCTCGAACACCGGCTCAGGCTCCTCGAACACCGGCTCAGGCTCCTCGAGCACCGGCTCAGGCTCCTCGAGCACCGGCTCCGGCCCCTCCAGCACCGGCTCAGGCTCCTCGACCACCGGCTCCTCGACAACCGCCTCCTCGACCCGCGGCGTCTCCGGGACCTCGTCCCCCTCCAACTGGGCCGTCAGGGTCACCTTCGTCCCCCAACCCGAAGGCTCGATCGACACGGTTCCGCTTGCCCCCTCGCCCTCCCAGGCGACCGTGTGCTCAGGCTCCAGCTTGGTGATCTTGATCTCGCCGAACGCGCCCAGGTGCCTCGCCAGCCGTTCCACCTCGCTCAGCTCGCTCCAGAGCTCCGGCGGTGACTTGACGAGTGTTCGCTTCGCTGTGAGATCGGCCATCGCCTCCCGGTTCGAGCGTCCCGCATCGACTCCTTCCGGCTGTGGCCTCGCTTGCAAGACTCCCCCGGTGCTCGGTGACGATCTCGGGGAGCTGCTCGGCGCGCGCATCCCGCGCGACCACAGCCGCCAGGTCGTCGCGGACGACTACGCGGGGCGCTACCTGAGCCGGGACGACCGGCCGGCGGCGCCCCGCGTGATGGACCTCGGCTGCGGGCAGGGCGACTCGGTCGACCTCTTCCGCGGCCTCGACCCGGCGGTGCGCTGGGTCGGGGTCGACCTCGAGCGCTCGCCCGAGGTGGACGAGCGCGTGCGCGACGACGCCGAGTTCGTCACCTTCGACGGCGTCGACCTGCCGTTCGAGGACGGGAGCTTCGACTTCGTCTACTGCAAGCAGGTCCTCGAGCACGTGCGCCACCCGGACGCGCTGATCCGCGAGGTCGCCCGCGTGCTGGCGCCGGGCGGCTGGTTCGCCGGCTCGACCTCGCAGCTCGAGGCGTTCCACTCGCGCAGCACGTTCAACCACACGCCCTACGGCCTCACGCTGATGGTCGAGGAGGCCGGCATGGACGTGGTCGAGCTGCGGCCTGTGATCGACGGCCTGACGCTCGTGACCTGGCGCACCATCGGCCTGCCGAAGCTTCTTCTACCGCTGGTGGGGACCGCGCGAGTCGCCGCTGAACCGCGTGATCGAGGTCGCCGGGCGGGCGAGGCGGCTCGACGCCCGCACGCGCAACCAGATCAAGCTCACGCTGTGCGGGCAGTTCGCCTGGCTGGCCGCGCCGCAGGCCTGAAGGGCGGCGGCTCAGGCCTCTGAGTACTCGCCGAACTCCTCGCGCATCACGCCGCACACCTCGCCCAGCGTGGCGCGCTCGGCCAGCGCGGCGCGCATCGGCACGAGCAGGTTCTCGGTGCCCGAGCAGGCCGCGCGCAGGTCGTCCAGCTTCGCCTGCACGGAGTCCGCGTCGCGGTCCTCCTTGAACGCCTTCAGTCGCTCGACCTGCTGGCGCTCCGACTCCGGGTCCACCCGCAGCGTCTCGACCTCGTCCACGGACTCGGTCACGTACTCGTTCACGCCGACGACGATGTCCTGCTTCTGCTTGTAGCGCTCCTCGTAGCCCCAGGCGGACTCCTCCACCTCGGCGCGGATGAACGGGATGCACTGCACCGAGCCGCCCATCTCGTCGATCTTGTCGATCAGCGCCTGGGCGGCGTCCTCGATCTCGTCGGTGAGCGCCTCGATGAAGTAGGAGCCGGCGAACGGGTCGGCGGTGTCGGCGGCGCCCGACTCGTGGGCGAGGATCTGCTGCGTGCGCAGCGCGATGCGCGCGGAGGTCTCGCTCGGCAGCGCCAGCGCCTCGTCGAAGCCGTTCGTGTGCAGGGACTGAGTGCCGCCGCAGACCGCCGCGAAACCCTGCAGCGCCACGCGCACGATGTTGTTGTGCGGCTGCTGCGCCGCGAGGGTCACGCCGCCCGTCTGGGTGTGGAAGCGCAGCTTCAGCGAGCGCTCGTCGGTCGCCCCGAAGCGCTCGCGCATGATGCGCGCCCACATGCGCCGCACGGCCCGGAACTTCGCCACCTCCTGGAACACGTTGTTGTGCCCGTTGAAGAAGAACGCGAGCCGGGGCGCGAACTCGTCCACCTCGAGCCCGGCGTCGATCGCGGCCTGCACGTAGGCGATCGCGTTGGCGAGCGTGAAGCCGACCTCCTGCACGGCCGAGCAGCCCTTCTCGCGCATGTGGTAGCCGGAGATCGAGATCGTGTTCCACTTCGGCACGCGCTCGTGGCAGTAGGCGAACAGGTCGGTGGTGAGGCGCATCGCCGGCACGGGCGGGTAGATGAAGTTCCCGCGGGCGATGTACTCCTTGAGGATGTCGTTCTGGGTGGTGCCGCGCAGCTGGTGCGACTCCACGCCCTGCTCCTCGCCGACCAGCTCGTAGAGGAGCAGCAGCACGGCGGCGGGGGCGTTGATCGTCATCGACGTCGAGACCTCGCCGAGCGGGATCTGGTCGAACACGCGGCGGATGTCGTCGATCGTGTCGATGGCCACGCCGGTGCGGCCGACCTCGCCCATGCAGAGCGGGTCGTCGGAGTCGCGGCCGAGCTGGGTGGGGAGGTCGAACGCCATCGACAGCCCGGTGGAGCCGTGCTCGATCAGGTAGCGGAAGCGCCGGTTGGTCTCGGTGGCGGTGGCGTAGCCGGCGTACTGGCGCATCGTCCACTTGCGCCCGCGGTACATGTCGGGGTGGATCCCGCGCGTGTAGGGGTAGCCGCCGGGGTCGCCGAGCCGCTCCTCCAGCCCCGGCTTCACGTCCTCCTCGGAGTAGACGTGCTCGATCTCGATGCCCGAGTCCGTGAAGCGGCGCGGATCGTCCGGGCCGACGACCGGCGCGATGCTCGGTTTATGGTCAGGCGTGGTGGCCACTGGTAGGGAAGGATACGGTCGGGCGGTCCAGCTGTTGCTGGCAATGGTGCTGCTGATGTGGGGGCTCGAGGTCCTGGACACGGCGCTCGACCACCGGCTGGACGGCGGCGGCATCATCCCCCGCGAGGCAGAGGGGCTGGACGGGGTGATCGCGGCGCCGTTCCTGCACGTCGGCTTCGGGCATCTGCTCGCGAACACGCTGCCGTTCGTGGCCATGGGACTGGTGATCGGGCTCGAGGGTCCGCTGCGCCTGTTGGGGGTCACGGCGATCGTGGCGGTGATCAGCGGGCTCGGCACGTGGCTGATCGCGCCGGCCGGCACGATCCACCTGGGCGCCAGCGGCGTCGTGTTCGGATACGCGACCTACCTGCTCGCGCGCGGGCTGTTCAACCGCCGCCCGGTGGAGATCGCGATCGGCGCCGTGGTGGCGGTCCTGTGGGGCGGCGCGCTGCTGGCCGGGCTCGAGCCGCAGCAGGGGATCTCGTGGCAGGGCCACCTGTTCGGCGCGATCGGCGGGGTGGTGGCGGCGCGGGTGCTGAGCGAGCGGCGCGACGCGGGTGCCGAGCGGGCCGGGCGTAGCATCTGAGCCGTGGAGATCACGGTCCGCCTGTTCGCCATGCTGCGCGAGCGCGCCGGTTCGCCGGAGGTGACGCTCGACCTGCCCGACGGTGCGCGGGTGAGCGACGCCATCGACTCGCTCGCCGGGCTCGCCGAGGGCCTGCCGCTCGTGATGGCGGTCAACCGCGAGTACGCCGACGCCGACCGCGTGCTCGACCCGGGCGACGAGCTCGCGCTGATCCCGCCGGTGAGCGGCGGCGAGACGCGCGCTGCGCCCTGGGTGAGGGTGTGCGCCTCGCCGCTGTCGCTGGAGGAGCTTGCCGCGCGGGTGCGGCACTCGGGCGCCGGCGCGGTGGTCACCTTCAGCGGCGTGACGCGCGAGGTGGAGCGGCTCGAGTACGACGCCTACGTCCAGATGGCCGAGGAGCGGATGGTGGTGATCGCGACCGAGGCCGTTGGAGCGGCACGGCCTGTGCGCGGTCGCCGTGGAGCACCGGGTGGGCGAGGTGCCGCTGACGATGCCGAGCGTGATCGTGGCCGTGTCCGCCCCCCACCGCGGCGAGGCCTTCGCGGGTGCGCGCGAGATCATCGACCGGGTGAAGGCCGAGGCGCCCATCTGGAAGAAGGAGATGGAGGGCGACGAGGGCCGCTGGGTGGACGGGATGGAGCCGCCGAGGGGCTGATCAGCCCTGCAGCAGGTGCGCGCCGCCCGCGCGCAGTCATCGCGCCGGCCAGGGAGCCCAGCAGGAGGTCGCGGAGCTCGGCCCGCTCGAGGTCGTGGTGCTCGAGCCAGTCGACGATCGCTCCGTCCATGAACCAGAGCCACGCCCGGGCGGCGGCGCGCAGCCTGGGCGGGGGAGGATCGCCCGCGCCGATGCCCTCGAGGATGCGCGCCGAGGTGCGGTCGCGCACCTCGTCGATCAGCGCGCCGACCTCGGGAACGCTGCCGGCGCTCTCGACCAGCTTCCGGTAGGCGACCTCGTTCTCCTCGATCCAGGCGAGGAACGCGTCGAGGCTGCCGGCGAGGGCCTCGGCGGGAGGCAGGTCGGGGTCCGGCTCGGTGCGGCGGCTCACCTCCTCGGCGGCCTGCTGCAGGGTGGCGACGAAGTAGTCCTGCTTGCTCGGGAAGTAGTGGTAGAGCAGGGCCTTGGAGATGCCCGCCTCGCGCGCGATGCGCGCCATGGACAGCTCGCCGAACGAATGCCGCGCGAACAGCTCGGTGCCGAGCTCGAGCAGCTGCCGGCGCCGCTCGTCGACCTGTAGGCGGGTGTAGGCGGGCTGCGCCACGCCGCCCAGCCTACCGCTGTCGACCAACGGTCAACAAGGTCTGGCAACGGGCGACCGCGCCCGGGCCGTCTCGCTGCGCGAGCGCCGCGGCCGCGCAGGATCGCATGCACCGGAATGGGTGGCCCGTGGGAGGCCGAATCGGGCTGGCATGCGACGACTCGCACTCCTCGCCGTGCTCGCACTGGCCGTCTTCGCGGTCCCCGCGCTGGCCAGCGGCAACGGCGACGGCGGCGTGCCCGCCGGCTTCGACGGCGGTGACTCGGGCGGCACGCCCGCCGACTGGGACGGGGAGAGCTCGGACGCGTCCACCCTCGCGGACGACGGGACGACCGCAGCCGACGACGCGACGACGACCGGCTCCGACGGCTCCGCGACGACGGGCTCCGACGACTCCGCGACGACCGGCTCCGAAAGCCTCACGGCGACCGGCGACGGTGATGCCACGACCGGCTCGGGCGGCGCCCTCGCGGCCTCCGCCGGCGGGCCCTCCGCCACGGCAGCACAGGAGCCGACGCCGCAGCCGCAGGGCCCGGGCACGCAGCAGCCGGGTGACCCCGGCACGCAGCCGCCCCCGGTCGAGGCACCCACCGCGCCCGGCGCCGAGGCGCAGGCCGGACAGGCCCCGGCCGGCGGAAGCCTCCCGGTCACGGGCATCGAGGTGTTCCAGCTCGCGCTGCTGGGAATCGCGCTGCTCCTCGTGGGAGCGCGCCTGCGTGTGCGGGCGCTGCGTCGCCGGCGCGGATCGGCGGGGCCGACCTGGCGCGAGTCGGATCTCGCCTACGAAGAGGACTTCGCCGCGCCGATCACGGCGCACCGCGCAACCGCGCCCCGCCCGGACGCGCCGCACGACCGCGTCCCGCCCGGACCGCCGCACGCCCGCGTCCCGCTCGGACCGCCGCACGCCCGCGTCCCGCTCGGACCGCCGCGCCGACCCGGCGCCCTCGCGCCGCGCCGAGCGCGACGAGTGGTCCTTCCCGGACCCGGACGAGCCGGCGCCCACCGGCCTTCTCCCGAGCACGGCAAGCGCCCGCCGCCGGGCGCGTGCGCTCGCGGCCGAGGCGATCGCGGCTAGCGGACAGGCGCGCCCCCGCAGACGACGAACGGGCGGCCCCTCTCGAGGCCGCCCGTGTGTCGCAACGTCGCGTGTAGACCGCCGGGCCTACCGCTTCGGCTTCGGCTCCTTCAGCGTGAGCGCCACCGTCCGCTTCCGGGAGTTCCCGGCCGCGTCCTCGGCGGTCACGATCGCCTTCACCTGGAGCCTGTCGCGCTTCTTGAGCAGCGCGAACGCCTTGCGGGAGAGCTTGACCCTGACCAGCTTCGACTCACCCGCGTCGAGGGCGATCGTCTTGCGGCCGAGCAGCTTGCCCTTGCGGCGCAGCTTCACGGTCACGGTCGAGTCCTCGCCCGCCGGGCCGGTCACGCGGACCGCGGCGATGCGCTTGCGGTTCACCCGCACGGCCTTCTTGGACACCTTCACCGCCGGGGCAAGCGTGTCCGGAGCCTGCCGCCACGGTCGACGATCTCGACGTCGCGCGTTCACGATGTCCTGAGCGTCCACGATCGCCGTGTCGACCTCGCTGCCGCCGGTCAGCGTGTCCACCGACTCGTCGCGGCTCCGCAGCGTGTCCGCTCCGGCGCCGCCGCTCAGCAGGTCCACCGCCTGGCTTGCGCCGGCGAGGTTGTCGTTGCCGTCGCCGCCGTCGGCGTCGATCGTCCAGCCCGCCAGCCCGCTGGCGATGCCCGCGGCGTTGAGGCTGTCGTCGCCGCCGTTCGCGTTCAGGTCGAGCCGCTCGGCCGTGCCGATGTCGATGTTGAACGGCCCGGGCGGGTTCGGCCCGGTCCGGTCGAACACCGCGCGGCCGGGGATGGCCGAGGCCTTGACCTCGAACACCTCGCCGCCACCGCCGCCGTTGACCTCGACGGTGTCGCTGCCGTCGCCGCCCTCGTTGACGTCGTCGCCGTCGCCGGGGTTCCACACCATCGTGTCGTTGCCGGCGTCGCCGCGCGACACGTCACGCGTGCCCGCCGCGTTGTTGTCGCCGATCAGGCGGTCGTCGCCGTTGCCGCCCGCGAGCAGGTCCGGCGCGTCGCTGCCGTCGATCGTGTCGTTGCCGTCGCCGCCGTCGACGTCGATCGCGAGACCAAGGGCCCCGCCGGCCATGTTGACGATGTCGTCAGCCGCGCCCGCGTTCAGGTCGAGCTTCTCGGACGTGCCGAAGTCGACGGTGAAGGGAGCGCCGAACGTCGGGTCGGGCTGCACGCGCGCGAAGCGTCCGGGGGTCACCTCGAACTGCTCCTTGCCGCCGCCGTTGACCTCGACGGTGTCGCTGCCGTCGCCGCCCTCGTTGATGTCGTCGCCGTCGCCGGGGTTCCACACCATGGTGTCGTTGCCCGACTCGCCGCGCGACTCGTCGTGGCTGCCGGCCGGGTTGTTGTCGCCGATGATCCGGTCGTCGCCGTTGCCGCCCTCCAGCTCGTCGGCGAGCTGGGTGCCGTTGATCGTGTCGTTGCCGTCGCCGGCGTCGACCGTGACGCTGGTCAGCGTCGTGAAGTCGGTGCCGTTGACGCCGGCGAGGTTGATGTCGTTGGCGCCCGGTCCGCCGCTCACGTCGATCGACGTGACGTCCGCGCTGTTCACGGCGCCGTCCGGGTCGTTGCCGTTGACCTTGACCAGACCACCGACGCTGGTGATCGCGATCCCGTCGTTCGCGGTGCTGTTGACGGTGAGCACACCGCCGTTGAACTCCGAGTCGACGTCCGCGCTGGCGGTCGCCGGCACGGCCAGCAGCGCCGCCACCATGGCGCCCGCCACCAGCCCGGTACGTCCCTTCCTGTGTCGCCTCTGTCGTGCCACGTCCGCTCCTTGTTCGAGTGATCGGTTACGTGGCCAGAGGACGAGCGCCATGACGGGCTCTATTCCGCCTCCGTGACCAAGCTCACACGGCTGGTTCGGTGAGAACGCCGCCCACTTCAGTCTCCGGCGGAAGTGCCGATGTAATGGGGGTAGGTCCTCCCGCCCCGGCGGCCAGGGGGCTGATTTTCCTGGCCGCTTCCTCCACTACTCACCGGAACTCGCATGATCCCTCCCTGCCGCATCGCAATCGCCTGCCTTGCCGTCGCCGCCTTCTTTGGCGCGGCCGCCTCCGCGTCCGCCGACCGCCTCGAGATCGGCGTCCAGGACGAGGCCGTCTTCGTCCAAGGTTCCGGCATCGGCCGCGAGGCCGGCCTGGATCGCGCCCGCCAGATGGGCGCCACCCACATCAGGGCCGGCATCGACTGGGAGACGAAGAACTTCTCCGCCCACGACGGGCTCGTGAGCGCGGCCGCAGCGCGCGGCCTGCGCGTGCAGCTCACGCTCACGCCGGCGCCGGGCTGGGTGAAGCGCACCCGCCGCACCGACATCTACAAGCCGAAGCCCGCCGCCTTCGCCGCGTTCGCCCGCCGGGTGGCCCGCCACTTCCGCGGGCGCGTGTTCCGCTACTCGGTCATGAACGAGCCCAACTGGCACGCGTGGCTGCGCCCGCATCGCTCGGCGCCGCGCCTCTACCGCGCGATCTACAGGCGCACCTACGCCGCGATCAAGTCGGTCGACCGGCGCAACCAGGTCCTGTTCGGGGAGCTCGCACCGCACCACCGAAGCTCGGCTGTCGATCGCCCCTCTGCAGTTCATGCGCGAGGCGCTCTGCGTCAACTCTCGCTGGCGCAAGCGCCGGGGCTGCAAGCCGCTGCGCGCCGACGGGCTCGCGCTGCACCCGTACGAGTTCAGTCGCAAGCCGACCTACCGGTATCCGCACCGCGACTCCGTCACGATCGGCACGCTCGGCCGGCTCACTTCCGCCCTCCGGAAGCTGCGGAGGACGCGCGCGTTCATGACGCCCCGCGGCGGCACTGTGCCCGTGTACCTCACCGAGTTCGGCTACTTCGCGTCCGGAAAGCGGCGGCTGCCGGCGTCGAGGCGCGCCGCGTACCTGCGCCAGGCGTACCGCATCGCTCGGCGCACGCGCGGCGTGCGACAGCTGGTCCAGTATCAGCTGGTCCAGACTCCGAAGGGGAAGTGGAATACCGGCGTGATTCGCCCCAACGGCAGGCCGGACAACGCGTTCTTCGCGCTCAGGCGGGCCGCCGCGGCGGCGGCTCGTCGCTGAGCTGCAGCCGCGGGGGCTCACTCCGTCACATGCGACAGCCGGCTCGTCCGGCCGTCCACCGCACGCGTTCGCAGCAGCGCCTCGTTGCCGACCCTCACGGGCCGGCGGTAGGCCGACCAGCGCCTGCCGTCGGACGACCACTCGATCGTCATGCCCGGGTTGCGCACGTTGGCGGTGAGCACGCCGCCCTCGATGCGCCCGCCCGGCAGCGGGATCCGGTAGTTGACCCCGACCCCGTGCAGCCCGACCGGCTGGTAGTGGGACAGCATCGGGAACGTGACCTGTCCGAGCGTGTTGACGAACACGTTCCAGGCCGCCGGCATCTCGCGCCGGCGACGGCGTGTCGCGGTTCCAGGCCCGCTCGGCGACGCCCAGCAGCTTCGGGAACGCCTGGTACTCGCGGATCTCCGGGGACTTCCCGTTCTCGGCCCAGAGCTGGGCCTCGATCCCCAGGATGTTCCGCCTGCCCTCCGCGGTCAGGCGCTCCCAGCCGGGTCGGGCGTGAACGGTGCGCCCCAGCGGTCGTGCGTCGCGTTGGCGTAGACGTCGAACGGCTGGTAGGTGAACGTCTTCTCCTCGTCGACGAAGTTCGCCCAGTAGTAGCCCGGCTCGTCGGGATCCTTGTTGTAGGCGAGGTCCATGTAGAGGTTCGTCGCGTGGGCCAGGATCACCGGGATGCCGTCGTTGGCGAACTGGTAGGCGGCCTGCTCGCGCCCCCAGCCCCAGACGTTCTGCCACGGCAGCGGCACGAACCGGTCGAGCTGCAGGTCGCCGGTCCCGGCCAGCAGCACGTCCTCCCAGCCGGCGGTGCGCGGCGCGACCGTCAGGGCGATCTCGTTCCAGCGGCTGAAGAAGTGGTCCATCAGCTGCTGGTCCGACATGCCCGCGGTCTCGGGGTTCGACCGGCACAGCGGCGAGCCCTGCCAGCGGTTCGGGCCGGGGGCCTCGTCGCCGCCCAGGTTGACCATCGGCAGCGGCGCGCCGGCGCGGTCGTACATCGCGCGCACCTCGGTGACCACCTTGGTGAGGAAGCGGTAGGTGCTCTCGATGCACGGGTTGACGAGGTTGTCCGTGTAGTACTGGACGCTCGTGTGGTTCGAGGTGTCGTCCGGGTCGAGCAGGCGGTACCTGCCCGCCTCGGCCGGATCGCTGCCGGCGAGCCGCTCCCAGCGGCGCTCCATCGCCTGCACCGCGGCCCGCGCGTGGGCCGGGAAGTCGAACTCCGGGATCACCTCGATGTGGCGGTCGGCGGCGTAGGCGAGGATCTCCTCGTAGTCGGCGGTCGAGTAGTGGCCGCTCCCGTCGCCGACGTAGTTGACCGTGGCCTGCTCGAAGCCCTGGTAGGCGGGCGTGCGGCCCAGGTTGGCCTCGCGCTCGCTGTCCGGCTTGCCGAACACGCCGTCGCCTGGGAAGAGGTCGTTGCCGGACCCGATCCCCTGGTGCAGCATCGTGTCCTCGTCGAGGTCGAAGCCGCGCCGCGCCCCGTAGGAGGTCAGCTCCGGCAGGCCGGGGATCTCGAGCCGCCAGCCCTCGTCGTCGGTCAGGTGGAAGTGCAGCCGGTTCAGCTTCAGGAACGCCATGAGGTCGAGCAGCTTCTTGATCGTCTGCTTGGACTCGAAGTGGCGGGCCACGTCGATGCCCATGCCGCGGTAGCCGAAGAGGGGCGCGTCGGCGATGGCGGCGCGGCGGATCGACACCGAGCGCCGCTCGTGTCCGCGGGCCGCGTCCTCGTAGGCGTCGACCGGGATCAGCTGGCGCAGGGTCTGGATGCCGTGCAGCACCCCGGCGGCGTCGGCGCCCACGATGCGGATCGCTCGCCGCGAGATGCGCAGCGTGTAGCCCTCGGAGTCGGGTGCGCCGTCGCCGTCGACGTCGAGCTGCGGGTCGACCCGCAGGCGGATCGCGTTCGATCCGCCGCCGTGCCGGGCGCCGCGGTGCCCGAGGACGTCGGCGAGGGCCGACTCGAGGTAGGCGGCCTCGCGCTCGAGTCCGCCCTCGTGGCGGATCTCGGTCCGCCGGGCGTCGAGCGTGAAGGAGCCGTCGCGCTCTCGCGCCTCGAGCGGGCGCGGCAGGATGCGGTCGGCCAGCTCGAGCTCCATCAGCGGCGCGGTGTTCTGGGCGAAGCGGGTCGCGGCCGTCTCGACCGGGCGCTTGTCGCCCTCGAAGACGGTCGTCTGCTTGGGGTCGTCCGGATCGAGCAGCGCCTGGGCGGGCACCCAGCGCGGCGGCCCGCCGTCGAAGGAGATGTGCCAGCCGGCGGGCGCGTCGGTCTTCAGGATCGCCCACAGCTCGATGTCGATCGTGATCTCGCGCGTCTGGCCGGGGCGGAGCGGCTGGAAGGCGGGGGTGGGCTCGAGCGACGTAGTAGTCGCCGCTGCGGGCCTCGTCGGCGCGCGCCAGCGACAGGCCCTGCGCCGCGAGCTGGGCCCGTGCCCCGTCACCGAGCGCTCCGGGCGGGTACACGGCCAGCGGCTGGCGGACGGAGTTGAAGAAGAGCCGCCAGTCATCGTCCAGCGCGCAGCGGCGGTCGTCGTTGGCGAGGGTCAGGCGCGCCCGGAACCAGCTGGCGGGAGCGAGCGAGTGGTCGACCGGCTGGAAGGTCACACGCAGGTCGTCCGCATCCGGATGGCAGCCGGCGGACGCGGTTGCGCTGCCGGGCGCTGCGCACAGGAGCAGGACGGCTCCGAGCAGCCCGGCCCCGAGCAGCGAGTGGACACGCTTCGTCATCGGAAGAGCCTCCGTTTGGGCGGGGCGAGCAGTGGCCAGAGCCCGCGTGCGGAGGGACGACCCGCCGAAGTGGTCTATACCAGTGGACGCTACTGGTCTAGTCCAGTTGATGCAAGTGTGCGATGCTCGGGCGTTGATGCCCCGCCTCCTGGTCTGCACCCGCCACGGCCTGGTTCGCCTCGAAGGCACGGGGTCGACGTGGCTGCGCACCACCCTGCTCGAGGGGAAAGCCGTGCGCTGCGTGGCCGCGGGGCGCGGGCAGTTGCTCGCCGGCACCCGCGACGGCGCCCTGCTCAGCACCGACGACGGCGCGAGCTGGCACCGGGCGGACCTTCCGGAGACCGACGTCTACTCGGTGGCCATCGGCGCGGCCGACGGCACGCTGTTCGCCGGCACCGAACCGAGCCGTCTGTTCCGCAGCGCCGACGGCGAGCGGTGGGACGAGCTCGACGCGCTGCAGTCGATCCCGTCGCGGGACCAGTGGAGCTACCCTCCGCGACCCTGGACCTCCCACGTGCGGTGGATCTCGCCGGATCCGCACCGGTCCGAGCGCCTGCTGGTCGGCATCGAGCTGGGCGGGCTCATGTACTCCGACGACGGCGGCGAGAGCTTCACCGACCACCGCCAGGGAGCGGAGCGCGACGTGCACGCGCTTGCCTGGCACCCGCGCGTCGAGGGCCGGTCCTACGAGGCCGCCGGCGGCGGAGCCACCTGGAGCCGCGACGGCGGCCTGACCTGGGAGGCCGCGGAGAGCGGCCGCGAGCACCGGTACTGCTGGGCGCTGGCGGTCGACCCGGACGAGCCCGACCGCTGGTACGTCTCCGCCGCACACGGCCCGCGTCAGGCCCACGGCGCCGGTGCGGCGCGGGCCGGGGTGTACCGCTGGGAGGGCGCCGGGCCCTGGGAGCGGATCGAACAGGGCCTGCCGCGGCCGCTCGACTCGATGCCCTACGCGCTCGTGTCCACGCCCGCCGGGCTGTTCGCCGGGCTCGCGGACGGCGGGATCTTCTCCAGCGCCGACCACGGCGACAGCTGGGAGGAGCTCCCCGTCCGGGCCGAGTCGGTCATCGCGATGGCGCCGGCGGAGCCCGCCTGACCGACGGTGGCGAAGCGCAGCGCGGGCATCCTCCTCTACCGGGTCGCGGGTGGCGCGCCCGAGGTGCTGCTCGTGCATCCGGGCGGCCCGTACTGGGCGCGCAAGGACGCCGGCGCCTGGTCGATCCCGAAGGGCGAGCACGAGGACGGAGAGGATCCGCAGTCGTGCGCGCTGCGCGAGTTCGAGGAGGAGACCGGGGTCGAGCTGCCGCCGGGTGAGCTCGCCGAGCTGGGCAGCGTGAAGCAGAAGAGCGGCAAGGTGGTGACCGCCTGGGCAGCCGAGGGCGACCTCGACGCCGGCGCGGTCACCAGCAACACATTCACGATGGAGTGGCCGCCGCGATCGGGCACGACCGCGGAGTTCCCCGAGATCGACCGCGCCGGATGGTTCGAGATCGAGACGGCGCGCGAGAAGCTGGTGCCGGCCCAGACGGAGTTCCTGGACCGCCTGCTCGAGCGGCTCGGCTGAGCGAGCGGATCAGAGGCCTCAGCCGCCGGAGCCGGCCAGCGTGTCGAGCTCGGCCCGCTCCAGCCGTCCGTCGGGAAAGCGGACATGCGCATCGTCGCCCAGGCAGACGACGCTCTCGGCATCCTCGCCTACCGCCATCCGGGCAAGCAGCACGGCGGCGATCCGGTGCACGTCACGAACGATCCCGAGCGCCAGCAGCGAACGGGTCTCGTTGGCCACCTCGCCGTCGCCCACCCGCAGCACCACGCGTACCGGCTCGTGAATCCCGCGGGCGGTCATGGCGGCGGAGATGTTCGCCAGGTCGTCCGAGGTCACGGCGGCCACGGCCTTCGCCTTGGGGAGCGAGAGGCGTCGCATCAGCGGACCGGTCCGCGCCCCGGCCCACGACCACAGGCAGCTTGTACTCGCGGGCCAGGCCCACGTTCTCGTGCTCCTCGTCGCGCTCGACGGCGACCACCGGGATCCCGCACGCCCGCAAGGTCAGGCACAGCCGCAGGCCCACCTGGCCCAGGCCGATCACGACCACGTGGTCGCGCCGGGGTACGGCACGCCGCCCCGCCAGCCCGGTCAGCCGGCGGTCTATCACGCGGTTCACGAGGCCGGCGGTGAAGGCCGCGGCGAAGACCAGCGCGACCACCATCGTGGCCGACGTGAACACCTTGTACCAGCCGGGCCCGTCCTTCACCGCGAGGTTCGGATCGACCGTGACCAGCGTCTTGGCGGACCCGTAGATGGCGTCGACCACCGTGTCGTCGAGGACGAACACGGCCGTGATCGTCTCGATCAGGAACACCGCGACCAGCCCGATCGCGCCGAACAGGAGAAGCCCGGCGCTCTTGTCGTAGGGGGTGAACAGGGCTCGGGCGAGGGCCTCAGGGCGGCGGGGCCTGACGCTCGGGATCGGCTCCTCGCGTACCTCTCCGTCCTCGTCGACCAGTCCTACCGTCCGCCCATCCCGGTCGCCGACGGCGGTGAAGCGCTCGTCGATGCAGGGACCGGCAAGCGAAGGCGCGACGATGTCGGCGAGCGACGTGACGTGGGTGTGGCCGAGCCGGTCCCGCATCTGCTCGGCCATCGTCGGATCGAAGATCGTGAGCAGCAGCGGGACGTCGTCGGAGACCGAGCGCACCGTCAGGGCGTGCCGCAGGACCACCGCGTCGGCGCGTCCCACCACGGCGACCGACTCCACCCGGTCCCCCTCGAGCGCGGCGCGCACCTCCTCCCCGTCCGGCTCGCGCAGATGGGACACCTGGACGCCGGAGGCCTCGAGGGCCCGCACGGTCTCCTCGCTCAGGTCGCCGTCACCGATGACCACGACGGTGCGCACGGCGCCTCGCTCCACGGTGGCAGCGTATCCGGGTGGCCGTGTCAGGGGAGCAGGTCGAACGCCTCGGCGTGTGCGGGCCGGACGACGCCGAAGTGGCGCCGGTCGGTCGTGGCGACCTCGGTGACGTCGAGGCGTTCGGCGGCGGCGACCACAGACGCATCGACCGTGCCGAGGGGAAGGTCGCCGTAGCGGGCGACGAGCTCGGCGATCCGGATCAGGTCGCGTGCATGAACGGGTTCGAGCACCAGGTCCCCGCTCGCGAGGTCCCCGAGGAACCTGACCTCTGCTTCCGAGCCGTGCCGGGTGCCGAGCAGATAGGTGACCTCCGCGACGACGAGCGTCGGCACGACGAGCGGCCCGGCGTGCGTCTCGAGCAGCTTCGAGCGAGGCCTCGTGGTGGGCGTCGTCGGCGTCGACGTATGCGTACAGCGGCCCGGCGTCGACGATCAGCGCGATGGTGCGATCTCCGAAGCGATGATCTCCTCGATCCGCTCGGAGATGTCGCTCCGGCCGCTTCGAGACGCGCCCCGCGCGCCGAGGCGCCGCCGGCGGCCCACACCGAGATGCTCCTCGAGCGCCGTGCGGGTCACGTCGGCGATCGTCACACCGCGGCGCCGGGCCTCGTGACGCAGCCGGGCGTCGAGGTCGTCGGGGAGCTTGACGGTCGTGCGCTTCATGGGTATGCCAGCATACCGCACCTGCCCGCCTGACTGTACCGGCCGCCGGCTCACGGCGCGAACTCGCTGCTTCCTCCTCCGCCGCCGGCCGGCGGGGCCGGGCCGGGCGGGTGCGGGTGCCGGCGCGGGTGCGGCCGGGGCCGGCTCCGCGGGCGTAGCCGGCGCGGCGCTCGCGGTCGGTGTGGCGGCCGCCGTCCCGCCGGGCGCGAACTCGTTCGCCGGGTCGGGCGGCGGGGGAGGCGGCGGTGGCGGCTCCGGCGCGACTGGCTGCGCGGGGGCGGGCTCGCACTGGGACCGGCTCGGGCGCGGGTGGCGGACCGGGGACCGCAACCGGATCGGGCGCGGCCGGGGGCGGCTCCACCGGCGCCTCCTCCTTCACCGGATTCACCTCCACCTGCTCGGCCGGCGGCGGCAGCGGCGGACCCTGGTGCCCCGCGAACTGGTCCACCGCGGTCCCGCCGCCCGCCAGCGCGGCCGCCGACGCCGCCACCGCCGCGATCTTCTGGCCCGTCGCCAGCTCGGCCACGGCACCCGTGCGCTCGCCGACCACCGCGGCCTTCTGCTGCGCCGCCCCCGCGATCGACTCGAACAGGCTGCGCAGCGGCCCGCCGTCCGGGTCCGAGGCGAGCAGCGCCGCGGGCGGCGACAGCGCCGCCACCTGCTCGGGCGCCTCCCGGAACGCGCGCAGCGTCGCCCGGCACGCGAGGCACGTCTTCATGTGCGGCCGCAGCTGCGACAGCTGCTCCGCGCTCGCCTCGCCGTCGGCCAGCGCCGACAGCAGCGGCGCCAGCTTCGCGCACTCGATCCCGCCCTGGATCCCCGCCAGCCGCACCGACAGCGCCTGGCGGCCCTCGGTCAGGCAACGGTTCACCTTCGTGTAGGACCACCCGGTGATCTCGCAGATCTCCGCGTACGAGTAGCCCTCGGCCCGCAGCAGCAGCGCGCGGATCTCCTGCGGCTTCAGCTGCCCCAGCGCCTCCGCGCCCTGGCGCAGGTCCTCGTAGCGCTCGGCCTGGTCGTGCGTCGCCGCGGCGGGCGTGCCGCGTTCGCCGAGCTCGCCGTCGTCCGTGACCGGCGCGTGCCGCTCGCGGTGGCGGCGCAGCGCGAACGCCTCGTGCTTCACCACCGTCTTCAGCCACGGCACGAGGTCGTCCTCGCTCGTCGTGGGCGCCTTCGTCAGCAGGATCTCGAGCCCGCGCTGGTAGGCGTCCTCGGCGTCCTCCGGGGTCGCCGCGTAGCGACGCGCGGTCGCGAGGATCTGCGCCCCGTGACGGGCCAACAGCGCGAGGGCCGCCTCGTCGATCTCGGCTCGAGCGGGTCGCGCACGCCTGATCAGCATCGACACAGCGATGAAGGGAAATGGTGCAACCTTTCGCCCCGGTGTGCGACCAGCGACCCCGCAACGTGCGACCTTTTCGTGCCCTTGGAGGACCGGCGACTTCCTGTCAGGGTCATAGGACGAGCGACCATGCCCGCCCACACCCACCAGCTGATCGGCTCCCTCGTCGTCGCCCTGCTCATCGTGGTCGCTGCCATCGCCGTGGTCACGGCCAAGTTCGGAGCGGCTGGAGCAGCGCCGAGAACGCCTCGAGGAGCGCTGAAAAAAGTGGCACGCGCCGCCCACCCCGCTACATTCGCCCGCGGCAGCTGTTTGACTAGTACTCCCGGGAACGATCCTTGCCTGACGGACTCGTAAAAGAGCTGAGGGAAGTCGAGCCGGTCACCCTCCCCGACCGGGACGTTCGCGCGGGGAAACCGCTCTTCCTCAGCGGCGTCCTTCGCTTCGACACGCTGCGCGCCCTCGCGCGCGTGGCGATCGCTCGCGACCCTCGATCTCCTCGGCCTCTTCCTTGCCATCTACACCGCGCTCGTGGTGAAGACGGCGCTCGTCGCGCCAGACCAGCTCGGGCAGATGTGGGGGCAGGCAAAGGAGTACGCGCCGCTCGCCGGGCTCGTGATGCTGCTGCTCTTCGCCCGCTCGGGCCTCTACCGCGACCGCGCCCAGCGGCCCGGCTTCTCGCGCGTGATCGCGTCGCTGTTCCAGGTCACGCTCGTCGTCCTGATCTACGGGGAGATCGAGGGCGAGCCGTTCCAGTCGTACTACATCTTCTACGGCTCGCTGTTCTTCGCGCTGGTGTACGTGTCGCTGCTGCGCTGGGGCTTCGAGCGCATCTCCGGCGCCGTGCTGCGCGCCGCCGGCTACCGGCGCCGGGCGGTCCTGGTCGGCTCGGGCGCGAACATCCAGGCGGTCGCGCACGCGCTCAAGGACTCGAACGTGATCGAGCCCTACGGCTTCGTGGCCCGCACCCCGCTGGCGCTCGTCGACGGCCTGCGCGACTTCCGCTCGCTCGAACAGCTCGAGCGCCACTTCGACGCCATCGACGAGGTCCTGATCGCCGACCCCGACTTCCCCCAGGGCGAGGCCGTCGAGCTGGTCGACCGCTGCCACCGGCAGGGAGTGCGCGTGCGCGTGGCGCCCTCGACGATGGAGATCCTGATGGACCGGGTCGAGTTCGTGCCGGGGCAGGCGCTGCCCCTGTTCGAGCTCAAGCCGCCGGTGTTCGAGGGCGTCGACTTCGCCATCAAGCGCACCTTCGACCTCGTCGGCTCGACGCTGCTCATCGTGGTCCTCGCCCCGGTGATGGGCCTCGCCGCGCTCGCCATCAAGCTCAGCTCGCGCGGGCCGGTGCTGTACCGCTCGACGCGGCCGGGCATCGGCGGGAAGCCGTTCGCCTGCCTCAAGTTCCGCACGATGGTGAGGGGGGCCGAGCACCTGCAGGAGCACCTCGAGGCGCACAACGAGCTCAGCGGCGCGCTCTTCAAGATCCGCCAGGACCCGCGGGTCACGCGGGTCGGCCGCTTCCTGCGCCGCTGGTCGCTCGACGAGCTGCCGCAGCTCTTCAACGTGCTCCGCGGGGAGATGTCGCTGGTCGGCCCGCGGCCGCTGCCGCAGCGCGACTACGACCGGCTCGAGGACTGGCACCGCAAGCGCTACCTCGTGCTGCCCGGCATGACCGGGCTGTGGCAGGTGTCGGGCCGCTCGGAGCTCGACTTCGACGAGCTCGTGAAGCTCGACTTCCTCTACCTCGAGCGCTGGTCGGTCTTCCTCGACCTGACCATCCTGCTGAAGACGATCCCCGCGGTCTTCAGGGCGCGGGGCGCCTGGTGAGCATCCGGGGGCTCACGCCCCCGGGCCCCCGCTGATGCCTGGCTGGTAAGCGCCGCCATGAGCGAGCCGTACGACCCTGACAACCTGCTCGACCGCCGCTCCGACGCGGCCACGCTCCAGGTCCACTACGACCAGGAGCACCGGCGCGAGCGCGAGCTGCTCGAGCGCCGCCTCGGCCTCGGCGGCGGCGAGGTCCTCTCGGTCGGCTGCGGCTGGCACCCGGGCCGTCATCTGTTCCCGCGCCCCGCCTGGCGGATGACGGGCGCCGACCTCAACCCGGCGATGATCGAGCACGGGCTCGACACCGGCGAGCTCGACGCGGGCGCCGAGGGCCGGGCGGGCGAGCTGCCCTTCGAGCCCGCCTCGTTCGACGTGGTGCTCTACCGGCTCGTGCTGCACCACATCGCGTTCCAGGCGCCGCTCGCCCCGTGCTTCGAGGAGGCGGCGCGCCTGCTTCGCCCCGGTGGCGCGCTGGTCGCGATCGAGCCGGGGCTGTGGCACCCGGTCGGGGCCGGCCTGGAGCTGGCGAACCGAGCCGGGCTCGGCACGCTCGTGCACGGCACGCCCGACGACGTGCCGCTGTCGCCGCGGGCGCTCGTCGGCGAGTCGCGGGCGGCGGGGCTCGAGCCCGAGCTGCACGCGGTCACCTTCGGCTGGCGGCGGCTCCCGGCGGCGGCGCAGCGGGCGGTCCACCGGCTCGACGCGCTCGGCTCACGCCCTCGGCTGGCCCGCTTCGGTCACACGCTGATGCTGATCGCCCGCCGGTACTCCACGAGCGGCATGCCGAAGTCCAGGTCGTCGAACGGCGCGCCGGCCGGCGTCCAGCCCTCGCGCTCGTAGAAGCGCCGGGCGCGCGCCTGGGCGGCGGGCGTGAACAGGCGCATCGACGTGAACCCGCGTGCGCCCGCCTCGCGCACGCGCCTCCGCGTGCAGCGCCGCGGCGACGCCGGTTCCCCACCACGGCTCGCGCACGAACAGCTGCCAGAAGTGGGCCATCGCGTCGTCGTCCGACGGGTGCGAGTGGATTCGCGACGGCATGATCGCCACGTGACCGGCGATCTCGCCCCCGTCCTCGGCGACGAGGCACCACACCTCCCCGTTCCCGAGAAACGCGCGGAGCCGCTTCAGCTCGGCCTGCGGGTCGGGCGGCTCCCAGCCCGGCGGCGCGAACGAGCGGTAGCTCTCGAAGCCCTCGGTGAGCACGGTGGCGATGCGCTCGGCGTCGCGCGGCACGGCGGGGCGCAGGGACCAGGGCATCCGGCCAGGATATGACTCGATGGCGAGCCGCTACGACGACGAGCTGTGGGAGCTGGTGCCGGCCGACCCCGGTCCGCCGCCGGCCCATCTCGCCGAGTTCGTGCGCGGCCTCGGGCGCGTGGAGCGCGCGCTCGACGTGGGCTGCGGCGACGGCCGCCTGACCGCCGAGCTCGACGCCGCGGAGCTCACAGCCGCGGACGTGTCGGCCGTGGCGCTGGAGCGTGCCCGCGCGCGGCTGCCGGGCGCCGCCTTCGTCGAGCTCGACCCCGACGCCCCGTTCCCGCTCGACGACTCGGCCTTCGACCTGGTGCTCTGCGCCGAGACCATCGAGCACGTGCGCGACGTGCAGCTCTTCCTGTCGGAGATCCGGCGCGTCCTGCGGCCCGGCGGCGAGCTGGCTCTCACCACGCCGGCGGCGCCGCCGCTGGCGCGCCCCGAGGACCCGCTCTCGCCCCACCTGCGCCGCTTCACGCGCCGCTCGCTGCGGCGGGTGCTGGCGGAGCTCGGCTTCGAGGTGCGCTCGCTCGAGCGCCGGTCCGGGACGCTGCTCGCGCGCGCCACGCGATAGAAAGCCGGGCCAATGCGCGTCGTCGTGACCGGTGCCGCGGGCTTCGTGGGCTCGCACGTGTGCGACGAGCTCGTGGCCCGCGGGCACGAGGTCGTGGGGATCGACGCCTTCACGCCGTTCTACCCGCGCGCCCTGAAGGAGCGGAACGTGACGGCGCTCCGCCGCGCTCCCGCGTTCACCCTGCGCGAGCGCAACCTGCTCGACCGGCCCGGGCTGGCGGACGCCTTGGAGGGCGCCGACGCGATCTGCCACCTCGCCGGACGGCCCGGCGTGCGGGGCGGCGCGCCGGTCCTGTTCGAGGCGGGCAACGTGCGCACCACCGAGGCGGTGATGCACAGCGCGGCTCGCGCGGGCGTGCGGCGCATCCTGCTCGCCTCGTCCTCCTCGGTCTACGGGCCGGCCGCGCGGCCGGTGCGGGAGGACGGGCCGCTGCGCCCGCTCTCGCCGTACGCGCGCTCGAAGCGCCGCGCCGAGCTGGTGGCGAGCCGGCTCGCGCGCCGGCACGGGCTGGAGCTCGTCACGCTGCGCTACTTCACCGTGTACGGCCCGCGCCAGCGCCCCGACATGGCGTTCGCCCGCTTCGTCCGGGCGGCGCTGCAGGGCGGTGAGATGCCGCTGCTGGGCGACGGCCTGCAGACGCGCGACTTCACCTACGTCGGGGACGCCGCCGAGGCGACCGCGGTCGCGCTCGAGCGCGCCGCGGCCGGGGACGGTCTACAACGTCGCAGGCGGGCGTCCCGTCGTGCTCGCCGACGCCCTCGACCTGCTCGGCGCGACGCTCGGCCGCGAGCCCGAGCTGGCGGAGCGCCCGCCCGACGCGCGCGAGCCGCGCTCGACCGCCGCCGACCTCGGGGCGGCCCGGCGCGACCTGGGGTGGATGCCGCGCACGGGGCTGGAGCTCGGCCTGCGCCGGCAGGTGGAGCACGCGGCGGCGGTGGCCGCGGCCTAGGGCTGCGCCTGCTCCGCGGCGTCCTCGCGCTGGCTCGCCCTGGCCTCCAGGAAGAGCTGGCGCGCGGACAGCGAGTGCGGGTCGAGGTAGAGCGCGCCGCGGATGGTCTGCGCGGCCTCGTCCGGCTCGTCGAGCGTGCCGAGCTGGAAGGCGGCGAGCCGGTACCAGGTCTCCGGATCGCCGGGGAACTTGAGCACCGACGTCCTCGAGCGCGGCCTCGGCGTCCGAATCGCGTCCCGCCTGTGCCGCGATGGCGGCCTCCACGAGCAGCGGCTCCGCCGTGAGCGGGTTGGTGTCGGCGGCGTCCCCCGTCTTCGCGATGGCGCCGTCCACGTCGCCGCTCTCGGCGAGCTCGAGGGCGTCGCTCGTCTGGCGATCGGCGGCCAGGGGCTGCCATACCGCCCAGGCCGTGAGCAGGGCGGCGAGCAGGACGGCAGAGGCCGCCAGCAGCCGCGGCGGCGACGGATCGCGGAACGGCTCGCCCAGGTCGATCGAGCGCTGCTCCGGGAGCGCCGCGGCCGGGCCGCGTCCCGCCACGAAGCCCGACGCCACGAGGGCCATCGCGGCCGGGCCCGGCACGAACCAGGTCCAGTCGATCGCGGACTGGAGGCCGAAGACGATCGCGATCAGCCCGAGCGCGACGAGCGCGGTGCGGTCGGGGGTCCAGTCGCGTCTGGGCAGCGGCTCGCCGTCGCCGCGCCGGAACGGGAGGCGTCGGGGGTACAGGGCGGTCGTGCGGAGGCGCGGCCGACGAGCCAGGCCAGCAGCAGCGCCGTGGTGAGCGCGACGCCGACGATGCCGAGGTCGGCGAGCGTCTGCGGGACGAAGCCGTGCGCGTGGCGCGTGGCGCTGCCGTCCGTGCGGTGGCGCAGGCGAGCGGTGGCGAAGGTGCCGGCGCCGGTGCCGACCGAGCGGCGGTCGGCGAACACGCGCCCCGCCTCGCGCCAGTACTTGCCGCGGGTCGAGGACGCGGCGCCGAAGCGGCCGGCGCCCTGCTCGGTGGGGGCGGTGTCGGTCTCGCTGGTCAGCTCGTCGACCCGGTCCTCGATCGTCCCGCCGAGCCCGCGGTCGCTCATCGCCACCGAGGTGAAGGCCACGAGCGGCACGGCGCACGCCACCACGAGCGCGGCGATCCCGAGCCGCCGCCGGACCCGCGACGGTCAGGACGAAGCGGCTGCGGCCGGCGTTCACCGCCAGGCCGGCCAGCACGAGCACGACGGCCATCAGGAGGAGCAGCAGGCCGAACTCGCCCGCCACGCTCTCCTTGACGGCGAGGGGCTGGGCGGTCACGGCGAAGGCGTCCTTGGACAGCGCCCACGCGGCGACGAGCCCGGCGGCGATGCTCGGCAGCAGGAGGACGGGCAGGCTGCGCAGCCGCAGCGGCACGATCGCGAACCAGGCGACGGCCCCGATCGCCGCGGCCGCCAGGGCACCGCGGGACTGCGTGAGCAGGATCGCGAGGATCGCGGCGCCCATGGCCGGATAGGCGGCCACGCGCCCGGCGACGCTTCCCACCGCGGCGGGAGCCGAGCCAGAGCAGGCCGGGGATCGCGAGCGCCGCCGTGGTGCCGACCGCGTTCCAGTACTCGAACGGCTGGCCGATCCGGTTGGAGATCTCGTTCTCGCCGATGGTCCCGGGCCAGACGCGGGCGGCCAGCGCGTAGACGGTCGCGGCGATCGCAGCGAGCACGATGCCCTTGATCGCGACGTCGGCGCCGCGCGGCGCGAGCCGGGCGCCGGCCACACCGGCGGCGAAGACGGCCAGGTAGGCGAGCGTCCGTCCCGCCTCGATGTAGGCGAGCTCGGGCACGATCGCCCAGGTCACCGACAGCGCGGTGAGCGGCGGCGAGCGCGGCGAACAGCAGCAAGGCGACGGCGCCGTACATGCGGACCGCGCCGGCCCCAGACGATCGCGGCGGCGACGACCGCGCCGCCGACGCAGCACCATCAGGACCTCGACGACCGTCGTGCGGCCGAGCTGCGTGCCGCCCGCCGCGCCGAAGGCGATCCCCGCCAGCGCGCCGCCGAGGAGCGCTGCGGCGAGCCACTCGGGACGCACCCGGTCGCAGCCGGGCGCGCTCGGCTAGCGGGCTGGGCTCAGCGTCGGAAGAATCGGGGGAGCGAAACACGCGGCGTCGGGATCTTGGACAGGAGCGGGATGCGCGCCAGCGCAGGGATGCGCTCACGCATGGCCACGAGTCCACCGATCAGGGCCACGAGGGCGATCGCGATGAGCGCAACGAGCAGCGGGACCGGAAGGTCGTTGCTGGCGCTGGCCAGGTCGAACAGCCCGTTCGAGCCGGGCTCCACCTCTTCGTCGCCGACCTTGACGCTCGGAGGGCTCTTCTCGGGGTCGGCGGTGATGGCGGCCAGATCCTCGGTGTCCTGCGTGCGAGCCGTCTGCTCCTCGGCCGGGAGCGGACTGCCGTCGGCGCCCAGGGTCGGGCGGTTGCCGCCCTTGTCGGAGCCGCTGGTGATCGCGCCGGACAGGATCTCGCGGCAGTTGCTGTACTCGTCGAGGTCCGTGGGGAGGTTCTCGATCGCCTTGCGGAGCTGCTCGTTCGAGTACTTCTTGTCGAGATCGCCGTCGGTGTTGCAGTCGCTGATCGGATCCGCCATCGCGCTGGCGGGCAGCGCCAGCGAGCGGCGAGTACAGCGAGGACAAGGAGTCTTGTTGCGGCTCGGATCACGTTTTGCGGATTCCCTCCTAGGGGGGCGGGGAGAGATCGGAAGGGGTGACGGAGCTGATCGACGACGGCCGGCACCACCCCAGACCGCGCCGGGCAGGCTAGCAGCAGCACTCGGCGGCCTCGGCGGACGAGTCCAGCCGCAGGTTGTCACCGGTTCGGGGCATCGCTAAACGCTTGCGACCCGACCCGTCAGGCAAAGTTGCGGTGTGCCGGTGCGCTGCGCAATCGTCCCGCCGGTCCCCGTGCCGTACCGGGAACCGCTGTTCGCCCGGCTCGCGGAGCGGGGCCGGATCACCCCTCGGGTGATCTACCTGGCCGGCGGCCAGCCGGGGTGGGACATGCGGGCGGATTGGTTCTCCGCCGGCGCCGGCTACGACTTCGAGGTGCTGCGGTCGTGGCAGCGGCGGCGGGCCGGGCGCACGCCGCAGATGCTGGCGCGCGGACTGGGGGGTGCGCTGAGGCGCTTCGGTCCCGACGTGGTGGTGAGCTCGGAGTACGGGCCCGCGACGTGGAGGGCGATGGCTTGGTGCCGGCGCTCGGGGCGGCGGCTGGTCGTGATGAGCGAGCTGACGCCGTGGAGCGACGCGATGCTGTCGGCGGCTGCAACTTCGCGTGCACCGGGTGCTGGCGCCGCGGGTGGACGGCTTCGTGGTGTTCAGCTCGCAGGGGGTGGAGCGGCTTCGGCGGATGGGGGTGGATCCGGCGCGGGTCGAGGTGAGCGTGCAGAGCGCCGATCTGGAGGCGTTCCGGGCGGTGGGGGCGGCGCGGGACGTGTCCTCGAGCTCGCGGCCCGTGCGGGTGCTGTGCGTGGGGCGGCTGGTGCCGGACAAGAACCTCGCGCTGCTGATCGAGGCGTTCGCGGAGTGCGGGTTCGGCGAGGGGGAGGCCGAGCTGGAGCTGTGCGGGACGGGGCCGCTGGAGGGGGAGCTGCGGGAGCTGGCGGCTCGGCTGGGGGTGGCGGTGCGGTTCAAGGGCTTCGTGGCGCCCGAGGACCTGCCCGCGGCGTACGCGGCGGCCGACGTGTTCGCGCTGGTGAGCACGTACGAGCCGTTCGGGGTGACGGTGCGGGAGGCGGCGGCGGCCGGGCTGCCGGTGATCTGCACCGGAGCGGGCCGGGGCGGCTGGGGACGTGGCGGTGGAGGGGGAGAACGCGCTGGTGGTGGACCCTTCCGACCGTGCTGCGATCGCGGAAGCGTTGGGTGCGCTGGTGCGCGACGATGCGCTGCGTGCGCGGTTGTCCGCCGGCAGCCTGGCGGTGACCGAACGCCATCCGCTCGAGGCCGACGTGGAGGCCTTCGAGCGCGCGGTGCTGCGGGCCGCTTGAACGGCAGCAATGAAGGGCGGCCTCGACCTCGCGGCACTCGACTCGGCGTGGTCCGGAAGCGTCCCGATATAGGACGTATCCGGACCACCGCCTCGGGCGCCGGCCGCTCAGGGCCGAGCAGCGCGGGCAGGACCTCCTCCCTCACCGCTCTCTGCACGGCTTCGGGCCGGAAGGGCTCGATGAGCCTCGCCGCCTCCGCCCGGTAGCGCTCGACTTCAGCTCGGCGCGAGCGCGAACGCGGCCCGCAGCGCCGCCGCCAGCGGTTCGGGGGCCACGGCGTCCGCCACCAGCTCGGGCGCGAGCGAGCGCGCCAGCGCGAGCGCCTCGAACGGCCCGCCCGACGGCACGGTCACGAGCAGCGCCCCGTCGGCCAGCGCCTCGAGCGGGGCCATGCCGAAGTCCTCCCAGCGGGCGCCGCCGACGTACGCCCGGGCGCGCCGCAGCGCCGCGCGGAACTCGGCCGGCGGCGTCTTGCCGAGGAACTCGACGCCCGCGGGAAGGGGGATGCCGAGACGCTGGAGGTGGGCAATGGCGCGGTCGCGCTCGACTCCGAAGACGAGGAGACGGGCGTCGTCGAGGGCCGCCGCGGCCCAGGCCGCGCAGACGATGTCGAGGCCCTTGGCCTTCACGTCGGGCGTGTAGGCGACGGCGAGCCGTTCGCGCTCGGAGGCGCGCTCGCCCGAGGGAACGACGGGAGGCGGAACGACGACGGCGCGGGACGCCCCGTGCGGGAGCGCGTCGAGCGCCGCGCGGCTCCACGGAAGGACGAGCCGCGCACGGGCGAGCGCGCGACGCTCGAGCGCATGGAGCCCGGCGTTCTGGAGGCCGGGACGGTTCAGGCGGGCGGGAGCGTCGAGCCGGACGGCATAGGGGAGGTCCTCGACGTCGGCGAGCATGGCCGCCGTCGTGGAGGAGATGACGAGGGCGCGAGGCCGCTCCCGGCGAAGCGCGGCCCGAAGGGCCCGCCGAGCGGCGAGGGCCTCGACGAGGTCGGTGACCGGATAGGCGCGCCGCAAGCGCCCGCTGGCGCCGATGCGAACCGTCGTCGCGGCGACCGAGGCACCGGCGCGCCGCAGCTGGTCGACGAAGACGGCATCGGCCGCGCGCCAGCCGAGGGTGGTGCCGAGCGAGAGGAGGAGGATGTCGGGCTGCCCGCTCGTTGGGCCGCACCGCCGGTCTCGCTCATCGCGTCGCCACTTCCTCGAGCGCCCGCCAGTAGCCGTCCACCATCGCGTCGCCGTCGAAGCGCTCGCGCTGCCGGGTGCGGCCGCGCTCGCCCATGGCTTGGGCTGCGACGGGGTCGGCGGCAAGCTTCGCGAGGGCGGCGGCCGCGCCGGCGGTGTCTCCCGGAGGGACGACGATCCCCGTCTCTCCGTCGACCACCGCCTCGCCCGCACCGCCGACGTCGCTCGTCACGACCGGTCGCGCCGAGCGCCATCGCCTCCAGGATGCTCATCGGCAGCGCCTCGGCATCGCTCAGAAGGGCAAGGGCGTCGCAGGCGGCGATCAGATCGGGCACGTCGCCCCGCGAGCCGAGCAGCTCGACCCCGTCGACGCCCGCGACGAGCCGCTCGAGCCGCTCGCGCTCCGGCCCGTCGCCGGCGACGAGGCCGCGGAGCCTGAGCGAGCCCTCGCCGGACGCGCGCGCTCTCTCGCCCTCGCCGCGCTGGCCCCGGTCGCTTCCGCGTCTGGCCGCCTCGCTCCTCGCTTGCCCAATGGCCTCCACGAAGAGGTCCACGCCCTTCTCCGCCCGCAGGTTCGCCACGCACAACACCGCGAAGTCGCCGTCGTCGAGCCCGAGCGACGCACGCATCGCGTCGCGATCCACGCTCGTGCTCACCTCCGACGCGAACACTCCGTTCGGAACCGTCACGATCCGCTCGCTCTTGTAACCGAGCCGCTCGAGCGGCGCTCTCTGACGCTCGCTCACCTGGATCACGCGGTGCACGTGCGGCGCCACCAGCCGGGTGAGCAGCCGGCGTCTGGGTGCGCATCGCGAGGAGCTCACCGTCGGCCGTCAGCGGCGTGTGCTCGTTGAACACGTGCGCCGCTCCGGCACGCCGGGCGATCGCCTGGCCCACCACCTGCGGGCTCACCGTTCTCGTGACGACCGCCCCGGGCCGCCCGCGCGCCTCGGCGAGCGCGCGGCGCAGCCCGCGCATGTCGTTCGGCCCACGAAGCCCGAGACACTCCGCCGAGACGCCGGCCGCGCGCACCTCTTCGAACAGCGGCCCCTCCTCGTACATGCAGACGAGCCGCACCTCGGCGCCCCGCCGCGCGAGGGC
Source organism: uncultured Thermoleophilaceae bacterium (assembly GCA_963778615.1). Lineage (GTDB taxonomy): Bacteria > Actinomycetota > Thermoleophilia > Solirubrobacterales > Thermoleophilaceae > JACVRW01. The sequence continues at coordinate 815,230 of CAVZVD010000002.1, forward strand.
CGGGATGAGCGTCGCCCACTGACGCTCGGCTCCGCCCCGGTGCATGTCCGGGCAGAGGAAGAGCAGTCGCATCAGCGGCCCACCCGGCGGTGCACCGCCACCACCTCGCCGGCCCGCGAGGCAGGGAGGTGGGGTCGCGAGGCGAGGAAGTCGGCCGCCTCGGCCTCGGCCTCGGCGCGCGGGTAGGTGGAGGCGACCGTGGCGGACTCGTGCCGCACGGGGGTGGCGTCGACGACCCCGAGGCGCCAGCCGCGCTCCCCGGCGAGCGCCGCCCAGTGGAGGTCGAGCCCCCAGCCGAAGCGCAGCTCGGGGAACGGCAGCAGCTCCGCGGCGGCGCGGCGGCCGAAGGCGGTGAGCGGACCGATCTCCACGAAGCGCGTCTCCCTCACGAGCGAGGCGGGCCGCCGCCGAGTGACCCGCCAGGCCGAATGACTGCGAAGCGTCTGCGCCGGCTGGGCGAGGTCGAGGCCGAAGCGCTCGCAGAGGGCGACGAAGCGGTCGAGGAAGCGCGGCGGGAGGACGAGGTCGTCGTCGACGGCGAGGATCCAATCGAAGTCGAGGGCCGCGGGGCCGACCGGCGGCGGCCATCCGCTCGCCGCCCCGCTCACCGCCTCCAGCACCCGGTTCAGGTTCGCGAACTTCCCGCCACCGAGGCCCTCCGCCACCGTGTGCTCGCGCCAGCGCCGGCTCCGCCTCCTCCACGGCCCCCAGCGCGAGCGTCACGTCGTGCCGGTCCGAAGCCAGCCGCGGGAGCGCTTCCGCCAGCAGCGAGCCGGGGCGGTACACGCTCGCCACCAGCACCCGCCGCCGCGGCTGCTTCCGCGCCAGCCGGTCCACCCGCGGGCCTGTCAGCAGCGCCGCGTCGATCGCCGAGAACGCCGCCTCTCCCACCGTGCGCTTGACCCGCCGCCACGGGTGCGTCACGTCGCCCGCGTCCCCGGAGAACAGGTCGCTCGTCATCGCGAGTCCGGCCGCAGGGCGGGCAGCGGTCGCAGCGTCTCCACCACCCGGCCCGCCGAGTGCGCGCCCATGATCACGCCCCTGCGGGCACCCCCGGCGCGCCGTGTGCCACACGCATCCGCCCAGCACCCGCAGCTCTCGCGCCCAGCGACGGCGCTCGCTCGCGACGCCGGTCGCTCGCCCGAGCCGCCCGTCCGCGCGCGTAGGCGGCGCGCGACAGCGGGCCCAGGCGCGCGTCCTCCGCCGTGCGCCGGTGGTCCAGTCCCGCCTCGGCCAGGTAGACGACCGTCCCCCCGGAAGCGCGCAGCCGCTCGATCCACTCCTCCTCGTCGCCGTGCGGCCGCACGATCCGCTCGTCGAACGGCCCCACTCGCTCCACGGCCGCTCGGCGCACCGCGAAGTTCGCCCCCCACGCCTTCGTGGCCTCGCGGTCCTCGGCCCCGAGGTCGAGCGTCGTGATGGGCGGCTCCTCCCGCCCGCACCCGCGCGGCGTGCGGCCCTCGAAGCGGGCGCGGATCGGCCCGCCGAACGCCTCCGCCTCGGGATGGCGCCGCGACCCTGCGACGAGCGCGTCGACCCACCCCGACGGCACCAGCACGTCGTCGTCGACGAACGCGATCAGCTCGGCTTGGCTCTCTCGTAACCCTGTGTTGCGCGCGGCGTTGAGTCCGCGTCCCTCGCCGTGCGCGACGTATCGCACGGTCGGCCGGGCAGCCACGACCGCGGCGGTCGCGTCCGCCGAGCCGTCGTCCACGACGACGATCTCGTACGCGGTCTCGGTGCGCTGGTCGAGCAGCGAGTCGAGCGTCACCTCGAGGTACGCCGCCCGGCCGCGCGTGGGGACCACGACTGACAACACGGGCGGGTCCATCGGGGCCGATAGCGTAGCCCCGCCGAATGCGCGTGCTCCTGCTGCACAACCGCTATCGAGTCGAGGGGGGCGAGGAGCGCTCGGTCGAGCTCCAGCTGCGCGCGCTCGAGAACGCTGGGATCGAGCACCGGCTGCTGGAGCGCCGGTCGGCGGACGCGGGGCGGGTGGAGGCGGCGCTGGCGATGCTGCGCGTGCGCGGCGGGCCTGGCGACCCGCGGCGGCGAGGCGCAGCGAGCAGCGGCGTCGCGGCTGCCGTGCAGGAGCTCGGCGCCGACATCGTCCACGCCCACAACATGCAGCCGCTCATCGGGCCGCGCGGCCTCGCCGCCGCCCGCGAGGCCGGCGCGCGCGTGGTCCTCCATCTGCACAACGCGCGCCTCTTCTGCGCCATCGGCGTCGCGGCTCGTGACGGCGCGCCCGTGCTTTCGCTGCCGCGGTCGCAACACGCTCCCCGGCCTCGTCCTCAACTGCCGCGGCTCGCTTCCCGAGGCGGCCGTCTACGCCGCCGGCCTGGCGGCGCACCAGCCGCTCGTGCTTCGAGTCGGTCGCCCGCTTCGCCACGCCCAGCCGCTGGGCCGCCGGCCAGCTCGCGCTGCTCGGCGTCCCGGCCGAGCGGCTCGACGTGCTCCCGCACTACCTGCCGGCCTCCGAGCTCGCCTCCGGCTCGGCCGCGCACCAGGGCCGCTACGCGCTCGCGGCCGGGCGGCTCTCGCCGGAGAAGGGGTTCGACACCGCGATCGAGGCGGCCGCCCAGGCCGGGGTCCCGCTGTGGATCGCCGGCGACGGTCCCGCGGCGGCCGAGCCTCGCCGCCCTCGCGCGCGAACGCGGCGCCCCGGTCGGAGATGCTCGGCCGGGTGCCGCGCGACGAGATGCCCGGCCTGCTCGAGGGCGCCGCGATGCTCGTCCTCAGCTCGCGCTGCCACGAGTTCTCGCCCTTCTCGGTGCTGGAGGCGATGGGCGCCGGGGTGCCGGTCGTCGCCACCCGGAGCGGCGGGGTGCCCGAGCTCATCGGAGCCGAGCGCTGCGTGCCGCGCGGCGACGCCACCGCGATGGCCGGCCGTATGCGCACGCTCTGGGGCGACCCCGGCCGGCGACGCGAGGAGGGCGAGGCGCTGCTGGCGCGGGCCAAGGAGAACCATTCCGAAGAGCGCTACCTGCGCGACCTGCTCGCGCTGTACGAGCGCGCCGGGGGGTAGCAGGGGCGCGCCGCCCGGCCTCTAGCCAAGCCGCTCGCGCCAGTCCTCCAAGGCGTCCGCCACCGTCCGCTCCAGCGGGATCTCCGGCTGCCACCCGGTCGCCTCGCGCAGGCGCGCCGCCGATCCGCGCACCTCGGGCACGTCGTGCGCCCTCATCCTCGCCGGGTCGACCTCGTGGCGCACCGGCAGGCGCGACGCCGCTCGCACGAGCTCGATCAGATCGCGCACCGTCACCGCTCTCCCGCTCGCCACGTTGAACGCGCCGCCGTCCAGCGACCCCGCCCGCCACGTAGGCGCGAGCCACGTCGCGCACGTCGGTGAAGTCGCGGGCCGAGTCCGGGTTTCCGGTTCGGAGGAGCACCTCCTCGCGCCCGGCCTGCTCCGCCTCCGCCACCTGGCGCGTCAGCGTGCCCACCACGTAGTCCTCGGACTGCCCCGGGCCGGCGTGGTTGAACGGGCGCATCCGCACCACGCGCATCCCGAAGGCGTCGGCGTACTGGCCGGCGAGCAGGTCGCAGGCGGCCTTCGACACCGCGTACGGATTCTGGGGGCGGAGCGGCGCGTCCTCGTCGACCGGCAACGCCGCGGGAGGTCCGTACACCTCGCCCGAGCCGATCACCACGACGGTCGCCTCGGGCGCCTCCAGCCGCACCGCCTCGAGCAGGTTCGCGGTCATCGCCACGTTCGCGGTGAGCGTCTCCGCCGGCGCGTCCCACGACCGCCGGACCGAAGCGAGCGCGGCGAGGTGGAAGACGACCGCCGGGGACGCGTCCCGCACAGCGGACCGCACGGCGCCGGCGTCGAGAAGGTCGAGCTCGGACCGCGAGGGGGAGACGGCGTCGGGAAGCAGCGCGCGCAGGTGGCGCCCGGCGAAGCCGGCTCCGCCGGTGACGAAGGCGGGGCCGGTCACGGCGCCGTCGCGAAGCCCCTCACCTGCCGCGCGTCGCCAGCTCGTGCCCGCGCAGCCACTCGACCGTTCCGGCGATTCCCTCCCGCAGCCCGATCTGCGCCTCCCAGCCGAGCAGCTCCCGGGCCTTCTCCACGGAGGGCCAGCGGCGCTGCACGTCCACCTCGAACGACGGCAGGTGCTCCAGCTCGAGCTCCGACGGGTCCTCGCCGCACTCCTCCCAGATCACCCGGGCGATCTCGGCGACCGTCCGCTCCTCCGGCGCCGAGATGTTGAAGTCCTCGTTGACACCCGCCGGGTGGCCCATCGCGCACACGATCCCCGACGCGATGTCGTCCACATGAGTCAGCGTCCGCGTCTGCTCCCCCGACCCGAAGATCGGCAGGGGGCGAACCCCCGACAGCACCTTCCGGATCACGTCGGGGACCATGTGCGCGATCCCCGGCTCGTCCTCCGGCATCTCCCCGGGCCCGTACGCGTTGAAGGGCCGGCAGATCGTGTACGGCAGCCCGTGCTCGTCGTGCAGGGCCCGGCAATACACCTCGCCCGCCAGCTTCGAGAACCCGTACGCCGACCACGGCGCCGGGCACGACGCCAGATGCGACTCCGGCGTCGGGAACTCGAACGCCCGCTCGAACACCATCGAAGACGACACGTAGACGAGCCGCTCCACGGAGGCCTCCAACGCCGCCCGGAACACCGTGTTGTACAGCCCGTTGTTCACCTCGAGCAGCGTGTGCGGCAGCTTGTGGAAGTTCGCGATCCCGCCCACGATCGCCGCCAGGTGGATCACGTGAGTGCAACCGGAGACCGCCAAACGCGCCTCGTCGTGCAACAGGAGGTTTCCGGTGTGCACCTCGCATGACTCGCGCATCCAGGAAGGCGCCTCGCGCTGGTCCGAAACGCGCACCTCCCAGCGCGGGTCGCTCACCAGGCGCCGCACGACCGCGCCGCCGATCGTGCCGGCCCCGCCCGTTACGAGGACCCGGCTCACTCGGACTCGACCGCCGCCCGCTCCCGCACCGTCCCGAACACCCGGCCCGACCCGGTCACGTTCCACGGGTCCACCAGGACCACCCCGTCGGGCAGGCGCGACAGCAGGCCCTCGAAGGAGGAGTGGTTGGTGGCCACGACCACGGCGTCAGCGCCCTCCACAGCCGTCGAGAACGGATCGGACGGCACGTGCGGGTCGTGGCGCGCCACGTGCGCCAGCTCCCGCTCCAGCAGCCGCACGAGCTTGAAGGAGAGCGAGTCGCGCACGTCGTCGGAGTCCCGCTTGAAGGTCAGCCCCAGCACCGCCACCTTGCGGTCGCGCAGCGAGCCGCCGAGCCGCGCCCGCAGGCCGTTGACCAGGAACAGCGGCACCGTCTCGTGGACACGCGAGACCGCCAGCAGCATGCCCGGCGAGCTCGAGCGCTCCTCGGAGAACGTGAAGTCCTTGCGCAGGCAGGCGCCCGCGGTCAGCCCCGGCGCCGCCATCCCGCCGCGGGGGTAATCGTGGTTGATCAGGTCGATCACCTCGAACACGTTCGCCCCGTACTGCTCGGCCTCCATCATCAGGAGGTTGGGCAGCGCGAACTGGGCGTAGCGGAGGATGTTGGTCCAGATCTTGGCCAGCTCGGCCTGCGTGGGCGTGGTCTGCACGATCTCGGTGCCGAACACCTCGAAGAGCTCGGCCGCCCGTGCGCCCGACCCCTCGCCGACGCCCCCGATGATGCAGGGCAGCGTCGCGATCTCCTCCAGGTAGTGGTTCTCCGCGATCCGCTCCGGCACGTGCGACACGAACAGGTCCTCGCCCACCCGTGAACCCGCGCCGCTGCTCGATGTAGCCGGCCACCCAGTCGGTCGTGCCGGGCGCCACCGTCGAGCGCAGGATCAGCGAGTGGCCCTCGCGAAGCACCGGGAGCAGGTCGTCCACGGCGCGCCGGATCTGCGACATGTCGATCTCGATGTGCACGTGCGAGGGCGTGCCGAGCGTGAGGACGATGTGGTCCGCGCGGGCGGCGTCCTGCACGGCGCGCGTGCGCTCGAAGCCGCCCGCCGCGAGCACCCGCTCGAGCAGCTCCTGCGTGCCGGTCTCGCGGAACGGCATGCGCCCGGACGCCACCTGGTCGAGCACGGCGGGCTCGCGCTCGACGCCGATCACCTCGAGCCCACGGTCGGCGAACGACAGGGCGAGCGGCAGGCCCACGCGTCCAAGGCCCACCACGGCGACGCTGGTCATGCCGAAAAGTCTACGAGCGCGCCCGCTCGGCGAGGTACTGCCGGGCGAACGCCGCCACGAAGCGGGGGTTCGTGTACAGGTAGCGCGGCAGCAGCCGCCTGGGCTCCTGCCCGATCCGGTAGATCCACTCGAGCCCGCGCTCCTGCATCCAGCTGGGCGCCATCGAGATGCGGCCGGCGTGGAAGTCGAACGCCGCGCCCACGCCGCACATCACCGGCACCTCGAGGCGCTCGCGCATGCGGGCCATCCACTTCTCCTGCTTGGGCACGCCGATCCCGACCCACAGCACGTCCGGGCGCGCCTCGTTGATCTGCGCGATCAGGGCGCTCTCCTCCTCGTCGGTGAGGGGACGGAACGGCGGCGAGTAGCCGCCCACGATCTGGATGCCCGGGTGGCGCTGGCGCAGGGAGAGGGCGAGCTGCACGAGCGTGCCCTGGTCGCGGCCCCCGTAGAGCCAGACCCGGTGTCCGCGCTCGGCGCAGCGGTCGTTGTAGCGGAGCATCAGCTCCGGGCCGTAGACGCGGTCGCTGAGCTCCTCGCCCAGCATGTTGGCGGCCCACACGAGCGGCATGCCGTCGGGCACCACGAGCGTCGAGCCGCGCAGCGCCTCGAGCATCTCGGGGTTGCGGCGCGCCTCGATCAGCGCGTGAACCGGCGCGGCGCAGACGTAGCCGGGCTCGCGGCTCTCCACCAGCCCGTCCATCACCTCGATGGCGCCGTCGTAGTCGACCATCGACACCGGCACTCCCAGCAGCTCGCGCGCCTGAATGCCGGCCGCGGCGGCGGCCGGTGCCAAGCTGGGATGAGGCTGGGGGATGGGCTGCATCTGCGGGTGGGTGGGGGCCTCCGGCACTCGGCGATGCCGGGTGCTCGGTCCTGGAGCGTAGCCGTCGCGGCGGCCCCGTAAGGTCTCAACCCGTGCGTCCGGCCGGGGTTGCGCCATCCGACGCGGGTGCGCCGGGCCCCGGCGAGGCCCGTCTGCTCGCCTCCGGTGCCCTCGTGCAAGGAATCGCCCAGGCCGGCGGTCTCCTTGTCCTGCTCGTGATCGTCACGGTGCTCGCGCGCGAGCTGACGCCCGCCGAGCTCGGTGCATACGGTCTGGTCGCCTCGCTGGCCGGCTACCTGCTGGTCCTGCGGAACAGCGTCGCGAACTCCGCGGTGCGGGCCATGGCGGCCGCGACGGGGTCGGAGGAGCGCGCCCGGATGTTCTCGGCCGCGGCGGCCCTGTACGCGGTGGTGGGGGTGGCAACCGGCCTCCTGGTCGCGGGCGCCGCGCTGGCGATCGCCGCGTTCATCCTCGAGGGCGACCTGGCAGCCGACGCCCGCGCCGGCGGGCTCGGCCTCGGCGCGTTCATCGCGGCGGGGATACCCGCCTCGGTCTACCTCGACGCCCTGCGTGCCGAGCGCCGCTTCGTGCTCGCGGCCGGCATGGAGATCGTGGCGGTGACCGTGCAGCTCGCCGTGATGCTGACGCTGATCCTCTCGGGGGCGGACCTGAGCGTGCTGATCGCGGTGAGCGGGGCGCTGCCGCTCCTCAGCGGCCTGCTGTGCTTCGCCGCGGTGCGACGGGCGCACCTGCCGTTCCGGCTGTCGGCCGCCGGGGTCACGCGCTCCCGTGCGATGGCGATCGTCCCGACCGCCGGCTGGCTGCTCGTGGTCGAGCTGTGCAACCTGGCGATGTACGCGTCGAGCCGGATCATCCTCGGCGCCTACCGGGGCCCGGCGGCCGTGGGCCAGTTCGAGGGGCCGGTGCGCGCGCACAACCTGCTCTACGCGCTCGCCGGCGCGCTGGCCGTGCCGGTGGTGCCGACCGCCTCGCGCTACGTGTCCGCCGGCGACCACCGCCGGCTGCGCGAGCTGGTGGTGCGCGGCACGCGCTACACGCTGGCGCTGTTCGTGCCGCTGTGCGTGACGCTGATGGCGCTGGCCGAGCCGATCCTCGACGTGTGGCTCGGCGACCCCTACGGCGAGGGAGCCGCGGCGCTGACGATCCTCGTCTCCTACTGGCTGCTGTACGGCGGGCTGGTCGTGACGACGGGCTTCCTGGTGGGCGCGGGGCGAGCGCGCGAGGTGGCGCGGATCTTTCTCGCGGTGGCGGTGGCGAACCTCGGCGTGGCGCTGATCCTCACGCCGGAGCTGGGGCTCGAGGGCCCGGCGCTCGCCACGGCGATCCCGTTCTTCGTGGCGTTCCCGGCGATGCTGCGAGTGGGCCTGTCGGCCTCCGGAGCCGGCCTGGGCGAGCTGGCCCGGCGGGCGTGGCTGCCGGCATACGCGCTGGGGGCGGCGCTCGGCGGCGCGCTGGTGGCGCTGAGGCTGGCGGCGGACCCGTCGACGCTGCCGGCGGTGCTCGGCGCCGCGGTCGGCGGGGTGCTCGCGTACTGGGTCGCCTTCTACGCGGTGGTCCTCGAGCCGGGCGAGCGCGCGCTCGTAAGGGGGCTGCTCAGGCGCTCGCCGGCCCGGAGGATCATTTGAGACGGACGCTGCGGATTCCCTCGACGTCCGCCATCGCCAGCATGGCCTCGTCAGCGGTGGCCACGGTGCCGTCCGGGCCGGCGGAGGCCACGCAGATGCAGTCCGCGAGCGACAGCGGGCTTCGGTCGCGGTGGTAGTGCTTCGCCCGTAGACCCACCGCCGTCTCGACGAGCGGGAAACCGACGTCGATGCGCCGAAGCGAGGTGTCGAGCAGCGACTCGAACGCCGTCCGCACGCGCGGCTCAGGTATTCGCCTTGCCCGCACCAGCCGGTCGAGGGCTTCCCCATAGTTCACGCTCGTGACGGCGGCGTCACCTGAGCGCAGGATGCGCTCCACCTCCTCCGCTGCCGGCTCACCAAGCCGCAGCGCAATCAGGGCGTAGGCGTCAAGGACCGTGGTCACGATTCAGCCGCGTGGCGCCGCTCGAGGTCGGCGTCCTCGGCCCGCGCCTCTCGCCTCATCTCTTCGCTCGTCACCCCGCCGGCAAGGTCCTTGAGATCGCCGCGGGCAGCCGCGATCGGGTCGTCGGGAGCGGGACGCAGGACCAGGTGGTCTCCGTGGTCCTCGAGCGCGATCGCGGAGCTGCCCCAGCGGTGTCGTATGGCGGCGGGCACCGAGATCTGCCCGCCCTTCGAGACCTTCAGCCTTGCCATGTCATGAGAGTAGCTCATGAATCATGAAGACTCTCATGCAAAGTTCGCACCCCCTCCTTAGTACGGCGTTGCATCAGATGTATTGGCAGGTAACATCAAGCATCATGCCGCGTACCACGCTCGACTTGGACGGATCAGTGCTCTCCGAGCTGCGCCGCCGCGGGCAGATGGAAGGGAAGAGCATGGGACAGGTCGCGTCCGAGCTCCTGGCGAGGGGATTGGCCGAGGGGGTGGATCGACCCGCCCACGCGCTTCAGTGGAGAAGCGACAACCTCGGAGAACCGCTTGTGGATCTGGAGGACCAGGAGGCCGTCCGCGAAGTGCTGGACGCGGACCGTTGAGCGCAACGCTCGACGCGAACGTCCTCGTCTACGCGTCGAACGAGGATGACCCGGCCTACCGGCCGGCCAGGCAGCTGGTCGAGCGCCTGGCCGAAGGACCCGACCTTCTCTATCTGTTCTGGCCGACGCTTCTGGGCTACGTCCGCCTGGTGACGCATCCTGGGATCCTGCCTCGCCCCCTCGGTCCCGTCGATGCGGTCGAGAACGTGTCGGGGCTCGTGCGCCTTCCCGCATGTGCGGACGCCGGGCGAGGCGGACGGGTTCTGGGACGTGTACCGGGCGACCGCCGGCGACCGGCTGCGGGGCAACGACGTTCCCGACGGTCACATCGCGACGCTGATGCGACAGCACGGGGTGCGCGTGATCTACACCCGCGATCGAGGCTTCCGGCGCTTTGAGGGAATCGAGGTGCTGGACCCCTTCGCCCAGGCCGACCGCTAGTCGAGACCAGGCTCCGCCCGGTCCGCGATGAGGCGGGCGAGCGCGAACGACGAGGTGGCGGCCGGCGAGGGCGCGTTGCGCACGTGCAGGGCGCGCTCGGTCTCGGAGACCACGAAGTCGTCGACCAGGGTGCCGTCGCGGCCCAGTGCCTGGGCGCGCAGGCCGGCGAAGCCGCCGTCGAAGTCGCGCGGGCCGATCTCCGGGACGTAGTCGGCCGCGGCGGCGGCGAGCGCCCGGCGGCTGAGCGCGTGGTGGATCTCGGTGATCCCCGTGCGCCACCAGCGCCGGGCCATGCGCCACGTGCCCGGCCAGGCGAGGTCGCGAGCGGCCTTCGGCGCGAGCAGGGCGGTGGGGCCGAGCGACACGTGGCCGTCGATGTGGCGGCTCAGGTGCACGCCGAGGAACGGAAGCGAGGGATCGGGCACGGGATAGATCAGCGAGCGCACCAGCTGAGCGCGCTCGGGACGCAGGTAGAGGTAGGCGCCGCGGAAGGGGACGATGCGCGGGTCGGGGTCGGCGCCCGGCGGCGACCGCGAGGCGGTCCGCAGCCGCGCCGGCGCAGAAGACGGCGAAGCGTGCGCGGGTCTCGCCCGTGGCGGCTGCGGCTCGTGCCCGGCGGGACCGGTCGGCGCCGCTCGGCGCACCGCCCGAGTGCACCAGCCCGATCCGCCCGGGCCGGCTCTCGACGCCTTCGACCCCACAGCCGGTGATCACGGGCGTCCCGCTCTCCTCGAGCTCGCCCGCCATCGCCCGCGCCACGTCGGCGAAGTCCACGATCCCGGTGGCCGGGGAGTGCAGACCCGCCACGCCGCGGCAGTGCGGCTCGATCTCGCGCAGCTCCTCGCCCGACAGGCGGCGCAGTCCCGGCACCCCGTTGGCGATGCCGCGCCGCTCGAGCTCGTCCAGCCGCGCCAGCTCGCCCTCGTGCCGCGCCACGATCACCTTGCCGCAGCGCTCGTAGCGGATCTCGTGCCGCTCGCAGAACTCGTACATCTCGGCGGCGCCCGCCACGCACAGGCGCGCCTTGAGCGAGCCGGGCGCGTAGTAGATGCCGGCGTGGATGACGCCGCTGTTGGCGCCGGTCTGCCCGGTCGCCAGCTTCGGCGCGCGCTCGAGCACCACCGCCTTCAGGTCGGGCCGCCGCCGCGTCAGCTCGCGCGCCACGGCCAGGCCGACGATCCCGCCGCCCACGACGGCCAGATCGCACTCTGCCGGCGGCGCGGCCGGCATCTCAGCCGGCACGCTTCGCACCGACTCCACGGAAGGGGAGGTCGAGATCTGCATCGACCATCCAACGGATCATCTCCGAAAAGCTTGCGCGCGACCCCGCGGACCGGCGCCGGGCCCGCTCTAGACTCACCCGGTCGTGGCCGACGCGTACATCCATCCGCAGGCGATCGTGGAGACGCCGCACATCGGCGCGGACACCCGCGTGTGGGCCTTCGCGCACGTGCTGCCGGACGCGCGCGTCGGGGCCGGGTGCAACGTCTGCGACCACACGTACATCGAGGGCGGCGTGGTGGTGGGCGACCGCGTGACGATCAAGTCGGGCGTCTACCTGTGGGAGGGCATGGTCGTCGAGGACGACGTGTTCCTGGGCCCCCAGGCCACCTTCACCAACGACCGCTTCCCGCGCAGCCGCCAGGACTTCGTCTGCGAGGGCATCGTGATCAAGCGGGGCGCCACGATCGGCGCCGGCGCGGTGGTGCTGCCGGGCGTGACGATCGGCGAGCGCGCCATGGTGGGCGCCGGCGCGGTGGTCACGAAGGACGTCGAGCCCGACACGGTGGTCGTGGGAAACCCCGCCCGCGTGGTCCGGCGGCTCGAGCCGTCCCACCCGTAACGGCTCGTCACCCCGCGCGGCTGAGCGGCGCTCAGCCGGCCTGCTTCTGGGGCACGCCACGCCCGAGGAGCTCGAGATCCGCATCGACCATCAGCCGGATCATCTCCTCGAAGCTCGTGCGCGGCTCCCAGCCGAGCTTCTCGCGCGCCTTGCTCGCATCGCCGATCAGGTGCTCGACCTCGGCGGGCCGGAGGAAGCGCGGGTCGAGCCGGACGTACTGGTCGGGATCGAGCCCGACGTGGTCGAACGCGACCCGCACGAGCTCGCGGACCGAGTGCGCCTTGCCGGTGGCGATCACGTAGTCGTCCGGCTCGTCCTGCTGGAGCATGAGCCACATGGCCTCGACGTAGTCCTTGGCATAGCCCCAGTCGCGCTCGGCGTCGAGGTTGCCGAGCGCGAGCTCCTGCTGCAGCCCGAGCTTGATCGCGGCCGCGCCGTGGGTGACCTTGCGGGTTACGAACTCCAACCCACGACGGGGCCCTTCGTGGTTAAAAAGTATCCCTGAGCAGGCAAAAAGCTCATACGACTCGCGGTAGTTCACCGTGATGAAGTGCCCGTAGCACTTCGCCACGCCGTACGGGGAGCGCGGGTAGAAGGGCGTCGTCTCGGTCTGCGGCACCTCCAGGACCTTCCCGAACATCTCCGACGAGGAGGCCTGGTAGAAGCGCGCCGAGGGCGCGACCTCGCGCATCGCCTCGAGGATGCGGGTCACGCCCACCGCGGTGAACTCGGCCGTCAGCACCGGCTGCGACCACGACGCCGCCACGAACGACATCGCCGCCAGGTTGTAGATCTCCTCGGGCTCGCAGGCGCGCAGCACGTCCACGAGCGAGCGCTGGTCCAGCAGGTCGCCCGTGTGCAGCACCAGGTCGTCGCGGATCCCCTCGAGGCGCTGGAACGTCTCGGTCGAGGAGCGGCGGACCATGCCGTGCACCTCGTAGCCCTTGTCGAGCAGGAGCTCGGCCAGGTAGGAGCCGTCCTGGCCGGTGATGCCGGTGACTAGTGCGCGCGGTCGGTCCGTCACGAATGCGCGAGATTACCGCGCGGTTCGGAGCCGGCGAACCGACTCGACGACACCGATGTCCGGATCGACCGCGCCCGGTGGCAGCGCGCGGCGGCCGTCCCGTCCAGCCGCACGCCAGCCTCGAGCGCGGGCTGTCAGCGGCACGAGCGTGCGGTGACGGGCCAGCCCCCAGCCCACCACCAGGACCTCGACGGCCAGCGCCCGCGGGGCCGCCCGCGAGCGGAGGATTCCGTAGCGGCGCAGCAGGAAGCCGCGAGCGAAACCGGCGAGCTCGCGCTGGAAGGGGGAGTCGACGCCCGCGCTTGCGCCCCCCAGGTGGACTCCGCGCGCCCCGGGTGCCTCGGCGGCCTCCCAGCCGAGCGAGCGCAGTCGCAGCCCGAGGTCCACGTCCTCGCCGTAGGCGAAGAGCGCCTCATCGAAGCCGCCTGCCGCCTCCCATGCCTCGCGGCGATACGCCGCAGCGCCGCCGCTTGGCATGGCCAGCCGGCCCCGCGGCGCATCGACCGGCGACCGGCGGCCACGGTTGTACGCCGCCAAGCCTCGGTCGAGCTCGATGCCGAAGCGCGTCCACGCAGTCCGTGTCCGGGATCGTCGTCAGCCCGGCGACCATTCCCACGTGCGGGGAGGCAAACGGCGCGACGATGGCGTCCACGAATCCGGGCGCAACGAGCACGTCGTTGTTCACGAGCACGATCGCGTCGCCGTCGCCTGCCCGCACGCCCGCGTTCACCGCCCGCCCGAAGCCCACGTTCTCGGGCAGCTCGACCAGCGTGACCTCGGGGTGCTCCGAGCGCACCAGATCGGCACTGCCGTCCGCCGACGCGTTGTCGACGACGATCACCTGCTTGTGCGACGGGTCGGCGCGCAACGCGGACAGGCAGCCCGCGAGCAGATCCCGTGCACGCCATGTGGGTATCACCACGTCGGGCTTCACCGGGCCGATCGTAGGCATCGCTCTAGACTCCCGCGGCCGTGGCGGCTCCGTTCGTGCATCCCCGGGCCCTCGTCGAGACCGACGACATCGGCCCGGACACCCGCGCTCCATGACGGCGCCGAAGATCAGCGTCATCGTCCCGATCTACAACCAGGCGCAGTTCATCCGGGAGACGGTCGACAGCGTCCTGGGCCAGGACTATCCGAACGTCGAGCTCGTGCTGAGCGACGACGGCTCGACCGACGGCACGTCCGAGATGCTGCGCGAGTACGCCGCGGGCGAGCCGGACCGGGTGAAGGTCGTGGCCAGCGAGGAGAACACCGGCATCGCCGGCGCCTTCAACCGCGCGCTCGAGGCCCACACCGGCGAGTACATCGCCTGGCTGGGCGGTGACGACGTGATGCTGCCGGGCAAGCTCGGACCGGCAGGTGGCGGCGCTCCAGGCGCATCCCGACGCGATCGGCTGCTGCCACGACGCCGACGTGTTCGACTCGGACTCGGGCAAGTCCTACGGGCGGTTCTCCGAGGTCTACAACGGCCGCCGCGGGGTGCGCGACGGCGGCGTCGAGCTCCTGCTCGACCCGGCCTACATGATGCTGCCGTCGACGATGATGGTGCGCTCGTCGGCGGTGGACGGCCTGCGCTTCGACAGGCGCATCCGCGTCTCGAACGACTGGCTCTTCGACATCGAGCTGTTCCGGCGCGGGTCGATCGTCGGCCTCGACGACGTGCTCGCGCGCTACCGCCGGCACCAGCGCAACGTGACCTCGCAGACGTCCGACGCCCTGGAGGACGCCCTGGTGGTGCTCGCGCTCGCCGATGCCCGTTACCCTGACCTGCACCGGCTGATCCGGGTGCGCCGCATCGCGTCCATCTTCGGCGAGGCAAGCCGCCGGTGGCAGGTGCGGTGATCGGCGCGCGGCGCTCCGCTATGTCGCGGCTGCGGCCGGCAGCGGAGGGCTTGCTCCGTTCGCTCCGCGTCGGCCTGCGCCTCGTCCGTGTCGAGCTCGGCCGCCGCCGGCTCGGCGTCACCGTCCCCCGATAGAGCGAATGCCCAACTCTCGGATCCCCTTCCTCGACGTGCCCGCCGCCTACGCGGAGCTGCAGGACGAGCTCGACGCCGCCGCCCAGCAGCGTCATGGCCTCGGGCCAGTTCATCCTCGGCCCGGAGGTCACCGCCTTCGAGGAGGAGTTCGCCGCGTACTGCGATGCCCGCCACGCCATCGGCGTCGGCAGCGGCCTCGACGCGCTGCGGCTCATCCTGCTCGGCTACGAGGTCGGGCCCGGGCGACGAGGTGATCGTGCCGTCGAACACGTTCATCGCGACCTGGCTGGCCGTGTCCGCAGACCGGCGCCACGCCGGTGCCGGTCGAGCCCGACCCCGCGACGCACAACGTCACGGCCGCAGGCCGTCGAGGCGGCCGATCACGCCCTCCACCAAGGCGATCATGCCGGTGCACCTGTACGGGCAGCCGGCCGACATGGACGGCGATCGTCGCGCTCGGACGCGACCGCGGCATCCCCGTCGTCGAGGACGCCGCCCAGGCGCAGGGCGCCCGCTACCGCGGCCGCCGCGCCGGGCGGCCTCGCCGACGCCGCCGGGTTCTCGTTCTATCCCGGCAAGAACCTCGGCGCGCTGGGCGACGCGGGCGCCATCACGACCGACGACGACGCGCTCGCCGAGCGCGTCCGCATGCTGCGCAACTACGGCTCGAAGGTGAAGTACCACCACGACCTGCCCGGGCATCAACAGCCGCCTGGACTCGCTGCAGGCCGCCTTCCTGCGCGTCAAGCTGCGCCGCCTGGACGAGTGGAACGAGCGCCGGCGCGCGGTCGCCGCGCGCTACCTCGAGCGGCTCGACGGCGTCGAGGGTCTCGTGCTGCCGGCGGTGCCCGGACTGGGCCGAGCCGGTGTGGCACCTGTTCGTCGTGCGGCATCCGCGGCGCGACGAGCTGCAGGAGCGCCTCGACGGAGGCCGGCGTCGACACGATCATCCACTACCCGATCCCGCCGCACCTGACGGGCGCGTACGCCGCGGGCTTCGCGGCGGCCGATCTGCCGCTGGCCGAGCGCCTCGGCCGACGAGGTGCTCTCGCTGCCCATGGGCCCGCACCTGCCGCTCGAGGACGCCGACCGCGTGGCTGCGGCGGTGCGCGAGGCGGTCGGCGGCGCTGCAGGGGAGTCCGGTCTCATGAGCGACGCCCGTCCGCGTCGCCCTGGTCGGCCTCGGCTACTGGGGACCGCACTTCGCCCGCATCGCCGTGCGAGCACGCCGACGCCGAGCTCGTGTGGTGCTGCGACCGCGAGCGAGGAGGCGCTCGAGCTGCCGAAGCGCCGGTATCCGCAGGTGCGGCGC
Source organism: uncultured Thermoleophilaceae bacterium (assembly GCA_963778615.1). Classification (GTDB taxonomy): domain Bacteria; phylum Actinomycetota; class Thermoleophilia; order Solirubrobacterales; family Thermoleophilaceae; genus JACVRW01. The sequence continues at coordinate 831,455 of CAVZVD010000002.1, forward strand.
ACAACCGAGTTCCAGGACGTCCTGGACGACGACTCGGTCGAGGCCGTCATCATCGCCACGCCGACCGCCACCCACGCGGACCTCGCGGTCGCCGGCGCTCGAGGCCGGCAAGCACGTGCTCGTCGAGAAGCCGCTCGCCGCGTCGACGGAGGAGATCGACCGCATCGAGGCGGCACGCGGCGACCGCGTCGTCATGGTCGGCCACACGTTCGTCTACAACTCGGCGATCGCCGCGATCCGCGACCTGGTCGCGAGCGGGGAGCTCGGCCGCGTGCAGTACGTCGACAGCGTCCGGGCCGCGCTCGGCCCGATCCGCCACGACGTGAACGCGCTCTGGGACCTCGGCGCCCACGACGCCTCGATCTTCCTCGACGTGCTTCCCGGGCGGCCGCAGCGTCGTGACGGCGGTCGCTCAGGACTACCTGCGCGAGGGCCATCCGGACGTCGTCTACTTCGCCGTCCGCTTCGACGACGGCGTGCTCGCGCACTCGCACGTGTCGTGGCTCGATCCCTACAAGGTGCGGCGCGTGACCGTGGTGGGCGAGGAGCGCATGGCCGTGTTCGACGACGTCGCGCCCGACGAGCGCCTGAAGATCCTCGAGCGCGGCGCCAGCTACGACGCGCCGGCCCAGGAGGCGCGCGGCCAGAGCTTCGGCGAGTACCGCGCGGTGCTGCGCGAGGGCACGATCACGATCCCGAGGCTGCCGGGCCGCGAGCCGCTGTCGACCCAGTTCGAGGAGTTCCTCGCCGCGATCCGCGAACGGCGCGAGCCGTACTCGGGGATCGAGCCGGCGCGCGACGTGGTCCGCGTGCTCGAGGCCGCGCAGCGGTCGCTGGAGAACGGCGGCGCGCCCGAGCAGCTCGAGCCGGTGCCGGCCGCCGAGGCGCGCTAGTCCGCGGCACGCACGCCGAGCACGTACCACTGCGCGACGAGGAACTCGGTCGAGCGCCCGCGCGTGAGGCGGTCGAGCCCGCGCGACCTGTTCAGCTCAGGGTGCGACACGCGCTGGACGGTCCAGCCGTTCCGCTCCATCGCCTCGACGATGTCGCGCCGGGTGAACCAGCGCAGGTGCGTCCGGTCGCGGTGGCCCCAGTCGGTGTAGCCGAACGTGCCCTCTGAAGACGAGGTCCTTCATGAGCGACACGTGGCGCGCGTTCGGCAGCGACACCTGAAGCCGGGCGCCCGGGGCCGCGACGCCATGCAGGTCGCGCAGGACGCGCTCGGGGTCCACGAGGTGCTCGAGGACGTCGAGGCAGAGGATCGTGTCGAAGGGCCCGTCGAGCTGGTCGAGCGCCTCCTCGACGGGCGCCGCGACGACCTCGTCGTAGTGCTCCCGCGCGAGCTCGGCCTGCTCCGGCACGACCTCGATCCCGGTGAGCCGCGTGGCGCCCGCCCGCCGCAGCCCCGGCCCAACGCCGCCCGACCCGCAGCCCACGTCGAGCACGGCCCCGATCGGCCTCGGTAGCGCGTCGACGATGTCGTCGCGCGTGCTGGCGTAGTAACCGTCGCCCGGGCACGCGGCGCGAGGCTAGCGCCGCCGCTTGGCACACTGCCGCGATGCCGCGCAGCGTGCTGGTCGTGACGGAGGACCGCGTCGGGGAGATGCTCGGCGGCGCGGCGATCCGCGCCTACGAGATCGCGCGCGCGCTCACCGACGTGGCGGACGTCACGCTCGCCGCGCCGGGCACCGAGCCCCCCGGCCTCGCTCCCGCGCGGCACGTGCCCTACGACCTGGAGGACCCGCGCCCGCTGCGCGGCGCTCTTCCGTGACGCCGACGTGGTGATCATGCGCCCGCCCAACCCCGCTCGTGGCGGGCTGGCTGCGCGCGTCGGGCACCCGGATCGTCTACGACCTCTGCGACCCGCTCCCGCTCGACATCCTCGAGGCGCAGGCGTCGTCGCCGCGCGAGCGGCAGCTGTTCTGGCACACGGTCGCGCTCGACCATTTCCTGGACGCGCTGCACAGCGGGCCATCACTTCATCTGCAGCGGCAGGCGCCAGCGCGACCTGTACCTCGGTGCGCTGCTCGCCTCGCGCCTGATCCATCCCGCGGCGTACGCGGCCGACCCGTCGTTCCGGACGTTCCTCGAGCGGGTGCCGTTCGGCATCCCGTCGGAGCCTCCGCGGCGCGTCGAAGGCGCCGGGCCGCGGGCGCGCCTCCCCGCGCTCGGCGAGGACGCCCAGATCGTGCTCTGGAACGGCGGCATCTGGAACTGGCTCGACCCCGTCACCGCAGTCGCGGCGACCGTCAAGGCGGCCGAGCGCTGCCCACGCGTGCGGCTGGTGTTCATGTTCGCGCGCGGCGGCGACGGCCCGGAGCAGCGAGCGAGGCGCGACGCCGCGCGAGCGCTCGCGCGACGCCTCGGTGCGCTCGACCGGCTCGTGTTCTTCAACGAGACCGCGATCCCGTACGAGCGAGCGGGCGAGCTGGCTGCTGGAGGCCGACTGCTTCGTCTCGACCCATCTCGACCACCTCGAGTCCGGCTTCTCGTTCCGCACGCGGCTGCTCGACTGCTTCTGGGTCGGGCGTCCCGGCGGTGTGCACGGGCGGCGACGAGCTGAGCGAGCTGATCGAGGCCTGCGACGGCGGGGTGACCGTGCCGCTCGGCGACGTCGACGCCGTGGCGGACGGCCTCGTCGAGGTGCTCGAGCGCGGCCGCGAGGCGTACCGCGAGCGCCTGCTGGCGGCCGGCGCGGACCTGACCTGGCCGCAGGTCGTGGAGCCGCTGCGGCGGATCGTCGCAGCTCCCCGGGCCGCCGCGCGCGCTCGGCGACCCGTGGGCACGGCGGCTGTCGAGGCCGCGTGCAACGCGGGCGCGCCGCGGCCATCCGCCTGGTTCGCGGGCTGCGCGGCTGATCAGCGGCGCGGCAGCAGCGTCGGTCAGCTCCGGCGGCATCGAGCCGCAGCGCGAACGCGGCGCCGGTGAAGGCGACGGCGGCGGCGCACGCGGCCACGACGGCGGGCGCCACGGCGAGCACGGCGAGCGCCACGCCTCCGCCGGCCGCCAGCGCGAGCGCGTACCGCACGAGGTAGCCGCGGCTCGACCCCCACGCGGCCGTCGCCGACGCGCCGCACGGCGCGGAAGGTCACGCGCCGTGAGCACCACGTCGGCGGCCACGGCCGCCAGCGCCGCGCCCTCCGCGTCGAGCTGCGCGATGAGCGGAACGCCCGCCACGAACAGCGCCGCCAGGCCGATCAGCATGCACCGCACCAGCGCGCGGCGATGGCCGTCCGCGATCAGGAACGTGGTCCAGGCGTAGACGAGGAAGATCGTGAGCACGACCGGGGCCTGGAGGCGCAGCACCGAGGCCGCGGGCGCGAACTCCTCGCCGCCAAGGAGCACGACGATCGGCCGGGCGGCCACGACCACGATCGAGCGCCAGCAGGCCGCCGCCGACCAGCGCCAGCTTCGTCGTGCTGCGCCAGCACGTAGCGCAGGCGGCCGCGGTCGTCGCGCGCGGCCACGGTCGCCACCGGCAGGATCACGCCCACCACGAGCAGCGCGACGCCGCCGATCATCTCGATGATCCGCGCCGACGTGACGAACAGGCCCGTCTCGTACTCGGAGGTGAGCAGGGACGCGAGCACGATCAGGGTCCGCACGTAGAACGCGGTGACGATCGACGCGAGCGCCACCGGGAGGGCCACGATCGCCAGGCGGCGCACGTCGTCGCGCGAGAGCGACGGCCAGGCCAGGTCGGCGCGGGCGACGAGGAACGGCACGACCAGCAGCGCGCCCACGCCGACCAGCGACCTGGACGGCGAAGAACGGCGTCAGCGCCGCGCCGGCGGCGGCGAGCGCCACCACGCCGACCACGAGGATCACCTGCTTGAGGACCTCGCTGAGCGTGACCAGCCCGTTGCGCAGCTCCACGACGAGCGGGAGCGTCAGCGTGGACTGCGCCCCGATCAGCGCGGCGCCCAGCGCCGGCCAGCGCGGTGCCGGCGATCATCTCGGAGTCGTAGCCGGCCACCGCCGCGAAGGCGAGCGCCGCCAGCGCGGCGAGCCGCGAGCAGCAGCAGGCGCACGCCGAGCAGGGCTCCGAGCAGCCGGCGGCGCTCGGCTCCGCGCGGGAGCAGCGCCAGCTCGCGGCTGCCGGTCATGTTGAGCCCGGCGTCCGCCAGCCCGCTGGCGATCGCCACGAGCGCGATCACCGTGCCGTAGCGCCCGAAGTCCGACACGCCGAGGTGCCGCAGCAGGACCACGGAGCTCAGCGACGCCGAGCAGGTTGACCACGCCGAAGCCGATGGCGCGCAGCGCGCCGCCGCGCACGACGCGGCCGGCGATGTCCGGGCCCGAGAGAACGTCTGCGCCGGCCTCGGGCGTCGCGCTCTCGCATACCCTCCACAGGATGACGAATCGCTGGCGGCGCCTGACGGCGACTGGCCCGCCGACGGCCTGGAGGCGGTGCGCCGCCTGCCCGGTGTGCGGGGCGCACGGAGCGGCGGCGTGCTGCACGCCGGGCTGCGCGACCGCGCCTTCCGCACGGCGCCGGGCAGCTGGACGCTGATGCGCTGCCGCGGCTGCCGCTCGGCCTACCTGGATCCGCGCCCGACCCCGAGACGATCGAGCTCGCCTACCGCTCGTACTACACGCACGGCATCGGCGCCGCCGCCCGCCGGCAGTGGGCGCGCGCTGCGGCAGGGTCTCGCGAACGACTACCGCCGAGCGCGCTGGGGTTACGACCGACGGGCCGGCCATTCCCGGCGGCCGGCTCATCCCGCGCGTCGCGCCGTCCCGCGGCGCGACCGTGGACAGGGAGATCCGCCACCTGCCCGCCACGCCCGGCGGGCGGCTGCTCGACGTGGGCTGCGGGAGCGGCGCGTTCGTGGCCCAGATGGCGGCGCTCGGGTGGCGGCGCGGAGGGGATCGACCCGGATCCGACGGCCGTCGCGGGCGCGCGCGAGGCGGGGCTCAACGTGACGCAGGGGACGCTCGCCGACCTCGACCCCGCCGAGCACGCCGGTGCGTTCGACGCGGTCACGCTCAGCCACGTGATCGAGCACCTGCACGACCCGGCGGGCGACCTGCGCCGGATCCACCGCGCTGCTGCGTCCCGGCGGCCTGCTCTGGATCGCCACGCCGAACCTCGAGGCGCTGGGTCTGCGCCGCTTCGGCCGCGACTGGCTGGGCCTGGACCCGCCGCGCCACCTCGTGCTCTTCACGAGGGCGTCGCTCGAGCGGCTGGTGCGCGACGCGGGCCTCGAGCCGCTCCCGCCCGCCGGCGGCCTCGCCGCACGCCCTTCAGATGTTCAGCCAGAGCGCGGCGATCGGTGACGGCCGCCTTCCCGACCAAGGGCCCGCTGGGGGGATGCCGCGCCTGCGCATCCTCGCCGCGATCGCAAACGCAATCTCGCTCCGCGAGCCACAGTACGCGGAGGAGCTCGTGATGATCGCGCGGCGCCCCTGACGTCTCAGCGTCGCGCGACCAGCCACACGTTGCGGCGCACCACCGGCAGCCACGCCGCGGCCGCCAGCAGGCGCGGCCGGCGCTTGCGCCTGGTCCGCCGCGACACGATGCTCGTGCCCGGCATCACCGACTCGTAGCCCACCCGCTCCACCTCGAAGCCGTGGTCGGCGAACAGCAGCCGGAAGCTCTTGCGGGTGAACGGGCGCCGGTGGGTGTAGTCGTCCCAGACCCAGCGCTGGGCGTCGGGCGACGAGGCGAACACCTTCCCGCCGGTGCGCAGCACCCGGCGCACCTCCTCGCACGAGCGCGACCGGATCGCCCACGTGCTCGAGCACGTCCTTCATGACCACGCCGTCGAAGCTCTCGTCCTCGAACGGGAGCGGCGCGCCCGGCTCGATCTGGAGCGCCTCGCGGCCGCGCGCACGGGCCGCCTCGACGGCCTCGGCCGACACGTCGACCCCGGTGTAGCGCTCGAAGTGCTCGCCAAGCCAGGCGCCGCCGCAGCCGACGTCGAGCAGCCGCGTCTCGGGCGGGAAGTGGCGCACCACGTCGCCCCAGTACCCCGGCTTCTCGTGCCACGTCAGGTAGCCCATGGGGGCCGGACGCTAACGGCCGGCGCATACCATCGCGCTCGTGCCGGGCCCGGATCACGTGATGCTGAACGCCCTCTTCCTCGACCCCGGCGGCGTCCGGCGGCCCGGAGACGTACATGCGCGGGCTCGTCCCGGCGCTCGCGCCGCGAGCGGCCCGGCGCGCGGCTGACGGTGGTGACCACCCGGTCGGGCGCCGCCGCCCTCCGGCCGGGACGGCTGGGGCGAGTGGGCCGGCGTGCGGGAGCTTCCCTGCGAGGACGGGCAGCGGGCGCGGCGCACCTGGGCCGAGCAGGTGCTGCTTCCCCGCCTGGCGCGGCGCCTCCGGGCGGACGTCCTCCACAGCCTCGCGAGCCTGGCTCCCGTGCGGGCCGGCGTGCCGGCCGCCATCACGCTTCACGACGTGACCTTCGTCCTCCGCCGCACCTTCAGCCGGACGACGACGGTCGGGCATGACGGAGATCATGAAGCGCGCCGCGCGCCGGGCCGACTCCCTGCTCACCGCCTCGGCGGCCGCACGCGACGAGATCTGCGCACTCTTCGGGCTCGACCCGGCGACGGTGGCGGTCGTGCCGCACGGCGCGGGGCGGCCGCCCGACGTGGAGCCCGTGCCCGAGGCGGAGCTGCGGGAGCGGCACGCGCTCGGCGACGGGCCGCGTGGTGCTGTGCGTGGCCGCCAAGCGCCCGCACAAGAACCAGGGCCTGCTGCTCCGCGCGCTCGAGCACCTGCCGGAGGACACGGTCGGTGGTGCTCGCCGGCCACGCCGAGCCCTACGAGGACGAGCTGCGCGCCGAGGCCGCGCGGCTGGGCGTGCAGGACCGCGTGCGCTTCCTCGAGTTCGTGCCGGACGCCGAGCTCGAGGGCCTCTGGCGACTCGCCGACTGCGCCGCCTTCCCCACCCTCGGCGAGGGCTTCGGCCTGCCGGTGATCGAGGCGATGGCGCGCGGCGTGCCGGTGGCCTGCTCCGACCTGCCGGTGCTGCGCGAGGTCGGCGGCGACGTGCGCGCACTACTTCACCCCGGACGATCCGGTGGCGGCGGCGGCCGCGATCGAGGCGGCGCGCGGCCGACGCCGGCGCGCGCACGGCCGGCCCGCGCCGGGCCGCGCGGCTTCACGTGGGAGGAGTCGGCCCGCCTGCACCTGGGAGGCCTACGAGCGGGCGCTCGCCGGCCGCGCACGCTCGTGAAGGTCGCCCTCAACATGTCCTTCCTCGCGCCCGGCGAGACCGGCGGGATGGAGGTGTACGCGCGCGAGCTGGCGCGGGCGCTCGCCGCCCGCGACGACCTCGAGCTCGTGCTGCTCGGCAACCGGCTGCTCGACGACGGGTGGCCGGACGTCGAGCGGGTCGTGATGCCGGTGGACCCGCGCCGGCGGGTCGAGTGGGTGCTCGGCGACCAGGTCCACGCCCCGCGCGCCGCCGCCCGCGTCGGGCGGACATCGTGCACAGCCTCGCTTCCACCGGCCCCGCGGCGGGTCGCGTGGTGCGCGTGACCACCATCCACGACCTCAACTACAAGCTCGTCCCGGACACCCACTTCGGCGTGCGCGGGCTCGGCATGCGCGTGCTCGTGCCGCTGGCGGCGCGGCGCTCGCGGCGGGTGATCGTGGACGCCGAGTCCACGCGGGAGGACCTCCACGAGCATCTCGGCACGCCGCGCGAGAAGGTCGACGTGGCGCCGCTCGCCGCGCGGGTGCCGCCGGATCCGGCCGCGACGCCGGAGGCGGAGCTGCGCGCGCGGCTCGAGCTCGGCGACCGGCCGCTCGTGCTGTCGCTGTCGGCGAAGCGCCCGCACAAGAACCTGCCGCGGCTGTTCCGCGCGGTGGCGGCGATGGATCCCGAGCGGCGGCCGGTGCTGGTGGTGCCCGGCTATCCGACGCCGCACGAGGAGGAGCTGCGCGCGCTCGCCGGCGAGCTGGGGATCGCGGAGCTCGTGCGCATGCCGCCCTGGCTGCCCGCCGCCGACCTCGAGGGCCTGTACCGGATCGCGGCGGGCGTGGTGTTCCCGTCGCTGTACGAGGGCTTCGGCCTGCCGGTGCTGGAGGCGATGGCGCGCGGGGTGCCGGTGGCGTGCTCGGACCGGTCCTCGCTGCCGGAGGTGGCCGGCGACGCCGCGCTGCTGTTCGACCCGGAGGACGTGGACGCGATCCGCGCGGCGATGGAGAGGCTGCTGACGGACGCCGAGCTCGCCGAGCGGCTACGGGACGCGGGCCGCGAGCGCGCGGCGCTCTTCACCTGGGAGCGGACGGCGGAGCTGCACGCGTGGCGAGCTACCGGCCGCGCGCTGGGCGCGCCGCGTAGCTCTCCAGCACCCGCTTCAGCGATCCCTCGAGCGACAGCCGCTCCGCGTTCGCCGCGAACCACGCCGCGGTGCGCTCCCGCAGCGCCTGCCCCTCGGCGTGCACGCGCTCGATCGCCGCGGCCAGGTCGGCGGGCGATGCCGAGGGCGCCACGAAGCCGTTCTCGCCCTCGCTGACGAGATCGGTCGCCGCGTTGTCCGGGTCCGCCACCACCACGCTCGGCGTTCCGACCGCGGCCGCTTCCACCACCACCATGCCGTACCCCTCGCGGCGCGACGGGAGCACCATGCAGAGCGCGCGCGCGCAGCGCCTCCTCGACCTGCGCTCGGCGGCGCACGAACCCGAGCACCTCGAGCGCGCCGTCGAGCCCGTGCTCCGACCGCAGCCGCAGCACCTCGCCGCGCTCGGGGCCGTCGCCGTAGATCTCGCCGCGCAGCTCGGGCACCCGCTCGCGCGACGAGCGCCAGCGCCGGCACGAGCGCGGGTACGCGCTTCTCCGGGATGTGGCGGCCCGGCGAACACCACCACCGGCTCCGCCGGCACCGGGTCGCGCGCCTCGAGCGGCCCGGCGTACTCGCCCTCGAGCACGGTCAGCTCCCGTTCACCCGGCGCTCGCGCAGGCGGCGCTCGTGCAGACGCGAGAAGCAGAAGGCGCGCTGGGGCACGCGGATGCAGAGGCGTCTGAACGGCGTCGCCGACGCGGCCCGCCGAGCGGGCCGAGGTACTCGTCCCAGTACTCGCGGCTCCATACCTCGTGCCAGTCGACCACCAGGCGGAAGCGCCGCAGCGGCCGCAGCACGGCGGCCGCCAGCAGCGAGAAGTACGGGAACGACGCGGTGTGAACCACGTCGTAGCGCGCGCCCGTGCCGCAGCAGGTGCCACAGCACCCCGAGCCCGAACACCAGCGGGGGCAGGATCCGCCGCCGTCCGCCCTCCGCGTACAGGGCCATTCGCGGGCCCACGGCGACGACCTCGACGCCCGGAACCTCGCCCCGCTCGCCGCGCTCCCACTGCCGCAGCGTGAGGTACGTGACCTCGTGTCCCTCCGCGGCGAGCCGCTCGCCCAGGTTGCGGTACCAGCGCTCGGCGCCGCCGACGGTGTAGGGAAACAGGCAGTCGTAGACAAGGCAGATCCGCATGGTGGTGGCGACAGAGGCTTGCAGACGTTCCGCTACCATCGCCGCCGGCGCGCGACTTCGTCCGTCCTCACGCGTTTCTACGGTTCAGCCGATACCTCATCTGAGGTCGTTCCCCCTGAGCACCGCGGAGCAGCACACAACTCGCCCCTCGGACGCAGACCGAGAGAGCCCGAGCACCGTCAAGGTGTCGGTCGTCATCCCCTGCCTCAACGAGGCGGCCTCGATCGAGCGCTGCGTCGCCCGCGCGCGCGACGCGCTCGAGGGCCAGGGCTGGCGGGGCGAGGTCATCGTCGCCGACAACGGCTCCGAGGACGGCAGCGCCGAGCTGGCCAAGGCGGCGGGCGCGCTCGTGGTGTTCGAGCCCAGGCGCGGCTACGGCAGCGCCTACCTGGCCGGCTTCGCCGCCGCGACCGGCGAGTACATCGTGATGGCCGACGCCGACCTCACCTACGACTTCGGCGACATCCCGCGCTTCGTCGAGGAGCTCGACGGCGGCGCCGACCTCGTGATGGGCGACCGCATGAAGGGGATCCAGCCCGGCGCGATGCCGTGGCTCCACCGCTACGTCGGCAATCCGGTCCTCACCGGCATCCTCAACCTCTTCTTCCGCACCGGCGTGCGCGACGCCCACTGCGGCATGCGCGCCGTGCGGCGCGACGCGCTGCCCCGGCTCGACCTGCGCACGACGGGCATGGAGTTCGCCTCCGAGATGGTGATCCGCGCCGGCAAGGAGCGTCTCGAGATCACCGAGATCCCGATCCACTACCACCCGCGCGAGGGCGACTCGAAGCTGTCGAGCTTCCGCGACGGCTGGCGCCACCTGCGCTTCCTGCTCGTCCACAGCCCCAACTGGCTGTTCATCGTGCCGGGCGCCGTGCTGGCGGTGCTCGGCGTGCTCGTCTCGCTCACCGTCCTGCTCCAGATCCAGGTCTTCGGCCGCGAGTGGGACCTGCACTCGATGGTCGCGGGCGCGCTGCTGATGATCGTCGGCACGCAGGTGCTCGCCCTGGGTCTGTGCGCCCACGCCTACGGCACCTACTTCATGGGCGAGGAGGACCCCTGGTTCGACCGCATGCGGGCCCGCTTCCGGCTCGAGCACGGTCTCCTGCTCGGCGGCGTGGTCATCTTCGCCGGGCTCGTGATGGCCGCGGTCATCGTCGGCATCTGGGTCGATCGGGGCTTCGGGGCAGCTCTCGGAGGAGCGGCTCGCGGTGCTGGCCGCCACGCTTCTGATCGTCGGCCTCCAGATCTTCTTCTCCTCCTTCCTGATCAGCATCCTGGGCCTCCGGCGGCGCCGGTAGCCAGGAAGCGCTCGTGCAGGTCCTCCAGGCCTGGATCCTGTTTCCCGCGCTGCTTGCCCTCCTTTCGCTGGGGTGGGGCCTGCTCGTCGAGTGGCTGAGCCGCGCACGGCTGTCGGGCTTCCTCCTGCTGCCGGTCGGCTTCGCCGCGGTGATCGTCGTGACCCGGGCGGCGATGTGGCTCGACATCACCGCCGAGCTCGGCGCGCCGCTGGCCGCAGTGGGCGCGGTCGCGGGCCTCGCGCTCGGCTGGAAGCGCGTGCGATCGCCGCGGCTGGACCGCTGGGCCGCCGGCGCGGCGCTGGTCGTCTTCGCGGTGTTCGCGGCGCCGATCGTGCTGAGCGGCGACGCCACGTTCGCCGGCTACACGGTCCTCGGCGACACGGCCGTCCACTTCGTGCTCGTGGACCACATCGCCACGCACGGCACCGATCTGGCCGGCCTCCCGCCCTCGTCGTACCGCTCGACGCTCGAGGCGTACTTCGCGAGCGGCTACCCGCTGGGCTCGCACGCCGCCCTCGCCGCCGGCGGCCGGCTCGCCTTCCTCGACGTGGCCTGGGCCTTCCAGCCGTTCCTCGCCTTCGTGGCGGCGATGCTCGCGCTCACGCTCGCCGGGCTGCTGCGCGGCGTCGTCAGGTCGCCGTGGCGGCGGGCGGCGATCGCGGCCGTGGCCGCCCAGCCCGCGCTCGTCTACTCGTACGCGATGCAGGGGAGCATCAAGGAGATCGTCACGCTCTGGCTGGTGCCGCTGCTGGCGGCGCTCGTGGCGGAGCTGGCGATCGCCCCCGGGCGCGAGGACGCGCGCTTCCGGCTACCCCACGCGCTCCCGCTCGCGGTGGCGAGCGCGGCCGCGGTGGCGGCCATCGGCGTCGCGGCCGGCGCGTGGCTGGCGCCGATGCTGCTGGTGGCGCTGGTCCTGGTCTTCCGCCGCGAGGGATCGAGCTGGTCCCGCACCGGGATCATGGCCGCCGGCTTCGCGGCGGTGGTGGCGGTGATCTCCGCTCCCACGCTCCTCGACTCGGGCGACTACCTCGACGTGACCCGCGAGGTGGTGACCACCCAGGAGGAGTTCGGCAACCTGCTCGGTCCGCTGGACGTGGCGCAGGTGTTCGGGCTGTGGCTCGAGGGCGACTTCCGCGTGCAGCCCCCGCCCGGGCCGGGGATCGACAAGCTGGGAGTGACGTGGGCGCTGATCGGCGTGGCCGCTGCCTCGGGTGTGCTCGGGCTCCTGTGGCTCCTGCGGCGGCGCTCGCTCGGGCCGCTCCTCTTCGTGGCCGTCTCGATCGTCGCGCTCGTCTACGTCCTCCGCACGGGGTCGCCGTGGGCCGACGGCAAGGCGCTGGCGATCGCCGCGCCGGCGTTCCTGCTGGCAGCTCTGCTCGGCCCGCTGGCCCTCGAGGCGAGGGGCGCGCGGCTGGAGGCGCTCGTGCTCGGGCTGGTCCTGGCCGTCGGGGTCGTGAGCTCGAACGCGTTCGTCTACCACGACGTGAGCCTCGCGCCGCGGGATCGCCTGGAGGAGCTGGAGGAGCTGGGTGAGCGAGCCGAGGACGCCGGCGCGCGCCCGCTGCTCTACACCGAGTTCGAGGAGATGGGGAAGCACTTCCTGCGCGACGCCGAGCCCGTGGGCGCCGCGGAGGCCTTCTCGGTCCCGGGCCTGACGCCGGAGCTGCGGGCCGGCGGCGGCGCGCCGTTCGGGTACCCGGTCGACATCCGCGAGCTCGACCCGGCCGACGTGCGGCGCTTCGGCGCCGTCGCGCTCCGCCGCTCGCCGGACGGGGGGCGTCCGCCCGCCGGCTACCGGCTCGCCTGGAGCGGGGACTACTACGAGCTGTGGACCCGCGAGGGCGGGGGCTCGCCGGGCGCGCCGGCGCCTCCGGTCGCCGAGTTCGTGACCGCCGACGAGGAGCTCCCCGGCGGCTGGGCGCCGCGCCAGGACGACCCGTCGCTCGTCCAGACGATCGGCCCCGGCACGGTCGAGGGCCGGCTTCGGGTGCCTCGGGCCGGCGACTACGACGTCTGGCTGCGCGGCTCCTTCGGGCGGGACGTCGAGGTGCTGATCGACGGGCAGAGCGCCGGCACCGTGGGCGACGAGCTCGCCCAGCCGGCGGAGTGGGTCGCGCTCGGCCGGGCGTCCCTCGACGCCGGTACGCACGAGGTCGCTCTGATCCGTGAGGGCGGCGACCTGTCGCCCGGCAACGGTGACGGCCCCCGCACGCTGGGCTCGCTCGTCCTGACGCCCGCGCGCGGACCCGAGTCGTGAGGCGGGTCTTCGCCGGCGACCGCCGCGTGTGGCTCGCCGGCGCAGCCGTGCTGCTCGCCGCGCTGGCGCTGATGCTCTTCTACCTGCTGCGGTCGGAGCCGCACTGGACCGGGACGAACAGCACCGGCGTGCGCAGCCTCGTCGCGGAGGTGCCGGATGGAGCGCGCCTCTGCGTGCCCGAGCTCGACGTGCCGGCCGGCACCGGACGGGTGCAGGTCGCCATGGCCTGGCCGGAGCAGGGGCGCCCCGCGCTGAACGCGACGCTTCAGACCGAGAGCGGCACGCGGCGAGCGAGCCTGCCCGAGGCGGACCTCGCTGCGGCGGCGTGGCCCGTCGGGGTCGACCTGGACTTCCAGGACCTGCAGGTGGAGGGCGACAGCGAGGAGGCGCGGCTCTGCCTGACTCCCGAGGGGGGATCGATCTCGCTCGGGGGCACGGCCGGGCTGCTCATCGGGCGCCCACCGGGCACTCTCGACGGAGAGCCGCTCACGGGGCGCATCACGATCCGCTACCTGCCGCCGGACCGACGAGGAGGCCAGCCTTCTGTCGCGGCTCGGCGACGCGGTGCAGCGCGCCGCCCTGTTCCGGCCGTCCGGGGTGGGCACCTGGCTGTACGTGGCGATCTTCCTCGTCCTCATCCCCGGGCTCTGGCTCGTCTCGCTGCGCCTGCTCGCCACGCGTGTCGCGGGCATGGGCTCCGCGCGGGCCGCCGCCCTGGCGATCGCCGCGGTGGCGATCCTCAACGCGGCGGCGTGGGCGCTGATCACGCCGCCCTGGCAGGGACCCGACGAGCCCGACCACTTCGCCTATACGCAGACGCTCGCCGAGCTCGGCAACACCCCGGACAGGCAGCAGTCCGACAACCCCGCCTTCTCCTCGCGCCACGCGACCGCGCTCGACGCGACGCAGCACCTACTCGGTTGTCGGCCTGGTCGACACGCGGCCGCCGTGGCTGGCGGCCGACGAGGAGCGCTTCGAGCGGACGATGGAGGAGGCGCCGGGGCCGGAGGACGACGGAGGCGGGTACCTGTTCTCGACCTCGTCGCACCTGCCGGGCTACTACGGGCTGACCAGCCTCGCCTACTTCGTCGCCGACTCCGGAAGCACGTTCACGGAGCTCGCGGCGATGCGGCTGCTGACCGCGCTGCTGGCGGGGGTGGCCGCGCTGTGCGCGTTCCTGACGGTCCGCGAGCTGAGCCCGCGGCGGGAGTGGCTCGCGGTGGCGGCGGGCCTGCTCGTCGCGTTCCACCCGATGGCCTCGTTCATGTCGGGCGTGGTGAACAACGACGCGGGGGTGAACGCGGCCGCCGCGCTGCTGATCTTCCTGCTCGTCCGAGGGCTGCGGCGCGGGCTCAGCGTCCCGCTCGCGCTGGCGCTCGGCGCGACGCTCGCCCTGCTGCCCGCGATGAAGGCGACCGGCACGGCGCTCTACCCGGCGGCGGCGCGTGGGGATCCTCGGCATGGTCTGGCGGCGTCACGGCCGGTCCGACGTGCTCTCCTACGGGGTGCTCGCCGGCGCGGCGCTCGCGACGCTCGTGGTCCGGCGGGTGGTGACCGACGCGCTCGAGGCGCCGTCGGTGTCGGCCGGGATGACGACCGGCGGCGCGACGGTGGGAGGGACGCTCGACCGCGTGCTCGACGCGCCGAGCACGTATCTCTCCTACACGTGGCAGATGTTCCTGCCCCGGCTGCCGTTCATGAACGACCTGCACGTGCAGAAGTGGCCGGCCTTCGACGTGTTCATCGAGGGCGGCTGGGCGGCCTTCGGCTGGCTGACGGTCCGGTTCCCGATGTGGGTGTACGTAGTGATCGTCGTGGTCAGCCTTGCGATGGCGGCGCTGTGCGTGGCGGCCGTGGTGCGTCACCGCCGGGCGGCGTGGCGCCTCGGGCTGGGAGCTCGCCGTGCTGGTGGTCGCGCTCGCCGGAGTGATCGCCGGGGTGGAGGCGGCCTACTTCACGGGCGAGGCGCGGGCGGTGCCGGCCGAGCAGGGGCGCTACATCTTCACGGCGCTGGTGCCGCTGGCCGCGATCGCCGTGGGCGGCGCGCTGGCGTTCAGGGAGAAGGTGGCGCCGATCGTGGCGGCCGCGCTGGCGACCGCGGTGATCGGGTTCGGGTACGCCTCACAGGTGCTGGCGCTCAGCCGGTTCTTCGCCTGAGCGGCTCGCAGGCTGCCTCCGTACGTCTCGCGGCTACTCGCGCTCCGCGGCCGCTTCGCCCGAGGAGGCCGTCGCGGGCTCGCCCCGCTCGCGCTCCCGCAGCGCCTCGCGCAGGTCGCCCTCCACCTGCCGGCCCGCCTCGTCCCACGACGCGTCGCGCACCTGGGCGATGCCCGCGGCCGAGCGGCGCTCCCACAGGTCGCGGTCCTCGAGCAGGCGCTCCAGCGCGTCCGCGATCGAGATCGGGTCCGGCTCCGCCAGCTCGACGCCGCCGTCCCGGCCGAGCTCGGCCTCCGTGCTCGCTCCGGCCAGGTCCACGCAGGGGAGGCCGCAGGCGAGCATCTCCTGGGGGATCAGCGAGTAGTTGGTGAGCGACAGGCAGAGGCCGACCGTGGCCTCGCGATAGCGCTCGCGCCAGCACCTCGCGGCTCGACCACCCCGAGCAGCTCGTGCTCGTAGGGCACGCCCAGCTCGTCGTCCTGCCCGAAGAACACGAAGCGCACGTCGGGCCGCCGCCGCTTGAGCTCCCTGAGGGCGATCTCGCCGAGCGGGACGGCGCGCCGCGGCGTGTAGCTGCGCGAGTAGAAGATGACGGTGTCGCGCCGCCGCTCGCCCTCGCCCGGGTGGTAGATCCCGTGGTCCACGCCGAGCCGGAACCACCCGCCGCGCTGCCCGTAGCGGCGCGCCAGGAGGTCGCGCAGCCAGCGCCCCGCGGAGATGCCGTACAGGCCGAGCTCGTAGGTGTGGGCGGCCCACATGGAGTCGGCGGAGGTGCCGTAGAACTCGGGCTCGTGGTCGTTGATCAGGTAGGCGCGCGCCCGGCAGTGCGGCAGCAGCATCACCTGGTAGGCGGTGTCCCAGCCGGTGGCCACCGCGACGTCGGCGCCGTGCCAGTCGTCGAAGCCCTTGTAGACCGGCGCCTTGATGGGCGACGAACTCCTCGACCACCGTGCGCCTCAGGACCGACCCGCTCTTGCGCCCGTGGTGGCCGCGCGGGTCGTACATCCAGACGCTGCAGGTGTGGCCGGCGCGCTCGAGCCGGTCGACAGCGTGAAGATCGTCTTGTGCCCGCCGCTGCCCTTGCCGAACGGGGGGATCAGCACGGCGATGTGCAGCGGGGTGCGGTCGGCCATGCCGGGCACGGGGTCCTCGAGCGGCGCGGGGCCCTCGGCGGACAGGCGCAGGATCTCCTCGTAGCGGGAGCGGTCGCCCTGGGCGGCGACCATGCGGCCGCGGGACGCGTCCCCGTCGGCGTTGCGGCCGCCGCCGCTCCCGCCGCGCGCGCTGCCACCCCCGCGCCCCTCCAGCGAAAGCGCCCGCTGCACGGCATCCGGGAGCCGCTCCGCCCGCGACCCGAGCGCCGACCCCACCCGCCGGCCGGCGTGGTGGGCCGCCGCCCGCGGCAGCCAGCGCGCCCGGTCCGCGGGGCCCATGCCCTGCTCGCTCATCCAGCGCGCGTCGCGCACCAGCTCGCGCGCGGCCTGCTTCGGCTGCAGCGCCTCCACGTGCCCGGTGGTCTCGCCGCAGTCCGCGGTACTCGTCGAAGTAGCGCCGGGCGAACTCGAGCGGCCCGTAGTCGTGCGCGTGCCGGACGGCCGCGGCGGGATGGAAGGCCTTCACCCAGCCGGCGTCGAGCATCGCCCGCCCGAAGGCCTGGTCCTCCGAGTACGCGACATCCGGAAAGCGCAGCTCGGCCCAGCAGGCGCGGGCGTAGCAGGCGTTCACGTTCGACAGGAACGTCAGGTCGCCGCCCCGCTGGAGCGCGGGCCGGCCGTCGGGCGCGAAGCCGCGGAAGAACTCGGTCAGCTCGCGGGCGATCATCGGGCTCGTGTCCGGGTGGGGGAGGTGGGGCCCGAAGGCAGCGCCCGACACGCTCGTCGAGCGCGAACGCGTCGCGGTACGCGTCGAGCCAGCCCTCGACCGGCACGGCGTCCTGGGTGAGGAAGCAGATCAGGTCGCCGGACGAGCGCTCGGCGCCGAGGTTGCGGGTGCGGCCGTGGCCGAACTCCTCGGGCGGGATCTCGATCAGGTCCGCCCCCGCGGCGCGGGCGATCTCCCGCGAGCGGTCGCGCGACCCGGAGTCGATCACGATCAGCTCCACGTCCCCCTGGGCGCGCACAGCGGCAAGCACGGCCTCGAGGCGCTCCTCCCCGTCCTTCACCGGAATGACGACGGAGACCGTGGCGGGCACGTCAGCGCAGCCGCCGCTTGAGCGCCATCAGCGCCTTGGCCACGGCCAGCAGGACCTCGAACGGCCCAGCGCGCCGGGCGGTGGCGCATGACGGCGTTGAGGTCGATCCGCGTGCGGTCGAGCCAGTAGGAGCGGTCCTGGGCCGCGGCCACGGCGGCCTCGGCCTTGGCGGTGCGCTCGGCCAGCTCCCGCTCGAGCTGGTCCACGCGCGCCCGCAGCCGCTCGACCTCGGCGCGCTCCTCCTGGCCGGCGCTCGGCTCGGTAGCCATGTCAGAGGTGCTCCGCGATTCTCGGCGCCTCGCGGTTGAAGGCCCAGAGCCCGAGCGCGAAGGAGCCGAAGATGATGGTCAGCGGGATCAGCAGCCGCACCGTGCCGCCGAGCGCGGTGACCACGTCGGGCGCCGAGCTGTCGACGATCGCGTGCCGCATCTCGGCCATGATGGCGGCGAGCGGGTTCGCCGTGTAGGGACGCTGGCAGCACTCGGGCACCAGGGTGCTGACGTAGAGCACCGGCGACGCGTAGAACAGGATCTGGGTGATGACCTCCCAGATCGGCTCGATGTCCCGGTAGCGCACGAACAGGACGCTGAGCAGCATCCCCACGCCGCTCGAGAACAGGGCCAGCAGCAGGACGAGCGGGATGAGCTCGAGCCAGCCGAAGTCCGGGTACACGCCGCTGGCGGTCGCGAAGATGAAGACCGCGACGAGGGTGCCGCCGAGGTTGAACAGCCCGGTGAGCGTGACCGACATCGGGATGGCCAGGCGCGGGAAGGAGATCTTGCGGAGGAGGTTCTCCCGCGACACCAGCGACCGGACGCAGCCGTTGGTGACCTCCGCGAAGAAGTTGAAGAGCACGAGCGCGAACAGGATGTAGACGCCGTAGTTCTTGATCTGGTCGCCGAGGTCGACGATCTGCGTGAACACCACGTAGATCACGCCGAAGAAGGCGAAGCGGACGGGCGAGCTGCCAGACGTAGCCGAGCACCGACCCGTAGAAGCGGAGCTTCCAGTCGGTCACCGCGAGCGTCCAGGTGAGGCCGAGGAAGCGCCGGAAGTCCCCGACGACGATGCCGCCGGTGATGGCTCGCGACTCGGCCGTCACCGCGCGCTCACCTGCGCCCGCTCGATCTCGAAGCGGTGCGGCGGGTCGAGGATCCCGTCGGTCCCGCGCGTGGAGTGGAGGATGAACGAGGTCACGTTGAGCGCAGGTCGAGAGTGGTCCGCGCCGCTTCCCTGCCGCGCCACGGAGGCGTCACGTGGTAGCGGCCGGGCCGAACCAGGCGTCCAGGTGGACGCGGACGGTCACGGTCTCGCCGGGCTCGAAGACGCCGGTCTCGGGGATGGACCACTGCGTGCTCGTCGCGAAGGACGCTCTGTCCGACGTCGTTGCGCAGCGAGACGCCGAACACGGGGTTCTCGACGCGCTCGTTGAAGAGGGTGTCGAAGACGATCTCGAAGCTCTCGCCGTGGGGCAGGTCGCTGACTGCGACGCCACCGGCCTCGACGCGGCACGTCGGTTATCTCCGCGGGCCGCGTGGCGGAGGCGGTCCTCGCTTCGGCGGATCCCGGGACGAGCTCGCCGAAGTTCACCTTGTTGTAGAGCAGGCCGACCTCGTGCGGATCCCCGATCGCGAGGACCTTGCCGCGCTCGAGCAGCATCGCGCGGTCGCAGAAGCGCTCGACGAGCGCCATGTCGTGCGTCACGAAGAGGATCGTCTTGCCCTCGTCCTTCAGCCGCTGGAACTTCTCGAAGCACTTCTGCTGGAAGGAGGCGTCGCCCACCGCGAGCACCTCGTCGACCAGGAGGACGTCGGCGTCGACCTGCGTGGAGACGGCGAAGCCGAGCCGAACGGCCATGCCCGAGGAGTAGTTCTTCAGCTTGAGGTCCACGAACTCCTCGAGCTCCGCGAAGGCGACGATGTCGTCGAAGCGGCGGCGCGCCTCGGTGCGGGTGAGGCCCATCATCACGGCGTTGACGATCACGTTGTCCTGCGCGGCCAGGTCGGGATTGAAGCCCACGCCGACCTCGATGAAGGGGGAGAGGCGACCCGCCACGGAGATCGTGCCCTGGTCGAGCTGGTAGATCCCGGCGATGCACTTGAGCAGCGTGCTCTTGCCGGATCCGTTGCGTCCGACGATCCCGAAGAACTCGCCCTGCCGGATGTCGACCGACACGTCGTGCATCGCGTTGAACGCGTCGTAGGTCTGCGATCGGAACGGATGCAGGGCCCGCTCCTTGAACGTGTGGTACTGCTGGTGCGGGATGCGGAAGGTCTTGTACGCCCCGTCGACGGTTACGGCGACCGGCGCGGCCTCGAGGGCCGCGCGCCTCTCCTCGGCCTGGGACCGCAGATCGACCTGCATCGCGGGGGAACGCTAGAGGATCGCCCCTCCCCTGACCGCACGCTTGCGGTGCGCTAGCTTGCCCCGCGATGCTGATGGACGAGCGGGCCGAAACCGGGTCGGCGGGCGGCGGCGCCTGGGCCGAGCTGCTGGACCGTCACCGCAGCGAGTGGGTGGCGTCGCTGGCTGCCGGCGGGTCGATGGTCTGGGTCGACGACTACCGCGGCGGCGACGACCGTGACGGTGGCGACGAGGCGGTGCGGGCGGCCGCCGCGGAGGGCCGGCCGGTGGTGGTGGGTCTGCCCGCGGACGCTCGCGGCGAGGCCGCGCGAGAAGCGGATCGCCTGGCGGCTGAGCTTGGCGGTGTGAGGGTCACGCAGCACCTCGCGGCGGGGTCGCTGATCGGCCCGGACGGCGACGGCGGCGGCGACGCGGTGCACTTCCTCGTCTGCGTGAACGTGGAGCCGGCCTCGAGCTCGACTGACGGGCGCGGACGTGGTGCCGCTGATGACCGGCTACGTGCGGCTCCTCGAGGAGGCGAACAAGAGCCTGAGCGAGGCCAACGCCCGCCTGGCGCGCGAGAAGCTCGGCGTGCACGACTCCGCGGCGGGGGCGCTGGAGCCGGAGATCGCGGAGCTCAAGGAGGCGCTGGCCGAGCAGCGCGAGATCGCGACGCAGGCGACGGCCGCCCTGGAGGCGCCGCGCTACCAGGCGGTGGACAGGGTGCGCGACTTCGTGTTCGCCATCCCCGGGCTGTCGGCGCTGTTCCGGCTGCGCAGCCGGCTGATCCAGCGCCGCCGCGGCTAGCGCGGCCGGGGGACGTCCTCCAGCAGCCGTTCCTGCAGGACGAGGCCGTGCGCGCCGGCCCCGGCCAGCTCCGCCAGGAGGCTCCTCTCGTCCGGGGGTGCCGAGCCGGGATCCCCGAGGACGTCTCGCAGCGCCGAGCGCCGTACCAGGGCGGCGAACGAGGTCGCGTCGAGCTCCTCGACCGGGAGCGCGTAGTTGCCGAGCGGGGCGTCCCATGGCCTCGCGCCCTCGACCCACGAAGGACGTGACCCAGGCCAGGGCCGGCTCTCGCGCCAGCGCAGCCGCGGCTCGCGCAACGAAGTCGCGGCCCAGGACCGCCCCGGCGGTCAGCAGCAGGACCAGGTCCTCGGAGGTGGCCGCGAGGCCGGCGGCCCAGGCGGCCGGCCGTCCCGCGCGCTCCGGAGGCGGCACGACCACGTCGGTACGCGGCAGCGCCCGGCCGGTCGGGGAAGCGGCCTGAACGGTCGGCGACGACCACGGCCTTGACCGATGCGCCGGACTGGCGCTCGAGCGAAAGGAGCGTCGGCACCGGGTCCCCGCCTCCGGGCTCGCAGGCGACGACGGCGTCCACCCGCGGGCGGCCGCGTGCGCGGCTGCGGCGCCGGCCGCTCGTCCTGCCCGCTCGCGGATCTCCGCGTACACCTCGAGATTCCGCTCCGCCGCGGACCCCTCCTCGAACACCTTTCGCGGCCGCCCTTCGGCGACCATCTCGGCCATCGCCGCGCGGCCGTCCAGGGCTTCGCGCAGCGCGGCCGCCAGGTCGTCCGGCGAGCTCGAGCGGGCGAGCCAGCCCGACTCGCCCGGCCTGACCACGTCCACGATCCCTCCTGCCGGGGTCGCGACCACGGGACGGTTGCAGGCCAGCGCCTCGCGCACGACGTAGGAGAACGTCTCCCAGCGCGTGGGCACGACCACCGCATGGTGCTCGCCGATCAGCCGCGACACCTCGGAGTGGGGGACCTGTTCGAGGAGCTCGATACGCGGGTCGTCGGCCGCGAGCCGGCTCACGTGTGCCCGCATCGAGGTGCCGTCCGGGCCGGTCTTCGTGTCCCGGCCGACGAGCGTGAGGGCGAGCTCCGCGTCCGGCAGCGATCGCACCGCGGTGACAAGCTCCGCGACGCCCTTCCGCCTCTCCAGCCTGTTCAGGTAGAGCAGCCGCAGCGGGCCCTCCGCCGGCGGAGGCTCCGAGGACGACGAGACGTCGAGGTCATCGGCCATCGGGAGCGGGCATTCGATGGCCGGCGCCAGCCCGTCCTCCCCGTAGAACTCGGCGTACCGCTCCAGCGCGTTGCCGCCGGGCCACAGGATCACGTCGGCGAAGCGGAGCGGGAAGCGCTCGACGCCGGAGAGGACGCGCAGGTGCAGGTCGTCGGGGTCCTCGTTGAGCCGCGCGCACATCTCCGCGCTCGTGGACAGCCGCACCACGAGCTTCGTGTTCCGCAGCCGCGGGTCGAGCCCGCGCCGGGCATGAGCCGCGGCGAACCCCTCGGCCTGATAGTCGGGCACCTCGACGATGTCCGGCCCGCCGTCCGGATGGAGCGCGGCCGCGGCCTCCAGCAGGCGCAGGCTCCAGAGGTGGTGCCAGGAGACGAACGGCATGCGGTCCCCGGCGGGCTCGTCGGCAAAGGCGAAGCGCACTCCCTGGGGCAGCCGCGGGTCGCCCTCGCGTACCAGCTCCTCGTGGCGATCCCGCCAGCGCGAGCTGGTGACCACGGACACATCGGCGTGCTCCGCGAGCAGCCGCGCCGCGGCCCAGATGTGCCGGCCGATCCCGCCTCCCTCGACGAACGGCCACACTTCGCGGGACGCGAGCACGATCGACCACGGCCGACCACCGCTGCTAGCTTGGCCGCTGCTCATGCGCCTGGCACTTGTGGCACGGGAGTTCTACCCCTTCCTGGGCGGGGGGATCGCCCCCATCGTGGCTGCGGCGGCACGGTATCTGGCACCCGTCGCGGAGGTCACCGTGGTGACCAGCGCCGGCTACCGGGACGACTACGAGCGCCTGAGGCGGGAGGGCGATCCGCGCCTCCCGCCGCCGTCGGTGCGATTCGTGTTCGTCGAGGAGCCGCACCGGGTCGAGTGGGGCGCCTTCATGTCCTACATGCACGCCTACAGCGCTCGCGTCGACAGGGCGCTCCGGGAGGCGTTCCCGGACCGGGGCCCGGACCTGCTCGAGTTCTGCGACTACCTGGGCGAGGGCTTCGTGACGACGCAGGCACGGCGGGCCCACGATCCATGGCTCGAGCACACGCGTCTCTGCGTGCGGCTGCACACCACGGCGTACTTCTGCTCGGTGCTCGACGGGCACCTGCCGGACGACTTCGCCACCAAGATGGTCTTCGAGGCGGAGCGGTACGTGCTTCGCCACGCCGACACGGTGCTCTGGTCCGGCGGCGATGTGCTCGACACCTACCGGCGCGTGTATGGCGCTGACGCGCTCGCCCCCGCGGTGAAGCTGCCCGACGCGTTCCTCGACGAGCAGGGCGGCGCGGACGCCGTCACGGACGGGCCCGGCGAGACCGGCGCCCTGCGGCTGCTGTACCTGGGACGGCTCGAGCGCCGCAAGGGAGTGCAGAACCTGGTGCGCGCCATCACCGGGCTCGAGGGCCCGAACGTGCACCTCACCCTGCTCGGCGGCGACACCGGTACGGCGCCGCTCGGAGGCTCCGTGAAGACGCAGCTCGAGCTGATGGCGGCCGGTGATCCGCGGATCGAGTTCGTGGACACGGTGCCGCGCAGCGCCGTCGGGGACTTCATCCGCAACGCTCACGCCGTGGTGATCCCGTCGCTGTGGGAGTGCTGGCCGAACACTGCCCGGGAAGCCCTCATGCACAACCGGCCCGTGCTGGCCACGCCCGTAGGCGGGCTCACCGA
Source organism: uncultured Thermoleophilaceae bacterium (assembly GCA_963778615.1). Lineage (GTDB taxonomy): Bacteria > Actinomycetota > Thermoleophilia > Solirubrobacterales > Thermoleophilaceae > JACVRW01. The sequence goes on from CAVZVD010000002.1 coordinate 854,829, forward strand.
GATCGTCAAGCCGGGTCGCAGCGGGTGGCTGACGCGCGACCGCTCTCCGGAGGCGATCCGCGACGCCGTGGCCGAGCTCGCCGCTCGCCCGGCCGAGGTGCAGGGCCTGATCCAGTCCGGCGCGCCGCGCGCCGTGTTCGACGAGCTGGCCGACCCTGCCACGCTGGTGGAGGGCTACCGGCGCCTGGCCGCGGAGGCTCCCGCCAGGCCGGCGCAGCCGCAGCGGGCCGCCGCTCGTCTCGATCGTGATCCCTTACTTCCGCCTCGAGCGCTACGTGCGCGAGACGCGTCGCCTCGGCCGCGGCGCAGACCTATCCCGAGACCGAGATCGTGATCGTCAACGACGGATCGCTGCGCGCGGAGGACCGCGTCCTCTACGAGCTGGCCGACGAGTTCGGTGCGCGGATCGTCACCCAGGCAAATTCCGGACTGGGGGCGGCGCGCAACATGGGGATCTCGCAGTCGCGCGGCCGCTACGTGGTCCCGCTCGACGCCGACGACACGATCGCGCCGGACTTCGTCGCGCGCTGCGTCGAGACCCTTGAGCGCGACCCCGAGCTCGCCTATGCGACCACCTGGGTCGAGTACATGGATCCGGACGGCGCCACGGCATCGGACGCCGACGGCGGCTACGTGCCGCTCGGCAACTGGAGCGAGCTGATCGAGCGCAACAACATCGGCGGCACGTGCACGGCCCTGATCCGGCGCCGGTTCTTCGAGGAGGGCTACGCGTACAGCACCGACCTCACGAGCTACGAGGACTGGCTCCTCTACCTCGAGCTGTACCGAGCGGGGCACTTCGGCGCGGTCATCCCGGAGCGCCTGATCAGGTACCGCGTCCGTGACAAGTCGATGATGCGGACGGTCGGCGCTCCGCGCCTCGCGCGGCTCTACGACGAGCTGCGCGCCCACCAGCGTGAGCGGGAGATCGCGTGGACCGCCCCGGGCGTGGAGTGAGCGTGGAGCAGGCAGAGAAGCGCGCGGAGCCCGCGCCGACCGGCTCGGCGCGCAAGGCGGATTCGCGCAGGCTTCCGGCGCTGCGGTGGCCTTCGGCGGAGATCGCCGGGTACGGGCTGATCGCGCTCATACTCGCCGCGCTCCTGTGGTCGCACGTGAGCGACGTCGACGGCTTCTACCTGGACGAGTGGTTCTACGTCCACGGGTCCCAGTACATCTGGGAGAACCTTCCGGGCGGCCTCGTGGAGACCATCCCGGACTGGAACCGCGGCCCGCAGCGCCTCTACTCGACGCTGCTGGCGCTCACGTGGGGTCCCTTCTCGCCCTCGACCGCCTTCACGCTCAGCCACCTCCTGAACGTCCTGCTGCTGGTCAGCGCGATCGTGCCGACGGCCCTGCTCGCGCGCAGGACGATCGACGCGCCGCTGTTGCGCGTGCTGGCGGTGGCCTTGGGGGTGGCGATTCCGTGGCTCATGATCTCCTCGCACCAGCTCACGGAGAACCTCGCCTTCCCGCTCTTCCTCTGGGCGGTCTACGGCACGATTCGCGCCGCCGAGGACCCGTCGCCGCTGCGCCAGGTGGGCGCGCTGGCCGCCATCGGCGCCCTCACGCTCTGCCGGCTCAACCTGGGCTTCGTGCTGGCCGCGTTCTTCCTGGCCGTCATCGCGGGGGAGGTGGTGCGCCGGCGCTCCGAGCGTGAGGAGCCGTGGGGAGGCTGGCTGCGCGGCGCGCTGCGCCGGCAGGCGATCCCGGTCGCGGCCGCGGTGGTCGCGCTCGTCCTGAGCGTGAGCGGTCTGGTGAACCTGGGCGCATACGGCGGCGTCAACCTCGACACGGCCATCGAGCGCCTCTTCGGCGACGCGGCCGCGGAGACCCGCCGGACGATGCTCACGTACTCCCGGGGGCTGGTGGTCGGCTGCCTCGTCTTCCCCTTTGCGATCGGGCTGGGCGTGGCGCTGGCGGGCGTGTTCGGGCGCGCCGGGCCTCGCCTTGTGATCCCGTCGGTCGCCGCCCTGTCGGCCGCAGTGGTGGTGGTCGGGGCCGTCTCGGTCTTCACCGTGGGCGCCGCGGTCGAGGAGCGCTACGTCTTCTACGTCTACACGCCGATCGCGGTACTGGCCGTAGCCGGCATCCCGCAGCTGACCCGGCTGCGCCGCTGGGTCGCGGCGGGCGGCGCGCTGACGCTCTGGCCGATCATCGCCGGGTATGCCGCGCCATCGGGCGACGCCGGGCACTTCTTCGCCGCCCCCGGCGGCGCGTTCTGGTCACGGGTGGTGCATCACCGCCTCGTCGGCTGGGAGCAGGACCTGTTCGGATGGACCCTCATCGCACCCACGGGTTGGCTGCTGGTGGCGGTGGGCCTCGCCGCGATGGTCCTCTTCCTCGGCTTGGCGCGCGACCGGCCGGGGCTGGCCGCGGGGGTGATCGCCACAGGTCTGGCGCTCTGCGCCGTGGCTCAGGCGGCGATCCTGGACTACGGCTTCAAGCGAGAGCTGAACGGAACGCCGGAGGTGCCGGGGGGCATCGCCCTCTCCGACGATCGCGAGGCCGACCGCGAGACATGGCTGGACGAGAGCTTGGCGGATGACGCATCGGCGGCGATCCAGCCCGGCGTTCCCTCGTTCTCGGACCGCCTGGGCGGAACCGAGCGGCTGTCGTTCTGGAACGAGCAGCTGGACGCGGCCGTGGGGCTCAGCTGGTACCCGGCCCCCACGCCGTTCCCGCCGGGGTACACCCTCGCGGCGACGGAGCTCGGCCCCGACGGTCTCGCGCGCTGGCTGTCGAGACCCGAGTGGCTGGCGGCGCACAGCGACGACCCGAGAGTCCAGTTCGCCGGCGAGGAGATAGCCCGCTCGCCGGTCTCGCGCTACGCGCTCTACCGCACCGCGCCCTCGGACCGGGCCATCTGGACCAGCCAGGGACTCGACGGCGACGGGGCCGTGCTGGACGACAAGCCGGTTGACATGACGCTCGACGCGCAGGCCGCCGGCGACGCCCGGGCCGTGACGATCACGCTCCAGCCCGCCGATGGGGCGACGAGGCCGGCGCGCTGGCAGGTCAGACGCGAAGGGGACACGGTGGCCGCCGGCAGCGTGCGGCCCGGTCAGACGCGCGAGGTGCGCTTGCCCGTTCCCCCCTGCGACTCGAATGGGGACTGCGAGCCGGTCACCTGGACCCTGCGGGCGTCCGGTCCGCCGGTCTGGCTCCCGTTCCCGGCATTCGGGCCCCCTGGCGGCGTCCGGCCCGTTCTCCTCAACATGACTGCGGCGCGCATCGAGTAGCGCACCGCTCCTCGCCTCCCGTCAAGGTGTTCTGTCCGTCGTGAAAGGGATTACCCTTCCTGCCGTGGCTCAGCCGGCTTCGATGTTCACCGCCACACCGGCAGCAAGTGAGCTCGAGGCTCCCACGCCAAGCTCCTCGCTGCTCGTGATCCTGCCTGCCTACAACGAGGAGGCACACGTCGGCGGCGTCGTTCGCAGCGTCCTCGCGGCGCTGCCGGGCGCCGACGTCCTGGTGGTGGACGACGGGTCGAGCGACAGGACTACGGAGGAGGCGAGGGCCGCCGGTGCCCGCGTCGCGTCCCTCCCGGTGAACCTCGGCTACGGCGGCGCGCTCCAGACGGGCTACAAGTACGCGGTCCGCCACGGCTACGACGTCGTGGCCCAGATCGACGCCGACGGGCAGCACTGCGCGGCCGATCTCCCGCGGCTGCTGAGCCGTCTGGAGGACTCGGAGAACGACGTGGTCATCGGCTCGCGGTTCCTCGACCGCGACGGCCACTACACACCGTCGAAGGCTCGCAAGCTGGGCATGTCGCTGTTCGCCCGCCTCGTGACCGTCACGACCAAGTCGCACGTGACGGACTCCACCTCGGGCCTGCAGGTGATCCGGGGTTCGGTGGCGCGCTTCTTCTGCAGCAACGTCTACCCGCAGGACTATCCCGACGCGGACATCCTCATCCTCCTCCACCGCTCGGGCTTCCGGGTGACCGAGGTGCCGGTGCGCATGGAGCTGCCGCCCGACCGCGGGACCCTTCACCGCGGCCACCGCAGCCTCTACTACTCGTACAAGATGTTCCTCTCGATCTTCGTGACGCTGCTCCGAAGGGGGCGAAAGTAAGTGGATCCACGCACTCGGGCAATTGCGATCGCCGGCAGCCTCGGCATCCTCTTCTTCATCATCGAGCTCCTGCGGCGGCGTAGCCTGAAGGAGGAGTACTCGGTGCTGTGGCTGGCCACGGGCATCGTGCTGCTCTTGCTGGCGGTCTGGGACGGCCTGCTCGACGAGATCAGCCACGCGATCGGCTCGGCGCTCGCCACGAGCACGCTGCTCTTCTTCGGCCTCGGGTTCGTGATGCTCATGCTGCTGCACTTCTCCGTGCGGGTGAGCCTGCTCGAGCGGCAGCTCACCACCCTCGTGCAAGAGATCGGCCTCATCCGGGCCGACGAGCCCGAGGAGCCGGGGCGCAGGGACGCCCCGGCGGCGTGACGCGACTCTCCGTCGTCGTCGTCGCGCACAACAGCGCCGGTGCTCTGGAGCAGACCCTCCCGCGGCTGCTGCCGGAGCTGGTCGACGGCGACGAGGTGATCGTGGTCGACAACGCCTCGGCCGACGGGACGCCCGGCGTGGTGAAGCGCCTGTCTCCGGACGCCCGGCTCGTCGAGACCGGCGCGAACCTCGGCTTCGCCGCCGGAGCGAACCGGGGCGCGGAGCTGGCGCAGGGCGACCTCCTCGTGCTGCTGAACCCCGACGCGGTGCCGTTGCCCGGCTTCGGCGAGGCCATCCGCCGCCCGCTGGCGGACGGCTGCGGCTGGGACGCGTGGATGGGCCTCGTGACGATGGACGGCGGTCGCACGGTGAACACGGCGGGCGGCATCGTGCACTTCACGGGGATCGCCTGGGCGGGCGAGGTGGGACGCCCTGTCGACGAGGAACACCGACGCGAGGTCACGCTGGCGTCGGGTGCGTGCCTGGCGATGCCGCTCGACGGCTGGCGCGATGCCGGCGGGATGCCGCCCGAGTTCTTCCTCTACCACGAGGACGTCGACCTGGCCCTGCGGATTCGGCTGCGCGGCGGTCGCATCGGCCTGGAGCCCACGGCGCGGGTGGACCACGACTACACGTTCCACAAGGGCGGCTACAAGTGGCGGATGCTCGAGCGCAACCGCTGGGCGGCGATCCTGCGGACCTACCCGGGACCGCTGCTCGTGGTGCTCATGCCGGCGCTGCTCGCCACCGAGCTCGCCCTGGTGGTCGTGGCGATCCGCGGCGGGTGGGCGACGGAGAAGCTGCGGGCGGCGACCGACGCCGCCCGGTGGCTCCCGCGCCTGCTGCGCGAGCGGCGGGAGATCCAGGCGCGGCGCACGATCTCGTCCGGGGAATTCGCGGCCTGGCTCACGCCCGACCTGAGCTCGCCGTACCTCGGATCCGCCTCGGACTCCGGCGTGCTGCGGGTGCTGCTGCGCGCCTACTGGCGCGTGGTCAGGGCGATCCTGCGGGTGCTGCCGGGCTAGCCACCGCGCCGGCGTCCCTGAGGCCCTCCGCCAGCGGACGCGGCGCGAACCCCAGGTCGGACCCGGCCTCCGGGGAGGGCGCGGGCTTCTCCGCGCGCAGGCGGGCGAGCTGGTCGGGGTAGAGCGGCAGGGGAAGGAAGCGCGCCCCCGCGCAGGCGAGCCTCACGACCGGGGCGGGCACGCCCACGGTGCGGGCCCGGGCCCCGTAGGCGCTCGCGCACGCCTCGGCCACCTCGCGGGCGGTGTGGCATTCCCCGGCAAGCGTGTAGGTGCGGCCGGCGGCGGCGGGCGCCGACAGGGCCTCGACAAGGGGTCCGGTCACGTCGTCCACGTGCACCGGGCAGAGCACGTCCGCTCCCCGGCCGACCACCGGGATCGCCGAACCCCGGGCGGCGCGTCGCAGCATGTCGTCGACGCCCTCCCGACCGCCGGCGCCGTAGACCTCGGGTATGCGCACGATCGCGTGCTCCACGGGGGCCGCCCGCACGAGGTCCTCCGCCTCGAGCTTCGTGCGGCTGTAGGCGCCGCCCTGAGGCGAGATCGCGCGGGTGCTCACGTGCACGAAGCGATCCACTCCGGCGTCCCGGGCGGCGGCCAGCATCCGGGCGGTGCCGTCCACGTTGATGGCCCGGTACTCGCCCTCGCGCCTGGCGTGCGTGCGAGCAGCCAGGTGCAGCACCGCGGCCGCGCCGGTGGCTCCGGTGCGGAGCGACGCCGCGTCGGCGAGGTCGCCCCGCACCTGCTCGTCCGCGTCCTCGACCTCCCGACGGTGCACCAGCACGCGTGTGCGCCATCCAGCGGCTCGCAGCGCCGGGAGCAGGCGCGCTCCGATCGCGCCCGCCGCGCCCGTCACGAACACGATTCGCGGCATTGCTAGCGCCGCTTCAGCCGCGCGTTGGCCATGTTGCGCACGAACTCGAGGATCGCGGTCGCACGGACGAAGGAGGCGCGCTCCTCGTTGCGGTTGAACACGACCGGCAGCTCGTTCACCTGAAGCCCGGCCCGCCGGGCCGCCAGCACGATCTCGGCGTCGATGAACCAGTCGTCGGACTTCAACCCCATTCGCTCATAGGCCACGCGCGTCAGGCCCTTCGGCTTCCCGTTGATGTCCCACAGCCCCCGTGTGCGGAAGAGCAGCGTGAAGACGCTGTTGTAGACGTAGGACACCAGGCGCCGGTAGGGCCCGTCGAAGCGCGCGATCCGCCGGCCCTTCATCACGTCGGCGCCTGTGCGGCGCATCTCGCGGTACATCCGGAGCACATCGGTCACCGGGTTCTGGGAGTCGCCGTCGATCACCACCAGGTACTCGCCCGTCGCCGCGTCCAGGCCCGTTCGCATGTCCCAGCCCATGGCCCCCTCCTTGGGCTGGATCACGGTACGGACCGCCTCGAGGTCACCGGCGATCTGCCGCACGATCTCGGGCGTCCGGTCCGCGCTGGCCCTCGTTGTAGTTGGCGACGAGCACCACCTCGAAGGTCACCCCGGATCGGGTCAGGTCGCGGTGAAGGGGCTCGACCACTTGCCGGATGTTCTCCTCGGCCCGGTAGCAGAGGACGATGGCTGAGAGCTGGGGGGAGGCCACGGCTGGCGGAGTCTAGGCCCGGCCGTCCGCCGCGAACACCGCCATCAGGGACAGGCCGGCGGGGAGTCGCCGGCCGCTGCGGAGGAGGGCAGCCTCCAGCCGGAGCGGCTGCTCGAGCAGCCGGTTCAGGGGCGCCGGAGTCCGGTCGAGCTCCGAGCGCCCGTTCCCGTCGCGGCGGGCGACGCGATCGACCATGCGCGCCGCTGCGGCGGCCGGGAGCAGGAGGCTGTTGAAGTGAGTCGTTCGCACGACGCGCCAGCCGGCGGCGGTGGCCGGCTCGACCAGCGTCCGCCGGTTGTAGCGGCGCTGGTGGTGGTTCCGCACGTCGTGGGAGCTCCAGAGAGCCTGGTAGGCGGGGACCGTGACCAGCAGCCGGCCGCCCGGGCGCGTGACGCGCCGCAGCTCGCGCAGTGCCGCCACGTGGTCGCCGACGTGCTCGATCACGTCCAGGGAGACCACGAGATCGAAGCTCTCCGGCTCGAAGGGCATCCGCTCGATCCCCGATTCCACGATCGTCGCGAGTCCGCGGGATCGGGCCACCTCGGCGCTGGCGTGTGACGGCTCGAGGCCGGTGAGCCGGCCGAAGGGCGCCAGCTCGACCAGATTGCGGCCCGACCCGCAGCCGGCGTCGAGGATGTCGGCCGGCCGGGGAAGGTCGAGAGCAGATACGGCCTCTCGGACGATCCGGCGCCGGCCGCGATACCACCAGTGGGTCTCCTCGACCGAGAGCGTGTCCTCCTCGTAGCGTGGATCCATCAGCGCTCCTCCAGCGAGACGTCCGACTCTCCCGCGCCCGGCGCGCCGGCCTGCCACTCCGTCGCCCGGTCGTCGACCGGCATGCGGGCGAGGAAGATCGCGACGGCGAGCGCGGCCACCGCCAGCCCGGCACGGAGTGCCCGCGGGGATGCCGTTCCCCACAGGTCTCGAACGCCGCGGCGCCGCTCGACCTCCGCGGCGAGCCAGGCGATCAGGACGAGCACGACCACGCCCAGCGCCCCGTACAGCCCCGCCTCGTACACCTGGAACGGGACCGCGACGATCGGCTGGATCGACGCGACCAGCACTGTGGGGAGCGCGAGCAGCAGCAGGCGGACCGTCAGCCGGCGCCGCACGGCCAGGGCGAACGGGAGCAGCAGCGCCAAGAGCACCAGCAGGGGGGCGGCGTTGCCGACCGCGACGAGCAGCTTCTGCGCCGTTACCGAGAGGAAGAAGTCGGGATTCCCGGTCGCGATATCCACGTAGCGCTCGCGCAGGATCTCCTCGTACTCGTCGCTGAGGTACAGCGTGCCGGGTTCGATGAGCTCGACCGTCCCGATCGCGTCCTCGTCGCGGTAGCGCAGCCCGTAGTCGTTCGGGAGGTACCCGAGCCCGATGTACGCGGTGTGCCACACCGGGTGCGACGCGGCCACTCCCTCGGCGAACGCGGGATCCCCCACCCAGCTGTCGCGGTACTCCCGGATCGCGGTCATGCCGAGCACGCTGAACGAGAGGTAGGCCACCGCGAGCGCGGCGGCCGCGAGACCCTTGCGAGGGATCGACCAGGGGCGCCCCAGCACCACAATTCCGGCGGCGACGGCGACCCCGAGCCCCGCATTGCTCCGGAGCGAGCTGGCGACGCTCGCCACCACGAGCAGGCCCAGCATGGCCGGGAACGACCACCTGGGCCACCTTCGGTCGATGAGCAGGAGCGGCGGAAGCAGCGCGAGCGCAGCCAGCGCCGGCACCCAGTAGACGTCCTGGTAGTAGAGGAGCCGAGCGCCGGCCAGCAGGACCAGCGGCGCGACCACCGCCGCGGCCGCGGACCGGAACAGGGTGTAGAAGACCAGCGGATAGGCGAGCAGGGTCAGGAAGACCGCGGCGAGGAACACCACCTCTAGCGCGGTTGTCGCATCCTCGAGCCCGAGCACGTGGGCCACCAGGGGGACGAAGACGTAGGCCCCCTGGTCGTCGGTCACGCCAAGCGGGACATACTTCTCGGCCTCCTCGTCGGCGTAGCCGAGCAGCGGGGGGCCGCCGTCGGCGAGCACCTCGACGGAGGCCTCGTAGCCGTCGGCCCTCGTGGCGAGCAGGCTCCACGGGGCGGGCGTCGAGACGACCAGCAGCAGGGTCCCGACGATCGCGACCGCGAGGCCGTAGGCCAGCAGCCGCGTGCGGGGGACGTCTCCAGCCTCGGCCTGCTCGCCGGGCTGGGACGCCTCGACGGTCGAGGGGGGCGCCAGCGGCACGGGCGGGCCAGTCTAGGGAACAATGCTGGACGTGTCTGCCACTGACGAGGCTCTCAAGCAGGAGGTCCGAAGCTTCTGGGAGGAGGAGCCCTGCGGCTCGTCCCACGCCGAGGCGGCTGAGGGCTCCCCCGAGTTCTTCGCCCAGGTCGAGCGTTCGCGCAGCGACCTGGAGCCCTTCATCGCGGACTACGCCGATTTCGAGGGCAGCAGGGGCAAACGGCTGATCGAGATCGGCGCCGGGCTCGGCACCGACCTCGTGCGCTTCGCCCGCGCCGGCGCCCATGTGACCGGGGTCGACCTGACCGAGCACAGCGTGCGGCTGGTGCGCCGGCGCCTCGAGCTCGAGGGCCTCGACGGCGAGGTGCGCGTGGCGGACGCCGAGCGCCTGCCGTTCGAGGACGGCGCGCTTCGACAAGGTCTACTCGTGGGGGGTGCTCCACCACACGCCGGACTCGGATCGTGCGTTCGGCGAGGCGCTGCGGGTGCTCCGGCCGGGCGGCGAGGCCTGCATCATGCTCTACGCCCGGCGCTCCTGGGTCGCCTGGGGCATGTGGGCGCGCCACGGCCCGCTCGCGGGCAAGCCGCTCCGCAGCGTGTCCGACGTGCTCGCCCACCACATGGAGAGCGAGGGCACGAAGGGCTACACCGTCCGCGAGCTGCGCCGCGCCTTCGCCGGTCTCGAGGAACTGCGGGTGGAGCACGTGGGCACTCCGTACGACCGCCGCTTTGCGGGGCCGCTCGCGGGGCTCACCGGCCGCTGGCTCGGCTGGTTCCTGGTCGTGCGCGGGCGCAAGCCGCTCAGCTGACCCGCAGCAGCAGCTCCTGGACGTCCTCGCCGGGCCGCGAGCGCCGCCGCGCGCGCAGGAACGGGGCGGGTGACCCGGACGCCGAAGCTGGGCGAGTGCCAGCCGTCCTCGACGGCGAAGTCGAGACCCTCGCCGGAGACGTCGAGGCGGACGCCGACGTCGACGCTTGCGCGCCGGGTGACTGTGCCGAGGCGCGCCGGCCGCCTGCGCCAAGGCGCCGCCGGCTACCTCCACCCGCGCGCCCGCGCCGCCCACCTCCACCCGCGCGCCCGGCGCCAAGGGCCACGTCCAGAGGAGGTCGTGGGCGCCCTCGCAGGTCACGACGTCGCGGATTGCCAGCGTGCGCTCGGCGCCGCGGAGCTCGAGCCGGCGCCGGTGCACCGCGGGAGGCTCGAGCACCGAGAAGCCGTGGTGCCGGCCCTCGAACACCGCCCCGTCGAGATGCGGCTCCCACGCGAGCGTCTCGGCGCGGGTCCGGTCCGGGAGCGTGAACAGGTAGTCCTCGCGCAGCTCGTTCTGCTCGGCGCCCGCCGATCCTGAGCGTCGCGTGGTAGGCGGTCGAGCGGAACAGGTTGCGCGCCGGCGGGTCGGCCGTGTACAGGTAGGCGCCCGGGTCCGACCACCAGCGGCGTGGTGCCGGCGCACAGCTCGAACGAGAGCTGGTCGTTGTGGGCGTGCCCGCCGAGCCCGCCGAGGCCGGTGTCGCCGCAGCGCACGACGACGTAGAGGTCGCCGGCGCGCATGACGTAGAAGCCGCCGTCGGGATAGGCAGCGTGACCCGTGGCCGGCTCGTACGCGCGACCCGCCTGGCGAAACAGGTGCAGGTGCGAGCGGTGGTCCGCGCGCCCGTAGTCGCCGAGCGGGAGGAAGCGGCCGTCGTCGGCGTCGCCGATCTGCGGGGCCAGCCCGTCCGGCCGCGTGTAGTCGCGCGACGAAGTCGAGCATCCGGCCGAGCCGCTCGCGGTACGGCTCCGGCAGCCGGCCCGGGCGCGAGCGCGTCGACGGCCTGCGTGCCGCACACGAACAGCTCGGTCACGAGGCGGTGATACGGGATCGAGGCCTCGTGGTCGCACCCGTCGGGACGCACCTGATGCTCCATCTCCCGCTACGAGCTCGTCGGCCGCCCACTCGGCCCACTCGCGGCCCTCGGCGCTGCCCGAGAAGAGCGCCGCCACCGGCAGCAGCCCGACGACGTCGGAGAGGTAGTGGTTGCCCCGCACCTCGCCCCACTCGAGATGGCGAGCGGATGAAGCGGCCGTGGAGGAGCAGGCTCCCGAGCGCCCGCGTCGAGCCAGGGACGCCCGGCCGCCGGCTCGGCGCAGAGCACCAGCGCGGCGACCCAGTTCGACGCGCGGATCGCCACGTCCATCGTGCAGGCCCAGTTGGCGCCGACCTCGACCGGGTTGCGCGTCGATCCAGTGCGTCGAGCTGGGCGCCGATCTCGTCGAGGAAGCGCTCGTCGCCGGTCACCCGGTGCGCGGCGGCGAGCAGCGGCAGGTGCTGGAAGCGCGAGAGCTCCCACGGCACCTTGATGTCCGAGTCGTCGGGGTACGTGATCGGCACTCGGCGAGATGTGGACGAGCGGCCAGCTGCGGCCGCTCTTGAAGTCGCGCTGCCAGTCGATCTCCGCGTCCGAGCTCGACCGGACCGGAGCCGAGCAGGTCGAAGCGGTGCGCCAGCGACGTCCTCGGCGCGGCGCAGCAGGTCGTCGCGCTCGCTCGTCGCCCAGCTTCGCCAGCTCCTCCTCCCACCGCGCGACGGTCGGCAGCGCGCGCAGGGCGGGGCCGCGAAGCGCCGCGACCGGGTCCATGCCGCCGAGCGCGGCCGTCAGCTCGGCCCGCCCGGCGCGCAGCGGGCGCACACGTATGCGCGCCCTCCGGGCCGGAGCCCGGGCGTGCTCCGCGGCGAACCGGATCGCCGCCTGCGTGCCCCGGATCGGCCCGAGGCGCCGCCACGCGGCGAGGCCCTCGCGGAGGCCGATCACGGCAGCTAGGCCAGCGCGCGCCCGGCGACCCAGTGGTCGTGCCAGGCGCTCACGTTGTAGAGGTTCCAGAGCTGGAAGGCCCACTCGGCGCGGCCGGAGCGGTGGGCCGCCCACAGCTCGTCGATCGCGGTCGTAGTCGAGCAGCCCGCGCTCGGCGAGCGAGGACTCTCGGATCTGGCGCTGCGCCCGGTCGCCGAGCTCGCCCGCGGAACCACTCGCTGACAGGCGCGCCGAAGCCCTGCTTCTTGCGGTAGGCGATCTCGTGGGGGATGCACCGAGCCGGCGACCGCCTTCTTGAGCAGCCACTTGCCCACGCCGTCGCGCACCTTCATGCTCGGGCGGCAGGGCCATGCGCGAACTCGACCAGCTCGTGGTCGAGGAACGGCACGCGCGCCTCGACGGAGGTGGCCATCGTCATCTTGTCGACGCGCATCAGCAGCAGCTCGGCGAGGCGGTTCTTCAGCTCGAGGTAGGTCATCTTCTGGAGCAGGTCGGCGGCGGGCCGCTCGCGCTCCGCGTCGTCGCCAGAGCCGCTCCACGATCTCGTACGAGTCCGGGCGCCGCATGCCCGTTGGCGGTCACCTGCTGCTTGAGGTCGCCCTGGTAGCAGATCGCGCCGCCCCAGAAGGGCAGCCGGCCCGAGGCGGCCTCGGCGAAGACCTGGGCGTGCATCACGCCTCGATCGAGGCGGCGAGCGAGTCCCGTGATCGGCGTGGCTGCGCGCCCATCCGCGAGCGGCCGCGGCACGCGCTGGATCGGCTCCCAGAAGCGCCGCCGCCGAGCGGGCCTCGTTGATGTAGAGGTCGTAGCCGTGGAAGAGCTCGTCGGAGCCCTCGCCCACCTGCACGACGATCGTGCCGGAGTCGCGCGCGAGCTTCGAGACGTAGTAGAGCGGCACGCAGACCCAGTCGGCGATCGGCTCGTCCTGGTGGAAGATCAGCTCGGGCAGGAACGACTCGCAGGTCGTCCCAGTCGATCACCACCTCGTGGTGGTCGGTCTTGAAGCGCTCGGCGATCTGGCGGGCGAGCTGCGAGCTCGTTGTACTTCTCGTGCTCCTTGAAGCGCGACGGAGAAGGTCCGCACCGGGTCGTCGATCAGCTCGGACATCAGCGCCACGTTGGTCGACGAGTCGACGCCGCCGGAGAGGAAGACGCCGAACGGCACGTCGGCCATCATCCGCTTCTCGATCGAGGCCCGGAGCAGCTCGAGCAGCCGCTCCTCCATCTCGCGCCTCGTTCATGCCCGCGACCTCGCGCGTCGGCGTCCGCCGACATCGGCGTCCACCAGGTCTCGCGCTGCGTCGAGCCGTCGGCGCGGACGATCATCCGCTCGCCGGGCGCCAGCTTCCTGATCCCCTTGAACATGGTCAGCGGGGCCGGGCGTGCAGACGAACGTGAGGTAGTGGAAGAACGCCTCCTCGTCGAGGTCCGCCTGGATCGCGGGGTGCTCGAGCAGCGCCTTGATCTCGGAGCCGAACAGGAAGCCGCCGGGCAGCTCGGCGTAGTAGAGCGGCTTGATCCCGAGGCGGTCGCGCGCCAGGAACAGCTCGCGCTTGCGCGCGTCCCAGATCGCGAACGCGAACATGCCCTGCGAGCCGCTCGACGCAGCGCGGCCCCTCCTCCTCGTAGAGGTGGAGGATCGTCTCGGTGTCGCGTCTGCGAGCGGTAGACGTGGCCCTTCGCCTCGAGCTCCGCGCGCAGCGCCCGGTGGTTGTAGATCTCGCCGTTGTAGGTGATCCAGACCGTGCCGTCCTCGTTCGGCATCGGGTTGTGCCCGGCCGGCGAGAGGTCGACGATCGAGAGCCGGCGGTGGCCGAGCGCGACGCGCGCGGCCGGGTCGGCCCAGGAGCCGGCGTCGTCGGGACCGCGGTGGGGCATGGTGTCGCGCATGGCGGTCACGACCCGCTCGTCGCAGGCGAAGGAGTCGGATGTGGCGAGGATTCCGCAGATTCCGCACATGGGCGGATCAGTGTGGCATGGGCGCGACGGCAAGCCCAAAGCCGTCGCGTCCAAACCCGTTTCCGTTGTAGAGCATGGCCCATCCCCGACTCGTCTTGAACACCCACGGGTAGGCAATCGCCTCGGAGTCCCAGCCCTCCGATGAAGGCGCTATCCCCGCTTCCCCGCGGCGTTCCCAATGCACGCCGTCGGGAGATTCGGCGTAGCCGGGGCGGTATCCGTCACCGGAGCTGACCGCGAACCACATCCGCCAACGCGCACCGTCGCGCACGACACAAGGTCGCCCCACGTTGGTCTCGCCGGGCGCAAGATCGATGCAGACGGTTCCGTCGCGCTCCCAGCGCACGCCGTCGTCGGACCTTGCGTACTTGACGTGGTAGAAGGAGCGCAGCTCTCCGTCGCGCTCCTCCCAGCGCAGGCCGGACACGTACCACATGCGCCACTCGCTCCCTTCGCGAAGAACGCAGGGCGCGGTCACCAGGCAAGGGTCGTGCTCGGAGCGAGCCATGATCGGTGCAACCGAGTAGCGCCTGAATGTCGCGCCATCGTCCTCGCTGACCGCGAGACCGATCGACGAGTAGAAGAGCGGCCGTCGCGGACCCGGGTTCCAGCCGATGTAGTAGAGGAACAGGGCCCCGTCCCACGCGACGAGCGAGGACGGGTAGACGCCGTGGTCGTCGAAGTGACCGAGAGGACCCGGGGCCAGCAGCGGATCAGCGGCGGGTTCGGACACCGTCACCTGCTCCCCCAGACCAAGCTCCAGTGTGCCGATGTGGGATCGGCTGCTGCCGTCGCGTCCGGCGAAGTAGACGCGGAACCGATCGTCCCCCAGCGCCTGCGCCACGGGAAGTTGGGCATGGCTCCGTTGCCAGGGGCGGTCCCCGGAGGGCGAGTGGACGAGCCCCCGCTTCTCCCAGGCGAGGGGGCTCATCCGGAGGGCAGGCTCACCTCGACCGTGCTCGCCGAGGCGATCGACTCGAGCGCGCGACAGCGCCACGCTCTGCGCCGCGTAGGCCGCCTCGAGGCCGGGCTCGAACGGCGCGCTCGCCGCGGCACGCCGCGAGCACGCGGCGCATCAGCGCGGCGTGGCCCTTGTCCGTGCGCGCGCGCCTCCTCGGTCGCGCTCGCCGTCCGCGTCCCAGGACGTCAGCGAGCGGAAGTCGTCGAGCACCCACGAGCGCCCGCCGCGCAGCACCTCGACGCGCTCCTTGGGCATCGCGCCGGCGCCGGCGCCGGAGTAGACGACGGTGCCGACCGAGCCGTTGCGCGTACTCGATCGTGATCGACGCGCTCTCGACCGAGCCGACCGCCGGCGGCGCCGGCAGCGCGGCGGCCATCACGCGCAGCGGCGCGCCGCACAGCCAGTTGGCGAAGTCGAACATGTGGCAGGCCTCGCCGAGGATGCGCCCGCCGCCGACGCGCGGGTCGTTGAGCCAGTGGTCGGCCGCCGAGCGGCGCGTTGACGCGGTAGACGAGGTGCGCCGGGCCCGTCGCCGCGTCGACCTCGGCGCGCAGGCGCTGCGGCGAGCGGCGCGAACGGCCGGTTGAAGCCGATCGCGAGCCGGTCGTTGTCGCGCCCGGCCGCCCAGACGTCGTCGATCTCCTCGCGCGTGAGCCCGAGCGGCTTCTCGACGAACACCGCGCGGCCGGCGCGCAGCGCGGCGGCGGCGATCTCGGCGTGGCTGTCGTGGCGCGTGCCGATCACGACGAGGTCGATCTCGGGGTCCTCGACCGCCACGCGCCAGTCGGTCGCCGCCTCGCCGTCGACGCGCAGCGAGCGCACGATGTCGGTGGCGGTCGTGCCGCCGGCGCGCGACGACGGTCTTGATCCGCACGCCGGAGTCGGCGCGCAGGTTCGGCAGGTGGACGCCGCGCACGAAGCTGCCGGGGCCGACCAGCGCGACGGTGACGTCGCCCTGGGCGGCGCCGCGCCGGCCGCGAGACGCGGACGACCTCGCGTGCGCGCCGTCGCGCGCGCGCTCGGCGTCGTAGGTCAGCACGGCGGCCAGCGGCGGCGCGTCGCCGTTCACCGCGGCGTAGGCCTCGGCCGCGCGCTCGGCGGGCAGCTCGAGCTCGACCAGCGGCTCGACGCGCACGTCGCCGGTCGACAGCAGGCGCAGGAACTCCTCCATGTTGCGGTTCTCGGTCCAGCGCACGTAGGCGATCGGGTAGTCGAGCCCGCCCTCCTCGTAGGTCGGGTCGTAGCGGCCCGGGCCCGTAGGAGGTCGAGATCAGGAAGTCGGCCTCGCGCTGGTAGATCGGGCCGCGCTCGAGTCGCGAGGCCGACGTCGCCGACGACGACGACGCGTCCCTTGCGGCGGAGCATGCTCGATCGCCTGGTTGACGATCGCGTCGCTGGCGCTCGACGCGGTGATGAGCACGGCGTCGGCGCCCACGCCGCCCGTCCACTCCTTGACCGCCGCGGCGGCCGCGTCGGGCGCGACGACGCGCTCGGCGCCGAGTTGCTCGCCGAGCGCGCGCCGCTCGGCCGACGGCTCGACGCCGAGGACGCGGCAGCCGGCGGCGCGCAGCAGCTGCGACCGTGAGCAGGCCGATCAGCCCGAGGCCGACGACGACGACGCGCTCGCCGAGCTGCGGCTCGGCGCGGCGCACGCCCTGCAGCGCGATCGCGCCGACCGTCGTGAACGCGGCGTCGCGGAGCGACACGCCGTCGGGCACGGCGCGACGAGGTTGCCCGGGACCGAGACGACCTCGGCGTGGTTCGCGCGGCCGGCGCCGGCGCACGCGACGTGCTGGCCGACGCGGAAGTCCGCGATGCCGCCGGTGTCGAGCACGACGCCGGCGCTCGAGTAGCCCGAGCACGGTGTCGTCGGAGACGGCGTTGCGGACCGCTTCGACCGTGTCGCGCACGCCGTGCTCGTGCGCGTGCTTCAGCGTCAGCAGGACGAGATCGGGGTTGCGGATCGCGCGCATCGGCAGCGAGCCGCCGCCGCCCGAGGCGCTGACCGCCGCGCGCTCGGTGCCGCTCGAGATCAGCGAGGCGGCGTTCGCGACGAGCACGTGGCCGGGCGCCGGCGAGGGCGCCGGCACGTCGGCGACCTGCGGCGCGCCGCTGCGCAGGACGACTTGCTTCATTGCCCGGGAGGCTATCCGGCGGCGTTCCGACGCGGACTATCATCGGCCGCCTCCATGGCCACCCGCCGAAGGATCCTGTCGGTCGTCGGCACGCGTCCGAACTTCATGAAGACTGCGCCGGTTATCGCCGAGCTGGCGCGACGGCCCGATGAGTTCGAGCACGTCCTCGTGCACACCGGCCAGCACTACGACGACGCCATGTCGACCGTCTTCCTGGAGGAGTTGGGCGTCGGGTCACCCGACTTCATGCTGGGCGTGGGGTCCGGCACCCACGCCCAGCAGACCGCACGTGTGATCGAGCGACTGGAGCCAGTTCTGGTTGACGTCGCTCCGGAGGTCGTGCTCGTGCCGGGCGATGTCAACTCCACTCTCGCCGCCGCGTTGGTCGCGGCCAAGCTGCTTCTGCCGATCGGGCACATCGAGAGCGGGCTTCGGAGTTACGACCGCACGATGCCCGAGGAGATCAACCGCGTGGTGGCGGACTCCGTCTCCGAGCTCCTCTTCATCCACTCGCCGGAGGCGCGCGACAACCTGATCGCCGAAGGCTGCGAGGAAGCCAAGATCCACTACGTCGGCAACACGATGATCGACACGCTGGTCGCGATGCGCGAGAGAATCGAGGCGCTCGCCGCCCCCGCCTCGCATGGGCTCGATCAGGGCAAGTACCTGGTCGTGACACTCCACCGCCCGGCCCTCGTCGACGGTCCGTTGCTCGCCGACGCCTTGCACCAGCTCGCGGCGATATCGCAGGAGCTGACTGTGCTCTTCCCGGCCCACCCACGGACGAAGGCCGGGCTCGAAGTGCTCGGCCTCGATGGCGGCAACGAGCACCTTCGCATGCTGGAGCCGCTCGGCTACCTGGAGTTCCTGGGCCTTTTGGCCGGGGCCGCGGGCGTGCTCACCGATTCGGGCGGCATACAGGAGGAGGCGACGTTCCTGGGCATCCCGTGCTTCACGCTGAGGGACAACACCGAGCGCCCTATCACCGTCGAAATGGGCACCAACACCCTCCTCGGACTAGACCCGGCCCGGATCGCAGAAGTGCCCGCCTTGGTGGAGCAGGCGAGGTCGAGGCCGGCGACCGTGCCGCCGTTGTGGGACGGTAAGGCGGCCGGGCGGATCGTGGACGTACTCGCCACGGCCGAGCTCGGTGCCCCGCCGGTCCGCGAGCCGGCGTAGGGCGCCGCGGACGCCTACAGCAGGGCTTTCGGCCGGCTGCGGCGAAGCGGTGGCGTCAGCGGCTCGAAGCGCCGCATGAACTCGGACGTGACCGGGTGAAAGAGCATCAGCAGGTCGACCTCCTCTCCGCGTAGCTTGCGGTAGACCGATCCGAACAGGTGCCGTGCCATCTCGGGCGAGTGGAACCGCTTCACGTACTCCACTCCGGTTTGTCCAAGCTCCTCGCGCAGGGCCGGGTTGCGGATCAGGTACGCGAGGGTCTCCTCGAGTTGGTCGATGTTGGCGGACACGACCGGGCACTGGTTCAACCACCCGAAATGGCGATGGACGCCGAGTCGTTGCTCGTCCTCGAGGTTGCCGACAACCGTCGCGCCGCTCGCCATCGCCTCGATTGCAAAGAGGCCGTAGCCGCAGCCGATGCAGCTGTCGACACAGATATCCGCACGACGGAGCTGCTCGATCACCTCCTCGTTGGGGGAGTTCTCGAGCAGGACGAAATCGATGGCGTGCCCCTTCTTCTTCAGAGAGGCCACCGCTTCAATGATGAACTCAGTGCCCTTGACCCCACGGTGGTTGGGCGCATGGACGATCACGACCGGTTCGCCCCCGCCGTCGCTGGTGTGCGGTTGCTCGCGCGGCTTGACCCGACCAGGCGGAAGGGCCAGGAAGTTGCTGGCCAACACGTCCCATCGGCCCGCGCCCTCGACCATGAAGCCGCTCACGACGATGTCCGCATGCTTCATCCACCTCTTCACCCGCCGCTCCACCACGTCCTCGTGCTGGCCGGCGGACGGGTAGTTCAGCAGCATCGCATGCCTCATGAGCGCCTCCGGTATCCATGAGTAGCGATAGAAATCTCCGCCGTACGGGACCATCACAGTTTGGATGCCGGCCAATCGAAGCAGGCGTGGCTCCAGGGACGCCAGCGGAGTCCTGCCCAGCGGCCCTCCCGTGGCCGGGATGTGGGCGATGTCGAAGTTCCGAAGAAGATGCAGGAAGACGAGGTAGTCGGGGGACTTGGCGCGGACGAAGCCTGGGAAGCTGCTGGCGCCGACGACATCGTCGTAATACAGGTCGAACCGAGTCGCCGCGAACTTCGGATAGTTGTGGGTGACGACTGTCGTCGATTCATAGCCCGCCGCGCGTAGGAGATCCGAGAGGTATTTGATGTTCACGAGCGGCTCGGGGCCCCACCAGAGGCGCTGCCGGTGCCCCCGCTTTCGCCGCGCCAGTCGCGCTGCGACCGTCAGCGCAGACGCCCAGAACAGGGTCGAGAGCAAGTGCGACGGAGGGCGCAGCAGCCGCACGATCCGCCAAGTGAGGGATCTCAGCATCCGCATGGTCCGTGCACCGTAGCTGCCCGGCGATACCCGAAATGCCGACGCTAGACTCGGCGCGTGCATGATGCGAGAGGCATCTGAAGCGACCTTGCCGGTAGGCAATGGGCGGGCCAAGACTGTGCCGATGGCTCGCCCGCTCCGCAAGGGCAGCAAGCGCCAGCACAAGGGCGCCGTCCTCTACATGGGCCAGGCGTACTACCACCCGTGGTACCTCTCGCGCGAGCTGCGCAAGCTCGGCTGGCGCGCCGACGTGGTCAATTGGTCCGCGATCCCGTCCGAGCAGAAGTTCTTCCACGGCGAGGACATCCGCTTCGGCTACGGCAGTTGGGCCGAGGCCGCCCGGCAGCTCGTCTTCTACCTGCGTTCCCTACGGATGTACGACATCTTCCACTTTGCCAATGCGCACGGGATGCGCTTCGGCCATCACGTCCACGACGTCTTCGCGCGCGCCTTCCACGAGTACGCGGAAGTCGAGCTGATCAAGAAGCTCGGCAAGAAGATCGTCTACACGAACAACGGCTGCTACGACGGCGTCGCTCAGAGCTCATTCGGCTCCTGGGGCGACCGGCCGGTATGTGCGGACTGCCAGTTCCGGACCCGGCCCGAGGTCTGCAGCGACGAGCGGAATCTCTCTTGGGGTCGCGTCCGCAACTCCCTCGCCGACTACCAGTGCCTAACGGGGGGCAACCGCGTCGATTACAACGTCGACCCGCGCATCCATGAGGTGCCAGAGGTCTACTGCATGGACCGAAACGTTTGGCGTCCGGATCTTCCGGTGCCGACGAACTACCGGCTGCCGCTGAGACCGGAGTCGGTCAAGATCTACCACGCCGTCGGGGGGTTCGAAGGGCGCACGGACCTCAACGACCGGCGGAACCTCAAGTCCTCGCACATCTACCTGCCCCTGATCGAGAAGATGAAGGCTGACGGCTGGGACGTCGAGCTGATGTTCTTCCACAACGTCCCGAACATCGAGCTTCGGTACTACCAGGTTCAGGCCGACATCGTGGTCGACATGCTGACGTTCGGCTGGTTCGGAGCGAACGTGCGCGAGGCCCTGATGCTCGGAAAGCCTGTCGTCAACTACATCCGGCCGGAGTTCGCGGACCAGGTCCGGGAGGAACTGCCCGAGTACATCGACGAGCTTCCGATCGTCAGCGCCACGCCGGAAACGGTCGAGTCAGTCCTGAAGGACCTCGTACAGGATCCGGACCGCCGGCGCGAGATCGGCCGCCGCAGCCGCGAGTTCGCGCTGAAGTGGCACTCCGCCGAGGCGGGCGCGAAGCGCATGGACCAGATCTACAGCTCACTGCTCGAGGGCCAAGCGGCCTGAGCACAGGCACCCTCTAGGCTCGGGCGAGCCAATGGAGGCATCAGGGCGCACGCACGGGGACTCCGCCCCGAATGTCACGGTGATCGAGCCGGGCCGCGGCTGGTCGACGTCCGAGCTGCGAGAGATCTGGCAACACCGGGATCTCGCCTACTTCCTGATCCGCCGCAACGTGGCGGTTCGCTACAAGCAGGCGGTGATCGGCGCCGCGTGGGCGATTCTGAGGCCGGTGCTGCTCGCAGTGGTCTTCAGCGTGTTCTTTGGCCTCCTCGCCGACGTTCCCTCCGAGTCTGGGATCCCATATCCGCTTTTCGCCCTGTCGGGCATGACCATGTGGCTGCTCTTCTCCGGTGCAGTGCAGACCGCGAGCGAGAGCATGGTGTCGAGCGCCGACCTGATCGAGAAGGTCTACTTCCCGCGGATACTCATCCCGTTCGCGGCGGTGGTGCACTCGCTCATCGACTTCGCACTCGGAGTCGTGGTGGTCCTCGTTGGCCTCGCCATCTACGGGCTCATGCCCGGATGGCAGATCGTGCTGCTCCCCTTCGTCGCCCTGTTCGCGTTCGTCGCGGCACTCGGCGCCGGCCTGTGGCTTTCGGCCCTGCACGTCAAGTATCACGACGTCCAGCACATGGTCCCGTTCGTGTTGCTCATCGGCTTGTTCATCAGTCCGATCGTGTACCCCTTCTCGCTGGTGCCCTCGCACCTTCAGCCGCTGTACGCGCTCAACCCGATGGTCGGGCCGCTAGAGCTGTTTCGCTGGGTGCTCTTCGACACTCCCTGGCCCGGCGCAGTGCTCGCAATTCCGTTGACGGTCACGCTGTTGCTTGCGGTGACCGGGCTCCTTTACTTCCAGCGCGCGGAGCGCGACTTCGCGGACGTGATCTAGATGCCCGAGCCGGCGATCTGCGTGGAAGGCATCGGGAAGCGCTACCGTCTCGGCGTCCACGGTGGGGGTCGGAGGCTCGCCGAACGCTTGGAGGCCGCAGCGCGCGTCCCCGTTCGATGGGTACTGCGGCGAAGCGAGCGGAGCACCGCGCATGGAGCCGAGCCATTCTGGGCTCTGCGCGACGTTTCCTTTGACGTGCCCGAGGGGCAGGTGCTCGGTCTGATTGGCCCGAACGGTGCAGGGAAGAGCACCTTGCTGAAGCTGCTGTCCCGGATCACTCTTCCGACCGAGGGGCGGATCACCCTCCGAGGGCGCGTGGCCACCCTGCTCGAAGTGGGGACGGGCTTCCATCCGGACCTGACCGGACGCGAGAACGTCTTCCTGAGCGGAACGGTCTTGGGGATGCGCCGGCGGGAGGTCGAACGCCAATTCGAACAGATCGTCGAATTCTCGGGCATCGAGCGCTTCATCGATACCCCGGTCAAGCGCTATTCGAGCGGAATGTACGTGCGTCTCGCATTCGCCGTGGCGGCGCACCTCGACCCCGAGATCCTCCTCGTGGACGAGGTGCTCGCGGTCGGCGACGCGGAGTTCCAGAAGAAATGCATCGGCAAGATGCAGCAGGTCTCGCGCAACGAGGGCCGCACGATCGTCTTCGTCAGCCACAACATGGCCTCGATCCGGAGGATCTGCGATCGCGCTCTGCTGATCGATCATGGCCGCGTCCTCCTCGATGGCGACACGGACTCGGTGATCGCGGCGTACCTGGAGCGCATCGAACCGGCCCAGCACGAGGGCGAGGCGCCCGTCCCGTCGGACGCCCCGCACAGCGGTTCGGGCGAGGCGAAGCTGACCAAGGCCGCCCTGCTCGACAGCGAGGGTCGCAAGACGGACCGAATCCGGTTCGGTGAGCCGTACACGGCGGTCCTCACCTTCCACGTGGAGCAGCCGATCGACCACGCAGTGGTGCAGATCGGGGTCTCGAATGCGGAGGGAGTGCGCATCCTCACCGCCCACAGCATCGATGGAGGCCGCCCCCCACTGAGCCTGACGACGGGGGCGCGAGAGGTGAGCTGCCGGATCACATCGACGCTGCTGCCTGGCGAGTTCGCGCTCGATGCAGCGATGCTCGACCCCATTGGCGCTCAGATCGACTTCCTCGAGGGTGTGCTCCGGTTTACCGTGCTGCAGACCCCGTTCGAGCGGGGGGACGAGTACCCATACTCGACCGTTCGCGGTGCCGTCCGTCCTGACTCCGAGTGGTTCCTGACGGAAGCCATGGCGGAGCGGAGCGATCACGTGGCTTGAGGTCACGCGCGGGTAGCCGCGGCCCGCTGACGACCCTTCGCTACGCTCTCCATCGCCTTCCCGGAGGCGTCCGAACGCCAATGCCAGACCTCAGCGACTCAAGAGTCCTCGTGATCGGGGGGGCCGGCTTCGTCGGCTCGCACATCGTCGATCAGCTCACGCCGAACCGGTCGCGGAGATCGTCGTGCTGGACAACCTGGTGCGCGGCAGGCAGACGAACCTCGCCGCAGCTCTGGAGGACGACCGGGTCTCCGTGGTCGAGGGGAGTGTCGAGGACCTGGACCTGCTGCGCGAGCTGATGAAGGGCACCGACTACGTCTTCCATCTGGCCGCGCTGTGGCTGTACGAGTGCGTCCACGAGCCGCGCAAGGCCCTGAACGCGAACGTCGTGGGCACGTACAACGTGATCGAGGCCGCGCAGGAGGCAGGAGTCAAGAAGGTCGTGTACTCGTCCTCAGCGTCGGTCTACGGGAACGCCGTTACGGACGTGATGACCGAGGACCATCCCCTGAACAACCGGACCATGTACGGGGCAACGAAGATCGCCGGTGAGCAGTTCTTCCGGGCGTTTCACGAACAGCCACGGGCTCGATTACGTCGGACACCGCTACATGAACGTGTACGGACCGCGTATGGACTACAAGGGCACGTACGTGAGCGTCATCATGAAGGTGCTCGACCGCATCGACGCTGGCGAGCGCGCCGGTCATCTACGGGGATGGCTCGCATACCTACGACTTCGTGCACGTGGCAGACGTCGCCCGGGCGAACATCCTGTCGCTGAAGTCGGATGCGACCGACGTCATCTTCAACGTCGGCACAGGGGTCGGCACGACGATCAGGGAGCTCGTGGACGCGCTGCTCGAGCTCACCGACTCCGATCTCGAACCGGAGTTCCGCCCGCAGGAGGAGGTCTTCGTCACTCAGCGGGTGGGAAGCACCGAGCTCGCGGAGCGGCTGCTCGGCTTTCGGGCGGGCACGACTACCGCGAGGGCCTGCAGACCGTGGTCGAGTGGCGGCGTGCGGACCAGGCGCGCGCGGTCGGCCAGCGTGCCTAGGGCTCACCCCGGAGAGGCTGCGGCGCGGGCGCTGCGAGTCCCCATAGCGCGCCCGTCATTCGGCGACGAAGAGCGCAAGGCGATCCAACAGCCACTCGAATCGGGGTGGGTCGTCCAAGGTCCCAACGTCGAACTGTTCGAGGAGCGCTTCCGCAGCCACGTGGGTGCGGAACACGCCGTCGCGACGACCTCTTGCACGACGGCGCTGCATCTCGGCGTGGCGATCCTCGGGCTGCGTCCTGGCGACGAGGTGATCGTGCCCGCCTTCACCTGGGTCTCCACCGCAAACGTCGTCGAGTACATGGGCGCCACGCCGGTGTTCTGCGACGTCGACCTCGGCACCTACAACGTCGATCCGCGGCGCTGGAGCGAGCGCTGTCACGCGAGCGGACGGTCGGGATCATGCCGGTGCACCTGTTCGGGCTCTGCGCCGACATGGCGGCCGTCAACGAGATCGCGGAGAGGCACGGGCTCTGGGTGCGTCGAGGACGCCGCCTGCGCCTTCGGGCGCTCCAGCAGGGCCGCCACGCGGGCACGCTCGGCGACATCGGCGCCTTCAGCTTTCACCCGCGCAAGTCGATCACAACCGGCGAGGGCGGGATGCTCACCACCGGCCGCGCTGAGCCGCGCCGAGCTCGCGCGCATCTCTTCGCGACCACGGCGCCGACCGCACCGACCTCGACACGCCACGAGCAGCCGCGGGCGTTCCTGCTCGCCGACTACGACCGCCTCGGCTTCAACTACCGGATGACCGACATCCAGGGCGCGCTCGGCTGCGCCCAGATGGAGCGGGCCGACTGGATCCTCGAGCGAGCGACGGCAGCTGGCCGGCGCGCTACGACGAGCGCGCTCGCCGAGGCTCGACGTGGCTGGCCGACCCCGGTCGTCCCGGAGGGCGACGTCCACGGCTACCAGTCCTACGTGTGCCTCTTCGCGCCCGAGGAGCCGCGGCTCGACGTGCGTCGACGAGCTGCACGAGCGGCGCAACGCGGCTCATGGACTCGAGCTCGAGCGGCGCGGAATCGCCACCCGGCAGGGCACCCACGCCGCCGCGCTGACCGGCTTACTACACGCGACAAGTACGGGCTGGCGCCAGAGCGAGTTCCCGCAACGCCGCCCTCGCCGAGAGGCTCAGCCTCGCCCTGCCGCTGTACCCGGACATGACCGACGACGACGCAGGACCTGGTCGTCGCCGAGCTCGCGCCGGGCCTTCGAGGCGAGTCTAGCCGTGTGCGGCATCGCCGGCGTGCTCGACCGCTCCGGCGGGCCGGTCCCGGCTCGAGCTGCTGCGGCGCGATGAGCGACGCGATCGCGCATCGCGGGCCCGACGGCGAGGGCCAGTTCGTCGGACGGGCCCGTCGGGCTGGCCAACCGGCGGCTGGCGATCATCGACCCGCACGCCCGCGGGCGACAGCCGATGATCGCGCGCCGACCGGCGATCTGGTCATCACCTACAACGGCGAGGTCTACAACTTCCGCGAGCTGCGCGCGCGAGCTCGAGGCGCGCGGGCCACGCGTTCCGCACGCGCACCGACACCGAGGTCGTGCTGCACGCCTTCGCGCGAGTGGGGACCGGCGTGCGTCGAGCGCTTCAACGGCATGTTCGCGCTCGCGATCTGGGACCGCCGACGAGCGCGAGCTGTTCCTCGCCCGCGACCGCTACGGCATCAAGCCGCTCTACTACGCCGAGCCGGGCGGTCGTTCGTCGTTCGCCTCCGAGATCAAGGCGATGCTCGAGCACCCGGCGCTGTCGGCGCAGCGTGAGCCTCCCGCACCTGCTCGAGTACTTCACGTTCCAGAACATCTTCACCGACGGCACCCTGTTCGAGGGCGTGAAGCTGCTGCCCGCCGGCCACCACGTGACGCTCGCGCTGAGGGGTCGGCGCCGCGCGGCCTGCAGCGCTACTGGGACTTCCGCTTCCAGGCCGGACGAGCGCGCAGCGTCGACGAGGAGTACGCGGAGGAGCTCGACCGCCTCTTCGCAGGCGCGTGCAGCGCCAGCTCGTCACCGACGTGCCGGTCGGCGCCCACCTCAGCGGCGGCATGGACTCGGGCAGCGATCACGGCGCTCGCGGCGCAGCTCCCTCCCGTACCTGAACACCTTCACGGTGCGGCTTCGACATGACCTCCAGCCACGGGCCTCGAGCTCGGCGACGACGAGCGCGCCAAGGCCGAGGCGCATGTCGTACCTGTTCAAGACCGAGCACTACGAGGCGGTGCTCAAGGCCGGCGACATGGAGCGCTGCCTGCCGTCGCTGGTCTGGCACCTCGAGGACCTGCGCGTCGGCCAGAGCTACCCCAACTACTACGTGGCGCGGCTGGCCAGCAAGTTCGTCAAGGTCGTGCTGACCGGGTCGGGCGGCGACGAGCTCTTCGCCGGCTACCCGTGGCGCTACTACCGGGCGGTCGTCAACGACGACTTCGACCACTACGTCGAGAAGTACTACGGCTTCTGGCACCGCCTGATCCCGAACAGCGTGCTCGCCGACGTTCTTCGCGCCCGACGTCTGGAAGGAGGTCCAGCGACCTGCGCACCGATCGACATCTTCCGCGCGGCGTTCCCGGACGCACGAGGCGCCGGCCAGCGCCCGAGGAGTACGTCAACCACTCGCTCTACTTCGAGGCCAAGACCTTCCTCCACGGCCTGTTCGTGGTCGAGGACAAGCTCAGCATGGCCCACAGCCTCGAGAACCGGGTGCCGTTCCTCGACAACGACCTGGTCGACTTCGCCCAGCGCGTGCCGGTGCGGCTCAAGCTCCGCGACCTGGAGCGAGGTCGTCGGCTGAACGAGAACGAGCCCGGTCCGAAGACCGAGCGCTACTTCGAGCAAGACCCGCGACGGCAAGCTGCTGCTGCGCAAGGTGATGCAGCCGCTACGTGCCCGACGAGGTCACCAACCAGGTCAAGCAGGGGTTCTCCGGGCCCGACGCGAGCTGGTTCCGCGGCGACAGCATCGACTACGTGCGCGAGACGCTGCTCTCACCCGACGCCGCGATCTACGAGTTCCTCGACCCCGACGGCGTGCAGCCGCTGGTCGAGGAGCACCTCGAGGGACGCGAGAACCGCCGGCTGCTGCTCTGGTCGCTGCTCAGCTTCGAGCACTGGTGCCGGATCTTCCTGAAGGGGGCGCGCCCATGATCGAGGTCGAGCCGCTCAGGCCGGGCGAGCGCACGAGTGGGACGAGTTCCTCGCTCGGACGCGCCGGGGGCGCTCGTCTACCACTCGACCGCCTACCGCAGACCTGCTCGTCGACCACCTCGGCTGCGAGGCCGAGTACCTGGTCGCGCGCGAGGCGGGCGAGATTCGCGGCGTCTTGCCGATCATGTGGACCGGCGGCGAGCCGACGGGCGGCGTCTGCAACTCGCTCCCCTTCTACGGAAGCCACGGCGCACCGCTGCGCCGTGCGCCGGCAGCGGCCGAGGCCCTGGTCGAAGCCTGGAACGAGCGAGCCACCGACCCGGCGACCCTGGCGGCGACGATGGTCGTCGAACCCGTTCGCGGCCCAGCCTGGTCCGGACGCCCGGCCACACGATCTGACCGACGAGCGGATCAGCCAGGTGACTCCACTCCCGGCGGGCGCCGACGAAGAGGCGAGTGATGGCCCTGATGGCATCCGAGCGCGAGGCGAAACGTACGCAAGGCCGAGCGGCTCGGAATCGAAGTCGAGCATCGACCACCACGCGCTCGGGACGCTGTGGCCGCATCCACGACGAGAACATGGAGGCGATCGGCGGCCGGGCCAAGGCGCGAGACTTCTTCGACCTCGTTGCCCCGCCATCTGCGGCCGAGCGACCAGTTCGATCTCTGGGTCGCCCGGAACGGGGACGAGGTCGTGGCCGGGCTGCTCGTGCTCTACTTCGGCGCCGTCGCCGAGTACTTCACTCCCGCCGTCGCCCAAGAGCATCGCGGCGACCAGCCGCTCGCGGCGATCCTCGTTCGAGCGATGGCGCACGCAGCCGCCCGCGGGCTTCAGGCGGTGGAACTGGGGCGGAACCTGGCTCGCTCAGGACGGCGTGTACCGGTTCAAGCGCAAGTGGGGCGCGGCGAAGAGGCGCGTACCGCTACTTCGACTCAGCTCAACGACGACGGCTTGCTGGACTCCGAGCCGGAGGAGCTCCAGCGCGAGCTTCGGCCACTTCTACGTCGTACCGTTCTCCGCCCTGCGGGAGAGAGGAGGCTCCAAATCGCCAAGGTCGTCATCTTCGGCACCGGCGGCTTCGCCGAGATGGTCCACTTCTACCTGACGCACGACTCCGAGCACGAGGTCGTCGCGTTCACCGTCAACGGCGACCACCTCGACGAGCAGGAGTACAAGCGGACTGCCGGTCGTTCCCTTCGAGGAACTCGCCGAGCAGCCACCCGCCCGCGGACCATTCGCGATGTACGTGGCGAGTCGGCTACCGCGAGCGTGAACCGGATCCGCGCGGCAGGCATCTACGAGCAGGCCAAGGAGAAGGGCTACGAGCTGATCACGTACATCAGCTCGAAGGCGACCTGCTGGGACGCGAACGAGATCGGCGACAACTGCTTCATCTTCGAGGACAACACGATCCAGCCCTACGTGAAGATCGGCAACGACGTCGATCATCTGGAGCGGCAACCACATCGGGCACTCGGGCCGAGATCGGCGACCACTGCTTCATCTCCTCGCACGTCGTGGTGTCCGGCTACACCAGGATCGGCGCCTACTCGCTTCCTCGGGAGTGAACTCGACGTTCCGCGACGCCATCACGGTCGGCGAATCGAACGTCATCGGCGCCGGCGCGATCATCATGAAGGACACCGCAGGACGCACGAGGTCTACGTCGCCGCAGCGGACGAAGGCGCCCACGAGAGCGAGAGCGACGAGATTGGCTTCTGAGCGACGTCCGCGGACGCAGGTGACCGGGAAGAGGTCGAGCGGACGCTCGATGACGTCGAGCGCCCTCGTACACCGGCAACGTCGTCCGATACACGGGACCGACTCGCAAGCCGTCGGCTGGCCGATCGCGAGCTCGCAGCTGCTGCGCTTCGAGAAGCTCGCGTACCTGATCGAGATCGATCCCGTAGGACCGCCCGTTCACGGTCAACGACTGGGGCTGCGGCTACGGCGCGATGTTCGACTTCCTCGACGAGCGCTGCGGGTTCGAGCTCGAGCGCTACCACGGCTACGACATCAGCCCGACATGCTCGACGCCGCCCGGAGCCACATCTGGACGACCCGCGCGCGGAGCTGATCGAGCGCGTCGACATCGACCCACGGCCGACTACTCGTTCGTCTCGGGGACCTTCAACGTGCGCCGGCGCGCCGGACGAGGACGCGTGGTCGGGCGTACGTGAGCGGATGATCTCGCACGGTCTGCGCGCCGTCACGCCGCGGCTTCGCGTTCAACCTGCTGACGACCTACGTGGACTGGCGCGAACGACGACCTGTTCTACGCCGACCCGGCCGAGTTCTTCAGCTTCTGCCGCGGGAGCTATGCGCGCTCACGTGACGCTGCTGCACGACTACCCGCTGTACGAGTGGACCATCGTCGTGCTTCACGAAGGGCGGCCTGCGTGAGGATCCTCCTCACAGGTGCCACCGGGACGCTCGGCCGGCGGGTCCTACCACTCCTTGCCGAGGAGCACGAGGTGGTTGCGTTGACGCGCCGAAGCGCCCCCGACGGCACTCCCTCCAACGTGAGCTGGGTGCGTCAAGACTTGGCCGCCGCGCTCGAGGCCGAGGCCCTGCCTCAGCGAGTCGACGCGGTTGTGCACCTCGCTCAGTCGGAGCGCCACCGTGACTGGCCGGACGGCGCGGACGACCTGTTCGCGGTCAATGTGAGCAGCACCCAACGCCTGCTCGAGTACGCCCGCCACGCCGGAGCGGGCGCGTTCGTGCTCGCGTCGACCGGTGGGTTGTACGTCCCCGGGCGGGACCCCATCAGCGAAGAGGGTGCTGTGGCGCCGCCCGGGCCCTACTTCCGGTCCAAACGCATGGCCGAGCTGCTGACCGAGGACTATCAGGACCTGTTCGCCACGGTCGTGCTGCGCTTCTTCTTCGTGTACGGGGTCGGCGATGGGGCCACCCTGGTGCCACGCATGGCGGCGGCGATCCTCGCCAATGAGGAGATCGTCGTCGAAGGGAAGCCCGGCCTGCTGATCAACCCGATCTACTCGGACGACGCGGCCGCCGCCGTCCGCGAGGCGACGAACCTACGCCGGTCCGCCGTCGTGAACGTCGCCGGCGCTGAGATCGTGAGCATCACCGATCTGGTCGAGCGACTCGGCGCTGCCCTCGGCCGTGACCCGCGGATTCGGCACGCACCGGGGAAGGCCGATGCGATGGTGGCGGACATCGCACGGATGCGGACCCTGCTTCGCATGGAGCCTCAGACGACGCTCGACGACGGGTTCGCGGCGGTCGCCCGGTCACTGGCTGGCGCCGACCGCGTGTAGACGTTCTTCAGCCGCGGGCCGCGCTTGATGCGCGCCGTGCCAACACGCTGATACCGCTCTCGGAGACGTCCAGCCGGTCGATCTCGAGGCTCAAATCTGCGCACCAACCGCGCACCTCCTCTTCGGTATGGCGAGAGGCGTAGGGAGGGTGGTACCAATCGAAGTTCACCAGCATGTTCAGGCGCTCCGAGAAATGGTCGTTCCAAAAGCACTTCAGGAACGTCCAGTAGATGAGGCGCTGCACGTCGTGCTCGCCCGGCGCGATTCCGAGCAAGGGGACGCCCTTCTCGAGCGTGACGGTCGCACCAACCCGCGACAGCTCCCGTCCGAGCTCGGTCACCTGCTCGCTGAACTCCATGCACTCATCGACCGACATCCTGGTCGTGAGCTCGCGTACATGAGTGTCGGCAAGCTCGCGGAGCAACGCCTTCTGCTTGTAGACGTAGACGGCGAGGCTTCCGCCCGGCCTCAGCAGGTTCACCAGCGATCGAAACGCCCGAGGAGGATCCGGAGTGTGATGGATGACCTGGTCGGAGGAGATGAAGTCGAAGCTGCTCGGCCGAAACGGTGGCCGAAGGATGTCGCCCTGAACGTAATGAAGTCTGGGTGCCCCCCCCGAAGTAACGCTGGGCGACCTCGACACCGTCGCTTAGGTCGAGCCCGAACACCTCGGCCGACGAGAGCCGAGCAAAGCGAGCCGCATCGCCGCCGAGGCCAGTCCCGGCATCCAACACGGCCTGGCGACCGGCGAGGAAACGGGCCAGTCCTTCGTCGTCACCGAATCCATAGCGCTCGCCGTACCAGGCGTACTGCTGGTCGAACCTCTGACGCAGGTCCTCGTCGCTCACTGCAGACCACTTCGCGGAAAAGGACTCGAAGGTGCCAGCGTTCTCCGAGCCGTCGTCGGCGGCGAGGAGGCGAGGCACATCCGCGCGGATCGCGAATGAGTGTCCCCGCTCGCACCCGAGCGCGCCGGCCTCGCCCTGCTGAGAGAGCGTCGTGCCGTCGATAGGGCAGGCCAGCAGTCTCAGTGCGCCCGTGTTCACATACTCACCCGCTCGAAGGCTCTACGCCGGTCGGCGGCCGCGACCGATCACGTACCAGCCACCGATCCTGCCTACGCGATCGAGCACCTTCGGGTTCCGGAGGGCCGGCACGAACGGCTCCAGATGAGCTGTCGGCCACGCGTCCTCGGGCTTGAAATGACGCACGCATGTCTCGACCTGTGCGAAGCCGGCAGCCTTGAGCAGCTGCCGTACGCGGCGCGGCGCGTAGACACGCACCAGTGGGCGAGCGCCGATCGACGAATGCTCGACACCGCCTGACAGCACCGCCGACATCGAGCCCTCGCGAAACAGTCGCCGCTTCCATAGCCCCTCGTACATGACCTGCTGCAGCCAGTAATGGAACGAGCTCAGGTTGTAGACGGCGATCCTCAGCTCGCCACCCGGGCGCAGGACTCGCCGGATCTCCTGTAGGGCGGCAGGCATGTCAGGCGTGTGGTGAAGCACACCGTTGCTCGAGGCCCGGTCGAAGCTTTCATCGGGGAAGGGCAGGCGCTCGGCATCACCTTCGACGACGTTCGCGTCGAATCCCAGGGCGGCAAGATGAGCGCGAGCGAGCTCCACGTGACGCAGGGTCAGATCCACGCCCGTGACCTGTGCGCCCGCCATTGCGTGGCCGGCGCGATCGATTCCCTGGCCACAGCCCACGTCCACCACCCGCATCCCGCCCGTCTCGGCGAATCCCAGTGCCTCGTCCGTCCAGGGCGCGTATTCCGCTCTAGCGGCGAGAAGCCGTTCGAAGTACGGTCGCGATCCTGGCTCGTCCTCGACGCTGTTCGCGCCGCAGGGATCGGCGCTCCACTGCTCGATCGCGGCGCTCTTGGCGGCGTCCGCGCTCACACGCTCGTGGTCGAGGCCATCACGGTGGTGAGCCTAGCGGGACGGTTTGGGAATGCGGCTCGGTGCCCGCGCCACCTCGTCGAGCAGCGCCGCCATCTCGGAGGCGAGCCGGTGGCGATCGTAGGGCGCGAGCGCGGAGGGGTCGATCGGAGCCGTCACGCGGCGGTCGCGGAGGCGCTCGAGCGCTCGCTCGATCGAACGCTCGTCGTCGAGCCGGGCGCACAGCTCGTCCGCTCCGAGCCGGCGCAGCAGCGCTTCGGTGGCGCCGCCGTGGCTCAGGCAGAGCACGGGCTTCCCGAGCGCCAGGTACTCGTAGACCTTGCTGGCGACCGCCGTGGCGTCCCCGGCGCCGCGCGCCTGCGTGACGAGGCCCACGTCGCTGCCCGCGATTCGAGCCACGGCGTCCGACCAGTCCGAGGGGGGCAGAACCTCGATCCTCGCCGCGCCGCCGAACTCCCTCACCTGATTCGCGACCGGCGGAGTCAGGTATCCGTGCAGCACCAGCCGGAAGGTCTCTCGCCACGGCTCGCGGGCGAGGAGGCGCAGTAGCGGCGTCAGGGGCCGATCCGCGACGAGCGTGCCCGAGTGGAGGATCGTCAGGGTCTCGCCGCTCGGTGGCAACGGCGTGCCGTTGCGCCGCTCGAGCAGCTCGGGCTCGAAGCCGTTCGGTATCTCGCGCACCCGACCGGCGAGCTCGGGGTGCCGCCCGCGCAGGTCGTCGGCCGCCTCAGGCGTGCACGCGACGATCGCGGCAGCCTGGCGGAGCGTCCAACCCTCGATGGCGCCCAGCAGGCCGCCGCGCCGGTCGAAGGACGGGTTGCCGGCCCACAGGTCCCGAAACTCGACGACGAGGGGCGGGCGGGCGCCGCGGCGACCCGCGCGGGCGGCGAGGAGGCCCGCCATCGGCGGTCCGGTGGCGACGACCAGGTCATAGCCGCCCTCGCGCAGACGACGCCGCACACCGAGGGCACCGCGCGGCACCCATGCCATCGAGAGCGGCATCGCCTCCGGCCGCACGCCGGCGAGCGAGAAGACCGGCTCCGTCGCGCGTCCGACCGCGCCCATGACCGTCGCGCGGCGGCTCGTGAGCTTCTGCGCGCGCCGGTTCTCCGTGAACTCGACGTTGCCGGCACGCTCGGGGGCGCTGAGGAGGTCGAGCTCCCAGCCGAGCTCGGGAAGGCGCCCGGCGAGCGAACGCCAGCGGGCGGCCGGCCCGCCCTCCTGGGTGATCGGCCGGTGCGACACCAAGAGGAGCCGTTTCACGGCGACCTATAGTTCCACGGCTTCATGCGGCTGATCCTCGACCTCAGGCACTCGCCAGGGGAGGTCGGCGCGGAACCCGAGGATCGCGTCGTTGCCCTGTCCGAGCTGGCCTCCGCCGTCCGGCACCCCCGCGAGCTGGCCACCCTGCTCTGGGGCCGGCGCTGGCCGACCGTCCGTATCGTCCGGGATGACATCCAGCGGAGCGGGGTGCAGGCGGGGGCGGGGGTGATCGCCGGGCTTGCCCGAGCCGAGCGGCTCGAGGTGGCGGAGGGGGCCGGCGGACCGATCGCGGCGCGCCGGGGCACGGTGCTGGCAAGCGCGATCGCCGACACGGCGATCGCGCTCCCGCGGGAGGCCTGGCACAGCCTCCGGCTGCTCAGGGCCATCTCGCGCGAGGTCGACGCGCCTGCCGCGACGGCTTCGTTGCGCGCCGCGCCTCGCTCCGTGACGTACCTGCGGACCGAGCCCGACGCTCTCCTTCGAGGGGCGCTATGTCGGCGGTGCCGCGACGCACACGACGGGAGTGATCAACGGCTTCGTCGGACTGCGGCCTCCACGTCCACGTGTATGCCGCCGCAGCGGCCGGAGGGCATCGAGGCGCCGTCCACGACGGTGCCGCCGCGACGCATGCATCACTTCGTCTCCTGGCTGATGGTGACCGCCTACGGCGAGGACGTGCGTGCGCGCCGCCAGGAAGCGCGCCGCCGACTTCGTCTACCAGCGCTATGCGCTCGGGTCCTACGCCGGGCATGGAGCTCGCCGAGCGTCTCGGCGTGCCGCTGGTGCTCGAGTACAACGGCTCGGAGATCTGGGCGAAGCGGAACTGGGGGCAGGGCGATCTCCCGCTGGCCGACACGCCTGCATCGCCCTTGAGGACGCGCAACCTGCGCGACGCGTCGCTCGTGGTTGTCGTGTCCGAGGTGCTGGGGGACCAGGTCCTGGAGATGGGGATCCCCTCCGAGCGCGTGCTCGTCAACCCGAACGGCGTGGACGTCGAGCGGCTGCGCCGCTCCGCGACGTCGACGCTGCCGCCTGGCGCGAGCGGCTCGGGCTGCGACGAGGCCCCGACGGTCGGCTTCGTCGGCACCTTCGGCCTCTGGCACGGGGTCAAGGTGCTGCCGGCGATGATCGACGAGGTGGCCCGCGCGCGGCCGGACGTCGCGCTGGCTTCTCGTCGGCGACGGCCTCCTCCACGATGAGGTCCGGCGCGGAGATCGAGGCGCGCGGCCTCGCGGACCGCGTCGACGCTGACCGGCGTGGTGTCGCGCGAGCGGGCCGTCGAGCTGCTCGCCGCCTGCGACGTCTGCGTCTCCCCGCACGTGCCGAACCCGGACGGGTCGCGCTTCTTCGGCTCGCCGACCAAGCTCTTCGAGTACATGGGGCTCGCGCAAGCCGATCGTGGCGAGCGACCTCGAGCAGATCGGCGAGGTCATCGACCACGAGCGCACCGGGCTGCTCTGCCCGCCCGGCGACGCGAGCGCGGCGGCCGCGGCGGTCGCCCGCCTGCTGGACGACGAGCCCCTCCGCGGGCGCCTCGGCGACGGCGGCGCTCGAAGAGGCGCGGACGACCTACTCCTGGACGGCGCACGCCCGCCGGATCCTCGACGCGCTCGAGCGATGACGTCCTCGGGCGCCGACGTGACCGCCGTGGTTGCCTGCTTCAACTACGGGCGGTTCGTCGGCGAGGCCGTGGAGAGCCTGCTCTCCCAGGAGGGGGGTGCGCCGCGCGTGATCGTCGTGGACGACGGCTCGACCGATCCCGCCACACACGCTGCGCTCGACGAGCTGCCGGGGCAGGTCGAGGTGGTCCGGCAGGAGAACCGCGGCGTCTGCGCGGCGCGGAACGCGGGTCTCGAGCGAGCGAGCACTCTCTACGCGCTCGTTCTCGACGCCGACGATCGCCTCGCCCCCGGAGCGCTGTCCGCGATGCGCGGGGCGCTCGACGCCGACGAGAGCCTCGGGTTCGCCTACGGATACATGCGCTTCTTCGGCGACTGGGAGGGCGTGGTGCGCTTCCCGCCCTATGACCCGTACGGGCTCCTCTACCGGCACACCATCGGCCTGACCGCGCTGATGCGCCGGGAGGTCGTGGAGCAGACCGGCGGCTTCGATCCCGATTTCGAGCAGTTCGAGGACTGGGAGCTGTGGGTGAACGCCCTCGCGCACTCGTGGCGGGGGAGGCGGGTGGACGCCGTGACGCTCGAATACCGGCGCCACGCGGGGACGAAGCAGGGTGCGGATCGCACCCGCTACCGGGCGATGTTCCGGCAGCTGCGGCGAAAGCACGCCGCGCTCTACGCGCGCCGTGGGGAGCTGGCCGCTGAGAGCCGCCTTGGTCCGGCCGACCGGCTCTTCTACCGCCTCTACTGGGGACCGCGCCCGCTGCCGGCCAGGCTCGAGCGAGCGCTGTACGACCGGGTCTTCGGGGCGCGGCGCTCGGGCTAGGCCGGCGTCGCGACCGCCCAGCTCGTGGGGTGGCTTCGCACCTCCGAGACGGCGAGCTCGCGGTTCTTCCACCCGAGGAACTCGAGCTCGGGGAACTCGCCCGAGTGGCGCGGCACGGCGTCGACGATCTCGACGGAGTGGGTGGCCCGCAGCGCATTCGTCACCTGTTCGCTGGAGCGAGGATCGATGAAGTCGTGCAGCTCGACGACGAGGGCGCTTCCGGAGAGGCCGGCGGCCTGTTCCGGGCCGAGCAGGCCGACCTCGCAGCCCTCGCAGTCCATCACCAGGAGGCAGTCGCCCTCGAGGGCCGCCAGCCATTCCGGGTCGCACGCGCCCCCGGTCTCGACCCGCTCCGCCACCCCGTTCACGCGCGCGATCTCCTCGCACAGCGCGCGACGTCCGTCATCGACCTCAAACGCGTGCACGCGCGCCTCCGGGGCGCGGAGGGCGAGCCCGACCGCGTAGTAGCCGTCGGCGGCGCCGACGTTCACGATCGTGGAGTAGCCGGCCTGGAGCAGCTCCTCGATCGCCGGGTGTAGCTCCTGCTCGTAGGAGCCGAGCAGCTTCGCGGGGAGGCAATCGGCCAGGTGCGGAGCGGCCACCGCGCGCTCTACGTACGTCAGGCCCTGGAACGGCCCAGACCTGACGGTCAGCCCGAGCTCGTCGGCAACCCGCCTCGCCACCCAGAGGCCGGGGTCGAGGCGGGCGTCGTCGAGCTCCCGCTCCAGCTGGGCCACGCGGGCACGCAGGTCGTCGAGCTCGCGGCGTCGTCGAAGCACGCGGGGCATCGTATGCAGCCCGTTCGGCGCCTACGCCGCGCGCTGCATCAGCACCTGGGAGAACCGGCCACGATCGACGATCGCGTCGAGTGAGATCGGCTCCGGCTCGCCGGCGTCGGAGATCGTGCAGAACTCCCAGCCCTCGCCCGCGAGCCGACTCAAGCGCTCGGTGAAGGGCTTCCAGTCCTCGCCCATGAGCTCGCAGGCGACCTCGAAGCTCACCCGCTTCACCGCTCCGGACGCCAGCAGCTGATTCATCCCCGCGAACACCTGCTCCTCGGCTCCCTCGACGTCGATCTTGACGAGGTCGATTCGCTCGAACCGGCCGACGTGGACGTCGAGCGGCTCGGCCTCGACCTCGAGGCGTTCCAGGGCCTCGACGCGGTCCTCGGTCTCCAGGAGTTGCTCCACCGGCCGGAGCGATCCGGTCATCGTGTACCTGCTCGGGGCGAGGAACGGGAGCGAGCCGCTTGCCGCGGCGGCCGCCTTCGGGACGATCTCGACGCGGTCGCTGAGCCAGTTCATCGTCACGTTGTCGCGCAGCAGCTCGAGCATGCGCGGGTTGGGCTCGTACGCGATGACGCGCCCGCTCTCCCACACCTGGTACGCGAGCAGCAGGGTGAACAGCCCGGCGTGTGCGCCCACGTCGATCACGGTGTCGCCCGGCTTCACGTGGCGCTGGACGAAGGCCGTGAACGGCGAGTCGTAGGTGCCGGTGGCGACGAGCTCGGGCATCAGGCTCAGGTCGTCGCTGGGGAGGAGCAGCCGTCCTCCCCAGGCCGTGGAGACGAGCACGCGGTCGTTGCCGACGTAGGTGCCGTGCAGGCCCGTGGCCGGCTTCTGGCTCAGCTCAGCCTCGAGCTCGCGCACCCGCGCCCGGAGGGCGTCGCGCTCGCGGACGACCGGCACGCGCCGTTTCACCGACGCCGGAAGGCGGCGTGTGAGCCAAGCCACTATCCGCGCGTTGCGGCCGACGGAGAACGCGCCACCGATTGGGGCTCGTAGTCCCCGTGCAGCAGCTCCGGCGCCGGATCGAGCCCGTTCGGCCAGACGACGGTCCGCGCTTCCTCGTCCACCCGCGCTTGCCGGAAGTAGTCGGGATCTCTCAAGGGCTCGCCCAGCGTGCCGTGAAACAGGAACGAGCAATCGACGTCGCGCACGACGCCATCGTTGAAAGTGACTCGCAGGTGTTGGTCATCAATTGGCTCGACCTCAGTGACCCGCAACATCGTCTCCATGCTACGGCAGCGGTTCAATCGGGACGAGCGGCTCATGTCCAGCTCGATTTGGGCGATGTGTTCGCCTACGGGTCATGGAAGATGAGGACGGTTCCTGACCCAAACGCGGGATAGCGTGCGCCGCGCTGTCCACGACTCGAAAGGGTGAGCATCAATGCCCGAGCGCGACGGATACATCCCCGGCGTCCCCTGCTGGGTGGATGCGAGCGAACCCGATCCGGAGGCGGCGGTCGACTTCTACGGCGGTCTCTTCGGCTGGGAGTTCGAGGACGCGATGCCGCCGAGCTCGGAGAGCGGTACTTCATCGCCCGGGCAGAGGCGACAGGCTGGTCTCTGTTCGACAGCTCGGGTGGCGTGCGGCGCGGCGATGTCGCCGCCGTCGGATCGATCCCCGAGGCAGCGCCGCCGATGGCGATGTGGAACACCTATTTCTGGGTCGACAGCGCCGACGAGGCCGCGTCCAAGGTCCGCGCTGCCGGCGGCGGCGTCGTGATGGAGCCCTTCGACTTCATGGACGCCGGCCGGATCGCCGTCTTCACCGATCCCGAGGGAGCGGCGTTCCGCGTCTGGGAGGCGAGGGAGCACAAGGGCGCGGGGCTGGTCAACGACCCCGGCTCGCTGAACTTCAACGGCCTGGGCACCCGTGACGTCGAAGGCGCGAGGTCGTTCTACGGATCGGTGTTCGGGTGGGAGACGCTCACCATGGACGGCGGCCTCCAGATGTGGACGCTGCCCGGCTACGGCGACTACCTCGAGGGCTACCACCCGGAGCTCCGAGAGCAGATGGCGGAGGCAGGCGCGCCTGACCGGTTCGAGGACGTCGTCGCGACCATCAACCCGATCCCGGACGACCAGCCCGGCACGCCGGCCCACTGGAGCGTGACCTTCGCGACCGACGACGCCGACGCCACGGCCGCGAAGGCCACCGAGCTCGGCGGACAGGTCATCGTCCCGCCGTTCGACGCCCCCTGGGTCCGCATGACGATCCTGAGCGACCCGCAGGGCGCAACCTTCATCGCGAGCAAGTTCACGCCGGAGAACAAGGACCTCGGCGGCTAGACGGACGTCGCCGCCGTCCTTGCTAGCCGAAGTCCGGCCACGGTGAGATGTCATCGCACCATCTGGTGAGGCAGTACCACACCACTGGGTGCGCGGATACCGCACCGCATCTCCCGGAACCGGTCCGCCCGCGTCGTTGTACTACTGGCACGGTGGAGGACCGGCCACCCACTGAGGACGAACTCGTCGCGAGGGCCAAGCGCGGCGAGCTGGCGGCCTATGGGGAAATCGTGCGACGGCATCAGAGCATCGCGTTTCGGACGGCCTGGGTGATCACCGGGAACGCGGCCGATGCCGAGGAGGCGGCCCAGGACGCGTTCGTGAAGGCCCACGCGGCGCTCGGGCGCTTCCGCGAGGGCGCGCCGTTCCGGCCCTGGCTGCTGGCGATCGTGTCGAACGAGGCACGGAACCGGCTCAAGTCGGCCGGCCGCCGGGAGCGGCTCGCGCTGCGCGTGGCCGAGGAGCGCCGCCCGGGCGGCGCGGTCCCGTCTCCCGAGGCGGCGCTCCTCGACTCCGAGCAGCGCGACGAGCTCCTCTCCGCCCTGGAGGAGCTCTCCGACACCGACCGCGAGACGATCGCCTGCCGCTACTTCCTCGAGCTGTCCGAGGAGGAGACCGCGGCCGCCCTGGGCTGCCCGCGCGGCACCGTCAAGTCCCGCACGTCCCGAGCGCTGGAGCGCCTGCGCGCCCGACTGGAGCCCGCCGATGCGTGACCTCGAGCAGACGCTCGTCCAGATCGGCCGGGAGCTGGAGTGGCCGGAGACGCCGGATCTGGCGGCGAGGGTGCTCACGCGGCTGGACGGCCGGCCGACTCCGCCGCCGAGGCCGTCGAGCTCGTCCGGGTGACGCGGACCAGCGTCGCACGGCTCGCGCCCGCCGGGCCGACTCGCCGCGCCTCCTCCCGCCCCGCGGCCTCCGCCGCGCACTCGTGCTCGCCCTCGTCTCCCTGCTCGTCCTGTCCGGCGCCGTCTTCGCGGCCGTGCCGAGCGTCCGCGACGCCGTGCTCGAGTTCATCGGCCTCCAGGGAGCAACCGTCGAGCGGCGCGAGAACCTTCCGCCCCCGCCGCCCATCGAGCCACTCGAGCTCGGCACCCGCACCACCCTCGAGGCCGCCCCCGAGCGCCTCGCCTTCGACCCGCTCGTCCCGGAAGACCCCGGCGACCCCGACGGCGTCTACGTGAGCGACCGCGCCCCCGGCGGCGAGCTCTCGCTCACCTACCGCCCGAGCGAGGACCTGCCGCGCGCGAGGACCACCGGCCTCGGCCTGCTCGTCACCGAGATCCGCGGCGACCTCATGCCCGACTTCTTCCAGAAGCTCGCTCCCCAGGGCGCCGTGATCGAGGAGCTCACGGTGGGCGGGGAGCCGGCCGCCTGGATCGAGGGCGCCGAGCACTTCTTCTTCTACCGCGCGCCGAACGGCGAGGTGGTGGAGGACGAGCTGCGACTGGCGCAGAACGTCCTGCTGATGGAGCGCGGCCGGACGCTGATCCGCCTCGAGGGCGCCTTCGACCGCGACCGCGCCCTCGAGATCGCCGCGTCGCTCCGCTGATCAGTCGGCGGCCGACGCAGGAGCGGCCTCGAGCCGTTCCTGCGGGGCCGAGCGTGGCCGGCCGAGCAGCAGGAGCGCCAACCGCCACGCCGATCCCGGCCACGACGACGCACGCCACGAAGGCGGATTGGAAGCCCTCGGTCAGCACGACCAGCGGATCCGCACCTTCGTTCGCCGCCAGGAAGTCCGCGGAGCTGGAGACGGCAACCGTCGAGACGATCGCGACGCCGAGCGCGCCGCCGAGCTGGAAGGCGGTGTTGCTGAGGCCGGAGGCCAGCCCCGCCTCACGCTCGGCCACGCCTTCGAGGGCGGCGATCGAGGCGGTGGCGAAGGCGGGACCGATGCCGAGGCCGTAGACGAGCAGCCCGAGGAAGATGTCTCCGAAGTAGCTGCCGCCCACGGACGCCTGCGTGAGCATGAGCGATCCTGCGCCCAAGAGCGCCATGCCCGTCGCGGCGACCGGCCTGAAGCCGACCTTCAGGACCGCGCCCTGGGCGACGAACATCCCGGCCGCGGCCGCAAGCGGGACGACCACGAAGCTGACGCCGAACTCGAGGGCCGAATAGCCGAGCACCTGTTGCGAGTAGAGCGTGAGGATGAAGGGCATGCCGAAGCCGACGGCACCGAAGAGCAGCATCACGGCGTTCGCGCCGACGAGCGTGCGCGAGCGAAGGATGCGCAGCGGCAGCAGCGGCGCCCGATGGCGCGACTCGATCACCGCGAAGGTCCCGAGGAGGCCCGCCGCGACCACGGACAGGAGGACCGTCTGCAGGCTGCCCCAGCCGGCGTCGGGGGCTTCGACGAGCGCGTAGACGAGCAGGACGA
The DNA here is from genome assembly GCA_963778615.1 of uncultured Thermoleophilaceae bacterium. Classification (GTDB taxonomy): domain Bacteria; phylum Actinomycetota; class Thermoleophilia; order Solirubrobacterales; family Thermoleophilaceae; genus JACVRW01. The sequence continues at coordinate 896,538 of CAVZVD010000002.1, forward strand.
GCGCGCCTGTGATGCTGAGGGCACCGGCGGGGTCGTAGCTCCGCCTCGCGATCGTTGCCCGGCTCTCGGGCAGGAACACCGGGCAGAGCGCGAGCGCGATCAGACCGACGCGGGACGTTGATGAAGAAGATCCACTCCCAGCCGGGACCGTCGACCAGCGGGCCCGCGATCAGGTACCCCGCCGTCGCGCCGAAGGCGCCGAGCAGGCCCCAGATCCCGAGCGCCTTGTTGCGCTCCGGCCCCTCCTCGAAGGTGGTCGAGATGATCGAGAGGGCCGTGGGGGTCATGATCGCTGCCCCGATGCCCTGAACTGCCCGCGCCCCGATCAGAGTCCCGGGCGACCAGGCGAGCCCGCAGAGCAGCGAGGCGCCCGTGAAGAACAGGAGCCCGACCATGAACACGCGGCGGCGTCCGAGCAGGTCGGCCGCGCGGCCGCCAAGCAGGAGCAGGCCGGCGAAGGTGAGTGCGTAGGCGCTGATCACCCACTGCAGCCCCTGTTCCGACAAGCCGAGGTCGGCTTCGATCGAGGGCAGCGCGACGACAACGATGTTGGCGTCGAGGATGACCATGAAGAAGGCGCCGCAGAGGAGGGCGAGCGCGTACCAGCGGCGAGGATCGGGCATGTTGGTGTCCATGCTCGTTGAGACACCGGCGGCGCCGAGAACGGAACGGCCGGTCCGTTTCGCGACGAGCTGGTGTCCTTACGGGTGATGACCGCAACGGGACAAGTCGATGCGAGGCGCTGGTGCCGGACGACCCGCTGACCGAGGCAACGCTGGCGCGGGCGCGGGCCGGGGACGACGAGGCGTTCCGCGAGCTCACCGATCCGTACCGGCGCGAGCTGCAGCTGCACTGCTACCGGATCCTCGGCTCGATGCAGGACGCCGAGGACCTGGTGCAGGAGACGCTGCTGGCGGCCTGGCGGAGCCTCGACTCGTTCGAGGGCCGGGCCTCGGTGCGCGCCTGGCTCTACCGGATCGCGACGAACCGCTGCCTGAACGCGCTGCGTGCCCGGTCACGCCGCCCACGGGAGGTCCAAGCCATGGATGACGCCCCGGCGCCCACGCGCCGCACAGAGCCGATGTGGCTCGAGCCCTACCCCGACGTCCTCCTCGAGGAGATGCCGGACCGCTCGCCGGGGCCGGCGACCCGGTACGAGGCCAGGGAGTCGGTCGAGCTTGCGTTCATCGCCGCGCTCCAGCACCTGCCGCCCAGCCAGCGCGCGGCAATCGTGCTGCGCGACGTGCTCGGCTACCGCACCGCCGAGGTCGCCGAGATGCTCGAGACGGGCGAGATCGCGGTGAAGGGCGCCCTGCAGCGCGCCCGGGCGGCGCTGGGAACGCGGCTGCCGGCCGCCGACCGCGAGCGCGCCCCGCGGCCGAACAGCGCCCGCGAGCGCCAACTGGTCGGGCGCTTTGCCGACGCCGTCGAGAGCGGCGACATCGACGACGTCGTCGCCCTGCTCACCGACGACGCCCTGCTCACCATGCCGCCCCAGCCGCTGGAATACCAGGGACACCAGGCGATCGCCGCCTTCCTGCGCCAGCGGGGAGAGCTTCGCGGCAGGCCGCTGCGTGTCGTGGCCACCCGGGCCAACACCCAGCCGGCCTTCGGCTGCTACCTCCCCGACCCGCAGGCGGCGATCGCCCGCCCCTACGGACTGCTCGTGCTCACGCTCGAGGCGGACGCGGTCGCGGCGATCACCTGGTTCACCGACACCGGCGTCTTCCGGCACTTCGGTCTGCCACGAACACTTCGCGAGTAGGCGAACGACCCGCCAAGGAGCCAGAGGTAGCCCGAGACGGCGCTAGTCGCTCTGGGCCAGCCGCCGCAGCGGGATCGCGTACCAAAGGATGGCGAACGCCGCGGCCATGGCCGCTGCCACGACGGTCGTCGTGGTGCTCGCGTAGAGGAAGTCGGTGACGAACATCACCGCCCCCGTCATCGCGACCGCCAGCAGCAGCAGGCCGAGCACCACGATGCGGTTGCCGGTGTGAACGATGGCCCGCTTGTGCTGGCGGCGGAACTCGAGCCGGTGGTGGGCGGTGGGTGCAATCAGGCACACGGTGGACGCCGCCGTGCAGAGCAGGGTGGCGAAGAACACCGTCTTCTGGAACTGCGTTACGTCTGCGAAACGCTGGTTGAACGGGACGACCAGCAGGAACGCGAACAGCACCTGCACCCCGGGCAGCGCGACGCGCAGCTCCCCCAGCATCTCCTGGAGGTTGCGGTCGACACGCTCATCCTCGGTCTCCTCGACGACCGGTCTCGGGATGTCGCTCCTGCTGGTCTGCCACCGAACGGACGCTACTGCTTGCGCTACGAGCGGGAGCCGCTACGCGCGCGGGTCGAGCGCGAGCCGGAGGAACGGGACGTGGACGCGCCGTTCGAGGAACGCGAGCGCGACGAGGACGAGCGCGAGCGCGAGCTCGACGACCGCGAGCTCGACGCCGACCGCGACCGGCTCGACGCCGCACGCCGCCTGCTCGTCCCGCCGCCGTTCCGCTCGGCCGCCGGGATCTCCTCCCGGGCCACGGCCTTCGTCAGCGTCGGGATCTGGCCGGCGAGGAACTTCGCCATCCGCTCCTCCTCGCGCCGGATCTCCCGGGCGAGCTTGGCGGTGTCCTTGTCGCCAACCGTGTCGGCGAGCGTCTCGATCGCGGTGTACGTCGCGATCTCCTCGTGCTCGTTCGAGAACTGCGTCTTCGCGTTCTTCAGCATCTTCTCGTTCTCGCCGGTGCCGCGGATCGCGTGCAGCGGCCCCTTCGCCGCCGACACCGCCTTGCCGGCCACCGAGGTCACGGCGGAAGCCGCGTCGCCGATCGGCCCGGGGGCCGGAGTGGCGTCGGCCTTGCCGCCGAGCTGCTTGATGCGCCGCTCGACATTGCGCGCGTGCGCCTTCGTCTCCTTCAGGTGCTGCTGGAGGCGCTTCTTGTACGGCGCCTTCGTGGTCATCCCGATGTGCGCCTGCAGCGCAGTCTCGAGCTCCTTCTCCTTGCCGTACGCCTCGTTGAGGTACTGGACCAACTTGAGGTCGCGAACCGTCTGATCGGCCATGTCTGCCCCGCCTTGAGTCGAAAACCGTTGAGTCATGGCCGTACCCGGTGGCCGGAGGGGAAAACGCGGGTACAAGTAGGGCGTGGGCGCCTGGGACGACGAGGACGACTGGACCGGCGAGCCCCCAGAGGGCCGCCACACCCGCGACCAGGCGGACCCGGACTTCTGGCGCCGCAACCGCCCGCCGGTCATGGTCGGCACGATCGGCATCGGCATCGCGCTGATCATCCTGGTGATCGCCTGGTTGTCCTAGAAGGCGTACAGCTCGACGCGGTAGCCGTCCGGATCGGCCACCTGCACCCGGACTACGACGCTGTCGTCCTGCCACTCTGTCTCGACCAGGCCCGCCCGGCGGAACCGCTCGCGCGCGGCGCGCACCTCGTCCACGTCCGCCAGCTGGAACCCGAAATGGTTGTCGCTGGGGAGCCCCGCCGGCGGGACGCCCTCGCTCAGCGTAAGCACCGACCCGCTGTCGTCGCCGAGGATCATCAGGTGCTCGTCGTCGTGGAGCCGCCGCGTCAGGCCGAAGTGCTCGGCGTAGAAGGCGGCCGAGCGCTCGCGGTCGGCCACCGTCAGGGCCACGTGGTTCAGCGGCACCGCTACACCTCCACGCGCTTCCGCGCCCGCGACTCCTTCTGCCGCCCCACCGCGTCCAGCGCGAGCTTGCGCAGCCGCACCGCGTCGGGCGTGACCTCCACGCACTCGTCCTCGCGGATGAACTCCAGCGCCTGGTCCAGCGACAGCCGGTGCGCGCGGCACCAGCTTGATCGTGTCGTCCGAGCCCGCCGCGCGCACGTTGGTCTGCTTCTTCTCGCGCACGGCGTTCACGTCGAGGTCGTCGGCGCGCGCGTTCTCGCCCACCACCATCCCCTCGTAGACCTCCTCGCCCGGGCCCACGAACAGCTGGCCGCGCTCCTGCAGCTTGACCAGCGCGAAGGTGGCGGTCGGGCCGCGGCGGTCGGCCACGAGCGAGCCGGTGGGCCGCGTGCGGATCGTCGCCCTGCCACGGCTCGTAGCGCTCGAAGACCGAGTGCAGGATCCCCGAGCCGCGCGTCTCGGTGAGGAACTCGGTGCGGAAGCCGATCAGGCCGCGCGTGGGCACGAGGAAGTCGAGCCGGACCCAGCCGGTGCCGTGGTTGACCATGTTCTCGATCCGGCCCTTGCGCAGCGCCAGCATCTGGGTGACCACGCCGAGGAAGTCCTCGGGCACGTCGATCGAGAGCCGCTCGATCGGCTCGTGCACCGCGCCGTCGACCTCGCGCGTGACCACCTGCGGCTTGCCCACGGTCAGCTCGAAGCCCTCGCGCCGCATCGTCTCCACCAGCACGGCCAGCTGCAGCTCGCCGCGGCCCTGCACCTCCCAGGTGTCGGTCCGCTCGGTGTCGAGCACGCGGATCGCCACGTTGCCCACCAGCTCCTGGTCGAGCCGGTCCTTCACCATCCGCGCGGTCAGCCGCGAGCCCGACTGCCCGGCCAGCGGCGAGTTGTTGATCCCGACGGTCATGCCGAGCGCCGGCTCCTCCACGGCGATCACCGGCAGCGGGCGCGGGTCCTCGGCGTCCGCGATCGTCTCGCCGATCGTGATCTCGGGGATGCCGGCGAGCGCGATGATCTCGCCCGGCCCGGCCTCCTCGGCGTCCACCCGCCGCAGCCCCTCGTTCACGTACAGCTCGGACACCCGCACCGGCTCGATCGCGCCGTCGCGCCGGCACCAGGCGACCTTCTGGCCCTTCGCGGATCGTGCCCTGGTGCACGCGGCAGAGCGCGAGCCGGCCGACGTAGGGGTCGGCGTCCAGGTTGGTCACGCGCGCCTGGAGCGGGTGGCCCTCCTCGTACTCGGGCGCGGGCACGCGCTCGACGAGCAGGTCGAGCAGCGGCCGCAGGTCGGTGCCCTCCACGCCCTCCTCGAGCGAGGCCCAGCCGGCCTTGGCGTTCGTGTAGACGATCGGGAACTCGATCTGCGACTCGTCGGCGTCGAGGTCGAGGAACAGCTCGTAGACCTCGTTCACCACCTCGCCGATGCGCGCGTCGGGCCGGTCCACCTTGTTGACGCACGAGCACCACCGGCAGCCGCGCCTCGAGCGCCTTGCGCAGCACGAAGCGGGTCTGCGGCAGCGGCCCCTCGGAGGCGTCCACCAGCAGCATCACGCCGTCGACCATCGTCAGGCCGCGCTCGACCTCGCCGCCGAAGTCGGCGTGGCCGGGCGTGTCGACCAGGTTGATCTTCACCCGTCGCCGTACGCGCACCGCGGCGTTCTTGGCGAGGATCGTGATGCCGCGCTCGCGCTCCTGGTCCATCGAGTCCATGACCCGGTCGGTCAGCTCCTCGTGCGCGGCGAACACGCCGGACTGGCGCAGCATGGCGTCCACGAGCGTCGTCTTGCCGTGGTCGACGTGGGCGATGATCGCGACGTTGCGGATGTCGTCTCGGCTGGCCATCTCCCGGCCGCCAAGGGTGACAGGCCGCCGTCACTAGTCTCGACGCGCATGGAGCACCGCACGCTGGGACGCACTGGAGTGAAGGTCAGCCCGCTCTGCCTCGGGACGATGATGTTCGGCGCCTGGGGCGAGCGCGACCACGACGAGTCGATCCGCATCATCCACCGCGCCCTCGACGCCGGCATCAACTTCGTCGACACCGCCGACGTCTACTCGGCCGGCGAGTCCGAGGAGATCGTGGGCAAGGCGCTCGCCGGCGGCCGGCGCGACAACGTCTTCCTCGCCACCAAGGTCCACGGCTCGATGGGCGACGACCCGAACGAGTTCGGCAACTCGCGCCGCTGGATCGTCACCGAGGTCGAGAACAGCCTGCGCCGGCTGAAGACCGACTGGATCGACCTGTACCAGATCCACCGCCCCGAGGACGACACCGACATCGACGAGACGCTCGGCGCGCTGACCGACCTCATCCGCGCGGGGAAGGTGCGCTACATCGGCTCGTCGACGTTCCCGGCGTCGCAGATCGTCGAGGCGCAGTGGACCGCCGAGCGGCGCGGCCGCGAGCGCTTCGTCTCGGAGCAGCCGCCCTACTCGATGCTCATCCGCGGTGTCGAGAACGACGTTCTGCCGACCTGCCGCCGCTACGGCATCGGCGTGATCCCGTGGAGCCCGCTGGCGGGCGGCTGGCTGTCGGGGAAGTGGCGCAAGGGCGCCGAGAACCTGGGCTCACGGCGCTCGGCGATGCTGCCCAAGCGCTACGACCTGTCGATCCCGGGCAACCAGCGCAAGCTCGACGCGGCCGACGCCCTGGCCCAGCTCGCCGAGGAGGCGGGCATGACCCTGATCGAGCTCGCGCTGGCGTTCGTGCTCCGGCACCCCGCGGTCACCTCGGCGATCATCGGCCCGCGGAAGATGGAGCACCTCGAGTCGCAGCTGGGCGCCGCCGACGTGGAGCTGTCCGACGAGCTGCTCGACCGGATCGACGAGATCGTGCCGCCCGGCGAGAACGTCAACCCGGCGGACACGGGCTACGACAACCCGGCGCTGCGGCCGGAGGCGCTGCGGCGCCCCGGCACGAGCCCGCGAGCCGAGGCGCTGCGGCGCTAGCGCGCCGACGCGATGACGCGCCGGCGCGCTGACTTCATGCGGCTGGAGCCGTCAGGAGTTGCCTCCGCCGCTGCCGGGGCCGCTGTTGTCTTCGCCGCCCCTGCGATCGCCCCCGCGATCGCCGCCGCCGTGCTCGCCGCCGCCGCCCGACTTCTCGACCTCGGACGCGATCCAGCGGCCGTCGATGCGGCGCACCTTGACCTCCACGCGGCGCATGCCGACGCGCAGCCCGGCCATTCCGTCGATCCGCTCGAAGCGCGTGTTGCGGTTCACGTGGACGCGGACCGTGCCGCGCTCGGAGTCGTGCAGGCGGAAGCGCTTGGCGTCCCGGTTCACGGACACGACCTCGCCCTCGAACTCGCGCAGGGGAGCCTGGGCGGACGCGACGGCGGTCGTGGCGAGGACGGCGATTGCAGTGATGAGTGCGATGAGCTTCATGGCTTGAGGATCCCCGTGGCAGGGCAGCGGCAGGTCAAACGCGGCCCAAGGTTTCGTAAAGAGTCACTGTCTTGTTGCTGAGCGTCTTGGACCAGTCGCCGATCCCGGAGGGCTCGACCGCCGCTCAGGCCCTCCACAACACGCTCGACCTCGCTGAGCTGGCCGACCGGCTCGGCTTCCGCCGCTACTGGGTCGCCGAGCACCACGCCACGCCGGCGCTCGCCTGCGCCGCGCCCGAGATCCTGATCGCGGCCATAGCGGCGCGCACCTCGCGGATCCGGGTGGGGAGCGGCGGCGTGATGCTGCCCCACTACAGCCCGCTGAAGGTGGCGGAGACGTTCAGCCTGCTGGCCGGCCTGCACCCGGAGCGGATCGACCTGGGCCTGGGCCGCGCGCCGGGCACGGACCCGATGACCATGCTGGCGCTGCAGCGCGACCGCCGCCACCAGGCGCCCGACGACTTCATCGAGCAGCTGATCGAGCTGCTCGCGCTGCTGGAGGACAAGATGCCGGACGGCCATCCGTTCACGCGGCTGGCGCGCACGCTGCCCGGCCGCCCCGAGCGACCGGAGCCGTGGCTGCTCGGCTCGTCGCCGCAGAGCGCGATCTGGGCAGGCGAGCTCGGCCTGCCGTACTCGTTCGCCGACTTCATCAACCCGTCCGGGGCGGCGATCGCCGCGGACTACCGCGCGCGCTTCCTCGCCTCGGAGCGGCTCAGCGCGCCGCGCCTGTCGGTGGGGGTGATCGCGGTGTGCGCCGAGTCGGACGAGGAGGCGGAGCGGCTGGCGTCGTCGAGCCGGATGATGCTGTCGCTGCTGCGGCAGGGGCGGCTCGTGGAGATCCCGCCGGTGGACAAGGCGCTGCGGTATCTCGAGACGCGCACCCGGCCGCCGGGCGGCGGCGGCCGGCGGGCGGTGATCGGCTCGCCGGCGACCGTGCGGGCCGGGCTCGAGGCGGTGGCGGCGGAATACGGGGCCGAGGAGGTGGTGGTGCTGACGATCACGCACTCCCACGAGGCGCGCCGGCGCTCCTACGAGCTGATCGCCTCCGAGTTCGGGCTGCAGCCGGCCGATCAGCGACCGAGCAGCTCGGTCGCCACGGCGCGGTAGCAGTCCACGGCAAGGCCGAGGTCGCGCACGTCGATGCGCTCGTCGCGGGCGTGCACCAGTTCGGCCAGCTGATTGGCCGTCATGTGCCTGAACGGGAAGAACCCGTAGGCCACGCAGTCGGGGAAGGCGTGGCGGAAGGTGCGCGAGTCGGAGTAGCCGACCGACAGGCTGGGGAGGAGGCGGGCTCCCGGGTCGGCTTTGTCGACCCAGTTCCCGATGGCGTCGGCGAGCGGCGACTGCGGGGGCGATGCGTTGCCGGTCACCTGCTCGGTGAAGTCGAGGCGGTAGCCGGTGTCGCCGAGCACCTCGGTGACCCGGCTCCTGACGGTGTCCTCGCCCATCCCGGGCGGCACGCGGCAGTCCACGTGGAGGCGCGCCGTCTCCGGGATGACGTTCATCTGCTCGGAGGCGTCGACCATCGTGGGGGCGAGCGTCACGCGCATCATGGCGTCGACGAGTGGGGCGAGATCCGGCGCGCGCTGCTCGACCGCGGCCAGCGCGGCCGAGGGGTCGCCGTCGGGCTCGAGGCCGAGCTCGGCAAGGAGGGCACGTGGGGCGGGGGTGATGTCCCAGCTGGGTTGCCTGCTCTTCATCGCCTCGAGCAGCGGGCCGAGCTTGAGGAGGGCGTTGTCGGCGACCTGGGGCAGCGACGCGTGGCCGGCGGCGCCGTCGGTGGTGAGCGTGAAGCGGAAGACGCCCTTCTCGCCGACGCACATGGCGTACGCGCGCGAGCCGTCGACCTCGACGCACTCGCCACCGCCCTCGTTGAGGAGGTAGTCGCAGCGGACGAGCTCGGGATGCTCGGCGGTGAGCCACTCGGCGCCGGTGCCGCCGACCTCCTCGTCGCTGACGGAGATGACGAGGAGATCGCCGTGTGCCGGCCGCCAGCCCTCCCTGGCGAGCGAGGCGGCGGCCACGGCCTCGGCGGCGGTCTGCGACTTCATGTCGAGGGCGCCCCGTCCCCAGACGCAGCCGTCGTCGAGCTCGCCGGACCAGGGCCCGTGGCGCCAGCCGGCGGGATCGGCGACGACGGTGTCGACGTGCGAGAGGAGGCCGAGAACCGGACCGGGCTTTCGGCCCCGGAGGCGGGCGACGAGGTTGGGCCGGGCCGGATCGTCGGCGAGGAGGGCCGTCTCGAAGCCGGCGCTGTCGAGGAAGGCCTTGAGGAACTCCTGCGCGGGACGCTCGTTGCCGGGCGGGTTGACGGTGTTGAGCCGGATGAGGCGCTGAAGGACCGTGGTGGCCTCGTGCTGAAGCTCGACCGTCATCCGGCGATCCTAATCGGGCCCCGGCGCGCCCTCCCCAGGAGTGTGGGCCCCCTGAGTCCCGCATATGACACCTCAGAGGGCCCACACTCGAGCAGAGTCGGCCCCGACGCGGAGTGTGGGCCCTCTCATACACCCATACGGTGTATTTGACGGCCCACACTCGAGCGAGCCGGGAGACTGTAGGCGCCGATGACCAGCAAGCAGAGCGGCTGGCAGCACTTCGCCGAGGCGGACTGGGCAGCCGCGCGCGACGCCTTCGCGGCGGCGCTCGAAGCCGAGCCGGGCGACCCGGAGGCGCTGGACGGCTTGGGCCAGTCCCTGTGGTGGCTGGGCGAGCGGGACGCGGCGATCGACCGCCGCCGTCAGGCGTACGCCGAGTACCAGCGCCGTGGTGACCCCGTCAAGGCCGGCGGTCTCGCCACCTACCTGGCGAGCGAGCACCGCATCGACGGCCGGGCTGCTGCCTCGGCGGGCTGGCTGTCCCGGGCGCGCCGGCTGCTGGCCGACACCGGCCCCTCTCCAGAACTCGGATGGCTTGCGATCGAGGATGCGAAGCGGGCCGCCGACCCCGCGGACGCCGAGCGTCATGCCCGCGCGGCGCTGGACGTCGCGCACGAGTTGGCGGACGCGGACGTGGAGTGCATGGCGCTTGCCCAGCTCGGGCGCGCGGCGGTGAGCCAGGGCCGCGTCGAGGAGGGTCTCGGGCTGCTCGGCGAGGGGATGACGGTCGCTTTGGGAGGCGAGTCGAGCGACCCGCTGGCGTGCGGCGACGCGTGCTGCACGACGCTGGTGGTCTGCGACGGGCTGTCGGACCTGCGGCGCGCGACCGAGTGGTGCGAGGCCGTGGTGGAGTTCACGGAGCGCCGCCGCTTCCTGCCGGTGCAGTCGTGGTGCCGGGGGATCTACGGCGGAGTCCTGATGCGGGCCGGCGACTGGGAACGCGCCGAGGCGGTGCTCGGCGAGGCGCTGAAACGCCCTCCGGATCGGCGCCGCGGTGGCGGCCGCCTGCTGCCGCTGGCGGTACTGGCGGAGCTGCGTCTGCGACAGGGGCGCACCGAGGAGGCCGAGAAGCTGCTGAGCGGACTCGAGGACGAGCCGGCGGCGTTCGGGACGATCGTGCGACTGCATCTGGAACGCGGCGAGCGGGAGGTCGCGCAGGCGATGCTGGACCGCCGCGCCGACTCCACTGACGACCCCGAGGTCCTGGCGCTGCGCGCCGAGCTGGCGCTCGTCTCAGGAGACCTGGACGAGGCGGCGGCGGGCCGCCGCGAGGCCTGCGGCGAAAGGGCACGGCACTTGGCCCGAGCGGACCTGCGAAGCCGAAGCGGCGCTGCTGTGCGGACGAGTGGCGCGCGGCCCGCGCTGCGACCCATCGCCGCCGCCGCGCACCACCTCGAGGACGCCGTCGCCCGCTTCGCCGCCATCGACTTCCCGTTCGAGGAAGCGCGCGCCCGCCTCGCCCTCGCACGCGTCCAGGCCGCGGCCGGCTCGCCCTTCGCCCTCGCCTCCGCCCGCACCGCCCGCGAGGTCTTCGAGCGCCTCGGGGCCCGGAAGGACGCCGACCGCGCCGCCGCCCTGCTGCGCGAGCAGGGTGTCGCCGGCCGCGGCACCGCCAGGGGCGACCGCGACCATCTCACGCGCCCGCGAGCTCGAGGTCCTCGCCCTGATCGCCGCGGGACTCTCGAACGCCCAGATCGCCGACCGCCTCGTGATCGCCCCGAAGACCGCGGAGCATCACGTGGGCCACGTGCTGGCCAAGCTCGGCGTGCGCAGCCGCGCCGAGGCGGCCGCACACGCCGTGCGCGAGGGGCTCTAGTGACCTGCGGCTGACGCCGAACTTCCGCCTCAGGTCACTAGCCGATCCCGTTCCCCGCGAACACCCCGTCCGGGTCGTAGCGCCGCTTGATCTCCACCAGCCGCTCCCAGATCTCGCCCGCGTAGGCATCCCGGACGGACCGCCCGCTGTCCAGGGCGTTCACGTACACCCCCTCGCGCGCGAAGCCGGCCGTGTCGTCCCAGACTCGCCGGACCCACTCGGACGTCGGCCCCACCGGCTCGTCACCCGAGCACCCGATGATCCACGTGAACGCACGCGCGTCGCGGTGTCCGAACGCCGTCTCGCCCGGCGCCACCCGGTCGATCGCTCCGCCCATCCACCCGGTCACCACGTGCGACTGCGGCGACGGCACCGCCTCGAACCCACGCACCATCGTGTCGATGAACCCGTCGCTCACCTCGGGCAGATAGTGCAGCCGGTCGTAGAACCGCTGGCCGTGCGGGGCAGTCGCGTCGAGCATCGTCTGGAGCGCGACGTACGGCATCGGCCCTACGAGATCGAGCGCAGGCGGGCACTCCGAGCGCAGCGGCGCCAGCACCCGCTCCCCCTCGGCCAGATCGCCGCTCCACGCCACGCTCACCACCGCCACGCGGCGTCCCTGGAGCTCCGCCGGGAAGGGCGGCCCGGGCGGCGCGGTGAGCAGGACGTCGAAGATCGTCAGCTCCGGCGGCGCGTCCTCCATGAGGTCGCGGCTGGCGCGCAGCGCATCGCCTGCCGACTCCCACGGGTAGACCAGCATCCCCGCCAGCACCATCGGGCCCACCCGGTGCGGGCGGAACTCGAAGCTCACGACGGCGCCGAAGTCACCGCCCCCGCCGCGCAGCGCCCAGAAGAGGTCGGGATGCTCCGAGGCGCTGGCCCGCACGATCTCGCCTGAGGCCAGCACGACCTCGGCGGCCACGAGTGAGTCGATCGTCAGCCCGTGGTGGCGCATCAGCCAGCCGATGCCCCCGCCCAGCGTCAGCCCGCCGACGCCGGTGTGCGAGACCTGCCCCGCCGGCACGGCGAGCCCGTGCTCCTGCGTGGCGGCGTCGAGCTCGCTCAGCAGCGCCCCGCCGCCGACCCGCACGAGGTCCGGCTCGACATCCACGCCGTTCATCGCCCGCAGGTCGATGCACAGCGCACCGTCGCGAACCGACCGCCCCGACACGGAGTGGCCCCCGGCGCGGATCGTGAAGGGCAGCCCGGCGGAGCGGGCGGCCCTGATCGCGGCCGAGACGTCATCGGCGTCGGTCGCGCAGGCCACCGCGGCAGGGCGCCGGTCGATCGCTCCGTTCCAGCCGAAGCGGGCCGTGTCGTAGCCGGGGTCGTCAGGCTCGAGGACGTCGCCGACGAAGCCGCCCTCGCGGAGCGCGGCGGCGAGTGTGGGTGTGCGTGTGATGGTCATGGCGACGACCGTCCCGCATGCCGGACCCAGGCGCGTCGGGGGAGTCCCCTATTCGCGCCCCCTATGTCTGGCCGGGGGCCGCACCGGGTAACGATGGAACTGGTATAGACCAGTGTTCGGCGTCGGCGAAACGGGAGGGACGACGATGGGGACCCAGCGGACTCGGCTCACGTGGGCGCTGCTCCTGACCTGCGCGCTGGCCGTGCTGGTGGCGATCGCGCCGGGCGCGTCGGCAGACCGCGACGACGACGACCGCCTCACGCGCAAGATCGACCGGATGTCGCTCGAGGAGAAGGTCGGCCAGATGTTCATGACCTACGCCTACGGCACGGACGCCGACGGGGCCGACCCGCGCAACCAGACCGAGTACGGGGTCGACAACCACCGCCAGCTGATCGAGCGCTACCACCTCGGCGGGATCATCTACTTCGCCTGGTCCGACAACGTGCAGAACCCGCGCCAGATCGCGGGCCTGTCGAACGGGATCCAGCGCGCCGCCACCTCGTCGGGCGCCGAGATCCCGGCGCTGGTCTCCACCGATCAGGAGCAGGGCCTCGTGGTGCGGATCACGGAGCCCGCCACGCAGTTCCCCGGCAACATGGCGCTCGGCGCCGCGCGCGACCCGAGGCTGGCGAAGTCCGCCGCCGAGGTCACGGGCGAGGAGCTCCGCGCGATGGGGATCAACCAGAACTTCGCGCCGGTCGCCGACGTGAACGTCAACCCCGAGAACCCGGTGATCGGCGTGCGCTCGTTCTCGTCGAACCCGGACCTGGCCGCCTCGCTGACGGAGGCCCAGGTGAACGGCTACCAGCGCGAGGACGTGGCCTCCACGTCGAAGCACTTCCCCGGCCACGGCGACACCAACGTCGACTCGCACACCGGCCTCCCGGTCATCGACCACACGCGCGAGGAGCTCGACAGCATCGACCTCCCGCCGTTCGCTGCGGCGATCGACGCAGGCGTCGAGTCGATCATGACCGCGCACATCGTGGTGCCGGCGCTCGACGACTCGGGCCGCCCGGCGACGCTCTCCCGGCCGATCCTCACCGACCTGCTGCGGCGCCAGCTGGACTTCGAGGGCGTGGTCGTGACGGACGCCCTGGACATGCAGGGCGTGCGGGACATGTTCGGCGACGACCGCGTGCCGGTCGAGGCGATCAAGGCCGGCGCCGACCTGATGCTGATGCCGCCCGAGTTCGACCTGGCCTACCGGTCGGTGCTGGAGGCGGTGCGCTCGGGTGAGATCAGCGAGCGCCGGATCGACCAGTCGGTGTACCGGATCCTGAGGCTGAAGGAGCGGCTCGGGCTGTTCAAGCAGCCGTTCGTGAAGGAGCACAAGGTGGACCGGGTGGTGGGCAAGCGCGACCACCTGGAGACCGCCGAGGAGGTAACGGAGCGGACGGTCACGCTGGTCGAGAACGACGCCGGCGTGCTGCCGCTGCAGGCCGGCACCGGGCAGCGGGCGCTGGTGACCGGATGGGGCGTGACGACGACGGCGACGCTGGGGTCGCAGGTGCGCGAGCGCGGCCTGGCGGCGGAGGTGCTCGAGACGGGCGCCGCGCCGAGCGACGCGGCGATCGCCGGAGCACGCGCGGCCGCCGAGCGGAACGACGTGGTGATCGTGGTGACGAACCGAGCCTGGAGCGCGCCGGCCCAGCAGCGGCTGGTGGCGGAGCTGGTGGCGAGCGGCAAGCCGGTGATCGTGGCCGCGGTGAGAGACCCGTACGACATCGCCTACCTGCCGAGCGCCGAGACCTACGTGGCGACGTACAGCTTCGCCGGCGTGTCGGTGAGAGCGCTGGCGAAGACGCTGTTCGGCGAGGTGAACCCGAGCGGCCGGCTGCCCGTGGACGTCCCGGCGGCAGGCGACCCCGGGACGGTCCTGTACCCGTTCGGCCACGGGCTGAGGTACTGATGGAAGAACCCCCCCGGACGACACGTGTCCGTGCGCACGGATGCGCGCCCGTCGCTAGCGGCGCATGACCACGACGTTGCCGGCGACGGTGCTGAGCCACAGCTCGTCGTCGACCGCGGCGAGTCCAGCGGCGCCGAAGTCCTCCAGCTCGACCCTGGTCAGGACGCGCCCGGTCTCGGGATCGAGCGCGCTCAGGCGGTCCTTCCCCTGACCGCTGCTGCGAACCCAGATCAGGCCGCCGGCCGGGGTCCAGACGTCGACGCTCGGGCCGAGACGGGCGCGCCATAGAACGCGGCCCGAGTAGGGCTCGATGCGCGCGAGCGCACCTGGCGCCGTGGCGATGAGCCCGCCCCCTGGGCCGTTGCCCAGGTCGAACGGCCTCGGGAAGCCCGAGCCGGACGTCGCTGACGGTCCCGCCGGTGCGGCGATCGAAGCTCAGCAGGCGCCCGTCTCGGTGATCGCCCACAGGTCACCGTCGAGGAGCGCGAAGTGGGTGCTGACGAGCTGATCCGGCGCCGCGATGGCCTGAGTGACCCGGTTGGTTCCGGATCGATCCGCACCGCGCCACTCACCCCCGCGACCCAGACCTCGTCCCGCCCGTCGAGCACCTCGTAGCCCGCGAAGGGCTGACCGGCTATCGCGCCGAGCGGGATGCGGGCGGTCACGCGATTCGTGCCGGGGTCGATGCGCAGCAGCGGACCATGGAGGACGAAGCCACCGCGCGTCTTGCGCGTCTGGCCCTCCTGAAGGGCCCACAGGGACCCGGCACCCACGCCGAGCGCGAGCTCACCGGCGACCGGCAGGCGGCCGGCCACCGGCGGGAGTCCGGGTCGACTCGCAGCAGCTCGTCGCGACTGGGGTCGGCCATCCAGACCGAGCCGAACGCCGCGAAGGTCGCGCCGGCGGAGTCGGCCAGGCTGAGCTCGGCGACCACCTCGGCGGCGCGACCGGGCGCTGCTCGGAGTCCGACATCAGGAAGATGGCTGCGACCGAGATGACGGCGGCGAACGTCGCCGCCACGGCGGCGGCAGGCACCACCGAGTGGCCGACGCCCGGAAGCACGGCGCGACCTGCTGCCGCGAGTCGCGCCAGGAGGCCGCGGCGCTGCTCGCGCTCCGCCGCCTCCCTGAGCTGCAGTCGCAGGCTCGCCTGGAACTCGAACGGGGCCATCAGAACACTCCTCCGAGCCGCTTGCGGATTGCCGCCAGCCCACGACTGACCCGCTTGCGAACGACCGCTTCGGACGTCTCGAACTCGACCGCGATCTCGCCGTAGGGCCGCTCCTCGATCACGTGTGCGCGGATCGCCTCCCGCTGGTCCTCCGGAAGCTCTTGCACCAGCGCGGCCACCGAGTCCGCCTGTCCGAGTCGCTCGATGCGCGTGATGTCGTCATCCGAGAGCTCGATGCGCTCGATGCCAAGGCGTCTGCGGGCGCGATCCTCGGCGCAGCCGCGCCGCTGGGCATCGGCGAGCTTGTGGTAGGCGATCGCGAACAGCCACGAATCGGCGCGCCCGCGATGGCGGCGATAGCGCCTCCGGGAGGCCAAGGCGGCGGCGAAGGTCTCGGCCGTCAGGTCCGCGGCCAGCTCGACGTCGGGCGTGCGGCGTGAGAAGAAGGTCAGCAGGCGTTCGAAGTAGCGGTCGTAGAAGAGCTCGAACGAGGCCGCATCCTGCTGGATGAGAAGCTCCTCGTCGGTGGCGGCCGTGCCACGGTTCCTCGACCGGGAAATCGCAGCCGGACGCTTCCTGGACCGACGCTCTCCGCTGCATCAACAACCCGCCCTACCCCGACCACCCGTCGGGCCTGTCGGGAGTGACCAGCGGGCCCGATCGGCGCGAGCACCTCCGACCGGACAGGCGCCAGTCACGGATCAGGCAATCCCCGGACAGCCGCCAGCCGCTCGATGATCACGCGGAGCTACACGCTCGTGCCGAGGCTGACTCAGGCAGGTCGTGGATCGCCGCGCGTCGTGGCGCGCGGAATCGCACTTCGCGGATCGCGGACGAGCACGGGGCGAAGCCTCGGAAGGCAAGTGGCCGACGGCGGGAGAAGTACTTCTTCCACCGGGTCGGCACTGAGCAGCGCCAAGGGCGAGCATGGAAGGGGTCGCCGGGAGGCGACCCCTTCGGAGCGTTGACGCAGCGCTCAGTCCCCCGCGATCGTGATCCGCCGCACCCCGGAGGGCACCATCGGGTACTGGGCCGACGTCACCACGCCGGCCAGGCCGCCCGATGCGGCCGGGGCCATGATGTAGTCCTCGAGCGCCTGGTTGTAGAGCGCTCCGACCGCGGTGAACGTCGTCAGGCCCTGGCCGGTGAACGGATAGCGGTCGCCGTCCCTGAGGGTGAAGTCGACCGTGGCGAGGTCGATGGGCGCGCAGCCCGGGACGACCGTTCCGCCTGCCACGAGCTGCGTGTCGTCGGCGGTGTTCTGCGGGGT
Organism: uncultured Thermoleophilaceae bacterium; assembly: GCA_963778615.1. GTDB lineage: Bacteria > Actinomycetota > Thermoleophilia > Solirubrobacterales > Thermoleophilaceae > JACVRW01. The sequence continues at coordinate 913,535 of CAVZVD010000002.1, forward strand.
CCCGTTCGTCAGCCACAGGTTGCGGACCCGCTGGCCCGGGGTGACGATCGTCACCGGAGCCGGGGCTGCCGACACCACCTGCACGGGCTGCGCCGGGTCGACCTCCACCCGCATGCCGGCGATGTTCGCGAACTGGCCGGTGATGGCGGGCAGGCCCGAGTAGCCGCGCTCGAGCAGCTGGCGGAACTGCGCGCAGCCGATGTCCTCCATGACGGAGATCTGGTTGAAGAACGGCAGAGCGTCGAACGTGAGCGCCTTGTTGATCGCCCCCGCCGGGATGTCCGCCCGGATGCCGCCGCCGTTGGCGATCGCCACCTGGGGCTCGTCGACCAGCGGGTCGAGCGCGGCCAGCTGCTGGGCCTTCCACAGGTACGAGTCGGCCACCAGGTTGCCGTAGCCGGACTCGCGCCGGCGGATGGGATCGTTGACGGCGCCGAGCGTGCGGGTCAGCGTCACCTGCGTGGTGCCCACCGGCTGGCCCGCGAGCACTGCCCTGAAGGCCACCACGGGGTCCACCACCTGGGCCTTCATGACGGGGTCCTCGGGTGCGAAGTCTGGATCCGTGAGCGTGCCCGACACGCGCACCGGGCCGCTGCGCGAGTCGTCCACACCGACCACGCGGCCCGAGCGCGAGAACTCGGCCGTCAGCCGGCCGACGTACCTGTACTCGCCCGCGGTGGAGACCACCAGCACGTTGCGGCCGTCGCGGTCGGCCACCGGCTTGGGGTAGGGGCCAACGGCGCTCTGGCCCGGAATGAGGGTGTCGTCGGGGTTGGCGAGGAGGTCGTCGCCGCCGCCCGCGATCCAGATGTCGACGCCGCGCACCATCGGGATCAGCGCCTCGTCGGCCGCGATGCCCTGGAGGTGGGCCGACACGATGATCTTGTCCACGTCCTTGCGCTCGAGGCGCCGGACCTGCGAGTTGACGACCTCCGCCAGGTCGGCCCGGATCTCGACGTTCCCGGGCGAGGAGATCGAGCTGATGTCGGGGGTGGTCAGGCCGATGATCCCGATCTTGCTGCCACCGCGCTTGACGACGACCGACGGAACGATGCGTCCCTTGCGCACCAGCCGGCGCAGCTCCGGGATGGTGTCGTCGAAGCCGAGGTTGGCGGTGATGAAGGGGATGTCGCGATCGACGCCCTGGATGTACTCGGCGAGGCGGGCCTGTCCGAAGTCGAACTCGTGGTTCCCGATCGTCATCGCGTCGTAGTCGAGGAGGTTGGCCGCGGTCGCGTCCGGCCAGGGCGGCCCGGACTCGAAGCCGGCGAGGATCGCCAGGCTGGCCAGGAAGTTGTCGCCCGAGGAGACGAACACCGTGGCCCGGGACTTGTCCCGATGGCCCCGATCGTCGTCGTCATCGTCATCGTCGTCGTCGCGACGGCCGCGATCGTCGTCGTCGCCGCGACGGCCCCGATCGTCGTCGTCGTCGCCTTGCCGCCGTGATGCCCGCTGGTCCTGCCGTCGGCCGCGTCACGAAGGCGCTCCAGCACCGTCGCGAAGCGCGCCGCCCCGCCGTACCCGGGCAGCGAGTCGCCCGTGGCCAGCTTCGACTCGCCGTCGTTGTTGTGCAGCAGCGTCAGCCGGAAGGTGTCGCGGTGCGAGTCGTGACGGCTGTGCTTCCTCCCGTCGGCGCCGGCGGCGGGCGCAAGTGCAAGAGCGGCGACGAGCGAGATGGCAAGAAGCAAGGCGACAAGGCGCGAGTTCACGTGCGGGCGTCCTTTGTTCGATCGGAATCGGCCGACCGGCCGGGCGGCCGGGCGCGACCCTAGCCGAACGGAGCCGTTCGAGAGGTTGCGGGGCTGTGTACGGGCCGCTGCGTCAGCCCCCGTGCAGGTCCCGTAGCTCGACGGGCGATACTCCAACCCCTTGTCGGCCGAGAACGTGGAGATCGTGCGCCGCAGCATGGAGGCGTTCGCCTGCGGCGACATCGATGCCTTCCTGGCCGCCCACCACCCCGACATCGAGTGGCGAACGGCGGCCGACGAGCCCAACCCGGAGACCTTCCGCGGCAGCGACGGGGTACGGCGCTTCGCGGCAGAGATCTCCGAGGCCTGGAGCGGCCGGTTCGACGACCTCATGAAGTTCGAGGACTTCATCGACCTCGGCGAGTGGGTGGTCGTGCCCTGGAAGGCCCGCCTGCGAGGCCGGAGCAGCGGGATCGAGGTCGAGGTGAGCGAGACCTACGCGGTGCGGGTGGAGGACGGCCTGATCGTGCGCGTGCACGAGTACCGCACGAGGGACGAGGCGATCGAGGCGGTGCGGCAGGGGCGGTAGCCGGCCGCGCTAGCCCGACCGAACCATCTCGGCGCCCGCCACGAGCGACTCCAGCTTCCCGTACGCGCTCGCCCGCGGCAGGTACTTCATCCCGCAGTCCGGGGCCGCCACCAGCTCGTCGAGCCCCTTGTGCGGCAGCGCGCGCCGGATCCGCTCGGCGACCGTCTCCGCCGTCTCGACCTCCTCGTCGCTCAGGTCGAGCACGCCCAGGATCACCGTCTTGCCGGGCAGGGTGTCGAGCACGTCGAGGTCGAGGCCCGACTGCGCCGTCTCGATCGACACCTGCCGGCACGTCGCCTCCGACAGCTCGGACAGGAACGAGTACCCCTCCGGGCGCTCGTGGATGATCGCCGCGTAGCCGAAGCAGATGTGCAGCGCCGTCGTCGTCTCGATCCCCTGAAGCGCCCGGTTCACCGCCGCCACGCCGTAGCGCCGCGCCGCCTCGGGCCGGGCCTGCAGGTAGGGCTCGTCGATCTGCACGATGTCGGCGCCCGCGGCCGACAGGTCCGCGATCTCGTCGTTGATCGCCGCGGCGTAGGCGAGCGCCAGCTCCTCGTCGCTCTCGTAGTGGTCGTTCTGCGCCTGCTGCGACATCGTGAACGGACCCGGCACGGTCATCTTCACGGGGCGGCTCGTGTTCGCCTTGAGGAACTCGAGGTCGCGCACCTGCACCGGCTCGCGCCGCGAGACCGGTCCCACCACACGCGGGACGGGGTTGGGATGGCCGCTGCGGTCGAGGGCGGTCCCGGGGTTGTCGATGTCCACGCCGTCGAGCGCCGTCGCGAACCGGTTCGAGTAGCTCTCGCGGCGCATCTCGCCGTCGGTGAGGATGTCGATCCCGGCGCGCTCCTGGTCGCGGATGGCGAGCAGGGTCGCGTCGTCGTGGGCCTCCTCGAGGTACTTCGGATCGACGCGCCACAGCTCGCGTGCCGGACCCGCGGGGGAAGCGATCGCGCAGCCGCTCGCGGTCGATCAGCCAGTCCGGTTGCGCTAGGAGCCGACCAGTGTGGTGGGGAGGACCATGGCGCCTGCCACAGCTTCGCACCGACGGGTCGCCGGAGAGGAGCGCCCCCGCCTCGGGCGCGACGGGTCTGGCCGAGCGGCTTGAGTCGGCCCGTAGATTGACGCTCGTGACGAACGACGAGTGGCGGTCGAGGTCGACCTCGACGACGAGGTGCACGGCTTCACGTTCTCGGAGCGGATCCGCGCTGTCGACCCGGACGAGGGGGACTAAGAGCGCTCGGCGTGGGAACGTGACGGGATCCATGGTCGCGTGGACCTCGTCATGTTCTCGCGACCACCAGGCGAGAAGGCGAGCGCGTGATGGCGGAGGGTGTGGCCGCGTGGAGGCGCCGGGGCCGAGGGCGAACGTCCGATAGCAGGCCATACGCGCTGGCTCCCGGACGCCGAAGTGGTCGAGCCCGGTGCCCGTCGCAGGCGGGAGCCGCGGCGGAGCGCCGCCGCCCAGCAGGCTTCCGGAGTCGGCGGAGGCGCCGGGGAGGGCCGGGGGACTACCGGTGCACATGACCCGCTGGGCACCGGAGGCGTCGGCGTTGGGGGGCTGAGGCCGAGCGGACTGCCCGGTCCGGGTTGGAAGCACGTGACCGTGGAGCTCGTCACCAGAGCAGCGATCGATCGCGGGGTGGTGGCGGCGATCGCGCGAGGGCACCGAGGTGCATGATCGGCGCGACCGGCTTGCGGAGCGCCGCTCGCTCCGGGCCGCCACCCGACGGCGCGCAGCGCGGGTGACGCATCTCACACTTCGCGCTCGCTGAGCGCGAGAGGCTCGCTCCACATGGTCGGCTAAGGACGAAGGAGCGTCATGGAGATCGTGATCGTCAGCATCGTCTTGCTCGTGGGAGTGATCTACGGCTACTACACGGTGAGCGGTAGCGGAATCGCCGAGCACCCCTACGGAAAGGTCTACGGCGGCGCCCCCGGAGCATCGGCCCCGGCGAGCGCGTCGGGCCACGACGACAGCGTCTCGATGCGCAACTGGTCGCGCGGCACGCGGTAGCCCACAATGCGGGCACTCCTGTGTCCGCGCCAGCGCCCGAGCCAGCCCTCACTCGACGCATCCGGGCGCGCGTCGCCGCCGTAATGGGTGCCGGCGTGCGCTATTTGTCCTGAAGCGCGTCCAGCCCGGCGCGCAGGAAGACGATCGCGTCGTCGAGCACCGCGAGCGCTTCGGTCTTGTTCAGCGGCGCGCTCTGGGCGCCCTTCTCCCCTACGGTGGTCAGCGCCGCCACGGCTGCGGCGGTCACCAGCCGCGGACGTAGCGCATCCGGCGGCTCGCCGAGGTCGTCTGCGACCGCCCCGAGCAGCAGCTCGTGCATGCGGGCCAGGACGCCGCCCTGGAAGTTCGCCAGGCCCTCGTCCTCGCTGCAGAGCCGCTTGCGCAGGAGCGCCTCGTCCTGGTCGCCCCCGAGCTCGTGGAACATCGAGTCGATCCAGCGCCGCAGCGCGTCGAAGGCGGTCTCGCCGGGCAGGCGGTCATTGAGGGTGCTTGCCATCCCCTCGAGATCGCGGTCGACGTTGTGGAAGACGACCGCCTCCTTGGACGGGAAGTACGAGAAGAACGTGCGAGGCGCCACGTCGGCGGCCTCGGCGATGTCGGCGATCGTCGTCGCGTGGTAGCCCCGCTCGGCGAAGAGGCCCATGGCGGCCTCGATGATCTGCTCGCGCGTGCGCTGCTTCTTGCGTTCTCGTAGTCCTTCGACCATGTGCCAATCGTAGCAACGATGCAGGAAGTGTAAAAATCATCTAAGCGCAATTTTTAGCAATTGCAAAATTGCATGCGATGTGCTTTCCTCTCCTGTCATGGCACATCTCCTTGGAACCCTGGCCGCCTGGGCGGCGGAGCATTGGAAGCGCTCACTCGCGATCGTGGCGGTGGTGCTCGTCGCCCTAGGCGTCGCCGCCGGGGCGAGCGGCGGCTCGTTCGTCGATGACTTCAGAACGCCCGGCACGGAGTCGCAGACGGCGATGGATGTGCTCGACAAGCGCTTTGCGTCTGAGGCGGGCGACACCGCAAACGTCGTCTTCGCCACCGAGTCCGGCACGCTGAGCCAGCCCGATCGGCGAGCCGCGATCGACCGGACGGTCGCGGAGATCCGCACCCAGCCTCATGTGACCGCGGCACCGAGCCCGTTCGAGCGAGGCAGCGGCCAGCTCTCCGAGAACGGGCGCATCGCCTATGTGCCGGTTCAGTACGACGGCACGGCTTCGAGCCTCGGCGTGGAGCCCGGTCAGCGGCTCGAGCAGGCCTCGGAGATCGGCGATCGGGCGGGCCTCGAGGTCTCACGCAACGGGGCGATCGTCGACCAGGCCGAGCAGGCCACGGCCCCGGTCGGCGAGCTGATCGGCATAGCGGTCGCAATGATCGTGCTGACGCTCGTCTTCCGCTCGGTGGCGGCGATGACCCTTACGCTGATCTCGGCGCTGATCGCCCTGGCGGGCGGACTGCTCCTCCTGCAGTTCGGAAGCGCCTTCACCGACTTCCCCAGCTTCGCACCCACACTCGGCATCATGCTCGGGCTGGGAGCGGGCATCGACTACGCGCTGCTGATCGTCGGGCGCTACCGCGAGCAGCTGGCGAGCGGCGACAGCGTGGCGCACTCCGCGCGCGTCGCGAACGCAACGGCCGGCACCTCGGTGGTGGCGGCCGGAGCCATCGTCGTGGTCGCCATCGCCGGTCTGCTGGCCGTGGGCATCCCGTTCGTCGGCCGCATGGGCATCGGCTCGGCGATCATCATCGCGATGGTCGCAGTCGGCGCCGTGACGGTGCTGCCGACGCTCATGGGCGCCTTCGCCCGGCGGCTGCGCCCGAAGCGGCCGGAGCACGTGGAACCCTCGGCGCGGTTCGGCAGATGGGCGAGTTTCATCACGCGCAGGCCGCTCGCCTCGACCATCGCCGGCGTGCTCGTGCTCGTGCTGCTTGCCGTGCCGTTCGCATCGCTGCGCCTCGGCCAGCCCGACGACGGCAACGACCCCCAAGGCTCCACAACCCGCGTCGCCTACGACCGCCTGGCCGAGGGCTTCGGCCCCGGCTTCAACGGCCCGCTCGTCCTCGCCGCCACCATCCCCCAAGGCGGCTCCGGACAGGCAACCCTGTCTCAGGTCGAGCGGGCCGTCGCGGCCGATCGCGACGTGGCCGTCGTGTCCCCGGCCCAGCTCTCGCCGGCCGGGGACGCGGCGGTCCTCAACGTGATCCCCAGGAGCTCGCCGCAGGACGAGCGCACCAGCGAGTTGGTCGACCGGCTTCGCGACAACGTGCTCCCCGCCGCCACCGCCGGCTCGCAGGTGAACGTCTACGTGGGCGGCGCCACGGCGACGTTCCAGGACCTGGCCGACAAGATCGCCAGCCGGCTGCCGCTCTTCATCGCGATGGTGGTGGGCCTCAGCGTGGTGCTGCTGATGGCGGTCTTCCGCTCGCTCTGGGTGCCGCTCGTGTCGGCGGCGTTCAACCTGCTCTCGATCGCCGCGGCCTACGGCGTCGTGGTGCTCGTCTTCCAGGACGGTGTGGGCGCCAGCCTGCTGGGCGTGGACGGCGAGGTCCCGATCGTGTCGTTCGTCCCGCTCTTCATGTTCGCGATCCTGTTCGGCCTGTCGATGGACTACAACGTCTTCCTTCAGTCGCGCATCCGCGAGGAATACCTGGGCGGCGCGGGGCCGGCGGAGAGCGTGGTGCGGGCGATGTCGCGCGTGGGCAGGATCATCCTCGCCGCCGGCGTGATCATGACCAGCGTCTTCCTCGGCTTCGTCTCCGATCCCGAGGTGGTCGTCAAGACGATCGGCCTGGGCCTCGCCGCGGCGATCCTGATCGACGTGCTCGTGGTCCGCATGGTCGTCGCCCCAGCGGTCATGACGCTGCTCGGCGACCGCGCCTGGACGCTGCCCGCCTGGCTCGACCGCGTGCTGCCGAGGATCACGCTCGAAGGCGACCTCCAGGACGACCGGAAGGGCGAGGAGCCGGCCGGCCGCGAGCGCCCGAGCCAGGCCCCGGGCCGCCCCGCCGAGGAAGGCGGATACGCGTGACGGCGCGGGCCGGGTCGGGCTTGCGGCGGGCACCCGGGGGTGCCCGGGCCCGCCGCCCGAACGGACGGCGCAGGACAGCCGCGCCGATCCGGGTCGCCGCACTCGACGACCACGTGGTGATCCGGGCCGGCCTGGCGGCGATCCTCGGCGCAGCGCCTGACATGGTGCTGGTCGGATCGGCTCGAACCGAGCCGGAGCTCGACACGCTGCTGCGGCGCACGGACCCGTCGGTTCTGATCCTCGACGTCGATCATCCGGGGCTGCACGGGCTAGCGCTGAGCCTGCGCCTCAAGCGGCGGTCGGCGCGCCCGCGAATCGTCCTCCACAGCGGCCGCGGCGGCAGCCGGCTGACCGTCGCGGCCGCGGTCGCCGGAGTCGACGCAGTGGTCGCCAAGTCCGATACCGAAGGCGCGCTGCTGGAGGCGATCCGCGCCGCCGCCCGCGACGCCCATCCACTGCCGGCGATCTCGCTGGACGCGCAGGCGCACGCCGCCGAGGCGCTCGAGCCGCGCGATCGGGCCATCCTCGCCATGCGCCTCGCCGGGACTTCGTGGGCCGAGATCGCCACCGCATTGCGGGTGTCCGCCGCCACGGTCTACGAACGCGCCGCCTCGATGGTGGTCTACCTGACCGCCGCGACCAGCGCCCTCGCGGGCGTGACCGTTAGATTGCCGCAGGTGACGAACGACGAGTGGCGCGTCGAGGTCGATCTCGACGACGAGGAACACGGCTTCACGTTCTCGGAGCGGATGCGCGCGCTCGACCTGGACGAGGGGGCGCAGAAGCGTCTCGGAGGGAACGTGACGGTGACCCGCGACGGGCCTCGCATGTTCCTCTACGCCACGAGCGAGGAGGCCGCGCGCGAGGCGGAGCGGGTGGCCCGTGAGCTGCTCGAGGCCGAGGACGTGAGCGGGACCGTGCGCGTCACGCGCTGGCACCCGGACGCCGAGGAGTGGGTCGACGCGTCGGTGCCGCTACCGCAGACCGAGGAGCAGCGCGAGGCAGAGCGGCGCCGCCACGAGGCCGCGGAGACGGCGGAGGCCGCCGAGGAGGGGGAGTGGGACTACGAGGTCCACGTGGACCCGCCGACACCACAGCGAGGCGGTCGAGCTCGAGGAGAAGCTGAAGGCCGAGGGACTATCCGTGAAGCGGCGCTGGAAGCACGTGCGTATCGGAGCACCCACCGAGAGCAGGCCGAGGAGATCGCGGCGAAGGTGCGCGCGATGGCGCCCGAGGGCACCGAGGTGACGATCGGCGCGACCGACATACAGCAGCCGGTCTTCGTCTTCTTCGGGTCGGCCATGGACCGCTTCCGCTAACGCACCCGTCGGGCCACGCTGCTCGAGGAGTCGGGACGGCGGGAGCCCCATCAGCGGCGGCGGGCGGTCGGGGCCGAGCAGCTCGGCCCCCTTGACGTGCCGCAGTCCGGCTGCCGCGGTATAGTGGATGTAACGAAATGGACACCACGCGTGACATCTCGGCCCGGCAGGCCGCGCGGCGTCTCGGAACGTCGGTACCACGGGTCACGCGCGCTATCGAGCGCAGCGGCATGCGTGTCCGGCGCGGCCCGAACGGCCGGCTTCGCCTCACGAAGCCGCAGTTCGAGCGGCTGCGCGCGGAGCTCGGAACTGATGCGAGGTTGCCGGGTTCTGTCGCGTACCGAGGGGCGGGTGCTGGCCGCGCTCGCGCGATCGCCTCGCGGACTTGGTTCGGCGCGCGCGGTAGCGGCACGCGCCGCGGTGTCTCCTACAGCAGCCAGCAAGGCGGTCAGCGAGCTCGAGCGGAGAGGCCTCGTGAACCGGGAACCCACCTGGATCGCCGCCGGCAAGGCCCGGGAGGTGGATCTGCTCACCGCGAACGTGACCGCACCCGAGTGGCCCGAGCTCGCTCCCCGGCTCGCGGCCATCGAGCGGCCACGGCGGGGCAGGGTCACACGGCAGCGACGCGTCCCGAACTACCTGGAGCACCTGTTCTGGAACACGGCGCCGTCGCAGCTCGAAGCGGATCGGGCGGGCGGGTATATCGCTGGTCGGCTGATCCAGACCGGCGATCTGGACGGTCTGGCGTGGGGTGCCGAGAACCTCGATGCGGACGCTTGGCGTGAAGCGTCGAAGGCTCGCGGGCTCCGTCCCGAGCAGCGGGCGCTCGCCGACAACCTCGCGGAAGCCGCGGAGTAGTGGCCCTACCGGCTGAGCTGGTCGCCGCGTTGCCGGACGACACCGCCCGCAGCTGGGAGCTGATCGCACCGATCGTCCCGGAAGGCGCATACCTGGCCGGCGGCACCGCACTGGCCGTACATCTGCACCACCGGGTCAGCCGGGACCTCGACTTCTTCTTCGCTAGACCGGTCGACCTGGATGAGGTCACGGCGGCGCTTCAATCGCGTGGACCGTTCGCCGTGACGCTCCGAGACGCGGGCACCTTGAACGGCGTCTTCTCCGACACGGGGGTGCAGTTCCTCTCCGCGGAGAACCAACACCAGCTCGAGCCAACGACAAGCGTGGCCGGCATCGAAGTTGCAGGAATCGGCGACATCCTGGCGATGAAACTGAAGGTGATCGGCGACCGGGGCGAACTACGCGACTACTTCGACGTCATGCAGATCGAAAGACAAGGACGACGAACGGCCGAGGAGGGGCTCGGGCTCTACATGGCCCGCTATGACGTCTCGTCGGAGCACGTCACGGTTCGACACATCGTGAACGGCGCTCGGCTACTTCGGCGATGTCGCAGACGACGAAGCCCTGCCTGTCAGCCGCGACGAGATCGTCGCCTACTGGCAGCGGCGCCAGCCCGAGCTGATTCGCAACATCGGGCGCTTCCCCCCACGGCCCGCCAAGCCGTGACGTTCGACGGGTACCCGTAGCCGGTGTTGAGCCCGGCGATCAAGATCCCGGGGCGGCCCGGTACTCCTCGTCGGTGACGTGCTCGCCCCATGTGACGGGGCTGCCCTCGTCGTCGACCTCGTGCATCGCGAGGTGCGTCATGAAGCGGTCAGGGGCGGCGCCGTGCCAGTGGTCTTCGCCGGGCTCGAAGAAGACGCGGTCGCCCGGACGGATGACCTCGATCGCTCCGCCGCGGCGCTGACAGCGACCGACGCCCTCGGTGACGTAGATGGTCTGACCGAACGGATGGGTATGCCACGCGGTCCGAGCGCCGGGCGTGAAGTGGACGCTCGCGGCTTGCACGCGGGACGGCGGCGACGGCGTGGCGACGGTGTCGATGTAGACCGTGCCGGTGAACCACTCGCCTGGCCCGGTCACGGTCTCGTCGGCGCCCCTGCTGATCTGCATGTCGTCCTCCTGTCAGCTACATCGTCGCCAGGTCATCCTTCGTAAGCCTCAGTGTTGCGCTGTGGGAGCTCGATTGCGGTGGCACCGGCCGGGCCGCCGGTGGGATGCAGACAGGGCAAGGGCTCCGGGAGCGAGGCTCCGGCGCCGGGGTAGCTTCAGAGGCCTGGTGAGACCGCCCCCGGGGTGCGACCGGGGGGCGCCAGCTCTACCCGCAGCCGGTGTTGTTCCCGCAGCTCGAGCACGTGTAGCACGAGCCGGTCCGCTGCATCATCCCGCCGCACTGGCCGCATGCCGGGCCCAGGTCCAGGCCCTGCAGCTTCGCCGGGATCGCCGGGGGCTCGTCCGTCAGCGCTGAGGTTGGGGGCTTCGGCTCGCCCGCTCGGCCGCGGGACTTCCTCCCGCTCGCCTTCGGCCCTCCGTTGCCGCCGCCGTTGGCCACTCCGTTCGCCGGCGGCTCCTCCGACGCGGACGGGTCCGAGTCCGGCTCCGGGCTCGCCGTGTCGCCCCTCATCAGCGCCTCCTGCGACGCCTTCCGCGCCCGCACCTCGGGCGTCAGGATGCCCGAGCTCCTCGTGCAGGTCGGCGTCGCCGTAGCGGGACGCCAGCCAGCGCATGATGTAGTCGGGCATCGACTTCGCGAACGGGATCTCCGGGTTGCCCGTGTAGCCCTCCGGCTCGAAGCGCACGTAGGCGAACTTCCGCACCAGCGTCTCGAGCGGCACGCCGTACTGCAGCCCGATCGAGATCGCCGTCGCGAACGCGTTCATCATGCCCTTGATCGTCGAGCCCTCCTTGCCCACGTCGGTCAGGAAGACCTCGCCCAGCGTGCCGTCGTCGTACTCGCCCGCGGTGATGTAGCCCTCGTGGCCGCCCACCGAGAACTTGTGCGTCAGCGACTGGCGCTCGCGCGGCATCCGGCGCCGCACCGGGCGGGCCGGCTCGTCGACCGGAGCGGCATCCGAGGCCTCCGCGTCCGAGGACTTCTTGTCACCCGCATCCGTCTTCAGCGCCTGCGCGGTCTTCGACCCGTCGCGGTAGATCGCCAGCGCCTTCAGCCCCAGCTTCCACCCGTCGGTGTACACGCCCGCGATGTCCTCGACCGTCACCGACTCCGGCAGGTTCACCGTCTTCGAGATCGCCCCCGAGATGAACGGCTGCGCCGCGGCCATCATCTTGATGTGGCCCATCGGCGAGATGGCCCGCTGCCCGACGGCCACGTCGAACACCGGCAGGTGCTCGTCGGCCAGACCCGGGGCGCCGGCCACCGTGCCCTCGGCCGCCAGGTGCGCCTCGATCGCCTCGACCTGCTCGGACGAGTACCCGAGCGTCTCGAGCGCCAGCGGCACCGTGCGGTTGACGATCGTCATCTGCCCGCCGCCCACCAGCTCCTTGAACTTGACGAGCGAGAAGTCGGGCTCGATGCCCGTGGTGTCGCAGTCCATCAGGAAGGAGATCGTCCCGGTGGGGGCGAGCACCGTCGCCTGAGCGTTGCGGTAGCCGTTGCGGACGCCCACGTCGACAGCCTCGTCCCAGGCCTGCCGCGCGGCGGCCAGCAGATCCGGGTCGGTGCACAGCTCGTCGTCGATCGAGTACGCCGCGCGACGGTGCTTGCGCATCACGTGGTTGTGCGGGTCGCGGTTCTCCTCGTAGTGCTCGTACGGGCCGATCGCGCCCGCCACCTCGGCCGAGGTGCGGTAGGCGCGGCCCGTCATCAGCGCCGTGATGGCGCCACACAGAGTGCGGCCCTCGTCCGAGTCGTAGGCCACGCCGTTCGCCATCAGCAGCGCGCCGAGGTTCGCGTAGCCGAGCCCGAGCTGCCGGAAGGCGCGCGCGTTGCGGCCGATCTCCTCGGTCGGGTAGCTCGACGGCCCGACGACGATCTCCTGCGCGAGGATCACCACGTCGACCGCGTGCTCGAAGGACTCGACGTCGAAGCTGCCGTCGGGGCGGCGGAACTTCATGAGGTTGAGCGAGGCGAGGTTGCAGGCCGAGTCGTCGACGTGCATGTACTCGGAGCACGGGTTAGACGCGTTGATCCGACCCGAGTTCGGGCACGTGTGCCACTCGTTGATCGTGGTGTCGTACTGCACGCCCGGATCGGCGCAGCGCCAGGCCGCGTCGGCGATCTGCGCGAGCAGGTCGCGCGCGTCGACGCGGTCGATCACCTCGCCGCCGTTGCGAGCGGTGAGCTCCCACTCCTCGCCGTGCTCGGCGCGCTCCATGAACTCGTCGGTCACACGCACCGAGTTGTTCGCGTTCTGGTACTGGATCGAGGCGAAGTGCTCGGAGTCGAGCCGCATGTCGAAGCCGGCGTCGCGCAGCGCGGCCGCCTTCTCCTCCTCGCGCGCCTTGCACCAGATGAAGTCGAGGATGTCGGGGTGGTCGACGTCGAGCACGACCATCTTGGCCGCGCGCCGGGTCTTGCCGCCGGACTTGATCGTGCCGGCCCAGGCGTCGGCGCCGCGCATGAAGCTGACCGGCCCGCTCGCGAAGCCGCCCTTCGACAGGTGCTCCTTCGACCCGCGGATCTTCGACAGGTTGATCCCCGACCCCGACCCGCCGCGGAAGATCTTCCCTTCCTTGGTGTTCCAGTCGAGGATCGACTCGAGGTCGTCCTCGACCGAGAGGATGAAGCAGGCCGAGCACTGCGGCTGCTCCTCGAAGCCCACGTTGAACCAGACCGGCGAGTTGAACGCCGCCATCTGGTTGAGAAGGATGTGAGTGAGCTCATCCTCGAACGCCGCGGCGTCGTCGTCCGAGGCGAAGTAGCCGCCCTCGCGACCCCAGCCGGCGATCGTGCCAGCAACACGGCCGATCATCTGCTTGACGGACGACTCGCGCTCGGGCTGGCCGAGCCGGCCGCGGAAGTACTTCTGGGCGACGATGTTGGTCGCGTTCTGCGACCAGGTGACCGGGAACTCGACACCCCGCTGCTCGAACGCGGGGTCGGCCGGATCGCCGATGAGGGCGTCGCGGATCTCCCACTCGACGCAGTCGAAGGGGTGCTTGTCCGACGTCGTGAATCGCCGCGGAACTCCAACCCCGGCACCGCGTGCGGTGACGCTCGGGGCGGCGGCGCTACGACTGTGGGACATGACTTCTCCTTCGATTGGGACGAGATTTGCGGGAACGACCGATGTTGCTCTCGGGCTCGGACGGAACGGAGCCCTCGATTGCGAGCTGGTCCTCGCCCGGTAGCGGGTCGTCCTTGAAGCGCCTGACGACGGCCTCGAGCTCGTCGAGATCGGCGAGATTTCGGTAGACGGAGGCGAACTGGATCGCGCTCACGGGGTCCACGCGCGCGAGGCCGCGCTCGGCGAGGTCGCCGATGCGCTCGGCGCCGATCTCGGGGCCCTGCCGGTGGACCTCGGCGGCGATCCAAGCGGTGATCGCCTCGATCTGGTCCTGGGTGACGGGGCGGCCGCCGGCCGCTCTCACCAGACCTCGCTGGAGCTTCTGGCGGTCGAAGCGCTCCTTCGTGCCGTCGCGCTTGACGACCGTCGCGCGCTGCTCCTCGACCCGCTCGTAGGTGGTGAAGCGCTGCCCGCAGACCTCGCACTCGCGGCGACGCCTGATGGCGTCAGCGGCTGGGCGGGTGTCGATCACCTGGTTCGAATCGGCCGAGCAGAAGGGGCAAAGCACACGCAGAATTCTACTAGGTCTAGTGCTCGACTCCTCCTTCGAACACTAGATCTTGTGCCTAAATTGCTCGGAAGTCGTACTTGGAGGCGATCTGGGACCCCTCGGCGGCGTCGATCGTCCGGCCGGCGGCCGCGACCTCGTGGAAGTAGCCCTCGAAGCCGCCCGGGGCGAGGATGTTGAGGAGGCGCACGGGCTCGGATCCGGGGTTCGAGAAGGTGTGCGGGACGCCCGGCGGGATGAGCACGAAGGCGCCGGGGCCGGCCTGGGTGGTCTCGTCTCCGATTTGCACGGTGAGCGTGCCGTCGAGCACCCGGATGGCGTCGGTGGTGGCGTCGTGGACGTGGGCCACGGGGCCTTCGAAGCCCGGGTCGACGGTGACCTCGTGTGCGACGAGGGAGTTGCCCTCGCCCTTGACGATTCGGCTGGTCGGGCCGAGCGCCAGGCTGCTCGCCCTCGCCGGGTTGCGTGACGACCGCCTCCGACGTCGGCCGGCCGCTGCCCGGCGGGACGTCGTAGTTCTGGTCGAAGTCGGGGTTGTCGCCGCGGAGGAAGTCGCCGAAGCCGCAGCCGGGGGCGTGGAAGTTGAGGTAGCGAGCGGGCTGGTCGCTGGGGTTGCCGAAGGCGTGGATCACGCCGGGAGGGATGAGGACGAAGGCGCCGGGGCCGAGGACGAGGTCCTCCTGGTCGAGCGTGATGCGGAGCTCGCCCTCGAGGACGTAGAAAGCGTCGGAGTGATGGCGGTGGATGTGCCGCTGCGGTCCGTCCTGGTTGGGCGCGTAGCGAAACTCGGTGAGGACGAGCTCGTCGCGGTCGGACAGGAGGGTGTAGCGCTCGGTGCCTTCGCCCTCTCCGGGGGCGAGCAGGACGGGGGCGTCGGGCATGGGCGCACCGTATCCAGGGATTGGCGCGCCGGTCGGTGACGTGCGTGACGAAACGCCGCAGCGTGCGGCGTGGATGGCCGGCTGCGGGGCAGCCGGCCGTCGCGCAGTCCTGGTCAGCGCGCTCGGCGCGCCATCAGGGGGACGTTCCCAGCAACTCGCGCAGGGGGGTGCCGGCGAGGTCGATGCCATCGCGACGGAGCTCCTTGAGCACAGGTCGCTTGGAGCGGCGCAGTCGCCCTACCTCAGGCTCGGCCTGCTCGATGACCGCAACGTGGTTCCCGGTCCAACTCCGCACGTCGTCAATCAGCCGCTCGACCTGGGAGCGCCAGGCCGGCGTCTCCTCGTCCGCGCTCGCGGGACGGACGACGAAGAGGTCGATGTCGCTGCTCGTGTCCCCATCCCCGCGCGCGGCCGACCCGAAGATTGAGGCGTGAACCGGCGCAACTTCCCACTCCGCGAACGCGTCGCGAAGGCGACTCAGGAACTCCGTCCGCATCCCCGCAAGCAGCTCAACCGCCGGCGCCGCGAGGTGGTCTCGGTTGAGCTCGTGCATTAGAGCCCGGCCCGCCGGGGTGCGGAGCACGAGGCCGTGCTCGACGAAGCGGTCCAAGGCGCTGAGGACTCCGCGCTGTGAGTGGCCCACCAGCTCGGCGACTCGCCGTCCAGTCAACGGGCGCGTGGTGCCTGCCAGCGCGACGAGGATGTCGGTTTCGATGCCGGAAGCGATGGCGGTGTACGGACGGGAGACATCCATTGGCTGTGACTACTTTAGCACTCGTATGAGTGTTTTTGTAGTCATTTG
>CAVZVD010000003.1:0-12980 GCA_963778615.1 uncultured Thermoleophilaceae bacterium
GGCGGCTGAGCGCGGTTTCGAGGCCGAGGCATCTCGGCGAAGACGAGGCCGGCGGGGATTGCCTCTCGGTCCGGGCGGGACACGGCCCAGGCCGCGCTGAGCCAGACCAGCACGGACGCAAGCAAGGCCCAGGCGGTGCTCGACAACAGCAGCACGAAAGCAACGAGCGCCGCGGCCACCACGCGCGGGTCAAACCGGCCAGGTGAGAGACGATCGTTGCGGATAGCGCCACGTTTCTCTCTCACCTGGGCGGGCGGGCCTTCCGTCGGTGCTGCCGTTGAACCCTCCGCACCAGAGCCACGGTGATCGCGGCTAGTGCGGGACACGGTGGTGCCACCACCGAGCGCCCGTCGGGCGGGTACTCGGTGATCAGGCCCACGCCGGGCGCATAGAGCTTGTACTCGACCTCGCCCTCCGGCTGGATGAACTCCTGCGTCCGGATCACGTCTGTGTAGAGCTTCCCGCCTGCCCTGGCCCGCAGCCCCGTCTCCTCGACCCGGTTCGACTCCGTGGTGATGCCAGGCACGTCCTCGAAGCGCCACTGGTCTCCGAGCTTCGGGCTGGCGCGGCATCGCGACCCCGAGCACGTCGGTGTGCTTCCCGTAGAGCCAGCTGCCGTTGTGATTGACCACACGGCCGCGGCGGATGTTGTTCACGTGCTCGCCGAGGTAGTGGACGGTCCCGTCGTCGGCCTGGGCGAAGTAGTCGAGCGTCCGCTCGACGAGCTTCCCGTCCTCGAAATGCGCTGTCCTTGATCACGACGGCGTCGACGCTCCGCCCGTTGATCGTGAACGCGCGCGTGCGCTTGAGCAGCTTCAGGACGCCGCGCTCGCGCGTGCCGTCGTCCTGACGGCCGCGCAACTCGCAGCGCTTGAACTTCGTAAGCGGCAGGTAGGGGTTGTCGATCGTCGTCGGTGCGCTGAATCCTGGGACCGCGCCGGCGGTGAGTAGGGCTACGGCGGTTAGGTTCATGCGTCCACCATGAACGCCCCGAATGAGAGCTCAGTGAGAAACGGCGGCAGCCGCGCACGCGTGGCCGTCTCGGCGGCATTCCTGATCCACTCGACGGTCTCGGGGACGTGGGCCCCGCGGCTGCCGGCGATCAAGGAGTCGCTCGGGCTGTCGGACGGGGAGCTGGGCACCGCGCTGGTCGGTCTCGCCATCGGCCTTGTGGTCGGGACGCGACTGGCCGGCGCCCCGGTGGATCGTTTCGGAAGCCGACCCGTGATGCGGGTCGGCTTTCCGCTTCTTGCGGCGACGCTCCTGCTGCCGGGGCTCGCGGACAGCCTCGTCGCGCTATTCCTTTCCCTGTTCGTCCTGGGACTCGCGAGCGGCGCGCTCGACGTGGCGATGAACGCACAGGGGATCGAGGTCGAGCGCCACCTCGGCCGCCCGATCCTTTCGGGCCTCCACGGCCTCTGGAGCGTGGGCCTCGGGATCGGCGCGGGCGTGGCCGCTCTCGCGGCGGCGATCGGCGCCGATCCGCTCGAGCACTTCGCGGTCGTGGCGGCCGTGCTGGCCGTGGCTTCGCTCGTGTTCCTGCGCGGCCTGCTCCCGGCGCACGACCAGCTCCGCGAGGAGTCGGGCGGCGCCGAGCCGGCCGACGTGCGCTGGACGCCGGCGCTCGTCCTGCTTGGCGTGATCGCGTTCTGCTCGTTCGTGGGGGAGGGCTCGGCGTCGGACTGGAGCGCCGTCTACATGACACAGGAGCTCGGGACCTCGCAGGCGCTCGGCGCGTTGGCCTTCGCGGCGTTCGCGGTGACGATGGCGCTGGCCCGTTTCGCAGCGGACCCTCTGCGGGGGCGCGTCGGAAACGTCGTCCTGGTCCGCGGCGGCTCCCTGATCGCGGCCGCCGGCCTGGGAATCGCGCTGCTCGTGCACGAACCGGCTGCAGCTATCGCCGGATTCGCCCTCCTCGGCCTGGGCCTGGCCCCGGTCGTCCCAATCGTGTTCAGTGCCGCCGGCGACCTCGACGCCCGCGCGACCGGCCGACTGGTGGGCCGCGTGGCCACGGTCGGCTACGTGGGCTCGGTGGCCGGGCCGATCATGATCGGCTGGCTCGCGGAGGCCACGAGCCTGCGCGCCTCGCTCTGCCTGGTGGTAGTGCTGGCGCTGGTGATCGCGGTGTCCGCGCGCGCTGCGCGGACACGGGTCGCGACGCCCACCTGAAATCGGGGCTCAGAGACCGTGCGCTCGCAGCGGCCCGAGTCCCTCGCCGCCGGCCATCTCGATGCGGGGCAGCCAGAGCAGGTCGTCTTCGCGCGCTGCCGTGCCGCCGCCGGAGGTCACCGCTGCCCAGTAGCCGCAGCCACCGACGAGCCGCCCGATCCCCTCGTCGCCCAGTCCCCATGGGTACGCCAGCACGCAGAGCGGCTGACGCAGGTGCTCGAAGAGCGCCGTTCGCGCCCGTGACACCTCGTCGGCGACCGCCGACAGGCTCAGCTCGGTGAGACGCGGGTGCGTCGCGGTGTGGGCCCCGAACTGCACGCCCGCCGCCTCGAGCTCGCAGATCGTGTCCCAGTCCATCAGGCGCACCCGCTCGGCGCCGTCCTCGTCCCAGGCGTTGAAGCCGCCGACGCGATCCGTCACGAGGAACACGTTCGCCTCGAATCCGTAGCGCTCGAGAAGCGGTGCCGCGTGGTCGGCGAAGTCCTGGTAGCCGTCGTCGAACGTCAGCAGCACCGCGCGGCCCTCCAGGGGCCGGCGCGCCGTGCGCGCCTCGGCCCATTCCTCGAAGGTCGCGCTGCGAAAGCCTCCCTCGCGGAGGTGCGCGAGCTGTTGCTCGAACTCGTCCGGCGTCGTGCGGTAGCGGCGCGTGGACGGCTCGCCCTCGGGGGCGATGCGGTGGTACATGAGGATCGGCAGGCGATGGGTCTCGCGCCCGTGGTCGGGTTCGGCGGCGACCGGCGTTCCTCCGTGTGGGAGGAAGCGCCGGAGCACGTCGTCCGGGATCTCGCTGGCAGCTTCGCCCCGCTGCCGGATGGGGGGTCTGGCGGTGATGTGCGAGGCGGTTCGCCGGGGGCGGCGCAGACGCTGGATGCGGTAGTACGGGGTGGCGAGCTCGTGCTCGAGCTGGAGGCCCGCCGCGGCGAACGCCTCGCCAATCACCCGCGCCCCGAACGGCAGGCCCCAGTCGAAGCCGGGCGACAGCGGATCGTCGGCCACTAGGTTTGCGTGCGCCGTGACGAGCCGCCCGCCGTGGCGCAGGCCGTCGGCGATGCGGCGGCACGTGTCGTAAAGGGCGTCCAGGGAGCGCGCGAAGTAGAGGACCTCGCTGCACACCACGACGTCGAATTTCCCGGGCAGCTCCTCGGCGAAGAGGTCGTGGAGGCGGAACTCCACGTTGTCGAGCTCGGAGCAACGCTCCCGCGCGCGCTCCAGCGCCAGCGGCGAGACGTCGGTGGCCACGACCCTGTCCGCACGGCGTGCCAAGTCCGCCGTCGAGTGGCCTTCGGCGCAGGCGAGCTCGAGCAGGTGGCCGATGCGCCCGTCCGGCAGCAGGGCCAGCGTCTGCTCGTACTTCCGCCGCTCGTAGGGAGACGAGTAGGACCATGGGTCGCGCTGCGCGAAGACCGCGTCGAAGTGCGCCGCGCTCAGGGGTCCGTGTGCGGGTGGACGCCCGTTCACAGCGGCGGGGGCAGGCGAGGGCCGTGCCCAGGTCACACCGGGCGAATAGACGACGCCGCGGTGGACGCTGTTGCGCTCCGCCACCGGCTCTCCGGCGGCCCGCGCCGCCGCGACCAGCGACGCCCCGGCGCCCGACGGCAGTCGCATGAGCCGGCTGACGCTGCTGTCGAGCTGGCCGGCGCTGCGCTGGCCGACTACGACGGCGTCAGCGCTAGCTCCGCGCCCGTCCCGGCTGGCCGCACGGTCGGTCAGACGCTCGCGCAGCGTCCGCGCGTCGGCCAGAGGCACGCCGAGGATCCCCTCGCGCACGGCCCCGCGGCAGGCCTCGAACCCCAGCGCGCCGGTGATCGCCGCGCGCATCGCCTCGGGGCGGGCGGGCGCCGGCATCGCCGTGACCGCGGCCCCGCCGATGCTCACCTCCATCCACGTGCACTCGGCGGGCACCGGACGCTCGAGCTCGCGCGCGACCTCGACCTGGATCCATCGCCGCGCGTCGCCGTGAGGCGGCGGCTCGGCGTCGAGATAGAAGTCATCCGCGGCCAGGTCCGGCCGCCCCCACAGCTCCTGGAGGAACACCGTCCAGCCGACCGCGTCGTGCAGGCGCTCCGCGAGCGTGTCCTCCGAGCCCGGCGGCACCGTCCCGAGCACCACGCCGTCGCGGGCCACGACAGCCGCGCCGAGCGGCTCGCGCTCGATGGTGAGGGAGGGGTAGACGTGGCGCTCGAACAGGCGCCTCAGCAGGGTCCAGGCGTGGCGTGCGGCCACGGCGTCCGACAGGACGTCGGCGGCGAGGACGCCGTCCGCGCAGGGAAGCACCAGCGGGCCGAGCGGCTCGCCATCGCAGCTCGGCGCGACCTCCACGCGCTCGGAGCCGTCCAGACACTCGATGTCGGCAGCCTCCACCTCCACGTCCCACGCGACACTGGCCAGGTGCGTCGCGGGCACGGCCATCAGCCGGCCGGTCCCCGGCGGCGCGCGGCGAGGGCCGGGGCCGCGGCGGCGCAACCGTACAGAGCCGCGATGGCGTGGTCGACCCGGCGGCGGCGCCCGCGCGTGCCCGGCCACGGCGCCGCGGCGAGGGCCACCATGGGCCGCAGCAGCGCCTGACGGGCAGCTCGGCGGGTGTCCGGCGCGGCCGCACGCGAGGTGGCTCGCATGAGCGCGACGGCGGCCACCGCCCGGTGGCGCTCGCGCTCGGCCTCGAGCTCGGCGCGCCGGGAGCGCGGCGGAGTGACGCCGGTCCAGCGCACCGAGCCGACGACGCGCCCGGCGTCGAGCAGGCGCGCGACCAGATCGACGACCGGCGCGAGGCGATGGGCTCGCTGGAGTGCGGCGTCGATGCCGCCGACCGCCCGGCACGCCTCCACGTCGACCATCACGGCCTGCGGCGGCATGCCAATGCCCCGCAGCGACGGTGCGATCCGCCTCGAGTACATCCCCAGAGGAGTCTCGGCGCGCAGGTCCGCGCACCCCACGCCCTGCAGGGCGCCGACGGCCGACGCGGCGACGATGTCACGCGCCCGGGCGGCCCATCCCGGCGTGACCTGAACCCCGGGCAGGGGGATCGCGACGAACCGCCGCGAGGTCTGCTCGACCAGCCGCTCGACTGACGGCCAGAACGCGCCGGTCACGGGCACGAGCTCCGCTCCGGTGCCATCCCAGCCCGCCTCGGAGCCCGCGCGCACGACCACCGCCACGTCGTCGAGCCGTGCATGGCCGGCATCCGCGCTGGGCGCCAGGGGGAGAAGCTCGGCCGGCACGGCCTCGACGAGGTCCCGCACGATCCCCGCATGGAGCAGCCCGAAGGGCGCCTGGACCCGGCAGATCTCCTTCCCGCCCTCGGTCAGCCGCAGGGGCCCCAGCGCGACGCCCGGACCGGGGACCGGCGAATCGCCGTCGAGCGCGATCTCGAGCGCGGGCGCACGGCCGGGCGGCCGGGGCGGGCCGTCGAGCGTTCCCTGGACGTATGCCGAGTGCCGCGCGGCCCGGGCGAGCCGCAGCCACGGCCGACGCGCGTTCACGCGCTCGAGCACGTCGAGGACCGGGCTCAGCGCTCGCTGTCGCGCTGGCGTCGCGAACAGCCGGTCGAGCCCGCCGTCCACGGGCCAGCGGAGCAGGTCCCACCCCTTCGGGCGCTTTACCGGCGCCATCACGGCCGTCGCCTCGGGATGGTCCGCGGCGATCAATGCATCGCCCCGCCCCTCGCGGTAGCCGTCCTCCACGAACCGCCGCGTGTCCAGCTCGAAGCGATGCGGCGCCGCCGCGCCGGCCCGGAAGGCCACGTCGCAACCGGCCTTAAGGGCGCGCAGGCCGAAGTCCCAGTCCTCGCGCCGGAACGCCGCGTAACGGGCGTCGAACCCGCCCAGCTCCAGGAAGACCTCGCGCCGGATCGACATGTTGCCGGACAGCACGTCCTGGAAGCTGGAGCCGGTGGCGCCGCGCCGCAGGTGCAGGTAGTCCTGCCACCACAGCGTGGTCATGTGCGCGGCGAGCGTGTCGCGCGCTGGCTCGGGCGGCACGTCGCCCACCACGATCCGCCGCGGGTGGTCGGCGTGGCCCGTCACGTGCTCGCGCACGAGCCCGGGCGCCGCGAGCATGTCGTCGTCGAGGAAGAGCAGCACGTCCGCGCGCGCGTGCCGCGCCCCGAGGTTGCGGGCGGCCGCGGCTCCGTGTCCGCCGCCCGCGAGCACCGTCACGGGCAGTCCTTCGGGCACCGCGCGGCGCAGCGCGCTGCCATCGCTGCGCGGGTCGTCGTCCACGACGATCACCTCGAACGCGATGTCGTCCGATTGGGCGGCGAGGCTGCCCAGCAGCGCCGCAAGCGCCGCCGGCCGCCGAAGGCTCGGAACGACCACAGTGACGGCGGGGTCGCCGCCCGGCATGGAGCGGCGCACGACCGGCGCCGGCTCGGGCACCGGGGCGAGCGCGGGCGGGCGGGGATCGTCGCGTAGCTGAGCGCGAGACCGGCGGTACGCGGCCGGGGCCTCAAGCCCTCCGCGCACGTACTCCCAGGCAAGCCGTACGCGTATCGCGTCCGCCTCGCCGGTCGCGCGGCGGCGCAGAGCGCGTGCGTACTGGCCCGTGATCCACGTCCACGCGCGCGGCGCCTCGATCTCGCCGTGCTCGAGCAGAAGCTTCAAGAGCGTGCTCGTTAGTCCGAGCCCGTACCCACGGAGGGCGGCGTGCAACGCCGGTGGATCGGGCCGGTGCTGGTGGAACACCCAGGCGGCCGGGGCGTACACGATTCGCTGTCCGCCGGCGAGCAGCCGCGCGAACACGTACATGTCCCCGCCGGACTGCGTGGGGGTTCCCGCGTCGAGCTCATCCGGGAACGGATCCCCGAGAGCGCGCAGGGCGGAGGTCCTGAACGCCATGTTCGCGCCCGCTCCGGCGCTGCTGGCATTCACGGGCGGCAGCGTCGACCAGTCAGAGCGGCGGTGCGACAGGCCGCGGCGGAAGCCGTCGTCGCGCTCGAAGCGAGCCTGCGCCGGCGACTCTATCGACCAGGCGAACGCCGGGCCCGTGACGGCGCCGACGCTGGGGTCGTCGAAGAACCGCGGCAGGTGACGCAGCCAGCCCGGCGGCGGAACGCAGTCGTCGTCTGTGTACACGACGATGTCGCCGGTCGCGGCCTCGAGGCCGGCCTTCCGGGCCCGGTCCAGGCCCTTTCTGTCCTCGCGCACGTATCGGGCGCCGGCGGCCACCACCGCCGCCCGGCAGTCGTCGCCTCCCGGGGCGTTGTCCACGATGATGATTTCCGCGGGCGACGGGTCGAGGCGTGTGAGCGCTCGCAGCAGCTCGGGAACGTACTGGCGGCGGCGGTGAGTGCAGACCACCACAGAGCACGAAAGCTCTGACGGCGGCGGCGAGGACACATCGAGTCGCTGGGCGAGCCGGCGCTCGAGCTCGTCGCGGCCGTCGAGCACGCGTCGGAGCGGCGTCGCGACCGCATCGAGAATCGCGGCTTCGGCCCCCCGCCCGGGGTTGCCCAGCTCGGGATAGGCCACCGCCACGCCTCGATGCGTGAAGAGGACCCGCACGGTCGGGGTGGAGCCAAAGTGGAGCTCTGGCAGCGGGGCCGTGAGCTCTACCACGAAGACGCCGCGGCCACCCGGCTGGAGCACCTCCGCACCCGGCGTGCCGAGCTCCGGCGCAGCCGCCACCTCCTGCGGATTCAGGATGGCACCTCCGTGCTCCAGCGGTGGGGGAGGCTGACCACGCCGGCACCAGCCGGCGGTCCCTGCACGACCAGGGGATACGCGTCGATGTGGTAGTCAAAGGCGCGCTGCCACTCCGGATCCCAGGCCCCGATCGTGATCGTGTAGTCGCCGGGCGCAAGCGGCACGTCTTCGAACTCGAGCGCCACCTCGAGCTCGCGCTCGATCGGCGGGAGGCGCACGCCGTCGCGCTCGGTGTTCACGTCGTAGATCAGGAGCCCCTCGGGGCGCTTCGTGATCGAAACGCTCAGATGCGGCGCCACCGGCTGCACGTCGGCCCGCCGCTCCAACCGGAAGCGCACGACCGCACCTGAGCCCTCGGCAGAGCGCTCGACAACCACCTGGCCGATCGTGAGCTCCTGCGAGCCGAGCCGGTTCTCGCCCAGGACGAGGCCGTCCCCGTCCCCGTCACCGGAGGACGGCGTGGCAGCGGTGGTGTCGTCCAGCATCGCGTCGCGGTAGCGATCACCGATTGATTCAGCGTCCCCCATCGCGCGGATCACGCCGCCCTGGAGCCAGATCGCGCGGTCGCACTCCTCCTGGACCTGCTCGAGCGCGTGCGAGGCCAGCACCACCGCCGTGCCCTCCGAGCGCATCTCCTTGATCCGGTGCAGGCACTTCTCCTGGAAACGGATGTCGCCGACTGCGATCACCTCGTCGAGTAGCAGCGAATGCGGCTGTAGGAGCGAGATTACGCCGAAAGCGAGCCGCAGCCTCATGCCGTCGCTGTAGGTTCGAAGCGGTGCGTCGCCGAAACCCTCGAGCTCCCCGAACTCCAGGATCGCCGGGAGATCGGCTCGCGCCTGGCTAGGTGTTCGGCCCCCCAGCACGGCGGCGGTGAGCGCGTTCTCCCGGCCGCTCAGGTTGTCGTCGAACGAGTAGCCGAGGCTCAGGACCGACGCACTCTCACGCGAGAGGAGGATGCGCCCGCGCGTGGGGACCCCCACTCCCGAGGCGAGGCGCAGCAGCGTCGACTTGCCGGCCCCGTTGTGTCCCAGGATCCCGAGCATCTCGCCGCGGTGCACCTCGAACGACACGTCCCGGAGCGCCCAGCGCTTCTCGCGACGGCGGATCACGTCGGGCAGGCGCCGCCCGACCATGTCGCGGACGCCGCGTTCGTGGGGTGCGTACGCCGGATAGCTCTTCCAGACGCCGTCGAAATGGATCCGCACCTGCCCGGTCACAGGTAGTCCACGAGTCGGGGCTGGAGACGGCGGAAGACGTGGTAGCCGATCACGGCACACAGCACGCAGAACACCCCTACGGCGACAACACGCGTGGTGGGCGGCATGGCGCTTCCGAGCAGCAGCGCGCGGTCGACCTCGAGCAGGGTGGTCAGCGGATTCAGCTCGAGGATGGTGCGGTACTGGTCCGGAACGTTGCGCAGTCCGTAGAAGATCGGTGTCATGTAGAAGAGCAGCGTCATCACCACGCCCACGAGCGCCGGGATGTCCCGCAGGAACACGGCCCCTGCGCTGAGTCCCCAGGCAAGGCCGGCCATCAGGAAAAACTGGGCCACGAGGGGAATGACGACCAGCGGGGCGGTGGCGTGGAGCGCGCCCGTGCTGATCAAGAGCAGCACCAGCACGGGCGCGGCAAACAGCAGGTCCACGAACTGCACCGCGATTGGAACCACCGGCAGCACGGCCGTGGGAAAGCGGGGTTGGAACACGAAATGGCGTGCGGAGAGGAGGCTCGACGTGCCCCCCGACACGCCGCCGGAGAACCAGTTCCAGGCGATCAGCCCGGTGAACAGGAAGGCGGCGAAGTTGTCGATCCCGACCGGGAGAACCTCCGAGAAGACGAAGACCAAGACCGCGAGCTGTGCGAGCTGGCGCGTGACCGGCCAGGCCCATCCGAGGAGTGTCGTGCGCTGGCGTGAGTCGATCTCCCGCCGCGCGAGGAGCAGCACGACGTGCCGGAACTCCCGCAGCGAGGGGGATGCCGGCCGCGGTGTGAGCAGCGCGTCGGCGTCTGGCGGATCACCGTGCGCGCCGAAGCGCGACGACCGCAGGGTCGAATCGTGGAGAGAGCTCGTCATTTCGCCGCGTTCCATGTCACCAACGGCGCTGCGTGCGCAGAACTCGCTCGCGCCGTGCGCAGTACTCGCTCGCGCGTTGGCGCGGGCAAGAGCGGTATCGGCGCCGTTACCCTAGCCCGTCGCGACATGAACGCTGCGCCCGAGGTCACCGTCATCATCCCCACGCGCGACCGCTGGGCGCTGCTGGAGCGGGCGTTGGGGACCGTGCTGGGCCAGCATGGCGTCGAGCTCGAGGTGGTCATCGTCGACGACGGGTCGGCGTCCCCGATGCCGGAACCACTGGCCGCGCAGCTTCCGCCTCGCGTGCGCCTGATCGAGCTCCCGGCGAGCGGCGGGGTCGCCCGGGCCCGCAATCGCGCGATCGCCGAGGCGAGGGGCGAGTGGGTCGCGTTCCTCGACGATGACGACGTCTGGGCGCCGGACAAGCTGCGCCGGCAACTCGACGTCGCGCGTCCAGACGTGGGGCTGGTCTATTCGGGTGCGGTGCTCCTGGACGACGCGGCGCGAATGATCGGCGTCCGGCGAACGCCGCCGGCGCACGAGCTCCAGCTCGGCCTCCTGGAGACCAACCTGGTCGGTAGCCCCTCGGGCGTGATCGCGCGGACTGCACTCCTCGCGAGCGTCGGCGGCTTCGATGAGGCGTTCGGCGTGCTCGCCGACTGGGACCTGTGGCTCTCCCTCTTCCAGGTCACCGGCGCCGAGGCGTGCCCCGGGTCGTTGGTGGGCTACACGGTCCACGGACAGAACATGCACCTCGGCGACCCGGCGCGCCTGCGCCGTGAGCTGCGCATGCTGCGCCAGAAGCACGCCGCACTGTCCGAGGCCGCGGGGATCCCGCTCGCCGGGCAGCCGTTCCTCCGATGGCTCGTCCGTCGCTACCGCGGAGCGGGCATGCGCGCGGCGGCGGCCCGGGTCTACCTGACCATCGGGCTGCGCCACCGCAGTCCGCGCGACCTCGCCCGCGCGCCCGTAATGCTGCTTGGCGAGAGGAGCATGGGCGTCGGGCGCGGCGGCCGTCCCCGGGGGCCCGCATCGCCCGTGTGGAACGAACCCGACTGGCTACTCGATCTGCGGGGGCGTTGACGCGTCGAGCGTCTCGGGGACGAAGCGTGACGGCGCGCCCTTCGGTCTGCGCCCTGAGCGGATCTCGCCCAGTGCGTCGCCGAGAAGCCGGGGCAGGCGCAGGGCGAGCTGCTGTCCGACGTAGATTCCGACGAGCTGGCGACCGCTCGGCTTGAACGATTGCGCGCCCAGGCGCTTCATTCCGCTGATACTGCGGGTGGGCAGGTATGACCGCCACTGGAGGAAGAGCGGATCGGTATGCCGGAGCGCGCCCTGACCGAAGCGCCTGTGGGCGGACAGGCCAAGTCCCTGGCGGAAGGCCTTGCGGATGACGTCGCGGAGGCGGGAGCGCGCGGGGTGGACCACGTGCACCTCGGGGGCATAGAGCAGCCGGGCCCCCGTTGCCCGGGCACGCTCGCAGAGCTCCATCTCGTCGCCGTACATTCCGACACGCTCGTTGAACAGGCCCGCGCGCTCGAAGACCTCGCGGCGCACCCACAGGTTCGCGCCCGCGCCGAAGCCAAGCCGCGCGTAGGCCTCCTGGTTCAGGTTGGCGCCCGCGTCGATCAGTGCCGCGATCGACGAGCGCCGGTCGATCGGCACGCTGATGCCACCGGCGAGGATCTCCGCATCCGACTCGCCGAGGCAGCGCAGGCCAGCTTCGAGCCAGTCCTCGTCCGGCAGGCAATCGGCGTCGGTGAACACGATCACGGGCGCTTCGGTCCGGCGGATTCCCGCGTTGCGCCCGGCCGGCAGGCCCATGTGGGCGGGGAGCTCGACCACGATGGCACCCGGGTGGGCGCGGGCCACTGCGACCGTCCCGTCGCGTGACCCGTCATCCACGATGATCAACTCGTAGCGCTCGGGCGCCAGCGTCTGCTTCGTGAGGGCTGCGAGCAGGGCAGGGAGGCGCGCCGCCTCGTCGCGAACCGTCACGACGATCGAGACGCGAGGATGGGAGGTCGGTTTGTCGGGAGCCCTCATGGCACGCGGACCTGTCTCGGGGAGTGATCCGCTATCTCCACCAAACGTAGTCCAGATCACCCCACTTCCGCTCGTTCCGCGCCAAGCTGGGACTGGAGGCGCAGCTCGCGCTCGTTGTCGCGCGCCTGTGTTCCCGGCGCGGGCACGAACGGGTAGTAGGCCTCGATCAAGGGCGCGACTTCGGGAGCATCTGTACGACGCCGCGAGCCGCCGCCGGCGGAGGACGCGGCCTAGTCAGTGCCGGGCGCAGCGGATCAGCACGCACTGGAAGACCGAGTTGTTCTTCGCGACGTTGTCCGTGCCCGGCAGGAACGCGTTGTCGCACTCCTCGAACACCGCCGTCATGCCGCCCCCGCCGTTGTGCTTGGCGGTGTTGCGGCTGACCTCGTAGAGGGGCTTGGTCTCGCAGATGCGCTCTTCGATCCTGAGCCCGGTGCCCACGTTCCGCACGAAGCGGTTGTCGAGGAAGGTGCTGACGGAGTTCGAGAACCAGGCGCCGCGCCCGCCGTTGTGGGCCACCACGTTGCCCTCGAACCGGTTCGTGGAGTCCTCCGCCCCCAGGACACCATGGCCGCCGTTCCGCTTGATCGTGTTGCCGATGATGTGGAACGGACGGATGAACGCCGTCACGACGCCCTCGTCGGCGTTCGAGCGGATCGTGTTCGCACGCAGCAATGTGGGGCCAACGGAATCGATGCCGATCACGCCGGTCGAGTTCTCCTCGATCACCAGCCGCTCGACAGTCGTCGCGAGCACAGGGCCGCAATCGAAGGCGCCGGACACGTAGACCCCGGTCCCGAAGCCCGCGACCGTGCCGTTCCGGACCACCAGTTGCCCCTCCTGCCCGCACGGCGCGACTATCTCGATTCCGATCCCGCTCCCCGATCCCCGGATCTCGTGTCCGCCGAGGTCCAGGGTCGCGTCGCCGGCGGTCATCTTGGGCCCATCACCCGCACAGGTGAGATCGTGGTCGAGAACCACCTCCCCGACAACGGGCTGCCCGCACTCGACTTCAGCTGCCTCGGCCCTGGCAGGCCCGAGCACGAGCC
>CAVZVD010000004.1:0-1210323 GCA_963778615.1 uncultured Thermoleophilaceae bacterium
GTGGTCGTGACGGCGGACTCGACCACCATCGTGGAGGGCGGCGGGACGCCGGAGGCCGTGGAGGCGCGCCTCGCGCAGATCAGGGTCGAGCTGGGACGGGCGTCGCAGGAGCGCGACATCGAGATCCTCCAGGAGCGCCTCGCCAGGCTCGCCGTCCGCCTTGCCGTGATCCGCGTCGGCGCGCCGGCGGAGGTCGTGCTGCGCGAGCGGCTGCGCCGGACGCAGGGCGCGCTGGACGCTACGCGCGCGGCGGTCGCGGAGGGGATCGTCGCGGGCGGCGGCACCGCGCTGCTGCGCGCCGGGAGAGCCCTCGACGGGCTCCAGCTGGAGGGCGACTACGCGCGCGGCGCGGACGTCGTCCGCCGGGTCCTGCACGAGCCGCTGTACTGGATCGCGACGAACGCGGGCTACGACGGACAGTCCGTGGTCGACCAGGTCAGCGCGATGCCCGAGGGCCACGGACTGAATGCTCTGACCGGCGAGTTCGGCGACCTCTTTGCACAGGGCGTGATCGACCCCGTGCGGGTCACGCGGCTCAGCCTCGAGGGCGCCGCCTCGGTAGCCGCGCTGATGCTCACGACCGAGGCGCTCGTGGCCGAGGAGTTGATCGCCCAGCCGGGCGCCGTGATCGCCCCGGGCTTCGGGGACCTCGCCGAGGGGCTGGCGCGCCCCTCCTCACCGATCTGAGCAGGTCCCGCGATGCCGGCCGCTCTCACTCATGCCGGGAGTGCGATGTCGCCGTCGGCGACGGTTGCTTGAGCGCCTCGCTAGCGACTAGCCAGTCAGGCTGGCGTCTTGGCCGATGCGAGAGCGCCCCGCGTGCGGGAGTCTTGATGCATGCCACGGGTCGGTAGGCCCGCTGTCACCACGAAAGGATTTGACTCATGTCCGCATCGCAGAACGTCGTCACCGAAGCCGAGATCACCGAGCGCGAGCAGCGCCAGATCGATCGAGCCAACTCGAGCGGCAAGACGCCGGTCGTCTTCATCCATGGGCTGTGGCTGTTGCCGAGCAGCTGGGACAACTGGGTCGGCCTGTTCGAGGAGAACGGCTACGCGGGTGTGACGCCCGTTTGGCCGGACGATCCGGAATCGGTCGAGGAAGCCCGCGCCAACCCCGAGGTCTTCGCCAGGAAGACCCTGAAGCGGGTCGCCGACCACACCGCCACGGTCATCGACCAGCTCGACAAGAAGCCGGCCGTGATGGGCCATTCCACGGGCGGCCTGCTCACCCAGATGATCGCCGGCCGGGGGCTGTCGGCCGCCTCGGTGGCGATCGACCCGGGGCCGTTCCGAGGCGTCCTGCCCCTGCCGCTGGCGGCTTTGAAGTCGGCCAGCCCGGTACTGCGGAATCCGCTCAACCGAGGCCGCGCGATCACCCTCACGTTCGACCAGTTCAAGTACGCATGGGCCAACGCGCTCGACGACGAGGAGGCGAGGCACCTGTACGACACGTACCACGTCGCCGGGCCCGGGGTGGCCCTGGTGCAGATGGCGAACGCGAATGTGAACCCGTTCACCGAGGCGAAGGTCGATTCCAGGAATCCAGACCGTGGCCCGCTGCTGATCATCGAGGGCGAGAAGGACCACACCGTCCCGTGGGCGATCGCCAACGCCGCCTACAAGCGCCAGAAGCACAACGAGTCAGTCACCGAGATCACCAGGATCCCGAACCGCGGGCACTCGCTCACGATCGACAGCGGCTGGCGCGAGGTGGCACAGACGGCACTCGACTTCGTGAAGCGATTCGCCTAGTTGCGCTTTGCGCGATCTCGCGAGGACGCGGCCGCGAGCTAGGCGGGCGAGGGTAGCCTCACCTCGATCCCGCCCTCGCGGTCGCGGGTCTCGAACACGGGCTGCGGCGCCGTCGCCGGGCCGCGTTCGATCGAGCCGTCGCGAAGGTCGAAGCGCGAGCCGTGGCAGGGGCAGGTGATGGACTCGCCCTCGACCTCACCGCTGCTGAGCAGGCAGCCGCGATGCGAGCAGCGATCGTGCAGCGCATGCAGGTGACCGTTGTGTCTGAGCAGCAGAACGGGCGTGTCGCCCGCCATCGCACCGGTCGGCCGGCCCTCCTCGAGCTCGCCCGCCTCGACCGTCGTCCAGTCGCGGGGCCCCTCGTCGAACGCCGTCTCGTTGACACCGACTCCGCGCGTGAAGGAGAGGTGACCGCCGAGGAAGGCACCGACCGAGAGCACCGCGCCGCCCGCGAGGCCGAGCAGCTTGCCCCGGCCCGGGGCGCCCCGGCGCCGGGCGGCGAGCGACGCCGCATAGAGCGTGGTCGCGGTCAGGTTCGCGCTCGCGTGTGCCAGGCCAACCGGGCGGACGCGGCGGTCGCCGTAGACGGAGAAGGCCCAATCGCTCAGGCCGCTGGCGACGGTCGGCACGGAGCTCACCAGACCGATCTCGATCAGGCGCTCGCTCGCGCGACCGGTGTCGTCGCCGCCAAGCAGGTCGAGCAGCGTCGCGCTGAAGAACGACCCGATGACCACATCCGTCAGCGCCGGATGCAGCGCATGCCCGAGCTGCGTGCCGGATAGCGCGTCCCGTGGTGCACCGGCGGGAACGGCCTTGGTCACCGCCCCGGCAAGCTTGAGCGCGGCCCCGTCGACCGCCTCGACCGACTCGAGAGCACCGACCGCGCTGTTGACGGGGTTTTCGCCAAGGGTCATCTCGACCTCACAGGTTCGGGGTTCCCATTGTGATGACCCGTCTTGCCGTCGGCGTGGCCGCCCACCCCGTCCGGCCGGCCAAAGGCTGAGCCAGCGAGAGCTTCTGCCACTGTTTCCTCACCGGCTGCGCGGCGAGCGGCGGCGGAAGCGGTAGATCGCCTCGGCGACGACCCCGATGGCGAGCGCCACGCCGATCGACACGGCGAACGCGCCCCAGCCTTCCTCGAACAGCGACCCGCCCGCGATCCCGAGCAGCGTGTAGAACACCGCCCACAGAAGCGCGCCCGGGACGATGAAGCCGTAGAAGCGGCGCGCCGGCAGGCCGAGCGCGCCGGCGGCGAACATCGCGGCCGTGCGCCCGCCCGGCACGAAATCGGAGACGATCAGCAGCCAGGTGCGCTCGTGGACGAGGCGCTCGGCGACGCGCAGATGCTCTCGTGCCCTTTCGCTCGAGAACAGCTTCGCTTGCAGGCCCGGTCCGGCGCGCCTGCCGAGACCGAACAGGATCGAGTCGCCGAGAACAGCCCCGCACACGGCCGCGAGGACGAACAGCGGCGCGGTCAGGTCGCCGCGCTCGATCAGAATCCCGCCGGTGACGAGCACGGTTTCGCTCGGCGCGACCGGAAACACGGCGTCGACCGCCACCAGCGCGAACACGGCGAGGTAGCTCGCGGGCGAATCGCTGAGGTCGGACAGATCGTCGAACACGGACCTTCGCCGGCCAGCCAGCAGCGGCCGTGCCCTTGGCCCGACACCGACCTGACCACCCGAGGCAGCGACGATATAGCCCGCGTCGAGTGACGTACGTCATCGACCGGAAAGCTTCAGTCACGCGACGGACGCGACTGGACAGCCTCGGGCCTAGGTTCGTCATGTCCGCATCACGACCAGAAAGGAAGACGGACATGGGTGAATCAGTGAACACGCCGACGGTGGTTCTCGTGCACGGCGGCTTTGCCGACGCCTCGTTCTGGGCGCCGGTCATCGAGGAGCTGCAGGCTCACAACGTCCCGGTGCTCGCGCCGCCGAACCCCCTCCGGGGCTTGGCCCACGACGCCGAGTACATCGCCAGCTACGTCAATCAGATCGACGGGCCGGTGCTGCTGGTCGGCCACTCCTACGGCGGTGCCGTGATCTCCGTCGCCGGCGCCAGCACGCCCAGCGCGGTCGGCCTCGTCTACGTCGCGGCGTTCGCGCTCGACGAGGGCGAGTCGTTCGGCGAGATCTTCGCCGAGTTCGGCGAGACGCCGCTTGTCGGCGCGGTGCGTCCGAGCAGCTATCCGCTCGCGGATGGCGGGACGGCCGTCGAGCTGACGATCGCGCCGGAGCTCTACCGGGAGGCGTTCGCCGCCGACCTGTCCGACGACGTGACCCGGGTCTTGGCGGTCAGCCAGCGTCCCTTCGCCGCGATCTTCGAGGATCGCGCCGAGGCCGCGGCCTGGAAGGCGCTGCCGTCGTGGGCGGTCGTCGCGACCGCGGACAAGGCGATTCCGCCGGACGCCGAGCGTCACATGGCCAAGCGCGCAGGCGCGCAGACGATCGAGGTCGACGCGTCCCACTCGATCGCGCTCTCGCAGCCGGCCGCGGTTTCGGACCTGATCCGCACCGCCGTCGAGGCGACGTCGTCCGTCTCGAGTCCCGCCTGATCGCAGCCGCCTGAGTGGCTCGCGGCATGCCCCGTGCTCCCGCCGAGCACGGGGCACGCCCGTGCGCACCCTGCTGTCGACATCCTCCGCTGGGGCGTGGGACGATGGCGCTTCGATGCTGGCGCTATCGAAGGATCGGGCGCCGCTGCTTGGCCGCGCGACCGAGGTCGAGGTCCTCACCGGGCTTCTGGACGACGTCGAACGTACCGGTGCGGCGCTCGTGCTCCGTGGCGATCCGGGGATCGGCAAGTCGCGGCTGCTCGCTGAGGCCATCGCTTCGGCCGAAGCGCGGCAGATGAACGTGCTGGCCGCCAGGGGTGTGCAGTCAGAGGCTCACCTGGCGTTTGGCGGGCTGCAGCAGTTGCTCTGGCCGGTGCGGTCTCAGGCATCAGGTCTGACCGCGACGCACCGGGCCGCGCTCGATGCGGCTCTCGGCCTCGGCGGTGACCAACCGACCGAGCACTTTCGTATCGCTCTGGCCGTCCTCGACCTCTTGTCGGAGGCCGCAACCGATCGCCCGCTGCTTCTGGTTGCCGAGGACGCTCACTGGCTCGACGAGCCGACGGTGGATGTCCTGGGCTTCATCGCGCGCAGGCTCGAGTCAGACCCGATCATCTTGTTGGCGGCTGCGCGCGAGGGCTATCCGACTGTTTTCAGCGCCGCAGAGTTTCCAGAGCTTCGACTGGAGCCGCTCGATCCAGAGTCCGCGGATCGCCTTCTCGCGGCGGGCGGAGAGCACCTGCCCGCGCAGGAGCGTGCTCGCATCCTGCGAGAGTCGGCGGGCAATCCGCTGGCCCTGGCCGAGTTGCCGTCGATCGCGGATCGGCTTGACGGCGAGCTGATGCCGGGTCTGGTGGCGCTGCCCGAGCGTTTGGAGCGGGCATTCGCCGCCCGAGCGCGGGATCTTCCGCTGCAGACGCAGCTGCTGCTCTTGGTCGCCGCGCTCAACGACAGCGAGAGCCTTGGCGAGGTCCTGGAGGCCGGGCATCTGGTCGCCGATCAACCGGTCGGAGTCGAGGCCCTTCAGCCTGCCGCCGACGTGGCGATAGTCGAGCTCAGCGAGCGCACGGTCCGCTTTCGCCACCCGTTGATGCGCTCAGCGGTGAGCCAGGCGGCTCCGATCGAACGGCGCCGACGGGTGCATGAGGCCCTCGGGGAGGTGCTCGCCGGCGAGCCGGATCGCCGGGTCTGGCACC
Source organism: uncultured Thermoleophilaceae bacterium (assembly GCA_963778615.1). Lineage (GTDB taxonomy): Bacteria > Actinomycetota > Thermoleophilia > Solirubrobacterales > Thermoleophilaceae > JACVRW01. Next base: position 5,511 of record CAVZVD010000004.1, read on the forward strand.
AGGCTGCGCTGATCAGCGGGACGCACGAGGATGTCGCCGCGGAGCTGGAGCAGGCCGCGGGACGGGCTCGCCGCCGCGGTGCTGCCCAGGTGGCTGTTCTGGCTCTCAGACGGGCCGCTGAGCTGAGCGCTCCGGAGCGGAGGATCTCCCGCCTGCTGGGTGCTGCCGCGCTGTCGTTCGAGCTCGGCCGGGCCGATGTCGTCGGCCTGTTGCTGCGCGAGGCCGAGCAGCTCGATCCGGGGCCGCTTGAACGGGCACGGATCACCTGGACCGATGAAGCCGTGAACACGGTCGTGCACATTCGCCGCGGGGCGCGACGCGCGCAATCTCTGATCGAGATTGCCGAGGAGGCCGGCCGGGCAGGAGACTCCGAGCTGCACATCGAGCTCCTTTGGCTGGCCGCGCTGCGCGCCTCGTGGTTCGGGATGGACCCGGAGACAAGCGAAATCCTGTTCGCCGCCGCCAGACGCCTCGGTCCTCCCGACCCCGACAACCCGCGCCTCTTCATCAGCTATGTCTACGCCGATCCGCTGGCCGTGCCGCCAGAGGTGATGGTCAAGTTCCGCAGGATCGTCGAGAACCGCAGCTACAGCCGCACCGGTGTTCACCACCTCGGTTCGGCGGCATTCAACGTCGGTGCCTTCGAGATCGCCGACGTGCTGTTGAGAGAAACGGTCGATCTGCTGCGCGAAGGCGGGCGCCTCGGTTATCTGCCCCGCATGCTGACCCTCCTGGGGCTTGTCTCGGCCCGCTTGGGCGACTGGAACACGGCGATCCCGGCGGCCGAGGAGGCGCGCCGGCTGGCCGCCGAGCTCGGTGAGCCGCAGTGGAAAGGAGGAGGCGATGCGGTTGACGCCTTGATCGCCGGCATGCGCGGCGACGCCGAGGCGGCAGAGCGCGCCGCCGCCGGGGCCGAGCAGATCGGATTGCAGACGCAGGCCAACGTGGTCTTGGCCCTCGCCCTGCCAGGACTTGTCTTGGCGATGCTCGGCGCATCCCGGCATCGCGAGGCGTTCGAGATCGCCGAACGCTTCTTCGACCCGGGCGACGTCGCGTTTCATCCGTCGATGCGCTGCTGGCTCATCGGCGATCTGGCCGAAGCCGCGCTGAACACAGACCAGCGCGATCACGCCCTGGCCCGCCTCGCTGAGGTCGAGGAGGCGGTCGGCGAGCATCCGGAGACGTGGATCGCCCTCGAACTGCGATACGCCCGCGCGATCCTCGCGCGGGACTCAGAGTCCGCCGAAGCACGGTTCGAGGAAGCACTGGCGGCCGATCTCGCTCGCTGGCCGTTCCAGCGCGCACGCCTGCTCCTCGCCTACGGACGCTGGTTGCGCCGGGAGCGACGAATTGCGGACTCGCGAGCCCCACTGCGGACGGCTCGAGACGTCTTCGACACCCTTGGCTGCGCGAGCTGGGGCGACCAGGCGCGGCGGGAGCTACGGGCTTCCGGCGAGTCGAGTCGCCGACGTGATCCGTCGCTTCGCGACCAGCTCACCGCCCAGGAGCTGCAGATCGCTCACCTCGCTGCGGAGGGACTGTCGAACCGCGAGATCGGTCAGAAGTTGTTCGTCTCCCCACGGACCGTGAGCACGCACCTCTATCGCATCTATCCGAAACTCGGGATCAGCGCTCGCGGTGAGCTCGCTTCAGTCCTCGAAACCGCCTCATAGGCGGATCGCGGACGGGACCGCCGTGCGAAATGTGTCGGTCGCGCCATCGCTCACACTGTGGGTTGGGTCGTTGAGCTCCCGTCGCCCCGAGCCAGGTCGCCCAGCATCGAGGCCAGGTCCAGCTCGGCCTCCCGGGTCTGTAGAGCCGCCCCGGAGCGCGGCTCCGAGCAGACCCTGGGCCTCCGGTTCGCGCACCGCCCGGGCAAAGAGGTCGGAATCGCGACGGAAGTCGTCGGCCGGCGCGAGTGCGATCGCGTTGACCCGGTCCTTGACCACGAGACGGCCTGCGGCCGGAAACGCGGCGATGCGATGTGCGAGTGACCTGACGAAATCGCCGAGCTCGTCCGCGGGCAGGGCTCGATTGATCCAGCCGTACCGCTCGGCCAGCTCCGCGTCGTAGTCGTCCGGGCTGAACATGACCTCGAGCGTGCGTGAGCGGCCCATGAGGCGAGGGCTGGGCGGCGCCGCCACCTGGGAGCACGCCGAACGCGGGCTCGAACTGGCTGAAGATGGCCGACTCTCGCGCGGGGAAGCGCATGTCGGTCGCCAGCACCAGCTCGCTGCCGACGCCGCGAACCCGACCCTGTCGCACGGGTGGTGGCTCGGCCATTGAGCCCTGGCACGGATCGAGCGACCACCGAACAGGCCCTCCGGCGATACTGATGCTGTGAGTGAGCGCAACGTGCTCGGAGGGCCGCTTGAGCCTTGCGGCACGGACCCGGTGACTGGGTTCTTCCGGGACGGCTGCTGCCGGCCGGATCCCCAGGGCATGGGAACGCACCTCGTCTGCGCCGTGGTCACCGCCGAGTTCCTCGAACACCAGCAGCGCATCGGCAATGACCTGAGCAGCCCACGGCCGCAGTACGGCTTCCCTGGGCTGGTGCCGGGAGATCGTTGGTGCGTCACGGTCGCGAACTGGTTGCGCGCGTACGAGGATGGCGTTGCGTCGTTCGTGGTCCTCGCGTCGACGAGCGTGCGTGCGCTGGACACGGTGCCCCTGGCGGCGCTCAAGGAGAACGCCGTCGACGTACCGGCCGATCCGCGCGAGCTCGCGGACTGACCGCCGGCAGCGGGCAGGCAGCGGGAGACGCCAACGCATGAATACGCCGGCATCGCCACCTGGAGCGGGGCGGTCTGACGGATCATCCGTCCAGATCGGCGCTCTCGTTCCGCTAACTCGGCCTGGCTGGGTCGAGGCAGGCCAACACTTGCTCGCTGGGCTCGAGCTGGCCGTTCGCGAAGTCAATGACGCCGGCGGGATCGCCGGAAGACCTCTCGAGCTGGTGGTCCGAGACACCGCGGCTGATCCACAGAGGGCCGCGGCGGCCGTAGATGAATTGGCTCGCCTGGGCGTGGCTGCCTTGGCGGGCGAGTATCACAGCGTCGTCGCTCGCGCCGCTGCCGCCAGGGCCGACGCCCTCGGCCTGCCGTTCCTCTGCTCGTCAGCGGTTCTCGACGCGCTCACCGAACAGCCAACGGAATGGGTCGCGCGCCTCGCCCCGGCGCAGTCCCGCGGCTGGCAGATCTACGCGGACTTCCTCCTCAGCGCGGGCCACAGTCGAATCGCCGTAGCAGCCGAGTCGAGTGTCTACTGGGCATCTGGGGCCCGCATTCTGCGGGACTACCTCGCTCCACGCGGCGGCACCGTCATCGAACTCGACATGCGCGCGCTCGCCCCCACGGCCGTGTGCGACGAACTCGTCGACAATCGCGCGACAGCCCTCCTTCTTCTGGTCGGCCACCCAGAGCCGGCAGTGTCGATCGTCAAGTCTGTCCGCCGCGACCAGCGCCTCGCCGAGATCATGATTGGTGCTCCTGCCGGGCAACCGGAGTTCGCCGAATGGGCGACGTTGCTGGGCAACGACAGCGCCGCTATCCCGTTCTTGCGCTACCTGCCCGAGCGCCTCAGCCCGCTCGGTGCACGAGTCGAGACGGCCCTCCGCGAGCGGCTGGCCGAAGCGCCCTCCTTCGTCGCCTTCGAGGGCTACGACACGGTCGCCGTCCTCGCCGATGTGCTGCGTACTCACGGCGCGGACCGGGCGCGCATTGCCGAATCCTGGCCGCGCGTTGCAGTCGAAGGCACCCGCGGACAGATCCAGTTCTCCCGCACGCCCGGCATCAGCGTTTGGCAATGGGCTTGGACGCCAATCCAAGTCGTCGATCGAGATCCGGCGGACCCCGGTCGCTTTCGGATCCTTCACGCCGGCTGAGAGAGTCTCTTGACTCGATCGCTTGATCGTCATCTGCCGGTGTGCGGTGGCGCGGCGGGTAGTTGCACCGTGACGCAGAGCCCCCCAGCGGCCCGGGGGTTGAGGGTGAGGGTTCCGTCGTGTGCTTGGGTGATGCTCTTGACGATTGCCAGGCCGAGGCCGACGCCTGCGTGGTCGGTGCGTATGCGTTCGGTGCCGCGACGAAACGGCTCGCCAAGTGTGGAAACGAATTGTGGGGTGAGCTTCTCGCCGGTGTTCTCGATAGTGAGCACCACACTCTTGGGGTGAACGCTGGTCGTGACCCACACGGTGCCCTGTTCAGGCAGGTTGTGGACGATCGCGTTGTGCACGAGGTTCGTAGTCATCTGCAGCAGGAGCGCGTGTGAGCCGATGGTGGGGGTTATGTCGCCGGAGGTCTCGATGGTTGAGGCCGCGTTCTTCTGCGAGGGGGAGAAGCGTTTCGGTGGCTTCTTCCGCGAGTAGGGACAGGTCGACGTGTTCTCGGGCGAAGGACCGCTGGTCGGCGCGGCTGAGCAGGAGCAGTGCTTCGGTGAGGTCGATCGCTCGGGTGTTGACGACGTGGAGGCGGTCGACAAGCTCGCCGTTGTCGCGGTTCGGATCGTTGCGGGCCACGTCGAGAAGTGTCTGCGTGACCGCCAGCGGGGTGCGCAGTTCGTGGGAGGCGTTGGCTGCGAATCTCTGCTGTTCGGCGACGTGTGCTTCGAGCCGCGCGAGCATGGCGTCGAAGGCGTCGGCGAGTTCGCGGAACTCATCTGTGCGGCCCTCCAGCTGGATCCGGTGGGAGAGCGATCCGCTCGCGGCCATGCGTGTGGCGTCGGTGATGCGACTCAGAGGGGCGAGCATGCGGCCGGCGAGAAGCCACCCTCCCAGCAGACCGAACACCAGCAGGAACGCCAGCACGATGGCCGCTGGCAGGCCGAGACCGTTCAGGGGGTCGGAGCGGTTGGGTGGGAACCACGGGAGGCCGTAGGTCACCTCGTCGGGTATGTATCGCAGGAGGGACACCCACACGGCCGCGAGCAACAAGGCGCTTGCGAGCATGAGGAAGCCGGCGTAGCTGAGCGTGAGCTTGAGGCGAACGCTCAAACCAGGCGCTCTATCCACGGTCTCCTCCCTCACGCCCGGTGTCTGGTTGAGTGTCGATGCGGTAGCCGGCGCCGGCCACGGTGGCGATGATCCAGGGTTCGCCGAGGCGTTTGCGCAGTGCCGAGACCGTGATGCGCACGGCGTTGGTGAACGGGTCTGCGTTCTCATCCCATGCCCGTTCCAGTAGCTCTTCGGCGCTGACGACACCGCCTTCCGCAGCGACGAGGACTTCGAGCACTGCGAACTGCTTCCTGGTCAGCGCGACGTAGCGACCGTCGCGGTAGACCTCGCGGCGGAACGGATCCAGACGCAGACCTGCGATCTCTCGCACAGGCGGCCTGTTGTGGGCGCGCCTGCGGTCGAGCGCTCTGAGACGGAGCACGAGCTCTTGGAGTTCGAACGGCTTCGTGAGGTAGTCGTCGGCGCCGAGCCCGAACCCGGTGGCCTTGTCGTCGAGACGGTCGGCAGCGGTGAGCATGAGGATCGGCATGCCGCTGCCGGAGGCGACGATGCTGTTGGCGATCTCGTCACCGGTGGGTCCCGGAATGTCTCGGTCGAGGACGGCGATGTCGTAGGCGTTGACGCTCAGCAGCTCCAGAGCGGTGTCGCCGTCACCTGCGATGTCTGCCGCGATCGCCTCCAGGCGCAGGCCATCGCGGATGGCTTCAGCCATATAGGGCTCGTCCTCGACGAGCAGCACGCGCATGCTCCGATGCTAGAAGCCGGCGCATATCGCCGGCATATCGAAAACCACATACGTGCCGGCAACACCACGCTGCCTTGACTGGAGGGCGTGACCTACAGAGAACCAGCACGAACAACGACCCATCGGACTCGGATTCGCAGGTTGCGTGTCGGCCGGCCTGCTAGTCGTCATCGCGGCGATCGCCGCAGCTCTCGCCTACCAGTTGCCGGCGTCCTCGTCCTCGACGGCCGCATCACCCACGAGTTCGCAGTGAGCACCGGGTCCGCGCCCCGACGGCGCGCCGGTCTTCCACGACGAGATTCCGGGTGTAGCCAACCTCGACCCCGATCTGCTCGGTGCCCTGCGCCAGGCTGGAACCGATGCAGCGGACGACGGGGTCGAGTTCGTCGTCGATAGCGGCCGGCGTTCCCCGGAGTACCAGGATCAGCTTTTTCGTGAGGCGGTCTCGAAGTACGGATCCGAAGCGGAAGCCGCCCGGTGGGTGGCCACCGCGGAGACGTCTGCTCACGTGTCGGGGGACGCGGTCGACATCGGGCCCCTCGATGCCACGGCGTGGCTGTCAGAGCACGGCGCCGAGTACGGGCTGTGCCAGATCTACGGCAACGAACCCTGGCACTACGAACTGCGCCCGGAAGCGATCGATCACGGCTGCCCTCCCATGTACGCCGACCCTACGCACGATCCAAGGATGCAGCAGTGACCCAGCATGATCGGCATCAGGTGAGCCCGCGCTAGCGTCGCCGCCTACCGCGACGCTCGGCTCGACCTCCGCGCCGCCCCCGGATGGAGGATGGACCCCCGGCGCGTCGAAGCCCCGACACATGTCCGCTGAGGCGCCGGCGCGTGCTGCGGCCGGCAGCGCGATGGCCAGCTGGAGCGCCAAGGCCATTCTGATCACCGCCGGCGTGTTCCTCGTCGGCGGCGCCATCTGGTACGCCCGCGCGGCGACCGTGCCGCTCATCGTGGCGGCCCTCGTCAGCACCCAGCTGCTGCCGTTGATCGGCTGGGCGACGAGCCGAGGGGTTTCGCGCGGACTCGCCATCGCGGCCAGCCTGCTCGGCGTGGTGGCGATCACGGCAGGGCTCGCCTGGCTGTTCGCCGACGCGCTGTTCGGCAACCTCGGCGGCGTCGGCGAGGACATCAGCGCGGGCGCGGACGAGGTCGTCGCCTGGCTGCGGGACAACAACGACTGGATCAAGCAGCATGAAGACGCGATCCGCGAGTTCCTCAAGAGCCTCCTGCCCGCCGCGAAGGACGCCGCCGGCGGAATCCTGAGCGGTGCGCTCGGCGGCCTCGCGCTCGCCGCCCAGCTCGTCAGCGGCGCGCTGCTGATGTTCGTCTTCCTGCTCTACATCCTCACCTCCGGCGATTCGATCTGGGGCTGGATCCAGAACCGTTTCAGCCCCGGCCGTCGCAACCGCGTGACCGTCGCCGGCCGCGCGGCATGGAGCGCCGCGACCGGCTACATCCGCGGCATCGCGCTCGTCGCGCTCATCGACAGCACGGTGATCGCGCTTGGCATGATCGTGATCGGCACGCCCCACGTGGGCACGCTCGCCTTGCTGAGCTTCGTGACGCTCTTCATCCCGATCCTCGGCGCCTGGGTGTCGGGCGCGGTGATCGTCCTCATCACGCTCGCGTCCGTCGGTACGGGCGCCGCGGTCGCGATGGCCGCGGTGATCCTCATCGCCCAGCAGCTGGACAGCATGTTCGTGACCCCGCTCGTCTACCAGAAGACCGTCAGCTTGCACCCGATCGTCACGCTCACCTCAGTCATCGTCGGCAGCCAGCTCCTCGGCATCGTCGGAGCGTTCCTCGCCGTCCCGATGGTCGCCGTCGGCTGGGCCATCTACAACGCGCTCGAGCAACCAGGACCCGAGGCCCGAAGCGACCGATCCAGGACTCGCGGCCGCAGGCGCCTAGACGCCGCGTTCGACCTCGATGCGGTGCTCCTCCGCCGCTTTGGTGAACGCCGCGTAGTCGGCGTCGTTCTGGTCGGCGTAGGCGACGGCGAAGCGTTCGAGTGCACGGTCGAACGTGTCGTCGTCGCCGAGGTAGCCGGTGATCTTCGCCGCGTCGCCGGTGCGCGCGTGCGCGCGTGCCAGCGTGGCGCCGCAGAGCTCGCCGTAGAGCGCCAGGCGCGCCGGCGTCATCGTCTCGATCGCGGCCGAGCCCTTCATGTCGCGCAACTGGCGGACATAGAACTCGTGCCGGCGCTCACCGGTCCCGGTGACCCATCCCAGGAAGGCGTCGCTGGCGGCCTGCATGAGCCGCTGGCCGTGCACCACCCGCTCGCCCTGGTGCTCGTACTCGCTGGCGCCCGCGTACGGGGCGAGCACCGAGGTGTTCGCCTCCTTGATCTGCAGGAACAGGGGGTCGTCCTCGCGGTCGCCCATCAGCAGGATCATCATCGCCTCGGTCCCGACCGAGCCGACGCCGACGACCTTGCGCGCGAAGTCCTCGTAGTGGTAGTGGTCGAGCACGACGCGCCGATCGGGGCCCAGCGAGCGCGCATAGTCGGCGAGTCCCTGGCGGATGATCTGCTCGAAGTCGTCGGACATCGTCTCGGGCGGGCGCACGATCACCGGCGGCTGCTGCTTGATCCGGTAGCCGCCGTCGACCCGCTGCGCGAACTTCGACAGCGAGCCCAGGCTCGTCCGCGTCTGCGCCTTCGCAAGGACCTTCCGAGCGGACTTGATCGCGGCCTTGTTCACGTTGTGGAGCGAGCTCCGCGATCAGCTTGTCGGCGTCGAACCGCGTGTACCAGACATCCAGGAAGCGCATCGTCGCCGCCTTGGCCATCGTCGTCCGATAGGCCGCGGCGGCAGCGCGCGCCGCCGCCCGCTGCTCCTTGCGACGGTGGCCGTTGTCGCGGGCGGCGACGACGACGCTCGCCACGAGGCGCTTGACGTCCCACTCAAACGGCGCCGGCAGCGTCTCGTCGAAGTCGTTGAGATCGAAGACAGCTCGGCGATCCGGCGCCGCGAACAGCGCCGAAGTTCGACAGGTGCGCATCGCCGCAGCACTGCACACGCAACCCCGTCGTCGGGGTGCGCGACAGATCGCACGCCATGATCGCCGCGCTCCCGCGGTAGAACGTGAACGGCGAGACGATCATCCGCCCGTGCCGGATCGGCACCAGCTCGGGCACGCGCGTCGCGTTCTGCTTCTCGAGGATGCCGACCGGGTCCGGACGGTGATCGGGCGTCGCCCACTCGCCGTGCGCCTCCAGCGGCACCGACTCGCGCTCGGCGCGCCCCTCGGCCAGGCGCTCCTCGATCGCCTTCGGAAGGTCCAGCACGCCGCGGCGGCGTTTCTTGTCGCGCCCGGCGTTCTTCGCCTTCTGCCCTTCGCTGCCGCGTTCGCCACGTCAGCCCAATGCCGCTGCTTCGACGGAGGCCGAGGGCTCGATGTCCGGTAGGCGCATCATGCGGAACGAGTTGAAGAGCCCGAGGAGGCCCGCGAGGATCGGCACGAGCAGCGCCACCTGAAGCGCGAGGTTCGTCGCGTCGGTGTTGATGCTGAGGATCTCCTCCTGGACGGCCGGGGGCTCGTCGGCGAGCAGCTCGTCGAGCTGCGTGTTGCTCACGACCTGCGCGTCGTCCTCCAGCGTCTGCGCGATCTGCTGCTGCTGCGTGGAGGGGATCACGGGGCTCGCGTTCGTCATGTTGGTGAACGCCAGCGAGAGGGTCGCGAGCAGGACGCCGCCGGCCACCGCGAGGCCGAACGAGAGCCCGAACGACCCCGACGCCGAGTTCACCCCGGCCGCCTCGCTGATCCGCTCGTCGTCGATCGGGGCGAGCGTGTAGTTGTTGAGCTGCGACACCAGCAGGCCGAGCCCCGCTCCCGCGATCACCAGCGGGATGAGGAGGTACCAGCCGGAGTCCGCCTCGGGCACGATCGGGATGATCAGCGCCATGCCCAGCGTGCTCAGCGCGAACCCGGTCCGGATGATCCTGGCGGGGCGCCGGCCGCCGGACTTGCGTCCGGCCAGGATCGCGACGGCGAACATGGTCAGCGACAGCGGGGCGAGCGACAGGCCCGTCTCCAGGGCGTCGTATTCGAGCTTGATCTGCAGGAAGATCGGCAGCGCGATCATCGCCCCGCCGAGCGTGATGTTCTGCAGCATCTGCCCGGTGATCCCGACCCTGAAGTGCGGCAGCCGGAACAGATCCGGATCGAGCAGCGTCACCTTGCCGTCGCGATGGCGCCGCACGAGCCAGCGGGCGAGCGCCCACAGCGCGAGCGCGCCGATCGCGATCAGCAGCACGACGTAGTCGCCGCCCTCCTGCCACACCAGGATGCCCAGCACCACGCCGCCCATCCCCACGACGGACAGGCCCGCACCGACCCCGTCGACCTGCCGCTCGCCCGTGTACGGGACGTCCTTGAGCAGCCCGATCTGCGACAGCACGACCGCGATGACGACGGCCTCCAGCAGGAAGCCGACGCGCCAGGACAGGTAGGTGGTGACGAAGCCGCCGAGGAGCGGCCCGACCGCGGCGGCGATCGCGGCCGCCGCGCCGACCAGCGCATAGGTCTTCTTCTGTGCCGCTCCCTCGAAGTTGCCGTGGATCAGGGACTGCATCGCAGGCAGCAGCAGCGAGGCGCCGAGGCCGCCGATGATCGCCCAGAAGACGATGATCGCCGTCAGGCTCTGCGCGAGCGTCATCGCCAGCGCGCCGATCGCATACGCCAGCAGGCCCAGCACGTACGCCCGCTTGCGCCCGAAGAGGTCGCCGACCTTGCTGCTGATCAGGATGAACGCGGCCGAGACCAGCGCCTCGAGCGCGATCGCGCTCTGGACGGAGCTCACCGTCGTGTCGAGATCCTCGACCACCGCCGAGATCGACACGTTCATCAGCGACGTGTCGACGACGAGCACGAACATCGCCGCCGCCAGCACGAGCGACAGCCGCGTGTTCCCCGCTTCCTGCGGTGGATCGGCTATGACCGCACTTCCTTCGCTACGCGATCGCCTTTGCCTTGATGGCGTCGAACTCGGCTTGGCTGATGGCGCCGCTGTCGAGCAGCTGCTTGGCCTTCTCGATCTCCGCAGCGGCCCCACCGGGCGCCGCCACCGACTTGACGTAGTCGTCCATCTCCGCCCTCGCGGCCTGGGTCCGCTCCATGTCGCGCTTGCCCATCTCGTCGCCGTTGGCGATCAGGTAGATGAGCACCCCGAGGAAGGGCACGACGATCACGAACACGATCCAGGCGGCCTTTCCCCAACCCGAGGTGTCCTGTCTGCGGAAGATGTCGCCGAAGATCCTGAACAGGATCATGAGCCAGGCGACCCACACGAAGAAGATGACGATCGTCCAGAAGACGTCGAAGAAGGGATAGTCGGCAGCGATCAGCATGGCGCCAACTCTCCGCGGGCCTGGGGTGAGCCGTCGTCACCCCGCACGGGTGAAGCTTCACCAGAGGCGTGCGTGACGCGGGCCATCGCGGAATCACCCGCGGGGGGTGACGACGCCTCACTCGCGTCCGCGCGAAGGTCGCCTCCGAGCGAAGGGAGAGGCAGGACCGGCCGATTCGGAGGTGGGTTGATGGCGACGAGCACAGATCGCGAGCGCTGAGCGATGGCGTCCGAGCGCAACGTTCAGGCTTCGGCACCGACGTGGCTCAGGAACCTGGGCTTCTCGTCGTGGCTGCTGGTCGGGTTCGTGCTGGTCATCGTCGGGCTCATCTGGCTGCTCGGCGAGACCTCGACGATCGTCATGCCGGTGATCCTCGCCACGGTGCTCGGCGCGGTCGCCGGACCGGCGGTCGGCTGGCTGGAGCGCCACCGGGTTCCACGCATCGGCGGCGCGATCCTCGTCCTGCTCGGGCTCGTCGCCATCGGCGTGCTCATCTTCTGCCTCGTCTTCGGCGGCATATCGGCCCAGTCGGGGGACATCTCGGCGAAGCCGAACGAGTCGCTGGACAAGATCCAGGGCTGGTTGAGCGACGTCGGCGTGGACAACGCGCAGAGCGCCAAGGAGGGTGCGCAGGAGGCCGCGCCGGAGATCCGGACGACGCTGCTGAGCGGGGTCGCGGCGGGCGTCGAGGGCCTCAAGTCGCTGGTGTTCTTCCTGGCGTTCGCGATGCTCAGCACGCTGTTCGTGCTCAAGGACGGGCCGGTGATGCACCGCTTCATCAACCGGCACATGGGCGTGCCCGAACCGGTCGCGAACGTCGTCACGACCAACATCGCCAAGTCGCTGCGCAGCTACTTCCTCGCCGTGACGATCATCGCCGCGTTCAACGCCGTCCTGATCGGGGGCGCGGCGCTGATTCTCGGCGTGCCGCTCGCGGGGACGATCGCTGTCGTCACGTTCGTGGGGGCCTACGTGCCGTTCGTCGGCGCGTGGGTCGCCGGCGGCTTCGCCGTGCTGATCGCGCTCAGCACCGGGAGCACGTCGGACGCGCTGATCATCGGCGGTCGTCGCCCTGCTTGCGAACGGCGTGCTCCAGCAGCTGATCCAGCCGTTCGTGATGGGCGCGACGCTGAGCCTCAACCCGCTCGTGGTGCTCGTCGTCACGATCGGCGCGGGCGCCCTGTTCGGGATGGTCGGGCTGACGCTCGCCGCCCCGCTGACCTCCGCGGCCGTGCACATCGCCAACGAGCTGCAGCGGGCGGCGGCGACCCAGGCCTGCGGGTCGCCGAGCCGGCGCCGTCCGGCTGGCTCAGTCCGCCGCGAGCTCGCCCGAGAAGAACTCGAGCGCGGTGCGTGTCTTGGTCTGCTGCTCGCCGGCGAGGTCGATGCCGTGCTCGCTGAGGTAGACCCGCGCCTCGGTCGCGACCTGGAACGCCTCCGAGGGCAGGCACTTGGTCGAGAGCTCGAAGATGCGGTCGCCGTTCGGGTAGAGCCACAGCTCGGCGACCATCTTGCGCGCGAAGTTGCGCGGTTGCCATTTGAGCTTGAGCACGAAGATCGGCCCGAGCACCGCGAGATCGTCCAGCTCGATCCCCTGCGGGGCGTGCGCCCGATAGAGGGCGCGCTGCTCCTTGGTGTAGAGCTTGCGCAGAGGGCGCTCGCCGAGCAGCACCTTGCGGGTCGCGTCGGAGTCGGCGTCGCACTTCAAGCCGTCCCGAGCACACGAATCCGCCGGGGATCGCGTCGACCTCGACGCCGAACCCGCTGAGCCGCCGGACGTCTTTGCTGACCTGCTCGGGGTCGAGCGGTCGCAGCTTGATCACCGAATCGCCGATGCGCCCCTGGATCCGGCGCGCGCGCACGACGACGCCCGCCTTGTCGAGCGCAAGGTCGGGGGTGTCGAAGAACACCACCTGGCGGATCTGGGCATTCAGCGCGTCGAGCCCGAGCTCGCGAATCGCGGCGCGCTGCTGGGCGGGGGGGACGGTGAGCTTGAGCTCGACCGAGTCCGAGCCGCGCAGGAGGCTCATCATCTCCGAGAGCTGCGTGTCGGTCAGGCTGGGCCGTACGGGAGTCTTGGTGGCCATGGATCTCCTTCTTCGACGGTGATATCGAGGGATCTTCGGCGCTCGGCGGTTCCGGGTCATCACCCTGTCGGGATGAAGTCCGCATCGATTCTGGCCGCGGCAGCCGGCCGAAATCACCCTATGTGGATGATGCCCGAGCACTCGTGGTCGGACACCGTGGTCCCAGCGTCCGCGTCACACAAAGGAGGCCGCATGGCCGACAGACCCGTATTTCTCTACGCCGCCGTCTACGACGAGATCGCTGACGCCGAGGCTGACTACGAGGCCGTGTTCGACCTCCACGCCGCCGGCGCGATCGGGACCTTCGACTCGGCGGTGATCCGCAAGGAAGACGACGGCAAGGTCCGCGTGACGAAGACCGAGAAGCCGACCCAGCACGGCGCCTGGACCGGGGCTGGGGTCGGAGCGCTGGTCGGGATCCTGTTCCCGCCCGCGATCCTCGGCGCGGCCATCGTCGGCGCCGGCGCGGGCGGCCTGACCGGCCACCTCGCCCGCGGCATCTCGCGCGGCGATCTGAAGGAGCTCGGCGAGGAGCTCGAGGCGGGCAGCGCAGCCGTGATCGTGCTCGGCGAGTCGAAGCTCGAGGAGCAGCTCGAGAAGGCGATGACACGCGCGAACAAGCTGATCGAGAAGCAGGTGGACGCCGACGCCGACGAGCTCGAGCGCGAGATCGACGCGGCGGCGCGAGCAGGCGCGGGTTAGGGCTACCCCGAGCGGGCGGCCGATTGCCCGGCGGCCCCGGCCGCCGGCGTGCGCTCGGCATGCGCCGGCACCGCGCCGATCGGCCCGCGCTGGAGCGTCTTCCGCCAGCCCGCGAGGATCCGGTGCACGCTCGCGGCGCCGAGGATCGGTCCCTGCGGAACGTCGAGGTGCGCCGGGTGGAGGATGAACGGGCGGGTCTGGTCGCCGCCCATCCCACCATGGAAGGAGATCAGCTCCTCGAAGGCGCAGCCCTCGTCGCCATCGCGGTCGTAGAAGCTCCCGACCATGATGTCGGCGACGTGCGGGAAGCCGTCGGTGCGCAGCAGGTGCTGTCGTGCGTGGGGTGAGAACGGCGCGAGCGGGTCCTCGCCCTCTACGCGGCCGTCCTCGAGGTAGTGGGCGCCGCGGGCGCCGAGCGCGACCGCGCCGTGCTCGGCCGTGCGGACGAGCAGCCAGCCCACGTGGGGATGCTCACGGAGGGTGGGCACGAGCTGCGGGTGGCGCGCCTCGATCTCCTCGAGGGTCAGCCGGCGGCGCTCCTCCATCAGGTACACGAGGCCGAGGTTGCCCGAGCCGAGCACGACGACATCCCGGTCGGAGACGTCGTTCTTCGGCCGCTTCGCCTTCTTTCCCGTCGCCTCGCTGAGGGCGTGGCCGACCATCGAGCTCTGCTCGTCCCCGCCGGCGATTCCCGTGACGGCGCTCCGTGTGAGCGAGCGGTCGACCAGCTCGTCGAGGCCATACCCGTTGCGTTGCTTGAAGGTGGCGCCCTGCGTCTGCCCGTGGTCGGAGAGCACGACGATCTCGTACGGCCGGGGCGCGTAGCGACAGGCTCGCTCGATCTGCGCGAAGTGGTCGTCGAGCTTGCGGAGGGCCTCGAGCGTGTCCGGGCGCTCGAGGCCCGAGTGGTGCGCCACCTCGTCGTAGCCCGAGAACGTCGCGTAGACGGCGGGTCGCCCGCGCATCATGTCGGTGAGCACGCCCGACACGATCAGATCGCGCACGAAGACGCAGAGCGCCGCCCGCATCAACGGGTAGATGCCGCCACGGTGGCCGCGCGGCCGCAGGTCCCGCCGGATTGCGCCCAGGGCCGCGGTCCACTCGAGCACGACCTCCCAGCCGAAGAGGACGAGCGTGCGCGTCACGTTGTCGCCGTTGGCGAGGAACGCGCGGTAGCCGGGATTCGATCTCTTCTCCGCCTCCATCCGGCTGACGGTGAGGATCACCTCGTCCGCCTCGCCGGAGAGGAGGTTGCCGCGGCTCGCACCGCCGTCCACGAGCAGGCCGACTCCCGTGGCGCGCCGTCGCTCGATCTCCGCGCAGTCCGGCGGCGCGGAGCACGTCATCAGGGTGCCGGTCTCCTTCTCCACCCAGCGGAACGCCGGGATGTCCTCGTTCGAGCCGAGCAGGATCCCGGCCTGGCTGGCGCCCGTCTGGGAGGACAGATCGGTCTCCCACTCGGTCAGGCGGTGCGAGTCGTCGGCCAGCCAGCGGGCCATGGTCGGGGCGTTGCCGTCGCGCATCGCCCGGCGCAGGATGGGCAGGGCGAGCCCGTCGATCTCGAGAAAGAGGATCCCGGGGACGTCGGTCTCGGCGATGATCCCCTGCCGGCGCGCGATCCGCCGCGCGATGCGAATCGCCGAGGTGTCCTCCGAGCGGAGGAGCACGGCGAACAGGAGGCTCACGGCGGCGACCACGAGCGAGGCGAGCAGAGCCCAGCCGAAGCTGTCGACGGTGAGCACCCCGTCGGTCAGGTCGTCGGCCAGGACCAGGATGCCGGCGTCCGCCAACAGCACGAGCAGGAAGCCGAGCACAAGCGTGAGCGGCAATCGCAGCGCGGCGAGGACGGGCGGGATGATCGCGTTCAGCGCTGCGACGATCGCCGCGACGACCAGCGCACCCCAGAAGTTGTCGATGCTGACACCGGGCAGGACCCCGGCCGCCACCATCAACGCGATGCCCATGGCAAGCCACGAGACGGCGAGCGGGAACGCCCGCAAGCGCGGACGCTCGGGTTGCCAGCCCGTGGATTGGCCGTATGTCAGCTCTGAGCCACTGGGCATCGCGTTCTCCTTCTCAGTGGGGGGCGCCGCCGCATGACGATCATCCCCCTTCGCGGCGTTTGCGCCGCCGTTCTTGCGTCTGCACCCGCAGCGTCTCCCACCGAGACCGTGCCTCGCCGATGACCTGATCCCACTGGCGACGGACCTCGTTCTCGGCGGGCCTTTCGCCTCGCTGGATACGGTCGAGCTCGTCGTGGACCTCGCGGCCGGCCGCTGCTGATACCACGAGAACGACCATGATGCAGAAGAGCGCGGAGATCATCGCGAAGACCGCGCCGATCACGCCGTAGCGGGTGGCGTACGTGTCGAAGAGGTGCGGGACGTACACCGCCGCGGCAACCGAGTACACCGCGAGCATGGCCGATCCGACGATGCCGAACGGCAAGAGGTCCCGGCGCTCGATCCGCTTGGCGCTGAGCACCCAGGCGCTCCAGATCAGGAAGACCGCCGACAGCGGCACGGCGAGCAGCGCCGCCGTGAGGTCGAGGCTGCTGCGCCCCAGGGCGACGTGGAGAACGCTGCTGGCCGCGGTGTACACCAAGAGCCCGACGATCCAGAGCAGCCCGTTGAACGTGTTGCGGACGCTCAGCGGGTCGAGCTCCCAGGTCTGCTCGATCAGCCGCTGCACGGCGCGGGAGAAGCTCAGGACCGCGACCAGGAGGAAAAGGAACCCGATGACGCCGAGGCTCGTGCTCGTGCCCGACGCCGGCGAGAAGATGTCCCTTACCGCCTCGGCGCCGCCTCCGGTCAGCTCGTAACGGTCGATGATGCGGTCGGCCGTGCCCTTCCCCCCGAGCTCCGAGGCCACCGCGCTCGTGACGATCAGCAACGGGATCGTCGCGGTGAGCGCGGCGGAGGCCAGTGCGATCGAGCGGTCGAATCCCGCGACCTTCTGAAACCGGTTGACGACGCGGAGCACGAACTCTGGCCGCAGCCAGAACGTCAGCGTCCGCACGACGCGCTCGCGATTCACGCGCCGCCGCCGGTCTCAAGCTCGGGGGATCGTCTTGGGCTCAGGTTGCCGGAGCGCGCTCGTCCTCTCCGAGCTGGGAGATGCCGCTGATGATGTAGACGCATAGGGCGAAGATCGCGAGCGACCACCATGGGTTGGCGCCGCCGATCGACAGCAGAGCCCCGATCGCACCGAGGCTGGCGCCGATGATGCCGATCACCCGCCCGTAAATGTTCCCGGCCAGCAGCGAGAAGCCTCCGGTCAGCTGAATCACGCCGAGGACGATCAGGACCCACCCCATGGTGTTGAGGTTGGTGAAGATGTACCTCGTGTCGTTCGCGAAGATGTTCGCGCTGTCCAGAGCGCCGATGCCATAGACGATGTTGAGCGTTCCCGCGATCAACAGCAGGACCGCCGCGAATGTCGCCCGACCCGCACCTCTCATCCCGTACCTCCTGGGTTGTCAACACTGCAGTACGAAGCGAGGTCGACCCTAAGCGCACGCACGCCGGTCCTCCTCATCCCGTTGGTATGAAATAGGAGCGGCCGAACGTGGCGCTGCCCTCGTAGCCGGCCGGCCCGCCCGGGGCGAATTTCACCCCGGAGGGATGACGCGCCGGGGTAGCGCAGCAGGTGCAATGTGCGCCGGCACCGATGGACGAGTACAAACAGCATCTGCGGCGGCTCGCCGTGCACGACGACGCCTTGCTCGCTGCGCTCGCGGTGGAAGGCGGCGCACGCACGGCGTCGGTCATCGATGAGAAGACCACGGCACTCGTGCGCGTCGCGGCCACGATCGCCGTCGACGCGGCCCCTCACTCGTTCCAGCACGCGATAGCGCTCGCTCTCGCAGCCGGCGCGACGAGCGACGAGATCGTCGCCAGCCTCGAGGCGGTGACCCCGGTCACGGGCGCTGCGCGAGTCGTTCAGTGCGCCCCGAAGGTGGCCCTCGCGCTCGGCTACGACGTCGACGCCGCGCTCGAGCGGCGCGACTCCTAGGGCGATTGAGAGCGGCAAGCCTCAACGCGACGCGCGAAGATCGTGGCATGACTGACCAGGCGAGCACCCCCGCGCACCTGCTGATCTATGGCTTCGCGCCAGGAGCCGAGTTCGAGGGCCGGCTGGTCGGCGCCATCGAGCGGATAGAGAGCGGTGGGAAGCTGCGCGTCCTCGACGTGCTGTTCGTCATGCGGGACGCCGACAGCGACGAGCTGGTCGCGATCGACATGCGCGGTCACGGGGAAGGCACGCTCGTAGCGCCGCTGCTGGGGTTCCGGCTCGACCCCGGCGAGCGGCGCCGTGTGAGCGAGAGGGCGCTTCGCAGCGGCGCGCATGGCGAGGCGCTGCGCCGGCTGGGCGAGGCGCTCGAGCCCGGCGCCGCTGTCGCAGCCGTGCTGGTCGAGCACGTGTGGATGCGAGCCCTGGACGACGCCGTATCGCGTACGGGCGGGAAGCCGCTGGCGAGCGAGCTGGTCGATCCGACGGCATTCGCCGAGCGGACCGCGGAGCTGCTCGCCGAAGCGGGGCGCGGCGAGAAGCTCGGCTGACGGGGAGAACCTGAGGTGGACTGGTCGCTTGCCATCGTGGCGCTCACGATCGCGATCCCCCGTCGGCCTACGGGGGCGAGCTCCCTCCCGTGTCGACGTCTCCGCCGAAGCGGCTGGTCATCTCCGTGCGGGAGCGGACCCCGAGCTTGCGGTAGGCCATGCGCAGGTGGTGCTCCACGGTACGGGGTGACATGTGCAACGCGGCGGCGACCTCGCGGTTGGTGGCGCCGCCGGCGACGAGCGTGCAGACGTCCCGCTCGCGGGCGGTGAGCACCTCTTCGTCCGGCGAGCGCTCGCGGCGCCGCCCGCCCGCCGCGCGCAGCTCGTGGGCCGCGCGCGCCGCCCATTGCTCGGCGCCCAGCGCGGCGAACGTCGTGTAGGCGCCGGCCAGGTGCGGGCGGGCGTCGGCCCGCCGGCGGGCGCGTCGCAGCTGCTCGCCGGCGCACAGCTGCGTGCGGGCGAGCTCGAAGGGCTGCGTCAGGCGCGCGTGCGCGGCGAGCGCCGCCGCGATGTGCTCGTCGAGGCGGTCGTCGGCCTCCACGAGCAGGCGGCAGCGCGCGGTCGCCGCCGCCGCCCAGACGCCGCCGGTCGCGGCAGCGCCGGCCGCCAGCTCGTCGGTCAGCGCCGCGGCGTCGGCGGGCCGGCCGGCCCGCACGTACGCCTCGGCGAGGTCCGCGTGCGTGTACAGGAACGACGGATCGCGCGAGCCGAAGCGCCGCGTGTGCTCGCGCGCGCGCTCGAGGTGGACGACGGCCGTCGCGGGGTCGCCGGCGCCGAGCGCGAGGAACCCGAGCGCCTGCTCGGCGCATGCCAGCGTCGAGGTCAGGTCCAGGCGCAGCGCGATCGCCCGCGCCTGCTCGGCGTGCCGGATGCATGCCTCGGCGTCCCCGAGGTTCGCGGCGACGAACGCCGCCGTTGTCAGCGTCACCGAGTGCAGGAAGCTGCCCACGGCGTCCTCGCCGAGCCCGACGGCCTCGTCCGAGAGCCGCGCGGCCTCGCCGAGCGTGCCGCGGCGCATGTGGAGGCTCGCCGAGACGGCGAGCGGGAACGCCAGCGCGACGATGGCTCCCCGCTCGCGGCAGGTCTCGATGAGCCATACGAGCAGCCGCTCGGCGTCCTCGTAGTCCTCCATCCAGAGGTGGACGAGCGCCGCGACCGCGAGGATCTCGTGGCCGGGGCCGGCCGGGTCGAGCGCCCGCAACGCCTTGTGGCGGCGTCGCAGCAGCGTTCGCGCGCGGGCGTGCTCGCCCAGGGTCGCCAGCGCCGAGGCGTGCAGCACGGCCGGCACGAGCTCGGCTTCCGGAGGCGCGAGGGCGAGGGCGCGCTCGGCCAGTGCCGCAAGCCGGTCCATCGATCCGCGGGCCACGAGCGCCACCCCGGCCTGCGTCAGCAGACCCGCGGCGCGGGCGCGGTCGAGTCCAACCACCTTCTCCGCTTCGGCTTCGAGCAGCGCGAACGCGGCCATCGGGCTCCCGCCCTGCTGGATCGCCATGCCACGCAGGACTTGCACGTCGGCTCGCAGTCCCGGCTCGCGCGCGTCGGCGAGGACGGGGTCGAGGAGCGCCGTGGCCCGGGCCGGGCTGCCGGCCGTGATCGCCATCGCCGCCGCCGCGACCGTGCGCCCGATTTCGCGCGCCCGATCGGGGCTGAGCTCGGCGGCGCGCGCCAGCGCCGTGGCCGCGGTCGCCGGCGCGCCGCGCTGTGCGGCGTCGTAGCCGAGCGTCTCCAGCTCGGCCGCCAGCGTCTCGTCGGGCGCCTGGGCGGCGGCGGCGAGATGCCACGCCCGCTGCGGGCCGCTGACCGCCGCCGCGAGCGCGCGGTGGGCGCCGCGCCGCGCGCTGGGGGTCGCCGCGCGGTCGACGGCGGTGCGCACGATCGGGTGGGCGAACGAGAGCCCGCGCGCGTCGACGACGATCATGCCCGCGTCCTCCGCCGGTGCAAGGACGTCGAGGCCGCCGAGCGCGGCGCGCAGCGGCGCGGTGGCGCCGTCGGGGCTGAGCGCTGCCACGAGGAGTGCCTCGCGGGTCGCGGACGGCAGAGCGTCCAGCCGGCGTGCATACGCGATCTCCAGCCGCGGGCCGACGGGCAGGGCGGCAGGCAACGGATTGCGGCCGTTCCGCTCGGCCGCGCTCAGCTGCGCCGGCGCCTCGATCAGTGCCAGCGGGTTGCCGCCGACGGCGTCGACGAGCGCCTCCGCGACCGCGGGAGCCACGCCCGCTTGGCGCGCGAGTGCCAGCGCGTCCACGCGGCCCAGCTCCCCGATGGTCAGGACCGGCACGCCCGGCCACGGCTCGAACGGCTCACCGCGCTGCGACCACACGGCGATCGTGGCGATGCCGATGTCCGCCGCACGGCGGGCGATGAACGCGATCGCCTGCCGCGACGACGGGTCGAGCCACTGCACGTCGTCGACGCGCAGCAGCAGCGGCTCGTGCGCCACGGCGGCTCTCAGCAGCGCGACGGCGGCGTGCAGCACCCGCGCGCTGTCGGGGACCGTCGGCTGCTCGAGCGCCAAGGCGCCGCGCAGCGCCGCGCGGGCGGTGGGGGTGAGCGCGGTGTCGTAGCCGAGCAGCGGGTCCAGCAGCGCGGCGAGACCCGTCCACGGAAGGGCGACCTCGCTCTCCGCCGCGGTCACGTCGATCGCGCGTACCCCGGCGGGTGCGACGGCGCGCAGCAGCGCGGTCTTGCCGACGCCCGGAGCG
This sequence comes from uncultured Thermoleophilaceae bacterium, assembly GCA_963778615.1. Taxonomy (GTDB): domain Bacteria; phylum Actinomycetota; class Thermoleophilia; order Solirubrobacterales; family Thermoleophilaceae; genus JACVRW01. The sequence continues at coordinate 26,623 of CAVZVD010000004.1, forward strand.
CCCACGATCGTGATCGCCGCCCCGCGCCGCGAGCGGGCTCCGGCCGCGAGCGCGTCCAGGCGCGCCAAGTCGTCGGTGCGGCCGAGGAGCGCCACCGCCTCCCTGTCGTTGGTGGCCACTTTGGCCATGCTACGCACCGAACCTCCGTGGTTTGCCTGATGCGCGCCGGTGCATGCGCGGCCTACGTTGGTCGGCCATGCGTTCCGCGCTGATAGCGATCCTCTGCCTGCTCACGATCGCCCCGGCTGCCGGTGCCGCCTCGATCGCCTATGTCGACGGTGGCGACGTCTGGCTCTCCTCCCTCGACGGGAGCCAGAAGGTGCGCCTCGCGACGCCGGTGGTCAACTCCGCCGGGGAGACGGAGAAGTGGCTCGCCGTGGCCGCTTCAGACGGCGGCCGGATCGTCGCCGCGCGCAACGTGCCCGGGAGGATCGCGAGCTTCTCGTGGTTCAAGGTCTGGGAGCCGAACGGCACCTCCACGGTCGAGGGGCCGCTGAACGCGCCCTCCGGCTGGGTCACATACGTCTACCCGCTCGGGTTCGACATCACCGCGGACGGCAACCACATGGTCTACGGCTACTCGAACACCAGCTCTTGCTGTCCGATCAACTTCGGGCAGGGGACCTACGTCCGGCCCGTGACGAACAGCGCGCTCGCCCCGATCAACGTTCCCGGCGAGGAGCACCCGACGCTGTTCGGGAACCGGATGATCGCCCACAGCGGGACGACGAACAGCGTGCAGGGCACATCGGCCCCGCCCTACGGGACCGACTTCGCGCCCTGGATCGACGTCTCGGGGACGATGCTCGACCTGCGCCGCACCGACGTCGCGGCGAACGGGCAGCTCGCCGCGCTCGAGCTCGAGCAGTGGAGCGGCGGCACGCAGACGACCGGCAAGATCGCCGTGCTCGCGACCCAGGGCGTCGATCTGCCGCCCACCTTCGCCGTCGACTGCTTCGTACCGACGAGCGGGGTCGCAACCGATGTCTCGCTGTCAATGGACGCGACGCGCATCGCCTGGACGGACGACCAGGGCCTCAAGGTGGCGGGGACGCCGACGACCGCCGCGGACCCGTGCGCGCTCAGCTCGCCGCCGGTCGTGATCTCGCCGACGGCCTCGCAGGGCGCGATCGGCGGGGCGGACGTGGCCGCGTTCCTGCCGGCGTCTGCCCAGCCGCCGACCGGGGCCCCGCCGCCGGCCGCGGGCCTGCCGCCGACCCGCCGCGTAGCGCCGGTGGCGACCGTTCCGAGAAGGGTCACGACCAAGGCGCTGGCCGGCCGCAAGGGCGTGCCGATCAAGGTCAAGGTCGCCCGCGCGGGCAAGATCAAGATCTCCGGGACCGTGCCGGCGAAGATCCTGGGCCGAAAGGGCAGGGCCGTCGTGGTCGCCGCCGGATCGGCGGTAGCCAAGCGCGCCGGGACCGTGACGGTGAGGCTGCGCCTGACCGCCGCCGCCCGCAAGAAACGGAAGCGCTTGAAGGGCGTGCGAATGACGCTCCGCGTAAGCCACGGCGGCCGCACCACCACCAAGCGGGTGACGCTTCGATGACCACCGCATCGGGCCGGGCGACGGCCACACGGATGCGGCGAGGTCTCCAAGCGCGACACCTCGCCGCGCGGTCCTGTGCGCGGCGCTCGTCGCGGGGAGCGACGTGGCGGTGCCTGACGCGAGCGCGGCCCCGAAGCGGAAGCCCGCCGCGGCCGCCTGCCCCGCGGGCACCACGCCGATCGTCACGAAGCGTGGAGGCAAGCCCGTGCTCAAGCGCAACAGGCGCGGCCGGCTGCGCTGCAGAGCGGTCAAGCGCTCGAACCTGCGAGCGCCGGCGAAGACGCCCACGCGGCAGATCGGTCAGGTCGCGGACGCACTCGACTCGGTCGCCGACATCGATCCGAAGGCGTTCAAGAGACTCGAACGCGCAATCGGCCGGCGCCGCGCGGATCGCCTGCTGAAGCTTGGTCTCATGGCTTGGAGAAAGACGGCGGGAGCGGCGGCGGCCGAGACGAAGACGTTCTCGTCGGGCGGTGCCGAAGGCAAGGCGACGTTCGGTGTCGAGAAGGTGGAAGGCGACCGGAGCGGGTTCAGGGCCACCGCGTCGGCCGAGATGAAGGTGTCGCGCGCCGACATCGCGAAGTTCAGCGACGACCTCAAGGACAAGCTGCCGGCCGACGTGACCGGCGCCGGCGCGAAGGTCGACGTCAGCTTCGAGGACGTGGCCGCGACGTGCCCCACCGACAAGGGCGCCGTGCCGGGCAGGCTGCGCGGCAAGGGCTCGATCACCGTGACGGTCGAGCGCAGCGGCGGCCCACCGATCGAGGTCAAGCTCAGCGCCGACGTCAACACGACGTACACCGCAGAGGTCGGCGCGGACGGCCAGGTCAGCGCGATCAACGGCGTCGAGGTTCAGACGACGTTCCAGATCGGCGGCAGCGGCAGATCGACCGAGACGTACCGCGGCCGGATCGTCGGCACCGGCTTCGGCAAGGACGGCATCTTGGGCGCGCCCGCCGGCAAGAGCGGCGCGGCGATCGAGCGCGACGTGGGGCACATGGACGCCGACAGCGGCGGCGTCTTCGGCCCGCACGGCTCCTGGCGCTACGGACGCGGGTTCCCGGTCAGTGACCTGAGGACGCTCGACAACGTCAAGGCCATGGCGGCGACCAGCATCGCCACGCAGGTGCTGACGCTGGCCTCGCTCGAGTATCTGCGCAAGGTCACGCTCGACCGGATCGAGAAGAGCGCGTGCGGCTATTCCGTCCTCGTCGAAATCAACAGCCGCACGGTCACCGCGACCCACGACGCGTTCGGGCGGCTCGCCTTCACCGTCGTCGCGCGAGCCGTGCCTGGAAGCGCCACCCGCTGGACCGGCACGGCGCCGGCGCTGTTCGCCGACCTGTCGTTCACGGCCAAGAGCGAATGCCTGCTGCACACGCCCGTCAACACCGCCGGGACCTTCAAGGTCGATCTCGAGCTGCTGCCGAGCGGCAACCTCAAGGTCACGTGGTCGGCGGACCCGTCGCCCAGCGCGAGCATCGACTGCCCGCCCGACTCGAGCGAACCGCCGTACGACCCTCCGCCCATCCCGGGCATGCCGGGACCGTCGCTGTTGGGCGTGACCCCGACGACCTTCGAGCTGCCGGGGAGCGGCGGCCTGCAGGTGATCGGCGGTGGCATCGATGCCGGCGGCGGCGAGGGGTTCTTCCCCTCCGGCTCGCTGCTCGTATCGCGCACCAGGTAAGAGCGATCTGCTGACTGTGCGCTAGCGACTCCGTCAGACTGCGCGCATGCCCCCGGACGGCGGCACGCGCCGCTGGTGGATCCTCGCAGCGATGACGGGGACCCTCTCGATGATGATGCTCGACTCGACGGTGGTGAGCGTCGCCCTCCCGTCGATCCAGGCCGATCTCGACCTCAGCCAGACCGAGCTGCAGTGGGTGGTGAACGCGTACCTGCTCGCGCTGGCCGCGTTCGTCGCAGTCGCCGGCCGGATCTCCGACATGTTCAACCGCGTCGGCGTGATGATCGCCGGCATCGCGATCTTCGTGACCTGCTCGGCGCTCTGTGGCCTGGCGGAGTCGGATGCGTGGCTGATCGGGGCCCGCGCCCTGCAAGGCATCGGCGCCGCGCTGATGATCCCTCCGACCGCCACGATCGTCATCAACACCTTCGCTCCCGAGGAGCGCGGGCGGGCGATGGGGATCTATGCGGGGATCTCGATGATCTTCCTCTCGCTGGGGCCGCTCATCGGCGGCGTGTTCACCGAGTCGCTCGACTGGCGCTGGGTCTTCTGGATCAACCTGCCGGTCGGCCTCGTGACGATCGCGATGGTGCTGTGGACGAAGCCCGAGGGGCGGGTCGAGGCCGGTCAGCGTCTGGACAAGCTCGGCCTGATCACGCTGGTGCCGGGCCTCACGCTGCTCGTGCTGGGATTCATGGAGGCGAGCAACTGGGGCTGGGGCTCTGCGAAGACGATCGCGGCGCTGGGAGCCGGGGCCATCCTGCTCGTCGCGTTCGCGCTGATCGAGCACCGGGTCGCCAGTCCGCTCGTGCAGCTGCGCCTGTTCCGAGTCAGGAACTTCAGTGGCGACACGGCCGTCCTGTTCTTCGCGCAGTTCGCGCTCATCGGGCTGACCATCTTCGGAGCGATCTTCACGCAGGATCTACTCGGCTTCACTCCCATCGAGGCCGGCCTGGGCATGCTGCCGGTCACCCTGCCGCTGCTCGTGGCGGCTCCGCTCGCCGGACGGGTCTACGACAGGGCCGGCCCGCGCGGGATCGTCGCTGCCGGCACGCTCACGGCGGCAATCGGGTTCGCCGCCACCGCCGCCGTGCTCGGCGAGCTCGAGTACTGGATGCTCGTCCCGGGCTACGTCTTGATCGGCGCCGGCATCGGCGTCGTGATGAGCCCGACCAACACGGACGCGATGAGCTCGGCCCCGCCCAAGCTCCGCGGGCAGGCCTCCGGCACGATCCAGACCGTTCGGCAGGTGGGCGGCACGATGGGAATCGCCCTGCTCGGCACGCTTGTCGCCACTGTCCAGAACGACCGTCTGAGCGATCTGCTGCTCGGGCTGGGCGAGTCCGAGGCTCGCGTCGAGTCTGCCGAGCGCATCCTCGCGGAGGACCCCGCCGGGCAGGCGGAGATCACAGGGGGCCTGTCGGCCGAGCAGGCGCGCCAGGTCGCCGAGGGGTCGCAGGATGCCATCGTCGACGGCATCGCCGCGGCGTACTGGGTGGCCGGCGGGGCAATGCTGCTCGCCGCGATCGTGGCCTTCACGGTCCTGCGCCGGATGGAATACGCGGACGACTCCGCCGAGCCGGCGCCGGTGGCCGCCTGAGCTCGTTGAGTCAGGGCAGCCGGTAGCGGAAGGCAACGAGGACGGCGCCGTTGCGCTTGGTGCAGCGCACGGCCCGTCCGGGTCCGGGTGGGTTGCTGCGTACGCATCGGAAGCCCTCGAGCCGGGCCACGGGCCCGCCGCCCGCAGCGGCCGTCTCGACCCACTTGGCCGCCAGCGTTCGAGCGTCATCGCAGGGATAGCCCTTCGCGCGCAGCTTGGTGATGGTGTTGCCGATGCCGTCGCAGCGCTTGATGCGGCTTGCGTTCGCCGGCGCGGGCAGAGCGACGGCGAGGACGATCACGGCGAGCAGGGCGATGCGCAGTTGCTTCATGCGGGCCAAGCTACCCGCGGTACGCGCTGTGCCAACCTCGCGGGTGGCACGCTCCTACGACAGCGCAGGCCGGCGCCGTGAACGCCAGGCGAGATTCAGCGGTCGTCTCCGGTGAGCAGGTCGCCGGGCCGGCTTGAATCGTGTGCCGCCGCACGCTTCCGGGCGTCCTTCTTGGCCTTCTTCTCGAGCCGACGCTCGAGAAGCTTGCGCTCACGGTTGAGCTTTGCCATCGTCGTCTTTCTCTTGCCGCTTGAGGCCATGCTTGTCCTCCCGAGTTGTGGAGTTTCGAGCGCGTCGACGTCACGCACCGGCGAGAGGACGGGGGGCCCGCGCATGGGCCCTCCGTCGCTCAGCGAACAGTGGGCTTAGAGCACCTGGACGTTCGCGGCCGCCGGGCCCTTGGCGCCCTGCTCGGCGTCGTAGCTCACCTTCGCGCCCTCGGCCAGCGACTTGAAGCCGCTGCCCTGGATCGCGTTGTGGTGTACGAACAGATCCTTGCCGGAGTCATCCGGTGTGATGAATCCGTAGCCCTTGTCGTCGTTGAACCACTTCACGGTTCCTGTAGCCATCTTTGGTCCCCCTCCGGGAAATGTGCACTGCGAAACGCGGAGGGTGCTCGAAGGCAACGACTGCGGAAACGCGGAACACGGCCATGTCGAACGGATGCCCGACTCGTACTACGAGGGTAGCGCGCCCCGCCGCGAGCGTGGGCATACGTCCGACCTGGGCGATCACTCGATCGCGGGCCCTACTTCAGCCGCGCCCTGAAGAACCGGCGGGCCGGCCGGTCGGCGGCGCTGACGATCCCCACGTGCTCGACGCCCGGGTAGGTCAGGTACCTGACCTGGTTGCCTCTCCGCGCGCGCAGCTCGGCGTCGAGCTGGTCCGTCGTGAATGGGAGGACGGTCGTGTCGCTCATGCCCTGCGCAATCAGGATCGGCGCGGCGATCCTCAGATTCGGGTTCTGCCGTGCCAGGAGCCTGTTCAGCGGCTCCAGGTCGGCGCCGGGCCGGACGAGGTCGGCGGGTGCGATGCCCCCGAACGCCGTCGGCGCGCCCAGCTCGCCCAGGCAGACCTTGTCGACCTGCGGGAGCAGCGCGAGCGCGCGGTCCGAGGCGATCTGGCTCGGCTCGATCTGCGGATAGACCGACGAGACACCGCGTAGCACCAGCGCAGCCAAACCGGAGAAGCCGCTCGGACTCGTGAAGGTCGGCAGCGCCCGGCTGAGGAGATCCAGGTGCGAGGCGGGCGCGAACGCGGCGACTCCTCGCAGGCGCAGCTCGGGGGCCCGCTTCGGCGCGAGCGCGGCCGCGAACAGCGCGGCGTGACCGCCCTGCGAGTGGCCCGCGATCACGTAGCGGCGCGCGAGCCGGCCGTCGAGCTGGCGTGAGGCGCGAACGATGTCCACGACGCCGCGTCCCTCCGAGCGGCCGACGAGGTAGGGATGGACGCCCGGCGTGCCGAGCCCCTCGTAGTCGGTGTTGGCGATCGCGTAGCCGGCCCCCAGCCAGGCGCCGAACTGGGGGGCGGCGTAGGAGGTGTAGGGACCCTGCGGGTCGCGCGACGGCGCGCACGAGTCCGCGATCCCGGTGCTGCCGTGCGCCCAGCTGACCACCGGCCAGCCTTGCTTCGGCGGCTTGCCCTTCGGGAGCATCACGAAGCCGGACACCCCGATCGCCTTGCCGCGCAGGCTTGTCGAGCGGTACAGAAGGGTCCAGGTCCGGCTCGCCTGCGGCAGCGGGTTCTCGGCCCGGCGCGCCCAGATCAGGTCGCCGTGCTGGTACGACTTGAGGTTCTTCGGAGGCTTGTAGAGCTTGAGGCCGGAAGGCGCCTTGGGCACCTCGGCCGCCGCGGGGGCTGCCGCAACCAGCGCGACGACGAAGAGCAGAGCGATTCGGGCCATATGGGACATCTCTATCAGCCGAAGATGGCAGGCTGCCCCCGATAGCGGGCGCCGGCAGGGATCGGAGCTCCCGTCTTAGGGACGGCGGCGCCGGGTAGCAGCAGGGCAGAAGGCCGCAGCGTTTCAGCCCTCGAGGCGGTGGAACCGGCTCCCCGGACCTGCAGGGACGGGGACCGGGGCCGCCCTCCTCTGGTTTCGCTCAGGCGATTCTGGACGATGCTCGTCAGAGCTCGAGCAGCCGGATGTGGGGATCCGTGAGGAGCTCCCGCAGAAACGCGTCCGGATCCGGCCACGCCTCGGGCGTCAGCACTCCCGGCGCGAGCTCGCCCGCGGCCACGGCCAACGCAGCCAGTGCAGTGAAGGTCGTCGTCGCGCGCCGCGACTCGTCGTGGGCCTCGTACGCCAGCGTCGCCGGCCTGCCCGAGCGGCTTCCCCCGACCTCCACGCGAAGCGCCAGCGGCAGGTCGTGGCGCGGGATCTCGAAGAAGCGCTCTCCCTCGGCTGAGCCGAGGTAGGTGAGGAGGTACTCCATCGGGCTCGGCTGACCGGCGGCCGGCGGCTCGTAGGCCGTGAACCCCCACCGGACCATGTCCTCCAGCAGGCGGTTCGCCTCCGGCTGGTAGAAGGCCCCCTTCGCCGTGGCCTCCCGCACCCCGGGAACGAACCGGGCGATCGCCACGGGGTCCGGTATCGCCCGTGAAGTAGACGCCGGTGCGCCCCACGGGCTCCTGGAACCCGACCTCCTCGCGACCCTCGAACGGACCCATCCGTACCTGCCGGCCGTCGACGAGCTGAAGGCCGCGGCCGCTGTTGATCCTGAGGAAGTGCTGGATCGCCGCCGGGTACTCGCGGTTGTAGTTCCAGGCGAACCTGATCGCGACCCGCTCGGTTCGGTCGAGCCGATCGGCGGCGTGCCGGACGAGCAGCCCGCTCAGGCCGGGCACGACCCCGCAGTCGATCAGCACGGTGACACCGGCGCGGCGGGCCCGCTCGTCCCACGAGGGGTCGAGCAGCAGCGCCTCGGCGACCTCGTGGTCGTCGTTCATGTCGACGTAGTGGACCCCGGCCTCGATGGCCGCCTCGATCACACCGAGCGCTGTCCGGTGGTAGGGACCGACCGCGTTGACGACCGCGTCGACTCCCGCGAGAACCTCTCGAAGCGCGTCGGGTTCGGTGACGTCAACGGTCCGCGAGGACGACGCTCCGGCCTTGCCGGCGACGGCCGCCGCCCGCTCCCCGTCCCGGTCCGCGACGCACAGGTCGCGCACCCGTCCCGAGCCGGCCAGCTGGTAGGCGATGCCGCGGCCGTGAAACCCGCAGCCGAGCACGGCCACCTTCATCTCGCCCTGCGCCACGGCAGGGCACGCTAGCGGGGCCGGGGGGCCCGCTCGGCGCGGGCCCCCCGATCGCTCGCTCTACTTGCTCCAGTGGCGCGCCGAGCGGTTCTTCGTGCCCTTCGGCACCGGGACGCCGTACATGGACGACGCCCGTGCCCGGTCGTCGTCATCGTCGTCGTCGTCGTCCCACCTGTCGCGGTCGATCTTCGTCTTGATGACCCGCTCCTGCAGCTGCGGGTTCAGCCGGTTGAAGCCGACCAGCTCCGTCCGGCGGATCTCCGCCTCGAACCGCTGGAAGCCGTACGCGGCCTCCGGGTAGTTCGGGTTCTGGGCGGTGCCGTAGTTCCGGCTCAGGCCGTCGTTCGAGTACACCGGGATGCTGTCCTTGCGCCCCGACCGGCGCGGATACGTGTACGCCGACCACGTGTTCGTGCCGTCGAGGTCCGCGAACGCGACCTCCTCCGGGTCCCTCGGATCGCTGAAGTCGATCACCGAGGAGCCGCCGCGGTAGAACGCGTTCACCAGCAGGTACCGGTCCTTCGCCGGCACCGGGATGCCGAGGTGCGAGGAGCAGTACTTGCCCGGGCCCGGACTCACGTTGTCGTTCGTGCCCCGCTCCGTGCGGTACTCGTCCAGCAGGCGGCCGCTCTTCGTCTCGAAGAAGTACATGTTCCCCGTCTCGAACACGCGCGGCCCGCCGGGAAGCCCGCCGGTCTTCGTCGTGGTCGTCGGGCAGCCGTCGCCGAACGACTCGTCGATGAAGTTGGCGATCTTGCCGTCCCAGCTGAACGTCGCCGAATGCCAGAAGTCGACGTTCGGCTGGTCGTACGCCCACTCCGGGTCGGCCGTATCGGGCAGGCCGGTCCGGCGGTCGATCTCCCAGACCTGGGCCTGCTCGCCGCAGGCCGCGCCGACCATTCCCTTCTCGGGGAACGAGCTCAGGTCGTGGCAGCCGAGGAAGTCGTCGAGCGGCGCGACGATGCCGTGCTCGCTCACCGGCTTGTAGGTGCCGTCGGCGTCACCCGGATAGACGACGGGCAGCTCCGTCTTCTCGAACGCATCCTCCGGATCGCGGAAGGGCACCTCGACGACCTGGATGACGCCGTGGTTGACCTGGCGTCCCTGAGCCACGCCGAGCGGCCCGCAGGTCGGGCCCTCGCCGAGCGGATAGCTCGAGTTCAGCACGTACATCGACCTGCCGCCCGGGGCAGGAAGCAGCGTGTTCGTATGGGACCCGCAGTCCTGGTACACGGTCGCGATCTGCACCGGGTCGCGCGGGTCGGAAATGTCGAAGATCCGGATGCCCTCCCAGGCCCCGTCGGGATAGCGGAGGCCACCCTGGCCGTCGCTGACGGTCTTGCCGACCGGCGCAGCGCCGCACTCGGGGCCGGCCAGGACGCTGTCGACTGACAGGACGAGCGTGTCGGCGTCGCCGTCACGGTCGGTGTCGAACACCGACGGATCGCCCTGCGGCCCGTAGCAGCGCTCGTCGGAGACGAGCCGCGGCACCGGCCGCGAGATGTCGAAGATGCGGAATCCGCCGTAGTCGCCCACGTAGGCGAGGTCGTCCCAGAACGCGATGTCGGAGCTCGTGACGTGCGTGTTGGCCGCGTTGAACGGGTTCTGCGCGGTCTGGAAGTTGGCGAAGACCGAGAAGTCCTCACCGAAGGGGAGGCGCAGCCGCTCGCCGCCGTATCCCTCCGGATGGTGCGCCATCGCGGCGCCGCTAGAAATCGCCATCGCGAGCACGCATACGGCCGCGAGGATCCTCCACCGTCTGATCATGTTCCCCTCCCGAGAAGGATGTGGCTAAAGGGCAGAGCCCACCGCCCGCCAGACTTCCCGGGGCGCGCCCGGACCAAACCGGTTCTTGTTGCCGTACAACTTCGGGGCATGCCCGCGTCCGAGGCCACCGTCGTCGAAGCCGGCGGGCGCGACCTCCGCGTGTCCAGCCCCGATCGCGTGATCTTCCCCGAGACACGAGCGCTCCGGCCCGGTCACGAAGCTCGACGTCGTCAGGTACTACCTCGCCGTCGAGGACGGGATCATGCGGGCGCTCGCCCGGCGGCCCACCACGCTCGAGCGCTGGCCGAAGGGCGTGCACCCGGGCATCGTGGTCTCCACGCGCGAGAAGGGCGGCGGCGACGCCTTCTTCCAGAAGCGCGTCCCGAAGGGCGCCCCGGACTACGTGGAGACTGCGCGGATCGAGTTCCCGTCGGGTCGCCACGCCGACGAGATCTGCCCCACCGAGGTGGCCGTGGTCGGCTGGTGCGCCCAGATGGGCACGATCACGTTCCATCCGTGGCCGGTCCGCAGCGACGACGTCGACCATCCCGACGAGCTCCGCCTCGACCTGGACCCGCAGCCGGGCACGGACTTCGAGGACGCGGTGCGCGTGGCCGCCGAGGCGCGCGCGCTCCTGGGCGACCTCGGCTACACCGGCTTCCCGAAGACCTCGGGAGGGCAGGGGCGTCCACATCTACGTCCGGATCGAGCCGCGCTGGACGTTCACGGACGTGCGCCACGCGGCGATCGCCTTCGGCCGCGAGCTCGAGCGGCGCCTGCCGGGCGAGGTGACGACGAAGTGGTGGAAGGAGGAGCGCGGCGAGCGCATCTTCGTCGACTACAACCAGAACGCGCGCGACCGCACGATCGCCTCCGCCTACAGCGTGCGGCCGAAGCCGGGCGCGCCCGTGTCGGCGCCGGTCACCTGGGACGAGCTGGCCGAGGTGCAGCCCGAGGACTTCACGGTCGCGACGATGCCGGCGCGCTTCGCCGAGGTCGGCGACCTGCACGCCGGGATCGACGACGCCGCCCACTCGCTGCAGCCGCTGCTCGACATGTACGAGCGGGACGAGGACGGGGACATGCCCTATCCGCCCGACTATCCGAAGATGCCGGGGGAGCCGAAGCGCGTGCAGCCGTCGCGCGACCGCGATCGCCCGCGGGACTGACGGCGCGCCGCTACGGCGCCTGCGGCAGCTTCTTCGCGCCGCGCTTCGTGCACCGGCGCCGACGGCGGCGGCACCACCGGGCCGATGTCCCCGTCGGGCGCCTCGTCCAGGTCGACGATCACCGGCGCGTGGTCGCTCGGCCCGCTGCCCTTGCGGGCCTGCCGGTCGACCCAGGCCGCCTTGACGCGGTCGGCCACCGGCGCGCTCGCCAGGATCAGGTCGATCCGCATGCCGAGGTCCTGGTGGAACATGCCCGCGCGGTAGTCCCAGTAGCTGAAGACGCGCTCGCCCGGCCAGCGGTCGCGCACGACGTCGCGCAGGCCGAGCGCCTGCAGCTCGGCGAGCGCCTCCCGCTCCGGCGCGGTCACGTGCGTCTGGCCGGCGTACGCGTCGGGATCGAACACGTCGTCGTCGGTCGGGGCGATGTTCATGTCGCCGCACACCACGGTCGCCTCGGGGCCGGCGGCCACCATCTCCCGCAGCGCGCCGAGCCAGGCGAGCTTGTACTGGTAGTGCTCGGAGCCCGGCTCGCGCCCGTTGGGCACGTAGACCGAGACCACCCGGATCCCGCCGCAGGTGGCGGACACGGCGCGCGCCTCGGGGTGCGGGAAGCCCGGTCCGCCGGCGAGGCCCGTCACCACGTCCTCGAGCCCGGCGCGCGACAGGATCGCCACGCCGTTCCAGGTCGCCTCGCCGTGGAGCGCGACCTCGTAGCCGCGGTCGGCGAGCTCCTCGCCGAGCAGCTCGTCGAACGCCTCGTCCGCGAGCTTCGTCTCCTGCAGGCAGACCACGTCGGGCCGGCGCTCGTCCAGCCAGGGCAGCAGCCGCGGCACGCGCTGCTTGACCGAGTTGACGTTCCAGGTGGCGATTCGCACCGCCCCCAAGGTACCGAGGGCTCAGGCTCGTGATGCGGTTGCGGCCACCGCGGCGGCGGGCGCCACTCGGCGGAAGCGACGCGACGGCAGCGGCTCGGTGTCGAGCATCTCCTCGCCGTAGAACTCCTCGACCCAGTCGGGCTGGTAGACGGTGTCGAGGTAGCGCTCGCCGAGGTCGGGGGCGATCGCCACCGAGGTCAGCTCCGGCGTGCCGTGCTCGGCCAGCCAGTCGACCGCGCCGCTGACGACCGTGCCGGTCGAGCCGCCGAACAGGAACCCGCGCCTGGCGAGGCGGTGGCAGGTGCGGATGGTGTCCGGCTCCTCGACCATGACCACCTCGTCCACGTAGGACTCGTCGAGCAGCGGCGGGCGGACGCCCGTGCCGAGCCCCGGGATCATCCGGCGGCGCGACGGACCGCCGAAGGTCACCGAGCCGACCGCGTCCACCGCCACGATCCGCACCGGGCGGTGCCACTGCCTTCAGGTAGCGCGCGCAGCCCATCAGCGTGCCGGTCGTGCCGGCGCCGACGAACAGCACGTCGAGCTTGGGGAACTGCCGCACGATCGCCGGCGCCGTCCGGCGGTAGTGCGCCTGCCAGTTGCCCTCGTTGCTGTACTGGTTCAGCCACACGTAGCGGTCGTCGGAGGCGCACAGCTTGCGGACGTAGTCGATCCGCGCGCCGAGGAGGCCGCCGGGCTCGTCCGCCGCGGCGAGCGGGATCACGTGCACCTTGCTGCCGAGCGCCTCGATCGTGCGCCGGGTGGACTGGTTGCAGCGCGAGTCGGTCACGCACAGGAAGCGGTAGCCCTTGCTGGCGGCGATCATGGCCAGCGCCACGCCGAGGTTCCCGGACGAGGACTCGACCAGGATCGACCCCGGGGTCAGGCGCCCGTCCCGCTCGGCGGCCTCGACCATCTCGGTCGCCGCCTTCACCTTGATCGAGCCGGCGAAGTTGAAGCCCTCGCACTTGAGGAAGAGCGACTCGCCGAAGATCGACAGCAGGTCGACGTAGAGCTCGTCCTCGTTGAAGTCCTGGGGTGCGGAGACGATCGGCATTGCCGGCGTCCACCCGTACCTGTGCATCTCGTGGAAGAAGTCGTCGACGACGTGGAGCCCGCCGTTGGCGGCCACGCGGTCGTAGACGTACTTGCCGACCGCGAGGTCGAGCACGCCGAGGCCGAACGGCGAGAACACCACGGGCCGGTCCGGCGGGATCGTCACACGCCCGCCCATCACGTCGTCGAGCGTGCCGAGCACGAAGTCGCGGTTGCCGCGTGAGCTGCTCTGCCAGGTGCGGCGAGGTGTTCGCCTTCAGGCAGTGCTCGACGTCGTCGACGACGTTGGTCGAGCTGAGCACGATCTCGGGCGCGAGGTCGCGCAGCGACACGTGCAGCACGAGCGGGTTGTGCTCGAACCACGAACGGTCGCTGACGTGCGGCTCGCCGGCGATCGTGGCGAACACGACCATGTCGCTCGAGCGGATCAGCTGCTCCGCGGTGTCGTGCACGGTGACCCGTCCGCTCGCGCCGGACCGGTCCAGGTAGCCGCAGAAGCCGGTCGCGCTGTCGGCGGACAGGTCGTGGACGCCGACCTCGTCGAACGACCAGCCCGTGCCGGCCAGGAAGGTGTGCACGTAGCGGGCGATCAGCCCGGTGCCGAAGAACCCGACGCGGCGGGGGCGCCGCCGGCCGCGGCTCAGCCACTCCGCTCCGAGCGTCGCCATCGCGGCCGTCCTCGTGGCGCTGATGATCGAGCTCTCGAGACAGGCGAACGGGTAGCCGGTGTCGTGGTCGTTCAGGATCAGGACGGCCGAGGCCCTCGGGATGCCCGCCGCCACGTTCTCGGGGAAGCTCGAGATCCACTTCAGGCCGTCCACGCCGACCTCGCCGCCGATGGACGCGGGCAGCGCGATGATGCGCGACGAGGGGCGGTCGGGGAAGCGCAGGAAGTAGGACGGCGGGTTGACCGAGTCGCCACCGCTGTGCGCGCGGTAGGCGGCGTCGACCAGGGCGACGACCTCCTGGTGGCGGTCCTGCCAGCGCGTGCTGGACCTCGGCGCCCGAGATGACGGAGAACGTGGTCATCGCTTCACCGGGTCGGCCATGCCGACCAGCACCTCGCGCGGTCCCTCGAAGGGCTCCCTGCTGTGCGCCATGCGGACGTTGTCGACGAGCATCAGGTCGCCGGCCTGCCACGGCTCGCGGACGGTGTGGGCCTCGTAGACCTCGTTGAGGAGCTCCACGACGTCCTCGCCGATCGGGTCGCCGCCGCCGAAGCGGGTGTTGAAGGGGAGCCCGTCGGCGCCGTACATGTCCACGAGGAACTCGCGCACCTCGGGGGCCATCGTCCACTCGCTGAGGAAGGCGATCTGGTTGAACCAGCAGCGCCGGCCCGTGCGCGGGTGATCGCACCACGGCGCTGCGGCGCTGCCTGGTGCGCAGCCCGCCGTCGGGCTGCCACTCGAACTCGATCGCGTTGGCGCGGCAGTAGCTCTCCACGGCGGCGCGGTCGTCGGTGCCGAACGCCTCTTCCACCGACGCGCCGATCTCGTCGCTGTAGCTGCGGGTGAGGAGCCAGCCCTCGCGCTCGAAGCGCTCGACCAGGTCGGCCGGCAGCGCGGCCAGCACGGCCTCCGAGTCGGCCACGCCGGTGGCGCCGCCCTCGCTGGGCGCGCCGAGGCACGCGAACATCATCAGGCCGGGGAACTCGAGCGTGTAGCTCAGCTCGTGGTGCATGCACATCGGCTGGTTCTGCGGCCACTTGGCCGACGAGTACACGCCGTGGGAGTGGCCCTGCCGGGCCGCGAACGCCTCGCGCTCGGACATGAGCTCGTCGGCCAGCCGCTCGAAGACCGCGGCGGCCTCGGAGGCGTCGCTCAGCTCGAGCCCGCGGACCCGTACCGAGCCGCGCTCCGCGACCGCGGCGCGCAGCGCGTCGCGGTTCTCGGCCGCCCAGCCCGGCGCGTCGCCGGTGGTGGCGTCGACCTGCACCATGAGGAGCTCCTGGGTCCCGCTCATGAGGGGGCCACCTGACGGGAGGCGCGCCACACGGCCTGCGCGGCCTCGGCCGGACGGGTGCGGAGGAAGTAGTGGCCGCCGCCGGCCAGCTCGTGCAGGTCGACCCGCTCGGCGAGGAGCTGCCAGTCGCGGTGGCCGTTCTCGTAGCCGGCCGTCGCCTGGTCGTCCGCGGCGACGACCACGGTGACCGGCGCCGACAGCTTCGCCGGGGGACGGTCGAGGGCGTCGGCGAAGTACCGGTGCGCCGACACGCAGTCGTGCCGGTAGGCGGCGCCGACGTGCTCGGCGCGCTCCGCGTCGAGCTCGCCGAGCTCGGTGTAGCCGCTGTCCGAGCTCAGCTCCGCGGCGATCTCGGCGTCGCCGCGACCCTCGAGCTCGGTGGCGGCCGCGCGGCGGTCGCCGGCGTCGCCGGGGAGGTGCGCCGCGAGGAACACGCGCGGCACCTCGACCCCGAGCTCCTCGAGCTTCCTGGCGGTCTCGACGGCGAGCGGCGTGCCCGACGAGTGGCCCCACAGAAGGACCCGGGTCAGGCCGCGCGAGGCGATCTCGGCGACGACCTGGTCGACGACCTGGGACATGGACGCGAACGGCTCGTCCTCGGCGGCCACGTCGTGGCCGGGCAGCTCGACGGCGTAGACGGCGAGGCCGCTGCCCCGCAGCGCGCCGGCGAGCGGCTGGAAGTTGATCGCGTTGCCGCCCGCGTAGGGGAAGCAGACCAGGGCGCCGGCCTCGCCGCCCGACTCGGACAGCGACTGCAGCAGCCCGGAGTGACCGCGGCCGCGCACGAACCGCGGCCCACGGGCGGGCGAGCCGGACTCGCCGTCGATCAGCCGGGCCTGATCCGCGAGGACCGGGAGACGGGTCACGTCCTTGAGGGACACCTCGCGGTCGAGGGCGATCACGAGCTTCACGGCCGACAGCGAGGTGCCGCCGAGGTCGAAGAAGCTGTCCCGCCGCCCGATCTGGTCCTGCGGCATGCCGAGCACCTCGGCCCATGCCGCGGCGACCCTCTGCTCGGAAGGCGTCTCCGGCGCGTCGTGCTCCTCGCCGCCGGTGTCGAGCTCGCCGGCGAGCGCCGTGAGCGCCTTCTTGTCGACCTTGCCGTTGCCGGTCAGGGGCAGACGGTCGAGCCGGTGGAAGGCCGACGGGATCATGTACTCGGGGAGCGCGTCGCCGAGCCGCCGGCGCAGGGCGTCCGTGGTGACCCCGCTGTCGCCGCTGTGGAAGGCGATCAGGTGCTCGCCGCCGGCGACCACGACGGCGGCGGAGTCGACGCCGGGCGCCCGCGACAGGATGCTCTCGATCTCGCCGATCTCGATCCGGAAGCCCCTGATCTTGACCTGGCTGTCGCGCCGGCCGAGGAACTCGAGCTTGCCGTCCGGCAGCCAGCGGCCGTAGTCGCCGGCGCGGTAGAGGCGCTCGCCCTCGCGGTGCGGGTCGGCCATGAAGGCCTGCCGCGTGCGGTCGGGGTCGTTCACGTACCCGCGGCCGACGCAGACGCCGGAGAAGACGATCTCGCCGGGCGCGCCGAGCGGCACGGGCGACAGGTGCTCGTCCACGACGTAGACGTGCACGTTGTTCACGGGCGGGCCGAGCGGGACCCGGTCGCCGGGAGCCCGGTCCATGACCTCGTGGTTGGTGTCGTCGGAGGTCTCGGTCAGCCCGTACGCGTTGACGAGCTTGATGCCGGGCTGGGCGTCGAACCAGCGCTGCGCGAGCTCCGGCTTCAGCGCCTCGCCGGTGACCGACACGCAGCGCAGGTCCGGCAGCTCACGCGGGTGCTGGTCGAGGTAGGACAGCACGACCTCGAGGTAGGACGGGACCACCTGGAGCACCGCGACCCGGCGGCGGGCGATCCTGTCGACGAACCGCTCGACGTCCAGGATCACGTCCTGCTCGACGACGAGCGTCCGCCCGCCGACGAGCGGCCCGGAGACGAGCTGCCACAGCGAGATGTCGAAGCACTGCGGTGCGGTCTGGGCGACCACCTGCCCCTCGCCGATCTCCAGGTCGTCGATCTTGGCGTAGAGGTGGTTGAGCATGCCCGCGTGCTCGCACATCGCGCCCTTGGGCTCGCCGGTCGAACCGGAGGTGAAGTAGATGTAGGCGAGCTGGTCGGGCGTGACCTCGACGCCGAGGTCGCCGTCCGCGTGGTCCTCGTCGCAGGCGGCGTCGATGAAGAGCCGCTCCACTCCGGGCAGCGACTCGAGTGCCTGGTCGAGCGTGGAGGTGCTGCCCGGCTCGGTCAGCACGAGCTCGCACCCGGCGCGGGACAGCGTGGTCGCGATGCGGTCGGCCGGGAAGTGCGGCTCGATGGGGAGGTACACGCCGCCGGCCTTGAAGACGGCGATGACGGCGGCCATCCAGTCGAGGTTGCGCTCGGTCACGACCGCCACCACGTCCTCGCGGCCCAGGCCGCGCGCGAGCAGCGCACGTCCCAGGCGGTTGGCGCGCGCGTTCAGCTCCCGGTAGGTCCATTCCCGGTCGCCGTGCACGGCGGCCACGGCGTCCGGCTGCGCCTCCACACGCTCCTCGAACAGCTCGTGGAACCTGCGGTCCGGCAGCTCGCGGCGCGGTCCGGCCATGCCCTCGACCTGGAGGTCGAGCTCCTCGGCGGAGAGCAGGCTCTGCTGGTCGTGCCGGGCATCCGGGTCGGCGGCGATCCGCTCGAGCGCGGTCAGGTGGTAGCCGGCGATCCTGTGCAGCGGCGTCCTCGTCGAGCACCTCGGTGCGGTACCGCAGCCGCGCGACGAGGCGGCCGTCGTCCTGCGGGAAGCAGATGCAGAGCACCATGTCCGTGCCGAGCTCGTCGCAGCACCCGACCGGGTCGAACGCGGTCTCGACGGGGATCTCGTCCTGGCTGCGCTCGCGCTCGGCCCGGCAGGCCTCCAGCAGCAGCTCGCGCCAGGAACCCGGGTCGACGGTCAGCCGGCAGGCCGGCGTCTGGCCGATCTCGAGGGCGACGTGACCGGTCGCGACCTCGCTGTCGCCGGACACCGCCGAGAGCACCTTGGCGTGAGCGGCGAGCAGCACCGCGCTGAACGGCACGACGGCGTCGTCCGCCACCTGGTGCAGGGCGTCCACGAGCTCGCCGGGGATCGTCGCCTCGTGCTCGGCGACACCGGGGACCGGATCGAGCGTCCACCGCGGCATGGCGGTGGCCGGCCGCGGGCGGAGGGCGGCGGCGGTTTCCGGTGACGCGAATTCGAACATGTCATCACTGTTCCCGCTCGCTTTGAGAAAGTCATGAGCCCCGGGTGAGTCAATTCTTATCGGCTCTCATGGGGTTCTCATGGGGGCGCGAACGGCCGGAATCAGAGCGACGCGGAGCCGCTCAGATGCCGCTCAGGGCCGCGCCGCGGCGCGCGGGAGGGGACGCTCAGCTGCCGCTCGCGGCGGGGTTTCCGCCCCACCGCGCGTGCGCCGGCACTTCCTCGCCCTTCATGAGGAAGGAGTCCGGCGCGAGCACCGCGCCGTCGCCCATGGTCGACTCCGTAGTGGACCAGGGAGGCGATGCCGAGCGTGCAGCCCGAGCCGATCGCGATGCGGTCCGACTTGAAGGCGCCGGACTCCTGCGAGTGGGCCTGGACGATGCTCCTGACGCTCAGCGTGCAGTGGTCCCCGATGCTGACCAGGGTCTTCTCGACGATGGCGCAGCCGTCGTCGAAGACGCGCTTGCCGATCCGCACTCCCTGGAGCCGCCAGGTGAGGTTCTTGAACGGCGTGCCGTCGAGGATCAGCGGCTGCCAGCTCAGCTTCCAGAAGCGCTCGTGCCACCAGAAGTACGGGTCGTAGATCGAGACCTCCTTGGGCTGGAGGTCCCGGAACATCGTGGAGAGCCGCTCGATCAGGCTGAAATGCACGACGCGCAGAGCGAGGATGAGCACGCCCGCCAGCGGCGATGGCGATGGCGCCGACCGAGCCGTAGAGCTCCAGGCCGGCGAAGGTCAGCGCGCCCGCGCCGAACCAGAACGTCCACCACGCCAGCAGGTAGAGCCCGATGGTCACGGCGTTGTGCCTGTTCTTGGCGGAGAGGCCGCGCCGCAGCTCGTCGCCCTCCGCCAGGTGGTCGAACCTGCTGTCGCGGTGGACCGAGCGCGGGATCTCGAAGCTGGGCGAGCCCAGGAGCCCGGTGCCCTCGCGGACCTCCCCGTCCAGCGGGACCATGGCCTTCGTCCCGAGGAGGACGTTGTCGCCGGTCCTGCCCTCGCGGCGGATACACGATGTAGTTCCCGAGGAAGTTGCGCGGCGCCGATCTCCGTGCGTGACACCCGGAACGACGTGCTCGAGATGTCGGTGTTCAGGATGGACAGGCCGTCGGCGACCATCGTCCCGCTCCCGATGGTGCACAGGAACGGGTTCTCGTGCTTGACCTCCAGGCCGAAGTTCGACCCGGTCTGCTCGACCTCGGACAGGTCGTATCCGAGCCAGCGCAGGTAGGGGACGATGTAGGAGCTGTCACCGAGGAGGCGGGGGAAGAACGTCGCGTTGGTCATGCGCTCGATCGTCCGGTGCACGGCGTAGTGGAAGCCGTACAGGCGATACACCCGGTCCGGCTCGATGAAGAGATTGAGCAGGCGCGGCACCGTCAGGACGACGCCAGGCCGCCGAGGATGGAGCCGGCGAAGAAGACGGTGGAGACGGCCAGGGCGGGGACCGCGGACAGCACCAAGACGCCGCGGCGCCGACCGCCAGCGGCAGCGCGCACCGCCACGAGCCCGAGCAGCTGAAGGACGGAGTAGGCGACCTTCCTCGCGGTGCCGCAGGGGAGCGGCTCGACGCCGCCGTAGTCGACCTCGGTCAGCTCCTGCGCCGCGAACCCGTGCCGCCGCTCGCCGGCCGGCACCGACTGGCCGGCCTGCAGCGACGACGCGTGGCCGAGCTGGGCCCCGTCGCCCATCGAGGTGTCGATGTCGAGCACCGACGCCTCGCCGACGACCACGTCGCTCCCGAGGGTCACCGGGCCCGGGTGGATGCAGACCGGCCTCGGCCCGGTAGCAGGTGAGGAACGAGTCCTTGTGGATCACCGTGCGCTCGCCCACGGTCAGGAGGTCGGTGCACACCGGCGCGCGCCGGGAGAGGATCACCGCGTCGCGCCCGACCTTCGCGCCCAGCGCGCGCAGGTACAGCGTGTAGAGCGGCGTGCCGGCGAGCAGGACGAGCGGGTTGCGCTGGACCAGCGTCTTGACGATCCAGAAGCGGACGTAGGCCGGGGTCCAGACGCGGATCGGCTGTGGCTTCCAGCGCCCGACGAGCGTCCACTTCACGACGACCGGGAGGAGACACACGCCGAGGAAGGTGGCGCCGGCGAACAGGACCGTTCGCAGGTAGAGCTCGACCACACCGGAGCCGGCGGAGATCCACTCGTAGCCGGCCGCGAACACGACCGCCGCGCCGTACAGGAACGCGAGCATGGCGAGGAGCTGGAGGGCGCCGGTCAGGACGTAGCCGAGCGCTCCGGCCGGGGCGGCATCATCGCCGGGGTCGCGTCCGCGCCGGTTCCCCGGCGTGCGCCGGAGGCGTCAGCGGCGGCGGGACCGCCGGATCGGCGGCGTCCGCCGTCTCAGCCTCCTCGGTGAGCGCTTCCGCCAGGCCTCGGAGCGTCGGGTGCGCGTACACCTCCTTCATCGACACCGGCGGCAGGTCTCCCCGCTTCCGGACCCGCGCGCAGAACTGGGCCATCGTCATCGAGTCGGCGCCGAGGTCGTCGAAGAAGTGGTCCTCGACCGGTACCTCGTCCACGCCCAGTACGCCGGCCAGCACCTCGGCGAAGACGTCCTCGGTGCCGGTCGCGGGGGCTTCGATCAACGACGCTTGTCATGGCCTCACCGAGGTCGCCGCGAGGATCAGCCCGCGATCGACCTTCCAGCGGCCGCTCAGGCCGGCCGGGTCGGCGCCGCGCAGGCGTGCCGCGAACGTGCCGTCGAGGTGCACGGCGATGGACACGTCCTCGAACTCCAGCCAGCGGCCGGTCAGCGGGAACCACGCCTTGTAGACCGCCTCCTTGGCGCAGAAGACGATGCGGTCCCAGTGCAGCGCCGGATCGGCGTCCGCGAGCGTGTGGAGCCGCGCCCGTTCCTCGTCACGCAGGACGAAGTCGAGCACGTCGGGTGGCAGCGCCGCATGCGGCTCGGCGTCGATGCCGACGCCGCACAGCTCGCCGGATCGCGCGACGACGGCGGCGCGATAGCCCGCGCAGTGGGTCATGCTGCCCACGACCCCGACGGGCCACCGCGGCGCCCGGTCCTCGCTCGGGAGGATCGGAACTGCGGACACCCCAAGATGCCGCAGTGCCTTCCGTGCGCACCAGCGGACCGTGCCGAACTCGCGGCGGCGCTCCGCTCCGGCACCGGCCACCGCGGCGGCCTCGTCGGAGAACATCGTCGACTCCGGCACGTCCGAGAACAGCTCTGCGGACGCGGACGCCGGCACCAATGTCGCGATCAAGCTCACCAGGCGAGAGTTCCCGCGGTGCATGAGAGCGTTCTAAGGCGCGCCTGAGCATCCCCTTATGCGGCGCGGATCGAGTTCCCCCGGGGGCGTCCGGCGCTGGAATACTCATCAAATGCGTCCCACCACGCTGTCCGAGGCGGTTGAAGCCCGCGCCGAGCGGCCCGAGCTGCGGCCTGTGGCCGGCGGCACCGACCTCATGGTCGACGTGAACTTCGGCCGCACCGAGCTCGCCGGCGTGCTCGACCTGATGGCCGTCGCCGAGCTCAAGGGCATCGACCGCGACGACCGCTGGATCCGCATCGGGGCCGCCCACCCGATGGGCGACATCGCCGATCGGCTGGCCGACGTGACCGCCGTGGCGGGCGCGGTCGTCACGGTGGGCTCGCCCCAGATCCGCTCGCGCGCCACGCTCGGCGGCAACATGGCCACGGCGAGCCCGGCCGGCGACAGCCTCCCGGCGCTGCTGGTCCACGACGCCGAGGTCGAGGTCGCGAGCGCGACCGGCTCGCGCCGCACCTCGCTCGGCGACCTGCTCGTGTCGCCGGGCCAGACGACGCTCGCCGCGGACGAGCTGATCGTGTCCGTCCACCTGCCGCGCACCGCGTGGCGCAGCCGCTTCGCCAAGGTCGGCACGCGCAACGCGATGGTCATCGCGACCTGCTCCGTGGCGGTGGCGGTCAACACCGAGACGGGGGCGGGGCGGGTCGCTGCGGGAGCCGTGGCGCCGACCGCCCGGCGGCTGCCCCGGGCCGAGGCCGTGCTGGAGCAGCTCGCCTCGGGCCGAGGCCGCTCCCTCGCGGGCCGCGCTCGACGACCTCGAGGATGCGGTCCGGGCCGACATCGCGCCGATCGACGACCATCGCTCCACGGCCGCCTACCGCTCCCATGCCACGGCGACCCTGGTCCGCCGCCTCGTCCAGCGGGTACTGACCGCGTGACGCACGTCAGCCTGATCCTCAACGGCACCAGGGTGGATGCCGAGGCCGATCCGAACGCCTCCCTGCTCGACCTGCTTCGCGAGGAGCTCGGCCACTTCGGCACCAAGGACGCCTGCCGGCAGGGCGAGTGCGGCTCGTGCACCGTGATGCTCGAGGGCGAGCTCGTGTGCTCGTGCCTGGTCCACGCCGCCCAGGCCGAGGACGCCTCGGTCGAGACCATCGAGGGGCTGGCCGCGGCGGGCGGGCTCACGGACCTGCAGCAGGCCCTCGTCGACCGCGGCGGCGTCCAGTGCGGCTTCTGCACGCCCGGGATCGTCCTGGCGGCGCGGCACCTGCTGGAGCACACGCCGCGGCCCACCGAGGGCGACGTGCGCGCCGCGCTGAGCGGAAACCTGTGCCGCTGCACCGGCTACCAGGCGATCGTCGACGCGGTGCTCGCGGTCGCGGCCGAGCGAGGCGAGCCATGAGCGTGACCCGCACGCCGCGGGTGACCGAGCGCGGCGTCGGCGCCGCGCGGCCCCATCGCGAGGGCGTGCCCAAGGTGTCGGGGGAGTTCGAGTTCGCCTCGGACCTGCACCGCAGCGACGCGCTGTTCGGAGCGACGCTCCGGAGCCCGCACGCCTCGGCGCTGATCACTTCAATCGACGTGACTCCGGCCCTGAGCATCCCCGGGGTGCGTTGTGCGCTCACCCACCGCGACGTCCCGGGACGGCCGACCTACGGGCTCGAGGTCCCTGACCAGCCGGTGCTGGCCGGCGACCGCGTGCGCTATCACGGCGAGCCGGTCGCGATCGTCGCCGCCGACACGCCGGTGGTCGCGCGCCGCGCCGCCCGCGCCATCGAGGTCGCCTACGAGCCGCTCGATGCGCTGACCGACCCTGAGGAGGCGATCGCACCGGGCGCCCCGCTGCTGCATCCGGATGGAAACGTGCTGCGGCGAGTGCAGGTGCGCCACGGTCCGGATGCCGGGCTCGAGCGGACCGACGACCTCGTCGTAGTGGAGGGGACCTACGAGGTCGGCATGCAGGACCAGGCCTTCCTCGGCCCCGAGGCGGGTCTCGCCGAGCCGACCCCGGACGGCGGCGTGAGGCTCGACGTGGCGACACAGTGGCTGCACGTCGACCGCGCCCAGATGGCGCTCAGCCTCGGGCTCCCCGAGGAGAAGGTGCACCTGCAGCTGGCCGGCGTGGGAGGGGCCTTCGGGGGGCGCGAGGACCTGTCGGTGCAGATCCACGCGGCCATGCTCGCCCTGCGCACCGGGCGGCCGGTGAAGATGGCCTACGCCCGCGAGGAGTCGTTCCTCGGCCACGTGCACAGGCACCCCGCGCGGCTGCACTACGTCCACGCCGCCGACCGCGACGGCCGGCTGCGCTGGATGCGGGTGAGGGTGGTGTTCGACGGCGGCGCGTACGCCTCGAGCTCGCGGGCCGTCTGCCTCAACGCCGCCTCCACGGCCATCGGGCCCTACCGCTGCCCCGCCGCCCGCGTCGAGGCGATCGTCGCCTACACCAACAACCCGCCCTGCGGCGCGATGCGAGGCTTCGGCGCCGTCCAGACCTGCTTCGCCTACGAGGCGCAGATGGACAAGCTCGCGGAGGCGCTCGAGCTGGGCCCGATCGAGCTCAGGCTCCGCAACGCGGCGGATCAGGACGACGTGCTGCCGACGGGGCAGCGCTTCGGCACGCCGGCGCCCACCGCCGAGCTCCTGAGGCGCCTGGCCGACCACCCGGTGCCCGACCTGCCGATCGGGGCGACGTTCTCCGGCGAGGCGGCGGCGGCGAGCCAGCCCTCCGACCTACGCCGCGGCATGGGCTGGGCGATCGGCTTCAAGAACGTCGGCTTCTCGGACGGCTTCGACGAGAACTCGACCGCGCGCGTGCAGCTCGATGCCGCCCCCGACGGCCTGGCCGTGACGGTCCACACCGCCGCCTGCGAGGTGGGCCAGGGCCTCGTGACGGTGCAGGACCAGATCGCCCGCACGGAGCTGCCCGCCGCCGCCGTGCACATCCACACGGCGGACACGGCGGTGGGGAACGCCGGCTCCTCGTCGGCGTCGCGCCAGAGCTGGATGACCGGCGGCGCCGTCCGGGAGGCCTGCCGCGCGGCGCGCGCGGAGCTGGTCCGCGCGGCCTGCGAGCTGGCGGGCTGCGACGAGGACGACGTGACCCTCGAGGACGGCGGTGCTCGCACCCCGGCCGGGCTCCTGCCCTGGGACGACGTCATCGGTCGCGAGCCGATCGAGGCCACCCGCGTGTTCCGGCCGCGGGCGACCGAGCCGCTCGACGAGAACGGACAGGGCGACGCGCACTTCGCCTTCGCGTACGCGGCCCACCGGGCGATCGTCGACGTGGACGTGGACCTCGGAATCGTGCGCCTGGTCGAGATGACCACGACCCAGGACGTCGGCCGCGCGGTCAACCCGCTCGCCGTGGAGGGTCAGGTGGCGGGCGGCATCGTGCAGGGGATCGGGCTGGCGCTCATGGAGGAGCTCATCGTGAAGGACGGACGGGTCCTGAACGGCTCGTTCACCGACTACCTGCTGCCGACGGCGCTGGACGTGCCGCGCATCCGGCTGGAGGCGCTCGAGCTGGAGCACCCGGACTCTCCCTACGGGCTGATCGGCGTGGGCGAGGCGCCCACGATCGCCTCGACGGCGGCGATCGCCGCCGCGGTCAGGGACGCGACCGGAGCCGCGGTTGCCCGGGTGCCGATCCGGCCAGAGCACATCGTGGCGGGTCTCAGCGCCGCGCGATAGTCAGCGCTGCCCGGCCCGCGGCGCGTCCCGGCGCATGCCTCCATTGCCCGTGGCCGACGCGCGGAGTTGGCCGAGAGCCACCAGGCCCCTGCGAGCGTGGCCGGAGAACGGCCCGGCCGCCGAGAAGTCACGCTTGATGCCGGCCCAGCGCTCGATCAGCCCTCCGATCGCGTCTTCGAGGTCGGAGGGCTCCTCGTGATGCTCGGTCACGTGCTTGCCGAACGACTCCCAGACGGTGGCGTGGGCCTCGCAGAGCTCCGCGGCCTTTGCCCGCCGAAGTGTCGTGCCGGTCCCGTCGACCTCGCCCAGAGCCACGCGGGTCAGCGCCAAGTCCTCGATCAGCGGCGTCTTGCCCGCCCTCTCCCGGCCCTTGTCGACCACCCTCGAGAGCTCGGCCAGGCGTTCGTCGTTCTGCTCAACCCACTTCCCGATCTCGCGCGGCGCCTCTTCCTCGGCGAAGCGCGGGAAGGCGACCGCCGGTGCGGCGAAGTGGCCGCGTGTGCTCAGGTTCCGTGCGAAGTCGATCAGCCGGACCCGCGTCTGCCAGTGCCGGTGGTTCCGGGCCACGTCGCGCATAAGCCCCCAAGCGCGCGTCTCCAGCTCGCACCAGTCGGCAAGCGAGCGCACCTCGATCTCCGGTTCCAGGACCGACTTGCGGTTGCGCCAGGCCTTCGCGAAACCTCCCGACGTCGTGGACAGCAGGTCGAGCGTGTAGCGCGACATCTCCCAGATGTGCTGTTCCGGCGGTCGCTTGCAGGTGTCCGTGGCAGACGGGAAGTAGATCGCCTCGAAGTGCTTGAAGTCGTCCTTGGTGCGAAGGCCGTCGAGGTCGGGGTCGTCGCTGAGCAGCCAGTCCCGCCGGGTTGCGACGAAGCCGCTGTCTGCGCAGGAGATCGCGCGCTCGAGGCGCCTGATGGCCGCCGCCACCAGGCGGCCGGCCTCGGGCGACTCCAGCACGTCACCGTCCGATACCAGCGGCAGCGAGAATGCGCACGCCGCGTTGTAGTGCTCCTGATAGCGCTTGAACCCGCGCCAGCCCTCGATCCGGCGGACGGATCGCCGAAGCGCACGGGCGTCGGGCTCCGGCGCCGTTCCTCCGCCCATCGCGGCGTGCACGTGCTTGAGCCGCTCCACGAGGCAGAGCCCCGACAGGTCCACCATCGCGCGTGAGAGCGGCAGCTCCCGCACCCGCCGCAGCCGGGGCAGCCGGCTGCGCAGCTCGACCAGCTCGTGGATCGAGGCGAACACGCACAGCTCCTCGAGCGCCTTGCGGTCCTTTGCGTCGCGCAGGACCGTGACCGGGTCGGCGTCATGGAGTCGCTCGACCACGTCCGGGCGGCCCGCGAGCGGATCGACAACGCGCCGCGTGTACGGCTTGCGCAACCTGCCGGTCCGCGGCGGCTTCGGCGCTCGGTTCTTCCTGTCGCGCGGTAGGTACACCGGGCGGGTCACCCACTCGACGTGCTTCGACATCAGTGCCTGCCCGAACGTCTGCGCAAGGGACGGTGTGAGCCGCCTGCGCAGCGTGTGGCGCTCGACCTCGCGCTCCGGCGAGTCCTTGGTCGACTCCTTGCACCACTGGCGCGGAAGCTCCGTCCCGCCCAGGAGGATGGCGTGCCGGTACCGCGTCGCGAGGAGGATTTGCTCCCTGTTGCGC
This sequence comes from uncultured Thermoleophilaceae bacterium, assembly GCA_963778615.1. Classification (GTDB taxonomy): domain Bacteria; phylum Actinomycetota; class Thermoleophilia; order Solirubrobacterales; family Thermoleophilaceae; genus JACVRW01. Next base: position 53,680 of record CAVZVD010000004.1, read on the forward strand.
CGCTCGGCGCGGCGGTAGAAGCGCCGCTGGGGATCGGAGCGGTCCGGCTTCGTGAGCGCGAGCTCGGGCGCGTGGTGGTGGCCCCCCTTTTCGCCCTCGACGGATGAGACCGGGCCGTGGCCCTCCCGCCCGGGGCGAGCCACCGCGAGGATGCCCTCGTACGTGTCGAACGCGTCGATGAAGAGGGCGAGCTTCTCCTGCAAGTAGCCGATCTGCAGCCGCAGCGCCAGGTTCATCGGGTCCTTGCGGAGGGCGCAGAAGTAGGAGTCGAGCGCCTCGTCGTAGCGGCGCCCCTCCTCGAGCTCCACCGCCCGCTCGTACAGGTTGAGCAGCCCGGCGGGCAGGTGGTAGCCGCGCCACGCCGTCCACGGCGAGCTGCAGCGGCGCGTGCGCGGCAGGATCGACGCGCTGGCGTGATCGGCCGCGCTCGCGACGGCGCGCTCCCAGTCGGTGTCCCACAGCGTCACGCCGGGATCGGCCTTGCCGGGCAGGCGCTCCAGGTGGATGGTCACGCCGTACGGCTTCGCACGCCCCTCGCGCTTACTCAGCGAGCCGCGCACCTGGTACGCGTGGGTTGGGCGCGAGGCGCGGAGCAGGCCGGTGACGATCGAGAGCGGCTGCGTCGGGTCCATCGGGGTGCTCGTGAGCACGTCGAGGAAGTCGCCCTGCGGCGCCAGCGCCGGAACGGCGGCCGGCGACTGCAGGTGCGATCGAGCCAGCCGCTCGCGGAACGCTGCGGTCAGGCGCTGCACGTCGGCGTCCTTGGCATTCTCCGCCGGCTTGAACTGCTCGACGATGATTCGCCCCGGCCGCCACGCCTGGACCTCGAAGATGATCTGGCGAACGCACCAGGCGATCCAGACCCCGCCCGCAAAGGCGCCCACGGCGGCCACGGCCGGTTTGCGGAAGGTCTCGTGCAGCGACGTGAAGAAGTCCTCGTCCTTCGACGCCGGGTTGCCGTAGAGGTAGGCGACGGCCACGATCAGTGCAATCCCGGCGATCACGCCGAGGGTCCACCGAACGACGGTGGGGGCCTGGCGCCGGTAGCGCTTGGACCGTGAACCGAAGCGCTTGCGCTTCAACATGGAAGCCTCCTCGTGGGGGTCGAGGGGGGCTCGCGAGACGAGTCCTCAGATAGGGCGACCGTACGCCCCCCATCTGGGCCGCGTCAAGCGTGGCGCGGGGACACGCGACCGAATGCGCTGGCTATGGCGTCAAACCTGTGAAAGGGAGCGGCGGCTAGCTCCCGAAGCCGGGGTTCGCCGCCTCGGCGCGCGCCTCTTCGATCGCGTGGTCGACGGCGCGCACGACCTTCTCCGGGCCGTCGACCCACTCGAACCGGAACTCCGAGTCGTCGGTGCCGGCGGTGTCGAAGTCGACCGTCCCCACTCCCAGCATGCGGTCGAGCACGCTCTGCTGGTAGTTCACGTTCTGGACCCGCTCGAGCCGTGTCTCCTGCACGTGCCGCCTGACGATGCCGCGGCTGATCCGCAGGCGCTGGTTCGTGATCAGGTACTTGGTGGACACGCGCCGGAAATAGCCGATCAGCAGGGTCAGCACGACGAGGGCAGCGGCGATCGCCGCCGCGATGGGCCACTCGCCGGCCAGCACGCCGACGATCACGAGCACGAGGACGGCGAGGCCGATGCCGCCGAGGTAGAACGACATCAGCGCGCGCCATGACGGACGGCCGGCGTACAGCTCGTTCTCGTGAGCTCTCAGCTCCATGGCGCTGGGTGGAGGCTACCGCTGGGCCGACGTCCCGTGGTCCCACCGGTGGCGCTCGGTGCGGGCATCGGCTGGGAAGAACGACTCGATCCTGATCTCCTGGAGCGTCACGTCCTGGGGAGTGCCGACGGTAGTGACCAGGGAGAACCAGCTGAGCTCCACCCCGTCCTTGGCAAATCGCACCGGCAGGAGCGGCAGCGGCGTCGCCACGAAGTCGGGCTTGCGCCAGGCGGCGGGAACGTGCGGCAGCGACAGCACCTCGTCCAGCAGGCCGGCCGTGTCCGGGTCGGAGACGTTCCCGACCGCCTCGCGGTGCACGCGCTGGATCAGGGCCTCGCCGGTCTGATCCCAGTTGGCCACATGCGGGTGGAGGCGGGTGAACATCAGCCGCACGACGTTGGGCGGATCGCCCGGGTCGGCGCCGTCGAGCAGCCACGCGAACATCGCCGATGCGGCCTCGTTCGCCACGAGCACGTTCCAATGGCGGTCCATCACGACCGCCGGGTAGGGCGCGTGATGTGCAAGCACCCGGTCGAGGGCGGCCCGGACACTCGCCATCGACTCCTCGTCGAGCCCCGTCTCGCGGTACAGCGGCGCGTAGCCGGCGGCGAGCAGCATCTGGTTGCGCTCACGGAGCGGCACGTCGAGCGCCCGCGCAAGGGTGATCACCATGTCGCGGCTCGGCTGTGCTCGCCCGCTCTCGACGAACGACACGTGGCGAGAAGTTACGCCTGCCTCAGTCGACAGCATGAGCTGGCTCATCCTGCGCTCGCGCCGCCAGTGCTGCAGCAGCTCGCCGAGGGGGCTGGGGCGAATCCGGCTCGCACCGACTCGGGAGGTGGCGGCCATCACGAGGGACTGTAGGAGCCGGACGGCGGGCGCGCACTTCTCTCTGAGGGAATTGTGCGGCGGCCGTGCCGGATGCATCGTTCGAGCCATGAGCGAATTCACGATTCACACCACGTCGTCGGCGCCCGAGGAGTCGCGCGAGGCGCTCGAGGCGCTCGAGCGCAACATCGGGTTCGTCCCCAACCTCGCCGCGATCGTCGCCGGCGCGCCCACCGCGCTGCGCGGCTTCGTCGCGATGCAGTCGGCGCTGCGTGGCACGTCGAAGCTGTCCGCGGTGGAGCGCGAGGTGGTCGGGCTGATCGTCAGCCACGGAAACCGCTGCCCGTACTCGATGGCCGCGCACTCCACGTTCGCGATCGCCGCCGGCGCCGGCCCGGACGTGGTCGAGGCGCTGCGCCTCGGAGGGGGCCTTCCGAACGAACGCCTCCAGGCGCTGGCGACGTTCACGAGGGAGCTGCTCGAGACCGACGGCCATGTGCCCGAGGGGGCGCTGGCGGCGTTCCTCGATTCCGGCTTCACGAGGGAGAACGCGCTCGAGGCGATCACGCAGGTCGCCTACACCACGATGGCCAACCTCGCGGCGAACCTCGCCGACACACCGGTGGACGGCGCCTTCGAGTCACAGGCCTGGACCCCCGCGCCCGCCTGACCTCGAGGCCCGCGTGGTTCGAGACGTGATTCCCTTACGGCCTCCTTGAGGCTGGTCAGCTACTCGACCCGGGACGAGCACGCCGGAGCGGCGCGGCCGGCCTGGCGTGCCGGGATCGTCGTGGACGGCGGGATCGTGGACGCCGGTCGCCTGGCCGCGGAGACGGGCGGCGTGCCGGCGGCCGAGGCCGGCTCGGTGCGGAGCCTGCTCGCGCTCGGCGACGAGGCGCTCGCCTCGCTCGGCGCCTTGGCGGCCGACCGCGCGGCCGGACGGCTCGCGCGTGACGAGGTCGTGCTCGGGCCTCCGGTGCCGGACCCGGAGAAGATCATCTGCATCGGGCTCAACTACCGCGACCACGCCGGTGAGGTGGCGATGGAGCTGCCGCCGGCGCCGATCCTGTTCCCGAAGTGGCCGAACTCGCTCATCGGCGACGGCCAGCCGATCGTGCTGCCGCCCGAGACGAGCCGCGGGGACTACGAGGGCGAGCTCGCCGTCGTGATCGGCCGGCGGGTGCGGCGCGTGTCCGAGGCCGAGGCGCTCGGCGCGGTCGCGGGCTACATGCCCTTCAACGACGTGAGCGCCCGGGACCTCCAGCTGCAGGTCTCGCAGTGGGCCGCCGGCAAGGCGATCGACAGCTTCGCGCCGTGCGGGCCCGAGCTCGTGCTGGCCGGCGAGGTCGGCGACGTCGGGGCGCTCGAGGTGAGGACCCGCCTCAACGGGGAGACGGTCCAGAGCGCGTCCACCGAGCTGATGATCTTCCCGGTGGCGGCGCTCATCGCGTACATCTCGAGCCTGATCACGCTCGAGCCGGGCGACGTGATCGCCACCGGCACGCCGGCGGGGGTCGGGTTCACCCGCGAGCCGCCGATCGCGCTGGCCGCCGGGGACGTCGTGGAGGTGGAGATCCCCGGCGTGGGGCTCCTGACGAACCCGGTGGTCGCGGAGGACGGGGCCGGCTAGCGACGGGGACTCTAGCGGTTAAGTCGGTTATAGCCGACATTAAAGCCTATAATGTCGGCTATGTCAGGCAGTAAGCAACCGTTACCTGCGCCCATACGCCGCGCCTTGCAAGAGATCTCTGAGAATCTGGCCGTCTGGCGGAAGCTTCGCGGCTTGACTCAGGCACAGCTCGCCGACCGCGCCGGCGTGGCGCGCGACACCATCGTCCGCCTCGAAGGCGGGGACGGTGCAGTCAGCACCGAGAATCTTCTGCGAGTCCTGCGCGCTCTTGGGATCCTCGAGGGCCTGCCGCGCGCCCTTGACCCGTACGAGACGGACGTCGGGCGCCTGCGCTCGGACGAGCACCTGCCGCGGCGCGTCCGACCCCGGCCGCTGACTGGCGATGGCTGAGCGCGTCGTCGATGTGCATGTCGTCATCGGCGAGCACGAGCTGCTTGCCGGACGTCTTTGGTCACACCGCCGCCGGAACCGCGAGTCCGCGACCTTTGCCTACAGCCCGGATTACCTCTCACATCCGCGCGCGTACGAGCTCGATCCGGGCCTGCCGATGCTTGCGGGTCATCAGCAAACACCGGCGGATCGCGCAACCTTCGGTGCGTTCTCGGACTGTGCCCCCGACCGTTGGGGCCGTCGGCTGATCAACCGTGGCGAGGAGCGGCGAGCACGTCGGGATGGCGATGCGGGCCGGAGCTTCGGGGAGATCGACTACCTGCTCGGCGTGCGGGACGACCTACGCCAGGGTGGCCTGCGCTTTCGCGACCCGGCAAGCGGCGCCTACCTGGCGCAGGAGCGGGCCGGCATTCCGCATCTGATCGATCTCGGAACGCTGCTGAGCGCCGCCGACAGGCTCGAACGCGACGAAGCGACCGACGAGGAGCTCGACACCTTGCTGCGCGGCGGAAGCTCTCTGGGCGGCGCGCGACCCAAGGCACACGTCCTCGATCAGAGCGGCCGCATTGCGATCGCGAAGTTCCCGAGTCCTACCGCCGACGAATGGGATGTCATGCGGTGGGAGTCAGTGGCCCTGCGGCTGGCCCGCGACGCCGGCATCCGTGTGCCCGATTCGAGCCTCTACGAGATCGATGGCAAGGCTGTTCATGTCGTCGACCGCTTTGATCGCGTCGACGGGATGCGCGTCGGATACGTAAGTGCGATGACGATGCTCGAGGTGACCGACCGCGACCCGGATGGCGCCACGTACCTCGACATCGCGGAGGTCATCGAGACCCACTCGCCACACGCGGAAGCCGACCTCCACGAGTTGTGGAGGCGGATGGTCTTCTCGGTCCTCATTCGCAACACCGATGACCACCTGCGCAACCACGGCTTCCTGCGCACAACGACGGCCGGTTGGGCACTTTCACCGGCGTTCGATCTCAACCCCGACCCGCGCCCCGGCACCAAACGCTTGAGTACGGCCATCGACCATGGCTCGACCGAGGCCCTGATAGCCACCGTCATGGACGTGGCGCCGTATTTTCGGCTCACCGCAACGCGGGCAACGGCGATCGTGGCTGAGGTGTCCGGCGCCACCTCGGTCTGGCGAGCCGCTGCCTCCGACGCGGGTCTCGACGAGACGGCCGCCCGGCGCATGTCACCGGCCTTCGAGCACGACGAGGCCGGCGCGGCACGTGCGATGGAGGCCCGGGCCTGACCTAGACGAGCGCCTCCTCGTAGAACGGGTGCTTCGTGAACAGCACCGGCCCGTCCTTCGTGACGAGCAGGTTCTCCTCGAGCCGCACCGTCTGCTCCAGCCCCGGGTGGCCCGCGAACGTCTCGCACGCGAAGTACATGTTCTCCTGCAGCTCGACGGGATAGTCGAGCGAGTACGCGCGCGAGATCCACATGCCCTCGTAGAGCGAGAGGCCGATCGAGTGCGCGAACTGCTGGAGCGTCACCGTGCCGTGCTCGTCGTCGGCGTACTTCGGGAACTGCGCCGCCACGTCGGCCGTCGTGTTGCCCGCCTTCATCTGCTCGATGGCGGCGTACATCGACTCGTAGCACTCCTTGTAGAGGTCCTTCTCCTTCGGGGTGAGCGGCGCGTCGACCTTGAAGCAGCGCACGAAGTCGACGAAGTAGCCGCCCGGGCCGATCGCGTTCTGGTCCACGATCACGAGGTCGCCCTGGCGGATGACCTTGTCCGTGTGCCAGCGGCGGTAGGGGCTGGTGTTGCCGCCCGACGCGACGATGATGTCGTAGACGAAGTCGAAGCCGTGCTCGTAGAGGTACTCGTTCACCTTCGCGGTGATGTAGCTCTCCTTCACGCCCGGCTTGAGCCACTCGTTCTCGATCCGCCAGAAGGAGGTGTCGCCGATGGCGCTCGAGATCTTCAGGCACTCGATCTCGTCGGGCGTCTTCACCACGCGCGCGCCCGACATGGCCGGCCAGGCGCTGGTGGTCTTCACGCCGGCGCGCTCGAAGGCGGCCATGGCGGAGGGGTCGGCGATGTCCAGCCCGATCGGCTCGTCATCGACGCCGTTCTCCTTCAGCACGTCGACGATCGACTGCACCATCTTGTCCGCCATGAACTCCTCGGCGGTCTCCGCCCACTTCCAGGTGATGGCCGGGCGGATGTTGCCGTCGAGCCAGGGCGCGTCGATCTTGGCGCACTCGAGGTCCGACCCGGCGGTCTCGAACAGCACCGGCTCGCCGCCGCGCGGCAGCACGCAGTAGCGGATGAAGATGTTGTTCTTCCAGTTGCCCTGGAAGACGCTGGTGATGTAGCGGACGTTCTCGCCGACGAAGCAGACGAGCGCGCCGAGGTCGTGCTTCTCCTGCATCATCCGTGCGCGCGCCAGGCGGTCGCGGCGCAGGCGGTCGAAGTCGACGCGCGCCTGCCAGTCGGTGGAGGTGGTGCTGAGGACCCGCCGCGGGTCGTGCTCGTGCGGCTTGCCCAGGAACGAGAGGTCGAGGTCCTTGCCGGGCGGGGTGAGCTGATGGGTCATGCCGCGGACAGTACTACTAACAAGTGTTTAGTAGTACTGCTCATGGAGCAGGACCGTGACCGCTCGCGTCTCCTTGTCGGTGGGGTTGACGTAGCGGTGCGGGAGCGATGAGGGGAAGTGGATGCTGTCGCCGGCCGAAAGCTCGTTGCGCCGGAAGCCGATGTAGATGTCGAGCCTCCCGTCGAGCACCAGGACCATCTCCGTGCCCGGGTGCCTGTAGAGCTGTGGATGCGACTCGGTTCCGGGCTCGTAGACGATCTCGAGGAAGTCGATGCTGTCGAGCGGCAGTGGGGTGAGGCGCTCCCAGCGCACCCCGCCCTCGATGTCGATTTTCGAGCGCTCGCCCCTGCGGACGACGTACTGCCCGTCTCCCGCGTCGCCCGCCGGCCTGCCCGGGTGCCCCTCTTCGAAGAAGGCGTCGACGGGCACGTCGAGTGCTTCCGCGAGCGCGAACAGCGTCGAGACCGACGGCTGTGACTGCTGCCTCTCGATCTGGCTGATCAGGCTCGACGAGACCCCGACCGCGCGAGCCAGCTCCGAGACCTTCAGGCCCCGGGTGGTCCGGTACGCGGCGACACGCTTCCCCAGCCCGGTCGGCCCGCGGGCGGGAGCTTCTGGCAATGGATCGTCAGTCATGCAGAGTTCGTTAGCATCACTAACGGTAGAGGTGAAGACGGACATCCACAACCACGCGATCCCCGACCGCGCGCTCGACCTCCTGGCCCGCGACCCGGTCTACCGCGTGACCGTCGACGGGCGGCGGCTGAAGGGCAGCATCCACGGCGACTTCCTGCTGGCCGAGTCCTTCACCGATCCCGCCGCGAAGGTCGCCGAGCTGGAGTCGAAGGGCCTCGAGGCGGCGGTCGTCTCGGTCGCCCCGCCGCTCTTCTACTACGACCTCGACCTGCCGCCGGCGCTCGCGATGGCGCGCGCCGTGAACGACGGCCTCGCCGAGTTCTGCGCCGGGGCGCCCGACCGCCTGCGCTGGCTCGCGTCGGTCCCGCTCCAAGAGCCCACGGCGGCCGCCGGCGGAGCTGGAGCGCGCGGCCGGGCAGGGCTGCGTCGGGGTCGAGATCGCCACCGGTCTGGCCGACGGGCGCCGGATCGACGCGCCGGAGTTCGAGCCCTTCTGGACGCAGGCCGAGCGGCTCGGGCTGCCGGTGACGCTGCATCCCGCGTACGTCGAGCGGCATCCGGGTCTCCAGGACTTCTACTTCGAGAACGTGCTGGGCTTCCTGTTCGAGACGGCGATCGCGATCGAGCGGCTCATCTCGGCGGGAGCGCTCGACCGTCACCCGGAGCTCCAGATCGTGCTGGTGCACGGGGGCGGCTACTTCCCGTACCAGGGCGGGCGGTTGCGCCACGCCCGGACGGTCCGGAGGGAGCTGGCCGCCTCACCCGAGGATCCCTGGGCGTACCTCGACCGGATCTGGTTCGACATCGTCACGCACGACGCCGCGGCGCTCCGCTACCTGGTCGAGCGGGTGGGCGCCGAGCGGGTCGTGGTCGGCACGGACCTGCCGTTCGACATGGCGCTGCCCGAGCCGATGCGGCTGCTGGCGGATGCGGTCGACGCAGACACGGCGGCGCGGATCGCCGAAGCGAACCCGGCGGCGCTGTACCCGGCGCGCTAGGCGCGGCGGGGCTCGGCGCGTCCCGTCCCGCGCGGCCGGCCGGGCGGCACAGGCCGCATGCAAACGACGCACCGCCGCTCCGCTCCGCCTCCCAGGCGGGCTACAGTCGCTCCATGAGCACCGACGGCGGCCGTCCACCGGGCGCGCCCAGGTCGCGGTCCCCGGCCGCGCGGGTGCTCGGTGCCGGTGCCCGGGGAGCCGAGCGCCTCGCCGGCGCGACGGGCGTCGACAGGGCGATCGAGGACGCCACCGAGGAGGCGATCGTCCGTGCGCTCCGCAGTCCCGCGGTCGAGCGGGCCATCGTGCGGGTGCTCGTCGAGGAGAACGCGATCGGGCGGGCGCTCGACGAGGCCCTGACCAGCGACGAGGTGGCCCGGGCGGTCGTGGACGCGATCGACAGCGAGGTCGCCGACCGCGTCTGGGAGGAGCTGCTCGCCGGCCCCAAGGTGCAGATGCTGGTGGAGCGGATCGCCGAGGCGCCCGAGGTGCGGGCCGCGATCGCCCAGCAGGGCATGGGCCTCGTCACCGACATCGGGCGGCGCCTCACCGTGCTCACGGAGACGCTCGACGACGCGGCGGAGCGGGTCGTGCACCGCATGCTGAACAAGCCCGGCCACGAGGCGGAGACCAACCAGGTCGGCCTGGTCACGCGTGCGGTCGGAGGCGTGGTCGACCTCGCCCTCATATCGGCGCTGCTGTCGATCGGGTTCGGCCTCCTGGCGTCGATCATCCCCGCGATCTCCGGCGGCAGCGACGGCCTCTCGATCTGGGGCGTGTTCACGTTCGGCTTCGTCGGCTACGTGATCGGCGGCTCGATCTTCGCCGCGTTCTGGGCGCTCGTCGGCCAGACGCCCGGGATGCGGTTCCTGAGCATCCACCTCGACGCGGGCGGCTCGCAGGAGATCGGCCTGCGCCGCGCGCTCAAGCGGCTCTTCGCCATCCCCCTGTCGCTGATCCCGCTGGGCATGGGCTTCTTCGCGATCCTGGTGTCGCCCGAGCGGCGCGCCTGGCACGACCGGATCGCCGGCACCACGGTCCTCTACGACGAGGACGCGAAGCTGGCGCCCTGGTCCCAGCTGAAGCAGAAGCCGCACGCGGACCCGCCCACGCCTCCGGCCGGGCGTCCGTGACCCGGCCTACATCTCCCGGCCGACCATCACCATCCGCATCACGCGCTCGGCGCAGTTGCTGAGCAGCCGCGGCGCGTCGTCGATGGCGTCGTCGAGCGCCGACGGCCCCTCGAGGATCGAGTCGAACGAGGCGATGCCCGCATCGAAGTTCACACGCGCCCGGTCGCCGATCGTTCCCGCGAGCGCGATCACCGGGATGCCGTGCTCGCCCGCGCGGGCCGCCACCTCGCCAGGGACCTTGCCGCGCGGCGTCTGGTGGTCGATGCCGCCCTCGGCGGTGAGCACCAGGTCGGCGCCGGCCAGCAGCTCGTCGAGCTCGACGTACTCCATCATCACGTCGTAGCGGGGGTGGAGGCGGGCGCCCAGGAACGCGTACAGGCCGGCGCCCAGCCCGCCCGACGCGCCTCCGCCCGCCATCGCTCGCACGTCCATCCCGAGCTCGGCCTCGATCACCCCGGCGTACCGCTCGAGCGCCTCGGCCAGCCGCTCCACCTGCTCCGGCGACGCGCCCTTCTGTGGGCCGAAGACCTGTGCCACGCCGCGCTCGCCGCACAGCAGGTTGTGCTCGTTGCAGGCCACGTCGATCGGCAGGTCCCGCAGCCGCTCGTCGAGGCCGCCGAGGTCGATCGTGGGCGAGCCGGATCAACTCGCTGCCGCCGGGACCCACCTCGTCACCGCGATCGTCGAGCAGCCGCGCGCCCAGCGCCTGCGCCATGCCGGCCCCGCCGTCGTTGGTGCCGGAGTCGCCGCAGCCGATCACGAGGCGCTCCGCTCCGGCGTCGAGCGCGGCGGCGATCAGCTCGCCCACGCCGCGCGTGGTGGTGGCGCCCGGGTCGCGCTCGTCATGCGGGACGAGCGACAGCCCGGCCGCGGCGGCCATCTCGAGGATCGCGGTCCCTCGCCGGGCTCCGCCGAGGAAGCCGAAGTGCGACCGCACGGGGGCGCCCACCGGCCCGGTCACCTCCACCTCGTGGAGCTCGCCGCCGGTGGCGTCGACGAGTGCCCGCGTGGTCCCCTCGCCGCCATCGACGAGCGGCACCTTGACGATCTGCGCATCGGAGAGGACGCGCTGCACGCCCTCCTCGATGCCGTCGGCGACCTCGTCGGCCTCCATGCACTCCTTGAAGCCGGATGGGGCGATCACGATCTTCACGGCTGCAGCCCCAGGAGCGGCCAGACGAGGAACGCGAAGGCGAGCAGCAGCGCGAGGTGGAGCGGCAGCAGGACGCGGCTGAGGCGCAGCAGGTCGCGCGGCTCGTAGGTGGGCCGGTCGAGCCGGCTGAACATGAGCACCGGCTTGGCGCTCACGGTGAGCGTGAGGCAGAAGCCCGCGGCGGCGGTCGAGACGAAGGCGAGCGCCGCCGGGTCGTGGCCCAGCGACGTCGCGACGAGCACCACGAGCGGGATCAGCACCGAGGCGCGCGCCGTGCGGGAGTTGATCACGAGGTGGGACAGCAGCGAGACGGCCGCGACGATCGCGACGACCACGAACGGGGCGTCGCCGAGCGGGCCGGAGAGCACCCCGAGCAGGCCCTCCGCGAGCCAGCGCGCCGCGCCGGATTCGATCAGGGACTCGCCCAGCACGAGCGTCGCGGCCAGGAACACGAGCAGGTTCCAGTCGACCTCGCCGAGCGACTCGCGGAAGCCGGCCACGCCCACACGTGGCAGCGTGAGGGCGAGCGCGCCCAGCAGAGCCACGAGCGTGTTGTCGAGCCCGTGCAGGGGCTCGGTGCACCAGAGCAGGATCAGCGCGCCCACCACGGCGAGGACGATCCACTCGTCGCGCGTCAGCGGGCCGCTTCCGTCCAGGTCGAAGCGCACCGGGCGACGGCGCTCCTCCCTGCCCAGGAAGAGGTGCAGGATCACCCACGTCGTGGCGAAGCAGCTGGCCAGCGCGAACGGCAGGCCGAGCAGCATCCAGCGGGCGAAGTCGAGCTCCGCGGCGCCGGTGCGGGACAGGATCTCGGCCGTGACGAGATGCGCTCCGGCCCCGATCAGCGACGCGATCGCGGAGAGCAGGATGATGGCCGGGAAGAGCAGGGCGAGCGCGCGCACCACGCGGCGGTCGTCGATCGTGGCGGCCAGGCCGGCGAAGACGGGAACGGCGAGGGCGGCTCTGCCCGAGGTGGAGGGGATCACGAAGGCCGTGACCATGAGCGCGCCGGTCAGCAGGTAGAAGAGGCTCGGATACGGAGCCGGCACGGGAGGCGACGGCGGCCGTGAGGCGGCCGGCGAGGCCACTGGCGGCCGCCGCGGCGGCGATCACGAAGGCGCCGAGGAGCAGCCAGACCGTGGGATCGCCCGCCGACCCGGCGAGCTCCCCAGGCGACAGGACGCCGGAGACGGCGAGGGCCAGCGCCGCGGCGACCGCGACGAAGGTGTCGTCGGCGCCTGTGAAGACCCACAGGTAGATGGCGGCGAGGAAGGTGGTCAGGGAGAGCCGGCCCTCGGTCGACAGCTCCGACGGCGCCGCCCAGACCAGCGCTGCGATCAGCAGCGCCCCGGCCAGGGCGGCGGTGCCTGCCCCAGACGGGGGACGAAGGACGTGGGGCGCCCCCCGCGCGAGTCTCGCGAATCCGGCCATCCCACCAGCGTTCCCGCGCGCGTGAAAGCGATGTGAAAGGAGGATGAGGAGATCGCGTGCCGTCAGGATGCAGCGCGATGGCCACCGGAACGAGCGGCCTGGCGCGGCCCTTCACCGAACGCACCGCATGGGCGCGGAACCTCGCGGCGCCGGTGCGGGACTTCCTCAGCACCGAGGCCGCCGGCGCGGTGGCGCTGCTCGGGGCGGCCGTCGCCGCGCTCGTCTGGGCGAACTCGCCGTGGTCCGACACCTACGAGTCCTTCTGGACCACCACGCTGTCGATCCGCATCGGGGGCGACGGCATCTCCATGGAGCTCCGGCAGTGGGTCAGCGAGGGCCTGATGGCCTTCTTCTTCCTGGTCGTCGGGCTCGAGGCGAGGCGCGAGCTCGACCTGGGGTCCCTGCGGGAACGCCGTCGCATCTCGCTCCCCATCGCCGCCGCCGTCGGCGGCATGGGCGTCGCGGTGCTGATCTACCTCGCGTTCAACGCCGGCGGCGACGGGGCGCACGGCTGGGGAGCGGCGATGTCGACCGACACGGCGTTCGCCCTCGGCGTGCTCGCCGTGGTCGCCCGCGGCGCCACCCGCCTGCGGGTGCGCATCCTGACGCTCGTCGTCATCGACGACCTCGTGGCGCTGCTCGTGATCGCCACCGTCTACACGGAGGAGGTCGACGCGGTCGCGCTCGCCGTGGCCTTCGGGTTGTTCCTCCTGCTCCTCGCGCTGCGGTACGCGCCCGTGGCCTGGCGCTCCCCGGTCGCCGCGCTGCTCGGCGTCGGGGTCTGGGTCGCGCTCCACGAGTCCGGCGTCGATCCGCTGCTCGCCGGGCTGGCGGTCGGCCTCGCCGTCAGCGCGTATCCGCCCGCACGCACCGACCTGGAGCGCGTGACCGAGCTGGCGCGCTCCTTCCGCGAGCAGCCAACGCCGGAGCTCGCCCGTTCCGCGCAGCTCGGCGTGAGCTCGGCCATCTCGGCGAACGAGCGGCTCCAGTACCGGCTGCATCCCTGGACCAGCTTCGTGATCGTCCCTCTGTTCGCGCTGGCGACCATCGGCATCGAGATCGACGGCGACCTGCTCTCCGACGCGGTCACGTCGCCGATCACGCTGGGGATCCTGTTCGGATACGTGATCGGGAAGCCGGTCGGGCTGGTGGCGGCGACCTGGCTCGCCACGCGGCCATGGGTCACGGGCCTGCGCCCGTCGCTCACCTGGCCCGTGATCGTCGGCGGAGGCGCCGTGGCGGGCATCCCGTTCACGGTCTCGATCCTGATCGCGGGCATCGCGTTCGAGGGGAGGCAGCTCGAGGAGGCGAAGCTCGGGGTGCTCGGCGCGGCGATCCTCGCCACTCTGGTCAGCTGGATCGTGTTCCGGGCGGTGGCCCGCATGCCGGCCGGCGTGCGGGCGCGCCAGCTGGCCGAGACCGCCGAGGAGCTGCTCGACCTGTCCGACGACGTGGACCCCGAGCGCGACCACATCCGCGGCCCGGACACGGCGCCGGTGACGCTCGTCGAGTACGGCGACTACCAGTGCCCCTACTGCGGGCAGGCGGAGATCGTGATCCGGGAGCTGCTCGACGAGTTCGGCGACGAGCTCCGCTACGTCTGGCGCCACCTGCCGCTGAACGACGTCCACATGAACGCGCAGATGGCCGCCGAGGCCGCCGAGGCGGCGGGCGCCCAGGGCGCCTTCTGGCCGATGCACGACAAGCTGCTCGTCTCCCAGGACGAGCTGACGGTCCGCGACCTGAAGCGGCACGCCGAGGCCCTCGGCCTGGACGTGGAGCGGTTCTGGGACGAGCTGCGCCGCCGCGAGCACGCGGAGCGCGTGGCCGACGACGTGTCGAGCGCCGACGCGAGCGGGGTGGCCGGCACGCCGAGCTTCTTCATCAACGGGCGGCGCCACCACGGGGCGTACGACGTGGACACGCTCAGCGCGGCGGTCCGGGCCGCCAGGGCGCGGGCGCAGCGGAGCCCGGTCAGCCCACCGTGATCACGACGTTCCCGACCTTCTGGCCCGTCTCCACATAGCGGTAGGCCTCGACGATGTCCTCCAGCGGGTAGCTGCGATCGATCACGGGCGCGAACGCCCCTTGCTCGATCAGGTCCCTGATGAACAGGACGTCCTGCTGGTTGTGTCGCTGGATCGGGATGTGGACCCTCTTCGTGCCCACGAACCGGGTCAGCAGGGCGAGGAAGGGGGCGTGCCACAGGAAGCCGAGGTCGGTGAAGAGGAAGACGCCGTGCGGCTTGACCAGCCGGCGGCAGCGGCGGAACGAGCTCTGCCCGACCGCGTCGAACACGATGTCGTAGCGCCCGCCGTCCTTCGTGAAGTCGTCGCGCTTGAAGTCGATCACGCGGTCGGCGCCGAGCGATCTGACCAGCTCCAGGTTCTCGGTGCCGCACACGGCCGTCACGTCGGTGCCGAAGTGCTTGGCCAGCTGCACCGCGGCACTGCCGATCGCTCCGGTGGCGCCGTTGACGAGGAGCTTCTGCCCGCGCTCGACCCCGGCCTTCCTCAGGGCGGTCAGCGCCAGCAGGGCGCCGTCGCAGGCGGGAGCGGCCTGCTGATGGGTCACGCCCGCCGGCTGCCGCGCCACCGAGGCCGACTCGGGCAGGCGGATGTACTCGGCGTGAGCGCCGGACTCGTCGTCGGCCATCCCGAAGACGCGATCGCCCACCGCGAAGGACGTGACGTCGCGGCCGACCGCCTCGACCTCGCCGGCGAACTCGCTCCCGAGGATCGTGTGCCTCGGCTTCGTGAGTCCGGTGAAGAGGCGGACGATGAAGGGGTCGGCCTGGCGGACTCCGCAATCCGTCCGGTTGACGGTCGTGGCGCGAACCCTGATCAGCAGCTCATCCCGGACCCGGTTCGGGCTTGGCGACCTCCTCGAGCCGGACCACCTCGGGCGGTCCGTACCTCGTGTACACGCACGCCTTCGGCATCGGCCCAGTATCACCCGGAGCCCCGAGCGATGAGTTTCGGGCCTCGGAGTGGTCTCATGTATCCATGCCCCTGGTCCGCGACGCCAACGAGACGAACTTCAACCAGGCGGTCGACGAACACCGCCGCGAGCTTCACGCGCATTGCTACCGGATGCTCGGCTCGCTGCACGACGCCGAGGACGCCCTCCAGGAGACCCTCCTGCGCGCATGGCGCGGCATGCCTGACTTCGGCGGCCGCAGCTCGCTTCGCACCTGGCTCTACACGATCGCCACCAACGTCTGCATGGACGTGCTCGGCCGGCGGAGCAGGCGCGTCCTCCCGGTTGACTACGGCCCGTCGTCGGCCCCCACCAAGGCGCCCGGCGAGCCGCTCATCGAGTCGGTGTGGGTCGAGCCCTACCCCGACGAGGCCCTGGGCCTCCCCGACGGCCCTGCCTCGCCCGACGCCCGCTACGAGCAGCGCGAGGCGGTCGAGCTCGCCTTCGTCGCGGCGCTGCAGCACCTGCCGGCCACCCAGCGGGCGGTCCTGATCCTGCGCGAGGTGCTCGGCTTCTCCGCCCGCGAGGTGGCGGAGTCGCTCGACACGACCGTCGCCTCGGTGAACAGCGCCCTGCAACGCGCCCGCAGGGCGGTCAAGGAGCGGCTGCCCGAGCGGAGCCAGCAGGAGACGCGGCGCTCGCTCGGCGACGAGCGGATGCGCGCGCTGATCGAGGCGTACCTCGACGCGTGGCAGAGGGCGGACATCGACGCGCTCCGGGCGCTGCTGGCCGAGGACGCGGTCTTCTCGATGCCGCCGTGGCCGATCTGGTGGGAGGGCGGCGAGACGATCGCCGGCTTCTCCGACGACCGCCGCAAAGGTCTGCCCGAACACGCACAGGATCGCCACGCGCGCGAACGGGCAGCCGGCCGTCGCCTCCTACGGTCTGGACCCCGAGTCGGGGCGCTACACCGCGTCGGCGATCGACGTCTTCACCTTCGAGGGCGACGCGATCAAGGAGATCACCGCCTTCGTCAACCCCGAGATGTTCGAGCGCTTCGGCCTGCCGTCGGAGCTCTGAGGTCCACCTCCACGGCACACTTCGCGCCGTGGACAACCGCGAGATCGCCGATCGCCTGGACGCGTTCGCCACGCTGCTCGAGCTCGTCGAGGCGAACCCGTACACGGCCCGGGCCTACCGGCGCGCCGCCGAGACGATCAGGGGCGCGGCGCTGCCGGTCGCGGATCTCGCCCGGTCCGGGCGGGCGCGCGACCTGCGCGGAATCGGCCCGGGGATCGAGACGCGGATCCGCGAGCTCGTCGAGACGGGCGAGATCGCCGAGCTCGCCGAGCTCGAGCGCGAGCTCGCCCCCGACCTCGTCGGGCCTGGGCCGCTACCTCGGCCTCGGCGCGAAGCGCTCCATCGAGCTCGCGCGGGCGCTCGACGTCCGCACCGCCGACGAGCTGCGCGAGGCCGCGGCCGCCGGGCGCCTGAAGTCGGTGCCGGGCATCGGCCCCAAGACCGAGGCGCGGCTCCTCGAGGCGCTCGCCCGCGAGCACGAGCCGCGACCGCGCCAGGGCCTGCTGCTGAACAGCGCCTGGGAGCTGGTGGGCGGCATCGCCGAAGCTCTCGACGGCCAGCCCGGCCGGTGACGCCCGGCGCTGGCGCGACTCCTGCGAGCGGCTGGCCGTGGTCTGCGCCGCGTCCGATCCGGGCCCCGTGCTGGAGCGTTTCGCGGCCCTGCCGCAGATCGTCGCCGTGATCGAGCGGGAGGAGCGGCGGGCGATGGGCGTGACGGTCGAGGGCGTACCGGTCGAGCTGGTGGCCGCCGAGCCCGAGCGGCTCGGGACCGCGCTCCTCCGGGCGACGGGCTCGCCCGCGTACGTCGAGGCGCTCGAGCCGCTCCCGGACGCGCCCGACGAGGAGGCGGTCTACAGCGCGCTCGGAATCCCGTGGTGCCCGCCCGAGCTGCGCGAGGAGCCGTTCCGCGGGGAGCCGCCGGAGCTGGTCACGCCGAACGACATCCGCGGCGACCTCCACTGCCACACGACGCGCTCGGACGGGCGGGCGAGCGTCGAGGAGATGGGACGCGCGGCCGTGGAGCGCGGCTACGACTACCTCGCGATCTGCGACCACACCCCGGCGGTGGGCGCCGTGCGCGGCCTCACCCCGGACGACGTGCGCCGCCAGGCCGAGGAGATCGCCGCCGCCAACGAGGTGCTGGCGCCGTTCCGCGTGCTGCGCGGGATCGAGTGCGACATCCTCCCCGACGGCCGGCTCGACCTCCCCGACGACGTGCTCGCGGAGCTCGAGTGGGTGCAGGCGAGCGTGCACGGCGGGCAGCGGATGCCGCGGGCGGAGATGACCAAGCGCGTGGTCGAGGCGCTGCGCAACCCGTACGTGCGCTGCCTCAGCCACCCGACCGGGCGCTACATCAACCGCCGCCCGGAGAACGCCCTGGACCTCGAGCGCGCCTTCGAGGTCGCGCTCGAGGAGGGCACCGCGGTCGAGGTGAACGGGCTCCCCAGCCGGCTCGACCTGAGCGGGCAGCACGTGCGCGAGGCCCTGGACGCGGGCCTCGAGATCGTCTGCTCGACCGACGCCCACTCGGTGCGCGGGCTCGGCAACATGGCGCTCTCGGTGGCCACGGCGCGCCGCGGCTGGGCGACGGCCGCCCAGGTCGTCAACACCCGGCCGCTGGACGCGATTCTCGGCTAGGGCCGGGCCTCTGCGCCGGCGACCGTGCCGCGCTCCACGTCCAGCTCCGGCAGGATCCGCTCGAGCCAGTTCGGGATCCACCAGTTCCGGCTGCCGAGCAGCTGCATCACGGCCGGCACCAGGATCATCCGCACGAGCGTGGCGTCGAGGAAGATCGCCGAGGCCAGCCCGATGCCGAACAGCTTCAGGAACGTGTCGGGCGCGGCCAGGAAGGCCAGGAACACGACGACCATGATGGCCGCGGCCGCGGTGATCACCCGGGCGGTCTTCGCGAGGCCGTCGGCGACGGCCCGGCGCGTGTCGCCGTGCCTCAGGTACTCCTCGCGGATCCGCGAGACCAGGAAGACCTCGTAGTCCATCGAGAGCCCGAACAGGATCGCGAACATCATCACCGGCATGAACGGCGCGATGGGCACCTCGTGGTCGATGCCGATCAGCCCGCCGACCGCCCCGCCCTTCGCGACCATGGTCATCACGCCGTAGGCGGCGCCCACGGACAGCAGGGTCATGATCGACGCCTTGAGCGAGATCAGCGGCGAGTGGAACGCCACGAGCAGGAGCAGGAACGACAGGCCGACGACGCCCGCGATGAACAGCGGCATGCGGTCGGTGATGTAGTCGCTCTGGTCCTCGAGCGCGGCGGTCACGCCGCCCACCTCCGCGGTGATCCCGGTGCCGCCGAGCTCCTCCGGCACCACGTCCTCGCGGATCCGGTTGACGAGGCTCTCCGTCTCCGAGTCCTGCGGCGAGGTGGACGGGATCACGTTGACCATCGCCGCGTTGCCCTGCTGGTTGATCTGCGCGTCGGTGACGAAGGCGACGCCCTCCTCGCCGCGGAGCCGGTCGACGAGACCCTCGACGTCGGCCCGCGCGGACTCGTCGGGGAGATCCGCGGCGATCACCAGCGGCCCGTTGGTGCCCGGCCCGAACCCCTCGGTGTTCAGGTCGTAGGCCTGGCGGGTCATGGTGTCGGGCGGGTCGTTGCCGGCGTCGGGGAAGCCGAGGCGCATGCCGAGCGCGGGGGCCGCGAGCAGGAGCAGGATCGCCGTGGCCGCGATGGCGAAGGTCCAGGGCCGCCGCTGCACCGTGTGGCTCCAGCGCGCCGCGGGGGAGTCGCCGTTGCCCTCGGCCTTGAGGGTCCGGCCGAGGAACGGGAGCTTCAGGCGGTCGACGTTCGGGCCCAGGTAGGAGAGCAGCGCCGGCAGGAGGGTGATCGCGGCGAGCATCACGACGAGGACCGCGAGCGAGGCCGCGATGGCCACGCCGTACATGTACGGCAGGCCGGTCAGGAGCAGGCCGAGGACGGCGATCACGACGGTGCCGCCGGCGATGACGACGCTGCGGCCGGCGGTGGTGACGGCCTCGACTACCGCGTCATGGCGGTCCTTGCCCGAGTTCATCGCCGCCCTGAAGCGGGTCAGCACGAGCAGCGCGTAGTCGATTCCGACGCCGATCCCGATCAGGCCCGACACGGCGGTCGTCCAGTCGGGGACGTCGACGACGTTGGCCAGCAGCACGATCAGTCCGCCCGACGAGATGCCGAGCCCGACGAGGGCGATCACGAGCGGCAGGCCGGCGGCCACCACCGAGCCGAAGGCGAACAGCAGCACGATCGCGGCGCCCAGGAACCCGAGCCCCTCGGGACTGGTCGCCTCCTGGGCGGCGTAGATCGGATCCCCGCCCAGCTTGATCTGGAGCCCGTCGCCGCTGTTCTTCTCGGCGGCGGCGATCAGCTTCTCGCCGTCCTCCTTGGGCACGTCCCAGCCGGCGACGGTCAGCGGGAGCGTGGTCGCCCCGATCTGGCCGTTCTCCGAGACCCGGATCGGGGTCTCCTCGGCCACGTGGTCGACCTGCTTGGCCTCGGCGAGGAAGGCGTCGATGCGCTCGCGCGCCTCGGGGCTCCTGGCCCCTTCCGGGTCCTTCCATACGACGTAGATCTCCTGGCCGGAGTAGCCGCCGAAGCGCTCCTCGGTGAGGTCGCTCGCGGCCTTCGACTCCGAGCCGGGCGTGTTGTAGTCGGCGTTGTACTCGCCCGCCAGGGAGGACCCCACGCCGATGATCACGACGACGGCGGCGAGCCAGGCCAGGACCATGCGGCCGCGGCGTCGGTATGCGATGTCTGCGAGGCGGGCTAGAGCGCGGGTCATCGATCGGACAGTCTCGGCCCGCTCGCAGGTCCCGCCAAGGGGGATTCCCCGCCTATCGAGGTGCGGTTAGCCGCACCCCGAGCACCGAGAAGTGCGGGATCATCGAGCGCATGGCAATCTGGGACGACGTGCGCCGGATCGCCCTCGGGCTTCCCGAGACGAGCGAGCGGGTGTCGCGCGACCTGCCGCAGTGGCGCGTGAAGGACAAGCTCTTCGTCTGGGAGCGCCCGCTCCGCAAGGCCGACCTCGAGGCGCTGGGGGCCGACGCGCCAGAGGGGCCGATCCTCGGGGCGTACGTGGAGCACCTCGTCGCGAAGGAGGCGCTGCTCGCCGACGAGTCGGGCGTCTTCTTCACGACGCCGCACTTCGACGGCTACCCGATGGTCCTCGTGCAGCTGGACCAGATCGGCCCCGACGACCTCCGTGAGGTGATCGTCGAGGCCTGGCTGGTCCGTGCGCCGAAGCGGTTGGCAAAGGCGTACCTGGACCCGCAGGGCTAGCAGCCCCGCGGTCCACGCGGCTCGGCCCGGCCGCATGAAGATGTCGCGGGTCGTCGCGGAGGTGCCGCTGCTGCCGCACGGCTGAGCTCGTCCCTCATACTGGTGGGCACGGCCGAGTACCGCCCACAGCACGGTGGCCTGCAACGCGTCCTGGGCACTGGCGCCCTGTTCTCGACGGCCTACGGCAACGTCGGGTCGTCCATCTACTACGCGCTCGGCCTGGTCGCGATCTTCGCCCTGGGCATGACGCCGGTGGTCTTCCTGATCGCCGGGTTCATCTTCGCCTGCACGGCCGCCACCTACACCGAGGCGACCACGATGTTCCCGGAGGCGGGCGGCTCCTCCTCGTTCGCGCGCCGGGCCTTCAACGAGTTCTGGTCCTTCTTCGCGGCGTGGGGCCAGATGCTCACCTACATCATCACCGTCTCCATCTCGGCGTTCTTCGTGCCGCACTACCTCGGGGTGTTCTGGGAGCCGCTCGGGGAGTCCCCGGCGGACATCGTCGCCGGCATCGTCGTCGTGATCGTGCTCGCGGTGGTGAACATCGTCGGCGTGAAGGAGTCCGCGGGGGTGAACGTCTTCTTCGCGGTGGCCGACTTCCTCACCCAGGTGCTGCTCGTGGTGGTGGGCGTCGTGCTGGTGCTCGATCCCGACCTGCTGGTGAGCCAGATCGACTTCGGGACCACGCCGACGGTGTCCGACTTCCTGATCGCGATCCCGGTCGGCATGGTCGCCTACACCGGCATCGAGACGATCTCGAACATGGCCGAGGAGGCACGCGACTACGGCCACACGATCCCGCGCGGGATGGGACTGGTCGTGATCGCGGTCTTCGTCATCTACGCCTTCCTGCCCGCGATCGCCCTGTCGGCGATGCCGGTGCAGGACGGCGAGACAACGCTCGCGCTTCCGAAGGAGGAGGGGGGCTACGCCGACGACCCGATCCTCGGCGTGGTGGCCAACCTCGACCTGGGCGCGATGCAGGGCGCGGCCGAGATCTACGTCGGCGTGCTGGCCGCGACCATCCTCTTCATCGCCACCAATGCCGGCATGATCGGCGTGTCCCGGCTCACGTACTCGATGGGGCAGTACCGGCAGCTCCCCGAGGGGCTCCGCGCCCTGCATCCGAAGTTCCGCACGCCGTACGTGGCGATCATCATCTTCGGCCTGATCGCGTGCCTGACGATCCTGCCCGGCCAGGCCGAGTTCCTGGGGACCATCTACGCGTTCGGCGCGATGCTGTCGTTCACGGTCGCCCACTTCGCGGTGATCGCGCTGCGCATGAAGCAGCCCGACCGGGAGCGGCCGTACCGCAGCCCCGGCTCGATCCGATGGCGTGGAAGCGACCTGCCGGTCCTTGCCATCGTCGGCGGCCTGGCAACCGGCGTCTCCTGGATCGTGGTGAGCGTCCTGAACATCGAGACGCTCGTGGCGGGGACGGTGTGGCTGGCCCTGGGGCTGACGACCTACGTCATCTACCGCCGGCGGCAGGGCCTCCCCTTGACGGCGACGCACAAGATCGTCGTGCCCAAGGCGGCGGTGGAGCACGAGGTGGAGTACGAGTCGGTGCTCGTGGCGTTCGAGGACGGCCGCTACTCGCCCGAGGCGGTCTCGACCGCGGCCCTCCTGGCCGCGCGGCGGCGGCGCGGCATCCACGTGCTCGTCACGATCACCGTGCCGCCCAACGCGCCGATCGACGCGCACGTGCCCGAGCAGGAGGCGCTCGCCGCGACGATCATCGACACGGCTCGGATGAGCGGCGGCCGCCGGGTCACCGGTCGCTGGGAGAAGGTGCGGCCGGGGCAGGCGGGCCGGCGGATCGTGGAGGAGGCGAGGGAGATCCGCGCCCGCGCGGTGGTGATGTCGCTGCCGCCCCGCCGGGCCGGGACGTCGCTGTTCGGGAAGACGCTCGAGACTGTGCTGGCGGAGCGCCCCTGCCGGGTGATCATCGAGTCCTCGCGCGGGGTAGAGACCAAGCAGCGGGCCGCCTGACATGACCACCGAACGTCCACTCGAAGCCGGCATCCGGCGCGATCTGCGCGAGGACCTGACCTACTCCGACTACCTGCGCCTCGACCTGCTGCTCTCCGCGCAGCAGCCGCTGAGCCGGCACCACGACGAGCTGCTCTTCATCATCCAGCACCAGACGTCCGAGCTCTGGATCCGGCTGCTGATCCACGAGCTGGGCTCGGCCTGCCGCAACCTCTCCGCCGACCGGATGAACGGGGCGCTCAAGGACCTCGCGCGCGTGAAGCACATCCAGCGCCAGCTGTTCGAGCAGTGGGCCGTGCTGGAGACGCTCACCCCGAGCGAGTACGCCGACTTCCGCGACCTGCTCGCGCAGGCATCGGGCTTCCAGTCGCTGCAGTACCGGATCCTCGAGTTCCGGCTCGGCAACAAGACGCCGGAGATGCTCGAGGTCTTCGACCATGCGCCCGAGGAGCAGGAACGCCTGCGCGAGGCGCTCGAAGCGCCCAGCCTCTACGACGAGGTGCTGCGCCTGCTGGCCCGGCGCGGGTTCGCGATCCCGCCGGAGCGCGCGGAGCGCGACTGGTCCCAGCCGATGGAGCCGGACCCGCGCCTGGTGGAGGCCTTCAAGGCCATCTACGAGGCGCGCGAGGCGAACTGGGACGTCTACGAGCTGTGCGAGGAGCTCGTGGACATCGAGGAGAGCTTCCAGCTCTGGCGCTTCCGCCACCTGAAGACGGTGGAGCGGATCATCGGCGGGAAGAAGGGCACCGGCGGCTCGTCGGGCACCGGGTTCCTGCGCGCGGCGCTGGACCTGCGCTTCTTCCCGGAGCTGTGGGACGTGCGGACGGAGATCGGGCGCTGACGGCAGCGACCGGCGGCCCTATATCGCGGCGACCGCCCTGCTCATCAGGTCGGCGGCGGCGGGGTCGTCCAGGCCCTCGCGGCTCAGGCTCCGCCACGTGCCGAAGTCGAGCGCGAGGGCGATAAGCGCCCGCAGCCGCTCGGCGCGAGAGCCGCGGGCGCCGAACCCGGCCGCCAGCCCGCCCGCGAGCTCGGCGACGGCGCGGTCGCCGTTCGCGCGCATGTACTCGTCCAGCGCGGGAACCGACGAGCGATCGCCGTGGAGCTTTCCCAGCATCGGCTCCGTCTCCCTGTACCAGCCGTACATGTCGGCGAGCACGGTGCGAACCCGCGCCACCGGATCCTCCAGCGCGAAGGCGGCGCCGAGGTCGGGCCGCGGGTGCTTGGCCGCCCAGTGGGCTGAGCACGCCGGAAGCAGGTCGCTCAGGTCGGGGAAGTGGTTGTAGACCGTCAGGCGCTGCACGCCGGCGCGCCGAGCGATCTCGGACACCGTGGTGCGCGCCACGCCGATCTCCTCGTGCAGCTCGGCGGCCGCCCTGACGATCCGATCGCGTGTCTCGCGCTGGCTCTCGGCGCGGGCCTTCAGCTCGTATTTGCGAGTTTGGGTTGACATGGCGTTCAGCCAATGTTAGCGTGCTCGCCAGATAAGTAAACAGCCTGTTCAACGAAAGGAGACATCATGCAGACCACGGAGGCAGCGAAGGTCGTCGGGCCGCAGGACGGGAAGGCGGGCTTCCTGGGCAGCATCGGGGTCAGGTTCATGATCGACGGCGCCGAGACGGACCAAGGCTTCTCGCTCGTCGAGCATCCGCTGCCGCCGCGGGCGCTGGCCGCCCCGCTTCATCGGCATACGCGTGAGGACGAGTACTCCTTCGTGCTCGAGGGCCGCATGGGCGCCCTGCTCGGCGACGAGGTGCTCGAGGCCGGTCCGGGCGACCTGGTCTTCAAGCCCATCAACCAGTGGCACACCTTCTGGAACGCCGGCGACGAGCCGTGCCGCATCCTGGAGATCATCGCCCCCGCGGGCTTCGAGAGGTTCTTCGAGGAGCTCGTGGACATGGGCGGCGTGGCGAGCGCGGCGCCCGAGCAGCTCGCCGAGCTGAACGCCCGCTACGGGCTCGAGATGGATCCGGACAGCATCCCCGGCCTGCTCGAGCGCTTCGACCTGCGGATGGGCGAGCCGCAGGAGATCTAGGCCAGGACGGTGGGCGAGGGTACGGCTAGCCGTACCTTCGCCCACCGGGAGCCTTCACTGGAAAGGCGGGCGCAGCCAGCCACCGTGTGTCGCATGCCTCCCCACACCAACCCCGAGACCGTCCGGCTCATCGACCGGATCAAGAAGCTCGTGGCCGAGCAGCGCCGACTCGATGACGACGACCGCGAGGACCGCCGGCGTGACGCGAACCGGCGGCGTGACGCGAACCGGCGCGAGATCGCTCGCCTGAAGTGGCGCCTTGCGAACGCCGTGAAGCGCGAGCTCAGCCCCGGGCCGGGGCTCCGGCTCGCCGTGGCCACGAGGCTCTAGCGACCGGAGTCCAGCGCGGCCTTGAGACCGTCGAGGTCCGGGGCGCCGAAGACCACGCGGTTTCGCGTGGCGACGTAGACGAGGTCGAGGTCGACGCCCGCCCGGGCGATCCTGCGGGTCAGGTCCGCCAGCACGCCGGGGCGGTCCTCCACGTCGACCACCACGACCTCGCGCTCGCGGGTGACCGCGAGGTGGGAGATCCCCAGCAGGTGCCTCACGGCGCCGGCGTGCGGGACGAGGATGTGGAGCTCGGCCCGCTCGCCCGGCCCGAGGCAGGTGGCCGCCGCGATGTTCACGCCGGCGTCGCTGATCGCGGCCGCCACCCCCGCCAGCGCGCCGGGCGTGTTCTCGATGTCGATGACGAGGTCGACCGCCATGTGACCGTGTCCGAGCGCGCTACGCGCCGGCGGGGACCAGTATCCCGCGGCCCTGCAGCCGCCCGCCGTCGAGGTCCGCCATCGCGTCGCCTACCCCCTCGAGCGGATACGTGGTCGTGTGCAGCGTCACCTTGCCCTGTGCGGTCAGCGTCATCAGCTCCTGCAGGTCGGTGTAGGTGCCGACCAGGTTGCCGATGAAGGAGATCTCGCGTGAGATCACGTCGATGGTCGGGATGTCGATGTTCTCGCCGTATCCGATGACGTATGCGGGACCGTCGGGCGACGGTACCACCGCGCTGCGCCCGGGGGTAGGGCGCCGCGGCCGCTCAGCGATAGCCGGCCGGATCGGCGGGCTTGCCGGGGTCCTGGACCTCGACCATGTAGCGCCAGCAGTCGGGCCGGGAGCCGTCGAGATCGGTGAAGCCGTACTCCTGCGCGAGCCCGCCGGAGGAGAACGACCCGCCGTTGTGACGCATGACGTCGGGGTCCGCGGCCAGCGCGGCCACCGCGCGGCCGACGAAGCGCGGGCTCTCCGAGATCGCCGCGAAGTGCGGCTGGATGGCCGCCGCGTCGCGCCAGTTGTCCTCGGTGACGCGGAAGTTCTCGAGCATCATCTCCGAGCGCAGCCAGCCTGGCGTGAGCGCGACGGCGGCGCAGCCGTGCGGCTCGAGGTCCTTGCTTTGCGCGAAGGCGAGCCGGATCGCTGACATCTTCGCCAGGTCGTAGAAGGCGCTGATCCGGTAGTTCGCCTCGTTGTACTCGCGCGTGCCGTCGGTCATCTCCACGACGAGGCCGCCGGGCCGCCGGATCAGGAGCGGCAGCGCGAAGTGGCTCGTGATCAGGTGCGTGTCCACCGCGAGGTGCAGGAGGCGCAGCCCGTTGTCGAGGTCGTGCTCCCACACCGGCTTGTCCCAGTCGAACAGCCGCTCGCCGCCCCAGATGTCGTTGACGAGCACGTCGAGCCGACCGTGGTCGGCATCGATCCGCTGCACGAGCGCCTCCACCTGGGCCGGCTCGAGGTGGTCGACGGCGACCGCGATCCCCTCGCCGCCGGCCTCGGTCACGAGCTCGCCGGTCTCCTCGATCGTCTCGGGGCGGTCGTACTCCGAGCGCCGCTCGCGGGTGGTGCGGCCGGTGCAGTACACGGTCGCGCCCGCCTCGCCGAGCGCGACCGCCGTGCCGCGCCCTGCGCCGCGGGTCGCGCCTGCTACCAGCGCGACCTTGCCGTGAAGGTCTGCGTTCATGATGGTTCTCTCCTTTGGTCTAGGGGCTCGACAGAGCCAGTTCTGGCTTGCGCGGGGCCCGCACGGTTAGCACGGCCGCCAGGACGAGCGCGCCGCCGGTGAGCTGAGTGGGACTCAGCGATTCGCCGAACACCGCGAACGCGAGCGCGACGGTGACCACCGGCTCGACGGTCGACAGGATCGACGCCGCCGTCGGGCCCACCCGCCGCAGGCCCGCGAAGAACAGGGCCACCGCTCCGACCGTCGACACGAGCGCGAGCGCGGCGAGCCAGCCGTAGCCCTCCGCGGTCACCGCGCCGGGGTCGAGGTCGCCGCCCGCCAGGCCGGCCAGCGTCAGGCTCACACCCGCGCCGGTGCAGACGAGCGTGCTGAGCGCGAGCGGGCCGACGCGCGCGGTCACGCCGTCCGAGATCAGGATGTAGCCGGTGTAGACGGTCGCGGCCGTGAGGCCGAGCGCCGTGCCGAGCGCGTCCAGGGCTCCCGCGGCGGCGCCGGCGAGCACGAGCACGAGCCCGGTCGAGGCGAGCGCGAGCGACACCGCCGTGGTGCGGCGCGCGGGCTCGCGGCCGATCGCGATCGCGGCGACCGCGACCAGCACCGGATACGTGTAGACGAGCAGGGCGAGCAGCGAGGCGTCGAGGCGGTCGAGCGCCGCGAAGTAGGCGCCGGCCTGCGCGCCGTAGCCGACGGCGCCGAGCGCGATGGCGATCAGGAGGTCGCGGCGCGTGAGCGACCGCAGCTCGCGGATGCCGCCGCGCGCGCAGACCAGGATCAGCCAGAAGACGACGGCCGCCAGCACGAACCGGGTCGACAGCAGCGTCCCCACCGTGACGCCCTCGTCGTAGGCCAGCTTGCCGAACACGCCCATCGCGCCGAAGCCGGCCGCGGAGGCGAGGCAGTAGAGGGCGCCGGTGCGGGACATGGGCCCATCCTGCCCGCGCTATTCCTTAGAAGCGACTCTGATTCCTACAGATAACCAAGTAGCATCGCTTACGAATGCCTCTGGACCTGCACCGGCTGCGCCTCCTCCACGAGCTGCACGCGCGCGGGACGATCGCCGCGGTGGCCGGCGCGCTCCGGTTCACGCCGTCGGCCGTGTCCCAGCAGCTCGCGGTGCTCGAGCGCGAGGCCGGGCTCCCGCTGCTCGAGCGCGCCGGGCGCGGGGTGCGCCTGACGGACGCGGCGCTGGTGCTGGTGGACCACGCCGGGGCGCTGCTCGAGCGAGCCGAGCTCGCGCGGGCGGACCTCGCCGCGGCAGCGGGCACGGTGGCGGGCCGGGGACGCATCGCCTCGTTCCAGTCGGTTGCGTTCCACCTCGCGGTGCCGGCCATGCAGGCGCTCTCGGGCGAGGCGCCCGGGCTCCGTTGCGAGCTGGTCGAGGCCGAGCCCGAGTGGTCCCTGCCGGCGCTCGCGATCGGCGACGTGGACCTCGTGCTGGCCGACGAATGGGAGCACCAGCCGCTCGCGCGGCTCGACGGCGTCGCGCGCGAGGACATCCTCCGCGATCCCGTTCATGTCGTGCTGCCGGCGGACCACCCGGTGCTGGGCCGCCACGACGACGCGGTGCCGCTGGCCGAGCTCGAGGGCGAGGCGTGGACGAGCGGCCATCCCGGCACGGCCTGGAAGTCGATGATCGAGCGGACCTGCCGCGAGCTGGGGAGGTTCGAGCCCGACATCCGCCACCGGACCAACGACGCCGTCCTGAGCATGGCCCTCGTCGCGGGCGGGCAGGCCGTGACGCTCCTCCCCGCGCTCGTGGATCCCGGCTCCCATCCCGGGATCGCCGTGAGGCCGATCGCCGAGGGCGCGGTGTACCGGAAGATCCTCATGGCGACCCGCGCCGCGGACGCCGAGCGACCCTCGGTCCAGGCCCTGCGCGCCGCCATCCGCGCGGCCGCCGTGGACGTGAGTGCGAAGCTGCTCGCCGAAGACCTGACGGGCGACACGGAGGCACGATGAGCTACGAGACGATCCTGTACGACGTCGACGGCGCGATCGCCACGATCACGCTGAACCGGCCCGAGCGGCTGAACACGATCGTGCCGCCGATGCCCGACGAGTTCCAGGCCGCCATCGACGAGGCCGCCCTCGACCCGTCGGTGAAGGTCATCGTCGTGCGCGGGGCCGGCCGCTCGTTCTGCGCGGGCTACGACTTCAGCGAGGGCTTCCACCACTGGGACGCGTTCATGACGACGGACGGCCAGTGGGACCCCGGCAAGGACTTCATGACCGGCACGGCGTACGGCCCGACCTACAAGTTCATGAGCATGTGGCGCGTGCCCAAGCCGGTGATCGCGCAGGTGCACGGCTGGTGCGTCGGCGGCGGCAGCGACACCGCGCTGTGCGCGGACATCGTCATCGCCTCGGAGGACGCCCAGATCGGCACGCCGTACTCGCGCATGTGGGGCTGCTACCTGTCGGGGATGTGGATCCACCGCCTCGGCCTCGCCAAGGCGAAGGAGCACGCCCTGACCGGCAAGCCGCTGTCCGGCGCCGAGGCGGCGGAGGCGGGGCTGATCAACCGAGCCGTGCCGTTCGAGGAGCTCGAGCGCGAGGTCGCGGCGACCGCCGCGCAGCTGGCCGGCATCCCGGCCTCACAGCTCGCCGCGATGAAGCTGGTCGTGAACCAGGCCTACGAGAACATGGGGATCGCGAGCACGCAGACGCTCGGGCCGATCCTCGACGGCCTGATGCGCAACACGCCCGACGCGCGCCGCTTCATCGAGCTCGCCGCCCGCGACGGGGTGGGCGCCGCGACCGCGGAGCGCGACGGGCCGTTCGGCGACTACAGCCAGGCGCCCGAGGACCGCAAGCCCTCGCGCGACCACGTCATCGACCCCGGCTGATCCCCTCGAGGAACGGCACGAGGTTCGCCACGAAGGCGTTCCTCGGAGCGGCGCTGTTCGGGTCGTTGTGCGAGTAGGTGCGCTGGCGGTCGACCAGCGTCAGCCGGCGCTTCGGGATCCCGGACTGCCGGGCCAGGATGCGCGCCGCCTCCAGCACCCGGTCGCCCCCGAGCGACGCGCCGAACGCGTAGATCCGCAGCCGCCTCGGCAGGTCGTCCCCGTGCGTGGCGCGCACGTCGAGCACGTCCTGGGCGGGGTTGGGGTTGCCGGCCGCGACCGCGCCGGAGTCGATCGTGAGCCGCTGCGGGTGGTACCAGGCGGTTCCGTCGAGCCCCCTCAGCCCCCACCCCGAGAACATGGTCGCGTAGCGGCGGATCGGCGTGAGCTCGCCGGCCCGCTCCCAGCCGCGCGGCTCGCCGCTCGCGGCGAGGCGGCCGAGGTGGGCCTGCGCCGCAACGAGCCCGGGCGGCGAGCTCTCCGTGTCGAGCGCGTAGCCGTACTGCGCGATGTTCGAGGCGGGCACGGGCGGCTTCAGGTTCGCGGGCAGCAGCGGGAACGCCTGGCCGCGGGACGGCGCGTTCGGGTCGACGATCACGCCGAGCGAGCCGGTCGAGTTGAACAGCCCGGTGAACGGCGCGGCGATGCCGCCGAACGTCAGCCACGGCGAGCCGTTCGCGAGCGTCTCGAGCGACTGGCGCGCCTGGTCCGCCGACATCGGCGCCGGGCTGCTCCCGCCGTCGATGTAGACGAGCCCGGACAGGCCCCTGGCTCCCGGCCGGCCGCCGAAGTCCCAGGTCGCGTACGCGGTCGTGATCGAGCCGCCGAGCGAGTGGCCGCCCACGACAACCCTGCGCCCGCGCCGCTCGGCACGCTTCACCACGCGGCGCAGGTCCTCGATCTCCACGCGCATGCCCCACTCGCGCGCGAAGCCGACCTCCGCGTCCGGGATCAGCTCGAAGTGCGGCGAGATGCTCGAGTCGGCCAGGAAGCCCAGGTAGTAGTCGAACAGCTCCTGGCCGTTCGCCCTGCCGCGCTTCGCCCGGTTCAGGACGGAGTGGTCCTCGAGCAGGTTCTCCCGGCGCTCGACGGCCCACACCTGCCAGCCGTCCGTCTTCCTGACGACGGTCTTCGCCAGCGGCGCGAAGTACGCGGCGCTGGCCGACGTGCCCGGGTTGAGGATGAGGATGTTCGGCGCGTTCCTGGGGCCGACCTCGAGCACGCCCACGCGGTCGTACCTGGCGGGCGTCTCGCGGGCGTCGAAGCCCGCGATGCGCTCGAACCGCACCTTGACCGCCGCCGATGCGGACGGGGCCAGGACGGCAAGGGCGGCCGCCATGGCCGCGACGACGAGCAGGCGCCTCATGGCGGACATCCTCCACCAGACGTCAAGCGGCCCCGGGGCGAGGGGCGCCCGGGGCCGCTTGGGTGCTACCGGCTTTCGACGGATGGAACCGTTCCTACGGCATCATCTCCATCCGCACACACGCCCTCACGCTCGGGAACTCCAGCCGGAACTCCGGATCCGTCCGCGCCGCGATGCGGCACTCCATGCGGATCATGGGAAGCTCGAAGCGGCGTTCCATGGCGATGGTCCGCGCGTGCATCTTCACGCACTTGCGCATCGGCCGACGCCCGTAGAGCATCTTGAACTCCATCATCTTGACGGGGTCTCCGATGCCACGTTCGGAGATACACGTCGTCCTCGCCTCGAACCTGTCGAACATGGTCGGCTTGGCGACCGCGGAGGCGGGCACCGTCATCGCCACTGCGACCGCGAGGCCGATGACGCTGAGCACGGCCTTCTTCCTCATTTGAACTGCTCCTTCCGTCGAATTGCCTGCTGCCTGCATTGCCTGCACCTACTCCGCACCGCAGCTGAGGTTGACCCGGCAGGCCACGCCGGCGCAGCCGACGTTGTCGCCGTTCGCGCCGGCCACGTTGTCCTTGCCGACCGCGAGCTGCGTCGCGTTGATCCCCAGGCCGCCGTTGCAGCCCGAGTGGTTGCGGTTGATCTGCGCCCCGAACGCCTCAACGAAGATTCCGTCCGCCCCGTTGAAGTGGGTCTTGTTCTCGTTGATGCGGGTGCTGTGGGCCTCCGAGGCGACCTCCACTCCCGCGCCGCCGTTGTGCGAGAGCGTGTTGCGGAAGACCCTGTTGCCGGTTCCGTCGTCGACCTTGACGCCCTCGCCGGCGAGGGTGACCTTGTTCTTGACGAGCCGGTTGTAGCTGGACAGCCCCTCCAGGCCGACCCCCGAGTCGCTCGCGCCCGAGATCGTGCTTCCGGCGATCCGGTTCTTGCTCGACCCGATCAGGCGGAAGCCGCCGTCGCCGTTCTCCGTCATCGTCAGGCGCAGGAACTTGTTCCCCGTCGAGCCCTCGACCCAAGCCGAGGCGTCGCTGTTCAGGGAGAAGCGGGTGTCGTGGACCAGCGAATTGCTAACGCCCGTCAGGCGCAATCCCGCCTCGAAGTTGACGACCGAGCCGTTCCTGATCGTCACGCCGGTCACGCCCATGGCAGCGATGCCGTCGCCCTCGCCCAGACCGGTGATGGTGTGGCCGTTGAGGTCGACGGTGACGCCCGACTTCGCGATGGTGATGCCGCCCTGGACGCACCCGTAGATGTCGTGCTGGAGCGTCACGTCGTGGGTCACGTACGCGCCGCAGTAGAGGCCCTGCGACTTCGCCTTCGCTGCCTTCGAGGGCGTGATGAGGCCGGTGAACGCAAAAGCGAGAAGGGCCAGCAGCGTCAGCGCGAGCGCTATCCACACGAATGGGTCGAGACGCGATCGTCTGCCCCTCCGGGTCGCTTGGAATCCTCCGCGGCCTGGGCTGATCATCTCTGAGTCCATGCGTCTCCCACCTGGTGGTCTGCCTGCGTTGACTGGCCAGGAGTCGTGCTGCCTGCACCTAGAGAGCGCGAGGACGAGCCGCCAAAGTCACGGGAGACGACGGGGTCCACGGCGAAAGGTGAGCGGTACAGGAGCAAGAGACTCCTTCCGCGGCGACCCGCGCCGGACAGTTTCAGGTCCCAAACCCCCCTTCCAGAGCGCTGTCAGAAGCGCACAACCTCGTGTCGCGAAGACGGCAGGACGTGGACGGAGGGCGGCGGTCCGGCGGACGCGTGTACGACGCGACTACGCTCCGCGCCGATGGGATACAGCACTTCCGACGCGCGGCAGCAGCTGCTCGACACGCTCGCCGAGGCGACCGATGCGCTCGGGTTCGCCCTCGCCTGCCTGGCCGAGGCCTACGACAAGCTCGACGAGCACAACGGCGACCGGCTCGAGGAGGAGCTGTTCGGTCCGGTGCAGGGCGCCTACGGGCGCGCGAAGGCGACGCACGCCGAGTTCGCCGGCCGCCACGGGCTGCCGGGCCGCACGTTCGAGCAGCAGTCGGCCGGCGTGTCGCCGCGGGGCGCACCCGGGTTCATCGACCAGGCGGTCGAGGCCGTCAGCGAGGCCGACACGGCGCTGGCCGAGCTGCAGGACTCGATGCTTCCCATCGAGGCGGGTGACCCGGAGCTGAGGGCGGGGCTCACCGCGGTGCGCGAGCGGGTGCGCGGCCTGCGAGGGAAGGCCCGCGAGCTGCTACGCACACTCGGCCGCTAGCCCGGCGGCCGGCCTGCTGCTGCGGTGGTGGTGCCAGGCGAGCGTCGCCGCGGCCACGACGGCCAGGGCGAAGGCGCCGTGCGTGAGCGCGTCCGCGGCCGCGCCGAAGGAGTGGCTGAACGCGTATCCGATCAAGGTGAAGGTGGTCGCCCAGACGGCGGTGCCGAGCAGGCTCCAGGGGATGAACGCGCGCATCCGCATCCCGGAGGCGCCGGCGAGGAACGGAGCCACGGCGCGCACGATGCCGACGAAGCGCCCGGCCAGGATCGCCTTGGGGCCGTGACGGTCGAAGAACCCCTCCACGCGCTCGAGACGCGGCGCGGTCACGCCGAGGCGAGGGCCGTGCGCGAGCAGGAAGCGGCGGCCCAGCCGCCTGCCGAGCCAGAAGCTCGCGAGGTCCCCGAGCGCGGCCGCGAGCCAGGCCAGCGGGAGGATCAGGGCGAGGCTGACCTCGCCCTCGGCGGCCACGACACCGCCGAGCACGATGGCCGTCTCGCCGGGGGCAACGAGCCCGACGAAGGCGCCGGTCTCGAGGAAGGCCAGGGCCGCGACGAGGGCGTAGGTCCAGGTCCCGAGCGTGTCCGAGAGGTCGGTGAGGGCGCCCTCGAGGTCGGGCGCCTGGACGAGGCCGGCGGTGACCGCGGCGAAGCCGGCGGCCGCGAGCAGCGCGATGCCGACGATCGCGATGCGGGAGCGGGTCATGCCGCCACCTGCGCGGCGGGCTCGGGAGCGCGCCACACCGGCCGGCGGACCGGCTCGGGCTGGGGGGTGAGGACGGGAACGGCGGCGGGCGCCTGCATCGAAGCGTCCTCCTCGGCCCAGCGGGCGAAGGTCTTGCGCAGCCCGCCGAGGGCGACGAGGCCGAGCGGGGCGGGCAGCCAGATGGCCACCGAGCGGTAGGCGAGCACCGACGCGAGGGCGAGGTCGGCCTCCAGACCGAAGGCGAGCAGCACGCCGACCATGCCGCCGCTGGCGGCGCCCGGGATCGGAACCGTGTTGGCGACCTGACCGACGAAGTAGGCGAGCACGATCACGGCGAGCGAAGGAGGCGCGCCCAGCGCGTGCAGCATGGCCCACAGCACCGCCGCGTCGAACGCCCACCAGGCGACCGCCCCGAGAAGGCGCGGGTCACCCGAGCGCACGAGCGTGACCGCGTCCCGCACGGCGCCGCTCACCGCGGCGGGAACATGGTTCAGCGCCGCCCGGGCGCGGGCCAGGCGCGACGCGCCCGGAGCCGCTGCGGCGACCCGGTTCTCCCTGGTGGGGCGGCGGGCAGCCAGCGCCAGCGCGCCGGCCATGACCAGCACGGCGCCGATCGCGGGAATCGCCGTCAGCGCGAGGGGGCCGCCGCCGGGAGCGATCCCGAGCGCCAGCAGCCCGCCGGCGACCGCGATCGAAGCCAGGAAGACCGAGTAGAGCACGAAGAGGAAGGCGAGCAGGGTGCGCGTGGCGGCCTGGCTGTCGAGGCCGGCGCGCCGGAAGGCCCAGATCGTCAGGGCCGCGCCGCCGACGCCGCCCGTGGGCAGCAAGCGCGTGGCCGCGGCGCCGCCGAGCGAGACCTCGGTGCTCTCGCGCAGTCCCAGTCGCCGCGTGGCGCGGCGGCCGACGAGCCACAGCAGCACCACGTAGCCGACGAACGACAGCAGCTCGAAGACGACGGCGGCGGCGATCCAACGCGGATCGGCGTCGAGCGCCCGGCCAAGTGCGTCGGCGAACGCCTGCAGCGGACCGCCTGCGGCGACGAAGGCCGCGACCGCCACGACCGCGAGGGCGGCCGGCAGCGCGGCGCGCCGCGCCAGCGCCCGCAGGTCGAGGGCCGGAAGCGCGTTGGTGTGGCTCGATTGCATGGAAGCAGCCTTCTGGTCGGGCCCCGTCAGGACATCGGGGTGGTGCCCTGAACCGGGACCCTGGTTCACTGGCCCAGCATTCCGCTCGCGCGCCCGGCCGGACAGGGGGGAGAGCACGCGTGCGGGGGTGCGGGTAACCGGCCAGTCGGGCTGAGATGCGGTGCCACAACCACGGAAGGCCCGCCCCGGGGGACGAGCCTTCCGTTACGGCAGGACCCACCTGCGGATCAGCTTGCGGCGGGAGCCAAGCCGGCAGCGGGTGTCCCGCGAGATCCCGTGCGCGGCGGGCGAATGCCGAGCACGGCCAGCGCGACCGCGGCGAGCAGCAGGAGGGCTCCGCCGCCGAGCGCGCTCCAGCCGAGCGCCGTCAGGAAGGGGAGCTTCGCTCCCGCGCTGACGTCGGCCTCCACGCCGGGCGATCCGTCGGCGTTCATCACCACGATCGACCAGTCGCCGTCCTCGACCTCCCAGGTGAGGGTCTGGGGACCGGCGCCCTGCGTGGACGCGGCCCAGATCCGCTCGCCGCCGGGCTCGGCCGGGCTTCGCTCGCCCTCCTGTGGGCTGTAGCTCGCCGCGAACGGCTCGTAGTCGAGGTCGGTCAGGGTGGTGTGCGAGACGTCCGCGAGGTACGCGGACAGATCGTCCGTGCGGGCGATCCCCACGAACACCGGCTTGTCGGTCTGCGGCGCCACGTCGAGGCGGATGTCGCCGAATCCGGTCGCGTCGATCAGTCCCTCCGCTCCGTCGAGGTCAACATCCAGGCTCTCCGTCGCGAGCGCGTGCGTGCTCGCTTCGAAGCGCTCGCTGCCGGTCGAGACGTAGCCGCTCTCGTCCTTCTGGCTGTCGCCCCAGAACGCGAGCCCGCCAAGGCCCAGCGCGCTGACGGCCAGCAGGCTTGCCACACCGGCGCCGACGAGCAGGGATACTCGCGCGCCCGTGGAGCGTTTCGGGGTGGTTTGCGGGGTTTCGTGTGTCGGATTTCTCATGTTTCGATGGTGTCGCGAAAGCGGCCGCGGAACATCGGTCGGGCCCCCCTGACCGGCACCCTGAACTGCGGCCGGCGGCCTCACGTGTGAGAGCTCTTCCCGAGCGGGTAGGCGTATGGGATGCCAATCGTCGGCCTTCACTGCTCCCACGAGCAGATCCCGCCCAGCCGCCTGCTCGAGGACGCGAAGCACGCCGAGGCCGCGGGCTTCGGGGCGATCATGTCGTCGGATCACTTCTCGCCGTGGAGCGAGCGGCAGGGCGAGTCCGGGTTCGCCTGGTCGTGGCTCGGCGCGGCCATGGGGGCCACCGGTCTGCCGTTCGGCGTGGTCAACGCCCCCGGCCAGCGCTACCACCCCGCCATCGTCGCCCAGGCCGCGGCGACGCTGTGCGAGATGTTCCCGGGACGGCTGTGGATCGCCCTCGGGAGCGGCGAGGCGTCCAACGAGCACATCACCGGCGACCCCTGGCCCGACAAGGCGGCGCGCAACGCGCGGCTGCGGGAGTGCGTCGACGTCATGCGCGCTCTCTTCGCCGGCGAGACCGTCACCCACGACGGGCACGTGTGCGTGGACCGCGCGAAGCTGTACACGCTCCCACCGGAGCCGCCGCCGCTGATCGGCCCGGCCGTCAGCGTGGAGACCGCGCGCCGGGCCGGCGAGTGGGCCGACGGGCTCGCCACGGTGAACCAGCCGCGGGACAAGCTCGAGGAGATGATCGACGCGTTTCGCTCGAACGGCGGCGAGGGCAAGCGGCTGGTCCTCCAGGTCCACCTGTCCTGGGCGCCGAGCGAAGAGGAGGCGCTCCGCGTCGCCCATGACCAGTGGCGCACGAACGTCTTCCCGCCGCCGACGTGCTGGGACCTCGAGCTGCCCGAGGACTTCGACCGGCTGGCGCGGGACGTGACCCCCGAACAGATGCGCGACACGGTTCTCGTCTCGGCGGACCTGGCGCGGCACGCCGCCTGGCTGGAGGAGCTCGCCGCGCTGGGGTTCGACGAGATCAACCTGCACCACGTCGGTCAGGACCTCGGCCCCTTCATCGACGCCTTCGGCGAGCACGTCCTGCCCCGGCTCGCGGCATGAGGCTCAAGGCCACAAGCGACCTGTGGTGGAAGAACGCCGTGGTGTACTGCCTCGACGTCGAGACGTTCTACGACGCCGACGGCGACGGCTGCGGCGATCTGCGCGGCCTCACCGACAGGATCGACTACCTCGGCGGCATCGGCGTCTCGTGCGTGTGGCTCATGCCCTTCTACGCCTCGCCGCGCCGCGACGACGGCTACGACATCACGGACTTCTACGCCGTCGACCCGCGGCTGGGCACGCACGGCGACTTCGTCGAGTTCGTGCGCACGGCGCACGACCGCGGCATCCGCGTGATCGCCGACCTCGTCGTCAACCACACCTCCGACCAGCACCCGTGGTTCCAGTCCGCGCGCGCCGACCGGGACTCGCCCCACCGCGACTTCTACGTCTGGTCCGACGAGCGGCCGGAGGAGAAGCCCGGCGACGTCGTCTTCCCCGACAGGGAGGACTCCAACTGGGCGTGGGACGAGCAGGCGGGGCAGTACTACCTGCACCGCTTCTATTCGCATCAGCCCGACCTCAACGTCGCCAACCCCGCCGTGCGCGACGAGATCGCCCAGGTCATGGGCTTCTGGCTCGAGCAGGGCCTGTCGGGCTTCCGCATCGACGCCGTTCCGTTCCTGCTCGAGCCGATGGGCATGCCCGAGGGGGCGCTCGTCGACCCGCACGAGCTCCTGCGCGACCTGCGTTCGTTCGTCGCGCGGCGCAACGGCGAGGCCATGCTGCTCGGCGAGGTCAACCTCGAGCCGCAGGAGGCGCGCAAGTTCTTCGGCGACGAGGGCGGCGACGAGCTCCAGATGCTGTTCGACTTTCCCGGCATGCAGGCCATGTACCTCGCGCTCGCGCGCGGGGATGCGGAGCCGCTGCGGGCGTCGCTTCGCGAGGCGCCCGAGATCCCGCCGGACTGCCAGTGGGGGCGCTTCGTGCGAAACCACGACGAGCTGACGCTCGACAAGCTGTCCGACAGCGAGCGCGAGGAGGTCTTCGCCGCGTTCGGGCCCGACGAGTCGCTGCAGCTGTTCGGGCGCGGGCTGCGCCGGCGGCTTCCGCCGATGCTCGACGGCGACGAGCAGGCGATCCGGATGGTCTACAGCCTGGCCTTCTCGCTGCCGGGCACGCCGGTGCTGTTCTACGGCGAGGAGATCGGGATGGGGGAGAACCTGGCGATCGAGGGACGACTCAGCGTGCGCTCGCCGATGCAGTGGTCCGACGAGCCGCACGGCGGGTTCTCCACCGTGGCCGACGCGAAGGCGCTGTGCCGGCCGGTCGTCGACGACGACCGTTTCGGGCCCGCGGCGGTGAACGTCGCCGGTCAGCGCCGCGAGGACGGGTCGCTCTTGAACTGGTTCGAGCGGCTCATCAGGCGGCGGCGCGAGTGCCCGGAGATCGGGTTCGGCGACTCTCGAGCTCCTCGATGCGGGCGCGCCGTCGGTCCTCGCCCACCGCTGCGATTGGGACGGCTCGACGATCGTGGCGGTGCACGAGCTGGGCGGCAAGGCGGTGACCGTGGCCCTCGCCCTCGACGGCCCGGCCGACGCGGACGCCCTCGTCGACCTGTTCTCAGACGAGGTGCACGCGCTCGAGAGCGGGCGCGTGGAGCTCGAGCTCGAGCCCCACGGCTTTCGA
This sequence comes from uncultured Thermoleophilaceae bacterium, assembly GCA_963778615.1. Taxonomy (GTDB): domain Bacteria; phylum Actinomycetota; class Thermoleophilia; order Solirubrobacterales; family Thermoleophilaceae; genus JACVRW01. The sequence continues at coordinate 92,420 of CAVZVD010000004.1, forward strand.
TGGATGCGCGTCCGGCGCGCGGGGCGGCGGCTGCCGCCCTAGGGATGCACTCCTACGCGGGTGGATCGGGGGCGGTCTTCGCGCGATCCGCGTAGCCCTCACGGAGGAGCGTGGCCTTCTCTTCGCGCGCGCGTTCTTCTCCCGCACTTGCCTCCGAGTTCGGAAGCACGCGTGCGGCCTCGTCCAGCACCGACTGGCGATGCTGGAACTTGCGTTCGTAGGAGCGCACGGCCTTGACCGTTTCCGCGTCAGCGCCGCCGAGCGCTTCGGCGATCTGCTCGGACGTGAGAGCGTCGTAGCCCGGCAGCGGCTCGCTGCCACGCATGTAGCGCAGCTTGTCGAGCACGACGGGCCGCCCTTCGTGAGCGCGCTCATAGGTCTCAACCGTGGCCAGCTCCTCCTGAGAGAGCTGAGAGAGCTGATCGGCGATCTGCTTGTCCTTGAGCCCGTCGTAGCCGGAGATGGGGAGCTGGTCCTCGTCCGGTGAGCTCGCTGCCGCTTGGGTGTCCTCCTCGGAACCTTGTGAGTGGCGATTACGTAGGGCGTCCAGGATCTTCATGTAACTGTCTCCAGTCCGTTGCCGGTGTCTCCATTCGGGAGCGGTAGCCTTCTCACGTGGCCCCCTCCGAGTCTGGCGAGCGTCCCGCATCGGCCGAGCGTTTCCCGGCGGAGCACGAGCCCGATGTCACGGAGCGCGAGGCTCGCCAGCGCGAGCGCGAGTCTCGGCGGAGCGAGCGGCCCCAGGGCATGGTGCCCGCCCGGGAGCGGCGCCGCACGAAGGTGGAACGCGGCACGATGCGCCTGGTCGCGACCGCCGGCATCATCGGCATCGCCGTGCTTCTGGGCGCGGTGCTCGTGGGCCAGGACGTCGCCGGCTGGATAGTCGGGCTCGTGGTCGGGCTGACCTCGGTGATCCTGGCGGCGCTGCTGTGGTCGTCACGGCAGCTGTAGCCGGGCAGCGGCACCGTCGGATGCGCGCTGGAGCTCCCTGAGCTTGGCTTGGCTGCCCGCGCGTCCCCCGTACATGCGTGCCCGGTAGAGGTCGAGGCGCTCGCGGCGGTAGCGCGCTTCGTCACGCAGGCGCTCTCGCTCGTTCTGCTCTTCCCGCGACGCGTCCTCGCGGTCGAAGGGGCTGCGATGACGGTTGGTTCCACGGATCACCATGTCAACCCAAGTATAGATGACATAGAAATCTAGACACGCTAGTCTAGTATCGTGCCTGAGAATGGAGCTCCCGGCTGGTCGTTCCTGACCAACCACGCCCAGGTGCTGCTCTGCATCGCGCATGACCCCGGCATCCGTCTGCGAGACATCGGCGAGGCGGTCGGGATCACCGAGCGCGCGGCGCACCGCATCGTCGTGGAGCTGGCCGCCGCCGGCTACATCTCGCGCAGGCGAGACGGCCGCCGCAACCACTACACGATCCAGTCCCACCTGCCGCTGCCCGACCGGCTCGCGCGCGAGCAGAAGATCGGCGACCTCCTGGCAACCCTCGCCGGACAGCCGGCCGAGACCGGCGGGTAGGACCACCGAACGCCGGCTGGGATTAGGGTGGGGCCCGTCCACGTGCTTGCCCGTTTGTCGTGATTCCTGGGCTGATCCTCGCGCTCGCTTCGGCGGTCGCCACCAACCTCGCCTTTCTGTTCAAGCACCGCGGGGCGGTGCTCGCCCCGCCGATCCGGGTCCGCCATCCGCTTCGCAGCGCCGCCGGTCTGTTTCGCTCCAAATGGTTCGCGGTCGGCTGGGTCATCGCGATCGTGGCCTGGTTTCTGCACGTCGGTGCGCTCTCGCTCGCGCCGCTGTCGATTGTGCAGGCGGTGCTCTCCGGCGGGCTCGTCTTCCTGGCCGTGTTCGCCGAGCGCTTCTTCGGCTTTCACCTCGGACGGCGGCAATGGGTCGGCGTGACGATCACCGCGGCCGGACTGGTCGTCATCGGGCTGACCGGCAGCGGAGCGAACGACCCCGAGCGCGCCTCGCTGGCGGCGCTGATCGCCGTCGAGGGCGCGATCTTCGCGAGCGGCGCCATGCTCGTGAGGATCTCGGCCCGCCGCCACCTCCTGCCCCGCGCCGAGGGACTGATCCTCGGGGCGGCCGCCGGCGCGCTGTTCGGAGTCTCCGCTGTCGCGATCAAGTACATCACCCAAGCGTCACCAGGACCGCTGCTCGGGTTGGTGAGCCCGTGGACGCTGACCGCGATGATCGCCGGCGTGATCGCCTTCTACGCCTCTGCCCGCAGCCTCCAGATCGGCAACGGCGTCGAGGTCATCGCGCTCACCTCCGTGACCGCCAACCTCATCGCGATCTTCGGCGGCATCGTCGTCTTCCACGACCCGATCGGCTCCGGCCCCCCCGGCATCGCCGCCCGCTTCCTCGCCTTCTGCCTCGTCATCACCGGTGCGGCGCTCATGCCCGCACCGATGCGCGCCACCCCGGACGCGGGCAGCGCGACGGAGGACAAGAGCCCTACGTCCGGTCGCGCCGTCGGCTCTGAGTCAGCGCGTGGTTGAGGATCGCCTCGTCGTCGTCCTCGCGAGCGACCACGACGATCTTGTTCCACGCGCCCGGATGGACGACACGCTCGTTGTAGATCTGCGTTCGAAAGCGTTCGGTGTATACGGTGGGCAGGGGGTCACCGACGCCATACATCCTTCGCCCTCCGTCGCTGCCGCGGATGACCGCGACGAGCTCGCCTGTCTGCTCGTAGTCGTCGGCCGCGACGAACTCGACCAGCGGCTGCTGGGGGGATCCCGAGCTCAGGAAGGCCACGACGTACTTGCGGTCGCGGCCCCACTTGTTCTTGCGGATGGTCTCGCCCAGGCCGATCTGGACAGCGCCTTCGGTGCGCGTCGTGCCAACGAACACGCGGTAGGGCTCGTATCGATCGCGCCCGTCCGGCCATCCATACGACTCGCCCTCCCGCTCGCGCACGAGGCGCCAATCCTCCGGGAGGTCCAAAGGTCTCTCTCGAGCACCTGGGGCCGCCCTGTCGGAGGCACCCTCGGCGCCAACATGATCGATGATCGGATTCTCGAAGCCGGCCTCCGCGAGCCTGGTCAACAGTGGGCCGAGCTCGCGATCGGGAACGTGCTGCACGGTCACGGAGAATGGGCACATCGCGGCTCCTACATCGATAACGTAAGAAAACATAGCTACGTAGTTGATGGTTGTCCATGAAGCTGCTAACGTGTGTCCGGCGCCAGGACCCACACCGCCGACGTCGTCGAGCTACCGAAGTCTCCTTCGACTGTCACCTCGGGCCCTGAGCGCAGCAGGAGGACTCAACTGAGTCCTCCACCCCAGAGAAGAGAGTTGGACCATTCATGTTTGCCACCATTCGCCGCTATGAGTCGATCGACCAGGCCCGCATCAGCGAGCTCGTCAAGAAGGCCGACGAGACCCTCGTGCCGAGCATCAGCGAGCTTCCGGGCTTCAGCGGCTATTACCTCATGGATGCCGGTAACGGCGTCATGAGCTCCATCGGCTTCTTCGACACCTCGGCGCACGCCGACGAGTCGACCCGCCTCGCCTCCCAGTGGGTGCGCGAGCAGAAGCTCGAGACCGCACTCCCGAACCCGCCGAAGACGACGACCGGCGAGGTCGTCGTGCACAAGACGCGCGAGCTCGTCCAGGCCTAACCCGCCTCCGGCCGTTCGCAGTAGAGGAGGCCCGCACCTGCGGGCCTCCTCGTCGTAGTGTCAGCAATCAAGTGGCAGGGTCGGGCTGGTCGTGTTTGCCGCCGTGAGCGCCGAAGACCAGATAGACCACGGTCAGGGCGCGGGCGTTCGCAGCCGCACGGGGCGGCCGTCCAGCGTTCCATGCATGAACGCGACGGCGCGCGTGTCGCCGATCCGCCAGCGCAGCCGCAGCGTCCCGCCCACCGCGCCGTCCAGCCTCAGGCGGGCGGTCACCCTGCTCTCGCGCCGGTTCCACTCGACCGTTCCGCTCACCGCCAGGTCCGGAACGAACCGCACGCGGCGCAGCGTGAAGCGGACCGGCGTGTAGGCGAGGTAGGCGCCGGTCGTCGTGAAGGAGCCCGCCGCGCAGGCCGTGCCCGACCGTGCCGGCCATCAGCCACCAGCGCGCGAGCGCGTCGCCCACCGCCCAGCGCGGCGCCCCACGCCCCGCGGCGGGCGAGTGGGGTGGAGCGGTCGCCGGACTCCGGGCGGCGCTCCGCCGCCGGGGCGCCCCGCGTCCGGCGCGGGAACTCCGGCACCACGTGGATCTCCGGGCGTGCGCTCGGCGCAGCTCACGTCGCCCGGCGACAGCGTCCTCAGGAAGCGCCGCACGATGCCCGCCGCGCAGCCGGGGTAGTCGGCGAGCGCGGTCACGTGCCCCACGTTGCGCACGATCACGAAGGTCGAGCCCGGGAACAGGGAGGCGGCCTGCGCCGAGTCGCCGAGCGGCGTGATCACGTCGAGGTCGCCGTCGAGCACGAGCACGGGCATGGCCGGGTAGGTCGCGCCGGGCGGTACCGGCGGGTCCGGGTAGCGCGGCGCCGGCCACTCGATGCAGCCCTTGACGTACTGGTTGATGTACAGCGAGCGCAGCCAGATGTCGTTCGGGAACGGCGCGTAGGCGTCCGGCTCGAGCAGCGCGCGGGCCGCCCGGTACTGCGACCTGCGCTCCGCGATCGAGGCCGCCGGATCCCACAGTGTCGGGTAGTCGTGGCAGGCCACCGCGGCGTAGGCGCCCTCCGAGTAGCTGCGCACCGGGCCGCCGCCGGTGTAGGGCAGGTCCTCGGCGGCGAGGCGCAGCAGCGGCTCGCGGTCGCCGCGCCCGTAGGCCCGCAGCGCGGCGAGCAGGTCGCGGTAGATCGTGTAGTAGAAGGAGCCGTCGCCGGCGATCTGGCCGAGCGCCGCGCCCGTCGAGCCGGATGCGGTGGCGGCCGCCGTCGGCGTCGCGGCCCGTGGCCACGAGCGGCCGGCGCTCGAGCCGGAGCGCCCAGCGCCTCAGCGTCGCGAGCGCGTCGACGTCGCAGCCCACGGTGCGCCGGCAGATCGCCGGCCAGGCGATGGCGCACGCCCACGGACTCCTGGCGGATCCACGGGTCGAAGCCCTCGACGCCGAAGGCCGCGTCGAGCACCACGGCGCGCACGCGCTCCGGGTGCCTCACGGCGAAGGCCTGGGCGAAGTAGGTCCCGTACGAGTCGCCGTAGATGTTCACGACCGGCACGCGCGAGCTTGTCGAGCACGGCGGCGAGGTCGTCGGCGGCGGCGCCGGTGCCGTAGGCGTTCGCCCGGCGGCCGAGCCGGCGCGCGCAGCGGCCGACCTCGCGCGAGTAGACGCCCTTGGCCGCCTGCAGGCGCGGGCAGTCGATGGCGCCGGAGCGCCCGGTGCCGCGGTTGTCGACGACGATCAGGTCGTGGCGCCGGCGCAGCGGACCGAGCATGAACAGGTACGACTCGGCCGAGTCGATCGACGGGTAGCCGGGCCCGCCCTCGGCGGCCACGACGGGCTCGAGCGCAGGCTTCGAGCGATCGGTGCGCGGGAAGACGCGGAAGTGGACGCGGAGCCGGCGGCCGCCGCCGTCGGGAGCGGCGCGGTAGAGCGGGACGAGGATGGAGCCGCAGCGGGCGGAGCGGTCGTCCGCGCACGGCTTGGTGGGCCCGGCGGCAGATGCCTGCGCCGAGCCCACCAAGACACTCGATGCGATGGTTGCCGCTGCAAGCCCACCCACTCGACTCCGCATCGGTGGGCGAGCCTACAGCGACCCTGCTACCGCGAGCTCAGACGCCGGCGCCCGCCTCTGACGGCTGCCCGGTCACGCCCGCAGGCGCGGCGCGGCGCCGCCCGGGGATGCCCGCGGCGGCCACGAGCGCCAGGGCCAGCGCGATCGCCCCGACGGCGAACGCCGTGGTGAAGCCCGACTCGGACGGGAAGGCGCTGCCCGCTGTGACGTGCTCCGCGATGATCACGGCGGCGATCTGGCCGCCGAAGGCCCCGCCGATCGTCCGCATGATCGTGTTCATGCCTGTGGCCTCGCCGGTCTGGGCCTGTGGAACGGCCTCCACGATGATGTTCGCCATCGACGCGAACGACATGCCGATCCCGAGCCCGAGGAGCGTCACGCCGGCGATCACGTGCCACGGCTCGGAGTGCGCGATCGCGAGCATGGCGAAGCTGAGTGCGGTGGCCGCGGTGCCGATCACCAGCGGCACCTTCGAGCCGACCCGCCCCGCGAGCGCCCCGGCGAGCGGACCCGCCACGAGCATCACCACGGCCGACGGCAGCAGGAACAGGCCGGCGCCGGTCACGTCCGCGCCGAAGCCGTAGCCGGCGCTCTCGGGCGTCTGCACGAACTGGGGGATGAGGATGAAGGAGCCGAACATCCCCCAGCCCGTCAGGAAGGCGGTCAGGTTCGTGGTCCAGACGGCGCGCTTCCGCAGCAGCCCGATGTCCACCAGCGGCTGTGGAATGCGCCCCTCGAACCAGACCCACACCGCGAGGATCGCCACCGCCGCCGCGAACAGGCCGACGATCTCCGGCGAGCCCCAGCCCCAGTTCCCGCCCTCGCTCAGGGCGAGCAGCAGGCAGACCAGTCCCGCGGACAGCAGCGCGGCCCCGACGAAGTCGATGCGCGCCGGCGCCTTGACCGGCGACTCCGGCACCCACAGGTGCGTGGCCACGATGGCCAGCACCACGACGACGAACCCGAACCAGAAGATCCACTCGTACGAGAAGTGGTCGACGATCAGGCCGCTGAGCACCAGGCCGGCGCCGCCGCCGATGCCGAAGGTGGCCGAGATGAGCCCGATGCCGGTGGCCACCCGCTCTGCGGGGAACTCGTCGCGGATGATCCCGAAGGCGAGCGGGAAGATCGCCCCGCCGACGCCCTGGATCGCTCGCCCGGCCACCAGCATCTCGATGCTGTGCGACAGCGCGGCGACCAGCGAGCCGAGCGCGAACACGCACAGCACCGCCACGAGCATGCGCTCCTTGCCGAAGATGTCCCCGAGCCGGCCGAGCACCGGGGTGGCGATCGAGGCGGTCAGGAGGTAGACGGTGAGGACCCAGGTGACGGCCGTGGTCGAGGTGTCGAGCTCGGCCTGGATGGCGGGCAGCGCCGGGGCGACCATCGTCTGCAGCAGCGCGTACGAGAGCGCCGACACGGCGAGCACCGCGAGCGTGACGTTGTGGTGCTGGCGGGGCGCGGTCATGCGGGCACCGGGGGTGGCTCGGCCTCGCGCACGGTCCGCCTGAGCGGCGTCTCGGGGATCAGCAGGACGAGGGCCAGGGCGATCGCCATGACCGGGAGGCCGAGCATGAACACGGGATGGATGGCGTCGGCGAGCTGCGCGGGGGCGACCTCTGCGCCGCCCGCGCCGCTGCCGGCGCCTGCGAGCGACACCCCGGCGGGCAGGCCGGCCGTCATCACCGCACCCATGACGGTCACGCCGACGGTGCCGCCGGTGGTGCGGAAGAACTGGCCGGCGCTCGTGGCCGCGCCCAGCTCACGGCTCGGGACCGTGTTCTGGATCACGAGCATGAGGTTCTGGATCAGCAGCCCGAGCCCCAGCCCGAGGACGATCATCGCGACCGTGGCGTCGACCTGGGAGGAGCCCGTGTCGAGCGCGCCGAGCAGGGCGAAGCCGCACGCCATGAGGACCGGGCCGGACACGATCGCCCAGCGGTAGTGACCCGTGCGGGAGATGACCTGGCCGCTGCCGACGGTGGTGACCACGAGCGCGAGCATCAGCGGCGTGAGCACGAGCCCGGCGTTCGTGGCGGACTCGCCGAGCACGCCCTGGACGAAGAGCGGCACGAACATGATCGCCCCGAACATCCCGACGCCCACGGTGAAGGAGGTCGCGGCCGCGGCGCTGAACGTGCGCAGCCGGAAGAGCGACAGGGGCACGATCGGGTTCGGCGTGCGGCGCTCGTGCCATCCGAGCACGGCGAGGAGGGCGGTGCCCGCGGCGAACAGCGCGGCGATCTCGACCGGGTCACGGGCCGCGGCGTCGCCGAGGCGGACGGTGCCGAGCAGCACGAACGACAGGCCCGCGGCGAGCAGCGCCGCGCCCGAGTAGTCGATCTGCGGTGGCGCGATCCGGGTGGGGCGGGATGCGCAGGGTGACCATGACCACCGCCAGCGCCACGAAGCCCACCGGCAGCGAGACGAAGAAGACCCAGCGCCAGTCGGCGTGGTCGGCGATCCAGCCGCCGCTGAAGGGGCCGAGCACGGAGGCGACGCCGAAGACCGCGCCGGTGAGGCCCTGCCAGCGGCCCCTGTCCGAGGGCGGCACGAGGTCGCCGATCACCGCCATCGCGAGGGGGATCAGCGCGCCGGCGCCGAGGCCCTGGATCGCGCGCGCGAGGATGACCTGCGTCATGGAGTCGGCCGTGCCGCCCACGATCGAGCCGGCCATGAAGAACAGGATCCCCGCCACGAAGAACGGCCGGCGCCCGTAGGCGTCGGACAGCCGTCCGTAGATCGGGACGGTCACGGTCGCGGCGAGCATGTAGGCCGAGAAGACCCAGGAGTAGTGGGAGAGGCCGCCGAGGTCGCCGGCGATGCGCGGCAGGGCCGTGGCCACGATCGTCTGGTTGAGCGCGGCGAGCAGCATGCCGATCAGCACGCCCCCGATCGCGGCGACGGTGGCGCGGTGCGGGAGGAGGTAGCCGGGACGCGGCTCGCTCACAGCTCCTCGATCACGTCAGCCAGGCGGCGCAGGAGGTCCGCGGCGACGCGCTGCTCCTCCGGCTCGAGCGCAGCGGCGATCCGGCGGCGACCCTCGTCGACCTCGGCGAGCTTCGCGGCCAGGGCCTCGCGGCCGGCCGGAGTGAGCGAGATCAGAACGGCGCGCCGGTCCACCGGATCGTCGAGGCGCGTGACGAGGCGCCGGCCGACGAGGAGGTCGAGCATCCGGGTGGCGGTGGGCGACGACACGCCCGCCTGCTCGGCGACCTGCCGGTTCGTGAGCGGGCCGTCCGCGAGCGGCTCGAGCAGGTGGTACTGGGCGAGCGAGAGCCCGTCGCCGGCGGGCCGCTTGGCGGCGCGGCCGCGGGCCCGGCGGGCGGCGCGGAAGAAGTCGTGGAGGGCGTCGCTGAGGGCGGTGGCGGGGTTGGCTTGTGCCGTGTCTTCGGGCATCCGCCAAAGAAGTTAGCAGCACACTGATTAGCTAACTATCGATCTCCGGTCAGTGCCGCGAAGAGCATCTCCAGGTCGCCGTCGGTCACGTGCAGGTGGGGGCTCACGCGCATGACAGAGCCGAGCATCTCGACGTGCACGTCCCCGCCGGACCACCGTTCCGCCATGCCGTCGGAGAGGCCGATGCCGAGCATGTGCGGCGCGCGGAGGCCGGCCGGGACGGGGTCGAGGCCGATCGCCCGGGCGTGTTCCTCGATGCGAGCGGTGACCGGGGCGAGGGCGGCGGCGATCTCGGGCACGCCCCAGTCGAGCACCTGCTCGAGCCCGGCGATGGCCATGGGGACGAGGACGAAGTTGCTTCGCTGCCCGGCGTCGAAGCGCCGGGCGCCGGGGCGGTACCCGCGTGCGGGCGCGTGCGGCGTCCGCGAAGTCCTCCGCACCGGCGCGGTTCGCCCAGTTCTGCTCGAGCGGCCGGCCGTCGCGGTGCTCCGGGGCGACGTACAGGTAGCTCGTGCCGAGCGGGCCGAGCAGCCACTTGTAGCCGGCCGTCACCAGGTAGTCGGGCCGGACGGCGGCGAGGTCGAGCGGCATCGCGCCGAGCGACTGCGTGGCGTCGACGACGAGGAGCGCGCCGACCTCGCGCGCCCTGTCGGCAACGCGCTCGAGGTCGACGGTCGAGCCGTCGACCCAGTGGACGCTCGGCACGGAGACCACGCGGACGCGCTCGTCGAGCGAGTCGAGCAGAGGCCCGGTCCAGCCGCCGTCCGCGCGCTCCACGGTGACGACCTCGGCGCCGGCGCGCTCGGCCCACGCGGTCCAGGTGTGGACGTTGGACGGGAAGTCGCCGGCGAGCATGACGACGCGGTCCCCCGGGGAGGCCTCCGTGTTGGCGGCCGCGACGGCGAGGCCGTAGCTGGTTGACGGGACGATCGCGACGCCGTCGGGGTCGGCGCCGGCCACGCGGGCGAAGAGGGTGCGGAGGCGCTCGACCTCGTCGAACCAGTCGTCCGCGCGGATGGACCACGGCGCGGCGCGGCGGTCGAGGGCGCGCTCGGCGGCGAGGCGTACCGAGCGAAGCTGAGGGGCGAGGCCGGCGCAGTTGAAGTAGGCGACGTCGCCGGGGAGCTCGAACAGGTGGCGCTGGTGGGGGATGTGGGGAGTGTCGCCTACCCGAGTGCGAGGTGAGCGGCGATGGCGAGGACGGCAAGGCGGCCTACGACCGCGAAGCCGCGTACGCACCCGCGGAGTCATCCAGCGACCGGCATGACCGGCGGCGAGGGTGAGAAGAAGGTGCCACGCCGCCGACGCGATGCCGACACCGGCGGCAAACGCCGCCGCGGCAGCAGGCCCGTCGAGGGAGAGGGCGGCGGCGACCGCCGCGAAGGAGGCGATGGTCAGCGGGTTGGCGGCGGTGATGGCGAGGAAGCGGGCGAAGTGAGTCGTGGCGCGGCGTCCTCCGAGCGGGACGCGGCGCTCGCCGCGACGGTCTGGTCGGCCGCTCGCCGCGACCGCCTCGGGTCGGCCGCTCGCGCGATCGGCCGGGTCGGCCGCTCGCCCCGACCGCCTGTGCCTCGCGGCTCGCCCGTTGCCGTTCCCGCGCCAGCGCGATCAGTCCGTGCACGGCTATCGCCGCTATGACGATCGCCGCGATCACCCGGATCTCCGTCTCGTGACTCGACAGGGCGGCCCCCGCGGCCCCTCCTGCGGCGGCCGCGATCACCGCGAAGCCCAGGTCGGCGGCCGCCACTCCCATCCCGGCGGCCACGCCTACCCGCGGGCCCGACACCACCGCGGCCTCCACCAGCAGCAGGCTCACCGCGCCCACCTGCATCGCGATGGCCAGGCCTGCGGCGAGTCCGGCGAGGAGTGCGGCGTCGGGGTCCATGGCTCCCTACGAAGTAGCGCCGAGGCCGCGCAAACGCAACCAGAACCGTTACATGTCTGCGACAATCGCGGCGATGGACGCCCTGGACAGTGAGATACTCAGGCTGCTCCGCGAGGACGGGCGACTCTCGTGGCGGGACCTCGGCGCCGAGGTCGGCCTCAGCGCCAACGCCGCTGCGGACCGCGTGCGCCGCCTGCGACGGGCCGGCGTGGTCACCGGGTTCGCCGCGCTCGTGGACCCCGCGGCCGGCGGGCGCCGCCTCGAGGCGGTCGTCGGAGTGACGCTGGCCGCGAGCACGGACTCCGACGAGTTCGCGACCGCCGCCGACCGCCTCGAGCCGGTCACCGAGGTCCTGCACCTCGCGGGATCCCCCGACTACCAGCTCCGCGTGGCCTGCCGCGACACCGCCGAGCTCGACGTGCTCCTGCGAACGCTGCGAATGCGCCTGGGCGCGGCCGACACCGAGACGAAGATCATCCTGCGAAGCGGCCCGCCGCCCGGCGCGAGCGGCGCCTAGCGCGGCGGCACCAGCTCGTCGAGCACGTCCGCCAGCCCGTTCAGGTCGCGCAGCTCGCGCGTCGGGGCCGGCTCGTGCCGCTCGCCCAGCCGGTTGATCCACACCGACGTGAGGCCCAGCTCGCTCGCCGGCGCTATGTCGTGGAAGTGGCTCTGCGCCACGTGCACGTGGAGCTCGGGGTCCGCCTCCGTCGTCTCGTAGAACACGCGCCAGTGCCCGTGCGCCGGTTTGTACGAGCCGATCTCGGAGGCCACCACCGTCGCGTCGAACGGCACCCCGATCACCTCGAGCGAGGCGTCGATCAGGTCGCGGTCGCTGTTCGTCAGCACGGCCAGTCGCCATCCGCGCTCCCTCGCCTCCGCCAGCGCCCCCGGCACCTCCGGGAAGACCGGCCACCCGGGCAGCGAGCGGCCGAGCGCGTCCCGCTCCGACTCCGGCAGCTCCGTCCCGGCCTCCGAGGCAACCTCCTCGAGCCCCGCCGCCATCACGTCCCGGTAGCTGGCCGAAGGCCGCTCCCGCTGCACCCGCCGCTCCACGTCGTGGTAGCGCTCCAGCAGCCGGCCGGCGTCCTCTCCCGGGACCAGCCGCTCGAGCTCCGCGCGGATCCCGGCGTTCCAGTCGACCAGCGTCCCGTAGCAGTCGAAGGTGGCCCAACGCGTCCGTCCGTCCACGCGTGGCAGGATCCCAGATGTGGCCGAGCCGAACGTCGAGGTCGTGCGAGAGCTCTACGAGCGCATCAACGGCGAGGACCCCGCGTCCATGTACGAGCTGCTCTCCGAGGATTTCACGGCAGTGGTCCCGCCGAGCCTGTCCGCCGAGCCCGACGTCTACGAGGGCCACGCAGGCGTGCGCCGCTACATGGACGGGTTCCAGGGCCACCTCGACGACGTGCGGTTCGAGGTGCTCGAGTTCCACCTGGAGGGCGAGGAGGTGATCGTCGACATGCGGATCAAGGGACGCGGCTTCGCCAGCGGCATCCCGGTCGAACAGCGATCCGCGGTGGTGCACTGGGTCGCCGGCGGCAAGGTCACGCGCATGGACGTCCACACCGACGTCGAGGTCGCACGGGCGTCGCTGCGCACGGTCGGATAGCTTCGCGCCCGTGCTCCGACTCGCGGCCGTCGCGCTCGCCATCGCACTGCTCTGCGCGGCCACGGCGTCCGCACAGGAGAACCGCTGGATCCAGGACCGCGCCCCGCTCAACATCGCCCACCAGGGCGGCGAGGACGAGTTCCCCTCGAACACGATGTACGCGTTCCGGAAGGCCATCGAGGGCGGGGCCGACATGCTCGAGCTCGACGTCGGCGTGACCCGCGACGGCAAGGTCGTCGTCCTCCACGACACCACCGTCGATCGCACGACGAACGGCCGCGGCACGGTCGCGTCCAAGACCCTGAGGCAGATCAAGCGGCTCGACGCCGCGTACTGGTTCGCGCCTCGCGCGCGCGAGCACTACAGCCACGACCTGCCGCGCCGCGCCTACCGCTTCCGCGGCGTCGCCACCGGCCGCACCGAGCCGCCGCGCGGGTTCCGGGCGGCCCACTTCCGCGTGCCGACGCTGAGCCAGGTGCTGAAGGCGTTCCCGCGCACGCCGATCAACGTCGAGGTCAAGGGCCGCACGCCCGACGAGGCGACCGCGGAGTACGTGCGCAACGCCGAGGTGCTCGCGCGGGTGCTGCGCCGGACGACCCGGCGCGACCTGATCGTCGCCTCGTTCCAGCAGCCCGCGGTCGACCGCTTCCACGAGCTCCTCCCGCGCATCGACGTCGCGCCCGGCATCTCCGGCGCCGCCAACTGGCTGCTCGCCGGCGGATCGCCCGGCCCGGGCGTGGCCGCCTTCCAGGTGCCGATCACGTTCGAGCTGTCCGGCTCGACGATCCAGGTCACGACCCGGAGAACGTGGCGCGCGCCCACAGCGAGGGCTACGCGTGGCAGAACTGGTTCTCGGGCGACGACCGCGACGCGCCCGCCACCTGGCGGCGCCTGATCGACATGTGCGTCGACGGCATCATGACCTCGCGCTCGCGCGCGCTCGAGCGGGTGCTGCGCCGGCACGAGCGCCCAGCCGCCTGCGGCTAGGCGCCACGGGTCTAGCGCTCGGCCTTCTCCTTCAGCCCGTCCGCGGCGTTGCCGACCAGGAAGTCGCGCACCTTCCCCTCGGCCGGGCCGCGCAGGAGCATGCCGAGCATGCGACCGGGGTCGGCCTCGAGCGCGTAGGTCGCGCGGGTGCGCCCGCCGCCCAGGTCCTCGAAGCTCCAGGAGCCGATGAGCGACTTCGTGTCGCCCTTCTCCTGCACCCAGCGGATCCCGGTGGGCGGCTCGTAGGAGAAGCGCAACAGCGCGCGCACGGTCTTCACCTTCGCGTCCGACTCGGTCTCCACGAGCAGCGCGCGGCGCTCGCCGTCGCGCTCCAGCACCTCGACGTCCTTCAAGGAGCCCTGCCATTCGGGAGCGTTCTGGATGTCGGCGGCGATCTCGTAGCAACGCTCGATCGGCGCGTCGATCTCAACGGTGCGGTCTCCCTTGATGTTTCCCATGGCGGCGACTCTAGCCGGACACCGCGAGCGGCTGCGCCAGGGTCCGCCGCCGTCCCAGCACCACCGCCGCGCCGAGGAACGCGACCCCGATCGCCAGCACCACGCCGGCGCTCCAGGAGCTCGCCTCCACGACCGCGCCGCCGGCCGCCGCGCCGAGCGAGAGGCCCGCGACCAGGGCGGTCAGCGGCCAGGTGAACGCCTCGGTCGCGGTGCCCGGCAGGACCACCCGCTCGATCAGCTGGTTGCGGGAGGCGATCAGCGGCGCGATCGGCAGGCCGGCCAGGATCGCGAGCAGCGCCATCGTCAGCGGCGAGCTGGCCAGCAGGAGCGGCGCCAGGCAGAGCGGCAGCATCCAGGCGAACACGCATGTGGGCCCGGAGGAGCGGCGCGTTCCCGCCCCGGGCTCCCCAGATCAGGCCGCCCACCCCGCTGGCCGCGGACCACGCCGCGAGCAGCACACCGGCCAGCTCCTTCGAGCCCTCGGCCTCGCTGAAGGCCGGCAGCACCACCTCGAGCGTGCCGAAGGCGAAGCCGACCGGGAGGCTCGCCAGCACGAGCGTGCGGAGGCCGGGCGACGCGAGCGCGCCGAGGCCGAGGGCGGGGCGGCCGGCCTCGGTCGCCTCCGGCCCGGGCTTGCCGGCCAGGCCGGCAAGCATCCAGGAGGTGCCGAGCAGCACGCAGCCGGCGGACACGATCAGCGCGTACTGGGGGCCGACCGTCGCCACCACCAGCGTGGTGAGCAGCGGCCCGATCACGAAGACGATCTCGATCATCACCGAGTCGAGCGCGAACGCGCCCGCGAGCAGCTCGGGGCGGCCGGGCAGGAGGTAGGGCCACCGCGAGCGGAGCACCGACGACACCGGCGGGAGCGACGCGCCGGTCGCGACCGACACCACCGCCAGCAGCGCCACCGGCGCGCCCGCCTCGCCGGCCAGCCAGATCGCCACCAGGCCCGCCGAGTGGCCCGCGGCCAGCGGGAGCAGCATCCCCACTCCGCGGCGGTCGATCAGGCGTCCCTGGAACGGCGCGCCGGCCGCGCTGCCGAGCGCGAGCGCCCCGGCGCAGAGGCCGGCGGCGGCGAAGGAGTCGCTCACCTCCTCGACGTAGAGGAGGATCGCGAGGCCGCTGATCCCGATCGGCAGCCGCCCGATCAGCGTGGCCAGGACGAGCATGGCCACGCCGGGTGTGCGGAGGATGGCGGCGTAGACGCGCACCCGCCCAGGATGGCAAGCTACGCCGCCGTGGAACCGGACGCAGTGGAGATCCGCGTGGTGGCGTGCCTGGTGGAGAAGCAGCGCACGACGCCCGACCAGTACCCGCTCACGCTCAACTCCCTGCGCCTGGCCTGCAACCAGTCGACGAACCGCGACCCGGTCGTCGACTACGACGAGGGCACCGTCCGCTCCGCGCTCGACCGGCTCGGCCGGCGCAAGTGGACGACGCTGGCGAGCTGGTCCACGGCCCGCTCGGTCAAGTACAAGCAGGTGCTCGACCAGGCGCTCGGCCTCACGCCGCCGCAGGTCTCGCTCCTCGCCGTGCTCATGCTGCGCGGACCGCAGACGCCCGGCGAGCTCCGGACACGGACCGAGCGCATGTACCGCTTCGATTCGAACGAGGAGCTCGAGACCACGCTGCGCGAGCTGATCGAGCGCGAGCTCGCGGCGCCGCTCGCCTCGCCGTCCCGGGGAGCGGGGGCAGCGCTACACGCACCTGCTCGAGGGGGAGGGCGAGGAGCCGGCCGCCGAGGCACCACCGGCCGCCATGCCCGAGCGTTCGGCGCCGGCCGCGGGCCCGGCCCCGGTCCCGGCCGTGGGCGGCGGCATCGGCGAGCGCGTGGACCGGCTCGAGGCGGAGCTCGCGGCGCTGCGCGCCGAGCTGCGCGGGCTGCGGGAACGCCTCGACGCCTGACAGGAGCCAATTCGGCCAGACGCGGGCCGCCGCCTTCACCCCTTGGGGAAAGCTGACCGAATAAGGGGCACATGCTCCCGGTGGCCCAGCGGGAAGCGCAGCTCGCCCCTGCGATCCCTCCCGTCGAGCCGAGTCTTCGGTTCGCTGCGCGTGTCGCAAGCGGCATCTTCGCCGGCCAGGCGCTGATCCTGCTCATCATCGGCGTGCTGCCCCCTCAGGGCAGTGCGTTCGTGGCGCGGCTCGTCATCGCCGCGGCCTGCGCGGTGTTCGCCGTGGCGCTCCACCTGAGCGCCGGGAAGATCGGCTCGCGCGGGCTCCAGGCGGCGGCCGCCTGCGGCACGCTGCTGCTCTCGCTCCAACTGCTGCTGTCGGTGGACTCGAACTCGCTGTCCGACGAGATGCTCTACATCTGGCTGGCGCTCTACGCGGCCTACTTCTTCCCCGTGCGCCAGGCGGCGGCGCAGCTCGCGCTGATGAGCGGCGCCTACCTGGTGGTGCTGCTCGTCTCGTCGCCGCACGACGTGGTCGCGGGCAGCTGGCTCACGCTCGTCGGCGTGATCTTCCCCGCGGCGGCGCTGCTCCGCGCCGTGCGCGACGCGGTCACCGGCCTCGTGCGCAGCCTCGCCGAGGCGGCCCGCACCGACACGCTCACCGGCCTCAAGAACCGGCTCGCGCTCGAGCACGAGATCCACGTGGAGGTGGAGCGCACGCTGCGGTCCGAGGAGGAGCTCAGCATCGTGATCGGCGACCTCGACCACTTCAAGGCGGTGAACGACGAGCTGGGGCACCGCGCCGGCGACGAGGCGCTGGTGCGGATCGGGCAGATCCTGCACACGCGCCGGCGCGTGGGCGACTCGATCGCCCGCACCGGCGGCGAGGAGTTCACGATCCTGCTCCCGGGCGCGTCGGAGCACGAGGCCTACCTGGTGGCCGAGCGGCTGCGCGCGACGGTCGAGCGGGAGTTCGCCGACCACCCCGTGCCGCTCACCTTCAGCTTCGGCGTGGCGACCTATCCCGGAGCACGGGCGCAACGCCGACGCCGTGATCGAGGCCGCCGACCAGGCGCTCTACGCGGCCAAGGCGCTCGGCCGCAACCGCTCCGTGATCTTCAACCGCGAGATCTCCGCGGTGTTCGCTCCCGAGCCGGGCGGCCGCGGCGTGGACGAGACGCACCTCGCCACGCTGCTCTCGCTCGCCGAGGCGCTCGACCTGCGCGACACGGGCACCGCCGCGCACTCGCGCACGGTCGGCCGCTACTGCGGGCTGATCGCCAAGGAGCTCGAGCTGCCGCCCGAGCGCGCCAAGCGCATCGAGGTGGCGGGCGTGCTGCACGACATCGGCAAGATCGGGCTGCCCGACGCGATCCTGCAGAAGCCCGGCCGGCTGGGCCGGAACGAGCTGGCCGAGATCCGCACGCACCCCGAGATCGGCGCGCAGGTGCTGAGCGGTCGCGGGCTCGAGGACCTGCGCGGCTGGGTGCTCGCTCACCACGAGCGGCCGGACGGCAAGGGCTACCCGGCCGGCGTGACCGACGCGGACATCCCGCTGGAGGCGAAGATCCTCGCGGTGGCCGACGCCTACGAGGCGATGACCGCCGACCGCGTATACCGCGAGCGGCTCGGAGCGAAGGCGGCACGGTCGGAGCTGCTCCGCTGCGCGGGGTCCCAGTTCGACGAGCGCGTGGTGGCGGCGTTCATGGCGGTGCTGGAGCGGCACGACCAGGAGCACGCGGCGGCCGAGGTGAAGGTGGCCTGAGGTTCGAGGCCGGAAGCGGCCGGCGCGGCCGGCCGCGCACGGTTTGCCTACCGTTGAGCGGCACGTGAAGCCGCTCAAGCACTCGGTGTCGCTGGTGATCGAGGGGCCCGCCGGGCTGCTGCTCGTGCGGCGGCCCGAGGAGGACGAGAGCCTTCCGGGCGAGTGGGGGCTGCCGGCCGCGACGCTGCGGCCGGGCGAGCGCGAGGAGGACGCCGTGCGGCGCGCCGGCCGGGACAAGCTCGGCGTGGAGGTGCGGGTCGTGCGGGCGCTCGGCGAGGAGTCGCGGGGAGCGGTCGGCGTACCGGATCCTGATGCGCGACTGGGCGGTCGAGATCGCCGCCGGCGAGCCGGCCGTGCCGCAGCCCGGCGAGGGCACGCAGTACGAGAGCCTGCGCTGGGGCGAGGTCGAGCGAGCTGGTGCCGGCGGCACGGCACGGGTCGCTCTGCGCGCGGGTGCTGCTGCGCGAGCGGGGAATCGCGCCGGGCTAGGCTCTCTGGGGTGACCCCCGCCCCGGGAATCCTCGCGCGCGGGCCCTGGCAGGCGGACCAGGTCGAGGCCCGCTGGCTCGACGAGCCCTACGAGCCGCCGCACGAGATACAGCGGCTGGCCGACGCCGCGGTGGACGGCCTGCGCGAGCGCGGGTCGCCCTCCCACGACGGCCTGGCCACCCGGCTCGTCGGCTGGCGCGAGGACGCCGGCCGCCTGGTGCTCGAGCTGCAGCCGTCGCGCTGGGCGCTGCGGCTGGTGGAGGGGAACGCCTGCGACAGCCTGACGGCGCTGTGCGTCGTGCGCGCCGAGGACGGGCGCTGGCTCGCCGGCCACCGCGCCGACTGGGTGTCGACCTGGGCCGGCCGCTGGGCGCTGGGCGCCGGCGGCGCCGTCGACCTGCGACGAGAGCCCGACCGACACGCTCTCCCGCGAGCTGCACGAGGAGTGGAAGCTCGAGCCCGAGCGCCTCAGCGTGGAGGCGCTGGTGGGACTGCCCGACGGGATGGTGATGCTGGTCGGGCTGGCGACGGTCGCCGACGCCTCCGACCCCGTGCCCGACCACGAGCACGACGAGTGGGCCTGGTGGCCCGCCGACGTGGAGCGCTGGCCCGCCGAGGCGGACCCGCGCCTTCAGACTGATGGCCCGGCTGCTGACCTAGGCGCTGGCGACGCCGACCGGGCACGACACGCCCGTGCCGCCGATCCCGCAGTAGCCGCCCGGGTTCTTGGCGAGGTACTGCTGGTGGTAGTCCTCGGCGTAGTAGAGCTCGGGCGCGTCGACGATCTCGGTCGTGATCTCGCCGTAGCCGGCCGCGCCAGACGCTCCGCGTAGCGCTCCTTCGAGGCCTCCGCGGCGTCCCGCTGCGCGTCGGACGTCACGTAGATCCCGGACCGGTACTGGGTGCCCACGTCGTTGCCCTGCCGCATTCCCTGCGTCGGGTCGTGGCCCTCCCAGAAGAGCTGCAGCACCTTGTCGAAGCGAGATCTCGGCCGGCCGGAAGACGGCGAGGACGACCTCGTTGTGGCCGGTGCTTGCCCGGTGCAGACCTCCTCGTAGGTCGGGTTGGGCGTGTAGCCGCCCGCGTAGCCGACGGCGGTGGTGTACATGCCCGGCGCCTGCCAGAAGATGCGCTCGGCGCCCCAGAAGCAGCCCATCCCGACGATCACCTGCTCGGTGTCCTCGGGGAAGGGCGGCTCGAGCGGCGTGCCGAGCACGAAGTGGGTGTCGGGCACCGTGAACGGGCGCGTGTCGCGGCCCGGCAGCGCGTCCGCCGGGTCCGGCATCTCGGTCTTGTTGCGGAAGAGGAAGCTCACATGTTCGAGAATAGAGCCATGACGGCCGTAACTGACCTGGAGCTCCCCGAGCTCGACTTCTTCTCCCCCGAGCCTGAGAGGCGCCCGCTTCCACGAGACCATGGGCGAGCTCAGCGCGCGCCGGCTGGCTCGCCACGTCGGCGATCGGCTACTTCGTGCTCGACCGCGAGGCCGCCGCCTTCTTCCTGCGCACCCGCGCGGCCACCTTCCCCGGCATGAAGATCGCCGAGATGTTCGAGGTGCCCGAGGGGCCGCTGCTCGAGCAGATGCGGCGCAACATCCTCCACATCAACGGCGACGACCACCGCCGCCTGCGCAACCTCGTCAACCCCGCCTTCACGCCGCGCGCGGCCGACCGCTGGCGCCCCGCGATGCGCGACTTCCTCGAGCGGCTCTGGGAGCCGCTGGCCGAGGCCGACCGCTGCGAGTTCGTCGGCGCCTTCGCGAAGCCCTACCCGTCGCTCACGATCGCCACCGTGATGGGCGCGCCGCTCGACGACGCGCCGAAGCTGTACGAGTGGTCCAACCTGATCCAGCGCCAGTTCGACGGCCCCAGCCTGATGACCGAGCGCGAGGCCATCGAGCGCGCCTGCGCCGAGTTCTACGAGTGGGCGGGCGAGCTGATCGAGCGGCGCCGCGCCGATCCCGCCGACGACCTCATCTCCACCCTGATCGCGGCCGAGCAGGAGGGCGACCGCCTCTCGGACGTCGAGTGCATGAACCTGGTCCTGAACGTGCTGGTGGGCGGCGTCGACACGACGCAGTCGCAGCTCGCCCACGCCGTGCGGCTGTTCGCGGCCCACCCCGACCAGTGGCGGCTCCTCGCCGAGAACCCGGAGCTCGCGCCCGCGGCGGTGGAGGAGGTCGTGCGCTTCGAGCCGATCACGCCCTTCACCGCGCGCCTGCTGCACGAGGAGGTCGAGTACCGCGACGTGACCTTCCCGGCCGGGACCGTCGTGATGGTCTGCGCGTTCACCGGCAACCGCGACGGCGTGGACGGCGAGCCGGGCGAGTTCGACATCGCCGCCGACCGCGGCGACGCCAAGCCGCTCACCTTCGGCGCCGGCATCCACTACTGCCTCGGCGCCAACCTCGCGCGGGCCGAGCTGCAGGAGGCGCTCGCCTTCCTGCCCGCCCGCATGCCGGGGCTCGCGCTCGACGGCGAGCCCGAGCTCGGGTCGGTCCACGGGATCTACGGCCTCGATAGCCTGCCGATCCGGTGGAACTACGGCGTAGCCCTCTTCCCGACGGACTACTCGATCCAGCCCGTCCACCTCGCGCGGCTCGCCGAGGAGCGCGACTTCGAGTCGCTCTGGTTCACCGAGCACACGCACATCCCGGTGAGCCGCGAGACGCCCTGGCCGGGCGGCGGCGAGCTGCCGCGCGAGTACAGCCACATCTACGACCCGTTCGTGGCGCTCTCGTTCGCCGCCTCGGTCACCGAGCGGATCAAGATCGGCACCGGCGTCTGCCTCGTGAACCAGCACGACGCGATCGCGCTGGCCAAGGCGACCGCCTCGCTGGACCGCCTCTCGGGCGGCCGCTTCCTGTTCGGCGTGGGTGCGGGCTGGAACCGCGAGGAGATGGCGCAACCACGGCATCGACCCGCGGCGCCGCTTCTCGAACATGCGCGAGCGGGTCGAGGCGATCAAGGCGATCTGGACCCAGGACGAGGCCGAGTACCACGGCGAGCACGTCGACTTCGACCCGATCTGGTCCTGGCCCAAGCCGCGTGCAGGAGCCGCACCCGCCGGTGGTCGTGGGCGGCAACGGGCGAGAAGGTGATCGACCGCGTGCTCGCCTACGGCGACGAGTGGTTCCCGAACCGGCTCAAGTCGCCCGAGGACCTGAAGGCGCGGATCGAGAAGCTGCGCGACCGGGCCGGGCCGCCACGTGAAGGTGTCGTTCTTCGGGGTCAAGCCCGAGCGGCGGGCGGTCGAGCGGCTCGGCTGGGCGGGCGTCGACCGCTGCGTCTTCTACGTCTCGCCGGACGTCGACCCGGCCGCGGCGGAGCGGCCAGCTGGACGAGTTCGCAGCGCTCCGCTGATGGGGCGGCTCGACGAGCTCGACCTGAGCCTCAAGCTCTCGACGCAGGAGGAGGCCGAGCGGCTCGAGGCCGGCTGGGTGCGGCTGGAGGCGCTGCGCCTCGCGCTCGGCGGGAAGTTGCAGGGCTACGGGCTGGGCCCGCCGGTGTGCGTGCTGTTCGAGGGCTGGGACGCCTCGGGCAAGGGCGGGGCGATCAAACGGCTGGTGCGGCCGTTCGACCTCCGCCACGTACGGGTGGCGCAGTTCGCGGCGCCCACCCCGGACGAGAAGCGCCACCACTACCTGCAGCGCTTCTGGCCGGTGTTGCCCGGGATCGGCGGGATGACGATCCTCGACCGCTCCTGGTACGGGCGGGTGCTGGTGGAGCGGGTCGAGGGGTTCGCGTCCGAGGCGGAGTGGCGGCGCGCCTACGGCGAGATCTGCGAGCTCGAGCGGTCGCTGGCCGCGGGCGGCATGGTGCTGATCAAGTTCTTCATGCACATCTCCGACGAGGAGCAGCTGGAGCGCTTCGAGAAGCGGCGCGACGACCCGCTCAAGGCCTGGAAGCTGACCGAGGACGACTGGCACAACCGCGCGAAGCGGCCGCAGTACCTCGAGGCGCTCGAGGAGATGGCCGAGCGGACCGACCAGGAGGCCGCGCCCTGGCACCTGGTGGAGGCGGAGAGCAAGAAGTACGCGCGCGTGAAGGTGGTGGAGACGGTGATCGCGCGCATCGAGAAGGGGATGCGGGCGGCGGGGATCGAGCCGCCTTCGGTGGGCGCGTAGCGCCGAGCTCGTCCGCCTGAGGCGGACAAAGTCGACGGTCGGGTCGCTAGGGGCGCGCGGTCAGGCGGCGAACAGCGTCAGGTCCGGCGCGCGGTCGCCGCGCAGCACGGCGAGGTCGACCTCCACGCACGCGATCCCGCGCGCCTCCGCCAGCGACCTCGCCTGCGGCTTGATCGTGCCCGCCGCCAGCACGCCGCGGCAGCGGGCCATGCCGGGCTCCTCGCAGATCCGCTCGAGGTAGCGGGTGAGCTGCTCGACGGCGTCGATCGTGCCGACCCGCTTGATCTCGACGGCCACGAACTCGTCCTCGTCGTCGCGGCACATGAGGTCGACGGGGCCGATGTCGGTGGGCCACTCGCGCCGGACGAGCCGAAGGCCCTCGGGCGGCGCGTCGGCGAGCAGCTCCTGGAGCTCGCGCTCGACGCCCTCCTTCTCGAGCGCGGCGGCCTCGCCCATGTCGTGGGTCACGTCCGAGACCACCTCGGCGATGCGGATCTCGAGCCGGTCCTCGGTGGCGCCGGCCCGCTTGCGGACGACCATCAGCCCGGGCTCCTCCTCGATCACGGTGGGAGCGGTCATCCAGTTGGACGGCTTGTAGCCACCCGTGTCGGCGTGCACCATGACCGAGCCGTCCGACTTGACCATGAGCAGCCGGAGCGCCTCGGGAAGGACGGCGGTGAGCCGGCCGGTGTAGACGACCTCGCAGCGGGCGACGATGAGACGCACGCCGGCCACCGTAGCCCCGCGTTCGGATGGCCCGGTCAGGCGGGCCCGAACAGCTCGCGCGCGTGGCGGACCACCAGGTCGGGCCGCTCCTCGGGCACGAAATGGCCGCAGCCGTCCACCAGGTCGAGCTGCATGTCGTCCGCGTGCGGCTCGAAGCCGTTGACCACGACCTCGGGGATGGCCTGGTCGCCGCGGCCGACGACCAGGCGGGTGGGCACTCGTCAGCCGGAGGCCGTCGTAGGGCCGCTCGCTCAGCGACAGCAGCGTCTTCAGGTAGTAGCGGTAGAGGAGCTGGCTCGCCTCGGCCCGTGCCGGGTCGCGCAGGCGCTCGGCGTATACCTCCGCCTCGCGTTCGTCGATCGCCGCGTCCGGCGCGCCGTGGCGCAGCATCAGGCGGACGGCGCCGGGGCGCCGCCTCACCGCCTCCCGGCCGATCGCCGCCAGCACCCACGCGTACCACGTGCGCCAGGTCGGCGGCCGCGAGCTGCGGCGACGGCTTGACCCAGGGGATCGGCGTGCTGACCGCGAGCAGGCCGTTCACCCGCTCGGGGTGCATCAGCGTGAGCAGGAACGAGGAGAAGCCGCCCCAGTCGTGCCCGATCACGCCGACCCGCTCGAGCTCCAAGGCGTCGAGCAGGGCGACTGCGTCGGCGGCGAAGGTCTCGCTGTCATAGCCGCGGCCGGGCGCGTCCGTCCACCCGAAGCCGCGCAGGTCGGGGCAGATCAGGCGGAAGTCGCCGGCGAGCTCGGGCACCACGCGGCGCCAGCACCAGAAGTGCTGCGGCCAGCCGTGGAGCAGGAGCAGCGGCGGCCCCTCGCCGGCCTCGGCGTAGTGGACGCGGAGCCTGCCGGCGTCGGCCGTGTCGATCTCGGCGAAGCGGTGCTCGGCACCGGCGATGTCGGGCGGAGCGGTCATGTCGAGTCGGTCCTTCCTGCGGCCGGCCGGCGACCGGTAGCTGGGCGCTCGCGAACGGCTCCGGCGACCAGCCGGCGCTCCATGCGAAGCACGCAGGCGAAGGCGCCGGACTGCCGGTGGAGGCAAGCACCGCCGCCGCGGCCTAACGCCAGGGCAGGCGCGAGCGCCGCCGCTTCGGGAGCGGTAGGCGCTTGGCCGCGGAGCGGGCGCGCTTCGGCAGCCGGCGCTTCGGCGGCGGCGTCCGCCCGCGCCTCACGAGCAGCCCGCCGCCGATCCCCAGCGCCGCCAGGGACGCCGCGATCAGGCCGGGCCGCGCCCGCAGGCGGCGGAACTCGCCCTCCACCTCCGGCCACAGCAGCTCGTCCACCAGCCGCGCCGCCTCCTCCGGGCTCGCCGTCAGCTCGGCCACCGGGATCGGCTCCGCGAACGCCACCTGCACCCGGCGCGGCTTCGGCAGCGGCCCCAGGAACAGCTGCTCCGTGCCTGTGATCGCCGCCGGCACCAGCGGCGCCCCGGTCTCCAGCGCCAGCCGCCCGGCGCCGCGCCGGGGATGCCCCAGCTCGTCCGGATCGCGGATCCGCGTGCCCTCCGGGAACAGCGCCAGCAGACCGCCTTGGCGCAGGATCGTGCGGGCGGTCTCCAGCGCCTCGGCGTCGGCTTCACCGCGGCGCACCGGGAAGGCCCCCAGCCGCACCAGCACCCGCCCGTAGCGCGCCTGGATCAGCTCGGTCTTCGCCATGAATCGCAGGTGCCGCCGCGTGCAGATCGCGATGAAGAACGAGTCCCAGAACGACTTGTGGTTCGGCGCCACGATCGCCGCCCCCGACTCGGGCACGTGCGACGCGCCGGACACGTGCAGCCGGAACCAGATGCGCAGGAACGGCGACACAGCGCCTCGCACCAGCGCATACAGCGGCCGCGACACCCCCTTCTCGCGCGCGAGACGATGCGCTTCCTCGTTTGTCACCCCGCGCAAACTACCTTGAGTTTCGGCCCCCCCAAATGGGGTATCGATTGCCCATGAGCATCATCGACAAGATCACGGGACGAGCGAAGAAGGCCGCCGGCGACATCACCGGCGACGCCTCCATGCGCTCTCAGGGGCGTAGGGAGGAGCGCAAGGGCGAGGAGAAGGAGAAGCTCGCCGAGGCGCAGGACCGGGCCGACGAGAAGGCCCAGGATGTGGCCGACCTCGAGCGCCGCACCTGATCTGAGCGCGGGAAACCGAGCAGTCTTCGAACGGGCGCCGCTTGGCGCCCGTTTGTCGTTCAGGGTCCCGATCGAGCTGCCGTCAGGCGAGCTTGGTGATGGCGATGACCATCCCGACCAGCGTGAAGATCACGATCAGGACCTGGACCACGATCCAGATGCGGGGCATCTCCACCGCCGCGCCTCTACTCGATGATCGCCTGCCGCAGCGCGATGGCCACGGCGTGCACCCGCGTGTCAGCCTCGAGCTTGAGGATGGCCCGCTTGGTGTCCGACTTCACCGTCTCGGTGGAGAGGCCGATGCGCCGCGCCACCTCCTCGGTGTGGAGGCCCTCGGCGAGCAGCTGAAGGATCTCGCGCTCGCGCTCGGAGAGCGGGGCGTCGGGGCCGACCTGCGACATCAGGAGGGCCGGCGACAGCGACGGGTCGACGAACGGCTTGCCGCCCACCACGGTGCGGATCGCCCGGAGCAGGTCCTCGGGCGGCGACCCCTTCATCACGTATCCGCGCGCGCCGGCGGCGATGGCGTCGGACAGCAGCCGCTTGTCGCCGTAGGCCGAGAACATGACCGTCTTCACGTCCGGGTTCGCCTCGGCGATGCGCTTGATGGCGGAGATCCCGTCGATCCCGGGCAGCCGCACGTCCATGATCACGACCTCGGGGCGGAGCCTCCGGACGGCCTCCACCACCTCCTCGCCGCTCTCGACGTGCCCGACCTGCTCGAGGTCCGGGGTGTCCCCGAACATCAAGCCAAGCCCCTGGCGCACCGTCGGATGGTCGTCGACGGTCAGGCACTTGGTTGGTGTAGCCATCGGACCAAACCCTAACCGCTGTCTGGCCGTACGGCCAATAGTATGCCGCCGATGTTCGACTCCATGGTCGTGGGCACCGACGGCTCAGAAACCGCCAACGAGGCGGTCCGGCAGGCAACCGGCCTCGCCGAGCGCATGGGCGCCGCGATCCACCTGGTCAGCGCATACGAGCCGGTGCCCGAGGGCCGGCTGCGCGAGGAGCGCGCGCAGGTGCCGGACGACCTCCAGTGGATGGTCAACCCGCGCGAGGACGTGGCCTCCACGCTCGAGGTCGCCGCCGAGGCGATCAGGGGGCAGGGCGTCGAGGTGGAGACACACGCGCGCGAGGGCGATCCGGCCGACGCGATCCTCGACGTGGCCGAGGAGCAGGGCGCCGACCTGATCGTGGTCGGCAACAAGGGCATGACCGGCGCGAAGCGCTTCCTGCTCGGCAGCGTGCCGAACAAGGTGTCACATCACGCTCCCTGCAGCGTGATGATCATCCGGACGACGTAGGCGGGGCGAGGCCGCTTCAGCAGGCGGTCGCCGGCGGGCAGCGCAGCGCCCGCGCCGCGTCGACGAGCCCGAATCCGTAGCGCCCGTCCACGCCGGGCCTGCCGAGGTCCCGCGAGGTCGCCTGGATGTGGGTCTGCACGGCGTCCGGGCTGGGATCGGGGCCGAGCTTGCCGCTGGCGATCACGAGGGCGGCGATCGCGCTCACGTGGGGGGCCGCCATCGAGGTTCCCTCGTACCCGCGCGGCAGGCCGAAGCTCCGCACGCTCCTGCCGCGGAACGTCTCCTGGTAGATCCAGTCGCTGGCGCTGTTCGGGTCGCAGAGGTCGAGC
Organism: uncultured Thermoleophilaceae bacterium; assembly: GCA_963778615.1. Classification (GTDB taxonomy): domain Bacteria; phylum Actinomycetota; class Thermoleophilia; order Solirubrobacterales; family Thermoleophilaceae; genus JACVRW01. The sequence goes on from CAVZVD010000004.1 coordinate 119,213, forward strand.
TCCTGCTGCGTGCGCGGCTCGGCGTCCACGCCGCCGCCCGGCGCGACCAGGTCCAGGTCCGGCCCCCCGTTCGAGTAGTCCGACCGGCAGCCGCTGCGCGTGGTGGCGCCCACGGCGATCACCTGGTCGGCGCGCGCGGGGTAGGCCACCTTGCGGCCGAAGCCGTTCCCGGCCGCGCCCACGATCAGGGCACCGCGGCGGTGGGCGAACCTGATCGCCGCGAGGATCTCGGGGATCTCGGAGGGCACCACGTCGAGCTCGAACTCGAGGCTGAGGTTGATCACGTCGGCCTTGTGGCGGGCGGCGTAGCGGATCGCCTTGGCGATGGCGACCGAGTCGCCCGAGCCGGCCGAGTCGAGCACCCTCAGCGGCATGATCTTCGCGCCGTAGGCGATGCCCGCGGCGCCGGTGGCGTTGTTGGTGGCCTGCGCGATCGTGCCCGCCACGTGGGTGCCGTGACCGAACACGTCGTTCGGGTGGCTGTCGCGGTCGATGAAGTCGTAGCCCTTGACGAACGTCTGCTTGCGAAGGTCCGGGGCGCGGCGGTAGCGCTTGTAGCGCTCGAAGGCGACGCCGCTGTCGAGCACCGCCACCAGGGCGCCCTCGCCGCCGGGCGCGCCGGTCGCGGCCGCCAGCGACCAGGCCTCGGGCATGCCGATGCCCCAGGGCTCGAACAGGTTCCACTGGCGCTGGAAGCCGGGGTCGTTCGGGGTGAAGGTCTGGGAGGCGCGCGCGATGTGGTTCGGCACCGCGTACTGCACGCGCGGGTTGTCCCGCAGCTCGGCGATCGTCCGCTGCACGGAGTCGCCGTCCCTGATCTGGTGAACGCGCGCGCGGCTGCCGTCCTCGTACTTCACGACGACCTCGCCCGGGACGTAGTCGGCCCCCGCGGCCGAGGCGGCCGGCGTGAGCAGCGCCACAAGGGCGGCGAGCGCTAGGAGAAGAGGGGGTTTCGGCATTGGGTTACGGTGCCCGGCGCAGTGTACGAACGCATCAACAACCTGCCTACGGGGAAGTTGTGACGGTCTGCGTCACCGGGGCCACCGGTTTCATCGGCTCGCACGTCGCGAACCTTGTGGCCGAGGCCCACGGACGTCCGCGGGTGACCTACCGCGACGAGGCCCGGCTCGCCAGTCTCACCGCGGCGGTCGAGGCGGATCCGATCAAGGCCGACGTGCTCGACCGCGGCGCCCTGCGCCGGGCTTTCCGCGGCTGCGAGATCGTCTTCCACGCGGCCGGCTACGTCGCCTCGCGGCCGCCGGAGCGGGTCTGGCAGGTGAACGCGCTCGCGCCGCGGATCGCGGTGGAGGCCGCGGCGGCAGAGGGCGTGAGGCGGGTCGTCGTGACCTCGAGCGTCGCCGGGATCGGCCCCGCGCCCCCGGACCGCGCCGGGACCGAGGAGGACGTGTACCGCGGCGGCGGCCTCGGCCTGACCTACCCCGACGCCAAGCACGAGGGCGAGTCGGAGGCCCTGGCCGCAGGCGCCCGGCTGGGCGTCGAGGTGGTGGTCGTGAACCCCTCGTACGTGTTCGGGCCGCCGCTCGACCGCTCGCGTCCGGGCGAGACCTCCACGCGCATGGTCGGCAACTACCTGCGCGGGCGGCTCCCCGCTGTGGTGGACGGCGAGACCAACGCGGTCGACGTGCGCGACGTCGCGCGCGGGCACATTCGTGCCGCGGAGCGCGGGCGGGCCGGCGAGCGCTACGTGCTGGGCGGTCACGACGTGCGCTGGGTCGACCTGCTCGAGCGGGTGGCCGAGCTGTCGGGCGTGCACCACCCGCTGGTCGTGCTGCCCACCGAGGCCGGGGCCGCGGCGCGGGCGGTCAAGGGGCTCGGGCTGCCCACGCCGGGAATGTCGGAGGGCATCGTGCTGATGGCACAGAACTGGCGCTACTCGTCCGCCAAGGCGCGGCGCGAGCTGGGCTACCGCGCCCGGTCGCTCGACCGCACGCTGCAGGACACGATCGACTGGTACCTGGAGCTGATGGACGGCGGGACGCTCGGCGGGGGACCTCCCTCGCCGCTGTCGCTGGCCGCCGCCGGGGTGCGCCTGGCGAGCCGGACGGGCGTGCTCGGCGGCGTGCAGGCCGCCGAGCGCTACCTGGGCCGGCGGCTGGTGCTGCGGCCGTGAGCGGGATCGGACCGACCACCTTCTTCCCGCGCGACGAGTACTACATGCGGCTCGCCCTGCGCGAGGCCGAGCGGGCGGTCGAGCATGACGACGTGCCGATCGGGTGCGTGATCGCGCACGGCGGGCGAGGTGATCGCCGCCGCCCGCAACGAGCGCGAGCTGCGCGGCGACCCCACCGCTCACGCCGAGATCCTCGCCCTGCGCGAGGCGTCGCGGCACCTCGAGGGCTGGCGGCTTCTCGACACGGTCCTCTACGTGACGCTCGAGCCGTGCGCCATGTGCGCCGGCGCGATCGTGCTGGCGCGCGTGCCCCGGGTGGTCTACGCGGCTCCCGACCCGAAGGCGGGCGCCGCCGGCAGCGTCCTCGACGTGCTCGCCGAGCCGCGGCTCAACCACCGGCCGGACGTGGCGGGCGGGCTGCTGGCGGAGGAGGGCGCCGCCCTGCTGCGCGCCTTCTTCGCCTCCCGCCGCGACTGAGCCCGATCACTTTGGCCCCGCAGAACCGGTCTAACGAGTGAGCGAACAGAGGAGCGCGCTGTGATCAAGTCGGTTGCGAAGGTGATCGTCCACGTGGACGACCAGGAGCAGGCGAGGGAGTTCTGGACCGGCCGGGCCGGATTCGAGCTGGCCCGGGACGAGACCTTCGGCGACGAGCGCTGGGTCGAGGTGGTGCCGCCGGGCGGCGGCCCCGTCCTCGTGCTGAGCCCACGGCCGGCGGAGCAGCCTCGGCCCGACGTCTCGGACATGCTCCCGCACTCGCCCGTGTTCTTCACCTGCGACGACATCCACAGGACCTACGCGGACATGCGCGAGCGGGGAGTCGAGTTCCAGGCCGCGCCCGTGCAGATGCACTTCGGCTGGTGGGCGATGTTCACCGACCAGGACGGCACCAGATACGCGCTCGGCCAGTGGCCGGTGGGGTGAGCGGGGCCGCCTCCGAGCGACTCGCGTGGGCGGTCGACGCGCTGGGCGTCGAGCCCGCCGACAGGATCCTCGAGGTCGGCTGCGGCCACGGCGTGGCCGCCACGCTCGTGTGCGAGCGGCTCGACGGCGGCCGCCTGACCGCGATCGACCGTTCGGCGAAGATGATCGACATGGCCACGCGCAGGAACGAGGAGCACGTCGCCGCGGGCCGGGCGGTCTTCGAGACGGTGGCGCTCGAGCGGGCGGACTTCGGCGACGAGCGCTTCGACAAGGTCTTCGGAGTGCACGTGGCCGCGCTGTGGCGCTCGGCGGAGGCGCTCGAGGTCGTGCGGCGGCACCTCGCCCCGAGCGGCGCGCTCTACGTGATCAACCAGGCGCCCGGGTGGAGGACCGCGGCCGACGCGCGGGCCTCCGCCGAGCAGGTGGTGGCGACGCTGCGGACGCGGGGGTTCGCACGTGGACGAGCCACTGATCGGGGAGCTCGAGGCGGCGCCGGTGATGTGCGTGGTCGCCCGGCCGGCGTGATGGGCCTCCCCGGGGACGAGGGCGAGTTCGCCGCGCTGTTCGAGCGCCACCGGCGCGAGCTGCAGGTGCACTGCTACCGGATGCTCGGGTCCCTCCACGACGCCGAGGACCTCGTCCAGGAGACCTTCCTGCGCGCGTGGCGGAACCGGCAGGCCTTCGAGGGCCGCTCCTCGTTCCGGACCTGGCTCTACCGGATCGCGACGAACGCCTGCCTCGACGCGCTCGCGCGGCGGCGGGCGCGGCCCGTGGAGGTGGACGGCGGATACGGCGAGCTGCCCTGGCTCCAGCCCTACCCGGACCACCTGCTGGACGAGCTGGCCGCACCGGATGCGGGTCCCGACTCGACCGTGGTCGCCAAGGAGACGATCGAGCTCGCCTTCATGGCCGCGATCCAGCACCTGCCGCCGAACCAGCGGGCCGTCCTGATCCTGCGCGACGTGCTCGGCTGGCCGGCGAAGGAGGCGGCGTCGCTGCTCGACACGAGCGTGGCGTCGGCGAACAGCGCGCTCCAGCGGGCGCGGGAGACGATGCAGAAGCGGCTGCCGGAGCGGCGCGCGGAGTGGACGCGCGAGGCTGCGCCGAGCGAGGAGGAGCGCGAGCTCCTGCGGCGCTACATCGAGGCACACGAGCGAGCCGACGTGGAGCGGTTCGCGGAGCTCCTCTCAGAGGACGTGAGCTTCTCGATGCCGCCGGAGCCCACCTGGGTGGCGGGCCGCGGCGAGGTCATGCGGTTCCTGGCCGCCAACGGGTTCGGCTCGCCGGACGTGCTGGGCGACCTGCGGCTGGTGCCGGTGCGCGCCAACCGCCAGCCCGGCGCGGCCAACTACGTGCGCGCGCCGGGCGACACGGAGTTCCGGGCGATGGCGCTCGACGTCCTGCGCTTCGAGAACGGGCGGATCGCCGAGATGACCGCCTTCACGCCCGACCTGTTCCCGGCCTTCGGGCTGCCGCTCACGCTCGACCGATGACTTTCCTCGCGAGGGTCGTCTGCCCCTTGCATGAACGACATGACCCATACGGCCGGACGGCGCGAGTGGATCGGGCTCGCCGTGCTGGCGCTGCCGACGCTGCTCGTCACCATGGACCTCTCGGTGCTGTTCCTGGCGGTGCCGGAGCTGAGCCGGGACCTGTCGCCCTCGAGCGCCGAGCTCCTGTGGATCACGGACATCTACGGCTTCCTGATCGCGGGCTCGCTGATCACGATGGGCACGCTCGGCGACCGGATCGGACGGCGGCGGCTGCTGATGATCGGCGGCTTCGCGTTCGCCGCCGCCTCTCTGCTTGCGGCGTTCTCGACGAGCGCGCCGATGCTGATCGCGGCGCGCGCCCTGCTCGGCGTGGCCGGTGCGACGCTGGCGCCCTCCTCGCTGTCGCTGATCCGCAGCCTGTTCCTGGACGAGCGCCAGCGCACCGTGGCGATCGGCGTGTGGATGAGCTGCTTCGCGGCCGGGGCGGCCGTGGGTCCGCTGGTGGGCGGCGCGATGCTCGAGCAGTTCTGGTGGGGCTCGGTGTTCCTGCTGAACGTGCCGGTGATGGCGCTGATGCTGGCGCTGGCTCCCCGGGTGCTGCCGGAGTCGCGCGACCCGTCCCCCGGGCGCTTCGACATCCTCGGCGCCGCGCTGTCGGTGGTGGCGCTGCTCGCCCTCGTCTTCGGCGTGAAACGCGTGGCCGAGCACGGGCTGGACGGCGTGGCCGTGGCGTCGGCCCTCGCCGGCCTCGCTGTGGGCGCGCTGTTCGTGCGGCGCGAGCGGCGGGCTGACGACCCGCTGATCGACCTGGAGCTGTTCGGCGCCCCGGCGATCCGGGTGTCGATCGTGGCGATGGTGCTCGCGACGTTCGTGATGGCCGGGATGCTGCTGTTCGTCGCGCAGTACCTGCAGCTCGTGCGCGGCATGGGGCCGCTCGAGGCGGGCGTGTGGAGCGTGCCGGCGATGATCGGCAGCATCGCGGGGTCGATGCTCGCGCCGGGGGTCGCCGCGCGATTCCGAAAGGGCTCGGTGCTCGCCGGGAGCATGGCGGTGGCGGCCGCCGGGCTGGCGCTCATGGTGTTCGTCTCGGGCGGCGCCGCGCTGGCCGTCCTGGTGGCGGGCTCGCTCGTCATGGGGCTGGGCGCCGGATCCATCGGCACCGTGGCCACCGACGTGATCGTCGGGACGGCGCCGCCGGAGCGCGCCGGGGCGGCGTCCGGGATCTCGGAGACGGGCGGCGAGCTCGGCGGGGCGCTGGGGATCGCGCTGCTGGGGAGCATCGGTACCGCCGTGTACCGCTCGCAGGTGGCGGACTCGATTCCGGTGGACGTGGGACCTGCCGGGGCCGACGCCGCGCGCGAGACCCTGGGCGGAGCGGTGGGCGCGGGCGGTGCGGTGTCCCCGGGCCTGCTGGAGACGGCCCGCGACGCGTTCGTCGAGGGCATGCAGCTCGCGGCCCTCACCGGCGCGGTGCTGATGGCGGTCGCGGCTGCGGCGGCGGCGCTGGTGCTGCGCCGCCGCACGGAGAAGCGGCCGGCCGAGGACTGCGCTACCGCGGCGTGGTGAGCCTCGGCACTAGGTGCCCTGCCCGTCCAGCATGAGCTGGCTGACGCTGAACGGCACGCCGTTCGGGTCCGCGATCACGGCCATGCGGAAGCCCGGGATGTCCTCGGAGACGGGTGCGAGCACGCTCCCGCCGTGCTGGTCCGCGGCAGCCGCTGCGCGGTCGGCATCGTCGATCCAGAAGTCGACGGCCCATCCGGGCGGGCCGCCGGGCGGCGCGATGGTGGCGACGAGGTCGCGCGGCACCGGCTGCTGCGGCTCGCCGCCGACGAAGCCCTCCAGGCGGAAGAGGCCGACCTCCATGTCGCCGAGCTTGAAGGTGTCGAGCGTCCACCCGAAGACGGCGTTGTAGAACGCGGCCGCGGCGTCGCGGTCGGGCGTGCTGAGTGCGCTCATGCTCCAGGCGCTCGGCTCGTTGACGAGCTGTGCGCCGCGGCGCTCCTGCGGCGCCCAGATTGCGAACGAGGCGCCGGTGGGATCTGCCGCCACGGCGATCCGGCCGGCGGGCGGGGCGTCGAAGGGCTGCGCCAGGACCGTGCCGCCGGCGTGCGCGATCTCCTCGGCCGAGCGGTCCACGTTCTCGACCTCGATATAGGTGTTCCAGCCCGGGCCGCCTGAGTCGGGCGGGAGCGAGGCGACGCCCGCGACGTCGCGGCCGCGAAGCTGGGCGACGAAGTACTTGCCGGTGGGTCGCCGGGCATCTCCCCGGGGCCGGTGAAGTCCCAGCCGAACACCGCTCCGTAGAAGCCGGTCAGCCGATCGACGTCCGGGCCCATCACGTCGACCCAGGAGGGGACGCCCGGCTGAAATCCGTCGCGCTCGCTCATCTTGCGTGCTCCAATCGTCCGTTGATTCGAATAACGTACCATAGAGTTGGAAAAACCAATGAGAACGTACGGGGACATGTGCGGGATCGCTCGCGCTCTCGATGTGATCGGGGAGCGGTGGGCGCTGCTGGTCGTTCGGGAGCTGATCCTGGGCCCGAAGCGGTTCACGGATCTTCGCGCCGGCCTGCCCAACATCGGGCCTGACGTGCTGTCGCAGCGCCTCCGTGAGCTGGAGGCGGCAGGCGTCGTTCGCCGCCGGACGCTCGCCCCACCGGCGGCATCGCGCGTGTATGAGCTGACGGAGCGGGGGCGCGCGCTCGAGCCGGTGCTGCTCGCGCTCGGCGAATGGGGATCGGCCGCCCCGATCCCACCGGGGAATCCGCCGCTCGGCGTCGACTCGACGATCATCGCGCTGCGGACCCTCTTCGACCCGAGTGCGGCCGGAGACGCCGCGGCGACCTACGAGCTCCGTCTCGGCGACCAGGCGTTCCGCGCGCGCGTGGCCGACGGTGCGCTGGAGGTGGAGCGCGGTGAGGCGCCGGAGGCGGACGCCACGATCACGGCGGATCCGATGACGCTCGGAGGGGTGATCTGGCAGCACGTGGGGCTCGACGAAGCGGAGCGTGCCGGGGCGATGACGGTTGAGGGCGACCGCCGCGCAGCGAAGCGGTTCCTGGGGCTGTTCCCTCTGTCCGAGTCCGCGCCGCCCGTCCCCGTCTGAGGGAATCGCCCCCGCGAGGGTGGGCTAGTCTCCGCGCGTGAGGGAAGGGTCCGCCTATCGGGATGTCCTCGCGATTCGGGACGCCCGGTCTCTCATCGCCGCGAGCGCGTCGTCCCAGCTCGGCGATTGGCTCTACAACGCGGCGCTGCTCGGGTACGTGTACAGCGCCACCGGATCGGCGGTATGGGTCGGTGCCGCCACGATCGCTCGCCTCCTTCCGTACGTCCTGCTCGGTCCGGTCGGGGGCGCGATCGCCGACCGCTATCCACGCCGCACGGTCCTGCTCGCGGGCGATCTCGCTCGCCTGCTGCTCATGGTCGTCCTCGGGGCGGTCGTTGCCCTCGACGGGCCCGTCGCGCTCGTGATCGCTCTCACGATGCTGGCGTCGGCCGCGGGCTGCGCCGAGAAGCCCGCGGCGCTGGCGTTCCTTCCCCGCCTCGTCGGCGAGTCGCGACTCGGTGCCGCCAACGCCCTCCTGCACACCGTGCAGGATCTGGGCACCGTCCTCGGGCCGGCGATCGGAGCCGCGCTGCTCGCAGTGGGGCCGGACTCCGTCGCCTTCCTCGCGAATGGCGCGACATTCGCATTGTCGGCTGCGCTCATCTCGACGATCGGGCTCCGCGGTGGTCCCGCCGGGGTGCAGGTGGGCGCGCTCGCACACATCGCGCACGGCCTTCGGACGGCGAGGGCTACGCCGTTCGCAATGCCGCTGTTCCTGGTCGTCGCGATGGTCGAGCTGACCTACGGCGCTCAGACCGTTCAGCTCGTGGTCTACGCGGAGCGATCGCTGGGCCTCGGGAGCGGCGGCTACGGTGTACTGCTCACTGCGCTCGGCGTGGGAGGCCTGCTCAGCGCGATCGTGAACGGGCGCCTCGCGTCGAGCCGGAGGGTGGCGGTCGCGATCGTCGCCACCGGCGCGGTTGCCTGCGCCACCCAGATCGCCTACGCCGGGACCGACCTGGTGGGCATCGCCCTCGCTGTCACGGTGATCGGCGGCGCAGGGCTCGTGGCATGCGAGGTGGTGGCCGAGACGGCCCTCGTGCGGGTCGTTCCCTCCGAGGCGCTCGGCCGTGTGATGGGCGTGTTCGACGCCTTCTCGGTCCTCGCCATGGTCGCCGGAGCGCTGCTGGCGCCGCTGCTGATCGACTGGGCGTCCCTTGACGCCAGCCTGCTGATCCTGGGCGGCGCGGCGCTGCTCGTGACCCTCTCCTGCCTCCCCGTACTGCGCGGGCTCGACGCCGTGAGCGCCCGGCGTGCCGAGGTGCTGGCATCGCGGGTGGCCGTGATCGGGCGCCTCCCTGTCACCGCCGGCACCCCACAGCTCGTCCTCGAGCGGCTCGCCTCGGCGGCGCAGACGTGCCCGCTCCCGCCCGGAGTCGACGTGGTCGTGCAGGGCGCTCCCGCGCACGCCTTCTACGCCGTGGTTGACGGCCGGGTGGTGGTGCACCGCAGTGGGAAGAAGGTCGTCCATCTCGGCGCGGGCGACAGCTTCGGCGAGCGCGGCCTGCTCGACAGCACGCCCCGGAACGCGACCGTGACCACCGAGACGGACACCACCGTCCTCCGGATCGAGGGCCAGGCGCTCCTCGAGGCGCTTCAGGCGGCGCCGACGCTGCGGCCTGCCCTCGACCTGAGCAGCGCGTCGCCCGGCCTGCAGCTGGGCGACGAGGGGCGTCCCGTGGTGGACGACAAGGATTGGGTGGGCGCTTGACCCTGGACGGAGCCTCTGTCCTGGTGGTCTCGGCCGGCTATCCGGGCAAGCGGCGCGTGTACGAGCGCCTCGCCGAGCTCGGCGTCCGCCTGGTGGTGGTCGACGAGCCGGGACACTGGTCCGAGTCGCTGGTCACGCAGGGCGTCGCCTCCGAATGGGTCGCCGCGCCGGTGACCGGCGAACCCGACACGGACGCCGCGGCGGTCCTCGAGGCGCTCGGGCGCGCTGACGTCGAGGTGGACGGCGTCATGACCTACTGGGAGGACAGCGTGACGGTGGTTGCGCGCGTGGCCGCGGCTCTGGGGCTGCCGGGCAACTCCCCGTCAGCGGTCGACGCGGCGCGCAGCAAGATCCGCATGCGGGAGGTCTCCACCCGGCTCGGCCTTCCCACGCCGAGGGCCCAGCGCGTGCGGTCCCTCGACGAGCTCTACGCGGCCGCGGCCCAGATCGGGTTCCCGGCCGTCGTCAAGCCGGAGTTCGGGGCGAGCGCGATTGGCTGCGTCCGGGTGGACAGCTTCGACTCGCTTCCGGGCCTGTACAGACTCGTGCGCGAAGTGGTCCGCCCCGAGACCGACGTCATCTTCCGCGCCGGCAACGACCTCGTGCTCGAGGAGTACCTGGACGGGGTCGAGTTCGACGTCGACCTGGTCATGCAGGACGGCGCGTGCGTCTTCTCGAGCGTGTCGCAGAACTGGCCCACGGCCGAGCCCTCCCTTCAGGAGACGGGTCTCCACTGCCCGCCGACTCACGGCCGCCGAGCGGTGCGCAGACTCGTGGACTTCAGCGTGCGGACCGTGCAGGCGTTCGGGCTCGGCCGGGGCGTACTGCACGTGGAGGGGAAGTGCACGAGCCGGGGTCCGCGGATCGTCGAGGTGAACACCCGCATGGGGGGAGGGAGGATCCACCAGATCGTGGAGGCCGTCTGGGGAGTCGATCTGATCGAGGCGCAGGTCCGCAGCAGCCTCGACCTCGGTCAGGCGCAGAGGCCGAGCCGCCGGCCCAGGTGCGCGGTAGTCAACGCGATCGTGCACGCCCCCGCGACGGGTCGACTCGACGCTCTGCCGCTCGGGGACGTCGCGCCCGACGAATCGCACTTCGTGGCCGTGGACGTCCAGGCGGACATCGGCCAGGGCGTGGACGGGCCGGAGCGCACCTTTGCCACGCCGCTCGCCGAGGTGACCGTCAGCGGCAAGAACCTCCGCCACGCGCGGGCTCTGTGTGCGAAGGTCGTCGGCGAGCCGCCTCTGGTGGGGCCGAACGCGTGATTCCCGGGCTCGGCGTCCGGCCGCTCGGCAATCCTTCGCCCAACCCCAACGAAGGAGACTCGCAAAATGGAAGCTTCGGCCCGGGACGCGGCGGCACTCAAGGCGGTCGCCGGGATGGCACGCCTGTGGTGGCTCTGGCTCGTGTTCGGGATCTTCTGGATCGTGGTGGCGCTGTCGATCCTGCAGTTCGACCAGGCTTCGATCACCACCGTCGGTGTGCTGATCGGGGCGATGTTCCTCGCCTCGGGCTTTCAGCAGCTGGCGCTGGCAGGCCTGGTGGAGGGCGGCCCCCGCTGGATCCTGATCATCTTCGGAGTCCTGCTGGTGATCGCCGGAGTGATCGCGCTGTTCAACCCGGAGGACACGTTCGCCGGGATAGCGGACATCCTTGGCTTCCTGTTCCTGATGGTCGGCCTCTTCTGGATCATCCAGGCCTTCGGCGAGCGGGACACGAACGAGCTGTGGTGGTTCGGACTGATCTCCGGGATCGCGATGATCGTGCTGGCCTTCTGGACGGGCGGGCAGTTCTTCATCGAGAAGCAGTACACGCTGCTGGTGTTCGCCGGCATCTGGGCCCTGTTCCACGGAGTGGGCGACCTGATCCGGGCGTTCCAGATCCGCGAGCCTGAAGGAGCTCGCCTAGACGGCGGCGACAGCTGCACGGGGGGCTGCCCGGGAGGTAGCCTCCCGTTGCGTTGAGCAGTCTCTTGGTCCCCCGGATGCTCGCCGCCGGCTCGTTGGTGACGTCGACCACCGCGGTCCGGGTCGGTGTGGGCTGTCTCGAGCTGTGGCTCGAGCGCTCGCCTGTCCTCGCGAAGCTGGCCGTCAGGGCGTCGGTCGGAGGCGGCGATGCCGGCACGGCCGGGGCCGCGTTTCGCGACGACTTCATCGCGCTCGCGCGCGACTCCGCCGAGGTGTCGTGGCGGGAGCTGCGACGGGGGATCGACGACCTCGACGCCTTCACGCGGCCTGACGACGAGCCCGGGGAGCGACCGCATCGCCCCTACCGGGTCAAGCCGTGAGCACCGGCCTCGCCGCGACCGACGACGTGATCGCCCAGCTGGGCGCCGCGGCGGAGATCGAGCTGCTGCGCGAGCGGATCGCGGCCTGGCTGGACAGCGTCGACGACGAGCTGCGCGAGCCGCTCGGGTGGGCCTTCTCCGGGACCCCGAAGCATTTCCGCCCGATGACCTTGTTCGCCTGCCACAGGGCGGTGTGCGACACGCCGGCGGCCGAGGCCGTCGAGCTCGCCTTCGCGGTGGAGCTGATGCACAACATGTCGCTGATCGTCGACGACGTGCTCGACAAGTCCGACGAGCGGCGCGGCATCGCGACCGTGGAGCGCCGGTTCGGCCGCCTCACGGCGCTGATGGCCTCCGGCTACCTCGTCGCCGACGCGTTCGACGCCTTCGCCGAGGACCCGTTCGCCGTGCGTCACCTCGCTGAGCTGCTGCGCCGGCTCGGTGCGGCGGAGTGCCTTCAGTGGCGTCTGCGGCGGCTGCCGCTGGGCGTGGAGGACTGGCGGCGGATCGCCGGCGAGGACACCGGGTCGATGTTCGAGATCTGCGCTGTGCTGGGCGCGCGCTCCGAACGGCTGCGCCGCTACGGCCACCTGCTCGGCGTGCTCTACCACGGCTGCGACGACGTCGGCGACCAGCGCGGCCTCGAGGCGCTCGGCGGCGGCGGTGAGGAGGATCTCCGCGACGGGATCCTGACGCTGCCCGCGGCGCTCGCCATCCGGGACCCGGAGATCCGCGGTCTGTTCGTCGTGGACGACGACGATCCGGACCGGCTGGCCGTGCTGGCCGATGCGTTCCGCGCTCAGCTCGACGACGCCGAGCTGGTGCTCGACCAGATCGCGGACGGGGCATCCACCGAGGCGGAGCAGTTCGCCGAGGACCCCGAGCCGCTCCTCGCGCTCGTCGAACAGGTGCGTCAGCTGTCGCGGCGCTGACGGGCCGGCGGCCGGGCCGGCGTCAGCAGGCGCCGCAGCCGCCCGGAGTAGTCGCTGCCCGCCGACCACGCCTTGGCGGCGTACGCGTAGGGCGCCCACGCGTAGCGAAGCCAGACGTACCAGGGGGCAAAGCCCGCGTCCGGCTCGGCGATCTCGACGGGGGCGCCGATGCCGCGCCGCTCGACGATGACGCGGGCGGCCTCGAGTCCGGTGGTGACCGCGGACTCGATCGTCGTCATGCCGATCCGGTTCGCGCAGAAGTCGCCGGCGAAGGCGACGTTCGAGATGGCGTCGACGTCGGCCGCCGGGCGCCACACGTCGGTGCCCGTCTCGTTGAGGAAGAGCTCCGCGTCCGCGTTCGGCTCGAAGCGGGTCAGGTTCCAGTCGATGGCGGGGGACTCGCCCCAGGCCGCGCCCGGCTCGAAGTCGAGGTACTCGGAGAGCTCGAGCAGCATGGCGTATGCGTCGTCATCGGGATGCGTGCCCGGGAGCGCGAACGGGTCCGACGCCGAGAGGGAGAGCACGGTCCTTCCGGCGAAGTCGGCCACGTCCTCCCAGGTCTGGGAGATGTCGGTGAAGGCGAGGGCGAGGTCGGAGCCGAACATGCCGACCGGCTCGATCGGGATGTGCCGCAGCTTCTTCTTGAAGTAGAGGTGCAGGATCGGGATCCGCTGGGATCGCAGGCGGGAGACCTCGGCGAGCTTCGGCTCGGCCTCGACGAGGCGGGTTCCCGGATCGCCGGTGCGCATCAGCCCCAGCAGGACGTCCGGGGGGACCGCGAGGACGAGCTCGTCGATCTCCTCCTCCCACTCGTGCCCCTCGCCGACCCAGTTGTCGGAGTCGTCGTCGAAGCGGGCCTTCTGGAGGTGGATGCTCGTCACGACCCCGTCGGTGCACGAGACGCGGCTGACCTGGGTCGAGGGGACGATCTCGACGCCGTTCGCCTCGAGCGCAGCGGTGATGGGGGCGATCACCTGGTGGTGGGCCGACCGGTTCGCGAGCCAGAAGGGCGGCGTGTGCTCCACGAGGGAGTACGCCAGGTAGCTGCGGTAGTCCTCCGCCGCGGTGAGATAGCTCGGGATCGCCCACACCGTCGTGATGAAGTTGTCGAAGGCGGTGGCGGCCCGCTCGGTCATGTACGGGCGCGCCTGCAGGAAGCCCGTGACGCTCACGTTGTCCAGGCGCATCGTGGGGTTGAGCCGCTCCGCCACCAGGTCGACGCCCGCGTAGGCGAACACGAACATGTCGGCGGGCGGCCCCACGCCCGAGAACAGGTTCTGGAGCACGTGCCGCGGCGAGAACGTGTCGGTGAGGCCGGTGAACTTCGGGTACTCGCCGCGCTGGAGCTGCTTGACGCCCCAGACCTCGCGGAACCGCGCGCGCCGGTCGGCCCCGGTGGCGTCCTCCAGCAGGCGCCAGAAGTTGTGGTACCAGCTCAGGTACATGTGCGGATAGACGTCGAGCTCGGGGCCGTTCTCCGACGGGCGGGACGCGAGGTCGCCGCCGAGCCACGGCTTGCGCTCGTAGAGCGTCACCCGGTATCCGCGCTCGGCCAGCCGCAGCGCGGCGGTGAGCCCGGCGAGACCGCCGCCGGCGACCGCGACACGCGGCTTCTCGCTCATCTCGCCATCGGCTCCGAGGCTACAAGGGTGCGGGCCCGCGTGAGGTCCGGCAGCTCGGACGTCGCCGGGAACCACTCGCACAGCGCCGCGAGGTCGTCGAGCCCGGTGGGCTCATCGCCGGTGCTGCGCTGGTGCGTGGCGAGGTATGTGGCGGCGCGCAGCTCGAGCATCTTCGCGTTCTGGCTGCGCGCCGCGGCGAGCGCCCTCTCGTACGCGGCGGTCGCGCCGTGCGGATCCGGGGAGTCTCCCGCCATGAGCACCCGTCCCTTGTACCGGAACAGCTCGGATTCCGACAGCCGCTCGCCCGTCTCCTCGATGTACTCCTCGCCGGCGCGCAGCACGTCGAGCGCACCGCGCCGGTCGCCCGCGGCGAGCCGCAGGTCGGCCAGGAGGACGCGGAAGTGCGGGGTGCCGAGCCGGGAGCCGGAGGCGAGGTAGGCGTCGAGGCTCTCCTCGAGTTGCGCGGTCCCGGCCTCGAGCTCCCCGGCCCGCCCTCTGAGCCATCCCGAGAGCAGCGAGGAGACGGTCCGCCAGTAGCCGAGGTCGTGGTCGACGCTGTGCGCGCGGGTCCGCTCGGCCCACGCGCCGAACTCGGCCGGCTCGGCGCGGCTGAGGTGCAGGAGGCTGCGGACGCCCCACGCCTGGGCGCGCGTCACGGGACCGCCCACATGCTCGGCGCGCTCGAGGCTGAGGTCGCTGCGTACGAGCGACTCGTCGGCGTGGCCCAGGTTCCACAGGACCAGGGCGAGGTAGGCGAGCGCGCCGACGCCGGTGTCGCCCTGCGCCTCGTAGATGTGGTCGGACCGGTCCGGTCGCTCGTAGCGGGTGAACGCCTCGCCGAGGTGCTCGCGGGCGAGGTCGAAGTCGGCCAGGTACATGTGGACGAGGCCGCGGTAGAGGTGGCCCTCGGCCAGGTGGACGGCGTGGTCGCCGCGCTCGCCGAGCGCCAGCATCTCGTCCGCCAGCTCGAGCGACGTCCCGTACTCGCCCCGCAGCAGGTGGAACATCCACTGCCCGCGGATCACCGGCACGAGCCGGTCGTCCCTGCCCGCCCGCTCGCAGGCAGTCCTCGCCCTCGCGTAGGCCTCGTCGACGCCCGCGGCCGCGTAGCCGCGCCCGGCTTGGAGCGAGGCGGCCAGGTGGGTGGGGAAGTCGATCTGCGCGCGATCGTCGCCGTGATCCGGCCCGGCCGCGTCGAGCGCCTCCAAGCCGCGGCGGAAGTGCTCGGCGGCCTCCAGGTAGGCCGCTCGCTCGAGCGCGGCGGTCCCGGCCGCATGCCAGAACGGCATCGCCTTCTCGAACTCGCCGGCGCAGGCCCAGTGGTGGGCGACGACCTCGGGCTCCCGCTCGGCCTCCTCGTCGAAGCTGCGGACCAGGGTGTCGGCCACGTGGCCGTGGAGCTCCCGGCGGCGGCGGCGCAGGATGCGCTCGTGCGCCGCCTCCTGGAGCAGCGCGTGGGTGAACTCGAGCCGGGATCGCGCGCCGCCGACGGGCCGGAGCACGTCCTGGGCGGCGAGCTGGGCGAGCGCCGGCTCGAGGTCCGTGCCGTTGAGCGGCCTCAGGGCGACGAGCAGCGACCGGTCGAACTCCCGCCCGAGGATCGCCGCCACGTCGATCACGCCGCCGAGCTCGGGCAGCCGGTCGAGGCGCTCGGTCAGAAGACCCTCGAGGGTCGGCGGCACGCTGCCGTTCGGGCCGCCGGCGTGCTCGAGCATCTTCAGCATCTCCTCGACGAAGAGCGGAACGCCGTCGGCGGCGGAGTCGACCAATTCGAGCACCTCGGGGTCGAGCGCCGCTTCGCTGGCGGCCGTGGCCATCGCTCGCACCTCATCGGGCGCCAGCGGCCCGAGCTCGAGGTCGAGGGCCGGCGCCCAGGGCGGCTGGAACTCGCTGCGGAAGGTGAGGACGCAGAGCACCGGCAGGCGCGGCAGGCTCGTGACGATCCTGCCGAGTAGCTCGACGGTCGTCGGGTCGGCCCAGTGGAGGTCCTCGACCAGGAGTAGCAGTGGATGGCGAGCCGTGTCGCTCACGAGGAGCGACTCGAGGACGCGCAGGCGGGAGGTGCGGGCGTCGCGCGGCGTGACCCCCTGTGCGGCTACCGCCTCATCCAGCGCCGTCAGCTCTTGCACCGCCGCCTTGCTCTCCGCGAGGTGGGGCGCGCGCTCGAGCCACCGGACGACCGGGTAGAGCGACGTGTTCTGGTGGTGCGCCGAGCATTGCCAGGTCTGCACGGCGCCGACCTGCTCTCCCCGCTCGTCGATCAGCGCCCGGACGAGGCGGCTCTTGCCGATGCCCGCCTCCCCGCCCACGTGCACCACGGCACCGTTGCCGCTCGCGGCTCGCTGCCAGGCGCCGGCGAGCCGCTCCAGCTCGCGGTCGCGCCCGACGACGGGCGTCAGGCGCTTCTTGTCCGCGACCTCGAGGCGGCCGACCGCGCCGGTGGGACGGAGGACCCGGTGGACGCCGACGGGACGCGACACCCCCTTGAGCGCCTTCTCCCCGAGCGGCTCGGTCTCGAAGTACCCGTCCACGAGGTCGCGCGTGGTGTCGCTGATCACGACGGAATCCGGGGGAGCGATCGACTCCAGCCGCGCGGCGATGTGCGGCATCTCGCCGACGATCTCGTGCTGCGAGCGCGTCTCGCCGGCGCCCATCTCTCCGACGACGACGACCCCGGTGTGGAGGCCGATGCGGACCTGGAGCGAGACGCCGTACAGCTCGCGGAGGCGCGGGTTGAGGTCCGCGAGCCCGTCGATGATGCCGAGGCCGGCGTGCGCGGCGCGCTGAGCGTCGTCCTCGTGCGCGCGGGGGTAGCCGAAGTAGGCCACGATGCCGTCGCCGACGTACCGGGCCGTGTAGCCGTCGAAGCGCTCGATGGCACGAACGCAGGACTGCTGGTAGGCGGTGAGGACCTCACGGAAGTCCTCGGCGTCGAGCGACTGGACGAGCGGGGTGGAGCCGACGAGGTCGCAGAACAGCGCGGTCATGCGGCGACGCTGCGCGGTGTCCTTCTCGGTCGCGGACGGGCCCTCCGCGGGCGCGTCTTCGAGACGGCCACCGCAGCGGCCGCAGAACCTCATTCCGGTGGGGTTCTCGAAACCGCAGTGGGGGCACCGCATGCTTCTCGCCGACCTGGCCAGAGGGCTGACATGCCCAGCATAACCCGGCCCGAGAGCCCGCCCGCAAGGGTGGTCAGTCCATGACCACCGTCGTGTTGAACGGAAGCACGAAGAACGGCCCGAAGACCGTCGCCTGGTCGGTGCCCGGGCCGAAGCCCAGGTTGGCCGTCTGGTGGCAGGTGCCGCGATCGACGATCCGGTGAACGGCCTCGCCGGTGGTGCGGTCGATGTTGACTCGCCCGACCAATGACGCCCGGTCCCGTACACGGCCGCGAGAGTCGACGATGAAGGCGTGGATCGGGGCGGTCGAGGCGAAGGAGGCGGGCTTCATCACCTCGTGCACCAGATCCGACATGAGCAGCCGGAATTGCTCGCCCTGCTCGTTGGTCACGACGGCGTCCAGCGTGCCGACGAACGTGACGATGTTCGGGAAGCGCTGGGCGAACTGAGGCGTGTAGGGCAGCGGTCGCGGCTCGGTGCTCGACGCCCGCTCCGTGACCTCGAAGACCCCCGAGACGATCCGGTACGTCCCGTTCTCACACTCGATCTGCCGCAGGTTCGGCGCGAAGGGACCGAGATCCTGCGCCGATTCCTGGATCGGGAAGCCCGCTTCGGGGATACCGAACCGGTCCTCGTCGATCCGCGTGCGGATGCCGTGCTTGCTCAGCTTGACCTTGAATCCGGGACCATCCGCCTTGACGAGCGCAGGGTTCTCCTTGATCTCGAACCCCGGCGCGCCCTTCTGTGCGGACGCAGGCCCGGCGGACAACGCGGTGAGAGTGACTGCGACGACGGCGATTCCAGCAAAGCGCTTCATAGGCTCCTCCCCTTGACGACGGCGGTGTCGCTATACCCGGGGATGCGCTGAGCCATGTTCGATCATGTGACCATCCGCGTGACAGACCGGGGCGCCTCGGAGCGCTTCTACGAAACCGTTCTGGCGGAGCTCGCCGTCGAGGAGACCTACCGGACCCGCACGTTCACGGAGTGGGACGACTTCTCCCTGACCGGCGCCGACGATTCGAATCCGGCTCACCCGGCGGCTCCACGTCGGCTTCGTGGCCCCCAGCCGCGACCACGTCGACGCCTTCTGGCGGGCAGGCACCGAGGCCGGATACACCGATGACGGACCGCCGGGGCTTCGGCCCGAGTACGGCGAGCGACTACTACGGGGCGTTCCTGCTCGATCCCGACGGCAACAGCGCCGAGGCCGTGCACTACGACGGTCTGCGCCGCGGAGGGATCGTCGACCACGTCTGGATCCGGGTGGCCGACGTGGCGGCGGCGAAGCGCTTCTACGAGACGATCGCGCCGCACGCCGGTCTGCGGCTGGAGCAGGACAGGCCCGAGCGCGCGCAGTTCGCGGGAACGAGCGGGACGTTCTCGGTCGTTGGCGGCTCGAGCGCTGACGGAGAACGTCCACGTGGCGTTCCCGACCGGGGACGACGGCGACGTGGAGCGCTTCCATGAGGCCGCGACCGGCGCGGGCTATCGGAGCAAGGGCGGTCCCGGCGAGCGCCCGCAGTACCACCCCGGCTACTTCGCCGCCTACGTGCTCGATCCGGACGGAAACAACATCGAGGTCGTCAACCACCACCGCCGGTAGCCGGCAGCGGGTTGCGCGCTCCCGCGCGTAGCGCTACGCCACCGGGTCCAGCCAGCGCACGATCACGGGCCGTCCATCAGATCGCGCACGCCGACGTTGCTCGTGATATCCACGCCCGGCCGCGCCCCGCCCTCGCCGCTGGTCACCGCCCGATAGGGGCCTCGCGCGCGCCCTGGCTGGCGCGACAGGCGCTCCTTGAGCGTCTCCGTGATCAGCTCGCCGAGCGTCCTGCCCTCCGACGCCGCACGGGCCTTGGCCTCGCGGAGGACGTCGTCGTCGATGCTCACGCTGGTGCGCACGCATCGGAGTGTAGACCGTGCTGCATCAGGATGCACTCCCGGACGCGCAGTCACCCTGCCACGCCATCGCGGCCGGGCTCGAACTCCGCAATGACAGCGTCGAGCATCGCCAGCGACGGACGCCACTCGACGCGCGCGCGTGCCCTGCGCAGGGCATCCATGTCGAGGATCCCGCGCAGGCGAGCGGTCGCGAAGGCATCGCGGAGCTCCTCCCGCGTCAGCACTTCGGCGAGATCGACCAGGGTGCGGGCGACGCTCGTGACCCGGAGCCCGGAGGGAAGCGTGACGACGTCCTCAGGATGAAGCGCGGGCACACGATGGATCACGACACCCTCCGGCGCCGGTGTCTCCAAGCGTGGATCCTCGCTCGATGCCACGACCGTCACGTCGATGGGCGGAAGGCCTCTGGGTGTCATGTCGCCCATCGTGCACCGCGCGGTGTAACGAGACAACGCGCGACGGCAACAACTCAGTGATAGGGGCCAAGGGCGTCGGGGCCGAGTGCGGTGGCCAGCTCCGCCGTCGACTCCACGCCGAGCTTGGCCATCGCGGATGCATGCAGCAGCCGGGCGGTGCGCGGGCCGAGGAAGAGTTGGTGGGCGATGTCGTCCAGTGGCGCACCGGCGCCGGCAGCGAGCGAGACCTCGAGCTCGAGCGGCGTCAGCCGCTCCAGCCTGTTGATCCGGGCAGGCGGCGCGGTGGCTCCGGTGGCGACGATGCCCTCTCGCGCGCGCTCCGCCCAGGGCTCGGCGCCGAGCTCTTCGAAGACCCGTAGCGCCGCCGTGAGGTGATCGGTCGCGTCGGGCGTGCGCCCTGCTCGGGCGAGCCTCGAACCGAACAGCAGCTCGCTGCGTGCGTGCTCGAAAGGCCCGGTGGTCTCCACGCTCGGCCCCAGGGAGTCCGCGAAGCACGCGTCGAACTCGGCATCCGGGACGAGGAGCCCGCGACAGCGGGCAGCGAGGGCGAGCGCCGATGGCCGCCGCGTCCGCTCCGCGTCGAGCGAGAACTCTTCGAGCGCGGCCCGCGCCTCCCGGCTGCGACCGGCCAGCGCGTAGGCCTCCACCAGGTCCGGAAGCCGGTGAGGCGCCCGCGCCGCGTCGGACCACCCGGCTTCCCGCTGGAGGCGTTGGACATTCTCCAGAGGCGCGATCGCGGACTCCGGCCGTCCGGAGCCCAGCTCCAGGAGACCCAGCGCGGTCGCCGCGCGATCGATCCGCGAGCCAATCCCATGCCTCCCGGCGAGCTCGAGCGCCTCCTCGGCGTGGGCACGGCAGGCTCCGGCGCGCCCTTGCGCGGCCTCCAGCCAGGCGAGGGTGCCCAGCGCGAGCCCTTGGTCGGCGCTGTTGCCCGTCTCCTGCGCCAGCTGCACGGCCTCCGCCAGCCCTGCCGCCGCGACGCGCCAGCGCCCGGTGTCGAGCTCGACGCCGGCGAGCCGGACCAAGGCGTAGGGAAGCATGTCGAAGGCGCCCTCATTGCGCGCCTCCGCGATCATGCGCGCGAGGACCTCTCGGGCCCGCGTGTAGCGCCCCGCGAGCGCCAGGGCGGCCCCGAGGTATGGATGTGGCTGGCTCCCGACCGCGTCGGCATGGCGGTGAGCGGCCGCGACGTCCGCGTGGTCGATCAGCGCGGCGCCCTCCTCGTAGTCGCCGGCGTAGATGAGCGCCATGCCGAGCAGCAGCGTCGAGATGAGCTCGACGCGATCACCCGCACCACGGCGCGAGGCGCATGGAGCGGCGTGCCAGGCGCACCGCCTCGGCCGGCGAGCCGGCACGAAGCGCCGGCAGGATCGCGTCGGCGAGGATCTCGGCCGCTTTCGCGGGCTCGTCGTACTCGCAGCGGCCGGCGGCCGCGGTAAGCCAATCCCGCGCGCGTGCGGCGTCGCCGCTGCGCGCCGCGATCCGGCCCCGCGCGTGCTCCAGCTCGATCCGCAGCGGCGGCGCGGACACGCACTCCAGTGCCTCGCCGAGGTGGTCGAGCGCCGCGTGCACGTGGCCCGCCGAGATGACTGCATTGCGCGGCACGGAGCAGCCGCTCCGCGCGCCCCTCGCGATCAGAGGTCAGGCGCGCGGCGACCTCGAGAGCGTGGGCCGCGGCGGCGTAGGCGCCCTGGTCGCGGGCGCTCATGGCCACCAGTTCCAGGCCATCGGCGACGGCGTCGTCGGGGCCGGTGGCGGCGTGGGCCTCGTGCCACAGACGCTGCTCACCGCCCACGGCACCCGCCAGCGCGCGGTGCGCGAGGCGGCGCTCGGCAGCCAGAGCCGAGTAGGAGACGGCGGTGCGCGCGAGCTCGTGGCAGAACCGCACCTGCGTGGCGTCCTGCTCGACGAGCCCTGCCCGTGTCGCGGCGTCGAGCGCACTCGGGTCGAGGCCGAGACCGTTGCACGCCCGTGTGACGATCTCGCGCTCACCGTCGCCGGCGAGCGCAGCAAGCACCAGCGCCTGGCGGGTGTCGGGGGGCAGCGCCTCGATCCGGCGCAGGTACGCCCACTCGGCCGATGGCGGCAGCGACCCGTCGAGAGGCGCTTCCGCGCGCCGCTGTTCGGGCGTGAGCCCGCGCGCGATCTCCAGGAGCGCGAGCGGGTTGCCGTTCCCGCTCGTGGCGATGCGCTCCACCACCGAAGGCGCCAGCTCGCCGCCGAACCTGACCGAAAGCAGCGCTCGGGCGTGCGCCGGGTCGAGCGGGGCGAGCCGGACCTCCTCGCCTTCGGACAAGCCGTCCTCGGATTCGGTGGCGATGATGAGCGCGATCCCGTCGATCCACAAGCGACGCGCGACGAACGGAATCGCCTCGGCCGACGCCTCGTCCAGCAGGTGCGCGTCGTCGACGACGACCATGATCGGGGTCTCCTCCGCGGCCGTCGTGAGCAGGTCAAGGAGTCCGGCGTAGACCCCGTAGCGATCGGACACGCGCCGCGCGGTGCCCGGGCGGACGGCGGAAGCGAGCGCCGAGGCCCGCGCCGCCGGCAGGCGCGCGAGTCGGTCCAGCATCGGCTCGCACAGCTCCACAAGCCCTGCGAAGCGCCGCTCACTGCCGCGATCGGCGCCGCGCGTGCGGAGGACCGTGAGACCGCGCGCTCGCGCCACGGCTTCGTCGAGCAGCGTGGTCTTTCCCGTTCCCGCCTCGCCGCGGACGACGATCACGGCGCTGCCGCCCTGGCGCGCCACAGCAAGCGCGTTCTCGATCCGGCCCAGCTCGCTGCGGCGCCCGACCAGTGCCCGCGCCGGCTCGGTTCCTCGTGGGCCCACCGACCGCAATGCGCGTGCCGTGCCCGCGAGGTTGCCGAGCGCCACCGCGTTCTCCAGCCAACGTCCAAACAGCTGCCGAGCGGTCTTACGCAGGCGCGGCACGAACGCGCCGTAGTCGTCGAGGAAGGCCGGCACCGATCCGGCACCGTGTCGCGACTCGAACAGGTTCACGGTCGCGGGGAACAACTCGAGCCAAGCCTCGAGGTCCTCGCGCGACGTCTCGAGGTGGCACTGGATGCCGTACGCGACTCGCCCGATTCGGATGGCCTGGTTCTCATAGCGAGGCGACCGGGCAAGGCGAATCGCGCCGATCGGCAACGCGAAGTGGTTGGAATGCCACTCACACACGTCGAGGTCGGGCGGGAACCCGCGGAACACCGGGTCCCGACGGGCTGCCGCGGTCAGGAAGACCTGGTTGATCCCGAGCTCGGCCTCAATGCCGCGGTAGCCACGTGCGCCGAAGGCCGACGCGAGCAGCTGCGCGCCGAAGCACACGCCGAAGTACGGGACCCCCGCGAGCACCGCCTCGCGAATCGTCTCCTGCTCGGCCGCGATCCAGGGGTGCGCGTCGTGGTCCCACACGTCCGCGCCGGCACCCATGACGACGAGGAAGTCGTACCCGCGCCAGTCCGGGATCGCCTCACCCTCGTCAACCATGATCCGGTCAACCTCGATCCCACGCCCGTCGAGCACGTCGCCGTAGACGCCGATCGGATTGGGACGAAGGTGTTCGAGCGCGAGTGCCCGCACGGAGGATCTCCGGAGAGCCGCGCCAACCATACACCCGCGCGTTCCGTGGCCCCTGCGGCCACTGTCGCGGCACCGCGAGTCGCGGATTCGGTTCTGTCAGCGGAGGGGGAGGGATTCGAACCCTCGGTGGACCGAAAGGCCCACAACGGTTTTCGAGACCGCCCCGTTCAACCGCTCCGGCACCCCTCCGAGGAGCCATGATGATAGGGGTGGGCTGGGTTTGCGCGCCGATTCGAGCGCCCCTGGACGCGGCTCTGCGAGCGGCAGATACTGGGCGGGCGATGTCGCAGGAGAACGTCGAGATCGTTCGGCGCGTGTCGGACGCCTACAACCGCCGCGACGTGGAAGCGATGCTCGACGAGCTCCACCCCGAGATCGAGTGGCACCCCTGGTTGCAGATTCAGCTCGGCGGGGAAGCCACCGTGTATCGGGGACACGAAGGCGTCCGCAAGGGAATCCGAGAAGTTGAGGAAGCCTTCTCTGAGATCCAGGCAGAGCAAACAGAGATCCGGGACCTTGGCGAGCGAGTCGTCGCCATCGGTCACCTCCGGGGACGCGGCAGTGAGAGCGGCGCAATAACCGAATCGGCAATCGCTTGGATCGTGGAGTTCAAGAGTGGCAAGGTGATTCGGGTCCGCGAGTATCTCGACCCTGAGAAAGCCCTCGAAGCCGCCGGGCTGCGGGAGTAGGCGATGTGAATGGGCCGGGCGCAGTTCCCACCCGGCCCAAGCTCCTCAGTAACTCACCGCATTGAGGACCGGCGAGCGCGCTCCCGCGCAGCTGTCGGTCGCCTTGACCTTCGCGTAGTACTTCTCGGACGACTTCACCGCGTAGCCGGTCTTCTCGAAGGCCCAGTAGTAGCCGGGCGCTGCGGTCACCCGCACGGCCTTTGTCGAGCCGATCTTCAGATCCGCGCCAGGGCGCTGCTTGAAGATCAGAACGACGCGCTTGTTTGCGCACTTGGTCTTCGGCGAAACGACCTCGCCCGACCACATCGACGCGCCGTTCGTCATGAACGCCCCGTCGAACGTCACGGCGGTCTTCGTGGCAGCCGAGGCCGCCGGCACGAACGCCATGACCGCGATGGCGGCGATGGCGGCACTGCTGAGGAGCTTCCTCATTCCTTCTCCTTCGGGTTCACTGCTGATCCCTCCAACGGGTTTGCGAGCTAACGCCGGGGCTGGCGAAGGGCTTCTCCGCGGCCTCGACCCCCGGCCCGTTTTCCGTCCTACTCGTCGGCGCTGGGGCACCCCTCCGAGGAGTTCACGATGATGGGGGCCTCCAATGCCCATGACCGCTCGCCGCGCCATCTTCGTCGCTCCCTTCGAGGAGCTCTCCGAGCCCGCCCTCGTCGCCGAGCTCGCCGCCCGGGCCGAGCGGCGCGGGTGGGACGGCTTCTTCGTCTGGGACCACGTCGCCTACAGCGAGCCGGTCAAGGCGCTCGCCGATCCGTGGGTCACGCTTGCCGCCGTTGCCATGCGCACCGAGCGGGTCGTCATCGGTCCCCTCGTCACCCCGCTGCCTCGCCGCCGGCCCCATCAGCTCGCCCGCGAGACCGTCACGCTCGACCGGCTCAGCCGCGGCCGGCTCGTCTTCGGCGTCGGCCTCGGCAGCGAGGTCACCGGCGAGTTCGATCCGAAACGCTTCGGTGAGGAGGGCGATCCGAAGGCGCGTGCGAGGTTGCTCGACGACGGTCTCGAGAAGCTCCTCTCCTACTGGGACGGCGGCTTCGAGCCGCGCCCTGTGCAGCGTCCGCGGATCCCGATCTGGGTCGCCGCCCGCTGGCCGAACCGGCGCCCGCTGAGGCGCGCCGCCCGCTACGACGGGCTCTTCCCGATCGACCTCCCGAACCCCGATGCGCTCGCGGAGCTCGCGGACGAGATCAGAGCCATGCGGGATGACGACGGCCCGTTCGACCTCGTCGTCGAGAGCCGCCCTGATGAAGATCCTGCTCCCTGGATCGCCGCCGGCGCGACCTGGTCCCTCACCAGCTTCGGCCGTCAGCCCACGCGCGCCGAGGTCGAGGCGGCGATCGACGCCGGGCCCTAGCTAGGCCGCCGCCACCTGCGTGGTGCAGAACGCGCAGCGCCTCGCCGCAATCGGGATGTCGCTCAGGCACTCGGGGCACTGGTGCGTCTCCTGGGCCACCGGTGGCTCCGTTCGCAGCCTCGACAGCAGCGTGTTCACCGGCTTGATCACGAAGAAGAACACCACCGTCGCGATGATCAGGAACGAGATCAGCGCGTTGATGAAGTCGCCGTAGCGGAACTCGCTTCCGTTGATCGTGAAGCTGAGCGCCGAGAAGTCCGGCTCGCCTCCGATGGCCGCGATCAGCGGCGTGATCAGGTCCTCGACCATCGACGTGACCACCGCCGTGAACGCCGTGCCGATCACCACGGCGACGGCCAGGTCGACCAGGTTGCCTCGCAGGATGAACTCGCGGAACTCCTTCAGCATGGCCCGGTTCTTCGACCACCGCGCCGCCGGGTCCTGCCGCGGCACGCGGCAATAGAGTCGCCGCGGCATGGACCGGGACGTGGTCATCGTCGGCGCCGGCGTGGTCGGCACGGCGATCGCGCGCGAGCTCACCCGCTTCGACCTCGACGTCACGCTGCTGGAGGCCGCCCCGGACGTCGGCGCCGGCACCAGCAAGGCCAACACCGCCCTGCTCCACACGGGCTTCGACGCCAAGCCCGGCACGGTCGAGGCGCGCCTGGTCCCGCGCGGGTGCGAGCTGCTCGCCGAGTACGCCGCGCGGGTCGGCATCCCGGTCGAGCGCACCGGGGCGCTGCTCGTGGCGTGGGACGAGGAGCAGCGGGGCGAGCTGCCCGGCATCGTCGAGCGCTCGCGGGCCAACGGCTACGACGCCATCCGCGAGCTCGACGTGGCCGAGCTCTACGAGCGCGAGCCGCACCTCGGCCCCGGCGCCGTCGCCGCCCTGGAGGTGCCCGACGAGGCGCTCGTCTGCCCGTTCACCACCCCGCTCGCGTTCGCCACCGAGGCGGTGCTGGCGGGCTGCGAGCTGCGGCGCTCGACGCCGGTGACGGGTGTGAGGCGAGTCCCGGGCGGCTTCGAGGTGCACACCCCCGGCGGCGCACTCACCGCCCGCCGGTTCGTGAACGCCGCCGGCCTGCGCAGCGACGAGATCGACCGCATGCTCGGCGGCGACTCGTTCACCGTGACCCCTCGCCGCGGCGAGCTGATCGTGTTCGACAAGCTCTCGCGGCCGCTCGTGCGCCACATCCTGCTGGCGGTGCCGACGAGGGTGTCGAAGGGCGTGCTCGTCTCGCCCACGGTGTTCGGGAACCTGATGGTCGGCCCAACCGCCGACGACGTGCAGCGCAAGGACGACACGTCCTCGACCGCGTCCGGGCTGGCCCATCTGCTGAGCGAGGCGGGCCGGATCGTGCCGGCGCTGCCGAGCTTCGACGTCACCGCCGTCTACGTCGGGCTGCGCGCCGCCACCGAGCACGCCGACTTCCAGATCCGCTTCGAGGACGGCTACGCCTGCGTGGGCGGGATCCGCTCGACGGGGCTGTCGGCGTCGATGGCGATCGCCGAGTACGTGCGGGACGGGCTCGAGCTGCCGCTCGGGGCGCCGCGGGAGGCGCCGCCGTTCCGGATGCCGAACCTGGGGGAGGCGACGCCGCGGCCGTTCGAGCGCGGGGACCTGATCGAGCGACGACGCCGAGTACGGGCGGGTGGTGTGCTTCTGCGAGCGGGTCACGCGAGGAGAGCTGCGCGACGCGATGGCGAGCCCGGTTCCGCCCGTGGACCTCGACGGTCTGCGGCGACGGACCCGCGCCCACATGGGCCGGTGCCAGGGGTTCTGGTGCGGGGCGCAGCTGGCGGCGCTCCTGTCGGGGCGGAGCGATGGCTGACGGGCCGGTGGCCGTGGTGGGCGGCGGGCCGGCCGGGCTGGCGGCGGCGGTCGAGCTGCGGCGGCGCGGCGTGCGCGAGGTGGTCGTGCTGGAGCGCGAGCCGGAGGCGGGCGGCATCCCGCGCCACGCGAAGCACGCGGGGTTCGGGCTGAGGGACCTGCGGCGGCCGCTGAGCGGGCCGGCGTACGCGCGGCGCTGGGTGGAGCTGGCGCGCGAGGCGGGGGTGGAGGTGCTCGAGGAGACGATGGTGACCGGGTGGGAGCAGCCGAGCGGGCGCTCGGGTGGACCCCCGAGGTCCGGCGGGCCCTCGGCCGGTGAGGCGACCGCCCGGCTCGAGCTCACCTCCCCGCGCGGCCGCTCCACGCTCGACCCCGCGGCGATCGTCCTCGCCACCGGCTGTCGCGAGCGGCCCCGCTCCGCGCGCCTCGTCCCGGGCAGCCGGCCCGCCGGCGTCATGACCACGGGCATGCTCCAGCAGCTCGTCTACCTGCGCGGGCTTCCCGCGGGGCGTCGCGCGCTCGTGGTCGGCGCGGAGCACGTGAGCTTCTCGGCGATCCTCACGCTCGCCCACGGCGGCGCCGACACGATCGCGCTGACCACCGAGCTGCGGCGGCACGCGTCGGTGGCGGCGTTCCGGTGGGGGCGCGGCTGAGGTACCGGGTGCCCGTCTGGACCCGCACGCAGGTGACCGCGATCCACGGGCGCCCGCGCGTCGAGCAGGTCGAGCTGACCGATCTCGACACCGGTCGGACGCGAACGGTCGAGTGCGACACCGTCGTCTTCACCGCCGACTGGATCCCCGATCACGAGCTGGCCGTGATGGCCGGCCTGGAGCTCGACCCGGCCACGCGCGGCCCGGCGGTGGACGCCGCACTGCGCAGCTCCCGGCCGGGCGTCTTCGCGGCGGGCAACCTCCTGCACGGGGCCGAGCAGGCGGACGTGGCCGCGCTGAGCGGGCGTCACGCGGCGGCCGGTGTCGCTCGGTACCTCGAGGACGGCGAGTGGCCGCGGCAGCGGGTGCCGATCGTGTGCGAGCCGCCGCTCGGTTGGATCGCGCCGAACGTGGTGGCGGGCCCCGCGCCGGCGAACGCGCCGCCGCCTGGCGCCGCGGGCGGCACATCGGCGATCGCGCCGCCGCCGGGCGCCGCCGTCGCGCCGCGCGAGGCGGGGCCGCGCGACGCACCCCCGCGCGGCCGCTTCGCCCTCCGCGCCCACGACTTCCTCCGCGCTCCCCAGGTCGAGATCGTCCAGGGCGACGACGTCCTCTGGAGCGGCCGGCTCGCCCGCCTGATGCCCGGCCGCTCGACCCGGGTTCCGCACGGCTGGACCCCGCGCGCCGACCCCGGCGGCGGCGAGGTCCGCGTGCGGCTCCGCGGCGGCTAGGCCCCGTGTTCGCCGACCGAGCCAGCGGGTACAGGCTCCCCGTGGAGCACGAAGAGCAGGCAGAAGAGATGGAGCGCGACGCCGAGCGGATGGAGCACGACTCGGATCGCGTCGGCGAGCACATCGACGACGCGCGCAAGGAGTGGGAGGCCAAGGAGCAGGACCCGAGCGTCCCCGGCGCGCAGCCCGACGAGGACGAGGAGGAGACCGCCACCGGCAACCCCGACGCTGCCGGCGCCGAGGAGCCGGACTCGGGCGACGACGAGTAGGGACGGGCCGCCGGCGCGGGGCACCGGCGAGACGGCGACGGCCCGAGCGGGCACCGCCCCAGGCCGCGGGCGAGACGGCGCCGGCCCGAGCGCGCACCGCTCCAGGCCGCGGGCGGGCCTCGCCGCCTTGCGTACTCTGATGTACGTGCTCGACACCTTCCGCGGACCCATCAAGGCGGGCCTCGCCGCCCTCTTCGCCGTCGGCCTCCTGCTGCTCTTCCTCAACCCGCCCTCCCTGTCGGGCGCCGAGGAGATGGCGATCATCGTCGGCTCCGCCGTCGTGCTCGCCCTGCTCACCGCCTGGGCCTTCGTCGCCCTCAGCGGCAGCGACTCCATGCCCGACGCCGAGTTCGAGCGCCTCGTCAAGCGCAGCGAGGAGCTCGCCCGCGAGCCCGGCCTGCGCGCCGGCGCCGATCGAGTTCGACATCCTCGTGGCCGACGCCATCGACAACCTGCCGCCCGAGTTCCAGAAGCTGCTCGACACCACGCCTGTGGTCATCTCTCAACTCGGCGCCGAGAACCGCGCCTACGGCCACTACTTCGGCGACACCGTCGCCCGCGACAACTACCCCGACCGCATCGTCCTCTACCAGGACACGCTCGAGCGCGACTTCGGCTGGGACCCGGACCTGCTTCGCGCCCAGGTCGAGCGCACGCTGCGCCACGAGCTCGCCCACCACCTCGGCTGGCACGAGCGGGGCGTCAGCGAGCTCGGCCTCTAGGCCGACGCGGCCGCCAGCGGCTCCGCCGCCACGGGCGGCGAGAGCCTGTACTCCGCCGGCTCGAACCGCCGCGTCCGCCGCCGGAACTCGAACGTGAAGCCCGGCCACTGGATCGAGTTGCGGCCGTGGCGGTCGAGGTACCAGCTGCTGCACCCGCTGTTCCACACCGAGCCCTGCAGCCGCTCCTGCATCTCCTCGTTGAACACGTCCTGCACCTGCGGCCGCACCTCGACGCACGCGCGCGCCGCGGTCGTCCATCGCTCGAGCGCGCTCAGCACGTATGTCATCTGCGACTCGAGGATGTACACGATCGAGCTGTGCCCGAGGTTGGTGTTCGGCCCGTAGAAGAGGAACAGGTTGGGGAAGCCCGCCGACCGTCGTGCCCAGGTACGCCTGCGGGCTGCCCTGCCAGGTCTCGGACAGCGTGCGACCCTCGCGCCCTCGCAGCCGGCGCGCGATCGGCGGGTCGCTCGGCACGAAGCCGGTGGCGAAGACGATCGTGTCGAGCTCGTGCTCGACGCCGTCGCCGTCCACGATCGAGCGCTCGCGCACCTCGCGGATCCCCGACGTGACGAGCTCGACGCCCGGTGACGTGATCGCCGGATACCAGTCGCTCGACAGCAGGATTCGCTTGCAGCCGATCGCGTAGTCGGGCGTGAGGCGCCGGCGGAGGTCGGGGTCGCTGATGCCGCGGCGCATGTTCGACCTGGCGAGGAGCTCGTGCCCCTTGAGCAGCCGCGGGTCGCGCGCCATGCCCGGCACGAGCAGCTCGTGCAGGCCCCAGATGGTCGCCCGCACGAGGCGCTGCGCGGCCGGAACCCGCTCGTACAGACGCTGCAGCCGCGGACCGACGGGGTGGTCGAGGTGGGGGATGACCCACGGCGGCGTGCGCTGGAAGACGAACAGCCGGCTCACCTGCTCGCGGATGCTCGGCACCACCTGCACCGCGGTGGCGCCCGTGCCGAGCACCGCGACGCGCTCGCCGGTGAGGTCGTGGTCGTGGTTCCACCTCGACGTGTGGAAGGTGGTGCCCTCGAAGCGGTCGAGGCCGGGGAGGTCCGGCACGCACGGCTCGCTCAGCAGGCCGGGCGCGGCCACGAGCACGCGCGCGGAGAGGGCGCCCGAGGAGGTCTCGATGTCCCAGCGGCCGCGGTCGGGGTCCCAGCCGGCGTCGAGCAGCTCGCACTCGAGCTCGACGTGGGGCTCGACGCCGAAGCGCCGGGCGCAGTGGTGCAGGTAGTCGAGGATCTGCTCGCGCATCGGATAGGCGGTGGCCCAGTCCGACTTGCGCGCGAACGAGAACGAGTAGAGGTTCGAGGGGATGTCGCACTGGCAGCCGGGATAGGTGTTGGCGTGCCAGGTGCCGCCGACGTCGGAGGCGCGCTCGAGGACGACGAAGTCGTCGCGGCCGGCCTGCTTCAGCCGGATGGCCATGCCGAGGCCGCCGAAGCCCGCGCCGACGATCGCGACATCGGTCTCGGCAGGCAGCGGCACGACGGCCACGCTAGTCGCCGGATTCGAGGAGGGCAAGCGAAGCTAGTCTTGTGGGCCGCTCTGGAGAGGTGACCGAGCGGCTGAAGGTGCACGACTGGAAATCGTGTGGGCGGGTCAAACTGCCTCGAGGGTTCGAATCCCTCCCTCTCCGCTAGGTGGCGAGCAGCAACCGAAGGGTCGCCACCACGTCCGCCGGCGTTTCGTCGACTTGCCGCCAGGTGAAGCGGACGACTCGCCAGCCGGCGGCTGTGTGTTGCTGGTCGCGGCGGCGGTCGCGTTCGAAGGCGGCGCGCGTGCCGTGATGGCGCAGGCTGTCGGCCTCGACCATGAGGCGACGGTCGGGCCACGTGAAGTCGATCTCGTCGGCGTTCGTGACGTTGTTCGTTCGTGGCATTGGGACTCCGGCCGTCCGGCACAGGGCGAGGAAACGCTTCTCGAGCTCGCTGCGGGTGAAGGCGGGCTCGGGGGTGTAGGCGGCCAAGGCGTTGCGCAGGGCGGCGGCGCGCCTTCGATCGCCTGCTCGGGTCGTGACGTCCACGACAGCAGCCAGGTCGAAGATCCTGAGCTTCTCTGCCTGCTCGACCGCTCGTTCGAGAGCGGACTTGTCGATGGTGGTGGCGAGGTCGAGGAGGGTGCGGGCGACGGTGGTGCAGGGGATGCCGTTCACCTTCGTGGTGTCGCGCTCCTCGAGGCGGCTCGCGCGGTGGACATCGATGCCCTTGCGTCCCTTGCCGGCACGGCCGGGGGCAGCGACGTCAACCGCCTGTCGGCTGCTGGGGCGAAGGCCGAGATGGTGTGCGGCCGAGCGATGAAAGAGGACGGCCCCCGGTCCGCAAGCGAGGACGGCGGCCATGTAGGTGGCCTCGATTGAGATCGGCGCGAGGCCCACGGCGTACACGCCGTGGTGGACGCGCCGCAGCTTGCCGGTGGCCACCCGGTTTCGCACGGCGCTGGCGCTGAGACCGAGCGCCTTCAGCTGGGGAAGGGAGACCATGCGATGCTGGCGCGCCGCCAACTCCTGGATCGCGCGCTCGCGCTCAGCCGCGCGCTGGCGCTGGGCCTCCCGCCCCGGCCCCGCGGCCGCCGGCACCTGGTCCGAAAGCGTCCTATATCGGGACGTTTCCGGACCAGCAGGCGGCATGGGCCCCATCCTGGCCGCCCTCGCGTAACAGGTCAGCGCGCGTGTGTTACGAGTTCGAACGGCGAAGGCGCGTGAAGTGCCACAGGCGGCCGCCGAGCTTTCGCTCAACCTCCAGGCCGGCCGCCTCCGCTCGGTCTCGCAGTGCCCGGAAGCGTCACCATGTGCGGGTCGCCGAACAGTTCGCCCACCACGATCCGGCCGGTCGGCTTCACCACTCGGCGCAGCTCTCGCAGGGCGGCGTCCTGGTCCGGGATCTCGCCCAGCACGGTCACGAGGTACGCGGCGTCGAACGTCTCGTCCGGGTAGGGCATCTCCCGCGCGTCGCCGCGCTCACCCGCGATGTTCGCGATGTCCGCCGAGGCCGCCCGGCGCAGCGTGTGGTCGAGCATCTCCTGCTGGATGTCGAGCACGTCGAGGCGCCCGCTCGGTTCCAGCCAGCGCGCCACCGGCAGCGCGTAGTACCCCGTCCCGGGTCCCACCTCGAGGACCCGCTCGCCCGCCGCGGGCTCCAGCACGGACCGCAGCCGCTCACGCGTGATGAACGGGTGCGGCGCCGCGACCCAGAACCTCTGCGAGTACGGGCAGGCAGAGGGGTGCTTCCGCCACCAGAGCGCCGCTCCCGCAATGCCGAGGCCTGCGGTCAGGCCCAGCCGCCGCGCGGCCCTCACCTCACCCGCTCTCGGACACCGGCACGATCAGGCGGATGTGGCGCCGGGCCAGCATCAGCACCGGCGTCTCCCATGTGCCTTCGCCTCCGTCGAGCGGGCTCAGCGAGCATTCGAGCAGCGTGAAGAACTCCTGGTCGCGACGGTTCACGTGGTCCGAGACCCGCGAGCGGTAGCCCTCCTTCGGGAGGGTCATCATGCCCTCCACGCGGTACCGATCTGTCTCCACCACGACCCGTTCCTTGCGCACGTCCACGGCCGCGCAATCTAGCGCTCGCGGGCCGGGCCGCCTTCGTGCCGGGTGTACCGTTGCGTGAGTGGAACCGACCGCGACCGTGGCGAGGACACCGGCCCAGGAGGCGGTGTTCCAGCCGGTCGAGCCCCCCACGACCTTCGAGGAGACGGTCGAGCGCCTGGGGACCGCGATCCGCCTCGGAATCCTCTCGCCGGGGTCGCGCCTTCCGGCCGAGCGCGACCTCGCCGACCAGCTCCGCATCTCCCGCTCGACCCTCCGCCAGGCGCTCACCACGCTCGTCCAGAGCGGCCACCTCGTGTCCTTCCGCGGCCGCGCCGGCGGCACCTTCGTCGCCGAGGAGCCCCCGCTCGGCCAGAAGGTGGACGGCGAGGTGCTCAGCGAGGAGGCCCGCGCGGTGCTCGACTACCGCGTGGCGGTGGAGACCGGCGCGACGGTGCTCGCCGCCGAGCGCGCCCGCGAGAGCGACCTCCAGCGGCTCCGCGAGCTCACCCGCAGCATGGACGGCGCCCAGCGCTTCGACGACTATCGCCGCGCCGACATCCGCTTCCACATCGGCGTCGCCGAGGCCTCCTACTCGCCCCGGCTCGTGACCGCCATGACCGAGGTTCAGGGCCAGATGAGCGACCTGATCGCTCGCATCGCCCACCCCGAGGAGGTCCTGAACCGCTCGAACGAGCAGCACCGCCGCCTGGTCGCCCTCCTTCGGCGCCGCGACATCGGCGGCGCCGTTCGGCTCATGCGCGAGCACATGGACGGCACGGAGCACATCCTCGCGGGCCTGCTGCCCGAACGCCCCGGATAGCCGGGTTGCGGATCGGGTATGCACGCCGCATGACTCGACTCGCGCCGATCCTCCTGACCCTGCTCGCGTTCGCCGCCGCGTCCTGCGGCGGGGACGACGCGCCCTCGCAGGAGGACTTCGCCGAGCAGGCCAACAAGATCTGCCGTGACGCCGAGCAGTCGCTCGACGACGTCGCCCAGGGCGCCGACGGCCCCGAGGACATCGTCGAGGCGATCGACGAGGTGATCGAGGAATCGCGCAACGCGGTCGACGAGCTCGGCGACCTGGAGCGCCCGGAGGGCGATGCCGGCGAGACGGCGGAGCAGTTCGTGGACGCCACGCGAAACGAGATCCAGGACGAGGGCATCCCGGCGCTCGAGGAGTTGCGGGACGCCGTCGAGAGCGAGGACCAAGAGGCGATCCAGGAGGCCGCTACGCGCCTGCAGGGCATCGACTCGAGCGCCTCGAACAGGACCGCGCGCGCTCTCGGGGCGACCGAATGCGCCGAGGGGCAGTAGGGCGCGGCCTCAGCCTGCGGCGGCGATGGCGCCGGCGAGCGCGGCTTCGCTGCGGCGGACCTGTTCGCTCGCCTGGGCCCAGCGCTCGGCTGACCCGCTTTCCGCGGCTGTCCCCAGCTCGGAGTACGCGCGGGCCGCGCCACGCGCGGCCGTTCTCGAGGGGCTCGGCTCCGGTGAGCTCGCGGAGCGCGGTCGCGGCCTCTTGGTGGCTGTCCGCGAGCTCCTGAGCGGCGAGGCGCTGGTCGGCCGGCGTGGAGGCGCTGTCCAGCCTCGCTCGGGCAGCGTCGCGCTCGGCACCCAGGGTCTCGATCGCGGTGCGTAGACGCCGCGATTCCCTGGCCGCCACGGCGAGGGGCAGCGCCCTGACGTCGCGGAGCCTCAGGGTCGACGCGGTGCGCTCACACAGCGCAAGCGGACCCGGGCTCCGGGAGGCAGTCGTCCGGCAGGTGACCGCGAGGGTGCCCCGGCTGGTCGGAACCGAGTAGCGCACCACGCCGCCGGCGTCGTGACGCCAGGCCTGAAAGGCACCGAGCCGGACCGCCCGTGCCTCGGGCGGGGGCGGGAGCGGAGGGTTGACGATGCGCGCCCGAAGGAGAGCCCCCGGAGTCCGGACCGCGAGTCCCTTGCCGCTCGGCTCGACGCGATGCCGGCTGGAGGGCAAGCTGACCGATAGGCCCTGCGCGGTGACGGTCTGGGCGCGAGCCGGCTCGGGATCCGGCGAACCGCCGAGAAGCAGGCCGGCCGCGCCTCCGAGGATCAGCGCGCCCCCGACGCCAAGCGCGCGCCGGGGGGTGACCGTGCTCGCCGCGAAGCGCAGCCGCGCCGTCGCGGCACCGGACCGGGCGACGACCCGCTTCGCAGCCGCGGACCTGGCGGCGACGACCCGCTTCGCGGCGGCGGCCTTGGCGCTGGCGCGCTTCACGGCGACGGACCTGGCGGCGACGACTCGTTTCGCGGCGACGGCCTTGGCGTTGGCGCGCTTCGCGGCGGGTTTCCGCGCAGGGGCGTCCGGGGCGCCTTGCTTCGCGGCAGTGGACTTGGCGCTGGCGCGCTTCGCGGCGGGTTTCCGCGCTGGGCGGTCCGGTGCGTCTCGCTTCGCGGCGGCGGCCTTCCGGATGGCGCGCTTCTCGCCTGATGCCTTGGCGCTGGAGCGCTTCGCGGCGGGTTTCCGCGCAGGGCCGTCCGGGGAGCCTCGCTTCGCGGCGGTCGCGGCGGTCGCGGCGGTCGCGGCGGTCGCGGCGGTCGCGGCGTCGCCGCTTCGCGGCGGCGGCTTTGGGGCGGCGGGCTTCGCCGCGGCTGGCTTCGGCCCGCGTCGCCTCCGTGCGCGTGCCGGCCGCTCGCCTCGGAGAGCTCGCTTCGCCATCTCGTGGGCTTCGCTCGCCGTGGGCGGTCGGTTGCCGGGATCGTCGGCCATCGCCGTCGCGACGATCGCCTTGATCGACACCGGGAGGTCCGGTCGCCGGCTCTCGCGCCGCTCCGGGCGGCCATACGGTGGCGCCGCGCCGGTCAGCACGTAGTGCAGCAGCGCTCCGAACAGGTAGACGCCCGAGCGTTCCCCGGCGCGCTTGCCTCTCCGCACGTCCGGGGGGACGTACGCCGGGTCGCCCTTCAGCTCGAACTTCGCTTGCCTGAGGCCCTCTCGCGCGGTGCCCATGTCGCCGAGGCGCGCGCCCTTCCCGGTCACGAACACCGAGTCGGGAGGCAGCTCCGATGCGAACACGCCCTCGGCGGCGGCGTCGTCGAGTGCTCGCGCCACGTCCGAGAGCACCTGCAGCGACGTCGCCGTCGGCAGCAGATGGCGGCTGCGATGGTCCGCCAGCGACATCGCCGAGCCCATGTCGTACGCGATCCAGAGCACGCCGTCGATCTCCCCGCCGTCGAGCACCGGCAGCATCCGGCGGCCACCGGTCCCCGCGCGCCTGGACGCGGCCTCCGAGTACGCGGACCAGCCGCCTCCGCCGGCGTTCACCGCGTTGACGCACAAGTTGGTCCCGCCGGCCCGTATGTATGCCTGGCAGGTCGCTCCCCGATCGCGAAGGCCGTCGAGGGCGGCCGCCACGGCCGCGCCATCCACCTTCGCGCTGTGGAGCAGCCGGGTCACGGGTCAGCCCGAGTCGTCGAACTCCACTGGTGGTGGATCGGGCGCCGGTGCCGGCGCCGCGGGCGCCGGCCCAGGCGCGGGGTCGGGCGAGGGCGGCCCGGGGGCCACCGGCTCGGATGGCGGAGCCGGGGCGACCGGCACTGGCGGCGGAGCCGCGGCAGGCGGCGGCGAGGCGGAATCCGCCGGAGCCTGCGGCGCGGACGGCGTGGGAGCGGCCTGCGCCGGAGCGCGCTCGGAAGGCGCCCGGGTGGTCGCGGCCCGACCAGATCGGCCTGCGGGAACGGCGAGCGCGGGAAGCGCCTCGGCCGGGCCCAGGGTGGGAAGCGCCTCGGCGCTGCCAAGCGCAACCTCGCCGTCGCCGGGCGCCGAGCGCTCGATCGGAACCGCCAGGGACCCCACCGGCGCACGCGCCTCCGGCTCACCATCGGCGCCGGTCGCCGCAAACGTGACGGCAAGCGCGGCCGCGAAGGCGGCCATGACGCCGACCGCGAGGCCGAGGTGCGAGCGCAGGAACCGGCCGGCCGCAGCCGCGACCATCACGACATGCCTGCTCGCCGAGACGCCGACCCCCAAGAGCGTGGCGCGGCGCCGCGGTCTCGCCATCGCCCCCGGTCTCACTCCCGCGGACACGCGCTTCCCTTCGTCTCACCCGGCTTCAGGCAGCGGTCGCGCCGCCGGGGCGCCTTCGCCGACCTGATCCGGAACTGCGTGTACTTCCCGATCGTGTCTCCCTTCGAGACCCGC
Organism: uncultured Thermoleophilaceae bacterium; assembly: GCA_963778615.1. Taxonomy (GTDB): domain Bacteria; phylum Actinomycetota; class Thermoleophilia; order Solirubrobacterales; family Thermoleophilaceae; genus JACVRW01. The sequence continues at coordinate 156,399 of CAVZVD010000004.1, forward strand.
ACCGTCAGCACCGCCCCGGGGCGCAGGCGGCGCTGGAAGCGCTTGAACCGGAGCTGTCCGCGGCGGCCCATGAAGCGGCTCACGCTTTTCACCGGGCAAGAGCGGCCCCGGCACGACACCCGGACAACCGCGCACGTGGGCGCCCGCGAGACCGTCAGCACCCGTATTCGCACGCCGCGCTGCGTCAGCCGTCCGGCGATCCGCACCACCGGGTACGGGCTCATCAGCCGCTCATCCTTCGGCCGCGGCAGCGCGTACTCGGTGTCGACGATCACCGTCCGGCGCATCACGTCGGTCGCCCCTCCCGCGGCCGTCACCTCCAGCCCGATGCTGCGAGCCCCGCGCCTCGGGAACGTCCTCAGCACCACGGGCCCCTCGGCATCGTCGAACGCGCCGTCGCCGTCGAAGTCCCAGGCGTGGCGCACGAGCCGGCCGTCCGGGTCGCACGACGACGACTCGAACCGCACCTGGTGCCCCGCCGGCGGGTCCTCGGTCGAGAGGCTGAACCCGGCCTCGGGGATCTGGTCGGCGGCGAGCGCCGCGGCGGGCCAGGCGAGCAGGGCAACGACCGTGACGGCCGACCTGCTGGGGCGGAAGGGCGGAAGGGTCACGTCTGGGGGGGCGTCCTTTGAGAGACCAACGCACGGGCGACGCCGTCCCTGCCGCGCTAATGACTCAACTGCGCAATCGCTCACCAGATGGGTCGAACAGCGGCTCCTCGGCCACCTCGCCCTCGACCCAGCGCCCGAAGATCTCGACCGCCACGCCCGTGCCGGCCCCAGCGTGCTCCGGCGGGAGGTACGCGTAGGCGATCGAGCGCTCCACGCTGTAGCCGTAGCCGCCGCTCGTGACCCGCCCGACGATCGAGTCGCCCACCCGGACCGGCTCGTTGCCCAGGGCGACCGAGCGCGGATCCGAGAGCGTCAGGCAGCACAGCACCGCCCGCGGCCCCTTCTCCCGCGCCTCCACCAGCGCGTCCCGGCCCACGAACCCGCCCGGCTTGTCGAGCTTCACCGCGAACCCCACGCCGCCCTCGTAGGGCGTCTCGTCCGGCGTCACGTCCGCGCCCCACACGCGGTAGCCCTTCTCGAGCCGGAGCGAGTCGATCGCCCGGTACCCGCCCGCCACCACGTCGAACGGCCGCCCCGCCTCCCACAGCGTGCGCCACAGCGTCAGCCCGTACTCGGCCGGGCAGTAGAGCTCCCACCCGAGCTCGCCCACGTAGGTCACCCGCAGCGCGCGGACCGGCACGTCGCCCACGGTCGTCTCCCGCAGCGACATGTACGGGAAGTCCTCGCTCGAGAGCGACTGCGGCGTCAGCGGTGCCAGCACCTCGCGCGAGCGCGGGCCCCAGATGCCGAAGCAGGCCCACGCCGACGTCACGTCGTGCACCTGCACCGACCCGTCGGCCGGCAGATGGCGCCGGATCCACTCGCGGTCGTGGTTCCCGAACGCCGTGCCGGTGACGATCGAGAAGCGGTCCTCGGCCAGGCGAGCGACCGTCAGGTCGCACTCGATCCCGCCGCGCGAGTTGAGCATCTGCGTGTACGTGATGCGGCCCACCTCGCGCGCCACGTGGTTGTCGCACAGCCGCTCGAGCAGCGCGGCGGCCCCCGGCCCGGCCACCTCGATCTTCGAGAACGAGCTCTCGTCGAACAGCGCGGCGCCCGACCGGCAGGCCAGGTGCTCGGCCCCGATCGCCGGCGACCAGTGCATGCCGGCCCAGCCGCGCGGCCGCAGCGACCCGTCGCCGGCCGCGGCGTTCGACTCGTACCAGTTCACCCGCTCCCAGCCCGACTTCTCGCCGAACGCCGCGTCGTGGCGCCGGTGCCAGTCGTACGCGGGCGACATCCGCAGCGGCCGCCCGGCCTGCCGCTCGTGGGCCGGGTACTTGATGTCGTAGTAGGTCTCGTAGGTCTCGCGGATCCGCTTCAGCGAGTACGAGGGCGAGCGGTACTGCGCCCCGAAGCGCCGCACGTCCATGTGCCACAGGTCGAGCGACGGCTCGCCGCCCGCGATCCACTCGGCCATCACCTTGCCGATCCCGCCCGCCCCCGCCAGGCCGTGCGCGCAGAAGCCGGCGGCCACGAACAGCCCGCCCACCGAGGTCTCGCCGAGGCAGAACTCGTTGTCCGGCGTGAAGCCCTCGGGCCCGTTGATCATGCGCGTGACCTGCACGTCCTCCATCTGCGGCACGCGCCGCCGCGAGTTCACGACGATCTCCTCGAAGCGGTCCCAGTCGTCCTCCAGCAGGCGGCCGTTGAAGTCGGGTGGGATCCCGTCGAAGCGGCCGTCGCCGTCGACGAGGAAGGCGGGCGCGCAGTCCCGCTCGTAGCCGCCCATCACCAGGCCGCCGCCGTCCTCGCGGAAGTAGATCAGCAGGTCCGGGTCGCGCAGCGTGGGCAGCGGCTTCGTGCGGGTCGCGCTCGCGGAACGGCTGCGTCACCAGGTACTGGTGCGACATCGGCTGCACCGGGATGCGCACGCCCGCCAGCCGCCCGACCTCGGCCGAGAACATCCCCGCGGCGATCACGACCACCTCGCACTCGATGTCGCCGCGCTCGGTGCGCACCCGCCGCACCCGGCCGCCGGAGCTGTCGATCCCCGTCACCCGCGTGGAGGTGAAGATGCGCGCGCCGCCCTGCCGCGCCCGCTCGGCGAGCTCGAACGTGAGCTGCGAGGGGTCGAGGTAGCCGTCGGTGGGGAGGAGCGCGGCGCCGAGCACGCCGTCGGTCGACATCAGCGGGAACAGCTCCTGCGCCTCGGAGGCCGAGATCAGCTCGAGCGGCAGGCCGAACGTCTTCGCCCAGCCGGCCTGGCGGCGCAGCTCCTCCATGCGCTCGTCGCTCGACGCCAGCCTGATGCCGCCGCACTCGACCCAGCCCGGGATCGTCCGGTAGAGCTCGACCGAGTACATCATCATCTTGGTCAGCGAGACCGAGCCGCGCAGCTGGCCGACGAGCCCGGCGGAGTGGAAGGTCGAGCCCGAGGTGAGCTGGTTCCGCTCGACCAGCACCACGTCGTCCCACCCGAGCTGCGCGAGGTGGTGGGCGATCGACGTCCCCCCGACGCCGCCCCCCACGATCACGCAGCGGGCGGCGTCCGGGAGCTCACGGAGAGCGGCCACCGGCCTCCTTGAGCCAGCCGCGGAAGCGCTCGTCCCCGCTCGTCTCCGCCATGCGCTTGAAGTGCTTGTCGGCGTAGGCGTCGAAGTCGAAGTCCAGCTCGGACACGCTCGTCTGCACCACGCCCCACATCGCCTCGCGGAAGTCCGACATGAAGCGGAACAGCTTCAGCGCGGCCTGCCGGCGAGGCGTGGCCGGCTCGCCGAAGTAGGCCGCCAGCAGGCGCTCCTCCGTCCTCGTCGCCGAGCTCGTTGTTCACCGCGAAGTTGCCGAGGTCGAAGAAGCGGTCGCCCATCCCGGCGTACTCCCAGTCGACGATCACGAGCCGCTCGCCGTCGTGCAGGAAGTTGGCGGTGAGCAGGTCGTTGTGGGACGGGACCGGCTGGTGCTCGGCGTTCTTCCGCACCGCCTTCACGACCTTGCGGGCGCTGTCGCGCGCGTCCTCGAAGGCCTCGGGCAGCGTGCCGCCGCGGCTCCGCGAGACCTCCGCGTACTCGTCCGCGATCTGGGACACGTAGAAGTCGGTCGGCAGCTCGAGGCCCGACTCGTGGAAGCCGCGCAGCGCCCGGGCCACCTCCTCGATGCGGGCCGGCTCGCGCAGCTCCGCGGCGGTCACCTCCCGGCTCTCGACGAAGCAGGTGACGAGGCAGGCCGGGTGGTCCAGCATCGCGCCGACCTTCGGGCCGAGCCCGAGCTCCGCCGCCTTCTTGGTGGCGAGGCGCTCGGCCTCGCGGTCGATCCCGAGCAGGTCCGTGTCCTTGCCCGGCAGCCGCACCACGTAGTCCGTGCCGCCGAAGTTGACCCGGAAGTTGCGGTTGGTGATGCCGCCCTCGAGCGGGCAGCACCCCTCCCTCGCGCGGGCCGAGCAGAGCCGAGAGCCGGGCCACGGCCTCGGTCAGCTCGGGAACCGAGATCTCCTCGTGCATGGCGCCACCCTAATCCCCGACCGCACGGCGCGGCGTTAACAAGGTCTGGCAGTCTCGTGCCCGTGACCGACGGCGAGCTGATCCTCGTCGCGGGGGCACTCCTCGCTGCCGGCATCGCGGCGTCGCTTCTCGCCGCCCGCGTCAAGCTGCCCGGCCTGCTGCTGTTCCTGGGCGTCGGGATGGTGCTCGGCTCGGACGTGACGGGCTGGATCGAGTTCGGGAGCGGGGAGGGCGACTACGAGCTCGCGCGGACCGTCGGGATCGTCGCGCTCGGCCTCATCCTGTTCGAGGGGGGCCTCACCGCCGGGTTCGACGAGATCAGGCCGGTCCTGCGCCCGGCCCTCGCGCTCGCCCTCGTCGGCACCTTCGTCACCGCGGCGATCACCGGCGCGGCCGCGATCTGGCTCTTCGACCTGAGCACGCTGGAGGGGCTCCTGCTCGGATCGATCATCGCGTCCACCGACGGCGCCGCGATCTTCGCGCTGCTGCGCGGCTCGACGCTGAAGCGCAGCCTGGCGCGCACGCTCGAGGGCGAGGCCGGGTTGAACGACCCTGTCGCCGTCCTCCTCGTGGTCGGCTTCGTCGAGTGGATCCAGGAGCCCGAGTTCGGCGCCGCCGACATGGCGTTCCTGTTCGTGGAGGAGCTCGGTATCGGCGCGGCCGCGGGGCTCGCCGTCGGCTGGCTCGCCGTCGCGGGGCTGCAGCGCACGCGGCTCGACACGGTCGGGCTCTACCCGGTGGCGACGCTCGCCACCGCCGCGCTCGCCTTCGGCTCCGCCGACGCGCTGCACGGCTCGGGCTTCCTCGCCGCCTACATCGCGGGCCTGATGCTCGGCTCCGCGCAGATCCCCGCCAAGCGCACGGTCACGGTGTTCCACCAGGGCCTCGGCTGGGTGGCGCAGATCGTCATGTTCCTCACCCTCGGGCTGCTGGTCTTCCCCGAAGATCTGGCGGACGCGGCCCCGGAGGGGACCGCCCTGGCGCTGGTGCTCGTGTTCCTCGCACGGCCCGCCGCGACCATCGTCAGCACGACCTTCGACCGCTTCTCGACGGCGGATCGCATCGTCCTGGGCTGGGCGGGCCTGCGCGGCGCCGTGCCCGTCGTGCTGGCGACCTTCCCGGTCATCGACGGAGTGGAGGGCAGCGAGGAGTTCTTCAACATCGTCTTCTTCGCGGTCGTGATCTCGACCCTGCTCCAGGGCACCACGTTCGAGCCGCTCGCGAAGCGGCTCGGCGTGACCACCAACGAGCCGGCCCTGCCGCGGCCGCTTGCCGAGACCGGCACGATCCGGCGGCTGGGGGCGGAGATCGTGGAGTACCCGGTCGGGCCGGAGGACGCCGTGGTCGGACACCGCGTGCGCGAGCTCGGGCTGCCGCGCGACGCGCTCCTCTCGGTGATCGTGCGCGGAGAGGAGGCCGTGCTGCCGCGCGGCTCGACGCGGGTCGAGGCCGGCGACCGCCTGCACGTGGTGGTGCGCTCCGAGGTGGCGGCCGGGATGGACGAGGTGGTGTCGCGCTGGAGCACCGGACCGGTCGTGGGCGCCGAGGTGCCGCGCGGGCGGCTGACCGGCTCCTCGGTCTTCACCTCGCGCCGCTGGGACGAGGAGCGGGACGGCGATCCCGGCTATCCGCAGGAGATCGACGGCGTCGAGGTGCGTGAGCACCTGCGCACCCGTCGCGAGACACGCGGCGCGCTCGTCTCGCTGACGGACGGGCGGTTCGCCGTCACGGGGCCGACGGTCGCCGTGGGCGGCCCGCGCCAGCTCCAGTCATATGCCCGCCGCCAGCTGGCGCGCGAGCAGGACGACACCGCGCGCGCCTGGTGGCAGGAGGTGATCGGCGCGCTGGCACGGTGACCAGCGCCCACCGGAGCTTGCGTCCATCCGCACTAGCGCTTACAGTCGCCGCCGCGGACTCGTCTAATAGGAGGGCGTACGCATGGCGGATGGAGGTCGACTCGCGGCGGGACGAAGAGAAGCTCGCCGAGCTCGGCTACAAGCAGGAGCTCGACCGAGCGTGGAGCTCGTTCTCGAACTTCGCGATCTCGTTCACGATCATCTCGGTTCTCGCGGGCTGCTTCACGACGTACGGTCAGGCGTGCAACAACGGCGGGCCCGTTGCGATCTCGTGGGGCTGGCCGATCGTCAGCGCGCTCATCCTTCTGCGTCGCGTTCAGCATGTCCGAGCTCGTCGTCGGCCTATCCGACCGCCGGCGGTCCCTACTGGTGGGCGGACAAGCTCGGCGGCCCCGGCTGGTCATGGTTCACGGGCTGGTTCAACGTGATCGGTCTGGTCGCCGTCGTGGCCTCGGTCGACTACGTCCGCGGCCGTGTTCGGCTCGGCGCTCTTCAACCTCTGGGGTCTGGACCTCGGCGTGGTCAACTTCGCCGACGGCGTGACCCTGGCGAGATCTTCGTGGTCTTCGCGGTGATCCTGCTGCTGCACGCCGCTGATCAACATCTACTCGTCGCACCTGGTCGCGCTGTTCAACAACATCTCGGTGTTCTGGCACTGTGTCGGGCGTGGCGGTCATCATCGGGATCCTCGTCTTCGTCCCCGACGACCACCAGAGCGTGGACTTCGTCTTCACCGAGACGCTCAACAACTCGGGCTTCTCGATGGACATGGAGGCTGGCTTCTTCGATCTACGTGCTGCCACCGGCTTGCTGCTGACGATGTACACGATCACCGGCTACGACGCCTCGGCGCACGTCTCCGAGGAGACCAGGAGGCCGAGAGGTCGGCCGCCAAGGGCGTCTGGCAGTCGGTCGTTCTCTCGGCGCTGATCGGCTGGTTCGTGCTGCTCGCGATCACCTTCGCCGCCACCGACGTCGCCGCGGTGAACGACGCGGGCGGCACCTCGATCTGCGATCTTCACGAGCGCGATGAGCGAGGGCTGGGCCGAGATCGTGATCCTGATCTCTGCCATCGGCCAGCTCTTCTGCGGCATGGCCTGCGTGACGAGCTGCTCGCGCACGTTCTTCGCGTTCTCGCGCGACCGGGCGATGCCCGGCTGGCAGCTGTGGAGCCGGGTCAACGAAAAGGGCGTGCCGGTCGGCGGCCGTGCTCGGAGTCTGCGTGTTGGCCCTGATCATCACGCTGCCGGCGCTGTACGGGCAACGCGGCAGGCGTCCCGGTCGCCTTCTTCGCCGTCGTGTCGATCGGCGTGATCAGCCTCTATCTCGCCTACGTGACCCCGGTCTACCTGCCGCTGGCGCAAGGGCGACGCGTTCAGGCAGGGCGCGTGGAACCTCGGCAACAAGTGGCGGTGGCTGAACACCGATCGCCGTGATCTGGGTGATCTTCACGTCGATCTACTTCTGCCTGCCGTTCTACGGGCCCGCGGCGGTGTGGTGGGACGACGCGTTCGACTGGAACGCCGCCAACTTCACCCCGCTGTGTCCTCGGCGCCCTGGCCGTCGCCATCGCCCTCGCGTGGATCCTCGGGATGAAGAACAAGTACACCGGCCCGATCCGCACGATCGAGTTCGACGAGGGCATGGGGGTCAAGGACGATCGACGAGCCGCCGCCGTCCGGCCGAGCCGCCGGCGGAGCCGGCCGGCCGCTAGTGGTCGCTGCGGAGACGGCGCTAGGCGAAGCTCCGCCGCGGCCTGCGACGAAGGCGCGCCAGCGCTCGTGCTCGGCGGCGCGCCACGCGTCGTCGCGGCGCGGCTCGACGGAGCGGTCCACGGGCAGCAGGTCAGCGGCCTCGGCGAGCGAGCCGATCGTGCCCGAGCCGACCGCCGCGAGCACGGCGGCGCCGAGCACGGTGGCGTCGGCCCCGGCGGCGTCCACCCGCACGCCGCTCGTGTCGGCCTGGAGCTGGAGCAGCAGCGGCTCGTTGGTGAGCCCTCCGTCCACGCGCAGCGAGCTCACCTCCACGCCGTCGCGCATCGCCGCCACCACGTCGGCCACGCGCCAGGCGATTCCCTCCAGCGCGGCCCGCGCCACGTGAGCGCGGGTGGTCCCGCCGTGGATGCCGGACAGCACGGCGCGCGCGTTCGGCCGCCACCAGGGCGCGCCGATGCCGGCGAGGCCCGGCAGCACCCGGGCGCCTGCGCTGTCGTCCACCTCGCGGGCCAGCTCGGCCAGGGCGGCGGGGCGCTCGGCGAGGCCCAGCTCCCGGCACATCCACTCGAGCATCGCCCCGGCCGCGAACACCCCGCCGTCGATCGCGTACTCGGTGCGGCCGTCCACCTCCCATGCAACCGTCGGCAGCAGCCCGCCGGCCGGCCGGGGCACCTCGCTCCCGGCGTGGCCGAGCACGAACACGCCCGTCCCGTAGGTCGCCTTCACGCGGCCCGGGGTCACGCAGCCGGCTCCCGCGAGCGCGGCCTGCTGGTCCACCACCTGGCCGCACAGGCGCAGCTCCACGGGCCACGACTCGTGGCGCAGCGTGCCGAGCTCGCCCGCCGTCGAGCGCACCTCGGGCAGCACTTCGAGCGGCACGCCGAAGAGCTCACCCAGCCGGGCGTCGAACCCGGGTGTCCCGAGCGCGTGCAGCTGGGTTCGCGATGCCGTGGAGGCGTCGGTGGCGAAGCCCGCGCCGAGCCGGTCGCACAGGAACGAGTCGACCGTGCCCATGCGGAGCGTGCCGGCGTCGCGGGAGCGCTGCACGCCGTCGTCGTGCTCGAGCAGCCAGGCGAGCTTCGCCGCGGAGAAGTAGGGGTCGAAGGGCAGCCCGCTCAGCTGCCTGATCTCGTCCTCGTGGGCGCCCAGCCGGTCGAGCACCTCCTGGGAGCGCTTGTCCTGCCAGACGACGATCGGGGTCAGCGGCTTGCCGCTCTCGGCGTCCCAGGCGAGCACCGACTCGCCCTGGTGGTCGAGGCCGCACGCCACGACCTCGCCGGGCGCGTCGGCCAGCAGCTCGGCCACGGCCTCGACCACGGCGGCCAGCACCTCCTCGCCGTCCTGCTCGACCCAGCCGGGGCGCGGATGCCGGTTCAGCTTGTCCCGGCGAGCCTCCCGCAGAGGGCGCAGGCGCTCGTCGAACAGCGCCGCCTTGACGCCGGTTGTCCCCTCGTCGATCCCAAGTAGAGTGCGCAAAGGTCGGCCGAACCAACCTTACTGCGAGGGGGACGATGACGCTCGAAGAGCTCCGCAGCGCCGCCAAGGAGGGCACGGTCGACACCGTGCTGCTCTGCATCTCCGACATGGAGGGGCGCCTCCAGGGCAAGCGCCTGACAACGCAGCACTTCCTCGAGGAGGTCGTGGAGCACGACGCCGAGGGCTGCAACTACCTGCTGGCCGTGGACGTGGACATGAACACCGTCGACGGCTACGACATGTCGAGCTGGTCGCGCGGCTACGGCGACTTCGTCATGAAGCCGGACCTCGACACGCTGCGGCCGGTCCCGTGGCACGAGGGCACCGTGCTGCTCATGGCGGACCTGGCCTGGGAGGACGGCTCGGACGTGGTCGCCTCCCCGCGGCAGATCCTCCGCCGCCAGCTCGCGCGCCTGGCCGAGCGCGGCTGGCTCGCGACGGCCGGGACGGAGCTCGAGTTCATCGTCTTCAACGACAGCTACGAGCAGGCCTGGAACAAGGGCTACCGGAACCTGGAGCCGGCCAACCTCTACAACGTCGACTACTCGATGCTCGGCACCGCCCGCGTCGAGCCGCTGATCCGGCGCATCCGCAACTCGATGACGGGCTCCGGCATGCGGGTCGAGAACTCGAAGGGCGAGTGCAACTTCGGCCAGCACGAGATCAACTTTCACTGGGACGAGGCGCTCGCCACCGCCGACGACCACGTGATCTACAAGAACGGCGCCAAGGAGATCGCCGCCCAGGAGGGCATGTCGATCACCTACATGGCGAAGCTGGACGAGCGCGAGGGCAACTCGTGCCACATCCACTGCTCGGTCGCGCACGAGGGCGGCGGGAACGTGTTCGCGGACGACCGGGCGACGTTCGACCGCTTCGTGGCCGGCCAGCTCGCCTGCCTGCGCGAGCTGACGCTGTTCTTCGCCCCGCACGTGAACTCGTACAAGCGCTTCGTGCCGGGGTCGTTCGCCCCGACGGCGGTGGCGTGGGGCAACGACAACCGCACGTGCTCGATGCGCGTGGTCGGGCACGGCCAGGGGCTGCGGGTCGAGAACCGCCTGCCCGGCGCCGACGTGAACCCCTACCTCGCGCTGGCGGCGATGATCGCCGCCGGCCTGCACGGCATCGAGAACGAGCTGGAGCTCGAGCCCGCGTTCGAGGGGAACGCGTACGAGTCCGACAAGCCGCGCGTGCCGCACACCCTGTACGCGGCGCGCGACCAGTTCGCGGGCTCCGCGGTGGCGCGGTCGGCGTTCGGCGAGGATGTGGTCGACCACTACCTGAACCGGGCCCGGATCGAGCTCGAGGCACTCGAGGCGGCGGTGACCGACTGGGAGAAGTTCAGGGGCTTCGAGCGGCTGTGAGCGCTGGGAGCGGCCGGCCAGTCATCGGCATCTGCGCCGCCGTGGAGCGCGTGTCGTGGGGCGCTTGGCGCGAGGTGCCGAGCAGCATCATGCCGCTCTCCTACTCGCGCGCGGTGCAGGCGGCCGGGGCGGTCGCCCTGCTCCTCCCGCCCGACGACGAGGCGGCGCAGCAGCCGGACGAGCTGCTCGACCTGGTCGACGGCCTGATGCTGGCGGGCGGGTGCGACGTGGACCCGGCGAGCTACGGCGCGCGGCCGCACGCCGAGACGAGCGGGACCTGGCCCGAGCGCGACCGCTTCGAGCTCGCCCTGACGCACCGTGCGATCGAGCGCGAGCTGCCCGTGCTCGGCATCTGCCGCGGGATGCAGCTGCTGAACGTGGCCACCGGCGGCACGCTCCTCCAGCACGTTCCCGAGCAGGTCGGCCACGAGGAGCACCGCCACTCGCCCGGGCAGTTCAGCGACCACGAGGTCCGGCTCGAGGAGGGCAGCCTGGCGGCGCGGGCGGTGGGGGTGGACACGACGGCCGTCAAGTCGCATCACCACCAGGGCGTGGACCAGCTGGGCGAGGGCCTCGTCGCCACCGGGTGGTCGACCAGGGACGGGATCGTCGAGGCGATCGAGATGGAGGGGCGGCCCTACGCGCTGGGCGTGCTGTGGCACCCGGAGCAGGACGAGCGGAGCCGCGTGGTGGGCTCGTTGGTGGAGGCGGCGCGCGAGCGCAAGGGGGCGGTGGCCCCGTGAGCTCCCGCGGGGCGGCGAACCGCGCTGCACCGGGGAGGTGACGCCCGAGTGAGCGTGGTGCAGGTCGTCGAGCCCGCGACGGAGAACGTTATGGCCGAGCTGCCGCGGGCCGGCGTGGACGAGGCCGACGCCGCGATCGCCCGCGCGCGCGAGGCCTTCCCGGCCTGGAAGCGGGTGGCGCCCGGCGAGCGCGCCGCGCTCATGCGGGCCGTGGCCGCGGCGGTGCGCGACCGCGCCGGCGAGCTCGCGACGCTGGAGGCTCGCAACGCCGGCAAGCCGATCTCGGACGCGCGCGGCGAGGTCGGGATGGTGGCCGACGTGTTCGACTACTACGCGGGCGCGCCCGAGCGGCTGCTGGGCGACACGATCCCGGTCGCGGGGGGCGTGGACTTCACGTTCCGCGAGCCGCTCGGCGTGGTCGGCCTGATCACGCCCTGGAACTTCCCGATCGCGATCGCCTCCTGGAAGCTCGGCCCCGCGCTCGCCGCGGGCAACACCGTCGTGCTGAAGCCGGCCGAGCTGACCCCCCTGACCGCCGTCGAGCTGGAGCGCATCGCTGTCGAGGCGGGCGTGCCCGAGGGCGTGCTGAACGTGGTGGTGGGCAGCGGCCGCGTGGTCGGGGAGCGGATCGTCGAGCACCCCGACGTGGCCAAGGTCGCCTTCACCGGGTCGACCGAGGTGGGACGGCGGATCGCCGCGCGCGCCGCCGAGACGGTCAAGCGGGTGACGCTCGAGCTGGGCGGCAAGTCGGCCAACGTGATCTTCGCCGACGCCGACCTCGAGCAGGCGGCCGCCGCCGCGCCGATGGCGGTGTTCGGCAACGCCGGCCAGGACTGCTGCGCGCGCTCGCGCATCCTGGTGGAGCGCTCGGCGCTCGACAGCTTCATGGCGGCGCTCGAGGAGGCCGTGGAGGCGATCAGGGTGGGCGACCCGCTCGACGACTCCACCGAGATGGGACCGCTGATCTCCGCCGACCAGCGGTCGACGGTGTCCTCCTACGTGAACGGCGACGCACCCGTGGCGATCCGCGGCAGCGCGCCCGAGGGCCCCGGCTACTGGTTTCCGCCGACCGTGCTCTGCCCGGTCTCGAACGACGACCGCGCCGCGCGGGAGGAGATCTTCGGCCCCGTCGCGTGCGTGATCCCGTTCCGCGACGAGGAGGAGGCGGTGCGGCTCGCCAACGACACGATCTACGGGCTGTCCGGCTCGGTCTGGACCCGCGACGGCGCCAAGGCGCTGCGCGTGGCGAGGGCGATCGAGACCGGGGTGATCTCGATCAACTCGAACACCTCGGTGCGGGTCTCCACGCCGTTCGGCGGGTTCAAGCAGTCCGGGACGGGGCGCGAGCTGGGACCGCACGCGCTGGAGCACTACACGGAGCTGAAGAACGTCTACTACGCGACATGAACAGGCTTGACGAGAAGATCTGCGTGATAACCGGCGCGGCGAGCGGCATCGGTGCCGAGACGGCGCGGCTGTTCCAGTCGGAGGGCGCGAAGGTGGTGGGCGTCGACCTGAGCCCCGACGCCGTGGGCGACCTCGCCATCCAGGCCGACGTGACCGACCCCGCCGGAGTCGAGTCCATGTACGCGCGCACGCGCGAGGAGTACGGCCGCATCGACGTGCTGTTCAACAACGCCGGCATCTCGCCGAACGACGACGCCTCGGTCCTCGACACCTCGCTCGAGGCCTGGCAGCGGGTGCAGGACGTGAACCTCAAGTCGGTCTTCCTCTGCTGCAAGTACGGCATCCCCCACCTGCTGGAGGCCGGAGGCGGGTCCGTGATCAACACGGCCTCGTTCGTCGCCACCATGGGCGCGGCGACCTCTCAGATCTCCTACACCGCGTCGAAGGGAGGCGTGCTCGCGCTGTCCCGGGAGCTCGGTGTGGAGTTCGCGCGCCGCGGAGTGCGCGTGAACGCCCTGTGCCCGGGGCCGGTCAACACGCCGCTGCTCCAGGAGCTGTTCGCGAAGGACCCCGAGAAGGCCGCGAGAAGGCTGGTGCACCTGCCGATGGGCCGCTTCGCCGAGGTGCGCGAGATCGCCCAGGCCGTGCTCTTCCTCGCGAGCGACGACTCGTCGTATGTCACGGCGTCGACGTTCCTCGTCGACGGCGGGCTCACGTCGGCGTACGTCACGCCCCTCGACTGAGCTCGAGGAAGCGCGCCGACAGCGCCCGGCCCGCGTCGTTCCAGGCGCCGATCTTGCCGGCGCTCTCGGTGCGGATCGCGTGCGGGTCGAGGCCGCTGGCGACGGCGACCGGGTCGTCGTCCCATTCGTCCAGCCAGGAGACCAGGTCGGGCTCGGTGACCTCGGGATGGAACTGCAGGCCCCAGACGGGGCGCTCGCCGAGGCGGAAGGCCTGGAGGGCGTTCGGGCTGCGGGCGAGCGTCACGCCGCCGGGCGGCGGCAGCCACTCGTAGTGGTGGTACTGGAACGCCTCGAAGCGCCCCGGCAGCACGCTCAGCAGCGGGTCGGCCGCGCCCTCGGGCGTGAGCTCGGTCTCGTACCAGCCGATCTCGGACCGCGCAGCGCGCCGCACCTTCCCGCCGGCCGCCTCCGCCACGAGCTGCGAGCCGAGGCAGACGCCGAGCATCGGCGTGCCGCGCTCGAGCAGCTCGCCGAGGAAGCGCTTCTCGTCGCGCAGCCAAGGGTGCTCGTCCTCCTCGTCCACGTTCATCGCGCCGCCGAACACCATGGCGGCACCGAAGCCGTCACGGGCGGGCGGCGGCTGCTCGTGCGGCAGCCACTCCACGAACTCGTGCCCGGCTGCCAGCGCCGGTTCCGCGAACACGCCTGTCGCGGCGTTGTCGTGATGGACGACGGCGAGAACGCGCATTGCGGGAGAATGTACTCATGGCCGAGAGTCTCAGAGGCCAACTCCTGATCGCGGCGCCCTCGCTGTACGACTACTTCCGCCGGTCCGTGGTGCTGGTCCTGGAGCACTCCGACGAGGGAGCGATGGGCGTGGTGCTCAACCGGGAGTCGGAGACGCGAGTGGTGGAGGCCATCCCCGCCCTCGCCTCGCTCGCCGAGCCGGACGAGCTGGTGCGCATCGGCGGGCCGGTGTCGCCGCAGTCGGTGGTGGCGCTCGGCGACTTCGAGGACGTCGGGGAGGCCGGCACGCAGGTGGTGGGCTCGCTCGGCACGCTCGACCCCGAGGCCGGGAACGAGTCGCTCCGCCGCGTGCGGGTGTACGCGGGCTACGCGGGCTGGGGGGCGGGCCAGCTCGACGGCGAGCTCGAGGAGGAGGCGTGGATGGTGCTGCCGGCCCAGCCCGGCGACCCGTTTGCGGACGGGGACATCTGGTCTGAGGCGCTGCGGCGCAAGGGCGGCAGCTACAAGCTGCTCGCCACGATGCCGGCAGATCCCTCGATGAATTAGCCAAACCGTGCCGGAAGCGAGGCCGCGCGCACTCGGCCGAGCCGAGCGCTTGCGGCTGGGCACGAGCCGAGCGCTTACGGCCTCAGCGCCTCGTCGTAGTCCTTCGCCATCTCCCGCAGGATCAGGCGCACCGGCACCTCGGCGCCCTCGCGCGTGAAGTGGATGCCGTCGGACTGGCGGGCCAGCACGCGGTCGCCGTCGATCCTCAGCTCGTCGCTGTACTCGCCGTCGTTGATCGTGTTGAAGATGTCCACGTAGCGGGCCCCCGGCACGGCCGCGGCGGCGTCCTCGACCGCCCGGTTCTGCGTCTCGTAGATCGCGTTCTGCTCGCTGTCGCGGGCGGTGGGCGGCGGTACCCAGTAGACGGGCCGCTCGCCCTCCGAGCTGAGCGTGCGCATCACCACGGCCGCGCGGCGGGCGTACTCGGTCAGCCACTCGGGATCCCCCCAGCCGTAGAGCTGATCGCCGACCAGCACGTTGAAGCCGTCGTTCCCGCCGATCACCATCACCACGGCGTCGGGTGCGCGGGCGGCTATCTCCTGCTGCGCGTTGATCTCCCAGTTGAAGAACTCCGGGTTCGTCAGGCCGGTCGCGTTGCGGGCCGCGACCTCCACGTCGAACAGGTCGTCCGGCAGCTCGTCCGTGAGGAGCTGGCCGATGAACTCGGCCTGGGAGTCGCCGGTGACGAACACCTCCACCGGGTCCGCGGGCGTCGGCTGCACGAACGACTGCTGCTCGGGCTTGCGCCGGTTGGGGCGCAGGATCGCGGTCGAGCCCTTCTCCAGCTCGGTCCCCTCGCCGGTCTTGTCCTCCTGGCCGAAGGCGAGGTCGAGGCCCTCGCGCGGCAGGTGCAGGCCCACGGCTCCGGCCACGTCGTCGAGCGGGCGGGCGACCGACAGCACGATGTCGCGGGTGGGGCCGGGCTGCATGCTGTCGCCGGCGCGCACGATCGCCTCGGAGTTGAACAGCGCCGCGAACAGCAGGGCGATCACGATCACGCCGAGCACGCGGCCGGCGGGCATCGAGAGGTCCTTGCGAAAGCGGGGCGGCATCAGAACTGGAAGTAGATGAAGGGGGCGACGCCCTCCTGGCCGACGGCGGCGTCCGCGGCCACGATGAGCAGGCCGAGGGCGACGCCCTGGGCGGCGACCGGTCGCGACACGAGCCACGCCTCCCCGCGCTCCCAGAAGCGGGTCGGCACGGCCTGTACGGCGATCGCGGCCACCGTCAGGAAGACCATAGGGAGCGTCACGAGCGGGGAGGGGCCGCCGGCGGTGACCTGGCCCAGCATGCCGAACGCCGTCGAGAGGTCCGGTGAGCGGAAGAAGACCCACGCGAGGCAGACGACGTGGAAGGTGATGAACCACGCCGCCCAGGTGGGGAGGTGGAAGCCCTGCCACCGCTCCCGTGCCCAGCGCTCGGCACTCAGGGCGCCGCCGTGGATCCCTCCCCAGATCACGAACGTCCAGGCGGCGCCGTGCCACAGGCCGCCCAGCAGCATCGTGATCATGAGGTTGCGGTAGGTGCGGCGCGGGCCGTCACGGTTGCCGCCGAGCGGGATGTAGAGGTAGTCGCGCAGCCAGCGCGACAGCGTCATGTGCCAGCGCCGCCAGAAGTCCTGGAGGCTCGTGGCGAGGTAGGGACGGTTGAAGTTCTGCGGGAGCACGAAGCCGAGCAGGAGCGCGGTCCCGATCGCCATGTCCGTGTACCCCGAGAAGTCGCAGTAGATCTGCGCGGCGAACCCGTAGATGGCGAGCAGCACCTCGAGGCCCGAGTGGGCGCCCGGGTCGTTGAAGACGGGGTCGACGATGTTGCGCGCCAGCTCGTCGGCGATCACGGTCTTCTTGACGAGGCCGCCGGCGATCAGGAAGAGGCCCGGGCCGGCCAGCACCTCGCGCGGGTCGCGCGGCGTGCGCAGCTGGGGGAGCAGCTCGTTCGCGCGCACGATCGGGCCGGCCACCAGGTGCGGGAAGAAGGCCTGGAGGATCGCGACGTCGCCGAGCGAGGCGGCCCGCGTCTCCCCGCGGTAGACGTCGACCACGTAGGAGATCGCCTGGAAGGTGAAGAACGAGATGCCGATCGGGAGCACGACCTGCACGAGCGGCAGGGGGGAGCCGAGCCCGATGGAGTTGAGCGCGTCGTCCATCTCCGAGACGAAGAAGCCCAGGTACTTGAAGACGCACAGGAGGCCGAGGTCGAAGACGATGGCCGCGATCAACGCGCGCTTGCGCGTCTGCTGCGAAGGTGTGCGCGCGATGACCTGCGCCGCGACCGTGTTCACGAGGCTCGAGGCGACCAGCAGCAGCACCCAGCGCCAGTCCACCCAGCCGTAGAAGACGTACGACGCGATCAGGATGAACGGACGCCAGGCCCGCGGGTGCGGCATGAGCGCCCACGACAGGACGAAGACGATCACGAAGAAGACCGCGAACTCGATCGTGGGGAAGCTCACCGCGGGCATTCTGGCTGCCGGTGCGGTCTTCCTGCTCCTGTTGGGGCCTTCGGCAGCCGCCTCGGTGATCGTCGTCGGCGACAGCCTGGAGGTCGGATCGGCCCCTCATCTGCGTGCGGCGCTGGGCGGTACCCCGGTTGAGATCGACGCCGAGAAGGGCCGGACGAGCGGCCAGGGGGTGGGTGTGCTCGCCGATCGGCTGCGCCCCGAGCACGAGGTCGTGGTGTTCCCGCTCGGGACCAACGACCTGAGCGCGGACGCGTTCGCCACGAGCCTGGCCTCGGTGGCTCAGCTGGCCGGTGGGCGCTGCGTGGTCGTGGCGACGATCGTGCGCCGCCAGCCGCCGCGCCTCGGAGCTCAACCGGGTGGTGGCGAGCTTCGCGGCGACGGGTGAGGTGCAGGTGGCGGACTGGCGCGCGGCCGCGGCGGCTCCCGGCGTGCTGGGGCGAGACGGCACGCACGCGACGGGCGCGGGATATGCGCTGCGGGCGAGCCTGCTGGCGGAGGCGGTGCAGGGGTGCCTGGTGGGCGGGGGCGCTTCGGGGATCCCGGCGCCGCGCGATCCGGATGTGCGGGTGCCTCGCGGCGAGCAGCGGGACGCCGGACGACCGGGGCGGGCGGCGCCGCCTGTGGAGCCGGCCGGGCCGCGGGCGCGGCCGGTGCGGCTGCCGGTGCCGCGGGCGCTGGTCGCGCTGGCTGTGGCGCTCCGCCGCATGGTTTCCCCGGTGGCGGCAGCGCTACGAGACGCTCGAACTGCAGCAACCAAGGGGGAGCCCGAGCCGGTGCTTGGGCGCGCCCTAGGGAGGGTGCCCGAAGGGGGGTTCAACACATTGCGGCGATATATCCGCCGCAATGTATGGGACCCCCCTCTACAGGTCGATTTCCGGGTGCCGCTGGGCCAGATGCTCGGCGAGGACCTTCCTTACTTGCTGCCGTTCGCCTGAGCTCGCCATGCGGTAGCGGCCCAGCAGCGATCTTCTGCCCCTCCAGAGGCAGCCCCGCGATCTCCCACCGCACCGCCAGGCGCTCGAACAGGAACTCCACGCGGCGCTGCCAGCGGTCCTCGGCGGACGCCGCGGGCTTCGCGTCGAGGTCGGCCAGCTTGCGCAGCGTTCCCTCGCTGAGCGAGTCGCGCAGCGTGAGGACGTTGCCCTCGTCGTCGCGGTAGTCCGTGGTGGTCGCGGGCGTGGCCGGGGCCTGCTCGCCCCGCCGCGCGCGCCGGCGGCTTCGGCTGCCCATCGGGCCATTCTGGCCTACTGGGCCTGCGGCCGGTCGTTCAGCTCGTTCGCGGCGGCCACCACGCCGCCGAGGTCGTAGTGGTCGACGGCGATCAGGGCGACCGGCAGCTTCCGCCTCCGCTCGCAGCGCTCGGCGCGGGCGAGGATCTCCTCCTTCGAGTTCACGCGCGCGTTGGCGCTCGGGCGGGGCGGGAAGTCGTCGACCCAGTGGTTGAGCATGAGGATCGGGCTGTCGTCGTCGCCGCGGCTCCGCGCGCAGGAGCGGGTGGCGCGCGGGCCGAGCGGGGTGTCCTGGATGAAGTCGAAGGCCTCCAGGTACCAGGGCAGGTCGCCGGTGTCGCGCTCGCCCAGGACGACCAGCTGCCTGCCGCGCTCGAGCAGCGTCCCGAGCGTGGGCAGCGGCTTGTCGCGGCGCAGCCGGGCCACGCGGTCCAGCAGGCCGGCGCGCTTGAACTGCAGCTCGACCGCCCAGGCCGGCACGCTCGGCTCGAGCATCAGGATGAGGATCTCGCCCGGATGCTCGTCGAGCCAGTCCCGGTACAGGTCGAGCGCGGCCGACATCTTGGTCGCGCCGAGCTCGCACAGCGAGTGGCAGAGCCAGACCTGGCGGGGACCGCTCAGGCTCCCGGCGCCCACCCGGCCGGCCAGCCGCTCGGCCGTGCGCACGGCCTCGGGCCCCAGCGCCGTCGCGACCCGGTTCCGGCTCACGCCCTCGGCCTCCAGGTCGGTCCGCACGCGGTTGCCCGCCGTGGGGACGCCCCAGTGCGGGTCGAGCAGGAACAGGCGGATGCCGTCGTCGAGCTGCGACTCGATCGAGCGGCGCTGGTTGGCGAACAACCAGCCGGGCTCTTCGGCCGCGGACATCGAGTTGTGCGTGCCCGGGAAGGCCACCTCGTTCAGGCGGCGCTCGCACAGCTCGGGCGCCCCGTTGCAGGTGTCCGGGCGCTCGGCGGCCCCGCTCGCGCCGGCGGGGCCGTCGCCGCCGTCGCTGAGGATGACCGCCGCCGCGACGCCTCCGGCGAGCAGCAGGGCGAGGGCGGCGGCGACCACGGGACCCGGAAGCGCCCCGCCGGTCGCCGCGCCGCCCGATCGCGAGCCGCCAGTGACGAGCGCCGCGCGCCGGCTGCGCTCCGGCTCGACCGGGACCCGGCGGTGACGAGGCCGTGCGAAGCCGCGGCGCCGCCCGGCCGGGAGCCCCCGGTGACGAGGCCGCGGCGGGCGGCCCGACGGTCGGGCACGGGTCCCGCGACCGCGCCGATCAGGTCCGCCGATCCCCAGGCGACCAGCACCGCTCCCAGGACGAACCCCGCGGCTTGGACCACGTCCGAGTCGGCCGTGACCACGAGCGCTCCGGCCGCCAGCAGGCCGATGCCGCGCAGGCCTCTCACCGTTCGCCCGCGCGGGGTGGCTGACAGCGAGCGCGCCGTGGCGCCGAGCGGTGCCAGCACCCGCCCGGCCCGCGGCGACACGAGCAGGGCGATCCCGACCGCGACGATGGCCGTGGCGAGGGCGGCCGTGCGGAGCGGTCCGAGGAGGGCGTCCCAGGCGTCGTCGATCGCCTCGTTCGCCTGACCGAGCGGTGAGCCCCTCCACGCGGCGGGTGGCGTCGGGCTCGGCAAGGGCGAGGACGAGCAGCACGAGGCCGGCCGCCGCGGCCACCGCGAGCGGCGCGCGCCGCAGGGCGAGGCCGCGGTTGTCCGAGAGCACGACCGCGGCGCCGAGCAGCGCGACGCCGAGCAGCGGGAGGACGATCGCCAGGAAGCGGACCTGCTCGGCGAGCTCGATGGTGTCCGCGGCGAAGTCGCGCCGGTCGAGGGTGGCGAGCGGCGCCTCGAGCCGCTCGGGGAGGTCCTCGGCGAGCTCCGGGTCGACGCTGCGGACCGCGGGCACGATCAGCTCCGCGGCGTCGGCGATGTCGACGGCGACCGTGGGCTCCTCCTCGTCGAACAGCACCCGGTGGGCGTTGATCGCGGCGGCGCGGACGAGCCCTTCGAAGGCGGGCGTGTCGATCGCGCCGCGCGCGGCGCTCTCGAGCAGCGGGCGAGCGGACAGGAGGTCGGGCTCGACCTCGATCGCCTCGCTGACGATGCGGTCCGCGAGGGCGGAGCGCACCTGGGGATCGCGGACCGCCTCGACCGCACGGTCGGCGAAGCCGTCCTCGTCGAGCAGCTCGACGCGCAGGTAGAGGAGGATCGCGCCGGCGGCGAGCGCGAGGATGGAGAGCGCGGCGCAGAGGCCGGCCACGACGCGGCGTCCGGATAGGGGGGAGCGGCGCATCCGCGAAGGAACGCTAGCCCGCGTCTCCGCCCTGCGCCGGACCGCGCCGGCTTTGCGAAGCCTTGATCGCCGGCCCGCGGTGCGGCGCCGCCGGCGCCTGCTGTCGCGCGGCGGCGCGCACCAGGCGGCCCTCGGAGGCGTCCTCGTCGCCTACCCTGAGGTCGCGTGGGCACTGCGGTCCTTCCGGCTCGCCGGCGTCTCTCCGTCTCGCCCTGGACGGTCGCGCCCAGCGCGGTCGCCCTCGCCTTCGGCGTGCTGTACCTCGTGCTCGAGCCGCGTCCCGGCGATCTCGCGGTGCACGTCTTCCGCGCCGAGCTGTTCGGGCGCGAGGGATTCACGATCTGGAACGGGCACTGGTACGGCGGCCACCACACGCCCGCCTACAGCGTGCTGTCGGGACCGCTCTCCTGGCTGCTCGGACCGCGGCTCGTGCTGGTGCTGTCGTGCGTGGCCTGCGCGGCGCTGTTCGAGCAGCTGGCGCGCGGCCACTTCGGAGCGGAGCGGGCGCGGTTGGGGGCGCTCTGGCTGGGCGCCGGCACGGTCACGCTGCTGGCGACGAGCCGGCTGCCGTTCGCGCTGGGGACGGCGTTCGGGCTGGCGGCCGCGCTGGCGCTGCAGCGCGGCCGGCCGCGACTGGCGACGGGGTTCGCCTTCCTCAGCCCGCTGGCGAGCCCGGTGGCGGGGCTGTTCACCGCGATGGCCGGACTGGCGTACGCAATCTCCGCTCGCGACCGCCGCCTCGCCGGTGCGGCCGTCGCCCTCGCCGCGCTCGCCCCGGCCCTCTTCCTCTCGGCCGCCTTCCCCGAGGGCGGCTGGGCGCCCTTCCCCTTCAGCGCCTACCTGCCGATCCCGCTGTTCTGCGCGGCCTGCCTCCTCGTGCTCCCGCGCGAGGAGCGGGCGCTCCGGGCGGGCGCGGTGCTCTACGCGATCGGGGCCACCCTCGCGGTGGCCTTCGAGACGCCCATGGGCGGCACCGCATCGCGGCTCGGCATGCTGTTCGGCGGGCCCGTCCTGCTGTGCGCCGCCTGGGACCGCCTCCGCCGCCCGTCGCTCCCAGTGCTCGCGGTGGCGCTCGCCGGCTTCGGCCTCCTCGCCTACTGGCAGTGGACCTCCGCGATCCGCGACATCGACAAGGCGATCCACGACCCCGCCGCCGAGTCGGGCTACTTCGAGCCGCTCCGCGCCTACCTCGCCACGCTGCCCGACCAGCGCCGCATCGAGATCCCCTTCACGAGCAGCCGCTGGGAGAACGCCGAGGTGGCGCCGCTCGCGCCCCTGGCGCGGGGCTGGCAGCGCCAGCTCGACACCGGGCGCAACCCGGTCTTCTACCGCGGCGACCTCAACCGCCTGACCTACGCGAGCTGGCTGGCCGAGAACGCGGTGCGCTACGTGGCGCTGCCGAGCGCGAAGCCCGACCGCAGCTCGTACGCCGAGCGCGCGCTGATCGAGGACGGGTTGCCGTACCTGCGGCTGCGCTGGCGCTCGAGGGAGTGGCGCGTGTACGAGGTGCTGTTGCCCGCCCCGATGGTGATCTCGCAGGGGCGGGCGAACCTCGTGCTGGAGCAGCTCGGGTCGGACGAGCTGCTGCTGGACGTGAAGCGGCCCGGGGAGGCGCTCGTGCGGGTGCGGTGGACGCCGTACTGGTTCGCCGCCGGCGGCTGCGTGGAGAAGGCCGGCAAGTGGACGAGGGTGATCGCGGACGAGCCTGGGTTCATGCGGATTGTCGACCCGGTTCGCGCCGGAGCGGATCGTGGAACACGGCCGCCGCTGCGACGACGGCTGATCCGGTGCTCGACGACGCCCTCGACCTGCTGGCATGCCCGCACTGCGCGGGGCCGCTGTCGCGACACGGCGGGAGCGTCACGTGCCCGAACGGCCACGCGTTCGACGTGGCCCGGAGCGGGTACCTGAGCCTGCTGCCGGGCGACGCCCACACCGGAAGCGCGGACACGCCGGAGATGGTGGCCGCGCGCGAAGCGTTCCTGGGGGCCGGTCACTTCGAGCCGCTGGCGGAAGCGCTCGCGGAGGAGGCGGAGCGCTCGGCGCCCCCGCCCGGCTGCGTCCTCGACCTCGGCGCCGGCACCGGCTGGTATCTCGCCCGCGTCCTCGACCGGCTTCCCGGCCGCCCCGGGCTCGCCCTCGACCTCTCGAAGCACGCGCTCCGGCGCGCGGCTCGCGCGCACGAGCGCATCGCCGCCGTCGCCTGCGATGCGTGGCGCCCCCTTCCGGTGCGCGACGACGTGGCCGCCCTCGTCCTCAGCGTCTTCGCACCTCGCAACGGAGCCGAGATCGCCCGCGTGCTCCGGCCGGGCGGTGCGCTGCTCGTCGTCACGCCCACCGGCCGGCATCTCGCCGAGCTCGTCGAGCGGCTCGGTCTCCTCACCGTCGACGAGCGCAAGGACGAGCGCCTCGCCGCCGCGCTCGACGCCCACCTCGAGCTCGAGCGCCGCACCGAGCACGAGTGGTCCCTCGACCTCACCCCGGGCGACGTCGCCGACGCCGTCGCCATGGGCCCAAGCGCGCGCCACGCCACGCGCGCGGAGGAGGCCACGGAGGAGGCCGCCACCGCGCCCACGACCCGCACCGGGTCAACCCCCGTCACCGCTTCCGTCACGATCTCGACCTACCGTGCCGGCTCCGGGTAAGAACCCACGAATGAGGCGGGCCCTCATATGCCTCGCGGCGCTCGCGGCGGGCTTCGCCGCCTGCAGCAACGATCCAGGCGCGTCAGACGAGCCGCAGCAGCGCCGAGCAGCAGCCGCCGCCACAGGAGCAGCCGGCCCCGCGCCCCGGCGCCGCCATCCCGCGCGAGCCACAGGCGCTCGCCGCACGCCTTGCCGACACCCACGCCGCCCTGGCCGCCGCCATCGACCGCTGGCGCACCGAGGGCGACCTCGGCGCCCACCCGCCGCCCCGCGAGGTCACGCTCTGGGCGCTCCACCAGCAGCGCATCCACCTGCTCCTCACGAGCCGCGGACAGCTCGCCGAGCAGGTGCTCGAGCACCTGCCGGCAGAGCCCGCCACCCACCTGCGCGCCACCTTCCGCTCCCGTCGCGGCCTCGGCAAGATCACCCCGCCCACGCCCGGCCGCTACCGCACCGGCCCGCCCGAGCCGCCGCGCCGGCTGCTCGCCCACTACCGCAAGGCGCAGCGCCGCTTCGGCGTGCAGTGGCCCGTGCTCGCCGCGGTCAACTTCGTCGAGTCGGCCTTCGGCCGCATGCGCAACTCGAGCGCCGCCGGCGCCCAGGGCCCGATGCAGTTCATCCCCTCCACCTGGGACGCCTACGGCATGGGCGGCGACGTGAACGACCCGCACGACGCGATCATGGGCGCCGCCAACTACCTGAGCGCCTCGGGCGCCCCCGGCGACCTGACCGGCGCCCTCTACGCCTACAACCCCTCGGACCTGTACGTCCGCGCGGTGCTCTCCTACGCCGAGCCGCATCCGGCGCGACCGCGACGCCTTCCTCTCGTACTACTCCTGGCAGGTCTTCGTGCGCCAGCCGGAGGGCGGCACGCGCCGCATCACCGGGCCTCGACCCTTCTGACCGCGGGCTCGGGCCGGCCGTTCTGCTCGGGCAACGGCGGCGCTAGGTCGTCTTGACGACGAACACCGAGCACGGCGCGCGGTGCGTGACCGTGTTCGGCACGCTGCCCAGCACGCGCCGGTGCATGCCCTTGTTGCCGATCACGAGCACGTCCGCCTCGCACGCCTCGGCCAGCTGTACGAGCACCTCGCCGGGCTCGCCCTCGTCGGTGAGCGTGCGGCACTCGACCCCGGAGCTGCGCACCTCCTTCTCGGTGCGTTCGAGGATCTCGCGCAGCCGGGCCGAGGGGCTCGATGCCCACTGGAGCTCCGGGTCGTCGGGGCCGGGTGCGCTCCCGCCCTCCTGGAACACGCCCAGCAGGATCAGCTCCGCCTCGAACCGCCGCGCGATCTCGGTCGCCGCGTTCACCGCCTCGGATGCCGTCGTCGAGCCGTCCGTGCCCACCGCCACTCTCCTCAACATGGCGAGCGAGTATCCCCCGCCGGGGGATGGAAGTCCACCGCTGAGCGAGCACGCCGCCAAGACGCAGGCGATGTGGAACGAGGACGCGCCGAACTGGGTCGAGGGCGGGCGCATGAAGTGGGCGTCGCCGGCGCCGCTGTGGGGCGCCTGGAACATCCCGGATCAGGAGCTCGGCATCCTCCCCGACGTCCGGGGCCTGGACGTGGTGGATCTCGGCTGCGGCACCGGCTACTGGAGCGCGTGGTTCGCGCGCCTCGGCGCCCGGCCCGTGGGCCTCGACCTCTCCGAGGAGCAGCTCGAGACAGCCCGCGCCTTCCAGCGCGAGCACGGCATCGAGTTCCCCCTGGTGCACGGGAGCGCCGAGGGCACGGGGCTCGACGCCGAGTCCTTCGACCTCGCCTTCTCCGAGTACGGCGCCGCCACCTGGTGCGACCCGTACCTGTGGATCCCCGAGGCCCACCGGCTGCTGCGCCCGGGCGGGCGGCTGATCTTCATGCAGGACTCGGCGCTGGCCTCGCTCTGCTACCCGCCGGGCGAGGAGCCCGTGGGCGAGACGCTCATGCGCCCGCAGCTCGGGCTGAACCGCATCGACTGGGCGGAGGGAGAGAGCGACTTCCACCTGCCGCACGGGCCGATGGTCGCCCTGCTCAGGGAGACGGGCTTCGAGGTGGAGGCGCTGCACGAGCTGTACGCGCCGGAGGGGCCGGACGACGAGGTGCGGTTCTACATGCGCCGCGGCTGGGCGCGGCGCTGGCCGGCCGAGGACCTCTGGATCGCCCGCCGGCCGCCGGACTAGCGGAGCACGCCCGGAAGCCAGTCCCGCACGGCCGCCGCCAGCGCCGGGAGGTCGTTCTTCAGGCTGTGGTTCCCGGGCAGCGTGACCACCTCGCGTCCCGGGGCGGGCGGCGGCATCCCGAAGGGGTCGCTGTCGCCCTGCACCACGAGCACCGGAACCTCCACGGCGTCGAGCTCGTCCAGGCGGGTCTTCTCCGGGCGGCCGGGCGCGTGCACCGGGAACGCCAGGCACAGCACCGCCACCGCGCCGGTCTCCGCGGCGGTGCGGCAGGCGACCCGGGCGCCGGCCGAGCGGCCCCCGGCCACCAGCGCGAGCCCGTTCAGCTCGCCGTCGCGCAGGTGCTGCACGACCGCGGTCCACGCCGCGTCGAGCTGCTTCGCGGGCGCGGGCGAGCGCCGGCCGGCCACGCGGTACGGCTGCTCGACCTGCGCGACGCTGACACCCGCCTCGAGGGCGGCGCCGGTGGCGGCCACGAGGTCCTTGGCCGCGAACCCGCCGCCGGCGCCATGGCCGAGCACCAGCCCGCCGGCCGGCTGTTCGGCCTCGTACAGGTGCGCGAGGGCCTGTCCGTGTGGGGTGTCGATCTCGAGCTTCACCGGCGACCGATGACTTAATCGCATCGACGCAGTCTTACCGGCATGCGATCGATAACGTCGGGGACGACGCTATGAGCACTCCCTCCACATTGGCGATCGAGGCCACCGGCCTCGTCAAGTCCTTCGGCGAGACCCGTGCAGTCGACGGCGTCGACCTGGCCGTGCGAAGCGGCTCGGTCTACGGCGTCCTCGGCCCCAACGGCGCCGGCAAGACCACAACGATCCGCATGCTGGCGACCCTCCTGCGCCCCGACGCGGGCGAGGCGCGCGTGCTGGGCCACGACATCGTGCGCGAGGCCGACGCCGTGCGCAGCGCGGTCAGCCTGACCGGCCAGCTCGCATCGGTCGACGAGGACCTCACCGGGCGCGAGAACCTCATCCTGCTCGGCCGTCTGCTCGGCCTGGGCCGGAGCCGGGCCAAGGATCGCGCCGACGAGCTGCTCGACGCCTTCGGCCTGACCGAGGCCGCCGGCCGCCTCGTCAAGAACTACTCGGGCGGCATGAGGCGGCGGCTCGACATCTCCGCGAGCATCGTCGTCACGCCGCAGCTGATGTTCCTCGACGAGCCCACCACCGGGCTCGACCCGCGCTCGCGCAACCAGGTCTGGGACATCATCCGCGCGATGCAGGCCGGCGGGACCACGATCCTGCTCTGCACCCAGTACCTCGACGAGGCCGACCAGCTCGCCGACGGGATCGCCGTGATCGACCACGGCAGGGTGATCGCCGAGGGCACGCCGGGCCAGCTGAAGGCCTCGGTCGGCTCGGGCGCGCTGCACGTGCGGCTGCTCGACCCCGATCAGCGGCCGGAGGCCGAGCGGATCCTGTCCCGCGAGCTCGGCAGCGTGCACCTCGAGGCCGGATCCAGCCGCGCTGTCGGCGTCGTGCGCCGACCCGGACCGGGCGGTCGAGGGGATCGCGGAGCTGTCGCGGTCGGGCATCAGGATCGCCGACTTCTCGCTCGGCCAGCCGAGCCTCGACGAGGTGTTCATGGCGCTCACCGGCCACGCGGCCGACGACCAGTCGCAGGAGAACGGAGCGACGCCCGAGGAGGAGCGAGTCGCATGAGCACCCCCACGACCAGGCCACAGACCGCCCCCGACGCCGACGCCGCGGCGGTCGCCAAGGCGCTTGCCGGGGGCGAGCGGCCTCCGCGCCCCGGCGGCGCATCGGCCGCGCTCACCTTCGGGTGGCGGGGGATGCTGAAGATCAAGCACGTGCCCGAGCAGCTCATCGACGTGACGATCACGCCGGTGCTGTTCACGCTGCTGTTCACCTACATGTACGGCGGCGCCATCGCGGGCTCCACCGGCGAGTACCTCCAGTTCATCCTGCCGGGCACGCTCGTGATGTCGGTGCTGTTCACCACCGTCTACTCCGGCGTCGCGCTCAACACCGACATGACCAAGGGCGTGGTGGACCGGTTCAGGTCGCTGCCGATCTGGCCGGCCGCGCCGCTCGTGGGCGCCGTCGTGGGCGACAGCGTGCGCTACGTGCTCGCGGGCACGGTTGTGGTCATCGTCGGCGTCATCCTCGGCTACTCGCCCGAGGGCGGCGTGGACGGCGTGATCATGGCGATGGCGCTCGTGGTGCTCTTCGCGTTCGGGCTGGCGTGGGCGTTCACGACCGTCGGCCTGCTGATGCGGTCGCCCAACGCGGTGATGAACACCGGCTTCATGGCGCTCTTCCCGCTGCTGTTCATCAGCAACGCGTTCGTGCCGCCCGAGACGCTGCCGAGCGCGATCGAGGCGTTCGTGAACGTGAACCCGTTCTCCCACCTGGTGACGGCCGCGCGCGGCCTGATGGACGGGAACGCCGAGATGGGCGACATCTTCCTGGTGCTCGGCGAGGCCGCGGTGCTGACGGCGGTGTTCGCGCCGCTGACGATGCGGCTGTACCGGACGCGGGCGTAGCGCTTCAGGCGCCCACGACCGTGAGGCCGAGCGCGCGCGCCGCCTGAGCCTGGCGTGCGTCGAAGGTGAGGAAGGGAACGGCGGGGCCGCCCACGCGCTGGGCGGCGGCGAGATGCAGCGCATCCAGCGTCCGGACCCCGGTGACCTCCGCCACGGTCGCCGCGCCTTCGCAGGTGACCTCGTCCAACTCGACGACCGAGAGCACCTCGAGATCGCGCGCGAACGCCGAGCGAGCCGACGCGAGATCGCGACCATCCAGGAGCCGCGCGAGGTTCCGCCTGACCTCGACGATCGTGTGGCGCGCAGTCACGAGGGTCGGGTCGCTGCCGAGGAGCGAGTCGGCGAGCTCGGAGTCCGGTTCGTCGACGTAGCGCTTGAGCAGAGCGCTCGAGTCGACGTAGAGGCTCACTCGCCGCGATCCTCGGCCAGCGAGTCAAGCACCCGCCGGCTGGACCTCGCCCGCGTCACGGGCTCGAGGCCGCGCTTCGAACCGGGGCTGATCCATCCCTCCGAGATGCCCGCCTCGACGTTCGCGCGCCCGGGGAGGGGTCCGAGAAGAGCCTTCGGCCGGCCCCGATCCGTGACTCGGACGAGCTCGCCCCGCTCGGCACGATCGAGGTACTCGGACAGGCGCTGCTTGAGCTCGCGGACGCCTACGTCGGCCATGTGGACACTTTACTAGGTAGAGGTGTCCACTTAGCTCTTCAGCCACTCGGTCACGAACCGAGAGCTGATGTGGATGCCGATCTCGCGGAACGTGCCGTCGCCGGTTGCCTCGAAGCGGTGGGGCATTCCGGGCGGCACGATCGCGATCTCCCCCGCACGGACGACGCGCTCCTCGTCCCCGGCCGTGAAGACCGCCTCGCCCTCCTGCACCACGTGCACCTCGACGTAGTCGTGCAGGTGGAGCGACGGGCCCTGGCCCGGCGCGGCGGCGGTGAAGATCAGCGAGACGCCGATGTCCTCGTGGGCGGCTCCCTCGAGCTCGTGTGAGAAGGAGCCCGAGGGGAGCTCGTCGACCTTGACGACGCGCATCGCGGGCTCAGGCCGCGCCGGGCCGAGGCACGAGCAGCCGGCCCAGGCCGATGCCGCGCTTGCGCGGGGCGCGGCCCGGCTCGGCCGAGTAGCGCAGCAGCTCGACCAGCTCGGCCGTCCGGTGGAACGGGTCGGCGAGCGGGCGCCCGCCGTCCAGCGGCAGCACCGCCCGCAGCTCGCCGCCCTCGAAGGCGAGCATCGCGTCGCCCTCGGGGGCGTGACCGCTGTCGAGGGCAGCGATCCGGGCGACCGCGGCGGCGTCGCCGGTCGTAGAGCGCCTGATGGTGATCGGGTTGTTCATCTGAGCTCCTCTCGGATTGCCTTGTACGGACAATGTACGTGCCGACCGGCCCCCCGATAAGGTCCAGTTCCATGTCGATTCAGTGGGCCGGTTTGGCCCCGGAGATCCTGCTGGACCTCGACCGCGATCGCCCCGAGCCGCTGCGCGCCCAGCTCGAGCGCGGACTGCGCGACGCGATCCGGTCGGGCCGGCTCCAGCCGGGCGAGCGGCTTCCGTCCTCGCGCGAGATGGCGCGCGAGCTGGGCGTCTCCCGCGGCCTCGTGCTCGAGTGCTACACGCAGCTCCAGGCCGAGGGCTACCTGAGCAGCCGCGGCGGCTCCGCGACCCGGGTCGCCTCCGGCGCGGAGGCACCGCCCGCCCCGCCGGCGCGGCCGGCCGCGCCGGAGCGAAGGCCCTCGATCGACTTCAAGCACGGCCTCCCCGACCTCGCGAGCTTCCCGCGGCGCGACTGGGCCTGGGCGGTACGCGAAGCCTGCCGCGGCGTGAACGCCGCCGAGCTCGGCTACGGGGACGCGCGACGGGAGCGAGACGCTGCGGGTGGTGCTCGCCGCATACCTGCGGCGGGTGCGCGGCGCCGTGGCCGAGCCCGAGCGGATCGTGATCTGCTCGGGGGTGCAGCAGGGGGTGAACCTGGTCATCCGGGCGCTCGCGAAGCGCGGCGTGAAGCGGATGGCCTTCGAGGATCCGGGACACCCCGACCACCGCGGCGGGCTCGTGCTGGCCGGGATCGAGGCCGTGCCGGTGCCGGTGGACGACCACGGCGTCGACGTCGACGCCCTCGCGGCCGGCGGCGCGGGCGGGGTGGTGCTCACGCCGGCCCACCAGTCGCCCACCGGGGCGCTGCTCGCCCCGGAGCGGCGCCAGGCGCTGCTGGCCTGGGCGGCCGAGCACGACGCCACGATCGTCGAGGACGACTACGACGCCGAGTTCCGCTACGACCGCGAGCCGGTGGGGACGCTGCAAGGGCTGGCGCCGGAGCGCGTGGCGACGCTCGGGTCGGTCAGCAAGTCGCTGGCGCCCGGGCTGCGGCTCGGCTGGGTGGTCTGCCCGCCCCGCATGGTGGAGGCGATCGCCGACGAGAAGCGCGATCGAGGACCGCGCCTCGCCCGTGCTCGACCAACTCGCGCTCGCGGCTCTCATCGAGTCGGGCCGCTACGACCGCCACCTGCGCCGGATGCGCGGCGTGTACGCGGCACGGCGCCATGCGCTGATGGACGCGCTCGCCCGGCACGCGCCCCGACCTGGAGCTGCGCGGACTGGCGGCCGGGTTCCACGTGCTGGTGCTGCTGCCGGAGGGAGTGACAGAGGACGAGGTGGTGAGCGCCGCGCGCGAGCGCTCGGTGGGCGTGTACGGCCTGCGCGACAACACGTTCGGCGAGCAGCGCTGGCCGCCGGCGCTGGTGATGGGCTTCGGGAACCTGGGGGAGGGCGCGATCGAGAAGGGGATCGAGTCGATCGCGGACCTGCTCCGCGCCTAGTCGCCGCGCGCGGCCAGCGCGGCGCGCGTCTGCTCGAGCTCGCCGAGCGCCCGGCGCGGCGCCGAGTCGGGGATCGGGTGCCGGCTGAAGCGCGCCTCCTCGAACATGTCCGTGAGCGTGGTCAGTGAGTGCTCCGGCATCCCGCCCTCGCCCAGGACGCGGGCCAGGTACTCGCGCGGCGCCTCGGGCCGCCGGCGGCCGAGCTCGCGCTCCGCGAGCACGGTCTCCATGCGGGCGTAGGCCGCGATCACCGCGCTGCGGGGATCCGTGGGATCGCGCAGCGGCTCCAACGCCGCCTCCACTGCGCGGCGCGCGACGTCCGAGTCCGCGGCTCCGCGCACCGCGACCGGCGTGTCGTCCTCGTCGGGCTCCGGTTCGTCCGGCTCGGCGCGCCTCCGCCGCAGGCCGTCCCAGCTCCGCAGGCCTCGCACCAGCAGCCAGGCGGCCGCCAGGATCGCGGCGAGGGCGAGAACCGCGATCACCACGAGCAGCCAGGCGGGGAGACCGGAGTCCTCCTCAGGCGCGGCCGGCTCCGGAGGCGGAGCGACGACCGTCGGGCTCACGGGCTCCTCGCGCGTCTCGGCCGGTCCGTCGGGGTTGCCGCGCAGCGGCTCGCTGCCGCCGATGGCCACCACGCAGACGAGCATCGTCACCCCGATCGCGGCGAGGAGCGTTCGCGTGCGGGCGGCCTGCATCGCCTCGCCACGATATCCCCCGAACCAGCGTGCCCGGCGGGGGTATCGTGCGGGACGTGCGGCTCGTCGCAGAGGTGGCCTTGATCGTCGTGGGAGCCATCGGAGCGGGGATCTGCCTGGCATTGCTCGCCGACCGCCTGCCGGCGGGCCACCCGGTGTTCGAGCAGGGGCTCCGGCCGCGCGTCACGACGCAGGTCTGGCCGGCGCAGCTGGTGCGGCTCGAGCGCGCGGTGGAGTGGTCCGGGTCGAGCGGGCTCGACGTGCACACCCGCCTCCGGCCCGTGCTCGTGGAGATCGCGGAGGCGCGCCTGGGCCGGCGCGGCCTGCGGCTCGACCGCGACGGTGAGGCGGCCCGACGCCTGCTCGGGCCGGCGGCCTGGGAGCTCGTGCGCCCGGATCGCCCCGCGCCGGCGAACCGCGACGCCCCGGGCATTCGCCCGGGCGAGCTCGACGATGTGCTCGACGCGCTCGAGGCGTTGTGACGGAGCCGCGCGGGCTGGGCCGCCGGGCGGCCCGGATCCTCGACGAGGTCGAGCGCGCCGTGGTCGGCAAGCGGGACGTGCTCGAGCTGGTGCTGCTCGGCCTGCTGGCCGACGGGCACGTCCTGATCGAGGACAACCCGGGTCTCGCCAAGACGCTCACGGCACGCTCGTTCGCGGCGGTCACGGGCCTCCGCTTCGCCCGCGTGCAGTTCACACCGGACCTGATGCCGTCCGACGTGACGGGAGCTGCGATCTACGACCAGCGCAGCGGCGAGCTGCGCTTCCAGCACGGGCCGATCTTCACCCACATCCTGCTGGGCGACGAGATCAACCGCGCGCCGCCGAAGACCCAGGCCGCGCTGCTGGAGGCGATGCAGGAGCGACAGGTCACGAGCGAGGACGGCACCCGTCAGCTCGAGCGCCCGTTCCTGGTGCTCGCGACCCAGAACCCGATCGAGTACGAGGGCACCTATCCGCTCCCCGAGGCGCAGCTGGACCGCTTCCTGCTGCGGATCCGGGTGGGCTACCCCGATCGCGAGGCGGAGCTGGAGCTGCTGGCGCGGCGCATGGAGCGCGGACAGGACGAGGTGGAGCTCGAGCGGGTGGTGGACCGCGACGAGCTGCTGGCGATGCAGCGCGACGTCGAGCGGGTCCACGCGGACCCCGGCATCCTCGCCTACGCGGTGGACCTCGTGGCCGCCACACGGGACAGCGCTCAGGTGCAGGTGGGCGCGAGCCCGCGCGGGTCGCTGGCCCTCCTCAAGCTGGCGCGGGCGAAGGCCGGGGTGGAGGGGCGCGACTTCGTCACGCCGGACGACGTGAAGCTGATCGCGGTGCCGGCGCTCGCGCACAGGATCACCCTGCGGCCGGAGCTCTGGATCCAGCGCGTGGACGCCGAGGACGTGGTGCGCGACTGCCTGGACAGCTGCCCGGTTCCGCCCGTGCAGGCGCCGGAACAGGCGCGGTGAGCGTCTCCGCCTCGCCGCGCCTCGCCGCCTACACGGCCCTCATCGCCGTCGCCCTCGTGGCGGCGCTCGCCGCCGGCCGTCCTGAGCTCGCCGCCCTCGCGACCTCGTTCGCGCTGCTGGTTGCCGTTGCGCTGGCCGGAGGGGGACCGCCGTCGCTCGGCGGCTCGCTGCGACTCGATCGCGACCGCGGCCTCGAGGGCGAGACGGTGCGCGCGACCGCGACGCTCCGGAGCGGGGGCGCGGCGGCCCAGGTGGAGGTCGGGCTGCCCGCGGCCTCGCGCGTGGAAGCAGCCCCCGCCTCGATCGTGCTCTGGCTCCCGCGCGGCGAGCGCTGCGAGGTCGAGTTCGAGCTGGCCGTCGAGCGCTGGGGCGTGCACGGCGTCGGGCCGATGGTCGTCCGCGCCCGCGACCGGCTTGGCGCGTTCGCGATCGAGGGTCCGCTCGGCGAGCCTTGCGAGCTGCGCGCCTACCCCGGCGTGGGCCGCCTTCGCGGCCTCGTGGCGCCGCTCAGGACGCGCCCGGTCCTCGGCAGCCAGGTCTCCCGCGAGCGCGGCGAGGGCATCGAGTTCGCCGACCTCCGCCCGCTCGTGCCGGGCGACCGCGTGCGGAGCATCAACTGGCGCGCCACCTCGCGTCGCCGCGTCCCCTACGTGAACGTGCAGCACCCGGAGCAGAGCGCCGACGTTGTCCTCTTCCTCGACACGTTCGCCGAGGCCGAGCACGCCGGCGAGGGCACGCTCGACGCCGCCGTGCAGGCCGCGGCGGCGCTCGCGTCGACCTACCTGGCGCGGCGCGACCGCGTCGGGCTAGTGAGCTTCGGCGCCGAGCTCCGCTGGCTCACGCCGAGCGCCGGCACCCGGCAGCTCTACCGCATCGTCGACGCCCTGCTCGCCAGCGACGCCAGGCTGAGCTTCGCGTGGAAGGACGTGACGCACCTGCCGCGCCGCCTGCTCCCGCCGCGCGCCCTGGTGCTCGCGCTGAGCCCGCTGCTCGACGAGCGCGGCATCGGCGCGTTGCTCGACCTGCGCGCACGTGGCTACGACCTCGCGGTCGTGGAGGTGTCGCCGCTGGCGCACACGCCGGCCGGCGAGGCCGGCGCCCTCCGGCTGCCGCTCCGGCTCTGGCGCCTGCAGCGCGACGCGATGCGGTCGCGCTTCGAGGCGCTCGGCGTGCCCGTGGCGAGCTGGGAGCACGCCCACACGCCGCTCGAGCTCCCCGTGGAGGAGGTGATCGCGTTCCGCCGCCACGCACGACCCGCCCCGCACGCCTAGGCACCGCGGCCGGGGCGGTGGCGCTGTCCGCGGCCCTCGGAGCGGCCGTCGCGGTGGAGGCCGAACCGACCGGACCGGTGGTGGTGGGCGCGGCGGGCGCGGTCGTGCTCGTCTCGTTCGCGCTGGTCACCGGGCGAGCCGCGCCGATCCCGTTCGCACTCGTGCTGCTGGGAGCGTTGTACGCGGTGCCCGAGGGAGAGCGGGCGGTATGGGCGCCGCTCTACGGGTCGGGGCTGCTCGTCTGCGCCGAGCTCGCGTACTGGTCACTCGAGTCGCGTGTGACCCAGCCCGTGCACGGCGACGTCGTCACGCCGCGGCTCGCGGCCGTCCTCCTCCTTGCCGCAGCCTCGGTACCGGCCGGCGCTCTGGTGCTGCTGGCCGCGGAAGCCGGCCTCGACCGCTCGCCGGCCACGACAGCCGTCGCGGCGCTGGCGGTGGCGGGCTGCGTCGGGCTGCTGGCCGTGCTGGCAAGAGCCCGGCCGGCAGGGGCCCCCTGAGCCCCTGAGCCCGGGGAGGCCCCTCAGCGCGCCGCGGCCGCCGCCCTCTCCTGGCACTCGCGGCCGGCGCAGCTGGTCAGGTCGCCGAGGATGCGGCGCAGGGTCCGCAGTCGCACTCGCCGGCGCGGGTCGCCCGCGAGCGAGTTCATCTGGGCCGGGTCGCGCTTCAGGTCGTACAGCTCGCGGTGGCCGCCCTTGTAGTCCACGTAGAGCCAGCGCGTCGTGCGCACCGCGCGCCAGGCCGGTACGCGCGGCTGCTCGTTCTTCGCCTTGCCCTCCCGCGTGTTCGCCCGCCCGCGCGCGCCGTTCCCGACCGTCTCGTGGAGCAGCGGCCGGAGGCTGCGCAGGCGGACGTTGCGCGCGAAGGGCAGGATCGACCGTCCGTCGAGCGCGTGTTGCGCCCTCGCCGGCGTGGCGTCGAGGATCGTCGGAGCGAGATCGATGTTGCCCACGAGCGCCCGGGTGCGACCGCCGCTCTGCACCTGCGGCCCGCGAATCAGGAGGGGCACTCGCGTCGAGGGGTCGTAGGGGAGCATCTTGCCGAGCGGGATGCGGTGTTCCCCCTGCATGTAGCCGTTGTCGGAGGTGAAGATCACGTAGGTCTCGTCGAGCTCGCCGGCGCGCCTCAGCTCGCCGACGATGGCGGCGACGGCCTCGTCGACGGCGAGCAGCGACTCCCAGCGTTCCCGCATCCGGATGGTGATGGCGGCCTCGCGCCTGCGTGTCAACGGCCGGTTCCAGCGCCCGATGAACCACGGCTTGTCCGACACGTCGCGCTCGTCGAAGTTCGGCGGCTTCCGGAGGGCCGCGTTCGCGAAGCGGCCCTGATGCCGCGGCGCGGCTCTGACCAGCTTTCCGGTCAGCCGCTGCGTGTAGCCCGACTCATGGTGCGGAGCGAGAAACGCCACCGAGAGGAAGAACGGCGCGTCCTCCTGGGCGCGCCGGCGGATGAAGCCGACGGCGCGCTCGCGCAGCACGTCCGTCTGGTAGTAGCGCGGGGTCTCCCGCAGCGTGCGGCCATAGGTCCGTCGCCTGCCGTTCTCGTACATCGTGTAGCCCCACATCCGGTAGGTGGAGTGGTCGACCAGGCCGTACCACTCGGTCCACCCCCTCGGGATGTCGGGCGGGCGCTCGCGGCCGTACCCGTTCAGGAACTTTCCGATGTGGGCGGTCGCGTAGCCGGCTCGCTCGAGCCAGACCGGCAGATACTCGCGCTGGTTCAGCCGGCCGTACCCGCCGCCGCACCATGCGTAGAGGCAGTGCACGTCGTTGTTGTGGGCGTACTGCCCCGTGAGGAACGTCGCCCGCGAGGGGCAGCAGACCGGGTACGACACGTACGAGCGAGTGAAGGTGACCCCGGCTCCCCCGATCAGCCGTCGCGTCCGGCTGAGGGGAGCCATGTCCCGGACCGTCTGATCGTCGGTCATCAGCACGACCACGTTCGGCCCGTCGGCGGGGTCCTCCGCCGGGGATTCCTGCGCCGCGGCCCAGGAGACGCCGGCGACCGCCGTTCCGATGGCGGCCAGGATGGCGACCAGCTTCATCCGCCCCTCCTCCGGAAGACCGCGACCGCACCGAGGTACGCGTCCTCCGACGCCGCGTAGACGTTGCGCCCGTCCGGGCTGACCGTGACCGCCACGGCGACCGTGAGCCCGCGTCCTTCCGGGCACCCGAACCCGCCGCCGCGGATGAAGCATCCGTATCTGCCCGGCAGCTGCGCGAGCGTGCCGCTCGACTCGTCGCGGGCGAGCGCCGCCAGCGTGTTGACCTTCGCCGAGACGGCGTAGACGTTGCGGCCGTCAGGACTCACCGCGACTCCCCAGGCCTCGTCGAGAGCGCGGCCGGCGGCGCAACGGCCGCCTCCTCCGCCCTGGCTGATGCAGCCCGCCTTTCCGGGCGACTGGGTGAGGGCGCCCGTGGCGCGATCCCGGTGGAGGACGGCCAGGCCGTCGCTGATCGACGAGGCGGCGTAGACCTCGCGCCCGTCGGCGGTGACCGCGAGGTCGACCGGTCCGCGCAGCACCCGTCCGCTCGCGCACCCCTCGGCCGCGCCCGTCGCGATGCAGCCCGCCTCCCCTTCGGCCTGGGTGAGCCCAGCCGCTCCCTGGTGCAGCACGGCGACGGCGTTGCTGCGCGACCCCGCGACGATGACATGACGGCTGTCGGGGCTGACGGCCACCTCCTCCGGCGCGGAGATACCCCGCACCGCGCCACATCCGGAGAGCCCGCCCTGGCTCACGCAGCCATCCGTGCCGGCCGCCTGGGTGAGGCTGCCGTCAGAGGACCGCGTGAACACCGCGATCCCGCTCGGAAAGCGCCGGCCCGCCACGTACACGCGCGTACCGTCGGGACTGACGGCGACGCTGGTCGGCTCGTTCAGCGCCCTTCCCACGAGGCAACCGCCGCCCGGGCGCCGGCCGATGCAGCCGCGCGCGCCGCGGAGCTGGCGCAGCGCCCCGGTCCGAGGGTTGCGCCTGAAGACCGCCAGGGCGTCGCTCGCGGCGGCCGCCACGTAGACGCTCCCTCCGTCCGGGCTGATGGCGATCGAGACGGGCCGGGCAAGGGCGCGGGCCGGCGTGCAGGACCGGCTGCGCCCCAGGCGGACGCAGCCACGCCGCCCGCGAAGCTGCTCGAGATCACCGGTGCGCCGGTCGCGAGCGAAGCCCGCGACCGCGTGGCTGCCGAGCGAGGCGACGTAGACGTGCCGCCCGTCCGGGCTGACCGCGACCTCCTCCGGACTGACCACAGCCCGTCCGCTGGCGCAGCGGTTGACGCCGCGAGCGTGGATACAGCCCTCCTCGCCACGGGGCTGCGCGAGCCGGCCTGCCGGAGGGGCCCCGCCGGCGCCCGGCTGGCCCGCCGAGAGGACCGGGATGAGGACGAGGAGGACCGCCAGCGCCAGGAGCAGCGTTGCGAGGGGCCGGCGAGTGTCCGGACCAGAACGCAAGGGGCACGGCAAACCCTAAACCGAGCGGAGGGGCTCGCGCAATCGGCGGCCCCAGAGAATTCAGCGCACGCCCAGCAGCACGTCGACCACCAGCTGGTCGAGGCGTTCGTTCGCGTAGCCGCGCGCAGCCAGCGCGTCGAGCTCGTCCGCCTCGGCCTTCAGCTCGTCGGGCCCCGAGCCGTCGACCGTGGGCTGCGCCAGCTCCGTTGCGCCCGCCGCCGACAGCGCCTCCCTGACCTCCGGCAGCGAGTCGAAGTGGCGCGCGCGCTCGGCGAGGGCCAGGTACGTACGCATGCATCCGGCTGCGAATTCCCACACCCCATCCGGATCCTCGTTGCGATAGGCGTGCGCGTCGAAGTGACGCGGGCCCTCGTACCCGGCCCTCTCGAGCAGCCTGACCAGGAGGAACGCCTCCTTCAGGTCCTCGGCGCCGAAGCGGAAGTCCTGGTCGTAGCGACCGATCCGCTGTGCGTTCAGGTCGATGTGAAACAGCTTGCCGGCCCACAGCGCCTGCCCCACGCCGTGCACGAACGACAGGCCGGCCATCGTCTCGTGCGCCACCTCGGGGTTGACGCCGACCATCTCCGGCCGGTTCAGCGTGCCGATGAAGTGGAGGGCGTGCCCGATGGTCGGCAGGAACATGTCCCCGCGCGGCTCGTTCGGCTTCGGCTCGATCGCGAAGCGCAGCTCGTAGCCCTGCTCGACCACATAGTCGGCGAGCACGTCGATCGCCTCCCTGTACCGGTCGAGCGCGTCGCGCGGGTCCTTGGCCACGGCGGCCTCGGTCCCCTCGCGGCCGCCCCAGAAGACGTACACCTCCGCGCCCAGCTCGGCGCCGAGGTCGATGGAGCGCATCGCCTTCCCGACGGCCGCCCGCCGCACCCCGCGGTCGTTCGAGGTGAACGCGCCGTCCTTGAAGGCCGGGTGCCCGAACAGGTTTGTCGTGGCCATCCCCACGCCGAGGCCGGTCTCCTCGAGGGCCGCCTTGAAGCGGGCCACGATGCGGTCGCGCTCAGCCGGCGCGGTGCCCCACGGCACCAGGTCGTCGTCGTGGAGGCTCACGCCCCAGGCCCCGAGCTCGGCGAGCTTGCGCACGGAGTCCGCGGGGTCGAGCGGCTCCCTGGTGGGACCGCCGAACGGGTCGCGGCCGGGGTTCCCCACCGTCCACAGGCCGAACGTGAAGCGCGGGTCCATCAGGCGGCGTCGGGGAGCGGCTCGACGCCGAGATAGCGGCGCTGGGCGGCCGGGTCGTTCGCGATCTCCTCGGCCGTCGTCTCGGTGGCGATCTGGCCGGTCACCATCACGAGCTGCCGCTCGGCCAGCGAGGTCGCGACGCCGAGGTTCTGCTCGACGACGAGAAGGCCCATCCCGCCGGCGGCCAGCTCCTTGATGGTCCGCACGAGGTCCTCGATGATCGTCGGCGCGAGGCCCTCCGACGGCTCGTCCATGATCAGCACGCGCGGGTTGGTGACCAGGGCGCGGCCGATGGCAAGCATCTGCTGCTCCCCACCCGAGAGCGAGGTCCCGCTCACCTTCCTGCGCTCCGCGAGCCGCGGGAAGAGCTCGTACACGCCCTCGGCCGTCCACTCGGCGTTGGAGCTCGACCCGACGATCTCCAGGTGCTCGTCGACGGTGAGCGACTCGAACAACCGGCGCCCCTGCGGCACGTAGCCGATCCCCGCGCCGGCCACCTTGTAGGCGGGCTTGCCGAGCAGCTCGACGCCGTCCAGCCGCACCGAGCCGGTGGCGTGGCCGAGCAGCCCGACGATGGCCAGGCACAGCGTCGACTTGCCCATTCCGTTGCGCCCGATCATCGCGACGGGCTCGGCCCCCATGCTGAAGCTGACGCCCTGCAGCACATGGGCGCTCCCGTAGTACCCGTGGAGGTCCTCGACCTCGAGCAGCGGCCCGCTCATGCGTGGCTCCCCAGGTAGAGGGCGTGCACGGTCTCGTTGGCGCGGATCTCCGCTGGGGTTCCCTCCACGATGACCCGCCCGTCGTGCATCATCGTGACCCAGTCGGCCGCCCGCAGCGCGACGTCCATGTCGTGCTCGATCAGGATCAGCGTGATCGAGGGATCGAGCGCGAGCAGCATCTCGGTCAGGGTCACGCGCTCGGCTCGGGAAAGCCCGGCGGCGGGCTCGTCGAGCATCATCAGCTTGGGTTCGGCGGCCCGGGCCATCGCGACCTCGAGCTGCCGCTGCTCTCCGTGCGACAAGTCGGCGACCATCACGTCCAGCCGGTCGCCGAGTCCCGCCGTCTCCGCGCCGGCGCGGGCCTTGTCGCGGATGTCCGTGTCCGCCTTCGTCTGCACCAGGCGCAGGTGCCCGTTCCGCACGCCCAGCACCGCCAGGTACAGGTTGTCCTCCACGCTGAGGCCGCCGAACAGGCGCGAGGTCTGGAACGTGCGCGACAGGCCCATTCGGGCGCGTGTCCGGGCGGGCGTCGCCGTGACGTCCCGCCCGAACAGCTCCACAGTCCCCGCCGTCGGCGGGAACTCCCCCGAAATCAGGTTGAACAGCGTGGTCTTCCCGGCGCCGTTCGGCCCCAGGATCGCCCGCCGCTCACCTGCGCCGACCTTCAGGTCGACATCGGCGACGGCTACGACGCCGCCGAACCGCCGGCCGATCCCCCGCAGCTGGAGGATCGGCTCGGCGTGCTCGGCGGATGCTGCAACGGAGGACATCAGCCCCCGAACGTGACCTCCTCCGCGTTCCCCACCCACGGCGGCGGGTCGCGCTCCTCGCACTTCGGGTTCTGGCGATCGGGCGCGGGCGTCTCCGGGCTGAACGTCCCGTTGAAGGTCTGGTCGACCTCGGGGATCTGCCGGAACGTCTCGACGTCCGCAACGCCGTCACCCGTCTTGTCCTTCACGATCCGCTTCACGTACACGTCGCTGATCGCCTGGCGGTTGTCGTCCAGCGTGACGTCGCCGTAGGGCGCCTCCTCGCCCGAGAGCGACGTTTCGGCGAGCGCGTCCTGGAGGGCCTGCTGATCGGACACGTCCCCGCCTGCGGCCTCCAGCCCCTTCACGAGGGCCCGGCCTGCGGTGTAGTAGCCGTACGTGAAGACCGACGGTCCTGTCGCCGCAACCTCGTCACCGTAGGACCCCCGGAGCTTGTCCAGGTAGGCCGTGACCTCCGCGTCGTCGGAGTCGGCGGCCGTCATGCCCGAGGTGATCCCGCCGACCAGCTGGTCGCCGACCTCCTCGAGGACGAGCGGGTCGTCCCAGAAGACGTTGCCCATCATCCTTTCGGTGTCGAGCTCGCCAACCTGCTGGCGGTACTGCTTGAGGAAGTTGATCAGGCCCGATCCGCCGATTCCGACGTAGAGCCCGTCAACATCGTCCGGGATCTGCGAGATGTACGACGAGTAGTCCTTCTCGCCGAGAGGCGCCCAGATGCGCTTCGTGATGTCGCCTCCGATGGCGCAGTACTCGGCCACGAACCCGGACAGCGACGTGTACGGGAACGAGTAGTCGTCGCCGATGATCGCTGCCGTCTTCCAGCCCAGCTCGTTGAACGCGTAATCGCCAAGGCCCGCGGACCACTGCGCTCCGTCCGGGTGATACCGGAAGAAGTTCGGGGCCTGGACCTTGAGGGTCGAGTCCTGCGCGCCGGCGATCCCGTTGATGAACGTCTTGTCGGGATGCTCCTTCGCGTAGTTCGCGACCGCGATGCCTTCGTCGCCCGAGAGCGGCCCGACGAGGATGTCCGCGTCCTCCTGCTCCATGAGTCGGCGCGTCTCTTCGATGGCCTTGTCGGCTGTCTCGTCGGCGCAGCCATAGCCGACGACCTCGATGTTCGTTCCACCCACCGTGGCGCCGGTCACGCCGTCGGTCGGTGCCTCACCCGCCGGCTTGGCCCCGGCCCCGTCGATCAGCGCCTGGTTGAAGCCTGCCGCGGTCGGCTCGAAGAAGGAGCCGAAGGTTCCCTCGCAGTCGGACAGGAACCCGACCTTGACGGTCCCGCCTCCCCCGCCGGACTCCTCGGCGGTCTGCTCTCCGCCCCCACCTCCGTCATCGTCGTCGTCGTCGCCACAGGCCGTGACGACGAGGGCCAGCGCGAGCATGGCGCCTATCAGCGCCAGCATCCGTCTGCTCCTCACTTGTCCTCCTCCTCGTTTTGTTTCACCTTCGTTCGCCTTTCAGTTGGTGCCGTCGCCGGCGGCACCGGCCGGTGACGGGGTCGCCACAGCTCCCGGCGGCGGCCCCCGTCTTCGCTTCTCGAAGAACTCGCGTCCCCGCTCCCACAGCCCGACGAGGCCGCCAGGCGAGAGCAGCACGATCACGAGGAACACGACCCCGAGGATCGTGTTGAAGCGCTCCGGCCCGAGGACGTCGCCAACCGTTGGCGTCCACTCCCGCGAATAGTTGTCGATGAGCGCGTATGTCAACGCACCGACCCAGGCCCCCTCGAGGCGGTAGAGCCCGCCCACAACGGCGATTATGAGGACGTCGATCGTCTGCGCAAGCTCGATCGAGCCCGGCGTGATGCGGCGGTTGTACCAGACCGACAGCACCCCGGCGATGGAGGCGACGAACGCCGCGAGCCCGAACGCGAGGATCCGGTGCAGGGTCACGTCGAAGCCGAGCGCGCGCAGGCGGGCCGGCTCGTCCCGCACGCCCTGGAGCGCCAGGCCGAACGCCGTGCGCGAGGCGTAACGCAGGCCGACGAACACGAGGATCGCTACGACGAGGGTCGTGTAGTAGAGCCGGGTCGGGTCCTGGCCGGGCTCGCCCACGAGCGACGGCAGGGCGACGTTGTTGACGCCCCCGAAGCCCGAGAGCTGCGTCACCTGCGAGAAGAAGTAGTAGACGAGCACCGAGAAGGCCAGCGTGATCATCAGGAAGTAGATGCCGACGCTGCGCGCGGCGATCGCGCCGAAGCCGAGGCCGACGGCGGTGGCGATCAGGAGCGCGGCAAACGTCGCGAGCCAGGGGGCCCACTCGGCCGCGGACCCGCCGTCCGCCAACACGAGATTCGCGTAGGCCATGCCGGCGACCCCGTAGATCCCGACCTGCGCCAGCGACACCATGCCGCCGTACGCCGACAGGAAGATCAGGCTCGCGGCCGCCACACCGAGCCAGAGCGACTTGGTGAGGATGACCGAGACGAAGAAGTCGGTGAAGATCAGGGGGGCGAGCGCCGCCAGGACGACCACCCCGGCGAGCGCGGGCCAGCTCAGGCGGCCGGGCGATGCAGAGGTCACGCGGGTCTCCCGAACAGCCCGAGCGGGCGCACCGCGAGCACGGCCACCAGCAGGCCGAACGTCACGAGGATGGAGTAGTTCGTCAGGTCCGTGTCGCCGAAGACGAGGTAGACGTCCGCGTAGGCGTCGACGAGGCCGAGCGCCAAGGCCCCGATCGCCGCGCCGCCGAGCGACCCCATCCCGCCGATGATCACGACGATCAGCGAGTTCAGGAGGAAGGACGTGTCCTCGCCGGGGGCGAGGGAGATCATCGTTCCGCCGAGCACGCCTCCCAAGCCCGCGAGCATCGCACCGAGGAAGAAGGCGGCCGCGAACACGAGCTGCACGTTGATCCCCAGCGCGGAGACCATGTCGCGGTCGTCCACGCCCGCCCGAACGATCTTGCCGAAGCGCGTCCGGGTGATGAGCCACCACAGTCCCACCCCGACCAGCACCGCCGCGCCGAACACGACCACGCCCCGGAAGAACCCGAATGTGACGTCCCCGGGGAGCGTGATGCTCTCGGGCCAGTCGCTCGGCGTCTTGATGTCCTTCGAGATCCCGCCGAACGCGGCCAGCATCTGGTCGGCGAGGATCACCGACAGGGCGATCGTGATCAGTGCCTGGCGCAGGTCCTGGCCCTGGTTCCAGCGCAGGAACACCTGCTGCATCAGCACGCCGATCACGCCGATGATCGCCGTGGCCAGCAGCAGCGGAACGACCCAGCCGATCAGGTTGTACTCCGTGCCACTCCCGCTGAGCGAGAGGTTGAGCCCCGCGGTCTCCTCCTTGAACCAGGCGTCCTGCATCTCGAGCGCGAGATAGCCGCCCAGCAGGTACAGCGAGCCATGGGCCATGTTCACCACGCGCATGAGCCCGAAGATCAGGGTGAAGCCGCTCGCGACGACGAAGAACAGGGCCGCGAGCGTGAGCCCGTTCAGGGTCACGACGGCGAACGTCCGCCAGTCCTCGCTCCCCTTCACGAGCAGCCAGACAACCACCGCCGCACCGACCAGGGCGAGGGCGATCCGACGCTTGCTCCAGCCGGCCCGGCGCGGCATCTCCAGGGTCTCCTCCGCGGCGGCGGCCGCGGTTTGAGGCGATCCGCTCATGCCTTGACAGGTATTGAAAGCGTATGTCACGCTCTCTGTCAAGTTCTGTTGTGTTCTGAAAGCGTTAACGAAGAGTTATGATGAGCACTACTCCGAAGGTCGCCGTTTCGGACGTGAAGGCGGCCCTCACCGCCGCGGTGGGAGCTGACGCCGTCACGACGGTCCCGGAGGAGCTCGACGCGTACACAGCCGACACGTACTGGCCCGCGCTCGCCGCCACAGCCGCGGGCACCCCGCTTGCCCGGCCGGAGATCGTGGTGCGGCCGCGGACCGAGGCGGACGTGGCCGCCGTCCTTGCGGCCGCCGACGAGCAGCACACACCCGTCGTGGCGTGGGGCGGCGGGTCCGGGACGCAGGGCGGCGCCCTCGCCATCCACGGCGGGATCGTGATCGACCTGAGCTCGCTCGACCGCATCGTCGACGTCGACGAGGTCTCGATGACCGTCACGGCGCAGGCCGGCGTGAACGGCCGGCGCCTCGAGGATGCGCTGAACGCCCGCGGCCTGATGTTCCCGCACTATCCGGCGTCGGTTGACCTGGCGACGGTCGGCGGCTACATCGCCGCGCGCGGCTCCGGCGTGCTCTCCACGCGCTACGGCAAGATCGAGGACCTGCTGCTCAACATGCGCGTCGCGACGCCCGCCACCGGCCTGATCGAGACCGTCGAGGTGCCGAGGCACGCGGTGGGACCGGAGCTGACCCAGCTGTTCGTCGGCTCGGAGGGCACGCTCGGCGTGATCACGCGCGCCACCCTCCAGCTGGTGCCGATGCCCGCCGAGCGCCGCTTCGCGGCGGTCGCGTTCCCGTCCGTCGGCGCCGGCATCCACGCCATACGGCGCGCGCTGCAGGCGGGGCACCGGCCGTCGGTCGTCCGCATGTACGACGAGGAGGCCACGCGGCTCGCGTTTGCGCCCGTGGTGGGCGAGGACCTGCGCGGCGTCTACACGGTGCTCGCCTTCGAGGGCGACGCGGAGGCGGTCGAGGCTGAGGAGCGCCGGACGCTGGCCATCGCCGCGGAGGCCGGGGGCGAGCTGCTGGATCCCGCCCTCGGGCAGCGCTGGTGGGACCGGCGCTACGACTTCTACCACCCGCCGCACCAGCCCGAGCTTCCC
Source organism: uncultured Thermoleophilaceae bacterium (assembly GCA_963778615.1). Classification (GTDB taxonomy): domain Bacteria; phylum Actinomycetota; class Thermoleophilia; order Solirubrobacterales; family Thermoleophilaceae; genus JACVRW01. The sequence continues at coordinate 201,357 of CAVZVD010000004.1, forward strand.
TCGATCTGGGGCACGCTCGACGTCGTCGCGACCTACGCCCGGGTCGAGGCGGTCTACGACGCCCTCCACAGCGCCGTGCGCGTGCCCTACGCCGACACCGGCCTCGAGCTGCGGATGCACTTCTCGCACTGGTACCCCTGGGGCACGATGATCTACGGCCGCTTCGTCGTGCCCGACGGAGGGCCCGACGCGCTCGCGCTGCACGACCGGATCTGGGAGGACGGGATGACGGCCGCCCTGGACGCCGGCGGCGTGATGAACGACCACCACGGCGTCGGGATCAAGCTCGGCCCCTACATGCGCCGCCAGCACGGCGACGCGCTCGACGCGATGCGGCTGCTCAAGGCCGCGCTGGACCCCAACGGAATCATGAACCCCGGCAAGATGGGCCTCTAGGCCCCAAGGAGGAGAGGAGAGAGCCAATGCCCTTCAAGCTGGCCATGCACAACTGGATGCGCGCAGAGCCGATCGAGACGACGATCGCCAGGCTCGCGCGCAGTGGCTACGACGGGATCGAGATCTCGGGCGAGCCGATCACCTACGACGCCGGCGAGGTCAAGGGCCTGCTGGACCAGCACGGCCTCTCCTGCTGGGGCTCGGTGACGCTGATGACCGGCGGGCGCGACCTCGTGCACGAGGACCACTACGTGCGCCAGGCGAGCGTGCAATACGTGAAGGACTGCCTCTCGTTCGTCGCCGACCTGGGCGGCGACATCCTCACGGTCGTGCCGTCGACCGTCGGCAAGGTCACGCCGATGGCCTCGCCGGAGGAGGAGTGGGGCTGGTGCGTCGAGGGCCTCAAGGAGTGCCAGGCGCACGCGGAGCAGGTCGGCGTCCGGATGGGCGTCGAGCCGCTCAACCGCTTCGAGACCTACTTCATCAACCGCGCCGACCAGGCCGTGGCGATGGCCAAGGAGGTCGGCGGGAACTGCGGCGTCTGCCTCGACATCTTCCACATGAACATGGAGGAGGCCGACTGGCGCCAGGCGATCCGGGACACCGGCGACTACCTGGTCGACTTCCACGTCGCCGAGAACAACCGGATGCCGCCGGGACAGGGGGCCATCGACTGGGAGGCGCTCGTCCAGGAGCTCGCCGGCATCGGGTACGACCGCTACCTGACCGTGGAGTTCGTCGTGCCGGTCGACCGCACGCCGCTCTCGAAGCGCACCGAGATCGCCGACGCCGGCGAGTCCGGGGCGAGCCAGGGCATGGAGCAGTTCCTCCGCGACCACGGCACCGGCGCGGTTCCGGAGCACTACTACGACGAGTACGTCCAGGACTCGAGCGATCGGCTGCGCAAGGCGCTCGAGTCCGTCCAGACGCCCGCTGCATAGGTGGAAGACCGGCCGGGCATCGCGCTCGTCGGCACGCTCGACACCAAGGGCGCAGAAATCGACTACGTGCGGGAGCGCCTGCTCGCGTACGGCACGCGCCCGGTCGTGATCGACTCCGGCATCCTGGGGGAGGCGGGCTGCTCCGCGGACGTGAGCCGTGAGGAGGTCGCGCGCGCCGGAGGACACGACCTGGACGACGTGCGCGCGGCCGGATCCCGTGGCGCCGCGGTCGAGCTGATGCAGGACGGGGTGCGCGCGACCTGCCTGCGGCTCTATGCCGACGGCAGCATCCGGGGCGTGCTGTGCCTGGGCGGTGCGGAGGGCGCGCTGCTCGGCGCCGCCGCCATGCACGCCCTGCCGGTCGGGGTCCCGAAGCTGATCGTCTCCCCGAGCGCCTCGGGCCGCCGCTCGTTCGCGCCCTTCGTCGGCGAGGCGGACGTGACGGTGATGCACTCGGTCATCGACATCCTCGGCCTCGGCGAGATCGCCCGCGCCATCTTCGACAACGCCGCCGCCGCCGTGGCGGGGATGGTGCGGGAGGCGGGGCGACCGGTCACCGACCTCGGCGAGCGCTGCGTCGGGATCACGATGCTGGGCCAGACGACGCCCGGCGTCATGCGGGTCCGGGAGGTCCTGCTCGAGGCGGGCCAGGAGCCCGTGGTCTTCCACGCCAACGGCGTCGGCGGCCCCGCGATGGAGCACCTGATCGAGGCGGGCGCGCTCGACGGGGTGATCGACTACACGCTGTCCGAGCTCGCCAACTCGCTGCTCGACGGGATCCATGCCACCGGGCCGGACCGGCTTCGCGTGGCCGGGCGGCGCGGGATCCCGCAGGTCGTGGTCCCCGGCTGCGTCGACTTCTTCAACCAGGGCCCGCGCGACGAGCTGCCGGAGCGCTACCGCGACCGCAAGACCTACTTCCACAACCCGGTGGCCACCCTCGTGCGACTCACGAGCGACGAGGGGGCCGAGCTCGGCCGCATGGTGGCCGAGCGGCTGAGCGAGGCGCGCGGGCCCGTGCGCGTCGTGGTGCCTGCCAACGGCTTCTCGCTCGCCGACTCCAAGGGCGGCGACCTGTGGGACCCCGAGGCCGACGCCGCCTTCGCCCGAGCGCTCCGCGAGGCGCTGCGCGACGACATCCCCTTCGAGCAGATCGACGCCCACGTCGACGACCCCGACTTCGCCGAACTGGTCGCAGACCGCTACCTGACCCTTTCCGAGGAGCCAGCCCATGCCGGATGACGCCCGTCCCTTCTCCAACTGCCTGCTCGACCTGGCACCGCCCGACATCGCGTGGTTCCAGGAGCGATCGGACATCGTGCTGGTCCCGATCGGCTCGTGCGAGCAGCACGGAGCGCACCTGCCCCTGGGCACGGACACGATCACCGCGCTCGAGGTCTCGAAGCGGGCCGCCGAGAAGGCCGAGGTGCCGTACACGCAGCCGCTCTGGATCGGCTACTCGCCGCAGCACATGCGCGAGCCGGAGACCGGCGTGGGCACCGTCACCCTGCGCGCGGACACCTTCACCGCCGTCCTCTACGACATCGCGCGCTCCCTGATCCATCACGGCTGGAACAAGCTCGTGTTCGTGAACGGGCACGGCTCGAACACCAAGGTGATCGACCCGCTGCTGCGGCGGATCAAGTACGAGACGGGGGCGTTCGTGGCGCTCTACAAGCCCTACGCCGAGCGCTACATCGGGCTGCTCGACGACGTGCTCGAGAACCCGCTCGACGAGACCCCCGGGTGGCACGCGTCCGAGCTCGAGACCTCGCAGGTCATGGCCCACGACGCGCGCATGGTCGACATGGACCGCGCCGCCGAGGACCGGGCCACGGTCCCGAAGTGGCTGCCCGAGTCCTTCATCAAGACCGACGGGGCGCCGGACGTCGAGTTCGACGGATACCAGTACTTCGTGTTCCCGATGGACCACGCCGAGTTCTCGCGGACCGGCGTGATCGGCAATCCGATGCGCGCCACGCCGGAGAAGGGCGACGAGGCGCTCACGCGCTTCGCCGACCACCTGGTGAAGGCGATCGACGAGTTCCGCCGCGTCGACGTGACCGTGACGAAGAGAGCGTTCGAGGACCGCGTCTGAACACCATGCCGCCCGCACTTCGCCGAGCCCAGATCCTGGAGCGCATCCGGCGCGACGGCGGCGTGTCCGTGGCCGAGCTCGCGCGCGCCCACGACGTGTCGGCGATCACCGTGCACCGGGACCTCGAGCACCTCGCCGCCGAGGGGCTGGTGGAGCGGGTGCACGGGGGCGCGCGGGCGATCTCGCCGCCCGAAGCGCTGGCCGCGCCGGCGATCGCCACGGCCTGGTCCCAGCGCGTGGAGCAGGCCGCGGCGGCCAAGGACGCGATCGCCGCACGCGCCGCGGAGCTCGTGACCGCCGGGTCGACGATCTTCCTCGACGCCTCGTCGAGCGCGCTGTGCCTCGCGCGCCGCCTCATGGACGACCCCCCGAACGAGCTCACCCTGGTCACGAGCTCGCCCGCGATCGCCTACGAGATGAGCGCCGAGCCCGTGCACGTGGTGGTCGCCCCGGGGGAGCTCGACCAGCACATGAGGATGATCGCCGGGCGCTGGACCGTCGAGTTCGTCTCGCAGCTCAACTTCGACCTCGCGTTCGTCTCGTCGGCCGGGCTCACGCTCGACGAGGGGCTGACCACCTCGCGCCGCCCGCTCGCCGACGTCATCAACGCCGCGCGGACGAACGCGAAGCGGACGGTCGCGCTGATCGACGCGAGCAAGTTCGGCCGCGCCTCGCTGTTGACGATCATGGGCGCCGGGGACCCGGACCTGATCATCACCGACGCCGGCCTGCCGGCGGATGTCGCAACCGCGTACGACGCCGCCGGCGTCCACCTGGAGACCCTCTCGACGAAGGAGGCAGCATGAGCCGTCCCGTCACCCTGTTCACCGGCCAGTGGGCCGACCTCACGCTCGACGACCTCGCCGAGAAGTGCGGGGGCTGGGGCTTCGACGGCCTCGAGCTCGCGTGCTGGGGCGACCACTTCGACGTCGCGCAGGCGGTGAGCGACCCGGGCTACTGCGCCGGCCGGCACGAGATCCTCGAGCGCCACGGCCTGTCCTGCTGGGCGATCGGGAACCACCTGGTCGGCCAGGCAGTCTGCGACCCGATCGACGAGCGCCACAAGGCGGTGTTGCCGCCCGACGTGTGGGGCGACGGCGATCCCGAGGGGGTGCGCGGCCGGGCGGCCGAGTACATGAAGGACACGGCGCGGGCCGCGGCGCAGCTCGGCGTGCAGGTGGTGACCGGCTTCACCGGGTCGTCCACCTGGCACATGGTCTACTCGTTCCCGCCCAACGACTTCGACGCGATCGAGCGCGGCTACGACGACTTCGCCGAGCGGTGGGGGCCGATCGTGGACGTGTTCGAGAGCGAGGGCGTCAAGTTCGCGCTCGAGGTGCACCCCACGGAGATCGCCTACGACTTCGTGACGACGCGCAAGACGCTCGCCGCCATCGGGGACCGCGAGGGCTTCGGGATCAACTTCGACCCCAGCCACCTCGAGCACCAGTTCCTCGACTCCGCGGCCTTCATCGCCGAGTTCGGCGACCGCATCCACCACGCCCACGTCAAGGACTCGAAGCGCCGGCTCGACGGGCGCTCGTCGATCCTCGGCGGCCACCTCAACTTCGGGGAGCCGGGCCGCGGCTGGGACTTCGTGTCGCCGGGTCACGGCGACGTCGACTTCGAGGAGATGTTCCGCGCGCTCAACCGCGTGGGCTACGAGGGGCCGCTCTCGATCGAGTGGGAGGACTCCGGCATGGACCGGGACTGGGGCGCGCCGGACGCGCTGGCGTTCGTGCGCCGCACCGACTTCTCGCCCTCCGAGGTGGCCTTCGACGCCGCCTTCGCGAAGGAGGCCTGATGGAGCCGATCGGGGTGGGCATGCTCGGCTACGCGTTCATGGGCAAGGCCCACTCGAACGCATTCAAGAAGATCGGCTACATGACCTGGCCGCCGCCGCTGGTGCCGCAGCTGGTGTCGATCGCGGGACGCAACGAGGAGGCGGTCTCCGAGGCCGCTCGCCGGTACGGCTACTCGCGCCACACGACCGACTGGCGCGAGGTGGTGGCGGACGACGGCGTGCAGCTGTTCGACAACGTGGGCCCGAACAACCTGCACTCGGAGCCCACGATCGCGGCCGCGGAGGCCGGCAAGCACGTGATCTGCGAGAAGCCGCTGGGCCGCGACGCCGCCGAGTCGTACGAGACCTGGCAGCGGGTCGAGCAGGCCGGCGTCAAGCACATGTGCGCCTTCAACTACCGCTTCGTCCCGGCCGTCCGGCTTGCGCGGCAGATGATCGAGGCCGGCGAGATCGGCGAGATCACGCACTTCCGCGGCGCCTACCTGCAGGAGTGGGGCGCGGCCGACATCGACGCCTGGCGCTTCGACAAGGCGGCAGCCGGATCGGGCGCCCTCGGGGACCTCGGCGCGCACGTGGTCGACATGGCGCGCTACCTGGTCGGCGAGATCGACGCCGTCGCGGCGCTGACGGCGACCTTCTGGCCCGACCGGCAGGTCGACGACGCCGTCGAGTCGGCCGTGGCGTTCGAGAACGGCGCCGTCGGCACCATCGAGGCCACGCGCTTCGCGACCGGCCGCAAGAACGCCTTCACCTGGGAGATCAACGGGTCGAAGGGGTCGCTCGCGTTCGACCTCGAGCGCCTGAACGAGCTGGAGCACTCGGAGGGCACGAAGGGCTTCCGCACGGTGCTGGTCTCCGAGGCCGACCACCCCTTCTGGGAGCACTGGTGGCCCTCCGGCCACATGATCGGCTGGGAGCACACCTTCGTGCACGAGCTGCACCACCTCCTGACCGCCATCAGGGACGACGGTGACGTGGCCCCGCACGGCGCGACGCTCGAGGACGGCTACCGCGCCGCCGAGGTGTGCGACGCGATGCTCAGGTCCGCGGAGGGAGGTGGGCGTGAGCGAGTCGCCTACCGCTGAGGGCGGCCGGACGGTCCTGCTGCTCGGGACGCTCGACACGAAGGGCGAGGAGTTCGAGTTCCTGCGCGACCGCCTGCGGGCGGCGGGGGCCGAGGTGCTGCTCGCGGACGTCGGGACGCTCGAGCCGCCGCGCGCCCGTCCGGACATCACCCGGGAGGAGGTCGGCGCGGCGACCGGCGTGGACGTCGCGGCGCTCGGCGCGGCGGCCGACCGCGGTGCCGCCATCGGCGCGATGGCCGGCGCCGCCGCCGCGCTGGCGCGGCGCCTGTACGACGAGGGGCGGATCCACGGCGTCCTGTCGGCCGGGGGCTCGGGCAACACCGCGATCGCCACCGCGGCGATGCAGGCCCTGCCCGTCGGGGTGCCCAAGCTGATGGTCTCGACCATGGCGGCCGGCGACACGAGCGACTACGTGGGCGGGGTCGACGTGATGATGATGGCGTCGGTCACCGACGTGGCCGGCATCAACTCGATCTCGTCGCGCATCCTGGCCAACGCCGCGGCGGCGATGGCGGGCATGGTGCAGGCGGAGCCGCCGGCGCTCGAGGGCGGCCGCCCGCTGGTCGCGGCCACGATGTTCGGCGTCACCACCGCCTGCGTCACGACCGCGCGCGAGGCGCTCGAGGAGAAGGGCTACGAGGTGCTCGTGTTCCACGCGACCGGCACAGGCGGCAAGGCCATGGAGGCGCTCGTGGACGGCGGCCTCCTCGCCGGCGTGCTCGACATCACGACGACCGAGCTGTGCGACGACCTCGTGGGCGGCGTGCTGTCCGCCGGGCCGGCGCGGCTCGAGGCCGCGGGCCGCGCGGGCGTGCCGCAGGTGGTGTCGCTCGGCGCGCTCGACATGGTCAACTTCGGCGCGCGCGACACCGTGCCGCCGAAGTTCGAGGACCGCAACCTGTACGTCCACAACCCGTCGGTCACGCTCATGCGGACCACCCGGCAGGAGTGCGCGGAGCTGGGGCGGCGAATCGCCCTCAAGCTCGCTCAGGCGACCGGCCCCGTGAGCCTGTTCGTGCCGCTGAAGGGCGTCTCGATGATCGACGCGGAGGACCAGCCGTTCCACCACCCCGAGGCCGACGCGGCGCTGTTCGAGGCCCTGCGCGAGGGCCTCGCCGGCACGCAGGTCGAGCTGGTCGAGCTCGACAACAACATCAACGACGAGGAGTTCGCGGTGGCGATGGCCGAGAAGCTGGACGGATACCTCGGAGGCGCCCGGTGACGGGCGACGAGGCGCGGGCCAAGCTGCGGGCGACGCTGGACGGCGGCGGCGTGATCATCGGCGCCGGTGCGGGCACGGGGCTGTCCGCGAAGTGCGCCGAGGCGGGCGGAACGGACCTGATCATCATCTACAACTCGGGGCGCTACCGGATGGCGGGGCGCGGCTCGCTCGCCGGGCTCCTGCCCTACGGCGACGCCAACGCGATCGTCATGGAGATGGGTCACGAGGTGCTGCCGGTCGTGCGCGACACGCCGGTGCTGGCGGGCGTGTGCGGCACCGACCCGTTCCGGCTGATGCCGAACTTCCTGCGCGACGTGCGCGACGCCGGGTTCGCGGGCGTGCAGAACTTCCCCACGGTCGGGCTGATCGACGGCACCTTCCGCGCGAACCTCGAGGAGACCGGGATGGGATACGCCCTCGAGGTCGAGATGATCCGCGAGGCCGCCTCGATGGGGCTGCTGACCGCGCCCTACGTGTTCGACCCCGAGTCCGCCGAGGCGATGACGCGCGCCGGCGCGGACGTGCTGGTGCCGCACATGGGCCTGACCACGAAGGGGACGATCGGGGCCGAGACGGCGCTCACGCTCGACGAGTGCGTCGAGCTGATCCAGGCGATGCGCGACGCCGCCGTGGCGGTCAATCCCGACGTGATCGTGCTCTGCCACGGCGGCCCGCTCGCCGAGCCGGAGGACGCGCAGTACGTGCTCGACCGGACCGAGGGCGTCGTCGGCTTCTTCGGCGCGTCGAGCATGGAGCGCCTGCCCACCGAGATCGCCATGACCGAGAACATGCGCCGCTTCAAGGCGCTCGCCCACGCATGAGAGGAGCTTGCACGTGCCATCGAAGCTGATCGATCCCGCCGCCCTGCCCACCATGAGCTTCGACTGGGGGCTCATCAAGCCGCTCGTCGCCACCGACAACACCGACGGCCCCGCGATGAGCCTCATGCACGTGGTCCTTCTGCCGGGGGAGGGGCACGAGCGCCACAACCATCCGGACAGCGACGAGATCCTCTACATCCTGAGCGGCCGCGGCGAGCAGATGGTCGACGACTCCGACACCTTCCAGGTCGGGCCCGGCCAGGCCGTCTTCATCCCGAAGGCGGCGTTCCACTCGACGGTGAACACCGGCTGGGAGCCGCTCGTGCTGCTGGCCGTCTACGCGCCCGCGGGCGCCGAGGAGGTGCTCAAGGGCCTGCCCGACCACCGCGAGATCGCCGCCGGAGAGGCGCCGCGGCTCACGCGCTCGTAGCCGGCGATCTCGAGGCCGTCGTGCGGCCGGACGGCGGCATGCTCGTGGCCGCGCTCCGGCACCGCGGCGAGGACCTGCTCGCGGACCGGCCCGGCCCCTGGACCGGATGCCCGCTGCTGCACCCATGGGCGAGCCGCCTGAGCGCCGAGCGGTTCGAGCTCCGCGGGCGCGAGGTGGACGCCTCCGGCGCTCGGCGTGACGAGAACGGCGTGCTGCTGCACGGGCTGCCGTCGTCTCGGCGGGGCTGGGTCGTGGAGCACGCCGATGGCGAGCGCGTTCGCGCGGGCCTGCGGTGGGACGACGACGCGTTCCCGTTTCCGCATGAGGTCGTCGTGGAGCACCGGCTTGGCCCGGGCGGGCTCGAGACCGTCACGGACGTGACCGGCGACGCGCCGGTCTCGTTCGGCTGGCACCCGTTCCTGCGCCTGCCCGGGGTGCCGCGCGGCGAGTGGCGGGTGACGCTGGGATCGCGCCGGCGCACCCCGCTCGATCGGCGCCTCCTGCCGGCGGGCCCGACCGAGGAGTGGGCGCCGGCGCCGTTCGAGCTGGGCGACCGCCACTTCGACGAGTCCCTGACGCAGGTCGAGGCGCCCTTCGTCCTCGAGGGTGGGGGGCGGCGCATCGAGGTGGAGTTCCTCGAGGGTGCTCCGCACGCCCAGTTCTTCGCGCCGCTCGGGGAGCCGGTCGCCTGCTTCGAGCCGATGGCCGCGCCGGTCGATGCGCTGGTGAGCGGCGACGAGCTTCCCTGGGCCCCCTGGCGCATGCGCTTCGAGATCCGGGTGGCGTGACGTGACCCGCGGTCGCGGCGTCGTCGCCGGCTGCGCGCTCGGGGCCACGAGCGGCTGGAACTTCGGGAACCTCGGCGGGATCGCCTCGGAGCTGGCCGGCGCATACGGAGTTGGGCTGGCCACGATCGGCCTGCTCACCACCGCGACGGTCATGACCCACCTGGCCATCCAGATCCCGGGCGGCAAGGCGAGCGACCGCTTCGGCCCGGCACGCGCCGGCGCGATGGCGCTGGTGGTGATCACCGCCGGCAACGCGCTGGCGCTCGCCGGGCCGGAGGCCGGGCTGGCGGTGGCCGCGCGGGCGATCGTCGGGGTGGGCACCGGCCTGGCGTTCATCTCGGGGAGCGCGCTGGTGCGGGAGTCGGGCGGCGGGCCGCTCGCGCAGGGCGTGTTCGGGGGCGTCGCGCTGGCCCCGGGCGGTCTCGCGCTGGCGATCGTCCCGCTGCTCGAGGAGGCGCTCGGCTGGCGGGCGCCCTACTGGACGGCGCTCGCGCTGGGGCTGGCCGTGCTGGTGGCGGTGCTGGTGCTGGCGCCGGGTGTTGGGGTCAGACGCCATGGGTGTGACCCCGACTGCCGACGCGGGTCTGACCCCCAGCGCCGACCGCCCGGGCGTCGTCCGGGATCGACGCCTCTACCGGCTCGCGATCCTGTACTCGGCCTCGTACGGCATCGGCCTCGTGCTGGCCAACTGGGTGGTGGAGCTGCTCCAGCGCCACAGCACACTCGGGCGACGGGGCCGCCGCGGCTGTGGGCGCGCTCACCCTCGTGCTCGTCGTGGTGTCGCGGCCGCTGGGCGGCTGGATACTGGAGGCCCATCCAGAGCTCACGCGGCAGGCCCTCGCCGCGAGCATCGCGGGGGGCGCGGCCGGGACGGTCGCGCTGATCGTCGCCGACCCGGCGTGGCTGGCGGTGCTGGGTGCCCTGCTCGTCGGCATCGGGGCGGGCATCCCGTTCTCTCCGGCCTTCACCGGCGCCGCCGCCGCGCGACCGGACGCCCCCGCCGCCGCGGTGGGCCTGGTCAACACGGCCGCGAATCTCGTCGTCCTCGTGGGGACGCCGCTGGTCGGGCTCAGCTTCTCGCTCACGGGCGAGGGGCGCCTCGGCTTCGCCGCCCTGGCGGTGCTCTGGCTGGCGGCGCTGCCCGTGATCAGCCGGCCGCGAACCGCAGTGTCGCCTTGACGCCCCGGAAGCCGAACGCCTCGGCGAACCGGTCGACCGGCACCCTGAGGCCGACGAACTGCTCGAGCGCGTCGGGCCACCGGTCGCGCGCCCGGTCGAGGCGCTCGACCGCGTCCTCCCAGTCGCGCGCGTGGGCGTTCACGCTGCCGAGGAGCGCGCGGTTCTGGAGGATGGTGTCCACGCCGAGGACCGGGCCGTCCAGCTCGACCTTGCGGCGGCTCCCGTCCACGCCGAGCAGGCACGCGACCCCGTTGCGGCGCAGCAGCCCGAGCGTGTCCAGCATCACCTGGGCGTCGCCGGCCGCCTCGATCACGACGTCGAAGCCACCCGTCTCCTCGGTCAAGGTCGCGAGCGGCGTCTCCTTCGTGGACACGTAGCGCGCGCCGCACGCCTCGGCGAGCTCCGACTTCGGCGTCGGCGGCGTCGATCGCCCGGCCACCCACACCTCGAAGCCGTCGAGGCGCAGGAAGTAGGTGGCGAGCATCCCGATCGCGCCCGCCCCGATGACGAGCGCGCGATCCGTCCGCCAGGGCTGGCGCTCGCCGACCGCCCGTGCGTGGCGGATCGCGCGGGCGCACACGGACGCCGGCTCGGCCAGCACGCCGAGGCGGCCGAGTGAGGAAGGCACGGCCACGAGGTGCTCCGCGCGCTCGGCGGTCAGCTCGCTGGCGAACCCGTCGAGCCGGGTGATCCCCCGCTCGAAGTAGTCGCCGGTGTGGCAGGCGTCCGGCGACCCCTCGGCGCAGGCGTCGCAGTGCCCGCACGAGCGCCGCACGGTCGCCGTGACGAGGTCGCCGCGCTCGAAGCCGTGGCCGCCCTCCTCCACCACGCCGAGGAGCTCGTGGCCGAGGAGCAGCCGCTCGGCGTCGCCCGGGGCCACCCCGAAGCTGCCCTCGGAGATCTCGCGGTCGGTCCCGCAGACGCCGACCTCGACGGTCCGCAGGAGCAGCTCGCCCGGCGCCGGACTCGGATCGCGGACCTCCGCGACCTCGGTCGTGTGCGCCCTGCCCGGAGTGGTGACGAGGCCGAGCAACGTCAGGCCGCCGTGAGCCCGCCGTCGAGGACGAAGGCGATGCCGGTCACGAACGCCGCCTCGTCGGACGCGAGGTACGCCACGGCCCCGGCGATCTCCTCGGTCGTGCCGAGCCGGCCCATGAGCTGGCGCGCGCGGAGCGCGTCGAGCGACTCGCCGATGTCCTCCACGAGCCGGCGCACCCAGGGCGTGTCGACCGTGCCGGGGCAGACGGCGTTCACCCGCACGCCGTCGGCCACGTGGTCCACCGCCAGCGCGCGCGTCATCGCGATCACCGCGCCCTTCGAGGCGGAGTACGCCACGCGGTTGCGCAGGCCGACGAGGCCGGCGACCGAGGCCATGTTCACGATCGAGCCGCCGCCCCGCTCGACCATCCCCGGGACGGCGTGCTTGCAGCACAGGAACGTCCCGCGCGCGTTCACGTCGAGCACGTCATCCCACACCTCGAGCGGCGTGTCGGGCGCGGCGGTCGTCGAGCCGATGCCCGCGACGTTGGCCAGCACGTCGATGTCGCGGACCACCTCGCGCACGGCGTCCTCGTCGCGGACGTCGAGCGGAACGGCCGATGCGCGCTCGCCCAGCTCGGCGGCGATCGCCTCGACGGGCGCCGCGTTCACATTGGTCAGGACCACCTCGGCGCCCTCCTCGTGAAGCCTCCGGGCCACGGCCTCGCCGATGCCCGAGCCGGCGCCGGTCACGAGGGCGCGCTTCCCCGAGAAACGGCGCCGCCGGTCCATTACCGGGCAAGCTAGCAGCGCGAGGCCGTTCAATCTCACTCCGCGCCATGTGACTTCCGTCTTCATCGCGTCCCCAACTAATCGCGCCGCGCGCGGAAGCTTGGTAGGTTCCTCCGATCGGGGCGGCCCTTTCGCGCTGGCGGCGATCGGAAGCCCCGTGGAGACGTTCGGGTTTGCTTTCGGGCGCACCTGGGAAGTAGCAGAAGTTGCATGGGTGGACGCCGTGCCCACTGGCCGTGCTCGTGGTTGCGGTCGCCGCGCCTTTCGCGGGAAAATAGAGCAATGGGGGAGAGCTTCATGCGTCGGATGGCGTTTGCGGTGCTGACAGTGGCGACCGCGCTGTTCACTGGCCTGTTCACCGCGAGCGTCGCCGGAGCGCAGACTCCAGCCGCCACGATCGATGCAGTCGACTTTCCGGGCCCGTCGTTCCAGCCGCCCAACGTCACCATCACCACCGGTGAGACCGTGCGCTGGGAGTTCGATCAGGCACTCTCGACGCACACGCTCACGTCGTCCAGCGCCAACTGGACGATCGACGAGACCCGCAACCCCGACGGGGCCGCGATCGACCGCACGTTCGGCGAGGCCGGCCTGTACAACTTCCTGTGCCGGATCCACGGCGCCATGAACGGTTCGGTCACGGTCGAGGACGAGCCCCCCGCGGATCCGCTCGAGAACGTCCTCGTCTTCTCCAAGACCGCCGGCTTCCGCCACAGCTCGATCGACGAGGGCATCGCGGCGATCCAGGCAGCTCGGCGCGGCCAACGACTTCGCGGTCGACGGCCACCGAGGACGGCGCCGCGTTCACCGACGCGAACCTGGCGCAGTTCGACGCGGTCGTCTGGCTCTCCACCACCGGCGACGTGCTCGACCGACGACCAGCAGGACGCGTTCGAGCGCTACATCCAGGCCGGCGGCGGCTACGTCGGCATCCACGCCGCGGCCGACACCGAGTACACGTGGGCCTGGTACGGCCAGATGGTCGGCGGCTACTTCAAGAATCACCCGCCCGGGACGCCGACCGCATCGGTCGACATCGAGGACACCGACGAGCCGTCCACCGAAGGCCTCCCGGTCCGCTGGCCGCGGACGGACGAGTGGTACAACTACCAATCGCCCGACAACCCGTCCGTGGGCGGCGGCGGCGCCGACTACAGCCCGCGCAACAGCGGCGTGAAGGTCCTCGCGACGGTCGACGAGACGACCTACGACGAGCAGGACGACAGCGCGGGCGCCGACGATCACCCGATCGCGTGGTGCGGCGAGTTCGACGGCGGCAACGTGTGGTACACGGGCATGGGCCACACCGAGGAGTCGTTCGGCACTGCGCCGGGCAACATCCGCTCAGCACATCCTCGGCGGCCTCCAGACCGTGACCGGCGCGGAGGAGGCGGACTGCGGTGAGCCGCGCCAGGCAGAGCCCGAGGCCGAGGACTTCGAGAAGGTCACGCTCGACGACGACACGCAGAACCCGTTCGAGCTCGACGTCGCCGAGGACGGGCGCGTCTTCTACATCGAGCGCGACGGCCGCCTGTTCGTCCTGAACCCCGAGACCGGCCAGAAGACGCTGGCGCTCCAGATCCCCGTCGACCAGGCGCAGGAGAACGGCCTGATGGGCCTCCAGCTGGCGCCGGACTTCGCGACCAGCCAGTGGGTCTACCTGACGTACTCCGAGGTGGACAACGCGACCCGCCAGGACACGCAGGTCGTGGCGCGGTACAGGATGCAGGGAAACACGGCCGATCCGCTCTCGCGCCAGGAGATCATCACCTGGGTGGCGCAGCGCGACCAGTGCTGCCACTCGTCAGGCTCGCTGTACTTCGGGCCCGACGGCAGCCTCTACATCTCGACCGGCGACAACACCAACCCGTTCGACTCCGACGGCTTCACCCCGATCGACGAGCGGCCCGGCCGCCAGCCGTGGGACGCCCAGCGCACGTCCGCCAACACCAACGACCTCAACGGCAAGATCCTGCGGATCGTCCCGAACCCCGACACGCCCGGCTACACGATCCCGGCGGGCAACCTGTTCGCGCCGGGCACGGCCCAGACGCGGCCCGAGATCTTCGCGATGGGCTTCCGCAACCCGTTCCGATTCACGGTCGACCCCGAGACCAGCTGGGTGCTGATGGGTGACTACGGGCCCGACGCGCCACAGACCGTCGCCGGGCGCGGCCCGCAGGGCAGCGTTGAGTTCAACACTGTCACCCAGCCCGGCAACTACGGCTGGCCCTACTGCGTCCGCGACAACACGCCGTACAACGACTACACGTTCCGCAACGGCCCCTCCGGCCCGCTGTTCAACTGCACGGCCCCGGTCAACAACTCGCCGAACAACACCGGCCTGACGAACCTGCCGCCGGCGATCGGCGCCGACGCGTGGATGGGCTACTCCGAGCTCGATCCGCGGCACGTGCCCGACCTCGGCGGCGGCGGGGCTCCGACCGGCGGCCCGCGCTACCACTACAACCCCGACGGCCCGCCGACCAAGTTCCCCGAGTTCTACGACGACCTGTGGTTCAACGGCGAGTGGAACAACGGCTGGATCAAGACCTTCGAGCTCGACGCCAGCGGCGCCGTGACCGACGTCGAGCCGTTCCCGTACCTCGGTCCGGCCGGCTGCCAGCAGAACGCGGGCGGCAACGGGTGCTACAAGCGCCCGATGGACATGGACTTCGGCCCCGACGGCTCGCTCTACGTGATCGAGTGGGGCTCGGGCTTCGGCGGCAACAACGCCGACTCGGGCATCTACCGGATCGACTACGTGGCCGCGGGGCGGCGCCCGATCGCGCACGCCGCGGCGACGCCAGACAACGGCCCCGCGCCGCTGCAGGTCCAGTTCTCGAGCGCAGGCTCGGTCGACCCCGACGGCACCTCGCTCACCTACGAGTGGGACTTCGACAGCGACGGTGACACCGACTCCACCGAGCCCAACCCCACGCACACCTACACGACGGCCGGCAACTACACGGCCACGCTGGTCGTGACCGACCAGTCCGGCCAGACGGGCTCCGACACGGTCCCGGTGACCGCGGGCAACACCGCGCCGCAGGTGACGATCGTCATCCCCGAGGAGGGCCAGTTCGCGTCCTTCGGCGAGACCGTGCCGTACGAGATCACCGTCACCGACGCCGAGGACGGCTCGACCGAGGCCGGGACGATCGACTGCGACGACGTCACGCTGAACATCTCGCTGGGGCACGACGTGCACGCCCACGAGCTGTCCGAGCAGCAGGGCTGCGAGGGCACGTTCCAGACCGAGACCGACGCCGGCCACGGCTCCAACGCGAACATCTTCCCGGTCATCGAGGCCGTCTACACGGACGAGGGCGGCTCCGGCGGCGCCGCCGGCGCCCTGACCGGGCGTGACATCCACCAGCTGCAGCCCAAGCGCAAGCAGGCCGAGCACTTCGCGAGCACCGGGCGCGCGGCCGGCGCCACCGGTGGCGGCGACCCGGGCGTGCAGACCGAGAACACGGCTGACGAGGGCGCCGGGCTGAACATCGGCTTCATCGAGAACGGCGACTACGTCTCCTACGAGCCGGTCAACCTGAAGAACATCCGGGCGCTGCGCTTCCGCGTGGCCTCCGGCGGCGCGGGCGGCACCATCGAGGTCCGGACCGGCTCGCCGACGGGTGACCTCGTGGCCACCACACCGATGATCGCGCCCACCGGCGGCTGGCAGAACTGGACCACGGTCACGCTGCCGATCACACCGCCCGCGGGCACGCACGAGCTGTTCCTCGTGTTCCGCCACCCGACGGACCAGGGCGGCCTCATGAACCTCAACTGGTTCGAGGCGGTCGGCGCCGGCGCGGCGCTCAGCGAGGCCCCGGAGGTCGCGGCCGCGGCCACGCCGGAGACAGGCAACGCACCGCTCACCGTCGCGTTCGACGGCACGGCGACCGACGCCGACTCCGGGCCGGGCGAGAACCTCACCTACCTGTGGGACTTCGGCGTCTCCGGCACGACGGACGACACGTCGACGCAGGAGGACCCGACGTACACGTACGAGCGGCCCGGCACCTACATGGCGACGTTCACCGCGACCGACATGGACGGGGCCAAGGCCAGCGCCACCGTGCAGGTGCGTGTGACCAGCCCTGACGAGTGCCCGGTGCCAGGCGTCCGCTCTGACGAGTTCGAGGGCAGCCAGCTCGACACCAGCCGCTGGAGCGTGATCCGGCCCGACGGCACGCGTCCGCCGACCGTGCAGGGCGGCTTCCTGCGCTTCCCGATCGACAACGGCTCGCTCTACGGTCCCGGTACGTCCGCGCGCAACATCGTCGTGCAGCCGCTGCCCGAGCGGCGACGTGTCGGTGACGGCCAAGATCGAGACCGAGCCGCTGGTCGAGAACTACCAGCAGGCCGGCCTGCGCGTGTACCAGGACGACAACAACTGGGCCTCGGTCCACATGATCCACGCGGGTGGCTCGCGTGACTTCGAGTTCATCTACGAGAACGCCGGCACCCCGCGCAACGAGGGCGCCGACAAGCTCGGCGGCATCCCGGCCGACTCGCCGCATGAGTACTGGGTGCGGCTGATCTCCGACGGCAGCGAGCTGAGCGGCCGAATACTCGTTCAACGGGACCACGTTCTCGCCCGTCGGCCGGGTCGCGGACATCTCTGGCTGGGGCAACGCGCAGATCGGCCCGGTGGCGCTCTCCGACCAGGCGCCGACCCATCCGGTCGCATCCTTCGACTGGATCCGGTTCGACCCCGACGAGTCATCGGCGGCGGCGGCGGTGGCGGCGGCCAGATCGTCGACCAGTTCGACGGCTCGGCGCTGGGGAGCGACTGGGAGGTCGAGCGACCCGACCAGCTGCTGACCGTCGGCGGCGGCAACCTGAACATCCCGGCGCAGCCGGGCGACCTCTACGCCGGCCGCAACGACGCCAAGAACCTGACCCTGCGCGACATGCCCGGCGGCGCCTGGGAGGCGACCGCGAAGATGAACTTCGAGGGCACGGCGCAGTACCACCAGGCCGGGCTGATCGTGTACGGCGACGACTCGAACTTCACGAAGTTCGGCCGCATCGCCCACACGGCGGCGGGTGACGAGAAGTTCGAGTTCATCTACGAGAACGCGGGCACCCCGCGCAACGAGGCCGCGGACTCGACCGCCAACATCCCGGCTGCGTTCCCGGACGACTTCTACGTCCGGGTGACGTCCGACGGGACGAACGTCACCGGCGCGTACTCGACCGACGGGGCGTCCTGGACCCCGGTCGGCCGTCCCGCGCCGCTACCCGCGAACGCGAGGATCGGCATGTTCGCGTTCAGCAACGACGGCACGGGCAACCCGGTCGCCGCGTTCGACTCCTTCACCCTCACCGGTGACGAGGTCGGCGGGCCCGCCGGGCCGAGCCGCGACGACGAGTTCGACGGCGCGGCGCTCGACAAGGATCGCTGGAACGCGATCGTCCGCGAGAATCCCGGCAGCTACACGGTCGCCGGCGGCGCGCTGACGATCACGACCGAGCCCGGCGACATCTACACGGGCGACACGACCCCGCCGCCGAACAACTTCATCCTCCAGTCGGCCGACCACGCCGGCGAGGACTGGGTGATCGAGACCAAGGTGTCCGGCACGATCAACGGCGGCTACGGCCAGGGCGGCCTGCTCGCGTATTCGAACGGCGACAACTGGGTCAAGCTCAACCCGATCTCGGACGCCGGGCAGACGCGGATCAACCGCATCGAGCTGCGCTCCGAGGTCAACGGGACGCCCGTCGGCCCCGAGGGCGTGCCCGACCCGCAGGTGCCGGTGGGTACGACGGACTACTGGGTCCGGCTGACCAAGGCCGGCAACTCGTACTCCGGCGAGTACTCGTTCGACGGCAACACCTGGACCACGATGGGCACCGTCACGAACGCGATGGCGGATCCCAACTTCGGCGTCTACGCGTTCGGCCCGCAGGCCGACGGCCAGGGCGACACGGTCTCGTTCGACCACTTCCTGGTCGACGGCCGTGACGCGACCGACCCGTGCGAGTGCGTGCCGACCGGAGGCGACAGCTTCGACTCCGGCGCGCTCGACAAGACCAAGTGGAACGCGATCGTCCGCGAGCAGGCGGACCTGTACCAGATCAACGACGGCTGGCTCGAGATCGAGACCGTCAACGGCGACATCTACGAGGGCGGCGACCCGGCCACGACCAGGAACTTCATCCTCCAGGAGCCGACCGAGGCGAACCAGGACTGGGTGATCGAGACACACGTCGAGGCGCCCACGATCAGTGGCGGCTACGAGCAGGCCGGTCTGCTGGCCTACGGCGACGACCAGAACTACGTCAAGTGGGACATCATCAGCGACGACACGCAGACGACCCTCAACCGGCTCGAGCTGCGGTCCGAGGTCGGCGGGGTCATCCAGAACCCGCAGCCGCAACTCACACCGCTGCCGGCGGGCACCACGGGGGTCTGGCTGCGCCTGACCAAGGCGGGCACGACCTACACCGGCGAGTACTCGTTCGACGGTGAGAGCTATACGGCGCTCGCGCAGTCCGTCACGAACGCGATGGCCGATCCGGCCTTCGGCCTCTTCACGCTCGGCGTGAACAGTGGCGGCGGGACGGCCCGGTTCGAGTACTTCTCGCTCAACGGGTCGACCGGCTGCGAGGAGCCGGAGCCTGAGAACCAGGCGCCGGTGATCGAGGACGTCGCGGCCAGCCCGCAGACGGGCTTCGCCCCGCTCGAGGTCGACTTCACGGTCGACGCGAGCGACCCCGACGCGGGCGACACGCTGACGTACGCGTGGGACTTCGACGGCGACGGGGACACCGACTCGACGGAGGAGGACCCGACGTACACGTACGCCGCAGAGGGCCAGTACGAGGCCGAGGTGACCGTGTCCGACGGCGAGGCCGAGCGGTCGCGGACCGTCACGGTCGACGTGTTCGGGCCCGACGATCCGCAGGCGCGGTTCCGCGTCCTCGTCTTCTCGAAGACGGCCGGCTTCCGGCACGACTCGATCGACGAGGGCCACGCGGCGATCGAGCAGCTCGGTGCGGACAACGACTTCCAGGTCGACCACACCGAGGACGCGGCGATCTTCAACGCCGCCGCGCTCGCCCGCTACGACACCGTGGTCTTCCTGTCCACGACCGGTGACGTCCTCAATGCGGCGCAGCAGACCGCGTTCGAGAACTACATCCAGGCCGGTGGCGGCTTCACCGGCATCCATGCCGCGGCCGACACCGAGTACGACTGGAAGTGGTACGGCCGCATGATCGGCGCGTACTTCCACAGCCACCCGCCCGGGACGCCCACCGCGAACGTGATCGTGGAGGACGCCGACGACCACACCACGCAGGGCCTGCCGCTGACGTGGACGCGGACCGACGAGTGGTACAACTACAAGCGCGTCGACTTCGAGACCGACGGGAGCGACTACAGCCCGCGCAACAGCGGCGTCCACGTCCTCCTGAGGCTCGATGAGTCGACCTACGACGAGCAGGACGGCAACACGACGGATGACGACCATCCGATCTCGTGGTGCCAGCGCTACGAGGGTGGCCGCTCGTGGTACACGGGTATGGGCCACACGGCGGCGTCGTTCGGCACCGCCCCCGGCAACATCCGCTCGCACATCCTCGGCGGCATCGAGGTGAGTGCCGGCGCGGCCGACTCCGCCGAGTGCGGCTCGGCCGACCCGAACGCCCCGATCGTCGAGGCGTTCGGCGAGCCGACGTCGGGGACGGCCCCGCTGACGGTGGAGTTCAGCTCGTCGGCGCTCGACCCGAACGGGCCCGGCTCGGGCCTCCGCTACCGCTGGGAGTTCGGGGACGGCTCGAGCGCGCTCGGGCCGAACCCGGTGCACACGTACACGCAGCCCGGCAGCTACGAGGCCGTGCTGACGGTGACCGACGCGGAGGGTCTGCAGACCAGCCGCACGGTCGAGATCACGGTCAACCCGGCCGGGACGCAGGCACCGGTCGTCGATGTGGCGGCCGACCCCGGCAGGGGCGTGGCGCCGCTCGCGGTGCAGTTCCAGGCCGCCGCAACCGATCCGGACGGCGACGAGAGCAAGCTCGTCTACCGCTGGAACTTCGGCGACGGCGCGGGCAGCTCGTTCGCCCAGAACCCGAGGCACACGTACATGACGCCGGGGACGTACGAAGCGACGGTGACGGTCACCGATGCGGCCGGTGCCAGCACGACCAGCGATCCGATCACGATCACGGTCGAGAACCCGCCCGGAAACGTGCCACCGAACGTCGAGGCCGCCGCGGATCCGACGTCCGGAACCGCCCCGCTCCGGGTGCAGTTCACCGCGGCCGCGACCGATCCCGACGGTGACCACGTCCTGATCACCTGGAACTTCGGCGACGGGACGGGCGGGGCCGGCGCGGCCGTAGCCCACACCTACACCACGCCGGGCGTCTACAACGCCGTGGTGACGGTGCGCGACCAGGGCGGCCTGACCGACACCGCGACGGTGCAGGTGACGGTGACGGGCGCCGGCGGCTCATCGCTAGGGAACGTGGCACCGCTGGGCGGCGACACGGGCGCCGGCGGCTCACCGCCGGGGAACCTGGCACCGCAGGGCGGCGACGTGGCGAGCGAGACGGTGCGCGTGACCAAGAGCCACAAGGTGGCTCGCGTGATCAAGCGCGGCCTGCGCTACACGGTCGCTTGCGAGGCGGCGTGCCGCGTGACGTCGACGCTGCGAATCGCGGGCGCCGACAACCAGCGGCTCGGCAAGGCCGCCGCCCGCAGCATCGCGGCCGGCGCCTCGCGCGACTTCGTGTTGCGGCTCGACCGCCAGGTCCGCCGCAACCTCGTCTCCGCGATGCGGAAGGCGAAGCTGCGCAACCTGCGGGCCACGCTCGTCCTGAAGATCAGGACGGCCGAGGGCACGACCACCGTGCGCAAGGCCGTCGTGCTCCGCCGCTGAGCCGAAGCGGCGGCAGCTAGGCGTTCGCAGTGCCGCTCGGGGGCGCGAGCACCGCGCCCTCGGACGCTGATCCGACGCTCGCCCGGTAGCGGGCGAACACGCCCGTGTCGTAGCGCGCGGGTGGCGGGGTGGCGCCGGCCAGCCTGTGCGCGATCTCGTCGTCGGTCAGGTCGACCGTGAGGACGCGGGCCTCGACGTCGATCGTGATCGAGTCGCCGTCGTTCACGGCTGCGAGCGGGCCCCCGCGCGCGGCCTCCGGTGCCACGTGCCCGACCATCAGCCCGCGCGTGGCGCCCGAGAAGCGGCCGTCGGTCACGAGGGCGACGGATTCGCCCAGTCCGGCGCCGACAACCGAGGAGGTGACGCTCAGCATCTCGCGCATGCCCGGGCCGCCGGCGGGGCCCTCGTAGCGGATGACCAGCACGTCGCCGGGGCGCACCGCGCCCGAGCGCACGGCCTCGGCGCAGTCCTCCTCGCAGTCGAAGACGCGGGCGGGGCCGGTCTGGCGCGTGCGCTCCGTGCCCGCGAGCTTCACGACGCTGCCGTCCGGGGCGAGGTTGCCGTGGAGGGAGGTGAGCCTGCCGGCCGGCTTGAAGGGGCGGTCCACCGTGAAGACGACCTCGCCGTCCGGGGCGGGGGCGTGCTCGGTCGCCTCGGCGAGCGTGCACGCCTTGCGCCGTGGGCGCCCGGCCGTCGACGAGGCCGCTCCGGATCAGCTCGGCGATCACGGCGGCGGTGCCGCCGGCGCGCTGCAGGTCCTCCGCGACCCAGCGCCCCGAGGGCGCGAGACTGGCGATCGAGGGCGTCCGGGCGGCGACGGCGGTCAGCTCGTCGAGCGTGAGGGGGTTTCCCGCCTCGCGCGAGACGGCGAGCAGGTGCAGGAGCCCGTTGGTGGAGCCGCCCGTGGCCGCGATGCCGGCCATGGCGTTGAGGAGCGCGCGGCGGTCGAGGAACGTGCGGGCCGACGGGCCGCCGCTCGCGGCGAGCGAGACGGCCGAGGCGGCCGCGGCGCGCTCGGCGGCGGCGCCCTTCTCGTCCGTGGCGTCAGCGGCGATCAGTCCGTCGCCGATGGGGGAGATGCCGAGGCAGTCGAGGGCCACGGCCATCGTGTTCGCCGTGAAGTGGCCGGCGCAGGTGCCCGGGCCGGGGCAGGCCTCCCGCTCGAGCTCGTCGAGCTCCTCCCGGGTGGCGGAGCCGCGCTCGAAGGCGCCGACCGCCTCCCATACGTGCTGGATCGTGACGTCGGCGCCGCGCACGCGGCCGGCGCGCATCGGCCCGCTGTAGAGCACCACGGCCGGCTTGTCGACGCGGGCCAGCGCCATCAGGGCGGCCGGGACGGTCTTGTCGCAGCCGACGAGGCAGAGGACAGCGTCGAAGTCATGGGCGTGCACCATCAGCTCGATCGAGTCCGCGATGACCTCGCGTGAGATCAGCGACGCGCGCATGCCCGGCGTCCCCTGCGACTGGTTGTCGGACACGGCGATCGTGTTGAAGGGGAGGGGAACGCCCCCGGCGGCCTCGATCGCGGCGGCCGCGCGGTCGCTCAGCTCGCGCTGATTCAGGTTGCACGGCATCGTGCCGGTCCAGGTGGAGGCGATGCCGACGATGGGCCCGTCGAGCCTGGCCGGATCGACGCCCATGGCCCGGAAGTGGGCGCGGGCGCCGGCACGAGCCGGAGCATCGCGGAGACCCTCGCGGGCGCGCGTGCGCGCGAGCTCGGCCGGGTCGCGTGCCGCGCCCTCGCGCGGCTCCGCGTCGCGCGCCGACACCTCGCGCGCCGCCACCTCGCGCGGCTCCGCGTCGCGGCTCATCGCTCGTGCAGCGCCAGCGTCGCCTCGCGCGTGGCGCGGATCCGCTCCAGCGCCTCCAGGTCCCGCTCGGCGGGCGCCTCCACCGTGATCCCGCCGCGCGTGTCCCACCGCCGCGCCACCTCCTCCGGCGCCTCGCCCGACAGGCAGGCGGCGGCCTGCGCGGCGGCGCCGAGCGCCACCAGCTCCTCGGCGTCCGGCACCTGGACGGGCCGTCCCGACAGCCTCGCGACCGTCCGCTGCCACACGGCACCCCGCGCACCGCCCCCCACGAGCAGGATGGCTGCGTCCGGGTCGAGCCCCGACCCCTGCTCGCCCAGCCGGTCGATCGCCTCGACGAGGGACGCCGCCGCGCCCTCGTAGGCGGCGAGCAGGATCTCCTCGCGCGTCGTCGCGTGGCGCAGCCCCGCCACCATGCCCGCCGCGCGCGGCAGGTTCGGCGTCCGCTCGCCGTCGAGGTAGGGGAGGACCACCACAGAGGTCCGGTCGGCCGCGGCCTCGCGGTCGAGGCCGAGCCACCCGGCCACGCGGTCCACCGCGAGCGTCGCGTTCAGCGTGGCCGCCAGCGGGAGGAAGCGGCCGCTGGCGTCGGCGAAGCCCGCCACCGTGCCGCTCGGGTCCGCCGCTCGCCGCTCCATCACCGCGTAGGCGGTCCCCGATGTGCCCAGGCTCACCACCGGCTCACCCGGCCGGGCGCCCAGTCCGAGCGCGGCGCCCATGTTGTCGCCCGTGCCGGGGCCCACGACGGCGCCTTCGCGGAGGCCGAGCTCGCCGGCCGCCGAGCCGCCGACCTCACCCGCGGCCTCGCGCGGGCCGAGCACGTCGGGCAGCAGCGTCGGGATCCAGCTCGATGAGCTGCAGGACGTCCTCCACGTACGCCTCGTCGCGCGTCGACCACCACGCCGTGCCGGACGCGTCGCCGCGGTCCGTCGCCGCGCGCCCGCACAGGCGCTCGGTGATGAAGTCGTGCGGCAGGCGCACCGCCCGGGCGGCCGCGGCCCGCTCCGGCTCGTGGCGGCGAAGCCACGCCCAGCGCGTCGCCGTGAAGGACGGCACCGGCACCAGGCCCACTCGCTCCGCCCACTCGGCGGCGCCGCCCAGGGCGTCGGTCAGCTCGCGCGCCTCGCGCGCCGAGCGGGTGTCGTTCCAGAGGATCGCCGGCCGCACGGGCCGGCCGTCCGCGTCGAGCGCGACGAGCCCGTGCTGCTGGCCGGCGACGGAGATCGCGGCGACCTCGGCCGCGGCGCCGCAGTCCTCGAGGGCGAGCGCGAGCGCCCTCCACCAGACCTCGGGATCGGTCTCCCGCGCCCCGCCCGTCCCGGTGACCTCGTGGGGCGCCCGTCCGGTCGCGACCACGCGTCCGGCATCGGCATCCACGACCAGCACCTTGGTCGCCTGGGTGGAGGTGTCGACGCCGGCAACGAGGATTCCGGGCACACTAGCCCGTGGCCGGGCCTCGGTCCCGCTCAGCGGTCTCGCAGTGCGATCAGCCCGCCGGTCACCCCGAGGTAGGCCGTGCCGTCGGGGCCGATCGCAAGGCCGGCGTAGTTGTTGTTGAAGCCGAGGCCGCTGCCCGCGTAGACCTTGTAGGCGGTGGTTCCGGTGCGGGCGTCGATCGCGGTCCAGAAGTACGGCTGGCCGATCGGAAGCGGGTCGGGATCGCGCGTGTACGTGTAGATCAGGCCGGTCCTGGTGGACAGCTTCGGCACCACGGTCGGCGCGCGCTCCGTCGTGTTGGTCCAGACCTTGCGGCAGCCGCGGCCGTTCCGGTTCACGTCGACCCGCGCGAAGCCCGGCGTGGTCAGCGCCCCGGTGCCCGGCCCGAACGGGTCCTGGTAGCCGTAGTTGTTCTCGACGTACAGCGACCGGCCGTTGGTCATGAGCGAGTTCTCGGTGGCGCCGGCGCCCGGGTCGAACACGGGCACCTTGCAGACCACGCGACGCTGCCCGCGCCTCAGCCGCACTGCCTTGCGGTACACCACGACGTTCATCGGGTCGGCGTTGTCGGTGATCGCCACGTAGCCGCCCTTCATGATCGTCGGCGTGGTGCCCGAGCCGGCGTCGGCCTGCCCCGGCTTGACGATGCCGGAGTTGTCGTACCTCACCTTCCACTGCACGACCGGCTTGCCGCCCGCAGCCCTGAAGCGGTACATGCGCTCGCTCGACACGACGTAGATGCCGCGCCGGTCGACCGTGAACGAGTTCTGGATGTCCTCGCCCAGCCGGATCGCGCGGATCCGGCGCGTCTTCGGGTCGAGGATGGCGACCTTGCCGCCTGCCTTGGACACGAACCAGATGCGGCCCTTGAAGTCGGGCAGCGCCGAGCTGATCCGCTCGTCGGGCGCCAGCACGCTCGTCAGGTCGTAGTCGCGGACCTTGCGGATGCCGCGGCCGTCCGGGGAGACCTTCAGCACGAACAGGTGGCTCGTCTTGGTGGCGCTCCAGACGCGGTCCCGCCCGTCAAGGAAGAAGTAGCCCCCGCCGGCGAAGTTCTGGTACGGCTTGGTGCCGGGCGGGTCGGGGGCCTGCGGCATGTCGTACGTCGCGAGCAGCTCGAGCGTGCGCGGGTCGATCACCCGCACCTGAGGCGGGGCGATCAGCGAGGGGCAGACGCTCACGATGTAGCCGCGCGAGTGGAACGTGAGCGAGCCGCAGAGCGCCGGGGGCATCCCCTCCGAGAACGCCTCGGGGTTGCGCCCGAGCGGCCCGGCCCAGCGGTATGCGTCCGTCATCCAGGTGTCGTTGTGGATATTGCTGCGCGGGTTCGGCGCCATGAAGGGGTTCTGAGGCGCGCGCGTGTGGCTGAGCTGCTGCGCCGTCGCCGGGGCGCCCTGGTACCTCGGGAGGGTGGTGCCGAGCGGGTCCGGGATCGGCTGGGCGGATGCCGCGGCGGGCGAGGGCGAGCAGAAGGACGAGGACGGCGGGGATCCGGCGAACGGTGCGCACGCGCGGACCCTACCCGGGCCAAGCCGCCGCCCGCTTGACTTCAACTGCACTCGAGGTCTTAGGGTCCCGAAGCCATGGCGAGCACCTTCGCGATCGGCGGGCAGCTGACGGTCCACCGGCTCGGATTCGGCGCGATGCGGCTCCCGGCGGCGTGGGGCGAGCCGGCGAGCCCGGGCCCGAGCCGCGAGATGCTGCGCGAGGCGCTCCGGCTGGGGGTCGACTTCATCGACACCGCACACGCCTACGGGCGCTCGGAGGAGGTGATCGCGGAGGCGCTCCACCCGTACCCCGAGGGCCTGGTGATCGCGACCAAGGGCGGGCTGCGCCGGGGCGGCGATCCCGACGGCCGGCCCGAGCGCCTGCGGGCCGACTGCGAGGACAGCCTGCGCCGGCTGCGGCTCGAC
Source organism: uncultured Thermoleophilaceae bacterium (assembly GCA_963778615.1). GTDB lineage: Bacteria > Actinomycetota > Thermoleophilia > Solirubrobacterales > Thermoleophilaceae > JACVRW01. The sequence goes on from CAVZVD010000004.1 coordinate 227,949, forward strand.
ACGATCGACCTCTGGCAGCTGCACCGGATCGACCCGGCCGTGCCGGTCGAGGAGCAGTTCGGCACGATCCGCGAGCTGCGGGACGAGGGCAAGATCCGGTTCGTCGGCGTCTCGGAGGTCGTCGCCGGCGAGCTGGAGCGAGCCCGCGAGCTGGTCGAGGTCGCGACGGTGCAGAACCGCTACAACATCGCCCAGCGCGGGGCCGACGAGGTCCTCGCCGTGTGCGAGGCGGACGGGATCGGGTTCATGCCCTGGGCGCCGATCCGGACCGGCGGCCAGGTGGTGTCCTCGGATGCCCTGGCGGCGGTGGCCAAGCGGCACGAAGCCACGCCGCCCCAGGTGGCACTGGCGTGGCTGCTGCAGCGCTCACCCGTGATGCTGCCGATCCCCGGCACGAGCACGCCGGAGCACATGCGCGAGAACATCGAGGCCGCGCTGATCGAGCTGTCAGCGGAAGACGTCGCTGCGCTCGAGCGACCGGGCTGAGCGGGCCTCAGGCGCTGCTCGCCCCGAGCGTCTCGCGGAGGCTGTCCAGCATGCGCTGCTCGCCCTCGCTGACGCGCTCGGCGCGGAAGCCCATGAAGCCGCCCTCCTTGGCGGCGTTCGCCGCCTCCTGCGCCGCGTCCATCAACAGGTCGCGCATCGCCGCGGCCTCCTCCGGGGTCGCCTTCTCCGAGACGAGGCGGTTGACCTCGCGGAGCTCGTCGAGGATCTCGACGCCGACGTTGGCGCCCTTGCCCGGCTTGAACCCCTTGAGCGGGCTCTTGCGCTCCTTCATGTTCTGGGCCGCGTCGCTCGCGACCGCGTCGACCAGCTCACCGCGACCGCCTTCCTCGGCCGCCCGGAGGACGGTCTTCAGGGTCGCCGAGGTCTCCTTGACGGCCTCGATCGGGCCACCGGGATCGGCGAGCGAGATCGCCATGCCGGCAACGAACGGGGCGCGCTTGAGCCGCACCCACTCCTCGTCGGTGAAATCCGCCTTGGACGTCATTGTCCGCCTCCTGGTTCGCGGCCCGCGCGGGCCTGGGCTCGTCGACCCATGGTCGCGGATCCAAGCGGCGGAGGTAGCCCGGCCGGCCGGGGCCGGGCCTCGAGCGCCCGCCGTCAGCGGCGGCCGACGGTCACGCCGACCTTCGTCCCTGCGCCGACCGTCCGTCCGGCCTTGACCTTCTGCGACATCACCTTGCCGACCTGCTTGCGCTTCTTCGCGGGCTTCTTCGCCACGCGTCCGAGGGCGCAGCCGGCGGCCTTCAGCAGGCGTCGCGCGAAGGCCACCTGTAGGCCGCGGAGGGCGGGGACCACGCACTGCTGTGGCGCGGGGACGGTCTGGGTCACCGTCTCGGTCACGATCGCGGGCGGCGTCGGAAGGAGCTTCGGGCACAGGTCGTTCGGCACCGTCCCGTTGTCGAGGTTGCCGGCGATCTGGTTGTCGCAGAAGCTGTCGATGACGCCCGGCGCGCCCTGGCGGGCGAGCGTCTTGAGCCCGATCGCGTTGTCGAACACGGCGGTTCCGCTGAGCCAGACGTGCGCGCCGGTGTCGGCCGCTATCCCGATGCCGGTCTCGCCCGCGGGCACACCGCTGCGCTCGCGGGAGTGCTTGAACGTGCTGTTCCGGACCAGGGCGTTGACGCTGTGGGAGGCGTCGGGCGGCCGGAGCTCGAGCGCGTTGCCGGTGAGGTCGGAGACGAAGACGTTGTCGAGCGAGAGGCTCATCTGCGCAGGGGAGACCGCGGCCGGCGCCACGCGGATGCCGCCCTGACTGAAGTTGGCGATCCGGACGTTCTCGAGCTCGACGGTCTGCGCGCCCTCGTTGTTGACGTTCACGCCGAAGATCCCGGTGTTGGTCCCGACCGTGCCCGAGGGGCCCGTTCCGTTGATGCTGAGGTTGCGGAGGACCACGCGCCGGTGCGGATCGTTCGCGTTCTCGGCGATGCGGATGGTCACGCCGGTGGTGCCGCTCGCCAGGATCGAGGAGTGATGGCCCGCGCCGTCGATCGTGATCGACTTGGTGATGGTCACGGTGCCGAAGCCGCCGTCGGTCAGGGCGTTGATCTCGCCGCCGATGAACGTCTTGCTGATGGCGCCGGCAAAGGTCCTGCACGGCGCAGTGAAGCTGCAGGGGTTGACGTCGTTGCCGTCGACGCCGGCCGACACGAACGTGCGTGTCGCCTGACCGAACGCCGGGCTTGCCGTCATGCCGAACACGACCAGGGCCACGACCACCACGATTCTTTTCATGGCCAGAGGATCGGCTCGATCGGCGCAAAGCATGAGCCGCGCAGAACGGGCCCGGACATGGGCCGCCGTAAACGAAGAAGGTCCTGGCCGTCAAGCCAAGTACACAAAGGGTCGCCGGCGACTGTATGGTCGGCGAATGGCACGCCCCCGCCGAGACCCGTCGTCACGGGCGCTGTACCAAGGACTGGCACCGGGCCGGCATGGACTCCCACGCGCGGAGGTGCAGCGCCACCAGCGTGCTCGGCTGCAGGGTGCGATGGTCGTGGCGGTCGCCCGCCACGGCTACGCCGACACGACGCTCGCCGAGCTGGTCCGGCTCGCCGGTGTCTCGCGAACGACCTTCTACGCCCATTTCAAGGACAAGGAGGACTGCTTTCTCGCCACCTACGACTCGATCGTCGAGGCAGCCATGAAGCGAGTCACGCAGGCCTACCTGGCGCCCGGCGACTGGCGCGAGCGCATGCGGGCCGGCTTCACCGAGTTCATGGCCGTGTTGGCGTCGGACCCCGCGGCCGCCCGGCTGGTGATCGTCGACTCGCTCGCGCTGGGGGCCAGGGCGCTCGAGCGCCGGGCGGGAGCGGCCAGCGGGTTCGAGCAGATGCTCCGCGCCAGCTTCGACCAGACGCCCGAGCTGGGCCACGTTCCGGACGTGACGATCCGGGCGATGGTGGGTGGCGTGCGCCGCGTCATCTACCACCAGCTCACCGAAGGCAACCCGGACCGGCTGCCGGAGCTGGTGGACGAACTGCTGCGCTGGGTCCTCAGCTACCAGACCCTCGCGCCCGAGGGGATCGATCCGGAGCGCGCAGGGAAGGTGACCGCGGCGCCCGTGGCCACCGACGACCCGCTGCTCGACCTTCCGGCCGCCAGGCTGACGCTCACCCCGCGCGAGCGCATCGTCCTCGCGGTCACCAGCGTCGTCGCCGAGCGCGGCTACCAGGACCTGACGATCCCTCGGATCTCCGCGACCGCCGGTATCTCCAACCAGACGTTCTACGAGCATTTCGAGGGCAAGCAGGAGGCATTCCTGGCCGCCTTCGACCGCGGCGCGGCCGACGCGATGACGGATACCCTCGCGGCCTTCGAGAGCGCGCCCAGCTGGCCGGACGGGCTCTGGTCGGGCCTCCACGCGCTGCTCGGCTTCCTCGCCTCGGAGCCGCACTTCACTCGGCTTGCGTTCCTGGAGCTGCTCGCCGCCGGGCCGGCCGCCTACGGACGCTCGGAGCTCGTTCTCGACGCGTTCGGGGCCTTCCTCGACCCTGGCTTCGAACAGCACCCCGAGCTACCGCGGCTCGTCGGGCAGGCGATCGTCGGCGGCATGTGGAACGTCATCCACCACGAGGTCGCACACGAGCGAACGGCGGCGCTCGCCCGGCTCACGCCGCGCCTTGCCTACATCGCGCTGGCACCGTTCGTCGGCGCCGCCGAGGCGGCGGTGCTGGCCGGGGACGACCCCACCCGGGAGCCGGCTCCGAGCGATCCGGTGGCCGGCGAGTAGGCGTCAGCCGCGGCGCCCCACACCCTGGCCCACGATCCACTCGTGCAGATCGGGAAGCAGGCCGGGCAGATCGGCCGGCGAGCCGCGCACGATCGTGGCATGCACCAGCTCCCATACGCCCCCGCCCAGCAGCTGGGCGAGCGTCGACCGCGGAACCGGCGCCCCGCCCTCACCGGGTCGAGGGGTCAGGATCGCCGCCAGCCGGTCGACAGCACGATCCTGGACCCGGTAGCCGTCCGCGCCGGCGGCGGGGAGCTCGACCACGCAGGACCGCGCGAGCCGTGGATCCCCGGCCAGACGCTCGAGCAGCAGGCGAAGGACCTCGCGGACGCGTGAGCTCCAGTCGGCGCAGCGCGCCGCTGTCTGCTCGGCATCGTCCAGCAGGCCGCCCAGGGAGGAGTCGCAGGCGGCGACGAAGCACTCGCGCTTGCTGCGGAAGTGCCTGTAGAACGTCGCCCTCGACACTCCCGCGGCCCGGGCCGTCTCCGCAGCCGACGCGGGGGCGTAGCCGCGCACGCCGACGACCTGAATGACCGCGGCGAGCAGACGCTCGCGCGGGTTCGTGTCACCGCCCTTTGTCAACCCGCGTACATAGCCTGGGACCGCGGCACGATAAACGAGTAGGGCTCTATCTGTCATATGACGTACATAAGGTGGCACGCCGAACTGGTGAGGGTGTCTGGCAACCGGCGTACGGAACACCGGACGGTGGCTATCGTCCGAGGCAGTGCCGCAGCCTCGGCAACGACGCTCGGGAGCCCTCTATCACCGCCTGCCGGCGGGCGCTCACGGCTTGCCTCGGGAGAAGGTGGAGAGCCACCAGCGGTCGCGGCTGCAGGGCGCGATGGTGACCGCCGTGGCGCGCAACGGCTTCGCGGACACGACGATCGCGCAGGTCGTGGACCTCGCGAGCGTTTCGCGGACGACCTTCTACCAGCACTTCCAGAGCAAGGAGGATTGCTTCCTCGAGACCCACGATCTGATCGTCCAGATCGGAACCCAGCGCGTGGCCGAGGCGTACCGCTCCTCCGGGGACTGGCTCGAGCGGCTGCGCGCGGCCTTCGTCGCGTTCGTCGACCTGGTCTGCACCGAGCCCGACGCCGCGAATCTGGTCGTGGTCGAGTCGCTCGGCGCCGGCCCCCGGGCCCTCGAGCGCCGCGAAGGCGCCGTGCGGAGCTTCGAGCTGATGATCCGCCAGAGCTTCGACCAGGCGCCGGGGGAGTCCGCCCAGGTCTCCGATCTGACCATCCGCGCGATCGTCGGCGGCATCCGCCGCGTCGTGTACCAGCACCTGAGGCAGGGAACGGCGGGGCGCCTGCCCGAGCTCGTGGACGACCTCATCGCCTGGGCGCTGAGCTACCGCGCTCCCGGCGTCGAGACGCCGTCCGGTACCCGACCCGGAGCGCGGGAGGGGAAGGGCGGCTCGCGGCGTTCGCCGGCCTCCGTCCCCCCGGCGCCGGACCCGGCCCGCGACCGGCTGACCCTCAGCCACCGCGAGCGGATCATCCAGGCGGTTACGAGCATCGTCTACGAGAAGGGGTATGGGGCGCTGACCATCCCCGAGATATCGGCGACGGCCGGGATCTCGAACCAGACCTTCTACGAGAACTTCCCGGGGAAGCAGGAGGCCGTGCTGGCCGCCTTCGACGACGGGGCCGAGCGCGCGCTGGACGCCACGACCGCCGCGTTCGACGCCGCCGGCAGCTGGGAGCGGGCCGTGCAGTCGGGGCTCCACGCGCTGCTCGAGTTCCTCGCCTCGGAACCGAAGTTCGGTCGCCTCGCCTTTCTCCAGTTCCTGAACGCCGGCAAGCCCGCCCAGGAGCGCTCCGAGGCGATCCTCGACCGATTCGGCGCCCTGCTGGCGCCCGGCTTCGACGTGCGCCCGAGCACGCCCGGCTACGTCGCCGACGCGATCGTCGGGGGCATCTGGACCGTCGCGCACCACGAGATCGCCCACGACGAGACGGCTCGGCTGCCGGGCCTCGCCGGGTGTGTCACCTTTATCGCGCTCGCGCCGTTCACGGGGGCGGACACGGCGACTGAGGTCGTTCGCGACTCGCCGGTTCGCTGAGTCGCTTCGCGCGGCTCTTGAACGTCGTCGTCTATGAGTGTAAGGTGACGTATCTAGCTGTAACCAGTGGTACCCGACTCGCCCGGAGCAGATGGGATGCCCGTGACCGCAGGGAAGCAGTTCACGTCGGAGCGCGACATCGGTCCCCTCGATGCGACGGAGCGCGAACGACTCCGGTACGCGGTGGCGGCGGTTGTGGCCGAACACGGCTACGAGGGCGCCACGGTCACCCGGGTGGCGGAGCGGGCCGGCCTGCCGCCGGCGGCTCTCGACGCCCTCTCCGCCGACATGGCCGGGTGCCTCCTCGCGGCCTACGACGACGCGGTCGACCACATCCTCTCGCTCATCGCGGGGGCGTCCAGCGCGGGTGGCACCCCCCAGGAGCGCTTCCGGCTCGGGTTGGGCGCCTTCCTTCGCTTCTGCGTGTACGAGCCCGAGCTGGCGCACATGTGCCTGGTCGACGTGAACGCCGCCGGCAGCCCGAGCCTGGCGCGTCGCAGCGACGCGATCAGGCGGATCGCCAGGCTGATCGAGTCCGAGGCGCCGGCACGCGGCCCCAGGCCGGCCGAGCCTGACGAGGCGGCGCCGGCCGACATGGCCGAGCGCCAGCCCACGCTCGTCGCCGTGATGCTGGTGGGCGCCGTCCATCACCTGGCGGGCACACGCGTTGCCGCGGGTCAGGCGGGGCAGCTCACCCAGCTCGCGCCCGAGATCGAGCGGGCGCTCGCGCCGCTGGTCGAGACGATCGCCGCGCCGAGCAGCGGGGGTCGGTGACCGCCACAGCCGGAGGCGCGCCGGGCCCCGTCGAGGCGGGCCGCTGGCCCTCGCGCGGCCCCCGTCTCTGGGAGCACCCGGACGTGAGGCTGTTCGCGGGGCGTCACCGGCTCCCCCGCTCGGTGGTGGAGCGGATCCAGCGCGACCGGCTGATCGACGCGATGATCGCCGTCGCCGCGAGGCTCGGCTACCAGGACGCGTCGGTGGAGAAGGTCATCACCGAAGCCGGGGTGTCGAGGCGGACGTTCTACGACCTGTACAGCGACAGGGAGGAGTGCTTCCTGGCCGCATACGGCGACGTCGCCTCCTCGCTGCTGGTGCTGACCTACGACGCGCACCGTCAGGGCTCGTCGCCGCGCGAGCGCATCGAGCGGACGCTGGCTGCGTTCTTCGGCTTCTGGGCCGATGAGCCGGACGCCGCCCGCGCCTGCATGGTCGAGGTGCTCGCGGCCGGTCCCGCCGCGCGCGCCAAGCGCGCCAGGGCGCTGGAGGCGCTCGCCACCTTGATCGAGGCGGACCTCGGCCGGCTTCGCGGCAGCGACTCCCCGGCGCCCCTCGCAGCACTCGCATTCGTCGGCGCCGTGCACGAGCTGACCTACATGCGCATCGACCGCGGCGAAACCGCGGACCTGCCCGCGCTGGCCCAGCAGATCGTGGCGTGCGAGCTGACACCGCTGAGCGCCGGGGTGAGCGAATAAACTGACGAGACTCTCCGGGGCGCGTAGCTCAGCGGGAGAGCGCTCGCCTCACACGCGAGAGGTCGCTGGTTCGAACCCAGCCGCGCCCATCATCCGTCAGGCCCGGTGGCCACCCCTGGCGCTCGCCTACGCCAGCGCCATCGCCCGGCTCGTAATCACCCAAAGTGGACGATGCGCGTCAGGTCGGAGTCGTGGATCGTCCTGTCCAGGCTCACACGTGCCTACACACCCCACAGAGAAGGGACCCACCGATGGCAGATCGTCAACTCGTACTCGCCGTCTTCCCGGATGAACTCGCTGCCGACAACGCTGCAGTGGCGCTGAAGGACTCCGGGATTGCCGAAGGCGACGCAATTGGCATCCTGGTCCTCGATGACGAGGGCAGGCTCAAGCAGGACAAGGTCGGTGCACGAAGCGCGGGCACGGGCGCCGCTGTCGGGGGCGTCCTCCTTCTCCTGGGGCCGGCGGCCCTCGGGGTCGGTGTCCTCGGCGGCGCGGTAGCCGGCTCACTGCACCACAAGAGCCTGGGGCTGACCGATGCCGACAAGGCGCGCCTCACCGTCGAACTGAACGAGGGCAAGGCAGCAGTCGGAGTGCTGGCCCACATCGATACTGCGTCCGCGATCTCCGACCTACTGACCCAGCTCGGCGGCACGCCCGAGGCCCACCAGCTCAGCGACGAGGCCCTGCAGGCTGCGGACGCGGGAGCCTCGGCACCCTGATCGACAAGGCCGGCGTCAGGGCGGCGCCCATGGACGCTCCGGGCGCCGGCGTCGCCCGGAGCGTCACGCCCGGCGTCTAGCCGCGTTCGGTCGAATCGCCGGCGCGCGTTGCGGCGGCCAGCAGATCCGGAGCGAGCTCAGCGAGCCCCGTGGCGTCCACGAACTCGTTCGTCAGCGGCGTGCCGCCGGTGTGCGCGGCCGCGTCCTCCAGCGCTCGGGCCCACTCGTGCTCGAGCAGGAGGGCCACGAGGGCCGCGCCCGGCTCCAGAATCCCGCCCAGCTCGCGCAGCGTCTCAGCCGGGACGCCGCTGCGGTCAGGGCGCAGCGTGCGCTCGGTCGCGCGGCGCCGCTCGGCGGGGTCGAGCCGAAAGAGCAGCAGTGGCGCGACGTTGCCGCCCGCGCCGTCTCCCTTCAGGTCCACCGCCACGAGCTCGCCGGTTTCGGGATCGTTTGCCACGAATAGCGCGTCCAGGATCCGCACCGTGCGTCCGCTCTCGATCCGCTCCAGCGCCCCCAGCAGTCGGCCCTCGAAGTTGGCGTCCGGTCCGAATCCGTAGACCAGGAGCTGCACGCTCGGCGTCGTGGCTTGACCGGTCACGTTCTGAAGCCGTACGCCCAGAGACTGAAGATGACCAGCACGTCGATGGTCATCACGAGGATCGACAAGAGTGGATGGGCGAGGATCGAGAACAGCGCCAGCGTGCCACTCAGCATCGCGATCAGGATGCCCAGGAGGGCGCCGACGGGGTTCCGGGCGAAGATCATCAGGGCAACGACGGCCTTGATCGATGCGGCGATCAGGAAGAGGACCCCCCAGGTGGTGAGGTCGCCGAAGAGCAGGTCGTCGTCGGAGAAGGAGTCGTCGTTCGCGAGCGCTGCGATCCCGAAGACGGCATCGGCCGTTGCCGCGGTCAAGACCATCGTGCCGGCGAACACCAGCCAGCCGCGGCCGACCGGCTCGGGACGCCGGCCCGCCGGTCCGACGGGTACCCGCATAAGCCCTAGTTCGGAGTTGTCTTGAGGCTCTGCCATCGGGTCACGGCCCTACGCCTGTCCGCCCCCGGTGGCGGGCGGCGCGGCGAGGATCTGCGCCTTCGCGCGCTCGAACTCGGACGCGTCGAGCACGCCCCTCTCGCGCAGCCTGCCGAGGCGCTCGAGCTCCTCGAGCGGGTCGGCTGCGAGCGAGCCATTCGCCGGCCCGTGCGAGGTGCGGGCACGCGTTCCACCGTGCGCCCCCTGGCCCCGGCTCGCGCGCCGCTCGCGCCTGCGTCGCATCGACTCCTCGCGGCTCGCGTCGGGGAACTCGCGCGCGGTCTGACGCCTCAGGACCTCGAGTCCGAGCGCGAGCAGGGCGACCAGTACCAGCGCCGGAATCACGGGACGAGTCGCGGGGGTCGGTTCCCAGACAAGAAGCGCCAGGACGATGACCGCCAGCGCTCCGTAGGCATAGCGCGGCTCGCGCAGGTACGGGGCGAGGCCGCGCCGGGCCGCCACTGCCCAGCTGGTCGGACCTGCAAGCCAGGCGGCGCCGACGATGACCACGCCGTAGGCGATCGCGGCGGCAGCGGCATCGACCAGCAGCCCGGTGGAGATCGACCAGACGGCATCGGCGGCGGGCCGGGCTGCCTCGGTAGTCGCGAGCGCGTCGACGACCGCGTCGCCGGCCAGTGAGCGTGCCACGAGCGCCGCGGCGCCGGCGAAGAGGAAACCGATCCCGCATGCTCTCAGCGCCTCCCGGCGCCAGCCCCTGGCGACATAGACGGCGAGCGCGAAGAGGCCGAGCGCCAGGACCAGCAGCACAAGCGCCAGTGCACGTAGGAAGCGCACCGCGTCCTGGGCCAGCTCGAGCCGATCGGCGTGCAGGATCGTGATCTGAGCGGCGTCGTCAGGTATTTGCGCCTCGGCCCGCCCGCCGACACCGAACCGCTCGGCCGTCTCTCCGAGCAGCGCCTTCAGGTCGAGCGTCACGTCGCCACCCTCGGTCGAGACGCTTTCGCCGCCGCCCTCGATCAGGTCCATGAAGCGGCCGTGCGCCCGGCGGTTCGCCTCTTCCCAGAGCGCCTGTGCCCGCGGCCGTCCAAGCAGCTCTTCGGCTCCCCTGACGGCGAGCTCTTGCAGTCCGACGGCGGCGGGCCCGGCGAGCGGCTGCGCGCGCGGCGGCAGGGCCTGCTCCAGCTGGCCCTGCACGTCGCGATTCGCGTAGAGCCGGTCCGCCAGGAAGACCGCGATCCGGCCCTGAATCGCCTCATCCTCGAGCAGCTCGCTGCTCGTCTCGGTCCAGTTCTCGGTGTCGAGCAGCTGCCGATTCGCCCATAGCGCGAAGATCGCCAGCAACGCCAGCACCGAGGCGAGCGTGATCAGGACGAGTGGCAGGCGCCGCCGCCGCACCGAGGGCTCGACTGCGGCACCAGAATCGGGGTTTTGACGGACGGTCACCGCTCGCCAACGTACCGGCGCGTCTTTCGCCCGTCGTCATCCAATCGGCATGAACTTCGGCCGTGTGTCAGCCGGGGAGGCCGAGTTGGTCGAGATCGTCCCATCTGGGCGATGACCAACCCCCCGGGGAGCGTCAATCTCGGAGAAGAGCATCCGCGTGACCCGCTCATACAGGGCAATTCAACCCAAGGAGGATGCGAGATGGGACCCAGAGACAGACGCCAGCGCAGGCGACGCGCCGCGGTCGTTGGAGGGGCCGTCGTGGCCGCCAAGAAACACCATGACGCCAAGGAAGCGCAGCAGCAGGAGGAGGCGGCAGCGGCTCAGCAGCCTGCGCCCGCTGAGCCCGCCCCGGCCGCCCCGCCTGCCGCGGCAGGCGGCGGGCTGACCCCCGAGGCGATGGAGGAGCTCAAACAGCTGGGCGAGCTCCACGAGCAGAACGTGCTGACAGACGAGGAGTTCCAGCGCGAGAAGGCAAGGCTGCTCGGTTCGGGCTGAGTCGAGGCCGCGTCAGAGGCCTGTCTCGGCCGCCACGCGGCCGGACTCGACGGCCTCTCGCAGAGCGTCGTAGTCGCGCTCGTTCTGGTCGGCGTAGGCCTCTGCGAACGAAGCCAGCGCGCGATCGAAGGGGTCGCCCGCGCCGAGATAGCTCCCGATCGCGATCGCATCCCCGGAGCGGGCGTGCGCCTTCGCAAGCGCCCGGCCGCAGAACTCCGCGTACACCGTCATCGCCAGTGGGTTCATCGTCTCGACCAGAGCCGAGCCCTTGCCGTCCCAGAGCTGGCGAATGTAGAAGTCGCGGCTCACGCCTTCGAAGTCCGTGACCCGTATCCAGCCGAGCATGATGTCGCTGGCGGCCTGCGTCAGTCGCTGGCCCTCGACGACCCGCTGGCCGTGCTTGGCGAACGCGCTCTTGCCCAGGAACGGCTCGAGCACCGATGCCTGCGCCTCCTTGAGCTGCAGGAACAGCGGATCGTTGCTCGTCGCGGCCGAGCATGAGCAGTATCCAGGCGCGCGTGCCGACGCTGCCCACGCCGACGACCTTGCGCGCCGCGTGGACATAGCGAAACCGCTCGAGCAGCTGCCGGCGGTCGGCGCTCAGGGTACGCCGGTAGGAGCGGATCACTCCCCGCACGAACTCCTCGATCTCAACCTGTTCGACGCCGGACACCACCTCTTCGATCGGGACGATGAGCGGCGGGTCGCTCGCGATCCTGGGCTCGCCGTCGACCGTCGTCGTGAGCTTCGACAAGGCCCTCATGCTGTCCTTGGAACGCGCCTTCGCGACGTTGCGCTCGAACCGCTTCCGCTGCTTTCCGGTCCCCTGCCGAGCCGCCAGCGCGGCGATCTCGTCCACGTCGATGCGGGAGTACCAGAGGTCTAGGTTGGACATCGCGGCGAAGGCCCTGATCGCCTCCCGGTAGGAACGCGTCACGGCCCGATTGATCGACTGCCGCTGCTTGGAGTCGAAGCCGCGATCGCGGCCCGCCACGGCGAAGCTGGCCACCAGCCGCTTCACGTCCCACTCGAACGGGCCCGGCAGCGTCTCGTCGAAGTCGTTGATGCTGAACACGAGCCGCCGATCGGGCCCCGCGAAAGCACCGAAGTTGGACAGATGCGCATCGCCACAGAGCTGCACCTGCAGCCCGGTCCGCGGCGCCGGCGGCCAGATCGGCCGCCATCGGGTAGGCCGCCCCGCGGAAGAACGTGAACGGCGACACCAGCATCCGCCCATAGCGGATCGGCACCAGCTCGGGCACCCGTGAGGCGGCCTGCTCCTCGAGCAGCTCGACCGGATCACGCCGATCGGAGGCCGGCTCCCATTCGCCATGCCCGGAGCGCGGCGCCACCGCCCTCGCCGCCTTGCCCTTCGCCGCCCGCTCCCCGGGTGTGGGGTGCGCTACCGCCATCGGCTTGGGTTGCCGACCCTCGCGCTCGCGTGTCCCGACCGCCTCCGAACCATCGACTGGGGTCTGAACGTCCGTCATGGTGTCGCTCCTTCGCAGCCGGGCGAATATCGAATGCCTGAACGTGCCGTCGAGTCCATGGAACCGCGGCCCAGCCGCTGCGTCATCGTCCAATCGGCATGAGATCCCGCCGGCCGCCGTGCTTGCGTCCCCTACGTTCGCCGGAGTACGGTTTCGGGTTGGACACGCAGTAGGGAAGGGGAACCCCATGCCCGATCCCAGGCTCGCGGCGACGCGAGCGAAGTCATGGCCCAAGTGGTGAGTTCGGTGCTGACTGAGCCGACGCGGGCTCGCGCGGAGGGATCCGCCATGCACACGCCGGCGTTCGAGCTCCTGGAGTCGAAGCTGCGCCCGCCGCACGGTCGCGCCGGGACCGTGGCGCGCAGCCAGCTGATCGATTTGCTGGAGCCGGGCGCGGTCCCCGTCGTATTCATCTCGGCAGGACCCGGTTGGGGCAAGACGACGCTGCTCACTCAGTGGGCCGCGCGCTCACAACGACCGTTCGCCTGGGTTTCGGTCGATGCGAACGACAACGATCCGATCGTCCTGCTGACGTACGTCGCGGCCGCGCTCGACCGGGTCTCGCGGCTGGACCCGGGCGTGTTCCAGGCACTTGCATCGCCGGGCGCTTCACTGGACCGGGCGTGTTCCAGGCACTTGCGTCGCCGGGCGCTTCCATGAGGGAAACGTCGTTCCCCGCCTCGGGGCGGCCCTGGCGACGATGGACGAGGCGGTCGTCCTCGTCCTCGATGACCTGCATCTGGTCGAGAGCCAGGCGTGCTTGGATGCGATCGCGACGCTCACGCGACACGTTCCCGAGGGCTCGCAGCTGGCTCTCTCGGCGCGAGGGCCTCCCGCGTTGCCGCTGGGAGCGCTGCGGGCGCGGGGCCTGGCGCTGGAGATCGGACCGGACGAGCTGCGCCTGGACGAGGCCGAGGCTCGCCAGCTCCTGACGGCGGCCGGCCTGGACCTGGCGGATGCCGAGATCGCCGAGCTCACCGAGCACACGGAGGGCTGGTCCGCCGGTCTATACCTGGCGGCGCTGTCCGCCAAGGCGAGCGGCGCCGGGATCAAGGGCGTGACCGCGTTCAGGGGGGACGACCGTTTCTTGGCCGACTACCTCCGCTCGGAGCTCCTCTCGCGCCTGCCGCCCGACGAGCTGCGCTTCCTGACCCGGACCTCGGTTCTCGAGCGCATGTCGGGCCCGCTCTGCGACGCCGTGCTCGACACGAGCGGCTCGGCGGCGGAGCTGGAGTCGCTCGAGCGCTCCAACCTGTTCGTGGTGCCGCTTGACCGCACCGGCGAGTGGTATCGCTACCACCATCTCTTCCAGGAGCTGCTGCGGGCGGAGCTCGGGCGAGTCGAACCGGACCTCCTGCCGCGGCTGCTCGCTCGTGCGGCCGACTGGTGCGAAGCGAACGGACAGCCGGAGACCGCGATCGGGTACGCGCAGGCGGCCGACGACGTCAACCGGACCGCGCGACTGATCGTGCGGAAATATCTCGACACGTACAACAGTGGCCGTGCCGCGACCGTCGAACGCTGGCTCGGCTGGCTGGACGCGCATGGGGCAATCGAGACGAACGCGGCGGTTGCCGTGATCGGCGGACTGACCGCCGCGCTCTGGGGCCGGCCGGCGGAGGCGGAGCGTTGCGCCGATGCCGCCGAACGCGCGAGCTACGACGGCACGCTGTACGACGGCAGCGCTTCGATCGACTCGTGGCACGCCCTCATGCGTGCGCAGCATTGCCGGCGGGGGGTCGCGAGGATGCGCACAGATGCGGAGCTCGCGGTGGCGACCCTTGCCCGTGGGAGCCGGTTGAGACCGAGCGCCATGGTGCTGCTCGCGATTTCGCACTGGCTGGCCGGCGACATCGACCAGGCCGACGACCTCTTGGCCGACGTCACCGAGGAGGGCGTCGCGTTGGGGGCGCGGGCCCCGGTGACCTTCGCCCTGGGCGAGCGCGGCGCGATCGCGATCGAACGAGGGGCGTGGGTCCACGCCGAGGAGCTCGCGGACCGGGCGCTTCGCTACATCCGGCGGTCGTTGATGGAGGAGTACCCCACGAGCGCGCTTGCCTATTCCGCGGCGGCGCGTGTCGCGCTCCACCGCGGAGACCGCCCCGGCGCCGAGGAGCTCCTGACGCGGGCGCAGCGCCTGCGGCCGCGGCTCACCTACGCGCTGCCGCACCTCGCGATCCAGACCCGCTTGGAGCTCGCGCGGGTCTACCTGGCGCTCGCCGACGCGGCCGGCGCCGCCACGATGCTGCGCGAGATCGAGTCGATCCTGCGCCGACGACCGGACCTCGGGACGCTCCTGGTCCAGGTGGACGAGTTGCGCGCCAGCCTGAAGACGATGCACACACAGGCCCCCGGCGCCTCGACCCTGACCGAGGCGGAGCTGCATCTGCTGCCCTACCTCGCCACGCACCTCTCCTTCCGCGAGATCGGCGAGCGTCTGTACCTGTCGCGCCACACGGTGAAGTCACACGCCATGGCCATCTACCGCAAGCTCAGCGTCACCTCCCGCAACGCCGCCGTCGAACGCTCCCGCGAGCTCGGATTGCTCTAGTCCGGATGCCTGACGGATCCGCCGACTCGCTACGTCACGAGCGCTCATCAGGCGCGACGCGCCTCAGGCCGATCCCACGGAGTGAGCGCTCCGTGATGTGGGTGCTGGCCGTGGGTGCGCTCGACCTCGGGCTCGAGCAGTTCATCGTCATCCCGATCCTGCCGGCGGTCCAAGAGGAGTACGCGGCCTCGCTCACGTCGGCCACATGGCTGCTGACCGGTTTCCTGCTCGCAGCGGTCGTCGCGGTACCGATAGTCGGCCGTCTGGGGGACATATACGGAAAACGTCGTCTTCTGCTCGTCTCGCTCGGCGCGTTCGCCATCGGCTCGCTCGTCTGCGCCCTGGCTGGATCGATGACAGCGCTGATCGCCGGCCGAGTGCTGCAAGGCATGGGCGCGGCGTTGGGACCGCTGGCCATCGGGCTGGCCCGTGATCGAGCTTCCAAGGAGCAGGCGCCCGTCTGGATCGCGTTGCTCGTGGCCGCGGCCGGGACCGGCGCCGCCGTCGGACTGCTGCTCGGCGGCGTGCTTGTCGACGCCGTATCGGTGGCTGCGGTTTTCTGGTTCTTGCTCGCGGTCGCGGTCGGTCTGTTCCTTGCCATCCTGGTATTCGTTCCAGAGACGCCCGTGCGCGAGTCGGTGCGACCCGACTGGGCAGGCGCTCTGCTCCTGGCGACTGCGCTCCTAGCCGCGCTGCTGGCGGTCTCGCAGGGCAACACCTGGGGGTGGGGCTCCGCGCGAGTCGTGACCCTGGTCGCCGTCTCAGCGATCGTCTTCGCCGGATTCGTCGTCTTCGAGCGCGCGGTCTCCGCGCCACTCGTCGACATGCGGCTCATGGCCCGCCGGGCCGTATGGAGCGCGAACCTCGTCGCGTTCGCAATGGGGTTCGCTCTGTTCATCGCCGGGGTCGTCGTGCCGCAGATCGCGAGGCTTCCCACCGCCTCCGGCTACGGACTCGGCTTGACGTTCGCCGAGACGGGCCTCGTTCTCCTGCCGGGCGCGCTCGGGATCATGGCCGGTGGTTGGGCGAGCGGCGCGCTGGTACGCAAGGTCGGAGCGCGGAACCTGGTCGGCGCCGGCGCTGTCGCGGCCGCCGTCGGGTACGCCTGGCTCGCGCTCGACCACGGATCCGTCGGCTCTGTCGTCGCCGCCAACGTGCCGCTGGGGTTCGGCATCGGACTCGCGTTCGCCGCACTCGTGAATCTGGTCGCGCACTCGGTCAGCGAGCAGCGCACGGCCGGCTTCGTGGCGATGACCCTGGTTTGCCGCATTTCCGGGTCCGCGCTCGGCGCTCAGGTCGCCGCCGCGATAGTCATCGGCGCCGGCGTCGTAGAGCTGGGCTTCCCGGCGGAACGGGGGTTCACCGGTGCGTTCGTCCTCGGGCTCATCGCCGCCTTGGTCGCGCTCGCGGCAACGGTCGCGATCCCCGGTCGCGCGGGCGATCCGCTCCTGAAGCACGGGCCGGGCGGCCGGTGATGTGATGGCCGAAGTGAGTTCGCCGCTTCGTGGCTCATCGCGGGCTCGCTCCGGGCGGTTCGCCAGGCCCGTCCCGGCGTTCGAGCTGCTGGAGTCGAAGCTGCGCCCGCCGCACGGTCGCGCCGGGACCGTGCCACGCAGCCAGCTGATCGATTTGCTGGAGCCCGAGTCGGGCGCGGTCCCCGTCATATTCATCTCGGCAGGACCCGGTTGGGGCAAGACGACGCTGCTCACTCAGTGGGCCGCGCGCTCACAACGACCGTTCGCCTGGGTGTCGGTCGATGCGAACGACAACGATCCGATCGTCCTGCTGACGTACGTCGCGACCGCTCTCGAACGGGTCTCGCGACTCGACTCGAGCGTGTTCGAGGCACTGACGTCACCCGGCGCCTCGATCGAGGGAACGGTCGTCCCGCGCCTCGGGATGGCCCTGGCCACGATGGACGAGGCGGTCGTCCTCGTCTTCGACGATCTCCATCTGCTCGACAGCCAGCCGTGCTTGGACGCCATCGCCGCGCTCGCGAGGCATGTGCCCGCGGGCTCGCAGCTGGTGCTCTCGGCCCGGGGGCAGCCCGCTTTGCCACTGGGGACGCTGCGGGCGCGCGGCCTCGCGCTGGAGATCGGGCCAGACGAGCTGCGTATGGACGAGACCGAGGCGCACCAGCTGCTCAGCGCAGCCGGCCTGGACCTGGCGGACCACGAGGTCGCGGAGCTCACCGAGCACACGGAGGGTTGGTCCGCGGGTCTCTACCTCGCGGCGCTCTCTGCCAACGCGAGCGGAGCGGGCGTGACGAGCGCGACCGAGTTCCGGGGAGACGACCGTTTCGTGGCCGACTATCTCCTCTCCGAGCTCCTCTCGCGCCTACCGCGCGACGAGCTTCGCTTCCTGACTCGGACCGCCGTCCTCGAGCCCATGTCGGGTCCCCTGTGTGACGCGATCCTCGAGGAGAGCGACTCCGCGACGGTGCTCGAATCGCTGGCGCACTCCAACCTGTTCCTGGTGCCTCTCGACCGTACCGGGGAGTGGTATCGCTACCACCATCTCTTCAGAGAGCTGCTCCATTCGGAGCTCCGGCGTGTCGAGCCGGATCTCGTGCCGCAGTTGCTCGCACGTGCGGCCGACTGGTGCGAAGCGAACGGGCAGCCGGAGGCCGCGATCGGGTATGCGCAGGCGGCCGGCGACGTCGACCGGACCGCGAGACTCGTAGCGCGGAGTGCTCTCCCCACGTACCAAGGCGGCCGTGCTGCGACCGTCGAACGCTGGCTTGGCTGGCTGGACGCGCAGGGGGCAATCGAGAGGGACGCGTCGGTCGCTGTGCTCGCCGCACTGGTGGCTGCGCTTTGGGGCCGGCCGGCGGAGGCGGAGCGTTGGGCCGATATCGCCGAACGCGCGAGCTATAGACGGCACCCTGCCCGATGGCACCGCTTCGATCGACGCGTGGCTGGCCCTCATGCGTGCGGTGCAATGCCGTAGAGGGGCCGCGAGAATGCGCACAGATGCGGAGCTCGCGGTCGCGACGCTCGCCCGTGGGAGCCCCTTCCGGCCGAACGCCATGCTGCTGCACGCGGTTTCGCTGTGGCTGGCGGGCGAGGTCGACCAGGCCGACGACCTGTTCGCGGACGTCGCCGAGGAGGGCCTCGAGCTGGCAGCGACCGACGCGGTCACAGTGGCTCTGGGCGAGCGTGCCGCGATCGCGATCGGTCGCGGGGCGTGGGTCCAGGCAGAGGAGCTCGCGGACCGGGCGCTCCGGTTCATCCGCCAGTCACGCATGGAGGAGTACCCGACCAGCGCGCTCGCCTATTCCGTGGCCGCCCGTGTCGCGGTCCATCGTGGGGACGCGCGCGGCGCCCAAGAGCTCCTGACGCGGGCACAGCGGCTACGGCCGGGGCTCACCTACGCGCTGCCGTACTTCGCCGTCCAGACTCGGTTGGAGCTCGCGCGGGCCTTCCTGGCGCTCGCCGACGCCGGCGGCGCCGCCACGATGCTCCGCGAGACCGAGGCGGTCCTGCGCCGGCGACCAGACCTCGGAGCGCTCCCGGCCCAGGTGGAGGGGCTGCGCGACAGCCTCAAGACCATGCACGCCCAGGCGCCGGGGGCCTCGACCCTGACCGAGGCGGAGCTGCACCTGCTGCCCCACCTCGCGACCCACCTCTCGTTCCGAGAGCTCGGCGAGCGTCTGTACCTGTCGCGCCACACGGTGAAATCACACGCCATGGCCATCTACCGCAAGCTCAACGTCAGCTCCCGCAACGCCGCCGTCGAACGCGCGCGCGAGCTCGGCCTGCTCTAGCTGATCACCGGGTCGGCGTAGCGCGGATCGCGCGCGGACTTTCATGCCATCGGGACGATGACGACTCCCCTCCCGTCGTGTCTAGTTCGAGGTACACCGCGGGCACGACCCGCGGAGCCCCCGAGAGGACCCCGAAGGAGGACATGGCCGAGTACGAGGAGACCCTGCGCAGGCTCGCGCTCAACGACGAGAGCTTCGTCGAATCGGTTCTCGGGATGGGGCGCGACACCGTCGAGGTCTCCCGGCTGGATCCCAAGACCCATGCCCTGGTGCGGCTGGCGGCGTCGCTGGCAATCGACGCGGCGCCCAGCTCCTACCAGTCGAACGCCGAGAGGGCGCTGGCTGCCGGGGCCGACATCGACGAGATCGTCGGGACCCTGATCGCGGTGGCTCCAACCGTCGGGCTGACTCGTGTGGTTTCCGCTGCGCCAGAGCTGGCGCTGGCGCTCGGCTACGACGTGGACGCAGCGTTCGAAGCGCCCGAGGAGGACACTCGGTGAACACTCTTCCTGCACGGCGCATCCCTCACCGGGTCGGGCGTCGCAGCCTGAGGCACCTGGTCGAGCGGCGCGGACCGCGGCTCGATCTCGGGAACTCGGAACAGCGCCCCGAGCAATCCCGCCCGCTCGCCTAGCAAGCGCTGGC
This sequence comes from uncultured Thermoleophilaceae bacterium, assembly GCA_963778615.1. GTDB lineage: Bacteria > Actinomycetota > Thermoleophilia > Solirubrobacterales > Thermoleophilaceae > JACVRW01. The sequence goes on from CAVZVD010000004.1 coordinate 247,336, forward strand.
CGTCGCCTCCGCCTTCGCGCGCGTGCGGGCAAGGTCGCCTGAGATCTTCACGGCCGCCGCCGTCAGCGGAGCCGCGAGGACCAGGCCGATCGTCCCGAAGAGGCTGCCTGCCGCGATCGTGACGACCAGGACCGCGAGTGGGTGGAGACCCAGCGTGGCCCCGTAGGCGATCGGCTGGACGATCTGCTGGAGGATTCCGTTGGCCAGCAGCACGATCAGCGCCATCACGGCCGCGGTCTCCGGCCCCTCCGCCCCGAGTGTGATCAGCACCGTGAAGATCCCGGCGGTCCAGGCGCCGATGTACGGGATGTAGGCGCCCAGGAAGTTGATCACCGCGATCGACCCCGCGAGCGGAACGCCGAGCACGACTGCGCCGACCCCGATCACCACCGCGTTGAAGGCCGCCACCACGGACACTCCTGCGAAATAGCCCCGCAGGGACGTGATCACGCGTGCGGTGATCGTGTGTGCGACCCGGGGCGGGACGCCGAGGTGGCGCTCCCCCCACGCCCTGATCGCAGGACCGTCCTTGAGCAGGAAGACGAGGCTGAGCGCGGCGAAGGAGAGGAACATCGCCAGCGAGGCGAGCGCGTCGATACCGGTGCTGAGGCCGTCGATCAGGGCGTGGAAGCCGTCGCTCACCGACGCGCTCGCCTCGCTGTTGGCGCTCTCGGCCGAGCTCGCGCTCACGCCCAGGTCCTCGAGCCAGCCCTGGATCTCGTCCGCGGCGCCCTGGAGATTGGAGGTCAGATCGTCTGCCTGGCTCGAGATACCGGCCACCACCATCAAGAAGACGAGGGTGCCGAGCACCACCATCAGCAGGAACACGATCGCCGTGCCGAGCCCCCGCCGCACCCCCCGGCGCTCCAGAAAGGCGATCACGGGCGATAGCACGACCGCCACGATCGCGGCGGTGACCACCGGAAGGACGATGGTCTGGGTGAGGGCGAGCAGCCACACCGCGCCGGCCAGGAATGCCGCCACCCCGACGAGCAGCCACGACATCAAGCCGAGGTCTCGCAGCCACCGGGGAGCAGCAAGCACGCCGGTGAGCTCGCCCGGCTCCATCTCCAGGAACTCGGTGTCCTCGCCCTTGTCGGTCATGTGGCGACCTTGGTCGGCTGTGTTGCTGGTCCACGGGCACGCGTCACCTCGGCCGGGACGCTCTCCATCGGCGGGGGCTTGTCGCGCGGGTGCTGCTCGAACCAGCGGCCGTAGCGCCCCGCGAGCGGCGCCGCGCTGAGGCCGTGGGCCAAGACCGAGAGCCCGACCGTGACGTAGATGGCATTCACGATCAGCTGCTCGTGAGGGAGTGCCGACTCCTCGATCACGATCACCGCGAACACGATCGACGCAAGGCCGCGCGGACCGAACCAGCCGAGGAAGCCGACCGTCGGCGCCCTGGCGCGCGACCTCAACATCGCGATCGCGACCGGCAGCATCCGCACGACGGTGAGGCTGAGGAGCGCGTACAGCGCGAGCTCCCAGGTCAGCTCGCCGAGCGCGGGACCGAGCAGAATGGCCCCGAAGAGCACGAAGGTCGCGCCGTTGAGCACGTCCCCCACTTCCTCGCTGAGCTCGTTGAGGTCCTCAGGGTCACGCTTGAGCGCCGCGCGAAACACCATGCCCCCGACGAACGCCGCGATGAAGCCCGACCCGTGGAGCCCGACAGCGATCCCGTATGCGAGAGCTGCGCCGGCAGCGGGGATGACCTGCCGCCACTGAGGCGCGATCAGACCTCGCCGACCGGCGTGGATGACGACGGCCGCGATCAGCAGACCGGCCGCAACGCCTCCGACCAGGCCGTAGCCGATCTCCTCGAGCAGAAGGGTGGCCGGACTGCGACCATGCGAGATCTCGGACTCCACATCGGCCACGGCCACGGCGGCGAACAGCAGCGGCACGCAGATCCCGTCGTTGAGTCCGCTCTCGACGTTCAGGCCCTGGCGAATTCGCTTTGGGACCCGCGGCTCGGTTACGACCGCCTGGCCAAGTGCAGCGTCTGTCGGAGCCAGCACGATTGCGAGGATCACGGCCTCCTCCCAGGACAACTGCCCGAAGATCCCGGCCGCCGCAACGGCCCCGAGCGCGATCGTCAGCGGGAGGCCGATGCCGAGGAGGCGCAGCGGCACACCGACCTCACGCCGAAGCTGCCTGAGATCGATGCGCGAGGCGTCGCAGAACAGCACCAGTGCCAACGTCGCCTCCGCCAGCGTTCGCACGGCCGAACTCGAGCTGTCGACGTCGATCTCGCCGAGAACCTTGGGCCCGACCAGCAACCCGACGACGACGAACAGCATCGCCGACGTGACCGGCGTGCCCGACAGCCGCCCCGAAATCGCTCCAACGCCGACCAGCGTGAGCGCCACGATGGCAAGGGACCACTCCATTCGGAGCCCTCGCTAGCGGGAGACCGTCCCGGCTTCGCCGGCGGTCTCTGTCGCGCGCGCGAACGGACCGAGGAGCGCGGAGGCTTGCTCTGGGGCGGCAGCCACCTCGACGGTTTCGCCGTCCGCAGCCGTCAACGTGGCGATCGCGGGCTCGTCACCGAGGCGGTGCAGCTTCTTGCGCTCCTCGGGGTCTGCCGCTCGTGGCTTGGCGTCGAGGACCCAGAGCAGTTCCTCGTTCCACGCCGCCGGACTTCCTCGCCATGCGAAGACGTCGGAGACCCAGATTGCGTGACCGCGGGTCCAGCGCTTCTTCCCGGACCGGCGGACGCGTACCGGAACGTCGCCGTACCGCTTGCGCAGCCTCCGATTGTTGAAAAGCAGCATGAGGATGCCGATGGCGCAGAGCCAGAGGGGTACGCCAAGCGCTAAGAGGATTGCCCAGATCACGATTGAGCGACCGTACCTCCCGTGGTCGCGACTCTCATCGTCCCGATGGGATGGTTCCGCAGACCGCGCGACGCTCTAGCGCCTCGGGCCCAAGCTGTCGAGGCGTCTCTGCAGCAAAGCTTGGGCGCGCCTCAGCTCCAGGACCTGGGCGGCGAGGGTTCGCGAACGCTCCCGCCGAGCCTGAAGGGACTCCCTGAGCTCGCCGGCCGCGGCCCGGAGCTCTGCGATCTGGGCCCTGAACGCGTCGGTCTCGGCCTGGAACTCCGCGATCTGTGCCCTCAACCCGTCGGTCTCGGCCTGCCTGCCCTCGAGCGCGTCGATCCGACCCTCCATGGTGCTCGCGCGACTGGAGCCCGTGCGCGTTGCGACCCCGACCTCGTTCCCAACCGCCGCGACATCCCGGCTGACCCGCCCGAGCTCTTGCTCGGTGAGCCGCCCGCTCCGCTCCGCGAGCGTCCCCTTGAGCGACTGAAGCCGGTCCTGACCGCTGCCGAGCTCGGAGCGCGTCGGCTTGGAGAGTTGATCGCCAAGCAGCGAGCGCACCTGTCCGACCCCGCCGTCGACGTCGGCGAGCTGTGATGACAGGTCCGCCAGCTTGGCCTGCGCCTTCGCGCTCAGCTGCTCGGCGTTCGCGATCGCGTTCGACATCAGCTCGTTCGTCGTCGCCAGAGAGCTGTTCAACTTCTCCATCTCGGCAACAAGCGTCTTGGCGTCCTCGACGGCTTCCGGCGTGCTCGGGTCGGCGTTGCGTGCGACTGCCAGCGTGGTCACACCCATCGCGAGCAGCAGTGCCATCAGCCCGAGCACGACCCACGCCCAGGCGGGCGCCGGCCCAGCCGGAGGCCGAGTGGTCGGTGGCTCCTCCGGCGGTACTTGCTCGTCCCCGGCCTCGACGGTCAGCGCCTCGGAAGGGTCGGCGGTCAGCGCCTCGGAGGGGTCGGCGTCCGCCACATCAGCGGCGGCGTCCGGCTCCGCTTCCGTCGGAGACCGCGGCGTCGTCACGGGCTCTGTCCCTTCGAGGATGAGCGCTCGTTCTTCTTCTCCTGGGCCGACGACGCCTTGTCCTGAGCCGAGGCGGAGGCGGACGCGAACTGGTCGTTGAACTCCTCGAGCTCCACGTTCGTCGTCTTCACGTTGCCGACGAGGTCGTCCAGCAGCTGGGAGGCCGATGCCGAGGCGGCTTCCGCGTTCTCCGAGGTGTCACGAGCCTCGACGAACAGTGCCAGCGTCACCGCGACGAGCGCGACGCCCAGCGCGCTCAAGGTGACCCAGACCCAGGTGGGCATACGACCGGTGGATTCCTCTACGGCCCTGGTCCACGGTGGATTCCTCTACGCCCGGGTCCACCGCATCCTCGGCCGTCTGCGCGGAAGCGGGTGCCTCGCTCATCAACGGCAACCTAGGCCCGGGTGCCCGGGAGCACATCGTCCCTTCGGGATGAACCGGCACTCGGTCGGTCAGCCGGCGAGGGTTCTTGGCCGGTTCATGCCATCGGGACGATGACCGGCGGTCTTGGCCGTTGGAGGATGTCCCCAGCTAGAGCCCAATACCGAGCGGCGCAGACGTCGACTCGGTCCAACCCAAAGGGGTAGCTGTGTCGACTTTTCTCTGGATCACGCTCGTAGTCCTGTATCTGACGGCGCTCGTCTCGCTCGGCCTGGCGACGCTCCGCAAGGGCCACACGGCCCTGTTCTGGTTCGGGATCATCTTCCCCGTCCTCTGGATCTTCGGCGCGCTGATGGAGCCCACCGCGAAGGCGGCCGCCGCAGAGGCCGGAAGCACGCTGCAGGGGTCCTGAATGACCGAACCGGCCTCAGGCCGTTCGGGCAGGCCGGCGGCGGTCGCCCGCGTATGTCGTGAGCTGAGCCAGCGCGGTGCCCATCACCGCGCCGGCCAGCACGTCGGCCGGGTAGTGCACACCGGTGTGGACGCGCGAGTACGCGACGAGCGCCGCGAGCGCGTGGAGCGGCACTGCGGCCGCGGGCGCGACGTGGCCGAGCCCGGTCGCGAACGCGAAAGCGCTCGCGGAGTGGCCGGAGGGGAACGAGCGCGAGCTCGGCATTCGCACGTGGCGTGCGAGTGGGACGTCCCCCGCCAGGCGCTCGGGGCGTCGCCGGCGCGCGAGCGGCTTCACCGCGACGTTGACCACGGTCGCCGTGACGCCGAGGGCCGCAAGCCCGTTGAGCGCGGCGCGGCGGCCGGTCCTTCCCCCGCCGAGCGCGAGCAGCCCGGCGGAGGCCAGCGAGAGGCGCGAGTAGTCGGCGGCGCGCGAGAGCCGGCTCATCGCGACGTCGAGCGCCGGGGTCGGGGTGCGGGCGATGGCGGCGTAGATCGCGAGGTCCAGGCGCTCGGCGTCCTCGACCCAGCGCGGCCGGCGTGGCCGAGGGGTCGCGGGTTCGGCGTTGGTGCCCACGGAGGCGGGATCCTATGAGGCGACGACAGCTCGCGGCGATCGTCGCGCTGGTGGTGGGGGCCGCCACGATCGTGCTCGCCATCGCCGTGGCGGTGAGCGAGTTCCCGCGCGGCTTGGTCCTGCTGGGCTGCGTGGTGGTGGCCGCCGCGGCGGCCTGGTATGGGGTGCTGCGGCGGGGGCTGGCGCGCGTGGTGGGGTTGACCATCGCTGCGTTGGCGCTGGCGGGGGCGCTGGTCCTGCTCATTGCGAATGGGGCGCCGTTCGTCGATCTGCTGGTCGTGGCGGGGCTGCTGGTGTCGCTCGCGGCCGCGCGTGCCACGCTCGCCGTGCACGTTGAGCTGCCCGACGCGCCGGCGCCGCGCCGGCCTGTGCTGTTCTTCAACCCGCGTTCGGGGGGCGGCAAGGCCGAGCGCTTCGCGCTCGCCGACGAGGCCCGCGCGCGCGGGATCGAGCCGATCGAGCTGAAGCCGGGCGACGACCTCGAGCAGCTCGTCCGCAAGGCGGTCGAGCGCGGCGCCGACGCGCTCGCGATGGCCGGCGGCGACGGCTCGCAGGCGATCGTCGCGGCGATCGCCGCCGAGCGCGGGCTTCCCTACGCGTGCGTGCCCGCCGGCACACGCAACCACTTCGCGCTCGACCTCGGCGTCGACCGCGACGACGTGGTCGGTGCGCTCGACGCGTTCGTCGACGGCGGCGAGCGCGTCGTTGACCTGGCCGAGGTCAACGGGCGCGTGTTCGTCAACAACGTCTCGCTCGGGCTCTACGCCGAGGCCGTCCAGCGCGAGGGCTACCGCGACGCGAAGCTGCGCACCCTGCTCGACACCGTGCCGGACGTGCTCGGCCCCGGCGGCGGAGAGCTCGACATGCGCTGGACCGGCCCGGGCGGGCACGAACACCGCTCGGGGGCGATGGTGCTCGTCTCCAACAACAAATACCGGCTCGGCCGCGCGGTCGGCTCGGGCACGCGGCCGCGGATCGACGACGGCCTGCTCGGGATCACGGTCGCGGGCGCGCCCTCCGGGCGCGGCCAGAGCGGCCGCTCGTTGCAGCGGCCCGTGCGCGAGTGGTCGGCGCCCGGCTTCGAGGTCGACGCCGACCGGCCCGTCCCCGCCGGCATCGACGGCGAGGCGCTCAAGCTCGACCCGCCGCTGCGCTTTCGCATCCGGCCCGGCGTCCTGCGCGTCCGGATCGCGCGCAAACACCCGGGCGCCTCGCCCTCAGCCCAAGCTCCCGAGGGCATGAAGGCCGGCCTGGTCGAGCTGGCGCGAATCGCCGGCGGCCGCCCCCAGCAACCGCAGACGTCAACAACAAGGAGGCCCGAATGGACCTGATGGAGATCACCGAGAAGGAGCGGCTCACCCGCAAGGACGCCGCCGCCCGCCTACGCGCGCTCGCCGACCGCACTCGCCAAGCACAACGAGATCGAGTTCGACAGCGGCGGCGTGCACCTCAAGATGCACGTCCCCGACGAGGTCGACTACAAGCTCGAGATCGAGATCGACGAGAAGGAGAAGGAGCTCGAGATCGAGCTCAAGTGGTGAGCGGAATACATCCATTGGCAAACGAAATCGCGAGGAGGAAGTGATGTCAGACCACAACGGGCGTGTCCCGGCGATGAATCCCTACGGGGGAGTAGGGGGAGGCGGGATCACCATGCCGCCCTACTACAGGCCGACCGAGAGCGTGGGCAGCGGGGCGACCTACTACCCCACCTCGGAGGAGCTCGGCAAGGATGAGATGCGGATCACCTTCGTCGGCAGCTGCCCGTTCCCGCCGCGGCGGAACCAGGCCGCCACCTGCATCATGGTCGAGCTCGGCAACGGCAAGCGCTTCTTCTTCGACTTCGGCCCCGGCTGCCTGCGCAACATCCTCGCGATGCAGGTGCCGTTGCAGATGGTCAACGACATCTTCCTCACCCACCTGCACGTCGACCACTACGGCGAGCTGCCCTACCTGTTTGCGTTCGCCCCATGGGCGGCCCGCTGGAAGCCGCTGCGGGTGCACGGACCATCGGGCAGGACTCCCGAGGACGGGACCGCGGCCATGGTCGAGGGAATGAAGAAGATGGCCCACTGGCACATCGACAGCTTCAACTCCTCACCGATCGGCGACGGCTACGAGGTCGAGGTCAACGAGTTCGACTTCCGCGACGACAACGGCATCTGCTACGACCAGGACGGTGTGACGATTCGCCACTGGCGGCGCTCCCACACCAAGGACGGGGCCTCCGCCTACCGACTCGACTGGAACGGCCTCTCGTTCGTCTGGACCGGCGACGGCCGCCCGGACGAGCTCACCGCCGAGTTCGCAAAGGGAGTGGACGTCTTCGTCACCGAGGTGCAGCCCGACCTGGCGAACCTGCAGCAGCTGAAGATGGGGCTGCCCCCGATGATCACCAACCAGACGATCGACACCGCGCATACGGTCCACTACGCGGTCGGCTACCTGACCAAGCAGGTCAACCCGCGGCTGGCGATGGTCACCCACACCGCCTTCGACGAGGACCTGCTGCCCGAGATCCTCGCCGGCATCAGGGTCCACTGGGACGGCCTGTTCCAGTTCGGCGCTCCCGACGGCGTCGTCGTCAACGTCACCAAGGAAGCGATCTGGACACGGAACGCGGCGCTCTCCGAAGCGGCCAGCCCGGCACGGCCGAGCAAGTCCGAGGCCAAGGACCTGTTCGACCTCGGCCCCACGCACCTCAGCGTCGACTTCCCCGACCCCGTGCACAACGTCACCGACGTCCAGGAGGAGTTCGTCCGCGAGAAGGAGATCGATCCGGACCTCTACTACCCGGAGGACGTCAAGCGCGACCTCGTGCGGGTCTTCCCGAAGGGGTTCAAGATCGAGATCCCGAAGATGGTCGCCCAGAAGGTGGGCGGCAGGATCAAGAGCGCCCTCGGCCGCGACTAGGGGGCGGGATGAGCTCCGGTCACGACGACGATTCCAGCGGCGCCGAGCGGACTCCGGTGACGGTGCTCACCGGGTTCCTCGGCGCCGGCAAGACGACCCTGCTCAACCGCATCCTGGACGGCGACCACGGGATGAAGGTCGGCGTCCTGGTCAACGACTTCGGCTCGATCAACATCGACGCCGATCTCGTCGTCGATGTCGAGAGCGACGTGATCAGCCTCGCCAACGGCTGCGTCTGCTGCTCGATCCGCGACGACCTCTCCGAGGCCGTGATCCAGGTCATCGAGCGGCCCGAGCGGCCCGAGTACATCCTGCTGGAGGCGAGCGGAGTGGCCGAGCCGACCGGAATCGCCCTCACCTTCGCCGACGACCCGTCGCTGATAGACCGGGTCCGCCTCGACAGCATCATCTGCGTCGTCGACGCCGAGCAGGTCTTCGCGGCTCCCGAGCAGATGGAGCTGAAGATCTGGCAGGTCGCGATGGCCGACATGCTGATCCTCAACAAGACCGACCTCGTCGGGCCGGAGCAGATCGAACGGATCACGGGCTGGCTCGACGATCACCTGCACCGCTACAGGCTGCTCGAGGCCAGCAGATGCGACGTCCCGCTCGAGGTCCTGCTCGGCGTCGGAAGGTTCCAGCCCGGCCACCTCGAGCCCGATCGAGCCGCCCACTCCCCGGGCTGCACCGATCCCGGCTGCGGGCACGCAGAGCACACCGGTCATGACCATCGCTTCGAATCGTGGAGCTACGAAACCGACCGGCCGCTCTCACTGGACCGTCTCCGCAAGGTGGCGGCGAAGCTGCCCGCGGACATCTACCGGGCCAAGGGCGTCGTGGCCGCCTCCGAGGCACCCGAGCGCCGCGCGGTGCTGCAGGTGGTGGGGAAGCGGGTGGACGTCTCCTTCGACGGCGAGTGGGGCGGACAGGCCCCGCGGACGCGGATCGTCGCGATCGGCGCGGCCGGGACGATCGGCTCTGGAGATCTGGAGAAGCACTTCGCCGCCTGCCTGGCGGACGGCGGATCATCCCGATCGGACGATGTGGCTCGCCGGGGTGCCGACTAGCGTCGCGCCATGGCAACCAGCGCCGGCACCCCACAGCTGTTCCTGACCGACTCCCGGCTCGTCCTCGTCGTGCTCAACCATCTGCGGCACAAGGCGCTGAACCGCGTGTTCGGCACGTCGCGCGAGCAGGCGAATGTGCTCACCTTCGTGCTGCTGCTGGGCGCCGCCGACAGCGCGTATGAGGCCGCGCGGCGGATCGGCGGAACGCGCTTGCGCGGGTCCGACGCGGGCCTCGGCGCGATCGCGCTGCGCGAAACGGCGCTCGGCGTCGCCGGCCCCGGCGCCCGAGCGGTCCCGGGCTTCGGGACGCTCGTGGCGTTCGCGCTGCTCGGCGGCCTCGCCGCCCCCGGTCTGCGGCGGACGGCCCAGAGGATGCGCGCCGCCGAGAGGCGGGTGCGCCGCCAGCGCATCACGCGCCACGCGGCGACACGAGATCGCTTGCGGGCGAACGCGGCGTAGACGAAGTTCCAGCAGATCATCCCGATCGGACGATGCGCACCGCCGTCGATCCCTCGATGCTCTGGCGACAGGCACGAGACAGGAGCGAGAATGGAAGCAAACGATCTGGATGTACTTGGGCCGGTCGACTACCTGGTGGTCGAGTTCCCGGCAGACAAGGCCAACTTCTCCGGTGAGATGGCGGCGGAGTTGACGTCACTGGTTGACCGGAAGCTCGTGCGCGTGCTGGATCTGCTGTTGCTGCGTAAGGAGCTCGACGGGTCGCTGGTGGTCGATGAGCTGCACGAGGTGGACGCGAGCGAGCTGGGGCAGCTGCGTGCGCTGGAAGCTGACATGGCGCTGCTGCTGGCCGAGGAGGATGTCGAAGAGATCGGCGGGGTTCTGGAGCCCGGCAACGTCGCGGCCGTGCTGGTCTACGAGAACAGCTGGGCTGCGCCGTTTGCCTCCTCGGTGCGACGCTCGGGTGGCCGGCTGGTCGCCGACGGCCGCATCCACACCCAGGCACTGCTGGCCGCTATCGAAGCGGATGACGAAACCGAAAGAGTAGGAGCTTGACATGCCGCTAGGCCCGGGACGTAGAGGCAGGCCGGGAGTGCTCGGCGGACGACCGGTCGCGCGAACCGCCGCCGTGGTTGGGACGGCAGCGGTCGCAAAGCATGGTCACGATCGGCGCGCGGACCGTCGTGACGATCGCCGCGACCGGCGCGACGATCGCGGCCCCGGCGACTTCAGATAGGCGTCTCAAACAAGCTGAAGTCTTGGCCGGAGGCGGTTCGCCTCGCACGCGAGAGGTCGCTGGTTCGAACCCAGCCGCGCCTTGATGGTCTCGTCGTCAGCCTCGGCGTCGCCTACGTTCTCGGCAGCCGCCGGTCCACATGAGCTCGGGCATGCTCAACCTGCCACGCTGCGCGCTCCTCCCGCCGGAGCGAGTCCAACAAGTACATGTACCGCTCGTGGCGATCGCTCCGGGTGGCAGCACACCAAGCCCTATAGGCGCGCAGCACGCGAGCGCCGGCGTCCCGCCACTCGCGTATGTGCTCGGCGCGCAGGTCCACCGACTCGCCGCCCTGAGACATGCGAGCGAGCGTACGCCGCCGAGCCGCGCCGCTCATCATCCGAATCGGATGATCTAGCGGGCTCGTTCAGACGTCACGGACGAGGCCCCTGCGAGCACCGCTGATCGGAAGCCGCTCGCAGGTTTTTCACATCGAGTGGGGACAGAGCAATAGTCTTTCCACTCTGGCCCATATCTAGGGGGGATCGAGGAGACCTGCCGTCCCGGCTCCGACAACCCGGCCTGGCCACCCCGACTCAGCACCGAAGCCCAAGGTAATGCCTGGGAGAGTCAGTGCTGCACCGCCCTCGGCGCCGCCGTTCGAGCTGCTCGAATCGAAGCTGCTTCCACCGCAGGGCCCCAGCGGGACCGTGTCGCGCGGAGAGCTGATCAGCTCGCTGGAAGACTCGCGCGCGCCTCCGCTCGTTCTCCTGTCCGCCGGCCCCGGCTGGGGGAAGACGACGCTGCTCGCTCAATGGGCCTCGCGGTCGCGGCGACCGTTCGCATGGGTATCCGTCGACGAAAAGGACAACGATCCGATCGTCCTGCTGACCTATGTAGCAGTGGCGCTCGACCGCGCCTCGCGGCTCGACCCGAGCGTGTTCGACACACTGGCGTTGGCCGGCGTGTCGGTCGAGGCGAAGGTCGTGCCGCGATTGGGAGCGGCTTTGGCGAACATGAGCGAGCAGATCGTCTTGGTCCTGGACGACCTCCACTTGCTCGATAACCCTGCCTCCCTCGACGCCGTCGAAGCACTCACGCGACACGTCTCGGACGGGTCGCAGATGGCCCTCTCGTCGCGAGGCTCACCGGCGCTCCCGCTGGCAGCGTTGCGGGCGCGAAGCCTGGCGCTAGAGATCGGGCTGGACGACCTCCGCATGGACGAAGCGGAGGCGCGCCAAGTGCTGAGGGCTGGGGGACTGGACCTGGCGGACGACCAGGTCGCCGAGCTCACCGAGCACACCGAGGGTTGGCCCGCGGGGCTCTACCTCGCCGCGCTGTCGATCAGGGCCCGGGGACTCAAGGGCAAGGGCGCGGCGACGTTTTCGGGGAGTGACCGGCTCGTGTCCGACTACCTGAGGTCGGAGTTGCTCGCCCACCTGCCTGCCGACGATCTTCGCTTCCTCACGCGCACCGCCGTTCTCGAGCGGATGTCCGGACCGCTCTGCGATGAGGTACTCCAGATGAGTGGCTCCGCGGCGATTCTAGAGTCGGACGCGCGCTCGAACCTCTTTGTAATACAGCTGGACGCCAACGAGGAGTGGTACCGCTACCACCATCTGTTTCAAGAGCTACTTCAGCGGGAGCTGACGCTAGCCGAGCCGGACCTCATACCCCGGTTGCTCACGCGCGCATCCGTATGGTGTGAGGCGAACGGGCAGCTGGAGACGGCCATCGGCTACGCTCAGGAGGCCGGCGACGTCGACCGGGTGGCACGGTTGGTCGAGCTTTTCGGTGTCTTCGCCTACCAAAGCGGTCGCGCGGCGACGGCCGAGCGCTGGTTCGACTGGCTGGAAGCGCACGGGGCAGTCGACCGGAACGGAGTGCTCGCCGTGCTCGGCGCGATCCTCGCTACGGTGTGGGGCCGGCCTAAACAGGCGGACCGTTGGGCCGAGGCGGCCGAACACGCGGGCTACGACGGCACCCTGCCTGACGGCAGCCCTTCGATCGAATCCTGGCTGGCCGTGCTGCGTGGCCAGCGTTGTCACGGGGGGGTGGCGGGGATGCGCGCAGATGGGGAGCTCGCGGTCCGAACGCTCGCCCGTGGGAGCTTCCTCCGCCCGAATGCCGTGCTGATACTCGCGCTGTCGCAGTGGCTGGCCGGCGAGGTCGACCAGGCCGACGACCTGCTCGCCGACGCTGTCGAGGAGGGCCTCGAGCTGGGAGCGCACGAGTTGGCGGTGGTGGCGCTCGGCGAGCGCGCCGCGCTCGCGATCGGACGAGGGGGATGGGTCGAAGCCGAGGAGTTCGCCCAGCGAGCGCTGTGGGTCGCCCGCCGTGCGCGGATGGACGAGTACCCCACCAGCGCATTCGTCTGCGCGCTGGCGGCCCGTGTCGCGCTCCACCGCGGGGAAGTCCAGCGTTCGCACGAGCTCCTCGCCCGGGCGCAGCGCCTGCGGCTGCGGCTCACCTACGCCTTGCCGTCCCTGGCCATCCAGACCCGCCTGGAGCTTGCCCGGGCCTACCTGACGATCGCCGACGCCGGCGGCGCCGAGACGATGCTGCGCGAGATCGAGGGCCTGTTGCGCCGACAACCGGACCTCGGCACGCTCCGCTCAGAGGTGGACGAGCTGCGCGCGAGCCTCAAGGCGATGCGCGCAGACGCCCCGGGGGCCTCCACGCTGACCGAGGCGGAGCTACGCCTGGTCCCCTACCTCACCACGCACCTCTCCTTCCGCGAGATCGGCGAGCGCCTCTACGTATCGCACAACACTGTCCGATCACAGGCGATGGCCGTCTACCGCAAGCTCAACGTCACCTCCCGCAACGGCGCTGTGGAGCGCGCCCGCGAGCTCAAGCTGCTCTAAGCCAAGCCGGCGCTGGGCGGGTTTCATGCAATTTGCATGATGACGTGGCCACGCCGTGGGTGTGAAGTGCGCGATGGCCGCTCGCACGATTGCGGACCGTCCCGGGATCTGACCTCCCGGGACGCCGCCGAGGAGGAAATGGCCGCATACCAAGAGACGCTGCGCAGCCTGGCGCTGAACGACGAGGGCTTCCTGGAAGAGGTGCTCGGCATGGGCCAGGACACCGTCGAGGTCTCCCGGCTGGATAAGAAGACGCACGCCCTTGTCCGCCTCGGGGCCGCTCTAGCCATCGACGCGGCGCCGAGCTCCTACCAGTCGACCATCGACCTGGCACTCGCCGCCGGCGCCAGCGTCGACGAGATCGTCGGGACACTGATCGCGGTGGCTCCGACCATCGGCATCGCGCGCGTGGTCTCGGCCGCGCCCGAGCTGGCGCTGGCGCTCGGCTACGACGTCGAGGCGGCGTTAGAGCGGCCGGAGGGCGACGAGCAGTGACTTCGCCGGCCGGCGCACGGGCGCCACACCGCGTGGGTCGACGCAGCCTGCGGCGACTGGTCGAGCGCCGCAGGACCAGAAGGGGTCCGCGACGCCCGTTCGATGGTGCACGGCGTTCCGCCGTGACGGATCCAAGTGGTGTGCATGTCGAACGCGAGGAGAGGTAGCGGCTTGTCGGCTCGGGCGACGAGACCGCCGGCGTGCTGCGCTCCGGAGCGACGGGGACTCCCTGCGTCAGCCGGCCTGCAGGTTCCGACCCACGGGATCGCGGAGAACCCGCAGGCGACGGGCCTCGTCGAGCTGGACGGAGGCAGGTTTTCGATGGGCGCCGAGGACGCGGAGGGGTTCCTCGAGGACGGAGAGGGGCCTGTGCGGGAGGTGGAGCTCAGCCCGTTCGCGATCGAGGCCCATGCCGTGACCAATCGCCGCTTCGCGGACTTCGTCGAGGCCACGGGCTACACGACGGACGCCGAGCGCTACGGCTGGTCGTTCGTCTTCGCGGGCCTGCTGCCGGACACCTTTCCCGACACGCGCGGGGTCGTCGACGCACCGTGGTGGCGGCAGGTCTTCGGTGCCACCTGGCGCTGCCCCGAGGGCCCGCAATCCGCGATCGACGAAAGGCTCGATCATCCCGTCGTCCACGTCTCGTGGCGCGACGCCGAGGCCTATTGCGCCTGGGCCCGGCTGCGGCTTCCGACCGAAGCCGAGTGGGAGTTCGCCGCGCGTGGGGGCCTGGCGGGACAGCGCTACCCATGGGGCGACGAGCGGGAGCCCGGGGGAACTCATCGGATGAACGTCTGGCAGGGCCGGTTTCCGACTAGTAACTCGGGGGACGACGGCTGGTACGGCACCTGCCCGGTTGGCGAGTTCCCGGCGAACGGCTACGGGTTGCACAACACGTCCGGAAACGTCTGGGAATGGTGCGCGGATTGGTTTCACGCGAGCTATCACCGCCGGGCGTCGGAGCGGCGCGACCCCAAGGGCCCGCCAAGCGGAGAGGCGAAGGTCACCCGAGGCGGCTCGTACCTGTGTCATCGCTCCTACTGCAACCGCTACCGGGTCGCGGCGCGCGGTCGTAACACGCCGGACAGCTCGACCGGCAACGTCGGCTTCCGCTGCGCGAGATCGAGCCAGTGAGCGGGGGTTTGGCCTTGGCACCGAGTGGGCGGACTCCGGCAGCCGGCCTCGAGGCGCCGCTGGCGCCGGGATCGCTGCCGCCCATCGACACGGCGTCCGAGTTGGCGCGCGCCAGCCGGGTCGTCGCACGTCTGCCGGCTCCGGGCTTTCGCGCCGACTTGGTGCGGCGACCACGACTAGTGGCGCGCCTGCGAGAAGCGCGCTCGGCCACGCTCGTGTTGCTCACCGCCCCCGCGGGCTACGGCAAGACGACCCTGCTCGCTGAGTGGGCCGCCGAGGACGATCGGCCGTTCGTCTGGGTAAGGCTCGTTGACGCCGACAACGATCCCGCACTGTTCGTGTGGTCGGTGATCGACGCGCTCGACGAGATGAAGGAAACCGTCGGGGAGGTGCCCGCGACGCTGGTTGAGACGAACGTCGGTGCCTCGACGATCCTGTTCTCCCGCCTGGCGCGCGCCGTCCGCGCTCGGCGGCCTTACGTCCTCGTGTTCGACGACGTCCATGTGCTGCGAAACCGGGAATGTCTCGAAGCGCTGACGGTGATCGTCGACCAACTGCCCGGCGGCGCTCAACTCGCGCTCGCATCGCGAACGGAACCCGCCCTGAGACTCGGCCGCCGGAGGGCGCACCGCGGGCTCGCCGAACTGAAGCAACGAGATCTGGCGATGACGCGATCCGAGGGTGGCGACCTGCTGGCACGGATGGGTCTCAAGTTGGCTTCTACGGACGTCGCGAGGCTCTGTCGGCGGGCGGAGGGCTGGCCGGTGGCCATCTATCTTGCGGGGCTGTCGCTTCGCGGCCAGCGCGACGTCGGCAGAGCGGTGGCGCGGTTTGCCGGCAACGACCGGTTGGTTGTCGACTACCTTCGGGACGAGTTTCTGGCGGGACTGTCGCGACGCAAGCTCGAGTTCTTGACGCGCACCTCGGTGCTCGACACACTCGCCGGCCCCATCTGCGACGCCGTGCTCGAGCGATCGGGTTCGGCGCAGGTGCTTCGCGAGCTTGCGCGCTCGAACACGCTCCTCGTTCCACTCGATCGAAGCGACCACGCGTACCGCTACCACTCCCTGTTCGCGGAGATGCTCAAGGCGGAACTGCGCCACCGTGAGCCGGAGAGCGAGTCGACGTTGCACCGCCGGGCGAGTGCCTGGTACGCCGAACGCCGGGACTTCAGCCAGGCGATCGAGCACAGCATCGCGGCGAGGGACGTCGAGCGTGCGGCCGAGCTGATCTGCGGCAGCCTCTCCGACTACCTCAACCGAGGCAGCCTCGCCACCATCCGGAGCTGGCTGCACCGCTTCAGCGACGAGCAGATCGCCACCTCCCCGCCGCTCTGCCTGGCCGCCGCCACGGTTGCCCTGGCGAGTGGCGACGGCGCCCTCGGCGAACACTGGGCGAGAATTGGCGTCAAAGCGCTGGATGATGCCGGAGCTACGGCAGTCAGCGGATCCCTCGCGAGCGGCTTCGCCCTGATCCGAGCCTCGCTGGCCCGCGACGGCATAGCGCGAATGGACGCGGACGCTGCGAGCGCCGCCGAGTGTCTGTCGCAGGAAAGCCCGTGGCTCGCTGAATGCTGCCTGCTTCGTGGCATTGCGGCACACCTCGGCGGCGACCACGAGCGGGCTACAGCATGGCTCGACGAGGGGGCCCGCCGGGGCGCGGTCGTGGCGCCGCTGGTCCAGGTCCTCTGCTTGGCGCAACTGGCCCTGTTGGTGGTCGAGCAGGGCGACTGGGACGCGGGCGCGCGATTGGTGGGTCGCGCCCGAGTCCAGGCCGAGCGATGCGGCCTCGCCGGCTACCCGAGCGTCGCGCTCGTGCTGGCGATCTGCGCGTTGGTAGAGGCCCATCGGGGCCGTGTCGAAGATGCGCGGGGCGAGTTGCGGCGATCTACCCGTCTGCTCAATGCAGTCGTGGACTTCCCATCCTGGTACGAGGCCGAGATCAGAATCGTGCTCGCGCAGGCAGCCATGCGCCTTGACGATCCCAATTCCGCTCGACAACGGCTCACCGAGGCCGCTGCGGTACTCGAGCTCATTCCCGGCGCGCCGGTGCTCGACGCATGGCTGAAACGCGCCAGGTCCTCGCTGGACGAAACCACCGCGGCGGCGAACGGGGACTCGGGTCTCACGCCGGCGGAGCTGCGGACCCTGCAGTACCTACCCACGCATTACTCGTTTCGCGAGATAGGTGAACAGCTCGTTGTCTCGGTGAACACCGTCCGGAGCCAGGCGCGGGCCGTCTATCGCAAGCTCGGCGCCAGCACTCGATGCGAGGCGGTGGAGCGCGCGCGGAAACGCGGTCTGATCGAGACGCTGAGCCCCAACTGCCGATTCCGCCCGCCCCGCGAGCCGGCAAAGGAGTGAGGAATGGCCGAGACGGACCCAAGGCATTCGCAGGACGAGGGACCGACCGGTGATCGGGAGGACAGCGACGATTCGATGGCGCCCCCGGACGATTCCGGTCGGGGCTACGACGACGCCGACTTCGACTCGGATGGCACCGAAGGAGAGCCGCCGACCTCGGAGGATGATGATGGACGAAGCGAACACGACAAGTGGCGGCGCTGGGCTTGGGCCGCGTTGGTTGTCCTCGTCCTCGGCGTGGCCTGGGCACTCACGCTCTCCACGATCCTGCTTGACCGGAGCGGGGACAACACCTCAGAACTGATCGCCCTGTTCGAGGAGTCCCAAGAGCGGCGAGAGGCCGCCCTACGCCAGACCTCACAGAGCCAAGAGGCCAGGCGCGCCGCGCTGGACGCCACGCAAGCCGAGTCGCAGACTTTTCGGGCACAGTCCCAGGCCGCTCTTGCGAGTCAGGCCGAGAGCAACGCCTCAGCCCGCAGAGCCCTGGCGCAGGAGGCTCTCGCAGGCGCCCGCATTAATCAGGCGAACAAGCAGGCGGTCCTTGCCGAGGCCCAGGCCAACCGAGCGAACCGCCAGGCGCCCTCCCCAAGCGGCCTCGATCGGACCCTTGACCTGCAGAGGACGCTCGATCAGACCCGTGACCTGCAGAGGACGCTCGATCAGAACCGTGACCTGCAGGGGACGCTCGAAAGAAACCGTGACCTGCAGAGGACGCTCGAAAGGAACATCGACCTGCTGCGGACGCTCGAGAGAACCATCGACCTGGAGAGGACGCTCAACAGGAACCGTGACCTGCAGAGGACGCTCCGCCAGACCATAGACGCGCTCCGGGAAGTGATCAGGGATCTGAGGTCGCGGCGCTAAAGACACGCGAGACATGAGTTCGGCTTCAGGCGCCGCGAAATTTCATCCCCATCGGACGGTGCGCCAACCGGTGGGAAGTAGTTCGATCGGTTCAGATCAAGTACGACCCGAAGGAGAGTCGAATGGAGTCGATCGACCGCACCGTGCTTCCGATGCCCGACCCGGAGTTCAAGGGGAAGATCACTCGCACCCTGAAGGACTCGAAGTCCGACTGGGCCATGCTGGCACCGGTTCGCCCGCCCCTGGGGGCTCCGAACGTGCTGTTCGTGCTGATCGACGACGCCGGCTTCGGCAACCCGGAGACCTTCGGCGGCCCGGTGGAGACGCCGAACCTGACGCGCGTCGCCGACGAGGGCCTGCGCTACAACCGCTTCCACGTCACCGCGGTCTGCTCGCCCACCCGGGCAGCGACCCTGACCGGCCGCAACCACCACTCCGTCGGGTTCGGCTCGCTCGGCGAGCTGCCCGGCCCGTTCCCCGGATACATGGCCCAGCTGCCCAAGAGCTGCGCGCCCGTCGCCAAAACGCTGCAGATGAACGGCTACGTCACCTCGGCCTTCGGCAAGTGGCACCTGACCCCCGACCACGTGCAGGGCCCGGCTGGCCCGTTCGACCGCTGGCCGAACGCCTGGGGCTTCGACTACTTCTGGGGCTTCCTCGGCGGCGAGGCGGGCCAGTTCGATCCCGTGATCACCGAGAACAACACCACGATCGGCGTGCCGGAGGACAAGGACTTCTACTTCCCGGACGCGATGTCCGACAAGGCGATCGAGTGGCTGCACGGGGTGCGGGCGCAGGACGAGCAGAAGCCGTTCTTCATGTACTTCTCGACCGGGTGCGCTCACGCGCCTCACCACGTCCCCAAGCACTGGGCCGACAAGTACGCGGGCCGCTTTGACGAGGGCTGGGACCGTTACCGCGAGGCAACGTTCGAGCGCCAGAAGAAGCTCGGCGTCATTCCGGAGGACGCGGAGCTCACGCCCCGGAACGACGTGATGCCGGCCTGGGACTCGCTGACGGACGCACAGAAGAAGCTCTACGCCCGGCAGATGGAGGTCTACGCGGGCTACCAGGAGAACGCGGATTACAACGTCGGCCGGCTGCTCGACGCGTTGGAGGAGCTGGGTGAGCTCGACGACACGCTAGTGATCTACATCTGGGGCGACAACGGCGCCAGCATGGAGGGAACGCTTACCGGCGGGTTCAACGAGCTCATAGTCCACAACGGGATCGTGCTCACCGAGGATCAGCAGCTCGAGCTGATCGAGCAGTTCGGCGGCCTCGACGCGTGGGGGGGTCCGCTGACCGCGCCGCACTATTCCGCCTGCTGGGGCTGGGCCGGCAACGCCCCGTTCCAGTGGGGCAAGCAGCTCGCCTCCTACCTCGGCGGAGCCCGCGACCCGATGGTGGTCTCGTGGCCGCGGCGGATCAAGGACAAGGGCGGGTTGCGCGAGCAGTTCACCCACTGCATCGACATCGCGCCAACCATCCTCGAGGTTGCAGGGATCCCGCAGCCCGTGCGCGTGGACGGGATCGAGCAGAAGCCGATCGAGGGCACGAGCTTCGCCCACACGTTCACCGACGCCGGGGCCGAGGAGCGCCACACGCGGCAGTACTTCGAGAGCTTCGGCTACTACGGGATGTACAAGGACGGCTGGTGGGCGAGCTGCAAGCCGTTCAAGCTCCCCTGGGACATCACGATGGAGACGCTGAGCAAGTTCGCTCCGGACGTCTACGACCCCGACACGCAGGAATGGGAGCTCTACTACCTGCCGGACGATTTCTCCCAGGCCAGGGATATCGCGACGGAGAACCCGAGCAAGCTCGCGGAGCTCAAGGCCGCCTTCTGGGAGGACGCCGAGCGATACAACGTGCTGCCGATGCTCGGGGGATACAGCGTGTTCTTCGGCATCCTGCCGCCGATGGTCGGCCGGACGAAGTTCCACTACCGCTCCGACGTGCAGAACGTCGCCACGGGGATGATCCCGAGGGTCTACGGGCACTCGTACTCGATCAGCGCCGACATCGTGGTGCCCGACGACGGCGTGGAGGGCGTGATCGTCGCGGAGGCCGACCACCTCGGCGGGTTTGCGCTGTTCGTCGACGACGGGGTGCTCAAGCACACCTACTCGACGATGGGCGTCTACGTCTACACACAGGAGGCATCCGAGCCGCTGCCCGCCGGCGAGGTGAACGTCCGAATGGAGTTCGCCGCCGACGAGGCGAAGCCGGGCACCGGTGGCCAGGTCACGCTGTTCGTCAACGACTCGGAGGTGGGCGGCGGGCGGATGGACCGCACCGTTTCGCTCCGGTTCAACGCCTACGCGGGCATGGACATCGGCCGCGACAACGGCCTGCCCGTGGACCGCAGCTACGAGGATCGCTCGCCCTTCCCCTTCACCGGGGAGATCAAGGTGGTGACCTTCGACCTCAAGCCGCACCTCACCCCGACGGGCGAGGAGCACGAGGAGCTCGAGCAGCGCCTGCACGAAGAGCATGAGCAGATGGCTGCGGTGCACGCATCCACGGCCTAGCTGTTGCATCCACGACCGATGCCGGAGCGAAGGGAGTAACGAGATGAGCAAGGAACTGAGCGTGTTGGTCGCCGCCTACGACGACAGCGACAGCGCGCAGCAGGGGTACTCCGTCCTGAAGGAGGAGCTCCCGAAGACCGGTCTCGTCATGGACAGGTCGAAGGTGCTTGTCCTCGCCACCAGTGATGCCCCAAACGAGATCAGCGTGGAGCACACTGGCGGGGGGCCGATCGGGATGGTCGTCGAGCACAAGGCCGGCCAGGCGCTGAAGGGGCGGCTCGCTCCGGGAACGGGGATGATCGTCGGCGTGATCGATCCCGACGTCGAGGGTCAGGCTTCCGCAGCGGTCGCGCAGGCGAGGGGTCGGGCGATCGTCCCGGTCGAGCGGGACGGCGGGGATGACGAGACGAGGAAGGAGGCCGTTCAGGCGGCGGTGGGGATGGCCATGGCGCTGGCCATGGAGCAGTGGGTTCACCCCTCTGCATCCGCCTCTGCGATCCGGTCGCTCGCTGCGGCAAGCCAGGAATAGCCAACGAGTCCGAGACCCCCGCGCCGTTTGCGTCAGCGGTGCGACGGGTCCGGCGGCCAGCTTGTCGCCGACGGCCGCATCCCGGCCCAGGCCGCCGAGACCTCGTCGCGCATGCGTGGCCCCAGGTCATCCCGGGTGCCGGCGCCGCGCTTGCCTACGGGACGGCAGCGGGCTCGGGGAATCGGGCTTCGTCTGTCGGCCTGCTCAGGCTGCAGCCGGCCGCTTGTCTTCGGCCACCGGCCGCTCGTCCTCGCCGTAGACGATGAGGCCGTGGACGACGTAGATGCAGAGGGCGAAGACGCCGAGGTTCCACCATGGGTAGGCCCCCCCGATCGACAGCAGCGCCCCCAATGCTCCGAGGCTGGCGCCGATGATGCCGATTACGCGGCCGTAGATGTTGCCCGCCATCAGCGAGAACCCTCCGGTGAGCTGGATCACTCCGAGGATGATCAGCACCCAGCCGAGGGTGTTGAGGTTCGTAAGTATGTACCGCGTGTCGTTGACGAAAATTCTCGCACCGTCCAGGGCGCCGATGCCATAGATGATGTTGAGCGTGCCCACAAGCAACAGCATGATTGCTGCGAACAAGGCTCGGCCAGTGCCTCGCATTTCACTTACCTCCTTGAGTTGATTCGGCCGCTTGTCCGCGACCGTGCACCATCGAAACGCGTCACAGAGAGAGCTTCATCATCCGGATCGCATGAAATTCGCACTTGAGTGGAACCAGGGGTCAGAGACCTGTCTCGGCCGTGACACGACCGGATGTCTGGCATCGAAGGCTCGATCCCGGCCGGCCACGGCGAAGCTGGCCACCAGCCGCTTCACGTCCCACTCGAACGGGCCCGGCAGCGTTTCGTCGAAATCGTTGATGCTG
The DNA here is from genome assembly GCA_963778615.1 of uncultured Thermoleophilaceae bacterium. Taxonomy (GTDB): domain Bacteria; phylum Actinomycetota; class Thermoleophilia; order Solirubrobacterales; family Thermoleophilaceae; genus JACVRW01. The sequence continues at coordinate 269,403 of CAVZVD010000004.1, forward strand.
AACACGAGCCGCCGATCGGGTGCGGCGAAACCACCGAAGTTGGACAGATGGGCATCGCCACAGAGCTGCACCGTGCGGATCGGCACCAGCTCGGGCACCCGAGTGGCAGCCTGCTCCTCCAGCAATTCGACCGGATCACGCCGATCGGATGCCGGCTCCCATTCGCCATGCCATGACCGCGGCGCCACCGCCCTCGCCGCCTTGCCCCGTGCCGCCCGCTCCTCGGGCGTGGGGTGGGCTAACGCAACGGCCTCCGAACCATCGAGGAGGGTCTCAACGTCCGCCATGATGTCGCTCCTTCGCCGCCGGCCAATCTCGAACGCGTCTGCGAGTGCCTTCGGTTCCATGGAACCGCTCATCCGCCGGTGCGTCATCGCGCATATGGCATGAAATCCCGGCTAGCGCGCGCCCGTCGGCGAGAGAGCCGAGCGCGTGCTCGGCTCTCGATTTCATCCAATACGTGCGATGACTAGTCGTTCGGGCGGTCGCAGGATGTCGCCATGGTCCTGATACGGCCTCACCGCCTACGGCGGCCACGAGTCGTGACGGGGCCGGCGGCGGGCGACAACGTGTGTCGTGAGCTCCGCCAGTGCGGTGCCGATCAGGGCGCCGGCCAGCACGTCCGTGGGGTAGTGCACGCCGAGGGCATGAAGGCCGGCCTGGTCGAGCTGGCGCGAATCGCCGGCGGCCGCCACCAAGAACCCGCAATGTCCACACCAAGGAGGCCCGAATGGACCTGATGGAGGTCACCGAGAAGGAGCGGCTGAGCCGCGAGGACGCCGCCGCCCGCCTGCACGCCATCGCCGACGCGCTCGCGAAACACAACGACATCGAGTTCGACCGCGGCGGCATGCACTTCAAGGTGCACGTGCCCGACGAGGTCGACTTCAAGCTCGAGATCGAGATCGAGGAGGAAGAGAGGGAACTCGAAATCGAGCTCAAATGGTGAGCGAAGTCCACGCTTCCCGCCCGCGGTGAACAGCTCGACAAGCGGCCCCCAGGGCGCACGCCGGTGTCGGGTGAGGTGAAGCGCGAGGGCTTTCGTGGCGCGCTGGCGTCGTACGCGCGGTCGCGGGTCCCGCGGTCGCTGGCCGAGGCGGCCCCGGGACTGGCGACGCTGTTGCGCTACCCGCGCTCGTACCGGCGGTCCGATCTCGTGGCGGGAGTCACGGTCGGGGCGGTGGCGGTGCCCTCGTCTCTGGCGATGGCGGAGCTCGCCGGTATGCCCGTGGTCTTCGGTCTCTACGGGACGTTTCTGCCGCTCGCGGTCTACGCCCTGCTCGGGACCTCGCGCCAGCACGTCGTCGGGCCCGACTCCACGCTGGCGGCGCTGACCGCGGTGACGGTGGCGCCGATCGCGATGGTCGGCGGGGAAGTCGACCCGGCGCGGTATGTGGCACTCGCGGCGGCGCTGGCGTTGGCGATGGGTGGGACGTTGCTCCTGGCGGGCGTGCTCGGGCTGGGGTTCTTCGCGGACTTCTTCGGCAAGCCGGTGCTGCTCGGCTACATCAACGGGGTCGCGCTGATCGTGATCGCGTCCCAGTTCGGCAAGCTCCTGGGGATCAGTGTCGGGGCTAGCGACTTCTTCCCGATCGTGTGGGAGGTTCTGTCGGAGCTAGGCGACGCGAACAGACCGACCGTGCTCCTGAGCGCGGCACTGCTGGCGGCGGCGCTCGCCGTCAAGCGTTTCGTTCCTGCCGCTCCTCCGTCTCTCGTGGTGCTCGCGCTCGCGCTCGTGATCGCGGCGCTCGTCGAACTGGCGGGTCACGGGATCGCGGTCGTCGGCGAGGTCGAGGGCGGCCTGCCGTCGTTCGGGCTGCCACGGGTGGGAGCAGACGACTTCCTCGATCTCGCGCTCCCCGCGGCGGCGTTCTCGCTCGTCGCCTTCGCCGACCTGATCGCGACCGTGCGCACCTTCGCCCAGAAGCACGGCTACGAGGTCGACCCCAACCGCGAGCTGACCGCGATCGGCGGCGCCAATCTCGTCGGTGGCCTGACCGGCGCGTTCCCCGTCTCCTCCTCCAACTCCCGCTCCGCGGTCAACGACTCCGCCGGCGCGAGGTCCCAGGCTGCTGTCCTCGTCGCCGCGGCGGTCGTCGGGCTCTTCTTGATCTTCGCCATGCCCTTGATCGAGCCGCTCCCGACCGCTGCGCTCGGTGTGATCATCGTCGTCGCCGCCGCCGGGCTGATCAACGTCCGCTCGATCTGGCGGCTGCGGCACGTGCGCCCGGCCGAGACCGCGCTCGCGCTCGTCGCCTTCGGCGGCGTGCTGGCGTTCGGAGTCGTTGACGGCGTCGTTGTCGCGATCGCGCTTTCCATCGGCGTATTCCTCTACCGCGCGGCGCGCCCGCACGATGCCGTGCTCGGCCGCATCGACGATGTCGACGGCTATCACGACATCGCGCGGTGGGAGGGTGCCGAGACGGTGCCCGGGCTGCTCGTGTATCGCTTTGACGCGCCGCCCTTCTTCGTCAACGCCGACTACCTCCGACAACGGGTGCTCACGCTGGCCGACGCCTCCGAGGACGTCACGTGGTTGGTGCTCAACGCCGAGGCGTGGACGTACCTCGACGCCACGGCGATCGACGTGCTGAGCCGACTCCATGTCGAGCTCGAGCAACGCGGCATCGCGCTCTGCTTCGCCCGCCTGAAGGGCCGTCAGCGCGAGATCTTCCAGGACACGGACCTCACCGCCCTGATCGGGCCCGATCGCTTCTTCCCCACCGTACGAGCAGCAGTCGCGGCATTCGAATCCACGACGAACGCTCGGCGACTCGAGGACGACCCGTGAGAGACGATCTTCGCGATTAGCCGGCTTCGAGCGCGGGCGCGCAGGTGGGCTCGAGCTCCTCGAGCTCGGCCACGGCGCTGTTGAGGCCCTGCTCGACGCTGGGGGCGTCGAAGATGCTTCCGAAGGCGGCGACCGCGCCTTGGGCGCAGGTCGCGGCGCTCTCGGCCCGCGCCTCGGCCTCGACCAGCTGGGCCTGCAGCTCCTGGACTTCGCCCTCAGCCTCAGTCCTGGCGCGGGCGAGCTCCTGCTGCGCCTCTTCCAGGTCGGTCATCGCCTGGGAGGCCTCCTGCTGAAGCGCGCTGACCTCCTGCTCCGCGGCGTCGAGCCCCTCGCTGACAGTTTCGTAGGCGGACTTTGCGCGTGTGATCAGCGGGGTCGCCTCGGCCTCTGCGAGCTCGGCTTCCTGCTCCGCGATCGTCTTCTCCTGCCTCTCGATCGTGGCCTCGGCGTCGTCCAGGTCGGAGTTCAGCGAGACCGCCCAGATGCCCAGCCCAATCGCGGCAACGCCGAGGAGGACGGTCGCCACGATCCACATGGTGGGCCGCCGCGCTCGTGTCCCCTCGCTGGCCGTGTGCGGGCTCGGCCCTCGCTCTTCGCTCGACATGTCCTCTCCTCGGACGGCGCCTGTCGGATCCCTTCTTTCCAGGCCATGCTCTCGCGCCGTTGCTGCGGGCGCATCGTCCCGATCGGATGAATTCCCGCTCGCCGAGTGCCGGTCAGCCGGACAGCATCGAGCGAAGAACCAGTACCGCTCGTGGCGAGGGGAGCTGCATCCGGCCGCGTCGTGAGGTGGGGCGGATTCCGGATGCGACGAGTACGTCGCCGGGCCGGGAGGGGCTCAGAGACGACTCGCCGACGCGCGCAGCGGCGGGGGGTGAATCCGGGAGCGTCCGGGAAAGCGGGGAGCGTCAGCGGTCGATGTCTCGTTCGGTGAGCGGTGGGCTAGCGGTCGTGTCCCCTCAGCCAGTCGACGTAGTCCGGTACGGCGCGCTCGACGTCGTACTCCGGTCGGAAGCCGGTGTCCGCCCGCAGCCGGGTGGTGTCGAGGTAGTTGTCGGGGGGCCGGTTGGGATTGCGACCCAGCGGGAGGGTGATGTTGGCGCCCGGAACAGCGGCGTTGATCGCGGCGACGACCTCGCTGTTTCGCACCAGTCGTCCGGTCGAGACGTTGTAGGTGCCGTGGTTCAGCCGCTCGGCGAGCATGAGCAGCGCGATGGCCCGGCCGCAGTCCTTGACGTAGCAGAGGTCTGTGCCGTCCTCGGCGTAGGCGGGCGGGCGGGGCGGGGTGAGATCGGGGTCCTCGCCCCAGACCGCCGCGCTGAGCAGGCGGGGAAGCGCGAAGAACGGCGAGTCGGGCAGGCCGAGGGGCCCCCAGATGGTGCCGATTCGCAGGCTCACCGCGTCGAACCCGGCGCTGTCGCCGGTCAGCGTGGCGAACAGCTCCGCAGTCTTCTTGAACACCGGGATCTGGTGCCCTGCCACCACCGGCAGCGGGGCGTCCTCGCGCCACGGGACCTCGTCCACCCCCGCGTACACGCCGATGGTGCTGGCGAAGGAGAAGCGCCGCACGCCCCACACCGTCGCCGCCTTGAGTGCGTTGAGCAGGCCGAGGGTGTCGGCGCGCAGGTACTCGACCGGATCGGGCAGGTCGTGGGGGGCCGCAGCGAGGTGCACGATGCCGGTGATCTCGTGCCGCTTCCCGATGTCGAGGAAGGTCGCCTCGTCCGTGGTGTCCAGCGGCTCGACGACGACCCGGCCGCCGGGCTCGTCGGCGAGGTACTCAGGCAGCTGGGTGGACCGGTGCGCGGTGAGCACGACGGATTCGCCCAGGTCGAGCAGCGCCCGTGCGGTGTGCGACCCGATGGAACCCAGGCCGCCGGTGACGAGGATCATCGTTCGACCGCGTAGTGCAGGTGGGTGACACCTGGCGCCGGGACGGCCTCGACGAGCCGGAGGCGCACGTGCTCGGGGAGCGCCTGGAAGAAGGGTCGGCCGCCGCCGAGCAGGACCGGCACCTGATGGAGGATCACCTCGTCGACCAGCCCCGCCTTCAACGCCTCGGTCGCGACGCCGCCGCCCATGAGACCGACGTCACTGTCGCCGGCGGCCTCGCGAGCCGCCGCGACCGCGCCCTCGATGCCGGTGGTGACGAGGGTCTGCCGCTCGGTCATCTCCGGCGCCGGCCGGCGGCTGAGGACGACCAGCCGGGCCGTCGGGTGGGGGCTGTCACCTCCAAAATGGTTGGAGTCCTCATAGGTGTTGCGCCCGGCCACGACCGCACCCACGCGTCCGGCGAGGGCGTCGAAGACGCGGGCGCTGGGCTCGCTCAGCCGGAATCCGTCGAACACCTGGCTGGGCGTGTCGCCGTCGAAGTACCAGTCGAAGAGCATCGTCCCGTCGCCGAGTCCGCGCCCGGCGCCGGGATCGCGACCGGTGATGTAACCGTCTACCGACACTGCGTGGGCGCTGATGACCTTGCTCATTTCCGTGATCCTTCCGAAGTTTCTTCAAGAGACGCCGCGAGCGTAGCAGTCGGAGTTCCCTGAGGGAACCCCAATTGCTAGATTGATGCCATGCAGCGCACGAACTTCGGGGAGATGGCGTGCTCGATCGCGCGCACGCTCGACGTCATCGGGGAGCCTTGGTCGCCGCTGGTCTTGCGCGACGTGTGGGCCGGGTTCACCCGGTTCGAGCAGATCCAGGCGGACCTCGGCATCTCGCGCAAGGTCCTGACCGAGCGGCTGAACCACCTCGTCGAGCACGGAGTGCTCGAGCGCCGGCCCTACGACCGGCGACCGCGGTACGAGTACGTCCTCACCGACAAGGGCGCTGAGCTCGTCGACATGCTGATGGTGATGGCCGCCTGGGGTGACAAGTGGCTCGCGGGGAACGCTGGCCCGCCCGTCGTCTACCGCCACCACGCATGCGGCGAAGTCAGCCCGGCCGGCCTGAACTGCGCACACTGCGGAGAGCGCATGCGCGCAGGCGACGTCGACCTGCTTCCCGGGCCCGGCGCCGCGGCGTGACCAAGAACGGTCGCCAGGGACGCCGCAATAGGCCCAGCCCGCGCTCTACTCCTGCAGCCCCACGGCTTCGAGGGCTTCCTGCGTCTCCTGGTAAAGACAGATGCGGGCGACGCGGCCACTGCGAACCTCAAAGAGCAGGGTGCTTCGAGCGACGGTGTCGACGCCATGCCTTCCCCGCATCCGAGCGGCATTCGGAACGACGACGGAATCTCCGGCGTCGATGAAGCGGTCCGGCTCCACGCTGATCCGTTCGAACATGTCGAAGAACCCTCGGTAGACGCGGAACACCTCGTCTTCGCCCCGGTAGATGCCCGCCTCCACACCTCGGGAGGCCGAATAGTCCAGCTCGATTTCGGGGTGATTGAGCGCCCGCAGCGCGTCGAAGTCGCGCCGGTTATAGGCCGCGATCGCGCGCCGGACCAGTTCGACGTTCTCCTGAGACATCGCCCAGCCCAGTATCTGCCGCTCGCAGGACCGCGTCCAGCATGGCTCGGCTGCGCGTGCGATCCACGCGCGGCGACGGGTCTGTGGCATCGAGTCCTCAGCGGCGGGATACTGGGCTGCGGTGTCGGACGAGAAGCTTCGAAGCTGTCGAACGGCTGATAGCCGCGGTCAACGCGCGCGACCTCGATGGCTACCTCGCTTGCTGTACCGACGACATTCAGCTGTGGACACCATGGTCGCCCGTCGAGGGGGCGTACGAAGGCCCCGCGGCAATCCGACGCTTCTTCGCCGACGTCAAGGACACCGTTCCCGACTTTCGGCTGAGCATCGAACGCGCGGAGGCGGTCGGTGCGGCGCGCGTCCTCGTCTTGCTGCGGGTTTCGGTCAGCGGTCGAGCGAGTGGCATCCCGGTCGCCGCCATGCGCGGCGGCGTCCCTGATGCCTCAGGCGCCACCTATCTCCGCACGGCGACCATCTGCGACTTCGCGGGTGGCAAGATCGCGAGCATCCGCGTCTTCCTGGACCGCGCGGAGGCGCTCGCAGCCGCAGGGGTGCAGGAGTAGGGACGGTCACCGCTCGGGCAGGGGAGCGTCCCCCAGCAACTCCTCTGAGGGGCCACGAGGCCCTCGCATCTTTACGGCTCGACGTCTCCTGCATGCCCATAACCCTCACCGCATGGGTGACGCACGCGCACGGAAGTGCGATCTATCAAGAGGTTCAGGCCGCGCGGACATCGAGCGCAGCTAGAGGCAGAGGTGGCTGTTGACGGTCTGACTGTCAGATGAGGCCGAGCACGAGCCCGCCGCAGCCGACCGGCCCGCCGTTGGCTCCTCGCACGTAGCCCGCGTAAGAGGAGCCCGCGTAGACGCTGGTGCGCTCGCCGTAGCTGCGCCTGGCGTAGCCGTCGTAGGAGGAGCCGGAGTAGCAGCTCCACCGCTCGCCGTAGCTGCGCTTGGCGTAGCCGACGTACGTGCTGCCCTCGTAGATGCTCCAGCGCCCGCCGTAGGAGCGGTTGATATAGCCCGCGTACGTGGAGCCGTCGTAGACGCTCCAGCGCCCGCCGTAGCTCCGGCGGGCGTACCCCGTGTAAGTGGAGCCGGAGTAGATCGATGTCCGCGCTTGGGCGCTCTCGGCGTCCGGCGCGGCCACCACGGGGGCGGCGGGGACGAAGGTGGTGGCGACAAGCACCGCCGTCAGGGCAAGCTTCCTCACGCAATTACTCCTAGAGTCGGGGCAGGTCTAGAGAGCGCAGTCTCAGCGAGCGTTAGCCCACTCATCTGTTTCGAACCAGCCGCGCCCATGATCTACTTGCTCACGCCTGCGTACTGAGCCTCCACCTTGGCCACGAGCTTGGCGACCTGGCTCCGCACGATGGCTCGATTCATGCCGGCGGCGACGGCCTGATTCTGCGGGGCGCACAAGGCCTGCGCCTGCACGTACTCGCCCCCGCTGTCAACCAGATCCACGCCGACGACGGTCCAGCCCGAGCGCCCTGCCGCCGCTTCCGTGATGGCAATCTCTTCGTCCGAAATCGAGGCTCCGCCTCCGCTCACCACGCGCTGGCCGGCCGGGCAGAAGGCAGTGGCTGACTTCACGAGATCGAAGGGGCCGAACAAGACCTGCGCGGAGTTAACCACGGTGATTTGCCCCAGGGCGGTGGGGCCAGGGGGTCCCTGCGGTCCCGCGGGACCTGACAGCCCTCGCGGTCCTCGGGCGCCTCGGACCGAGCCCCGGAAGTCCTGCTGGGTGAGGGACTTGTTCCTGATGTCCTTCCCAGTCAGAGAGTTGTTCTTGATGTCGCCCCCGTCATAGAGCGCTTGCGCTCCTGCGGTTGCCGCAGCGACGAGCAATGCCACCACGGCGACGATGGTGATGTTCTTGAGCATGAGTCCTCCCCCGTTTAATCAGGTCCCCTGAACCAGTAAGTCGAACCTACGCCCGGTCGGCGGATCTCGCGAGGAACATGAACGAACTCTCACGCGCTCCCACCGCGATACTCCGCGCATCGAGGCGGTGCGGCATTCCTACGGGGAGCGCAGGGATCAGTTCGGGGAGCTCACGCGGCCCGGCGGGAGCGGGTCGCCCTGGCCCGTCGCCGTCCTGATCCACGGTGGCTACTGGCGCGCCAAGTACGACCTTCGCCTCCAGGACCCGCTCGTCCCGGACCTCGCCGCGCGCGGCTGGGCCGTCTGGAACCTCGAGTACCGCCGCCTCGGCTGGCGCAGCGGTGGCGGATGGCCCGCCACGTTCGAGGACGTCGCCGCCGGCATCGACCACCTCGGCCGCCTGGACGCTCCGCTCGACCTCGCGCGGGTCGTCGTCATCGGCCATTCCGCCGGCGGACACCTCGCCCTGTGGGCGGCCGCGAGGCGCGGCCTGCCCGCCGGCGCGCCCGGCGCCGAGCCCGCCGTGCGCGTCTCCGCGGCGGTCGCCCAGTCCGGCGTGGTCGACCTCCGTGAGGCCGCCCGGCTGGGCCTGTCGCGCGGCGCGGCCGCGAGCCTGCTCGGCGGGCCGCCCGGCAAGCTGCCCCGCCGCTACGACCTCGCCTCCCCGATCGAGCGCCTCCCGCTCGGCGTGCCGCAGCTCCTGGTCCACGGCGACGCCGACGACGCCGTGCCGCTCGAGCTCTCCCGCCGCTGGGCGCAGCGCGCCCGCGAGGCAGGCGATCCCTGTGAGCTGGTGGAGCTCCCCGGCTGCGGGCACCTCGAGCACCTCGATCCGAGCAGTCATGCTTGGCGGGTCGTGACCGACTGGCTGGAGCACCGTTGATCGATCGCGCGCACGCCGAGCGCCTCGACGACGCCGATCCGCTCGCGCCCTTCCGCGAGCGCTTCGTGATCGACGACCCCGACCTGCTCTACCTCGACGGCAACTCCCTCGGCCGCCTCCCGATCGCCACGCGCGAGCGCCTGCGCGCCGCGGTCGACCAGTGGGGCTCCGAGCTCGTGTCCGGCTGGCACGAGTGGATCGAGCTGCCCGAGCGCGCCGGCGACCTCCTCGCCAAGGACGTCCTCGGCGCCCGCGCGGGCGAGGTGATCGTCACCGACTCCACCACCGTCAACCTCTTCAAGCTCGCCTCGGCGGTGCTCGACACCCGCCCCGGCGACGTGGTCACCGACACCGGCAACTTCCCGACCGACCGCTACGTGCTCGAGGGCGTGGCGCGCCGTCACGGCCGCGAGCTGCGTCTGTTCGAGCCGCACCCGATCGACGGCCCCCTGCCCGAGGACGTCAAGACCGCCTGCGAGGGCGGCGAGGTGGCGCTCGTCTCGCTGTCCCACGTCGCCTACCGCTCCGGCGCGCTGGCCGACATGGAGGCGATCGGGGCCGCCACGCAGGCGCCCGTGCTCTGGGACGTCTCCCATTCGGCCGGCGCCGTGCCGATCGAGCTCGAGCGGCGCGGGGTGGGGCTGGCTGTCGGCTGCACCTACAAGTACCTGAACGCCGGCCCCGGCGCGCCCGCCTTCCTATACGTGCGCGAGGAGCTGCAGCAGTCGCTGCGCACCCCCATCCAGGGCTGGTTCGGCCAGCGCGACCAGTTCGAGATGGACCGGTCCTACGACCCCGAGCCGAGCGTCCGCGGCTTCCTCGCGGGCACGCCGCCGATCCTCGCGCTGGCGGCGGTCGAGGAGGGCGCGCGGCTGATCGGGGAGGCCGGGATCGGCGCCCTGCGCGAGAAGACGGCCGCGCTCACCGAGCTCGCGATCGAGCTGCACGACGAGCGGCTGGCGCCGCTCGGGTTCGAGCTCGCCAGCCCGCGCGACGCGGCCCGCCGCGGCGGCCACGTGAGCCTCGCCCACCCCGAGGCCTGGCAGATCTGCCGCGCCTTGATCGAGCGCGCACGGGTGGTTCCGGACTTCCGCGGTCCCGACTCGATCCGCCTCGGCCTGCCGCCTCTGTATACGCGCTTCACGGACGTCCACGACGCGCTCGAGCGCCTGCGCAGCCTGGTCGAACGAGGCGAGCACAAGCTCGTTCATACGTCCAGATTGCGGGTGACCTAGCGTCGTCCGCGCACGGGATCAGGCCTTCCAGGGTGACCGGTTTCCGTGCGAGGAGGTACACGTGCGCGCGTGAGGGGGAAGTAGCGCGCAGATGCCGGCCGGGGCTCGCACGCCATCTCTTCGTGGCCGCACCCGTCGCCTCATGGCGATGGGCGTGGTGGCCGCGTGCTGGCTCGCCGTCCCGGCCGGGGCATCGGCGCAGCAGGGTCTCGACGTCTCCGGACTGACGAGCGCCGCGACGGGCGCCGTGACCGCCACGGGGTCGGCGGTCGAGGACACCGTCACGGCGGCGGCGCCGGTTGCGGGCCCCGCCCAGGGCGCGGTCACGCAGCTGGCCGGCACGGTGGGGCGGGTCACGGGGCCCGATGGGCCTGTGGCACGGGTCGGGGCGAGCGCGGCGGGCGCCACCGGGTCGGTGGCAGAGCGGATGACCAGGACGGCGGCGCCAGTTGCGGGCGTCGCCGATCGGGTCACCCAGGGCGCCCGGCAGGCGGTCGACGAGACGCTCCACGGCGCGGCCGGGCTCGACGAGACACTCAGGGGCGCGACCGGGGTCGACGAGACGCTTCAGGGCGCGTCCGGGGTAGCTCGTGGGGCGCTGCGAGACAGCGGCACGGCGGGCGCAGCAGCGGGGCAGGGGTCGCCCCGCATCGCGCGCCTGTCGGGCCCGGCGGGCGGCGACACCTCGCGCGCGTCCCGACTGCGCGGCACGGCCGCCTCGGAGGGTCCCGGTGCGACCCTCCCCGGCGAGCTTGCGTCCCCGATCCTCACGCCGCTCATCCCCGGCCCGCCGATCGGCCTGCCGGGCGCGCCCGCGGGCGGAGGCGACACCGGCTCCGCCGCGGCGGCGAGCTCGGGCGCGCTCGAGCTGCCCTCGGACACCGAGCCCGTCTCGGGCGCCGGCGGATCGTCCGCCGCGAGCGCATCTGTGAGCTTCTCCCTCGGCGGGCTGGCTCTCGTGCTGGCCACGCTGTCCCTCGTGGCGCCGGCCCTTCGCCGGCGCCTCTCACGCCGGCCGGTCATCGCATGGCCGGCGGCCTTCGTCCCGCTGCTCGAGCGACCCGGCTAGCACAGCCGGAGTGCGCCGCGAGCCAGGCGGCTCGCGGCCCCTAGCTCGAAGCAACACGACGAAGGAGTCAGAGATGAGACGCAGTGCGAATGCGCTGTGGGCGACCCTGTTCGCCCTCGCGCTGACGGCCGGACCGGCCGCCGCACAGGACGCGCCTCAGACCGTGGACGACTCGGCCCTCGGGGCCCAGGTCGGACCGGTCCAGGTGAACGCCCCTGTGCGGGTGGCAAGTGACGGAAACAGCGAACAACCCTCGGCGTCGATCGGCGGCCGCAGACCGCCACCGACTCGGAGGGAGCGGCCCAGTCAGGCCCGATCGGCGTGAACGCGCCGGTGCGGGTGCTGAGCGACGGCGACAACGGGTCGCCGGCCACCTCCGGGCAGGGCTCCGGCGGCGGTGGCACCCAGGAGTCGAACGACTCCACGGGGTCGGCTCAGGTCGAGCCGGCCGGCGTCACTGCCCCCATCCGGATCGCGAGCGACGGGGACGACCCTGCGGCTGGGCCGTCCCAGGTCGACCCGCCCGGCGGCGACACGTCGGGCTCCGGCGATCCGACCCCCGATGGGGGCGGCGACACGCCCGGCGGCGGGGGTGATACGCCCGGCGGCGGAGGTGACACCTCCGGCTCGGGCGGTGAGAACCCCGGTTCCGTCGGGGGCGTTCCAGGAGCCGAGGGCCTCGATGGCGACACGCGAGGCCTGGGCGAGGGATCCGGCGGCGATGGCCAGGGGACCGGCGACCAGGAGCTCGTCTTCGACGAGGACACGTCGTCAGGGACCAGGCCCGTCGCGGACGTCCTCTCGGGCGGAGACGGCGGCGCGGGCGAAGGGGACGTGCCCGCCGGCTCCGTCCGGGTCCTGGGCGCACAGGCGGGCAGCCTCCCGGTGACGGGGCTGGGGCTGCTCGCGACGTTCGTCCTGGGCCTCGTGCTCATGGCGAACGGGACAGCCCTCCGCATGGCGGGGCGCGAGCCGAGGTGACAGGGGCCGCGGACGCGCGGCACGGCTCGACGGCCGAGGTGGCCAGGCGCGCGGGATCCGGGAGGCCTCCCGCGCGCCGGCCGCCCGGCGGCTAGATCCGGACCCCGAGCGAAAGGAGGCGAACGAGAAGAAGGGCTACAGGGCGACGATCGCGTCGATCTCCACGTCGGCGCCCTTCGGCAGCCCGGCGGCGGCGATCGCCACGCGGGCGGGAGGGTCTGCGCCGTCGAAGAACTCGGCGTAGACCTCGTTGACCCGCGCGAAGTCGCCCATGTCGCCCAGGTACACCGTGCAGCGCACGGCATTCGACAGCGAAGCGCCCGCGGCCTCGCAGACCGCCTCGAGGTTCTGGAGGCAGCGCCGCGCCTGACCCTCGATGTCCTCCTTGACCAGCTCGCCGCTGGACGGATCGAGCGGGATCTGACCCGAGCAGAAGAGGAGGTCGCCGACCTTCATCCCCTGCGAGTAGGGGCCGATGGCGGCTGGGGCGGACTCGGTGGAGACGGCGGTGCGATCGGGCATGGCTCAGACTCTATGGAGTGGAGCCGCGAGTTTGGCCGGCAACGCCGGAGGACATCGAGACCGTGAGCGCCCTGATCGCGGCGTTCCGGGACTGGTGGGGCAAGGACGAGCCGGCGCTGGAGCGGATCCGCGCGACGACGGCCACGCTGCTCGACGACCCCGATACCGAGTTCCTGCTCGCGGCCGCCGACGGCGACCAGCCCGCGGCCGGCGTCTGCCAGCTGCGCTACCGCCTGAGCGTCTGGACGGGCGCCGACGACTGCTGGCTGGAGGACCTGTACGTGGACGAGAGCGCGCGCGGCACCGGGCTCGGGCGAGCCCTGGTGAACGCCGCCTTCGAGCGTGCGAGGGCACGCGGCTGCCGCCGCATCGAACTCGACGTGAACGAGAGCAACGCGGACGCGATCGCCTTCTACGAGGCGCTCGGCTTCACGACCGAGCCCAAGCCACCCGGCCGGACGCTGTTCGTCGCCCGGAAGCTCTGACGAGGGTCTATCCTCTGAGGCGGACCGTGCTAGGCGGGGAGGTAGCGGTGCCCTGTCACCCGCAAGCCGCTCTAGCGGGGCTGAACTCCCATCGGAGGGGTTTCGCCTTCGGGGCCAGTACGCCGGACAGAGGCGTCGATGGCCGGGTCCCGCGCGGCGAGCGCTCGCGAACCAGGTCAGATCCGGGAGGAAGCAGCCTTAAGCGATACCGCTCGTGCGCCGCGGACCAGCCTGGCCGGAGCCGATGACCGGCGGGCACGCCCGGGGACGAGCTTCGAAGATGGGTGCACGGTCCGCTTTCGCCCGAGCGCCCATGGACAACGCCGAACTCATCCGCCAGCTGGCCGAGCGGTGGAACGCCGGCGACCTGGACGGCGTGGTCGAGCTCTACACGGAGGACGCCGTGATCGTGTCCGGGCCCGACTGGCCCGAGCAGGTCACGTGGGAGGGGCACGAGGGGATCAAGGCCAGCCTGCTGGACTTCGGGGCGGTCTGGGAGTCGGCCCAAGTCGAGATCGGGCCGATCGAGACGCACGGCGACAAGATCGTCGGCACGGGCATGTGGCGGACGCGCGGCGTCACGAGCGGCGCGGAGGGCACGATGCCCTTCGTGATCCTCTTCACGTTCCGGGATGGGAAGATCGCTCTCCATGAGTGGTTCGACGACCACGACGAAGCCGTCGCCGCCGCCCGCGGCACCTGACCTCGACACGCTGCGGGCCGATCGAGCGCCGCGTGCTGTGGCTGTCGGCGGCGATCGTCCACCACGCCAACCGCGTGCGCGAGAACCGCTCGGGGGTGAAGGTCGGCGGGCACCAGGCGTCGAGCGCGTCGATGGTGAGCCTGATGACCGCGCTCTGGTTCAGCGAGCTGCGTGCCGAGGACCGGGTGTCGGTGAAGCCGCACGCGTCGCCGGTGCTCCACGCGATCAACTACCTGCTGGGCACGCTCGACCGCCCCTACCTCGAGACGCTGCGCGCCTTCGGCGGCCTCCAGAGCTACCCGAGCCGCACCAAGGACCCGGACCCGGTCGACTACTCCACCGGCTCCGTCGGCATCGGGGCCACCGCGCCGATCTGGGGCGCGATCGCGCGCCGCTACCTGGAGCACCACCGCTTCGAGGCGCCGCCGATGGGCCGCCAGATCGCCCTCGTGGGCGACGCCGAGCTGGACGAGGGGGCGATCTGGGAGGCGGTGGCCGACCCGAGCGTGGCGAAGCTCGGCGAGGTGCTGTGGGTGGTGGACCTGAACCGCCAGTCGCTCGACCGCGTGGTGCCGGACATCGCCGTTCGGCCGCTGGGCGCACATGTTCGAGGCCGCCGGCTGGCAGACGATCACGGTCAAGTACGGCCGCCGCCTCGATGCCCTGTTCGAGCGGCCGGGCGGCCCCGACCTGCGGCGCCGCATCGACGAGATGCCGAACGAGGAGTACCAGCGCCTGCTGCGCGCCACCCCTGAGGAGCTGCGCGAGCGGCTGCCGGACGGGAACGGCGCGCCTGAAGGGGCTGGTCGCCGAGCTCGACGACGGCGAGCTGCGGGCCGGCCTGCGCGACCTCGGCGGCCACGACCTCGGCGCCCTGATCGACGCCTACCGGCGCGCCGAGCACGACCGGCCGACGGTGGTGTTCGCCTACACGATCAAGGGCTGGTCGCTGCCGATCGAGGGCCACCCGGAGAACCACTCGGCGCTGCTGACCCGGGACCAGATGCTCGTGCTGGCCGAGGCGCTCGGCGCCGACGCCGACGACCCCTGGGCCGGCTTCGACGCCGGCAGCCCCGAGGGCGAGCTGTGCGCGGCGGCGGCCACCGCCCTCGCGCGCGAGGAGCCGGAGCCGGTGGCGCCGCCGGCCGTGCCGGCCGGCCTGGGGCGCAAGCACCGCGGGAAGGAATCGACGCAGCAGGCGTTCGGCCGGTTCTTCGTCGACCTCGTGCACGACGCGCCCGAGGTGGCCGAGCGGGTGGTGACGGTGAGCCCCGACGTGGCCAGCTCCACCAACCTCGGCGGCTGGATCAACAAGTCCGCGATCTTCTCGGTGGGGGAGCGGCGCGACTGGTTCGCCGACGACCCGCAGACGCTCGTGCACTGGCACGAGACGGGCCGGCGGGCGCCACATCGAGCTGGGCATCGCCGAGACGAACCTGGTCGGGCTGCTCGGCGAGCTGGGCGCCACGTGGAGCCGCTACGGCCAGCCGCTGCTGCCGATCGGCACGATCTACGACCCGTTCGTGGGCAGGGCGCTCGAGCCGTGGTCGTTCGGCATCTACGCGGGCGGGCAGTCGATCCTGGTGGGAACGCCGAGCGGCGTGTCGCTGGCGCCCGAGGGCGGCGCGCACCAGTCGATCGTCACGCCCTCGATCGGGATCGGCCAGCCCGGCTGCACGGCCTGGGAGCCGGCCTTCGGCCAGGACCTCGAGTGGACGCTGCTGCACGCGCTGTCGCGGCTGGGGCAGCCTGGCGGCGAGTCGGCCTACTTCCGGCTCTCGACCCGGCCGATCGACCAGGCGCTTGCCGGTGACCCGAGCGACGACCGCCGCCGCCTGATGCTCGCCGGCGGCTATCCGGTCCGGCGCGCCAAGGGACGTCCGCGCGTGACGCTTGCCGGCATGGGCGCGGTCATGCCCGAGGTGATCGAGGCCGCGGAGGTCCTCGGCGACGACGTGGACGTGCTGTGCATCACCAGCGCCGACCTGCTGTTCCGGGCGCTTCGCGCCCGCGCCGGCTTCGGCGACCACGAGCAGGACATCCTGGAGGAGCTGCTTCCGGCCGACCGTGCCGCCCCGCTCGTGACGGTGCTCGACGGCGATCCCAACGCGCTCGCCTTCCTGGCGGCGGTGAACGCGACGCGGCTCACCCCGCTCGGCGTGACGCGCTTCGGCCAGTCGGGGGACCTCGCCGAGGTGTACGAGCACCACGAGATCGACGCGGAGACGATCGTGGGGGCGGCGCTCGACGCGAGGGACGCCTAGCTGTAGTTCCTAGGCGACGCGGTGCAGGCCCGGCGAGCGGGCCAGCGCGACGTCGGCGAGCAGGTCGACCAGTCCCGGGTCGAATGCCCTGCCCGCACCCGCCCGCAGCGACGCCACGCCCTCCTGCTGGGAGGGGGCGGCGACGAAGGCGTCCGCGATGCCGGCGATCCGGGCGAGCAGCGGGATCTTGGAGCCGGCGAGGCCGAGGGGATATCCGCCGCCGTCCCAGCGCTCGTGGTGGAAGCGGACCACGGTGCGGGCGCCCGGGCCGATGTCCTCCTCACGCAGGAGCTCGAGCCCGAGCTCGGGATGCCGGTGCATCAGCTCGAGCTCGTCGTGGTCGAGCGGGCCCGGCTTGTCCACGATCGAGAGCGGGAGCGCCAGCTTGCCGACGTCCTGCAGGAAGATTCCGAGGCCGAGCTGCAGCATCGTCTCGCCCGGCAGCTCCATGCGCCGGCCCACGAGGAGGCCGGCGACGGTGGCATCGATCGGGCGGTCTCCGGTGCCGCTCAGGTCGTAGGGCGCCTCGGGAAGGCGCTCGACCTCGGCCACGATCCGCCGGGCCGCGGCGGTGAGCTCGTCGAGGCACTCGTGGGGCAGCAGGTTGCCCGGCATGCTCCGCGCGTCCAGGGCGGCGCGCCGGGTCGCGGCCATGGCCGTCTTGCGCGCGAGGTTCGAGAGTGGCCGCATGCCCTTGGAAAGCGGTCCCATCCCCTTTCTAATCGGCATCCTGCCGCGAGACTTCAGTGCGCTCCACCCTCGGAGCTAGCATGGTCGATCCATGCTCTCCCTCTACCGCCGCCACCGTCCCAAGACCTTCGAGCAGGTGGTGGGCCAGGAGCACATCGTCCGCACCCTCCGCAACGCGATCGAGCTCGACAAGGTCCATCACGCCTATCTGTTCGTCGGCTCGCGCGGCACCGGGAAGACGTCGATGGCGAAGCTGCTGGCCTGCGCGCTGAACGCGAGCGGCGGCCCGCGCACGGACTTCGACCCCGGCGACCCGGCCTGCCAGGCCATCCTGGCCGGCACCTCGCTCGACGTGGTCGAGATGGACGCCGCCTCGAACAACTCGGTGGACGACATCCGCGAGCTGCGCGAGAACGTCGCGCTCGCCCCGATGCAGGGCGGCAAGCGCGTCTACATCCTGGACGAGGCGCACATGCTCTCCACGGCGGCATGGAACGCGTTCCTGAAGACGCTGGAGGAGCCGCCCCCGCACGTGGTCTTCGTGCTCGCGACGACCGAGGCGCACAAGGTGCCCGCCACGATCGTCGACCGCTGTCACCGCTTCGACTTCCAGCGCCCGTCGCTCGAGCAGATCGCCGGGGTGCTGCGGCGCGTGGCGGCCGAGGACGGCATCGAGCTGCCCGACCCCGCCGTCGGGATGCTGGCCCGCTCGGCCACCGGCAGCTTCCGCGACGCGCTCGGCACGCTCGAGCAGCTCGTCACCTACGGCGGGAAGCAGGTCAAGCTCGAGGACGTGCTCGACATCCTCGGCGTGGCCGACGCCGAGCTGGTGCTCGACGCCGCCGAGGCGCTCGCCGGCCGCGACCCGCGCGCGGCGCTCCTCACCGTGCAGAAGCTGTCCGATTCCGGGCGCGACTTCACCCAGTTCATGCGCGACCTGTCGGCGCACCTGCGCCACCTGTTCGTGGTGCAGACGCTCGGCGAGGTGCCCGACTCGTTCTCGGTCACGGCCGAGCACACGGACCGGCTGGCCGAGCAGGCCGAGCGGCTGTCGCAGGGGGAGATCCTGCGCGCGATCGACTTCCTGGCCGCGGCGATCGCCGCCGTCAAGGACGGCTCCGAGCCGCGCATCCAGCTGGAGATGGCGCTGCTGAAGGCGACGCAGCCGCAGGCGGACCTCTCGCTGCAGGCGCTGATGTTCCGGATCGAGCAGCTGGAGGCGAGGCTGGGGCAGGCCGGCGCGCCTGCTGGGAGCGCCGCGCCCGCGCCCGCCGCGCGCGCCGGCGAGCCCGTAGCGTCCGCTCCGGCCCGCGAAGCGGTCGCTTCGCCCGCGCCCCGTGCCGCGGCCGGCGGCGGGATGCCCGCGGCCGCCGTCGCGCGCGAGCCCGAGGAGGAGGCCGCACCCGCACCGGTCGGGTCGATCGAGCTCGAGCAGATCCAGACCGTCTGGCCCGCGGTGGCCGAGGCGGTCTGCGAGGAGAACCAGATGATCGGCGCCGCGCTGGCGGCCGCGCGGCCGGTGGCGCTCGAGGCGAGCCGGCTCACGGTCGCCTTCCCGACCGACGCCTCCTTCGTGAAGAAGAAGGCCGAGGCGAACCGGGACCTGGTCCAGCGGGCACTGCGCGGGCTGACCGGGCAGTCGCTGAGCGTGGCCTACGAGCTGCGCGACGACGCCGCGCCGGGCGGTCCCGTGCTGCTCGGCGAGGAAGAGCTGATCGAGCGCCTGCGAGCGGAGTTCGCGGCCGAGGAAGTCTTCGACGAGGAAGGGAGCTAGCCATGGCCGGCCAGCCCAACATGAACGCCATGATGAAGCAGGTCCAGAAGATGCAGGCCGACATGGTCAAGGCCCAGGAGGAGCTGAAGAACGAGGTCGTGGAGGCCAGCGCCGGCGGTGGGATGGTGACCGTGAAGATCACCGGCGACCTGGAGCTGCGCGAGGTCCGGATCGACCCCGAGGCGGTGGACCCCGACGACGTCGAGATGCTCCAGGACATGGTCCAGGCCGCGACCAACGAGGCGATCCGCTCCGCCCAGGAGCTGGCCGCCAGCAAGATGAACGCCGCCGCCGGCGGCCTCGCCGGGCCGGGCGGGCTGGGCGGCCTGGGGCTGCCGGGCTTTTAGGGGGTAGCACCCGCGGTTCGGAGGCTGCGCGCCGGCGCTCGGTCGCCGAGGGCGAAGCGGGGCTCCGGCTCGGCCGTGCCGGCGAGGACGGCGGCCACGTGCTCGGCGAGCGCCGGGCCGTGCTTGTAGCCGTGCCCCGAGCCGCCGCCGAGCAGCCAGACGTTCCTGTGCTCGGGGTGCCTGGCGAATACGAACTGGCCGTCGGGCGTCAGGCCGTAGTGGCAGCCGGGCGCGCTCGCGACCGGGGCGTCCGCGAGGGAGGGGAAGCGGTGGGCGAGGTACTCGCGTGCGATGGCGATCCCCTCGGCGGTCGCCTCGAGCGGACGGGTGTCGGGATCGACCTCGACGCCGTCCATGTCGGGCCCGACCTTGAAGCCGATGCCCTCGACGCGCGCGTGGCCGTAGAAGGCCGCGTCGAAGTCGACCCAGCCCGGTCCGTTCCACTCGGGCGGGGCCTCGAAGAGGACGAGCTGCTGGAAGGTGACCCGCGTGGTGACGAGCTCGGGGAAGAGCCGGCCGAGCCAGGCGCCGCAGGCCCAGATGACGGCGTCGGCTTCGAGGGTGGGCGCAGCGGCCTCGCGCGTCGCAGCGGCGTCGCCCGCCGCAGCGGCCTCGCGCGTCGCAGCGGCGTCGCCCGCCGCCATCCGCACCCGCTCCGCATCCGGCCGCGCCTCGCCGACCACGAGCCGCGCGCCCGCTTCGCGCGCCCGCCGCACCAGAGCACGCACCCCGTCGGCCGCCCGCAGCACGCCGGCCTCCGGCTCGTGCAGCACGAAGGCCAGGTCGTCCACGGCGACGCTCGGGAACAGGCGCGCGCCCTCTACCGGCGACATCCGCTCGACCGGGATCCCCGCGGCCCTCAGCACCCGCTCGCTGTCCGCCTCCCAGCCGTCCTCGCGCCGCGCGAACCACGCCACGCCGGACTCCACCAGCACGCCCTCGCCCAGCTCGCGCCACAGCTCGGTCGCCCGGCGCGCCGAGCGCGTGTAGTACTCGTCGGCGCCGTGGCAGCAGCGGATCAGCCGCGACTCGCCGCCCGACTCGGCACGCCGGTGCCCGGGCTCGAACCGGTCCACCAGCGTGACCTCCCAGCTCTCGCGGGCGAGCCGGTCGGCCACGGACGCGCCGAAGACACCGGCCCCGATGACGATCGCGGAGGGCATGACCGACCCCAAGGCTAGATTTCTTCGTTCGTGTTCGCAGCGCCGGTCAACCGTCTCATCACCGAGCTGGCGCGCCTGCCCGGCATCGGGCAGCGCACCGCCCAGCGGCTCGCCTTCCACATCCTGAGCGCCTCGGACGACGAGGCGCTCGCCCTCGCCGACGCCATCCGCGAGGTCAAGGCGACCGTCGGCCACTGCGAGGTCTGCTTCAACCTCGCCACCGAGGCCACCTGCCGCATCTGCCAGGACGAGCGGCGCGAGGCGACCATGATCTGCGTGGTCGAGCAGCCGAGCGACGTGATCCCCATCGAGCGCTCCGGGGAGTTCCAGGGCCGCTACCACGTGCTCGGCGGTGCGCTCTCGCCGATCGACGGCGTCGACCCTGAGGACCTGCACGTGTCGGAGCTGCTCGGCCGGGTGGACAACGGCGCCGGCGTGCGCGAGGTCGTGATCGCCACCAACGCCACGACCACCGGCGAGGCCACGGCGCTCTACCTGGCCGACGCGGTGCGCGAGCGCGCCCCCGAGGTGGCGGTCACCCGCCTCGCGAGCGGCCTGCCGGTGGGCTCGGACCTCGAGTACGCGGACGAGATAACGCTCGGCCGCGCCCTCCGCGGCAGGCACGCGCTGTAGCCTGATCGGATGGCCCCAGCGCAAGCGGCCGGCTCGGCCGGGCGCGCCGCGACTGTCTCCGTGGTGCGCGGCGCCTGCCCGCACGACTGTCCCGACACCTGCGCGATGCACACCACCGTCGAGGACGGGCGGGCGGTGAAGGTCGCCGGGGATCCCGATCATCCGATCACCGTCGGCTTCCTCTGCGGCAAGGTCTCGAACTACCTGGACCGGGTCTACTCCGAGGACCGCATCCTGCATCCGCTGGTGCGCGAGGACGGCGCTTTCCGCCGGGCCGGCTGGGACGAGGCGCTCGATCGAATAGCGGCCGGCCTGACGCGCGCGAGGGAGGAGTTCGGGGGCGAATCGATCCTGCCGTACTCGTACATGGGCACGCAGGGCCTGATCCAGGGCAACACCATGAGCGCGCGCGTGATGAACGCGCTCGGCGCCTCGGCCCTCGAGCGGACCATCTGCGCCACCGCCGGCTACACCGGCACGGCCATGACCCACGGCATCTCCCCGGAGGTCGATCCGGAGGAGTGGCCGCACGCCCGTCACCTGCTGGTCTGGGGCTGGAACCCGCTCTCCACCGCGCCCCACCTGTGGCGCAAGCTGCTCGACGCGCGCCGCAACGGCGCCCGCCTGGTGGTCGTGGATCCCTTCCGCAGCCGCACCGCGCGGGTGGCCGACGAGCACCTGCGCCCGCTGCCCGGCACCGACGCGGCGCTGGCCATCGGGATGATGCGGGCGATCGTGGACGCGGGGCTCCACGACGAGGAGTGGTGCAGGGCGCATGCGGAGGGCTATGAGGAGCTGCTCGAGGCGGTGTCGCGGTTCCCGGTCGAGCACTGGGCCGAGCTGTGCGGCGTGCCCGCCGAGGACGTCGCCCGCGCCGGTTGTGAGTTCGCCTCCACCCGGCCGGCGCTCTTGCGGCTCGGCGTCGGCGCCCAGCGCCACATGGGCGCGCCCGCGGCCTACGCGACGATCGCCTCGCTGCCGGCCCTGACGGGCGCGTGGCGCGACCGCGGCGGCGGGTGCTCCTACATCCCCCTGGCCACGGCGGCGGCGGTCAGCTCGTACCCGCTCGAGCGCGAGGATCTGCGGCCGGGCCCGGTCCGCACGATCAACATGTCGCAGCTCGGCGCGGCTCTCACCGACCCGGCGATGGACCCGCCGGTCAAGGCGCTCGTCTGCTGGAGCTCGAACCCCGCCGCGATCGCGCCCGACCAGGTCCGCGTGCTCGAGGGCCTCCGCCGCGACGACCTCTTCACCGTCGTGCTCGAGCAGTTCATGACGGACACCGCCGCCCACGCGGACGTGGTGCTGCCGTCCACCACCCAGCTCGAGCACCTGGACCTGGTCTTCTCCTGGGGCCACCACTACCTGACCTGGAACGAGCCGGCGATCGAGCCGCTCGGCGAGGCCAAGCCCAACACCGAGGCGTTCCGGCTGATCGCCGCCCGGCTCGGGCTCGACGATCCCTGCTTCCGCGAGACCGACGCCGAGCTGGTGGATGCCGCGCTCGACGGCTTCGACGAGGGCGCCCTGCGCACGCGCGGCTGGCAGAAGATCGACCTGGGGCAGGGGCCTGTGCCGCACGCGCAGGGCGGCTTTGGGACCGAGACCGGCCGTGTGACGCTGCACGCGCGGTACGAGCCGCCGGCCGAGGTGGCGGACTCCGTGCTGGCGGAGCGCTTCCCGCTGGCGATGATCACGCCGAAGACGCATCTCTTTCTCAACTCGACGTTCGCCAACCAGGCGCGGCAGCGGTCGGCTCAGCCTGCGCCTTTTGTCGTGTTGCATCCGGTGGATGCTGCTGTGCGGAGCGTTTACGACGGCAATGAGGTGAGGGTCTTCAATGGCCGTGGTTCCTTCGTCTGCTCAGCGCGCGTTTCGGACGATGCGCGGCCGGGCGTCGTCGTCGCACCCATGGGCTGGTGGAACGCCGACTACGCCGGCGGCCTGAGCGGGCAGGCCACGACCTCTCAGCGGCTGACCGAGCTCGGCAACGCCCCGATCTTCAACGACAACCGGGTCGAGGTTCGGCTCACCTGATCAGCCCGTAGTCCTCCTTGGCCTCGAGCGCCCGCAGCAGGGCCGCGTTCAGGCGCCGGCGCGGGATGTCGCCGCTGCGCACCGCCGCGAGCACCGCTGAGTAGGCGGCCTGCTGGTCGCCCACCGGCCCCGAGATGAACACGAGGTCCGCGCCCGCCTTCAGCGGCCTCGACGGCGGCGTCGGGGACCGAGTAGGACGAGGTGATGGCCGGATCGGCCAGGTCGTCCGTGATCGCCACGCCCTGGAAGCCCAGCTCGCCGCGCAGCAGGTCGGTGGCGATCGCGGGGGTGAGCGAGCCGGGCCGGGTGAAGTCGCTGACCGGATAGAGCGCGTGCGAGAGCAGGACGGCCGGCGCGCCGGCCTCGATTGCGGCGCGGAACGGCTGCAGGTCGCGCTGGCGCAGCTGCTCGAGGTCGAGGCCGACGGTGGCGGGGCCGAGCTGCGTCGACTGGTCGGCCGCCCCGAGCCCGGGGAAGTGCTTCACAGCCCCGAACAGCCGCTCCTCGCGGTAGGCGCCCACCACCGCCTCGGCGTAGAGGGCGACCTCCTCGGGATCGTCGGAATAGACGCGGGCGCCGAGGGCCGAGCCTGACTCGAAGCCCACGTCGATCACGGGGTTGAGCAGCCCGGTGATGTTGAGGTCGCGCATGGTGCGGGCGGTGTCGAGGGCCTGGGCGGCCGCGTCTTCGGCCGACGCCAGGTCGGCGCCCGCCAGCGCCGGTGGCAGGCTCGCCAGCTCGTTGAACTCACCGCCGTCCTGGACGGCGAGCACCCAGGGGGGCACGTGGCCTTCCTGTTCGGCTATGACCGTCGCCTCCGCGCCCAGCTGGCCGAGCAGCGCCGGGTCGCCCGCGTCGTTCGCGCGCGCCAGGACGATGCCGCCCAGGTCCTGATTCCGCAGCCGGCGGTAGATCTCGGCGGTGAGGTCGGTGCCCTGGAAGCCGAACAGGAAGAGCTGGGCCACCTGGCGCTCGAGCGGGAGGCGGCGGGCGAGGTCGGCGACGCTGCGCGGGACGTTCGGGCCGCTGGGCGGCCGCCGGGTCGCCGCTTCGCCCGCGGGGATGATGCGGGCCAGGAAGGAGGTGCGGCTTTGGGGTTGACCGGCCCTGTCCGGGGGCGCCGACGCGGGCTCCTCCTCATTGCCCTGGTTGGCGCCGACGACCAGGCCCGCGGCCGCCGCGGCAAGCGCAACGACAGCAACCAGGGCGATGGTCAACCGTCGCGGTCGGCGCACCTTCGTAACGCTAATGCGCTGCCGGCCGTCGCCGGCACCGAGGAGTGTGGGCCGTCTGAGGTCACGCATATGGCACCTGAGAGGGCCCACACTCGGGATCGGCGGGCCGGGGCTATCGTTCTCCCCTTGTCAGAGACGGTCGTCATGAAGTTCGGGGGAACCTCCGTCGCCGACGCCGAGCGCATCCAGCGCGCGGCGCAGCGGATCGTGCAGCGGGCCGATGAGGGCAACCACGTCGTGGCCGTGCTCTCGGCGCGTGGCAAGCACACCGATGAGCTCGTGGCGCTCGCCCACGAGGTCTCCCCGCGGCCCCACCCGCGCGAGATGGACATGCTGCTCTCGACCGGGGAGCGCGTCACCTGCGCCCTCGCCGCCATGGTCATCAACGACCTCGGCCGCGAGGCGATCTCCCTGACCGGCTCGCAGGCCGGCATCGTCACCGACAGCGGTCACACCAAGGCGCGCATCATCGAGGTCAAGGCCCACCGCATCCGCGACGCCCTCGACACCGGCAAGGTGGTCCTGGTGGCCGGCTTCCAGGGCGTGTCGCAGCGGTCGCTCGACGTGACCACCCTCGGCCGCGGCGGCTCCGACACGACCGCGGTCGCCCTCGCCGCCGCGCTCGGCGCCGAGGTCTGCGAGATCTTCACCGACGTCGCCGGGGTCTTCAGCGCGGACCCCCGCATCGTGCCCGACGCCCGCAAGCTGCCCGTCCTCACCTTCGAGGAGATGCTCGAGATGGCGGCCTCGGGGGCGGGCGTGCTGCAGCTGCGCTCGGTCGAGTACGCCCGCAACCACGGTGTCACGATCCACTGCCGGTCCAGCTTCGAGGATGGACCCGGTACGGTGGTTCAGGACGAGGAGCTGACCATGGAACGACCGCTGGTGACCGCCGTGACGCACTCCACCTCGGAGGCGCGCATCACCCTCATGGGCCTGCCCGACGTTCCCGGCATCGCCGGGCGAGTGCTCACCGCTCTGGCCGGCGCCAACGTGAACGTCGACATGATCATCCAGAACGAGCCGCTCAGCG
The DNA here is from genome assembly GCA_963778615.1 of uncultured Thermoleophilaceae bacterium. Classification (GTDB taxonomy): domain Bacteria; phylum Actinomycetota; class Thermoleophilia; order Solirubrobacterales; family Thermoleophilaceae; genus JACVRW01. Next base: position 294,604 of record CAVZVD010000004.1, read on the forward strand.
ACGGGCACCTCGCCGACATGTCGGTCACCGTCCCGCGCGACGACCTCGTCGATGCGCGCGAGGCGCTCGAGCCGCTCCAGGCCGAGCTCGGCTTCGGCGGCATCCAGACCGACGACCGCATGGGGAAGGTCTCGCTCGTCGGCGCGGGAATGAAGAGCCACCCCGGCGTGGCCGCCCGCGCCCTCACGGTGCTGGGCGAGGCCGAGGTGAACATCGAGATGATCTCCACCTCCCCGATCAAGATCTCCTGCGTCGTGCGCGAGGAGCACGTGGAGACCGCCGTGCGCCAGCTTCACACCGCCTTCGACCTCGGCGCCGACGCCGTGCTCCCCGAGGACGTGGCCGGCGACCACCGGCCCAAGGTCGACCCGAGCGAGCAAGACGCCGCATGAGGGTCGCCGTCGTAGGGGCCACCGGCGCCGTCGGCTCGACGATCCTCGGCGTGATGCGCGAGCGCTCGTTCGCGGCCGACGAGATCGTGCCGTTCGCGAGCGAGCGCTCCGACGGGCAAGAGACGATCGACTACGGCGACACGGACCTGACCGTGGTTGCCCTCGATGACGATTCCATCCAGGGGTTCGATCTCGCGCTGTTCTCAGCGGGCTCCGCCACCAGCGCCGAATGGGCCCCCCGCTTCGTCGAAGCCGGTGCAACAGTCGTCGACAACTCCTCCCAGTGGCGCATGTCCGACGACGTCCCCCTCGTGGTCGCCGAGGTGAACCCCGACGCGCTGCAGGACCACCGCGGCATCGTCGCCAACCCCAACTGCACCACCATGCAGACGGTCATGGCGCTCGGCCCGATCCTCCGCGGCGTGGGCATCGAGCGGGTGATCATGTCCACCTACCAGGCCGTGTCCGGCACCGGCCAGCGCGCCGTGGACGAGCTCCACCGCCAGGCCCAGGCCGTGATCGAGGCGCACGAGCTGCCCGCGCCGGCGGTCTACCCGCACCAGATCGCCTTCAACGTCCTCCCTCAGGTCGAGACCTTCAAGGACGGTGACGACTACACGACCGAGGAGCGCAAGTGCATGTTCGAGACGCGCAAGATCCTCGGCCGCTCCGACCTCGCCGTCTCGGCCACCTGCGCGCGCGTGCCGGTCTACACGGGCCACTCCGTGTCGGCCAACGTGCAGACGCGCGACCCCCTCTCGCCCCAGGAGTGCCGCGAGCTGCTCGCCAAGGCGCCCGGAGTGGTGGTCGTGGACGACCCCGCCAACGCGATCTACCCGACCGCCATCGACGCCGCCGGCCGCGACGACGTGCTCGTCGGCCGGATCCGCCGTGACCCCTCGCACGACCGCTGCCTGAACCTCTGGATCGTGGGCGACAACCTCCGCAAGGGCGCCGCCACGAACGCCGTCCAGGTCGCCGAGCTGCTGAGCGTTCGAGGCCTGTTGCGCGCCGCCCGTGCGTAGGTAGTAGGGTCGCGCCGCAGGCCTCGCAGGACCCGCACCCCCCACTCCCACCCCCAGGAGGCGTCGCATGCCCGCGAAGTGGACGTTCATGGTCTACATGGCCGGCTTCAACAACCTGTCCGACTTTGCCACGAAGGACCTGAAGGAGATGCGCAAGGTCGGATCGTCGGACGACGTGAAGATCGCGGCGTTCGTCAAGCGCCAGAACAGCAAGGGCGCTCAGCACCTCATCGTGGCGAAGCGCCCGGCGGACGACGTGAAGAAGAACCTCGGCAACGCCGACTCCGGCAAGCCGCAGACCATGCTCGACTTCATCCGCTGGGCGAAGCAGAAGGCGCCGGCGGAGCGCTACGCGCTCGTGGTCTGGAACCACGGCAGCGGCTGGCAGCCCGACGACCTCGAGGACCTCTACGACCAGGTCCGCGGCAGCCGCAACGGCGGCGTCACCGCGCGCGAGCTCGCGCTGCGCTCGAACCAGAAGATCGCCCGCGCCGTGTTCGGCAGCACCGTCCAGCAGGTCCTCACCCTCGGCGACCAGGAGCTGCGCGGCATCGCCAGCGACGACGGCACCGGCCACTCGCTCGACACGATCGAGCTCGACCTCGTGCTGGCCAAGGCCCGCGAGGAGCTCGGCCAGCCGCTCGACCTGCTCGGCATGGACGCCTGCCTCATGAGCACGCTCGAGGTCGCGTACCAGACGCGTGCGAACGCCATCAACGTCGTCGGCTCAGAGGAGCTCGAGCCCGGCGACGGCTGGCCCTACACGGCGATCCTGAAGGACCTCGCCGCCAAGCCCGCCATGGACGGCGCGAAGCTCGGCGAGGTCGTGGTCAGGCGCTACATCCAGTCGTACAACAACCGCCGGCGGATGTGGCCCGTCACCCAGTGCGCCATCGCGAGCGAGGGCACCAAGCCGTTCAGCACCGCGCTCGACGAGCTGTGCGGCGCGCTGACCAACCACATGCGCCAGAGCGGCGTGGCCCAGGTCCAGGCGGCGCACCTGCGCACGGCCGGCTTCATGGGCGACCTGTTCGACCTCCGCGACTTCGCCTCCGAGCTGCGCAGGCGGCGGGTGCCGGCCGACGTGAAGAGCGCCGCCAAGAAGCTGGTCGACTCGCTCGCCCCGAACGGCTACGTGCTCGCCGAGGGCCACCGCGGGGAGAGCGTCAAGCAGTGCGGCGGGGTCACGGCCTACATGCCGTTCCCGGGCTGGGGCATCTCGCCCTACTACAAGGATCTGCGCTTCGCGAAGCAGCACCGCTGGGACAACTTCCTGCGGAACTACCACCGCGCGGCGCGGTCGGGCTAGCCGTTCACGGGACGCCGCTCGGCGTCGACCACGATCGGCTCCTGCCGCGCCAGGCGCGGCAGGTCGCGGCGTGAGGCGATTCCCAGCTTGCGGTAGATGTTGCGCGCGTGCGTGCGCACCGTCTCGATCCCGATCGAGAGGCGGTGCGCGATCTGCGCGTTGGTCGCGCCGTCGTGCAGCAGCTCGAGCACCTCGGCCTCGCGCCGGGTGAGCAGCTCCGAGCCGATGATGTCGAGCGTGCTCGAGCCGCCGGCCGCCGCCGAGCGGGGCAGCACGTGCATCCCGCGCGAGGCCAGGTGGATCGCGTTGACGATGTCCCGCGCCTCGGTCTCCTTCGAGAGGCAGGCGGTGGCGCCGAAGGACAGCATCTGGTTGCACTCCGCCGCCGTGGGGCGGTTCGCGAGCACCACGATGCGGGTGTCCGGATAGGCCTGGTGCAGCTCGAACACGTCGCCGTGGGCCCGCAGCGTGCCGAAGTTGAGCAGCACCACGGCGGGGGCGTGCTCGTCGATCGAGCGCGGGATCTCCTCCATCGGCACCCCGGCGGCGACCAGGTCGAGGTTGGGGTCCTCGGAGATCAGCACGCGCAGGCCGACCGCGACGAGGTCCTCGAACTTGGCCGAGACGACGGTGGGCATGGCGCCGCAGTCTACGCCCGGAGGGGGGAGAAGGGGGGAGGCCGGCCTCCCCCGAATTTCACACCTCTTCTCCCCTCGAAATCCCACCGCGGGGGTGGCGACGGCGGGGCCCGCGGCGGGCACCATTCCAAGCAGTCGCAAAGAGCTTCCAGGGCGGAATGGGGTACGCCTAACGAGAGGAAACCGGCCAGACATCTGGCCGGTTTCCTCGTTTTTGGGGGAGTTTGAATCAGCCGTTCCGGGTAGTTTCCGGAGCCGAGCTCGAATGACGAGACGGCTGACAACCGACCTGCCGCGTGTGCAGACCTCCCCAAGCGCCGCCCGCGCGACGCTCATGGACTTCGAGCACGGTCTCCCCTCGGAGCGCCTGAGCGACGCCGAGCTGCTCCTGAGCGAGCTCGTGAGCAACGCCGTCAAGTACGGCGGCGACGGCGACATCAGGGTGATCTTCGAACGCGACGACGGCCGCTTCCGCACCGAGGTCGTCGACCAGGGCGACGGCTTCAACGCCCCCCTGCGGGACCGCATCGACGTCAACACGCCCGGCGGCTGGGGCCTGCCGCTGGTGCAGACGCTGTCGGACCGCTGGGGCGCCCACCAGGGCTCGACGCACGTCTGGTTCGAGTTCGCGCTGTAGCGGCGGGGCGGCGGCTCAGGCCGCTGCGAGCTGAGCGACCTTGCGCACCACGTCGCGCGTCGAGACGACGTGCTTGCCCATGCCCAGCTCCTTGGGCTCGAGGCCGAGCGCCAGGCCCACCATCTGGGGCAGGTGCAGCACCGGCAGGTCGAGGTCGCGCTCGACGAAGCTCGCCGCCGCCGGCTGCTGGAGGTCCAGGTTCAGGTGGCAGAGCGGGCAGGGCGTGACCATGCAGTCCGCGCCTGCGTCGATCGCGTCGGCCACGTGCCGGCCCGCCTGCCGCAGCGAGGTGGTCCGGTTCATCGTGATGACGGGGAAGCCGCAGCACTTGCGGGCGCCGGCGTACTCGACCGGCTCCGCGCCGAGCACCTCGATCAGCTCGGCCCAGGTACTCGTCCCGGCCGGGGTGCTGGTCGAAGCCCAGCCGCTTGGTCGGGCGCACGATGTAGCAGCCGTAGAACGGCGCGATCCGGAGTCCCTCGAGCGGCCGCCTCACGCGGTCGCGCACGACGTCGAAGCCGATCTCCTCCGCGAGGATCCAGAGGAAGTTCTTGTTCCACCAGTAGTTGCCGGTCTCGTAGGAGAGCCCCTCGGGCTGCAGGTGGGTGTTCACCTCGGCGCGGTACGCGGACGAGGCGTCGAGCCGCTCCTGGCACTCCGACTGCGCGCCCTGGCAGGTGGAGCAGATGTTCATCATGCCCGCGGCGCCGTCCACGCGCTGGGCCATGGCGAACGTGCGCGCGTTCAGCGTGTCGACCAGCTCCTGGTTGTGCTCGGCGATCACGCCGGCGCCGCAGCAGTTGGCCCTGTCGAGCTCGACCAGCTCGAGGTCGAGCAGCGGCGCGACCTTCGCCATCGAGCCGTGCAGCTCCGGGGTGAAGCCCCGGGACACGCACCCGGGCCAGTAGGCGAGCTTCATCACCCCTGCCTTCCTTCGGACGTCGCGGGCTCCACCTCGATCGGCGTGGCGCCCGGCTCGCCGGCCTCCTCGCCGACGATGTACAGGTTCAGCTCGAGGCGCTCGTCCTTCGACTCGATCTCCTTGATGATGCGTCGCACCTGCTTCTGGTCCGGCAGCTTCGGGTGGATCAGGGCCTTCTTCGGGGCTGACCTTGCCGGACGCGACGCCCGCGCACCACCGTCGGAAGGTTCTCGCGTCAGCTGCTTGCGCCGCCGACGGCCTGAGCTGGCCCTTGACCAGCGAGCCGTCGCCGAAGGAGCGCGGCAGGAGCTGCGCCTCGTGCAGCGTGCCCCACTTCTCGACGATGTTCAGGAACGCCTTCTCGTGGCCGTAGCCGTTGTTCGAGTCCTTGATGCCGAAGTCGCTCGTGGCCCGGCGGCGCAGGCGCATGATCTGGTCCATCGGCGCCACGTCCTTGGGGCAGACCTCGACGCAGGCGAAGCAGTGGGTGCAGTCGTAGATGCCGTGCGGGTCCTCGGCCAGGTCCTTGAGGCGTGCCTCGTGCTCGCCGTCGCGCGGGTCGCCCACGAAGCGGTAGGCCTTGGCGAGCGCGGCGGGGCCGATGAACTCCGGGTCGACCTCCATCGACAGGCAGGTGGACACGCAGACGCCGCAGTGGATGCAGGCCATCGCCTGGGTCACGTCGAGCATGGCCTCGGCCGGCACGATGTACTCCTGGTTCTCGGGCGGCTCCTCGGCGGGCAGCAGCCACGGCACCACGCGGCGCACCTTGCTCCAGTGCACCGCCTCCATGTCGGTGACCAGGTCCTTGAGCACCGGCATGTTGCCCATCGGCTCGACCGTGATCGCGCCGTTCCGCGCCCGCTCGGCGGCGTCTCCGATGCGCGTGTTGCAGGCGAGCGCGGACTTGCCGTTGATGCGCACCCCGCACGAGCCGCAGATCGCGGCCCGGCAGGAGCAGCGGATCGCGATCGAGGCGTCCTCGCGGTCCTTGACCTGCAGGATGCCGTCGAGCACCGAGCGCTCCGGGCGGCAGGTCGACGTCGTAGTCGGCCCAGTAGGCGGGCACGCCGGACTCGGGGTCGAAGCGCCGGATCTTCAGCGGGAAGTCAGCCATCTAATAGGTCCGTTCCTGAGGCTCCCACTGGGTCATGGTGACCTCCGAGTACGAGATCTCGGGCTCGCCGCCGTTCGCCTCGACGGTGATGTGCTTGAGCCACTCGCCGTCGTTGCGCTCCGGGTAGTCGGTGCGGAACTGGGCGCCGCGGCTCTCCTTGCGCTCGATCGCCGAGATCACGATCGCCTCGGCGTTGTCGAGCATGAACTCGAGCTCGAGCGCCCCGAGCACGTCCTGGTTGAAGACGGTCCCCTTGTCGTCGATCGCGACGTCGGTCGCCTCCTCCTTGAGGCGCCGGACGGTCTCGAGCGCGTCGCGCAGGCCCGCCTCGTCGCGGAACACCGCCACGTACTTGTCCATGGTCCTGCCGAGCTCGGCCTTGAGCTCGGAGACCCGCCGGGGCCCGGAGTTGCGGCCCACGATCGCCTCGATCTCGCGCTGGCCGTCGTTCACGTGCGCGTGGCTCGGCACCGGCACGGCCATGCCCTTCACGGCCTTGGCGGCGTGCTCGCCCGAGCGCCGCCCGAACACAAGGGTGTCGAGCAGCGAGTTCGCGCCGAGGCGGTTGCCGCCGTGCACCGACACGCAGGCGCACTCGCCCGCCGCGTAGAGCCCGGGGATCGTCGTCTGCCCGTGGATGTCGGTCTTCACGCCGCCCATCACGTAGTGGTTGCCGGGCTTGATGTGGATCGGCTCGCGGGTGATGTCGACGCCGGCGAAGTCGCGGCCGACGTTCACGATCTCACGCAGCGCCTCGTGGATGCGCTTGCGCGGCACGACCGTGATGTCGAGCGCCACCGTGCCGTCCGGGTACCCGCGGCCCTCGTCGATCTCGGTCTGCTCGGCGCGCGAGACCACGTCGCGCGAGGCCAGCTCCATCTTGTTGGGCGCGTACTTCTCCATGAAGCGCTCGCCCTCGGCGTTGTAGAGGTGGGCGCCCTCGCCGCGCGCGCCCTCGGTGATCAGGAGGCCCAGCCCGGCCAGCGTGGTGGGGTGGTACTGGATCATCTCCATGTCCATCAGCGGGGCGCCGATGCGATACGCCATGGCGATCCCGTCCCCGGTGCAGATCAGGGCATTCGTGGTCGGGTCGTAGATCTGGCCGTTCCCGCCGGTGGCGAGGATCACGGCCTTGGCGGCGAACAGCTCCATCGACCCGTCGCGGATGTTGCGGGTGACCGCGCCGGCGATGCGGCCCTCGTCGTCCTGCACCAGCCCGGTCGTGAACCACTCCTCGTAGCGGTACACGTCGTCGAACTTCATGAGCTGCTCGTAGAGGACGTGCAGGATCGCCTGGCCGGTGATGTCGGCCACGTAGTAGGTGCGCGCGGCGGACGCACCGCCGAAGGCCCGCTTGCCGAGCCGGCCCTCCTCGTTGCGGTGGAAGGTCACCCCCAGGTGCTCGAGCTCGAGCAGCTCCTCCGGGGCCTCGCGGCACATGATCTCGATGGCGTCCTGGTCGCCCAGGTAGTCGGAGCCCTTGACCGTGTCGAAGGCGTGCGATTCCCAGGAGTCCTGCGGGTCGAGCGCCGCGTTGATGCCGCCCTGGGCGGCGTTCGAGTGCGAGCGCACGGGGTGGACCTTGGAGATGATGCCGACGGACGCGCCCTCCGCCGCGGCGGCGAGGGCGGCCCGCTGTCCGGCCAGGCCGGCTCCTATGACCAATACGTCGTGGTGAGGCATCAGGCGAGGGTGCTCATCCTATGGAACTGCGTCGGGCGCCTCGCCGTCGGGTCAGACGGCCACGGCGCCGCGCAGCGCCTGCCGCACACGCTCGATCGTGACGATCCCGCGCAGCACGCCGTCCCGGTCCACGGCCATGACCGCGCCCAGGCGCCCGAGGCTCTCCTGGCCCAGAAGTGATTCGAGCGGGTCCTCGACCTGGGCGCGCAGCCCGCTTTCGCCGTCGTCGCGGGCCATCACCGTGTCCGTGGTCCGGCGGGTCCGCTCCAGGTCGGGCACGCTGCCCACGGCCTCGCGGGACACCACCCCCACGAGACGGCCCAGCTCGTCGACCACGGGGAACCAGGGCCAGCCGTAGCGCAGGAAGTACTCGTTCTCGGCGCGGTCGAGCGTCAGGTCACGCGGGATCGCGATCGGCTCGGCGTCCATCACGTCGCCCACTCGCAGGTGCTCGATCCGCCCCGCGAAGTCGGCCTGGGCCTGGGCCGATTTGGCGGCCTGTGTGAGGAACCATCCGATCACGGCGAGCCAGAGGCCGTTGAAGGACTGGCCGACCGAGTCGGCCCGCAAAGCCAGGTAGACGCCGACCGGCGATCATCAGCCACCCGACGCCCCGGCCGAGGATCGGCGGCGAAGCGGGTCGCCCTGTTCCGGTCGCCCGTGATCTTCCACGTGATCGCCCGGGCGATGCGCCCGCCGTCGAGCGGGAAGCCCGGGATCAGGTTGAAGAGCAGGACGATCACGTTGATCGACATGAGGTAGCCGAGCACCGCCGTCGCCTGGCTGCTCACATTCTCCTCGTAGACGGCGCCGTCGATCACCTCGTCGGGGCTCGAGATCAGGACGCCGAGGCCGAAGCAGACGACCGCGATCGCCAGCGTCACGAGCGGGCCGGCCACCGCCACGCGGAACTCGACTCCCGGCGAGTCGGTGTCGCGCCCGAGCTTGGCAACGCCGCCGAAGAGCCACAGGTCGATCCCGAGGATGGGGATCCCGTTGCGGATCGCCACGACGGCGTGACCGAGCTCGTGCAGCAGGATCGACAGGAAGAAGAGGAGCGCGCTGATCGTGGCCAGCAGGAAGGCGTTCGGAGCCGGCTCCGACCTCGTCCCGGTAGTAGCCGGTCAGCAGGTAGATGATGAGGAAGAGGACGAGGAACCAGCTGACGTCGACGCCGATCCGGATCCCGAAAACCCGCGCAAGTTGTATGGATCCGCCGCCGAACACCACCCTGGATGGTGGCATGCCGCCGCTGGAGCGGCGCATTGGAAGAATGCGCCGTCCCGCTGGGCCGCAAGCGCTCGGCTCGGCCGAGCGCGCGCGGATCACTCAACGAAAGGACCGTCTTGACACACAGCGTCACCTTCATCCCGGGCGACGGCACCGGGCCAGAGCTCGCGGAGGCGACCAAGCGAGTACTCGAGGCCACCGGCGTCGAGTTCGACTGGGACTTCCAGGACGCGGGCATCGACGTCTACGAGGAGGAGGGCAACCCCCTCCCGGATCGCACCCTCGATTCCATCCGCGAGCGCGGCCTCGCCATCAAGGGCCCCACGACCACCCCGGTCGGCTCGGGCCACCGCTCGATCAACGTGGCCCTGCGCAAGGAGTTCGACCTCTACTCCTGCATCCGGCCCTGCAAGGCCTACGAGGGCGTGCGCACGCGCTTCCCGGACACCGACATCGTGATCGTGCGCGAGAACACCGAGGACCTCTACGCCGGCATCGAGTTCGAGAAGGGCTCGGACGAGGTCGAGAAGCTGCGCAGGTTCCTCGCCGACGAGCTCGACTCGCCCACGCGCGACGAGTCCGGCATCTCGATCAAGCCGATCTCCGTGTTCGGATCCGACCGGATCGTCGAGTCGGCCTTCAAGTACGCCGAGGAGAACGGGCGGAAGAAGGTCACCGCCGCCCACAAGGCCAACATCATGAAGTTCTCCGACGGCCTGTTCCTCGAGGTCGCGCGCGAGGTGGCGAAGCGCCATCCCGACATCGAGTTCGAGGACCGGATCATCGACAACCTCTGCAACCAGCTGGTGTCGCGGCCGGAGGAGTACGACGTGATCGTGCTCCCGAACCTCTACGGCGACATCGTCTCCGACCTCGGCGCCGGCCTGATCGGCGGGCTCGGCCTGGCGCCCGGCGCCAACATCGGCACCGACGGCGCGATCTTCGAGGCCACCCACGGCTCGGCGCCCAAGTACAAGGGCCAGAACAAGGTCAACCCGACGGCGCTGATGCTGTCCGGGGTGCTGATGCTGCGCCACCTGGGCGAGACCGAGGCGGCCGACCGCATGGAGAACGGCCTCGCCGAGGTGATCCGCAAGGGCGACAAGGTGACCTACGACCTGAAGCCTTCGCGTGACGATCCGTCTGCCGTGGGTACCAGTGAGTTCGCAGACGCGGTCATAGAGGAGATGTCATGAGAGTTGCGGTAACCGGGGCTGCCGGTCAAATCGGCTACGCCCTCCTGTTCCGAGTAGCCAGCGGCCAGATGCTGGGACCTGACGAAAAGATAGATTTACGACTACTCGAAATTCCCGATGCAGTTAAGGCTGCTGAGGGAACAGCGCTGGAGCTCCAGGATTGTGCCTTCCCGCTGCTCGCGTCGACCGAGATCTTCGACGATCCGAAGAAGGCGTTCGACGGAGTGAACGTGGCTTTGCTCGTAGGGGCACGGCCGCGTTCGAAGGGAATGGAACGCTCAGACTTGTTGGAAGCCAACGGTCAGATATTCAAGCCCCAGGGAGAGGCGCTCAACGCCGGGGCAGCCGATGACGTGAAGATCCTGGTGGTCGGCAACCCCGCCAACACCAATGCCCTGATCGCGATGAACCACGCGCCCGACATCCCGCGCGAGCGTTTCACCGCGATGACCCGCCTCGACGAGAATCGCGCGGTCGCCCAGCTGGCCGAGAAGCTGGGGGTGGGGGTCGAGGACGTGCAGGACCTCGTGGTGTGGGGCAACCACTCGCCCACCATGTTCCCCGACCTGTTCAACGCGAAGGTGAACGGCGAGCGCGCGGTCGACAAGGTCGACCTCGACTGGTACGAGAACGAGTACATCCCGCGCGTCGGGAAGCGCGGCGCCGAGATCATCGAGGCGCGCGGAGCGTCGTCGGCGGCAAGCGCCGCCAACGCGGCCATCGACCACGTGCACGACTGGGTGCTCGGCGCCGACGGCCTGCGCTCGATGGCCGTGCCCTCAGACGGCTCCTACGACGTGGACGAGGGGCTCGTGTCGAGCTTCCCCGTCCGCACCGCCGGCGGCAGCTACGAGGTCGAGCAGGGGCTCGACGTGGACGACTTCGCGCGCGCGAAGATCGACCGCTCGGTGGCGGAGCTGCGCGAGGAGCGAGATGCGGTCAAGGCACTTGACCTGATCTGAACCGGGGGCTCACGCCCCCGGACCCCCGCTGATGATTGGCTTGTGACCTGCCCTCAGGCGGGATGCCAGCCCTTGTCGCGCTTCACGACCTGTCCCTCCGACTCGAGCGTCGGCATGACCCGGTACAGGTAGTTCGGCTGGATCTTCATCGCACTCGCCATCTCGGAGATGGAGATGCCCGGCCGGGTGCGGACCAGCTCCAGCGCCTGCTTGGCGCGGTTGCCGCTGCCACGCGGGCGACCGCGCCGGTTGCCTCCTCCGCCGCCGCTGCTGCGGCGACGGGGGACGGCGGCCGTGCGCTGCGCGCCGCCTACTCCCGATAGGGCGGCCGCCGCCTTCTCCAGCCGGTTGTACTCGTCAACCAGCGGGCGAAGCTCGCGCAGCCGTGCGTCTATCTCTTTCCGCTTCTCATCCAGGAAGTCAGCCATTAAGCGTCACTCTACTAACGACTTGAGGCGTTGCAAGGAACCGTCCAGTTCCTTTTGGGTCACACGCGAGACCGCGCGGGTCGCAAACCGCCCGAGCGGGCCCCCCGGCAGGTCGTACTCGTTCAGGTAGCTGAACCTCGTGCCGTCGCCGTTTCCCTCGAGCTCGTAGACCACGCGCGCGTGTGACGCGACCGGTCCGCGCCCCTCCCACACCACCCGCACGCATGGGTCGTTCTCCACCACCGTCCAGCGCACCTTGAACTTCTTGCCGGCGAGCCTCAGGTACTGGGTCATCTTCGAGCCCTTCTTCAGGCGGCCGTTGGGGGCGTCCTCGAGGTGGTGGTGAATCGTCACCCAGTCCTCGAGCCGCGACGGGTCCATGACCACGTCGTACACCCGCTGCGGCGGGGCCGCGATCTCGACGGTGCGCTCGACCTTCACCTGGCCCCCAGCCGCTCGCGCGACTCCCACTCGCGCAGGGCGCGCTCGACGGCGCGGTCGAAAGGCAGCGGGCGGATCCCGTACACGGGCGCGGCGTCGTGCCCCTCGCGCGGGAGGATGTCCGACTCGAGGCTCTCCATCAGCGGCCGCACGAGTTCTACCGGCTGGCCGGTCACGCCCGCCACGATCACGCTCGCGGGCGGGGTGAGCGAGCGCCCGAAGCCGAGCGGCAGGCGGCCGACGCCCATCGACTCCGCGATCCGCTCGATCATCTCCCCGTAGGTCATCAGGTCGGGGCCGGCGGCGTCGAGCGAGCGCCCCGCCGCCTCCGGGACGGCGGGGGTGCGGGCGAGCAGCTCGATCACGTCGCGCTCGGCGATCGGCTGGGTCCGGTTCCTCCGCCACGCCGGCATCGGCAGCACGCGCAGGCGCTCGACCAGTCGCACCAGCACGCGGAACGAGGACGAGCCCGCCCCGACCACGATCGAGGCCCGCAGGGCGGTCGAGCCCGGCACGGCGGCGAGCAGCGTCTCCTCGACCTCGAGCCGGGAACGCAGGTGGGACGAGCCGCCGCCCGACGGCTCGATGCCGCCCAGGTAGACGATCCGCTCGAGGCCGGCGCGCGCGGCGGCGTCCGCGAACGCCTCGGCGGCGCGGCGGTCGCGGTCCGCGAACCCCGACCCGTTCGCACTCGCCTCCATCGAGTGGACGAGGTAGTAGGCGGTGTCGCAACCGTGTAGCGCCTCCTCGAGGCCGGCGCCGTCGAGCAGGTCGCCGCGCACCGTCTCCACGCCCTCGAGCGGCTCGACCGCCTCCGGCCGGCGGGCGAGCGCGCGCACGGGCCGCCCCTCCTGCGCGAGGCGCCGCAGGAGCCTGCTGCCGACGTATCCGGTCGCCCCCGTGACGAGCTCCATCTCCCCACGCATCCTGTCATTCGCCCCCATCGAAAACCCGCTAGGAGCGGGCATGCCTGCGAATACCCTGCAAATTGCAGGGATAGGAAAAGGCTCCGTTTTGCGGGTTCGCGACTGGACCGGGCGGCCCGCCTCGGTCACGATGGCCGCGATGCCGAAGACGAAGCCGGTCCGCTGCGAGGACTGCTACTTCCACCAGAACATGCTCTGCGCGCTCAACCTCGACGAGCCGTGCCCGACATTCCGCCCGGCGGAGCGCGGCCTCGAACCCGAGCGGCAGCTGGCCTTCGTCTTCCGCGCCGAGCGCACCACGGCCGCGTACGCGTTCCCCCAGCCGAACGCTTAGCGAAAGGCGTTCACAAAGCGGGGTAGGCTCCGCCCATGAGGTTGACGGTCCTCGGCAAGTCACCGTCGTGGCAGGACGCCGGTGGCGCCTGCTCCGGCTATCTCCTCGAGGAGGACGGCACCGCGGTCGTGATCGACTGCGGCAACGGCGTGTTCGGCAAGCTCCGCGAGCGGATCGACTACGTCGACGTGGACGCCGTGGTGATCTCGCACCTCCACGCGGACCACTTCCTGGACCTCGTCCCGTTCTCGTATGCGCTCACCTACGCGCCGCGCCAGCAGCCGGTGCCCGTCGACCGCTGGCCGGGCACCGACAACCCGGCCTGCCCGGCCCTCCACGTGCCGCCGGGTGCGCGCGACACGTTCCGCCGGGTGGTCGGCGCCTGGGGCAACGACGACCTGATCGAGAACGCCTTCGAGCTTCGCGAGTACGACCCGTCGAACGAGATCGAGGTCGGCCCGGTGCGGGTGCGCTTCCAGCCCGTGCCCCACTTCACCGAGACGTTCGCGATGCTGATCAGCTCGACGAACGGCTCCGGCCGGATCGTCTACGGGGCCGACTCGAGCCCGACCGACGCGTTGACCGAGCTCGCGAGCGGCGCCGACCTGATCCTGGTGGAGGCCACGCTGCCGCGGCCCGAGCGCACCGGCGTGCGCGGCCACCTGACGCCCGGCGAGGCCGGCGAGCACGCCCGCGCGGCCGGCGCGAAGCGGCTCGTGCTCGTGCACATCTCGGACGAGCTCGACGCGGACTGGGCGAAGCGCGAGGCCGAGGAGTCGTTCGGCGGGCCCGTCGAGGTGGCGACCGAGGGCGCGTCGTACGAGGTCTGACGGCGTGCCCGACGGGATACGCCTGAGGCGCCGCGCACGCTCGGCGCTCGAAGCGATCTGCGACACCTTCGCCCCGGGCGGCGACGGCCTGCCATCCGCCACCGACCTGCGCGTGCCCGAGGCGTTGCTGGCGCTGGTGGGGCGCAACCCGCGCGCCGCCGAGCGGAGGCAGGTCGGACAGCTGCTCGGGCTGTGGGACTCGCGCCTGCTGTGCGCGATCGCCGGCGGCGGGCTCGGCCGCTTCTCCCGCCTGTCGCAGGCCGAGCGAGAGCGCGTGCTGCTGTCCTGGGCCGACAGCCGCGTGCCGCAGCGCCGCGCCGCGTTCCAGGCGCTCCGGAAGGGCACGCTGCTCGCGTACTACGGAAACGGCGCCCCGGGCGGCGCGCCCAACCCGGTCTGGGACGCGATCGGCTATCCGGGCCCGCTCGGCGCCCCGGAGAACCCGCCGCCGCCGGGGATCGAGCCCGTCGCGGTGACGGGGGACACGACGATCGACTGCGACGTGGTGGTGGTCGGGTCAGGCGCCGGCGGCGGCACGGCCGCGGCGGTGCTCGCGCAGGCCGGCCTCGACGTGGTGATCGTCGAGGCGGGCCGCTACTTCACCGAGCAGGACTTCGACGGCGCCGAGCTGTCCGGCTTCGACCGCCTCTACCTGAACGGCGGCGGCATGGCGAGCGTGGACGGGAGCGTCGGCCTGCTCGCCGCGCAGGGCCTCGGTGGGACGACGCTCGTCAACTACACGCTTCTCGTTCCGCACGCCGGACTCGGTGCGGCGCGAGTGGGCGGACCGGCACGGGGTGAAGGCCGTGTCGGGACCGAGGAGTTCGACTCGAGCCTCGACGCCGTCTGGGAGCGCATCGGGGTGAACGCGGAGCACAGCCTCCCCAGCCGGCGCGACGAGACGATCCGCGCCGGGCTCGACAAGCTGGGCTGGGAGTGGGAGGTGATGCAGCGCAACGTGCGCGGCTGCACCGAGGAGGTCTGCCGGCTGTGCCACTACGGCTGCCAGCTCGGCGCCAAGCAGTCGACGCTCAAGACCTGGGTGCAGGACGCGCACGACGCCGGCGCGCGCGTGCTCGTGGAGACCCGCGCCGAGCGCGTGCGGATCGAGGGCGGGGCGGCGCGCGGCGTGGAGGCGCGCACCGCCGCTGGGCACCGGGTGACCGTGCACGCCCGCGCCGTGGTGAGCGCGTGCGGCGCGCTGCACACGCCCGGTGCTGCTGGCGCGCTCGGGTATGGCCTCGAAGGCGCTCGGCAAGCACCTGCGGCTCCACCCGGTGCTGGTCGTGTGGGGCCAGTTCGACGAGGAGATGCGGCCCTGGGAGGGGATGCTGTCCTCGACCTACTCGGACCAGGACGCCGACATGGACGGCCGCGGCTACGGCGTGAAGTACGAGCACGTGGCCACGCCGCCGAGCATCCTGCTCTCGTTCTCGCCCTGGCGCGGCGGGCGGCAGCACGCCGAGCTGATGCAGGCCATGCCGTACACGGGCGGCTCTGGCGTGCTGCTGCGCGACCGCGGGGTGGGCGAGGTGCGCACCGGCCCGCGACGGCCAGCCGGTCGTCCGCTACGCGCTGAGCCCCGAGGACGTGGACCACATGCGCCGCGGCGTGCGCGGCGCGGCCCAGGTGGTGGAGGCGATGGGCGCCCGCCGGATCTACTCGTCGCACTCGAAGTGGGTGGCCTACGAGCCGGGCGTGCGCGGCGACCTCGACGGCTTCATGCGCGATGCCGACGCCTGCGGCTGGGGCCCGGGCCAGGCGCAGCTCGCCTCCTTCCACATCATGGGCAGCGCCCGCATGGGCGGCTCACCGGACGACTCGGTCTGCGACCCGGCCGGCCAGGTCTGGCACGTCCCCGGCCTCTACGTCTGCGACGGCGCCGCGTTCCCCACGGCCTCCGGCGTGAACCCGATGGTCACGATCGAGGCGCTCGCGCACATGAACGCGCGCGGGATCGCCGCGACGCTCAGCTGACGATCTCGACCCGGTTGCCCTCGGGATCGACCCGCACTCCGCTGACGTTGCCGCGGAAGGTCATGTGCAGGTTCTCGGTGGGCCGCCCGGCGAGCAGCGTGAACGAGCCGCCCTCGTCGGCGGCGTAACGGGCCTTTGCCGGAATCTCGTGGACGAGCCGGAACACCGTGAAGGGGGCGATCTCCGAGTAGAAGCGCTTGGCGGCGTCCACGTCCGGCACGCGGATCCAGATGTGGTCGATCGCGCCCTCGCCCCGCATGGCGCCGTGGTGCACGGCCTCGGCGCTGTGGCCGTCGGGGTCGAGCAGGAAGGAGCCGTAGTAGTCGTCGGTGTACTGCGGGCGAGGGCCCGGCGGGCCGTCGTCCTCGTAGCCCGCCTGCGTCCCGGCTCGCCAGAACTCGTCGACCGCCTCCCGCGACGGAGCGCGGAATCCGAAGTGGACGTCACGCGTGACCGGGTGGTCGCCGTCCTGCTGCTCGATCGAGAGCTCGCTGCTCGCCCTGTCGATGCCGAGCGTGGGCAGGACCGTGTCGTAGAAGCGCTCCGACGCCGCCAGGTCCGCCACGCGGATGGTCACGCGGTGAAACACCCGCGCGACTATTCCAGAACGGCTTGAAACACCGCGGCCCGAGGAGTCGTATTCAGGGTGTGCAGGGTTCCCCGTCAGGCCAGGAGCTGACGCTGACCGCCCCGGTGCGCCCGTGGCGCCGGGCCACAGGCGGCGGCAGGGACGAGGCCACCCTGATACGCCAGGCCCGGAACGGCTCCGCCGACGCGGTCGAGACGCTGGTCCGGCGCCACTGGGATGCGGCGCACCGGACGGCGTTCCTGATCGTGCAGGACACCGCCGCGGCGGAGGACATCGCCCAGGAGGCGATGCTCGCCGCGGTGCGCGCGATCGACGGCTTCGACCGCCGGCGGCCGTTCCGGCCCTGGCTGCACCGCATCGTCGTCAACCGCTCGCTCGACTGGGTGAAGGCGCGGCAGCGCCGGCCCGAGGTGAGCGGCGACCAGGCGGCCGGGCGCGGAGGCCGCGGCGCCGGCCGACGAGATGTCCGCCGAGCTGATGGCCGCGCTCGGTGCGCTCGACCCCGACCAGCGCGCGCTCGTCGTGCTGCGCCACGTGCTCGGCTACCGCTCGAGCGAGCTGGCCGGGATGCTCGGCATGCCGGCGGCCACCGTTCGCACGCGGCTCGCGCCGCGCGCTCCACCAGTTGCGATCGCTGCTCGAAGGGGAGGAAGGATGACTCCGGACCGGCTGGAGAAGATGCTGCGCGAGCTGCCGGCGCCGCCCTCGACCGAGGCGCCGGACGGCTCGCGTTACGAGTGGGTCGTCTACGACTGCAAGGTCGACCTGAGCGAGCAGGGCCTCGGGGCCAGCTTCGAGGGGTTCGGCTTGGCCCTCGAGTGGCCCGGCGCGAAGGGACGCGAGGGCGGGGGAGGCTGCGAGGAGGCCGAGGGCGCACCGGTCAGGGACGACGACCTCGGCGGCACGCACGTTCAGGTCGCCCCCGTCGCAGTTCAAGGGCGTCGACGAGCCGGACCTGTCCGTGTCCGGAACGACGGGCACGCGGGTCCACCGGGTCAGGGTGGTCTACACCGACACGACCGGCGCCGAGCACGACCTCGACGTCGACTTCCAGCGCGTGCCCCCCGACCTGCGGGAGCGCGTGGGCCGCAACACGCCGGCGGGGACGTTCGTGGCGTTCGTTCCCGGCGGTTGGGCGGCGCGCGACGACGTGGCGGCCCGGCTCGACCTGCGTGCCGTGATGGGCACGGGGAAGCTCGAGCTCAGCGACTTCGCCAAGCGGGAGCGCGAGCAGGCACGCGCGGCCATGCTGAAGTGCGCCGTCCACCTCCCCGACCCCTGGTCGATGCCCGAGAACCCGGACCCGGAGGCCGTGGAGCGCATGATGCGGCCGCACGAGGAGTGCATGGACGAGCACATGCCTCCAAGCCCGGTCACGATCATCGCCTACGACGAGCAGGGCGACGAGGTCGAGCGCTGGGAGGAGCCGACTGGTGCTGCCTCCGAGCGCGACAATCGACACCCTCCCGCGCGATCCGCGGCCGTGGGACAGGCGCCCGACCGACTCGGATGCGGACGACGTGGTCGTGATGGCGACGGGACGTGCGCCGGAGGGAAACCGCTACGAGTGGTTCGTCGCCCCGACGGAGGGCGACGACGGCGAGGTGGTCGGAGCCTGCACCACGCTGTGGTGGCCGCGCTACGAGCAGGTCGGCGCCCATGGATCGTGCGGTCCGCAGGTGCCTCCCGTGAGTGCGTACGGCCGCCGCCGGCCGGAGGAGGTCATGGCGAAGCCCTTCGGGTTCCTGGACGCCGAGGTGCCGGCCACGGAGCACTTCATGCTGAGCGGGTACGCCCGCCCGCACGTGGAGCGCGTGCGCGTGGTCTGGGACGGGGGCCGGCAGGAGGCTCCGGCGGAGCTCTTCCATGTCACCCCCGAGAAGGCCGAGCAAATGGGTGCCGCCGAGCCGTTCGGATTCTGGGTCACGTTCGTGCCGCGCTCCGCCCGCCACGCCGAGTTCGAGATCGTCTCGCACGGTGAGGACGGCGGCGAGATCGGCCGCTACGAGTACCGCAGCGACGTCACGAACTGAAACCATCAGGGGTCGTGAACGATGCCTTCGTGGTCGGCTCCGGCCCGAACGGGCTGGCGGCGGCGATCGTCCTCGCCCGCGCCGGCCGGGAGGTGCTCGTGCTCGAGGGCGAGGAGACGCTCGGCGGCGGCTGCCGCTCCGCCGAGCTGACGCTCCCGGGCTACGTGCACGACATCTGCTCGACGGTGCACTCGCTGGCGCTCGCCTCGCCCTTCCTGCGCGAGCTGCCGCTCGAGCGGCACGGGCTGGAGCTGGCGCATCCCGAGGCGCCGCTGGCGCACCCGCTCGACGACGGCACGGCGGTGATGCTGGAGCGGCCGGTGAGCGGCGCGGCGGGGCCGCGGACGCGGAGCGCTCCGTCGACGTCACCGCTCGCGGCCTCGGCCCGGACGAGCGCGCCTACCGCCGGCTCTTCGGCCCGCTCGTCGGCGAGCTCCGACGCCCTCTTCCGCCAGCTGCTCGGCCCGCTCCGCCCGCCGCGCCATCCGTTCGCCATGGCCCGCTTCGGGCTCAGCGGCATCCGCTCCGCGCCGCGGCCTCCTCCGCTCGCGCTTCGAGGGCGAGCGCGCTCGCGCCTTGATCGCCGGCTGCTGCGCGCACTCGATGGTCTCGCTGCGAACGCCCGCCAGCGCGGCCTTCGGGATCGTGCTCGCCATGAGCGCCCACGCGGTCGGCTGGCCGGTGGCCCGCGGCGGCTCCCAGCGGCTCGCCGACGCCCTCGCCGGCCACCTGCGAGAGCTCGGCGGCACGATCGAGACCGGCCGCTACGTCGAGTCGCTCGACGACCTGCCCGCCGATGCGGGCCCGGTCCTCCTCGACGTCACGCCGCGCCAGCTGCTCGCGCATCGCCGGCGACGCGGCTGCCGGACCGCTACCGGCGCGGCCTCTCGCGCTACCGCTACGGCCCCGGGATCTTCAAGCTCGACTGGGCGCTCGACGGGCCGATCCCCTGGCGCGCGCCCGAGGCGGCGCGGGCGGGGACGGTCCACCTGGGCGGCACGCTCGACGAGATCGTCGCCTCGGAGGAGGCGGCCGTCGGACGGGCAGCACCACGAGCGCCCCTTCGTCCTGCTCGTCCAGCCCAGCCTGTTCGACCCGACCCGCGCGCCCGAGGGGAAGCACACCGCCTGGGCCTACTGCCACGTGCCGAGCGGCTCGACGCGCGACATGACCGACGCGATCGAGTCCCAGGTCGAGCGCTTCGCGCCCGGCTTCCGCGACCTGGTCGCGGCGCGCTCGGCGATGGACAGCGCCGAGGTGGAGCGCCGCAACCCCAACTACGTGGGCGGCGACATCACCGGCGGCGCGCAGGACCTGCGCCAGCTCTTCACGCGCCCGGTGGCCCGGCCGGTGCCGTACTCGACACCGGTGCCGGGCCTCTTCATCTGCTCGTCGTCGACGCCGCCCGGGGGCGGCGTGCACGGCATGTGCGGCTACTGGGCCGCGCGGGCGGCGCTGCGGCGCAGTGGCGGGTCGTAGACCGCCGCGAGACGGGCCAGGGCGAGCGCTCCGATCAGCAGGCCGAAGTCGCGCAGGGCGATGTCGTAGTAGCCCGAGTGGCTCAGCAGGTTCACGATGATCCCGCCGAGCCAGGCGGCCACCAGGTAGGCGCCGTAGCGCGGCTTGAGGGCCACCGTCAGTCCGGCCACGATCTCGACCGCGCCGACCACGTACATGAAGTCCTGGGCGCTGCCCGGCGCGATGTCGTTCACCCACGGCGCCAGGTAGATCGGCCAGTCGACGAGGACGTCGAAGAACTTGTCGAGGCCGAACAGGATGGGGGCGGCGGCGAAGCCGAGCCACAACAGGGCGAAGGCCTGGTAGCGCGGGTCGTGCCACCGGCTCGCCTGCGCGGCGCCGCCCTCACCGACGTCCGTCCGCTCTCGCATCGCAGTGGTGGTCATGCTTTGCTCCTCTCTAAAACCAATGGAAGTTGACGAGCACCGTAGCCCCGGCACGGAGATTTGTCAACTCTCATTGGTGTTAGACTCCCGGCCATGAGCCGACAGGACGAATTGGCCCGCCTGGCCGTCCTCGACGAGCCGGTCCGCCGGCGGCTGTTCGCCACGTCCGCGGCAGCCCCGAGCCGGTCGGCCGCGAGGAAGCCGCGGAGGCGGTCGGGATCAGCCGCTCACTCGCCGCCTACCACCTCGACAAGCTCGTGGAGCAACACCTGCTGACCACTGCGTACCGGCGGCCCGAGGGGCGCACCGGGCCGGGCGCCGGGCGCCCCGCCAAGGTCTACGCGGCGCAGGGCGAGGTGTCGGTCTCCGTGCCGCCGCGCGACTACGAGCTCGCCGCCGAGCTGCTCGCCGAAGCGGCCGAGACGAGCGACGAGGCGCGAGCCGCGCTCGATGCCGTCGCCGCCCGCGCCGGCCGGCGGCTGGGCGAGGGGCAGGAAGGCTCACTCCAGGACGCCCTGGCCATCCGTGGATACGAGCCCTTCGAGGACGAGGACGGCGTCATCCGGCTGAGGAACTGCCCGTTCCATCGCCTGGCCGAGCAGCACCGCGACGTCGTCTGCGGCATGAACCAGTCCTACCTCGAGGGTCTGCTCGAGGGGCTGGACCGCAGGGACGTCACCGCCAGCCTCGAGCCCGAGCCCGGCCGCTGTTGCGTGGCCATACGGGCTCGAGCTCGAGGCTGACGCCTGCGTGCGTCGAGGCGTCGCAACGTCTCCACGGCCTATCCTCGGAACCGTGGCGTCCTCCCGTGACCTGTTCGCCAACTTCGAGCGCATGCGGCGCGAGATCGACGAGCTGTTCGGCGACGTCTTCGAGCGCCAGACCGGGCTCCGTGGCCGCGGCTTCTCGCCCTCCGTCGATGTCTTCTACGCCGACGATCCGCCGCGCGCGGTGGTCAAGGCCGACCTCGCCGGAATCGAGATCACCGATGTGGCGCTCGAGATCCGCGGGCGGCAGCTCCTGATCGCGGGCGAGCGCCGGCCGGCGGAGTCCGCCGGGCGGCTCTACCAGCAGATCGAGATCGAGCACGGCCCCTTCCGCCGGGTCGTCGAGCTGGGCGCCGAGGTGGTGCCCGGCGAGGCCCGCGCCTCCTACGAGGACGGCATCCTCGAGGTCGAGATCCCGCTCGCCCGGCCCGACCAGGCGGTCAGGCGGGTGCCGATCGACGAGCGCGAGGCGTGAGCATCCACATCCCTTCCGCGGAGGGAGAGGCGGCCACCGCGGAGGTCCGCTCGAACCTCCCGGACGCGCTCCCGGTCCTCCCGCTGCGCGAGTCGGTGCCGTTCCCGGAGGCGCTGATGCCGCTCGCCATCGGGCAGGAGCGCTCGATCCGGCTGGTGAACGACGTGCTGGCCGGCAACCGGATGCTGGTGATGGTCGCCTCGCGGCTCGATTGGGACGACGAGGAGCCGGGGCCGGACGACCTCTACCGGGTCGGCGTGGCCGGCGTGGTGGCGCGCATGCTGAAGATGCCCGACGGCACGCTCCGCATCCTGGTGCACGGCGCGCAGCGGGTCGTGCTGACCGACTTCACCGCCACCGAGCCCTACCTCGTCGCGAGCATCGAGGTCGCGCCGGACGAGCTCATCCCGTCGCCCGAGCTCGAGGCGCTCCACCGCAACGTGCAGGCCACGTTCTCGCGCATCATCGAGGAGCTCCCCTACCTGCCGGAGGAGCTGCAGATCGCGGTCGCGAACCTCGACGACCCGTCGGAGCTGGCGCACATGATCGCCGGCGCGCTGCGCCTGAAGACGGCGGAGAAGCAGGCGCTGCTCGAGGAGCGCAACGTGACCAAGCGGCTGCGCATGCTGTCCGAGCTGCTCGCCCGCGAGGTGGAGCTGGCCGAGATCGGCACCCGGATCCAGTCGCAGGTGCAGTCGGAGATGGACAGGGGTCAGCGCGAGTGGTTCCTGCGCCAGCAGCTGAAGGCGATCCAGGAGGAGCTCGGCGAGGTCGACGAGCTCCAGGCCGAGGCGACGGAGCTCCGCGAGCGGCTCGAGGCCGCGGGCCTGCCCGAGCACGCCTGGAAGCAGGCCGAGCGCGAGCTGCAGCGCTTCGAGCGGCTGCCCCCGCAGGCGGCCGAGCACGGCGTGATCCGCACATACCTCGAGTGGCTGGCCGACCTGCCGTGGTCGACGGCGACGGATGACAGCCTCGACCTGAAGGACGCGCGCAAGATCCTCGACCGCGACCACTACGACATCGAGTCGGTCAAGGACCGCATCCTCGAGTTCCTGGCCGTGCGGAAGCTGAAGCCGGACGCCCGCTCCTCGATCCTCTGCTTCGTCGGCCCGCCGGGAGTGGGCAAGACGTCGCTGGGGCGCTCGATCGCGGCCGCGATGGGGCGGGAGTTCGAGCGCATATCGGTGGGCGGAGTGCGCGACGAGTCGGAGATCCGCGGC
Organism: uncultured Thermoleophilaceae bacterium; assembly: GCA_963778615.1. Classification (GTDB taxonomy): domain Bacteria; phylum Actinomycetota; class Thermoleophilia; order Solirubrobacterales; family Thermoleophilaceae; genus JACVRW01. Next base: position 317,639 of record CAVZVD010000004.1, read on the forward strand.
CACCGCCGCACCTACATCGGGGCCATGCCCGGCACGATCCTGCGCGCGATGCGCGACGCCGGGTCGAACAACCCGGTGCTGATGATCGACGAGATCGACAAGATGGGCGCCGACTTCCGCGGCGACCCGGCCAGCGCGATGCTCGAGGTGCTCGACCCCGAGCAGAACTCCACCTTCCGCGACCACTACCTGGACCTGCAGTTCGACCTGTCGAGCGTGTTCTTCATCTGCACGGCGAACCAGCTCGACACCGTGCCGGCGGCGCTGCGCGACCGGATGGAGATCATCGAGCTGTCCGGCTACACGCACGAGGAGAAGCGCGAGATCGCGAAGCGCTACCTGGTGCCGAGGCAGATGGAGCGAAACGGCGTGGGGCGCTCGAGGATCGAGATCACCGCGGAGGCGCTCGACGTGATCATCGACGGCTATACGCGCGAGGCGGGCGTGCGCGGGCTCGAGCGGCAGATCGGATCGGTGTGCCGCAAGGTCGCCCGCGAGTTCGCCGAGGGGACCCGGAGGTCGAAGCGCGTCGTGCGGGCGAAGACCGTGAGCGAGCTGCTCGGGAAGCCGCGCTTCCAGGCCGAGGTGCAGCGCCGCACCGGCGAGCCGGGCGTGGCGACCGGGCTGGCGTGGACACCGTTCGGCGGCGACGTCCTGTTCGTGGAGGCCACCTCCTTCCCGGGGGACGGCAAGCTCCAGATCACCGGCCAGCTCGGCGACGTGATGAAGGAGTCGGCCGCGGCCGCGCTGTCCTATGTCAAGTCGACGGACGGCGGGATCCCGGACGCCTACTTCCGCGACAACGACGTGCACGTGCACGTGCCCGCCGGGGCGATCCCCAAGGACGGCCCCAGCGCCGGCATCACGATGGCCACGGCGCTGGCGTCGCGCGCCACCGGGCGCCCCGTGCGGGCCGACACGGCCATGACGGGCGAGATCACGCTCACCGGCCAGGTGCTGCCGATCGGCGGGCTGAAGGAGAAGGCGCTCGCCGCCCAGCGCGCCGGGATCAAGCGGCTGATCATCCCGCGCCGCAACGAGGCGGACATCGACGACATTCCCGAGCACCTGCGCAAGCGGATGAGGTTCGTCCTGGTGGACGACGTGAGCGAGGTCCTCGACGCGGCGCTCGAGAAGAAGCGTCGGGGGCGCTCGCCCGGGTAGAGTGTCCGCAGCGAAAGCGGATCGAGGAGAGCAATGGCAGCAAAGAAGAAGGCCGCAAAGGCCGGCGCCGGGGCATTCGCCGCCGGCAAGGCAGTCCGGTCGAACGAGTACGTCCAGCGCTTCGTCGAGGACCAGGAGCTGCGCGAGAACGTTCGCAACGCCTTCGTCTCCGCCAAGAAGGCGTACGGGCGTATCAACGGCAAGGGCCCCGTCAAGGCGCTCGACGACAAGAAGGTCCAGCGCGAGCTGAAGGAGGCCGCGAGCTCCCTGAAGGACGCGGCCGACTCGCTGCGTGGCGGCAAGAAGAAGAAGCACCGCAAGCGCCGCCTGCTGCTGATCGCCTTCGTGGGCGCCGGCCTGGCGCTCGCGCTCAGCGAGGACCTGCGCAAGAAGGCGCTCGACGCGCTGTTCGGCGCCGAGGAGGAGTTCGAGTACACCGCGAGCACCACCCCGGACTCGGCCGCGAGCCCCAGCGAGCCGGTGGGCACCAGCTAGCCCGGCACGCATCCGAATCGTCTGAAAGGGCGCCCCGCCGGGGCGCCCTTTTTTGTGTGGTTTGTGACGCTCCGGGTACGGCCCCGCACATGAGGGGCAAGCAGATCCGCGTCCGCAGTCTTCTCATCTGGACGGGGGTGGCGCTGCTCGGGGCGGTGGCATGGGCCATGCTGGCCCTCTCGCGCGGCGAGGAGATCAGCGCGATCTGGCTGCTGTTCGCGGCCCTCTGTTCGTACGCCATCGCCTACCGCTTCTACGCGCGCTTCATCGCGAAGAAGGTCCTCGGCACCGACGACAAGCGCGCCACTCCGGCGGAGCGGCTCGACAACGGGCACGACTACCAGCCGACCGACCGGCGCGTCCTGTTCGGGCACCACTTCGCCGCGATCGCCGGCGCCGGCCCGCTGGTCGGCCCCGTGCTGGCCGCCCAGATGGGCTTCCTGCCGGGGACGATCTGGATCATCGTCGGCGTCATCTTCGCCGGTGCCGTGCAGGACATGGTGATCCTGTTCTTCTCCATGCGCCGCGACGGCAAGAGCCTCGGGCAGATGGCGCGTGACGAGATCGGGCCGGTCGGCGGCGCCGCCGCACTGATCGCGGTCTTCTCGATCATGATCATCCTGCTCGCGGTCCTCGCGCTCGTCGTGGTGCAGGCGCTCGCCGCGTCGCCGTGGGGCACGTTCTCGATCGCGATGACGATCCCCATCGCGCTCTTCATGGGCGTCTACATGCGGGTGCTGCGGCCGGGCCGGGTGATCGAGACGACGGCGATCGGCGTGGCGCTGCTGCTCCTCGCCATCGTCGCCGGCGGCTGGGTGCAGGAGGCCGACGGCGCGCTGGCCGACTTCTTCACGCTCTCGCCGGAGACGCTCGTCATCTGCCTGATCGTCTACGGCTTCGCGGCGTCGGTGCTCCCGGTCTGGATGCTGCTTGCGCCGCGCGACTACCTCTCGACCTTCATGAAGATCGGGACGATCGCGCTGCTGGCGCTCGGCATCGTCGTGACGCTCCCGGTGCTCCAGAACGAGAGCGTCTCGGAGTTCGCGACGAGCGGCGAGGGACCGGTCTTCGCCGGCTCGCTGTTCCCGTTCGTGTTCATCATCATCGCCTGCGGCGCGCTGTCGGGCTTCCACGCCCTGATCTCCTCGGGCACCACGCCGAAGATGATCGAGAAGGAGTCGCAGGTCCGCACGATCGGCTACGGCGCGATGCTGATGGAGTCGTTCGTCGCGGTCATGGCGATCACGGCCGCGTCGATCCTCGACCCCGGTCTCTACTTCGCGATGAACGCGCCCGCGGGGGTGGTGGGGGACACGGTGAACTCGGCCTCCACGGCCGTCCGCGACCTGGGCTTCACGATCAGCCCCGACCAGCTGCAGTCCGCGGCCCGCTCGGTCGAGGAGGACACGCTCGTGGCGCGCACCGGCGGCGCGCCCACGCTGGCCGTCGGGATGTCCGAGATCTTCTCGGGCGTCATAGGCGGAAATGGCCTGAAGGCCTTCTGGTACCACTTCGCGATCATGTTCGAGGCCCTGTTCATCCTCACCACGGTGGACGCGGGCACGCGGGTCGGGCGCTTCATGCTGCAGGACACGCTCGGCAACATCTGGAAGCCGATCGGGCGCGTCTCCTGGAAGCCCGGGCTGTGGGCGACGAGCGCGATCGTCGTGGGCGCCTGGGGCTACTTCCTCTACACCGGCGCGACGGACCCGCTCGGAGGCATCAACCAGCTCTTCCCGCTGTTCGGCATCGCGAACCAGCTGCTGGCGGCGGTGGCGCTGACGGTGGCCACCACGATCCTGATCAAGTCCGGCAAGCTGAAATGGGCGTGGGTGACGCTCGTGCCGCTCGCCTGGGACGCGACCGTCACGCTGACCGCGAGCTGGCAGAAGGTCTTCTCGGACGACCCGAAGCTCGGCTTCTTCGCCCAGCGGGACACCTTCCAGGAGGCGCTCGACGACGGCGAGGTGCTGGCGCCCGCCACCAGCCTCGGCGACATGGAGAAGATCGTGACCAACTCCACCGTCGACGGCGTCCTGGCCGCGTTCTTCGCGCTGCTGATCATCCTGATCATCGCCGACGCCGCGCGCGTCTGGATCGCGACGATCCGCGGCACGCGGCCGGTCGAGCTGACCGAGGTGCCGGCACGGCCCTCGACGCTGGTGGCGCCCTCCGGCCTGATCGCGACGCCCGCCGAGCGGGCGGCGATGGCCGCCGCGGGCGCCGGGAGCGGAGGCGGGCGCTTCGTGCGCGGCGCACCCGAGCGCGAGGAGGAGCGGACCGAAGTGGGGAGCCGCTGATGGGACGGCCCGGCGTGCTGCGCGGCGCCGCCCGCGGCGTCATGGGGTACCTGCGCGAGGTCTCCGGCGAGACCGCGTACGACCGCTACGTGGAGCACCGCCGCCGCGACCACCCGGACGACCCCGTGATGAGCCGGCGCGACTTCGAGCGCTGGCGGATGGACGACCGCGACGAGAACCCGCGGGCGCGTTGCTGCTGAGGCTCTACGTAGGTCTCATCGGGCTCGCGGTGTTCGTGGCGAGCGCTTCCGGCACGGCCGCGGGGCGGACCGATCCGCAGGACCTCGTGTTGCGCCTGTCCGACCTGGGCCCCGGCTATGTCGTGGGTGACGACGGCGGGTGCGGCTCGAGCTTCGGTCGAGAGGGGACGCCGACGTCGCTCGTTCGGCTCGAACGTCGCCACCCGTTCATGGGCTGCGACATCGAGTTCGACGAGGCATGGCGCCCGCGCGGCGTGCGCAGGCCGGCGGCCGTTGACGGTCATGCCTACGTCTTCCGCGATCCAGTCGCAGCGGAAGCCGGGCTGCGCGTCGCGGCCGGCCTGCTTCAGTTCACCATCGGGCCGAGCCGCAGGTCGTTCGTGCGCCGGTCGCCGTCGCGCCCTGTCGGGGACGAGGCTGTCGTGCTCGAGACCGACCAGGCGCTTGCGGGCGGGCGCACACGACCCGGGGTGGCGGTGGCGTGGCGTGCCGGGCGCGTACTCGCGTTCGTCTTCGAGGCGGGTCTCGCGGGGGACCGCGGTGAGGAGAGCGCGCTTCGGCTCGCCGAGCGCCAGCAGGCGAGGATCGCGGCGCCGACTCCGCTCGCGCCCAACGAGAACGACGACCTCGAGGTGCCGCTCGACGACCCGCGCATCGCCGGCATCGTCCACTGGCTGGGCCGCGGCCACGATCCGCCCGGCCGGCTCGGGCCGCTCAGGCTCAGCGAGGTGTACCGCGACGGGCCGGGCTGGGCGGTCGGGCTGCGGTACGCGGGCGGGGTGTGGCTGGGCGTGTGGCGCCCAGCGGCGTTCGCGCGTTTCAAGGCCTCGCGCCTCGGCCGGCTCGTCTGGCACTCGCCATGCGCGAAGGCCAGCCGGTTCGGCTCAGGCGCGGGACGTGCGGTCATCCATCGCGGGTACGGCCCGCCCCGCGGCGACCCGGCGCCACCGCGGTCCGGCCCTGTTCGCCTTGCACCCGGCATCGAATCCGGTCCCTGCCCGAACCGTGCGCGCGATCGAGTACTCGCCCACGTCCGCCTCGGACGCGTCGTCGTGACGATCAACGTCCCGATCTGTTTCTTCTGCATCGCCGACCGCGGCAACCCCTACAACTCCGTGGCCGGGACGAAGGCGGCGATCCGCGCCCTGCGGCCGCGTTAGCCGGCCTCGAAGACCACGTACACCGTGCCGAAGACCTGCGTGCGGCCGGGCTCGGTCGGCGCTGCCACTCGCCGGCCCTGCTCCTGGCCGCCGCCGCAGATACGACCCGCGACATGGGGACAGACTACGAGGTCGGGGTCTCCCGGCGGCCGAGCTCCGCCTCAACCGTGATACGCCGGCCGTCGCGAAGCAGAGTCAGTTCCACCTGTTCGTCCGGATCGAGCCGCTCGAGCGCCGCCGTCAGGTCCTCCGTCCTGGCGAGCGGCGTCCCGTCGATCGCCAGCAGCACGTCCCCGCCGCGCGGGACCCCGCGCTCGATCGACCGTGCTCCTCGCACGCCGGCGTCGTCCGCGGGGCCGCCGCCGGTCACGTCGCTCACCACGAGTCCCTCGCTTCTCGACAGGCCGAGAGCCCGGGCGAGATCGGGCTCGAGCTCGACCGTCGCCACCCCGAGGTGCGCGCGCTCGACCCTGCCGGTGCGGCGCAGCTCGGGCATCACCCGGCGGAGCGTGTCGACCGGTACCGCGTAGGCGATCCCGTCCGCTTCGCTCTGCGCCAGCACGCCGATGACGCGCCCCGCGCCGTCGAGCAGGGGGCCGCCGGAGTTGCCGGGGTTGATCGCCGCGTCGGTCTGCACGGCGCCCTCGATCGGGAATCCGTCGGGCGCCTCGATGCTGCGGTCGGTGGCGGACACCACCCCGACCGTGAGCGAGCGCTGCAGGCCGAACGGGTTCCCGACCGCGACCGCCGTGTCGCCGACCTGAACCGCGTCGGAGCGGCCGAGCGGGAGCGGGTCGAGGTCCTGCGCGTCACCCGGGTCCACGCGCAGGAGGGCGAGGTCGGTGGAGGGGTCCCGGCCGACGATCCGGGCGCGGACCCGCGGCGTGCGGGGCCCGGCCTGGACCGTGACGACGCGGCCGCCGGCTGCGACGTGGTCGTTCGTGACGATGTGACCGGACTCGTCGACCACGAACCCCGTCCCCGTGGCGATGCCGTCCTCGCGTGAGGGCCGGCCGAAGGAGAGGGGCGTGCCGGGCCGCCGCGCTTCGACCAGGACGACGCCGTCGCGGGCCCGCCGGAAGAGGGCCGAGGCGTCCGTCGGCAGGCGCGGCAGAAGGCGTGGCCGCGGCGCGGGGCGCCGGCGCGTCGTCGTCGAACGCCCCCGCGGCAATGAAGACCGCGCTCACCGACAGCGCCGCGGCCAGCCCCGAGACCAGGGCGATGAGCACCGCCTGCCTCACTCCGCGTCTAGAGCTCGATCGCATCCTCGGAGCCGGACGAGCCGCCCCGACCGTCCCGCTTCTCGGGGCAGTCGCGGTCGCGCGGCCCCTGGTCGCGCTGGTCCTGGACGGGCGCGGACTGAACGCCGCCGCCGGAGGCCTGCGGGCCTGACGAGTCACCGTCGGCGAACGCGCCGCTCGCCGGCAGCGCCACGGCGACGGCGACCGCCGCCAGCACCCCGGCGAGCATCGCGCGCCGCCTGCGTCCCGGCTGTCTCTGCTCTTCCATGTTGGGCTTCCTTGCTGTCGGGTGAAACGGACAGGAAGCAACGTAGGAGGGCCAGTGTCATCTCCACCTAACGGCGGGCTAGACTGGCGCGCCCGATGGACTTCAAGCTCGAGTTGATCCCGGTTCCCGTCTCGGATGTCGACCGCGCGAAGGCGTTCTACTCGGAACGGGCCGGCTTCGCCGTCGACAACGACGTCACGGTCCGGGAAGGTCTGCGCTTCGTCCAGCTGACGCCGCCGGGCTCGGCCTGCTCGGTTTCGATCGGCGACGGCATCACCGAGCTGGCGCCCGGGTCGCTGCAGGGGCTGCAGCTTGTGGTCGAGGACATCGAGGCCGCGCGCGAGGTGCTGTCGGCGCGGGGGCTCGAGGTGTCCGAGGTCCAGGACTTCCCCTGGGGCCGCTTCGTGTACTTCAGCGACCCCGACGGGAATGGGTGGGCCGTCCAGCAGATCCCCGACTACGGCGAAGGACGTACCCAGCCCGAGGACGTCTAGGGACGTGCTCGCCTCGCAGCATCCCGTGCTCGACGTGCTCGCGTGACCGCGCGCGGGACGGCAGCCGGCCGGGCCGGCGCCACGACCCGCATCGCGTCGCGCTGGTGGTGGAGGGCGGGGGGATGCGCGGCGTCGTGTCGGCGGGCATGACCGCGGCGCTCGAGCGCCTCGGGCTCACAGGCTGCTTCGACCTGGTCGTCGGCGCCTCGGCCGGGGCGATCAACGGGGCCGCGCTGATCGCGGGCGTGGCCCGCGAGGGCGCCGCCGCCTATCACGGGCCGCTGGCGTCGCGGAAGTTCGTCAACCCCGCCCGGGCGCTGCGCGGCCGGCCGGTGATCGACGTCAGCTACGTGCTCGAGTACGCCTCGGCGGGGCTGGACGCCGGCCGTCACGAGCGCGTCCTGGCCAGCCCGATCGCCCTGCATTGCGTGGCGGTCAGCGTGGAGACGGCCGACACGGTGACCTTCTCCGGGATGGCCTCGAAGACCGAGCTGTACGACGCCGTGCTCGCCTCCAGCCGCATGCCCTGGGCCGGCGGGCCGCCGGTCGAGATCGGGGGGCGGCGCTACGTCGACGGCGGCCTCGGATCGGCGATCCCCGTCGCCGAGGCGCTCGACGGCCGGGGCGACGCACGTGCTCGCGCTGCAGACGCGCCCGCACGGCGTGCCGCGCAGGAGCGCCTCGCGGATAGCCGACGTGCTGATCGTGCGGCATCTGCGTGCGCTCAACCCTGCGCTCGCCACGCTCTACCGCAAGCGCGTGGAGTGGTACGAGCGCGTGGTGCAGGACGTCGCACGGCGATCGCTCGACTGGGGCGGCGGACCGCCCTACGTGCTCGGCCTGCGCCCGCCGGCGGGGACGCCGGTGGTCGGGCAGCTCGAACGGCGCTCGGCGGTCCTGTCCGCGGCAGCCCGGGACGCCGAGCGCCTCGTCGACGAGATGCTGCCGCTCGGGGCCGAGCAACCGCGCGGCCGCGGCCGGCTGACGTCAGCCGTCCAGCAGCGTCCGGACGCGCTCGGCCTCTTGGTCCGGCGCCGTCACCAGCACGAGCACACGGCCCGCCTGAAGCGCGCCCATGTCGCGCTCCGCCGCAGCGTCGTCGAGGCCGGCCCCGGTCAGGACCTCCTTGACCCCGTGGGGACCGGCGTAGCGCGCGTGCTCGACCCCGCCCGGGTAGCTGACGATCTCGTCGCGGTCGGCGTCGGCGAAGCTGCCGCCGCGCTGCTCGCCGCCGGCGAAGGCGCCCTCGTCCTCCCCCTGCGGATGGGTGCCGCCGGCGAACTCCCCTACCGGGGCGTCCGGCGCGGTGGTACCGCCGAACTCGCCCACCGGCTCCTCGTGGGTGTCGCGCTGCGGCTCACCGGATAGGACCCGCACGCCTTCACCGGGGATTCCCGCGCCGAGCACCGCGTTGACGGCGCCGAGAGCCTCGGCATGCGAGGTGTACGAACGGCACAGAGCAGCCACAGCTCCTCCTTCGTCGTTGATGTGACGACCATACCGTGTCGAAAGCGGTGCCCGGCGTTACTGCCCGAGCGCCGCCTACTCGCTGGTGGGGCTGCGCTCGATGCCCTCGCTGAAGCGGCGCTCAACGTGCTTCTCCGGCGAGTCCGGCAGCTGCTCCTCACCTTCGCTGAAGCGGCCCTCTTCGCCCGGCTCACCCTCGCGCACACCGCGTGCGAAGTCGGGCTCGAGGTTCTCCTCCGGCGGGTCGGGCTTGTGATCGACGCCCTTCTCGAAGCTGTCGCTCTGCTCCGGCTTGGCTGGGTGCTTGTGGTGCTCCATATGTTTCGTCTACCCGCTGCCCGGCCGGTTAGTCAGCCTGAGCCGGATGCCGTACGAGGCCCTCGCGGGTCGCCCACTCGACCGTGCGCCGGAACGTCTCGGCGACCGGCGTGTAGCGCAGACCCAGCTCGCGCTCGCGCGCGCGTGCCGTCATAGCGGTGGCCGTGCGCGAGCGTCCGCACCATCTCCCGGCAGACCGGCGGCTGGCGGCCGCGCACGCGAAAGGCGGCCTCCACCAGCGCCGCCGCGGCGGCGGCCATGCGGCGCGGGAGGAAGCGCACGTCGCGCCGGACGCCCGACACCTCCGCCACCAGCTCCAGCGCCTCGCGCGACGACAGCGTCGCGCCGCTGAGCACGTAGCGCTCACCCGGCACGCCGCGCTCGGCGCCGAGCAGGTGGCCCTCCACGCAGTCGCCGATGTCGACGAGGCTGATCTGCGTGTCCAGGAACGCCGGCAGGCGCCCGTTGAGGTACGCGATCAGGATTCGCCCGGTGCCGCCCGCCCGCCCGGGGCCCTGGACCGAGGACGGGTTGACCGCGACCAGCTCGACACCCGCGCGGCGCGCGGCCTCGAACGCGGCTCGCTCGCCCTCGTGCTTGGAGCGCTCGTAGTACGAGAGGTAGCTGCCGCGGTGCGGCGACGCCTCGCTGCCCACCGTGCCCGACGCCTCACCCAGCGACGCCGCCGACGAGGTCAGCACCACCCTCGGCACGCCGGCGCGCGCAGCGGCACGCACCGCGGCCTCCGCGCCGCGCACGTTGACGTGGAAGAGCTGCGGACGGGTCGGTGGGGCACATCGTGTTGATGCCGGCCACGTGGTACGTCGACCGCGCAGCCGGCCATGCCGGCGGCCATCGCGTCCTCGTCGAGGACGTCGCCGCGCACGACGCGCGCGCCGCCGGCGGCGAGCTTGCGCTCCGCCGAGTCCGAGCGCGCCATGGCGACCACCTCGTCGCCGCGCTCGGCCAGGCGCGCGGCGAGCGCGCCGCCGATCAGGCCGCTGCCCCCCGTCAGGAAGACGCGCGTCACGTACGGGCGTCCCCGCGCACCACCAGCGGGATCGCCCGCACCAGGTAGTCGGCCGCCGACGCCACGGTTATGGCGGCTGCGGCCAGCATCGCCCATTCGTCGAGGTAGAGGCCGGCCACCGGCTCGCCGGGTCGCAGGATCGCCAGCGCGATCGCGACGAACTGGATGCTGGTCTTCAGCTTGCCGAGTATCGAGGGCGACATGACCTCGCCCTCCGAGGCGATCGCGCCGCGCAGGCCCATCAGGACCAGCTCGCGGCCGATGATGATGGCCACGATCCACGCCGAGGCGCGGCCGACCGCGAGCAGCGCGATCAGCACGCCCGAGACGAGCAGCTTGTCGGCGGTCGTGTCGAGGAACGAGCCGAGCTTGCTGGTCACGCCCCAGCGCCGCGCGAGCCGTCCGTCGATCCAGTCGGTGGCGGCCGCCACGCAGAAGAGCACGGCCGCCGCCAGCTCCGCGCCCTCTCCCTGGCCCTCGAGCACGAGCCACATCACCACCGGGGTGAGGACGATGCGCAGTCGCGCTGCTCGCGGCGATCACGGGGGCGGAGCGCAATCCGTCCCGGGGCATGGTGAAGATCGCCATGAGGCGAGCGGATGCTACCGCGCGCCGGTCGGGAGGGAGCCGGGAAGCACGGCCTCGGGGAGCGGGGGCAGCGCGCCGCGCGCGGCCGACTGGGCGGCCGCCCAGTCGACTTCGCGGAGCGCCGCCTTGACGGCCGGGATCCGGCTCCCCGCCATGCTGAGCTCCCGCACCCCGAGTCCGGCGAGGAGGACCGCCGCACCCGGGTCACCGGCGAGCTCTCCGCACACGCCGACCCAGCGGCCGTGGGCGGCGGCGGCCGCCGTCACCGCCGCGGTGAGCGCGAGCACGGGCGCCAGCGAGCCGCTCAGCAGATCGGCCATGGCCGCGTTGCCGCGATCGGCGGCCATCACGTACTGGGCCAGGTCGTTGGTCCCGATCGAGAAGAAGTCGACCTCGGGCGCGAAGCGCGCCGCCTGGAGCGCCAGCGCCGGCACCTCGACCATCACGCCGACCTCGAGCTCGGCGCGGCTGCCGAGCTCGGCGCGCGCCTCGTCCAGCAGCGCCGCGCGCGGCCCGCAGCTCGTCCAGCGTGGCGACCATCGGGAACATCACCTTCAGCGGGTGCTCCGCCGCGACGCGGACGATCGCGCGGAGCTGCGTGCGGAAGAGGTCCGGGCTGGAGAGCGACAGCCGGATGCCGCGGCGCCCCAGGAACGGGTTCGGCTCCGGCGTCCTGGCGCAGGAAGGGCAGCGGCTTGTCGGCTCCGGTGTCGAGCGTGCGCACCACGACCGGACGGCCGTCGAGCGCGCCGGCGATCTCGCGCAGGACGTCGGCCTGCTCCTCCTCGCTGGGCGGTTCCGCGCGGTCGAGGAACAGGAACTCGGTGCGCAGCAGGCCGATGCCCTCGGCGCCGTTGTCCAATGCCAGCCGCGCCTCGGCGAGGTTGCCCACGTTGGCGAAGACCTCGACCCTGCGCCCGTCGCGCAGGGCGCCGGGCTCGGCGGCGAGCGCCAGCACGGCCCGGCGGTCGGCCTCGGCCGCCGCGCGCCGGCGCTCGTGCTCGGCGACGGTCTCCGGACCCGGATCGACGTGGATCACGCCCGCGTCGCCGTCCACGACAAGCGGCGTGTCCTCCGCGATCGCGAGCAGCGAGCCGCCGAGCCCCACCACCGCGGGGATGCCGAGCGCCCGCGCGAGGATGGCCGCGTGCGCGGTGGCGCCTCCGCGCGCGGTGGCGATCGCCCAGGCGTCGGCGGGGTCGAGACCGGCCGCTTCGCGTGGCGTCAGCTCGTCGGCGACGACGATGCCGGGAGCCTCCATCACAGCTCCCGGGGACACCCCTGCGAGCCGGGCGAGCACCCGCGACGAGACGTCCTCCACGTCGACGGCCCGCTCGCGCAGGTAGGGGTCGTCGAGCTCCCGGAACGCCGACGCCGCCTCCCGCGAGGCCGCCCGCCATGCCCGGCCGGCCGGCTCCCCCTCGTCGATGCTGCGAAGCGCGGGGTCGACGATGGCGGCGTCGTCGAGGAGGAGCGCGTGCGCCTCGAAGATCTCCGCCTCGGCAGCCCCGGCGCGCGCCGTCACCGCGGCGCGCGTCTCCTCGAGGTCGTCCCGGACCGCCGCGCGCGCAGCCTCGAGCCGCGCCCGCTCCTCGCCGGGCGTGCCGCCGGGCCCGTCTTCGACCGGCGGCTCAGCGGGCCGCAGCTGGCGCGCGGGGCCGATCGCGATCCCCGCCGAGGCGGCCACGCCGCGCAGACACGTTCCCGGACGCGGCGGCGAGGCGGCCTCCGCGACGGCGGGCGAGTCCGCGCGCGGAGCGGCTGCGGACGCGTCCCCCGCGGAGCGTCGCCGGGCGTGTCCGCGCGCGGAGCGGCGGCCTCGCGCGGAGCGGCGGGCACGTCGCTCCTTCCATCCGCGTCGCCGAAGTTCTCGGACGCGAGCGCGCGGATGGCGGCGAGCGCTTCGGCGGCCCCGCCGCCGCTGGCCGTCACGACGATCTCGTCGCCCTGGCCCACCGCGAGCGTCGCCAGGCCGGTCAGGCTGCGCCCGTCGGCGGGGCCCCGCCCGCGGCTCGCGTTGGCGACCTCGACGTGGGCGTCGATCCCCGCCAGCGCGCCGACGAAGCGGGCGGCCGGCCGGGCGTGGAGGCCCAGCCGGTTGTTCACGGGCAGACGCAGCTCCTGGACGTCGTCTCCCTCGTGCCCCGGACGGTCCGAGGCCGCCTCTGGCTCGTCGCCCCCGAGCTGCGTGCTCTTCACGGCGAGAGCGCCGCGCGCCTCGCGCGCGACCTCGTCCAGCGAGCCGCCGCCGCGTGCGCGCGCCGCGGCGGCCACGGCGCCCTCCACCAGCGGCGCCTCCGACAGCAGGATCCGGCCGCCGTCCGGACCGGCCATCTCGGCGGCCATCTCCGCGCTCATCAGCGCGCTGCCGAGGTCCATCAGGACGAGCACGCCGTCGGGCGAGCGCACGCGCTCCACGGCCTCCTGCACGCGCGCGGCGTCGGTGCCGATCGCTCCGTCCTCCATCCCGCCGGCCGCCTCGATCTGAACCTCGCCGGCGCCCATCTCGCGCGCGAGCTCCACGACGCCGTCGGCCAGCGCCGCGCTGTGGGAGACGATTACCAGGCCGACCACGAGCCGCTCAGGCGAGGCCCGACGCCCGGTGGAGCATCTCGACGGGGTGCACGGTCCGCACCCCGGTGGCCTGCTCGATCTGCCAGCGGCACGTCTCCGAGTCGCACACCGCCCGCTCGGGGGCGGCGTCGGCGATCTGCGCGAACAGGCCGGCCCCCACCTTCATCGCGATGTCGTACTTCTCGCGCTTCAGACCGTAGGTCCCGGCGATGCCGCAGCAGGTGGCGTCCAGCTCGATCGTGCGCAGCTCGGGCACGAGCGCGAGCAGGTCCAGCGCCGGCTTGCCGATGCCGTGACCCTGCTGCTGGCAGGGGGCGTGGTAGGTGACGGTCTCGGGCAGCGGGCCGGAAATCGGTCTGCAGCTCGCCGCGCTCGTGCATGGCGAGCAGGTACTCGCAGATGTCGAAGGTCCGCTCGGAGACGGCCCTGAGGTCGGGGTCGTCGTCCATGCCGAGGATCTCGAGCGCCTCGCGCTTGAGCATCAGGGTGCAGCTGGTCGAGGTGCCGACGATGTCGACTCCCGCGCGCGCATAGGGCGCGAGCCGGGCCGCCAGCCGGTGGACGTAGCCGCGGGCGTCGTCGAACAGGCCGTTGGACTGCAGGGGCAGCCCGCAGCAGTCCTGCTTGGGCACCTCGACGGCGAGCCCGTTGTGCTCGAGCAGCGCCACGGTCATCTCGCCCAGCCGGGGCTCGTAGTAGTTCGTGCCGCAGTTGTGGAAGTAGGCGACGCGGCGCTGCGCCGGCGGCGAGGTGTGCCGCCGCGCCCAGCGCTGGAACGTGCGGCCGGCGAAGCGCGGCAACGGCGCCCGGCGGTGCGAGGTCCGACGATCCGCTCCGCCGCGACTCGCAGCGGCCGGTTGCGGAGGCTCCAGTTGGCGAGCGGCGCCACCGGCGTGCCGAGCCGCCCCGCGAGCGTGGGGCGCGCCAGCAGGCGGTCGCGCAGCGACACGCCGTTCGTCTCCTTCATCTTGGCGCGCGCCTGCGTGTTGATCTCCGCGATGTGGACGCCCTGCGGGCAGACCTGGGTGCAGACCCCGCAGCCCGAGCAGTAGTCGAGCGAGGCGTCGAACGAGGGCTCGTCGCCGACGCGGAAGCGCTCCGCCTGCGGCCCGACGTACTTGGGGCCCGGGAACAGCGGCGTGACGTTGGAGACCGGGCAGAAGGTCTCGCAGATCGTGCACTTCACGCAGTGGTCGAGCGAACCGCGCATGAGGTCGCCGAGCACGTCCACGTCAGCTCCCCGCCGCGGCCGGCTGACGGACGCCGCCGAGGACGAGCTCAGCCGCCCGGTGGCCGGTCGCGAGGCTGATGCCGTCACCGGACTTCTCTCGCCACGGCTCGGCGCCGGCCAGCGTGGCGCCGGCGACGAGGACGTTCTCGTGGCCCTCCGGGCGCAGGTCCGAGCCCACTGCCACGCCGGCTCGCGCGATCGGGTGGTCGTCGAAGTAGCCCGGGCGGAAGCGCTCGTCGCCCGGCGCGGGCACGCCGGCGACCGGCAGGCCGAGCGCCGTCTCGCGCGCCGTCCAGCGCGAGTCGAGCTCGAGGCCCCCGGACGCGAACCCGCCCGTGGCGAGCACGACCCAGTCGCAACCGCGGCGCTCCTCGCGCAGCCCGACGCGTACGCGCAGCGCGCTGACGCGGCCGCCCTCCCGCTCGGCGCCGGTGACCACCGTGTTGAGGATCACCCGCCCGCCGGCGCGCCGGAGCGCCTCGCGCAGGATCGCGAACAGCCGCATCCCGGGCACCGAGGGCGGCAGCGTGGGGACCTCGAACACGGGCCGTGCCAGGCGCCGCTCGAGGTCCGACCAGGCGGCGTGGGGGTCGGCGATGCCGAGCACGGCGGGGAACGCCACGCGCTCGTCCGCCCGTAGGCGCGCGACGAGCTGAGCGACGACCTCGGCGCGGAACGCCGGGTCGTCGAAGGCGCGCGCGTAGCCCAGCGAGTTGACGTCGGCGCGGCCCTCGGGGAGAAGGTCGAGCTCGGCCGCGCGCGCGGGCGTGCCCGTGTGCCGCAGCGTCTCGGCCATGAGCGCCGGATGGAAGTCCTTGAGGCCCCGAAAGCCGACCACGAAGAGGGGGCCGCCGCGGCGCAGATCGCCGCCCGGCCATCGTCTCCGGGACGACCGCGGACGGGCGCGGCACGCCCAGTGCCGTCGGCAGCAGCAGGTTCTCGTCCAGGCCGCCTTCGTAGGCGTACGGAGCCAGCGAGCCGTCCGCCACGCGCGCCTTGAGCCACTCGACCGACGCCGCGACGGCTTCCGGCCCCGACCAGGCTGTAGGGATGGCCGTCGGCCGAGGCGCGCCAGCGCCTCGCGGGGATGCTCGACCCGCTCCGGGTGCATACCCGAGCACGTCGATCGTGCCGGCGCTCAGGTGCGTGGCGCCCACGCCCTTGGCGAGCACCAGCACGCGCGCGCCGCCCTCCGCCAGGCGCACCGCCGCGGTCAGGCCCGCCAGCCCGGCGCCGATCACCACGACGTCGTGGTGGCTCATGCCGGCTGCGCCTCCCCGTCGGGGAGATGCTCGACGTCGAGCAACCCCTGGAAGATCCAGTCGTCGAGGCGCGCCTGACGCAGCTGGTCGCCGTAGAGGATCGGCCACACGCCCTTCCAGCGCTCCTGGAGGAAGCCGCGCAGCGACGCGGCCGCCTCGGCGCCGTCGAGGTCGCCGAGCCCGTGCAGGATCCCGGTCGCGCGGTAGATGCAGAAGCCGCCCTGGCAGGGCCCCATGCCGAGGCGCAGGGTGCGCCGGATGTCGTCGAGGTTGGTCGTGCCGCGCCGGCGCATGGCCTCCTCGAGCTTCCGGCGGCCGATCAGCTCGCACTCGCAGATGAGCTGCTCCTCCTGCAGCGTCTCCTCGCGCCGGCGAAGGCGCGCGCCGAGGTGGTACGAGTCGGCGTCCTGGTCGACGGGCGGCGGAATCTCGCGCGTGCGGCACGGCCGGTCGGTGCCGATCTGGGCGCACATGGCATCGACGATGTCCTCCGCCATCAGGCGCAGCGTGGTCAGCTTGCCGCCGGACATGGTGAGGAGGCCCTTGACGCCGTCGCGCTCGAGGTGGTCGACGACCGCGTGCGTCCGGCTCACGTCGCGCGTGTCCTTCACCTCGCCCACCCTGGCGTCCTGGAACAGCGGGCGCGCGCCGGCCCACACCCGCAGCGCCCGGGCCTCGCGGAAGCCCGGCACGAGGCGCTCGCCGTCGTCGAGCATCTGGTCGACCTCGTCCTGCGTGACCGGGATCTCGTCGGGGTCGGCCGCCCGGATGTCGGTCGTGCCGATCACGCTGACCGTGCGAATCGGGACGAGGATGTCGCCGTCCGCCGGCATCGCGCAGCGGTTGATCACCGTGTTCACGAGCCGGTGGTTCATGGCGATCATGATCCCCTTGCCGGGAATGACGTCGACGCCCTCGATCCCGGCCATCCGCGCGACCTGCGCGGCCCAGGCGCCGGCCGCGTTGAGCGTGAAGCCGGCCTCGACGTCGAGCTCCTCGCCGGTGCGCTCGTTGCGCAGCCGCGCCCCGGCGACGGCGTCGCCGTCGCGGTGCAGCTCGATCACGCGGTGGTAGGGCAGCACGCGCGCGCCGTGCGCCGAGGCGCCGCGGGCGAGCGCCCAGACCGTCTTCCACGCGTCGATCGACGCGTCGGGCACCGTGAACGCCCGCCGGATCCCCGGGTTGAGGCGCGGCTCGCGCCGGAGGGCCTCGGCAACGTCGATCTCCTCGGCCGGCAGCTCGCATTCCCGGCAGGCGGCGAGGAAGCGGTCGCCGTACGCGGGGTCGTCGTCCGGGCGTCGTCACGAACAGCCCGCCGGTGTCCTCGATGCAGTCGGGGATCACGCGCCGCAGGACCGCGTTCTCGGCGACGCACTCGGCCGCGGCGACGGGGTCCTTGACCACGTAGCGGCCGCCCGAATGCAGCAGCCCGTGGAAGCGCCCGCTCGTGCCCTCCGCCAGGTCGGCGCGATCGACGAGGATCACGTCGAACCCCCGCAGCGCCGCGTCCCACGCGACGCCGGTGCCGGTCGCACCGCCGCCGATCACGAGCACCTCGGCCTGAAGGTTCGGCACGCGATGAATCCTACGGCGGTCCGGGTCTGGGCCGGCGAACGCCGGCCCAGACCCGGCTCCGCGCTCAGCTGTCGTCGGCTTCGAACCAGTCGAAGGTCCGCGTGACGGCCTTCTTCCAGAACTTGTAGTACTCGTCGCGCTGGGCGGAGTCCATCTTGGGCTCCCAGCGCTTGTCCTCGACCCAGTTCTCGCGCAGGTCCTCGACCTCGTTCCAGAAGCCGGTCGCCAGCCCGGCCGCGTAGGCGGCGCCGAGCGAGGTCGTCTCCGGGACCTTCGGCCGGATGACGGGCACGCCGAGCAGGTCGGCCTGGAACTGCATCAGCAGGTCGTTGCCGACCATGCCGCCGTCGACCTTCAGCGACTCGAGCTTGACGCCCGAGTCGGCGTCCATGGCCTCCACGACCTCGCGGCTCTGGTACGCGGTCGCCTCGAGCGTCGCGCGCGCGATGTGGCCGGCGTTGACGTAGCGGGTCAGCCCCGCCACCACGCCGCGCGCGTTCGACTTCCAGTACGGCGCGAACAGCCCGGAGAACGCCGGCACGATGTAGCAGCCGCCGTTGTCGTCGACCGACTTGGCGAGGTCCTCGACCTCGGGCGCGGCCTTGATCATCTTCAGGTTGTCGCGCAGCCACTGCACGAGCGCGCCGGTGATCGCGATCGAGCCCTCGAGGCAGTAGATCGCAGTCCTGGTCGCCGATCTTGTAGCCGACCGTCGTGAGCAGCCCGGACTTCGACGGCACCGCCTCCGTGCCCGTGTTGAGCAGCAGGAAGTTGCCGGTGCCGTACGTGTTCTTGGCCTCGCCGACCGAGAAGCAGGTCTGCCCGAACGTGGCCGCCTGCTGGTCGCCGAGGTCGCCGGCGATCGAGACGCCCTGCAGCGCGCCGCCGAGCCTTCACCTCGCCGTACACCTCGCTCGACGGCCTGATCTCCGGGAGCATCGCCGTCGGGACGCCCATGATCGCCGGCGATCTCCTCGTCCCAGCTCGAGGGACTTCAGGTCCATCAGCATCGTCCGGCTGGCGTTCGTGACGTCGGTGATGTGCAGCCCGCCGTCGGTGCCCCCGGTGAGGTTCCAGATCAGCCAGGTGTCCATGTTGCCGAACAGCAGGTCGCCGGACTCGGCCTTCTCAGCGGCGCCGTCCACGTTGTCGAGGATCCAGCGGATCTTCGGCCCCGAGAAATAGGTCGCCAGCGGAAGGCCGACCCGCTCCTGGAAGCGGGCCTGGCCGCCGTCGCGCGAGAACTCGTCCACGAGCCGGTCGGTGCGCGTGTCCTGCCAGACGAGCGCGTTGTGCACCGGCTCGCCGGTGTTCCTGTCCCAGACGAGCGACGTCTCGCGCTGGTTCGTGATCCCGACGCCCGGCGATGTCGCCGGCACTCGCGCCGGCGGACTGCATCGCCTCCTCGATCACCTCCTTGCGTCCGCTGCCCAGATCTCCTTCGCGTCGTGCTCGACCCAGCCCGGCTTCGGGTAGATCTGCTCGTGCTCCTTCTGGGCCACGCTCACGACCTGGCCGCCGTGGTCGAAGACCATGCAGCGCGTGCTGGTCGTGCCCTGGTCCAGTGCTGCCGCGTACTCAGCCATCTAGCCCCTCTCGTCTCGGTCTGGAAGGTGGAGCGCCGTCAGAGTGCCGGCCACCACCAGTCGTACGCCAGCGCTCCCAGGACGCCGCCGATGATCGGGCCCACCACGGGGATCCAGGAGTAGCCCCAGTCCGACGGTCCCTTGCCCGCGATCGGCAGGATCGCGTGCATGATGCGCGGCCCGAGGTCGCGCGCCGGGTTGATCGCGTAGCCCGTCGGTCCGCCGAGCGACAGCCCGATCCCGAACACCAGCAGGCCCACCAGCAGGGCGTTCAGGCCCGACTCGCCGGTCGCCGCGTTGGAGATGATGGCGAGGATCCCGAAGACGAGAATGAACGTCCCGATGATCTCGGTGATGAGGTTGGCCGCGGGGTTGCGGATCGCCGGCGCCGTGCTGTAGCTGGCGAGCTTGAGCCCCGGGTCCTCGGTCGCGCCCCAGTGGTTGAGATAGGCCAACCACACGAGCGTCGCGCCGATGAAGGCGCCGACGAACTCGCCCGCGAGGTACTCCGGTACGTCGCCCCACTCGGTGCTGCCCTGGAACGCGAACCCGAGCGTCACCGCCGGGTTCAGGTGAGCGCCGCTGAACTGACCCACGGCATAAGCGCCGCGCCATGACGCCGATGCCCCAGCCGAATGTGATGACGATCCAGCCGGCGTTCTGGGCCTTGGAGTGATTCAGAAGCACTCCGGCCACCACGCCGTTGCCCAACAGGATCAGGATCGCCGTCCCGATCACCTCTGCTCCGAAGATGCTCAAAGCGTCTCCTCTTCCTCGGATTGCCTGGACGCAGCGCGAGCGCAGCCTATGCTCACGGCGGACCGGGTGCAAACAACGCAAGCGGCGGTTCAGCCGTCGCCCCCCAACGTGTCGGCGGCGACGGCCAGCAGGAGCTGCGCCGACGTCGCCCCGGGGTCCTGATGGCCGACGCTGCGCGGGCCGAGGTAGCTGGCGCGCCCCCGGCGGGCCTCGAGCGGGATCGTCGCCCTCATGCCCTCCTCCGCCGCGTCCGCCGAGCGCCGCAGAGCGTCCGCCAGATCGCCGTCGTCGGCGGCGCCGCGCAGCGCCTCCAGGGCCGGCACGAGCGCGTCGACCATCGTCTTGTCGCCGGGCTCTGCCTTGCCGCGCGCCTGGAGGCCCTTCACGCCGGACTCGAGCGCCGCGGTCCAGCCGGCGAGGTCGAGCTCCTCGCGACCGGCGGAGGCAGTTCCCATCTGCAGGAACAGCGTCCCGTACAGCGGGCCGGCGGCGCCGCCCACGCTCGAGACCAGCGCCATCCCGACCGCCTTGAGGAGCCCGCCGATGTCGTCGCCGTCGGTGCTGTCGACCTTCTCGACGGCCTTGCGCATGCCGCGCTCCATGTTGGTGCCGTGGTCGCCGTCGCCGATTGCCGTGTCCAGCTTGACCAGCTCGGTGCGGTGCTCGGCGATCGCGGCGGCGTAGGCACGGATCCAGTCGCGGACGTCCGCCGCGGTGATGCTCGAGCTGTCCGCCATCAACACACGCGCAGCGCCGGGGTGTCGGCGGGCGCGTCCCACAGGCGCGTCAGCTCGTCGTCGAGCTTGAGCAGCGTGATGGAGCAGCCGGCCATCTCCAGCGACGTGATGTAGTTCCCGATCGAGGCGCCGCTCGATCGTGATGCCGCGCCCCTGCAGGAAGCGGTCGAGCTCGCGGTACACGATGTAGAGCTCGATCAGCGGCGTGCCGCCCATCCCGTTGACGAACGCGAGCACGCGGTCGCCGGACTCGTAGGGCAGGTCCTCGACGACCGCGGTGGCGAGCCGCTCGACGACGTGCGCGGCGGATGCGAGCGGCTCCCGGAAGCGGCCCGGCTCGCCGTGGATGCCGATCCCGATCTCCATCTCGTCGTCGCCGAGCTCGAAGCTGGGCTCGCCGGACCCCGGCGTCACGCAGGGAGTCAGGGCCATGCCCATGCTGCGGCCCTGGCCGTTGACGGTGCGGCAGAGCTCGGCCACCTCCGCGAGCGGCTTGCCCTCCTCGGCCGCCGCGCCGCAGATCTTCTCGGCGATCACCGTGATGCCGACGCCGCGGCGTCCGGCCGTGTAGAGGCTGTCCTGCACGGCGACGTCGTCGTTGGTCACCACCGCCTCGACCTCGATGCCCTCGCCCTTGGCCAGGTCGGCCGCCATCTCGAAGTTCAGCACGTCGCCGGTGTAGTTCTTGACGATGTGGAGAACGCCGGCGCCGCCGTCGACGGCCTTGGTCGCCTCGAGCATCTGGTCGGGCGTCGGCGAGGTGAACACCTCGCCCGGGCATGCCGCGTCGAGCATGCCGCGGCCGACGAATCCGCCGTGCATCGGCTCGTGGCCCGAGCCGCCGCCCGAGATGACGCCGACCTTGCCCTGGACCGGCGCGTCGGCGCGCACGATCACGTAGGGGTCGTAGCTCACACGAAGGTGGTCGCTGTGCGCCGCCTCGATGCCCTCGAGCGCCTCGCGCACCACGGCGTCGGGCTCGTTGATGAGCTTCTTCATACGCCCTCCTGGGGTTGCTAGCCGGTCGTCCCGGGTCGTGCGGACCGTATACGTGCCGGTTGCCGCTCGCAACGACGGCGGCGGCCGCCGCGGGACGCTGCTCAGGCGGGCGTGGTGGAGCGGCCGCCGGCGCGCGCCGGCGGGGCGGGTACGGGCCGCTCGAAGCGTGCGGGCTCCGGGGGCTTCGGCGACGCGGGCAGGCCCTTCCGGTCCCAGAACTCGCGCACCGCTTCCATGGCCTCGTGCCGGTGCTCGACGTCGCGCGGGCGAATCGGCTGGCCGAAGCGCACCTCCACCTTGTGGCGGCGCGAGAGGAAGCGGCTCGGGATGCGCCGCGGCCAGTTCTGGCCGGGCGGCATCGCCTCGTGGGTGCCGCTGAGATAGATCGGCACGATGTCGATGTCGTGGTTGGCCGCGATCACCGCGGCGCCCGAGCGCGGCTTGCCGATCTCGCCGTCGCGCGAGCGCGTGCCCTCCGGGAACATCACGAGGTTCCAGCCCTCGTCGATCAGGCGGTCGACGTGGTCGGTGGCGCCGTTGCCGAGCCCGCCGCCCTGGCGGCCGAGCGGCACGGTGTTGAACAGCAGCGCGACGCCGCGGGCCTTCCAGCGGCTGTCGTAGAAGTAGTCGGCCGCCGCGGCCACCGCCGTGCGGGCGCGCCACTTGCGCGGCATCGCGCGCAGGATGGTGGGGGTGTCGAGGTGGCTCGAGTGGTTGGCGACGAAGACCACGGGGTGCTCGAGCGTGTCGAAGACCTCGCGGCCGACGGTGCGGTTTCGCACGTAGAAGTCGATCATCGGGCCGAGCCCGAAGCTGATCAGCGCCTCGCGCGCGGCCTTCGCGTAGCTGCAGCGCGCCCAGGAGACGTCCATCTCGGCGTACTGGCGGGCCAGCTCGGTGCCCTTGGTGCGCAGCTCCGTGCCGCGGGTACGCAGCTCGTCGCTCAGCTCGGGGATCCGACCCCTGATGTCCGGCACGCGCTCCCGAAGATTGGGCACGCGTGGCTTGGCTTTCTCCTCGCCCATGTCCTCTAGTACTCCACCTACCGGGAACGGTTTCTCGGCACTCATAGGCTTCCGGCATGCGGCCGGAGCGCGCGACAGCGGAGGTCGGGCTTGGGCTCGCCGCCCTCGGGCGGCCCGGCTACATCAACCTCGGCCACGGCCGCGACGTGGAGGACCTCGCGGTCGAGCGGATGGAGCGCGCGGCTCACGACGTGCTCGATGCCGCCTACGAGGAGGGCGTGCGCGCGTTCGACGCGGCGCGCTCCTACGGGCGTGCCGAGGCGTTCCTGGCCTCCTGGCTCGAGCGGCGCGGGCTCGCGCCCGGCGACGTGCAGGTGAGCTCGAAGTGGGGCTATTCCTACACCGCCGGCTGGCGCGTCGACGCCGACGAGCACGAGGTGAAGGAGCTCACCGCCGCGCAGCTCCGGCGCCAGTGGCGGGAGTCGAGCGCGCTGCTCGGCGACCACCTGGGTCTGTACCAGATCCACTCGGCCACGATCGAGAGCGGGGTGCTCGAGGACCGGGAGGTCCAGCGCCGAGCTGGCCGCCCTCCGCGAGCGCGGCGTGCGGATCGGGCTGACGGTCACCGGCCCGCGCCAGGCCGGCGACGATCGAGCAGGCCCTGGCGACCGGCGGCTTCGACGCCGTGCAGGCCACGTGGAACCTGCACGAGCGCGCGGCCGCGGGAGCGCTCGCAAGGGCACGCGAAGCCGGGCTGTACGTCATCGTCAAGGAGGCGCTGGCGAACGGGCGGCTGACGGACCGGGGCGGCGATCCCGCGCTGAGGCGGGCGGCACGCGACCGGGGCACGACGGAGGATGCGCTCGCGCTCTCGGCGGCGCTCGCGCAGCCGTGGGCGGACCTCGTGCTCAGCGGGGCGGCGACGGTGGAGCAACTGCGGAGCAACCTCGCGTCGCGTGAGGTCGCCTGGGATGACGAGCTCGAACGGCAGCTCGCCGGGCTGGTCGAGGAGCCGGCCGCCTACTGGGACGCCCGCGCGCGAGCTGCCCTGGAACTGAGGCCCGGGCGGTGGGCCTTCCTAGCGCGTGCGGACCTCACCCGCGCGACCGCTGAGAGTGCGGTCGCCCGGTGGGTCGGTGGCGAGCAGGCCGACCACCACGAGGAGCGCCGCGACCACGACCGCGGCCGCTACGCGCAGCGCGTTGGCGCGGACCTTCGCCTTGCGCGCCCGGCGCCGCGCGTCCAGCTCGTCCGCGCCGAGCAGATCGGCCACGACCGGCTCGCCGAGCCCGAGCCCGTGCTCCCTGCACCAGCGCGAGCACGGCGTCCGCGTCGGCTGCCTCGACGACCGGCACCCGGTACGCCTCGCCGAGCCGGTGCACGAGCGCGGCGTTGCGCCCTGGGGCCAGCAGCGAGCGCGTAGGGCCGCGCCCGCTCCGCGCGGAAGCCGTCCTCGTGGACCTCGATCGCGCCGGAGGCCTCGACGATGCCGGGCACCTCGCCGCGGCCGGCGAGGATTCGCCGCGCCGCGCGCGGGCGCGGATGCCACGCATGGACGCCGCAGCTGCACTGCGGCGCCGGCGCGCTGTGCCCCTCCGGGCCAGTGCACTCGGCCTCGAGCCAGGCGCCGCCGGCGGGCCACGGCGCCGCGTCCCGGTAGGCCCCGGCCAGCCGCTCGTCCGGGCGCTCGCCGCTGACCGTCCAGGTGCGCAGGCCGTACACCGGGGTGGGAACGAGCGGCGTCGTCCCTCATCCGGACCTCGCGGGCTCGGGCTTCCGGCTTTCGAGCCGGCGGGCGCGGCTCCGGGCGGCGTTCCGGCTCGCGCGGCTTCACGGGCACGCGGCGGCGCCGGGGACTCGCTCGGCTCCGAGATGATCCGGCGCGAAGGACCGTCCACGCCCATGCACACATGATGGCGGATCGGTCTCTCGGGCCAGGGTGATTTCCGGGGGGCCCGGGAGGAGCTCTGGCTGGCCAGCCAGATACCATCCCCGCGAGGGATGGAAGCTTCAGTAGCCGCTCCGCGGAGACTCGACGGCGACAAGGCGCAGCGCATCATCGAGGCGATGCGCTCGAGCGTCGGCGCGCGCGGCGCCGCCGCCTCGACCTTCGACCACGTGGCGCGCGAGGCCGGCGTCTCCCGCGGCCTCCTGCACTACTACTTCGGCTCGAAGGAGCAGCTGCTCATCGAGGTGGTGCGCCACGACTGCGAGGTGCGGATCCAGGCGATGGACGAGCGCATCGCGCGGGCCGAGACGGTCGACCAGATCATCGAGGCGCTGGTGGCGAGCCTCCAGGAGTTCATCGAGGGCGAGCCCGGGAGCCAGGCGGTGATCTACGAGATGCTGTCCGCCTCGCGGCGCTCGGAGGACATCCGCGCCGAGCTGGCCGAGCTCTACCGGCGCTGGCGCGCCCACCTGGCCGAGTCGCTGCGCGCGAAGGAGCGCGAGGGCGTGGTGCACCTGCAGGGCGACCCCGAATCGGTCGCATCGATGCTGTTCGCCCTGGGCGACGGCTTCGGGATCCAGGTGGTCTCGGACCCGGACTGGGACCGCGAGGCCGCCTTCGGGCTGGGCATCATGATCGCCCGCGGCCTGCTGGGCCCGTAGCGACGCCGGTCGCATACGTGTGACGTTCGTCACACACCGCCGATCCGGCATCGGGGAAAAGTTGGCTGGCCAGCCAACCGGGAAGGATCTTCTTCGATGCAAGCCGCCATGGACAAGCTGTCCTCCTTCATCGAACGCCGCCGTTTCCTGGTGCTCGGCGCCTGGATCGTCCTGCTGTTCGCCGCCGCGCCGTTCGCCGCGCAAGCAGACCGATCACCTGACGAGCGGCGGCTTCCAGGTCCCGGGCTCCGAGTCCGAGGTCGTCGACCGCAACCTCGAGCGCTTCGAGGGCGCCCAGCGCGAGAGCCTCGCCGTCGTCCTCGCCCAGCGCGAGGGCGCCACCGGCGCCGCCGTGCGCGCCGAGATCGACCGCGTCGAGGCGATCGCCGCCGAGCTCCCCAACGCCGAGCTCGCCCCCGGCGTCGCCGAGCGCGCCGCCCGCCAGTCGGGCGACGCGCTCGATCACCATCGTTCCGCTCACCGTCAGCGGCTCCCAGGACGAGCTCGCCGACCTCGCCGATCGACTTCCGCGACGAGCTGGGCCGGTCGAGGCGCGCGACGGGGTGCAGCCCTACCTCGTCGGCCAGCAGGCGCTCTGGGCCGGCATGCAGGACCTCGTCCAAGGAGGACCTCGAGTCCGCCGAGATGACCGGCTTCCCGATCGTCCTGCTGATCCTGCTCGCCGTGTTCGGCTCGCTCGCCGCGGCCACGCTGCCGCTCGCGCTCGGCTTCGCCAGCGTCGGCCTGACCGGCGCCGGCATCTACTTCCTCTCCCAGGCCACGGACATGTCGGTCTTCGTCACGAACGTGGCGTCGATGATCGGCATCGGCGTGGCGGTCGACTACTCGCTGTTCGTGCTCGCGCGCTACCGCGAGGAGGTCCGCGCGGGCGCGGCGCCGGACGAGGCGCGGAGGATCGCGCTGCGGACCTCGGGCCTCGCGGTCACCTTCTCCGGCCTCACCGTGATGGTCTCGCTGGCCGGGCTGTTCCTCGTCGACTCGACCACGATCCGCTCGATGGCCATGGGGGCGATCATGGTCGTGGCGGTCTCGGTGCTCGCCGCGGTCACGCTGCTGCCGGTGCTGATGCGCCTGCTCGGCCGGCGCGCCTACGCGCGCGGGCGGATCGCCCTGACCATCGGGCTGATCGGGCGCGCGGTTCCGCACGGCACGGCGCCAGCGCGGCTCGACCGCGCCCGGCGTCGTGCGCACCGGCTTCTGGGAGCGCTGGACCGCCCGCGTCACGCGCCGGCCCTGGGTCTCCGCCGATCGCGAGCGCGGCGCGTGCTGCTCGTGCTCGCCATCCCCGCGCTGTCGCTCGAGTTCGGCGACGGCGCCCTGCGCCAGTTCCCGGAGGGGAACGAGACGCGCGTGGGCGCCGAGCTGGCCGCGCAGGAGCTCGGCGCCGGCGCGTCGGGGCCGACCCAGATCGTGGCCCGGCTCGACAGCGGCCGCGCGACCGACGGCGCCAACGCGCGACGCCCTCGCCGCCTACGCGCCGAGCTGCGCGCGCGACCCCGAGGTGGCCGCCGTGGCGGCCGCCCCAGCCCTCGCGCGACGGCCAGCGCGGCGCTGTTCGTGGTGCAGCCGCGCCACGACCCCGAGAGCCCGCAGGCCCAGGCGCTCTCGACCGGCTGCGCGCCGACGAGAGCTCCGCGCTCACGCGGGTGGCGGACATCGAGGTCGGCGGCACCACCGCCTTCACCGAGGACTTCAAGGACCTCGTCTCGGGCTCGATGTGGAAGATCCTCGTCTTCGTCCTGCTGTTCAGCTACCTGGTGCTGTTCGTGCTGCTGCGCTCGGTGCTGCTGCCGCTGAAGGCGGTGCTGATGAACCTGCTGTCGGTGGCCGCCGCCTACGGCGTGCTGGTCGCCGTGTTCCAGTACGGCTGGCTCGACGGGGTGCTCGGCTACGACTCGCTCGGCTACATCAACTCGATGACGCCGCCGTTCCTGCTGGCGATCGTGTTCGGCCTGTCGATGGACTACGAGGTCTTCCTGCTGTCGCGGATCCGCGAGCGCTACGACGCGACCGGCGACACCCGCACCGCGGTGGCCCAGGGCCTGCGCGCGAGCGCGGCCACGATCTCGAGCGCGGCGCTGATCATGGTCGCCGTGTTCGCGGTCTTCGCGAGCACCGGCATGCCGTCGATCAAGGAGATCGGGCTGGGCCTGTCGGTGGCGATCGCGCTGGACGCGACGCTGGTCCGGCTGATCCTGGTGCCGGCCACGATGGAGATCATGGGCCGCTGGAACTGGTGGCTGCCGAAGCCGCTGGAGCGCGTGCTGCCGCGACACGAACTTCGAGGGCCGCCCGGCCGGCCGGGCACCGGCCCAGGCGTAGGCCGCGGCGCCATGGAGCGCCGGCCGCGACCCTCTAGGTCCGGTGCGCGGCTCACCGGCTCCGGAGCATCTGCGAAGCGCCGGTGGAGCCCGCGCAGCCGGCCGACGGCCACCACCGCCGGGAACACGAAGCGCTGGACGGGAGCGGGGATCTCCGCCATCCCGAACTCGGAGCGGTAGCGCGTCGTGAGGTAGGCAGCGTCGAACAGGCGAGGACGCCGCCCGCCGTTCGCTCGCGTCGAGGCGTAGATCTGGGTGAGGAAGTACTCGATGTTGTCGGGCGGCCGGACGAACCCGGAGCAGATCAGCTCGTCGTCGCCGGCGTTCCAGAACCGATGGACGTCGCCGGGGGGGAAGGTGGCCGACTCGCCCGCTTGGGCGATCTGCTCCTCCCCGCCGGGCCGCTGCCAGCCCATCGTCCCGCTCTCGACGGTGAGCACCTCCTCCTGCAGGTGGTGGACGTGCATCGGCGGGCCGCTGCCCGGCGCCACCTTGTTCCGGGCCTCGAGGTACTCGCCGTGTTCGTCGGAGCGGATCCCGACGAACGTCAGCTCCTCCCCGGCGCCGTTGTCGATCGTGTGTGGGTAGTGGCTCATCTCGCCTGGCTCGCCCCCAGCCGCCGCTCGAGCTCGTCGCCGAGCTCCGCGATCGGCACGCGCTCCTGCTCCAAGCGTGTCGCGGTCGCGCAGGGTCACCGTGGCGTCCTCGGTCGACTGGCCGTCGACCGTCACCCCGAACGGCGTGCCGATCTCGTCCTGGCGGCGGTAGCGCTTGCCGATCGAGCCGCCGGCGTCGTACTCGGCCGGGACGCGGCCGCGCAGGTCCTCGTAGATCTCGCGCGCCAGCTCGGGCATCCCCGCCTTGTTCACGAGCGGCAGCACCGCGACCTTGATCGGGGCGATCGAGGGCTTGAGCCGCAGCACGGTGCGGGGCTCGCCGCCGATCTCGTCCTCGTCGTAGGCGTCGCAGAGCAGGGCCAGCACGGTCCGGCCCACGCCGGCGGCCGGCTCCACCACGTGCGGCACGTAGCGCTGCCCGGTGGCCGTGTCCACGTACTCGAGCTTCTGGCCGGAGACCTTCGCGTGCTGGGTGAGGTCGAAGTCGCCCCGGTTGGCGATCCCCTCGAGCTCCGACCAGCCGATCGGATAGAGGTACTCGATGTCGCTCGTGGCCGACGAGTAGTGCGACAGCTCCTCGGGCCCGTGCGGGCGCAGGCGAAGGTTCTCGCCGTCGATGCCGAGCGACACGTACCACGCCATTCGCTGCTCCATCCAGTACTCGTGCCAGCGCTCGGCCTCGTCCGGCGGCACGAAGAACTCCATCTCCATCTGCTCGAACTCGAGCGTGCGGAAGATGAAGTTGCCCGGCGTGATCTCGTTGCGGAACGACTTGCCGACCTGGGCGATCCCGAACGGCGGCTTCTTGCGGGCGTAGCCGAGCGTCGTCTTGAAGTCGAGGAAGATGCCCTGCGCGGTCTCGGGGCGGAGGAAGACGGTCGAGCCCGCCTCCTTCACCGGCCCGATCGTGGTCTCGAACATGAGGTTGAACTCGCGGGCTCGGTGAGATCGCAGTCCTTGTGGTCGCCCGGGAGCTTCGACGGGGCGTGCCCGCAGCGCACGTCCGGGTGCTCGGCGGAGCCCGCCCGGGCCTCCTCGATGTGGTCGGCGCGGAAGCGGAGCTTGCAGGTCTTGCAGTCCACGAGCGGGTCCGTGAACCCCTCGAGGTGCCCCGAGGCCTCCCAGGTCCGCGGGTGCTGGATGATCGCCGAGTCGAGCGCGACCACGTCGTCGCGCTCCTGGATCATCGCCTTCCACCAGGCGTTCACGACGTTGTTCTTGAGCAGGACGCCGTAGTGGCCGTAGTCGTAGGTGTTCGCGATGCCGCCGTAGATCTCCGACGCCGGGAAGATCAGCCCGCGGCGCTTGCAAAGTGCGACGATTTTCTCCATCGTGACCATCGAAGGCGGCACCCTACCCACCCCATTGAGATACCGTGGCCGCGCGATGGGCACCGCCCTGCGGCCGATAAGCCACCTCACCGCCTGGCTCGTGTGGCACGCGATGCGCGTCTCGCTGCTCGACGACCTCGAGCGGCCGGCGCCTCCGCACGACGTTTGAGGGCCTTCTTGGCACTCCTATACTGAGAGTGCCATGCCCATCTACGAGTACCGCTGCGACCGGGGCCACACCTTCGAGGTGATGCAGCGCATGACGGACGACCCGCTCACGAGCTGCGCGACCTGCGAGGCGCCGGTTCAGCGGGTGTTCCACCCGGTTGCGGTGCACTTCAAGGGCTCGGGCTTCTACAACACGGACTACGGCAAGAAGAAGGGCGGCGGGTCCTCCTCGTCCGAGTCGGGCTCGTCGGAGTCGGGGTCGAAGAGCGAGTCGAAGGACTCCTCCTCCTCGAAGGACTCGAAGAGCTCGTCGTCGAGCTCGTCGTCCTCTTCCTCCTCGGACTAGCTCCCGTTCAGCAGCTTGTCGACGGCGTCGCGCTTGGCGCCGTCGGACACGAACAGGTTGCTCCCGTTCACGCAGCAGCCGGCCTCGAGCACCTCGGTCTCGTCCGAGTTGCCGGTGGCCATGTCGGCGAACAGGGCCATCAGGGCGGGGCCCTTCATGTCGGTCTTGAGCGCCTGGGGCGCGCGCCAGCTGATCAACGGCAGCCGAAGGAAGGCGCTGGGCGAGGTCGCCGCGTCGCCGATCGCGCGCAGGACCTCCTGCTGGCGGGCGGCGCGGTCGCGGTCGTCCTCGCCCGGGGCGCAGTCGTTCTTGCGCACGCGGGCGAAGCCGAGCGCCCGCTCCCCGTCCAGCTCCTGCTCGCCCTTGCGCAGCCGGAAGCCCTCCCAGAAGTTGTCGAACGGCGGCGCGCAGATCCGGCGTCTTGTTGCTGCACGGTCACGCCGCCGAGCGCGTCGATCAGCTCGGGGAAGTCCTCGAAGTCGACCTCGACCAGGTGGCTGATCTGCAGCCCGTTGCCGAGGAAGCCCTCGATCGTCTCGATCGTGAGCGCCGGGCCGCCGAACGCGTAGGCGGCGTTGATCTTGTTGGTGCCGTGACCGGGGATCTCGACCTCGATGTCGCGCGGGATCGAGAGCTTGCGCACGCTGCCGAGCGAGGCGTGGACGAGCATGATCGAGTCCGCGCGCGAGGGGCCGCTCTGGCTCTCGTCGATCGAGTCGCCGGTGCGCGCGTCGGAGCCGAGCACGAGGATGGTGCTGCCGGTGAGGAGGTTGCCGTCGTCCGACAGGGCGCGCTCGGCCTGGGGCGAGACGCCGTCCTGGATCTGGGCGCTGATCAGGAAGAGGACGACCGAGAGCAGCAGCCAGCCGAGGATCGCCAGGGCGACCCACTTGAGCACCCGCCCGGGGGTGATCCGCCGCTTCTCGCGCGAGGGCTCCGGCTCGTCCCTGCGGGCACGGCTGAGCCGCCGCTTGAGGGCGTCGAGGTCCGTGCCGCCGGAGAGCCGCTGGAGCGGGTTCTTCCGCGAGCGGTAGACCTTGTACTCCGGGGGATCCCCCTGATTCGGATCGCTCACACCCCTCTGTATATCGTCCGGCCATGCCGCCTAGGCGGGTTATCGGGATCGACGCGGGGGGCACGAAGCTCCTCGGAGGCGTCGTCGACGAGGGTCTCGTGGTGCACCACCGGGTCCACCGGACGTGGCGCGGAGGCGACCGGGCGGAGACGCTCGACATCTTCGTGGAGGCCGTCGAGGAGGTGCGCGCGGCGGCTCCGGACGTGGAGGCCGTGGGGTTCGGGATCCCGGCTCTGGTGGAGTGGGACCTGGGTGTTTCGCGCTGGTCGACGCACCTGCCGCTGGCCGACGTGCCGTTCCGCGACCTGATGAGCGAGCGCCTCGGGCTGCCCGTGGTGGTGGACAACGACGCCAACGCCGCGCTGCTCGCCGAGACGCGCGCCGGGGCGGCGCGCGACTGCGCCCACGCCGTGCTGGTGGCGCTCGGGACGGGGATCGGGAGCGGGCTGCTGCTGGACGGGCGGATCTACCGCGGCTCGCGCGGACTGGGAGCGGAGATCGGGCACATGGTGGTGGACCTGCACGGCCCGGACTGCCAGGGCGCCTGCCCGGGGCGGGGCTGCCTGGAGGTGATGGCCTCCGGGTCGGCGATCGGGCGCGAGGGGATCGCGGCGGCGCGCCGCGGAGCCCGCGTCGGCGCTGGGCCGCCGGCTGGCGGACGGGCGGGAGATCACCGGCGGGATCGTGACCGAGCTGGCGCACGACGGCGACGAGGCGGCGCGATCGGTGCTGGCCGAGATCGGGCGGCGGCTGGGCTACGGGCTGGTGGGGGTGGTGAACGTGTTCAACCCGGAGGTGATCGTGATCGGCGGCGGGGCGATCGCGGCGGGCGAGCTGTTGCTCGCGCCGGCTCGGACGGTGGTGATCGGAGCGGGCGCTGCCGCCGGCTCGGGAGGCGGTCCGGATCGTGCCGGCCCACTTCGGCGACGAGTCGGGGATGCTGGGCGCGGCGCTGCTGGCGCTGGATGCGTTCATACCGGCGTCGGCGTCGTGAGCGGCGGGCTGGACGTGTTCCTCGTCGCGATCGGGTTTGCCGGGGACGCCCGATGAGCGGCCGGCTCGTCGTCTGCCCGACGCCGATCGGGAACCTCGAGGACGTCACGCTGCGCGTGCTCGCCGCGCTGCGCGAGGCGGACGTGGTGGCCTGCGAGGACACGCGCCGGACGCGGGTGCTGCTCGACCGGTACGGGGTGAAGGCGAGGCTGGTCTCGTACCACGAGCACAACGAGGAGGCGCGCGCGGGGGCGCTCGTGGAGCGGATGCGGGCGGGGGAGACGGTGGCGCTGGTGTCGGACGCCGGGATGCCGCTGGTCTCGGACCCCGGCTACGTGCTGGTGAGGGCATGCGTGGCCGCGGGGCTGCCGGTGGAGGTGCTGCCGGGGCCGTCGGCGGCGATCACGGCGCTGGTGGCGTCGGGCCTGCCGGCCGACTCCTGGCGACTTCGCACGGATTCCTCCCGCGCAAGAAGGGCGAGCTGCGGAGGGTGCTCGAGGAGCCGGGAGGGACGCTGGTGGCGTTCGAGTCGCCGCGCCGGGTGCCGGCGACGCTGGCGCTGCTGGCCTCGGTCGACCCCGACCGCCAGGTGGCGGTCTGCCGTGAGCTGACGAAGGCGCACGAGGAGATCGTGCGCGGAAGCGCCGCCGAGCTGGCCGAGCGATACGCGGACGCGCCGCCGCGCGGAGAGGTGGTGCTGGTGCTGGGGCCGTCGGCGCTGCCGGAATCCGTCGGAGCCCGCCGGCCTGGATGCCCTGCGGCGCCTGGTGGAGGCCGGGGCGAAGCCGCGCCCCGCCGCGGCGGTCGTGGCGGAGCTGACGGGCGGGAAGGCGAACGAGCTGTACCGGGCGTTGACGCGGGAGGAGTGAGGGGCCGCCGGCCGCCCGGCGCCCGCCGGCTCCGCCCCCGGCTCGCCGCCGCACCGCTCGCGCCGCCCGAGTGCAACAGCTCTGCACCCGTCCCTCACGACTCCGTCACAGACCGTCACAGCTGACCGCTCCGCCCGTCCTCGGGCGCCCGCTTCCTTCGTACGGTCGCCGCCATGCGCCGCCTCATCCTGCATCTCGCCACGAGCCTGTTCGCCTTCCTGCTGCTCGTCCCGCCCGCGTGGGCGGAATGGGTCTGGCCGGTCCGCGGGGAGGTGATCACGCCGTATCGCAACGGCACGGACCCGTATGCCGCGGGCCAGCACCGCGGCATCGACATCGCGGCGCGCCACGGGCACGCCGGTGGTCGCCGCGGCTGGCGGCGAGGTCCGCTTCGCGGGCACGGCCGGCTCGTCGGGGCTGACGGTCAGCGTCCGCACGGCGGACGGCCGCTACGACACCTCCTACCTCCACCTGTCGTCGACGTCCGTCCGCGAGGGCGACCGGGTCGCGGCCGGCCAGAGCGCTCGGCGCCGTGGGAGCCACCGGCACCCGTTCCGCCGACCGCGCCTCACCTGCACTTCGGCGTGCGCGACGCCGGAAGCCGCCACGCCTACCACGACCCGCTGGGCTTCCTGCCGCCCCCCACGACGACCCAGCCACCCCGAGGCGCGCCCGCACCGGAACCGGCGCCGGTCCCGGTCGGCCCCGCGCCGGCGCCTGCGCCGGTGAACGCACCAGCGACCAGACCGGTGCCCGTCCGACGACCGCTCCCGCGCCCGGTGCCGGCAGGGGAGCCGCGCCGAGTGCCGGTGGGAGCGCCGCGGCGGGTGCCGGCTGGGCGCGCCGCGCCGCGTGCCGGTCGCGGAGCGCCGCGCCGCGTGCCGGCAGCGGAGCCCGCGCCGCGTGCCGGCCGGAGCGCCGCGCCGCGCGCCTGCACGCCGAGCACCGCGCCGCGTCCCCGCAGGCCGAGCCGGGCCGCGCGCCCCGCAGCCGAGCCGCGGCCGCGCGCCTGCAGCCGAGACGCGACGGGTCCCCGCAGGCGAGCCGCACCGTGTTCCCGCAGGCGAGCCGCGCGGCGCGTCCGCCGATGCGCGCCGCTTCGCATCGCCGGCGACGCCGGCGGCGCCGATCAGGCAGGCCCGGACCTCGGCCTCCTCGCCGCCTGCCTCGGCCTGCTGGCCGCCGCCGCCCTCCTCGCCCTGACCGGTGACCGCCGGGAGGCCACCCGGCGAACCGGGCACCGAATCGCGCGCCTGCTCCAACCGACGCTTGGGCGGCGGTAGCGCCGAATGCCAGGCCTGGCGATCCCGATGTCGGATCCCGGCGCGCTCGGTGGTCCGGATGCGTCCCGATATAGGACGCTTCCGGACCACACGGCGCGGGGCCGCAGCGCTCCGGCCTGGGTAGCATCGGCTGTCCATGTCGTACTACGTCACCACCCCCATCTACTACGTGAACGGCGAGCCGCATCTCGGTCACGCCTACACGACGATCGCCGCCGACGTCCTGGCTCGGCACATGCGGCAGCGGGGCGAGGACGTCTTCTTCCTCACCGGGCACCGACGAGCACGGCGAGCCGGTCACGCAGGCGGCCGAGAAGCTCGGCATCACGCCGCGCGAGCTCGGGGACCGCAACGCGGTTCGCTTCAAGGAGCTCGCCGCCACGCTGGACGTGACCAACGACTTCTTCATCCGCACCACCGACCCCGAGCACATGGCGAAGGTCGCCGAGGTGGTCCAGCGCATCCACGACAACGGGCACGTCTACGCCGGCACCTACGAGGGCTGGTACTGCCCCCGCTGCGCCGACTTCAAGACGGACTCCGAGCTCGAGGACGGCAACCGGTGCCCGATCCACAAGATCGAGCTCGAGATCGAGAAGGAGGACAACTGGTTCTTCCGGCTGTCCACCTTCCAGGAGCCGCTCGAGCGCCTCTACGCGGAGCGGCCCGGGTTCGTCATCCCGCAGAACCGCTACAACGAGGCGCTCTCGTTCATCAAGAGCGGCCTGCGCGACCTGTCGCTCAGCCGCGCCCGGCTCAAGTGGGGCGTGCCGGTGCCCTGGGACGAGTCGCAGGTCATCTACGTCTGGATCGACGCCCTCCTCAACTACTACACCGCGCTCTCGTACGCGCGCGAGGGCGAGGACCTGACCGACCGCTTCTGGCCCGCCACCGTCCACCTGATCGGCAAGGACATCCTCAAGTTCCACGCCGTGATCTGGCCCGCGATGCTGATGGCCGCCGGGATCGAGGTGCCGCAGCGGGTGGGCATCCACGGCTTCCTGCTGCTCGGCGAGCACAAGATGTCGAAGTCGCTCGGGAACGTGATCGAGCCGTTCCAGGTCGCCGAGATCTACGGCGCGGACGCCCTGCGCTTCTACGTCCTGCGCGAGGTCAGCTTCGGCTCCGACGGCGAGGTCTCGCCCGAGGGCTTCGAGACCCGCTACACGACCGAGCTCGCCAACGAGTACGGCAACCTCGCGAGCCGCACGCTCGCGATGATCGGCCGCTACCGCGACGGCATCGTGCCCGACCGCCGAGCCCGACCCGGCCCTGAGCGCCGACTTCGACGGCCTGTCCGAGGCGGTGCACGCGTCGCATCGACGACGTCGAGCTCACCGGCGGCCTCGACGAGATCTGGCAGCGCATCAAGCGCCTCAACCGCTACGTGCAGGACGAGCAGCCCTGGCAGCTCGCCAAGGACGAGGCGCAGGCCGAGCGGCTCGACCAGGTGCTCTACTCGCTCGCCGAGGGGCTGCGCGTCGTCTCCGTCCTCCTGCACCCGTTCATGCCGACCTCGGCCGAGCGGCTGCTCCGCGCGCTCGGGCGCGAGGACCTCTCGCTCGACGGCGCCCACTACGGCGCGGTCGAGGGCGGCGCGCAGATCGGCGAGCTCGGACAGCTCTTCCCGCGCGTCGAGACCCCCGAGCCGTCGGCGGCGTGATGACTCCGCCGCGCCGCGCGGCCGTGATCGACACCCACTGCCACCTCGACCACTGCGACCCGCCCGACGCCGAGCTGGTCGAGCGCGCCCGTGACGCGGGGCTCACCCGCCTCGCCACCGTCGGCACCGACCCCGACTCGGTCGAGCGCGCCCTCGAGGCGGCCGGCGCCCACGACGACGTGTTCGCGATCGTCGGCCGCCACCCGCACAACACGGAGGGCTTCGACCCCGCGGAGCTCGAGCCCGATCGAGCAGGCCGCCGCGGACCCCAAGGTCCGGGCGCTCGGCGAGACCGGCCTCGACTACTACCGCGACTACGCCCCGCGCGACGACCAGCGCCGCGCGTTCGAGGCCCAGCTCGAGCTCGCCGCGCGCCTCGAGCTGCCGGTCGCGATCCACACCCGCGCCGCCGAGGACGACACCTTCGCCATCCTGCGCGAGCACTCCGCGGCGCTCCCCGCGGTGATCCTGCACTGCTTCTCCGCCCCGGACCGTCTCGACGAGGCGTCGAGCGCGGCTACCTCTGCTCGTTCGCCGGCAACGTCACGTATCCGAAGGCGACCGACCTCCAGCGCGCCGCCACGGAGCTCCCCGCCGAGCTCCTGCTGGTCGAGACCGACTCGCCCTACCTCTCGCCCCAGCCCCTCCGCGGCAAGCCGAACGAGCCGGCCAACGTCGTCCACACCGCCCACCACGTGGCCGGGCTGCGCGGCGTCTCCTACGAGGAGCTCGAGCGGACCGTGGAGGCGCAACGCCGCGCGGGTGCTCGGGTGGTGAGCGACGAGCCGCGCCAGGCGAGCCTCCGGCGGCTGCGGCGCTTCGAGGTCCGGCCCAACCGCGAGCTCGGCCAGAACTTCCTGATCGACGACAACATCCTCGGCGTGATCGGCCGCGCCGCCGAGCTCGTCCCCGACGACGTGGTCCTCGAGGTCGGCGGCGGGCTCGGCGTGCTCAGCGAGTACCTCGCGCCGCAGGTGCGCCACCTGCACGTCGTCGAGGTCGACCGCTCGCTCGAGGCGCCGCTCGCCGAGGCGCTCGCCCCGTTCGCCAACGCAACGCTCCACCTCGCCGACGCCGTCAAGCTCGACCTCGCCTCGCTCGACCCCGCTCCGAACAAGGTCGTCGCCAACCTGCCCTACGGCGTCGCGGCCACCGTCCTCCTGAAGTCGATCGCCGAGCTGCCCGGCGCCACGCTCTGGGTGGCGATGGTCCAGCGCGAGGTGGGGGACCGGCTCGCCGCCGCGCCCGGGCGGCAAGTCCTACGGCGCCACGTCCGTCCTCGCGCAGCTCGCCTGCGAGGTCCGCTTCCTGCGCCGGGTGCCGCGCACGGTCTTCCACCCCGAGCCGAACGTGGAGTCGGCGCTCGTCCTGATGCGCCGCCGCGGCGCCCGCCCCGTCGCGCCGAGCTGACCGCGCTCGTGCACGCCGGGTTCGCCCACCGCCGCAAGGCGCTGGCGGGGTCGCTGGCGCTCACGCCCGGCGCGCGGCCGGAGCTCCGCGACGCCACCCGCGCGGCGCTCGAGCGGCTCGGCCGCCCGGCCGACGCCCGCGCCGAGCGGCTCGCCCCCGAGGAGTGGCCGCGCCTGGCCGAGGCGATCGGCCCGGAGCGCCTGGCCGAACTGCGACCGCGGGCATGAGCGCGCGCAAGTTTCGGCGTCGCTCCGCGTTCCTGAGCGAGCATGAGCGCCCGCACGACGACCCGCTTCGGGAGCGGGCCTACGCCAAGCTCAACCTGGTCCTTCACGTCGGCCCGCCGCGGCCCGACGGCCTCCACCCGATCTGCTCGATCTTCGCCTCGCTCGACCTGGCCGACGACCTCCACGTCCGCCCGAGCGCGGAAGCCGAGGACACGATCGAGTGCGAGGGCGTCGAGGGCCCCAACCTCGCCGCCGCCGCGCTGGCCGCCTTCCGCGAGCGAGGTCCCGTCGCTGCCGCCGCTCGACGTCCGGATCGACAAGCGCATCCCCGTCGCGGCCGGCCTGGGCGGCGGCAGCGCCGACGCCGCCGCCGCCCTGCGCGCCGCCAACCGGCTCGCCGGCGAGCCGCTCGACGCCGGCGCGCTCCGCGCGATCGCCGCGACGCTCGGCTCGGACGTGCCGAGCCAGGTCGAGCCCGGGCACGCCCTCGTCGCGGGCACCGGCGAGCTCGTCGAGCCGATCGGGCTGCCTCCGCTCGCCGCCGTGCTGGTGCCGCAGGCGGAGGGCCTCTCGACCGCGGACGTCTACGCCCAGCTCGACCGCATGGAGGGCTGGCGCGAGCAGCTCGACCTCGAGGCAGTCCGGGCGACGCTCGACTCCGACTCGTCGAGCTGGGAGCTCGCCTTCGAGAACGACCTCCAGCCGGCGGCGCTCGCCATGAGACCCGAGCTGGCCGCCGTCATCGGCGCGCCTGCGCGCCGCGGGCGCCCTGGTCGCGCGGGTCAGCGGCTCCGGCCCCACCTGCTTCGGCCTGTTCGCCGACCGGAGCGCGGCCGAGGCCACCGCCGCGGCGATGCCGGGCGCGCTCGTGACGAGCCTGCGCGAGCGCTGAACACCCGCCCAGACCTTCCCTAGAGTGCCAGCGTGTCCCCGCTGCAGATCGCCGCTGCCGTCGTGGCCGTGCTGATCGCGGCGGGCGCCGTGTGGCAGCGCCGCAAGCTCAGCGGCGAGCGCAAGCTCCTCGCCGCCGGCCTCGTCCTGGTGCTCGCCGTCTACGCCAGCGGGGTGCTGTCCGCGCTGCCCGACCCCAAGGCGATCATCGAGGACATCGCCGAGGCGCTCGGCGCGTGGACCTACGCGCTGGTGGGCGTGCTGGCCTTCCTCGAGACCGGCGCCTTCGTCGGCCTGATCGCGCCGGGGGAGACCGTGGTGATCGCGGGCGGCGTGATCGCCGGGCAGGGCGAGATCGACCTCGTCCCGCTGATCGGCCTCGTGTGGATCTGCGCCGTCCTCGGCGACACCACCAGCTTCTACCTCGGCCGCCGGCTGGGCCGCAGCTTCCTCGAGCGCCACGGCCCGAGGGTCAAGATCACCCCCGAGCGGCTGACCTCGGTCGAGGGCTACTTCGACCGCCACGGCGGCAAGACCATCCTGATCGGCCGCTTCATCGGCCTCGTCCGCGCGCTCGCGCCCTTCATCGCCGGCACGTCCGGGATGCCCTACCGGCGCTTCATCCCGTTCAGCATCGTCGGGACCGGCCTCTGGGCGACCACGTTCTGCGTGCTCGGCTACATCTTCTGGCGCTCGTTCGACCAGGTCGCCCACATCGCCGGCCAGGCGATCTTCGGCTTCGGGGTGACGGTCGGCGTGATCGTGGGCATCGTGGTCGCCTACCGGCGCCGGGCCGAGATCCGCGCCTGGATCCTGGCCCACGAGCGCCACCCGCTGGTGCGGCCGGTGCTCGCGGTCTGGCGCCCGCTGCACCGCCGCGTCTTCGGGCCGATCGCGCGGGTGCTCGTCCCGGAGCTGCGCTTCCTGTGGGAGCGCCTCACGCCCGGCGGCCTCGGTCTCGAGCTGACCACCGCGGTGGCGGTCGGGCGGCGTGGGGCTGTACGTGTTCGTGCTCTACGCGATGATCCTGTCGGGCGACCTGGCCCCACGCCGCTCGACCGGGAGCTGCTCGACTTCGGCGACCGGATGCGCTCGACGGCCGCGGTGGACGTGGCCCAGATCGTCACGGCCTTCGGCTCCTTCGCGGCCTGCGCGGCCGTCATCGCCATCACCTCCGTGCTGCTGGCGGTGCGGCGGCGCCCTGCGGAGATCGTGGTGCTGGTGCTGGGCTTCGCGCTGATCTACATCGCCGTGCAGCTCACGAAGGCCGGGATCGACCGGCCGCGTCCCGCCGCGCCCGCTCACCGACGCGGACTCCTCGGCCTACCCCAGCGGGCACGCGGCGTACGCCACGGCCTGGATCGCCTCGGCGGTCGTGTTCACGCGCCGGCTGGGGCTGGTTGGGTACGCGACGCTGGTCACCGGCGCGATCGTCCTGGCAGCCGCGATCGGGCTGTCGCGCATCTACCTGCGCGTGCACTACTGGTCGGACGTGGCGGGCGGCTGGGGGCTCGGCATCGGGATCTTCGGGACGCTCGCCGCAATCGCGATGCTCGTCCAGCACATGCGCCACAATGAGGGCGAGCGCGCGCCTCGTCCGATCGCGCGCGCCGGTCGATGAACCTCGATTTCTCCTCGACAGAAATCGCGATCGCACTCGCCGCCGGCGTGGTGATCGCCTGCTACGTCGCCCTCATCCTCATACCGGCCTGGCGCTGCTACGGGCGGGTCTGGGAGCGGATCGCCGCGGGCTTCATGACGCTCTTCATCCTGGGCACGATGCTCGGGATCGGGGTCGCGGTCGGCCTCGCGGTCGTCTGGACCTACGACACCTACGCCTGATGCACGCGTCCCCCCGCCACCGCGGCGGCCCCGCCGAGGCGGCCGCCGACTCGACCTCGTTCCTCGAGGCGCTCGACGAGGTCTCGGAGGCGGTCGAGTCGGGCGCGGGGCTGCCGGCGGTCGCGCGGGCGGCGGGCCGGGCGCTCGACGCGAGCGTGATCGTGCTCGACGCCTCGAGCGGCGTGCTGGCGGTGGCGTGCGAGTCGAGCGAGGACGAGCGCGCCGTGATGGCCGGCGAGCGGGGCGCCGAGCGGCTCGACCTCCGCGTGGCCGAGCTCCCCGTGGGCCAGCTGCGGTTCCGGCCCCGGAGCGCACCGCCGGCCGCGGCGCTGCAGCGGCTCGTGGCGAACCTGATCGCCCTCGAGGTCGACCGGGCGAAGGCGCCCGCGCGGGCCACCGAGGCGGCCGTCGGGGACTTCCTCGAGGACCTGCTCTCGCGCCGGATGACCGACCGGGAGAACATCGTCGCCCGGGCCGGCGAGCTGGGCTGCGACCTCTCGGGCGGCGCCGGCGTGTTCGTCGTCCGGGCGCGGCCGCACCAGCCCGAGGAGGGCGACTGGCGCGCGCGGGTGCTCACGGTCGCCGAGCGCGGGGCGCGGGCCGTGGAGCGGACCTCGCTGGCGGCGCTCGCCGAGACGGGCTGGACCCGCCACGGCAACGGGCCCAACGACGAGGCCGGACCGAACGCCGAGCGAGAGCTGATCGTGGTGGCCCCGTCGCAGGACCCGGCCGCGCCGCGGCGCGTGGCCGCGGCCGTCCTGCGCGAGCTCGAGGCCGCCCTGCCGGAGTTCACGGTCGTGGTGGCCCGCAGCCGGCACGCGAGCGATCCGGCCGACCTCCATCGCGCCGGCGCCGAGGCGCTCCTCGCCGCCAACGTGGCCGAGGCCCGCGGGCTCGCCGAGCTCTCGTTCGAGGAGACGGGCGCGTACCGGCTGCTGCTGCCGGCGATGAGCGAGGACCCGACGGAGCTGCAGGGGTTCTACGACGAGACGGTGGCGCCGCTCGTGGCCTACGACGAGCAGTACGAGACCGAGCTGGTCCGGACGCTCGAGACCTTCCTCGACGCGGACGGCAACGTGGCCGGCGCGGCCGAGCGGCTCTTCACGCACCGGCACACGGTCCGCTACCGGCTGGAGCGGGTGAAGGAGCTGACCGAGCTCGACGTGAGCTCGACCGACGGCCGCGAGCGGCTCTCGCTGGGGCTGAAGGCGATGCGGGTGCTGGGCATCGTGCCGCCCGGCGGGCCGGCCCAGGAGAAGGGCGCCGAGGCCGGGCGGGTGCCGAAGGAGCGAAGGACCGCTAAGCCGAGCGCCGCTGCGCAGGCCAACGCTCGGGTGGCCGGCCGAGCGATCAGCCGCAGCCCTGGCCACCGGCTGATCCCGCCTCGCGAGTCCGCACCGAATCCACTTGCGGATGGCGTTGTCGGACCGCCGTACGCGGCGGTCCCGCAGTAGCCGAGCGCGTGGACCTCGCGACGAGCTGCGGATACGGCGGTCGCTCGACGCGCCGGCGCCGGGGCGGGCACGCCCTTGCGTCACGGCGGTCCCGCACTCCGCGAGCAGTAACGCTGGGTCGCGTACTCGGACTGGAACGCCCGCCGCACGGGCGCAGCCGCTAGCCGGAGATCAGGCGTCCCGCCGCAGTGGGTGTCGAGCGTCGCCGCGCAGTTCGGACAGACGATCCGCAGGTTCTCGAGCCGGTGGTCGTCGGAGACGCCGTTTACGTGATCGAGGATCAGGCCCATGAGCCGACCCGCGCCAGAGCTCGCCCTGCCCGCACATCTCGCAGACGCGGTCGCTTGAGCCCCGCCTCGATAGAGGCGTTCTTTCAGCTGGCCGCGGGCGAAGCTGGAGTGCTCGACGAGGATCTCATCGAGCGGCCGACGCGACCGCTGTCCGGAGCCGCGCGAGGCGCCGCGTACGGGTCGAAGTGATCGGTCGAGATCCCCACAGCGCCGCGTACTTCTTGAGGATCAGGTGGGCGCCGCCGCTGTGGCACATGCCGAGCCGACGCAGCGCCTCGGTCCAGGAGAGGGACGCGGCAATCGCCTGCCCTCGCCTCCTGCTCGCTGTATCGTGGGTCCTCTCGGCACGAACATATGTTCGCGCACACCGCGGACGGAACTCAGGCTGGGGAGAGCGGACTTGAACCGAATCTTCCAGGACATCCAAAGTGCCCCGTGCTGCCGGTTACACCACTCCCCAGGGCGCGTGAGAGCATAGGCCTCGGCTGGTACCCTCCGAGGCCCATGCCCGAGCCCTTCACGGTCCTCATCATGGCCGCCGGCCAGGGCACGCGGATGCGGTCCGGGACTCCCAAGGTCCTGCACCGGGTCTGCGGCAAGCCCATGGTCGAGTGGGTCATCGACGCCGCCGCGCGGCCGGTGCCGCGCGGGTCGTGTGCGTCGTGCGGCCCGGCGACGGCGTCGCCGAGGGGCTGCCGGACACGGTCGACGGTCGCCGAGCAGCGCGAGGGGGAGGGCACCGGCGCCGCCGTCCTCGCCGCGCGGGACCACACCGGCGAGGGACCCGTCGTCGTCCTCTCCGGCGACCACCCGCTCGTGACCCCGGAGCAGATCGCCGAGCTCGTCGACGAGCACAGCGCGCAGCACGCCGGCGTCACCCTGCTCACCACCGAGCAGCTCGACCCCGCCGGCTACGGGCGCATCGTCCGCAACGGCGACGGCGACGTCGAGCGCATCGTCGAGACCAAGTACACCGAGGGCGTCCCCCCGGCCGAGCTCGCCATCCGCGAGATCAACCTCGGCACCTACGTCTTCCAGGCGCCCCGCCTCTTCGAGGCCCTCGACGAGGTCGAGCTCGACGAACGGCGAGCGCTACCTCACGAACGTCCTTCCGGTGCTCAAGCAGGACGGCGCCCGCGCGATCGCCCATACCGACCGACGACGCCGCCATCGCGCTCGGCGTCAACGACCGCGTCGGCCTGATGGACGCCGAGGCGCTCGCCCAGCGGCGCATCCTCGAGCGCCACGCGCGCGACGGCGTGACCTTCCTCCACCCGGGCAGCGTCCGCGTGGAGGCGGGCGTTGACGATCGGCGCCGACACCACGATCGGCCCCGGCGTCAGCCTGCTCGGCGACACGAGCGTCGGCGGCGGCTCCGAGATCGGCCCCCACACCACCCTGATCGACTGCCGCGTCGGCGATCGCGCGACCGTGGTGCACACCTACGCCGTCGAGGTCGAGCTCCACGACGACGTGCTCATCGGCCCCTTCGCCTACCTCCGGCCCGGCACCGTGGTCCGCGCGGGCGCCAAGGTCGGCACCTTCGTCGAGGTCAAGAACTCGGACGTCGGCGAGCGCGCCAAGGTCCCGCACCTCTCCTACATCGGCGACGCGGACGTCGGCGACCGGGCCAACCTCGGCGCCAGCACGATCACCGCCAACTACGACGGCCGCGCCAAGCACCGCACGAAGCTCGGA
Organism: uncultured Thermoleophilaceae bacterium; assembly: GCA_963778615.1. Taxonomy (GTDB): domain Bacteria; phylum Actinomycetota; class Thermoleophilia; order Solirubrobacterales; family Thermoleophilaceae; genus JACVRW01. Next base: position 361,161 of record CAVZVD010000004.1, read on the forward strand.
AAGAGCGTGAAGACCGGCATTCACACCTCGCTGGTCGCGCCCGTTGGACGTCGGGGATCGGGCGTACACTGGTGCCGGCTCGGTGATCACCGGTGACGTTCCGGAGGGGGCGCTCGGGATCTCGCGGGCGGACCAGAAGAACGTCGAGGGCTACGCGGACCGGGTGGAGGAGGACTCGAAATGAGCACGACCCTCGAGACGGCGACGGAGTTGGCGACGAACACGAGCATCACGGCGCGGTACGAGAAGCGCCTCATGGTCACCGCCGGGCGCGCCAGCCGCGAGCTCGGCGGGAAGATCGCCGAGAAGCTCGGCGTCGAGCTCACCGACGCGGGCCTGAAGACCTTCGCCGACGGCGAGGTCTACTGCCGCTACGAGGAGTCGATCCGCGGCGCCGACCTCTTCATCGTCCAGTCGATCTGCGGCTCGGAGCGCGAGGGCCTCACCGTCAACGACGCGCTCTGGGAGCTCCTCCTCATGGTGCACGCGGCGAAGCACGCCTCGGCGCACCGCATCGTCGCCGTCACGCCCTGGTACGGCTACTCGCGCCAGGACAAGAAGTCCGCGCCGCGCGAGCCGATCTCGGCGCGCCTCGTGGCCGAGCGTGCTGGAGACCGCGGGAATCGACCGGCTGGTGACGATGGACCTGCACGCCGGCCAGCTGCAGGGCTTCTTCTCGAAGCCCGTCGACCACATGACCGCGATGCCGATCCTCACCCAGTTCGTGCAGGACCGGCTCGCCGGCCGCGACCTCGTGATCATCGCCCCCGACGCCGGCCGCGTGAAGCTGGTGCGCAAGTTCGCGCAGAAGGTGGGCGCCCCCTACGCCCTGATGGAGAAGGAGCGCCCCGCGCAGCAGGTGGCCGAGATCGGCTACGTGATCGGCGAGGTGAAGGGCCGACCGGCGATCATCGTCGACGACATCATCGCCACCGGCGGCACGCTCAACGCGGCCGCCCAGACCGTGCTCGACGAGGGCGCCGACGAGGTCTTCGCGGTCGCCACCCACGGCCTCTTCTCCGGCAAGGCCTTCGAGATCCTGAGCGCGGGCCCGCTCGCCGGCATCGTCGTGACCGACACGATCCCGCTGCGCGAGGGCGCGCCCGACATCATCATCCAGCTCACCTGCGCCGACGTCCTCGAGGACTCGATCCGCCGCATCTTCACCGACGACTCGGTCTCCGAGATCTTCGCCGGCGAGAACCAGCTGTTCTGACATCCCGCGGCATGATCGCCGGGGCACACACCATCATGTTCGCCGAGGACGCCGAGCGTGCCCGGGCGTTCCTTCGCGACGTGCTGGGGTTCGAGGGCGTGGACGCGGGTGACGGCTGGCTGATCTTCGCGCTGCCACCCGGCGAGCTGGCGGTCCATCCCGGCGGCGGCTGGGGTCGCGGGCCGGGCCACCACGTCCTCTTCCTGATGTGCCACGACATCGAGCGGACGGTCGAGGAGCTCGAGGCCAAGGGCGTCGACTTCGTCTCGCCGATCGAGGACGAGGGCTGGGGCCGGATCGCCCAGTTCAAGGTCCCGGGCGCGGGCGAGATCGGCCTGTACGAGCCGAGGCACCCGAGCCCGTTCGCCGGGCTTCGCGTCGCTAGGTCGGCTTCGTCGACATCGCCCAGAGGGCCACGACGTACGCGACGATCGTGATCCCCACGAGCACCACCGTCGCGGTGCGCAGGCCGCCGCCGCGTCCGCGGCGCGCGGCGATCCCCGCGCACACGGTCGCCGCGACGAGGACGAGGAAGCTCCCCTCGGAGGTGATGAAGCCGATGTCGACCCAGGCGGGCACCTCGACGTCCTCGTCGAGGAGGTTCTCCTTCGACGCGATCCACTGCGCGGACAGCCGCATCGCGATCCACGCGGGAATGGCGCCGATGAGGAGGGAACGGAAGCCGAGCCGCAGGCCGCCCTGCGTGTTGCCCGCCACGGCGAGCGCCGCGAGCACCACCGCGCCGAACAGCACCATCGCGCTCAGCACGTGGATGAACAACGGGAAGTTCCAGTCGTCCGGCCGGATGGCGGCGAGGACGGTCATGCGCCCGGCTTCCAGACCATGAGGACGAGGAGGCCGATCACGGCGACTGTGCGGAGCCAGTGCATCGAGAACGACACGGCGGTCATACACCGATCGCGCCGGCCGCGCTCGGACGCCTCGATCCCCCTGCGAACGCTGTCGCCCAAGCCCGGTCGCGACCAGCCACAGCACGATCGCACCGATGATCCAGCCGTCCCAGATCTCGTACTGGTCGAGGTAGAGCGCGAGCCACACGCCGAGGACCAGCGTGCCGAGACCGCCGACGTCCCAGCACCGGTCCGCCACGAACAGAGTGCGCCCGCCCGCAAGAGCGCCGAACGCCACCGCGCTGTACGTCACGGCCGTGACCGCCAGCAGGAAGGCCGCGAGCAGATGGAGGAAGAGAAGCCAGTCGTACACGCGGCGCGGAAGCTATAGAAGGGCCCGGCGGATCAGCGCGCCGCGTACCTCCGCACGCGCCGCTCCCCGCGCGACTCGAAGTACTGCCACTCCTCGCGACCGAGCTCCGTGCAGGGCGGGTCGGCGAACCACCACTCGCGCCCGATCCGGTACCAGTTGCGCGTGGCCTCGAGCTGGCCCAGCACGGCCAGCACGCCCGACTCCATCCGCCTGCCCATCAGCTCGTTCGCCGGCAGGTTCTCGCGCCGCATCAGGCGGTAGAAGTCGGAGCGCGGGTCGGAGACCGCGGCGATCGCGTCCATCACGCGGCGCGAGTCGACCGTCACCTCGCGGTCCTCCATGTACCAGCCGCCGACGGTCTTCACGTGCTCCATCAGCTCCTCGGCGTCGATCTTCTTCGGGTTGTTGAGGAAGCCGAGGTCGTGCAGCGCCACGCGCAGCCGCTCGGGGTCGTCGTCGAAGATCGCCTCGAGGGCGGTGATCTCCAGCTCGATCTGGTCCTTGTCGAGATGCTTCGTCATCCCGAAGTCGAGGAAGGCGACCTTGCCGTCCTCCATCAGCAGGTAGTTGCCCGGGTGGGCGTCGGCGTTGAAGTGCTGGAGGTGGTAGATCGAGCCGAAGCAGAAGCGGAAGACGATCTCGCCGAAGCGGTCGCGCTCCGGCTGGGGCAGCTGCTTGACCTCCTCGAAGCCGGCGCCGTCGACCCACTCGGTCACCAGCACGCGCGTGGTCGACAGTCGCGTGACCACGTCCGGCACGTGGATGAACGGGTGCCCGCGGTAGCCGCGCGCGAACGAGCGCTGGTTCTGCGCCTCGAGCTCGTAGTCGAGCTCCTCCATCACGCGCTCCTTCAGCTCCTCGGCGGCGGCCTTCGCGTCGAGCCCCGGCGCGAGCGCCTTCGCCATCCGCATGATCATCCCGGCGTTCTGCATGTCGGCGGCGATCGCGTCGGCCACGCCGGGGTACTGGATCTTCACCGCGACCCGCCGGCCGTCCGGCAGCACGGCGCGGTGCACCTGGCCGATCGAGGCCGCGGCGGCGGCCTCGTGCTCGAAGTCCTCGAAGAGCTCCTCGACCGGCTCGTCCCACTCCTCGTCGAGCACGCCCTTGACCTTCTTCCAGGGCATGCGACGGCGCCTCCGTGCGCAGGGTGGCGAGCTGCTCCTGGTACAGCTCGCGGTACTCCGGCGGCAGGAACTCCGTGTCGATGAACGAGGCGAGCTGGCCGATCTTCATCGCCGCGCCCTTCATGCGCCCGAGCGTCTCGACCATCCGCTCGGCGGCCTCGAGGTGGCGGCGCTCCAGCGCGTCGGCCGCCTCCTCCTCCGAGCGCGCGATGTTGGCCGCCCGGGTGCCGGCGTAGCGGGCTCCCTGCGTGCCCACGACCGAGCCGACCTGGGCGGTCCGCCGGATGCGGCCGGTCGGGATCGAGCTGTCGTCCTTCGGCGCCACCGCCTCCGAGGATAGGCCGCGGCTCGCTAGACTCGCCAGCCGCATGGCTGACGGAGCTCGACCCACACTGAATGCCCAGGAGCGCCCCGAGCGCGGCACCCGCGCGACCAAGCGCCTGCGCCGCGAGGGCCTCGTGCCCGGCATCGTCTACGGCGGCGGGGACGGCGACGCGCTGTCGTTCAAGGTCGACTCGCGCGTGCTCCGCCAGGTCCTCGTGGACGGGTCGGCGCTGATCGACCTCGAGGTCGGCGGCAAGACGCTGCCGGTCATCGTCAAGGACCAGCAGCTCCATCCGGTACGCGACGAGGTCATCCACATCGACCTGCTCGAGGTGCGGCTGGACGAGAAGATCCAGACCACCGTCGGCGTGCAGGTCGAGGGCGCCGAGGAGGCGCCCGGAATCAAGGAGGGCGGCGTGCTCGAGCACGTGACCCACCAGCTGAACATCGAGGCGCTGCCCACCGCGATCCCCGACTCGATCGTCGTCGACGTGAGCGGCATGGAGATCGCCGCGACCATGCACCTCTCCGAGCTCACCGCCCCAGAGGGCGTGGAGTTCCTCGACGACCTGGAGGAGACGATCATCGCCACGGTCGTCGTGCCGACCGAGGTCGAGGAGCCCGAGGAGATCGAGGAGGAGACCGAGCTGGTCGGCGAGGAGGCCGAGGAGGCCGAGGCCGAGGCCGGCGAGGAAGGCGAGGGCGAGGCCCGCGCCGAGGAGGCCGAGGAGTCGGAGTGAGCGTCTTCCGCCGCGGGAGCGGTGGGAAGGCGGACTGGCTCGTGGTCGGTCTCGGGAATCCCGGCGACCGCTACGCCGGCACGCGGCACAACGTGGGCTTCGAGGTCGCTGCGCTGGCGGCCGAGCGCTGGGGTCTGCCGAAGGCCAAGAAGAAGTACAACGCCCTGATCACGGAGGGCAGAACCGGCCCCGGCGGCCCTCGCGTCGCCGTTCTGCTTGCCGCAGACCTACATGAACGACTCCGGCAAGTCCGTGGGCCCCGCCCGGGGAGCGCTCGGCGTGGACCCCGAGCACGTGGTCGTGGTGCACGACGAGATCGACCTGCCGTTCGGCCGGATCGAGACGCGCCTCGGGGGCGGACTGGCCGGCCACAACGGCCTGAAGGCCGTCAAGGCCGGGCTGGGTACGCCGGACTTCCGGCGAGTGAGGGTCGGGGTGGGCCGCCCCGACACCACCGATCCCGAGATCGTCTCAGCCCACGTGCTGGGCCGCTTCAGCGAGCCCAAGGACGAGGTGCGCGGGCTCGTCGAGCACGCGGCCGACGAACTGGACCGGCTCATAATCGAGTAGATGCCCATCGGGCCCGAGCCGCTCGTGCATCCGCGTGGCCGTCGAGCGACGCTGACTAGTATCGAAACGTAGGCCGCGCGGGACGCCCGGGCGGCCGCTGCGCATGCTCAGGTCGCTTCTGAAATACGCACACGAGGACGCCGGCGTGAACGCGCTGGCCGATGCCGCGCGCGCCGAGCCGCAGCGCGCCTTCGTGTCCGCCAGCCTGCGCCCCTACCTGCTGGCGAGCCTGCTCGACGCCGATCCGGAGCGCCCCGCGCTCGTGGTCGCCGGCGACGATCGCGCCGCGCGCGACCTCGCCGCGGACCTCAGGGCCTTCCTCAGCCCGCGGCCGGTGCGCTTCTACCCGGCGCGCGGCATGCGCTACGAGTCGCACCTGGCCCCGCCGCCGCACCTGGTCGGCCTCCGCATCGCGGCACTCGACCTGCTCCTCGGCGAGCAGCCGGCGGTCGTGGTCGCGAGCGCCGCCGCGCTGGCGGAGAAGGTGCCCGACCCCGACCTCCGCCCGCACGGCTTCGCGATCGAGAAGGGCGAGCTGCTCGATCTCGACGAGGTCTCCTCGCAGCTCGTCGCCTGCGGGTACGAGCGCGTCGACCAGGTGGAGGAGCGCGGGCAGTTCGCGGTGCGCGGCGACATCCTCGACGTCTATCCGGCCACCGAGGAGCGCGCGGTCCGCTGCGAGCTGTTCGACATCGAGGTCGAGCGGCTCACCTGGTTCTCGACCTTCACCCAGCGCTCGCTCGAGGAGGCGGAGCGGGTGGAGATCGCCCCCGCTGCCGAGCTCGGCCCCGAGCACCGCGAGCTGGCGGAGATCGCGGCGTCGAGCGAGGAGGGCGACCGCCCCGACGTCGCCGACGTTCTCCCCGTGGACCGCTTCCGCGAGCTGCTCGACCTCGTGCCGGAGCAGGCGATCGTGACGGTCGCCGCCGAGGAGGAGCTCGCCCCGGCGCTGCGCGACCTCTGGCAGGACGTGACCACGAGCTTCCACGACCAGGACGCGCACGACCTCTACGTGCACCCCGACCGGCTCGGCCGAGACGCTCGACCGCCGCGCGTCGCTGCGCCTGTCGAGCATCTCCCAGGACCAGCCGCACGAGTTCCGCGCCCAGAGCGCCGACACGGCGGCCCGCTCGCTGCGCGAGGCCGAGCCCGAGCTGGAGAAGCTGGTCCGCTCGGGCTACCGCACGATCGTCGCCTGGTCCCGCCGCGGCGAGGCGGAGCGTGCCCGGCTCAACCTGGCGCGCGTGCAGGCGGGCTTCCTCGACGGCCAGCCCGCGCCGGTCGAGCCGGGCGTCCTGTTCGCGCACGCCGGACTGCGCGAGGGCTTCCTCGCCCCGCAGCTGAAGCTGGCCGTGGTGCCCGAGCACCGCCTGCTGCGCCGCCGCCGCGCGAGCCGGCCCGAGGGCCCGCGCCCCGGGGCGCTCGCCTCGTTCACGGACCTCCGCGCCGGCTCGCCTGTGGTGCACGAGGACCACGGCATCGCCCGCTTCACCGGCTTCGAGACCAAGACCGTCGGCGGCATCACGCGCGACTACCTCGAGCTCGAGTTCAGGGACGGCGACCGCGTCTTCGTGCCGAGCGACCAGCTCCACAAGATCAGCCGCTACGTGGGCGCCGACGCCGGCGACCCGCCGCTCTCGAAGCTCGGCGGCAAGCAGTGGGACCAGCAGAAGCTGCGCGCCCGGCGCGCCGCCGAGGCGCTCGCGGGCGAGCTGATCACGCTCTACGCCGAGCGCAAGCGCCGCGCCGGCTACGCGTTCCCGCGCGACGGCGAGTGGCTGATGGAGTTCGAGCAGCGCTTCCCGTACCGCGAGACGCCCGACCAGCTGGACGCCATCGAGGCGGTGCGCGCCGACATGGAGGAGGCGCGCCCGATGGACCGCCTCATCTGCGGCGACGTGGGCTACGGCAAGACCGAGGTCGCGCTGCGCGCCGCGTTCAAGGCCGCCGAGGACGGCAAGCAGGTGATGTTCCTCGTGCCGACCACCGTCCTCGCGCAGCAGCACCTCGGCACCTTCCGGGAGCGGCTGCGCGACTACCCCTTCCGGATCGAGATGGTTTCGCGCTTCCGCACCGCGAAGGAGACGCGCGAGTCGGTCGCCGCCTTCACCCGCGGCGAGGTCGACATCCTCATCGGCACCCACCGCCTGCTCTCGCGCGACGTGCGCCCGAAGGACCTCGGCCTTCTGATCGTGGACGAGGAGCAGCGCTTCGGCGTCAAGCAGAAGGAGCTGCTGCGCCAGCTGAAGCTGCGCGTGGACGTGCTGAGCCTGTCGGCCACGCCGATCCCGCGCACGCTCCAGATGTCGCTGGCCGGGCTGCGCGACATCACGGTGATCGAGACCCCGCCCGAGGGCCGCCGCCCGGTCAAGACCTACGTGGGCGAGTACGACGAGGAGCTGGTCGGCTCCGCCATCAAGCGCGAGCTTGCGCGCGAGGGGCAGACCTTCTTCCTGCACAACCGCGTCGACACGATCGACGAGACGGCCGAGCGCATCCGCGCCATCGTGCCGGAGGCGCGCGTGCTGGTGGCGCACGGCCAGATGGCCGAGGGCGAGCTCGAGAAGACCATGCTCGACGTTCCTGCGCGGCGACGGCGACGTGCTCGTCTGCACGAGCATCGTCGAGTCGGGCCTCGACATCCCCACGGCCAACACGCTGATCGTGGAGCGCGCCGACACCTTCGGGCTCGCCCAGCTCTACCAGATCCGCGGGCGGGTGGGCCGGTCCAGCGAGCGCGCCTACGCCTACCTCCTGTACCCGAGCGCGGCCGCGCTGTCCGAGGACGCGAGCAAGCGCCTCGCCACGCTGTCCGACTACACGGAGCTCGGCTCGGGCTTCAAGATCGCCATGCGCGACCTCGAGATCCGCGGCGCCGGCAACCTGCTCGGCCAGGAGCAGTCGGGGCACGTGGCGGCGGTCGGCTTCGAGCTCTACGTCGGCATGCTGGACGAGGCGGTGCGGCTGCTCGCCGGCGACTCCGCCGAGGAGGCCGCCGAGCCGGTGCGGCTCGACCTGCCGGTCGACGCCTACGTGCCGGGCGACTACGTGCCCTACGAGGCGGCCAAGATCGAGGTGCACCGGCGCGTGGCCGGCGCGCGCGAGGTGGCCCAGCTGATCGTGCTGCGCGACGAGCTCGAGGACCGCTTCGGCCCGGTGCCCGAGCCGCTCGACAACCTGATCCGGCTCCAGGACGCCCGGATCAAGCTCGGCCGCGCGGGGGCGCGCTCGGTGGACTTCCGGCAGGGAAGGATGGCCGTCACGCCGATCGAGCTCGACTCGAAGGGCTCGCGGACGCTGCGCGAGCGCGTGCCGGAGGCGATCTACGAGTCGGGCCGCTCGACCGTGCGCGTGCGGCTGCCCGACGAGCCCTCAGAGCGCTTCAGGGCCGTGGTGACCGCGGCGGAGGCGATCCTCGAGGTCGCCACGGAGCCCGAATAAGCGTCCGCTACTCTTCGCGACCGCTGTTCGCCGGGGGAGATCCTTAAGCCAGCTTTATGTCCCCGGGTTACACCTGGAATCGATGAACTACGCCTCCATCAAGTCACTGCTCTCTGCCGGTCTTCTGACAATCGGCGCCGCCGCGATCGTCGCCTGCGGTTCCGAATCGGTCCCATCGGGCTCGGTCGCCAAGGTCGGCGACGAGGAGATCACCCAGGAAGAGTTCGACAAGTGGCTCAAGACCGCCGTCAGCGGTCAGGCGCAGGGAACCACGACCGCCGTCCCCGACCCGCCGGACTTCACGAAGTGCGTGGCGGCGAAGAAGGACGCTCCGCTGCCGAAGGGCCAGAAGCAGCAGTCGGAGGCCGCGCTCAAGAAGCAGTGCGAGCAGGAGTACGACACGCTCAAGCGCGAGGTCATGCTGTTCCTGATCCAGGCTGAGTGGGTCGAGCAGGAGGCTGAGGAGCAGGGCGTCGAGGTGAGCGACGCGTCGGTGAAGAAGTCCTTCGAGGACCAGAAGAAGCAGGCCTTCCCGACCGACAAGGCGTACACACGAGTTCATCAAGAGCTCGGGCATGTCCGAGGAGGACATCCTCTTCCGCGTCAAGCTCAACGAGCTGCAGCAGAAGCTCACGCAGAAGGTGACCCAGGACGCCACGAAGGTCACCGACGAGGACATCCAGGAGTACTACGACAAGAACAAGCGGCGCTTCGCACAGCCGGAGCGGCGTGACCTGCGGGTCGTGCTGACCAAGACCGAGGCGAAGGCCGACCAGGCCCGCAGCGCCCTCGAGGACGGCGACGCGCTGGAAGCAGGTCGTGAACGAGTACTCGATCGACGAGGCCTCAAAGGCCCAGGGCGGGCTGCTCCCCGCAGTGGCCAAGGGCCAGCAGGACAAGGCGCTCGACGACGCGGTGTTCTCGGCCAAGAAGGGCGAGCTCGAGGGCCCGGTCAAGACGCAGTTCGGCTGGTACGTCTTCGAGGTCACCAAGATCACGCCGGCGTCGCAGCAGTCGCTCGACCAGTCCAAGGACACGATCCGCAACCTGCTGCGCTCGGAGCGCCAGCAGAAGGCGCTCGACCAGTTCGTCAAGGACTTCCGCGAGGACTACCGCGACGAGACCGAGTGCGCCGACGACTACCGGATCGAGGAGTGCTCCAACGCTCCCAAGGAGCAGGACACCGGTCCGGCATCGGGCGGCAACCCCGGCGCCCCGGCACCCAGCGCCGCAGCCGCAGCCCGTTCCCGAGCAGTAGTGGCCGGCGATCTCTCGGCCGCGCTCCTGCGGCTCGACGAGATCACACGCCTGCTCAGGCGCGAATGCCCGTGGGACCGCGAGCAGGACGAGCGCTCGATCGTCCCGCACACGGTCGAGGAGGCGTACGAGCTGGCGGACGCCGCGCACTCGGGTGACGACGCGAAGCTGCTCGACGAGCTCGGCGACGTCCTCTTCCAGGTCTACTTCCTCTCGCTCCTGCTCGAGGAGCGGGGGCGGGGTAGCCTGGCCGACGTGGCCGAGCACTGCCGCCAGAAGCTGATCCGCCGCCATCCGCACGTCTTCGGCGACCGTGCTGCCGAGACGGCCGGCGACGTGGTGCGCAACTGGGACCAGATCAAGCGCGACGAGGAGGGGAGCGGCGAGGTGTTCGGTCCGATCCCCGACACGCTGCCGTCGACCCTGTACGCCAAGAAGATCCTGCGCCGCGCCCGAACGCCGGGCACGAATGGGACGGCCCCGGGGACGACCCGGGCGAGCGGCTGCTCGCCGCGGTGCAAGGCCGCGGTCGAGGCCGGCGCCGACCCGGAGCTCGCCCTGCGCCGGGCGGCGGACCGGTTCAGGGACGAGGTGGAGGCGGCGTGAGCGAGATCGAGCAGGTCCACGCGCGGCAGATCGTCGACAGCCGCGGCAACCCCACCGTCGAGGTCGACGTGGTGCTGAAGTCCGGCGCGGCCGGGCGCGCCGCCGTGCCGTCGGGCGCCTCGACCGGCGAGTTCGAGGCGGTCGAGCTGCGCGACGGCGGCGACGCCTGGGGCGGCAAGGGCGTGTCGAAGGCGGTCGCGAACGTGAACGGCGAGCTGGCGGACGCCGTGCGCGGGATCGACCCGGCCGACCAGGCAGGCGCTCGACCGGGCGATGATCGAGCTCGACGGCACCCCGAACAAGGGCCGGCTCGGCGCGAACGCCATCCTCGGCGTGTCGCTGGCCGCGGCCAAGGCGGCCGCCGCCGAGGCCGGGCTGCCGCTGTGGCGCTACCTCGGGGGCGAGGCGGCGCACGTGCTGCCGGTGCCGATGATGAACGTGCTGAACGGCGGCGCCCACGCCGACAACAAGGTCGACTTCCAGGAGTTCATGGTGGTGCCCGTGGGCGCGCCGAGCTTCTCGGAGGCCGCTGCGCACCGGCGCCGAGGTCTTCCACGCGCTGAAGCGGACGCTGCACGACCGCGGGCTGTCCACCGCCGTGGGCGACGAGGGCGGCTTCGCGCCGGACCTCGACTCGAACGAGGCCGCCCTCGAGGCGCTCATGGCCGGCATCGAGGCGGCCGGCTACCGGGCCGGCGAGGACGTGGCGATCGCGCTCGACCCGGCCACGAGCGAGATCCACGAGGACGGCTCGTACGTGCTGGCGCACGAGGGGCGCACGCTCACCTCCCAGGACCTCACCGCCTACTGGGCCGATCTCTCCTCGCGCTATCCGATCATGTCGATCGAGGACGGGCTCGACGAGGAGGACTGGGACGGCTGGAAGCTGCTCACCGAGAGGATCGGGGATCGCGTTCAGCTGGTCGGCGACGACCTCTTCGTCACCAACACCGAGCGGTTGCGCCGCGGTATCGACTCGGGCGTGGCCAACTCGATCCTCGTCAAGGTCAACCAGATCGGCACGCTGACCGAGACGCTCGAGGCGGTGCGCATGGCGCAGGAGGCGGGCTACACGGCGGTGATGTCGCACCGCTCCGGCGAGACCGAGGACACGACCATCGCCGACCTCGCCGTGGCCACCGGCTGCGGCCAGATCAAGACCGGCGCGCCGTCACGCTCGGATCGCGTCGCCAAGTACAACCAGCTGCTGCGCATCGAGGAGGCGCTGGGCGCTGACGCGACCTACCGCGGCAGGCCCTTTATGACGTAGGCGCGCTCGCCCTGGCGCACCATGCCGAGCCGGCGCGCCTCCCGCTCGAGCGCGCCCGGGTCCCGCAGCGCCCGCACGCGCTGCTTCAGCTTGCGGTTCTCCTTGCCGAGCTCCTCGAGCTCCTCGCGCTGGGCGGACGCCGTGCGCGACTGCTCCCACCAGTGCTTGGCGGGGGAGAGGTAGAGCAGCAGGATCACGATGAGGGTGCCGAGCAGGGCCAGGCGCCCGAGCCGGTCCCAGCGGATGCTCGTGCGGCGGCGAGCGCGTGCATCCGGGCCACCTTCGGCGCGCTTCCCGCGTCTCCTCTAGATTCGGATCCGGGATGGCCTACTCGCTGGACAACGCCCTGTTCCAGTGGCGCGAGGGCGAGCGCCGCGTCGCGGACTCGCCTGAGCCCGTGCGCGCCGATCTGGAGCGCGCCGCCGCCGCCGTCGTGGACGACCTGCGCAAGCGGCTCGGCTCGAGCTTCGTGCTCGACGAGCTCGCCGACCTGTACGGCGAGGGCACCGACTGGGCGACCGAGCTGGCCGATCGAAGGGGCGCGAGCACCGACGCGGCGATCGTCGTGGATGCCGCGTTCGCCCGCTACGCGCGGGAGGCGTCGAACTACGCGGGCGGACGCGCCCGGGAGCGGCACGAGCGCCCGTAGGGGCGCTGCGCCTAGTCGTCCGAGTCGTCGTCGTCGGGCTCTTCGCCGGCGCGCCTGATGACGATCTGCTCCGCCTCGACCGTCACGGTCACGGGCCGGTGGCCCGCCCAGTGCTCGGCGTAGACGGGGTCGTCCTGCACGGCCGGGTCGAGCCAGAGGCCGTAGCCCTCGTCGCCGTGGTCGAAGGTGCCCTCGAGCTCCTTGGGCTTGCGGCGGCGCCCGCGCCCGCCGCGCCGTCCGCGGCGGCGGCGCCGGGGCTTGTCGTCGTCGCCGTCCTCGCCCTCGTCGCCCTCGGCCTCTTCGTCCTCGTCCTCGTCGTCGTCGCATCCTCCTGCTCCGCCTCGAGCGCGGCCGCCACCAGCGCGTCGTCCTCGGCGCGCAGGTCGAGCTCGTCGCTCCCCGACCCGGGCGCGAAGGCCTCGTCGCCGTTCCCGCCGGCGTCGTCGGGGACGAGCTCGTGCTCGCGCTTGAAGGAGCGGATGTCGCTGACGGAGACCTCGAGCTGGTGGGCGATCCAGGCGTCCGTGCGTCCTTGCCGGACCCAGGTCCGGATCTGGTTCAACTGTGGTTTGAGCGATCTACGTGCCAAGCGGCGGCGGACACTACCAACGGCGGATACCCGTTGCGCCCGCAAGCCGAGCTTGCTTTAGTGGGGGACGGCATCGCTGTCCAGGCAGGGGAGGCGCAGGCCATGCTGGTCCTTACACGCAAGGCTGGTCAGAGCATCATGATCGGTGACGAGATCGAGGTCTCCGTCCTCGCGATCATGGGCGAGAAGGTCAGGATCGGAATCGAGGCACCCCGAGAGGTGCCCGTTTTCCGCAAGGAGGTGTACTTGGAGATCCAGGAGGATCGGAACGGCGCCACCGCGCGGCGCTACGCGTCGACTGAGGTCGCGTGGCAGCAGCCGGCTGGCGGCTGCGCGGATGCTTCTAGCCGGCGATCATCGCAAGCGTCTCGAACATGACGATCGTCACGATCACGGCCGTGACGATGATCGAGAGCGCCAGCAGCGTGAAGCGGAGCTTGCCCTCCTTGCGGCGGCGCTCGACCCTGCGGCTGCGCGAGCGGTGGACGGCCTGCTTGCGCAGCCGCTCGCGACGCTCGATGGACTCGGCAGCCTCCTCGCGGAAGGCTTCCTCGAACTGGGCCAGGGACTGACGCATCCGCATCGAGTCGGGAAGGCTACCAGCGTTATTTGGCCGCGGCGGGCGGCGGAAAGTCCTCCCAGGCGTCGAGACGGTCACGCGGCGGCGGTCTCCCGCGCGGCCTCGCCGTAGACCCTGACGAAGCGCATGTAGTTGTCCGCGATCTGCTCCGCGGCGGCGTCCCGCTCGAGGTCTCCCTCGAGGAACCCCTTGAGCGCGTCCCACCAGATCGTGCGGCCGATCGCGAAGCCCGCGTAGCCGTCCACGGGGGCGCCCTGGCGCAGCCAGTGGTCGACCTTCTCGTCGTTCGCCCCGCGGCCGAGGACCACGCAGATCACGCCGTCGCGGCCGTCGCGGCGGCACGTGTCCGCGATCAGCCGGCAGTCCTCCTGGGTGTCGATCCCCTCGATCTTCCAGATGTCCGCCTCGACGCCGGCGTCCTGGAACTCCACGATGGTCCGGCGCATCAGGTCGGGACGCAGCTCGGCGTCGTAGCGGTCGCTGTCGCCGCCGACCTTCTCGAGCTGGTGGTCCTCGGCCGGCACGAGCAGCTCGAACAGGTACTTGCGGTCGTTCTCGTGGAGCCAGTCGCCGAGCCGCTTGAGGCGCTCCGTCTGGCGCGCGTTCATCTCCGCGTCGCCCTCGGGGTTGTAGCGGACGAGCACCTTGGAGAAGTCGGGGTCGAACTGCTCGATGTGCTTGCCGAAGTCGTCGCCGTACTGGAAGTCGAACTCGTTCTGGCCGGACTTCTCGACCGGCATGGACAGGAGCAGGCCGCGGTCCTTCGCCTCGCCCGGGATGTTCTTCGGAGCCCCGAACTGCTCGTCGACGAGGACGCCGGTCACGCCCGGCTCGGCGCCCCGGTCGACCGCCTTCAGCATCCCCTCGAAGATCAGGTGCTTGGCGTCCGAGATGGTGGCCGTCTGCTCCTCGGACGGGTCGCCCTCGATCCCGAACATCTTCTTCTGGAACGAGCCGCGATGGTCGAACGCGAGGATGTAGAGCTTGCCGTCGTAGCCGAGTGTCATTGGGTCTCCTGGTCGAGTCGACAAGGGTTATACCCCTTACGGGCCAGGGTTTGCCCTCCACTCGCCTGGATACGATGGCCGCGTGGAGCACCGTTTCACGGGCCCCTCGTACACCCTTGGGATCGAGGAGGAGCTCATGATCGTGGATCAGGAGACCCTCGACCTCACAAGCTCGATCGAGGGGCTGCTCGAGGCGCTCGGCGACATCGAGAAGGACGGCGAGGTCAAGCCCGAGCTGATGGAGTCGGTCTGCGAGATCGCGACCGAGCCGTGCCACGAGCGCGCGCGAGGCGGGCTACCAGCTGCGGGCGCTGCGCCGGCTCGTGCAGCAGGTGGCGAACGAGCGCGGCGCCGCGATCGGCTCGGCGGGAACGCACCCGTTCGCGCTCTGGGAGGACCAGCGGGTCGTCTCGCGCCCGCGCTACCGCGACCTGATCGCCGGCCTCCAGTTCGTGGCGCGCCAGGAGATCATCTTCGGCATCCACGTCCACGTGGGGCTCGACGACCCCGACAAGGCGATCCACGTGACCAACGGGATGCGCGTGCACGTGCCGATCCTGCTGGCCCTGTCCGCCAACTCGCCGTTCTGGCGCGGTCAGCACACCGGGCTCCACTCCACCCGCACGCCGATCTTCCGCGCCTTCCCGCGCGTGGGGATCCCGCCGCGCTACGACGACTACGAGGACTGGTCCAAGCGGATCGACTTCATGACCACGGCCAAGGTGATCCGCGACTACACCTACCTCTGGTACGACGTCCGCCCCCACCCGAACTTCGGCACCGTCGAGATCCGGGCGATGGACTCCCAGACGCGCGTGGAGCACACGCTCGCGATCGCCGCGCTGATCCAGGCGATGGTCAAGGAGCTGGCCGAGCACTACGACGAGGGCAAGTCGCTGTCGCGCTACCCGTACGAGATGCTCGACGAGAACAAGTGGCTCGCCGCCCGTCACGGGCTCGAGGGCGAGCTGGTCGACCTGCCGAAGACGGACCGGGTCGGCGCCGCCGAGCTGGTCCGCCGCCTGATGGACGCGGCTGCGCCCGCACGCCGAGGAGCTCGGCTCCGCCGACGAGTTCGACGCGCTCGAGGACATCCTCGAGAACGGCACCGGGTCGGCGCGCCAGATCGTGGTCTTCGACGCCAACCACGACCTCCAGGAGGTCGTGCGCGAGATCGTCGACGCCAGCGTGCCCGAGGCAGCCGAGACGGCCGGCGAGTAGCCGGGGCCCCGACTGTTCTAATCGACATCCGCTGACGGGTACCCTGATGGGGCGTGTCCCAGCCGGACCTTTTCGTCGTTTGCCGGAACTGCGGCTCGGAGGTGAGTCCGTACGTCACGGAATGCCCGTATTGCGGCCAGCGGGTGCGCAAGCGCGCCCCGAAGCTCGACCGCTCGGGGGGCGAGCCGCAGCCCAAGCGGAAGGCCCGCCGGCGCCCGACGCTGCCGCGCCTCCGCGCCGACGAGATCGCCGGCGTGGCGCCGGACACGCGGCCCTACGGGACCTTGGCGCTGATGCTCGTCTGCGTGGCGTCGGCGTTGGTCTGGCAGGCCGATCCGCTCCTCGACATCGGCTACATCGTTGTCCCCGTTGTGGAGGACGTGTGGCGCTTCTTCGTCGCCCCGTTCCTGTTCGCCGACCAGATCGGCTACGCGTTCGTCACGCTGGTCGCCGTCGGGATCTTCGGCACCCTGCTCGAGCGGCGCTTCGGCGCGCTGCCCGTGATCGTGGTCTTCGTCCTCTCCGGGGCCGCCGGCATGGCGCTCGTGGCGTACGCCGAGACGCCGCCGCTGTTCTCCGAGAACGAGGTGTTCTTCGTGTTCGGCGCCAACGGCGCGGCGCTGGGGCTGCTGTGCGCCTGGCTCGTGGACGACCGGATGGCGGCGCGACGCGGCGAGGACCGGGAGAACGACCTCCTGGGCGTCTACGTCGTGGCAATCGTGCTGGTCCTGCTCTCGCTCGCCGAGGAGAGCGCCAACATCGGCGCCGCGGTGGGCGGCGGCCTGGCGGGGAGCCTCCTCGGGCTCGTCCTGCCGGTCTTCACGCGCAAGAGCGCGTACTGATGTTCACCGACGAGCAGGTGGAGGCGGCCGTCCGGGCGCTCTCCGACCCCGAGCGCTTCGCAGGCGCCGAACGGACGCTGTCGGAGCTCGCCCCGCAGCTGCAGCGCGTCCTGGCCCACGCGCTGGAGCAGGGCGGTTGGTTCGGCGACGCCCACCGCTCCCAGGTACGCTCCGCCGTCGCCGAGCCCGACGAGGACGCGCGCAGGCAGCGCATCGAGACGCTGCTCGCGGAGGAGACGCGGATGGGGATGCTCATCGGCGTAGCCGTCGGTTGGGAACTCGCACGAGAGCTGGCGTCAAGACCCGAACCTGGAGGACGACTGACCCATGGACATCCGCTTTCTCGGCCACGCATGCTTCGAGCTCGTGGACGGTGACGCGCACGTGCTCGTCGACCCGTTCCTCACCGGCAACCCGAAGGCGGCCGCCGCACATGACGAGCTCGACGCGACCCACATCCTCCTGACCCACGGCCACGGCGACCACATCGGCGACGCCGAGGCCATCGCCAAGCGCACCGGCGCCGTCGTGGTGGCGGTCCCCGAGATCACCAACGAGCTGAGCGAGGCCGGCGTGGAGAACGTCAGCGATCCCAACCTCGGCGGCACGGTCAAGTTCGACTGGGGCTGGGTGAAGCTCGTGCCGGCCTGGCACACGTCGACGACGCCGAAGGGCTCGTCGCCGGGAACCGCCGCAGGCCTGCTGATCGGGATCGGCGGGAAGACCGTCTACCACCTCGGCGACACGGCGCTCTTCTCGGACATGAAGCTGATCGCGGGCCGCGGCGACCCGATCGACGTCGCGCTCGTCCCGATCGGCGGCCATTACACGATGGACCGGCTCGACGCCGTGGTCGCCTGCGAGTTCATCGGGGCCGGCACGGTCATCCCGTGTCACTACGACACGTTCCCGCCGATCGAGACGGACGTGCAGGCCTTCAAGTCGGACGTCGAGTCGCAGACCTCGTCCGAGGTGGTCATCCTCGAGCCGGGCGAGACGTTCAGCGCGTGACGCGGCGCCTCGCGCCCGTCGTCCTCGCGCTGCTGCTCGCCCTGGCGGGCTGTGGCGGGGACGACGAGGAGTCCGCGGCCACGACCGAGGCGGCGCCACCGCCGACGGCCGAGCCCGCGCCGACCGAGACGGAGACGGAGACGGAGACGGAGGCCGAGGAGCCGGAGCCGGAGCCTGAGCCCGCCGAGCCTTCTGAGCCCACCGAGCCGGCCGAGCCGCCGGCGTCGCCCGAGGACCAGCCCGGCGGCGCCGGCGACGAGGAGCCGGCTCGGGCGCTCGCGCTCCTGACCGGAGAGAACGGGCGCATCACCCCGCGACGGGTCCGCGTGCCGGCGTACATCTCGATCCGGGTCGAGCTCCGCTCCCAGGACGGGCAGGAGTACGGGCTGAGGTTCGAGGGTGCCAACCTCAGCGTGAGCGGAGGCCTCTCCTCGGTGTCCACGACCATCGACGGGCTGCGTCCCGGCGAGGCGGTGGTGGGGACGCCGACGGGCCCCGGCAACCGGGTGCGGATCGAGGCGACCGCCGAGCCCGGTCCCTGACTGGCTGGCCAGCCAAGCGTCCGGTACGCTGCGCCACGAGGCGCATCAGCTAGAGGAGAGAGGACTCCCGTGAGCGAGACCGTCAGCCAGCGGACCGAGCGCGACGACTTCCAGGCGACCAGCGATCCCGCGCTGCTCGAATCCGCCGATCGTGGCGAGGTGAACCTGCTCAGCTACGAGCAGCTCTACAACCTCTGGGAGCGCCAGCAGTGGGCGACCCAGGACATCGACTTCACCCAGGACCGCATCGACTGGCACGAGCGGATCCCGCCGGAGGAGCGCTTCCAGCGGATGTACGGCCTCTCCTCGTTCTTCATCGGCGAGCAGAAGGTGGCCGAGGAGCTCGGGCCGATGATGCGCGCGGCGCCGACCGAGGAGATGCGCATCTTCCTCTGCACGCAGATCGCCGACGAGGCGCGCCACGTGCGCTTCTTCAACCGCTTCTACGACGAGGTCGGGATCCTCGAGGCGGACACGCTCCAGGGCCGGCTCGCCGAGACGAGCGAGCACGTGAACCCGGAGTTCAACCAGCTCTTCGACGAGATGCTGAAGAGCCGCGTGGACGCCCTGGCGCGCCGCCCGGAGGACCTCGAGCTGCTGGTGGAGGCGATCACGCTCTACCACATGGTGATCGAGGGGATGCTGGCCCTGACCGGGCAGCACTTCATCCTCCAGTACAACGAGGAGGTGGGCACGCTGCCCGGCTTCTGCGAGGGCTTCAACAACATCGCCCGCGACGAGCACCGGCACGTGGCCTTCGGGGCGCGCTTCCTGCGCGAGATGGCACAGGCCGACTCACGCTACGGCGACGCGATCACCCGGACGATGACGGAGGTCGCCCCGATCGCCGACGGCGTGCTCCAGCCCAAGTGGTACGTGGAGGGCGAGACCGAGGTGCTGGGCGCCTCGATGGAGGAGACGCGCGCGTTCGCGATGAAGTGCCTGGAGCGCCGGCTGAAGGTGATCGGGCTCGCGCCGGTCGCGTAGCTCACGCGAGCCACTCGACGAAATTGCCGTGGTAGCCGGCGCGGGCGAGCAGCCGGTCCTCGCCCGCGAGCATGAGCCGCACGTCCGCCGCCTCGCCCGCGGGCTCCATGCGGAGCCAGGCGACGTCGCGTGACTTCACGGCGCGCTCGAATCGGTCGCGCTCCTCGTCCGGCAGGTACTGCATGACGATCGAGTGGAAGACCACGGTGGCGGTGCCCGGCGCCGGGTCGGACAGCCGCGCCTCGATCCAGTCGGCCGCGCCGCTTTGCTCCACCGAGGCCTCGACCTCGCGCGCGACGGCCAGGGCGCCGCGCAGGCGCTCGAGCCGCTCGACCTGGTCCGGCCAGACGTAGGACGTGAGGGTGAGGCGGCCCTCCTCGGTCCGCGGATCGACCGGCCGCGGGTCGCAGCCCGCGCGGGACGCGATCTCGAGCGGTGTGCCGAGCCGCGGGCGGCCGGCGCCCCTGAGGCGTGCGCGGATCGCGACGGCGGAGTCCGGACGGCCCCATCGCTCGTCGCCGAGCTGGTAGCGGTAACGGTCGAAGCGCAGGTTCAGCCCGGCGCTCGCCCCCACCTCGAGGAGGCGCAGAGGCAGGCCGGTCGCGCGCGCGACCTCGAGAAAGCCGCCGAGGAGGGCGACGCAGCGGCCCGGTTCGTTGGTCTGGACCGGGTTCTCGACGAGCCGCCGAAGCTCTTCGCGATGCTCCCGGAGGACGGCGGCGAACGCGGGCCACGCATTGCCGGGCCTGCCGCCCGCCGAGGGGTAATGGGCGGCGAGCTCCGGGGCGTCGCCGCGCAGCACGAGCCGGTGGACCGCGCCCAGAGCCGGAGCGCGAGCACCGATGGACCGGGGTCGTCCTCGTGTCCCTGCAGGACGCCGTAGACGGCGTCACCGGCCACCACCTCCTCGGCGGCGTGGCGGAGCAGGTCCGCGTAGAGGGGCGAGCCGAGGTACTCGCACGGGTCCGCCTGGAAGCGCAGCCGGCGGGCGAGCGTGCGGCGCGCCTCGGCGCTCAGAACATCCGCCCGCCGAGGGGCACGTCGGAGGTCGGCCGCAGCAGGATCACGCGTCCCTCCTCGTCCGGCACGCCGAGCACGAGCACCTCGGACCTCACCGGGCCGATCTGACGCGGCGGGAAGTTCACGACCGCGACCACGAGGCTGCCCTCGAGCTCCTCACGCGTGTAGTTCGTGATCTGCGCGGAGGACCGCTTCTCGCCGATCTCCGGCCCGAAGTCGAGCCAGAGCTTCCAGGCGGGCTTGCGCGCCTCGGGGAACTCCTCGACCCGCGTGATGCGGCCCACGCGGATGTCGACCTTCAGGAAGTCGTCGAACTCGATCACGGGCGCGGAGCGGAGCGCTACCTGACGCGCGCGCGCGGGCGGGGCGGGCGGAGGAGGGCGGAGGCGGCGGCGGTGCGCCGGACCCGGTGCCCGCTCCGGGCTCGCCCGCGGGCGGCGCGGGCGGCGGCTGCTCGGGCGTGGTCGTCGTCCCGCCCGGCGGTGTGGTCGGCTCGATGGGCTCGCCGGCGGGCGGTCCGGTCGTGGGCGTCTCCTCCTCGCGCGGAGGCAGGATCACCGTGGAGGCCTCCTCCTGCACCGGGGCCGGCTCCACCGGGGCGACCGGCTCCTCGACCGGCGCCGGCTCGGCCGGGGGCGCCGCCACGGCGGCCGGCGGCTCCGGCTTCTTCTTCGGCTCGGCAACCACCTTCGCCACCTTCGCCTGCTTCGCCTCGGTCTGCGGATGCCTCACCGGCGCCGGCGCCGGCGGGGCGACCGGCGCGACCGGGGGCGCGACGACGACCTGCGCCGCGGCGGGATCGGGCCCGGTCCTCGGCTCGGTGGCGTGCTTCACCTCGACGGCACCCGCCGTGACCAGCGCGGCGGCGGCCATGCCGGCGGCGGCCTTCGAGGCGACGGTCGAGATGCCGGCCGACACGGCGCCGCCGGCGGTGATCCCGCCCGCGGCCGCTGCGGTCGCGCCGGCCACTCCGGCGCCGGCGGCCGCGCCGCCACCGGAGCTCGCGGCGGCGCTTGCCCCGGCACTCGCGCCGATCTTCGCGACCCACAGCTTCTTCATGAACAGGAGCGGCCCGATCGGGTAGATCGCGGCCAGCGCCCTCGAGGTCTTGCGCAGCTCGCCCTTGAACGTCCGGCAGCGCTCGCAGCCCTTCAGGTGGCGGCGCACCGGCGCGGTGCTGCGGGTGATCCCCTCCGCGACCTGGCCGAGCTCGAGACGCACCTCCGAGCAGGTGAGCAGGCGCGCCTCGGCGGCCTCGGCGAGAGCCACACGGGCGCGCACGAGGAGCGACTTGACGCTCGGCACGGTCGTGTCCATCGCCTCGGCGATCTGCTCGTAGGAGAGGGCGTCGATCTCGCGCAGGAGGAGCGCGGTGCGCTGGGTCTCCGGAAGCTCCTGGACGTCGGCCACGATGTGGCGGAACTCCTCGCGCTTGTGGACGGTGTCGGCCGTGGTGGTGCCGCCGTCGCGCTCGAACACGTCCATGGAGTCCTGGCCGGCCGGCTGGGGACGGCGAAGGTGGTTCAGGCAGCGGTTGCGCGCGATCCGGTAGAGCCACGGCCGGGCGTTGATGGGCCGGTCGTCGGCGCAGATGGCGTTGAAGGAGGCGGCGAAGACCTCCTGCAGAACGTCCTCGGCGTCCTCCTGCGAGCCGAGCATGTGGCGGCAGAAGGCGAGCAGCCGCGGCTGGTAGCGCTGGACGAGTGCCTCGAACGCCCCGTGATGCCCGCGCCGGATGAGCGCGACGAGCCGCTCATCGGTCTGAAGCCGGAGCAGGGGCGATCGCCCTGCAAGCGCGGGAAGTCGTGCGGAATGTTGAAGTGCGGAAGCTTCCAACCGGGTACCCGCCCAATCGACACCGTAGCAGTGGACAAGTTGCGCCTTAGACTGCGTTTAGGCCCGGGTAGCCCAACTGGAAGAGGCGGCGGATTTAAGACCCGCTCTGGTGTGGGTTCGAGTCCCACCCCGGGCATCGGGTATACGTCCCATATGGCCAAGGTGCTGTTCATCCCCGTCAGCGTCGGTGGCGGTCTGCTCGCCGGCTTCGTCTCCAAGAAGATCTTCGACCAGATCTGGGGGCTCATCGACGAGGAGGAGCCGCCGGACTCGAAGCACCAGGACATCCGGTGGGGCAAGCTGCTGATCGCGGCTGCCGTCCAGGGGGCCATCTTTCGTGCGATGAAGGAGGCCACGGACCACTACAGCCGGCGCGCCTTCTACCGCACCACCGGCAGCTGGCCGGGCGAGAAGGAACCTGAGCCCGAGTAGGGGTTGACAAACCCCGACGCGGGTACGCAGGACCGCAAGTAACTGCGCAAGCGCTCGTTACAGCGTCTAGCGATTTCGAGTGCGCATGGGAGATCCCGCCACGGGAGGCGGGGGCGCGGTGCGGGCAGAGGGGTGAGGCAGGGACATGCGATCGTTCAGCGGTATTGGGCGCATCGCCGCGGTTGGCGCGGTGATTGCCGCTGCCGCGCTCGTCGCGCTCCTGCTCTTCGGGGACGGGGGCGGCGGCTACAAGGTCAAGGCCCGCTTCATCAACGCCGGCCAGCTCGTGAAGGGCAACCCGGTCCAGACCGGCGGTGTCCCGATCGGCAGCGTCGACGGGATCGAGATCGCCCCCAACGGCGAGGCCGAGCTCACTCTCGAGATCGACGAGGACCACGCCCCGCTGCGCCGCGGCACCCAGGCCGCAATCCGCCAGTTCTCGCAATCGGGCATCGCCAACCGCTACGTCGACCTCAGCATGCCGCCGAACGGCAGCCGGGAGATCCCCGACGGCGCCACGATCGGCTCCGATGACACGACGACCCAGGTCGACCTCGACCAGCTCTTCAACACGCTCGACGACGAGACCCGCGCGAACCTCCAGAAGTTCTTCAAGGGCTCGGCCGAGATGTTCAAGGGACAGGGCGAGGAGGCCCGCGCCGGCTTCCACTACCTGAACCCCGCGCTCTCGACCTCGAGCCGCCTCTTCAACGAGCTCACCCGCGACACCCCGGTGCTCGAGCGCTTCCTGCTCGACAGCTCCAAGCTCGTGACCGCCGTGGCCGAGCGCCGCGACGACCTGGCCGGGCTGATCGGCAACCTCAACGAGACCACCGACGCGCTCGGCGACCAGAAGGCGGCGCTCGCCGAATCGATCGCCCGGCTCCCGCCGTTCATGCGGCGCGCCAACACGACGTTCGTGAACCTGCGCAGCACGCTGGACGAGGTCGACCCGCTGGTCGACGCCTCGGAGCCGGTGGCGAAGCGGCTCGGGCCGTTCCTGTCCGAGGCGCGCGCGTTCGCCGCGGACGCGGAGCCGACCGTCCGCGACCTCAGCCGGACCGTCCGCCGCGGCGGCCCCGCCAACGACCTGATCAACCTGCTCGACGCCTTCCCGCCGCTGGCGGACATCGCGGTGAAGCGCAAGGGCCGCTCCGCCGCCCCCGGTGGCCGGCGGGTCAGCGTGGGCGCGACCGACGGCGCCTTCCAGGAGACCGTGGAGGCGTTCAAGGCGGGCGCCCCCGAGCTCGCGCTCGGCCGCGCCT
This sequence comes from uncultured Thermoleophilaceae bacterium, assembly GCA_963778615.1. Taxonomy (GTDB): domain Bacteria; phylum Actinomycetota; class Thermoleophilia; order Solirubrobacterales; family Thermoleophilaceae; genus JACVRW01. The sequence continues at coordinate 384,917 of CAVZVD010000004.1, forward strand.
ACACGACGGACTTCCTCGGCTGGGCAGACGACTTCTCGACCACGGGCGGCGGCTTCGACGCGCTCGGGGCGGTCGGCCGCGGGCACATCTCGTTCGCCGAGAACTTCGGCGGGCCGATCCGCAAGTACCAGTACAAGCGCTGCCCGGGCGGCGCCGAGGTCCCGGCGGCGGACGGCTCGAACGTCTGGAGCGAGGAGCAGATGGGGGAGTGGCAGTGCGAGGAGTCGGCGCGCGCCTCGGGGGACGTGGAATGAGGCGCGTCCTGACGATCCTCGTCACGCTCGGCGTGTGCGCCGCGGCCGTGCTGCTTGCCGGCGCCTCGACCGAGAGGCCCGACGGCAAGCGCTACCAGGTCGAGTTCGACAACGCCTTCGGCCTGGTGAAGGGCGGCGACTTCCAGGTGGGCGGCGTGACCGCCGGCAGATCCGGCGACATCCGCGTCGTCAAGCGCGAGGGCGAGGCGCCGAAGGCGGTCGTGACCGTCGAGGTGACCGAGCGCGGCTTCGACGACTTCCGCAAGGACGCGACCTGCGACATCAAGCCGCAGTCGCTGATCGGCGAGTACTTCGTGGACTGCCAGCCCGGCAGCTCGCCCGAGCGGCTGCCGGAGGGCGGCACCGTGCCGGTGGAGCAGACCACCTCCACGATCCCCGCCGACCTGGTCAACAACATCATGCGGCGCCCCTACCGCGAGCGCTTCCGCCTGATCGTCACGACGCTCGGCACCGGCCTCGCCGGCCGTCCGGACGATCTGGCGGAGGCGCTGCGCCGCGCCCACCCGGGCCTCCGCGAGACCTCGCGCGTGCTGCGGATCCTGGGCGACCAGAACGAGGTCATCAAGGACTTCATCACCGACTCGGACCGCGTCGTCGAGGAGCTCGAGGCGAACAAGCGCGACGTGGTGCGCTGGGTCGAGGAGGCCGGCGACACGGCGGAGATCACGGCCACCCGGCGGGGCGAGCTGCGACGCACCTTCCAGAAGCTGCCGACCTTCCTCGACGAGCTCCGCCCGACCATGGCCAGCCTCGGCGAGCTGGCCGACGAGCAGACGCCGCTGCTGGCGGACATGCAGCGCGCCGCGCCCAGCCTGAACGAGTTCTTCACCCGCCTCGGGCCGTTCGCGGAGGCGTCCACCCCCGCGGTCGATTCGCTCGGCGAGACGTCGAAGGTCGGCACGCGCACGTTCAGGGCGGGCCGCGAGGAGATCAGGCTGCTGCAGAAGATCGGTCCCCAGGCGCAGCCGACCTTCAAGCCGATCCGCCAGTTCCTCCAGACGATCGACGACCGCCGCCGCGGGCTCGAGGACGACCCGCGCTCGGCGAACGGCAGCCCGCCGCAGCCCGACCCGACCGCGATCCGCGACGGCGGGCCCAGCGCGTTCACCGGCATGGAGGCGCTCTGGAACTACTTCTTCTGGCAGGGCCTCAGCATCAACGGCTTCGACCAGTACAGCCACATGCTGCGCATCTCGATCACGGAGTCGAAGTGCGGCCAGCTGTACAACGAGTTCGACCTCTCGAACCCGAAGGACAAGGAGACCTTCGAGGACTGCAGCCAGTGGCTCGGCCCCAACCTGCCGGGCATCACGTCGCCCGACTTCACCGACGGCGCGACCACCGCGGCGGCGAACGGCGAGGCGCCGGCGCGGCAGATGGGCGAGCGCCGCTCCGCCGGCCAGCCCGACGCCGGCCCGCTGCCCGGGCAGCCCGACATCTCCAAGCCTCAGGTCACGCTGCCGCCGGACCTCCAGCGCCTGGTCGAGCAGCTCACGCCGCGGCAGCTGGAGAACCTCCCGCCGCAGCTTCGGCGCCGCATCGAGGAGATCGTCGGCCCGCTCCCCGAGGTGCCGGTGCCACAGCCGCAGACCCCGGCGCCCGCACCGGCGCCCACGCCGGCGCCCGCGCCGCTCCCGGCCCCCGTCCCCGCGCCCGGTGGCGCCGCCCCGAACGGCGCCGCCCCGCCGCTCCTCAACTACCTGCTCGCGCCATGAGGAGCCGCAGGGGACAGGCAGGGCTCACCGCCAGCCCGGTCCTGATCGGGGCCGTGACGCTGCTCATCACGATCATCGCGGTCTTCATCGCGTACAACGCGAACTCGGGCCTGCCGTTCGTGCCGACCTACGACGTCAAGGCCGAGCTGCCGTCGGGCGCCAAGCTGATCGAGGGCAACGAGGTGCGCGTGGGTGGATTCCGCGTCGGCGTGGTCGACGAGATCGCGCCGAAGACCGTCGAGGTGGACGGCGAGCGCCGCTCGATCGCCGAGGTCTCCATGAAGCTCGACAAGGTCGTCGAGCCGCTGCCTGCGGACAGCACGGTCACGGTGCGGCCCCGCTCGGCGCTCGGCCTCAAGTACGTCGAGCTGACGCCGGGCGACTCCGAGGCGACCTTCGCGCGCGGCGACACGATCCCGCTCGGCAGCACGAGCGAGCCGCTCGAGATCGAGGACGTGTTCTCGACCTTCGACGACGACATGCGCACAGACGCGCGCGAGGCGACGGAGGGCTTCGGCGACGCCTTCGCGGGCCGCGGCCAGTCGATCAACGACGCGATCCGCGCGCTCAACCCGTTCTTCACCCACCTGACGCCGGTGATGCAGAACCTCGCCGACCCCGAGACCGAGCTCGACGAGTTCTTCCTCCAGATCGGGCGCGCCTCCGCGCAGGCGGCGCCGGTGGCGGAGATCCAGGCCGAGCTGTTCACGAACATGGCCGACACCTTCGCGGCCATCAGCAGCGACCCCGAGGCGCTGCAGCTGACGATCGAGAAGCAGCCGGCCACGCTCGACACCGCCATCCAGTCGTTCCGCGTCCAGCGACCGTTCCTGGCCGACTTCACAGACCTCTCCCGGCGCCTGCGGCCGGCCGCGCAGGAGCTGCCGCGCTCGCTGCCCGCGGTCAACACCGCCCTGCGCGTCGGCACCCCGATCCTGCCGCGCACGGTCGAGCTGAACGAGCGCCTCGCCGGCGCGACCGGCGAGCTCGAGGACCTGTTCGAGAACCCGGCCACGCTGCTCTCGCTGCGCGACCTCGACACCGCGCTCACGGTCACGCGGCCGGCCGCGGAGTTCATCGCGCCGTACCAGACGGTCTGCAACTACTTCGTCTACTTCGTGCACCCGCTGGGCGAGCACCAGTCGCAGCTCGGCATGGACAAGAGCGGCACGGTGCAGAACCAGGGCGCCAAGAGCGTCAACACCCAGCAGCCGAACAACTACGGGACGATCGAGAGCTCGCGCAACGTGGACATCCCGCCGGGGATGGACGCGCGCGGCGCCAAGGCTCCGCTCGACGGCAGCATGGGCCCGCCCGGCGAGCCCATCCACCGCCTCCAGGCGCCGCTCTACAACCCGGCCATCGACGCGCAGGGCAACGCGGACTGCCAGCGCGGCCAGGAGGGCTATCCGAACGGCCCGCTCACCACCGGCGGCCGCTACGGGCCGGGCCTCCTCTCCGACAAGACGCCGGCCGGCGGCAACGCCCCGGTCACCGACCCGGACTACCCGATCCTCTCGGGCGGGACGTTCGAGTCGATCGAGAACGGCATCGACAACCTGGCGGACGTGCCATGAGCGGCGGCCGCATGTCACCACTCCGCGCGGGGATCCTGACGCTGGTCGTGCTGGGTGTCCTCACGTACTTCGGCTTCACGAAGGCCAACCCGTTCGCCGACCCGTACGAGTTCCAGGCGGTCTTCCGCACGGCGAACAACCTGAAGCCGAACTCGCCGGTGCGGATCGCCGGCATCGACGTCGGCAAGGTCAAGAGCGTCGAGCCGGTGGACGACGCCACCGGCGGCGCGCGCGTGACGATGGAGGTCGAGGACAAGGGACTTCCGATCCGCGAGGACGCGCAGCTGAAGGTCCGGCCGCGCATCTTCCTCGAGGGCAACTTCTTCGTGGACCTCCGGCCCGGCTCGCCCTCGGCGGCCGAGCTCGAGGACGGCGGCACGATCCCGATGCAGCAGACCGCCGCGCCGGTGCAGCTCGGCGATCTGCTCAACGCGCTGCAGCGCGATACGCGCGAGGACCTGAAGACCTTCCTCGAGGAGTACGGCGGGAAGGGCCTGTCGAACGGCGGCGCCGAGGGCTTCCGCGAGTCGATCCAGTACTGGGAGGACGCCTATCGCAACAGCGCGCTGGCCAACGACGCGACGCTGGGGCAGGACCCGTCGCGGGACCTGCAGCGGATGCTGAAGGGTCAGGCGAAGACGTTCGCGGCGCTGGTCGAGGACGAGCGCGCGCTGCAGGACCTGATCACGAACTTCAACGTCACCGCCGGCGCCTTCGCGCGCGAGGATGTGGCACTCGAGGCGTCCATCCCCGAGCTGCGCGACACGCTCCGCGCCGCGCAGCCGGCGCTCGGCTCGCTGAACGCCTCGCTGCCGAGCGTCCGGTCGTTCGCGCGCGACGCGCTGCCGGGGGTTCGCTCGTCGGACGAGACGCTCGCCGCCTCGCTGCCGTTCATGACCCAGGCGCGCCGGCTGATGTCGCCGGCCGAGCTGCGCGGCCTCGCCGCCGAGCTGCGGCGCCGGATCCCGGCCCTGGTGCGGCTCAACCGCCGCACCATCCCGGTGCTGCGGCAGAGCCGCCAGCTGTCCGCCTGCACGAACGACGTGCTGGTGCCGTTCGTGCAGTCGAAGTACCCGAACGTGCAGGGGCCGGACGCCGAGCACGGCAACGCGGAGCAGCAGGTCCGCCACCAGCTGCAGCGCGGCCTCGTCGGGCTGTCCGGCGAGAGCCGCCTCTCCGACGGCAACAACCAGTGGTTCCACACGTCGATCGCGCCGCCCGCGCTGAACGTGCAGCCGGCTCCGCCGACCGTGGTCGACCAGCCGCCGCCGCGGCGCCCCGACGTCCCGTGCGAGACGCAGGAGCTGCCGAACCTGGCCGCCCCGTCCGCGCCGGTCACGGAGTTCGGCGGCCCGGCCGGCGCGTTGCCGCTGCCGCTGGGCGACCCGTTCGACACCGACGCGCTGCGCCGCGCGGAGGAGCTGCTGAAGGAGCACCAGGCGAGGCTCGCGCCATGAGGACGGCGATCCGCAAGCACCTCGCCGACTTCCTGGCCGTCGTGGCGGTGATCGCGATCGGCAGCGGCGTGGCCGCCTACATCCTCGCCAACCAGCGGCTCCGCTTCCCGCTCATCGAGGACAAGCCGTTCGTGGTGAAGATGGAGCTCGAGGACGCGCAGGCGGTGCAGCCGGGACAGGGCCAGACCATCCGCAGCGCGGGCGTGGAGATCGGCCAGATCGGCAACGTCGAGCTCGAGGAGGGCGTCGCGGTCGTCGAGATGGAGCTCGAGTCGCGCTACGAGGGCTACGTGCGCGACGACGCGACCGCGCTCCTGCGAACCAAGACCGGGCTGAAGGACATGTTCGTCGAGCTCGACCCGGGCGACGGCGAGCCGCTCGACGAGGGCGAGCGCGTCCCGGTGGCGAACACGGCGCCGGACATCGACCCGGACGAGGTGCTCTCCGCGCTCGACTCCGACACGCGCGACTACCTGAAGCTGCTCGTGTCGGGCGCGGGCAAGGGCCTCGACGGCCACGGCGAGGACCTGCGCGAGACCTTCCGCCGCTTCGCGCCCCTGCACCGCGACCTGGAGCGGGTGACGGAGGCGATCGCCGAGCGGCGCGACAACCTGCGCAGCCTGATCCACAACTACAGCCTGCTGGTCGACGAGCTGGGCGGGAAGGACGAGGACCTCACCCGCCTGGTCAAGGCCTCGAACGCCGTGTTCGACTCGTTCGCGGCCGAGGAGAGCAACGTCTCGGCGTTCGTGTCGAAGCTGCCCGGCGCGCTGCAGGAGACGCGCGTGACGCTCGGCAAGGTGGACCGGCTCGGGCAGCGGCTCGGTCCGGCGGTCGAGTCGCTGCGCCCGGCCTTCCGCGAGCTCGACGACGCGAACCAGGCGGTGCTGCCGTTCGTGGAGGACGCCACGCCGATCGTCCGCGACGAGATCCGCCCGTTCGCTCGTGCAGGCCGGCCCTTCTTCCGGGACCTCGGCAAGAGCGCGCGCGACCTGGCCAAGGGCGCTCCCGACCTGACCAAGACGTTCCACGGCCTCAACCGCCTGTTCAACATCGGCGCCCACAACCCGAACGGGAGCGAGGAGCTGAGCGGCGACCTGGCGAAGGACCGGGCGCGCGACGAGGGCTACCTCTACTGGCTCGGCTGGACCGCGCAGAACACGGTCTCGCTGTTCAGCACGAGCGACGCGCAGGGTCCCTTCCGGCGCATCTTCCTCGGCGGCGTCAACTGCAACACCTTCACCGGCGAGGGCGTGCCGCAGCCGGTCTCGGACGCGCTCGGCGACGCGGGGGTGTGCGCCAAGTGATCAAGAAGACGCCGAGCCTCGCCCGGATCGCCGCGATGATCGCCTTCGCGCTGTCGTGCTTCGCGATCGTCATGTTCCTGTGGATCACGTTCGGCGGCCCGATCCCGCTCCAGCCGGAGGGCTACCGCGTCCAGGTGGCCTTCCCGGAGGCGGCCACGCTCGCCGAGGAGGCCGACGTGCGGATCTCGGGCGTGAACGTCGGCAAGGTGAAGACGAAGCGGCTCGACAAGGGCGGCGCGCGGACGATCGCCGAGATCGAGCTGGACGGGGAGTTCGCCCCGATCCCGCGCGACACGCGCGCGATCCTGCGGCAGAAGACACTGCTCGGGGAGACCTACGTGGAGCTGTCCACGGGCGACCGGTCGTCCGGCATGCTCGACGACGGCGGGCGGCTGCCGGACTCGCAGGTCGAGCCGACGGTCGAGCTCGACGAGATCTTCGGCGCCTTCGACGAGTCGACCCGGAGGGCGTTCCAGGAGTGGGTCAAGGGCCTCGCCAAGGCGAGCGAGGGCCAGGCCCCCGAGGACCTGAACGACGCCTTCGGCAACATGGCGCCGTTCGCGACCGACGGCGCCGAGCTGCTCCGCGTGCTGGACGAGCAGGAGACCGCGGTGCACGAGCTGTTCCGCAACACGGGCCAGGTCTTCGAGGCGATCAACGAGCGCGACGGCGCGCTGCAGCAGCTGATCGTCAACTCGAACAACACGTTCGAGGCGGCGGCGTCGCGCGACGAGGCGCTGGCCGAGACGTTCCGGATCTTCCCGGTCTTCCTCGACGAGTCGAAGGCGACGCTGGCGCGGCTCGAGGACTTCTCGCGCGACACGCGCCCGCTCGTGAACGACCTCAAGGCCCCGGCCGACGACCTCGGCCCGACGGTGCGCGACCTCGGCGACCTGGCGCCCGACCTCGAGAACCTGTTCCGCGACCTGCCGCCGCTGATCGCCGCGTCGCGCCGCAGCGTGCCCGAGATGGAGCGCGTGCTCGAGGAGGCCGAGCCGCTGTTCGAGGAGATGCACCCCTTCTTCGAGGAGCTCAACCCGATCCTGTCGTACTTCAACTTCCACCAGGCGACGCTGGCCGGCTTCATCTCGAACGCCGCGCCGGACCTCTCCGGCGACTTCGGCGGCGACCGCTACCAGGTGAACGTGGGCATCATCGAGCCGACCGGGTTCCAGCGGCACCTGAAGCGCCCCGACACCGACCGCGGCAACGCGTACCTGTCGCCGAACGCGCTGCAGCGCGCCATCGCGCTGGGCACGTTCGAGAGCTTCAGCTGCCCGGGCGGAGAGCGGCGCAACGCGGAGGACGCCGAGAGCGCCAACCCGCTGCAGAAGGACAACCTGAAGCGCCCGCCCTGCCTCATCGCGCCGAGCTCGATGTACAACGGCAAGCAGTTCGTCGGCCTCGAGAGCGGCAAGGCGCCGAACCGGCGCGCGCCCGGATTCCGCGAGGGCAACAGCCCCGCCGTGGATCCGAACCCAGCCGATCCTCACGACTGACAGTCACAATCAGCGCCACGATGCCGCGGATCTTCGGCAGGCTCTACCGGAAGCTGGGGACGAGGTACTTCGGGCTCTACGTGGTCTTCGAGTGCGTCTCGGCGTTCGTGGTGTGCCTCGCCACGGTGGGGATCTTCTCGCTCTACACGGAGACGTCAGCGGCGGAGTTCTGGCGCGTCGTGGCGGTCGCGGAAGGGGCCACGCTCGCGGCGGTGATCTGGGTCATCGCGCGGGCCTGGCGGCTCACCCGGCCGATCATCGGCTGGGTCCGCGCCGGTGGGCCGGACGAGGGCGCACTCGAGGTGTGGCGCGATGCCGTGTCGCTGCCGCGCGCGATGGCGGTCGCCAACGGCTGGCAGCCCTTCGTGATCGTCGGCGTGCCGGTGGCGGTCTACTCGACGTTCGAGTTCGACCTGCCGGTGTACAGCGCGGCGATCATCTTCGCCGGGACCGTCGTGGCGGTGGCCTATGCGGCGATCCTCCACTTCTTCGCGTCGGAGCTCTTCATGCGGCCCGTGCTGGAGGACATCGCACGGCGCCTGCCGCCCGACTTCGCCGGCGCACGGCTGGGCGTGCCGCTGCGCTGGAAGCTGCTCGGAGCGCTCCCGCTCATCAACGTCATCACCGGAGTGGTGGCGAGCGGGCTGTCGACAGACGGCAGCGCGTCGCTGAACGACCTGGGCCTCGACGTGGTGGTGGCCGTGGGCGTCGCCTTCACGATCTCGTTCGAGCTGGTCCTGCTCGTGACCAGGTCGATCCTGCGTCCCGTCGACGACCTGCTCGAGGCGACCGAGGCGGTCAAGCGCGGCGACCTCGACGCGCGCGTACCCGTCGTCTCCGGCGACGAGCTCGGCGTGCTCGCCGGCTCGTTCAACGAGATGATGGAAGGACTGTCCGAGCGGGAGCGGCTGCGGATGGCGTTCGGGGCCTACGTGGACCCGGACGTGGCGGAGCGGGTGCTCGAGGAGGGCGAGCTGCTCGAGGGCCAGGAGCGCGAGGTGACCGTGATGTTCGTAGACGTCTGCGACTTCACGGCGCGCGCCGAGGCGTCGACCCCGCGCGAGACGGTCGCCTTCCTGAACGAGTTCTTCGACGTCGTGGTGCCGTGCGTGCTGAAGCACGGCGGGCACGCCAACAAGTTCCTCGGCGACGGCGTGCTGGCGGTGTTCGGGGCGCCCGACCGCCTACCGGATCACGCCGACCGCGCCGTGAGCGCGGCGGGGTCGATCGCGGACGCGATCGCAGAGCGGTTCGGGGGCGAAGTGCAGATCGGCATCGGGATCAGCACCGGTCCGGTGGTGGTCGGATCGGTCGGCGGGGGCGGCCGGCTGGAGTTCTCGGTGATCGGCGACGCGGTCAATGTTGCGGCCCGCGTACAGGCTCATACGCGCGAAATCGGGGCCGTCGTGCTGCTCACGGAGGCCACTCTTAGCGCAATGAACATGAGAGATAGTGGCGTATACGCCAAAGGTGAGGCAGAGTTGAGGGGCATCGCCGATCCCGTGCGTCTGTACAGCACGTCCACCGCCCTAGACGAACGTTCGACCCTCTGGAGAAAATCGCTAATCACGGACGCGTGATCTGCCGAGACTACTGACGTGGCCCCCTTCCACCCCTTGCGCCATGATGCGCGGGCCTTTACGGCCCGCGCCGGGGCGGCTCTTGCCGTCTTCTTCACGATCGCGATCGTGCTGCTGGCGGGTGGAGCGGATCAGCCGCTGGGCGTTGCCGAGGCCACCAAGGGGGACACCGGCGACGGCATCGCGGCTGTACCGGCCCAGACTGATGCTCCGACCGCTGCGGCACCGGCTCCCGAGCCAGTGCTCGGCGCTCCTGCTGCCGAGCCGGCACCTGCGCCGGTCACGCCGGTGGCTCCGCAGCCGGAACCGGCTCCTGCGCCGGCGGCTGCTCGCCGCTCCGGCAGCGGCTCCCGCTCCGGCGGCGAATGCGGCACCGGCAGCGGCTCCTGCTCCGGCGGCTGCTCCCGCGGCGCCGGAGCCGCCCGTCTCGGCTCGCTCCCATGGCGGCGGCGACGATGACGACGAGGGCGGCTGGGACGACGACGGCGGAGACCGCGGCGGATCGAGCGATGACGACGACGGCGGCCGGAACGGCGGCGACCAGGGCCACGGCGACGATGACGACGACGACGGCGGCTCGAGCGGCGGCGGCAAGGGCGACGACGACGACGACGGCGGCTGGAACGGCGGCGGCAAGGGCGACGACGACGACGATGACGACGGCGGCTGGAACGGCGGCGGCGACGACGATGACGGCGGCCGCGGCGACGATGACGACGATGACGACGACGGCCGGCCCAGCGGCGGCGGCAACGGCGGCGGGAGCTCCTCGCCGAGCGGCGGCGGCAAGGGCGGCGACGACGACGATGACGACGGCGACGACGACGAGCCCGCCCCGAGCAGTCGCGGCCAGCTCGTAGCGGCTCCGACCAACGCTTCCGCCCAGACCCAGAGCGGCACCGGCGGGGACACTTCAACCGGCGGCGACCAGGGCGCCGGCACCGGAAACGCCGTGGTCCGCGACCAGGGCGGGCGACCGGGCGAGGCCCCGCCCGACCAGTCCTCCCAGCAGGCCCAGGAGCTCGGCAGCAACGGCGGCGCGGGCAACGCCCCCGGCGCCGGCAACGGCAGCGGCGGCACGCCCGCCGGCGAGACCACGGGCAGCGACACGGCTCCGGCCGCGACCGGCGCGCCGGCCGGCCCCGGCGGCGCAGCCGGAGCAGCCGGCGCAGGCGGCGGCGACACGGCCGGCGCAGGCGGCGACGGTGGCGGCGGCAGCGGCGACGGGGCGGGCGGCGAGAACGGCGGCGACGGCTCCGGCGGAGAGGCTTCCGGCGACCAGCTGAATCCGGTCGAGTTCGTCTTCCAGCCGGTCGAGGAACTGGTCCGCTACGTGCCCGACGCGCTGAAGGCCGCGATCGCGGCGCTTGCGGCGCTGTCGGTGCTGCTCGGCATCGGCTACCTGCTGTCCGCGATGCGGGCCCGCCGGCTCGCGCGCCAGCGCAAGGAGCTGCTCCAGGAGGTCGGCCTGCTCCAGACCGCACTGCTTCCGCCGGTGCCCGACAAGGTCGGCGCACTGCTCACGTCGGTCGCCTACCGGCCCGCCGACGGCCCCGGCGCGGGCGGCGACTTCTACGACGTGCTCCCGCTCCCGGGCGGCCGCGTCGGCTTCATCCTCGGCGACGTGTCCGGCCACGGCCGCGGCGCGCTCGCCCGCACCGCCTTCATGCGCTACACGCTGCGCGCCTACCTCGAGGCCGGCCTCGAGCCGCGCGTGGCGCTCCAGGTCGCCGGTCGCGTGATCGACGAGAACCTGGGCGGAGACTTCGCGACTGTGCTCCTGGCCGTGCACGATCCGGAAACGGGCTCGCTGACGTACGCGACCGCCGGGCACCCGGCGCCGATCGTGGTCGGACCCGAACCCCACGAGCCGGTCACGGCCGGCTCCTCGCCGCCGATCGGCGTCGGGGTACGCACGGGTCTGCGCCAGACGACGGTGCCGCTGGTGCCCGGCTCGGTCGCCGCCCTCTTCACAGACGGGCTCATGGAGGCCCGCACGGAGAACGGCATCCTCGGCCGCGAGCGGCTCCAGGAGCTGCTCGAGGAGATCCAGGACGATCCGAGCGCCCACGGCCTGATCGAGCAGGTCGCGAACGAGGCGACCCTGCTGTCCGACGACATGGCCGCGGTCGTCGTCACGCCGACCGCCGCGGTGGCGGCCGGCCTGTTCCGCACGGAGCAGCTCGAGCTGTCGGCGCGCGAGCTCGACGGCCCGATCGCCCGCCGCTTCCTCGAGGCCACCGGCCTCCCCGAGGCGGAGGTCGAGGAAGCCGAGCGCGAGGCGCGCGAGCTGGCCGACCGCTTCGGCGGCGTCGTGCTCCACGTGGTGTTCGGGAACCGGCTCAGCGTCGAGGTGCTCCCGCGCAACGTGGAGAGCATCGAGGCCGCGTCGCGCCGGGTCAGCGCAGGAAGCGCCGGATAGCGTCGACCACGGCGTCCGGCCGGTCCTCCACCACGAAGTGAGAGGCGTCCTCGAGGGCGGCCACCTCGGCGTGCGGGAACAGCTCCCGCCACTGGTCGAGGAAGACGGGCTGGAAGACGGGGTCGCGCATGCCCCATAGGAGCAGCACCGGCACGTCGAGCTCAGGGAGCCGCTCGTGGATCGACGAGATCACGGGGGCGCTGCGGTCGCGCTCGGTGAGCGGGATGTCGCGCTGGAAGGCGAGCGTGCCGGCGCGCGACCAGTAGTCCGGGAACGGCGCGCGGTAGGCGTCCATCATCACGGGGTCCGCATCGCGGCGGGCCATCCCGCCGGGGATCGACTCGACGAACAGGTTGCCGCCCAGGGCGAGGATCTCGCCGAGCCCCTCGGTGCGGAACTCGCGGATGAAGGGCGGGAGCCAGCTGGGCAGCTCCCAGGCCCAGGTGTTCATCAGGACCATGGAGCGCAGGCGCTCGGGGCGCTCGAGCATCGCACCGAGCCCGATCGGCCCGCCCCAGTCGTGGGCCACGAGGGTGACGTCGCGCAGGTCGAGCTCGTCGATCACGGCGAGCGCGTTCTCGATGTGCCGCTCGAGCGTGTAGGGGGCCATGCGGGGAGGCTTCTCGGAGCGGCCGAAGCCCATGTGGTCGTAGGCCACGCAGCGGTGGCCGGCGGCGCTCAGCTCGGCGAGCGGGCGGCGCCACAGGTAGCTCCAGGTCGGGTTGCCGTGGAGGAACAGGAGCGTGGGAGCGCCGGACGGTCCCACGTCCACGTAGTGAAGGCTGGTCTTGCCGGCCCGGAGGTAAAGCGGCTCGAACGGGAAGGTGCCGCCGAAGTCGCCGTCGAGTGCGTCCGTCATCGACGACTCCTGTATATCTCATCGGCTATGGCTACGGAGCAGAAGACGGGGCTGCACGGGGGACGACTGGTCGCGAAGCGCCTGAAGGCGCACGGGGTGACGAAGCTGTTCACGCTCTCGGGCGGCCACCTCTTCTCCATCTACGACGGATGCCGCGAGGAGGGCGTGGACATCGTCGACGTCCGGCACGAGCAGTCGGCCGCATTCGCGGCGGAGGGATGGGCGAAGGCGACGCGCACCCCCGGGGTGTGCGCGCTGACCGCCGGGCCGGGGGTCACGAACGGCATGAGTGCCATGGCGTCGGCGCTGCAGAACGCGTCGCCGATGCTGGTGCTGGGCGGTCGCGCCCCGGCGTTCCGGTGGGGGCAGGGGTCGCTGCAGGAGATCGACCACGTCCCGATCGTGCAGGCGGTGACCAAGCTGGCACGGACGGCGGCCACGACCACGGACATCCCGGGCCTCGTGGACGAGGGCCTGCGGGTGGCGGCCGAGGCGCCGACCGGGCCCGCCTTCATCGACTTCCCGCTCGACCAGGTCTTCATGGAGGCTGACGTGGACGCCGACGGCGAGGTCGCGCTGCCCGATCCGGCGGCGGCCCCGGCGGCCGACGGCGACGCGCTCGACCGGGCGGCGGAGCTGCTGCGCGGGGCTGAGCGCCCCGTGGTGATGGCGGGGACGGGGCTGTACTGGGCGCGCGGGGAGGAGGCGCTCGTGCGCCTCTGCGAGGAGCTCTCGGTGCCGGTCTTCGTGAACGGGCTGGGTCGCGGCTGCGTGCCGGCGGACCACCCGCTGTTCTTCTCCCGCGCGCGTGGCGCCGGGCTGAAGGGCGCGGACGTGGCGCTGGTGATCGGCGTGCCGATGGACTTCCGGCTGGGTTTCGGCGGGTCGTTCGGCGACGACACGCAGGTGGTGGTGATCGGCTCGGCGCGGCCGGAGCGCGCGCACCCGCGCGAGCCCGCGGCGGAGCTGTACGGCGGCGTGGCGGCGACGCTGGACGCGCTGCGCACGGGCGCAGGCGGCGGGCCGGACCGGAGCGCGTGGACGGCGTCGCTGCGCGAGGTGGAGAACGAGAAGCGCGCCGGGGAGCAGGACGACCTGACCGACGGGCGGTCGCCGCTCCACCCCCTGCGGGTCTACCACGAGCTGGGCCAGGTGCTCGACCGCGACGCGATCGTGATCGGCGACGGCGGCGACTTCGTCTCGTTCGCCGGCCGGGTGATCGAGACCTACGAGCCGGGCTGCTGGATGGACCCGGGCCCGTACGGCTGCCTGGGCTCAGGCCCCGGCTACGCGCTCGCGGCGAAGGTCGCCCACCCGGACCGGCAGGTCTGCCTGCTGCTGGGCGACGGCGCCTTCGGCTTCGCGGGCATGGAGTTCGACACGTTCGTGAGGCACGGCCTGCCGATCGTGGGCGTGATGGGCAACAACGGAATCTGGGCGCTGGAGAAGCACCCGATGGAGTTCCTCTACGGCTACTCGGTCGCGGCCGAGCTGCAGCCGGGCTGCCGCTACGACGAAGTGGTCCGCGCACTGGGCGGCCACGGCGAGCTGGTCACGACCCCGGACGAGCTGAGGCCCGCGCTGGACCGAGCGTTCGCGAGCGGAAAGCCGGCGCTGGTGAACGTGCTGACGGACCCGGACGTGGTGTACCCGCGGAAGGCGAACCTGGCCTAGAACGCAGAACCGCCGGCATCATGCCGGCGGTTCCGAGTTACGGCCCTATCAGGACGGGCAGGGGTACGTGCCATGAAAGGGCCTTGCGGTTCGGACGGCGGGAGGCGCCGATACGATGCGGCTTCGCCCGAACCTATGTACCGAATGGAGACCGGTGGGTTGGCCACACGGAAACCCCACCCGGCACCGCTCATCATAGACCAACCACATGCGGTTGGCTAGGGGGCGCGAGCAATCCCGTCGGCGGCCGCGAGGGCGGCTCCGTGGAGGATGTCGGCCTCGCTCACTTCGAGCTCGTCGAGGTCGAAGGTGCGCATCGATTCGAGCAGGATGACGGCCCCGGCGACGATGCTGGGCGCGCGGTCGGGGTGGAGCCCTGTGACGCGCCGGCGCGCGTCGACGGTGAGCGCGGCGAGCTGGGACACGATGCGCTCGCAGGTGCCTCGTCCGAGGCGGTAGCCGTGGACCTTCTCGGGGTCGTAGGGGTCGAGCTCCTGGGCGATCGCGGCGAGTGTGGTGGCCGTGCCGGCGACGGCGATGCCCTCCTCGACGCGCTCGCGTACGCCGGCGGGAACGTCCTCGCTGACGATGGCGCGCGCGTCCTCGGCCAGGGCGGCCATCTCGTCGGCGGTGGGCGGGTCGCTCTTCAGATGGCGCTCGGTGTGGCGCACCGAGCCCATGCGGGTGGAGACGTGGAAGCCGGGGTCGGTGCCGGCCCGCCCGGTGACGTATTCGGTGCTGCCGCCGCCGATGTCGATCACGAGCGTGTCGGCGCCGGCCTGGCGGTCGGAGGTGGCGCCGAGGAAGGTGAGCCGGGCCTCCTCGTCGCCTGAGATGGTGCGGGCGTCGATGCCGAAGCGGTCGCGGATCTCGTCGCGGAAGGCGGGCCCGTTCTCGGCGTCGCGCATCGCGCTGGTGGCCACGGCGACGACCTCGTCGGCGCCGAGCCGGTCGAGCACCTCGCGGTAGACGGCGAGCGCTTCGCAGACGCGGGCGACGGCGGCGTCGGAGAGGCGGCCGGTGGCTTCGACGCCTTCGCCGAGCCGGGTGACGGTGGTGCGCCGCTCGAGCTCCGCGACCCGGCCGTCGTGGATCTCAGCGACGAGGAGGCGGGTGGAGTTGGTGCCGAGGTCGACGACACCGACGCGCCTGGCTTCGTCGCTCGGCGGGGTGGCGTCGCCGCGGCTGGTGTCCGGCGCGGTCCTGGGGTCCTCGGCCACTTGCGCACCGTACACTCCCCGGCATGCTGGGCATGTCGAAGGAGCGGCAGGCGACGAGCGCCCCCCAGCGGGCGGACGCGCTGGCCGACATCGAGCTGCCGGACCATGACGGAAACCAGGTCCGGCTGGGCGACCTGTGGCGCGATCGCCCCGTGGCGCTCGTGTGGCTGCGCCATTACGGCTGAGTGCATTGCCGCCGCCACGCGGTGCAGTTGCATCGCGCTCGCGAAGACTTCGACGCCGCCGGCGTCCCACTCGTGTTGATCGGCCAGGCCACGCCGCGCCATGCGGCTCACTTCAGACGCCGCATGGAGATCGACCTGCCCGTGCTTGCCGACGAGAGCCGCGAGAGCTACAAGGCGGCCGGGGCGAAGGTGGCGACCGCGGGGGAGCTGCTCGGGCCCAAGAGCGTCTCCCGCGGGCTGAAGGCGACGTTCGAGTCGCGCGGCAAGGTCCATCAGGGCCGGGTGATCGGCCACCCCGCGCAGCTGGGAGGAGCGATGGTGATCGCCCCGGGCGGCGAGGTCACGTGGAGCCATATGGCCGATGACGCGAGCGACAACGCGTCGCCGGACGAGATCCTGGCCGCCGCCCGCCAGGCCTCGAGCGCGAGTTGACGCTGCCCACACGGCTTCGCTACATTCGTTGGTCCACGCCGCGGGGTGGAGCAGTCAGGTAGCTCGTCGGGCTCATAACCCGAAGGTCGCGGGTTCGAATCCCGCCCCCGCTATACCCGAAGCCCCTGCTAACGCGGGGGTTTTGTGGTTTCGGGGGGCCGCGGAACACACGGCCCGAGTACCAATCGAGTACCAATTTGCCTGGCCGCGCGGGGCCTCCCCTCGGGCTCCGGCTCGCTGCGAGCCTCCCGGTACCTCCAATCGGCGTGGCCTCACCCGCTGAACAGGCGGCGTCTCCACCGTGTCTCTTGTACAGGCCGGAGGGGAGTGAGGTTCCGGGAACCCAGGCGCCGCGGCGCATTTATACTCGTCAAGCGACGATGGCAAGGACCAACTGGCTGCTCGCGGCGGCCGCCGTGCTCCCCCTGCTCGTGCCGGCGAGTGCGGTGTCCCACCCGCCGGGTTTGACGGCCACGGAGATCAGCTCCGCGAAGGTCTGTGGGGCGGGCGAGTGCAGGGAGGTCTCCGATCCGGAGGCGGCGACGGCGCTCGCGGTTGTCCGGACACGGCGCCAGGGCGGCCGACGTGTGGTCGACTTCCCCCGGCGTACGGACGCCCCCAATCGCGGGCTGCCCTGGTACAAGAGCACGCTCACGATCCGCGCCGAGGACGGCGGCGAGGTGTCCACCGACCGCGTCGCCGTCACCGTGGTGCCCTCCGCCGGGCTGATGGACGCGGGGGACGGGTTGTGGGTGACCCTGCCCAGCGAGAGCGAAGAGGCCTACGCGAAGCTCACAGCCGGGCTTACGCCCCGCCCGGCGAGGACGCTTCCGGGCGTGGGCGAGGACAGCAAGGTGCCGGTCGATGCGCTGGCGCCGGAGGTCTTCTGCCCCGGCTGCGCGGACACCCCGGCGCCGGCGAGCGACGGCTCGAACGTTTGGATCGTCGCGCTGGGCGGTGGCGTGCTAGCGGCGCTCATGGCGGGGTTGCTGCTCAGGATCCGCCACCGCCGCGCGTCGACGCCGCCAGCGGCGCCCGAGGCACCGGCGTAGGGACGGTCCGGTCGGCCCCAGACGTCCAGCAGGGGCCAGGACACTTCGGGATACGACGGGGCGGGGGCTGGTCCGGCTTCGGCTAGGCCACGAACGCGGGCAGCGCCAGCAGGCTCGGGGACGAAATGCTTGTAGGGCAAGCAGGAGCTGCTGCGCGACGTGTGGGGCTACCTCGCCGTCGGGGCCACCCGGTTCCCCCTGTCCCCGGCACCGTGGACAAGCTCGGCGCCGAGTTGGTCGACCAGGCGGTTCACGGTCGCCTCGATGTCTTCGACGACGTACGCGTGATGGTGCGGCGCGCCGAGCTTCACTCGGTGCCGCCAAGTGCGCTCGGCATCCGGGTCTGGAAGTCCAGGAGGCCGACCCAGTCCGGTCGGACCGCGATGCGGGCCATGCGCGTGCCGGGTTGGTCGATCTGCTCCAGGTACTCCGTCGCCTGCTCCGAGCCGAGATTGCGATGGGCGGCCGCGGCATACTCAGGCGCGATCCCGTCGACCTCGGTGATCTCGGCTCTGCCCCGGATGCTGAGCACCTCGGGCGGGAACGACTCGGTGTCAATCGAGATCGCAACATCGGGATTCGCGCGGAGCGCGCGCAGCCGGTAGGTGGCGTGGCTGACGTGCGGCGCCGCGATGAACGTCGGCAGCACGAGCTCCTCGCCCGTCCACACGAACCAGCTCCCCACGATTCGGGGCATTCCGTCGAGGGCCGTGTACGCATATCGGGCCGGGATCGTCGAACTGAGCAGCCGCTTCGCGAGATCGGTGTCCAGCAGTCTGAGATCGCCTTGATCGAGCGTCATGCGGGCCACCGTAGCAGATTAAGTTCCCTAAAGGAACTCATGTAGGCTCTTCTCATGCAGCGAACCGACTTCTCCGAGATGACGTGCTCGATCGCGCGGAGTCTCGCCGTTGCCGGCGAGCCGTGGTCGCCGCTCGTGCTGCGCGACGTCTGGGTGGGCATCAACCGCTTCGACGACATCCAGCGCGACCTCGGCATCTCGCGCAAGGTCCTCGCCGAGCGGCTCAAGCATCTCGTCGACGCCGGGATGCTGGAGCGCCGCCCCTACTCCGAGCGCCCGCCGCGGCACGAGTACGTCCTGACACGCAAGGGCTTCGAATTCGTGGACGTGCTGATGGCCATGGCCGCCTGGGGCGATCGCTGGACCGCGGGCGACGCCGGCCCGCCAGTGCTCCGGCGCCACCGCGCGTGCGGCCAGATCACCCAGGTCGAGATGCACTGCACGGTGTGCGGCGAGATCCTGAGGTCGGCCGACGTCGACGTCGAACCCGGCCCCGGAGCCGCCGCCGAGGTGTAGTTGCCGATGGCAGAATGGCGACGGTGACCTCCCCCAGTCCCACGATCCAGGGCGAGTCGCTGTGGCCGCGGCTGGCGGACCTCCCGCTCGTCGTCGAGTCGTGCGAGTACGACGGCCTGCATGCGGTCCTCGGCAACGACTTCAACCGCGTGACCACCCACGTGCGCCTGATCGGCGGCGGCGCCGACGGTCTCGGCGAGGACGTCTCGGTGATGGAGGAGGACGGCACCTCGCTGCACGAGGCGCGGCCCGCGCTGGGGCTCGAGGGCGAGTGGACGCTGGCGAGCTTCTCCGACCATCTCGCGACGCTCGACCTGTTCGTGAAGCCGCCGGAGTGGGAGGGGGCGCCGCGCCTTCGCCGCTGGGCGTTCGAGTCGGCCGCGCTGGACCTGGCCCTGCGCCAGGCGGGTCGCGCCCTGCACGAGGTGCTGGAGCTGGAGCCGCAGCCGCTGCGCTTCGTCAACTCGCTCGGTCTGGGCAAGCAGCCGTCGATCGAGCCGGTGCGCCGCCGGCTGGCGCGCTCTCCCGGTGTGCGCTTCAAGCTCGACGCGGAGGCGACCTGGGCGCCTGAGCTCGTCGACGAGGTCGCGGCGACCGGCGCCGTCGACACGATCGACTTCAAGGGCCAGTACGGCTTCGAGGTCGAGGACCCGCAGGCGCTCGCGAACCTCTACGACCGCGTCATCGCGGCCTTCCCGGACGCCTACCTGGAGGACCCGCACGACCTGCCCGAGATCGCCTCGCGTCTCGGCGATCACTTGCACCGCGTCTCCTACGACTCGCCGATCCGCAGCGCGCAGGACATCGGAGCGACGCCGCTCGCGGCGCGCGTCGTGAACGTCAAGCCGTCGCGAATCGGCAGCGTGCGCGAGCTGCTGGAGGTCTACGCGCGCTGCGCGCGCGAGGGGCGGCCGATGTACGGCGGCGGCATGGGCGAGCTGGGCGTGGGCCGCGGGCAGATCGAGCTGCTCGCGGCGATCTTCCATCCCGACGCCCCCAACGACGTCGCCCCGAGCGCCTACAACGAGGACGACCCGGCGGGCGAGCTGCCGGGCAGCCCGCTGGATCCGAGCCCGGCGCCGAGCGGCTTTCGCCGGGCGGCGTGAGCGCGCCTCGGAGTGACCTAGGTGCTTCTCGTCGAGGCGACAGTGACGAGATGGAGACCGTCTGGCGGGAGGTGGTCTTCGTGTTCGAACAAGCCGCACACGTCAAGCGACTCGCAGCCGCAGCCGGTCGCGGTCTCCAGCCAGCCGCGCACACGCTGGGCGCGCTCGATGAGCTCGTCCACCTCTGGCAGCTTGCGACGGGCCAGTTGCTGGAGCTGCGCGTGCGCGGGTTCTCCGGCATCGGCGCGGGTCAGCAGCAGGCGAATGTCGTCGAGGGTGAAGCCGGCTCGCTTGGCCACGTCAATGACACCCAGGCGCACGAGCGTGTCCTCGCCGTAGCGCCTCTGCCCGCTGATGCGGGGCGCTTCCGGCAGCAGGCCCTGGGCCTCGTAGAAGCGGATGGCGGAGATGTTCAGGCCGGCGCGCTTGGCGGTCTGGCCGATGGTGAGCGTGGCGTCGTCCATGAGAAAAGGCTTGACCTCAAGTTGGGTTGAGGGTCAAGGCTAGCTCCCGGCACCACCCGAACAAGGAGCCAACCCATGACCACCGACACCCCAATCGCGTGCTCGCTGAGCGCGGACGAGCTGCCGAAGCGGCTCGCGGAGATGACCGCCCTCGGAAAGGACGCGCTGCTTGGCGTCTCGCCGGAGGGGGCAATGCGCTTCCGCGCGGACAATGGCACCCGCGAGCGCCTCGAAGGCATCATCGCCGCCGAGTCGCAGTGCTGCTCGTTCCTGCAGTTCGGGTTGACCGAGAAAGCGGACGCACTCGTCTTGTCGGTCACCGCGCCCGAGGGCGCGGAGCCGCTCGCCTGGGACCTCGTGAACGCGTTCGCCGCGGACGCAGGGTCGCCTGATGGTCGCCGACTCGATCCTCGCTGCGTCGCGCTTGCGGCGATGGCGCGCTGGAAGCGACAGGCTCGCATCGGCATGACGGGCAAGTCCATCGCACTGTTCGTGGCCGCGGCGTTCGCGGAGATAGGCGGCGCATACCTCGTCTGGGTCGCCATCCGGGACGACAAGGGGCTGCTCGTCGGCGTGCTCGGCGCGCTCAGCCTCGCCATCTACGGCGTGGTGGCCGCCTACCAGCCCGAGAATGAGTTCGGCCGCGTGCTCGCCGCCTACGGCGGAGTCTTCATCGTCGGCTCGATGGCCTGGGGCATCGCCTTCGACAGCTTCCGGCCCGACCGCTACGACCTCGCCGGCGCCGTCCTCTGCCTCATCGGAGTCGCGGTCATCATGTACGCGCCGCGCTGAGCTGCGGTGCTTGGACTCGCCTAGGCCGAGTCGCCGGCGCACTCGCCGGGCTCGACATGTAGCAGTCGAACGCGGTGCGGGGCCTGCTCGCCCTTGACCCAGACGATCAGCTCGGCGCAGCGTCCCTGCTGGGGCGCCTCGGCGTAGTCGATCTCGAAGCCGCCGCTGAAGAAGGTGGGGCCGGACCGGCACGCTGTGTAGTCGCCTCGGACCGATCCCGGCGGACCAACGAACCCCTCGGCCCACACGCACTCGTCGCGACGCGCCGCGCGCGAGCGTCTATGCCGGCAGGCCCGGAGGGTGACCGCAGCCACGCCATCGCGGCGTTGCGCATACTCCAGTCGCATCCACGGGCGCTGCTCGGGCGGCACCACGAGCGTGACCTGCGCGCCGGCGCGCACCCGAGCGACGCTCTTCAGCCACTGCCCGTCCCGCACCATCCGGCGCCACGCACGAAGGGGGCTGTAGCCCTGCATGTTGAACCGGAGCGGGCCGATGACCGTGTCGCCGCCCCGGCGGCTCGGGCCTCCGGCAGATGCGCGATTCGCAGCCTCGAACCACGGCCCGGGGAGGCTGGCTCGCGGCGATGGGCGCCGGCTCGGCCAAGCCGGCCATCAGGGGCTGGCCGGCCGCGGGTGGTGCCGATGCACCCCCCTCGTCGCGGTCTGTGGCTATGGCCACGCCGCCGGCGAGGACGACGAGCGCGCACGCCGTGATCCAGATGCCTCTCATTCGGCGATCCCTCCCGTTGGTTTCCGAAGCTACACCTCGGACCGCGCGATGGTTCCGGAGGCGGCCGACGCCTACAGCCGCCTCGCGGTCCCAGCCGCGGTCAAGACGCCGGGAGGTAGGTGAGGAGGATCACGCCGGAGTCGAACCGCTTCACGTCGTCGAGCTCCATCCGGACGGTTCCCCTGTCGCCGAGCACGTGCACGTTTCCCTCGCCCCAGACGAGCGGGTTCAGGTAGACCTCGTACTCGTCGATCAGGCCCTTCTCGGCGAGGGCGTACGCGAACTCGCCGCTCCCATGCATGAACAGGTCACCGTCGACCTCGTCCTTCAGCTTCGGGATGGAGTCCTCGAGGTCCCCCTCGAGCAGGGTCGCGTTCCACTCGAGATCGCCGGACAGCGTCTTGGACCCGACGTACTTCGGCAGCGGGTTGACCATGTCCGCCCACTTGCCCGACTGGCTCGGCCAGTATCCCGCCAGCCCTTCGTAGGTCTTGCGGCCCAGCACCAGCCCGCTGGATCTGGCCTGAAGCTCGAACGAGTAGACGCCGTGGTCTCCGTCCGGCTGGACCCACTCGCCGACTGGGTCTATGACGCCGTCGATGGTGGCCTGTGTGGTCGCGATCAGCTTTCCCATCTCGATTCTCCTCTGGGCACGGGAGCTCCCTTTGAGCCCCTATACCCATGCGTCGAACGGGGGAGGGCGGATTCGACGTTTTCGGAAGCCTAAGGGCACGGCGGGGCCGCGCGGCCCCGCCGTGCCCGTCCGAAGGCCGACCGCTACTGGGCGCGGTACGTCAGCACGAGCGTCGGGACGTCGGTCCCCTTCTCGCGGCTGTTGAACTTCTGCTCGGCGTCGCCGTTCTCATCGGCGTCGCGGATCAGGAAGCCATGCTCCGCCCCGCCGACCAGCTGGGTGACGTCCCATGACCTCCAGCCCTTGTCCGTGCCCGACGGTGTCGTGGCGACCGGTCCGGTGGTGGCTGGCTGCGTGTCCCACGTGACGCCCATCTCCTCCCACGCGGACGTGACCGCCTGGACCTGGATCGTCCGGTCGGGCTTGACGCTGTCGGCGTAGAGCCGCAGCTCCGCCCTGTCGAGCGTGCAGCCGGCCGGGGCGGCCGGAAGCGCGAAGCGCACGAGCGCCCGGAACGCCTGACCGCTCTTGGACTGCACGGCGAGCGAGGAGTCGTCGCCCTTGTTCGCCGTGCTGCCCTGCTCGAACCACGCGTCAGCGCCGGCCGTAACCGACTGCGACGTGCAGGTCGGCCCCGGAGGCGGCGGCGGCGGAGGCGGCGGCGGCGGGGGCGGGGCGTCGAGGTGCCCTCCCGCAGCGTCAGCACGAGAAGTGGCCGGTTGCTGCTGTTCTCGCGGCTGTTGAACTTCTGCGCGGCGTCCTGGCCCTCGTTCCTGTCGCGCATCACGAAGCCATGGCTCGTTCCGGACACATACATGCCGGCGACCTGCTCGGTGACCAGCCAGGTCCGCCATCCCTTGTCGTCGCCGGAGCCGGTCGACGCGACCGCGCCGGTGGCGGAAGGCTGCGTCGACCAGTTGACCGCCATCTCCTGCCAGGCGCTCGAGAGCGCTTGCACGTCGATCGTGCGGCCAGTGCTGACGGTCTCTGCGTAGAGCCGCAACTCGGCCTTGTCGAGCACGCAGCCGTCGGGGATCACCGCCAGCGGGAACCGGACGACCGACCGGAAGGCCTGCCCCTGCTTGGACTGCACGGAGAGAGATGAGTCGTCGCCCTTGTTGGACGTGCTGCCCTCCTCGAACCACGCGTCGGCGTCCGCCGTCACGGTCCTTGTGGGGCAGGGCGGCGGCGGCGGGGGCGGCGGCGGCGGGGGCGGAGGCGGCGGGCGGCGGCGTCGGCGTCCCGTACTGGATGCACCAGGTGCTCATCGCGAAGGCGTTGCGCTGCCCGGCGCTGTTCAACTGCGTGTAGACGACCGACTTGATCGGCGTGGACGCCGAGTTCAGCGTCATGGTGAACGAGTGGTCTTCGTAGAGGTTGTAGGCGCCCGGCCTCGCCACCCAGTCGCGGTAGTCGACCTGGCCGAGGCGCGTGCCGGACGCGCTGAACGCCGACAGCCGGTGGATCGTCGCGTTCATGTTCGTGTCATCGAGCTTGAACGTCACGCGGCGCACGTCGTTGTTCAGGAAGTTCGCCCGGTAGAGACGGCCGAAGGTGCCCATGTGGACGGTGTTGTACGTGCCGGCCGTCGGGTTGTAGCGCTTGTAGGCCGACTGCATGTCGGAGTCGTCCTGCGTGAAGATGAGCCCGCGGTCGGCGTACTCGTTCGTCATCGTGTGGTACTCGAGGTACGGGAGCACCGGCGGCGTGGCGCCTTCAGGCCAGCCGATCTGCGTCAGGCCCGGCGTCTCCTGCGGGCACGTTTTTGGTGGAAGCGGAGGGCCACCGTCTCCGTCGGCGTTGGCCGGAACCGCGACCCCCAACGACACCATCAATCCACCCAGCACCGCCGCGACCGCGGTGCGGGCGCGCTTGCGCCTGCGAGTCATACACGAACTCCTTTTCGGGTGAGCCAGATTCGCGACGCCAGGGGGGTTGTCGCCGGGCGGGACCATCCGTGATCGCTATCTGAATGTCAACGACCGTGAGGAGACTCTCACTTGAAACACGCTCAAACTGGACGAATGCACGAGATAAGTGACACAATCCGCATCGGGGGCCGTGCAACGACCGCTACAAGGCGCCATGAGTCCATCAGCGCGCGCGTGCGCGCGAGGGCGGCCGCCACAGCAGCCCCGATCTCGCCGCTGCCGCGCTCCCTGGCCATCGCGCTCTGCGTATTGCAAAGAGAACTCTCTGGCAATCGCGAGTCATTGACTACATCAAGGTCTCTTGACGTCTCCGGTAATCCGTTGGAACGTCACGACCAAGGAGGGTGTAACTGGCACTCGCTGTGGTAGGTAGCGACCGACTTACAGGAGAACGCCCTTTCGACACTTCGTCAGGTAGGCGCGGTAAGGGTTACAAGCGGGCTCAGCGACGAATGCGGGCCTCGACTCCGATGGCGCTCCCGTCGCGCATCGTCCACAGGTGGTCGAAAGGAGCCGCGAGCGGCATCTTGCTTCTACGGCCGCGCGCCTCGATCTGCCCGGTGACCAGGACCTGCTCGGGCGAGACCTCGTCGAACTTCTCGGCGACATAGCGAAATTCCGAGAAGTCCTCCTCCAAACCCTCCACGAACACGGCGAAGCCTTCGAGGCCATGCAGCGTGCGATCGCCCACCTCCGGCGAGACGCGCGCCTGGACGTCGGGCGCCATCACCTTGCCGGCGGCCGCGAGGCCGCGGCCTCGGTCATCAACGGCGGCCCAATTGAAGCCATAGAGGCTGCGAATCAGGTCGGCGTTGGGCTCGGCCATCCGACGCCAACCTACTCCTCCGCGGGCGCGGCCCCTCAGCGAGCCCCCAGGACGCCCTCCATGTAGATCCCGGCGACCCGGGTTGCCTCCTCCGAGTCGCTGCCTTCCAGGCGCGCGTTCAGATAGGCGGCGTACCAATCCCACCAGTTGTGCTCCGGGGAGCTCTTCTCGTAGGGGTCGTGATGCTCGGCTGTCTCGTGCAGCAGTCCTGCCAGCGTTGCGACGTCCATCGGTGAGTCCTCCTGTGTCTCCTAGGTAGGTAGCGGCGTGGTCGACGGCTGCTGGTTCACGGTCTGGGCCTCGAGCTCGGTCAGCGTGGACAGGAACGCCTCCGAGAAGCTCGGGAACGGCTGGATCACGTCGAACAGGACCGGGAGCGGCACGCGCGCCCGGATCGCCACGGTCGCCTGCTGAAGCCACTCGCCGGCCTCGGGTCCCAGCGCGTACGCCCCGGTGAGCCGCTCGCCGTCCGAGAGGAGCGTCATGAAGCCGGGGCGCTCCGCGTACGCACGCGTGTAGGTGGAGGTGCGCGGCACCTCCGACAGCGGGACCGTCGCGGACAGAGCTCCCTCGGGCTCGCCGACGGCCGCTGCCTGCGGATCGGTGAAGATCACCCTCGGGACGGCGTCGTAGTTCGCGGTGCGGTCGCGTCCGCGGATGTTGTCGGCGGCCACGCGGCCCTGGTACTTGCCCATGTAGGTGAGCGGCCAGACGCCGGTCGCGTCGCCGATCGCCCACACGCCGTCCGTCACGCGCATCCGCTCGTCGACCGGGACCCCCTGGCGCGTCGGCTCCACGCCGACGGTCTCGAGGCCGATGCCGCCGGCACGGGCACGCCGGCCGGTCGCCACGAGCAGGCGGTCGCCGCGCAGGTCGTCGCCCTTCTCGAACTCGATCACGTACTCGTCACCCTCGCGGCGGACGCGACTGGCGTGCTCGCCGAAATGGAGCTCGATCCCGTCTGCCGCAAGCGCCTCGCCGAGCGCGTCGCCCAGCGGCTTCGGCTCGCGCGGGAGCACGTGGTTCGCGCCCTCGACCAGAGCCACGGAGGCACCCAGGCGATGCACCGCCTGCGCCATCTCGACTCCGACCGGCCCGCCGCCCAGCACGAGCAGCCGGCGCGGCACCTCGGTCAGCGCGGTCACCTCCCGGTTCGTCCAGACGCCCTCGAGCTCGTCCAGGCCGGGGACCGGCGGGAACACCGGGTCAGACCCGGTCGCGATCACGACATGGTCGGTGCGATAGGTCTCGTCGTCGACCTCGACGCTCCCCGGGCCCGCAAGACGTGCGCTCCCGCGAAGCACCTTGATGCCCTTCCCTTCGAGGTAGGCGGCCTTGGCCCCGTCCTCGTACTCCGCCACCATGAAGTCGCGCCACTCGAACGCGCCCTCGGGCCGGACGCCCCCATTGACGGCTTCGCGGGCGCCCGGCGCCTCGCGCGCCGCCTGGAGCGCCTCGCCCGGCCGCAGCAGCGTCTTCGACGGGATGCAGGCCCAGTAGTCGCACTCGCCACCGACGAGCTCGCGCTCGACGATCGCCACCCGAAGGCCGGCGTCCGCAAGACGCCCCGCACAATGCTCCCCCGCCGGACCGGCACCGATGACGATGACGTCGAAGTCGCGGGTGCTACCCATCGTTTGACCTTTCGCTACCCGAACGTGAACGCGTACGCCTCGGCGCCGGGCTCGAGGAACGTGATCTCCAGCGTCCGCTCGCGGACCTCGTCGTGCTGGCGCACGAGCTGGTACATGCGGCCGTCCCGGAGCAAGCCGTTCCCGTCCTCGTCGACGTCCACGCCGTGTGACGGGCCCGGAGCCTCGCCGTCGAGGAGCACGCGGAAGGGAATCGGCTCTCGCGCCCCGGGCGACAGCACGAGATGCGCGTCGCGCGCGTGGAACCGGTAGGCGATGCTCCCGCCGGCCTCGTCGAGCACGACGTTCTCAGGCCCGATCGTCCACTCGCCGGCGAGCGCCCAGTGGTTCAGCGCAGGGCTCGGGGAGCTCGTAGGCGCGGCGTTCGTCGAACGCGCGCCGCCCGGTGACGCGAAGTGCTCGCCGCGCCCGTAGCCGAGATACGTCTCGGGCGTACGCAGGTGGTCCCAGTCGGCCTCCGCCTCCACGCCGAGCCCTTCGACGGAGACGAGCTCGCGCTCGACGCCGAGCAGCCGCTGGATGACGCGCTCCGATTCCTCGTAGCGTCCTTCGCCGAAGTGGTGGTCGCGGATGATGCCGTCCGCGTCGACGAAGTAGAGCGCCGGCCAGTAGTGGTTGGCGAAGGCGCTCCAGATCTCGTAGTCGTTGTCGACCGCGACCGGGTAGTCGATCGCCCGCTCCTTCGTCGCCTGCCGCACGCCGTCGATCTCGTGCTCGAACGAGAACTCCGGCGTGTGGACTCCGATGACGACCAGCCCGTCGTCTCGGTAGGCCTGCGACCACGCGCGGACGTACGGCTCCTGGCGCAGCCAGTTGATGCACGTCCACGTCCAGAAGTTCACGAGGACGACGTGGCCGCGCAGCTCGGCGGGGCTGAGCGGCTCGGAGTTGAGCCACCCGGTCGCCCCGTCGAGCGAGGGCATGTGCACTCGGCCGAACACGGTCATCCGGTGCAGCGCCGGCCGGTCACTCGCGCCCGCCACCGAACAGGTTGAGGAAGAGCAGGAAGACGTTGAAGATGTCGAGGAAGATGCTGGCGGCGATCGCGACGGCGCCGTCGCCACCTGCTCGGCGCAGCCGGTTGAAGTCGTAGATCGTGAAGGCGCCGAAGATCCCGAGGCCCGCGACGGCGTAGATGATGTTGCCGTTCGGGATCGAGACGAAGAGCGTGACGATTCCGAACACGATCAAGGCCAGCAGCGCCCAGAACAGCGTGCGTCCCCACGACGAGAGGTCTCTGCGCGTGGCGTAGCCGTACGCGCCAGTGGCGGCGACGAACCCCGCGGTGGCGCCGGCCGCCTGCCACAACGCGGACGGGTTGGCGTTGGCGTAATGGGCGATCACGGGGGCGACCGCGAGGCCGAGCAGGAGACCCATCCCGAACAGGAGCCCGATCGCGAGTTGCTCACGGCCGGCCGCGGCCGCGAAGTGGAGGCCGAGGATGCACGCGAACGCAGGGATGAACAGCAGGAGCCCGGTCCCGCCGCTCAGATCGCGCCCGAGGTACGCCCCGAGCGCGGCAAATGCGACCGCGACGGCGACGAGCCCCATGACCTGCCCGAGCAGCTCCCGGGTGCGGTCGTGTGACAGCGCCTGTGCCGGCGACGAAGCCGGGCCCATCAGGAGTGGGCAGTGGTGCGGAGGATGAGGTGATGACGCGAAGCCTGCTCGCGTCGTCTGCCCCGTCGCGCCCGTGAAGACCCTGGTCTGGTCCCCGGGGTCGGACCAGGGACTACACGGGCGCGAACCGGAACACAACGCGCGACGGTGCTGCCGAAAGCAACCGACGGAGGTCACCATGGCCGGCACCGGCGCAGGGAGTAGCTCGTCGACGGAGATGCCCGAGATCGGGACCATCGACATGAAGCTCGAGGTCGTCACGTTGCCTGTGTCGGATGTCGACCGGGCGAAGCGCTTCTACCAGGGACTCGGATGGCGGCTGGACGCCGATCTGCCTGTCGGCGAGGACGTCCGGGCGGTCCAGCTGACGCCTCCCCGCTCGGGGTGCTCGATCGCGTTCGGGAAGGGCCTCACCACCGCCGAGCCCGGCTCCGCTCAGCGTCTGGAGCTGGTGGTGGACGACATCGACGCGGCGCGGGCGGACCTCGTGAGCCGCGGCGTCGAGGTCAGCGACCTGTTCCACCTCGGCGAGTCCGGGCTCGCTCCCGGCCCGGACCCGCAGCGTCGCTCGTACCTCACCCTTGCCTCGTTCAGCGACCCGGATGGCAACGGCTGGCTGCTCCAGGAGGTCAGGGGGCGGCTTCCGGGGCGGGAGTGGGAGGACTGAGCACCATCGACCCGAGCCCTTCCAGCAACGGCCGGGGCTCCGAAGCCTGGTCCGAGCCCTGGATGCGTTTCAGGGTCGACCGCCGTAGCCCCGGCTACTGCCGGGTGACCTTCGACCACCCTCCGATCAACACGATCACGGCGACGACCGTCGCGGAGCTCGCCGAGCTCGTTGGCCTGATCGCGCAGGATCGGGACCTCAACGTCGTCGTCTTCGACAGCGCCAACCCCAACTTCTACCTGGGCCATTACGACGTGGAGCACGACCCCGGCACCGGGATGCGCGCGTGGCTCGATCTGCTCGCGCGTCTGTCCCGGGCCCCGGTGGTCAGCATCGCCTCGATCCGCGGAAGCGCCCGCGGCGCCGGAAGCGAGTTCGTCCTCGCCTGTGACCTCCGATTCGCCTCACGCGAGAACACGCTGCTCGGCCAGTTCGAGGTCGGCACGGGTGTGGTGCCTGGAGGCGGTCCGATGGCCCGGCTCTCACGCGTGGTTGGTCGCGCCCGAGCACTCGAGATCCTCCTCGTCGCCGAGGATCTCGACGGACCGCGCGCGGAGCGGTACGGGTGCGTGAACCGAGTCATCGACGACGACCAGCTCGACGAGGAAGTGGACGCGACCGCGTCACGACTGGCACGCTTCGACCACGACGCGATTGCGCGCACGAAGTCCTATGTCGACTCAGGCCGGGAGGAGCTCCGAGTCCGAAGCGGGGAGCGCTCGGGCGAGCTCTCGGCGTGACCGGATCCCGAGCTTGGCGAACACCTTGCGGAGATGCCACTCCACGGTGCGCGGGCTGAGGAAGAGCCGGGCACCGATCTCCGGGTTCGACAGCCCATCGCGGGCCAGCCGCGCGATCTGCTCCTCCTGCGCGGTCAGGTCATCCCGGGTCTCGACCGTCCGCTTGCGCACCTTCTCGCCGGTCGCCAGCAGCTCCCCCCGGGCGCGCTCGGCGAAGGCCTCCATGCCGATCGCGGTGAACAGCTGGTGGGCCGTGCGGAGCTGGGCGCGTGCGTCGACGCGACGATTCTCGCGGCGCAGCCACTCGCCATACAGCAGATGAGCTCGGGCGAGCTCCGGGCGTAGCCGGGTGCGGCCGAGCCGCTCGATCGCCTCCTGGTAGAGGCCGTCGGCGGCCTGGCCTTCGCTGAGCAGCGCCCGGGATCGCGCCGCGATTCCCGACGCCCAGTCGGTCGGCGCGACGGCCGTGGCGGCGACGATGCGCTCGAGAGCACCGCGTGCGAGCTCCGCCTCGTCGCACCTGCTTGCCGCTTCCAGCAATTCGATCGCCGCCCAGACCGAGACGAACAGCTCGGGCGTGTCGTCGCTCGCTTCCTGCGCGGCGCCGATCGCCTCTCGATACCGGCCAAGGCCGTTGAGGAGCACCGACCGAGCCCAGCGGGCGTACTGGACCGCGGTCCCCTGGCCGCCGGCCGTGAACTCCTTGATCGTGGCGTCGATCAGGGGAGAAGCGTGGGTCTCGCGGCCCTGAAATCCGGCGAGCACGAGGGCGCCGTACGGCGCCACCCGGGCGCCCGTGGCCTCGGTGACGGCATCGGCCTCGGAGACCAGCGACGTGGTCCTGCCGAACTCTCCGCCCAGCGTGGTCGCTTGCGCCATCACGTTGACGCTGACCGCCAGCACGGTGAGCGCGCCCGCCTCGCGGGCGACCTCGACCCCGCGCGTGGCCACCGCCAGGCAGGTCTCGTGATCCCACACCATCACGGCGGCCGCCGTCGCGAGCCACCCCCAGCGGAGGACTTCCTCGAGCGAGACATGCTCGCCCGCAAAGCCGGCCGCGGCCTGCTCGAGCACCGGCGCCGCCGCGGAGCGGCCCTCGGTGAACGCGAGCGAAAACCCGTCCAGCAGCACGTCGGACGGATGCGCGCGTTCGGCCGGCATGCGGGCTGACCGAGCCTCGCGAGAAACGTCGTGCAGGCTTGCCGAGCCGGCAAGCCCGCCGGCGAACAGCGCCGAGCTCCATGCGTCGAGGTACGTCTCGCGCGCAAGCTGCGGATCGAGCGACTCGAGCGTCTTGGCGGCTCGAAGGAGCAGCGCCGGAGCGGTGCTGCCGCGACTTTCCGAGTACGAGGCCTCGGCGCGCAGCAGGTCCAGGCGGGCGTGCTGCAGTTCGTCCAGCGGCCCGATCTCGGCTGCCGCCATCATCCCGCGAGCTGCATCGAAGGCGCCCGCCCGCAGACCGAAGTCGGCGGCCGCCAGCGCGCGCTCGGTCCGTCGCCTCGGGTCGCGTGTCAGCGCGACGGCGCGCTGCAGGAACGCAGCGGCCGCGGCGAGCCCGCCGCGCGCCTGCGCACGCCCCGCCGAGTGCTCCAGCTCGGCGGCCACCTCTTCGTCGGGTCCGGCTGCCGCCAGTGCGCGATGCCAGGCACGGCGGTCGGCGTCGGCCTCCGGATCGCTCACCGTCGCCAGGACGCCGTGCACACCCTGCCGGTCGCCCGGCGATGCCGCCTGGTAGACGGCGGAGCGCACCAGTGGATGACGAAATCGGACCCGCGCTTCGATCTCCAGAAGCTGCGCATCCTGGGCTGGAGCCAGCGCGCTCGCGTCTATCCCCAGCTTCTCGGCCGCGCGCCATAGAAGCGTCGCGTCCCCCACCGGATCCGCGGCCGCCAGCAGCATCAGCTGCTGCGACGCCCGGGGCAATCCACCGACGCGTCGCAGGTAGTGGCCCTCGATATGACCAGGTAGATCTCCCGCGGCGAGGATCGGGAAGCCGCCGGCCAGCTCCGCCGCGCTGACGCTCCGAGGCAGCTCCAGCAGAGCGAGCGGATTTCCGCGGGTCTCGGCGATGATCCGGTCGCGGACGCGCGCGTCGAGTAGGCCCGGCACCGCGCTTGCCAGCAGCGCACGGGCTTCCTCCTCCTCCAGCCCCCCGAGTGACAACTCCGGCAGACCGTCGAACTCGTGCCTGCTCCGGGGCTCCCGAACGGCGAGGACGATCGCCACCGACTCCGCCACCAGCCGTCGCGCGACGAATCCGAGGACCTGATCCGAGGCCTCGTCCAGCCATTGCGCGTCATCGACGAGACAGAGCAGCGGCTGCTCCTCGGCCACGGCGGACAGCAGGCTGAGCACGGCGAGGGCGACGAGGAACCGGTCCGGAGTACCGCCGGACGACCGGCCCAACGCGACGCTCAGCGCATCCCGCTGAGGCTTCGGAAGAGCATCGAGACGAGCGAACATCGGCGCGCACAGCTGATGCACGCCGGCGAACGGCAACTCCATCTCGGCCTCGACGCCCGCGATCTGGGCGATACGAAAGCCAGAACCCTGTCGTGCGACGTGCCGCAACAGTGCCGTCTTGCCGATGCCCGCTTCGCCACGGACGACGAGAACGGCGCTGTGACCCTGGCGCACGCTTGCCAACAGCTGGTCGAGCACTTCGCCCTCGCGAGTCCGGCCCAGGAAACCTGGAGCACGGTGGGCGGCCATTTGACCACCAAGCCTACGGGAGAAGCGCGCGACCAGAGCGGCGGCGACCAACGCGGCACCTCCCGCCACGACGACCCGCGCCCAGGTCTGCGGGGCGGTGACGGTCAGGGATCCGGCCCCCGGTGGCAGCACGATCATCTGCACGGTTGCCCCGATCGGTATCGCCAAGCCTGCGAGAAGACCGACTACTCCGGGTCGTCGTGCGTACGCCCCTATGCCGCCGAGCACCGGGCCGCAGACCACGCTCGCGAGCCACCACCGGACCATCTCGGGCCAGTACCAAGCAAGCGGTTCCTGCCGGACGATCGAGTCCATGCCGAAGTAGGCGGTGGTTGCCGCGGTCAGTGCCACGACGCCGGCGACTACCCCCCGCGCCGGGGTACCCGCCAGCCAGCCTGCCACGACCGCGAGCGCGGCCCATGCCCAGCCTGCGTCGAGTACGAGGCTTGTGACGCGGACGATCGACACGAGATCGCCGCGGTCGTCCGGGGATGCGATTGCGTTGCTGAGCGACGTCGCCGCGCCGAATGCCACCCCCAACGACGCGGTTGTCGCCAGCAGGCGGGGGCCGTCGGTGCCCCCGCGTGCCGCGGGGGCACCGTCTCTCAGCGCTTTCTTCCCTCTCGCAGCATGCCGATCGCCTTCGTGACGCGCTTCTGTCGCGTGTCCGGCTTCTTGGCGGAGTCGATCGGGATCACGTACCACTGCTTCTGGCTGAAGGACAGCCCGTCGAAGAAACGGCGCGCCTCGGGGTCGTCGGCGAGCGCCTTCGCGAGGTCCGCCGGAACATCGACCTCGCGTGGCTCGGTGTCGAGCTCGATCTCGACATCCAGCTCGTCGCCGGCGGCGACACCGGCGAGCGCGCGGTTCTCTCCGCTGACCCCCACCAGGTACCGGTCGCCACGGGTCGCGACCGTGCTGCGGAAGGTGTGAGCGCCGATCGTGACGCGGACCGGCGGCTTCTTGCCGGAGCCGAGGGCCTCGACGACATCGGCCGGGATCTGAATGCCGGTGGCGGTCTTGCCGGCCGCCTCGAGTGTTGCCCGAAATCTCATCCGCCTACCTCTTGAGACCGGTGGCGGCCCCTGAACTAATCGCGATGAGTCCGGGGTGGCGTCGCCGTGCGCAAAGATGAGAGAGTGCTACGGAACGGAGCGGCCGAGACGTGAGTGAGACCAACAAGCCAGGTGCCGTCGAGCTCAAGGAGTTGATGGCGCGGGTGCTCGACTCGGACGTGGCCGAGGCGTTCGGGCATTTCGTGGTCCGGCAGATCGCGCTCAGGGACATGGCGCCCGGCGCGGACGAGGCGCTGCTCGACGGCATCGAGGAGTCGCCGGACGGCGGGGCCGCGATGGCCGAGGCGCATCTGCTCGGCCTCCCCGATCGCGAGCGCCAAGCGCTCCTCGAGCGGGCCGCCACCGAGACCGGCCGCCGGCTCCATGCCGCGGCCTTCGCGCTCCTGGCGGCCGCCGGCGCGGCGCGGCTCCCCGTCGACGTCACCCCCGAGATGGTCGCCGTCGCGGCGATCACGGAGCTCGGGGACTCGATTCCACCCGAGTAACGTGCGCGCCATGCGCGCGCCGATCCAGCTCGACCTCCATCTTCCCAACTTCAACTACCCCGGGGTCGGGCCCGAAGACGTCTTCGACAGGCTCGTGGACATCGCCACGACGGCGGAGCGCGCGGGCTTCAGCGCGGTGACGGTGATGGACCACTACCACCAGATTGCGCCGGTCGGCCCGCCGCGGAACTGGATGTTCGAGGGCAACACGATGCTCGCGGGACTGGCCGCGCGGACGCGGACGATCGCGCTCGGCCTGCTCGTCGGCGGCGTCACGTACCGCAATCCGGCGCAGCACGCAAAGATCACCGCGACCCTCGACATCATCTCTCGCGGCCGCGCCTTTCACGGCATCGGTGCGGGCTGGTTCCAGGCCGAGCACGAGGCGTACGGCTACGCGTTCCCGCCGCTGAAGGAGCGCTTCGAGCGCCTCGAGGACCACCTGCAGATCGCCCGCGCGATGTTCACGCAGGAACAGGCGACGGTCGACGGCCGGCACCACTCCGTCAGCGACGCCTACAACAACCCGAAGCCCCTGCGCGGCGACATCCCGATCGTCATCGGCGGCAGCGGCGAGCGGAAGACGCTGCGGATGGTCGCCCAGTACGGCGACGGGTGCAACTTCTTCGGCGATCCCGGCCGGGCCCAGCACCTGCTGGGCGTCCTTCGCGGCCACTGCGACAGGCTCGGACGCGACCCGGGCGAGATCACCAAGACGTCGATGGCGGTCGTCGTGATCGCGGAGACCGAGGACGCCGTGCAGGCCAAGCTCGATGCGATGCGCTCGGCGGGCATCGCCGAGGAGCGGATCGCGGGCGCGATGGCCGGCACACCGGAGCAGATCCTCGAGCGCGCGCACGCGTTCCGCGACGTGGGCATCGAGGGCCTGACGTTCTCGATGCCCGACGTGCACGACCTCGATGCGGTCGCGCTGGCCGGCGAGACGCTGGCTCCGGTGTTCAACCGGCAGGCCTCCTAGGACGCCGCGACGGCCTCGATCGCGCTCGCCGCCGGCATGCCGCCGCGGGCGCCCGACTTCGTGACCGACAGCGCCGCCGCGGTCGTCGCCCAGCGAGCCGCCCGGTCGAGCTCCCAGCCGCGTGCCAGTCCAGCCGCGAACACGCCGCTGAACGTGTCTCCTGCTCCGGTCGTGTCGCGCACCGAGACCACCGGGGCGTGCACCCGCTCGACGCGCGCGCCCTCGGAGGCCACGAACACTCCGTTCGCGCCCGCCGTCACCAGCGCCGCTGCCGGCGCCGGACTCCACCAGCGCCAGCGCGGCGTCCGCCGGGTCGTCGCGGCCGGTCAGCTCCGCCGCCTCGCCCTCGTTCGGCGTCACGATCGGGCGCAGGGCCACCAGCTCCGGCGGGAGCGGCCGGGCCGGGGCCGGGTTCACCACCACCGCCATCCCGCGCGCCGCGGCACGGCCGGCGCCGTCCACGACCACCTCGTCGTCGACCTCCAGGCTCAGCAGCGCGCACCTCGCCCGAGACAGGTCGAGCTCGCCGAAGGCTCGCTCCACGTCGCCCGCCCGTCAGCGCGTGGTTCGCCCCGGACGCGACCGCGATCTGGTTCTCGCCCTCCTCGTCCACCACGATCGCCGCCAGACCCGTCGCCACCCCCGGAAGCCGCGCCACTCCAGCCACGCTCACGCCCTCGGCGGCGAGCTCTTCGAGGAGCCGCGCTCCGAACTCGTCCGTCCCGACGGCGCCGACCATCGCGACCGACGCTCCGGCGCGCGCCGCCGCCACCGCCTGGTTGGCGCCCTTGCCGCCGCCTGACATCTCGAAGACGCCGCCAGTGACCGTCTCGCCCGGCCCGGGCAGCTCCCCGACCCGCACGAGCAGGTCTGTGTTGAGCGACCCGATCACGAGCAGCTGCGGGGCTGCGCTCATCGCGCAGAGCCGAGCTGGCCCACCGCCGCCACGATCAGCTCCCAGAACCCCGCCGCGTCCAGCTCCATCGCCACCAGGGCGTTCGGAGTGCGGCCGCGCACCCCGAAGCGGTCGCAGACGGTCGCCCCGCGGGTGTGGGTCCCGTGCAGCTCCACGGCCACGTGAGCCTCTTCGCAGCGCACGAGCTCGGGGTCGATCACGCGCGCTACGGCAACCGGGTCGTGCACGGGCGGCGCCGGCAGCCCCCAGAGGTCGCGGTAGCGGTCGCGGAAGAAGCCGAGCAGCCCCACGACCGTGTCGGCCAGCGGGGTGCCGAGCCCGCGCAGCCGCTCCAGCACCTCCTCGGTCGCCAGCGCCTGGTGCGTCACGTTGAGCCCGCACATCGTGACCGGCAGCCCGCTCGAGAACACCACGTCGGCCGCCTCCGGGTCCACGTGGATGTTGAACTCGGCGAGCGGCTCGACGTTCCCAACACCGGCCGACCCGCCCATCAGCACGATCTCGCGCACCCGCTCCGCGAGGCCCGGATAGGTCCGGAGCAGCAGGGCGACGTTCGTCAGCGGCCCGGTCGGCACCAGCGTGACCGGCTGCGCGGCCTCGCGCAGCAGCTGCGCCATCAGCTCCACGGCGTGCTCGGTGGCAAGCGGCACGTCCGGGTGGGGGAGCTCGGCCCCCTCGAGCGCCGACTCCCCGTGCACGTGCCCGGCCGTGCGGAGGGTCCCCACCAGCGGACCGGCCGCGCCGGCCGCGATCGGCACGTCGCGGATGCCCGCCATCGTGCAGACCGCCCTCGCGTTGTGGGTGGTTCGCTCGAGCGTGCCGTTGCCGGCCACCGTCGTTATCGCGAGGAGGTCGATCCGCGGGTTCGCCGCGGCGAGCAGGATCGCGACCATGTCGTCATGGCCGGGATCGCAGTCCAGGATCGTGGGAACGGGAGCGGTCGCGGCCACCGCAGGCATCGTGACGACATAGCGTTGCCGGTGCGATGACCCTGCTCGCCGACGTCGTCACCGCCTCGCAGGAGGTAACCGGGACGAGCTCCCGCTCGGGGAAGGTCGCGATCCTCGCCGAGCTGTTGAGACGGCTCGAGCCGAGCGAGGTCGGCAGCGCGGTCGGCTTCCTGGCCGGCGCGGCCCGGCAGGGCCGCGTGGGCGTCGGCTATTCGACGATCTACGGCATCGACTGCGCGCCGGCGCAGGAGCCGTCCATCGCGATCGAGGAGCTCGACCGGGCGATCGAGGAGGTGCAGGCCACCACCGGGAGCGGGTCGGCCGGCGAGCGCAGGCGGATCCTCACGGAGCTGCTCGGCCGGGCGACCGAGGACGAGGCCGACTTCGTCAAGCGGCTCTTCACGGGCGGGCTCAGGCAGGGTGCGCTCGCCGGGCTGATGATCGACGCGATCGCAAAGGCGGCGGGCGTGTCGGGCGTGATCGCGCGCCGCGCCCTGATGCTCTCCGGCGACCTCTCGCGCACGGCCGAGATCGCGATGACGGAGGGGGAGGAGGGGCTCCGCGAGGTCGGCTTCGAGCTGTTCCGGCCGATCTTCCCGATGCTCGCCTCGACCGCCGCGAGCCCGGCGGAGGCGGTCGAGAGCTTCGACCGCTCCTCCGTCGAGTGGAAGCTCGACGGAATCCGGATCCAGGTCCACCGCCGCGGCGACGAGGTCCGCATCTACACGCGCAACCTCAACGAGACGACGGACACGCTGCCCGGGATCGTCGAGGCCGTGCGCCGCCTGCCCCTCACCCAGGCCGTCTTCGACGGCGAGGCGCTCTGGATGCTGGAGGAAGGGCCGGCCGCGTTTCAGGAGACCGTGTCGCGCATGGACAGCGAGGCGGAGCCCGAGGGGATCGTCACCTTCCTCTTCGACGTCCTCCACCTCGAGGGCGAGGACCTGCTCGACACGCCGCTGGAGGAGCGCGCGAAACGCCTCGAGGCGATCGCGCCCCAGCTCAAGATCCCGAGCGTGATCACGTCAGACCCGGCCACCGCACAGCAGGTGCTCGACGACGCGCTCGGGCGCGGGGCACGAGGGCATCGTCGTGAAGGACGCCGGGTCGGCCTACATCGCCGGCCGCCGCGGCAAGGCGTGGCGCAAGGTGAAGCCCGTGCGGACCTACGACCTGGTCGTGCTCGGCGCCGAGTGGGGGCACGGGCGCCGCCAGGGCTGGCTGTCGAACCTGCATCTCGGCGCCCGCGACCCGCGCACCGGCGAGCCCGTGATGGTGGGGAAGACCTTCAAGGGGCTGACCGACGCGCTCCTCGAGTGGCAGACGAAGGAGCTGCTCGCGCGCGAGGTCGAACGGCAGGGGATCGCGGTGCTGGTGCGGCCCGAGCTCGTGGTCGAGATCGCCCTGGACGGAGTCCAGTCCTCGACCCGCTACCCCGGCGGCCTGGCGCTGCGCTTCGCGCGCGTCAAGCGCTACCGGCCGGACAAGAGCGCCGCGGAGGCCGACACGATCGACGACCTGCGCGAGCTGCTCCACTCGCCGAGCTCGTCGCTCCGCACCCGCTAGGCCCGCGCTCGCTTGGCCCGCTGCGCCGCCCGCGCCTGGCGGGTGAGCGTCCGCCCGCTCTCCTTGCGGGCCCGGGCGGCCGCCTTCCGGTCCTCCAGCCGGGCCTGCTCGTCCTTCAGCTTCCGCCACGCGGCCAGCCGCTCCGGATCGGCGGCCTCTCGGACCGCGCAGCCCGGTTCGGTCTCGTGGCGGCAGTCCGCGAAGCGGCAGGCGGCGGCCAGCTCGCCGATGTCGGTGAAGGCGTCCCCGGCCCCGTCCCATAGGCCGACCTCCCGCAGTCCCGGCGTGTCGACGACCAGCGCGCCGCCCGGCAGCTCGATCAGGTCGCGCGTCACGGTCGTGTGGCGCCCGCGGCCGTCGCCGGCGCGCACGGGCCGCGTGGCCTGGCGGTCCTCGCCCAGCAGCGCGTTGACGAGCGTCGACTTGCCGGTGCCCGACTGGCCGATCAGGGCGGCCGTCTCGGCGGGCACGAGCAGCGTTCGCAGGATGCCGAGGCCGGCGCCGGATTGTGCGCTCACCGCCACGCCGTCGGCGAGGCCGAGACGCCGCGCCATGTGCGCCGCCACTGCCTGTCCGTCGTCGGCGAGGTCGGACTTGGTGAGCACGAGCGCGGCCGGCACCCCGCCTGCCAGGGCGAGCGCAGCCAGCCGCTCGGCTCGGCGCTCGTTCGGATCGGGCAGCGACTCGACGACCAGCGCCAGGTCCACGTTGGCCGCCAGCACCTGAGCGGCCGTCGGGTCCCCGGCCGCCCGCCGGACGAGCGTGCCGCGCCGCTCGAGCACGGCCGATATCGCCCCGCCCGGGTCGATCGTGACCCAGTCGCCGGTGACCGGCGGCGTCTCACGCAGGCTGCCGCGCGCCGGCAGCAGGCGCGGCTTCTCCCCGTCGTCTGAAGCGACCATCCAGCGGCCGCGATGTTGCGCCAGGACCCGGCCGAGGCCGGACGTGTCGTGATGCATTGGTGTGGGTCCTCCACGGTTCGTCGAAGTGCACGGCAGCCGCGGGCGACGGGCGCGTGGCCCGGCGCCCGGCTCAGGCAGCCGTGACGTCGGCGAGGTGTGCGTGGAGGAGCTCCATCCGGTACAGAGGGTACTACGAGAAGCCCCGCCCGGAGCCCACGATGGCGCCCGGCGTCGGCGACAGGCCGGCGGACGGGCCCGCGCTGGGGGTGTCGCTCTCGACGCCGGCGAGCCCCTGGCCGCTGCGGACGAACATGTCCTGCGCGAGCCGCTCGCTGAAGCCGGCCAGGAAGCCGATGCCCGCGAAGAGCGCGCTTTGCGAGATTCCGTCCTGCTGGTCGAGGGGGATCAGCTCGCCCATCACGAGCACGATCGCGCCGAGCGCAAACACGAGTCCGATCACGGGTCGGAGGGCCGCCATGAGGCGCAGGTCGGTGCCCTGCATGTCGTGATCGAGCGTCGGCAGGTTCATGCGGAAGGACCCGGATGTCATCCGCCACAGCACGCTGACCACGGCGCCGACCGTCCCGGCCGTCGCCACGAGCAGCAGCTGACCGCCGAGGCGCGTCAGGTCGCCGGTCGCCATGAGCGCGACCGTGACGGCCGCGATCACGCCGCCGATCGCCACGGTCCCGGCGAGCATGCCCTTCAGGTACTTCGACTGCGCCCGGCGCGTGGCGCACCTGAGCATGAACTCCTCGGCCTCGTCGAGGCGATCCTTCAGCGGGCCCATGCAGTCGTCGGACCTGACGGTCCCGTCGGTGTCGAGGCGCCGCAGCGCCTCCTCGATCACCTGGAAGATCATGGTCTGGCACTGGCGGCGATCGAACCGGTTCAGGCGGTGCCAGGCCGAGTACGCCACCTGCTGGCAGCGCCGGATCAGGTCGACGAGCTCGGCCGACTCCGGCGGCAGCTCCCGGCCGAGCGTCACCGAGATGCCGTCCTTGTCGGTCAGTGCGGCCGCCGCGAAGACCTCGGTGGCCATGTACCAGCTGACGATGCGCCCGCTGCTTCGCTCGAACCGCTCGAACATGTCGGCGAAGTTGCGCCGCAGGAAGGCGCGGTCCGCCTCGGGGACCTCGGGGCGGCGCGCCAGATAGGAGGCCAGCGCGACGTGGGCGAAGCGCGGCTCGCCGCCCTTGAGCGCGCCCACCAGCTCAGGGGCGCTTTCGAGGAACTCGACGTCGTGCCGGAGCGGGGCGCCAGGGGTGGCATGGGCCCGCCCGTTGCCGTTCTGGCGATGGTGCGCGGCCGGTTGAGCTGACATACCCTTTGGGCGTGCAAGCGCGGTGAACGTTGTTCACTGCGTCCCCTCGGGCAGGATCGCCCGGAGCCGCGCCTGGGCGCGCTGCAAGCGCTCTCCCTCGATGGCCAGCGCCGGGTCGAGCAGCGTCTGGAAGAGCACGCCGTAGAAGAGCCCGAGCACGAGGCCGCCGGCATCCTCGCCCGCCTGATCCTCCCCGAGGCCGAGCAGCGCCGCCACGTTCGGGCGGGTGCGCGCGAAGCCCGCGGCGAGCAGCTCCCTGACCCGCTCGTCGTGCTGCCCCATGGCCAGCGCGGCGAGGAAGGTCCGCGCCAGACCGCCGTGGCGCCGGCGCGTTCGCTCGATCACCTCGCCCGCGCGCCGGAAGCGCGCCGCCGGGTCCTGCTCCGCCACGCCGCCAAGCCCGGCCGCCACCTCGTCGAGCCAACGGTCGAGGCCGGTGATCGCGGCCTCGGTGACGAGCTTGTCCTTGGAGCCGAAGTGGTAGGCGATCGAGGCAAGGTTGGCGCCCGACTCCTCGGCGATGGCGCGCGCGGTGATGCGCTCGGGCGGGAGCCGCTCGACACAGCGCAGCGTCCCCTCGATCAGGTTCGCGCGGTTGCTGCGCTGCGGGCTCACGTGCGGTGCCTCAATCTATACATATGTTTAGATTGTCTCTCATGTCGACCATCACCGCCGTCGTGACCGTCCTGCTCGCCGCCATCCTCGCCTTCGCGGCCGTCCGGAAGCTGACTCACCGCGAGGACGTTGTCGCCACCTACGCGAAGGTGGGGGTGCCGGAGGAGCGCCTGAACCAGCTGGCGTTCGTCCTGCTCCTGGGCGCGGCCGGCCTCCTGCTCGGCCTCGCGTGGGCGCCGATCGGGATCGCCGCCGCGGCCGGCGTCGTCGTCTACTTCGTGCTCGCGATCGTGGCCCACGTGCGCCACGACGACGCCGCGAACCTGCCCACGCCCGTCGCGATCGAGGCGATGGCGGTCGCGGCCCTCGCCCTGCAGGTCCTGTGATGGCCGCTCAGGGCAGTTCCTGGGAGAAGAAGTCCGGGCGATCGGCCCGGATCCGCGGCAGCTCCCGCAGCGCCTGGCGCAGGTGGTACCGCAGCGCCAGCTCCGCGCGGTCCGGGTCGTGCGCCGCGATGGCGGCCACCACCTCGCTGTGCTCCTCGATCATCTCGGGCAGGTAGCCCTCCGCCTCGAGGCTGAGCCGCCGCACCCGGTTGAGGTGCGACTTGGCCCGCTGGCTCACGAGCCATACCGTGGGGTGGCGGCTCAGGTCGCAGACCGCCTTGTGGAAGGCGTCGTCGAGCACGTAGAAGACCTCCCGGTCCCCGTCGTCGCGAGCCCGCTCCTGCCCGCGCATGTTCTCCTCGAGGCCGCGAAGGTCG
Source organism: uncultured Thermoleophilaceae bacterium (assembly GCA_963778615.1). Lineage (GTDB taxonomy): Bacteria > Actinomycetota > Thermoleophilia > Solirubrobacterales > Thermoleophilaceae > JACVRW01. Next base: position 426,941 of record CAVZVD010000004.1, read on the forward strand.
TCGGCGCCGGCGTTCTCGGCCGCCAGCCGGATCGCCGCGCACTCGAGCGCCTCGCGCACGAACTGGGCGTCGGCGACGGCCGCGGGGGTGATGCGCGCTACGAAGGTCCCGAGCTGGGGCACCACCTCCACCAGGCGCTCGTCCCGGAGCCGGGCGAGCGCCTCGCGCACCGGCGTGCGGCTCACACCCAACTGCCCGGCGAGCTCGTTCTCCGACAGCTGCTGTCCGGGCGCCAGGTCCACGCGGACGATCGCGTCGCGCAGCGCCACGTAGATCTGCGTGGGAGTCGACAGTCCGGACCGGCGGCGGATCGTGGGGAGCGGCTGCGTCGCTATGCGGTCCATGCTTGCATACAAGTATCCCGGTGTATTAAGGTTCTGTTAGCTCGGATCCCTCGGGGTCCGAGTGCAGCCTCACCACGACCCGGGTGCATCATCGAAATGGGGAAGCCTCGGGATACGGCCGGCGGTGCAGCGTCGGGAGTGTTACCTCCCTCCTCCCTCCCGGGGCCACCGTCGGCCAGGTGGGCTGGCCGCGCACGGGGTCAGCCGTCGTGTTGGCTCGTCCACGGTGTTGGCAGCAACGGGCACGACAAGGTAGCGTCGTGTCGTGCGCGTGGCGCCTCGTCTGGTCGTGTTGGGAGCGCTCACCCTTCTGATGGTCGGGATGGCGTCTTCCGCCGGCGCGATCACTTTCCGCAAGGACCGGCTTGCGAAGCCCCGCGGGGAGACGCCCGCGGTCAGCCGCCTGCTCGTGCAGTTCCGCCCCAACACCGACGAGGCGCGCCGGGAGGAGATCGTCCGCGGCGCCGGCGGCCGGCTTGCTCTGCGGTTGCGTCTCGTCCGGGCGCTCGCGGTCGGCGCCCGAGAGGGGGTCAGCCTCGAGGATCTCCGGGCCCGGCTGCGCAGCAGCGACCGCGTCCTGCGCGTCGAAGACGACGCGCCGATCAGCATCTCCAAGAACCCCAACGACCCTGGCATCAGCGAGCAGTACGCGATCAAACAGAAGGCCGACCACGACATCGACGCGCCCGAGCGCCTGGAACAAGCGGACCAGCTGCGCGAAGGTCGCGGTGCTCGACACCGGAGTGCAGAGCAACCATCCCGACCTGAAGTCCAACCTGTGGGAGAACACCAAGGATCCGTCCAACGGCCGCGACGACGACCGCAACGGCGTGATCGACGATCGGTTCGGCGGCGATCTGGTCGATGGCAAGGGATCCGGCGATGACAAGCACGGCCACGGCACGCACGTCGCCGGGATCATCGGCGCGCGCGGCAACAACGCCCGCGGCATCTCCGGCCTGTGCTGGGGCGTGAAGATCGTCTCGGTCCGCGTGCTCGACGCCGACGGCCGCGGCACCTGGTCGAAGGAGATCGCCGGCATCGACTACGCGATCAGCGCCGGCGCGAAGGTCATCAACGCCTCCTACGGCGGGTCCGAGCGGCTCAGAGATCGTTCGCGACGCGATCCAAAGGGCGAAGAGCAAGGGCGTGCTGGTGGTGGCCGCCGCCGGCAACGACGGCGCCAACGCCGACAGGAAGCCGCTCTTCCCCGCCGCCTACCCAGACAGCAACATCCTCTCCGTCGCCGCCACCAACAGCAAGGACAAGCTCGCGTCGTTCTCCAACTTCGGCGCCAAGACCGTCGACCTTGCCGCGCCCGGTGACCGGATCGCGTCCACGTTCTTGAAGTCCGACTACGCCTACATGTCAGGCACCAGCATGGCGACGCCGTACGTCGCCGCCGCCGCGGCGATGCTGCGCAAGGAGCATTCCTCCTGGGGCATCGGCGACATCAGCTCCCGCCTGCGCAAGCAGGGGGACAAGCTCACCTCCCTGAAAGGCAAGACCGCCTCAGGCAAACGCCTGAACGTCAACAGGGCGCTCAAATAGCATCGCCGCGGCCGAGTGCTGTAGGCGCCTCTGCGCTGACCATGTTCGCCGCCGATGCGCAGGCCGACTGGACGCGGCCCGTGAAGCCGCAGACCGACCTGCGGCTGCGGGTTGTGCTGCGGAGGGTGGGCTCTACGTGATTGTCAGGTTGGTACGCCGATGACGCTCTGCAAGCAGTGCTACGGCACGGGGTGGCACCCGCGCCCGCACTCGATCTGCTCGGCCTGCGAGGGCTCGAGCGAGGAGACCGAAGGCGAGAACGACGACGCCTGACTGGAGGACCGTAGGTTTGCGGAAGGCCGGGGGCGTCCACGAACGTCCCGCCGCGTAGCCTCGGGGCATGCACCTGCCGCCCGGCCCGCGCGCTCCCGCCGCCTGGCAGACCGTCGGGTGGACGGTGCGGCCGGCGGCGTTCCTGCGGCGCGTGCACGAGCGGTTCGGCGACCCGGTCACCGTCCGCACCTACTGGATGGACGAGCCGCTGGTGCTGTTCTCGCATCCCGACGCGGTGCGCGAGGTGTTCCGGCTCGATCCGGCGATCGCGCCGGCCGGGCAGAGCTGGGAGTTCCTGCGTCCGTTCGCCGGATCGCACTCGATCCTCGTGCTCGACGGCGAGGAGCACCTGCGCGAGCGGCGGCTCATCCAGACGCCGTTCCACGGCGAGCGCATGCGCGGCCTTCAGGCCGGCCGTCGCCGAGCTGGCGCGGGCGGAGCTGGCCACGTGGAGCGGACGCGTGGTCACGCTCGAGCGGATGAAGCACCTGACGCTCGAGACCATCCTGCGGGTCGTCTTCGGCGCGCGCGGGGAGCAGGAGGCGGCCGAGCTGCGCGACGCCGTTCACGGCACGCTCGACACGGTCCGGTCGATGCCGCGGATGCTCGCCATGTCGCTGGTGCAGCGCGACCTCGGGCCGCGCAGCCCGTGGGGACGGTTCCGGCATCGCGGTCGAGCGCTTCGACGAGCTGCTGCTCGGACGTGGTCGCGCGGCGCCGCGCCGAGCCGGGCGGCGACTCGATGCTCGCCCTGCTGCTCGAGCAGCGCGACGAGGACGGCGACCCGCCGACCGACCGCCACCTGCGCGACCAGCTCGTCGCGCTGCTGGCGGCCGGGCACGACACGTCGGCCGCGTCGCTCGTCGTGGGCCTTCGAGCGGCTCGCGCGCCACCCTGAGGTCCACGCGCGCCTGCGCGAGGACGACCCCGACTACCTCGACGCGGTCGTGAAGGAGGTCCTGCGCGTGCGCCCGGCGCTGACGATCGCGCCGCGCAGGCTGCTGGAGCCGGTGCGGATCGCCGGGTGGTCGCTTCCCGCCGGCGTGCACGTGGGCGCCTGCCTGTGGCTCGCGCTGCGGCGGGAGGACCTCTGGCCGCAGGCTTCCGCGTTCCGGCCCGAGCGGTGGCTCGAGGGGCCGGCGCCGAACCCGATGTCGTGGATCCCGTTCGGCGGGGGCGTGCGCCGCTGCGCGGGCGCGCCGTTCGCCGAGATGGAGATGCGCGAGGTGCTGCGCGCGGCGGCGGACCTGACGATCCGGCCCGTCCGGCCCGAGCCCGAGCGGGCGCGGCGGAGCGCGCTGGTCGTGACGCCGCATCGGGGCGGGGAGGTGCTGGTGGGATGACCGCACCGGGCGACGGCCAAGGACCGCGCGACGCCCGCGGCAGGGGAGCGCCGTCCGCCGCCGAAGGCGGCGGCATGCCGCACGTGTACCTGCTCCGCTGCGCCGACGGCAGCCTCTACTGCGGCTGGACCGTGGACGTCGACCGGCGCCTTGCCGCCCACCGCGCCGGCACCGCCAGCCGCTACACGCGCAGCCGCCTCCCGGTCGAGCTGGCGGCGGTCATCCCGGTCGCCGATCGCTCCGCCGCGCTGCGCGAGGAGGCCCGTATCAAGCGGCTCCCGCGCGAGGCCAAGCTGAGGCTTGTGACCAGCCTGTAGTCCGACCGTCGATCGCGCTACCTTGCGCGGCCGATGTCTGCGCTCGCCTCCTTCGTCTCCGGCCGCCGCACCAAGTGGGTGGTCCTCGCGATCTGGATCGTCGCGGCCTTCGCGATGGGATCGGTCGGGTCCAAGCTCGCCGACGTCACCACCGACGAGACCGCGAGCTTCCTGCCGGAGGACGCGCAGTCGACCGAGGTGCAGGAGCTCCTGAAGGAGCGCTTCCCCGGCGGCGAGACGACGATCGGGCTGATCGTCTACCAGCGCGAGGGCGGGCTGACCGAGGCGGATCAGCAGAAGATCGTCGAGGACGCCCAGAAGGTCGACGACGCCATCCCGGTCACCCAGCCGGCGCAGGTGCCGTTCGGACCGGACGCCGCGCCGGGGCTCGTCTCCGAGAACGGCGACGCCGCCTACACGATCGTCACCGTGCCGCTCGACTTCGACCGCGTCGCCGACTGGGGCGAGGAGTCCCGCGAGGTGATCGGCGGGAGCAGCGACGGGCTCGACGTCTACGTGACCGGCGACCTCGGGCTGTGGGTGGACTTCGAGGAGGTCTTCGGGGAGCTCGACGCGAAGCTGCTGCTCGCCACGGTCCTGCTCGTGCTGGTCCTGCTCGGCGCGATCTACCGGGCGCCGCTGATCGCGGTGATCCCGATCTTCGTGGTCGGAATCGCCTACACCCTCGCCACCGGCTTCATCTACCTGTACGCCGAGGCCGGCAACTCGGTCAACTCGAACTCGACCGGCATCCTCGTGGTGCTGATGTTCGGCGTGGGCACCGACTACTGCCTGTTGCTCGTGAGCCGCTACCGCGAGGAGCTGCACCGGATCGAGGACAAGCACGAGGCGATGGCCCGCGCGCTGCGGCGCGCCGGGCCCGCCGTGCTGGCGAGCGGCTGCACGGTGGTGGCGGCGATGCTCGTGCTTCTGCTGGCCGACACGGGCTCGACGAACGCGCTCGGGCCGGTCTCGGCGATCGGCGTGGCCTCCGCCCTGCTCGCGGGCCTGACGCTGCTGCCCGCGCTGCTCACGATCGTCGGGCGCCGCGGCTTCTGGCCGCGCAGCTCGGCCGTGGCCTGCCGGCCGGACGAGGACCTCCAGCAGCGCGAGGGGATCTGGCGGCGCTTCGGCGACCGCGTGCTCAAGCGCCCCGGCCTCGCGCTGATCGCGACGACCGCGCTGTTCGGCGTTCTTCACGCTCGGCCTCCTCTTCTACAAGGAGGACTACTCGATCGAGCGGCTTCTTCAAGGAGTCGGTCGAGAGCGTGGAGGGCTTCGGGGTGCTCGGCGAGTCGTTCCCGCAGGGGGCGTCGGCGCCGACCACGATCCTGGTGCTGCGCGAGGGCGGCGAGGCGACCGACGCGGATATCGCCGAGGTGCGCGAGCGCATGGAGGGGATCGACGGCGTGGCGTCGGTCGGCGAGCCGACGCGGTCCGAGGACGGGACGATCGGGAAGGTCGACGTGACCTTCGAGGACGATCCGCTCTCGGAGGCCGCGCTCGCCCGCGTGGACACGCTGCGCGAGAGCGTCTCGCGACCTGCCCGGCGGGGCGACGGCGCTGATCGGGGCGGGCAGCGCGGTCCAGCAGGACTTCAACGAGGCCGCCGAGCGCGACATGAAGGTGATCGTGCCGGTGACCCTGCTCGTCATCACGATCATCCTGGGGATCCTGCTGCAGGCGATCGTCGCGCCGCTCGTGCTGATCGCGACCGTGATGGCGTCGTTCTTCGGCACGCTCGGGCTCTCGATCTTCTTCTTCATCGAGGTCCAGGGCGAGCGAGGGTGTCGACGCGTCGCTGCCGACCTTCGCCTTCATCTTCCTCGTTGCGCTCGGCGTGGACTACACGATCTTCCTGATGAGCCGCGTGCGCGAGGAGGCGCGCGTGCACGGCACGCGGGAGGGTGTGCTCCGCGCGCTCGCGGCGACCGGGCCGGTGATCACGAGCGCGGGGCTGATCCTCGCCGGCACCTTCTCGGTGCTGATGACCCTGCCGATCACGTTCACGTTCAACATCGGCTTCATGGTGGCCGTCGGCATCCTGCTCGACACCTTCATCGTGCGGACGATCATGGTGCCCGCCGCGGTGGAGCTGCTCGGCGACCGCGTCTGGTGGCCGTCGACCGCGCGCGGCGGCGGACACGCGCTGCGCGAGCACGCGGAGCCCGACGAGCCGACGCTGCCCGAGCCCGGGCGGGCGTGAGGCGGCGCTAGCCCCTACGTCGCGCTAGGCCGCCACCGCCTGGGCGCCGGCCAGCACCTCGCGGCGCAGCGGGCCGATCTCGCGCGGGCGGTTGGCCACGAGCGCGCCCAGCAGGCGGCCCTCCACGTCGTGGAACCGCACGCAGAACGAGCTCTCGTCGCCCTCCACCTCGGTCGTCTCCCAGCCGTGCGGGTGGCCGACGTGCTGCAGCCGCAGGCCGAACTGGTCCGACCAGAAGTAGGGCAGGTCGTCGTAGGGCCGGGTGCGGCCGAGGATGGCGTGCGCGACCGACGCGGCCTGACCGGCCGCCGACGTCCAGTGCTCGACGCGCACGTGCGCGTCCATCGACGGCCGCCAGGCGGAGGCCACGTCGCCGCACGCGAACACGCCCGGGTGGGCGGTGCGCCCGCAGGCGTCGGTCTCGATTCCGTCCCTGTCGCCGCCGAGCAGCTCCGACGCCGGCGCGGCGCCGATGGCGATCAGCGCGACGTCGCAGGGGACCACCGAGCCGTCCGCCAGCTCGAGCGACTCGAGGTGTCCGTCGCCCGACGTGACGATGCGGCTCAGGCCGACGCCCATGCGGAGGTCCACGCCGTGGGCGCGGTAGCGCGCGGCGAGGACCTCGCCGGCCTCCTCGCCCAGCACCCGCGAGAGGGGCGTGGGCGTGAGGTCGATGAGGGTCACCTCGACGCCGAGCCCGCGCGCCGTGGACGCCACCTCGGCGCCCACGAACCCGGCGCCGACGATGGCCAGGCGGCGGGCGTCCTTCAGCTCGCCGCGGAGGCGGTCGGCGTCGGCGGCGGTCCGGAGGGTCAGGACGCCCGGCGGGGTGGGGCCGGGCAGGGTGCGCGCCCGGCTGCCGGTGGCGATCACGAGCGCGTCGGCCGGCGGGCCGCCCTCGTAGGTGCGCCGGGCGAGGTCGAGCCGCTCGACGCGGTGGCCCAGCACGAGCTCGATGTCCCGCTCGTCCCAGTGCGCCCGCGGGCGCAGCTCGATGCGGTCGCGCTCCCCCGCCAGGAACTCCTTGGACAGGGCGGGCCGCTCGTACGGAGGAAGCGCCTCGTCGCCGACCAGCACGACGCGGCCGTCGAAGCCCTCGGCCCGAAGCGTCTCGGCGCAGCGCGAGCCGGCGAGGCCCGCGCCGACGATGACGACGGTGCGGGCGCTCATGGCGTGCGCTCCAGACCGGCGCCGATGATCACGCGACGCGGTCATGCCGCCTGCTCCCCGGCCTCGTCGTAGACCGCGATGGCGCCCATCGGGCAGGCCGCGGCGACGTCCAGGACGCCCGGGTCGTCGGTGGTGCCCTGGCGTGTGGCGGCGACGCCGTCGGGGCCGATGTCGAACAGGTCCGGCGCCATCTCGGCGCAGGTGCCGAAGCCGCTGCAGAGGCTCCGGTCGATGACGATGCGGTGGGTGCTCATGATGCTCCTTCGCTCGTGGCGGGCCGGGGATGCGGCCCGCCGGGTTGACTCCTGGCCGGCCGCTGTTGCGGCTGGCCCGCTTCGGCCGTGGCCGGCTGCGGCTGCCGCCGCTTCGGGGGCAGGGGCGGGACCAGCGCGCGCCAGGCGGTGGCCGCGACCACCGCGCCGACGGCGCCGAAGTAGAGGGCGAGGGCCCACGGGGCGCCCGAGTCCGTGCCGGCCATGACGCCGTGCGCGGTGGCGCCCGCGAAGGCGCCGTAGGTGGTCCAGTGGAGCCGGCGCCAGTTGCGCATGCCGATGCGCTTGCGCAGGCCGAAGGACGCGTACACGAGCAGCATCAGCTCGCCGGCGAGCACGCCGAGGCCGGTCCAGAACGGGCGGTACGGCGCGGTGCCGGGCACGAGCAGGGCCAGGACGCCGATCTCGATGGTGTGGTCGAGCACGAGCGCGAGGCCGTGGCCCGCCAGCGCGGTGATCGACAGCACCGCGAGCGTGCGGTGGATGTCCACGGCGAGGGCGGGCTTGATCCGTGTGCCGAACGGCCGCGACTTGACGAGCAGGCCGGCGAGCACGGAGAGCGTGAGCAGGACGTACGCGACGATGCCGGTCGCGCGGGCGAGCAGCCAGAAGGTGGGGTCGGACTTCATGCGAGGCCTCCGAACCGCAGCGGGCGCGCCCCGGCGGGCACGAGATCGGTGGGTGTTCCGGACATCATGCGAGGCCTCCCACCAGCCGCGCGCGGCCGTCCGCGCTCACGATCACCGCGGGCGTGCCGAGCAGCTCGGCTTCGTGCTCGGCGCGGTCGCCGGCGAGGAAGATCGACTTCGCTGCGACCTCGGCGTCGGTGGCGGTCGGGGCCGCCACCGTCACCGTCAGCGGGCCGCCCTCGGCGGGGCGGCAGGTGGCGGGGTCGATCAGGTGATGGCGCTCCTCTCCGCGCTTCCGCCAGCGGCGCCGGTCGCGACCCGACGTGGCGAGTCCGCCCGAGGCGACGGCGAGCGTCAGCCGGCCGCTGGGCACGTCCACGGCCACCGGCCACGGCCCCTCGGAGCGGGTTCCCGCGACCGCGAGGTCCCCGCCCGCGTTCACCAGGCACGGGCCGAGCGGGGCGAGCTGCCGCGCGCAGCGGTCGGCCGCGTAGCCCTTGACGATGCCGCCGAGGTCGAGCCGCACGCCCGGGCCGAGCTCGATGCGGCGACCCGTCACGGAGACGTCGCGGGCCTTGCGCGGATCCGGCGCCGGACGGGCGGCGGCGTGCTCGTCGAGCTCGTGGAAGGTGCGGTCGTAGCCGGCCGCGACGAGGGCGTCGTGCAGGGTCGGGTCGAAGCGGCCGGCGGTCCGCTCGCGGGCTGCGAGCGCGAGCTCCACGACGGCACGGAGGTCCGGCCCGGCCTCGATCGACCCGGCCTCGTTGAGGCGGGACAGCTCGGAGTCGCGGCGGAAGCGGGAGAAGATGCCCTCGAGCCGCTCGAACTCCTCGCGCACGCGCGCGAGGGCGGCCCGCGTGGCGCCCGATCGCGGCGCCTCCAGGAGGGCCTCGACGCGGGTGCCCATGGCGGCGAAGGCGAGCCGCTGCAGGCCGCGCCCGCCGCGATGGCTGCGCGGATGCGCGACCTCGTGCGGTGCCGTTGCGGGTGGCGAGTGCGCCGCTCATCACGAGCTCCCCGTGGACGTCACGGGCGGCGCCGCGGTCACCGCCACGGGCGGCGGTGCGGCCGCGGCCGCCGGCGCAGACGACGTCGCGGCCACGCCGGAGCTGGCCGGTGCGGCGGAGACCGCCGCGGCCGCAGCCGCCGCCGCGGCTTCGGCCTCCGCGATCTCGCGCTTGCGGCGCGCGAGCCGCCGCTCGTACTTCGCGAAGCGCCGCTGCACGACCTTGTTCACGCGCTTCGACTCGCGCATCAGGCGCTGCTCGCGCCGCTCGATCGCGGCCATCCGCGGGTCGGTCTCGCCCGCCTCGGCCCAGGGCTTCGCGGCCACGACCGCCCAGACGACGAAGAACACGAGCAGCGCGAGCGCGCCCGCGTACAGGCGTGCGACGTGATCAGTCATCGAACTGGTCCTCCAGCGCGTCGGCGCGCTCGTCGGCCAGGTCCTCGGCGGCGTCCGCGCGGTCGTCGGCGATGTCCTCGAGCTCGTCGGCGCGGTCCTCCAGCATGTCCTCGTAGTCGTCGTCGTGCCCGCCGTGGCTCGACGAGACCGGCGTGGAGGGAACGGGGGCCGGAGCCGCGACCGCGGCCGGCGCAGCCGCCGGAGCCGCGGCCGGCGCGGGCGCCGCTGCCGGCGCAGCGGGCGCGGATGCCGCGGCGGGGGCACCATCGGGCACCTTGGGAAGCTTCGGCGGACGCCGCTTGGCGGCGCGCCGGAGCTTGGCCTCCTGGCGGTCGAGCCGCATGTCGGCCTTCGCTATCTCCTTCTCGGAGGCCGACTTGGCGTCGGCTCCGAGGGTCACCGTCTGCAGCATCGCCGAGGTGCCGGCCACGGCGGCTGCGCCGAGGACGACTGCGATCAAGAGTCCGTGTCTGCGCTTCACCTGGATGCCTCCCTGTCGATAGCGAGGCAAGCTAGGCGGGCGCTTGCAAGGCGCTGGTACAGCGCCGGTAAGGGATTGGTGAGGGTTCGCTAGCCGCTCAGCATGGAGTGCAGATCTCCCGCGCTGAGACCGCGGGTGACCTGCAGCCGCCCGAGCGGCTGCTCCGCGCCGGGACGGGCGAAGAAGCTCCGATCCTGCGTGAAGATCACGCGATAGCGGTCACGCAGCCACGCGAGCAGCTCGACCGGTATGCGCTCGTCGTTCGTGCCGTCCTGGCCGTAGTTGCCGTAGGGCGGCGAGAACCCGAGCGGCCGGTAGCCCGGGGATCTCGGCCGCGAGCCGCTCCCGGCCCCAGGTGAGGTCGGAGAAGACCCTGTCGCGCCAGCCCTGGATCGACTCCCCGGATTCGCGGTAGGCGTAGAACGGTCCGAACTCGTCCTGCCCGTACTCGATCTGCCGGTGCCCGCGGCCCGAGTGAAGCTGAAGGTCCCAGCGGCCGCTCCGTGCCACCGTCTCCAGCTCCGCCCAGGTCAGGTACTCCGGGTCCCCGTCCTCCACCCGCCCGACGTCGACGAACATGACGGCGTTGAAGCCGAGCTCCTCGAGGATCGCGTCGCCGCCGGTCCAGGAGTCGGCGCGCGCGTCGTCGAAGGTCAGCAGCAGCGGGCGGGGCGGGAGGTCCACGGGCTCACCCGCCACGAAGCGCACGAGCTGGTCCAGCCCGATCGTCCGGTAGCCCGCGTGGTCCAGCAGCGTCATCTGCTTCGCGAAGTCCTCCGGGTCGACCCCGTACTCGGCGTCCGCCTCGTTGGCGAACCCGCTCACCGGCGCCACGCCGTGGTAGAGCAGCACCGGCACCTGCGACCGGTCCGCCGGCGCGGGCGCCCACAGCGCGCGGTCCTCGGCGGTCAGCGTCACGTCGGGCGCCGGCGCCGGCCTGCGCTCGGCGGGCTCCTCCGTCGAGTCGCCGCAGCCTCCCAGCGCCGCGCACAGGCATATCGCGACGGCGAGACACCCGAGCCGGGCCATCGGCCGGCGCGGCGTCAAACGCCGGATTCGACGTCCGATCGCGCTCGCGGGATGTCCCACGTGACGTGCTCGCTTGGACGGACCGCGCAGCAGGCCCACCGTCTCGCATCGCAGCGCCGCGGCCGCCGAGATCATCCAGTAGGCGATCGGATACAGCGGTCCGATCAGGAACGCGATGGCCGCCCGCCGGTCGTAGGGGAAGTCGATGCCCAGCGCGAAGGCAAGCTGCATCGTGGCGACGACCGCGATCGCGATCCCCCAGGCGAGGCTGAAGCCGAAGATCCCCAGTCCCGCGCCCGTCAGCAGGGCCAGCGCCGTCGCGATCAGGGACAGCGCGAGCGTCACGACCCAGAGCAGGGAGGCGCTGCTCTCGATCGCGAGCAGCCAGAGGCGCCGGTTGCGCCACCTCATGACCGTGCCGAAGTGGAGTCTCAGCACCTCACCCTGTCCACGTGCCCAGCGCTTCCGCTGTGCCCAGAGCGCGCGCAAAGTCGAGGGCACCTCCATCCCGACCAGGGCGTGCGGCTCGTACGCGGTGTGCCACCCCTCGAGCAGCAGCCGCCAGGTCAGCTCGATGTCCTCGGTGGCCATGCGCCCGTCGTACCCGCCGGCCTGCAGCACGGCCTCACGGCGGAACAGGCCCAGCACCCCGGCCACCGTGCCGACGCACCCCGACAGCGACTGCGTGCGGCGGATGAGCCCGATGATGGAGGCCGCCTCGAGCACCTGCATGGCTGCAAGGAGGGTGCCCCTGTTGGTCACGTGGGGTGCGCCCGCCACGGCGCCGATCCGGCGGGCCTGCGCCATCCGGCTGACCAGCAGCTTGAGCGCGTGCGGATGAAGGTGGGTGTCGGCGTCCGTGGTGGCGACGAGGTCGTGCCGGGCGCGCCGGAGCCCCAGGTTCAGCCGCTCCGCCTTGCCGAGGTTCGTCGGGTCGCGCACCACTTCGATCCGGGCGTCCCCGCCGCCGGCCTCCGTGGCCACCGCGGCCGTCCGGTCCGTCGAGCCGTCGTCGAGGACGAGCACCTCCAGCGCGGGATAGTCGGCCGCAAGAGCCGCGCGGACCGCAGGTCGCGATCACCGCCTCCTCGTTGTACGCGGGGACCAGCAGGGTCACGCCCGGCCAGCCGCCGGGAGGCGGCTCCACTTCGGTGCGCTCGTCGAGGATGCGGAACAGCAGCCCGCCGGCCACCCACACGGCCGCGCTCACGATCGGGTACAGGAAAACGAACGCGAGCAGGACGTCCGCGACCACGCGCACGCCTACCAGTCCCGCTCGCGACGGACGCGGAACGCGCGCTGGGGCGCGAGGAAGGCCAGCCCGAGGACCAGGGAGATCAGGGCGATGAGCAGCCCGATCTCGACCGCTTGCCGCTCACGCAGGACGAACGCCAGGACGACGAGCGCCACGAGCCACACGAGCGGCCCCAGCAGCAAACCGACCGCGAGCCTGCGCCGCGATGCCGGGCGCAGGGGCTCGAAGACGTCGGCGCTGTGCGGGGGTGTGTCGCGGCCGGGCGTGGTGCCGATCCTGTCGGGGGCCGAAGCGCGCGAATCTTCGCAGCATCAGGCTGTCGTGCAGGCGGCGCACCGCCCGGCGCATGGGATTGATGCCGGAAACTGCACGGGACCTCTGCAGCCGAGCCCGGGCGGACATCGATCATCATCCGCGGCGTGAGCTCGCTCCGCCCGACCCTGACCGTCGTCGGCCGGCGGCTCGAGCCCGAGCACCACCGGCTGCGCGACTTCCTGACCAGGGTCGCCCAGCCCTTCGAGTGGCTCGAGGCCGGCACGGACGAGGCCGATCGGGTGCTCGGCGAGCGCGGCCTCCGCCAGGCCGACCTGCCGGTGGTGATCGACGGCGACGAGAGCGTCACGGGCGGGACGGTCGAGCGGCTCGTGGAGGAGTGGCACCTGACCGATCCGCCGTCGCGGGCGGCGTACGACCTCGCGGTGGTCGGCGCCGGGCCGGCCGGGTTGGCGGCGGCGGTCTACTCCGCCTCGGACGGCCTGTCGACGATCGTGGTCGAGCGGGACGTGCCGGGCGGGCAGGCGTCGCACACCTCCCTGATCGAGAACTTCTTCGGCTTCCCGGGCGGGATCGGCGGCGCCGAGCTGGCCCGGCTGGCCGGCCGCCAGGCCGAGGGCTTCGGGGCCGAGCTCGTGTTCCTGCGCGGCGTCGACGGGGAGCGAGTTGGAGCCGGACGGCTTCACGCTGCACCTCGAGGGCGGCTACGACGTGGAGGCGCGCGTGGTGGTCGCGGCGCCGGGGATGATCTGGCGGCGGCTCGCGGTGGACGGCGTGGACGACCTGCTCGAGCGCGGGGTCTACTACGGCGCCGGGCGCAGCGAGGCGGCGCAGTGCGGCGGCGACGAGGTGGCCGTCGTCGGCGCGGGCAACTCGGCGGGCCAGGCGGTGATGCACCTCGCGGGCGCGGGCGCGCGGGTGAGCGATGCTCGTGCGCGGCGACTCGCTCGGCCGGTCGATGTCCGCCTACCTCGTGGAGCGGATCGCCGCCAACCCGCAGATCGACGTGCGGCTACGAACGGTGGTGGAGGCGGTGGAGGCGGACGGCGAGCTGCTCTCCGCCGTCACGGTCCGGAGCGCCGGCGGATCGACAGAGCGGCTGCCGGTAACCGCGCTGTTCCTGTGCCTGGGCGGGGAGCCCCGCACGGGCTGGGCCGCCGACGCCGGCGTGGCACCGACCCGGCGGGCTTCGTCCTCACCGGCCCGGACCTGCTGGAAGCAGGCCGCCGCCCGGAAGGCTGGCCGCTCGCGCGCGACCCGCTGGCGCTCGAGACCTCGGCACCGGGCCTGTTCGTGGCCGGAGACGCGCGCCACGGCTCGACCAAGCGCGTGGCCGGGGCGGTCGGGGAGGGCGCGATGGCGGCGGCGCTGGTGCACCGCAGGCTCGACGAGCTGAGCGGCCTGCAGCCCTGAGGGGCGGCGGTCCGGCCCTACCGCGCCGCGCCGTGCAGCCGGCCCGGGCTCTCCGCCGAGGCCAGCAGCTGGTGCACCTGCTCGATCACCACGGATCCCTCGCCCACGGCGGACGCCACCCGCTTGGTCGAGCCGTGGCGCGCGTCGCCCACCGCGAACACGCCGGGCAGGCTCGTCTCGAGCATCAGCTGGGGCCGCTCCAGCGGCCAGTCGCCCTCGGGCAGGTCGGAGCCGGTCAGCAGGTAGCCGCGCGCGTCGCGGCAGATCGTCTCGGGGAGCCACTCGGTGTGCGGCTGGGCGCCGATCATCAGGAAGAGCGCCGCCGCCGGGACGGTCTCGGCGTCGCCGGTGCGGCAGTCGCGCAGGTCGACCGACTTCAGCGCGCCCTCGCCGGAGCCTCCCGCGATCTCCGTGTGGGGGCGCACCTCGATGTTCTCCGCCGCCTCGATCTCGTTGATCAGGTAGCTCGACATCGTCTCGGCGAGCGAGGCGCGGCGCACCAGGATCGTCACGCGCGCGGCGTAGCGGCCGAGGTGCACGGCCGCCTGCCCGGCCGAGTTGCCGCCGCCCACCACGTAGACCTGCTGCCCGGTGTGCGCGCGGGCCTCGGACACCGAGGCGCCGTAGAAGACGCCGGTGCCCTGGAGCGCCTCGAGCTCCGGGATCCCGAGCCGCCGGTAGGCGATCCCGGTGGCCAGCACGACCGCCGCTGGCGCGTGGCCTCGCTGCCGTCGGAGAGCTCGAGGGCGTAGCGGCCGCCCTCGGGCCGCAGCGCCGTCACCGACCGCGTGTGCAGGAAGCGCGCGCCGAAGATCCAGGCCTGCTGGTAGGCGCGCTGTGCCAGCTCGGCCCCGCTCACCCCGCGCGCGAAGCCGAGGTAGTTGCGGATCTTCGAGCTCGATCCGGCCTGGCCGCCGATCGACTCGCGCTCGACGACAAGGGTGTCGAGGCCCTCCGAGGACGCGTACACGGCCGCGGCCAGCCCGGCCGGGCCGGCGCCCACGACCACCACGTCGAAGTCGGACCGGTCCTCGAGCGTCGTGCTCACGCCGTAGGCGTCGGCAAGCTCGGCGTTGGTGGGATCGACCAGCACCGCGCCGCCCTCGAGGACCACCACCGGCTCGCGGGTGCCCTCCTGGTCCGCGTCCGCCAGGATGCGCCGCCCGTCGGGCGAGTCCGTGTCGTGCGCGACGTGCGGCACGCCGTTGCGCGCCAGGCAGCTGCCGCAGCTGGTGCGCGCGCGGCGAGCGCCACTCGCAGACCACGGCCACCTCCTGCGGCGCGCCCGAGCTCGCGCGCTCCCATTCCTGCAGGAACTCGGTGATCGTGCGATGGAAGTACTCGTCGGCGCGCCGCCACGGCTTGAGGACGTAGTAGTCGATGTTGCCGCGGGCCATGGCGCGCAACATCGCGTCGGCGGTGTCGCGGTGCCCCCAGGCGCCGAACTTCACGAGCAGCGCGCGCTTGGCGTCCGGGATACAGCGCCCGCGCGCAGGCGAGGAAGTCCTCGCCCAGCATGTCCGGCATCCACTGGTCGGCCAGGACGAGCGCGACCGGATCGCCGGCCTCGCGCCAGCCCTCGAGCCGGGCGAGCGCGTCCGTGGCGGACCCCACGCACCGCACCCGGTAGTCGGAGCCGTAGCGCCGCTCGAGCTCGCCGCGGATCCGCGCGCGGACCTCGCTCTCGTCCTCGACGACGAGGATGCGCGGCTTGGGCGGCTCTGCTGCGGCAGGCATGCGCTTCGAGCCTACCGGGGGGCTGGCTCATCCGAGCCCCGAGCCGCCGCGGCCGGCGGGCTCCGGAGCCGGCGCGGACCGGCCGGCCGGGAACAGCGAGCTGAGCTCGGCGACCATGCCGGGCAGCCCGCGCTCGCCCGCGATGGCGCGCTGGCGCGTGGCGCCCGGCTGCCGGGCGAGCTCGCCGACCGCGGCGAGCTCCGCGGCGCAGTCCAGCTCGCGAGCGTGCGACCCGGCCCGGCCGACCAGGCCGGCGAGGGTCTCGGCGACCGGCACGCGCACCTCGTTGACCGGGTCGATCAGGCGGGCGGCCATCCCGTCGCGGGAGGCCAGGAAGCGGTTCTCCGCGAGGACCTCGGGCGCGTCGAGCAGCTCGTCCGAGGCGAGCGGCTCGGTGGCCTCGAGGCGCACCAGGGACTGGATCAGCGCGGCGACCGCGGCGACCTCGCCGATGGTCGTCTGGGCGTCCGCGATCCGCACCTCGATCGTGCCGATGCGCGGCTGCAGGCGCACGTCCCACCAGATGAAGGTGGGCTCGGGAAAGGCGTCGGCGCGCAGCAGGGTGTCGATGCACTCGGCGTAGGCCGCGTAGCTCCCGAAGCGCCGCGGGATCCCCGCGCGCGGGAAGGCCTGGAAGAGCGGTGTGCGAAACGACGCCATCCCGCTGTCGCGCCCGCGCCAGAAGGGTGAGTTGCCGGACAGGGCGAGCAGGAGCGGGAGGTGAGCGCGGATCCGGTCGAAGGCCGCGATCCCCAGCTCGGGCAGCGGGATGCCGACATGCACGTGAAGCGCGAAGGTCGGCTCGCGGCGCGCCAGGTCGCGGAGGCCCTGCTCGAGCACCTGGTAGCGCGCGCCGCCCGACACCTCGGTCTCCTCGGACGCGGCCATCGGGTGCGTACCCGCGACCGCGGCGCGCAGGCCGAGCGCGCTCAGCTGCGCGGCGAGATCGCGCCGCAGGTCGAGGAGCTCGGAGCACGCCTCGGCCACGGTCCTGTGCACGCCGGTGAACAGCTCGAGCGTGCAGGCGTGCGTCTCGGCGGCCACGTGCGCCGTGAGCTCGGGGGAGAGCCTCGGAAGAAGGTCGTCGATCCTGTGGGCGAGCGTCCAGTCCTCCGGATCGAGCAGCATCACCTCCTCTTCGAGCCCGACCGTCCAGGCGGGCCGCTCCGGATCGGCGTTCCACCGCGCCCAGGCGGGCAGCTCGTCCGGCGACTTCACGCGGCCTCCGCCGCATCCCCGGCACGCACCTCGGCGGCGCGTACCAGCGCCTCGAAGAGGGCGAGCTGCTCCGGGCGGTCGACGAGCAGCTCGGCGTGCCACTGCACTCCGATGGCGAAGCCGGCGCCGTCGACCTGAACGGCCTCCACGGTCCCGTCGTCGGCGTGGCCGACGGCGCGCACACCGCGTCCGAGCGCGTCGAGCGCCTGGTGGTGGAAGGAGTTGACCGGCAGCCGTGTGCCGCCCATCACCTCGGCGACCCGGCTGCCGCGCACGCAGCTCGACTTCGTGTGTGGCCGTCTCGCCCGGCGTCGCCCGGCGGTGCTCGACCTCGAGCTCCAGGTCGGGAAGGTGCTGGTGGAGCGTGCCGCCGCGCGAGACGTTCATCACCTGCATGCCGCGACAGATGGCGAGGACCGGGATCCTGCGGGCCATCGCGCGCCGCGCCAGGGCGAGCTCGAAGCGGTCGAGCTCGGGTTCCGTCGGACCGAGCTCGGGATGCTCCGGCGCGCCGTAGTGGGCGGGGGCCAGGTCGGGGCCGCCGGAGAGGCAGAGCGCGTCGAGCCGGTCGAGCAGCGCGTCGACCGCGCTGGTGCGAACGGGCGCGAGGATGACGGGCAGCGCGCCGGCCATCCGCATCGCCTCGAGATACCGCTCGCCCAGCGCGAGCTCGCTGCGCGGCGGCTCGCCCTGCGGGACGAGCCGGTGGTCGCCCGGGCGCCGGACTTCGGAGGTCGAGACACCGATCAGCGGCGATCTTCGTCACGCCATCACCCAGGTGTCCTTGGCGCCGCCGCGCTGGGAGCTGTTGACGACGAGCGCGCCCCGGTCGAGCGCCACGCGGGTGATGCCCGCCGGGGGCGACCTCGACGTCGTCGCCGACGAAGGCGAACGGGCGCAGGTCGACGTGGCGCGGCTCGAGCCGGCCGTCGACGGCCGTCGGGTGGGTCGAGAGCATCACCAGCTCCTGCGCGACGAAGTCCTCGGGACGCTCGGCGAGCGCCCGCGCCGCCGCGCGGACGTCGTCGGGCTCGGCGTGCGGCCCGACGACCACGCCGTGGCCGCCGAAGCCGCTGCGCGGCTTCACGACGAGCTCGTCGATCCGGTCGAGGATCTCGTCGCGATGGCTCTCGTACACCCGGGTCGTACGTGCGAACCGAAGCGCAGCAGCGGCTCCTCGCCCAGGTAGAAGCGCACCATGTCCTCGACGTAGGCGTGGATCAGCTTGTCGTCCGCGACACCCGCGCCGAACGCGTTCACGCAGGTGAGCGTGCCGCGGGAGAGCGGCTCGAAGAGCGCCGCGCCGACGTCGGTGAGCTCGCCGTCGCTCGTCGGTGAGGCGGTCCTCGTCGGTGCGCCGGTAGACGACGTCGACCGGGATGCGCGTGCTCCCGGCGCGGGCCATCAGGCGCCCGCCGCGCACCGACAGGTCGTCGAGCTCGACCAGCGGGATCTCGAGCATCCGGGCGAGCCGCACGTGCTCGTACCAGGCGCTGTTCCGGCGCCCGTCCGAGAGCAGGACGATCGACGGATCGTCGACGCCCTCGGGCGCGGCGGCGCGCAGCGATCGCGCCAGCATGTCGACCGCCGGCTCGAACGGCACGCGCCCGTCGGCGAGCCAGGCGGGCAGGTGGCGGTCGAGGCCTCGCGCGCGGCGAGCGCGTACGCGAAGCCCGACGGCGTGCGGACGTTGTCCTCGAGCACGCGGAAGCGGCCGTCCGGGTCGCGGACGACGTCGAGGCCCGCGACGCCGACGCGCACGGGCGCGACCGGGAGGTCGGCCACGCGCGGCTCGTAGTGGTCGCAGGTGTCGACGGCCCGGGCCGGGACGACGCCGGCGGAGACGATCTCGCCGCTCGCCGTAGACGTCGGCGACGAAGCGGTCGAGCGCGCGCACCCGCTGGGCCAGCCCGGCCGCGAGCGGCGCCCACTCCTCCCCTTCGATCAGGCGCGGCACCGGGTCGAGCCGGAAGGGCTCGTCCACGCCGTCCAGCCCGGAAGGTCACGCCCTCGGCGCTCGCCTCCTCGGCCAGCGCTTCGCTGAGCGAGGCGAGGTCGAGCCGGCGAGCTCGCGCGAGCAGATCGGCGTAGTGGGCGCGGGGAACGCCGCCCGGGGCGATCGCCTCGTCGAAGGCGCCGGCGTCGAGCTGCTGGTCGGACGTCTGCACCCCGACATAGTTGGGCTCCGCGGCTTCGATGTGTTTGGACCGCTGTCGAAAGATGGGCGCCGCCGAGTCGACGTTCCGTACATGGCGGCCGGCGATTAGTTCCCGGCGCCGGGCGGGTCCAACTGGGCATGACCTCAACCGTGACATCGAGAGACGGGACCACGATCGCCTACGAGACGACCGGCACGGGGCCGCCGCTCATCCTCGTGGACGGAGCGCTCTGTTACCGGGGCTGCGGGCCGAGCCGGCCGCTCGCCGAGCAGCTGGCCGGCGAGCTTCACGGTCGTTCACCTACGACCGCCGCGGGCGCGGCGAGAGCGGCGACGGCGAGGCGTACGCCGTCGAGCGCGAGGTCGAGGACATCGAGGCGCTGATCGAGGCCGCCGGCGGGTCGGCTCACGTGTACGGGATCTCGTCCGGAGCGGCGCTCGCCCTCGACGCGGCGAGCCGGGACATCGGCATCGGCAAGCTGGCCGTCTACGAGCTGCCGTTCATCCTCGACGGCAGCCGCCCGCCGATCGAGCGCGACTACGTGTCGCGGCTCAACGGGTTCCTGGTCGCGGGCCGCCGCGCCGACGCGGTCCGCCTCTTCATGCGCCAGGTCGGCGTGCCCGCGGTTCTTCGTGGCGCTGATGCGGTTCATGCCGGCCTGGAAGAAGCTGAAGGGCGTCGCACACACGCTGCCCTACGACGCCACGGTGATGGCAGGGCGCCCAGGACGGCAAGCCGCTGCCCGCCGCCCGGTGGGCCGAGGTCACCACGCCGACGCTGGCGGTGGTGGGCGGGAAGAGCGACCCGTGGATGCACCACGGGATGGACGAGCTCGCCGATCGCGTGCCGAACGCCTCCTTCGAGACGCTCGCGGGCCAGAACCACATGGTGAAGCCAAAGGCGCTCGCGCCGATGCTGGCGGAGTTCTTCGCCGGCGACCGCGTGGGCGTGCGCTAGGACTACAGCCGGCGGGGGTCGAGCCGCACCGTCGTCGGAGCGATCTCGTCGCGGACCATGGTGTGCAGGTACGGCGAGTCCGCGTACTTCTCGTTGAACCCGCGCGTGGCCCGCTCGACGGACTCGGGGTCGGGGGTACTGACGCCGCGCACCGGCATCGTCTCGTCCTCCACGTGGAGGAGAGCGTCCGGGTTCGCCATCAGCTCCCGGTACCAGCGCCCGTCCTCGCCGTTCAGCGAGCGGACGTAGACCTCGCCGTCGCCGGTCACGGCCCAGATCGTCGTGCGGTGCACCGGAGCGCCGGCGCCGCGCGTCGTCTCGATGTCGACCTCCTCGACGACTGCGATCGGTCCGGGCCACTCCACGCCGTCCACGGTAGCTCCCGGGCGCGCGATGGGTCGCCGGTACGGTGTACGGGAATGACCCCGAGTTCACCGGCGGCGGCGATCCCGCCTTCGAGTTCGGCCTCCAGCGGGTGCTCGACGGGATCGAGGCGCTGGTGGGTGCTAGGCGCGCAGGCGGTAGCCGCGCGCGAACAGCCGGTAGTTCACGGCGAACAGCGCGAAGGCGGCCCCGGTGAGCAGCAGCAGCGAGATCGGGATGTTCGTCTCCGAGTAGCCGATGAACCCGTAGCGGACCACGCCGATCATGTAGTAGACCGGGTCGAAGCGGGTGAGCGTGTCGAACGGCTCCGGCAGCAGCGACGCCGAGTAGAACACCCCGCCCAGGAAGATCAGCGGCGTGAGGATGAACGTCTGGTAGAAGGACACGTCGTCGAACTGCTCGGCCCGCACGCCCACCAGCACGCCGAGCTGGGCGAAGAAGAACCCGACGAGCAGCAGCCCCGGGATCAGCACGTGCGGGTTCTCGACCGGGATGCCGATCAGCACGGCCGCCACCGCGAAGGTCAGGAGCGCCACGAGCATCCCGCGCAGGAAGCCGCCGAGCGAGAAGCCGAGCAGCAGCTCCAGCGGCGAGGCGGGGGAGGAGAGCTGGTCGTCGATCGCCCGCTGGAACTTCTGCTGGAGGATCGACGACGAGTTGTTCGAGAACGCGTTGGTCGCCCAGGACATCATGATCAGCCCGGGCACGATGAACACGACGTAGTCCACGCCGTGCAGCTCGTCGATCCGCGTGCCGAGCGCCGCGCCGAAGACCGAGATGTAGAGGAAGGTCTCGAGGAGCGGCGCGCCGACCGTCTGGCGCTTGATCTTCATGAAGCGGTTCACCTCGCGCCGCACAAGCGCGAAGAAGCGGATCTGCCCGGCGCTCACGCGGCCTCGCCGCCGATGTGCGCCCGCGACAGCTCCTTACGGCCGACCAGCTCGAGATAGGCGTCCTCGAGGCTCCCGACGCCGAACTCGCCCGCCAGCTCGGCGTTCGTCCCGCACGCGACGATCACGCCCTCGTTGATGAACGCGATCCTGTCGCAGAGCTGCTCGGCCTCCTCGATGTAGTGGGTCGTGAGCAGGATCGTCGTGCCCTCGCGGTTGATGCGCTGCACGTAGTGCCACAGCTCGAGCCGCAGCTCTACGTCCACGCCGGCGGTCGGCTCGTCCAGGATCAGCAGCCGGGGGCGGTGCATCAGCGCACGGGCGAGCACCAGCCGGCGCTTCATGCCGCCCGACAGCGTGCGCGTGCGCTCGTCGCGCTTCTCCGTCAGCGAGAAGGCGTCGAGCAACTCGTCCGCGCGCTCCCGGCGCTCCCGCTTCGGCATCCCGAAGTAGGCGCCGTGATAGTCGAGCGTCTCGGCGACGGTCAGGAACCAGTCGAGGTTCAGCTCCTGGGCCGCGAGCCCCACGGCCAGCCGCGCCTCGGCGTAGTTCACGATCGCGTCGTGGCCGAACACCTCGATCTCGCCCGAGGTGGGGCGAGCGAGGCCGGTGGTGCAGTGGATCAGCGTCGACTTGCCGGCGCCGTTCGGGCCCAGCAGGCCCCAGAACTCGCCGGGCTCGATGTCGAGCGACACGCCCTTCAGCGCCTCCGTCCCGGTCGGGTAGCGCTTGACGAGGTCCGAGATCCGGAGGGCCTTCACGCCCCAAAGCTACCTAGCGGTATGCCCGCCCTTGTGCAGCATGGTACGTTCGCGGCCGGCGTGGCCGACTACTCACCCACCGGCGACGGCGAGCTCCAGCGGGAGTTCGTGGAGAAGTGGCGCAACAACGCCTACGGCTGCTTCTCGTCGGGTCACAAGTTCTGCCGCGAGGTGTGCCCGGTGATGCAGGTCACCCGCAACGAGAACCACACGCCGACGGCGTTCCACGCGCACATCGTCGCGATGGAGAAGGGGATCCTGAACGTCGAGGACGTGGCCGACGACTTCGTCCACTGCACCCAGTGCGGCGCCTGCGAGCTGCGCTGCCCGAACACCCTCTTCACCGGCGACTTCTACCGGCACCGCACCCGCACCGTGGACGTGGTGAAGGCCATGCGCGCGCTGATGGTCGACACCGGCAACGAGCGTCCAGGGTGGAAGCTGTGGAACGAGCGCCTGGTCGAGGCGCACAGCGAGCCGGTGCTGGGCGACACCCCGGTCAGCCAGGAGCACGTGCGCGACTGGGCCGAGGGCCTCGACATCCCGATCGGCGGCGAGACCGTGCTGTTCGTCGACTGCGAGGCGGCCTTCTACCGCACCTCCTACTCGCGCGCGTTCGCGCTGCTGCTCCAGAAGGCGGGGGTCGAGTTCGGCCTGATGCGCGAGCAGTGGTGCTGCGGCGGGCCGGCGGCGGAGATGGGCTACGCCGACCTCGCGCGCAAGCACGCCGAGCACAACATCGCCGACTGGCGGGCAGTGGGCGCGAAGCGCATCCTGTCGCCCGACCCGCACGACTACATCGCCTTCACCGAGGACTACCCGGCGCTGGTCGGCGAGGACTACGAGTTCGAGATCGTGCTCGGCGTCGAGCTGATCGCCGAGCTCGTGCGCGACGGCCGCCTGCAGCTGACCGAGCCGGTCGAGCGCACGGTGACCTACCACGACCCGTGCCGGCTGAACAAGCGCAAGGGCGTGCACCAGGCGCCGCGCGATCTCCTGCGCGCGATCCCCGGGCTCGAGTTCAAGGACGTGGACCACGTGACGCAGTGGTCGTACTGCTCGGGCGGCGGCGGCGGACTGCCGATCGAGAAGCCCGAGATCACCGCCGAGATCAGCAGTCGCCGGGTGGCCCGCGCGGAGGGGCTCGAGGTGGACGCGCTGATCAGCGCCTGCCCGTGGTCCGAGCGACCGCTCACCGAGGCGGCCGACGGGCGGCTCGACGTGATGGACCTGTTCGAGCTCGTGGCTCAGTCGGCCGGCATCGAGGTGGGCGGCAAGCCGTGAGCGTCGCGTTCAAGAGCGCCGTCGACGACTCGGTCGTCGACGAGCTGCGCGCGATCGTCGGCGACGACGACCGGGTGCTGCCGAACGTGTCCTCGCGCGCGAGCCGCACGCGGGTGCCGGCGCCGTTCCCGGTGCACCGCTGGAGCGAGTTCATGCCCGACGTCGCCGTGCTGCCGGTGAGCGCCGAGGAGGTCTCCGAGGTCGTGAAGCTCGCCAACCGGCTGCGCATTCCGGTGGTGCCGCGCGCCGGCGGCACGGGGCTGTCGGACGGAGCGGTCCCGCTGCGCGGAGGCATCTGCGTGGACGTGAAGCTGATGAACAAGATCCACGAGATCGACCTCGTGGACCGCACCGTCACGGTCGGGCCGGGCATCAACATGCTCAAGCTGAACGAGGAGCTGCGCCCGCACGGGGTGTTCTATCCCGACGACCCGGCCTCGTATCCCTGCTCGCTGGTCGGCGGGCGGATCGGCACCGGCGGCTGGTCGCTGCTGGGCTCGCGCTTCGGCCACACGCGCGACCTCGTGATCTCGATGGAGGTGGTGCTCCCCACCGGCGAGATCGCGGAGATCGGCGACGGTGGCGGCCGCAAGCTGCGCAAGTCGTCGACCGGCCTGACGCTCAAGCAGCTCTTCACCGGCCACCAGGGCACGCTCGGCATCACGACCGAGGCGACGCTCGAGCTGGTGCCGCGCCCCGAGCTCGAGTTCGCCGCCTTCTTCGCCTTCGACGACTACATGAAGGCGCACCGCACGACCGGCGCGCTGACCCGCTCGGGCCTCGCCACGCTCGCCGGGGTCGTGCTCTTCGACGAGTGGAAGCTGCGCTACCTGCGCCGCGACGACGAGGCCTACATCCCGCAGCCGCCCTCGGTCCAGGCCGTGGTGGCGGTGGCGATGTACGGCAGGCGGGCCGAGGTGGAGCCGGCCTCGAAGATCGTGATGGAGCTGGGCCGCGCCGACGGCGGCAAGTACCTCGGCGACGAGATCTCCGAGGGCGACTGGGCCTCGCGCCACGACCGCTACGCGACGCCGCTGCACGGCCGCACGCGCGACGGCCAGGTGGTCCCGATGTCCTGGCACTGCGAGGACGCGGCGCTCAACTACTCGGTACTCCCGCAGGTGCGCGAGGAGTGGCACGCGATCGTCGAGCGCTACATCGAGCAGTACGGGATCTTCGACGACTGGGGCATGTTCTGTTACACGAACGGCCCCTACAAGCCCTGGGCGGACTACCTGGTCGAGATCGACGTGGGCATCTGGGAGCAGAAGCTGAACGACGAGAACTGGGCCGGCTGGGTGGCGTGCAAGCGCGAGATCGCCGAGGTGGCCCTGAAGCACGGCGGCTCGATCACGGCCTGCCACGGGGCCACGCGCGAGGGCGACGCGGAGCTCGTGCCGACCGAGATGGGCAGCGCGTGGCCGGTGGTGAAGAAGATCAAGCGCGCGCTCGACCCGAACAACATCATGAACCCCGGCAAGCAGATGCTCGACGAGGCATATGAATGAGATCGAACGCTCGCGCGCACCGCGCGCTCGCTAGATGAGCATCTTCCGGCTGGGCGACCAGAAGCCGCCGGAGCCGCGGCGCGTGACCGACGACGTGGTCGAGCGCTTCGAGCACGTCTACGAGGTCGATCCGGACAAGATGCGGACGTTCCCGCAGCAGGACCTGCCGGCCTGGGACACCCACCGCATCGTGGCCGCGCGCTGGGACCACCTGAGCTGGATGCACGACCACTTCGCCGACGACGTGCTCGTTGCCGGGCTCCCGTCGGAGACCATGCCGGAGGAGGAGGGGACTGGATGAAGTTCAGCTACTGCATGCTGCCGGACTACCCGCTGTCGGACTGCGTCGAGATGATCAAGACGGCGGACGAGCTGGGCTTCTACGCCTGCTACTCGGTCGACGAGACCTGGCACAAGGACCCGTACGTCCTGTTCGCGGCGGCCGCCGACAAGACGGAGCGGATCCGCTTCGGGCCGAACGTGACCCACGTCTTCCTGCGCGAGCCGACGCTCATCTGCCAGCAGATCGCGACCCTCGACGAGCTGACGAACGGCCGCATGGAGCTGCTGGTGTCCACGGGCAACTTCGGCCTGCTCTCCCAGTACGGCATCGACTGGGCGAACCAGAAGCCGCTCTCGCGCCTCAAGGAGGCCATCCACGTGATGCGCACCTTCTTCGAGGAGGGCGCGATCACGTTCAAGGGCGACTTCTTCCAGTACAACGGCCTCTACACGTTCGCCCGCCCGGTGCAGCAGCCGTTCCCGATCAAGATGGGCGCGATGAAGGGGCCGCTCTCGTTCCGGACGGCGGGCGAGCTGACGGACGGCGTGCATCACGCGCTCTCCTATTCGCGCGAGGCCTACGACTACATGGCGGAGAACGTGAGCAAGGGTGCGGAGAAGGCGGGCCGCGACGCCTCCGAGCTCGACCTGGGCGCATGGACCGTGACGGTCGTGTCCGAGGACTCGGCGGCGGCCAAGCGCGCCGCGCGCATCCTCGTCGCGTTCTACATCTCCTCCATGCCGGAGGAGCAGCTCGCGCGCCACGGCATCGAGGCCTCGGAGCTGGCGCCGGTGGTGGAGGCGCTCGGCGCCGGCGACATCCCGAAGGCGGTCGAGCTGTTCACGCCGGAGTACTCCGAGAAGCTCTCGCTGGCCGGCACGCCCGAGGAGGTCGTGGAGAAGATCCAGTCGGACATCCAGCCCGCCGGGATCAACCACATGATCCTTGCGCTCTCCGACGCCGGGCTCGTGAAGCTGTTCTCCGGCGAGGAGGTGCCGAACGTGCCCGACATCCGCGGCCAGCTCAAACTGGTGGCGGATCGGGTTATGCCGGCGTTCGCCTGAACGCCGCAGGTGTAGAGCTGCTCGGCGCCGGCCGAGTTCGCGGCATCGTCGATCGCGCTCTGCCGAACCGGCTCAGGTGTACGGCTGGCCTACTGCGGCTGGCTCGGTGACTGCGGTCCCTGAGGCGACTCCGGCGCCTCCGGAGCGGCCGGGGGCGGCGGGGGCGTGCCCGCGGGCTGCGTGGCCGCCTCCGGCTGCGGCAGGCCGCCGCCGGCGCCGGAGCGATCCGCCTCCCAGACCTTGTTCAGCTCGCTCTGGGCGTACCAGATGCCGACGGGCCCGATCAGCAGGAGCAGGATGAAGATGATCGGCCCGCTGACGCGCCGGTCGATGCCGACGGCCTCCTGGGACCGCTCGATGCGCCCGCTCGTGGTCCAGAGCGACACGAGCGCCGGGACGATGATCAGCGCGCCGAGCGTGATCGCGAGAACCGAGTTGCCCGGGCTCTGGCCGAGGTCCGTGTTGCGGGACCGGCCGAGGTCGCGCATCTCCCGGTTGATGAAGTACCACCAGAAGATGTAGTAGATCCCGATGGTGATGATGCTGAGCGCGACGGTCCCGAGTGGGTTCCGGATCTTCGCGGTCGAGCCAGTGCCTGCGATCTGAATCTCTTCGGCCATTGCCCGCCTTTGGTCGGGTGCAGCCGGAGTATCCCGCGAACCGCGCGAGAAATCAGGCGTGCACGCCGACCGGCATGGGTCAGGCCGTAGCGGAGGCGCGAGCGTGCGCCTCGTCGCCCGCGCTCCAGTCGAGTCGAGTCCGTCGACGTTGATGACGCAGGAGGGCCAGGATGTGACGCCTGAGGTCGACCGGGCAGGAGAGGCGATGCGCGCCTCCGAGCGAAGCTCGGGGTCCGGGCCCGAACGCCGAGGCGACTCCACGCCCGGGACGGTGCCGCTGCGAGCGGTATGAGCGGCCTCTCGGGAGATCGTACCACGGGCCGGCGCTCTCGGGGAGGCAGCGCTTCGCTGTGCCACCGAGCCCGGGCAGCGCGTGCGAACATCGGGAGCGGCTTCGGCGACACGACGCGGCGGATGCCGGCCTCGTGGGCACCGGCCGGCAAGGCCGTCGACGTCGACCTGCCGGCCCCACTTCATCGAGACTCGCTCGCGACGAACCGTGGACGGCGGGCGTGCCGAATGTCGCTCGAGGTGGGCTGACGTGCAGATGGCCACGTTCGAGGGCGATCTTCGCGGCCTCGGTAGCCCCCTCGAGAACCGGTCGGCGCCGATGATCGAGACAACCACCATCCGGCGCACGCCGGCCCTCTCGCGCGGCCTCGTGCAGGTTCTGGGTCGCGGCGGTGAAGAACGACGTGGCCTCGCGCCACCTGTCGGGGGATCTTCCGGTGGCCGCGTCGACGACGACCTCGACGCGGTCGAGCGCGTTCCGCCAGGCCCTGCCGCCGGCCACCAGGTGCACGCCGCGCCGGGCGCGATCTCGCGACGACGCTGCGACTCCCGGTCCTGAGCAGGCTCGACGAGATGAGCGATCGAGTTCGTGATGGCGATCGGACCGGCCGCCGAGATCCTGCGGCTGGCCGGCGACTGCGCCGCCCACCTGCACGGCGAGGTGCGCGACGCGCTGCGAGCGGGCCTCAGCGAGTTCGAGGCCGAGGACGGGATCCGCGCGCCATCGTCGACGTGGATCGTGACGGCGTCCGCGGGGGGCTAGGCTCGGGCGATGGTCAATCCAATTCCAGAGGGCTATCCCCGCGTTACCCCGTACCTGATCGTCGACGACGCGAGCGCCGCGATCGACTTCTACAGCTCGGTGCTCGGCGCGACCGAGCGCATGCGCATGGACGGTCCCGACGGCAAGATCGGACACGCCGAGCTCGGGATCGGCGACTCGGTCGTCATGCTCGCCGACGAGCACCCGGAGATGAACGCCCGCGGCCCGAAGTCCATTGGCGGCTCGCCGGTGTCCCTGATGGTCTACGTGGAGGACGTGGACGACGTGTTCTCGCGCGCGCTGTCGGCCGGCGCCAAGGAGCTGCGGCCCGTGGAGAACCAGTTCTACGGCGACCGCCTGGGCGCCTTCGAGGATCCCTTCGGCCACGAGTGGAACGTGGCCTCGCACGTGGAGGACGTGTCGCCGGACGAGATGGCCAAGCGGTCCGCGGAGGCGGCGCAGGCCGGCTAGGTCGCGGGCGTCCGGCGAGCGGCCTCGGCCAGCACGGCCTCGTAGTCCTCCCGGGTGTCCACGTCCAGCGGGATCGAGCCGCGCACGGGCACGTCCACCGCCGCGGCGGCGTGGCGGTCGAGCAGCTTCCAGACGCCCTTGTCCCCGTGCAGCGAGGCCAGCTCGCCGAACAGACGCGCGCGAGAACGCGAGCGGGTGGCCGCGGCCGTCCTCGTAGCCGCACGCCGCGATGGGCGCCTCGCCGCGGCCGGCCAGCAGGGTCTCGACGGTCGCCGCCGTGACCCCGGGCTGGTCGCCCAGCATCAGCACCAGCACATCGCAGCGCGGGTCGACCGCGCCCAGCGCCGCGGCGATCGACGACGAGCAGCCCTCTCCGAACTCCGGGTTCTCGACCACGTCCACGCCGTCCAGGCGCACGCCCGCGCGCACGCCCTCGGCGCCGCCCCCGATCACGCACAGCAGCTGGTCGAAGCGGCAGGCGCGCGCCGTGTCGAGCACGTGGTCCAGCAACGTCGCCGAGCCGAACGGCAGCAGCTGCTTCGGCCGGCCCAGCCGCCGCGACCCGCCGGCCGCGAGAACGAGGCCGGTGACGCTCACCGCGAGCCGTTCCCCTGCATCGCGTCCCACACCCGCGACGGCGTGCACGGCATGTCCAGGTGCCGCACGCCGAACGGGCGCAGCGCGTCGCAGATCGCGTTGACGATGGTCGGCGGCGAGCCGACGGTCGCCGACTCGCCGATCCCCTTGGCCCCGATCGGGTGGTGCGGCGACGGCGTGACCGTGAAGTCGGTCTCCCAGTCGGGCACCTCGACGGCCGTCGGGATCAGGTAGTCCATCAGCGAGCCGCCCAGGCAGTTGCCCTCGTCGTCGAAGGCGATCTGCTCCATCAGCGCGATGCCCACGCCGTCCGTGAGCCCGCCGTGCACCTGGCCCTCGATGATCATCGGGTTGATGCGGGTGCCGCAGTCGTCGACCGCCACGAAGCGGCGGACCGTCACCTTCGCCGTGCCCGGGTCGACGTCGACGACGCACACGTACGCGCCGAACGGGAAGGTCAGGTTCGGCGGGTCGTAGACGGTCTCCGCGTCGAGCCCCGCCTCGACTCCCTCCGGCAGCTCCACCCCGCCGCGGGCGGCCATCGCGATCTCCTGGATCGACACGCCCTTCTCGGGGTCGCCCTTCACGAACCACCGCGCGGGCGGGCCCTTCTCCCAGGCCAGGTCCTGCGGCGCCGCCTCGAGCATCGCCGAGGCCACGATCCGCGCCCGCTCGCGCACCTTGCGCGCCACGAGCGCCGTCGCCGCCCCGCTGACGGGCGTGGAGCGCGACCCGTAGGTGCCGAGGCCGTACGGCGTGGTGTCGGTGTCGCCGTGCACCACGTCCACGTCCTCCGGAGGGATCCCCAGCTCCTCGGCGACGATCTGCGCGAACGTCGTCTCGTGGCCCTGCCCCTGCGTCTGCACGCTGATCGCCAGCTGCGCCGTGCCGGTGGGGGAGACGCGCAGCGACGCCCCGTCGTTCATCCCGAGGCCGAGGATGTCCATGTGCTTGCGCGGCCCGGCGCCGACCGCCTCGGTGAAGAAGCCCACGCCGATCCCCATCAGCTCGCCCCGCTCGCGCCGCTCGGCCTGCTCGCGCCGCAGCTCCTCGTACCCGGCCACGTCGAGCGCCTTGCGCAGCGTCCGCTCGTAGTCGCCCGAGTCGTACACCCAGCCGGTCTTCGACTCGTACGGGAACTGCTCCGGCCGCAGCAGGTTCCGCAACCGGATCTCCGCGGAGTCCATCGACAGCTCGTGCGCCAGGCAGTCCACCATCCGCTCGACGAGATAGACCGCCTCGGCGATCCGGAACGAGCACGAGTACGCCACCCCGCCGGGCGCCTTGTTCGTGTACGCGCCGGTCACGTGGCAGTGGGCCGCCTCGAGGTCGTACGAGCCGGTGAACACGTGGAAGAAGCCGGCGGGGAAGCGGGTCGGCTGGGCGGTCGCGTTGAAGGCGCCGTGGTCGGCGATCACCCGCACGCGGACCCCGAGGAGCGTGCCGTCCGCGGTGGCGGCGATCCCGCCCCTCATCACGTAGTCGCGCGCGAACCCGGTCGACATCAGGTTCTCGGAGCGGTCCTCCATCCACTTGACCGGCCTGCCGGCCATGATCGCGCCGGCGATCGCGCACACGTAGCCGGGGTAGACCGGGACCTTGTTGCCGAACCCGCCGCCCACGTCCGGCGAGATCACGCGGATCTTGTGCTCGGGCAGCCCCGTCAGGAGCGCGTACACGGTGCGGTGCGCGTGCGGCGCCTGCGTGGTGCACCAGATGGTCAGCTTGCCGCCGACCCGGTCGAACTCCGCCACCGCCCCGCACGTCTCCATCGGCGCCGGGTGCGAGCGCGGGAAGAGCATGTCCTGCTCCACGACCACGTCCGCGCGCGAGAACACGCGGTCGGTCGCGGCCGCGTCGCCGGACTCCCACTCGAAGATGAGGTTGCCGTCCTGGCCCTCCTTGTCGTCCCGGATCAGGGGCGCGCCGGGCTCGAGCGCCGCGCGCGGGTCCACGGCCACCGGCAGCGGCTCGTAGTCCACGTGGATCAGCTCGAGCGCGTCGCGCGCCGAGTAGCGGTCCTCGGCGACCACGAACGCGACCTCCTGGCCGTGGAAGCGGACCTTGTCGGTGGCCAGCACGGCCTGGGTGTCGCCCGACATCGTCGGCATCCAGGCGAGGTTCCGCGCCTCGAGGTCCGCCCCCGTGATCACCGCCAGCACCTTCGGGTGCTGGAGCGCAGCGGAGGTGTCGATCGACAGGATCCGCGCGTGCGCGACGGGGCTCCGCAGGACCGCCCCGTGGAGCATCGCCGGCCGCTGCACGTCGTCGACGAAGTTGCCCTGCCCGCGGATGAAGCGAGCGTCCTCCTTGCGGCGCAGGCGGCCGAAGCCGATCGGCCGCTCGTCGGCCGGCTCCATCAGCGGCGGGCCCGCCGGCTCATCTCGACCGGCACCTCCGCCGCGATGTTGACCGTCCGGCATTGCCCGCAGCGGATGCGGACCCGCTTTCCCATGTGCTCGGGATCCATCGCCTGCGCGAGCAGGTTCCCGCACTCCGCGCAGACGTAGTCGTTCGCGCCGTTGCCGCGGAAGACGGGCCTGGCGGCGTCGTCCTGCACCGCGGTTCCGCCGTCGTACGGAACCTCGCCCTCGCGTATGCGTCGCATCGTCTTGCGGGACATGTCAGATGTTGGCGAGCTTCCCCGTGAAGTCCGTGATCAGCGCGTCGAGGACGCTCACGACGACGCCCTCGCCCATCGACGCCGCCTTGCCCGTGATCTGCGCCTTGGTGTGGATCGTGCCGCCGCCGTCCGAGAGCGCGAACTCCACGTCGGCGCTGGCGTGCCCCTGCCCGCCGGCCTCCCTCGACTTCACCTGCATCACGGCGCGGTGGGCCGCCTCGTCCTGCTCGATCACGGTGACGGTTCCCGTGAACGTCATCGACATCGCGCCCATCTTGACCTTGATCTCCGCCTTGACCGACTCCGGGCCGGTCCGCTCGAGCACGCTGCCCCCCTCGACGCACGGGACCAGGCGCTCGAGGTCGAGGATCGCCTCCCAGTTGTAGTCGAGCGGCTTTCCGGTCGAGAAGGGATGGTCGAGCTCAACCATTTCGGTCTCTCCTTGGGATTAAGGTGTCGGTCATGCCTACGTTCGGGCCGGAGAACGCCACCCTCACGGTGAGGACGAAGCGGCAGGGGGCGGCGTCGAAGGCCGGCCACGACCTGCTCATCGAGGTCACGTCCTGGTCGGCCACGCTCGACGAGCAGTCGAGGTCACGCTCACCGCCGACTCGTCCTCGCTCCGCGTGCTCGAGGGGACGGGCGGGATGATGACGCTCGGCGACGACGACAAGGCCGGCATCGCGCAGACGATCGACGACGAGGTCCTGAAGGGCACGCCGATCGAGTTCCGCTCGACGTCGATGGAGCGAGCCGGGCCGCGGCACCGGGTGCACCGGCGAGCTCGAGCTGGCCGGCAGGAGCCGGCCGATCGCCTTCGAGCTGACCGCCGGCGAGGACGGCCGGATCTCCGGCACGGCCACCCTGAAGCAGACGGACTGGGGCATGAAGCCGTACTCGGCGCTGTTCGGGACGCTCAAGGTCGCGGACGAGGTCGAGGTCGAGATCGACGCCCGCCTTCCCTAGTCGCGGTAGACGGTCTGCGCGTCGAGCCCGCCCTCCACGCCCGGCGGCAGGGCGCCGGAGCCGTGCGCGTACAGGGCGATCTGCGCGATCGTCTGGGCGCGCGGGGGATCCCCGCCGGTCACGTAGGCGCCGTTGTCCCACTCGAGGCTGTCCGGCGCGGTTTCGAGCGCGACGCCGGCCAGCAGCTTCGCCTTGTCGAGGATCTTGCCGGTGGTGCTCGCGATCGCGGCCGGGACTCCCTCGGACGGGCTCGTGTTGAAGCCGTGGCCCTCCCCGAACCGGTTGGTGTCGGCGGGGACCACCTTGACGTCGAGCGGCGGGACGCCCAGCTCGCCGGCGACCAGCTCGGCGTAGCGCGCCTCGTTGCCGTCGGGCTCGGTGGTCAGGCTGAGCACCATCTTGCCGGTGGGGTGGATGCGCAGGAACACCGCCCGGTACGCCTTGTCAGCCACTTCTCTTCCCCTCTCTCTCGAGGCGCTGACGCTCCTGGTGGGCGGTCAGCGCGTTGTGCTCCTCCAGGTCGCAGAAGCTCGGCTGCGGCCCGCCGAGCGGGTGCGGGGGCACCGCCGGGCGGCTGCAGCCGGGGTAGATGCAGGTCTTCTCGGGGCGGTCAGCCACCTGGCCCCCAGCCCGGAGTGGTCCTGCCCCTGCTCGGCCCGTAGCCGCTCGGCATCGCGACCGAGCTGCCCTGGACCGGGGTGGCGCTCGCCCAGGTCTCTTCCTCCTCCTCGGGCTCCGGCTCGGGCGCCGGCGGCGCCCAGCTCCCGCGCTCGGCCGCGATCGCGTCGGCCACCTCGCCGAGCGCCTCCAGGCTGTGGCCGCTCACGAGCGCGTCGCAGTGCGGCAGCGCCGCCGCCATGCCGCCGGCGCGCGGCGAGAAGCCGCTCGCGCCGACGCGCGGGTTCACCCACACGATCCGGTAGGCCAGGCGCGAGAGCCGCTCCATCTCGCGCTCCACGAGCGCGGGGTCGCCGCGCTCCCAGCCGTCGGACAGGATCACGACCACCGCGCCGCGCGCCATCCCGCGCCGGCCGTGGCGGTCGTTGAAGGTCTTCAGCGCCTCGCCGATCCGGGTGCCGCTCGACCAGTCGGAGGCCGCCGCCGCGGCGCGCTGGATCGCGCGCTCCGGGTTGCGCGAGCGGAGCGCGCGCGTCAGGCGGGTCAGGCGCGTGGCGAACGCGAACGCCTCGGCGTTCGGCCCGCTGCCCGCCGCGCACGTGAGGAACTGGAGGTACGCGCGCGCGTAGGGCTCCATCGAGCCGGAGATGTCGCACAGCATCACCACCCGCCGGCGCACGACCCGGCGGCGGCGCCGGGCGAGCCGGATCGGGTCGCCCGCGGTGCGCATGCTCCCGCGCAGCGTGCGGCGCATGTCCATGTGCTCGCCGCGCCGGCCCCGCTCCGCGCGGCGCGTGCGGCGCCTCGGGGTGGCGACCTCGAGGCGCGCCATCAGCCGGTAGAGCTGGGCGAGCTCGCCGGGCTCGAGGGCGTCGAAGCGCCGGCTGCGCAGCCGCTCCTCGTCGCTGGCGGCCATCGGCACGGCCACCTCACGCATGGCGGCCTCCCCGTCGCTGCCGGGCGAAGCGGCCGCCAGGCGTCCCTCGCCGACGCCCGCCTTGCCACGGCCGTCGGGTGCGCCACTCGGGTCGGCGTCCGCCCTCGTCTGCGCGTCGTCCGGCTCGAGCTCGGGCGGAAGCTCGCGCGCGCCGAACACAGAGAAGAAGACGGAGTCGAACGCCTTGACCTGCGCGGGGTCGGAGACCAGGACCGCCCGCGCGGTCCAGTAGAGCCGCCGCCGCGTGATCGGCTCGACCAGGGCCACGGCCTCCGCGAAGCGGGCGGCGCGCTCGGCGGTCGTGGGCACGCCGGCCTCGTGCAGGCGGCGGCTGAAGGCGCCCACGAAGGCCGGCAGGTCCAGGTGGAGCGTCCGCACGGTGAAGGCCGGGCCGGTCATCGCGTCACGAGCTGCTCCAGCCCCGCCGCGCGGACCACCTCCTGGTCCTCGCTGTACTTCAGGACCGAGCCGAGCGTGCGGTCGACCGCGGCCGCGTCGAGCTCCTCCACGCCGAGCAGCTCGAGCGCCGCGAGCCAGTCGATCGCCTCGGCCACCCCGGGCGGCTTCTGCACGTCGCTGTCGCGGATCCGCGCCACCGCGTCCGCCACCTGCACCGCGAGCGCCTCGGCCGCGCCCTTCACGCGGCGGCGCACGATCTCCACCTCGCGCTGCGGGGTGGGGTAGTCGATCCAGTGGTAGAGGCAGCGCCGCTTGACCGCGTCGTGCAGGTCGCGCGTGCGGTTGGAGGTGAGCACGATGGCCGGCGGGTGCGTCGCGCGGATCGTGCCGATCTCCGGGATCGTCACGGCGGCGTCGGCGAGCAGCTCGAGCAGGAAGGCCTCGAAGTCGTCGTCGGCGCGGTCGATCTCGTCGATCAGCAGCACCGCCGGGCGCGGGCCCGGGTGCTCGAGCGCGCGCAGCAGCGGGCGCCGGATCAGGTAGTCGGGACCGAACAGGTCCTCCTCGGTCAGCTCCGTCCCGCTCGCGTCGGCCAGCCGGATGCTGAGCAGCTGGCGCGGGTAGTTCCACTCGTACAGCGCCTCGGCCGCGTCGATGCCGTCGTAGCACTGGAGGCGGATCAGCGGCGTGTCGAGCACGGCCGCCAGCGACTTGCCGGCCTCCGTCTTGCCGACCCCCGCCTCGCCCTCGAGCAGGAGCGGCTGCGGCAGGCGCAGGCTCAGGTACATCGAGGTGGCGAGGCCCTCGTCCACGAGGTAGTCCACGCCCGCGAGCCGCCGGGCCAGCGTCTCGACGTCGGGGACCAGGTGGCGGACCTCGCCCGCCGCGTCACCCGTGGCTTCGCGCGAGCTCACGCCGCTCCTCGAACCTTTGCCGGCAGCCCTCGCAGCAGAACCAGACGGTCTCGCCGCCGTGCTCGGCGCGCGGCGTGTCGGCGGCGACCACCACCGTCATGCCGCAGATCGGGTCCACCGCCGTGGCCGGGGTCTCGGTCCGCGCGGGGTGGCTCCTGCGCACCGCGACGATCCGGGCGACGATCGTGAGCGCGACCTCGGGAGGCGTGCGCGCGCCGATGTCGATCCCGGCCGGGGTCTCGAGCCGGCCGAGCAGCTCCTCGGCGACGCCCGCGGCGCGCAGCTCACCGATCACCGCCGCGCCCCGCTTCGGGCTGGCCACGAGCCCGACGTAGCGGACGCCCGCCTCCAGGCCCGCGCGCAGGATCGCGATCTCGTCCTGCCCGTGGGCGGCCACCACCAGCGCCAGGTCGCCGGGCGCCGGCGTGAGCACGGCGTCCTTGACGTCCTGCGCCGCGACGACCTCGAGCCCGACCTCCGACCCGATGGTCGCGAGCGCCGCCGCGATCGGCGAGCTCGCCGGCCACGAGCACCCGCGGCTCCGGCAGGACCGGCTCGAGGAAGACCTCGATCGCGCCGCCCGAGAGGCAGGTGTTGCGGACGGTCACGGCGCCCTCCTCGGACACGGCCTGCTCCGGCCCGTCGGGATCGATCCGCAGCAGCAGCGGCGTGCCGCTCTCGATCGCCGTCAGCGAGTAGAGGCGCACGCTGTGCTGGGCGCAGACCCCGCCGATGAACCCCTCGATCGTCCCGTCCTCCAGCACCAGCCCGGCCGTCCCCGGCTCGACGCTGGCCGGGCGGCGCGCGCGCACGACGGTCGCCACCACGAACGGCGTGCCCTCCGCTCGGAGCTCCTGGGCCCTCCGGTTGACGGCCTCCCCGATCACTGCGGCGGCTCGGGGCGGCCCTGCATGGCGGCCCACACCCGGGCCGGTGTGCACGGCATGTCGATGTGCGTCACGCCGTGCGACGCGTGCAGCGCGTCGATCACCGCATTGACGATAGCCGGGGGCGAACCGACGTTCGGCGACTCGCCGACGCCCTTCGCGCCGAGCGGGTGGTGCGGGCAGGGCGTGACGGTCTCGCCGAGCTCGAAGTCGGGGCACTCGAGCGCGGTCGGGATCAGGTAGTCCATGAAGGACCCGTTGAGGCAGTTCCCCTCCTCGTCGAAGCTGATCAGCTCCATCAGCGCGATGCCGATCCCCTCCGCCAGCCCACCGTGGATCTGCCCGTCGACGATCATCGGGTTGATGCGCACGCCGCAGTCGTCGACCGCGATGAAGCGCCGCACCTTGACCTCGGCAGTGTCCGGGTCCACGTCGACCACGGCGATGTAGGCGCCGTAGGGGTAGGTGAGGTTGGGCGGGTCGTAGATCACCTGCGCGTCGAGCCCGCCCTCCATGCCCTCGGGCATCGGCTCGCCGCTGTACGCGCGCGACGCGATGTCCCCGATCAGCGCGCGCTGCTCGGGGTCGCCCTTCACGAACCAGCGCCCCTTCTCCCAGGCGAGGTCCTCGGGCCTCGTCTCCAGCATCGTCGCCGCGATCATCCGCGCCTTGTCGCGCACCTTGCGCGAGACGACCGCCACCGCGGCGCCCGACACCGGCGTCGAGCGGCTGCCGTAGGTGCCGAGGCCGTAGGGCGACTTGTCGGTGTCGCCGTGGCGCACCTGCACGTCCTCGGGCGGGATCCCGAGCTCCTCGGCGACGATCTGCGCGAACGTCGTCTCGTGGCCCTGGCCCTGCGTCTGGGCGCTCAGGCTGACCACCGCCTTGCCGGACGGGTGCACGCGCAGGTCGGCTCCGTCGTTCATCGACAGGCCGAGGATGTCCATGTGCTTGCGCGGCCCGGCGCCGACGCCCTCGGTGAAGAACGACACGCCGATGCCCATCAGCTCGCCGCGCGCCCGCTTCTCGGCCTGCTCGCGGCGCAGGTCGTCGTAGCCCGCGATGTCCATCGCGACCTTCATCGTCTCGGCGTAGTTGCCCGAGTCGTAGGTCCATCCGGTCGTCGTCTCGTAGGGGAACTGGCCGGGCGCGATGAAGCTCCGCATGCGCAGCTCGATCGGGTCGGCCTCCATCTCGAGCGCGAGCGCGTCCACCATCCGCTCCACGAGGTAGACGGCCTCGGTGATCCGGAACGAGCAGCGATACGCGACGCCGCCCGGCGCCTTGTTCGAGTACACCGCCTTGACCTTCACGTGCGAGGCCTGGAGGTCGTAGGAGCCGCAGACGATGTGGAAGAACCCGGCCGGGAACTTCGTCGGCTGCGCCGTGCTGTCGAAGGCGCCGTGGTCGGCGATCACGTCGACCCGCAGGCCGGTGATCTTGCCGTCCTTGGAGCACATCTCCGCGTGCATGACGTAGTCGCGCGCGAAGCCGGTCGACATCAGGTTCTCGGAGCGGTCCTCGATCCACTTCACCGGCACGCCGGCCACGATCGACCCGGCGATCGCGCACACGTAGCCGGGGTACACGGGCACCTTGTTGCCGAACCCGCCGCCGATGTCGCCCGTCCGGATGCGGATCATGTGCTCGGCGAGCCCGGCGACGTGGGCGTACACCGTGCGGTGGGCGTGCGGCGCCTGGTTGCCGTTGTAGATGTCGAGCTGGCCCGTCTCGGGGTTGAAGTCGGCGATCATGCCGCACGTCTCGAGCGGGGCCGGGTGGCAGCGCGGGTAGATGATGTCCCGCGTCACGACCGTGTCGGCCTCCGCGAACGCGCGGTCGGTCGCCTCCTCGTCGCCGGCCTCCCAGGTCGGGCTGGCGAGGTTGTCGGTCTGGCCCTCCTTGTCGTCGCGGATCAGGGGCGCGTCGGGGTCGAGCGCCTTGCGCGCGTTGACGATCGCGGGCAGCGGCTCGTACTCCACGTCGATCAGCTGGAGCGCGTCGCGCGCGATGTACTCGTCGGTCGCGATCACGAACGCGACCTCCTGGCCCTGGAAGCGGACCTTGTCGCCCGCGAGCACGGCCTGGGTGTCGTACGAGATGGTGGGCATCCAGGCCAGCCCGAGCGTCTCGAGGTCCTTGGCCGTCACCACCGCCGCCACGCCCGGGTGGGCGAGCGCCCTCGAGGTGTCGATCGAGAGGATGCGCGCGTGGGCGTACGGGCTCCTCAGGACCGCCCCGTGCACCATGCCCGGCAGCCGGATGTCGTCCAGGTAGTTGCCCTTGCCGCGGATGAAGCGCGCGTCCTCCTTGCGCTTCAGGCGCCCGAAGCCGATCGGCCGTTCCGGTGCTTCCGCCGTGGCCATGCTCAGACCTCCTGTCGCGTCGCGGATTCGTGCTCGGCGGCCCAGCGGACCGCGGCGACGATGTTCTTGTAGCCGGTGCAGCGGCAGATCGCGCCCGAGATCGCGGTCCGGATCTCCTCGTCGGTGGGATCCGGGTTCTCGTCGAGCAGCGCCCGGCCGGTCATCAGCATTCCCGGGGTGCAGAACCCGCACTGGAGCGCGTGCGTCTCGTGGAAGCCCTGCTGGATGGGGTCGAGCGTGCCGTTCCGCTCGAGCGACTCCACCGTCCGGATCTCGTGCCCCACGCACATCGCGGCGAGGGTCGTGCACGACTTGAGCGGCTCGCCGTCCATCAGCACCACGCAGGCGCCGCAGTTCGAGGTGTCGCAGCCCCAGTGCGTGCCGGTCAGGCCGGGCGTGTCGCGGATGAAGTGGACGAGCAGCTGCCGCGGCTCGACGTCGCGGGAGACCGGCTCGCCGTTGATGTTGATCGTCACCTGCATCGTCAGCCCTCCTGGTGCAGCGCACGTGCCGCGGCGCGGCGCAGGGCGCGTTTCGTGAGCACGCCCGCGAGGTGGCGCTTGTAGTCGACCGGGCCGCGCCCGTCCGGGAGCGGGGCGCAGTCCTCGGAGGCGATCTCGCCCGCCTGCTCGAACAGCTCGTCCGACGGCGCCTTCCCGCGCAGCAGCTCCTCCGCGCGGGACACGTGGACGGTGGTCGGCCCGACCGCGCTGAGCGCCAGGCCGGCGTCGGCGATCGTGCCGCCGTCCATCCACACCACCGCCGAGGCGGCCGCGATCGCCCAGTCGCCCGCGCGCCGCTCGACCTTCTCGTGGGCGCTGCCCGCGCCGGCGCGCAGCGGCAGCCGGACCTCGGTGAGCATCTCGCCGTCGCCGACCGCGGTCATGTACGGGCCGATGTGGAACTCGTCCAGGCCGACGACGCGCTCGCCCTCGCGCGCCGCGGATCACGGCCTTGCCCTTGGCCGCGATGCAGACCGCGGACAGGTCCTCCGCCGCGTCCGCCTGGCAGAGCGAGCCGCCGATCGTGCCGCGGTTGCGGACGACCGGGTCGGCGATCACCTGCTCGGCGTCGCGGAAGACGGGGTAGCGCGCGGCGAGCAGCTCGGACTTCAGCAGGTCGACGTGGCGCGTGAGCGCCCCGATCCTGAGCTCGGCCGCCCTCATCGCGGATGTAGGCGAGCTCGTGGAGGTCGTTGATGTCGATCAGGTGCTCGGGGTTCGCGAGGCGGAGCTTCATCATCGGCAGCAGGCTGTGCCCGCCGGCGATGATCCGCGCCTCGGAGCCGAGCCGCCCGAGCGCCTCGATGGCGCCCTCGACGCTGGTGGCACGCTCGTAGGCGAAGGGCGCGGGGGTCTGCACGAGGTATCTCCTTTCGTTACGTGTTGGAGCCGTTGTCGGTGTCGGCCGAGTCGGCGTCGACCTGGCGAGGCGCGGCGGCCGCGTCCTTCAGGTCGGGTTCCGCTCCCTCCGGCGGCTCTGGACCCTGATCGGAGGTCGCGTCGGCCTCGTCGCCGGCACTCGGGTCGATGCCGCTCCCGGTCGCCGGCTCGTCTGATCCGGTTGTCTGTCCGAGGACGTCGCTGCCGAGCTGCGGATCGTCCGCCAGCATCTCGCGCGGCGCGTCGGACCCTCCGAGCTCGCCGGGAACGACGCCCTCGGCGGCGGTTTCGGTCCACGGGCCCTTCTCGCGGATCTCCGCTTCGCCGGGCGTCGTCCCGCCGCGTTGCTCGCTCGGCGGGTACTGCACCGGTGCGACCGGTGCCGATGACCGGCGAGCGCGCCAGCATCGCGGGCCGCGTCTGGCGGGTCTCCGGATAGAGGGAGCGGGCGTCGAGGCTCCCGCCCTCCACGTTTCGCAGCACCGGGCCGTTGGGGCTCGCGGCGGCGATCGGGGCCTCCCGGCCGAGCCGGGCAAGCGTGAGCGTCCCCTTCGTGTACACCTCCGCGATCCGCGGGGGCCTGACCGTCCTGCTGTCCGGGAAGTTCCGCAGCCCGTCGGCGGCGGCCCCGGGATAGAGCCCCTCGATCAGGCCCATGGCGTCCACCAGCCCGGCCTTCTTCACGAGGAGCCCCTCGAGCAGGTCCACGCCCGCGTCGAGGTTCCGGTTGATGTCCCTGACCACGTCGCCCACCGGGGCGCTCTTCTCGATGATCTCCCCGACGCCCGCGATCGCGTCGTCGAGCCCCGCGGTGATCTTCCGCAGCGCGACGATCGTGGAGACGAGGTAGTAGACGAGCGCGAGGACGATCAGGACCACCGCGACGATCGTCACCACTCCTGCTGCCGGCATCGCTTCCCCCTCAGCTCGCGTCGTCGACGATCACGTCGAGGGAGCCGCCGTAGCCGGCGACCACCTCGACCGTTTGCCTTACCTGTTCCTGCGTCGTGAGCAGCAGCGGGACGGCGTCCAGGTCCTTCGACCCGGCGTTCGCCGCCGCGCCGATCCGCTCGACGCTCGGAACGATGCTGCGCGCCGCGCTCAGCACGCCGCTTCAGCAG
Organism: uncultured Thermoleophilaceae bacterium; assembly: GCA_963778615.1. Lineage (GTDB taxonomy): Bacteria > Actinomycetota > Thermoleophilia > Solirubrobacterales > Thermoleophilaceae > JACVRW01. The sequence continues at coordinate 468,102 of CAVZVD010000004.1, forward strand.
GTACACCACCACCGGCAGGACCACGAGCAGGAGCAGCGCGTTGCCGATCCACCACAGGGTCATCGCGGCCTCCTCTCGGCCACGACCGCGGCCTTGGCCGCGATGCCCGGGAACGCGCCGACGATGACGTCGAACTGCCCGTTGATCGCCTTGACCGCCGGCTCGAGCGGGCGCAGGTGCTCGGACTCGACGGTCTCCAGGGCGTCCGCGAGGGTGGCGAGCCCCGTCGAGGCCGACTCGAGGCCGGTGCGGACCCGGATCAGGGCGACGGCGAGCACCGCCACCACCACGATTGCGAGCAGGACGCTCAGGAGGACGAGCAGGTCGGTGTCGCTCATGATCCGCCGCCGTACCCGTCGGTCAGCGCGTTCATATAGCGGTCCTGGACCAAGGCTTCCTCCACGATCAGCCCCAGCACGGGCGCCGTGGCCTCGAGCTGCGGGATGTTGGCTGTGTTGCCGGCGACCTTGCCGGCGACCTCCAGCAGGCCGCCGACGGACTTCTCGATGTCGGCGACGGCCCTGACCAGCACGATCAGGAGAAACGCGACGACGAGCGCCGCGACGAGGCCGATCCCGAGCGAGACCGCCCAGAGGCCGTTGTTCGACAGTGCGAACGAGGTCATTTGCCGACCGCCACCTTTCGCAGGGCCCGGGCGGAGTGCAGGATCCTGACCCCGGAGTCGTTGATCTGCGCGATCCCGGCGAGCTCGTCGGTCTGGGCGCGCACCACCTCGACGCCCTCGACGGCGCCGCGCGCCTGCCCGGCGATCCTGCGCGCGAGGGACACGATCGCGATGACGATCACCGCCGCGACGGCGATGACGACGATGCCGAGCACGAGCCCCACCCACCAGCCCGTGGAGGCACCGATCACGGTATTGACCATCAGCCTGAGACCTCCTGACTTGAATGCTCGGCCGCCCAGCGAATCGAGCGGACGATCGTTGCGTAACCCGTGCAGCGGCAGATCTGGCCTGAGATCGCCTCACGGATCTCCTGGTCGGTCGGGTCCGGATTGCGGTCCAGGAGCGCCCGGGCGGTCATCAGCATGCCCGGGGTGCAGAAGCCGCACTGAAGGCCGTGCTCGGCCGTGAACCCCTCCTGCACCGGGTCGAGCACGCCACCCCTTTCCAGCCCCTCCACGGTGCGGATCTCGTGGCCGGCCGCGCTGGCGGCCAGCACGGTGCACGACTTGACCGGATGGCCGTCCATCAGCACGACACACGTGCCGCAGTTGGACGTGTCGCAGCCCCAGTGGGTGCCGGTGAGCCGGAGCTCGTCGCGGATGAAGTGCACGAGCAGAGTGCGCGGCTCGACGTCGCGCATGTGCTCGCGGTCGTTCACGCTGACCGTGACCTGCATCAGGCCTCTGTCCCTCGTGCGCGCGCGGCGGCGCGCTCGAGCGCGCGCTCGGTGAGCACCGCGGCCACGTGGCGCTTGTACTCGGCCGAGCCGCGCTGGTCGGTGACGGGGGAGGAGGCGGCGGCGGCGCAGCTTTCCGGCTTCCGCGAACAGGGTTTCGGACGGGGGCCTGCCCTCGAGTGCCTCCTCGGCGGTCTTGGAGGTGACCTCCGCGCCGACGGCGGCGAGGGCGATGCCGGCGCGCTCGATCGTGCCGTTGGCTTGGAGCGTGACCGACGCGCCGGCGGCGGCCACGGCCCAGTCGCCCGACCCGCCGGTCGACCTTCTCGTAGGCGCTGCCGGCGGCTTCGTGCAGGGGGACGCGGATCTCGGTGAGCATCTCCAGCTGTCCCACGGCGGTCCGGTAGGGGCCGCGGTGGAAGTCGCGCATGTCGAGCACGCGCTCGCCGTCGGGTCCGCGGATGACCATCCTCGCTGCGACCGCCGCGCACACCGCGGAGAGGTCCTCGGACGGGTCGGCCTGGCAGAGGGCGCCGCCGATCGTGCCGCGGTTGCGGACGACCGGGTCGGCGATCACGCGCTCGGCGTCGGTGAAGATGGCGAGCCGCTCTTTCAGGAGCGTTGATTCGAGGAGCTCCCGGTGGCGAGTCATGGCGCCGATGCGCACCTCGCCGTTGTGCTCCTCGATGTAGCCCAGCTCGCCGGCGAGCGGGTCGATGTCGATCAGGTACTCGGGCGCCGCCAGCCGCAGCTTCATCATCGGGAGCAGGGAGTGCCCGCCCGCGAGGAGTCGCGCGTCGGGCCCCAGCTGCGCGAGCAGCTCGAGGGCATGCTCGACGCTGGTGGCGCGCTCGTATTCGAACGGGGCTGGTACCTGCAGCGAAGCCTCTCCTCCTGAATGACAGTTTCGCGGCGGTATCGTGGGCTCGTCAAGCTGACCTAAGTGATCGCTTAGCCCACATCTCTCGCGTGACGCTCGCCCAGCTCCAGTCCTTCGTGCTCGTCGCCCGGCTCGGCTCGGTCAAGGCGGCGGCCGCGCGAGCTGGAGGTCACGGAGCCGGCGGTGTCGGTGGCGGTCGCGGCGCTGCGCAAGGAACTGGGCGACGAGCTGTTCGTGCGCGACGGCCGGGGGATCGCGCTGACGGCCGGCGGGCGGCGCCTGGCGGCGCTCGCGGGCGAGATCCTGGGGCTCGCCGAGCAGGCGCGGCGGTCCGTCAAGGACTCGCCGGGACGGATCCAGGTGGCCGCGACGAATGTCGTCGCGGAGCACATCGGGCCGCTGATCGAGGCGTTCACGGCGCGCGACGAGAGCCTCGAGGTGGCGATCGAGAGCGTGCCCGGAGCGTCGTTCGCGGACCGGCTGGAGCACCGGCAGGCCGACATCGCGCTGGGACCCGACCCGGGACCCGAGGCCACGACGATCGCGTCGGTGCCGTTCCTGCGCTGCAGGCTGATCATCGTGGCGGCACCCGGCCACCCGCTGGCGGGAGAGCGCGACATCGGGCCTTCTGTGCTGGGCCGCGAGCGCTGGCTCGTCGGGGGGCCGGAGATAGACCCGACGACGACGACCGGGCTGTTCTTCTCGCGTCACGGCATCGAGCCGGCCGACATCTCCGCGCACACGAGCCAAGCGGCGGCGATCGCGGGAGCGGTCGCAGGCGACGGCATCCTCCTGACACTGGCCCGCTCGGTCCGCGAGGAGGTGCGGCGCGGCGCACTGACACGGCTGGACGTACGCGGCACCCCGGTCGACGAGATGTGGCACGCAAGCACGCTGGGACTGGGCCGGGCGCTGCCGGCGGCGCTGGCGCTACAGCGGTTCACGACAACGCCGGACGCAACGCACGCGATCTCGGCGGGCCGAGCCGGAACGGTGCCCGCGAGGGCGCGCCCCAACGTGCACGTGACGCTGTGGCGGTCGGTGGCGGCGGGGATGGACGCGGGGGCGGAGCGCTAGGTGGGCCGGTATTCTGGCGGGGTGACGGAATCCTTGGCCAAGTCGCTTGGGCGTCGGTTCGCTGAAGCGTTCAACGAGCGCGACGCCGATGGACTGGTCGCGGTCTCTGACCCGCAGATCAAGTTTCATCCAACCGGAGCCGGGGGCACCGGCCGCTCGTACGACGGCCACGAAGGTCTTCGCGCGTGGGTCGAGGAGTTGAAGCGCGGCGGACTCGAGCACCATGTCCGGATTCTTGATGTTCAGGAAATCGACGATGGACGCGTCGTAGTGAGTTGCGAGCTCCTGATGGGCGACAAGGTGGTCACGCGTTCGACGATGATCGGGATAATCGCCCAGGGTGCGCTCGTCGAGGTCCACGGACACCTGACCGAGGTATCCACCCTGCGTCAGGTCCGGGGCATTCCCGGCTAGCTCGCGCGCGTGGTTCCGCAGACTCATGAGCCGCGTCCCGTCCCGAAGGCACCTGGCAGACCGGCCCAATCTCGCCGCGCGATGTCGACGCGACATTGCGCCGGGACGATCTCGCGAAGTGGATCGAGCGCTTCCGCCCACACCCTGACGCTCGAGTGGCTCAGCACGACCGAGCCGCCCGTCGAGGGGATTCCAGATGAGGTCTTCGGGCGTGTGCTCTACATGACGCAACCGTTCACGCGGCAGAACTGACGGCCCACCTCAGGAAGCGGCCGTGCGGGCGAGCCGGTTCAGGTCGGCGTGGGGAAGCGTGCGCTTCTTGCCGTCGACTTTGAGCACGGTCTTGCCCTTGACACTGCGGGCGTGGGCCCTCAGCCAGTCGGTCCCGGCGACCCTCGCCGAGCGCACGCTGTCGGCGCCGACGGCCTGGATGACGACGTTGTCGTCGGCTCCGCCGTCGAGCGTGTCGGCGCCCGGCCCGCCGATCAGCACATCGTCGCCGGCGCCGCCGAGCAGCACGTCACCGCCGGCGCCGCCGATCAGGACGTCGTCGCCGTTGCCGCCGTTCACGGTGAGCAGCGCAGAGTTGGCGGCCAGCCCGGAGGCGTCGACCACGTCGTCGCCGCCCAGCGCGTTGACGGTCACGCGGTCGCTGCCGGCGATTGCGCCCGACACCGAGACCAGGGCCGGGAGACCGCTGACCTGCGCGTTCGGCCCGGCGCCGGTGACCGTCACGGCGTCGTCATCGTTGGTGGCGTTGACGGTGACGTTGTCGGCCGCGGCGTCGTTGCCGCCGCCGGTCGCGGCGAGATCGCCCGCCACGCCCGTGACGTCGGTGCCGGACAGGTCGTTGACAACGAGGTTGTCGGTGCCGCCGAACATGTTGGCGGTGATCGACTCGACGTCGTTGAGGTCCATCGTGATCGCGGCGAGGTCGCGGGTGAACAGCACCCGCGCGCCGTTGGCGGAGGCGACCATGTTCTCGTTGCCGTTGCTGCCGTTGAAGAGCATGTTGTCCGTGCCGTCCTGGCCTTCGACGACGTCGCTGCCATCGCCGGGATCCCACTGGAAGGCGTCGCCGCCGGCGCCGAGGAAGGCAGCGTCGTTGCCCTGCTGGCCGTCGACGAAGTCGTTGCCGTCGCCACCGAGCAGGAGATCGATCCCGTTGCTGCCGAGCAGCGTGTCGTTGCCCGCACCGCCGTCGGCCGTGATGCCGATCAGCGCGGCGAGATTCCCACTCGCGGAGAAGCTGTCGTCGCCGCCGTTGGCGTTGAGGACGAGCCTCTCGGAAGTGCCGATGTCGATCGCGAACGGCGCCGGGTTCAGCCGGTCGAACCGCACGCGCGTGCCGTTGGCGGTGGTGGTGAACTGCTCGCCGCCGCCGCCGCCGTTGACCTCGACCGTGTCGGTGCCGGTGCCGCCTTCGTTGAGGTCGGTGTCGTCGCCGGGGTTCCAGATCATGCGGTCGCTGCCGCCCTGGCCGAACACCTGATCGTCGGCGTCGCCGCCGGTCAGCGTGTCGTTGTTGTTGCCGCCGAACAGCAGGTCGAAGCCGCCGCCGCCGAGCAGCGTGTCGTTGCCGCCTTGACCGAAGAGCTGATCGTTGCCGGAGCCGCCGGTGAGGATGTCGTTCCCGGCGCCGCCGGTCAGCACGGCCGCCGGCAGCGCGCCGTTGGCCTGGTTGAGCGTGATCGTGTCCCGACCGCCGAGACCGTTGACCCGGACCTGCGCTGTGTTGGCGACCGTCGGCGTGCCACCGGAGACCGGGACCGCGCCGCCGTTCACCAGGATCGTTCCCGCAGCGTTGCGGCTGATCACGATCGAGTTGTCGAGGCCGTCACCGGATACGGTCAGCACGCCCGCGCTGAACGTGCCGGTGGTTGCCGCGCTCGCCGGCACGGCCGTACCGGCAACTACACCGGCAGCGAGCACGGTGCCCGCAAGCAGCCGGCGCGCCGCTCGTCGCCAGTCGATGTTCCGTCTTGCAGTTGCCATCGTCGATCGCTCCTTGTCTCCGAGATTCCGCCTTCCCCCTTCAGACGAACCCCGCGACGCGACGATTCCCAAACCGATCCGTGAGATACATCACAGGAGTGGCGGGAAGCCGTACGAGCGACCGCCACGACGATGAGTTCTCGTCTCGCGATCGGTCATAGCTGTGGCAGAGCAGCCGGCAGCAGGAAGGAGAGCCCGATGTCAAGCATGCTGATCTACTCGATGAGCGTCTCGGTGGACGGCTTCATCGCCGACCGTGAGGGTGCGTTCGGGTGGTCGGCCCCGAGCGAGGAGCTGTTTCGTTTCCACACCGCGCTGGTAAGCGAGCTCGGTGGTTGTCTGCTCGGCCGCAGGCTGTACGAGACGATGCTGGTGTGGGAGACGGATCCGTCGTTGCGCGAGGACGAGCTCGGGGCCGCGTTCGCAGATGTCTGGTGCGCGATCCCGAAGGTCGTCTTCAGCCGCACGCTCGACAGCGTCCAGGGCAACGCCCGGCTCGCCGAGGCGTCAGTGGCCGAGGAGATCGCCGCGGCGCTCGACGCGACTGACAAGGACGTCGAGGTCGGCGGCGCCGGCTTGGCCGCGCAGGCGATCGAGCTCGGCCTCGTCGACGAGCTGCGCATCTTCCGCAACCCGGTCGTCGTCGGTGGCGGCACGCCGTTCTTCCCGCCGGTCACCGACGACATCGCGCTGGAGCTGATCGAGACCAGGACGTTCGGCTCGCGCGTGATCTACGAGCGCTACAGGCACGCCCGCGATGAATCGGACTGACACCGCCGGCCTCATCAGTTCGGCGGTTGCATAGCCCGCGGGATACTGGGCGGACGATGTCGCAGGAGAACGTGGAGACCGTCCAGCGCGCCGTCGAGGCGTGGAATGCCGATGATCTGGACGCCTTTTTGGCCGAGCTCGCTGCCGAGGTCGAGTGGCACCCTGCGATCCAGCCGGGCCTTGAGGGAAAGGCGACTACCTACCGAGGTCATGACGGCGCGCGAGAGATTTGGAGGCAGGACCGTGGCGAGGCGTGGGAACGCCTCACCAATCGGCCTCAGGAGTTCCGCGACCTCGGCGAGTCGGTCCTCGCGCTCGGTCAGATCGACTTGACCGCCCGGGTGACCGGCATCGAGTTCAGCCAGGAAGTCGGAGAGGTCTTTGACCTTCGAGCGGGGAAGATCGTTCGCATCCGCGACTTTCTGACTCATGCGGAAGCCATCGAAGCCGCCGGGCTGCGGGAGTAGCTCCGCCGGCTGCTGCTGCTCAGACCGAGGGCGGGACTGATCGCCCTCCAGCGACCGCGGATCTCAAAGGACGGGACGCACGACGAGCATCCCCCGGCTCGAGACGAGATGCGCCAAGTCGTCCGTCAAGCGTTGGACGTGTTCGCTCGCCTGTTGCTCGAAGCGCTCCACTTCGAGGATCTCGGCGATCAGCACGTAATCGGCTTGACCGATGGACTGTCCGGGCACGTCGGCCGGCCGCGTGAGCCGCCAATCCGAGATCGTGTCCAGCGACCCGCGGACGATGTCGCGATCCTCCGTCATCAGACGCTCAAAGTCGTCGGCCAGCTCCGGCGAACGCAGCTGGAACCACAGGAGAAGGGTCGCCGGAGGACTCATCCACGAAGCGTAGTCGACAATCGCAACATCACGAACGTGTCGTAATGGCCTGCTCGAGGAGCACAGGGTCACGCTTTTCGCGCTCCCACTTCCAGGTGTCCACGAGCTGATTGAACGTGTAGTAGTGGAACCCTGTGACGTTGAGCCCAGGGCGATCCTCGAGGCCAGGCAGGAGGGCGTCGTATAGCCGGTCGGGCGTGACCCTCGACCGGCCCAGGAGGCTCCGGAGGCCGCGCTGCTTTCGTAGGAAGCCGAGTGAAGCGCCGACCCCGATGCGCATGGAGATCTCCAGTAGGCGGCGGCGATCCACCACACCCGGCAGACCCACGCGCACCGGGAGCGCCACCCCGCGCTCGCGCGTCTCGCCGAGCCAGGTGAGCAGCGCCTCCGCGTCGAAGCAGAGCTGCGTGGTGATGTAGGTCGCGAGCGCGCTCTTGCGCTCCAGGATGTCGGTGAGCGCCCTGGAGTCGATCAGCGGATGGCCCTCCGGATAGCCGGCGATCCCGATGTCCGTGGGTCGTTGCGGATGCTCATGGACGATCGGCAGCAGATCAGCGGCAGAGTGATATGGACCGTGGGGAGGCGTGGCATCGCCGCCGATGAGAAGCACATCGTCCACTCCGGCCTGCGCCGTCGCTGCCAGCAGCCTGTCCAGGTGGGCGCTGTCACGGACCATTCGGGCTGCCAGGTTCACGGCGACCGAGTGGCCGAGCAGGCTCAGGCGTCGTGCGACCTCGACGCTTCGGTCCGGACCGAGCCGCGGCGAGCAAGCGACGGTCAGTTTCACCGACGTGCGTAGTTGCGCCGCCTGCTCCTCGCTTCGCCCCATCGGTAGAAGCTCAAAGCGCGAGACATGATGCCCGGAAGGCTGAGACGGCTGGCTCACGGCGTCAGAGCCTAAAGACCGTCTGGCGTTCTCTCGGCCTATCGGCTCGCGTGTCGATACGCCGGCCGACCCGCTTCATTTCACGCTCCTGTACTTGAGGTGGGTGACCCCGGGCGCCTCGACGGCCCGGACCTGCTCGAGCTGCACCTCCGCGTCCCGGAGGTTGTCGAAGAGGCGAGCACCGTCGCCGAGCACCACCGGAACGACGTGGAGCTCGAGTTCGTCGCGGGTTCTTTCTCAATGCGCATTGACCCGTCCGCGCCGGAAGACTCATCGCGGCTGCCCCACTTCGTCCAACGCAGCACTGCAGCCGTCGGAACGTCTACGGCGCACCCGCAGGGCGCAGGGACCCGCCGCCCCCTCCGGCAAACCGAGCGTCGTCGAGGATCGGCGAGGGCCTGAAGCCCTTGACGATCAGATAGATCGCAAACGCCGCCTCGAAGGCGCCCTCGGGCAGGGAGAAGAGGGCGTGCAGGCCGTCCTGCTCGTAGGCGCCGAGCAGGACCGCAATCGACGACACGAAGATCAGCGGACCGCCGATGACGCCCAGCATCGCGAGCCGCGGCGGCATCAAACCAGTGCGGTACATCAGCCAGCCGAGCAGGATGCCGTTGACGCCGACGCAGAATCCCGGCCCGAGCAGGAACGTCCAGTCGTGGATCGCGACCAGGGTCTGCCCCGCGATGTCGAGCGAGGTTCCGTTCGCGCCGACAGACGCGGCCAGGTCGTCGCGCAGGGTGACGACGGAGAGCAGGCTGATCGCGCCGACCCCGATGATCGTCGCCTCGATTGTGCGCGAGGCGACGTAGCTGAGCGAGAGGGTTTCGCTGTATCGCCTGAGGATCGGAAACATCACGACCGCCGTGCCGACGTTGCCGATCATCAGGAGGATCTCGAGGAAGGCGCCCAGCGTGACGCGGGTGTCGTCGCCGGCGCCGAGGATGTAGTCGGTGTCGTTGAGCACCGGCTCGTAGAGAATGAGCGCGGCGGGGATGGCCGTGAGAAACGTCAAGGCCATGAGCCAGCCGGCGATACGAGCGGTCCTTCTCTGCTGCGGCGACTGCTCTGGCAGGGAGATCGACATGCCCGTCCTGTACGTCAGGAACAGCGGGATTCCTCTTGCGGCTGGATCTCGTCCGAGGCGGAGCCGCTACTACCGCAGTCCTACGGCTTCCAGGGCCTGGGCGCGGTCGAGGAAGAACTCGATCCTCGTGATCGCCTGCTCGGCTCCGCCGTCCAGACCATCGCCATCGAGTTTCGCCCTGCGCGAGAGCAGCGGTGCGTGACGGATGGGCACCGGGCGCCCGGCGCCCATTAGGCTGGCGCCATCAGGCCCGGATCGCCCCGCGTCGGAATCCAGCTTCCTGAGGTCGAGCGGCGCGTGCCGTGGCCTGAGTATCTCGCCATGGCTCGGGCGGCCGAGGCAGCCGGCTTCGACTCGATCTGGGTCGGTGACCATTTGCTCTACCGGGCTGAGGACGGAGGCGGGCGAGGCCCGTGGGAGGCGTGGACCATGCTGGCCGCGCTCGGCGCGGCGACCGAGCGCGTCGAGCTCGGGCCGCTCGTGGCCTGCACTGCCTTTCACCCGCCGGGACTGATCGCGAAGATGGCCGCCACGGTCGCCGAGATCAGTGGCGGCCGCTTCGTGCTCGGGCTCGGCGCCGGCTGGAACGAGGAGGAGTTCCGCGCGTTCGGCCTCCCGTTCGATCGCCGCGTCTCGCGCTTCGAGGAGTCCTTCACGATCATCCGCTGCCTCTTGGCCGGGCAGCGGGTCGCCCTGCGCGGGCGCCACTTCGACGTGGACGACGCCGTTCTCCTGCCCCGCCCCGCCGCGCCCCCGCGTCTCATGATCGGCAGCAACGGGCCGCGCATGCTCGCTGCCACGCTGCCGCACGTCGATGTCTGGAACACGTGGTACGTGGACTACGGCAACTCGCCGGACGGCTTCGCCAAGCTCAACGAGCGCATCACCGGCGCGGCGCGCGATGCGGGACGTGACCCCGGGGACATCGAGCGGAGCGCTTGCGTCCTGATCGCCCTGGATGGCTCGAGCGAGCGCCCCTCCACGCCGGATGCGCCGCCGGTGACAGGACCGGCGGACCGGATCGCCTCGGTGCTTTGTGAGCTGCGCGACGCGGGCGCCGACGAGACCATCCTGGTCGTCGACCCGATCACAGAGGGCTCGATCCGCGAGCTCGGCGAGGTGGTCGGGCTGCTTCGGGCCTAGCCCTTCGACGCTCTCAGGGCACCGGCACGCCCTGGATCAGCACCGGTTGCTGCGTCGGGTCCAACTCGACGGTCTGGTCGACGCCGACCGGCGTGATCACGTCCATGGCCTTCGGGACCGTGCCGGGGTTGGTGGCGCAGATCGGCGAGGCCCCGCCCGCGGCGCACACCCCGAACAGGAACGCCTGCGGGGTCGGTGCGAACGGGCGCGCCCGGTCGGGCTGGAAGCCGTCCTGGCCGTGCAGCACGACCGAGAAGATCCAGCCGGTGCCCGGTTGCCCGAGCGTCTCCTTCGGCACGATGACGGTGATCGCCCGGGAGACGTCGCTCGCGGTCACGGTCACCGGACCGAGCCCAGAGCCGTCGGCCCCCACGTACTGCGGGGCCGCGAAGCCCTCGACCTCGATGCGCTGTGACCACGCCGAATCGTCGGCGATGAGGTAGTTCCGGCTCGCGAAGGGCGCCTCCGTCGAGAACGCCGGCGAGGCGGGATCGCGTATGAAGATGTCGAGCAGCTGCGCTCCGAGCGGGCTGCCGAACGTCGGGGTGAGGTCGCGCAGCGTCGTCCGCAGGAACACCCGCTCGCCGGCGTCGATGACCTGGAAGCGCTCGATGTCGAACGCCCCGTCGTTGAACTGCGCATCCGTTGGATAGGCGTACGTCCCGGGGCCATCGTCGTCGCCGGCGGGATCGTCGACGTCGAGCACGGTCGTGCCCTCGACGAAGTCCGACACCACGGTCACCCGCGCGCGCCCGGTGCCGGTGCTCGTGGTTGCGGCGGCCGTGATGAAGTTCGTGCCGAACGGGGTCCGCACCTCGGCTGAGAACGATCCGTCGCCCGCCGCTGCGGTCGTCACCGTCGTCGTTGCTCCGTCCGCGTCGCCGGCGTAGGCCGACACGTCGACGGTGGCGCCGGGCTGCGTGGTGCCCGTGACCGTGGCGGTCGGCGTGGTCACAAGGCTGCCGTCGGCCGGTGAGCTGATGGTCACGGGTACGGCTGCCGGCGGAGCGTTCTCGACGTACCTTGCGCGCACCTCGGCCGGCTGCTCGATGACGGCGTTCTCCGCCAGGCCGGCGAGCAGCCGCACGAGCTGCGCCTGCGCCCACGTCAGCGGCGTCGCCGAGCCCGCCGCCTCGCCGCCCGTGAAGCCGATCGAGCCGAGGGTCGGGTCGCTGCCGAACGGGGCCGCAGGCAGGTCCGGGTTCTCCCAGTTCTGTTCGGGGACGAGGCCGATGCCCCACGACGACGCGAACAGGTCACGGGTCAGCCCGATCGCGTCGGCGCGCCGGCCGAGCTCGAGGTGGTGCTGCGCGCGCTCCCCCGACAGCACCGGCCAGTAGTGACCGCTGCCCGCGTTGCCGGTCGGCCATGGCCGCCCGCTCGGCGAGCAGTTCGTCGGGTCCGGCTCCCAGCAGTCGCCGTAGCCGTCCTCGGTCCCGGCCAGAGACGTGCCGTACCGGTAGAAGCCGGTGCCGGATTCGGTGTCGACCCGGATGACCTCGTCGACGACGGGCAAGGATGCGAGCACGTCGGGGTCGTCGGGCGCCAGGATGCCCAGCCGAGACAGCTCGAGGAAGCCGGCGTCGATCACCTCGCGCTGGTCGGCGGTGATGCTGCCGTTGCCCAGGTTGTAGCTCTCGGGCGTGTTCGGCTCGCCGCTGCGCGAGAGCCGGATGAAGTACCGAGGCGCGTAGGGTCCCGTCGTCGTGACCGTCCACCGCTTGACGTTGCGCGCGAAGTCGTCCGCGGTCGCGTAGTAGACGCGCGCCGAGGCAGCGTCGCCGTTGCGTTCGGCGATCACGCCGGCCGCTACCAGGCCGGCGATCTCCGCGGCAATGGTCGAAGGCGAGAAGCCGCTCTGCTCCTCCCAGCGCTCGCTGCCGAACGCCGGGCCGCGCGACACCACGAAGTCGGCAGCCCTCTTGATGCGCGGCCACAGCTCCGCGTCCCGGGCGAGGCCGGCCTGCAGCGCCATGAGGATCGGGTACGAGGTCTCGTCGAGCTGATCCCCGCCGGTGTCCGGGGCCACCTTGCCGTTGACCAGCGAGTTGCGTGGAAAGCGGCCGTCCGGCAGCTGCTGGCGCTCGAACAGCCAGCGGACGCTGTCCCGCGCCGTTGCGAGATCGCCCGACGCGAGCAGCCCGGTGAACGCCTCGTAGAGGTCTCGGGCGAAGATCTCGCGGTAGGACCCGAAGTAGACCGGCCGCCCGCCGGGCTCCTCACCGGCGCTGACCGCCTGCCCCCAGGGACTCGCAAGAGACGCGACGATCGCACCGGGGAACGTCTTGTCCTCGCTGGCCTTGAGCACGTTTGCCGACAGCAGGTAGGCCTTCCGGGCGCGGCGCTGCTTCTTGGGGCTGAGCTCGTCGATGCGCCGCAGGCGGTCGAGCTTGGCGTCGTAGCGCTGCCAGGTGGCGACGTACCGCGAACGCGTCCGCTGAAACGGCGGGGCCGCGCTGCGGCCGGCGGCGCGGACGGCCGCGCTCTGGGTCTGTCCGTAGCCGAGCGCCATCGTGAACGACCCCGTGCGCCGGAGGTCCACCTGCGCGGTCTGCACGACGTTGCCATCCACGGCTCTGCCGTATGTCTGGGTCAGCGTGCGTGCGCTGTCGAGCTGCGTGAGGCCGTCGCTGGGCCGCTCGGCGAAGCCGCTGGTCGCCCGCAGGAAGGTGCGGTCGGCGCGCAGCGCTCCGTACAGCGGCACGCCGTAGTCGCGATTCAGAGCCTGGCTCGCCGTCGACGTGTCGAAGGAGACCAGCGCCTTCGTCCCGTGATCGACAACCGCGCTGTCCGCGCCGCCGTTGGGCTCCCCACCGCCGCCGTTGCCGTTGATCGTCGCGTCGTAACGGACGTACAGCTTCAGGTCACTGTGTGGGCGTCGCAGCGCGTGGAAGCGGTTGCGCATGACCACGGCGTCCAGCGTCGGATCGGTGACGTACTCCGTGACGAGCCGCCACCGCCCGCTGTCAGCCGTCGTCGTCACCTCGCAGGCCATGCCACCGTGGTCGGTGCTGCGCACCTTGTACGTGGTGTCGCGGCCCTGGACGTCGGTGAAGGTGCGGCCGTCGGTGACGATGAAGCGCAGCGACTGGACGTTGGTGTTGTCGATCGTCGGGCTGTACACGTCCGACAGCACGCCGCCGGCGACGGTGTACCAGACCTTCGAACCGCGGTTGGCGGCGGTGCCGAGGCAGTCCTTGCGCGCCAGGTCGTAGCGCGACAAGACCCCCGGTCCGTCGGGGGCCGCCGACGGGGCAGACGCGGTGCCGGGCGCGGCCGCCACGACCAGCAGAGCCAGAACGAGCAGGGCGGCACTGCCTCGGACGGCGCGGCGTGGGGGGCGCACAACCCAAGTCGATCAAATCCGGCACCCGAGCGCAAGGCGTTACGTTCTGTATCGTATCGGATTGAAATGACTCCAGGACCCAACCGCTCGACTGCGACGCTCGCCCTGCTCGCGTTCGCGATGCTCATCGTCTCGCTCGACCAGTACATCGTGGTCGTGGCGCTGCCCGACATCGGGCGCGACCTCGGCTATTCGTCCCAGACGCTGCAGTCCGTCATCAGCGCCTATGCGGTCGCGTCCGCCGGGTTCCTGCTGCTCGGCGGCCGCGCGGCCGACCTGCTTGGACCGCGGCGGGTCTTCGTCTCCGGCCTCGTGCTCTACGCGACCGCCTCCCTCGCCGGCGGGCTCGCGCCGGGTCCGGAGGTCCTGCTCGGCGCCCGCGCAGTCCAGGGACTGGGCGGGGCGCTCGTCTTTCCGTCCACCCTCGCGCTGGTGAACACCACGTTCCGGGAAGGGGCCGAGCGGAACCGCGCCGTGGCGGTCTGGGGCGGCGCCGGCGCGGCGGGCCTCGTGATCGGCGTGCTGCTGGGCGGCGTGCTCACGCAGGCGCTCGGATGGGAGGCCGTGTTCTTCGTGAACGTCCCGCTGGCGGCCGCGGCGATCGCGCTGGCGTTCGCACTGATCCCGCCGGACCCCGAGCCGGAGGTGAGACGCCGGTTCGACCTGCCCGGAGCCTTCAGCGCCACGCTCGGCGTCAGCCTGCTCCTGTTCGCGCTCGTGCAGGGGCCGGGCTACGGGTGGGGCTCTCCCGGCATCCTCGCCTCCGCGGCAGCGGGCCTGGCCCTGCTGGTGGCGTTTGCGGCCATCGAGCGGCGCAGCCGCGACCCGCTCGTTCCGCCGCGCCTGCTCGCCAACCGCAACCTCGCGACGGCCACCGCGGTCGGGTTCATGTTCTGGGCGACCTTCGGCTCGGTCCTCTATTTCCTGACGCTCTACTTCCAGGAGGTGCATGGCTACGACGCCCTGGAGACCGGCGTCGGGTTCCTGCTGCCGACCGTGTTCGTGGTGGCGGGCTCTGCGCTCGCGGGTCAGGTCGTGACGCGCTGCGGCCTGAGGACCACCATGGTCGCGGCGCTCGCCGTGGGGGCGCTCGGGGCGCTGGCGCTGGCGCTGGCGATGTCCCCCGACGGCACGTATGCGGAGCTGATCCCCGGCCTCGTCCTGCTCAGCATCGGCGACGGCGTCGTCTTCACCACGATCTTCATCGCCGCCGGGACGGGGGTCGCCGACGACGAGCAGGGCGTCGCGTCGGGCATCGCCTCGACCAGCACGTCGGTGGGAGCGGCCGTCGGTCTCGCTCTGCTGGTGCTGGTCGCCAACTCGGGCACCGACGGCCTCGAGGACGAAGCGCTGCGGGTCGCGAGCTCGGACGGCCTGAGCACCGCGGTACTCGTCGTCGCCGCCGGGATCGTTGCCACCGCGCTGGTCGCCCTGAACCTCCGTCCCGCGCCGGGCGCCGGGGAGCTCCCGTGCCCGCGCCGAGCCCGGGTGAGCCGTCAGGCGTGAAGGTGATGGAGCTTGGGGTCGCCGCTCACGCGGCGGCTGTGCTCGAGCAGCCGCGGATAGTCGGTGGCGATGCCCTGGAGGAGAGCTTCGACCGCGCGCTCGATCTCGACGTCGCTCGTCGGCGCGTGCCCGAACAGGGCGCGGTAGTGGACGAACGACCCGATCAGGTCGAGGACCATGTCGAGATCGAGGTCGTCGCGGAGATCGCCCCGCGCGTAGGCGCGCTCGAGCGTCTCCTTGACGGCGGCGCGCGGCGGGTCGAACAGGGCGGTCATGAACGCCTTGCGGAGCTCGCGGTCGCCGGCGCAGTCGGCGTAGAGCGGCCCGATCACACCCGGGGGGATGCGCCGGAAGGCGGCGACGAACACCTTGAGGCACTCGTCGAGATCGCACAGCGTGCAGCCGGTGTCAGGCGCACGTGCCCGACCGAGGCGCTCGCCGAGGGCGGCGAGCACGAGTCGCTGGCGGTTCGGCCAGCGGCGATAGATCGCAGGCTTCGTGGTCCCCGCGCTGCGGGCGACCTCTTCGAGCGTGAGGCCGCCATAGCCGGAGCGCTTGAGGGCGGTGAGGGTCGCGTCGAGGACGGCGGCGTCGATCTGGCTGTCGCGGGGGCGGGCCACGGGACGATTGTAGACGCAATCGTTATGTAGCGTCTCGGAACATAACGCTGTTGGCGCGGCAGAAATCCCTCACGGCGTCGTTGAAGCGCTCGGGCTGCTCGAGATTGCTCACGTGACCCGCGTCGGGGATCACGACGAGTGTCGTGTCCGGGATCGCCTCTTCGAACTGGCGCGCGACGCTGAGCGGCGAGCGGGCGTCCTGCTCTCCCCACACCAGGAGGGTGGGCACGGCGATGCCCGGGAGCAGGTCGCGCAGGTCGGCCTGCGCCATCGCGGTCAGCGAGGTCCTCATGCTCTCGGGCCGCACGTCGGCGGCCATCTCCTCGAGCGCCGCGACGGCCTCCTCCGGGGGGTCTGCGGAGAACAGTCCCGGAAGCGTGGGATCGAAGTGCTCCGTGGGCGCCTCGAACGTCGCCTTTGCGTGCGCGATCCGCGCGCGCAGCTCCTCCTCGGGCAGCGAACCCTTCCAGCCGGCGTACGTGTCGACCAGGATCAGCGTCGCCACGGTGCCCGGACGGCGGCGGTACAGCTCCAGCGCGACCGTGCCGCCCCAGGAGAGGCCGGCCACGTGCGCCGGGCCGAGCTCGAGCGCCTCGATCAGGGCGGCCAGGCAGTCGGCATAGTCGGGCAGGCCGAACCCGGCCGGCACGTCCTCGGAGCGGCCCGCTCCCGGCTCGTCCCACGCGACGACGGTGAACTCGTCGGCCAGCGCGGCGAGCTGCGGTCGCCAGAGCCGGCTGTCCGACGCGGCGCCATGAACGAACACGAGCGGCGGCCCGGCCCCGGCGCGCTCGTAGGCGACCTCGAGACCATTCGCCCGGACCACGCTCCATGGTCACGAACGGCTCATCGCCGGCTCAGCGGCGGTCTCACGGAAGCTGCCCTGACTGCTGCCGGGCGTAGCGAACGGCGTCGTCGTGGTCGGCGAAGGACTGCAGCCTCGTCGCGCGCCCGTCCGGGAGGGTCCAGACATGTGTGATCTGGTCATCCACCTCGGCGCCGCTGGCCTTGCCGCGGCCACGCTGGCGCATCGATACCACGACCTGCTCGCCGAGCTCCTCGACCTCGAGCAGCTCGACGGTGAAGTCGTCGAAGGCGTCGTCGCCGTCGTCCATCCAGTCGAGCAACGCCTCAGGCCCGCGAAACTCCTCGACCGTGGTCGCGAAGACGATGTCGGGGCCGGTCAGCGCCCTGATGGCCGCACGGTCGCGCGCGTTGATCGCCGCGTAGACCCGCGCCACGAACTCGCTTCCGTCGGGCACCTCGCCAACGCTACTGCGGCCGAGTCGGCAAGAGGGCCCCGCGCCACCGGCACGGGGCCCTCCGCCACCTCTCACACAGCTACAGCTACTCCAGCCAGGAGTCCACCTTGTCGCGGTTGTCCGCGACCCAGTCCTGTCCGGCCTGGTCCGGGTCGACCTTGTCGCCGGCGATTGCCTTGGCGACTGCCTCCTGGTCCTCGTTGGTCAGCGTCATGTTGCTCAGCATGGTGTAGGCGGGCGATCCGCTGTCCGCGAACTCCTTGCTGAACAGCTTGTTGATGACGGTGATGTCGTACTCGCACTTGTACTGCTCGGGGTCGCCGCCGGCCTTGGCGTCGTCCTGGCAGTCCTTGTTGGCATCGGTACGCGGCGGCAGCTTGACCTCGGCCAGCTCGTACTCCTGGTTGAGGAACTGCGGGGTGTACCAGTAGAAGATGACCGGCTCTTCCTGCTTGTAGAGCTGGCTCCAGCGCGCCACCTGGGCCGGCTCCGCGCCGGCGGTCACGTGCTTGAAGTTGAGGTCGAGCGCCTCGATCAGCTCCTTGTCCTTCTGGACGTAGCTCGGGTCGCCGCCCAGGAACATTCCCTGGTCGCCCGACTCGGGCGTCTTGAACAGGTCCTCCTTGCCCTTCAGGCCCTCCCAGGTCTCGAACTCCGGGTTCTCGTCCATCAGGTACTGCGGGATGAACCACCCGATGTGGCCCTCCACCCCGAGTGGCCCGCCCATCACGACCGTGCCGGCCTCGTCGATGTACTGCTTGTACTCGTCGACGTGCTGCCAGTCCTCGAGCACGGCGTCGACCTTGCCGTCCGCCATCGCCTGGAACACCGGGATCTCGGCGACCTTGGTGATCTCCACCGTGCAGCCGACGTCCTCCTCGAGCACCGCCTTCGCGATGTACGTGTTGGCGGTCGAGCCCGCCCAGGCCTGCTCGTTGAGCGTGACCGTGCCGCAGTCCGTCGCGCCGGCGCTCTGCTCGCCGCCGCCGCTATCACCGCCGCCCGCCGGCTCGTCGTCCTTCTCCTCGCCGCACGCGGCGACGAAGAGCGCGAGGACGAGAGCCAGAACGACGATCGACACGCGCCTCGCGCGCGTCACCGTCCCCTCCTCCATGGGATACCCCCTCATCGTGGTTGAACCTTCCGCGGGCCCTGTGTGACCCGGTCGAGCGCGATTCCGAGGGCGAGGATCGCCAGCGAGGCGACCACCCCCTCGCCGAATTCGTTGCGCTGCAGTCCGCGCGCCACCATGTCGCCGAGCGCGCCCGACCCCACCAGCCCGCCGATCACCACGACGGCGAGGACCATGATGATCCCCTGGTTCACGCCGAGCATGATCGAGTCGCGGGCGAGCGGCAGCTTCACCTTCGCCAGCACCTGCCTCCGTGACGCGCCGAACGCCGACGCCGCCTCCACCGCCGCCGGCGGCACGCCCCGCAGCCCCGAGACCACCAGCCTGATCACCACCGGGACCGCGTACAGCACCGACGCGATCACCCCCGGGATCCGCGACACCGGCACCAGGTAGATGAACGGGATGATGTACACGAGCTGCGGGAGCGTCTGCAGCGTGTCGAGCACCGGCCGCAGCACCTTCTCCACGCGCGGGCTCTCCGAGGCCCAGATCCCGATCGATCAGCCCGATCGCGACCGCGAGCGCCGTGCCCACCAGCACCTGCGACGCCGTGTCCATCGCCGGCTCCCAGACGCCCATGACCCCGATCGCCGCCAGCATCAGGAAGGCGATGAGCGCGGGCCGCATCCCGCTCAGCACGAAGGCGATCGCGGTCAGGCCCGCCAGGACCACGAACCAGGGCGACTCCATGAGCAGCACCCGGAGCGGCTCCAGCATGTACTCGAGCATGAAGTTCCCGACGGGCTCGGTGATGCCGAACAGGAGCGTGTCGGGGTCCTGCACGTAGTCGAGCACGGACTGGATCCAGCTCAGCAGGGTGTCGTCGATGGTGGCCTGGTAGATGGACGTCGAGGTCTCGAACTCGTCCGGGTAGAGGCTGTCGGCGCCGAGCGCGCGCGCCACCAGGACGATCGCCGCGATGGCGCCGAACGTGGCGAGCGTCGCGATGCGCGCCTTGCGGCGCTTCTCGTCGGTGAGGTGCCGGCGCGTGGGGTCGGTGCGCTCCGCGATCGCGGACGTCGCGCGGTCGAGCGCGATGGCCATGATCACGATCGCGATGCCGGCGAGCAGCGCCAGCGCGGGGTTCGAGTAGAGCCCGTTGGTGACGACGTCGCCGAGCCCGCGCCCGCCGATCAGACCGGCGATCACGACGAGCGACAGCGCGAACATGATCGTCTGGTTGACGGAGAGCAGGAGCTGGCGCCGCGCGAGCGGAAGCTGCACCTTCAGCAGGGTCTGCACCCGGGTGGCGCCGAACGCGCGCGATGCCTCGACGGAGTCCTTCGTCACGCCGCGGATGCCGAGCGCGGTGATGCGCACGGCCGGCGGGATGGCGTAGATCATCGTGCAGATCACGGCGGCCGCGGGGCCGACCGAGAAGAGGATCACGATCGGCATCAGGTACGCGAAGGCGGGCACGATCTGCATGGCGTCGAGCGCCGGGGTGATCCCGCGGTGGAAGCGGTCGTTGCGGCCGGCGATGATCCCGATCGGCACGCCGATGGCCAGCGACAGCGACACCGCGGCGAACATCAGGGCGAGCGTCTGGATGCTCTCCTCCCAGAGCCCCATGAGGGCGAACGAGGCGAACGCGCCGGCCACGATCAGCGCGGCGCGCCAGCCGCCGAAGCGCAGGACGAGCAGGACCGAGGCGGCGATCGTTCCGACCCACGTCAGCCAGAGCAGGAAGTCGTTGATCGCGGTGACGAGCCACTCGGCCAGCGCCCGGAAGCCGTCGAGGATGGCGAAGACGATGTTCGGGTCGGCCGCGGTGCGCTGGTCGAGCAGCCAGTTCTGGAGCTCGTCCAGCTCGCGCGGGCAGCTCCACCCAGGTGAGCGACACCGGCCAGGGGAACTCGTTGCGGAGCGCCGCGAAGGCGACCACCATGACCCCGACGATCACGGCCACCTGGACCGGCTTGCCGCGCCAGCGGGCCGGCGCCGGGGCGAGGGCGGGGGCGCGGAGTCCGCGGGTGGCTACCGCCATGAGGCGTCCTCGCGGCTAGCCACGGTCACCGTCGGGCGCGGCCGCTTCGGGCTCGGAGCCGGGCGCTTCCCCGGCCCGCGCCGGCTCGTCCACGCCGGCCATCGCCCGGAGCACCGCTTCGCGATCCACGACGCCCACGCAGCGGCCGTCCTCCGTCGCCCGCACGGTCCCGTCGGTCCCCGCCACCACCGGCACCGCGTCCTTCACCGTGGTGCCGACCGGCAGCGCCGGGCCCGCGTTCTCCTCGCCGGGTGCCGGGTCGCGCATGATCCAGCGGAGCGTCAGCACGTTGGTGCGGGGGATGTCGCGCACGAAGTTGGCGACGTACTCGTCGGCCGGCGAGCCCACCAGCTCCTCCGGCGTACCCAGCTGGACGATGGCGCCGTCGCGCATGATCGCGATGCGGTCGCCGAGCCGCAGCGCCTCGAGCAGGTCGTGGGTGATGAAGAGCATCGTCTTGCCGGTCTCGGCCTGGAGCCGGACGACCTCGTCCTGCATGTCGCGCCTGATCAGCGGGTCGAGCGCGCTGAAGGGCTCGTCGTAGAGCATCAGCTTGGGGTCGACCGCGAACGCGCGGGCCAGGCCGACGCGCTGCTGCATGCCGCCCGAGAGCTGGTCGGGGAACTGGTTGGCGGCGTCCTCGAGGCCGACCAGGTGCAGCATCTCGTTGGCGCGCTCGAGCCGCTCGGCCTTCGACACGCCCTGGATCTCGAGCCCGAAGGCCACGTTGTCGATCACGCGGCGGTGGGCGAGGAGGCCGAAGTGCTGGAACACCATCGAGACGGTGTGGCGGCGCAGCTCGCGCAGCTCCTGCTGGTCGGCGGCCATCACGTCCTGGCCTGTGATGTGGATGCTGCCCGCCGTCGGCTCGATCAGGCGGATGAGCGTGCGGACCAGGGTGGACTTGCCGGAACCCGACAGGCCCATGACCACGAACACCTCGCCGGGCTGGATGTCGATCGAGACGTCGCGGACCGCTACGACGTTCCCGGTCCTGCGCACCAGCTCGGAGCGCGGAAGCTTCGCGTCAGGGGTGCCGATGACCTTGTCGGGATGGGGCCCGAACACCTTCCAGACGCCCTCCGCGCGAACCACCGGCTCCCCCGCCGATGCGTCCGCCGCAGGCGGCGCGACGGTCTGAACGGCAGCGTTGCCGCCGGTCTCGGTCATCTGCGGGCCATGATATATCAGGCTTCGGGCGCGCCGCCACGCCAATTCCGGCGCAAAATCAGGCCTTAATGAGGACGGTCTGGAGCCGTCCCTGCTCAACCTTTCGGCTGATGTGAGATGAGCCGTCCGGGCGATGGCAGCTGGGGCGCGCAGCCATACGGTGACGCGCATGAGTCATCTCGCCAGGACGGCCGAGCTGATGCGGATGGCGCCGGACGTCTACGGCGCCGCCCTCGCCGCGGCGCGTGACGAGCGCGCCGCGGCCGGCGTGACCGAGCGCGTGCTCGGACGGGCGGCGGCCGAGTCCGTCGTCGCCCCCCGCGACGCACTCGTCGAACGCGCCATTCTGACCGCGGTGCGGGGCGTGCCGGCGCCCTGTTTCGAGGTGATGCCGCAGCCCGGCCGCGACGCGGTCGCGCTCGCCCGGCTGGCGGGCTACTCGGCCGACAGGGTCGCCAGGAGTCTCGAGCTCCGGGTCGACGAGGTGAAGTCGAGCATGCTCCAGGCCCTCCGCAGCGCGACGCTGCAGGGGACGAGCTGAGGTCAGTCGAGGTGGCGGGCAGCGAATGCAGCCGCCTCGGCCCTGTTGCGGAAGTGCAGCTTCTCGAGCACGTGCCGCACGTGGGTCTTGACGGTCGCCTCGCTGATCACGAGCCGATCGGCGATCTCGCGGTTACGGAGCCCCTCCGCGAGCAGGGCGAGCACCTCCCGCTCGCGCTCGGTAAGGCTGCCGAACGGGCCGGCGCTCGGCTGCGGCGCCGCGCCCGCCAGCTCCTGCAGCAGCCGGCCGGCCATCGATGCGGGGATGCGCGGCTCGCCGCGGCCCGCGGCCAGCACCGCCTCGATCAGCTCGGCGGGGGCGATGTCCTTCAGCAGGTAGCCGGCGGCGCCGACGCGGAGCGAGGCGTACAGGTCGGGTTCGTGCTCGGAGACGGTGAGGATCATGACCTCGGTCTCCGGCGTGCTCCGGCGGATCGCAGCGCAGGCCTCGATGCCGCGCACGCCGGGCATGTTGAGGTCGAGCAGCGCGACGTCCGGGCGGCGCCGCTCGGCGAGCGCGATCGCCTCGCCGCCGTCGGCGGCCAGCCCCACGACCTCGACGCGCTCGTCGCCGGCGAGCAGGGCGGCGGTGCCCTCGCGCATCAGCCGATGGTCGTCGGCGATCAGCACGCGAACGGGTCGCTCCGCGGAGGCCACGACCGAAGTATCGTGCGAAGCGGCCGTGACGACTGAGGAGAGGCTCACCGGCCTGGCCGCGCTCGGCGCCCTTGGGCGCGTCGCTCGCGCGCTCGTCGGCACGGGAAGCCTGAACCAGCTGGCCGAGGGAGCCCTCGACGAGATGCGCGACGGGCTCGGCCTGGAGCTCGTGGCGCTCTACCTGCCCCGCTTCGGCGAGGCGGCGACCCTTCAGCGCTACATCACGTCGGCGTGGGAGGGGACGGGCACGCGCGCCCGTGACGAGCTTGCTTTCGACGATGAGGCCTGGCAGCTCGCGGCGATGAGTGGAGCGCCCCTGGTCTTTCGCGATGAGGCAAGCTGGCTCGTCGCCAACCCGTTCGTGCCGCCGGCGGTCTCCTGGCTCGTCATGCCGCTCGTCTCCGAGCGCAGCCTCGTGGGAGTCGTGATCGCCTCCGCCCCGCCACCGCTGTCGCTTGACCCTGCCGCGGCGACGCTGCTGACCCTGCTCGGTGATCTGCTCGCCTCGGGAATCGCCACCGCGCGCATGCGCCAGCAGCTTCAGGGCGCGGAGATAGAGCGCGAACGCGCCCGGCTCGCCGCGGAGATCCACGACGGCCTCGCGCAGGACCTGGCGCTCGCGACGCGCGAGCTGGCCCTGCTCGAAACGAACCCGCCGCCCGAGCTCGCCCGCGCGAGCGGGGAGCGGCTCCGGGAGGCGGTGGCGTCGGCACGCCGCGTCGTGCGGGCGCGCCTCGAGGACCTGTCCGTGCACATCCCCCTCGGGGGCGTCGAGGCGGCGGTCAAGGAGGTGAGCGCGCGCCGCGGCCAGGGGCTGCCGCTCGTCGTGAGCTGCGAGGGGCCGGCCGTCGACCTCGCGCCCGAGACCACCGCCGTGGTGGTCCGGGTCCTGACGGAGGCGCTCGCCAACGCGACTCGCCACGCCGCGGCCGAGCACGTCGAGGTGCGGCTGCGCGTGGTGGAGCGGCGCCTCACGCTCGAGGTCGAGGACGACGGCGTCGGCTTCCAGCCCGCCGAGGCAGGCGGTCCGGGCGACGGACACTTCGGGCTGACGCTGATGCGCGAACGGGCGCGCAGCGCCGGCGGCCTCCTCACGATCACCTCGGCGCCCGACGACGGCGCGCGCGTGAGGCTCGAGGTCCCTGTGTGAGCGACGACTCCTCTAACGTGGCACTCGTGCTCAGCGGCGCGCTCGCTCCGGCGCTCGACGGCGGAGCATGTCCCCACGTGGCGGTCCTCCTGCGAAGCGAGGAGGAGTTCCTGCCCGTGGTCGCCTCCTTCTACTCGCTCGGCGCACGACGGGGCGGCTGGCTCGTGCACAGGAGCATCGAGCCCGAGCGCGACCGCGAGGCGCTGACCGGCGCGGGGCTCGACGTCACCAGCCTCGAAGCAGAGCGGCGGCTGGCGCTCGAGCAGATCCGGCCGGCGGAGCCGCCCGAGCGGCTGCCGCCCCGGCTCGACTCGGCGTTTGAGGAGGCGCTCAGCCGCGGGCTGAGCACGCTCTGGTCATCGCACACGCCGGTCCGCCCGGACTCGGACGCGTTCGACCACGCGATGAAGGTCGAGCGCGCCTGGGAGGAGCACTTCCGCGACCGCCCGGTGGTGACGCTCTGCCCGTACGTCGTCGGGGGCCTCGACGCGCCGGCCACGCTCGGCCGGCTCACCGAGCTCGGGGCGCACCACCACGACGGGGTGCTGCTGCCATCGGAGGGCGGGCTCGAGCTGTTCAAGCCGGGCTAGGACCGTGCCCCGTCCGGTGCGCTCAGGGCGACAGCGCGGTGTCCATCAGGTCTTCATGAGCACGGTCTGGAGCTCCGTCAGCGTGTCCATCGGATAGCGGCCGCCCACCCGCCCGATGCCGCTCTCCGAGCGCGCCCTGCCGCCCCATGGCAGGTGCGGCTCCCAGTAGTTCGTAGTCTCGTTGACGTTCACGAGGCCCATGTGGACCGAGTCCGCGTAGCGCATCCCGGCCGCAAGGTCGGCCGTGAAGATCGCCGCCATCAGGCCGTACGACTGCGCGTTCGTCAGCACGATCGCCTCCTCCAGCGACGAGATGCCCATGATCGGCGCGATCGGGCCGAAGGTCTCGTCGGTCACGGCGATCGAGTCGGCCGGCACGCCGTCGAGCACCGTCGGCTCCCAGTACAGGTCCGTGGGATACCCGCGAGCCCGGCTGCCGCCCGCCACCACCGTCGCGCCGCGCGCCACGGCGTCGCCCACGTGCTCGTCCATCTTCGCCGCGCCCGGCTCGTTGTTCACCGGGCCCATCGTGGTGGCGTCGTCGAGCGGGTCGCCGAGTCGCACCTCGCGCTCCACCTCGCCCGCCAGCAGCGACACGAACTCCTCGCGCACCGCGTCGTGCACCAGCAGCCGCTCCGCCGCCGAGCAGCTCTGCCCGGCGCCGAGGAAGCAGCCCACGCGCGCGGCCTCGGCGGCCGCCGCCAGGTCCGCGTCGTCCATCACCACGAACGGCCCGTTGCCGCCCATCTCGAGCAGCTGCGCCTTCCCGGCAGCGCGCCGGGCGACCGTCAGCCCGGTCGCGGTGGAGCCCGTGAACGCCACCGCGCGCGTGCCCGGGTTCACGGCCAGCTCGTCGCCCACCTCGGGACCCGGACCGAGCACCATGTTGAACACGCCCGGCGGCAGGTCCGCCTCGGCCACGCACTCCGCCAGCACGCCCGAGCAGACCGAGGTCGACGGCGCCGGCACCCACACCACGCAGTTGCCGCAGGCGAGCGCCGGGGCCAGCACCTCCGCGGGCATCGTGTAGGGCCAGTTCCACGGTGTGATCAGCCCGAGCACGCCCAACGGCCGCCGCAGCAGCAGCACGCGCCGGCCCGGCGCGGCGCTCTCGGGGATCCGCCCCTCGATCCGCTTGCCGTCCTCGGCGGCCATCCGGAAGAACTCGACGAGCTCGCCCACCTCGCCCTCGGCCTCCGCCTTCAGCGGCTTGCCCTGGTCGAGGGTGAGCACTCGCGCGAGGTCGGCAGCGCGGCGCTCGCACACGTCCGCCACGCGGTGCAGCAGAGCGGCGCGCTCGAACCCGGTGCGCGCCGCCCAGGCCGGGAAGGCGGCGTTGGCGGCCGCGATCGCGCGCCGGGCGTCCTCGCGGTCGCCCTCGGCCACCTGGCCGAGCGACTCGCCGGTGGCGGGGCTGGTGGCCTCGACGGTGGCGCCGCTCGCGGCGTCGCACCACTCGCCGTCGACGAACATGCGGGTGGCCATGCGGGCTACTCCGTCCCGCCGGCCGCAGGCGCCGGGGAGTCGGCCACGGCGCGGCGAGGGCGACTCGAATGCGTGGGACGCCAGCACGCCCGTCTTGTGCCGCTGCACGAACCAGTAGTACGCCAAGCCGCCGAAGAACACGACGCCGATGAACAGCATCGCGCCGTACTGGAGGTACCAGTGGAACGGCTCGACCGCGTTGTAGACGTCCTTGCGCGGCCAGATCAGGTTGATCGCCATGAAGATGCCCCAGCCCACCGCCGCGATGTTGATCGGCAGCCCCCACTTGCCGAGCGTGAAGAAGCCCCTCTCCTTCGCGTCCTTCGGCGGCCACTCTCCCTTCAGCCGCTGGCGCAGCATCGGCATCGTCACCAGCAGGTACGCGATGTAGATCATGATGATCCCGATGCTCGTGATCACCGTGAAGATCTGAGGCTGGTTGATGTTCACGACGAGGATCAGGATCGCCAGGGCGCCGGTGATCACGGCCGGCACGATCGGAGTCTTGGTCTTCGGGTGAACGGTCGCTACCCGCTCGCCGGCGGGCAGGTTGTTGTCGCGCGCCATCGCGAATGCCATCCGGATCGTCGCCGTGTGCACGGCAAGGCAGCAGACCGTCACGGCGATCGCCACGCAGATCAGGAAGATCTTGCCGACGGTGTCGCCCAGCACGTCGAGGACCACGAACTGCAGCCCGCCGGTCGCGGAGCCGATCTCCGGCGCGTTGATGTTGGTCACCGACATGATCGCGAACAGGATGATGAGCCCGCCGAGGATGAACGAGGCCACCACGGCCCGCAGGATCGCCAGCGGCGCGGTGCGGCGCGGGTCCTTCGTCTCCTCCCCGAGCGAGCTGGCCGTGTCGAAGCCGTACATCACGTAGGCGGAGGCGAGCGACGCGGCGAGGAACGCGCCGAAGTAGCCCCACTCGTGGCCCTCGCCTGTGCCCTGCGTCTCGAACAGCACGTCCGGGCCGCGCGTGATGTTCGCCGCGAGCAGGATGATGAGCAGCACAGCGGCGATCAGCTCGATGAACACGCCGGTGCTGTTGATGCGGGACATCAGCTTCACCCCGAGCGCGTTGATCACCGTGGTGAAGATGATCAGGACGGTGCCGAGGATCACCGCGTTCTCGGCGAAGTCGTCCGAGAACTCGAAGCCGGACCAGATCTGCGGCAGGGTGAGCTGGTAGGCGAGCGCGACGGCGGCGATGGTGACGATCGAGGCCGTGAGCATCATCCAGCCGCCGAGCCAGGCGACGGTCGCGCTGGCCATCCTCTTGCCCCAGTTGTAGATCGAGCCGGCCACCGGGAAGTTCGCGGCCAGCTCGGCGAAGGAGAGGGCGACCATCAGCTGGCCGATGAAGACCAGCGGCCAGGTCCACCAGTAGGCCGGGCCGCCGAACGCGAACCCGAAGTAGAAGAGCTGGAAGGTTCCCGTCAGGATCGAGATGTAGCTGACGCCGGCGGCGAAGCTGGCAAACCTCCCGATGCTTCGGTCGAGCTCCTGCTTGTAGCCGAACTCGGCAAGCTCGTCAGAGTGGTCACCGGCAGCGGTTGTCGCCACGTTGCTCTCCCCGGGTTGCTGTGGATGCTGATATATCAGACTTCGGCATGCACGACATAGCGGAGTTTCTTCGCGTGCACCCGCCGTTCGACACGCTCGACGAGGGGACGCTCGAGCGCGTGGCCGCGAGCGCCGAGATCGAGTTCCACGCGGCGGGCGCGGCGATCCTCGAGAGCGCGGAGGAGACCTCGCGGTTCGCCTACGTCGTGCGGCGTGGCTCGGTGGAGCTGCTGATCGACGGGCGCCTGCTGGACCTGCTCGGCGAGGGGGAGATGTTCGGCTTCGCCTCGCTGCTCGAGGAGGCCCCGCTCGGCTTCGTCGCCCGGGCCGCCGAGGACACCCTCGTGTACCGGATCCCGGCGGAGGCGATCCGGCCCGTTCTCGAGCAGCCCCAGGCGGCGCGCTTCATCGCCCACTCGATGAACAAGGGCGTGCGCCTGCTGGCCGGCCACGAGCAGACGCCGGTGGCGTCCCCCGCCGGGCGCCGGGTCCGTGAGCTGATCCGGGCGGCGCCGCTCGTGTGCCCGCCCGGCACCACGGTCCAGGACGCGGCGCGACAGATGATCGACGCGGGGGTCACCTGCACGGTCGTGGACCTCGGGGACAGGCTCGGCATCGTCACCGACCGCGACCTCCGGACCCGCGTGCTCGCCGCGGGCGCCGGACCGGACACGCCCATCTCGGAGGTGATGAGCGCGCCCGCCTGGACCGTGGCGGCCGACCGCACCGGCACCGAGGCGCTGCTCGAGATGCTCGACCACGGCGTGCGCCACCTGCCCGTATTGGATGCCGGGCGGCGCCTGATCGGGGTGCTCGACGACGTGGACCTGATGGCCAGCGAGCGCCGCGCGCCCTTCCGGCTCCGGGCGCAGATCGCGCGCAGCCCGGATCCCGAGGCGGTGGCGCGCGCCGCGTCGGAGCTGCCCGACACGGTGATCGCGCTGCACGACGCCGAGCTGCCGGCCGCCGCGATCAGCAGGGCGATCGGGAGCATCCACGACAGCGCCACCCGGAGGCTGATCGACCTCGCACACGAGGAGCTCGGCCCCGCGCCGGTGCCGTACACCTGGCTGGCCACGGGCAGCTTCGGCCGCTTCGAGCCGTTCCCCAGCTCCGACGTGGACACGGCGCTCGCCTGGGACGGCCCGGACGACGACGAGCTGCGCGGGTGGATGCGGACATTCGCCGAACGGGTCCTCGAGTGGCTCGCCGCCGCGGGGTTCCAGCCCGACGACAAGGGGGCGGTGGCGTCGAGCCCGCTGTTCGCCCGCTCGATCGAGGGCTGGGAGGAGGCGGCCCGCGAGTGGGTCGAGCACCCCGACCGCGACCGCGGGCTGATGCTCCTCAGCGTGGCGGTCGAGAGCGATCCGGTCTGGGGCACCACCGCCGCGGCCGAGCGCATCGCCGCGGCCTTCGCGCGCAGCCCGAAGCGCGATGTGATGCTGCGCCGGCTGGCGGCGGCGGCACTCCTCGAGCGGCCGCCGACCGGCTTCCGGCGCCACCGCGTGCTGCTCTGGAGCGGCGAGCGGAAGGTGCTCGACATCAAGAAGGGGGGCATGCTTCCGATCGAGTCGCTTGCCCGCTGGGCGGGACTCGCGGCAGGGGTGAGCGCGGCGTCCACGCGCACGAGGCTCGAGGCAGCCAAGGGGGCCGGGACGCTGGGATCCGAGGACACGGCCATCCTCCGCGACGCCTTCGAGCTGGTCAGCGAGCTGCGGATGGAGCACCAGGTGGAGCAGCTCCGGCAGGGGCGGGCTCCGGACAACGTGATAGAGCCGTCGGCGCTCGCACCGCTCACGAAGACGACGCTGAAGGAGGCCTTCCGGGCGGTCGCGAGGGTGCAGCGCGGGATCGGGCTCGAGCTGGGCTTCGCGCCCGGTGAGCGTGCCGGGCGCAGCGCGGCGGGTCCGCGCGTGACGACCGCGGGTGGTCGCCTGTCCTGGCGCGAGGCACGCTTCGTCGCCGTCGACGTCGAGACGACCGGCCTCGACCCGGCGCGCGACGAGGTCGTCTCCTTCGCTGCGGTCCCGATCGAGGAGGGCCGGGTGGTCGCTCGGCGGACGGTGAGCGGCCTCGTGCGACCATCGTCGCCGCCGCCCGCCTCCTCGATCGAGATCCACGGCCTGCGCGCCGCGGACCTCGCGTCAGCGCCGCCGTCCGATGAGGCGCTCGCGCCGCTCGCCGAGGCGCTGCGCGGCTGCATCCCGGTCGCGCACGCGGCGTGGGTGGAGCGGTCGTTCCTCCGCCCGCTCGGCATCGGCATGCCGCGCCGGATCCTCGACACCGCCGTCCTCTGGCGCGCGCTCTGCATCGAGCGCGGCGAGGGCGACCCCGGGTGGCGCGCCCTGTCCGACGTGGCCGGTGAGCTCGGCCTCCCGGCTCACCGCTCGCACGACGCCGAGGGCGACGCGCTCACCACGGCACAGGTCTTCCTCGCCCTCGCGACGCACCTGGAGTCGCACGGGCGCGGCACCGTGCGCGCCCTGGCCGGTGCGCGCTGGCAGGTGCGCGCCTGGCGGCTCTGGCACGGGCCCGGACCGGCATAGCACCAGCTGGCGTCATTTCGACCTTGACATGGCACCATATTGATGCCATCATGGCGCCATGGACCTGACACCGTACGTCGAGAACCTCCGCCGGGAGCTCGCCGTCGCCGCCGACGCCGGTGGCGAGGAGGCCCGCGCGCTCGCCGAGCGCCTGGCCGCGCCGCTCGACTCGGCGGTCCGGCTGATGCTGCTGGATGCGCTGTCCGCCGCCGCGGACGAGATCACGCGCGATCTCGCGCCCGGCTCGGTCGAGCTGCGCCTCCGCACGGGCGAGCCCGCCTTCGTCGTGACGCCGGCCCCGGTCGACGAACCGGGCGACGCCGGCGCCGCGCCTCCGGTGGTGCCGCCCGAGGACGACGACGGCGAGACGGCCCGCATCAACCTTCGCCTCCCGGGACAGCTCAAGGCCGGCGTCGAGCGGGCCGCGAGCCGGGAGGGACTGTCGGTCAATTCATGGCTCGTTCGCCTCGTGGCCGCCGCCCTGGCGCGCGACGACTCCGGCCGCCGCCCCCCGCACCGGGGCGGCCGGATCGGCGACTCCTACAGCGGATGGGTGCGGTGAGGAGAACCCATGCCTACCTTCGATACCCCCAAGCCCATCACGGCCACGATCGACGTCGTCGTCGGCGATGTCCAGATCCGCGCGGACGGCGGCAGCCACACCACCGTCGACGTGCGCGCCGGCGACGCCTCCAGCGACGAGGACGTCAAGGCCGCGGAGCAGACCCGCGTGGAGTACGCGAACGGGCAGCTGCTCGTCAAGGGGCCCAAGCTGCGTTCATGGCGCCCCCGCAGCATGGGCGGCTCGATCGACGTCACGATCGAGCTCCCGGCCGGCTCGACCGTGCACGGCGCGGGGCAGGCGACGGACTTCCGCTGCGACGGCCGGCTCGGCGACTGCCGGATCAAGACCGGCCTGGGCCAGATCCAGCTCGGCCAGGCCGGGACGCTGAGCCTTAAGACCGGGATCGGCGACATCCTCGTGGAGCACGCGACCGGCCACGCCGAGGTCACGGCCGGCTCGGGCGACGTGCGGCTGCAGGAGCTCGACACGAGCGCCGCGGTCAAGAACTCGAACGGCGACACCTGGATCGGCACGGCCGGCGGCGACGTGCGCGTCAGCGCGGCCAACGGCAGCATCGCGGTGGACGTGGCGAACGGCAGCGTCGTCGCGAAGTCCGCGAACGGCGACGTCCGCCTGGGCGAGGCGGTGCGCGGCTCGGTCGTGCTCGAGACCAATCTCGGCGACCTCGAGGTCGGCATCCGCGAGGGCACCGCCGCCTGGCTCGACGTGCGCGCCGGCGCGGGCAGGGTGCACAACTCGCTCGAAGCCGCCGAGGCTCCCGAGCCGTCTGCCGAGACGGTCGAGGTGCGGGCCCGCACCTCCGCCGGCGACGTGGTGGTGAGGCGGCCCGAGCTCAGCCGCGGCTGAACGCCGCCAGGATCTCGCGCTGAAAGGCGAGCACGTGCTCGCGCATGATGTTGCGGGCGCCCGCGCCGTCGCGGGCGAGGAGGGCGTCGAGCAGGTGCATCTGGTCGTGCACGGCGTGGCCGAGGCCCGGCACGCGGTCGAGCACCAGGTACCAGATGCGCAGCGAGTGGGTGAAGTAGTGCTCGAGCGTCTCGACCAGGTAGGGGTTGCCCGACGCCTCCCAGATGAAGTGGTGGATGCGCTCGTCGAAGCGCATCAGCCACTCCTGCTCGTGGGGCTTCGTGACCTCCTCGATCTCGTCCACGAGCGCCTCGGCGGCGGCGCGCGCCTCGCCGTGCATGCGCAGCGCCGCCAGCTCGGCGGCGTAGCCCTCGAGCTCGGCGCGCACCTCGGTGATGTTCACGATGTCGGACGCCTCGACGCCCGTCACGAAGGTGCCGCGGCGCGGCTGGACCGCCACGAGGTTCTCGAGCGCCAGGCGCTTCACCGCCTCGCGGAGGGGCGTGCGGCCGATCGCCATCTCGCGCATCAGCTCGTCCTCGCGCAGCGCGGTGCCGGGGGCCAGGCGGAGCGTCACGATGCGGTCGCGCAGCTCCACGTAGGCGCGCTCGGCGACCAGCCTGGCGGCGGGCGCCTCCTCGGGCGGGATCGTTGTCGGCTCAGCGGCCATCGTCTTCCTCGAGCGACTCGGCGAGCAGGGTGGCCACGTCCACGACGCGCAGCTCGTCGCCGCGCTGCCGCACGCCGTCGTCGAGCATGACCGTACAGAAAGGGCACGCCACGGCCAGCGTGTCGGCGCCGGTCTCGGCCGCCTCGCGGGCGCGCTCCTCGTTGATCTTGCCGGCCCGCTCCTCCATCCACATGTGGGCGCCGCCGGCGCCGCAGCAGAAGGTGCGCTTCCCGCTGCGCTTCATCTCGACGGGCTCGCCGACCGCCTCCACCAGCTCGCGCGGGCCCTCGAGCACGTCGTTGTGGCGGGCCAGGTAGCAGGAGTCGTGGTAGGTGATCGTGTTGCCGTTCGAGCTGGGCTCGAGGCGGCCCTCGCGCACGAGCTCGGCCAGCAGCTCGGAGTGGTGGACGACCTCGTAGTCGCCGCCGAAGTCCGGGTACTCGTTGCGGAGCGTGTTGAAGCAGTGCGGGCAGCTCGCCACGACCTTCTTGACGCCGGACTCGTTCAGGGTGCCGACGTTCTGCTCCGCGTAGGCCTGGAACAGGTACTCGTTGCCCATGCGGCGGGCCGGGTCGCCGGTGCAGGCCTCGCGCGGGCCGAGGATCGCGAAGTCGATGTCCGCGGCCTTGAGCAGCTTGGCCGTCGACTCGGCCGCAGCGCGGGCGCGCTCGTCGAAGGACGCGGCGCAGCCCACCCAGTAGAGGACCTCCGGCGCCGGGTCCCCGGGTTCGAGCACCTTGACGCCGAGGCGCTCGGCCCAGTCCGCGCGCTCGGTCTGGGGCTTGCCCCAGGGGTTGGAGGCGCGTTCGACGTCGCGCAGCATCTGCTCGGCCTCGCTCGGGAAGCGCGACTCCACCATCACGAGGTGGCGGCGCAGGTCGACGATGTGGTCCACGTGCTCGATCGACACGGGGCACTCGCGCACGCAGGCGCCGCAGGTCACGCAGTCCCAGACGATGTCGTCCGTCACGGCGTTCGGCACGAGCGGTGCCGGCTCGAACTCGCCGTCGGGTGTGCGGACGAGCGCCGGGCCCTCGGCGAAGACCTGGTCGCGCAGGGCCATGATGAGCAGCTTGGGCGAGAGCTCCTTCCCGGTGGTCCAGGCGGGGCAGACGTCCTGGCAGCGGCCGCACTCGGTGCAGGAGAAGGTGTCGAGCGTCTGCTTCCAGGTCATGTCCTTCACGGTGCCGGCGCCGAAGCGCATCTCGTCGTCGGGCACGTCGAAGCGGAGCGGCTCGAGGTGCCCGCGGGCGCGGGTGGAGGCGAAGAAGACGTTGACCGCGGCGGTCGCGATGTGCAGGTGCTTCGAGTGGGGGAGGTAGGCGAGGAAGGTGAGGATGATCAGCACGTGGGCCCAGACGAAGACGCGCTCGAGGACCTCGGTGGTCCGGTTGTCTGCGAAGAGATTCGAGAGGGCGTCGGAGACCGGGCGACCAGCCCGCGGGCCACTCGTTCAGTCCCAGCGCGATCCGAGACGCGTGCCAGAGCAGGAGGGTGGTGACGATCCCGGCGATGAGGAGGAGGATGAGGTCGGCCTCCCTCAGGTGGCTGCCCTCGAAGCGCTTGGGACGCTGGACCTTGCGGATGATCACGGCACCGATCACGCCTGCGAGGACGAGGACGGCGAAGAGGTCGACCATGAAGGCGAACCAGCCCTGGTGACCTAGCCACGGCAGGGTGGCGTGTTTGTCGACGGCGCCGATCATGGCGATCACGATCGTGGGAAAGAGGACGAGGAAGCCCCAGAAGATCGCTGCGTGGATGACGCCGGGGACGAGGCGCTGAAGGAGCTTGCGCTGGCCGAGGACGATGGTGGCCTCGTTCTTCGCGCGGGTGGGGATGTCGCCGAAGCGCTCGGTGGGCTTGCCCATGCGGACGAGGGCTACGAGCAGCCGCGTACGACGGGCAAAGAGGAAGCCGGCGACGGCGAGCGCCGCGGCGAGCGCGAGGGCTCCGACCGCGACGTCTATGGCGCTGGCCACCGCTCCCGCTTCAGCTCTTCGGTGATCGCCGGCACGATCTCGGTGAGGTCTCCGATCACCGCGTAGTCGGCGTTGTTCAGGATCGGGGCCTCGGCGTCGGAGTTGATCGCGAGGATCTTCTTCGCGCCCTTGCAGCCGGCGATGTGCTGGGTGGCGCCGCTGATGCCGCACGCGATGTAGAGGTCGGGGGAGACCTTCGTGCCCGTCTGGCCGACCTGGTCGGTGTGCGGGTCGCCAGCCGGCCATCGTCACCACGCGCGAGCAGCCGACGGCGGCGTTCAGGAGGCCGGCGAGCTCCTCGAGGATGGCGAAGCCGTCGGCCGAGCCGACCCCGCGGCCGCCGCTGATCACGACCTTGGCCTCGGCAAGGGAGATGCCCTTGGTTTCGGCTTGGACGCGCTCCTTGACCTGGACGGTCAGGTCCGCTTCGGTCCAGCTCCGGCTCGAACGGCTCTACCGCGGGCGTGGCGGCGCCGTTGGTGGTCGCCGGCTGCACCGCATGCGGCGCACACGACAGCAATAAGGGGGAGCCCTTGAGTCTTGCTTCCTCCAGGAGGCTGCCGCCCCATCTCACGCGCGTGACCGTGCCGTCCTCCGCTGCCTTCGTGCAGTTCGCGGCGAACGGGAGGTCCATGCGGGCGGCCACGTGGGCCAGCACCTCGTTGCCTCTGTTCGAGCCCGCGGCGACGATGGCGGTCGGGCTGGTCCTGTCGGCGACTTCGGTGACGCAGCGCGCCCAGGCTGCCGGTGCGTAGGCGCCGAGGCGGTCGTCCTCCGTGACGTGGGCGGTCGTCACGCCGTGCGCGCCGAGCTCGTTCGCGGCGTCTGTGGCGCCCGGGCCTATGAGCAGCGCTTCGAGCGGCGCTTCCCCGGTCACGCCGCGCGCCAGCGCCAGCGCCTGCAACGACAGCTCGTCAGGGTGGCCGTCCTGGTGCTCGACGAGGACTAGCGCCACGCGACCGCGCCCCTTTCCGGCGACTGTCCTGTTTTGGTGTTCGTATGGAACACCAGGGCAGGACAGTCGGTCATGCGACGCCGATCTCGCGCATGATCTCGACCACTCGCGGCGCCGCTTCCGGCCCCTGCCCCAGCACCTCGGCCTGCTTGCCCTGGCCGGGCGGCACCACCAGCCGCAGCTTCTCGAGGCGCGGCTCGGGGCGCGCGGGCGTGCTCGTCTCCACCGGCTTCGATCGCGCCCTCAGCTTCGCCGGCACCGACGGGTAGCGCGGCAGGTTGATGCCCTCGAGCACCGACACCACGGCCGGCAGCGGCACCACGTACACGTCGCGGCCGCCCTGCACCTCCTGCTCGCAGCGCGCCTGGCCGTCCTCGACGGACAGGGCCTTCAGCCCCGTCACGATCGGCCGCCCCAACGCGTGCGCCACCCGGATCCCCACCTGGTACCCGCCCGAGTCCGCGGACTCGTTGCCGAAGATCACCAAGTCGAACGGCCCGCCGGAACCCTCCTCCGAAGCGATGGCCGCCACCACCGCGGAGGCGGTCCCCTGCGGATCCCACTCCTCATTGCTGTCGTTGACGAGCAACAAGCCGCGGTCGGCCCCCACAGCCAGCATGTCGCGCACCTGCTCCTCCGCCTCAGGCGGCCCAAGCGTCAAGACCGTGACCGAGCCGCCATGCGCCTCGACCAGCCGCACCGCCTCCTCGACCCCGCACTCCTCATGAGGGCTGATCGTGAAGCCCAGATGGCGCGTCTCGATCGCCTGCTCGTCGGCCGTGAGCACCATCCGCCCGCCCGTGAGCGGCACGCGCTTTACGCAGACGAGGATCCTCATGTCAGGACCGGGTCCGCCGCCTTCACCCGCTCGTTGTCGGGGTCGAACAGCGGCGTCGAGTCGGCGCGCTCGACCGTCACCGGGTAGCGCTCGTTCATGTACTCCACGCGCGAGCTGCTCGCCCACCACGGCGTGCTCCGGCGGCAGGTAGGACAGCAGGATGTGCTTGCCCACCGACGGGCCCGCTCCGGCGGAGGTGACGAACGACCGGCGGCCCTTCGAGTCGGTGAGCGGCGCGCCGTCGGGCGTGACGATCGGCTCGCCGCCCAGCATGTAGCGCTTCACGCCGCTCGCGGACGTGTGGTCGTCCACCGTGAGCGTGCACATCACGGCCGCGGGCTCCTCCTCGCGCTGGCGCACGTGCGCCTCCTTGCCCACGAAGTCCTGCTCCTTCACCTTGCCCCACGCCATGCCGGCCTCGACCACGTCGTACTCGCCGTCCAGCTCGAAGCCGAACGCGCGGTAGCACTTCTCCAGCCGGCCGGTGGTCCCGTAGACGCCGATACCGGCGGGCACGATCCCGTGCGGCTCGCCCGCCTCCCGGATCGTGTCCCACAGCTTCGCGCCCTGCTCGATCGGGACGTACAGCTCCCAGCCCAGGTCGCCCACGTAGGAGATCCGCGACGCCAGCACGCGCAGCGAGTCGACCTCGATCGTCCGGCAGGTGGCGAACGGGAAGCCCTCGTGCGACACGTCCGCGCTCGTGGTGCTGCCGAGGATGTCGCGCGCCCGCGGGCCCCACAGGCCCAGCGTGGTCCAGCTCGAGGTGAGGTCGAACACCTGCGCGCTGCCGTCCTCCGGCAGGTGGTCCGCCACCCACTTCAGGTCCGCCATGCCGTGCGCGCCGCCGGTGACCACGCGGAAGTGCTCGTCGCCGAGCCGCATCACCGTGAGGTCGGAGCGGAAGCCGCCGGAGGGCGTGAGCCACGGCGTGTAGACGACCTTGCCGAGCTTCACGTCCATCTGGCGCATCGAGACGCGCTGCACGGTGTCGAGGGCGCCCGGCCCGACCACGTCGAACACGCAGAACGCGGTGAGGTCGAACATCGCGGCGCGGTCGCGCATCGCGAGGTGCTCGGCGTTGATGATCGGCGACCACCAGCGCGAGTCCCACTCGGCCTCCCGGCCCGGGATCTGGTCGGCGAACTCCTCCAGCAGCGGGGCGTTCGACTCGTACCAGTGCGGCCGCTCCCAGCCGGCGGCCTCGAAGAAGGCGGCGCCCAGCTCACGCTCGCGCTCGTTGAAGGGGGACAGCCGCACGTCG
The DNA here is from genome assembly GCA_963778615.1 of uncultured Thermoleophilaceae bacterium. Taxonomy (GTDB): domain Bacteria; phylum Actinomycetota; class Thermoleophilia; order Solirubrobacterales; family Thermoleophilaceae; genus JACVRW01. The sequence goes on from CAVZVD010000004.1 coordinate 505,262, forward strand.
CGGTTCGAGGCCCACTGCTCGCCGGGGTGGACGATGCCGTAGGTCTTGTTGAAGCCCTCCGACGCGCGCGCCTGAACGTGGCGAGACGGCGCGCTGGTGCTCGTAGAAGCGGGCGACGTCGGAGGCCTGCAGGTCGATCTCGGACTCGCCCTCGACCATCCACTCGGCCAGCGCGCGCCCGACCCCCGGCCCCTCCTTCACCCACACCGCGGCGGCCGACCACAGCCCCTTCGTCTCGGGGGTCTCGCCGAGGATCGGGAGGCCGTCCGGCGTGAGCGAGAGCAGGCCGTTGATCGCGTACTTGATGCCCACGGACTCGTCGCCCACGATCTCCGGCATCAACTCGAGCGCGTGCTCCATCTGCTGGGCGAAGTCGTCCTGCGTGAACGGCAGCTCGGTGGGGGAGAGCGCCGCCTCCTCGATGGAGGGGATCTCGTCGGGGTCGTGCAGGATCGGGCGGTGGGCGTAGGAGCCGACCTCGAGGCCGCCGCCGTCCTGGCGCTCGTACATGCCGACGTCCATGTCTCGGACGATCGGGTACTCGATGCTCGACTTGGCGTCCGCGAAGCGCGGCACCGGGCCGATGTCGATCATCTGATGCACCGCCGGCGTGAGCGGGATCGACGCGCCGGCCATCCGCGCGAGGCGCGGGCTCCAGACGCCGCAGGCGATCACCACGACCTCGGCCTCCACGTCGCCGCGCGTGGTGCGTACGCGGCGTACGCGGCCGCGTTCCACGTCGATGCCGAGCACCTCGGTGTTGGCCGAGACCGTGAGCGCGCCCTGCTGCTGGGCCTCCTCGCGCATGAGGGTGCCGGCGCGGAGCGAGTCGACGACGGCGACCCCGGGCGTGTAGAAGCCGCCGAGCAGGATGCTCTCGTCGATGAAGGGGACGAGCTCCTTGATCTCCGCGGGGGTCACCAGCGATACCGGCTCGACGCCCCACGACTTCGCCGAGGCCATGCGGCGCCGGAACTCCTCCATGCGCTCCTCGGTGCGGGCGACCTCGAGGCCGCCGCTCTCGATGAAGACGTCGAGCTCCTTGTACTGGCGCACGCTGTCGAGGGTGAGCGAGGTCATCTCGCGGGAGTGGTCGACCGGGTAGATGAAGTTCGACGCGTGGCCGGTCGAGCCGCCCGGGTTCGGCAGCGGGCCCTTGTCGATCAGGACGAGGTCGGACCAGCCGAGCCGGGCCAGGTGACCGACGAGGCTGTTGCCGACGATGCCGGCGCCGATGACGACGGCCCTCGCCGCGCCCGGCAGAGTGCCCGCTGATCCAGACTGCGCTTCCACTGAGGTCACCTCGGGGTCGGTGGCGGATGGCCGGAAACCTGATATATCACACCCCGATGCACTCGTCACGGGAGTTGAGGAGCTCCTCCTTCGAGGTTCGCGTCGACGGCCGGCCGGCGCGGCTGCAGGACCTCTTCGACGGGTTCGGCGAGCAGGACCGGCTCGGGGTCGTGATGAGCCGGCCGTGCGGGGCGGTCGGCGCAAGCGCGCTGATCGCCGCGACGATCACGGCGTTCTACGACTTCCATCGCGCGCGCGGGGATGACTTCTTCGTCTACCCCGACTACTACCTCTTCCACGTGGGGCGCCCGCTGGGAGACCACGCGCGGCTGGACGTCTGGCCGCGACGCAAGGAGGTCGTGGTGGGAGAGGGCCCGCAGGAGATCCTGGAGGCGATCGACGACCGGGGGATCACGCGGCTCGTGGTGGAGGACGGCGAGCCGGCGGAGGGAGGGGTGGACGACGAGGTGGTGGCGAGCGCCCGCGGGCGGATCGGGACGTGCCTGGCGTACTCGCCGGCGGGACGGGTGGCCGACGCGGACGTGGAGATCGCGGGCAACCCGGTGACCGAGGGGTACGTGGAGGCGATCCTGGATCCGGAGAGCCGGCTCGAGCGGCTGCGGGCCGAAGCGGACGGGCCCGGCGAGCGCCCGCAGCAGACGCGTTCGCGCCCGCATCGCATCGATCGAGTCACGCATCGGCGAGGTCGAGCGCGATGTCCGCATGCGCATCCTTCAGGAGCGGAGCGCCCTGCTCCGGGACGGCGTTCCGGTCGAGACCTACCGGCGCATCGGCCTCGACGAGGCCCTCGGCCTGCTCGGCTCCCGAACCCCCGCGATGGCGGGTTGACCCGTCGGCGCGACGACCTGATATATCAGGTTGGTGCTCGTCGCAGCGTCGCAGCACGCGCCCGCCTCCTCCTCGCTCCTCGCCGCCCTCCAGCGGCCCCGCTACGAGGTCCTTCCCCTCGACGGCGTCGCCGAGGACGTCATCGCCCATCTCCCGCATGGCAGCAAGATCACCGTCACCGCCTCGCCGACCAAGGGCCTCGAGGCCACCCTCGGCGTCGCCGAGGCGCTCGCCGCGCGCGACTACTCCGTCGTCCCTCATCTCTCCGCCCGGCTCGTCCGCGACCGCGCCCATCTCGAGGAGATCGTCGCCCGGCTCCGCGCCGTCGAGGTCCGGGAGGTCTTCGTGATCGCCGGAGACGCCCGCCAGCCCGCCGGCGAATACACCGGCGCCGCCGAGCTGCTGGCGGCCATGGGCGAGCTGCGCGAGTCGTTCGCCGAGATCGGCATCTCGGGCTACCCCGAGAGCCACCACTTCATCAGCGACGAGACGACCATCGAGGCGATGTTCGCCAAGGAGCCGATGGCGACCTACATCGTCAGCCAGATCTGCTTCGACTCGGACGTGATCGCCACCTGGGTGCAGGCGCGTCCGCGACCGCGGCACCCACCTGCCGATCTGGATCGGCGTGCCCGGCGCCGTCGACACCCGCAAGCTCATGCGCACGTCGCTGCGCATCGGGCTCGGCGAGTCGGTCCGCTTCCTTCGCGGCCAGCGCGGCCTGCTCCGCCGCTTCCTCTCGCCGCGCCGCTACACCCCCACCGATCTTCTCGAGCAGCTGTCCCCGACCTTCGCCGACCCCGCAGGCCCGGGTGGGCGGCATCCACGTGTACACCTTCAACGAGCTGAAAGAGACCGAGACCTGGCGGCGGCAGCTCGTCGACCGTTTGACGAACTAGGAGGAGCCCTTGTCACAGGTGAACGAGAACCCCGGAATCCTGCTCTATTCGCGTCTGCGCAAGTCGCCGTACTTCTACGCCTCGCGCCGCCACGGCATCCAGCTGTACAGCGTCTACAACCACATGTACCACCCGCGCCACTACGGCGACCCGGTCGAGGAGTACTGGCACCTGCTGAACGGCGTGACGCTCTGGGACGTCGGCGTGGAGCGCCAGATCGAGATCAGCGGGCCGGACGCCTTCGAGTTCACCAACCTGCTCGTCGCGCGCGACCTCAACAAGTGCGCCGTCGAGCAGTGCAAGTACGTGTTCCTCTGCCTGCCCGGACGGCGGCATCATCAACGACCCCGTCCTGCTGCGCGTCGAGGAGAACCGCTTCTGGCTCTCGCTCGCCGACAGCGACGTGGAGCTGTGGGCGCGCGGCGTCGCCTACAACTCGGGCCACGACGTGACCATCAAGGAGATCGACGTCGGCCCGGTGCAGGTGCAGGGGCCGAAGTCGAAGGACGTGATGGTCGACCTGTTCGGCGACAGCATCCTCGAGATCCCCTACTACTACATGCGCCCGTACGAGCTGAACGGCATGCGGGTGCTCGTGTCGCGCACGGGCTACACGAGCGAGCTCGGGTTCGAGATCTACCTGTACGAGGCGAGCAAGAACGGCGTCGCGCTCTGGGACGCCGTGCTCGAGGCCGGCAAGCCGCACGGGCTCGAGGTGATCGGCCCCTGCCACATCCGCCGGATCGAGGGCGGCATCCTGGCGCTCGGGCCGGGCTGCGACATGTGGTTCGACACGAACCCCTACGAGGTCGGCATGGGCTACGACTGGATGGTCGACCTCGAGGCCGCCGGCGACTTCATCGGCAAGGAGGCGCTCGCGAAGATCAAGGCCGAGGGGCCGAAGCGCAAGCTGGTGGGCGTCGAGATCGGCGGCTCCGGCCTCGGCTCGTACAACGACGGGGCGATGATCGACACGTTCCCGGTCCACAAGGGCGGCGGCGTCGTGGGCCGGATCACCTCGGCGTGCTTCTCGCCGCGGCTCGAGAAGAACATCGGCTACGCGATGGTGCCGACCGAGCACTCCGAGCTCGGCACGGAGCTCGAGGTCGAGCGGCCGGAGGGGATCGTCCAGGCCACCGTGGTCGAGAAGCCGTTCATCGACCCGAAGAAGGAGACCCCGAAGCAGGAGCTCGCCGCGAGCTCATGAGGAGGGCGCATGACGGCGCGCTATGACTTCGTGATCGTGGGCGGCGGGTCCGCAGGATGCGCACTCGCCGCCCGTCTCTCCGAGGACCCGTCGAACCGGGTCCTGGTCCTGGAGGCGGGCCGGCCGGACTGGCTGCTGGACGTCTTCATCCACATGCCGGCCGCGCTGGCCTTCCCGATCGGCAGTCGCTTCTACGACTGGAAGTACGAGTCCGAGCCCGAGCCCTACATGGGCGGCCGCCGCGTGTACCACGCGCGCGGGAAGGTGCTGGGCGGCTCGAGCAGCATCAACGGGATGATCTTCCAGCGCGGCAACCCGATGGACTACGAGCGCTGGGCGTCGGGCGAGGGCATGGAGACATGGGACTACGCCCACTGCCTGCCGTACTTCAAGAAGATGGAGAACTGCCTCGCGGCGCGGCCGGACGATCCGTTCCGCGGCCACGACGGCCCGCTCGTGCTGGAGCGCGGCCCCGCCCGCGGGCCGCTCTTCGACGCGTTCTTCGCCGCGGTGCAGGAGGCCGGCTACCCGCTCACGGAGGACGTGAACGGCTACAAGCAGGAGGGCTTCGCGAAGTTCGACCGGAACGTGCACCGGGGCCGCAGGCTGTCGGCCTCGCGCGCCTACCTGCACCCGGTCATGGACCGCCCCAACCTGGACGTGGAGACGTTCGCCTTCGTCACGAAGGTCGTGTTCGAGGGCAAGCGAGCGGTGGGGGTGGACTACACGCGGCGCGGGCGCGGCAGCCGGCGCGCCCACGGCGGCGAGGTCATCCTCTGCGGCGGGGCGATCAACTCGCCGCAGCTGCTGCAGATCTCGGGCGTCGGCGCCGCCGACCACCTGCGCGGCATCGGCGTGGACGTGGTCGCCGACGTGCCGGGCGTGGGGGAGAACCTGCAGGACCACCTCGAGGTCTACATCCAGCACAGCTCGACGCAGCCGGTGTCGATGGCGCCGTACTTCAAGATGCACAACCGGCCGAAGGTCGGGCTCGAGTGGCTGCTGCGGAAGTCGGGCCCGGGGGCCACGAACCACTTCGAGGCGGGCGGGTTCGTGCGCAGCAACGACGAGGTGGGGTGGCCCAACCTCATGTACCACTTCCTGCCGATCGCGATCCGCTACGACGGCACGGTCCCCGAGGGCGGCGGCGGCCACGGCTATCAGGTCCACGTGGGGCCGATGTACTCGGACGTGCGCGGGACCTGCAAGGCGGTGTCGAGCGACCCGCGCAAGCACCCCGCGCTGCTGTTCAACTACCTGTCGACCGGCAACGACCGGCGCGAGTGGATCGAGGCCGTGCGCGTGACGCGCAAGATCCTGGGCGCGCCCGCCTTCGAGCCGTTCAGCGGCGGGGAGCTGTCGCCCGGCGCGGAGGTGGACACCGACGAGCAGATCCTCGACTGGGTCGCCAAGGACGCCGAGACCGCGCTGCACCCGTCGTGCACGTGCCGGATGGGGACGGACGACATGTCCGTGGTGGACCCGCTCACGATGAAGGTGCACGGGCTCGACGGCGTGCGCGTGGTGGACGCGTCCGTGTTCCCGTACGTCACGAACGGCAACATCTACGCGCCGGTGATGATGACCGCGGAGAAGGCGGTCGACCTCATCCTCGAGAAGACGCCGCTGCCGGCCGACCCGGTCGAGTACTACCGGCACGAGCCGAAGGCATCCGAGACGCCGGCCGGCGCCTGAGGGGCCGCCGGCCGGCGCTCGTCGAAGGCCGGAAGGCGCGGGACGTCCACTGATCCCGCGCCGGGCCCGGCGCATCGGTCTTCAGGTCAGCGCACGGTCACCTTCAGGTCGCGTGCGCGGCTGCCGGTGCCGAGGCGGAGGACGTAGTTGCCGCGCGGCACGCGCCGGTCGGCCCGCAGGCGGCGCGCGGTGCCGGAGGCGTAGACCCTGCCGCGGCGGATCAGGCGCGCCCGGGAGCGCGAGTCGCGGCCGGTGGCGCGGTGGTCCACCCGGCAGACGACCCGCCGGTCGCCCCGCCGGTTTTCGAGCCGGCATGTGACGAAGGCATCGCGGCCGGGCCGGCCACGCGCGCCCTTGGGGCCGCGGGCGCCCTGCGCGCCGGCGGGGCCCGGCTCGCCCGCGGGGCCCGGGCCGCCGGCCGGGCCGGCCGGGCCCTGAGCGCCGCCGGCGCCCGGCTCGCCGGGTACGCCCGGCTCGCCCTGCGGCCCCTGCCCGAGCGGGCTTCCCGTGCCGCTCAGCGCGACCTCGAGCGGGCCCTCCGGAGCGTCGGACAGCACGCTGATCGTCGCCTGGCGCACGGTCTCGGCGCCGGGCGCGAAGCGGACGCGGAAGGTGCACTCCTCACCCGGCGCGAGCGCCGCGCCCGAGCACGTGTCGCCCGCGACGAGGAAGTCCTCCAGGTGGTCGCCCGTGGTCGTGAGACGGTCGATCGCAAGGGGATCGGCGCCCGCCGTGACCGTGACCGTCCGGCTCGGGCTCAGGCTGCCGAGCCCCTGAGTCCCGAAGTCGAGGCTGGCCGGGTCGACGCTGGCCGGCGGGGGCTCCTCGAACGTCGCGGCGATCGAGACCGGGTCCAGCGCGGTGCCGGCCGCGTAGAAGCCCGCGAAGGCGGGAGCGCCGTTCTCGGTGAGCACGGCCGGGATGCCGGTCCAGGTGAGGACGTCGCCGCTCACGGCCGGGGTGATGCCGGTCAGGTTGAGCGACGCGAGGTCCACCCCGGGGAACTCCTCAAGCTCGCCGGACGAGAGCGACTTGCTCACGACGTCGGCGTAGAGCGTGCCCGCGTCGCCGTTCAGCACGAGCCGCACGTTGTCGATCTCGAGGTAGAGCAGGTGGTTGCCGCTGCCGGCGGGCGTCTCGTGCCCGCGGAAGCGGACCCTCCCCGCGAGCGTCACCTCGCCCGCGCGGGTCGCCTCCTCCCAGCTGCCGCCGGTGACCGGGAAGGAGAACGTGCCGTCCGGGTTGCGCGTGGCGCCGTCGAACGTCGTGATGTCGCCGTGCGCGATCGGCCCGGCGATGTAGTTGCGGAACGAGAGCTTCACGCCCCAGTCCGAGTCTCCGCCGGTCAGCGTGACCGGAGCGGCGAGCGCGGCCGGCGCCAGCAGCATCCCCGTGGCCAGACCCAGGAGAACCGCGCGCCGGAACCAGCCTCTCAGTCGTCTCATCTCATCCTCTCGAAGTCAAAGTTAGGGTGCCCTAACACGAATTAGGGCACCCTAACAAAGACTCCTCGAAGACGGTCGCCCGACCCCGGATGTAGGATCGCCGCGCCTGCGGTTGGGGAACCCGGTTCGAATCCGGGGCTGACGCGCAGCGGTGTGAGTGACGAGCGGGACGAAGTCCCACTGGGGCCGGCAACGGCCCTGGGAAGGGGTCCCGTTAGGTAGAGCTCGAGCCCGAACACCCGCCCAGGTGCGAAGTGCAGTTCGCCTCGCGTTCCAGGCGACCGGCGCCCGCCCGACACGGCTGGTGTCGCTCGCCCAATCGATTCAAAGGACGGGTGACATGCAGCCCACGCATCGCGCGCGGTTCTCCGCGCGACTCAAGCAACTCGTGCCGGCCCTCGCCGCCGGCGCCGCACTGGCCCTCGCCGCCCCCGCCGCAGCGGAGGTCACCGACGAGGAGGCACGCCTGGCGGCGGCCGAGGGAGCGGCCTGGATCCAGGCACAGCAGGCCGAGGACGGAAGGCTCGGCTTCTTCGGCGGGGACTGGGCGATGATCGCGCTCGCCAACGCGGACGTTCACGCCGCGGACGTGCGCACGACGCTCGCCAGCCCGAGCGCGCAGGACTTCTACTACGACGAATGGACCGGGCTCTTCCCGCTCGAGGGGAGCTCGATCGCGCGCGGCCTGCTCACGGGGAGGGCGGCCGGGATCCAGACCGCCAGGCTGTCGGCCACGGAGAACCTCGTCGCCAAGCTCGCCCGGGAGTTCGACGGCGAGCAGATCGGCAGCGACGCTCTCGTGAACGACGACATCTTCGCCGTGCTCGGGATCGACCGCGCCGGTGCCGTGAGCGCGATCTCGCCGCTCGTCGCGCGCTTCATCCGAGATGCGCAGGCGCCCGACGGCGGTTGGGGCTTCGGCACCTCCGCCTCGAGCGGCGACGTGGACATGACCGGAGCCGCGATCGCGTCCCTGTGCGCCGCCGGCGCGACGCCGGACGACGCCGCGGTCGCCGCCGGCCTCGACTTCCTCGAGGCGGCGCAGAACGAGTCCAACGGCGGCTTCGACAGTGCGTTCCTCGGCTCCAACGCGGACAGCACGGCGTGGGTCGTGGACGGGCTGCGCCGCTGCGGGATCGACCCGCAGGCCCCGCGCTGGACGACGTCGAGCGGGGCGACGCCGCTCGACTTCCTGGTCTCGCTCCAGCGCGACGACGGCGCGTTCCGGTGGCGGCCGGGCGACGACGGGGACAACCTGTACGCGACCCAGGACGCCATCACGGCGCTGGTGGGCGACGGGTTTGGGGCCGAGCCGCCCGAGCGTGCGAACCCCGCCGACCCGGACCTGCGCCCCGCGCCCGACGTGGCGGAGGGCACCACCGTGCCGTTCGCGCTCGTGATCGACCACGACCCGGCCGCGGCGGGCGCCGACCGGATGTGTTCGATCGAGGGAGAGGTGGGCGCTCCGCTGGCCGAGGTGCTCGAGGGGGCGGCCGCCACGGCCGAGCCCGCGGGCTGCGTGAGCGAGCTGCAGCTCGAGGACAGCGGCGGCGTGGCACGCGTCAGCTCCGTGAACACCGTGGGCGAGCAGCCCGGCGCGGCGGTCTGGGAGGCGAGCCTCGACGGCGCGCCTCGCAGAGCGAGCTGGCCGGGGACGCCCAGCTCGGGAGCGTGATCTCCCTGGCGCTGCGGGCGGTGTCGGTGCAGCCGGAGGAGCCGGAGGTCGTCTCGGGTGGCGCGGTTGTCCAGCCGGACGAGCCGACCCCGGTGCCGGAGGTCGCCCGGCCGGCGGCGCGTCTCGCGAAGGCGAGGCTCGCCCGCAACCGGACGATGAGGCTCCGCCGTGGCGGCAGCGTGCGCGTCATGGTGCGGTGCCCGCGCGGTCTCGGCGCGACGGGATGTCCCGGGATGGTGACCGTGAGGTTCCGCCCGGCCGGCCGGGGCGGGCCGCTCGAGCCGGCGGGACGGACGACGTTCGTCCTGGCCTCCGGCGAGAACCGGCTGGTGAGCGTGAAGCTCCGTCCCAGGCTGCGCCGTCTGGCCGAGCGGTCCGGGCGGGGCCGCCGCGTGCGGATCGAGGCGGCCACCCGCGACCCGGACACCGGCGCGACCACGGTGACGCGTGTCTCAGGACTCGTCACGTCCCGATAGGCGCGACGTGAAGCGGCGAGCGCGGCGCCTGGCCGGCGCCGCGCTCTGCCTGCTGCCGCTCGTAGGCGTCGCTGCTGCGGCGCCGGTCCGTCGGCGGAGGGGTCTTCGCGCCGAGGTCCGGCTCCGGGTGGAGGGCCGCACCGCGACGCTCTTCGAGGGCACCGTTGCGAGCGACGCGCGCCCGCTCGACGGCGGCGACGGCAGCGGCCCGCACGCGTGCGGCTCGGCGGCGCCGTCGCCGCTCACCGCGGTGGCGGACGCCGGGGTGGGCTGGCGCGGGCGGTGGAACCCCGACTTCCAGGACTTCTTCGTCGACCGGATCGGGCCGGACCAGTCGGACGACGCGACGGCGTCGTACTGGTCGGTGCTGGCCGACTGGCGCTACGTGGCGGGCGGCTGCCGCGCCCCGCTGCGGCCGGGAGCGGAGGTGCTGTGGGCCTACGGCGCCGACCAGAAGCCGCTGCTGCTCCGGCTGGCCGGTCCGGGACGGGCCGAGGTCGGCGAGACGGTCACCGTGACCGTCCGCGACGGCCGCATCCGGCCGTCGACGGGAGCCGACGGCGGGCCGGTGGCCGGCGCTTCGGTGGGCGGCGCCGCGACGGACGCCGAGGGCCGCGCCTGGCTGAGGTACGACACGCCGGGGCTTCGCCTGCTGAAGGCGGAGCATCCGGACGGCATCCGCTCGAACGCGCTGGCGCTCTGCGTGGGCGACGCGGCCTGTCAGGGGACGGACCTGCCGCCAGGCGCACAGCCGGGCCCGGGCCCCGGGCAGGCCGGGATCGCGAAGATCCTGCCGGGAGAGCGCTTCGCCCGCGGCGCGGGCCCGCGGATCCTGCGGGGGACGGCCGGCGGCGCGGCCGTAGAGGTCAGGCTCGCGCGAAGGAGGTCGGGCGGTTGCGACGGATGGAGCGCCCGGCAGCGGCGGCTCGTCGAGCGGCGCTGCGGAACGGCCGCGGAGCCAATCGCGGTGCCCGCCCGAAGCGGCACGTGGCGATACGCGCTGGGCCGCGACCTGCCGCCGGGGCGCTACACGCTGTCGGTAGCGGCGAGGCGCGCGTCGCCGCGCGTCGTCGCCGCGCGCTGCGCGCGCTCGCACCTTCACCGTCGCGGCCCGGCCGCGCTCGCGGGCCGCTGCCGTTCGGGCCGGCCTTCGGTTCCTCGTGCGTGCCCAGGCGCCGGGTGGCGGCTTCGGGGCTGCGCCCGGCGTTCGGCCCTCGGCGCTCATGACCGGCTGGGCGGCCCTCGCCCTCGCTCGTGTGTCGCCCGGCTCGCCCGCGCTCCGGTCGGCCCGGCGCCTCCTCCGCACCCCGGCGTTCCGGCCCCGCTCGCTCCCCGACCTCGAGCGTTCCGTCCTTGCACTCGCGGGCTCTCCACATCCGGCGGACCGAAGCGTCGCCGCCCGCCGCCGCCGCGCGCTCGCCCGCAGGCAGCGCGCCGACGGCTCCTTCGCCGGCGACGTCAACCTCACCGCCTTCGGTCTCCTCGCCCTCGACCATGGAAGTCGCTTCGCTCCTCACCGCCGCCGCGCCCGCCGCTGGCTCGCCGCGCGACAGCTCGAGGACGGCGGCTTTCCCCTCAGCGCACGCACCGCCGCAGGCGACGTCGACACCACCGGCGCCGCCCTCTGGGCCCTCCGGCGAACCATGGAGCCGGCCGCGATCCGGCGGGCCCGCGCGTTCCTCCGCGCCGCGCAGTCGCCGAACGGCGGCCTCGGCATGCGAGCCGGCCAACACGCCAACTCCCAGACCACCGCCCTCGCCGTCACCGGCATGCGCGCCGCCGGCATCCCGCCCGGACGCATGCGCACCGAGGACGGGATCACCCCGCTCGACTACCTACGCGCGCGGATGGGTCCGGGCGGGTCGGTCGCCTACGACGGCTCGTCCGCCCGCACGCCGGTGTGGGTAACGGCCCAGGCTCTGCCGGCGCTCGCCGGCCCGCGGCGCTAGAAGTCCGCCGGCACGATCGCGTCGGCCGCAAGTGCCGCGGCGAAGCGCGTCACGTACTCGCGCATGTTCAGGTCGGTGGCGCGCCGCATCGCGACGATCAGCTGCTGCGTGCCCCGCTCGAGCTCCTCGTCGAGCCGCTTCAGCGCCAGCTCGTCAAGCAGCTCCTCGGCCGTCCATCCGCAGCTCGGGCAGCGCAGGTACACGCGCCAGCTCATCCGTTCCGCCACCACTCGCTGAGGCTGGACGAGCGGCAGCGTGCAGCCCCGGCACACGTGAGGCGTCGGCTCGCTCGTACGACCGCGCGGGCTCATCGCGACTTTCTCGGCACGAAGATCGATACGACGCGCGCCTTCAGGCTCGGACCGGGCTTGCGCCGGCGCGCCGCCGCGTACTCGGCGAGTGTCACGCCCGCCGGGATGTCGCTGGCGACCTCGGAGAGGCTCCCGTCCCTGATCTGCTGAGAGATGCCATCCGAGGTCATTCATCCATTAGGGCACTGCCTTGGAGGTCCGGCAAGAGGTCGCCCGGACCATCTTGCGTTCATCTTTCTGAACGTCACCTGTACGGTTCTGTCCTATGAGCGGTGACCTCACACGGCGTTCCGGCGGGCCTCCATCGCGGCGCGGGCGCGAGAAGCGCGCCTACCAGCTCGCGGTCGGGGGCGGAGTGGCCGGAGCGGTCGCCGTGATCGGCGGCATCCTCGCGCTCGTCGGTGTGATCGGTTGGGGGCTGCCCTTCCTCGCGGTTGTCATCGCGGTGGTGTGCTGGTTCCTCTTCCGCCGCACGGTGTCCTGAGCAGCCAGCCCGCGCTCCCGATCCGTCGCAACACGGCGCTGCTGTCGGCGTCGCTCGCGGCGAACTCGGCGATGCTCCAGCTCTCGGCCGCGGTCGCGTCGATCACGCTGGTGCTGGTGCTCGACGTGGAGGGCCTGCTCGGCCTGGGACCCGCGATCGTGCTGGCGTCCGGCGCGCTCGCGGCGCTCCCGGCGGGCCGGGCGATGGACCGGGTCGGGCGCGTGCCGGTCCTGGCCGCCGGCTTCGTTGCCGGCGCGGCCGGATGCGCGCTCGCGGGGCTGGGCAGCGGGATCGAGTCCGCTCCGGTGGTCCTCGCCGGGCTGGCCTGCGTCGGGGCAGCGAGCGGGGTCGCGCTGCTCGCGCGCACCGCGGCGGGCGACATGTACCCGCCCGAGCGCCGCGCGCGCGGCATCGCGCTCGTCCTCTTCGGCGCGGTGTTCGGCGCCCTGCTCGGGCCGGCCGTCTTCAGCCCGCTGCTGTCCGGGCGCGACCTCGACGGCGACGCGCTCGTCCCGCTCTGGCTCGCGGCCGGCGCCATCATGCTCGTCGGGCTGGCGCTGGTGATGGCCGTGCGGCCGGACCCGCGCCGGATCGCCGTGCTGATCTCGCCGGGAGACGAGCACGACTCATCGCCCGCGGCGCCGCTGGGCGAGCTGCTGCGCCGGCCGGGCGTGATCCCGTCGCTGCTGGCAGCGCAGGCGAGCTTCGCGGTGATGGTGGCGCTGATGACGCTGACCGGCGCCGTGGTGGTCGACCACCACGGGCACGCGGGTCACAACGTCTTCCCGATCATCGGCGCGCACGTGATCGGCATGTACGCGCTGGTGATCGTGGTGGGCGACATCATCGACCGGATCGGCCGCACGCCCGCGCTGGGTGGCGGCCTGCTGATCATGATGGTGTCGGCGATCAGCCTGATCTGGATCGAGAGCGTGCCCGCCATCTCGATCTCCCTGTTCGGGCTCGGCCTCGGCTGGAACTTCTCCTTCGTGGCAGCGACCGCCGAGCTGGCCGACCGCACCCGCCCGGCCGAGCGCGGCAAGCTGCTCGGCTTCAACGACCTCCTGTCCGGAGGGACCGGCGCGGCGCTCGCCCTGATGGGCGGCCTGGCGCTCTCGGAGCTCGGCGTGGCGGCGCTCGCCATCGGCGGCGCCGTGCTGGTCGCGATGCCCGCCGTGTGGATACTGCGCGGCTGGCGCCGCGTCGAACCGCAGCCGACCCGGTAGCACCGGGTGTGACCGGCGGCGGGCCCGGGTAGGGACCGGACATGCTGCGCAGGGGGATCGCGGGGATCGTGGCGCTCGTCGCACTGCTCGTGCCGGCGTCCGCGTCGGCCGACTACGTCGCGCTCGGCGACTCGTACGCCGCCGGCCCGCTCATCCCGCTGCAGATCCAGCCGTTCGGCTGCCTCAAGTCGAACAACAACTACGCGCACATCGCGCAGCGCACGCTCGCCTTCGCCGAGTTCCGCGACCCGAGCTGCAGCGGCGGCGAGACCGAGGACATGACGCAGCCGCAGGGCGTCACTCCGGGTCCGAACCCGCCGCAGTTCGACAGCCTCCAGCCGGACACCGAGCTGGTCACGATCAACATCGGCGGCAACGACATCGGCTTCTCGAGCATCGCCGAGGACTGCTTCACGTTCCAGCGCACGGGCTCCCCGTGCCGGGACCAGTACGTGCAGAACGGGCGCGACGAGATAAGCGAGCGGATTCAGGCGACGGCCCCGCTGGTGGCGGCGGTGTTCCAGGGCATCCACGAGCGCTCCCCGCAGGCGCGCGTGTTCGTGCTGACCTACGCCGCGATCTTCCCCGAGCAGGGGACCGCCGGGTGCTGGCCGCAGCTGCCGGTCGCCGACGGCGACATCGCCTATCTGCGCGAGAAGCAGCAGGAGCTGAACGCGATGCTCGTCGAGCAGGCGGGGCTGAACGACGTCGGCGTGATCGACTGGTACGAGGCCAGCATCGGCCACGACGCCTGCAAGCCGCCCGGCATCCGCTGGGTCGAGCCGGCCGTCCCCGCCAACGCCGCGGCGCCGGTCCACCCGAACATCTTCGGCATGCTCGGCGCGTCGAACCTGGTCAAAGCCGCCGCTGCGGGCTAACAAGCGGTGAATCGGCTGGTGGGCGGCCCCCGCGCGGGGTACGCTGCCTCGGCCGATGCGCCGGATCGTCCTAGCCGTGGCAGTGCTCGCCGCGCTCGGCGCGGTGCCCGCGGCCGGCGGCGTTGACGCCAGCCACGCCCAGAAGCGGCTGAAGGCGGGGAAGGTCCGGCTGAAGTCGTTCGGCTCGTGCGCCGCGCTCGTCCGCTACGGCAGGGCGAACGTCCGGCGCGGCCCGGGAGCGCTGCCGCCCACACCCTCGCCGCCGGTCTTCATGCCGCTGCGGCGGGTGAACCCGGGCGCCGAGACGCTCATGGACGCGCCGGGGGCCGCCCCGCCGGCTGCCGAGGACGGCACCTCCGGCACCAACGTGCAGGAGGCGGGAGTCGACGAGCCCGATGTGGTGAAGACGGCCGGGTCGCGCATCTTCGCCATCGGCGGCGGCCGCCTGCACGCCGTGCATCCCGACGGCCCGCGCCTGCTCGGCTCGCTCGAGCTGGAGGGCTACGGCCACGAGCTGCTCCTGCGCGGCGACCGCCTGCTCGCGATCTCGCACGACGCGATGGCCGGCGGCCCCCCATCCGGCGGCGACCCGCGCCTGGCCGAGCCGTTCGTCGTGGATCAGGGCGTGACCGTCCTGACCGAGGTCGACGTGAGCAAGCCCGCCGAGATGCGCGTGGTGCGCACCGAGCGAATCCGCGGAACGCATGTGAGCTCCCGCCTGACCGGGCGCACCGCCCGCGTCGTCGTGTGGACCCGGCCCCGCGCGGTGTTCGAGCCGGTCCTGCGCCCCGCGCTGCGCGGCTGGCTCCCGCGCCGCGCCCTGCGGCGCCGCGGCATCGGCAAGCCGAGCTTCCGCCGCGCGGCGCCCTGCCGGCGCGTGTTCCGGCCGGCCCAGTTCTCCGGCACCGACGTGCTGACCGTGCTCACGATCGACCTCGCCAAGGGACTGCCGGCGGTCGACTCCGACGCCATCATGAGCGGCGGGCAGGTGGTCTACGCGTCGCATCGCAGCCTGTACGTGGCGACCCAGGACTGGACCCCGATGCCGCCCACGCCCATGGCCGAGCTGCCCGGGCGCTCCTTCACGACCGTCCACCGCTTCGACACGAGCGACCCGGACTCCACCACCTACCGCGCCAGCGGCAAGCTGCCCGGGCTACCTCCTGAACCAGTTCTCGCTCTCCGAGCACGACGGCGTGCTGCGCGCGGCGACGACCGAGGAGCCGGTCTGGTGGACGGGCGGCGCCGACGTCCAGAGCCAGAGCCACGTGACCGTGCTCGACGAGCGCGACGGCGCGCTGCGCCAGATCGGGCAGGTGGGCGGCCTCGGCCAGGGGGAGCGGATCTTCGCCGTCCGCTTCATCGGCCCGGCCGGCTACGTCGTCACGTTCCGCCAGGTCGACCCGCTGTACGTGGTCGACCTCGAGCGCCCGGCGCAGCCGGTGGTGCGCGGCGAGCTGAAGATCCGCGGGTACTCGGCCTACCTGCACCCGGTCGGGCCCGGGTTGCTGCTGGGCGTGGGCCAGGACGCCACCGACGCGGGCGCGCAGCTCGGCACGCAGCTCTCGCTGTTCGACGTCTCCGACCCGAGCAACCCGCGCCGGCTGCACCAGGCGGCGGTGGCGGGCGCGAGCTCGCAGGCGGAGTTCGACCACCACGCCTTCCTGTGGTGGGCGCCGCGCGACCTCGCGGTGGTGCCGCTGAACGTGTTCGACGGCGGGCCGACCCTTCAGGGCGGGCAGTTCTTCCAGGGCGCAGCGGGCTTCCGGGCGCAGCGGGCGGCCGGGATCGCCGAGGTGGGCCGCGCGTCGCACGAGAACTCGCCGATCCAGCGCTCCTTCGTGCTGGGCGGCCGCCTGTTCACGCTCTCCGACGCGGGCATCGAGGCGAACTCGCTCGACAACCTCGCCGAGCAGGGCTGGCTGGCGTTCCCCGCGCCGGCGCCGGCTCGGCTCCGGTACCTCGGCCGGTGCCGGAACCTCTGCCGGGGCCGATGCCGATGCCGCTGCCGTAGCGCGGCGGTTCATTCCTTCCAATACCGGCCGCCGGGCCCGCCGTAGCCTGCCCCTCATGACCAAGATCTATCCGGTTCTCAAGTACAAGGACGCGCAGGTCGCGTTCGACTTCCTCGAGGGCGCGCTCGGCTGCGAGCGGCTCGCAGGTCCACGAGGGCGAGAACGGCGGCGTGGCCCACGCCGAGCTCAGGTTCGGCGACGAGGTGATCATGTTCGCCACCACGAACGAGGGCGACCCGACCTACAACCAGGGCGCCGGGCGCACGTCCGTATACGTGGTCATCGACGACCCCGATGCGCTGTTCGAGCGTGCGAGGGGCGCCGGCGCCGAGGTCGTGATGGAGCTGACCGACCAGGACTACGGCTCGCGCGACTTCACGGTCCGCGACCCGGAGGGCAACCTCTGGAGCTTCGGGACCTACGCGCCGGCGGTTGACGCGTAGGCGGGCTCGCGCGTCCGCGCGCGCAGCACCGTCGTCGCGCCGCGGCGCGGGCTGAGCGTGATGCTGCGGCGCCGGCTGCCCTCGGTGGTGCTCGTCGCCGGCACCGGCTCGGCCCGGGCGAACACGGCCCGCAGGACCACCTTCATCTCGAGCATCGCGAAGCTCGCCCCGAGGCAGCGGCGGCGGCCGCCGCCGAACGGGATCCAGGTGTACGTGCCGGGCGGCTCGTCGAGGAAGCGCTCCGGGCGGAACTCGTACGGGTCGGGGTAGATCGCCGGGTCGTGGTGGATCAGGTACGAGTTGGCGCACAGGCAGGCGCCCTCGGGATACATGAAGCCGCCGATCTCGACGGGCCGCTTCACGAGCCGCGGCGCCGCCTGGGGCAGGACCGGCCGGTGGCGCAGGGTCTCCTGCGTGGTCGCGGTGACGTAGGCGTCGCCGTTGCCGGAGTCGACCGCGGCAGCGAGCTCCCCGACCACGCGCGGCGTGCGCGCCAGCCGCTCGAACGCCCATGACAGCTCGGAGGCGGTCGTCTCGTGGCCGGCCACGAGCAGCGTCATGAGCTCGTCGCGCACCTCCTGCTTCGACATCGGCGAGCCGTCCTCGTGGCGGGCGGCGAGCAGCATGGCGAGCACGTCGTCGCGCTCGTCGCCGTTCGCCTCGGCGCGGCGCTCGTCGATCAGGTCGAACAGGAGCCGGTCGACCTCCGCGCGGCCCTCGACGAACTCGTTCCAGACCCGGCCGCGCTGCAGGAAGGGCAGAAGCGACGCGGGCGACGCGCCGAACTCGAGGATCTGGGTCATGCGGTCGCGCAGCGTGTCGAGCCGCTCGCCCTCGTCGAGGCCGAACACGGCGCGGAGGATCACCTCGAGGGTGAGCGCCTGGAGGCGGGAGTGGAGCTCGAACGGCTCGCCGAGCGGCCAGCCCGCCACCTCCCGCTCGGTGACCTCCTCGAGCAGCGCCGGTGAGCGCGTCCATGCGCTCGCCGTGGAAGGCGGGCAGCATCAGCTTGCGCTGCGAGAGGTGGGCGCTCTCGTCGAGCAGGATCACCGAGTTGGCGCCCACCACGGGCTCGAGCACCTTCGCGCCCTCGCCCGGGTGCAGCACGTCGGGCGGCGCGGTGAAGACCTCCTTGACCTCCGCCGGGTCCGAGAGGTGGACGAACGGCGGGGTCTGGAGGACTCGCAGGGTGAAGCGCTTGCCGTAGCGGGCCCGGCAGCGCTCGAAGAGCGGAATGCTCCGGGTCCACAGCGCGAGCGTCTGGACGGCGCGCGGGGCCCGCGGGCCGGGAGGCAGGTTCGCCATTGCGACGCCCAGCCTACCGGCGGCGCGCCACGTTTAGAAGACGAATGCGATCAGCACGATGATCAGCAGGATCGCGACGATGGTTCCGACACCGATGTACATGGCTCACCTCCCCAAGCGGTCGACTCCGAGACCTCATGCCCGCCAGGGCCGCGCTCAATCCTGTTGTAGGCCCGCTCTCAGGAGCGCCCTAACGTCCAGCTCGAAGCCGGCCGCGCCGACGCGCTCGAGCCAGGCCGCCTCGATCGCGGCGATCTCCTTCACCGCGAGGCGCACCGCGGCGCGGCCCTTCTCGGTCAGGACCACCAGCCGGACACGGCCGTCGGAGGGGTCGGAGCGGCGCTCCACGTAGCCCCGCTGCTCGAGCGCGCTGACCAGCTCTCCCATCGACTGGTGCGTCATTCCGCCCCGCGCGGCCAGCACCGTGAGACGCGTCCCGCCGGGGTCGATGTTCTCGAACAGCGGGTGGTGCGCGGCAGTCATGTCCTCGTAACCGCCCTCGCGCAGGCGCTCGACGAGCTCGTCGACCATGTCCCGCGACGTCTGGCGGAACAGCGAGATGAGGGTGACGACGCGTGCTCGATCTGACATATGCAGGTATCCTGCGTAATTATGGATGCTGACGCGGTCGTCATCGGGGCGGGCTCCACCGGACTGGCTGTGTTGAGAGCGCTCGGTGCGAACGCCGTCTGCGTCGAGCGCGGCTCGGACGTGGGCGGCCTGTGGCGCTACGAGAACGACAACGGCCTGTCGTCGGCCTACGCGTCGCTGCGGACGAACGTCTCGCGGCCGCGTATGCAGTACCCGAGCCTTCCCATGCCGGAGTCGTTCGGGGACTTCCCCCATCACACGGACATGGCCGCCTACCTCGGCTCCTACGCGGACGCCTTCGGGCTGCGCGAGCGGATCCGCTTCGGGGTGACGGTCGAGCGGCTCGAGCCGCTGCCGGAAGGCGGCTGGCTCGTCACCCACGGCGACGGCTCGGAGCTGCGCGCCCGCGCGGCGGTCGTGGCCGTCGGACACGACTGGTGCCCGCGGCTTCCCGAGTACCCCGGCGGCTTCGACGGCGAGGTCCTGCACGCGCACGACTACCGGACGCCGGCGCCCTTCGCCGGGCGGCGCGTGCTGGTGGTGGGCGCCGGCCAGTCGGCGGCGGAGATCGCGGTCGAGCTGTCCACGCACGCGGCGCACACGTGCCTGGCGATCCGAAGTCCGGTGCACGTGGTCCCGCGCCGGCTCGGCGGCGCCCCTTACGACACCCGGGACACGTGGCCCGCCAACCGGCTCCCGTGGCCGCTTCTGAACCATCTGTTCGCGCGCGCGGCCGCCCGTGAGCTCGGGCCGGTGCCCGCGCAGTGGCCGGTGCCGGACCGCCCCCTGCTCGAGGAGCTGCCGACGCTGTCGTCCGAGCTGCTGCCGGCCGTGCGCCGCGGCGCGGTGGCGGTGCGACCCGGGATCGAGCGGCTCGACGGGCAGCGCGTCCGGTTCGCCGGCGGCCGCGCGGAGGAGTTCGACGCGATCGTCTACGCGACCGGGTACCGGATCAGCCTGCCGTTCCTCGCGCCGGAGCTGCTCCAGCCGGAGGGGCGCCGGCTGCCGCTCTACCGCCGCATCGTCCCGCCCGGCCTCGACGGGCTGTTCCTGGCCGGCTTCGTGGACGCCCCGAGCGGGCTGCTGCCGATCGTGGAGGCGCAGGGCGACTGGATCGCCGCCGTGCTCGACGGGCGGCTGGCGCTGCCGGCCGCGCCGGCGATGCGGCGTGCGATCGACCGCTCCGAGCGGCGCAGCCGCGTGCGCTTCCCGAGCGAGCCCCCCGACAGCATCCGCTGCGACCCGCACGCGTACCGGCGCCTGCTGCTCGCCGACCTGCGGCGGGCGCGCCGCCGCTCGTGGGCCTACGGCAGGTTGCCGGAGCGGGCGATGCGGCGGAAGAGCCGCGCGCTCGGACGGGCACGGCGGGCGAGCGTGTCCGGGTCGTAGGAGAAGAAGCCGAAGCGCGGGTAGTAGCCCGCGGCCCACTCGAAGTTGTCGACGAGCGACCAGGCGAAGTAGCCCTTCACGCGCGCGAGGCGATCGCGCATGGCGCCGCGCAGCGCGCGCAGGTGGGACAGCAGATACCCGCGGCGCATGTCGTCGTCGCCGTCGGCGAGCCCGTTCTCGGTCACGTACACCGGCAGCCCGTACCCGCCCGCAATGCGCAGCACGCGCCGGAAGCCCTGCGGGTAGACCTCCCAGCCGAACTCCGTGCAGGTGGTGGGGCAGGGCGGCGCGGCCGGGTTCTGCGGATGGGCGTAGGTGTTGTTCGGCAGGAAGTCGAACAGCGGCACAGTGGTGCTCGTCGGCGCGCCCAGGCCGGTCACGCGGCTGCGGAAGTAGTAGTTCAGGCCGATGAAGTCGGCCCGGCCGCGCAGGTCGCGGCGGCGCTCGCCGGGCTCGATGCGCCCGTCCACGTCGCGGTCGTCCTGTCCCCGGACCACCGCGTTCAGGAAGACGCGGTTGAAGATGTAGTCGGCGTGGTCCGCGCCGGTCCGGTCGGCTGCGTTCGCCGGGTCGGCGGGCGTGAAGGCGATCATGTTGTGCACGGGCCCGACGCGCGCGCGGCGGTCGTGGCGGTGGATCGCGTCGTAGGCGACGGCGTTCGCCTTGGCCAGGTTGCGGAGCACGCGCACGGCGGCCGGCAGCGAGTACACGCCGGGCGGGAACCAGCCGGCGAACACGCCCTGCACGTTCACGTAGCCCTGCACGGCCACCACCACGGGCTCGTTGATCGTCACCCAGAGGTCGATGCGCTCCCCGTAGCGCCACGCGGCCCAGGCGGCGAACTTGCGGAACTCGCGCACCGTGCGCATGTCCAGCCAGCCGCCCCGTGCCACGTCCGGCGGCGCGTCGTCCGGGCCGAGGCCAGCGAACGCGTCGCGCACCGCGATCGGGTCGTGCAGCCAGGTCGGCAGCGTGAAGTGGTTGAGCGTCAGCACCGGCTTCATGCCGTGGCGGCGGATGGCGCGCAGCTGGGCGGCGTAGCCGCGCACGGCGGCGGGGTCCGCAAGCCGGTCGAGCTGCCGCGGCGTGCGGGCGCCGGCCGTGGAGCGCGGGAACACGCGGCTCCACTCGATCGAGAAGCGGAACGCGTTGGCGCCGAGCCTCTCGCGGGCCAGCCGGGCGTCGCGCTCGTGAAGCCGCCAGTGGCCCGGGCCGCGCTCGACGAGGTCACCGCTCACGCGGTCCGCCTCGATGTTCTGGCGGTCGTGCGACCACACCCACCAGTCGCTGCGCCGGTCGGCGTTCGCCGGGCGGCCGCCGGCCTCGGTCTGGAAGCCGCTGATGGCGGTGCCCCAGAGGAAGTCCCGCGGGAAGTCGCGCGCCTCCGCGGCGGCCGGCAGCGCCAGCGCGACGATCGCGAGGAGGACGAGCACGCGGCGCAAGGTCCGGGCAGTCTATCCCGATAACCGTCAAAAAGTCTTAGCTGGTAGCATGCCCGCGGACGTGAACCGACTCGCCCCGTACCGGGCCGGCCTGAAGGCGGGGGTCGGCTTCGCTCTCGCGGCGTTCGTGCTCGGAGTGTCGTTCGGCGTCCTCGCCGAGCCGATCATGGGCCCGGTGGCGCCGGTCGTGATGTCCGCGGTCCTCTTCGCGGGGGCGGCCCAGTTCGGCGCCACGGCGGTGCTGGCCGCGGGCGGCGACGCGATCACCGCGATCGCCGCGGGGACCATGCTGAACGCGCGCTTCCTGCCGATGGGCGTGGCCGCGGCCACCGCGCTGCACGGGTCGCGGCTCCGCCGAGCGGTCGAGGGTCAGGCCGTGGTGGACGCGTCGTGGGCGCTCGCCGTGCAGGGCGACGGCCGCTTCGACCGCGAGCTGATGATCGGCGCGACGATCCCGCAGTACCCGGCCTGGGTGGTGGGGACCCTCATCGGCGTGCTCGGCGGAAGCGCCCTCGGCGACCCCGCCGCGCTCGGCCTCGACGCGATCTTCCCGGCGTTCTTCGTCGGCCTGCTGGCCGCGGAGCTGAGCCGTCCGCGGGCGCTCGCGGCGGCGCTGCTGGGCGGTGCGATCGCCCTGGCGCTGACTCCCGTCCTGCCGCCGGGCCTGCCGGTCCTGCTGGCGTCGGCGGCGGCGCTGATCGGCTTGCGGGGCGAGCGGTGACCGAGGTCTGGATCACGATCGCCGGCCTGACCCTGGCCACCATGGCGCTCAAGGCCGCCGGACCCGTCATCCTCGGCGGCCGCGAGCTGCCGGAGCGCGCCCTGGCCGTGATCGCGCTGCTGGCGCCCGCGCTGCTCGCCGCGCTCGTCCTGACGGGGACATTCACGCGACGAGCAGGAGCTCACGCTCGACCCGCGCGCCGCCGGGCTCGGGTGCGCCGCGGTCGCCGCGCTGCTGCGCGCGCCGCTGCTCGTGACCGTGCTGGTGGCGGCGGTGGCGACGGCGGCGGTCCGGGCGGTCACCTAGTACACGCTCCGGGTCGCGCGTACCAGCCCGCGTATGCTGCGCGCCCGTGCGCAGGCGCCTCCGCGAGCTGGGCTACGCCGTCGGCCGCTTCCCGGCCGGCGAGCGGAACGCGCTCGTGGACGTGCCGGGGGTGCTGGTCGGCCACCGGACCCTGAGCGAGGGCGAGCGGCTGCGCACCGGCGTCACCGCGATCCTGCCGCACGGCGGCAACCTCTACGCCGAGAAGGTGCTGGGCGCGTGCCACGTCGTGAACGGCTACGGGAAGGCCGCCGGCCTCTCTCAGCTCGCCGAGCTCGGCACCGTCGAGAGCCCGATCCTGCTCACCTCGACGCTCTCGGTCGGCCCGGTCTGGGAAGGCGGGCTCCGGCACCTGCTCGACCAGAACCCCGACGCGGCGCGCGACCGCGACACGCTCAACGTGATCGTGGGCGAGTGCTTCGACGGGTGGCTCTCGGACGCCCGCGCGCTGCCGGTGCGGGCCGAGCACGCGCTCGAGGCGATCGCCGCCGCGGCGGAGGACGAGGTGCGCGAGGGGGCGGTGGGCGCGGGCACCGGCACCACCTGCTTCGGCTACAAGGCGGGCATCGGCGGAGCGTCGCGGCTGGCTGGCGGGCACGTGCTCGGCTGCGTCGTCTGCTCGAACTACGGGGCGCGGCGCGACCTGCATCTGCTGGTCGGGCCGGTGGACGACGGCGCCGCGGACGCGGCGGCGGAGCCGCCGGCGCAGGGCGGCTCGATCATGATCGTGCTCGGCACCGACGCGCCGCTCTCCGAGCGCCAGCTGGGACGGCTCGCCGCCCGCGCCGTGTTCGGCCTGGGCCGCGCCGGCAGCTTCGCCACGAACGCGAGCGGCGAGTACGTGATCGCGTTCTCGACGGCCCACCGGGTGCCGCACCGGAGCGATGGCGATCGCGCCGGCGCGGGCCAGCCCGCGCCCTCGCGCAAGGCGGCCGAGCTCGAGCTGCGGCTGCTGCGCGACGACGCGCAGGAGATGCGCGACCTGTTCGAGGCGGCCGCCGAGGTCGTGCACGAGGCGGTGCTGAACTCGCTCTGCTCGGCGGACGCGACGACCGGGCGCGACGGGCACAGCGTGGAGGCGTTCCCCTACGAGCTGCTCGCTCAGGCGCCGGGGGTGTGGCGCACGCAGTGACGTGGGGCCGTCAAAGACGGCCCCGGACGTGACGAGGGGCCCCCACGGGAGCCCCTCGCACACCCGGCCCGTGGCGGCGGCGCATCCGTGCTCCGCCGACCTCCTGGCCCGGTTCCCTCACCCCCCGCGTGTCTTGCGTGACACGCACTTCCCGAAGGCGTTCTTGCCGTTCTTGTTCGTGCCGTACTCCGTCTTGAACGCGCTCGGCGTCCGCGGCGCGCTCCGCGGCGCACTCCTTGGCGGCGTTCTTCGTCTCGGCGACCTTCTGCGCGTCGGCGGCGTCCATCGCGGCCTTCTTCTCGGAGGCCTTGCCGGAGACGCACTTGCCGAACGCGTTCTTGCCGTTCTTGTTCGTCCCGTACTGCGTCTTGAACGCCTCGGCGTCCGCGGCGCGCTCCGCCTTGCACTCCTGTGCGGCGTTGCGAGCGGCCTCGTCGTTCTCGGCCTCCTCTTCCGCCGCCTTCTTGCCCATGCAGTCGGCGAAGCCCTCGTACTTCAGGATGAACGCCTTCTTCGTGGCCTTGGACGTGCCGCGCTCGGACTTGCATTGCGCCCGTGCGGCGTCACGTTCTGCCTTGTCAGGCTTTGCAATCGCGCCCGTCGGGACGAGGAGCACGAGGGCCAGCCCCGTTGCTGCGAGGATCGTCTTCATGCCAGCTGAAACGCTCGAGGCGCGGCGAGGTTCGGGGGTTATGAACGAACCTTTGTCTGCCGATGACGTTCTCATGGGTGATGCCGTCCGCATCCACAACGCAGGGAGCGGGTAGAAGCCCCTCGTCATGCGCGCCGCCTCCATCCCTGCACGGGCGCCGGCCGTACCCCTGCGGTCGCGGCGGCTGCTCTCGCCTTGCCGGCGACGGCAGGCTCGTCGAGCAGGTCAGGCGGGGCAACGAGGCGGCCTTCGAGGTCATCTTCGAGCGCCACGCACCGGCGATCCTCGCGTTCTGCCGCCACATGCTCGGAACTCGCGAGGAGGCCGAGGACGCCGTGCAGCACACCTTCGCCGCTGCCTACCGGGATCTCCAGCGGGGCGGCGACCGGGAGATCGCGCTCAAGCCGTGGCTGTTCGCGATCGCGCGGAACCGTTGCCTGTCGCTGTTGCGGGCGCACGCGCGAGATGCCGGTCGCAGTCGAGGCGCTGGAAGCCGCACGCGCCGTCGGGAGACGGGCTCGCCGAGCAGGTCGAGGAGCGGGCCGACCTCCGGCGACTGCTGGCGGACGTGCGCGAGCTGCCGGACGAGCCGCGCGCCGCGCTGCTGCTCATGGAGCTGGGAGGCCTGTCGCAGGCAGAGGTGGCCGGCGTGCTCGGCTGCGAGGTGTCGCGCGTGAAGGGCCTCGTGTTCAGGGCGCGGTCGGCGCTGATCGCCCGCCGGGACGCGCGCGAGACGCCGTGCGAGAGCATCCGCGAGCAGCTCGCCAACCTGCGCGGAGGGTCGCTGCGGCGGAGCGAGCTGCGGCTCCACCTGCGCGAATGTCCCGGCTGTCGCGACTACCGCGAGCAGGTGAGGCAGCAGCGCCGGATGCTCGCGGTGGCGCTGCCGGTGGCGCCCACGCTGGGACTCAAGTCGAGCGTGCTCGCAGCGATCGGGATCGGCGGCGGATCGGCCGGAGGCCTGAGCGCGGCCGCCGGCGGCCTCGGCGGCGCGACCGTGGCGAAGGTGGCGGTCGCCGGAGTGCTGGCAAGCGGCGGTGTGGTCGCGGGAACCGCGGTGGTGGAATCGGAGCGGCCGGCGCGCCGGCCCGCCGCCTGCGGCCCAGGAGGCGGATCGGCCCGAGTGCGCCGGCGGCTGCTGCGGCTCCGCTCGAGCGAGGCGGCCCGGGCACGGTCGATCGCGGAGCCTTGTACGGCGCCGACCGCGGCGCGGGCACCGGCCGGCGCGGCGACGCCCGCGACGGGACGCCGCCCGGCGCGAAGACGGATGGAGCCACGAAGCGGACGCGCGAGCGGACGGCGCCAGGACTCGCCCGAGGCCCGGTCGACCAGGCGACCAAGGTGACGCCGGTCAAGCGCGGCCCGCCGCCGAAGCCCTGGAAGGCGGAGCGCGGAGCGAATGCGGCTCCGCGAGGGCAGGCGAAGGGACATGCGAAGGGCGCGCCGGGGCAGGAGGCCGGGGCGAAGCCGGGCGGGCGCGCGAACGGCCGCTCGAATTCGGCGGGGAACCCGAACGGCGGCACCAAGGTGAACCCGAAGCCCGCCGCCCGGCGCGAAGCCGAACGGAACCGCCAAGCCGAACGGCCCCGCGAAGCCGAGGGGCACCTCGAAGTCGAAGGGCAGCGCGAAGCCGAATGCCGGCACCAACCGTCTCGCGAAGCCGGCGCCTGCCCCGAAGGCAAAGGCTGACGCGGTGGCACCGGCCGCGAAGAAGCCGGTCCCGCTGGGCGAGGCTCCCTGAGCAAGGGCTCGGCGGGGCGCGGTAAGTAGCGTCCGCCGAATGAGCCCGCCGCTCACGATCGACGAACTCCTCGTCGCCGATCCTTCCGAGGCGTGGCGCGCGGCCGGCTTCGATGTCGAGGGCGATCTCTGCCTCGTTGGCACCGTCCGTCTGCGGCTGGGCAACGCCGGCCGCGGCATCGTCGGATGGTCCCTCCGCGGAGCATCCGCGCTCGACCTCGACGGGCTGCCCACGACCGCATCCACGGACCCGCCGCCGCCCGCCTCGGCCGAGCCTCACCCCAACGGCGTGATCTCGATCGACCACGTCGTGGCGTTCACGCCCGACCTCGACCGCACCACGGCCACGCTCCGGGCCGCCGGCCTCGACCTGCGCCGCGTGCGCGAGGAGCCCACGCCGGGAGGCGCGCCGCGGCAGGCGTTCTTCCGCCTGGGCGACGTGATCCTCGAGGTGGTCCAGGCGCCCGAGGGCACGCGCATCGCCGCGGACCCGAGCGGTCCGGCGCGCCTCTGGGGCATCTCGTTCCTCGTCGAGGATCTCGAGCGCACGGTCTCCACGCTCGGCGACCTGCTGGGCGAGCCGAGGGCGGCCGTCCAGCCCGGCCGCGAGATCGCGACGCTCCGCAAGGAGGCCGGCCTCGGCCCGGCCGTCGCGTTCATGACTCCCGGTCCCGGGGCAATGACCGTCTGATGCGCTACCGCAAGCTCGGCAGAACCGGGATCGAGGTCTCGGAGATCGGCTACGGCGCCTGGGGCATCGGCGGCGCCCAGTGGGGCGGCGCCGACGACGACGAGTCGCTTCAGGCCCTCCACCGCGCCATCGACCTCGGCCTCAACTTCCTCGACACCGCGCTGGCCTACGGCGAGGGCCGCAGCGAGCGCCTGGTCGGCCAAGTCGTCCGCGAGCGCGAGGAGACCGTCCACGTGGCCACCAAGGTCCCGCCGAAGAACCGGATCTGGCCCGCCGAGGAGGGCGCGAAGCTCGAAGACGTCTTCCCGCCGGGCTATGTCCGCGAGTGCGCCGAGCAGAGCCTGCGCAACCTCGGGATGGAGACCGTCGACCTGCTCCAGCTGCACGTCTGGAACGACGACTGGGCGGACAGCGAGGAGCTGTTCGACGAGGTGGACCGGCTCCGTTCCGACGGGAAGATCCGCCACTTCGGCATCTCGATCAACGACCACCAGCCGTCGAACGCCCTGCGGCTGGTGCGGAGCGGCGCCGCCGACACGGTCCAGGTGATCTACAACGTCTTCGACCAGTCGCCGGAGGACGAGCTCCTCCCGGCCTGCCGCGAGCACGACGTCGGCGTGATCGCCCGCGTGCCCCTCGACGAGGGCGGCCTGACCGGCCGCATCGACGCGGACACGGAGTTCGAGGGCGACGACTTCCGGGCGTCCTACTTCCGCGGCGACCGCAAGCGCGAGGTCCACGAGCGAGCCACCGCGATCGCCTCGGACCTCGGCATCGACGAGGACCAGATCGCGGAGGCGGCGCTCAGGTTCATCCTGAGCGAGCCCGCCGTGTCGACGGTGATCCCGGGCATGCGGTCCATCCGCAACGTCCAGCGCAACATCGCCGCGTCCGACGCCGGCCCGTTCTCCGAGGACGAGCGCGAGCGGCTGCGCGCCCACAGGTGGGTGCGGAACTTCTACGAGTGATCGCGTTCGGCGTCGAGCACGCTGCGCCCCCCGATCTCGACCCACCCGCCGCCCAGCGGCTGAGCCAGGATGCGTGACGCCCGGCCCTGCCGGATGTCGAGCGGGCGCCCGAGCGCCGAGCACAACCGCACCGCCGCGCTGCCGGTGGCCTCGTCCTCCGGGACGCCGACCCGCGGCCCGAACACGCGGGACCGGACCACGCCCGCGTCCTCGTCGAGCCAGGCCCAGGCCCCGGCCAGGTCGTGGCCGTCGGGCGGCCCGTCGAGCGCCTCGACCTCCGAGGGCGAGCCGAGCTCCACGAACTCCCACGGCGGTCCCCACTCCGGCCGGCCCGCCACGAACGCCGCGTCGTCCTCGTAGCGCACCGCCGCCTCGCCGGCCTGCACCCGGAGCGCCGAGACCGGGAAGCCGCGCTCCCGGAGGAGCCATGCGGTGCCCACCGCCGGGTGCCCCGCGAAGTTCAGCTCGACCGCGGGCGTGAAGATCCGGATCTCGCCTCGCGCGGCATCGTCGACGTACACGGTCTCGCTCAAACCGAGCTCCGCGGCCACGCCCTGGCGCGCCTCCGGCGGCACCTCCGCGCCCTCGACGAACACCGCCAGCGGGTTGCCGCCCGCGTCGTTCTCGCCGCAGAACACGCGAAGGAGATGCAGTGTCGGCACGGATTCAGGGTACGGTCCCGGCGTGGGATGTGCCCGAATTGCGGCGCTCGCGACGTTGATCGCGGCCGCCGTTCCCGCCCATGCGTCTGCTCAGGAAGGTACGCCGGCCTCGCTCGGCGCCACCTTCCAGGCGCTGGTCGAGACCGCCGCCGACGTCGAGATACCGCCGCCCGAGCCCGAGACCTGGTTCCCGATCCGCGGGACGATCGAGTTCGGCGAGTACGACGCCCGCTTCGGCGCGTGGCGCGGCTCGCGCCGGCACGAGGGCCAGGACGTGTTCGCGGACGCGGGCACGCCGCTGGTCGCGATCCGCGACGGGAGCGTCGTCGAGACCGGGGACGACGGCGGCCGCGGCAACTACGTCGCGATCTGGAGCCCCGAGGCGGACCGCACCTTCGTGTACCTGCACATGCGTGCGCCGACGCCGCACGCGGTCGGCGACACGGTGCAGGGCGGCGACCGCGTGGGCGCCGTGGGCTGCACCGGCTCCTGCTGGGGCGACCACCTTCACCTGGAGATGCGAGTGGGACGCGGCACGACCGGAAAGCCGCTCGACCCGCTGCCGCTCCTGCGCAGGCTCTCGCTCCGCGCGCGGTAGCCTCACGTCGCCGTGGACCAGATGCAGCTGCGCAACCGTCTCGTGATGGCCACACAGATGTGGCGTCAGGGGACCGATGAGCCGCTGCCGCGCATGGCCCCGGGCAACCCCACCGACCAGCTCCAGGCGTTCGAGCTGAAGCTCGTCGACATGCTCTGCGCAAAGGCGACGGCCGACACCGCTCGCGACGTCGCCGACAAGACCTGGGACCTGGTCCACGATCGCGCCGACGAGGACCCGGTGAAGCGCCGCGTGGTGGAATGCCACGAGGCGCTCGCGCGCCTGTCGGCCCGTGGCGGCGGACTGGAGGCGTAGGCTTTCCGATTCGGTGAGGCAGTTGCCCGAGCTGTTCGATGTGGGCGTCAAGGCGAGGTCACTCGCCTACCTGTTCGTCGCGGGGGCGACGCTCGGGCTGCTGACGCTCCTCCTGCCCCACGACGAGGGGGTCCAGGACCTGCAGCTGTACATCCTCGCGGCGGTCGCGATCGCCGTGGCGGCGCTGATCTACGTCCAGGCCGAGCACGTCAGCGAATGGCAGCTCCACCTCGTCCTCGCCGCCGGCACGACGATCCTGAGCTTCGCGAACTACTACACGGGCACGTCCACGCTCTACCCGCTGCTGTACACGTGGACCGCGCTCTACGCGTTCTACTTCTTCCCCCTGAGGTGGGCGTTCGCGCACATGGTCTTCATCGGCTTCGCCTACGCGGTCGTGCTGGCGATCCAGGACCCCAACACCCCGGCCATCCGGTGGCTGCTCGCGGTGGGCACGCCGCTGATCGCCGGCCTGCTCATCTCCCGCATGCTCGACCGCCTGCGCGCGCAGCAGGTCGAGGCCACCGAGAGCGCGCGCAGGCTGAGCCAGAGCGAGGCACGCACGCGGCTCGTGCTGGACAACTCGCCCGACGCCTTCGTCACGCTCGACCGTGACGGGATCATCCGCACCTGGAACATCGCCGCGGAGCGGATGTTCGGCTGGCAGGCGAGCGAGGCGATCGGCAAGCCGTTCCGCGCGCTCGTGACGCCGCCCGAGCTGCGCGACCGCCACGACGCCCGGCGGCTTGCGCTGGTCGACAACCCCGACCCCATCGCCACGGAGACCTTCGACGTCGAGCTGCAGCGGCGGGACGGCACGCGCTTCCCCGCGGAGGCGACGGTGTCGAAGATCGACGTGCAGGGCGAGGTGCTCGTGTCGGGGTTCATCCGCGACCTGACCGATCGCCGCCGCCGGCAGGAGGAGCGCGAGGCGCTGTTGCGCGAGCAGGCGGCGCGAGAGGAGGCCGAGCGCGTGGCCGAGCTCGTGAGCGGCATGCAGCTGCTCGTGGACGCCGCGCTCGCACACCGGACGCTCGACGACATGCTGTCCGACCTCGTGGCCCGCGTGCGCGGCGTGCTCCAGGCCGACGCCGCGTCGATCCACCTCGTGGAGGAGGGCGACCAGCTCCTGCTCCGCGCCGCCTCCGACTCGAGCCCCGCGGCGCCCTACACCGGCGAGTCGTTCGCCGCCCGCGTGGCGGAGGCGCGCGAGCCCCTGCTCGTGCAGGACCCGACGGCGGAGCAGGTCGCTTCGCTGATCGGCGTGCCGCTCCTCACCGAGGGGAAGGTGGGCGGGGTGGTCGTGGCGTCGGCCGCGCCGCCGCGCCAGTTCACCGCGGACGACCTCAGCATCCTGCGCCTGGCCGCCGACCGCGTGGCGCTCGCCATCGACCACGCGCGCGTGTACGAGCGCGAGCACCGCATCGCCGAGATGCTCCAGCGCAGCCTGCTGCCGGAGCACCTGCCGCACCTCCCCGGTCTGGCGGTGGCGGCGCGCTACCTGCCCGCCGCGGCGGAGGCCGAGGTGGGCGGCGACTGGTACGACGTGCTGCCGGTGCCCGGCGGCGGCGTCGGGCTCGTCATGGGCGACGTGGCGGGCAAGGGGCTGGCGGCGGCGTCGATGGTGGGCCGGCTGCGGAGCGCGCTGCGCGCCTACGCGCTCGAGGGCCACGCGCCCGCCCGCGTGCTCGAGCAGCTCAACCGCCTGATCTGGACCGAGGCCGAGGAGAGCCAGATGGCCACTCTGATCTACCTCGTGGTCGACGCGGTCGAGGGCGAGGTGCGCTGGGTCAACGCGGGCCACCCGCCGCCGCTCCTGCTGAACGGCGACGAGCGCCCGCGCTACCTCGAGGGCGGCAGCTCGGTGCCGCTCGGCGTGCTGCCCTTCCCGGACTTCGAGGAGGTCGCCGTGCCGATGAATCCCGGCGGCACCGTGGTGCTCTACACCGACGGACTCGTCGAGCGGCCCGGCGAGAACATCGACCGCGGCCTCGGGCGCCTGGCGGAGGCGGTCAGGGGCGCGCCGATCGAGCCCGAGCAGCTGTGCGACCACGTGCTGCGCGAGCTGGTGCCGGAAGGGGGCACGCCCGACGACGTCGCGCTGCTGACGCTCCGCACCATCCCGATGACGGACCAGTTCGCGGTCCAGTTCCCGACCACGCCGGAGGCGCTCGCGTCGATGCGCGCGGTGCTGCGGCGCTGGCTGCGGTACGTGGGCGGCGACGAGCAGGAGATCGCCGAGATCGTGACCGCCTGCGGCGAGGCTGCGACCAACGCCATCGAGCACGCCGGGTCCGGCGGGGGCGCTCCGTTCGACGTGAGCGGGAGCCTGGAGCGGGGCAGCGTGCGCCTCACGGTCCGCGACTACGGCGCCTGGCGGGCACCCCGGCCGGGCGACCACGGCCGGGGATTGTCGTTGATGCGCGCGTTGATGGATAGCGTTGAGGTGACGCCGACGCCGGAAGGGACGACGGTGAGGCTCGGACGGAGGCTGCAAGGGGTGGACTCGACTGGAAGGGAGGGGCCGAGTGACGGAGCTGGTCGAACTCGAGATCGAAGACCGGGGTGAGGTCGTGGTCGCGCGCGTGAGCGGCGAGCTCGACATCGCCGGTGCGCCGGGCATGGGCGACCGCATCCACGAAGCGGTGCCGACCTCGGCGCGCGGCCTGGTGGTCGACTTCACCGATCTCGACTTCATCGACTCGAGCGGCATCGCGATGCTCTTCGGCATCGCCCGCAAGCTCGGCAGCCGCCGCCAGGAGCTGCGCGTGGTCGCGCGCTCCGGTGGGGCCGTCTCGCGGGTGCTCCAGCTCGTCGAGTTCGACCAGGCGGCGCCGGTGCACGAGACGCTCGACGAGGCGCTCGAGGCGGCCGCCTCGTAACTTCCGGTCGCCTGCGAGGACGGTAGGCGGATGGTCCTGCTGGTTCTCTTCGCCTTCGTGGCCGGCGCCGGCACCGCGCTGTCGCCCTGCGTGCTCCCCGTGCTGCCCGCGTTGCTCGCCTCCGCCGGCAGCGGCGGCCGCCGCAGGCCGCTCGGGGTGATCACGGGCCTGACCGCCACGTTCACGATCGCGATCGTGGCGCTGGCCTCGCTGGTGGACGGCGTCGGCCTGCCCGGCGGGACCGTGCGCACGATCGCGGTGGTGGTGCTGCTCGGCTTCGGGGTGGCGCTGCTCGTGCCGTCGCTCGCCGCCCGGGTGGAGGCGCCGCTGTCGCGGCTGGCCCGCTTCGGCCCGCGCGGCCGCGGTGACGGCTTCTGGTCCGGTGTCCTCGTGGGCGGGGGCCTGGGCTTCGTCTACGCCCCCTGCGCCGGGCCGATCCTCGCCGCGGTGGTGTCGGTGTCGGCCACGCAGGGCGCGTCCGGCGAGCTGGTGGCGGTGGCGCTCGGGTACGCGGCGGGCTCGGCGCTCGTGCTGCTCCTGATCGCCTACGGCGGGCGGCGGCTGCTCGACCGGCTGCGCGCGGCGGGCCGGGGCCCGGCGGTGCAGCGCGTGCTCGGAGCGGTGATGGTGGCGACCGCGGTGGCCGTGGCCACGGACCTCGACGTCCGCTTCCAGACGGCGCTCGCCGACGACTTCCCCGAGGCGGTCGTCAACCCGACGCGCGCGCTCGAGCGCTCGGACGCGGTGGAGGAGCGCCTGGCGGACCTGCGCGGCCGTTCGCGCTTCGAGGAGACCGAGGCCGCCGAGGGGGCGACCGGCCGCGCACCGCCGGGCTGCCCGTGCTCGGCCGGGCGCCGGACTTCACCGGCAACGACCGATGGTTCAACACGCGCGGCGAACGCGCCGCTCGACCTCGACGGCCTGCGCGGCCGCGTGGTGCTGATCGACTTCTGGACCTACACCTGCATCAACTGCATCCGCACGTTTCCCGTACCTGCGCGCGTGGGACGGGCGCTATCGCGACGACGGGCTGACCATCGTCGGCGTGCACACGCCCGAGTTCGCGTTCGAGCGCGAGGCCGACAACGTGCGCGAGGCGATCGCGGCCAACAGGATCCGCTACCCGGTTGCGCAGGACAACGAATTCGCCACCTGGAATGCCTGGGGCAACCGCTATTGGCCGGCCAAGTACCTGATCGACGCCCGTGGCCGCGTGCGTTACGCGCACTTCGGCGAGGGCGCCTACGAGGAGACGGAGGCCGCCATCAGGGCGCTCCTCGCGGAGGCCGGGCAGGACCGGCTCGGCGAGATGGCGAGCGTCCGGGCGGAGACGGCCGACCCCGAGCTCGTCACCCCCGAGACATACCTGGGCCACGAGCGCGCCGAGGGCTTCGTGCCGGGGCCGCCGCGGCCGGGGTACGGCGTCTACGAGGCTCCGGACGAGCTGCGACCGGTCAGCTTCGCGCTGTCCGGCGAGTGGTACGTCGGCCAGGAGTCGGCCACGGCGGTGCGCGACGCGCGCATCGAGGCGCGGGTGACCGCGCGCAAGGTGTTCCTCGTGCTGAGCTCCAAGGGAGGGCGGCCGCGGGACGTGCAGGTGCTCCTCGACGGGCGCCCCGTGGCCGGCGCGGGAGGCCGGGGAGGACGTTCGCGGCGGCCGCGCCACCGTGCGCGAGGAGCGGCTCTACCGGCTGGTCTCGCTCCCGCGCGTGGAGGATCGCCGCCTCACGCTGCGGGTCCCGGCGGGCGTGACCGGCTACGCGTTCACCTTCGGCTAGCCCCCGCGAGATAAGGTTGGCCGGCCAGCCAAGAACGAGGAGGGACCAGGTGTTGGAGACGGCGACCCGGCAGATCGAGGTTCGGAACCCGGCCACGGGCCAGGTCATCGCGTCGGTCCCTGCCCTGTCGGTTGACGAGGTGGCGGGCGTCGTGGCCCGCGCGCGGGCGGCGCAGCCCGGCTGGGAGGCGCTGGGGTTCGAGGGCCGCGGGCGGATCCTGCGGCGCGCCCAGAAGTGGGTGATCGACAACACCGACCGCATCGCCAAGACGATCGTCTCCGAGAACGGCAAGGCCTACGAGGACGCGCTGCTGGCCGAGGTCGGCTACGCGGCCGGCGCCTTCGGCTACTGGGCGAAGAACGCGCCCAAGTACCTCGAGGACGAGCGGATCCGCTCCTCCTCGCCGTTCGTGATGGGCCGCAAGCTGGTGGTGCGCTACGCGCCGGTCGGCGTGGCCGGCGTGATCGGCCCGTGGAACTACCCGCTCACCAACTCGTTCGGCGATTGCATCCCGGCGCTCGCCGCGGGCAACTCGTGCGTGCTGAAGCCCGCCAGCCTCACGCCGCTCACCTCGCTCTTCATGGCCGAGGGGCTGCGCGAGTGCGGCCTGCCCGAGGACGTCTTCATCGTCGCCGCCGGCAGCGGCGAGATCGGCGCCGAGCTGATCGACCACGTCGACTACGTGATGTTCACCGGCTCGACCGAGGTCGGCAAGAAGGTGATGGAGCGGGCGGCGCGGACGCTCACGCCGGTGGGGCTCGAGCTGGGCGGCAAGGACCCGATGCTCGTGCTCGCCGACGCGGACCTCGAGCGCGCGGCCAACGCGGCGGTCCACTACTCGATGCAGAACGGCGGCCAGACCTGCATCTCGATCGAGCGCGTGTACGTGGAGGAGCCGATCTACGACGAGTTCGTCGGCAGGGTCGAGCAGAAGATGCGCGGGCTGCGCCAGGGCGTGCCCGGCGGGCCGGGGTCGGTGGACGTCGGCGCGATCACCTCGCCGCCGCAGATGGACCTGATCGACGAGCACGTGCAGGACGCGGTGTCCAAGGGAGCCCGGGCGCTCGTGGGCGGAAAGCGCGGCGACGGGCCCGGCGACTTCTACGAGCCCACGCTGCTCGTGGACGTGGACCACACGATGGAGTGCATGACGGAGGAGACCTTCGGGCCGACGCTGCCGGTGATGAAGGTGCGCGACGCCGACGAGGGCGTGCGCCTGGCCAACGAGTCCCAGTACGGGCTGCAGGCGTCGGTGTGGACGAAGGACGTGGCGAAGGGCGAGCGCCTGGCGCGGATGATCGAGGCCGGCGTCGTGACGGTGAACGACGCCCAGATCAACTACGTGGCGCTGGAGCTGCCGATGGGCGGATGGAAGGAGTCCGGCCTGGGCTCGCGCCACGGCGCGAACGGGATCCGGAAGTACACGAAGCAGCAGGCGCTGCTGGTCACGCGGTTCGCGCCCAAGCGAGACCTGCACATGTTCCCGTACAAGGCGCGGACGACGAAGCTGCTCGAGCGGCTGCTGCGCCTGGTGTACGGCCGCGGCAAGCGCTAGCTCCGGCTGACCCGCGAGTGGGGCTGCGGGAGAGGCCGCGCGGCTGGCATGCTGCGCGCCGTGGGTGCACTCGACCACGTCCGGCTGGGGCTCGATCGGGTCCGCGGTGCGCTGGGCGAGATCGATCCGGTCTTCCTCGACACGCCGACGCTGCTGCGCGCACCGCTCGGCCAAGCGCTCGGGTGCTCCGTGACGCTGAAGATCGAAACCCTGAATCCGGTCCGGAGCTTCAAGGGACGCGGCACGGAGACGGTGGCAGCCGTGGCTCGAAAGCAAGGCGCGTCGCGCTTGGTCTGCGCGAGCGCCGGCAATCTCGGGCAGGCGCTGGCGTACAGCGGTTCGGGTCGAGGTCTGGCGGTCACCGTCGTGGCGGCGAGGACCGCCAACCCGCTCAAGCTGCGCCAGATCGCCGCATTCGGCGCCGACGTCCGGATAGAAGGCGAGGACATCGAGGACGCCCGGCTGCACGCGCGTGAGATCGCGGAAGCCGACGGCGCGTACCTCGTTGAGGACAGCTTGGACCTGGCCACCTGCGAAGGGGCAGCCACGATGGGTCTCGAGCTCGTCCGAGACGATCCGAGGCTCGACGTCGTACTCGTAGCCCTTGGCGGCGGCGCGATGGCCAGCGGCGTCGGCTATGCCATGCGCTCGCTCGCCGGGCACGTAGAGGCGATCGGAATCCAGCCCCTCGGTGCGCCCGCGATGGCGCTGTCGTGGCGTAAGCGGACGGTGGTCGAGACCGACAGCATCGAGACGATCGCCGACGGCGTCGCCGGCCGCTGCCCGATCCCCGAGGTGCTGGACGACCTGCTCGCCGTGCTCGACGACGTGGTGCTCGTGCGCGAGGACTCGATCAAGGCCGGCATGCGGGCGGTCCATGAGCATGCGGGACTCGTCGTCGAGCCGTCCGCGGCGCTTGGCATCGCCGCCGTCCTCGAGGACCCGGAGCGGTTCGCCGGGCGGCGCGTCACCACGATCCTGTGCGGAAGCAATGTGGGCCCGACCGACTTCGCGCACTGGGTCCTGGAACCCGCCCTGCACGACACCCGTTAGTGCCGCGCGTCGCGCGACAGCGGCTACGGATACAGGTCGCCGCTCTCGCCCACGACGAAGATCGCGGCGACCGGGCAGTTGCCCGCCGCGGTGATCACGTCGTCGACCGAGGCGCCGTCGGGGTCGACGACCACGGCCTTGTCCTCGTCGTCGAGCTGGAAGACGTCGGGGGCGGTGTCCACGCAGTCGCCCGAGCCGATGCACAGCGCCCGGTCGACCGTGATCTCGATCCGGTTTTCCTGTGACAGCTCGGGCACGTCAGGCGCGGCGGCGCAGCAGCACGAACGCCACGATCGCGGCCAGCAGCACCAGCGGCACCAGCGTGCGCGGGTCCGGGCGGCTGCCCTCCTCGTGCGGCTCTGCGCCGGCCGGCATCGCGAACTCCTCGGCCGCCAGCACGTCGTGGGGCTCCTGGATGCCGGTCGGGTCGGGCGGGAGGCGCTCGTCGCGCGTGCCGATGCTGAACTCGTCGGCCGCCAGTACGTCGTGCGGCTCCTCGATCCCGCTCGGGTCGGCGGGCGGCTGAGGCTGCCGGGGTTCTTGCTCGGTCATCGTCCCTATCGTTCCAGATCGATGGAGGAGTACACCCGCACCGAGTTGGAAGCCGCTGCTTTCAGGCGTCTGCTTCAGCATCTCCGGGAAAGAGCCGACGTACAGAACATCGACCTGATGGAGCTGGCCGGGTTCTGTCGCAACTGCCTGTCGCGCTGGTATCGCGAGGCGGCGGAGGAGCGGGGGATCGACCTCCCCGACGCGGAGGCCCGGGAGATCGTCTACGGAATGCCATACGAGGAGTGGAAGTCACGCCACCAGTCCGAGCCGCAGCAGCCGCCACCCGCTGGCTGATCGTCGCCGGCTGCCTGCTGGCGCTTGCCGGTTGCGGCAGGGACGGGGGGAGGAAGCCGACCGCGGCGGTCCGGATGCGGCCGACGAGGTCGTCCTGACGCCCGAGGCCGCCGCGAAGGCCCGCGCCACCCGGGGCGACGCCGAGGGGCCGGCGCAGCGCTCGAAGGCGCGCGTGGTCGAGCTGGAGGGGGCGGGCGCAGAGCCCGACCTCACCGGGGTCGATCCGGCCGACGACGCCCCGAGCCCTGGCGCCCCCACGGACGCCGAGGTGCGGGCCGAGCTGCGCGAGGCACGCGCCGCGCTCAGCCGCTTCAAGCATTTCCTCAACACCACCGCCTACCTGGCGACCGGCCCCCAGGCGCGGGTGCTGCCGGACGGCACGGCGCAGGCGCCCGAGAACGCGCCCGAGGTCGTGAAGCGCGTGATCCTGGCCGCCAACCAGATCGCCAAGTTCCCCTACAAGTGGGGCGGCGGGCACGGCGCCTGGCGCGACAACGGCTACGACTGCTCGGGCTCCGTCTCGTTCGCCCTCGCGGGCGCGGGGCTGCTCGACCGGCCGCTCACGTCGGGCCTCCTGGCCGGCTACGGCGCAGCCGGGCCCGGGACGCTGGATCATCGATCTACGCGAACAGCGGCCACGTCTTCATGGTCGTGGCCGGCCTGCGCTTCGACACCAGCGGCCAGGGCCGCGCCGGCACGCGCTGGCAGGCGGAGGCCGTCTCCACGAGCGGCTACGCGGTCCGGCACATCCCGGGGCTCTGAGCCCCGCCGCCGCTCAGCCCGTGTAGGGCGGCGCCTCGCCCCAGCCCCAGCGCGGCACCGGCGCGTTCGGCGGCGGGCTCGCGTCCGGCTGGGAGTTGGCGACCGCCAGGCGCGTGCCCCACTCGATGTAGGCCACGAAGGCCGAGCGGAACTCGGGGTCGCTCGGGAGACCGGCCTCGTCCGCGGCGTCGCAGATCAGGCTGACCCAGCGGCGGCGCTGCTCCTCCGTCAGGGCGCGGTTGCGGTGCTTCGCGACCATGTGCGGGTAGCCGCCGCGCTCCTCCGTGTAGCGCTCGGGGCCGCCGAACACCTCGGCGAGCCAGGCGGCCACGTGCTTGGGGTGGCCCGGGTCCATGTGGCGGAAGACCGGCTCGAGCAAGTCGTCCTCGCGCACCTTGCCGTAGAAGATCTCGGTCAGGCGCTCGAAGGCCTCGGTGCCGCCGGCCCAGTCGTAGAGGGTGGGGGTGTCGCCGGTCATCTCGCTTCAGTCGAGCTCCGCTGGTACGAGGTCCAATTGAAGCGGGCGGCCGGCGCGAAGCAGCCTCACCTCGACGGGCACGCCGATCATCTCGGCCACCATCAGCCTCTGGAGGTCCTCGACCCGCTCGGTCGCGGTGCCGTTCACGGCGAGGATGAGGTCCTCGGGACGGAGTCCGGCGCGGTCCGCGGGGCTGCCGTCCACGACCTCGACGACCTCGATGCAGGTGGCTGAGCCGGCGGCGGCGCGGGCCTGGGGCGGCACCGGCCGCGGACCGCCGGCCACGCCGATGTAGGCGCGGCGGACGCGGCCGTCGCGCATCAGCTCGGAGATGACGCGCTGGGTGGCGTCGTTGATCGGGACCGCCAGGCCGAGGCCGACGCCCGCCACCGCGGTGTTGATGCCGATCACGCGGCCGCGCGAGTCGGCCAGCGCGCCGCCGGAGCTGCCGGGGTTGAGGGCGGCGTCGGTCTGGATGACGTTGTCGATGATGCGGCCGCCGCGGCGGGTGCGGGCGGGGAGGGAGCGGCCGAGCGCCGAGACGACCCCGGCCGTGACCGACCCGCCCAGGCCGTGCGGGTTGCCGATTGCGACCACGAGCTGGCCGACGCGCAGCCGCTCGGCGGTGCCCAGCGAGGCCGCCTCGAGCGACTGCCCCTCGGCGCGGAGGACGGCGAGGTCGGAGAGCGGGTCGCGGCCGACGACCTCGAAGCGCTCCTCGCGCCCGTCCGCGAAGGTCGCGCGACCGTTCCGGGCGCTGCGGCCCACGACGTGCGCGGAGGTGAGGAGGAACCCGTCGGGGGTGAGGGCGACGGCGCTGCCGGCGCCGGAGGGCATCTGCCCGCCGCGGACGCGCCGCATCACGCGGAGGCTCGCGACGGAAGGCCCGACCCGGTCGGCGACGGCCACGACGGCCCGCGAGTAGGCGTCGAGCGCCTCGGCCTCGCTGGCGTCCAGCGGAGGCGGCTGTGGCGCGACGGCGCTTGCGGCGTTGCCGCGGTCGCCGGAGCGGACGGGCTGCGCCGCGACGGCGCTCGTGGCGTCGCCCTGGACGGCCGCGCCGGAGTCTCGCGCGTCTCGCCGGCGCGGACGGGCTGCGCCGATCGCGTCGCACTCGCCCTCATGCCGCCGCCTCGGTCGTCTCGAACTCGACCGTCACGGGGCGCTCCTCCGTTCCGCGCACGATGGTGAGGTCGATCGTTCCGCCCTGCTTCGGCACGGCGTCGAGCGACTCGTACAGGGCGTCCACGCCGTCGAGCTCGCGGTCGCCGGCGCGCACGAGGAGGTCGCCGCGCTCGATCCCGGCGCGGGCGGCCGGCGAGCCGTCCTCGACCGCGCGCACCAGCAGGCCGTCGCGCTCGGGCAGGCCGACCGCGCGGCGCATGCGGCGCGCCACCCGCGGCGGCGCCACCGCCACGCCCAGCCGGGGCGTCGAGGGCGTCTCGCCGCGGGCCAGCCGCGACGTGCGCTCCTTCACGGCGGCGGTGGCGGGCACGGCGAGGATCAGGCCGCCGTCGAGGCGCAGGGCGTTCAGGCCGAGCAGCCTTCCCTCGACGTCCACGAGCGGACCGCCCGACGAGCCGCGCGGCAACGGAGCCGTGTGCTCGATCGCGCCGCCGATGCGCCGGCCGCGGGGCCCGCGGAAGCTGCGCCCCTCGGAGGAGACGAAGCCGAGCGTGACGCGGAGGCCGCGCCCGCCGGGGTTCGCGACCGCGAGGACGGGCGAGCCGATGCCGGGCGCGTCGCCGGGCTCCCAGGTGACGGCGGGGGCGTCCCCGGTGTCCACCTCGACGACGGCGAGGTCGAGATCGGGGTCGGCGGCGGCGACGTCGCCGGTGGCGCGACGGCCGTCCGCGAAGACGACGGTCACCTGGTCGCGGCGGAGGTTGTGCGCGTTGGTGAGGACGCGCCCTTCTCCGATGACGACCCCCGACCCGTGGCCCCACCCGCGGCCGAGTCCGACGACCGAGGGGCCAACCCGCTCGGCGACCCCCGCGATCGCGTCCTGCAACGAAACCAGTGCTGCTTCCATCTCTGCCACTCCCTAGTTACTTGCGAATTGCAAGTGAGTACCATACCAAGGCATGCGAAGTAGGCTTCCGCGGGTGAGCCCGCCCCGTGAGAGCGAAGCGCCCGGCGCTCGCGGCGAGGCGCCCGCTGGGCGCGGCGAACCGCCCGCTCCGCGCGAGGCCCTGCCGTCGCCGCTCGCCGCGGCGCTCGACAGCGTCGGCGACCGCTGGACGCTCCTCCTCGTCGAGGCCCTACTCGGCGGCGCGCGCCGCTTCGGCGACCTCCAGAAGGCCCTTGGCGGCATCGCCCCCAACGTCCTGAGTCAGCGCCTCCGCCGCCTCGAGAGCGAGGGCATCGTCCTCGCCCAGTCCTACTCCGAGCGGCCCCAGCGCTACGTGTACGAGCTCACCTCCTCGGGGCACGAGCTGGCCGGGGCGCTGCGCCTGCTGTCGGACTGGGGCGCGCGGCACGGCGAGAGCGCCGAGCCGCCCAGGCACG
The DNA here is from genome assembly GCA_963778615.1 of uncultured Thermoleophilaceae bacterium. GTDB lineage: Bacteria > Actinomycetota > Thermoleophilia > Solirubrobacterales > Thermoleophilaceae > JACVRW01. Next base: position 546,499 of record CAVZVD010000004.1, read on the forward strand.
AGGCGTGCGGCACGCCGGTCGAGGTCCGCTGGTGGTGCCCGACGTGCGAGCGGCCGGTCGGCGACGACGAGTCTGCCGACCTTCACTACGCCTGACGGGCGCTCTCGCCTTTTCCCTGCAACTGCTACCTTCGACCGCTCTGGACGACGAGCCCACACGCCTTCTTCCACCCGAAGGCCGGCCTCCCGGGCGTCCCCCGCGCGGACCCGGTCGCGGCGATCAGGAAGCCGTCTACATGCGCCGGCGCATGGTGGCTGCGGGGGCCGCAGCGGTCGTGCTGCTGCTCCTGATCGTGGTGATCGCGAGCGGCGGCGGAGGTGACGACCCGGAGACGACGCCCGCCGACCTCGGCGTGCCGACGTCGCCCGAATCGCTCGGCGACAGCGTGGACGAGGACGCCGACAACGAGCGCACAACGCCCGACGAGTCCGAGACGGACGCGGACGGCGGCGCGGGCATCGGCGCGACGGCGCCGGTCGCTCCCGTGACCCCGGTGGCCCCGCCGACCGGGGCGACCGGAGTGCCCGTCGACCCGGGAACTGAGCAACTTGCACCGCCGGCCCAGGGCGAAGGCGGAGGCGCGGTCGAACCCGCCCCGCAGCCCGCGCCGGAGCCCGCCCCGCCGCAGGGCGGCGAGGGCGGCGGCGCAGTGGCGCCCGCCCTAGCCCTAGCCGTCCGGCGGCGGCCGCTGCCGCGACCGCTTCAGGTCGCCGCGGCGCCGCTTCGAGTCGATCCGCCGGCGGCGCGAGGCTCTCGTCGGCTTCGTCGCCCGCCGCGGGCGCTGCACGGTCAGGGCCGCCGACAGCCGTGACCGCAGCCGCTCCAGCGCCAGCTCGCGGTTGCGCGCCTGGCTCCGCGTGTCCTGCGCGGTCGCCCGCACCACCGGTCCGGAGCGCGCCATCACGCGGCGCTTCTGCTCCTCGCTGAGCGAGCTCGACGCCTCCACGTCGAACACCGCCTCCACGCGGGAGGCGGTCACGTTCGCGTGCTGGCCGCCCGGACCGGACGACCGGCTCGCCCGGAGCTCGATCTCCGACAGCGGGACGGCCGCCCCGTGCCCGATCTGAAGCGGATCCTCCATTTCGCCGCGCCACGGTAGTGGCTCCGCCCCCGGCTCGCCCGAACGCGCCAACACCGCCCGCCCGCTTCCCCCTGGGCGTACCATGAACAGGGAGCGAAATGGTCGAGGTCGGCGTGGCTCTGCTGCTTGTCGGGGTCGCCCTTCTGGTTGCCGAGGCACACGTGCCCGGCGGCATCCTGGGGGCCGCGGGCGGTGTTGCGCTCGCGACCGGTGCCGCCCTCGCCATCGCCGGCGCCGGAGCAGGCGCGGCGGTGGTCGTGGCCGCCGTCCTGGCGGCGCTCGGCGCGACGACGGTGTGGCTCCTCGTGGCCACCCGCAAGTCGCTCGCCGCACGCCGGCTGCGCGCCGCCAGCGGGCGCGAGGCGCTCAGCGGGAGGACCGGCGTCGTTCGGAGCTGGAACGGGGAGGGGGGCCAGGTCTTCGTCGACGGAGCGTTGTGGCGCGCGCGCAACGACTGGCCCGACGACCCTGAGCCGATCAGCGCCGGCGACTCGGTGGTGGTGGAGCGCGTCAGCGGCCTGACGCTCGGCGTGCGGAGAGCTGAGAAATGGGAGGTGGACTGGTGATCGCCGTGGTCCTGATCGTCCTGGCCGTGGTGGCGGTGGCGGCCGTCGCCCTCGCAGCGGCCTCCGTGCGTGTGCTGCGCGAATACGAGCGCGCCGTGGTGTTCCGGCTCGGCCGCGTGATCGACCAGAAGGGGCCCGGCCTCGTGCTCCTGATCCCGGGGGTCGACCGCATGGTCCGCGTGACCCTGCGGACGATCACGCTGCGGATCCCCCACCAGGACGTGATCACGCGCGACAACGTGCCGGTGAAGGTCGCCGCGGTCGTGTACTTCCGCGTGATCGATCCCAGGCGATCGGTGCTCGAGATCGAGGACTACGTGGCGGCCACGCTGCAGATCGCTCAGACCACGCTCCGCTCGATCCTGGGCAAGGCGGAGCTCGACGCGCTGCTGTCCGAGCGGGAGAAGCTCAACGAGCACCTCCAGCAGATCATCGACGAGCAGACCGAGCCGTGGGGGATCAAGGTCACGATCGTCGAGATCAAGGACGTGGAGATCCCCAACGAGATGCAGCACGCGATGGCGCGCCAGGCGGAGGCCGAGCGCAACCGCCGCGCCAAGATCATCAACGCCGAGGGCGAGTACCAGGCGGCCGGCCGGCTCGCCGAGGCGGCGGATGTGATCCGTCCCAACCCGGTGACGATCCAGCTGCGCTACCTGCAGGCGCTGTCCGACATCAGCGGGAACGAGGCTTCGACGATCGTGTTCCCGCTGCCGATCGACCTGATCCGGCCGCTGCTGGAGGCGGCGGGGCGGGGATGCGGCCGCGGCGGAGCGAGCGGACGAGCGCGCAGCTCTCGCTGACAACGGGCAACGAGGACCAGGTCCGTGCCTCGTTGAGCCCCGCCGAGGCCGCGCGTAACGGCCCCAGCTAGCGCACCCGCGAAGCGAGCGTCGATCTTGTCCGCCTCAGGCTGACGAACTCGACGCTCGGTGTTCGAAGCGGGGCGGTAACGTGGCCCACATGACCACGACGCCGACCACCACCCGCCTGCTCGACAACTACGTCGGAGGCCGCTGGACGCCCTCGTCGTCGCAGGAGGCCGTGCCGGTCACGAACCCCGCCACGGGCGAGACGCTGGCGCGGGTGCCGCTGTCGAGCGCGGACGACCTCGACGCCGCCGTGCGCGCGGCGCGCGAGGCGCTCCCGGTGTGGCGCGGGGTGAGCGTGATCGAGCGCGGCCGCAGGCTGTTCGCCCTGCGGGAGGCGCTCCACGTCCGCCGCGAGGACCTGGCGCGCTCCGTCACGACCGAGATGGGCAAGACGATCGGCGACGCGCGCGCCGAGGTGGCGCGCATGATCGAGATGGTCGAGTGCGCCTGCGCCGTGCCGACCACGATGCAGGGCCGCATCGTCGAGGACGTGTCCCGCAACGTGGACGCCGAGTTCGTGCGCCAGCCGGTGGGGGTGTGCGCGGCGATCGTGCCGTTCAACTTCCCGGCGATGGTGCCGTTCTGGTTCCTGCCGTTCGCGATCGGGTGCGGCAACACGTTCGTGCTGAAGCCCTCGGAGCAGGTGCCGCTCACGCAGCACCTGGCCTTCGAGATCCTGGACCAGCTCGAGCTGCCGCCGGGCGTGGTGAACCTCGTCAACGGCGGGCGCGAGGTGGTGGAGGGGATCCTCGACCACCCGGGCATCGACGCCGTCTCGTTCGTGGGGTCGGCGCCGGTGGCGCGGCTCGTCTACGAGCGGTCCGCCAAGGCCGGCAAGCGCGTGCAGGCGCTGGGCGGCGCCAAGAACCACATGGTCGTGATGCCCGACGCGGTGATCGACAAGACCGTTGCCGGAATCGTGGGGTCGGCGTTCGGGGCGGCCGGGCAGCGCTGCATGGCCGGCTCCGTGGTGGTCACCGTCGGCGAGGCGCACGACCGGCTGATGGGCCCGCTCGAGGAGGCCGCCGCCGCGCTCCGCGTGGGCGACGGCATCGACGAGCAGACGGAGCTCGGCCCGGTGGTGTCCGAGACGGCGCGCGAGCGGATCGTGGCGGCGATCGACCGGGCCGTGGAGGACGGCGCGCGGCTCGCCGTGGACGGACGGGACCCCGGGGTGGAGGGCGGCGGCAGCTTCCTCGGCGCCACCGTGCTCGACGAGGTGCGCCCGGACACCGAGGCCGCCCGCGAGGAGATCTTCGGGCCGGTGCTGAGCGTGATCCGCGCCGGCAGCCTCGACGAGGCGATCGAGATCGTCGGCAACAGCCGCTTCGGCAACGGCGTGTCGATATTCACCGAGAACGGCGCGTCGGTGCGGCGCTTCCGGCACGAGGTGGAGGCCGGCATGGTGGGCGTGAACATCGGCGTGGCCGCGCCGGTGGCGTTCTTCCCGTTCTCGGGCTGGAAGGACTCGTTCCTGGGCGACCTGCACGCCCACGGCCCGGACGCGGTCGAGTTCTACACGCGCAAGAAGACCGTGACGAGCCGCTGGTTCTCGCACGGCCAGGGCACCGGGCCCTACTTCGTCGAGAACTGAGGGCATCCGGGGGCTCGCGCCCCCGGACCCCCGGCGACACCCGGCTGCGTTCAGCGGGAGCGGCGCAGGCGCGGCATCCGGCGCCGGCGGCTCGGCCGGCGCGAGCGGCGGTACTCGTTCAGCGTCATTCCCTCGGGGATGTCGCATGCGAGCGGCAGAAAGGCCTGGTCCCTGATTGTCTGCGTGATGGGCGTCATTGATCTCTGCTCTTCCGACGGCCGAGTCCGTCCGTAATTACGCTCTCGCCCCAGATTCGGATGCGCGCCGCCGTCGTGGGACATGTCGAGTGGATCGAGTTCGGTCGGGTCGACCACGTCCCGGCGGCCGGCGAGATCGTCCATGTGAGCGAGTGGTGGGAGGTGCCGGGCGGCGGCGGCGCCGTCGCCGCGGTCCAGCTCTGCCGCCTGGCCGGCGCGGGCACGCTCTACACCGCGCTCGGTGACGACGAGACCGGTCACCGCTCCAAGCGCGAGCTCGAGCGGCTCGGGCTGAGGGTCGAGGCCGTCTTCCGGCCTGAGCCGCAGCGGCGCGCCTTCGTGCACGTGGACAAAGCCGGCGAGCGCACGATCACCGTGATCGGCGAGCGGCTCGGCCCCAGGGCGGACGACCCGCTGCCCTGGCACGAGCTGGCGGACGTGGACACCGTCTACTTCACCGCGGGCGACGCCGGCGCGGCGCGCGAGGCGCGCCGGGCCGGGGCGCTCGTAGCAACGGCCCGCGGCCTGGAGGTGCTGTCCGAGGCGGCGGTGGAGCTCGACGCCCTGGTCGCGAGCTCGCGCGACAGCGGCGAGCGCTACGAGGCCGGCGACCTGGAGCCGCCGCCTCGCTTCGTGGTCCGCACGGCCGGCTCCGCGGGCGGCGAGTACGAGACCCCGGCCGGCGAGCGCGGCCGCTGGGAGGCGACCGCCCCGCCCGGTCCGGTGAGCGACTTCTACGGCTGCGGCGACAGCTTCGCCGCGGGGCTCACGTACGGCCTGGGAGCGGGCCTCCCGATCGGCGAGGCGGTGGAGCTCGCCGCCCGCTGCGGGGCCGCCTGCGCCACCGGGCGCGGCCCGTACGAGGGCCAGCTGCGCGAAGCGGGCTGACCCGCCCGCTCAGGCCACCCGGCCGCCGTCGGGCTCGATCGGCAGCCCGGCCGCCACCCAGGCCTCGAGCCCGCCGTCGAGGTTCCGGGCGTCGAAGCCGGCGGCGGCAAACGCATCGGCGGCGAGGGCGGAGCGGCTCCCCGAGCGGCAGTAGAAGAGGATCGGCTGCTCGCTGTCGAGCGACGCCGCCTCGCTGGGCAGCTGTTGCAGCTCGATGTGGCGCGAGCCCGCGATGCGCCCGGCCTCGTGCTCGTAGGTCTCGCGCACGTCGACCAGTTGGGCGCCGCCCTCGCGGAGCAGCTCCTGTGCCTGCTGTGCGCTCATGTCCTCGGCCACTGCAAATGAGGCTACAGGCCGCGAAACAGGTCCTCTAAGGCGCCGCGCCCAGCTGCCGATAGGGGAGAGATGGCACCCGAAGCGGCCAGGCTGCACAGCCTCGGCGACGATCGCCTCTTCGAGGGCGTCACCCGGTCGATCCTCGACGCGGCGCTCGACAGCATCGTCGTGATGGGGACCGACGGCCGTGTGGTCGATTGGAATCCGGCCGCCGAGCAGACCTTCGGCTACTCGCGCGAGGAGGCGATGGGGAGCGACCTCGGCGACCTGATCGTGCCGCCCGAGATGCGGCACGCCCACCGCTCGGGTCTCGCCCGCCACCTCGCCACCGGTGTCGAGCGGGTGCTGGGCCGCCGGCTCGAGCTGGAGGCCGTGCGCGCCGACGGCAGCCGCCTGCCCGTGGAGCTGGCCATCACCCGCATCGACTGCCACCCGCCGCTGTTCGTCGGCTATCTGCGCGACATCACGCAGCGCCGCAGCTCCGCCCACGCGGTCGAGGAGGCCGAGCGCCGCTACCGCACCCTCGTGGAGCGCCTCCCGGTCGTGACCTACAGCGCCGAGCTGGGACCGGCCGGCCGCTGGACCTACGTCTCGCCGCAGATCGAGGACATGACCGGCTACACCGCCGACGAGTGGATGGCAGATCCGGAGCTGTGGTTCCGCCGCCTCCACCCGAGCGACCGCGAGGAGGTGGTGCGCGCCGAGGCCCTCGTCGAGAGCGACGGCGCGCGGCTCGACATCGAGTACCGGCTGCTGGCGCGGAACGGGGACATCGTCTGGGTGCGCGACGAGGGGGTCACCACGCCCGGGCGCGGCGGCGCCCCGGGCCTCGTCGAAGGCGTGCTGGTCGACATCACCGAGCAGCGCCGCGCGGCTGAGAGCCTGCGCTACCACGCCGATCACGACGTGCTGACCGGCCTCGTCAACCGGCGCAGGTTCGAGGAGGAGCTCGAGCGCTGCGGCGGCGATCCGAAGGGCTCAGGCGGAGCGGTCGTGATCGTCGACGTCGACCACTTCAAGTTCGTGAACGACTCGCTCGGCCACGAGGCCGGCGATGCCGTGCTGCGCGGCGTGGCGTCGTCGCTGCGCGAGCGGGTGGGCGCCGACGGCCTGCCGGCGCGGCTGGGCGGCGACGAGTTCGCGGTTCTCCTCCCCGGCGCGGGCGAGCAGGAGGCGCGCGACCTCGCGCTCAGCCTGCTCCACGCGGTGCGCTCGCGGGAGACCAGGGTTCCCGTCACGGCCAGCGCCGGCATCTCCGTGTTCGACGCGGGTCCGACCCAGGCCTCGGGCGACGCCCTGGTGGCCGCCGACATCGCCCTCTACGAAGCCAAGGAGGCCGGCCGGGACCGGGTGGCCACCTTCACCGGCCGGCAAGGCCAGCGCCTCACGTGGGTCGGCCGCATTCGCAGGGCCATCGAGGCCGAGCGCCTCGTGCTCCACTCCCAGCCGATCGTGGACCTCGCCACGGGCCAGACCGTGGGCGAGGAGCTGCTCGTCCGGATGGTCGACGATGCCGGAGAGCTCGTGATGCCATCGGCGTTCCTCCCCACGGCCGAGCGGTTCGGCCTGATCCGGGACATCGACCGCTGGGTCGTCTCGCGGGCGCTCGAGCTGATCGCCACCGGTCGCAGGGTGAGCGTGAACCTCTCGGCCCGGTCCGTCTCGGACCCGGAGCTCACGAGCAGGGTCGAGCACGGACTCCGGCAGGCGGGGGCCGATCCCGCGCTGCTCGTATTCGAGATCACCGAGACGGCCGCAGCGGCCGACATGGAGGACGTGCGCGCGTTCGCCGAGCGCGTGCAGCGGCTCGGATGCGGCCTGGCCCTCGACGACTTCGGCACCGGCTTCGGCTCGTTCATCTACCTGAAGCACCTGCCGGTCAGCGAGCTGAAGATCGACATGGAGTTCGTCCGCCACGTGTCCCACTCGCGAGCGGACCGGCGGCTGGTGGAGTCGATCGTGATGATCGCGCAGGCGCTCGGCGTCCGGACGGTGGCGGAGGGCGTGGAGGACGAGGCGACGCTCGCGCTGCTGCGCAAGTACGGCGTCGACTTCGCGCAGGGCTGGCATCTCGGCGCGCCCAAGCCGCTCGAGCCTGCCTGAAGCGGGATATGTTTCGCTCCATGGACTCGAGCGTCAAGGGAAAGACCGTCTTCATCACCGGCGCGGCGCGCGGCATCGGCGCCGAGTCGGCGCGCCGGCTCGCCGCCCGCGGCGCGAACGTCGCGCTCGCCGGGCTCGAGCCCGAGGAGCTCGAGCGCGTGGCCGCGCAATGCGGCGCGAACGCGGCCTGGTTCGAGTGCGACGTGACGGACTGGTCGGCACTCGAGCGGGCGGTGGAGGGGGCGGTCGAGCGCTTCGGCGGCATCGACGTGGTGATGGCGAACGCCGGCATCTCGCCCGTCGGCATGACGCGCTCGATCGACCCGCGGGCATTCGAGCGGACGCTCGACATCAACCTGATGGGCGTGTGGCGGACGGTCCGCGCGTGCCTGCCTCACGTGATCGAACGGCAGGGGTACGTGCTGGTGATCGCCTCGCTGGCCGCCGCGCTCCACGCGCCGGGGATGTCGGCCTATGCGGCGAGCAAGGCCGGCGCTGAGGCCTTCGCCAACTCGCTGCGCTCGGAGGTCAAGTACCTCGGGGTCGACGTGGGGGTGGGCTACTTCGCCTTCATCGACACCGACCTGGTGCGTGGAGCCGACGCGCATCCGGCCATCGGAGGGGTTCGTCAGGAGACGCCCGGGCCGCTCAGCAAGACCTATCCGGTCTCGGCGGTGGGCAAGGCGGTGGCCGAGGGAATCGAAAAGCGCAAGCGGTGGGTGATGGTGCCGCGCTGGCTGGGGGCGATCCTGCTCCTTCGGGTCGCGCTGGCGCCGCTGGTCGAACGCGGTTCGTTCGAGCGCGCCGCGGAGGTGGACAGGCGCTTCCTGCAGGACGTCGACGAGCGTGGCGCCGAGGAGGCGTCGGCGCCGGTCGGAGCGGGCGGCGAGGCCGCGCGCGAGCGCGAAACGGCTTAGAAACCCTCAGTCCCGCTCGGCCGGCTCGCTCGGCTCGTGGTCCGCGTTCGGGTCGGTCGGACCGCCCGGGATCGGCTCGCCCTTGTACTCGTCCGGGTCGTCGGCCTCGTCGCCGCTGACGGTGACCGAGCCGTCCTCGTGGTGGCGCAGCGAGTCGGGGCCCAGGTTCTTCTCCGGTCCCTCGTCGTACGAGTGCTCGCCCTCGGGGCCGCCGAAGGTCTCGTACTTCGCCTTGCCGTCCGGCCAGTCCTCGAGCTTGCCGGGCGGATCCTCCTCGAGCCGCTCGACCTCCTCCCGGGCCTCCTCCTTCTCCCTCTCGATGTCCGTCTTGGCGTCGTCGCTCATGCAACGCCGCTACCCGGTGATCCCGCCGCCCATGCGGCTACATTCAGGAGATGGCCAAGCGCGACCCCCGCATGATCCCCCTCGGCTACGGGAAGTTCGTGCGCGCCGACCGGGTCTTCGCGCTCGTCCCGATCGAGGGGGCCGAGCGCCGGGACGGCCGCCGCACCTACGTCCACGTGGACGGCCTGACCGAGCCCGTCGTCGCCTCGCGCTCGGAGCGGGCGATCCTCGCCGACGTGGAGGCCGCCCTCGCCGAGGCGGCGGGATTGCCGCGCCGCCGGCGCTCCGGCGCCGCGGTAGGCCAGGAGAGCCTGCTCTAGAGGTCTGGCGGCTGAGGACGGCCGTTCGCCGCTCAGCGCTTGCGCGCCCGCGCCCGCGGCGGGAAGCACAGGTGCTGGTGCACCGTGGTCGTCTTGCCGTCCTGCCGGCGGGCGAGGTAGCTCTCGCCGGCGGCGATCGGGCGATGGCAGACGGCGCAGGTCAGGCTGTGGGTGTGTGTGGCGGTCATTTCCGTTCTCCTGTGGTCACCCATAAGACCACCGTCAGGGGACGGATTCATCGCCGCGGCTAGAGGTCCTTCACCTCGGCCAGAACCGCCGCCACCGACTCCTTCGCGTCGCCGAACAGGAGAGCGGTGTTCTCGTTGTAGAAGAGCGGGTTGTCGATGCCGGCGAAGCCGGTGTTCATCGACCTTTTCAGCACGACCACCTGACCCGCCTTGCCCACCTCGATGATCGGCATTCCGGCCTCCGGGTTGACCGTGTCGTTTGCTCCGATCACGAGCGCCACGTCGGTCTGCGGCAGCTCGGGATTGACGTCGTCCATCTCCTTGAGCTGCTCGTATGGCACGTCTGCCTCGGCGAGCAGGACGTTCATGTGGCCGGGCATCCGCCCCGCCACCGGGTGAATCGCGTAGCTGACCTCCACGCCCCGCTTCTCCAGCTCGTCCGCCAGCTCCCGCACCGTGTGCTGCGCCTGCGCGACGGCCAGACCGTAGCCCGGCGTGACCACCACTTTGCGCGCGTAGGCCAGCTGCATGGCGACGGAAGCGGCATCCGTGGATCGGGCGGTCTTGTCACTGGCCTCGCCGGCCGCCAACGTCACGCCACCGAAGCCGCCCACCATGATGTTCGCGATCGAACGGTTCATCGCGTCGGCCATGAGCCGGGTGAGGATCGACCCCGAGGCGCCGACCAGCATGCCGCCCACGATCAGCGCCACGTTGTCGAGCGCCATGCCGGCCGCGGCCGCCGACAGGCCGGTGAAGGCGTTCAGCAGCGAGATCACGACCGGCATGTCGGCGCCGCCGATCGGCAGCACGAACATGTTCCCGAGCAGCGCGGCCGCGATCAGGATCACGAGGAAGAGCGGCTGGGACTCGGCGCCGGCGGCGATGGCGATCGCGCATCCGAGCGCCACCGCCAGCAGCCCGATGTTGATGAACTGCTGGCCGGGCAGCTGGATCGGGCGGCCGGGGATGATCTCCTGCAGCTTCCCGAATGCGATGTTCGAGCCCCAGAACGAGATCGACCCCACGATCGCCGCGAACAGGATCGGGATGAGCTGCTCGAGCTCCGGGTTCGCGCCGGTGTGCTCGAGCGCCTCGCGGTACTCGACGAACGAGATCAGGGCCACCGCGCCGCCGCCGACGCCGTTGAACAGCGCCACCATCTGCGGCATCGCGGTCATCTTCACGCTGCGCGCCGCCGGGATCCCGACGGCCGTGCCGATCGCGATCCCGACCGCGATCAGCCAGTAGTCGCCGACGAAGTCCCACAGCAGCGTGGCGCCCACGGCGATCGCCATGCCCACCGCGGCGATCATGTTGCCCTTCCGCGCGGTGCGCGGGTGGTTGAGGAGCCGCAGGCCGACGATGAAGCAGGAGAACGCGACGATGTAGAGGATCCGGATGAAGTCCGGATCGGTCAGGAAGGACGCCGTGTACATCAGTCGCGTTTCCTGAACATCTCGAGCATGCGGTCGGTGACCAGGAAGCCGCCGACGATGTTGATCGTGCCGAACGCGATCGCGATGACCAGCAGCAGCTCGTCGAGGAAGCCGGTCGCCTCGCCGATCAGCAAGAGGCCGCCGAGCAGCACGATGCCGTGGATCGCGTTGGTGGCGGACATCAGCGGGGTGTGCAGCGTGTTCGGGACCTTCGAGATCACCTCGAAGCCGACGAAGGCCGCGAGGACGAGGATGGTCAGCTCGGTAAGGAGGTCCATCTAGGCCGCCGCCGTCTCCGCCGCCTTGCGCGCGCCCTCGTGCACGATCTCGCCGTCGCGCGTGATGCAGGCCCCCTTCAAGACCTCGTCCTCGAAGTCGAGGCTGAGCGCGCCCTCCTCGCCGGCCATCAGCTCCAGCAGCGACTGCACGTTGCGTGCGTACAGCGACGACGCGTGGTCGGGCATCGTCGAGGCCAGGTTGAGCGGCCCGACGATCGTCACGTCGTGGCGCACCACGGTCTCGCCCGGCTCCGTCAGCTCGCAGTTGCCACCCGTCTCGGCCGCCAGGTCCACGATCACCGACCCGGGAGTCATGTTCCGCACCGCCTGCTCGGTCACGAGCAGCGGGGCAGGCCGGCCCGGGACGGCCGCGGTCGACACCACCGCGTCGACCTTGCCGATCTCCTCGGCCAGCAGCTCGCGCTGGCGCTGCTGCTCCTCGTCGGTCAGCTGACGCGCGTAGCCGCCCGCCGCCTCCGCGTCGTCGAGTCCCATGTCGAGCTCGAGGAAGCGCGCGCCGAGCGACTCGATCTGCTCCTTCACCGCCGAACGCACGTCGAAGGCCTGGACCACCGCGCCGAGCCGCCGGGCGGTGGCGATCGCCTGGAGTCCGGCCACCCCCGCGCCCAGCACCATGACCTTGGCGGGGCGAACGGTGCCGGCGGCGGTGGTCAGCATCGGGAAGAAGCGCGGCAGCTGCTGCGCGGCGATCAGCGCGGCCCGGTAGCCGCCGACGGTCGCCTGTGAGGACAGCGCGTCCATCGACTGGGCCCGCGTGATGCGCGGGATCGCCTCCATCGCGAAGCTCGTCACGCCCGCCTCGGCCAGGGCCCGCACGGTGTCGTGGGCGGTCAGCGGCTGGAGGAACCCGACCAGGACGGTGCCCCGGCCGAGCCGCCCGACCTCCTCGGTCGAGGGTGGCGCCACCTTCGCGACCACGTCGCCCGCCCAGCCATCCCCGAGCGTCGCGCCCGCGCGCTCGTAGGCATCGTCCGGCTGGTGCGCCGATTCGCCCGCGCCGCGCTCGACGGTCACGGAGACGCCGCCCTTGGCGAGGCGCTCCACCACCTCCGGCACGAGCGCCACCCGCCGCTCGCCGCTCACGGTTTCCTTGGGGACCGAGACGTTCAGGGGCGCGGCATCCTACACGTAGCCCCAGCCGGTGGCCGTATGGCCGCTTTTCCGCTCTGGGACTCAAGCTGCGGTCTCCCAAGCCGATGAACGAGGGAACCGACAGCCGGGAGTGACGAACGCAAACCCGTCGCGAGGCGGGGACGCAAAGCCAGAGGTCTCGCGGGGCGAGACGGCTCGGCCGCCGAATCCTGTGACCCCCCGCGGGCGGTTCACGCCCGCCACGGGGATTGGCCAAGTGCTTCCAGAACTCGACACCGCGCATCGCGACCTCCGACCCACCGCGCCCGACCGCGGCGAGGCCGGCTACGCGCTCACCGAGCTGCTGCTCGTGTCGAGCCTGCTCGTGATCGTGCTGGGCGCGATCCTCATGCTCGGCGAGGCCTCCCAGCGCATCGCGCCCAGGGAGACCGAGCGGGCGATCGTGATCCGGGACGCCCAGGTCGGGATGCACCGCATGACGCGCGAGCTGCGCGAGGCGCACAACGTGGTCTCGCCGCTGGCAGGGACGAGCGCGGCCGTCTTCGACGCCTGGGTGCCGACCACCGCGGGCGGGCAGCGACGGGTCAGCTACGAGTGCAACACCGCGCACCCGACCGATGCCGCCTACACACGGTGCGTCCGCTACGACGTCTCGGCGGCCGGGGTGAAGTCGAACGGCCAGGTCGTCGTCGACCGGGTGCTGAACGGCGCAGCCGGCTCGACGCTCCCGGTGTTCGTGCGCGGCAGCGCGCCCTCCACCGACTACGTGAAGACGACGGTCGAGGTGGCCTCGCGCGGGGACCGCAAGACCGGCTACAGCAACAAGACCCTGCTCGAGGACGGCTTCTACATGAGGAACCTCGATGCCAACTAGCCGCAGGCGCATGCGGAGGCTGGCGAACGAGGACGGCTTCACGCTGTTCGAGCTGCTGATCGCCATGGCCATCACCGCGGTCGGCCTCATGGCGCTGGTCAGCAGCTTCGACCACTCGCGCGAGCTGGTCAGCGTGGCCGAGAAGACCGAGGTCGCGAGCCACCAGGCGGAGCGCGCGATGGAGCGCATCCTCGCGCTGCCGTACGCGCAGGTGGCCCATGTCACCGCGCCGGTGCACGACAACGACACGAAGGACCCGGCCTTCTTCGTGACGGGACTCGGGCAGCTCCTACCAGTGGGACCAGGGCGCGACCGGCCCACAGTCCGACAACCTCGAGACCGCCGCGAACGGCCTGGTCACGAACGTCGCGACCTGGCAGGACAGCGCGAGCCGCCTCAGCGGCGAGACACACACCTTCGTCACCCGGACGGGGGACCTCTGCGCCACGTACACCCCTCCGAGCGGCACCGCGGCATGCACCGGCACCGAGCGCGGAAAGCGGGTGACCGTGGCGGTCACCGTGGACGGGCCGCGCCCGCTGTCAAGGCCGGTGCTCATCTCGAGCGTGATGATCAATCCCGCCCAGACAGGCGGCTGAGGAGGACCTGTGCGCCAACTGCTGAGATCCGAAGACGGCGTGGCCCTCCCGGTCGCGAGCGGCATGCTGATGGTGGTCTCGATCCTGGTGGTCGGCTTCTTCGCCGTGTCCATGCGGGTCAACGACACGTCGGTCGAGAGCCGCAGCTCCAAGCGGGCCCTCGCGGCAGCCGAGGCCGGCCTGCAGACCGCGGTCTACCGGCTCAACCTGCTGAACCAGTCGGCGGCAGCCAACGCGGCGAACTGCCTGACGACGACCTGGGTGGCGCCCACGGGCGCCGGCGAGTGCACGGGACAGAACGAGTCGATCGGGAACGGCGCCCAGTTCACCTACTACGTGACCCCGGCCACCACCGCGGGCTCGGCGGGCTGCATCACGCTCTCCGGGGTCGCCACGAGCGCCACGGACCGCTGCATCACCTCGGTCGGGACCGTCAGCGGTGTCAGCAGGCGCGTCCAGACGCGCGTCGTGCAGCAGCCCACCACGACCATCCCCGACTTCAACAGCGTCGGCCTCGTGGGGAAGTCGCTCGTCTACGCCTGGAACTCGGTGAAGATGAGCTCGGACGTGGGATCGAACACGCGGGTCGAGTTCCAGAACAGCATCGAGGTCAACGACAACGATGCGATCAACGTCGACGGCAAGGTCATGCTGCTCACCGGCGGGCAGTACGTGCCGGGGAACTCCGTGACCGTCGAGGGCGGGACTCAGACGGTCACCACGCCGTTCGAGCTGCCGATGCCGAACTTCGAGGCCGCCGAGACCACGAACAACAACGACCTCCTGCCGGCGGCTCTCACCGGCGGCACAACCGTCTGGAACCCGGCCACCCGGCGGATCAACCTCGGCTCGGGCGAGCGGACGATCCAGCCCGGCACCTACCACGTCTGCGGCGTGCACCTGGGCAACAGCGTGAAGCTGAAGTTCTCGCACACGGGTGGCGCCCGCACGAAGATCTTCGTCGACTCGCCGTTGCGTCCCGACTCCATTTGCGCGGGCCCGCCCGCCCAGGCGGACCCGGCCGGCACGTTCACGGCAGACAACAGCGTGGAGATCAACAAGGAGGCCGGGGAGCGCGAGGAGCTCCTCGACATCTACATGTACGGCACCGCCCACAACGACACGCGCACCCGCTACTCGTGGTGCAACGATCTCCAGAGCCCCGCGCTGACGGGCGAGTGCAAGAGCGACTTCATGCTGGACAACTCGGTCAGCTTCTACGGCAGCGTGTACGCGCCGAACTCGACCGTCCAGGCGCACAACAGCGTGAAGATCTGGGGCAGCGTGGCGGCGGACAAGGTCCGCTTCTACAACTCGATCGAGTTCAACCTCACCGGCCCCGTGATCGACAAGCCGGCTGAGACCGGCGCCACCGGCGCGGCGACCCGCCGCGGCTGGGGCGAGTGCCGCCCCGAGCGGACCACTCCCAGCGATCCCGAGTCCGGCTGCTAGCCGGACCGGCCGCCTCTCGTCAAATGTTCCCCTTCAGGTCCGTACACGCACGCCCGATACCTAAGTCGGACCTCATGAAAATTTCTCATAAACCTTCTCATAAATCTCAGGAAGGCGTGGCTCTTCCGGTCGCGAGCGGCATGCTGATGGTGGTCTCGATCCTGGTCGTCGGGTTCTTCACCGTCGCCATGGGCGTGAACACGACCTCCGTCGAGGATCGCAGCTCGAAGCGCGCGCTCGCGGCGGCGGAGGCCGGGCTCCAGACAGCCGTCTACCGGCTCAACCTGCTCAACCAGTCCTCGCAGGCCAATGCGGGGAACTGCCTGACGACCACCTGGGTCGCGGTCACGACGGGCGGCCAGTGTCCGGGGCTGACCGAGTCGATCGGCAACGGCGCCCAGTACACGTACTACGTGACGCCCGCGACCACCGTGGGCTCGGCGGGCTGCGTCACGCTCCCGAACGTCGCCACCAGCGCGATCGACCGCTGCATCACCTCCGTCGGCCTGGTGAACGGCGTGCGCCGGCGAATCCAGACCCGCGTGGTGTCACAGCCGACGATCCTCGCCTTCAACCAGGTGGGCCTGATCGGCAAGTCGCTCGTCTACGCCTACAACGCGGCGAAGCTGATCAGCGACGTGGGCTCAAACGAGCGCGTCATCTTCCACAACAGCGTGAACGTCGAGGACAACGCGGCCATCGACGTGGACGGGAAGGTGATGATCCTCACGGGCGGCACATACACGTACGCCAACTCCGTGAAGATCGACGGCGGCACGCAGACGATCACGACGCCCTTCAACCTGTCGACCCCGGACTTCGAGGCCGTCGAATCACTCGACGTCAACGACAACGAGAACCTCGTGCAGGCTCTCGGCTCGACCTGGGACCCGGCGACACGCCGGATCACGATGGGCAACAGCGTCACCAAGACGATTCCGCCGGGGACCTACCACGTCTGCAACGTCGAGCTGGGCAACAGCGTAAAGCTGCAGTTCTCCCATACAGGCGGCGCGCGCACGAAGATCTACGTCGACTCGCCTTCTCGCACGGACTCGGTGTGCGCGGGCCAGGCCCAGCCGTCGGGGACGTTCACCGCCGACAACAGCGTGGAGATCAACAAGGAGGTCGGTGAGCGCGAGGAGCTGCTCGACGTCTACCTGTACGGCACGCCCTACAACGACACCCGGCCCATGTACTCCTGGTGCTCGCCGATCCACCATCCGAACGAGCCGGCCAGCTGCAGAAGCGACTTCATGCTGGACAACTCCGTCAACTTCTACGGGGGTGTCTACGCACCGAATTCGACGATTCAGGCGCACAACAGCACGAAGATCTGGGGCGCGCTGGCCGGCGACAAGCTGATGTTCTTCAACTCGGTCGACTTCACGCTGACGGGCGAGATGAAGAGCCGGCCCCCCGAGGGCGGCGGCGCCGCCCAGCGCCGGGGCTGGGCCGAGTGCCGGCCGCTGCCCACCGTGTCGGCAGATCCCGAGTCCGGCTGCTGACGGGGCTACACTCGTGGGCAGGCCTCGAAAGCAGAGGCCGCCCATGGACCAGAAGACGGTTGAGAAGATAGATCGCGTCGTCGTGCGCTTCGCGGGCGACTCCGGCGACGGCATGCAGCTGACGGGCAGCCGCTTCACCGATGCCACCGCGGTCGTGGGCAACGACCTCGCCACGCTCCCCGACTTCCCGGCCGAGATCCGCGCACCCGCCGGCACTCCCCACGGGGTCTCGGCCTTCCAGATCCACTTCGCCTCGCGCGACATCCTCACGCCCGGCGACCACCCGAACGTGCTCGTGGCGATGAACCCCGCCGCGCTGATTACGCAGGTCGGGGCGGTCGAGAAGGGCGGCACGGTGATCGTCAACGAGGACGGCTTCACCGACCACAACCTGCGCAAGGCCGGCTACGCCTCGAACCCGCTCGAGGACGACTCGCTCGAGGGCTACCAGCTCTTCCGCGTGCCGATGACCTCGATGACGGTGCGGGCCACGGAGGAGATCGAGGGCATCACGGCGCGCGACGCGGCGCGCTGCAAGAACCTCTTCGCGCTCGGGCTCGTCTCCTGGATGTACGGCCGGCCGACCGAGCCGAGCGTCGACTGGATCGAGAAGAAGTTCGAGGACAAGCCGCCCGTGCGGGACGCCAACCTGGCGGCCTTCCGGGCCGGCTACAACTTCGGCGAGACGGCCGAGCTGCTCGCCGTGCACTACGAGGTCGAGCCCGCCCCGGCGCCGCCCGGCACCTACCGCAACGTGAACGGCACGCAGGCGCTCGCGCTCGGCCTGATCGCGGCGTCGGTGCAGTCCGGCCTCCAGCTGTTCCTTGCCTCCTACCCGATCACGCCGGCGTCGGAGCTGCTGCACGCGCTGTCGCGCCACCGCCGCTTCGGCGTGCACACGATCCAGGCCGAGGACGAGATCGCGGCGGCCAACATGGCGCTCGGAGCGGCCTTCGCGGGCCGCCTCGGGGTGACCGCCACGAGCGGGCCCGGCATGGACCTGAAGGCCGAGACGATCGGGCTGGCGGTGGCGATGGAGCTGCCGCTCGTGGTGGTCGACATCCAGCGCGCCGGGCCGTCCACGGGAATGCCCACGAAGACCGAGGCGGCCGACCTGCTGATGGCGCTGTACGGGCGCCACGGGGAGTCGCCGCTCCCGGTGGTGGCGGCGAGCACACCGGCCGACTGCTTCCAGACGGCGATCGAGGCGGTGCGGATCGCGGTCACCCACCGCACGCCGGTGATCCTGCTGAGCGACACCTTCCTCGCCAACTCGTCCGAGCCTTGGAAGCTGCCCGAGGTCGACTCGCTGCCCGAGATCGATCCGCGCTTCGCCACCGACCCCTCGGGCTTCCAGCCCTACTCGCGCGACGAGAAGCTCGCCCGGCCCTGGGCGGTGCCCGGCACGCCGGGGCTGCGCCACCGGATCGGTGGGCTCGAGAAGGAGGACGGCACGGGCAACATCTCCTACGACTCCGTCAACCACGCGCACATGACGCACCTGCGCGCCGAGCGCGTCGCGCGCGTGGAGGTGCCGGACGTCGAGGTGGACGACCCCGACGGCGAGGCGTCGCTGCTCGTGCTCGGCTGGGGCTCGAGCTACGGCGCCATCCAGGGCGCCGCGCGGCGGCTGCGGCGAGAGCAGGGCGTGAGTGTGGCGACCGCGCACATACGGCACCTGAACCCGCTGCCGGGCAACCTCGAGGAGGTGCTGCGCTCCTACGAGCGGGTGCTGGTGCCGGAGACGAACATGGGCCAGCTCGTGAAGCTGCTGCGCGCCGAGTACCTGCTCGACCTCGAGGGCTTCTCCAAGGTGGACGGCATGCCGATCCTCACCGCCGACGTGATGGCCGCGATCTCGGAGCGGCTCTGATGGCGGGCGGCAACGGGTCGCGGTCCGGGAACGGCGCGCGGCCGGCGGGTGGAGCTCCCGCTCACCAAGGCCGACTTCTCGTCGGACCAGGAGACGCGCTGGTGCCCGGGCTGCGGCGACTACGCGATCCTCGCCTCGGTGCAGGGCTTCATGCCCGAGCTCGGCGTGCCGCCCGAGAAGATCGTGTTCGTCACGGGCATCGGCTGCGCCGGGCGCTTCGTCTACTACATGGACACGTACGGGATGCACGGCATCCACGGGCGCGCGCCGGCGCTCGCCACGGGCGTGGCAACCGCGCGGCCCGACCTGTCGGTCTGGGTGGTGAGCGGCGACGGCGACGCCCTGTCGATCGGCGGCAACCACCTGATCCACGCGCTGCGGCGCAACGTGCCGGTCAAGGTCCTGCTGTTCAACAACCAGATCTACGGTCTGACGAAGGGCCAGTACTCGCCGACGAGCGAGGAGGGGAAGGTCACGAAGTCGACCCCGTTCGGCTCGCAGGACCATCCCTTCAACCCGGTGTCGCTGGCGCTGGGGGCCGAGGCGACGTTCGTGGCCCGCACGGTCGACACGGACAAGAAGCACATGACAGCGACGCTGCGGGCGGCCGCGGCGCACACCGGGGCGGCGTTCGTCGAGATCTACCAGAACTGCAACGTCTTCAACGACGGCGCGTTCGACGCGGTGCGCGCCAAGGGCCAGAAGGAGCTGAACCAGATCCGTCTGGAGCACGGCGAGCCGATCCGCTTCGGCGCCGAGGGCGAGCGCGGCGTGGCGCGAGGGGCCGACGGGCGCCTCGAGCTGGTCGACGTCTCCTCCGTCGGCGAGGAGGCGCTGGTCGTGCACGACGCCGAGCGACAGGAGCCGAGCCTCGCGTTCGAGCTGGCCCACCTGGCCGCCCGCCCGACCGGGCCCACGCCGATCGGGGTGTTCCGCGCGGTGGACCGGCCGGTGTACGGCGCGGAGCTGTCGGCGTCGCTGGAGGAGGCGCGCTCGACGGTGGACCGCGGGGAGCTCGAGAAGCTTCTCCACTCCGGGCAGACCTGGACGGTGAGCTAGGCCGGGACTGGGCGCGTGGCGCTCAGGCCGTTAGGCCGCGAGGTCGAGCACGAGCTCGGAGACGCCGTGGCCGGCGTGGTGGGGCTCGAGGTGATCCGTCAGCCGGCGCATCAGCCGGTGGGCGGCCACGTTGTCGCTGGCCATCGTCGCCGTGAAGCGGCGGATTCCGGCGCGGCGGGCTTCGGCCGCGAGCTGCTCGGCCAGCTGGGTGCCGACGCCGCGGCGGTGCCAGTCGTCGGCCACCACGATCGCCGACCTCGGCGGCCGTGGGGTCGTCCGCGAGGCGGACGAAGCGAGCGACCGCGATCAGGCGGCGTGCTGGATCGCCGGGGTATTCGGCGACCAGTGCCACGTGATCGCGGCCGTTCACCTCCGTGAGGTATTGCAGCTCGCTCCGGCTGAAGCTGCGCTTGAGTGTGAGGAAGCGTCGCTGCACCGACTCGTCTGAGAGGTGCCGCAGCCCGTCCTCCAGCATCCGCTTGTCATCTGCGCGGATCGGCCGGACGAGGATCGAGGCTCCGTCTGGAAGGCGCTTGAGCACACAACCAGGGTTGCGCGCGGCGTGACCGGCTTGTGTGCATCTGGTCACACGGATGTGTTCATCTCGCGTTCGTAGTCGAGCTCGGTCCTGACACCGAGGCGGTGGAGGATGTCGTTGGCGGCGTTCAGGTCCTTTGCCTCGTGCACTGCGGCGGCCAGGCGGGCGGCAGTTCGTGCTGCGACGACGGGGTCGAAGAAGACGGTGGCGGCCGCGAGGGGACGGAGGTCGACGGTGCGCCGTCCGCCCCGGATCTCGATCCGGCCGGACTCGCCGCGGAAGGCACGAAGCGCGAGGGCGCTCGCCTCGGTGGGGATGGCGGCGACGGCCTCGTCGAGCCGTCTGGCCACCGGCTCGTCGATGGGCAGGCGGCCGAGAAGACCGCCTCCGCGCTCGACCTCGTCGATGCGGGCGAGCACCTCGTCGGGGGTGAGCTCGCCGTCGCAGCCGATGCCGAAGACGGCGCCGAGGACCGCGGGGGAGGGCCGGCCGGCCATGCGGACGGCGGCGGCGAGGAGAACGGAGTCGCAGAGAGGGGAGGCGAGCCCGGGCTCGTCACCGTGGGCGAGGACGTCGCCGCCGACGTCGACGAAGACGACGAGGTCGCAGCCGAGGGCGGCGGCCGCCTCGCTCAGCCCGGCGGCGATGGCGGCCGGACCGTGGTTGGCATCGACGAGAACCGTCTCCTCGCCGAGAAGCTCGGCCATGCGGGACTCGGCGAAGCGAACGCCGCTGGAGCGGACGCGGGTGTGAGCGCTCGCGAGCAGGACGGCGAAGCGGCGAGCGATTGGGCGCGCTGCTCGCCCTCCGCGGCTGCGCGCCGCTCGTCGTCCGCTGCGGCTGCGCGCCGCTCGGCGCTCGCGCTCGGCGCCGCCTCGGCGAGCGGGCGCGCGCCCTCGATCTCGGCTGCTGCCCGCGGTCCCGGCTCGGGGTCGATCGGGCGGCGCTCCCACGTGACTCCGCCCAGCACCGGCCGGGCGCCGTACTCGATCCGGCAGTGCTCGGCCGTGGCGAGTGCGCCGACCACGTCGCCGCCGCCTCCGATCCCGAGGCAGAGCGGGCGCTTCGCTTCGCGCAGCGCCTCGGGGCAGCCGCAAGCACGTGGCTCGGCCGCGTGGCGCGGACCGCTCACCGCAGCAGAAGGGCGATCTGGGCCTGTCGCTCCACCGCCACGCACACGTCGAGTGCCTTCGCCGGCGTGTCGCCGGCCGCCAGCACCCCGTGGCGTCCCAGCAGCACCGCCCGGCGGTCGCCCAGCGCCTCGACGGCCGCCGCGGCGATCTCGTCGGAGCCGGTCGGCGCGAACGGTGCCGTCAGCACGGCTCCGCCCGCCGCGTGCTCGAGCTCCTCGGTGCCCGTGTCCAGCGGCTCGCCCAGGAAGCTCCACGCGGTTGCGTGCACGCTGTGGCTGTGCACCAGCGCGCCGGCGCCGGGCCGCGCCGCGTACACCGCCAGGTGCACCCGGCGCTCGCTCGAGGGCTCGCGCGTGCCGTCGAGCACCGCGCCGTCGAGCGACAGCGCCACCAGGTCGTCCTCCCGCATCTCGCCGTAGGGGAGCCCGCTCGGCGTGATCAGCACGCGGTCCCCGTCGCGCGCGCTCACGTTGCCGGACGTGCCGGCCACCAGGCCGAGCCGCAGCATCTCGCGCCCGGCAGCGACCACCTCAGCGCGGAGTGACACCGGCGATGGCCTCCTCGTACGGCGGCTCGAGCACGCCCGCCTCGGTCACGATCGCGGTGACCAGCTCGGCGGGGGTCACGTCGAAGGCGAAGTTCACGGCGGGGACCCCAGCGCCCAGCTCGGACGGATCGCGCTCCTCGATCGGGATGGACGCGCCGTCGGGCGTATCGGGGTCGATCGTCGAGACGGGGGCGGCCACGTAGAAGGGCACACCGTGCCGCTCGGCGAGCACGGCGAGGGGATAGGTGCCGACCTTGTTGGCGACGTCGCCATTGGCGGCGATGCGGTCGGCGCCCACGACGATCCGGTCGACGAGGCCGCGCGCCATGAGCGTGCCGGCGCTGGAGTCGGTGACGAGGCGGTGGGGGATGCCGGCCCGCTCGAGCTCCCAGGTGGTGAGCCGCGCGCCCTGGTTGAGCGGACGGGTCTCGTCGACCCAGACCTGAGCGAGGCACCCGCGCTCCCAGGCGGCGCGAAGGACACCACCGGCCGTGCCGTAGCCGGCGGTGGCGAGGGCACCGGCGTTGCAGTGGGTGAGGGCGCGGTCGCCCTGCTGGAAGCGCTCGGCGCCGAGCGCCGCGAGACGGCGGTCGGCAGCGTCCTGCTCGCGATGCAGACGGCGCGCGCACGCGAGGGGATCGCCCGAAGCGAGCACCTGATCGACCGCCCACGCGAGGTTCACGGCGGTGGGCCGGGCGGA
The DNA here is from genome assembly GCA_963778615.1 of uncultured Thermoleophilaceae bacterium. Lineage (GTDB taxonomy): Bacteria > Actinomycetota > Thermoleophilia > Solirubrobacterales > Thermoleophilaceae > JACVRW01. The sequence continues at coordinate 569,019 of CAVZVD010000004.1, forward strand.
GCGAAGGAGGTCGCGCGGCGGCATCCCGTCCCCTCCCGCCAGCACCATCCCGTACGCCGCCGCGATCCCGATCGCCGGCGCTCCCCGTACGGCGAGCGTCCGGATGCACTCCGCCACCTCGGCGGGGCTCTCGCATCGGATCCAGCGCTCTTCGCCCGGCAGCGCGCGCTGGTCGAGGATCAGCAGCGCGTCGTCCTCGAAGCGGAGGGGCTCGACCGTCACCGGCTCGACGCTAGCGGGCCGGCGCGCGTCGCAGCTCGGCCAGGCGCTCGTCCACGAGGCCCACGTCGAGGCACCCGGGATCGAACGATGCCTGCACGGCCAGGCCGTCCACGAGCGCCACCAGGGCCGCGGCCTCGCGTTCGACGTCGACGTCCTCTTCGATGTCACCCCGCTCCCGGGCGTCGCGCAGCGCGTCCGCCACGAGTCTCCGCCACGCGTCGTAGGCCAGGCGCTGCGCACGGGCCAGCGGCGGGCGCGTCAGCGCCAGTCCGAGGAACGCGAACCAGACGCGCGTCTCGTCGCGCCGCTCGTCGTCCAGCGGCAGGCCGATCGCGAGCAGCGCCCGCGCCAGCTCGAGCGGCTCGCCGGCCTCCTCCCTGGCCGCCGCCACCCGGCGGCCGACCCGGTCCGCCACGGTCTGGAACGCGAACAGGAGCAGCTGCTCCTTGTCGGAGAAGTAGTGGTGCAGCGCGCCGGTCGACCAGCCGGCCTCGGCCGACACGCCCCTGATGGTCACGGCGTCGAGACCGTCGCGCGATGCGAGCCGCCACACGGCGGCGGCGAGCTGCTCGCGGCGCTGCTCGTGATCGACGATCTTCGGCACGTCCTACATTCTATACCGAACGTGTGATATAAATAGAAGCGTCATGGAACTCAAGTGGATACTCGCCATCGGACTCGAGGCCGCATTCTGGATCATGCTGGCCGCCTTCCTCGTCCTCCGCTACCGGTACGAGATGGAGGGCGTGACCCGCCTGTTCGTGATCGGCGTCGTGATCGACACCGCCGGCCTTCTCGGGCTCGCCGTGTGGGACTTCGCGAAGAACGGCAGCGTGAACACGTACACGATCTTCATCGGCGCGATCGTGGTCTACGCCCTCACCGCCGGCAAGCGCGACATGAAGCGGTTTGACGCCTGGATGTCGCGCAAGCTGAAGCCCCGCCGGGCACGGACGGCACCGGGCCGCCCGTGCCCTGACCGGACGTAGGTTTCTACTGGACGAGCCCCGTCTCCGACAGGTACGCGCCCGCGACCTCCTCGGGCGTCTGCTTGTCGAGGTCCACGCGGGCATTCAGCTCCTGCATCGCCTCGGCGGTCAGGCCCTCGTTCACCATCGTGACGACCTCCTCCATCGCCGCACCGCCCTGCTCGGCGATCTCGTTGCGCATCACGAGCGTCGAGTTGTAGGGCGGGAACATGGCCTTGTCGTCCTCGAGCAGGACGAAGCTCTCGCGCTCGATCTGCGGATCGGTGGTGAAGACGATCGACACGTCCGCCTGGCCCTTCGTCAGCACCTCGTGGCGCAGGGCGATGTCCACCGGCACGAACTTCTGGAACTCGAGCCCGTAGACCTCCTGCAGGCCGAGCAGGCAGTCGAGCCGCTGGCGGCACTCGGGTGAGCCGTACATCGTGAACTCGCCGGCCACCGGCTTCAGGTCGGAGATCGTCGTCAGGTCGTTCTCCTCCGCGGTCTCCTGCGTCACCGCGACCTCGTTCGAGCTGGTGAAGGGCGTGGGCTCGAACGCCGTGAGGTTCTTCTCGGCGAAGCCATCCCGCGCCTGCTCGTAGGCCGCGTCCGGATCCTTGGGCAGCTTGTCTGCCTGCACGCCGAAGAACGACAGCAGCGCGGTGCCCGTGTACTCGGGGTAGGCGTCGATGTCGCCGCCCTCGAGCGCCGCGAGCGCCGTCTTCTCGTCGCCCAGGTTGAGCTGCTTCTCGACGGTGTAGCCGGCCGCCTCGAAGGCCTGCGCGTAGATCTCCCCGAGCACCTTCTGCTCGGTGAAGTTCTTCGAGCCGACCGTGATCGTGGTCCCGGAGTTCGCCTCGTCGCTCTGGATGCCGGAGCCGCCGCTCTCCTCCTGGGCCGCCGTGTCTCCGCCACCGCCTCCGCCTCCGTCGTCATCGTCGTCGTCGCCACAGGCGGCGAGTGCGAGCGACGCGACCAGCAGCATCAGCAGCATCAGCCAGCTGTGCTTTCTCATGTGGTTGCTTCCTTCCTCTGTAGCTTCAGGCCCCGGGGCGTGACGCCGCGTTGCAGCGCCCCCAGGGAAACCTCGGTCACGACGGCGAGCAGGGCCACGACGATCGCCGCCGCGAGCCTGCCCTCGTCTCCGTACGTGTTGACGTTGATGATCGGGTCGCCGAGCGTGACGACCCCTGCCAGCGGCGCGATGGTGGCCGTGGCCACCACGTTCACCGCGGAGATGCGTATGCCGCCGAAGATCAATGGGAGCGCCAGCGGCAGCTCCACGCGCCGAACCACCTGCGCGCCGGTCATGCCCATGCCGCGGGCCGAGTCGACGGTGTCGGGATCCACCTGGCGTCACGCCCGTGTAGGCGTTGGTCAGGATCGGCGGGATCGCGAGCAGCACGAGCGCCAGGGTCAGGTTCCAGAACCCGATGCCCAGGAAGGCGACGAAGAAGGCGATCAGCGCCAGGGTCGGCACCGCGCGCCCGACGTTCGACGCGTTGATCGCCAGGAAGCCGCCCTTGTGGATGTGGCCGAGCCAGAGGCCCGAGCGGGATCGAGATCGCGCAGGCGATCGCCATGGAGACGAGCGAGAGCCACAGGTGCGGGCGCATCAGCTCCCACATCTCGGCCAGCCCGCCCACCTCGGCGCCGCCCGCCGGCGACGGGCGCTCGTTGAAGATGAACTCGATCGCGTCGCCGAAGTCGCCGAGGAAGGCAAGGGTGGTGCTCATCGCGCGGCCGCCGCCCTCGTCCATGGCGTGATCGCCCGCTGCCCGAGCAGGATGAGCCCGTCGAGCAGCCCTGCGAGCAGCACCGCCAGGCCGCCCGCGACCACCACGTTCGACTTGAAGTTGATGTCGGCGAAGATCTGCCCGCCGAGGCCCCCGGCGCCGGCGAAGAAGGCGAGCGTGGCGAGGCCCACCGTGGTGGTCACGGCGATGCGCAGGCCGGCCATGATCTCGGGCATCGCCAGCGGCACCTCCACGCGCCAGAGCAGCTGGCGGTCCGTGAGGCCCATGCCGCGGCCGGCGTCCTTGGTCTCGTCGGGGACGTTGTCGAGCCCCGTGAGCACGTTGCGGAAGATGATCAGCAGCACGTAGGCCACCAGCGCGATCAGGGCGGTCGTCTTGCCGCGGCCGGTGACCGGCAGCAGCAGGAAGAAGGCCGCGACGCTGGGGACCGTGTAGAGGATGCCGGTGACCTGGGTGACCGGGTTGATCAGCCAGCGGCGGCGATAGGCGATCACCGCGAGCGTGAAGGAGATCGCGAAGCCGATCGCCACCGCGACCACGGTCAGGTAGACGTGCTCGAAGAAGGGATCGACGTAGCGGTCGAAGTTGTCGGCGATCCAGTCAGGGCAGAACCCGTTGTCGGCCTGGCAGCTCTCGGTCGGGTCCTCGCGGATCTGCAGCCCGCCCTGAGCGATCCAGGAGCTCATGCCGCGGCGTCGGCCCCGTGCGGGACCTCTTCGGGGTCGGTGCGAAGCGCGTGGCCGAGGATCTCGATCGAGAGAACCCCGGTCACGTGGCCGCGATGGTCGACCACCGGGCCGTACTGGGCCTCCTCCTGGAGCAGGTCGGAGAGGGCGTCGCGCAGGACGTCGTCGAGCTCGAGCACCGGCTTGGCCTCCGAGCGCAGCTCGTGCTCGACGCGCTCGCCCAGCAGGGCCCTCTCGGACAGCCAGCCCAGCACCCTCCCGTCGCCGTCCACGAGCAGCGGGTAGGGCACCTCGCTGTCGGCCAGCCTGGCGCGCGCCTCGGCCGCCGGCTCGCCCACGCGCACGAGCGGGGCCTTCCAGAGGTCGACGTCGCGCACGCGCTGCAGCGCCAGCCGCTTGAGCGCCCGGTCGGCGCCGACGAAGTCCTCCACGAAGCGCCCCTCCGGGAACATCAGCAGCTCGGCGGGGGGCGCGTACTGGGCGAGCTTGCCGCCCTTCTGCATCACCGCGATGCGGTCGCCCATCTTGATCGCCTCGTCGATGTCGTGGGTGACGAACACGATCGTCTTGCGGATCTCGCGCTGGAGGCGCAGGAACTCGTTCTGGAGCCGCTCTCGGTTGATCGGGTCGATGGCGCCGAAGGGCTCGTCCATGAGCATGAGCGGGGGGTCGACCGCCAGCGCCCGGGCCACGCCGACGCGCTGGCGCTGGCCGCCCGAGAGCTGGGCCGGGTAGCGGTCGCGGGTCTCGTGCGGGTCGAGGCTGACCAGCGTGAGCAGCTCGTCCACGCGAGCGCGGATGCGCTCCTTCGGCCAGCCGAGCAGCCTCGGCACGGTGGCGATGTTGCCCGCCACGCTCAGGTGCGGGAACAGGCCGATCTGCTGGATCGCGTAGCCGATCTCACGGCGCAGCTCGGCCGGCTGGCGCTCGCGGACGCTGCGGCCGTCGAGCAGGATGTCGCCGGAGGTGATGTCGATCATCCGGTTGACCATCCGCATCGCGGTGGTCTTGCCACAGCCGGACGGCCCGACCAGCACGCAGATCTCCCCGGAGGGCACCTCGAGCGACAGGCCGTCCACGGCGGGCTGGTCCTGCCCGGGATAGCGCTTCGTGGCATCCCGGAACTCGAGGGTCGCGGCTGCGGGGCGTGACGACGGCCCCGGAGGCTGGGCGGAATCTGGAGTGTTCACGGGCGGCGGGGGTCCCGGAGGAAGCGAAAAGCCTACCCGGGCGGCGACGTGCGCTCGGGCCGACTTCGCGAAGCCTTAATGTCGGCCTCCGAGAGCCGCTCCAGCTCGCGGCGGAGCTCCTCGCGCAGCTCGAGGACTTCCTCGGCCGCCACGTCCTCCCAGGGCTCGTCCTCGAGCTCGGGATCCGGCGGCGGCTCGGGAACGGGGTCCGGCTTGCGCCGGAAGCGGGCGAACAGGGCCGCCAGCGCGGTGCTGCCGCCGATCACGAACTTGCCGGAGGGCATCCCGGGAGCATCGTGGCGCGCGGGGTGGACGGAAGCCGTTCCGGTCAGAGGACCGTTGCCGCGAGCTTGTCGACCTGCCCCGGATCCGTCGAGCAGGGGATCATGATCAGCTCGTCGCAGCCGACCTGCCGGAAGGCCTCCACGCGTTCCTTCACGCTGTCCTCGCCCTTGGCCGCCCAGCCGATCAGCATGTCGGCGAAGTCGCCCAGGAAGGCGTAGTAGGCGCCCAGCGTCTCGCGGGCCTGCGCCTCGGGGTCGGCGTCCAGGGAGAAGTAGCTGAGCGCCAGCGTGCGCGGCTCGCCTTCGCGTCCCTCGGCCTGCCAGGCGGCCTCGAGCTTCCCGAGCGCCTCCGGGAACATCTCCGGCGGGCCGCCGCCCATCATCCAGCCGTCGCCGAACCTGGCCGCGCGCCGGAAGGCGGCGTCGGCCTGGCCGCCCACGATGATCGGGGGAGGGTTGCCCGAGACGTCGGGCCCCACGCCGCCGGCGAAGCCGCGCTCCTCGCCGGCCCAGAGCCGCTTCATCTCGTCGAGCATCTGGTCCATCCGCTTGCCGCGATCGGCGAAGGACGCCCCGGCCGCCGTGTAGTCGTCCTCGCGGCCGCCCACCGCCACGCCGAGCACGAGCCGGCCGCCGGAGAGGTGGTGCAGCGTGGCGGCCTGCTTGGCGACGATGGCGGCGCTGATGCGGTAGGGGAGGATCAGGATCGAGGGCGTGAGGTTGATCCGCTCGGTCACGGCGGCCGCCGCGGCAAGCGAGACGAGCGGCTCGTAGTTGGAGTAGACGATGCGGTCGATCGTGCCGAGCGTGGAGAAACCTGCTGCGTCGGCCCTCCTCGCCCACTCGATCAACTGCTCGCCGGTCAGGCCCGGGATCGTGTTGGGCAGGCCGACGCCGATCTTCATCTCCGCGCTCCTCTCGTAAGCTCGGCCGATGACGTTAGAGGAGCTACCCGGGTGGGCCGGCGAGCTGCTCTCGTCGGCGCGCGTGGCGCGGCTGGGGCTGCTCGACGAGCGCGACCTGCCGCGCGTGCTGCCGGTCGTGTTCGCGGTCTGGGAGGGGGCGGTGTGGAGCGCGATCGACCAGAAGCCGAAGCGGTCGGCCGAGCCCGCGCGCGTGCGGCGTCTGCGGCGACGCCCGGAGGCCGCGCTGCTCGTGGACCGCTACGACGAGGACTGGTCCCGGCTCGCCTGGGTCGAGCTGCGCGGACCCGTCTCGATCGAGCCGGTCGGGCCCGCGCTCGAGGCGCTGGCCGAGCGGTACCCGCAGTACCGGGCGGAGCCGCCGCCGGGGCCGCTGCTGCGGATGTCGGTGCGCGACGCTGTCTGGTGGAGAGCCGCCGGGCGCGCCTAGCGCCGGCACCACTCGCTCCACGACCCGGGATAGAGCCGCCCCTCGACGCCGGCGAGCTCGCCCGCCAGCACGAGTGTGCAGGCGGTGATGCCGGAGCCGCAGTAGGCGACGAAGGGCTCGTCGCCGAGGCGCTTCCGGAGCTCTGCGGTTTGCAGGAAGCGCCCGTGGGGCGCGATCTCCGCGTACGGCACGTTGACCGCTCCCGGGATGTGGCCGGCCACGGGGTCGATGGGCTCGGTTTCGCCGCGGTAGCGCTCCGGGGCGCGGGCGTCGAGGAGCCTGGCGCTCGGCTCGCCGCCGGCCGCTGCGGCGCTCAGCTCGTTCGCGGTCACCGTGTCGTTTGTGCGCTGTTTGGCAGTGAAGGGGTGCTTCGCGGGTGGGTTGCTCGGCCGGCGTCCTCTTTGCCCGCTTCGAGCGGGCCGCCCGCTTCGCGCCAGGCGGCCAGGCCGCCGTTCAGCACGGCCGCTTCGTCGTGGCCGAAGTGGCGCAGGAGCCACCAGAGCCGCACGGCGCCCCCCTCGCCGGCCTCGTCGTAGGCGACCACGCGGCTCGTGCTCTCGATTCCGGCGCCGCGGGCGGCGGCCTCGAAGTCGGCCGCTTCGGGCAGCGGATGGCGGCCGCGCTCGCCCGGCTCGGCGGCGAGGTCGCGGTCGACGTCGAGGAAGGCGGCGCCCGGGATGTGGCCCTCGAGCCACAGCGGCCGGCCCGCCCCTGGTTGACCGAGCACGTAGCGGCAATCGACGACCACGAGGCCCGGGTCGCCCAGGTGCGCTCGGAGCCAGGCCGTTTCCACGAGCGGTCCAAAGGAAGCTGCCACGGGAGAAAGGCTACGCCGGGGCAGGAATCCGGGCCCGCCAACGAGTGTGGGCCCTCTGAGTCACGCATATGGCGCCTTTGGGGGCCCACACTCGGCCGAGGGCCGCCCTCCCCAGCAGCCGTACCCTTCGTCCCGTGCGCGCCATGGTCCTCGACGCACCCCGCTCCGCCCTCCGCGCAGCCGATCTGCCGGCGCCCGAGCCGGGCCCCGGCGACGTGCTCCTCGAGGTGGCCGCCTGTGGCATCTGCCGCACCGACCTCCATGTCGTCGACGGGGAGCTCGACCGGCCCAAGCTCCCGCTCGTGCCGGGCCACCAGATCGTCGGCAGGCTCGTCGAGGGGGGCGAGCGCTTCGGCGCGGGCGACCGGGTCGGCGTTCCGTGGCTCGGCTGGACCTGCGGCGAGTGCCGCTATTGCCGCTCCGGCCGCGAGAACCTCTGCGACCGCGCTCGCTTCACCGGCTACGACCGCGACGGCGGGTTCGCCCGGTTCGCCGTCGCCGACGAGCGCTTCTGCTTCGCCCTTCCGGACGGCTATTCCGACCTCCAGGCCGCTCCGCTCCTCTGCGCCGGCCTCATCGGCTATCGCACGCTGCGCATGGCCGGCGACGCCGAGCGGGTCGGCCTCTACGGGTTCGGCGCGGCGGCGCACATCGTCTGCCAGGTCGCCCGGCACCAGGGGCGCCGCGTGTTCGCCTTCACCCGCGCCGGCGACGCCGATTCGCAGGCGTTCGCCCTCGAGCTCGGCGCGGAATGGGCCGGCGACGCCCTCGGGCCGCCGCCCGAGGAGCTGGACGCCGCCCTCATCTTCGCCCCCGCCGGCGAGCTCGTCCCGGCCGCGCTGAAGGCCGTCGCGAAGGGCGGCAGCGTCGTGTGCGGCGGCATCCACATGAGCGACATCCCCTCGCTGCCCTACGAGCTCCTCTGGGGCGAGCGCACCCTGCGCAGCGTCGCGAACCTCACCCGCGCGGACGGCGAGGAGTTCCTGGAGCTCGCCCCGAAGGTGCCCGTCCGGACCCAGGTGGAGACCCATCCGCTCGACCAGGCGAACGAAGCGCTCGAGCGCCTCCGCAAGGGAAGGATCCGCGGAGCCGCAGTGCTGGTGCCGTAGGGGTCCGGCCAGCGGCTTCCGGCAACGCCGCCCTTGGCTGCTCGCCGTTTGGCGTGCGCTCCCTCAGGCCGCGCGGCGCAGCCGGCGCCCGCGCTCCGCGGGGCCTCGCCGCCGCGCTTCCGCCCGCCCGAAGCGCTCGAGCGCGCTCGCCACCGCCTTCCACGCGGCCGGGCTCACCGCCATCCCCACGTGGCTCGTCGAGATCTCCACCTGCTCGTCGGCGCCCGGGTCGAGGCAGGCGCGCCAGTCCACTATCCCGTCGCTCTTCGAGTACACCGCCACCAGTCCCACCCCCGCCGGCATCGGCGCCCGCCAGCTCCGTCCAGAACTCCGCGCAGCACTCGCCGTCGAGGCACGAGCGGCGGAACAGCCCGGGAGCCCCGAGCGATCCCAGCGTCCCCAGAGCCTGCAGCTGGACGCGTACCAGAGGGTGCACGGCAAGCGGCGCCATCTGCGGCGAGCCCAGCGTGACCACGCCCGCCACCAGGTCCGGGCGGCGCACCGCCAGCACCTTCGCCAGGGCGCCGCCGCGGCTCTGCCCGATCACCACGGCCCGCATTCCCTGCTCGCCAACCACCCGCTCGAGCCGCTCCTCGAGCCTCCCGACGAGCGCTCCGGAGCAGTCCACGTTCGCCTTCATCCCCGCGCGCGTCGGCCGGTAGCCCGCCCGCTTCAGCCATCCCGCCATCGGCCCGAGCGACACGTCGCCTGCCAGGAACCCCGGGATCAGCATCACCGGGCGGCCGCGCCCGTCTCGGAGGCCGGCGCCGCGGAGCACCGGGTCGCGGAGCAGTGCCGCCGCCTCGAGGCCCAGCCGGGCCTCCCGCCAGAGCGGCGGCCGGGAACTGCGCGCTATGAGGGACGGTCCCTTCAACGCAGCCTCTGGACCCTAGTAGTCCACTGGGACATCAACGTTTCATGGGGCCTGTATGTTCCGCGCCGTGCGAGCGGTCACTGTGCAGGACGGGAAACTCGTGGTCGAGGACCGCCCAGACCCCGCTCCGGGCCTGGGCGAGGTGCTGATCCGCGTGCGCGGCGCCGGGATCAACGGCGCCGACATGCTCCAGCGCCGCGGCGCCTATCCCGCGCCGCCCGGCTCCCCCGCCGACATCCCGGGCCTCGAGCTGGCCGGCGAGGTCGTGGAGGCCGGCCGTGACGCGTTCCGCTTCAGCGAGGGCGACCGCGTGATGGCGGTGGTCGGCGGCGGCGGCCAGGCCGAGCTGGCAGTGGTCCACGAGCGCGCGGCCATGCCGGTGCCGGAGCCGCTCGACTGGCCCCGGGCCGGCGGCCTCCCCGAGGTGTTCACCACCGCCCACGACGCCATCTTCAGCCAGGCCGGCCTCCGCCCCGGCGAGCACCTGCTCGTGCACGGCGCGGCCGGCGGTGTCGGCACCGCCGCCGTCCAGCTCGGCCGCGCAGTGGGCGCCACCGTCACCGCGACCGTCCGCCGCGAGGAGCACCGGCCCGCCGTGGAGGAGCTCGGGGCGCGGGCGATCGACCCCGAGGGCTTCGCCGACCACGGTCCGTACGACGTCATCCTCGAGCTCGTGGGTGCCGGCAACCTCGCCGGCAATCTCGCGTCCCTCGCGCTCGGCGGCCGGATCTCGATCATCGGCGTGGGCGGCTCCGGCCCCACGGCCGAGATCAACCTCCTCCAGGTGATGCAGAAGCGCGCCCGCATCCACGGCTCGACCCTCCGCGCCCGCCCGCTGGAGCAGAAGGCGGCGGCAGCCCGCCTGGTGGAGAAGGAGGTCCTGCCGGGGTTCGAGGACGGCCGCCTGACCGTTCCGGTGGCCGAGACCTTCCCGCTGGACGAGGCGGAGCAGGCCTACGACCGCTTCCAGGCCGGCGGCAAGCTCGGCAAGATCGTCCTGCTTCCGTAGCGGGCGCCGCACCGAGGATCGAGCGACGCGGCCCGCTCGGTCCGCCCGAGATTGGGCCCAATGAACGATCGAGCTACCTGGCGGGCGCCGCAGCTGGGACCGGCGCGGACGATCGACCTCGGCGGCGGGCGCCGCATCCGCGCCCACGCGACCGGCGACGGGCCGCCGATCGTCTTCGTGCACGGCGCGCTCGTGAACGCCAACCTGTGGCGCAAGGTCATCCCGCGCCTCCACGGCTTCACGCGCGTGGCGCTCGACCTGCCGCTGGGCTCGCACACGATCCCGATGCCGAAGGACGCGGACTACAGCTCCGCCGCGCTCGCCGACCTGATCGCCGACGCGCTCGACAAGCTCGACCTGAACGGCGCCACGGTCGTGGCCAACGACACCGGCGGCGGCCTCACGCAGATCCTGGCGGCGCGGCGGCCGGAGAGCGTCGGCGCCTTCGTGCTCACGTCGTGCGACGCGTTCGAGAACTTCCCCCCGCGGTTCTTCCGCTCGGTGCTGGCCCCGGCCCGCATCCCCGGCGCCATCCGACTCGCCTTCGGCGGCCTGCGGCTGCGCCCGCTGCGGCGGCTGCCGATCGCCTACGGCTGGCTCACCAACGAGCCGATCGAGCGCGAGGCCGAGGACTCCTACGTTCTGCCGGTGCTCACCAGCCGCGAGATCCGCCGCGACACACGCCGCTTCCTGAGCGGCTTCGACACCGGCGAGCTGCTCGACGCCACCGCGAAGCTCACGAGCTGGGACAAGCCGGCCCTGATCGCCTGGTCGACGGGATGACCGCTTCTTCCCCACCGAGCACGCCGAGCGGCTGGCGACGATGATCCCGGGCGCCCGGCTCGAGTGGGTCGAGAACTCACGCACCTTCTCGCCCGAGGACAGGCCCGACCGGCTCGCCGAGCTGATCGGCGACTTCGCCGGGCACGGCGCTCGTACACCAGTCTCCTCGAGGGCATCGAGCACCCGGACCAGCTCGCTCAGCTAGTTCAGGCGCTCCACCAACATGGCCTGGCCCTGGCCGCCGGCCACGCACATCGTCTCGAGGCCGATCGTCTTGTCGTCGGTCTCGAGCCCGTTCAGCAGCGTGGTCATGATGCGCGCGCCGGTCATCCCGAACGGGTGGCCGAGGGCGATCGCGCCGCCGTGCGGGTTCATCTTCTCGAGCGGGATTCCGCACTCGTCCATGATCGGGATCACCTGGGCCGCGAAGGCCTCGTTCAGCTCGACGGTGTCCACGTCGTCGATCGTCATGCCGGCGCGGTCGAGCACCTTCCGGATCGCGCCGATCGGCGCCACGCCCATGTACTCGGGCTCGATCGCCGCCGTCGCCGACGTGACGATCCGCGCGCGCGGCTCGAGGCCCAGCTCGCTCGCCTTGGAGTCGGACATCACGAGCACGGCGGCCGCGCCGTCGTTCAGCGGGCATGAGTTGCCGGCCGTGACCTTGCCGTCCTCCTTGAAGGCCGGGTCGAGCTGGGAGAGCTTCTCGAGCGTGGAGCTCGGCCGGGGGCCGTCGTCCTTGCCGACGGTCGTGCCGTCGGGGAGCGTGACCGGCACGATCTCGCGGTCGAAGTAGCCGTTCTCCTGCGACTGCACGGCCAGCTCCTGGGAACGCTGCGCGTACTTGTCCATGTCGGCACGGCTGACCTCGTAGCGCTCGGCCACGTTCTCGGCCGTATTGCCCATCGAGATGTAGGCATCCGGCCTGCCGTCCCCGCCCTGGAGCTTCTCGTTCTGGTCCTGGGGCCGCGCGCCCTCGACGGCCTCGTTGTAGCGCGAGACCCACTCGACGCCGGCGGCGATGTAGGTGTCGCCCTGCCCGGCGGCCACGGCGTTGGCGGCCTGGCGGATCGACTCGAGGCTCGAGGCGCAGTAGCGCGAGATCGTCGCGCCGTTCACGCCCATGGGCAGCTTCTCCGAGAGCAGCACCATGATGCGGGCGAGGTTGAAGCCCTGGAGGCCCTGCGGGAGGCCCACGCCGCAGTAGAGCTCCTCGACCTGTGCCGGGTCGACCTGGGGGTTGCGCTCGAGCAGCGCATCGACCACGAACGCGCCCATCTCGTCCGGGCGGAGCTGGGCCAGCGAGCCCTTGAAGGCTCGGCCGATGGGCGTGCGAACGGCGTCCACGATCACTGGTGAGGGCATGACCGGAACCCTACCCACGGGTGGGAGCGCCGGGTGGCGCTCCCACTCCGCGGGCCGCCCTCAGCCCGTCCGGGGAACGAGAGCGAGGATCGCGTTCAGCGCGGGGGCGAGCTGGTTCGCCGCCGTGGCCTGCGGGTCGAGCAGGCCGGTGATCGCGCAGAGCAGGTTCCCGAGCAGGTTGCCGGGACCCGGGACCGCGTCGATCCGCACCTGGATCCGGTTGGTGCGCACCACCAGGCCGAGCAGGTCGAGGTTGATCGGCCCGAGCCTCAGGTTGAGGATCTCGCAGGCGCCCGGGATCGGGGGCAGCGGCGGCTGCGCGGCGGCGCTCGCGACGCCGCTCGAGACCAGCGCCGGCATGCGCACGCCGCGCTCCGTCACGCGGCGGTTGCCGAGCCGCCCCTTCAGGGTGCCCACCGAGACCAGGCGTCCCCCTGACGTGGTGAAGCGGTTGATGGCGTACGTGCCGTTGAACTGCTTCCCGCTCTTCGACTTGCCGGTCACCGGCACGACCTGGGTCAGTCCGGGGTCCTGCGCTGTGGCCGTGGCCGGGGCGAGCGCGACGACGGCGCAGACCGCCATGGCGAGCAGGCCCAATCGGGCTTTCATGTCTCGTCCTCCTTGATCGTTGACGCCCTTTCAGACGGGCGCGGGCCGCCGTTGTTGGAAACAAGCCGTTTCGGCCGCTGGGGTGCCGGACACCCGGACCGGAGATGGCAGTGCTCGCGCCACGGAAGGCGGACTTGCGGACGGTCGGCGACGGACCGCTGGCGGCCATGGCCGCGGGCGGCGACGAATCCGCGTTCGAAGCCATATTCGAGCGCCATCACCGCGGGCTGCTGTCGATGTGCCGCCATCTGCTCGGCTCGCTCGAGGAGGCGGAGGACGCGCTTCAGCACACGTTCGCGGCGGCCTACCGGCAGCTGACGGAGGGCGAGCCGCCCGAGCACCTGCGCGCGTGGCTGTACAGGACCGCGCGCAACCGCTGCACGGACATCCTGCGGGCGCGGCGGGAGCTGCCGGCCGCGGCGCCGGAGGTCTCCACGGCGGGGCTGCCGGAGGAGGTCGAGCGCCGCAGCGACCTGCGCGAGCTCGTCTCCGACATCGGCCGCCTCCCGGACGACCAGCGAGCCGCGCTGGTGCTGTCCGAGATCGAGGACCTCGGGCACGCCGAGGTGGCGGACGTGCTGGGCTGCCGCCGGGACAAGGTGCGGGCGCTCGTGTACCAGGCCCGATCGTCGCTGGCCGGGTTGCGCGAGGCGCGCCAGCTGCCGTGCCGGGAGGTACGCGAGGAGATCGCGGTGGCGCACGGCGGCGGGCTGCGGCGGGCCCACCTGCGACGGCACCTGAAGGTGTGCGCCGGATGCGCGGCGTTCCGCAAGGACATGGACCGCCAGCGGCGCCGGGTGGCGCTGCTGCTCCCGGTGCTGGCGGCGCCGGGGTTGAAGGAGCGCGTGCTGGAGGCGGCGCTGGGAGCGGCGGCCGGAGGTGGCGCGGCCGGCACTGGCGCGGCCGCCGGAGGCGGTGCTGCGGCCGGAGGTGGCGGCCGGAGGTGGCGCGGCGGAAGGTGGAGCGGCGGCGTGCAGGCGGCGGCGCGGCCGGTGGCGGCGGTGCGGCCGGGGGCGGCGCGGCCGCGGGCCCGCTCGGCGCCACCGCGCTCAAGATCGGCGCCTCGGTGCTCGTGCTCGGCGGCGCGGGCATCGCCACGTTCGGCGGCCTCTTCGGGGGAGGGGACCGCGGGCCCGGCCAGGCCCCCGACGCCCCGCCGGCGCAGCCCGCTTCCGCGGTCGCGCGCGAGGATGAGGCCCGTCGCGACGAGCGGAGAGCCCGCATGGAGGAACAGGCTCGCCGGCTCAGGCTCCGCGAGCAACCCCCCGCGCCGGCGAGCGAGGCCATCGCGCCGGCCCCGGGCAGCGAACCCGAGTCGCTCGAGCCGGCACCGGCACCGCCCGAGGGATCGCCCTCACCCGGCCAGGCGCCGGCGCCTCCCGAGACCCCGCCCGGCGGCGGCCAGGCGCCCACGCAGAGCCCGCCGGACAGCGGCCAGGCGCCTCCACAAAGCCCACCCGACGGCGGCCAAGCGCCCTCCCCGTCGCCTCAGCCCGCTCCGGCCCCGGCGCCGCCGCCGGCAGAAAGTCCGCCCCAGCCGCCCGGCATCGAAGCGGAGATCGAGGCCCAGCTCCCGCCGCTGCCCTGACATGCCGCGCCTACGGGCGCCGTCCACGGCGCCGAGCAGGCGCATCCGAAGGCCGCTGCCCTGACGATGCCGAGCCCGGGCGCCGTCCACGGCGCCGTTCGCGCGTCTAGCGCGGCGGCATCCGCAGCGCGCCGTCCAGCCGCACCACCTCGCCGTTCAGCATCGTGTTCTCGGCGATGTGGCAGGCCAGCTTCGCGTACTCCTCGGGGCGGCCCAGCCGCGACGGGAAGGGGATCGAGGCGCCCAGTGCGTCGCGCGATTCCTGGGGCAGCGCGGCCAGCAGCGGCGTGTCGAAGAGGCCCGGCGCGATCGTGCAGACCCTGATGCCGAGCCGGGCCAGGTCGCGCGCCGCCGGCAGCGTCAGCCCCGCCACTCCGCCCTTCGACGCGGAGTACGCGGTCTGGCCGATCTGGCCGTCGAAGGCGGCGATCGAGGCGGTCATCACCACGGCGCCGCGCTCGCCCTCGGCGTCGGGCTCGCCCGCGGCCATCGCGTTCGCGGACAGCCGCAGCACGTTGAAGGTGCCGATCAGGTTCACGCGCACGACCGTCTCGAACGGCAGCAGCGCCGCCGGCCCGTCCTTCTTCACCGTCCGCTCGGCCCAGCCGATCCCCGCGCAGGAGACAGCCAGCCGCAGTCCCTCCACGGACTCGACCGCCGCCTGCACCTGGGCCTCGTCGGTCACGTCCGCGGCCGCGAAGGCGCCGCCGATCTCGCCGGCCAGGGCCGCGCCCCGCTCCTCGTTGAGGTCCGCGACGGTAACCCGCGCGCCGCGCGCGGCCAGCTCCCGCGCGGTCGCCTCGCCGAGCCCGGAGGCCCCGCCCGCGACCAGCGCGCCGATCCCGTTCAGCTCCATCGAGCGCGGCAGCCTACCTATGCCGCCCTGAAGAGCGGAGACGGGAACCGCGGCAGAACCCGCGTGCCATCCAGCCAGTCCGTCAGCCGGGCCGCCTCGTTCTCGATCGCCCGCAGCGCGTCCGCGCCCACGTCCTCCAGCATCTGGAGCACCACGGCGCCGGCCTCGTCCTGGCGCCAGCCGCCCACGGCCCGGCCGTCCCACCAGATCGTGGGACCGGCGTTGCCGGCCGTGTCGAAGAGCTGCGCCCGGTGGGGGCCGAGGTACCAGTCACGCTCGTACCACCCCATCGTCGTGGGGTCGAGCGGCGGCAGGAGCGCCGCCCAGGGCTCCACGGGATCCGGGGGATCGAGGTCGTCGGGCAGCACGTATCCGGTCTGCCCGCCCAGGTCCACCTCCACGGCGCCGACGTCGGCGAGCGCCCGGCGCACAGCCGTCACGGTCGACCCCAGCCACCACTTGAGGTCGGCCGCCGTGCCCGGGCCGAAGGCGCGCAGCCACCGCTCCACGAGCCCGGCCACGCCCTCTGCCTCCGACGGCGGCGCGAGCCGTTCCCCGAGCCAGTCGTCCATCGACGTCCAGTGCGGCCGGGACGTGTACCAGGGACCGTCGTTGGTCGCCCGCACGATCCGCCCGGCTGCGGAAAGAACTGTCAGGACGCGTGGGCCGATCGGGATGTTCCCGCCCCACGACTTCCCCTCCCCGTAGGCGATGGAGCCCTCGAGCAAAGGGATCTCCCGGCGCAGCTCGGCCGATCTCGCCTCTCGGCCGCCCGACAGCGCGGCCAGCACCTCTCGGCAGGCCGCGGCAAGCCAGGCCTCGCCGTCGGCGTGCAGGCCGACCCGCTCGACTTCGCGGACGACCCGGCGTCGCTCCGCGCCCTCGACCCGGTGGCTGGCGCCCGCCTGCGCGTCGCCCATGGTCTCGCGCGGGAAGACGAACAGCGTCCGCCGCATGGCCAGGTGCTTGACCAGCGAACGCTCGCGGTAGAGGGCGCGATCCATGTCCGCGACCGTCATCGCCTCGACGCGTGCCCAGGCGGACAGGTAGATCGTCGCCGGATCGGTGCCGTGGAGGCACACCAGGCTCCGGGCCGCCTCCACGACATCGGCGGCGCGCTCACCGCGGGCGAGCCGGTGGCGTCGCGCGAGCCGGGCGCGGCGCTCCTCGGCGTCGATCGTCCGCATGCCGGGATGCTGTCACGGGGATGTAACACGACCGCAACGCGAGCGCCGGCGTGGAAGGAGCGAGCGACCACGACCCGGTCGTGAGCCGCTTCGAGTTCTCGTCCGGCGACGACGACGGCGACGACGACGACGACGGCGACGACTAGACCGCGGCCGCGTGGCTGTCCACCCGATCGCGGTGGACGGCCACGCCGGCCACGACCAGTGCCACGCCCAGCAGCTCGGTGGCGGAGGGCACCTGGGCCAGCACGACGATGCCGATCACCGTGGCCGTGGCGGGAAGCAGCGAGACCATCAGCGCGTAGGTCGCGCGCGCCAGGCGGCGCATCGCGAGCTGGTCGCTGACGTACGGGATCACCGAGGAGGAGATCCCCACCCCGGCGCCGGCGGCCAGCGCCACCGGATCGGTCAGGGCGGGCAGCGCGGCCCAGCCCGCGAGCGGCGTGACCACGAGGAGGGCGATCAGCATCGAGGCGGCCAGCCCGTCGATGCCGCCGAGCACCCCCAGCCGCGAGACGCGGTGCGCCAGCACGATGTAGAGCGCGAACAGGCCGGCGTTGGCGAAGGCGAGGGCGATGCCGAGCGCCTCGCCCTCGACCCGCACCCCGGTCAGGAGGTACACGCCGGGCACCGCCAGCAGCAGCGCCGCCAGGTTGCGCGGCGTGCGAGCGCCCAGCGCTGCCAGCGCGATCACCGGCAGGAACTCGATCGCGGCCACGGTGGCCAGCGGCAGCCGGTCGATCGCGACGTAGAAGCAGCAGTTCATGAGCGCCAGCACGGCGCCCCAGGCCAGCAGCAGGCCCCGCTCGCCGCGGTCGAGGCGCGCGAGCGCCCGCCAGGGCCGCCGCCACACGGCGAGCACGAGCGCCGCGGCGGCGATCCGCAGCCACGCGACCCCGAGCACGTCCACGCGGGCGAAGAGCAGCACGGCGAAGGCGGGGCCCAGGTAGTGGAAGACCGCGCTGACGATGAAGTAGACGTGCGGAGGCACTCGACCATACGATTCCCGCGTAGACGCACTGCTTCCATGCGCAATCGAAGGTAGACTGCGCCGAGTGGCTGCGAATCAAAACCAGCGCGCCCTGGACACCACCGACATCGAACTCCTGCAGGAGCTCGAGATCGACGCGCGGCTGTCGCTGGCCGAGCTGGGCCGCCGCGTGGGCCTCTCACCGCCCGCCGTGGCCGACCGGCTCGAGCGCTTGGAGGAGTCCGGCGTGATCGGCGCCTACCGCGCGGAGATCGATCCCCGGGCGCTCGGCTACGAGCTCGCCGTCGTGCTGCGCATCCGCCCGGCCCCGCGCGAGCTGAAGAAGGTCGCCGAGCTCGCACAGCGGACGCCGGAGATCGTGGAGTGCCACCGGATCACCGGGGACGACTGCTACCTCATGAAGGCCCACGTGCGGGACGTGGAGCACATGGAGGAGGTGATCGACCGCTTCGCGATCTACGGCCAGACGACGACCTCGATCGTGCAGTCGTCGCCCGTGCCTAGGCGGGGCCTGCCGCTCGGGCGAACGCAAGCCCGAACAGCGCCGACCCGTCGGTGAAGAAGTCGTCGAGCCGCATGCCGGCGCCGTGCAGCTCGCGCTCCACCGCCTCGCGCGTGAACTTCGCGCTGATCTCGGTCCGGATCTCCTCGCCGTCGGCGAACGTGACCTCGAGGTCGGCGCCGTCGATGCGGACGCGCTGGGCGCCGTTGGCCCGCAGGCGCATCTCGACCCACGAGTTCGCCTCGTCGAAGAAGGCCACGTGCTCGAAGGCCTCCGGGTCGAAGTCCGCCTCGAGCCCGGCGTTGATCACGCGCAGCACGTTGCGGTTGAACTCGGCGGTGGCGCCCTCGCTGTCGTTGTAGGCCGCCTCGAGCACGGCGCGGTCCTTGACCAGGTCGGTGCCGATCACGAGCCGGTCGTCCGGGCCCATCAGGTCCCGGATGCGTGCCAGGAACCGCGCCCGCTCGTCCGGGAAGAGGTTGCCGATCGTGCCGCCCAGGAACGCGAACAGGCGGCGCCGGCCGTCGGGCACCTGCTCGAGGTCGCGGCTGAAGTCGCCGACGACGCCGTGCACGCGGAGGCCCGGGTAGAGCTCGATCAGCTCGAGTGCGCACGACCGCACCACCGACTCGTCGACGTCGAAGGGCACGTAGCGGCGCAGCGACCCCGCGCCCGCCATCGCGTAGAGCAGCGCCCGCGTCTTGGAAGCCGTGCCCGAGCCCAGCTCCACGAGCTCCTCGGCGCCGGTGCGCTCGACGATCGCCGGCGCGTGCCGGTTCAGGATCGAGCGCTCGCAGCGCGTCGGGTAGTACTCGGGGAGCGAGGTGATCTGGTCGAACAGCAGCGACCCGCGCTCGTCGTAGAAGTACTTGGGCGGCAGCTCCTTGAGCGAGCGGGTCAGGCCGTCGCGCACGTCGTCGGCCAGCGTGTCGTGCACGTCGTGGCGCTCGATGACCACGGTCATGAGGCATCCTCCGCGCAGCGGAAGCCGGCGAAGATCTGCCGCCGCTGGGGGTGGTCCCAGTTGCGGAACGTCACGCGCGCCACCCGCGGGCGCGTCGCCCAGGACGCCCCGCGCAGCACGCGGTAGCCGGACTCGAAGAAGACCTCGGAGTACTCGCTGTAGGGGTAGGCCTCGAAGCCGGGGTAGCCCGTGAACTCGGTGGCGGTCCACTCCCAGCAGTCGCCCACGAACGGGCCGGCGGGGCCCGGGCCGAAGCCGAGCTGGTCGAGCGCGCCGCGCTCCGGCTCGGCTTGCCTGGCGGCGTGCTCCCACTCCGCCTCGCTCGGCAGGCGCGCGCCGCGCCAGCGGGCGCAGGCGTCGGCCTCGAACCACGAGACGTGCATCACGGGCAGCTCGTCCTCGATCTCCTCCGTGCGGTCGAAGCGCCGCTCGCCGCCATCGGCGGTCCAGTAGCGCGGGCGCTCCCAGCCCTCGCGCTCGCGGACGGCCCATCCCTCGTCGGTCCACAGCTCGCGGCGCCGGTAGCCGCCGTCCTCCACGAACTCCCGGTACTCGCCGTTCGTGACCGGCGCGCGGTCGATCCGGTACGCGCCGAGCTCGACCGCATGGCGCGGGCGCTCGTTGTCGTAGGCGAAGCCCTCGCCGGCGTCGCCGATCTCGGCGGGCCCGGCCTCCACCGGCATCGCGCCGCTCGCGGCCGCTTCGGCCGGCCCCGGCCGCTCCGGCGCGAACACGCCGGGATCGGCGATCTGCAGGCTCTGCAGCATGGTCTCGTTGTGCTGGTGCTCGTGCTGGATCAGCATTTCGGCGATGAAGGGTGAGACGCCGCCGAGCGCGGAAAGTGTTCGCTCCCGTACCGCGTCCATGTAGGCCACCGCTTCGTCCCGCCGCAGGTAGGGCAGGTCGCCGCGATCCGGGCGCGGCGTCTCGTCGGCGTCGTACACGGCGGCGAGGTCGGGCCGCAGCAGGTCCCGGCCGGTCTCGCGGCAGACCCAGAGGTCCTCGAACGCCGCGATGTGGCCCAGGTCCCAGACGAGCGGGCTCATCAGCGGGTCGTGCTGGCGGTCGAGGTCGGCGTCCGAGATCGGCTCGACCAGGGCGAGCGTGCGCTCGCGTGCCTCTTCGAGAAGCGACTCGACCCCTCCTAGGGGCGTTGTGGGGGCGGTATGTGCGACGGGACTACTCCGAGACGCGTTCCACCAGGAACGAGATGCGCACCAGCGCGCGCCACTCGTTCAGGTTCTCGCCTCGCAGACCGGTGGAGACGACGTCGACGGCCTTGATGTTGCGCAGCGACACGCGCGCGTCCTCGAGCGCCGCCTTCACCGCGCCGTCGGAGCTCTCGGGCGAGCTCCCCACCACCTCGATGATCTTGGTGACCGCCACCTATCGTCTCCTTTGGGTCGGGGTTGTGAGGAGCCTACCCACCGCTGTAGGTTGCGGTGCATGGAGGCCTCGAGCGCGGAGGAGCGAGGCGGCTACCTCGATCTCTCGAGGCTGTCGCCCGGTGAGTTCCTCGGGATGGGAGCCGCCCTCGGGCTGCTCGCGTCGCTGTGGCTGCCGTGGTTCACCACGGACGAGTCGAACAGGAACTCCGCGATCGAGTCGGCGGGCATCGGCTTCGACGACAGCGCCAACGCCTGGCAGGTCTTCGGCATCCTCGATTGGCTCCTGGTCGCCGCGTGCGCCGCGCCGTTCCTCCTTTCGTGGATCGTCGCCCGCGGGCACAAGCTGACCTGGAAGCCCGGTGAGGTGACGATGGTGGTCGGGATCACCGCGTTCGTGCTGATCCTGTGCAACGGGATCATCCTCGGACGCCCGGAGCCCGCGATCGACGTGGGCCTGGGGATCGGCTACTTCGTGGCGCTGATCTCGTCGGCCGGGATGCTGGTCGCCGGGTACCTCAGACAGGCCTTCTACACCTCCGCGCGCAAGCCGCCGGGGGTCATATAGCGTCCGCCGCAATGGACGCTCACCAGGAGGTTGGGGCGCCGCCGCAGGGCACGACCGGGGCGGGGCCTGACCGCAACCTCGCCATGGAGCTCGTGCGGACGACCGAGTACGCGGCGCTCGCCTGTGCCCGCTGGATCGGCCGCGGCGACAAGGAGGGGGCCGACGGCGCCGCCGTCGACGCCATGCGCATGCTCCTCGACACCGTCTCGATGGACGGCGTGGTCGTGATCGGCGAGGGGGAGAAGGACGAGGCGCCGATGCTCTACAACGGCGAGCACATCGGGGACGGCACGCCGCCCCAGGTGGACGTGGCCGTCGACCCGCTCGAGGGCACCGAGCTGTGCGCCAAGGGCCTCCCCAACGCGATCGCCACCATCGCGCTGTCGGAGCGCGGCGCGATGTTCGACCCCGGCCCCTGCGTCTACATGATGAAGATGGCCACGTCACGCGACATGGCGCACCTGCTCGATCTCGACCGCCCGCTGCCGGAGACGCTCAAGCTGATGGCGAAGGAGAAGGGCGTGCCGGTGGGCGACCTCGTGGTCATCATGCTCGACCGCCCGCGCCACGACGAGGCGATGAAGGAGATCCGCGAGGTCGGCGCCCGCATCCGGCTGATCCCCCACGGGGACGTGTCGGCGGCGCTCGTGGCGGTCACGCAGGGATCGCCCGTGGACCTCCTGTACGGCATCGGCGGCACCCCGGAGGGCGTGCTCGCGGCGGCCGCGATCAAGTGCACGGGCGGCCAGATCCTCGGCCGCCTGTGGCCGCGCTCGGACGAGGAGCGCAACGCTGCGCTCGAGGGCGGCTACGACCTCGAGGAGGTGCTCGACCGCGACCGCCTGGTGTCAGGCGAGGACGTGTTCTTCGCCGCCACCGGCGTGACCGACGGCGAGATGCTCGACGGGGTGCACTACATCGGGCCGCAGGGGGCGACGACGGAGTCGGTCTCGATGCGCGCGCGCTCGGGGACGGTTCGCACGATCACCGCTCGCCACGATCGGGCGAAGCTGCGGGAGATCGTGGGAGAGCGGATGGGCTGAACCACCTCGTTCGCGACTCCTCGAGCTCGAGGTTCGCCAGCGAGCGCAGGAACGCGTGCGTGACGATCACGTGGATGCGCAGCTGGGTCTGGTCGTAGATCCAGCGTCCCAGCCGCGAGGCGATCATCGGGTAGAAGTTCACGACCTCGGAGGTGACCACGGCGATCGCCTCCTGGCTCCCGTCGTCGCTCACGGGCCTGCGCTGCACGGTCAGGCGCAGGTACCCGAGCCCGCGCCCGCGCGAGGCCACGAGCAGGCCGCGGTCGATCGGCCAGGTGACGGTGCCGCCGTCGGGGCGGAATTCGTACTCGGGGGCGCGGAACCGCAGGAGCAGGAAGGGTCGGCGCAGCAGAACGACCTCGCGCGAGTGGGGGGTGTACAGAACTCTCAGCAGGCCGAGCGACACGCGCATCAGGAAACTCCAGTAGGTGCGCGCGAGCCGCTCCAGGTACTCGGGCGACCAGATGCGCTCGAGCTCGGAGCGGGGGAGGGTCACCTCGGCCACCTGCTTCGAGCCGATGCCCTCCTCGGGCGCAGAGTCCGGCTGCTCCACGGCGACGATCTGCACGCGCGCGCGGGCGCGCCGCTCGCGCTCGATCAGCCGGCGCGGGTCGCGGGGCCTCACAGAAGCTCGACCTCCACGCGCGCGCCGGCGGGCACCTCGCCGTCGCCGGGGGCGATGCGGGCGAGCGCGGTCGCGCCGAGCATCGAGGTGAGCATGTGCGAGCCCTGCGGGCCGGTCGCCCGGGCGCGCCAGCCGTCGCCGGAGTTCTCGAGGTGCACGCGCACCGCCTGCTCGCGGTTCGGGTGGCGCGGGACGGCCTCGTCGAGCGTGGCGCTCGCGCGCGGGGCGGAGGGGTCCGCGCCCTGCATGGCGGCCAGGGCGGTGCGGACGAAGAGGTGGAAGCCGACCATCGCGGACACGGGATTGCCGGGCAGGCCGAAGACGAGGCTCTCTCCCTTGGTGCCGAACCAGGTGGGCTTGCCGGGGCGGAGGCGAACGCCCCAGAAGCGCTCCTCGACGCCCAGCTCGGCGAGCGCGGGCTTGACGTGGTCGTGTGGGCCGACCGAGACGCCGCCGGAGACGATCACGACGTCGGCCGAGGCGAGGGCCGTCGCGAGCGCGGCGCGGGTGTCGGCGGCGTGGTCGGGGACGGTCTCGCGCGCCGTGACCTGCGCCCCGGCGCGCTCGGCCTGGGCGGCGAGGGCCCAGCCGTTCGAGCTGTAGATGCCGCCCGGGCCGAGCGGCCGGCCCGGCTCGGTGAGCTCGTCGCCGGTGACGACGATGGCGACCCGCGGCCGCCGCGCACAGCGAAGCGACGCCCGCCCGACGGAGGCGGCCACGCCGAGCTCGGCGGGGCCGAGCGGGGTGCCGCGGGAGAGCACGACCCGACCGGCCCGGACGTCCTCGCCGGCGCGGCGGATGTTGTCGCCGGGGGCGGAGGGCCCGACGCGGACGCGCTCGGCGGCGCCTGTGTCGCGTGGCGCGCCTGTTTCGCGGGGCGCGTCCGGCTCGCGAGACGCGTCCGCTTCGCGGTCAACCGCTTCGGCTCGCTCCAGCCGCACGACCGCGGTCGCTCCTTCGGGTACCGCGCCGCCCGTCGAGATCCGGATCGCCTTCCCCGGCTCGACCGCCGCCTCCGCCGGCCGGCCGGCTCGGCTCTCGCCCGCAACCTCGAGCTCGGCCTCCGGCCCGGCCACCACCGCGTAGCCGTCCATCGCCGAGCTGTCGAACGGGGGCACGTCGATCGGGCTCTCCACGTCCTCGGCGAGCACCCGCCCGAGCGCCTCGGCGAGCGGGACGTCCTCGGTCGCGAGCGGCCGCACCGCGTCGAGCACGCGTCCCTGCGCCTCGTCGATCGAGATGAGTTCGCTCACGCACCCGCATCTTTCCAGCGCGGAGCCGTTGATCCCAACATGGGCGTCCGCCGTTTTCGGGGGTAGGATCAAGAAGCTGCCTTGACGCGCGCCCTCGGCTGGGGCGAGTGTGCGCGGACCGGCGCCAGGGGACGTCCGGTGATTCAACCAACCGCCGCCGCATGACACCCACCAGGGGGCCACTAGCGCGCCTCGATGGCTCGCGGGACGAGCTCGCCAAGGCATGGCTCGTCCGGGTGATCGAGCGCGCGTCCCTGGACGAGATCAAGGAGCTGCCGACCGACCGGATCGCGCGCGAGCTGCCGGCGCTGATCGGCGACATCGTGACCTCGGTCGCCGGCGCCAACGACACCCCATACGAGCTGGGCGAGGAGCAGGCCCGCCGCGTGGCGGCGCTGGCCGCGCTGCGCAGCGGCCGCGAGACGAGCGCCGGCGACGTGGCCCGTGACGTGGCCGCGCTCCAGGCCGTGTTGGTGCGGGCGCTGCGCGAGGAGCTCGCCGAGAAGGAGCCCGAGCGCTTCGCCGAGGCGGTCGAGCACCTGGTCGACGCGACCGGCGCGATCCAGGCGGCGGCCGCCGAGGAGCTGATCCGGCGGCGCTCGCGGGAGCTCGAGTCGCAGGCGAACACCGACGCGCTCACGGGGCTCGGCAACCTGCGCCACCTCCAGAAGCAGATCAGCCACCTGCTCGCGATCCACAAGCGCTACGGCCACCCGTTCGGCGTCCTGCTGATGGACATCGACGGCCTCAAGCGGATCAACGACTCCCACGGCCACCCGGCCGGCGACCGGGTCCTGATGCAGGTGGCGATGTCGCTGCAGCGGTCGATCCGGACGGTCGACGTGGCCGCGCGGCTCGGCGGCGACGAGTTCTGCGTGCTGGCGCCCCAGCAGGCGCCCGAGGCGGCCACGACGCTCGCCGAGCGGCTCGCGACGGCCGTCCGCGAGGAGGTGGCCACGCCGGACGACCCGCCGGTCAGCATGTCGATCGGGGTGGCCGCGTGCCCGAGCCACGGCGCCGACGCCGAGACGCTGATCGACACCGCCGACCGCGCGATGTACCGGGCGAAGGCGGCCGGGGAGAACGTGGCGCTGGGCGAGGCGCCGCCGTCGGAGGCGGCCGAGGAGGCGAAGTCGTAGGCGCCGGGCCCGAACTGCAGCAACAAAGGGCGGTCCGGTGCCGAGGCTCAACACGAAAGTCAACCCATGGTTGACCAACGTATGGAGCCTCGCCGAAGCGGCCCGGACCCGCCCCCTCATTGCTGCAGTTCTGAGCCCTACTCGATCAGGCCGTGGCGGATGCCGATGGCCACGGCCTGCGTGCGGGTCGACGCCTCGAGCTTCGCGAGGATCCGCTTGGTGTGGGTTCGCACCGTCTCGGTCGAGAGGCCGAGCTTCTCGGCGACGTGGTCGGTCTGCATGCCGTCGGCGAGCATCTGGAGGATCTCGCGCTGGCGGGCGCTGAGCGTGCGATCGCCCTCGTCGAGGACGATCGTCGAGGAGAGGCCCGGGTCGACGTAGAACTCGCCCGCCCGTGCTGCCTCGATCGCCCGGATGAGGTCCTCGGAGGGGGAGTCCTTGCGCACGTAGCCCTTGACGCCGGCCTTGAGGGCCTCGCTCAGGAGGCGCGCGCCGCCGTCCGAGGTGAACACGACGATCGGCGCCTTCAGCTCGCTCCGAAGGCGGCCCACCACCTCGGCGACGTCCACGCCGACCCGCCACGGATCGACGATCACGACGTCGGGCGGCTCGCCGTTCAGCCCCAGCGCGGCCTCCTCTAGGGAGGCGGCGTCGCTGATCGTCGAGCCCGAGAACGCCTTCTCCAGCACCGCCCGGACCCCTGCCCTCACCACGGGGTGGTCATCCACGATGAGGCAGCGAGGGGATTCCTTCGCGCCTGTGGCCATCCGGCGGCGAAGCATACTCCGACCGCGTGAGACTTCACCGGCGCGGGGCGGGCGGCGGCTACGGCCGGGGCAGCCGGCGAAGGACCTCGCGAGCGACGCCGCCGGCAACCCGCGCGCCGGTGGTGGCGACGCCGGTGACGGTGCGAATGGCGTCCCCGACGGGGTCGCCGGCGTGCGAGGCGGGCTGCCGGGGTGGCGCGCTCGTGGGCTGCCGGCGTGGATCACCCGGCGCAGGGCGAGCTGCGGTCTTCTTCCTGGGAGCCGTCTGCTTGGGCTGAACAGGCTTCCCCGCCCCCGCCGCCTTGGCCGCGGTCCGCTTGTCGCTCCGCTGCCCCGGTCGCGAGCGCGGAAGGTTCCCGAGTACGCCTCCGTCGTCCGTCATCGGCGGAGGAGTCTAGTCCTCGCGGAACCGGGTAAACGAGGTCGACTGGGACGCCTCCCGTACCGGGTGGTGCAGAATGGAGTAGTACACGGTTGGTTGACTGGCTAGTCAGTGGAAATTCCGCTTTCCGCCGCTTGACTTCACTATCTGTAGCGTTACTGTTGAACCAGTCTGCTTGACTGGGCCTAGCACCAGCGTGCTTGGCCCTGCCTGATGCCCGAGGATTGTGAATGTCTGTAGCTGAACTCCAAGAGCTCGAAGAAGTCCGCCTGCTTGTCGCCAAGGGGAAGCAGACCGGCGTCCTGACGTACACCGAGGTCGCCACCGCCCTGGCCGAGGTCGAGCTCGACGAGGGCGACGTCGAGGAGCTGCACGGATACCTCGAGAAGAGCGAGATCGAGCTGGTCGAGGACGACCCCACGGCCGCCGAGCCGCAGGTCGAGCGCGCGGTGGACCGCCGCAGCCGCCGCAAGAAGGCCGCGATCGACCTGAAGCCGGACATGACCACCGATTCGCTTCAGCTGTTCCTGAAGGACATCGGCAAGGTCAGGCTGCTCACGGCGCAGGAGGAGGTCGACCTCGCCAAGCGCATCGAGCGCGGCGACCTCGACGCCAAGCAGAAGATGGTCGAGTCGAACCTGAGGCTGGTCGTCTCGATCGCCAAGAACTACCGCAACCAGGGGCTGCCCTTCCTCGACCTGATCCAGGAGGGCACGCTCGGCCTGGTCCGCGCGGCGGAGAAGTTCGACTACCGCAAGGGCTTCAAGTTCTCGACCTACGCGACCTGGTGGATCCGCCAGGCGATCGCCCGCGCGCTCGCCGACAAGGCCCGCACCATCCGCATCCCGGTGCACGTGGTCGAGAAGCTCAACAAGATCGGCCGCGCCGAGCGCAAGCTCGTCACCGAGCTGGGCCGCGAGCCCACGCCCGAGGAGATCGCCGACCACACCGGGATCGATCCCGAGGAGGTCGAGTCGATCAAGCGCTCGGCCCAGGCGCCCGTCTCGCTGGAGAAGCCGGTGGGCGACGAGGAGGAGTCCGAGTTCGGCCAGTTCATCGCCGATGAGCGGGCCGAGTCGCCCTACGAGCGCGCCGCGGAGATCCTCACCAAGGAGGCGCTGCGCGAGGCGCTCGAGAACCTCTCCTACCGGGAGCGCCGCGTGCTGGAGCTGCGCTACGGCCTGGGCGGGGAGCACCCCCGGACGCTCGACGAGGTGGGCCGCACCTTCAACGTCACGCGCGAGCGGATCCGCCAGATCGAGAACCAGTCGCTGAAGAAGCTGCAGTCGCTGGCAGAAGCACAGAAGCTGCGCGACGTCGCTTAAGCATTTCGCCGAGTCCAACTGGACGGATGGCGGCTTCAGGGCAACCTTGCCCGTGCCGATGCGAACACCATGTTCGACATCGACTCTGCCCTCATGAAGGTCATCGAGACCGACAGCTCTGACCTTCACCTCAAGGTTCCCTCGCTCCCGATCATCCGCCGCCACGGCCGGCTGGAGCCGCTGCCCGACTACGAGCCCCTGCGGCCCGACGACACCGAGCGCACCCTCTTCCACATGCTCACCGACGAGGCGAAGCTCGAGGCCTTCCGCACCGAGCGCGAGGTCGACTTCTCCTACTCGATCCCTGGAGTCGCCCGCTTCCGCGTGAACGCCTTCGTCCAGCGCGGATCGGTCTCGATCGTCAGCCGCGCCATCCCCTTCCAGATCAAGACCGCCGCGGAGCTGATGCTCCCGCAGGTGATCGACCAGATCGCCGACGAGGAGCGCGGCCTCATCCTGCTCACGGGCACCACCGGCTCGGGCAAGTCCACCACGCTCGCGGCGATGATCAACCACATCAACAGCACCTACGCGAAGCACATCGTCACGATCGAGGACCCGGTCGAGTTCCTCCATCGCGACATTCGCTCGATCATCAACCAGCGCGAGGTCGGCGAGGACACGGCCTCGTTCGGCCGCGCCCTCCGGCGAGTGCTCCGCCAGGACCCCGACGTGATCCTGATCGGCGAGATGCGCGACGAGGAGACGGTCCGCACCGCCCTCTCCGCCGCCGAGACCGGCCACCTCGTGCTCTCGACGATCCACACCGTGGACGCCGCCGAGTCGGTCAACCGCATCATCGACTTCTTCCCGCAGGCCGAGCAGCGCCAGGCGCGCTCGATGCTGGCCGGGACGCTGAAGGCGGTGGTGTCGCAGCGGCTCGTCCCGACGCCTGACAAGCACGGCCGGGTCGCCACCTGCGAGATCCTGCGGATGACCGGCCGGGTGCGGGACATGATCCTGAACCCGGACGACACCGGACGGCTGCCCGAGGTGATCGCCGAGGGCGCGTACTACGGGATGCAGACCTTCGACCAGGCCCTGCTCTCGCACGTCCAGGCGGGCCGCGTGGCGATGAACGACGCCCTCAAGGCGGCCACCTCCCCGCACGACTTCAAGCTCCTGGTGAGCTCGGACGGCCAGCGCCACACCTCTGTCGAGTCCGTCTTCGGCAAGGACGACGAGGCGGAGGCGATGGTCAGCGGCGTGCCCCAGACACCCGCAGCCTGAGCTTCACGCGGCCGTCGAAGCGGACCTCGTCGGAGCGCAGGACCACCCTGCGCTCGCGGCGCCCGAAGCGGGCGACGATGCCGAGCGGTCGCCGCACGCCGGCGATCCGCCGCGCCAGGCTGCGAACCGTGCGCGGCGCCGCCCGGGCGGCAGCACCCCGCCCGCGGTCCACGGCGCCCGGCGCGCGGCGTACGCCGGCGGCGGCGCCCCGCAGGCCGCCGGAAGCCCGGCCCCCGGCCAGCTCGCCCTCGATCAGCTCGATGATGAGCCCGGGGTCGCCGGCGAAGCCGTTGCCCGACAGCAGGAGCGTGGCGCGTCCCGGCGGCAGGTCGCCCGGCACGCGCACGCGGACGGTCACCGCGCGGCTGCCGCCGCCGCGGCGCTGGAGCGTCACGCGCACCGGCAGCCGCCGGCCCGGACGGGCGCGGCCCAGCGGCTTGGCCGCCACCAGCACGTCGTCCACCACGCCGCGCCTCGCCGAAATCGAGACCGCCGTGCCGCGGATGTCGAGCGGCGCGAAGTCGAAGCGGTCGACCATGCCGCCCGCCCGGCCAACGTCGAGCATCGCCTCGAAGGCGTCGAAGTAGGGGTTGCAGAACCCCATCGGCCGCCGCAGCCCGCTCACGCGGAACCGCATGCACAGGGTGAACGTCGCCGGCTCGAACGTCCGCAACAGGCGGTCGAGCGCCGTGCCGGCCGCGATCGGCGCCACGAAGGACAGGCCCGCCCCGAGCCCGAAGCGGCGCTCGTCGGCGAGGCGGGAGTCGAGCGTGACCGCGCCCCTGCCGCGCTCGCGGGCGGTCACCCGCAGCGGGACCGACGGCGCCTCCACGCCCAGCCGCCCGCCTGAGCCGGACAGCGTGTCGTTCGTGAACGAGCCGAGCGCATGCCCGCCGGACGACGTCAGCTTGTACGTGATCGCGCCCAGCTCCGGAACGCCGATCGGGTTGCCGATCACCGAGAAGACGTAGGAGTCCTGCAGGAAGAGCGCGCGCCGGCCGACCCCGTCGAGGGCGTGTGCGAAGGCGTAGATCTGGTCGCCGTCGCGGTAGGCCACCGTCCCGACCGCGGCGATCGCGACGTCGCCGGTCGACAGCGCCGCGCCCACCGCCGAGCCCGGCTGCGGGTCCACCGCCGCGTAGCCGCCCACCGGCCCGGGCGGCGCCGCCAGCACGACCCGGCCGGAGCGGCGCGCGGCCCGCGCGACCAGCTGCCGCGTGCGGCTCGACAGTCCGCCGACCGTGAGCGGCCCGAGAAGCGGCCGGGCGGCGCGGGCGATCCGCGGCGCGCGCCGCGCCGTGGCGGGCACCGGGGCCGGCCGCGCGGTCAGGATCTCCTCGATCGGAGTCGCGAGCACCACGTGGTTGCCGTACGCGCCGATCCCCTCCGAGATGGCGCCCGCGTTGCGGCCGTCGCAGAGGATCGGGGAGCCCGAGAAGCCCGGGCCGATCCCCGTGGCGTCGACCGCCGGACCAGACGTGCGGATGAGGATCCGCGGGCCGCCGGCGGCCGGATCGTCGGCGATCACGTCGATCACCTCGACGTCGAAGCTCGAGACCTCCGTGCCCCTCACGACCGACAGGCCGGTGCACCGCATCCCGGAGCGGACCTCGGCGAGGGGCATGATCGGGTCGGCGGCGTGCGCGGCGGCGGGCGCCGGCGCGCACAGGAACATGGCCATTAGCAGGAGGCGCCGGAGCAAGGGCTGCTGAGCGTAGCCTGTGCTGCCGATACAGATCGCCGACCAGTCACCAGACGGAGGAGAACGGGTGCAGAGCACACTTGGGGAGTTCGCGGAGACGCAGTCGCAGCAGGCGTTCGCGCTCCAGAACTCGAAGCTGCTGAAAGTGAGCCTCGACCAGATCACGATCCAGGCGAAGGCCGGCTCGATGGTCGCCTACCAGGGCGACGTGTCGTTCGAGCACGCCGGGTCGGGCGGCATGAGCCGGATGCTCAAGAAGGCCGTCTCCGGCGAGGGCATGACCCTGATGAAGATGTCGGGCACCGGCGAGGTGTTCCTGGCGGACACGGCCCAGGACATCCACCTGCTCTACCTCGAGAACGACGCGATCACCGTGAACGGAGCGAACCTGCTCGCCTTCGACGCCGGGATCGACTGGGACATCAAGCGCGTGGAGGGCGTCAGCGGGATGATGGGCGGCGGCCTCTTCAACATGGCGCTGACCGGCACCGGCTGGGTGTCGATCATCTCCGACGGCCCGCCCGTGCTGCTCAACACCGCCGACGCGCCCACGTTCGCCGATCCGCAGGCGGCGATCACCTGGGCGTCGAGCGTGCAGACCGGGATCAAGACCGACATCAAGCTGAAGAACTTCATCGGCAAGGGCTCGGGCGAGTCCGTGCAGATGTCGTTCGCCGGACAGGGCTGGGTGCTGGTGCAGCCGAGCGAGGGCAGGATCTTCGGCAACCCGTCCGGCAGCTCGGGTGGCGGCGGATTGCTGGGGAATCTGGGCGGCTGATCGCGGATAGCCGCAAGCACCCGGCTCGGCCGGGTGCGCGCGGATCGCTTTACTTCATTTCCTGAAGTGCTGAGCTAGACTGGCGGGCATGTCGGATCCCACATGCCCCGTCTGCGCCACCGCGGACATCGTCTGCGGCAAGTGGACGATCCTCGTGATCCGCGACCTCGCGGAGCGCCGAAGCCGCTTCTGCGAGCTGGAGCGCTCGCTGGCGGGGATCAGTCCGCGCACCCTCTCCCTGCGCCTGCGCGGGCTGGAGGAGCAGGGGATCGTGGAGCGCCACACGTTCCCCGAGGTTCCGCCGCGGGTGGAGTATTCGCTGACGCCGAAGGGCGAGGCGCTGGTGCCGCTGATCGAGGACATGCGGCGCTACGGGCGCGAGTGGCTCGGCGTGGACGACTGCGTCGTGACGCACGCGCCCGGGCCCGAGCCGGTCGCCGCCTAGCGCGACCGCGGCAGGATCGCCGCCGGCAGGCTTTCGCCTGGTCGCGGCATGCGCCCCGGCAGGATCGCCGCCGCGCGGATCGAATCCGCGCTTCATGCGCAACCGCGTTCTCCACGACGCGCTCCGGGACTTCGCGCTCGAGTCCGCGTCGCTCCTGACCGACGATCTGCGCGACGGGGCCGAGGTCGAGTTCGACGTGATCGAAGACGCCGCCTCCGGCCGCGGCGGCCCCGTCCTCTACCGCTACAAGCCGCGCATCGAGGGCTTCATCGGCGAGCGCTGGGGCCGGCTGCGCGAGCTGCCCGCGTGCGCGGTGGCCGCCGGCGAGCTCGGCGCCGGGGCGACCATGTGGCTCCGCGTGAACGGCCTCCGCGGCGAGCAGGCCGAGCCGGCGCTGCGCGCGATGCTCGAGCGGCTCTACGAGGACGCCACCAGCTTCGGCTTCCCCGAGGAGCGCTTCGATCGCATCTACCAGGAGGTGGAGGTCACGCTCTACCACGACGCCGTACACGCGCGGGTGGTCGCGCCCCTGCGCGGCGCCGTGATGGACGCCGACCGGGTGGACCTCGGCGGCGGCCTGTCTCTCGTGCGCGGCGACGTGACGGACGCCCCGCCCGAGGCGGTCTGGCCCGACCCGATGGAGGACGGGGCGGGCGGCGAGCCGGCCGTGCTGTGCGTGCTCGAGCGGGACGCCCCGGCCGTGGACGGCATCCCGGCGACCGAGGCGGCGGAGCGCTTCGCCACGGTCGTCACCGCGCTGCGCCTGTGGGCGCCCGGCGCCGTGGGAGTCGGCGCGCCCGCCTGGCGGCGGGCGGACGAGGGCCGCTGGCAGCCGCTGCCGCTCGGGGTGGGAGGAGACATCGGCGGCGGTGACTCCTGGTACCTGCCCGCGGGCGAGGAGGAGGGGCTGGCCGAGTTCTTCGCGGCCGTCGACGCGGCCGACCCGCCGCGCACGGTGGCCTGGGCGCTGGGGCGGTTCGAGATGGGCTCCGCGCGAGGCAAGGACGCCGAGGCGCTCTCCGACTACCTGCTGGCGCTGCGCGCGCTGCTCGACGCGACGAGCGACGCCGGCGAGGCGAGCCTCGCCCTGCGCGTGGCCGCGCTGTGCGCCGAGGAGGGCCGGCGCAAGCTGGTCCAGCGGCGGATCGAGGCCGCGATCGGGCTGGAGCGCTACGTGATGGGGGGACTCGCGCGGGTCCGAACGGGCGACGACTCGCCGCGCGAGCTGGTGGCCGAGGTGGAGGCGCACCTCCGCGCGCTGCTGCGCGACGTGCTGTGCGGCTACCTCGACGCCGATCTCAAGAGCGTGGCCGACGACATCCTGCTGGAGACGACCCCCGAGCCGTTCATGGAGATCCGCGCGCGGGACATGCGGGCGGAGCCCCGCGAAGCGGCGCCGCCTCGTGCAGCGCCTCCCGCCCGCGAGCCGCGCTTTGAGAGGCCGCCGGCTCCACCGCCCGAGCCGGAGCCCGAGCCGGAGCAGGACACCTCCGAGATGCCCGCCGTCGAGCCCGAGCCGGCCGGGCAGGCCGAGCTCGAGGGCGTGACCGCCTCGGCGGACTGGTCCTGGGACGACCCCGAGGACTACTCCGCGCCGGTCTAGGACGAGAGCGATCCGCGCGCGCCCTGGCGCTTGCGGCCAGAGAGCTATCCGCGCGCGCCCGGCCGAGCCGGGCGCTTGCGGCCAAACAGGTACTCGTCCATCTGGCGCAGGCCGTCCAGGTCGTGCACGTCGTCGTGGAGGTGGGGCACCTGCACGATCGGCTTGCGGCCGATCCTGCGCCGCAGGTCGGCCAGCCCGGCCCGGTCGCGCTCCGCCAGCCGGCGCTCGTCCTCGTAGGCGCGCAGCACCTTGGCGGCCAGCTGCTCGCCCAGCTCCTCCGCCAGCGCGGCCTCGTCGGCTGCGTCCCCGCCCTGGTGCACGCGGTTCGCGATCACCCCCGCGAACGGCATCCCTCCCTCCATCAGGCGGTGGTGGAACCAGACCGCGTCCTCGAGCGCGTGCCGCCGCGGCGAGGTCACGAGCACGAAGGCCGTGCGGCTGTCGGAGAGCAGGTCGTTCACGAGGGCGGCGCGCTCGCGGAACCCCTCGGTCATGCCGCCGAACGAGCGGAAGAACTCGCCCATGTCGGCGAGCAGGTCGATGCCGGTGGCGCGCTTCATCACCGAGAACACGACGCCGGTGCCGCGCCCGAGCAGCTTCAGGCCGATGCCCGCGGGCGCCGCGAAGAGCTGCAGCGTCTTCGAGTCGACGAACTCGGTGAGGCGACGCGGCGCGTCGAGGAAGTCGAGCGCGTTGCGGGTGGGCGGCGTGTCGAGCACGAGGAGGTCGTAGCGGCCCTCCTGGTGGAGCTCGTGGAGCTTCTCCATCGCCATGTACTCCTGCGACCCCGCCACCGCGTTCGAGAGCTCCTGGTAGATGCGGTTGGAGAGGACGGCGTCGCGCGTGCGCTCGTCTGGGGCGTGCCACTCGACGATCTCGTCGAAGGTGCGCTTGGGGTCGAGCATCATCGCCCACAGCTCGCCGTCGAGCCCGTCGACCTCGACCTGCCGCTCCTCGTTGCCCAGCTCGGGCAGGCCGAGCGAGTTGGCGAGGCGCCGCGCCGGGTCGATCGTGAGCACGGCGACCTTCTTGCCGCGCGCGGCCATGCCGAGGGCGATCGCGGCCGAGGTGGTCGTCTTGCCGACGCCGCCCGATCCCGCGCAGATGCAGATCTGCTTGCGCTGGAGCCAGCGATCGATCACAGCGCGCGCTCCAGCCGGCGGGCGAGGTGGTCGAGCTGCTCCAGCTGGAGCTCGGGCTCGAACAGGAAGGGAAGGGTCGCGACCGGCGCCTCGAGGCCGCGGCGAAGCCGGCGGAGCTGGGAGCGCTGGCCGCGGACGCGCTCGTGCTCGGCGAGGGCGGCCGTCACTGCCGTGTCCGACCCTGCGCCGCGCGAGCGCGAGGCCGACACGGCGCCATCCTCCGCGACGGCGCGCAACCGCTTCGCCTCCTCGCGCGTGAACCGCTCCGGGTAGACGGCGTTCACCACAGCGCGGTCGATCGCCATCTCCATCTCCTCGGACAGCCGGCGCTCCAGCTCGAGCGTCTCGTTCACCGGCATCTCCTCGGGCAGCGCGACCACCACGACGGCGGTGCGCTTCCGGTCGCGCAGGAATGCGTCGATCTGGAGCGCCTGGCGGCGGATCGGCCCCACGCGGGCCACGCCGGCGTACGTCGATGGCGCCCGCAGCATCGCGATGCCGTGCCCGGTGGCCGGGGCGTCGACGATCGCGAGATCGAAGACGGATCCGCCGGTGCGGCGCTCCAGCTGCGCGAGATCCCAGACCTTGCCGATCGTGACGAGCTCGGACAGCCCGGGCGCGGCCGCGCTCAGGTAGCGGAACACGCTCGACCCTCCGAGAACCCCCGCGAGCGTGCCCGACTTGAGCTGGTAGCGAAGCCACTCCTCCTTGGCGAGCTCCGGGTCCACCGAGACCGAGTGCAGGTTGGGCGCGAGCTCGCGCTCCTCGTGACCCGAGGCATCCACGCCGAACAGGTCCGACAGCCGCTCCTGCTCCGCCACCTCGCAGATCACGGTGCGCTTGCCGGCGCGCGCGGCGAGCAGCCCGAGGGCGGCGGCGACGGTCGTCTTGCCGACGCCGCCCTTGCCGGTCACGACGACCAGCCGCCTGTCGAGGAGCGAGGGCACCGCGCGGGATTCTGGCTTAGCCTGCGGCGCGTGACCGAGCTCGAGCGCGCCATCAGGGATCAGCCCGACGAGCTGCGGCGGCTCGCCGGCCTCGAGCTGCCGGCTCATGCGACCCGGCTCGCCGCGGGCGAGCGGCTCTGGCTCGTCGGGACCGGCACGAGCCTTCACGCGGCCGAGCTCGGCGCCGCCATGATGGCCCGGGCCGGGATCGACGCCCGGTTCGCGTCGTCCATGGAGTTCGCGAAGCGCAGCCCGCTTCGGGCCGGCGACGGCGCGATCGTCATCTCCCACACCGGCGAGACCGCCTACGCGCGCGCCGCACGCGCGCGAGCGCTCGGGCTGGGAGCCGAGACGCTGTCGCTCACCGCAACCGGGGTCGGCTGGCCCGAGGCGATCGAGGTGACGGAGAAGGAACGCTCCGAGACATACACGCGGAGCTACACCGGCGCCCTTGCCGTGCTCGCCCTCATCGCCGGCGAGCTCGGCGCCGAGGGCCTGGCGCCCGAGGCCGTGGTGGCGGCGGCGGATGCCGCCGAGGCGGCGCTCGCGGAGCCGGGCCTCGACCGCGTGCCGGAGCCGGAGCGCCTGCTCGTGCTCGCCGGCGCCGGACCCGCTGCGGTGACCGCCCGCGAGGGCGCCCTCAAGCTGCGCGAGGCGGCGCGCCGCGCCGCCGAGGGCTACGACGCCGAGTATCTCCTGCACGGCTCGGCGGTGCCGCTGGACGAGCGCGACGCCCTGGTTCTGGTCGGGTCCGACGAGGACGGCCTCCTGCGTGAACTGGGGAAGGCTGCGGAAGCGGAGGGCGTCCCGGTGGCGCGGCTCGGCGAGGTGGCCGAGGCGAGCGACGAGCTCATGGCCCAGATCCCGCTCACGGTCCGCCTCCAGCTCCTCGCCCTCCGCCGCGCCGAGCAGGGCGGCCACGACCCGGACACCGTCATAACCGGGGCCTGGGCGGCCGAGGCGCTCTGGAACGCCGGCGCCCCAGGGCGATGAGTTTCTCGCCGCTCCTCGGTCTACACGGGCTCACTACCACCTACCAAGGAGCTCCCCGGTGAGAAAGCTCGTTGTCAACACGATGATGTCGCTCGACGGAGTCATGCAGGCGTCCCGGCGGCCCGGAGGAGGATCCGACCGGCGGCTTCACGCACGGCGGCTGGGCAGCCAACTACTTCGACGAGGAGATGATGCGGCGGATGGCCGAGTCCGCACCCTACGAGCTGCTGCTCGGCCGCGGGACCTACGAGATCTTCGCGGCCCACTGGCCATATGACGAGGGCCCGATCGCCGATCACCTCAACGGCACCCGCAAGCACGTCGCCTCGACGACGCTTGAGCGGGTGGAGTGGAACAACTCCACTCTGATCGCCGGCGACGTGGCCGAGTACGTCGCGGGTCTCAAGCGCCAGCAGGGCCCCGAGATCCAGGTGCATGGCAGTCCCGGCCTCATGCAGACGCTGCTCGAGCACGACCTCATCGACGAGTACCGCATGTGGATCTTCCCCGTGGTCATCGGCACCGGCAAGCGCGCCTTCGGCGACGGCACGATCCCGATGGCACTGAAGCTGGTCGACAGCAAGGTCTCGCAGACCGGCGTCACGATCAACACCTACGAGCGAGCGGGCGACATCGATTCCGGGTCGTTCGAGTTCGACGAGCCGACCGAGGCCGAGCTGGAACGGCGCAAGCGCCTCGCGGCGGCCTAGCAGTCACACGCCCCATAGCGCACGAGCCGGAAGGAATCTCCCGGGTGCGTACGAATACGCACTGCGTATGGAGCCAACGGCCAAGGTCATCGCCTTCACGAACCAGAAGGGGGGTGTCGCCAAGACGACCACCGCCCTCAACCTCGCGGCCGCGTTCGTGGAGCGCGACCACCGGGTGCTCTGCGTGGATCTCGACCCGCAGGGCAACCTGACCATGAGCCAGGGCATCGACCCCGACTCGCTCGAGGTCTCGATGTACGACGTGTTGGTCCACAAGGTCTCGATCCGCGAGGTGATCCGCAAGCGCGAGGTGGACGTGGCCTGCTCCTCGATCGACCTGGCCGGCGCCGAGATCGCGATGTCCACGATGATCGGCCGCGAGCGCGCGCTCAAGAAGGGGCTTGTCCCGATCCTCGAGGACTACGACTTCATCTTCATCGACACCCCGCCGAGCCTCGGGCTGCTCACGATCAACGCGCTGACGGCGTCCAACAAGGTGATCGTCCCCGTGCAATGCGAGTATCTGTCCATGCGCGGGCTGATCCAGCTTCAGAACACGCTGTCGATGGTTCGGGAAGAGCTGAACCCGGAGATCGAGATAGAGGGCATCCTCCCGACGCTCGTAGACAACCGGACCGTCCATGCGAAGGAGGCGATCGAGATCCTCGAAGAGAACTTCGGTGACCGCGTGTTCGCCTCGCGCATCAACAAGACGGTGCGCTTCGCGGAGGCCCCGGTGAAGGGGATGTCGGTGCTGAAGTACGACCCGGACGGCAAGGCGGCCTACGCCTACCGTCAGCTAGCGGAGGAGGTCCTGGCGAATGGCAAGCGGTAACCGGGCGAGCATGCGCGAAGGGCCGCTGGCTCAGCTCTTCCGAAAGACGGAGGACGACGAGCCGCAGCGCGGCGAGAAGGGCGAGGAGGAGCCTCGCCAGGAGACGCGCAGCCCAGAGCCCCGTCGCCAGGAGCGCAGCCGCGAGCCGCGTGGCGGCCGTCCGCTGCCCGAGGGTGGCCCGTCGCCGCAGATCACGCGCGGCCGGACCGAGGGCGGGGCGCCTCAGCGCCGCGAGTCCGGCGGCCGCATGGAGCTGACCGAGGCCGCCAAGCGCGCCCAGGAGCGCGCCGACGAGCGGGCGCGCCGGCGCGAGCGCGAGGCCGAGCACGAGCACGAGCCCTACAGCCGCTACGACGGCGTGCCGAGCCCGGAGGAGCGCCTGCGCTCGGTGTTCTCCTCGGACATCCCGGAGAACATCATGGAGCGCGCGCCCGAGCCCGTGCGCGCACACGAGCCGCAGCCGGCGCCGTACGCGATGCCGTCGGCCGGCCACGTGACCGAGCCCGTCCTGCGCGTCGTCGGCGTGGGCGGCGCGGGCGTGAACGCCGTCAACCGCATGATCGAGGCCGAGGTCGAGGGCGTCGAGTTCATCGCGGTCAACACCGACACGCAGTCGCTCGAGCAGTCCGCCGCGCACGTCCGCCTGCACATCGGCGGCGAGATCACGCGCGGGCTCGGCTCCGGCTCGAACCCCGAGCTCGGCCGCCTGTCGGCGCTCGAGGACTACGACCAGCTGAAGGCCATGCTGCGCGGCTCGGACATGGTGTTCATCACCGCCGGCGCCGGCGGCGGCACCGGCACGGGCGCGGCGCCGATCGTGGCGCGCATCTCCCGCGAGGTCGGCGCGCTCACGGTGGGCATCATCACCAAGCCGTTCTCGTTCGAGGGCCAGCGGCGCGGCGAGCAGGCCGACGAGGGTGTCGAGGAGCTCGCGCGCGAGGTGGACACGCTGATCGTGATCCCGAACTCGCGTCTGCTGACGGTGCTCGACAAGTCGACCTCGATGGTCGAGGCCTTCCGCGTGGCGGACGACGTGCTGCGCCAGGGCGTGCAGGGCATCTCCGACCTGATCACCCTGCCCGGCCTGATCAACCTCGACTTCGCCGACGTCCGGACGATCATGTCCGAGGCCGGCCAGGCGCTGCTCGGGATCGGCATGGGCGCGGGCGAGCACCGCGCGATGGACGCGGTGGCGCACGCGATCGAGTCGCCGCTGCTCGAGACGTCGCTCGAGGGCGCGCGGTCGATCCTGCTGTCGGTCACCGGAGGCCGCGACCTGTCGCTGTGGGAGGTCAACGAGGCCGCCAAGGCCGTGACCGAGGCGGCCCACCCCGAGGCGAACATCATCTTCGGGGCCATGGTCGACGAGAAGGTCGAGGACCAGGTCTGGGTCACGGTGGTGGCCACCGGCTACGGCGACCGGCCGCAGTACAGGGCCACGCCGCGCGGGGACCGGAGCGAGTCGCGCATTCCGGCGGACCACGAGCCGAGCGTGCGGCGGGGCCGCGAGCGCACGGCCTCGACCTTGACGGACATCGACGTTCCGGAGTTCATCCCGCGTTAGCCCGGCCAAGCCGGGCGGTCTCGGCCGGCCGGATACCGTGACGGCATGAAAGGCGTGGTCGCAGCCGGTCATCCGGTCACGGCGCGTGCCGGGGCCGATGTGCTGCGCGGCGGCGGCAACGCCGTCGACGCCGCGGTCGCGTGCGTGCTGATGTCGTTCGTCGCCGAGTCGCCGCTCACCGGCCCGGGCGCGGGCGGCTTCATGCTCGTCCACACCGCCGGCGGCGAGGACCACCTGCTCGACTTCTTCGTGGCCGCCCCGGGGCGCGGGCTCGACGGCGCCGAGCCGGCCGCGCTCACCCCGATCGACGTCCGCTTCTCCGAGGACGCGATCCAGCGCTTCAACGTCGGGCCTTCGTCCTGCGGCGCGTACGGGACCACGCTCGGTCTTGCCGCCGCGCTCGAGCGGTTCGGCAGCGTCCGGCTCGGCGACCTCACGCGCGCCCCGGCCCGGGCGGCGCGCGTAGGGGTCGAGGTCGTGCCCATGCAGGCCTTCCTGTTCGAGGTGCTCGAGCCGATCTTCCGCTCCACGCCCGAGTGCTCCGAGATCTATGCGCCGGGCGGCGACCTGCTCCGCACCGGCGAGAGGATCCGCCTGGCCGAGCTCGGCGACCTGCTCGACCGGCTCGGCGCCGAGGGGCCCGGGTTCCTCTACACGGGCGACGTGGCGGGCGAGGTCAGCGACTGGGTGCTCGAGCGCGGCGGCCTCCTCACGCGCGAGGACCTCCAGTCCTACGAGGTGGTGGAGCGCGAGCCCGCTCGCGTGGGGTACCGCGGCCGGACCGTGCTCACCAACCCGCCGCCCTCGTCGGGCGGCATCCTGATCGCCGACGCGCTCGGCATCCTCGAGCGGCTCGACCTCGAGCACGACGCGTGCGTGATCGCCGAGGTGATCGCCACCACCAACCGCGCGCGCGACGAGGAGTTCCTCGAGGGGCTCGCCACCGAGGGCTACCTGGAGCGGTTCCTCGCCAAGGACGCGCTCGACCACGTGGCCACGGAGGTGCGGTCGCGCTTGGGCAACACCACCCACATCGCCGTGATGGACGCCGACGGCGCCTGCGCGTCCGTGACCTGCTCGAACGGCTCGTGCTCGGGCGTCGTGGTGCCCGGCACGGGCATGCACGTGAACAACATGCTGGGCGAGCAGGACCTGAACCCGCTCGGCTACCACCGGCACGAGCCCGGCGCGCGCGTGCCGAGCATGATGGCCCCGACCGTGGTGCTGCGCGACGGGCGCCCGGAGATCGCGCTCGGCTCGGCCGGCTCGAACCGGATCCGCTCGGCGATCCTCCAGACGGTCCTCGGGGTCGTGGACCACGGCCTGCCGGCGCAGGAGGCCGTGTCGAGCCCGCGCATCCACGTGGAGGGGCGCGAGGTGGACGCCGAGCCCGGCGTGGACGAGGACGCGCTCGCCAAGCTCGAGTCGAGCGACTGGCGCGTGCGGCGCTGGTCCGAGCAGAACCTGTTCTTCGGCGGCGTGCAGGCGGTGGCCCGCAATCCCGCGACCGGCGAGCTGAGCGGCGGTGGAGACCCG
This sequence comes from uncultured Thermoleophilaceae bacterium, assembly GCA_963778615.1. Lineage (GTDB taxonomy): Bacteria > Actinomycetota > Thermoleophilia > Solirubrobacterales > Thermoleophilaceae > JACVRW01. Next base: position 610,105 of record CAVZVD010000004.1, read on the forward strand.
CGCCGTGGCGGCGCGGCAACCGTCGTGCAAGCTTGACCTGGCGCGTTCGCACACCTACCGTTCAGGAAACCCCCCGTGGATCGCCGGACTCGCACCGCACCACTGTCGACCACGGCGACCGTGCTCTGTGTCGGAGTGGACTGCTCGCCGTCGGCGCTGCGGGCCGCGGTGACCGGGACCGAAGGCGACGTCGAGCGCGTCGACGAATCGCTGGTTGCGGTCTTCGGCAGCCTCGCCGGGGCCCTCGCGGCGGCCACCGCGGCCGAGCGCCGGGCCGTCGGGCAGCGGGGACCTCGCATCGGGATCGCCCACGGAGACGTCGTGCGGCGCGCGGGCGTGCTCGAGGGATCGGCCGTCGATGAGGCGCTGGCCCTCGCCGGCCGGGCCGAGCGGGGCCAGGTCCTGGTGGGCGACGCCGTCGAGCTGCTGGCCGGCACGAGGCACCGCTTCGCCCGGCGCTCCGGCGGCGCGGCCGAGCTCGAATGGGAGGGGGAGCCCGATGTGCCGATGCCGGACGGGCTCCTCGCCGCCACCCGGCGCGGCGCCTGCGTGGGCCGCGGCCGCGAGACCGAGCTGCTGCTGCGCGACCTCGACGCCGTGCGCGTCGGAGAGCGCCGCGTCGTCCTCCTCACCGGGGAGCCCGGCATCGGCAAGACGCGCCTGGCCGCCGAGGCCGGGCTGGCCGCCCACGCCCGGGGCGCCCTCGTGCTCTACGGCCGCAGCGACGAGGGCATGGCCGTGCCGTACCAGGCCTTCGCCGAGGCGCTCGGCCACCTGATCGCGAGCGCGCCGGCCGGCCTGATCGAGTCGGCCGGCCCCGCGCTCGGGAAGCTCGCGAGCCTCGTGCCCGCCGCCCGGGAGCGCGCGGGCGGAGCCGACGCGCCCGACGACGGGCACGGCGGCGAGCGCTACGTGCTGTTCGGCGCCGTCGGCGCGCTGCTCTCCACCGCCTCGGCGCGCCAGCCGGTCGTGCTCGTCCTGGACGACCTCCACTGGGCCGACGTTCCGACGGTCCTCCTCATGCAGAACCTGCTCGCCGTCCCGAGCCGCCCGCGGCTGCTGGTGGTCGCCACGTGCCGTCCGGTCGAGCTGACCGACGGGACGGACCTGGCCGCCGCGCTCGCCCAGCTTCGCCGCGACGAGCGGGTGACGGAGATCGAGCTGGGCGGCCTCGGCGAGGGAGACGTGCTCGACCTGGTCGAGGAGCTGGCCGGCGCCGAGCTCGCGGACGGCGAGCGCGTGTACGCCCGGGCCCTGCACCGCGAGACCGACGGCAACCCGCTGTTCGTGTCCGAGGTGATCCGCGGGCTCGGCGGGCGCGACGAGATCGCGGCGGCCGCGGCTGCGCTCGGGCGCGGCGGTGGCGCCGAGGCGCTGGCCGCGCCGGCGTCGCTGCGCGAGCTGATCGTGGCGCGCGCCGCGGCACTCGGCACGGAGACGCTCGCCGTGCTGGAGGCGGCCGCCGTGGTCGGCCGCGAGTTCGACGCCGGTCTCCTCGGCCGCGTGGCCGAGCTGGACGACGAGCGGCTCGCCGATGTCCTCGACGGCGCCGAGCGCGCGGCGCTGATCGTGCACGTGGCGGGCGGCCCCGGCCGCTTCGCGTTCCACCACCTGCTGATCGGCCACACGCTGTACGAGCACCTGGGCGCCGCCCGGCGGGCGCGCCTGCACCGCCGCGTGGCGGAGGCGCTCGAGGAGCTGACCGGCGATTCGCCCGGCGCCCGCGCAGGCGAGATCGCCCGCCACTGGGCGGAGGCGAGCCCGCCCGACCGCGAGCGCGCCCTTCGCTGGGCGGAGCTGGCGGGGCGTCACGCGCTCCGGGAGATCGACCCGGACGCCGCCGTGCGCTGGCTCGGCAAGGCGCTCGAGCTCCACGGTCCGGCGGAGGACGCGCGGCGCTGCTCGCTGCTGATCGCGCTCGGCGTGGCGCAGCGCAAGCACGGCGACGCGCGCTTCCGCGACACGCTGCTCGAGGCCGCCCGGCTGGGACGCCGGCTGGACGAGCCGAAGCTTCTCGTGCGGGCGACGATCGAGAACACGCGCGGGTTCGTGAGCGACGCGGGGGAGGTCGACTCCGAGCGCATCGCGATGCTCGAGGCGGCGCTCGACGCGGTCGGCTCCGGCGACTCGCGCGAGCGCGCCGTGCTGCTCGGCATGCTCGCCTTCGAGCTCAGCTTCGCGCCTGACCGCGAGCCGCGCGCGGCGCTCGCCGACGAGGCGCTCGGGGTGGCGCGGCGGCTCGGCGACCAGCGCACGCTCTGCTACGTGCTCGGCGCCCGCTCGATGCCGATCTGGGCTCCGGAGACGCTCGCGGAGCGGGTCGCGTGCACGGCGGAGAGCGTGCGGCTCGCGGACGGGCTCGGCGATCCGCTGGCACGGTTCCACGCGCTGCACTGGCGCGGGGTGGCGCTCGTCCAGACCGGGGAGATGGAGGAGCTGCGGCGCGTGGTGCGCCGCCAGCACGACCTCGCCGGGCGGCTCGGTGAGCCCTCGGCGCGCTGGCTCTCGCTCTACGACGAGGCCACGGTGGCGGCGATCGGCGGCCGGCTGGCGGACGCCGAGGTCCTCGCTTCCGAGGCGCTCGAGATCGCGACCGACAGCGGACAGCCCGACGCCCTGTCGCTCTACGCGAGCCAGCTCACGAACATCCGCTACGAGCAGGGCCGGCTCGCCGAGCTGCAGCCGATGATCGCGGAGACCGCGTCCGACCACCCCGGCATCCCGAGCTTCCGCGCGCTGCTGGCGCTGGCCTACCTGGAGGGCGAGCTGCCCTTCGAGGCGGCCGAGCTGCTCGCCGCCGAGCGCCCCGGCGAGCTGCCCCGCGACATGACGTGGCTCGCGTGCGTGGTGCTCTGGGCGCTCGTCTGCGCGTCCGTCGGGGACGCGGCCCGCGCCGAGTCCCTGTCCGCGCTCCTGCGTCCCTACTCGGACCAGGTCGTGTACACCGGCATCAGCGCCTGGGGCGACGTGGACCACGCGCTCGGCCGGCTCGCCACCGTCGCGGGGCGCCACGACGACGCCGCACTGCACCTGGGCCGCTCGATCTCCCGCTACACGGCCATCGGCGCCCCGGTCTGGCTCGCCCGGGCCACGCTCGACGAGGCCTCGCTGCTGCTGGCGCGGGAGGGTCCTGGCGACCGCGAGCGGGCCCGCGAGCTGCTCCAGCGCGCCCAGGCCGACGCACGGCGGCTGGGGGCGGGCGGGATCGAACGCCGGGCCGGGGTGCTGCTCGGCCACGAGCGGGCCACCAGCGTCATGTCCGCGCCCGCACTCCGGACGGCGGCGGCAGCGGCGCCGCCGGCCGGTGACGAGAGGCGGCGCGCCGGCCTCATGCGCGAGGGCGAGCTGTGGACGCTCACGCACGGCGGCGAGTCGTTCCACCTCAAGGACAGCAAGGGCATGGGATACCTGGCCCGCCTGCTCGGCGATCCGCACGCGGAGGTGCACGTCGTCGAGCTGCAGGCGGGCGCCGCGGTGCCGGAGCTGCGCGCCGACGCGGAGGCCGGCGGGGCGTGGCTCGACGAGCGAGGCCAAGCGGGCCTACCGGGAGCGGCTCGCGGCGCTCGAGGACGACCTCGACGAGGCGGAGCGCTGGGGCGACATCGAGCGCGCCTCCCGCGCGCGCGAGGAGCGCGAGCTGATCGGCCGCGAGCTCGCCCGCGCCGTCGGTCTCGGCGGGCGCGACCGCCCGGTCGGCTCGGCCGCCGAGCGCGCCCGCGTGAACACCACGCGCGCGATCCGCGGGGCGATCAAGCGGATCGAGGAGTGCGATCCGTCGCTCGGCCGCCACCTGGACCGTGCGGTTCGCACAGGCACCTTCTGCGCGTACGACCCTTCGCCCCAGGACGAGGTCACCTGGGCGATGAACATCGTTCACGCGGAAGGAACGCCTTCCTGACGTAGCCGCCGGGCGAAGTACGCCCACGATCGTCAGGAGGATGTTGGATGCAAGCGGAGCTGGCCCGGGTCGAGAGCGCCATCGCAGCGGTGAAGGCCGGCGACTCATCCGCTCTGCACTACCTCTACGCCCGCTACGCCGACGGCGTCCGGGCCTACGTCGAGAGCGTCGTCGGCAGCAGGCTCGACGCGGACGAGATCACGAAGGGCACCTTCCTGAAGCTGCCCGACGCGATCCCCGCTTACGAGGCCGGCGGACTCCCGTTCGAGGGTTGGCTGCTGCGCCTGGCCCGCAGCGCCGCCCTCGACTTCCTCCGCGGCCGGCGCGACATGTCCCCCGAGCACCTGGAGGTGCTCGCGCTGCGCCACCTCGCCGGCCTCACGACGTCCGAGATCGCCGCGCGCCTGGACCGCCCCGTTTCCCTGGCCTGAAGGAGACACCCCCGATGAGCGCCCCCGTTCCCCTCAATTCCCCCGGCATACAGATCACCCGCTCCGGCCTGCTCGCGGCCGTGAGCGTGGTGGTCGCCACCTGCTCGGTCGCCGTGACGCTCGCCGTTGCGGGCGGCGGTGGCGGCACCGACGAGCCCGCCGCCGCGGCCGGCCCGAGGTTCGCCACCGGCCTGACCCCACCGGCGGCGCCCGTCGCGAAGCCCGAGACCGCACAGCCCGACGCCGCAACCCTCTACCACCACGGCGCCATGGAACGCCGTAGGTAGGCCAATCCGCAAGCACCCGGCCCAGCCGGGTGCCCGCGGCGCAGCCCCCTCCCCCGGGCACAGTGGTCGGCCGCCCGCCAGGACCTTGGGGCCTGGCGGGCGGTACGGCCCACGTACCGCTCGACCTGGTGTCGAACCGGCGGCCCGGGATTTCCGACATCCGGCCCATGACTCCGGGCCGCCCGGCGCCGATCCTCCTGCCATGGCAGAGCGGCTCTCGGCGATCGACGGGTCCTTCCTTCGCGTGGAGAGCGCGGACGCGCACATGCACGTGGCGTGGGCGGCGACGTTCCGCGTGCCGAGCGGCTCGGCCCCGCCGACGCTGGCCCGGCTGCGCCGGCACATCTCCGGGCGGCTCTCGCGCGTGCCCCGCTTCCGGCGCCGGCTCGCCTACCCGCCGCCCGGGATGGGCGAGCCCTTCTGGGTGGACGACCCGGACTTCGAGGTGGCGCGGCACGTCCTGGCGCTGGGAACGCTCGGACACGAGTTGGACGACCGCCGCTTCGAGCTCCTGTGCGACAGCGTGCTGTCGTCCCAGCTCGACCGCGACCGGCCGCTGTGGGAGATCCGGCTCGCGCCGCGCCTGAGCGGCGGCCGCTGCGCGATCGTCGCGAAGATCCACCACGCGCTCGTGGACGGCCGCTCCGCGGTGGAGGTCGCGCAGCTGCTGCTGGACGTCGACGCGAGCGGCGTGGCCGAGCTGCCCGCGCCGTGGCGGCCGGAGCCGCGCGCCGGGTCAGGCGCGGCTGGCGGCCGCGGCCGTCGCGCGCGGCGCGGGGGAGTCCCTGCGGATGGCGCGGGGCGCCGCGCGGCTGGCGGGCGAGCCGCGGTCGGCGGTGCCGCGGATCGCGGGCACGCTGAGGCGAGCCGCGCTGGCTGCCGGGGAGGACCTGCTGCGTCCCGCGCCGGCCTCCGCCCTGAACTCGCGCATCGGGCCGCGGCGCGTGCTGGTGCGCCACTCGGTCGAGCTCGAGCGGGTCCGCGCGGCGAAGGCCGCCGCGAACGCCACGGTGAACGACGTCTGCCTGGCGGTCGCCGCCGGCGCGCTGCGCCGGCTCGCGCTCGGACGCGGGGACGAGCCGCGGCCGCTGAAGGCGATGGTGCCCGTGGACGTGCGCGACGACGGGGAGCAGGGCGCGCTCGGCAACCGCATCTCGTTCGCCTTCGTCGACCTGCCGCTCGACGTGACCACCGCCCGCGCGCGGCTACGGCGGATCCGGCGCGCGACGGCCGCGTTCAAGGACGACGGCCGGCCCGCGGGCCGCGAGACCGTGATGGCGGCGCTCGGGATGCTCCCCGACCCGCTGCGCGGGGTCGCGGCGCGGACGGTGTCGGGACCGCGGGCCTACAACCTCACGATCTCGAACGTGCCGGGCCCGGACGTGCCGCTCTACATGCTGGGCGCGGAGCTGATCGAGGCCTACCCGGTGGTGCCGATCGCGCAGGGCCACGCGCTGTCGATCGGCATCTTCGGCTACCTGGGCAGGCTGCACTTCGGGCTCTACGCCGACCCGGCCGCGTTCGCGCAGGTGCACGAGCTGCCGAGCGCGCTGGATGTCGCGCTCGGCGAGCTCGTGCCGGATCTTGCCGCGGCCCCTGCGCCGGCCGCCGTGTCAGCCGGCTAGCAGGCTCCGCCTGCCGCCTTGCACAGGTTGACGCGACCGAAGCCGAAGCTCGAGTCGCGGCCCGCGGCACCCTTGTCGTCGACCGCTGCGGTCAGGCGCCCGCGGATGCCCGCGGCGGTGTCCCCGGGGAACCGCTGCCACAGGACGCCCGCCACGCCGGCGACGTGCGGGGTCGCCATCGAGGTGCCCGACAGGCTCGCGTACTGGCCGCCCGGGATCGTCGACAGCACGTTCACTCCCGGCGCCGCGATCTCGACGTCGGAGTTGGCGTTCGAGAACGACGCGCGCGCGTCGTTGTGATCGGTCGCCGCGACGGACACGACCTCCGCGTAGGCGGCCGGGTAGTTCAGCGTCGCGTCGCCGTCGTTGCCGGCCGCGGCGATGAGCACCGAGCCGTTCGCCGCGCCGCCCTTCCAGGCGTTCACCACGGCGTTCCTGAGCGTGGTGGACTCGCCGCCGCCGAGGCTCATCGAGATGACCTTGGCGCCGCGCGTGTGCGTCCAGTTGATGCAGTTCGCCACGTCGGTGGTGAGGCCGGTGCCGGCCGCCGTCCGCAGCGCCTTGCAGATCGCGAAGGTGGCGTTGGGGGTGGTGCCAGCCACGCCGACGCCGTTGTTCGACCGCGCGCTGATGGTGCCGGCCACGTGAGTGCCGTGCATGTTGTCGTCCTCGCACGTGCCCTCGAGCAGGAGCCCGTTGCAGCGAGTCCGCGCAGTTCACGGTCTTGCCGGTCAGGTCCGGATGGTTGCGGTCGATGCCGGTGTCGACGATGCCGATCTTCGGGCCGCCCGTGGCGGGGAAGGCGCCGAGTCCGGCGGCGTCCCAGCCCTCGGGCGCGTCGATGTCGGCGTCGTTCGTGCCGCCCGTCTGGCCCGTGTTGTGCAGGCCGTAGAGCTGTGAGTAGAGCGGGTCGTTCGGCGTCGCCTGAGTCCTCAGGATGAAGTTCGGCTCGGCGTACTGGACCAGCGCGCTGCGGTTGAGCCGCTTGGCCACCGCGGCCGGGTCGCCGTCGACCTTGACCACCTTCGCGCCGACGCCTCGCACCGACCCGAGCGTCTTCACGACGCCCGTGCGGTCGAACAGCCCGGCACGCTCGGCGGTCGAAACACCGTCGGCGTACTTGACGATCACCTCATTGCTGTCGTACTTCGCGGCGTGGGCGCTCCCCGCGCATGCAGCAAGCAGCGCGGCGACCATGGCCGCGAGGGACATTGTCCTTCGCATCATTGCCTCCGTGACGAGAGATTCCCCTGCGCCTCAATTGCTATCCGGGGCTCGCCGGCGCGAAACGTGGGTGGTGTCGCCCGTCAGCCGCGGACGCTGCCGTTGCCGCGCGCCCGCTCCGCGGCCCGCTCGGCGTGGCGGATCCGCGCGAGCGCCTCGGCGAAGAGGCCCTCGAGCTGCTCAAGCCGGCCGCGCTCCGAGCGCAGCTCGAGGAGCATCTGCTTCGCGTCGAGCGCGACGTCGAGCGTGGCGGCCATCCCGTACGCGTCGAGCTTCGCGAGCTCGCCGGGCTCAGGCCGCTCGTCGGTCACCTCGGCGACCAGGTCGGCGTAGCGGCGGCGGGCCGCCTCGGCGGCGTCCGGATCGACCGCTGCTTCGCCGTCCTCGAGCAGCTCGATGTCTCCGGCTGGGTAGGGGAGATCCTCGATGCGGCGCAGCAGGCGGAAGGGCGAGCTGCCCTCGACGAGCACGTTCATGCGCCCGTCCTCGAAGCGCTCGAGCACCTTGCTGATGCGCGCCGAGCAGCCGATCTCCTTGAGGCCGTCGTCGGACAGCCAGACGATGCCGAACTCGCGCTCCTCCTCGATGCACTCGCCGATCATCAGCTTGTAGCGCTCCTCGAAGATGTGGAGCGGGACGAGCTCGTGTGGGATGAGGACGAGCCCGAGCGGGAAGAGGGGGAAGCGCTCGAGTGTGTCGGACATCGCCCTGAAGGGTATCCGCGCGCACTCGGCCGACCGAGTGCTTGCGGCAAGGCGGGTATCCGCGGCGATCTGGGTACAAGGCGAGTGCATGGGCCAGATCAGCCGCCGGCAGCTGATCGTCTCCGGTGCGCTCGCGGCAGGGGCGCTGGCGGGGTCACCACGCCTGCTTCGCGAGGCGCTGGCCGCCCCCGCGCGGGCGGGCGTCAGCCCGTACGGTCCGCTCGGGCCGCCCGACGCGAACGGGCTGATGCTGCCGCCCGGGTTCGGCTCGCGGGAGGTCGCGCGCGGCCTGTCGCATGTGGCCGGCTACCCGTGGCCTGTGTTCCCCGACGGCCAGGCCACGTTCGCGACCGGCGACGGCGGCTGGGTCCTCGTCACGAACTCCGAGTCGCTCGCCTTCACCGGGGCCGGCACGTCGGCGATCCGCTTCGGGCCGGACGGCGGGATCGCGGCCGCCTACCGGATCCTCGCCGGGACGAACGCCAACTGCGCGGGAGGCCCCACGCCGTGGGGCACGTGGCTCTCGTGCGAGGAGCACGCCGCCGGTCTCGTGTGGGAGTGCGACCCGGCCGGCACGCTCCCGGCGGCGGCGCGGCCCGCGCTCGGCGTGTTCAGCCACGAGGCTGCTGCAGTCGAGCCCGCCGGCGGGCAGCTCTACCTGACCGAGGACGAGGGCGACGGCGGCTTCTACCGCTTCACGCCGACCGCCTACCCGAGCCTCCTCGAGGGTCTGCTCGAGGTGGCGGTGGTGGCGGCCGACGGGAGCGTCGGCTGGCGCGAGGTGCCCAACCCGACGCCGAACCCCTTGGAGACCCCGACGCGGCAGCAGGTCCCCGAGATGACCCGCTTCGACGGCGGCGAGGGGATCTGGCACGACGGCGGGGTCCTGTACTTCACGACGAAGGGCGACCGGCGGCTGTGGGCCTACGACGCGCGCACCGGGATGCTCGAGGTCGTCTTCGACCACGCCTTGGCGCCCGACTCCTCGCTCGACGCGGTGGACAACGTGACGGTGTCGGCCGCGGGCGAGATCTTCGTGTGCGAGGACGGCGGGAACATGGAGATCGGGCTGATCACTCCCGAGCGCGAGGTGTCGCCGTTCCTGCGCTTCACCGGGGCGGCGCACCCGGTGTCGGGCGAGTACAAGTCGGAGGTGTGCGGGGTGGTGTTCGACCCGTCTGGCACGCGCATGTACTGCACGTCGCAGCGGGCGCACCCGGCGGGCACGAGCGCGCCGGGGCCCGGGGCGGTCTACGAGATCAGCGGGCCGTTCCGGCAGCCCGCCACGGCGGCGGCCGACTCCGTTCGGGCCGCCGGCGGGCGAGCGGCGCGGCGGGCCGCTGCGCCGCGCGGGCTTGCTGGGGGTGGACGTGGAGCGGCGTGTGCGGCGCGGGGCGCTGCTGCGGCGCGGCCTGTCCATCGAGGTGACCGCGCCGGCCGGCTCCGTGGTCTCGGCGGTCCTCGACACGGCCGACCTGCTCCGCAGCCCCGGCCCGGACGGGACGACCGACCGGCCGCGCACCGTGACGCTGGCGAGGCGCCGCTTCCGGGCGACGCGCCGCGAGCGGAAGCCACGGCTGCGGCTGAGCCCGAAGGCGAGGCGGCGCCTGCGCCGCCGCCGGCGGCCCTTCACGGCGCGCCTCCTGGTGACGGCGCGGCTGCCGGACGGCCGCCGCCTGAGCGAAGTGCGGCGGGTGCTGGTGAGCGCCTGCGCGGCCTACGTGCGCCGCTACGTGCCATGAGCGTTGTCCACCTGGACGGAGGACGGCTCAAGGGGTGGTCCGCACATGTCGATGACGGCGTCATGTCCATCGAGGTGACCAACGGTCTCCCCGAGGGCCTGGACCGGACGGTGACACTCGAGCTCTCGCTCGCCGAGGCCGAGGCCGTGAAGTCCTGGCTCCTCAAGCCCGCAGCCGACGGCAGCGCGGCCATCGACGACGAGAACACCAAGTCGGTCATGGTCAAGCTGGGCGCCAAGCTCGACTTCATCGAGGGTGTGGCGCGCGTTCGCGGCGAGCTCGAGGCGGCAGGCTTCCCGACCGACACGCTCACCGACGAGCAGGTGGCGGAGCTGGGCCGGCGCATCGCCGAGTCCCCGATCCGCCGCTACTCGGGCAACTCGTCCTAAGCCCTCCTGCGAGAAACGAAGCGACCTGCCCAGCCGGGCCGCCACGGCGGCCCGGACGGGCGGAGCCGCTACGGTCGCTTTGTGGCCACCGCCGCTTCGGATGACGTTTCCGCTTCGGCGGTGCCCGCCGGGCCGGCTCACGTGGCGGTCGTCTCCTTCCTCGCGGCTCGCGCCGCTCCCACCGGCGGCTTCTGGATCGCCTTGGCCGGCGGCGTCGCGCTCGCCCGCACCGCCGAGCGCCGCGGGGCCCGGCTCGGCTTCGGCGCGAGCGTGGCCGCGATGCTCGAGACGGTCGCGATCATCGGCCCGGCTCGCCTCGGGATCCCGCTGACGCAGGCGGCCACCGCGCCGATGCTCGGTCGCCTCGAGGCGCGCGGCGTCGCCTTTCTCCCGCAGTTCCTTGCCTGCGCCGCAATCCGCCTTCTCCACAACGCGGCCACCACCGCGTTCTTCATCTGGGTGATCGCCGGGGGCCTCGACGCCTACGCCGGCACCTACGACGCGATCGGCCGCCGGGTCGGCATCGAGGTCGGGACGGCCGACGCGCTCGGCCTCACCATTGCGGGACTGTTCGCCTGGACCGCCTTCGCCAGCACCGTGCAGGTGCTGGTGTACCGGCGCGGGCTGCGGAACTGGGAGCGGATCGAGGCCGCGCCCGGCGACGCGACTGACATTGGGCGCGATATGCGCGATCAACGTCAGTCGCGTGCGCCCGCGGCCCCTGTTGCGAGCGGGCGGCGCCGCTGGGACCCGAGGGCGATCACGATCGCGGCCGCGGTGGCGTTCGCAGTGCTGCTGTCCGGCACCTCGTGGCCGCTCCTGGCGGCGGTGGCAGGAGCGCTGGCGATCGCGTGGGTCGCCGCCCCCACGGACCGCGAGCCCGTCAAGACGGGCCTGGTCTTCGCCGCCATCCTCGCCGGCGGCGCCCTCATCTTCACTCTGGGCGGTGGCCTCGGCCTCGACGAGGCGGCCAGGAGGGCGATCCGGGCGGCGCTGCTCGTCCTCGTGGCCACCTGGATGCGCGCCGCGGCCGGCGCCGAGGGTCTCAGAGAGGTGGGCCGGCGCGTCCTCGAGAAGCTCCGAAGGGTCCCGGCCGCCAACGAGGCCGCTTTGGTGCTCGACCGCCTCGAGAGCGAGGGTCGCCTCGCGGAAGCCGGCCGCAACCTCGCAGATCAGCTCGCCGGCGTGAAGATGCGCCCGCTTCCCTTCGTGGACGCGGTGCTGGCATGGGTTGTAGCGGAGTCACAACGCTCTCATGCCAATCTCAGAAACGAATGGGATCGTGGTCCGGCACGTTTCCAGCAGCCCGGGTAGGGGCACCACCGAGCAATGGGCAAGATCGACGACGACGGCACGATGGCGCCGCTCCGCGCGATGATCGACGGCGCGAAGCAGTTCGGCCTGACGGACGCCGAGGTCCTGGCGACCGTCGACGACTGCGTGTACGAGGTCGGGCCCGATGGCAGCGTGGCGGATCTCCTCGACGAGCTCGCCGGAGCGCTGGCGCATGGCATCCTCGCCAAGCAGCGCCGCACGCTCTCGAAGGGGCACGGCGCCGCTTCCCAGGAGCCGCGCACCCGCTCGAGAGATCCGCGCTAAGCCGGCAGCGCTCAGCCCCTCACAGGGCCCTCCACCTGGCCCTCCAAGCGAACGCGAGTGCCCCTCAGGCGGCAGCGGTCGGCGCGCTGAAGCTGTTCGAGGCTCGCGGCCTGGTGCACGTGCGGATAGTCGTACCCCCGCTCGCTGACGAAGGGCCATCTCTGCCTGGCATCGAGGATCACCTGGCCGTCGCGCCCGCGACATTCCACGCGCACGGCCTTCTTGCCATTGGTCGTCCTCAAGGTGTTCAGGTCGTCCTCGCCGAGATAGACGATGAGCTCCGGAGCGCCGCTGAGGTCGGTCGCGCGCTCTACGATCAGGCTCTTCTCGTCGCCGCCGCTCGGGGACGCCGCCCAGAGAGCCAGCGGCGCGACGACGATGACGGCCATCAACGCCGCCGGGGCGGCCGGCCTCAACTTCGCACGCGCACGCGAGGGACTGAGCCACAGCATGAGCCCAGCCGTGACCAGGGCAAGGAGAAGCACGGCAACGATGTGGGCCGTGCCGATCCCGCCTCCTCCGTCCTCGCCGGTGGACACTCGAGGCGGGCTGCCTGTGTCGTAGGTGTGTCCGCCGAAGAAGGTGGTGAGATCGAGCAGCCCGATGACGGAGAGCGGGCGCACCGCCGACTCAAGTGCGCTTCGCGAACCGCAGGTACAGCGACGGCAGCACGAACAGGTTCAGCAGCGTCGCGGTGACCAGGCCGCCGAGGATCGTGACCGCGAGCGGGATGCTCGATCTCGTGGCCCGGGATGGTGCCCGCGATCACCAGCGGTAGCAGGGCCAGGCCCGTCGCCGACGCGGTCATCAGGATCGGCGCAAGGCGGTCCTTGGCTCCTTGCAGGACGAGATCCGGGCCGAAGGGCACCCCCTCCTCGCGCTCGAGGTGCTGGAAGTGGGCGACCATCAGGATGCCGTTGCGCCCCGCGATTCCCAGCACGGTGAGGAACCCGACGAGCGAGCCGAGCGAGAGGACGCCGGTGTCCAGCTTCGCCGCGAGCACTGCGCCGGCGAGGGCCATCGGCAGCAGCAGGAAGACGAGCATCGCCAGCCGCACGCTGCCCAACGCCGCCTGGATCAGCAGGAAGATCACGATCGCCGCGAGGATCCCGTAGAGCAGCAGGTCGTCCTGGGCGGCGTTCAGCTCCGGCGCCTCTCCCAGCACCTCGGCGTGGTAGCCGGGCGGCATCTCGACCTCCTCCAGCTGGTCGTGGACGTCGGCGACGGTCGAGGCCAGGTCGCGTCCGGCCACGTCCGCGGTGGCGTCCACCCGGCGCGTCTGCCGCTCGTGCTTGATGGTGTTCGCGATCGGCCTGATCCCGATGTCCGCGACGCTGTGGAGCGGGACCTGATCCCCGCGCGGCGTGTCGATCGGCAGGTTCTCGACGTCGGTGACGCTGTCGCGAAACTCCGGCTGGGTCCACACGTGCACGTCGTAGGCCTTGCCGCCGTGGAAGATGTCGCCCACTTCCTCGCTGGCGATCAGCGCGGAGGACTGACGGCGCACGTGGCCGGGCGTGATTCCGTCGCGCCGCGCCGCCGCGACGTCCACCTCGACCTCGATCTGCGGGATCTGCTCGATCTGCTCGACTGCCTCGTCGATGATCCCGTCGACCGTCGCCATCCTCGCCGCGATCTCGTCGGCCTTCTTCTCGAGGACCTCGACGTCGGGACCGAAGACGCGTACCACTATCGACTCGTTCGCGCCGCTCAGGACCTCCTTCACGCGCTCGCGCAGGTAGGTCTGCACGGTGCGGTAGAGGCCGGGGTAGCTGTCGATCACCTCCCGGATCTGGCCGATGCTCTCGTCGTAGTCGTAGTCCGGGTCGAGGCTGACCCACTGCTCGTCGAAGTTCACGCCGTGGATCTCGTCGCCGAGCAGCGCCTGTCCCATGTGCGACGAGCACTTCTCGACGGCCGGAATCTCCGCCTGGTAGGTCCGGCAGCCCAGGTTCGAGATCCGCTTGGTCTCCGACAGCGACGTGCCGGGCTTGGTCGCCCAGTACGTGATGAGGTCGTTCTCCTTGAAGTTGGGAAGCAGCGACTGGCCGAGCGTCGGGTAGACGAGCAGACCGGCGCCGATCGTGAACGCCGCCACCAGGATCGCCGGATGCGGCCTGCGCATGACGAGCGCCAGGGCCGCGCCGTAGCCGCTCTTCAGCACCCGCATCAGAGGCGACTCGCGTCTGCCTGTATCGCCTCGACAGCAGGAGCAGGCACAGGGCGGGCGTGACGGTGGTCGCGACCAGCATCGACACCAGCACCGCCAGCCCGTAGGCCAGCACGAGCGGCTGGAAGAACGCCCCGGACAGACCGGACAGGAAGAAGACCGGGATGATCGCCGTCGACGTCGATCAGCGTCGCGTAGATGATCGCGCTACGGACCTCGACCGAGGCGTCGAGCACGACCCGGAACGTCGACACCTCGCGGCCCTCGGCACGGGCCTGGCGCAGGCGCCGCACGATGTTCTCGACGTCGATGATCGCGTCGTCGACCACCACCCCGATCGCGACCACCAGTCCCGCCAGGATCATCACGTTGATGACCGTGCCGAACAGCCTCGAGGACGACCAGCGCGCCCACGAGGGACAGCGGGATCGCGAGCAGGCTGATGAACGCCGTGCGCCACTCGAACAGGAAGGCGGCGAGGATCAGGACGACGAGCAGGATCCCGAGCAGCAGGGCGGTCATCAGGTTGTCGATCGCCATGTCGATGAAGGTGGCCGGCCGGAAGAGGCCGTCGTGGACCTCGATGCCGGGCAGGCCCGGCCTCATCTCGTCGATCGCCTCCTCGACGCCCTTGGTCACCTCGAGCGTGTTGGCGCCGGGGAGCTTCTGCACGATCAGCATCAACCCGGGTTGGCCCTCGATGCCGGCGTCGCCCCAGAGCGGCATGGTGTCCTCGACCACGTCGCCGACGTCGCTCAGGCGCAGCGCTTCGCCGTTGCGCCGCTCGAGCGGCATCTTCGCGAGGTCGTTCTCCGTCACGATCGGCTGAATGTTGCGGACGTTCACCCGCTGACCGTTCGATTCGACGAACCCGCCGGTGCCGACGGTGAACGCCTCCTGGAACGCGAGCACGCCGGCGTCGAGCGAGTTCGCGGTCGTCTCCATCACCTGGTTCAGCGAGACGCCGTTCTCCGCCAGCTTGCGCGGATCGACCTGAACGTGCCGCTGCTTGAGCCGCTCGCCGTAGATGAGCACCTGCGCCACGCCCGGCACGCGCGTGAGGCGCTGCCTGATCTTCCAGTAGGCGATCGCCGACATGTCGATCAGCGACAGCTCGTCCGAGGTGAGCCCGATCTTCAGGATCCGGCTGGTCGACGACAGCGCCGGCATCATGAACGGCGGGCTGGCCCAGGTCGGCAACTGCGACGTGACTCCCGCGAGGCGCTCCTGGACGAGTTGCCGTGCCCTGTTCCGGTCGATCCCGCGCTTGAAGTACAGCTTGATCGACGAGACCTGCTCCACCGAGTAGGAGCGCATCTCGTCCAGGCCCTCGATCCCGTTCAGCGCGTCCTCGATCGGGATCGTGATCAGCTCTTCCACCTCGGTCGAGGTGTTGCCGGTGGCAAGCGTCTGAACCTCGACGATCGGCGGCGCGAACTCGGGGAAGACGTCCAGCTCCGCGTCGCGGGTCGAGAGGAACCCGAACACCAGAATCGCGGCGGCGCCGAAGACGGCCAGCCACCGGAACCTCAGGCTACGCGCGACTATCCAGCGCACAGCCCGGATCCCCCTCGCGTGGTCATGGGTGCTGGTTCAAGATCTCGTACTCGGTGGCAAGCAACTCCGCCGCCCCCACGGTCACGACGTCGGTGCCGGACGGAGGCCCATCCGACAGCACGACCCGATCGCCGGCGACGTGGCGGACCTCGACCGGCGCGCGGATGTAGGTCCGCAGCTCGGGCCTCGTGTAGACGAACACGTCGCCGTCGGGGTTGTAGATCAGCGCGACGTGGGGAACCACCTTGCGCTCACCGTTCACGCGCACCTTGGCCGTCTGGAGCTCGATCCGAGCCGCGGTGTCGTCCGTCATGGTCACGCGCTTCAGGTCCTTCCCCTTGACCTCCTTGACCTCGTAGGGGTAGACCTCGACGACGTTCGACTCGCACCTCGGCACAACCCGAGGCGGCGATCGCGAAGGCGACCAGCGCCAGGCCCGCAGCTCGGCAGACGCGGCAATCTCACCTTGGCTCGCCCCCGGCGTCCGTTGCGTCGACGGTCGGGACGACCTCGGCTCCGGCGGCTCCCGCCCCCGCCGGCGCGGGCTCGACGCCCGCCCAGCGATGCATCAGCTCCTCCTCCGGTGAGAGGGCGGGCTGACGTGCCGCCGAAGCGCAGATACAACGCCGGCAGCATGAACAGGCTCACCAGGGTCGTGGTGACCAGGCCGCCGAGGATCACGATCGCCATCGGGTGGACGATCTCCAGCCCCGGTCTCGAGCCAAGGACCACGAACACCAGCGCGACCAGGGCCAGCGCCGCGCCCGTCGCCAGGATCGGCGCGAGCCGCTCCCGTGCCCCGCGCGCCACGAGCGCCGGGCCGAAGGCCTCGCCCTCGTACCGCTCGAGGTCCTGCATGTGGCGGAGCAGGACCGTTCCGGTGCGCACCGCGATTCCGAACAGCGCAAGGAACCCGAGCAGGGCGCCCAGCGAGAGCTCGCCCTCGGTCAGTGCCGCCAGCGCTCCGCCCACGAGGGCCACCGGCAGCGCCAGGAACGCAAGCACCGCGACGCGCCAGCTGCGGAACGCGGCCTGCAGCAGGAGGAAGGCCGCGATCAGGGCCGCGATGGCCGCCCCGATCATCATTCCGAGGTTGATCTCCGCTTCCGTGGTGCGCGTCAGGACCTCGGCGTGGTACTCGAGCGGGAACACGGAGCTCTTGAGGCGGTCCTCCAGCTCGCCGGCAACCGAGTCGAGGCTGCGTCCGCCGACGTCGGCCTCGACGTCGATGTGGCGGGCGACCGACTCGCGCGGGATGGCGATCGGGAGGTCTCTGACCCGCACGTCGGCGACCTGCGCGAGACGCACGTGCCCCCGCCGGGCGTGTCGAGCAGCAGATTGCGGATGTCCGACACGCTGCGGCGAGTCTCCGGCGTGCCCTTGACGACCACCTCGAAGACCTTCTGCTCCTGGAAGACGCTGCCCACCATGAGGCCCTGGACCAGCGTCGCTTCCGCGCGGCGGACGTCGCCTGGCTTGACCCCGACCCGCCGCGCCTTGTCGAGGTCCACCTCGATCTCCACGTTGGGCTGCTCGACCAGCCGCTCGACACGCGGATCGACGACCCCGTCGGTGTTCGCCATGAGCTGCCGCACCTTGGCCGCCTCGCGGCGAAGCACGTCGAGGTTCTCGCCGTAGACGCGCACGAGCAGCGGCCTGTCCGATCCCGTCAGCACGTCGAGGCCGTCGCCGGTGGCCGGGTTCTCGCCCTCCCTGAGCGCCCCGACGTCCCTGATCTTCTGGTCGGAGTAGGTGATGACCTCGCTACGGACCTCGGGGACCCGGGCGACGGCATTCTCGATGGACGCAAACGTGGCGTCGTAGTCCGCGCCGGAGTCGATGCTCACCCAGACATCGCCGGAGTTGACGTCTATGCGCCGGTCTCCCGCGATGGCGCGTCCGACGTGCGCGCCGACGTTGTCGACTCCCGGGATGCCGCGCAGCTCGCGGCTGACCTGCGTCGCGATCTCGGTCATCCGCGTGTTCGACGTCCCGGGTTCCGCGTCCAGGCGAACGAGCACGTCGCGGTCCTTGAAGGAAGGGATGAGCGACTTGTCCTGAAGCGCAAACGCGACCACGCCGACCACGACGAGGGCCGCCGCGGTCGATGAGCACCGCCCGCGGCCTTCGCACGACGCTCGACAGCGCGCCGTCGTAACGCGGGCGCAGAACGCGCAGCAGCGGAGACTCGCGGAAGGCGACCGGCCCCCGCGAGAAGACGAGCAGGCTGAGGGCGGGCGTGACGGTCAGGGCGACGACCATCGCGGTGGCCACCGACAGCGCATACGCGAGGGCCAGCGGCTCGAAGAACGCGCCTGGGCGGCCCTCCATCACGGCCACCGGGACGATCGCCAGCAGCGCGATCAGCGTCGCAAACGCCAAGGGGCTGCGCATCTCGTGGGTGGCTTCCCGGACGATGTCGCCCGTCGGCCTGTCGCTGCCGGCCTCCCGCTGCTGGCGCAGACGCCGCGCGACGTTCTCGGCGCCGACGACGGCGTCGTCGATCACCAACGCCAGAGCGACCGCGAGTCCCGCGAACGAGATCGCGTTGAACGTCTCATCGAGGACGTGCAGCACGAGGGCCGCCGCCACCATCGACAGCGGGATCGTGAAGAGGGCGATCGAGCACGGTACGCCACTGGAACAGGAACGCGGCGACCATCAGGGCCAGCAGCGCCGCCGGCGATCACCAGCGCGAGGGTGAGGTTGTCGATCGCGTCCTCGATGAAGGTCGCAGGCCGGAAGACCGACGTGTCGGGCTCCATGCCGGCAAGGCCGGGCTGCAGGTCGTCGAGCGCCGTCTCGACACCGCGTGTCACCTCGAGCGTGTTGGCGCCGGGGAACTTCTCGACGACGAGGAGAAGGCCGTCGGCGTCGTTCACGACGGCATCGCCGATCAGCGGCTGGTGGTCCTCCACGACGCTCGTCACGTCGCCCAGCCGGAGCCGTGCCGCCCGTTCCATCGACGGGGACCTTGCTCAGCTCCCTCGGGCTCGTCGAGCTTGTCGAACACGTGGCGGACCCCGAGCCTCTGCTGCGGGGTCTCGATGAATCCGCCGGTGCCCGGGGTGGAGCCCTCGACGAAGCTCAGCGGCGAGGAGATCTGTGCGTTGGCGGTGCTCTCGACCACCTGCTTCAACGTGACGCCCCCGTCCCGCAGGCGCTCCGGGTCCACCAGGACCTGGAGCTGCCGGTCGCGGAAGCCCCAGATCGCCACGTTCGCCACGCCCGGGACGCCGAGCAGGCGGGGCTGCAGCGTCCAGCGAGCCATCACCGACTTCTCGATCGGCGTCACCTCGTCGGATGCGAGCGAGAACATCAGCACCCGGCTCGACGACGAGTAGGGCTGGAGCATCACAGGCGGCTTGGAGATGTTCGGCATCGCGGCGGCGCCCATCTGGGTGAGGCGCTCCTGGACGAGCTGCCGGCCGGTGTAGAGATCGAAGTCGTCCTCGAACACGAGCGTGATCGACGAGAGGCCGGGAAGTGACTCGGAGCGCATCACGTCGATGCCCTCCACGCCGTTCAGCAGGTCGGCCTCCATCGGAACCGTGACGAGTTGCTCCACCTCCTCCGCGGACAGCCCGAGCGCCTCCGTCTGGATCTCGACATATGGCGGCGTGAACTCGGGGAGCGTGTCCACCGGTGCGTCGCGCAGCTGCGCGATGCCGATTCCCATCACTCCGAGCGCGATGGCGACGACCAGGAGCCGGAACCGCAGGCTGGCGCGGACGACCGATCGGATCATCGACGTGCCCCCTCTCTACGTTCTTGCTTCGCTCCAGCGCGCTTGCGCTTCGCCTTGACCTGAACCCGCTTGGCGGTGCGCTTACCGGCCTTGGGCGAGCTCGATACGACCCTGCCCTTGCCTCTGACCCGGAACTTGCACTTCGCGCGCCGCAGCCTCCTCTTGGCCTTCTTCACGGTGAGCCCCTTCAGCTTCGGGACCGTGCACTTCCGAGCGCGCCTCCGGAGGAGCGGCTCGAACGCGGGCAACGTTGGCGCCGTCGAGGCCGGCGGCGTGGTGTCGATGCGGCCGATCCGGTTGCCGGCGGACTCGCTGAACCAGACCGCGCCGTCCGGCCCCGCGGTGATGTCGGAAGGCTCGCTGCCCGGCGTGAGCGGGAAGTGGTTTGTGATCAGACCGCCGGTCGTGATCCGGCCGATCGCGCCGGCCTCCGACTCGGTGAACCAGAGCGCCCCGTCGCGCCCGACGGCGATCGCGGACGGCCCCGCCCCGGCGCCCGGGAATTCGGTGATGGCGCCGGCGGTCGAGATCAGGCCGATCTGGTTGGCGGCTGACTCGGTGAACCAGAGTCCGCCGCCGGGACCCGGCGTGATCCCCGAGGGGTCACTCGCCCCGGTCAGGCCCTGGGAGAAGTACGAGATGGCCGTGCCGGGTTGGGCTGCAGCGTTGGTCGCGAGCGCGCCGATGCGGTTCGCGATCGACTCGGTGAACCAGATCCGCCCGTCGGCGCCGGCCGCGATGTCGGAGGGCCCGGCACCGGTCGGCCCGTACATGGTGAAGGCGCCGGCGGGGGTGATCCGGCCGATCAGGAGCGCGTTCGCAGTGGTGAACCAGAGGTTGCCGTCGGGGCCGACAGTGATCCCCTCGGGCCGGGTGTCGGTCAGCGGCACCGTGAAGCCGTCGACGGCGCCGGCGGTGGTGATCCGCCCGATCATGTTGTCGCGCGGCTGGGTGAACCAGAGCGCGCCGTCCGGCCCGGTGGTGATCTGATCGAGCGGGCCGTACGAACGACGGAGCCGAGCAGTCGGTGGAGGACGCGGGACTGACGACCGGGTACTCCCGCGTGACCACGCCGGCGGTCGTCATGCGTCCGATCCGGCCCGTCGCCTCCTCGGTGAACCACAGCGCGCCGTCCGGACCGGTGGTTATGCCGCCAGGACATCGAGGCACGTTCGGATCCGCGATGTCCGGCGAGGAGATCGCGAACTCCTGAGCAGCCGCTGTCGGGGCCAGGAATGCGGCCAGTACGGCGAACACCCCTGCCCATGTCGGGCCAGACATAGGGGGCGCTCCTTTGTGGGGGCGATTGGGGGCTCGCCGCCGGCCGACCGGTGTGGGGGTGCGAAGTCCTTGACGCGACCGGCGGCTTGGAGGCAGTTGAACACAAAATGCGGATTGCCGCAATGGGCCGATCGGCCCTGGGTCAGGTGACCCATTCGGGTTGCGCCGGCACTCCTCGTTGTGCATAGTGAAAAGCAAGAGAGGAGCCCCCCATGTGTCGCGAGCCGCTGGTCCGGTTTCGCTACATAGCCTCCTGTATTTGGTTGGTTGTCGTACTGGCTGTCGTCGCGGCGGTCGGAGCCCGGCAAGGCCCGGATTCCGTCGCGCTCGCGCAGGCCACCGGCCCGCCGCCACCCTGTCCTCGCCCGCTGCAGTTCGAGCCCCGGGAGTTCCCGAGGCGGGCAGTGATCGACAACAAGTGGCTGCCGCTGCACGCCCGGCACGCAGCTGACCCTCGAGGGCCGCGCCAACCGCGGCGGCGGGCCGCTCCCGCACACCGTCACATTCACGGTCACCGACCTCACCAAGGTGATCGACGGAGTGCACACCCGGGTCGTGTGGGATGTGGACGTCAACGAGGGCGAGCTGGCCGAGGCCGAGCTCGCCTTCTTCGCGCAGGACCGTGACGGCAACGTCTGGAACCTCGGCGAGTACCCGGAGGAGTTCGACGGCGGGTCGTTCCTCGGGGCACCCAACACCTGGATCGCCGGCATGGACGAGGCGGAGGCGGGCTGCACATGCTCGACTTCCCCTTCACCGGCGACAGCAGTGGCTGCAGGGCTTCGCGCCCGCCATCGACTTCCTCGACTGCGCCGAGGTCGTCAGCAAGCGGCGAGAGCGTCTGCGTCCCGGCCGGCTGCTTCGACCGCGTCCTCCTGACCCATGAGACGAGCCCGCTCGACCCGGACGGCGGCATCCAGACTCAAGTACCACGCTCCGGGCGTCGGGATCGTGCAGGTCGGCGCGCTGGACGACCCGGAGGGCGAGACGCTCGTGCTGGCCCGCGTCGGCGCAGCTCGGCGCTGAGGCGCTCGAGGCAGCGCGCAACCAGGCCCTGACGCTCGACTCCAGGGGCTACTTCGTCAGCGCCGTGTACGCGCAGACCGCGCCGATGGAGCTGCCGCCCGGCGTGTCGCGGCCCGTCCTCCCTGCCCCGGACCGCCGCTCGGCGGGAGCGGCGCCCGCTCGGCGCTCCCGGCGGCGACCGCGGAGGCGATCGGCGGCGGTACCGCGCAGCAGATCGACCCCGACCGGTACACGCCGGTGGTCGACAACCCGCTCTGGCCGCTCGCCAGCGTGCGCCGGACCCGCTACCGGGGCCGCGAGGAGGGCGCCAAGACGCGGGTGGTCAGCCGCGTGCTCGACCGCACGAGGAAGGTGGCGGGAGTCGAGGTCGCGATCGTGGACGTGCGCGAGTTCGAGGACGGCGAGCTCGTGGAGCACACGCGGGACTACTTCGCCCAGGACCGCAAGGGGAGGGTGTGGTACTTCGGCGAGAGCGTCGACGACATCGAGAACGGCAAGGTGGTCGGCCACGACGGCCAGTGGTTCGCCGGTAGGAACGGCGCCAAGCCCGGGCTCTTCATGCCGGCCGAGCCCAAGCTCGGCCAGGTCTTCGCGCAGGAGCGCGTGCCGGGCGTCGCCGAGGACCGGTCGAAGGTCGTGGCGCTCGACCGCAGCGTCGAGACGCCGGCCGGCAGCTTCGACGGTGCATGAAGACCAGGGACTTCGCGCCGCTCGACAACGCGACCGAGTTCAAGTTCTACTGCGCGGGCGTGGGCCTCGTGCGGGAGCAGGCGCGTGGCGCGCGCCTCAGTCTCGTCAGCTATCGCGCCATGAAATGAGCGTCCTTCGCCGCAGGCGCACGGTGACGGTCGGACTGGCCGCCGCCGTGCTGCTCGCGGCGGGGGCGTGGATGGCCGGGCGGCAGATCCGCTCGCCCGCGCAGGTCGCGGCCGAGACCGCTCCGCCCCAGCCGTCCGCCATCACGGTCCCGGTCGAGCGCCGCGAGCTCTCGAGCCAGGTGATCGTGCGCGGCACCGTCCGCTACGGCTCGCCGCAGTCCGTGGTGCTGGCCACGTCGGAGCTGAAGCAGGCCGCGGCGACAGCCGAGATCGTGACCAGCCTGCCGCGTCGCGGAGCGCGGGTCGGCGAGGGCACGGTCGCTGATGTCCGTCTCCTCCCGGCCGGTGTTCGTGCTCAGGGCGCGCAGCCCTCGCACCGGGACCTCGGCCCGGGCAGCAGCGGTCCGGACGTGCTCCAGCTCGAGAGCGCGCTCGTCCGGAGCGGGTTCTAGCCCGGAGGCCGTCGACGGGCGCTACGACGGCGACAACCGGCGCGGCGGTCGCCGCCTTCTACGAGAGCCAGGGCTGGGAGCCGTTCGGACCGACCGACGTGCAGCTCGACAGCCTGCGGGCCGCGAACGCGTCCGCCGCGGCGGCGCGCGACCTGCACATTCAGGCCCGCCTGGCGATCAAGCAGGCAGCGTCCGGCGGCGTCACGCCGGGCGAGATGGCGCAGGCCGAGATCGACGTCGAGATCGGCGCGGGCACGGGTCGACACCGCGGCGCTCGCCCTGAGGACGGCGCGGATCACGGCAGCGGACACCCGCCAGGCGGCCGGGCGGACATCCGGCATCACGCTGGCCCGGCAGGGCGCGCGGCGCGACAACCAGCTCGCGCTGGCCGAGGCCGGGCGCAGCGCAGGCCGACGCTCAACAAGGCGGTCGACGCGCAGGCGGAGGCGCAGCGCGACGTTCGCTCGAGGCCCCGCCCGGCACGCCGCCCGGCGAGCAGCGCCGCGCTCGAGGCGGGCATACGCGGCGGCCATCGACGACGTTCGGTGGCGCAGCTCGACGTGGACGCCACGCTCGGCGCGGTCGACGCGACGCGCGCGGCGGGACGGGACGCCGTGCAGCTGGCCCTCGGCGACAGGCGCCGAGCGATCACCACCTCCCGGACGGCCGCGGCGAAGGTCGTCCGCGCGGAGCGGGCACTCGCGACGGCGCGTACGCAGGCTGGCGCTGGCCGGGCGCCGCCTTGGAGTGCTGCGCACGCCCGGCGACTCGACCCTTCAAGGCCGGCTCGCGGGGTCGGCGGCCCGCGAGGCCCGTGAGACGGAGTCGGACGCCGCACGGATCGCCGCGCAGGATCGGCATCCAGGTGCCCGCCAACGAGGTGCTCTTCTTCCCGAGCCTGCCGCTGCGCGTGGACACGTTGATCGCGTCCGCCGCGGCGACAGCGTCTCCGGGAACGTCATGACGGTCAGCAACTCGCGGCTGGCGATCGACTCGTCGATGTCGCTGAACGACGCCGAAGCTGGTGCGGCAGGGCGCCGAGGTGACGATCGAGGAACCCGACCTTGGCGTGCGCGCGAGCGGGACCGTGAGCCAGGTCGCTGACCGGCCCGGCACGCACAAGGTCGATCCCACCCGCGTGTACCTCGAGGTGGCCCCGGCCACCGCGCCGGTCCAGCTCGTGGGCGCCTCGGTCAAGCTGACGATCGCGGTCAGGACCACGCGTGGCGAGGTGCTCGCGGTGCCCGTGACCGCGTGTCGGTCGGCGCCGACGGGAGCTCGAGGATCCAGCGCGAGGCTCCCGGCGGGGGCACGGAGTTCGTGACGTCGAGCCCGGGCTCGCGGCCCAGGGCCAGGTGGAGGTCCGCCCGGTGGATCGGCGGGCCGTGGCGGACGGGGACCTGGTGGTGGTCGGCAGCAGGGCGTCCGGGTGGGGGCGGCCGTGGACGGCCAGAGCTCGCCGTCGTGGAGCTCGTGGGAATCGGCCGCACCTATGGCAGCGATCCGCCCGTGGACGCGCTTCGCGGCGTCGACCTGACGATCGAGCGGGGCGACTGGGTCGCGATCGTCGGGCCGTCCGGGTCGGGCAAGTCGACGCTGCTCAACCTGCTCGGCGCGCTCGACCGCCCGACCTCGGGGCGCTACCTGTTCGACGGCATCGACGTCGGCGCGCTCGGCGAGGGCGGGCGCGCGGCCGTGCGGGCGCACAGGATCGGGTTCGTCTTCCAGAGCTTCCACCTGCTCGGACACCGCACGGCGCTCGAGAACGTGCTGCTGGCGGAGCTGTACGGCGGCAACGGGCGGAACGGCCGGCGCGAGCGGCGTGGCGGCGCTCGAGCGCGTCGGGATGGGCGCACCGCATGCATTCGCTGCCCACGAAGCTCTCGGGCGGCGAGCAGCAGCGCGTGGCCATCGCGCGCGCTCTCTGGGAGACGCCGCGGCTGCTGCTCTGCGACGAGCCGACAGGCAACCTCGACTCGGCCAACACGGAGTCGCTTCTGCGGCTCTTCGAGGCGCTGCTCCGCGCAGGGCCTCACGCTCGTGGTCGTGACCCACGACGAGGGGGTCGCGGCGCGGCGCGCGCCGCATCGTGCGCATCGTCGACGGGCGGATCGTGGAGGTGAGCGGTTGACGCCGAAGCCCCGCCCGCGCCCTGTCGCTGCGCGACCTTCTGAGGGAGGCCGCGGCCGGGCTGTTCGCGCGTCCGGGCCGTGTGGCGCTCACCGTGCTCGGAACGGTGATCGGCGTCGGCGCGCTGATCGCCACGCTCGGGCTCTCGCAGACGGCCGGCAACCAGATCGTCGGCCGCTTCAGCGAGGTGGCCGCGACCGACGTGGTCGTGACCCCGGTGCCGGGCGCCGTCGGCGGCGAGCCGGCCGCCGA
Source organism: uncultured Thermoleophilaceae bacterium (assembly GCA_963778615.1). Taxonomy (GTDB): domain Bacteria; phylum Actinomycetota; class Thermoleophilia; order Solirubrobacterales; family Thermoleophilaceae; genus JACVRW01. The sequence goes on from CAVZVD010000004.1 coordinate 635,438, forward strand.
GGCGATCCCCTGGGACGCCGAGGCGCGCATGAAGCGGCTCAACGGCGTGGCCGAGGCCGGCACGCTCGCCGACGTCGACGTGCGCGGGGCGCTGGTGCGGTCGGTGCCGATCAACGACCCGCTCGGCCAGATCGAGGTCCAGCTGCCCGTGAAGGCCGCGTCCCCGGGCTGTGGGCGGCGGTGCGGGCCGAGCTGGCCTCCGGGCGCTACCCGGACGCCGGCCACTCCGCGCGCGGCAGACCGCGCCGTGGTGCTCGGGCGGAACGCCGCGCGCCGGCTCGGGATCACGAGCCTCGACCAGCAGCCGGCGATCTTCATCGGCGATCGCCTCTACCAGGTCAGCGGCATGGTCCGGTCGTCGAGCGCCAGCCCACGCTGCTCGGCTCGATGACGATCCCGAACGGGACCGCGCGGCGCGAGTTCGGCCTGCGGGCGCCGGCGGCGGTGCAGGTGGAGACCGAGATCGGCGCGGTCGAGGTGGTCGTGCGCCAGGCGCCGCGGGCGCTCAGCCCGGCGAACCCGGCGCTGCTGCGGGTGGCCTCGCCACCCGACCCCGAGACGCTGCGGGCCGGGGTGGAGAACGACCTGAACGCGCTCTTCCTGCTGCTCGGCGGGGTGTCGCTGCTCGTCGGCGCGCTCGGCATCGCGAACGTGACGCTCGTGTCCGTGCTGGAGCGGGTCGGGGAGATCGGGCTCCGCCGCGCCCTCGGGGCGCGGCGCCGGCACATCGCGGCCCAGTTCCTCGTCGAGAGCGCGGCGATGGGGCTGCTCGGCGGGATCGTCGGGGCCAGCCTCGGCACGCTGCTGGTGGTCGGGGTGTCCGCCACCCGCGACTGGACCCCCGTCCTGGACGCCTGGGTGCCGCTCGCCGCCCCCGCGGCCGGGGCCCTGATCGGCCTCGTCTCGGGCGCCTATCCCTCGCTGCGGGCGGCCGCCATGGAGCCCGTGGAGGCGCTGCGATCGGGGACCACTTGAAAGGAGGCTGGGAATGAGACGTGCACCTCGTGCCGGCGGCCGCGATCTGCGTCGCCGCGCTCCTGATCGGCGGCTGCGGCGGCGACGAGCCGCCGCCCGACACCGTGGTCGAGCTCGAGGACCAGCTCGGCTTCAGCGACACCGGCGTGCTGGAGCGGCAGAGCCGCGTGGAGGGCCGGATCCGCGATTGCATGAAGCAGCAGGGCTTCGACTACGTGCCGGTCGACCCGCTCGCGCAGCGCGCCGCGCTGACCGGGAAGGCGCGCATGACCGACGAGGAGTTCCTCGACCAGTTCGGCTACGGCATCAGCACCCTCTTCGGGCGCGGCTCGCCCGCGTCCGACCCCAACGAGCGCATCCGCGTGAGCCTGGGGCCGGCCGACCGGGCGGCCTACGACCGGGCGCTGTTCGGGGAGAGCGCGGGCTTGACGTTCGCCGATGCCATCGACGACGACGCGGCGGACGAGTTGGGCGGGTGCACGAAGCGGGCCACCGCGGCGGTGTTCGGCGGCACCGCGGTGCTCTCGGCCATCCAGGGCAAGTTCGACGAGCTCGAGGAACGCATGCTCCAGGACCAGCGGATGGTCAGGGCCATAGAGGCCTGGTCGACGTGCATGGAGAAGCAGGGCTTCACGTACGAGGAGCCGGAGCAGATCGATGCCGACCTGATCAAGCGCTTCAAGGAGATCGTCGGACCCGGCACGGCGCCCGGGGCGGCCGCGCCGGCCGACCCGTCCGTCCCATACGACAAGGCCGCGCTGGCCGCGCTCAAGCGCGACGAGGTGAGGATCGCGCGCGCCGACCTGGCCTGCGAGCAGGAGGAGATCACGCCGGTGGAGCTGGAGGTGCGGCCGCAGTACGAGGAGGCGTTCCGCAACCGCAACCGCAGGCTGATCGAGCAGGTGCGCCCCGTCGGCTAGCCGGGGACGCGGGCCGACACCAGCAGGTTGTAGAACAGCGCCGGCGGCAGGCGCGGCTCCAGCAGCGAGCGGTCCAGGCGCTGCAGCAGCAGATAGCCGCGGTAGGCGTACACGCGCCACGCCCACGGGACCTCGGCGGGCTCGGCGGTCGCCTCGAGCGTCCGGTTGGCCCATCCGAACAGCGACGCCGCCAGCTCCTCGCCGCGCACGCTCACGTCCTCGAAGCCTGCTTCCTCGGCGTGCCCGGTCAGCTCGCCGGGGGTGAACGCGTGCACGTCCACCACGCCCTCGAGCTCGTCCTCCTCGCTGGGCCCGGTGCCGTTCCCGTTGGACGGCCGCCGGCTCGCTCCCATCACCGCCCGCCACAGCGGCGCGACCGCCATGGCGCCGCGCTTCGGGACCGCCGAGATGCGGTCGCCGTGCCTCGAGGGCTCGCCGCAGAAGGCGACCACGCCGCCCGGGCGCAGCACCCGGCGGAACTCGCGGAAGGCGCCGGCCAGGTCCGGCAGGTGGTGCAGCACGGCGTGGCCGAAGACGAGGTCGAAGGAGTCGTCCTCGAACGGCAGGGACGCTGCTTCGCACTCCTGCGTCACGACGGGCAGCCCCAGCTCGCTCGGCCGAAGCGGAGAGCGTGCTCAGCATCCCCGGCGAGATGTCGGTCGCCACCGCCTCGCGGAGCACGCCGGCTCGCATCAGGTTCAGCGTGAAGTAGCCGGTGCCGGCCCCGATCTCGAGCCCGCGGTCGAACACGCCCGGCTCCCGGCCGAGCGCCTTGCGGAGCTTGCCGAGCACCTGCGCCCGTCCGACTTCGCCGTAGTTGATGCCCCACTTGGAGTCGTAGTGCTCCGCCGCGAGGTCGTGGTAGCGCACGTTCGCGGCGCGGATCTTCTCGGGCGTCGGGGACATCGGCGGGGAGAGAGTAGTACCTACACTCCGGCCGCCGATGCAGCAGGAGACGGTTCAGCGCGACCAGCCCGACGGGGTTCCGCCGCTCGAGCTCACCGGCGAGCGCACCCTTCCCGACGTTCCGGCCGAGAACTACTGGTTCCGGCGGCACCTGGTCGTGTACGACTGGATCGCCCAGCGGTGCGCCGGCCTCAAGGTCGTCGACATGGCCTGCGGCGAGGGCTACGGCACCGAGGTCCTCGCACGGCGGGCGCGCGAGGTCACCGGCGTGGACGCCAACCCCGACGCGTTCGAGCACGCGCGGCTGAAGTACACCCGGCCCGGGGTTCGCTTCGTGCGCAACATGATCGAGCTGCACTCCGAGCCCTGCGACGCCGTGGTGTTCCTCCAGACCATCGAGCACGTCCCCGACCCCCAGGGGGTGCTCCGGCACTTCAAGGAGATGGCGGGCACGGTCTACGTGTCGACCCCGAACCTGCTCACGCTCGCTCCGCCCGGCGCCGACAAGTCGGGCAACCCGTGGCACCTGCGCGAGTACCGGGTCGCCGAGTTCCGGGCGCTGTGCGAGAGCGTGTTCGAGCGCGTCGACCTGTACGGGCTCTTCCACGCCCGCAAGCTGCGCGTCCACGAGCTGGCGCTGCGCGCCGGCTGGGACCGCGTGCACCCGGCGCTGGGGGTCACGAAGGCGTTCTACGACCGCTTCACCCCGGCCATCGGCGCGCGCGACTTCGCGCTCCGGCGGGACGGCCTCGAGGGCGCGCTCGACTTCGTCGCGGTCCTCAGATGACGCCGCGGCGGCCGGGGGCGCTGGCGCTCCTCCTGCACTCGCACATGCCGTACGTGGAGGGCTTCGGCACCTGGCCCTTCGGCGAGGAGTGGCTCTGGGAGGCGGTGGCGTCCGTGTACCTGCCGCTGCTCGACGTGATCGACGGCGCCCCGGTGACCGTGGGCCTGACGCCGGTGCTGTGCGACCAGCTCGAGGCGATGGGGGGCGAGCCGGGCGAGCGCTACGTGCGGCATCTGGGCGAGATCAGCGCGGTGATCCATGCCGAGGACTCGGCGGGCCTCGCGCGCGGGGGCGAGCCGCGGCTGGCCGCCGAGCTTCGGCGCGCGGGCGGCGACTACGTGTTCGCGGCGCGGGAGTTCGAGCGCAGGGGCCGCGACCTGCCGGCGGCGTTCGGCTCGCTCGACCGGGTCGAGCTGTGGACCTCCGCCGCAACGCACGCGCTGCTGCCCCTGCTCGCGACCGACGCGGGGCGGCGGCTCCAGCTGGCGACAGGGACGGCGTCGCACCAGCGTCGCTTCGGGGACTGGAGCGGCGGGTTCTGGCTGCCCGAGTGCGCGTACGAGCCCGGGCTCGAGCGCGACCTGGCCGACCACGGGGTGCGCGCGTTCTGCGTGGACCAGACGGCCGTGCCCGGCTTCGACCACCTGCGGCCGGTGGCCACCGACGCCGGTCCCCTGGCGGTGCCGATCGACTGGCAGACGATCGAGCTGGTCTGGCACGAGACAGCCGGCTATCCCGCCGACGGCGCCTACCGGGACTACCACCGCCGGACCGTCCACGACCTCAAGCCATGGGACAACTCCGGTCGCGCCTACGACCGTGACGCGGCGATGGCGCGGGCGCGCCGCCACGCGCGCGACTTCGTCGCCCGCGCGGCGGCGCGCGTGGCGGACGGCGGCCTCCTCTGCTGCGCCATGGACACGGAGCTGCTGGGCCACTGGTGGTACGAGGGCCAGGACTGGCTGGCGGCGGTTCTGGAGGAGGCGCCGCTGGCGGGCCTCGACCTGGTGACGGTGAGCGAGGGGCTGGAGCGGGTGGAGCCGCAGCGCGTGCCGCTGCACGCCTCGACGTGGGGGAGCGGAAAGGACCTCTCGACGTGGGACTCGCCGCGCGTGCGCGAGCTCGCGCTGGCGGCCCGGAGCGCCGAGCTCCGCACGGTCGCCGCGGCGGCCCGCGCCACGGAGCCGCGCACCGCGCTCTCGCGGGCCGCCCGCGAGCTGCTGGCGCTGCAGTCGAGCGACTGGGCCTTCATGGTGAGCCGTGACCTGGCCGGCGACTATCCGCTGAGGCGCATGGAGCACCACGGCGCCGAGCTCGAGGCGGCATTGGGCGCGCTGGGCGGGGGCGAGGGCGCGGCGCCGGAGCCGGAGCTCCGCGACCTGGCGCCCGACCTCGACCTGGCCGCGCTCACGACCCCTTAGTTCTCATCCTCCCGATCGGGTAGTGCAGGAGGATCGTGGCGGCCCACATGAGGGTCGCGGCGGTCGGGCTGAGGAACGCCACCGGCACGGAGAGCAGGAACAGCAGCGTGAACCCCAGCCCGACGGGACTCGCAACGGGCTCGGTGACGGGGCGATGCTCTTCGTGCACGAGGCCGCTGCGGAGCGTGTAGACGACGGCCAGCCAGTGGGTGAGCGCAGCGAGCCCCAAGATCCCGCCGAGCACGGCGGACGCGATCGGCTCATCCGTGTACCTGTCGAACAGGGCGGTCGCGAACGGCACGAGCACGATCAGCGTCAGGAACGCGAGATTGAGCGTCATCAAGCGTGAGTCGAAGGCGCGCAGCGTCTCGAACAGGCGATGGTGGATGACCCAGAAGCGGCCGACGAGCGCGAACGCGAGCAGGTAGGCGATCAGGCTCGGGATGAGGTCGACGAGGGCGTCATTCAGCTCGTCCCCGGGCACCGTCGGGACCTCGAGGTTGAGCACGAGCAGCGTGATGGCGACCGCCATGACGCCGTCGGTGAAGGCCACGATGCGACCGAGGTCGGTCCGCTCCACGCAGTGGAGCTAAGCCCTGGCGCCGGATGGACTGCCGAGGAGCGCCCTGGCGGCCGCTTCGGCCGCTGCGGATGGCGCCCTCCATCAGGGCCGCGAACTCGCCGCCGAGGTGCTCGCCGGCGAAGGCGAGCGGGCCGGCGGGGCGGGCGAAGGTGTCGGGCAGGTCGCGGGGCGGGGAGGTGGAGTAGGCGGCGCGCGCCCAGGGGTCGTCCGCCCAGGTCGAGAGCACGGCGCCGCCGGTGTCGAGGTCGAGGTCGGGGCGCAGTTCGGCGAGGAGGCCGAGCCAGCGCTCCGGGCCGTGTTCGACCTCGAGGCGGTCGAGCGCGGCGGCCGAGCCGGCGAACGCGCTGACGACCGGCTGGACCTCGCCCCGGTCGCCGGTGGCGGTCCAGGTCCAGTAGCGGTCCGGGACCGACATGACGGCGCTGGGCGGCGCCGGGCTCCGGAGCGGGACGAAGAGCTTGGCGGCGTGGCCGTAGCGGACGGCCTGGAGAGCGCCGGCCAGGTGGGTGGGGAGCGGGGGATCGAAGGCGATCCGGTCGAGGACCGAGGCGGGGACGGCGACGATGCAGGCGTCGGCGTCGAGCTCGGTGCCCGCGGCGACGAACCCTCACCTGCTGCCGGGAGTGCTCGCACATGGTCCACAGGCGAGCCCAGCCGCACCGCGTCCCCCAGCTCCGCTCCGCAAGCGCGAGCGCCAGCCCCTGGTTGCCCCCCGCGATGCTCGGCGCCGGCTCGCGGTCCACGTGGGCGATTCCGGCGAGGTCGCGGGCGGCCACGTCGCCGGCGGAGTTCGCGCTCGAGATCTCGACCCGGGCGAGCAATGCCTCGCGCGCGCCAGCGGGGATGTCCAGGCCGTCCAGGAAGCGGCGCGCGGGCATGTCCGGCGGCGCCGTCTCCAGCGCCGCGCCCAGCTCGCCGGCGGCTGCCTCCAGCTCCTCCACAGTCGTGCCGATCCCGCCGCGCGGCTCGCGGCTCCCGTAGCGCATCCCCTTGTCCCACAACCCGAGGCCGAGCTGCTCGGCGAGCTCACGGATGGCGGTGTTGCCGGGCAGCAGGAACTCGGCGCCCATCTCGACGACCGCTCCGTTCTCCAGCCGCCGCGACCACACCCGCCCGCCAACGCGGTCGCGCGCCTCCAGCACGACCACCTCGGCACCGGCGCGCTGCAGCTCGTAGGCGGCCGTGAGCCCCGCGAGGCCGGCGCCTGCGACCGCGACCCTCATCGCACGACGGCGTCCACCGCCACGGCGCCGTCGCTCGTACACGAGCACCGGGTTGAGCTCGATCAGCGAGAGGCCGCGGTCCATGAGGACCTGGCCGACGGTCGACGCGAGGCCGGCCACCGCCGCGAGGTCGAGCGGCGTGCGCCCGCGGCCGCCGGTGAGGAGGGGCGCGCCGCGGAGCGAGCGAAGCGCCCGCTCGACCCGCTCGGGCGAGGCGGGCAGCGGAACGATCGCGACGTCGTCGTGGATCTCCGTCCACATGCCGCCGAGGCCGACGACAAGCGCCGGCACGACCGCGTCGCGGCGGGCGGCCACGAGCAGCTCGAGACCCGGATCGGCCATGCGCTCGACGAGCACCGCGGCGTCCTCGACGGCGAGCGCGACCAGCCGCCGGTGGGCCTTGCGGACGTCGGCGGAGCTCTTCAGGTCGAGCGCGAGGGCGCGCAGCTCGGTCTTGTGGAGGAGGGAGGGCGCGGAGAGCTTCAGCGCCACCGGCGGGCCCAGCTCGTCGAGGGCGCGGACGGCGTCCTCCGCGGTGGCCGCGAGCCGTCCGTCCACGACCGGAAGACGCGCGCCGCGAAGCAGGTCCTTGGCCTCGTGCTCGGCGAGCGTGCCGTTCACGCCGGGCTGCGTGGACGCCGCGCGCGCGATCTCCCGCAGGCGGGCGGGATCCGCCGGCGGTCGCCGCAGCGCCGCCGCGCAGGCGAGGCCGGTCCGGAGCCCGGCGATGGCCGGCACTCCGGCGCCGGCGAAGCGGGCGGCGGCCGCGTCGTCGAGCAGCTCGGGGAGGGTGGCCGCCATCATCACGGGGGCCGGGCTGGCCTGCGCGCCCGCCAGGATGCCCTCGCGGACGGCGGCCCATGACTCGTCCGGGTCGCCCTGGATGCCGACGGGCTGGTCGTAGAGCACGAGCACCTGGTCGATCGCGGGGTCGGCTCCGACGATCGCGACGATGTCACGCAGCGTGTCCGCCTGGCCCCAGATCAGCGCGGTGTAGTCGAGCGGGTTGGCGACCGTGGCGGCGTCGGGAAGCATCACGCGGAGCCGCCCCGCGGCGTCGTCGCCGAGCGGCGGAAGCGACAGGCCGATGCGCTCGCACTCGTCGGCGGCGAGGGCGGAGTCGCCGCCGGAGCAGGTGAGGATTGCGAGGCCGCCCGGCGCCGGAGGAGTCCGCCGGCCGGCGCCGAGGTCGGCCGCTGCCGGAGGGTCGCGCGGCCGGCGTCCGCCTCGCCGGCGGCCGGCGCGGCACGTGCGCGTCCGCGACGGCCAGCGCCTTCGCCATCTCCAGCAGCTCGTGCACGTCCTCGGCCCACGCCCCGCCGGCCTCCTCCACGAGCGCGCGGAACACGCGCTGGTCGCCGGCCACGGCGCCCGTGTGCGCGGCCGCCGCGGCCGCTCCCGCCGACGACGTGCCCACCTTCAGCACCGCCACGCCCACGCCGCGCTCCGCGCAGACCGCCAGCGCCTCGCACAGCCGCGCCCCGTCGCCGTCCGCCTCGAGGTAGATCGCGATCGATCCGACGCCCTCGTCGAGCGCCAGCTCGGCGATCCACTCGGCGGGGTCGAGCGTGCTCGAGTTCCCGCACGAGACGACGGTGTGCAGGCGCAGCCCGCGCCGCGTGGCCAGCGCGTTGACCGCCACGTTCCCGCTCTGCGAGACGAGCGCCACGCGCCCGGCCTCGAGCGGGTTGAGGGCGTCGCCCCACAGGGCGAGCCGCTCGTGCATCTGCACGATCCCGTTCCCGTTCGGGCCACAGACGGGGAGGCCGTGGCGCCGAGCCGCCGCCGTCAACTCATCCTCGAGCGGAAGGCCGGACGCAACCTCCCCGAACCCGGCGCCGTACACCACGGCCCCGCCGCATCCGAAGCGCGCCCGCCTCCTCCACCACGGCGGGCGCCCCGGCGGCCGGGATCGCCACCACCACCGCGTCCGGCGGCGACGGGCAGTCGGCCAGCGACGGGAAGCACTCGAACCCGTGCGCGGACGAGCGTCCCGGGTTCACTCCCCAGACCTCGCCGGGGAACCCGAGCGTCCGCAGGTTCAGCAGCGTCTGCCCGGCGTACGACCCGGGCCGCTCCGTCGCACCGACCACCGCGACCGTGCGCGGATGCAGCAGCCGTCCGAGCTCCATCAGTGCAGCGTACGCTCGACCCCGCGCCGCTCCAGCGCGCGCGCCACGATCAGCCGCTGGATCTCGCTCGTGCCCTCCCAGATGCGGTCCACGCGCAGCTCGCGCAGGAAGCGCTCGGCCACGTTCGTCCGCATGTAGCCGCGGCCGCCGAAGATCTGCACGCAGCGGTCCGCGCAGCGCCACGCGGCCTCGCTCACGAACAGCTTCGCCATCGACGCCTTGGCGTGCACCACCTTGGGGTCCTCGCCGGCGTCCACCAGCCGCGCCACCTCGAGCATCAGGAGGCGTCCGGCGGCGGCGTCCGCCGCCGAGTCGGCCAGCGGGAACGACACCCCCTGGTAGTCCATGATCCGGCTCCCGCCCTGCTCGCGCTCGAGCGCCCAGGCGGTCGCCTCCTCGATCAGCCGCCACATCGACCCGACGCCGCGCGCGGCGATGCCGAGCCGCTCCTCGGTGAACCAGGCGCGCTGGAGGTCGTCGCCGCCGCCGAGCCCGCCGATCACGGCGTCCTCGCCGACCTCGACCCCGTCGAACCGGATCGTCGGGTGGCCGTGCGCGTAGTTGTGGGTGAAGGGCGGGTCGTCCACGACCGAGATCCCCCCGAGCCCGGCGTCCACCAGGAACAGCGTGGGCAGCTCCTGCCCGTCCACGAGCGCCTTCGCCATCACGATGTAGACGGCCGCCACGTCTCCGTAGGTCACGTACCACTTCTCGCCGTCGATGACCCAGCCGGAGTCGGTGCGCCGCGCGGTCGTCTGGATCATCGAGGGGTCGGACCCCGCGCCCGCCTCGGTGACGGCGTAGGCGTCGTGCAGCTCGCCGCGCAGCGCGGGCTTCAGGTAGCGCTCGATCTGCTCGGGCGTGCCGTTCGCGAGCACGTTGTAGGCGGTCGGCATGTGCCACGACAGGGCATTGGTGGAGCGGCCCATCTGCTCCTCGACCAGGACCCACTCGGTCTTGGTCCAGCCCTGCCCGCCGTGCTCCCGCGCGTGCAGCCCGGCCGACAGCCCGGCCTCGATCGACTCGCGCTTGATCCGCTCGCGCAGCTCGTCGGGGATCTTCCCGCCGTTCACCTCGGCGAGCTCCTCGTTGGGGATGAGCAGCTCGTCGACGAAGCGGCGCGCGCGCTCCGTGAGATCCGCGGCCGCGGGGGCAGTGGGGGAGATTGTCATTCGAGTCCCAGTCTCAGGTTGTCGTGGTTGTGGATGACGTCGAGGACGATGTCGCGCGCCTCGCCCGGCGGGGCGCTCGCGCGCGAGCTCGACGGCTTCAGCGAGGTAGGCGGTCCACGCGCGCCGGCTGCCCGCGCAGCACGAGCCTCTCCACCCGCGCACGCTCCGCCGCGACCGAGCCGTCCCCGCAGCGCCGCGACGGCGTCGGGGAGCTCTCGCTCGGGTTCGGGGGTGATGGAAAGCCATGCGTGACGGCGCCGGCCGGGCGCGAGCGCCCGGCTCGCCGGCGCGCGGCGTCCGTTCGGACACGAGGCGATGGTATCATGCGACTGATCACAAAGTCAGGACGACCAATGGCCGTTGCCGAACCCATCCCCGCCGCTCTCTCTCCCCGCCTCTACCGCGATCCCGAGGTGCTCGAGCTCGAGCAGCGCCGCATCTTCGCCCGCACCTGGCAGCTCGCCGGCCACGTCAGCCAGCTGCCGCGAGCCGGGCAGCTACATCACGGCCCAGGCCGGCGCGGAGCCGGTGCTCGTGCTGCGCGACGACGAGGGCGAGCTGCGCGCGTTCCGCAACGTCTGCCGCCACCGCGGCTCGCGCCTCCTGAGCGGCTCCGGGGATTGCGGCAAGGCGATCCGCTGCCGCTACCACGGCTGGACCTACCGGTTCGACGGCGAGCTGATCGGCGTGCCCGAGGGCCGCGCGATCCCCGGCCTCGACAAGTCCGCGCTGGGGCTGTTCCCCGCGCGCGTGGAGGTGCATGTGCCGGCCTCGTCTTCGTGAACCTCGACATCCACGCCACGCCGCTCGGCCGAGCAGGTCGCCGGGCTGCCGGAGCGGCTGGAGCGGTGGGGGCTCGACAGGCCTGAGGGTGAAGGACGAGAAGCCCACCACCCAGCCGGCCAACTGGAAGATCGTGGTCGACAACTACCTCGAGGGCTACCACGTGCCGATCGCGCACCCGGGCCTGATGCGGCTGCTCGACTACAAGCGCTACGAGGTCGAGCTCCACGACAACTGGCTCTGGAACGACGCGCCGCTGCGCGACAAGCCGTCCGGCAACCGGCTGGAGCGCATCTACCAGCGGATGGTCGAGCCGATGCCGCGGCCTCACCGAGGACGACCGGCGCGTCTGGCATTACATCTTCATCTACCCCAACACCACGATCGACCTGTATCCGGACCAGGTGGGCGTCTGGCGCATCGCGCCCGACGGCCCGCTGCGCAGCGCCGACCTCGCCCTCACGCTGCTGCCGCCGCACGCCGGCCTGCGCACGCGCGCCGTCCAGTACGCGAACCGCAAGGTGAACGAGCTCGTCAGCGACGAGGACGTCGACCTCGTGGCGAACCAGCAGGCGGGCCTCGAGACGCGCGGCTTCGAGCCCGGCCCGCTCTCGCGCCGCGAGGCGGCGCTGGGCTGGTTCGCCGACAAGATCCGCGCGGATCTCGGCGAAGCGGCGTGACCGAGGGCGCCCGCGAGCGCATCCTGGCGGCGGCGGTCGAGCGGATCGCCGAGGAGGGCATCGACGAGGTGCGGATCGCGCGCGTGGCGATGGACGCCGGCGTCTCGACCTCGCTGGTGCACTACCACTTCGAGACCCGCGAGGCGCTCCTCGCCGAGGCGCTCGAGTACTCGTACGAGCAAGCGGGCGACGTGCGCATCGGCGAGGGCGAGGGCGGCCTCGCCGAGCATGGTCGACCAGCTCCTGCCCGTACCCCGGCTCGCTCGAGCGCGACTGGATCCTGTGGGTCGAGCTGTGGCTGCGCGCCGTCCGCCACCCGGAGCTGCGCCCCACCGCCGCGCGGCTGTACGACCGCATGCGCGACCTGGCTGGCGGAGGGGATGGCGGACCAGGCCGACGCCGAGCGCGCGGCCGACCGCCTGATGGCGCTCGCCGACGGCTACGGCGTGCGCGTGCTGATCGGCGCGATGGACATCGAGGACGCGCGGCAGGGAGATCTGGGCGGCCTTGACCGAGCGCGGAGCCCCTCGTTAGGTTCTCTGAATCGCCGTTCAGGTAAGCGGAGGGGTTAGTGCGCGAGGGGGCGGGCCGGCCCGCACCGGAGCGATCCGTTCGTGAGCCCGCGGCCCCGGCTCGACCACGTGCGCCGGCCCGCAATGCTGTCGGCTGCCGCCGAGGTGATCCGCGAGCGCGGCCTCGAGAACGCCCGCGTGAGCGACGTGGCCGAGCGGGCGGGCACGAGCGCGCCGTCCGTCCTCTACTACTTCGAGACCAAGGCCGAGCTGCTCAAGGAGGCGCTGACCTCGGCGGAGGAGGAGTACTACGACGACCTCGAGCGCGAGCTCGACGGCATCGAGAGCGCCCGCGAGCGCCTCGCCCGGATCGTCGCCGGGGGAGCCGGTGACGGCGACTACGACGCGTCCCTCTGGATGGAGCTGTGGGCGAGGGCGCTGCGGGACCCGGACCTCGCCGCCACCCGCGCCGAGCTCGACGGCCGCTGGCGGCAGGCCGATCACGGACGTGGTCCTGTACGGCCAGGAACGCGGCGAGTTCGGGGAGGTGGAGGCGGAGGACTTCGCGATGCTGCTCGCGTCGCTGCTCGACGGGCTCGCCGTGCAGATCGCGCTGAAGGACGCGGAGGTCACGCCCGCAGCGCGCCCGCGAGCTGAGCCTCGCCTTCGCGGAGAAGGAGCTCGGATGCTGAACCGGCGCAACCTCCTGAAGGGCGGCGCCGGGCTCGCGCTCGGCGCCGGCCTGGCGGGATGCGGCGTGGGGAACATCGACCGCGGCTCCAAGGCCGAGACCGAGAAGCCGATCAGGAAGCGGGTCGACGGCGACCTCGTCTACTTCAACTACTCCGAGTACATCGACCCGAAGCTCGTCAAGGGCTTCGAGAAGCTCTACGGCGTCAAGGTGCGCGAGTCGTACTTCGACTCGATGTCGGCCATGATGGCCAAGCTCCGCGCGGGCATCGCCTACGACGTGATCTTCCCGAGCGCCGAGTACGTGCAGCGGCTCGACTCCGGCAACCTGATCCGCCGGATCGACCGCGACAAGCTCAAGAACGTCGACACGGTCTACTCGTACTTCGACGACCCCTGGTACGACCCGGACTCGGAGCACTCGACGCCCTACGGCATGTACGCCACCGGGCTCGGCTACCGCGCCGACAAGGTGAGCGGCATGACGGGCTCCTGGCGCGACCTCGGCGAGGCCGACTCGGGCGACCGCAGCTTCCTGCTCGACGACTACCAGGAGGCCATCGGGATGGCCAACCTGGTCAACGGCTACCCGCTCAACGAGGTCGACCCGGACAAGCTCGAGGAGTCGAAGGACTACCTGGTCGACCTGAAGCCGAAGCTGCGCGGCGTGTCCGCGGACACGATCACGAACATGGTCAGCGGCAACGCCTACATCCAGCACCTCTGGAACGGCGACATCGTGAACATCCGCTACGGGGTCGACAACCCGGAGGACTTCAAGTTCCAGAAGTGCAAGGAGGGGCTCCCGGTCGGCAGCGACAACTTCGTGATCCCGATCAACGCGGAGCACCCCGGCACCGCGCTGCTGTTCATCGAGTACATGCTCGAGCCGGAGAACGCCGCGCAGAACGTGGAGTGGATCGGCTACCCGATGCCGTACGACGGCGCGGCCACCGAGGCGTTCCAGGGGCTCGTGAAGGACGACCCCGAGATCAACATCACCGTCGAGGACCTCGAGCAGGGCCAGCAGTTCCGAGAACCTGAAGGGCGACGGGCGGCTGGCCTGGGACGAGGTGTGGACCGAGTTCAGGGTCTCCTAGGCCGCGGGTGAACGAGAACCGCTTCGCCACCGGCTTCCTGGTCCCCGGCGGGCTGTGGCTGCTGCTGCTGTTCGTCGTGCCGCTGGTCTTCCTGCTGGCGCTCTCCTTCGGCTACACGGACGACCTCGGCGAGGCGATCTACGGCACGCGCCTCGACAACTACGAGCGCCTGATCGACCCGGACTACGTGCCGGTGCTGCTCCGCTCGGTCGGCTTCGCGCTCGCGACCGTGGTCGCTGTGCCTGCTGATCGGCTACCCGGTCGCGTACTACATCGCCGTCTTCGGCGGCCGCTGGAAGAACGTGCTGATCGCGCTGGTGGTGCTGCCGTTCTTCATCAACTACCTGATCCGCACCTACGCCTGGATCGCGATGCTCGGCGACGACGGCCTCGTGAACGGCGTGTTCGACACGTCGATCCGCTTCATCAACACGCCCTACGCCGTGATCGGCGGGCTCGTCTACGGCTTCCTCGCGTTCATGATCCTGCCGATCTACGCGGCGCTCGACCGCATGGACCCGTCGCTGATCGAGGCCGGCAAGGACCTCTACGGCGGGCCCTGGCAGACGTTCCGCCACGTGACCTGGCCGCACACGATCCAGGGCGTGCTGGCCGGCTCGGTGCTCGTGTTCCTGCCGGCGGTGGGCGACTTCGTGGCGGCCTCGCTGCTCGGCGGGCCCGAGGAGGTGATGATCGGCAACCTGATCCAGCAGCAGTTCCAGGCGTCCGACAACTGGCCCTTCGGCGCGGCGCTGACCATCGCGATGATGACCGTGCTGCTGATCCTGATGTCCTTCTACCTGCGCGCGGCCGCGCGCGAGGCGCAGGGAGGCGCGGGCGTGAGGGCGTTCGACCGGCCGCGCTTCCTCAGGGTCTTCGTCGGCCTCTTCTTCGTCGTCCTGTTCGCGCCGATCGTGCTGGTGATCCTGTTCTCGTTCAACTCGAGCCGCTCGCTCCAGCAGCTTCGACGGCTTCAGCCTGCGCTGGTACGAGACCTTCTTCGAGTCGGAGTCGCTGCGCGACTCGCTCATCGCGAGCATCCAGATCGCCCTGATCACGATGGTGATCGCGACCATCCTCGGCACGATGCTCGCCTACGGCCTGGTGCGCGCCCGCACGCGCTGGTCGGACTCGGCGAACGTGCTGATGCTGGTCCCGCTCGTCACGCCGGAGATCGTGGCCGGCGCCTCCGCGCTGCTGCTGTTCACGCAGGTCGGGCTCGAGCTCTCGCTCACCACGATCGTCCTGGCGCACATCACGTTCTCGATCTCCTACGTGACGGTGGTGGTGCGCGCCCGGCTGGCGGCGCTCGACCGCCAGGTCGAGGACGCCTCGATGGACCTGGGCGCGACGCGCTGGCAGACGTTCCGGCTCGTGACGCTGCCCGCGCTGTGGCCGGCGATCATCGCCGCCGGGCCTTCTGTGCTTCGCGCTGTCCTTCGACGACTTCGTCCTGTCGTTCTTCACCACGGGCGAGAGCCCGCAGCCGCTGCCGGTGCGGATCTGGACGCAGATCCGCTTCGGCGTGCGGCCGACGATCAACGCAATCGGGACCTTCATGCTCGTCATCTCGACGCTGTCCATCGGGCTCGCGCTGCTCCTGCCGCGCCTGCTCGGACGGCGCGAGAGCGGGCTCAAGGTGCTGCTGGGGAGGGAAGGCGCATGAGCGCGGCCATCTCGACTTCGAGGGCGTGACCAAGACCTTCGGCGACTTCGAGGCCGTCAAGGAGCTCGACCTCGAGATCGAGAAGGGCGAGTTCTTCTCGCTGCTCGGCCCGTCGGGCTGCGGCAAGACCACCACGCTGCGCATGGTCGCCGGCTTCGAGCTGCCCAGCACCGGGCGCATCTTCCTCGAGGGCGAGTCCGGTCGAGACGGTCCCGCCGTACAAGCGCAACGTGAACACGGTGTTCCAGAGCTACGCGCTGTTCGAGCACCTGAGCATCGCGGACAACGTGGCGTTCGGCCTCAAGCGGCGCAAGGTCCCGAAGGACGAGATCCGCACGCGCGTGGCCGAGGCGCTCGAGCTGGTGCAGCTGACCGGCCGCGAGAAGGCGCGGCCGGACGAGCTGTCCGGCGGGCAGAAGCAGCGCGTGGCGCTGGCGCGGGCGCTCGTGAACCGGCCCGCCGTGCTGCTGCTCGACGAGCCGCTGGGCGCGCTCGACCTGAAGCTGCGCAAGCAGATGCAGGTGGAGCTGAAGGGGATCCAGCGCGAGGTCGGCATCACGTTCCTGTACGTGACGCACGACCAGGAGGAGGCGCTCGCGATGTCGGACCGCATCGCGGTCATGGAGGGCGGCGAGATCCGGCAGTGCGGCTCGCCCGAGGAGATCTACGAGCAGCCGACGGGGCCCTTCGTGGCCGGCTTCATCGGGGTGTCGAACCTGCTCCCGGGCGACGACGGCTCGCAGATCTCGGTCCGCCCCGAGAAGATCTGGCTGGGCAACCTCGAGAACGGCATGACGGCGATGGAGGGGACGGTCGTGGAGCGCGTCTACGTGGGCACCACCACGCAGGTGATCGTGGAGCTCGAGTCGGGCGTGCGCCTGGTGGCGCTCGAGCAGAACACGGCCAGCGCGCGGGCCGACGACCGCTGGGAGATCGGGGAGCGCGTGAAGCTGGGCTGGCACCCGGAGCACGCGCGCGAGCTGCGGTGAGGCGGCTCGCGGCGCTCGGCGCCGTCCTGGGATCGCTGCTGTTCGCCGCGCCGGCGGCGGCCGAGCAGCTCACGGTGATGACCTTCAACGTCTGGTACGGCGGCGTGCAGGTCGAGTTCGACCGCATCGGCGCGGCGATCGAGGCGTCGGGGGCGGACGTGGTCGGCGTGCAGGAGCCCGAGGGTCAGCTCCGCCGGATCGCGGAGGCGGCCGGCATGTCGTACGTGGACGAGTCGCTCCATCTGATCTCGCGCTACCCGATCCACCCGGCCCAGCGGGGCGGGATCCGCTTCGCATACGTGGCGCTCAGCCCGCGGAGGGTCGTGGCCGTGTCGAACATCCACCTGCCGTCGAGCCCGTACGGGCCGGAGCTCGTGCGCGACGGGCGCACGCCCGCGCAGGTGCTGGCCAACGAGCGCTCCACCCGCCTGGGTGAGATCCGGCCCTACCTGCGGCCGCTGGCGCGGCTCGGCGCGCGCGGCGTGCCCACGTTCCTGGTGGGCGACTTCAACAGCCCGTCCCACCTCGACTGGACCTCGACCAACCCGAGCGTCAAGTACCCGCTGCGCTGGCCGGTCTCGGTGGCGCTCGAGCGGGCCGGCTTCCGCGACTCCTACCGCGAGGCGCACCCCGACCCGGTGGCGCGGCCCGGGATCACCTGGACGCCCGGCACGCCGCCGCCGCGCGTGCGCCCGCGCGAGACGCTCGACCGGATCGACTGGGTCACGGCCACCGGCCCCGCCGTCACTCTGGCCAGCCGCCTCGTGGGCGAGCCCGGCGGTCCGGGCGTGGACGTGGGCGTGCCCTGGGGCTCGGACCACCGGGCGGTCGCCTCGACCTTCGAGGTCACGCCCGCCGAGGCGCCGCCGCTGGCCACGGCCGAGCCGCGCGTGGTGCGGCGCGGGACACCGGTCACGGTCCGCTACACCGACGCGGCGCGCGCCCCCGGCAGGCGGGTCGCGGTGCTGCCCGCCCGCGGCGGGCGGCCGATCATGACGCTGCCGATCTACGGCGCCGCCGACCACATGGCCGCGATCTTCGGCACCGCGGGCCTGCGGCCGGGCGCGTACCGCGCCGGGCTGGTCAGCGGGGAGGGGGAGGTGGTCGGGGCGTCTCGGTTCTGGGTGCTCGCGCCCGACGCGCGGCCGCGGATCCGCACGTCGCGGCGGGTCTACGCGCCCGGCGAGCCGATCCGCCTGCGCTGGAGCGGAATGCCGGGCAACAGGTTCGACTGGATCGGCATCTTCCGGGCCCGCCCGACGCTGAACGTGTACGGCTACCTCGGCTTCAGCTACGTCGACGCGCTCCCAATGGGGAGCATGACCATGACGACGGCCGACCTGGGGCGGCTGCCGCCGGGCCGCTACGTGGCCGGGCTGTTCATGGACGACGGATACGCGCTGCTCGCGCGAACGCGCTTCAAGATCGTGCGTTCCGGGTGAGGTAGCTTGCGGCGCAGCGCGCTGCGCCTGCGGTCCCCCGAGGACCCGCATGTCGATGGCTGTCCACGCTGCCGCGAGCCCTGGATGCGGACCAGGTTCGTCGCCTGCTTGCCGGCTGCGATCGCCGGACGATCACGGGGCGCCGGGGTTTGCGGCCTATCGCCCAGCAGCGGCCGGGCAGGCAGCCATCCGAGCACCTCTCCCGTCCGCTCGCCGAGGAGGGCCGGCGTTGGCCGCGCGACGATGCAGCGGGCGGAGCGGTACGTTTGCTCGCCACACCATCCATCCGGGGAGGGCAGATGAGTAGGAGAGGCGTATTGGCGACAGCCGTGGCGGGCCTGGCGCTGCTCGTACCGTCCGCTGCATGGGCGGACGACCCGCCGCCGGGAGCCGCGATCTCGAACAACCTCGAGTTCGAGGGCCGAGTGGCCGGCGCGGCCGGCATCACGGAGGGCAAGTTCGACAGGGTCGCGGGCCGCGACGTGCTGGTCGTCACCGGCCGCTTCGGCTTCAAGACCTACGACGTGAGCGATCCGGCGAACCCGGAGCTGATGGACGAGTTCCTGCCGGCGGAGCTGGCCGAGTTCGGCTACTGGCAGAACGAGGACATGGAGCTCGACACCAAGCGCAATCTGATCATCGGCGCGCTCGACCCGCGGCACAACGACGCGGATCCGGTCGCCACCGGCTGCCCGGACGCCGACAACCTGGCCGTGCGCGATCCGGACTGCATGAGCGGCTTCTACGTGATCTCGTATTCCGACCCGGGCAACATGCGCCAGATCGGCGACTTCGTCGATCTGCCGGCCGGTCACACGTCGACGTGCATCCAGGACTGCAAGTACATCTGGACCGGCGGCCCGGCGCGTCGCTCGGACCAGGGGTTCCTCGGCGAGATCATCGCGCCGGCGCCTGGTCCAACCACGCTCAGCAACCGGCTCATCGGCGACGGCCGGCCGATCTGGGTCACCGATCTGCGGAACCCGGCGAAGCCGCAGGTGTCCGACGAGCCGGTCGACCTCTGGCGCAACGACGGCTACACGGACTACTCGCACGACGTCGACGAGGACGAGCGCGGGATCGCATGGGTCGCCGGGCGCGGCGGTATCCGCGGCTACGCCACCGATGGCCGGCACCGCGACCCGTACCAGAACCGCGTGCGGGAGGCGTCGCCGTACGACCCGATCCTCGTGGCCGGCGGCGGCCTGCAGTGGGACGTGCCGCCCCCGCGCGGCGGTGACGACGGCGTTGCGCAAGCCACCGACTTCATGCACAACTCCGGCCGGCCGACCGACGGCTCGGTCCGTGCGTCGGGCGTGAAGAAGGGCAACATCCTCATCGGGACCGAGGAGGACTTCACTACGCCGTGCGAGCAGAGCGGCAGGATCGTCGCGTCCGACCTCACCGACTCGTGGGGCGGCGAGCCCGCGCAGCAGTCGACGCGGGCGAACCCGTACCGGATGAAGGCGCTGGACAGCTTCCATCCGTTCCTCGACACGCCCGAGACGGCGAACCCGTCCCTCGGATGCTCGGCGCACTACTTCGAGATCCAGGAGTCGACGCTCGCCGCCGGCTGGTACGGGCAGGGCCTGCGCCTGGTCGACATCAGCAACGCCCGGGACATGCGGCAGATCGGCTTCTACCGCGTGACCGGCACGAGCACCACAAACCCGTCCTCGAACTCGTGGGACGTCGCGTGGTTCAGCGACCGCGACGACGACAGGGACGGCCGGAGCGCCCGGAAGTCCCGCCGGCGGTCGCAGGACTACGTGTTCCTGTTCGACATGTCGCGCGGCATCGAGGTCCTGCGCCTGCGTGAGGGCGGTGCGAACGCTTCGGCCCGGATGCGGTCGGTGGTCGCGCCGAGCGTAAGGAAGCGCGACCCCTACGCGATGAAGGCCGTCAAGGGCTCGAATCTGGGCGGCGACTTCGCCTACGTCTGCCCGCTGTTCAAGCGCTAGGACGCCGAGCTCGGCGGGGCGCCGTGCCTAGACCGGCACGGCGCCCCGCCAGGGCGCCAGCTTGCGGCGCAGCACGCTGCGCTTGCGGTCCCTGAGGACCCGCATCGCGGCGTTGTGCCCGCAGGCCGCCATCACGCCGCCGCCGGGGTGCATGCCGGCGCCGCACAGGTAGAGGCCGCCGACGGGCGTCGCGTACCTGGCGAGCCGGGGGAGGGGCGCATGAAGCCCATCTGGTCGAGCCCCTGCTCGCCCTGGAAGATCGAGCCGTCCACCAGGCCGTAGATCCGCTCCAGGTCCGGCGGGGCCAGCACCTCGTGGTGGATCAGCGCGTCCCTCACGTTGGGCGCGTGCTCGGCCACGATGTCGAGGCAGCGCTCCCCGTACGCCTCGCGCGCGCCCTCGGGCCAGTCCTCCTCGCGGTGCGGGCCGTACTGGGTGAAGAGCGTCATCACGGTGGTGCCGTCGTCGGTCAGCGTGGGGTCGATCGTGGTCGGCACCTCGATCTCCACGTACGGCCCGGCCGCGGGCTCACCGCGCACCGCGTCCTGCCAGGCGCGCTCGAGGTAGTCGATCGAGGGGCACAGCGCCACGCCGGTGCGGAGGAGCCGCTCGCGCTCGTCGGGCGTGGCGCGCTCGTAGCGCGGCGGCTCGCTGCAGGATGCAGTTCACCTTCACCGACCCGCCGCGGCTCTTGTAGCGGCGCATGTCGCGCACGACGTCCTCGGGGAAGTGCTCGGCCCCGGCCAGGTCGAGGATGGTGGTGCGGGGGTGGGCGCCGGAGACGACGAGCGGGGCCTCGATCTGCTCGCCGTCCTCGAGCGTCACGCCGACAGCCCGCCCCCCGCGAACATCAATGGATCTCACACTCGCACTGGTCCTAACGGTGGCGCCCCTGCTCTCGGCACTCCGCGCGAGTGCGTCTGAAATGGCTCCCATCCCCCCTTGCACGTGTCCCCAGGCGCCGGGGACCCCATTGAGCTCCCCGAGCGCGTGGTGCAGGAGGTTGTAGGCGGTTCCAGGGGTTCGGGGCCCGGCCCACACGCCAACGACGCCGGTGGAGGCGTAGGCGCCCTTGATCGCGTCGTCCTCGAACCATTCGTCGAGCAGGTCGCCGACCGACATCGTCATCAGCCGGTAGAGCTCGAGCAGGTCGCGTGGTCTACCGATGGGTGGGACGTACGGAGGATGCAGCAGGAGCGGCCGCACCATCCTCGCCATCCGAGCAAGGAACTCCTCGAACGGGCCTTCCTGGTCGAAGAAGATCGGCCGGCCGTCCGAGCCGATCGTGGCGAACGGAGGGTCGAGTGGAATCGCTCGATAGCCGAAACGCGCGAGTTCCAGGTCTTTGACGACGGTGGGGTGGAGCATGGAGACCACGTATGACGCCCGCGAGACGCGCTGACCCGGCCACACCTCCTCGGTGACGCACGCGCCGCCCACGAGCTCGCGCCGCTCGAGCACGCACACGTCGAGCCCGGCGCGGGCCAGGTACGCCGCGCAGGTGAGCCCGTTGTGCCCTCCCCCTACGACAAGCGCATCGAAGCCGATGAGGCCTCCTCCAGCACGGCTCCGAGCGTGCCGGCGATGACGTCGAACTCCTCCTGGCCGGCCACGAGCGGCGGCGAGATCTGAACACCGGGTCGCCGCGGTCGTCGGCGCGGCAGATCAGGCCGCGCTCGAACAGCTGCGGCGACACGAAGCCGCGCAGCAGCGCGTTGCACTCCAGGTCGCTGAAGCCCTCCCGCGTCTCCTTGTCCTTCACGAGCTCGAGCGCGTAGAAGTAGCCGCAGCCGCGCAGGTCGCCCACGATCGGCAGCTCGAGCAGCTGCTCGAGCGCCGCGCGGAAGGCGCCCTCCTTCTCGCGCACGCCCTCGACCAGGCCCTCGCGCTTCATGATCTCGATGTTCTTCAGCGCCACCGCGCACTGCACGGGGTGGCCGCCGAAGGTCATGCCGTGCGAGTACATGGCGCCCGGCTGCGTGAACGGCTCCATCACGCGCTCGCTCGCGATCAGCGCCCCGATCGCCGCGTAGGCCGACGACATTCCCTTCGCCGAGGTCATCAGGTCGGGCGTGACGCCGAAGCGCTGGCCGCCGAACCAGTGCCCGATGCGGCCGAAGCCCGTGATCACCTCGTCGAAGCAGAGCAGGATGCCGTGCTGGTCGCACAGCTCGCGCACGCCCTGGAGGTAGCCGGCCGGCGGCATGAACGAGCCGCCCGCGTTCTGCACCGGCTCGATGATCACCATCGCGACCGTGCGCGGCCCGGCCTGCACGATCGCCGCCTCGATGTCGTCCAGCAGGAAGCGGGTGAAGTCCTCCTCGCTCTCGTCCGGCGGGCGGTGGAAGCGGTTCGTGTTGGACACGTGGAGCACGTCCGGCACCAGCGGCTCGAACGGGGTGCGGAGATCGGTGCAGCCGTTGATCGAGAGCGCGCCCATGGTGGTGCCGTGGTACGAGACGCGCCGCGAGACCGCCTTCCAGCGCCGCTCGCCGCGCGCGGTGTGGTACTGCCGCGCGAGCTTCCACGCCGCCTCGACGGCCTCCGAGCCGCCGGACACGAAGAACACGCGGTTGAGGTCGCCCGGGGTGAGCTCGGCGATGGCGTCGGCCAGCTCGATCGCCCGCGGGTGCGCGTAGGTCCAGTTGATGGCGAAGGGCAGCTCGCGCATCTGCGCCGCCGCCGCCTCGCCCATCTCCTCGCCGAATCCGTAGCCGGCGTTCACGCAGAACAGGCCGGCCAGGGCGTCGAGATAGCGCTTGCCGTTCGAGTCCTCGAGATGGCAGCCGTCGCCCCGGACGATCACAGGGACATCGTCGGGGTCACCCATCTGAGTGAAATGGAGCCAGAGGTGATCCAGGGTGGACATGGCCGGGAAGTATTACAATCGTGCGACTGACTACAAAGTCAAAGCACGACGTGGCGGTGGTGGGAGCGGGCCTCGCCGGCCTGTCGGCGGCGCGCGACCTGGCGGCGGGCGGCGCGGACGTCGTCGTGCTCGAAGCACGCGAGCGACCCGGCGGGCGGGTGGAGCAGGAGCTGCTCCCGGACGGGCGGCCGGTGCAGTACGGCGGCGAGGTCGTGGCGGACTGGATGGACGCCTACGTGGGGCTCGTCGCCGAGCTCGGCCTGACGCTCGAGCCGAGCTACACCGCGATCGACCTGCCGCCCGCCTGGGGCGCCGACGAGGGCGTCTCCGTGGGCGAGCGCGCGCCCTGGATGGACGAGGCGGACCGCGCGAACCTGGTGCGGGTGGAGGCGGAGTTCGCGGCGCTCTCGCGCGGCGTCGACCCGGGCGACCCGTGGAGCCATCCGGACGCCGCGCGAGCTCGACTCGCTCAGCGTGGGGGCCTGGCTGCGCTCGGTGGGCGCCCGCCCGGGAGTGATCCGGCTGCTCGACCACATGGCGCGCTCGCTCTCGATCGACTCGATCGAGCGGACCTCGCTGCTGGCGCAGCTCCGCAAGGAGTCGGCGGCCGGCGGGCACGGGTTCTACGACGAGCGGCGCTGGGAGCACCTGCGCGTGGCCGAGGGCTCGGCCACGGTGGCGCTGCGGATGGCGGAGGAGCTGGGCGAGCGCGTGCGGCTGGGGTGCGTGGTGGAGGCGATCGACGTGGCGAACCCCAGCTGTACCGTGACGCTTCGCTCCGGCGAGGAGATCGCCGCCGAGGCCGTCGTCTGCGCGCTCCCGGTGGGCCCGTTGCGCGATGTCGCGATCACGGGAGTCTCCGATGCCCGTCTTCAGTCGCTTCACAGCCAGCGCAGCGCGCTCGCCTTCAAGACGGTCGTCGCGTACCCCGAGTCGTTCTGGGAGGTCGGAGGGGCGACGAGCGACGGCGTGTGGGCCTCGGTGTGGATCCAGCGCGACGGGATCCTCTCTTCGCTGACTCCACCGGATCGTCTCGGGCCGTTCCTTGCCGCGCCCGGACCGGACGACGCGAGTTCCTGCGCGAGCTGGCCGAGTTGATGGGCGAGGAGGCGCTCGAGCCGATCCTGTGGGGGGAGCGCCTCTGGGGCATCGACCCCTTCACCAAGGGCTACGTAACGGGCTGGCGGCCCGGCGACGTGATGGCCGTCGGGCCGCTGCACGGGACCCACGAGCCGCCGTTCTACGTCTGCGGCTCGGATCAGTGGGTCGCTGGATACATGGAAGGAGCGGTGCGCACGGGCCGCGACGCCGCGGCCCGTGCGCTTGGCTCCTGACTAGGCCTCGGCCGGCCTGGCCTCCGGCCGGACGAGCGGCTCGCGCGCGGGCGGCTCGGGCGAGCCCTCCATCGCGGGGCCCTTCGGCAGCCACTCGAGCCAGCTCGGCAGGTACCAGTTCCACTCGCCGAGCAGCTTCATCGCCGCCGGGAGCATCACGGCCGCGCACCAGGGTGGCGTCGATCAGCACCGCCGCCGCCAGGCCCACGCCGAACTGCTTCATGTCGATGAACGAGAGCGTCGCGAAGATCGAGAACACCCCGACCATCACGATCGCCGCCGCGCTCACCACGCCCGCGGTCGACTTGATCCCGTGGCTGACGGCCTCGTCGGTCGACTCGCCGCGGTCCACCGCCTCCTTGATCCGGCTCAGGATGAACACGTGGTAGTCCATCGAGAGGCCGAACAGGATCACGAACAGCATGATCGGGAACCACGCCGTGACCGATCCGGTGGAGGTGAAGTCCAGCAGGCTCTCGAAGTGGCCGTCCTGGAACACGTAGGTGACGATGCCCATCGCGGCGGCCACCGACATGACGTTCAGCACGATCGCCTTGATCGGGATCACGATCGAGCGGAACGTGACCAGCAGGAGCAGGAACGCCATCAGGAAGACGAACCCGAACACCCACCAGATCCGCGCGGACATCAGCTCGTTGAAGTCCGCCGAGCCCGGCGGTGAACCCGCTCACGCCGACCACCTCGCCGCTGCTCGACGGCGGGGGAGACGACCTGCGGAACGGTCTCGTCGCGGAGCGTCTCGAGGGCGCTCATCGAGGTGTCGTCCGTACCGCTTCCGGCGAGCGGCACCTCGAGCACGGCCACCTGGCCGTCGCGGCTCATGTGCGACCGTGACGGGCTCGTGGAACTGGTCGGATCCGCGCGCGACCTGGCGCAGCTCCTGCGCGGCCGCCTGGATCTCCGACTGGTCGAGGTTCCTGCCCTCGACCACGATGTCGGCCGTGAACTGCTCGCCCGGGAAGGCGGCCTGCATCCGGTCGTAGGTCTGAACCGCCTCGATCGAGCGCGGGAGGCCCTCCACGCCGGTGTCGGCGGTGTGGATGTGGAGCACCGGGATCGCCAGCACCACCAGCACCGCGCCGGCGGCCACGAGCGACACCAGCGGCCGCTTCAGCACGCGATCCAGGATCGCGGACCAGATGCGCGGCTCACCCGTGCGCCGCTCCGGCCGCAGGAAGGGCACGCGGCCCTTGTTCACGCGGTCGCCGAGCTTCGACAGGATCGCCGGCAGCACGGTCAGCGAGCCGATCACCGAGATCGCGACCACGAGGATCGTGCCGGTGGCGAACGAGGTGAAGGTCGCCGCGCCGCCGAAGTACATGCCCGCCATCGCGGCGACGACGGTGATGCCCGACACGAGCACGGCGCGGCCCGAGGTGGCGGCCGCCGCTTCCAGCGCGGCCTCCTCCGAGCGCCCGCGCGCCCGCTCCTCGCGCTCGCGGCGCAGGTAGAACAGCGAGTAGTCGACGCCCACGGCCAGGCCGATGAGCAGCACGACCGAGTTGACCGTCTCCTCCATCGGAGCGATCTGGCTGATCGGCCCGATCAGGCCGATCGCCGCGGCGACCGCGGTGATGGCGAGCAACAGAGGTACGAACGCGGCCAGGAGGGCGCCAAAAGCAAGGATCAGGATGATCAGCGTGATCGGCAGCGAGGTGACCTCGGCCTTCTTGAAGTCGTCCGCGAACGCCTCGCCGAGGGCCTTGTCGGCGCTGCCGCCGCCGAACTGCTCGATGCGGAAGCTCGACTCCTTCTTGTCCAGCGCCGACACGGCCGCCAACGACGGCTCGACCTTCTTGTCGGCGTCCTCGCCGGGAAGGTCGAAGGTCACGAGGGCGGACTTGCCGTCCTCGGAGAGGGCGCCCTGGCTGTCCTCGGCGTACGGGCTCTGGACGTTGCGGACGTTCTCCGTGTTCTCGAGCCGCGTCACGACGGTCTGCACGACCTGCCGGAACTCGGCATCGTCGGTGCGAGCACCGTTCTGGCTCTGGACGAGGACGCTCTCGTCCTCCTTGTTGGGGAAGTGATCGGCCCGCACCGAGTCGGCGCGACCGGATTCACCGATCTCGTAGTCGTCGTCGCCGAGCGTCTTCGTGCCGACGGAACCGCCGACGAACACGGCGAGGATCACGAAGACGAGCCAGCCGACGATCGCCTTCTTTCGATGCCGCGCGCTCCACCGTCCGGCGCGCGCAGCGATGTTGTTGTGGGTTCTCTTTCGCATGGTGCGAGTCTCGATCTGCGCTGCGCCCGGTCCAATGCGGCCAGCCGGTGAGCGCCGGTGCGGATGCCCGCCGATCCGGGTGCGGATAGCCACACCGTGCCGGAGGCGCCCGTGAGCTAGAACCCGTTGCGTGAAGCGCGCGCTCATCGCCGCGGCGTCGGGCCTCGTGCTCGCGGACGCGGCGATCGTCACCCTCGCCCTGCCGCCGCTGCTGCTGGAGCTCGACACGACCGTCGAGGGCGTGGCGGCGGTGATCGCGGTCTACACGGCGGTGCTGGCGCTCAGCCTGCCGCTGTCCGCCGCGCTCCACGGCCGGTGGACGGGTCCCGCGGGCGCGCTGCTGTTCGGGGCGGCGTCGATGGGCTGCGCGAGCGCGGGCTCGCTCGAGTTGCTGCTCGTGATGCGGGCGCTGCAGGCGCTGGGCGGCGCCGCGCTGCTCACGGCCGCCTTCGACGCCTTGGACGGAGGAGGCGCGGGACGCCGCCTCTGGATCGGCGCCGCCGTGGCCGGCACGGCGGCGGGCCCGGCGCTCGGCGGCCTGCTGACCGAGCTGTTCGACTGGCGCGCGATCTTCATCGCGCAGGCGCCGGTGGCGCTGGCGGCGGCGCCGGCGCTGATGGGCGCCCCGATGGCGACGATGCGCGATCACCTCGCGCTGCCGCGTCGGGACGTGCTCGCGGGCGTCGCGCTCGCCCTGCTCTCCGGCGCGCTCACCGCGGTCGTCTTCCTGCTGGTGCTGCTCCTGATCAGCGGCTGGAGCGTGGAGCCGCTCGCCGCGGCGGCCGCCGTGAGCGTGCTGCCGGTCGCGGCCGTGGCCGGCTCGTTCATCCGCGCCCCGGCCGCCACGCGTGCGGTCGCCGGCTGCGTGCTCGTCGCGGGCGGCATCGCGTGCCTCGCCCTGCTCCCGGAGGCGTCCGCGCTCTGGACGATCGTGCCGCAGCTCCTCGCGGGCGTCGGGCATGGGCATGGCCTTCCCGGCGCTCGCCGGCGAGCTGCTCCCCGAGCGAACCCGCGGCCAGGCGGCCGCGCTGCTGTCGCTGCGGCACGCCGGCATCACGCTCGCGCTGGTGGCGCTGGCGCCGATCGTGGCGGCCGAGCTGGACGAACAGGTCGACCTCGCGCGCGAGCGCGGCACCGCGGTGGTCCTCGACTCCGCCCTGCCCCCCACGGACAAGATCGCCATGGCGCCGCGCCTCTTCGCGCGAGATCGAGACCGAGGATCCGCGCGACGCGCTGGCACAGGCGGTCAGCGCGCGAGCGGCGGCGAGTGGGCCGCGGGGACAGCGATCTCCTGAGCCGCCTCGAGCAGCTCGAGGGCCAGCTCGGGCGCCGACACGGGCGGGCTGCTGGGAGAGCTCGAGGAGCTGGAGGACCGGTACGGCGGCGGGCTGCTCGACGAGCTGAACGAGCGGCTCGGAGGCGGCACGTCGCCGCAGGAGCTGCGCGGCGAGCTGGACGAGCTGGCGGACGAGCTCGACGACATCGTGCTCGCCGCGGTGGACGCGGCGTTCAGCCCGGCCTTCGCGATCACGGGAGGGATGGCGCTGCTCGCGGCGATCGTGCTGCTGCCGGGCCGCCGGCGCGGGCTGCGGGCCGGCGCGATCGGGGTCGCGCGTGGCGCTCGGCGATGGCGGTGCCGGCCGTCTACGCGGTCGCGCGGACCGAGCTGGAGCCGGAGCCGGTCGAGATCGCGGACCCGTGCGAGGACCGCGAGCGCGACTCGGTCGGCGGCGTGGAGGGCGCGGCCGAGGAAGTCGCCCTGGACGCCCTCGACCGCGCGGCCTGCGAGTTCGGCTCCTCGCGCGAAGAGCTCGTGCTGGCGCTGTTCGACGACGAGTCCCGCCGCGCCTACGAGCGCGAGCACGGGGTGGACCCGCGCTCGCTCGAGGAGCTGCTGCGGGGGATCGTGGGGCTCTGAGCCCGCGAGTGGCACGGCAGGGGAGCGTCGGGGGTGTCCGATACACATCTCTCGACGGTGGCCCGCAGGATTGCTCAGCTGCTCGCGACGGACGCTGCGCGCGTCAAGCTCGGCGCGCGCGGCATCTCGATTGCTGAAGCCGAGCAGTTGACGCGCAACCGCCACGCGACGATGCTCAACGTCAGCCGAGATCGGGGGGAGGGCGAGCGTCTCTTGCTCATCGGCTACACCGACGGTGGTCGAGCACTCACGCTCGTGATCGAGCGCACAGTGGACCCCACGTCGTGGCTGATCGTCACCGGCTGGATCGCCACCGACCGCGAGCGTAGAATCCTCATTTGACATGGCTAAGGACCCGTGGACAGATCCCGATCCCCAGCCGGGCGACTTCGACGCCGAGCTCGACCGCGCCAAGCCGGGCGAGATCCAGATCCACGAGGGAAACCCCGACGCCAAGCTGACGATCCTGGTCAGCGTCAAGGGAGACGACGCCAAGCGCCTCGAGCAGATCGCCACCGAGCGCGGCCAGCAGCCCGGCGAGGTGGTTTCGGAACTCCTCCGCAGCGCCTGACCGGGTGCTCGGCCGACCGGTCGCCCATTTGGCGTACGAGCCGATCGGCGATGTGCTCTACCTATCGGCTGCCGGCGACGACAAGCGGGCACCGGCCCAGGAGACGCCAGAGGGCCACGCCGTTCGACTCGACGGCCAGGGGCGGATCACCCACCTGACCGCGATCAACGCGAAGTGGCTGCTCGACCGCGACGGCGAGCTCGTCGCAACGCTTTGCGACGGTAGGCGGCTTCGCCTCGGTCGCGACGACCTCGCGGGCATCGTCGGGTAGGTCGATTGTGCCTGAAGGGCTCACCGATGCGCAGATCAGCGCCCTGCTCGACCGCCTCGAACGAAACGTGCGCGCCCTTGCCGAGAGCATCGGTGTGGCGCTCGAGAATCCGCTCGGACGGAGCGGACGCCGAGATCGTCGCGCTCGCGCGGAGCGGTGACCGGATGGGGCGGCCAACCTCTACGCCGAGCGGACGAGCGCCGAGTTCGTCGAGGCGCAGCGGGTCGTCAACGCGCTCTGATCACCCCGCGGCCCTTGGATTCCCGCCGCCGAGCTGCGCCGCATCGTGCGCGACGCCCCGGCCGATCCCGGGCTCCTCGATGACCTCGCCGACATCCGCGGCGCCGAGCTCGACGATTGACTCGAGCGGTCGCAGACACCTCGATCTTCATCGCGCAGGAGGCCGGTCGCGAGCTCGGTGATGTTCCCGACCAGATCGCCGTTTCGGTGATCACCGCGGCGGAGCTGGAGCTCGGCGTGCTGCGAGCGACCGGGTCTGAAGCCCGGGCTATTCGGCTTTCCACCCTGTCCCGGGTGCAGGCGACCTATCCACTGCTTCCGGTCGATCCAGAGGTCGCCAGCTGCTTCGCCAGAATCGCGTCAGCCGAGCTGTCCCGAGGCCGCCGCGTGCGTCGCCACGACACGTGGATTGCCGCGACGGCGCTCCGCCACAACGCCGCGGTCGTCACTCAGGACGCCGACTTCTCCACGTTCGACGATGTGTCGGTCATCAGAGTCTGATTGCGGAATCCAACCGCGTCTCCGAAACGAAACCCCACCGCGACCAGGAGCGTCGGGGATTCGTTCATGGCGCGGGCGGGATGTGAGCCCGCGACCTTCGGGTCGTTGAGCCAGACCGTCAGCCCTGCACGGTCGGCAGCACGATCAGCTCGGCCACGTTCATCCGCGGCGGTGCGGCCACCGCGAACGCGATCGCGTCCGCGATGTCCCCGGCGGGCAGCGCGCCGATCTCGTCTCGCCACGTGGCGAGCGACTCCCGCAGGGCGGCGTCCGACGCGTGGTCGCCCAGCTCGGTCTGGACGAGCCCCGGCTCCACGTTCTTCACGCGCACGCCTCGCGGGCCCAGCTCGGCTCGCAGGTTGCGCGTCAGGTGGGCGACGGCGGCCTTGGTCGCGCCGTAGACGCCGTAGTTCGGGAACGTCTCGTGGCCCGCCGATCGAGCCCACGTGCACGAGGTCCGCCCGTCCGCCCTCGGCGGCGGTGGCGAGCAGGTCGGCGCTGAAGGCCCGGCCCGTGAAGAGCAGGCCGCGCACGTTCGTGTCGAGCATGCGGTCCCACTCGGCCGTGTCGGCCTCCTCGAACGGCGCCGGCAGCATCACGCCGGCGTTGGCGACGACGAGGTCCACCCGGCCCAGCTCGTCGCGAATCGCTTCCGCGGCGCGCTCCACGGCGTCGCGGTCGCTCACGTCGACCACGGCGCGGGTGACGTCCGCGTCCGTCGAGTCGCCGAGCTCGGTGGCGAGGTCGCGCAGGCGCTCCTCGCGCCGGCCGACGAGCGCGACCGAAGCCCCGTCGGAGGCGAGCCGGCGGGCGGTCGCCGCCCCGATGCCGCTGGTGGCGCCCGTCACGACGGCCACGCGGCCGGCGAGCGGTAGATGTGTGGTCTCTGGTGTTTTCGAGTGTGGCGGTGTTGGTCATGCCGAACACGATGGCGGCCGGACCGCGCCTTAGCCAGAGGCGGGTCACGCCCGGGAGCGCCGACCCTGGGAGTGGCACGCCCACCCTCCCTGCGCACGCACTGGGTACGGTGAACGGGATGGCCGAGGACAACCGCATCGGGCAGTTCCTGCGCGCCCGTCGCGAGCGCGTGCGACCCGAGGACGTCGGCCTGCCGGACTTCGGACGGCGGCGCGTGCCCGGTCTGCGCCGCGAGGAGCTGGCCACGCTGGCGGGAGTCAGCGCGGACTACTACGTCCGCCTCGAGCAGGGCCGCGAGCGCCATCCCTCGGAGCAGGTGATCGACGCGCTGGCCAGGGCGCTGCAGCTCGACGACGACGCCACCGCCCACCTGCACGAGCTGGCGCGGCCCGCGCCGCGCCGGCGCCGGGCCGCGAGGCGCACGGAGCGGGTCAGGCCCGAGCTCCTGAGGCTGATGGAGGCGTGGGCGCACACGCCGGCGATGGTGACCGGCCGGCACCTCGACGTGCTCGCCGCCAACTCGCTCGCCACCGCCATGCACGGCGGGTTCGCCCGCGGGGCACAACCTGGTGCGGTCCCTCTTCCTCGACCCCGCCGCGCGCGAGCGCTACCCGGATTGGGACGAGGTGACGAAGGACACCGTCGCCGCGCTGCGCGCGTCGGTCGGACCCGACCTCGACGACCCTCACCTCACCGATCTCGTGGGCGAGCTGTCGCTCAAGAGCGAACGCTTCCGCACGCTCTGGGCGCGCCACGACGTGCGCGAGAAGACCCACGGCACCAAGCGCTTCGTCCATCCGCAGGTGGGCGAGCTGACGATCCACTACGAGACGTTCGCGGTGGCCGGGAGCTCCGGGCAGGTGCTGTCGGTCTACCACGCGGAGCCGGGCAGCCCGACCGAGCAGGCACTCGCGCTGCTGTCGAGCATCGCGGCGGATCGCGGCGCTACAAGTACCTCATCCGCCGCGGCGCGCGCCGCATCCGGATGAGCCGCGCGGGCACCCCGCCGACCACCGCGTTCGCGGGGATGTCCTTCGTGACCACCGCGTTGGTCCCGATCACGGCGTTGTCGCCGACGGTCGCCCCCCGCAGGATGCAGGCGGCGTAGCCGATCCAGACGTTGCTCCCCACGCGCACGTCGCGCTTGTAGATCCCCTGGAGCCGGATCGGCCGCTCCACCTCGACCATGCCGTGGTCGAAGTCGATCAGCATCACGCGGTCGGCGATCACGCACTCGCTGCCGACCGACACGTGCTGGAAGGCCGAGATCGTGCACTCCTGGCCCATCACGCTCTTGGAGCCGATCGACACGACCCCCTCGTGGCAACGGATCTTGCAGCCGTGCCCGACCCAGCACCAGCGGCCCAGCTCGAGCACGGCGCCGCGGCCGACCTGGAGCTTGCAGCCGGGCCCCACGAAGGCGATCCCGTCGAGCTTCAACCGCCGCCCGAGACGCAGCTTCCACCAGCCGAGCCGCAGCAGAAGCCGCCCGTACTTCAGGTTCAGCATGCCCTGCCGCCGCATGAAGCGGAGCAGCACGAGCAGCCCGCCCTCGCGCGGCGGGGACGCCCCGCGAAGCTCCGGAGGCAGCTCCACCGGCGGGGCCGCAAGCGGCTGCGTCATGCTCTCCATGCCGGAGCCGGATGATATGTGCCGCTGAGCCCCAGAAGAGACGGGTGTGGCTATCCGTATTGGCGAAACGCCTTACGCTGACGACAATCTGATCCACATGGCGACCTCGGTTCTCATCGTCGACGATCACCCGAGCTTCCGCGCGAGCGCACGCATGCTGCTCGAGTCGGAAGGCTTCGACGTGGTCGGCGAGGCCGAGGACGGGGAAGGGGCGCTCGTCGCCGTGCGGGAGCTCAAGCCCGATGTCGTGCTGCTCGACGTCCAGCTGCCCGACATCGACGGGCCGGAGGTCGCGGCGCGTCTGGCCGCCGCCAACGGGCTGTGTCCCGCCGTCGTGCTCACCTCCAGCCGCGACCTCCACGACCTTGGCGCAATCGGCGGCGTTCGCGGCTTCATCCCCAAGTCGGAGCTGTCCGGCGCCGCGCTGGAGGCGCTGCTGTGAGCCTGCGATGACGAGCCTTGGCCGGGCGCTCTGGGCGCTGGCCGCGGCGGGGTTCGTGTTCGGGCTGGCGGTGCTGGCCCTGATCCTCACCAACGACGAGCTCGAGGCCGCGGCCGCGTGGGGCGCCGGCACGCTGGTGGTGGGATGGAGCTTCGTCGGCGTGGGGCTGTTCGCCTGGGCCCGGCGGCCGGACAACCGCGTCGGGACGCTGATGGCGGGCACGGGCTTCGCCTGGCTGCTCGCCAGCCTCAGCTTCTCCGACGTGCCGCTGATCTTCACCGTCGGCCAGGTCTTCGGCTCGCTGTTCTTCGCGGTGGTCATGCACCTGCTGCTCGCCTTCCCGAGCGGGCGGCTCCAGAGCCGCCTCGAGCGCAGGCTGGTCCTCGCCACCTACCTCCTCACCACGGTCGTGATCGCCCCGATGTGGCTGTTCGCCGACTCGCAGGCGCTCGACTGCGACTCCTGTCCCGAGAACGTGCTGCTGGTGGAACCCAACGAGCAGCTGGTCACCACCGGCACGAGCCTGCTCAACATCGTCGGCGCCGGCCTCGTGGTGACCGTGCTGGTGATCCTCATCCGCCGCTGGCGCCAGGCGACGGCCGGTCAGCGCCGCCTGCTCGTGCCGGTCTACTCCGCCGGCGCGGCGGTGATGCTCCTGCTCGTCGTCACGGTCGTGCTGCAGGCGAGCGGCGCCGACGCCTGGACCCTGGACGTCTTCTGGATCAGCACGATGGTGCCGTTCGCGCTCGTGCCCTACATGTTCCTGGTCACCCTGGTGCGGGCCCGGATGATCCAGACCGGCGCCGTCGGCCAGCTGATCGCGCGGATGGGTGAGACGCCGCGCCGTGGCCAGCTGCGCGACGAGCTCGCACGCGCGCTCGGCGACCCCTCGATCGAGCTCGTCTACTGGCTCCCCGACGGCGAGCGCTTCGTGGACGCCCGCGGCCGTACGGTGGAGCTGCCGGCCCCGGGCTCGAGGCGAGGCGTGACGCGCATCGAACGGGACGGCAGCCTGGTGGCGGCGATCGTGCACGACGCGCTCGACTTCGAAGAGGAGCTGGACGCCATCGGCGCCGCCGCGGCGATCGCGATCGAGAACGAGCGGCTCGACGCCGAGCTGCGCGCCAAGGTGGCGGAGCTGCGGGAGTCGCGCTCGCGCATGCTGCGCGTCGGCCTCGAGGAGCGCCGCCGCCTGGAGCGCGACCTGCACGACGGCGCCCAGCAGCGGCTCGTCTCGATGGCGCTGGGCATGCGGCTCGCCCGCGACAGGATGCGCGACGACCCCGACGCGGCGGAGCGCATGCTCGACGGCGCCGGCGCCGAGCTGGACGCCGCCCTGGAGGAGCTGCGCGAGCTGGCGCGCGGAATCCACCCCGCGGTGCTCAGCGACCGCGGCCTCGACGCGGCTCTCGAGACGCTCGCCCGGCGCGCCCCGCTACCTGTCGAGCTGAACCGGGAGGCTTACGAGAGACTCCCCGAGTCGATCGAACTGGCAGCCTATTTCGTGGTGTCCGAGGCGCTCACCAATGTTGCGAAGTATGCAGACGCGTCACACGCGCAGGTGAACGTGGCCCGCCGCAACGGAAAGCTGCTGGTCGAGGTGACCGACGACGGCGTCGGCGGAGCGGATCCGGACAACGGAACGGGGCTGCGCGGCCTCGCCGACCGGCTGGCGGTGATCGAGGGGCGGCTCGAGGTGGAATCGCCCCCCGGCGCGGGCACGAGGATCAGGGCGAGGATCCCGTGCGGGTAGTCGTCGCGGACGACTCCGTGCTGCTCCGCGAGGGCGTGGTGCGGCTGCTCGAGGACCGCGGCTTCGAGGTCGTGGCCCAGGCGGGCGACGCCGAGGACCTGCTCCGCAAGGTGAACGCCCACAAGCCCGACGTGGCGGTGGTGGACATCCGCATGCCGCCGACCAACACCGACGACGGCCTGCGCGCGGCGCTCCGCATTCGCGCCGAGCACCCGGACACCGGCGTGCTGGTGCTGTCGCAGTACGTCGAGGAGGGCTACGCGCTCGAGCTCGTCGGCGAGGCCGCCGACGGCGTCGGCTACCTGCTGAAGGACCGCGTGGCGGACGTGGAGCGCTTCATCGACGCGGTCAAGCGCGTGGCAGAGGGCGGCTCGGCGCTCGACCCGGAGGTTGTCGCCCAGCTCGTCGGCCGCGCCCGCCGCGAGGACCCGCTGGACGAGCTGACACCGCGCGAGCGCGAGGTCCTCGAGCTGATGGCCGAGGGCCGCTCCAACACCGCGATCGCCGAGCAGATGGTCGTCACCGAGCGAGCGGTGGAGAAGCACGTGACCTCGATCTTCGGGAAACTGGGCCTCGTGCCCGCCACCGAAGACCATCGCCGTGTGCTCGCCGTTCTGACGTTCCTCCGCTCCTGATGAAGCGCCGCCGGCGCTACCACGCCCGACTCGGCGGGCGCGACATCGCCATCGACCTGGGCACCGCCAACACGCTGGTCTACCTGCGCGGGGAGGGCATCCGCGTGTCCGAGCCGTCCGTGGTGGCGATGGACACCCGCTCGGGGGACGTGCACGCGGTCGGCGAGGAGGCCCAGCGCATGATCGGGCGCACGCCGGCCACGATCTCCGCGGTGCGGCCGCTCCGGCACGGGGTGATCACGGACTTCGAGACCACCGAGGCGATGCTGCGCCACTTCATCGGGCGCGTCCACAAGAGCCGCTTCGCGCACCCGCGGCTCGTGATGTGCGCGCCGTCGGGCATCACCGACGTCGAGCGGCGGGCGCTCGAGGAGGCCTGCCTCGCCGCCGGCGCCCGCTCGGTGCAGCTGATCGAGGAGCCGATGGCGGCGGCGATCGGGGCCGGCCTGCCGATCGCCGAGCCGATCGCCACCGTCGTGGTGGACATCGGCGGCGGCACGAGCGAGGTGGCCGTGATCTCGCTGGGCGGGATCGTGGTGTCGCGCTCGCTGCGGCTCGGCGGCTACGACTTCGACGAGGCCGTGGCGAGCTACATCCGCCGCCACCACCGGCTGGCGGTCGGTGAGACGACCTCGGAGGCGGTGAAGCTCGAGGTGGGCGGCACGGCGCCCGACGAGAGCGACGCCGTGACCACGGTGCGCGGCCGCGACCCGGCCAGCGGGCTGCCGCGCGAGGCCGAGGTCACGGCGGCCGAGATGCGCGAGGCGATGGAGCCGCTCGTGAACGAGATCGTCGACGCCGTGCGGGACGCGCTCGAGAACACCCCGCCCGAGCTGTCCGCCGACCTGACCCGGCGCGGCATCATGCTGGCGGGCGGCGGCGCGCTGCTGAAGGGCTTCGCGGAGCGGCTCCAGGCCGAGACCCAGGTCCCGGTCGCGCTCGCGGACGACCCGCTCACCTGCGTCGTCCTCGGCGCGGGGCACGCGCTCGAGGAGATCGACGTGCTCGAGCGGACCGCGCTCTAGACGTCGATCACGGCCAGCAGGTACTCGCCGCGGAAGCGGAGCGTGCCGTCGGTCTCCAGGTTCTCGGCCTCCAGGAAGCGCGTGTAGGCCTCGCGCAGCTCACCCGACCGCTCGCCGAGCGCCTCCTGGGCGTTCAGGAGCGGCCCGAAGCTCTCCAGCATGAACGCTGCGTACGAGTCCACGGAGGCGTCGCGCCACTCGACCTCGCGGCGCTCGAACTCGCCGTCCCCGAGCAGCTCGCGCACGTGCTCCTCGGTGCCCCACAGGAGCGGCGACGAGCTCCCCGGCGGGGGCGGGACGAGCTCTGCGGTCGTGCGGAACATCCGGCCGATCGCCCCCTCCGGCGCCCAGCAGCAGATCGCGATCCTGCCGCGGCAGACGCGCTTCATCTCCGCGGCCGTGCGCTCGTGGTCCGGGGCGAACATGTGGCCGAAGGTGGAGATCACCCGGTCGAACGCGGCGTCCGCGAACGGCATCTCCTGCACGTCGGACTCCACCCAGTCGACCTCCACGAGGGCGTCCGCGGCGCGCTCGCGCGCGATGGCCAGCAGCTCCGGCGAGAAGTCGACGCCCGTGACCCGGGCGCCGGCGCGGGCGGCCGGGATCGTCGCGTTCCCGGCGCCGCAGGCCACGTCGAGCACCTCCATGCCCGGCTCCACCCCCGCGCGCTCGACGCAGGCCTCGCCGACGTCCGAGATCTTCTCCGCCACGGCGGCGTAGTTGCCGGAGCCCCACATCGTCTTCGGATCCATGCGCGCAGCATGCCGGTTAGCCGTACTGCGGGCAACAGGCGGTTTTGCCACCCTGCGCCCCATGACTGCGATCGTGACTGCCAACGACGTCCGCCGGCGCTACGGCGAGGGCGCCGCCGCCGTGGATGCGCTCGCCGGGGTGAGCGTGGAGTTCGAGCGCGGCCGCTTCGGCGCGATCATGGGCCCGTCCGGGTCGGGCAAGTCGACGCTGATGCACATCCTCGCCGGACTCGACCGCCCCACGTCCGGCTCCGTGGTGCTCGACGGCGTGGAGATCACCGCGCTCGAGGACGGCGACCTGACGAGGCTGCGCCGCGACAAGCTCGGCTTCATCTTCCAGTTCTTCAACCTCCTGCCCGTCCTCACCGCGGAGGAGAACATCGTGCTCCCGCTCTCGATCGCCGGGAAGCGGCCCGACCCCGAGTGGGTGCGGCAGCTGGTCGAGACGGTCGGGCTGACCGACCGCCTCACGCACCGCCCGGCCGAGCTGTCGGGCGGGCAGCAGCAGCGCGTGGCCGTCGCCCGGGCGCTGGTGTCGAAGCCCGCCGTGGTGTTCGCCGACGAGCCGACCGGCAACCTCGACTCGAAGTCGAGCGAGGAGGTGCTGCGCATGCTGCGCCACTCGGTCGACGAGCTCGGGCAGACCGTCGTGATGGTCACCCACGACCCGGAGGCGGCCGCCTACGCGGACCGCCTGATCGTGCTGCGCGACGGCCTCGTCGTCCACGACGCCGCCGCCGGCACGGCGGACGACGTGATCGAGCTCATGAAGGAAGTCGTGTAGCTCGATGACCAAGGTCGCGCTCCGCGGACTGGCCCAGCGCAAGCTGCGCGCCTTCGTGACCATGCTGGCGGTGCTGCTCGGCGTGGCCTTCATCGCCGGCAGCTACGTGCTGACGGACACGATCAACCGCTCCTTCGACGACATCTTCACCGATGCCTACGCCGGCACCGACGTCGCGATCTCGCCCAGCACGACGGGCGGGGGCGAGGGGATCGACCTGCCGCCGTTCTCGGCCGAGGTGCTGAACCAGGTGCGCCGGGTCGACGGCGTCGAGAAGGCGGCCGGCGGCATCTTCTCGACGGTCCGCTTCGTCGACGAGGACGGCGACCAGCTGAGCTCCGCCTTCGCGCCCGAGTTCGTCTCCTCCGTGGCGCCGGAGCCGTTCGAGACGCTCACCTACACCGACGGCCGCCCGCCCGAGAACGCGAACGAGGCCTCGATCGACGAGTCCACGGCCGACCGGGAGAACTTCGAGATCGGCGACACCCTCCGGATCGCCGGCCAGGCCGGCGTGAAGGCGTACGACATCGTCGGGCTCCAGCGGCTCGGGTCGACGTCGTCCGGCGGCTCGAGCACCGCGCAGCTCACGCTTCCCGAGGCGCAGCGGCTCACCGACAAGCAGGGCGAGTTCGACGGCATCTCGGTGGAGGCGGCCGACGGCGTGTCGCCCGGCGAGCTGGCGCGCCGCATCGACCGGGTGCTGCCGGCTCGCCTGACCGTCGAGACCGGCACCCAGGCGGCCGAGCGCCAGTCCGACGACATCAAGGAGGACCTCTCCTTCTTCCGCATCGTGCTGCTCGTGTTCGGCGGCGTGGCGCTGCTCGTGGGCAGCTTCCTGATCTTCAACACCTTCTCGATCACGGTCGCCCAGCGGATCCGCGAGCTCGGCATGCTCCGCACGCTCGGCGCCACGCGCGGGCAGATCCTGCGCGGCATGGTGCTCGAGGCGACCGTCATCGGCGCGCTCGGCTCCGTGCTCGGCGTGCTCGCCGGGATCGGCTTCGCCGGCGCGCTCAACGCCGTCTTCAAGAGCTTCGGGATCGACCTGCCGAACACCGGCACGGTGATCGCCGCGCGCACGATCGTGCTGTCGCTGGTGGTCGGCATGGTCGTGACGCTCGCCGCCGCGCTGTCGCCCGCGCTGCGCGCCACGCGCGTGTCGCCGATGGCGGCCCTGCTCGAGGCGGCGCTCCCCGAGAGCCGCACGCACGGGCGCCTGTTCACGGGCTTCGCCGTGCTGCTGATGCTCGGCGGCATCGCGCTCACCTGCCTGGGCCTGTTCGGCGGCGTCGAGTCGAACGCGGCCGCCGGCCTGGTCGGCGGCGGGGCCGTGGCCACGCTGTTCGGCGTGTCGATGTTCAGCCCGCGCCTCGTGCGCCCGCTGGCCTCGGTGATCGGCTGGCCGCTCCAGAAGCTGCGCGGCATCACCGGGCGCCTGGCGCGCGAGAACGCCGTGCGCAAGCCCGGCCGCACCGCCGTGACCGCGGCGGCGCTGATGATCGGCCTGGCGGTGGTGGTGTTCGTGACCGTGTTCGCGGCCGGGATCAGCGCCTCGATCGGGGACGCGATCGACCGCAACTTCCAGGGCGACGTGGTCCTCCAGAGCACCGACGGCTTCTCGCCGATCAGCCCCGACGCCGGGCGCGAGGCGGCGCAGGTCGACGGCGTGAAGACCGTCTCGTCGCTCAGCTTCGCCGGGGCCGAGTACGAGGGCAAGGACATCCGCGTCTCCGCCGTCGACCCGTCCACGGTCTCCGACGTCCTCTCGCTCGAGTGGGAGGAGGGCTCGCCCGACACGCTCAGCGGGGCTGACCGGTGACACGGCGGTGGTGGACGACGCCTGGGCGACGAGCAACGACGTGGACGTGGGCGACCAGATCACCGTGCTGACGCCGCTCGAGCGCCAGGTCACGCTGACCGTCGACGGCACGGTCAAGGACAACGCCGACCTGCTCGGCAACGTGGTCGTCAGCGAGGACACGCTGCGGCGCGAGTTCGGCACGCGCCAGCCGAGCATGACGCTGGTGACGCTCGACGAGGGCGCGAACGCCGAGCGGGTGCAGGAGCAGATCTCGAACCGCGTCGACCGCCGCTTCCCGACCGTCGACACGCTCAACCAGCAGGAGCTGAAGGACAACCAGGAGGAGCAGATCAACCAGCTCGTCGGCTTCTTCTACGTGCTGCTGGCGCTCGCGATCGTGATCTCGCTGCTCGGGATCGTGACGACGCTGGCGCTCTCGATCCACGAGCGCACGCGCGAGCTCGGCATGTTGCGCGCGGTCGGGATGTCGCGCCGGCAGGTCCGGTCGATGGTGCGCTACGAGTCGGTGATCACCGCGCTGATCGGCGCGATCCTGGGCACGGTGCTGGGCGTGATCTTCGCGTCGCTCGTCGCGGTGCCGCTGGCCGACGAGGGCTTCGAGCTGTCCTATCCGATCGGGACGCTGCTCGTTCTGCTGGTGCTGGCCGCACTCGCGGGCGTGCTCGCAGCTATCTTCCCAGCCCGCCGAGCGGCGCGGCTGGACGTGCTGCGGGCACTTGCCTACGAATGAGCCTGACCAAACGCCTACTCGACGGGGACAGGCGTGCCCTGGCACGCGCGATCTCCCTGGTCGAGAACGACGACCCGAAGGGCTGGGCCCTGGTGCGCGAGGTCTACCCGAAGACCGGCAAGGCCCAGATCGTCGGGTTCACCGGCCCTCCCGGGGTGGGGAAGTCGACGCTGATCGGCCGGCTGATCGAGCAGGCCCGTGCCCGCGACAGCGGGGTGGCCGTGCTCTCGATCGACCCCTCCTCGCCCTTCACACAGGGCGCCCTCCTGGGCGACCGCATCCGCCTCACCGACCACTTCCTCGACCGCGGCGTCTTCATCCGCTCGATGGCGAGCCGCGGCTCGCTCGGCGGCCTGTCGGAGGCCGCGCTCCAGACGGCGCTCCTGATGGACGCGAGCGGCAAGGACGACGTGTTCCTCGAGACCGTCGGGGTGGGGCAGGCCGAGGTCGACATCATCGACCACGCAGACACGGTCGTCCTGGTCCTGATGCCGGGGAGCGGCGACTCGATCCAGGCGCTGAAGGCGGGCGTGATGGAGATCCCCGACGTGATCGTGGTGAACAAGTCGGACCACCCGCTCACCGACACGATGGTCCGCGAGATCCGCGGCGTGCTGTCGCTCGGCCCGCAGGAGGGCTGGCGCGTGCCGATCCTCAAGACCGAGGCGAGCCGCGGCGAGGGGATCGCGGAGGTGGCCGAGAAGATCGACGAGCACCACGCGTTCATCCGCGAGCAGGGGACGCTGGCCGAGCGCCGCCGCCGCAACCTGATGAACGAGGTGCTGGCGCTCGCCACGGCGCGGCTGCGCCGCCGGCTCGAGGCGCAGGTGCGCGACGACGAGTCGGTGCAGGAGCTGCTCGACGAGGTCGTCGCCCGCCGGCTCGATCCGGCCAGCGCCGCGGCGAAGCTCCTCGAGCGGGAGTTGTAGGCTCGGGGGCCGTGTCGCGAGCATTCCGCCTGAAACAGGACGAGGCGATCCCGGACGGGGTCAGGCGCATCGCCCGAGGCCGGATCGACCACGCGATCGACGCGCTGGCCGACGCCTCCGAGGAGGGCGTGCACGACGCCCGCAAGGACATGAAGAAGCTGCGCGCGCTGCTGCGGCTTGTGCGCGGCGAGGTGGGCGAGAAGGTCTTCCAGCGCGAGGCCGACACCTTCCGCGACGCGGCCCGGGAGCTGTCGGGCGTTCGTGACGCCGACGTCATGCTCGCCACCCTGGCGGACCTCGAGGAGCGCTACGAGGCCGATGTCGGTCCCGTGCGCCAGGCGCTCGAGGCCCACCGCCTCCGCACGGGCGGGGGCGGGCGCCAGCAGGCGGCCCAGACCGCGATCGCGATGCTGACCGAGGCGCGCGGGCGGGTGGACGACTGGCCGCTCGAGCGCGACGGCTTCGAGGCGCTCGAGGACGGGCTCGAGCGGACCTACCGGCGTGGCCGGCGCGACTGGCGCGCCGCGGTCAAGGACCCGTCCAGCGAGAACCTGCACGAGTGGCGCAAGCGCGTGAAGGACTTCTGGTACCACTGCTCGATCCTGCAGGAGACGCTGGAAGCCCGTGATGACCGCGCTGGCCGACGAGGCGCACGAGCTGTCGGAGCGCCTGGGCGACGACCACGATCTGGCCGTGCTGCTGGAATTCGGGGCCGAGTCGCTCGAGCCGCTCATCGCCACGCGCCGGGCGGAGCTCCAGGAGGAGGCCTTCGGATACGGCTCCCGGCTCTACGCCGACACGCCGAAGGCGTTCGTGCGCCGCATCGAGCACTGGTCTAGACCAGCTCTGCTACCTTCGTCGAGCTAGGCAGCGAGAGGAGGAGGAACTGTGGCGCGAAGCAAGCTTCGGGCGCTGGCGGCCGTAGCGGCGGCGCTGGCGCTCACGGTCGGGGTCGCGG
Organism: uncultured Thermoleophilaceae bacterium; assembly: GCA_963778615.1. Classification (GTDB taxonomy): domain Bacteria; phylum Actinomycetota; class Thermoleophilia; order Solirubrobacterales; family Thermoleophilaceae; genus JACVRW01. Next base: position 677,709 of record CAVZVD010000004.1, read on the forward strand.
CGTGCGGCGACGACGACGACGACGATGGCGGTGGAGGCGGCGGCGACGGCGGCAGCGGGTACGGTCGCGCTGCTCCTGCCGGAGACCAAGACGACCCGCTACGAGGAGCAGGACCGGCCCAACTTCGAGCGGCGCGTGAAGGAGCTGTGCGCGGACTGCGAGGTGATCTACGCGAACGCCGACCAGGACCCCGCCAAGCAGCAGCAGCAGGCGGAGGCCGCGATCACCCAGGGCGCGAAGGTCATCGTGATCAGCGCCGTGGACGTGGCGTCGGCGGCCGCGATCGTCACCCGGGCGAAGCAGTCCGACGTGGCGGTGATCGCCTACGGCCGCCTGATCCCCGACGCGGACATCGACTACTACGTCTCGATCGACCCGTTCAAGGTCGGCCAGCAGCAGGCCGAGGTGCAGATGGACGCGATCGAGCAGGACGGCGGCAGCAGACCCGAAGGTCGTGATGATCAACGGCGCTCCCACCGACAGCAACGCCAAGCCGTACAAGGACGGCGCGAGGCAGGTGCTCGAGGAGCGCGGCGCGGAGGTCGTGAAGAGCTACGACACGCCCGACTGGAGCCCCGACAGGGCCCAGCAGGAGATGGAGCAGTCGGTCACCTCGCTCGGCGAGGACGGCTTCGACGCGGTGTACGTGGCCAACGACGGCATGGCCGGCGGGGCGATCGCGGCGCTGAAGGGCGCGGGCATCGACCCGGCCAGCGCGCTTCGTGACCGGCCAGGACGCCGAGCTGGCGGGCGTCCAGCGCATCCTCACCGGCGAGCAGCTGATGACCGTGTACCAGCCGATCATCCAGATCGCGGAGACCGCGGCCGAGCTGGCGGTGCCGATCGCCCAGGGCGAGGAGCCGCCGGCCGACCTGGCGAGCGCGGAAGGTGGACAACGGGGCCAAGCAGGTGCCGTCGGTGCTGCTCGACACGATCGCGATCCAGGAGGACAACATCGAGGACCCGCTCGTCAAGGAGGGCTTCCTCGACGTCGGCGACATCTGCACCGACGCGTACGCCAAGGCGTGCAAGGAGGCCGGCCTGCAGTGACCCCGGCCGTGCTCGCGGTCGACGCCGGACAGACGGAGATCAGGGCCGCGCTCTCGGACGTGGGGCGCGGCCCGCGGAGCGCGACCGCTCCGGGCGTGCTGCGCATGGGCCGGTGGGTCGGGCCGGAGGAGGTCGCCGACGGCGCTGCTCGCGGCGCTGGCGGCGCTGCGTCCGCTGCCGGAGCCGCTTCCGCCCGTCGGGGTCGGGCTGTCCGGCTTCGAGGCGGCGGCCGAGGACGACCTCCGCCGCGTGGGCGAGCTGCTGCGCGAGGGGCTCTCGATCCAGCGGCTGTCGATCGCGAGCGACGGCGTCACCTCGCTGCTGGGCGCGCTCGGGGAGCGTGACGGCGCGGCGGTGGCCGCCGGCACCGGGAGCGTGTGCGTGGCCCGGCGCGGCGAGCGGCTGGCGAAGGTCGACGGCTGGGGCATGCTGCTCGGCGACGCCGGGAGCGGCTTCGCCATCGGGCGCGCCGGCCTCGACGCGGCGCTGCGCCATGCCGACGGCCGCGGTGGCTCGGCGGCGCTGCTGCGGGCGGCCGAGCGCCGCTACGCGCCGTTGCCGGAGCTGCCCGAGCGCATCTACTCCGCCGAGGTGCCGCCGCGGGCCGTGGCCGCCTTCGCGGCGGACGTGGCCCAGGAGGCGGCCGCCGGCGAGCCGCACGCCGGGGCGATCCTGGCCGACGCGGCCGGCGAGCTCGCGCTGACGGCGTGTGCCGCGCTGGACCGGTTGTTCGAGCCGGACGAGCCGGCGGTCGTGTCGTACGCCGGGAACGTGTTCAGGGCGGGGACGCCGCTGCTGGAGCCGTTCACGCACGAGGTGCTGTCGCGGCGGCCGGGCACCGAGGTGCTGCCGCCGGACGGCGACGCGCTCGCCGGGGCGGCGCTGCTGGCCGCGCCTGGAGGACCTGCGGCCGCAGCCGGGGCTGCTGTGGAGGGAGGTGGCGTGAGCGGCGTCTTCGAGGCCCTGCGAGGCGGGCTCGTGGTGTCGGTGCAGGCGCCCGACGGGAGCCCGCTGGCCGCGCCGTCGCATCTGGCGGCGATGGCGCGGGCGGCCGCCTCGGGCGGCGCGGCCGGGATCCGGGCGGTGGAGGTCGCGGCCGTGAAGGAGGCGGTCGCGCTGCCGGTGATCGGGCTGAGGAAGAGGCGGGTGGAGGGCAGCGACGTGTACATCACGCCGTCGCTGGAGGACGCCCGCGCGGTGGCGGCCGCGGGCGCGGACATCGTGGCGGTGGACGCGACGTTGCGGCCACGGCCGGACGGCGTGTTCGCTGGCCGCGCTGGTGTCGGAGCTGCCGGTGCCCGTGCTCGCCGACGTGGACTGCCTGGAGGCCGGCGTCGCCGCCCGCGAAGCGGGCGCTGCGGCGGTGGCGACGACGCTGGCGGGGTATACGGGTGCCGGCGCGGCCCGCACCCCGACCCTGCCGTTGCGGATCCCTCGAGCGCGCCCGCTTCGGCCGGCCCCGACCTCGATCTCGTGCGGGCGCTCGCTGCGGAGCTCGACTGCCCGGTCTTCGCCGAGGGGCGCATCGCCACCCCGGAGCAGGCGCGCGCCGCCTTCGACGCGGGCGCCTTCGCGGTCGTGGTCGGCACCGCCATCACGGACCCGGTCGCGCTCACACGCGGTTTCGCGGCCGCCGCCCGAAGGAGGGCGCATGCGGCGCACTGAGTCCGACGGCCTTCCGGCCAGCCTCCCCGCCGACCGGCCCAAGGGCGAGGCCCTGCGCGAGATCCTCGAGGCGCTTGTCGCGTCGCTCGGCCCGGGCGCCGAGCTGCCCTCCGAGCGCGTGCTGGCCGAGCACTTCGGGCTTGCCCGCATGACCGTGCGGACCGAGATCGACCGCCTCGTGACCGAGGGGCTCGTGTACCGGCTGCACGGGCGCGGCACCTTCGTGGCCGAGCCGCGCGTGGCCCAGGCCGTGCTGTTCAGCTCGTTCAGCGAGGACATGCGCGCCCGCGGGGTGACCCCGGGCTCCGTCGTCCGCTCGCGCGAGCTGATCGAGGCGGGGCCGTTCCTGGCGCGCACGCTGGAGGTCGCAGCGGGTGCCCCCGTGGCCGAGTTCGAGCGGGTCCGCACGGCCGACGGCGAGCCGCTGGCGCTCGAACGCGTCTACCTCTCGGCCGAGCGCTTCCCGGGGATCGAGGACGCCGACCTGGAGCACGCCTCGCTGTTCGAGCTGCTCGCGGAGAGCTACGACACGAGCCTCAGCGGAGCCGACCAGCGCGTGGTCGCGGTGGCGATCGAGGCCGAGGAGGCGCCGCTGCTCGGCGTGGACGAGGGCGTGCCCGGACTGCGCTTCCACACGCTCGCCCGCGACACCCGGGGCGTGCCCGCCTACTACGCGACCTCGCTGTTCCGCGGCGACCGCTACGAGATCGAGCTGCACCAGACGCGCACGCAGCCCGGACGCCGAGCGCGACCGCTGACCGCCGCTGCGCCGGCGGAGCGCCCGCATGACCGCGAGCGCATGCGCGCCGACATGGCGGCCCAGCCCGCCGTGCTGCGCGGGCTCGCCGCGCGCCGCGCCGAGATCGCCGCGGCGCTCGCCGGTCCCGAGCCCGCCGGGGTGGTGTCGTGGCGCGCGGCTCGTCCGACTACGCGGCGATCTTCGCCCGCTACCTGCTCGAGGCCGTCACCGGGCGGCCGGTGGCGCTCGCCGCGCCGAGCCTCGTGACCCTCTACGGCGGCGAGCCGCGCCTGGACGGCTGGCTCGCGCTCGGGATCAGCCAGTCGGGCCGCACGCCCGAGATCGTGACCGTGCTCGAGCGCTACGGCGCGGCGGGGGCCCGCACGGTCGCGCTGACGAACGACCCGGACAGCGCGCTGGCCGCGGCCGCCGACGTTCAGATCGATCTCGGCGCCGGCGAGGAGCTCGCGGTGCCGGCCACGAAGACCTTCACGGCGCAGCTGGCCGCGGTCGCGCTGGTGGCCGAGGCGCTGGGACCGGTGCCGTGGCGCGACGCCGACTGGGAGCGGCTGCCGGACGTGGTCGAGGAGCTGCTCGGCGAGCCGGCCCCGGCGGAGCAGGGCGGCGGAGGCGCTCGGCGACGCCGACGAGCTCATCGCCGTCGGCCGCGGCTACCTGATGTGCGTGGCGCTCGAGGCAGCGCTGAAGCTGCGCGAGGCCACGGGCGTGCGCGCCGAGGGCTGGTCCGCGGCGGACTTCCGCCACGGCCCGGTGACGGTCGCCCGCGGCGACATCCCGCTGCTGGCGGTGAGCGCCGCCGGGCCTGCCGCGGCGGACGTGGAGGAGCTGGCCGAGCAGCTGGAGCGATCGGGCACGCCGCGTGCTGCGGCTGGCGGACACGCCCGGAGCGAGCCTGCCCTACCCGGGCGGCCTACCGGAGCCGCTCTGCACGCTGCCGGCGTCGATCCGCGCGCAGCAGCTCGCGCTGGCGCTCGCGCTGCGGCGCGGGCATCGACCCGGACGAGCCGCCGGGGCTGGGCAAGGTCACGGCGACGAGGTGCACGCGGCCAGACGACCGTGAGGGTCGCCCGGCTAGCGCAGCGCCGGACGCCGCCGAACGCCTCGACCCCGCCAACGAGCGTCCGCACGACCCGCAGCTCCTCGTCCAAGCACGGTCAGATGCGCCGGCGCCCCCGGCCGCAGCTCACCCAGATCGTCCCGCCCGAGCAGCCGCGCCGGCGCCGCCGACGCCGCCTGCACCGCGTCCGCCAGCGACGCTCCGCTCGCCACGAGGTTCCGCACCGCCTCGTCCATCGTCAGCACGCTGCCGGCCAGCGTGCCGTCGGGAAGGCGCACCGCGCCGTCGCGGATCTGCACGCGCCGGCCGCCCAGCTCCGACTCGCGGGCGTCGCGCATCGCGGCCTCGATCGCGTCGGTGACCAGGCAGAAGCGCGCGGCCGGCCGCGAGGAACACGCCGTAGGCCGACTCGGCCGCCAGGTGGACGCCGTCGACGATCGCCTGGACGGTCACGTCGGGCCGCACCAGCGCCACGCCGCCAAGTCCGGGGTCGCGCGGCTTCCAGCGCCGGTGGGCGTTGTGGATGTGGGTGATCGCGCGGGCGCCGCGGTCGAAGGCGGCGTGCGCCGTGCGGGCATCGGCGTCCGAGTGCCCGCACGCGACGACGAGGCCGGCCCCGGCCAGCTGCGCCGTCAGGTCGAGGCCGCCCGGCAGCTCCGGCGCCAGCGTGACCGTGCGCACCGGGCCGGCGTTCACGAGTCGCGCCGCCAGGGCCTCGTCCGGCGTGCGGAAGTGGACCGGGTCGTGCGCGCCCGGCCAGAGCGGTGAGAGGAACGGCCCCTCCAGGTGGACGCCCGTGACGAGCGGCAGCCCGGAGTGGTCGGCGGCGACCTCGGCGGCGACCGCGAGCGGGTCCGTGTAGGCGTCGACGCGCGAGGACACGAAGGTCGGCTGGAAGGCGACCACGCCGGTGCTCGCGAGGGCGATGGCGGCGCGCCGGTAGCCCGACGACGTCGGTGGTGAGGAAGTCGATCCCCGCGACCCCGTTGATGTGCAGGTCCACGAAGCCCGGCACGGCGATGCCGCCGGGGCCGGCCGGCCGCACGCCCACCTCGGCGACCGCGCCGTCGCGCGATTGCCACGTCTCCCTCGACGAGCTCGCCGCCGACGAGCGCGACCCCACGCCCAGTCGCATGTCCGGCCATACCGCCCGAGTCTCGCGCAACGCGGAAGTTAGGGGTCCCTAATACGATGCCGGGCGATGTCGCGAAGCGGACATCGCGCGGCGGGCCCGTCGAGGTCTGGGCCGCCCGGGCCTGGAACGTCTTCAACGAGGGCCGCCCGTTCTCGATCGTCTACCCGGTCCTCGTGCTGCTCGCGGCCGTCCCCGTCGGCCTCGCCCCGGACGGCTCGATCCTCCTGGCGCTCGCCGCCGCGCTCGCCGTCGTCCTCGGTGCTCGCCTGCTTCACCTTCCCGCTCCGCGGCCGGCTCCTGCTCTGGCTGGCGCTCGCCCTCTCCGTCCCGCTGCTCGAGCCCTGGCGCGCGCCCGGGCTGCTGCTCGGCGCGCTCGCGGGCTGGCTCGTCTTCACGGTCGTCGTGTGGGGCAGCGTCTACTACCACCTGCGCACCGGCGCCCCCTGGCTGAACGGGCTGCGCTTCTGGCGCCTCGTGCTCACCAACTCCGACCCCACGAGCGGGAACGCCCTCGAGCAGGTGCCGAAGATGCTGATGAGCCTCAGCGCCGCCACGCTCCTGGCCGAGGAGCCGGGCGCCGGGTCGATCGCCGCCATCGCGGCGGCCGCGGCACTGGCCGCCGCGCTCGGCTTCGTCGCGCAGAGACGCTTCGCCAGGACCCGGATGCCGCGCTACCCCACGCGCGACCCCGAGCATCCCGACCGGCCCGCGCGCTCGCCCGCCGCGTCTACGTGATCGTGATCGACGGCTGCAACCGCGGCCGGCTCTGGCAGGCGCACACCCCGGTGATCGACCGCCTCGCCCGCGAGGGCACCGAGTACCTCGCCGTGGAGCCGGCCTACCCGGCGCGCACGGTCGTCTGCTTCTCGTCGATGCTCACCGGCGCCACGCCGGCCGAGCACGGGATGCGCTCGAACTTCGTGGCCCGCCTGGGCGTGCGCGACGGAGTCGATCTTCGACGTGCTCGAGCGCCACGGGCGTCGCGGCCGCCTCGTCGGGATCGCCCACCTGCTGGACCCGTTCGGCGAGGACGTGGTGCGCTCGGTCACCTCGGTCCAGCCCACCGAGCGAATCGACCATTCGCTGTCCGCGGAGGCCCGCCGGGTGGTCGAGGAGGAGGACCCCGATCTGCTCGTGCTCCAGCTGCTCGCCGCCGACCAGCTCGGCCACGTGCGCGGCGTCCGCAACGCCGAGTACCTCGAGCAGCTGGCCGACACCGACCGCCGCGTCGGCGAGTTCCTCGCCTTCCTCGAGGAGCGCGGCAAGCTCGACGGCGCCACCGTCGTGCTGATGGCCGACCACGGCCAGGGGCGCGGGATCGGCGGCCACGGCCACCTCGACTGGGGCGAGAGCCCGGTGCCGTTCGTCGTCTGGGGCGAGGGCGCGGTGCCCGGGACCACCAGCCGCGAGCCGCGCTCGGTGCTCGAGCTCGCCGCGACGATCGCCGACCTGCTCGGCGTGGAGCGCCCGGCCGCGGCGCGCGGCCGCCCGCTGGTGCCGGCGCGGCGACCCGGCGCGTCGCGCCGGCACGCGCGCAGGGCGGCCGCTGCCTCGCCATCCTCCCCGCCCACGACGAGGAGGGCGCCATCGCCGGCGTGCTCGCCGGCATCCCGCCGAGCGCCTGCGGCATGAGCGTCGACCTGCTCGTGGTGGACGACGGCTCGCGCGACGGCACCGCCGCCATCGCCCGCGAGCACGGCGCCCGCGTGATCGCCCACGGCAGCTCGCGCGGCCTCGGCGCGGCCGTTCGCACCGGGCTCGAGCTCGCCCGCGACGAGGGCTACGACGCCGCCGTCTACCTCGACGCCGACGGGGAGTACGACCCGGCCGACTTCGAGACCATGCTCGACCCGATCGCCCGCGGGCGGGCCGACTACGTGACCGGCTCCCGCTTCCTCGGCGCAGCCCGCGCACGGGCATGACCTGGCACCGCACGCTCGCCAACCGGGCCACGAGCTCGCTGCTGGGCACGCTCGCTGCACACCGTCGTGACCGACGGCCAGACCGGCTACCGCGCCTTCTCGCCGCGCGCGCTCGCCGCCGCCCGCATCCGCCACGACTACAACTACGCGCAGGTGCTCACCCTCTCGCTGTGGGGCGCGGGCATCGACGCCGTCGAGGTGCCGATCTCATACCGCCGCCGCACGAGCGGCCGCTCGTTCGTGAGCTACCCGGAGTACCTGGCCCGCGTGGCGCCGGCCGTCTGGCGCGAGTGGCGCACCTCCCGCACGGCGAGGGCCGCGAGCGCGAGGCCGATGCGCGCCGGCCAGCCAGTACCCCCAGCCGCCGCCGGGGCCGAAGAGCGGGAACGCGTCCTCGAGCGGGCCGAACGGGGCGTCCGGCCGCTCGGTCACGAACGAGCCGCCGGCCCAGCGCACGTCCACGTAGAGCCAGACCGACGCCGCCAGCGTGAGCGCCGACAGCGCGATGCCGACGCGCGGCGCGTGCCGCAGCCCCCACGCCACCAGCGGGACCGCGAGCGGCAGCGACGCGAGCAGGTGCCGCGGCGGGAACCAGAAGCCGAACATCGTGGGGGCGAGGAAGGCCACGATCAGCTGCGCCCCGAGCGCGGCGGCGCAGAGCCCCGCCGCCACCTCGATCTCCCGCACCCCGGGCACGGCCCGCGCGAGGCGGTCGCGCAGCGAGCGCCACAGCCACCACAGCCCGGCGAACACGAGCGCGAACACCGGCGCCCAGCGCAGCAGCCCGTACTCGCGGTCGATGAAGAGCGCCACGAGGCGGTAGACCCGCTCCAGGTAGCCGACCGGGAAGGAGGCGTCGGTGGCCGTCTCGCCGGCCACGTCGGCGGAGTAGGGGGTCGGCCCGCCGTACAGCGCCTCGTTGATGCCGATCATCAGCGCCACGCTGAACAGCGAGAGCTCGACCGCGCCCACCGCGAGCGTGCGCTTGCGCGCGCGCCACAGCGTGCGGGCGGCGAAGACGCCGATCACGAGACCCGGCAGGCGCGAACTTGGTGCCGAGCCAGGGCAGCATGCCGAGCAGGGCGAAGCAGCCGAAGGCGGCTCGCCAGCCCGGCCGCTCGTCGAGCTGCAGGGCGAGCAGCGCCGCGCCCGCGAGCGCGGCCCCGGCGGTCAGCTCGGGGTAGACGGCGCTGCCGTAGGCGATGAACGGCGGGCTGAGCCCCGCGACGGCCGCCGCGCCCGATCGCCCACGGGTCCGGCACCACGCGCAGCGCCAGCCGGTAGGCGAGCGCCACCGCAAGCGCGGCGATCGCGGCGAGGAAGAGCTCCACGCCCTCCGCGCCGCCGGCGGCGTAGGCGGGCAGGATGAACAGCGGGAAGCCGATCCCGTGCGGCTCGTTGAGGCGCCCGTCGGTCTCCTTGCCGTGCTTGTCGAGGTCGTACGGATAGAAGTCCTGGTAGGCGCGCTCGGCGTACTCGTCCTTGACGTCGACGTTGCCGTCGTCGAGCAGCGACTCGGCGGCCAGGAGGTAGTGCGGCTCGTCGCCCCCGTAGTCGGAGTCGCCGAAGGCGTCGAGGCCGATGGTGGAGGCGTAGACGCCGAAGAGGAGCAGCCAGAGGGCGAGGGTGCGCCGCATGGGCGGCGCACCTTAACCTCAGACCAGCTCGGCGACCTGGGCCTGGTACATGCCCATCTGGCGCCCGATCTCCTCGCCGAAGGTGGCGGGGACGATCCCCAGGCCTTCGACGATGAGGTTCGCTCTCGTGAGCTGCCGCTGGAACTCGTCGTCGTTGTGGATGGCGTCCATCTGCTCCTGGCTCCCGCGGAGCAGCATGAAGCCCTGCAGATCGCCGCCGTGCGGCTCGAGCAGGCACACGTCGAAGCTCTCGATCCGGCCCTCCTGCTGCAGTCCGCCGTAGTACAGCACGGACTCGTTGAAGACCTGGATCGCCTTCTCCTCGCGACCTCGAACGACCTCGCCCCATCCGATGAACAGTCCGGCGTCGGCCATGAAGGACCTCCTTTGTCGGGGGCCAGCGGAGTCCTCGCGTCCAACCTACCTCAGCAGCCGAGGGCGCGGGCGATCACCATCTGCTGTACCTCGTCGGTGCCCTCGCCGATGGTGAGGACCTTCGCGTCGCGGTAGAAGCGGCAGACGGGGTACTCCTCGATGTAGCCGTAGCCGCCGTGGATCTGCACCGCCTCCTCGGCGGCGCGGACCGCCAGGCGGCCCGTCTTCAGCTTCGCCTTCGCCGCCGTCAGGCTGAAGGAGCGGCCGGCGTCCTTCTCCCGCGCCGCCTTGTAGGTGAGGAGCCGGGCGGCCTCGATCTCGGTCGCCATGTCGGCGAGCTTCGCCTGGATCGCCTGGTACTTCGAGATCGGCTTCCCGAACGCCATGCGCTCCTTCGCGTAGGCCAGCGCCTCGTCGAGCGCGCCCTGGGCCAGCCCCACGCCCATCGCCGAGACCCCGATCCGGCCGCCGTCGAGCGTCTGCAGGAACTGCTTGAAGCCCTGCCCCGGCGGTCCCGACCAGGTGGTCCTCCGGAACGCGGCAGTCCTCGAAGGTGAGCGGCCGCGTGTCGGACGCGTTCCAGCCCATCTTGCGGTACGGCTCGCCGACCACGTAGCCGGGCGTGCCGTTCGGGACGAGCAGGTTGGAGATCTCGTCCTCGCCGGTGCGGGCCGTGATCGTCACGAAGCCCGAGATGTCCGTGCCGCTGTTGGTGATGAACTGCTTGGCGCCGTTGATCACCCAGTGGCCGTTCTCGCGTACGGCGCGGGTGCGCGTGTTGCCGGCGTCTGAGCCGGCCTCGGGCTCGGTCAGCCCGAAGGCGCCGAGCCGCTCGCCGGAGCACAGCTTGGGGAGCCACTCCGCCTTCAGCTCGTCGGAGCCGTAGGCGTAGACCGGCCACGTGCCGAGGCTCGTGTGCGCGGCGACCGTGATCGCCACGGACGAGTCCACCCGCGTCAGCTCCTCGATCGCGAGCGCGTAGCTGAGGTTGTCGGCGCCCCCGCCGCCGTGCTCCTCGGGGTAGGGGATGCCCATCAGGCCGAGCTCGCCCAGCTTGGCGACGATCTCGTACGGGAAGCGCTTCTCCCGGTCGAGCTCCTCGGCCACCGGCCGGACCTCGCCCTCCGCGAAATCCCGCGCAAGCCGGCGGATGGCCTCCTGCTCGTCTGTGAGATCGAAGTCCATCGGGCCGGGCATGCTATCCCGGGCCGGTGTTTCAGTCTCCCGTCGCGCGGGGAGCCCCCAAGTAATGCTGACCATCACTTCAAACGCCGCGGAGGCCATCCGCGCCATCGTGCAGGGCACGGACGTGCCGGATGACGGCGGCATCCGCATATCGATCGCACGGCAGAACGGCTCGCAGGCGAGCGCTGGAGCTGGCGCTCAGCCCTGCCCCCATGGACGGCGACAACGTGCTCGAGGTGAACGGCGCGCACGTCTTCCTGGACGAGATCGCGTCGGTGGCCCTCGACGACAAGTCGCTGGACGCCGCGATGGAGGGCGGCGAGATCAGCTTCGGGATCGTGGAGCAGGACGAGGAAGGCCCCGAGCCGCCGCTCTAGACGAACGGTCCTCTGGTGGGGGCGAGATCCCTGCCGGTCGGTCTCTGACCTACACGGAACACGCACGACCCCCCGATCTCACCGAGGGTCTCCTCGACCTGACGAGCCTCGCCACGCAGATATTCGCCCACATGGCGCGCTGGCGGGGACAGAGCCCGCCGGACGCCCCAGCGCCGGAGCGGGTCTTCCGGGACCTGCTGACCGAAACGCTGCGGCCGGTGCTCGAGCGCCTGCCACCTGCTGACGTCGAGTCGGCGACACGGGTCGTCGGCGAAGTGGTGGCGGTGATCGAAGCAGAGATCCTGCTCGTGGAACCCCCGCCGAGTCCCCGCGCGCCAGGACGGCGCTCACGATCGCCGCGGAGGCGACGCTGAACCTAGTGGTAACGTGTGACCACATGCGCGCCCGCATCGGCATTCGAGAGCTCCGAGACACGCTGACGGCCACCATTCGGCGGGTGCGCCAGGGCGAGACGTTGGAGGTCACCCATGACGGGGTGCCGGTCGCAATCCTGGCTCCGATGCCCGCGGACCGACTCCACCAGCTGATCGCGGCGGGTGATGTGGCGCCGGCGTCGGAGCTGGTTGAGCCGATCAGGCGCTACCCCGTGACCGGCGCCGTCAGCGCCGGTGAGGCGATCGAGGAAGACCGCGCTGAGCGCTGACCGGCGCCTCCTGTACGTCGACTCCTCGGCACTCGTGAAACTGGTCATCGAGGAACCGGAGAGCGCCGCCCTCGAGGACTACCTACCACGAGACGCCCTGCTCTCGACAAGCCGAGTCGCGCTGGTCGAGGTGTCGCGCGCGACCGCGCTCGCCAACCCCAGCGACGAGGTCCGCCAGGAGACTGAGCGCCTCCTCCAAGCGTGCCTCCTGGTCGCGGTGACCGATCGCGTGCTGCGCACCGCGGCTGCGATCACCTCGCGCGAGGTCAGGACGCTCGACGCCATCCACCTTTCCACGGCGCTGTATGTGGAGGCGGACGAGCTCATCGCCTACGACCGGCGGTTGCTGGCCGCCGCCGAAACGCAGGGCGTCGCGGTCGCTGCGCCGGGCCTCAACTAGCCGAGCGTCAGACGACCTGGCGCAGCCGCCGGCTCATCGCCGCCCCCGACGTCCCGAAGATCCGGCACAGCTGCTCGAAGCAGCCATCGGGGTCGCGGCGGCGCAGGCGCTCGTAGTGGCGCTTCACCAGTGGGGCCGGCATCAGCAGCGCCGCGGCGAACTCGTTGGCCTCGCTCTCCTCCCGGGGATAGGCGGAGCGTGCGCGGTCCTCGGGGTCGACGGCGTGGCTGCGGCACCAGATCGGCCGTCCGCCCCGGTGCATGCACCAGTGGCCGAGCTCGTGGCCGATCGTGAAGCGGCGCCGCGGTGGCCAGTCGCGCGCCTCGGCCGCGTTCACCCAGATCTCGGCCAGCGACGGCAGCAGCAGGCCCGACAGGCCCGTCGCGCCCGGCATGTCCGGCACCCCGGGCGCCGCGGTGAGGTCCTCCACGTCGCGCACGAACAGCCCGAAGGACGTGTCGGCGATGTGCTCCACCGGCACCGGCACGGTCTCGCCGTCCCACACCCAGTCGGCCAGGCCTGCCAGCACCCGCTCGGCGACCTGCTCCGGCGCCTCCCTCATGGCCCGCCCCTGAACAGGCGGTCCACCTCGTCCCACGCCTCGGGACGCGGCGCGGCGGCGGACGGCTCGGCGGGCTCGCCGTAGGTCGCGCGGGCGAACGCCGCGCCCTCGTCGGCGCGCGGCGGCCCGGCGGCCGGCAGCTGCCCGGCCTTTCGGAGCGAATCCGCCGTGTAGCCCACGATCCGCCCGAGCGCCTCGAGCACCGTGTCCGACACCCCGGACTCCGGCAGCAGCCCCTGCTCCATCTGGTGGTAGTAGAGCCCGACCTTCTCCTGCTGGCCCTGCGCGCCGAGCCGCGCCGCCAGCTGGGACACGACCTCCGCCCGCCGCAGCCGCGCCCGGCCGCGCAGCCGCGGCAGCAGCGCCGGCCACAGCCCCGACGTGCCGGCGAGCGTGCGGTGCACCTCGTCGGTCACCGCGGCAGCCGCGCCGCCGGCGGCGTCCTCCGAGTGCGCCCGCCGCGGCGCCTCCTCGAGGAATGCGTCGATCAGGGCCGCCAGCAGCGCGCGGTCCGCCGGCGCCGCGCGGTCGAGGAACGGGCGCGGGTCGCCCTCGCCGCGCTGGTACGCCTCCTTGTACTCGGTGAAGAGCCGGTTCAAGTCGTCCATTGGCTATCCCGAATCATGTCCGCCTTCCAGCCGCTCCCTGACGCGCTTCTGGAATCGAGACGCGATCTGGTGCACGTTCGCCTCGGTCATCCCCTCACCCGCCAGCGCTGCCGCCTCCGCCGCCTCGTGCGGCCCGAGCACGTATAGCCGCACCACCTCGCGGTGGGCGGCGGGCAGCTCGTCGAGCGTCAGCCGCACGCACTCGCGGGCGTGCATCGCGTCCCCCTCGAACCCCACGGCCGGCTCGTGGCCGGCGAACTCCTCGTCGCCGGGCTGGGGGAGCGGCCGCACCTGCACGCTCCGTTCGTCCTTCTGCCACCAGTCGGCGATGCGCCGCGAGAGGATCGTGTGGAGCCACGAGCGGAACTCGCCGACCGACCGCCCGTCGAAGGCCGACGCGATCGCGCTGGCCACCGTCTCGGCCGCCACCTCCTCGGCGTCGGCGTCCGTGCGCAGCTTGAGCCGCGCGCGGTGGACCAGGATGTCCCAGTAGCCGTGCACGAGCACGGCCACGGCGGGCCTCATCGCGTCGTGGCGCCCGGCCTCGCGAGCGGCACGGAGGTACTCGACGAGCTGCTCGTCGCTCAGCCCCTCGAGGCGGTGCGGGGGAAGCTCACGGAAGATCCCGACAGCATAAAACCCATAAAGTCGACCAAGTTAATAGAGAATACGCTAGAGTGAGCCGCGTGCCGTCCGTCGACGTCCACCAGCACCTCTGGCCCGAGGGCGTCCTCGCCGTACTGGAGAGGCGCTCCGAGGCGCCGCGAGCGCGGTGGGCCGGCGGGCGCTGGCGGGTCGAGCTCGACGGGGAGCCGTTCTTCGAGATCGACCCGGCGGACCACCAGCCCGAGGACCGGGCGAAGACCATGGGCGTCGACCGCGCGCTCGTGGCACTCTCGTCGCCTGTCGGCGCCGAGTCGCTCGGTCCTCGCGATGCCCTGGCCGCAATAGCGGCCTGGAACGAGGCGGCCCTCTCCCTCCCCGCCGCGTTCGGCTGGTGGGCCGCCACCCCCGCCGCCCTGCCCGGCGACGACGAGTCCGAGCTCGTCCGAGCGGCAATATCGGACGGGGCGGCGGGGGTCTGCCTTCCGGCGGACCGCCTCTCCACCCCCGCGCGGGCGGAGGAGGCCATGCCCGTGCTCGAGGCCGTCGCAGCGGCGGGCGCCCCCGTGTTCGTGCACCCGGGGCCGGCGGGCGGGAGCCCGGTGGAGCCGGCGTGGTGGTCGCCCTCCACGCGCTACGTCGCGCAGCAGCACGCGGCGTGGCACGCCTTCCACCTCGTGGTGAGGCCGGCGCTGCCCAGCCTGCGCGCCGTCTTCGCCCTGCTCGCGGGGCTCGCGCCGCTGCACGCGGAACGCGTCGCGGGGCGCGGCGGCCGCGGCGACCGCGATCCCCTCGCGGATCCGCTCAGCTTCTACGACACCTCTTCGTACGGCCCGCGCGCCGTGCGGGCGATCGCGACCGCGGTGGGCATCGGCCAGCTCGTCCACGGGAGCGACTACCCGGTGGCCCAGCCCGGGCCAGACCCCGTCGCAGAGGCCTTCGGCCCGGGTTTCGCGGAGCTCGTGCGCGGCGACGCGGCCTCGCGCGCGCTCGGATATGGGTGGGTCCCGGCATGACCGCGCTGGCTTCCACCGCACTGCGCGAGACGCTGCTCTCGTGGGCGGAGCGGCCCGAGCTCTGGAGCCCGCTCGTACGCCACGACGCGACCGAGCGCGTCTATGCCCTGCTGCACCGCGACGAGCGCGTCGAGCTGTACGTCGTGTGCTGGATGACCGGCCATGACACCGGCTTCCACGACCACGACGAGAGCGCCGCGGCGATCGCCGTGCTCGAGGGAGCGGTCACCGAGGAGCGCCTTGCCTTCGGCGGGACGGTCGACTCGCAGCTGAGCGCGGGCGACACCGTGACGATCGCAAGCGAGGCGATCCACCGGGTGCGACACGCCGGGCTCGCGCCGGCCGTGACGCTCCACGCATACTCTCCACCGCTCAGCCGTGTCGGCACCTACGAGGTGGCCGGCGACGGCTCGTTGCTTCGCCACTCCCGATCCCCGGACCTGCCGCTCGAAGCTGCGGCGTGAGACCAGAGAGATGACACAGACCGACGAACTCCTGCAGAACAACGAGGCGTACGCCGCCTCCTTCGACAAGGGCGACCTTCCCCTCCCGCCGGGCCGCAAGCTGGCCGTGCTCGCGTGCATGGACGCGCGGCTCGACCCCGCCCGCGAGCTCGGCCTCGAGGAGGGGGACGCCCACGTGATCCGCAACGCGGGCGGCGTCGTGACCGACGACGCGCTGCGCTCCCTCTCGATCTCCCAGAACCTCCTCGGAACCGAGGAGATCGTGCTGATCCACCACACCGACTGCGGCATGCTCACCTTCACCGACGACGAGCTCGCGCAGAGGCTCGAGCAGGAGACCGGCAGCCGGCCCGAGTGGCGCGGCCACGCCTTCTCGGACCTCGAGCAGGACGTGCGCGACGGCATCGAGCGGATCAAGCAGAGCCCGTTCGTGCCCCGCACCGACAATGTGCGCGGCTTCGTCTACGAGGTCGAGACGGGGCGCCTTCGCGAGGTCGGCTGAAGCGTCGCGAAGGCGACGCCTGCCAGCACGATCGCGACGCCGGAGAGCTGGACCGCCGACGGCTGCTCGGACAGCAGGATCACGCCGAGGATCACGGTGCAGACCGGCTGGAGCGTCAGCAGGATCGAACCCAGCGCAGCGGGCAGGCGCGGCAGCGACACCGAGATCAGCATCCATCCGAGCACCTGGGAGGACAGCGCCAGCAGGGCGAGCCACGCCTGCGCCTCGGCGTCGGGAACCCAGTCGATGTCCCCGATCGCCGCGCCCGCCAGGCCGCAGCAGATGGCGGCGACCAGCGTCGCGTCGAAGAGCGGCCCCGCCGGTCGCCGCAGGTCGGCGTTCGCGTGCCGCAGGATCAGGATGAACAGCGCGTAGGCGATCGCGGTGGCGACCCCGTACACGACTCCCAGCACCGGGTCGTCGCCGTAGGCGGCGGCTCCGATCACGCCCGAGATCAGCACCACACCCGCGAACACGACCGGGATGGCGGCCAGGGTGCGGTTGGCGGGCCGCTCGCCGAGGAACACCCAGGCGAGCAGGGCGACCAGCACCACCTGGACGTTGCCGAGAACGGTGGCGAGCCCGGCGCCCACGGCCTGGATCGAGTAGTGCCAGAAGATCAGGTCGGCGGCGAACAGGACGCCGACGCCGAGGGTGACCGCGCGTTCGCGCATCGGGCGCGGCCCGTAGCGGCGGCGCTCGATCCAGGCGAGCAGGCCGAGCACGGGCACCGCGTACGCGCAGCGGAAGAACGCCGACGTGGCGGGCGAGACCTCGGCCAGCTTCACGAGGATCGCCGAGAACGCGATCACGAGGGCGCCCAGGACGCCTGCCGAGGACTGGACGCTCGTTCACGGGACTCGACACTAGAGGGGTATCTCCGGCGCGCGGTTATCGTGCCGGGACCGTGGACCGGAACACGCTGCTCTGGACGATGGTCGTCTTCTTCGGCGCCTCGCTGATGTTCTCGACCATCCGCGACGCCTCGGACGAGGACGGCCTCGGCGTCTCGCTGGCCGCTCAGCTGGCCGCGGGCCTGCTGCTCGTGGCGTTCATCGTCCTGATCATGAGGCGGCGCCGGTGAGGCCGCTCGACGAGCAGCGCATCCTCGTCACCGGCTCCACCGACGGCCTCGGCCGGCGCGTGGCCGCCGAGCTGGCCGGGCGCGGCGCCCACGTGATCGTGCACGGCCGCGACCCTGGGAGGGTCGACGAGGCCGTGCGCGAGACGGGCGCCGCCGAGGGGCTCGTGGCGGACCTGGCGGACCTCGCCCAGGTCCGCAGGCTGGCGGGCGAGGCCGGCGAGCTCGACACGCTCGTGAACAACGCGGGCGTGATCGAGTCCGAGCGGCGCGAGAGCGCCGACGGCTACGAGCTCACGCTGGCGGTGAACCACCTGTCGCACTTCCTGCTCACCGAGCTGCTGCTCCCGCGGATGCGCGAGCCCGCCCGGATCGTGAACGTCTCGTCGATCGGCCAGGCCCCGCTCGACTGGGACGACCTGATGTTCGAGCGCGGCTACGACGGCTACACGGCGTACTCGAAGAGCAAGCTCGCGCAGGTCCTGTTCACGATCGAGCTCGCCGAGCGCCTGGCCGGCCGCGACGTCACGGTGAACGCGCTCCACCCCGCCACGCTGATGGACACCAAGATGGTGCTCGCCAACCTGGGCCGCCCGCGCAGCTCGGTCGAGGAGGGGGTCGAGGCCGTGGTCCGGCTGGTCGCCGACCCGGATCTCGACGGCGTGAGCGGCCGCTTCTTCGACGGCACGCGCGAGTCGGCCGCGCACGGGCAGGCGTACGACGCCGCCGAGCGCCGCCGGCTGTGGGAGGAGAGCGAACGCCTCACCCGCGCGGCGTGATGCGCTGGCTCGTGGACGGGATGAACGTGATCGGCTCCCGTCCGACCGGCTGGTGGCGCGACCGCCCGCGGGCGATGCGCGGGCTGGTGGAGGAGCTCGAGCGGCTCGGGGAGCCGGTGACCGTGGTGTTCGACGGGCGCCCGTTCGAATTGGAGGACACAGGCGAGGTCGAGGTCCTGTTCGCCTCGCGGCGCGGCCGCAACGCGGCGGACGACGACATCGCGGCGCTGGCGGCGGCCGCGCAGGAGCCGCTGCGCGTGGTGACCTCCGACGCGGAGCTAGCCGACCGTGTGCGCCGGAGCGGCGTCGAGGTGGTCGGCGCCGGAGCCTTCCGCAGGCGGCTGGACGAGCTCTAGCCGCTCCTCGACCACCACGCGGCAGCCGCGCGCCGGCACCACGGTCACGTGGCGCACCTGGGGCCGCTCCGGCCGCTGCGAGGGCGCGCGCAGCCGCACCCGCCGCAGCACCTCGCGCAGCACCACCCGCATCTCCACCTGCGCGAACGAGGCCCCGATGCAGCGCCGCACGCCGCCGCCGAACGGGATCCAGGCGTAGGACTCCGCCGCGCCTTCCACGAACCGCTCCGGCCGGAACTCCTGCGGCGACGGGTAGAGGTCCGGCCGCACGTGCACCGCCGCGATCGCCGGCAGCACGAGCGTGCCGGCCGGCAGCTTCCAGCCGTCCAGCTCGACGTCGCGCTGCAGCTTCCGCGCCACGTCCACCACCACCGGACGCACGCGCAGCGTCTCCTTGATCACGGCGTCGAGGTACTCGTCGTCGTCGAGCGACCCCGTGAGCCGCTCCAGCACGCGCGGGTTGCGGAGGAGCCGCTCGAACGCCCAGGAGAGCCCCGTGGCGGTCGTCTCGTGCCCGGCCGTGAGCAGCGTCATGAGCTCGTCGCGCAGCTCCACGTCGCTCATCGGCGAGCCGTCCTCGTGGCGGGCGCGCAGGAGCAGCGTCAGCACGTCGTCGCGCTCGTCCGACGCCTCCGGGTCGAGCGCTCGCCGCTCGGCGATCTCCGCGTAGATCAGCTCGTCCACCGCCGCGAGCGCCTTGCGGAACCGCGCCGCCGGCGTGATGCCGCCCAGGTCGCGCTGCATGAACGGCAGCCAGTCGAGCGGGCTCGACAGCTCGCCCAGGCGCGGGATGCGCGCGCGGAACAGGTCCATGCGCTCGCCGTCGCGCACGCCGAACACCGCCCGCAGGATCACCTCGAGCGTGATCGCCTGCATGCGCGGGCGCAGCGCGAACGCCCGCTTCAGCGGCCAGCGCGCGACCTCGTCCGCCGCGGCGGACGCCATCACCTCCGCGTAGCGGCGCACCGCCTCGCCGTGGAACGGCGGCAGCAGCAGCTTGCGCTGCGACATGTGCCGCCCCTCGTCGAGCGTCAGCAGCGAGTGCTCGCCGAGCGCGTCGCCCAGCACCGTGGCGTTGGCGGCCCCGGCGTGGAAGACGGCCGGGTCGCCCGTGAACACCTGCTTGACGAGCGCCGGGTCGGCCACGTAGACGATGCGGCCGAAGAACGGGAAGTGCGACGAGAACACGTCGCCGTACCGCTGCCGGCGCTTCTCCATCCACGAGTACGGGCCGGCCGTGACGCGCGCCGCCTGTACAAGGCGCGGCAGGCGGGGGCCGGGTGGGAAGGTCACAGGGAGTGGTTGTACCAGCTCGCGCGCGCATGGGCGCCGCGGCACGCCGCTCGGCTCGCGCGAGCCGCGGTTCCGTCGGAGACCACTAGCGCCCGCGCATGAAGTCGAGCATGGCGGCGTGCGTCTCGCGCGGGCGCTCGAGCTGCGGCACGTGCCCGCAGTCGAGCTCCACGTGGCGCGCGGCCGGCAGCGCGCGCTCCACGTGCTTCATGAACGCGATCGGCACGAGCGTGTCGTGGCGGCCCCACACGAACAGCGCGTCCGTGGAGAGGCCGCGGAGGCGGGTCCAGAAGCCGTCGTCGCCGTGCGGCTCGTCCAGGTAGATGCTGCGCGCCGCCGCGTAGAAGGCGGCCCGCCCGCGCGGCGTGAGGTAGGCGCGCAGGAACTCGTCCACCCCGGCGGCGGCCCAGCCGTCGTTCCCGCCGGGGACGAGCATGCGCACGAGGCGGTCGGTCACCGACCGCGGCGCCACCTGGAGCAGGCCCAGCTCGGGGCGCAGCAGGCGCACGACGGGCGCCCAGCGGCGGTCGCGCAGCCAGGCCAGCGCGGGGGAGAGGAGGGCGAGCGAGCGCACGCGCGAGCGGTCGATCAGGCCCGCCTCGATCGCCACGCGGCCGCCCATGCTGTTGCCGGCCACGTGTGCGGCGTCGACGCCGAGCGCGTCGAGCGTGTCGAACGCGGAGCGGGCGAACCAGTCCGAGTCGTACGGCGGCGGCGATCGGCTTGTCCGACTCGCCGAAGCCCGGGAAGTCCATCGCCACCACGCGGTAGCGGTCGGCCAGCGCGGCGACGGTGGGGAGGAAGGAGGCCTTCGTGCCGCCCAGGCCGTGGAGGCAGATGAGCACGTCCGGCCCGACGCCGGCGGACAGGATCGACACCTGGCCGCCCCGGGTGCGCACGCGCTCGAACGTGAGCCGCCCGGGCTCGGAGGCCCCGCTGGTGGCCGCGAGGAAGCCGACGCCCAGGTGCAGCGAGCCGCGCACGCGCAGGCTGCCGCGCTGGAACGCCTGCATGCCGGCGCGGACATCGCCCGCCACGCGCATCCAGGTCATCGGGTCGGCCGCGATCGTCGCGTCCGGCTCGTCGCCGCCCAGCACGGGGCCCAGGCGAAGCCGGTCGCCCGCGATGCGGGCGTCCCATTCGTCGCCGCCGCGCACGCGCAGGCGCACCAGCGCGCGCTCGCCCGGGACGTCGATCACGTCCGGGTCGTACCGCGCAGCCAGTTCCTCGATTCCCGCGGGTGCGGCGATCGCCACCTCCTTCGAATACCACGTGGCGATCAGTCCTACCCCATTCCGCCGGACTCAGAACAAAAGATCGCCTTAACACAGAAAACTTATGACGAAGCCTTGACAAACCCCACCGAATCGCATGAGGATGCGAACCGGTGAGAGGAGAGCAACCCGGGGCGCTCGGCTCACTGCGCGAGTCGAACCGGGAGAACGTCGTGAAGGCGCTACAGACCCTCGGGGTCGCGAGCCGGGCCGACATCGCCCGCTGGACCGGCCTGTCGCGCTCGACGGTGTCGAGCATCGTCGCCGAGCTCCATGACGAGGGCGTGGTGGTGGACCGCCACGAGAGCGAGCGCGAGGCCGCCGGGAGCGGCCGCCCGCCTGCGCTGATCGCGCTCGACCCCTCGGCCGGCTACGCGCTCGGCATCGACTTCGGGAAGCGCCACCTCGCCGTCGCGCTCGCGGACCTCTCGCACGAGCTGCTCGGCGAGCAGTGGGTCGAGATGACCGACGACTACGAGGCGGGCGAGGGGATGGTGCGGGCGGCCGAGCTCGTGGACCGCCTGCTCGACGACCTCGGCGCCGACCGCGGCCGGGTGCTCGGCGTGGGGATGGGCATCCCCGGCCCGGTGCAGAACACCGGCATGGTCGGGTCCTCGGCGATCCTGCCCGGCTGGGCGGGCACCGCGCCGCAGGAGCGCATGGCCGAGCTGCTCGACCTGCCCGTGCGGGTGGGGAACGACGCCAACCTCGGCGCGCTCGCCGAGACCACCTGGGGCGCGGGCCGCGGGTCGGACAGCGTCGTGTACCTCAAGCTCGCGACGGGTATCGGCGCCGGGATCGTGATCGACGGGAGGCTGTTCGAAGGCGCCGGCGGCACGGCCGGGGAGATCGGGCACACGACGATCGACGAGACCGGCGACATCTGCCGCTGCGGCAACCGCGGCTGCCTGGAGACCTACGCCGGGGCGGCCGCGATCGCCAGCCTGCTGTCGCGAAGCTTCGGAGAGGAGCTCGACCCCGAGGCCGTGGTCGTACGCGCGGCCGAGGGCGACCCCGGCTGCCGGCGGGCGATCGCCGACGCCGGCCGCCACATCGGGGTGGCGGTGGCGAACCTCTGCAATCTGGTGAACCCCGAGCGGATCGTGGTCGGGGGCAGCATGGGCCAGGCCGGCGCCCTGCTGCTCGACCCGCTCAGGGAGTCGGTCAGCCTCCGCGCAATACCAAGCGCGGGAGAGGACGTGTCGATCGTTCCCGGGGAGCTCGGCGAGCGGGCCGAGCTGCTCGGCGCGGTGGCGCTCGTCCTTCAGGAGGCCAGCCTGGCTCAGGGCGCCCGGATGCCGGCACTACAGGCCACGGAGAAGGAAACCTAAGGAGGAGGAAACCCCCCATGAAGGACAGACGATGGAGCATGATCGCCGTCGTGATGGCACTCGCCCTCGCGATGGCAGTCGCCGCCTGCGGCGACGACGACGATGACGATGGCGGCGGCGGCGGCGGTGGTGGCGGCGGCGAGGGCGGCGGCGACGGCGGCACGATCGCCCTGCTGCTGCCGGAGTCGAAGACCGCGCGGTACGAGTCCCAGGACCGGCCGAACTTCGAGAACAAGGTCAAGGAGCTCTGCCCGGACTGCGAGATCATCTACTCGAACGCCGACCAGGACGCCGCCCAGCAGCAGCAGCAGGTCGAGGCGGCGATCACCCAGGGCGCCGAGGTGCTGGTGCTCGACCCGGTCGACGGGGCCGCGGCGGGTCCGCTCGTCACGCGGGCCAAGTCGCAGGACATCCCGGTGATCTCGTACGACCGCCTGATCCTCGACGCGGACGTCGACTACTACATCTCGTTCGACAACGAGAAGGTCGGCCAGCTCCAGGGCGAGAGCCTCGTGGACAAGCTCGAGGAGGACGGCGCCCAGGGCGACATCGTGATGATCAACGGCGCGCCGACGGACAACAACGCCACGCTGTTCAAGAAGGGCGCGCACAGCGTCATCGACGACAGCCCGTTCAAGGTGGCGCGTGAGTTCGACACGCCCGACTGGAGCCCGGACAAGGCCCAGCAGGAGATGGAGCAGGCGATCACGGCGCTCGGCAAGGACGGCTTCGTGGGCGTCTACGCCGCCAACGACGGGACCGCCGGCGGCGCGATCGCCGCGATGAAGGGCAACGGCGTCGACCCGAAGACCGATCCCGGTCACGGGCCAGGACGCCGAGCTGGCCGGCCATCCAGCGGATCCTCGTCGGCGAGCAGTACATGACCGTCTACAAGGCGATCAAGCCCGAGGCCGAGGCCGCGGCCGAGCTGGCGGTGGCCCTGGTGCAGCGGCGAGGAGCCGCCCGCCGACCTGGTCAACGGCGAGACCGACAACGGCATGAAGGCCGTGCCGTCGGTCCTGCTCGAGCCCGATCGCGGTGACCAAGGACAACATCAACGACACGATCGTGAAGGACGAGTTCTGGCCGGTGGACGAGATCTGCACCGGCAAGTACGCGTCAGCCTGCAAGGAAGCGGGCATCCAGTAGGGAACTCCGGGGTGGTGGCCCGGCGGCGCACGCGCGCCGCCGGGCATCCCGGGTTCAGGAAAGGAGCCTTCGGAAGATGGACGGGAACACACCCGTGCTCGCGCTCGAGGGGGTCAGCAAGAGCTTCGGCCCGGTGCAGGCCCTGAGCGACGTCGACTTCGAGGTCCACGCGGGCGAGGTGGTCGCGCTCGTCGGCGACAACGGGGCCGGCAAGTCGACGCTCGTGAAGACGATCGCCGGCATCCACTCCGCCGACGAGGGGCGCATCCTCTTCGAGGGCAACGAGGTGCGCATCGCGGGCCCGACGGACGCGGCGCGACCTCGGGATCGCGACCGTCTACCAGGACCTCGCGCTGTGCGACAACCTCGACGTGGTCGAGAACCTCTTCCTGGGCCGTGAGGAGGGCACCTTCGCGCTCGACGAGACCGTCGATGGAGAAGCAGACCGGCGAGCTGCTCGGCCGCCTCGCCGTGACGATCGTCGAACATGCGGCTCGGAGGTGGGCACGCTGTCGGGCGGGCAGCGCCAGCAGGTGGCGATCGCCCGCTCGCTGCTCGGCGATCCGAAGGTCGTGATGCTCGACGAGCCGACCGCGGCGCTCGGCGTGCGCCAGACCGCGATGGTGCTCGACCTGGTCAAGCGGCTGCGCGAGGAGGGGCACGCGGTGGTGGTGATCAGCCACAACCTGGCGGACGTCTTCGAGGTGGCCGACCGCATCTTCGTGCTGCGGCTGGGACGCAAGGCCGGTGACTTCGCCGCCGACGAGACGAGCCAGGAGGAGGTCGTGGCCGCGATCACGGGCGCCGACTCGGTAGGCCGGCGACGAGGCGGGAGGGGACCGATGAGCGCCGGCGGCAGGAGGCGGCGCAGCCGCCGCGACGGCCGACGCCGAGGTCGCAGCGCCGCCGTGCCGACCTGCTGCGCCGCTTCATCCAGGGCGACCTGGCCGAGCTGCGGGTCGTCATCGTCCTGGCGGTCATCTGGGCCGATCTTCTACAGCCAGGAGGAGCGCTTCCTCAGCTCGGTCAACCTGACCAACCTGGTGCTGCAGGCGACGGCCGTCGGGCTGGTCGCCGTCGGCGTGGTGCTGGTGCTGCTGCTCGGCGAGATCGACCTGTCGGTCGGCGCCGTGAGCGGCCTGTGCGCAGCGATCATGGCCGTGCTGGTCGAGCAGAAGGGCTGGTCGCCATACCTCGGGATCGCCGCCGGCGTGCTCGCCGGGACCGCGATCGGGCTGTTCCAGGGCTCGGTCTTCACGCGCTTCGGCATACCCTCGTTCGTGGTGACCCTGGCCGGCCTGCTCGCGTGGCCGGGGGCCCAGCTGGAGGTGCTGGGCGAGACCGGGACGATCAACCTCACCGACCCGAAGATCGTCGGCCTGACCAGCACCTTCTACAGCGACACGGTGGGCTGGATCTTCGCCTTCCTGGCGATCGGCGGCGTTCGCGGCGATCACGCTGCTGGGCCGGCAGCGGCGGCTCCGCGAGGGGCTGTCGGCGCCGCCGCTCGGAACGCTGGTGCTGCGGATCGTGGCTGGTGGCCGTGGTGGTGCTGGCGGCGGTCTGGGTCCTGAACGACGACCGCGGGCTGCCGCTCGCCGTGCTGATCCTGTTCGGCTTCGTGCTGCTCTTCTTCTACATCACCACGCGCACGACGTTCGGGCGGCACATCTTCGCCGTGGGCGGCAACGCCGAGGCGGCCCGGCGCGCGGGCATCAACGTGAACCGCGTGCGCGTGATCGTGTTCATGATCGCCTCGACCATGGCCGCGATCGGCGGGATCATGGCCGCGTCGCGGCTGCTGGCGGTGAACCAGTCGTCGGGATCGGGCGACTTCCTGCTGCTGGCGATCGCCGCGCCCGGTGATCGCGGGCACGAGCCTGTTCGGCGGCCGCGGCAGCGTCTGGCACGCGCTGCTCGGCGCGCTGGTGATCCAGTCGATCTCGAACGGCATGGACCTGCTCGGGCTCGAGACGGCGGTGAAGTTCATGGTCACCGGCGCGGTGCTGCTGGCCGCCGTGATCGATCGACGCGATCGCTCGGCGCCAGCGGCAGGCCGCGGGACGCGTATAGGCGCTTTCGCCCACTTGTCTCCATAGCGTCACGTACGACGCACACGTGCAAGCCGCGCGGCCGTACGGTCGCGCGGCGTGCACGGGGAGGGCGGACAGGCAACGGTCGAATGGGTGGCGCTGGTGCTGGCAGCCGCGCTGGTGCTGGGAGCGACGGCGGCGCTCGCCGGGCGCGAGGCGGACCGCGGGCTGGGGGAGGCGGTCGCGGAGCGGATCACGGGCGGCCGCGAGGCTGGCGCGCCGGGGCGCCCGCCGCGGCGGTGCGGCGCCCGCGCGCGCCGGTCAGCGCCGGGCGTCCGGAAACGTCCTATATCGGGACGCTTCCGGACCAGCATGGCCTGCACGCGCGCCCCCCGGCTGCGCGCCGCTCCACCCGCGCCTGCCTCGCGGGCCGCGGGCCGCTCGACGCCTTCCGCAGCGTCCGCGGTGTCGCCGACGTCGCGAAGCACGCCTGGATCGTCTGCCTCGGCTACGAGCGCTGGCGGCACGAGCTCGAGCATCCGATCGCGCCCACCGAGGCGCTCCCGGTCGACGTCGCCCTCGACATCGTCAACACCTGCTTCAACCCGCACGACTACCTCCTCGAGGAGGACTGAGCGGGTGCTCGGGAGGGTCCACACCGTCGCCACCGCCGTTTGGAGCGCCCTCGCCGGAGGAGCAGCGGCCGGATTCCTCGCGCGCGAGGCGCTGGGCCTCCGCCAGCCGCTGGTGGCGCTCGCGTGGCTGGTCGGCGCGGCGATCCCCGTGGCGGCCTTCGCGCGGCGGCGTTCCCGCGACGGGCGGGCGCGCCCGCTCGCACGCCGGCGCGGCGAGCGCGGTCAGGCCGCCGTCGAGTTCGTCGCGCTCGTGCTTCTCGCCGCTCTCGTCCTCGGCGCCCTCGTGGCCGCCTCCCCGCGCTTCGACGGCCGCTCCTTCGGCGGCTTCCTCGCCTTCCGCATCGTCTGCACGATCGAGCGGGACTGTCACGACGGTGACGGCTCGCTTACGCGCGCGTACGGAACGCGCGACGCCGCCCTCGTCCGCGACCTCGCCCCCAACCTCGTCTACGAGCCGGGCGAGCGGCAGCTTCCCGTCGACTGGCGCGACTGCCGCCGCGTCGCCTGCGCGGAGGCGCCCGACGAGCCCGACCTCGACGTCCACCGCACCCACGCCGGCGAGCGCGCCACCGCCTTCACTCGGATCCTCCGGCGCGGCGGGCGGACATACCTCCAGTACTGGTTCTACTACCCCGACTCGAGGAGCACCTGGGCCGGCTCCGACGACCTCTGGGACCGAGCCTGGGGCCACGCCGAAGACCGCGGGATCGTCGGGGAGACGCCGGCCTACCCCGGCACACACCGCGACGATTGGGAGGCCTACGCGATCCGGATCGACCCCGGCGGCCGGGCCTGGGTGCGCGCCAGCTCGCACCGCCACTGGCAGGGCTGCAAGGAGCTCTGGTGCAAGAACCGCTGGACGGCCCGCACCGGCTGGACCCGCGTGTCGCGCGGCAGCCACGCCGGCCACATCCCGATCCGCCACGAGCTGCGCGGCGCGCCACCTGGCACCCGGTGGGTCTCCCGCGCCAGCATCCTGCGTCGGCCGGGCGCACTCGCCCGCTGCTGTGGCCCGACGCCCCGCGCCTCGCGTCCACCGCGTGCCCTGCTGCCCGGCCACGACCTCGACGAGCGCACCACCACCGGCGAGGGCCTCCGCCTGGTCCCGCTCGAGACCCTCGACGCTCGCGGCTACCGCCCCATCGACGAGGGCGTCCGCCCGCCCTGGCAGAAGGACGCCTACTGGGATCCGGAGAGCGACGAGTCCTGACCGCCGCGGCGGACCGTCCGCGAGCACACCTGCACTTACCCTGGAAACGAGGGCCAAATGCGTTTCACACCCAGGCTGTGAAGGGGACCGGAGTGCCATGAAGGCGGGGCTTGTCCTCGGAGCGGGCGGGGTGCTCGGCGGCGCGTGGCTTACCGGCGCGCTGCACGCGCTCGCGCGCGAGACCGAGTGGGACCCCGGCACCGCCGACTACGTGGTCGGGACCTCCGCCGGGGCCATGATCGGCTCCCTGCTCTCGGCCGGCGTGCCGCCCTGGTTCATGGTCGCCCACTCGCGCGGCGAGTCGTTCGAGGGCCTCACCGGCCCCGACGGCCGCCCCGCGGCGGAGGCCGACCGCGCGGCCGGCGCCGTCTTCCGCCTCCATCGCGGCCTGCCGGGGATCGGCCCCGGCTCCCTGCGGATGGCCTTCACGGCGCTGTCGAACCCGCTGCGCCACACGCCGCTGCAGCTGCTGGCCGGCTGGCTGCCCGCCGGCCTCATCTCGACCGAGCCGCTCAAGGAGGTCGTGGGCCGCGCCGTCGACGGCCGCTGGGTCGGGCACCCGAACTTCTGGGCCGTGGCCTGCGACTACCGGAGCGGCCGGCGCGTGCCCTTCGGCCGCGAGGGCGCTCCGCACGCACGGGTCGCCGACGCGGTCGCCGCCTCCTGCGCGATCCCGGGCATCTACCGCCCGGTCGAGATCGGCGGGCGCCGCTACGTGGACGGCGGCGTCTGCTCCGCCTCGAGCCTCGACCTCCTGGCGGGGCGCGGCCTCGACCTGGTGATCTGCCTCAACCCGCTGTCCGGCGCGCCGGGCACGCCCGGCCGACCCGCGCGACTGGCTCGGCGCCCTCAGCCGCGGCGCGAACGGCCGCCGGCTCGCCCACGAGGCGCGCAAGGTGCGCCGGCTCGGGACCGAGGTCGTGACGATCGAGCCGACGGCCGAGGACCTCAAGGTGATGGGCCGCAACCTGATGAGCGCCAAGCGGCGCCAGGAGGTGATCGAGACCGCGGAGCGGACCGTGCTCGAGCAGCTCCGCCGCCCCGGCATCCGGGAGCTCCTCCGCGACCTGCCGCCCGGCGAGCCGCACCGGGTCCGGCGCCCCACCGGGCCGCCGTCGACCTGGCCGCCGATCACGCGGACGGCACCTCCGCGCGGGAAGCGGGCGGCGTGAAAAGATCGAGAACGTGAGCGAAGAGGGAATGAACCTGCCGGAGCGCGTCGGCCTACGCGCTCGGAGGGGCGAAGATCCTGGCCGAGGCCGGGGTGATCCGCCCGATGCGGCCCGACCGCGTCGTGAAGGTCCTCCAGACCATGGCCCGCTGGGGCCGCAGCCCGGCGGCGGGCGACGATCTCGCTCGCGGACCGCTTCCCCGACGAGACGGCGATCATCGACGAGCTCGGGAAGCTCACGTTCGGCAAGGTCCACGAGCGCTCGAACGCGCTGGCCCACGCCTTCTCGGACGCCGGCATCGTGGAGGGCGACGGCGTGGCGGTGATGTGCCGCAACCACCGCGGCTTCGTGGAGGCCACGGCGGCGATCTCCAAGCTGGGCGCCGACGCGCTCTATCTCAACACCGCCTTCGCGGCTCCGCAGCTCACCGAGGTGGTGGGGCGCGAGAAGCCGAAGGCGATCGTCTACGACGAGGAGTTCGGCGACCTGCTCGTCGGACGCCGCCAAGCGGCGCAAGCGCTTCATCGCCTGGCACGACTCGGACGACCTGCCGTACCCGACCATCGGCGAGCTGATCGCGGGCGGTGACCCCTCGGACGTCGTGCCGCCCGAGCGCGAGGGCCGCGCCACGATCCTGACGAGCGGGACGACCGGGTCGCCGAAGGGTGCCTCGCGCGCCAACCCGCAGTCGCTGGAGCCGGTGGTGTCGCTCCTGTCGAGGATCCCGCTGAAGGCGCGCCAGCGGACGCACATCGCCGCGCCGCTGTTCCACTCGTGGGGCTTCGCCCACTTCTCGCTCGGCCTCATCCTCGGCTCGACGCTCGTGCTGCGGCGCAAGTTCGACCCCGAGGCCTGCCTGGCCGAGGTGGCGCGCCACCGCTGCGACTCGCTCGTCGTCGTGCCGGTGATGATGCAGCGCATCATCGAGCTGCCGGAGGAGACGCGCGAGAAGTACGACGTCTCGTCCCTGAAGGTGGTGGCGGCCAGCGGCTCCGCGCTGCCGGGCGACCTGGCGATCGAGTGGATGGACGCGCTTCGGCGACAACCTCTACAACCTCTACGGCTCCACCGAGGTGGCCTGGGCGTCGATCGCCACGCCGGCCGACATGCGCGCCGCCCCCGGCACCGCCGGCAAGCCGCCGCGCGGCACCATCGTGAAGCTCTACGACGAGGAGCAGAACGAGGTGCCGCCGGGCGAGCCCGGCCGCATCTTCGTCGGCAACGAGATGCTCTTCGAGGGCTACACGGGCGGAGGGTCGAAGGACGTGATCGGGAGCCTCATGGCCACCGGCGACGTCGGGCGCTTCGACGAGGGCGGGCGCCTCTTCGTCGAGGGCCGCGACGACGAGATGATCGTCTCCGGGGGCGAGAACGTGTTCCCGAAGGAGGTCGAGGACCTGCTCTCCCGCCACGAGGCGGTGGCCGAGGCGGCCGCGGTGGGGGTGGAGGACAAGGACTTCGGCCAGCGCCTGCGCGCCTTCGTCGTGCTCGACGAGGGCAAGGAGGCGAGCGAGGACGACCTCAAGGGCTACGTGAAGCAGAACCTCGCCCGCTACAAGGTGCCGCGTGAGATCGTCTTCATGGACGAGCTGCCCCGCAACGCGACCGGGAAGGTGCTGAAGCGGGAGCTCGCCGAGATGGACCCGCAGAAGACGGTTTCCGAGTAGTCACTCGCCCATCCGGGTACCCGGTCTTCACACGAGTAAGGAGACCAGGGGTATGGATATTGGGCGTCATCATCGTCATCGTCGTAGTCGCGCTGATCCTGTTGGCGCTGTTCGCGTTCATGGGTCGCAAGGGCCGCGAGCGCAAGCTCGAGACGCGCCGTCACGAGGCGCGCGAGATCGGTCGGGAGGCCGAGCTGGGCCGTGCAGAGGCCGACCGCACAAGGGCCGAGGCCGACGCGCAGTCCGCCGAGGCGCGGCGCCAGGAGGCGCTCGCCCGCGAGCGGGCCGCGGAGGCCGAGGAGAAGCACCGCCAGGCGCGTGACCGCCACATCGAGGCGGCGAGCCACCATCCGGACATGGACGAGAAGGAGGCGGCCGCCGAGTTCGACCAGCGCCACGCCGCGACGCCCGCCCAGGAGGACGAGCGCCGCTTCGAGCGTGGCCGCGACGACGAGGTCGTGCGCGACGAGGAGTACCAGGAGCCGCGCCGCTAGAACGAAAGAGGCCCGCCGAATCGGCGGGCCTCTCGCGTTCGTCTTTCGTCTCGGGCGCTAGCCGCAGACCGGCCAGTGCCCCGAGCCGTGCCGGCTCAACAGGAGCCAGGCGCGCCAGGTCTGCTCGTGGCGGACCGCGGCGGCGGGGTCACCCCTGCCGCCGACGACGTACCACGTGCTGATCGAGAACTGGTACATGCCGCGGATACGCCCCGCCGCCACCGACGGCGCGCGGGTTGTTGCGCGACTCGCACCAGCGGATGCTGCGCAGGTGCTGCTTGCCCCAGCTCGGCACGGCGCGCCGCACCTTGATCTTGAACATCGCGTTCCGGCCACGCCGGGTCGTCCGCGTGTAGCGAGCCCAGCGACGCTGCATCCGGTGGATGGAGCGGCGCAGCTCGCGACTGCGTGGGCGGCCGGGCGCTGCCGTCCGCCGCGCGGACGCGCGGCAGCAGGTCACGGCCGACGTACAGGTCGTGACGCTGCAGGCGCCCGCGCCAGCGCTGGTAGCCCGCGCGGAAGCGCTTCGCCGGCTTCTTCGCCGCCGCCGCGTCCGCCTCGGCGAGGCCGAAGCCGGCGCCGGTGGGAGCGGTCGCCCCCGCGAGCATCAGCGTCGCCAGCGCGCCGACGCGCCACGCGGCGGTCGCACCGGCGACTCACGCGGACACGGCACCTGGCCGTGTCATGACTCGCGTGCCATGCGCGTCACCCGCCACACACCGGCCAGTGGCCGGCGCCGTCACGGGCGAGCAGGGCCGCGGCGCGCGCGTCCTGCTCGGCCTCGGGTGCGGCCGCGGGGTCTCCCGTGCCGCCGACCGACGCCCACGTCTCGTACGAGAACTGGTACTTGCCGCGGTAGAGGCCGCCGCCGCCGATGGCGGTCGGGTCGCCGCCCGACTCGCAGGCTGCGATCGCCTCGAGCTGCGGGCTCAGAGCACCGCCGCCCGCGACCGGGACCGTCGCGGTCATCCGCTTCAGGACGCCGATCGACTTGCGCAGCTCGGCCCTCGTGGCCGACCTCACGCGGTTGTTTTCAGTGGCGACGCCCTTCAGCAGGATGTTCCTGCCGGGATCGCCGCCGCGGCGTTTCGCCTTGTCGTACAGCTTCAGATACGTGCGCTGAACGCCCGAACCGGGCAGCCTCGAGGCCGACACGAACGCGTCGGTCTCAGAAACAAAGATCTGCTCGGTTGGACGGCCCTCGGCCAAGGGTGCGGCCAGGGCCGCGCCGCCGCGCATGCGCACGCGACTATTGCTCTCCGTCGAGACAGAGAACATCACCTCCGTGTGAACTGCCCGGCAGGGCGCCACGGCGCCGCCAGGGCTTGCCGAGCTCGCGCGTCTCTCCCCCTGCGCGCGAGCAGGGCCGGGTTTCCGGCTACTCGGTCACACTAGCCAGGCAATCCGGGCGCTAAACGTTGTGTGACCGACGTCACACAGCGTGAAACGCGCGGGAAACGCGCCGAAAACCTCTAGGAAACCGCTCTGCGAGCGAGCTCGATCAGCATCCGCGTGCCGAATCCGCTGGCGCCCTTGCCGACGTAGTTGCGGGTCATCCCCCAGGCCGTTCCGGCGATGTCCACGTGCACCCACGGGCGCTCGTCGACGAACTGGCGCAGGAACTCGGCCGCGTAGTTGGACACCGCCACGCGCTGATCGGATGCGTTCTGCAGGTCCGCGACGCTGCCCTTGGTCAGCTCGAGGTACTCGGGATGGAGCGGCATGCGCCAGCCGATCTCGCCGGTGGCGTCGGAGGCCGCCGCCACGGCGTCGAACCAGTCGTCGTCGTTCGACCACAGGCCGGCGTACGTGTGGCCCAGCGAGACCAGCACGCCGCCGGTGAGCGTGGCGATGTCGACGATCCGCTCGGCGCCCTGCTCGACGGCGTAGCAGAGGGCGTCGGCAAGGATCAGCCGCCCCTCGGCGTCGGTGTTGTTGACCTCGATGGTCTTGCCGTTCATCGCCGTGACGATGTCGCCCGGCTTCACCGCGTGGCCGCTCGGCATGTTCTCGGTGGACGGCACGACGGCGGTCAGGGTGACCGGCAGCCCGAGCCGGGCGATGGCGCCGGTCGCCTCGATCACGGCGGCGCCGCCCGACATGTCGAACTTCATCTCCTGCATCTTCGCCGAGGGCTTGATCGAGATGCCGCCCGTGTCGAAGGTCACGGCCTTGCCGACGTAGCCGAGGTGCGGACCCGAGGCTCCGGCGGGGCGGTAGCGCAGCACGATCAGGCGCGGCTCGACGTGCGAGCCCTGCGCCACCGCGGCGAAGGCGCCCATGCCGCGCCCGACGATCGCCTCGCGGTCGAGCAGCTCGACCTCGAGCGCCTCGTGCTCCGACGGCGATCTCGGCCGCGCGGTCGGCGAGGAACGCGGGGGTGGCGACGTTGGCGGGCAGGTTCTGGAGGTCGCGGGCGGCGTTGGCGGCCTCGGAGGCGATCCGCGCACGGTCCACTTCGGCGTCGTCGGCGCCCGCCACCTCGAGCGACTCCACGCCCTCGCGGCCGTCGTCGTCCTCGCCGGACGACTTGAAGCGGTCGAACGAGTAGAGCTTCAGCAGCGTGCCCTCGACGATGGCGCCGGCCACGCCCTCGCCTGCCGGCGCGGCCCAGGACAGCGACACGGCGCCGAGCTCCTTGGCGCGCGCGGCCGCTGCGGCCGCTGCCACCCGGGCGCGCTCGGGGTCCAGCTCGTCGCGCTTGCCCGAGGCCCGCGATCAGCACGCGGCGCTGGCCGCCGCCGGGGGCGTCCTCGTGCGCGACCGCGACCTTCTTCAGGCCCGGCTTCGCCTCGCCCAGCTCGACGAGGCGCTGCAGGCGCTCGTCGTCGAGCGACTCGCCCTCGAAGAGCGCGACGACGCGTGTGTCGGCGGCCGTCTCCTCCGGCGCGCCCTTCCTCGCTCTTACCGCGACCATGGGGCGGGCAGTGTAGAGCGACCGAGGCGGCTCGCGCTCATCGGTCCCCCGACGATGCCTGGCCGCGCGGCTAAGGTTTCGGGCCGCAGCCGCCACCCAAGGAGACCTGACCCGATGCCCAAGACCGTGATCCTCGGCGCCGCCCGCACCCCGTTCGGCAAGATGGGCGGCGGCCTCGCCTCGCTCGACGCCACCGATCTCGGCGGCACCGCCATCGCCGCCGCGCTCGAGCGCGCCGAGGTGGCGCCGGAGCAGGTCGAGCACGTCGTGTTCGGGCAGGTGCTGCAGGCCGGGCAGGGCCAGATCCCGAGCCGCCAGGCCCAGATCAAGGCGGGCATCCCGAAGGAGGTCTCCTCGGAGACCGTCAACAAGGTGTGCGCCTCCGGGATCCGCTCGGCCGGGATGGTCGACCAGGCCGTGCGCGCCGGCGACCTCGACGTGGCGGTGGCCGGCGGCATGGAGTCGATGTCGAACGCCCCGTACATGCTCAAGCAGGCCCGCTTCGGCTTCCGCATGGGCGACGGCAAGGCGCTCGACGCGATGGTCCACGACGGCCTCACCAACCCCTTCACCGGCAAGCACATGGGCGAGGAGGCGGACGAGGTCGGCGAGGAGCTCGAGATCACCCGCGCGGACATGGACAAGTTCGCGCTGCGCTCGCACGAGCTGGCCGTCCAGGCGACCGACGAGGGCCGGCTGCCCGAGGAGATCGTGCAGGTGACCGTGTCGTCGCGGAAGGGCGACACGACGGTGGAGGTGGACGAGGCGCCGCGGCGCGAGTCGTCGCTCGAGGCGCTCTCCAAGCTGCGGGGCGCGTTCCACAAGGAGGGCTCGCACACGGCGGGCAACGCGCCCGGCGTGAACGACGGCGCCGGCGCGGTGGTGCTGTCGAGCGACGAGTGGGCGAAGCGCAACGACCGCACGCCGCTCGCCACGATCGTGGCCCAGGCGGCGGTGGCCGACGACTTCCCCTACCTGGCGCGCACGCCCGCCAACGCGACGCAGGCGGCGCTCGAGAAGGCCGGCCTGTCGGTCGACGAGATCGACCTGTTCGAGATCAACGAGGCGTTCGCGTCGGTGGCGCTCAACTCGATGCGCATGCTGGGCGTGGACGAGTCGAAGGTGAACGTGAACGGCGGCGCGATCGCGCTCGGCCACCCGATCGGCGCGAGCGGAGCGCGCATCCTGATGACGCTCGCGAACGAGCTGCGCCGCCGCGGCGGCGGGCTCGGCGTGGCCGCGATCTGCTCCGGCGGCGGCCAGGGCGACGCGGTGATCATCGAGGTCAATGGCGGCTGAGCCTCAGGGCGCCGCCTTCTTCGACCTCGACAAGACGCTCATCGAAGGATCGAGCGCGCTCCACTTCGGGCGGGCGGCCTACAAGCACGGGATGGTGTCGCGGCGCCAGCTCGTGCGCGACGTCTGGGCCAACCTGACGTTCAGGGTGCGCGGCTCGACCGACGAGGGCACCGACGCGCTCCGCCAGCGCATCCTCGACGCGCTCGCGGGCCAGCGCGTGGTCGACCTCCAGCGGCTCGGCCCGGACGTGCTCGCCGGCATCCTGCCGCTGCTCTACAAGGACGTGCTGCGCGAGGCCTACGCGCACCAGGACGCGGGCCGCCCCGCCTACATCGTCACGGCCGCATCGCAGGAGCTGGCCGAGGTGCTCGCCCACGTGCTCGTGCTCGACGGCGGGATCGGCATGCGCTCCGAGGTGCGCGACGGGGTCTACACCGGCCGGCCCGCCGGACCCTTCACCTACCGCGAGGGCAAGGCCGAGGCGATCCGCGAGATCGCCGCGCGCGAGGGGATCGACCTGGCCGAGTCGTTCGCGTACTCGGACTCGGAGTCCGACCTGCCGATGATGCGCGCCGTGGGCAACCCGGTGGCCGTCAACCCCGACGCCGCGCTCGAGAAGGTGGCGCGCTCGGAGGGGTGGCGGATCATGCGCTTCGACCGCCTCGGCCCGATCCTCAAGATCGGGTCGGCGCTGCTCGCCGTGGCGCTCGTCGGCGGTGGCGGCGGCTACGCGGTCGCCCGGGCGCGGCGTCCCAAGCGCCGGCGTCCGAGCCTCAGGTAACGATCGCCGCGGGCCGACTACTCATGTAGGGATGCCCGCGACCGTGGTCGAGTTCCCCGCAACAGACCTGCGCATGAGTGCGGAGAACGTGCTGCGCGGAAACGACAACGGCGGCTACACGGTGCCGTCGCGCGCGACCTATCCGCACCAGTGGAACTGGGACTCGGCGCTGGCCGCGCTCGGCTGGGCGGAGCTCGACCCGTCGCGCGCCTGGCGCGAGCTCGAGACGCTGGCCGGTGCGCGCGACCGGCAGGGGATGATCCCGCACATCGCGTTCCACACGCGCGTGCCGGACCGCGCTCAACGGACGCCTGCGCGGCGCGCTGACGACGGTCGCGCGGACCTACGCGCGCTACCTGCCCGGCCCGCGCTGGTGGGGCCGCCGCCTCGCCTACGACGGCCGGCGCATCTCCGGGATCACGCAGCCGCCCGTCGCGGCCACCTGCATGCGGCTCCTGTTCGAGTGCCACCCCGACGAGGCCCGCGCCCGCGCGCTGCTCACGCCGCTGCTCGGCTGGCACCGCTTCCTGCTCGAGGAACGCGACCCGCGCGGCACCGGCGAGCCCGTGCTGATCCACCCGTGGGAGTCCGGCCGCGACAACGCCGTGGAGTGGGACGCGCCGCTGTGGCGCGTGCTGCCCGAGGTGACCGTGGTGCACCGGCGCGACACCCACTCGGTCGACGCCGCCGAACGCCCGAGCGACGAGCACTACCGCCGCTTCCTCACCCTCGTCCGGCGCGGCACGCGAGTGGACTGGGCGCAGTCGCGGCTGGCCCGCGGGGGCGCCTTCCGCGTGCTCGACCCGGGCTTCTCGGCGATCCTGGCCCGCGCGTGCGCCGATCTCGGCTGGCTGGCCGAGGAGCTGGGCGAGGGCAGGATCGCGGAGGAGAGCCGAGCGGCCTCCGCCCGGGTGGCCGGCGCGCTGCGTGCGCGCGCGGACGCCGACGGGCTGATCCGCGCGGTGGACATGACCGACGAGACCACGCTGGAGGTGACGAGCGCGGGGTCGGCGCTGGCGCTGCTGGCGCCGGGACTGGGGAGCGAGCACATGGAGGCGGTGCGTGACCTCGTCACCACCGGCGTGCTGGCCTCGCCCTACGGGGTGCGATCGCTCGACCGGGAGCACCCGGAGCGGTCGGCCCGCAACTACTGGCGCGGGCCGGTGTGGGCGAACGTCACCTGGCTGTGCGCGCTGGCGCTCGAGGACCACGGCGACCGCGTGGCCGCGGCGAAGATGCGCTTCCGGATGATGGAGGCGATCGAGGGCGGCGGGATGCGCGAGTACTTCGTGCCCGACTCGGGCCGCGGCCTCGGCGCCCGCGACTTCGCCTGGACGGCCGCGCTGTGCCTGCGCGAGCTGGGCGCGAGGGCGGCCGCACGCTCCGGCGAAGCCGTCGCCTGACAGCGGATACGCTTCCCCTCGTGGCGACGACTCCCGGTTCGATGACCGATGCCGAGCGTTGGTTTCGTGAGAAGTTCGCGCGCACTCCCGAGCGCGATGCTCTGTTCAGCACGCTGAGCGGCGAGCCGGTGGAGCCGCTGTACACGGCGGCGGACCTGCCGGATGACGATCAGATCGGCCTGCCGGGCGAGTTTCCGTTCACGCGCGGTGTGTATCCGTCGATGTACCGGGGCCGGTTGTGGACGATGCGGCAGTTCGCCGGGTTCGGGACGGCTGCGGAGACGAACGAGCGGTTCCGCTATCTGCTCGACCACGGCCAGACGGGGTTGTCGACGGCGTTCGACATGCCGTCGCTGATGGGCCATGACTCCGACCATCCGCGCTCGCTCGGCGAGGTCGGGCGGGAGGGCGTGGCGGTCGACTCGCTCGACGACATGGAGACGCTGTTCGCCGGCATCCCGCTTGGCGATGTGTCTGTGTCGATGACGATCAATGCGCCGGCGGCGGTGATGCTGGCCTTCTACGTCGTCGCGGCGGAGCGGCAGGGCGTGCCTGCGGAGCGGTTGGCGGGGACGATCCAGACCGACATCTTGAAGGAGTACATCGCGCAGAAGGAGTGGTGCTTCCCGATCGAGCCCGCGATGGGGCTCGTGACGGACATGGTCGAGTTCTGCGCCCACCGCATGCCGCGCTGGCATCCGATCTCGATCTCGGGCTATCACATCCGTGAGGCGGGCTCGACGGCGCAGCAGGAGCTGGCCTTCACGCTCAAGGACGGCTTCACCTACGTGGAGCGGGGGCTCGAGCGCGGGTTGGACGTGGACGAGTTCGCCCCGCGGCTCAGCTTCTTCTTCAACGCCCACATCGACTTCTTCGAGGAGATCGCGAAGTACCGCGCGGCCCGCCGGATCTGGGCCAAGGAGCTGCGCGACACCTACGGGGCGCGCGACGAACGGTCGCTCCTGATGCGGTTCCACACCCAGACCGCGGGCGTGTCGCTGACGGCCCAGCAGCCGCTCAACAACGTGGTCCGCACGGCGACGGAGGCGCTGTCGGCGGTGCTGGGCGGGACGCAGTCGCTCCACACGAACAGCTTCGACGAGGCCTTGGCGCTGCCGACGGAGGAGGCGGTCAGGGTTGCGCTCAGGACGCAGCAGATCCTCGCGCACGAGACGGGTGTGGCGAACACGATCGACCCGCTTGGGCGGGTCGTACTTCGTCGAGGCGCTGACGGACACGATGGAGGAGGCGGCCTACGCCTACTTCCACAAGATCGACGAGCTGGGCGGGATGGTCGCCGCGATCGAGCAGAACTACCCCCAGCGCGAGATAGCCGAAGCCAGCTTCAGGCTGCAGGAGGAGATCGAGCGGGGCGAGCGGATCGTCGTCGGCGTCAACCGCTACGAGCAGCACGACGAGCGCCAGCTCGAGCTGCTCAGGATCCCAGCCCGAGCTCGAGCGCAAGCAGATCGGCCGCGTCCAGGCCGTCAAGGCAGGCCGCGACAGCGAAGCGGCCGAGACCGCGCTGAGCGAGCTGCGCGACCACGCCGCGAACGGGCGCAACCTGATGGAACCGCTGCTCGACTGCGCCCGCGCCCACTGCACCGAAGGCGAGATCGTCCAGTCGCTCCAGCGCGTCTTCGGCACCTACACCGAGACGCCCGTCTTCTGACAATTCGTCCACTTCGCTGGCTTCCGTCTCACGCCGACGCGAGACTCGCCCGATTCCCCCGTCAGTCCCCTCCGTGCCGCGGGCCAAGACTTCCACCCCGTGAGGCAACTCAAGCTCCGCATCCCGACCGCGCTGGCGATTCTGTCGCTGCTGGTCCTTGCGCCGGTCGCGACCGCTGCTGACGAGGTCGGCAATGCCGGTGACCTGCCGGCGACCGCCCAGGACCTCACCGGCGCCGGCGTCGACACCATCAACGGGACGGTCGAGAATTCGACCGACATCGACATGTACCGGGTGTGCGTCGACGGCGGCGGCAGCTTCTCCGCCTCGTCGATCGGCGGCGGCACGTCGATCGACACGCAGCTCTTCCTCTTCGACTCGTCGGGTCGCGGCGTCTACGCGAACGACGACCAGATGGAGGGCGTGGTGCAGTCGCTGCTTCCCGCCGGGCACGTGCTCACGCCGCAGGCGCGGGGCGAGTACTACCTGGCGGTGGGCGCGTACAACCTCGATCCGTTGGGCGCGGACGAACCCATCTTCGGTCCCGGGACCGGCGTGGTGGGCCCGACCGGTCTGGGCGGCGGCGAGCCGGTCTCCGGCTGGGGCGGCCGTCCGGGCGGGCCGGGCCCCTACACGCTGACGCTGACCGGGTCGCAGTGCGCCCCGCCGCCCGACACCACGCCGCCGACCGTCGACCTGCGCAGCCCCGCCGACGGCGCCGTCGTGAACGTCGGCGACGCCGTGGTGGTCGATTTCTCGTGCGCCGACGAGGGCGGCTCCGATCTCGCCTCCTGCGAGGGCACCGTGCCCGACGGCGGCCTCCTCGACACCTCCGCGCCGGGGCCGGTGAGCGTGACGGTCACAGCGCGCGACAACGCGGGGAACCAGACGCCCGTGACGCACACGGCGACGGTCGTGGCGTCCGACCTCGTGGCCCCGACGGTCAGCCTGCTGACACCGCTCGACGGCGCCGTCTACCTGCTCGACCAGCGGGTGCGGGCCGACTACGCGTGCGCCGACGAGGGCGGCTCCGGACTGGTCTCGTGCGCCGGCCCGGTGGCCGACGGCGCGTACCTGGACACCGGCTCGGTCGGACCGCGGCAGTTCACGGTCACGGCAGCGGACGGCGCGGGCAACACCGCCGCCGCGACCGCGCGCTACCGGGTGATCTACGACTTCGAGGCGTTCCTGTGGCCGGTGCGCAACCGGCCGCGCGTGAACACCTGGGTGGCCGGAAGGTCGGTGCCGATCCGCTTCGAGCTGAGCGGCAACCAGGGGCTCGACGTGATCGAGGACGGGTGGCCGCAGGTGGCGGTGGTGGGCTGCGACTTCAGCGCCGAGCCCGAGGCCGGCGAGCCCGCCCGGCACCCGCGCTGGTTCCGCGAGCTGGTGTACCGCAAGAGCAAGAAGCGCTACGTGATGGTGTGGCAGACGGAACGCCGCTGGGCCGGCACGTGCCGCCAGTTCATGCTGAAGCTGGACGACGGCACGGTGAGGCGGGCCGACTTCAAGTTCGTGCGCGGGCATCGCGACGACGACGATGACGACGACGATCGCGGGGACGGCGACGATCGCGGGGACGACGACGATCGCGACCGCGACGACGACGACCGCGGTCACGGCCGCGGGCGCGACCGCGACGACGACTAGCGCGTAGCTCGAACCATTCGCAGGCCGTCTGCGTATAGGTAGGCTGATGCCCGCATGACGCGCCTGGCAGGGATCACGTCGCTGTACGCGCTGATTGCCGCGTTGCTGCTGGTGACGCCGCTGTCCGCCTCCGAGGACCCGGTGCCCGAGCCGGCCGCACCGGAGGCTGTCGCGCCGGAGGACACCCCGCCGGAGGCCGCACCGCCGGAGGCCGCACCGCCGGAAGCCGCGCCACCGGCCGAAGCCCCCGCCGTGGCCGCTCCGGACAGCGCCGCCGACGCGTCCGCTCCCGCGCCGGCCGCCCCCGAAGTGGCCGCCCCCGCCGAACCCGCGCCCGCTTCGAAGCCCGCTTCCGCGCCGGCGGACGACGCCGCCGGCGAGGACACGGCCAAGCCCAAGCCGCGCGCGCTCGGGCGACGCCCCGCGCGCCACCGCGGCCGCCGACACCGGGGTCACGATCAGCGACTTCCAGTTCGCCCCGACATCGGTCACGATCGACGTCGGCGACACCGTCACCTGGACCAACGACGGCCCCACGCCGCACTCCGCCACGGCGGACGACGGCGGCTTCGACACCGGCATCTTCGACGCGGGCCAGAGCCGCTCGGAGACGTTCGACCAGGCCGGCACGTTCGCCTACTTCTGCACGCCGCACCCGAACATGCGCGGCACCGTCACGGTTCGCGCGGCGAGCACGGGCGGCGGAGGCAACGGCGCGGGCGGCGGTGGCGGCACCACCGGCGGCGAATCGGGCACCACCGGCGGTGAGTCCGGCACCACCGGAACCGACAGCGGAACCTCCGCCGACTCCTCCGGGACCGGCCTCCCCGCCACCGGCCTCGACGCCGGCGGCCTCGCCCTCCTCGGCCTCATCACGCTCGCCCTCGGCGCCTTCCTCCGCCGCAGGGCCGGCTCCGCCGGATAATCTCCGCCGTCGTGAACAGCCGGAAGATCCGAGTCGTGGTGGCGAAGCCTGGCCTCGACGGCCATGACCGCGGGGCGAAGATCATCGCCCGCGCGCTGCGCGACGCCGGGATGGAGGTGATCTACACGGGCCTCCACCAGACGCCCGAGCAGATCGTCGAGACCGTGCTCCAGGAGGACGCCGACGCGGTCGGCCTCTCGATCCTCTCCGGTGCGCACATGACGCTGGTGCCGCGCATCGCGGCGCTGCTCAAGAGCGAGGGGGCCGATGACGTCGTGCTGGTCGTGGGAGGCACGATCCCGAACGACGACATCCCCGAGCTGAAGGAGCTCGGCGTCTCCGAGGTGTTCACGCCGGGCGCCCCCGTGCAGGGGATCATCGACTACATCAAGCAGGCAGTCCCAGCCTGATGCCGCCGTCCCGCCTGACTCGCCGAGGCTTCGTGGGGGCCGCGGCGGGCGCCGCCGCGCTCGGCGCGACGGCGTGCTCCACGTCGTCGTCCTCCGGGTCGTCGTCCTCCGACTCGATGAACGTGCTGCTCCTGATCGTGGACTCGGTGCGGCCCGACTTCGTCGGCTGCTACGGCTCGCCGCAGGTCCAGACGCCGAACATCGACACGCTCGCCGGCGACGGGCTTCGCTTCAACCGCTTCTTCCCCGAGGCGATGCCGACGGTGCCGGCCCGCCGCACGATCTTCACGGGCCGCCGCATCTTCCCCTTCCGTGGCTGGGAGCGAGCCCCCGACCTCGGGCGCGGACCGGGGGCGGCGCCGATCGAGGACGTCGGCACGACCTTCACGAGCGCGCTGCGGCGCGCCGGCTACTGGACCGGCTCGGTGAGCGACAACCCGTTCGTGGCGTTCACCAAGTCGTGGCGCCCGTTCCGGCTGAGCTTCGACAGGTACGTGTCGGTGGTCGGCCACAGCGGCTTCCGCGGCGAGCCGGACGACGTCACCGACGAGCAGCTCGAGCGCTGGCTCCCCGAGGGCCTCAGCGCGGACGACCGCTACGTCGAGGGCATGCGCAAGTACCTCGCCAACACCGGCAGCGGGGAGGACGACTCCGAGTCGAATGCCGCGCGCGTCTTCGGCGAGGCGGCAAAGCTGCTCGAGGAGGCCGAGGGCAACCAGCCGTTCGCGCTCGTGGTGGACTCGTTCGACCCGCACGAGCCCTGGAGCCCGACGCAGGAGTACATCGACCTCTACGCGTCGCCGAGCTACGACGGGCCGAACCCCGGCACCGCCCGCTACACGCGCTGGGAGAGCTACCTCGAGGAGGACGAGCTGCGCCAGATGCGCGCCGTGTACTCGGCCGCTCTGACGATCACCGACAAGTGGCTCGGCGAGTTCCTCGGCCAGTTCCGCGAGCGCGGGCTCCACGAGAACACCGCGATCGTCTTCGTCAGCGACCACGGCATCCTGCTCGGCGACCGCGGCTGGACCGGCAAGATCGCCCAGGAGCTCCACCCGGAGCTGATCCAGGTGCCGTGCGTGATCGTCCATCCGGACCGGCCGCGGCGCGGGGGAGACCAGCCCGTGGTTCGGCTCGACGCACGACATCGCGCCGACGCTGCTGTCGCTGGCCGGGGTGCCTGTGCCGCGCGGGATGGACGGCGTCGACCTGTCGCCGCTGCTCGACGGCGAGGAGCCGGGCGAGCGCCCCTTCGCCTACGGCGGCTACTTCAACCACTTCTTCGTGCGCAACGACCACTGGTCCTACGTCGCGGACAACCGCGGCGACCACCGCGAGCTGTACGACCTGACGCTCGACCCGGCCGAGGTCGTGAACGTGGCCGGCGAGAACCGCGACGTCCACGAGGAGCTGCACGCGCGGCTCGCTCGAGACGATCGGCGGCCTGCCGCCGTACTACGAGGGCGAGGCCGTGAGCCGGTCAACCGCTGAACGACGGATAGCCGGCGCGCTGCATCGTCCTCGGCACACTCGCGCAGCGACGCCGACGCGCTCCTCGCCGTAGCGCTCGGCCCACTCGTTCTCGATCTCCGCGAACAGGCGGCGGCCGGTGAGCGCGGCCTCGACGCCGCGCGGCGTCAGCTTGATGATCTTCGCCCGGCCGTCCTCCGGGTCCGGCACGCGCTCGAGGTAGCCCTTCCGCTCGAGCTCGGCGACCGCCTCGCCCACGGCCTGCTTCGTCAGCCCGGCGCGCTCGGCGAGGTCGGTGAGCCGCGAGCCGTCCTCGAGGTCGATGAAGCCGAACACGCAGCCGTGGCCCTCGCGCACGTCGTCGAAGCCCTGGGCCGCCATGCGGCTGAACATGTCCTGCACGGCCAGGTTCTTGACCTGGGCGAGGACCGCGGGGAGCGGTCGCGGCGGGGTAGCGGGTCGACGGACATCTTCGGACAAGTTGGTAAGGTCGCTTGACTTGTTAGTCAGGTTACTTTATAAAGCGGCCTGACCAAATTGTACCGGAGGCTTCAAGACATGCATCGCAAGTGGTGGACGCTGATCGTGGTCAGCGTCGCGACCTTCATGCTCCTGCTCGACATCACCGTGGTGAACACGGCGCTGCCGGCGATCGAGGAGGACCTCGGCGCGAGCTTCACCGAGCTCCAGTGGGTCATCGACGCGTACACGCTCTCGCTCGCCGCCCTCGTGCTCACCGCCGGCGTGCTCGCCGACCGGCTCGGCCGGCGCCGCGTGTTCGCGGCCGGCCTCGCCATCTTCACGGTCGCGTCGCTGCTGGCCGGCTTCGCGCCAGACCCGACCTTCCTCAACCTCGCCCGCGGCCTGCAGGGCGTGGGCGGCGCCATCATGTTCGCCGTCTCGCTCGCGCTGATCGCCCAGGAGTTCAAGCCCGGCCGCGAGCGCGGCATGGCGATGGGCGTCTACGGCGCGACGATCGGCGTGTCGGTGGCGTTCGGGCCGGTGGTCGGCGGCGCGCTCGTGGACGGGATCGGCTGGGAGTCGATCTTCTTCCTGAACGTGCCGATCGGCATCGCGGCGATCGCGATGACCTACGCGAAGCTCGCCGAGTCGCGCGACCCCAACGCCTCGCGCATCGACTGGGCCGGGCTCGTGACCTTCTCGAGCGCGCTGTTCCTGCTCGTGTTCGGGCTGCTGCGCGGCAACGAGGAGGGCTGGGGCTCGACGATGATCGTCGGGCTGCTCGGCGGCGCCGCGGCGCTGCTCGCGGTGTTCATCGCGATCGAGTCGCGGGTGAAGCAGCCGATGCTGCCGCTCCACCTGTTCCGGAAGCCCGCCTTCACCGGCGTGCAGCTCGCCGCGCTCGCGGTGTCGGCGTCGATGTTCGCGCTGTTCCTCTACCTCACGTTCTACCTGCAGGGCTACCTCGGCCACGACCCGCTCGAGGCGGGGCTGCGCTACCTGCCGTTCACGGTCGTGACCTTCTTCGTCTCGGCGGCGACGGGAGCGCTGATCTCGAAGTTGCCGGCGCGCGTGCTCCTGAGCGCCGGGCTCGGCATCACGGGAATCGGGCTCCTGCTGATGGGCGGCCTCGACCCGGCCGACGAGTGGACCGCGCTGCTGGGCGGGTTCCTGCTCGCGGGCGCGGGCGTGGGCATCATCAACCCGGTGATCGCCGACGTGGCCGTGTCGGTCGTGCCGAAGGA
The DNA here is from genome assembly GCA_963778615.1 of uncultured Thermoleophilaceae bacterium. Taxonomy (GTDB): domain Bacteria; phylum Actinomycetota; class Thermoleophilia; order Solirubrobacterales; family Thermoleophilaceae; genus JACVRW01. Next base: position 722,398 of record CAVZVD010000004.1, read on the forward strand.
GCAGAGCGGCATGGCCTCCGGCATCAACGACACGTTCCGGCAGGTCGGCATCGCCGTCGGCATCGCGGCCTGGGGAGCGATCTTCCTCGGCCGCGGCGCGGCGAAGGTCGAGGAGCTGGCGGCGGGCACGCCGGCCGCCACCGGCGAGCGGCCCCGGCAGCTGGTGGAGGCGGTGTCGTCGGGCAACCTCGACGAGGCCCTCGCGTCGGTGCCCCCGGGCGCGCGCGACCAGGTGGAGACCGCCGCGAACGAGGGCTTCCTCGCCGGGCTGAACGACATCCTGATGCTCGGCGGGATCCTGTCGATCGCGGGCGCCGTGGTGGCCCTCTGGCTGGTGCGCGAGCGCGACATCGAGCGGGCGAGCCCGTGGAGGCGGAAGCGCTGCACATGGAGCGCGAGCCGGTTCCGGAACCCGCTGATCGCTCCGCTCGTGCGTCGCAGCGCTGCCTCGGCCGACGGCGGCAAGAGGGGACCTCAGCCACCGGGGGCCCCCGCGGCCACGCGACTTACGGACCGCATCGCGCACGCATGCGGTGGCCGAGGCCGAGCGCCCGAGCCCGTCCCGAGGCCGCCAGACCGTCGCTCGTGCGTGCACAGAGCGGCGCTTGAACGGCAGCAATGAGGGGGGTGGCCCCGGTGCGCGGGGTCGAACGGCGTCGACCGCCTGATGCTGGCGACTCATAGGGGCCTCAGTCGCGTAGCCCGGGCTAGGCGATTGACTCGTCAGTCAACCGGGTAGGTATCATTCCGCCGCCCGGCGGGGAGGGCGTCCGTTCCCCGCCCCGGAAGCCAAAGGAGACACCTTCCGTGAAGATCTGCGTCCTCGTGAAAGAGGTGCCCGACGCGGCGGTCGAGAAGCGCATGGACCCCGGCACGGGGCGCCTCGACCGCTCGGGCGAGAGGAACCTGAACCCGTTCGACACGCACGCGATCGAGGCCGCCATGCAGATCCGCGAGGGCGGCGCGGTCGACGTCGACGAGATCGTCGCCGTGACGATGGGCCCGGAGTCGGCCTTCCGCGCGCTGCACAAGGCGGTCTCGCTCGGCGCCGACCGCTCGGTGCACCTGACCGACGAGGCGCTGTCGGGCTCGGACGTGTGCGCCACCGGCTACGCGCTCGCCCAGGTGCTCGAGTCCGAGTCGCCCGACCTGGTGCTGCTCGGCCAGCAGTCGGACGACGGCGAGTGCTACACGATCGGCGCCGTCGTGGCCGACCACCTGAAGATGCCGTCGCTCACCCAGGTCATCAAGATCGACGTCGAGGACGGCAAGCTCCGCTGCGAGCGCCAGGCCGAGTACGGCTACGACACCGTCGACGTCGAGCTGCCCGCCGTGATCTCCGTCGGCGACGCCATCAACGAGCCGCGCTACCCGTCGCTCAAGGCGATCATGGGCGCCAAGAAGAAGCAGCTCGACACCAAGTCCACCGGCGACGTCGGCATCGAGCCGGATCGCGTCGGCGAGCAGGGCTCCCGCACGTCGGTCCTCGGCGTCAACCCGCCGCCGGAGAAGCAGGCCGGCGAGATCATCGAGGACGAGGACACGAACGAGACGGTCGAGAAGATCGTCAGCTGGCTCGAGGAAAGGAAGCTGCTGGCATGAGCATCCTCATCTACGCACTCCACTACGAGGGCGAGTTCAACAAGAACTCGCTCGGCGCCGTCTCCGAGGGCGCGAGGCTGGCCAGGGAGCTGGGCGGCGAGTGCGCCGCGGTCGTGGTCGGCGACGGCGACGACCTGACCGACGAGCTCTGCGCCTCGCTCGGCAAGTACGGCGCCGGCAAGGTCTACCGCGCCAAGGCGCCCGAGGGCCTCGCGCAGCCGGTGGTCGACGTGATGGCCAAGGTCATCCAGGACAACGGCTTCAAGTACGCGCTGTTCGGCGGCGGCCTGCTCGGCTTCGAGATCGGCGCCGGCCTGACCGCGCGCCTGAACGCCGGCGTGACCATGGAGGTCACCGCGGTGAAGGTCCAGGACGGCAAGCTGCGTCGCCGAGCGGCCGATCCTGCAGGACTCGGCGATCGTCGACGTCGGCTACGTGGGCGAGCCCGGCATCATCATCGGCCGCCTGAACGCGTTCGACATCGCCGAGGGCGGCGACGGCGCGGCCGAGGTGGTCGACGTCGACGTCCAGCTCGAGGAGCACTCGACCAAGGCCGTGATGGTCCAGCGCGGCGAGCAGCGCGGCGCCGACGTGAACATCGAGGACGCCGACATCCTCGTGGCCGGCGGCCGCGGGCTCGGCAAGGCCGAGGGCTTCGAGCTCGCCGAGGCGCTGGCCGAGGCGCTCGGCGGCGCGGTGGCCGCCACCCGCGCGGTGGTGGACGCCGGCTGGTACCCGTACGCCGCCCAGATCGGCCAGACCGGCAAGACGGTCGCGCCGAAGCTCTACCTGGCGGCCGGGATCTCGGGGGCCATCCAGCACAAGGTGGGCATGCAGGGCTCGGAGAACATCGTCGCGATCAACAAGGACCCGAACGCGCCGATCTTCGAGTTCTCCGACCTCGGCGTGGTCGGCGACCTCAACAAGATCCTGCCGAAGCTCACCGACGCCGTGAAGGCCAAGAAGGGCTAGGGCGCGTGAGCACCGCGCCGGTCGAGTTCCCGCCGCCGGTCGACTCCGCGAAGGAGTTCGTCGGCGCGCCCGACCGATCCCGAGGACGAGCGGATCGAGGTCGGCGTCGCGATCGTCGGCGGCGGCCCGGCCGGGCTCGCCTGCGCGATCCGGCTGACCCAGCTGCTCGCCGAGGACGAGGCGCTGCTGGAGTCGCTCGGCGAGGTGCCGATCGCGCTGGTCGAGAAGGGCAAGAGGCCCGGCTCGCACCTGCTGTCGGGCGCGATGATGAACCCGTCGGCGATGAAGAAGCTGTTCCCGGACCTCGCCGGAGGAGGACTGGCCGACCTACGGCGCGGTCGACAAGGACACGGTCTACCTGCTGCCGAACCGCAAGCGGGCGATCCCGCTGAAGCCGACGCCGCCGCCGTTCCGCAACCACGGCAACCACGTGACCTCGGTCGCCCAGCTCGGCCGCTGGCTCGGCGAGCAGGCCGAGGAGGCCGGCGTGTACATCCTCGGCGAGACCGCCGCGCGCCAAGCTGCTCGTGGAGGACGGCCGCGTGGTGGGCGTGCGGTCGGGCGACAAGGGCCGCGGCCGCGACGGCGAGGAGCTGTCGAACTTCGAGCCCGGCGCCGACCTGATCGCCAAGGCCACGGTGCTCTGCGAGGGCACCCAGGGCCACCTGACCGGCGCCGCCATCCGCCACTTCGAGCTCGGCTCCGAGGACCCGCAGCAGTGGGAGCTCGGCGTGAAGGAGGTCTGGGAGGTCGAGAAGCCGCTCGACCGCGTGATCCACACGATGGGCTGGCCGCTCCACTTCGCCGCGAAGTACCGCGAGTTCGGCGGCTCGTTCATCTACCCGATGGGCGAGGACCGGATCTCGATGGGCCTCGTGGTCGGGCTCGACTACCGCGACGCGCGCTTCTCGGTGCACGACGCGCTCCAGGAGCTGAAGGGGCACCCGCTGGTGGCCGAGCTGATCGAGGGCGGCAAGCGCGTGGGCTGGGGCGCGAAGACGCTGCCCTCGGGCGGCTACTGGGCGCGGCCCAAGCGGCTCTGGGCGCCCGGCATGGCGATCTGCGGCGACGGCGCCGGCATGGTCAACGTGCCGACGCTCAAGGGCGTGCACTACGCCATGCACGCCGGCATGTTCGCCGCGGAGTCGATCTACGAGCGGCTCAAGGCGAGCGGCGAACTGCGACGACCTGTCGAGCTACGAGGCGAAGGTCGAGGGCTCCGAGATCGAGAAGGACACAGTACCGCTCGCGCAACATGCGCCAGCCGTTCGCCAAGGGCTTCCTCGTGGGCGGCGCGATGGCGAACATGATGGAGATCTCGGGCGGGCGCATCCCGGCCGGGCGCTGGGCGACGCACGACGACGCCACGGTGGACGTGTTCATCGGCCCGGAGCGCGACTACCCGAAGCCGGACGGCAAGAAGACGTTCGACAAGCTCTCCTCGGTGTTCGCGAGCGGCAACGCGACCCGCGACGACGCCCCGAACCACATCCGCATCCAGGAGAAGGTGCCGCTCGAGGTGGCGCTGATGTGGCAGAACATGTGCCCGGCGCAGGTGTACGAGGTGCCCGAGGAGGAGCTCGAGGCGGCGCGCCGGAACGGCAAGCTCGACGGCAAGCACGAGGTCGAGCTGCAGGTCACGCCGTCGAACTGCGTGCAGTGCGGGGCGATCACCGCCAAGGGCGGGCGCCTGACCCCGCCCGAGGGCGGCGACGGCCCGAACTACCAGGCCACCTAGATAAGCCCATTCTCATAGCGGTCTTAATGCCGCCTTACCGGGGCGGCGGATCCTGCCGGGCATGCGTTGGGTCGCAGTGGCAGTCATCGGCCTCGTCCTTGCTCCAGCGGCACAGGCGGGCCAGCACGAGCGCGAGTTGCGCGCGCTCGTGAACGGCGAGCGGGCCGGCCATGGGGTCGCCGGCCTGCGCCACTCGCCCGCGCTCACGCGCTCCGCTCAGCGCTTCGCTCGCCTCCTGCTCCGGCGCGGGGTTCTCGCACACGGCGCCCGCATCGGGCCGCCGGGGCGCTTCCGCCTCCTCGGCGAGAACCTCGCGCTGGTCGGCGGCAGCGCGCCGCAGCCGGGTCGGGCCGTCCAGCTCTGGCTGCGCTCATCCGGCCACCGCGGCGTGATGCTCCACCGGGGCATGCGGCGAGTGGGCGTGGGGCGGGCGACCGGTCTGTTCGGCGGGCGCCCGGCCACCGTGTGGGTGCTGCGGGTCGGCCGGCGCTAGGCCTTCCGCAGCTCCAGGTACTCGGCCCGGGCGGCGAAGCTGTCCGCCATCTCCTCGGTCAGCTCGTCGCGGAACTCCTGGCGGTAGGTCGAGTCGGTGAGCACCGCGATCGCGTAGTAGAGGCCGGCGAACGCCGCGATCCCGCCCGACACCCGCAGGAGCGCCTCCGTCACCTGGACCTGCTCGCCGAACAGCGTGAAGCTGCAGCACCACGCCCTCCCTGTCGACCTCCCAGGCCTCGCGCACGTCGGGGCCCACCGCCAGCGCGCCGAAGACGACGAAGAACGCGCCGATCGCGAGGCTCACGACCAGGATCTGCAGCGCCTGGCCGACGAACATCACGAGCCCGACGTTGAAGCGCTGGGGGTTCTCGAGCGGCGGCCCGGCGGAGCCCGCGCCCTCCTCGAGCTCGCGCACCTCGCGCGGGAGCTGCGCCGCGACGAACACGCTTCCCGCGAGCACGAACAGAACGCCCACCAGCACGAGGAAGGCGTCCGGCATCCGCGAGAAGACCTGCCACATCTCCGTGTTGATGAACAGCACGAGCGCGAACACGAGCAGCAGCGGGACCGCGCGCGAGATCACCGACAGCGAGGCGGCGAGCTGCTCGAACAGCCGCGCGCCGGTCCAGCGGACGATCGCGAACAGGCCGTAGCGGATGACACCGAAGGCGAGCGCGAGCAGCAGCAGGTTCGCGGCGGCGGTCACGAGCGCGCTGCCCCACTGGCCGCCGAAGATCAGCGGCAGCGCGGCGGGCACGAGGACGAACGCCGCGAGCTCGGCCGGCCCGACGTCCTGGGGCAGCGACCAGAACGGCCGCCCGCGGGCCAGGTTGAGCAGGCCGAACGCGCCGAGCAGGATGGCCAGGCCGCCGAGCGCCGCGCCGAGGTTCGCGAGCAGGGACCAGTCGAGGTCGATCGCGCCGAGCATCTCGCCGATGAAGACGAGCGCGAGAAGATCGGCGCCGCGCGCGTCCAGACGTCCTCCCGCGCCGAGTAGTCCTCGATGAAGAGCGGGAGGCCCGCCCGGCGGAAGCGGCGCTCGTAGTCGGCGAGCTCGGGCACGCGGCGTATTTCACGCGGACGGGCGGACGGCGTGGCTAGACGGTCGCTAGACTGAGGAGATGAAGGCCGAGATCCATCCCGAGTACGGACCGTCGCACGTGCGCTGCACCTGCGGCAACGAGTTCTGGACGCGCTCCACGAAGCCCGAGATGCACGTGGAGATCTGCTCCAACTGCCACCCGTTCTACACGGGCCGCCAGAAGCTGGTCGACACCGGCGGTCGCGTCGAGCGCTTCCGCCGCCGTGCGGCGCGCGCGGGCGCTAAGCCGTAAGCACTCGGCTCGGCCGAGTGCGCGCGGACATCGGCCGCAACTACAGGCCCTCCAGCTTGTTCTGACGGGGCATGCTCGCGGTGCCCCTCATGATTCTGGCCGCCGCCCTGCCGGCCGCTCCGGCGACTGCCGAAGTCGCCGGAGCCGCCCGGCGACCGTCAAGGTCGCCGACTGCTCCGTCGAGCAGAGCTCGGCCGCCTTCTACGCGCGCATGCGCACGGTGCCCGACGCCGATCGGATGTGGCTGCGCTTCACGGTGCAGGAGAAGCACGCCGGCGCCTACGAGACCCTGGAGGCGCCCGGCCTGTCGCGCTGGCACAAGTCGAAGCCCGGCGTCGCCGCGTTCGGCTATCGCCAGACCGTCCGCGGGCTCCAGCCGGGCGGCGTGTACCGCGCCAAGGTCAGCTTCCGCTGGTACTCGGCGACAGGTGAGCTGCTCGAGCGCACCAGGAAGCTCTCGCGCGCGTGCCGGCAGTTCGACGAGGTGCCGAACCTCACGAGCACCGTGACCGGCTCGGGGCCGACCAAGGTTCCGGGCGTCGTCCGCTATCTGATGCGCATCGCGAACACCGGTGTCGCGCCGGCGGTCGACTTCGACGCGCGCCTCAGCGTCGACGGCGGCGTGGTGGACACGGTCACGATCGCCTCGCTCGAGCCCGGCGCCAGCCGCGACGTCGCGGTCCTCGGGCCGGAGTGCACGACCTCCGTCTCCTCGATCGCCGACCCGGACGGCGTGATCGTCGAATCGTCCGAGGACGACAACGCCCACACTGTGAACTGTCAAGGCTGACGCTGGCCCGCCGATACCATCCGTGAAGTGAGCGCCCGCGAGGCCACCAAAGACGCGCCGATCGGCGGGCAGGCCGTGCTCGAGGGCGTGATGATGCGCGGCATCTCCGTGTGGGCCGTCGCGGTCCGCAAGCCGTCCGAGGAGCAGCTCGCCGCCGGCGGCGCCGACTCGAAGGAGGGCGCCAAGGGCGAGATCGAGGTGATCTCGGAGCCGCTCGTCTCGTGGACGAAGCGCCACCGCCTGCTCCGCCTCCCCGTCGTGCGCGGCGTGGTCGCCCTGGCCGAGTCGCTCAAGATCGGCTTCCGCGCGCTCGGCATCTCCGCCAACGCGCAGATGCCCGCCGACGAGGACGGCGAGAAGCAGGAGATCGGCGGCGGCGCGTGGGTCGGCACGATCGTCTTCGCGCTGCTGTTCGCGGTCGGCCTGTTCTTCCTGCTGCCGGCGGGCCTGACGAACATCTTCGCGGACCAGATCCCGAACTCGCTCGTCTTCGTGGTGATCGAGAAGCTGGTCCGGATCACGATCTTCCTCGGCTACCTGTGGCTGATCTCGCGCATGCCGGACCTGCAGCGCGTGTTCCAGTACCACGGCGCCGAGCACAAGACGATCTCGTGCTACGAGGCCGGCGAGGAGCTGACGCCGGAGAACGCGCAGAAGTTCTCCCGCTTCCACCCGCGCTGCGGGACGAGCTTCCTGCTGCTGGTCATGATCGTGGCGATCGTCGTCTTCGCGCCGCTCGGCAAGCTCGACTGGCACTGGCTCTTCATCTCGCGCATCGTCGGCATCCCGATCGTCGCCGGGCTCGCCTTCGAGCTGATCAAGTGGTTCGGCAAGAACCGCACCAAGCGCTGGGCGCGAATCCTGATGTGGCCCGGCATGCAGCTGCAGCGCCTGACGACGCGCGAGCCCGACCTGCCGCAGCTTGCGGTGGCGATCGCCGCGCTGCAGGAGGTCCTGTCGGTCGAGAACCCCCGTGCCGCCTCCGAGGAAGACAAGGTCGGCATGGAGGTTGTGGCCTAGCCGTTACCGCAGGTTTCGGATTCGCCCGTCCGGAGAGCGGTCACCTATGGGCGCCGTGCTGCTCACCGGCGCCACGGGCTTCGTAGGGAAGGAGATCCTGGACCGCTTCCTCGACAGGGACCGGCGGGTCTTCGCGCTCGTGCGCGCAGATGACGACGACGCCGCCGCGCGGCGGCTGTCGCCCCATGCCCGGCTGACCGCCGTCGCCGGCGACATCGAGCGGCCGGGGCTCGGCCTCGCCCCGGCGACGGCCGCGAAGCTCGCCGAGGAGGTCAGCACCGTCGTCCACTGCGCCGCCTCGGTCTCGTTCGACCTGTCGCTCGAGGAGTCGCGCAGGGTGAACGTCGACGGCACCCGGCACGTGCTCGACCTGGCCCAGCGCTGCGAGCGGCTCGAGCGCATGAGCTACATCTCGACCGCCTACGTCGCCGGCGAGCCGCGCCGCCTGTTTCAGGAGGACGAGCTCGACGTGGGCCAGCGCTTCCGCAACCCCTACGAGCGCTCGAAGTTCGAGGCCGAGCGGATGCTGCGCGAGCGGGCCGACGGGGTGCCGCTGCAGATCCTGCGGCCGAGCATCGTCGTGGGCGACAGCCGCACCGGCCGGACCTCCTCCTTCAACGTGCTCTACGGGCCGCTCAAGGCGCTCGCGCGCGGCGCCATCCCCGCGATCCCGGGACGGCGCGGGTCGCCGGTGGACGTCGTGCCGGTCGACTACGTGGCGGACCGGACGGTCGACCTCGCCGAGAAGGGCTCCGAGGGCACCTACCACCTGGTTGCGGGCCGCAACGCGACGACGGTCGGGCGGCTGCTCGACCTGGCGTCGACCCGGTTCGGGCGCCGCACGCCGGCCGTGCTGCCTCCGACCGCCTACCGCCGCCTGCTGCATCCGCTGCTTCGCCGGAAGTACAGCGGCCTGCGGCGGATGGAGGTCTACTTTCCCTACTTCTCGATGCGCGTCCGCTTCGACGACCGCCGGCTGGGCCCGGCGCCGCCGGTGGAGGGCTACTTCCACCGTCTGATCGCCTTCGCCGAAGCGGCGCGCTGGGGCCGCACCGCTACGGCCCAAAGCCCGAGTTGAGCCGGCGTCTCAGGGCATCAGCCGGGTGCTACGCGCGGCTCCCAGTGGATCTCGGCGAGCTCGTCGGGCGGGGAGCCACGCAGGAGCCACGTCGAATCGGTCTTTCGCACCAGGAGACCGCTCTCGTCGATCCTGCGCAGCCCTGTCGTCACGGAAGCGCGGCGGCTCCCCACCAGCTGCCCGAGGAGCTCGTGTGAGATCCGCAGGCGGATGCTGATTCCCTGCGGGGTCACGTGACCCCATCGGTCCGCCAGGTGCCAGAAGAGCACGAGCAGGCGCGTCTCGACGGGCGACAGCTGCAGCAGCGCCTGGTGTATCGACATCCGCAACGTTCGCCTGACGGCCCGCTCGAGCAGAGCGCGCATCACCTGCGGCCAGAGGGCGAGCGAACGCGCGAACGACTCGTCGAGGACCGCCAGCCGCACGGGAGAGAGGACGTGCCACAGGACATGGTGGCGGACGAGGCCGTCCTCCCCTTCAGCCACCCACGGTTGGAGCACGTCGCCTTCACCGAGCAGCTCGGTGGTGGTCGTGCCCACGAGGATGATGTCTCGCGCCAGGACTCCCTCGAGCAACAGGAAGCCGAGCGAACCGCGGTCGCCCTTGTCGTGTGGAACCTCCCAGCGTCCACAGGGCAGGGTCCTCACACGTGCCCTGAGCTCGGCCTTGGCGCGCCGGATCTGCTCTGCGGGAACCCGCAGACCGAGCTCGGGATCGACCTCCAGGAGCCGCACCGATCCGTTGAGATCTGCCTGCATGCGGCGGGTGGTTGCTGGTCATAGACAGACCCGTCCTCCTCGTCGTCGGCGCAGGCTACCTGCCGGGGGTTGAAAATCAACGTTGGAGTTCAACCCCCGTCCTTTCCGCGGGAATCGCTCGGGCGTAGGGTCGCCCGCCTAGCCAGCAGGGAGGAGCGTCCCGCACATGTGTTTGGCCATTCCGGGCCAAATCGTCGAGGTGGTCGACCAGGAGAATCGCCTCGCGAAGGTCGACGTAGCCGGCGTCCAGCGCACGATCAACATCGGGCTGCTCGACGACGACGGAACGGGCGTCGACTCCGGCGACTGGGTGCTGATCCACGTCGGCTTCGCGATGTCGCGAGTCGACGAGGAGGAGGCGATCGCCACCAGGACGCAGCTGGAGCGCATGGGCCAGGACTACGAGGCCGAGCTCGAGGAGCTGAAGGCGAGCGTCATCGAGTGAATGCAGCTGCGGCGATCACTGCATCACCTGCTCCGACGAGGGCATCCCCATGCGAGTCGAGCGGATCGACGCCGGGAGCGGCCTCGCTCTCTGCGCAGCCGACGACGGCTCGAAGAGCACCGTCGAGATCGCGCTGGTAGAGCCGGTCGTGCCCGGCGACCGGCTGCTGGTTCACGCGGGAGTGGCGCTGGTGGGGCTCGAGACGTGAAGTACGTCGACGAGTTCCGCGACCCGGAGCTGGGCCGCGTGCTGGCGACGGAGATCCTCGCCGCGCGTCGAGCCCGGTCGCCACTACAAGTTCATGGAGGTCTGCGGCGGCCACACGCACTCGATCTACAAGTACGGCGTCGACGACCTGCTGCCCGCCAACGTCGAGCTCGTGCACGGCCCCGGCTGCCCCGTGTGCGTGATCCCGATGGGGCGCGTGGACGACGGCATCGCCATCGCGCGCGAGCCCGGGGTGATCTTCACCTGCTTCGGGGACATGATGCGCGTACCGGGGTCGGACGGCTGCCTGCTCGAAGCCAAGGCCGAGGGCGCCGACATCCGGATGGTCTACTCGCCGCTCGACGCGCTCCGGATCGCCAAGCAGAATCCCGACCGCGAGGTCGTCTTCTTCGCGATCGGCTTCGAGACCACGGCGCCGTCCACGGCCCTCACGCTCAAGCGCGCGAAGGCCGAGGGCATCAGGAACTTCTCGTGCATGTGCAGCCACGTCACGATCGTTCCGCCGCTGCGCGCGCTGCTCGACTCGCCGGACCTCCGGCTGGACGGATTCGTGGGCCCGGGTCACGTGTCGACCGTCGTCGGCGCCCGGCCGTTCGAGTTCATCCCGGCCGACTACCGCAAGCCGATCGTCGTCGCCGGCTTCGAGCCGCTGGACATCCTGCAGGCGATCCGGATGATCCTGGCCCAGCTCGCCGAGGGGCGGTGCGAGGTCGAGAACCAGTACTCGCGCGTGGTGCCCTATGAGGGCAACCCGCGGGCGCTCGAGGTGATGGCCGAGGTCTTCGAGCTGCGGCCCCACTTCGAGTGGCGCGGCCTCGGCTTCATCTCGCAGAGCGGGCTCAAGCTGTCCGAGGCCTACGCCGACCTCGATGCCGAGCTGCGCTTCAGCGTCCCGGGCGTTCGCGTGGCGGACCCGAAGGCGTGCCAGTGCGGCGAGGTGCTGAAGGGCGTCATCAAGCCCTGGGAGTGCAAGGTGTTCGGCACCGCGTGCACGCCGGAGCGCCCGATCGGGACCTGCATGGTGTCCTCCGAGGGCGCCTGCGCGGCGTACTACAACTTCGGCCGCTTCGCCCGGGAGCGCGAAGTCGTATGACGCTCGGCGAGGAGCGCAGCCCGAGCGCTGGTCGGCGAGCACCGCAGCTCGTCGACCGGAGGAGCGGATCCTCGGGATCATCGAGACCGCGCGCCGCAAGCGCGGCAAGTTCCGCGACGAGCGCATCAACATGGCGCACGGCGCCGGTGGCAAGGCCACGCAGAGCATGATCGAGGGGCTGTTCGTCCCCGCCTTCGGCTCGGAGACCCTCGAGGCGATGGGGGACGCCGGCGCCGTCGAGGCCGACGGGGTCCAGCTGGCGATGACCACCGACTCCTTCGTCGTCAAGCCGATCCGCTTCCCGGGCGGCTCGATCGGCGACCTGGCCGTGAACGGCACGGTCAACGACCTCGCCGTGTCCGGAGCGCGGCCGCTCGCGCTGACCCTGTCGCTCATCCTCGAGGAGGGCCTGGGGGCGGACGAGCTGAAGGCCGAGGTCGAGGCGATCGCCGCGCGCCGCCGAGGCGGCCGGGGTGCAGATCGTCGCCGGCGACACGAAGGTGGTCGAGCGCGGCGCCGCCGACAAGATGTACATCTGCACCACCGGCGTCGGCGTGCGCGACCCCCGCGCGCGGCTGGCCACCGATGCGATCCAGCCGGGCGACCGCATCCTGCTCTCCGGCGCGGTCGGCGAGCACGGCACGGCGATCATGCTGGCGCGCGGGGAGTTCGAGCTCGACGCGGAGATCGAGTCCGACACCTGCTCGCTGTGGCCGGTCGCCGACGCGCTGCTGGAGGCCGCCGGGCCGTCGCTGCGCTGCATGCGCGACGCCACCCGGGGAGGCGTCGCCTCCGTGATGAACGAGCTGGCTCGATCGTCACAGGTGGCGATGATCGCCCGCGAGGCGGCGGTGCCGATCGACCCGGCCGTGGCCGGGGCCTCCGAGATCTTGGGGATCGACCCGATGTACGTGGCCAACGAGGGCAAGCTCGTCGCCTTCGTTGCGCCCGATGCCGCCGACCGGGCGCTCGACGCGATGCGCTCGGTCCCGGGCTGTGAGCGAGCGGCGGAGATCGGTGAGGTGCGTACCGAGCCGCCGGGCATGGTTCTGGTGGAGACGAGCTTTGGCGGCAAGCGGGTGATGGATCAGCTGGTTGGCGATCCGCTCCCGCGGATCTGTTGAGCGAGGAAGGGGAGCGCCGATGGCGACGACCGACGCATTCGCAGCACACAAGGAGACCGAGGCGGTCACCGCGCATGTCCTGTGGGTGACCACAGGTCTCTCCTGCGAGGGCGACTCGGTCGCGATGACGTCGGCGACGAATCCGAGCCTCGAGGACATCATCACCCAGGCGATCCCCGGCATGCCGAAGATCGTCGTCCACAACCAGGTGATCGCGTACGAGGTCGGCGAGGAGTACATCCAGGCCTGGTTCGACGCGGAGAACGGCGACCTCGACCCGTTCGTGCTCGTCATCGAGGGCTCGCTGGGCAACGAGAAGATCAACGGCGAGGGCCACTGGACGGGCTTGGGCTACAACCCCGAGGACGGCCAGCCGATCACCATCAACGAGTGGCTCGACCGCCTCGCGCCCAAGGCCGCGGCCGTCGTGGCCGTCGGGACCTGCGCCACCTACGGCGGCATTCCCGCGATGAAGAACAACCCCACCGGCGCGATGGGCGTGCCCGACTACCTGGGCTGGGGCTGGAAGTCGAAGGCCGGCCTGCCCGTCGTGTGCATCCCGGGCTGCCCCGCGCAGCCGGACAACATGACGGAGACCCTGCTGTACCTGGCGCTCCACCTCGCCGGCCTCGCGCCGGCGCCGGAGCTCGACGAGCAGCTGCGCCCGAAGTGGCTGTTCGGCCGCACGGTGCGCGAGGGCTGCAACCGGGCGGGCTTCGCGGAGGAGGGCGACTTCGCCACCGAGTACGGATCGGACCACCGCTGCCTGGTCAAGCTCGGTTGCAAGGGGCCCGTGGTCAAGTGCAACGTGCCGATCCGCGGCTGGGTGAACGGAATCGGCGGCTGTCCCAACGTCGGGGGCATCTGCATGGCCTGCACGATGCCGGGCTTCCCCGACAAGTACATGCCCTTCATGGACGAGGACCCGTGGGGAGCCAGGGCGGCGGGCGTCGCGAAGTACGTCTACGGCCCGATGGTCCGCTACTTCCGCCACCGCAACATCAAGAACAAGTACGACAAGGAGCCCGAGTGGAGACACAACCGGCCCCAGCTCACCACCGGCTACTCCAAGCGCTGGTAGAGGGAGGCGACCATGTCAACAGTTGAGACACCCCGCGAACAGAAGGTCGTCGTCAAGGAGATGTCGTGGGACCCGATCACCCGCATCGTCGGGTCGCTCGGGATCCACACGGAGATCGACTTCTCGAACCAGCAGGTCCTGAAGTGCTACTCGACGTCGATGGTGTTCCGCGGCTTCGACATCTTCATGAAGGGGATCGATCCGAGGGACGCGCACTTCATCACGAGCCGCATCTGCGGCATCTGCGGTGACAACCACTGCACGTGCTCGTGCCTGAACCAGAACATGGCCTACGGGGTCAAGCCGCCTCCGCTGGGGGACATGGCCTACAACCTGGCCGAGACCGCGGACTACATCTTCGACCACGCGATCTTCAACGACTGCATGGCGAACGTGGACTTCTGCGAGCAGATGGTCAAGGAGACGAACCCGACGCTGCTCGCGAAGGCCGAGAACACCCCGGCTCCGGGCTCGGACATCCACGGCTACAGGACGATCGCGGACATCATGCGGTCGCTCAACCCGTTCACCGGCGAGTTCTACCTGGAGACCCTCCACGTAGCCCGCTACACGCGCGAGATGTACTGCCTGTTCGGCGGGCGCCACACCCACCCGTCGACGATCATGCCCGGCGGCGTCACCGCCGACATCACGCACCAGACGTGCACCGACTACTACGTGCGCCTCATGAGGTACTTCGACTACGTGAAGCGCAGCGTGCCGATGCACGACGACCTCTACGACTTCTTCCTTCAGGAGTTGCCGGGGTACGACATGGTCGGCTACCGGGACACGAACCTGGTCAACTGGGGCTCGTTCGACGATCCGGACTTCGTCGACTACAGCTACAAGAACATGACCGAGTGGGGGCGCAAGCGCTACATCACCCCCGGGATCGCGATCAACGGCGAGCTGATCACGACGGACCTCGTCGAGATCAACCTCGCCATCCGGATCCTGCTCGGCAGCTCGTACTTCGACGGCTGGGAGAACGAGCGGACCTTCGTCACCGAGGACCCGCTCGGCAACCCGGTCGACAAGAACCACCCGTGGAACAAGGTCACGCTGCCCAAGCCGCAGAAGCGTGACTTCGCGGACAAGTACACCTGGGTGGTGTCACCGCGCATCTACGACAAGCGCACCGACACGCACGTCTGCTGCGACACCGGCGGCGGCCCGTTCGCCCGCCAGTGGTGCACGGCCAAGGCCGGCCTCGTCGACTTCGGCTACGCCAAGGCCACCGGCCACAGCATCCAGATGGTCCTGCCGCGCTCGGCGAGCTTCCCCGAGATGGAGATGGAGTGGCACGTCCCGGAGAAGTCGAACGCGATCGAGCGCGACCGTGCACGCACGTACCACCAGGCCTACTCGGCGCTGATCGCGCTGCACAACCTGGAGCGGGCGATGAAGGAGGTGCAGGCCGGCCGCACGAAGAGCTGGAACGACTTCAAGGTTCCGGAGTCGGCGGTCAGCGTCGGATTCCACGAGGCCGCCCGCGGCGTGCTGTCGCACCACATGGTGATCGAGGACGGCAAGATCGCGAACTACCAGCCCTATCCGCCGACGCCGTGGAACGCGAGTCCGCGCGACGTCTACGGAACTCCGGGCCCCTACGAGGACGCGGTGCAGAACACCCCGATCTTCGAGGAGAACGGTCCGGAGAACTTCAAGGGGATCGACATCATGCGGGCGGTCCGCTCGTTCGATCCGTGCCTGCCGTGCGGCGTGCACATGTACGGCGGAAAGGGGCCGGTTCGGAAGGTGGTCCACACGCCCACGGCCTTCTGCTAGCCCATGGAGCCCGAGCAGCTCATCGCCCGTGTGCAGGAGCTCACGGGGCGACTGGAGGACCTTGACGACCCGGCCTGCCGCGAGCTTGCCGAGGAGCTGACCGCGGCGGTCGTGCAGATGTACGGCGCCGGGCTCGAGCGAATCGTCGAGCTGGCCGACGCCGCGACCCGCGACGAGATGGCGAACGACAGTCTCGTCGCGGGGCTCCTGATGATCCACGACCTCTATCCGGTCCCGATCGAGGAGCGGGTGATGCAGGCCCTGGACACGGTCAGGCCGTACATGGAGTCCCACGGCGGCAACGTCGAGCTGCTCGGGATCGAGAACGGGATCGCGAGGCTGCGCCTCGAGGGCAGCTGCAAGTCGTGCCGGGCGTCCTCCTCCACGCTCGAGCTGGCGGTGCGGCAGGCCCTCGAGGAGGCGGCGCCGGACCTGGACGGGATGGACGTCGAGGGGATCGTGGAGGAGGCCGAGCCCGAGATCAGCGGCATTCCGCTCCCGCTGGTCCAGATGAACGGGACGCCCGTCCTGGCACACGCTGGAGCATCGACGGCTCCGAGGCGCTCGATGGCCACCGACGTCGACGGGGTGCCGCTCGTGGTGGCGAACGTGGACGGGACGCTGCTCGCCTACCGCAATGCCTGTGCGGATTGCGGTGGCGCGCTCGACGGCGGGGCGCTCGACGGCGGCGCGCTCGGGTGCCCCGGCTGCGGGCGCAGGTACTTCCTGCCGCAGGCGGGCCGATCGATGGACGACGACCATCTCCAGCTCGATCCGGTCCCGCTGCTGCGCGAGGAGGAGGAGATCAGGGTCGCCCTGTGAAGAGCGTCGACGAGGCAGTCGCAAGTCGCCGGAAGGCTCGATGGTCTCCGGGCTGCGCGGGCTGGCGAAGCCGGCGCCACCGTCTCCCGGGCCCGTCGCGGACGACCAGGAGCGGTGCGACCTCTGCCAGACGACCGTGCCGCCGGATCACCGGCACATGCTCAACCTCTACGAGCGGCAGATCGTCTGCGTCTGCGAGAGCTGCTGGGCGCTGCGCTCCGGCGAGACGGAGTTTCGCCCGGTCGGCCACCGCACGCTGTGGCTCGAGGACTTCCGGCTGCCGGAGGAGATCTGGGCGCAGTTCCGGATCCCCATCGGCCTGGCGTTCTTCATGTACTCGAGCGTCACGGAGTGCGTCGTCGCGCTCTACCCGAGCCCCGCCGGCGCCACCGAGAGCGAGCTCCATTTCGAGACATGGAACCGGCTCACCGAGATGAACCCGGTTCTCGAGCGGCTCGAGCCGGACGCGGAGGGGCTGATCGTCAACCGGATGGCGGATCCGCCGGCGTACGCGATAGCGCCGATCGACCGCTGCTACATGCTCGTCGGCCTCGTCAAGTCCGTGTGGGAGGGCATCTCCGGCGGCGCCGGCGTGGAGACGGCGATCGAGGGCTACTTCGACGAGCTGCGGGCGGCCGCGCAGTGAGCCGGCCGGAGGTCATCGAGACCCCGGTTGCGCCCGAGCCGGAGTTTCAGGTCCTGGGCGCCTCCGGGCGCCGCCACGCCGCCGTGCCGGCGATCGACTTCGACGTCCACGTGACCGAGCCGGGCGGCCGCGCGGTCTACGCGATCGCGCTCAGCGCCCAGATCATGATCGAGCCCGCGCGCCGGGCCTACGACGCCGAGACGCGCGAGAAGCTGGTCGAGCTGTTCGGCGCACCGGAACGCTGGGCGACCACGACGCGCAGCCTGGTCTGGCACCAGGCCGACGTGCTCGTGCCGGCGTTCACGGGAGCGACGACGTTCCGCGTATCGGTGCCCGCGAGCTTCGACATGGAGGTCGCGTCGGCCAAGTACCTCTACGGGCTGCCGGATGGCCACGTGCCGCTGGCGTTCAACTTCAACGGGACGGTCCACTACCGCGGCGACGACGGCCGGCTGCAGATGTCGCTCGTGCCCTGGGCGTGCTCGGCGGAGTTCCGCTTCCCGGTCGCCACCTGGCGCGAGGTGATCGACCACTACTACCCGAAGACCGGGTGGATCCCGCTCCAGGAGGAGACGCTGCAGGCGCTCCAGCGCGAGAAGGCCCGGCGCGCCCTGCCCACGCTCGACGCCTGCGTGGCGGAGCTGCTTGGAGGAGGAGGGCTCGTGAGCCTCGAGGAGCTCGTCGACTCGCTGCTCTACGAGGGCTACGCGCTCTACCCGTACACGCCGGGCGCGACGAAGAACGCCACGCCGACGCCGTTCGGGATCGTCTACCCGCCCGCCTACGCGCAGGCGCTCGACACGACCTTCGACCATCTCGAGCTCCGGTGCATCGCCGAGGGCGACGGCGAGGTGTCCGCCGAGGTCCGGTTCCTTCGTCCCAGCGGCGAGCGCCACCGGGCCGAGCCGCAGCGACTCGAGGGCGCGGGCGACTTCCAGGTGGGCGGCCTCTCGGTGAGGACCCGGCTCGACGTGACTCCGCTGGATGACGGACGGCGGCTCGTCTCCTACCGCGTCGAGAACCGCACGGACGCGCCGCCGGACATGGACCGCGCCGCGGCGATCGAGAGGTCGCTCATCTCCACCCACCCGATCGTCCGCGCGGCCGGCGCGCGTTCCTCTCCCAGCTGGACGCCCCCTGCGACAGCGTCAACACGTGGCCCGTGCTGGCCTCGCCGCAGGACGACGTGGTGCTGGGCGCCGCGATCGTCCTGCCCGACCATCCGCAGATCGCCCCCGAGAGCCGCGGCAACCTCTTCGACAACACGGAGATCGAGGAGGCTCTGGTCCTCCACGTCCAGGCGCTGAGCGACGCCGAGCGCGCCGAGCTCGAGCAGCAGGACCCGGCGGTCAGGGAGATGATCGACCGCGCCAGTGCGGTCACGCCCGAGCAGCTGCTGAACCTGCACGGCCGCGTGGAGGTCCGCGACCCCGTCACGCGCGAGCCGCCGCAGCCGTCGGCCGACGTGCGCGACCCCACGCGCGGGCTGCCCGAGGTGGAGGTGGACGGCGTGGTCTTCCGCCGCGGCGGGCATGTGGTGGTGCGGCCGGGACTCGACGCGGACCTGCAGGCGCGCATGCTCGAGGGCCGCACCGTGACGGTCGAGCGGATCTACCGCGACTACGACGGCAAGGTGCACCTCGGCGTCAGCGTCGACGAGCCCGGCCAGGAGATCATGCGCGAGACCGGTCGCTTTCTCTGGTTCTTCCCCCCTGAGTTGGAGGTGGTTCGATGAAGCAGATCCTGGTTGCCGGGATCGGCAACGCGTGGCTCAAGGACGACGGGTTCGGGGGCGAGGTGGTCAAGCGACTCGAGGCACGCGAGCTCCCGGAGGGCTCCGCCGTGTTCGACTTCGGAACCGGCGGGCTGGACCTCGCGTACGAGGTCATGCGCGGCTACGACGCGCTGCTCCTGATCGACGTCAGCCGCCAGGGGGGCGAGCCCGGGACCCTCTACGTGATGGAGGCGCGCGAGGAGGAGGTCGAGGCCGGCATCGAGGACGGGCAGATGATCAACCCGCACGCGATGGACCCGCAGACCGTGCTGCGCTTCCTCAAGACACTCGGCGCCTGGCCCGGGAAGGTGGTCGTGGTCGCCTGCGAGCCGGCTGAGGTCGAGGAGATGGGGATGGGCCTGACGGGCGAAGTGGAGCGCGCGGTCGACGGCGCCGTCGAGCTGGTGATCGAGACGATCGAGCAGCTGCGCACCGACGCCGCGTACGCCGTCGACTGAGCCGTGCACGAGCTCTCGCTCTCCAGCGCGATCGTCAACACGGTCGTCAAGCACGCCCAGGACCGGCCGGTGACCGTGGTCAACCTGCGGGTCGGTGCGCTGAGGCAGGTCATCCCCGACACGCTCGACTTCTACTTCGGCATCGTCGCCAAGGGCACCGTCTGCGAGGAGGCGCGGCTCGATCAGGAGCTCATCCCGGCACGGCTCCACTGCGGGACCTGTGAGCGGGAGTGGGAGATCGACATGCCGATCTTCCACTGTCCCGACTGCGGGGTCGCGGGCGGCCGGGTCGAGGTCGCGAGCGGAAACGAATTCGAGGTGGAGTCGATCGAGCTCGAGGAGGCAGCATGCACCGCACCAAGGTGAAGATCGTCGAGGAGGCGCTCGACGCCAACAACACGATCGCGCGGGCCAACCGGGCGGACTTCGACCGCGCCGGGGTCAGGGTGGTCAACTTCATGAGCGCGCCCGGGGCGGGGAAGACCTCTTTGCTCGAACGCGTGGTGGCGGACCTCCCGGGGGTGCGCGTCGGCGTGCTCGAGGGCGACGTGCAGGGCTCGATGGACGCCGACCGCCTGGCGTCGCTGCACGTGCCCGTCACGCAGCTGAACACCGCCCCGAGCTTCGGCGGCGAGTGTCACCTGGACGCGAACATGGTGCGCTCTGCGCTGGGTGACCTGCCGCTCGACGACATCGACCTGCTCGTGATCGAGAACGTGGGCAACCTGGTCTGCCCCGCGGAGTTCAGGGTCGGGGAGGACGCCCGCGTAATGGTCTCCGCGATCACCGAGGGCGAGGAGAAGCCGGCCAAGTACCCGCTCATGTTCCGCGCCTGCGAGCTGGTGCTGATCAACAAGATCGACCTGCTCCCGCACCTCGACTTCGACCTCGACAAGTTCATGTACCACCTCGACGCCGTCCATCCGGGCGTCGAGCGCATCATGGTCAGCGCCAAGACCGGCGAGGGGATCGACGAGTGGCGGGCCTGGCTCACGCGGGTCGGCGCGCCGGTGGAGGCGCCCGTTTGACGGGCGCGCTCGCGGCGGACGTCCTGAATCGGGCGCTCGCCGAGCGCACGCGGGCGGGCCACGCGTTCTTCGAGGCCGAGTCGGCGCGTCTCGCCCGGCTGTGCCACCTGATGGCGGAGCGCTTTGCCCGCGGCGGGCGCCTGATCGCCTTCGGCGGCTCGCCGGCGGCCCGCTCGGACGCGCGGCACGTCGCCGTGGAGTTCGTGCACCCCGTGATCGTGGGCAAGCGAGCCCTTCCCGCGCTCGGGCTGGCCGGCGAGGGGGGTCCGCTCGCCGCTCAGGTCGAGCTGGCGGCCGAGCCGGACGACATCGCGATCGGCTTCGGCGCCGGGGAGGACGCGGGCGAGGCAGCCGCCGCGCTCGCGGTGGCCCGCGGGCGGGGCTGCCTGACGCTCGCCTTCGCCCCCGCCGGCGCCGAATGGGAGTTCGAGCCGCCGAGCTCGGACGCGTCGATCCGCCAGGAGCTGGTCGAGACGCTCTACCACGTGCTCTGGGAGCTGGTGCACGTGTTCTTCGACCACCGCGGCCTGCTCGAGGGCCGCGAGGCGCGCCAGGTGCACGACACCGGGGCGTCGAGCTTCCTCTATCCCTTCCTCGCCGAGCGGGAGCACGACCTGGAGGCCGTGGTCGAGGACGTGCGGCGCTCGGTGCTGGCGAAGGCTCAGGACGTGGTGGAGCTCCGCACGCAGACCCTCACCGAGAACCGCGACGAGCTGGCCGACGCCGCGGCGGCGCTGCGCGCGGACCTCGACGGGGGCGGCCGCCTGCTGGCGCTCGGCAACGGCGGCTCGGCGACCGACGCGATGGATGTCGTGGCGGATCTCCGGCAGCCGCCCGATCCGCGCTGGCGGCGCCGGGCCGCGATCGACCTCACCGAGGACCCGGCGATCCTCACCGCGATCGCGAACGACATCGGAACCGAGGCGATCTTCTCGCGGCAGGTGATCGCGCACGGGCGCGCCGGCGACACCCTGCTCGCGATCTCCACGAGCGGCAACTCCGCCAACGTGATCCACGCGCTGGCGGAAGGCCGCCGCCGCGGGCTGCGCACGATCGCGATGGTCGGCTACGACGGCGGCCGCGTGGCTGCCGAGCGGCTGGCCGACCACGTCGTCGTCACCCGCTCGGAGCACATCCCGCGCATCCAGGAGGCGCAGGCGAGCGCCTATCACGTGCTCCGGGAGCTGGTCGCGTGAGGTCGGGCCCCGCGTGAGCCGCGTGCGGGCGCGTGTCGAGGGCACCGTCCAGGGCGTCGGCTTCCGTCCCTACGTCTACCGGCTGGCCGGCGAGCTCGGCGTGGCCGGACATGTCCTGAACGACTCCCGTGGCGTGGTGGTGGAGGTCGAGGCGGCGCCGGAGACGGTCGACCGCTTCCTGGCGCGGCTGCCGGCGGAGGCGCCGCCGCTCGCGCACGTCGAGCGCGTGATCGCCGAAGCGGTGGAGGAGACCGGGGAGCTCGGCTTCGCCATCCGCGACAGCCCGCGCGACGGCGAGCCGCGCGCCGCCGTCACGCCCGACAGCGCCACCTGCTCCGACTGCCTCGCCGAGCTGTTCGACCCCGGTGACCGCCGCTTCCGCTACCCGTTCACCAACTGCACCAACTGCGGGCCGCGGTTCACGATCGTGCGGGACGTTCCGTACGACCGGCCGCACACGACGATGGCCGGCTTCACGATGTGCGAGGCGTGCCGCCGCGAGTACGAGGATCCCGGCGACCGCCGCTTCCACGCGCAGCCGAACGCGTGCCCTGACTGCGGGCCCCGGGTGAGGCTCGTCCACGCCGGCGGCGCCGCGCCGGCCGGCCCGCGCGGCCGCGACGACGTCGAGGCGGCCGCCAAAGCGCTGCTGGGGGGCGCGATCGTCGCCGTCAAGGGGCTGGGCGGGTTCCACCTCGCGTGTCGCGCCGACGAGGAGTCCGTGGTCGCGGAGCTGCGCGCGCGCAAGCACCGCGAGGACAAGCCGTTCGCCTTGATGGTCCCCGACCTCGAGCGCGCGGGCGAGCTGGTGCACCTGGAGCCCGCGGAGGCCGATCTGCTGCTCTCGCGGCAGCGCCCGATCGTGCTCGCGCGCAGGAGGCGGGGGGCGCGCGTCGCCCCTTCGGTGGCGCCGGGGTCCCGCGATCTCGGCGTGATGCTGCCCTACTCGCCGCTTCACCACCTGCTGCTCGCCGACGCCGGGGAGCCGCTCGTGATGACGAGCGGGAACACATCGGACGAGCCGATCGCCTACCGCGACGACGACGCCTGCGAGCGGCTGGCCCAGATCGCGGACCTCTTCCTGCTGCACGACCGGCCGATCGAGACGCGCACCGACGACTCCGTGGTGCGCGTGGCGGCAGGGCGGCCGCAGGTGCTGCGCCGCTCGCGCGGACACGTGCCGGATGCGTCGGCGCTGCCGGTCGCCTCCGGCGCGCAGCTGCTCGCCTGCGGGGCCGAGCTGAAGAACACCTTCGGGGTCGCCAAGGGCGGGCGGGCCTGGATCGGACACCACATCGGCGACCTCGAGAACTACGAGACGCTCAGGTCGTTCACCGAGGGCATCGCTCACTTCGAGCGACTGTTCGCCGTGGAGCCCGAGGTCGTTGCGCACGACCTCCATCCCGAGTACCTGTCCACCAAGTACGCGATGGAGCTCGACGGGGTGCGCCTGGTCGGCGTCCAGCACCACCACGCGCACCTGGCGGCGTGTCTCGCCGAGCACGGGGAGCACGGTCCCGCGGTAGGGGCCATCTTCGACGGCACGGGCTACGGCGGCGACGGCACGGTCTGGGGCGGCGAGCTGCTGCTGGGCGACCTCGTCGGCTTCGAGCGCGTGGGCCTGCTCGCCCCCGTGCGGCTGCCGGGCGGCACGGCGGCGATCAGGCAGCCGTGGCGGATGGCCTGCGCGTGGCTCACCGAGGCGCATGGTCAGGCGCCCGCCAGGCCGCGCGTGCTCGCCGGCAGCGTGGCACCGCCGGCCTGGCGGCAGGTCTGCGAGCTGGCGCGGACGGGGGTCGCCTCGCCGCTGACCACGAGCATGGGCAGGCTCTTCGACGCCGTCGCCGCGCTGTGCGGGATCCGCGCCGAGGTCAACTACGAGGGCCAGGCCGCCGTCGAGCTCGAGGCGCGCTGCGACCCGCACGAGCGGCGTGCCTACACGATCGCGCTGCCGGCCGAAGGCCGGGGGCCTCTCGTCATGGACGCGCGGCCGGCCATCGTCGAGATCGAGCGGGACCTGAATGACGGGGTGGCGGTCCCGCTGGTGGCCGCCCGCTTCCACAACGCCGTCGCGGAGGCCACCGCGCGCGCCTGCGTTCTCGCCGCCGAGCGAGGCGGCACCGAGGTCGTGGTGCTCTCCGGCGGCGTCTTCCAGAACCGCCGGCTCCTCGAGCGAACGTCGTCGCTGCTCGGCGCCGCCGGGCTGAGGGTCCTGGTGCCGGAGCGACTGCCTCCGAACGACGGCGGCATCGCCTACGGTCAGCTTGCGGTGGCCGCCGCGCGCGTGGCCGCGGAGGAGGCGAACGCCCCG
Organism: uncultured Thermoleophilaceae bacterium; assembly: GCA_963778615.1. Taxonomy (GTDB): domain Bacteria; phylum Actinomycetota; class Thermoleophilia; order Solirubrobacterales; family Thermoleophilaceae; genus JACVRW01. Next base: position 746,182 of record CAVZVD010000004.1, read on the forward strand.
TGAGCGCCACCGACGGCCCAGACGCGGCCTCGATCCTCGCCGAGCAGGTGTTCGCGGGGGGCCGGTCCAAGCCGTTCGCCGAGCTCACGCTCGCGGAGGTCGAGGCCCGTGCGCAGGAACTGCGGGACGTGTCCGGATGGGGGCCCACCGCACGCGTGGGCTCGGTGGCGCGCGAATGGGGCGCGCTGGCCCGCTCGATGGCCGCCCAGGGCGCCGAGTCCGTCGGCCAGGTGGACCCCGAGGAGCTCGTGGCGCGCGCGCAGAAGCTGTGGATCGTGCCGCCTGGAGGCAGCCTGCTCTGACGGCGATCGCCGCGGCTCGCCTACCCTCTACGGCGTGATCGAGCAGCTCGTGGAGCAGATCGAGAGCCGGTTCGCCGAGCTCTCGGGCCAGATGTCCGACCCGGAGGTGATCGGCGACCAGCGGCGCTACGCCGAGGTCGGCCGCGCCTACCGGCAGCTCGAGCCGGCGCACGCGCTGGCGCTCGAATGGCGCCGCGCGACCGACGACGCCGCCGGCGCGCGCGAGCTGCTCGCGGAGGACGGCGACGACCCGGAGCTGCGCGAGATGCTGCGCGGCTCGGAGGACCGGCTCGGCGAGCTCGAGGAGGAGATCCGGCTCGCGATGGTCGAGCCGGACCCGAACGACGACAAGGACGTGATCGTCGAGATCCGGCCGGGCACCGGTGGGGAGGAGGCCGGCCTCTTCGCGGGCGACCTCTACCGCATGCTCTCCCGCTACGCCGAGCGGCGCCGCTTCAAGCCCGAGCCGCTCGAGGTGGGCGACGGCCACTACACGTTCGCCGTGAAGGGCAACGGCGCCTACAGCGTGTTCAAGTTCGAGGGCGGGACGCACCGGGTGCAGCGGGTGCCGGAGACGGAGTCGCAGGGCCGGATCCACACGTCGACGGCCACGGTGGCGGTGCTGCCCGAGGCGGAGGACGTGGACGTGCACGTGGACCCGAACGACCTTCAGATCGACGTCTACCGCTCGTCCGGGCCGGGCGGGCAGTCGGTGAACACGACCGACTCCGCGGTGCGGATCACCCACAAGCCGACCGGGGTGGTGGTGTCGATGCAGGACGAGAAGTCGCAGCTGCAGAACCGCGAGAAGGCGATGCGTGTGCTGCGGGCGCGGCTGCTGGAGCGCGAGGTGGCCGCGCAGCAGGCCGAGCAGGCGGCGGCGCGGCTCGCCCAGGTCGGCACGGGCGAGCGGGCCGAGAAGATCCGCACGTACAACTTCCCGCAGGACCGCGTGACCGACCACCGCGTGGGTCTCACCAAGGGGAACCTCCCGGCCATCCTGGCCGGAGAGCTCGAGGACTTCACGGCGGCGCTCGAGGCGGAGGAGAAGCGGCGGATGCTGGAAGTCACCGCGGCTTGAGCGGGGCCGGGGCCCTCATCGGCCCGCCCGTCCGGGATGCCCTCGAGGCGGCCGTGACGGCGATTGCCGCGGCCGGATGCTCCACGCCGCGGCTCGATGCCGAGGTGCTCATCGCGGATGCGCTCGGCGCCGACCGGGCCGTGCTCCACACCGACGCCGGACCGAGCGGTGACGGGTGCCGAGGCGCGCGTCATCGGCGAGCGGGTGCGGCGGCGCGTCGCGCGCGAGCCGGTCGCCTACATCCTCGGCCGCCGCGGCTTCCGGCGGATCGAGCTCTTCGTGGACTCGCGGGTTCTCATCCCGCGGCCCGAGACCGAGCTGCTGGTGGAGGTGGCGCTCGAGCTGCCCGCCGGGGCGCGGGTGCACGACGTGGGCACCGGCTCGGGGGCGGTGGCGCTCGCGCTGATGGACGAGCGCCCGGACCTGACGGTGACCGCGTCGGACGCGTCGGCGGCCGCGGTGGGGGTGGCGCGTGCGAATGCCGCACGGCTCGGGCTGGCGCTCGAGGTGTCGATCCATCGCGGCCTGCCCGACGGCGACTTCCACCTTGTCCTCGCGAACCTCCCGTACGTGCGCGAGGACGAGTGGGACGGGCTGGCGCCGGAGATCCGGCGCTACGAGCCGCGCGAGGCCCTGGTCTCGGGCGAGGACGGCCTCGACGCCATCCGCGACCTCTGCGCCGCCGCCCCGTCCGGCACCCGGCTCGCGCTGGAGCACGCACCCGGCCAGGCCGCCGGCGTCCGCGCCCTCCTCGACGGCGCCGAGACCCTCTCGGACCTCGCCGGCCGGGAGCGGGTGACGGTGGGCCCCGTCCCGTGACCGAGGAGGACGTCGCCACGTTCGAGCGCTGCATCGCCGTGGGGGGCGTGGCGCTGTTTCCCGCCGACACCGTCTACGGGCTCGCCACCGAACCCGATTCGCGCGAGGGCATCGAGCGCCTGTACCGCCTGAAGGGGCGCCGGCCGGACCGGCCGTCGGCGGTCATGTTCTTCGACAGGGACCTGGCGCTGGAATCCCTGCCCGAGCTGCCGGCGGCAACGCGGACCGCGGCGGAGCGACTGCTCCCCGGCGGAGTCACCCTGCTATTGCCCAACGAAGCGCATCGCTTTCCACTGGCGTGCGAGCCGACACCGGGACGTGCTGGGCCTGAGAGTCCCGAAACTCACGGCGAGCGCTGGCGCCCTTGAAGGCGATGCCCTGGCCCGTCCTGCAATCGAGCGCCAACCGCTCCGGCGAAGCGGACGCCAGGCGCGTGGAAGAGGTCGACGAGCGCATCCGCGCCGGCGTCGATCTGATCCTCGACGCCGGGCAGCTGCCCGGCACGCCCTCGACGGTGGTCGACCTGACCGGCTACCACGAGGACGGGCGCTTCCGAGATCGTTCGCGAGGGTGCCGTACCGCCCGAGGCGATCCGCGATGCCCTCGGATAGTGCTGGTACGGTCACCGAGATGAGCGAGCTCACCCCCGACTACTTCACAAAGCCGATCGCCGACGTCGACCCGGAGATCGCCGAAGTCCTCCGGAACGAGGCCGGCCGCCAGGAGTCGACGCTCGAGATGATCGCCTCCGAGAACTTCGTTCCGCAGGCGATCCTCGACTGCCAGGGCTCGGTGCTCACCAACAAGTACGCCGAGGGGTATCCGGGCAAGCGCTACTACGGCGGCTGCGAGCACGTCGACGTCGCGGAGCAGCTCGCCATCGACCGCGCCAAGGAGCTCTTCGGCGCCGAGCACGTGAACGTGCAGCCGCACTCCGGCGCGCAGGCAAACTCGGCCGCCTACATGGCGCTGCTCGAGCCGGGCGACCGCATCCTCGGCATGAAGCTCGACCACGGCGGCCATCTCACGCACGGGATGAAGATCAACTTCTCCGGGCTCTACTTCGACATCGTCGCCTACGGCGTCCGCGAGGACGACTCGCGGCTCGACATGGACGAGCTCCAGCAGCTCGCCGAGGACTCCAAGCCCAAGCTGATCCTCGCCGGCTGGTCGGCGTACCCGCGCCAGCTCGACTTCCAGCGCTTCCGCGAGATCGCGGACTCGGTCGGCGCGATCCTGATGGCCGACATGGCCCACTTCGCCGGCCTCGTCGCGGCCGAGCAGCACCCGAGCCCGGTCCCGTACTGCGACGTCGTCACCACCACGACCCACAAGACCCTCGGCGGCGCCCGCGGCGGGATGATCCTCTGCAAGGAGGAGTACGCGAAGAAGATCAACTCGCGCGTCTTCCCGGGGCACCAGGGCGGCCCGCTCATGCACGTGATCGCGGGCAAGGCGGTCGCGCTGAAGGTCGCCAAGAGCGAGCTGTTCCGCGAGCGCCAGCAGCGCACGCGCGCGGGCGCGGCGGCGGTGGCCGAGGAGATGGTGGCCGCCGGCGTGAACGTGCTCACCGGCGGCACCGACGTCCACCTCGTGCTCGCCGACCTGCGCGACTCCGAGCTCGACGGCCAGCAGGCCGAGGACCGCCTGCACGAGATCGGAATCACCGTGAACCGCAACGCGGTCCCGTTCGACCCCCGCCCGCCGGCGGTCTCGTCGGGCCTGCGGATCGGCACGCCGGCGCTCGCCACGCGCGGCATGCAGGTCGACGACTTCCGCGAGATCGGGAAGGTCATCGGCGAGGCGCTCACCGGCGGCTTCGGCGACGACAAGCGGGCCGAGCTGTCCGAGCGCACGCGCACGCTGGCCGAGCGCTACCCCCTGTACCCGCAGCTCGCGCCAGCGGCCGTCTGAATCGTCTTCTCCCAGGCACAATGGTGGGGATGCCACCAGCTGAAGGAGCCGGCGGCGTGAACGTGCCGCTTCCCAAGCCGCGTCTCCGCGGGGTGTCGCACCAGTGGGCTTTCTTCTGCTCGCTCATCACCGGCGCGGCGCTGGTGGCGGCCGCGCCCGCGGGCGAGGCCACCGTGGCCACGGCCATCTACGCCGCCAGCGTTGCGGCGCTGTTCGGCACCAGCGCGCTCTACCACCGCGTGACCTGGCCCACCCCGAACGCGCGCCGCTGGATGCGGCGGCTCGACCACTCGATGATCTTCCTGCTCATCGCGGGCACCTACACGCCATTCGCCCTGCTCGTCCTCGAGGGGACGCTGGCCACGGTGATCCTGGTGGTCGTGTGGGCGGGCGCGCTCGGTGGGATCGTGCTCAAGCTGGTCTGGATCGACGCCCCCAAGGCGGTGGTCGCCGTGCTCTACGTGATGCTCGGCTGGGTCGCTGTGGCGGCGTTCCCCGATCTCCTCGACGAGCTCGGCGTCACGAGCGCCGTGCTCGTCGCCGCGGGCGGGGTGCTCTACACGGCCGGCGCGGTGGTGTACGCGCTCGGCCGGCCGGACCCCGCGCCCACGGTGTTCGGCTATCACGAGGTCTTCCACGCCCTCGTCATCGCGGCCGCGGCGCTCCAGTACGCCGTGATCGCCTTCTTCGTGCTGCCGGGCGCCTGAGTAGGCTCCGCGGGGATGGACGAGCTCGATGCCCTCTGGGCGTTTCTCGTCGCCGCGGTGGTCGCGTTCGCCGTCACGCCGCCGACAGCGCGGCTCGCCACCCGCCTGGGTGTGCTCCACTACCCGCGCGAGCGCGACCTGCACCAGAGCCCGGTGCCGGGCCTCGGCGGCCTCGCGATCCTGGCCGCCGCGGTCGTCGCGGCGCTGATCTTCCTGCCGGCCGGCATCGAGACGCGCGGCATCGTGGCAGGCGCGATCGCCATCGCGCTGATCGGTGCGGTCGACGACGCGAAGCCGGGCGGCCTGCATCCGTTCGTGAAGCTCGCCGGGCAGTTCGCGGCCGCGGCGATCCCCGTGTGGTGCGACGTGCGCGTGGAGAACCTGACGCTGCCCTTCGTCGACCCGATCGACCTGGGCGCCTGGGGCTACCCGCTCACCCTGATCGGGATCGTCGCGGTGATGAACGTCGTGAACTTCACCGACGGCGCCGACGGCCTGGCGGCGGGCGTCTGCACGATCGCGGCGGCCACCTTCGCCATCATCGCGCTGTCGTTCGACGGTTCCGACCGCACCGCCGCGGGGATCCTCGCGGCACTGACCGCCGGCGCCTCGGTGGGCTTCCTCTGGCACAACTTCCACCCGGCGTCGATCTTCATGGGCGACGCGGGCTCCAACCTGCTGGGCCTGCTGCTCGCCTGCGTGGCGATCCAGGGCGTGCTGAAGACGGCCGCCGTCGTCGCGCTGTTCTTCCCGCTGCTGATCCTGGCCGTGCCCGCGCTGGACGCCACCTTCGTGGTGGCGAAGCGGATCAAGTACGGCCGGCCGGTGTACTCGGCGGACCGATGGCACTTCCACCACCGCTTCGCGAACATCGGGTTCTCGCAGCGCCGAACGGTGCTGTACCTGTACGGCTGGACGCTGTCGCTGGCGGCGCTCGCGCTGGCGATCAGATTCGTGCCGTACTCGGACGACGACGGGACGCTCAACGCCGGCTGGGCGCTGGTGATCGGCGTGTTCGCGCTGGGGGCGCTGGCGGCGAGCGTCTACCTGGTGATCGTGCTGGAGATCCTGAAGTTCAAGCGATTCCGCGAGCGCGAGCTGAGACGCCAGGTGGAGACGGGCGAGATCGCCGCGCTGAGCGAGAACGAGATCGAGACGGAGATCTCGCGCGAGGTGGAGACGGGGGAGTTCGAGGCGGTGCGGCGGCCGGAGACCGGAGAGTTCGAAGCGGTCGGCCGCGACTGAGCACGGCGCGGGCGCAGTCGAAGCCCGCGCCCGGCTTCGCCGCTGTTCAGGCCGCGGCCGCGGCGTGTGCGGACCCCGCCGTGGAGGACCCTTCGCGCACGATCTCCCCGCTGATGTTGCCGTTGGCCGCCGAGCCCAGGAAGACCACCAGGCGGGCCACCTCCTCGGGCGTCGACAGCCGGCGGCTCGGCACCGCTCCCGCCACGCGCTCGCGCATCTCGTCGCCGAAATGCTCGAGGTTGCGCTCGGTCAGGGTGAAGCCGGTGTCGACCACGTTGACGAGGATGCCCTCGCGGCCCAGCTCCCAGGCGAGGCTGCGCGCCAGGCCGTGAAGCCCCGCCTTGGCGGCACCGTAGTCGCCGCCGCCCGGCATCCCCTCCTCGGCCAGCCCGGACGAGATCAGGACGATCCGCCCGGGGGTGTCGCGGTCCCGCATCGCGGGCAACGCCGCACGGACCGTCGCAAACGTGCCCTCGAGGTTCGTCCGTGAGTGTCGTCTGCCAGCGCTCGACGCGCATCCGCTCGAAGCCGCCGGCGTCCTCCGGAGCGCGGTCCGGCCACTGGACGGCGTTCGCGACGAGCACGTCGACGCCGCCCCAGCGGTCGCGGACCGCGGCGATCGTCTCGCTGCACGAGTCGATCCGACCGAGCTCCAGCGGGAGCACGAGCGCCTCGCCGCCGGCCGCCTCGACCTCCCGGGCGGTGGCGCGGGCAGCGGCCTCACCGGTGCGGTAGGTGAGTGCCACCTTCGCTCCCTCGGCCCCGTAGGCCTTGGCGATGGCTCGCCCGATTCCAGACGAGCCACCGGTGACCACCACGACCCGTCCGCGCATTCCCGTGTCCATCCGTAGCCCTCCATTCGGTAGCCAGCTAGGCAAATATACTAGCCGGCTATCGAACCGGGAGCGATGCCGGATGCCCGGACCGGCGAGCTCCGTTCAGGAGGCGGGGTCCCGGACTCCGCGCAGGTTCTCCCGGAGGTCGGCGAGCAGGCGCAGCAGCTGCTCGCGCTCGGTAACCGACATGCCCGCGGTGGCCTGCTCCGTCAGGTCGGCGAGGATCCCCGGGACGATCTTCTCCAGCTCGCGTCCGCGGTCGGTGAGCCGCACGATCGCCCGCCGCCGGTCCGCGGGGTCGGCCTCGCGCTGGAGCAGCCCGGCGGCCTCCATGCGAGTCAGTGTCCGGACGAGGGTCGGGACCTCGATGCCGATGCGGCCGGCGAGCACGCCGACCGGCTGACCGTCCTGGTGCCAGAGCTCGTCCAGGACATAGTCCTGGCCCGGATGAACGCCATGGGGCTCGAGACGGCGGCCGAGCTCGGCGTTGACGCCCTTGAACGCCTTCGCAAGCGCACGAAAGAGGGCGGGGGAAAGCGACTCGCGGCTCTTGGTCACAAGCCGACGGTATCGCGCGCCGCGGCGACTGCCTTGCCGCGGCGAGGGCGCCCACCCTCATCGCGGCGAGGGCGCTCGGGCGGAGGCGGCGATCGCCATCAGAACAGCGAGGGCTGCTCCGGCGGCGGCGCGGCCATCTCGGGCGCCGCATCCTCCGGCTCGGCCGTCAGCGTCTCGGCATTCGGCCCGTTCGCGGCGGGGTCGCGGCTCAGCCGCGTGACGCGCCGCCCCTGCCGCACCAGTCGCGAGATCCGTTCGCGCTCCGCCTTCGGCGCGTAGGCGCCGCGCGCGTACAGGCTCTCGTAGCGCGGCACCAGGTCGGGCCGGTACGAGCGCAGCCAGTCCATGACGATGTCGCGGACCTCCCCGCGCAGGTGCAGGCAGATGCCGCCGATCGACACGGCGCCCGCCTCGGCGCACAGCTGGAGGATCTCCTCGACCTGCTCGGGCGAGTCGTTGATGCCGGGCATGAGCGGCGCGATCAGCACTCCCGTCGGGATGCCGGCCCGGTTGAGCTCGGCCACCGCCTCGATCCGCTTGCGCGGGTGCGGCGTGTGCGGCTCGCTGGCCCGCCACGCCTTCTCGTCGATGGTGGGGATGGACAGGTTCGCGGCGAAGCTCGGGATCTGCCTGAACAGCTCGATGTCGCGCAGGAGCAGCGGCGACTTGGTCAGGACCGAACAGGGCGTGCGCGAGTCCCGCATGGCCTCCCAGACCCCCGGCAGCAGCTCGTACCTCTTCTCGACCCACTGATACGGATCGGTGTTGGTGCCGAGAGCGACGTGCTCGCGTGTCCACCGCGGCCGCATCAGCTCCGCCCGAGCGACCTCCGGCGTGTTGACCTTGACGACGATCTCGCGCTCGAAGTCCTCGCGCGCGTTGAAGTCGAGATAGGTGTGGGTGGGCCTGGCGAAGCAAAATTTACAAGCATGACTGCAACCTCGATACGGGTTGATCGTCCACCGGAACGGCATCCGCGACGCCTTCGGCACCCGGTTCAGGATCGACTTCGCCTGCACCTCGTAGAAACGGACGTTCATCGCCTCGGGGGCGTCGAACGTGCGGATCGCGGCGGGTTCGCGGTATCCGGGGAGGGTCCGGCTTTCCTCGGTTTCGACCTTTAGGTTGTCCCAGCGCACGAACGCATGTTCGCACATCCGTAGGCCGTAACCAGGACGTTCCGCGAGCCCCCGTTGTCGCGGTGCTCGCACAGGTAGATCCCCTGCCAAGTTCCCAGCGCCAGGCGGCCGTCCTGCACCGGCAGGACCAGCGACGCGCCGGTCAGCGAGGACTTGATGTGGGCCGGCATGTCGTCGGGCCCCTCGAGCGTGTGGGCGAAGTAGTCCGCGCCGTCGGGCACCGCCCGGTCGAACCACGCGGCGAAGTCGCGCCGCACGTCCGGGCTTGCGTTCTCGTTGATGGTCAGAGAAGCGGATGTGTGCTGCATGAACACGAGAGCCATCCCGGCCTCGAGCGAGGCCAGCCCCGGCACCCCGGCCACGATCTCGTCGGTCACGAGATGGAACCCGCGCGGCCGTGCGCGGAGCCTCACCTGCTGCTGGATCCACACGCCCCGGCATTCTGGCGAGGCCGCCGGCCATATAGTGGCTTCGTGAGCGGCAGGGAGGCCCCCGGCACGCGGGAGATGATGGCCCGCTGGGGGGCGACCTGGTTTGCCCTCGGCGGACTCTTCGGCCTCGTCTCCCTGGCGCTCCCCGACACCTCGGTCGACGATCGCACGCTGCTCCTCGCCGTGGCGATCGCCTCGCTGGCCGCCGCGCTCACCCTGAGTGTCGTCTATGACCGCATGCCGCTCCCCGGCTTCCAGATCGCGGCGGCCGGCGGAAGCGTCGCCGTGAGCCTCGCCGTGTTCGCCTGGGGGCACGCCTCTTCGTTCGGCCCGTTGCCCTACGTGTGGGTGATGCTGTTCGCCTTCTACTTCTTCACGCTGCCGGCCGCCCTCGTGCACCTGGGGCTCGCGATGACCGGCTACGCGCTCGCACTGGCGGCCGAGGCGCCGCCCGGCAGCCACCTGGACGGCTGGTTCGCCACCACCGGCACGCTGCTCGCCGGCGGCCTGTTCGTCCTGGCGGTGCGCGACCGGATGACCGCGCTGGTCTCGGGCTTCGCCGACGCCGCCCACCGCGACGAGCTCACAGAGCTGCTCAACCGGCGCGGCTTCCAGGAGGTCTTCGACCTGGAGCTCGAGCGGGCCCGCCGCTCCGAGGCCCCGCTCAGCCTGATCGTCGGCGACCTCGACCGCTTCAAGCGCGTGAACGACGAGCACGGCCACCAGGCCGGCGACGACGCCCTCCGCCGCGCGGCCCGCACCATTCGCTCCAGCAAGCGCGGCTTCGACGTGGCCGCTCGCATCGGCGGCGAGGAGTTCGCCGTGCTCGCGGTGGGCTCCGACGCTCACGGCGCCTACATGCTCGCCGAGCGCATCCGCACGGAGATCGAGAAGGCGGGCGACGGCCTGACCGTCTCGTTCGGCATCGCCACCTTCCCACTCCACGGCGCGTCGTCGGAGGCGCTCCTCCGCGCCGCCGACCAGGCCCTCTACGCCGCCAAGCGGCTCGGCCGCAACCGCACCGTCATCTCGAGCGCCGAGGTCCCGGGCATCCTCGCCGGCCCGCCGCGCCCCCAGGACGACGGGCAGGTCGACCTCGCCGCGCTGCTCAGCCTCGCCGAGGCGCTCGACATGCGCGAGAGCGGCAGCCTCAGCCACTGTCACCGGGTCGGCCGGCTGGCCGAGCTGACGGCCCGCGAGCTCGGCATGGCGCCGGACGCGGTCGAGCGGCTGCGGCTGGCGGGCATCCTCCACGACATCGGCCGGGTCGGGATCCCGGACGAGCTGGTCCGGAAGTCCGGGCCGCTCACCGACGAGGAGTGGCGGCTCGTGCGTGAGCATCCCGAGATCGGCGCGCGCATGGTCGGGACGACCGACTTCGACGACATCCGCTCCTGGATCCTGTACCACCACTCGCGCCCTGACGGGCGCGGCTATCCGGCCGGGCACCCGTGGGACCAGGTGCCGCTGGAGGCCCGCATCCTCGGCGTGGCCGACGCCTACGAGGCGATAACGAGCGACCGCCCATACCGCGGCGCGCTCGCCGTCGACGACGCCGCCGCGCTGCTGCGCAACGGCGCCGGGCGCCAGTTCGACGCCCGGGTGGTCGACGCTTTGCTGCGAGCCGTTTGACCGCTTTCTAAACGATTGGGCCGGACGCTCCGATACAGACCGAAATGGGACTCATGTCCATCGTCGCGCTCGGCGTGGTCTTGGTCCTGCTCGGGGTGATCCTTCACCAGCGCCGTCAGATCGCCCGGCTGTCGACGCGTCTCACGGACGCCAGCAGGACCGACCCGCTCACCGGCCTCCTGAACAGGAGGGCCTTCGAGGAGCTGCTCGATTCCGAGCTCGAGCGCTCGCGGCGCACCGGCCGGCCGCTGGCGGTGGTGGTGGGCGACCTCGACGGGCTCGGTGAGCTGAACGGCCGCCTCGGCCTGCCGGCCGGGGACCGCGCGCTCCAGCTCGCCGCGCGCGACATGCTGAAGTGGAAGCGCCGCATCGACTCCGCCGGGCGCATCGGAGGCGAGGAGTTCGCCCTGCTCCTGCCCGAGACGGACGAGGGCGGAGCCTTCCTCGTGGCCGAGCGGCTCAGGCGGGCCGCGCACCGAACCTTCGGCGACGCCACGATGCCCGTGACCATCTCCTTCGGCGTGGCCAGCTACCCGGAGCACGGCGACCGGCGCGACCTGCTGATGAGCTTCGCCACGCACGCCATGGGCGCGGCCAAGGAGCTCGGCAAGGACCGCTCTGTGGTGTACAGCGAGGAAGTGGCCCGCATGCTCTCCTCCGTGGGCGGTCCCGAGGGCGCCGAGCTGCAGCTCACGTCGGTGATCGGCCTGGCCGAGGCGCTCGACATCCGCGACGCCGGCACGGTCGGGCACTCCCAGACGGTCGGGCGCTACGCGGAGCAGATCGCGCTCCAGCTCGGGCTGTCCGACGACCACGTCGAGCGCGTCCGCCTCGCCGGTGTGCTGCACGACGTGGGGAAGATCGGCGTGTCGGACGGCGTGGTCGCGAAGCCGGCACCGCTCGACGCCGAAGAGTGGCGCGAGATGCGGACCCACCCGGAGATCGGCGCGCGCCTGCTCGCGCACCCGGAGTTCGACGACCTGCGCGCCTGGGTGCACTCCCACCACGAGCGGCCCGACGGCAGCGGCTACCCGCTCGGCCTCGCCGGCGACTCGATCCCGCTCGAGGCGAGCATCCTGGCCGTGGCCGACGCCTACGAGGCGATGACCGCCGACCGCGCCTACCAGTCGTCCATGGGCGAGGAGGCCGCACGGGCCGAGCTCGAGGCGGGCGCCGGGACGCAGTTCGACGCGCGCGTCGTGCGGGCGTTCCTCGCCGTGCTCGAGCCGGGCGGCGCCTCCGCGCTGCGCCGCGCCTCCTAGCCACCCTCCGCTCCGTAGGGCAACATTGGCGCTGTGCTCAGGCGTCGCTCCTGGACGATCGGACTCGCCGTGGCGGTCGCCGCCGTCGCGGTCATCACCGGCGCCATCTACGGGCTGCGCGAGCTCGTGCCCGTGGTCTCCACCGGCGTCGTCTACCTGCTGGCGGTGCTGCTCGTGTCGACCGCGTGGGGGCTCTGGCTCGGCCTCCTCACGGCGGTCCTGAGCGCCGCCGCGTTCAACTTCTTCCACATCCCGCCGACCGGCGAGTTCACGATCGCGGACGGCGAGAACTGGGTCGCCCTCGTGGTGTTCCTCGTGGCGGCGGCGGTCGTGAGCGGGCTGTCCGACCTGGCCCGCTCGCGAGCCGACGAGGCGGAGCGCCGGCGCGGGGAGGCGGACCTGGCGGCCGAGATGGCCCGCATCCTGCTGGGCGGCACGTCGCTCGACAGCTCGCTGCGCACCGTGGGCCAGCGCATCGCCGCGGCGTTCGACCTGGGTTCGGTGGGCGTCGAGCTCGCCTGGGTGGACAGCGACGAGCGCCGGCGCGCCCTGCCGTTGCTCGTGGAGGGGTCCCGCATCGGGACGGTCCTGGTGCCGCGCGACACCGGCGAGGAGGTGATGGAGGCGCTCCAGGACCGCGTCCTGCCGGCGCTCGAGACGCTCGTGGGCGCCGCCCGCAAGCGCGACGAGCTGGAGGCGCAGGTGATCGAGACCAAGGCGCTGCGGCGCTCGAACGTGGTCAAGACGGCGGTGTTGCGCTCGGTCTCGCACGACCTTCGCTCCCCGCTCACGGCGATCACCGCTGCGGCCGGCGGCCTCGAGTCCGACACGCTGTCGCCGGAGGCGCGGGCCGAGCTCGCCTCCGTGATCGCGACCGAGAGCACCCGCCTGTCACGGCTCGTGGACAACCTGCTCGACCTGTCGCGACTCCAGGCCGGCGGCGTCGAGCCCCGCGTGGACTGGGCCTCGCTCGACGAGGTTGTGCGCGTCGCGCTCGAGAGCGTCCAGGCCCCGCCGGGCGGCTTCGACGTCCAGCTCGACGCCGAGCTCCCGCTCCTGCGCGTCGACGCCGCCCAGATCGAGAGAGCGCTCGCCAACGTGCTCGACAACGCGGCGCGCTACGCGGGAGACGGAGCCGGTGTCGATCCGCGCGCGCGGCACCGAGACGCAGCTGCTGCTGCGGATCGGCGACCGCGGCCCGGGCATCGCCCGCGAGAAGCTCGAGCGGGTCTTCGAGCCCTTCCACGGCAGCGGCGAGCACGCCGGCAGCGGCCTCGGGCTGGCCATCGCGCGCGGCTTCCTCGAGGCGAACGGGGCGAGGATCCGCGCCGAGTCGCTCCCCGGCCAGGGGACGACGATCGTCATCACGCTGCCGGTGTCAGCCGAGCAGCCCGCCGAGGTCGGATGAACCAGGGACGCCGGGTGCTCGTCTGCGACGACGAGCCCCAGATCCTGCGGGCTCTGCGCGTCATCCTGCGCGACGCGGGCTTCGAGGTGGTGACCGCGCAGACCGCCCAGGAGGCGCTCGACGCCGCCGCGCTGCGCGCCCCCGACGCGGCCATCCTCGACCTGATCCTGCCGGACGGGAACGGGATCGACGTCTGCCGGTCGATCCGCGAATGGTCCGAGATGCCCATCCTCGTGCTCTCGGCTGTGGGCGAGGAGACGGAGAAGATCCGCGCCCTCGACGCCGGCGCCGACGACTACGTGACGAAGCCGTTCGCCCCCGGCGAGCTGATCGCGCGGCTGAACGCGGCGCTGCGGCGCGCCGGGCCGGCGGAGGAGCCGTCCATGTCGATCGACGGACTGGAGGTCGACCTGGCCGGCCACCGGGTGAGCCGCCAGGGCGAGGAGATCCACCTCACGCCCAAGGAGTTCGACCTGCTGCGCGTGCTGGCCCGCAACCGCGGGCGCCTCATGACGCACCGCGCGCTGCTGGGCGAGGTCTGGGGTCACGCGTACGAGGAGGACACGCACACGCTGCGCGTGCACATCGCGAACCTGCGCCGCAAGATCGAGCCGGACCCCGGGGCGCCGCGGTACATCCGCACCGATCCGGGCATCGGCTACCGCTTCGCCGCGTCTTGACGCGATCTTGATGCCGGCGGGCAGGTTCTTGACGTCGCCTTGCCGGGGGCGCGCCGAGACTTGCCCCCATGACGACTTCAAGCCCCATCCAGCCCGTTCGGGTGTGGCTGCGCAGGGGGTCGCTCGACCGCTCGCTCGCCGCCGGCGCAGACCCGTCCGCGAGCCCGGCGCTCGCCCGCCGCGCCCGCCAGCTCACCTCGCGCCGCCGCCGTGCCGGCCTGGCCGCCTCCATCCGCAACCTGCTCGACGCCGCCGAGAAGGGTCGCCGCGGCTTCACGTCAGCCGTGCCGATCCAGCGGCACGACATCCTCCGTGAGCGCCAGCTGCTGCTCCAGCTGGCCGCCGACCTCGAGTCGGAGGACGAGCTGCAGCCGAGGGGCATCGCGCTCGTAGAGCGGCTGCTCATCGACGGCGCGTCGCCGGTGTACGTGGACAGCCCGGAGGGCACCCTGCACGGCGCGCTCGTTCACGCGCACGCCGCGCTGTACCTCGCCTGACCCATGGAAGCCGATCTCCTGGCCATCGTGATCGGACTCGTGGCCTTCGCGGCGATGTTCGCGCTGCTGGAGGGCCTCGACCGCGTATGAGCGGCGCCGAGCTGTTCGGGCTCGTCATATCGGTGCTGGTGCTGCTCTACCTCCTGTACGCGCTGCTGCGCGGTGAGCGGCTGTGACAGCCCAGGGCTGGCTGCAGATCGCCGTCTACGTGGCGGTCCTGACCGCGCTGACGCCGCTGCTGGGCGGCTACATGGCGCGCGTCTACCGGAACGAGCGCGTCTTCCTGACGCCGGTCTTCGGGTGGCTCGAGCGAGCCACCTACCGCGCGCTGCGGGTCAACCCGGCGGCGCAGCAGGACTGGAAGTCCTACGCGCGCACGACGCTCGTCTTCAGCGTCGCTGTTCTGGGTCGCGCTCTACGCGATCCTGCGCACCCAGGGAATCCATCCGTTCAACCCGGAGGGCTTCGACTCGGCCACCTGGGACGTGACCTTCAACACCACGTCCGTCGTTCGTCTCGAACACCAACTGGCAGTACTACGGCGGCGAGACGACGATGTCGTACTTCTCGCAGATGGCGGGGCTCGCGGTGCAGAACTTCGTCTCGGCCGCCGTGGGCATGGCGGTGCTGGCGGCGGTGATTCGCGGGTTCGCGAGCCGCGGGGTCGCCGCGCTCGGCAACTTCTGGCAGGACCTGGTCCGCACGCTGCTGTACATCCTGCTGCCGCTCTCGTTCGTCGGCGCGCTGATCCTCGTCTCCCAGGGCGTGATCCAGAACCTCAGCGGGTCGCGTCGAGCTCGCCGGGCAGACGCTGGCCCAGGGCCCCGTCGCGTCGCAGATCGCGATCAAGCAGCTCGGCACCAACGGCGGCGGCTTCTTCAACGTGAACAGCGCGTTCCCGTTCGAGAACGCGACCGCGTTCTCCAACTTCGTCGAGGTGCTCTTCATCCTGCTGATCCCGGCCGCGTTGACGGCGACCTTCGGCCGCATGGTGGGAAGCCGGCGCCAGGGCTGGGCGCTGTACGTGGCGATGACGGCGATGCTCGTGGTCGACGATCGCGGTGGCCTACGCGGCCGAGCAGAACGGCTCGCCGGCCCAGAAGGCGCGCCGAGGTGGCGACCGCGTCGGAGCGACGGCACCACCGGCGGGAACCTCGAGGGCAAGGAGCAGCGCAACGGGATCGTGAACAGCGCCTCCTGGGCGGCGATCACCACCGCCGCCTCGAACGGCTCGGTCAACTCCGCGCACGACTCGTACACGGGCGCCGGCGGCGCCGTGCCGCTCGTGAACATGATGACCGGCGAGGTCATCTTCGGCGGGGTGGGGTCGGGCCTCTACGGGATGCTGCTGATGGTCCTGCTCGCGGTCTTCATCGCCGGGCTGATGGTGGGCCGCACGCCGGAGTACCTCGGCAAGAAGATCGAGGCGCGCGAGATCAAGTTCACGCTGATCGGGGTGCTGTACCCCGCCCTCGGGGTGCTCGTCTTCACCGCGCTCGCGATCGCGACCAAGTGGGGCGCGCCGTCGATCTACAACAGCGGCCCGCAGGGCTTCTCCGAGACGCTCTACGCCTACACCTCGCAGGGCAACAACAACGGCTCGGCGTTCGCCGGCTACACCGGCTTCCTGCAGCCGAACGCCCCCGGCAACGTGGGCGCCTTCGGCATCACCTTCGCCGACATCATGGGCGGCCTCGCGATGCTCGCGGCGCGGTTCGTGCCGCTGATGGCCGCGCTGGCCGTGGCAGGCTCGCTCGCCGCCAAGCGCGTGTCGCCGGCCGGGCCCGGCACCTTCCGCACGGACACGCCCACGTTCGTGTTCCTCCTCGTCTTCGTGATCGTGATCGTCGCCGCGCTCACGTTCTTCCCCGCCCTCCTGCTCGGCCCGATCGTGCAGGCCCTCACGACCCAGCTCTTCTGACCCATGCGCCGAGATCTCATTTCATCCGTCATCGCAATCGTCGTCGTCACCGTCGCGCTTCGGCGTCGTCTATCCGCTGGCCACCACGGGCGTCGCCCAGGTGCTCTTCCCGAACAAGGCGGACGGAAGCCAGATCGAGCGCGACGGCGAGGTCGTCGGCTCGCGCCTGATCGGCCAGGACTTCAGCGGCCGGCCGCGGCTACTTCCAGTCGCGCCCGTCGGCGACCGAGCTACAGCGCGAACGTCACCTTCTTCAACAACCTCGGGCCGAACAGCGCGGAGCTGAGCGACGCTGTTCGAGGAGAACCTGGCGGCCTACCTGAGCGGCGCGAGCAGCTGCGCCCGGGCGAGGACGTGCCGGTCGACGCCGTCACCACCTCGGCCTCCGGCGTCGACCCGCACATCTCCGAGGCCAACGCCCGCATCCAGGCGCGCCGCGTGGCCGAGGAGCGCGGGCTCGACGCTGGAGCGCGTGCTCGAGCTCGTGGACGAGAACACCGACGGCCGCTTCCTCGGCGTGCTCGGGCGAGCCCGGCGTGAACGTGCTCGAGCTGAACCTCGCGCTCGAGGACGAGGAGGGCTCGCGATGACCCAGGCGGCCAGAGACTCTTCGGCGGCGCGGTGCTGCGCGACGCGCTCGTCGCCAGCCTGGTCAAGCTCGACCCGCGCGTCCAGGTGCGCAACCCGGTCATGTTCGTGGTCGAGATCGGCGCCGCGATCACCACGGTGGGGTGGCTCATCCAGGTCTTCGGGGGCGAGCCGCTGGGCGGCGGTGACGAACCTGCCTGGTTCACGTTCACCGTCGCCCTGTGGCTCTGGCTGACCGTCGTCTTCGCCAACCTGGCCGAGGCGCTCGCCGAGGGCCGCGGCAAGGCCCAGGCGGCGGCGCTGCGGGCCATGCGCACCGAGACCGATCGCGCACCTGCGCGACGGGACCGACAAGCCCGCCTCCGAGCTCACGCGCGGGCGACGTCGTCGTCGTCCAGGCCGGCGAGTTCATCCCCGGCGACGGGACCGTGATCGAGGGCATCGCCTCGGTCGACGAGTCGGCCGTGACGGGCGAGTCGGCGCCGGTCATCCGCGAGTCCGGCGGCGACCGCAGCGCGGTCACCGGCGGCACCAAGGTGCTCTCGGACAGCATCGTCGTCGAGATCACCCAGCTGCCCGGCGAGAGCTTCCTCGACCGCATGATCGCGCTCGTGGAGGGCGCGTCGCGGCGCAAGACGCCGAACGAGATCGCGCTCGGCATCCTGCTCTCCGGCCTCACCCTGATCTTCCTGGTCGTGGTGGTGTCGCTGCGGCCGTTCAGCGAGTTCGCCGACACGGACGTGTCGATCGCGACCCTGATCGCGCTGCTGGTGGCGCTCATCCCCACCACGATCGGCGCGCTGCTGTCGGCGATCGGCATCGCCGGCATGGACCGCCTCGTGCGGCGCAACGTCCTCGCCCTGTCCGGCCGCTCGGTCGAGGCGTCGGGCGACGTGGACGTGCTGCTGCTCGACAAGACCGGCACGATCACGCTCGGCAACCGCGAGGCCACCGAGTTCGTGCCGATGCCCGGGGTGGACGAAGCGGCCTTGGCCGAGGCGGCCCAGGTCGCCTCGCTCGCCGACGAGACGCCCGAGGGGCGCTCGATCGTCGTGCTGGCGAAGCAGTACGGGATCCGCGAGCACCACTTCGACGCGTCCGCGCGCTTCGTGCCGTTCTCGGCCGAGACGCGCATGAGCGGCGTCGACATCGACGGCTACCGGCTGCGCAAGGGGGCGGGCGACGCGATCGTGAACTTCGTCGCCGCCGAGGGCGGGCAGGCGCCGCCCGAGCTGAAGCGCGCGGTCGACCGGATCGCGACGGAGGGCGGGACGCCGCTGGCGGTGGCGCGCGACGCCCAGGTGCTCGGCGTGGTCTACCTGAAGGACGTGGTCAAGGAGGGCATGCGACACCGCTTCGACCAGCTGCGGGCGATGGGAATCCGCACGGTGATGGTCACCGGCGACAACCCGCTCACGGCGGCCAAGATCGCCGAGGAGTCGGGCGTCGACGACTTCCTCGCCGAGGCCACGCCGGAGCGCAAGCTCGAGCTGATCCGCGACGAGCAGCGCGAGGGCCGGCTGGTCGCCATGACCGGCGACGGCACCAACGACGCACCGGCCCTCGCGCAGGCCGACGTGGGCGTGGCGATGAACACCGGCACCCAGGCGGCGCGCGAGGCGGGCAACATGGTCGACCTCGACTCCAATCCGACGAAGCTGATCGAGATCGTCGAAATCGGGAAGCAGCTGCTGATCACGCGCGGCGCGCTGACCACCTTCTCGGTCGCCAACGACGTCGCCAAGTACTTCGCGATCCTGCCGGCGATGTTCGCCGCCACCTACGCGGCGGCGGGCGAGGCCGAAGGACCGCTCGAGCAGCTCAACATCATGGCCCTCGGCACGCCGAGCTCGGCCATCATCTCGGCGATCGTCTTCAACGCGCTGATCATCCCGCTGCTCGTGCCGCTGGCGCTGCGCGGGGTGCGCTACCGGCCGATCGGCGCCACCGCCCTGCTGCGCCGCAACCTGCTCATCTACGGCCTCGGCGGCCTGATCGCGCCCTTCATCGGCATCAAGCTCATCGACCTCGTGGTCCACAATGTGCTCGGCGTGTGAGAGGCCACTACAAGATCTTCCTGGGGATGGCGGCGGGCGTCGGCAAGACGTACCGCATGCTGCAGGAGGGGAGGGCGGAGCAGACCGCCGGCCGTGACGTGGCGATCGGTTACCTCGAGCCGCACAACCGGCCCGAGACCGAGGCGCAGGCGGAGGGCCTGGAGCGGATCCCGCGGCGCACCGTCGAGTACCGCGACACGCAGGTGGAGGAGATGGACCTCGCCGGCGATCTTCCAGCGCGCGCCGGAGCTGTGCCTGATCGACGAGCTCGCCCACACGAACCCGCCGGGGCTCGAGCACGCCAAGCGCTACGAGGACATCGAGGACGTGCTCGAGGCCGGCATCGACGTGTTCTCGACCGTGAACGTGCAGCACCTCGAGTCGCTGAACGACCGCGTGGCGGAGCTGACCGGCGTGCGGGTGCGGGAGACGTTCCCGGACGGCGTGCTCGCCTCGGCCGACGAGGTGGTGCTGGTGGACCTCACCCCGGAGGCGCTGATCGCGCGGCTGCGCGCCGGCAAGGTCTACCCGGCCGAGCGGATCCCGGCGGCGCTCAACAACTTCTTCCGGGTGGAGAACCTCGCGTCGCTGCGCGAGGTGGCGCTGCGGCAGACGGCGGAGGAGGTCGAGTCGAAGCGGACCATGCCGGCGGCGGAGGTGCTCGGCACCCGCGAGGACCTGCTCGCCGACGAGGCGCCGCAGGCGCTCGCCGAGCGGGTGCTGGCGCTGATCACGCCGCGGCCGCGGTCGCAGCGGCTGGTGCGGAGGGCGTGGCGGTCGGCGCAGCGGCTGGGAGCCGAGCTCGACCTGCTCTACGTGCAGCGGCCCGGCGAGCCGCCGCGGGGGGAGGAGCGGGTGCAGCTCGAGGCCCTGCGGCGGCTGGCGTCGGTGCTCGGCGCGACCCTGCTGGTCGAGGAGGGCGACGACCTGGCGGACACGGTCGCGCAGGTGGCGGCCGAGCGCGGCACGACCTACGTGCTGATCGGCCAGCCGCAGCCGCGCACGGGGCTGCGCCGCTTCGGCGAGTCGCTGCCGGACCGGCTGCTGCGAAAGGTGCCGGGCGTGGACGTGCGGATCGTGGCGGACCGCTCGCGCCGGCTGGACTCGGCCGCCCCGCGCGCGGAGCCGGCGCCGTGAGCCTGCTGCGGCGGCGCCGCGCGCGAGGGCGGCGCCTCCGGGCGCCGCATCCTGTTCCCGTTCATCGGGTCGACGATCTCGCACGCGACGCTCGACGCGACGCTCCGCCTGGCCCGCGCCCAGGACGCCGTGCTGGTGCCGGCCTACCTGGCGACGATCCCGCACCACCTGTCGCTGGACTCCCCGGCGCCGCTGCGGGAGAGCGAGGCGGCGATCCCGCTCCTGGAGCTGATCGAGCAGCGCGCGACGCAGGAGGGCGTGCCGGTCGACTCCCGGATCGAGCGCGGCCGAACCCACCGCCACGCCCTGACGGCGCTGCTGGAGAACGAGACCTACGACACGCTGGTGGTGCCCGCGAAGACGAGCGCAACGCGACGGCTTCGACCCGGCGGACATCGCCTGGCTGCTGGAGAGCGCGCCCGGCGAGGTGCTGGTGCTGCGCCCGGAGCCCGCTACGGCGCCACGCCCGTCAGCCGCGGCCACCTGACAGCGGAGCCCAAAGCTCACACAGCGCATACGGGAACTCGACGGGGGCCACGCGATCGTGCTCGTCGATCTCCGCGAGACCGCCGCAGCGGGACCGGCGACTGAGCCGGCGTACTGCCGCTTTCGCGTCAGGTTGCGGCCGTCACCGCTTGCGCTGAGATCGTCGGGGTCACGGGGGGACCTCCGCCGTGGTGTCGAGCAGCGCCACGATGTCGGCAAGCTGCTCGGGCGCGACGTCGACCCACCTGCTCTCGCCCTTGCCGGTGACCTTGAGCCGGAAGAAGTCCTCGCCCGGGTACGGGCCGCGCTCAAACTGGCGCTGTATCTCGCTCGCTGCGTACTCCATCGGTTCCTTCCGATTAGGTTTCGATTACGACGGGGACCGCGAGCACCTGCTTCGTGTTTCTTCCTGTCGCTCGGAAGTGACCCGGTTGCTCCGTCCCCGCTCGGCTCGCGGTCGTGACCGCTAGTGACCGAGGTCGCCTGTCGGTTGTAGTTAGGCCCAGTCGACCGACTGGCGTCAGGGCCAACGCGCGGCCCCTGTTGACGATATGCTAATAGGGTCATTGACGGGTCGCCAATAACATTTACACTTGTTTTATGCGCACGACGCCGAAGTACAGCCGCCTCGATCCCGGGCAGCGGCGCGAAGAGATCCTCGACGCAGCCAACGCGCTGTTCGCCGAGCGCGGCTATGACGAGGTCTCGATCGAGGACATCGCGAGCGCCGCCGGCGTCACGCGCGGGCTCGTGCACCACTACTTCGGCGGCCGCAAGCAGGTCTACATCGCGCTGCTCGAGCGGCTCGGCGCGGTGCGCGAGCAGCAGCTCCCGCCG
This sequence comes from uncultured Thermoleophilaceae bacterium, assembly GCA_963778615.1. Taxonomy (GTDB): domain Bacteria; phylum Actinomycetota; class Thermoleophilia; order Solirubrobacterales; family Thermoleophilaceae; genus JACVRW01. The sequence goes on from CAVZVD010000004.1 coordinate 767,719, forward strand.
CCCGTCGGCCGCAGCGCTCGTGCACGCGTGGGCGACAGCGTGTCGCGCTGGCTTGACTGGACCGAGCAGAACCGCACGATCTGGCTCGCCACACTCGGCCGCGGCGAGGACATCGCCGACCCCGACGTCAGGGCCGTCGTGCTCGACCTCGTGCACCGCGCCGTCGCGCTGCTCGCGACCCACCACGCCGACATCGCCCGCGACTCGCCGCGGCTGCGCTACGCGCTCGAGTGCTGGACCGGACTCAACCGCACCGCAACACAGGCGCTGGCTACAACGGCGAGGCCACCCGCGACCAGACCCACGAACTGATCGCCACCACACTCGAACACGTCCTACGCACCTTCGGCACCCCACCCAAACCAACCCGGGGCACATCTCCCACCTGAGAGGAGAACCGTCGAGTTCCAGGTCGGCGCTGCGTGATGGCCCGCGAGGGTGTCTCGCTGAAGGTGATCCAACGCCAGCTCGGCCACGTCAGCCTCGGCGTGACGCTGTGGGTCGCAGCCCGGATTTTCAGGGGTCAGGTGAGGCCGGTGGTGTGCTCCGCTCGGCAAGCCGCTGGCCAACTTCACGACCCCCGTCCGGGGCGCGCGCTGCCGTCCACCTTCCGGCAGATGACGAGGGCCTCGATGTAGTCCCAGCGGTAGCGGTCGGGGACATCCGCGACGCGCTCCTCGAGCTCTGCGAGAAAGTCGGCGAGGAGACCGTGGGCGCGGTCCTCGCCCTCACGCGCGAAGGCCCGGAGCAGGAGCGGGCTGCCCCATGCGGTCACGCTCCGCACGTAGTCCCGCGCGAAGACGACGGGATCGTCGTGCCAGTAGGGATTGTCGAGACGGAAGAGCTCGGCGCTCTCGAGCTCGAGGCCGGCGACGCTCCCGCCGCGCTCCTCGAAGGGGCGTCGGATCTCGTCGAGCGTGCGCATCCACACTGGAACGACCACGGCCGCGACGGTGGCCGCGCCGATGCGTCCCGTGCGGTGCCAGTCGGCGAGCAACCGGTTCATGTCCCCGATGAGCTCCACGTAGAGCCCGCTCCTCTCGGGGCACGGAGCGGGCGAAGCCGGGAGCGCGGCGACGAACCGGCCACCCCCCGCGAGCTCGATGGCGCGCATCTCGAGCAGCCGCTCCCACTGCTGCGCCGCCGCCACCCGCCAGGCTCGCCGCTCGGCCCCGTCGATGTGGTCCGGGTAGCCGGGGAATACGGACCCGGTCGACGCCAGGCCGGCCGCGTCGGCGACCCAGTGCATCGCCGTCCCGCTGACCGCAACGTGCACGCTGCCCCCCGGCAGGCACGGCGCCCGGTGGAGGGGAATCCCAGCCATGCTGATCACCACGGCTGGGGGCGGGTCGTGCTCGACCGCTCGGCGGCAGGCCTCGCCGTGGGCCTCCGCCGAGGCGTAGTGGGCCCCGGTGCCGGCATCGGCGACCCCCGGCACGGCTTCCCCCGCCGCGGGGATGATCACGACCTCGGGCCCGTCCGCAGCTCCACCGAAGGCGCGCGCCAGGTGGTCGGCCGCGACCCTCCAGGGGTTCGTCGGCAGATCCACGAGCGCGTAGATCAGCGGCCGGCCGCCGCGCTGCTGCGCGAGCTCGCGGATGAGACCGTGGGAGTTGACCCCGTCGGCGGCGCCGAGATCGACCACGCGCAGCACCGGCTCGTCCGCAAACAACCGAGCAGCGTCCAGCGCGGCACGGTGGGTCGCCTCGAACGCGGCGCGCTGCGAGAGCGCGTGCCGCGCGTAGTCGTCTGCCATGCTCGCGAAGTCGGGGCGATCAGACGCCGTGGCGCCTCCTTCCGGACAGCAGCGCCCGGTTTCCGCGCTGCGACGACGATCGTCCCACAGGATCGGCATTTCCGAATAGCGCTGCTAACTTACAACCAAATGGTTGTAGATGAGTTGACCGACGAGGCTGTGGACGACCTGTTCCACGCACTGGCCGACGCCACTCGTCGCGACATCCTCCGCCGCTCCGTCCGGGGCGAGCGCTCGGTGTCGCGCCTGGCCGAGGCCTACCCGATGAGCTTCGCCGCGGTGCAGAAGCACGTCGCGGTGCTGGAGCGGGCCGGCCTGGTCACCAAGGAGCGTCGCGGACGGGAGCAGCTGGTGCACACCAGCACCGACGCCGTACACCGGGCGCAGCAGGCCCTCGACCAGCTCGAGACGGCCTGGCGCGGGAGAGTGGACCGGATGTCCGCCCTGCGCGATGGCGCAAGACGAGATGAGCATCACCAGCATCGACAAGGACTTCGACAACCTGACCCTCACCCTGGTCGCCGACTTCGACGCCCCTGTCGAACGGGTATGGCAGCTGTGGGCCGACCCGCGGCTGCTGGAGCGCTGGTGGGGACCGCCGACCTACCCCGCCACCATGGAGAAGCACGACCTGACCCCGGGCGGGGAGGTCACCTACTTCATGACCGGCCCAGACGGGCAGAAGCACCGCGGCTGGTGGAGGATCACCTCGGTCGAACCCGCCCACGTCCCTGGAGTTCACCGACGGCTTCGCCGACCAAGACGGGACACCGGTCGACGACATGCCGATCAGCACGCTGTACATGCAGCTCACCGAGCACGATGGCCGGACACGGATGGAGCTGCGTTCGACCTTCGAATCCCGCGAGCAGATGCGGCAGGTGATCGACATGGGCACGGCCGAGGGCTTGCAGCAAGGGGTCGGCCAAATGGACGCCCTGCTCGCCGGCTGAACCCGACGACCGAACCAACGAGAAGGGAGCCGCAACCATGAAACTGACGACCATCACGCACGTCTCCGTCGACGGGGTAATGCAGGGACTCGGCGGGGCGGATGAGGACCGCCACGGCGGCTTCGAGCGCGGCGGATGGGCCATACCGCTCTTCGACGGCGAGGCCGCGACGTTTCTGGACCAGGTCTTCCAGCGCGCCGACGCATTCCTGTTCGGCCGGCGGACCTACGAGATCTTCGCTGGCTCCTGGGGAACCGGCTCATGGGGGTCAAGTCAGGGCAACAACCCGATCTCAGCGGCGTTGAACACGCGGCCCAAGTACGTGGCATCGACCACGCTCATCGACCCGCAATGGGCGGACACGACCGTCCTCTCCGGAGACGTCGCGGCCGCCGTCGGCGAGCTGAAAGCCAAGCCGGCGGGTGAGCTGCAAGTGCACGGCAGCGGCAACCTGGTCCGCTGGCTACTCGACAACCACTTGGTCGACGAGATCACCCTGCTCACCTATCCCGTGGTCATCGGCCAGGGCACGCGGCTATTCCCCGCCACCGGCCCGGACACAGCGCTCGACCTGGTCGACTCGCAGTCCACTCCCGAGGGGATAACGATCCAGGTCTACCGGCCCACCGGGCGCCCGCAGTACGCGACGGCCACGGCCGACTAGAGCACGTGACCTATGCACGGGAGTCGAGATCCGGGGGATTGAGGGGCGGCTCCCGGACGGGCCGCTGGAATCGAGAGTCCGAGTACACCGCACGCGCAGCTCGGTCACCGTTCGAGTGTAGGACCGCCTACGGCGCCACGCCCGTCAGCCGCGGCCACTTGACCGCCCGCCGCAGCGCCGCCCTTGACGCCGGGTGGCTCGACAGGCGGAACTCCGGCTTCAGGAAGGCCGACTGGTAGTACACCGCCATCCGCACGCGCGGGTGGGACTTCAGGAAGCCGAAGAACTGGCCCACGAAGCCGGGCACGTCCGCTCCCCATACGCCCCATTCGGCGAAGGCGAACGGCTTGCCGCGCCAGAGCGGGAAGTTGTACATCCGGTGCATCGCCGACGTGTTCCGGTAGGGCGAGTACCAGGTGGTGCCCACCCAGTCGACGTACGCCTTGCCCGGCCACCAGTGCTTCGGGTGGTTCTTCGCGATCTCCGGGTTGCCGAACGACAGCGGCACCCACATCAGCGCCACCTTCGCGCCCGGCAGCAGCCGCGCGCCCGTCCGCACCGGCGGCATGCCGAGCCGGCGCAGCTTGGCGTCGATCCTGGCGACCTCCCCGCCGCGCACGATCAGCGTGAGCCGGCGCCAGGCGCGCTTGAACTGCCTCGTCGACCAGGCCGGACCCCGCGAGCGGCCGGACAGGTCGTAGGCCGAGTACGGGTTGTTGCCGTTGTTCATCTCGGACAGCGGCCGCAGGTAGACCACCTGGCCGTGCTCGGCCATCAGCCCGTTCAGGCGGATCAGGAAGGTGTCGCCGGCGCCGTTCGCCAGCTCGGCGTTGCTGATCCCCGTGCCCGAGGTCTCCACCGACAGCATCGCCCGCGACCCCTCGTCCAGCGCGTCCTGGAGCCGGAACCCGAGCCAGTGGAAGGTCGGGTCGTTCGCCTTCCACTCGACGAAGTAGTTGAAGACGGCCGGGTGCTTCCCGGACTGCTGGGCGAAGTCGCGGATGTGGGCGGCGCTGTAGCCGCCCTGACCGCCCCAGAGGACCTTGTTGCCGGGGGCGAGGTAGGGCGCCGCGGCCGCGGACGCGGGCAGCACGAGCGCGAGCAGCAAGAGCGGCAGGGAGGCCAGGGACCGCATCCGCGTCTAGAGAAGCACACGGGGCGGCTGACGGCTACCGGCGGGGTCCCAATACGGAACCCACGCAGCACAGTGCGGCGATCTGGGTGTCATCGTGGGATCCGGGTACGGATACGTGCGAGACGACGGGGTTCACGTGATCCCCGTCGGAGCCCTCGGACCGTAGGGCGAGTAGGCTTCCCGCCCCCTCTCCGGCCGGGGCGCCTCCGGGCCCCTATCCGGTGCCGCTCCGGGGCGGCAAATCGTCCGTCGAGCGGACTGTCACAAAGTAGTCACAAAGTCGATTCTTCATGTACCGTTCAGCGCCCCGCCGGGGAGCATAGAGACGCCGCCACGCCCGTCGCTCTCCCGGGAGACTCCTTGACGACGCACGCTCTGAAAGCATCCGATCCCATGCCGCTGCGCATGTTGCGGTACGTCGACCTTGTCGTCCTTGCGGCGGCGCTGCCGATCTTCGTCGCCGCGGACCTGCCGCTGTTCGCGTGGGCCGGGGTCACGGTGGCATGGCTTCTCCAGCGCGTCCTCCACGCCTTCTTCCTCGGCCGCGCCGAGGCCTCGGGCAACCCGAAGACCGCTGTCGGGCTGCTGAGCGTCAGCCTGATGGGGCGGATCTGGTTCATCGCGCTGGCGGTGCTCGGCATCGGCCTGATCGACGATGAGGCCGGCCTGCCGGCGGCCGTCCTGACCGCGGTCGTGTTTCAGGTCTGGTTCACGGCCTTCTTCGTCCTTCGCAGCATGGAGCGGGAGCGGGCGTGAGCGTCAAGCGCATGCTGCTGATCGGCTTCGGCATCTACATCGGCGGCGCCGTTCTCCTGCTCGCGCTGTTCGGGAGCGAGGGCGAGAACGAGGAGTTCCAGCCCCAGGAGGAGTTCCGCCTCGAGCCCTGGATCGAGATCAACATCGGCGGGCTCGACCTGAGCATCAACCGCGCCGTCTTCTACCTCTTCCTCGCCTGCGCGCTCACATGCGGGGTGATGGTCTACATCGCCAGGCGCATGCAGCAGAAGCCGAACAAGGTCCAGACCGCCGTCGAGACGCTCTACAACCTCACCTACAACACGATCACGCGCGGCAACATGTCGGAGCAGATGAGCAAGAAGTGGTTCCCGTTCGTGGCCACGCTGTTCTTCTTCATCTGGATCTCGAACCTGATCGGCTACCTGCCGCTGCCGACCAACACGCACGAGAAGGTGAACGTCTTCGGGGTCGAGCTCCCCTCCTTCGCCATCTACGCGGCCACCGCCAACCTCTCGATCCCGCTCGTGCTGACGCTGGTCGTCTGGTTCTGCTACCAGGTCGAGGGCGTCCGGGCGAAGGGCTTCGTGCCCTACATCAAGAGCTGGATCCCGAGCGGCACGCCGAAGGCCATGCGCCCGTTCCTGCTGGTCATCGAGATCATCTCTCAGACCGTCCGGATCATCTCGCTGTCGGTGCGACTATTCGCCAACATCCTGGCCGGCCACCTGCTCATCCTGTTCATGGGCGGCGGGCTTGGAGTGATCCTGGGCGTGGCCGCGCTCGGCTGGATCACGTTCCCGCTGGCCCTCGTGTTCTTCATCTTCGAAGTGGTGCTGGTGGCCACGCTTCAGGCGTTCATCTTCGCCACGCTCACATCCATCTACTTCGGTGAGGCCACCTCCGCCGAAGGTCATTGACGAAGGAGGCTGTTCACATGCTCGACCTATTGGCTCCAATCGCACAGGCAGGCGGAGGTGTCACCGACGACGGTCTGAAGGCGATCGCGCTCGGCATCGGCGCCGGGCTGGGGTCGATCGGCGCCGGCGTGGGGCTCGGGCTCCTCTTCGCGAGCGTGATCGAGTCGGTCACGCGCCAGCCCGAGATGCGCGAGGAGATCACGAGCATCCAGTGGCTCGGCTTCGCGCTGATCGAGGCCGTCGCGTTCTACACGTTCATCTTCGGCCTGATCGCCTTCTTCCTCTGAGATGGAGCTAGTCGGCGACATCCTCGTCTTCGCGCAGGAGACGCACGGGGGCGGTGAGGAGGAGGGCGGCAGCTTCCTCGTCAGCCCCGAGCTGGGGCTGATGATCTGGACGCTGCTGCTGTTCGGCGCCACGCTGCTGATCCTCATCAAGCTCGTCTTCCCGCGCATCTCGGAGGCGCTCGACAAGCGCAGCCAGGCGATCGCGGAGTCGATCGAGCACGCCGAGCGCATCAAGCGCGAGGCCGACGAGCTGCTCGAGGAGTACCGCGCCCGCCTCCGCGAGGCGCGCGAGCAGTCGGAGGACATCGTCGTCCGCGCGCGCAAGGCCGCCGACTCGCTCGCCGACCAGGCGAAGGCCGACGCGAGCAAGCAGCGCGAGGAGCTGCTCGCCGCGGCCAGGCGAGACATCGAGGCCGAGACGCGCCGCGCGCTGGACGAGATCCGCAAGGAGGTCGCCGACCTCACCGTGATCGCCACCGAGAAGGTCACGCGCAAGTCGCTCACGCCGGACGACCACCGGCGCCTGATCGAGGACGCCCTGCGCGAGGTCGACTTCTCCACGCTCGCCGGGCGGGAGGGCAATGGAAGAGATCGCTGAGGTCTACGGGCGCGCGCTCTTCGAGGTCGCCAAGGAGAACGACGTGCTCGACCGCGTCCACGACGAGCTGGGGCAGTTCGCGGACGCGCTCGCCGAGAACCGCGACCTCCAGGTCTTCCTGTTCTCGCCCTACTTCTCGAGCGAGGAGAAGAAGGACGGCGTGACGCGCATCGTGACCGACGCCGACGAGCGCCTCGTCAACTTCCTCCAGCTGCTGGCCGAGCGCCACCGCATGCCGGTGCTGTTCCGGATCCGCCGCAGCTTCGACTCGATGTGGGCCGAGGAGAACAGGCTGCTGCCGGTGACCGTGACCAGCGCGGTCGAGCTCGACGAGGGGCTCGTGCAGGACATCGGCAAGCGGATCGAGGAGCAGACCGGGGCGCAAGGTGGAGCTCTCATCCAACGTCGATGCCGACGTGCTCGGCGGGCTGCAGGTGCGCGTCGGCAACATGGTGCTGGACGCCACGGTGCGAAATCGACTCGAACAACTTCGCAAGCAGGTCGCTCGAGCGGCCTAAGGAGACCTGAAACCGCATGCAGATCAAGCCAGACGAGATCACCAGCATCCTCAAGGAGCGAATCCAGGGGCTCGAGGACGGCGGCGCCGACCTGTCCGAGGTGGGCACGGTGCTGTCCGTGGCCGACGGCATCTCCCGCGTGCACGGCCTCGACAACGTGCATGTCGATCGGAGCTGCTCGAGCTGCCCCACGACGTGACCGGCCTCGCGCTCAACCTGGAGTCCGACAACGTCGGCGCCGTGCTGTTCGGCGAGTGGGACAAGATCGAGGAGGGCGACCAGGTCAAGCGCACCGGGCGCCTGCTCGAGGTGCCGGTCGGCGAGGAGCTGCTCGGGCGCATCGTGGACCCGCTCGGCGAGCCGCTCGACGGCAAGGGCGACATCAACACCTCGAAGACCCGCCCGGCCGAGTTCAAGGCTCCCGGGGTGGTGTCCGCGCCAGCCGGTGAAGGAGCCGATGCTGACCGGCATCAAGCCGATCGACGCGATGACGAACATCGGCCGCGGCCAGCGCGAGCTGATCATCGGCGACCGCCAGACCGGCAAGACGTCGATCTGCATCGACGCGATCATCAACAACAAGGGCAAGGACCTCGTCTGCGTCTACGTGGCGATCGGCCAGCGCATGTCGACCGTGGTCGACGTGGCGCGCCAGCTCGACGACGCCGGCGCGCTCGAGCACACGATCATCGTGGCCGCCCCGGCCGACGAGGCCGCGCCGATCAAGTTCCTCGCCCCGTACGCGGGCGCGGCGATGGCCGAGCACTTCCTCTACAACGGGAAGCACGCGCTGGCGATCTACGACGACCTGACCAAGCACGCCTTCGCGTACCGCCAGATGTCGCTGCTGCTGCGCCGCCCGCCGGGCCGCGAGGCCTACCCGGGCGACGTGTTCTACCTGCACTCGCGCCTGCTCGAGCGCTCGGTGAAGCTGAACGACGAGCTCGGCGGCGGCTCGTTCACCGCACTGCCGATCATCGAGACGCAGGCCGGCGACGTGTCGGCCTACATCCCGACGAACGTCATCTCGATCACCGACGGGCAGATCTTCCTGCAGTCCGACCTGTTCCGCTCGGGCGTGCGCCCGGCGATCAACGTCGGCATCTCGGTGTCGCGCGTGGGCGGCTCGGCGCAGACGCACGCCGATGCGGAAGACGGCCGGCAAGCTGCGGCTCGAGCTGTCGCAGTACCGCGAGCTCGAGGCGTTCGCCCAGTTCGGCTCGGACCTCGACGCCGACACGCAGGCCACGCTGAACCGCGGCGCGCGGCTGGTCGAGGCGCTCAACCAGGACGAGCGCGACCCCTGGCCGATCGAGAACCAGGTGGCGGCGATCTACTCCGGCACCGGCGGCTACCTCGACCGCATCAAGGTCGAGCGCATCCGCGAGTTCCACGAGATGATGCTCCAGCGGCTCCACTCCGAGGACGCGGACCTGATGGAGCAGATCGCCGAGGGCAAGTGGGACGACTCGATCGAGGAGCGGCTCAGCAAGTGCCATCGCCGAGTCGATCGACGACTTCGGCCCCGACTTCGACGCCGAGGGCAACCCGATCGAGGAGGGCGAGTCCGACCGCATCCTCTCGAAGGAGGAGCGCGAGAAGGACGCCCGCACCGAGGAGGGCCGCGCGACGACGGCGACGGCGACTCGGACGACGAGGCCGCGGAGACGGAGCAGCAGGAGGAGGCTGCGACCGCCTAGATGGCCTCGCTGAAGGACATCCGCGGCCGCATCGCCTCGGTCAAGAACATCCGCAAGATCACGCGCGCGATGGAGATGGTCGCCGCCGCGCGCCTGCGCCGGGCGGAGCAGCGGATCGAGCACCTGCGGCCGTACGCGGACGCCATCCGGCGGATGACCTCGCGCGCCTCGCAGGCGGCCGAGAACATCCCGAACCTGCCGATCCTGGAGGAGAAGGAGAACGTCGAGACGGTCGGCATCCTGCTCGTGACCGGCGACCGCGGCCTGGCCGGCCCGTTCAACTCGCAGATCGTGCGGGCCGGCAACCGGCGCGCGGCCGAGCTGCGTTCGGAGGGCAAGCACGGTGCTGTGGTACGTGTCGGGCCGGCGCGGGCTCTCCTCGCTCGAGTTCCGCAAGCTCGAGGTGGGCGGCAGCTGGACGGGCTTCACCGACCGCCCGGCCTTCGCCGACGCCCGCGCGATCGCCGACGGCCTCACCTCCGCCTACGTCGACGACAAGGTCGACCGCGTCGAGATCCTCTACAACGGCTACATCTCCGCGGTCAACCAGGAGGTCCGCCACGAGACGCTGCTGCCGCTCCAGCAGGCGGACGTGCTCGTCGAGGAGGAAGAGGAGGAGGAGGGCCGAGTCGCGGGGAGCGCCACACGCGCGCGCTCTGGATCTACGAGCCGGACCCCGAGGAGATCCTCGCCCGGCTCGTGCCCGACTACGTGGAGATCTCGATCTACCGGGCGCTGCTCGAGTCGACGGCGTCCGAGCACGGCGCGCGCATGAGCGCCATGCGCAGCGCCTCGGACAACGCCGCCGACATCATCGACGACCTCACGCTGGAGGCCAACCGCCAGCGCCAGGCGGAGATCACGCAGGAGATCATGGAAGTCGTGGCCGGCGCAGAGGGACTTCGATAGGTAATCAAGGAGACTGAACCACGTGGAAGCCGCAACCCAGAGCCAGGAAGAGCAGCAGAAGAGCCGCGACGAGAACACCGGGACCGTCGAGGAGGTCCAGGGCGTCGTCGTGGAGGTGGCCTTCCCGGCCGAGCACCTGCCCGAGATCTACAACGCGCTCGAGATCGAGCTCGAGCGGCAGGGCGAGGAGGACGGCACTTCCAAGCTCGTGCTCGAGGTGCAGCAGCACCTCGGCGACGACCGCATCCGCGCGGTGGCCATGGACGCCACCGACGGCCTCTCGCGCGGCGTGAAGGTGCGCGACACCGGCGGGCCGATCACCGTGCCGGTCGGCGAGGGCACGCTGGGCCGCATCTTCAACCTGCTCGGCGACCCGATCGACGAGGCCGGCGAGGTGAAGTACGAGGAGCGCTGGCCGATCCACCGGCCCGCCCCGAACGTCGAGGACCTCACGCCCACGCGCGAGATCTTCGAGACCGGCATCAAGGTCGTGGACCTGCTGGCGCCCTACGCCAAGGGCGGCAAGGTCGGCCTGTTCGGCGGCGCCGGCGTGGGCAAGACCGTGCTGATCCAGGAGCTGATCCACAACCTGGCCAAGGAGCACGGCGGCCTGTCCGCGTTCTGCGGCGTCGGCGAGCGCTCGCGCGAGGGCAACGACCTCTGGCTCGAGATGACCGAGTCGGGCGTGATCGACAAGACCATGCTCGTGTTCGGCCAGATGAACGAGCCGCCCGGGGCGCGCATGCGCGTGGCCCTGTCCGGCCTGACGATGGCGGAGTACTTCCGCGAGCAGGGCGGCCAGGACGTGCTGCTCTTCATCGACAACATCTTCCGCTTCGTGCAGGCGGGCTCCGAGGTGTCGGCGCTGCTCGGGCGGATGCCCTCGCAGGTGGGCTACCAGCCCACGCTCGAGACCGAGATGGGCCAGCTCCAGGAGCGGATCACGTCGACGCGGCAGGGCTCGGTCACGTCGATTCAGGCGATCTACGTGCCGGCCGACGACCTGACCGACCCGGCGCCCGCGTCGGTGTTCGCCCACCTGAACGCCACCACGACGCTGTCGCGCGCGATCTCGGAGAAGGGCATCTACCCGGCCGTGGACCCGCTCGACTCGACCTCCACGATCCTCAAGCCGGACATCGTCGGCGAGGAGCACTACCAGGTCGCGAACCAGGTGCGGGAGATCCTGCAGCGCTACAGGGAGCTGCAGGACATCATCGCGATCCTCGGGATCGACGAGCTCTCGGACGAGGACCGCGTCACGGTGCAGCGCGCCCGCAAGGTGGAGCGCTTCCTGTCGCAGCCGTTCTTCGTGGCGGAGCAGTTCACCGGGACCGAGGGCAAGTACGTCCCGGTCGAGGAGACGGTGCGCTCCTTCAAGGAGATCATCGAGGGCAAGCACGACGACATCCCCGAGCGGGCCTTCCTGCTGAAGGGCTCGATCGACGAGGTGGTCGAGGCGACCCGCGGGGCGAAGCAGGAGGAAGAGGCAGAGGATGGCTCGGAATAGCTTTCCGGTCGAGGTCCTGACACCGGAAGGCAAGGTGTTCGAGGACGAGGTGGAGATGGTGTCCACGCGCACCACGACCGGCTCGATCGGCGTCCTCGCCAACCACGCTCCGCTGATGGCCATCCTGGAGCCGACCGAGCTGCGGCTGTACAAGTCGGACTCCGACGTCGTGCGCTTCGCCCAGGGCGAGGGCTACCTCCAGGTGGTGGACAACTCGGCCCTCGTGCTGGTGGAGGAGGCGATCGCTCCGGACGAGATCGACCGCTCGGCCTTCGAGGCGCGGCTCAAGGAGGCCCGCGACGCCGTGGAGCGCTCCGAGGAGGGCTCCGAGGAGCGTTCGCGCGCGCAGCGCGAGGTGAAGCGCTACGAGGCGTTCCTGGAGGTCGCAGGCGGCTCGTAGGGAGCGCGAGCGGGCGTTCTACGACGCCGAGGCCGGCCGCCACTCGCACGCCGCGCCGGACTCCTACGACGCCGCCCTGCTCGAGGCGGTCGGGCCGGTCGACGGCATGCCGGTCCTCGAGCTCGGCTGTGGCGGCGGCGACCTCTCGCTGAAGCTCGTGCGCCACGGCGCGAGGCTGACCGCCATCGACCTCTCGCCGGGCATGGTGGAGCTGGCCCGCTCGCGGGCGGAGGGGGCGACCTTCGTCGTGGCCCCCGCCGAGGAGACCGGGCTGCCGGACGCGTCCTTCGACCTCGTCGTGGGGAAGGCGGTGCTGCACCACGTGGACGTGGCGGCGGCCGCGCGCGAGATCCATCGGCTGCTCCGTCCCGGTGGCCGGGCGGTCTTCTTCGAGAACCAGGACCGCAACCCGCTGCTCCGGCTCGCCCGCCGCCGGCTCTGGGGCGCCCCGCGGCTCCACTGGGTGGGCACCCGGGACGAGCACGCGCTGACACGCGCGGATTTCGACGCGCTCGCCCGCACGTTCGACCGCGTCGAGCTCTCCTACCCGAGCTTCTACTTCTTCGAGGCCCTGAGCAGAGCGCTCGGGCACCGGCTCCATGGCCCGCTCTCGGCACTGGACGGGTTCGTCTGGCGCCGTCTGCCGTTCGCGCGGCGGTGGTCCTGGCACGTGCTCGTGGTGCTGCGGCGCTAGGTGAGGGCGGGGGCCCGGTCGCGGGGCAGGGTCAGCGCAAGCGCGAGCATCGGCAGCGGCAGGATCGCGATGGCCGCCATCGCGGCCGGTAGGCCGGCGCTGTCGGCCACGAGACCGAGCGCAGCGGCCCCGAGGCCGCCCACCCCGATGGCGAGCCCGAGCGTGACGCCCGACGCGAGGCCGAGCCGCGAGGGCAGGTACTCCTGGCCCATCACGACCGTGATGCTGAAGTTCGCGATCGCGACGAACCCGATCGCGGCGAGGAGAAGCGCCGCCGCGACGGCCTGGGAGGCGACGAACGCCGCGAGCAGCGGTAGGAGCAGGACGGTCGAGCCGATCAGGACGGGCCGGCTGCCGACGCGGTCGCCGAGCCGGCCGCCGAGCAGGGTGCCGGCTGCGCCTGCGGCGAGCATGACGGTGAGGGCGGCGTTCCCCGCCGTCTCAGAGGTGTCGAGGTGCCGCGCGAACCACACCGGGACGAACGCCTGCAGGCCGAAGTAGACCGTCGAGCGCAGCGACACGACGACCCCGAGCCGTGCGAAGGGGCCCCAGGCGTTCGACGCCGGGGAGGCTGGCGCGACCGCGCGACTCGGCGTGGCGCGCAGGCCGGCGAGGTGCGGGAGCTCGGCCAGGAGCAGGCCGGTCGCGGCGAGCGGCAGCAACGCGAGCGCCAGCGCGCCCTCGAGCCCGAACAGCAGCACGAGCGGCGTGGCGACCAGAGGGCCGAGGGCGAAACCGGCGTTGCCGCCCACGGAGAACCGGCTCATGCCGGTGGCGCGGCGGTCGCCGGAGGCGTAGTTGGCGAGTCGCGCGGCCTCGGGGTGGAAGGCGGCGACGCCCAGCCCGCTGAGCGCAACCGTGGCCAGGGTGAGCTCGAAGCTTGGCGCCACGCCCGTCAGCGCGATCCCGATACCAGCGAGCGCGAGGCCGGCCGGCATGAGCCACGGGCTCCGGGCGCGGTCGGCCCACAGGCCGAACAGGGGCTGGACGAGAGCCGAGCCGACCGTGGCGGCGAGGACGAGAGCGGTCGCGTCGGAATAGGAGTAACCGCGCCGAGCGATGAAGAAGGGGACGAGCGCGGGCACCACGCCCTGGCAGAAGTCGCTTGCCAGATGACCGGCCGACAGGACTCGCAGCGCACGCCGGTCGAGTTGCCGCCGGTCCGTCACCGCACCCGGAGGCCCTCCAGCGCTATCTCGAGAAGGCCAGACTGGTACGGCTAGCCCGACTTCGGCGCGGGGCGGACGCTTCCCGGACAATGGGCACGCGTGTCCGCCTGGCCCGCGCTTCTGGCACGCATCCGTCCGCATCGGCGCACCCTGATCCTGTCGGCCGGCGCTCGCGCTCCTGGGGGCCGCCGGCGGGCTCGCGCAGCCGCTCGCCGCGCGCGAGGTGATCGATGCGCTCGCCGACGACGAGTCGCTCCTCGTCCCGCTGCTCGTGCTCGGCGGCCTCGTTGCGTTCAGCTCGGTGATCATCGCGGCGAACTTCTGGCTGCTCGAGCGGACGTCGGAGCGGATCGTGCTCGGCACGCGGCGCGAGCTCGCCACGCGGCTGCTCCGGCTGCGGCTGAGCGCCCTCGACCGCGAGGCGCCGGGCGACCTCGTCGCCCGGGCCACGTCCGACTCGACGCTGCTCGGCAGCGTGTCGTCCACCGCGCTGGTCCAGCTGGTCATCGGTGCGGTCACGCTGGTGGCGTCGATCGTGCTGATGGGCGTGGTCGATCTCGTCCTGCTCGGGGTGACGCTCGCGGTGCTCGTGGTGGTGGGCGGTGCGGTGGGCCTCGTGCTGCCGCGGATCATGCGGGCGACGGAGCGCCAGCAGGAGGCGGTCGGCGGCCTGGGGGCGGCGCTCGAGCGGGCGCTGGGCGGCCTGCGCACCGTGAAGGCGAGCGGGGCGGAGGAGCGCGAGACGCGGGCCGTGACCGACGCCGCCGAGCGCGCCTACGAGCGGGGGATGGAGAGCGCGGGCTACCAGGCGATCGTCGGCAGCGCGACGGGGCTGATCGTGCAGGTGGCGTTCCTTGCGGTGCTGGGGGTGGGAGGCGCCCGAGTGGCGTCCGGCGACATGGGCGTGGGCGACCTGATCGCGTTCCTGCTCTACCTGTTCTACCTGGCCGATCCGATCGCCGCGGTCGCCCAGGGAGCGACCCAGCTGCAGCAGGGCCTGGCCGCGGTCCAGCGGATCGACGCGGTGACGAAGCTGCCGGTGGAGGAGGACGAGGCGGCCGCCGATGTGGCCCCCGCCGCGTCCGCGCCCCCGCCGCCGGTGAGGCGCCCGCGGCGTCCGCGCCTCCCGCCGTCCGCCGACGGCGCCCCGCCGCTCGTCGTCTTCGAGCGCGTCTCCTTCGGCTACCGCGCCGACCGGCCCGAGGTCCTCCACGAGGTCTCGTTCGACGTCCCGGCGCGCGGCGTGACCGCCATCGTCGGCCCCTCCGGCGCCGGCAAGACCACCCTGTTCGCCCTGCTCGAGCGCTTCTACGACCCGGACGCCGGCTCGATCCGCTTCCAGGGCCGCGACCTCGCCGCCTGGCCGCGGGCGGCGCTCCGCGGGCAGATCGGCTACGTCGAGCAGGAGGCGCCCGTGCTGGCCGGCACCCTCCGCGACAACCTGCTCTACGCCGCGCCCGACGCGGGCGAGGACGCGCTGCGCGCCGTCCTCACCGAGGCGCGCCTGGACGAGCTGGTCGCGCGGCTCCCGGACGGGCTCGACACCGAGATCGCCGCACGCGGCGCCAGCCTGTCCGGTGGCGAGCGACAGCGCATCGCGATCGCCCGCGCCCTGCTGCGGCGCCCGGCGCTCCTCCTGCTGGACGAGGCGGCGTCCCAGCTCGACGCCGTGAACGAGATGGCGCTCCGCGACACCGTCGACCGCGCCGGCGAGAGCCGCGCCGTGCTCGCCATCGCCCACCGTCTCTCGACCGTGGTCTCGGCGCGGCGGATCGTCGTGCTGGAGGCCGGCCAGGTCCGCGCGACCGGCACCCACGCCGAGCTCGTGCAGGGCGACGCCCTCTACGCCGAGCTGGCCGCCACGCAGTTCACCACCGCCTGACGCTGGTTTGCGCCCGGCCCTCTCGGGCAAGCGGGCCGAATGGAAGCGGCCTCCGGGGCGCCGGGCTCAGTGGGCGAGCGCGAACGTGGCGAGGAGGACACCCGCCTCCTCCGCGCCATCGGCCCGAAGGTCCTCACCGTCTTCATCATCGGCGACATCCTCGGCGCCGGCATCTACGCGCTGGTGGGCGAGGTCGGGGCCGAGGTGGGCGGAGCGATCTGGACCAGCTTCCTCGCCGCCTTCGTCCTCGCCCTCTTCACGGCGTTCGCCTACGCCGAGCTCGTCTCCAAGTACCCGCGCGCCGCCGGCGCCGCGCTCTACACCCACCGCGCCTTCAAGGCGCCGTTCTTCACGTTCATCGTCGCGTTCGCGGTGATGTCGTCGGGCATCGCCTCCGCCAGCACGCTCGCCCGCGCCTTCGCCGGCGACTACCTCGGCGAGTTCGTCGACCTCCCGCTGGTGCTCGCCGCGATCGGCCTCATCCTCATCCTCGCCGCGATCAACCTGCGCGGCATCTCGGAGTCGGTCGGGGTCAACGTCGTCCTCACGGCGATCGAGGTGATCGGGCTGATCCTGATCGTGGCGATCGGCGTGGCCGCGCTGGGCGAGGGCTCGGGCGACTTCTCGCGCAACTTCGACTTCAAGGAGGGCGAGAGCGTCTTCCTGGCGATCGTCGGCGGGACCGCCCTCTCCTTCTACGCGATGATCGGCTTCGAGGACTCGGTCAACGTCGCCGAGGAGACGAAGGACCCGAGCCGCGCCTTCCCGCGCGCGCTGTTCACCGGCATCGCGGTCGCGGGCGTGCTGTACCTGCTCGTCACGCTGACTGCGTCCTTCGTCGTGCCGACCGACCGCCTCGCCGGGTCGGACGCCGCGCTGCTCGAGGTGGTCGAGGTCGGCCCGCTCGGGATCTCCACCGAGCTGTTCTCCTTCATCGCCCTCATGGCGGTGTCGAACAGCGCCCTGATCAACATGATCATGGCGTCGCGGATCGTGTACGGGATGGCGGACCAGGGGATCGTCTCCGGCGTGTTCGGGCGCGTGCTGCCCGGGCGCCGCACGCCGTTCGTGGCGATCGCCTTCACCACGGTGGTCGCCGTGATCCTCGTCTCGACCGGGGACCTCCAGTCGCTCGCCGACACCACCGTCCTGCTGCTGCTGTCCGTGTTCACGATCGTGAACGTCTCGGTGCTGGTGCTGCGGCGCGAGGAGGTCGAGCACGAGCACTTCCGCGCGCCCGCGGTCTTCCCGGTGCTCGGGGCGATCGTCTCGATCGGGCTGATCGCCGATACGGCCTTCGACGACATCGGCACCTTCGGCCGCGCCGGCGGCGCTGCTGGCCGTGGGCGCCGTGCTGTGGTTCGTGAATCGCCTGGCCGACCGCTAGCGGGCGATCTTCGCGTAGGGCTGGGCCGCCGGCTTCGGGATGTTGTGGAAGTTGCCGTCCGCGCGCTCGATGCCCATGTTGAAGAAGATCGGGAAGGCGCGCCGCTTCGCGAGATTCTTCTTCGCCGCCCGCTTGGCGTACTTCGCGAGCTTCACACGGACGGTCTTCGAGCCGGCCTCGGCGAGGTCGACCGTGGCGCTCATGCCCTCCCAGCCCGGATGGGCCTCGCGGCTGATGTGATCCTCGCCGTGCCCGGTGAACCTCATGGCGACGAAGAAGGTGGCAGGGCCGTCGCAGGTGACGGTGATGGGCAGCCCGCGAGCCGAGGCCGGCTTCACGCGGTACTTGCGCGCGGCGTCGACGCTGCAGTCGGAGTCGCTCGGAGCGGCGGCCACGCCCGGCGTGGCCAGGAGGGCGAGCGAGGCCAACGTGATCGATGCGAGTCGCGTGGTCATTGCGGCGAGCCTAAAGGTAGGGTCGCGCCCATGGGCGAACGCACGAGTCACTCCCCCGGAACGTTCAGCTGGACCGACCTCGCGACCACCGACACGGAGGGCGCGAAGCGGTTCTACACGGGACTCTTCGGGTGGGAGATCGACGACCGGCCCATCCCCGGCGCCGGCGTCTACACGATGCTGCTCCGCGACGGCAAGGAGGTGGCCGCGCTGTTCGAGGGGCAGGAGGGCATGCCCACCGCCTGGAGCTCGTACGTGACGGTGGAGAGCGCCGACGCCGCCGCGGCGAAGGCGGCCGACCTCGGCGGCACGCCGATGGGCGATCCCTTCGACGTGATGGACGCCGGCCGCATGGCGGTGATCCAGGACCCGACCGGCGCCGTCGTGTCGGTCTGGGAGTCGCACGGGAGCATCGGCGCGCGGCTCGTGAACGTCCCCGGCGCGATCACGCTGAACCAGCTGAACACCCCCGATCCCGAGTCCGCGCAGCGCTTCTACGCAGGGCTGTTCGGCTGGCGCACCGAGGAGATGGCCGGCGGCGATCAGCCGTACTGGGGCATCTACAACGGTGACCGCGTGAACGGCGGCATGATGCAGCTGCCGGCCGACGCGCCCGTCGCCGCCGCATTGGTTCGTCTACTTCGGGACCGACGACGTGGACGCCGACGCCGGCCGCATCGCCGACGCGGGCGGCCAGGTCATGGTGCCGCCGGTCGACGTGCCCGGCGGGCGGATCCTGGTGGCCCAGGACCCGCAGGGCGCCGTGTTCGGGCTGTTCGCCGGCCGGTTCGACGACTGACCGGCGCCCTTCGTCCCTCGGCCTAGCGCAGCCGCAGCTTCGTGACGACGCCCGCGTGGTCGGACGGCCAGAGGCCGTTCGCCGCCCTGTCGCCGACCTCGTCGCCCACGACCTGACCGCTGATCGCGCGCAGCTTCGGCTTGGCGAGGATCAGGTCGATGCGGTGGTCGAAGGCGTCCGCGGTCGTGTCGCGGGCGCCCGAGTCCTCGAGGCAGCACGAGAACCCGGGGCCGAAGCGGCGCGGCCAGGTGTCCACGAGGCCGAAGCCGGCCAGGACGTCGAACGCGCCCGAGGGCGACTCGGTGCCGTTCGGGTCGGAGTTGAAGTCGCCGACCACGATGTACTGGCGCTTGCCGCGGAGCGGGCCGCCGCGGGCGATCAGCTCGCGGGCCTGCGCCTCGCGCGAATCGTCTGAGAACGCCTCGAGGTGGGTGTTCACGAAGCGGAGGCGCTTGCCCTTGAAGCGGACGTCCACCGCGGCCCAGCCGCGCGTGCTCGTGAGCGTGCCGGCCGGGCGTCGGGACGCCGATCGTCTCGTCGTAGTTGGACTTCAGGCGCCGCGTCACGCGCAGCCCCTTGCGCTTCTTGACGAGGATGACGTCGAACATGGTCAGGCGCACGTCGTAGCCGGCGTCGATCGGCGCCTCGATGTTCGTCTCGCGCTGCTTGACCGCCACCCCGTAGCGGAGCCCCAGGCGCGCCAGCCGCTGACGGAAGGTCTTCAGAAAGTCGTAGACGACCTGTGTGGCCGGCGTGGTGGCGCCGTCCTTGACCCCGTCCGGTCCGCGGCGCCACACGGCGACCTCCTGGAGCCCGACCAGGTCGGGCTTGGTCCGCCTGATCTCACGCGCGAGCAGGCGCGGCGCGGGTGCCGACGAAGTCGGTGCTCTGGACCTCGGCCCACAGCTCGCCGGCGAGGCGCTCGAACTCCGCGATGTCGGGCGCGCCGATCGGGCCGAAGATGTTCCCGCCCAGGTAGATGTTGCGCGTCATCACCGTCACGTCGACGGGCTTCTTGCGCTGGGCGGCGTCCGCCGCGGCGGTCGGTACGAGGACGAGGCTGAGCATGAGCGCGCAGGCCAGTGCGCCGCGAATCCACGAGGTCATGGCCGTCACAACGTGAAAGCGGTGTGAAAGTTGCGCGCTTGGCCGAAGCACTTGGCTCGGCCGAGTGCGCACGGTCACTATCGGTCGTACGGGGCGTCGCGCTCTCGACGGCCTGCTTGAAGCCCGCCTCGGCCGCCCGGCGGGCGAACTCGTAGCCCTCTGGCGTGTGCCGCGCGATCCCGTCGAAGAAGACGCCGAGCGTCTGCGTGGCCTGCAGGCCCTGGGCGAACAGCGCCTGGTTCACCAGCAGCTTCATCATCACGAGCTGGTTCACGGGCGTGAGCGCGATCCGCTCGAGCAGCGCCTCGAAGCGCTCGTCCAGCTCCGCCGCGGGCGGCGCCTCGACGGCCAGGCCCCACTCGAGCGCGGTGGCGCCGTCGATCAGGTCGCCGGTGAAGAGCAGCCGCTTGGCGCGCTGGTCGCCGGTGCGGAACGCCCACAGCGCCGAGGTGGGCACGCCCCAGACGCGGGCGGGCGGGTAGCCGATGCGGGCGTCGTCGGCGATCACGAGCAGGTCGGAGCAGAGCGCCATGTCGGTGCCGCCCGCCACGCAGAAGCCGTGCACCTTGCAGATCACCGGCTTGTCCGAGTGGAACAGGCTCATGAATCCGCGCAGGTTGCGGCTCATCATCTGCCAGTCGACGACGGGATCCCACGGCTCGGACGGGTCGTGGTTCGGCAGCGTGCCGCCCTCCGTGAACTCGACCAGGTCGTAGCCGCCGCAGAACCCCTTGCCCGCGCCGGCCAGCGCGATCACGTGCACGGCCGGGTCGAGGTTGGCCCGCTCGACGCACTCGGCCAGCTCGCGCGGCATGGCGAGCGTGATGCCGTTGCCCCGCTCGGGCCGGTTCAGCGTGATGCGGGCGATGCGCCCGTCGACGGCGTAGTCGAGCGTCTCCACGACCGGCGGCAGCCTATGCGTCACAGGCGCGTAACGCGAACCCAAGTCGCGGCGAGGACGACCCGCCGCGGCGGCGACGACGACGATTGACGTTTGGCCTAGGTGGTCCGGAAGCGTCCTATATCGGGACGTTTCCGGACCAGTGCCGAAGCGGCGGCCTGGACTCACCCCGTTATTGCCCGTCGTACGATCGCGGCCGCGTCCACGCCGGAGGGCAACGTCCCGTACACGCGCCCGCCATCCCCGAGCCGCCCCGCACAGAAGGCGTCGGCCACCTCGGGCGGCGCGTGGCGCACCAGCAGGCTCGCCTGCAGCGCCAGCGCCAGCTCCTCCACCAGCCGGCGCGCCTCGAACTGCGGCTCGTCCGGGGCGGTCGGCCGACCGCAGCCGGTCGAGGTGGGCGTCGAGCAGCGCGGTTGCCGCCGCGGGCGAGCTCGCACTCGGCCAGGAACGCGGGCAGGCCCTCGGGCTCCTTGACGGTGGCGCGCAGCACGTCGAGCGCCGCCACGTTGCCCGAGCCCTCCCAGATCGAGTTGAGCGGGGAGTCGCGCAGCAGGCGCGGCATCCCCGACTCCTCCACGTAGCCGTTGCCGCCCAGGCATTCGAGCGCCTCGGCGGCGTGGGGCGCCGCGCGCTTGCAGACCCAGTACTTCATGACCGCGGTCGCGAAGCGCCTGAACGCCGCGTCGCTCGCTGTCGTAGGAGCGGGCGATGCGCATCGCCGCCGCCGTGGCGGCCTCGGACTCCACCGCGAGGTCGGCCAGCACGTTCTGCATCGCCGGCTGCTCGGCCAGGTGCTTCCCGAAGGCGCTGCGGTGCCGGGCGTGGTGGACGGCCTGGACGACGCCCCAGCGCATCGAGGCGGCGGAGCCGAGCAGGCAGTCGAGCCGGGTGTGGTTGACCATGCGGATGATCGTCGCCACGCCGCGGCCCTCGTCGCCGATCAGCCGGCCGCGCACGCCGTGGAACTCGACCTCGCTCGACGGGCAGCGAGCGGGTGCCGAGCTTGTCCTTCAGGCGCTGGATGCGGAAGCCGGGGTCGCGGCCCTCGAACAGGAAGCAGGAGAGGCCGCCGGGCGCCTGGGCGAGGGTCAGGAAGACGTCGCAGGGCGGGTAGGAGCAGAACCACTTGTGGCCGGTGAGCTCGTAGGTGCCGTCGCCCTGCGGCTCGGCGCGGGTGGTGTTGGCGCGCACGTCGGAGCCGCCCTGCTTCTCGGTCATCGCCATGCCGGCGAGGGCGCCGTCGGCGTAGCTCGGCCGGGTGAGGCGCGGCTCCCACTCGGCGGCGAGCTCGGGGCTCTCGCGCAGGGGCGGGATCGCGGCGTAGGTCATCGAGACCGGGCACATGACGCCCGAGCCGACCTGGCTCCAGACGAAGAACAGCGCGGCGCGGACCACGTGGGCGCCGGGCTGGGGATCGCGCCAGGGCAGCGAGTGCATCTCGCGCTCGATCGCCTGGCGCAGGCACCAGTGCCAGCGACGGGTCGAGCTCGACCTCGTCGATGCGGTTGCCGTAGCGGTCGTGGGTGCGCAGGATCGGCTCGTTGCGCTCCGACGCGCTCGGAGTGCTCGAGCGCCTCGGGGCTGCCGGCGAGCTGGCCGGTGTCGCGGAGGCGGTCGATGCCCCAGCCGCCGCCCTCGCGTTCGAGCGCCTCGCTCAGGGCGAGGTCGGCCTCGAAGACGTTGTAGGGGACGATCGGCGGGGCCTGGTTCAGGACGTCATGCGTGGATGCGCTCGTGAGCACTGGGAAGAGCCTCCTGGCAGAACTGGACGAGGGTGGCGATCAGCGCCTCGCGGGAGCCGCCGTTCGCGGTGGAGAGGGGACCGACGAGCGACTCGGCGAGCGCACCGACCAGCGCCGCCGCGACGGTGCGGGAGTCGTGCGGGCGCAGCTCGCCGTCGCGCAACGCCGTCCTCGAGCACGCGGGCGAAGGCATCGCGGTAGCCGATCCGGAAGCGGAGCCGCTCCGACTCGACGGCCGGGTCGACCGGCTCGGCGATCAGGGCGTAGGCGAGGACCGGTCCGGCGAGCGCGCGGCGGCAGAAGGCCTCGACGGCGGCGGCCACGCGCTCAGTCGCGGGGCGGTCCTGGCTCGGGCTCGTGACTTCCACGACGACGTCGAGCTCGCGCTGCGAGGCGCGCCGGAAGACCTCGGCGAAGAGGTCGCCCTTCGAGGGGAAGTGGCGGTAGACGGTGCCGACGGCCACGCCGGCGTCCGCCGCGACGGCCTGAACGCCGGCCGAGGAGTAGCCGCCGGCGGCGACCCTGTCGAGCGCCGCCGCAACGATGCGCTCGCGAGTGGCGAGCCGGCGCGCCTCGGTCTTCTCGGTGGGCCGGTAGGGCATGGCCGAGGAAGTAGTGAATCACGGTTCACATGTTGGCGCAAGGCCAGAAAGGAGGTCGGACCGACGTGCCGCTCGGGGGTGTCGCCGCGCCGAGGCCGTCGCGCCGAGGCCGTCGCACCGAGGCCGTCGCACCGAGGCCGTCGCACCGAGGCCGTCGCACCGAGGCCGCCGGCGTCCCCTCAATGCCCGTCGTTCGCCAGAGCTGAAGCGAGCGCGGCGTCGGTGAGCTCGGCGCTTCGCTTCCAGGTGAAGGCGGCTGCGCGCTCGCGGCCGGCGGCGATCAGGCGGGCCCGCTCCTCCTGGTCGGTCGCCGCGCGCACCAGCGCGGTGGCGAACGCCTCGCCGTCAGCGGGATCCGCCAGCAGCGCCGCGCCGCCGCAGGTCTCGGGCAGCGCCGCCCGGTCGGCGGCCACGACGGGCGTTCCGCACGCCATCGCCTCGAGGCAGGGCAGGCCGAACCCTTCGTAGAGCGATGGCATCGCCAGTGCGAGCGCCCCGGCGTACAGCCCGGGCAGGAGCCGCTCCGGCACGTAACCGAGCGCGCGCCCGGGCGGTTGCTCGCCGCCGCGCAGGTAGCCGCGCGCGCCGCCCGCGCTGACGAGCTCGATGCCGAGCGGCTGCAGCGCCGCGGCCGCCTCGCCGAGCACCGCGATGTTCTTGCGCGCGCTCCGGGTGGCGAGGGTGAGCACGTAGGGGCGGTCGAGGCCGAGGGCCTCGCGGGCCGGGCCGGGATCGGCGGTGGGCGAGAAGTCGCCGGAGACGCCGTTCGGGACGACCGCGATGGAGTCCTCGGGGACGCCGAGCCGCTCGACGATCTCGTCGCGGGCGAAGCGCGAGACGGTCAGGACGAGCCGCGCGCGGCGCGCGAGGGCGGGGAGGACGAGGCGCTGCCAGGCGCCGTAGGTGCGGCCGTACCACTCGGGGTGGGCGAGGGCGGCGACGTCGTGGATGACGACCGCGTTGCGCCGCGAGGCGAGCGGGGCGAGGTTGGCGGGGCAGTAGAGGAGGTCGGCACGGCGTGCGAGGAGGGGAAGGGCGAGCTGCTCCCAGGCATGACCGGCCCGGTGGGCGAGACGGGGCCGCGGGCCGATCACGACGTAGCGATCGGGCCGCAGCGCCGGAAGCCGCACGGCCATCTCACGAGCGACGCGCTCGACCCCACCCGTCTCGCGCCGGACGGCCGCGCGAGCGTCGATGGCGACGAAGCCGGTCACCGCGGCCGGGCTCCAGTCGGTTGCGCGGCCCGCGGGTCGGTCGGCCGCGATACGGCCCGCAGATCCGAGCGTGGGCCCCCACGGTCACGCATATGGCGCCTCAGAGGGCCCACACTCGCCTCCGGCGCCGCGTGTGGGCCGCCACAGTCACGCATCTGGTGCCTCAGAGGGCCCACACTCGCCTCCGGCGCCGCGTGTGGGCCGCCAGCGTCACGCATATGGCGCCTTTGACGGCCCACACTCGCCCGCGGCGCACGCCGCGACTCGCGCCTCACGATCGTCGCCGCCCCACCCGTCGCGCCTCCTTCAATGCCCTGAGCCGGGCGGCCTCGATCTCGCCGCCCCGGCCGGTCAGCCGGCGGGCGGCCGCGCGGGTCGCGTAGGTCGCGGCCTCGGCGATGTCGTCCAGCAGCAGCGGCACGCGGCCCTCGCGCGCCATCACCTCGCGCCGGCGACCGGCCCTGAGTGGCAGGTCGCCCTCGCCCAGCGCGGGGCCCACGGAGGTGCCGCCGCGGTGCGTCAGTGCAACTCCCGGTCGCAGCAGCGTCGGCACGCCCTCCCTCCGCGCCCGCAGGCAGAGCTCCATGTCCTCGTAGAAGAGGAAGGCGTCGGGGTCGAAGGGGCCGAGGCGGCGCAGGAGGTCCGTCCGCGCGACCAGGCACGCGGCCACCGCCCACCCGACCGGCCGCGGAGTGTCGCTCCGCCACGGCTCGTACCGCTCGCGCAGGCGCCTCGGCAGCAGCGGGCGCGGCAGCAGCGCCGGCACGAGGCCCTCGAGCCGCCCGGGGGGCGGGTGGGCGCTGTCCTGGATGCTGCCGTCGGAGTTGAGCAGCCGAGGGGCGAGCAGGGCGTCGGTCCGGGCCGCCTCTTCGGCAAGGTCGCCCAAGCCGCCGTCAAGGAGCTCCACGTCGGGGTTTACGAGAGCGGTGACCGGGTCTTCGACGAGCTCCAGACCGGCGTTGCAGCCGGCGCCGAAGCCGCGGTTGCCGTCGAGGGCGATGACCCGCGCCCCCCGCTCGCGAGCCAGATCGGCGCCGCCGTCCGACGAGCCGCTGTCGACCACGACGACGGGCGGCGCCGGATCGAGATGGCGCTCGACGGAGTCGAGCAGGCGCGCGAGATCCGGCGCCGAGTCGTGGATGACCGTGACGATCGCGAAGCGGGTCACGCAGCGGCCTCGGTCGAGTCCTGGAGCACCGTGACGATCGCGAACGCCGGTCACGCGGCGGCCTCGGCCAGGATCGCCCGGGTCTCCCGCGCCGCGCGCTCCCACGAGAGGTCCGCGACGGCTTCGCGGCCGGCCGCCACCAGCCGCTCGCGCAGGCCGGGCTCGCGTTCCAGGCGGAGCAACGCATCGGCGAGCGCGTCTGCGTTACGGGACGGCACACGGATTGCGCCATCGCCGAGCGTCTCCGCGAAGACGGGGAGGTCCGCGACCACGACTGGCGTGCCGCGGGTCAGCGCCTCGACCGGCGTGAAGCCGAAGCCCTCGTCGCGCGAGACGCACGCGAGGACGAGCGCTCCCTCGTAGAGCGACTCCAGCACCTGGTCGGACACGTGGCCGAGCACCGTGGCCTGCGAGCGCTCGAGCTCGCCCCGAAGGGGCCCGTCGCCGGCGAAGACGAGACCGGCGCGGAGCCCCCGGGAGCGGGCGAGCGCATGCGCCTCGACCAAGACCCCGGGAAGCTTGCGCGGCTCGAGCGCGCCGACGGCGAGCACGTACGGCCGCGCGAGCTCACCGGGAAGCGCGGCGGCGGTCTCGGGCGGCGCGGCGGCGGTCTCGGGCGGCGCGGCGGCGGTCTCGGGCGGCGGGGCGGCGGTCTCGGGCGGCGGGGCGGCGGTCTCGGGCTCCCACACCTTCCCAGCCCCCGACCTCACCACCCGCACCCGCTCCGGCCCCAGCCCCCATCGCGCCATCGCCGCCTCCCGCACAGCCTCCGACGGGCAGATCACCCGCGAAGCTCTCCGCGCCAGCCGCTCCGGCCGCGCCAGCCGGTGCCACAGCCGTTCGTAGCGCGCGAAGTCCGCCGTTTCCTCGAACGACAGGTCGTGCACCGTCAGCACCAGCGGCACCCCCTCCGACACCGCCAGTGGCGCCGGCGCGGGAGCCCACGCCACGTCGCATCCCCCGGCCAGCCTGTCCAGCCGCGGCCGTCCCATCACCGCCGCCGCACCGAACAGCAGGCGGCCCGGCACCCTGCTTCGCACCAGCCGCACGTTCGGCGCGCCGAACGGCGCCGGCTCCTCCGCCCCCGCCACCAGGACCAGGTACTCGTCCTCCGGCCAGCCCGCCCCCAGCGTCTCCAGCAGGCATCTCAGGTACCGCGCCACGCCGCGCCGGTGCGCCGCCCCGGGACGGAGCGCGCGGCCGTCTACGGCGATCCTCACCGCCCCGGAGGCGCTCAGGCCTTGCGCCTGATGGCGATCCCGGCCAGCAGGAGCGCGTACCCGGTCGCCGCCAGGATGAGCACCGGCAGTCCGCTGCGCGGCAGGGTGGGGGAGGTCTCCTGGGCCGCCTCCGCGGAGGGTGCGGCCTCCGCCGACGGCGCCGCCTCGGCGGTCCCGTTGCCGCCCGGGGCCGGTTCGACCGGCGCCGCAGGCTCCGAGGGCGCGGGCTCCGACGGCTGCTCCGCGGGCTGCTCCTGGCCGCCTCCGTCCCCGCCCTGGAACGGGTCCGTGTACTGCTCGTCGCCGGCGCTCTGGCCGAGCGCGACCGCAGGCGCAGCCAGCAACGCGGCGGCCGTGATGAGGGCGGTGAGGGCTCGCGACATGCGCGGAGAGCCTAGTACCCCGGCTGGCGGCCCGCCCACCGCCGCCCATAGACTGGCGCCCCGTGAGCCTGAAGGCGGTGTCACTGAGGACGGCGTTGGTCCACGATTTCCTCGTGAGCGTGAGGGGCGCCGACCGCGTGTTCCTCGAGATGTGCGAGCTGTGGCCCGACGCCGACGTCTACACCCCCGTCTACGACGAGGAGGGGACCGAGGGACTCTTCGCGAGCCGGAACATCCACACGTCGTTCCTTCAGCGCATCCGTCCCACCAGCCGCACCTTCCGGGCGCTCCTGCCGCTCTACCCGGCGGCGATCGAGTCGTTCGACCTGTCCGGCTACGACCTCGTCGTGTCGAGCTCGAGCGCCTGGGCCCACGCCGTCCTCTGCGAGGAGGAGACGGTCCACGTCTGCTACTGCCACAACCCGTTCCGCTACGCCTGGAACGAGCGCCACCGCACGCTCGCGGAGCGGTCGGACCCGATCTCGCGCGCCCTCCTCAGAGGCCTGTTCCGGCGCTGGCGCGAATGGGACTGGATCGCCGCCCAGCGCGTGGATCGCTACATCACCAACTCGCGCACCACGCAGGGCAGGATCCGCAGCTACTTCAGCCGCGACTCGCGCATCGTCTACCCGCCGGTCGCCACCGAGCGCTTCCGGCCGGGTCCCGTCGGCGACCACTACCTGGTCCTCTCCGAGCTCGTCTCCCACAAGCAGATCGAGGTGGCCGTCAGGGCCTTCAACCAGCTGGGCAAGCCGCTCGTCATCGCGGGCGACGGCCCGGCGCGGCGCCGGCTCGAGCGCATCGCGGGGCCGAACGTCCGCTTCGCCGGCCGTGTGAGCGATGCCGAGGCAGCCCGCCTGCTCTCGGGCTGCCGGGCGCTCGTCGTCACCGGCCCCGAGGAGTTCGGGATCGCCGCCGTCGAGGCGCAGGCAGCCGGCCGGCCGGTGATCGCCCGCGCCGCAGGCGGACTGCTCGAGAACGTGGTCGACGAGGTGACCGGCTGCCTGTGGAACGGCGGCCCGGCGCAGCTGGCCGACGCGGTGTCCGGCTTCGACACGGCCGCCGTCGACCCCGAGGCCTGCATCGACAACGCCAGGCGCTTCGACGCCTCGGTCTTCCGCGAGACCTTCCCGCGCGAGGTCGAGGAGGCCCTGCGCGACGGGCCGGTCGAGCGGCTCGAGACCTGGCCCCGCATCCCGCGCCGGCCCGCGCTCGCGCGCCGCCCGGCCTGGCGGCCCGGACGGTCCGGACCCGCCTAGCCCTCGGTCTGGTCGCCCGCCGCCTCGGCTCCGGCCGAGCCCAGCAGCCCGCCCGGCCGCCGCGGCCAGCGCGGTGAGCGCCACCGGATGCGACGCCCCGGGCGCGGCGGCCCCTCCTCCTGCTGCTCGGCCACCGGCCGGCGCAGGCTGCGGAGCTTCGGGACCAGCATCAGCGCCTCGAAGGCGATCGGCAGCGACATCTTGCTCTCGCCCTCGGTGCGGTCGCGGAAGCAGATGGGGACCTCGGTGACCCGGAACCCGGCGAGCAGCGCGCGGTACGTCAGCTCGATGTTGAACACGTAGCCCTGCGCGCGCAGCGTGGACGGCTCGACGGTCTCCAGCACGCCGCGCCGCACGCAGCGAAACCCGCTGGTGAGGTCGTGCACGCCGACCCCCAGGACCGCCCGCGCGTAGACGGATCCGAACCGGCTGAGCAGGCGCCGGAGCCGGGGCCAGTCGGCGATCGTCCCGCCGTCGACGTAGCGCGATCCCAGCACGAGGTCGCTGTCGGCAGAGGCGGCGAGCATCGCCGGCAGGTGCTCGGGATCGTGGGAGAAGTCCGCGTCCATCACGACCACGCGCTCGGCTCCGTGCTCGAGGGCGTGGGCGAAGCCGGCCAGGTAGGCCCTGCCGAGCCCCTCCTTGCCCGGCCGGTGGAGCACCTCCACGCGCTCGTTCTCCCCGGCGAGCCGGTCCGCCACCGCGCCCGTGCCGTCGGGCGACGCGTCGTCCACCACGAGCAGGCCCCAGTCGCCCGGAGCGGCGCGCTCGAGCTCGGGCGCCGTCGCTCGAACGATGCCCTCGATGTTGCCGGCCTCGTTGTAGGTCGGCAGAAAGAGCCACAGGCTGGCCTTCATGGTGCGGGCACGATACGGGGCGCGGACAGCGAGCGCCAGCGGCGCCCGGCGGGTTCGCTACCGTCTCGCGCCGGATGAGTTCCCCCGAGCAAAGCCGGCCCCTGCACATCCTGGTGCTCGCCGACAGGGACTGGAAGCACAACGACACGGGCGGCAACGGCGCGAACATCTGGGCCCAGGTGAGCCGGTGGGTGGCCGCCGGCAACCGCGTGACCGTGGTGGCGGGCGAGTACCCGGGCGGCGAGCGTGTCGAGCACATGGGCGACCGCCTCGTGGTGCACCGCATGGGCACCCGCTCCACGGTCTTTCCGCGCGCCATGCTGGCGGTGCTGCGCGGCGTCGGGCGCGACGCCGACGTCGTGCTCGAGGTGATCAACGGCATCACGTTCCTCACCCCGCTGTGGCTGCGCAAGCCGCGCGTGGCGATGATCCACCACGTCCACCGAGAGCTCTTCCTCGAGGAGTTCCCGCGCGTCGGCAACCTCCTCTTCTGGGTCCTCGAGCGGCTGCCGCTGCGGCTGCTCTACCGCCGCACGCCGTTCCTCACGATCTCCGACGCCGCCCGCGACGACCTGGTCCGCGAGGGCATCCCGCGCGAGAACATCACGGTCGAGTACCTGGGCGTCGACCCCGAGGGCTTCGCGCCCGGCGACCGCTCCCCGGAGCCGCGCGCCATCTTCGTGGGCCGGCTCAAGGCGTACAAGCGGATCGAGCGGCTCTTCGACGTGGTCGATGCGGTCCCCGGCCTGACGCTCGACGTGGTCGGCGAGGGGGACCACCGACCTGACCTCGAGGCCGAGATCGAGCGCCGCGGGCTCGGCGACCGGGTCGTGATGCACGGCTACGTCGACAACCCGAGGAAGGCCGAGCTGTACGGCCACGCCTGGGTGAACCTGACCGCGTCGGCATCCGAGGGCTGGTCGCTCACCGTGATGGAGGCCGCCCTGTGCGGCACGCCGAGCGTGGCGCTGGCGGTGGGCGGGCTGACCGAGTCGGTCGTGGACGGGGAGACCGGCTTCCTCGCAAAGGACGACCGCGAGCTCGTCACGCGCGCCCGTGAGGTGGTCGAGGACCCGGAGCTGCGCGAGCGCCTCGGCGAGACGGCGGAGCGGCGCGCCCGCACCTTCAGCTGGGACCGCTCGGCGGCCACCTTCCTGGAGGTCCTGCGGCGGACCGGCGGAATGGCGCCGGAGGCTGCGCCGGCGACCCCACCGGGCGGGCGGGCGGGCAACGGCTCGAAGCCGGAGGCCGGACGCTGGGTCGCGGGGAAGCGATAGCCGCCCCGCCCGGCGTCGAGGGCTGGCTCAGCGACGACCAGGCCGAGCGCCTCGCAAGCGCCGCGGCGCGAGTCCGCGGGCCCGGTCGGATCGTCGAGATCGGCTCGTTCCGCGGCCGTTCCACGATCGTCCTGCGGCGGGCGGCCGCGCCCGACGTGGAGGTGGTGGCCGTCGATCCGCACGGCGGCGGCGACCGCGGCCCGCAGCAGATCAGCCCCGACGCCGCCCTCGGCGAGGCCGATCACGAGGCGTTCCACGCCAACCTGCTCCGGGCCGGCGTCGACGACGGCGTGCGCCACGTGCGCCGCATGTCGCAGGAGGCGCTCGGCGAGGTCGAGGGGGAGGTCGCGCTGCTGTACGTGGACGGCGCCCATCGCTACGGGCCCGCGCGCGCGGACCTGGAGCGCTGGGGCGAGCGGGTGGTGCCGGGCGGGACGATGCTCGTTCACGACGCGTACAACGCTGTGGGCGTGATGCTGGCCCAGCTGCGGCTCATGTTCCTCTCGCCGACGTGGCGCTACGTCGGCCGCAGCCGCTCGCTCGCCGAGTACCGGCGCGAGCAGCTCAGCGGCGCCGCCCGGCTCCGCAACGCCGCCGCGCAGCTCCGCGGGATCCCGTGGTTCGTCCGCAACTGCCTGATCAAGCTCGCGATGGTCGCCCGCATGCGCCCCGTCGCCCGGCGGCTCGGGCTGCCGGACGCGGACGACTGGCCCTACTGAGGCGCCGCCTCGCCGCGGAACTCCGCGATCACCACGGCCCGCGCGGAGAAGAGCAGGAAGTCGTACGGCGCGCCCCAGGCCTCCGCGACCGGCACCTGGCGCCAGCGCGTTCCGCCACCCGCGCGGCGCAGCGCCCCCGCCCGCGAGAACGGCACGGCGCCCTCGCGCAGAGCCTCGTCGAAGGCGGGGTTGTAGCCGACCGGATGCGTGATCACGAGCCGGCCGGCGGGGCGCACCCGCGCGCGGAGCTCCCGCAGCGCCTCGAGCGCGCGCTCCGGCCGCCGCGGATGCTCGTCCCAGCCCACGTGCTCGAGCGTCGAGATCGCGACGATCAGGTCGAAGCTCCCGATCTCCCCAAGGTCGAGGATGTCCCGGTTCACCACCCCGTCGGCCTGCTCGTACTTGTCGACCACGAGATGGCCCTGCGGGCGGTAGTGCGACAGCACGTTCCCGGCCTCGAGCACGCGAGCTGCCGGCTGGCGGTCCACGATCCGCTGCACCACCGGCACCTCCACGGCCCGCTCCCTCAGCCAGCTGTGCTTGTAGAGGTGGAACAGGTAGGGGTAGGACTCGCCGTCGAACTCGAACGAGCCGTGCGACCCGGCGCGCGTGCGCGGCAGCCCGGCGAGCAGGCGGCCGCCGAAGCGGGCGAAGTCTCCCGCCACGGCGCGGGTGCCGCGCAGGCGGCGCGCCTCCCGGAGACGCGCGGCGAGGCCCTGGGGCTGGTAGCCGCCGCCGGGCTCCGGCTCGCTCATGCGGGCCGCCTCCGCCGGAGCAGGCCCGCCACGAGCGCGCCCGCCAGCACCAGCAGCCCGGCCAGGCTGACGGCGCGCGCGGCGTCCCAGCTCGCCGGGCGATAGAGGAACTCGACCTCGTGCCTGCCGGGGTCGAGCGCGACGCCGCGCAGCAGGTAGTCGACCCGCTCGAGCGGCTGCTCGCGGCCGTCCACGCGCACCTCCCAGCCGGGGAAGTGCACGTCGGTGAGCACGAGCAGGCTGCGGCGGGTGGGCTCGGCGTCGACCACGACGCGCTCGTTCTCGTACTCGACGATCCGCGCACGCCCCACTGGTTCCTGATCTCCGCCCGCGTCCCCCTGCGGCACGCCGTCCACCGGTCGCTCGGTGATCGCCACGGACGTCCCGTCGAAGCCGGGCGCCGTGGCAGCCCGGAGCGCCTCGTCCTCGCCGTCCACCACCTGCTGGCGGCCGACGAGGAAGGCGCGCGGGAGCGCGTCCTCGTTGGCGTACACGTCCGCGTCGGGGCCGCTGTAGGCGAGCCGCAGGCCGGCCGCCGGCGGGCGCTCGGCACCGGGCTCCTGAAGTAGGTCGGTCACGCTCAGCAGGCTCAGCGCCCGCACCGCCGCGGGCGTGGCGAACGCGTACTCCACCGGCTGGGTGATCGCGAGCACCCGCGGCGCCACGTTGCGCCGCCACAGCCGGTCGAAGCGCTTCTCGACCGGGTAGTCGTAGCCGCGCGCGTCGTAGAGGTCGTATGTCATCGCCAGGTCGGAGGGGAGCGGCTGGTAGGCGGTGCCGGGCCCCAGCCCCACGAAGCGTGACGGACGCCTCGACTGGAGGTACTCGATCGCCGGCGTGGCGGGCTGCACCGCGTTCCGCTCCGGGATCGCCGGGTTGAAGCCCATGTTCGCGCGGAACAGGTCCGCGGCGAGCAGCAGTGCCATGAGCGCCACGAAGGCCGTGACCGCGATCCGCCTGCCCTGGGGGCGCAGCCGCAGTGCCACCAGCGCCAGACCGATCGCCGCGAGCGGCAGCCATATGAGTAGCGCGCTCATGCGAACCACGTCGGCCGCGCCCCCGCCGGGATCGGGGAAGACCACCGGCGGCGGGTCCGCGAAGCCCCATGCCACCTCGAGCGCGGTGCCGAACCGGTCCAGCGTCAGCGTGCCGGCGAGCACCATCCAGACCACCGGCACGACGAGGAGCACCGCGCCCGCAGCGAGCACCAGCCTCCGCCGCCCGGCCGCGGGCAGGTCCCTGGCGCTCAGGTCGTCGAGCCCCCACCCGGCCAGCAGCCCGAGGCCGAGCAGGACGTAGATCAGCAGGCGCTGGTTGTGGGCGGCGCCGAACCCCGGCAGCAGCGTCACGATGTCGAACACCGGCGGGATGCCGACCACCATCAGCGCGCAGAAGACGGCGAAGACGGCCACGGCGATGCGGTCCCGCGCGGGCCGCAGGATCAGCGCCGCGGCGGCCAGCATGAGCGTGGCTGCGCCCGCATACCAGCCGCGCACGGCCATGAACGGCTCGATCGTGGAGCCCTGGGTGGGCCGGCCCCAGTAGTCGTGCAGGAAGAGCGCGCCGAGGTACTTGCGCGGCCAGTGGCCGGCCTCGCTGTCCACGCGCCGCGCCCAGTCACCGGAGTTGAACAGGAGCTCGAGGAAGGGCAGGAGCGCGACGGCCGAGATCGCCACGCCGCACGCGAGCGCCGCCGCGAACACCAGCAGTGGCCGCAGCAGCTCGCGCGCCGGGAACCGCTCGTCGCGCCACCGCACGGCCAGCCGGTAGCCGCAGAACACGACGAGCGCGAACATCGCGTGGAAGGTGGACTCGGGGTGCCCCGCGAGGAACTGGAGCGCGACCAGCGCCGCAAGCCCCGCGAACGTGAACGGCCCCGGTCTTCGCAGCACCAGGTCGCCCAGCAGGAGCAGCCACGGAATGAGTGCGAAGTGGCTCGTGAGCGGCCAGGCCAGCCAGACGACGAAGAACGTGCCGAAGGCGAAGACGATGCCCGCGACGAGCGCGCCGCCGAACCGCATGCCGAGCGCGCGGGCGAGCAGGTAGGTGCCGAACGCGGCGAGGAACAGCTTGAGCGCCGCCACCACCGCGAGCGACGCCCAGAACGGCAGCAGGAACGTGGGCAGGCTGAACGGGGAGAAGAGCGCGGACTGGGCGTTGCCCACGAACGGCCGCCCGCCCATGATGTGCGGGTTCCAGAGCGGCACGTCCGGCAGCTGCTCGCGGGTCCAGCGCATGTACGGCACGAACACCTCGCTCGCGTCGGCGAGCTCGAAGTTGCTTCCGAGCGGCGGCACGTCGGCCGGGCGGGAGGAATCCCACGGGGCGGCGCTCCAGAGCGAGTCGGACGGCGAGAGCGTGCGGTCGGGCAGCAGGCCCTGCCCGACCATCAGCACGGAGAGGAACGCGTAGATCAGGGCGGCCGCCAGCGCCGGTCGCGCCGCCAGCCGCGCCATCACCGGGCGACGCAGACCATGCCCACCGACACGCCGGCCGGAAGCCGGAGCCCGCGCTCGATCAGCCGGGCCTCGCCGCGAACGGTGAGCTCGAGCAGCCGGTTGACGGGGGGTGACGGGAGCGCGAGGTCGGACTTGCCGGTCCGCCCCGTGCGCGTCCGCACGGTCCGCAGGAGGGCGACCGGGGGCAGCACGGTCGAGAAGAAGTACGTCTCGACGGTCGGCGCCCAGCCGGTCGCCAGGACCCGCTCGCGCAGCCGGCCGGCGGTGTAGCGGCGGCGGTGGTGGACGGACTCGTCGTGGGTGCTCCAGAGCCACTGATAGGCGGGGACCGTGAGGATCAGCCGGGCGTCGTCCGCCGCCACGCGGCGGAGCTCGCGCAGGACGGCCACGTCGTCGTCCACGTGCTCGATCACGTCCGTGGCCAGCAGTACGTCGAAGCTCAGGGCGTCGAACGGAAGGTCCTCGACCGCGGCCTGGCGTACGTCCGCGACGCCCCGGCCGCGGCAGAACTCCACGGCCTGGGGGGAGACGTCCACGCCGGTCGCCCGTCCAAGCTTCCCGAACTCGAGCAGGTTCCTCCCCGTGCCGCAGCCGGCGTCGAGGATGCGCGGGGACGGCGGCAGGGCGGCGCGCGTCAGCAGTGATGAGATGACCCGCCGGCGCGCGCGGAACCACCAGTGCCGGTCTTCGAGCTCGAACTGCTCGCGGTAGCGCCAGTCCTCCAAGGCGACGGCAGCCTACTCGGAGACCGGGGCGCTCTCGACCGAGGCGGCCGCCACGGCGGCGCGGATGCGGGCCTCCTCCTCGACCTGGGCCGAGGTGGGCATGTGGATCCGCTGCCACATCCGCCAGATCGTCCTCAGCGTGCGCGGCACGTCACTCGGCGCCACGCTCGTCTCGCCGGCCACGCGCGCGTAGTGGCGCACCCCCTTCTCGACCACGCGGAAGTTCCACTTGCGCGCCTTGGCGACCAGCTCGGTGTCGACGAAGAAGTCGGTGCACTCGATCGTGATCTTGTCGATCACCTCGCGCCGGAACAGCTTGAAGGAGCAGTCCACGTCGCGTACGCGCACGCGGAACAGGAGCCGCACGAGCCAGTTGTAGAGCGTGGAGGCGACGAGGCGCGTGGCGGAGTCGTAGCGGTAGACGCGGAAGCCGACGACCACGTCGTGCTCCCTCAGCAGCGGGAGCAGATACTCGACCTCCGCGATGTCGAACTGGCGGTCGGAGTCGGTGTAGAAGACCTTGTCGAAGCGCACCCGGCTGAACCCGGTCCGCAGCGCGGCCCCGTAGCCGAGGTTGCGCTCGTGGCGCAGCAGCCGCAGGCGTGGGTGGTGCTCCGCGAGGAGCGGCTCCACCGCGTCCGCCGTGCCGTCCGCGCTGCCGTCGTCGACCACGATCACCTCGAAGTCGGGCACCAGGTCCGGCAGCGCCTCGAGCGCCTGGCGCACGACGACTTCGATGTTCGGCTCCTCGTTGTAGGCCGGCAGCACGACCGAGAGCCCCGTGAGGGGTGCGTTGGGATTCAACTGCCGGAGGAGGGCCGCTCCGTCATCGAGGCTGGCGATCGTAGCGGACCAGTGCCGTCTCGCCGGGCGGCGGCGCCAGGCGGTAGAGCAGCATGCCGCCGACCTGGCGCGGGCGTACGCCGAGGGTGCCGAACAGCTCGTCCCAGGGCTCGCCGGCGCCCGCGTCGACGAGCACGGCGGTCACGCCCTTGTCGCGGACGAAGCGGCGCAGCTCGGCCTCGTAGCCGGGGATGAGCTGCCCGGACAGCAGGGTCTGCCAGATCGGGTAGCGCGTGTAGCTCTCCGGGAACGCGCCCAGGTACCCGGCGGCGAGCTTGAAGTCGAAGTCCGCGTTCGCCTGCCAGCGCATGTTGGGCCCCCAGGCGGGGACGGTGAGCACGCGGTCCTCCTCGTCGAGCAGCTCGCGGTAGCCGCCGTCGGCGATCAGCGGCGGGTCGGCGGACGGGGTCCGCCAGATCGCGTTGCCGACGTTCGGCAGCACGAACACGATCGCCAGCAGCGCCAGGCCCCAGCGCCAGCGGCCGCCGCGCCAGGACAGCCACAGCGCCAGGGCGACCGCCGCGGCCAGGAAGGTGAAGCCTGCGAAGCGCACCGGGATCGCGTACTCGAGCCCGGGCAGGCCGGAGAAGATGGCCCACGGCATGGGGATGCCGGTGTCCTCGCCGCCCACCTGGAGCCGGGTGCCGAGCGACGCGACGGCCGTGATGGCCAGCGCGACGAGCACGACCCGCGCCGCCGGCCGGCGGCGCCCGTCCACCGCGAACAGCACGAGCAGCAGCGCGAGCGGCACGCCGAGGTAGCCGAATCCCGTCGCGTACGACGGCCCGTCGCCCGGGTCGTGGCCGGTGGCGAGGCCGATGTAGGAGCTCGGCACGACCCACGAGAGCAGGTCGGCCGGGAACGACTTGAGCGCCTGCTCCGGGACCGTGTAGGGCTCGAACAGCATGTAGTAGAGGAGCGGGCTGACCAGGACTACCGCCCCCACCGAGGCCACCACGAGGAGCTTCACGGTCTCGATCAGCCGCGTCCGCCACTCGGGCAGGAGGAGCCAGGCCGCGACCAGGGTCAGCCCGCCGAAGACGCCGGTCATCGCGAGCACCTCCGTGGAGGTGAGGAACTGGAACGCGAGGGCCGGCGCCATCGAGACGACGAAGGCACGGCCGCCGAGCTTCCCCCGCGCGTGGCGTACGACGAGCAGGACGAGCAGCGGGAGGAGCCACACCAGCACCAGGTTCGGCGACCCCTGGACGTTGCCGAGCATGTACGGGGAGAACCCGAAGAGGTAGCCGCCGGCGAGCGCCGGGAGGGTCGCGCCGGTCAGCTCGCGGCACAGCAGGAAGGCCGTCCAGGCGGCCAGCGCCGGGCCGATCAGCATGATCGCGTTCCACGTGGTGAGCGGGCCGAAGGCCAGAGTGAGGGGCGCCAGCACCATGCTGGGGCCGGGCATCGCGGTCGTCCAGGCGAGGTTGTAGCCCTCCGGCACGAAGACGTGCTCGGTGTGGATCGCGCCGAATCCGTCGCCGATTGCCTCCGGCCACCAGGCGAAGAACCACATGTAGGCGCTCGAGTCGAGCTGGTCCGCCGCGATGGCGTGATCGCGGAGGTCGCCGGCCAGCGGGAGCGCGAAGAAGAACGCCGACAGGGCGAGGTAGAGGCCGAGCGCCCCGAGGGTCGCTCGCCGCGAGGAGGACGTCGGGGCGCTCATCCGGCGCCTATTGTTCACACGATGCCTCAGCCGTGGCTGTCGGTGGTGGTGCCGGCTTACAACGAGGAGGAGACCATCGCCGTCACGCTGACGGCGCTGCGGGACTGGCTCGAGGCCCGGGGCCGGCCCTACGAGATCCTGGTTGTGGACAACGCCTCCGAGGACCGGACCGTCGAGCGCGCCGAGAGCCACGAGGCCGAGGTGCGGGTGCTCCGCAACGACGTGAACCGCGGCAAGGGGTTCTCCGTGCGGCGCGGGATGCTCGAGGCCTCGGGTGCGCTGCGGCTCCTGTGCGACGCCGACTGCGCCGCGTCGCTCGTCTCGCTCGACCGGATGATCGAGGCGATGGAGCACTCCGACGTGGCGATCGGCTCGCGGATCGCGCCCGGCGCCGACGTCGGCCGCACGCAGCCGATCGCGCGCCGCCTGGTGGGCTGGCCGTTCATCGCGCTCACCCGCCTGCTGCTGTCGGAGCCCACGCGCGACATCTACTGCGGCTTCAAGCTGTGGCGGGGGGCCACCGCCCAGGCCGTGTTCTCGCGCCAGACGCTTGACGGCTGGGTCTTCGACGCCGAGGTGCTGGCGCTCGCCCGCGGGCTCGGCTTCCGGCTGCGCGAGGTGGGGATCGTCTGGGTGAACCGCGAGGCCTCGAAGCTCTCCATCACCCAGACCCTCGTGCCGGCGGTGAAGGAGCTCCTCGCGGCCCGCCGCAACGTCCGCGGCCAGCGCGGCGCCCACGGCTCGGTGCTGCCGCAGCCAGTGGCCGAGTCGCCCGAGTCCGGGCTGGACCGGTCGCCCTAGTCGCTTGGCGGCGTGGGTTGAGGCGGCGGATGGCCGCCCGCGCCTCCGCCTCACGGGCCGGGTTGCGGCCCTGCGACACCTCGCGCATGTAGAGCCACGCCTCGAGGTTGTCCGGCTCCTCCTCGAGCACTTCGTCGAGCACACGGGCGGACTGCTCGAACCTGCCGCGCTGGTAGAGCGCCCCCGCGCGGGCGACCGGCCAGCGCGTGCTCGGGTCGAGCAGCTCCGCGTCGCGCAGCCGCTGCATCTCGTGCGCGAATGCGGCTTCAGGGAGGTCCGCGTTGCGGATGAGCCTGTCCGATGCGTCCGAGCCGATCCGGTCGCCGCGCCACAGCACACCCGACCACGTCACGAGCAGCGCGGCGAGCAGCGCGACGGCGGCGCGGGGGAGCACGGTGCGCATGGGGCCACCGTAGCCTGTGCCGCGGCTCCGCCCCGGGCCCGGGGGCCGCGCCTCTCATTACCCTGCCGCCGATGCGCCGCGCCGTACCGGTCCTAGCCACCGCAGTGCTGCTGGCGGGGCCGGCCGTCCTCGCCTTCCTGACCGGCGGCTACTTCGACGGCGCTCGGGCGGCCGCCACGGCCGTGGCGTGGACGCTCGTGCTGCTGCTGGCGCTCGCGGGGCCGCTGCCGCTGCCCCGCAGCCGGCCCGGGTGGCTGGCAGCCGGAGCCCTGGCGGCGCTGGCCGCGTGGAGCGCGATCTCGATCGCCTGGGCGCCGCTCGTGGGGCCGGCCGTGGACAGCGTCCAGCGGCTGCTCCTCTACCTCGGCGTGCTGCTCGCCGCCACGGCCGTGCTGCGCGACCGGGGACTCGCCCGCGCCGTCGAGCCCGCCCTCGCCGCCGGCGCCGCGCTCGTGATCGGCTACGGCCTGGCGGGCCGGCTGGTCCCGGGCATCGTCGACCTGAACCGCTCGCTCGTGGCGGGCGGCCGCCTCGAGCAGCCGCTCACATACTGGAACGCCGAGGGGCTGCTGGCCGCGATGGGGTTCCTGCTCTGCGTTCGGCTGGCGGGCGATCCGTCGCGCCCGCGCTGGATGCGCATCGCCGCCGCGGCGGCGTTCGGCCCGCTCGGCGCCGGGGTCTACCTCTCGTACTCGCGCGGCGCGCTGGCCGTCGCGGTGCTCGGCCTGATCTTCCTGGTGGCAGCCGCGCCGGTCCGCCCCCAGCTGCGCGCGGCCGCGGCGGGGCTCGTGGCCGCCGTCGTCGCGGGGGCTGTCGCCGCGGCGTTCCGCGGCGTGGCCGGCCTCGAGGGGAGCGGTGCCGAGCAGCGCCGGGACGGCGCCATCGTGCTCGCGGCGTTCGTGATCGTCGCGGCCGTGGCGGCCCTCCTCACGGCCCGGATGTCCGCGGCCGAGGGCCGCGACCCTGCGTTGCTCGAACGACTCGGCTACGCGGGGCGGCTGCCCGCGGTCGCCTTCGGCGCGGCGGCGCTCTGCGTGGTGGGCCTCGCCATCGGCGGGCTCGCGGAGACGGGGGACAGCACCGAGAGCGCGGAGGCCAGGCCGTCGCGGTTCGCTTCGATCAGCTCCCAGCGCTACGAGTACTGGCGCGTCGGCGCAAACGCGTTCGTCGACCGGCCCTTTCAGGGGGAGGGGGCGGGCGGCTTCCGCGTCCTGTGGCGGATGGAGCGCGACGTGGACGCCGCCGCCGTCGAGGTCCACTCGCTCGTGATGGAGATGGCCACCGAGCTGGGCCTGCCGGGCCTTCTGCTGCTCGGTGCCTTCCTGGTGGGCGTTGCGGCCGCCGGCAGGCGCGCGCTGGCCGCGGGAGCGCCGATCGCCCCCGGCGCGTGCGCCGTCTGCGCCACCTGGCTGCTCCACGCCTCGATCGACTGGGACTGGCAGATGCCGGCCGTGACGCTCCCCGCGATCGTGCTGGCCGGCGCCCTGCTGGCCGAGTCGGAGCGCGCGGGCTCGCCGCCATGAGCAGGCTGCGAACCGCGAGGAGCACCCGCGAGCGCTCGCGGCCACCGCTCCCGCGGCCGTCCCGCGATCGGGCGATGGCGCTCGGCTTCGCCGTAGCGTCCTTCGCCCTCGCCTTCTGGCAGCGCCCGGGCCGGGCCACGAGCGACACCAAGATCGACCTCCACGTGGACCCCGCCGGCTTCCTCTCCGAGGTGGCCTCGGTCTGGTCGCCCTCGATCGACCTCGGCGCAGTCCAGGGGGCCCAGTACAGCGGCTACCTGTGGCCGACGGGGCCGGTGTTCGCCTTCCTCCACGAGATCGGCCTCAGCCCGTGGGTGGCGCACCGCATCTGGCTGGGGCTGCTGTTCGCGCTGTCCGCGTGGGGGATGCTGAGGCTGCTCGACGCCTTCCTCGGCCGTCCGCGCGGCATCCCGCATCTGCTCGGCGCCGGCTTCTACCTGCTCAATCCGTACACGGTGATCTTCAGCGGGCGGACGAGCCTGATCCTGCTGGGCTACGTCGCGCTGCCGTGGATGCTGCTGGTGGTGCACCACGGCCTGCGCGCCGGGCGCGGCTGGCGGGACTGGCGCGCCTGGTGGCCGGCCGCGGCCTTCGCGCTGGTGCTGACGTCGATCGGGGGCGGCGTCAACGCCGCCGTGGTGGGGTGGATGCTGGTCGGGCCGCTCGTGCTGCTCGTCTACGAGCCGCTGATCGGGTCCGCGCGCTGGCGGGACGCCGGCGGCTTCCTGCTCCGCGCCGGGATCCTCGGCACGCTGGCCTCCCTGTGGTGGATCGCCCCGCTGCTCGTGCACGCGGCGTACGGCATCGACTTCCTCCAGTTCACCGAGCAGCCGCGCTCCATCTGGGGCACGAACAGCGCCCCCGAGGCGCTGCGGCTGATGGCCTACTGGACCTCGTACATCGGCGTGGGCTTCTTCGGGGCGAGCCGGCCGCTGTTCAGCGAGGCGGGCACGCTGCTCTTCAACCCGGTCGTGGTGGTGGCGACGCTGGTGTTGCCCGCCGTCGCGGTGGCCGGCTTCGCCTGGACCCGGCGCCTCCGCTACGCGCCGTTCTTCCTCCTGATCCTGCTGGTCGGCGTGGCGATCGAGGTCGCCGGCTTCCCGAACGGCACGCCGGCGCGCGACGGAATGGAGTGGGTCTACCGCAACGTGCCGCTCGTGCGCTTCCTGCGCACGACGCAGAAGGCGGCGCCGCTCGTGGGGGTGGGAGTGGGCGGTCTCCTGGCGCTGCTCGTGCACGTGGCCCTCGGCCGGCTGAGGGACGCCGCGCCGGCGCGGAGGCTGGCGCTGCCCGTGGCGCTCGCGGCGCTCATCCTGCTCGGCGCGCTGCCGCTCGTGCGCGGCACCGCCGTGGAGGAGCAGGTCACCTGGGAGGAGATCCCGGAGGCCTGGACGAGCGCGGGACGCGAGCTCGACCGCGATCTCCCGCAGGGCAGCCGCGCCGTCGTGCTGCCCGGCCAGATCTTCGCCAACTACAGCTGGGGCGGCACCACGGACGCGATCCTGGCGCGCCTGACGGAGCGGCCGGTGGCGGTGCGCTACGAGACGCCGTACTCGGAC
This sequence comes from uncultured Thermoleophilaceae bacterium, assembly GCA_963778615.1. GTDB lineage: Bacteria > Actinomycetota > Thermoleophilia > Solirubrobacterales > Thermoleophilaceae > JACVRW01. Next base: position 809,376 of record CAVZVD010000004.1, read on the forward strand.
CCGCGCGCCAACGACCTGCTCTGGACGATCGACCGCCTCGTTCAGCAGCGGCGGCTCCTGCCGGGGCAGCTCGAGCCGCTGCTCCGGCTGATGGGCGCGCGGGCGGTGGTGTCCGGGAGCGACGACGACGTCTCTCGCAGCGGCGCGGTGAACGCCGCGGCCGCGGCCGAGCAGCTGGCCGGGCAGGGCTACGACGAGCCGTCCCGGGCGTACGGGCCGGAGCGCGCCGTGCCGCCGCCCGGCGGCGAGCTCGGGCCGGGAGCCGAGCTGCCGCAGGTGCGCCGCTACGACGTGCCGCCCGGCCGGGGGATCGTGAGCGTTGCCCCGGCCGGCCCGGCGGCGATCGTGGACGGGTCGGCCGAGGGGCTGGCCGGTCTGGCGGCGTTCGGCGCGCTCCCCGACAGCGCCCCGATCTTCTACGCGGCGGACCTCACGCCGGAAGAGCTGCGCGACCACGCGGCGCGGGGCGCCGAGGTGGTGATCACCGACTCGAACCGCCGCCGCCGCTTCGTCCCGGAGTTCGGCCACCAGAACCTCGGGGCCACGCTCACCGAGGACGAGCCGATCGACGAGAACTTCGCGCTGATCGAGCCGTTCCCCGACCGCGGCGGCGACGCCCAGACGGTGGCTGCACTCGACGGCGCCCGCTACCTGCGCGCGCCCAGCTCGGGAGGCCTGCTCGAGTTCCCCGAGTCCGCGGCGATCGCGGCCTTCGACGGCGACCCCGAGACGGTGTGGGCGGCCGACCGCTACCTCCATCCGCGCGAGCGCTGGATCGAGATCGGCTTCGAGCGGCCGCGCGACGTGCCGTACGTGGACCTCCTGCCCGTGCGCGACTGGCGCGGGATCGAGACCGAGGTGGAGGTGGGCGGGAAGCGGGCGGAGCTGGGACCCGGCGTCAACCGCGTGCGCGTGGACCTCGAGGACGTGCGCTCCGCTGCGGATCCGGATCACCGGCGTGCGGCAGCCGCCCGGCGACCTGCGCGGCAACGGCGGCTTCCGCGAGATCCGCATCCCGGGCGTGAGCCTGCGCCAGCCGCTGCGGCCGCCGGTGGTGGCTGCGCGCGCGCTGGCCGGCCGCGACCTGAGCCGCGTCGCGTTGACCTACCTGCTCGAGCGCACGACGGCGGATGTCCCGTTCCGGCGCGACCGCCAGGCCGGCAGCCCGCTGCTGGAGCTGGCGCGCAACCGGCGCGACGCGGAGAAGGAGCTCGACCGCATCGTGTTCGCTCCCGCGGCCCGCTCGTACTCGGTCGACGCCTGGGTGGCGCCGTCGGTCGACACGCCCGATTCCGAGCTCGACCGGCTGGCCGGCCGCTCCGGCCCGGTCGCGTTCGAGTCCTCGGGCCGCTTCCGCAACGAGTTCCGCTTCCGCGCCTCGAGCGCGTTCGACGGGGACCCCGAGAGCGCGTGGGTCGGGATCTGGGCGCGGCCGTCGTCGCCCTACCCGTGGATCTCGTGGAGCGCTTCGCGGCCGGTGACCGTGAGCGGCTTCCGGATGTCGTTCGCGGGCGGCCGGGTGAGGCGGCCGGCCAGCGTGCGCCTGAGCTGGCCCGGCGGGGAGACGCCGCCGCTGCCGGTGGCGGCCGACGGGGCCGTGGAGCTGCCGCGCCCGGCGCGGGCGCGCAGCTTCCGGCTGACGGTGCTCGACACGGAGCCGGGGCCCGAGGGGACGACCCGTGCCGTCGGGATCGCGTCGCTGGAGGTGCCGGGGGTGGCTCCGGTGGAGCCTCCTTCGAGTGGCCCGATCCGCGCGCGCTGCGGGGACGCCGCCGTGAGCGTGGGCGATCGCACGGTGCCGCTGCGGCCGCGGGGCACGGTCGCTGACCTGGAGGCGGGGCGGCCGCTGCGAGCGCGGGCGTGCTCCGGCGAGGTGGCGATGGGGGACGGGGTGCAGCGGATCAGGTCGCTGCCGGCCGCGTTCAGCGTCCATCTGCTGCGGATGCACTCGCCGGCGCCGGACCCGCCGCCGCCCGCGACGGGCGCCGGCCCGCGGGTGATCGACCCCGGCGAGCTGCGGAACAGCTCGGTCGAGGGGGTGCGCGTCGACTTCGACGCCCCCGGTTGGCTGGTGCTGGGCCAGAGCTATTCGGAGGGCTGGCGCGCGACCTGCGACGGCCGCTCGCTGGGCGAGCCGACCCCGATCAACGGCTACGCGAACGGCTGGCGGGCGCCGGCCGGCTGCCGCGAGGTGGAGTTCGAGTTCGCGCCGCAGAGCGGGGTGCGGGCCGGCTACGCGATCTCCGGAGTCGTGTGCCTGCTGCTCCTCGCGTTCCTGCTCGCCGGGTGGGTGCTGATGCGGCGCGCTTCGAAGGCGGGCGGCTCGGCGCAGTCCGGCGCTGCAGCGCCGCTTCCGGCAGAGGCCGGCGCGCCCGCACTCCCCGAGGACCGGCCCCGCGCGCTTCCGCTCCCGCGCGCGGCCCTCCTCGCCTTCGCGCTCACCATCCCGCTCGCCCTCCTCTTCGCGGCGCGCACCTCCGTCGTCCTCTTCCCGCTGCTCACCCTGATCCTCTGGCGGGGCATCGGGTCCCGCCTGCTCACCCTGGTCGCGGCCGGCCTGCTCGGCATCGTGGTGCCGATCCTCTACCTGGTCCTCACCCCCCGCGACCGCGGCGGCTTCAACTTCGAATACAGCACCGAGCTGATCGCGCCCCACTGGGTGGCGGTCGGCGCCGTGGTGCTCCTGATGGCCGCCTGCTGGCGCGTCCTGGCGGCCGCGCGAGGCGCCCGGTGAGCTCCACCCGCCGCCTGGTCGCCTCCAACACCGCCGTCCAGGTGGCGGGGAGGGCCGCGATGCTCGCCATCGGGCTCGTCTCGATCGCCGTCATCACCCGCTATCTCGGCCCCGACGACTACGGGCGCTACACCCTCGCGCTCACCTACATGCAGCTGTTCGCCGTGCTCGCCGACGTCGGGCTGTTCACCATCGTCGTCCGCGAGATCAGCCGGGACCCGTCGCGCACCGAGGAGCTCGTCGGAAACACGCTCACGCTCAGGCTGCTCCTCTCCTTCGTCGTGATCGCCGTGGCCGCGGCGATCAGCCTGCTGCTCCCCTACGACCACGACGTCCGCGTGGCGATCCTCCTCGCCGGGTTCCCGCTGCTGTTCGGGATGCTGAACAGCGCCTTCGTGACGGTGCTGCAGGCCCGGCTCCGCATGGGTCGCGCCGTCGTGGGCGACGTGCTCGGACGCGCGGCCGCGCTCGGCGCGGTGGCCCTCGTGGCCGCGCTCGACCTCGGCTTCTACGCGGTCATGGGCGCCGCGGCGGTGGGCGCGCTGGTGACCGCCGTGACGACGATGCACCTGACGCGGCCGCTCGCCCGGGTGCGCTTCCTCGCGAACACGAAGGTCTGGCGCACGCTGCTCCGCGCGGCCCTGCCGCTGGGCGTGGCGCTCGCCGTCAACGAGCTCTACTTCCGCGCCGACACGCTGATCATCTCGCTCTATGAGCCGTACGACCAGGTCGGGCTCTACACGCTGGCCTACAGGATGCTCGAGCTGACGCTGGTGTTCGGCACGGTCTTCCTGACCACCACGTTCCCGCTCCTGTCGCAGGCCGTCGCGAACGACGAGCCCCGGGCGCGGCGCACCATCCAGCTCTCCACCGACCTGTTCGTCGTGCTCGGCGCGCCGCTCGTGGCGGGCGGCCTGGTCGTGGCCCCGGAGCTGGTGGAGCTCGCAGCCGGGGAGGACTTCGAGGGCGCCGCGGAGCCGCTGCGGCTCCTCCTCGCCGCCGGCGCGCTCGCCTGGATCAACGGCGTGTTCGGCTACGCGCTGATCGCGAAGGAGCGGCAGATGAGCGCGCTGTGGCTGAACCTGTCGGCGCTGGCCTTCAACGTGGGCCTGAACCTCCTGCTGGTGCCGCGATACGGCATAGTGGTCGCGGCCGCGGTCACGGTCGCCTCCGAGGTGCTGATCCTGGCCGGCTCGTACGTGCTCATGCGGCGCTACTTCGACTTCTTCCCCGCGCCCCGCACGCTCATCCCGGCGGTCCTTGCTGCCGCGGTCATGGGCGGGCTGCTGTGGGTGCTGCGCGACGCGCCGCTCGTCGTCCTCCTCCCGCTCGGCGCCGCGCTCTACGCCGGGCTCATGTGGCTCATCAGCCCAGCGAGCCGCGAGCTCGTGGCCGGGGTGCGCGGATGAGGCGAGGTCCGCGGGACACCCGCAGCTGGTACCGCGACGCCGATCCGATGGAGCAGGTGGACGAAGCGCTCGTCGAGTTCGTGCGTGAGCACGCCGGCCGCTCGGTGCTCGACCTCGGCTGCGGCCTCGGCGGCTACAGCAAGGTCCTGGCGGAGCGCGGGCTCGAGGTCAAGGCGCTCGACGTGGTTCCGGAGTACGTGGAGCGAGCCCGCTCGATCGGAGTGGACGCCGAGGTCTACGACGGCGAGCGCGTGCCGATGCCCGACGGGTCCGTGGACACCGTCATCCTGCTCGAGGTGGTCGAGCACCTGGACGACCCGGCCCGGCTGCTGCGCGAGGCGCGGCGGGTGGCGCGCTCGGGCGTGCTCGTGACCACGCCCAACTGCACGCAGGACTTCGGCGAGGTGCCGGTCGAGTTCAGCCACATGCTCGACGTGGACCACAAGCAGTTCTTCACCGAGACGTCGCTGCGCGCGCTGCTCGACGAGGTGTTCGGCAGCTCGGTCGTGGAGCAGGTGGCCCCGATCGACCGCCACCTCGCCGGAAAGGTGCTGCCGCGACCGCTGCGGCAGCTCCACCGCTGGCTCGACAGCGCAGGCCTCGTCAAGCCGCGGTTCTTCTTCCGCCTGCGCGGCCGGGCCCCGGCGGGACCGTGACCCGCGTCCTGTTCGTGTCCGCCGAGCCGGTGGGCGAGGCGATGGCGGGCCCGGCGATCCGGGTGGCGGAGCTGGCCCGCGCCGTCGCCGAGCACTGCGAGGTGTCCGTGGCGGCGCCCGGCCCGAGCGACCCGGGCGCCGTGCCCGGCGAGCTGATCGAGGCCGGGCTGGCCGACTTCGACGCCCTGCTCGAGGCCCTGCGCCGCCACGACGTGGTGGTGGCGCAGCGCCTGCCGCCGCAGCTGCTGCGCTACGTCGCGCGGATGCCGATCCGCTTCGTGGCGGACCTCTACAACCCGCAGATGATCGAGGTGCTGGAGGCGATGGACGGCGGCGGAGCGTCGTCCCAGCGGCGCGCCTGGAGGTCGATGCTGGGCCAGTGCGCGGTCGCGGACCTCGTGATCTGCGCGAGCGAGAAGCAGCGCGACCTGTGGCTCGGCGGCCTCGCCCTCGCCGGCCTCCTGGACCCCGGGCGCTACGAGGCCGATCCCACCTTCCGCTCCTACCTCGACGTGGTGCCCTTCGGGTTGCCCGAGCGGCCGGTGCGGCGCGCGCCGGAGCCGGTCCTCAAGGGCGTGTGGCCCGGAGTGGGGGAGGACGACCGCGTGCTGCTCTGGGCGGGCGGCATCTGGCGCTGGCTCGACGCGCTCACGCCGATCCGCGCGGTCGAGCGGCTCCGCGCCGGCGGGCGCGCGGTGCACCTGGTCTTCCTGGGCACGGGCCGTCCGTCGTCCGACCCGGGCGACGTGCCCACCAGCGCGGACGAGGCGATCGCCTTCGCGCGCGAGCGCGGACTGGAGGGGAAGGCCGTGCACTTCAACCGCGGCTGGATCCCCTACGGCGAGCGCGAGGCGTTCCTCGCCGAGGCGGACATCGGGGTGTGCGCGCATCCCGACCACCTCGAGGCGCGCTTCTCGTTCCGCACCCGTGTGCTCGACCACTTCTGGGCCGGGCTGCCGTCGGTCGTCTCGAGCGGCGACTCGATCGGCGAGCTGGTGGAGCGCCGCGGGCTGGGCCGCGCGGTGGCGCCGGGCGACGACGAGGCGTTCAGCGCCGCGCTGGCCGAGCTGCTCGACGATCCGGCGGCCTACGAGGCGGCGGCCGCGCGGGTGCGGGAGATCGCGCCCTCGCTCAGGTGGTCCGAGTGCGCGCGCCCGCTGGTCCGGTTCTGCCTCGAGCACGAGCGCATCCCGCCGCGCCGGGTCCCGCGCGGCGCGCTGCTGCGGGCCACCTACGGCCAGTACCCGGACGTCCTCGCCGCCCTGCGCGAGCACGGCGGGCCCGGCGAGGCGGTTCGGGCGCTGCCCCGCCACCTCGCGCGCCTCCTGCGGCACCGTGCCTGACGGCGCGCGCCTCGCGCTCCTGTTCGGCCTCGGGGCGCTGCTGTCCGGGCTGACGATCCTCGACGGGATCAACCCGCACGACGAGGGGCTCGTGCTCCAGGCCGCCGCGCGGATCGTCGACGGCGAGCTGCCGTATCGCGACTTCTACGCGAACTACGGCCCGGGCCAGTACTACCTCGTCGGGGCCCTGGACGCGGTCTTCGGCCCGTCGCTGCTCGCCTGGCGGGTCGTGCGCGTGGCTCTCGACGCCCTCGTGGGCGTGCTCGCCTACGCGCTGGTGCGGCGCGACGCTCCCGAGCCGCTTCGCGCTGGCGGCCTGGGTGGCGGTGGTCGCGGTGATGGCGCACCCGACGCTGCCGCACCCGAACGCCGCCGCCCTGGCGCTCGGCCTCGGCGCGCTGCTGCTCGCGCGGCGGTCGCCGGTCGCGGCCGGCGTGCTGGCGGGCGTGGCGTTCGCCTTCCGCTTCGACCTGGGCGCGCGCGGCGGCGCGTCGGCGGGCGCGCGCTCGCCGGCCGCTGGCGCTCGGGGCGATGCCGCGGCCGCGCTCGCGCCTTCGCGCCGCGCGCCGGCCTCGCCGCGCGCTGCGGCCACCGCGCGTCCTCGATGGCGCCCTTCGCGATCGCCGCCCCCAGCGAGCTCTGGGATCAGACGATCGGCTTCGCCCTCGACGAGCAGAGCCTCCAGCGACTGCCGCTCCCCGGGGAGTACGACGGGGGCTTCGAGCCCAACAAGATCCTCGCCTTCTACCTCCCGTACGTGCTGATGGGCGGGCTCGCGCTCTGGCTCGTCCTTGCCGTCGCCACCAGGGCGCCGACCCGCCTCTGGGCCGCCTTCCCGCTGGCGCTCGCGGGGCTCGCGTACCTGCTCGCCCGAGCCGACGAGTTCCACCTCGTCCCGCTGGCGGCCGTGCTGCCCGGTCCTGCTGGCCGGCGCGGCGGCGCGCGAGTGGCTCGCGGCCCGGAGGCCGGCGGCGATCGCGCTGGCAATACCGCTCGCGCTGATCGCCCTCGACGGGCTCGACAAGAACCGGATCGACCTGGTGTCGGGCCCGCCGCTCGAGCGCATCCACCTCGACGTGGCCGACGGCGTCAAGGCGGCGCCCGGGGAGGCGCGGGCGCTCGAGCAGCTGGTGCCGTACGTGCGCGAGCGCGTGCCCGCGGGGCGACCGATCTTCGTGGCCAACCCGCGCCACGACCTCGTCCGGGTCGGCAACCCGCTCGTCTACGTGCTCGCCGATCGGCCCAACCCGACGCGCTACGACGTGATGCAGCCCGGCGTCGTGACCACCGAGGAGGTCCAGCGCGAGATCGTGCGCGACCTGCGCCGGTCGCGCACCGGGCTAGTGGTCCGCTGGCTCAGCCCCGTGGCGTCGGAGGCCGAGCCGAACGGCGCCGGACGCTCGAGCGGAGTGCGGATCCTCGACCGGGAGCTCGCCCGGCGCTACGTCGAGGTCGAGCGGTTCGGCGACTACGCCGTGCTCCGGCCGCGCCGGGGCGCGGGTGCGGAATGAGAGCGTCACGATCACGGCCGCGCAGACGAACTGGAGCCCCATGAGCGCAAGCGCCACGTCCTCGAGGTTCGCCCCGATGCCGACCAGCAACCCCACCTCGGCCACGGCGGCCACCGCGAGCACCGCGATGAAGCCCGACCGTCCCAGCCCCAGCAGGTACTGCACCGACAGGTAGCTCCAGGCCAGGAGGCTCATGGCGACCCCGAGCCAGGGCAGCGCCGAGGAGGCCTCGGTCAGGTCCTCGCCGAACACGATCCGCAGGAGCGGCTCGCCCGCGACGGCGTAGAGCAGCACCATCGGCACCGCCAGCACGGCGATCAGGCCGAGCGTCCGCTGGAGCACCGGGCGGGCGTCCACGCCGACCTGGGCCCGGCGGGCGGACTCGGGGAGCAGGTACAGGCCGAGGCCCACCGCCACCCAGATGATCGCCTTCGCCGCCACCGCGGCTACGGCCCAGGAGCCCGCGGCGTCGTCGCTCGCCTCGTGCTTGATGACGATGACGTGCACCTCCTGGAGCACGAACAGGAGCGTCAGCCCCAGTACGGGCGCCCAGGCGCCGAGCAGGAGATCGCGCAGGCGCGGCACCGCGAGGGCGGCGCCGCGGGGAGGCAGGTGCCGGTGAAGCGGGATGGCGAGCGCCGTGCCCACGGCGAGGATGGAGAGCGGTGTTCCGAGGAACGCCCCGGTCACGTCGAGGCTCGCGGCCACGAGCACGAGGCCGAAGGCGAGCCGCGCGCCCGCCTCGGCGACGATGCTGAGGCCGACGGTGCGGTACTGCTCGAAGCCCTGGAGCGCGCCGCGCTCGACCGAGATCAGCATCCAGAGCATCGCGGTCACGGGGACCGCGGCGGCCGCCCACTCCTCGTCGACGTTCATGGTGGCCGCGATCAGGTCGCGCAGCGGGACGGCGAGCGCGGCCACCACGAGCGTCGCGACGGCGAGCCGGACGGTCCAGCGCCGCACCCCGGCGCCCGGCGTCGTCGCTCCCTCCCGCCACGGCACGGGAGACCTCGCGCGCGACCGCGATCTGGAGGGCCGAGCCCGGGACCATCAGGATGATGAAGGCCGACATCAGGGCGGCCAGGGAGCCGTAGCCGCCCGCGCCGAGCACGCGCGCGAACACGACCGTGAAGGCGAGGGCGATCACGTTGGCCGCGATCACGGCGGCTGCGAGACCGGCTGCACGCCCGGTGTCGGACGCTGCCAGCGAACGCCACAGCGCCGGCCGATCGGCCGGAGGGAGCCACGGGCGCGAGGGTATAGCGTCAACTCCGCATGAGCGCACTGGCTCGCGGAGAGGACGGCCGCCGCCGCTGCGGGTGGGGAGCGTCCACCCCCGACTACGTCGCCTACCACGACGAGGAGTGGGGGCGGCCGGTCCGGGACGACCGCGGGATCTACGAGCGGCTGGTGCTGGAGGGCTTCCAGTCGGGGCTCTCCTGGCTGACGATCCTGCGCAAGCGCGAGGGCTTCCGGAAGGCGTTCGCGAACTTCGAGATCGAGCGGGTGGCGCGCTTCGGGGAGCGCGACGTGACCCGCCTCCTGAACGACGCCGGCATCGTGCGCCACCGCGGCAAGATCGAGGCGGCGATCGCGAACGCGAAGGCGGCGTCTGCGCTGGACGTGCCGCTGTCGGAGCTGGTCTGGTCGTTCGCGCCGCCGCGCCGGCGCCGCGCACCGCGCGCGCTGGAGGAGCTCCCGGCGATCACGCCCGAGTCGACGGCGCTCAGCAAGGAGCTGAAGAAACGCGGCTTCCGCTTCGTGGGCCCGACCACCGCCTACGCGACGATGCAGGCCTGCGGCCTGGTGAACGACCACATCGCGGGCTGCTGGGTGCGGGCGGAGGTGGAAGCACTATCCTCGCTCGGGGATGGATGAACGAGCGCTCGCCGAGCGCCTGATCACCTACGACACGTCCACCCCGGAGGGGATGCAGAGCGCCGCCGGCTTCGTCAAGGGCTGGCTCGAGGCGCGTGACGTGGAGGTGACGGGCACGGTCCACAACGGGCGGCCGGTGCTGGCCGCCACGGTCGGCCCCGAGGGGGGACCGACCATCGTGCTGCACGGCCACCTCGACGTCGTGCCGGGGCGCCCCGAGCAGTTCACCCCGCGGATCGACGGCGACCGGCTCTACGGCCGCGGCGCCTACGACATGAAGGGCGGCCTCGCGGCGATGATGTGCGCCGTCCACGATCTCGCCGAGGAGGACCGGGTGCGGGTGCACTTCGTCTGCGTCTCCGACGAGGAGTCCGAGGAGATCGAGGCGCGCGGCTCCGACTACCTCGTGAAGAAGGGCTACGTGGGCAACTTCGCCATCACCGGCGAGCCGACCGACATGCACATCGGCATCCAGGCCAAGGGCGTGCTCGCCATGCGCATCGAGGTGACCGGCACGGCCGCGCACGGCTCGACCCCGTGGGTGGGCGACAACGCGGTGCTCAAGGCGATCGACGTGTTCCGCCAGATCGAGGTGCTGCCCTTCGCGCGCGAGTCGTCCGACCTGTTCGACCGGCCCTCGATCAACCTGGGCCGGATCGTCGGCGGCGACGCGCTGAACAAGGTGCCCGACCTGTGCGTGATCGACGTGGACGTGCGCTACCTGCCCGGCCAGGACGCGAAGGAGATCCGCGCGGCGGTCGACGCGCTTGCCCGACGCCACCGTGGTGAAGGTCTTCCACCGGCAGCCGGCCATCGTCGAGCGCGACGACCCGTTCGTCCAGGCGCTCGGGGAGGCCATCTCGCGGGTGGCGCCGCCGACCGCCGAGCGGCTCGGGGTCGGCCGCGACGGCGCCTCGGACGCGATCTCGTTCATCGAGGCCGGCGTGCCCGCCGTGGAGTGCGGGCCGGCCGGCGACGGCCACCACGGACCCGAGGAGTGGGTGTCGATCCGATCGCTCAGCGATTATCGGAAGACGCTGGTCGAGTTCGTCAAGCTGCTCCCGGCCCGTCTGGGCCAGGACGAGCGTCCCCTGAAGATCGCCTGATGTTCCAGGACATCCCCCGCCCCGGACTGTGGAAGCGCCTCCTGCTGGGAGGGGTCCTGTGCATCTTCGCGGCGGCGGGCGCGACGGCGGTGGCGGCCTTCCACGAGGTCGACAAGGTGGTCGACGCGCTCGAGCTGGGACCCGAGATCCAGCTTGGCGAGGGCGATCTCGCCGAGACCGATCCGGGCAAGCCGCAGACGATCATGATCCTCGGCTCCGACCGGCGCCCGAAGGACAACGTGGAGGGCGCGGCGGGAGCGCGCTCGGACACGATCATGCTCGTGCGGCTCGACGCGGACAAGGAGGCCACCGCGATCCTGTCGCTGCCGCGCGACCTTCGCGTCGAGATCCCCGGGATCGGGGTGGACAAGATCAACGCCGCCTACGACTACGGCGGGCCGAAGAAGACGCTCGAGACGGTCAAGTCCGTGACCGGGCTGCGGGTGAACCACGTGGTCAACGTGCACTTCGCCGGGTTCTGGCGAGCGGTGAACGCGATCGGCTGCGTGTACGTCGACATCGACCGGCGCTACTACAACGACTCGGCCGAGTACGCCTACATCGACGTCCAGCCGGGCTACCAGCGCATGTGCGGGCGCAAGGCGCTCCAGTACGTGCGGTTCCGGCACGAGGACTCGGACATCGTGCGGGCGGCGCGCCAGCAGGACTTCCTGCGCCAGATCAAGCAGCAGATCGTGTTCAGCGACCTGATCTCGGAGCGCGACCTCCTGTTCGAGATCTTCGGACGCAACACGAGCACCGACAAGGCGCTGCGATCGCGCTCGGAGGTGCTGCGCCTGATGAAGCTGGCGCTCGGCACCGCCGACCAGCCGATCCGCGAGGTGCGCTTCCGCGGCACCCTCGGCGCGAGCTACGTGGACTCGACGCCCGAGCAGATGAGCCAGATGGTGGACGAGTTCCTCAACGTCGAGGACACGCCGGGCCCGCGCGGCGAGGTCACCCGCAAGGTGAAGCGCGGCAAGCGCAAGAAGCTGCCGTCGGTGGGCGAGCTCGGGCTGGAGGACGCCACCGGGTTCGGCCAGGACCAGGCCCTGCAGGGCATCGAGGCGGGGCTGGGCGTCACGCTGCCGGCGCTGTATCCGGCGCTGCGCACGGCCGGGTCGATCTACGCCGGCCCGCCGCGCGTGTACAAGATGCGCGGCACGGACGGGCGGACCTACGGCGCGCTACCGGATGGTGCTCCAGACCCCGTCGGTCGGCGAGTACTACGGGCTGCAGGGAACGACCTGGAGGAACCCGCCGATCCTGGAGGGCGTCACGGAGACGCGCACGATCGGAAAGCGCACCTACGAGCTGGTCCGGGACGGCGACCGGGTGAAGCTGGTGGCGTGGCGCACGCCGAAGGCCGTCTACTGGATCTCGAACACGCTGCTGCTGACGCTGTCCGACAAGCAGATGATGGCGATCGCCCGCTCGGTGCGGGGCGTATAGCGGATCCGCAGGCGGTCGGTTCCGCAACCAGACCGACTAGCCTTGCCCGCCGCACATGGGAAGCAAGGAGCCGATAGGCGTCATCGGAGTGGGCTGGGTGGGTCTCGTCACCGCCGCCTGCTTCGCCGAGCTCGGCCACGAGGTCTGGGCGCGGGACATCGTGCCCGAGAAGGTCGAGTCGCTCTCGCGCGGCGAGGTCCCGATCCACGAGCCCGGCCTGCCCGAGCTGGTGGCGAAGAACGCCGAGCGGCTGCACTTCACGACCGACATGGCGCCGGTGCTGGAGCACGCCCGCCTGCTGTTCGTCTGCGTGGACACGCCGCCGACGTACTCGGGAGACGCGGACCTCTCCAGCGTCGAGGCCGTACTCGGAGAGCTGGGCGAGTCGAACGACCACGCGCTGGTGATGAAGAGCACCGTGCCGGTCGGCACCGGCCGCTCGATCCAGCGCCGCCGGCCGGGCACGGGCTACGTGTCGAACCCGGAGTTCCTGAAGGAGGGCAGCGCGGTCGCGGACTTCATGAAGCCCGACCGCGTCGTCGTGGGAGCGGACGACGGCTCGCAGGAGTTCGCGGAGCGGGTGACGGCCCTGTACGCGCCGCTCGACGCACCGGTGGTCAGCACCGACGTGGCGAGCGCCGAGATGATCAAGCTCGCCTCGAACGCCTTCCTCGCGACGAAGATCTCCTTCATCAACGAGATCGCGAACGTGTCCGAGGAGCTGGGCGCGGACGTGCTCGAGGTGGCCCGCGGCATGGGCCTGGACGACCGGATCGGGTCGCAGTTCCTGCGGGCGGGCATCGGCTATGGCGGAAGTTGTTTTCCCAAAGATGTCCAGGCCCTCAAGCAGCTCGCCGGCAACACCGGCTACCACTTCCAGCTCCTGACCGCCGTCATCGAGGTCAACGAGCTTCAGAAGCGGCGCACCGTCGGCAAGCTCCAGAAGCATCTCGGGCCGCTCGCGGGCAAGGAGGTCGCTCTTCTCGGCGTCGCCTTCAAGCCCCACACCGACGACATCCGCGAGGCCACGAGCCTCGTGCTGGCGGGGCGGCTGCAGGGCGAGGGTGCCAGCGTGCGCGTCTACGACCCCGTCGCCGCCGACCGGGCCGGCGGCATGCTCGGCGGGGCCCGCATCTGCGAGTCGGCGCTCGAGGCGCTCGACGGGGCCGACGCCGCGGTGCTCGTCACCGAGTGGCCCGAGTTCGGCGAGCTCGACTGGGCGAACGACGTGAAGCCCCGGATGCGCGTGCCGCTCGTGGTCGACGGCCGCAACTTCCTCGACCGCGACGAGCTCGAGCGGGCCGGCTTCACCTACGAGGGGATCGGCCGCTAGTGCAGGCCCTCGTGCTCGCCGGGGGTGAGGGCACGCGGCTTCGCCCGCTCACCTACACCACGCCCAAGCCGGTCATGCCGCTCGCGGGCCGCCCGTTCCTGACCTTCATGCTCGACTGGGCGCACTCCCACGGCGTCGACGAGGTGATCCTCTCGTGCGGCTTCATGTCGGACGACGTCAAGCGCGTTCTCGGCGACATCTACGACGGCATGCGGCTCCGCTACGTGATCGAGGACGAGCCGCTCGGCACGGCCGGCCCGGTGCGCCTCGCCTACGACGAGGGACTGCTCGACGAGCGCTTCTTCGTTCTGAACGGCGACGTCCTCACCGACATCGACCTCACCGCCGAGCTCGCCGAGCACGAGCGCTCCGGCGCGCGCGTGACGCTCGCCCTCCACCCGGTCGAGGACACCTCGAGCTACGGCGTCGTGCCGACCGACTCGGAGGGACGCGTCGAGGCCTTCCTCGAGAAGACCGAGGGCGAGGCGCCCACCAACCGCATCAACGCCGGCGCCTACGTCGTCGAGCGCGACGTGGTCGAGGCGATCCCGCCCGGCCGCGCCGTCTCCTTCGAGCGCGAGATCTTCCCGGCGCTCGTCGGCGAGGGGCTCCAGGGCTTCCCCGCCGCGGGCTACTGGATCGACATCGGGACGCCCGACCGCTACCTGGAGGCGACCTGGGACCTCCTCGCCGGCCGCGTCCGCTCCAAGCTCCCGCCGCGCGACGAGACCGGCTCGCTCGTCTACGAGGGCTGCCTGCTCTCGGGCGCGCACGTGGGGCCGCAGGCCGTGCTGGGCCGGCACTGCTCGGTGGGAAGCGACTCGCGCATCGAGCGCTCGGTGCTCCACGACCGCGTGATCGTGGGCGGCCGACGCCGCCGTGGTGGAGAGCGTCCTCGCCACGCGCGTACGGGTCGGGGAGAGCGCCCGCGTGATGCCCGGCGCCGTCGTGGGCGCGGGAGCCGTGATCGGGGAGGGCGCGACGATCGGGGAGGGCGCGCGCATCGATCCCGGCGCCGAGATCGAAGCGGGGGCGAGCGTCGAGGCCGGTGGCCTGGTCAAGGCGCCGGAGGCCGCGCGATGAGCGGGCGCGGGCCGGCCGCACAGGAGGCGCGATGAGCGGCGCGCTCGACCGCCAGGCCATCGAGGCCGCCGACCCCCAGCACATGCTCGGCGACGTCCTCGCCCAGCCGCTCCAGCTGGGCGACGCCCTCTGGCGAGCGCAGTCGGCCGGCATCGAGAAGCGCGACCGCCCCGCCGGGCTCGTCGTCTGCGGCATGGGCGGCTCGGCCATCGGCGGCGACCTCGCCGCCGCCGCCCTCGGCGACCGCGCCACCCGCCCGATCACCACCGTGCGCGGCTACGCGCTCGAGGCCTGGACCCCGCCGGACAGCCTCGTCCTGTGCGCGAGCTACTCGGGCAACACCGAGGAGGCCCTCGCCTGCTTCGAGGCCGCCGGCGCTGCCGGCGCCGGCCGCGTGGCGCTCACCACCGGCGGGAAGCTGGCCGAGGTGGCGCGGGAGGAGTCCGTCCCCGTGATCGGCGTGCCCGCCGGCATGCAGCCGCGCGCCGCGGTGCTGTACATGATCGTCGCCACGCTCGAGTGCGCGTCGCTCTGCGGGGCGGCCCCGGGCGTCCACGCCGAGATCGACACCGCCACCGCGCTGCTCGAGCAGCTCGTGGAGGACTGGGGCCCCGACGCGCCCGACGACTCCGAGCCGAAGGCGATCGCGCGCGCCCTCCAGGGCACGATCCCCGTCGTCCACGGGGCCGGGCCCACCACGGCCCCCGCCCGCCGCTGGAAGACCCAGATCAACGAGAACGCCGCCGCCGCGGCCTTCTGGAGCGACCTCCCCGAGGCCAACCACAACGAGATCTGCGGCTGGCCGCGCGGCCGCGCCCTCGCCCCGCTGTCGGCCGTCTTCCTCGAGGACCCCGACCAGCATCCGCGCATCCACAGGCGCATCGACCTCACCGCCGCCGAGGTGGAGGGCGCGGGCGCCCCGGCGGTGCGAGTCGAGTCCCGCGGCGAGAGCCGGCTCGAGCGCGTGCTGTCGCTGGTGCTGCTGGGCGATCTCGCGAGCGTCTACCTCGCGGTCCTCGACGGCGTGGACCCCACGCCGGCCGAGCCGCTGGATCGCTTCAAGGCCGCCCTGGCCAAACCTTGACACAACCGTGTTAAGCTTGGCCCCTCGCGCGATGGAGGGGCTCACGATCAACCAGGCCGCGTCGACCACGGGATGGTCGCCGCGAATGCTGCGCTACATAGAGAGCGCGGGCCTGATCGAGCTCCCGCGCACGCCGTCCGGCTACCGCGTCTTCGGGCCGGGCGAGCTGCAGCGCCTGCGAACGCTGCGTGAGCTGCTCGCCCGGTTCGACTGCGCGCTCTCGGACGTCGCATTCGCCCGTCGCCTCGCCTCCGACAAGGATCTGCGCGAGGCCCTCGACCGCTGGTTCGAGGAGCGCCCGGAGCGTCCCGAGGGGATCGACTCCGGCGACTGGCTCCGCTGGGAGCAGGAGAAGCACGAGCGCCTGCTCGATATCGATCGCCCGGCGCGGGCCAGCCCGCGCCCTCACGCACGACTGACCCGCCCAAGACACTGGAGAACACGCCCGCATGACAGTCACCGAGACCACCCAGGACTTCAAGGTCGCCGACCTCTCGCTCGCCGAGTTCGGCCGCAAGGAGATCACCCTGGCCGAGCACGAGATGCCCGGCCTGATGGCGATGCGCGCCGAGTTCGGCGAGGCGCAGCCGCTGCGCGGCGCCCGCGTGACCGGGTCGCTCCACATGACGGTGCAGACGGCCGTGCTGATCGAGACCCTGGTGGCCCTCGGCGCCGAGGTGCGCTGGGCGAGCTGCAACATCTTCTCGACCCAGGACCACGCCGCCGCGGCGATCGCCGAGGCCGGCATCCCGGTGTTCGCGTGGAAGGGCGAGACGCTCGAGGAGTACTGGTGGTGCACCGAGCAGGCGCTCACCTGGCCCGGCCACGACGGCCCCAACATGATCCTCGACGACGGCGGCGACGCCACGCTGCTCGTCCACAAGGGCGCCGAGTTCGAGCGCGCCGGCGCCGTGCCGGATCCCGCGTCGGCCGACTCCGAGGAGTTCCAGGTCGTGCTCACGATGCTGCAGCGCACGCTCGGCGAGGACCCGCAGAAGTGGACCCGCATGGGCGAGGGCATCAAGGGCGTGACCGAGGAGACCACGACCGGCGTGCACCGCCTCTACGAGATGCAGCAGGCCGGCACGCTGCTGTTCCCGGCGATCAACGTCAACGACTCGGTCACCAAGTCGAAGTTCGACAACCTCTACGGCTGCCGCCACTCGCTGATCGACGGCATCAACCGCGCCACCGACGTGATGATCGCCGGCAAGACCGCGCTGATCTGCGGCTACGGCGACGTCGGCAAGGGCTGCGCCCAGTCGCTGCGCGGCCAGGGCGCGCGCGTGCTGATCGCGGAGATCGACCCGATCTGCGCCCTGCAGGCGGCGATGGACGGCTACCAGGTCGTGACGCTCGAGGACGTCGTCGAGACGGCCGACATCTTCATCACCGCCACCGGCAACCGCGACGTGATCGGCGCCGGCCACATGGAGCGCATGAAGCACCAGGCGATCGTCGGCAACATCGGCCACTTCGACAACGAGATCGACATGGCCGGCCTGACGCGCGTGCGCGGGCGTCGAGCGCGTGAACATCAAGCCGCAGGTCGACGAGTGGCGCTTCGCCGACGGCCACTCGATCATCGTGCTCTCCGAGGGCCGCCTGCTGAACCTCGGCAACGCGACCGGCCACCCGAGCTTCGTGATGTCGAACTCGTTCACGAACCAGACGATCGCCCAGGTCGAGCTGTTCTCGAAGAACGAGGAGTACGAGAAGCAGGTCTACGTGCTGCCGAAGCACCTGGACGAGAAGGTCGCCCGCCTGCACCTGGACTCGCTCGGCGCGCGGCTCACCGAGCTGACCCCGCAGCAGGCCGCCTACATCGGCGTGCCGGTCGAGGGTCCCTACAAGAGCGACCATTACCGCTACTAGATCGGGGGCTCGCGCCCCCGTACCCCCGCTGATGCGCGGCCAGGTGCAGTCTGACATGCCGACCCGTCGCTCGCCCTCGCGGGGCGGGCGCGGGTCGAGTGGGCGGAGGGCCAGATGCCGGTCCTCCGCTCGATCCGCGAGCGGTTCGAGAAGGAGACGCCGCTCGCCGGCACCAAGGTCGCGGCGTGTCTCCACGTGACGGCGGAGACCGCGAACCTCATGAAGGCGCTCGCGGCGGGCGGCGCGGAGGTCGGCCTCTGCTCGGCAAACCCGCTCACGACGCAGAACGAGGTCGCCGCCGCCCTGGTCGAGGACGGTGTCCCGGTGCTCGCCAAGCGCGGCGAGGACGCCGACAGCTACGCCCGCCACGTCGCGTCGCTCGCGGAGTGGGGCCCCGACATCACGCTCGACGACGGCGCCGACCTGCTCAGCCTCCTGCATCGCTGGGAGCGGCCGGTGCAAGGGCGGCGCCGAGGAGACCACGACCGGCTTGCTGAGGCTGAGGCGGCTCGAGGCCGAGGGCAAGCTCACCTGCCCGGTCATCGCCGTCAACGAGTCACGGACCGAGCGCACCTTCAACGACCGCTACGGCACCGGCCAGTCCGCCCTCGACGGCATCCTGCGCGCCACCAACCTGCTGCTGGCCGGCCGCACGCTCGTGCTGTTCGGCTACGGCGCGACCGGCAAGGGGATCGCCCAGCGCGCCCGCGGCGCCGGCGCGCACGTGATCGTCTGCGAGGTCGATCCGATGCGGGCGCTCGAGGCGCGCATGGACGGCTACGAGGCGATGCCCGCGCTCGAGGCCGCCGAGCGCGGCGACCTGTTCGTGACGGTGACCGGCTCGCGCGGCGGTCGTCCGGCGCGAGCACATGGAGCGCATGAAGGACGGCGCCGTGCTGGCCAACGCCGGCCACTTCGACGTGGAGATCGACCTCCCCGGTTTGCGCGAGCTGGCAGGCGGGAAAGTACGAGAGGTGCTCCCACTGGTCGAGCAGTACGAAGTGGGCGAGGGACGTCGTCTCAACCTGCTGGCGCAGGGCCGGGTCGTGAACCTGGCGGCGGGGGAGGGGCACCCCGCGGCGGTGATGGACATGAGCTTCGCCAACCTGGCGCTCGCGGTGGAGCACCTCGCGCTGAACGGCGCCGAGCTGGAGCACCGCGTGCTGCCGATGCCGCCGGAGCTCGACGCCGAGATCGCCCGCCTGAAGCTCGAGTCGCTCGGGGTCGAGATCGACTCGCTCACCCCGGAGCAGGAGCGCTACCTGAGCTCGTGGGGCGGCGAATGAGGCGGCTCGCGCCGCTCGCCGCCGTGGCAGGGCTGGCCGCCCTCGCCGGCCCGGCGATGGCGGACATCCGCTTCGAGGGCAGGACCAGCCAGGGACGCCAGGCGCTCGTGGTCGCCGAGGACGACGGCGTCCCGAAGCGCGGGGCGATCAACTGGCGGGCCCACTGCCGCCGCGCCGGCCGGGTCGTGCCGGGAGCACGGGGTTCAGCCGGCCGCTCGACCTCGCGACGCGCCGGCGCATTCGCGACGTCGGCACTTACCGTACGCGTCGCTACCCCGGACGGCGAGCGGCTGACCGTCAGCGCCCGGATCAGCGGCCGCAAGGTGGGGCCGCGCCGCTGGGTGGGCCGCTTCGGCGCCCGCGCCGTCGTGCGCCGCCGCGGGCGCGTGCGTGGACCGCTGCGCCGTGCGCGGATCCGCTGGCGCGTCGTGCGCGTGGCGTCTCGCTAGGCCGCGCGCGGCAGCAGCCGCGCCAGCGCGCCCCGGCCCGAACGCTCCGGGCGGCCGTCCAGCGACACCTGCAGGCGCAGCAGGTCGACGATCTCGCCGCTCGGGCGGAACGGGTCGGCGATCGCGGTGCCGGAGTCGATCTCGACGGCGGCCCACAGCTCGCCGCCGACCTCGGCCAGCAGCGCTTCGCCGGTCGGCGGGGAGGCGCTGTCGAGCGCCGCGAGGCGGACCAGCGCGCCGGTGTCGGACGAATCAGCGCGGCGGATGGTGAGCGTCTTGTCGGTCATGTGGGTCCCCTTTGGTTCCGTTTGATGCTTCTCGTACATTCTCGACGATCAGGTCCATAAGCTCAAATTCGGACTTCTGCTGGCTTCGATAAGCTCGAGTTATGCTCGACGTCAAGCAGCTGAGGGTCCTCAAGGCGGTGGGTGAGTGCGGCTCGTTCTCCGCCGCGGCCGAGGCGCTCTCCTACACGCAGCCCGCCATCTCCCAGCAGGTGGCCGCGCTCGAGAAGCGCGCCGGCACCACGCTGGTCGATCGCACCAGCCGCGGCGTGCGGCTCACCGAGGCCGGCAGCGCCCTCGTGGACCACGCCGAGGTGGTGCTCGCCCGGCTGGCGGCCGCCGAGGCCGAGCTGGAGGCGATGGCGGGAATCCGCGGTGGACGGGTCAGGCTCGCGTCCTTTCCGACCGCCGGCGCGTCGGTGCTGCCTCCGGCCGTGGCGCTCTTCACCCAGCGCCACCCCGAGGTGGAGCTGAGCTTCATCGAGCGCGAGCCCGAGGAGGCGGCCCAGATGCTGCGCGCGGCCGAGCTCGAGGTGGCGCTCGTGTTCGAGTACGCCGAGTACGACCAGCCCGAGCTCGAGCGCTTCTACGAGGGCATCGAGCTGCACCGGCTGGTCGACGATCCGATGTTCCTCGCGCTACCGCTCGGACACCCCGCGGCCAACAAGTCTCGCGTGCGCCTGCAGGACTTTTCGGACGCGACCTGGATCCAGGAGAGCGGGAAGCACAGCTGGTGCGGGCGCTTCCACGAGACCGCCTGCCTCGCGGCCGGCTTCACGCCAAAGGTCGGCTTCCGGTCCGACGACTACAACGTCGTCCAGGGGCTTGTCGCGGCGGGTGTCGGGATCTCGCTGATTCCGGGGCTGTCGCTCACGAACGTCCGAGAGGACATCGTGATCCGCTCGTTGGGCCCGGGCGCACCCACGCGCCGGATCGCCGCGGCCACGCTCGCCGGCCGCTACCGGTCGCCCGCCACCGAGGCGATGCTCGGCATCCTCGGGGAGGTCGCGGCCCGTTTCGAGCTCCCCTCGGGCGCGGCGGTGGCAGCCGCCTGAGCACGTAGAGTCGGGCCGGATGACCGGCCGGCCCGGATCGCTCTTTTACGGCGTGCTCGCGGTGCTCGGCGGCCTGGTGCTCGCCGAGTCCCTCTTCATGCCCTGGTACAGCCTCGACGTCACGGTGGCCGGGGCGCAGGCCAGGTCGACGCACAGCGCCTGGCAGTCGATGGCAGTGATGGACGTCCTGCTCCTCCTCGCCGCCCTCACCGCGATCGCATCGGGCGTGATGCTCGCCCGCCGCGGCGAGCTCGCGCCCATCGTGTGCGCCGCGGGCATGGCCGCCGTCCTCATGAGCCTCGCCGGCCTCGTCGACCTGCCCGACTCCGGCCTCGCCGCCGTGCCGGGGGACGACGTCGCCGTCGGCCGCCTGGCCGGGCCCTTCGTCGCCCTCGTCGCGTCCGCCGGGATCGCGTTCGCGGGCTTCGGTTCTATCCTGCGGCCATGGTCCCCGAGGCCGGACTCGAGCAGACCGAAGCGGGACTCGCGCCGAAGGGCGGCGGCTGGTTCGTCCTGAACGCGCGCGAGGCGCGCTGGCGCCGGCGCGACGGGCGCGGGCACAGCCTTCCCCTCAGCGGCTGGGACGACGACGAGGCCCGGGCCCACTTCTCGCAGCTCGGCGTCCATCTGTTCGTCCTCGAGCCGGGTGAGCCGATCGGGATGTACCACTGGGAGGCCGATCAGGAGGGCTTCCTCGTGCTGTCCGGCGAGGCGCTCCTGATCGTCGAGGGCGAGGAGCGGCCGTTGCGCCGGTGGGACTTCGTCCACTGTCCGCCCGAGACGAAGCACATCATCCTCGGGGCCGGCGACGGCCCGTGCGTCGTCCTGGCCGTCGGCTCGCGCGAGCACATCGGGGAGGACTGCAACGGCGGCGCCTACACGGTGGACGAGGTCGCGCTCCGCCACGGCGCCGGCGTCGAGGAGGAGACGAGCGACCCCGGCCAGGCCTACGCCCGCTTTCCGGACTCCGAGCCGGCGCCGTACCGCGCCGGCTGGCTTCCGGGTCACTAGGCGAGGGCCGGCATGCAGGGCCGCTCGGCGGCCCGCGCGATGCTCCGCGCCGCGCCGTCGAGCGCGCCCGCCGACAGCAGCGCGGCGGTCGCCTGCGAGAGCAGCCGGCCGGTGATGCCGCCGCCGCGGCGCAGCGAGACGGAAGCCGTCACCTCGCTGCCGTCGTCGGACGGCGCGAGGTCGTAGCGGACGTCGATCCCGATCGGCCCGTGGGCCGTCAGCTCCACGCCGTACTCGTCGGCCGCGTGGACCTCCACGTCGAACCCGACACGGACGCCGGCCAGCTTGCCGCTCACACGCGCGGTGCTCCCCGCGACCAGCCGGACCCCGTCGAGGTCCTCGACGTCGAAGTCGATCGGCGACCAGAGCCGGATCGCGTCGGGGTCGGTGAGCACCTCGAGCACCTGCTCGGGGCGCGCGTTTGCCTGAGTGATCGTCGTCCATTCGGCCATGGCGACGAGACTGCCACCGCAGAAAGCGCCGCACATCGGCCTGAACGGGGATCTGGGGTCATCCTTTCGGACGACGCCGGAGCCCCTCCGCGGAGGTACTTTGATCCCCGTGAACCGGCTGCGAACCATTCACGCGCGGGTGCAGGCGCTGGACCCGTTCCGGGCCGACATCGGGCTGGCGGCGCTGTTCGTCGTCGCCTCGGTGATCGAGGTGTTCGCGGTGCCCTCGAGGGGGGACGACTACGCCGTGACCGTCGCCGCCGCGGTCGTCGCACAGTCGGCCCTGGCCTGGCGGCGCCGGGATCCGCTGGTGGCCGCCGTCGTGTTCGCGGTGCCGACGGCGCTGCAGGCCGCCGTTCGGCGGCTTCCTCACGCAGGACACGACCGTGGGATTCCTGGCGGCGATGCTCCTGCTGTACTCGATCGGTCGCTACGCGGAGGGGCGGACGTTCCGTCTCGCGTTCCCGCTCGTGGTGGTGGGAGGCGGGATCGCCCTGGTGGTCGAGAGCGGCCTCGAGCGCAGCGAGTACTTCTTCTGGTTGGCGTGCCTCTACAGCCTGCCTGCCTTCGTGGGGCGGGGCCTGCGCAACCGCGCCCGCCTGCAGAGCGAGCTGCGCGAGAAGACCGAGCTGATCGAGCGCCAGCGCGCGGACCGCGCCCGGAGCGCCGTGGAGGACGAGCGCGAGCGGATCGCCTCGGAGCTCCAGGCCGTGGTGGCGAACAGCCTGAGCGCGATGGTCGTCCAGGCGGAGACCGTGCCGCGCGTGCTCGCCGCCGGCGAGCCGCAGCGCGCCGAGCAGGCCTTCGCAGCGATCGAGGAGACGGGGCGCGACGCGCTCGTCGAGATGCGCCGGCTGCTGGGCGTCCTGCGCCGCGACGGCGACGGGCCCGAGCTGGCGCCGCAGCCTGGCCTTGGCCGGCTCGAGGCGCTCGTCGAGCGGGCGCGCGAGGGCGGCCTCGACGTGACGGTGCGCGAGGAGGGCGACACCCGCCCGCTGGCGCCCGGGATCGACCTCACCGCCTACCGCATCGTGCAGGACGCCCTCGAGGCGGCGGCCGAGCAGGGCGCCTCGAAGGCGCAGGTGCTGGTCCGCTACGGAGAGCGCGACCTCGTGGTGGGCGTGCGCGACGACCGCGAGGGCGGCGCGTCGGACCGGCTGCCCGGCCTGAGGGACCGGGCCAAGCTGTACGGCGGCTACCTCGACGCCGCGCCCTCCGGCGAGTGGTTCGCCCTCCGCGCCAGCATCCCGATCGAGCACGAGGCAGTGCTCACGGGGCAGGGCTCGTGAGCAGGCTGCTGCGGGACTGGCGCCTGCTCGACCGCCTGCTGGTCGCGGTTCTCATTGTCGCGGGGTGGGTGAACGTGCTCACCGCGTCGGACCGCCAGGGATCGGTCGTTCTGAACCTCCTGGTGATCACGGTGATGGGGCTGTCGCTGCTCTGGCGCAGGGACAGGCCGCTCGTCCCGGTGGTCGTGTGCGGCATCGGCATGCCGCTCTCCGCCGCGGTCCTCACCGCCCCGCCCTACATCTTCGTGTCGATCGCGATGATGGCCACCGCGTCGTACTCCGCGGGCGCCCATCTGGAGCGCCGCCTGGCGCTGCGCGGGCTCGCGCTGGTGGTCCTCTCACTCGGCACGGTGGTGCTGATCTTCGACCCGAGCGACTGGTTCTTCCCGATCGCCATCTTCGGCATCGCGCCCTGGCTGGCCGGCCGCGCGATGCGCAACCAGACGCTGCTGGCGCGCGAGCTGGCCGAGAAGGCCGAGCTGGCCGAGCACGCGCGCGAGGAGGAGGAGCGCCGCGCGATCGTCAGCGAGCGCTCGCGCATCGCGCGCGAGCTGCACGACGTGCTCGCCCACAACCTCAGCGTGATGGTGGTGCAGGCGGGCGGCGCGCGCCGGATCGTGGAGCAAGCGCCCCGACCAGGCCACCCAGGTGGCCGACCTGATCGAGCGCACCGGCCGCGAGGCGCTGGCCGAGCTGCGCCAGCTGTTCGGCCCGGTGCGCCACGGCGACGGCGAGGACCTGCAGGGGCCGGTCGGGATCGACCGGGTCGAGGAGCTCGCCGCCCGCGCCCGCGCGGCGGGCCTGTCGGTGCACGTGCACGTGGAGGGCGACCGGGTCAGGCTCCCCACGGGCGTCGACCTGACCGCCTACCGCGTGGTCCAGGAGGCGCTCACCAACACGCTGAAGCACGGCGGCCGGGCGCAGGCCAGCGTGACCGTCTCGTACGAGCCGAACGAGATCGTGCTCTCGATCGAGGACGACGGCGTGGGGACCGGCGGCTCGCGCGACGAGCTCGGCGAGCTGGGCGGCGGCCACGGCCTCGTCGGCATGCGCGAGCGCGTGGAGCTGTACGGCGGCCTGCTGCAGGCGGGGAGCCGGCCGGACGGCGGCTTCGCTGTGCGGGTGCGCCTGCCCGCCCGGCCGCTGGTGCCGGCATGAGCATCCGCGTCCTGCTCGTCGACGACCAGGCGCTGATCCGCGCCGGCTTCCGCATGATCCTCGAGGCCGAGGAGGACCTCGAGGTGGTGGGCGAGTGCGCCGACGGCACCCAGGCGATCGACAGCGTCAAGCGCTTCTCCCCCGACGTGGTGCTGATGGACATCCGCATGCCGGAGATGGACGGCATCGAGGCGACGCGGCGGATCGTGGGCGGGGACGGCGAGACCGCCGGTCAAGGTGCTGATGCTCACGACCTTCGACCTCGACGAGTACGTCTACGACGCGCTGCGCGCCGGCGCCAGCGGCTTCCTGCTGAAGGACGTGCCGGCCGACCAGCTCGTGGCCGGCATCCGGCTCGTGGCGCAGGGCGACGCGCTGCTGGCGCCGTCGGTCACGCGCCGGCTGATCGTGGAGTTCTCGCGCTCCTCGCGCGGCCGCGGCGAGCGCCCCGCCGGGCTCGACGAGCTGACGCCGCGCGAGGTCGAGGTGTTCAAGCTGCTGGCGCGCGGGATGTCGAACGCGGAGATCGCGGCGGAGCTGATCGTCTCCGAGACGACCGTGAAGACCCACGTGGCGCGGGTCCTGATGAAGCTCGAGGTGCGCGACCGCGTGCAGGCCGTGGTGCTCGCCTACGAGTCGGGCGTCGTCGCACCGGGGGACGCCGGGTCATAGCATCGGGGCGGTGAGCGCCGCCACCGACAAGATGCGGGCCGAGGGGCTGTCCGAGGCCGCGGTCGAGACCTTCGCCCACTACGAGCGGCTCCTGCGGGAGGGCGACCAGGGGACGCTGCCCGAGTCCGAGCTCGAGCCGCTCTCCGGCCTGCCCGACGCCGATTCACTGCCCGACTCGGACGGCGCGGCGCTCGACCAGGCCGTGGTGCTGAAGCTGAACGGCGGGCTGGGGACGAGCATGGGAATGACGAAGGCGAAGTCCCTGCTCGAGGTGAAGGAGGGGCTGTCGTTCCTCGACGTGATCGTGCGCCAGATCCTCTGGCTGCGCGAGCGGCACGGGGCCCGCGTCCCGCTCCTCCTGATGAACAGCTTCGCCACGCGCGACGACACGCTGGCCGCTTTGGAGCGCTACCCGGACCTCGCCGTGGACGGGCTGCCGCTCGACTTCCTGCAGGGCCGGGTGCCGAAGCTGCTCGAGGACGGGCACGAGCCGGTCGAGTGGCCGGCCGACCCGGCGCTCGAATGGGCGCCGCCGGGGCACGGCGACGTGTACACGTCGCTGGCCGGGTCCGGTCTCCTGGATCGGCTGCTCGAGCGCGGCTACCGGTACGTGTTCATGTCGAACTCGGACAACCTGGGCGCGGTGCTCGACACGCGGATCCTCGACTGGTTCGCGGGCGAGGGGCTGCCGTTCCTGTCGGAGTCCACTGACCGGACCGAGGGCGACCGCAAGGGCGGCCACCTGGCGCGGCGCCGGTCGGACGGCGGGCTGGTGCTGCGGGAGACGGCGCAGACGCCGGACGAGGACCGCGAGGCGTTCGAGGACGTGTCGCGGCACCGGTTCTTCAACTGCAACAACGTGTGGGTGGACCTGCGCGCGCTTCGAGCGGACGCTGTCGGAGCGCGGCGGGGTGCTGGGGCTGCCGATGATCGTGAACCGGAAGACGGTGGACCCGAACGACCCGTCATCGCCGCGCGTCGTGCAGCTGGAGACGGCGATGGGGGCGGCGATCGGGGTGTTCGAAGGAGCGGGCGCGCTGCGCGTGCCGCGAAGCCGCTTCACGCCGGTGAAGACGACGTGCGACCTGCTGGTGGTGCGCTCGGACGCATACCGGCTGGGCGACGACTGGACGGTGAGCACCGCCCGCGACCAGCCACCGGTGGTGTCGCTCGACGACGAGTACTTCAAGCTGATGGGCGACTTCGAGCCGCGCTTCCCGGGCGGCCCACCGTCGCTGATCGAAGCGGAGCGGCTTGAGGTGGTGGGGGACGTGACGTTCGGGCGGGACGTGACGGTGCGGGGCGCGGTGAAGGTGGAGGCCGGCCGCGCGGGCGAAGTCATCGGCCGACGGCGAGGTGCCTCGTCGAGGGCCTAGCGCGCCTGCCGCCGGCGCCTCGCCGCGCCCGCCCGGCCTCCTCGCGCTCCTCCAGCCGCTCCCGCCGCCGCTCCTCCTCCTCGCTCTGCGTGAGCATCCGCATGAACAACGCCACCATCACGAGCACGAGCGTGAACGACTGCTCGACCATCATGATCACGCCGCCGATGTTCTGGTCCTCGACGGGGGTGAGGCCCCAGATGCGCGGGGTCTGCTCGTAGTAGGGGTAGAGGGCGGTCGAGCTCCAGGCCAGGTAGAGGCCGAGGGCGGCCAGGCCCGCCTTCGCGGCGGCGATGTAGCCGAGCGGCTGGAGGCCCGTCATGCGGCGGCGCATCGGCACGGGTTGGATGAGCGGCCACCAGAGCGCCACCCCGGCTGCGAAGAACGAGGTGTGCTCGAGCAGGTGGACGAAGGCGTTCTCGGCAGCCGCGTCGTAGAGCGCGGGGATGTGCCAGAGGTACATGGTCGCCAGCCAGAGCGCGATGCCGGTGGCGGGGTTGGCCAGGGGGCCGAGCGCGCGCTCCACCCGCATCAGCCGGCGGGTGGCGGGGCGCATGATGGTGCGGGAGAGGCCGAGGAGGATCAGAAGCGGCGCGATGTCGCCCAGCAGCACGTGCTGGACCATGTGGGCGGAGAAGAGGTAGTCCTCGCCGAGGCCGTCGATGGGCGAGACGAGCGCCGCGAGGAGGGCGAGCATGCCCGCGCCGAAGGCGAGCGCCTGAAGCGGCCCGGCGCCTGTGGGCGGACGGCCGCGCGCGGCGGCCTCCCGGCGGACCTGGAGAAAGCGCCAGACGTAGATCCCGGCGAACAGCGCGAGCGGAGCCAGGACGGCCGGGTCGGCGAGCCACTGGATATGCGGATGACCCGCGGCGATTGTCACCGGACACGCACGGGATTGTCGCAATGGAGTGGCCTCCTGTTGCACGCGAGCGCGCGTGACGCGACGAGATCGCGCAGCGCCGGTGCAGCAGCCGGCTCGGCGCCGCGATCGGCTCGCGCGCGCGTCCTCGCTGCGGCCGGTGCCGGCTTGATCGCGGCACTCCTCGCTCCCCCTCTCTGCTGGTCGTGTGGAGCACACGCGCAACGGGGACGCGCGCTCTGCAGCGGCTGCCGGCGCGGGCTCGTCTTCCTCCCGCGCGAGCCGGTCGTCCTCTCCGGTGTCCCTGTCTGGGCGCCCGTCGCCTACGAGGGTCCCGGCCGCGATCTCGTCCGCGCGTTGAAGTTCCGCGGCGCTCTCACCCTCGCCCGCGAGATGGCCGCCCTCGTCGTCGCGTCCGCTCCGCGCGACCTTCTGACCGGCGCACCTCGTCCCGGTCCCGCTCCACCCGGTCCGGCAGCGGCGGCGCGGCTTCAACCAGGCCGCCGTGCTCGCCGATGCGATCGCCCGCGTCACCGGCCTCGCCGCCTCGGACTGCCTGCGCCGCCGCGGACCCGGGCCGCCTCAGGTCGGTCGCACGCGCGGCGCCCGCCTCGCCGGTCCGGCCGGCTCGATCGAGGCGCGCGCCCGGGTCCCGCCCGTCGCGCTGATCGTCGACGACGTCGTCACGACCGGCGCCACCCTCGCCGCCTGCGCGACCGCCCTGCGCCGGGCCGGCACGACCGAGGTCGCCGCGATCGCGTTCGCCCGCACCCCAGGTCGCTGAGATGTGGCGCCGGACTTGCGCGGGCCTTTACCATCGAACGAGGGCTACCGAGGAGGGCAGATGCGCATCCAGGTGAAGGGCCGGAACGGCGCCACCGTCGACGAAGAGCTCCTCTCCCGAGTGGAGAAGAAGCTCGGCAAGGTGTCACGTCAGGTCTCACCCCTCGCGGTCTTGGAGATCGAGCTGAGCGAGGAGCGCAACCCGGCGATCAAGGACTCCCAGATCGCCGAGGCCACCCTCCACCTGAAGGGCGTCACCCTCCGCGCCAGCGAGCGCTCCACCGACATGGGCCACTCGATCAACATGCTGGCCGACGACCTGGCCCGCCAGGTGAAGAAGCACCGCGACAAGCGCCGCGCCCGCCGCGAAGCGCACAAGGGGGCGCAGGAGCGGCTCGCGTAGGCGCGCGCAGCCGCGACACGCCGCCGCGCCGCGCCCCGCCAAGCGGCCCACCGCTTCCCGAGCGCAACCGGCCCTGTCCATAGGGCCACATCCGCCCTACCCTGACCGTCACCATGGCGACCGCTCCGACCGACCGCACCCGCGTCCGCCGCGTCCCCCCGCGCGGCGCCTACGAGCGCGAGACCATCGAGGCCATCCTCGACGAGACGCTCATCAGCCACGTCGGCTTCGTCCACGACGGCCAGCCGGTCGTCATCCCCACCCTCCACGCCCGCCTGGGCGACCGCCTCTACCTCCACGGCTCCGCCGCCAGCCGCATGCTCCGCACGCTTCAGAAGGGCGTGCCCGTCTGCGTCACCGCCACCCTCGTCGACGGCCTCGTGCTCGCCCGCTCCGCCTTCCACCACTCCGTCAACTACCGCTCGGTCGTCGTCTTCGGCACGGCCACGCCTCGTGGAGCCCGGGGAGGAGACGGTAAGGTCCTCGAGCTCTTCACGGAGAAGCTCGTGCCCGGCCGCTGGGCCGACGTCCGGCCGCCCAACGCGCCAGGAGCTCAAGGGCACCAAGGTCCTCAGCCTGCCGCTCGACGAGGCCTCCGCCAAGGTCCGCACGGGCCCGCCGATCGACGACGACGAGGACTACGACCTGCCCGTCTGGGCGGGCGTCCTGCCCCTCGCACGGAGGTCGCGGAACCCCAGCCGGACCCGCGACTCGATCCCGCGATCGAGACGCCCGGCTACGTGGCGGCCTGGCGCCCCTGAGGCCCCGCGCCGCGTTGCTACCGTAACTTCGATGTCCATTCTCGACCGCGCCCTGCGGGTCGGCGAGTCCAAGAAGTTCAAGGCCTTCGAGCGGAACGTCGCCCGCATCAACGACTACGAGCCCGAGCTCGAGCTCGAGTCGGACGACGAGCTGCGCAATCGCTACGAGGCGCTGCGCGAGCGCTACCTGAACGGCGAGCCGCTCGACGACCTGCTGTTCGAATCCTTCGCGCTCACGCGCGAGGCGAGCAGGCGCTCGCTCGGCCAGCGCCACTACGACGTGCAGCTGATCGGCGGCATGGTCCTGCACGACGGCTCGATCGCCGAGATGAAGACCGGCGAGGGCAAGACGCTCACCGCCACGCTCCCGATCGTCCTGAACGGGCTCGCCGCACGCGACGAGAAGGGCCACCCGGTCCGGGGCGGCGGCGTCCACCTCGTCACGGTCAACGACTACCTCGCCCGCCGCGACGCCAACTGGATGAAGCCGATCTACGACCTGCTCGGCGTGACCGTCGGCGTGATCCAGTCGCAGATGCACCCCATCGACAAGATGGAGGCGTACTCGCGCGACGTCGTGTACGGCACCAACTCGGAGTTCGGCTTCGACTACCTGCGCGACAACCTC
Organism: uncultured Thermoleophilaceae bacterium; assembly: GCA_963778615.1. Lineage (GTDB taxonomy): Bacteria > Actinomycetota > Thermoleophilia > Solirubrobacterales > Thermoleophilaceae > JACVRW01. The sequence continues at coordinate 839,306 of CAVZVD010000004.1, forward strand.
GCCGACTCGCTCGAGGAGAAGGTCCAGCGCGGGCACGGCTACGGGATCGTCGACGAGGTCGACAACATCCTCATCGACGAGGCGCGCACGCCGCTGATCATCTCCGGCCAGCCCGAGAAGGCCGCCGACCTCTACTACAAGTTCGCCAAGCTGGCGCGCACGATGGAGCCGGGCAAGAAGCCCGAGGGCCTCGAGGCGAAGTCGAAGGACTGGGAGGCCGAGTACGACTTCGAGCCCGAGGAGAAGCACAAGACGGTCTCGGTCAGCGAGAAGGGCGTCGAGAAGGCCGAGCGCTTCCTCGGCATCGACAACCTCTACCGCGCCGAGTACGGGCATCTCGTCAACCACCTCCAGCAGGCGCTCAAGGCCGAGTCGCTCTACAAGCGCGACGTCGACTACGCGGTGATCGACGACCAGGTGAAGATCATCGACGAGTTCACCGGCCGCATCCTGGAGGGCCGCCGCTGGTCGGAGGGCCTGCACCAGGCCGTCGAGGCCAAGGAGGGCGTGGCGATCCAGGAGGAGAACCAGACGGTCGCCACGATCACCTACCAGAACTACTTCCGCAGGTACGACAAGCTCGCGGGCATGACCGGCACGGCCCTCACCGAGGCCACCGAGTTCATGAAGATCTACAAGCTCCAGGTCGTCGACATCCCGACCAACCGGCCGATGGTCCGGGTCGACAACAACGACCAGATCTACAAGACCAAGGACGGCAAGTGGAGCGCGGTCGCGCGCGAGATCGAGGAGCGCAACAAGGTCGGCCAGCCGGTGCTGGTGGGCACGATCTCGGTCGAGGTCTCGGAGCTGCTGTCGACGGGAGCTCGACCAAGCGCGGCGTCAAGCACACCGTGCTGAACGCGAAGCCCGAGCACGCCGAGCGCGAGGGCGAGATCATCGCCGAGGCCGGGCAGCCGTTCGCGGTCACGATCGCCACCAACATGGCCGGCCGCGGCGTGGACATCAAGCTGGGCGGGAACGAGGAGCACCTCACGCAGCTCGAGCTCACCAAGCGCGGCCTGGAGCTGGGCACCGAGGAGTGGGACGCCGCCTGGGACGAGCTCTTCCCGCAGATGGAGGCCCGCGTCGTCCGAGGACCGCGAGAAGGTGATGGAGGCCGGCGGCCTCTTCATCCTCGGCACCGAGCGCCACGAGTCGCGCCGGATCGACAACCAGCTGCGCGGCCGCTCCGGCCGCCAGGGCGACCCCGGCGAGTCCCGCTTCTACCTCTCCGCCGAGGACGACCTGGTGCGGCTGTTCGCGGGCGACCGCATCTACCGCATCCTCGACAACAAGTTCCTCGCCCAGGCGGACGAGGAGGGCAACGAGATGCCGATCGAGCACAAGATGCTCACGCAAGCAGATCGAGGGGGCCCAGAAGAAGGTCGAGGACCAGAACTTCCTGCAGCGCAAGCGCGTCCTCGAGTACGACGACGTGATGAACCAGCAGCGCGAGATCATCTACGAGTACCGCGACCGCATCCTGGAGGGCCAGGACATGTCGGACGTGGCGCGCACCCAGATCTCGGACGCGATCGAGCGGCTCGCCGGCGAGTACATGGCAGGGCGAGTATCAGGAGGACTGGGACCTCGACGCGCTGTTCACGCAGCTCGAGCAGATCTATCCGGTCTCCTACGACGCCGACGACGTCGGCGAGGGCGAGGGCAGCGAGGCGTTCGTCGAGAAGCTGCGCGAGGACGTGGTCGACGCCTACAACGAGCGCGAGGAGGAGCTCGGCGAGGAGCTGATGCGCGCGCTCGAGCGCTACATGCTGCTCCAGATCATCGACAACCGCTGGCGCGAGCACCTCCACGACATGGACTACCTGCGCGAGGGCATCCACCTCCGCGGGTTCGCGCAGATCGACCCGCTCGTCGCCTACAAGAACGAGGGCTTCGAGATGTTCACGGAGCTGATGAACAACGTCTGGGACGAGTTCGCGCGCTACATCTTCAACGTCGAGGTCTCGGTCGAGCAGGAGCAGCAGCAGGCCCCGCCGAGCTGGGGCGGGGGCGGCAGCAGCACCACCGGCGGCCGGCTCAACTACTCGGGCGGGCACGCGGCCCAGGGCCGCGACGCGATCGCCGCGGCGGCCGGCACCGCGATCCCGTCCGGGATGGCCGAGGCCGCCGACCTGGCCGCCGACGAGGTGGCCGGCTCGATCCCGGTGGTGGAGACACGCCGGCTCGACGAGCACGAGAAGCTCGGCCGCAACGACCCTTGCTGGTGCGGATCCGGCAAGAAATTCAAGAAGTGCCATGGCGCCCAGTAGCGCCACTGGCCTCCGCGACCAGCTGAAGCTGCTCGCGGACTATCTTTGACCCAGCTCGGCTCGAAGCTCGCGTAAACGAGCTGGAGGGCGAGATGCAGGCGCCCGGCTTCTGGGACGACCAGGAGACCGCCGCCCGCACCTCCGCGGAGCACTCGTCGGTCAGCCGCCGCCTCCAGGGCTTCCGGGCGCTCGAGCGCGACGTCGACGACCTCGAGACGCTCGAGGAGATGGCGGCCGAGGACGAGTCGATCGCCGCCGAGCTGGAGGAGCAGCGGCCTCGATCGAGGCGCGGCTCGCCGAGCTGGAGGAGGCGCGCCTGTTCAGCGGCGAGTACGACGCGGGCGACGCCGTGGTGACCGTGAACGCCGGCGCCGGCGGCACGGACTCGCAGGACTGGGCCGAGATGCTGCTGCGCATGCTGATGCGCTGGGCCGAGCGGCGCGGGATGAAGGTGGAGCTGAAGGAGGCCTCGGCGGGGGAGGAGGCCGGCATCAAGTCGGCCTCGTTCATCGCGCGCGGGGAGAACGCCTACGGGCTGTTCTCGGCCGAGAAGGGCGTGCACCGGCTGGTGCGGATCTCGCCGTACGACGCGCAGTCGCGCCGTCACACCGCCTTCGCCGGCGTGGAGGTGGCGCCGCTCGTCGAGGACGCCGTCGAGGTGGAGATCGACCCGGAGGACCTGCAGATCGACACCTACCGCGCCTCGGGCGCGGGCGGGCAGCACGTGAACAAGACGGACTCGGCGGTGCGCATCACGCACAGGCCGACCGGCATCGTGGTGCAGTGCCAGAACGAGCGCTCGCAATCGTCGAACCGCGACACGGCGATGCGGATGCTGCGCGGCAAGCTGATCGAGCTGGAGGAGCGCCGCCGCCAGGAGGCGATCGCGAAGGAGAAGGGCGAGGCCCAGGACGTGGGCTGGGGCTCGCAGATCCGCTCCTACGTGCTGCACCCGTACACGATGGTCAAGGACCACCGCACGAACGTGGAGGCCGGAAACGCCCAGGGTGTCCTGGACGGCGACCTCGACGAGTTCGTGCGGGCGGAGCTGCTGCGGCGGGCATAGGCCGCAGCGAGCGGGCCGCGCCTGTGGCGCGGCCCGCTCGGTTACTGCCCCCCTGGTACCAGGGACTCCGACGTTGCTGCTGCTACGACTGGTCCTGCTGCACCGCGAGGCCGGTGACGATGAGGCCGCGCAGGCGACGGCCGCCGATCTCGCCGAGGTTGCGCGTGAAGCCCGTGGTCTCGTCGACCGTGTAGAGGCTCGAGGCGCGACCGCGGCGGTCGCTCGTGGCCAGGTAGCCGACATCGTTCGCGCCGGCGATGTCCCAACCGAACCTCGGCTGGACGTCCACGCCGGTCAGCCGCCGACCGTTCGTCAGCGTCCCGTTGTTCGGCGGGTTCTGCAGGAACACCATGTCGTTCGCGTAGTCGACCACGAACAGCTGGACGTTCGCCGCAAGCGGCTGCGTGAAGTTGAACGACGAGTTCGTGTACGCGGCGCCGCCGACCTTCGGCATGCCCGGATTGAGCGCCAGGTCGTCCCCGAGCGTCGTACCCGCGTCCGGGGCGACGCGCTTGTTCTGTCCCGCGTCGGAAACGATGCGAATCGCGTCGGGAGCGGGGTTGAAGTCGATGCCGAAGTTGGTGCCGTTCAGCCCCGGCGTGAACGGGACCGGGTTCCCCATGGCATCGACGTTCTCGGCGATCGCGATGCCGGTCTGCGGGTTGATCCGGTAGACGGCGCTATTGGAGCCGACGCCGTACAGATCGCCGGTCTTCGGCCGATAATCGATCCCCACCATGCTCACCCCGGGCTGCAGGCCGCGGATCGAGCGAATGGACACCAGCCGGTCAGGCTTCCGCACCTTGAAGCTGACGAGCTGGTTCTGATCGGTCAGGGCGACCGCCAGCCGATTCCCGGACTTGAGGCTGTCGCCCCCGCCCTTGCTCGGCTGCGCCGCTTCGGCCGAGGCCGTGCCGGCGAAAGCGATGGTGAGGCCGGAGGCCACAACGGCGATCCGGCGCACTAGACGGTTACTCCTCACGGGTTTCCTCCTTAGGAATGGGTCGGATACCCACCACTTCGGAGCAATCCCCCGGGGCAGTTCACACCGGATTCGACCTGGCGCGTCGGCGCTCGTCACTCACGCCCGGCGGGCGAGCCTCCGAACGCGCGGGCGGAAGCCGACCGGAGCCGGCCCTAGGCCTCGTCCTCGAACGCGCGCAGCGCGTCCTCCGGCAGGTCCTCGCCCTCCTCGAGCACGCCAAGCAGCTGGCCCACCCGGCAGACCAGCAGGCGCTCCTCCTCGACCTCCACCCACACGCCCGCCGCGGCGGGGAACACCACGTGGTCGCCCGGCTTCACGGGCATCTTCACGCCGACGCTGCCCCACCAGTCGAGCCCCGGCCCGACCGCGAGCACGATCCCGTGCTGGGGCGGCGGCTGGTGCTCGCCCGGCGGCAGCAGGAGACCGGAGCGCCGCACCCTGTCGGGTTCGAGCTCCTTGATCACGACCTGGTCGAAGAGGGGGCGAAGCTGCTGCCGCATCGCTCCCCAGGATAGGCGTCCCGGCGGCCTCTACGATTGGACGATGGCCGACGAGGCTCGCTCCCCGGATCCGCGCACACCGCTTCCGCCGCGCGATCCCAAGCGCGGCGACGTCCGCGTCGACCGTGCTCCGCAGAAGCCGTCGATGCTCCCGTGGAGCGGCCGCCGCTTCCTCGCGATCCTCGCCGTCCTGTTCTTCCTGAACTGGCTGATCGTCGCGATCTTCGCGCCGGGGGAGGAGCGCATCAAGGTCCCGTACAACCCGACCTTCCTCGCGGAGATCCGCCAGGGGAACGTGAAGGAGATCTCCTCGCGCGGCGACACCGTCCAGGGCGAGTTCCGGGAGCAGGTCAAGTACCAGGACGACGAGGCCAAGCAGTTCGAGACCGAGATCCCGACCTTCGCGAACGACGAGGAGCTGTCCCAGCTGCTCGAGCGCGAGAACGTCACGATCAACGCCGAGCCGCCCGACAGCCGCTCGCTGCTCGAGACGATCCTGTTCTCGTTCGGCCCGACGCTCCTGCTGGTGGCGCTGTTCATCTTCTTCCTGCGGCGGGCCTCGGGCGGGGCGGGCGGCGCCGGCGGCGGCGTGCTCGGCCAGTTCGGGCGCTCGCGCGCCAAGCTCGTGGAGGCCGAGACCCAGACGGTCACGTTCGAGGACGTCGCCGGCATCGACGAGGCCGAGGAGCAGCTCGTCGAGGTCGTCGACTTCCTGCGCAATCCGGAGCAAGTACGCGAAGCTCGGCGCGCGCATCCCGCGCGGCGTGCTGCTCTCGGGCCTGCCCGGCACCGGCAAGACGCTGCTCGCGCGGGCGGTGGCGGGCGAGGCCGGCGTGCCGTTCTTCTCGGCCTCGGCCTCGGAGTTCATCGAGGCGATCGTGGGCGTGGGCGCGTCCCGCGTCCGCGACCTGTTCAAGCAGGCCGAGGAGGCGGCGCCGGCGATCATCTTCATCGACGAGCTCGACGCGATCGGCCGCGCCCGTGGCGGCTCGGGCGGCGTCCTCGGCGGCCACGACGAGCGCGAGCAGACGCTCAACCAGATCCTCACCGAGATGGACGGCTTCGACCCGGCGGCGGGCGTCATCGTGCTGGGCGCCACCAACCGTCCCGACGTGCTCGATCCCGCCCTGCTGCGGCCCGGGCGCTTCGATCGCCGCGTGGCGGTGCAGCCGCCGGACAGCGTCGGGCGCGAGATGATCCTGCGGGTCCACAGCCGCTCGGTCCCGCTCGCCGACGACGTCGACCTCCACCAGATCGCCCAGAGCACGCCGGGAATGGTCGGCGCCGACCTGGCCAACCTCGTGAACGAGGCGGCGCTGCTGGCGGCCCGGCGGGGGCACGAGAAGGTGGCCCGTGCGGACTTCACCGACGCGCTCGAGAAGATCGTGCTCGGCGCCGAGCGCAAGATCGTGCTGAACCAGGAGGACCGGCGGCGGATCGCCTACCACGAGGGCGGGCACGCGATCGTCGGCATGCTCACGCCGGGCGCGGACCCCGTGCGCAAGGTGTCGATCATCCCGCGCGGCCAGGCTCTGGGCGTGACGCTCTCGACCCCGGACGACGACCGCTTCAACTACTCCCAGGAGGACCTGCGCGCGAAGATCCGCGTCTCGGCCGGCGGCAGGGTCGCGGAGGAGGTCGTGTACGGCAGCATCACCACCGGCGCGGAGTCCGACATCCAGCAGGTCACCGGCATCGCGCGCGGCATGGTGGCGCGCTGGGGCATGAGCGAGAAGGTCGGCTTCGTGACCGTCGCGCCGCAGCAGGGCCAGAGCCCGCTGCTGCCCGGTGCCGACCCGGTCTCGCAGGCGACCCAGGAGCTGGTCGACGCCGAGGTCCGGCGGATCGTGGACGAGGAGCTCGACGTCACGCGCGAGCTCGTAGCCGAGAACCGCGAGCGGCTGGACCGGCTCGTGGAGGCGCTGCTCGAGCACGAGACGCTCGACGAGGTCGACGCCTACGCGGCCGCCGGGATAGACCGCACCGGGGCGCCCGCGCCCGCCTGAGCGCTTTTCGCCGCACGCAAGCCAAGCTTGCGCTGCGGCGTTACCGCCGCTTCTCGGTCTTCCGGTCGAGCAAGGAGAGATCGGCGGCGGCCAGCAGGTCCTCCGCAGTCCCGCCCGAGTCGAGCCGCGCGACGCCCCAGGTGAGCCCGATCGGGCGGCCGTCCGGGGCCCGGCACGCCTCGCTCACCGCCTCCGCCACGCGCTCCAGGACCTGACCGGCCGCGTCCAGGTCGGTGCCGGGCATCACCACGACGAACTCGTCGCCGCCCCAGCGGAAGCAGCGGTCGCTGGCGCGCACGGCCCGCTCCATGGCGCGGGCGACGTCACGCAGACCGGTGTCGCCCTCCAGGTGGCCGTACTGGTCGTTGATGCGCCGCATGTGGTCCACGTCCACGAGGCCGACGCTCAGCGGCACCTGCTCGCGCGAAGCCCGCACGCTCTCCACCCTGATCGCCTCGTCGAAGGCGCGGCGGTTGCCGAGGCCGGTCAGCTCGTCCACGCGCGCCAGCCGGCGCTCGACCGCCGCGCCCGCCTCGAGGCCGGCCCGCTGGCGCCTGACGCCGGTCTGGTACACGGTCAGGAGCCCGCCGAGCACCACCAGGATGAGGGCCTCGGCTGCCATGTCCGTGACGGTGTCGGCGGTCGTGTCCTCGTACAGGAGCGGCAGCGCCAGGGCGCCGACCATCACGCCGAGGTGGGTCAGGGCCCGCCGCGGCGGGTGAGCGGCGCCGGTGCCGAGCCAGAGCACGTAGAGGTCCTCGTAGGCCGACGAGCCGCCGCCGGCCAGGTAGTTGAGCATGGCGATGCCCGCGATCCCGGCGTAGGCCATCACCAGCAGGTCGTCGAAGCTCGGCTCGCGCCGCAGGATCAGCACGGCGCCCCCGATCGCCAGCAGCCCGAGCCCTCCCGCGATCGCCCAGCCGGCGTCGCCGATCTGGTCGTCGACCGGCTCGAACGGGAGGAACGCCAGCGTCAGGAGGCCGCAAAGGCCGAGCAGCCCTGCCTGGAAGCGCCGCGAGGTGGCTACGTCGGCGCCGGCGTAGGGATCGCGTGAGTCCATTCACCAAGTCCTTCGACCACTGCTGACCATCGCATACCCTGCGCCCTCCATGCTGGACCTGATCGATCGCGCCCTGCGGGAGGACGTCGGCGACGGCGACCTCACGACGGCGGCGGTGGTGCCGGAGGGGTCACGGGCCCGCGCGCGCATCGAGCAGAAGGCCGCCGGGGTGGCGGCCGGGCTGGGGGTCGCCGGGGCGGTGTTCGAGCGCGTGGACCCGGAGCTCGACTGGCGCGCCCGCGCCCGGGAGGGGGAGTGGCGCGAGGGTGGTCTGCTGGCCGAGGTGGAGGGGCGCGCGGCGTCGATCCTGACGGCCGAGCGGGTCGCGCTCAACTTCCTCGGGCGGCTCTCAGGGGTCGCTACGGCGACGGCGCGCTACGTGAAGGCGGTCGAGGGGACCGGCGCGCGGGTGCTCGACACGCGCAAGACCACGCCCGGCCTGCGCGCGCTGGAGAAGGAGGCCGTGCGCGCTGGGCGGCGGGGTGAGCCACCGCAGCGGCCTGTTCGACGCGATCCTCGTGAAGGAGAACCACGCCGAGCTGGCGGGCGGGGTGGGGGAGGCGGCGCGGCGCGCGCTGGCGGCGGCGCCGGCGGGTGTGACCGTCGAGGTGGAGTGCGCGACGCTGGACGAGGTGTCCGACGCGCTGGAGGCGGGGGTGACGCGGCTGCTGCTCGACAACATGTCCATCGACGACCTGCGCGGGGCGGTGGAGCTGGCCGGGGGCCGGGCCGAGCTGGAGGCCTCGGGCGGGATCACGCTCGACACGATCCGCGCGGTGGCCGAGACGGGCGTGGACTACATCAGCGTGGGCGCGCTGACGCACTCGGCGCCGGCGCTGGACGTCAGCCTGCTGCTGGACCCGCTGGAGTAGGCCCTCCGGGCCGCTCCGGGGCGATGCCCAGAGGTCTCCGGCTGCTCCGGCGCCGCAGGCGGCTCCACCGCCGGGTGCCCGCGGCCGTCCGGCCCGGTGTACGGATAGCGTTCGGTGAGCAGCAGGAAGTACCCGTGGGCCTGGGCCCCGTAGCGCACCGCCCAGCCGATCAGGCCGTAGAGGCCCTCCGGGACCCGCCCGGTGGCCAGCACCGAGAACCACGCGCCCACCGCCGCGACGGCGGCCACGGTGCCGAACGCTCCGGCGGCGAGCGAACGCCGGGATGGCGAGGATCACGCGGAAGGCGGTCTTGGCGCGGTGCTGCGGCTGCGGCTCGTCGATCTCGAGCTCGACCGGGTAGCTGCCCGGCCTGCCGGTGAAGCCGGGAAACGGGCCGCCGAGGAGGAGGATGAACGAGTTCACTTGCGTCCCGTAGCGGAGGAACGCCCCGAGGAAGCGATGGAGGGGGTCCGGCAGCCGGCCGGTCACGAGCGCGGCGAACCAGCCGGCGATCGCGGCGAAGAACGCCGCGATCGACCAGAGGAACCACCACAAGACGTACGGGATCGCGAGCAGGAGCCGGAAGAACACCGTGAGCCGGTTGCGCTCGCGGTCGTCCGCGACCTGCAGGCGGACGGGGTGCGCCGGCATCGAGTCGAGCGGCACGGCGTCGGGGTCGCTCGTCGGGTAGCGGTCGTTCAGGAGGAGCAGGTAGCCGAACGCCTGCGCCGCGTAGCCCTGGCAGTAGACCTGCGCGTCGCGCAGGCCGGTCGGCGTCCGTGCGAGCGCGAGCGAGGCGAACCACGCCAGCACGGCGAGCGTGAAGCCGAGACCGCTGTAGGAGACGGCGAACGACCCCGCGTCGCCCGCCCCGCCGGACCCGCCGTAGCCGCCGCTGCCGTAGCCCCCTCCGGCTCCGTTCGCGACGGCGGACGCGAGCACCAGCGCAGGGAGCGCCAGGAAGACCCGCAGCGCGATGGTCCAGCGCCGCTGAGGGCCGGGCGGCGGGAACTCCGCCTCGATCACGTAGCCGGGCTCGCCGAGGAAGCCCGGATAGCGGCCGGCGGCGAGGTAGGTGTAGGCGTAGACGTGGAGCGCGTAGCGCACGTAGGCCGAGTAGAACGCGTGCGCCCACTCGGCGGGGCCGCCGCGGACCAGCGCGATCACCCAGTGGATCGGCGCGACCACCACCGCTCCGATGCTCCACACCCCCAGCCAGATGAAGTGGGGGATCATGATGAAGAAGCGGAAGAAGACCGCCGCCCGCGAGCGGGCGCCGTCGTCCGCGTGAGTGACCCTGATCCGGCCGCTTAGATCGGTCACAGCGACAGCGACGCTATTGGTTTCCGGCAAGGGATGCGTCCCCGTCCGGGGGCGCTCGGCCTCGGTTGGGTCAGTCCTTGGCGGCGACGGGCGGACGCAGCACCGCGAACGGGTCCGTCACCTCGAGTCCTCTCGACGTGAAGCGGTAGACGGCGGCCGGGCGGCCCCCCTCGCGTCCGGGCGCGCGGCGCTCGCCGGTGGCCTCGAGCAGGCCGCGGCGCTCGAGCACGCGGCGCAGGTTGGTGGGGTCGACGGGGTAGCCGAGCGCGGCGCTGTAGATGGCGCTCAGCTCCGAGATCGAGAAGCGCTCGGGGGCGAGGGCGAAGCCGATGTTGGTGTACGAGAGCTTGGCGCTGAGCCGCTCGCGGCCGGCGAGGACGATGGCGCGGTGGTCGAAGGCGATGGGGCCGGGGAGGTCGTCGACGGGGTGCCAGGCGGTGTCGGGCGGGAGGGCCGGGTCGAGCCCGAGCGGGACGAGGCCGAGGTAGGCGGTGGCGAGCTGCCACTCGCCGGGATGGCGGGCGGGGTCGCCGAGGGTGACGAGCTGCTCGAGCCAGGACAGCTCGGCGACGTCGACCTTGCGAGTGAGATGCGCCCGGATGGACCGCTCGAGATCGACCCCCGGATCGAGATAGCCGCCCGGAAGCGACCAGGCGCCCTCGAAGGGATCCCGCGCGCGCTGCCAGAGGAGGACGGAGAGACGCCGGTCGCGCACCTGCAGGACGACGGCGAGCGTGACGTGCGTGGGGGAGGGGCGAGCGCCCGCCTCCGCGCCGCCCGCGCCCGGCCGCCTCGCACCGCGCCGCCGCCCGCTTGCGCGCCGCCCGCCTCCGCGCCGGCTGCGCCCGCCCCAGCGGGCCGGGTTTTCGACTCGGAGTCGGAGACGGTGGTATCCTTCCGGGGCATCGGTTTTCGATCATAGGACAAAAACCAGCCCTATGAAGCCCATCGAGCTGCCCACCCTCACGCCGGTCGCCGATCCACCCTTCAGCGCCGGTCCCGTGCTCGACCCGGACGAGGTCGCCCGCCTCCAGGACGAGGTGCGCGCGCTCGCCGAGGAGCGCAACGCGGTCATCCTCGCCCACAACTACCAGGTGCCCGAGGTCCAGGACGTGGCCCACTTCGTGGGCGACTCGCTCGGGCTCTCGCGCCAGGCCGCCGCCACCGACGCCGAGGTGATCGCCTTCTGCGGCGTCCACTTCATGGCCGAGACCGCCTCGATCCTGAGCCCCGGCAAGACCGTGCTGCTCCCCGACCTGAAGGCCGGCTGCTCCCTCGCCGACTCCATCACCGCCGACCAGCTCCGCGCCTGGAAGGCCGACCACCCCGGCGCGATCGTCGTCATGTACGTGAACACCACGGCCGAGGTGAAGGCGGAGACCGACTACTGCTGCACCTCCTCCAACGCCGTGCGGGTGGTCGAGCACATCCGCAGCGAGCACGGCCAGGACGTGGAGATCCTGTTCGGCCCGGACATGTGGCTCGGCGCGTACGTCGAGCGGGTGACCGGCAAGCGCATGCACGTCTGGGACGGCGAGTGCCACGTGCACGCCGGCATCCGGCCGCGCGACATCTCAGACGTCCGGGCCGCCTACCCGGGCGCCGAGTTCATGATCCACCCCGAGTGCGGCTGCACGACCCAGGTCATGGAGTACGTGGCCGCCGGCGACGTCGACCCCGAGCGCACGCACATGCTCTCCACGGGCGGGATGCTCGACTTCGCGCGGGAGTCGGACGCCGACACCTTCATCGTCGCGACCGAGACGGGAATGCTCCACCCGCTGGCGAAGGAGAACCCGTCGAAGTCCTTCATCCCCGCAAACCGCGCGGCGGCGTGCAAGTACATGAAGATGATCACGCTGCCCAAGCTGCACGACACGCTCCGCGACCTGAAGCCCCAGGTGAAGGTCGACCCGGACCTCGCCGAGCGCGCTCGCATCCCGATCGAGCGCATGGTCGCGATCGGCCCGTAACACTCGAAGGGCGTCCTGTAACACTCGGGGGCCGGCCAGGAGGACCTGGTCCGGAAACGTCCCGATATAGGACGCTTCCGGACCAGGCATGCCCCGAGCGAACGGCGCGGAAACGCGGCGGCGGCGCCGAAACCCGGAGGCGACGCCGAAACCAACGCCCGGCCCAAGTGTCCAAGCCACTCATGCACCTCGTTGCTGCCGTTCTGACGGCGCTGGCGGTGGCGCCCGCGACGGCGTGGGGCGCCACGAGCGCCCAGCCCGCAGCCAGCCCGACCCCGTCGACCACACCCAGCCGGCGGCCCCCGACGGCACCCCCGTCTGCGCCAAGTGGGTCCACGACCGCCACACCGTCGAAAAGGATGGCCGCACCTGGGCCACCTGGCACCCGCCCCGTGACCCGCAGCTACGGCTGCGCCTTCGGCCACGAGCACGGCTCCAACCCGCGCGCCTTCCGTCACTTCCGTCGCACGGGCATGCCCGCCTTCGGCCCGATCGGCACCTTCGCCGGCAGCGACGAGCCGCACGCCGGCTTCAAGGTCTACGTCGCGAACGAGGACCGCAAGGGCAACGGCTGGATGGTCGTGCTGCACCAGGGCTCCGGCTCGCCGCGCCGCGGCGCGGTGCGCTTCCACTCGCTCGAGACCTGGCTGTTCCGGAACGGGCGGGCACGCAGCGCGCGCCGCTCGAGCGGCCGGCTCGCCGCCCACACCCGCACGATGGCCGACTTCGGCGAGGCCGTCCCGAACTGCCCCGGCGCCCGCCGCTCGGCCACGCATGCGGCTGCTCCCCAGCCCGCACTGCAAGAACGTCTACGAGGAGTGGGCGACCACGCTCGACGTGGGCGGGGTCTTCAAAGCCCGCCCCGCCTTCGGCATCGACAACGCGATCACGCAGTTCGACCCCGCCGACCCCGAGCGGATCGTCTTCAACAAGCGCAGGGCCTGCGGCCCGCACGACCCCGCCGGCTGGGACGCCTACTGCAAGGGCGACAAGCGCGCCCTCTTCCACCCGCAGTGGGTGGTGAGGAACCGCGGCCGGTCGCGCTTCCGCACCGACGCCTACGGCCGGCGGGCGCCCACCGGCCTGCTCCAGGTGGTCGCCCGCCGCGTGAAGGTCGACCAGTCCGACGAGTGCTGCGGCGCCGAGAACAGGTTCGACATGACCAGCCCGAGCGACGGCGGCATCTACCGCGCCGCCCGGGGCCGGGGCCCGGGCAACTTCGAGTTCCCGGGCTACTGCGTGATCCGCTCGAACTAGCTGCGCGCGCGCGAGCACCGCCACGGCGGCGATGAACGTGACGCCGAAGATCGCGCACAGGATCGTGAGCGTGCGGTCCGGGTCGCCCTGGGCGACCGTCACGAGCCACCAGCCCGGCAGCACGAAGGCCATCACGCTGCCCACGAACGCCACGGCGCGGGTGTAGAGCGAGCGGGTGCGCTCGTCGCCGACGCCGCTCATGACGTTGAGCGTGTCGCTGCGGTCGCGGCCGAAGTGGAGGATGGCGATGAAGCCGAGCAGGATGGCCGCGCTCGGCCAGGCCTCCTCGAGGCCCTCGGCGGCCCAGAACACGCCGAACACCGCCGCCGCGATCCCGAGCATGCCGATCAGCTGCACGTTCCAGTTGTTCATGGTCGTTCATTTCACGTCTCCATTCAGCGAGAAAGATGTCCTCGACGTTCGTCTCGAAGTAGCGCGCAAGCGCGATCGCAAGCGGGAGCGAGGGGAGGTAGCGGCCGGTCTCGATCGCGTTGATCGTCTGCCGGGAGACTCCGAGCGCCTTGCCCAGCTCTCCCTGCGACAGGCCTCGCACGCCTCTTCTCTCACGCACGTCGTTCTCCATGCGTGTCAAGTTAGCTTGACATCGCCGATGTGTCAAGGGTGCTTGACATATCGCTAGGCTCCCGCCCCGTGCAGCTGCTCTATCCGACGCAGAGCCCCACCACCCCCGAGGAGCTCGCCTCCGGCCTCCGCCTGGGCGACAGGGCCCGCCCCGACCGCCCCTACCTCGTCCTCAACATGGTCTCGAGCCTCGACGGCAAGGCCACCATCGACTGGCGCACCAAGGGCCTCTCGACCGAGCTCGACCGCCAGCTCTTCCACCACCTCCGGACACAGGCCGACGCGGTCATGGTCGGCGCCGGCACGGTCCGCATCGAGCGCTACGGGCGCATGGCGAAGACCGACGAGCTGCGCGACAAGCGCGAGCGCGAGGGGCTCGCCCGCGACCCGCTGGCGGTGATCGTGAGCGCCCGGCTCGACCTGCCCGCCGACCTCCCGCTCCTGAACGAGCCCGAGCAGCGCGTGGTGATCGCCACCGGCTCCGACGCGACCCTGCCCGGCCTGGGCGACCAGGTCGAGTACGCCCGCGTCGGCGACGACCTGCCGCTCCTGATGGCCCGCCTCCGCGAGGACCACGGGGTCCGCTCGGTGCTGTGCGAGGGCGGCCCCACGCTCAACGCCCACCTGCTCGCGGCCGGCCTCGTGGACGAGCTCTTCCTGACCCTGAACCCGAAGCTGGCCGGCGGCGCATCGGCCCTCACGATCGTCGCCGGACGCGAGCTCGTGGAGCCGGCGGAGCTGGAGCTCGTCTCGGTCGCCGAGGGCGACGGCGACCTCTTCACGCGCTGGCGCGTGGTGCAGAAACCCTTGCACTCGTAGGGTTTCGCGCCGGGCATCGCTACTAATGGACCGCCTCATGGCGACCGCCAGGACAGAGCCCGAGCGCCGCAACGCGCCCACGACCGGCGTGCCCGTCGTGGAGTTCCGCGACGTGACGAAGGTCTACGACGGCGGCTCCGTCGGCCTCGAGGGCGCCTCGATGCGGATCGGCCGCGGCGAGTTCGTCTTCCTCGTCGGGCCCACCGGCTGCGGCAAGTCCACCTGCATCCGGCTCCTCATGAAGGAGCTCGAGCCGAGCAAGGGCGAGATCAGCATCGCCGGCCGCACGCTCGGCGAGATCCCGCGCGGCCGCCTGCCGTACCTGCGCCGCAACATCGGCGTGGTGTTCCAGGACTACAAGCTGCTGCCGAACCGCACCGTCTACGACAACGTCGCCTACTCGCTCCAGGTGATCGGCGAGGCGCGCCAGGAGATCCGCCGCAAGGTGCCCGACATCCTGCGCCTGGTCGGCCTCTCCACCAAGCTCCACAACTTCCCCGACGAGCTGTCGGGCGGCGAGCAGCAGCGCGTCTCGATCGCCCGCGCGTTCGTGAACCACCCGCCGCTGCTGCTGGCCGACGAGCCCACCGGCAACCTCGACCCCGAGACCTCCATCGGGATCATGCAGCTGATCTACCGGATCAACCGCACCGGCACGACCGTCGTCGTGGCCACCCACGACAAGGAGATGGTCGACAAGATGCGCCGCCGCGTGGTCGAGCTGCGGGAGGGCCGCATCATCCGCGACGAGCTGTCGGGCCTCTACCGGCCGGACGAGTCGACCACCGAGTTCGCGATCCGCCTGCGCGGCGAGCTGGGCGTGGGCTCGGAGGGGCACCCGAACTAGTGCGCCGTCGGCTTCTTCCTCAGGGAGGCCCTGCGCGGCCTCCGGCGCAGCTCGGCGCCGGCGCTCGCCGCGCTCCTCACCGTGCTCCTGACCGCGCTCGTCCTCGGCGTGTTCATCCCGATCGTCCAGGCCACCACCGGCACCGCCAACGAGGTGCGCGGGCGCGTGGTGCTCGACGTGTACGTCAGCGCGGACGCGAGCCCCAGCCGAGCGCAGCGAGGTTCAGAGCACGCTCGAGAGCACGGCCAACGTCAAGTCGGTCGACTACATCTCGAAGAACGAGGCGCTCGAGGAGCTGGGCCGCAAGATCGAGACGCGACGAGGCGATCGAGCTGCTCGGCACCAACCCGCTGCCGGACCTGTTCCGCGTCACGCCGGACGACCCCGACCGCCTGGACGTGATCGAGGCGAGCCTGATGTCCGGCGGCCGGCCGGCGCTCGACGCCATCGACGACGTGCAGAACCGCGAGGGAGACACGGACAAGATCCTCTCCGCGACCGGCCTCGTGAAGGTGATCGCGGCCGGGCTGGCGGCGCTGCTCGTGTTCGCCTCGATCGCGCTGGTCGCCAACACGATCCGCCTGTCGATCTTCGCGCGCCGCCGCGAGGTCGAGGTGATGAAGCTCGTGGGCGCCACGAACTGGTTCATCCGCTGGCCGTTCGTGATCGAGGGCGTGATCGTGGGCTTCCTCGGCGGGCTGCTGGCGGTGCTGCTGCTCGCGATCGGCAAGCAGACCTTCATCGACCCGCTCTCGGACGACTTCGCCCTGCTCGCGGCGCCGGACACGATCGACTTCCCGCTGCTGATCGGGTTGCTGATGGTCGCCTGCGTGGCCGTGTCGGCGCTGGGGAGCGGGCTCACGCTCCGCCGCTTCCTCAGGGTTTAGCCCGGCGCCGTTACAACACCACCACTACCCTCCAAACGGTGCGTACGGCAGGCATCGCGACCGTCTGCGCGCTCGGCGCGCTACTGCTCGGGATCTTCCTGGGCGGCCATCCGGAGCTGCTTCCCGGAGGGGTTCGCGACGCCTTCGTCGAGGAGGACCGCGCCCTCCGCGCCGAGATCATCGAGAAGATCGAGGAGAACTTCTACAAGCGCGTGGACGAGGAGCGGCTCGACGACGCCTCGCTCAAGGGAATCGTCGACTCGCTCGAGGACCCGTACTCGCACTACCTGACGCCGGACGAGGCGAAGTCGGTGCAGGAGTCGATCTCCGGCGAGTTCGAGGGCGTGGGCATGACCGTCGAGGAGGACCAGCGCGGGCTGAGGGTCCTGACCGTCTTCGACGACTCGCCCGCCAAGGCGGCGGGCATCGCGAAGGGCGACCTGATCCTGTCGGTCGACGGGCGCTCGATCGCCGGCGTCAACTCCGAGCTGGCCACCGGCCGGATCAAGGGCCCGGCGGGCAGCAAGGTGGAGCTCGAGGTGTTCAGCCCCGGCGCCGAGGACTCGCGCAGCATGACGGTCGAGCGCGAGAAGATCGACGTGCCGGTCACCGACAGCCGCATCGTCCGGAGCGGACGGCCAAAAGATCGGCGTGGTCGAGCTGCTCGGCTTCAGCTCCGGCGCCCACGGCGCGCTGCGGCGCGAGATCGACAACGTGATCGAGCGCGGCGCCGACCGGATCGTCCTCGACCTGCGCGGCAACGGCGGCGGCCTGCTGACCGAGGCCGTGCTCGTGTCGAGCATCTTCATCGAGGACGGCGAGATCGTCTCCGTGCGCGGCCGGTCGCGGCCCGAGCGCAGTCGAGGACGCCGAGGGCGACGCCATCGACGAGGACATCCCGCGTGGCGGTGCTCGTGGACGGCGGCAGCGCCAGCGCCTCCGAGATCGTGGCCGGCGCCCTGCGCGACCGCGGTCGCGCCACGCTCGTGGGCACCAACACGCTTCGGCAAGGGGCTCGTGCAGGAGGTGGAGCCGCTCTCGAACGGCGGCTACCTCGACCTGACCGTCGCGAACTACTACCTGCCGGGCGGCAAGACCATCGGGCGAGGGCGGCCTGAAGCCGCAGGTCCGGGCGAGGGACAACCCCGAGACGCAGCGCGACGAGGCGCTGCCGGTCGCGCTCGACGTCCTGGCCGGACAGGGGCGGTGAGCAGACCCGCCGTTCGGGGCGGGCGCACGCAGCGCCGCCTCGACCAGCCGCTCGTGGCGGTTCTCGAGCGCCGCGGGCGCTTCCTGGTGGGCGAGCCGCTGTTCGGGCGCGGCCCGCGCACCGCCGTGGAGCGCGGCGGCGCTGACGAGGGCGACCTCGTGCTCGTCGGCGCCGGCAAGCGCGGCGCGCGCGTGGTGCGGAAGCTGGGCCGCCCGGACGTGGCGCGGGACGTGCTCGAGGGGCTGATGCTCGACCGCGGCCTGTACCGCTCGTACCCTCGCGCCGCCTCGGCGGAGGCCGAGGGCGCGGCGGACGACCCGTACGCGGCCGGCGACCGGGTGGACCTCACCGCCCTGCCCACGTTCACGATCGACCCCGACGACGCCAGGGACTTCGACGACGCCATCTCGGCCCGCCGCGAGGACGGCCACGTGCGCGTCTGGGTGCACATCGCCGACGTGACCGCCTACGTCCGCCCGGGCGGTCCGCTGGAGCGTGAGGCCTTGCGGCGCGGCACCAGCGTGTACGTGCCCGGCGCGGTCGAGCCGATGCTGCCGGAGGTGCTCTCGAACCGCGCCTGCTCGCTGCGGCCGGGGGAGGACAGGCTGGCCGTGACCGTCGAGATGGAGGTGCACGGCACGGACGTGCGGAACGTCTCGTTCCACCGCTCCCGCGTGCGGAGCGACAGGCGCCTCACCTACGGCGAGGTCGACGACGTCTTCGCCGGCCGCGCCCGCGCCGAGGAGCCCTGGGCGGCGCCGCTCGAGGCCGCCCGCGAGGTGGCGCGGGCGCTGCAGGAGCGGCGCGACTCGCTCGAGCTCGGCGCGCCCGAGCCGGCCTTCGAGTTCGACGCGGACGGCCACGTGACGGCGGTGCGGTACGAGGAGCAGACCGAGTCGCACCGGCTGATCGAGCAGCTGATGATCCTCGCCAACGAGCAGGTGGCCGGCTATCTCGCCGACGCCAGGCTGCCGACGCTCTACCGCGTGCACGAGCGGCCCGAGCCGCAGGCGGTGGTGCGCCTGGCCGACCAGCTGGCGACCCTCGACGTGCCGACGCCGCCGCTGCCCAAGAACATGACGCAGCAGCAGGCGGCCGAGCTGGTGACGGAGATCTCCCGCATCGTCGCGCGCGAAGCGCGCGGACGCACCGCGGTCGGCGTGCTCGTCCTGCGCGCGCTGAAGCAGGCCTACTACCTGCCGAAGAACCTCGGGCACGCCGGCCTCGGCAGCCCGCGCTACTGCCACTTCACCTCGCCGATCCGGCGCTACCCGGACGTCGTCGCGCACCGCGCGCTGCTGCAGGGCCTCGGCATCGACCACACGGCGGCGCCGGCGCACGAGCTCGACGAGGCGGGCCTGGCCTCCTCGTCGGCCGAGCGCGAGGCGATGCAGGTCGAGCGCGCCGCCGACGACATCTGCCTCGCGTTCCTGCTCGCAGCGGCGGCTCGCCGATGCCGACCCGGTGGCGCCGCCGGCCTTCGAGGGCGAGGTGGTCGGGCTGATCGAGAAGGGCGCCTTCGTGCGCTTCGGCGACGAGGGGTTCGAGGGCCTGCTCCCGAGCCGCCGCCTGCGCGGCTGGTGGACCCTGAACGAGCTCGG
The DNA here is from genome assembly GCA_963778615.1 of uncultured Thermoleophilaceae bacterium. Taxonomy (GTDB): domain Bacteria; phylum Actinomycetota; class Thermoleophilia; order Solirubrobacterales; family Thermoleophilaceae; genus JACVRW01. Next base: position 858,570 of record CAVZVD010000004.1, read on the forward strand.
CACGGCGCTCGAGGAGGAGGGCTCGGGGCGGCTGCTGCGCCTGGGCGACCCGGTGAGCGTGGTCGTCGACCGGGTCGAGACCGCCCGTGGCCGCGTGGATCTCTCTCCGGCCGCGGCATACTCGTAGAGAGATGGCGAAGAAGAAGAAGCGCAAGGCGGCGCCCGGCGACGTGGCGACCAACCGGCAGGCGAGCTTCCGCTTCAACCTGCTGGAGAAGCTCGAGGCCGGGATCGTGCTGCAGGGGTCCGAGGTGAAGTCGCTCCGCAACGGCGCGGTGCAGCTGAAGGACGCCTACGCCGAGGTGAAGGACGGCGAGGTCTGGCTGCAGAACATGCACATCGCGCCGTACGACCCGGCGCGCGAGAACCACGACCCGGAGCGGCCGCGCAAGCTGCTGCTGCACAAGCGCGAGATCGAGCGCCTGATCGGCAAGACCGCGGAGAAGGGCCTGACGATCGTGCCGACGCGGGTCTACTTCAGCGGCTCGCGCGCGAAGGTCGAGCTGGCGGTGGCGAAGGGCAAGGACATGTACGACAAGCGCCGCGCGATCAAGGACCGGGACACGAAGCGGGAGGTCGAGCGGGCGCTCTCCGAGCGCTATTAGACAGCCGGGGACTCGCGCCCCCGGACCCCAGCGGATGTCCGGGGGCGCGAGCCGCCGGTTCTACAGCCCGCGGTCCGCCGCCCAGCGGCTCAGCTCGTGGCGGCTCGACAGCTGGAGCTTCCGCAGCACCGAGGACACGTGCGCCTCCACCGTCTTCGGCGAGATCTCCAGCCGCAGCGCGATCTCCTTGTACATGTAGCCGCGCGCGATGTGCTGGATCACCTCGCGCTCGCGCGGCGTGAGCGCGTCCAGCTCGGTCTCGGGGTGCGGCGCCGGGCCGGCGAAGGCGTCGAGCACGAAGCCGGCGAGGCGCGGGGAGAAGACGGCGTCGCCGTCGTGCACGCGCCGGACGGCGTCGGCCAGGTCCTCCGGGGCGATGTTCTTCGTCACGTAGCCGCGCGCGCCCGCGCGGATCACGGCGATCACGTCTTCGGGGGCGTCTGACACCGACAGCGCGAGGAAGCATGGCCTCAGTCCCCGCTCGGCCGCACGCCGGATCACCTCGACCCCGCCGCCGTCGGGCATGTGCACGTCGAGGAGGACCACCTCCGGCCCGTGCTCCGCGATCGCCTCGACCGCCTCGTCCACGGCGCCCGCCTCGCCCGCGATCTCGAGCAGCGGCTCGAGCTCGGCGCGGACGCCGGAGCGGAACAGCCTGTGGTCGTCAACGATCAGCACGCGCGGGGAGCTCAAGCTCCACCTCCGTTCCCGTCTCCGGGTCGCTGGCGATCCGCGCCCGCCCGCCGTGCCGCTCCATGCGCCCCACGATCGACTCGCGCACCCCGTGGCGGTCGGGCGGCAGCGCCCCCGGGTCGAAGCCCGGGCCGCGGTCGCGCACGTACACGTGCACGGTGTCGGAGTTCGACTCGGCATACACGTCCACCGGTGAGCCTGCCCCGAACTTGGCCGCGTTGGTCATCGCCTCGCGGGCTGCCGCCACGAGCGCCTCGAGGTTCGAGTCGAGCTCGCGCTCGCCCACCACGACCACCTCCACCGGCACGCCGTGGCGCTCCTCGACCTCGGCGGCGGCAGCCTCGAGCGCCGGGGCCAGCGCCGCGGCCTTGCCGGGCGCCGGCCGCTCCGAGAGCCAGGCGCGCAGCTCGCGCTCCTGGCGCCGGGCCAGCGCCGCCACCTCCTGCGGGTCGGTCGAGCGGCGCTGCACGAGGGCGAGCGTCTGCAGCACCGAGTCGTGCAGGTGGGCGGCCATCTCGGCCCGCTCCTGCGATCGGATGCGCTGGGCCCGCTCCTCGGTGAGCGAGCGGAAGAGCCGCAGCACCCACGGGGCGAAGATCGCGCCCAGCACGACCACCACGGCGATCACGGCGAGGATCACGTCGCGCGCGGCGCTGAGCGCGTCGGTGGCCTGGAGGAAGACGAAGCCGGCCAGGATCACGAGCGCGATGCCCACGCCGGTGCGCGAGATGGCAGCGGCCGCGCGCGCCACCTCGGGCCGTGTGGGCCGCTGCTCCGGCTCGCCGCGTACGAGCGGCGCGGTGGGCGGCTCCTGCGGGGCCGGCGACGCCGTCGCCGAGCCGCGCCAGATCAGCGCGCCGCCGCTCGACGATCAGCACGAGCGGCCATGCGACGGCGTCGGAGAACCAGATGCCGAGCTCGCGGAAGGCGAGCAGCACGCTGATGAGCAGGAGGCCGGTGCCGAGCGCGACCTCGATGGCGCCGCGCCCGGTGGGCAGGCGGCTGCGCCGCACGGAATCGCCCGCGGGCATCACGAGCCAGAGGAGCGCGTAGAGCACGATGCCGAAGCCGCCGGCGACGGTGGCGACCACGAACGCCAGCCGGACCAGCGCGGCGTCCACGCCGTAGCGGCGGGCGATGCCGGCGCAGACGCCGCCCAGCCAGCCGGCGGCATGGTCGCGTCTCATGCGCCCCTCATGCTCTCCTGCTGAGCCCGTTGGCCAGCAGGATCGCCCCCGTCACCGCGCAGGCGACGGGGGCGAACAGGCCGAAGCCGAGGTCGATCAGGCCGAGTGCGTCGAGAAGGAGCACGGAGCCGAGCGCGAGCAGGGCGAGGCCGGCGACGAGAGCGGGGATGTCGGGCCTAGCCGCTCGCACGCTCCCCCGTGCCCTCGCACACGGCGCGTTCGTCGCGCGCGGTGAAATCCCCGCCCTCGAACCCGCGGAACCGGCCGTCGTGGAACTCGAAGTCGCCTTGCAGGTCCTCCACGCGGACCTCGCCGACGCCGATCTCCGCGTCCAGCACGAGCCGGGTCACGTCGGATGCCGCTTCAGGGGTGTCCTGGAAGTCCACGTCGATGCCGCCGTTGTCGCGCTCGAACATCCTGACGTTGCCGATGCCCACGTCCGCCGAGGTCGCCACGCATACGTCCTCGGGCACGAGCACCACGCGCCTGGCCGAGGCCGACGTCCACCTCCAGCGGCACGTCCCCGGCGGGCAGGTCGGTGTCGCGCAGGTCCACGACCAGGTCGCCGATGCCGAGCTCGTAGCGGTCCCTCAGGTCGACGGTCGAGGTGGGGCGGTACTCGCGCTGGCCGACGCCGCCGTCGAGGTCGATGCCGGCCGCGGAGACGACGCCGGCGGCCAGCGCAAGGGCCAGCGCGGGCGGGACGAGCCAGCGGATCGGCTTGAGGAACGCACCGGCCACCACGGCCGCGCCCGCTGTGATGACCATTGCCGGGACGAGCCAGTCGGGCCCGGCCGCGGCGGCGAAGGCGCCGCCCACGCAGACGATGAAGCACAGGATGATGACCCCGACCCCGAGCAGGGCGCGCCTCGCGACGTCCCTGGCGTCGCCGCTCGGTCCCTCTCCGGAGACGAGCCACCAGACGAGAACGCCGGCGCCGACGAGAAGAGCGAGCGGGATCCCAACTCCCGCCAGGAAAATCCCGCCGCCGAGAAGAAAGGGCCACGCCACCAGGAGCAGCGCGCCGACGCCCAGGATGACGAGAACACGATTGCGCCCCTGGCCGGAGGTGTCGACGACGGCGCCGCCCTCGTCGCTCGGCATGAGGAGGAGGGCGGCGAGGTAGAGGAGGAGGCCGGCGCCGCCGACGAAGGCGAGCGCGACGGCGGCGATGCGGGTGAAGACCGGGTCGATGTTGAAGTAGCGCGCGAAGCCGCCGCAGACGCCGGCGATGACGCGGTCCTCGCGCGAGCGGGTGAGGCGGCGCCGCGGCGGGGCGCCGGGCGCCTCGGTGCGGGCCTCGCCGGCGGGCGCCTCGTCAGCGGGGGCCTGCGGGCCGTCGGCCGGCGGCTGCTCGGCGCTGGGCTGCTCCTGGGTCGGCTTCTCCGGCCCGGGCTGCTCCTCGGTCGGCCCCGTCGGCTGCTCCTCCGGCCCGTTCTGCTGCTTGTCGTTCGATTCCATTTCGAGTCCTCCGGATGGCGTACCAGGTGTCGCCATTCAGGGTCCCGCGCCGGAGCTCTCCCGCCAATTGGGAATGGCCCCTACGGGATGCACCGCTAGAATCTAGGGGCAGAACGGGGGCGAATCAGCTTCGACGTGGAGCGTGATCGTCCCGGTGTAGCGAGCCGAGGACGTCGGGTTGGCCTCGTAAAACTCTCCCGGCAACCAATACGTGCGGACCAAGATCACAAGTTCGCCCTCGCCGCTTAAATAGGTGAGGAGTCGCCCCGGGCAGCCCGCGGTTCGGGTAGCGGCTTCAATTAGCGGGCTCACCCCGACGGCAGGATCCTCGGCCGGCGGGGGACACCTACAGGAGGGTATGGCGCCGGGAACGTACCCCGCGGACTGACCAACCCGGCCGCCGAGATCAGACTCCGCAGGGAACGCTCGTAGCAAGCATCGGGAGGGTGTTCCGCGGACGCCGGGGCAGTACCGGCCGCCTCCATGAGGACCGTTGTACCCACTGTTGGCCTGGCTCCCGAAATCGGGAGCCAAGTCGTTTCAGGGGTCGTCTTGGAGCGGAACGCCCCTTTTGCGAGCCGGCGGGTCTGGCGGTGGAACCTATGCTGCCGTTGTGAACGAACCCGGCCCCCGCCAGCTGGGCACCGGCGACCTGGACGAGTTCCGTCGTACCGGTCACGCTCTGATCGACGCGGTGGCCGACCACCTCGCGGCGCTGCCGGGACGCCCGGTCTGGCAGCCGCTGCCTGACGATCTGCGCGCGGCGCTGCTCGAGCTGCCGCTGCCGGACGGGCCGACCGGGCTTGAGGCGCTGGGGGAGACGATGGCGCGCGACGTGCTGCCGCACGCAATGGGCAACGGGCATCCGGCCTTCTTCGGCTGGGTCAACTCCCCGCCGGCGCTGGCTGGTGTGCTGGCGTCCCTGACGGCCGCCGCGATGAACCCGAGCGTGGTGTCGGGCGACCACGCCGACGTTCACCTCGAGCGCACGGTCGTGCGCTGGCTGGCGGAGCTCGTCGGGTACCCGCACGCGCCGGGCGCCGGGCTCCTCACCAGTGGGGCATCCGCGGCGACGATCGTCTGCCTGGCCGGCGCCCGCGGCCGCGCCTGCGCTGCCACGGGGCACGACGTGCGCCGGAGCGGGCCCGTGGGCGGCCCGCGGCTGGTTGCCTACGTGCCCCCTGAGGCGCACAGCTGCGTGCCGCGCGCACTCGAGCTGCTCGGACTCGGGAGCGACTCCATCCGATCGGTGCCGCTGCCCGGCGGGCGTCTCGACATGGACGCGCTGCGGGGCGCGATCGCGGCCGACCGGGCGGCCGGCGCGACGCCTGCGCTGCTCGTCGGCTCGGCGGGAACCGTGAACACCGGCGCGATCGACCCGCTCGACGCGCTCGCCGAAGTCGCCGCCACCGAGCGGCTCTGGTTCCACGTCGACGGGGCCTACGGCGCCTTCGGCGTGCTCGACCCGGCGCTCGCCGAGCGCTACCGGGGCATGGAGCGCGCCGACTCGCTGAGTCTCGATCCCCACAAGTGGCTCGGCGTCCCGGTCGACGCCGGCTGCGCGCTGGTGCGCCGCGCCGACGACCTGCGCGACGCGTTCAGCGTCGTCCCGCCCTACCTGCGCCAGGACACGGGCGCGGAGGTGGGCACCTTCGCCGAGCACAGCTTCGAGCAGACGCGCCCGTTCCGTGCCCTGAAGACGTGGGCGACGATCGTCGCCCGTGGCCGCGACGGCATCGTCGACCAGGTCGTGCGCGCGAACGCGCTTGCCCGCGACCTCGCCGCTCTGGTCGAGCGCGAGCCGTCGCTTGAACTCGCGGCCACGCCCGAGACGTCGATCGTGGCGTTTCGCGCCCGGCCGCCCGGCTGCGCACCGGACCGCATCGAGGCCGTCAACCGCGCGCTGCCCGAGGCCGTCCAGGCACGGGGGCGGGCTTTCGTCACCGGCACGGTCTACGAGGGACGCGAAACGATGCGTGCCTGCATCCTGCATCCGGGCAGCACCGAGACAGACCTGGCCGCGCTGGTCGCCGAGGTGGTCGCCGCCGCGGGTGACCTGGCGGCGGCAAGTGCCACTCAGTCGTCGTCGTCGTAGAGCGGCCTGGCAGCGCCACCTAGGATCGGCGCATGCACCTCGAGCAGTTCGCTCTCATCGTCGAGGACTACGACCCGGCGATCGACTTCTTCGTGAACCGGCTCGGGTTCGAGCTCGTCGAGGATTCGCCGGCGACCACGAACGACGGGCGGCCGAAGCGCTGGGTCGTGGTGCGTCCCCCGGGGGCCACGACGGGGATCCTGCTCGCGCGCGCGGACGGCGACGACCAGAGCGATGCGGTCGGCGACCAGTTCGCCGGCCGCGTCGGCCTCTTCCTGCGCGTCGACGACTTCGAGGCGGCCTACGAGCGGATGGCCTCCGCCGGCGTCGAGTTCCTCACACCGCCCCGCGCGGAGCCCTACGGCCGGGTGGCCGTCTTCGCCGACGTCGCCGGCAACCGATGGGACCTCCTCGGCCCGCCGTGAGGCCTTCCGGCAACGGGCGCTGGCCCGGCTAGGGCGCGCCGATCGCGAAGGTGAGCGTGCTGAGCGTGCCGCCTCCGCGGTCGCGGTTCCGGGCCCTGGCGGTCAGCGCCAGCGTGCCCGTCTCCTGAAGCTCGCCCAGCCGGCCGCGCCGCAGCCTGAAGCGCAGCGCGGTCCGCTCGCCGGGCGCCACGCTGTACGGGAGCGCGGCGCGGGCGCCCGTCAGGCGAGCGCGCCCCTCGCAGACGTGGTCGGTGTCCGACAGCCATCGCGCCGGGCACGTCAGGCGCACCACAACGGCGCCGCGGGGGCCGGCACGCCTCCGTCCCGGCGCCAGGCGTGCGGCACGGGCGCGCCCCGGACCGGCCGGCGGCAGCGGGTCCTGCACCACGCCCTTCGAGTACTGGTCCGGCTCGAGCAGGGAGGTGTGGAAGCCGTAGTCGGGGTTGGTCCGCTCGTCGTTCACCCGCGGCGGCGCGGGCGGCGGCGGGACGGAGCCGTCCACGATCGAGTCGAGCACGCGCCGGTAGAGGCCGTGCTCCCAGTCCGCCCCTCCGGCGAAGGCGAGCGCCGGGTCCTGGCCCGTGCGCACCACCACCAGCTCCTGGGACGGGAAGACGGTCACGAGCTGCCCGAACAGCCCGGCGAACTTGTACATGTCCGCCGGGAGGTCGGGGAAGTCGCGGCCCTGCTCGACCGGCCGCTCGGACACGGTCGGCCCCACGCACGGCGCGGCGGCGTTCACCCAGATCAGCCAGCCGTAGCAGCCGTTGGTGGGCGTGGCGGAGGTGGCCTCGCGCACGTAGCGCGCCGACAGCAGCCGGCGGCCACGCCACACGCCCCCGCGGCGCAGCAGCTCGCCGAGCCGGCCGAAGTCGTCGGGTCGCATGTTCACCCCGAAGAAGCCCTGCACGTGGCCGGCTGGATCACGCCGCCAGTGCCAGGCGCCCGCGGGGATGCCGAGTGGGTCCATCAGCTCGCGCTGGACGAACGCGCCGGCGTCCTCGTTGGCGGAGCGCCCGACCGCCTCGGCCAGCAGCGCCACCGCGCTCTGGGCGTACTCGTAGTAGGTGCCCGGCTCGCGCACCACCTCGAGCGTGAGCGCGTCCCGCACGCGGTCGGGCATCGTGAAGATGTTGTAGTCGCGGAGGCCGTTCCAGCGCAGGCCTGAGGTCATGGTGAGGAGGTGTCGCATCGTGATCGCCCCGTGCGGCCCGTCCGCCTCGGGCAGGAGCGCGCCGACCGGGTCGTCGGGGGAGATCAGCCCGCCGGTCATGGCTCGGCCGAACATGAGCGAGGTGACCGTCTTGGCCATCGACCAGCTCTCGAAGCGCTGGTTGCGGTTGACGGCGGCGAGCCGGTCCTCGCCGACCAGGCAGCCGCGCCGGTAGACCCGCACGGCGAAGCCGAGGTTGGCGCTGCCGTAGTCGAGCGCCTGCTGAAGGCGCGCCGGGTCCATGCCGGCATCGGCCGGCGTCGCGCGCTCCCAGCCCTCGGCGGGCTCGGCGCACGTCTTGGCCGCATGGGCGGGTCCGGCCGCCGCAAGGCAGGCGACCGCCGCCATCGCTCCCGCAAGGCGCCTCCGCATGCGCTGCGTTATACCCGGGGCGCCGCCGGAATGCGGCAGTTGCCTACGCCGCGGTCGGCTCGGCCGCCGGCGCGCGCACGGCGGCGAACGGCAGCCGCGCCGCCAGCACCGCCCCCACCAGGAGCACGGAGGCCAGCACGCCCAGGCCGGCCTCGAGCGACCCCGCGTCCTTCGCGGCACCGACCACGACCGGGCCGAAGATGCCGCCGCTCACGCCGATCGTGTTCACGAGCGCCACGCCGCCCGCCATCGCGCGGCCCGTGAGCAGCGACGTCGGCATCGCCCAGAAGGCCGGGATCGCGCCGAGGAGGCCGAACGCGCACACGCCGAGCGTCACGATGCCCGCCTCGGCCGGCAGCAGCGCCGTCCCGGCGAGCCCGATGGCGCCGAGGAGCATGCCGATCACGACCCAGCGGCGGCGGTCGCCGCTCCGGTCCGACAGCCGCCCGATCACGATCAGGCCGGTCGAGCCGAGCGCCATCGGAATGCCGACGAGCAGGCCCAGCTCGATCCCCTCGACGTCGCCGACCCTCTCGATGATGTCGGCCGCCCAGAAGATCGTCCCGTAGCTGGCGAAGTTGATCGTGAAGTAGACGGCCGCGCACTTCAGGATGCGCCGGTCCGTGAGCGCGTCGCGCAGCGTGAACGCGTGGCGCGCCTCGCGGGCGGCGGACTCCGCGGCCAGCTCCTGCTCGAGCGCGTCGCGCTCCTCGGCGGGCAGCCAGTCCGCCTCGGCGGGCGAGCTCGGCAGGACGCGCAGCACCCAGAGCCCGACGGCGATCGCAGGCAGCCCCTGCCCGATGAAGAGCCACTGCCAGCCCGCGAGCCCGAGCACGCCGTCCAGCTCGAGCAGAGCCCCCGACACCGGTCCGCCGAGCACCGAGGCGATCACGATCCCGAGCATGAACACGCTCATCGCCCGGCCCCGGTCGCGCTCGGGGAACCAGCAGGCGAGCAGGTAGACCACGCCCGGGAAGAACCCCGCCTCGCCCACGCCGAGGAGGATGCGCGCGACCACGAGCGAGGCGCCGTCCCACACGAACGCGGTCAGCGTGGCGACGATGCCCCAGCTGATCATGATGCGCCCCATCCACAGGCGCGCCCCGACCCGGTGGAGCACCAGGTTGCTGGGGATCTCGAGCGCGACGTAGCTCAGGAAGAAGATCCCGGCGGCCAGCCCGAAGACCGTGGACGAGATCGCGAGGTCGTTCGTGATCTCGGTCTCGGCGAACGTGATGTTGACGCGGTCCGCATACGCGATCACGTGCATCAGCACGAGCAGCGGCAGCAGCCGCCGGAAGGCGAGGGCGACCGCTCGGCGCGAAGGAGACGCCGTGGCGGCCGTAGCGGCGGCCCCGGGCGTAGCGGCGGCCTGCTCGCTCAGCCGGTCGGTGCCGGCAGCACCGGGTGCGTCGTCGCTCAGCCGGCCGCCGCCTTCTCGAGCCGCTCGGCGAGGCGGTTCATCCCGCGCTCGCGCGCCGCCGCCGCGGCGCCCTCCCAGTCCGTCGGGCGGTCTGGCGGCAGCTCCACGTCCGCCTCCTGGAGCGTGGCGATCTCCTTGAAGCGCAGCAGCTCGTCGCGCTGGTCGATCAGCGCGCCGCGCACCCGCGCGCTCGACTCGCGAACCGCCCCGTCGAGCGCCGCGTCGAGCGAGCCGTGGCGCTGCCGAGCAGGTCGGCCGCGGTCTTCTCGCCGATGCCCTTGGCGCCGGGGATCCCGTCGGAGGGGTCGCCGCGCAGGGCGATGAAGTCGGGCACGAGCTCCGGCGGCACCCCGTAGCGGCGCTTCACCTCGGCCGGGTCGACCTCCTCGGCGCCCTGGCCGCCTCCCGTGCGCACGTAGAGGATCGTCACGCGGTCGGTGGCGCACTGGAACATGTCGCGGTCGCCGGTCATGACGAGCGCCCGGCCGCCGTTCTCGACCTCGCGCTTCGCGTAGGTGCCGAGCAGGTCGTCCGCCTCCAGCGAGTCGTGGGCGTGGACGTTCCAGCCGAACGCCTCGAAGAACGCGCGCGCGTCGGCGAACTGGGGCTGGAGCCCCTCCGGCACCTCGGGCCGGTCGGCGTGGTAGCCGTCGAACAGCTCGACGCGGTAGTCGGCCGCGTCGGGGCCGAAGCAGAGCACCACCGCGCGCGGGTCGTGCTGCTCGACCTCCCGCAGCACGAGGTTCGCGGTGCCGAGCAGGGCGTTGACCGGCGTGTCGCCGCCGCCCTTGATCGACTCCGGCAGCGCGTAGAACGCGCGGAAGAGCATGGAGGGAGCGTCGACGGCGAGGAGCGGCCCTGCCATCAGAACTCCAGCAGGTCGCTCAGGAACGACTCCTTCTTGCGCTTCTTCTGCGGCTTGCGCTGGCCGCCGTGCTCCTGTCGGTGGTCGCCGTGCTCCTGCCGGTAGTCGCGCTCCTCGCGCACGGGTTCCGGCCGCGAGGAGCCGCGCTCCTCGTAGAAGCTTCCCTCGGCGTCCACGAGCCGCTCCAGCTCGCCCCGGTCGAGGAAGACGCCGCGGCAGCCGGTGCACTGGTCGATGGTGATCCCGCTGCGCTCATAGCTGCGCATCGGGCTCTCGCACTTCGGGCAGACGAGCTCGCTCATGCGCGATGACGCTATCCGTTTCCGGGTAGTGCGGGCTCGTGGACGAGCCGAACGACGCTACGCCGTTCCTCCCCGAGAAGCGCGCGCTGAGCTCGCTGCGCGAGGCCGCCGCCGGGTGCCGCGGCTGCCACCTCTGGCGCGGCGCCACGCAGACCGTCTTCGGCGACGGCCTGAAGCGGGCGCGCGTGATGTTCGTCGGCGAGCAGCCCGGCGACAAGGAGGACCTCGCCGGCAAGCCGTTCGTCGGCCCGGCCGGCAGGGAGCTCGACAAGGGGCTCGAGGCGGCCGGCATCGCGCGCGACGAGGCCTACGTGACGAACGTCGTGAAGCACTTCAAGTTCGAGGAGCGCGGCCGGCGGCGCATCCACCAGACCCCGAAGCGCTTCGAGATCGACGCGTGCAGCCCGTGGCTCCGCGAGGAGCTGCGCGTCGTCGGGCCGGAGGCGCTGGTGCTGCTCGGCGCCACCGCGGCCAAGGCGCTGATGGGCACCTCGTTCCGCCTCACGCGGCACCGCGGCGAGTGGCTCGACTCGGAGCTCGCCCCGCTCGTGACCGCCACCATCCACCCGTCGGCGATCCTGCGCCAGCAAGACGATGCCTCGCGCTCGAAGGAGCGCGAGGCGTTCGCGGAGGACCTGCGGGTGGTGGCGAAGGCGCTGTCGGGCTAGGCGCTCCGCGGCGTCCCGGCCGGCTCGAGCTCGGCCAGGCGGCGCAGGTTGCTCGCCGCGCGTGCGGCCAGCCCCAGCGCCATGACCGCCGCGATCCCGATGCCGATCAGGTCGAGCACGGTGAGCCCGAGACCGCCGACCTGGAAGCCGAGGCCCACGCCGAGCGCGATCAGCGTGTTGAGGGCGATCAGGACGAGGCGCACCTCGGTCGGGCCGAGGCGGCCGTAGCCGAGCGTGAAGACGCCGAAGGCGTGTGTCTCGAGGTAGGTGTTGATCGAGAGCACGAGGTAGGCGATCACGATCAGCAGTCCGACCGACAGCAGCATCCAGGGGGAGAGGCCGAGGCCGAGCCCGATCAGGGCGGTGGCGACGGCGTCCACGAGGTGGTCGAGGTAGTAGCCGTACTTGGGCCGCTCGATCTTGCGGACGCGGGCGAGGGTGCCGTCGAGCGAGTCGCCCAGCCAGTGGACGACGAGCAGCGCCGAGGCCGCCCAGAGCCACGCCTTGTCGCCGTTCGACGCCAGATAGGCGCCGGCGATCCCGATCGCGGCGAGCACGCCCAGCGCGGTCATGTGGTCGGGCATGACCCGCGCGGGGAGGCGGCGGGCGATCCATTCGAGGACTCGCCCCTCGACCCCCGCGAGGAGGAACTGCTTGCTGCGCGGTGCGTCGTCGGTACGGGTTGCGGTGTCGCTCATGGCGTCTCCTGTGCTTGCTGACCGGTGGTCAACAAGGCATACCCCGGCCGCAGCGGCCGGTTACCGCCCGGCTCGTCCTCAGCCTCGTCGTCCTCGGCCTCGCCGCCCTCGAGCTCGATGCTCGGCAGCAGGCGATCGAGCCAGGCCGGGAACCACCAGGCGCGGTCGCCCAGCAGGGTCATGACCGCCGGGGCCACGACCATCCGCACGACCAGCACGTCGATCATGATCGCCGCGCCCAGCCCGATCCCGAAGATCTTCACGATCGGGTCGGGGTCGGTGGCGAAGCCGAGGAAGACGGCGGTCATGATCGCCCCGGCCGCCAGGATGATCTTGCTCACCTTCGCGAGCCCGGCGACCACGCTCTCCCGCGGGCTCGCGCCCTTCATGTACTCCTCGCGGATGCGCGACTGGAGGAAGACGTTGTAGTCCATGCTGAGGCCGAAGAGGATCGCGAACATGAGCAGCGGGATGAACGAGACGATCGGCATCTCGCCGTCGATGCCGAGCAGGCTCGAGCCCCACTGCCACTGGAAGATCGCGACGACGACGCCGTAGGCCGCCCCGATCGACAGCAGGTTGAACGCGGCGGACACGAGGGGCACCAACACCGAGCGGAAGACCGCCATCAGGAAGAGCACTGAGAGGATCACCACCGCGCCGATGAAGACGGGGAGGCGCTCGGCGATCTTGTCGGCCATGTCCTCCTGGGTCGCGGTGTTGCCGCCGACGTAGACCTCGACCCCGCTGCCGGCGGTGGCGGCGGGGATCACGTCGGTGCGGAGCGTCTCGACGAGCTCCGACGTGCGCTCGTCCTGCGGCGCGGTGGCCGGGGTGACGGTGATCGTGGCGGCGTCGCCGCGCGGGCTCGGGGCCGGCTCCGAGACGGCCGCGACACCGTCGGTGCGCTCGACGGCCGCCGCCAGCCGGTCCAGCGCGGGTCCGGAGTCGCGGCCCTGGGGGAGCGAGCTCGCCAGCAGCAGGGTGCCGTTGAAGCCGGGCCCGAAGCCCCCGGCGAGGGTGTCGTATGCGACGCGCGTCTGGCTGTCGCGCGGGTCGTTGCCGTCATCGGGCTGACCGAGGCGCATGTCGGTGAACGGGGCCGCGAGGGCCAGCAGCACGGCGACGCCGGCGGCCACGGCCACCCACGGACGGCGCGTGATCCGCTCGTCCCAGCGCCGGAGGAGGGGGAGGGGGCGAGCCGCTCGGCGCTCCGGGGCCGAAGCCGCTTCGCGAACGCGCCCATCAGCGTGGGCAGCAGGGTCACCGCGCCGATCGCGACGCAGGCCACGACCACCGCGGTGGCGACTCCCATCCGGCCCACGAAGGGGATCCCGGTGGCCAGGAGGCCCGCGATCGCCACCGCGACTATGGCCCCGGCGGCGAGCACCGAGGTGCCCGCGGTGCGGTTGGCCGCAGCGGCGGCGTCGGGAACGCTCTCGCCCGCCGCCAGGTGCTCGCGGTAGCGGCCGACGATCAGCAGCGCGTAGTCGATCCCGGCGCCGAGGCCCAGCATCACCGCCAGCGTGGGCGCGATCTCGGGCACCGAGGTCACGCCGGCGCCGAGCGTCAGGAGCATCATCCCGCCGGCCAGCGCGATCAGCGCGCTGATCAGCGTCAGCAGCATCGCCGCGACCGATCCGAACACGAGCGTCAGGACGATCACGGCCACGGCGATCCCGATCAGCTCGCCGATGGGCGCGAGCTGCTGCTCGGCGACGTCGACCACCGGGCCGCGCATCGCGACCTCGAGCCCGTCGCCCTCGGCCACCCGCGCGGCGTCCTCGAGCTGCCGGGCGTCCTGCTGCTCGACCTCGAACGCGGGCCGGTCGTACTGGACGGTGGCGAAGGCGACGCTGCCGTCATCGGAGACCTGGCCGCTGCCGCGCGCCAGCGGGTCGCTGACGGAGGTCACCTGGGGGAGCTCGGCGATCTCACGCCTGGCGTCGGCGATCGCCTGCGCGCGCTCGCCGTCGCGCACGGTGCCGTCGTCCGCATGGAAGACGACCGTGGCTCCCTCGTTCGCGGCCGCGGGGAAGCGCTCCTCGAGCAGGTCGAGCGCCTGCTGGGACTCGGCCCCCGGGACCGAGAACTCGTCGGTGAACTGCCCGCCGACGGTGCCGGCGAGCGCGCCCAGGGCCACCATGACCACTGCGGCGATTGCGAGTGAGCGGCGCCAGTTCCGCGAGGCGCTCCGTGCGATTCGGTCCAGAAGCATCGTCATGGCCGGGCACAATAACACACTGAGTGCAAATTTGCGTAAGACCGCATAATCACTCTGAGCGCAAATCTGCCTCAGGTGCAGGACCTTGGGGTATCATCGACAGGCAATGGAGGCCACGCCCGGACTGAGAGAGCGCAAGAAGCAGCGGACGCGCGAGCGGATCGTCGAGGCGGCGTTCGAGCTTTTCGACGAGCGCGGGTTCGACGGCACGACGATCGCCGACATCGCCGAAGCGGCCGACATCGCGCCGCGGACCTTCTTCTCCTACTTCCCCTCGAAGGACGACGTCGTCTTCCACGACTTCGAGGCGACCCACGCCATGGTCGCCTCATGGCTGCGCGAGCGCGATCCGGGCACCAACACGATCGACGCCCTGCGCGCCGGCATCGCGAGCTCGAAGCGGGAGCTCGACGCCGAGAGCCGTGCGGAGAAGCGGCTGCGCAAGCGCCTGGTCCGCGAGAACGAGTCGCTCGCCGCCCACTCCCAGCACCTCATGGGCAAGTTCGCGGACCTGATCGCCGAGGCGGTCGCACAGGACCTCGGCGACGAGCCCGGCGACCTGCGGCCCCGCCTCGTCGCGGCGGCCGCCGCGGCGGCGATCGGGTGATCGACGACCTGCCCGACGAGGACGCCGCAGCACTCGGTCGAGACGCTCGACAGCCTCCTCGCCTTCCTTCGCGGCGGCCTCGCCGCGCTACAGGATCAGAAGAGCGCTAGCCGGTCCGCAGCGCCCGCGAGCGCTCCGCGACGGGCTGCAGGAAGTCCGGCAGCGGTGCGCACCAGGCCGCGGCCCGTCTCGCGCTCCCAGATCTGCTCGAGCTGGGCCAGGTGCTCGTCCATGACCTCGTCGATCAGCTCGAAGTCGGCGGCGCGCACGGCGGCGAGGGTGCGCTCGTGGATGTCGATCGTCCAGTCCGGGACCAGCGGGGCGTGCATCGCCATGTCGCGGGCGATCTCGAGCTGGCGCAGCATCGTCCGCATCAGGCCGACGATCGTGGCGTTGCGCGTCGCGCGCGCCAGCGTCAGGTGGAACTTCAGGTCCAGCTGGAGGAAGAGGTCCTCGTGGCTCAGGAAGTCGTCGGCGGCGGCCAGCTCGCGCTGGCGCTCGATCGTCTGAGCCATCGCGGCGAAGTCGTCCTCGGTGGCGTGCACGGCGGCCAGCTGAGCCACGCGCGGCTCGAGCAGGCGGCGCGCCTCCAGCACGCCGGCGATCTCGCCGAAGCGGATCTCCTGGCGGCTGCGCAAGAGCTCGCGCGGGATCAGCTCCGAGGCCACGAAGATCCCGCCGGACTGGCCGCGGCGCACCTCGAGCACGCCGGCCTCGGTCAGGACCTTGATCGCCTCGCGCAGCGTCGGACGGCTGATCCGCATCTGCGCGGCCAGCTCGCGTTCGGACGGGAGGCGGTCGCCGGTATGCAGGTCGCCCGCCTTGATCTTCTCGGCGATCTGCTCCACGGCCTCCTCGAACGTCCGGCGCGTGGCGACGGGCTCGAACGAGCGTTCCAAGCCGACTCCACTATAGGGCCGGTCTCTCACCCCGGCCACGCCTGAATTCATCGTCTCGCGGCTTCGACCCGCTCGATCGCCTGGCGCTCCGCCACCTCGAGCGGGGTGGAGCCCTCGGCGGCGGCCGTGGCGATCGCCTGGTCGAGCCGGTCCATGGCGCGCGCGATCCGGTCGGCCTCGCTCGGGCCGGCGCCGCGGTACCACTCGCCGGATACGTGGATCAGCCCCCCGCAGTTGGCGAGGAAGTCGGGTACGTAGAGGATGCCGCGCTCCATCAGGGTGCGCGCGACCTCGCGGCTCGTGAGCGGGTTGTTGGCGGCGCCCGCCACCACGCCCACGTCGATGGAGCGCGCCAGCGCGTCGTCGATCAGGCCGCCGGCGGCGCAGGGGGCGAGCACGTCGAGCTCGAGCCCCAGGATCGCCTCGGCCGACGGCGCGATCTCGGCGCCGTGCTCGGAGGCGAACTGCTCGCAGCGACTCGTCGTCGAGGTCGCAGGCGACCACGCGGGCGCCGGCGTCCGCCAGGCGCGCCGCCAGCCTGCCGCCGACCTTGCCCAGGCCGACCACGCCCACGCTCCGGCCGTCGAGCTCGCCCGAGCCGTCGTGCGCCTCGAGCCCGCGCCGGATCGCCTGGAAGACGGTCTCGGCGGTGACGGGGGAGGGGTCGCCGCCGCCGCCGTTCTCGCGGGAGCGCCCGACGCAGAAGCGCGTGTAGCGGGCCACGTAGTCCATGTCGGCGCAGGTGGTGCCGATGTCCTCGGCGGTGATGTAGGCGCCGTCCAGCGCCTCGATCGTGCGGGCCGCGCCCTGGAGGCGGGCGCGGCGCATCTCCGTGCGCCCGTCGTCGATCATCACCGACTTGCCGCCGCCCAGGTCGAGGCCCGCGGCCGAGGCCTTCAGCGTCATCGTGCGCGCCAGCCCCATCACGTCCTCGAGCGCCTCGCGCAGGCCGCCCGGGTAGCGCTTCACGCGCATCCCGCCGAGCGACGGGCCGAGCACGGTGGAGTGCACGGCGACGATGAAGCGCAGCCCGGTCTCGGGGTCCTGGCGGATCACCACCTGCTCGTGATCGTCGTCGCTGCAGTGGCGTCGCGATTGGACTCGAGACGGCCTGGGTAGCAATGGTCATGATGCTTGACCATATACCCGGTGTCGGTTGGCTTCAAGCGGGGCCGGCGGTGGCTTCCGTGTACCACCAATGGTAAGGTGCGCTCACCAATGCTTGAGAGGGAGGAGCTCTCGATGACGTCGACGGCCCAGCGCCGCCGCAGCGCGCGCCCCGGATCCGCAGGTCGCCTCATGCGTACCCGGAACGGGCAGCCCGAACGCGCCCGCCGTGAGGTCTCCCTCGACGACAAGTACCTGCTGCCCGACGGCCGCGTGCTGCTCACCGGCGTGCAGGGGCTCGTGCGCCTCGTTCTCGACCAGCACCGCGCCGACCGCGCCCGCGGCCTCCACACCGGCACGATGATCTCGGGCTACCAGGGCTCGCCGCTCGGCGGGCTCGACCAGGAGCTGCAGCGCAACCGCAAGCTGCTCGACGAGCACCACGTGCGCCACGTGCCGGGCCTCAACGAGGAGCTCGGCGCGACCTCGGCCTGGGGCAGCCAGCTCACGTCCAAGCTGCCCGGCTCGAAGCTACGACGGCGTGCTGGGCATGTGGTACGGCAAGGCGCCCGGCCTCGACCGCGCCGCCGACTCCCTGCGCCACGGCAACTTCGTCGGGGTCTCACGCACCGGCGGCGGGCTCGCGGTCGTGGGCGACGACCCGAGCTGCAAGTCGTCCACGATCCCCAGCGCCTCCGAGCCGATGTTCGCGAGCCTCCACATGCCGGTCTTCTTCCCCGGCACCGTGCAGGAGGTCGTGGACCTCGGGCTCCACGCCTACGCCTGCTCGCGCGCGTCGGGACTGTGGGCCGGCTTCAAGATCGTGACGAGCGTCGCCGACGCGGTCGGCACGATCGAGGTGGCGCCGGACCGCGTCGCTCCGGTGCTGCCCGACCTCGGCTACGAGCACGAGCCCACCGGTCACCTGCTGGCGCCGCCCTCGCTCGAGATGGAGCGCAGCCTGCTGGGCGTACGCACCGACCTCGCCCTCGCATACGCGCGCGAGAACGGCGTCAACAGCATCGAGGGCGCGAAGGACGCCTGGCTCGGCATCGTCGCCGGCGGCAAGCCCTACCACGACCTCATGCACGCGCTGCGCAACCTCGGGCTCGGCGAGGGAGCGCTCGAGCGCGCCGGCATCCGCATCCTCAAGCTCGGCATGGTCTGGCCGCTCGAGCAGGAGATCGTGCGCGAGTTCGCCCGCGGCCTCGGCGAGATCCTGGTCGTGGAGGAGAAGGGCCCGTTCGTCGAGACCCACCTCAAGGAGGCGCTCTACGGCACGCAGGGCGCCCCGCTCGTGCACGGCAAGCGCGACGGGCAGGGCGAGCGCCTGCTGCCCGTGGAGCTCGACCTCGACGCCGACGTGATCGCCCGCGCCGTGGCGGCGCTCCTCGGCCAGAAGATTCAGCTCGACTCGGTGGAGGCGTACATCCGCCGGCTCGACTCGATCGAGAACCGCGGCCGCGAGCTGCCCATGATGGCCGGCGGCGGCGCCCAGCGCTCGCCCTTCTTCTGCTCCGGCTGCCCGCACAACTCCTCGCTCAAGGCGCCCGAGGGCACCCTCGTCGGCGGCGGCATCGGCTGCCACACGATGGTCCTGCTCAACCCCGAGGGGAAGGGCGAGATCACCGGGCATCACGCAGATGGGCGGCGAGGGCGCGCAGTGGATCGGCATGGCGCCCTTCACCGACGACACCCACCTGGTCCAGAACCTGGGCGACGGCACCTTCCACCACTCCGGCTCGCTGGCCATCCGCGCCGCGGTCGGCCGCCGGCGTGAACATCACCTACAAGCTGCTCTACAACGAGCACGTCGCCATGACCGGCGGCCAGGCGATCGAGGGCCAGCTGTCGGTGCCCGACCTGACGCGCTGGCTCGAGCTCGAGGGCGTCAAGCGGATCATCGTCACCACCGAGGACACGGACCGCTACAAGGGCGTCACGCTCTCGCCGATCGCCGAGCTGCGCGACCGCAAGGAGCTGCTCGCCTCCCAGCAGGAGCTGGCCGGGGTGGAGGGCGTGACGGTCCTCATCCACGACCAGGAGTGCGCTGCCGAGAAGCGCCGCTCGCGCAAGCGCGGCAAGCAGGCCGAGCCGGCCGAGCGGATCTGGATCAACGAGCGCGTGTGCGAGGGGTGCGGCGACTGCGGCGAGAAGTCGAGCTGCCTGTCGGTGCTGCCGGTCGAGACCGAGTTCGGCCGCAAGACGCAGATCCACCAGGCCTCCTGCAACAAGGACTACTCGTGCCTCGAGGGCGACTGCCCGTCCTTCCTCACCGTCGTCCCCGGCGAGAAGGCGAAGCACGTGACGCCCGCGCTCGAGGTGGAGCTGCCCGAGCCGGAGCTGCTCGTCTCGGACGAGGACTTCGGCGTTCGCATGATGGGCATCGGCGGCACCGGCGTCGTGACGGTCAACCAGGTGCTCGGCATGGCCGCGCTGATGGACGGCCTGCACGTGTCGGGCCTCGACCAGACCGGCCTCTCGCAGAAGGGCGGTCCGGTCACCTCGGACCTGCGCCTCTCGCGCGACCCGGTGTCGGCGGCCGCCAAGGCGCCGGCCGGCTCGATCGACCTCTACCTCGGCTTCGACCTGCTCGGCGCGGCGAACGAGAAGAACCTCGTCACCGCGGCCGGCGACCGCACCGTGGCCGTCGTCTCGACCAGCGCGGTGCCGACGGGGCGCATGGTCGTGGACGTGGACGAGCGCTTCCCCGAGCTGGCGCACCAGCTCGACAAGATCGACGGCGCCACCCGCCGCGAGCACAACCTGTACCTCGACGCGCAGCGGCTCTCCGAGCGCCTGTTCGGCGACCACATGATGACCAACACGCTTGCGCTCGGCGCGGCCTACCAGCGCGGCGCGCTGCCGGTGTCGGGCGAGTCGCTCGAGGCCGCGATCCGCCTGAACGGCGCCGCGGTGGAGAAGAACCTGGCCGCCTTCGCCTGGGGCCGCGCCGTGGTCGCCGCCCCGGACGAGGTGGAGCGGGCGACCCGGTCACCGGAGTCGGTCGTGCCGGTGCGCGAGCTGTCCGAGACCGAGCGCGAGCTCGTGGACCTCGCCGTGGACGGCGACCGCGACGAGCTGCGCCGGCTGGTCGAGGTGCGCGTGCCCGAGCTCGTCGCCTACCAGGACGAGGACTACGCGCGGCGCTAGGCCGAGACCGTGCGGCGCGTGCACGTGGCCGAGCAGGAGCGCACGCCCGGCCACTCCGAGCTGACCCAGGCCGTGGCCCGCCACCTCTTCAAGCTGATGGCCTACAAGGACGAGTACGAGGTCGCGCGCCTGCACCTCGACGCCGTCGAGCAGGCCAAGATGAGCGCCGAGTTCGGCGAGGACGCGAAGGTCTGGTTCAACCTCCACCCGCCGATGCTGCGGTCGATGGGGCTCGACCGGAAGCTCAAGCTGGGCAGCTGGTTCGTGCCGTCGTTCAAGGCCCTGTACCGGATGCGCCGCCTGCGCGGCACGCGGCTCGACCCGTTCGGGAAGGCCGAGGTGCGCCGCGTGGAGCGCGACCTGATCCGGCGAGTACGAGGACATGGTCGGCCGCACGCTCACGAAGCTCACGCCGGAGAGCCACGCCACCGCGCTCGAGCTGCTCGAGCTGCCGGACCTGATCCGCGGCTACGAGGAGATCAAGCTGCGCAACGTGGTCGATGTTCAGGAAGCGGGCGGCGGCTATCGAGAAGAGACTCGCTGCCGGGAAGCCCGCGCCTGAGGTTCTGAAGCTGGGCTAGGCGCCGAGGCCGCCGGTTCGGGTGCCGAGGCGGCCCGGGCTCCTGCGGCGCCCCCGGGTGCGCATGCGCTCGGCCAGCAGGTAGCTCCCGACCACGAAGACGACCGCCCCGATCTGGGCCGCGATCGTCTCGACCGTCGGGAAGATCCCGAGCCACACGCCGGCCCAGTAGGGCGGCTCGAAGTCGAGCGGCGTGATCGGGATCCAGCCGACGCCCTGCATCGTCCGCGCGGTCTTGCCGACCATGATCACGAGCACCGCCGTGAGCAGCACTCCCGTCACGATCAGCATGCGCTTGTAGGGCAGCTTGCGCTCGAGCTTGAACGTCAGGAACGCCACGGCGAGGACCGCCGCCCCGCCGAGCGCCACGCCCTGGAGCACCACGACCAGGCCCGAGTTCAGCTCGAGCGCCTGGAGGAAGAGCACGGTCTCGAAGCCCTCGCGGTAGACGGTCGAGAAGCCGAGCAGCACGAAGCCGACGCCCTGCGACGCCCACAGGCCGCTCTCGGCCATCCCGAGCAGCCGCTTGCGCCGCTTGTGGAAGCGCGACAGGTGCTCGGTCCAGTAGACGCGGTGGAAGAACCAGTTGAGGACCAGCAGCAGCACCCCGATCGCGATGAGACCCACGATCGCCTCGAGCTTCTCCCCGTACTGGGCGAGCGAGGTGAGGACGGTCTGGGCGAGCACGAACGTGATCGCGCTCGCCACCAGCGCGAGCGCCGCCCCGATCAGCATGGGGCGGCGGTGGCGCCTCGCCGGCCCGAGCAGGCTGGCCATGACCGCCGCGAGGATGAGCACGGCCTCGAGTCCCTCGCGGAAGACGATGACGGCCGCGTTGGTGACCACCGTGGTCGTCCCGGCGCCCTCGCCGAGCGCCCCGGCGCCGTCGCGAAGCGCCTCGTCGAGCGCGAGCCGCGACTCGCGCAGCTCCCGCGCCGGGCGCTCGCGCGCGATCAGCTGCGCCAGACCGTCCTCGCCGTCGGCGCCGAACCACACGAGCCCCTCCACGCGAGCCACCACGTCAGGGGCGAGCGAGCGGAGGCTCAGCTCCGGGCCGAACTCGAAGAACGCGTAGGCCTCGAGGCGAGCCTGCTCGGCCTGCTTCCACTCGCCCGCCGCCGCCGCGGCCTCCATGCGGTCGAGGGTCAGGTCGATCAGGTCGAAGTCGGCCTGTGAGTCGGCCTCCTTCCACTCGTCCGGGAAGAGCCCGTCGAGCAGCTCGGCGGCCTGCTCGTGGGCGGCCTCGACCTCGTCCTCGTCGACCACCCTGCGGCCGCTGCCCGCGTCCTCGACGTACACCTCGAGCCGGTCGAGCGCGCGCTCGGCGGTGCCCGCCGCCCGCGCGTCGCGGCGCTCCAGCGCCGCCTCGAGGTCGCCGAAGGCCGCCTCGGCGCCGTCCCGGAAGGCGATCGCCTCCTGGATCTCGAACGGGATCGTGACCCGCCCGTCGTCCGTGCCGTCGCGGTACTCGATCGGCACGAGGTCGAGGAACCGGACGAGCTGCTGGGCCCTCCGGGCCTGCTCCGCCTGGGTGAAGGGCGCCGCGGTGAAGCCGTCGAGGTCCGCTCGGGCCTCGTCGAGCGCGGCGTCGAAGGCGGCGCGTTCGCCCGCCTCGCCGGTCTCGCGAAGCCGGCCGAACGCGGCCAGGGCATCCTGCGACCGCCGGGCCCCCGCGCTGCTCCTCGTACTCCTCGGCGAGGATCTCGAAGTACCCGGCGGCGATGGCCGCCGCCTCGGCGCGCCGGGCGCGGAAGCCCTTCGCGTTCGCGCCCGCGGCCTCCTCGAGCTCGTCCAGGAGGCGGGCCTGGTAGGCGTCGAGCAGGTCCTTGCGGACGGCCAGACCGGTCCGGGCCGGCGACGCCGCCCGCCGGCGCAGCTGCCGTACCGCGTTGGTCGCGTCCACGCCGGGGCGGGTGAAGCGGGTGGCCTTCCGGAACTCGCGCAGGAGCAGCCAGCGCGCGGCGGTGGCGGAGTCGCCCCGCTCGACCGCGGCGAGGGTGACCTCGTAGGCGCCGCGCAGGATGGCGGCACGGAAGCTGCCGCGCGCGGCGGCGAGGCCGATCTGGTCGCCGCGCGCGACGGCTGCCGCCGCGGCCCGAAGCGCGGCGCGAGCGTCGCGGAGGGCGGCGGGCGCGTCCTCGCGGAGTCCAGCGGCGAGCGGGCCGCGGAATGCGCGCGAGGCGGCCTCGACCCGAGCTACGGCACGGGGTGACGGAGGCGGCCGTCCGTCCTGCACGGCGCCGCCCGGCGCGTCCAGGAGCAGCTCCGTCTGAGCGTCGAACAGCGCGGCCTGCATCCGCTCCGCGGACTGCCAGGGCGGTTCGGCCGCTGCCGTCCCGGCCGGCAGGAGCGCGACGGCCAGCGCAGCGAGGAGCGCCCTCGCCGGCACGGCTACCCCTCCTGGATCTCGATGTTCAGCTTGGCGGCGGCCTGGGTGACCTGACCGGCGATCGCCTCGGCCTGCTCCTGCGCGCGGGCGCCGAGCAGGTCGGCCTCCTCGGCCGTGTACTCCCGGCCCGCGGCCTCCCGGTCACGCAGCCCCGCGGCGTACCCGTGCAGCCGGCGCAGGTTCGTCGCCGATCTGGCGGGCCTGCTCGGCGTCCTCCTCGGCCACGAGCGGCCTGACGTTGCCGTACACGGTGGTCAGCCCGCTGAGGATGTCCGCGATGTCCTCGAGCCGCGAGGCCGCCACGAAGGCGTTCTCGCTCGCCTGCGCGCCGGCGATGAAGCGCGAGTTCTTCCAGGCCTCGAAGTACTCGGACATCGTCGGCGTCATCACGACGAGCGCGGTGAAGGCGTCGCTCGGGTTCGGCTCCCACTCCTGCGCCGCCGCGTCGAGCTCCTTCGCGTAGCGCTCGAAGTCGCGCGCCGCGGCGACGAAGAAGCCGGCGTCCGGCACGGACTCGCCGAACTCGACCTTGCCGTCGCCGTCGAGGTCGGGCTCGACGCCCTTGGCCTGGAACTTCGGGTCGGTGCCGAAGGCGGCGGTCTCGATCAGGTAGTTGAAGTTGCCCGGCTGCTCGAAGGTCCGCCCGTCGGGCGTCTCGATGTCGAACGGCACGGCGTTCTCGGGATCGCTCGCGTCGCC
This sequence comes from uncultured Thermoleophilaceae bacterium, assembly GCA_963778615.1. Lineage (GTDB taxonomy): Bacteria > Actinomycetota > Thermoleophilia > Solirubrobacterales > Thermoleophilaceae > JACVRW01. The sequence continues at coordinate 882,235 of CAVZVD010000004.1, forward strand.
GCCGGCGTCGATGATCACGTCGAAGTCGGCGAGCTCCGGCACGCCCGCCACCACGCCCTCCATCTCCTCGTAGCTCGGGTTGGCCGCCCGGAAGCCCTCCTGGGCCCGCTTCACGAACGACGCGACCTCCGCGCGGTTCTCTTGGAGCAGCCGCCCGTAGTCGGACCCGGCGCCCTCGGCGAGCCGGTGGTAGGCCTCGGCGTCCTCGCGGATCGCCCCGGTGTCCTCGACCAGCTGGGCGGTGTGGTCGGTGAGGAACGCCTTTATGGCGCCGAGGTCCGCCGCGGCGGTCGCGGGCGTCGTGCCGGTCTCCTCGGCGTTGTCCGAGTCGTCGTCGCCGCAGGCCGAGACGGGCACGGCGAGCCCGAGGCAGAGCAGGGGGAGGACCAGCACGTGGGAGGGACGGCGCATGTTCTTCCAGCTCCCGGGGGTCGGGGAGGGACGGTTAGGAGTCCCTAACTTAGGGGACCCTAACCGATTTCGCCGCGCCTACCGCGTCTCAGTCGTCGTCCCCGTCGTCGCTGCCCTCTCCGGGCCGCCCGCGGGTGATCGCCACGGTCGAGGGCATCGGGGTCGACGGGTTGTCGGCCGTGGTCTTGTTGCCCTCCGGCCACCAGCTCGTGTAGGTCGCCTCCTGGCCGAAGACGCCGGGTGAGGTGGCCCTGATGCCGGTGGTCTCGCCCGGGTGCTGGATGTTCACGAAGAGCGTCTCCTCGTCGGGCGTGAAGTAGGGCCCGGTCATCTCCGCTTCGACCGGCGCGTTCGCGAACCGGAAGGCGACGCCCTTGTTCGGATCCCGAGGTCGGCACCAGGAACATCGCGTTGTTCCTGTGGTACGTGTACGCGTTGTTCGGCTGGTTCAGCGACAGGGTCGAGATGTCCGTGACCACCCAGAGGTTGCCGGCCTCGTCGAACACGAGGTTGTCCGGGCTCGAGAACCCCTCGCGCCCGGGCTGGCTCGACCCGGTCGGGCCGCCGTTCGCGTAGTCGCGCCAGGTGAACGTCCTCGCCTCGGGATCGTTGCGGTCCTCGCGCAGCCGGCGCACCGACCCGTGCGAGTCGTTCACCGAGCTGTTGTTGGTCAGCGCCACGAACACGCTGCCGTCCTCGGCCACCTCGACGTCCTCCGGGCGGTTGGTGGCGAAGTGCATGTCGAACACCGCGTTGGTGAAGCGGGCCCGCAGCTTCGTGGCGGTGTCGTCCAGCTCGTCCTCGCGGACCTCCACCCACTCGCCCGTGCCCTCTTCCTCCGTGATCGGGTCCGTGCTGCCGGCCACCGCGAAGCGGCGCCGCCCCTCCGGCTCCCAGCGCGCGATGTAGAGCGTGCCCTCCTCGAGGATCCTCCGGTTGTCGCCGTGGTGGCGCGAGGAGCGCAGGCTGCGGTCCGAGACGAACTTGTAGACGCCCTCGTTGGCCTTGTCGTCGCCCATGTAGAGCACGAACTTCTTGCCCGGCTCATGGCGGAAGGCCGTGTTCTCGTGCCGGAAGCGGCCGAGCGCGGTGTGCTTTCGGCCGACGTACTCGGGGTCGTAGGGGTCGTGCTCGCAGACCCAGCCGTACTTCTTGAAGGTGGTGAACTCGTACTCGGCGTCCTCGGGCTGTCCGCCGAACTGGGGCCAGCCGTAGGCGAACTCGACGTTGGGCGTCACGGGCGTGCCGTAGCCGTCGAAGTTCTCCTCGCACGACAGCGCCGTGCCCCACGGGGTGATGCCGCCCGAGCAGTTGCCGAGCGAGCCGTGGGCGCTGTTGCCGATCCCGGGAGCGCCCCTGAGCGGCCCGGTGAAGACCAGGTCCGGCCGGTCGCCGTAGATGCGCCGGTTGTACTTCGAGGGCGAGACGACCTTCCAGCGGCCGTTGTCGCGCCGCTTGACGTGCAGGATCGAGTTGCCGACCGAGTCCTGCTCCTCCTGCACCTGGGCCGCGTTCTTCGCGCTCCCGTTGGGCTTGTAGCCGTGCAGGAAGAAGGGGTCGGGGTACTCGTGGTTGACGAAGAGGAGCCCCTCCCGGCTGCCGCGCAGCGGGAAGTAGGCGAGGAAGTCGTTGTTGAACCCGTAGCGCAGCGCGCGGCGGTCCTTGCCGCGGAAGATGTCGCCCCACGAGATCAGCACGTCGGCCCTGAAGCCGTTCGCCACCTCGAGCGTGTCGGCGCTGGAGGGCGCGATCGCCCTGAAATCGCTGAAGTCGTTGCCGCGGTGGCGGGCGAAGGCCTGCTCGGAGAAGAGGTCGACGCCGCTGCTCTCGAGGGCCACCGCTCCCACGGTGCTGGCGCCCGCGGCGGCCACGCCGCGGATGAAGTCTCTTCTCGTGGCGGAGGAGAGCTTGCCGCGCATGGGCATGCCGGCGGCGTTGCTGCGGTCGGCGGGACGAGGGGTGCTGGTGGACATCAGCGCCTCCTGTGATCGGGACCGGGCTCGCGAGAGCCTAGTCCACGTCTTTACAACTTGCGCCGGCCGACCATCACGAGGTAGCGCGCGTCGATCTCGACCGCCGGCGCGGCGCTGTTGCAGGAGCTGAGCAGGCGCTCGAACCGGGGTCGCAGCGCCTCTCGATCCATCTCGTCCAGCGGATGGGCGCGGACCAGCGCGTCGAAGAGCGCGTCGGGCGAGTCGAACCGGAGCGGCAGCGTCCGGGTGCGCAGCTGGAGGTCCTCCAGCAGTGGCCCGAGGCGCCGCCGCGCGACCTCCTCGACGCCCCAGCGGTCCGGCTGCGGCACGCCGTCCGGCAACGGGGCGAACCGCTCGACGAGCTCGTCCATGCGTCCGGGCAGCCCGCGCGGGATCCAGGCGGTGAGCGCCACGAAGCCGCCCGGGCGCGCCACGCGGACGAGCTCCTCGGCGGCGACGCCGCGGGTCCGGCGCGAGCTGGGCGCCGAAGCTCGACAGCACGGCGTCGAACTCGCCGTCGTCGTAGGGCAGCTCCTGCACGTCGGCGACGCGCCAGAAGGCGGCGGGGCAGCGCTCCTTGCCGCGCTCGACCATGCGCGGGGCGAGGTCGCAGGCGTCGACCTCGGCGTCCCGCTCCGCGGCGGCCAGCGCCACGTTGCCGTCGCCGGCCGCCGCGTCGAGCACGCGCTTGCCGGGCGCCACGAGCGCGAGGTCGGCGAGCAGCTCGGCGGCGGGCTCGAGCTGGCGCAGCAGGGGCTCGTGCCCGTCCCGGTCCCAGCAGGCGCGCACGCGGTCGGTGACGCCGTCGACGTCGATGTCGCGCCGCGCGGCGCCGCTCAGCCCGAGGCGGAACAGCGAGCGCCGCGAGATCGCCGCATCGGCGCCCCTCGTGCCCCTCGAAGGGGGCTTCCCGAACGTGTCGCGACCCGCCACGGCGGGGATCGTATGGGGCCCGCGGCGGATAGTCACAGGTCGGTCACGGGAGGGTCACAAGAGTGCCTCGTGCCCGGGTAAGTCTGCGCGCGTCCACGATTCGAAGGGATCCAGCCATGGCAGTCGACGTCACGCGCAGGCGCTTCACACAGGGATCGATCGCGGTGGGGGGTGGACTGGCGCTAGCGGGACCGATCTCGGCGCTTGCCGCTCAGTCGGCGGAGGGCCGCGTGCGCCGGAGCGAGGGGTACGGGCCCCTGCGCCCGACGCCCGAGGAGGACTCCGGCATCGAGTACATCGCGCTTCCGGCGGGCTTCAGGTACCGGCTGATCTCGCGCCAGGGCGACCCGATGGACGACGGGAACCCGACGCCCGGGATCTTCGACGGGATGGCCGCCTACCGCGGCCGGAACGGCAGCTCGATCCTGATCCGCAACCACGAGAACCGCTCGCGCGCGGGCGAGATCGAGTGCAAGGTGCCGTTCGGCAAGCGCTACGACCACGACCCGAACGTCCGCGGCGGCAACACGAAGCTGGTGGTGTCGAGGAACCGCCGGGTGACCGAGAGCTTCGCGGTGCTCGGCGGCACGCACACCAACTGCGCGGGCGGCGTCACGCCGTGGGACTCGTGGATCACGTGCGAGGAGATCTTCAACTACGGCTCGGTGGAGAACAACGTGACGCCCGGCACCGGGATCCCGCACGGCTACTGCTTCGAGGTGGACGCGCACGCCGACGGCCCGGTGGAGCCGGTCCCGATCACGGCCGCGGGCCGCTTCGCGCACGAGGCGTGCACGTGGCTCGACGGGGTCCTGTACGAGACCGAGGACCAGGGCAACGCGGCCTTCTACCGCTTCCTGCCGCGGCGCCGGCCGCGCGAGTCGGGCGACCTCGCCTCGTTCGGCGGGAGGCTCGAGGCGCTGGTGGTCCGCGGACGGCCGAACTTCGACGCCAACACCGCCGCGCCCGGAGAGACGTTCCAGGTGGAGTGGGTGAAGATCGAGGAGCCCAACCCGCCGACCAACACGGTGCGCGTGGAGGCGCAGTCGAAGGGCGCAGCCATCTTCGACCGCACCGAGGGCGCGTGGACGGCCGACGACCGGATCTACTTCGACTGCACGACCGGCGGCGAGGCCCAGTGCGGGCAGCTGTGGGAGTTCCGCCCGCGCGGCTCGGGCGGCGGCGAGCTGAAGTTGATCTTCGAGTCGCCCGGCACGGCGGTGCTCGACGGCCCGGACAACGTGGTCGTGGTGCCCGCAGACCGGAGACGTGTGGCTCCAGGAGGACGCGGGCGGCGAGCAGTTCATCCGCGGCGTCACGAGGCGGGGCGACATCTACGACTTCGCCAGGACGGTGCTCAACAACACCGAGTTCTGCGGTGGGACGTTCAGCCCGGACGCGAAGACGTTCTTCGTGAACCAGCAGGGTGACCGGGCGGTTCCGCCGTCGAGCACGCCGCCGTCGCTGCAGGCGCTGACGTTCGCCATCTGGGGCCCGTTCGGCGGGCACCACGACGACGACGATGACGACGACCGCGGGCGGGGGCGCGACGACTGAGGGCTAGCCTGGTGTGAATGCACACCTTCACGATCGGCGGTGACCTGGAGGTCCGCCGCCTCGGCTACGGGGCCATGCGGATCACCGGCAACGGCATCTGGGGACCGCCCGACGATCCGGAGGGGGCGAAGCGCCTCCTCCGGCGCGTCGTGGAGCTCGGCGTCAACCTGATCGACACCGCGGACTCGTACGGGCCCGAGGTGAGCGAGAACCTGATCGCCGAGGCGCTTCATCCCTACCCGGACGGGCTCGTGATCGCCACGAAGGGCGGGCTGCGCCGCACCGGCCCGGGGCAGTGGCCGCGCGACGGCCGGCCCGAGCGCTTGAAGGAGTGCTGCGAGGCGAGCCTCCGGCGGCTGCGCCTGGAGCGGATCGACCTCTACCAGCTGCACTCGCCCGACCCGCAGGTGCCGCTCGAGGACTCGGTGGGCGCGCTGAAGGAGCTGCAGGACGAGGGCAAGATCCGCCACGTCGGCGTCTCGAACGTCTCGCGCGAGGAGCTCGAGCGGGCGCGCGCCGTGGTCGAGGTGGTCACGGTCCAGAACCGCTACAACCTGACCGAGCGCCACTCGGAGAGCGTGCTCGAGGCGTGCGAGCGCGACGGGCTCGGCTTCATACCCTGGTTCCCGCTCGCGATCGGGGAGCTCGCTCGTCCGGGCGGTCCGCTCGACGACCTGGCGCGCAGGCACGACGCGGCGCCGGGCCAGCTGGCGCTCGCCTGGCTGCTGGCCCGCTCGCCGGTGATGCTGCCGATCCCCGGCACCGCCTCGGTCGAGCACCTCGAGGAGAACGTGGCCGCGCAGTCGATCGAGCTCGACCGCGACGAGGTCGAGCGCCTCGAGGCGGCGGCATGATTTCGCGACGCTCCGGCGGGTAATCGACGGCGAGATGGCACAGGAGATCCACCCGACGAGCCTCGACCACGTGGCGCTCTGGGTCGACCGGCGGAAGGAGCTGGCCGGCTTCCTCTGCGAGTACCTCGGGATGCACACGATCGAGGAGACGGACACGTTCACCTTGGTGGGCGTGGACGCCAAGCTCGGCAAGCTGACGCTGTTCGACGCCGAGGGGCGCCGGCAGCGCGGCTCGCTCGAGCGGATCGGCCTGCGCGTGGGGAACCTGTCGGCGGCGGTGTCCGGGCTGCCGCAGTCGGCGGGCGTGCGGCGGGAGAACTCGAGCGCGGTGCTCGAGGCGCCGAACGGGGTGCCGATCGTCCTGGTGGAGAGGGGCGGAACCGACTTCGACCTCGACCACGTGGTGCTGCGGCTGCCGGACCGTGACGGCGCCTTGACCGAGCTCGAGGCGATGGGCTTCGACCGGGTGAACGGGGCGCTCCGGGTGGCGGACCGCGAGGTGCGGATCGTGGAGGGGGAGACGGAGGACGGCGACGTGCCGCTGCTCAACCACATCGCCCTGCTGGTCGACTCGGCCGGGGACGTGCAGCGGGAGGCCGAGCGGCGCGGGGTGGAGGTCGACGACGTCAAGGACGCCCCGAACACGTTCGCGGTGTTCCTGCGCGGTCCGGCCGGCCTGCGGATCGAGTACGTCGAGCACAAGCCGGGCTTCGCGCTGGTTTGAGCGACCTCGTGGTGGCCGGCGCGGGGATGGCCGGGCTGGTGGCGGCGGCGGAGGCGCGCCGGCTGGGCGCGGCGCCGGCGGTGTTCGAGAAGCTGGACCGGCCCGGCGGGTCGATGCGGCTGTCGAGCGGGGTGATCTGGCGCCACCGGCGCTGGAGCGCTTCCTGTCGCGAGTGCCCGGACGGCGACCGCGAGCTGCAGCGACTGCTGTTCGAGCGGCTGGACGCGGACCTGGAGTGGCTCGAGTCGCTGGGAGCGCCCGTGGTGGCGCGCGAGCACGGGAAATCCGCTGACGACCGGGGTGCGCTTCGATCCGGAGGGGCTGACGGAGGCGCTGGTGGCGGCGGCGGGAGGAGTGACGGCGCCAGGGGCGGCGAGTGCGCCCGCGGCGGCGAGTGCGGCCTGCGGCGCCCTTGGATGCGGCCCGCGGCGTGCACCTTGCGTCACCGCTTCGCGAGCTCCCCGACCGCGTACCGGTCATCCTCGCGACGGGCGGCTTCGCCGCAGATCCGGCGCTCGTGCGCGAGCACGTCACCTCGGAGGCCGATCACCTGCTCCTGCGGGCCGCGCCCGGGTCGACGGGCGACGGCCTTCGGCTCGGCCTCGCCGCCGGCGCGAAGGTCGGCCCGGGGCTCGACCAGGTCTACGCGCGCGCGATGCCCGCGCCCCCGGCTCGCGTCGAGCCCGCCGACTTCGTGCGGCTCTCCCAGCTCTACGCACGGCACGCGGAGGTGACGAACGAGCGCGGTGAGCGTTACGAGACTGCGACGTGGTCGGAGATCGACACGGCCCAGTGGATGGCGAGGCAGCCGCGCGCGCGGGCGTGGTTCCGGGTGCCGCGGGCGGCGCTGGGCGAGCGGGTGCGCGACCGGACGGTGGGCGAGATGGTGGACGCCGCGGAGGCGGCCGGCGCGCCCGTCCGGCGCGAGGCCGAGCATGTGACCGTGGAAACCGTGGCGGGGATCACGACGACACTGGGCGGGCTGAGGATCGACGGGGCCGCCCGGGCGGCGCCCGGGAGTGTTCGCGTGCGGAGCGGACGCCGGAGGCATCGCGACCGGCGGCTACGCGAGCGGACTGGCCGCCGCGCTGGTGTTCGGCCGGATAGCGGCCCGAGCGGCGCTGGGGGAGAGCCCGTGACGGCAGACGCGGAGCCGCCGCGCCGCGGATGGCCGTCCGGCGAGCGGGCGTCCGGCGGCGAGCAGCCGCCTTCCGACTCCGGCTTCGCCCGCCACGAGCATCGCTTCGGCACCGGCGAGCCCTTCACCATCGGTCTCGAGGAGGAGCTGCTTCTCGTCGATCCCGAGACGCTCCAGCTCGCACATGTGGCCGATCGCGTGCGTGCCGGCCATGCACCTCTCGAAGGAGCGGGCCGACCACGAGGCCTTCCTGGCCGAGGTCGAGGTCCGCTCCGAGCCGCGCCGCACCGCGGCCGAGGCGATCGCGGACATCGCCGCCGGCCGCGCCGCCGTGACGACCGCGGGCGGCACGCCCATGGCCGTCGGCCTCCACCCGGACGCCCGCTTCGGCGACGTCAGCCTCGTCCAGTCCGACCGCTACCGCCGCGTCGAGGGCGAGATGCGCGGCCTCATCAAGCGCACGCCCGAGTGCGCGCTCCACGTGCACGTCGCGATGCCCTCGCCCGACGCGGCGGTCGCCGGCCTCATGGGCCTCCGCGAGGCCCTCCCGCTGATCGGCGCCCTCGGCGCCGGCTCGCCCTTCTGGTTCGGCTTCGACTCCGGCCTCGCGAGCGCCCGCGCGGCCATCATCCGCGCCTACCCCGGGCGCGGGCTGCCGCCGCGCCTGGGCGGGTGGGAGGACTACCTCGAGGCGCTCGACGCCATCGCCGCCGGCGGCGGCCCCAAGGACCACACGATGGTCTGGTGGGACGCCCGGCTGCAGCCGCGCCTGGGCACGATCGAGCTGCGCGAGCTCGACGTGCAGACGGGGCTCGAGGAGGCCGCCGGCGTGGCGGCGCTCGTGCACGCTCTGGCCCGCCGGGCGGCAGAGGAGCCGCTCGAGGAGACGGCGCCGGACCAGGCGCTCCACTGGTCGAGCTTCCGCGCCGTCAGGGACGGCCTCGACGCCGAGCTCCTGTTCCGAGGCCGGCTGCGCCCGGCCCGCGATGCCGTGCGCGACCTGCTCGACGAGCTGCGCGGGACCGACGACGCCCTGGAGGGCGTGGAGCGCATCCTGAGAGAGGGAGGCGCGCCCGAAGCGGCAGCGCGCCATCCACGCCGAGGGCGGGATGCCGGCGCTGCTGCGCCACCTCGCGGACGAGACGGCGCGCCCGCTCTGACGCAAGCCCCACCATCCCCGATCGGGCGAGGCGCTCGCCGCCTTTGACAATAGGAAGATATCTTCCTATTCTGCCGGCGAATGCCGCGGCGCAAGCCTGGAACCCTGCTGCCTCTCGAGACCGAGATCCTCGGCGTGGCGCTGTCGATGCGCCGTTCGGGGGAAGCCACCTTCCACGGATTCGGTCTCGCCCAGTTGATGCGGGAGCAGAGCGGGTCGCGTTCCTTGACGGGTCACGGAACGCTGTACAAGGCCCTGAGCCGGCTCGAGGAGTTCGGTCTGCTCACCTCCCGCTGGGAGGACGCAGCAGCGGCTGAGGGACGACCGCGCCGGCGACTTTACGAGCTCACGGGGCAGGGAGCCGGTGTGGCCGAGCAAGCCCTTGCCGGCAAGGCCGGCAAGGCCATCGGACGCCTCCTCACGCGTCGCCTCGGAGCCCACGTGACACCGGAGCGCATGGCCGAGCTGGTGGCCCGGTGGGTGCGTCTCTACACGCGCGAACCTGCCCCCGCCGACGGCCCAGCGTCGAATCGACGAGATCGACGCCGACCTCCACGACCACATCGCCCATGAACGCGCCCACGGGACCAAGGATCGCCGCATCGCCCTCAGCATCGCGGCCCGAATGCTGCGTGGCCTGGCCGCTGACCTTGCATGGCGCGGGCGGACGAGCAAGACCGCGTACCGACCCGCCGTCCGCGTCGCGCTCGCGACGGCGTTCATACTGCTGCTGCCCCTGGTGGCGATGCAGTTCACCGACGAAGTGGACTGGGGTCTGGCCGACTTCGTTTCCGCCGGAGTCCTCCTGGGAGGCGCCGGTCTTCTTCTGCACCGGCTGGCAGCGGGGAAGGCGGGCAACCTCGCCTACGGAGCCGTCGCCACCGCGATCGGCGTCGCCGCCATCGTGTTCGGCGAGGCTGATGACGCGCCCGGCCTGATGCTCTTCGGTGGCCTCCTGATCGTCGGCACTGTTGCGCTGGCGGTCAGGACCGCCCAGCGCAGCGAGTAACACGGCATGCGTGTGGGCATCGCGGATCATCTCGGCTGGGCCGTCGCGGTGACGGCGTCGGCGGACCACGAGGTCGTGGACCGCCGGCGGATCGAGCTGGTCGAACCCGGCATGTCGGCGGCACCGATCCACTACGAGAGCCGGCGCCTCGATGTCGCCGCGACGGCTGCGCTGGTAGCGAAGGTGCGAGCGTCCGTCACCCGGGCGACGTCAGCTGCACTCGACGAGCTCGCAGCCGCGCTGCCCGCGCCGGTCGTGTCGATCTCGCTCCGAGCCTGGCCGCTCGACTTCCCCGACGACATCGCCGTCCAACGTCGCGCGCCATACGAGGCCCGGGCCGACGCCATCATGTATCGCCAGGAGCTCTCCGAGCTCGCACACGCTCGTGACTGGCAAGTCCACCTCTACGACGCGAAGGCGGTGGTCGGTCAAGCGGTAGGCATGCTGGCCGAGCGGGCCGACCAGGTCCTGCACGGACCTCGGGCGACGCTGGGGCCACCCTGGACGAAGGACCATCGGGTCGCGCTCGCCGCGACGATCGTGGCCGGCTGAACCTGTCGCCGAAAAGACGAAACGGCGCGCCCGTCTTGGGCGCGCCGCCGTCCGGGGGGGGTCCTGTAGGGGTGGCCGAAGCGCTACGCCGCTTCGCGCAGCGCCGCGACCGTGTCGTCCTTCGAGAGCCGGCGCAGTGCCTGGTCCTCGAGCTGGCGAACTCGCTCGCTCGAGAGGCCGAGGCGGCGGCCGGTCTCGCGCAGGGCCTGGGGCTCCTCGCGATCGAGGCCGAAGCGGAGCGTGATCACGGTCCGCTCGTTCTCGGGCAGGGTCCCGACGGCCTGCACGCAGTGCGTCTGAGCCCATCTCGGTGCTCACGTAGTCCTCGATGGAGGGGCCGTCGCCGGCGATCAGGTCGCCGAGGGCGGTCTCGCCGTCCTCGCCGACGCCCTGGTCCAGGCTGGTCGGCCCGCGGTCCGCCCGGCGGATGTCGATCACCTCGTCGAGCGGCAGCTCGACGTGCGCGGCGATCTCCTCCTCGGTGGGCTGGCGGCCGAGCTCGACGGCGAGCTTGCGCTCGGCGTCCGCGATCTTCCGCGCCCGCGCGACGATGTGCACGGGCAGCCGCACGGTCCGGCCGGAGTTGGCCAGGCCGCGGCCGATCGCCTGCCGGATCCACAGCGTTCCGTAGGTCGAGAACTTGAAGCCCTTGCGCCAGTCGAACTTCTCGACCGCGCGAATCAGGCCCAGCATGCCCTCCTGGATCAGGTCGCCCAGGGGCAGACCCTGACCCTGGTACTTGCGCGCGACAGAGATCACGAGCCGCAGGTTCGAGTTGATCATGCGGTCCTTGGCCTCGAGGTCGCCGCGCTCGATGCGCTTGGCGAGCTCGATCTCCTCCTCGGCGGTAAGCAGCGGGTGCTTGCGCGCCTCGTTGAAGAAGAGCTGCAGCGAATCCTCCAGTTCGGGCGTGTAGGCGTGGGTTTCGGTCCCAGTGGTGCTTGTGCTCGTGGTGCTCACTCCGTTAGATAGTTCGAGATTCATCGAAAGTATAGCGAAAAAAAGGCTCGTTCGGAAGACCAAAAGGCGCAAAAACAGACGCCCTTCGGCATACTTACTTCTCGTAAGAACAGGCTATCGGACGATGCAAGGGGGGACGTAGAGTGTCGCCCCAGTCACGTACGGGTAGGAGCCCCGCAGGTTTCAGTCCTCGGCGAAGGAGACAGGGCATGCAGGTGACCGCCCCGGATCGCGACGAGCTTCGGCGGTTGGCCGAGGTCCGGCTCGACCGCCCCATCGTGCTGAGCCTCTACCTGGACCTCGATCCGGCCCAGTTCGCCACGCCGCCGGCGCGCGCGACCGCGGTCCGCTCCCTGCTCGACGAGGCCGAGCGGCGGCTCCGCGAGCGCGACGGGCTCGCCGCACGAGGACCGGATCGACCTCCACGCCAGCCTCAAGCGCGCGGCGGCGCTGCTGGAGCGCGACCTCCCGACCGAGGGGGCGCAGGCCGTGGCCGTCTTCGCCAGCAACGCGGCCGGCCTGTTCGAGGTGCTCCCCCTGCCGCGGCCGGTGCCCAGCCGCGTGGCGATCGGGCGCTCGCCGCTCGTCGGGCCGCTGGCGCGGCTCGAGCGCCGCGAGCGCTGGTGCGTGGCCCTCGTGAGCCGCCGCGACGCGCGCATCTTCCGCGGCTCCCCCGAGAGCCTGCGCGAGGTCGAGCAGATCCACGACGTGGTCTTCGGCCAGCACGACCAGGGCGGCTGGTCGCAGGCGCGCTACCAGCGCGGGATCGAGAAGGAGAAGGACGACCACCTGAAGCACACGGCCGAGGCGCTGATGAAGCACTTCAAGCGCCAGCCCGTTCCAGCGCCTCATCCTGGGCGGCCCGCGCGAGGTGGTGGCGGACTTCGAGTCGAAGCTGCACGGCTACCTCGCGGCGCGGCTCGCCGGCCGCATCGAGGTGGACGTGGACACCGCGACGCCCGGCAAGGTCCTCGAGAAGACCGCAGCCGCTGTTCGAGGCGATCGAGGAGGAGCGCGAGGCCGCCGCGCTCGACCGCCTCGGCGAGGGCAGCCGGGCGGCGCAGAACCTCGAGGAGGTGCTCCCGGCCCTCAACGAGCGCCGCGTGGAGTGCCTGCTGCTGGACGAGCGCTTCTCCGCCCCCGGCACGACCTGTCCGGAGTGCGGCTGGCTCGGGCCCGGCGGCGAGCGCACCTGCCCGGTGGACGGCCGCGAGCTCGAGCAGCTCGACGACCTCACGGAGGCGGCCATCGAGCTGACGCTGCAGCAGTCGGCGGAGATCCTGGCCGTGCGGCGCAGGCGGGAGGAGCTCCAGGAGCGCGCCGGCGGCGTGGCGGCGCTGCTGAGGTTCTAGCCCGCGCCCCGCCCGAGATCGTGCTCGAGGCCACTAGTCTCGATCACATGGCCGGCGCCGCCATCGAAGCCACCGATCTGGTCCGCGAGTTCAAGAAGGGCCCGCGCGCGGTCGACGGCATCGACCTGCGCGTGGAGCCGGGCGAGGTGTACGGCTTCCTCGGCCCCAACGGCGCCGGCAAGTCCACGACCGTGCACATGCTCACCACGCTGCTGCCGCCCACCTCGGGTAGCGCGCGGGTGGCGGGGCACGACGTCGTCAAGGAGGGCGCCCAGGTGCGCGCCGCCATCGGCGCGGCGCTCCAGGAGGCGGCGCTCGACCCCTTCCTCACCGGCCGCGAGCACATGAAGCTCCAGACCGCACTGCACGGCATGCGCGGTGACGAGGCACGCGAGCGGTCGGACGACGCTGCTCGAGCGAGTGGGCCTGACGCAGGCCGCCGACCGGCGCGTGGGCGGCTACTCGGGCGGCATGAAGCGCCGGCTCGACCTGGCGCTCGCGCTCGTGCACCGGCCGCGCATCCTGTTCCTCGACGAGCCCACCACCGGCCTCGACCCGCAGAGCCGCAGCGCCCTCTGGGACGAGGTCGGCCGCCTGGCGGCCGACCGCGGCGTGACCGTCTTCCTCACGACGCAGTACCTGGAGGAGGCGGACGTGCTCGCCGACCGCGTCGGGATCATCCACAAGGGCCGCATCGTGGCCGAGGGCACCCCGGAGGCGCTCAAGGCCGAGATCGGCCGCCCGAGCGTGGAGGTCGTCCCGGCGGAGCCGGGCGACCTGCCGCGCATGAGGGAGGTGCTGGCACGCTTCGGCGAGTCCGTGACCGGCTCCCCGAAGGGCGCCTCGGTGCGCCTGTCGGGCGGCGACGCGCAGCTCGCCGACGTGGTGCGCGCGCTCGACGCCGAGGACATCCACGTGGAGCACCTGCAGCTGCACGCGCCCACGCTCGACGACGTCTTCCTGGAGAAGACCGGGCGCTCGCTCGAGGGCCAGGTCGAGGAGCAGCCGGAGCCCGCCGAGCCAGCCGTGGCAGTGACCTCCGCCCTTCCCCGGCAGGTCGGCATGCTCGCGCGCCGCTCGGTCGTGCGCACGCTGCGCCAGCCGCTGATGGTGGTGCCGTCGCTCGTGTTCCCGCTGCATGCTGCTGTCGATCAACTCGAGCGGGCTCGACTCGACCACGCGGCTGCCCGGCTTCCCGACCGACTCCTACTTCGAGTTCGCGCTCGCGATCGCGTTCGTCCAGGGCGCGCTGTTCTCCGCCAACAGCGCGGGCACGAACGTGGCGAGCGACATCGAGAGCGGCTTCCTCAACCGCCTCTCGCTCACGCCGCTGCGCCGCGTGGCGCTGATGATGGGCCAGCTCGCCGGCATCCTGGCGCTCGGGCTGATCCAGGCCGTGACCTTCCTGCTCGTCGGCGTGGCGTTCGGGGCCGGGATCGAGGCCGGGCTCGGCGGCGCGCTCGTGATCGTCGCCCTGTCGCTGACGATCTCGCTCGCGTTCGGCTGCATCGGCGCCTTCGTGGCCCTGCGGAGCGGCTCGGGCGAGGCCGTGCAGGGCGTGTTCCCGCTCTTCTTCGCGGCGCTCTTCCTGTCGTCGATGGCGCTGCCGCGCAACCTGATCGAGATCGACTGGTTCCGGACCGTCGCCACCTACAACCCGGTCTCCTACATGCTCGAGGGGATCCGCTCGCTCGTGATCACGGGCTGGGACGGCGAGGCGATCGCGCTCGGCTTCGCCTGCGCGGGCGGGCTGGCGCTGATCGCGCTGGCCGCCGCGTCGTCGGCGCTCCGCACGCGGATGGTGAGGACATGAGCCGCGGCGGGTTCTGGTCGGTGGCGCTTCGCGGTGGGGTGGCGCAACGCCCACAACTTCTTCACCAACCCCGCGATGATCGTGCCGGCGCTGCTGTTCCCGCTGTTCTTCTTCACGGCGTTCGCGGGCGGCCTGTCGCGCGTGGACTCGATCCCGGGCTTCGACTACGGCGCCGGCTACACGACCTTCGTCTACGGCTTCGTGCTGCTGCAGGCCTCGGCCTTCGGCGGGATCTTCACCGGCTTCTCGGTGGCGCGCGACTTCGAGTCCGGCTTCTCGCGCCGGCTGATGCTCGCGGCCCAGCGGCGCGGCGGGATCGTGGCCGGCTACTGGCTCGCCGCGCTCGTGCGCGCCGTGCTTCACGATCGCGGTGATCACGGTGGTGGCGCTCGTGGCCGGGCTCTCGATCGACGGGAGCGCCATCGACCTCGTGGGCCTCTACACGCTCGCGCTGATGGTGAACGCCGCCGCGGTGCTGTTCGGAAGCGGGGTGGCGATGCGGCTGCGCACGATGCAGGCCGGCCCCGCCATCCAGGTGCCGGCCTTCCTCTTCCTGTTCCTGGCGCCGGTGTGGGTGCCGTACGACCTGCTGACCGGCTGGGTGCAGGCGGCGGCCTCGGTGAACCCGGTCACGCTGGTGCTCGAGGCCGGCCGCGGCTTCCTCGAGGGAGACCCGACGCAGGTGCTGCCCGCGTTCGGCGTGGCGCTGCTGCTCGGCGGCGGTGACCGTGCTCTGGGCGCGCGGCGGGCTGCGCAGCGCCGAGCGGGCGGCGTAGGCCGCGGGTTTCGCCCCCGCGGGCGGGCGAATCGGCATATCCTGCCGCGCATGGCTGACGAGGTGCACGAACCGGTCGAGGGCGACGGCTTCGCGGTCGCGAACGTGGACGCGCTCGCCGACGGGCCGGGCTTCCGCAAGGTGCGCCGCACGCTCGGCGTGACCGCCTTCGGCGTCAACGCGATCGAGATCCCGCCCGGGTATCGAGACCGGGCGGCACTTCCACGACGAGCAGGAGGAGCTCTACTTCGTCCACCGCGGGCGCGTGGAGATGACCTTCGGCGACGACACCACGCACGTGCTCGGCCCCGGCGGCCTCGCGCGCGTGGACGCGTCGACCGTGCGCAAGGTCAAGAACGTGGGGGACGAGCCGGCGGTCTACCTCGTGGCCGGCGGCAAGGACGGCTACGTCGGCCGCGACGGCCGGCTGCCCGAGGGCGAGACGAGCCGGTTCGGGCCCTCGGGACAGTAGGCCGCGCGGGGGCGGTCGCCCTCGGCGCCGCCCTCGTGGCGCTCGCGCTGGCAGCGACCGGCGCCGCCGGCCCGCTCTTCGGCGCCACGAGCGCACGCCCGCCCACGCTGCCCGGTGCGCCCGGCTGTCCGGTCTTTCCGCGCGACAACCACTGGAACCAGCGCGTCGACCGGCTGCCGGTGCACCCGCGCTCGGACGCGACTCGTGCGCTCGATCGGCCTGGACCGCACCATGCACGCCGACTTCGGCTCGGGGCTGTGGGAGGGCGGCCCGATCGGCATCCCGTTCGCGACCGTCGGCCCGGGCCGTCGCGGCGTGCGGGTGAGCTTCGAGTACGCGTCCGAGTCGGACCGCGTGCGCTACCCGATCCCGCCGCGCGTGCCGATCGAGGGCGGCCGCGGCTCGGACGGCGACCGCCACGTGATCGTGGTGGACCGCTCCCGCTGCCGGCTGTACGAGCTGTTCGCCGCCTACCCCGAGCGCGGCGGCGCGCGCTGGCGGGCGGGGTCGGCGCGGTGTGGAACCTGCGCTCGAACCGGCTGCGGCCGCGCGGCTGGACCTCGGCGGACGCCGCGGGCCTGCCGATCCTCCCCGGCCTCGCGCGCTACGACGAGGTGCGGCGCGGCCGGATCGACCACGCGCTGCGCTTCACGGCCGAGCGCACGCGGCGCGCGTTCGTGTACCCGGCGCGCCACTTCGCCTCCGACCTGACCGACCCGACCTGCCGGCCATGGGCCAGCGCCTGCGGCTGAAGCGCGGCTACGGGATCTCGCGCTTCCCGCGCCAGGCGCGCGTGGTGCTGCGCGCGCTCAAGCGCTACGGGATGATCCTGGCGGACAACGGCTCGCCCTGGTACGTGAGCGGCGCGCCCCACCGGGGCTGGGACAACGACCAGCTCCACACGCTGCACCGCGTGCCGGGCAGGGCGTTCGAGGTGGTCGACACGCGTCGCTTGCCGCGCCCGGGTATCACCCGTCCATAGCCTCACGCCCTGTCCGCATCGGCTGCTCCGGCTGGAACTACGACGACTGGCGCGGCCGTCTCTACCCCGAGGGGCTCGGCAAGGGGCGCTGGCTCGCGCGCTACGCGGAGGAGTTCGACACGGTCGAGGTCAACTCGACCTTCTACCGGCTCGCCTCACGCGACGCCGTGGCCCGTTGGGTGGAGCAGACGCCCGGAGGCTTCCTGTTCGCGGCCAAGGCCAGCCGCTACCTCACCCACATCCGCCGGCTGCGTGACATCGAGGAGGGGATCGAGCGCTACTACGAGCGCATCGAGCCGCTCGTGCGCTCTCCGAAGCTCGGTCCGATCGTCTGGCAGCTGCCCGCCAACTTCAAGGCCGACGTCGAGCTGCTCGACCGCGACGCCTCGGAACGCTGCCCGACGGGCCGGCACTGCTTCGAGTTCAGGCACGAGAGCTGGTTCACGCGCGAGGTGTACGACCTGCTCGGCGAGCACGGCGCCGCGCTCGTGATCGGCGACCACCCGAAGTGGCCCTTCCAGGCCCGCGAGCTGACCACCGACTGGACGCTCGTGCGGCTGCACCACGGCCGGCGCGGCCGGCGCGGCAACTACTCGGAGACGGAGATCGAGGAGTGGGCCCGGCGGATCGCCCAGTGGCGCCGCCGGGCCGAGGTCCTCGTCTACTTCAACAACGACTGGGAGGGCTTCGCCGTCGAGAACGCCCGCTCGCTCAGGCGGCGGCTGCGGCCGTCTCCAGGCGGTTGAGCGCCCGCCGCAGCAGGCGCGACACGTGCATCTGCGAGTAGCCGATCTGCTCCCCGATCTCGCGCTGCGTCAGGTCGTGCATGAAGCGCAGCTCGAGCACCTGGCGCTCCACGTCGGGTAGCGCCTTCCAGGTGCTGGCGATCGCGTCGCGGCTCTCGACCAGCTCGTAGGCCGAGTCCTCGCCGCCCATCATGTCCACGAGCGGCGCGGCCTCCTCGTCGTCGCGGGCGGTCGGGGCGTCGAGCGAGGCGGCCTCGTAGCTGGCCGCCGCCTCCTGGGCCTCGAGCACCGCCTCGACGCTGCAGCCGAGCGCGGCGGCCACCTCGCGCACCTTCGGCGAGCGGCCGAGGGTCTTCGAGAGCACCTCGGTCTCGCGGCTGACCGCGAGCGTGCGCTCCTGGAGGTCGCGGGGCACGTGCAGCGCCCAGCCCTTGTCGCGGAAGTGGCGCTTGAGCTCGCCGAGGATGGTGGGGGCGGCGTAGCTCGTGAACTTCGTTCCGCGGCCGGGCTCGAAGCGGTCGATCGCCTTGATCAGGCCCAGGCTCGCGACCTGCAGCAGGTCGTCGAACGGCTCGTCGGTGTACGTGTAGCGAAGGGCGAGGTCGCGGGCCAGCGGCAGGAACCGCTCGACCAGCTCCTCGCGCGCGGCGAGGTCGCCCTCGTGGTGGTAGCGGACAAGCAGCTGCCGCTCGGTTTCGCGCGCCTCGGCGCGGTCGCAATCCTTGCGTCGAGGGATGCGGGGAAAGCTCGCCGGTGGGGCGAGCGCAACAGCACTCATCTCTCCAGACCTCCGTCCGGTGGTTTACCTGACAAAGGTCCGCAGTGCGGCCGATCCGACCAAGGCGACCGTACTCGTCCCCCTCGTACTGCTCTGGCACCCGGCCGGGTGGCTTGCGCTCCCCGGGCCGGTTACCGTGAGACAAGTCTGTCCATCGCGGCCGCGTTCCAAACCCGATCTGGCGCGGTTTCGCACATGGGGTTCGGGTGCCGGGTACGCGGCGCTCGCTACACCACGCGCGCGCTCTTCAGCGCGGGCAGGATCCGCTCGCCGTACGTGCGCAGCGCGCCGAGCGGGTCGGCGCCCGACCCGTTCTGCAGGCACACGACCGTGGCGCCCAGCTGCTCGACCTGGCGGATGCGCTCCACGTGGTGCTCGGGGTCCGAGCCGACGATGTACGACTGCGCGAACTCCTCGTCCGAGACCTCGCGGTCGGCCTTGTCGAACATCGCCTTCGGGTCGTGCCAGTCGTCGGTGAAGTACTCCTGCGGCTGGGTGGCCTTCCACACCCGGGCGCCCTCGAGCGCCGCGTCGTCGTCCTCGGCCCAGGAGAAGCCCGTCTGGAGGATGATCTCGCCGGGCTCCCTGCCGGCGTCGTCGCACGCCGACCTGTAGGCGTCGATCAGGTCGGGCGCGCTCTCGGGGTCGGCGAGCGTCCAGAGGCCGTCGCCGTGACGAGCCGCGACGCCGGCGGCGTCGGGGCCGAACGCCGACACGTAGACGGGCGGGCGCCGCTCGCCGCGGGTGTGCAGGTAGGCGCCGCGGGTGCGGAAGTACTCGCCTGGTGGTCGACGCGCTGGCCGTCGAGGAGCCGGCCGATGATCTCGAGCGCCTCCTCCATCCGCCGGACCTGCTGGCCGGTGTCGGGCCAGTCCATCCCGCAGGGGACCTCGTTGAGCGCCTCGCCGGAGCCGATCGCCGAGGAAGCCGCGCCCGGGCGAGAGCTCCTCGACGGTGGCGGCGAACTGGGCGACGACGGCCGGGTTGTAGCGGTAGACGGGTGCGGTGACCCCGGTGCCGACGCCGACCCGCTCGGTGGCGTGGCAGATCGCCCCGAGCAGGGTCCAGGCCTGCCCGGAGTGGCCCGGCTCCCACCACGGTTGGAAGTGATCGCTGACGTTGACGGCGTCGAAGCCGGCCCGCTCGGCCTCGATCGCCTGCTCGACGAGCTCGCTCGGCGGGAACTGTTCGGTGGCAAGCTGGACCCAGTAGTTCATGGGTTGGGGCTACCCGAGCGGGGTGGGTGAAAACGAGACGGCGCCGGTCAGCGCTTCTTGGCGCGGAGCCGCTCCAGCTCGCGCTCGAGCTTGCCGGCCGCGCGCCTGCGCTCGCGGGCGACCGCGCGTGCCTCGCGCTCGGTGTCCTCGGCGGCGCCGACGGCCTCCCGCGCCGCCTGGAGCTCGCTCGCCGCCTCGCCGTGCGCGGCCTCCGCCTCCTCGAGCGCCGCCCGGGCCTCCTCGACGGCCCGCTCGGCCTCGGCGATCCGCTCCTTCCGCTCCCGCTCGGCGGCCTTCTCGCGCTCGGCGGCGGACGGGTCCTTGGTGCGAGCAGGGCGCTCGGCGGGTCGCTTCGCCGCCGGCCGCCGCTCCTCACGCCTTGGGACGCGTCTTCGCCGGGCGGTCGCTTCGGCGCCCCACGCCGCGGCCGGCCCCGAACGGGCCGAGCCCCACCGCCTCGCGCTCGCGCACGAAGCGGCCCTTCGCCAGCTCCTCGCGGGCCTCCTCGTCCACGGCAGCCGCGTGCAGGGTCGAGCGCACGCGTTCCCGCAGCGCCGGTCCGCTCTTTCCCGTCTCGCTCGCGATCGCCTCGGCGCAATCCGCCAGCCCGGACGCCAGCTCGCGCTCCTCCCGCATCGCATCGCGCAGCTCGGCCTGGTCGCCGCCGGACATCAGCGACTCGTGCGCCGCTCGCAGGCGCTCGCCCGCCGCGAGCAGGGCGTCGGTCTCCTTTCGCCGCCGCCGCACCGCCTGGTTCAGCGCCCACGCGCCCGCGCTCGGCTTCCGCAGCTTCTTGACCTGCTCGGCGGCCTCGCGCTCGCCGTCGCGGCGGAGCCGCTTCGCGAGCTCGTCGCGATCGTGCACGAACTCGTCGAGCGGGATGCCGTAGAGCTTGTCGATCTCGGAGTCGAGCTCCACAGGCTGGAGCCTACGACGACCCGAGCGGCGGCCGCTCCCGCACGATCTCGAGCGTGCCGTCCACCTGTGCGCCGGCCAGCTGGACGCCCTCGGCCGTGCGCTCGAAGCGCAGGTCGACGGTGGCGCCCGCCACCCGCAGCCCGGACAGGTCCAGCCGGTCGACCCAGCGGGGCAGGAGCGGCCTGACCACCCGCAGCCGGCCATGGAGCGCGTCCGGCTCGAGCCCGAGGCAGGCGGCCAGGAGCCAGGGGATCGAGCCGGCCGCCCAGGCCTGCGGGCGGCACGCCACGGGGTACGGCACCGGGTCCTCGCCGGGCCGTCTCGCGAAGCCGCCGAAGAGCTCGGGCAGGCGGTAGTCGTCGAACCGCGACGCCGCCTCGAGCAGGGCGTCGAAGACGCGCAGGAAGTCCTCGTCGAAGCCGTAGCGGCGCAGGCCGCAGGCGAACATCGCGGTGTCGTGCGGCCAGACGGAGCCGGTGTGGTACCCGAGCGGGTTGAAGGCGGGGTTCCGGTCGGACAGGGTCCGTACGCCCCAGCCCGAGAACATGTGCTCCGCCATCAGCAGGTCGCGCACCGACCGTGCCCGGTCCGGCGGCAGGGCGCCGGCCCAGAGCAGGTGCCCCTGGTTCGAGGCCAGGCGGGTGCCGGGCCGCTTGCCGGCGCCCAGGCCGATCGCGTAGCCGCCGGGGTCGATCGCCCAGAAGCGGGCCAGCGCCGCCTCGACCTCGGCCGCGCGTGCCCGCAGCGCCTCGGACCGCGAGGCCTCGCCGTCCAGCTCGAACAGCCGCGCGATCCCCCGCAGCGCCCTGACCACGTAGCCCTGCACCTCGATCAGCGCGATCGGCGGCCGGAGCGGCTCCCCGCCGGGATCCGGCACGCCGTCCGGCGAGTCCTTCCAGCCCTGGTTCCACAGGCCGTGCGGCGAGCGGCGCTGGTACTCGACGAGACCGTCGCCGTCGAGGTCGCCGGGGCCGTCGATCCATTCGAGCGCGGCCTCGACCTGCGGGCGCAGCTCGCGGAACAGCTCCAGGCTGCCCGACCAGTCGGCGTGGTCGGCGACGAGGCACAGCCACAGCGGTGTGGCGTCGGCGCTCCCGTGGTAGCGCGCGAAGGGCGTCTCGCCGAGCGCGGCGGGCTCGCCCACGCGGAGCTCGTGCAGCACCTTCCCCGGATCCTCGTCGTGCTCGTCGCTGTACATGCGCCCCATGCGGTCGCCGAGCAGGCGGAGGGTGTCGGCGGCGACGTCCGGGTCGAAGGCGAGCGTCTGCGTGGCGGCGATCAGGCTGTCGCGGCCGAAGAGGGTGGCGAACCAGGGGACGCCGGCCGCGAAGTAGGAGCGCCCGTCGAGCTCCGAGCGGAGCATGTCGAGGTCCCGGAGCGAGCGGGCGAGGATGCGGTCGAACAGCTCGTCGTCGGAGCGGACCTCGGTGGGCTCGGACTGCGGACGCTTCGCACAGGGATGGCGCTCCTCGCCGCTCTCGCCGGCCGCGATCCGCAGCTCGATCCGCCGCTCCCCCCGGCCCGGCAGGTCGATCTCGAAGCGCAGCACGCCGCCGGCCGCCGACGCAGGCGGCTCGCTCGTCTCGACCGTCGTGGTCCGCACCACGCCGTCCCGGCCGGTCGTGGACCAGCTCAGCATCCGCCCGTCGAAGGCGCTCTCCACGGGCGGCGGTGCCGGCCGCTCGCACCAGGCCGCGCACCGCCAGCATCGGCTCGAAGTCCGCGCCGAGCGACAGCTCGAGCGACAGACGCATCGCATCCGGCGCGTGGCTTCGCAGCACGATGCCCTCCACGAGCACTCCGGGCTCGTCGTCGAGAGCTCGATCGACGCGCAGCGACACCGGTCGCCCGGCGCCCGACAGCTCATGGACCGCCCGCGTGCCCAGGGCGTCGGAGGCCTGGAGGAGCACCGGCGCCTCGCCGTCCAGGCGCAGCCGGTGAGCGGACAGGTGGCGGCAGTCTCGATACCAGAGCCCGAAGCCGCCCGGATCGGCCGGCAGGTCGCCGTCGCGCGGCGCGACCATGAAGAGGTTCCCCCGCTTGATGACGAGCGCCTCGGCGAGGTTCATCCAGGATGGCATCCCCCCGCGGCCCTGTGCACAAACGCATCGGTCCCGGGGCCGAGCCAGCGCAGAACCTCACCTTTCCGTTGACTCCGGTTTCCGTTTGGGTTAGCGTTGGCCGCCCTGTACAGCGCGGACCCCCGGCGCGCTACAAGGAGGAGAGGCATGGCGTATCTGAACTGCCCGACTTGCCGGCTCACCGTCTACAGCCCCACGCTGTCGGCGACATCAGAGGAGTGCCCGCGTTGCCGGGCAAAGCTGGGCAAGGCGAGCAGGCTGTTCCGTTCCGCCATGCCGCCGCGGCTGCTCGACGCGACCCGCCGCGCCAAGTCGGTGCGCGAGCGCGCCGGCGACGAGGCGATCGCGGGCTAGAGCCCTAGGCGCGCCGGCGCCTGAAATTTCGAGCAGCGGGGTAGCGGCCAGGGGGGAGCGCGTGAGACTATCTACGCGTGGAATCGGTAGAGGCCCCGGAGGGCCCCCACGCCCGGCTCGGCGACGAGCTTGCCGAGATAACGAACGGAATCGTCCGCCTCTTCAGCGAGTACTACGGTCGCGGGCCGACGCGGGCGAAGACGTACATGCTGGAGAACCGCTACGTGGTCACGGTCCTGCGGGACACGATGACCACGGTGGAGCGGACTCTGGCGGAGAGGGGTGAGAAGGACATGGTCCGCCGCGTGCGCCTCACCTTCCAGGAGGCGATGGCTGCCTCGTTCAAGGGCGTCGTCGAGGAGGCCCTGGGCCGCCGGGTCGAGGCGTACCACAGCCAGATCCTGATCGAGCCCGACGTGGGCTTCGAGTTCTTCATGCTGGAGCTGACGGTAGGCTACTCGCCGCCCAGGCCGCGCTCCTCCGCGGCCTTGTAGGCGATCTGCAGGAAGTCCGAGATCGTCAGCCCGGTCAGCACCGAGGCCGCGAAGCGGGTCGCCCGTGGCGCCGTCACCAGGCCGAGGTGGAATCCGCCCGAGATCCACATGCCCAGGCAGTAGGGGCACACCAGCAGCTCGCCGATCGTCCGCCGCAGGCCCTCTCCGCGGGCGCGCTCCTCCACCTCGGCCGGACCGCCCGGCTGCTGGTACTCGGTGAACGGCGCCCGTGCGAAGGCGGTGATCCGGTCCTTCGCGATCAGCCGGCTCAGCTTGTGGGTGGCCACCCCGGCCAGCATCAGGTCGCGGCCGTCGATTCGCTCGGGCAGCTTGTGGCCGCGCCGCCGGGCGCCCGCCAGGCCGGCCGCCATGCCGGCGTTGAAGAGCGCCGTCAGCGCCGCGTAGGAGCGGAACGGCGGCCGCTTCTCGGGCTCGGCGTATCCGGCGAACGGGCCGTTCGCCCTGCTGTCGCTCGCCTGGACCGTCAGGACGAGCTCGTCTCCATCTTGCGCGTGTCGCGCGGCTCCACGAACGGCTCCTTGTCCGGCGGGCGCATGCCGCCCTCGATCGCGCGCCCACGCTCCAGCTCGGCGTTGAACTCGGCCCCGAGCAGGATCATGATGTTCGAGATCCAGAGCCAGACCAGGAACACGATCGGCCCGGCGAGCGCGCCGTAGGTCTTGTTGTAGGAGCCGAAGTTCGCCACGTAGAAGGCGAACGCGGCCGACGCGATCACCCAGCCGATCACGGCCAGGAGGCCGCCGGGCGAGATCCAGCGGAAGCCGGGCTGCTTGACGTTCGGGGCCGCCCAGTAGAGCACCGCGAACATGAAGCTCACGAGCAGCAGCAGCACGGGCCACTTGGCGATGCCCCAGACCGTCACCGCGGTGTCGCCGAGCCCGAGCAGGTCGCCGGCCTCCTTGGCCAGGCCGCCGGTCACGGTGACCGCCACGGCGCTCAGCGCGGTCAGCACCATCAGCAGCACGGTGAGGCCGACGCGCACGGGGAGCGTCTTCCAGATCGGGCGTCCCTCCTCCATCGCGTAGATCGCGTTGGAGGCGCGCATGAAGGCGGCGACGTAGCCGGACGCCGCCCAGATCGCGCCCAGGATGCCGATCACGAAGAAGACGCCGGCGGCGCCCTGGGCTGCCCTGGAGGTTCTCGATCGCGCTCGTGAAGATCTCCTGCGCCGGGCCGGGAGCGACCTCGCCCAGGTTCTCGAGCAGCGGGTCGGTGGCCGAGTCGCCGATCAGGCCGAGGACCGACACCAGCACGATCAGCGCCGGGAAGATCGACAGCACGCCGTAGTAGGTGAGCGCCGCCGCCCAGTCGGTCAGGTTGTCCTTCTGGAAGCCCTTGAAGGTGCGCTTGAGCACGCCGACCCAGGCGCGCCCCTTCAGTCGGTGGGGCTCTCGGGCTGGTCGTCGTCCGGCCTGTGCACCTCGGTGCTGTCGGTCTTGCTCTCCGGAGCGTCCTGCTCCTTCTTACGTCGGAAGCGTGCCATCACGAACGCCTTCTCCTGCGAATCATCCACAGCGCAACGATCGCCACCCCGATGCCGGCGGCGAGCGGAACTGCGGGGTTGTCCCGGGCTTGGCTCTTGGCCTGCTCGGCCTTCGCGCGGGCCTGCGCCTTCACGTCCGTCTTGTGCGAGAGCGCCTCCACGGTCGCGCCCAGCTCGGCTCGGGTCCGCTCGATCTCGCGGCGCAGCTGCTCGGTGTCCTGCTGGTTCATGCCCGTGACCTCGCGGCCTTGACCTCGTCGACGTCGCGCTTCGCGCTCTCGATCGCCTGCTCCGGCAACGGCGGCGTCCCGCGCTCGACCTGCTTGCGCCCGGTCAGCGCCAGCACGCCGGCCACGGCGAGCAGCACCACGCCCACGATCACCGCGGCGATCCACGGCTCGAGCAGCGTTCCGATGCCGATGATCGCGGCGGCCACGAGCGCGCCCACGCCGTACAGGCGCCACGAGGCCCGCGCCGCCGAACATGCCCGCGCCGATCCCCACGCGCTTGCCCTTCTCCTGCAGCTCCGTCTGGGCGAGCCGCAGCTCCTGGCGGATGAGCGTGGAGGTCTGCTGGGAGAGCTGGTTCACGAGCTCGCCCACCGACCGGTCGTCGTTCGCCCGGGGGAACCGCGTCGTACCTTCCATGCCGACGGATTACCCGCCGTGTCGCCCGTTACTCACCTGGTCGAGTGCTGCCACGACCTCGTCGGCGAGCTCGGGCCGTCGGCGCTGTCCGCGGGCGTGGCCCGGATGCGGTAGATCAGCTGGCCGGCATCGATCTCCTCGAGCTCGATTGCTACGCGGCTTCGGAGAGCGCCGCGACCTCGCGGAACTCGGCGAGCCGGTCGAGCGCCTTGTGCTCGATCCGCCGCACGCGCTCGGGCGACAGCCCGAGCAGCCGGCCCGCCTCGCGCAGCGGCGTCGGCTCGTCGCCGTTGATGCCGTAGCGCAGCTTGATCACCTTGCGCTCCTGCTCGGGCAGCTGGTCGAGCGCGGCGCGCACGGTCTGGTCGCGCAGGCCGATCTCGACCTCCTCGTGGGGCTGGCGCTCCTCGCTGGCGAGCAGGTCGCCGAGCTCGGTGTCGCCCTCCTCGCCGACCGGCCGCTCGAGGCTCGTGATCGTGCGCATGACCTCGCGCGTCTCGTGGAGCTCCTCGATCGACAGCTCGGCGGCCGCGGCGACCTCCTCGTCGCGTGGGGGGACGGCCGTGCCGCGCCGCCAGGTCGCGCTCCACGCGGGCGATCTTCCGCTCGCGCTGGCCGATGTGGACCGGGATGCGGATCGTCCGCCCCTGGTTCGCGAGGCCGCGCTGGATCGCCTGCCGGATCCAGAAGGTGGCGTAGGTCGAGAACTTGTAGCCGCGGCGCCAGTCGAACTTCTCGGCTGCCCGGATCAGGCCCAGGATGCCCTCCTGGATCAGGTCCAGCAGCTGCAGCTCGTGGCCCTGGTACTTCTTGGCCAGCGAGACGACCAGGCGCAGGTTCGAGTTGACCATGCGCTCCTTGGCGTCGAGGTCGCCGCGCTCGATGCGCTGCGCCAGCTCGCACCTCCTCGTCGGCGGAGAGCAGGGGGTGGCGGCGCACGTCGCGCAGGAACAGCTGCAGCGTGTCGCTCGTCATGATCACGAGCTCGTCGTGGTTGTAGGTCGGGCCGGGCTGGGCGCCGTTGCCGCAGTCGTCGCCGACCTCGATGCCGCGCGCCTCGATCCGCTCCTGCAGCGCCTGGGTCTCGTCGTCGGGCAGCTCGAGCTCCTGAGCGAGATCCAGGAGGTCGGAGAGGTTCACGCAGCCGCGCTCCTCGCCCCGCTCTACCAGCGCCTCGATTCTGCGCTCGGGCGATTCGTCCGCAATGGTCGGCATATATTGAGGTCTACCCCGGGTGTGGAGCGCGAAAACGAGCGCTCTGCCATCATGCCGCGCGGCGCAGGACGTCCTTCTGACCCGGGCGTTCGGCGTCTTCCTCTCGAAACGGGACGGGACGAGGCCGCCCGGCGGCACGAACCGGATCGTCGCACTCGACACATGCGACTTCCGTGACCGCCCACCGTCCAGAATCCACAGCGCCGGGACCGATGCTGGCCGAGGTGACGAACGCGATCGTGCGCTTCCACCGGCAGCACTACGGAAAGGGCCCCACCCGCTCGAAGTCCTACCTCCTCGACGACGTGCTGATCTGTGTGATGCAGGACGTGCTGACGGTGGTGGAGCGCACGCTGGCGGAGGCCGGCGAGCAGGACCATGTGCGTGACACGCGGCTCGTCTTCGCCGACGCGATGCGGGACCGGTTCGCCGCGGAGGTGGAGCGGATCGTCGGCCGGCGCGTGCTCGGCTTCACGAGCCAGGTGCTGGTGACGCGGGACGTCGCGATCGAGATGTTCGTGCTGGAGCCCGTCAGCCCGCCGCCGAGGGGCTAGGGCGCCAGCTTCGCCAGCTTCTTCCGCGCGTCGCCGATCCCGCGCGCGGACGACCCGATCTCCGCCCACGGGTCGCCCTTCGCCTCGAGCCGGCGCAGCACGCTCTTCACGGTCCAGCGGTCGGGGCGCAGCTTCGAGTCGGACAGCTCGTCCCACTCGATCGGCGTGGCCACCGGGGCGCCCGGGCGCGGGCGGACCCCGTACGGCGGCACGGCCGTCTGGGCGTAGCGGTTGCGCAGCACGTCCACGAGGATCCGCCCCGCGCGCTTCGCCTTGCGGAACTCCGTCGTGAGCTCCTCTGGATGGCGGGCTGCGAGCACCGCCGCGAACTGGTTCGAGAACTCCTTGACCTCCTCGAAGTCCGCCCGGCGCCGCAGCGGGGTCCACACGTGGATCCCCTTCGAGCCGGTCACCTGCGCGAACGGCTCCAGGCCGATCTCGCGCAGCAGGTCGCCGGCCTGGCGGGCGGCGCGGCGCACCGCGGAGAAGTCCTCGCCCGGCGGCGGATCGAGGTCCACGACCATGCGGTCGGGCTGGTCGACGCGGTCGCAGCGCGAGAGCCAGACGTGCGGCGTGATCGTGTTCTGGCCGACCAGGTAGGGGAGCGTCTCCGCGTCCGTGACCACCGGGTGGATGACCTTGCCGCCCTCCTTCCGCACCTCCACGCGGCGGATCCAGTCCGGGTAGTGCTTCGGCACGTTCTTCTGGAAGAACCCCTTGCCCTCGATGCCGTCGGGGAAGACCTGCAGGCTGAGCGGCCGGTCGCGCACGTGCGGGACGATCCACTCGGCCACCCGCTCGTAGTAGGTGGCGAGGTCGAGCTTCGTGATCCCGTCGGCCGGGAAGAGCCGCTTGTCGGGGCTCGAGATCTTCGCCTTCACGACGGGCGCTCCCGCACGACCTCGCGGGCCGGCTTGTCGTCGCGCAGGCCGAGGTAGCGGGGATGGCGCAGGCGGCCATCCCGCGTCCACTCGGAGAAGCCGATCTGCGCGACCAGCTCGGGCTCCACCCAGTGCGTGCCGCGCGGGATGGGGTGGACGTCGGCGAAGGGCGGGTCGTCGCGCTCCAGCTCGCGGAGCCGGCGGCCGAGCTCCTCGAGGGTCGCGTGGTCGAAGCCGGTGCCGACCTTGCCGGCGTAGCTGAGCTTGTCTCCCTCGTAGTAGCCCACGAGCAGCGCGCCGAAGTCCGTGCGCGACCCCTGCGGCGCCGTGAAGCCGCCGATCACGAGCTCCTGCTCGAAGTGGCACTTGAGCTTGAGCCAGTCGCGCGAGCGGGCCGCCGAGCGGTAGGGGCTGTCGGCGCGCTTCGCGACCAGTCCCTCGAGCCCCCGGCGGCAGGCCTCGCGGAACAGCTTGGTGCCGTGCTCGTTGCGGTGCTGGCTGTAGCGCACGCGGCCGCCGAACTCGAAGGAGTCGCGGAGGAGGGCCTTGCGCTCGCGGAGCGGCAGGTCGCGAACGTCGCGGCCCTCGAGGCGGAGCAGGTCGAACACGTACAGGAAGACTGGCACCCGCCCCCGGGCGCGCCGCTGCAGCCTCGAGAAGCTGGTGATGCCGTCCTGGAAGGCGACGAGCTCGCCGTCCAGGACGAAGTCGTCCACCGGCTGGGCCTCGAGCGCCTCCGCCACCTCGGGGAACTGGCCCGTCATGTCCCTGTCGGTGCGCGAGATCAGCCGCACCGGCCCGCCGCCGTCGCGGTGGGCCATGCAGCGGATGCCGTCGAGCTTGCGCTCGAAGATCCAGTTGGGGTCGTCGAAGGGCTCGTCCGTGAGGACGGCCTTCATGGCGGTGTAGGCGCTCAGCTCCTCTTGGACTCTACGGCCGCCGTGCGCGGCGGTGGCTAACCCCGCTCGCGCACCTCTTCGATCGTGCGCCCGCTGACCACCGATTCGGGCTGCGTGCTGGTGGGGCGGCGGCGCGCGTCGGCCTCCTCGTCGCGGCGCTTCACGAGGCAGCCACTGGCGCCCGCCGGTGCGCCTCAGCGACCAGCCGCCGCGCAGCTTCTCGCCGTCGAGCCGGAAGGACGCGTGACCGGCCTCGAGCGCCTCGGCCATCGGCTCCTCGCGCAGGTTCTCGTAGGTGCCGCGGTCCCAGACGATCACGGGGCCGGCGCCGTACTCGCCCTCGGGGATCACGCCCTCGAAGTCGCCCCAGGACAGCGAGTGGTCGTCCACCTCCATCGCCAGGCGCTTGTCGCGCGGGTCCGTGGAGGGACCCTTCGGCACGGCCCAGGACTTGAAGGTGCCGTCGACCTCGAGCCGGAAGTCCCAGTGCATGCTGGTGGCGGCGTGCTGCTGGATCACGAAGCGCGGCATGTCAGGTTGTCCGCGGGCTGAGCGGCTCGATCTCCAGCGGGCCCTCGTGGCGCGCCTCGACCTGGAGGGTGGTGTGGTCGATCCCGAAGCGGTCGCGGAGCATCTCGGCGAGCTTGCGGCGATGCGACTGGGTGTCGCAGCCGGCCCTCACCGTGACGTGGGCGGACAGCGACGGCATGCCCGAGGTGACCTCCCACACGTGCAGGTCGTGCACCTCGACCACGTGGTCCTGGGCGGCGAGCGTGCGGCCGATCTCGTTCGGGTCGAGGTCCTTGGGGGCGGCCTCGAGGAGCACACGGCCGGAGTCGCGCAGCAGGGCCCAGCCGGAGCGGATCATGAGCGCGGCGACGAGGAGGGCGGCGATGCCGTCCGCGCGCGTGAACCCGGTGGTGAGCACGACGACGCCCGCCACGGCGGTGGCGATGAAGGCGAACAGGTCGGTCAGCACGTGCTGGAAGGCGCCCTCGACGTTGAGGCTGCGCCGGTCGGCGCCCGCGAGCACGGCGGTGGCGGCGAGGTTCACGACGATGCCCGCGATCGCCACCACGAGCACGATGGCGCCCTCCACGTCGGGCGGGATCGAAGAGGCGGCGGATGCCCTCGTAGAGGATCACCGCGGCGAGCGCGAGCAGCGTGGCGCCGTTCAGCTGCGCGGAGAGGATCTCGGCCCGCTTGAGCCCGAAGGTGTAGCCGCCGGCGGGGGGCCGGGCGGCGAGGCGCGCCGCCACCAGCGCCAGGGCGATCGCGCCGGCGTCGGTGAGCATGTGGGCGGCGTCGGAGAGGAGGGCGAGGGAGGAGGCGAGGATGCCGGCCACCACCTCGACGGCCATGAATCCGAGGATCAGCGCGAGGGCGATCCAGAGCCTGCGCCGGTCGGTCGTCGCCGACGCCTGCGGGTGGTGGTGATGGTGATGCGCGTGCACCGTCCCCGATGGTGACACGGTTGCGGCCGTTGCTTTCAGGGTATGGAAGCCGGCATGCCGAAGCGCATCGTGTCCGGACTGGCCTCGGCCGTTCGCCACGCGGGCTGGTGGCTCGACTGGCACACCCGCCCGCAGCCCGGCGCCGGAAGCCGCGAGCTCGCGGAGTCAGGTCTCGCCGACGGGCGATGACTTTCCAGGTCGCCGCCGGTCCTAGAGACAGGGCATGGCGCCGGCCTCCTCGCACCCCGTTGTCCACCTGGAGCTGCACACCGGCAACCTGCCGCGAGCGTGCGGGTTCTACACGGGCCTGTTCGGCTGGCGCCTCGAGCAGGTGCGGATGGGCTCGGGGTCGTACCTGACGCTCGACTGGGGCAGCGGGATCGAGGGCGGTGTCGTGGAGCACGACACCGAGCGCGCCATGTGGCTTCCGTATGTCGAGGTCTGTGACCTCGACCGCGACACCCGGCGCGCGGAGGATCTCGGCGCGTCGGTGATCCTCGAGCCGCGCGAGGGGCCGGCCGGCTGGCGGAGCGTGGTGGCCGCGCCGTCGGGCGCTGAGGTGGCGCTGTGGCAGCCGAAGGGCTAGGCCGGTAGCGACTCGACGAAGCGTACGAAGCGGTCGCCGTCGCGCAGCGGCGGGCCGTGGCCGAAGAGGATCAGGCTCGGCTCGAGCTGCGCCAGCCTGCGTGCCGAGTCCCTGTTGCGGGCCGGGTCGGGCGTGAACGAGGCGTAGGGCTCGCGCAGGCCCGGGCGCAGGGTGGGGAGGCTGAGGTTGAAGAGGACGTCGCCGCAGATCAGCGTGCGGTCGGACTCGCGCCAGTAGGCGACGTGGCCGGGGGAGTGGCCGGGGACTTGTATGACCGCGAAGCCGGCAACGTGGTCCCCCTCTCTCAGTTTTCTTTCGACCGGGTGAGGCTGGGGAGGGGGGAGCCTGCTGAGCAGCTTCGATATGCGGCCCTGGCCGGGTGCCGGGCGCTCGCCCTCCGCCACCGCTGCGTCTCTCTCACCGCACCAGAGCGGGATCTTCAGCGCTTCGCAGACTGCGTGGCTCGAGCCGAAGTGGTCGGGGTGGGCGTGGGTGAGGGCGTGTGCGCTCACGGTGCGGCCGGCGAGCTGGCTCAGGATGCGCTTGCGGTCGCTCGAGATGCCGGCGTCGATTAGGACGTCGCCGGCCAGGTAGACGTTGACCAAGTTGCGCGGCCGGCCGCGGAGCTGGAAGACGTCGTCGGCGACCCGTTCGATGGGGCCGCAGCCTACGCGCCTACGCGATCGCGGGCGCCCTCGACTCCCTCGCGCTGGGCGCAGTGAGCGCAGCAGAAGATCGAGCCGTTCGCCTCGATGCCGTGCCCGATGATCCTGCAGCCGCAGTGGTCGCAGGTGGGGGCGATGGCGTGGATGGCGCACTCGAAGCTGTCGAAGACGTGGATCTCGCCGCCGCGGGTGATCTCCATGGTCTTGTCGTAGTCGTTGCCGCAGACCTCGCACTGGGGCATGGAAGTGCTCCTTCGCTCGATTACTGCGCCGCTACCCGGAGAAGCGCGCTCAATTCCCCGAGCATCTGCTCCGGGTGTTCGAAGACGTCGTCGTGGGTGAAGCGGCGGAACTGGTCGCCCCTGGCGTGGGCTTCGCGTTCGCGGCGGCGGTCGAGCTCCCAGGCGTGGCGGGAGCGGTGGTAGCGGTAGGAGTCGAGCTCGACGGTGAGGCGGTGGCCGGGCCAGCGGCAGTCGACGCGCCTGCCGCCGGCCGGCTTGTTCGTGACCGGTCGCGGGAGCCCCGCCTCATCGAGCCGCTTCAGGAAGCGGCGTTCAAGACGACTGAGGGTGACGTGCACGTCACCGTGCATCACCTTCCTCAGCTGCTTTGCGCCCGGGGTGTTGGGCCTGTGTTCGAGCACCGCTTCCACGTGGCGGGGCGTGGTGCCGTGCAGCACTCCCGCTTCGTGGCAGGCCCGCGCGAGGTCGTCCAACGGCAGCAATGAGGAGAGGTCGACGAGTGTTCTCGGGACGGTCGTGATCGGGATGCCGTGCCGGGTGGTGGCCTCGGTTGCTCCTCTTCGCGCCCGCCGTGTCGCGTACGCCCTTGATCCGGCGCTCCGTCTTGGCGGTGACCTCAGGCGGCGGTGCGGTGCCCTTGACGAGGCCCCAGAGGAAGCCGGCCGCCTGGCCGCTGAGCAGCGCTCCCTCGCCGCAGGCCAGAACGGCGGCGAGGTAGCGGGCTTCGATGCTCGGGGCTTTGTGGCCGACGCGGTAGACGCCGCGGTGCACGCGGAGCAGCGCCTTCCTCTCGAAGCCGCCGCGTGATCTCCTTGTCGCTGACCCCGGCAGCCAGGAGCTGCGCTCGGGTCACCACCCCGTGCTGGCGGCTCGCGATCCGCCCGATCACTTCATCGACTGTCCTGTTCTTTGGCCCCATATGGGCCACTAAGCAGGACAGTCGAAAGATTCGCCCCCGGCGGGGCGGTTCTACAGGCGGGCCAGTGCCTCCTTCGCCGCCCTTTCGCCCGAGCGCACGGCGCCGTCCATGTAGCCGCTCCACACCGTTGCGTACTCCGCTCCGGCCCAGTGCAGGCGGCCGATCGGTTCGCGCAGCGCGGGGCCGTAGCTCGTCCAAGCGCCGGTGGGCATGTGGCAGCCGTAGCAGCCGCGGCTCCATTCCTCCTCGGCCCAGAGGCGCTCCACGTAGGCGTCGGGCTTCGCGGCGCGCGGGCCGTACAGGCGGGCGAAGCAGTCCACCACCGCGCTTCGGCGCTCCTCCGCGGGCAGGCGTCCGAGCTCCCGGGCGCGGCGGCCTTCCAGGAAGCCGAGGAGCACGCCGGGGGAGCCGCCGGGGGGCGAGTTGTCGAAGGTGAGCCTCACGGGGCCCGCGTCGCTCATGCCCTGGCCGGTCAGGCCCTCGTTGCGCCAGAAGGGCTCGGGGTAGATCGCCATGCACTTGGCGACCGTGCCGAGCGGCATCCGCTGCGTCAGCTGGTCGCGGAAGCCGGGTAGGGGCGGGTCGTACACGAGGCGACCGGCGAGCGTGGGCGCCACCGCGACGATGGCGCGCCGCGCGCGCACCGAGACGCCATCCGCTTCCAGAATCACCCCCTCTTGGCCGCTTTGACGTATGGCCCGCACGGGCGCGCCGAGGATCACCCGCTCGGAACCAAGCTGCTCCGCCATGCGAATCGGCACCAGCTGGGAGCCGCCCACGAAGCGGTCCTGCTGGGCGCCGCCCTCGGTGTCGGAGAGCAGCTCGAGGCTGCCCGCCGAGTGGATGTAGAACAGGACGTGGAGGAGCGAGACGTCCTCCGGCTGCGCGGCCCAGATCGCCTCGATGCCCAGCTCGAACACCCTGCGCGCCGGCTTCGAGGGCAGGTTGCGGCGCATCCAGGTGGCGACCGTCTGCCCGTCCAGCCGCGCCGCGCCCGGCGCCTCCCAGGGCGCCTCGAGCGGGACCCGCTTCGCCAGCTGGTTGAGCCGCATCTGTGCGCGGCCGAACTCGAGCAGCACCAGCGGGTTGATCTTCGGGATCGTGCCGGTGTAGCGCCGCAGCCGGCCGCCGTACTCGATCACGTTCTCGCCCTGGTTCCAGGTGGGGAAGGTGTCGACGCCCACCTCTCTCGCGATCGCGGCGATTCGGTCCTGGGTGGGCCCGATCCACTGGCCTCCGACCTCGAC
This sequence comes from uncultured Thermoleophilaceae bacterium, assembly GCA_963778615.1. Taxonomy (GTDB): domain Bacteria; phylum Actinomycetota; class Thermoleophilia; order Solirubrobacterales; family Thermoleophilaceae; genus JACVRW01. The sequence goes on from CAVZVD010000004.1 coordinate 916,300, forward strand.
GACATGGCCGCCGCCGATGTCCTCGTTCAGGACGCGTCCGCCGACGCGGTCGCGAGCCTCGAGTACGAGCACCGAGCAGCCCGCTCCGACCGCCTCCCTGGCCGCCGCGAGACCGGCGAGCCCGGCGCCGACGACGACGAGATCGACGTCGCGTGTGGCGGGTGCCTCCACCGGCCGGACGTTATCGCTCGGGCTGCCCTGGCTAAGGTGGAGATGAATGAGCTTCCCACTCGCGCACCGCCGAGCGCGAGGAGGAGCGTCGTCTGAACATGCGGACGCTCGTGATCGCGAGCGCTGCTTCCGCGGCGGCGGCCCTCCTTACCTCGCAGCTCTGGATCGCCGGCACCTGGATAGCCGCGGCGATGACCCCTGTGATCGTGACCCTGGTCAGCGAGATGCTGAACCGGCCGACCGAGCGGATCGCGAAAAGCTTCACGACGGACCGCGGTCCGCTCGCCGCGGCCAGGGGCGCCGGCCGGCCGGCGGCGCCCGGAGCCGGATCGCTCCAGGACCGAGCGCCGATGGAGCCGCCGGCCGGAGCGGGCGAGGCGAGGCCACCGCGAGACCTTGGATCCGAGGCGCCCATCCGCGTGTACCGGTCCGGCGAAGCGACGCCGCGCAGCAACCGCCGTGCCGCGCGCGTGGCGGCCGGCGGCGGTCGGGGCGGAGGGGCTCCTGGGATCGGCGCCGGCGCTCCCGATCGAGGGCCCGGTGCGCGGGGGCCGGTGCTCGGCGCTCCGGGCATGCCGCCGCGGGTCGTGGTCCGGCCACGCGCGCGGCGCAAGATCGCCTTCGGTGCGGTGTTCGCGACGGCCGCGATCGCCTTCGTGATCGCCGTGGCCGCCCTGACGCTTCCGGAGCTGGTGGCCGGCGGATCCGTCGGGAAGAACGACGGGCGCACCACCTTGTTCGGCGGCAAGAAGAGCGACGACCGCAACCAAGGAGCAGGCGCCCCAGGACACGACCGAGGAGGAGCAGCCGCCGCCGGAGGAGGAACAGCAGCCGACCACGCCGGAGGAGGAGACGGCACCGCCGGAGGAGGAGGAGGCTCCGCCGGCCGAGGTGACGCCGCAAGAGCAGGCGCCGGCGCCAGGCGAGCCGCTGCCGGAGACGACGCCGGTCCCGCCGACGACGCAGCCGTAGGGGATGCGAAGCGGCTCGGGCGGCGCGCGGACCGCGCGGAGCGGCGGGCGGGCGGCGTGCGCAGAAGGTCGGGCGGCTGCGCGAAGCGCGTCGGGCCGCGGAGGGCTCCGGCGGCCCGGGGATGGACACTTCGCCAGAAATCGCGGTCTTCGACCCGGGACCGCTCCGCCCGTCCGTCCCGTACCGATGGCATGGCCGCCGACCGCCGCCTCCGCCGGCTCCCCTACGTCCTCCTCTCCTTGCTTCCGTTCCTGCTCCTCCCGGCAGCAGCGGCCCATGCGGGCGGGCTTCCCCCCACCTCCCTCGACGCCGGACCCGAGGGCGTCCTCGACCACACCGGCGACCATCGCTTCACGGCAACACCCCTCGCCACCAAGACCGTCCTCACGAAGTCCGAGACCCACAGCGGCCGCGTCCTCCGCGCCTCCGTCCTCCGCGGCAGGTGGGGCGTTCCGGTCGTCGCCAAGGCGACTCCACCTCCGGCGGCCTCTCCGCCGACGGCAGGACCCTCGTGCTCACGCGCGTCGCAAGCGGCTACCCGCGCACGAAGACGTCCTTCGCCGTCATCGACACCGCCCGCATGGCGCTCCGCGACACCGTCCACCTGAACGGCGAGTGGCGCGCCGATGCCCTCTCACCGAACGGCCGCCGGCTCCACCTCGTCGAGCACCGAGACCGCCTCGATCCCACGCGGACAACCCTCCGGACCTACGACCTCGAACGCGACCGCCTCCTCGCGACCGCTGACCGAATCCGCGCCCTCCCCATCACCCGCACCACCGGCCACGAAGGCCGCTGGGCCTACACCCTCTACGCCGGCCGGCGCCTCTTCGTCCACGTGCTCGACACGGCCACCAGTGCCTCGCATCGCCTCGGCCTGCCCGACACGGTCGCCACCCACCGGCGCCTCTGGGCGCTCCGGCTCGCCGTCCGCAGGAACCGCGTCGCCGTCGTTCACGGCGACCACATCGTGGCCTCCGCCGCCAGGCGTCCACGGCGCGCCTCGGCCGGCGGAGGCCCGCCATGGCTCGCCGTCGCGTCGTTGCCGTGACCGGACTCGCGCTGGCGGCGACCGCCACCCGAAAGGCTCAGGCCACGTCCCGCCGCAGCCGCGAGTTGCGGTAGCCGTACGCCACGTAGACCACCGCGCCGATCGCCAGCCACACGACGAACCGCAGCCAGGTCTCGGCCGGCAGCTTCGTCATCAGGTACACGCACAGCGCCGCCCCGATCAGGGGCACCACGGGCACCCACGGCACGCGGAAGCCGCGGTCCAGGTCGGGCTTGCTGCGCCGCAGCCAGATCACCGCGAGGTTCACGAGGAAGAACGCGAACAGCGTGCCGATGTTGACCAGCTCGGCGATCTCGGTCAGCGGCACGAACGCCGCCAGGAGCGCGATCGGCACCGCGAACAGCACGGTCAGGATGACCGGCGTCCTGGTCCGCTCCCAGACCGCCGCGAGGCGCTCCGGCAGCAGGCCGTCGCGGCACATCGAGAACGCGATCCGCGTCTCACCGAACAGCATCGTCAGCACCACGCTCGTGATCGCCACCAGCGCGCCGAACGTGACGATGTCCGCGCCCCAGCCGATCCCGGCGCCCTCGGACAGTGCCACCGACAGAGGCGCGTCCTGGCCGGCCAGCTGGTCCGCGGGCAGCGCGCCCACGGCGGCAACCGACACGAGGATGTACAGCACCGTGGCGATCACCAGCGACCCCACGATCGCGATCGGCAGGTCCCGCTGCGGCCGCTTGGTCTCCTCGCTCCCGGTCGACACGGCGTCGAACCCGATGTAGGCGAAGAAGATCAGCGCCGCCGCCTCCTCGATCCCGTCGAAGCCGTTGGGCGCGAAGTCGGAGAAGTGGTCGCCGTCGAACGCCGAGAACGCGACGGCGATGAAGAACAGCAGCACGAGGATCTTGCCCACGACCATGACCGTGTTGGCGCGCGCCGACTGGCGCACGCCCGCGATCAGCACGCCCGCGACCGCCAGCACCAGCATCAACGCCGGCACGTTCACGTCGCCGCCGTCGCCCGGCGGCAGCGTGATCGAGTCCGAGAGGGTGACCCCGAAGACCGAGTCGAGCAGCTCGACGAAGTAGGCGCCCCACCCGACCGACACGGCGGCCACCGCCACGCCGTACTCGAGCAGGAGGTCCCACCCGATGATCCAGGCGAGCGCCTCGCCCATCGTGGCGTACGCGTAGGTATAGGCCGAGCCGGACACAGGCAGCGTCGAGGCCAGCTCGGCGTAGGCGAGCGCCGAGAACACACAGGTCACGCCTGCGATCAGGAACGAGACGACGATCGCGGGCCCGGACAGCGCGATCGCCTCGCCGATGATCACGAAGATCCCGGTGCCGATGATCGCCCCGATCCCGAGGGCGGTCAGGTCGAGCGCGCCGACCGACCGTGCGAGTCGGGACCCCTCCGCGGTCTCGAGCAGCTGCTCGGTGGGCTTGGTTGCGAAGGGACCGGGGCGCGCGACCGTTGCCATACGCGCCTGGATACCCGGCCGCCCACCGTTTAGCCCGCATCGCCCCCGGTACCGGAGAAGCGAAGCGGGGCCTGGTAGCCGTCCGGCCGACGGGCCCCGCGTCCCCCCGACCCGCGGCGAGGCGCTTTCGGCGCCTCGCCGTCGTTGAGCCCATGTTACGGGTCGTTTGGGCGCCTTTTATGGCGGGTACGCCGCAGCCAGAGGATCTGTTCGACGGAGGGGAACCGTAATGAGGAAGTGGCTCTGGGCCGTCCTGCTCGTGACGCTCGCGCTGGCGGTCGCTGCGTGCGGCGATGACGACGACGACGACGGAGGCGGGGACGCTCAGCAGGCTCCGGCCGATACGAGCAAGGCGAGCGGCAATGTCAACTGGTGCATCGGCAAGGACACCAGCGGCGCCTACGGCACGGCGATCGACCTCTTCAAGAAGGAGAACCCGGACGTCACCGTGAAGCTCGTCGAGCTGCCCGAGTCGGCCGACGAGCAGCGCACGCAGCTCGTCCAGCGGCTCGACGCCGAGTCCGACGAGTGCGACGTGCTCGGCATGGACGTGATCTGGACGGCCGAGTTCGCCGCTCAGGAATGGCTGCAGGACACGAGCGACATCATCGATCCGCGCCAGGACGACTTCATCGCCTCGACGCTCGAGACGGCGCAGTACGAGGACAAGTACTGGGCGGTGCCGTACCACACCAACGCGGGCTTCCTCTACTACCGGACCGACGAGGTGGAGCAGGCGCCGGAGACCTGGGAGGACGTGTACGCGGCCGCCGGCGAGAACAACGGCATCGTCTACCAGGGCGCCAGGTACGAGGGCCTGACCGTGAACTTCCTCGAGCTGCTCTACAGCGGCGGCGGCGCGGTGCTGTCCGAGGACGGCTCGGAGGTCGAGGTGAACTCGCCCGAGGGCGAGGCGGCGCTCGAGTTCATGGCGGCAGGCGTGCAGGAAGGCGACGCGCCGAAGGCGGTCACGACATACATGGAGGAGGAGTCGCGCCGCGCCTTCGAGAACGGCAACGCCACCTTCATGCGCAACTGGCCGTACGCCTACGCGCTCGGCAAGGAGTCGAAGATCGCCGACGACTTCGACGTCGGCACCTTCCCGGGCTTCAACGACGGCGAGCCGGCCGGCGTGCTGGGCGGCATCAACCTCGCCATCTCGGCCTACTCGACGAACCCGGAGGGCGCGGCCGCGTTCATCAACTTCGCGACCGGCCCCGAGGTCCAGAAGGCGAACTTCCTCGAGTCCGCCTCGCCGCCGGCGACCGCGGCGGCCTACGACGACCCGGAGGTTCAGAAGAAGTACGCGTTCGCGTCCGACCTCAAGGCGGCCGTCGAGCAGGGCCAGGCGCGCCCCGTGTCCCCGGTCTACTCGCAGATCAGCGAGGCGATCTACAACAACGTCCACGACGCGCTCCAGGGCAACGCCGAGCCGGCGGCGGCCTTGGAGAAGATGAAGTCCGACATCCAGAAGGCGCTCGAGACGTTCTAGGGCACGGCCATGGAAGCCGCGTCCGTAGCAGTACGGCGTAAGCAGAAGAAGAAGCGGCCCTCCGGGTTCTCGGAGGGCCGCCTCGGCGCCGCCATGATGGCGCCGTCGCTGATCGTGATGGGGCTGGTCGCCGCCTTCCCGATCGGCTACGCGGTCTGGCTGTCGCTCAACGAGTACAGCGTCAGGGTGGAGGGCCTGTCGCGCTTCGTCGGGTTCGACAACTACGCCGACGAGCTCTGGGGCGTGAACTCGAGCGTGTTCTGGGACGTCTTCAAGAACACGTTCATCTTCACCGGCATCTCGGTGTCGATCGAGCTGGTGCTCGGGATCGCGTTCGCGCTCGCCATGCACCAGGCGTTCCGCGGCCGGGCGCTGCTGCGCGCCACGGTGCTGGTGCCGTGGGCGGTGCTGACCTTCGGGGTCGGGCTGCTGTGGCGCTCGATCTTCGAGCCCAACCTCGGCTTCTGGTCGACCATGCTCGACGGCGCTCGGGCTGCCGGGGGCGGACGTGCTCTGGTACGGCGAGGACGGCTACGCGATGGCGACGCTCATCTTCGCGGACGTCTGGAAGGCGGCGCCGTTCATGGCGCTGCTGCTGCTGGCGGGCCTCCAGGTGATCCCCGAGGACGTGTACGACGCCGCGAAGGTCGACGGCGCCACGGCCTGGCAGCGCTTCACCCGGATCACGCTGCCGCTGCTGCGGCCGGCGATCCTGGTCGCGCTGCTGTTCCGGACGCTCGACGCGCTGAGGGTGTTCGACCTGCCCTTCGCGCTCACCCAGGGCGCGAACGGCACCACCACGCTGTCGTACTACGCCTACAACGAGCTGACGCGGAACCGGCTGATCGGCGAGGGCTCGGCCATCGCGGTGCTCACGTTCGTGATCGTGATGGTGGTGGCGTTCCTCTACATCCGCTTCGTCGGCGGGAACATCCGGGCCATGACGGAGGAGAACTGATGTCCAAGCGGAGCCAAGCGGCGCAACAGCATCCTGCTCTGGCTCGCCGTCGTGGTGATCATGATCTTCTGCCTCTTTCCGTTCTACTGGCTGATCAACACGTCGCTGAAGACGGGCCCGGACCTGTCGAGCGCCAGACATCTTTCCGCCGAACCCGACGCTGGACAACTACTCGTCGATCTTCGACGACTCGAACTTCACGACCGCGCTGCGCAACAGCGTGATCGTGGCCGGCGCGACCACGATCCTGGCGCTCGTGATCGGGTCGTTCGCCGGCTACGCGCTCGCGCGGCTGCGCTTCCGGTTCAAGTTCGTGCTGCTGGCGATCATCCTCTCGGTGACCACCTTCCCGCCGATCGCGATCGCCGCCCCGCTGTTCAAGGTCTGGACCGACCTCGACATCTACGACACGCTCTACGGGCTGATCCCGCCCTTCCTCGCGTTCACGCTGCCGCTGACGATCTACGTGCTGGCGTCGTTCTTCAGGGAGATACCGCGCGACCTGTCCGAGGCCGCGCTGGTCGACGGGGCGACGCACTTCCAGGCCTTCCGCAAGGTCGTGATGCCGCTGGCCGCCCCCGGCCTCGTCACGGCCGGGCTGCTGTCCTTCATCTGGGCGTGGAACGAGTTCCTGCTGGCCATCACGCTGACGAGCTCGCCCGAGCGCCAGACCGGTGCCGCCGGCGCTGGCGTTCTTCACCGGGAGCCAGGAGTTCGAGGTGCCGCTCGGGACGATCACCGCCGCGCTCGTCGTGGTGACCGTGCCGCTCGTGATCCTGGTGCTGATCTTCCAGAAGCGGATCGTGGCCGGGCTGACCGCAGGCGCCGTCAAGGGTTAGCGCACCCGCCCGAGTGGTCGTCTACCAGGTCTACCCGCGGTCCTTCCAGGACTCGGACGGCGACGGCGTCGGCGACCTCGCCGGCATCCGCTCGCGGCTCGACCACCTCGCCTGGCTCGGCGTGGACGCGCTCTGGATGTCGCCGATCTACCCCTCGCCGATGGCGGACTTCGGCTACGACGTGTCCGACTACACCGACGTCGATCCGGTCTTCGGCGACCTGGCCGAGTTCGACCGGCTCGCCGAGGCCGCGCACGAGCGTGGCCTGAAGCTGCTGATGGACCTGGTGCCGTGCCACACCTCGATCGAGCACCCGTGGTTCCGCGAGCACCCCGACTGGTACATCTGGGCCGACCGGCCGAACAACTGGGTGGCGGCGTTCGGGGGCTCGACGTGGGAGCGCCTCGGCGATCGCTACTACCTCCACTCGTTCTATCCCGAGCAGCCCGACCTGAACTGGCGCAACCCGGAGGTGGTGGCCGCGATGCAGGACGTGCTCCGCTTCTGGATCGAGCGCGGCGCCGACGGCTACCGGATCGACGCGATCGACCGGCTCATGAAGGACCCGGAGCTGCGCGACGACCCGCCGGCGGCGGAGCCGTACGGGCTGCCGGTGAGCGAGGAGGAGAAGAACCTCGCTCTCACCAACTCGCGCAACGGGCCCGGCACCGGCGAGGCGCTCGCCAAGATGCGCGAGGCGGTGGGCGACGCCTTCCTGGTCGGCGAGGTCTACCTGCCGAGCGTCCGCTGGCAGCCCTACTCGGACCACTTCGACGCGGTGTTCGCGTTCGAGCTGCTCCTCGCCTCGTGGGACGCCCGGGTGCTGGGTGCCGCCATCGAGGCGTGCGCCAAGACCGGCAAGGCCGCGTGGGCGATGTCGAACCACGACTTCGGCCGGCTCGCCACGCGCTTCGGGCGCGAGAACGCCAGGGCGGCGGCGATGATGCTGCTCACCCTGCCGGGACCGGCCTTCCTCTACCAGGGCGACGAGATCCTCCAGGGCGACGGGCCGCCCGGCGAATCGACACGCTTCGACCGCGCCGGGCGCGACCGCTTCCGCCACCCGATGCAGTGGGACGGCTCGCCGAGCGGCGGCTTCTCGACCGGCGAGGCCGTGGCTCCCGCCGGTCGACCCGGCCGAGCGCAACGTCGAGGCGCAGCGCGACGACCCGGAGTCGGCCCTGACGCTGACGCGCGAGCTGATCGCCCTGCGCCGCGAGCTCGGCGACGGGTTCGAGCTGCTCGACGCCGCCGAGGGCGTGGTCGCCTACCGGCGCGGCCGCCACACGGTGGCGGTCAACACGACCGCGGAGCCGCGTCCCGTGCCGCTTCGGGGCGAGCCACGGCTCGAGACCGCGCCCGGCGCGCTGCAAGATGGCGCGCTCGCGCGCGCATGCAGGCGCGATCGCGTTGGATTGAACCTTTACACCTGGGGGTACGTGCGCCGTAGAAGGAGGGGGAGCTTGCAAGGACGACACCTTCTCGCCGCAATAGCACTCGCTACGAGCCTCGCACTGGGGGCCTGTGGCGTCGGCGGCGACGAGGGTGGCAGCGGCGCCCGTGCGATCAACTGGTACGCCTTCAACGAGCCCGGCGGCTCCTACGACGAGGCGGTCGCGAACTGCAACGAGCAGGCGAACGGCCGCTACACGATCAACTACGTGAAGCTGCCGAACATCGCCGACCAGCAGCGCGAGCTGCTCGTCCGGCGCCTGGCGGCCGAGGACGACGACATCGACCTGATGTCGCTCGACGTGATCTGGACCGCGGAGTTCGCCCAGGCCGAATGGATCGTGCCCTGGGAGGGCGAGCGCCGCAGCGCCGCCGAGGAGGGGAAGCTCGAGGGCCCGCTCGAGACGGTGCGCTACGAGGACCAGATCTGGGCCATCCCTCACACGAGCAACACCCAGCTGCTCTGGTACCGCAAGGACCGCGTGGACCCGCCGCCCGGAGGACTTCACCTGGGACGAGATGATCGATCAGGCGGTCGAGAAGGGCACGGCCGTGGAGGTGCAGGCCGCCCAGTACGAGGGCCTCGTCGTGTGGATCAACGCGCTGATCACGGGCGCCGGCGGCCAGGTCGTCAACGAGGAGGGCGAGGCCGACGGTGAACGACACCGCCAAGCGCGCGGCGGAGATCGAGAGCAAGCTCGCCAACTCGCCGGCGGCGCCGCCCGGCATGTCGACCAACCGCGAGGACCAGGCGCGCCAGGGATTCGAGGCCGGGCGCTCCGACTACCAGATCAACTACACGTTCATCTATCCGAGCGCGGAGGCGATCGAGGGCTTCCAGGAGAAGATCGGCTGGGCGCGCTACCCGCGCACGGACAAGGACAAGCCGAGCCGGCCGCCGCTGGGCGGCTTCAACATCGCCGTGTCCGCGTACTCGGCCAACCAGGAGCTCGCCTTCGAGGCCGCCGAGTGCCTCGCCAGCCCGGAGAACCAGGCCCTGAGCGCCGAGCTGGGCGGCCTGCCGCCGACCACCGAGTCGGTCTACGACGACCCGAAGGTGCAGAAGGCGTTCCCGTTCGCCGACCTCCTGCGCGAGTCGATCGACGATGCGGGGCCGCGCCCGGTGACCCCGGCCTACAGCGACATCTCGCTCGCGATCCAGAAGACCTTCCATCCGCCCGACGCGGTGGATCCGGACACGGTCGTGGACACGCTGCGTGACCGGATCGACAAGGCCGTGGAAGGGAAGATCTTCTGATGGAGGCCGCCACCACCTCCGCCCGGACCGCGCCGCCGCCGACGAAGAAGCGCATGACCGACCGGGCGAAGGCGGAGCGCAAGCTCGCGTGGCTGCTCTGCGCGCCCGCGGTGATCGCGATGCTGCTCGTGACCGGCTATCCGATCGGCTACGCCTTCTACCTGTCGCTGCAGAAGTTCGACCTGCGCTTCCCGGACGACAAGGAGTTCGTCGGGCTGTCGAACTACGCCGACGTGCTCAGCTCGAGCACGTGGTGGAACGACGTCCTCACCACGGTGATCATCACGGTCGTCTCGGTGTCGATCGAGCTGGTGCTCGGCATGCTGATCGCCCTGGTCATGCACCGGGCGATCTTCGGGCGCGGTCCCGTGCGCGCGACGATCCTGATCCCGTACGGCATCGTCACGGTCGTCGCGGCGTTCGCCTGGCGCTACGCCTTCGACCCGACCAGCGGCTTCGTGTTCGGCCTTCCGCTGGTCCCGGACGACTGGCAGCCGCTGAACACCAAGGAAGGCTCGCTGTTCGTGATCATCATGGCGGAGGTCTGGAAGACCACGCCGTTCATGGCGCTGCTGCTGCTCGCCGGACTCGCGCTCGTGCCGGACGAGCTGCACGAGGCGGCCAAGGTGGACGGCGCGAGCACGCTCCAGCGCTTCTTCCGCATCACCCTGCCGCTGATGCGGCCGGCGATCCTGGTCGCGCTGCTGTTCCGCACGCTCGACGCCTTCCGGATCTTCGACAACATCTTCATCATCCAACCCGGGTGGCGCGTTAGGCACCGAGAGCGTGTCGATCCTGGGCTACAACGTCCTGATCAACCGGGTGAACCTGGGGCTGGGCTCGGCCATCTCGATCCTGATCTTCCTCTGCGTGATCCTGATCGCCTTGCTGTTCGTCAAGGGCCTCGGCACGAGCACGGCGCAGCAGCGAGGGGAGACCTGAGATGCACCACACCGCCAAGGAACGCACGCTGTGGTCGATCGGGATCCTGGTCGTGCTGCTCTACGCGCTGATCCCGGTCGCGTGGATCACCTCGCTGTCGCTTCAAGACCCCCGAGGAGGTCGCCGACCGCAAGTTCTTCTCGGGGTTCTCCTTCGACAACTACGACGTCGTCTTCTCGGACGACACCTTCATCGCCGCGCTGATCAACTCGATCGGCATCGCCGGGATCGCCACGCTGATCTCGATCGTCCTGGCGGCGATGGCCGCCTACGCGACCTCGCGGCTCGACTTCACCGGCAAGACGCTGATCCTGTCCGGGGCGCTCGCGGTCGCGATGTTCCCGCCGATCTCGATCGTCGGCTCGCTGTTCGACATGTGGCGGGCGATCGGCATCTACGACACCTGGATCGGGCTGATCATCCCGTACATGACCTTCACGCTGCCGCTCGCGATCTACACGCTGTCGGCGTTCTTCCGGGAGATCCCGTGGGAGCTCGAGCAGGCGGCTCAGGTCGACGGGGCCACGCCGTTCCAGGCGTTCCGCAAGATCATCGTGCCGCTGGCGGCGCCCGGCGTGTTCACCGCTGCGATCCTGGTCTTCATCTTCGCCTGGAACGACTTCATCTTCGCCAACACGCTCACGTCGACCGACAACGCGCGGACGGTTCCGGCCGCCCTGGCCTTCTTCACCGGGGCCTCGCAGTTCGAGCAGCCGATCGGTGCGATCGCGGCGGCCTCGGTCGTCGTGACGGTCCCCATCATCATCATGGTCTTGATCTTCCAGCGCCGGATCGTGGCGGGCCTTACCGCCGGCGCCGTCAAGGGATAAGAGAGAGGAGAACGATGGCCCAGATCACGCTGGACGGTCTCACCAAGCGCTACCCGGACGGCTACGAGGCCGTGCGCGACATGGACCTCGAGATCGCGGACGGCGAGTTCGTCATCCTCGTCGGCCCGTCGGGCTGCGGCAAGTCGACGGCGCTGCGGATGATCGCCGGGCTGGAGGACATCACCGAGGGCGAGCTGCGCATCGGCGACGAGGTGGTGAACGACCGCGCGCCCAAGGACCGCGACGTCGCGATGGTGTTCCAGAACTACGCGCTGTACCCGCACATGAGCGTGCGCGAGAACATGGGCTTCGCGCTGAAGCTGCGCAAGACCGACAAGGAGGAGATCGACAAGAAGGTGATGGAGGCCGCGCGCATCCTCGACCTCGAGGCGCACCTCGACCGCAAGCCCTCGCAGCTGTCGGGCGGCCAGCGCCAGCGCGTGGCGATGGGGCGCGCGATCGTGCGCGACCCGGCCGCCTTCCTGATGGACGAGCCGCTCTCCAACCTCGACGCGAAGCTGCGCGTGCAGATGCGCACCGAGGTGTCGCGCATCCAGCAGCGGCTCGGCACGACCACGGTGTACGTGACGCACGACCAGACCGAGGCCATGACGCTGGGCGACCGGGTGGCGGTGATGCGCTCGGGGATGCTGCAGCAGGTGGGCAGCCCGATGGAGCTCTACAACACCCCGGTCAACCTGTTCGTGGCCGGCTTCATCGGCTCGCCGGCGATGAACTTCATGCCGGCGACGGTGCACGGCGACTCGGTCAAGCTCCCGATCGGCGAGGTGCGGCTGCCGCAGGAGCTGCGCGAGCGCGTGGGCCGCGTGGAGGGCAAGCAGCTGCTCGCCGGCATCCGGCCCGAGAACTTCGAGGACGCCGCCCTGACCGGCGACGCGCACGACCGGGGCTCCACCTTCCGGGCCAAGGTCGAGGTGCTCGAGTCGCTCGGCTCCGAGCTCTACGCCCACTTCACGGTGGCGACGGACCAGCAGATCGAGTCGCAGGAGCTGCGCGAGCTGGCCGAGGACATCGGCGGCGGCGAGGTGCCGATGGCGGGCGAGGAGGGCCGCATCGTGGCCCGGCTCGACCCGCAGAGCAAGGTGCGCGTGGGCCAGGAGTCCGAGCTCTGGGTGGACGCCGAGCCGGATCCACCTGTTCGACCCGGAGGACGGTCGCAACCTGACCGCGGACGCGAGCGGCCCGGCGGCCATCGACGGCGGAGGGGAGCAGCCGGCGGCCACGGACGGCGGCGGGGAGCAGCCGCCGCCCACGCAGCAACAATAAGAGCATCGCTGCTGCTGAGTCCCAGACCGGGCTGCGGAGGGACATCCGCGAGCTCGGCACGCTGCTCGGGCACACGCTCGTTCGCCAGGAGGGGCAGGACCTGCTCGACCTGGTGGAGCAGATCCGGCAGTCGATCCGCTCGGACCGCGAGGCCGCCGTGGGGCTGCTCGAGCGGGTGGACACCGCGGTCGCGACGAAGCTCGTGCGCGCCTTCACCAGCTACTTCCATCTCGCCAACGTGGCCGAGCAGGTACATCGCGGCAGGGAGCTGGCCGGCATTCGCGCGCGCGAGGGCGGCTGGCTCACGCAGGCCGTCGACCGGATCGATGCGGCCGGCGTCCCGCACGCAGATCTGGCCGCGGAGGTGGCAAGGCTGGCCGTGCGCCCGGTCTTCACGGCTCATCCGACGGAGGCGGCGCGGCGCACTGTGCTGTACAAGATCCACGGCGTCGCCGAGCTGCTCGACGACCGGGGGCGCGAGCACGATCCGGAACGCGCGCGGCGCGTCCGGGCACGGCTCGAAGAGCTCATCGACCTGTTGTGGCAGACCGATGAGCTGCGGATCGCGCAGCCGAACGTGGTCGACGAGGCGCGCAACGCCGTCTGGTACCTCGACGCGCTGCACCGAGTGGCCGTGCCGGAGGTGCTCGAGTCGCTCGCCCACGAGCTCCGCCGCCTGGGCATCGAGCTCGAGCCGGCCGCGCGACCGCTCGCCTTCGGCAGCTGGATCGGCGGCGACCGGGACGGAAACCCGAACGTCGGCCCGGACAGCATGGAGGAGGTGTTGGACCTCCAGCACGAGCACGGGCTGCGCGATGCCGTCGAGCTCGTGGACGAGCTGCGGCGCGACCTGTCGCCCTCGGTGCGGATCGCGGGCGCCACGGCGGAGCTGCACGAGTCGCTGGAGCGCGACCTCGAGGTGTTGCCGAACGTGGAGCCTCGCTTCCGGCGGCTGAACGCCGAGGAGCCGTACCGGCTGAAGCTGACCTGCATCAGGGCGAAGCTGCTGAACACTCGTGAGCGCCTTGCCGAGCGCCGGCCGCACGAGCCCGGGTACGACTACCTTGGCCCGGACGACCTTCTCGCCGAGCTCGAGCTGATCCGCGACTCGCTGCTGAAGCACCGCGGCGAGCTGATCGCCCGGGGCCGCGTCGAGCGGGCCCTGCGGAGGCTGGCGGCCTTCGGGCTGCACCTCGCGACGCTCGACGTCCGCGAGCACGCAGACGCCCACCACGCCGCGGTCGGCCAGCTGCTCGATCGCGTCCGTGCAGATGGTGAGCCTGCCTACGACGAGCTCCCGCGGGGTGAGCGCCTCCGGCGGCTGGCCGCCGAGCTGACCTCGCAGCGGCCGCTCGCCTTCCACCCGCCGCCGCTCGACGCGCCCGGCGCTCGGACGCTCGGCGTCTTCGAGGCAATCCGGTCAGCGCATGACCGCTACGGCTCCGCGACGGTCGAGACGTACATCGTGTCGATGTGCCGTGGGGCGGACGACGTCCTCGCCGCGGTGGTGCTCGCGCGGGAGGCAGGGCTCGTCGACGTGCGCGGCGGCGTCGCCCGACTGGGCTTTGTGCCGCTGCTCGAGACGATCGACGAGCTGCGCCGCGCCGGGGACGTGCTCGCCGAGCTGCTCGCCGACCCGACCTACCGGCGGATCGTCGCGCTGCGCGGCGACGTGCAGGAGGTGATGCTCGGCTACTCGGACTCGAACAAGGAGGCGGGCATCACGACGAGCCAGTGGGAGATCCACCTCGCCCAGCAGCGGTTGCGGGACGTCGCGGCCCGCTTCGGCGTGCGGCTGCGCCCCTTCCATGGCCGCGGCGGCACCGTGGGTCGCGGTGGCGGCCCGGCACATGACGCGATTCTCGCGCAGCCCCCGCGCACTCTCGACGGCGAGATCAAGCTGACGGAGCAGGGCGAGGTGATCTCGGACAAGTACCTGGTCCCGAGCCTTGCCCGGGAGAACCTGGAGCTGATGGTGGCCGCGGTCCTCGAGGCGACCGTGCTGCACAGACGGCCGCGCATGACGCCCGAGGCGCTGGTGGAGTGGGTGGAGGCAATGAACGCCGTGTCGGCGGCGGCGTTCGAGCGGTACCGCGCGCTGGTCGAGGATCCCGGTCTCCCGGGCTACTACTTCGCCTCGACGCCGGTGGAGCTGCTGGGCGAGCTGCACCTGGGCTCGCGGCCGTCGCGCCGGCCGGACTCGGGCGCGGGCCTCGAGGGGTTGCGCGCGATCCCCTGGGTCTTCGGCTGGACGCAGTCGCGCCAGATCGTGCCCGGCTGGTACGGCGTCGGCAGCGGGCTCGCGGCGGCGCGCGCCGCCGGACTCGGAGAGCGGCTCGAGGAGATGCACGAGCACTGGTGGTTCTTCCGCAACTTCCTCTCGAACGTGGCGATGACGCTCGCCAAGACCGACCTCGAGATCGCGGGCCACTACGTCGATCGGCTCGTGGCCCCGGAGCACCGTGGCCCGTTCGAGGCGATCCGCGCCGAGTACGACCTGACCATGGAGGAGATACTGCGACTCCGCCGCGAGGACGAGCTTCTCGGCGCCGACCCGGTCCTCCAGCGCACTCTGCGCGTCCGCGACGCCTACCTCGCGCCGATCCACTATCTCCAGGTCGCGCTTGCCGAGCGCCGGCGCGCCGAGGGCGATTCCGGTCGCGAGCCGAACCGCGATCTGGCCCGCGCCCTGCTCCTCACCGTGAACGGGATAGCCGCCGGACTGCGCAACACCGGCTGAGGCCGGCGCCTACTTCAGCTCCTTGCGGAGGCGCCGCACCATGGTGTCCTCCTCCCACGTCGGGTGATCGAGCTCCTCGCGCAGGCGCTCGATCACCTCGTCGGTCCACTCATGCGTGCGCAGGATCAGGTAGCGCAGGTGGGAGACGCGCATGTATGACTCGGTCTCGGTCCCGCGGCGGATCAGCTCGGCCTCGCGGAGCATCTCCACGACCGGCTTGTACTCCTCGTGGAACCACGCCTCCGCGACCTCCTCGCGGCTCAGCAGCTCGCCGCGTCCCTGCATCACGCGGAAGCCCCACGCCTCGACCGCCTCGGCCAGCGCGGCGTAGCGCCACTCGTCCGACAGCTTGATCTCCGCGCGCGCCTCCGCGGGCAGCGGCACGCGCTCGAAGAAGAGGCGCTGGTGGCTCTTCAGCGGTAGGTCTGCGAGGCGGATCGTCCGGTCGGCGCCCAGCTCGGTGATGATCTCGGTGACCCAGGCCTCGATCACGTCGTACCCCATCGCCTGCGCCACCGAGACGCGATGGTGGCCGTCCTTGACGAAGTGCAGCTCGCCGATCCGGTAGACGTCGATCGGCGGCATCGCCTGGCCCTTGCGCTGGGCGGTCGCGATGCGCTCCCAGCGCGGGCGCACGCGGCCCGAGGTGGGGCGGAAGCGGCGGTCGAACTCGCGCCCGCGGTCGACCGTGCCGACGAT
Source organism: uncultured Thermoleophilaceae bacterium (assembly GCA_963778615.1). Lineage (GTDB taxonomy): Bacteria > Actinomycetota > Thermoleophilia > Solirubrobacterales > Thermoleophilaceae > JACVRW01. The sequence goes on from CAVZVD010000004.1 coordinate 932,438, forward strand.
CGAGTCGAGCGGGATCGTCTCGAGGCCCAGGCGGCGCTCGCCGCGGCGACCCAGCGCGGCCACGACCTCCTCGAACGGGAGGATCACGTTGACGTCGCTGGGCTCGCGGCGCATGCGGGCCGCGATGCGCGCCAGCGCGCGGCGGCGGCGCGCCCGGCCGAAGTCGAACTGGGCGTCTGCCTGGGGGAGGCCTGTGTCGCGCGCCGCCATTCGTCCAAAGGTACTCCTGCCGGCCTTCACATCCGGCATGGTCGGTCCCGCGATGTGCGAGTGTGACCGGACTCACACCGGAGCGCATCACGCCGCCGTTAGTGTCGCTCGGTCAACCAGGAATGGAGCCCCCTTTGCAGTCAACCCTGCCCGACGTCGAGCTCAAGGCGCGCCACCGCGCGATGTGGGCGTCCGGCGACTACCCGTCGATGGTCGAGACGTTCCTCACGCCGCTCGGCCCGCGCCTCGTCGAGGCCTGCGAGATCGGTCCCGGCATGCGCGTCCTCGACGTGGCCGCCGGCACCGGCAACGCATCGCATCCCGGCCGCGGAGCGCGGCGCGACCGTCACGGCGAGCGACCTGACGCCCGAGCTGCTCGAGGCCGGCCGCGCAGCGCGCCGAGGCCCAGGGACTCGAGCTCGACTGGGTCGAGGCCGACGCCGAGAACCTGCCGTTCGAGGACGGCTCGTTCGACGTCGTGATGTCCGCGATCGGGGCGATGTTCGCCCCGCACCACCAGGAGGTGGCCGACGAGCTCGTCCGCGTGTGCCGGCCCGGCGGCACGATCGGCCTGCTGAGCTGGACGCCCGAGGGCATGATCGGCGCGCTGTTCAAGACGATGGGACCGTTCGCGCCGCCGCCCCCGCCGGGCGCGCAGCCGCCGCCGCTCTGGGGCGGCGAGGAGCACGTGCGCGAGCTGTTCGGCGACCGCGTGGAGTTCCGCTCGGTCGAGCGCGACGTCCTGGACGTGACCGGCTTCGAGAAGCCCCACGACTACGCCACGCACTTCAAGGAGCGCTACGGCCCCACGATCGCGGTGCAGAAGAACGCGCGCAACAACGGGCGCGAGGAGGAGCTCGTGGAGGCGCTCGACCGGTTCTGCGACGAGTGGAACCTCGGCACGCCCGAGCGCGCGAGGTTCGAGCAGGGCTACCTGCTCACGGTGGCGACGAGAACCTGAGCCGGTGGATCCGGACGACGCCGCGCACGCGCGTGTCGACCGGCCACCGTCTGCTCGCCTGCTCGAGGAAGGCCCCGGCCGCAGGGCGGCCGGGGTCGGCGAGCCACGCCTCGGGCGCGAGGCGCGGGAGCAGCGACAGCAGCGGTGCCACCGCGGAGCGCTCGTAGAGGACGTCGGCGGCGACGACGAGGTCGAACGGCGCGGAGCCGAGCTCGCCGGGGGCCGCCCAGTCGACCGTCGCCGTCTCGATCCGCACGCCGTTCGCCCGCGCGTTCCGCTTCGCGAGCGCGAGCGCCTCGGGGCACACGTCCGTCGCGAGCACCGAAGCGCCCGCACGGGCCGCGGCGATGCTCGGCACGGCCAGCCCGCAGCCCAGCTCCACCACGCGCCGGCCGCCGAGCTCCTCGCCCTCGAGCTCGCGCGCGAGCGCCACGCCGCTGCGCCACAGCACCGCCCAGTACGGCGCGATCGGCGCCCATTCGACCGCGCCGTCGTCCGGCAGCTCGGCCGCCTCCTCGGGCTGCAGGATGCGCAGCTCGCCGCCCGGCAGCTCGACCGATCGGCTGACGAGCCCCTCGGCCACCCGCGCGGCTAGGGCGCCAGCTCGTACCGGAAGTCCGTCAGCCGCTCGAAGCCGTCGTCGGTGACCAGCACCAGGTCCTCGAGTCGCACCCCGCCGTAGCCCTTCCGGTAGCAGCCCGGCTCGATCGCGAGCACGTCGCCCGGCACCAGCGGGTCGACGCCGGTCCGGCCCAGCGACGGCTCCTCGTGCACCTCGAGCCCGACGCCGTGGCCGAGCGAGTGGAAGAAGCCGTCGAGCAGCGTCTCGCCCTCGGCCTTGGTGCGCTGGGTCGGCTCGCCGGCCTCCTCGAACACCTCGCAGGCGGCCGCGAAGAGGTCGCGCCCGGTCACGCCCGGCTTCACCTGCTCGTACACGCGCTCGAGCGCCACGTGCGCCAGGCCGTGCCACCTGACCACGTCCTCGGCCGCCTCGCCACCGGCGACGAACGTGCGCGTCATGTCCGAGAAGCAGCCCGACCGCTCGTCGCGCGGCCAGATGTCGATGATCACCGGCACCCCGGCCGGCAGCGGGCCCGCTGCCCTGCTCGTGCCCGCTCGCCCCGGCGGGGCCCGCGGCCACGATGATGTCCTCGTCCGCCGGCGCGCCACGCTCGGCGCAGACCTCGCGGATCCGCCCCCGCACGGCCTCGGAGGTGAGCGCCTCGCCGTCGTGCACGAGCACGCCGTCGCGCGCGCTCGCGGCGCGCAGCAGCTCGGCGGCGGCGGCCATGCCGGCGTCGGCGGCCGCCTGCGCGCGTCGCACGCCCTCGATCTCGCTCGCGTTCTTCGAGCGCCGGCGCCGGATGAACTCGAGCTCGTCGGGCTCGATCTCGACGCCCTCGGCGCGCAGGCGGTCGGCCACGCTCACCGGGAGCGCGGCGGGCACCACGAGCTTGCGCGTCCCGAGCTTGGCGGCGGCGCGCAGCGCACAGCTCGGCGTCCATGTCGTGCCAGCGCATCCCGCGCTCGACCAGCTCGTCGAGCCCGAGCTCGTAGGGGTCGAGGATCTCCACGCCCGGGGCGGCCTCCTTGATGCGGTCCGCCTCCATCGAGGCGATCACGACCACGCGCCGGCCGTCGACCTCGAAGTAGGAGAAGGGGTCGAGGATCCCGAGCGGCAGCTCGTGCCTGAGCGCGGCCGACCGGTGGGTGTCGCCGTGGATGAGCACGTCGGGTGGCATCGGCGGCCTCGACCGCGCAGCCGGCCGAGCCGGCCTCGGGCAGAGATGAGCCGGAACGCGTCGGCCTCGCCTCGGAAGTAGGACGTCCCAATCGGGACGATCTCTCCGTCCACGTTCCAGTCGGTGCCGTCCGGCACTCGCACGACCGCGCTCGTGCAGCGCCGCTGCCGCGCCCGGCGGTGCCCGGCCAGGCGCCCGCTGCGCAGCCGGTAGGCCAGCGCGACCAGCCCGGGCCGCGGTCCGGCCTCCACCGCCACGACGTCGAGGGCGCCGTCGTGGGGGTCGGCCTCGGCGATGCTCGAGCCCGCGCCGAACGCGCCCGACGCCGCAACGGTCACCTGCCACGCCTCGCCGTCGAACAGCGTCTCGCCCTCGCACTCGACCTCCACCGGCACCGCGCTCGCGGTGGCGCCCGCGGCAAGCGCGCCGGCCGCGTAGCCGAGCGGCCCGAGCGGCTTCTTCCACCGCTTCGCCCTGCGGGCGGCCGGGCCGGGCAGCCCCGCGCTCGCCACGTTCACGAACGGACGCTCGTCCATCCAGCCGAGCTCCATCTCCCGCGCGCGCTCGCCCTCCACCGCCAGCCGGCACGCCGCCTCCAGCTCCCTCGGCAGGCCCATGCGCCGGGCGAAGTCGTTGGCGGTGCCGGCCGGGATCACCGCCAGCGGGATGGCCGCGCCGCCGGCCGCGGCGGCGGCGGGGGCGATGCTGCCGTCGCCGCCCGCCACGGCCAGCCGGTCGCAGCCGGCGGCCGCGGCGCGCTCCGCGTCGCCGACCTCGAACTGCTCGACCCGTGCTCCCAGCGCGCGCAGCCGCGCGGCCACCGCCTCGGGGTCGCACGACCCGGACCGGGGGTTGGCCACGAGCGCGATTGCCGCCGCCCTGGCATGCTCACCGCTCGCATGGGAGATCCGAGGCCTGGATGGCGCAATCCTATGAGGGTCTTCGTGACCCGCCGGCTGCCGGGTGACGCGCTCGACCGGCTCGCCGCGGAGCACGAGGTGGAGGTGTGGCCCGAGCAGATGCCGCCCGGACGGGACGAGCTCCTCGCCCGGGCGCCCGAGCTCGAGGGGCTGCTCTCGCTGCTCACCGACCCCGTCGACGCCGAGCTGATCGAGGCGGCGCCGCGGCTGCGGGCGATCTCGAACTACGCCGTGGGCGTGGACAACGTCGACCTCGAGGCGGCCGCCGCGCGCGGGATCCCGGTGGGCAACACGCCCGACGTGCTGACCGACACCACGGCCGACCTGGCGGTGGCGCTGATGCTCGGGATCTCCCGCCACCTCGTCGAGGGCGACGCCTACGTGCGGCGCGGCGAGTGGCGCACGTGGGAGACGGGGCTGCTGCTCGGGCACGACCTGCACGGCTCGACCGTGGGCATCGTGGGCTTCGGCCGCATCGGGCAGGCGGTGGCCCGCCGGCTCGAGGGGTTCGGCTGCGAGATCCTGCACACCAGCAGCGCGCGGGGGCGTGCCGCTCGAGGAGCTGCTCGACCGCTCCGACTTCGTGAGCCTGCACTCGCCGCTCACCCCCGAGACCCGCGGCCTGATCGGCGACGAGGCGCTGGCGCGCATGAAGCCGACCGCCTACCTGGTCAACACGGCGCGCGGGCCGATCGTCGACAGCGACGCGCTGGGGCGCGCCCTGCACGCCGGCCAGATCGCCGGCGCGGCGCTCGACGTGACCGACCCCGAGCCGCTCCCCGGCGACCATCCGCTGCTCGCCGCGCCCAACCTGCTCGTGCTGCCCGCACCTGGGCTCGGCCACGGAGGCGACCCGGGCGCGGATGGCGGACATGGCCGTCGACAACCTGCTCGCCGGGCTGGCCGGCGAGCCCATGCCGCACTGCGGTCGCGTAAATAGCGGGACTTTCGCCTCCGAGGTCCCGTTACGGGGTCATGGAGATGCGGATCGCCTGCCTCTCGACCGACCCGGCCTCGCCCTACGGCGGCAGGTACAGCGGCTCCGTGCAGCTGGAGGAGCTCGTCGAGGCGCTCGCCGGCGAGGGGGCGCGGGTGCTGGGGCTGGCGCCGAGCGTGGCCCACGACGCGGCGCAGCCGGCGGCGGGCGCCACGGTGGAGGCGCTGCCGGCGGCCGCCACGCGCAACGCCGAGCTCGAGCGCAGCGACTGGCTCGAGGCGCGGCTCATGCGCTTCGGCGCCGACGCGCTCTACGAGCGGCTCGCGCTGCCGTCCGCGGCGGGATCGCGTGCCGCTGCCCGGCTCGGCATTCCGCATCTCATCGATCTTGACAAGCCGCTGTTGGCCGAGTCGCGTCGGGGTCGTCCGGACCAAGGGGGGTCGGACGGCACCGCGCGGCTCGAGCGGGAGGTGCTGGCCCGTGCCGAGCGCGTGTTCACGGTGAGCAGTCCGCTCGCCATGCACGCGCTCCGGTGCGGGGCACGCCGCGTGGAGGTGTTCCCCGGTGCGGTGGCGATCGAGCGCCACCCGCACCGGCGGCGCACCTGCGAGCGCCCGGTGGCGGTCTTCGCGGGGCGGGTGAGGCCCTGGCACGACATCGAGACCGTGGCCGCCGCCTGGCGGCTGCTGGGCGAGGCCGCGCCGGTGCTGGTGATCGCGGGGGACGCGGGCGAGGCGTCGGAGCTGCTCGAGGGGGTGGGTGCGGTGCTGCTCGGCCCGATCCCCCATCGCCAGGTGCCCGCGGTGCTCGCCGAGGCGGACATCGGGCTGGCGCCGTACGCGCGCGAGGCGCCCATCCACCTGTCGCCGCTCAAGCTCTTCGAGTACATGGGCGCGGGGCTCGCGTCGGTGGCGGGCGAGCTGCCTGCCACGCACGAGCTCGTGTCGGCCGAGCAGGTGCTGCTGGTGCCGCGCGGCGACCCCGAGGCGCTCGCCGCCGCGGTTGCCGGGCTGGCCGTGGACGAGCCGCGCAGGGACCGGCAGGGCAGGACCGCGCGGGCGCTCGTGGCGGGCGCCCACACCTGGCGCCACCGGGCGCGCCGCCTGATGCAGCACGTGGCCGCGCCGGTCACGCGCGACGAGCCGCCCGAGCCCGTGCGCGACGAGGAACCGCGGGTTCGCTCGCGGCCCGCGCCGCGCCTGGAGCGCCTGCCGGTGCCCGCCGACCCGGCGCTGCCGCAGATGGCCCAGGTGCTCGACACGGACGTGATGGCAGAGGTGCTGGCGCGCTCGCTCGGCGAGAACGCCGAGCCGCTCCGACGTGCGGGTGTGCGACCTCTCCTACAAGCCGGAGACCAACCTGGTCGTCCACTACGACGTGGGCGTCGGCGGAGACCGGCACCACGTCACGGCGATGATCGGCCACAACGACCTCGCCGGGCGGGCGCGGAAGTTCGAGAACGAGGCGCTCGCCGACATGGTCGACGGGCGGGCTCCCGCCGAGCGGCCGCTGTCATTCGAGCCCGCTCTGGGGGCGCTCGTCCAGTGGCTCCCGCTCGACCTCTCCCTGTGGGCGCTCGCCGTGCCGCCGGCGCACCGCGACCGGCGGCTGCGCGCCGCGGGGGTCCACACGAACGGGCACGGCGAGGAGCCGACGCTGCTCGACTACAGGCCGCAGAAGCGCGCGGTCGTACGGCTGAACGGGCACGTGCTCAAGTACTACGCGACCCACTCGAGCTTCGGCGCGGCCGTGACCGGCCTCGAGGCGGCGGACGATGCGCCGGTCGAGACGCCCGGCTTCGAGGCGAGCCTGCCCGAGCTGTTCGTGACGGTGCAGTCGCACGTGGCCGGGGAGAGGATCGAGTCCCCGGCCGATGCCGCCGTCGAGGCGGGCGCGACCCTCGCGCGCCTCCACGCCGGAAGTCCCGCGAGGCTGCGCGAGTTCCAGCCGGTCGAGCAGCTCGACACCGCGGCGGCCTCGGCGGAGCTGGTGGGACGGCTCGCGCCCGCGCTGCGCCCGCGCCTGCTGGACGCTGCTGGGCAGGCTCGAGGCCGCGCTGCCGGCCGATCTCGACCTGGTCCCCGCGCACGGCGACTTCGACGCGCGGCGCCTCCTGCGCAGCGCCGACGGCATCGTGATCACCGACTTCGAGGCCATGTGCGCGACTTCCGCCGCGCTCGACGTCGCGTCCTACGCGGCGGACCTCGTGCGTGGCGACCCGGCCGACCCCGACGCGGCGCTTGCCGTGCTCGACCTGGTCGTCGAGGGCTACGCGCGGCGGCCGGACGACCTGTCCTGGTACCTCGCCACGACGATCCTCCGGCGCGCGCCGCGCCCCTTCCACCACCAGGAAGAGCAGTGGCCGGAGCGCATCGAGGAGATGGTGACGGCGGCCGAGCGGGTGTACGCGTGATCGGGCAGCTCGAGCAGATCGTCGGCTCGCCCGTCGAGCTGGAGCAGCTGGCACACAGGCCCGGCCACCGGCGCATCCTGCGCGCCAGCGGGCCGGTGCGGAGCGCGATCGTGAAGCTCTACGCGTCGGATCGCGCGGCGACGGTCGCCGGCCGCGTCGGCGCCCTCGGCGCCGTGCCGCCCGGCGTGGCGGTGCCGCGGCTGCTGCTGAGCGACCCCGTGCTGCACATGGTGGTTGTCTCCGAGGTGCCGGGCGAGCCGCTCACGGCCGCCCTCCTCGAGACCGACGTGGCGGCCTGCCGCTGCGCAGGGGCGGCCATCGGCAGCTGGCACCGCTCGTGGCGGGGCCGCGCTCCCTCGCCGCTGCGTCCCCACGGCGCCGACCGCGAGCTGGCGATGCTCCACAAGTGCGCGGACGCGGTCTCGCCCCGCCTCGCCGAGGCGGTGCGAAGGGCGGCCGCCGACCTCGGGGAGTCATGGAGCTGCACCACCGTGGTGCACCGCGACCTGACCGACGCGCGCATCCTGATGGACGAGCGGGTCGGGCTGATCGGGCTGGACTACGCCGCGCTCGGCCCGCCGGAGCTCGACGTCGGCAACCTGCTGGCGCACGTGGACCTGCTGTCGCTTCGCTCCGGCCGCGACCTGGCCGCGACGCGCGAGGAGCTCGTGCTCGGCTACGAGGGCTTCGGCGACAACCTGGACGACGAGCTACTCGACCGCTGCCGGCGACTGGCGCGGCTGCGCCTCGCGTGCGTCCACGACGAGCCGCGGCTCACCCATCGTCCGAATCATCGGACCGGGCCAGTGTGGGTGCAGGGGTAGCAGCGGCCGGCGCCGGTTCCGTCTCCACCTCGCCCTCTCCCTCGTCATCGTCCTCGCTCCCGGCTGTACTGGTCAGGGCGGGGGCCGCGTCGTCATCGTCGATCTCTTCCTCGTCGCCGGCCGGCTGAGCCGGAGCGGGTGCCGGTGCCGGCGCCGGGTGGTTGCGCGGCTGAGCCCGGCCGCCTCCCGCGCCGGGTTCGGGCTGCTGCCCGCCGCCACCGCGGTCGCCGCGCGCCCCGGGGCCATCGCCGCCGGAGCCGCCGCGCGGGCCGGTGCCGGAGCCCGGCTGATCGGGCGCGCCCCCGCCGGATTGCGGCCCTCCGGCCGAGTTCTGCCCCGCGCCGCCGCCGGAGTCGCGGTATGCGACCGGGATGGCGCTGCCACCGGCGCGGACGCCGCCGTGCGAGCCGCCGTTGCCGTCGCGGCGCCTGCTGCCGCCGCGGTCCCGGGCGTGCGCGCGGCGCGCCTTGCCGCGCCGGTCTGAGCCGCTCCGGCGGTCCTTGCGGACGGCAGGCGCCACGTCGCTCTCGGGGGCGGTGCCGATCTCGATGCCGGGGATCGTCTCCGTGTCGATCGGGGTCGGCGGCACGCGGCTCGCGACGGATAGGACGGCAGCGCACAGAGCTCCGGCCGCCAGGACACCGAGGGCGCCCACGCGCCCGAGATTCTGTCCTCCGCGCGGCGCAGTGTGGGCTTTTTTCGCATGGGTGCTCGGAGGACCGTGGGCCCCCCGGCAAATTAGCTCATCGCCGGGCCGCGTGCGCAAGGGCTGGGCGGCCCATTTCGCGTTCAACGTCGTGAACGCGAGGGCCCCTAGTCGTCCGATTCCCCGCCGTCGTCGTCGCCCGCCAGCGTGGACTGTGACTGCGGCGCGGGAGGCGCAGGGCTGGGCGGGGGTGCGGGGGCCTCCGCCTCGTCGTCATCGCCGTCGTCAGGCGGCGGAGGGGGCGCCGCGGCCACAGCCTCGCCGTCCCCGCCGTCATCGCCGCCGTCGTCCCCGCCGGCCGGTGCGCCGGGCGCCGGCCCGTCGTCGTCGTCGTCCGATCCGCCGCGCCTGGCCGCTTGCCGGCGCGTCGTCGTCGTCATCGGAGCCGCCGCCCCGGCGCCTGGCCGGCGTCGTCGTCGTCGTCGTCGTCCCCGCCGGCCGGCGGCGCCACCCTGGCGCGCGGCGCCGGGCCGTCGTCGTCGTCCCCTCCGCCGGACCCGGGGCCCGGGCCCGCGGCGGCACGGCCCGCTCCCTTCTGCCCGCGCGCCTGCTTGTCGCCGCGCCCTTCGCCACGGGGATCGGCCTTGCCGGGGTCGCGCGCGCCGGAGGAGTCCGGGGCGGCGGACGCTCCGGTCGCGACGGAGCGCGCACCGGCGCTCATTCCGGTCCTGCGCCGCTGCCGGCGCCCCATCGGCGGCCTCCGCGCGCGGGACCTTGGCGCCATCGCCCGAGGGCGGCCCCGTGACCGCGAACAGCGCGACAGCGCCAGCCGCCACGGCCGCCGTGGCCTTCGCCATCAGCGCCGAGCTGGGCGGGTCCATCAGCTCCGCGACCCTCACGCTCGCCTGGCTCCCGGCGATGCGGCCGACCAGGGCCGGCGGCATGAGCGCGCTGGCGGCGGCGCGCATGGTGTTGCGCGCGCGGTTGAGCAGCTGGCGCACGCCGTCGCCCGTGACCCCCAGCGTGACGGCGATCTCGTCGTAGCTGCGCCCCTCGAGCTCCCGCAGCACCAGGGCGCGGCGCTGGCGCTCGGGCAGCTCGCCCATGTTCGTCATCACCGATTGGAAGCGCGCGCGCTTCTCGACCGCGGCGTGCGTGGGCTCCACGCCGTCCATCCGCTCGTCCAGCTCCTCCCAGTGGGAGTCCATCCGGCGCAGCGAGTCGATCGAGGTGTTGTGGGCGATGCGGTGGAGCCACGGCCCGAGCTGGAGCTCGCGCTCGTCGGCCCGCATGGCCTCCAGCGCGCGGAGCAGCGCCTGCTGGACGGCGTCCTCGGCCCGCCCGGCCGGCAGCAGCCGGCGGCAGTGGCGCAGCAGCGGCCGGTGGTAGCGCAGGACGATCGCCTCGAAGGCGCGGTCGTTCCCCGCCCGCACGAGATCGACGAGACGCGAGTCGCTCTGTGTCCTGAGCAGCCCGGAGCCTGCGAGCCGCGCCGGATTGATAACGGCCCAGGGGGTCATGGGGGGGAAGTCCATTAGCTCACCGGAGGGGGGTGCGCGCAAGGTGCGCACGGCCCATTTGGCGTTCAAGGAAATGAACGCTCTGCATGGGTCATGTGTACCCCCCCTCTCATCTCGCGGAACCAGCGCGGCAACGCTCCTACTCGCCCAGGACCTTGATGATCATGCGCTTCGCGCGGCGTCCGTCGAACTCGCAGTAGAAGACCTGCTGCCAGGGACCGAGGTCCAGCCGCCCCTCGGTGACGGGCACGATCACCTGGTGGTGCACCAGCAGGTTCTTGAGATGGGCGTCCCCGTTGTCCTCGCCCCCGGCGTGGTGGCGGTAGTCGCCCGGGTCCGGCAGCAGCTGGCGCGCCACGTCGTTGGCGGGCTCCTTCCAGGTCGGCGGCGCGACCTTGTCGAGCCACTCGAGCGTGTCCTCGTGCAGGCCCGGCTCGTCGTCGTTGATCCACACCGCCGCGGTGATGTGCATGGCGGCGACGAGCACCATCCCCTCCGCGATGCCGGCCTCGTCGACGGCGGCCTGGACGTCCTCGGTGATCCGGATCAGCTCGCGGCGCTGGTTCGTATGGAAGGTCTTGTAAAGCGTGTGAGACTTCATCGCTCATGAACCTCGGTCTCGAAGGGAAAATCTGCGTGGTCACCGGTGCAACCCGCGGAATCGGCGCCTCCACGGCCCGAATGCTCTCGCAGGAGGGCGCCCGCGTGCTTTCCGTTGCCCGCCGTGGCGCCGACCTCGACCTGGACGTGACCGCACGCGACGCCGGCGAGCGGGTGCTGGCGGCCTGCCCGTCGGCCCCGTGGGCGCTCGTCAACGCCGCCGGCACCAGCCGGGCGCGCCCGCTCGAGGAGCTGACCGACGGCGACTGGCAGCAGCAGTGGGAGCTCCACGTGATGGGGCCGATGCGGCTGATGCGCGCGCTGGCTCCGGTCATGGCCGAGGCCGGGGGAGGCCGGATCGTGAACGTGGCATCGTCGTCCGGCAAGCGGCCCTCGTCGAGGCTCGACGCCTCCTACTCGGTCACCAAGGCCGCCCAGCTCTCGCTCAGCCGGGTGTTCGCGGACGCCTGGGCCGCCCGCGACGTGCTCGTGAACGCGGTGGCGCCAGGGCCGGTGAAGGGCGAGTCGTGGACGAAGAGGGGCGGCCTCGCGGACCAGCTCGCGGCGCGCACCGGCAAGACCCGCGACGAGGTGCTCGAGTCCACCGGCGCGGGCCTGCCGCGCGGGCGGATGGGGACCGACGACGAGGCGGCCGCGGCGATCGTCTTCCTCTGCTCCGAGCAGGCGTCGAACGTGGTCGGGGCGGCCTGGTCGGTCGACGGCGGCTCCGTGCCGACGATCCTCTGAGCTCCCGGGCGGTCATGGGCGTGCTGTTCTTCCCGCGCGGGGGCTCCGCGCAGGTCGTGCGCTACCTGGCCCGCTTCCTGCCGCGGGCGGGGTGGGACGTGACGATCGCGTGCGGGTCGCTCGGCGGGCCGGCCGACCAGTCGCACGCCGAGACCTTCTACCGCGGGCTGGACGTGCGCCCGCTCGACTACACGGCGGCTGCCGCCGCGCCCGACCCGCTCGCCGCCGATCCACCCTTCCAGCCCTCCTACGAGGACCGGCCGGGCGCGCCCGACCGTGTGCTGGCGGGCGTGGACGACGCACGACTACGAGCGCCTCGTCTCGACCTGGGAGCGGCAGCTCGGCGCGGCCGACGCGGGCGCGGCTGACGTGCTGCACCTGCACCACCTGACCCCGATCAACGAGGCGGCCGAGCGCGCCTTCCCGGGCGTGCCGCGCGTGGGGCACCTGCACGGGACCGAGCTGCTGATGCTGCGGGAGATCGACGAGGGGCCGCCGCCCGGCTGGGAGCACGCGGCGAGCTGGGCGGAGCGGATGCGCCGCTGGGCGCGCGGGTGCGAGCGGCTGCTGGTGCTCTCGCCCGACGCCGTCCGGCGCGTGCCGGCGCTCCTCGACGTGGACCCGGCGCGCGTGGTGTGGGCGCCGAACGGCTTCGACCCGGAGGGGTTCGACCGGCGTCCGCTCGCCGGCGAGGAGAGGCTCGCTCACTGGCGCCGCTGGCTCGTGGAGGAGCCGCTCGGCTGGGACGAGTCGGGCGGGCCGGGCAGCGTGGCCTACTCCGACGCGGACCTCGAGCCGTTCCGCGCGGGCGGCCCGGTGTTCCTCTACGTGGGCCGGTTCACCGAGGTCAAGCGGGTGCAGCTGCTGATCCGCGCCCACGCGCGGGCGAGGGAGCGCTTCGAGCGGCCGGCGCCGCTCGTGCTGCTGGGCGGCTTCCCGGGGGAGTGGGAGGGGGAGCATCCGCTGCGCGTGGTGCGGGAGACGGGCGACCCGGACGTGTTCCTGGCCGGGTGGCGCGGCCACGACGACCTCCCGCAGGGCCTGAACGCGGCGGACCTGCTCGTGCTGCCGTCGGTGCGGGAGCAGTTCGGGGCGGTGATCGTGGAGGCGATGGCGTGCGGCCTGCCGGCGCTGGCGGTGAACGCCTACGGGCCGGCCGAGATCGTGGACGCGGGGGAGACCGGCTGGCTGGTGCCGCCGGACGACGAGGAGGCGCTGGCGGCGGCGCTGGTCGAGGCGGTGAACGGCGAGGCGGAGCGCCGGCGGCGCGGCGAGCGCGCGTACGAGGCCGCCCGGGCGAGCTACTCGTGGCCCGCGCTGGCACAGGGATTGGCGCAGGTCTACACGGAGGTCGCGGAGCGGCGGCCGCCGTCCGCGGGCCGCCATACCCTCACGTCCTCGTGACGACGATCCCGTATCGAATCCGGCGCTCGGAGCGCGCCCGCCGGGCGCGAATCCTGGTCGATGGCGACGGCGTGGAGGTGGTGGTGCCGCGCCGCTTCCCGCTGCGCGACGTGGAGCCGTTCGTGGAGGAGAAGCGGGCGTGGATCGAGCGCACGCTGAAGCGGCTGCAGGAGACCGAGGCGGAGCTGCCGGCGGCCCGCCTCGAGGACGGCGGGCTGGTGCCGTACCTGGGCGAGAGCCTGCGGCTGTCCGTGCGCGTGGAGCCGGGGCGGCAGCGCGAGCACGTCGCGCGGCGCGGCGAGGTGTTGCGGGTGGCGCTCCCCGCGGATGCCGAGCGGCTGCTGCCGGCCGACGGCGCCCTCAGGGAGGCGTTGGAGCGCTGGTACCGCAAGCGCGCCCGGGCCGAGGTCACACCCCGGCTCGACGCGGCCTGCGCTCGCGCCGGCACCTCCTACACCCGCCTGCAGATCCGCGGCCAGCGCACCCGCTGGGCGTCGTGCTCCTCGAACGGCGCGATGAGCTTCAACTGGCGCCTGCTGCTCGCCCCGGCGGAGATCCTCGACTACGTCGTGGAGCACGAGGTGGCCCACCTCGAGGTGCTGGACCACTCGCAGCGCTTCTGGCGCCTGCTCGCCTCCCGCTGCCCGGACTGGCGCGAGCACGAGGCGTGGCTGCGCCGCCACGGGCACGGCCTGCGGCTGTAGCGCCGCGCCCTACTCCCAGCGGAAGTAGCGCACGGCCAGCACGACACCGCGCGATCGCCCAGGCGCCCACCACGGCCGCGGCGGCCGCGGCGTCGCCGCCTCCGCCCACGATCGCCTCCGACAGGCCGTCGATCAGGTGCTTCAGCGGCAGCACTTCCGCGATCGTCTTCAGCGCCTCGGGCAGCTCGTCGGCCGAGTAGAAGACGCCCGAGATGAACAGCAGCGGCAGGAAGACGGCGTTGGTGTAGGCCGGCGCGGCGTCCTCGTTCGGGATCACGTGCGAGAACGCGATCCCGAGCGACGCGAAGCAGACCACGCCCGAGCACGGTGAACAGCGCCAGCAGCAGCGGGTCGTGCGGCCAGCGCGACGCCGTAGGCGAGGTTGCCGATCAGCACCACGAGCGCCACCTGCACGAGCGGCGTTGAGCGCCGCCGAGCCGATCAGGCCGGCGAGGTAGGCGCCGGCCGGCATCGGCGTGCCGCGGATCCGCTTGAGCACCCCCTCCTCGCGCAGGAAGGTGAGGTTGAACGCGAGCGCGGTGAAGGTGGTGGCCAGCACGCCCATGCCGGCCACGCCGGGCACGAGCACCTCGAGCTCGTCGTCGTCGCCCGCGAACGCCGACGCGATCAGCACCAGCAGCAGCAGCGGCAGCAGGAAGTTGAAGAAGGCGGCGCTCGGGTTGCGCCAGAACATCCGCCGCTCGAAGCCGGAACTGCTCCCAGGCGAGAAGATCCGCGCGCACCGGCCAAGCCGGTGCTTGCGGCCAAGCGCCGCTCACACGAGTCCGCCTCGTGGGTCAGCTCGAGGTAGACCTCCTCGAGCGTCGGCCGCGCCACCTCGAGCCCCTCGAGCCGCTCGCCGCGGGCGAGCGCGTCGCGCGTGAGGCGGTGGAGCAGCTCGGTGGGGTCGTCCGTCTGGACCTCCACGCGGCGCCCCTCGGAGAGGTAGGACACGCGGTAGCGCGGCGCTCGACGGCCCGAGCTGCGCGGGCGGGCCCTCCGCCACGATGCGGCCGTCCTTGACGATCGCCACCCGGTCGGCCAGCTCCTGCGCCTCGTCCAGGTAGTGGGTGGTGAGCAGCACCGTCTTGTCGAGCTCCTTGAGGCGGCGCACGACGCCCCAGGCGGTGCGGCGGGCGGCCGGGTCGAAGCCGGTGGTCGGCTCGTCGAGGAAGACGAGCTCGGGGTCGCCGACGAGGGCGAGCGCCAGGTCGAGCCGGCGCCGCTGGCCGCCCGAGAGGTCCTTGGTGCGCGCGTCGGCCTTCTCGTCGAGGCCGACGAGGGAGATCGTCTCGGCCGGCGTCGCGCGGGTGCGGGTAGGCCTTCGCGAAGTGCTCGACGGCCTCGCGGACGGTCGCGCGCGGGTAGAAGCCGCTGCTCTGGAGCACGATCCCGACCCGCTCCTGGAGGCGCCGGTCGCGGCGCTCGGGGTCCTGGCCGAGCACGCTCACCTCGCCGCCCGAGCGGCGCCGGTAGCCCTCGAGGATCTCGACCGTCGTCGTCTTGCCGGCCCCGTTCGGGCCGAGCAGGCCGAACACCTCGCCGCGCTCGACGGCGAACGAGAGGCCGCGCACGGCCTCGACGTCGCCGTAGGACTTGCGCAGGTCTGTCACCTCTATGGCCGGAGGCCCGATGCCGGGGCTGGGCACCGTCCGCTGCGGCGAGGTAGACCTACGTCGAGCTCGACCGCCACCCGGCCGTGCGCCTCCGGCTCCGGCGCCGCCGCGTCCCTCGCCGGAGGCGAAGCGCGCGGCGCCGGCCACCGCGGCCTCGAGGGTCGGCAGGCCCGACCGCGCCTCGAGGCGCAAACCCTCCTCCAGGGTCAGGCCGATGCCCTCGAGTGCCGCGGAGCGGTCGGCCAGCATGGTCTCCTGCGGGAAGCGGGCCAGCGCCTCGGCCATCTCGAGCGCGCGCTCGAGGTGCCGGCCGGGCGGAACGATCTCGGTCACGAGCCCGATGCGCTCGGCCTCGTCGGCCTCGACGATCCGGCCGCTCAGGATCATGTCGAGGGCGCGGCCGAGCCCGACGATTCGGGGCAGGCGCTGCGTGCCGCCGTCGATCAGCGGCACGCCGAAGCGGCGCTCGGTGAAGCCGAGCTTGGCGGTCTCGGTGGCCACGCGCAGGTCGCACCACAGCGCCAGCTCGAGGCCGCCGGCGAGGCACCAGCCCGAGATCGCGGCGATGGTCGGCTTCGGCGAGATCCGGCGCGTGAAGCCGAGCGGGCCCTCGTCCAGCTCGAGCCGCGGGCCGAGGGTCTCGATGGCCTTGAGGTCGGCGCCGGCGCAGAAGGCGAGGTCCCCGGCGCC
The DNA here is from genome assembly GCA_963778615.1 of uncultured Thermoleophilaceae bacterium. Classification (GTDB taxonomy): domain Bacteria; phylum Actinomycetota; class Thermoleophilia; order Solirubrobacterales; family Thermoleophilaceae; genus JACVRW01. The sequence continues at coordinate 948,372 of CAVZVD010000004.1, forward strand.
GGTGAGGACGAGGACGCGTGCCTCGTCGTCGTCGACGAAGCGGCGGTAGCCCTCGGCCAGCAGCTCGGCCGTGGGGCCGTCGACCGCGTTGCGGCGCTCCTCGCGCTGGATCGTCAGGACCGCGGCGGAGCCGCGCCGCTCGTAGCTGACCGGGTCCGCCATCGCCTACTCGTCGCCCAGGGACTCGTCGTCGACCTCGAGCACGCGGTAGTTCCGGTCCAGCTCGACCTCGATCTGGCGTCCGCCGCCGGGTCGCACCCGGACCTCGATCCCGTGGCCCGTGTCGCGCTCCACGCTCACGACCTTGCCGATCCCGGTCTCCGTGAACGCCGCCCGTACCGCGCGGGCGCGGGCGGGTCCCCGCAGCTCGTCGTCGGCGAGCGTGCCGGCGGGGCCGATCTCCTCGTCGAGGCCGCGCAGCTTGAGGTCCTCGCCGAGGCTCACCTGCACCATGGAGCCGTCGGGACGCACCACGTCGACCTCCCACCGGTCGTCCTCCCGGCGCGAGCCCTGGACGATGCCGTCGCCCACGAGCTCCACGGCGACGGCCTCGGCGTCGAGAGGACCCTGCTCGTCGCGCAGGCGGAGGGCCAGAACGACGATGGCGACGGTCATCGCGGTGAAGACGATGAACAGAGTGGCGCGACCCACGGCCGACAGCTTCTCAGACAATTCACACGGTCGCCAACGATCGCGGCGAGCATGCGGCGCTGCAGATCCCCTCCTCGCAACAAGCGGCCCCGCTCCGGCGGGGCCGCGTCCGTTCAGGGGCCCGCTACCAGCCGACGCGCTTGCGCAGGTCCGCGGCCTTGCGCTCGTACTTGCGGCGTTCGAGCCTCGCCTGGAGAGCCGAGAGCAGGGCGACCGCGACCGCGAAGAACACCACCACGCCCAGCGAGAAGAAGGTGACGATCCGGTCGTCGGTCTCGCCGAGGAGTCCCTCGCCGTTGTCGGCGGCGAGGAGCGCGAGTTCGCTCAGCAGGCGCATGCCGGGTCAACGATACCCTGTCGCACGGCGTGGCTGACGAGTCGTTCGAGTGCATCGTCGAGATCCCGAAGGGGAGCCGGAACAAGTACGAGTTCGACCACGAGCGGGACGTGATCAAGCTCGATCGCTTCCTCTTCTCGTCGGTCGTGTACCCCACCGATTACGGCTTCGTGCCGGACACGCTGTCGCTCGACGGCGACCCGCTCGACGTGATGGTCTGCGTGTCCGAGCCCACCTTCCCGGGCTGCATGATCGACGTGAAGCCGATCGCCCTGTTCCGGATGGAGGACGACAAGGGCATCGACGACAAGGTCCTCGCCGTGCCGCTGACCGACCCGGGCTGGAACACGCTCACGTCGCTCGACGAGGTGCCCGATCAGCTCCAGAACGAGATCGCGCACTTCTTCACCGTCTACAAGCAGCTCGAGAACAAGAAGGTCGAGGTGCGAGGGCTGGTTCTCGCGCGAGGACGCGATCGAGGAGATCGACGCGTCGCGCAAGCGGTTCCGCGAGGCCGACGGGCAGCACTAGCCCCGTCGGGGCGTGCCACTAGCCTCCTCGGGCTGTGTCTGTCCTCGAGGCCATCGTCCTCGGGATCGTGCAGGGGCTGACCGAGTTCCTGCCCATCTCGAGCACCGGACATCTGCGCATCGTTCCCGCCTTCCTGGGCTGGGAGGACCCGGGCGCGGCGTTCACGGCCGTCACTCAGCTGGGGACGATGGCCGCGGTGCTCCTCTACTTCCGCGAGGACCTGAAGCGGATCGCGATCGCGTGGTGGCGGTCGGTGTGGGACCGGCGGCTGCGGCGCGAGCTCGACGCGCGGCTGGGGTGGTACATCGTGCTCGGGACGATCCCGATCGGGATCTTCGGCGTGCTGTTCAAGGACCAGATCGAGACGGGTGCGCGCGACCTGTACCTGATCGGCGTGGCTCTGATCGTGCTCGGGCTGGTGCTGCTGCTGGCGGAGAAGGTGGGGACGCGCGAGCGCTCGATCGAGCAGATCCGGACGAAGGACGGGTTCGCGATCGGGTTCGCACAGGCGCTGGCGCTGATCCCGGGCGTGTCTCGTTCGGGGGCGACGATCACGGCCGGGCTGTTCCTGGGCCTCGACCGGACGGCGGCGGCGCGCTTCTCGTTCCTGCTGTCGGTGCCGGCGGTGGTGCTGAGCGGGCTGCTCGAGCTGGGGACGATCCTGAGCGACGACGACGGCGACCACACGAGCCTCGGCGCGCTGGTGGTGGCGACGCTGATGGCGTTCGTGAGCGGCTACGCGGCGATCGCCTGGCTGCTTCGGTACCTGACGACGCACTCGATGGTGATCTTCGTGGTGTACCGGGTGGCGCTGGGCGTGCTGGTGCTGGTGCTGACGGCGGCGGGGACGATCGAGTAGGGGCGCCGCGCCGGCGGTTTGCCGCGGGCGGCCGATCGCCCCGCCCGCGGCCGCTCGCCGCGCCAGGCGCTCGCCTGCACCTGTGGCTCCGCCCGCGGCTAGTCTTCGGCCCGATGCAGTTCGCTTGGAAGTTCGGCGTGGTCATGCTGATCGCGCTGGTGCTGGTCGTGCTGCCCGGCGGCGGGAACGCGCTGGACGTGATCCTGACCCTGCTGACGATCGCCTTCCTTGCGGCGATCGCCTTCCTCGGCTACCGGATGTACCACCAGTACCGGCTCGACATCGACTCGCTGGACCCGAACCTCCGGCTCGTCCTGTTCGGGTCGGTCGGCCTGGCGATCCTCACCTTCGTGGCCACCGACCGCCTCTTCGACGAGGGCGGCGTGGGCGCCCTGGTCTGGTTCGCCCTGCTGGCGCTCTGCTCGTACGGGCTGTACTGGACCTGGACGCGGTACCGGAGCTACGAGTAGGCCCGAGCGGGGCCGCCTCGAGGCGAGCGGCAGCCGCGTCGCTCTCCGGTAGCTCCGTTGTAGCTCTCTCGCGTTGTCCCGTCACGCGGTTCGCGGGAACGTCCGCGAGCCGTGAGCGCGTCGCCCCGGACCACCAGCAGGCCGGCCAGGCATCGGTCGAGCTCGTCGCGATGGTGCCCGTGGTCCTGCTCGTCGGGGCGGTCGCGTGGCAGCTCGCGCTCGCCGGCCATACCGCCTGGCTGACCGCGCACGCAGCCCGGGCAGCCGCTCGGGCGGATGCGGTGGGCGAGGGCCCGGCAGAGGCCGCGCGCAGCGCGCTGCCGCGGTCACTGGAGGACGAGCTGGAGGTGGAGCGCCTGACACGCGGGGGCGTGCGGGTGTCGGTGCAAGTGCCGCTGCTGATGCGGCAGTGGGACGCGCCGGTGCGGGTGGAGGCGTCGGCGTCGCTGGGGACAAGGCCATGAGGGCGAGCTCCGAGCGCGGCGGCGCGCGCGGCAGGCGACCCTGCGCTCGACGGCGAGCGCCGCCGCGCGGTGCCCGCGGGCAGGCCACGGTCGAGGCGATCGCTCTCGCGCCGGTGATCATCGCGATCGGCCTGGCGATCCTCCAGCTGCTCGCGGTCGGCTACGCGAGCGTGCTCGCGGGCAACGCGGCCGAGGCCGGAGCGCTCGCCCTCGCGGCGGGCACGGACGCTCGCGCCGGCGCCAAGCAGGCGCTGCCCGGCTGGTCGCGAGCACGCGCGCGTGTGGAGGTCGACGGCGGACGCGTCGAGGTCCACCTGCGGCCACCGTCGCCGCTGAAGGCGCTCGCCGACGGCCTCGAGGTGACGGCCACGGCCACCGTGGAGGCGCCGTGAACGGCGAGCGCCCACCTCCGAGGCCGCCGGGCGACGCGCGAGGCGCCGTGACGGCGAGCGCCCGGCTCGCGTGCTGCCGGCGGGCGCAGGGCGGGCCGCGTGCGCGTGGCCTCGTGTCCGGTGCCCTTGCCGCCGCCGGCTCCTTCCTGCTCGAGCCGGCCGCGCCTCAACCCGACCCGCCCTCCGAGGCGCCGCCCGGCTTGCGCCCCGTTGTGGCCGTCTTCGGCCTCGCCCGCGGCTGTGGCGTCACGGTCGTCTCCCGGGCGCTCGCCGTCGAGCTTGCGAGCCGCGATGCAGCGGGCACCGCGGCGGTCCACTGCGATGCCCGCGCGGCCGGCATCCCGCTCGCCACCCACGCGGCCGCTCGGCTGGCCAAGGCGCTCGCCGACGTTCCCGGTGCGGACACGCGAGCGGTCGGCCGGCTCTGTCTCGTCGCGGGGGCCGACGGGGCCGCGCTCGCCGACACGGCCCGTCACTTCGCGCCGCTCGTGCTCGACGCGGGGTCCGCCTCGCTGGGCGGGGCACCGGCCGCGCTGGCGGACCGGGTGGTCATCGTGGCCAAGCCGTCGACCGAGCCCGCCCTCGCGTCGGTCGCCGTCGAGTGCCTCGGGCGCCTGGGCTGCGAGCCCGTCGTCGCGCTGAACCGGACGCCGACCGGCTACGCGGACGAGCCGTCGCCGTCGTGGGACACCCGAGCGGCCCTTCACCTGCCCGAGTCCCGCATGGGCGCCCAGCTCGCCCTGGGAGGTCGCGAGACGCGGGGCGAGCTGGGCCGGGCAGTCGCCGAGCTGGCCGACCTGTGCGAGGCCGCGAGATGAGGCGGACGGCTCGCGCCGAGGCCGGCCAGGCGGATCGTTGCGGCCCCGCGGTGGCCCGGGCGGCTCGCGCCGAGGCCGGCCAGGCCGCCTTCCTCTTCCTCGGCGTCCTCGCCGCTCTCCTCGCCGGCACCCTCGTCCTCTTCGGCTTCGGCCAGGCGCTCGGCACGCGCGGCAAGCACCAGCGGGCCGCCGACCTCGCCGCCGTCTCGGCGGCCCAGGTCATGCGGGGCAGCTACGCGCGGCTCTTCGAGCCGCCGTTCCTCCGCGCCGGCGTTCCCAACCCCCGACACCTCTCGACTGCCGCATATCTCGCGCTCGCCAGGGCGGCCGCGCACAGGGGCGCTCGTCGCAACGGCGCGGGGTCCGCCCGGGTCGATGTCACGTTCCCCGGCGCCGGCTTCGCCCCCACCCGGGTCACCGTTTCGCTGCGCGGCAGCGGCGACGTCCGCCTCGCCCCCGGCCGCCGGCCCGATCGCATCGAAGTGAAGGCGCGCGCCACCGCCGAGCTCATCCCGGCCGGCGACCTCGACCTCACCGGCCTCGCCGACGGCGGCGGGTACGACGGCCCGTTCGCCCACCGGCAGGGCAAGCCGATGCGCCCGGACGTCGCCGCTCGCGTTCGACCGCATGGCCGCCGCCGCCCGCCGCGAGGCCGGCCTCTACCTGTCGATCACGAGCGGCTACCGCTCCGACGCCGAGCAGGCCGTCCTGTGGGCGGCGAACCCCGACCCGAAGTGGGTCGCCCCGCCGGGCACCAGCCTCCATCGCTACGGCACCGAGCTCGACCTCGGCCCGGCCGGCCGCCTACGCCTGGCTGGCCGCGAACAGCGAGCGCTTCGGCTTCATTCGCAGGTACGAGCATGGGAGCCCTGGCACTTCGGCTACGCCCGCAACACGGGCTCCGCCTCGGTCGGCTACGGCGGCGGCTCGGGCGACGGAGGCAGCGCCGTGCCCTCGTTCGTCCCGGCCCGCTTCCACGACGCGATCGTCCGGGCGTCGCAGCGCTGGAACGTCGGCGCGGCGCTGCTGTCGGCCCAGATCTACGCCGAGTCGAACTTCAACCCGTTCGCGCAGTCCCCGGCCGGCGCCCAGGGCATCGCCCAGTTCATGCCGGGCACGGCGCAGTCGATGGGACTCGAGAACCCGTTCGACCCCGAGCAGGCGATCGACGCCCAGGCCCACCTGATGCGCGACCTCCTGCGGCGCTTCGGCTCGGTCCCGCTGGCGCTCGCCGCCTACAACGCCGGCGCCGGCGCGGTGGAGCAGTACGGCGGCATCCCTCCGTTCGCGGAGACGCGCGCCTACGTGGCGAAGATCCTCGGCCTGCTGGGCGGGGCGGGCGACCTGACGCGGCGCGCCGACCTTCGAGGTGAGGCTCGTGGAATGACGGTGGCGCCAATTCACATGCGTTGGCGCCAAAATGGCGCTACACTGGAGGACCACCATGCCCAGCATCCAGATCAAGAACGTCCCGCCCGACGTGCACCGGATCCTGAGGCGCCGCGCCGCGGAAGAGGGGATGTCGCTTCAGGAGTACCTCCTGGCGAAGCTGACGGAGGAGGCGCGGCAGCCGACCCCCAAGGAGTTCTGGGAGCGCGTCGGTCAGCGAACGGGCGGGGGGAGGCTGACCCCGCAGGAGGCGGCCGAGTACATCCGGGCCGAGCGCGAGGCCCGCGAGAACCGCGAGTGGTAGTCGTCGATGCGTCGGTGATCGCCCCGGCGCTGAGCTTCGACGAGCACCTGCTCGTCGACCGTCTTCGGGCGCGGCTGGAGCGTGAGCGCCTGGCGGCGCCCGCGTTGATCGATCTCGAGGTCGCCTCGGCCTGGCGCGGTCAGGTCCGCGCCGGGCGACTGTCCGCGGGGCGCGCGGAGGCGGCCTTCTCCGACCTCGCCGCCCTCCCGCTGGAGCGCACCCCCCACGGTCCCCTGATGGGCAGGATCTGGGAGCTGCGCGACAATCTCACCGTCTACGACGCGTCCTACGTCGCGCTCGCGGAGGCGCTCGACACGATCCTGCTCACCGGCGACGCGCGCATCGCCCGCGCACCGGGGATCCAGTGCGAAGTCGAGCTGCTCACCGTCGAGTGACGTCGTAACCCACTAATCCCATTCAGGGGTTATGATCCGCGGTCATGAGCGAGAAGCCCAAGAAGCTGGCCAAGGACCTCTGGCGCTGGACGGCCCGCCACCCCGAGTGGCACCCCGGCGAGTTCGGCAAGGAGGTCGCCTGCTTCGCCCTCCGCACGGGCGACGACACCGTCCTGATCGACCCGCTCCTCCCGCCGGACCCGGACCCCGTGATCCAGCTTGTCGAGGACAACCTCGGCGAGCGCCTCACGATCCTCGTCACGGTCCCGTACCACGTGCGCAGCTCCGAGGAGATCTGGCAGCGCTTCCGCAAGCAGGCGAAGACAACCATCCACGGCCACCCCGCCTGCGCCAAGCGGCTCGACAAGACCTCCGGCTTCAAGGAGCTCGACCCGGCGAAGAGCAAGCTGCCCGCCGGCATCACGGCCCACCGGATCGGGAAGCCGAAGCGCCACGAGACGCCGCTCCACGTGCCCTCCGCACAAGGCGCTCGTGTTCGGCGACGCCGTCGCGGAGGTCGACGGCAGGCTCGTCGTGTGGGCCACCGGCCCCGTGGACGCCAAGATGGAGCGCTTCCACCGCGAGCGCTTCAACCCCACGCTCGAGCCGCTCCTGGAGCTCGACTTCGACAGGGTCCTCGTCACCCACGGCCAGCCGATCCGCAAGGGCGGGAAGGCCGCCCTCCGCGACGCGCTCGACAGCCGTCCCTGGTACCGCCGCGGATAGGCTCCGCGGCCATGACGATCACCGTGAACGGCATCGAGGAGCTCAAGGCCCTCGTCGGCCAGACGATCGGCCCGAGCGAGTGGCGCGAGGTCACCCAGGCCGACATCGACACCTTCGCCGAGCTCTCCGCGCGACGACCAGTGGATCCACGTCGACGTGGAGCGGGCCAAGACCGAGAGCCCGTTCGGCACCACGATCGCCCACGGCAACCTGACGCTGTCGATGATCGACGGCTTCCGCCCGGAGCTGGTCGAGTCCACCGGCTTCAAGCTGGGCGTCAACTACGGCTGGAACAAGATCCGCTTCCCGGCCCCGGTGCCGGCCGGCAGCCGCATCCGGGCGAGCGTCGAGGCGGTGTCCGTCGACGACGTCGGCGGCGGCTGGCACCAGATCGTCCAGCGTGGACGTCGAGGTCGAGGGCTCCGAGAAGCCGGCCTGCGTGGCCGAGTCGGTGGGGCGCGTCCTCACCTAGAAGGGCGCGCCGGGCCGCGGCCTATCCTCGAAGAGGGGTGGCCGCGACCGAGACCGAGACCCGTCAGGACCGCGTGACGAAGCAGCGCCGGGCGCTGCCGGACGCCCCTGGCGTCTACCTGTTCCGGGACGCGCAAGCGGCAAGGTCCTCTACGTCGGCAAGGCCCGCTCGATCCGGAAGCGGGTGGCCGGCCACTTCTCGAAGCCGGGCGCGCGCGGGTCGGTGGACATGGTCGCGCAGATCGCCGACATCGAGTTCATCGCGACCGAGACCGAGGCCGAGGCGCTGCTCGCCGAGCAGGAGTTCATCAAGCGCCACCGGCCGCTCTTCAACGTCCGCCTGCGCGACGACAAGTCCTACCCCTACATCGGGATCAGCCTCGACGAGGAGTTCCCGCGCATCTACTTCACGCGCGAGCGCCACCGCCGCGGCCGCGTCTACTTCGGGCCGTTCAGCAACGCCAAGCGCGTGCGCGAGACGCTCGACCTGCTCGGCAAGGTCTTCCAGTACCGCACCTGCGACGGCCCCGAGCCCGGCCGCGCCAGCGGCAGCCCCTGCCTCGACTACTTCATCAAGCGCTGCCAGGCGCCCTGCGTCGGCTACATCTCGAAGGAGGAGTACCGGGCGAACGTCGACACGATCATCGACTTCCTCTCCGGCCGCTACCGCCAGATCGAGCGCGCGCTCGACCAGGGCATGAAGCAGGCCGCCGAGGAGCAGGAGTTCGAGCAGGCGGCGCAGCTGCGCAACCGGCTCAAGGCGGTCCGCTCCCTGCTGGAGCGCCAGCGGATCGCGAACGAGGCGGTCGGCACGCTCGACGCGATCGGCGTGGCCGCCGAGGGCACCGACGCCAACGCCCAGGTGTTCCAGGTGCGCGACGGCGTGCTGCAGGACCGCCAGAGCTTCTACCTCGAGAACGCCGCCGGCCGCGACGAGGGCGAGGTGGCCGAGGAGTTCGTGCTCCAGTACTACGCGAGCGCGCATCGCGGTGCCGCCGCAGGTGATCGTGCCGCGGGCGGTCGCAGACCACCGACACGCTGGCCGAGGCGCTCGCCGAGCGGCGCGGCGCCCCCGTCGAGGTGCGGCACGCCGAGCGCGGCGACAAGCGCCGCATCCTCGAGCTGGCCGAGCGCAACGCGCGCCTGGCGCTCGACCAGGACCGGCTGCGCTCGGAGCGCCGCCGCGCGCAGCGGATCGAGGCGCTCGACGGCCTCCAGCGCGCGCTCGGGATGGACGTCGATCCCGATGCGGATCGAGTGCTTCGACATCTCGAACCTGATGCACGCCCACACCGTCGCCTCGATGGTCGTGTTCGAGGGCGGCGCGCCGAAGAAGTCCGACTACCGCCGCTTCGGCATCCGGGAGGCCGTTCAAGATGACTTCGCGGCGATGGCAGAGGTGCTCTCACGGCGCATGGCCCAGTACGTCGCCCAGCGCGAGCGCAGCCCGCACGACCGCGAGTTCGACGAGAGCTTCGCCTCGGTGCCCGCGCTGATCGTGATCGACGGCGGCAAGGGCCAGCTGTCCGCCGGTCTCAAGGAGTTGAGCACCGTTCCGCGACCTCGGCGTGACGGTCGTGAGCCTGGCCAAGCGGATCGAGGAGGTGTTCATGCCCGGCCAGCCGCACGCCGCTGCGCCTGGCCCACGACACGCCCGAGCTGCAGCTGCTCCAGCGCGTCCGCGACGAGGCGCACCGCTTCGCGATCGAGTTCCACCGCGGCCGGCGCGACCGGGCGATGACGCGCTCGATCCTCGACGAGCTGCCCGGCGTCGGCCCGGCCCGCAAGCGCAGCATCCTGCAGCACTTCGGCTCGCCCGAGCGCTTCCTGGGGGCGAGCCGCGAGGAGCTCGAGGCGGTGCCCGGCCTGCCCGGGAAGGTCGCGCGCGACATCCACGCCTACGTCAACAAGGTGCGATGAGGGCGGGAGGCGCGGTCCGGTGATCCAGGACTTCGTCGTCATCACGGGCTTCAGCGGGGCCGGCAAGTCGCAGGCGATGGCGACCTTCGAGGACGCCGGCTACTTCTGCGTCGACAACCTCCCGCCGGAGATGATCGGCTCGCTGGCCGACCTGTTCGGCCACGAGGGCAGCAAGGTGGAGCAGCGCCGCGGTGGCGTCGGACGTGCGCGGCGGCGCCTACTTCGACGGCCTCGTGAAGGTGCTCGACGACCTCGACGGCCGCGGCGTGCCCTACCGGCTGCTCTACCTCGAGGCCGGCGACCCGGTCCTGATCAACCGCTTCAAGGAGACCCGCCGGCGCCACCCGCTCGCCAACGGCGGCTCGGTGGAAGGCGGCGCTCCGCGACGAGCGCGAGCTGCTGGCGCCGCTGAAGGAGCGCGCGGACGTCTCGATCGACACCAGCGACCTGTCGGCGTCGCGGCTGCGCAAGGTCGTGGCGGACAAGATGCTCCCGCACGGGAAGATCGGCCGGCTCGCGGTCACCTTCATGACGTTCGGCTTCAAGCACGGGTCGCCCGCGCGACGCCGACCTCACCTTCGACGTCCGCTTCCTGCCCAACCCGCACTACGAGGCCGAGCTGCGCGAGCTGACCGGGCTCGACGAGCCGGTGATCGACTACGTGGAGGGCTCGGACGGGATCGCCGAGTTCTACGAGCGCCTCACGCCGCTGCTCGACTACCTGCTGCCGGCCTACGAGCAGGAGGGCAAGTCCCACCTCACCGTGGGCATCGGCTGCACCGGCGGGCGGCACCGCTCGGTGGTGATCGCCGAGCACCTCGCCCGCATCTACGCGCCGCGCGGCGACCTGCTGATCGACGTGGTCCACCGCGACGTGGACAAGCCGCCCCGCCGGCCCTGATCGGTTTTCGATCGGGCTGATGGGCAACCGATAGATTCAGCGGCGTAGTGCGCAAGCACTCGGCTCGGCCGAGTGCGCGCGAGCGTCACACGAAAGGGAGACACCAATGGCCTTGAAGGCCGGAATCAACGGCTTCGGGCGCATCGGCCGCAACGTCTTCAGGGCGGCGCACGCGCGCGGCGCCGACATCGACTGGGTCGGGGTCAACGACATCACCGACAACGAGACGCTCGCCCACCTGCTCAAGTACGACTCGATCCTCGGGCCCTTCCCGGGCGAGGTCGAGGCCACCGACGAACGGCCTCGTGGTCGACGGCGACGAGCTGCGCGTGTTCGCCGAGCGCGACCCCGCCGCGCTGCCCTGGTCCGACGTGGGCGCCGACGTGGTGATCGAGTCGACCGGGCTCTTCACCAAGCGCGAGGACGCCGCGAAGCACCTCGACGCCGGCGCGAAGAAGGTGATCATCTCCGCGCCCGCCACGGAGCCGGACGTGACGCTCGTGCTGGGCGTGAACGACGACGCCTACGACCCGCAGGAGCACCACGTGATCTCGAACGCCTCGTGCACCACCAACTGCCTCGGCCCGGTGGCGAAGGTGCTGCACGACACGGTCGGCATCGAGCGCGGGATCATGACCACGATCCACGCCTACACGGCCGACCAGCGCCTCCAGGACGCGCCGCACAAGGACCTGCGCCGGGCGCGCGCGGCCGCGGCCAACCTGGTGCCCACCTCGACCGGCGCCGCCAAGGCGATCGGCCTCGTGATGCCCGAGCTGGACGGCAAGCTGAACGGCATCGCCGTGCGGGCGCCCGTGATCACCGGGTCGGTCGTGGACCTCGTCTGCGAGGTCGGCCGCGCCGACCACCAAGGAGGAGATCAACGAGGCCTTCGCCGCCAAGGCCGACACCGGGTCGCTCGAGGGCATCCTCAAGTACAACGAGGACCCGATCGTGTCGAGCGACATCGTCCGCTCGCCGTACTCGTCGGTGTTCGACGCGCCGCTGACGATGGTGATCGACGAGCGGCTCGTGAAGGTCGTGGCCTGGTACGACAACGAGTGGGGCTACTCGAACCGCGTGGTGGACCTGGCGCAGCGCGTGCTGGCGGGGGCGCCGGTTGCCTAGGCCGCAAGCACGGGCTGCCGCGTGCGCGCGGATGATGGTCCAGCAGATCGCCTTCGGCAAGCGCACCGTCCGGGATCTCGAGATCGACGAGGGCGAGCGCGTGCTCGCGCGCGTGGACTTCAACGTGCCGCTCGACGGCGGCCGGGTGACCGACGACGCGCGCATCCGCGCGGCGCTGCCGACGATCGAGCTGCTGCTCGAGCGCGGCGCCGCGCTGATCCTCTGCTCGCACCTGGGCCGGCCGAAGGGCCGCGACCCCGAGACCTCGCTGACGCCGGTGTCCGAGCGGCTCGGCGAGCTGATCGACGCGCCGGTGCACCAGGCGCCCGAGGTGATCGGGCCGGAGGTGCGCCGCGGCGCCGAGCGGCTCGCGGCGGGCAGCGTGCTGGTGCTCGAGAACACGCGCTGGGAGCGCGGCGAGACGGAGAACGACCCGGCGCTGGCGGAGGAGCTGGCCGGCCTCGCGGACGCCTACGTGAACGACGCGTTCGGCGCCGCGCACCGGGCGCACGCCTCGACGGCGGGCGTGACCGAGTACCTGCGTCCCGCCGTGGCGGGCCTGCTGCTCGAGCGCGAGGTGACCACGCTGCGCTCGATCGTCGAGTCGCCCGAGCGGCCGCTGGTGGTGGTGCTCGGCGGCGCCAAGGTCACCGACAAGGTCGCGCTGATCGACAGGTTCCTCGACACGGCCGACACGCTGCTCGTGGGCGGCGCGATGTGCTTCAGCTTCTTCCGCGCCCAGGGCCGGTCGACCGGCGACTCGCTCGTCGAGGAGGAGGGCGTGGAGCTGGCCCGGCGGGCGCTCGAGAAGGCCGAGTCGTCGCGCTGCAACCTGCTGCTGCCGATCGACCTCGTGCTGGGCGACCGCTTCGACGCGGAGGCCGAGCGCCGCGTGGAGGAGGGCACCGACGTGCCGGACGGCTGGATGGGCCTCGACGTCGGGCCGCGCACCGCGCAGGCCTACGGCGAGGAGGTGATGCGCGCCGGCACGGTGTTCTGGAACGGGCCGATGGGCGCGTTCGAGCTGGAGCCGTTCGCCGGCGGCACGCGCGCGGTGGCCGAGGCGGTCGCGCGGGCGCCGGGCACGACGGTGGTGGGCGGCGGCGACTCGGCCGCGGCGCTGGCGCAGTTCGGCCTCGACGACGACGTGGACCACCTCTCGACCGGCGGCGGCGCCGCGCTCGAGCTGCTCGAGGGCAAGCGGCTGCCCGGGGTGGAGGCGCTCGACGATGCCTGACGCGCGCAGCGCCGTTCATCGCCGGCAACTGGAAGCTGTGGGGCACCCGCGCCCAGGCGAGCGAGTACTGCGACCGCCTGCTCGAGCTCCTCCCGGACGAGTCCCGCCGCCCGGCCGACGTGGGCCTGTGCGTGCCGTTCACCGCGCTCGACGTGTGCGTGGAGAAGCTGCGCGGGAGCGGCGTGAAGGTGCTCGCCCAGAACATGCACGCCGAGGAGAGCGGCGCCTTCACCGGCGAGGTGTCGGCGGCGATGCTCGCCGAGGTGGGCGTGGACGGCGTGGTGCTCGGGCACTCGGAGCGGCGCGAGTACAACTGCGAGACCGACCGGGCGCTGCAGCAGAAGGTGCCGGCCGCGCTCGCCGCAGGGCTGCAGCCGATCCTCTGCGTCGGCGAGACCGAGGAGGAGCGCGAGCGCGGCGAGACGCAGCGCAAGCTGCGCCACCAGGTGCGGGAGGGGCTCGAGAAGGTGCCGCCCGAGCGGCTCGCCGAGGTGACGATCGCCTACGAGCCGATCTGGGCGATCGGGACCGGGCGCGTGGCCACGCCCGACATCGCCCAGGAGGCGATCGGGTTCGTCCGCGCGCTGGTGGGCGACCGCTCGCGCGAGGCGGCGGCGCACGTGCGCGTGCAGTACGGCGGCAGCGTGAAGCCCGACAACGCCGCGGAGATCCTCGCCCAGCCGGACGTGGACGGCGCGCTGGTGGGCGGCGCGAGCCTGGACCCGGAGGGGTTCGCGCGGATCGTCGCGGCAGCCGCCTTCGGCGCCGGGTCGCAAGCGCGCCGCAGTCCTCGTCGTGCTCGACGGCTGGGGGCTGGCCGAGCCCGGGCCCGGCAACGCCGTCGAGCTGGCCGACACGCCGGTCTTCGACGAGCTCTGGGAGCGCTGGCCGCACACCACGCTGACCGCCTGGGGCCCGGCCGTCGGCCTGCCCGAGGGGCAGATGGGCAACTCCGAGGTGGGCCACCTGAACCTGGGCGCCGGGGCGGTGGTCAAGCAGGACCTGCTGCGGATCGACGAGGCGATCGAGGACGGCTCGTTCTTCGAGAACGAGGTCCTGCGGGCGGCGTGCGACACGGAGCGCCTGCACCTGCTCGGGCTCGTGTCCGCGGGGGGCGTGCACGCGAGCATGGGGCACCTGAAGGCGCTCGTTGAAGCTGGCCGCGCGATCGGGGGTGCAGCGACGTCGTCATCCACGCCTTCACCGACGGGCGCGACACGAACCCGGACTCGGGAGCGGGCTACATCGCCGAGGTCGAGGGCTGGGGAGGGGGAGCCCGGGTCGCGTCGGTGACCGGCCGCTACTACGCGATGGACCGCGACCGGCGCTGGGACCGCACCGAGCTGGCGCGTGAAGGCGCTCGTCGAGGGCGAGGCGGAGTTCACCGCCGAGATCGGGCGAGGCCGCGGTGCGCGCCGCCTACGAGCGCGACGAGACCGACGAGTTCATCAAGCCGACGCTCGTGGGCGAGGAGGGACGGATCCGCCCCGGCGACAGCGTGATCTTCTTCAACTTCCGCCCCGACCGGGCGCGGCAGCTGACCGAGGCGCTCTCGAAGAAGGTGCCGGATCTCCGGATCACCACGCTGACCGAGTACCAGGAGGACTGGGACCACCCGGTGGCGTTCCCGCCGGAGCGGCCGGAGGTGACGCTGGCGAGCACGCTGGCGTCGCGCGGGCTGTCACAGCTGCACGTGGCGGAGACGGAGAAGTACGCGCACGTGACCTACTTCTTCAACGGCGGCGAGGAGGAGCCGTACGAGGGGGAGGACCGCTGCCTCGTGGACTCGCCGCGCGACGTGCCGACCTACGACCACAAGCCGGAGATGTCGGCGCGCGAGGCCACGGACGCGTTCGTCGAGCGCTGGCCGGACGGCGACTACGCGTTCGGGATCATCAACTACGCGAACCCGGACATGGTCGGCCACACCGGGGTCATCGAGGCCGCGGTGAAGGCTGTCGAGACCGTCGACGAGTGCCTGGGGCGGCTGGTGGAGACGGTGTCGGAGGGCGGGGGCGTGTGCCTGATCACCGCGGACCACGGCAACGCGGACCACATGCTCGAGCCCGACGGCAGCCCCAACACGGCCCACTCGATGAACCCCGTGCCGGTGATCGTGACCGCGGACGTCGGCGCGCTGCGCGACGGGGGCATCCTGGCCGACGTGGCGCCCACCCTGCTCGCGCTGATGGGGTCTGACCCCGTCCCGGAGATGACCGGCGAGAACTTGATCGACAGCGGCTAGCCGCCGCCCGCGTAGGCTCTTCGCCGTGCCGCCCGTCTTCGAGATCGCCGCCCGCGACGGCTCCGCCCGGGCCGGCGTGATCCACACGCCTCACGGCGACGTTCGCACCCCCGCCTTCGTCCCGCTCGCCTCGACCGCCACGGTCAAGTCCCTGCACGCGGCCGAGGTGGCCGAGCTCGGCTTCGACATGGTGCTCGGCAACACCTTCCACCTCTTCATCCAGCCCGGCCCCGATCACGTCCGCGAGATGGGCGGCCTCCACGAGTTCATGGGCTGGCGGCGGGCGATCATCACCGACTCCGGCGGCTACCAGGTCTTCTCGATGGGCCACGGCTCGGTCGCGGAGGAGATCAAGCGCCGCCGCGAGCGCAGGCGCTCGATGATCGTCTCGATCGAGGAGGAGGGCGTCCGCTTTCGCTCCTACCTCGACGGGGTCGAGCGCTTCATGGGACCCGAGACCTCCATGGAGGTCCAGGCCGCGCTCGGCTCCGACATCGCGCTCGCCTTCGACGAGTGCACGCCGTTCCACGTCGAGCGCGACTACACCGCCCGCTCCATGGAGCGCACCCACCGCTGGCTCGACCGCTGCATCCGCTGGCACGCCGACCACGCCCCCGAGGGCCAGCTCCTCTACGGGATCGTGCAGGGCGGCGTGTACGAGGACCTGCGCGGTGAGTCGACCTCGTACGTGGTGGACTCCGGCACCCCGGGGATCGCCATCGGCGGCTCGCTCGGCCAGGAGAAGGAGCAGATGCGCGAGGTGGTGGGGTGGTCGCTCGCCCTCCTCCCCGAGGAGCGGCCGCGGCACCTGCTCGGGATCGGCGACGTCGACGACATCGTCCACGCCGTCGCGGCCGGGGTCGACACCTTCGACTGCGCCACGCCCACCCGCCTGGCCCGGCACGGCACCGCGTTCGTCCACGACCCGGCCGCGCGCTGGCGGCTCGACCTCACCAAGGCCGCGCACCGCGCGTCGCGCGAGCCGATCGACCCCGACTGCCCCTGTCCCGCCTGCCGCGAGCACACGCGCGGCTACCTCCACTACCTGATCCGTGCGGGCGAGCTGACCGCCAAGCGCCTGGTCACGCTGCACAATCTGACCTTCATGGAGCGTCTGATGCGCGGCCTGCGCGATGCCGTCCTCGCCGGCGAGCTGGACGCGCATGGGCGGGCGATCCTGGACGGGGCGACCCGGACGGCGTGAGCGGGCAACAGACGCTCGGCCCGGTGACTCGCGCGACGGCCTCCCCTACTGGCTCGACGAGCCCTACGAGCCGCGCCCGCCGCTGGACGGGCGACGTCGAGGTGGAGGCCTGCGTGATCGGCGCCGGCGTGGGCGGCCTCTCCTGCGCCCGGCGGCTGGCGAGCCACGGGATCGAGACCCTCGTGCTGGAGCGGGACACGGTGGCGAGCGGGGCGAGCGGCCGCAACGGCGGCTTCCTGATCGCCGGCCTGGCCCCCTTCCACAACGACGCGATCGATCTCTGGGGACGCGACTACGCGGCCACGGTCTATGCACGCACGCTCGAAGCGCAGCAGGAGATGTACGCGCTGGCGGCAGAGCTGGGCGTGGGCGATGCCGTGAGAAGGGTGGGATCGCTGCGGGTGTCCGCGTCCGAGGAGGAGGCCGATCACGTGCGCAAGCACGCCGCGGCGCTCACGCGAAGACGGCTTCCCTGCCCAGCTGCTCGAGCGCGACGAGCTGCCTGCGGCGCTGCAAGGGAGCGCCTGGAACGCCTGCCTGACCGACCACGACGGCTCGCTGCAGCCGGCCCGCTGGATCCGGGCGCTGGCCGCCGACGCGGAGCGCGCCGGGGTGCGGATCTGCGAGGGGAGCCCGGTGCGGGCGCCGGTGGCAGCGCCGGACGAGGGGCCGGTGACGGTGGGCGAAGCGGCCGCGTCCGGCACCGTCCGCGCCCGCCACGTCATCGTCGCCGCCGACGGCGCGCTCCCACGGCTGGTCCCCTCCTACGACGGCCGTGTCCGGGCGCGCCGCCTCCACATGGTCGCCACCGAAGCCGCTCCCCGAGCGGATCGTCGACCAGCTCGTCTACTCCCGCTGGGGCTACGAGTACTTCCAGCAGCGGCCCGACGGCCGCGTCCTGGCCGGCGGCTTCGGCGACGTCGACGGCGACGCCTCCTACACCGACAGCGGCGACGGCGACCCGCGTATCTGGGACCGGATCGAGCGCTACCTGCGCGAGGACGTCGGCGTCGACGCCCCGATCACCCACCGCTGGACGGGGACGGTCGGCTACAGCGAGCAGCGGCGCCCCTTCGCCGGCCCCGTGCCCGGCCGTCCCGGCCTATGGGTCGCCGGCGGCTACTCCGGCACCGGCAACGTCCCGGGCTTCCTGGCCGGACAGGAGCTCGCGGACACGATCGCCGGCGCGAAGACCGGCGAACCCCTCTTCCAGAGCTAGTTCGTGTTCTCCTGGATGAAGTTCCGCAGCTCGCGGATCTGCTGCTCGACCTGACCCTCGTCGATCGGCGAGATCCCGCCGCCGCTGCCGTCGCCGGCCGCGAGGATCGCCAGCCCGACTGCCGCGATCGCCGCAACCACGAGCAGCAGCGCGAAGAACGTCGCCATCGTCCGGCGGCGGGCGGCCCGCGCGGAATCTCGCCGCTGCCGGCGCTCCTGCTGCGGCGCCGCGGTCTCCGCGTACGCCGGCTGCGCCGCCGGGCTTGCCGCGGGCGCGTACGCGGTGCGCGGCATCGCCCGCGTCGACGAGGTGGCGTCGTATCCGCGCGTCGCGTCCATGGCGCGGGTCGCGTCGGTGTCGGCCAGCGCCATCCGCCGCGTCGCATCG
The DNA here is from genome assembly GCA_963778615.1 of uncultured Thermoleophilaceae bacterium. Classification (GTDB taxonomy): domain Bacteria; phylum Actinomycetota; class Thermoleophilia; order Solirubrobacterales; family Thermoleophilaceae; genus JACVRW01. The sequence goes on from CAVZVD010000004.1 coordinate 966,420, forward strand.
GTGGCCTGGCCCTGCAGCCCCGCCTCCAGCGCCTGCGCCATCTCGAGCGCGGAGCGGTAGCGGCTGCCCGGGTCACGCTCGAGGCAGAGCCGGATCGCCTCGTCCAGCTCGGGCGGGACCTCCGGGCGGAAGTCGGTGATCGGCCGCACCGGGTCCTGCACCTGCTTCAGCGCCAGCTCGGTCAGCGACGAGTACTCGTGCGGCAGCCGCCCGGTGAGGAACTGGTAGGCGCACACGCCGAGCGAGTAGATGTCCGACGGCGGCGCCGACTCCTCGCCGTGCGCCTGCTCCGGCGACAGGTAGGCGGCCGTGCCGAGCACCGACCCCACCTGCGTGATCCGCGTCTGCTCGGCCGCCTTGGCGATCCCGAAGTCGGCCAGCTTCGTGATGTTCATCTCCTCGGCGATCAGCAGGTTGCCCGGCTTCACGTCGCGGTGCACCACGCCGGCGCGGTGCGCGTAGTCGAGGCCGTGGCAGGCGTCGCGCACGATGTGGACGGTCTCGTCGAGCTCCAGGCGCTTGTTCTCGCGCAGCAGGTCGGCGCACGAGGGCCCGTCCACGTACTCCATGACGATGTAGTGGCGCCCGCTGTCGGGGTCCTGCCCGGAGTCGAACACCTGCACCACGTTCGGGTGCTGGAGACGCGCGGCCGACAGCGCCTCACGGCGGAAGCGGGCCACGAACGCCTCGTCCTCGGCGAGGTGCTCGGCCAGCAGCTTCACCGCGACGGAGCGCTCCAGCACCGAGTCGGTGGCGCGGAAGACGGTCGACATGCCGCCCGCACCGAGGCGCCCCTCGATCCGGTAGCGGCCGGCGACTGTCTGGGGCGGGCTCACGGGGCGAGGTCCCCGGGCACGAGCGCCCCGCCGTCGCCGCCCTGGCCCGCGGTGCCGCTGCCACCCTGGCCCGAGTCGCCGTGCCGCCCTGACCGGTCGTGCCGGTCGGGCCCTCCGGCGGGACCTCGGCCGGCGGCTCGGTCACGGTCGGCCCGGTCTCGGGAGGCGGCGCCTCTTCCTCCTCCTCGTCGTCGTCGTCGTCGTCCTCCTCGTCGTCCTCGGGAGGCGGGACCGCCTCGGTGGTCTCGACCGGGGGCGGCTCCTCCTGGCCCTTCTCGGTGTCGCACTGCTCCTGCACGAGCTCGAACAGCCGCTCGAAGCTCTGCTCGAGCGAGTCGCGCACGTCGGGGTCCACGTCCTGCGGAAGCGAGCCGATCACGGACCTCACGGCGGTCGTGTTCGGGTCGGTGTTGCCGGTGATGTCGGCGCAGGCGTCGCCTCCGAACTGAAAGCGGTTCTCGATCGACTCGAGCTGGCGCTGCAGCGCCGCGGCCTGGTCCGCCGGGATCGGCTCGCCGCCCTCGTCGTCGCTGCCGCAGCCGGCCGCGAGGCCGGCGGCCAGGGCCAGGATCAGGGTGGTTGTCGCGCGAGGTCTCACTGTCCGCTGTAGAGCCGGTCGGCGAGCGCCTTCGGCAGGCCCGCCTCCTCGATCGCCCGTGCCGCCTCGTCGATCGGGTACTCGACGCGCCGCCAGTGGGCTTTCCACTCCTCTGTGTCTAGCAGGAGCCACGCGGCGCGTGGGTCACCGTCGCGTGGCTGGCCCACCCCGCCGGGGTTCAGAAGCCACTCGCCCTCGCTCAGATCGCGCTCCAGGCCGCCCTTCGCGAGCGTCCCCTCCACCTCTCCCTCGGCCGTGCGGCGAGAACCACAGCGCCACGTGCGAGTGGCCGATGGCGCCGATGCGCGGCTCCATCAGGTCCATGCACTCGTCGGCCTGCCAGGACGAGAGCACGTACTCCCAGACCGGGTCGCGCGGCGACGCGTGGTAGAGGCCGATCTCGCGGCTCGGCTCGGCCGGCTCGAGCCCGCGCAGGAACGCGAGCGCCTCGTCGCCGATCGTGCTCCCGCGTCCAGCGGGCGGCGGCCGCTGCGCTCGAGGAGAAGTCGGCGATGTCGATGTCGCCCGTCACGACCAGGTCGTGGTTCCCGGCCAGGCACAGGTCGCAGCGCTCGCGCGCGAGCTCGACACAGCCGTCCGGCTGGGCCCCGTAGCCGACGAGGTCGCCGAGGCACCAGATCTGGTCGGCACCGCCGGCGTCGACGTCGGCCAGCACGGCCTCGAAGGCCGGCAGATTGCCGTGCACGTCTGACAGCAGGGCGATGCGCATCGTGGTGCCTTCTACAGTGTCGGGGAAATGAGGAGTGCTGGGCGTTCGCGACTGCCGCTGGCGATCGTGGTGGCGGTCGCCGCCGCCGGGGCGGCCACGTTCCTTCTCCGCCCGCGCTCCGGCCTCATCGATCCGGCCGCGGTGGACGTTCAAGGGTACTTCACCGCCTTCCAGTTGGACCGCGCGGAGGACTACCGCAGCGTTCAGCGCCTGCTCGCGGTGGGCGGGCTGATCGTGGGCACCGGCACGCTCGCGCTGCTGGCGTGGCGCCCTCCCCGGCGCCTGTTCGACCGGCTGGCGCGGCGCCCGATCCTCGGCGGCGCGGTGGCCGGAGCGGGCATCTCGCTGCTGCTCGTGCTGGTCGAGTTCCCGCTCTCCGCCTGGCGCCACGAGCGCGCCGTCGACGTGGGCCTCAACACCCAGAGCTGGCTCGACTGGGTGAGCGACGTGGCGAAGTCGGCCGGCGTCGACGCGGCCTTCGCGGCGGCCGGGGGCGCGGTGGCGCTCGTGCTGGTTCGGCGCTTCCGGCGCAACTGGTGGGCCCCGGCGGCGGCCGTGATCGTCGCCTTCGGAGTGGTCACGATCTGGCTCTTCCCGGTCGTGATCGACCCGATCTTCAACGACTTCGAGAAGCTGCCCCCGGGCGCCACCCGCTCGGACGTGCTCGAGCTGGCCGACCGCGCCGGCGTCGATGTGGGGGAGGTCTACCGCGTCGACGCGAGCCGCCGGACCACGGCGGCCAACGCCTACGTCGGCGGGCTCGGCCACTCCAAGCGGGTGGTGCTCTACGACAACCTGATCTCGGGCTTCCCGCGCGACGAGATCCGCATGGTCGTGGCGCACGAGCTCGGCCACCAGAAGCACAACGACCTGATCCGCGGCCTCGTGTGGCTCGCCCTGGTCGCCCCCGCGGGCACGTTCCTCGTCCAGCGGCTGGCGGAGGCCTTCGCCCGGCGCGAGGGCTTCGGCGACCCGCGCGTCAAGCCGGGGCCGATCGTGCTGCCGGCGATCGCGCTGGCGATCGGCCTGGTGACCTTCGGGATGGGGGCGGCGTCGAACGTCCTCTCGCGCCAGGTCGAGGGACGGGCCGACGCGTACTCGCTGTCGCTGACGCGCGACCCCGCTGCCTTCACCCAGCTCGAGCGGCGTCTGGCGATCCGGAACGTCTCGGATCCCGATCCGCCGCGCCTGCTACACGTGCTGTTCGGCACCCACCCGACCACGGCCGAGCGAATCGGCATCGGAGAGGCGTGGCAAGAAGAGAACTGATCGAGCGGACCGTTCGCGAGCTTGCCTCGCACGACCGGCCGTCGGCGTCGGAGGGCGAGCGGCGGGCCGCGGAGTGGCTGGCGGACGAGCTCCGGCGGGCCGGCTGCCGCTCGGTGCGGGTCGAGGAGGAGCGCGCGCACGGCGGTTACTGGTGGCCGCTCGGGCTGCTGAACCTGATCGCCCTGATCGCCGCGCGGGTCGGCCGGCTCCCGGCCGCGCTCGCCGGGGCGCTCGCGGCCGCTGCCGTCTACGACGACGTCGGCGGGGGGCGCCTGTGGTTCCGCCGCCGCACGCTCCCGCACCGGCCGACCTGGAACGTGGTGGCCGAGGCCGGCGACCCGGACGCCGAGCGGACCGTTGTGTTCGTCTCCCACCACGACGCCGCCCACACCGGCCTGGTGTTCCACCCGGCACTGCCGCGCCTGGCGATGGAGCGGGCGCCGGGGCTCCACGAGAAGGCCGACCAGAGCCTGCCGATCATCTACGGCGTCTTCCTGGGACCGCTGCTGCTGGCCCTCTGGGGCCTCACCGGCAGGCGCCCTCTGAAGGGCGTGGGCGCCTTCTTCGCCACCGGCGCGGTGGCCGCCATGGCCGACATCGGCGCGCGCCCGGTGGTGCCGGGCGCGAACGACAACCTGAGCGCGGTGGCCGTGAACGTGGCGCTCGCGCATGCGCTGAGCGAGGACCCGCCGGATGGCGTGCGCGTGATCCTGCTCTCGACCGGCTCCGAGGAGTCGTTCATGGAGGGGATGCAGGCCTTCGGCCGGCGCCACTTCCCGTCGCTGCCGCGCGGCACCACCGAGTTCGTCTGCCTCGAGTGCGTGGGCTCGCCGCAGCTGTGCGTGGTGGAGGGCGAGGGCATGCTGCGCATGCGCGACTACGACGAGGGCTCGCGCGAGGCGCTGGCCGCGGCGGGCGCGGCGGCCGGGGTCGAGCTGCGGCGCGGCCTGCGCACGGTGGCCGCCACCGACGGCCTGATCTCGCTGCGGGCGGGCTACCCGACCTGCACGCTCGGCGGGGTCGACGAGACGAAGTTCCCGGCCAACTACCACTGGCCGACGGACACGCCGGACAACCTCACCTGGGAGTCGGTCGAGGCGGCCGTCGGCCGTCGCCGAGGCCTACGTCCGCGGCCGAGACCGCTAGCTCGTCTCGGAGCTCTCCCCCGGCGGCCCGTCGAACTCCGGCAGGTCGCGGATCCCCTCGCGCGTGCGCCACTTGGAGAAGTTGTCCTCCATGGCGTCGATCAGCTCGCGCATGAAGCGCGGCGACAGGTTCACCCGCGAGACCACGACACCCGGCACCTCGCCCTCCTCGACCTCGTGGTCGACCCGGGCGAACGTGATCGTGAACTCGTAGTCCGAATGGGAGACGTTGGCGAAGTTGGCGTAGTGGCCCGCCATCGTCTCGGGATCGGTATGGATGTTGAAATGGCGCTCGGCGTCCTCGGGCACGCGCGTAGTATCGCAGCCCGATGCGGATCTCCCTGATAGCCGTGGGGCGGCTGCGGCCGCCCTACCAGGACGACGTGGAGCACTACCGGAAGATGCTCGCGGGCACGTGAAGGTCGACCAGGTGGAGGTGCGGGAGGACGAGAAGGTGGCGCCGCGCATCCCCGACCGGGCGCTCACGGTGCTGCTCGCGAGCGACGGGAAGACGCTCACCTCGGAGGAGTTCAGCGACTGGCTCGAGGAGCGCCGCCGGAACGGGCGCGACCTCTGCTTCGTGATCGGCGGCCCGAAGGGGCTCGACATCGAGACGGACGAGCGGCTGTCGCTCGGGCCCATGACGCTGCCGCATCAGCTGGCCCGGGTGGTGCTCCTCGAGCAGCTCTACCGGGCCCACAAGATCCTCGCCGGCGAGCCCTATCACTATTAGTGGTGCGATGAGCGATCCCGTCTCCCAGCTGCGCGGCGCCGTGACCGAGACCGCGGCCGGCCTGGCCGGCAACGGCAAGCGTGGCCGGCGCCGAGGCTCGACCGCCCGCCGCGCGCCGACTTCGGCGACTACTCCACCAACGCGGCGATGCTGCTCGCGCCCACCCTGGGCGAGCCGCCGCGCGCGATCGCCGAGCGGCTCGGCGAGGCGCTGGGCGAGCGGCTCGGGCAGTCGGTGGAGAAGGTCGAGATCGCCGGCCCCGGCTTCCTCAACCTGTTCATGGCCGACGCCTGGTACCTCGACTCGCTGGCCGGGATGCGCGAGGCGGGGGAGGGCTTCGGCTCCGGCGGCGCCGCGCCCGCCGAGCGGGTGAACGTGGAGTTCGTGTCGGCCAACCCGACCGGCCCGCTCCACATCGGCCACGCGCGGAACGGCGCCTACGGCGACGCGCTCGCACGCATCCTCGGGTTCCACGGGCACGACGTCACGCGCGAGTTCTACGTGAACGACTACGGCTCGCAGGTGCTGCGCTTCGCCGAGTCGCTGCGGGCCCGCGCGCGCGGCGAGGAGGTGCCCGAGGGCGGCTACCAGGGCGACTACGTGACCGAGCTGGCCGCCGAGATCCCGGGCGCCGCCGAGATGGATCTCGAGGAGCTGGGCCGGACCGGCGTGGAGCACATGGTCGACCACATGCGGGAGGCGCTCCGGCGCTTCAGGGTCGAGTTCGACGTCTGGACCTCCGAGGCCACGCTCCACCCGGATGCCGTCGAGCACGCCTTCGAGCGGCTGGCCGAGCTGGGCCAGACGTTCCGCTCCGAGGGCGCGCTGTGGGTGCGCACCTCGCGGCACGGCGACGACAAGGACCGCGTGATCGAGCGCTCGTCCGGCGAGCACACCTACCTCGCCTCGGACGTCGCCTACCACCAGCACAAGCGCGAGCGCGGCTTCGACCGGCTGATCGACGTGTGGGGCGCCGACCACCACGGCTACGTGCGCCGAGTGAAGGCCATGTTCGAGGCGCTCGGCGGCGACCCCGACCGGCTCGAGCTCGTGATCATGCAGTTCGTCCACCTGGTCGAGCACGGCGGGCGGGCGCAGCTGTCGAAGCGGGCGGGCACGATCGTGACGCTCGACGAGCTGGTCGACGACATCGGGATCGACGCGGCGCGCTGGTTCCTCCTGTCGCGCAGCCACGACACGACGATCGACCTGGACCTGGAGCTGGCGCGCAGCGAGTCGCAGGACAACCCCGTCTACTACGTGCAGTACGCGCACGCGCGGATCGCGTCGATCCTGCGCAAGGCGGGGGAGGAGCGGGTGGCGGCCGCGCTGGGCGCCGACCTGCGCGCGAGCTCCGAGCGCTTCCATCCCTCGGCGCGCGCGCTCGTGAAGCGGCTGCTCGAGTTCCCCGGCGAGGTGGAGGAGGCCGCCGCGCGCCGCGCGCCGCACCGGATGACCACCTACGCGCTCGAGACCGCGCGGGAGTTCTCGGCCTTCTACCGCGACTGCAAGGTGGTCGGGGCGGCCGAGGAGGGCGGCGACGAGGACGTGCGGATCGCCATCTGCGTGCTCACGCGCGACGTGCTGGCGCGCACGCTCGACCTGCTCGGGCTGGAGGCGCCTGAGTCGATGTAGGCCCGCCGCGGCGGGTCAGATCTCGTTGAAGAAGTTGATGCCGAGGTCGTCCATGACCTGGAGCGCCTCGTTGTTGAGCTGGGTCAGCTCGTTCGTGTAGAGCAGCACGCCCATCACCACGAGCACGACGCCGGAGACGACGGTGATGACCTGGAAGTGGTTCCGGAAGAAGCGGAACAGGCCGGAGAAGGTGGAGAAGGCGAGCGCGCTGAGGATGAACGGCACCGCCAGGCCGAGCGCGTAGAAGGCGAGCAGCACGCCGCCCTTGCCGACCGTGTCCTCGGTGGAGGCGGCGGTGAGGATCGCGCCGAGCGTGGGGCCGGTGCAGGGCAGCCAGGCGACGGCGAAGGCGAGGCCGGCCACGATCGGGCCGCCGGTGTGGGCGCGGCGCATGAGCTGCTCGGGGCGCCACTCGCGGTTCAGCAGCGGGATGAACAGCGTGGAGATGAACAGCACGCCCATCAGCGCGATGACGACGCCGGCGATCTCGCGCAGGAGCGCGCGGTTGTCGTTGAGCGTCTGGCCGAGCCCGGTGGCGGTCATGCCGAGCGCGACGAACATCGCGGTGAAGGCGAGGCAGAAGAGCAGCGCGGGGCCGAGCACCTTGGCCCTGCCGCGGCCCTCCTGGAGGTCGGCGAAGGAGACGCCGGAGATCGTGGACAGGTAGCCGGGCACGAGCGGCAGGACGCAGGGGGAGATGAAGGAGATGAAGCCGACGGCGAAGGCGGCGAAGACGGTGGCGTCGACGTCGGTGGCGGCGATCATCGGCGTGAGCGCTCAGGGTCGGCGGGCGGTGTGGTCACAGGTCGTAGCGCTCCAGGTCGGCGTCGAGCCGGGACGTGTCGGAGCCGGCCGGCGCGGGGGCGCCCGGGCGGCGCGCCGGCCTTCGCGCCGCCGCCGCGCCACGCGACGACGGCGAACGCGATCCCGCCGAGCGCGAGCAGGATCGCCAGCGCCGGGACCGCGTACACGAGCACGTCGCTCGAGCTCGTCGTCGCCGCTCTCGTCGCCCGGCAGGGCGAGCACGCCCTCGCCGAACTGGGCGACGAGGGCGGTCTTGATCTCCTCCTTGGAGCGGCAGTCGGCGATCTGGTCCTCGATGAAGGCGCGCTGCTGCTGGGCCTGGGGCGCCTCGCTGGCGAGGCCGAGCGGGGTGCCGCAGATGGGGCACATCACCTCGTCCTCGATGTCGCCGAGGGTGGTCTGGGGGCAGTCCTGGGCGAGGAGGCTGCGCGGCGCGAGCAGCAGGGCCAGCGCGGCGGCCGTGGCGAGCACCGCCGCCCGCGTCACGCCGGTTCCCGGAGGAGCGGGACGACGCGCTCGCGCATGAACTCGTCGTCCACGGGCCCGCGGGCGATGGCGGCGATGCGGCCCTCGCGGTCGATCACGAAGGTCTCGGGGAAGCCGAGGATGCCGAAGCGCTCGCGGGTGTCGCCGGCGCCGTCGCGGAGCATGGGGTAGGTGAGGCCGTAGCGGTCGACGAAGGCGCGGGCGCGGCCGATCTCGTCGAAGGCGTCGACGCCGAGCACCGTGGCGTCCTGCTTCTCGAGGCGCTCGTGCCAGCGCTGGAGGAGCGGCGACTCGTCGCGGCAGGGCTCGCACCAGGAGGCCCAGAAGTTGAGGACGACGACCTGACCGCGGTAGTCCGTCGAGCGACCCCTGCGCCGTCGCCGGACAGGCGCGGAAGCTCGAGCTCGGGCGCGGGTTCGCGCTCCCCCTGCTCGAGCGCCTCCTCGATGCCCCGGTCCGGCTCGTTGCTGGCGAGCCCGTAGGCGAGCAGCGCGACGAGCGCGACGACGACGCCGATGACCGCGAGCGGAACGGGTGCGAGAAGCCTCCGCATGAGGGATGGCGAAGACTAGATGCACCCTGCAGCCCCGCCGTCCTCCATGCGGGTGACGGCCTTGCGCGCGGCCGTACACTGGCCCGCGATGTGGGTTAGGAGGTGTCTGGCCGTCCTCGTTGCCGCCGCCTCCATGGCGATGCTCGCCGAGGGGCAGGCCCAGGCGGACGTCACGCCCGAGGCGTTCGGGAACTGCGGGAAGCGGGCGGCCCGGAGCGCGATCGTCTCCACCGACGTGCCCGCGCGGGTCAAGGCTGCGCTTCCCGAGGGCTACGTGCCCGACCTCGGAACCCGCCTGGCGCGCTTCTACTTCCGCCCCTACTTCGTCGAGTGCAGCGACCTCAACGGCGACAACCGCCGTGAGCTGATCGCCCAGTTCGGCGGCAGCACGGTCAGCTCGCCCACCCCGTGGACGATCCTCGAGGTGCCCCGAGGGGCGCTCGGAGGCGAGGGTCGCGTTCCTCCAGCCCGAGGTCAGCTACCTCGATCTCATCGTGCGGCGCAGGTACGTGGTCGAGCGCCAGAAGACAGTGCTGCCCACCGACCCGAACTGCTGCCCCTCCGGTCCTGTCAAGACCCGCTTCGTGCGCTGGACCGGCGCCAGCTTCGAGTACGCGGGACGCCGGCCGCCGGACGAGGACGTGCCCGACCCGCCGCCGGACGGCGCCCCCGGTCCGCCGCCGCCCAGCGGCGAGCCGGGCTGCGAGGCGGCGGTGCAGGCCGGTCCGCTCGAGCTGAGGGCCTCGTGCTTCCGCCGCCAGGAGGACGGGACATACAAGGCGACCGGCCAGGTGCGCATCAACGGCATCGACCTCGTGCCGGCCAAGGGCGATGCGGAGGTCGTCTTCGATCCCGAGTCGCTCGAGCTGCGCGCGAGCGGGACGGTGCAGCTGCAGGTCGGGCCGGTGGTGCTCTACGAGGGCAGCTTCAACCGCAACCTCGGGGTGTCGTTCACGCTGCGAGTGCCTAAGGGCAGCTCGCTGAAGGGGTTCCCCGTGACCGGCGAGGCGAAGGTCACGTTGCGAGGGAACGGCGCGGAGATCGCGGCCAACGTGTCGATCGAGGCGCTCGGCGGCGTCAGCGGCGGAGCGACTCTGACGGCCACGACCACGGAGGGACTGCGCCTCGACGCCCTCAACCTGAAGGTGGGGCAGGCGCGGGTGGGCCCGATCCCGATGCGCGACGTGTCGCTCGGCTACACCCGCACGCCCGAGGGCGACCGCTGGGAGGGCGGGGCGACGATCGAGCTGCCGGGGCCGAAGCTCGCCTCGCTCAGCGGCTTCGCCGCCTTCGTGAACGGCGGCTTCGTGGAGGGCCGGGGAGAGCTCACCGGCAGCTTCCCCGTCTTCCCAGGCATCCTGATCACGAGGGTCAGCGCCGGGCTCGTGCTCGAGCCCGAGTTCGGGTTCAGCGGGGGGATGGCGCTGAGCGCCGGTCCGCGGGTGCTCGGCGTGACCGCGGCGAGCGTGGACGGGACGTTCACCTACCAGGACGGGTCGCCCGCGCTGTTCAGGCTGAACGGGGACATCACGCTGGTGAAGGTGAAGCTCGCCGGCGGCGAGCTCGCCTACCGGACGAACGGGCAGGTCACGATGCGCGGCAACCTCGACCTGACGCTCGGCGGCGTGGGCTTCCAGGGCGACCTCGCCGGGTTCGTGGACGGCCTGCGCGCGTTCAGCGCGGAGGGCAGCGGGACGGTGGGCTTCAAGGGCACGGGCCTGGGGGGCGAGGGGGTCGTGTCGAGCGTCGGCGCGGCCGCGTGCGGAAAGGGCCCGTTCGGGCTGAGGGCCGGCTTCGGGGTGCGGTGGGAGAGCTTCCCGCAGCCGACGATCATGGCCCCGTCGTGCGGGATCGGGGAGACTGGCGCGTGGCCGGGCCCGCGCGCGGGCGAGCCAGGCGGGCGGCAGGACGTTCCGGGTCCGGCGCGGGACACGGCAGCTCACGCTGTCCGCTGTGGGCGCGGGCGCGCCGCCGGCCGTGACGCTGCGCGGTCCGGGCGGCGTCGTGCTCACGGCGCCGGCGACCGGAGCCACGCTCGAGGGCGGGCGGCTCGCGTTCCGCAACGAGGCCGACGCCACCACCTATCTCGCCGTCGCGCGGCCCCGCCGCGGGCGGTGGACCCTCACGCCGGACCCCGGCTCGGCGCCGGTGCTGAGCTACCGCCGCGCCGAGGTGCTCGGCCCGGTGCGAGTGCGCGCCCGGGTGACCGGCCGCGGGGCCACCCGCCGGCTGCGCTGGAGGGTCTCCCGCCGCCGCGGAGTGCGCGTGAGCTTCTACGAGCGCAGCGCCGCGGGCGTGCGCCGAATCGCGGTCACCCGAGGCGGCCGCGGCTCGGAGCGCTTCCGCCCGGCCGCGACGAACCGGCCCCGGCGGCGCATCATCGCGCTGATCGAGCGCGGCGGGCTGCCGGAGGACCAACGCGTGGTCGACCGCTTCCGAGCCGGCAGCAGGCGCCCGGGGCGCCCCGCACGAGTGCGGATCCGCCGCCGCCGGGGCGTCGCGATCGTGCGCTTCAGCCGGTCGCGCCGAGCGGTCCGCCACGAGGTCCGGGTGCGGATCTCGGACGGCCGGACGCTGCTCTTCCTGCCGCGCCGCCCGCGCACCATCAGGGTGGGCGGAGTGGCGCCGCCGCGACCGGGTGAGGGTCACCGTGCGAGGCCTCGACGCGGCGGGCCGAACCGGCCCGGCAAGACGAGCCCGCCTGCGCCGCTGACGGCGCCGGCGCAGCCCGCCGCGGCCCCGGTCCGGCGCTAGAATCGCGATGCTTCGCGGACGTAGCTCAGTTGGTAGAGCGTTGGCTTCCCAAGCCAAAGGTCGCGGGTTCGAGGCCCGTCGTCCGCTTTTCAGCGTTTGCAGTGTTTCGCAGGTTTTGCCTGCAGACGGGCCGGTTTTGGGGCCGAGGGTCGGGGAGGGTTGCAGGGCCTCTCACGGGGTTTCCGCGACGTCGTGGGTCGCAGATCGAGGAGGAGCTTGGTGAGCTAATCGGGCGGGCTACCTCCGTCGCCCAGCAGCTCTTACGGCGCCTTCACCTCGGACTCGAAGCCATCGAGCAAGACAAAGAGCTCCTTCGCCTCCCAGCTGTCTCCCCGTCGCTGGTTGCGGTGCCGGGTCAGGATGCCGGCCTTCGCGAGGTGTTCGAGACCGCCTATCGCTGCGACCCTGGAGCGACCCGTCAGCTCCTGGGCGATGCTAGCCGTGATGACCGGAAACGAGGGGAGGTGCTCGATCAGTGCTCGGGCCGCAGCGTCCGAGCGCAGAGGCTCCGCCCGACGGAGCCACTCGCTCTGAAGATCGGCGACATCGCGCGAGAACCCCTCCGCATGATGCGACGCGATTTCGACGGCACGCGCGAACTGGGCCACCCAGCGATCCACCTCGTCGGCACCGAAGTTGTGGATGCCGGCGATGTAAGCGTCCTTGTTCGCGCCGAGCACCAGCGAGACGGGGGGCACGTAGGTGGGCGAGAGACCCTGGCGGCGAAACAGCACATGGATCAGGGCCCGGCCGACGCGCCCGTTCCCGTCGCCGAACGGGTGGATCAGCTCGAACTGCGCGTGGGCGATCGCGGCTTGGGCCACAGGCGACAGGTCGTCCCGGTTCATGAAGTGGCATAGGTCGTCGACCAGCTCCGGCACGTACTGGTGCGGCGGCCCCACGTACTCGGCATTGGGTGGCGAGTCTCCGCCGATCCACCCCTGTTCTTCGCGCAGCTGTCCGGCGATTCGGTCCAAGGGAGGGACCATGGCGAGCGCGCGGTGGATGGATTCGATGTCCGCGACGCCCACCAGCTCCGGGGAGCTACCTATTCGGATTGCCTCCTCCATTGCACGCGTGTTGCCGAGCACCTCGCGAGCCTTGTAGTCGCCGGTATCCCCCTGGACCTCGGCGCGCGCCAGTTTGCGATGCGAGAGGCGGAGACCCTCGATTGCCGACGAGGCGAGTGCCTCGGAGCGCAAGAGCTGGCGGGCCAGGCCCTCGAGTGAGCTCAGACCTGCCGGCGCCGAGTTGAGCTCTCGCACAGCCGCGCCCGCGCGCTCCGACAGCGCAGAGGTCGCCGATTCGAGTTGCGGCTCGAGGTCGGCGATCGGGTCGGGGATGAATGCTTCGTAGGAGCCAGCCGCCCGGCGTCGGCCCGTCGCGCGGGCAAAGTCGGGACTCCATGTCGCAGTCACGTATCGGCCACGGGTATCACGCTTGGCCATGGGGCCCCATCAGCGATGGTTTACGCCTGTCGTCCATGCATAAACCTTAGCGACATAACCTTAAAGCTCAGGGATCGAGCGTAAAGGCTACGGTGGACGGCCCACCCGCGGATGGCGCCATCGTGAAGGTCTTCCCATGCCAAAGGTCGCGGGTTCGAGGCCCCCGCCGTCCGCTTTCCTGCGATTGCAGCGTTGGCCGCTAACCAGGCTATCGCCGCAAGGCCGAACGTCCTGGCGGAGGCCAACTGCCGAATCGGTCTCGGCAGCGAGTGCGGCAGCAGGCAGGTGGCGATAATCCCCGGCGGTGGCTGTCATGCTCGGGGACGTGTAGCAGCTGGCGGTGGGGCTGGACGGGGCCGAGGTGGCCGAGCTGCGCGAGGCGGCCCGGGACGCCGGGGCCGGGGTGGTGGTGGGCCTGGCGGAGCGGGTGGACGGCGGGGTCGCGAACAGCGCGGTCTGCATCGACGCGGCCGGCGAGGTAGCGGGCGTCTACCGGAAGACGCACCCGTTCGGTGAGGAGCGCAGTGCGTATCTGGCCGGCGAGGAGCTCGTGACGGTCGAGGCCGGGCGGGCGCGTGCTCGCCCGGGCGCGTGCGCTCGAGAACGGGCTGCCGCACGTGTACGTGAACCGGGTGGGCGAGGAGGACGGGCTGCCGTTCAGCGGCGGATCGCTGGCGCTGGACCCGGACGCCCGCTGCTGCCGCGGCCGGGCCCGGAGGAGGAGCGCGTGGTGAGCGCGGAGATCGGCCCACCGGGCCGGCGCGACCCGCGAATGCGCTACCGCGACCTGCTGCGCGGTGAGCTGTACGGCCGCCCGCGTTGAGGTCCGCTCAGGCGGCCAGCGAGCCCGGTTCGACCGGGTCGGCCGTGCGGCTCGAGAACACCAGCGCGCCGTCCTCGAGCTTCCCGTGCCTCAGCGCGACGATGTCGCGCGCGTAGTTCTGGTACAGCCGCCAGGGCGCCTTCGAGCCCTGCCGCGGGAACTTGTCGATCGCGCGCAGCACGTAGCCCGAGGTGAAGTCGATGAACGGCTCCTCGGTGACCGAGGGGTCGTTGTTCTCCGGCGTCGCCTGCCGGTAGCCGTGCTCGTCCATGTGCTTCAGCAGGCGGCAGACGTACTCGCAGGTCAGGTCGCACTTGAGCGTCCAGGACGCGTTCGTGTAGCCGATCGAGACCGCCATGTTCGGCACGCCGCTCAGCATCATCCCCTTGTAGCCCATCGTCTTGGGAAGCTCGACGTCGCGGCCGTCGACCGCCAGCTGCATGCCTCCCAGCGGCACCAGGTCGAGGCCGGTCGCGGTGACGACCAGGTCCGCTTCGAGCTCCTCGCCGGACGACAGCCGCAGGCCCGTCTCGGTGAATGTGTCGATCGTGTCGGTCACGATCGACGCGCTGCCGTCGGAGAGCACCTCGAAGAGGTCCCCGTCCGGGACGAGGCACATCCGCTGGTCCCACGGGTTGTAGCGGGGCTTGAAGTGGGTGTCGATGTCGTAGCCCGGCGGCAGCCGGCTCTCGATCCCCTTGCGGATCAGCGCCTTCATGGCGCCCGGGCGGCGCCGGCTGAGCTGGAACACGAGCATCGTCACCAGCACGTTCTTCCAACGCACGATCGAGTAGGCGAGCTTGGGCGGGAGGAAGCGCCGAACGACGTTGGCGATGGGGTCCTCCGCCGGGAGCGAGAGGACGTAGCTGGGCGAGCGCTGGAGCATCGTCACGTGCTTCGCCGTGCCGGCCATGGCCGGAACGAGCGTCACAGCGGTCGCGCCGCTGCCGACGACGACGACGCGCTTGCCGGCGTGGTCGACGTCGTCGGACCAGAACTGCGGGTGCACGATCTGGCCCTGGAAGCGCTCGGTGCCGGGGAAGTCGGGCGAGTAGCCGGCGTCGTAGCGGTAGTAGCCGGTGCACATGAACAGGAAGCCGCAGCTGAGGTGGACGGTCTCGCCGGTGTCGGTGCGCTCCACCTCGACCGTCCAGCGCGCCTCCGCGCTCGACCACGAGGCGCCCACGACGCGGTGGCCCGTGCGGATCTTGCCGTCGACGCCGTAGTCGCGCGCCGTCTCCTTGACGTAGCGCAGGATCGACGGACCGTCCGCGATCGCCTTGGCCTCCTTCCAGGGCCGGAAGGAGTAGCCGAGCGTGTACATGTCGGAGTCGGAGCGAACGCCCGGATACCGGAACAGGTCCCAGGTCCCCCCGAGCGAAGCCCGCGCCTCGAGGATCGCGTACGACTTGCCGGGACAGCGCGTCTCGAGATGACAGCCGGCCCCGACGCCGGAGAGCCCGGCGCCGACGATCAGGACGTCGAGGTATTCGTGCTCGGTCATTCGTCCCCCGGGTCCTCGACCTCCACCTCAGTCACCTGCAGCGAGGCGTCCAGCTCGACCTCGACTGTCAGGTCGTCGCGCGTCACCATGCTGACCTCGATCTCGCCCGGTCCCTCGCGCTCCACGCTGAGCGCCTCTCCCGTGCCCGTCGCGGTCAGGGCGGCGTCGATCGCCGCGGCTCGCAGCGGCCCGTGTATCTCGTCGTCAGCAGGCAGTCCGGCCGCGCCGCGCTCCTCGTCGAAGCCGCGTGCCTCCAGCCGGTCGCCGATCGTCACCTCGACCATCGAGCCGTTGGGGCGGATCACGTCGACCTCCCACTCGTCGCCGTCGCGCCGGGGCTCCTGCGCGAACCCGACGCCGACCCAGTCGAGGGCGGCTGCCTCGGCGTCGTCCGGGCCGATCTCGGCGCGCCGGTCCAGCCCGACGACGACCATCACGACGGCGGTTACGGCGAGGAAGAGCAGCAGCGTCCTGAACACGGGGGATACCCATCCTGGCATCACCGGATGAGATGCGCCACAGCTTCCCGCCGCGCGAACGCGCATCATTGGGGTGTGTCGCAGCGCCGCGAGATCCGCTCCTGGCTGATGGACATGGACGGCGTGCTCGTCCGCGAGCAGCTTCCGATTCCCGGTGCGGCCGAGTTCCTCGCCCGCCTCCAGGAGCTGGGCACGCCCTTCCTCGTCCTCACCAACAACTCCATGTACACCCGCCGCGACCTCGCCGCCCGGCTGCGCCGCAGCGGGCTCGAGGTCCCGGAGGAGTCGATCTGGACCTCGGCGCTCGCCACCGCCGGCTTCCTCGAGGACCAGCGGCCGGGCGGGTCGGCGTTCGTGGTCGGCGAGGTCGGCCTCACCACCGCGCTGCACGCCGGCGGCTACACGATGACGGACAGCGATCCCGGACTACGTCGTCCTCGGCGAGACCCGCACCTACAGCTTCGAGCGCATCACCCGCGCGATCCAGCTCATCGGCGAGGGCGCGCGCTTCATCGCCACCAACCCGGACAACGTGGGCCCCTCGCCCGACGGGCCGCTCCCCGCGACCGGCTCGGTCGCCGCGCTGATCAGCCGGGCCACGGGCGTCGATCCGTACTACGTGGGCAAGCCGAACCCGCTGATGATGCGCTCGGCGCTCAACGCCATCGACGCGCACTCCGAGCACACCGCGATGATCGGCGACCGCATGGACACCGACATCGTGGCCGGCCTGGAGGCGGGCCTCGAGGCGATCCTCGTGCTGACCGGCGTGACGGTGCGTTCCGACGCGGAGCGCCACGCCTATCGCCCGTCGCGGATCGTCGAGTCGATCGCCGAGCTCGTCGCAGAGTTGGGCTAGATATCGTCGCGCCCCTCATGGCGCTACCCGCCCTCCCGCGCGCTCCCTTCGAGATCACCCCCGAGCAGGAGGAGATCCGGCGCCTCTGCCGGGACTTCGCGGCCAACGAGATCCGGCCGGTCTCGCTCGCCGTCGACGAGGCCGACACCGAGGTTCCGTGGGACGTCTGGCACCGGGCCGCCGCGATCGGCCTGACCTCGTTCATGCTGCCCGAGGCGCTCGGGGGCGGCGGCATGACCGACTGCCTCACCGGGTGCATCGTCCAGGAGGAGCTGTCGCACGGCTGCTCCGGCATCGGCAACCTCATCACCTCGAACGGCTTCTTCGCCGAGCCGGTGCTCGTGCTCGGCGACGAGGAGCAGCAGCGCCGCTGGATCGAGCCGCTCACCGGAGACAAGCCTCCGCTCACGGCCCTCGCCACCACGGAGCCGGAGTCGGGCTCGGACGCCGCCTCGATCCGCACCACCGCACGCCGCGACGGCGACGGCTACGTGATCGGCGGGCAGAAGAGCTGGATCTCGAACGGCGGGGTCGCCGGCACCTGCGTGGTGTTCGCCACCGTCGAGCCGGGCAGCGGCCACCGCGGCGTGACCGCCTTCGTGCTGGAGAGCGGCGACGACGGCTTCGGCTGGGGGCCGCCGATGCGCAAGATGGGCCAGCGCGCGATCGTCAACACCGAGCTGTTCCTCGACGACGTGCGCGTGCCGGCCGACCGCCGCCTGGGGGAGGAGGGCGACGGCTTTCGCGGGCTGATGCAGACGTTCGACCGCTCGCGGGTGACGCTCGGCGCCTCCGCCACCGGACTGGCGCGCGCGGCGCTCGAGTACGCCACCCGGTACGCGCGCGAGCGCGTGCAGTTCGGCAAGCCGATCGCGGAGCACCAGGCGGTGTCGTTCCGGCTCGCCGACATGGCGCTCCGGGTCGACGCCTCACGCCTGCTCGTGTGGCGCGCGGCGAAGCTGATCGACGCCGGCGAGCGCGCCACCACCGAGGCCGCCATGGCGAAGCTGCACGCGTCGGAGACCGCGATGTGGTGCACCTGGGCCGCCCTGCAGACGCTGGGCGGCTGGGGCTACTCCCGCGAGCACCCCGTGGAGAAGTGGATGCGCGACGCCAAGCTGGAGGAGATCGAGGAGGGCACCTCGGACATCCAGCGGCTGGTCATCGCGCGCGGGCTCGTGCGGGACTGAGCTCCTCCAGGACCGCGGGCAGCGCTTCGAGGACGCGGTCCATGAGCGGCCGCGGGCCCACCGTGATCCGCGCCCAGCCGGGCAGGCCGAGCTCGCTCCCCGGGCGCACCAGCACGCCGCGGCGGAGCAGGCGGTCGGCGAGGGCGTCGTCGCCGGCACCGTGCTCCACGAGCAGGAAGTTCGCCTCCGACGGGAGCGGCTCGAGGCCGGCCGCGCGCAGTCCGGCCGCCAGGTGGTCGCGGGCGGCGGCGGTGGCGCGGCGGCGCTCGTCCACGTCCGCCGGGCGGCCGAGGCTCGCCGCGCCCGCCACGAGCGCCGGGCGGTTGACGTTGAAGGGCTCCTGCACGGCCTGCAGGTAGGGCACGAGGTCCGCGGCGGCCAGCGCGTAGCCGAGCCGCAGCCCGGCGAGGCCGAAGATCTTCGAGAACGTGCGCAGCACCACCACCGGGCGGCCGGCGGCCACGTCGTCCTCGCGCCGGATGCGCCGCCCCGGCTCGATGTAGTCCGCGTACGCCTCGTCGGCCGCCACCACGCAGCCGGGCGGCAGCGCGTCCAGGAAGGAGCGCCACTCGGCCTCGCCGACGGCCGACCCGGTCGGGTTGTTCGGGTCGCAGATCCAGGCGAGGCGCGCGCCGGTGCGGCGGGCGGCGTCGGCGATCCGCTCGAGGTCGAGCCTCAGCTCCGGCGACGGCACGCGCTCCACGGTCGCGCCCGCGGCCCGCGAGGCCTGCGCGTAGAGGCCGTAGGTGGGCTGGGGCACGACCACGCGGTCGCCCGGTGTGAGGAAGGCCGAGCAGAGGGTGAGGATGAGCGTCTGGATGCCGTGGCCCGGGAGGATCTGGTCGGGGCCCGCGCCGGTCTCCGCCGCGAGGCCCTCGCGCAGCTCGAGGTAGGCGTGCTCGGGGTAGGACCAGGTCTCCGGCAGCTCGCGCGCCACGGCGTCGAGCACGCCGGGGAGCGGCCCGAAGAGGCCCTCGTTCCAGTTCAGCTTGGCCACGTCCTGGATCCCGACCTTGCGCTTCAGGTCGTCCAGGCTCGGGCCGGGCACGTAGGGACCGAGGTCGAGCAGCTGGGGGCGGAGGACCTCGCTCCAGTCGGTCATGGGGTCGGCTGGTGGGCCGCGACGGCGGCGCGGAGGACGACCACGGCCGGGCCCTCGGTGGCGAAGGCCCAGTCGAGCGCCTCGCGGAGACCGGGCGGCTCCGTCGCCTTGACCGGCACGCCGAACGACTGCGTGAGGGCCTCGAAGTCCGGCTGCACGAGGTCGACCGAGTGCGTCTCGCCGAAGGCGTCGCGCTGGTATTCGCGGAGGATGCCGTAGCCGCCGTCGTCGACGATCAGGAGCTTCGCGGCGAGGCCGTGCTGGCGCGCGCTGGCGAGCTCGGTCAGGCCGTAGTGGATGCCGCCGTCGCCGACCACGCCGAGCGTGCGCGTGCCCGGCAGCGCCGCCTGCGCGCCGATCGCGGCCGGCCAGGCGTAGCCGAGGGTGCCGGAGCCGAGCGGGTAGAGGAAGGTGCGGGGGCTGACGACCGGCAGGTGGGCGGCGGCCCAGTAGCCCATGATCGTCATGTCCCAGGAGATGACGGCATCAGGGCCGGCCGCGGCGGCGATGTCGTCGAGGATGCCGCGCTCGAGCTCGCGGCCCTGGGCGTCGAGCCCGGCAGCGATGCGCTCACGCAGGGCCTGCACCTGCTGCTCGGCGCGCCCGTCGGCCTCGCGCTCGGTGACGAGCGGCGTGAGGGCGTCGAGCACGGCGGCGGCGTCGCCGACCAGGGCGAGCGCCGGGTAGGTGGTGCCGATCCGCTCAGGGGCGGCGTCGATCTGGATCAGCCGCCCCGAGAAGCGCAGCTTGTACTGGCCGGTGGTCTCGGCGCCGAGCTCGGTGCCGACGCAGAGGACGACGTCGGCGCTCGTGAGGAGCTCCTGGTAGGCGGCGTCGTCGCAGGCGGAGCCGGCGGCGAGCGGATGGTCGGCGGGGAAGGCGCCCTTGCCCATGTAGGTGGTGGCGACGGGCGCGCGGAGCCGCTCGGCGAGCGCCCGGAGCTGGGCCGAGGCGCCGGAGCGCTCGACGCCGCCGCCGGCCCAGAGGACGGGCCGCTCGGCGTTGTTGAGGAGCTCGGCCGCGGCGGCGAGGGCCTCGGCGCGGCGGCAGCGCGGCGCGGCGTCGGCATCGGCGGGTCGCGATCGCTCCGGAGGCGCTCCCCGCCGGCCCGTCCAGCACATCCACCGGCACCTCGAGATACACCGGCCCGCTCGGCGGCGCGAGCGCGGTCCGCCACGCCTCCGCGAGCAGGTCTGCCAGCCCTGCCGCGCTCTCCGCGCGCCACGCCCGCTTCACGATCGGCGCGAAGCTCGCGCGCTGGTCGGGCAGGTCGTGCAGGAAGCCGCGCCCGCGTCCGATCAGGTCGCGCGGGATCTGACTCGAGATCGCCACCACGGGCACGTGGGCGCTCGCGCTCTCCATCAGGGCGGTCAGCGAGTTGAGCGCGCCCGGACCGGTGGAAAGGAGCAGCGGCGCGACGCGGCCGCTCGCCCGTGCGTAGCCGTCGGCGGCGAAGCCGGCGTTCAGCTCGGTGCGCGTGCCGAGCGAGGCGATCGGGCTCTCGCGCAGCGCCTCCCAGATGGCAAGCGCATGGGTGCCGGGCACGCCGAAGACGGCCGTGGCGCCGAGCGCCTCCATGGCGCGGACGAGGACGTCGGCGCCGCGCGCGGGGGCGGAGCGCCGCGCCGCCGAGCGCCCCGCTCACGCGCCCTCCCCGTCCAACAGCGCCATCACCTTCTTCGCATCCCGCTCCAGCGCCCGCCGCTCGATCCCCAGCTGCTCGGCGGCGAACCCGTACAGCCGCTCGCGCATCCGCTCCGGCGAGGTCCACGAGTACCCGAGCAGCAGCTCGAACCCGAGCCCGTCCACCTGCGCGATCAGCCGCTCGGCGGCCTCGTCGGGATCCGAGATCGGGGAGAACTCGCCGGCCTCCGCCCCTCGCCGCACCGCCTCGAAGAAGTAGCCGCGCCAGCGGCGCGACAGCGCCTCGCACTCGGGCAGCAGGTCGGGCTCCTGCAGCGCCCTCACCCACAGCTCCATCCAGAGCACGTACTCGCCGCGCCGCGGGCCGGGCACCGGGACGGCGTGCTCCAGCAGGAGCACGAGCCGCTCCCGCTCGGTCGCAGCCTCGGCCGCCAGCTCCTCGAGCCGCTCGAACAGCTGCCCGCTGGCCCACTTGAGCGCGGCGATCAGCACCTCGTCCCGTACCTCGAACCAGTAGTGGATCGCCCCCGTGGACATGTCCGCCTCGGCGGCGATGTCCGCGATGCGCGTGTTCGCGAAGCCGCGCTGCTGGATCGCGCGGCACGCGGCGGCGAGGATCTGCTCCGGGCGATTCGGCCGCGCGTCGAAGGCTCGTGGCCGGCGCTGCGCTGGCCGCAGGCGCGGATCGCTGTTTGACACTCATCGGCGCGAACACTTATAACTGACGCGTCAATCAGGAATCCTGATTCTTGAGTCAACCCTTTGGGGAGGGAGCCGGAAGTGACTGGACGATGGAGGGCGGCGCTCTGGCTCGCCGCCGTGCTGCTGGCGGCACTCGCGCTCGCGGCCTGCGGCGACGACGACGACGACGGCGGGAATGGCGGGGGATCCAGTGGCGGCGGAGGCGGCGGCGCGTCTGCAGCAGGCCGACCTCGACCTGCAGACCGAGGGTCAGCTGACGGTCGGCGCCGAGTTCCCCGTGAAGGGCTTCCTGGAGCTCCCGATCGACGACCCCAAGGGCTTCGAGGTCGACTTCGCCGACGCGATCGCCGAGGAGCTCGGCGTGCCGAAGGTGCAGTGGGTCAGCACGCCCTTCGCCGGTCTCTTCCGGCCCGGGCCGAAGGACTTCGACATGGCCATCAACGAGGTCACCATCACGGACGAGCGCTCGCAGGTGGTCGACTTCTCCGTGCCCTACTTCGACGCCAACCAGGGCTTCCTGATCAAGAAGGGCGGGCCTGCCGAGGGCGTCACGTCGATCGCCGAGATGAAGGACCTCCTGTTCGGCTTCCAGGCGGCCACCACCGGCGGCGACTTCATCAACGACCAGATCCAGCCCGAACGAGGACCCGCGCCAGTTCACCAGCCTCGGCGCCGCGACGCAGGCCCTCGCCAACGGCCAGATCGACGCGTTCCTGATGGACGTGGCGATCGGGGCCGAGATCGTCAAGGAGCGCGGCGACGAGGTGGACATGACCGGGCAGTTCGTGACCAACGAGCAGTACGGGGTCGTGTTCGAGAAGGGCAACCCCCTGCGCGAGCAGGTGAACGCGGCGATCGAGACGATCACGGCGGACGGGACGCTGGAGGAGCTTCAGGCGAAGTGGTTCCCCGGCACCGAGGACCTGCCGGAGCTGGAGTAGCCTGCGCGCGTGGCCGGCGCCACGGTCGCCAGGATGGACACCGCGCGGCGCGGGTCGCGCCGCCGCGACCTGCTGGTCTCGCTGATCAGCACCTTCCTGTTCCTCGCGGCGGTGGTCGCGCTGATCGTCGCGTCGCCGGGCGTGAACAAGGTCGTCGAGTCGTTCTTCTCGGCGACCGGCTTCGAGGACAGCTTCGGCACGGTGTCCGAGGGCTTCTGGCTGAACGTGAAGCTGATGCTGATGGCCGAGGCGCTCGTGCTCGTGGTGGGCTTGGCGATCGCTGTGATCCGCAGCCTGCCGGGGCCCGCGCTGGCGCCGCTGCGGGTCGTCGCGATCGTCTACACGGACGTGTTCCGCGGCATTCCCCTGCTGCTGGTGGTCTTCATGGTGGGCTTCGGGCTTCCGGCGCTGCAGCTGGCGGTCGTCTCGGACCAGTCGGTGTTCACGTACGGCGTGATCGCGCTCGTGCTCGTGTACTCCGCCTACGTGGCCGAGGTGTATCGCTCCGGCATCGAGTCGGTGCACCCGAGCCAGTCGGCCGGCGCTCGATCGCTCGGCCTGACCCAGTGGCAGGCGATGCGCTTCGTGGTGCTGCCGCAGGCGGTGCGGCGCGTGATCCCGCCGCTCCTGAACGACTTCATCGGCCTGCAGAAGGACACCGCCCTGGTGAGCGTGCTCGGCCTGGTGGAGGCGGCGCGGGCGGCCGAGCAATACGCGTCGACGACGTTCAACTTCACCGGCTACACGATGGCGGCGCTGCTGTTCATCGCGATCACGATCCCGCTCGCGCGGGTGACCGACTACCTGGTCGAACGCGACCGCAGGCGGATGGCCGCCACGGGCGGATGAACGACGCCGCCCCGCTCCTGCGCTTCGAGGACGTGCACAAGCGCTACGGCGACGTCGAGGTGCTCCGCGGCGTGGATCTCGACGTGGCCGAGGGCGACGTGGTCTGCCTGATCGGCGCCTCGGGCTGCGGGAAGTCGACGATGCTGAAGTGCGCGAACCTGATCGAGCCCATCCACGGCGGCCGCATCCTGCTGGAGGGGGAGGAGATCACGGGCGAGGCGACGGACCCGGACCGCGTGCGCCGCCACATCGGCATCGTGTTCCAGGCCTTCAACCTGTTCCCGCACATGAGCGTGCTGCGGAACGTGACGCTCGCGCCGCGGCGGGTGCTGGGGATGCCGCAGGCGGTGGCGGAGGAGCAGGCGCGGGAGCTGCTGGCGCGCTTCGGGCTCGCCGAGAAGGCGGGGGAGTACCCGGACCGGCTGTCGGGCGGCCAGCAGCAGCGCGCCGCGATCGTGCGGGCGCTGGCGATGCAGCCGCGGCTGATGCTGCTGGACGAGGTGACGAGCGCGCTCGACCCGGAGCTCGTGGGCGAGGTGCTGACCGTGATCCGCGAGCTTGCGAAGTCGGGGATGACGATGATCATCGCGACGCACGAGATGGGCTTCGCGCGCCAGATCGCCGACAAGGTCTGCTTCGTCTACGAGGGCGTGATCCTGGAGCAGGGCCCGCCGGAGACGATCTTCGGCTCGCCGAAGGAGGAGCGGACGCAGGGCTTCCTGCGGCGGATCGTGGAGGCGGGCCGGGCGGCGGACCTGGAGGCGAAGGCCTAGCGGCGCGGCCTGCCGAGGCGGCAGGCCTAGCGGGCGACCGCGCGCCGTCGCCGCCGCGGCGCGGCCCAGCTCGTCGAGCCGGCCCTTGGCCTTCAGCCGCGCTTCGGCTCCCCAGACGCTCACCACGGCGATCGGCCGGCCCCCGCCGTCCCGTACGGGCGCGGACGCGCCCCAGAGCGCCGTCTCGAGCTCCCCGCGCGAGACCGCGTAGCCGCGGCGCTTCGTGCGGTCGAGCTCGGCGCGCAGCTCGGCCGGGTCGGTGATCGTGCGGTCGGTGAACTGCGGCAATGACTGGGTGAGCGCCGCGTCCAGCTCCTCCGGCGGCAGCGTCGCGAGCAGGGCCTTGCCCGTGGACGTCGCGTGCAGGGGAACGGCGCGGCCGAGCCAGTCCGCCGCCATGACGTGGGGCGCCTGGACCTGGTCCACGTAGACGAGCTGCAGGCTCCGCGGGACCGCGAGGCTGACGGTCTCGCCGGTCCTGCGCGAGAGCTCCTCGAGGTGAGGGCGGGCCGCGCGCGGAAGCGAATCGGTGGCGGCGGCCGCGAGCCGGGCGGCTGCGGGGCCGATCGAGTAGCGGTTGGACGCCGGATCCCGGATCGCGGTCGACCAGCCCCTCGTCCTCGAGCGTGGCGAGGAGACGCCAAGCGGTGCTCCGGTTGAGACCGCACAGCTCCGCGAGCTCGGGCGCCGTGCGCGGCCCGGCGGAGCCGGCGATGGCCTCGAGCAGCGCGGCGGCGCGCTGCACCGACTGGACGCCACCGCCGTTGACACCCTCCGTGCTGGCGTTCATCATCCGCACGCCTGTCGCAGTATACGAACGAGGAGCACTGAAACGATGGACCTGACGCTCAGCGCCGCGCAGGACGACCTGATGGGGCGCGCCCGCGCCCTCACGGAGTCGATCATGGCCCACGAGCTCGCCTGCGAGGAGCAGAACGGGCTGTCGCCCGATGCTCACAGTGAGATCGCCGACCGGGTGCGCGAGCTCCGGCTCAACGCCATCAACATGCCGGCGGAATGGGGCGGTCAGGGCCTCGGCGTGCTCGACCAGGTGCTCGTCCAGGAGGAGCTGGGCCGGCTGACGAACGCCCTCTGGGACGCGGTCTGGCGGCCGGCGAACGCGCTGCGCGCCTGCACTCCCGAGCAGCGCTCCGAGTACCTGATCCCGGCCATCCGGGGCGAGCGGCGCGACTGCTTCGCGGTCACGGAGGAGGCCGCCGGCTCGGACCCCTCGCTGATCGAGACGACCGCCCAGCGAGTCGACGGCGGCTACCGGATCGACGGCGAGAAGTGGTTCGTCACGGTCGGCGACGTGGCCGACTTCCTGATCGTGCTCGCGATGGTGATGCCCGAGCGCGAGCCCACGCTGTTCCTGGTCGACAAGGCCACGCCCGGCGTCCGCGTGCTGCGGACGCCGCGCTACATGCATACGTTCGTGTACGAGCACCCGGAGTTCGGGTTCGAGGACGTGCGGGTGCCGGAGACGGCGGTGCTGGGCGGGGTCGGCGAGGGCTACGACCTCACGCGCGACTGGTTCGTCGAGGAGCGGCTGATGATCGCGGCGCGGACGGTGGGCGCGGCCGAGCGGGCGCTGCGGGCGGCGGTGGACTTCGCCGGCGGGCGCGAGCAGTTCGGGGCGCCGATCATCGACTACCAGCTGATCCAGGGGATGGTGGCCGACAGCGTCGTGGACATCGCGACGAACCGGGCGCTGGTGCGGCAGGTGGCGTGGGAGGCCGACCAGGGCATGGACCGGCGGCTGCTGCACGGCAAGGCGGCGGTGGTGAAGCTGGCGGCGTCGGAGGCGGCCGGCCGGGTGGTGGACCGGGCGCTCCAGATCCACGGCGGCCGCGGCTACATGCGGGAGAACCCGTGCGAGCGGCTGTACCGGGACCTGCGCGTGGACCGGATCTGGGAGGGGACCTCGGAGATCCAGCGGGTGATCGTGGCGAACGAGGTGCGGAAGCGGGGGCTGGATGGGGTGTTGTCGTACGGGGCTGTGGCTTCCGCTGTCGCCGGGGTTTGCAGGCGGGGCGAACGACGGCAATGAAGGGCGTGCCCGGACGGTAGCCGGCGCTCGCTGGTCGCTGGTCGAAACGTGCCTATATCGGCACGGGCCACCCTGGATTGCCGCAGTTCGCTGCGGACGACGTCAGCGCCCCTTGAAGCGCGGCTCGCGCTTCTCGGCGAAGGCGTTCGCGGCCTCGCGGGCGTCCTCCGTCTGCGCCAGCAGCCCGTAGGCCAGGCGCTCGAGCGCCAGCCCGGCCTCGCGGGAGGACTCCGGCATCGCGTCGATCGTCTGCTTTGCGAGCCGCACGGCCAGCGGGGGCAGCGCCGCCAGCTGCTCCGCCAGCTCGAGTGCGCGGTCGAGGGCGGCGCCGGCCGCGACCGTCTCCGTGACCAGGCCCATTTCGCGCGCCTCCTCCGGGCCGAAGCGCTCGCGCAGCAGCACCAGCTCCTTCGCCCGGCTCGTGCCGACCAGGCGCGCCAGCCGGTGCGTGCCTCCCGAGCTCGGCACGATGCCGATGCCCACCTCCGGGAAGCCGAACGAGGCCGTCGCGTCGGCCACGCGGAAGTCGCAGGCCAGCGCCAGCTCTAGACCGCCGCCGAGGCAGTGGCCCGCGATCGCGGCGATGGCCGGCTGGGGGAGGGCGGCCACCTCCTCGTACACGCCGCCGGTGTCGCGGTAGTAGGCGAGGATCGCGGCGGGATCGAGGTCGCGCATCTCGTTCACGTCGGCGCCGGCCGAGAAGGCGCGCGCGCCGCCGGCGACGATCACGCAGGCGCTGTCGCGGACGCGCTCGTCGCGCAGCGCATCCGACAGCTCGCCCTCGAGCCGGCTCGAGAGCGCGTTGAGCTTGTCGTCGCGCCGGAGGGTGATGACCGCGGCGGGGCCGCGGGACTCGATGCCGATCAACTCAGTCACGCGACGCGTTCGCCTCCTCTTGGCTGCCGTTCTGCGCCCGCGGGACCGCCCGCGCATCGAGCGCCACCACACCCTCGGGCAGCGCCAGAAGCGGGTTGACCTCGATCTCGGCGATCTCCGGATGCGCGGCGGCCACGCGGGACAGGGCGGCGACCGCGGACGCCGCGGCGTCCAGGTCCACCGCGCGGCGCCCGCGCGCGCCCTGCGAGCAGCGGCGCGGCGCGCAGCGAGAGGAGGAGCTCGCGAGCGGTGGGCTCGTCGACGGGCGCGAGCGCCACCGCGACGTCGCTCAGAACCTCGGTGAACACACCGCCGAGGCCGACCAGGGCGACCGGGCCGAAGCGGGCGTCCCAGCGTGCGCCCACGAGGAGCTCGACGCCGTCGCCGACGGGCGCCATGCGCTCGACGGAGAACGCGGGCGGGGCAAGCCGCTCGTCGGAGGTCGGCGACGGCAGCCCGCAGGGAGGGCTCGTCCGCGATGCCGGTGACGACCCCGCCGAGGTCGGACTTGTGGAGCAGGCCGAGCGCCTTGAGCACGACCGGATAGCCGAGCTCGGCCGCAGCCGCGGCGGCCTCGTCCGGAGAGGAGACCTCGCGAGCCGGCACGAAGGGGACGCCGCCGGCGGCGAGAAGCGCGCGAGCACCGGAGTAGGCGGAGGCAGGCGCGCTGGAGGCCTCCCCCTGGCTGCTCGCAGTTTGCCGCGCAGGCAGGCCTGGGGTGGCGCCCGCCACGGCCGCCTCCGGCAGCCCCGGCACGCCGCGCGGCTCCCGCTCCCCGGCCTCCGCCAGCCGCGCCAGCACTCCCACCGCCCGCTCGATCGTCCGGTACACCGGTACGCCTCGGCTGCGCAGGGTGGAGGCGGCCGCGGTCTGCGGGTGCATCGTCTGCACCACCAGCGGCCGCCCGGTCGCGTCGGCCGCGTCCGCCAGCGCCTCGGCCACCGCCGCCTCTGCGCGCCCCAGCGTCTCCGCATAGTCCGAGTACCCGCCGAAGTAGCCGGTCATCAGCACCGCGTCCACCTCGCCCGACCCCAGCACCGCCCGCGCCGTCCGCTCGAAGCTGTGGATGTCCGCCTCGCCGCCCCCGGCCAGGTCGATCGGGTTTGCCACGGCCGCGGTCGGGGGCAGGCCGGCCCGCAGCTCCCGGCGCAGCCCCTCGCTCAGGGCCGGCATCGCCAGCGCGGCCTCGCTCGCCAGCGCAGCCGCCACGCCGCCGTGCCCGCCGCCGTCGGCGAGCACCGCCACGCGCCGGCCGCGCGGCACGCCCGCCCGCACCAGCCCCTGGGCGAGGTCCACCAGCTCCTGCGGGCTCCGCACGCGCTCCATGCCCGCCGCCCGGCAGGCCGCGTCGATGGCCGCGGAGTCGCTGGCCAGCGCGCCCGTGTGCGACCGCACCGCTCGCGCCGTCGCCTCCGTGTGCTCCACCGCCAGCAGCACGACCGGCTTGCCCGCGCGCGTCGCGGCCTCGGCGGCACGCGCGAACGACCGGCCGTCGCGGAAGTCCTCCACGTAGATCGCGATCAGCTCGGTGCCGTCGTGCGCGGCCAGCTCGCCGATCAGCTCGCCGGCCTCGAGGTCCGCCTGGTTGCCGACCGACACGAAGCGCGAGAACCCGAGTCCCGCCGCGCCCGCCAGCAGGCCGATCTCCAGCGCGAGGTTCCCGCTCTGCGAGATCAGCCCGAGCGATCCGCGTGGCAGGTCGTTCGACACCAGCTCCAGCTCCGCGCCCGCGTCGAACACCCCGAGGCAGTTCGGGCCGAGCAGGATCACGCCCGCGTCGCGCGCCTGCCGGGCGAGCGCGGCGTCGCGCGGGCCGCCGGCGTCGCCATCGGCCTCGCCCGCCGTGATCACGACCAGTGCGCGGCATCCGGCGGCGATCGCGTCGTCCACCGCGCCGGCGAGCGCCGCCGGCGGCACCGCCAGCACGGCGAGCTCGGGCGCCTCGGGGAGGTCGGTCAACGAGCGGTGCGCGGGCCGGCCCATCACCTCGCCACCGCGCCGGTTGACCAGGTGCACGGCCCGGCGCGACGCCCCGCGCAGCGCTCCGCGAGCCAGCCAGTTGCCCCACTTCTCCGGGTCGTCGGAGGCGCCCACCACGGCCACCGACTCTGGCTCGAACAGCGCCCGGAGGTCCCGCCGCGTGGCCCGGTCGGACACGCTCATCGCCGCTCGGGCTCCGGCGGCGGCTCCGCAAGGCCCCAGGCGTCGGAGCCACCGTCGACGACGATCGTCGTGCCGGTCACGTACGCGCCGCCGTCCGTGGCGAGGAACGCGATCAGCGCCGCGACCTCCTCCGGCTCGCCAAGCCGCCCGAGCGGAACCGAGCGCTCCCATCCCGCGACCGCGTCCTCCCCGTAGCCGTCGAGCGCCTCCGTGCGGATCGTGCCGGGCGCGACGCAGACGCTGCGGATGCCGTGGCGGCTCCACTCGATGGCGAGGCCCGAGGCGAGGTTCGCGACGGCGGCGCGGCCGGCGGAGGCGTGCGCGAACCCGGGAATGCCGCGCAGGGGGCTGAAGCCGATGAACACGATCAGACCGCCGCCGCTGGGGATCATCGACCGCGTTGCGACGGTCCGCGTGACGCTCCACACGGCGTCGACGCTCGCCCGCTGCACCGCGCGCCAGCCGTTGTCGGAGATCTCCTCCGCCGGGGCCGTGAACTGGCCGCCCGCGTTGTTGACGAGCACGTCGATCGCCCCGAAGCGGTCGAGTGCGGCGTCGACGACCCGCGAGACACCCTCCGGCTCGCGCAGGTCGGCCGGCACGGCGAGGCACGCGCCGCCATGCGACTCGACCTCCTCGCGGACCAGCGACAGCGGCTCCTCCCGGCGACCGCAGACGACCACCCGTGCCCCCGTGCCCGCCATCTCGAGCGCCGTGGCGCGGCCGATGCCCGTGCCGCCGCCGGTCACGAGGGCGACCCGGCCTGCGTTGGCGTCGGATCGGAGCGGCGAGCGGGTGGGCGGCATCGTGGCGCAAGCGTCTCACGTGCGACCCCGGGCGCGTGGCCCGGCGGGGACGCCGCCGGGCCACACACGCTCGGTGAGTGTCAGGACATCTTGGTGACCGACACAGTCGGGATGACCGGCTTGTCGGTCCGCTTGATCTTCATCCGAGGCGACCTCCTTTTCCACAGTCATGACCCACGGATTGTTCAAGAACGTTTCAGTTCGATGTAATCTGGTGCTCCGCGCCCCCAGGAATGGAGTCCAAGAAATGACAAAACAGGCCGCTGGGGTGGTGGACAGGCGCTTGGCCAAGGCGCTGTCGCATCCGCTCCGGGCACACGTATTGACGATCCTCAACGAGCGCGTCGCGAGTCCAAACGAGATCGCGAACGAGCTCGAGGAGCCGCTGGGCAACGTCAGCTACCACGTCAAGACGCTCGCCGAGATGGGCTGCATCGAGCTCGTCAACACCGAGCCGCGGCGTGGCGCCATCGAGCACTTCTATCGCGCGGTGGTTCGGCCCGTTCTTCAGCGACAAGGATTGGAAGCGCCTCCCGCCGTCGGCCCGCCA
This sequence comes from uncultured Thermoleophilaceae bacterium, assembly GCA_963778615.1. GTDB lineage: Bacteria > Actinomycetota > Thermoleophilia > Solirubrobacterales > Thermoleophilaceae > JACVRW01. The sequence goes on from CAVZVD010000004.1 coordinate 996,722, forward strand.
GGGAATCTCAGACGCCACCCTTCAGCTGGTCTGGGAGGACACGTCAGATGCCCTGAACGCCGGCACCTTCGACCGGCGCACCGACCGCCACCTCAGCCGCAGCCGGCTCGTCCTTGACGAGGAGGGCTGGAAGGACGTGAACGAGCTGCTGCTGAACACGATGAACCGCGTGGTGGAGATCGAGGCAGAGAGCGCGAAGCGGCAAGCCAAGGACGGCGACGGCGGCTTCAGCACCAAGATGGTGCTGATGCACTTCGAGTCGTCCGGCACCGGGGAGGCCCCCAAGCGCTCGAAGCCGAACCGGGCGAAGCGCGCCAAGAAGAAGAGCTGACTACGGGTACAGCGGCGTGGCCGTGAAGCGGTCGCGCGCCAGGTACCAGGCCGGCTTCTTCTCACCCTCGTAGGTGAGGAGGCCCTTCTGGTGGCGCGTGTTCGGCTCGAACTCGGGCGGCCGCCGCCCGGCCCCGCCGCGCCAGCCCGGGAAGATCTCGAACTCGCGCACGGTCCAGTAGATGGCGCCCGAGAGCGAGGCGGCGTCCGCGACGTCCATCGTGCGCTGGAAGTGGAAGCTCTGGAAGGCGTAGCTGCCCTTCTGCTCCACGGGCGCGTCGGCCAGCTCGGGCCGGGCCTCGGCGCCGAACTCGGTCATCACGAGCGCCAGCTGCGGGTAGTGGTCGCGCATCTCCTGCAGGTAGAGCGCGAGGTCGTCGAAGTTCCTCACCCAGCTGTACCAGCCGAAGTACTGGTTGATCCCGAGCATGTCGAAGTCGTGGTAGGTGAACTGCTCGGGGTGGTGGGGGCGGCCGTTGATGTCGACCGAGATCGGCAGCGTCGGATCGAGCTCGCGGGCCTCGCGCTGGGCGACCTCGAGGTAGCGGCGCGTGATCCCGGGGCGCTCGTCGGGGCGCGACCACAGCTCGTTCGCCACCGAGTGGGTGATCACGGACGGATGGCTGCGGGCGGCGATCACCGTGCGGCGCACCGTCTCCCAGGCGCGCCTGCGCTGGCTGTCGATGCGCAGGATGTTGGCGCCGCGGTCGCGCTGCCAGATCGGGGCCTGGTTCCAGACGAGGATGCCGGCGCGGTCGAGGCGTGAGAGCAGGTCCTCGTTGAGCACGTAGTGGGAGCGGGTCACGTTCGCTCCCAGCTCCTGCAGGTCGGCCACGATCCGGGCGTTGTCCGCCGGCGTGAGCGCCGCGCCGCGGCCCGGCATGTCCTCGTGGATCGAGGCGCCGGCCAGCTCGATCAGGCGGTTGTTGAGGTAGAGCCGGCCGCCCTTGACCTCCACCGAGCGGAGACCCACCCTGCGCCGCTCGACCTGCTGGATCCGGCCGCCCTGGCGGAGGGTGATGCGGGCGTCGTAGAGGTTCGGCTCCTCGGGCCGCCACAGCATCGGGGCGGGTACTCGCATGGAGACCCGCACGTTGCGCCGCTCGGCGCGCTGCCGCGGCAGGCGGAACACCTTGCGGGAGCGGCGGCCGCTCGGTGAGCGGAGCTCGACCTCGAGCGTGGGCGCGATCGGGCGGTCGCCAGCTTCGCTCCAGCACGCCGTCCAGGAGCAGCTCCGCGCGGCAGCCGCTGGCGGGGCCGGTGCAGGTGACGTCGGACATCGTTCCGAGGTCGTGCAGGTGAGCGGGCCCGGCGGGGATCAGGCTGACCGGCCGCACGATCCCGCCCCAGTTCCACCAGCCCTCGGGCAAGCGCGGGTCCTTGCGGCTGTCCACCACCACGAGGAGCTGGTTCGTGCGGTTCGGGCGAAGGCCGCGCGCCTCGAAGGTGAACGGCGTGTAGGGGTCCTTGTTGCGGCCGAGCCGGCGGCCGTTCAGGACGACGGTCGCTCCGCGGCGGACGCTCTCGAAGTGGATCAGCCAGCGGAAGCCGGGGGGCGTGCGCGGGCCCCTGAAGCGCAGCCGGTAGCGGCGCACGGATCCGGCGTACTCCGACGCCACCGCCCTGGTGTTGAAGACGTTCGGCACGGTCACGGGGGACCACTGCGCCGCCGTCTGGCTGGCCCGCCCGCCGGGCGCGGCCGTGGGCTGGGCGGCCGGCGCGCCCTCCGGCTGGCCCTCGAACGGGGGCGGCGGCTGCGGCGGAGCGGGCGCGGCGGCCTGCGCGCGCACCTCCCAGCCGCTCGAGAGCGTCTGGGCGCGGGGGAGCTCGGCCGCCGAGGCGGCAGCGGGCAGGGCCGCGCAGACGGCGGCGGCCGATAGGAATCTGGCGAGAGCCCTCCTCAAGCGCTGCTCACGGTAGCCAGCTTTGCCCACGGTGTCCGAACCCGGCGTACCTGCGACAGTTTCGCCGGTGCCGCCGATCGCCGCGGGTGTCGACTTCCTGGAGGAGCCGGTCGCCGTCTTCGGCCTCCTGCTGATGGCCGGCGCGCTCGTCGCGGGCCTGGCGCGGCGCAGCTTCCTGTCGCTCACGGCCGCGTTCGTGGTCGCGGGCTTCATCCTCGGCCAGGGCGGCCTCGAGGTGCTCGACCTCGACCCGACGTCGGGCTTCGTGCAGGGCCTGGCGGTGATCGCGCTGGTCCTGATCCTGTTCCGCGACGGGCTCGAGGTCGAGGAGGAGATGCTCCAGAAGGCCTGGCACCTGCCGCTCCGCAAGCTCGTGCTGGCGATGCCGATCACGGCGGGGCTGGTCGCGGTCGTCACGCACGCGCTCACCGACCTGGGCTGGACCGAGTCGTTCCTGGTCGGGGCGCTGCTCTCGCCCACGGACCCGGTGCTCTCGTCGACCGTCGTCACCAACCCGCGCGTGCCGCGGATGATCCGGCACTCGCTCAACCTGGAGTCGGGCCTGAACGACGGGCTCGCGCTGCCGGCCGTGCTCGCGCTCACCGCCGCGGCGGGAGCGACGCGACGACTTCGTCTGGTGGGAGTTCGTGCTCCAGGACGTGCGGCGTCGGCGTCGCGACCGGGCTGGTGGTGGCGTTCGTCGCGGCGCGCGCTGATGCCCGCGACAGGGCTGACGGGCGCCGAGCCCGCACCAGAAGTCGCTCTACGCGCTGGGCGTGGCGTTCGCCGCCTACGGGACGGCCGTGCTGCCGCCCGAGGGCAACGGCTTCATCGCCGTGTTCGTGGCGGCGATCGCGTTCGGCATCTGGCGGCCCGACATCCGCGAGTGCTTCGAGGCGCGCTCCGAGGACATGCTCGAGGTGGTCAAGCTCGGCGTGTTCCTCGTGTTCGGGGCGATCCTCACCTTCGACGTCCTGTTCGAGGACGGCTGGGCGGCGGTCGCGATCGCGGCCTTCACGCTGCTGGTCGCGCGGCCGGTCGCCGTGTTCACCGCGCTGCCGGGCAGCAGCCAGGTGGACACCGCCGGCAAGGCGTTCATGTCGTGGTTCGGCCCGAAGGGGGTGGCCACGATGACGTTCGCGCTGTTCGTGCTCGGGTCGGCGCGTGCCGGACGCCGAGCGCGATCGCGAGCATCGCCGCGCTCGCGGTGTTCGTCTCGATCATCGCCCACGGGCTGACGGACCACCCGGGCGCCGAGTGGATGGCGCGGCGGGCCGAGCGCGAGCCCGCTGCGGCATAGTTCCGGGTCATGGACACCTGGGACGTCGCCTCACTTGACGTCCAGCCGCGCCAGCCGGAGGTGCTTCGCTCGGACGACGAGACCCGCGTGATCGCGATCAACCTCCCGGGCGGCGAGCGGCTGCAGGAGCACCAGGTGCACGAGCGGGCCTGGCTCGTGGTGGCTGCCGGCGAGATCGAGGTGGAGCAGGGCGGGCAGACGGTCACCGGCGGCCCGGGGTTCCTCGCCCACTTCGAGCCCGCCGAGCGCCACGAGGTGCGGGCCACGAGCGACGCGCGCCTGATCCTGCTGCTGTCGCCCTGGCCCGGCGACGGGCATCCGAGTCGTCGCGACTGACGCCTGCCAGAATCCGAGCGCGAATGAACCCGGCCCGCAAGCGGAAGATCCGGCTCGTGGTGGCGCTCGGCGCCGCCGTCTGCCTCGCCGGGCTGCTCGTGTACACGAGCTTCAGCGCCTCGTCCGAGGCGGCCCAGCCGTCGGAGCTCCGGGAGGGCCAGTCGTACGACCTGACCGGCAAGGTCGTGAACGACTCGATCGAGCGGAGGGGCGACGAGCTCCGCTTCGAGATCCGCGACCGCGACGGCACCGCCTCGGTGCCGGTGGTCTACACCGGCGTCGTCCCGGACCCGTTCCGGGAGGGCCGCGAGGTGATCGTCTCGGGAGAGCTGACCAGGGGCACGTTCGTGGCCGAGCGCGACTCGCTCGTCACCAAGTGCCCCTCGAAGTTCACCGAGGACAAGCAGAGCTCCTAGCGTGGCCGGGGTCGGCTCCGCCTGCCTGACGGTCGCGCTGCTGACCGCCCTGTACGCGGCCGGCGCGTCGGTGTACGGCGCGGTCTCGGGGCGCGCGCAGTGGGTGACCTCGGGCCGGCGGGCGATCTACTGCCTGGCGGCGCTGTGCGTGGCCGCCTTCGCGATCCTCGAGTCGGCGTTCCTGCGCTCGGACTTCTCGTACACGCTGGTCGCCGAGGGCTCGTCCACCGACACGCCGACCTTCTACAAGGTCACCGCCGTGTGGGCGACCCAGGACGGGTCGCTGCTCCTGTGGGCGACGCTGCTGTCGCTGTTCGCGAGCGCGGTGCTGTTCCTGACCCGCCGCTCGCTGCGCGACATCGCGCCCTGGGCGACCGCCGTGCTGGCCTGCGTCGCCGCCTTCTTCCTGTTCCTGATGGTGGGGTGGGAGAACCCGTTCGACACGCTGGCGATGGTCCCGCAGGAGGGCGCCGGGCTGAACCCGCTGCTGCGCCACCCGGCGATGATGATCCACCCGCCGATGCTCTACACGGGCTACGTCGGCTTCTCGATCCCGTTCGCGTTCGCGATCGGGGCGCTGATCGCGCGCCGCACCGGCGCCGACTGGATCCGCGCCACGCGCCGCTTCGCGCTGATCGCCTGGACCTTCCTCGGCACCGGGATCCTGCTCGGCGCGCTGTGGTCGTACTCGGAGCTCGGCTGGGGCGGCTACTGGGCCTGGGACCCGGTGGAGAACGCGTCGCTGATGCCGTGGCTCGTGGGCACGGCGTTCCTGCACTCGATCATGGTGCAGGAGAAGCGCGGGATGCTGAAGGTGTGGAACGTCTCGCTGATCTGCGCGACGTTCGTGCTCGCGCTGCTCGGCACGTTCCTGGTGCGCAGCGGCATCCTCGAGTCGATCCACGCCTTCGGCGCGTCGACGATCGGCGTGCAGATGCTGGTGTTCATCGCCTGCGTGGTCGCGCTGTCGGCCGGGCTGATCCTGGCCCGGCTGCCGGACCTGCGCACCGAGGCGCGGCTCGACTCGCTGCTGTCCCGCGAGGCGTTCTTCCTGCTCAACAACCTGGTGCTGGTCGGGCTCTGCCTGGTGATCATGTGGGGGACGTTCTTCCCGCTGATCTCCGAGGCCCTGACCGGGACCGAGGAGACGGTCGGGCCGCCGTGGTTCAACCGGATCGTGACGCCGCTGGCGCTGGTGCTCGTGCTGCTCACCGGGATCGGGCCGGTGCTGGCGTGGCGGCGGGTGACACCCGGGCGGCTGGTGCGGATCCTGCGCGGTTCCCGCCGGCCTGACCCTGCTCGCCGCTCGCCGCACTGCTCGCGCTTACAGACGCAGCCGAGAGCGTGCCGTCGCTGGTCATGTTCTCCTTCGTCGCCTTCGTGCTCGGCGTGGTCGGGCAGGAGTTCGTGCGCGGGGCCTCGGCACGGCGGGTGATGACCGGGGAGTCGTGGCCGCGGGCGCTGCGTCCGTCTCGCTCGGCCGCAACCGGCGCCGCTACGGCGGCTATCTGGTCCACGCGGGGATCGCGGTGCTGTTCCTCGGCGTGGCTGCATCGTCGGCGTTCATCGAGCAGCGCGACGTGCGCCTGTCGCCCGGCGAGACCATTCGCATCGACGACTACGAGGTCACCTACCGCGAAGCCACCGCCCGGCTGGGCGGCGACGGCAGCGGCACCGGCGCGCCGATCTCGTTCGGGGCCGTGATGGACGTGCGCCGCGGCGACCAGTCGTTCACGCTGCACCCGTCGCGCAACTACTACTCGACCGGCGATCCGTCGAAGGGCGCGATCTCGCGCTTCTTCGAGGGCGAGGCGACGAGCGAGGTCGACGTGCGCTGGGGCCTGCGCCGCGACTTCTGGCTGGCGGTGCGGCCGGACCTGGTCTCGCTGGAGGAGCCGATCGCCCGCGCCGACCGGCAGTTCGCGGACTCGCCCGGCCAGGTCCAGGCGATCGTGATCCGGACGCTGGCCGAGCTCTACCGCGAGGACCCGCCGCCGGCCGCCTTCCGGGCGATCGTGTCGCCGCTGGTGGCGTGGATCTGGATCGGCGGCGCGATCGCGGTGCTGGGCGCCCTCGTGGCCGCCTGGCCGTCGCCGGAGGCGCGGCTGCGCCGCGCGCGGTCGCTCTACGCGGCCCGCGTGGGCCGCGAGCTGACACGCGCCTGACTAGAGCCGCTATGCGCTGACGTCGGCGCATGGAGTACGGGCTCGCCCTCATAGCGCTGGTTGCCGTCGTGGCTGCCGTTCTGGCGCGCCCGCTGCGCCGGGGCGATCGAGCGGAGCGCCAGGACGAGACGCGCATCGAGGAGCTCCGCGCCGCCAAGGAGGCCAAGTACCGCGAGATCCGCGACGCCGAGCTCGACCACCGGATGGGCAAGCTCTCGCGGGAGGACTGGCGGGCCGTCGACCGCGACCTGCGCGGCGAGGCGATCGAGATCCTGCAGCGAGCTGGACCGGCTCGAGGGACGGCCGCCCAGCTAAGCTTCCTCGCCGATGGAAGCGATCCTCAGCGGTCTCCAGATCATCCTGTGCGTGGTGGTCATCGCCCTCATCCTCATGCACTCGGGCAAGGACTCCGGCCTGTCCGGCGCCTTCGGCGTGGGCACCGGTGCCGGCCCGTTCGGGGGCGGTTCGCTCGTCGAGCGCAACCTGAACCGCTGGACGGTCGTGTTCGCCCTGATCTTCGTGGTGAACATCATCGTCCTGCTGAAGATCTGATCTAGCCGGCCGCCTGCGCGGCCGTGAAGCGCACGCGCGCTCGCCCGCAGCCCCGGGCACACCACCCCGTAGGCGAAGCGGCGGCCGTAGAACTCGCCGTCGCTGGTGAGCTCCTGCCGGGCGGTCAGGTCCGAGGCCCGCGACAGGATGCGCAGCACGGAGTCGGTCAGGCGGAGGTCGCGGAGCGGACGGGTCACGCGGCCGTCCTCGATCAGGAAGGTGCCGTCGCGCGTGACCGCGGTGATCAGCGTCTCCTTCGGGCGGACCACGTTGGCGTACCAGAGCCGGGTCACGTAGATGCCGCGCTCGACCGGCGCGCACAGCTCGTCGAGGCCGGCCGCGCCGCCTCCGGCGAGCACCAGGTTCACCGGCCGCGGGCCCTGGGCGTCGCCGCCGGGGGCGATGGCGTGGCCGGTCGACTCGGTGCCCGCAAGCGCCGCGCTCTGCCGGTCGTGGACCACGGCCATCGCCACGCCGTCCTGGATCAGCGGCATCGGGCCCTTCCGCACGCCCTCGGCGTCGAACGCGCGGGGCAGCGTGGAGGACGCGCCCGGGGAGTCGGCGAGATTGATGCCCGGCGCCGTGACCGACTGGCCGAGCCGGCCGGTCAAGGCCCCGCGACCCTCGGCGTAGGCGAGCCCGTTGTGGGCGGTCTCGCCGAGCAGGTCGAGGAGCCAGCCGACGGCATGGGGCTCCATCACGACCGGATACTCGCCCGGAGGGAGCTCCGCGGGCTCGCCGGGAGCAAGCGCCTTGGCGGCGGCGCGCTCGGCGAGCCGCTCCGGATCGAGCGACGTGAGGGCGACGGCGGTGCCGGAGGAATAGCCGGAGCGGCCGTCCGGCGCGATGCAGATGACCTTCATGAAGGCATCCGTGGAGCGATCGAGCCCGGACTCGCCCGAGGAGGTCGCGAAAGCGCGCTCCTGCTCGGACGCGCTCCAGATGCCGTGGGCGGAGACGCCGTGGCGCTCGCCCACCGCAAAGGCCGCGCGAAGGGCGGCGCCGCCGGCCGAAGGATCGAGCGCGGCGGTCGCCGGATCGTGACCGCCCGAAGGGGACGCCGCTCCGCGTGCGGCGCCGGACGTGGCCGCTCCGCCGGCGGCGCCCGAAGCGACCGCCGCTCCGCCCGCCCCGAACCCCGGGTGCACACCGCTCCGCGACGACGCGGCCGCCGCCTCCGCGGCCGCTTCCGCCCGCCGCGCGCACTCCCGCGAGCGCCTCCGCGGACGCGGCGTTCGTCGACGCCCGCCCCACGTGCCCGTCCCGCACCACGGCCAGCTCCACCGAGACGTCGTCGATCGACGTCGCCTGCGTCGGGCGGCCGTCCGCGAACCTCAGCGTCAGCGACCGTTCTCGAACGACGTAGGCCAGCGCGTCCCCTCGCGCCGTCTCCACCGCCCGCTGCGCCAGGCCCAGCGCCGCGTTCACGCCACCCCGACCTCCACGTCGCGGAAGCGCGCCGGCGCGCATCCGTGCGAGACCCGCATCACCTGTCCCGGCTCGCCCTTGCCGCACTCGAGCAGCGACACCAGCCGCCACTCCGACGGAGAGCACACGGCGTCGCAACTCGCCCAGAACTCGGGCGTGACACCCGCGTAGCTGGGGTTGCGCAGCAGTCGCCCGCGCTCTCCGCCCGAGATCTCCCACGCGGCCTCGCCCTCGAACTGGAAGTGAAGCCGGCGGTCGTCGATCGACCAGGAGCGGTTCGTGTCGATCAGCAGGCCCTCGCCGGTCGCCGCGATCAGGTCCTCGAGCGTGCCGGCCTCGCCGGGCTCCAGGTTGACGTTCGTCATCCGGACGATCGGCTGCCGGGCGTGCCCGTCCGCCCGCATGCATCCGCCGGAGCGATCGAGCCCGATCTCGGCGGCCGTCTCCCGGGAGGACAGGAAGCCCGCGAGCACGCCGGAGCGCACGATCGGCACCGCCCGTCCCTCCACGCCCTCGTCGTCCCAGCGGAACGAGCCGAGGCCGCCGCGGCTCCCGGCATCCGCCGTGACGCTCACCGAGGGCGACCCGACCCGCAGCGAGCCGATCCCGTCGGCGGGGATGAAGCTCGTGCCCGCGTAGGACGCCTCCCGCCCGAGCACGCGGTCGAGCTCCACGGCGTGCCCGATCGACTCGTGCACCTGCAGCCCGAGCTGCTCGCCGGCCAGGATGAGCGTCCGGCGGCCGGGCGGGCAGGCCGGAGCGCGCAGCAGCGCAACCGCCTCCTCGGACACCCGCGGCGCCTGCCCCGCGAGGTCGAGCGAGAGGAAGTGCTCGTAGCCGGCCTGGGCCACATGACCGCCGTGCGACGCGGGGAACGAGCGGGTCTGGCTCTCGCCGCCGTCCACGGCGACGGCGGTGACCCCGCCGCCGCACTCGGTGAGGACCTGGCGGCAGAGGGCGCCCTCGGTGGAGGCGAAGAGCTTGTCGACACGAAGCGCCTCGAAGCGGGCGCGGGTGATGACGACGCCCGGCTCGGTGCGAAGACCCGCGTCGGCCGCGACGAGCACGGCCAGCTTGTCCTCGAGCGGCACGGCGAACGGGTCGCGCTCGCAAGGGCTGACGTACTCGCCGCGTGCGGCCGGCTCCGGGGACAACAGGCCCTTGATCGTTGAAGGTTGGGCCTCCGCCACCGCCAGCGCCCGCTCCAAGGCGGCCTCGGCGTCCGCCTTTCCCGTCCCGCCGCAGCACGCGAAGCCCCACGCCCCGCCCACCCGCACGCGCACCCCGATCCCCTGCTCCTCCGAGGCGTCGAGCCGGTCCACCGCCCCGTTGCGCGTGGTCAGCCGCTCCGCGCGCGTGTTCACGAAGCGCGCGTCCGCGTAGGACGCCCGCCTCGCGGCCGCGTCCATCAGGTCCTCGAGCAGCTCTCGCACGGGCGCCGCAATCTAACGCGGCGGCTCGCTCCCGACCGTCCCCTCGAACAGCTCCGCGACCATGTGGATCACGCCCGGCGTATCGGCGCCAGCTGACGCACCGGATCGTTCATGAGGAAGTCGAGGATCATCGTGTTGCAGAGCTCGGGCTTCTCGACGAGGAGGCCGTGCGAGGCGCCGGGCACCACCGCGAGCTCGCCGTCGGGCAGGCCGCCGTACATCTCGGCGGCGTGCTCGAGGAGGACCTCGTCGTCGTCGCCGATCATCACGAGCGTCCGGCTCCGCACGCCGGCTAGCTCGGAGCGCTCGAGCGTGGGCTCCGCACCGTGCATGCGCGACATCTTGCCGATGAAGCTCTCGGGGTCGTGCCCCTCAGGCGCGAACTCCGTCGCGGGGTGCCAGCCGTCGCGGTGGAAGACGCCCGCCACGAGCACGAGCCTGCGCACCAGCTCGGGCCGCAGCAGGGCGGTGAAGAGCGCGACGATCGCGCCGTCGCTGCAGCCCAGCACGTGCGCCGGCCCGCCCACGATGTTCTCGAGGAAGTCGATCGTGTCGCGCGCCATCCCCTCGTAGGTGATGGGGCCGTCGACGTCCGGCGTGCGGCCGTGCCCGCGCCGCTCCGGCGTGTAGACGTGGAAGCGGTCCGCCAGCGCGTCGATGTTGGGATCGAACGCCCTGGCGTCCGCCATTCCGGGGTGTAGGAGGAGGAGCGGATCGCCCTCGCCGCGCTGTTCGTACCAGGTGGCCATCACCCGGTTAGACGCGCGGCGGGGGCAAAGCTCATCGCATGACGACTACTGCTTGATCGCGGAGATGTCGAGCGACAGCTTGATCTTGTCGGAGACCAGCATGTTGCCGCTCCCCAGCACCTGGTTGAAGGTCATGCCCCAGTCGCGGCGGTTGAGCTGGCCGCGCGCCTCGAGCGCGACGCGCTCGTTGCCCCACGGGTCGATCTCCGTGCCCTGGAGCTCGGCCTCGAGCACGATCGGGCGCGTGACGCCGCGCATCGTGAGGTCGCCGTGGATCAGGAAGGCGTCCTCGTCGACCGCGCGGATCTCGGTGGACTCGAACGAGAGCTGCGGGTGGACCTCCGCGTGGAAGAAGTCCTCCGAGCGGAGGTGGGTGTCGCGCTGGTCCTCGTTGGTGTCGATCGAGACGACCTCGACGGTGCCGCGCGCCTTGGCGCTGCCGTCCTCGCCGACCTCGAAGCTGCCCTCGAACTCGTTGAAGGCGCCGCGCACCGTGGCGATGCCGAGGTGCTTGGCCGAGAACTCGACGTTGGAGTGGGCTGGATCGACGGTCCAGGTGCCGGTCGGCAGGACCGTGCGGGTGGTGACAGACATTGGCTATGTGCTCCCTCACGTAGGAGAAGTGCTTGCACAGTCAATTATGAATGGTAAGTCGCACTTCTCCCATGGCACGAGCTCGCCGATGTATGGACTTCTCAGCGCGCGTCCACCCAGCCGGGCCGCACCAGCCCGTACTCGTAGGCGAGCACGACGAGCTGGGCGCGGTCGCGGGCGCCGAGCTTGACCATCGCGCGGCTCACGTGGGTCTTGGCCGTGGCCGGGCTCACCACCAGGCGCCCGGCGATCTCCTCGTTCGACAGGCCGGTGCCGACGAGGCCCATCACCTCGCGCTCGCGCTCGGTCAGCTCGTCGAGGTCGCCCGAGGGCGGCGGTTCCTTGGCCCGCACCGCGAACTCCGCGATGACGCGGCGCGTCACGCTGGGGGACAGCAGCGCCTCGCCGCCCGCGACCAGCCGCACCGCCGCGATCAGGTCGACCGGCTCGGTGTCCTTGACGAGGAAGCCGCTCGCGCCGGCGCGCAGGGCCTCGAAGACGTAGTCGTCGATCTCGAACGTGGTGAGGATCACGATGCGCACGCCCGCGAGGGCGCGGTCCGCGGCGATCTCGCGGGTGGCGGCCAGGCCGTCGAGCCCGGGCATGCGGATGTCCATCAGGACGACATCGGGCAGCAGCGAGCGGGTGAGCTCGATCGCCTCGCGGCCGTCGCGCGCCTCGCCGACGACGGAGACGTCGTCCTCGGCGTCGAGGAGGGCGCCGAAGCCGGCGCGGACGAGGCCCTGGTCGTCGGCGATGAGGACGCGGATCATGCGCGGCGCACCCGTCCCGGGCGGACGCCGTGCGATCCGCGACTCACGTGCCGCCACCGAGCGGCAGCCGCGCCGCCACCCGGAAGCCGGAGTCGCCGCGCGGGCCGGCCGAGAAGTCGCCGCCCAGCGCCGCCACGCGCTCGCGCATGCCCGCGATGCCGTTCCCGGCAGCGGGCACCTCGCCGTTTCCGGCGCCGTCGTCCTCCACCTCGAGCGTCAGTTCGTCGTCCGCGAAGGTCAGCCGCACCGTGGCCACCGCCGGCTGAGCGTGGCGCGCCACGTTGGTGAGCGCCTCCTGCAGGATCCGGTACACGGCCAGGTCGACGCTCGCGGGCAGCGGGCGCGGCTCCCCGCGCACCTCGCTCGCCACGGCGATGCCGGCTGCCGCCGTGCGCGAGATCAGCTCCTCCACGCCCGCCGTGCCGGCGGTGGGCGACCGCGGCGCCTCCTCGCCCGGACCGCGCAGGATGCCGAGGACCGAACGCACCTCGCGCAGCGTCTCCGAGCTCGCGTCCTTGATCGCCTCGAGCGCCGGGCGGGCGCGCTCGGGCTGCTTGTCGAGCAGGTGGAGCGCCGTGCCTGCCTGGACGTTGATGAGCGACACGTTGTGGGCCAGCACGTCGTGGAGCTCGCGGGCGATGCGAAGCCGCTCCTGGCCCGCGCGGGCGATCTCCTCCTGGCGCCGGGCGCGCTCGGCCTCGTGCTTGCGCGCCTTGTGGAAGGCGAGCAGCTCGACCACCGCTGCGAGGACGAACATCCAGGCGGCAAGGCCGATCATCTTCCCGAGCGACGGCGCCGGAGCGTCGCCGACCCACCCGGGCAGCCACGCGAACCCGACCCAGGCCACCGCGGCCGAGAGCCACGCGGCGCCGCGGTGGCCGCCGAACACGGCGGCGGCGAACGCGACGGTTAGGGCGATGAAGGCCGGACCGCGCGGGTAGTCGAGCGCCCAGTAGGCGAGCGTCGTCGTCAGCGTGAACGCGAGCACGGGCAGCGGCGCGCGCCGCATCCAGTACAGCGAGAGGGGACCGGCGGCCAGCAGGGCGATCCCGAGCACGTCGAGCGGCTCGCGGCCGTCCTGCACGTGGGCGAAGGAGGCGGTGACGCCAAGCTGGAGCACCGCCACGCCCACCGCGATCGTGCCGTCGAGCGGCAGCCGCTCGAGGCGCAGGCTCGCGGATCGCACCATCTGGTCGAGCGAGCTCACGCCACAAGGGTACGAGGCGCCCGTGCGCCCGTCGTCCGCCCGGAGGAGGCCCGGCGTCTACTCCCGCGGGAGTACACCGGCCACGCTCCCGGGCCGAGTCGCCCCCGGCAGGGAGCAGCGCAAGAGCCTCCCGCCGGCCGACGACAGACCACGCGCCGCCGCCGACGATGCCCGGCATGCCACGACTCCATCGCCTCGCCGCGTTCGCCCACCGCCGCCGCCGTCTCGTCCTGGCCGGCTGGCTCGTCCTCCTGGTGACCGTCCTGGCCGTCGCGCCGCGCCTCGCCGGCGAGTTCAGCGCCGACTACTCCTCGCCGGGCTCCGACTCGCACACCGCGCGGACCATCGTCTCGAACCACTTCGGTGGTTTCTCGGCGGAGACCATCGACGTGGTGTGGCAGGCGCCGGGCGGCGCCGCCGGCGACGCGGTGAGCGAGCGCATGGACCGGTTCGTCTCCGATGCCGAGCGGCTGGAGGGCATCGCGACCGCACAGCCGCCGCAGGTGTCGCGCGACGGCACGATCGCGATGGCGCGCCTGCAGCTCGACCGGCCCCCGGCGCAGGTGCCGAGCGAGACAGCGGAGCAGCTGATCGACGACGCCGAGGCGGCGAGCCGCCCCGGACTCGAGGTCGCGCTGGCGGGCGGACCGATCCGAGACGCCGAGGGCGGCCCGCCCGCCGAGGTGTTCGGCCTGCTCGGCGCGATGGTGGTGCTGCTGATCGCGTTCGGATCGCTCGTGGCGATGGGGCTGCCGCTGGCGGTGGCGCTGTTCGGGCTGGGCGTGTCGGCGCCGCTGATCGGCGTGCTGTCCGGCGTGGTCGACGTTCCCGAGTGGGCAACCGTGGTCGCGGGACTGATCGGCATCGGGGTGGGGATCGACTACGCCCTGCTCGTCCTGACCCGCTTCCGCGCAGCGCTCGACCGCGGCCTCGAGACGGCGGAGGCCGTGGGCGAGGCGGTGGCCACCGCCGGCCGCAGCGTGCTCGTCGCGGGCGGCACGGTCGTGATCTCCCTGATGGGCCTGTTCCTGATGGGGCTCGACTACATGAACGGTGTGGCGCTGTCCGCGAGCCTGGCGGTGCTCGTGGTGATGGCGGCCAGCGTGACGCTCCTGCCCGCGCTCCTCTCGATGGCCGGGCCGCGCGTGAACCGCCTCCGGCTGCCGTTCCTCCCCGAGCGGCGGACGGTCGAGGGCGGCGGGCTCGCGGCGCGCTGGAGCAGGGTGGTGCAGCGCCGCCCGTGGACCGCGGTGATCGCGGGAACGGCGGTGCTGCTCGTGCTGGCCGTGCCGGTGACTGACCTGCGCTTCGGCTTCCCCGACGCGGGGAACGACCGCTCCGGCACGCCCACCCGCGAGGCCTATGACATGACCGAGCAGGGCTTCGGCCCGGGGGCCACGGGGCCGCTCCTCGTCGCCGTCGAACAACCCGGGCCGGACGGGGTGGGGGAGATGCGCGCCGCGGCCGCCGAGATCGGCAGCCATCCCGACGTGGCGCGCGTCTCCCCGCCCCGGCTGAGCGAGGACGGAGAGGCGGCGATGCTGACCGTGACGCCGCGCACCTCGCCCCAGGACGCGGAGACCGCGCAGCTCGTCCGGGATCTGCGCGGAGACGTCCTGCCGGCCACACTCGGCGCGGCGGGCCTGGACGCCTACGTGGGCGGCATGGTCCCGAACCTCGTCGACCAGAGCGAGCTGGTGGCGGAGCGGCTGCCGCTGTTCATCGCCGGCGTGGTCGGGCTCTCGTTCCTGCTGCTGATGGCCGCCTTCCGGGCGCCTGTGGTGGCGCTGAAGGCGGGCGTGATGAACCTGCTCTCGGTGGGCGCGGCCTACGGCGTTGTGGCGCTGTTCGCCGGCGGCGGCTTCTTCGGCGGGCTGATCGGGATCGACGGCGCGGTGCCGGTGGCGCCGTTCGCGCCGGTGCTGATGTTCGCGATCCTGTTCGGGCTGTCGATGGACTACGAGGTGTTCCTGCTCTCGCGCGTGCGCGAGGAGTACCTGCGCAGCGGCAGCACCCGCGACGCCGTGACGGCCGGCCTGGCCCGCACCGCGCGGGTGATCACGGCCGCGGCGGCGATCATGGTCGTGGTGTTCGGCGCCTTCGTCGCGTCCGAGGAGGTGTTCCTGCGGCTGATCGGCGTGGGGATGGCCACCGCGATCCTGGTCGACGCCACGGTGATCCGGATGGTGCTGGTGCCGGCGGTGATGCAGCTGCTGGGACGGGCGAACTGGTGGGTGCCTCGCTGGCTCGCCCGAGTCGTCCCCGAAACGGGGTAAGGGGTCAGACCCCTTGAGTCGTTCCGGCTTAGGTCTGCGAGGGCGCGCCCAGCAGGTTGCGCACCTCGCGGACCGCCACCGGCAGCGTCGTCGTGTCGAACACCCGGCCCACGCGGATCTCCGCCAGCGTCTGGAGGCAGCGCTCCGAGGCCGGGTTCGACGCGATCCAGGCGTCCACGCGCTCGCCCGCCGCTCCGGCCGGGCGGCGCGTCGCGCAGCACCGCGGCCGTGAGCGCCCGGTGCAGCCCGTACACGTCGTCGCGCAGCGCCGCCCGGGCCAGCGCCCGCCAGCGGTCGTCGCGCGGCAGCGCCACGATGCGGTCGCGCAGCCAGTGCAGCTCGAGCTTCTCGCCGAGCTGGAAGTGCACCGCGGCCACCTGCTCGACGTCGAGGCCGGCCTCCTCGGCCACCTCGACGATGTCGAACGTCGCGAACATCGTGGCGAGCGTCGCCACGCTCAGGGCGAGCCCGGGCGGCACGCCCGCCTCCTCGAGCTCCTCGGCGCGGACCGTCAGCGGCTCGAGGTCCGACGGCCCGAGCAGCCGCGGGACGGCGCGGTAGAGCACCGCCGCGCCCGGCCCGAAGAACTGCACCGTGGCGCCGATGTCGAGCGGCCGCCGCCGGTTGCGAAGCAGCCAGCGCGAGCCGCGCTCGATCAGCCGTCGCCCGGCCAGCAGCATCTCGATCTGCACGCTCGCGTCCACGCGGTTGTCGAGCGCCTCGATCTCGCCCCACTGCGGCCGCATCTCGAAGATGTCGCGCGCGGCCGCGTAGGCGCGCGCGATCTCCGACGCCGGCGCGCCGCTCTCCTCGTGCAGCCGGAACGTGAACGTGGTGCCGCCGCCGTGCACCATGTTGTTGACCACCTGCGTGGCGATGATCTCCCGCCGCAGCCGGTGGGCGCGCATCAGCTCGCCGAAGCGCTCCGGCAGCGGGTCCGGGAAGTAGCGGTCGAGCTCCTCGGACAGGTGCGGGTCCTCCGGCACGTCCGAGTCGAGCAGCTCGGCGTAGAGGTCGATCTTGCTGTAGGCGAGCGCCACCGCCAGCTCCGGCCGCGTCAGCCCCTGGTGCTCGCGCTTGCGCTCGGCGAGCTCCTCGTCGCCCGGGAGCGCCTCCAGCTCGCGGTTCAGCTTGCGCGAGGACTCGAGCCGGTCGAGGAAGCGCGCGTGCACGTCGATCATCGCGGACGCCTGCGCCTCGGCCAGGCTCAGCGTCTCGGCCTGCTCGTAGTTGTTCTTCAGCACCAGCTCCGCCACGGCCTGCGTCATCTCGGCGAGCAGCTCGTCGCGCTGCTTGGCGGTCAGGTCGCCGTCCCGACCGCGGCGTTCAGCAGGATCTTGATGTTGACCTCGTGGTCGGAGCAGTCCACGCCGGCGGAGTTGTCGATCGCGTCGGTGTTGATCCTGCCGCCGCCGGTCGCGTACTCGATCCGCGCGCGCTGGGTCAGGCCGAGGTTGCCGCCCTCGCCGACCACCCGGCAGCGCAGCTCGGAGGCGTCCACCCGCACGGCGTCGTTCGCCTTGTCGCCGGCGTCGGCGTGCGTCTCGCCGCTCGCCTTCACGTAGGTGCCGATGCCGCCGTTCCAGAGCAGGTCGACCGGCGCCCGCAGCAGCGCCCGGATCAGGTCGTTCGGGGCGAGCTTCTCGTCCTCGACGCCGAGCGCCTCGCGCGCCTGCTCGCGACAGCGGCACCGACTTGGCGCTGCGCGCGCCACACGCCGCCGCCCTCCGAGATCAGGTCGCGGTCGTAGTCGTCCCAGGAGGAGCGCGGCAGCTCGAACAGCCGGCGGCGCTCCTCGAAGCTCGCCGCCGCGTCCGGGTCGGGGTCGATGAAGACGTGGCGGTGGTCGAAGGCCGCGACCAGCCGGATGTGCTCGCGACAGCAGCATCCCGTTGCCGAACACGTCGCCGGACATGTCGCCGATGCCGACGACGGTGAAGTCCTCGCTCTGCACGTCGTGGCCGAGCTCGCGGAAGTGGCGCTTGACCGACTCCCACGCGCCGCGCGCGGTGATGCCCATCTTCTTGTGGTCGTAGCCGGTCGAGCCGCCCGAGGCGAACGCGTCGCCGAGCCAGAAGCCGTACTCGGCGGGACACCTCGTTGGCGACGTCCGAGAGCGTGGCCGTGCCCTTGTCGGCCGCCACCACCAGGTACGGGTCGTCCTCGTCGTAGCGCACGACGTCGGGCGGCGGCGCGATCTCGCCGTCGACGATGTTGTCGGTCAGGTCGAGCAGGCCGCCGATGAAGGTCCGGTAGCAGGCCTCGACCTCGGCGAGCAGCTCCTCCCGGTCGCCGCGGCCGGCGGCGGGCGCTTGACCACGAAGCCGCCCTTGGCGCCGACCGGCACGATCACCGCGTTCTTCACCATCTGCGCCTTCATCAGCCCGAGCACCTCGGTGCGGAAGTCCTCGCGCCGGTCGGACCAGCGGATCCCGCCGCGGGCGACCTTGCCGCCGCGCAGGTGCACGCCCTCGGTGCGCGGCGAGTAGACGAAGATCTCGAAGCGCGGGCGCGGCAGCGGCAGCCACGGCAGCCGCGCCGGGTCGAGCTTGAACGAGAGGCACGGCTTGGGCCCGCCGCCGGCCGCCGGCTGGAAGAAGTTGGTGCGCAGCATCGCCCGCAGCACGTCCAGGAAGTTGCGCAGGATGCGGTCCTGGTCGAGGCTCTCGACCGCGTCGATCGCCTCGCCGATCGACTCGACCAGCTGCTCGGCCTCCTCCGGCGTCCGCGTGCCCGGGCTCGAAGCGGGCCCGGAACAGGTGCATGAGCAGCCGCGCGACGGGCGCGTTGCGCGACGAGCGCCTGCTCCACGTAGCGGTCGCTGAACGTCGTGCCGGCCTGGCGCAGGTAGCGGCCGATCGCGCGCAGCGACGGTCGTCTCGCGCCAGGTCAGCCCGGCGCGCAGGACGAGGCGGTTGTAGCCGTCGCTCTCGGCGTCGCCGCGCCAGACGCGGATGAACGCGTCCTGGAAGGTCTCGCGCACGAGGTCGGTCTCGAGGTCCTCCTCGCCGCGGTAGGTCAGGCCGAAGTCGTAGATCCAGACGCTCTCGCGCTCGTTCGGGCAGATCTCGTAGGGGCGCTCGTCGGCCACCTCCACGCCCATGTCCTCGAACAGCGGCAGCATCGCGGACAGCGCCAGCGGCGGCGCCGGCGCGGAAGACCTTCGCGCGCAGCGCCCCGAGCGGCGCCTCGAGCGGGCGGTAGAGCCGCAGCGCGAGGTCGTCGGGCTGCCGGAGCTCCTCGATCTGGCCGATGTCGGCCAGCGCCGAGCGCGGCACCCAGTCGGCGCGGTAGGCGGCCGGGAAGGCGTCGCCGTAGCGGCGGAACAGCAGGCCGCCCCGCTCCTCGCCGTGCTCCTCGACGAGCGCCTCCTCGAGGTCGTCGGCCCACGAGCGGGTGGCCGCCACGAGCAGCGTCTCGATCTCCCGCTCGTCGATCCGCGGCAGGTTCCCCGGCTCCGCGTAGACCAGGTAGTGCAGCCGCACCAGCACGGACTCGGATACGCGCGTGGTGTAGTCGATGCTGGTCGCCCCGGTCGCCCGCCGCAGGATGCGCTCGATGCGGCGCCGGTTCTCCGTGTTGAAGCGGTCGCGCGGGACGAACACGAGGCAGGAGAGGAAGCGGTCGAAGGTGTCCCGGCGCACGAACAGCCGCATGCGCTGGCGCTCGCCGAGGTGCAGGATCCCCATGGCGATCCGGAACAGGTCGTCCGTCGAGATCTGGAACAGCTCGTCGCGCGGGTAGCTCTCGAGGATCTCGATCAGCGCCTTCTCGTTGTGGCTGTCCTGCGGGAACGCGGCGCGCTCGAGGACCGCGTCCACCTTGCGGCGCAGGATCGGGATCTCGCGCGGGCTGGCGTGGTAGGCGGTGTGGGTGTAGAGGCCGAGGAAGCGCCGCTCGCCGACCACGTTGCCGTCGTCGTCGAAGCGCTTGATGCCGACGTAGTCGAGGTAGGCGGGGCGGTGCACGGTGGCGCGCGAGTTGGCCTTGGTGAGGTTGAGCAGGTAGGGCTCGAGCGCGCGGGCGCGGACGGCGGGCGGCAGCTTGTCGAACCCGCGTGAGCTGGCCTCGTCGCCCGCCTGGCGCAGCATGCCGAGTCCCGAGCCGGGCACCGACACCAGCCGCGGCTCGCCGTCCTCGTCGCGCGCCAGCTCGTAGTCGCGCGCCCCGAGGAAGGTGAAGTTGTGGTCCTCGAGCCAGGCGAGGAACGCCCGCGCCTCGGGGACCTCGCTCGCGTCGAGCGGCGGCGGGTCGGTGCCCAGCTCGGCCACCACGTCGAGCGCGCGGGCCCGCATCTCCGGCCAGTCCTCCACCGCGGCCCGCACCTCGCCGATCACGCGCAGCAGGTGGCGCTCGAGCCGGCCCAGCTCGCCGGCGTCGGTCTGGCGCGCCACCTCGGCGTGGATCACCGACTCGGCCACCGCGTCCTCCGCCTCGGTCGCCGTGCGGGAGCACCTCGCGCAGCTTGCCCTGCTCGTCGCGGCGCACGCTGCATGACCGGGTGGATGATCAGGTGGACGCCGAACCCGCGCCGGTTCAGCTCCATCGCGACCGAGTCGATCAGGAACGGCATGTCGTCGGTGACGATCTCCACGGCGGTGTGCGTCGACTGCCAGCCGTGCGCCTCGAAGCGCGGGTTGTAGATGCGGACCTTGGTCGTGCCCGGCGTCCGCCGGCGGGCCAGGTCGAAGTGTGCGAGCGCGGCGCCGTACACGTCGAGCTCGCTGCGCTCGGCGATGTCGTCCGGCGAGACCCAGCGGTAGTACTGGCGCGCGAACGCCTCCGCCTGAGCCGCCTCCTCGCCGCTGAGGTGCTCCCGGAGGCGGGAGCAGACGGTGTCTAGAAGCTCCTCATCGACGTCCTGGACTGTCACGGGCCAGGGGCAGTCTACCCCGGCGCTACCAGACGCAGGACTCGATCAGCTCGCCCACCCGGTCGGCGGGCACGGGACCGATGCTGAGCGCCCAGCCACGCCCGCCCTCCGCGCTGGTGGGGTGCGCCTCGACGCCCGCGTGCGCCAGCACGCGGCGGACGAACACGGCCCGCAGCACGCTGTCCTGGCCGGCCCACTGGACGTGGATCTCGTAGCGGCCGTCGCCGGCCGGCGTGACGTTCAATCGCTCTGGGCGGACGGCGCAGTACTCGTCGACCTCGGCCCGGAACGCGGTCTCCGCGGCAGTCATGGGGGCACTCTCGCGCCACGGTCAGCGCGCGTGTGAGCGGTGCGTCACAGAAGGCTCCTCGGACTGGCCGACTGCGGGGAGCGCCGCCGCGAGGTGGTCCACCTCGCGCTGCGCCGCACGGAGCAGCGGCCACACGTCCGGGATCTGGTCCCGGTCGGCCACGATGCCGAAGTCGACGTGGTCGAGGTAGCTCATGACGGTCATGTTGAGCCCCACGCCGTCGACGATCGCGGAGACCGGGTAGTGCGCCTCGAGGCGGGCGCCCGCGATGTAGAGCGGCGAGCGCGGGCCCGGCACGTTCGAGACGACCAGGTTGAGCGGCGGCCGCGTGCGGCCCAGGATCCCCACGGTGGTGCGGGCGGCGAGCGCCGCCACCGCGGGCGGGACGAACGCCGACGCGTCGGTGAGCAGGTCGGCGGGCAGCGCCGCGTGGTGCTCCTTGGCGCTCCGCAGCAGCTCGTGCGCGCGCTCGAGGCGCCGCACCGGGTCCGCCTCGTCGGTGGGGATCGGGACGATCATCGTGGAGATCCGGTTGCCGAACGTGCCCTGCTCGTCCTCGGCCCGGACCGAGACCGGCACCATCGCCACGAGCGGCTCGTCCGGGAGCTCGTCGCGCTCGAGGAGGAACTCGCGCACGGCGCCGGCGCAGACCGCCACGACCACGTCGTTCACCTTCACGCCCGCCTCGTTCTTGATCGCCTTGACGGTGTCGAGCGAGACCGAGCCGAACGCGAAGCTGCGGTGGGCGGAGATCCGGCCGTTGAAGCAGGTGCGCGGCGGGCGCGCGGTCGTGACCTCGAGGATGCCGGGGTCCTGCGGGCCGCCCAGCGCGCGGCGGGCGCCCGTCAGCGCGCGTGAGAGCGCCGGCACGCCCGGGAACGCGTTGGCGCCCGGCAGGTCGGTGAGGTTGGGGAGCGCGGTGGGCACCGAGCGGAGCGCGCGCAGCGGCTGGCGCGCCAGGCCGGCGACGCCGCGGCCGAGCATCTCGAGGTCGGTCGGGCTGCGACCGTGCGCGGCGGCGCCGGCCGGGCGGGTCGATCTCACGGCCCTCGGGGCTCGGGTCGAGCAGGACGGTCAGGATCTCGCTGCCCGAGACGCCGTCCACGACGGAGTGGTGGACCTTGGTCAGCAGCGCCACGCGGCCGCCCTCGAGGCCGTGGATCAGGTACAGCTCCCACAGCGGGCGCGAGCGGTCGAGCGGCCGGGCGAAGATGCGCGCGACCGTCCGGGCGAGCTGCCCGTCGTCGCCGGGCGGGGGCACGGCCGACTCGCGGATGTGGAAGTCGAGGTCGAAGTCCTCGTCCTCGGTCCAGTAGGGGAGGTCGAGCCCGAGCGGCACCTGCACGAGCTTCCAGCGGAACGGCGGAAGCATGTGGAGGCGCTCGGACACCACGTTGCAGATCTCCGGGATGTCGAGCCGGCCGCCGGGCGCGGTCGACGGGTCGTACACGGCCAGCCCGCCGACGTGGCCGTAGGTGCGGCTCGTCTCGATCGCGAGGAATTGGGCGTCGAGCGGAGTGAGCTGGCGCATGAGTCTTCCTTACCCGGGTATAAATTGCCGAATCGCGATGGCAACGAGTCTCGAACAGACAAGCACGACCCTTCGCCGGGTGCTCGACGGCGAGTATGCGGAGATCCGCGACCGCACGCGCTGGTGGCTGGGCATGCCCGGCCACGAGCCCGTGTACGACCTGCCGATCGAGGAGCACCGCGAGCGCGTGCTCGCATGGACCAGGGAGCTCGCGAGCGAGGGGGACCCCGCGATGGGCTTCCCGGAGGCCTACGGCGGCCAGGACGCCGTGGCTCGCTCGGTCGCGGCCTTCGAGACGCTCGCGTTCGGCGACCTGTCGCTGCTCGTGAAGTGCGGCGTGCAGTTCGGGCTGTTCGGCGGCGCGGTGCTGCACCTCGGCACCGAGCACCACCACGAGCGCTACCTGCGCGACATCGTCACCGTCGACCTGCCCGGCTGCTTCGCCATGACCGAGACGGGACACGGCTCGAACGTGCAGGCGCTCGGCACCACCGCGACCTACGAGCCCGAGGCGGGCGAGTTCGTGGTGAACACGCCCGAACCCGAGGCGCAGAAGGACTACATCGGCAGCGCGGCGCGCGACGGGCGCCTCGCCGCGGTGTTCGCTCAGCTGATCGTGGGCGGCGAGAACCGCGGCGTGCACGCGCTGCTCGTGCCGCTGCGCGACGAGAGCGGCGCCGTGCTGCCCGGGGTCGAGATCGAGGACTGCGGGCCCAAGCTCGGGCTCGACGGCGTCGACAACGGGCGCATCCGCTTCGACCACGTGCGCGTGCCGCGCGAGGCGCTGCTCGACCGCTACGGCGAGGTGAGCGCCGACGGCGAGTACAGGAGCACGATCGAGAACCCCACGCGCCGCTTCTTCACGATGCTCGGCACGCTCGTGCAGGGGCGCGTGAGCGTGTGCGGCGCCGGGATCGGCGCGTCGAAGGTCGCGCTGACGATGGCCGTGCGCCACGCGGTCGAGCGCCGGCAGTTCGGCCCGCCCGGCGGGGCGGAGGAGGCCGTGCTGCTCGACTACCGCGTGCACCAGCGGCGCCTGCTGCCCGCGCTCGCCACGACCTACGCGCTCCACTTCGCGCAGGACCGGCTGCGCCGCGAGCTGCACGAGGTCTTCACGGCCGAGGAGCCCGACGACCGCGCCCGCCGCGAGCTCGAGACGCTGGCGGCCGGCGTGAAGGCGGTCGCGACCTGGCACGCCACCGCGACGATCCAGGAGTGCCGCGAGGCCTGCGGCGGCGCGGGCTACCTGCGCGAGAACCGCTTCGCGGCGCTCAAGGCGGACAGCGACGTGTTCACCACGTTCGAGGGCGACAACACGGTGCTGCTCCAGCTCACCGCCAAGAACCTGCTGACGGACTACCGCGACCAGTTCGGCGAGCTCGACCCGCTCGGCACGGCGACGTTCGTGGCCTCCCAGGTGGCGAGCCAGGTGGCCGAGCGGACCGCTCTGCGCGAGCTGCTCGGACGGCTCGGCGACCAGCTCCTGCCGGGGCGCGACGACGAGCGCGACCTGCTCGACCGTACCACCCAGGTCGAGCTGTTCCGCTGGCGCCACGACCACGTGCTGGCCGGCGTCGCCAGGCGGCTGAAGGGCGGCATCGACGGCGGCGGCGACCCGTTCGAGGTGCTCGTGGAGTGCCAGGACCACGTGGTCGCCACGGCCCGCTCGTGGGCGGACCTGGTGGTGCTCGAGGCGTTCGCCGCCGCGGTGGAGGACTGCGAGGACCCGGAAGCGCGCGAGCTGCTCGACAAGCTCTGCAGCCTGCACGCGCTGTCGACGATCGAGCGGGAGCGCGGCTGGTACCAGGAGCACGGCCGGCTCAGCCCGCCGCGCTCGAAGGCCGTCATCAAGATCGTGAACGCGCTCTGCGCCGAGCTGCGCCCGCACGCCGAGGCGCTGGTCGACGCGTTCGGCGTGCCCGAGAGCTGCCTCGGCGCCTGGGGCAGGCCGGAGTGACGGGCACGGCCCAGCGCACCCGCCTCCCGCGCGCCGAGCGGGAGCGTCAGGTGCTCGGCGCCGCGCGGGCGCTGTTCGCCGAGCGCGGCTACGGCGCGGTGACGATGGACGACGTGGCCACGGCGGTCGGCGTCACGAAGCCGCTGCTGTACATCTACTTCGGCAACAAGGAGCGGCTCTACCTGGCCTGCATGGAGCCCGCGGCCGAGGAGCTGCGGGAGGCTGTGGCCGGCGCCGTGGCCGAGGCCGAGCGGCCCGCCGACGCCCTCGCCCTGGGCGTGCAGGCCTTCTTCTCGTTCGTCGATCGCGACCGCGACGCCTGGCGCGTGCTGTTCGACGAGACGCTGCCGGCCGGCGGCGAGGTGGCGCGCCGTGTGGCCGAGCATCGCGAGCAGCTCGAGGCCGTGGTGGCCGAGCTGGTCGTGGCGCGCCTGCCGGGCCGCCGCCGCGGCCGGGCGGTCGTGGAGGCGCAGGCGCTCTCGACTGCGCTGCTCGGCGCGGCGGAGTCGCTCGCGCGCTGGTGGCTGCGCACGGGCGCGCTGTCGGCCGGGCAGGCCGCGGAGCTTCTGATCGACACCGTTGAGCCGGGCCTGCGCGCCCGCACGACAGGGGAGACCTGATGAACGCAGCACCACGCAGGGTCGCCGTCATCGGCGGCAACCGGATCCCGTTCGCGCGCTCGAACCGCGCGTACGCCAAGGCGTCCAACCAGGACATGCTCACGGCGGCGCTCGACGGGCTCGTCGCGCGCTTCGGGCTCGACGGCGAGCGGCTCGGCGAGGTCGTGGCCGGCGCCGTGCTGAAGCACAGCCGCGACTTCAACCTCACGCGCGAGTGCGTGCTCGGCAGCCGGCTGTCGCACGACACGCCCGCCTACGACGTGCAGCAGGCCTGCGGCACCGGGCTGGAGGCGGCGATCCTCGTGGCGAACAAGATCGCGCTCGGCCAGATCGACGCGGGCATCGCGGGCGGCGTCGACACCACGTCCGACGCCCCGATCGAGGTGAACGAGGACCTGCGCGGCGTGCTGCTCGACCTGAACCGGGCGAGCTCGGTGACCGAGCGGGTCGGCGTGGCCACGCGGCTCCGGCCCGGCCACGTGGTGCCCGCCATCCCGCGCAACCAGGAGCCGCGCACCGGGCTGTCGATGGGCGAGCACCAGGCCCGCACCGGCGGCGGAGTGGGGCGTGACGCGCGAGGAGCAGGACGAGCTGGCCGCCGCCAGCCACCGCAACCTGGCCGCCGCCTACGAGCGCGGCTGGCAGGACGACCTGCTCACGCCGTACCTCGGCCTCGAGCGCGACGAGAACCTGCGCCCGGACACGACGCCCGGAGAAGCTGGCGAAGCTGAAGCCGGTCTTCGGCGGCGAGCACGGCACGATGACCGCCGGCAACTCGACGCCGCTGTCGGACGGCGCCGCGCTCGTGCTGCTGGCGAGCGAGGAGTGGGCCGAGGAGCGCGGCCTGCCGGTGCTCGCCTACCTCAGTCACGCCGAGACCGCCGCCGTGGACTACGTGAACGGCGGCGAGGGGCTGCTGATGGCGCCGGCCTACGCGATGCCGCGCATGCTCGCGCGGGCCGGGCTGTCGCTCGGCGACTTCGACCTGTACGAGATCCACGAGGCGTTCGCCTCGCAGGTGCTCTCGACGCTGAAGGCGTGGGAGGACCCGGTGTTCTGCACGCAGCGGCTCGGGCTGGAGGGGCCGCTCGGCGCAGATCGACCGCGGGCGGCTGAACGTGAACGGCGGCTCGCTCGCCGCCGGCCACCCGTTCGCGGCGACCGGCGGTCGCATCGTGGCCAACCTGGCGAAGGCGCTCGCGCGAGCGCGGCGGCGGCCGCGGCGTGATCTCGATCTGCGCGGCGGGCGGCCAGGGCGTCGTGGCAATCCTCGAGAGGTGATTCGAGAGTGAGCGACCGATACGCACAGATCGCCAACGCCCCCGTCGGTGGGCTCGTTCGTCAAGACCGGCGGGCTACCCGTGCCCGTCGAGCTCGAGCGGCACTCGCCCGGCGACCCGGTGATACGCGGCCGCGTGCTGCTCGGCGCCGCCCCGGGCGGCAGGCTGGCCGGCCCGGTGGCGCGCGTGCTCGCGAGCGCCGGCGCCGAGGCGGCCACCGAGCTGCGCGACGACCTGCGCGGCGCGGCGGCCGGCGCAGGGCTCGACGCGGCCGTCTGGAACCCCGAGACCGCAGGCGAGGACGACTCGTTCAAGGCGCTCGTGTTCGACGCCACCGGGATCGCCGGCACGGGCGACCTCGGTGAGCTGCGCACATTCCTCGGCCCGACCATCCGCCGGATCGAGCGCAGCGGGCGAGTGATCGTGCTCGGCACCCCGCCCGGCGATTGCGCGGCGGCGGGCGAGGCGATCGCCCAGCGCGCGCTCGAGGGCTTCACGCGCTCGGTCGCCAAGGAGGTGCGCCGCGGCGCCACCGGCCAGCTGGTGCTGGTCGAGCCGGGCGCCGAGGACGCGATCGAGTCGACGCTGCGGTTCCTGCTCTCGCCTCGCTCGGCCTACGTGTCGGGCCAGGTCGTGCGCGTGAGCCGCGCGGACTCGCCGCCGGTGGGCGACTGGGAGCGGCCGCTCGACGGCCGCGTGGCGCTCGTGACCGGCGCGTCGCGCGGCATCGGCGCCGCGATCGCGTCCGTCCTGCGACCGCGACGGCGCGCACGTGGTCGGCCTCGACGTGCCCGACCTGGGCGAGGGCATGGAGCTCGCGCTCGACGTGACCGACCCCGAGGCGCCGCGCACGATCGCCTCGCACCTTGCGCGCGAGCACGGCGGCGCGGACATCGTCGTCCACAACGCCGGCATCACGCGCGACAAGACGCTCGGGCGCATGGACGAGGAGCGCTGGAGCTCCGTGATCGACGTGAACCTCGGCGCCCCGGAGCGGATCACGACGGAGCTGCTCGGGCACGACGGCGCGCTGAAGGACGCGGCGCGGATCGTGTGCGTGTCGTCGATCAGCGGCATCGCCGGGAACGCCGGCCAGACCAACTACGCGACGTCGAAGGCCGGCGTGATCGGGCTGGTGGAGACGCTGGCGCCCACGGCCGCCGAGCGCGGCGCGACCGTCAACGCCGTCGCGCCGGGCTTCATCGAGACCGAGATGACCGCGCGCATGCCGCTCGCGACGCGCGAGGTCGGCCGCCGGATGAACTCGCTCTCGCAGGGCGGCCTGCCCGGTGGACGTGGCCGAGACGATCGCCTGGCTCGCGAGCCCGGCGTCGGGCGGCGTGAACGGCAACGTGGTCCGGGTCTGCGGCCAGAGCCTGCTGGGGGCCTGACGTGGGCGTCTACCTCAAGGCGGCGGTGGGGGCGCTGCCGGGAGCGGGGCGGCTGCCCTTCGTGGCGGGCGGCGGCGGCGCGATGCCGGACCTCGAGCTCGAGGAGCGGGAGATCGCCGCGGAGCCGGACCGGGTGGCCGACTATGCCCGCGTGTGCGGCTTCCGCGTCCGCGACGAGCTGCCGCCGACGTACCCGCACGTGCTCGCCTTCCCGCTCCACATGAGGCTGATGACCGACGGGAGCTTCCCGTTCTCGCCGGTGGGGCTCGTCCACATCGGCAACCGCATCGAGGTGCGGCGGCCGCTGCGGATCGGCGAGCAGCTCGACCTGCGCGTGCGGCCGGCGGAGCACGAGGCGGAGAGCGCGTTCACGATCGTCACGGAGGCGAGGGCCGGCGGCGAGCTCGCCTGGCGCGAGGAGAGCACGATGCTGCGCCGCGGCGGCGGCCCGCCGCCCCGCGGACAGGAGGACTTCGAGGGCGCGTTCGTCGCCCGGTGGCAGCTGCCGGACGACCTCGGGCGCCGCTACGCGTCCGTCTCCGGCGACCGCAACCCGATCCACATGCACGCCCTCACCGCGAAGGCGTTCGGCTTCCCGCGGGCGATCGCGCACGGCATGTGGACGAAGGCCCGCTGCCTCGCGGCACTCGAGCCCTCGCTGCCCGACGCATACGAGGTCGAGGTCGAGTTCCGCAAGCCGATCCTGCTGCCCGCCCGGGTCGACTTCGAGCGCTCCGGCGAGCGGTTCCGGGTGCGGAGCGGGGACAGGGTGCATCTGTTGGGCCGGATCCGGGAGTAACCCGGGACCCGGGCTCGGCGGGTAGGCGCAAGCATTTTCCGCCGGAAGCTGTGCGCTTTCGGGTCCCGCTCCGGGCCGCCGGGGCGGGCGAGGTAGCGTGCGCCCGGGTCGCCGCGGGGGAAGGAGCTTGCGTGCTCCCGACACGCCCGCTTGGAACGAGACGGATGACCGCCCTGCTCACGCTGGGCGTCGTTTCGGCCTTTCTCGTGATGGCACCCTCCGCGGCATCCAGGCCGAGCCATGCAGACAGGCTCGAAGCTCGAACGATCTGCGTCTCCGAACGTGGCGCCGGAGATCCGTTCAGGGCGCGTGAGTTCCGAATGCTGTACGGCGGTCGGAGGGCATTCCGCCGCTGCGTGCGGTTCCACGTGCGCCAGGTCGTAATCGAGCGACGCCTGGAGTTGCCCACGATCAGGGTGGAGTGTCGGTTGGAGGCGCGTGCGACGCCCGTCGCGTTTCGCCTGGACTACCCGGGCGGACTGCGGCAGTGCGTCAGGTTCGAGGCGCTTCCGTAGCCGAGGCTGCCGGCTCGGCTCACTCCACCAACAGAACGCGACCCCGGCGGCAACGGGAGCCGCTGGGGTCGCGCCCATTTCCGGGTGCCACCATTAGGGGGTGCACACCGCACCCCGCGAGCTCACGGTGGACCGCCTCGCCGATCCCGGCGAGCCGGCGCAGGTCGTCTGGCTCGAGGGCATGGACGTGCGCCCGGCGGACCGGCGCGAGCCCCACCGGCACGACTACCACGAGCTGATCTGGATCCGCTCGGGCAGCGGACGGCACCTGATCGACGGCGCGCCGCTTCCGATCGAGGAGGACACGATCACGATCATCGGCCGCGGGCAGGTGCACGTGTTCGAGGAGGGCGAGGACCTGCACGGCGCGGTGCTGCGGCTGCGCGACGAGCTGCTTCCGGGCGACGCGAAGCGGCTCCCCGCGGCGTGGATGCTGAGCGGGCGCTGCGGGCGCAGCGTCCCGGTGCCGCGCGACCGGGCGGATCAGCTCGAGGCGCTCCTGAGGGCGCTGGACGACGAGCTGAAGCGCCCCGCCGGCCCCGAGTCGTCCCAGCTGCGGGGTCACCTGATCTCCGTCGTGCTGCTGTGGCTCGAGCGCTGGTACGACGCGTCGCGGGAGGACCAGCCCGATCCGGACGAGGCGCAGGTCGAGCTGCTCAGGCGCTTCGTCCGGGTGCTCGAGCGCGACTACGCCGACCATCACGACGCGGCCCACTACGCGGACGAGCTGCGCGTGCCGCCGGCCACGCTGTCGCGCGCCCTGACGCAGGTCACGGGGCGCGGCACGAAGGAGCTCGTGCTCGACCGGGTGATGTCGGAGGCCGCCCGCCTGCTCCGCTTCACCGACCAGAACGTCCAGCAGGTGGCCCAGCGGGTGGGCTACGACGACCCGCTCTACTTCTCGCGCGCCTTCAAGCGCCACTTCGGCGATTCGCCGATGGCATACCGGGCACACGCCCGTGGGAGGTCCCCGTCATGACCACGACTTCGGCAGCCACCCTGCCCGCCACGCTGCGGCTGGGGCCCGTCCACCTGACCGTCACCGACCTGGACCGGTCCGTCGAGTTCTACGAGCGATCGATCGGGCTGCGCACGCATCGGCGCGGCGACGGCGAGGCTGTGCTCGGCGCCGGAGGCGAGGACCTGCTGGTGCTGGTCGAGGAGCCCGGCGCGCAGCGGGCCGGCCGCCACGCCGGGCTGTACCACTTCGCGCTGCTGCACCCGTCGCGGCTCGAGCTGGCTCGCGCGGCCAAGCGGCTGATCGCCACCCGGACGCCGATCAGCGGGGCGTCCGACCACAACATCTCCGAGGCGATCTACCTGCCCGACCCGGACGGCAACGGCATCGAGCTCGCCGCCGACCGGCCGCGCGAGACCTGGGGCGACCTGAGCGACCCGACCGCCATCGGCGGCCCGATGCCGCTGGACATGCAGGACCTGCTGGCGTCGGTGGAGGACGAGGAGCCGCAGGCGGAGGCCTCACCGGAGTTCAGGGTGGGTCACCTGCACCTGCACGTGGGCGACATCGAGCGGGCGCTCGAGTTCTGGCGCGACGGGGTGGGCTTCCAGGTGATGACGAGGTTCCCGAGCGCGGCGTTCATCGCCGCGGGCGGCTACCACCACCACCTGGGTCTCAACACCTGGCGCGGCGAGGGGGTGCCGCCGCAGCCGGACGGCGTGGTCGGGCTGCGGCACTGGACGATCTTCCTGGACGACGCGGAGGACGTGGCCGCTGTGCGCGAGCGCGTGGAGGCGACGGGGGCGGAGGTCGAGGACCGCCCCGGCGGGTTCCTCGCGCGCGATCCGTGGCGGAACGCGGTCGCGATCGTCGCCGTTTGAGGGATTCTCACTCCGGTCTCATACAGGACTTATGTGCCGTGGGCAGGTCACGCGGGTCCGCAACCTCCACGGAAGGACTCGACCTCGATGGACGCTCGACGCCCGACCAGGGCCCCCTGGTGGCTGCCCAGCCTCGCCGTCTTCGCGATCTCGGCTGGTTTCCTCGCCTATTCGGCGATGTCGGACACGGGTGGCTGGTTCGAGGTGGGCAGCGCCGCCTGGTGGGCGCTCACGGCCGCCCTTCACCTGCCCCACTTCCTGACGCTGTTCTTCCTCGCTGGGCGGCCTCGTCGAGCGCGTCGGGTTCTACTGGCGGGGGCGCGCGCCGGAGTCCCCGGGCCTGCTGCCGGCCGAGCATCCGACCGTGTGCGTCCAGCTTCCGATGTTCAACGAGCACGCGGTGGCGCAGCGCATCATCGAGGCGGCGAGCGAGATGGACTGGCCGGCGGACCGCTTCAGCGTGCAGGTGCTCGACGACTCCACCGACGAGCACACGCGTGCGCTCGTCGAAGACGTCTGCGCCAGGGTTCGAGCGTCGACCGGCGTGGACTGCCGCGTGCGGCACCGCGTCGACCGGAAGGGCTACAAGGCCGGCGCTCTCGAGGAGGGGCGGAGGCACACGGACGCCGAGTTCCTCGTGATCTTCGACGCCGACTTCGTGCCGCCGGCGGATTACCTGCTCCGGACCATCCCGCACTTCTACCTCCCGGACGGCACGCCCGACGCCGGTCTCGCGCTCGTGCAGACCCAGTGGGGCCACCTGAACCACGACCAGTCGCGCCTCACGCGTGCCCAGTCGCTCTGGGTCGACGACCATCACACGCTGCAGATGGCCTGGCGCTCCGCGATGTGGCGGTTCGTCAACTTCACCGGGACGGCGGGCGTCTGGCGCGCCTCCGCCATCGAGGCCGCGGGCGGCTGGCGCGCGGCGAGCCTGGTCGAGGACTGCGAGCTGAGCTTCCGGCACCTCTTCGCGGGCTACAGGACGAAGTTCGTGAAGGAGATCGTGGTGCCGGCCGAGCTTCCGGCGACGTACACCGCCTACAAGGCGCAGCAGCGACGCTGGACGCAGGGCTGGGTGCAGCTGCAGCGGATGCACCTCGCCACGCTCCTGTTCCGGTTCCGGTGCTCGTGGATCCGGCGGCTCCACCTCGTCTACCACATGTGCATCTCGTGGCAGTGGCCTGCGTGGGCGCTATGGATCGCCACCTTGCCGTTCGTGATCTACACCGGCCACTGGTTCGGCTCCCTCGGCCTCGCGGTCGGCCTCGCTCTCTACGTGCTGCCCACGGCGCTCTGGGCCCTCGCCACCGCGGCCATGGCCTCGCTCGAGACGAAGCACACCTACCACGCCGGCATCACGCCGGCGACCTTCCGCGAGCGCTTCGGGCGGATCATCCCGTACCTCATCATCACCACCGGGATGCTCCCGCATCAGTTCAGCTCCTTCGCCGAAGGCCTGTTCGGTCCGATGCACAGCGAGTTCGAGCGCACTCCCAAGGCGGGAACGGCCGCTACGCCGGTGAAGAGGAGGAGGTCCCACGCCGTCAAGGTCCATTGGCCATACGTCCTGACGGAGGCCTTCTTCGTCGTCTACCAGCTCGGCTGGGCGGTGGTCTTCGCCACGAGCGGGTTCGTGCTGTGCACCATCGGCGCCGTCTACGTCGCGTCGTGCGTCGTCTACCTCGGCTTCTTCTACGGCGACCACGCCGGGAAGGTCTGCTTCGCCTTCGACAGGCGCCGGCTGAGGGTCCCGGCCGCGGCCAACAGCCGGTAGCGGGTACGCTCGCCGGTCGAATGAAGCCGTCGCACGAGGTCAGGCGCGCGGGGGTCGAGGACGCCGAGGCGGTCGGCCGGATGCTGCACGACTTCAATTCGGAGTACGACGACTACACGCCCGGGCCCGAGACGATGGGGAAGCGGATCCGTGAGCTCCTGGCCTCAGGCGACGTGACCGTGCTGATCGGCGGAGACGGCCCGGACGGGCTGGCGCTGTTGCGCTTCAGGCCGTCGCTGTGGAGCGAGTCGCTGGACTGCTACCTGGAGGAGCTGTACGTGGTGCCGGACCTGCGCGGCCGGGGGCTGGGGCAGGCGCTGATGGAAGCCGCGATCGAGACGGCCCGCTCGGAAGGCGCCGGCTACATGGACCTGGGCACCGCGGAGACCGACACGGCGGCCCGCGCGCTGTACGAGAAGATGGGCTTCAGCCGGACGGAGGGGAAGCCGGACGGCCCGGTCAACTATTTCTACGAGCGGAGCTCGAGCGTCCCTACGCGTCCGCGCGCCAGAGGTGCATGCAGCGCGTACGAGCGCCACGGGCGCCAGCGTTCCGCGAGCCGCTGCGCCGCGGCCGGGCGGCCGTCCTCGCCGAGCCGCTCGAGCGCGCGCCGCACGGCGGCGTCGCCCGGTGGGAAGGCGTCGCTGTCGCCGAGCGCGCGCATGCAGACGTAGCTCGCGGTCCACGGTCCTATCCCCGGCAGCTCGAGCAGCGCACTCGTGGCCGCCTCGCGGTCGGCGCCGGGGCGGAGGTCGAGCTCGCCGTCCAGCACGGCGCGGGCGAGCGCGCGCAGCGCGTTCGCCCGCACGCGCGGCATGCGCAGCTCGAGCGAGTCCACCTCGGCGATCGCGGCGGGGGTGGGGAAGAGGTGCGTGATCGCGCCCGCGGGCTCCTCGAGCGGGCGCCCGTACAGCGCCACCAGGCGGCCGGCGGTGCGGCGCGCCGCCGCGAGCGTCACCTGCTGGCCGACCACCGCGCGGACGGCGAGCTCGAACCCGTCCGTGGCGCGCGGCACCCGCAGGCCCGGCCGCCGGCGCACCAGCGGCGCGAGCAGCGGATCGCGCCCGAGCTCCGCGTCGATGCGCGCGGTGTCGGCGTCGAGGTCGAGCAGCCGCCGGCAGCGGGCGAGCGCGTCGGGGCGGTCGCGCTCGTCGTCGAGCCGGAGCTCGATCCGCGGCTCGGTGCCGACGCTCACGGCCGCCACGGCCGCGCCGCCGTCAAGCTCCAGCGACCGCCGGTAGCACGACCCGGCCACCTCCTCGAGGCCGGGCACGGCGCGGGCGGCCAGAAACCCGAGAAGCTCCATCATTCGGATTTCACAACGCCCCTCGTACCGGCGTTGTGATGGCAATGACGCTCTACGACACCATCGACACGCCGATCGGCGAGCTGCTCCTGGCAGGCGAAGGCGACGCGCTCGCCGCCGTCCACATGAACGGCACCCCCGGCCGCGACTGGCGGCGCGACCCCGCCGCCCTCCGCGAGCCGGCCGAGCAGCTCCAGGCCTACTTCGCCGGCGAGCTGCGCGAGTTCGACCTCCCGCTCGCGCCTCATGGCACTCCCTTCCAGCGGGAGGTCTGGAGCGCGCTGCGCGAGATCCCCTACGGCAGCACGATCAGCTACGCCGAGCTGGCCGCGGCGGTGGGCCGGCCCGACGCCGCGCGGGCGGTCGGCGCGGCCAACGGCCGCAACCCGATCGCCGTCGTCATCCCGTGCCACCGCGTGATCGGCGCCTCGGGCGCCCTGACCGGCTACGGCGGCGGCCTCGGACGCAAGCGCCTGCTGCTCGACCTGGAGGCCGGGCAGCGCAGCTGGACGCTGATCGGCGCGGACGGCAAGCCATACGAGTCGCCCACGCCGGGCACGCTCGGCGGCCACCGGCGCAGCAAGGGCTACGGCCGGCTCGACTGCCGGGCGGCGCTGCACTGGCTCGCCAAGGGCCATTACGTGAAGCACCGGGTGTTCTTCGCGGACGAGGAGACCGCCGTGGCCG
Source organism: uncultured Thermoleophilaceae bacterium (assembly GCA_963778615.1). Lineage (GTDB taxonomy): Bacteria > Actinomycetota > Thermoleophilia > Solirubrobacterales > Thermoleophilaceae > JACVRW01. The sequence continues at coordinate 1,031,070 of CAVZVD010000004.1, forward strand.
CCGGCTACCGCCCCTGCGCCGTCTGCATGCCGGAGCGCTACGCGGAGTGGAAGCGGCAGCACGCCGCGTGACGCCCCCGCCCGGCTAGGCGCCGCGCGGGGTCGAGTCCTCGAGGACCACCCGCATCAGGTCGCGGATCGAGAGCATCCCGACCACCTTCTCGCCCTCCATGATCGGCATGTGGCGGAAGCCGCCGTGGATCATCAGGACGGCGGCCTGCCGGATCGGCTCGTCCGACTCCATCGTCTCGGGATCGCGCGTCATCCAGTCGGCGACCACGGTGTCGGCCTGAATGCCGCCCGCGACCGCGCGCAGGACATCCCGCTCGGTGAGGATCCCGACGAGCCGCTCCTCCTCCATGACGAGCACCGCGCCGACGTCGCGCGCGACCATGCGCTCCGCGACCTCCTTGAGCGGCAGTCCGGGTTCCACGGTGAGCAGGCCACGCGACATGTGGGTGCGGGCATCGGCGATCCGGGCACTCTAACCCGACGCGCGTCCGGGACCGTCGTTCCTGCAGCGTTCGTGGATGTGTGCTCTGGACCGGTCAGGACCATCCCCGTAGGTTCGTCGCATGGCACCTGACGCTCGCATTCACGGCGTGACCCCTCGGGGCAAGGCAAGCGTTACCCGGTCGCTGCTGCACGAAGGCCGGTTCGGACGCATGTTCCGCAAGCTGCCGCCTGCGCCCGAGTATTCACTCGATCAGTTGCAGCAGCTCGCCGAGTCGATGCGCGAACAGGACGCCGCCGGTGGCTGGAACCAGCCGGGCGGCCGCCGACCCGGCGGGTGACAACCCGGATATCCCATCGGCGTACACCTACTTCGGCCAGTTCGTGGACCACGACATCACCTTCGACGCAACTTCTCGACTGCGGGTGAGGAACGACCCGGACGCGCTGGTCGACTTCCGGACACCGCGCTACGACCTCGACAGCCTCTACGGATCCGGCCCGGTCGACGAGCCGTTCCAGTACGACAAGGACAACCCGGGGCGCATGCTCCTCCCGGCCAACATCAACGGCGTCGAAGACGTGCCGCGCAACACGCAGGGGATCGCGCTGATCGGCGACCCGCGCAACGACGAGAACGTGATCGTCAGCGGCCTGCAAATTCTCCTGCTGCGCCTCCACAACAAGCTCGCCGCCGAGGTCGACCAGGACCCCGGAGTACCAGCGGACTCGCGTTTCGACGAGACCCGACGCCGTGAGCGCTGGCACTACCAATGGGTCGTCGTCCACGACTACCTGCCACGCATCTGCGGCCATGACCTGGTCGAGGAACTGCTCCACGTTCAAGCAGGGCAGACCAAAGTGGGGCCTCGACTTCTACACACCGACCAAGAACGCCTACATGCCGATCGAGTTCTCGGCCGCAGCGTTCCGCTTCGGCCACTCGCAGGTCCGTTCGGCGTACCTGCTCAACGACCAGGTCGGCGTCAAGCCGCTGTTCGTGCCGGGCCCGGCACCGGCACCAGGTGCCGACCTCCGCGGGCGAGCCCCTCTGCTCGCGGGCTGGACGGTTGGCTGGCCGCACTTCATCCCCATCGCGGGTTCGACCGCTCAGCCGTCGCGCCTGATCGACACCAAGCTCTCGGCCGTCGTTTTCGACCTGCCGCATCTCCCCGATGACCAGCCCCAGTCCCTCGCGCTGCGCAACCTCCTTCGCGGCCAGGACATGTGTCTCCCATCAGGCCAAGACGTCGCCAAGGCGGTCGGAGCCAAGCCGCTCACCGGCGCCGAGCTCGGCGGCGTCCTCGATCCGACGCCGCTGTGGTTCTACATCCTCAAGGAGTCAGAACTCACGCCTGACGAGAACGGGAACACCGGCCGCCGGCTTGGCCCGACCGGGGCGCGCATCGTCGCGGAGGTCCTCCTCGGCATGCTGCGGACCGATCCGATGTCATACGTCAACCAAGACCCGAGCTGGACGCCGACGATCCCGGGGACGAACGGCAAGGACGGCACGTTCGGCCTGCCCGATCTCATCGAGTACGCGCGGACCTAACCTCCGGCTTGTTGGACGGCCCCCCGAACCGAGCCCCGCGCCTCGACCTTTCGTCCAGACGGAGTCGACATTCGTCCATTTCCGGTCAGAGATGGCGCATTTGCGGGAATTTCCCTGGTGCGCATGCAGGGTGGTTTGTCCTCGCTGGCAGGGTCCGACGCAACGAGCGGCTACGCCGCGATCGTGCTCGACCGCCTTGCGCGCCAGGCGTGCCAGGTCCTGGAGTCAGCCGGCAGCACGATCTTCGCGCGGGACCGGCGCGCGCCCGGCACGGCGATCGCGGTGGCGGCCTGTGGGCGGCACGCGGAGAAGGTGGGGAGCCGCTTCCCGGCCTTCGACGGGTTCGCCGGCACGGTTCTGAACACGGGAGCCAGGGCGACGGTGCCGGCGTGCTGGCGCGGCCAGGTCAACGGGGCGCTCGCCGCCGACAGCTTCGCGGGCCGGCGCTTCGACCGCCGCGACCTCGCGGTGCTCGGCGAGCTCGCCACGACGGCGGGGGCGGCCCTCGAGCACGCCGAGCGCCGCAAGCACGTGCTCCGCGAGGTGCGCGCCCGGGTCCGGGCGCTGGTGCGGAGGCTCGACGCCCACGACGGCTACACGGCCGGGCACTCGAGCGAGGTCGTGGGATGGGCCTGCGCCGTCGGCGAGCGCCTGCGGCTCAGCCTGCCGGACCTGCTCGAGCTCGAGCTGGGGGCGCTGCTGCACGACCTGGGCAAGGTGCGCGTTCCCGACCGCGTGCTGAGCAAGCCGGGGCCGCTCGACCCGGCCGAGCGCGAGCTCGTCGACCGCCACCCCGTCTGGGGGGCCGAGCTGCTCGAGCAGGTGCCCGGGCTCGAGCCGGTGGCGACGATCGTGCGCTTCCACCACGAGCGCTGGGACGGGACCGGCTACCCGGACGGTCTCGGCCGCGACCGGATCCCGGTGGCGAGCCGCATCGTGGCGGTCTGCGACGCCTACCAGGCGATGACCTCCGCCCGCCCCTACCGGGCGGCGCTGCCGCCCGCCGCCGCGGCCTACGAGCTGCGCACCGGGGCGGGCACCCAGTTCGACCCCGCGCTGGTCGACTGCTTCGTGGAGGTGCTGCAGGAGCGCGGCTGGCCGCTCATCCCACCGGGGGAGCGGGACGTGGTCGATGTCGAAGGGATCTCATGAGCTACATCCTCGGGCACAGCGCGGCGGAGCCGGGCTGGTACGTGATCACGGTCGGCGGGGAGTGCGACATGAACGCCGCGCCCAGCCTCAGCGTCGCCGTCGAGGCGGGCTTCCAGCGCGGAGCGTCGACGATCGTGGTCGACCTCAACGAGGTCACCTTCATCGACTCGACCGCGATCGGGATCCTGCTGGCGGCGCGCGAGCGGCTGCGGCGGTCCGGCGGGGACTTCGAGGTTGTGTGCAGCGTGCCGGCTGTGACGAGGGTGCTCGAGATCGTGGGGGTGGAGAGCGTTGCTGGCGTGCCGTGAACAGCTCGAGCTGAAGGCGGACCCGTGCGAGCTGGCGACAGCGCGGCGCTTCGTCGACGCCGCTGCGGCCCGCTTCGGCCTGGAGGACCGGGAGCGCTACGAGCTCACGCTGGCGGTGAACGAGGCGGTGAGCAACGCGATCGAGCACGGCCGGCCGTCGCCGGACGGGAAGATCCACCTCCACGTGGCGGCGGAGCACGGCGCGCTGGTGTTCGAGGTGGAGGACCACGGCACGTTCGCACCGGACCCGCCGACGATCGACCAGCTCCACGAGCGCGGACGCGGCCTGGCCTTCATGGCGGCGACGATGGACGAGGTGGACGTGCGCCGCGGGTCGAACGGGACCGTGGTCCGGCTGTGCAAGCGCCGGGCAGCGGCGTAGGCTCTCGCCGCCTGCCCCCACAGCCCCCAGGAGGATTCGTGAAGCGACTCGCCCTGGCGTCCGCGCTCGTCGCCGGCGCCATGCTGCTCGCGCCTGCGCACGCCGGCGCCATCATCCAGCTCGACCGCGGCATCGCCGGAGCGCGGATCGGCAACACCAAGGCGGAGGTCCGGACCGCGCTGGGCCAGCCGAACCGCGTCAGGAATGGCACGAACGACTTCGGGCCCTTCACGGTCTTCTCGTACACCGGTGGCATACGCGTGACGTTCCAGAGCGGCAACGACGTGACGGCCGTGAGCACGAAGGGTCTGGGCGACCGGACCGCCCGAGGCATCGGGGTGCGCTCGACGCGAGCCGCGGTCGAGCAGCGGGTGCCGGGCGTGGACTGCAACACGTTCATGGGCACCACGATCTGCCAGCGCGGCGAGGGACTGCCGGGCGAGCGCGTCACAGCGTTCTTCATCCGCAACGGCCGCGTGGTGCGAGTGACCGTGGGGATCGTGATCGACTGAGGGCGCCGCCGTCTTCTCAGTGCGCGAAGTGGTGCCCGCAGTGCGGGCACTCCAGCACCTCGCCGGCGTCTTCCGGCGGCGGGTCCGGCGCCGCCTGCAGCCTCGCCCGGGCGAGTGACAGGCGGGCCGCCGAGCGCTCGCGTGCCTTTCGCAGCTCCATCCGCAGGACGCGCACCGACAGGGCGCCCGCCTCGGCGCGGTCGAGCCACAGCTCCTGGTCCTCGGGGGCGAGCCCGGCCAGCTCGGCGTGGTGGCTGAACGAGAGGCCGGGCCGGCGCCGTGACGCTTCGAACCGGCTCGCCACGTACGACATGTTCATCAGGCTCTGCACGTCGTAGCCGGTCACGTGCGAGGCGGCCGCGTACTTGTCGCCGTACCGGACGCTGCCGTAGCGGACCCAGTCGCCGATCCACCAGGCGCTGCCGCGGCCGATCGCTCCCAGGCAGCGGCCCTGCTCGACCCACTCCGACACGCCCAGCTCGCAACCGGCCGCCCACGACGTGGGCGTGAGCGCGGTCAGGGGCCGCGGGGAAGGCGCGGGGGCGCCGGCTTGTTCGAGCGAGTCCGTGGGGGTTGCCGAGCTCATGCTGCTCGATTGGGGCGAGGGAGGGCCGTTTGGGGCAAGCTAACACCGGCGATCCCGAGCCGGAACCCCCACTTGGACGTTTGTACGAGAGAACATTCTCCCGATGTCGGTAGAGGCTGAGCGGCCATGAAGGTCATCGTCCTGGGCGGTGGCGTGGCCGGCATGAGCGCCGCGCACGAGCTCGCCGAGCGCGGCTTCGAGGTGGTCGTGTTCGAGGCTCGCGCCGCCGCCGGCGGCAAGGCACGCAGCTTCCCGTTCCCCGGCAGCGCCACCCAGGGCCGGCCGGCGCTCCCCGGCGAGCACGGCTTCCGCTTCTTCCCCGGCTTCTACCGCCACCTGCCCGACACCATGCGGCGAATCCCGTACGGCGACGACGGCGGGAAGGTGTTCGAGAACCTCGTCACGGCCACCGAGGTGCAGATCGCGCGGGCCGACGGGCGCGAGCTGATCTCGCCCGCCCACCTGCCGCGCAACCTCCGCGACCTCGACAAGGCCTTCCGCTTCCTGATCGACTACGCCGGGAGCGTGGGCATCCCGCCAAAGGACGCCGCCTACTTCGTCGACCGCCTTCTGCTCCTCCTCACGAGCTGCGAGGAGCGCCGCTTCGCCCAGTTCGAGAACCAGAGCTGGTGGCAGTTCTCGGGCGCCGCCACCCGCGGCGGCGCGTACGCCAAGTACCTCGCCGACGGCCTCACGCGCACGCTCGTGGCGGCCCGGGCTCGCGAGATGAGCGCCCGCACCGGCGGCTACATCCTGCTGCAGCTCATGTTCGACCTGGCCGACCCGGCCGGCCAGGTCGACCGGGTGCTGAACGGCCCGACGAGCGACGTCTGGATCGACCCCTGGCGCGAGCACCTCGAGGGGATGGGGGTGGACTTCCGCACCGAGCACCAGGTGCAGGCGATCCACTGCCGCCGCGGGCGCGTGGCCGGGGTGACGGTCGTGGCCGGCGGCCGGCCGTCGAGGCACCAGGCCGACTGGTACGTCGCCGCCCTGCCCGTGGAGGTGATGCGCCTGCTGGCGAGCGAGCAGCTCGTGCTCGCCGACCCCCGCCTGGCGCGGCTCCACCGGCTCCGCACGCGCTGGATGAACGGGATCGTCTACTACCTCGACCGCGACGTGCGGGCGGTGCACGGCCACACGGTCTACATCGACTCGCCCTGGGCGCTCACCTCGATCTCCCAGCCGCAGTTCTGGCAGCGGCGCTTCCAGCCCGAGCGGCTCGGCGACGGCCGGGCGCGCGGCATCCTCTCGGTCGACGCCTCCGACTGGGAGGCGATCGGCAGCGGGATCCGCAAGCAGGCCATGTACTGCTCCCGCGAGGAGATCGAGCGGGAGGTGTGGCACCAGCTGAAGGAGAGCCTCGACGACGACGCCACCCGCGAGCTCGAGCGCGTGAACGTGCTGGCGTCGTTCCTCGACCCGAGCATCGTCCACCCGAACCCGACCGAGGCGGCGAACCTCGAGCCGCTGCTCGTGAACACGGTCGGCTCGTGGCGCGACCGGCCGGACGCCCAGACCGAGCTGGACAACCTGATGCTCGCGTCCGACTACGTGCGCACGCACACCGACCTCGCGACCATGGAGGGCGCGAACGAGGCCGCCCGGCGCGCGGTGAACGCGATCCTCGAGCGCTCGGGATCGGATGCCGAGCGGTGCGACGTCTGGCGGCTGCGCGAGCCGGAGCTGTTCGCGCCCGCGCGGGCGCTCGACCGGGTCCTGTTCAAGCTCGGCCGCCCGCCGCGGCAGCAGCTGCGGATGGCCGACGGCCGCGTGCGCGCGGCGCCCTATCTGCCGCTGGCGGAGAAGTGGACCGGGTCCTGGGCGCCCAAGGCGTTGAAGATCCGCGGCGAGTAGGGACACCTCCGCATGAGCTGGCCGAACGTGACGTAGTCGCTCACGTCGACCGCACCCGACGGGGTTCGAGCTGCCGGCGTGGTTCGACGCCCGCCCGGCGCACTTGCCCGGGCAGCTCGGCGCGCCGCACATCGACATGCAGAGCTTCTCCGAGTAGGCCGGGTCGCGGAAGCCGCTGTTCAGCGTTCCCTTCCAGCCGTTCTGGCGCGCCCAGTCGAGGTAGGGCTTGAGCCAGGCGGCGACCGGCCGGCCGTCGAACGTGGCGACGCCGTTGCGCGGGGCCGCCGACGCCTTCGCCGCCTTGCGCTGCTTGGCCCGCCGGGCAACGGCACGCGTGAGCATCGCCGGGGTCGAGCGGCGCGGGGAGCGGGGGTGCCGCATCCGGCGCACGAACTCCGGCTTGACGGTCGCCGAGCGCTGGGCCTTGCCGGTGTAGCCGAGGTGGTACTTCACCGTGGCGATCCGGCGTGCGGTGGCGTGCCCCTTGATGCCGTCGACGACGATCGGGCCGACGCCCTCCATGTAGCGCTCGGTGAACCGGTTGAGGCCCTTCTGGAGGCGGCGGACCTCGCCGGCGGTCAGGGTGGTGGGCTTGGGGCGCGGCCGCTGGGGCCGCGGGCGCGGCTTCGGCACGGGCGGCCGCGGCTTCGGCACCGGCGGATCCTCCTGGCGCGGCTTCGGCACGGGCGGATCCTCCTGGCGCGGCTTCGGCTTCGGCTCTTCGGAAGGAGATCGACGAGCTCCTTCTCAGCGCGCGCATAGCGAGCGATCAGCACCATGCGAATGGCCCCGATCGCCTGATCGAGCCGCTCGACACGCCGCTCGAGCTCCTCGTCGGAGAGGTCGGTGACCTTCACACGACGCGCGGTCAGGCGGAGCCTTCGCGGGCGGCTCGCCTCCGTTCGTCGCTTGGGCGGCGCGCCCGGATTCCACCGGTTTCGCTTCGTCGGCCCCACGGCCACAGGTTCCGGCACTTCCTGCTCGACCGCCTCGGCCTGCTCGAGCTCGACCAGCGTCTCCAGCTTGTCCTCGATGCGGAGGAGGACCGTGGCGAGGTCGGACATGTCGACGGTCTCGCGGCGTTCGCCAGGCTCGCCGGGCTCGCCACGGCCGCCGCGGCGACTCCGCAGCTCCGCAGCAGCCGACGCCGCCGGCTGCCGTAGGCGGCCAGCTCCTGCCAGGACCGATCGGTCTGGGCGTCGCGCAGCCGGACTGCGCCGACGAGGTCTGTCAGCCGGGCCGGCTCGCTCCGGGGCTTGCGCGGAGCGGGCTCACGTGGCGCCGGCTCACGCGGCGCCGGCTTCGGCTTCGCCGGCTCACGCTTGCGCCGCTCGCGCTCCAGCTCCACCGCCCGGTTCAGCGCGCGGGCGCTCTTCGCGCCGAACACCCCGTCCGCGTCCAGGTTGTGCTCGCGCTGGAAGTCCTTCAGCGCCGCCTCCGCCTCGCCGTCGAAGCGCCGGCGGGCGCCGTCCAGGTACGGCTTTCCGGTCCGCCGCGAATGCACCACCGACAGCCGCTGCGTGATCCGCTCCACGAGCTCGCCCGCGTCGCCGCGCCGCACGAGCCGCGGACCCGCCGGAGCGGGGACCGCGTGGCCCGCGAGCTTGGCGTCCCAGACCTTCGACTTCGCGAGCAGGTCGCGGCTGTACGCCTCGGCCGCGTCGCCGCTGCCGTTGTACCGGCGCGCCCCGTCGGCCTCGCCGTGCTGCTTGATCAGCGCGACCAGGTGGCGGAAGCCCACGCGCATGTTGACCTCCGGGCGCCAGCAGCCGCCCTCGCGGTCGGCCGTGTCCTGGAACTCCCACCACGTCAGCTGGCAGGGCCCGACGCCCTGCATGTGGGTGTTGCCGCTCCCGACGCGGCGCTTCTTGTACTCGCGGTACTTCGCGCGGGTCACCTCGCCCGCGCCGACGAAGATGGTCGGGTCGTGCCCGAACACGTTGCGCCCTCCGCCCGACTCCTTCTCGAGCAGGGCGCAGGCGAGCGGCAGCCGCAGCCCGGCCCGCTTCGCCTCCTCCACGACCGCCTGCGGCCGGAGGACGCCCTCCGCCCTGAGGCGCTCGATCAGCCTCGGCGACGCCATGCTCAACCTCCTGCCGGCGCCGGCGCCTCTTCCTCGGCCAGCAGCTCCTCGTCGAGGTCGTCCAGGTCGTCGAGCGCGTCCAGCTCGTCGAGCTCGTCGAAATCCCCCGACTCGTCGAAGATGCCCACGGCGGTGTCGGCCTCGACGGCGATCAGCGTGGGCGGCGCGGCGTTGGCGATCTCGAGCGCCTGCTGGGTCTCCGCCTGGCGCCCCTCCCACTTCTGCCAGCCGTGCAGCCACTGCGCGGCCGGCGCGAGCGCGACGAGGGCCCCGGCGATGAATATCTCCTCGAGCGCGCTCTGGGGGATGTTCACGCCCGGGACGTTGTCGGCGAGCCAGGTGGCTAGCCAACCCGCGGCCGCAGCGAACAGCGGCGTTGCCAACGCGACCACGCGATTCAACGGCATAGTGGGGGCCTCCTTCGAGGGGGGTATGCGAGCGGGCCAACGCTCGTGCTGTGCGTAACTATGACCCGCCGACCGGCGGCGTCAAGTCGACTCTCAGGCGGAGCGCAGCAACTCCCTGCGGCCGGCGGGCTCCCCGCCCCGCCTGAACTCCTCGATGTACGCCTCGAAGTCCCAGTCGTCGAGGAACGACAGGGCCGCCCCGTGCCCCGACTCGTGGAGCGACCGCACGCGGTCCGGGGCGATGTCGAACTCGGTGGTGCCGACGCCCAGCGTCGGGATCGGCACGGTGCGGGCGAAGGTCGCGTTCTCGAGGTAGAGCCGGTCGTGCGCGGCCATCATCGTCGAGGCGAGGCTCTTCAGGTAGTCGATCAGCGAGCCGCGCGGCACGCCGTGGTCCTCGCCCCCGATGCGATGGCCGAGCGGCACCTTCGGGTCCGGCTCGACCAGCATCAGCCCGAACGTCGGCCAGCGCGGCTCGCGCCCCTTGGCGTCGAAGAGCCAGACCGGGAAGTTCGACAGCATCCCGCCGTCCACGATCAGGTGCTCGCCGCCGGTCTTCGGGTTCTCGTGCACGACCGGCTCGAAGAAGATCGGGATCGACATGCTCATCCGGACGGCGTAGGCGATCTCGAGCTCGTCCGGGTCCACGCCCAGGTGGCCGGCGTCGTCCGGCAGCACGAGCATCCGCCTGTGGGTCACGTCCGAGGCGATCACCTTCAGCCGGTAGCCCTTCTCCGGCCGGTCGTCCTGCTCGAAGGAGAGGTCGCCGAAGCGCGTGACCCCCTTCGCCTCGAGCAGCCCCGCGATCCAGTCCCGGAAGAACTTGCCCTCGTAGATCCCCTTCTCGCGGATCAGGCTGACGAGCTTGCCCGGCGTCCCGGCCTTGTCCCACCAGTCCGGGTCCTTGAAGTCGGAGAACGGCAGCTCCAGCAGGATCCGGTCGAGCTCGGCGGAGCTGTAGCCGGCCGCGACCAGCGCTGCCGTGATCGCGCCCGCCGACGTGCCGGCCACGCACTTGGGCTCGAAACCCCGCTCGCTGAGCGCCGCGTAGGCGCCGGCGAGCCCGATGCCCTTCACCCCGCCGCCCTCGAAGACCAGGTCTGCGTATTGATCGTTGTCCGCCATGCGGGAAAGAATGACCTCCTCACCGCACCCCCCACAACCGCGGAGGCCCCGAATGGCGAAGGCGAAGTCGGTCAAGAGGATCCTGAATGTCCTGCCGTCGCGCGACACCGATCGCGACTGGCGCTTTGAGCACGCAGACCACGCCGGGCTGCTGGCCGCTCCCAAGGCGGCCATCCCGGCGTCGAAGGACCTGCGCGCCACCTGGTGGAAGGTCGGCGACCAGGGCGGCAGCGGCTCCTGTGTCGGCTGGGCGACCGCCGACGCAGTGCTGCGCTGGCACTTCGTCAAGTCCAGCCGGTTGAAGCAGAGCGAGAAGCTCGCGCCGCGCTTCACCTGGATGGCATCGAAGGAGACCGACCAGTTCTTCTCGGCGCCCACGACCTTCATCGAGGTGGCCGGCACGAGCCTCAAGGCCGCGCTCGACGTGTCCCGCAAGTACGGCGCCGTGCGCGAGCAGGTGCTGCCGTTCAACGGCAAGCTGTTCACGGGGGAGGAGCAGGCCTTCTACGCGCGCGCCGCCCAGTTCAAGATCTCGAGCTACTTCAACCTCAGCCTGCAGCGCCCGAGCGACATCGACGAGTGGAGGCGCTGGATCGCCACCAAGGGGCCGATCCTGACGAGGCTCGACGTGGACCGCACCTGGTACGACGCGAGCACCAACTCGGGCAACATGGACACCTACAGGCCCGAGACCGCGCGCGGCGGCCACGCGGTGGCGCTGGTCGGCTACACGCCCGACCGCTTCATCGTCCGCAACAGCTGGGGCACCGGCTGGGGGGACAAGGGCTTCGGCTACGCGTCGCTCGCCTACGCCCAGGACGCCTTCACGGAGGCGTACGGCGTGTCGCCCTGAGCGGTAGCCGCCGCCCAGCGGTTGCGATCCGTCGCGACCGAGCCATACAGTCGCGCCATCAGGATCTCTGCCCCCATTGAGGCGGCCGCCCCCAGGCCGTCCGACCCGGCGCGGCCGGGCAAGCGCTTCCTGCCCCGGCCGGCGTTCAAGGCCCTCGCCGCCCTCGCGGAGGTGGTGGTGGACCCGGAGCGGCTGGCGCCGGACGAGGTGGCGAAGAACGTCGACCGGTACATGGGCACCTTCCGCGCGCAGCGCAAGTGGGTCGTGAAGGTCGCGCTGCTCGGGCTCTGGCTCTACCCGCTGCGCTTCCTCAAGCCGACCGTTCCCGAGGATGAAGCCGGAGGCGCGCCGGGAGTTCGTGGAGAAGCGCTTCGTCCGCGACATCGCGTACGGCCGGGTCCACTTCGCGCGGCGGCTGATCCAGGCGATGTTCCGGCTGTCGTCGCAGATGGCCTACCTCGGCTACTACGGCGACCCGAGGACGTTCGACTCGGTGGGCTACAAGCCGTTCACGCAGCGCGAGCGCTTCGACGAGGAGCTCAGGAAGGTTCCGGCGAGCCTCCCACGCCTGGACTGCGTGTCGCACGCCGAGCTGAACGGCGACACGATCGAGGCCGACGCGGTGGTGGTTGGAAGCGGCGCGGCGGGCGCGATCGTCGCCTACCGCCTCGCGGAGGCCGGCAGGCGCGTGCTGGTGCTCGAGCGCGGCCTGCACCTGCACCCGTCGGAGTTCGAGGAGGACGAGGTCCAGCAGATCTCCAACCTGTACGCGGACGGCGCCCTCCAGCTCTCGCGCGACTTCAGCTTCCAGGTGCTCCAGGGCATGTGCGTGGGCGGCTCGACGGTCGTGAACAACGCGGTCTGCTTCGACCTCCCGGACGACGTGCTGCGGCGCTGGAACGGATCGAGGCACGGGGCGGGCCTGAACGAGGCCAAGCTGGACGATTCGTTCGCGACCGTGCGCCGGTGGCTCGGGATCGGCCGGCCGCCGAGCCCGCTCCTGCAGCGCGGCGCCGACAAGTTCGTGGAGGGCGCCGAGGCGCTCGGCCTCACCGGTCCGCCGAACGAGGTCGACGTGGTGGCGTCGAACATCTCGGACTGCCCCGGGAGCGGCTACTGCAACATCGGCTGCCCCTACGGCACGAAGCTGTCCATGCTCGACAAGGTGCTGCCCGAGGGCCAGGAGCGCTTCGGGGCCGACAACCTCCGGATCCTCCCCGAGTGCCGGGCGGAGCGGATCGAGACACAGAACGGGCGCGCCGAGGCGGTGCAGGCGCGCCTGAGCGACGGCCGCAAGGTGCGCGTGAAGGCGAACACCGTGGTGGTCTCGGCCGGTGCGATCGCCTCGAGCTGGCTGCTGATGGAGAGCAAGATCGCGAAGTCACGGGCGGGGCGCGACGTCTGCTTCAACATGGGCTCGCCGATCACGGCCGACTTCGACGACGTGCTGGACTCCTTCGACGGCGTCCAGATCTCGCACTACCTCCAGCCGGAGGCCGGCAGCGGGTTCGTCATGGAGAGCTGGTTCAACCCGGTGGTCAGCCAGGCGCTCAACATGCCCGGCTGGCTCGACGACCACCGCGAGAACATGCGGCGCTTCCGGCACCTCACCGCGGCCGGGGTGCTCGTCGGAACGAAGGGGACGGCCCGCCTTCGCTCCGCGCTGACGGGCGGCGTCGACATCGACTACACGCCCGCGCGCGAGGACGTCGAGACGCTGGTGGGTGCCCTGAAGCTGCTCTGCCGCATCTACCTGAGGGCGGGCGCGCGGCGCGTGATGCCGTCCACGTTCAGGTTCCACGCCTTCACCGAGGAGAGCCAGGTGGACCAGCTGGACGAGTACGTGAAGAACACCAGCTACCTCTCGATCGGCAGCGGCCACCCGCAGGGCGGGAACGCGCTGAGCGGCGAGCCGGGCAAGGGCGTGGTGGACCCCACCTTCCGCGTGCACGGCTTCGAGAACCTGTTCGTCTGCGACGCCAGCGTGTTCCCCACGGCCACGACGGTGAACCCGCAGCTCACCGTCATGGCGCTGGCCGAGTACGCGGCGCCCGGAATAGCGGAGGCCACATGACCCCCTGGACGTTCGAATCCCTCGCGGCGGCCGACCGCGACAAGCTCGAGGAGGTGGTGCTGGGCAGCGCCCCGCCGGACTACGACCAGCTCGAGGGCTTCATCTACTGCGGCTGGAACCACGAGTGGGTCGGCCGGCTCTCGGGCGAGAAGTTCAAGAAGGGCTTCCGCCGGAAGGACGGCCGCACGCTCGGCTACAACGAGATCTGCCGCCAGGACCGGAAGCGCTACGAGGGCGAGTGGGAGGTGAAGCTGAAGGAGGGGCGCCCGATCCAGGTCGGCTACTTCCGCGTGGGGCTGATCGAGAACGAGCCTCAGCAGCGGCTCTACGCGCCCTACCGGCACGCCGGGCACTTCAACTACAACGTCGGCCTCAACACGTGGCGCAACCTCCCGTTCCGGGTCATTCGCGACATGGTCGTGCTGCCGAACCCGGACGACCACGAGCTGATGCTGTGCAAGGCCTACTTCCAGGTCGGCCCCCTGCACGTCTTCTACTGCTACTTCCTGCTCGGTCACCGCCAGCCGATCGAGCACGAGCCCTGGTGACGCGGCGGTGGCCGAGGACGTCCTGTTCGAGCCGCTGCGGTTCCGCAACCTGACGATCAAGAACCGGATCCTGCGCTCGAACATCTCGGGCCGGTTCGACAACTACGACGGCTCCGGCACGCAGGCGCGGATCAACTGGGAGGAGAAGTTCGCGCGCGGCGGCGTGGGCGCGATCGTCTCCTCCTACTCGCCCGTGCACGTGCGCGGGCGCATCCTGCCGAACTACGCGACGATCGACCGCGACGAGCGGATCCCGTTCTGGCGGCGCGTGGGGGAGGCCGTCCACAAGCACGACTGCAAGTTCATCCTGCAGCTGAGCCACTCGGGCCGGCAGCAGGACGTGGGCGGCGTGGAGAACGTCGGCAAGAAGGCGCTCAGCTCGACGAGCAAGACCGAGTCGTTCCACGGCTTCGAGTGCCAGGCGATGACGCTCGAGCAGGTCCACGAGACGATCCGCGCCTTCGCCGCCGGCGCCCGCCGCGCGCGCGAGGCGGGGCTCGACGGGGTCGAGCTGCACGCGGCCAACGGCTACCTGATCACCCAGTTCCTCAGCTCGGCGATCAACGACCGCACGGACGAGTACGGCGGCTCGCTCGCCGGGCGCGCGCGCTTCCTGCTCGAGATCATCCGCGCCATCCGGCGCGAGGTCGGGCGACGACTTCCACCTGCAGGTGAAGATCAGCGCGGTCGACCACAACAACGCCGTGATCTTCTGGGACAAGCGCGGCAACACGCTCGAGGAGTCGATCGAGGTGTGCAGGTGGGCCGAGGAGGCGGGCGCCGACGCGCTCCACGTCTCGACCGGCAGCATGTTCCCGCACCCGCGCAACCCCGCCGGCGGGCTGCCCGTCGACGTGGCCCGCGAGACCTACGACACGATGCTGTCGAGCGGCCTCTACACGTTCCGCAACTACCTGCTGGCCCGCTGGGCGCCGCTGCGCCCGCTCTTCCGCTTCCTCTGGAACCGGACCACGCGCGGCCTCGAGGTGGAGGGGGCGAACGCGGGCGACGCGGCCGCGGTCAAGAAGGCGGTCTCGATCCCGGTGCTGTGCACGGGCGGGTTCCAGACCGCGTCGGTGATCCGCGCGCTGATCGAGGAGGGGCGCTGCGACGCGGTCACCATCGCGCGGCCTCTGATCGCCAACAACGACCTCGTGAAGACGTTCGCCGCCGGCCGCGACCGGCCCGAGCGCCCGTGCACCTACTGCAACCGCTGCCTCGTGAACGTGATCGAGAACCCGCTCGGGTGCTACGAGCCGGCGCGCTACGACGGCGACGCCGAGCGGATGATGCGCGAGGTGATGTCCGTGTACACGCCGACCGGCTTCGAAGGAGCGCGATGACCGACAGGGAGCTGCTCGAGCGGCACAAGCCGATCCTGAAGTTCGACCCGCAGTACGACTACCGGGCGCTGAGCGCGAGCTCCGCCCTGGCGAACCCGGGCAACCAGCTGCTGCGCAGCCACGGCGAGGTGGTGGCGCGCAGCAGCGAGTCCACGCCGCTCGCGCTCGACTCGCTGACCGGCTACGAGACCGAGGACGGCGACTTCCTTGCGATGTCCGCCGACTACCCGGGCGACGCCGGCCGCATGGAGTGGGAGGAGGACCACCGCGGGCGCATCTACGGGCAGGTGGTCCGGAACGGCGGGCGGACGTGGCTGCAGTACTGGTTCTGGCTCTACTACAACCCGAAGCACCTGTTCGGCTTCGGCAAGCACGAGGGCGACTGGGAGATGATCCAGATCGGGCTCGGCGAGGACCTCGACGCCCGAGGTGGCGAGCTACGCGCAGCACAACTCCGGCGAGGCGCGGCCCTGGAAGGAGGGGGCCATGGACTTCGCGGAGGCCGACCCGAACCGGCCGCTCGTGTACGTGGCGCCGTTCTCGCACGCGTCCTACTTCAAGCCGGGCTCGCAGCCGTACCTGCTCGGGCTGGACGACCCGCGTGCGGACGGCCCGCCCGCCGACCTGCCGCTCGCGGACTTCGGCGACTGGGCCTCGTGGCCGGGCAAGTGGGGCAACCCGGAGCGGTCGATCGCCGGGAAGGTGGGGCGGGGGCCGTCGAGCCCGGCCCATCAGGGCTCCAAGTGGAGCGACCCGGACGCGTGGCACCGGAGCCTCCGCTACCGCAAGTTCCGGGTGCTGCTCGGCCGGGTGGCCCACCGGCTCGGCTTCCTGACCTATCCGCACGAGCCCGCCTCGCTGAGCGCTCGCGTGGAGGGGAACCGCGTGACGGTGGAGTGGGAGCTGGCCCCGCGGCGAAGCGGCCGGCACCTGTACGTGACGCTGCACCAGGACCACCTGGTGATCGGCACGAGACGGATCCGCGCGGCGGGCCGGAGCGGAGAGACCTCGCTGCGGGTGCCGGACGGCCGGACGCGCGACGTCGGTGACGGTGAGCGTCTACAACCGGATGCGGCAGCGGAGCGTGCCGAAGAGCGAGGCGCTGGCGGCGCAGGCGCCGGCGCCGGCCGATGCGAACGAGGTGGCGGCGGGCTAGCTGCGGCGCCGCCGCTGCAGCCGCAACCGGCGCCGCGCCAGCCGCCGCGCCAGGTCCTCGTCGTCGGCGCGCGCCTCACGCGCCATCTCGGCGGTCGCGTCGTCGCCGGCCCGCTCCGCGAGGCGCTCCACGGTGTCGTAGGTCGCCACCTCGAGCTGCTTCATGAGCACGGCCTGCCGCAGCCGCTCCTCCTCGGTCGCGGCGCGGCGGCTGCGTGCGACGCCGCGGGCGGCGGCCAGGATGCCCGCACCGGCGCTCGCGCCGCCCGGCGCCGCCTCGCCGAGCGCCTTCAGCCGGGCGAGCACCCGCTCGCGGTGCCGGCGCGCGTTGCGGCGGTGGGTGCTGACCAGGCTCGTGAGGCTGACGTCGGAGGCCCCCTCCACGAGCGGGTCGAGGGCCGTGACCGCGGCGAGCTCCATGGAGCTCGCGCGGCGCAGCTGCTGGATGAGGCGAGTGCGAATTTCCTTGGCGGTCACGAGTCCCACCTCACGCTAGCGACCTCCCCGGAGGTCCTGTTAAGCGCCTGCTCAGGACCTACAGCCAGCCTCGCTCCTCGGCCACTCGGATCGCCTCCATGCGGCTGTGCACGTCCAGCTTCCGGATGATCGAGGAGAGGTGGTTGCGGGTGGTTCCGTGCGAGAGATGCAGGGACGCGGCCAGCTCCGCGACCGTGCCGTGGCGGCGCGCCTCGGCCAGCACCTCCTGCTCCCGCGCGGTGAGCGGGTTCTCGCCCTGGGTCAGGGCCGCGGCGGCCAGGCCTGGGTCCACCACCCGCTCGCCCGCTGCGGCCGCCCGGATCGCCCGGGCCAGCTCGCCGGCGGGCGCGTCCTTCAGGAGGAAGCCCGCGGCGCCGGCCTCCATCGCCCGGCGCAGGTAGCCGGGCCGGTTGAAGGTCGTGAGCATGAGCACGCGCACGTCCGGCAGCTCCTCGTGCAGCGCGGCGGCCACCTCGAGGCCGTCCATGCCGGGCAGGCCGATGTCGAGCAGCGCCACCTCCGCGCCGGAGCGGCGGGCCGCGTCGAGCACCTCCTCGCCGCTCCCGACGTCGGCCACGACCTCGATGTCCTCCTCGAGGCCGAGCAGGCTCACGAGCGCGCCGCGGACCATCGCCTGGTCCTCGGCGAGCAGGACGCGGATCACGCGGCGATCTCGCGGGCCCCGGCCGGCACGCTGACCCGAAGCCGGAAGCCGCCGTCGGGGTCCGCCGCGGCCTCCACGGTGCCGCCCAGCGCGTGCGCGCGCTCGATGAGCCCGGCGAGGCCGTGGCCGGCGGGTCCGGCCCCGTTCGAGCCGGCTCTCGGCCGCTGCCCGCGTCGGGCTCCCGGTCCTCGTCCGAGCGGCCCGCTCCGCGCCCGTCGTCCGCGATCTCGAGCTCGACCCCGGCCGCGCCTGTCGTGACCCTGATCTCCGCGCGGCTCGCACCGCTGTGCCGGATCACGTTGGTGGCTCCCTCGCGCACGGCCCACGCGAGCACCGACTCGACGTCGGGATCGAGCGTCTCGCCCGCCCCGTCCACGCTGAGCTCGATGCCGGCCGCCTCGAGCGCGACCCGGGCGCCCGCGAGCTCCGCGGGGAGCGTCGGCCGGCGGTACCCGTCCACCGCCTCGCGCACCTGGGTGAGCGCGCTGCGGCTGAGCGAGCGGATGTCCGCCACCTCGGCCGCCGCGTCGTCCACGCGCGCGGGGAGCAGCTTGCCCGCCAGCTCGGCCTTGAGCGCGATGAGCGACAGGTCGTGGCCGAGCAGGTCGTGCATGTCGCGCGCGAAGCGCAGCCGCTCCTCGGCCACGGCGAGCTCGGCGAGCTCGGCGCGGGCCTCGCGGAGCTCCGCGTTCGAGCGCAGGATGCCGCCGATCAGGAACCACAGCGTGCCGGTCCCGAGGACGGTGCCGGTGATGGTCCAGAACAGGGCGCTCTCCGGGTCGGTCAGGGCGAGGGTCGCCGCAGCGACCGCCGTCACGCCGCCCACGGCCAGCGCGGCGTCGCGGCCGGACAGGCGCACGGCGGCGGCGGACGCGACGTAGACGAACATCAGCGCGAAGCTGTCGATCGCCGCGAGCGTCAGGACGGCGGATATGGCCGCCATCGCGGCCAGCGGGACGAGCGGCGGGCGCTCGCGTCATCACGACGTGGAGGAAGAGACCGCCGAACGCGATGACGCCGGCGCTCGCCAGCACCGACTGCCAGACGCTGGGGTCCGAGAGGCTGAGGTCGACGGCGGGAAGGGCCAGCCAGAGGAGGCCCCACAGCGGCGCGGCCCACGCCCACCAGGGCGTCCGCCGGCACTCCGCTGTGCTCTTGGTGTCGGTTGCGTGCGTCATGGGAGGAACGCTAGGCCCCGATTCGCGAGCCGACCAGTGCCGCGCGTCCTGAATGCACCATGACGTTCGTCATGTGTGCTCGATCGCTCACAAGGCCGTCAGGCCGCATGCGATCTTTGACACATGCCCGAGTGGACGGCGACAGCGCGAGCCAACGCCACGCCCTGCCAGCTGCTGCAGGTGCTGACGCTGCCCTGACGAGATCCGGCGCTGGTCGCCGGTCGACTTCGACCTGGACGACCTCGACGGCAGCCGCCTCGCCGCCGGCACGCGCGGACGCGTGACCGGCCGGCTCGCGGGCGTGAAGGTGGGCTTCGACGTCGAGATCCACGCCGCGGACGAGGCCATCCTCGAGCTCTCCGCTGACGGCCCGGTCGGCCTCGACGTGCGCTACGAGCTGTCGAAGGACGAGTCGGGCGCGGAGCTGATCGCGTCGGTGTCGATGCGCCGCGGTGGCGGCATCACCGGCCGCCTCGTGGCGAACGCCGCGGCCGCGCTCCTGTCCGCCGGCGCGCTCGAGGGCGCGGCGGCGCGGATCGCCGCGGTCGCCGAGTCGCAGCGCGGCGCCGCCGCCTAGCCTCAGTACGACCGCGGCAGGCCCAGCACGTGCTGGCCGAGGTAGGCGAGCACCAGGTTGTTGTTCACCGGCGCGATCGTGTAGAGCCGCGTCTCGCGGAACTTGCGCTCGATGTCGTACTCGGTGGCGAACGCGAAGCCGCCGTGGGTGTCCATGCAGGCGTTGGCGGCCTGCCAGGAGGCCTCCGAGGCGAGCAGCTTGGCCGTGTTGGCCTCGGCGGCGCAGTCGCGGTCCTCGTCGTAGAGCCAGGCGGCCTTCCAGCGCACCAGGTCGGCGGCCTGGAGGGCGGCGTGGGCGCGGGCGATCGGGAACTGCACGCCCTGGTTGGCGCCGATCGGCTTCCCGAACACGACCCGCTCGGAGGCGTAGGCGACGGCGCGGTCGACGAAGAAGCGCCCGTCGCCGATGCACTCGGCGGCGATCAGGATGCGCTCGGCGTTCAGCCCGCGCAGGATGTACCTGAAGCCCTCGCCCTCCTCGCCGATCAGCGCGTCCGCCGGCAGCTCGAGGTCGTCGAAGAAGATCTCGGTGGTCGAGTGGTTGACCATCGCCTCGATCGGCTGGATCGTGAGCCCGTTCCCGCGCGCCTCGCGGAGGTCGACCAGGAACACGGAGAGGCCCTGGCTCCGCTTCTCGACCTCCTCGGCGGGGGTTGTGCGGGCCAGCAGCACCATCAGGTCGGAGTGCTCGGCGCGCGAGGTCCAGATCTTCTGGCCGTTCACGACCCAGCCGTCGCCGTTCCGCTTGGCGGTGGTCTGGATGCGGGTGGTGTCGGAGCCGACGGTCGGCTCGGTGACGCCGAACGCCTGGAGCCGCAGCTCTCCCGAGGCGATGCCGGGCAGCCAGCGCTCGCGCTGCTCCTCGCTGCCGTGGCGCAGCAGCACGCCCATCACGTACATCTGCGCGTGGCAGGCGGCCGCGTTCGCCCCGGAGGCGTTGACCTCCTCCATGATCGCCGCCGCCGCGGCGATGCCGAGGCCGGAGCCGCCGTAGCGCTCGGGCACTAGCGCCGCGAGCCAGCCGCCCTCGGTGAGCGCCTCGACGAACTCGGTCGGGTAGGTGTCGGGCTCGAGGCCGCGCCAGTACTCGCCGGGGAACCCCGCGCAGAGCGCCGCGACCGCCTCGCGGATGTCGCGCAGCTCGTCGGGCTGATCGAAGTTCACGCCACGGTCCAGGGTTCGTCGACGGCCGGCGCCCGGCCCTTCTGGACCTCGGGCGCGTCGCGCTTGTAGCAGAGGAAGGCGCGGCGGAACTCGACCACGACCTCGCCGTCCTGGTTGATCCCGCGCGAGCGGATCGTCACCACGCCCATCTGGGGCCGCGACTCCGACTCGCGCAGCTCCAGTACCTCGCTCTGCGCCCAGAGCGTGTCGCCCACGAACACGGGCTTCGGCAGCTTGATGTCGGTCCACTCGAGGTTGGCCGCGCCGTTCTCGCTCGTGTCAGGGATGGTCAGCCCGGTGATCAGCGCCAGCGTGAAGGTGCTGTTCACGAGCGGGCGGCCGAAGGTGGTGCCGGCCGCGTAGCGGTCGTTGAAGTGCATCTGGTTCGTGTTCATCGTCAGGCAGGTGAACCAGACGTTGTCCGCCTCGGTGACGGTGCGTCCCAGGCGGCTCGTGTAGACGTCGCCGACCTCGAAGTCCTCGAAGAACCGCCCGCGCCATTCCTTGGGTGCCGCTTCGCTCATGCTCCATCCCTTCGTGTTCGAGCGAGGATCCCGCGCGCCCGCGCGGCGACCGGCTCGTCGATCATGGTCCCGGCGAGGGCGACCGCGCCCCGCCCCTCGCGCTCGGCCTCGGCGAGCGCCGCAAGCGTGCTCTGCGCCCACTCGACCTGCTCGGCCGACGGGGTGAAGGCGGCGTTCACCGCGGCGACCTGCGCCGGGTGGATGCACGCCTTTCCCGCGAAGCCGAGGGCGCGCGCCTGCTCGGCCTCGCGCCGGACGACGTCCAGGTCGCGGAAGTCGAGGCACGGGCTGTCGATGGGCCGCTGGATGCCGGCCGCGGCCGAGTCGACGGCGATGCTCGAGCGCGCGAACAGGAGCTCGAGACCATCCCCGTAGGGCTCGAGCCCGAGGGCGACGGAGAGATCGACGGCGCCGAGCATGAGGGCGGCGACGGCCGGGGAGGAGGCGATGGCGTGGGCCTCGCGCAGCCCGGCGGGCGTCTCGACGATGGCGACCACGGGCGGCCCCGAGGGGAGCTCGCTGACGGCGGCGGCGGTCGCCTTGGGGACGACGACGGCGTCCACGCGGAGCTCGGCGGCGAGCTCGAGGTCCTCGGCGGCGGCGATCCGCAGGAGGCGGAGCGGACTCGGGTCGCGCTCGGCGGGGCTCGCCGCACGCGCGCCGCCCGCGCAGGCGCGCGGCGCCACGCGCGTCGTCCGCGCGTCCTTCACCCAGCACCTCGCGCACGACTTCGCGAGCGCGATCCTTCTCCGCCGCCGGCACGGCGTCCTCCAGATCGGCGATCACCGCGTCCGCGTCCGACTCGAGCGCCCCTCGCAGCTTGCGCTCCTCGTTGCCCGGCGCGAACAGCAGCGAGCGCACCGAGGCGAGCGGGGCGTCGTCGCTCACCCGCTCGCTCCGTCCGGACCGAACGCGCCGGCGCGCGCGAACCCCGCGATGCGGTCGGCGTCGAAGCCGCACAGCTCGGTCAGCACCGCCTCCGTGTGCTCGCCGCGGAACGGGCCCCGCCGGAGCGGCGGCTCGTGGTCGCTCAGCCGCAGCGGCGACGCGGCCTGCCGCACCGCTCCGAAGCGCGGGTGCTCGACCTCCACGACCGCGCCGCGGGCGCGGGCCTGCTCGTCCTCCAGCGCATCGGCCACCTCGTTCACTGGTCCCACGGGGATGCCCGCCTCGGACAGCGCCGCCACCCACTCGTCGGTGCTTCGCTCGCGGAACGCCGCCTGGAGCGTCGGGAGCAGCTCGTCGCGGTGCTCGTCCCTCGCGGCGAAGTCGGCGAAGCGCGGGTCCTCGAGCAGCTCCGGCAGCCCGATCTCCGCGCACAGGCGCTCCCAGAACTTCTGCTTCGGGCAGGCCACCACGATCCACCCGTCGGCCGACTCGAACGCCTGGAACGGGACGATCGAGGGGTGGGCCGAGTCGGGCATCCGGCGCGGCTTGAACTCCCCCGTGGCCGCCCAGGTGCCCACGTAGCAGAGCTGCGCGAGGGCCACCTCGAACAGCGAGACGTCGCAGTCGCAGCCCACGCCGTCGCGGCGCGCGCGCCACAGCCCGGCCATCAGCGCCAGCGACGCCGCGTACCCGGCGCTCAGGTCAACCAGCGACAGGCCGCTCTTGGTGGGCGGGCCGTCCGGGTCGCCGGTGAGGCTCATCCAGCCGGCGAGCCCCTGGACCACGTAGTCGTAGCCGCCCTCCTTGGCGCGCGGGCCGTCGGTGCCGAACCCGGTCAGGGCGCAGCACACGATCCGCGGGTTGACCGGGGCGAGGGCCTCGTAGGTGAGGCCGAGGCGCGCGGGCTGGTCGCCGCGCAGGTTCGAGTAGACCGCGTCGGCGTGCCGGACGAGCTCCTCGAACACCTCGCGGCCGGCCTCCGTGCGCAGGTCGAGGGAGATGCTCCGCTTGTTGCGGTTGAAGGTCTCGAAGAAGAGCGAGTCCTCGCCCTCCTGGAAGGGCGGGACGTAGCGCGAGACGTCGCCGCCGCTGCCCGGGTCCTCGATCTTGATCACGTCCGCGCCGAGGTCGGCGAGCTGAAGCGTGCCCCAGGGGCCGGCGCCGAACTGCTCCACGGAGAGCACGGTGACGTCAGAGAGCGGTGGCTCCATTAGGTCTGACATATCCTAATGCCTGACATATATCGGCGGACCGAGGATCCGGCAGCTACCACGGATCGCCCACGATCGGGTGCGTCCCGCCGGTCACCGTCAGCTCGCCCCGCCCGACCGGCTGCCGGCACGCTGCGCACACGGTGAGCGGGTGGAACTCCTCGCCGCACACGTGCTGGAACACGACCGGCTCCTTGCCCGGCTCGCACTGCCGGTCGCCCCACTCCTTCAGGGCCAGCACGATGGGGCGCAGCTCGTGGCCCGCCTCCGTGAGGTGGTACTCGTTGCGCGGCGGCCGCTCCGAGTACTGCCGCCGCTCGAGGAGTCCGATCTCCTCGAGCCGGCGCAGGCGCGAGACGAGCACGTCGCGCGGGGCGCCGGTGTAGCCGGCGAGCTCCTCGAAGCGCCGGTAGCCGTAGCCGATCTCGCGCACGACGAGCAGCGAGTACTTGTCGCCGAATACCGCGAGGGCATCCGCCACGGAACACACTCTACGAGTGGGTTTGACTTTCGAACTCACGGTGGACTAGCGTAGCTCGCCATGACCAACGGAACCGATATCCCGATCGTCCTCATCCACGGCTTCTGGGTTACTCCCCGGAGCTGGGAGCACTGGATCACCCACTACGAGGCCAAGGGTCACCGGGTGATCGCGCCCGCGTATCCGGGCTTCGAGGTGGAGGTCGAGGCGCTGAACGCCGACCCGACGCCGATCGAGCAGCTCACGGTGCCCGCCATCATGGAGCACCTCGAGTCGGTGGTCGGCGGGCTCGACACCCCGCCGATCATCATGGGGCACTCGGCCGGCGGGCGTCTTCACGCAGCTGCTGCTCGACCGCGGCCACGGGGTCGCCGGGGTGGCGATGCAACTCCGCTCCCACCGAGGGCGTGAAGGTCGTCCCGCTGTCCCAGATCAGGGCGGGCTTCCCGGTGCTGAAGAACCCCGCGAACCGCCACCGCGCGGTCGGCCTCACGTACGAGCAGTGGCACTACGCGTTCACGAACACCTTCGGCGAAGAGGAGTCCCGGAAGCTGTACGAGCGCTATCACGTGCCGGCGTCGGGGTCGGTCTTCTGGGGCAGCGCGCTCGCCAACGTCCACCCGGGCAAGGACGACACGTACGTGAACTACAAGAACGACGAGCGCGCGCCGCTGCTGTTCATCTCGGGCAGCGAGGACCACCTGATGCCGCCGTCCGTGCAGCGCTCGAACGCGAAGCACTACAAGTCGGACACCGTCACCGAGGTGAAGGAGTACGAGGGCTACGCGCATCTCCTGCCGGCCCAGGAGGGCTGGGAGGAGATCGCCGACTACGCGCTCGACTGGGCGCTGAGCCACGCGGTGCAGCCGAGCGGCGCTTGACCGGGGTTCGCCTCACGCACATAGGCGGGCCGACGGTCCTGATCGAGGTGGGCGGCTGGCGCCTCTTGACCGACCCGACCTTCGACCCGGCGGGCGGCAAGTACTCGTTCGGCTGGGGCACGGGCTCGCGCAAGACCGCGGGCCCGTCGATCCCGGCCGCCGAGCTGGGCGACGATCGACGCGGTCCTGCTGAGCCACGACCACCACGACGACAACCTCGACGCGGCCGGGCGCGCGCTGCTGCCGTCCGCCGGCGTGGTGGTCACCACCGAGGCGGGCGCGAGGCGGCTGGGCGGCGGCGCGCGCGGGCTGGCGCCATGGGCGAGGACCGCGCTCGAGGCGCGAGGGACGGCCGGCGATCGAGATCACCGCAACGCCCTGCCGCCACGGCCCGCCGCTGAGCCGGCCGATCGTGGGAGACGTGATCGGCTTCGCGCTCGCGTGGGAGGGCCAGGAGCACGGCGTGCTGTGGATCACGGGCGACACGGTGCTCTACGACGGCGTGCGCGAGGTGGCCGAGCGGCTGACGGTGGACACCGCGCTGCTGCACCTGGGCGGGGTGCGCTTCCCGGTCTCCGGCCCGCTGCGCTACACGATGACCGCCCGCGAGGCCGTGGAGCTGTGCGGCCTGGTGAAGCCGCGCACGGCGATCCCGATCCACTACGAGGGCTGGGGCCACTTCAAGGAGGGCCGGGAGGCGATCGAGCGCGAGCTGGCCGGGGCGTCCCGAAGAGGTGCGCCGGAGCATTCGCTGGCTGCCGCTCGGAGCGCCGGTCGACGCTGGAAGTCTAACCCTCAACCTGCAGCTTGACGGGCCATCTGCCATCCCCCGTACGCGGGACGGCGCACACCCCCCGATGGTCCTAGTCGAAGCGTTCATTTAGTTGAACGCCGAATAGGTCAGTTGACCTATGGCGGGCTCTGCTAGAGCGGTGCGTCTAATGGTCGCGCATGTGCCTTTCCTCATGAGCTTCTCTCATGAGGAGGCCTTGCGCCCCCACATGTTGGATTGCCCCCACTATCGAACTCCTGGCCGAGCCATGTCTCGTGCCGGTCGGGCCCGCGTCGCGGGACTCGTCGCGGCGCTTGCGCTGCTCGCGATCCTGGCGCTGACGCCGGCCTCTGCCGGCGCCGCCATCCCGATCGCCGTCAACGACACGCGCGACCGGCCCGACCGCAGCATCGGCGACGGCGTCTGCGCCACGGTCGGGGGGACCTGCACCCTGCGCGCCGCCGTCCAGGAGGCC
The DNA here is from genome assembly GCA_963778615.1 of uncultured Thermoleophilaceae bacterium. Lineage (GTDB taxonomy): Bacteria > Actinomycetota > Thermoleophilia > Solirubrobacterales > Thermoleophilaceae > JACVRW01. The sequence continues at coordinate 1,056,753 of CAVZVD010000004.1, forward strand.
AACGCGCTGCTCGGCCAGGACACCATCAACCTGGGCCCGGGCGTCTACGAGCTCGAGATCCCCGTCGTCAACGAGGACACTCAGAGCACCGGCGACCACGACATCGTCGACACGGTGAACATCGTCGGCACCGGCGCCGGCGCGACCTTCATCGACGGCGGCTTCCCGCTGCCCGACCAGCCGGTCGAGGCGCACGGCATCGACCGGCTGTTCGAGATCCACCCGAGCGCCGGCAACGTCACCTTCAGGTCGCTCTCGATCCGCGACGGCTACTCCGAGGAGGGCGGCGGCGGGATCCAGAACTGGTCGCCCGGCCTCCTCAGGCTCGAGAACGTCCACCTGCTCCACAACCTCGCCTCGAAGTCGGGCGGCGGCCTCAACAACGACGACCCGTTCGCCTACGAGTGGCCGACCGGGTTCGCTGCCGCCCACGGCCACCATCCCCAGCGGCCGGGTCGAGATCACCGGCTCCAAGCTCGCCGGCAACTCCGCCGGCAGCGGCGGCGCCGCCGTGAACAACGTCTCGAACGGGACCATCACGATCACCGACAGCGAGGTCGTGGACAACCCGGGCCAGATGATCCCGGATCCGGCGCAGTTCATCGACCCGTTCGACCCCGAGCCGGTCGAGTACATCCCCGGGCCCGGGCGTATACGAGCCCGCCGTGAGCGCGATCGGCAGCGAGGGCGACGTTCGAGGGCATCGGCACGATCCGCATCGTCGACTCGCTGGTGGCGCGCAACTACGCGCCGACCGAGCGGCGCCGGCGTCCACATCGAGGAGGACGGCACCCTCGAGATCGTCGACTCCGTCTTCGAGGACAACATCACGGAGGCCGACGGCGGCGCCATCTACACGAACGGCGGCCGGGTGACGATCGACGGCACCACCGTCAAGGAGAACACCGCCAGCGCCAACGCCGGCGCCTACTACTCCGGCGGCGCCGACCAGCTCGGTCGGGCTGCGCAGCAAGATCACGATCACCGACTCCAAGTTCCTGAAGAACGTGGCCTGGGCCTCGGCCGGCGCGGTCCACAGCGGCGGCGACGGCGAGATGGTCGTCACCGACGTGGAGGTGAAGGACAACCAGGCCAAGGAGGACGCCGGCGGCGGGCTCGAGGTCGGCGACCGGTCGAGCCTCCTGATGACCCGCGGGACCGTCACCGGCAACTCCGCCTACAGCGAGGGCGGCGGCCTCTACACCGCGAGCGAGCGCCCGCAGATCGTGCGCGACTCCACCTTCTCGAGGAACAGCGCCGGCGTGCCCGGCCTCGAGGGCAACGACGCGGGCGGCGGCGGCGTATACACGGAGGGCGGCCCGGTCGAGATCACCGGCAGCCACCATCTCCGAGAACACCGGCACGGCCGAGGGCGGCGGGCTCGCCATCGACAACCACGGCCAGGTCGACGTGCGCGACACGCTCGTGGAGCGCAACTCGACGCTGATGGACGGCGGCGGCGTCGAGAACAGCGGCGCCAAGGTGACCTTCCAGCGCGTGATGGTCCGGAACAACAAGGCCGTGACTGGACGGCGGCGGCATCCACAACGCCTCGAGCGGCGAGTTCACGGTGCTCGACACGACGATGCGCGAGAACCGGGCGCAGAACGGCGGCGGCTTCACGAACGCCTCCGACAGCACGCTCGTCATGCGCCGCACGCTGATCACGGGCAACACCGCCAAGCGGCCGCCGAACCCCGAGGATCCCGGAGGGCAGCGGCTACGGCGGCGGCTTCTACTCCATCAGCGACGGCGGCGGGCTGATGGAGAACACCACCATCTCGCACAACAAGTCGAACGTGCGCGGCGGCGGCATGTACCACGACGCCGACGCCGACTTCAAGATCGTCAACGTCACGATCTGGCGCAACGCGCGCGCCGTTCGGCGGCGGCCTCTCGACCGTCGAGTCGGACTTCGTGCCGAGCATCCCGCCGCAGCCGAACCCGCTGACGCTCAAGAACACGATCGTCGCCGGCAGCACCGAGGGTGGCGCCTGCGACGCCTTCGTGACCTCGGAGGGCGGCAACCTCGCGAGTCACCACACCTGCTTCATCTCGGTGCCCGGCTCCGACCTCCAGCTCGGCGGCGTGCGCGACCGGCAGGGCGCGAACCCCGCGCTCGACGCGCTGGCCGACAACGGCGGCGCCACGCTCACCCACGCCCCGCGCTACGGCAGCTTCGCCATCGACGGCGGCGTCGGGCCGTGCCCCGAGACCGACGCCCGCCTCGTGTCGCGGCCGCAGAACGGCCGCTGCGACACCGGCGCCTTCGAGTTCGCCGGCCCGCCGCCGCCCGCGGACGAGGAGCCGCCCGACACGCAGTACATCTCCGGCCCCGTCCAGGACAGCCTCGAGACGAGCGCCTTCTTCTTCACCGGCACGGACAACATCACGCCGACCGACGAGCTGATCTACGAGTGCCGCCTGATCGAGCACGACCTCACGGAGGCGCCTGAGCCGCAGAGCCCGTTCGAGGCCATCGACCCCATGTTCATCTGGCAGTCCTGCTCGAGCGGCTGGCAGACGGAGCTGTTCGAGGACGGCCTCTACACGTTCGAGGTGCGGGCGATCGACCGCGCCGGCCGCGAGGACCCGACCCCGGTCGAGTTCACGTTCAACGGCCTCGACATCAACCCGCCGGACACGATCATCGCCGAGAAGCCGCCGCTGGTCACGAACAGCCGCGCCGCGACGTTCACGTTCTCCGGCGTCGACAACGGCACCCCGGCTCCGTTCCTCGAGTACGAGTGCCGCCTCGACAGCCGCGACCCGGAGATGTGGCTCGAGTGCTTCAACCCGACCTTCTACTCGAACCTGACCAGCGGGCAGCACACGCTCGAGGTGCGCGCGATCGACGGCGCGGAGGTGTACGACCCGACGCCGGCGCGCTACACGTGGACCGTCGGCGTGGGCACGGCGCCGGACGGCACGTCCAACTGCGACACGGCGAACGTCACGCTCACGCCGACCGCCGACGGCTGGGTCGACGAGGTCAACCCGGTCGAGAACTACCTCTTCGACCAGGAGCTCGAGGTCCGCTCCGACGCGACCGGCAACCCGGAGGCCGTGCCGCCCGAGCCGGTGGTCGGCCAGAACGCCCGGACCCTGGTGCGCTTCCCGGTGCCGGGCGACGCGAACGACTGCGTGCTCGAGTCCGCCACGCTGCGGCTGTTCGCCGACGGCATGACCGAGGGCCGCACGCTGCACGCGATCCCGCTCGCCGAGCCCTTCCGCGAGAGCACGCTCACCTGGGCGAGCCAGCCCGACACGCTGAACGCCGGCCCCGCCGCCACGAGCGCGGGCGAGGGCTACCGCGAGTGGGACGTGAAGGCCCACGTCGAGGCGATGCTCGAGTCGGGCGTCAGCCACGGCTGGCAGATCCGCGACGCGCACGAGAGCGACCAGGAGAACGGCGGCGACCAGAGCTTCGCGAGCCGCGAGACGCCGCAGGATCCGCCCGAGATCAGCCTGCCGGAGCTGAAGCTCCGCTACGTGGCCGAGGACACGCCGCCGCCCGACGCCGCCCACGATGGATCCGGGCACGGTGGCGACCGAGGTGCACTGCGGCGAGGTGCTGACCGAGGACACGATCGTCGGCAACGACCTCGACAACTGCCCGGGCGAGGGGCTCGTGGTCGGCGCGTCGAACATCGTGGTCGACCTGAACGGCCACCGGATCGACGGGCCGGACTACCTGATCGAGAACACGACCGGGCAGGAGGAAGGGTTCCCGGCCGGCATCCGGATCAGCGGGCGCACCAACGTGATCGTCCGCAACGGCACGGTGCGCCAGTTCGGCTGGGGCGTGCTGCTGAGCTCCGGCGCGACCCACAACGTCGTGGACAACGTCGACAGCTTCGGCCACGCCGTCGCGGGCATCGAGCTCTTCGACGCCGACGACGGCCGCAGCGGCAACACGATCCAGAACAGCAAGATCGCCGACAACGAGCTCGGCGTGCTGCTCGGCGCGGGCTCCGAGAACAGCGTGGTCCGGAACAACGAGATCCACGGCAACCTCGGCGAGCAGGTCTTCATCCACAACTCGGACGGGCACCGCATCGAGGGCAACACGATGCACGGGATCCCGACCGACCCGAACCTCGACAGCGACGGCGGCGTGCTGCTCGAGGGCGCTTCGGACAACGTGCTGCTGAACAACACGGTCCACGACACGGGCGACGCGGGCGTGAACATCCACATGGGATCGCACCGCAACCGCGTCGAGGGCGGCGACCTTCTACCGCAACGGGGACGCCGGCGTGATCATCGGCGACTCCGACCGCACCAAGGTGATCGAGATCACCTCGCACCAGCAGTCGGACGGCGGCGTCGTGCTGAACAACGCCCACGACACCGAGGTGCGCGACAGCGACCTGCGCTTCAACCCGAGCGGCGTCGAGGCGGGCAACACCAACCGCCTGATCGTCTACAACAACAACGCCTCCGACAGCCTCCAGACCGGGCTCGAGATCGGCGAGGGCGTCGGCATCCGCATCCTCGACAACGTGGTGCACCGGGCGGGCGGCGCCGGCATCGGCATGGAGGGCGGCGCCTTCAACGCCCTCGGCCTCCCGGTCGGCGGCGCGCTGATCCAGAACAACAGGACGGACCAGAACGGCGAGAGCGGCATCCTGGTCGCCGACGCCGGGCACACGGTCCGCGGGCAACGAGTCTTACAACAACGCCGGCTTTGGCATCGACGCCGGCGAGAACCCGGAGATCCCTGGTGACCCGTTCCCGGGCACCAACATCGACGGCGGCGGAAACAAGGCGAGCGGCAACGCCGAGCCCGAGCAGTGTATGGGGGTTGTTTGCGACACGGGCTCGGCACCGCCGCTCGTCCCGCCGGACGTGACGCCGCCGGTCACCGTCATCACGCGAGCACCCGGGCGCGGTCTCCGGCGGCGACGTGACGTTCGAGTTCACCGCCAACGACCAGACGCCCGACGGCGCGGCCTTCTCGCCGCCGACCGCGATGGAGTTCGAGTGCCGCCTCGATCCGCTGCCGGATCCGCTGCCGGAGCCGCAGGAGCCGGATCTCGAGCCGCCGAACCCGGGCGAGCCGCCGGACATCGACACCCCGCCGGACGGCGAGGGCTGGGTCGAGTGCATGAGCCCGGTCACGTTCAAGGACCTGGACGAGGGCACGCACCACTTCGAGGTGCGCGCGACCGACTTCGCCGACCTGAAGGACATCACGCCGGCGACGCACGACTGGGCCGTCGAGCTGGTGCCCGAGGAGGAGGGTGCCGGAGCTCTCGCACCGGAGACCCGCATCGCGTCCGGCCCGCCTGCCGTGACCACGGCCACGTCGGCGACCTTCCGCTTCAGCGGCAGCGACGACACCACCCCCGGCCCGAACTGCCTACGAGTGCAAGCTCGACGCGGGCGCATGGACAGACTGCGCGACGCCGCACACCTACACGGTCTCGCGGCCGGCCAGCACAACTTCCAGGTGCGGGCGATCGACCGCTGGCGGCAACGCCGACCCGGAGCCGGCCGCGATGACCTGGACGATCCAGACTCCGCCGCCCGACCTGATCCCGCCCGAGACCACGATCGACTCCGGCCCGGACCGGACCACGGTCGCAGACGCGGCGCCACGTTCACCTTCTCGAGCGACGACCCGAACGCGACGTTCGAGTGCAAGCTGAACACGGCGCTCGTCGTTCAGCGACTGCACCTCGCCGCACGTGCTCACCGGCGTGCCGGTCGGCGACCGCGTGCTCGAGGTGCGCGCCAAGGATCAGGCCGGCAACGTCGATCCGACGCCGGCGAGCTACGACTGGACGATCAGCGCGGCGCCGGTGCCCACCTTCGTGCACTGCGGCATGAAGGTGAACCACAGCATCCTGGTGCGCAACGACCTGGTCGACTGCCTCTTCGACGGCCTGATCGTGAACGCGAACGGCATCACGATCGACCTCGACGGCCACACGATCGACGGCAAGGGGCTCGGCGCGGGCGTCCGCAACATCGGGTTCGACAACGTCACGATCAAGAACGGCCGCCTCGTCGACTACGACTGGGGCGTCGCGCTGAACACCGGCACGCGCCGCAACGTCGTCGAGAACCTGAGGCCGGAGATGACCCAGGAGGCCGCGATCGGCCTGGGCCACATCGCCGAGCCCGACCCGGCGCTGCCGGTCGAGCCGCCCGACCCGTTCCCGTCGGCCGACTCGGGCGTGCGCGAGAACATCATCCGGAACAACACGATCATCGGGAACAGCCGCGGCGTCTGGGCGACCGCCAACACCCAGGGCACGCTGATCACGGGCAACTCGCTGACCGCGACGTCGGACGACGCGATCTGGCTCGAGCGCTCGCACCACAACCGCGTGCGAGAACAACGAGCTCGACGCGTCGAGCGGCGCGGGCGTGTTGCTCGAGGGCTCCACGTTCAACACGGTCGTCGACAACGAGCTCGAGGGCAACAACGGCGGCGTGAAGCTCGACGTGACGCACACCCCGCCGGTCGACGTGCAGTCGAACGACAACCGCATCGAGGGCAACCTGATCGAGGAGAGCGGCGGCCTCGACGTCATCCACTCGGACCGCAACGAGCTGATCGGCAACATCGTCCGGCGCGCCAACGACAGCGGCGTCTCGCTCGAGTTCGCCCGCGACAACCTCGTCAAGGGCAACGACCTGCGCACGAACAAGAGCGGGATCAACCTCAAGGAGTCCTCCGGCAACCGGCTCGAGACCAACGACGCCAGCGATTCGGAGGGCACCGGCATCTCGCTCGAGGCGCACTCGTTCGCCAACGAGCTGGTCGGCAACCAGTCGAGCAACAACGACGGCGACGGCATCTACGTCGGCGACGAGTCGCCCGTGGGCGCCGGGATGCTGCTCGAGGGCAATACGACGAACAACAACAAGACCCACGGCATCGTCGTCTCCAAGCCGGCCCACATCATCAAGAACAACAGCGCCAACGACAACGGCAGCTGGGGCATCTACTCAGGGGTCCCGAGCAACGGGCGCCAGAACGTGGACGCGGGCGGCAACCGCGGCCAGGGCAACCTCGGCCCGCTGGACCCGATCACGCTGATGCCGATGCAGTGCCACCTGGTCGACTGCGCCGGCGAGGGCCCGATCCTGGCCGACACGATGGCGCCCGACACCCAGATCATCGAGCGGCCGGACAACCCGAGCACGTCGCGACGCGGCCCTGTTCCGCTTCACCGGCACCGACAACGCGAGCAGCGTCACCTTCGAGTGCACGCTGGACGACGCCGCCGAGGCGTTCACGCCGTGCGCGCTCGCCGGCGGTCTTCGAGGGCCTGACGCTCGGCGTCCACACCGCTGCAGGTGCGCGCGATGGACGTGTCGGGCAACGTCGACAGCGTCGCCGTCCGCCTTCACCTGGACGGTCGCGCGCGCAGCCCGTCGGCCAGCCGCCCGAGACGACGATCGAGAACGGCCCGGACCTCACCACCGTCCGCAGCGACGCGACCTTCGAGTTCAACGCGAGCGAGCGCAACGCGACCTTCCAGTGCAAGCTCGACGCGGGCGACTGGGCGCCGTGCGCCTGGACCGGCGTCGCCGAACATCCTGACCGGCACGCGCGGGTCGATCTCCTACACCGGCCTGTCGGTCGGCACGCACACCTTCGAGGTGCGGGCCGTCGACCTCGACAGCAACGTCGACCAGACGCCCGCCACGCACACCTGGCGCGTGACGCCTCCGCCCGTCCCGACGCCAGGGCGTCTGCGGCCAGTTCGTCACCCACAGCATCATGCTCACGACCGACCTGCTCGACTGCCCGGGCCACGGCCTGATCGTCGGCGCGAGCGACATCACGATCGACCTGAACGGCCACGCGGTCGACGGCACCGGGCTGGACGCCGGCATGCTCATCAACGGCCACGACTCGGTGACCGTCACCGGCGGCCAGATCCACGAGTTCGACTTCGGCGTGATGCTGGGCGCGGGCACCTCCCTGAACGTCGTGCACGGCACGCGCGTGGAGAACAACCAGGAGGCCGGGATCGCCCTGTCGGACGCCGACCAGAACGGCCTGGGCAACACGATCCGCGACAACGTCGTCACCGGCAACAGCTGGGGCGTCGCGCTCCTGAGCGGCACGCGGCACGCGGTCGTGCGCGACAACGACTTCGCCTCGAACGCCGACACCGCCGTGCACATGGAGCAGGCGAGCCAGAACCTCGTCACGCACAACGAGATGGCGCGCTCGAGCGGCGCCGGCGTGTTCATGCAGGGCGGCGGCCAGAACACGGTGGTCGAGAACGAGATGATCGCCAACGCCGAGGGCGTGGTCGTCGGCGAGGAGCTCATCCCCTCGAACAACAACCTCGTCGAGCGCAACGTGATCGAGGAGACCAACGGCCCCGGCGTGGTCATCTCCGACTCGCTCGGCACCCACGTGGTGAACAACGAGATCCGCGAGTCGAACGGCGGCGGGATCGCAGCTCGACATCGCGCGCAACTCCGTGATCACCGGCAACGACATGCGCTCGGCAGGCGCCGGCATCGAGCTGAGCGAGTCGACCGGCAACCTGATCCAGGACAACAACGCCGGCGGCACGCTCGGCACCGGCATCTCGCTCGAGCTCTCGTACGACAACGACATCGTCGACAACCAGGCCAGCGGCAACGGCGGCGAGGGCATCGAGGTCGTGGACTCGGCGCCGGCCGGCCAGGGCAACCTGATCGCGCGCAACGTCGCGGACTCGAACGGCGGCGACGGCTTCATCATCGAGGGCGCCGGCCACACGCTCACCGCAGAACAGGGCCATGCTGAACGGCGGCTGGGGCATCTACGCGCCGGTCGGGGCGATCGACGGCGGCGGCAACTTCGCGGCCGGGAACATCGAGCCGGGGCAGTGCGTCGGCGTGGTCTGCACGATCGGGACGGCGCCCGGCGAGCCCGAGACGACGATCCTCGAGAAGCCGCCGCTCGTCTCGAACAGCCGCAACGCGAGCTTCACCTACATCGGCAAGGACGACTCGACGCCGCTGGTCGACCTCGTGTTCGAGTGCCGCCTCGACACGACGAACGACCTGGCCTGGGAGGACTGCGACTACCCGCACGAGGTCATGAACCTGAGCCCGGGCCTGCACCGCCTCGACATCCGCGCGGTGGACCTCGGCGAGCTGCCGGACAGCACGCCGGCGAGCTACACCTGGGAGTACCGCCCGCTGCCGGCGAACGACCCGCCCGAGGCGTTCATCGACATGCACCCGGAGGCCGAGACCTGGGCGCTCGAGAACATCTTCACCTTCCACTCGAACGAGCCGGACGTGACGTTCCAGTGCAAGGTCGACCTGAACGCCTACGAGGACTGCGGGTTCGAGACGGTCGCGCACATGAACCAGGGCGGCTTCGAGTGGGGCCTCGAGGAGACCGAGGTCGGCCCGCACACCTTCTTCGTCCGCGCCGTCGACTTCGAGGGCAACGTCGGCCAGCCGGCCACCTTCACCTGGCGGCTGCTCGGCGTGGCCACGCAGTTCACCGCCGGCCCGGGCTTCACGCCGGGCACCGAGGGCGAGCCCGCCACGGGCGGCGAGGTGCAGAGCTCCGAGGCCACGATCCACTTCCAGTCGAACGTCGCCGACGCCACCTTCGAGTGCTCGCTCGACCTGGAGCCGTTCGAGCCGTGCACCTCGCCGGTCCACTACACCGGCCTGCTCCAGGGCGAGCACCTGCTGCGCGTGATCGCGACCGACGAGAACGGCGTCTCCGAGGTCGAGGCGGCCGAGTACGAGTGGGAGGTGCTCGAGCCGTTCGACGACACGCCGCCCGAGACGACGCTCGAGCGCGCGCCGGCCGCCGGCAGCAGCTCGACGCTGTTCGAGTTCACCGGCAGCGACGACCAGACCCCGCCCGTGCTGCTCATCTTCGAGTGCCGCGTCGACAGCACGAGCGAGCTGGACTGGGAGGAGTGCACGAGCCCCTACAACCTGCTCGACCACTACACGTACGCGGACTTCCAGCTGGCGCCCGGCCCGCACGTGTTCGAGGTGCGCGCGCGGGATGCGTTCGAGCCGCTCATCCCCGACCCGACCAACCCCGACTTCGAGGGCAACGTCGACCCGACGCCGGTCCGCTACGTCTGGACCTCGACCGAGGACACCGACCCGCCCGGCACCGGGCATCACCCTCGGACCCGAGGGCAGGACCGGCGGAGACCGAGGCGACCTTCGAGTTCTTCGGCACCGACAACGCCAGCCCGGCGCACCTGATGGACTTCGAGTGCTCGGTCGACGGCGCGCCGTTCGAGCCGTGCAGCTCGCCGGAGACGGTCTCGCTCGAGCCCGGCACCCACACCTTCCGCATGCGCGCGGTGGACCTCGCCGGCAACCCGGACCCGACGCCCGCCACCCGCACCTGGGAGATCGTCTCGGCGCCGGTGGCGCAGATCACCTCCGGGCCCCGACGGGCGGATCCTGCCCGGCCAGACGAGCCCGCCCGCGCCGAGCCTCGAGGACCGCGCGATCTTCGAGTTCACGTCCGGACAACCCGAACGGGACCTTCGAGTGCTCGCTCGACGGCGCCGACTTCGAGCCCTGCACCTCGCCGTACGCGGCCTGGCTCGTGGAGGACGGCGAGCACGTCTTCGAGGTGCGCGGCGTGAGCGACCTCCGGACGATCGACGGCGAGCCGATCGTGCAGGACCCGCCGACCGTGTACGAGTGGCGCGCCGAGATCGGCCCCGACACCGACGCGGCCCGACACGACGATCACCTCCGGCCCGGCCACCTCGACGCTCGACCCGATCGCGACCTTCCAGTTCACCGGCCAGGACAACCGCACGCCGAACAACCTGATGCGGTTCGAGTGCAACCTCGACGGCCTCGGCTGGACTCGTCCTGCGAGCCCGGGCGAGCAGTACACCGACCTGACGCACGGCCCGCACGAGCTGCTCGTGCGCGCCATCGACGTGGCGAACAACATCGACGCCACGCCGGCGCGCTACACGTGGACGGTCGCGCTGCCGCCGGTGGTCACGATCAGCTCCGGGCCCGGACGAGGTGACCGAGAGCACGAACGCCACCTTCGTGTTCAGCTCGAACGTGCCGGGCTCCAGCTTCAAGTGCTGGCTCGACGGCCGATGCAGGCGACTGCACCTCGCCGAAGTCCTACTCGGGCCTGGCCGGCGGCGACCACCTGTTCGCGGTGCTGGCGACCTCGCCGGACGGCCACACGGGCCTCCAGTGGGAGGAGTGGGAGTGGACGGTCGGCCCGACCGAGGCGCCCGTCGTGACCTTCCACTCCGGGCCCGGACGTGACGACGCTCGACACGCGCGCCGAGTTCAGCTTCTCGGCGAACAAGCCGAACGTGACCTTCACGTGCTCGCTCGACGGCCGCGACTTCGAGCCCTGCAGCTCGCCGCTCGTCTACCCGCGCCTGCATCCGGGCGATCACAGGCTCGAGGTCATCGCCACCTCGCCGCCGCATCCTCGACCCGACCGGTGAGCCGATCGAGCCGGACTACGAGGAGGTCCCGGCGGTCTACGAGTGGGAGATCATCGACACCGAGCCGCCGCTTGCCTCGATCGACTGGGGCCCGCGCGCCACCACGGAGAGCCTGATCGCGGTCTTCGGCCTCAGCTCCGACGACCCGACCGCGACGCTCGAGTGCTCGCTCGACGGCGAGGGCTTCAACGAGTGCGAGCCGGTCGTGGAGTTCTCGGACCTCGACCGCGGGCCGCACAGCCTCCGCGTGCGGGCGGTCGACCTGGTCGGCAACGTCGGCCCGATCGACACGCACAACTGGACGATCACCCAGCCCGGCCCGCCGAACACGCCGGTCGGCACGAACGTGACCGTCACGATCCCGATGCCCGACGGGCCCGGCAACGCCACGGTCAACTTCTTCGACGTCAACACCGCGGGCCGCACGACGGTGGACGCGCTCACGGGCGGGCCCGAGCTGCCGGCCGGCTACACCCAGGGCGGAGCGCGCTTCTACGACGTCGGCACGACCGCCGACTTCGGCGAGCCGGCCACGCTCTGCCTCGCCTACGACCCCGGGCCGCTACCAGACCAGCGCGGTCCGGCTGCTGATGGCCGACGGCACCACCTGGATCGACGTCACCACGCTGAACAACCCGTTCATCGGGAAGATCTGCGCGGCGGAGGCGGAGATGGGCAGCGGCGAGTCGGCGCTCTTCGTGATCGCCGCCGCCAACACGGGCATCGCGCCGCTCGTGTCGATCCTCTCCGGCCCGCCGCCGGTCGCCAACACCGGAACGGCGACGTTCGAGCTGTTCGCCGACATGCCGGACGCCCAGATCCAGTGCTCGATCGACGGGCTGCCGTTCGTGCCACTGCGAGTCGCCCGTCACCTACACGCACCTCGAGGAGGGCGACCAGGAGTTCCAGGTCCAGGCGCTGAGCGCCTTCGGGTTGCCGCAGCTCATCCCGACGATCTACGAGTGGGAGGTCGTGCTGCCGCCCGACGTGACGGCGCCGGACACCACGATCACCAACGGCCCGCCGCCCATCACCGCGAACACCATCGTCCTGCTCGAGATGGTCGGCCACGACGACCAGACGCACGAGCTCGAGATGGAGTTCGAGTGCCGTCTCGACAACGGCCCGTGGGAGTCCTGCGACCCGCTCGAGGAGATCGAGGTCCTGACGCGCGGCCCGCACCGCATCGAGGTCCGCGCCGTGGACGAGACCGGCAACGTCGACCCGACGCCGGCCTTCCGCGACTTCACCCTGATCGACCTGTCGGTGCCCGACACCTCGATCGACTCCGGGCCCGAACTCCGAGACCACCTCGACGAGCGCGACGTTCACGTACTCCGGCGAGGAGGAGCTGACCGGCGCGGAGGTGCACGAGTTCGAGTGCGCGCTCGACGACGGCGGACTACGTGGACTGCTCCGAGCAGCCCTACACGGTGACCGGCCTGAGCGGCGGCCCGCATGTCATGTACGTGCGCGCCCGGGATCCCGACGGCAACCTCGACCCGACGCCCGACTTCTACGAGTGGCTGATCGACGCCCCGGTCGACACCCAGGCGCCCGACACGATCATCTTCTCCGGCCCGGCCGAGGGCTCGGTCTCGGGCCCGGACGTGATGTTCGCGTTCATCAGCACCGAGCTGGTCGAGGAGTACGAGTGCTCGCTCGACAACGACCCGTTCGAGAGCTGCGAGGGCGTGCACGAGCTCGTCGGCCTGGCGACCGGGTCGCACACGCTGCGCGTGCGCGCGATCGACATGGCGGAGCCGGTGCCGAACGTGGACGCCAGCCCGGCCGTCCGCAACTGGACCGTGCTCGGCGAGCCCGACACCCAGATCGACTCCGGCCCGCCGGACCCGAGCTTCGGCGCGAGCGGCGTGTTCACGTTCTCGTCCGACCAGACCGCCGCCGACGGCGTGACGTTCCAGTGCTCGGTCGACGGCTCCGAGTGGACGCCGTGCAGCTCGCCCTTCACCGCCGGGCCGCTGGCGGTCGGCGACCCGGAGAGCGGCGAGGAGCACGAGTTCGAGGTGCGCGCCGTCAGCCGCTTCACGAACCTGGACGGCGAGCAGATCGTCGACGAGTCGCCCGCGACCTACGAGTGGACCGTCTTCCCGGTTCCCGACCCGCCCGCGTTCGACACGATCTTCACCTCGACCCCGCCCGCCGTCACGGCCGGAGGCCCGGACGCGATCTACACCTTCAGCTTCGAGGCCCGGCTCGACGGGGCCCCGACGAACCTGGCCACCTTCGAGTGCTCGCTGAACGGCGAGCCGTACGAGGAGTGCGAGCCGCCGCTCGAGTACGACGGCCTGCCCGACGGCGAGTACGAGCTGCGCGTGCGCGCGGTCGATCCGGGGCTCCAGCCCGACGCGAGCCCGGCGGTCTTCAACTGGGTGATCGAGGACGCGCCCGAGACCGTCCTCTCGAGCGCCGGCCTGCCGCCGATCGAGACCGGCAGCACGACGGAGACGTTCACGTTCAGCTCGCCGAGCCCGAACGCGACCTTCGAGTGCGCGCTCGACACGACGACCTACAGCCCGTGCAGCTCGCCGAAGACCTACACGAACATCCCGCACGGCGAGCACGAGCTGCTGGTGCGCGCGAAGAGCCCGGCCGGCAGCGTCGACCAGACGCCGGAGAGTCCACGAGTGGACGAGCGGCGACATGACCCCGCCGGTCGTGACGCTCACCGGGACGCCGCTGGTGACCACGGAGAGCACCACGGCGACCTTCACGTGGACCTCGGACGACCCGGACGCCCAGTACCTCTGCACGCTGAACGGCGCGCCGGACCCGGTCCCGGTGAACCACCAGGAGCGCTTCTGCACCTCCGGCATCACCTACGAGAACCTGGCCCCGGGCCTGACCTACACCTTCACGGTCGAGCCGACCAAGCCGTTCCTGCTGGTCGCGGCCGAGCCGGCCGAGTGGGAGTTCTCGATCGTGGACGTGACCGCGCCCGAGACCACGATCGAGTCCGGGCCGGCCGACCGGATCCTGCCCGAGGCTCCCGCGCATCTTCGTCTTCTCGTCCAGCGAGCCGAACGCCACGTACGAGTGCGCGCTCGACACGCCCGCGGGCGAGGAGCACCAGTGGAACGAGTGCGAGAACCCGGCCGACTTCACGAACGAGCCCGCCGGCCCGCACACCCTGTACGTGCGCGCGGTCGACCTGGCCGACCCGCCGAACGCCGACCCGACGCCGGCGGAGTACGACTGGACCGTGATCGGCCCGCCGACCACCACGATCACGTCCGGGCCGGCCGCCGAGACGTCGGCGCGCAGCGCGACCTTCGAGTTCGAGTCGAACCAGGAGAACGTGACCTTCCGCTGCTCGCTCGACGGCCTCGACTCGGTGCCGTGCAGCTCGCCCTACACGATCGACGAACCTGGCGGCCGGCGAGCACGAGCTCGAGATCCAGGGCACGAACGAGCACGACATGGTCGAGGAGCCCGCGGCCGTGCACGCCTGGACCATCGTCGACGGCGACGCCCCCGATACGACCATCGAGCTCGGCCCGCCGGCCACCACCAGCAGCCGCACCGCGACGTTCACGTTCTCGTCGAACGAGTCCGACGCGCGGTTCGAGTGCGCGCTCGACGCGCCGTCCGTGGCCGCCGCGTCCTGGAACGACTGCGCCGAGCCGCCCGAGAACACGGCCGAGTTCGCCGACCTCACGCTGGGCGACCACGAGCTGCTGGTGCGCGCGGTCGACCCGAGCGACAACGCGGACGCCACGCCGGCCTCGCACGGCTGGACCGGTCGTGCCGGCCGGCGCGCCCAACACTCCGGTGGGCACGAACGTGACCGTGTCGGCCGCCTCCCCGGACGGGTCCACCACCGCGACCGTGACCTTCGGCTCCGTGACCGCCGCGGGCTTCACGACCGTCGAGTCGCTCCAGGGCGCCGCAGGCGCTGCCGCTCGGCTACGTCCCCGCGGGCGCGCGCTTCTACGACGTCAGCACCACCGCGACCTGGACCGGCGACCTGACGGTCTGCCTCACCTACAACCCGAGCGCGCTCGCCGAGCCGGTCCGGCTGCTCCACTTCGACGGCAGCGCCTGGCTCGACGTCACGACGACGAACGACGCGGTCGCCGGGCGCATCTGCGGCGAGCCGGGCAGCCTGTCGGCCTTCGCGATCGCGACCGCCACGACCTCGGTGGTGCCGGAGACGTCGATCAGCTCGGGCCCGGCCGACCCGACCGCGAAGACCGCCGTCGAGTTCGCCTTCGAGGCCGAGTCGAACACGCTCGAGGCGCCCACGTTCGAGTGCTCGCTCGACGAGCCGGTGCCCGAGTGGAGCTCCTGCGAGGCGCTGCAGCTCTACGAGGGCCTGCTGCCCGGCGAGCACGTGCTCCTCGTGCGCGCGGTGAACGAGTTCGGCATGTTCGACGCCACCCCGGCCCGCTGGGAGTGGACGCAGCACTCGCTCGACACGTTCATCGACTCGGCGCCGCCCGAGGCGACCGAGAGCACGACGGCCGAGTTCGAGTTCTCCTCCGACTTCCCGGGCGTCACCTTCGAGTGCATGCTCGACGAGGCCGCCGGCTGGTCGCCGTGCGACGCGCACACCACGTACACCGGCCTGATCCTCGACGAGCACGAGCTGCTCGTGCGGGCGCGGACGCCCGGCGGCGAGGTCGACGAGACGCCCGCCGAGTGGAGCTGGGAGATCGGCGACGTGCCGCCGCCCGTCACGCTCGGCCAGCGGCCCGACCTCGTCACCGAGAGCCGGCAGCGCCACGTTCACCTTCTCCACCGCCGGAGGCCGGCGTGACCTTCGAGTGCTCGCTGGACGGCGAGAACTTCCAGCTCTGCAGCACGCCGAAGGTCTACAACGGCCTGGCGCTCGGCGAGCACACCTTCCGGGTGCAGGTCTTCAGCCCCGAGTCGGTCATCGAGCAGGTGCCGGCCACCTACACCTGGAACGTGGTCGACGAGACGGCGCCGCAGACGACGATCGACTTCGGCCCGCCGGCCGTGACCGGCAACCCCGACGCGAACATCCTGTTCTCGTCCAACGAGCAGCAGGCGACGTTCGAGTGCTCGCTGAACGGCGCGGCCTTCGCCCCGTGCACCTCGCCCAGCGGAGTACAGCCGGCGCTGACGCCGAGCGACTACATCTTCAGGGTCCGCGCCGTCGACGCGGCCGGCAACCGCGACGCCTCGCCCGCGACCCACGAGTGGCGCGTCGTGGCGCGGCCCGAGACGACGATCGACACCGGCCCCGAGTCGGAGTCGACGAGCACGAGCGCGACCTTCACCTTCTCCTCCAGCCAGGCCGGATCGACCTTCGAGTGCTCGCTGGACGCCGGCCCGTTCCTCGTCTGCTCGTCGCCGCACGTGGATGACGGCGTTGGCGGACGGCGACCACACGCTGTTCGTCAGGGCGAGGAACGCCGCCGGCGTCGAGGACGACACGCCGGCGGAGTGGGACTGGACGGTCGACGCGGCGGCGCCGCAGACCAGCATCGTCACCGGACCGTCCCAGTCGGGCCGACCAGGGACGCAAGCTTCACCTTCGGGTCGAACGAGGCGGGCGTGACGTTCGAGTGCTCGCTCGACGCGGCGGCGTACGCCGAGTGCGAGTCGCCCTACGCGCCGGCCGCGCTCACCACCGGGCAGCACACGCTCTCGGTCCGCGCGGTGGACGGCGCCGGCAACGTCGACGCAGTCGCCCGCGACCTACACCTGGACACTACGACGGGACGGCGCCGCAGACGACCATCGACTCCGGTCCGGGCGCGGCGAGCTCCAAGCACCTCGGCGACCTTCGGGTTCTCCGCCGACGAGGCGGGCGCCAGCTTCGAGTGCTCGCTCGACGGGGCCGCGTTCACCGCGTGCAGCTCGCCCAGGCAGTACACCGGGCTGGCGGCCGGGGCGCACGAGTTCCGGGTGCGCGCCACCGACGTCGCCGGCAACACGGACGCGACGCCGGCGATCCGGACCTGGTCGGTCGACACCACCCCGCCGGGCTCGATCATCATCGACAAGCCGCCGGCGACCACCCAGAGCACCTCGGCGACCTTCGTCTTCGCCTCCGGCGAGCAGGGACGTGACCTTCGAGTGCTCGCTCGACAGCGCCGCGTTCGCCGCCTGCACCTCGCCGAAGGAGTACACCGGCCTGTCCGTCGGCGCAGCACACGTTCCGGGTCAGGGCGATCGACGCCGCGGGCAACGTGGAGCCCGAGCCGGAGACCCACACCTGGACGGTCCAGTCGACCGACACGACGCCGCCGACGACCTCGGTCAACGTCGTCCCGGAGATGCTGTCGACGGAGTCCGACGCGAGCTTCGAGTTCGTCTCGAACGAGCCGGGGTCGACGCTTCGAGTGCTCGCTCGACGGCGCCGCGTTCGCCGCGTGCACCTCGCCGCGCGACTACACCGGCCTGGCGGACGGCCAGCACGAGTTCCGCGCCCGGGCGAGGGACGCCGCCGGGAACGTGGACGCAGTCGCCGGCCACCTTCACGCTGGAGGATCGACACGACCGCGCCGCAGACGACGATCGGCGCCGGGGCGCCGCCCGCCACCGGCACGTCGACCGAGCGCGACGTTCAACTTCACCTCGAGCGAGGCAGGCCTCGACGTTCGAGTGCTCGCTCGACAACGCGGCGTTCGCGCCGTGCACCTCGCCGAAGGCGTACACGAACCTGGCGGTCGGCGCGCACAGCTTCCGCGTGCGCGCCGCCGACGAGGCGGAGAACGTCGACGAGACGCCGGCCACGCACAACTGGACGATCACCCAGGGCTGCGCCGGCTCGACGGTCACCCTGGTCGCCGCGGCGGACAGCTGGGTCCTGCAGAGCTCGCGCGACCCAGAACTACGGCACCGACTCGGGCCTCAAGGTCGACACCAAGTCCGGCGCCAACTCGCGCGCCCTGTACCGCTTCAACCTGCCGGCGATCCCGGCGGGCTGCCAGATGACGACCGCGAAGCTGCGCCTCTACGCCACCTCCTACAAGACGGGTCGCACGCTCCAGGCGCTCGCGCCTCGCCTCGACCTGGACCGAGACCGGCGTGAACTGGAACAACCAGCCGCTGACGACCGGCACGCGCGGCGACCGTGGCCTCGGGCTCCGGCTACCGCGAGTGGACGGTGACCTCGCACGTCCAGGCCATGTACGCGCCGGGCGCCAACCACGGCTTCCTGATCCGCGACGCCACCGAGAACGGCAGCGGCCTCGACCAGGTCTTCCACAGCCGCGAGAAGGGCACGGACAACCCGCCGCGCCTGGTGCTGACGTTCGGGCCCTAGCCGGCGTCTCGAGCAGGGCGAGCACTTCCTCGCCGACCTCGATGGAGTCGGACGTCTTGAACGCACGCCGCTCCAGCTCGCCCGGTGCCAGCACCTCGATCGACTGCCCGGACTCGTGCAGGCGCGCGCGTAGCGCCTCGGCCGACGCGGTCTGCTCCTCCGCCGGCCTGAACAGGTCGGCCCTGATGCAGAGCACGAGCGCGCCGGACACGGGCCTCATCCCGAGTGCGTCCGCTCCCACGAGACCGATGGCGAGCGCCTCGATCAGAGCGGCCAGCCCGAATCCCTTGTAGCCGCCCGCCGGCAGCAGCGCGCCGCCGGCCAGGACTGCCGCCGGGTCGGACGTTGGGCGCCCCTCGGCGTCGAGGGCGGCGCCGTCCGGCAGGGGCGTCCCGCGCGTGGCCGCGACCATCACCTTGCCGTCGGCGATCGCGCTCGTCGCCATGTCCAGTACGAGGTGGCCCTGCGGCGCGGGCACGCCCAGCGTGAGCGGGTTGGTGTGCAGGACCGGCCCGCTGCCCGGGCCGAGGGCCACGGTGAACGGCGGCTCGCCCCATGCGGTGCACATGACCGAGGCCATCCCACGGGACGCGGCCCGCTCGGCCCACGCGCCCATCCGGCCGGTATGGCCGCACCGGACGATGGCGGCGAGGCCCACGCCGAGCTCGGCCGCCGACTCGCTCGCGCAGCTCACGGCGAGCGCCATCGCCGGGTGGCCCATCCCGGACTGGCCGTCGATGCGGGTCACGGCGCCCGTCCGGCCCACCACCTCGGGCTCGGCGGCGATGTCGCACTCGCCGCTCTCGATCAGGTCGCGGTAGCCGAGCATCTGCCCAACCCCGTGGCTGGGATGGCCGCTGAGGTCCGACTCCACGAGGTGCTCGGCGATGCACCCTGCCACCCCGGGAGTCGCTCCCCAGGCCCGCAGGGCTCGCGTGACGAGCGCCTCGAGCCGCGCCCGAGTCAGTTCTGGCATCGGAGCTCAGCGGCCTCGTAGACGAACGTCAGGTGCGGTGTCACGGCCTCGAGGCCGCTGCCGTTGATCGCCTCGCCCCAGAGCTCCCCGTGCACCGACGCGACGCGGCCGGCGCCGCAGCGGGCCTCGCTCAGGCGGAGCGGGAGGGAGCGCTTCGCGCTCGGTGGGAAGGCGCGCTCCGGGGTTCGAGCGGATGCGCTCGACCTGCGGGGGCGGGAAGTAGCGCGTGCGCAGGCGGCGGTAGGCGCCGTCGCCGTCCCGGCACTCGATCTCCTCCCGGATCGAGACGCGCACGCGGGCGACCCCGCCGTTCGGCGTCGCGGCCGGTGGTGATCCCGCGCAGGCTGCGGCTCGTCGAGGGTCACGGTGCGCGGCGTGCTGTCCTCGGGCGGCTGCGAGGTCTCGGCCAGGGCGCCGCCATCCGCCGCGGTCAGCGTGATGCTGGCGGTGGGCGGCGAGGGGTCGCGCTCGGGCACGGTGACGCGACCCGGGTCGGCGCCGTGGCCGGCCTGGGTGCCGGCGTCGGGCGGGGGCGCGGGGGAGGCCGCATCGCGCTCGGCCGGCTGATCGGTCCTCGCCTTGTCGGTCGATTCCTCGTCGCCGCAGCCGGCCAACAGCACGGCGGCGAGCAGCAGTACGCGTGTTCTCACGGCCGGCGACCCTACGAAAACGTCGCTTGGCCGTGAAATACCGATTCGCCCGGCACTTATAAGCTCGACGCATGAGCCTCGACCCGCGGCTCCTGCGCTCGTTCGTGGTCCTCGCAGAGGAGCTCCACTTCAGCAAGGCGGCCGCGCGCCTCCACATGACCCAGCCGGCCCTCAGCCAGCAGATCCGCCGACTCGAGCTTCAGCTGGGCGTGGACGTGTTCGAGCGCACGCGCAGCAGCGTGCGCCTCTCCGAGGGCGGGCGTGCGATCCTCGCGCCGGCGCGGAACGCGGTGGAGGCGGCCGAGAGCGTGGAGGACATGGCCGCGGCGGTGGCCCGTGGCGAGCGCGGCGAGCTGCGGCTCGGGTTCTCGCCGGGGTTGCACTACGTCGCCCAGGCCGTCCTGGCGGAGGCGGGCCGCCGCCTACCCGCCGTGCGAACGCGCGCGCGGCAGGACTCCTCTGGCGCGCTGGCCAGGGAGGTGGCCGAGGGCGAGCTCGAGCTGGCGCTGGGCTTCTGCGCGGAGCCGCGGAGCGGGATCGTCTGCGAGCGCCTCCTCGTGGAGCCTGCGGTGCTGGCGGTCGGGACGGGACACCGGCTGGCCTCGCGGCGGCGCCCGGTCCGGCTCGACGAGCTGCGCCGCGAGACGTTCGCGCTCGTGGACCCGCGCGACGGCGCCGGCTACAACCGCGCGGTGGTCGCCCGCTGCAGGCAGGCGGGCTTCGAGCCGCGCGTGGTCGCGGATCCACACGGCCCGATGGCGTGGGAGACCGCCGTCAGGCTGGACGGCTGCGTCGGCCTGACCACCCGCTCGGCCGCGGCATCGACGGCGCGCGACCTGCGCGTGCTGGAGCTCGGCGACGAGGTCGGCTTCCCCCTGCAGCTGGTGCGTCCGGCCGGGCCGCTCGCGGCGCTCATGCCGGTGGCGAGGGCCTTCCGCAAGGTCGCCCGGGACATGGCGGCGAGCGGGGCGCTGGCACGCGCCTAGCGCCGGCCGCGCATCCACCCAAGGGGGTACGCCAGGTCCCCCCGCGGGACGTTTCCGGTCGCGGCGCCGCGGCCTAGCCTGGCGCGGCAGATGGGACAGCCGCTGACAGCCACGAAGTCGCGGACCACGGGGCGGCGAGCCTTGTCGCCGCGCACGCGGCGGGCCGTGCTCACTACGCACATCATCGCCTCCGTCGGGCTTCTCGGTGACGTGGCTGCCGTCCTGGCGGTGAACGTTCGGGCGGCGACCACGCCCGATGCGGCGCTCGCGAGCTCCTCCTACGAGCTGCTGGAGATGTTCAGCCTGGTGTTCGGCATCCCCCTCAGCTTCATCGCGCTCATCACGGGGCTGACGCTCGGACTTGGCTCGAAGTGGGGCGTGCTCCGGTATGCCTGGGTCACCGCGAAGCTGCTGCTGCTCCTTTCCGTGATCCTCGTCGGTGCGCTCGTGATCGGGCCCGCGACCAGCGAGATGCAGGGTGGAAGCGGCGACGCCGAGACGGTGCTGATCGCCGCCGCCGCCTGGGACGTCCTCGCTCTCACGGTCGCAACGGGGCTGAGCGTCTACAAGCCCGGACGCCGGCGCGTCTGAGCGGCGTCCGCGACGGGTACCGCGACCTCCTACTCATGTAGGCAGTAGCCTCCGCCGCCTCCACACTCATCCTTCTGAGGAGGGTTCTATGTCTTTCAGTTTGCGCATCGCACTTTTCGTAGCGATGCTGGCGCTCTGTGTAGCGCCCGCGGCTGCAGGTGCGACCAGCACCTCGGCCGCCGCCCACAAGGCCGGCTCCGGCAAGGCGAAGTACGGGAAGGGCCACGGCCACAAGAAGGGCCATGGCCACTCGAGCTCCGACGCCGACAGGACGTCCCGCGAGCTCCGTAAGGAGATCAGCTCGAAGCGCATGCTCACGCACCTCCGGGCGTTCCAGCAGATCGCCGACGACACCGGCGGCCACCGCGCCTCCGGCTTCGAGGGCTACGGCGCCTCGGTTCAGTACGTGCTGACGCAGCTGCGCGCCGCGGGCTACACCCCGAGGACGCAGGTGTTCAACTTCGTCACCTTCCAGGAGATCGCCGATCCGGTGCTGAGGCAGGTCTCGCCGGCGCCGGGGAAGACCTACACGCAGGACGAGTTCCTCACCATGTCGTACTCCGCCAGCGGCGACACCGATGTGCAGACGATCGTGCCCATCGACCTGACCCTCAGTCCGAACCCGGCGCAGCGCGTTTCGACGTCGGGCTGCCAGGCCGAAGACTTCGCCGGCTTCACGGCGGGTGCCATCGCCCTGATGCAGCGCGGCAGCTGCCCGTTTGCCCTGAAGGCGACCAACGCCCAGGCGGCCGGCGCGTCCGGCGCGATCATCTTCAACTCGGGCACCCCGGGCAACGAGGGCGTCGTCGCCGGAACGCTGGGCGAGACGGCGCAGGACGGCCAGCCGGACCCGCCGGACGTGACGATCCCGGTCGTCGGCATCTCGTATGCCGAGGGCGATCGGCTCGCCAACGAGCCCGACCCGACCACGGGTCAGATCATCGTCACCGCCGAGAGCGACCGCCGTACGTCGGCCAACATCCTGGCCGACACACGGTCGGGCGATCCCGACAACGTGACGATCATGGGCGCGCACCTCGATTCGGTGCCGGAGGGCCCGGGCATCAACGACAACGGCTCGGGGTCGGCGTTCCTGCTCGAGACGGCCATTCGGATGGCCAAGGAGAGGATCAGGACGGAGAACCGCGTGCGCTTCGCCTGGTGGGGCGCCGAGGAGTCCGGCCTGGTGGGAGCCACCCGGTACGTCGCGGCCATATCGGACCCGGAGTTCGCCCAGATCGCGGCGAACCTCAACTTCGACATGCTCGCGTCGCCGAACCACGCCAAGTTCGTCTACGACGGCGACTTCTCGCACACGACGCCGCCGGCGACGGCGCCCGTCGTCAACCCGGGCGCGGCGTACATCGAGCGGAAGTTCGTGCGCTTCTTCGACTCCCAGGACCAGGAGACGGAGCCGACGGCGTTCGACGGCCGCAGCGACTACAAGCCGTTCCAGGACAACGGGATCGCCGCGGGCGGCCTGTTCTCCGGGGCGGAGGTCGCGAAGTCGGCGGCGCAGGTCCTGAAGTGGGGCGGCACCGCAGGTGTGGCGTTCGACCCGAACTACCACCAGGCCGGTGACGACATCAACAACCTCGACCTGGACGGCTACGAGGATATGGCCGACGCCGGCGCCCACGTGCTGGCGGTGCTGGCGGAGGACCGGAACCTGCGCGAGTCGCTCGCGGGCGGAGCCCGCGCGGCGTCCGTGAAGAAGGCCCGCAAGGCGATGCGGAGGTCGAAGGCCCGCATGGCCAAGCTGGGCGCGTACAGCGGGGATCTGCTGATCCGCTAGGCGCAGAGCCGAAATACGCACCGCAGTTCCACGAGGGGCGGCCGCAGGGCCGCCCCTCGTGCTCACTGCCGGTTCCGCGCGGTCGGCTCGCTCAGGCCGGCGCTGCGGTGAAGGCGATCGGCAGCTCGATCGGACCTGTGTTGCCGCTGCGCGGCAGCGACTTCACCTCGCCGTCCACGCGCGGATCGCGCAGCCGCCGCGCAAGCAGCGCCAACGCCTCGCTCATGTCCATGCGAGCCACGAAATGGCCGATGCAGTGGTGGCGGCCACCGCCGAAGCCGAAGTGGCGCGGGCGCTCGGCCTCGGGGTCGAACCCGGGGTTCTCGAAGACGCGCGGATCCGAGCCGGCCGACTGCGAGAACAGGTGGAGGGTGGTTCCCTCGGCGATGTCGAGCCCCTGGAACGTGAAGTCCTCGACCGCCTCGCGGGTCACCCAGGTGACGGTGGGGTTCAGGCGCATGATCTCCTCGACCGCCCCCTCGGCGAGCTCGGGCCGCTCCGCCAGGCGGCGCCACTCGTCCGGCCGGTCGAGGAACGTCTGCATGGCGAGCCCGAGCTGGTTGCGGGTGGTGTCCAGGCCGCCGAAGATCAGGAGCACGAGCGACACGCGCAGCTCGTCGTGGCTGAGCCGGTCCTCGTCCTGCTCGGCCTGCACGAGCCGTGTGACGAAGTCGTCCTTCGGCTCGCGGCGGCGGTCGGCGATCAGCTCGTCCGCGAAGCCGTAGAGGCCCTCGAGCGCGGCCTCGATGCGCGGCAGCTCCTCGCGGATCGCGATCGACAGCGAGAGGCCGAGGTCGCTGCCCCATTCGGCGATCTTCGGCCACTCGGTTTCGGGGATCCCCATCAGGATCGCGATCACCCGCGCCGCGTAGGGCTCGGCGAACTGGCTCATGAACTCGCAGCGCCCCTCGTCGGCGAAGGCGTCGACCAGCTCGTTGCCGAGCGCCCGGAAGCGCGGGGCCATGTCGCTGATCGCACCGGGTGCGAAGACCGGGTTCAACAGGCGCCGGACGCGCGCGTGGTCGTCCCCCTCGAGGTTGAGCAGCGCCTTCGACCACCACTCCGCGAACGGCCCGTCGACCCCGTGGTGGGCAGGCCAGGCGGCGCTGCCCTGCTTGAGCCTGCGGTCGCGGAGCAGGGCGGCCACCTCGTCGTAGCGGAGGACCGCGAGGCCGTAGTTCGTGCGGACGTACCAGTTCTCCTCGCGCGCGCGAAGGACCTCGTCGGAGTCGATCACGAACGAGGGGTCCGCGATGTTGAAGTAGGAGGGATGCCCGTGCGTCGCCGTCATGTCACCGACCGTCGAAAGGGTAGGCGAGGCCCGGCAGCCAGCTCTCCCAGCATGCCGCGAGGCGACCGTCGCGCAGGACCTCGGCGAGCGCGCGGTCGAGCTCGTCGCGCATGTCCGGGCGCGTCTTCGACACGGCTACGCCCCACTCGTTGCGAGTCGGCGCCGTGAAGGCGATCTCGAAGTCCGGGTCGTCCGCGAGCGCGAGGAACGCGACGTCGTCGTCCACCACGCCGTCGACCTCGCCTGCGCGGAGGGCGTCGAGCATCTCGCCGAACACGTCGTCGCTCTCGCCGCCGAACGGAACCGGCGACGCTCCCTCGAACGTCTCGGCGAGGGCCATGTTCGTGCTGCCGGCGATCGCGCCGATCCGCTTCCCCGTGAGCTCCGCGGGCGAGCTGATGCCGGAGCCGGCGCGGGCCAGCAGGGACTCGTCGAAGACGGCGTAGGGGCGCGTGAAGTCGACCCGGCGGCGACGCTCCGCGGTGATTCCCTGGCCGCACCAGATCGCGTCACCCTCGCCGGCATCCACCGCGGGGACCATCTCCACCCACGGCTTGAACACCCACTCGAGCGGCCGGCCCAGGCTCTCGGCTACGAGCGCGGCCGCCGCCGGCTCGTAGCCCTCGCGGACGCCGCCGCGGCTCTTGCCGAAGAGCGGCATCGCATTGGCGTCGATGCAGACGAGGCGAAGCGGCTCTGCGCTCATGGGATGTAGGTCAGGTAGGTCTCGCGGTCCCACTCGGTGACCGCCCCGCAGGCCCGGTGCCACTCGTCGCGCTTGATCGCCATGAACGTGTCGTAGAGGTCGCCGGGCACCGCGCTCCGCACCACGTCGTCCTGCTCGAAGGCTTCGAGCGCCTCGCCGAGCGTCCGCGGTAGCAGCGGGAAGCGCGCCAGCTCCGGATCCGGGAAGTCGTCCACGTCGTGCGGCTGACCGGGGTCCGTACGGTTGGCGATGCCGTCGCGCATCGCGGCAAGCAGCACCGCGTGCGTCAGGTAGGGGTTGCAGCAGGCGTCCGGCGCGCGGAACTCCAGGCGCGCTCCCAGGACGCGCACGAGGCACTGCCGGTGGTCGTAGCCCCACACCGGCACGCTCGGCGCGAACTGGCCCACGTCCCAGTAGCGCGCATAGGAGTTCACCGTCGGCGCGACGACCGCCGTCATCGCGCGCGCGTGCGCGAGGATCCCGCCGACTGCCCAGCGCCCGACGTCGTTCAGGCTGCGCCCGCCGTCGTTGGCGAACGCCGGCTCGTCGCCCCGCCAGAGGCTGACGTGGTGGTGGCAGCCGTTCGCCATGATGCCCGGCACCGGCTTCGGCATGAAGGTCGCGAACACGCCGAACTCCTTGGCGACCTGCATGCAGATCTGCCGGAACGTCTGCAGCCGGTCGGCCGTCTCGACGCAGGGGCCGAAGAGGAAGTTCATCTCGACCTGGCCGGGGTCCTCGTAGTCGGCCTGGATCATGTCGAGCCCCATCTCCTGGCCATAGCGGGTCACGCGCTTGAGGATCGGCCGCATCTCCTCGATGTGGCCGATGTGGTACGGCGTGCCCACGTGGGCCGGCAGCTTCGATATCGACGCGGTGATCGAATCGGCGTCGGGGAACCAGCTCATCTCCGGCTCGCAACCCGACTGCAGCGCGAGCCCGAACTCCGCCTCGAACTCGGCGTGCAGGCGCTTCAGGTTCGCCCGGGAGTCGCCCTGAGCCACGGCGCCGGGACGCTCGGGGTCGTCGGCGTCGTGGAAGTGGTCGCAGAACACGCGACCCACCTCCGTGTCCCAGGGAAGGACCCGGAAAGTGTCGAGGTCGGGCACGAGGAGACCCTCGGCGCAGGCGGCGGGACTGGGTCCGAGCACGTTGCCGTGCACGTCCACGGTGAAGCCGCCGGCCGAGAGGTAGGTCCAGGGGAGCCCGTTCCCCGCGATCCGCTCGAAGTGCGCGGCCGGAACCACCTTCCCCATGACGCGGCCCGGCACGGCCGTGTACTGCAGGTACACGTGCCTGACGCCCTGCTCGCGGATCGCGGCGGCGACCTCCTGGAGCGCCGTGTCGCGCCCGCTCTCGCCGAGCGCCTCGCCGAGCGCGCTCACGCTCATGCCTCTCCTTTCCACACAAGCCTGGGCACGCTTCCACGCAGCCCGTGATTGCGGACGACCCTACTTCACATTCTCGGGCGCCGGTATAAGCGGCGCCATGAAGATCAGCGTCGCGCGTGAGTACAGAGGGAAGCTCGAGTCGATGTCGGCGGCGGACGCGGCGGGCGGCCTGCGCCGAGGCGCTGGACGAAGTGGTCCTGTGCCGGCCACGGCGGGCGACCCCGGCGGCGAACGGACGCTGACGGCGCTGGCGGAGATGGCCTGACGCTTGTAAAGGGTGCTTCCGGCCGGTGGCTACTGTCAAGAGCGTGACCGCTGGCCATTCCGGACACGTCCTGCGACGCAGCGCGCTGCTGCGGCTCCGCGCGCGCTCGTGGCCGATTCTGCAGACCGCCGGCGCGGCTGTCGCCGCGTGGTACCTGGCGACGCTGGTCACCTCAGAGCAGCAGCCGGTCTTCGCGTCGATCGCCGCGGTCGTCTCGCTGGGTGCGACCTACGGCCAGCGCTCGGAGCGAGCGGTCGAGCTGATCGGCGGAGTGGTGCTCGGCATCGGGATCGCGGATCTCCTGGTGCGCGCCATCGGCACCGGACCCCTGCAGTTGGGCCTGATGGTCCTGCTCGCGATGGCCGCGGCGGTGCTTCTCGGCGGCGGACCGGTTCTGGTGACGGAGGCCGCCGTGTCCGCGACCCTGCTCGTCCTTCTCGACCCGGCCGGCACGGGGCTGGCGCCGAGCCGGGTGATAGAGGCGCTGGTGGGTGGCGGCGTGGCGCTCGCGGTGAGTGCGCTGGCCTTCCCCCTGAACCCGGTGCTCCTCGTCGGACGCTCCGCTCAGGCGATCTTCGGCGGCCTCGGGCGGACGCTCGAGGACGTGGCGGCGGGCCTCGCGGAAGGCGATCTGATGCGGTCGGACGCGGCCCTGCAGGCGGCCCGTGAGATCGACCACGACCTTCGTGCGCTCGATGAGGCCCTGGTCATCGGGGGCGAGACAGCTCGATTCTCGCCGGGACGCCGGGCCTCGCGTGGCGAGCTGGATCGTTACGCGCGCGCCGCGCGGCACATCGACTTCGCGGTTCGGAACACCCGCGTCCTGGCGCGCCATGCGGCGAGGTACGTGCGGGCCGGCGGATCGGCGCCGGCGGCGCTGCTGGATGCGATCCACGACCTCGGCCTGGCCGTGTGGGCACTGGCCGCCGAGCTCGACCACCCGACTGGCGACACAGAGGTTCGCATCCTGGCTTCGCGGGCGGCCCTGCGCGCCACCGAGACCTTCGACGAGAACCGAGAGCTCGGGCTCGGGGAGATCGTGGCGCAGGTGCGGTCGACCGCCATCGACCTCGTACGCGCGGCTGAGGCCGCGGCCGCGATCGGCGAACAGTCCGGCGAGACACCCACCGAGGAGCTCCTGATCCACCCGCCGCAGGCAGTGGCTCCGGCCCACGCAGTCGCGTAGCCCTTCGATCCGCGCGCACACGGACGCGGCGCAGCCACCGCACGCCCGCGGGAGACGACAGGAGGGCAGCCAAAGGGGGACCCAGGGGGCAGCCCAGGTAGCAGACCCAGGGCCTTCGACGGGCGCGACGTGCCGACAGCGCGATCAGGCTTCGTGGGGTCCAACAGCCCCAAACCAGGAGGACCCACATGGCCGTCATGGCCGAAAAGCCAGCGGGCGACACCACGATCCGCCCATTCACGATCGAGACTCCCGAGGCGGATCTCGACGACCTGCGTGCACGCATCGCGGCGACGCACTGGCCGACCAAGGAGCTCGTCGACGATCGCTCGCAGGGCGTGCAGCTCGCGACCATGCGGGAGCTCGCCCGCTACTGGACGACCGAGTACGACTGGCGCAAGTGCGAGGCACGACTGAACGCGCTGCCGCAGTTCACGACCGAGATCGACGGGGTGGACATCCACTTCATCCACGTGCGCTCGCCGCATGAGGACGCGTTGCCGCTGATCATGACGCACGGGTGGCCCGGCTCGGTTGTCGAGCTGCTCGAGACCGTCGGCCCGCTCACCGACCCGACGGCGCACGGCGGCGACGCCGAGGACGCCTTCCACCTGGTTTTGCCGTCGATACCCGGCTACGGCTTCTCGGGTGAGCCGGCCGAGCTCGGCTGGGACGCGGCTCGCATTGGGCAAGCCTGGGCGGAGTTGATGCGCCGCATCGGCTACACCCGCTATGTCGCCCAGGGCGGCGACCGGGGAGCCGTCGTCACCGACGCGATGGCCCGGGAGGCTCCCGAGGGTCTGCTCGGCGTCCACATCAACGTGCTCACGGCGGTGGTCGTGCCCGGCGTCGCCGAGCAGCTGCCGGGGGAGTCCGAGAAGGAGCGCGCGGCGTTCGATGCGCTCAACACGTTCACGACGGACGGCTCCGGCTACTTCCTGGAGATGGCCACCCGGCCGCAGACGATCGGCTACGCGCTGCTGGACTCACCCGTCGCCCTCGCGGCCTGGATGCTCGACCACGACACGGACGGCTACTACAAGATCGCCGGCGCGTTCGTCGACGGCAGGCCGACCGGGAACCTGACCAAGGAGCACATCGTCGACAACGTCACGCTCTACTGGCTGACGGGCACCGGCGCCTCGGCCGCCCGGGACTACTGGGAGGACGGACGAGCACGGGCCGGCTTCGCCGCCACGCCCCCTCCGCCGGCGTCCGTGCCGGTCGGCTTCACGACGTTCCCAGAAGAGGTCTGGGCTGCCCCACGGAGCTGGGTCGAGGTGGCCTACCCCACCCTCAGCTATTTCAACGAAGTCGACAGGGGCGGCCACTTCGCCGCCTGGGAGGAGCCGGAGCTCTTCTCCACCGAGGTCCGAGCGGCGTTCCGGGGCTTCGCTAGGTAAGCGTCTTCCAACGTGTGCACATGCCGTCCCTCGACGGGGCGACCGGGTGGCCGGGCTCCGAGCCACTCGGCCCCGCCGAGCTGCGCGGCCATGTGGTGCTCTCTGTCTGCGGGCTGCGGGTCGGTTACGATCGGCAATGCCGATGGAAAGCCGCGTCCCTGGCCCGGGCAGGCATTCCGGCCTGCGCGGTCGGGGCAGCGAGTGCGCGCTGCTGGACGACTTGGTCGCGGCGGTTCGCCGCGGCGAGAGCCGGTCGCTTGTGCTGAAAGGCGAGGCTGGGATCGGGAAGACGGCGCTGTTGGAGTATCTGATTGCGTCGGCATCCGACCTGACCATCGTACGGGCGGTGGGCGTGCAGTCGGACATGGAGCTGGCCTTCGCCAGTCTGCATCAGCTGTGCGGGCCGCTGCTCGACACGCTCGAGACACTCCCGGCACCGCAACGGCACGCCATGGAGATCGTGTTCGGGCTGAGCGCCGGTGAAGCCCCGGATCGGTTTCTCGTCGGACTGGCGGTGTTGAGCCTGTTCACGGAGGTGACCGAGCAGCGTCCGCTGCTGTGTGTCGTCGATGACGCGCAGTGGCTGGATCGGGCCTCGGCGCTGACCTTGGCGTTTGTTGCACGTCGCCTGCTGGCGGAGCCGGTCGGGCTCGTTTTCGCCGCGCGCGAGCCGGGCGAGGAGCTTCGACACGTCTCCGAGGTGGAGGTGAGCGGCGTGCGCAACGGCGACGCCCGCGCGCTGCTGAGCTCGGCCGTGCGATTCAAACTGGATGAGCGAGTCCGAGACCGGATCATCGCTGAGACACGCGGTAATCCGCTGGCGTTGCTAGAGCTGCCGCGGGGCTTGACGGCGAAGCAGCTGGCGGGCGGCTTTGGCCTAGTCGAGGCGCAGGGGCTCGCAGGGCGAATCGAGGAAAGTTTCGTTCGTCGGGTTGAGACGCTCTCCGACGACGCGCGACGTCTGCTGCTGATCGCGGCGGCTGAGCCGGTCGGCGATCCGCTGCTGCTGCTGGCTGCATCCGAGCGACTCGGGATCGCGCTCTCCGCCACGGACGCGGAGACGGACGCGCTGCTCGCGCTCGGAGAGCGCGTGACCTTCCGTCATCCGCTGGTGCGCTCCGCCGTCTACCGAACAGCGACCAGAGAGCAACGCCGGGAGGTCCATCTGGCCCTGGCAGAGGCGACCGACCGTACCGTCGACCCCGACCGTCGCGCGTGGCATCTGGCCACAGCCGCAGCGGGGCCCAACGAGTCGGTCGCCGCGGAGCTCGAGCAGTCCGCCAGCCGCGCGCAGGCGCGCGGCGGCCTGGCCGCGGCAGCCGCGTTCCTGCATCGCTCTGTCGTTCTGTCGGGCGATCCCGAGCAGCGGGTGCGGCGTGCGCTTGCTGCTGCCCAAGCGAGCTTGCATGCCGGCATGTTCGAGGGCGCGCTCGAGCTTCTGGCGTTGGCCGAGGCCTCGACGCCAGACGAGCTGCAGGCGGCGCACGTGGAGCTGCTCCGGGGTCAGATCGCGTTCGCGTCGAGCATGGGGCCCACTGCGCCGCCACTGCTCTTGAAAGCTGCCCAAGGCCTTGAGCGGCTCGACCCCGAGCTTGCGCGCGAGACCTACCTCGACGCGTGGGGAGCTGCGTTCTTCGCCGGTCGCTTGGCCTCCGCCGGCAGCCTGGTCGAGGTATCCCGTGCTGCCAAATCGGCTCCGCGGTCGACCCGCCCGCTCCGTGCATCCGATCTGCTGCTCGATGGCCTCAGCACCCTCGTCACGGAAGGACGTGCGGCGGCCGCGCCACTGCTGAGGCGGGCAACGGCCGCGTTTGCGGACGAAGCGTCACCGGGCCAGGAGAACTTCCGCTGGGGCTGGCTGATCACAATCTCGGCCAAGCTCCTCTGGGATGAGGACAGCTGGCATACCGTCAGCGCGCGCTTTCTCAGGGAGGGCCGCGACGCGGGCGCGCTGGCCCGGCTGCCGATCGACCTGACCGACTGGGCCTTCTTCGGCACGTGGTGCGGCGACTTTGGCGCTGCCGCCGTCGCGATCGCCGAGCTCGAGGCGATCGCGAAGGCGACTGGGAGCCACATTGCACCCTATGCCCAGCTGTTGCTCGCCGCGTTTCGAGGCCAAACGGACGCCTTGCCATTGATCGAGTCCACGATCCGTGACGCCGGGACAAGCGGTCAGGAACTCGGCGTCCAGTGGGCCGAGTGGGTGAGCGCGATCCTTTTCAACGGGCTGGCCCGCTACGACCGGGCGCTCGCCTCGGCCCAACGAGCGGCCGACGAGACACCGCCGCTCCAGTTCTCCCCCTGGGCATCGACCGAGCTGGTCGAAGCGGCGGTCCGCTCCTCGAGGCCCGAGGTCGCGTCCGGTGCGCTCGAGCGCTTGATGTCGGACACCGCGGCCTGCAACACCGACTGGGGCCTGGGAATCCAAGCGCGCTGCCGGGCACTCGTGAGCGAGGGTGAGAGTGCCGAGCGCCTGCATCGCGAGGCGATCGAGCGGTTGAGCCGCACCCGGCTGCGTCCCGAGCTCGCCCGGGCTCATCTGCTCTACGGGGAGTGGTTGCGCCGCGAGAATCGCCGGGCCGATGCGCGCGAGCAGCTACGCACCGCCCACGAAATGCTCGTCACGATCGGGATGGAGGCGTTTGCCGAGCGCGCACGTAAAGAGCTTCAGGCGACAGGCGAGAAGGTGCGCAAGCGGACGGTCGAGACGCGCGACGACCTGACCGCGCAGGAGCGCCAGATCGCGGGCCTGGCGCGTGATGGGCTTACGAATCCGGAGATCGGTGCGCGGCTGTTTCTCAGCCCGCGGACCGTTGAGTGGCATCTGCGCAACGTGTTCACCAAGCTCGACATCCGCTCCCGCCGAGAGCTGGCTGACGCACTGCCTGGCTCCGACTCTCACCTGGTCCCGGCCTGATCGGAATCATCGGGCTGCTGCTGACTGGCGGAGCCACCGCACGCCGGCGCAGAGCAGCCAAGGGAGACCCAGGGGGGCAGCCCAGGTAGCAGACCCAGGGCCTTCGACGGGCGCGACGTGCCGACAGCGCGATCAGGCTTCGTGGGGTCCAACAGCCCCAAACCAGGAGGACCCACATGGCCGTCACGACCGCAAAGTCAGCGGACGCCACAGCGATCCGCCCGTTCACGATCGACGTCCCCGAGTCGGATCTCGAGGACCTGCGTGCGCGCATCGCGGCCACGCGCTGGCCCGAGAAGGAGACCGTCGAAGATCCGTCGCAGGGCGTGCAGCTGGCGACGATGCAGGCGCTCGCGCGCTACTGGGAGACCGAGCACGACTGGCGCAAGTGCGAGGCCAAGCTCAACTCGGTGCCCAACTTCATCACCGAGATCGATGGGCTGGACATCCACTTCGTCCACGTTCGCTCCAAGCACGAGGACGCGCTGCCGGTCGTCGTCTGCCACGGATGGCCCGGCTCGGTGATCGAGCAGATGAAGATCGTCGACCTGCTCACCGACCCGACCGCGCATGGCGCGAGCGCATCGGACGCCTTCCACGTGGTGATCCCCCACATGCCGGGCTACGGGTTCTCGGGCAAGCCGACCGAAACCGGCTGGGATGTGGCCCGCATCGGGCGCGCCTGGGTCGAGCTGATGAAGCGCCTCGGCTACACGCAGTTCGTGGCGACAGGCGGCGACTGGGGCGGGATCGTCGTCGATGTGATGGCCAGTGGCAGCGACGCCCCCGCGGAGCTGATCGGGATCCACACCACCCTCCCCGGCGTGTTTCCGGCCGCCATCGAAAAGGCGATCCAGACCGGTGGCGAGCTGCCGTCCGACCTCTCAGCCGCCGAGCGACGCGCGGTTGAGACGCTGGCGAGCGTCTACCAGTACGCGGGCCAGGCCGAGATGGCGTGGCACCCGCAGACGCTGTTCGGACTGGCTGACTCACCCGTCGCCCTGGCGGCCTGGCTGGTCGACCACGACCCGATCAGCTACGAGACATTGGTCGCCCCCGCCTTCGTCGACGGGCGCGAAGGAGGCCTGACGCGTGACGACATCCTCGACAACGTCACCATGTTCTGGCTGACGAACACCGGGGTCTCTGCGTCTCGCATCTACTGGGAATTCAAGGAGAGCCCGGTCGGCGTCAGGAACGTCTCCGTTCCAGTGGCCGTGAGCGTCTTCCCCGACGACGTCGTCTACGCCCCGCGGAGCTGGACCGAGCAGGCGTACCCCAACCTCGTCCACTACAACGAGGTCGACGAGGGCGGGCACTTCGCCGCCTGGGAGCAGCCGGAGCTGTACGCGACCGAGCTGCGCGACGGGCTCCGCTCGCTTCGCTAGTCCGCGGCGCAGGTGTCCCACGCCTGTTCCCATGTTGTGAGCAACGTGTTCCCACCTCCCCAACCGCCGGGACGGCACGACCCCACAGAACGCAGAAAGCCCTGCATTCGCAGGGCTTCCCAGTGCGCCCAGGGAGACTCGAACTCCCACCCCGCAAAAGCAGGACAAGGCCCTCAACCTTGCGCGTCTACCAATTCCGCCACAGGCGCGTGGAGCGCTGAGTATAGAGCCGCGTCGGGGGCCCCTGGTGGTGGCCACGGCGGGTTACGGCGGTCGCGTGGGCCAGTTCCTTGAAGTCGTCCGACGGGCGGGGTACTCTGCGAACACATGTTCGGATTCCCGCACACGATCGGCCCTCAGAGGAGGTCTCGATGGTCGAGTTGAGCCTGACCAAGCGCCAGCAGGAGATCTTCGACTTCGTCAAGAGGTATGTGAGCGAGCACGGCTATCCGCCCACGGTGCGAGACATCGGGAAGGCGATCGGGCTTGCCTCGTCGTCGACAGTCCACGCTCATCTCGCCAACCTCGAGAAGCTCGGGATGCTGCGCCGGGACCCCACCAAGCCGCGCGCGATCGAGGTCTTGAAGGACAAGGCTCGGGACGTCGTCGCGCCCGCGGGCCTGCCCGTCGTCGGCCAGGTGGCGGCAGGCCAGCCCGTGCTGGCGGACGAGAACATCGAGGAGTACGTCCCGGTGCCCGGCATCGCGGGCGGCGACGACGGCGAGTTCGTGCTGCGCGTCAAGGGCGACTCCATGAAGGACGCGGGCATCCTCGAGGGCGACTTCGTGATCGTCCGCCGCCAGGAGACCGCCGGCGACGGCGAGATCGTCGTGGCGCTCGTGGGGGAGGAGGCGACCGTCAAGCGCTTCTTCCGCGAGAACGACCACGTGCGCCTTCAGCCGGAGAACGACGCGATGGAGCCGATCCGCACCCGCGAGGCCCAGGTGCTCGGGCGCGTGGTCGGCCTGTGCAGGAGGGTGACATGACCACGGCTCTGCTCGAATCTCCTATGTCGCTGTTCGGCGAATCGCGCCGGCTCCGGCCGGCGGGCGGTCGCGGGAGCACGCTGGAGGAGCTGCTCGAGAGCACGCTGCGCTCCGCGCAGGCGGGCGGGGCGGCGGAGTGCCCCGTGTGCCATGCCCGGATGCACGCCGAGGGCGGCGCCGCGCGCTGCTCGGGCTGCGGCTCGACGCTCACCTAGACCCGCCCTACACTTGAACCTGCCGGCCGAGCAGCCGCGGGGAGGTCGGGGAGACAACCGGCCCCTCGAGGAAAGTCCGGACACCGCAGGGCAAGGTGGTCGGGGAACCGACCCGGGGAAACCCGCGGGAAAGTGCCACAGAAACACACCGCCTAAGCGCCGACCTCACGTGAGTCGGCGCCGGCAAGGGTGCAATGGTGCGGTAAGAGCGCACCGGCGTCGCGGCGACGCGGCGGCCAGGCAAACCCCACCCGGTGCAAGGCCAAGCAGGAGCGTCGACGCTGCCCGCCGAGCTCCAGGTAGGCCGCAGGGCGACAGCCCCGTCCGGCACGGTCAGACCGCGACCGGACGAGACAGATGGTTGCTCGAGACAGGATCCGGCTTACAGGCCGGCTAAGGGAAGGCCCCGCGATCGCGGGGCCTTTCTATTGCGGCCGCCGGGCCGGGCTCCATGCGGCCCACGCGGGCCGCCTCTACGCGGCCCGGCGCGCCGGCACCGGCACGGGCTCCATGCCGTGGTCCTCGGCCATCAGGCCCTGCACCACGCCCGCGGCCGCCATCGACCCGGCCGAGATCGCTCCGGCCACCTGCTGGAACTGGGCGCTCGCGTCACCGGCCGCCGAGACGCCCTCCGCGGTCGTCCGGAACATCGTGTCGACCACCAGGGCGTCGACAGCAACCGGGCCGGGCTCGGCGGGCTCGGCCCCGAGCCGAGCGGCGAGCGACGAACGCTGCGCGACCGTCACGGGAACGAGCAGCCCCTCGCGCGCGCGTGTAGACCCGTCCGCGAACTCGACCGCCGCGAGTGTGCCGTCCCGCGCGATCAGATTCACGACCGGTCGCTCGTCCACCTCGATGCCGGCCGCCGACAGACGCTCGAGGTCGCCGGCCTCGAGCTCGGCCGGGCCGTCGCTGAGCAGCACCACGTCGGCGCTCCACCCGCGTAGCAGCAGCGCCCGATGCAGGCCGCCGCCGCCACCGCCCAGCACCGCGAGCGCCGCGTCCCGCATCTCCCAGCCGTGACAGAACGGACAGTGGAACACCGACCGGCCCCACAGCGGCGCCAGCCCCGGCAAGTCAGGGAGCCGGTAGTCCATCCCGGTCGCGAGGATCACGCGACGGGTCAGCTCGCGCCCGCCGCCGGCGAGGTCGAGCGCGAACCCGCCGTCCACTCGCTCGCCGCCCTCGACCGTTCCGTCGCGCAGCTCCACGGTGGGGTAGGCGCCCAGCTCGGCACGCCCCATCGCGTACAGCTCAGCGGCAGGACGGCCGTCGTGGCCCAGCAGACCGCCGATGCCCTCGGCGGGGAGATTGCTCGGCGCGCCGGCGTCGACGACCAGCGTGCGCCGCCGCGCCCGGCCCAGCACGAGCGCTGCGCTCAACCCGGCGGCTCCGCCGCCCACGACGATGCAGTCCCAGTTCGTGACCATGCAGCCACGCTACCAGGATGAGAACGATTCTCAATAAGAAACCACCCGAGAAGGTCGTCTTGCCCGGTTGCTGCTACCGTCCGCGAGGACAGCGCCGGGCTAGTCCGGCGAATGAGTGTTAGCGCCCGCAGTCGTTGCTTCACAGCTCCTCCGCGACGCAGCACGCAAATCAGTGGAGGTACCAGCAATGGCCACCGGAACCGTGAAGTGGTTCAACGACGACAAGGGGTTCGGCTTCGTCACGCCCGACGAGACCGGCAAGGACCTCTTCGTCCATCACACCGGCATCGTCGGCGACGGCTTCAAGTCGCTTGCCGAGGGCGCCCGGGTCGAGTACGACGCCGAGGCGGGCGACAAGGGCCCGAAGGCCGTCAACGTTCGCGCCATCTCCTGACAGCCGTCGGGGAGCCCGACATCGCTAACGGGCCGGTCGTTCCGCCGGCCTCCGGCGGGACGACCCTCATGCTTGCCACCGGTGAGACCCTCGAGGTGATGGGCTCCGTCGAGCGCATCTCGAAGGAGCTCGAGAACGCCGCGCGCAGCAGCGCCGGAACGCTGGCGTGGTTCGACGCGTCCGACGGCGAGCGATTCGGGGTCAACCCGGCACACGTGGTCTGGATGCGCCCCGGGCGGGACTAGCCACCCGGGGAGTATCCTGATACGTGCAGGTCCCACCGTCGGGTGTCGCGCTCCCTGCGCCCCCCAGTGGTCCTCATCCCTGGGAGCCCGGAAGGGATAGTGCCCATGGCCCAGCAGGACGACGGCTCCACCTGGAAGTCCTCGACCCGCGGCGAGCAGGCGTGGAAAGAGGAGAGGGAGCGCGTAGCTTCGCGGAACGCGGAGACTCGCAAGGCCGGGAAGCTGGAACGAGAGACGTACGAGCGCGGGCGCGAGCAAGCGCGCCAGGCGGCCGCCGCCAGGCGGTACGCGGAGTTCCAGCGCCGCCGCACCCCGTAAGCGGGTAACGCCTTCGGCTCGAGCGCCGCGGTGTCGCGCGACCGGCTGATCCCCCGGGTGCGGGCTTTCGTGCGCCGCCGGCGGACACTGCTGACGATCGTCGGATCGCTGCTCACGGCGGCGATCCTCGTCGTGCTGCTCGCCGGCCGCCGCGACGAGTTCGGGGAGGCTCTGTCGAGCGCCCCGGTCTGGGTGCTGGGGGTCACGGCGCTGCTTCAGATCGTCGCCCTGGTGTCCCGGAGCGAGGCCTGGCATCTCACCATCGAGGCCGCAGGCGGGACGGTCGCGCGCCGGGTGCTGTACCGGGCGTCGAGCATGCAGGTGCTCGGGGGCGTCATCAACGGCCACCTTGGAGTGGCCATGCGGATCGGCGCGCTCAGACGCTCCTCCCCGGAGACGTGCCCTCCGGTGCCCACGCTCGTCGCGGCCGAGTTCCCGATCCTCGCGGTGGAGGCGATGCTGGCCGCGCTGGCCTCCTTCACGCTCGTCGCGCCGCTCGGCCTTCCGTGGTGGCTTCCGATCGTCGGCTTCGCGGTGGTCGGGGCGGCGAGCGCGGCCCTTCGGCGGCTCGCGGTCAAGGAGGGTCGCAAGGTGTGGAGGGGGCTGGCGGTGCTGCGCAGCCTGAGAGGCGGAAGCCGGGTGGTCGGATTCGTGCTGATCGCCGTGTTCGCGCAGATCTTCCGCAACTGGCTGCTGCTGCACGCCGTCGGGGTGGACGCCTCGTTCTTCGACGCGATCGCCGTGCTGATCGCCCTGGTGACTCTCTCCCAGCTCCCGGTGGGTCCGAGCGTCGGCGCGGCGGCGGCGGTGCTCATCCTGGGGAGCGACGGGGTGGCCGCGGCGGCGGCGGCAGGTCTGCTGTTGACGGTGACGGGCACACTCGGCGGCCTCTGCTTCGCGGCATGGGCCGGCGCGGACCGTCTCTGGCTCGTCGCCCGCCGACGGGCGACCGCAAACGACCGCTCACCGCATTTCGGTTTGGACAGCGCCGTAAGTGGCGACTAGAGGCGCACCAGGGGGTGCCTGTGTCGTCCGCTACGCGTCAGAAGAAGAGTCCATCCACCTCACGTAGAAGGAAGTCGAAGGCCGCCAAGGCCAAGCCGGCGGAGGACGCCTTCTGCCCGCACTGCCACCTGCTGATCGAGCGCAAGGTCGGCGAGGACTGGCCGCAGGAGCCGCTGCGGTGCCCGCACTGCCGGCTGCTCGTCGGCACCGGCCGCGCGCGGCCCACCCCGTCGGCCGAGCCCGGCGCGCGTGGCAGCGCCGCCGGGGTCTTCGCCCATGAGGCCAAGCGCGCGGGCGGCGACGCGGACGCCTCCAAGGACGACGTGCGCAAGGCGATCAGGAAGGTCGCCGAGGACTCCGGCCAGCGGCCCGAGCGCCTGCTGATGGTCGACTACCAGCAACTCGCCTCCGACGACGAGGCGCTGCCCGCCCTGAGCGACGTCTTCGCCGCCTACGGCAGCTGGAAGCGCGCCCGCCGGGCCGCCGCAGAGTCGGCCTAGCCTCCGCGCTGCGCGCCGATCGCGTTGTGCGGCAAGCGCTCGGCTCGGCCGAGTGCGCGCCGATCGACT
Organism: uncultured Thermoleophilaceae bacterium; assembly: GCA_963778615.1. GTDB lineage: Bacteria > Actinomycetota > Thermoleophilia > Solirubrobacterales > Thermoleophilaceae > JACVRW01. The sequence continues at coordinate 1,096,165 of CAVZVD010000004.1, forward strand.
TCTGCCGCGGCAGGTAGAGTGCCGCCCTCGATGGAAGTGCTGCTCGTCATCGGGCCGTTCCTGGTGCTGGGGATCGTGGTGCTGTTCGTCGCCTTCGCGGGCGGTGGCGGCGCCGCCCGCGAGGCCTATCTCACCGGTGGCCGGCGCGCCTTTCCGATCGCCATCGTCGTGATCTACGTCGCGCTCGGCATCGCCGTCCCGGCGGCCGTGATCGCGGCGCGCGGGGAGGCCGAGGGCGGGGTCGGGGTCCTCCGCACCGAGCAGGCGAGCGAGCAGCTCGAGAACGGCAAGGAGCTCTTCATCGCCACCTGCAAGAGCTGCCACACCCTGGACGCCGTCCAGGCCACCGGGGTCACCGGGCCCGACCTCGACGAGCTCAGCGGCCTCGATCAGGAGCGCGTCCTGAACGCCATCGAGAACGGCGGAACGGGCCAGGGCAGGATGCCCGCGGGCCTGCTCCAGGGCCAGGACGCCGAGGACGTGGCGGCCTATGTGGAGCGGGTCGCGGGGCAGTAGACAAGCCCCGCGAAGCATCCTGCACTTTCCGGCTTTTTGTTCCGTCCGGGCCATGCGATGTGCTGCTAGCATGGCCGCGTCCATCCAAGCCGAAGCTCCGCCCGGCAGCGGGGCGTGGGGGATCCAGATGGCCGCAGGGCCAGGGGCGAATCGCGATGCCTCGCGACGCGCAACTCTTTCAGCGCGAGCCCGTCAGCTAACCCCGCAGGCGAGAAGAGAGAGAGCCGATGTCGACAGCCGGTGCCCGCGCCCTGCGGGAGGATGACAACGGAATGAGTCGCGAGGCGGTCCTGCTCCAGTGGGAGCGGAAGATCGAGGACGCCGAGCGACGCGAGAGCGGCCGATTCGAGCGCGCGACGGACGGGGACGGTCCGGTCGCGGAGCCGGTGCCGCTGCGGCCCGCCGAGGACTCGACGAGCCCGGTTTCAGCGAGCGCGCACGATTCGTCTCCGAAGCGCTTCGAGCGCCGGACGCCGCCCGCCGGCGCATCCGCACCGGCCATGGAGGCGCCCACGTCGGCGGGGCCCGACTCCACCGCCGTGGCCGAGCGGCGCACCATCCAGATCGCCGGCCAGCCCACCCCGGCGCGCCGGCGCCGCTCGGTGGTCGAGGCCCAGATGGCGCAGCCGGACCGGATCGCGCTGTGGGCGTTCCTGCTCGGCCTGTTCCTGGTGGCGGTCGCCGCCGGGACCGCGCACGCCTAGAAGCGCACCTAGACCAACCGGTCTCAATTGGCGTGTTCAGCGCGCCTTTTCCCGCCTATACTTACCGCCCGTAAGCATCAGCGGAAAGAGAAGCGATGAAGACGAAGGAGAGCAGGTTCCAGGTCCACGATGAGCTCACCGCCCCCGAGCGGAGCGTCCCGATCCTGAAGGGCGCCTTGGCGGGCGGAGGCCAGCTCCCCAACTTCATCGGCGTGCTCGCCGGCTCGCCGGCCGTGCTGCGCGCGTACGCCCGGTTCCGCTCCGAGCTCCGCAACGGCGCGCTGCCCTACGCGACCCAGCAGCGCATCGCGCTCGCCGTCGCCGAGCACCAGGACAGCGAGTACGGGCTCTCGACGCTCCAGCGCACCGCCCGCGACTGCGGCCTCGGCCTCGACGAGATCGCCCTCGCGCGCGAGTTCGACTCCCGCGACGAGCGCGAGGCCACGCTGCTCCGCTTCGTGAAGGCGCTGCTCGAGTCCGACGGCGCCCCGCCGCGGCACAAGCACGAGGAGGCGCTCGAGGCGGACTGGACCGACGAGCAGATCCTGGAGGCGATCGCGCACGTGGCGCTGGCCACGTTCGGGAACCTCGTCACCCGCGCGGGGGACGTTCCGCGCGACGGGTCGAGCGAAGAGGCCCGGCTGCAGCAGGCCGCGTGATGCCGCACGGCCTCCGCATCGTCTCCGGGTACGATTACCGCATGGCCGAACAGGCCACCGCGGAGGACAATCCGGTCGCCGCGAGGCGCGAGAGCTGTTGCTCGGCATACCACGCGGCGATCGAGTTGATCGGGAAGCGCTGGACGGGCGCCATCGTCTTCGTCCTGCTCGACGGACCGCTGCGCTTCTCCGAGGTGAAGGTCCTGGTGCCGGACCTCTCCGACCGCCTCCTGTCCGAGCGCCTGAAGGAGCTCGAGGGGGAGGGGATCGTCGAGCGCCGCCCGGGTGACGGCGTCCCGATGCGCATCGAGTACGTCCTCACCGAGAAGGGCCGCGCGCTCGAGCCCGCCGTGCGGTCGCTGAAGGTCTGGGCGCGCTCCTGGCTGTAGCTGGTTAGCCTTCCGCGGGCTCGCCCACCCCACCAAGGAGCCCGCCACATGGCTGACCAGCCGCCGAAGACCGCCGATGACATCAAGTCGTTCGTCGACGACAGGGGCATTCGCTTCGTACGCCTCTGGTTCACCGACATCCTCGGCCAGCTGAAGAGCTTCTCGATCAACGCCCAGGAGCTCGACGACGCCTTCGAGGGCGGGATGGGCTTCGACGGCTCGTCGATCACGGGCTTCAACGCGATCGAGGAGTCGGACATGATCGCGATGCCCGACCCCTCCACCTTCAGGGTCCTGCCGTGGCGGCCGGAGGACAAGGGCGTGGCGCGGATGTTCTGCGACGTCGTCACCCCCAACCGCGAGCCGTACGAGGGCGACCCGCGCCAGGTGCTGCGCCGCACGCTCGAGCGCGCCGAGTCCATGGGCTTCACGAACTACTACGTCGGGCCGGAGCTCGAGTACTTCTACTTCCGCAACGCCAAGACGGAGAACGGCGCGGCGCCGGAGATCCTCGACGAGGGCGGCTACTTCGACCTCACCACGCTCGACGCGGGCTCGGACGTGCGCCGCGAGACCGTCCTCGCGCTCGAGCAGCTCGGCATCCACGTGGAGTACACGCACCACGAGGTCGGCCCGAGCCAGCACGAGATCGACATGCGCTACGCCGACGCGCTGAAGATGGCGGACGACTGCATGACCTACCGCATCACGGTCAAGGAGTACGCCATGAAGTACGGGTGGCACGCGACCTTCATGCCGAAGCCGCTGTTCGGCGAGAACGGCTCGGGCATGCACACGCACCAGTCGCTCTTCCGGGGCTCGAGCAACGCCTTCTACGACTCGGGCGACCAGTACTTCCTGTCCGACACCGGCAAGGCGTTCATCGCCGGCCAGCTCAAGCACGCGCGCGAGGTCACCTCGGTGTTCGCGCAGTGGGTGAACTCCTACAAGCGGCTCGTGCCGGGCTACGAGGCGCCCGTCTACTGCGCCTGGTCGCGCCGCAACCGCTCGGCGCTCGTGCGGGTGCCGCTCTACCACCCGGGCAAGGAGCAGGCCACGCGGATGGAGCTGCGCTGCCCCGACCCGGCCTGCAACCCCTACCTGACGTTCGCGATCCTGCTCGCGGCCGGCCTGGAGGGCATCGAGAAGGGCTACGAGCTGCCCGAGCCGATGGAGAAGAACCTGTACCACATCAGCCCGGAGGAGCGGAAGCGGCTCGGCATCGAGCAGCTGCCGGAGACGCTCGGCGAGGCGATCGAGCTGACGGCGGAGTCCGAGCTCGTGCTGCGCACGTTCGGCGAGCACATCTTCAACCGCTACGTGGAGATCAAGCGGCAGGAGTGGGAGGACTACCGCGTCCAGGTCACCCAGTGGGAGCTGGACCGGTACTTGTCGATACTCTGACGGGGCCTGCGGGGGCCAAAATCTGAAAGGTCTCCGCATGCCCGAACGCCGTTCGATCTTCGCCCGCCCCGCCGGGCCGCGTGCCAAGTGGGTCGTGTTCGCGATCTGGCTGGTCGGCATCTTCATCGCCGCCGGCCCCGCGAACCTGCCCGGCAAGTTCACGGACGCCGAGGAGAACGAGTCGACCTCGTTCCTGCCCGGCGACGCCGAGTCGACCAAGGCGCTCGAGGCCGCCGAGGAGCTGCAGGGCGGCGAGCTTGCGCCTGCGGTCATCGTCTACCGGCGCGAGGCGGGCCTCACCGCCGAGGACCGCAGAGGATCGTCGAGGACGTCCAGCGCCTGACCGAGCGGCGCTTCCCCGGGGTCGTGCCGGACGGGGCGACCGCCGCGGCGGGAGGCGAATGGCGGCGCAGGACCGGAGGAGGCGGCCAGGCGCCGAGGGCGGCACGGGGCAGCCCGAGGGCTGCGGCGGACCCACCACGCCGATCCCGGCCAGCCCGCGCGACTACGCGCCGTTCGTCGGGCCGATCTGCTCCGAGGACGGCAAGGCGGCGATCGTCACCGCCTACCTGAAGGGCGAGGGCGACGGCGACCGGATCCTCGACCCGGTCGAGTTCTGGCGCGACACCGTGTCCGACCCGGGCGGCGGGCTCGAGGTGAAGATCACCGGCGGCGCCGGCTACGCGGCGGACGCCATCGAGGTCTTCGAGAGCATCAACGGCACGCTGCTGCTGGCGGCGGTGTCGCTGGTGATCTTCCTGCTGATCCTGATCTACCGCTCGCCGATCTTCCTGTTCATCCCGCTTGCGGCGATCATCTTCGCCGAGATGCTCGCGCGCTCGGTGGGCTACGGGCTCTCCGAGCTGGGCGTGACGATCAACGGCCAGTCGAGCGCGATCATGTCGATCATGGTGCTCGGCGCGGGCACCGACTACGCGCTCCTGATCGTGGCGAGATACCGGGAGGAGCTGCACCACACGCTTGGACCGGCACGAGGCCATGCGGGCCGCGATGACCTCCGCCGGGTCCGGCGTGTTCGCCTCGGCCGCCACCGTGATCGCCGCGCTCCTCTGCCTCTCGCATCGCCAAGGTCAACGGCACGTCGGGCATGGGGCCCGATCGTCGCGATGGGCGTGGCCTGCGCCGCGCTCTCGATGCTCACGCTGCTGCCGGCGCTGCTCACGATCTTCGGCCGCCGCGCGTTCTGGCCGTTCGTGCCGCACACGCCGAGCTGGAGCCTGGCCGACGAGGAGCCGGCGACCGGGCACTCGGCCGGCGGATCGTGAACGGCTCGAGCGTCGGGCGCGCTGCTGCCGGTCGTCGGCGCCTCGCTGATGGTGGTCCTGCTGCTGCCGCTCGTCCTGCTGAACGCGCTGCTCGCGGCCTCGTCTCCTGGCCACGGCGGGGCCAAGTTCCCGTCGCTGATCGTCGGCCCGCTCGACCGCGCCGATCTTCAAGCCCTACGAGGTGCGCCGCACCAAGCACGAGCACCTGGCCGACGCCACGCACGGCTTCTGGAAGCGGGTCGGCGACCGCGTGGCGACGGGCCCGAGGCGGGTGCTCGTCGGGTCGATGGCCGTGCTGCTGGTGCTGTGCGCCGGGCTGGCGTTCTTCTCGACCGACCTCACCACCAACGACAGCTACCGCACCGAGGTCGAGTCGGTCGAGGGCCAGGAGCTGCTCGCGCAGAGCTTCCCCTCCGGCGCCAGCGCGCCGACCGACGTGATCGTGCCCGACCCGGCCGACGTCCCCGCGGTCACGCGCGCCGTCGAGGGCGCGCCGGGCGTGGAGTCGGTCTCGCCGCCCGTCGCCGAGGGGGAGCGCGGGCGTGCTCGTGCAGGCCACGCTCGAGCCCCGCCCTACTCGACCGAGGCCTTCGACCTCATCGAGCCGATCAGGGAGGCCGCGCACGAGGCGGCGCCGGGCACGCTGGTCGGCGGCGCGACCGCGGTCGAGTTCGACGTGCGCGAGGCGGCGGCTGGGACTCCGACGGTGATCCCGCCGATCGTGCTGGTGGTCGTGTTCCTGATCCTCGTGCTGCTGCTGCGCGCGGTGGTCGCCCCGCTGATCCTGATCGGCACGGTCATCGTCAGCTTCGTGGCCGCGCTCGGGCGTCGGGCTACTTCGTCTTCGACGTGCTCTTCGACTTCCCCGGCTCGGACCCGTCGCTGCCGCTCTTCGCGTTCGTGTTCCTGGTCGCGCTGGGGGTCGACTACAACATCTTCCTCATGGCCCGCGCGCGCGAGGAGACGCTCAAGCACGGCACGCGCGAGGGGATGCTGCGCGCGCTGGCGGTGACCGGCGGGGTGATCACGAGCGCCGGGATCGTGCTGGCGGGCACGTTCTCGGTGCTCGCCGTGCTGCCGCTCGTGTTCCTGACCGAGATCGGCTTCGTGGTCGCCTTCGGCGTGCTGCTCGACACGTTCCTGGTGCGCAGCGTGCTGGTGCCCGCGCTCGTCCTCGAGATCGGCCAGAAGGTGTGGTGGCCCTCGACGCTCGCGAAGCGCGACGAGCGGGAGGTGGCTCGGGTCTGAGGCGAAGCTCACATTGAACGGGCCGGGCCGGGTCTAGGCTCCCGCCCCGCATGTGGGACGTCGAGGAATACGAGCGCGCCGCGGCTCAGGCGATCGCCGCGGTGGCGCGCTACGTGGCCGCAAGCCAGGCAGGCGAGGGGCCGGCTGTGTCGGCCCCGCCGCCGGGCGACGTCGAGCGCGAGCTCGACCTGCGGCGCCTGATCCGCGAGGGCGGGCTCGGGCCCGACGGCTTCGAGCCGTGGCTGGAGGCGCTCCTCCGCCGCAGCACGCGGCTGCACCACCCGGGCGAGCTGGCCCACCAGGTCGCCTCGCCCGACGTGCCGGCCGCGCTGGCGGACCTCGTGCACGGCGCGATCAACCAGCCGATGTCGATCTACGAGATGGGCGCCGCCGCGAACGCGATCGAGTCCGCGGTGGTCGAGTGGATGTGCGAGCGCGTGGGGTGGGGGCCCGGCGCCGGCGGAGTGCTCACGCACGGCGGATCGCTGGCGAACCTGACCGCCCTGCTCGCGGCGCGTGCCGCCGCGGCGCCGTCGGCATGGGGCGAGGGCGTGAGCGGCGGCCTGGCGGTGCTCGCGCCGCCCTCGGCGCACTACTCGGTCAAGCGGAGCGTCGCGATGCTCGGCCTGGGGGAGCGGGCCGTGGTGCCGCTCGAGGTGGACGAGTACGAGCGCATCGTGCCCGGGCGGCTGGACGACGCGGTGGAGCGCGCCGAGGCCGCGGGGCTGCGCCCCATGGCGCTCGTGGCCGCGGCCGGCGCCACGAGCACCGGCCTCCACGACGACCTCGAGGCGATCGGCGGCTTCTGCCGCGAGCGCGGCATCTGGCTCCACGCCGACGCGGCGCACGGGGCGTCGGCGCTGCTCTCGCCGGCGCACCGCGGCCTGCTCCGCGGCATCGAGCAGGCGGACTCGGTCGTCTGGGACGCGCACAAGATGCTGCGCACGTCGAGCCTCTGCGCGGCGATCCTGGCGCGTGACGTCCGCCGCCTCGACGCCGCCTTCCAGCAGAGCGCCTCGTATCTCATCTACGAGGACGCGGAGGCGGCCGGCCCGGACCTGCTCGGGCGCCAGGTCGAGTGCACCAAGGCGCCGCTCGGGCTCAAGGTGTTCATGAACCTGGCCTGGCGCGGGGAGCGGGGGATCGGCGAGTACGTGGCGGACCAGTACGACAAGACCGTGCGCTTCTGGGAGCTGATCTCGGCGCGCGAGGGCTTCGAGTGCCTCAGCCGGCCGGAGAGCAACATCCTCTGCTTCCGCTACGGCACCGACGACGCGCTCCAGGTGGAGCTGCGCGAGCGGCTGCTGGCGGAGGGCCGCTTCCACCTCAGCTCCACCGAGGTCTCGGGGGTGCGCTGGCTGCGCATGTCGGTGATGGCGCCGGCGAGCAGCGAGGCGACGATCGAGGAGCTGCTCGAGGCGATCGAGCGGCTAGCGGGCGTGCAGCGCTCTTTCGACCAGGCGGCGGGCGAGGCGTAGCGAGACCGGGTCGAGCCGGTCGGGCGTGTCGCACGGGCTGTGGCGGCAGGGCTCGCCGCCGGCGCCGACCCCGAGCTTCGCGCCCGGTAGGCCCAGCAGCTCGAACTCACGGTGGTCGGAGTTGCCGGTGGTCTCGTCACGGACCCAGGTGACGGGGACGCGGGCGCGGCTTCCGGCGCGCATGAGGGCGCCCTCCACGGCCGGGCGCGGGCCGGAGACCGGCGAGCGCAGCCAGAAGGGGCGGTCGCGGCCGACCTCGTCGAGCGACAGGGCCCAATCGAGCCTTCGCTCGCCGCCGCGCGCGCGGACGCGGCGGGCGAGCGCGAGCGCGCCGAGGTGGTCGGGTGAGCCGGTGTAGACGCGCTCCTCGGCGCCGGTGGCGACGAGCCAGACGTCACAGCGGGGCGCGATCTCGTCCAGACGGCCCGCGAGCGCGGCCACGACGCCGAGGCCAGACGCGTTGTCGTTCGCGCCGGGGGCGTTCGGGGTGGTGTCGCCGTGCGCCATCACGATGCGCAGGCAGGTGGCGGGCGTCTGGAGAACGCCGATCGTGTTGCGCGACGTGCCGCGGCCGGGCACGGGGAACTCCTGCGTGCCGGCCCGGAGACCGGCGCGCCGGAACACGCGCGCCATGAGCCGGTGGGCGCGCGCCTCGGCGGCGGAAGCGGCGGGACGCGGCCCCCAGGAGGAGATGCGCACCGCCAGCTCATGTGCAGGCTGACCTGGGGCAAGGGCCAGCGCCGCGACAGACTAGGAGAGAAGTCGTTCGAGCTCCTCCGGCTCCGTCACCGGCGCCTTGCAGGCGAACTGCTCGCAGACGTAGGCCGCCGCGCGGCCGTCCACGGGCGGGCGGTCCTGCAGCAGCGGCACGCCGTCGGGAACGCCCCCGGCGACCACCAGGTGCGGGCGGAACTCGCCCCGCACCACACGCTCCAGGGGATGCAGGTCGTCGCCCACGAGCGCGACTTCCTTGACCGAAGCCAGGTGGAAGTCCATCGCCTGCAGCAGGTGCCCGAACGCCTGCGGGTGCTTCGGCCCGAGCTCGTGGAGCAGCCGCAGCACCGACACGGCGCGCGACTCGTAGGTGTGCTCACCGGTCAGCGCCGCCAGGCGGAGCAGCCCGTACGCGGCGCTCGCGTTGCCCGACGGGATCGGGTGGTCCTCGAGGTCCTTGCGGCGCGCCAGCAGCTGCTCGTGGTCCGACGAGGTCTCGAAGAAGCCGCCGTTCTCCTCGTCGGCGAAGCGCTCGATCATGGTGTCGGCCAGCGCGCGCGCCTCGCCGAACCAGCGCGGCTCGAAGGTCGACTCGTACAGCGTCAGCAGCGCCTCGAGCAGGTACGCGTGGTCCTCGAGGTAGGCGTTCAGCCGCGCCTCGCCGTCCTTCCAGGTCCGCAGCAGGCGACCCTCCTCGTCGCGCAGCGAGCCCAGCACGAACTCCGCGCAGCCCCGCGCGGCCTCGATGTAGTCCGGCCGCTCGAGCACGGCGCCCGCCTCCGCCAGCGCCGAGATCATCAGCGCGTTCCAAGACGTCAGGCGCTTGTCGTCGAGCCCCGGCCAGACCCGCTTCGCGCGCACCTCGTAGAGGCGCCGGCGCCACTCGCCGAGCCGGTCCGGGACGCCCGGGCCGCGCACCGGGATGTTGCGTCCCTCGAAGTTGCCGCGATCGGTGGCGCCGAACCAGGCGATCGCCTCGTCCGCGTCGGGCTCGCCGGAGAGCGCGTCGCGCATCTCCTCGACGGTCCAGACGTAGAACTTGCCCTCGACGCCCTCGGAGTCGGCGTCGAGCGCCGAGTAGAAGCCGCCCTCGTCCGCGCGCATCTCGCGCAATGCCCAGTCGAGCGTCTCCTCCGCCACGCTGCGGAACAGCTCGTCGCCGGTCACCTGCCAGCCGTGCAGGTAGGCGCGGGCGAGGAGCGCGTTGTCGTAGAGCATCTTCTCGAAGTGGGGGACGAGCCAGTAGGGATCGACCGAGTAGCGCGAGAACCCGCCGCCGACCTGGTCGTACATCCCGCCCGAGGCCATCGCGCGCAGGGTGTGCGAGGTCATCTCGGCCTCGCCGCGCCGCAGCAGGAACTCGAGCGCCGATGCGGGCGGGAACTTGGGCGCCGAGCCGAACCCGCCGTTGGCGGCGTCGTAGCCCGAGCGCAGGCCCTCCACGGCCGCGTCGAGCGCCGCCTCCTGCAGCGGCTCGCTCGACGGCTGCAGCAACGCGCCGCCGCGCAGCCGCTCGGCGATGCGCGAGCCGCCGGCGCGGATCTCGTCGCGCTTCTCCTGCCAGGCGTGCGCCACCGCCTCGAGCACCTGGCGCCAGCTCGGCATGCCCATGCGCGGCTCGGGCGGGAAGTAGGTGCCCGCGTAGAAGGGAACCTGCTCGGGGGTGAGGAAGGCGTTCAGCGGCCAGCCGCCCGAGCCGGTCATCGCCTGGCACGCCTCCATGTAGATCGAGTCGAGGTCGGGGCGCTCCTCGCGGTCGAGCTTGACGCAGACGAACAGCTCGTTCATCAGGCGCGCCGTCTCGTCGTCCTCGAACGACTCGCGCTCCATCACGTGGCACCAGTGGCAGGCGGAGTACCCGATCGACAGGAGGATCGGCCGGTCCTCTTCACGCGCGCGCGCGAGGGCCTCCTCGCCCCAGGGGTGCCAGTCGACGGGGTTGTCCTTGTGCTGGAGGAGGTACGGAGAGGTCTCGCCTGCAAGCCGGTTGGGCATCTTCAGTGAGGCTACCCGGGCGCCGGCTCGTCAACTGATTACGCAGTTCCGGAGTACAAATTACACGGAATATGTGTAAGCTTTACCCAGATGCGACAAGCGAGTGGCGACCTCTTCCCGACCGACTCTCCCATACCGGCCAGTCAGCTGATCGGGAGGCGCGACGACGTGCGCGAGGTTGCCACGCGACTCGAGGCGGGCACCCACCTGATCGTCGCCGGACCGCGGCGGACGGGGAAGACGAGCGTGTGCGAGGCCGCCCTTTCGCGCGCCCGGCGGCGCGGCGCCTACACGGCGAAGGTCGACCTGTTCCGGGTCTCCGACGCCGCGGAGCTCGCGGAGGCGCTGGCGGCGGCGGTGATCGCCAACCGCTCCGCCACCCACCGCGCGCTGCGGCGGGCTCGGAGCGCCGGGCGCGCGGCGCTCACGGCCGCGCAGTCGAGCGCGATGATCCGCCTGATCGGCGAGCTGGGGGAGGGGGTCGAGCTGGCGCTGACGCCGGGGCTCGCCGCGCAGGACCCCGAGCGCGCGCTGGACCTGGCGCTCGAGCTGCCCGAGCGAGTGGCCACGGCCGACGGGCGGCGCCTGATCCTGTTCCTCGACGAGTTCCAGGAGGTCGCCTCGGCGCGCCGGCCGTACGGGGACCCGGACGCGGTCACCAACCGGATGCGGGCCGTGTTCCAGCGCTCGACCGCCGTCTCGTACCTCTTCGCCGGCAGCATCGAGCACGTGGTGCGCGACCTGTTCGCCCCGGCGCGCCGTGCGTTCAGCGGCTTCGGCAGCTTCTATGCGCTGCGGCCGATCTCCGAGGAGGAGTGGCGGCGGGGGCTGGCGGAGCGCTTCGCGGCCGACGACTGCACGGTCGCGGAGCCGGCCCTGGACCGGATCGTCGAGCTGGGCGGCGCACACCCGCGCGCGACGATGCGGATCGCCCAGCAGGCGCACCTGGCCTCGATCGAGCTGGACGTGCGGAAGATCGACCTCGACCTGGTGCGGCTCGGCTTCGAGCGCGCGCTGGAGGGGGACCGCCCGACGATGGAGCAGGTTGTGGAGCGGGTGCGGCTGCTGCACAAGCACGGGCTGACGGTCGTGCGAGCCGTCGCCGCCGGCGAGTCGCCGCCGCGGCGGCTGCACCCGGGTGTGCGCGACAGGGTGCTGAAGCTGCTGCGCAATGCGGGGGTCATCGAGCACGAAGCGCAGGGGTCGCTGGCGCGTCATCGACCCCCTCCTGCGGCACTACCTCGCGACTCGCTGAGATCCCTTCGGCCCGTAGGCCAGCCAGCGCGCCGGATCTTCCCGCTCGGCGTCTTCGGCAGCTCGCTCGTGAAGTCCACCAGCCGCGGGTACTTGTACGGCGCCGTCGCCGCCTTCACGTGCTCCTGGATCTCCTTCGCCAGCGCGTCGCTCGGCTCGCGGCCCGGGCTCAGCACCACCACGGCCCGCACCACCTGGCCGCGCACGTCGTCCGGGGCCGCCACCGCGGCCGCCTCCGCCACGGCAGGGTGGGAGACCAGCGCCGACTCCACCTCGAACGGCCCGATCCGGTACCCGGCCGAGATGATCAGGTCGTCGGTGCGGCCCTCGAACCACAGGTAGCCGTCCTCGTCCTCGCGTACGCGGTCGCCCGTGCGCCAGGGCCGGTCGCGCGCGCCGTCGACGAAGAAGGTCGGCACCGTGGCGGGGTCCACCACCAGCTCGCCGGCGTCGATCCACGCTCTGAAGCCGGGCAGCGGGCGGCCCATCGACCCCGGCCGCACCGGCGGGCCGATCGGCATGCCGGTCAGGTGGCCGGTCTCGGTCTGGCCGTAGCCGTCGCGCACCCACACGCCGGCGGCCTCCCCCCAGGCGTGCACCACACCGGGGTTGAGCGCCTCGCCGGCGGCCACGGCGTCGCGCAGCTCGGGCAGCGGCCGCAGCTCGGCCCGCTTGGCGATGGCCCGGTACTCGGTCGGTGTCATGCAGAGCACGTTCACCCGCTCGCGCTCGATCAGCTCGAGCCGCTCGTGCGGATCGAAGCGGCCCTCCTGCAGCAGGGCGGCGGCGCCCCGCAGCCAGGCCGCCACGAACGCGTTCCGCGCCGAGAGCGACCAGCCGCTCGCGGCCGTGCACCAGCAGAGGTCGCCGGGCCGGGCGCCGTACCAGTGCTCGGCCTGGACGCGCTGGCCCTCCAGGTAGCGCGCTCCGTGCCGGATGGGCTTCGGCTCGCCCGAGGTGCCGGAGGTGAACACGATCAGCGCCGGGTCCTCGGGCCCGACCTCGGCGGGCGGCGCGGGCTCCGCCTCCTCGAAGAGCCGCTCGTCCGGGACGAGCAGGAGCGGCCCGTCGAAGCCGGACTCCAAGGCCAGCCCGCCGTGGCGCTCGTGCGCCACGACGGCGCGCGGCTCGACCTTGTCCATGCGGGCCCGCAGGTCGGCCGGCCGCAACTGCTCGGTGCACGGGAGCGCCGCGGCGCCGAGGCGCCAGCAGGCGACCATCGCGTAGACCCACTCGGGCCGGTTGCCGATCAGGGTCATGACCACGTCCCCGCGGCGCACGCCGCGAGCGGCCAGGGCACCCGCGAGGCGGGCCGATCGGTCGGCCACCTCGCCGAAGGCGATCTCGCGCCGCTCGCCGTTCGCGGACAGCGCGACCAGGGCGCGCCGCGCCGGGTCCGCGGCGTCGACGACGTCGCGAGTGAAGTTCACGGGGCCGGCGACTGCCCGCCGGCCGACGTCCAGCGGTCGCCCTGGCTCAGTCGCTCGAGGCCGAGCCAGGCGTAGTCCATCGTCATCTCGAGCATCCGCGCGCGCGGCACGTCCTGGTGGTCCGCCCACCAGTTGGAGAGCGACTGCACGGAGCCGACCAGCATGTGGGCGAGCATCTCGATGGCCTGCTCCCGCGCCTCGTCGTCCCCGGCGGACGTGCGCGAGCCGGGATCCTGGGCGATGAGCGCGGCGACCACGCTCGTGACCTGCGCGACGATGCGCTCGAGCACCGCCACCATCTCCGGATCGTTGGCCTCGCGGAAGAGCATGCGCCACGCCACCCGGTGCTCCTCGACGAAGCGGTAGAAGGCGTCGAGGCCGGTCGCAAGCCGGGCAGCGCCCGTGTTGGCGGCCTCGTCCATCGCCGCCGCGAGCCGCTCGAACAGGTCGCCGGCGTGCTGCTCCAGGAGCTCGGCATAGAGCTGCTGCTTCGACGAGAAGTGCTCGTAGATCAGCGCCTTCGAGACGCCGCCCTCGCGGGCGATGTCGTCGATCGACGAGGCGTGGTAACCCCGCTCGGCGAAGACGGCGAGGGCCGAGTCGAGGATCGCGGCGCGCCGCTCCTCGCCGCTGAGGCGCTTGCGGGGGCTGGCTCTCATGCCGCGCGGCGGTCCTTGCCGATCGGGCGCTGTCTCATGGCGTTTCCAGGGTAGGGGCTTGTGTGACGTTCATCACAGTACGCTGACTGGACGTTCAGTTAGTTATGTCCCGGGGAATCGTGGGGGCAATCCCCAAGTGAGTCGACGCGGGATGGAGACTTGCACATGGACAGGCTGACCTTGCTTGCACAGGCCACCGGCGACGAGCCCGCGGGCGGCGCCGCCATCGGCGAAGCGATCGGCGCGACCGCCGGCGCGGCGATCGCGACGGCCGTCATCGCGGTGCTGATCGCGGGCCACCGCAGCGGCCGGATCAAGCTGCTGGCGCGCGCCGCGGCATTCTCGGAGCGCGTGTCCGGGCTACCCGGCTGGGCGGCGCTCCCGTCCTTCGTGCTCGGCATCGCGCTCCTCACGGCGGTGCTCGGCATGTACTGGGACATCTCCCTGCACATCGACAACGGCCGCGACGACGGGCCGCTCGCCAACCCGGCCCACTTCCTGATCCTGATCGGGCTCTACGGCGCCCTGCTCAGCGGCGTCCTCGCGGCCGCGCTGTCGTCCGAGCGGCCGAGCGCGACGGCGGTGAGGCTCGGAAACGGCTGGTGGATCCCCGTCGGGGGCCTCCTGATCGCCGCCTGCGGCGCGTTCGCGCTGTCGGGCTTCCCGCTGGACGACTTCTGGCACCGCATCTTCGGCCAGGACGTGACGCTCTGGGGCCCGACGCACCTGATGCTGATCGGCGGCGGCTCGCTGGCCGTGCTCGGTGCCATGGCGCTCCTGTCCGAGGCCATCGGAGGCCTGGGCCGCGACCCCGAGCGCGAGGCCCACTCGCGCTTCGTGTTCGTCCTGCGGCGCTCGCTGCTCGTCGGCGGGTTCCTCGTGGCCCTGTCGACCTTCCAGGGCGAGTTCGACTTCGGCGTCCCGCAGTTCCGCCAGGTGCTCCACCCGATCCTGATCATGCTGGCGGCCGGCATCGGCCTCGTCACCGCGCGCATCTACCTCGGCCGCGGCGGCGCCCTGCAGGCGGTGGCGGGCTTCGTCGCGATCCGCGGCTTCCTGGCGATCATGGTCGGCGGCGTCTGGGACCAGACGCTGCCCCACTTCCCGCTCTATCTCGTCGAGGCGCTGCTCGTGGAGGCGGTCTTCGCCCGCGCCCAGGGGAGGTCGCCGGTCGCCACCGGAGCGATCGCGGGCGTCTTCATCGGCACCATCGGCCTGGCCGCCGAGTGGGGCTGGAGCCACGTCTGGATGCCGATCCCGTGGCAGGGGACGCTGCTGCCCGAGGCGCTCGTCGCCGGGCTCGTCACCGCCGTGGCGGCCGGCGCGGTGGGTGGCTTCGTGGGCGGCGCGCTCGTCCGGCCGACGCCCGAGCGCGTGGCCCCCATGGGCCGCACGGCGCACCGGGCCGCGCTCGCCGGCTTCCTCGTGCTGGTGGCGGTGATCGGCTGGGGCCTGCCGATCTCCGGCGACGGACCGCGCCAGGCCACCGTGGCCCTCGACGACGTGCAGTCGGGCGCCGAGCGCTCGGTCGACGCGACGGTGCGGATCGAGCCGCCCGAGGCGGCGGAGGATCCCCACTTCCTGAACGTCACGGCCTGGCAGGGCGGCGGCAGCGTGGTCAGCGAGCTCGACCGGGTCGGGCCCGGCGTGTACCGGACCACCGAGCCGGTGCCGGTGTACGGCGGCTGGAAGGCGATGGTCCGGCTGCACACCGGCGACTCGCTCGTCGGCGTGCCGATCTTCCTGCCCGAGGACCGCGCCATCCCCGCGCCGGAGGTGCCGGCCGAGTCGAGCTTCACGCGCGAGTTCGTCCGCGACGTCGTGCTGCTCCAGCGCGAGAAGAAGGACGACGTTCCGGGCGCCCTGAGTGCGATCGCCTACCTCGTGGTGGCCGCGATCGCGGCCGCGCTGATCGCTCTGATCGCGTGGGCGCTTCTACGGCTCGAGCGCGCAGGACCGCGCACCACGGGCGCCGCGGGCGGCGGGGAGGACCCGGGTTCGCGAGCCCGAACTAGTGCAATAACGCACTAAACCCCGGCGCAACATTGCCGAAACATCTGCTAGCTTGCCCGACCACGCCGAGTCCGCGCATGCGCGGAGCGGGGGAACCAAGGTGGCGGCAGCCACTGGGGCGAACCTCTCTTAGGGGAGGCGCGCAGCTCTTTCAGCGCGAGCCCGTCAGCTAACCCCGCAGGCGTTCGAAAGAGAATGCCGTCATCCCGTAGCCACACTCAGCTGCTCTGCGCCGCCGTCGCAGCAGCACTTCTGCTCGTCATGGGCCTGGCCGCGCCTGCCTCGGCCGGCCGGTCGAAGAGCAGCGGCGGAGCGACGTTCGAGCCGCCGCCCCCGCCGCCCGAGGAGGCGACGCTGGTGGACGGCCGCGTGATCGCCCCGGTCACCGCGCCGCGGAAGGTGAAGCGCGTCATCGAGGCGGCGAACCGCCTGGTCGAGAAGCCGTACATCTACGGCGGCGGCCACAAGCCCTTCTCGAGCCTGCTCGACCGCGGCTACGACTGCTCGGGCGCCGTCTCGTACGCGCTCTTCGGCGGGCGCTTCCTGCGCTCGCCGCTCCCCTCCGGCGACCTGATGAGCTGGGGCGAGGACGGGCCGGGCGAGTGGATCACCGTGTACGCGCACGGCGGCCACGCCTACATCGTGGTCGCGGGGCTGCGCTTCGACACGTCGTTGCGCGACGCAGACGCGCCGGGCCCGTCGAGCGGCCCGCGCTGGAGCCGGACGCTGCGCGAGTCGGACGCCTTCGTGGCGCGGCACCCGCTCGGGTACTAGTGGACGTCGATCCTGCGGACCCGGCTCCGGGCCGCCGCGTGGTCGGAGTCGGCCGCCAGGAACGTCCGGTACGTGCCGTCCCGGCGCAGCCGCATCCGGCGCGCGTATGACGAGCACGCGCCTGC
The DNA here is from genome assembly GCA_963778615.1 of uncultured Thermoleophilaceae bacterium. Taxonomy (GTDB): domain Bacteria; phylum Actinomycetota; class Thermoleophilia; order Solirubrobacterales; family Thermoleophilaceae; genus JACVRW01. The sequence continues at coordinate 1,112,813 of CAVZVD010000004.1, forward strand.
GTCGGCCAACGTCACCCGCGCCACGGTGTGCCACTGCTTGGGCGCCTTGCGGCGTTGGATCTCAAGCGTGCCGCCGTCGTGCTCGGGGCAGACCTTGCCCGACAGACGCACCCGCTTGCCCGCGGCCGGCGTACGGTCGCCGAAGCGCAGCGAGATCGTGGGGCTGACGCCGACCGTGACGGTGGCGCTCTCCGCGCCGCCCCGACGCACCAGGTAGCTGGTGTTCACGGTCGGGCTGCGCACGAACGAATAGTTGCCTTGGCCCTCCGTGTCGGTGCTGCCGACATTCGAGAAGCTGTCGAAGGGGAATGGGTCCTCGCGCAGGGTGATCGTCCTGCCCGAGTTGCTCGGCTCCGTGAGGGTCCCGGAGATGGTCGCGCTCCGGCCGTACTTCACCGGGTTCGGCGTGACCGTGAGGGAGAGCGAGGCGGGTTGCCTATTCGGCTTGCCGCGCTCCTTCGGCGGCTTGTCGGGAGGCGGCTTGTGGGGAGGCTTGTGGGCGGTGGCCCCTGGGACCAGGGCACAGGCAGCCAGGACGGTGACAGCCAGGAGGATTCTCTTCATATCCGCTGAAACGCGGCCCGGCGACGGAGGTTCGCGCGGCCACGTCCCGTGGGAGACGCGCGCAGCCTGGCGACCACAAACCTGTGCATCTATTCTTCCCCGCCCATGGCAATCGCCGCGAGCCCCTACACGGACAAGACGGACGACCAGAAGGCCATCACCGAGATGGTCCGCCAGTTCGTCGACAACGAGGTCCTCCCGATCGCCGAGGAGCACGACCACGAGGACAAGTTCCCGGAGGCCGTCGTCGAGCAGATGAAGGAGCTCGGGCTCTTCGGGGTGACGATCCCCGAGGAGTACGGCGGGATGGGGCTCGACCTCACGACCTACGCGATGATCGTCGAGGAGCTCTCGCGCGGGTGGATCTCGGTGTCGGGCATCGTCAACACCCACTTCATCGGCTCGTACCTGCTGATGAAGTTCGGGACCGACGAGCAGAAGCAGGAATTCCTGCCGCGGATGGCGACCGGCGAGATCCGCGCCGCCTTCTCTCTCTCCGAGCCCGAGTGCGGCTCGGACGTGCAGGGCATCAAGTCCACCGCCAAGAAGCTGGACGACGGCGACTGGGAGCTGAACGGCCAGAAGATGTGGGTCACGAACGGGCTCATGTCCGGCGTCGTGTTCGTGCTCGTGAAGAGCGATCCCAAGGCCGACCCGCCCTACAAGGGCATGACCTGCTTCCTCACCGAGAAGGAGCCCGGGGCCGAGCGTAACGACGGCCTCACGATCCCGCCCAAGATCAAGAAGATGGGGTACAAGGGCGTCGAGTCGACCGAGCTGGTCTACGACGGCTACCGCTGCTCACCCGACCGCATCCTGGGTGGCGAGGAGAACGGGCTCGGCAAGGGCTTCGGGCAGATGATGGACGCGCTCGAGGTGGGCCGGGTCAACGTGGCCGCCCGCGGCGTGGGGATCGCCCAGCGCGCGCTCGAGCTGGCGCTGCGCTACTCGCAGCAGCGGAAGACGTTCGGGAAGCAGATCGCGCAGCACCAGGCGATCCAGTTCAAGCTCGCCGACATGGCCACGAAGATCGAGGCCGCCCGCCTGCTCACGCTGAAGGCCGCGCGCCTCAAGGACGCCGGCCAGCGCTCCGACCTCGAGGCCGGCATGGCCAAGCTGTTCGCCTCCGAGACCGGCAAGGAGGTCGTGGAGGAGGCGTTCCGCATCCACGGCGGCTACGGCTACTCGAAGGAGTACGAGATCGAGCGCCTCTACCGCGACGCGCCGCTGCTCCTGATCGGCGAGGGCACCTCCGAGATCCAGCGCATGGTGATCGGCAAGAAGCTGCTCGAGCGGCACAAGGCCTGATGTCGAGCGGCGACACTCGGTCGCTGATCCGGCAGGCGGTGGAGCGCCTCCAGGAGGAGGTGCCCGCGCTCAGGAAGCTGACCCTGGTGGTGCGCCTGGAGCTTCGGTCGCGCGGCACGGACGTGCCGATCTGGCGCGTGGAGGTGCCCGGCCCGCAGATCTCCCGCGACCCCGCCGGCGACGCCCGGATCGACATCTCGGTCTCCCGCTCCCACTTCAACGAGCTGGCGGCGGACGGCCGCTTGCGCGACTGGGCCAACGCCTACGAGCGCGGCCACGTGAGGGTGACCGGGGACGCGGCGGTTACGAAGCTGCTCGGCAACGTGATCCAGCGGCAGCTGGGACGCAGCTGAGCGAGGTGCACCGGCGGGGCGCGCAGGTGCAGCACCCACACGGTGGTGAGGCGGCCGCCGACCCGCCCTCGCTTGATACCGGCCCCGACCGTGCGGAAGCGGCCCAGAATGACGGCGCGGTGTGAGGGGGAGCGGAGCCAGCGCCTCACGGTGGACCTGGCGCGCGCACGCCAGCCGCGGTGGCGCGCCAGGGCCTCGCCTCGAGCCCCCGAGCCCGCCGGAGCGCTCTCCAGGTGGCCGAGCACGTCCAGCTTCGCGAGCTTGGCCGCAACCCTGCCGGCGCTGCGCGTCAGTCGCCGCGAGGGGCGCAGCGCCCGGCGCCCGTGGTCCTCTCGGGCCTCGTTCACCGCCCGCACCATCGCGCGCTCCGCGGCGCGGGCCTTCGAGGGGCGGCCTCGAGGCGGTCGCCGCGTCGCACGGGATCAGCACGGTCATCGCAACGCAGGCGACAGCGAGTCGCAGGGCCATCTGGAGCGAACGCTAGAGGCCTCCGCGGATGGATCTGGTCGGTCGTTCTACCCCATCCGGGGGATCCCGTTGGCGGACCGTCCAGACCTGACGCATACTGGGTCGCATCGCCTTTCTGATCATCCTCATGCTTTTTGTGGGGATCTTCCCGGCGTCGGCTATGGCCCTCCCCCCGGGGTTCGGCGAGGCGGATGTCGTTGCGGGATTCCACAACCTGAGCGGCCCTACAGCGGTGGCCTACGCCCCCGACGGGCGCACCTTCGTCACGGAGAAGTCCGGGCGGGTCCGCGTCGTGAACCCGGGGAGCCCCTCCCCGTCGACCCTCATGAACCTGTCGACCAAGGTGAACTCCTATTCCGACCGGGGCCTGCTCGGCATCGCGACCGACACGGACTTCGCGAGCAACGGGTACCTCTACCTGCTCTACACGTTCGAGCTGAACCCCGGAGACCCGGACTCGGACGCTCCGATGGTCTCCAAGCTGACGCGGGTGACCGTCCTGCCCAACAACACGCTCGAGAACCCCTCGGACCCCGAGACGGTGATCCTCGGCACGGACTCCGACGAGCCCTGCCCGGAGCCGGACAACACGCTCGACTGCATCACCGCCGACTACTACTGGCACACCATCGGCACGGTGCGCTCCGACCCGGCCGACGGCACGCTGTGGCTCGGGAGCGGCGACTCCCACCCCGCCGAGGTCGACGAGTGGTCCTGGCGCACCTTCGACCCGACGAGCTTCGCGGGCAAGATCATCCACATCGACCGTCAGGGGCGGGGCCTGCCGAACCACCCGTTCTGCCCGGCCGACACCAACCTCAACCACGTCTGCACGAAGATCTACGCGATGGGCTTCCGCAACCCGTTCCGCTTCCACCTGCGGCCGGGGAAGGGCCCCGTGGCCGGCGACGTGGGCGCCGAGAGCAGGGAGGAGGTCGACTTCGTCGAGCCCGGCCGCAACTACGGGTGGCCCTGCTACGAGGGCACCGTCAAGCCGAGCAGCCGCTCGTCCCATCCGGTCTGCCTCGATCTGTACGCGAAGGAAGGCACGCTGCAGGGCGCGACGCCCCCGAACTGGGAGTACGACCACGACGACGGCGCGTCGGTCACCGTCGGGCCGATCTACGACGGCTCGACCTATCCGTCGCACTACAGGGGCGACCTGTTCGTCGGCGACTTCGTCCAGGGGTGGATCAAGCGGCTCGAGATCGACGAGAACGACCAGGTGACCGAGGTGCACGACTTCGCCGATGTGTGGATGGCCGGGGTCGACCTCGAGATGCATCCCTCCGGGGACCTGAGCGACGTGCGGTTCGGCTACTCGCCGTTCCCTCCCTCGGTCACGCGCTACACGTACTCCGGCAACACGAACTCGCCGCCCGACGCCGAGGCGCGCGCCGAGCCGGACACCGGCGCGCCGCCGCTCCTCGTGCAGTTCACGGGCAGCGACTCGAGCGATCCGGACGGCGACGATCTGACCTTCGACTGGGACTTCGGGGACGGGAGCCTGCACAGCGACGAGGCGGACCCGGCCCACACCTACGAGGAGCTCGGCGAGTACACGGCCCGCCTGACGGTGACGGACACGGCGGGGAGCGAGTCGGCGACGACGGTGCTGGTCAGGGTCACCCCCAACCTCGCTCCCGGGGTCGAGATCGAATCCCCGGCGGACGAGTCGCTCTACCAGGGCGGCAGGGAGGTGACCCTGCGCGGGAGCGCCACGGATCCCGAGGATGGAGAGCTCACCGGCGGCTCGCTCCAGTGGACCGTCCTGCTCCACCACAACACCCACGTCCACACCCTTACGGCCCCGAGCGGCGAGGAGACGTCCTTCACGCCGGTCGTCGACCACGACGCCGACTCCTACTACGAGATCCGCCTGACGGCCACCGACAGCGGCGGGCGGAGCTCGTCGCAGACGATCGAGCTGCGGCCGGAGACGAGCGATCTCGAGCTGGCGTCGTCACCGCCCGGGGCGCCGCTCGCCTACGTCGACAGGGAGGAGCCGGCCCCGTTCTCCCAGGACACCGCGGTCGGGTACCACGCCCAGATAACCGCACCGGTGACCTTCGAGCGCAGCGGGCACACCTACCGCTTCGTGGAGTGGTCGGACGGGGGCGAGCGCTCGCACTCGATCACGGTTCCGGAGGGGTCGCCGCAGTACACGGCGACCTACCGGCGCGACGACGTGGAGACGCTCGTGTTCGAGCCGGTGGCCGACACGTACGTAGAGAATCAGAGCCCGGACCAGAGCTTCGGCGGCGCGCCCCAAGTCCTGGCGGACAACGCGCCTGTGCGCCGCCAGGCCTTCCTCAAGTTCGACGTGGAGGGTCTCGGCGGCCGGAATGTGGTCGGCGCACGGCTCGCGGCGCGGCAGTTCGATGACAACGGCGCCGCCTTCGGCGGCAACGTGCACGCCGTCGAATCGACCTCGTGGGGAGAGGGCATCACGTGGAACTCGAGGCCGGAGCTCGGGACGACGCTCGCGTCGTTCGGCCCGGCAGTATCCCTCCGGCGCTACGAGGTGGACCTCGGCGCGTCGGCCGTGACGGTGGACGGTCTCCTCTCGCTCGGCATGTCGAGTCCGGAGGAGGACGGCAGCGGCTGGGGAAGCCGCGAGTCCGACTCTCCGGCGCAGCTGATCGTCGAGGTCGAGACGTACGCCTGCGACGACGGCGAGGACGATGACGGCGACGGCCTCGCCGACTTCCCGGCGGACCTCGGCTGCATGTCGCCGATGGACGGCGACGAGAACCAGGCGCCGGCGGCCGCGATCGACGCGACGCCCGTCAGCGGCCCCGCGCCACTCCAGGTGGCGTTCGGCTCAGCCGGCTCGGTCGACCCGGAGGGGGACGACCTGAGCCACGAGTGGGACTTCGGCGACGGCTCTCCGGGGTCGACCGAGGCGGCCGCGCAGCATCTCTACACGACGCCGGGCACCTACAGGGCGACGCTGACCGTCACAGACGAGCACGGGGCAAGCGACAGCGACAGCGTGGAGCTCAGCGTTGCGGCCGCTGCCGTGGAGGGGGGCACGCCGACTCCGCCCACCGCGCCGTCCACGGATGTCCCACAGCCAAGCTTCGAAGGGGTGAGGATCCCCGGCGGCGGCGTCCGGCTGTCGCGCGATGCCGCTCCGATCAGGCTCGCGTGCTCGCCGACCGCGGCCGGGGCGTGCACCGGCGAGCTCCACCTTGCCGCGCGGCTCCACGCCGGCCGCGGCCGCGCCCCGCGCACGGTCCGGCTGGGCACCGCGCGCTTCTCCATCCGGTCCGGCAAGAGCGCTCGGGTGCGCGTGAAGCTGTCGCCGCGCGGGCGCCGCCTGCTCGCTCGGCACGGCAAGCTCACGACCAGCGCTCGGGCGATTGCGCACGACGCCCTGCTGCGCAAGCGGACGACGAGCGCGTCGCTGGTGCTGAAGCAGCCGGCACGGCTTGCGCCGCCGGCGCCGCTGAACCGCTAGATCGATCGATCCCCTATAGGCCGGGCCTATGCTCCGGCGGTATGACGCTTCAGCGGATGGACAACGTTCTCATCGTTGTCGACGACCTCGAGGCTGCCAAAGCGTTCTTCGCCGAACTCGGTATGGAGCTGGAAGGCGAGGCGCCGCTCGAGGGGCGTTGGGTGGACCGCGTCGTCGGGCTCGACGACGTCCGTGCCGACATCGCCATGATGCGGACCCCGGACGGCCACAGCCGGCTGGAGCTGACGAAGTTCCACACGCCGCCGGCGGTCAGAGCCGAGCCGGAAAGCGCGCCGGCGAACACGCTGGGCATACGCCGCATCATGTTCGCTGTCGACGACATCGACGACGTCGTTGCCCGCCTGCGCAGCCACGGTGCCGAACTCGTCGGCGAGATCGCGCAGTACGAGGACATCTACCGGCTCTGCTTCATGCGCGGCCCTGAGGGCATCATCATCGGACTGGCCGAGCAGCTCAGCTGATCCTCTAGCGCTCCAGCGCGGCGTCGCCGTCGTACCGCTTTACGACACGTACGCTGCCCGGCGGCGCGGCGTCGAGGCACAGCTCGCACAGCACGCACTCGTCGAGGTTCTCGTCGACGATCTCCACGCGGCCTCCGGAGGCCGCGAAGATGTCCACCGGGCACGCCTCCTCGAGCTTGCGCGCCAGCTCGGCATCCTCGCGGGCCGACTCCTCGACCTCCACCCTGATGAAGATCCCGTGCTGCTCGCCGGGGCTCATGCCGTCACTCCCAGGCGTTCCTTGACCAGGTCCGGGATCTGCGAGATCTCCTCGGCAACCACGATCCCCGCCGCCCCCAGCCGCGCGATCTTCTCCGACGCGGTGTCCTCCTTGCCCTCCACGATCGTCCCGGCGTGGCCGAAGCTCATCCCCGGCATCTCGTCCATGAAGCGGCCCGCCATGAACGCCACGATCGGCAGGCGCGACGCGTTCTCCGTCACCCACGCCGCCAGCTCGGCCTCCATGCGCCCGCCCGGCTCCGTGTAGATGACGATCGCCTCGGTCTGCTCGTCCGCCTCGAACAGCGGCATCAGCTCCGCGTAGGTCGAGCCGATGATCGCGTCGCCGCCGATCGACACCGCCGTCGACTGGCCCAGGCCCGCCGCGGTCAGGGTGGACGACATCTCCGTCGTCATCCCGCCCGAGCGCGAGATCACGCCCACCGGCCCCGGCGTGTACGCCTTCGCCGCGTCCTTCGCCGGGCCGCCGATCCCGCCCATCTTGATCACGTTCGGGACGATGATCCCCAGGCAGTTCGGGCCGATGATCCGGGCGCCGCGCATGCCGGCCAGCTCCACCATCTGCGCCACGTCGCCGCGCGGGATGCGCTCGGTCACGATCACGATCAGCTCGATCCCGTTCTCGATCGCCTCGAACACGGCGTCCTTGGTGAAGGCGGGGGGGACGGTGACCACCGAGCCCTTGATCGGCGCGCCGTGGTGCTCGACGGCCTGCTGGACGGTGTCGAACACCGGCACCCCGTGCACCTCTCGGCCGAGCCGGCCCGGCGTGACGCCGCCCACGATCTTCGCGCCGGCGCCGTAGTCGATGCACTCGCGCGTGAGGTTGACCGCCTCGCGGCCGGTGATGCCCTGGACGATGAAGGTGGTGGAAGCGTCGATCAGGATGGACATCAGGCCGCCACCCCTTGGATCTTCTCGACCGCCCGCCGGGCGGCCTCGTGCATCGACACCGAGCGGTCGCAGTACTCCACGCCGTACTTGTCGAGGATCTTGAAGCCCTGGTCCTCCCAGGCGCCCGGGATCCGGAAGATCGCGATCTTCTCGGCCGGGTCGTAGCCGAGCTCGAGGCATGCCTTGATCACGCCGCGGGCCACGATGTCGACCCGCGTGTTCGACACGATGGACATCATCACGGCGATCTTGTCCACGCCGGGCTTCTGCAGCACGAGCTTGGCGAGGCCACAGGCCTTCCGCACCGACGGGTTCCCGCCGATCTCGCAGTAGTTGGCCGGCCGTCCGCCGTGTGCGCGGACGGCGTCGAACAGCGTCAGCGAGCCGCCGCCGGCGCCGATCACGAGGCCGAGGTCGCCGTCGAACTCGGTGACGTTGCCGGCCACGCCGCGGTGGTCCATGCCGTCGACCTCCTCGCCGGCCAGCTCGAAGGGGGTGGGCTCGCGCGCCTGGCGCGTCTCCTCGTCACCCACGCCGAGCTCGGCGAGCAGCTTCTTCTGGCGCGGCCGCGCCTCGTTCTCCATGTCCATGTGCGCGTCGAGGGCCACGAACGAGCCGTCCTCGAGCTCGCCGAGCGGGTTGATCTCGGCGAGCGTCATGTCGCGCTCGAGGAACAACCGGGCGAGGCGGCTCAGGATCGGCGTGATCCGGGTCAGGGCGCGGCCGGTCACGCCGGTGGAGGCGATCACCTCCTTGGCCATGAAGTCGCTGAACGGCTGGATCGTCGAGAAGTGGCGCCGCCCGACCTTGTCGGGCTGCTCCTCGGCCACCTGCTCGATGTCGATGCCGCCGACGGGGGAGAAGATCATGACCGGGCGCTTGCGCAGGCCGTCCCAGACGACGCCGGCGTAGTACTCCTGCTTGACCTCGGCCTTCGGGTCGACGAGCACCCCGCGCGGCATGTGCCCGCCGATCTCGAGCCGCAGGATCGTCGTCGGCGTGCTCGGCGGCCTCGGCGGGGGAGTCGGCGAACTTGACGCCGCCGGCCTTCATGCGCCCGCCGGTCAGGACCTGCGACTTGACGACGGTCGGCCCGCCGATGCGCTCGGCCGCGGCCCGCGCCTCGTCGGAGGTGGTGGCGAAGCCGAACTCGGTGACGGGGATGCCGGCCCGCCGGACGATCTCGCGGGCCTCGTATTCGAAGAACCTCATGCGGCGGAAGGGGTGAAGCCGTACGCCTCCGCCAGCTCCGGGTCGCGCGCCGCCAGCCGCTCGGCCAGGTCGACCATCACCTTGCACTGCTTCCAGGTGGCGTCGTCCTGCATCTTGCCGTCGATCATGTGGACGCCGCGGCCGTCAGGGATCGCCTCGAGCACCTTGCGCGCGAAGGCGACCTCCTCGGGGTCGGGCGAGAAGACCTTCTTGGCGAGGTCGATCTGAACCGGATGAAGGGACCAGGCACCCACGCAGCCGAGCAGGAAGGCAGACCGGAACTGGGCCTCGCATCCCTGAACGTCCTTGATGTCGCCGTAGGGGCCGTAGAAGGGGAGCAGGCCGGCGGACGTGCAGGCATCGACCATGCGCGCGATCGAGTAGTGCCAGGGATCCTGTTGCGCGGTGGCCCGCGGCGCGTCCTCGTCCTGCGGGTCCGGGTCTGCGATCACCTGGTAGCCGGGGTGGCCGCCGCCCACGCGCGTCGTCTTCATACGCCGCGAGGCGGCGAGGTCGGCCGGCCCGAAGCTCATGCCCTGCATGCGCGGGCTCGCCGTGGCGATCTCCTCGAGGTTCACCACGCCCTGCGACGTCTCGAGGATGGCGTGCACGAGGATCGGCCGCTCGAGTCCTGCCTTCGCCTCGAGCTGGGCCAGCAGGCGGTCGACGTAGTGGATGTCCCACGGCCCCTCGACCTTGGGCACCATCACCACGTCGATACGGTCGCCGATCTCGCGAACGATCTCGGTGAGGTCGTCCAGCATCCATGGGCTCTCGAGGGCGTTGATGCGGGTCCACAGGGACGTCTCGCCGAGGTCCATCTCGCTGCCCACGCGGATCAGTCCGGCGCGGGCCGCCTCCTTGCGGTCCACGGGCACGGCGTCCTCGAGATTGCCGAGCAGGATGTCCACCCGCGGCGCGATGTCTGGCGCCTTCGCCACCATCTTCTCGTTCGAGAAGTCGAGGAAGTGGATCATCCGCGAAGGCCGGAAGGGGATCTCGCGCAGGGGATCCGGGGCTCCGATGGCCAGCGGCTTGAAGAAGTCTCTCGGGTTGCGCACGCGGGGCGGAATCTACCGACCGGCCTCGGCTTCGGTGTCGGCGAAGCGCCGCAGTGGATGGCGTAGGGGGCCGGGCAGGTGCGCCATGAGCCGCACCCCGGCGATCGCCGCGCGGCCGCGGGTGCCGCGCGGGATGGCCAGCGTCTCGACCTCCGGCTCGCTCGTCGCGAAGCGGGCCTTGTACTCCTCGCCGCCGAGCAGGAAGCGATAGCGCGAGATCCCGGCCGTGACCGCCTCGCGAATGGTGTGCGCGGTGAGCACGAAGCCCACGGACGCGCGCTCCCAGTCCGGATGGCGGCCCTGCTGGTAGAACCAGTCGGCCCCGCCGAGCCGGAAGCCGTACCAGACGGCGGCCGGCCGGCCCTCGAGCTCCGCGAAGACGAGGCGCAGGAAGCCCTGCTCCAACGCCAGCGCGGCGAGCTCGCGGTGAAACGGCTTGAGCGACTCGGGGAACGCCGTCGTCTGTGCCCCCCAGCGGGCGACGTGCAGCTCGAACATGCTCGTCATGTCGAGATCCAGCCGTTCGGGGTCGTCGGCGAGCCGGAAGCGAAGGTCGTGATCCCGAACCAGCCGGCGTTCGAATTTGCGCACCTGTTGGCGGAAGTTCGAGCTTCTTGCGTTCAGGAATTCGTCCCAGTCGGTCGTCTCGATGGCGACCTCGGGGCTGGGCTCCCGTCTCAGCGTCCGACCGCCCAACAGGGCGCTCCAGGCGTTCCCGGCCAGGCGCTCGGCCAGGAACACGTCCCAGTCGTCCCATTCCGCCAGTGCAGCGAGGAGCCGGGAGGCGACCTGCTCGCGGTCCGCGGCGGCGCAGACCGGGCCGAGCTCGTCCGCGGGGCCGTGGCCCACGAACCTGAGCAAACGGACTCCATGCGAGGTCTCCAGGCAGAGCGGGACCAGGGCCAGCGCGCGGCCGTCGCTGTCCGCCACGCGCACCACCCTGAGCTCGCGGCCCGCGCCCAGGTTGTCCCACCACGCCGTCGCCCAGGCGAGGGTCGAGAACGGGCTCCCGGCCTCGAGCTCCAAGCGCCGCCAGTCGCCGGCCACGTGAACGAGGTCACCGAAGCGCTGGATCGGGACATCGCTGGCAGACGCGCTGGCTCGGTTCATCGTCGGATCCGCGTCGAGACTAGGATGCCGGTGCTTGACTGACCGGTCAACCAAGACTCAGAAGGACGCTTCATGATCGAGACTAGCCAGGCGGCGCGGGAGGCATCGGGGGCGCGCCCCTACGGACGCTACCTGGAGGATTTCGAGGTCGGTGCCGTTTACGAGCACTGGCCCGCGAAGACGGTGACCGAGGCGGACGACCACATGTTCTGCCTGCTCACGATGAACCACCACCCGCTGCACATCAACGACGTGTACGCGGCGGAATCGCAGCAGGGGCGGAACGTGGTGGTGGGGCCGCTCGTCTACTCGCTGGCGCTCGGCATGTCGGTGGGCGACGTGTCCGGCAAGGCCATCGCCAACCTGGCCACCGAGGAGCTCTCCCACCCGGCGCCGGTGTTCCACGGCGACACGCTGTTCTGCGAGTCCGAGGTGCTCGAGGTGCGCCCGTCCCAGTCGAAGCCCGACCGCGGCGTGGTGAGGGTGCACACGCGCGTGTACAAGCAGGACGGCACGCTCGTGGCGGAGTTCAAGCGGGCCGTGCTGGTGCCCAAGCGCGGCGACGCGTAGCCGGCGCTCAGCCACGGAGGCGCTTCAGCAGCCGGCGCGACCGGCGCACCCCCGGCGGGGCCGGGGGCGTGGGGAGTGGATCGCCCGAGAGCAGCGCCGCCGGCGCGTCGCGTGTGTACCACGCCGCCTGTGCCTCGATGCCCGGTAGGTCCCGGTCGAGCGCCGCAAAGGCGTCGCGCACGCCCGGCGGGCGGGTGCGCAGGTCGTGGGCGTCGGACGCGACAGCGTGCACCAGCCCGCGCGCGAAGAGCTCGACGGCGGTCTGGTGCACCCGCTTCCCGAACCGGCCCCGCATCGAGCCCGCGTTCAGGCAGCAGAGCGCGCCGCGCTCGACCAGCGAGGCGACCCGGTCGGGGCTGTGCTGGAAGGGCGGGGAACGCTCCGGATGGGCGAGCAGCACCCGGAAGCCCATGAGCTGAACGTCGAAGATCGCGGCCTCGAGGAACGGGGCGGCGGCGTTGTACGGGCTCTCGAGCAGCAAGGTGTCGCCGTCCCCCAGTACGAGCTCCTCGAGCCGGCCGCGGTCGAGCTCCGAGAGCGTGGAGAAGGAGATCTCCGCGCCGGGCAGCACCGTCAGCTGGACGCCCGAACGGGACAAGGCGGCGCGGACGTCGGCCACCCCGGCGTCTATCGCCGCGGCGGCCGTCGGGTAGTCGGGGCTCACGTGGGGCGTCGCGACCACGGTCTCCACGCCGTCGAGCGCGAGACGCTCGGCCAGCGCGACCGAGTCCTCCATCGTCTCGGGTCCGTCGTCCAGACCAGGCAGGAGGTGACAGTGGACGTCGATCACGGCCCGGGCAGCGTAGCCGGGCGCGATCTGCTCAACGACCGCGCTTGCCGTGCCGATAGGTGGTTACGATGGTCACCGTGAGGGACGACTCGCCGCTGGCCGTCATCTGGCGCCGCAAGGTGATCATCCTCGTCACCTTCCTGGCGTTCGTTATCACCGCGGCGGTCGTTTCGAAGAACCTCGACGAGGTCTATTCGACGCACGCGACGCTGCTCGTGGCCCTCGAGTCCGACGAGCCGACCTTCGACAGCGTCCAGGCGAGCCAGGCGTTCGCCCGCTCGTTCGCGGAGATCATCAGCAGCCCCAACATCGCGGCGCGGGTGGACCAGGAGCTCGACGACGAGCGCGACCGCAACGATCTCCTGGACGCGACGAGCGTCGAAGCGGTATCCGAGACGCAGCTCCTCGAGATCCACGCCGAGGACGACACTCCGGAGGGCGCGAAGGAGATCGCCGACGCCTACGCCGAGGTCTTCGTCGATTATGCCGCCGCGAACCTCACGCCGACCACGGGGGCATCCGTCTCGCTGGCCGACGAGGCGCCGCTCCCGCGCAGCCCGGCGCGTCCCAAGCCCACGCTCTACACGCTGATCGCCGCGATCATCGGGCTCGGCGTGGCGCTGGGCCTCGGGTTCCTCTGGGACCGCCTCGACCGGCGCCTGAGGACCGCCGAGGACGTGGAGGGGCGTTTCGATCGCCCGGTGCTCGGGCGGATTCCGAAGCGTGGCCGCTCCGAGCGCTCGGTCAACGCCTTCCGCGAGTCCTTCCGCGTCCTCCGGACAAACCTCCAGTTCGCGACCACCCATGGCATGGCTCGCTCCGTGGCGGTCACGAGCGGGCAGGCCGACGAGGGCAAGACCACCGCCGCCGCCGAGCTCGCCCTTGCCTGTGCCGAGGTGGGCATGAGCGTGATCGCCATCGAAGCGGACTTCCGCCGTCCGAAGCTCCAGCGCACGCTTCTGCCCGAGGCGCGGGAGCCCCTTCGGCCCGGCCTGAGCAACTACCTGCTGGAAGCGTCCACGATCCACGAGGTGGTCCACTCGACGCCCCACACGGGGCTGTCGATCGTGCCCGCGGGCCCGCTGCCGCCCGCGCCTGCGGCCCTGATGGAGTCGCGCCGCGGGCAGGGAGGGCTCTCCTCGTTCCAGGAGCTCGCCGACATCGTCATCGTGGACTGCCCACCGCTCGGCATCGGGGCAGACGCATCCGTGATCGCAACGTGGGTCGAGGCGGTCCTCGTGCTGGTCGACCTGGGCAGCGCGACCGACAACGCGGTTCGGGACGCGCTCCGCCAGCTCGAGACCGTACGCGCCCCCGTGCTCGGTCTGCTGCTGAACCGCGACCCGGGCGTGGAGACGACGAGCTACTACTACAGCGAGGCCGCCGAGAAGTCCGAGCGCGGCCGCAGCCGCATCTCGACCGGCTCCTAGGCCCGCTCGACCTCCGCGTCGTCCGCCAGCCGGGTGAGCATCCCGGCGAGCACCATCGCCGCGCCAACCAGGAGTGGCACGCGGATCTGCGCGATGGTCAGGCCCTGCACCCCGAATGCGAGCAGCGCCGCCATGATGCCGAGCGCCAGCGCGCGGTTCAGCCGGTCCTTCGACCGCATGGCCCGCACCCCGCGAGCCGCGAGCTGCCCGAGGAACACGAGGAACGCGGCGAGCGCGATGAAACCGGTTTCGGCCGCGAGGCTGAAGTAGATGTTGTGGGCGTTCTCGATCGCCGCTCCACCCTCGAACAGGGACTGGCGCGCGGACACGGCCCGGAACTGGTTGAGCCCGACGCCGGCGAACGGGTTCTCGACCGCCGTGTCGACCGCGACCGACCAGATATCCGGGCGGCGGCTCTGGCGGGTCGGGTCGCTCACCGTGGAGAGCCGCTCCTCCACAGTGCTGACGTAGTCCGACTCGGCGATCGGGTTGGCTCCCGCGAACGTCAGCACCACGACCAGGGCGATCAGTACGAGGGCCACCCGCCGCGCTCGGCGCCACGCCAGGAGCACCAGCACGCCCGCCGCCAAGGCCAGGATGGCGCCGCGCGAGAGCGACAGGAACAGGCCGGCCGTCGCGGTCGCCACCGGGATGATCAGCCAGGCGTTCCGCTTCGCGTCGCCGATCAGCAGCGCGAGCGCGGGCAGCAGCCCCAGCACGAGCAGCGCGGCGAAGTAGTTCGGGTCCGCCACCGAAGCGGCCGCGCGCTCGTTGGTGAGCGTGCCTCCCGCCACCAGCGCCGTCTCGCCGGCCTGCACGAAGCGCATGGCGCCGAGGGCGCCCACGATGCCCACGCCCACGCCGAAGGCGATCAGCACCGCCCGCATCTCCACTGACGTGAGCGACTGCGCCTGGTAGAAGGCGAAGCCGAAGATGGTCCACAGCGCCGCCACGCGCAGCACGGGCGCCGGATCGACCGCGATCGTCACGCCGGCCAGCACGATCAGCAGCACCACCAGGAGCGGGAGGTCGCGGACACGCGGGTGCACGACGGTCTCCGGTCGCAGTGCGAGCCGGACGAGCCACACCAGCCCGACGACCGCAAGGGCCCCCTCGGAGGGCGACACCGCGCCCGTCGGCAGCGGTAGGTTCGCGGTCTCGAGGGGAACGAGGAGGAGCGCCCCGCCGAGGCCCCAGGCGGGGCGCAGGAACGCGACTACGACGAAGGCGACGCCGGCCAGGGCCAGCGGCAGCGCCAGGGGATGGACGTAGTAGGCCGCCGCGGCCATGGCCGCCCCGCCGGCGAGCGCGAGCAGCCCCGCCGCGGCCACCAGAACGCCGTCCCGCCCTCGTGGCAGGACGCTCGATCCGACCCCCATCATCGCCGGGCGACGGTAGCAGGGGCTAGGACGCCCGCTGCCGCCGGACGATGAAGCTGCGCCGCGAATCGCTCGCGCCGCGCACCCGCGCGTGGGCGACCACGCGGACATGCCCGCGGCGCCGGAGGACCCCCGCGAAGCGCCCGGGCAGGCGCACCCGCAGCACGCGGGTGGCGCCCGGCTGGATCGCGAAGCGCCGCGCGACGCGTCCGGCACGAGAGGCGCGAGCCGGGCTCCTGCCGGTCAGCACCACGAGTTGCAGGCGTCCGACGCACTTCCCGCGCCGGCAGCGCAGGCCCACGCGCAGCACCGGCTTCCTTCGATGGGATACGAGCCCCCGGTCGACGATCCGGACAAGCCCGCCGCGAGCCAGGGGCGGCGCCACGAGCTGCCTCGTGGCGGGGGCCTCGCTCAGCGCCCTGGCGAAGGCGGCGTAGGCCGGCTTGGGGGTGAAGTCGCGGTGCAGAAGGCCGAACTGATGCTCACGATCGGTCGGGTCGGAGCCCTTGTTGCGCAGGTTGTAGACCACCGCCGCCGCGACGAAGTCCCAGCCGCGCACGATCCGCAGGCTGTCCGCCACGTACTCGGCCTGCTGCTGCTCCGATACGCACCACGGGTCGCCGTTGCCGCAGGTCGAGAAGCCGAACTCGGTCAGCCACAGAGACTTGTGCCCGTCGCCGTGCCTGCGCAGCAGGTCGTGCATGGCCGGCACGCCGGTGAGGAACGTGTACTTGCGCCACTGCGGCTTCCAGGGGTCGTCCGGATCGCGCCACTCGTTGTACGGGTGCAGGGACAGGCCGTCGAAGCTGTCCCCGGCGCCGAGCTCGTATAGGCGCTCGACCCACCCCTCGTCCGAGAAGGCCATGGCGCCTCCGAGGACCGGCAGGTTCGGCGCGGCCTGCTTGATGCGCGGATAGGCGGCGCGCAGGAGCGCCGAGTAGGAGCGCCCGTTGTCCGGCGCGATCAGGAAGCGATGCTCCGGCTCGTTCGGCTCGTTCCAGATCTCGAGCGCGGCCAGCTGGTCGCCCCAGCGCCGGGCCACCCACTCCGCGGCGTCCGCGAAGTGCTCGGGGCTGGTGGGCTCGTAGCGATCCACCTCGCGAGTCCACCAGGACCCGGTGCAGCCCTGCTTTGCCTCCGCGGGAGCGGTCGAGGCCCAGCAGGGCGTCGACCACAGGGTGCCGATCACCTTGATGCCGCGCGCTTCCGCGTGGTCGAGGAAGGCGTCGAAGCGCTCGATGACCCATGGCGAGTACTGCCCCTTGCCGTCGGACTCCAGGCTGGACCACGAGATGTCGGTGCGCACGACCTTGCCGCCGGCGAATGCCAGCATGTCCAGCTCGCGCCTCATCTCGGCCGGGGAGACGCTGCTCCAGGTGGCGTGCGACTGCGCGCCGAGGAGCTGCTGTGCCGCGCCCGCGGCGGCCGGGGCGGCGAGGATCAGGGTGACGGCCGCGGCGGCTGCCGTGGCGAGCAGGCGGATCGGGTGTCGGCCGAAGCGACGCACACTTCCTTTAACGGCCACGTCGGGCAACTGGCCAAGCCGGGCGGTCGCAACCCTCGTATATCCGTCCATGGACGGATGTATGACTTTGCAAGCTTCATGCCAGGATTTGCTCGATCCTCTTGCCGATCTCCTGGCGGAACGCCGGGCGGGAGAACCGCTCCGCCAGCTCCGCCAGCGCCTCCGGCGACGTCTCGAGGGCGTCGGCGCGGGCGATCGCGTCGAGCAGCGCCTCGCTCGTGTGCTCGTGGAAGAGCGCCGCGGTGAAGCCGTCCCGCTGGGTCTCGAGCGCGCCGCCTGCGGCGAAGGCGATCACGGGCTTGCCGGCCGCGTTGGCCTCCACCGCCACGATGCCGAACTCCTCGGTGCCAGGCAGCACGAGCGCACGGCAGCCCTCCACCAGCTCGGTGACGGCGCGGTCGTCGAGCCGGCCGTGGAAGGTCACGGTCGGCCCCGCCAGCTCCCGGAGGTCGGCGAGCGCGGGCCCGGCGCCGACCACGTCGAGCCCGATGCCCGTCCGGTTCGCCGCGTCGACCACCAGCTCCACCCGCTTGTAGGGGAAGAGGCGCGAGAGCACGAGCAGGCACTCGCCGCGCGGCTTCGGCGTGAAGCGTGCGGTGTCCACGGGCGGGAAGACCACCTGGGCGTCGACGCCATAGATGCGCGCGACCCGCTCCTGCACGTTGCGCGAATTGCACAGGAAGAGGTCGGCGCGGCGGGCCGCGACCCTGTCCAGCCTGCGGAGCGCTCCCGTGATAGGGAGCGCCAGCGCGAGCTTCGCTCCGGACCCGAAGTAGCGGCGCGGCGCGTAGACCCAGCGTGCCGGCGTGTGCATGTAGATCACGTGCCGCGTCGAGGGGGAGGTGGCGACCTGGTGCGCCCAGCCGCTCGAGCTCGAGATCACGAGGTCCTGGTCGAACCGGCCGAAGGCTCGAAACGCCAGCGGATAGAGCGGCGCCAGCGCGCGCATGGCCGGATGGCCGCGGAGCGGCCCGAGCACGGACTCGCGCACGTCGTGCGACGCGAACTCGGGGAACGTCGACGCCGCGTCGTAGGCCAGCGTGGCCACCTGGGCGTCGGGCCAGAGCTCGAGCAGCTCGAGCACCACGCGCTCCCCGCCGCCGCGCTGAGTGAGGTAGTCGTGGGTGATCGCGACGGAGGTCACTGTCCGGACCGCCGGACGCCCGCGGGCACCGCAAGCAGGTCGAACAACCGGCGCGAGGCCGGCTCGGGGGCGCATCGCGCCCGCGCGAACTCCATCCCGGCCGCGCCGGTCCGTGCCGCCAGGGCCGGGTCGCGCAGGTAGGGCGCCACCGCCGCGGCGAGGGCGGCCGGCTCCGCGTCGGGCACGAGCGTGCCGGTCTGGCCGTCCAGCAGCCCTTCCGCGGTGCCGCCGCCGCCCGTGGCCACCACCGGCACGCCCGCCCAGCTTGCCTCGAGCATGGCGCCGGACAGGCCCTCGAGCCCGAAGCCCTCCTCGTCCCGGAAGGTCGCGTTCACGAAGACCGAGAGGCGCCGCAGGATGGCCTCCACGTCGTCCACGAAGCCGGGCAGCTCGACCCTTCCCGACATCCCGAGCTCGGCTGCGAGCTGTTCGAGCTCCGCGGGGTAGCCGGGGAACTCCGCGACCGGACCGCCGGCCAGCACCACCCGCAGCCGCGGGAACTCCTCGGAGAGCTGCGCTGCCGCCGCCAGGATGTGATGGTGGCCCTTGTAGGGGACGAGCCGGGCGAGCGTGCCGATGACCGGCTCGTCCGGGTCTGGCTCGGCTCGGAGCGACTCGGAGAGCCGCAGCGGCGGGTGCACCACGCCGAGCAGCCGCCGCCGGCCCAGCGGGCCGAGCGCGCCTGCCACGGCCTGGCTCACGCACACGACCCCGTTCACGCCCTCGGCGAGCGGGACCGCCAGCAGCCGGTCCCACGAGAAGTCGACCTTGTGCCACACGAGCGGGATCCTCCGCCTTCGGCAGGGCGCGACGGCCAGCAGCGCGGCCTTCTGGCCGAGCGCCCAGACCACGTCCGGGCGCTCCCGTTCGAGGAACCTGGACAGCTCACGTGCGAAGCGCACCGCGCGCGTGGGCGTGGGCCGCCCGGCGTACCCGTGTGCGCTGTGGACGGGCACTCCGAGCTCCGCCAGCCTCGCGGCAAGGGGGCCGCCGTCCACGAGGAGAGCGACCGCCTCCACGCCCTCCGGGCGGTGCTCGAGGAACGTCGCGAGCGACAGCTCTGCGCCGCCGAGCACGCCGTAGGAGGACAGCGCCAGCACCTTCACCGGCGCCGCTCCAGCACTTCCCCGTACAGCTTCGCGACGCGCGCGGTCACGTCCGCCAGGTCGAAGTCCCGCTCGACCCGGCGCCGAGCCTCCGCACCCTCCCGGCGCGCGAGGTCGGGGTCCTCCAGGCGCTCCGCGAGCGCGGCCGCAAGCGGTCGCGGCTCTGCCACCGGCACGATCGCGCCTGCCTGCTCGAGGCTCTCGCGAGCCCCGGCGACGTCGCTCGACACCACGCTGCGTGCACTTGCCATCGCCTCCAGCATGACGAGCGAGAGCCCTTCCCAGCGCGACGGCAGCGCCACCACGTCGGCGGCGGCCAGCCAGTCGGCGACGTCGGTGCGCGCGCCCTCGAAGCGCACCCGCGGCACTCCCTGCGCCTGAAGCGCTGCCCTGGCAGGACCGTCGCCCACGAGCAGCAGCTCCGCGTCCGGCACCCGCTCGAGCACAGCCGGCCAGGCGCGAAGCAGCACGTCCTGGCCTTTCTGGTCGGAGAGCCGTCCGAGCGTCAGGGCCAACGGGTTGGCGTCCAAGCCCAGCCTCGCGCGCGCCCGCCGGCGCTCCTCCTCGCCGGCCGGCGGATGCCGCTCGACGTCGATGCCGTTCGGCACCGTGGCGAACCGCGCTCGCACGCCGGCCTGCTCGGCTCGTCGCCGCTCCGCGGCGCTGACGCAGAGCACCAGATCGGTCCAGCGCCGCCCCGCGAAGCGCTCCCAGGCAAGCGCGGGCAGGCGCTGGACGCCGGCGACCTCGAAGGACCAGGCGTGCGGCTGGAACACGGTGGGGCGCCGGCCTCGCACCGCGGCGCGCCCTGCGAGACCTGCCTTCGCCGAGTGGAGGTGCACCAGCTGCGGATCGGTCTCGGCCACCACGCTCGCCAGCGCCCGGGTCTCGCGCGGCACGGACGGTCCGGGAGCTCGGGCGGCGTCCCAGCGGACACGCTCGGCCCCGGCCTCCTCCGCGAGGCGGCCCAGCTCGCTCTCGGCCGGACAGGCCACGACGACCTGGAAGCCCCGGCGCACCTGGTCGGCGACGAGCGACGCGGCCGCGCGCGGCACACCGGCCTCGAGCGGCTGCGCGACGTGCAGGACCCTCAGGCCGCCCCCCGCCTCAGGCCGAGGACGGGCAGGCGCCGCCGGGCGAGGTCGGCCAGGAACCGGAGATCGCTCGGGCTGATCGCGCGTTCCACGGCGACGTATGCCCCGCCGTAGGCCGCCAGGCCGGCGGCAAGGGCGAGCAGGGGCCACGGGATCAGTACCAGGGGCACCGCCATCGCCGCCGCCGCCGCCAGCGGGGCAGCGAGCATCCTCGGCCACGGAACGCCTCCCACCGCCTCGGCGGCGCGGACGAGGATCAGGCCGCTCAGGAGTGCCGACGTGACGAGCATCGCCGTGGCCGCGCCCGCGTCGTCGAACGACGGGATAAGGGCGAAGTTCAGGCCGATGTTGAGCACGATCGCGGCGGTCCCGCCCACGATCAGAACGCGCAGGCGCCCGCGCGCGATCAGCAGCGAGGAGCCGAGCATCACGACGCCCATGAACACTATCGACGGGGCGAGCAGCCTCAGCGGTACCGCCGCGTCCTCGAGCTCCTCACCGAAGAGCAGCACCACCGTGGGCTCGGCGAGCAGCCCGAACCCGACCGCACAGGGCAGCAGCAGCGCCATGAGCAGCTTCACCGATCGCTCGAAGACGGTCTGGACGGACGGATCCGTGTCGCGGTCGAGGTACGTGTACATCGCGGCGAACGCCCCGATTACGGCGATCGCGATGAAGGCCGTGGACTCGAGCAGGCGGTAGGCGGCCCCGTAGAGGCCGACGGCGGTGGAGGTGGCCAGCAGCGAGAGCAACACCACGTCGACCTTGGCGAGCATGACGCCGAGGATGTCCTGCAGGCCGTAGCCTCGGCTGGCGCGGGCGAGCGTCTGCCGCACGTCGCGGTCCAGCCGCGGGCGTGGCAGGCCGAGCGAGCGCCGCATGAGGAAGAGCCCGATGACGAAGCCGATGGCGGTGCCGACGGTGTACGTGACGCACACCGCCACCACGCCGCCGCCCAGGGCGATCGCCGCGAGCCCGAGCGCCGCGGCGCCGACCCGCTGGATCACGATCGTGGTGGCCACGATCGTCCCGCGCTCGACCCCGTTGAAGACCGCGAACATCGTGCGGGAGAGCGCCTCGATGAGCTGTCCCACCGTGAGGATGTAGACCGCCTCGCGCGCGGTTCCGCCGTACCCGAGCAGCTCGAGCAGGATGAACGACAGCGCTGTGATCGGGACGGCCCGCAGCAGCTTGAGCGCGATGCCGTTGAAGAGCAGCTCGTGCATGGAGCCCGGGTTCCGCGCCACCTCATGGAGGATGTACCGCTCGGCGCCCAGCGCGATCGGCATGGTCGCCACCTGGACCCAGGAGAACGCGAACACGAACGTGCCGAACTCCGACGCGCCTACCTCGCGCGCCAGCGCGACGAAGACCGCAAGCGACGCGAACTTCCCGATGACCTCGCCGAGCGCTCTTGTGAAGGTGTTGGCGGCGGCGCGGTGGCCGGCGGCGCCCGAGGCCGACTGCGGCTCGGCGTCAGGCACGCCGATCGATCAGGGCACGCGCCCGCGCGCGCAGAGGGCGCGTCACGCGCCGGGTGATGCGCCCTGCGCGTCCGTCGAACAGCCCTTGATAGCGGCCGGTCACCTTGAGCACGAAGCTCGGGAGCCCGTCCTTCCCGGTGATCAGGGACCGCTTGATCGTGAACCGCTCCCAGCTGCCGGTGCCCCCACAGGTCACCGCGGCGAGGAACCCCGCCTCCTCGGCGGCGGCCACGGCGGCGTCACCGTAGTGGCAGAACGGGTAGGCGAACGTCTCCACGGTGCGCGAGGTGATCCGCTCGAGCTCCCGGCGGCTCTCGGTCATCTCGGTCAGGCACTGCTCCTTGTCGAGCTCCGCCATGTTCGGATGGGAAATCGTATGGGCCCCGATCTCCACGCCCGCCTCGGCCAGCTCGCGGATCTCGTCCTCCTCCATCATCGGGATGTCCCCGCTCATCCACGGATAGGTCTTGCCGATCATCCCGGTGGTCACGTAGACGGTGGCCGGGATCCCGTACCGGCGCAGGATTGGGAGGACCACCGAGTGGTTGTCGCGCACGCCGTCGTCGAGGCTCAACGCGGCGATGCCGGCGGGCGGCCCGCCGGGGCCGATGCGGCGGGCGAACTCCGCCACGGTCACGAACGAGTACCCGGCCGCGAGCAGGACCTCGACCTGCTCCTCGAAGCGGTCCGGATGAACGCGAAGGAACGTCGGATCCTCGCTGCGCGGCCCCGGGGCGACGCTGTGGTACGCCAGGATCACCGGCCGGCGCCGGCGGAGGACTCGCGCGGCAGCTCTCCGCGGCGCCCCAAGTGCGTCGCGCTCGGCAGCCGTCACTCGGCGCGCGCGCCGAAGGGCGCGGCGAGTGTCATCAGGAGGATCTTCAGGTCAAGCCCGAGTGACCAGTTCTCGATGTAGTGATTGTCCCACTCGACTCGGTCGCGCAGCGAGGTCTTGCCACGCAGGCCGTTCACCTGCGCCCAGCCGGTGATCCCGGACTTCACGCGGTGGCGGTCGTCGTAGCGGTAGATCCGCGAGCCGAACAGCTCCACGAACTCCGGGCGCTCGGGCCGCGGCCCGACCAGGCTCATGTCGCCCTTCAGCACGTTGAGGAGCTGCGGCAGCTCGTCGATGGAGGTGCGCCGGAGGAAGGTGCCGAACGCCGTGCGCCGGTCCGCGCCCTCGACCCCGCCCGGGCCCAGGTCCGTGGGCAGGAAGTGCACGTTCCCATCCTGTTCCTTGCGCTTCTCCGTGCGCATGGAGCGGAACTTCAGCATGTCGAATGCGTGTCCGTCGCGGCCGATCCGCTCCTGGCGGAAGAAGACCGGTCCCGGCGAAGACACGCGCACGATCAGGGCGACGACCGCCAGCAGGGGGGCGAGCATGACCAGCAGCAGCGCGGCCGCCGCGCGGTCGAACAGGTGCTTCGCGGTGAACTGCCACCCGCGCGGGTCGATCGAGCGGAGGCCGAACAGCGGCAGGCCACCCACGTGCTCCAGCCCGACTCGTACGTTGACGCTCTCGAACAGCCGCGGGACGAGCGACATCTCGAGCCCGAGGTCCTCGCACTCCTGCACCAGCGGGATCAGGAGGCGGTCGGGCGCGTTGTTGAACCCGAGCACCACGTGCTCGGCGCCGGTGGCCTTGGCGATCCGGGCCAGGTCGTCGGGGCCTCCGAGCACCGGAACCATACGGTCGGGGACCATGTCCTCCGGGACCGGATCGGCGTCGAGGTAGCCCACCGGCAGGAGGCCCAGCTCGGGCTGCTCCATGAGCCGCCGCTCGACACGGACGCCGATCTCCCCGGCTCCGACGATCAGCGTGCGCTTCGCGACGAGACGGCCCGACCTCGCACGGCGCTGGGCCCAGGCCAGTACCACGCGCGAGCCGACGAGGTAGACGGTGCCGAAGAGCCACGCTCGCGCGAGCAGCGGCGCGACCTGCTCGGAGGGCTCGAGCAGCGCCGCCCCGGCGATGAGCGCGATGGCCGCGAGAGACGTGGCGGCCACCAGCTGGCCGATGCCGTCCGCGACGCGGACGTGCAGGCGCGAGCTGTACATGCGACGAACGGCGAGTGCCGCGATCACGAACGGCGGGAAGAGCCAGACGAGGACCGCGGCTGACTCATCCGCGCCCGCCGCCGAAGCACCGACCAGCGCGGCGACGTTCCCGAGCAGGAGCGCCACGGCGTCCGTGGCCAGCCGCAGCCGCATCCAGCCCTTGCCCTCGAAGAGGGCCTGCCGGGCCGGGCGGCGCGCCTCGGCCGGCACGACCGCAAGCGCTCGCGCGCGGCCGTCTACAGGCTTGAGCGCTTCCTGCATGTCGCCCGCCGGCTTGGCAGGCGACACGCTTTCAGACGAATATGCCGTCTCAGTCTCAGGCACGGGACGTCATCGCTTCCACAGATGCAGTGTCGGCGCCCGCGCCGAAAGCTTGAGGGCGAACTAGGCGGAGTCGGGAGAGCGCGTCAGCCGCCGCATGCCGAGGCCCGCTACGGCGAGCACGCCGCCAGCCGCGAACAGGAGCGCGACATCGAGCCCGGTGAAGGGCAGGCTGCCGCCGCCGGAGCTGTCGGTGGTCGCAACGACCGGTGCGGTGCCGCTGCCGTCGCCGCCGCTCCCGCCGCCGCCCTGGACCTGGGCCTGGATCTGCCCGGCCTGGTCCTCGTAGCCGTCAACGGAAGACTGCTGCGCGGAGGCGGACGTGGCGATTGCCAGCGTCAGCACAAGCACGGTCAGTACAGCGAAAATCGTCCTCATAGCGTCCTTCGGTAGGTGAGAGAGCCGTGGGGGCCAGTTCGTGGGGGTCGTGGCTTCCCAACTGGGGCGAGGCAAACATCCTGGATGCTCTCGCTTGGAATGTGTCCCACAGCCTTGATAACACGGTTGTGAGGATCCCGCCAGCATCTCGGATAAATCCTGGCTAAATGCTTCAGTTCTCGGCCCGCGATCGGGCTCTCGCGCGGATCTGCTGGTTCAACGCGTCGACCGAGACGCTCCGGCCCGCCCGCACGTCACGGATCGTCTGGCGGAGGATCTCGTCGCGAGGCGTCAGGGCGAGCGCGCGTCGAAGCAGAACGAGGGCCTCGGGCCCCTCTCCGCGCTCGGCCGCAATGACTCCCAGCTCGAGGAGCGCGTAGGCCGTCTCCGGATCGTGCTCGAGTGCCTCGGCGAACTCGGCGCGCGCACGCGGCAGGTCGTCGATCTCGAGCGCGATCGACGCCGCCGTCAGCTGGGGGACGTTCGAGAGCGGGTTGAGGGTGGCAGCCGTGTCGAGCTGGTCCAACGCGCCCTGCGGGTCCTCGGGCCAGTTGCCGGACGCCTCGCGCACGAGCAGCTCGGATGCCCAGGGAAGCGCGATGCTGAGGGCGAGTGCCACGGCTGCGAGCGACGCGGCGACGGCGGCCGGCACCCGGAACCGCGACGGCTGCGCTGCCTCCTCGGGGCCGGGCTCGGGCCGGGGCGCCAGCGCGCCGGCCAGGCCCAGCATGGCCAGGGCGGTCCCGGTGAGCGCCGCGAACTCCCAGAACCAGTCGACGGAGGCGTGCAGCAGCCAGTAGGCCGCGATCCCGACGGCGGCGCCCGCCACGGCCCTCCGGCCGCGCGGGGTGGATCGCGCGCGCCAGGCGGCCAACAGCGCCATGAGAAACGCGCCGCCGAGCAGCACCGCCCCGACCGCGCCGGTCTGGGAGAGCACGCCCAGCTCCAGCGAGTGCGGGAACTGGGGCCGCTCCTCGCTCGTGCCGCGGCGGAGGTACTCGACCTGGAAGTTCTCCATCCCGATGCCGCGAACCGGCTCCTCCTCGAACAGCTCCCACGCCACCGTCCAGAAGTCCCAGCGGTTGCTCCCGCCGCTCGCGAAGCGGCTCTCGCCGCTGGTGGGTCCGCCACCCTCCTTGAACTCCTCCCACCGGTCGCCGAGACCGTCCAGGGCGTCGCCCGACACCGCCAGGGCGGCAACGGCCGCCACCGCGACGACGGCGAGCACCGCCACCCCCTGGCCCAGGCGGCGCAGGACCGGCCCGGGCAGCTCCACCCGCCGGTCGGCCAGCGCCCAGGCCAGCCCGATCAGACCGAGCACGGCTGCGCCCACGAGGATCCCCGCCGTCGCGTCGCTCAGCAGCGGGTCGAGCCGAGCGGGGTCGACCTCGTCGTGCACCGCGAGCAGCCGCCCGCGCTGGGCCAGCGTGACGAGCCCAACCGCGCCGATCGCGAAGAGCAGCCGGAGGCGGCCCGGCGTGATCAGGACGAAGAGCACCAGCGCCGCGGGCAGGGCGAGCGCCCACCCGCGGCTCTGCCCGAGCACGGCGAGCGGCGCCAGCACGCCCGCGCCCGCCAGGAACAGGGGGCGCAGCCAGAGCACGGTCTCGCGCGACGCGGCGGTGAACAGGCACGCGAGCAGGCCGAGCGTCCAGAGCGCGACGTTCGCGTTGATGTAGCCGGCGGGCTCGGCGAGCCGCAGCCCGATGAAGTAGCCGAGCGGCTCGGCCGAGGCGTTCGCGCGGAGCAGCTCGACGAGCCCCACGGCCGCCAAGCCGATCCCGAACAGGCCGATCACGATCCGCGCGCCCCGCTCGCCCATGGGCCAGAGGGTGAACAGCGCGAAGATCAGTACGTAGATCGCGGTGCGGTTGGCGCCTTCCCAGGCGACCGCCTGCTGGTCGGCCCACGTGATCGAGAGGAACGTCCAGACGGCGTACGCGCCCAGCAGGGCGAGCGCCGCCAGGCTCGCGCGGGGGACGCCACGGGGCGGGCCGAGCGTCACGGCCGCCACCGCGGTGAGGGCGATCAGGAACAGCCCGGCCGGCATCCACGAGGTGGGATAGAAGCCCGCCTCGGTGGCGCCCAGGACCACCAACACCACGGTGGCGATCAGGGCTGGAACGAGCGCGGGCGACTCCGCCAGCAAGTACCGTGCCTCCCCGGCCTTCATGCTCCTCAAGATCCTCTACTGGCTCGCGGTGCTTGCGGTGTCGCTCGCGCTGGTCATCGGCCTGATCCTCTTCTTCGAGTCCCGCGACCAGTCCTCCATCGAGGGTGCCGCGAAGCCCGAGCTCACGAGCGCCTGACCTGCGACGCCTCCCGCCGCACCTGCCTGGCGAAGACGATCACCCGCTCGGCGGCGCTGTAGAGCGGGTGGCAGGCGCTCAGCATCAGCCTCTTGTAGCCGACCGGATCGAGCACCGACAGGTCCTGGTCGTCCACGATCTTGACCCGCTGCACGCGGTAGACGAAGCGCCCGTCGGGCATGTCCACGCGGATGACCTGCCCCGGCTTCAGGTCGTCGATGTTGCGGAACGGGGCGCCGTAGGTCGTGCGGTGGCCGGCGATGGCGGAGGTGCCGCGCTCGCCGGGCAACGGGGTGTCCGGGTAGTGGCCCGGCCCCTTTCGCAGGTCGCCGGTGTCCGTGCCCTCCACCACGTACTCGGAGACGCCGATGGCGGGGATCTCGAGGCGGGCGATCGAGTCGCCCGCGAGCGGCTCGCGGCGGAGCACCCGCTCGGGCGGGTCGAAGAGAGCGACCTTCAGGGCGGCCTGCTCGCGCTCGGCCACGACCGCCGACACGGGCTCCTGCCAGAGCAGGGTCACACCGGCCTCCGTGATCAGGAGCGCTCCGCTCACCATCATCACGGAGGCCAGGAAGCGCAGCACGGCCCGCATGTGAACGGAGTGTAGGTATCGGGTAATACGCTACCCGCCGTGACTCAGACGACCAGCGCTCCCACCACCCACGCGAAGCTCCTCGAGTGGGTGGACGAGGTGGCGGACCTAACACAACCCGACTCGATCCACTGGTGCGACGGCAGCGCCGAGGAGTACGACAGGCTGTGCGGCGCGCTCGTGGAGGCCGGCACGTTCGAGAAGCTCTCGGACGCGAAGCGGCCCAATTCCTACCTCGCCCGCTCGGACCCGGGCGACGTGGCGCGCGTGGAGGATCGCACCTTCATCTGCTCCGAGCGCGAGGAGGACGCCGGGCCGACCAACAACTGGCGCGCGCCCGGCGAGATGCGCGACACGCTGAGCGGCCTCTTCCGCGGCTCGATGCGGGGCCGCACCATGTACGTGGTGCCGTTCTCGATGGGCCCGCTGGGCTCCCCGATCGCCCACGTGGGCGTGCAGCTCACCGACTCCGCCTACGTGGCCGTGTCGATGCGGATCATGACCCGGATGGGCAAGGGGGCGCTCGACGTGCTCGCGGAGGACGGCGCGTTCGTGCCCTGCCTGCACACGGTCGGGGCGCCGCTCGAGGAGGGCGAGGAGGACGTGCCCTGGCCCTGCGACGCGGACAACAAGTACATCGTGCACTTCCCCGAGACGCGCGAGATCTGGTCCTACGGCTCAGGCTACGGCGGCAACGCCCTGCTGGGGAAGAAGTGCTTCGCGCTGCGGATCGCCTCGGTCATGGCGCGCGACGAGGGCTGGCTCGCCGAGCACATGCTGATCCTGAAGCTCACCTCTCCCGACGGGGCGGTGAAGCACGTGGGCGGCGCGTTCCCGTCGGCCTGCGGGAAGACGAACCTGGCCATGCTGATCCCCACGCTCGAGGGCTGGACGGTCGAGACGGTCGGGGACGACATCGCCTGGATGAAGTGGGGCGAGGACGGCCGCCTGCACGCGATCAACCCCGAGTCCGGCTTCTTCGGAGTGGCGCCGGGCACCGGCGAGCAGACCAACCCCAACGCAATGGCGACGGTGCGCTCGAACTCGATCTTCACGAACTGCGCGCTGACGGACGACGGGGACGTGTGGTGGGAGGGCATGACCCCCGAGCCGCCCGGGCACGCGATCGACTGGCACGCGAACGACTGGACCCCCGCGTCCGACAAGCCGGCGGCGCATCCGAACGCCCGCTTCACGACGCCGGCCGCGCAGTGCCCCTCGATCGCGCCGAACTGGGAGGACCCGAAGGGCGTGCCCATGGACGCCTTCCTGTTCGGAGGCCGGCGCGCCACCGTCGTGCCGCTCGTGACCGAGGCGTTCGACTGGGAGCACGGCGTCTTCATGGGCTCGATCATGGGCTCGGAGAAGACGGCGGCCGCGGCCGGCACGGTGGGCGAGCTGCGCTTCGACCCTTTCGCGATGCTGCCGTTCTGCGGCTACCACATGGGCGACTACTTCGGCCACTGGCTCGAGACCGGCCGCCGCCAGGGCGCCCGCCTGCCCAAGATCTTCATGGTCAACTGGTTCCGCAAGGACGCCGGCGGCGAGTTCATCTGGCCCGGCTTCGGCGAGAACAGCCGCGTGCTTGCCTGGATCTTCCGCCGCTGCGACGACGAGGCGGACGCCGTGGAGACCCCGATCGGGCTCGTGCCGGCGCCGGGTGCCCTCGAGACGGAGGGGCTCGGCCTGTCGGCGGCCGGGATGGAGGAGCTGCTGAAGGTCGATCCTGAGGAGTGGAGGGTGCGGCTCCCGCAGATCCAGCAGCACTACGCGAGCTTCGGCGACGCGTTGCCGGACGAGCTGCGCCGCCAACTCAAGGCGCTCGAGGAGCGACTCGGCTAGCCCCGCCTGCGGCTCAAGCCCCTCCGCACGAGCCGCCAGTGCCACGCCAGGGCGGGCAAGGGGTCGTCCCAGCTCATCAGCATCGGGTGGTGCGGCCGGGCCAGGCTGCGCAGATATGAGGCGATCGTGTACTCGCCGATGCGTCGGTAGCCGGGGAATGCGCGGAGGTCGTTCGCCAGCTCGATGCCGCGCACGCCCTTGCGGTACTCCATCGACGGCAGCGGGCGGCCGGTCAGACGGTTGTAGGTGAAGCCCACGATGTCGAAGCCAGCCGCCTGCAGCAGCGGCGTCGACTGGAGGAACCTGTAGTTGCACTCGATCAGCTTCAGCCGCCCGTCGCGGTCGTCGCGCTTGACCTCGACGTTCGCGTACCCGCGCACCTCCGCCCCTTGCAGGAACCGGCGGCCGAGGTCGGCCACCTCCTCCGACCAGTCGCTCACCTGGAGGGTGCCGGTGCCGGCCTTCGGCGGGTACTGGCGTGGCCTCTGCTTGGTCATCTCGCACAGCACCTCGGAGCGCTCGTCGAGGTATGCGCAATAGCTGCCGATGGCGGCGTCCGGTCCCTCGACCAGCTCGGTGGCGATCATCTCCAGCCCCAGCGCCGACGTGCGCTCGAGCCTCGCGGTCAGCTCGGCCTCGTCACGGACCCTGAACACCTTCTCCTTGAAGTGGGCGTGGAAGAGGTGCGAGTGGACGGGCTTGAGGCCCAGGGGGAAGTCGAGACGCCCTGCGACGTCGGCCGCCATCGCGACGCGCAGCGTGCGCGGGCAGGGGACGCCGAGCCGGTGGGCGAGCTCCGACGTCCGCTGCTTGTCGAGCATGATGTGCACGGCCTCGTCGTTCAGCTCCATCGGGACCAGCCCGGCCTCCTCGAGCGAGGGGCGGTTCCTGGCGATCAGCTCGACGCCGTAGTCCGACGCGGCGAGCACCACCGCGCCGTCTGGGGCGCGTTCGACCAGCCAGTCGAGCCATCGGTCCTGGATTCCCTCGCCGCCGCCCAGGTCGACGAAGCGGGCGTAGCGGGAGTGACGCACGGCGTCGGCGGCACTCCCGAGCGCGTGCACCTCCACACCTTCCCTGCCGAGACGGCGCGCCAAGGGCAGCGCTGTCGTTCCGCCGCCCAGCACGACGGCCGGCGGCAGACTTGAGTCGGTGTGCGCCATCCCAGCGCGGAATACTCTCACGGTCGGGCTACGCTTCGCGCATGAGCATCACCGAGACGAGGAAGGTCGGGTCGATCATCGCCGGGCAGGCGCGCGAGGAGGGGCAGCGCGTCGAGTCGCGCAACCCCGCGAACCTGGACGAGCTGGTCTGCGAGGCGTGGCTCGGGGACGCCGCGACGTTCGTCGACGCCTGCCGCGCCGCTCGCGACGCGCAGCGCGCATGGGCCGCCACCCCGGCGCCGGTGCGGGGCAAGGCGATCGGGCGGATCGGGCGCCTGGTCGAGGACAACAAGGAGGCGCTGGCGCGCCTCGTGACGCGCGAGATCGGCAAGCCGTATCCCGAGTCGCTCGGCGAGGTGCAGGAGATCGTCGACACCTGCGACTTCTTCGTCTCCGAGGGACGCCGCCTCTACGGCCAGACCGTGCCGAGCGAGCTCCCTGACAAGCAGCTCTTCACCTTCCGCAACCCGGTGGGCGTGGCCGCGATCATCACGGCCGGCAACTTCCCGGTGGCGGTGCCGTCCTGGTACCTGGTCCCGGCGCTCCTGTGCGGCAACGCGGTCGTCTGGAAGCCGGCCGAGTACACCCCGGCGCTCGGCGAGGCGCTGGCCCAGCTCTTCCTCAACGGGGGTCTGCCCGACGGCGTGCTCAACCTCGTGCAGTGCGACGGGCCCTCCGCCTTCGAGGGCCTCGAGCGCGCGCTCGGCGAGGGGCTCGTGGACAAGGTCGGCTTCACCGGCTCCTCACCCGTCGGCTCGCGGATCGGCGAGCTGTGCGGGCGCCACGTGCAGTCGCCCTGCCTCGAGCTCGGAGGCAAGAACCCGCTCGTCGTGATGCCGGACGCCGACCTCGCCCTCGCCGCCGAGGGCGCCCTCTTCAGCGGGTTCGGCACGGCGGGCCAGCGCTGCACCTCGCTCGGCACGGTGATCGTCGCGGAGTCCGTGCACGACGAGTTCATGCGCCGCTTCACCGGCCTGGTCGAGGGCGCCGCGATCGGCGACCCCTTCGAGGACGTGCTCTACGGCCCGATGATCCACGAGCGCTTCCAGGAGCGCTTCGAGGGCTGGCTCGAACTGATCCGCGACCACCACGCCGTCTCGGGGTCGACCGGCACCGGGCGGATCACCGGCGAGAACCCCCGCAAGGGGTTCGTCGGCGACCCCGACGCCGGCATCTTCAGCCACCCGACGATCGTGGACGGCGTGACTGCGGACGACGAGATCTACCGCATCGAGACGTTCGGGCCGATCGTCGGCGTTGCCAGCTTCGGCGACTTCGACGAGGCGCTCGCGCTCGCCAACGGGCACGGGTACGGGCTCTCCTCGGCCATCTACACGAACGATCCGAAGTGGGCCTTCCGCTTCCGCGAGGGCGTGAGCGCGGGCATGGTGTCGGTCAACAACTCGACCTCCGGCGCCGAGGCGCACCTGCCGTTCGGCGGCAACGGGAAGTCGGGGAACGGCAGCCGCCAGTCGGGCATCTGGGTGCTGGACCAGTTCACCCGCTGGCAGTCCCTGAACTGGGACTACGCGGGCAAGCTGCAGAAGGCGCAGATGGACGTGGCCGAGCTGACCGGCAACCCCGGCTACAGGGTGACCTTGGACTGAAGGCGCGTCTGCGCCGCCTGCACCGCCTGGCGCCGGGCCTCGGCGTCGAGCTTGGCCTGCTGCTCCGGCACGGCGTCCTCGAGCTCGCGCTCGGCGAGCGACCGGGCGCGCTCCTCCGCCCTGGCGCGCGCGTTGCGCCGGGCGGCCTGCTTCGCGCGCGGCGCCGCCCTGCGCCTGGCCGTCCGACGCGCGTCCATGCTCGCCTCGCGGCGGGCGCGGCTCTCGGCCTCAGGCCGGGTGGCGTCGGTCGCGCAGGCGCGCGCCGAGGCGGTGGCGCTCGCCCGCCCCGTCGCGGTCAGCTCGGCGGTGGCCGTGGCCTTGGCGTTCCCGCGCACCGTCGCCGTGGCGGTGGCGCTCACGGGGTTGCCGTCCTCCTCTGCCTCGAGCATCGCCGTCTCCCGCGCCGTGAGCTGCCTCTCCTCGGTCACCTCGGCCTTCGCGCGAGCCGAGCGCCGCACCGTGACCGTCTCCCGCACCTGCTCGCAGGCACGCACCGGCTCGGCGTCGACCCCGGCCTGGGGCGGCGGCTCGGGCTCGTCGTCTCCGCCGGTCGCGAGCACGACGGCAAGCACCACGCCCACGCATACGAGGGCGATGCCGATCGAGGGGCGCGCCCGCCCGCGCAATCGCTCGAGTACCCGTGCCACGGGCCGAACACTGACAGTCCGGCTAGCTTCACGGGGCGATGCGCATCCTCGCCTTCGCGGACGAGCCTCCCCACGGGCCGATCGACGAGCTGGTCGCGTCCTGCAAACCCGATCTGATCGTCCTGCTCGGCGACCTCGAGCCCGCCTGGACGGACGGCCTGGCGTCGATCGACCTGCCGAAGCTGGGCGTGCTCGGCAACCACGACGCGGAGGACGCCCTGGCGGCCGTGGGCGCCGAGGACATCCAGCTTCGCTGCGTGGAGGTGGGCGGGCTCACCTTCTCGGGCTTCGGCGGCTCGCCGCGCTACAGCCGCGACGGGGTCCACGAGTGGACCGAGAAGGAGGCGCGGAAGCTGGTCGGAAAGCTGCCGGCCGCCGACGTCCTGCTCACCCACAGCCCGCCCGCGGGCGTCAACGACGATCCCGGCGACCCCGTCCACCGTGGCTCGCCGGCGCTGCGCGAATGGGTCGAGCGCCAGCGACCCGCCTGGCTCCTCCACGGCCACACGCTCCCGCACCCCGTCCAACGGGTGAAGCGGCTGGGCGACACGCGCGTGGTGCACGTGCGCGGGGTGGCCGCGCTCGACCTGACCTAGCCTTCGTCCGGCTCCAGCGCGGCCGTTCGGACCGCGTCCTGCGCCGCGCCGCGGTCGAGGCCCGTGGCGCGCAGCAGGTCCACCGCGACCAGCCTGATCTGGCCGACGATGTGAACCGCCGAGAGGTTGCCGGTCGCCTCCAGCACGGCGTTCGCCAGCGCCGCCGCCCGCACGGCCGCCTCGCGCGCCGGCCCCGGGTCCTCGCCGTCGAGGTAGGCCGTGAGCGCCTCTGCCGAGCGGGCCAGCTCCTGGACGGCCTGCACCGCCTCGGCCGGGATCGCGTCGTCCAGGTCCGAGGCGCGGACAGCGCCGCGCGCGAGCGCGCGTACGTTCTCGATTGCGCGCCCCAGCTCGCCTGCGGCGATGGCGAACCGGTCGACGCCGCTCAGGGAGTCGCGCCGCTGTGGCGAGAGCCGAGCCGCTTCGCCGGCCGCCTCGAGCGTCTCGAGCAGGTTCTCGTGCGCCCCGTCCACGCGCGCGACGGCGACCAGGGCGGCGTCCGCCGCTTCGGGCCGCAGCGTGGTCAGCGCCGTGGCGATCTGACCGAGCGCCGCGACGAGCCGGTCGACGACCGGCTCGGTGGCCTCCCGAACGAGCCGCATCGGGTGCACCGGCAGGAGCACGGAGCTGACCACCAGCGCCACGCCCCCGCCCACCAGGGCGTCGAGCGCTCGCCCGAAGTCGAAGCCGCCCTCGGGCGGCTGGAGCGTCGCCACCAGCACGGCCGAGGCGCCCGCCTGCGAGACGATCGCGCCGCCGCCCACGAGCGCGGCTGCGGTCATGGCGAGCGCCACCACGACGCCGATCTGCCACGTGCCGCTCCCGATCACGGCCACCAGGGCGTCTGCGATGGCGATCCCCACCGCCACGCCGATCGCCAGCTCGATGGCCCGCCGCCGGCGCTGCCCGACGGTCAGGCCGAGCGTGATCACGGCGGAGATCGGCGCGAAGAAGGGCTGCTCGTGCCCGACGACCTGCGTGGCCACGAGCCAGGCCAGCGAGGCCGAGACCGCGGAGTGGAGGATCGGGCGCGCCCCGCCCACGATCCGCTCCTGGCGTGTGCGAAGCCCCGCGCGCGAGACCTCGGCCGCCTGCTCGAGCAGCTCGTCCCTGGTGCCGAAGCGCCGCTCGATCGCATCCGGGCCCAGCCGCCGCGCCCGCCCGCTGCCGCGCGAACGCGGCTCGCTCATCGCCGGTACCAGCGCGGGGAGACGTTGGGCGGCGGCGCGAGCGAGGCCTTCGCCACGAGCACCGTCGGCTCGTCCAGGCGGAGGTGGTGGCCGAGCATGCCCTCGAAGCGCTCGCCGAGGCCGTCCACGATGTCGGCGCGCACGCCGAACGAGCGGGCCAGGGCGACGAAGTCGGGGGTGTGCAGGTCCACGCCCTCGTGCGGGTCGCCCTTCAGGTCCTGGTCGAAGCGCAGCATGCCGTAGCCGCCGTCGTCAACGATCACCGCGGTGAGCGGGATGCGCTCCTGTGCTGCGGTGGCGAGCTCGCCGCAGGCGTACAGGAAGCCGCCGTCGCCGGAGATGCTCACGACCGGCCCCGTCCCGCCCAGGGCGGCGCCGAGGCCCTGCGGGAAGGCGCAGCCGAGCGTGCCCCAGCCGAGCGGGTAGGAGAGCCGGCGCGGCGCGGGGGTGCGGTGGAAGCCGCCCAGCCAGTAGCCGGGGATGCACATGTCGCAGACCAGCGCGGCGTCGGGCGGCAGCGCGCGCTCGATCGCCTCGAGGAAGGCGATGGCCTCGGGGTCGCTGGCGCGGAGCTCGGCTCGGACGCCCCGGTTGATGTCGCGCAGCCGGTGGGCGAGCGCGTCGAGGCCGCCGCGCGGCTCGAGGCGGCCGGCGAGGGCCGCGGTTGCCTCGGCGGCGTCGGCCTCGAGCAGAACGTCGGGGAGGTAGTTCTTGGCGGCGTCGGCCGGGTCGACGTTGACCGAGATCAGGTGCGGCGGCTGCGGCTGCTTCCAGCCCTGGGTCATCATGCCGTCGAAGTCGGAGCCGACGGCGAGCACCACGTCAGCCTCGTCCCAGAGCGCGCCGACCTCGGCCACGTGGGGAGGGGCCTCGGCGAGGCAGGGATGGCCGGGCGGCAGCAGGCCGCGGGCGGAGTAGGTGAGGATCACGGGGGCCACGAGCCGCTCGGCCAGCGCGGCGACGGCCTCGCCGGCGCCGGCCTGGAGGGCGCCGCCGCCGGCCCAGATGAGGGGGCGCCGCGAGCGCTCGAGCACGGCGGCGGCGCGCTCGAGGTGCTCGTCGTCGGGCTGGAGCGGCGGGGGCGGGGCGGGCGCCGGCGCGGCCTCCCCGGCCTCCGCTTCGGCGCCGAGCAGGTCGGTCGGGATCTCCAGGTAGACGGGCCGCTGCGGCGGCGTGAGCGCTTCGGCCACAGCCTCCGCTACCGCACGCCCGAGCTCGCCCGCCTCCGTCACGCGGATCGTCCGCTTCACCACCGGGGCGAACATCGCCGCCTGGTCGGTCCCCTCGTGGAGCACGCCGCGCCAGACGCCGGGGCGGCGCAGGCGGGCCGGGATGTCGGTCGCGATCACCAGGATCGGCTGCCGCGACGCCCACGCCTCGCCGACCGCGGCGAGCGTGTTGGCGGCGCCGGGACCGGTCGTGGTGAGCGCCACGCCGACCCTGCCGGTGGTGCGCGCGTAGCCATCCGCCGCGTAGGCGGCCGTCTGCTCGTGTCGCACCCCGACCAGTCGGATCGGCGACTCCCCGAGCGCCCGCCACAGCGCGAGGTTGTGCACGCCGGGGAGCCCGAACGCCACCTCCACGCCGGCCCGCTCGAGCGCCGCGACGGCCAGGGCCGCGCCGTTCACCGCGGTCGGCGCGCGGCTCATTCGGGGAACAGCTCGGCCAGCGGGAGCTCGAAGCCGTCGAGCTGGGGCGAGGTGAGGGTGTGGTCGATCTCGAGCGCGACGTCGAAGGTGCCGGCACCGGGGGCCGAGCGGGTGAACACCAGCACGACCTTGGCGTCGGTGTCCACCAGCCAGAGCTCCCGCAGGCCTTCACGTTCGTACGCGGCCTTCTTCGCCCCGATGTCGTAACGCCATGTGGAGGGGGAGCGAACTTCGATGGCGAGCTGCGGAATCGGCACCGGGAAATGCGAGTGCACGATCCGGTCCGGTGTTCTCGCGGTACCACAGGACATCGGGCTGAAATACGTTGCGCTCATCGAGCTGGACACCGAGCGCCATGCCAGACGGTGCCGCGTCTCGCGCCGGAACGGCACCAGTGCATGAGCACGTAGATGAGCTCTCCGGCGACCCACTGGTGCAACGGCCTCGGGGCGTCCACGACGAGCTCACCCTCGATGAGCTGGCGGTAGCGGCGTTCCTTGGAGTAGGGCAACGCCAAGAACTCCTCTGCCGTCATGTGCTGCGTCGCGGGCATCGCGCCCATCGTAGCCCTCCTCCGTGACCGGACTCATGCCGAACCAAGTCCCTCGCCGCCATGGCCTCGCCCCCTCCGCGTAGGCTCCCCGCCGATGCCGCTTCCCCTCTCAGGCGTCCGCGTCGTCGACCTCTCGCGCGTCCTCGCGGGCCCCTACTGCACGATGGTCCTCGCGGACCTCGGCGCCGACGTGATCAAGGTCGAGCGCCCCCAGGGCGGGGACGAGACGCGGACCTGGGGACCGCCCTTCGCCGGCGGGGAGGCGGCCTACTACCTCTCCGTCAACCGCGGCAAGCGCTCCTGCGCGATCGACCTGTCGCAGGAGGAGGGCCGCGCGCTCGCGCTCGAGCTGTGCGCCGGAGCGGCCGCCGTGATCGAGAACTTCAAGGTCGGCGGCGCCGACCGGCTCGGCGTGGGCTACGAGCAGGTGCGGGAGCGCAATCCGCGCGTCGTGTACTGCTCGATCACCGGCTTCGGCTCGCGGCGCGAGCCGCCGGGGCGGCCGGGCTACGACTTCGTCGCCCAGGCCGAGACCGGACTGATGTCGATCACCGGCGCCGAGGACGGCCCGCCCTACAAGGTCGGCGTGGCGCTCGTGGACGTGCTCGCCGGGCTGCATGCCGCGGCGGCCATCCTCGCCGGCCTGCACGGGCGGCGAGGGCGCCCGCATCGAGGTTCCGCTGCTCGACAGCGGGCTCGCCGGGCTCGTGAACGTGGCCCAGAACGCGCTCGTGACCGGCCGCGAGCCGGAGCGCCACGGCAATGCCCACCCGAACATCGTGCCGTACCAGGACTTCGAGACCGCCACGGCCCGGATCGCCGTCGCCGCCGCGAACGACGGGCTGTTCCGGGCGCTCTGCCGTGCCCTGGGGCTGGGGGAGCTGGCGGATGACGAGCGCTTCGCCACCAACGCCGGCCGCGTGGAGAACCGCCGCGAGCTGATCCCGCTGCTCCAGGAGCGGCTGCGCGGGCGCCCGGCGGAGGAGTGGGTGGAGGCGCTCGACGCCGCGGGCGTGCCGGTGGGCGAGGTGCGAACGGTCCCCGACGCCCTGGCCGCCGCGGCCCGCGCCGGCCGGCCGGCGACGCTGAGCGTGGAGCACCCCAGCGCCGGGCCGCTGGAGCTGGTGGCCTCGCCGATCTGGGGCGCGACCGACCCGTCGGCCGCTACCCCGCCGCCGCTGCTGGGCGAGCACACGGCCGAGGTGCTGGGGGAGCTGGGGCGCTCGGACGAGGAGATCGCCGCGCTGGCGGAGCGCGGCGTGGTGCGGCTCCGCTAGACGCTAATGGAGTTCGTCGTCGCCGCTCGACGCCGGCGGCCGTGACTCCTCCGCCAGCGACGTGATCGTCAGCTTCCCGCGCGCCGCGCTCTCCATGACGTCTGTCGCCTCGTCGGACGACCGCGCGTAGAGCTCGACCAGCATGTGGATCACGATGCGGTCCTCGTCGTGCTTGTGGAAGCGCACGTGGGTGAAGAACTCCCGCGTGCCGTGGTCCCCGAACGCCGCGAAGGCGAGCGACTCGGCCGCCTCGGGACCGGAGCACGACTCCACCTGGTCCCCGTCGACGGTCACCGTGCAGGAAGCGACCCACGGTGTGCCCGTGACCATCCGCTCCCAGCGGTCCTCGACCGGCTCGATGCGCGAGATGCGGCGGCCGTCCTCCTCGTAGAACGTCAGGGCGAGATGCGGCTGGTCGTGCAGGCAGTCGAGGCACTGCACCACCGCCTCCTGCACCTCCTCGACGGGCTCGACTGCCTCGCCCGTGTCGGCGTCGACCTTCAAGATGCCCTCGTAGTGAAGCTGCACCTCGAGGTTCTGCGACCAGCAGCGATAGCAGCGCAGCCAGCTCGACTGCGTGCCCACGGACTCCTGTGCGGATCCCTCCATGTCTCCATTATGGCCGTCGCGGCATTTCTCACCGGGTGCTTGGGTGCAGATGAGGAGGCGGCGCCCGCCCGCGGGGCCGCCCGAGACATCGCCGGCGTGGTCGACCGGCTCGAGCGAGCCACCGCCGCCAGGGACTTCGGGACGGTCTGCGACGACCTCTTCACGGCCGCCGCGCGCGAGCGCGCCGGGGGCCAGGACTGCGAGCGCCTGACCCGCTCGGCGGCCGAGGGCATCGCCCGGCCGCAGATCGAGATGAAGTCGATCCACATCCGCGCGGACCTCGCCCGGGTGGAGGTCACCACCCGGGCCACCGGACAGGCCGAGGTGCCGAGCGTGCTGGAGCTGCGCCGCGAGCGGGGCGAGTGGAAGGTGGAGGCGCTCGCGGACTAGCCCCCTGTGGCAGGTGGGCGCGACCACCGACGTCGAGGATCTGGCGCAACACGGTCCGCTGCGCAACCTTGAGACGGGCCTTGGGCCGCTCGATCGCGCGCGGTGGGGCGGCGGGCCGCGGCAGCCAGGCGTAGCGGTAGTTGCGCAGCCGCTCCGAGGAGACGCGGCGCTCCATCGAGCGCACGTCAGCCAGCCAGTCGAGCTCGCCGGCGGTCAGTCCGAGCAGGCCGGCGAGCTGGTCGACAGCCGTCCAGCTCGGCGACCGGCGCAGGACGCCGCTCATCGGCCGAGCTGGACCTCGATAGCGCCACTGGGGCCGGTGCGAGCGGCGGCGGTGGTAGCGAGCCGCGGCCAGGCGGCGATCCACGGGGATCGCGTGGCCGGCGGGCGCAGCTCCGCCTCGCTCCGCGCCAGGAAGGCGGCGGCGAGGCCCCCTGCGAGCTTGTCGAGCGCGTGCGAGCGGAGCATGGGCTGGCGACGGCCCGGCTCGACTCTCCCTGTCGTGCGTGCCCATCAGCTGCGAGGTGCAGCGCGCGGGCATGCGACGCGATGCGTAGGTGTTGTTGCGTCCCCGGGGTGACCCCGGAGAGGCGTGCGGACCCGAGGGCCCGCGGCGCCGTCTCGAACTCGGGCCGCCGCCGGGGCGAGCATATCCCGGGGCGCATGGGGGTAGGACCAGGTCATGGCGAGCAGGGCCGGGGCGGTGGGCGCGGCGGCGATTGCGATCGGCCTGCTGTGCGCGCCCATGGCCATGGCGGGCCCGCGCCCCGGTGAGCGCTACGACGGCCTCAGCGCCACCGGCCAGCGCGTCTACCTGAGCGTCCGGGCCGACGGTACGCCGCCTGGAGCGCTATGCGCTCGTCGTCCGGACGCGCTGCACCGACGGCCGGCGGCGCATCCAGGGCCTGGTCCACCGCGGCGAGCGGCCGGTCGGGATCGACGCCGCCGGCAGCTTCTCCCACCAGTCCCCCGCCGATCGCGGCGGCTACGGCCGGGTCCGGGGAAGCCTGAGGCTCTCCTTCTCCGGCACCTTCGACGCCGCCGGCGACACCGCCACCGGCACGATCGAGGCGACCTTCCGGCTCGCGGCGCTTCGACTGCTCGAGCGGGCCGGTCGCCTTCACCGTCCATCGCGACGGCACGGCGGGCGCGCCCTGGCGCGACTCGCTCATGGCCACCGGCTCGTACCGGGCGCGGGGACGCGGCGTCAACGCCCGGCTCAGGGCGCTGGCGCCCGGCCGCGAGCTGCTCCGCGGCGGCCATCCGCTACCGCGCGCCCTGCCGCGCGGGCGGGGCACTGACCTCCGGCCGTACCTTCCTGAACTACCCGCTCACCGAGCGCGGCGCTCTGCGAGTGACCGGGCGCGCCAACTTCCGCATCCCGAGCGACCGCGTCATGGTCCGGTCCCGGTTCCGCCTGACGCTGCGCTTCCTCGGCGGCACGCGAGTCAGGGGCGCCTGGCGGGTGAGGGCGGTGGTGTTCCGCGGCGGCCGCGCGATCGACAGCTGTCGCATGAACCGCTCGTTCCGGGGAAGCTTCCGCAGCGGTCCGGCCTGACGGGGCCGGCCGCCGGTAGCCTGGCGGCGGTGATCGGCGTGCTCCTCGCTGGCGGGGCGAACGACCGGCTGGGGAACGGCCCGAAGCCGGCCGCACTCCTCGGCGGGCGGCCGCTGGCGTCGTATCCGGTCGCGGCTCTGGCGGGCGTGTGCGACCGCGTGGCGGTGGTCTGCAAGCGCTCGACGCAGCTGCCCGAGCTGCCCGGCATCGAGCGCTGGGAGGAGCCGGACGAGCCGCGCCACCCGGTCACCGGCATCGTCCACGCGCTGGAGACCGCGGGCGGGCCCGTGCTCGTGTGCGCCGCCGACATGCCCTTCGTGACCGCCGACGCCTGTCGCACGCTGCTGAGCGCCACGGGGTCGACGCCGGCCGTGGTGGCCACCGGCGCCGGCGTGCTGCAGCCCGCCCTGGGCCTCTACGCGCCGGCCGCGCTCGATGTCCTCAGGGAGGCGCCGGAGGGCGCCCCGCTCAGCCGCACGGTGGAGTCGCTTCACCCTTCGCGGGTGGCGCTCCCGCCGGCGCTCCTCCGCAGCGTGGACACGCTCGACGAGCTGGCCGAGGCCGAGGCGGTGCTGGCGGCCGGACCCTAGAGCGCCGCGCCGTGCACGCTCGTGATCCAGACCGACAGGATCACGGTGGCCGGGCCGGCGACGGCGAGGGCCTGGCGGTCGCGGCCCTTGTCGAGGTGCCACCAGGCGATCCAGAACAGGACGAGGCCGGCGAGCACCAGCGGCATCTGGCCGATGCGGTGCCACCAGTCGCCGGCGTCTGCGGCCCGGGCGGCTGAGCTGAGCCAGGCAAGGGTCCCGAAGAACAGCACGTTGAACCACAGGATCCGGGTGTTCCGGTCCGGCGCCGTCCGCGTGGCGGACGAGGGGCGGGTTCGCTCCGGGGGTGGAGCGGCCATGACTGGCAGTGTGCCAAAGCCCCGCCGCCGGCTCGCCTATCTGTGGCACCTGCGGTTCGACCGCGCCGACGCCACCGAGGTGGAGGTGACCTTCGCGGCCACCGGGAGCGGGACCGCCGTGAGCATCGTGCACCGGGGCTGGGAGCGGCTCGGGGCGAAGGGCCCGGAGCGCCGCGAGCGAAACCGGAAGGGCTGGGCCGGCGTGACCGAGCACTACCGGCGGGTCTGCGACGAGGCGTCGTAGCCGGGCGGGACCTCTCGCCGTTCGTTGCCCGTAGGGATGTTTGGCGAGAGGATTGTGGCTGCCCTGGCACGAACATCGGCA
Organism: uncultured Thermoleophilaceae bacterium; assembly: GCA_963778615.1. Lineage (GTDB taxonomy): Bacteria > Actinomycetota > Thermoleophilia > Solirubrobacterales > Thermoleophilaceae > JACVRW01. The sequence goes on from CAVZVD010000004.1 coordinate 1,154,500, forward strand.
ATCGACGTGGTGACGCCGCGCTCCGGACCGGCGAGCCGGGAGCGGCCCTCGCGCCGGCGCGAGCGGGCCTGGATCAGGGCGGCCCAGGCGGGGTCGGACGAGGCGATGGAGGCGCTCTTCCGGGTTCACTGGGGGCCGGCGCACCGCGCCGCGTTCCTGATCGTCCACGACTCCGCGGCCGCGGAGGACATCGCGCAGGAGGCGTTCCTCGCCGCCATCCGGGCGCTGGACCGGTTCGACCGGCGCAGGCCGTTCGGGCCCTGGCTCCACCGAATCGTGGTGAACCGGGCGATCGACTGGTCCCGCGCGCGGACGCTCCGGCGGGAGGTGGCCGAGCCCGTGGAGACGGAGGCGCCGGAGGAGCGCCCCGAGGGGTGGTCCGAGGAGATCCTCGCGGCGCTGGCGGTGCTCGACGCCGACCAGCGCGCCGCCGTCGTCCTGCGGCACCTGCTCGAGTACACGCCGGGCGAGATCGCGGACATGCTCGACCTTCCGCGCGGGACGGTGAACTCGCGGCTCCGGCGGGCTCTCGACCGGCTGGCCGCGGAGCTCGAGCCGGTCCGGGAGGAGGCGTCGTGAGGCGCAGCGCGTTCAAGCGCCGGCTGCGCGACGAGCTGCACGGCGCGCGCCCGCCCCGGGCGACGGAGGCGGAGCGGCGCGCGTGGGACGTCGTCCGCACGGCGCACTCCGAGCGGGACGCCGTGCGCCGGCCGGCCGCGCCGCGGCGCCTCGCCGTGGCCGCGCTTGCGGCCGCGCTCGCAGCGGTGCTCGTGCTCAGCCCGGCGGGAGCCAAGGTCGGGGACTGGATCGGCGACGTGGTGGACCCGTCGCCTGACGCGACCCCGTCCACGCTCGGATCGCTGCCCGCGGACGGGCGGCTGCTTGTCGTGGGGCCGGGTGGGCCGTGGGTGGTCGGCGACGACGGCGCTCGCCGGCGCCTCGGCGACTTCACGGACGCCACCTGGTCGCCCGGCGGGCTGTTCGTGGCGGCGGCGCGCGGCCGGGAGCTCGTGGCGCTGGAGCCCGACGGGGACGAGCGGTGGGCGCGGCCGGCCCCGGGCCGGGTGTCCACGCCGCGCTGGTCTCCCGACGGCTTCCGGATCGCCTACCGGAGCGGCGGGGACCTGTGGGTGGCGGCCGGGGACAACAGCAGCGCCGGCCGGCTCGCGCGCGGGATCGGGCCGGCGGCGCCCGCCTGGCGGCCGGGGGCGCGCACGCCCGGGCAGGTGGTGGCGTTCTCGTCGGGCCGGCGCGTGCGGATCGTGGAGGAGGACACGCCGCGGCTTCTCGGCATGACGCCGCCCGGACCGGTGCCGCGGGAGCTGTGGTGGACGGCGGACGGCCGGCGCCTGGTGGCGGTCTCGACCGGCGAGATCCGGGTGCACGGGGCGCGCGGGCGCCTGCTGCGCCGGATGTCGCTGCGGTCTGGCGTGAGCGCGACCGGGTCGGCGCTCGACACGGCCGGGCGGCGTCTTGCCGTGGCGGTGGAGGAGACGGCGCGTCGCGCGAGCGAGGTGCTCGTGTACCGGCTCGACGGGCGCGGCCGGTCGGCGCCGGACCGCCTCTACGCCGGGCCCGGCTCGTTCGAGGGCCTGACCTGGTCGATCGACGGCCGCGTGCTGGTGGTCGGCCTGCCGGAGGCGGACCAGTGGCTGCTGGTACCGCCGCGCGCCCGGGGGCAGCTGAAGGAGGTGTCCGGGATCCGGAGGAAGTTCGCCGGCGGCAGCCGCGCCGCGGCGCGGGTGACGGCGCCGTTCCCGCGGCCCGCGGGGTGGTGCTACGCGGAGCCGCCGGACCCGTCGGCGCAGGGGGTCCCGGCGTGCTCGACCGGAGCGGCCCCGGCGGCGCAACCGGGCGGCCCGGGGCGCTGAGATCTCGCGGGCGCCGGCGGCGCCCTCGAATGGACGACTCCTACCTAGTATTCGGCTCATGCCGCGCTCGATCAGCAGGTGCCCGAAGTGCCGCGAGCCGGTGAGCCAGTTCGCGGCCGGGTGCGCGGTGTGCGGGACGGACCTGCAGGCGGCGCGGGCGGAGCTGGAGGAGCGGCGCGCGAAGCGGCCACAACTGCCGGGCGGTGTGCCGCGCGTGGGCGACGACGCGATCCGAATCGGCATCACCGTTCTCGCCGCGCTGTTCTCGCCGCTGATGGGCGCGCTGCTGGCGGGCTGGTTCGCATACGACGCGGACCGCGACGGCCGCTTGCCCACCCGCAACCTGATGATCCTGCTGCTCGGGTTCAGCCTGGTGGGCCTGGTGGCGTACGCGCAGATCTGGGGCGGGCTCTTCTTCGGGATCTGAGGAGTCGCCGCGGGGGACCTCCCGCGGTGAGGTCGCCGTAGGAGAGGTCATGCGTACCGCGACGATCCTGCTGGCCGCCTGCGTCTGTGTCGGAGCGGGCGCGGGGGCGGCCGGAGCGGCCTCGGGCTCGGCCGTCGCCGCGGCCGGGTCCGCCTCGGTCGGCCTCCGCGGCCGGGTCTGCGTCCGTCGGTCCACCCGCGGCCGCTTCGGCCTCTTGCGGGCGCCCCGGCGGCCCGCTGTACGGCGTCGTGCGCGCCGCCGGCGGGCGGATCCTCGCCCGGGTCGGGCGCCGCACGCTTCGCGCTCGCCAGTCGCCCCGGATCCCGCTTCCGGCGGGCGTCTACGGCGTGAGCTGGGCCTTCTCGCCCACCTGTGACGCGGTCGCCCTCGGCGGCTACCGCGGGCGGGTCCTTCTCGTGGACCTCGAGCGCGGCCGCCGCCTCGCGAGCCTGGACCTCGGCGGCCGCTCGACGGTCAGCCAGGTCGCGTGGCCGCGCCCCGACCGCCTGATGGCCCTCGCCGGCCCGTTCGAGTCGCCCCGGGCGGTGACGGCCGCCGTCCCCGGAGGCCGGATCGTCGCCTCCCGGCCGATCGGTGGCCGTCCGTGGGTCAGCGAGGCGACCCCGCTCGGCATCGCGATCCTGGCCGCGCCCGGCGACCGGATCGGCACCGCGACGCTCGTCCTGGCGAATCCCGACGGCGGCCTGTTGCGAGTCCCGCTGCCGCGGATCCGCGCCGGTTTCGACGAAGTCGGCCCGTTGCGCCAGGCCCGGCAGATCACGCCCGGCCTGGCGGTCGACGCCGCGGGCGGCCGCGCGTACGTGGTGGCCGCGAACGAGCCCCTGGTGGCCGAGGTGGACCTCGCGAGTGGCGCGGCGACCTACCACGAGCTGCGCGGCCACGGAGGAGCAGCGGCCGGTCCGGTGGCCGCCAAGGGGCTGGCGTTCGGCGCGTTCCGGACGGCGCGCTGGATCGGCGACGGAACGATCGCTGTCAGCGGCGAGCTGACCCGAACAAGCCCGGACAGGAGGCGGGCCGCGCGGCGGCTGCGAACGGTCACGCGGACCGATCCGTACGGGCTGCGGCTGATCCGGACGGCGGACTGGACGGCCAGCACGCTCAACCCCCTGCTCAAGTCGTTCACCCTGGCCGGGGACCTCCTCCTCGGGATGAACGGGGAGCCGGCCGCGCTGACCGGAGCGGAGGCCACCGGGCTGGTGGGGTACGGGAGCGACGGACGCCGCCGCTTCACGCGATTCCGAGGTGCCGGGCGAGCGTGGCTGCGCGACGTGGCCTGGCCCTACGCCTACGTGAGGGAGATCAGCCCGAGGCGCACCCTGGTGGTGGACCTGCGGAACGGCCGGACGGTGGGGGAGACCGGCTCGAGACGCCCGCCCGTGCTGCTCGTCCCGTGAGGAGCGGTCAGCGCCGGAGCAGCAGGTAGATCACGGCGATCGTGAAGGCGATCTGACCGACCCCGAGCGCGACACCGAGATTGGCCGCGCCGGCAAGCTCGGCGATGAGGACGACCACGGCGAAGACGGCGACGAGGAAGGCGAGCTGAACCGCGAGGTTCCAGTCGGAGGCGTGGCGGGCGCGGGCGCCTCCGCGGCCCGCCTGTCGGGCTTCGCCCGGGCTACGCGGGGAGCGTCCGCCGGCCGCTTGCGGGCTTCGCCCGAGCTACCGGTGGGCTCGTCCTGCCGAGCGCCGCCCGCCTCTCCCGACTCGGCCGCCCGCCGGCTCTCGCCCTCGCCCTCACCGCTTCCGCGGTGCGGACCTTGTCTGCGCTTGCTCCGCTTGCTCACGCGCGTGCCTTCAGGGTCTCGACCAATGTGGACACGTCTGCGCTCGGGTCCTCGGCCGCCAGGAGGCGCTCGGCCTCGCGCCTTCCTCCCAGGGCTCGCAGTGCGCCCTCGCCGTGCTCGGCCGTGAACTCCCTCAAGGCCGAGGCTCGCCTGGCCCGCATGCGGCGCTCCGCCACGTCGATGCGCTCGCGGTGGGCGTCCAGCGCGTCGGCCAGCTCGGTGATCCCGCTCGGCGGCGGCACCGACGACACCGCCACCACCGGCACCTCGCTCGACCCCAGCGCGGACAGGGCCTGCTCGAGGTCCCGCTGGGCGCGGCGGGCGGCGTCGCCCAGGTCGGCCTTCGTCACCACCAGCACGTCGGGCACCTCCATGATCCCTGCCTTGAGGAACTGAAGCACGTCGCCGGAGGCCGGCTGCACGACGACCGCGACGCTGTCGCACACCTCCTCCACGTCGGTCTCGGACTGGCCGACGCCGACGGTTTCGACCACCACGACGTCGAAGGCGGCGGCGAGGGCGTCGGCCGCCTCCCGTGTGGGGATCGCGAGTCCGCCGAGCCGGCCGCCGGCGGCCGTGGAGCGGATCAGGATGCCGTCGTCCCGGGGATCGTGCTCGATGCGGGCGCGGTCGCCGAGGAGGGAGCCGCCGGATCGCTTGGACGAGGGATCGACGGCGAGGACCGCCACCGTGCGCCCGCGGCCGCGCCACTCGGAGACGAGCGCGGACAGGAGCGTCGACTTGCCCGCCCCCGGCGGCCCGGTGACGCCGACCAGGTGGGCCGGAGCGTCGCCGCCGAGCTCGGCGGGGGAGACCTCGGCGAGGAGAGCGGCGGCCGCCTCGCGATCCGCGCGGTTCTCGATCACGTTGAGAGCGGCGGGGGCGGCGGAACGGTCGCCCGACCGGAGTCGCCTGCCGAGCTCTGCGGGGTCCGCGGCCATGGGGCGGCGGACGCTAGCGGAGGGGGGTGCCGGCGGGGGAGCGGACGGCCGCCCTCGGTGTATTGAGGCGCCGGCGAACGGCGGGCAATGAGGGGTGCTGCGATTGGGCGCGGGCGAACGGCGGGCAATGAGGGGTGCTGCGATCGGGGACCGGCAAGGACGGGGATCCGGCTGGCAGGTTGCGCTAAGCGGCTCCCGCCAGCCGTCTTCCGCTTCGCGCTTCCCACAGGCGGGCGAGGGTCTCGCTGCACCTCCGCCGGTTCCCGCTCGACGTCCCTCCAGGTGAAGCGCACCACGGTCCAGCCGGCCACGCTCAGGCGGCGGTCTCGGCGGCGGTCGTTCTCGAAGGCTTGTCGGGTGCCGTGGCTTCCCCAGCCGTCGGTCTCCACGATCAGCCGTTCTGCACGCCAGAGGAAGTCCGCCTTGTACGCGATGCCTCGGTCGAGCGTGATCCACTCGTTCACCGCCGGCCTGGGCAGGGCCGCAGACCGGCAGAGCGCGAAGAAGCGCTCCTCGAGCTCCCTGTCGGTGAGCGTCGGGCCGTCGTAGTCGGCGAGGACCTGCCGAAGGACGCCGGCTCCGCGCCGGCCGTTTGCCCGCGACAACGCCTCCTCGACCGCGCGCAGGTCGAAGATGCGCAGGATCTCGGCCTGGTCGATGGCCTTCTCGATCGCTCGCTCGTCCACGACCTCCGCCAGGTCGAGCAGGGTGCGGGGGAGGGTGGTGCATGGGATGCCGTCGATGGTCGTCACGTCGGCTTCGGTGAGGGTCGTGCTCGTATGGACGTCGATTCCGGGTCGCGACCGTGCAGATCGGCTGGGGACGGTGACGTCGGTCTTGGCGCGGTTGTCCGGGCGGATGCCAACGAGGCCGGCCGCCGAGCGGTAGGAGAGCTTCGCCTTCGGGCCGTAGGCGAGGACGGCGGCCATCCAGTGGCCGCGCTTGGTGAGGCGGCCGTGGCCGACGGCGTAGACGGCTCGGTGGATGCGGGTTAGGCGGCCTGCGGCCACTCTGTGCCGGACAGCTCTCGCGCTCAGGCCGAGCAACTGCAGCTGGGGAAGGGAGACCACCCCGTGCTGGCGCTCCGCCAAGCGTGAAATCCGGACGTCCAAGGGGGGTTCCTGAAGTTGCGGCGGACATATGGCCGCAATGTGTGGGACCCCCTTCATTGCCCGCAGTTTTCCGGGCAGAGGCCGACGCGTGGGCGACGAGTGTTACGACTGGGCTACGAAACTGCTGCGACGCCGTGGTGCTCGGCCACCACGTCCACGATGTCGCCCATTATCCGGCTCACTTCGAAGTCCTTGGGCGTGTAGACCCGGGCTACGCCCGCTTCCAGCAGGGCGGCCTCGTCCGCCGGCGGGATGATTCCGCCCACCACCACGGGCACGTCTACGCCCGCTTCTGACAGCTCGCGCAGCACCACCGGGATCAGCTCCGCGTGCGAGCCCGACAGGATCGACAGGCCCACCACGTGCACGCCCTCGTCCACCGCGGTCCGGGCGATTCGGGTCGGCGTCAGCCGGATTCCCTCGTAGACCACGTCCATCCCGGCGTCCCGCGCCCGTACGGCGATCTGCTCCGCGCCGTTCGAGTGCCCGTCCAGCCCGGGCTTTCCGACCAGGATCTTCACCCGCCGGCCCAGCGCCTCCGACACCCGCTCCACGCGGTCGCGCAGCGCGTCCAGGGCATCGTCCGCCGGCGCCGCCGCGGCCTCGCCCACCCCCGTCGGCGCCCTGTACTCGCCGAATACCTCTCGGAGGGTCGCCGCCCACTCCCCGGTGCTGGCTCCCGCCCGAGCCGCCTCCAGCGTGAAAGGCATGAGATTCGCGTCCGGATCGGCGGCCGCCTTCCCCAGCTCGTCGAGCGCGGCCGAGACGGCGGCTTCGTCGCGCGCGGAGCGCCAGGCGGCGAGGGAATCGATCGCGGAGCGCTCCACCGCCGGGTCCACCCGAAGGATGCCGCCGTCCTCGCCGTCCTGAAGCGGAGAGGGCTCGGCGTGCGTGTAGACGTTCTGGCCGACCACCTTCAGCGAGCCGGTCTCCAGGCGCTGGATGCGCGCCCGGTGCGACTCCACCAGCTGAGTCTTCATGTAGGGCACGGCCTCGACCGCGCCGCCGCGTTCGGCGACAGCCGCGATCTCCTCCCTGGCCCCGGAAACCAGCTCGGCCACGAGCCCGTCCATCACCCGAGACCCCTCGAAGATGTCCGGATAGTCGAGCAGGTCCGTCTCGTACGCCAGGATCTGCTGGATCCGCAGCGACCACTGCTGGTCCCACGGCCGTGGCAGCCCCAGCGCCTCGTTCCACGCCGGCAGCTGCAGCGCCCGGGCCCGCGCGGACCGCCCGATCGTCACGCCCAGCGCCTCCAGCACGATCCGGATGATGTTGTTCTCCGGCTGCGCCTCGGTCAGCCCCAGCGAGTTGACCTGCACCCCGTAGCGGAACCTCAGGAAACGATCGTCGTCCACCCCGTAGCGGGACCGCCCGATCTCCTCCCACAGCTGGCCCATCGCCCGCAGCTTCGCGTGCTCCTCCACGAACCGGATCCCCGCGTTCACGAAGAACGAGATCCGCCCGAACACGCGGGGGAAATCGGACTCCGGCACCCGAGAACGCACCCGGTCCAGCACCGCCACCGCCGTGGAGAGCGCGTACGCGATCTCCTGCACCGGCGTCGCGCCCGCCTCCTGCAGGTGGTACGAGCAGATGTTGATCGGGTTCCAGCGCGGCACCTCGTCGACCGTGAACGCGATCATGTCCGCGATCAGCCGCATCGACGGCTCGGGCGGGAACGCGTAGGTCCCGCGCGAGAGGAACTCCTTGATGATGTCGTTCTGCGTCGTGCCCTGAAGCGAGGCACGATCCACGCCGTTCTCCTCCGCCACCGTCATGTAGAGAGCGAGCAGCCACGCCGCCGTGGCGTTGATCGTCATCGACGTGTTCATCTCGTCCAGCGGGATGCCGTCGAGCAGCGCGTGCATGTCGCCCTTGTGGGCGATCGACACGCCGACCTTCCCGACCTCGCCGCGAGCGAGCTCGTGGTCCGGGTCGTAGCCCGTCTGCGTGGGCAGGTCGAACGCCACCGACAGCCCCGTCTGGCCCTTGGCGAGGTTCCCGCGGTACAGCTCGTTGGACTCCCGAGCGGTCGAATGCCCCGCATATGTGCGCATCACCCACGGGAGGTCGGGCTCGGGCAGGCGGTGTTCGGACACGAGGTGATTGTATGGTCGGCCCCCTGTGAGCCGCCTCATAGACGTCCTTCACCTGGGGCGTGACAGGGTCATCTGCGCCTACGAGCTGGATGGCGTGATCGTCGACCCGGGCCCCGCTTCCTGCCTCGACACGCTGATCGACCGGCTCGGTCGCACCGAGCCGCGCGCCCTCCTGCTCACCCACATCCACCTGGACCACGCCGGCGCCACGGGCGTCCTCTGCCGGCGCTTCCCGAAGCTCGAGGTCTACGTCCACGAGACCGGCGCGCCCCACCTGATCGACCCGTCGAAGCTGCTCCAGAGCGCCGGCCGCCTCTACGGCGACGACATGTGGGAGCTGTGGGGCGAGGTGGCCCCCGTGCCCGAGGAGCGGGTGCACGTGCTGAAGGGAGGGGAGACGGTCGAGGGCTTCAAGGTCGCCTACACGCCGGGCCATGCCTCGCACCACGTCAGTTACCTGCACACGGAATCCGGGGACGCCTACGTCGGAGACACCGCAGGAGTCCGCATCCCGCCCTACGACCACACAGTCGCGCCCACGCCGCCGCCCGACATCGACGTCGAGGCCTGGCTCGACTCGCTCCACATCATCGCCTCGTGGAACCCGCAGTCGCTCTGCCTGACCCACTTCGGAAGGGTCACGGAGGTGGCGGAGCACCTCCACCGGCTGCGCTGCGCGCTGACCGAGCAGGCCGACTCGGCCCGGCTCGACGGCGAGGAGCGCTTCATCGCCAGGCTGGAGTCCGAGCTCGGCGACGCGACCGACCCCGCCACCGTCGAGGCCTTCGAGCAGGCCGCCCCGCCGGACCAGCTGTACCAGGGACTCGAGCGCTACTGGCGCAAGCGCGCCGGATGAGCCAGACGGTCGAGAAGCCGCGTGTCGGCGGCCCCGGCACCGGGACGGGCGGCAGCTGGCGCGTGATCGTCCTCAACGACGACCACAACACCTTCGAGGGCGTGGCCGGCGCCCTCTCGACGCGTGCTGCCGGGCGTCTCCTACGACCACGGCATGGCGATGGCCAACCGGATCCACAACACCGGCCAGGCGATCGTCTGGTCGGGCCAGCGCGAGCTGGCCGAGCACTACTGGGAGCAGCTCGACGGACGCGGGCTCACGATGGCTCCGCTGGAGCAAGGGTGAGCGCCTCGCCCTGGCCGACCACCTCGTGGAAGGTCGGCACCAGCGGGATCTGGTAGTAGCCCGCCAGCTCGGTCCGCTTCTCCTCGACCGTCTCCGAATACCAGTAGCGCTCGAACGCCGCCTTGGTGGGGAACATGGCCTGCTGGAGGAAGTCGAGCCGCCCGTCGTGGGCGCGGTAGAAGCCCCACGAGGTGGCGCCGTAGTCGAGCACCGCCTCCGCGGCGGGCCGCCAGCCTGCGGCGAACTTGTCCCCCCGGAACGGGTTCACGTGCCAGATGATCTGCACCAGGATCATGCGCCCACCTCCGCGCGGATCGCGCCCGGACCCTCGACCGTCCGGCCCTCGCCCTCGCGGTCGGCCCCCACGAGGATCGCGATCTTGCCGAGGTGCTTGTTGTCGCGCATCAGCTGGTGCGCCTCGGGCACCCCCTCGAAGCCGAGCGTGCGCCACAGCACCGGCCGGATCTGAGCCGCCTCGATCAGCTCGTTGGCCCGGTTGCACTCGTACGCGTTGGCGAAGTGCGAGCCGAGGATCTGCTTCTGGCGCATCCACAGGTAGCGCACGTCGAAGTCGAGGTCGTAGCCGGTGGTGCCGGCGCAGATGACGACCTTGCCGAACGGCTTGACCGTGAAGACCGAGGTGGGGAAGGTGGCCTTGCCGACGTGCTCGAAGACCACGTCGGGCGCGTCGCCCAGGATCCCCTTCACCCGCTTCGAGAACTCACGCGAGACCTTGAAGCGCGCCTTCTCCTCGTCCGGCGTCTCGCCGCCGCGCCGCATCATCCCGGCGAACTCGGCCCGGTCGATGTAGTCCACCGCCCCGAGCTGCTTGACGAGCTCGCCCTTCGCGGGCGACGACACGACGCCCACCGCGTGCGCGCCGGCCATCGCGCAGATCTGGGTGGCGAACACGCCGAGGCCGCCGGCGGCGCCCCAGATCAGCACGCGCTGGCCCGCCTGCAGCTTGCACTGCGTGAGCAGCATCCGGTACGCGGTGAAGTAGACGAGCCCGTACGACGCGGCCTCGTCCCAGGTCAGGTTCTGGGGGCGCGGCAGCAGCTGCTGCGCCTGCACCTTCGTGAACTGGGCGAACGAGCCCCACGTGGTCTCGTAGCCCCAGATCTTCTGCGACGGCGCCGCCAGCGGGTCGAGCCCGTGCACCTCGGGGTCCTCGTAGGAGGCCATGTTGCAGTGGATCACGACCTCGTCGCCGGGCTTCCAGCGCGTGACGCCCTCGCCGACCTTCCAGACGATCCCGGAGGCGTCCGAGCCGCCGATGTGGTGGCCGTACTCGGGGTGGTCGCCGTAACGCCACACCCCGACCGGCTCCCCGAGCGCCGCCCAGACGTTGTTGTAGTTCACGCCCGCCGCCATCACCCGGACGATCACCTCGAAAGCGCCCGGCTCGGGTACCTCGATCTCCTCGAGCTTGAAGGCGTCCTTCGGCTCGCCCTGGGTCTCCTCGCGGATGACCCAGGCGGCCATGGTGGCGGGCAGCTCGCCCGGCTCGACGTCGAGCTCGCTCACCTTCGTCATGTCGACGGCCATGCGGCGGCAGGTTACCCCAGGGGCCCTCGCATTCATTCCGTCAGGCGGAGGCCTTACCTTGAGACGTTCCCCTCATGGAAGCGGCCACTCCACTCAGACACCCACACGTCCGGGTCATCGGCGACCGGCTCGCCATCGACGGCCTCGTTGTCGAGGACGGCTGCACCGTCCGGCTGGTCCGGGAGCGCGAGCAGAACGGCGAGGACCCGGCCAAGACCGTGCTCGACGCCGTGTCGATCGGCGCCCGCGTGCTCGACCGCGAGCAGGCCGGCGCGAACGCCGAGTTCGTCAAGACCGAGTTCGAGCGGGCCGCCGGCGAGCTGAACGTGCAGTTCACCGACCGGGCGCGCCAGGTGGCCGAGTACTTCAACGAGCGCGTGGAGCAGGTGTTCGGGCCGGAGAACGGGCACCTCCAGAAGGAGCTCGAGAAGCTGTTCTCCGACGGCAGCTCGGCCTCGGTGCAGAACCGCGTGCGCGAGCTGGTACAGGAGACGCTGATCCGGTCGCGCGAGGACCTCATGAAGCAGTTCTCGGCCTCCGACGGGTCGAACCCGCTGGCGGACTTCAAGGCCGGCACGATCGGCGTGCTCAAGGCGGCCGACCAGCGCCAGCACGAGACCCAGCAGGCGCTGCTGCGCCAGATGGCGGAGCTCGAGAAGCAGCTCCAGGCGCTGCGGCTCGAGAAGGAGAAGCTCGAGGAGGTCGGGGCCGAGCGCGAGCGGGGCACCGCCAAGGGGCGGAGCTTCGAGGAGCAGGTGGCGGACGCGGTCGACGTGATCGCCGTCGCCCAGGGCGACGTGGCCGAGGCGGTCGGCGACCTCCCCGGCGCAACCGGGAAGACCGGCGACATCGTGGTGGCGATCGACGCATGCAGCGGCCCGGCCCGCGGCCGGATCGTGTTCGAGGCGAAGGACCGGCGGCTGTCGAAGCCGGGCGCGCTGGCGGAGCTCGACAAGGCGATGGCGGACCGCGACGCGGACTTCGCCGTGCTCGTGGTCCCGACGGAGGACGAGGTCCCGTCGAAGCTCCAGGGGCTGCGCGAGTACAACGGCGACAAGCTCGTGGTGGTGCACGACGACCTGTCGCTGGCGCTCGAGGTGGGCTACCGGCTGGCGCGGGCGCGGGTGCTGATGAAGCGCTCCGACAGCCAGGTGGACGCCGCCGCGATCCACGACCTGGTGGAGCGCGCGCTGGCCGCGATGGACGACGTGCGCCGGGTGAAGAGCCGCCTCAGCGGCGCGCGGACGAACATCGATCAGGCCTATGAGGTGGTCGAGCAGATGACCGTGCGGGTGCGCGGTCACCTGACCGAGGTCGACACGCTCGTGCGCGGGGAAGAGGAGCCGCCGCCGGACCCTGACGACCAGATGGAGCTCTGAATTCCGGCGCGGGAGCCAAGCCGATCAAGGAAGCAGGGCCGAAGCCGTGCTGGGCACGGCGAGGCCCGATGACGCCGAGCGGCGCCGGCTAGCGCGCCGGAATTACGGCAGGAGCAGCTCGGAGTTCGAGTTCTCTCGCTCCTCGCCGATGTCCAGCGTGGCGGGCTGGATCTCGCGCCGCACCGCGCGCGCCGTCCCTGCCCTCACCTCGTAGCTGCCGGGCGCCAGCGTCCGCTTGATCTCGACGGTGTCGTCCGGGCCGCACGGGCCCGACCATCTCCTCGATCGACCCACCCTCGAGCGTGACCGTGTGGTCCGCGTCGGTCTGGTTCGAGATGAGGATCGTGAACGGCCCGGCGCCGATGTCGCGCGACGGCGACACCGTCAGCTTGTCCTCCTGGATCACGCCGGTCAGCTCCATGGGGACCGGCGGGCGTGGCTCGTTCTCGAAGTCGTCCTCGCCACATCCTGCCGCAAGAGCGGCCGCCGCAACGGCCGCGAATGTCGCCACCCCTCGAACCCTCATTGCTCCGCCGCCCAACCCTAACCGAACCAGACGGACCGCCGCGCCGCTTGGAGGTCGTCGAGCTCGGCCTGGATGCGGCCGCGGATCTCCTCCGAAAGTCCCTGCACCAACGCGATGTCCTCGGCGTCCTCGGGGTCGTAGCGGCCCAGGTCGACCGGCTCGAGGAACCGGATCTTGAACTTCGCCGGCAGGTACATGAGCGCCGCGGCCAGGCCGAAGTGCGGGAAGGCGTGGTTGATCGGGAAGTAGATCAGCCCCGTGAGCCGTTGCAGCAGCGGAACGTGGGCGAAGATCGGCATCGCCTCCTCGGCGCCCAGCACGGCGATCGGCACGATCGGCACGCCCGCGCGCATCGCGGTCCGGACGAAGCCGCCCCGGCCGAAGCGGCGCAGGCGGTAGCGCTGCCAGTACAGCTTGCGCGAGCCCTTCTGGCCCTCGGGGAACACGAGCACGAGGCGACCCTCGTCGCGCAGCAGGCGCTGGGCGTTCGCCGGGTGCGCCGGCACGAGGCCCATCTTGCCGACGAGCATGCTCACGCCGGGATAGCCCTTGAACCAGTGCTCGCCCAGCATGTAGACGGGGCGCGAGTGCGGGTGCTCGTGCCGGAGCGCCTGCATGATCATCGGCGCGTCGGGCGGGAGAGCGCCGGAGTGGTTCGAGACGAGCAGCGCGCCGTCCGTGTCCGGCACGTTCTCGATCCCCTCGACCTCGACCCGGAACCAGTGCCGGTAGTAGAAGTCGAGCAGCGGCTCGATCGTGTCGAACACGCGCTCCGAGCGGCCCCAGTCGTCGAGCTGGCGGCCCGGCTCGGCGGCGGGCACGAGCTCGCGCAGATCGCGGAGGTCGACCTCCTCGGCGGGCTCCGGCTCGGGCGCGGGCGGCAGGTCGAGCACGCTGGTGCGCGCGTCGTAGCCGAGCAGAGCGCTCTCGCGGGACAGGCCGCTTCGACTGGTCGGCGTGCGGCGCTCAGCCACGCGCGAAGGGCAGCTCTACCACCTCGGCCTCGGCGGAGCCGGCGCGGACCGTGTCGCCGGGAGCGGCCTCGCGCCGAACCAGCGCGAGCGCGATCGGCCCGTATCGCGGCGACACGCAGGTGGAGCTGACGCGCCCGACGACCTTGTCGCCGAGCAGGATGTCCGTGCGCCGCTCGACGGGCTCGGAGAGGCGCAGGCCGCGCAGGTGGCGGTTGGGCTTGCCACGCCAGTGGAGCCGGGCGACCGTCTCCTGCCCGACGTAGCAACCCTTCTCGAAGTCCACGGCGCGCTCGTTGATGCCGGCCTCCTGCGGCATGGTCTCGGCGTCCATGTCGACCCCGAGTCGCGGCCGGCCGGACTCGATGCGCAGGCACTCGGCCGCCTCGCCGGACACCTCCTCGACGCCGAGCTCGGCGCGCAGCTCGTCGGCGCGCCCCGTGCCGCAGAGCACGTCCAGGCCGAGGTCGGTGCGCACCCAGAGGCCGGCGCCCGAGTCGGTGAAGGAGTGCTCGTCCTGCAACGGCGCCTCGGGGGCCAGGTCGTCCGCGCCCGGGCCGATCAGCGACAGGATCGCGTGGTCATCGGTGAGGTCCTCCCACTGCACGTCGCGGCCGAGCGCGTAGGTGACCAGCATGTGGCGCAGCACGGCGTGGCCGATCGCCTCGGTGTCGAGCCAGAGGAAGTTCTCGCCGCGCAGGATGCGGAGGTCGGTGCGCAGCTTGCCCTTGTGGGTGAGGATCGTGGCGTAGCAGCCGGTGCCCGGGCGTGAGCGCCTCGACGTCGTTGCTCACCTGGCCCTGCAGGAAGTCGACCGCCTCGCCGCCCCGCACCACGAACTTGGCGCGCTCGGAGCGGTCCACCAGGCCGGCGGACTCGGTGAGCAGCTCGTACTCGCTGGTGGCGATCACCGTTCGATCGTACTCACGCGGTCACGCGTCCTCCCGCCGGTCACCTTTAGGCTCAACTAAAACCTGCTTCAATACGGACTCATGCGGAAGTTGTGGGAGAACAAAGTCTCGCGGCGCAAGCTGCTCGGGGGTGCTGCCGCCACCGGCGCCGCGATCCCTGTGCTGCACGAGCTGGTCCCGCACCACGGCCTGCACGGCGGCACGCCGGCCGCCCAGGCCGCGGTGGAGCACCACCGTCAGGCTCACCGGGGATCGGGCCATCTCGGCGCCATCGGCCGGGTGAGCGCACGGGCCAACGGGTTCGACCCGCACCAGATCGTCCGCGACTTCGACGAGGGCACGCTGCGCGGCGGCGTCCGCGAGTGGGACATCGTCGCCCAGGACAAGGAGATCGAGGTGGCGCCCGGCGTCAAGTACGCCGCCTGGACCTACAACGGCCGGGTGCCCGGCCCGACCCTGCGGGCGCGCCAGGGCGAGCGGCTGCGCGTCAACTTCACGAACGGCTCCGACCATCCGCACACGATCCACTTCCACGGGATCCACCGCGACGTCATGGACGGCGTCCCGGGCATTGGCGCGGGCAACATCGGCCCGGGCGAGTCGACCGTCTACGAGTTCGACGCCGACCCGTTCGGCCTGCACCTCTACCACTGCCACTCGACCCCGCTCGCCGAGCACATCGCCAAGGGCCTCTACGGCGCGTTCGTGATCGACCCCGAGGAGGGCCGCCCGGACGCCGACGAGCTCATCATGGTGATGAACGGGTTCGACACCAACTTCGACCGCGCCAACGAGGTCTACGCGGTCAACACGGTCGCCTTCGCGTACATGGACCAGCCGGTCAGGGTGAAGCGGGGCGAGCTGGTGCGGATCTACCTGGTGAACATCCTCGAGTTCGACTTCGTCAACTCGTTCCACATCCACGCCAACTTCTTCGACTACTACCCGACCGGCACCCGGCTCGAGCCGCGCGACTTCACCGACACGGTCGTCCAGGGCCAGGGCGAGCGCGGCATCCTCGAGCTGCGCTTCCCCTACACCGGCAAGTACATGTTCCACGCGCACGTGTCCGAGTTCGCGGAATTGGGCTGGATGGGCTTTTTCGAGGTCGTCGATTGATGGAGGTCGCGGCCGCCACCCGCACGCGCCGGCCGCCGCGCTGGGTGGCGGGCCTCGCGCCGCTCGTGGTGCTGGCCGTGGCGATCGGGCTGTTCGTGGCGCTCGACGCGCCCGGGCTCGACCGAATCGGCGTGCCCGAGGAGGAGCTGGTCGTCGAGCGGACCGTCCTCGAGCCCGGCCTGATCGAGCTCCACCTGCGCAACGACGGCGCCGACCCGGTGCGGATCGAGCAGGCCATCGTGAACGACGGCTTCGTCTCCTTCACCCAGTCGAGCGAGGAGGTCGGGCGGCTGGCCGCCACCGAGGTCGACGTCCAGTACCCGTGGATCGAGGGCCAGGCCTACGAGGTGATCCTGCTCACCTCCACCGGCGGCACGATCGACCACGCGATAGACGTGGCGGTCGAGACGCCGGACGCCGACCTCGGCTTCTACGGGCTGATGGCGCTGATCGGCCTGTACGTGGGCGTGATCCCGGTGGCGATTGGGATGTTGTGGCTGCCGTGGGTGCGCACCGTCGACGCCCGCTGGATCCGCTTCCTGCTGGCGTTCACGGTCGGCCTGCTGGCCTTCCTCGGGATCGACGCGCTGCTCGAGGGCACAGAGCTGGCCGGCACAGGTCCGGAGGCGCTGGGGGGAGCGGCGCTCGTCTGGCTGGGGGCGGTGGCGGCCTATCTGGCGCTCACCGCGGTGGACGGCTGGCTGCGGGGACGGCGGAAAGAGGTCACCGGAGCCGAGGCGCTCGAGGACGGCGGCAACGGGCGCCCGGTCGGCGACGACGGCCGGGGGCTCCCGCTCGGCGACGACGGCGGGGGGCGCCCGCTCGGCGAGGACGCCGCGCGCTCCGCCTGGCGCGCCGCCTTCCTCGTCGCGCTCGGCATCGGGCTCCACAACCTCGGCGAGGGGCTGGCGATCGGCTCCGCCTACGCGGTCGGCTCGCTCGCACTGGGGGCCGCGCTCGTGGTCGGCTTCGCCCTCCACAACACCACCGAGGGGCTCGCGATCGTCGCGCCCACCGCACGCGCGCGGCTCTCGCTCGGGCGGCTCGCCCTGCTCGGCCTGCTGGCCGGTGCGCCGGCCGTGCTGGGCGCCTGGATCGGCGCCTCGGCCTTCCATCCCAGCGTGGCGGCGCTCCTGTTCGGCGTCGGCGCCGGCGCCATCGCCCAGGTGATCGTCCAGATCCTCCCGCAGGTGCGCGAACGCGACGGCCGGCTGCTCAGCCCCCTGGTATGCGCCGGTCTCCTCGGCGGCCTGCTCGTCATGTACGCGACCGGACTCCTTGTGAGCGTCTGATGGCCGTCCGGACCGAGATCTCCAACGCGGTGCAGGACTACTCCAAGGCGATCTGGTCGCTCGCGCAGCGCAGCACCGAGCCGGTGTCGACCTCGGCGATCGCCGAGCGGCTCGAGGTCTCGCCGGCGTCTGCCTCGGCGATGGTCAAGCGGCTCGAGTCGATGGGGCTCGCCACGCGCGAGCCCTACCACGGCGTTCGGCTCACGCGCGCGGGCGAGCGCGTGGCGCTCGAGGTGCTGCGCCACCACCGCCTGCTCGAGCTGTACCTGGCCGAGGCGCTCGGCATGTCCTGGGACCGCGTGCACGAGGAGGCGGAGGTGCTCGAGCACGCGATCTCGCCCGAGTTGTCCGAGCTGATCGCGGCCAAGCTCGGCAACCCCACCCACGACCCGCACGGCGACCCGATCCCGACCGCCAACGGCGAGATCGACGAGGTCCCCACCCGCTCGCTCGCCGAGCTCGGCCCCGGCGATCGCGGCCGCTTCACGCGCGTCTCGGACTCGAACCCGGACATGCTGCGCTACCTCTCGGAGCGGGGCATCGCTCCCGGGGACGAGCTCGAGTGCGTGGGGCGCGAGCCGTTCGGCGGGCCGCTCACCGTGCTGGCGAACGGTCACGAGCACCCGCTCGGAGACCTGCTGACGCGGGCGATGCGCGTGGTGCCGGTCGGCCGCTGAGCCGCGCGGCCGCAACCGCCGTGCCCGGCCGGCCGCGCCCGGCCGGTTAACGTTCCGCCCGATGGCCTTCGCCGACGACTTCCAGGCGGTCGTGGACTCGCTCCCGCCCGACTGGACCAACCTCGAGCTCGACATGCGCATCGGCGACGAGGATCGCTACGTCGAGGCCGCCACGCTCCTGACGCAGATCAACGCGATGCCGTACTCGGAGCACGACTGGCACTGGCGCCTGCGCGTGGCTCGCGAGTTCGGGCACGCGGCCGCCGCCGAGACCGTGCGCGGCACGCTGGCGCTGCTCGACGGCCTCGGCATCGAGGGCGAGCTGGCCGTGCGCGAGGCACGCTCCGGGCGGGTCGAGGTCGTGCAGATGTGGGGGCGCCCGGAGTCGGTGCGCCAGGAGTTCCGCCGCCGCCGGGTGCAGTAGGGCCATGGCCCGCGTGGGGCTGGTCAGCCCGGACCTGCTGTTCGGCTCGAAGGTCGAGGGGGCGCTGCGGGCGGCCGGCCACGAGGTGGTGCACGGCACCGAGGGGTGGAGGCGGTGGTGGTCGACCTCACGCAGGGCGAGGTCCCGGACGCCGCCCGAGGGGGTGCCCAGCCTCGGCTTCTACTCGCACGTCGAGCAGGACGTGCGGCAGGCGGCGGAGGCCGCGGGCTACGACATGGTGGTGCCGCGCTCGCGCATGAACCGCGAGGGCGCGGCGCTGGTCGAGCGCCTGCTCGGCGGCGCTGCCTAGGAGGCTTTCAGGGCCGCGCGCCCCGCGTCATGGCCCCGCCGGCGGGAACGCGGCGTCCACGTCGGGAGCCTCCTCGAGGATGCCGAAGCGGGCGTCGAACTCGGCCCAGTCCTCGAGCGCGGCGCGGTCGAGCCGGACCGGCGGCCGCAGCGCCGGCGCGATCGCGGTCAACTGGGCGCGCATGAGCTCGTCGTCGGCCCCGGAGGCAGTCGCGAGCTCCGCGACGGCCGCATCCCGGTCGGCCAGGGCGGCCCGGGTGCCCGCCGCCACCGTGGCGAGCACGTCCTCGACCAGATCTGGCCGCTCGTCCAGCGTCTCGCGCTCCGTGACCAGGACGAGCTCCGGATAGCGCGGCGCGCCGTGGTCGTCCACGCGGAACTCGCGCGTGGGCACGCCCTGCTCCCGCAGTGCCACGCCCTCCGCGTTCCAGAACGAGACCACCGCGTCGACCCGCCCCGAGACCAGGCTCGGGACGGCCGAGAAGCCGATCGTCACGCGCTCCACGCGATCGAAGTCGCCGCCGTCGTCCTCGACAACCGCCCGGAGCACCGCCTCGTCCGAGGGCAGGCCCGTCACGCCCACGCGGCGCCCCTCCAGGTCACGCGGCCGGCGCACGTCGCCGCGCCGCGCGATCACCGCGGCCAGCGGGCGCTGCACGAGCGCGCCGACCCCGACGAGGTCGGTCCCCTCCTGGCGGGCGAGCCCGAGGTCGTGGATGTCGACCACCGAGATGTCCGCGCGGCCCGCGGCCAGCAGCTTGAGCGAGTCGGTCGAGGCGGACGGGACGCGCACGCGCAGGTCGAGCTCGCGCTCGGCGTCGAGGTCGTCGCCCAGCGCCGCGTAGATGCCGGCGTGCGCGGCGTTGGGCTGGAAGTCGAGCGCCAGCGTGGCCTGCTCGCCGTCGTCGTCCGCCGCACGCGGCCAGCGCAACCACCGCCGCCGCGAGCACTAGAAGGATCCTGAGCACGGCGTCGAACCCTAAGGGGAACAATTCCGCCACTTCCGGGAGGTCGCAGGGTGCAGGATCGCGGACCCGCCGCATATCTCGCCGAGTTCATCGGCACGCTGTTGCTCGTCTTCTTCATCTGCGCGGTCGTCTCTCTGTACGTCGTCCAGCCGTCGGAGACGAACCCGAACCCGTTCATCGACTTCACGGTGATCGGCCTCGTGCACGTGCTCCTGCTGTTCGTGCTGATCCAGACCCTCGCGGTGGTTTGCGGCGCGCACTTCAACCCGGCGGTGACCGCGGCCATGACCGCGCTCCGGCAGATCAAGCCGGCCGACGCGGGCATCTACGTCCTCGCCCAGTTCGCCGGCGCGGTCGCGGGCGCGCTGCTCGTGAAGGCGATCCTGGTGGACGAGGGCGAGCGGGCCAACTACGGGACCCCCGCGGTCACCGACGTGCTCTCGGGCGGCACCCTCGCCGGCATGGTGGTCGAGGGGCTCGGCACCTTCTTCCTGCTCTGGGCGATCATCGGGGTGGCGGTCAACCCGCGCGCGACGAAGGAGTGGGCCGCGCTGGCGATCGGCGGCGCGCTCGGCATGGCGGTGATGGTGTTCGCGCCGCTCACCGGCGCTGGCCTCAACCCGGCGCGCAGCTTCGGCCCGGCGCTGGTGTCGGGCGAGTGGGGCGGAGCCGACGTGTTCCTGCTCGTCTACGTCGTCGGGCCGGTGGTCGGGGCGCTCGTGGCCGCGTTCCTCTACTTCCAGATCTTCATCGCGCCCGGCAAGAAGGGCGTGGGAGGCGTGGAGCCGGTCGGGTAGGGCCGCTCCGTAGACTCGGCAGCCGATGCGCCGGGTCACCTTCTCGCGCAACTTCACGCTCTCGCTGTCGCGGACGTGCCAGTGCTACTGCAAGTACTGCGCGTTCGCCACGCACCAGGCGCACCTGTACGCCCCGGATGAGGTCGAGAAGCTGATCGACGACGCCGCCCGGCGCGGCGCCAAGGAGCTGCTCGTCCTGACCGGCGAGCGGCCCGAGGTGAACGCGGACGTGGCGGCGCGGCTTCGGTCGTACGGGCACGAGGACTTCACCTCGTACGTGGCCTGGGCGTGCGAGCGCGGGCTCGAGCGCGGGCTGCTGCCGCACACGAACGTGGGCGTCCTGTCCGCCGCCGACCTGGCGCGGCTGCGCGAGGTCACGGCGTCCCAGGGCCTGATGCTCGAGTCGGTCAACCCCGACCTGGTCGTTCACCAGGGCTCGCCGACGAAGCACCCGTCGGTGCGGCTCGAGATGCTCCGCCAGGCGGGCGAGCTGCGCATCCCGTTCACGAGCGGGATCCTCGTCGGGGTGGGGGAGACGCCGGAGGAGCGCGTGGCCGCGCTCGAGGCGCTCGCGGAGGTGCACGCCGAGTACGGCCACCTGCAGGAGGTGATCCTCCAGAACTTCGTGCCGCACCCGCGCTACTACGGCGCCGAGCCGGCGGAGATCGCGGACGAGGCGCAGCGAACTCAGGCCCACGGCGAGCCCGCGGCGATGCCTGCCTGGGCCGACCCGATCTCGCTCGACGACATGCGCCTGCTGGTGCGCGAGTGCCGGCGGCTGATGCCGGACGTGGGGGTGCAGATCCCGCCCAACCTGTCGGACTGGTGGCTGCCGCTCGTGGACGAGGGCGCCACCGACCTCGGCGGCCTCTCCGCCAACGGCGACCACATCTCCCCCGAGCACCCGTTCCCGAGCGTGCACCGGATGCGGAAGCAGCTCCAGCCGCGCGGCTACGCGCTCACCGAACGGCTCTGCGTGTACCCGCAGTACATGGACCCGGACTGGCTCGAGCAGGGAGTGCTCGACGCGATCAAGCTGCGCTTCTGGAGCTTCATCCCGCGGCGCGGGTCGGGGCGGCGGGAGGAGCGGCCGATCCGCCGCGACCTGGTGCCGGGCGCCGTGGCCCGCGGCCGCGACGGGCGTGGCGCTGACGCCGGAGGAGCTGACCGCGCTGTTCGCCGAGACGCGCCCGGAGGCGATCGAGGACATGCGCCAGGCCGCGGACGAGCTGCGCGCCGAGCTGGCCGGCGAGACCGTGACGTTCGTGGTCAACCGCAACATCAACGTCTCGAACGTGTGCACCGTGGGGTGCGCCTTCTGCGGCTTCGGCCAGGGGCGGCGCTCGCCGGACGCCTACGAGCACTCGGAGACGGAGTTCGTGCGGCGGGTCGAGGAGGCGGTGGGGTTCGGGGCGACCGAGATCTGCATGCAGTCGGGCATCCACCCGGACTGGACGATCGACGACTACCTCGGCTGGCTGCGGCTCGCGAAGCGGATCGCGCCGGACATCCATCTGCACGCGTACTCGCCGATGGAGGTCGACGCGATGGCGGGGTCGCTGCCGCTCGGCGAGGTGTTCGCGCGGCTGCGCGACGCGGGGCTCGGCTCCACGCCCGGCACCGCGGCGGAGGTGCTCCACGACGGGGTGCGCCAGCGCATCTCGCCCAACAAGCTGCCGGTCGCGCGCTGGGTCGAGGTGATCGAGGCGTGCCACGCGGCCGGGCTGCGGTCGACGGTGACGGTGATGTTCGGCCACATCGAGGAGCCCTGGGAGCTGGCCGAGCACATGCGGGTGGTGCGGGAGCTGCAGGAGCGCACGGGCGGGTTCACCGAGTTCGTGCCGCTGTCGTTCATCCCGTTCCACACGCTGCTCGGGCGCACGCACGGGATCGAGCCGATCTCGCGCGACGACAACCTGAAGCACACGGCCGCGTTCCGGCTGGCGCTCGGCAAGACGATCCCGAGCCTCCAGGCGAGCTGGGTGAAGATGGGGCTGGACGCCGCGACCGAGTCGCTGCGCTGGGGCGTGAACGACCTCGGGGGCACGCTGATGGAGGAGTCGATCTCACGGATGGCCGGCTCCGAGCACGGCGTGCGGCTGGAGCCGGAGCAGCTCGTCGCGGCCGCCCACGCCGCCGGCCGGCCCGCCGCCGAGCGCGACACGCTCTACGGCATCCGGCGGCGCTACGAGGTGCCGCTGGCGGCCTGAGCACGTCAGCTCTGCATAGGTTGGTAGCGGTCCGGTAACACAGTATTTGCAGGATCTTTACTGTCGTCCGTCGCAGGCGCGAGAGTCTGCGCCGAGGTGCGGCGACGCGAGTTCATCGGGCTTGGCGTGGGGGGCGCGACCGCAGCGTCCCTCGGCGTCGTGTTCTGGAACGACCTGTTCCACGCGGCGGCGTCGGAGCCACTGAAGCGGGGTCGCGGCTATGGCCGGCTGGGCGCGCCCAACCGGCTCGGTTTTCGACTGCCCGAGGGCTTCCGGGCACGGCTGGTGGCACGCGGCGGGGAGACCGTGCCGGGAACCGGTTACCGCTGGCACCTCGCGTCGGACGGCATGGCCACGTTCCCGATGGGCGACGGCGGTCACGTGCTGGTGTCGAACTCCGAGACGATCGACGGCGGCGCCTCGGCGATCCGCTTCGGCGCGACCGGTGAGGTGAGCGACGCGTACCGGATCCTCTCCGGCACGGCGCTCAACTGCTCGGGCGGCGGCACGCCGTGGGGCACGTGGCTCTCGTGCGAGGAGGTCGAGGAGGGGCGGGTATGGGAGTGCGATCCGACCGGGCGCCGGCGTGCGGTGCCGCGCCCCGCGATGGGAGTCTTCAAGCACGAGGCCGCGGCCGTGGACCCGCAGGGCCGCCGGGTCTACCTGACCGAGGACCTGGTGGACGGAGGCCTGTACCGGTTCACGCCGGCTCGCTGGCCCAGCCTCGCGCGCGGCAAGCTCGAGATCGCGCGAGTGCGGCCGGGCGGACGGGTGAGGTGGATCGAGGTGCCCGACTCGGGGGCCGCGCGGGAGCGGACGCGCCGGCAGGTGAAGGGCAGCACGCGCTTCAAGCGGGGCGAGGGGCTATGGCTGGACGCGGGGATCCTGTACGTGTCGACCACGGCGGACCACCGCGTGCACGCCTACGACACGCGGCGCGAGCGAATCCGCGTGGCCTACGACGGGCTGGCGTCGCGAAGCGCGCCGCTGCTGCGGGTGGACCAGATGACGGGATCGCAGGCCGGCGAGGTGTTCGTGTGCGAGGACATCGCGACGGACGAGGTCGACATGGGCGTGATCACGCCGGACCGAAGGGTGGCGCGCTTCCTGTCGATCAGCGGCCCGCAGCACCGCGGCTCGGAGCTGACCGGAGTGACGTTCGACCCGAGCGGCAACCGGATGTACGTGGCGTCCCAGCGAGCCTTCTCGAAGAGCGAGCTGGCACCCGGCCCGGGGGCGATCTACGAGATCACGGGGCCGTTCCGGAAGCCGAAGCGCAGGCGCGCCTGAGCGCTTTCGGTCGCAGGCGCGCCTGAGCCGGGGGAGCTCACCCTCGGACCTGCGCGAGCCGCCCGAGCGTGCGCCGCATGCGGGTGGACTTGCGCTCGCGGGACTCGCGCGGTGCCGGGGCGGACCCCGTCGTGACGCGGTTCGCGGCCCCACCACGGCGCTGCGTCCGCCTCTGCTCCGCGAACTGCTCCTCGGTGAGCTCTCGGGCGAAGTTGGCTGCGATGGCGAGATCAACCACGGTCCTCTCCTTTGAATCGTTTCATTGAACCGTTTCAGATCATACCCTGAATCGATTCAAAGTCAAACCTGAACCGTTTCATCCCCAGACATGCGATGCTCCCGCCCGATGGACGAGGGGGACCAGGACCGGCCGAGCGAGGAGCGAGCCACCGGCGATGCTGCGGAGGGAGGCTCGGCGGGCCGGCCGAGCGAGGAACGAGCCGCCGGCGATGCTGCTGCCGAGGGAGGCCCCACGGCCCGCGCTCGCAAGCACACGCTTCGCGACGTCGCGGCCGCGGCGGGCGTTTCGATCGGCACCGCCTCCAATGCCTTCAACCGCCCCGACCTCATCTCGGAGGGGCTTCGCGACCGGGTCTTCGAGGCGGCTTCGCGGCTCGGCTACGGCGGCCCGGATCCCGCGGCCAGGCGGCTCCGCACCGGCCGTACCGGCGCGCTCGGCGTGATCTTCACCGACCGGCTTCCCTACGCCTTCGACGACGAGGCCGCCGTGCTGTTCCTTCGCGGGCTCGCCAACGCGCTCGAGAACTCCGGCGCCGGCCTCCTCCTGATCCCCACGTCACCGACTCGCGAGGAGGGCAGCCGGGTCGTGCGCGGCGCGGCGGTCGACGGCTTCATCGTCTTCTCGACCCCCACCGGCGACCCGCGGCTCGAGGCCGCGCTCGCCCGCGGCCTCCCGACGATCACCGTCGACGAGCCGCTCGACGTGCCGACGCCCTTCATCGGCATCGACGACCGCGCCGGCGCCGAGGCGGCCGGCCGCCACCTCGTCGAGCTCGGCCACCGCCGCGTCGCGGTGATCACGTTCCCGGAGTTCGCGCGCGACGACCGGACGCTTCCGTTCGACGTCCCCCGCGAGCGGCTCGCCGGTTACCGCGCGGCGCTCGGCGACGACTTCGACCCCGACCTCGTCTTCACCGCGTACACGAACCACCCGGACACCGGCAAGCGGCTGCTCGGCGAGATGCTCGAGCTCGACCCCATGCCGACGGCCGTGCTCGTGATGAGCGACGCCCTGGCGGCCGGGGTCGTGCGGGGCGCGGTCGAGGCCGGGCTGCGGGTGCCCGAGGACCTCTCCGTGATCGGCTTCGACGGCGTGCCGAGCGCCGCCCTCACCGAGCCGCCGCTGACCACCGTCACGCAGCCGATCGAGGAGAAGGGGGAGATGACGGCGCGGGCGCTGCTCGCCGCGCTCGACCCGGAAGGCGGCGAGCCGGCGCCCGGCGAGCCGCCGAAGCGGACGATCCTGCCGACGGAGCTGCTGATCCGGGGGACGACCGGGCCGCCGCCGGACTGACCGTTCACGTCGGGCCGACGCGCGGCCGCCCGCGCTCGGGACGCGCCCGGTCAGCGGAACAGGTCCTGCTCGCGCGGGCGCCGCAGCGCGGCGGCACCCGGGCCGTCCTCGGCCGTCACGTACCGCTCCAGGCCTCGGATCAGGACCGCGGCTCTCGGGAGATCTTCGTCCGGGCCAGGTCGGCCGCGGCCGCCACGGCGTCGGCGATTCCGATCGAGGTGGCGCGCAGCTCGCGGCCGTAGGCGTCCGGGCGTCCGATCCACTGGTCGAGCGGGACCAGGCCGGCGGCGCCGATCGCCACGTCGGTCTGGCCGAGCCGCCACGCGCGGCCGAACGAGTCCGTGATCACCACGGCCGGCCGGCATCCTCGCGCGGCCGCCAGCCCCTCGCGCAGCCGGCGCGCGGACGCGTCCGGGTCCTCCGGCAGCAGCACGATCTCGCCCGGTCGCGACGCGTTCGACTGGTCCACGCCCGCGTTCGCGCAGACGAACCCGTGCCGCGTCTCGCAGACGAGCACCCCGTCGCGCGCCCGCACGACCTCGACCGACTCGTCGAGCACGGCCTGCACCAGCCGCGGATCCTTGCCGTGCTCCGCCGCGAGCGCCCGCGCCCGCTCGCCGGGCTCGATCTCCTCGAGCAGCCGCACCCGGCCCTCGGCCTTCGAGACGACCTTGTGCGCGACCACCAGCACGTCGCCGTCCGCGAGATCGGCCGGAGCGGCCTCCGCGAGGAGGGCGGCGAGGTCGTCGCCCGGCCGGACGTCGGGAAGCGGGGCGAGCGCGCGGGCGAGGAGGGCCACGGCGGAGAAGGCTAGGCGGCGACCAGGATGGCGCGTCGGAGACTGGCGCCACGCTCTGGCTTGGGCCCACACTCCGGGGCAGGCCCCGCGACGGGCTCGCTCAGGCCGGCACGGGCCGCTGACCTCGCAGGCGCTCCAGCTCGTCGCAGCGCGTCGCGCGTCGCGGGCGCCTGGCCACGGCGTTCCGCGAGCGCGGCCGTCAGTGCGGACAGATCGTCGCCGGTGTCGACGTCGAGCATCAGGGTCGGGATCTTCTCCACCGCGGACGGCACTCCCGCCGCCTCGGCGGCTGCCACGTGGCGCTTCAGGCTTCCCGGCCCGAACGAGGGCGCGATCGCGTCCGGTGGGCTCAGCACCAGCGCGTTCGTGCCGGTCCCGTGCCGGTCCGGGACGATCGACACCGCCCGCGGGATCGCGAGCAGCGACTCCACCTCGGCGGGGTCGAGCAGCGGCGTGTCGCCCGGGCACGAGCAGCACGCGCTCGAAGCCCTCGGCGAGTGCATGCTCGATCCCGATCGAAGCGGCCGCCGACTGCCCCGCCTGCGCGGTGTCGCGCAGCACCAGCGCGCCCTCGTCGCGAGCGGCCGCGCTCGGCAGCGGGGTCCGCGGTGACCACGGCGACGCCGTCGAGGCCGTCCACCCGCTGCAGCGAGGCGAGGACGTCGGCGAACATCGCCTGCGCGAGGGCCTGCCGCGACCCCGACCCGGAGCGCCCGCGCAAGGCGCTGCTTGGCGGCGCCGAAGCTCTTCACGGGAAGGATCGCGAGGGTGCGCATCGGGGGCGAAGCGGACAGACGGGCGTCGAGCGTACCGCCTCGGGCTGCGCGGGCGGATCGGCGCGGGCGAAGCGGACGCGGCGCGCTACAGGCCGAGCCCGAACTCCACCACCTCCGACGCCACCCGCCGCCGCGCCTCCTCGTCATCCATCAGCGTGCCCGTGACCAGGCACGGCACTCCCTCGACCGGCTCGTCCGCCACCAGCCCGTCGATCAGCCCCGCGTAGACCTGCGCGATCCCGCCGGCGTCGAGGTCGATCCCCGCCCAGGCGCAGAAGTGCTCCGTCGGTCCCTTCAGCGACCGCCCGCCCACGAACGGGCTCACCGCCACCACCGGCGCGGGCGCGCCCGCCACCGCCTCCCGCATCCCGGGCAGCGCCAGGATCGGGCCGATCGAGATCACCGGGTTCGACGGCCCGATCACGATCAGGTCGCACGAGGCGAGCGCCGCCAGCACGTCGTCGGTCGGGCGCGCCCGCTCGATCCCCTGCAGCGCGACGCCCTCCACCGGCGCCGCCGCGCCCGCGACGATCATGTACTCCTGGAACGGCCACAGCCGCCCGCCGTGCCGGACGAACGTCGCCACCGGCTGGTCCGACATCGGCAGCACGCGCGCCGGCACCCCCATCGCGCCGACACCACCGCGGCGTGCGCCTCCGTCAGCCGCCGCCCCTCCCGGAGCAGCCCGGTCCGCAGGAGGCACATCGCCAGGTCGCGGTCACCGAGGTGGAACCACACCGGCTGCCCGGCGGCGCGCAGCGCATCCATCACGCGGGAGGTGTCGCCCCGCAACCCCCACCCGCGCGGGTCGATCTCGTCCGCCAGCCAGTACGTCACGAGGTCCGGGTCGGGGGAGACGTGCACGCCGTACACCTGCGCGTCGTCGCCCGTGTTGGCCACGACCGTCAGCTGGTCGCAGACGTCCAGCAGCCCCCGCGCGAGCTTCGCCCCTCCGGTCCCGCCGGAGAGGAGCACCACATGGCTCAGGCCGGCACGCCCTCCGGCCACCCGTCCACGAAGATGTCGAGCGACAGGTCGGTGTCCTCCGCGGCCGAGTAGCGATCGAGGTCGGTGATGCCCGCCTCGGCCAGCACCTCGTCGTCGATGAACGCGTTGCCGGTGCAGGAGCGCGGGTCGCGCACCAGGATCGCGTGGGTCGCGTCGGCCACGATCTCGGGCGTGCGGGCCCGCCGCATCGCCTCGTCGCCGCCCAGCAGGTTCTGGACCGCGGCGGTGGCGATGATCGTCCGCGGCCAGAGGCAGTTTGCCGCGATGCCCGCCTCGGCCTCGTCGGCTGCGAGCCCGAGGGTGATCATCGTCATGCCCATCTTCGACAGCGTGTAGGCGCTGTGGCCCGCCAGCCAGCGCGGGTCGGCCGACAGCGGCGGCGACAGCGTCAGGACGTGCGCGTGCGAGGACTCGCGCAGGTGCGGCAGGGCCGCCCGCGTGACCACGAACGTGCCGCGCGAGTTGATCTGCTGCATCAGGTCGAAGCGCTTCACCGGCAGGTCCCGCATCGGCGCGAGGTTGATCGCGCTCGCGTTGTTCACCACGATGTCGATCCCGCCGAACCGCTCCACGGTCTGCGCCACCGCCGCCTCGACCGCCTCCGCGTCGCGGATGTCGCCGACGATCGGCAGCGCCTCGCCGCCGGCCGCCTCGATCTCCTCGGCAGCGGTGTAGATCGTGCCGGGGAGCTTGGGATGGGGCTCGGCGGTCTTGGCGATCAGCGCGACGCGGGCGCCGTCGCGCGCCGCGCGCACGGCGATCGCGAGGCCGATCCCGCGGCTGCCGCCGGACATGAGGATGGTGCGGCCGGAAAGCGAGTCCATGGGGCTGGAACCCTAACCGGAAGAGCCGGGGCGGGCGCGCCGCGTCAGCCGCGAAGCAGCGGCAGCACGTCCTGCCCGAACTGCTCGAAGAAGCGCCTCTGGTCGTGGCCGGGGGCGTGCAGGAGCAGCTCGTCGAACCCGAGGTCCGTGTACACGCGGATCTTCTCCACGACCTCCTCCGGGTCGTCCGAGCAGATGAAGCGCCGCGGCGCCTGGTCGAGGTGCTCCTTCGCCACGCGCTCCATCACGAGCGGGTCCTCGATGTGCTCCTTCTGCTCCGGCTCGAGCCCGAGCGCAGCCCAGAAGTGGGTGTTCGTGAATGCGCGCTCGCGGTCGCGGTCGTAGGAGACCTTGATCTCGATCATGCGCCGGATCGCGGCCGGGTCGCGCCCGGCCGCCTCGGCGCCCTCGGCGACATTGCCGAGCAGCTGCTCGTACAGCGCCGGGTCCTTGCCGCTCGTGCAGATGAAGCCGTCGCCGGCGCGCCCGGCCAGCTTCGCGGCGAGCGGCCCGGACGCCGCCACGTAGATCGGCACGGGCTCGTCCGGGCGGTCGTAGATCGTGGCGCGCTCGGTGCGGTAGAAGCGGCCCTCGAAGTCCACGCGCTCCTCCCGCCACAGCAGGCGGATCAGCTCGATCGCCTCGGCCAGCCGCTGGCGGCGCTCCTTGCGCCCGGGAAACTCGCCGCCGGTGACCGGCGTCTCGTTCATCGCCTCGCCGGTGCCCACGCCGAGGAACACGCGGCCGGGAGCGAGGCAGCCGAGCGTGGCGAACGCCTGCGCGACGATCGACGGGTGGTAGCGCAGCGTGGGGGTGAGGACGCTGGTGCCGAGCGTCGCCGTCGAGGTTCGCGCGGCCGCCGCGCCGAGCCACGGCAGGGCGGCGGGGGAGTGCCCGCCGTTGTGGACCCAGGGCTGGAAGTGGTCCGAGGTCGCGACGATCTCGAGCCCGGTGCGCTCCGCCTCGACCGCGAAGTCGAGCAGCGTGGCGGGGTCGAACTGCTCGGCGGAGGCCTTGTAGCCGATGCGGACGGGCACGGCGATCCATCCTATGGGTAGGCTGGCGCGCGCCTTGCGCCTCGCGGAACGCACAGCCCTCGTCACCGGCGGCGCGTCGGGCATCGGCGCGGCCACCTGCCGCCGGCTCGCCGCCGAGGGCGCCCGCGTGGCGGTGACCGACTTGAACCGGGCGGGCGCCGAGACGGTCGCGGACGAGATCGGCGGCGCCGCCTACGAGCTCGACGTTCGCGACGAGGAGTCGATCGCCGCCGCCGTGCGCGGCGCCGAGAGCGACCTCGGCCCGGTCGACGTGCTCGTCAACAACGCCGGCTACGACGAGTGGAGCTGGTTCACCGACACCGAGCCCGCCCTCTGGGACCGGGTGCTCGCCGTGAACCTGCGCGGTGTGATCGCCGTGACCCACGCGGTGCTGCCGGGCATGCAGGAGCGCCGCCGCGGCCGGATCGTGAACACCGCCTCCGAGGCGGGCCGGGTCGGCTCGAGCGGGTCGGCCGTCTACTCCGCGGCGAAGGCGGGCGTGATCGGCTTCACGAAGGCGATCGCAATCGAGAACGGCCGCTACGGCATCACCTCCAACGCCGTCGCGCCCGGCCCGATCGACACGCCGCTCCTGATGGGCGCGCCCGAGCAGCTCGGCGACCTCGGCAAGCGCATCGTCGAGACCATGATCGGCTCGACCAACCTGCGCCGCCTCGGCCAGCCCGACGAGGTGGCCGCCGCAATCGCCTTCCTCGCCTCCGACGACGCCTCCTACGTCACGGGTCAGGCGCTCGGCGTGAGCGGGGGCCTTGCCAGAATCTGACCGTGGCGGCAGAGCAGGTGCGCATCCGCGAGGTCGGCCCTCGCGACGGCTTCCAGAACGAGCCCGAGGTCATCTCGACGCCCGACAAGGTGCGCCTCGTCGAGATGCTCGCGCGCACGGGCGTCGAGCGGCTCGAGGTCACGAGCTTCGTGCGCGCCGACGTGATCCCCCAGCTCGCCGACGGGGCCGAGGTGCTGCGCGCCGCGGACATCCCCGACGACGTGTCGGTGACCGTCCTGATCCCCAACGAGCGCGGGCTCGACAACGCGCTCGAGGTCCGCGACACGTTCGACGAGGTCAACCTCTTCCTGTCCGCCTCGGAGACCCACAACCGGAAGAACGTGAACAGGTCGATCGAGGAGTCGCTGTCCGGCCTCGAGCGGGTGATCGAGCGGGCGCGGGCGGAGGGGCTCCGCTGCGAGGGCGTCATCTCGGTGGCCTTCGGCTGCCCCTACGAGGGCGACGTGCCGCGCGAGCGCGTGCGTCGATATCGCGCGGCGGCTGGTCGAGGCCGGCTGCGAGGAGATCGGCTTCGGCGACACCACCGGCATGGCCAACCCGGCCCAGGTGTGGCGCTTCTTCGAGGACCTCGACCTCGGCGCGGAGCTCACCGCGCACTTCCACAACACGCGCGGCCAGGGCCTCGCGAACGTGGTGGCGGCGCT
The DNA here is from genome assembly GCA_963778615.1 of uncultured Thermoleophilaceae bacterium. Lineage (GTDB taxonomy): Bacteria > Actinomycetota > Thermoleophilia > Solirubrobacterales > Thermoleophilaceae > JACVRW01. Next base: position 1,185,747 of record CAVZVD010000004.1, read on the forward strand.
GGGCGCGGGGGTCAGGTCCTTCGAGTCCTCCTTCGGCGAGCTCGGCGGCTGCCCGGTGCCCAAGGGCGCCACCGGCAACATCGCCAGCGAGGACCTCGTGTCGATGCTCCACGAGATGGGCTTCGAGACGGGCATCGACCTCGAGAAGCTCGTCGAGTGCGCCCGCGAGGCGCAGCGCGTGCTCGGGCGCCCGCTCGGCAGCCACGTGCTGACCGCCGGTCCGGTGGATTGGCATAGGAAGGGACGTAGCCGGGTAGGGATTTCTCCGAGAAGGAGGAGGAAGCCCCCAATGGAGTTGGAGACGAGGGACCGCGAGGAGCGGCGCGAGGGTCGCTTCACGCGTGACGGCGAGGGTGACGGCGGCGAAGGACTGCAGCGCCGCACCTACCGCACGCTCGACGAGCAGGAAGGGCGGCTGTCGGAGGCCGAGCAGCGCTTCGAGCGACGCCGGCGGACCGTCGGCCTGTTCCTCGGGCCGATCGTGTTCGCGGTGATGCTGATCATCCCGTTCGACCTCGACGGGAACCAGCACCGGCTCGCGGCCATCCTCGCCTTCGTGATCGTCTGGTGGCTCACCGAGGCGATCCCGATCCCGGTGACGGCGATGCTCGGCGTGGTGCTGTGCGCGCTCCTCGAGGCCACGCCGCCGCCGCCCGAGGGCGACAGCTCCGTGGACGTGGTGTTCGGCCTCTTCACCGACGACACCATCTTCCTGTTCATCGGCAGCTTCATCATCGCCCAGGCGATGGTCGTGCACGGGCTGCACCGCCGGCTCGCCTTCCGCGTGCTGAGCATGCGCGCGGTGGGCGGCTCGACCTACCGCATCATCCTCGCCTTCGGGCTGATCGGAGCGCTCACCTCGCCGGTGATGTCGAACACCGCCGGCGCGGCCATGATGCTTCCGATCGCGCTCGGCGTGATGGGCGTGGTGGGCCGCATGGTCGCGGACCAGGCCGGCGGCGACCGGAATCCGGAGCGGCTGCGCTTCGGCGCCGCCCTGATGCTCGTGATCACCTACGGCATCACGGTGGGCGGCCTGCTGCTGCCGATCGGCAGCCCGCCGAACCTGATCGGGCGCGAGCTGCTCGAGTCGGAGACCGGCGAGCCGATCACGTTCTTCGAGTGGTTCGTCATGGCGCTCCCGATCGTGATCGTGATGTTCGTCGCGGTGATCCTCGTCACCGTGCTGATGAACCGCCCGGAGGTGAAGCACGTCTCGGGTGTCGAGGAGTACGTGGCGGAGGAGCGGGCCAAGCTCGGCCGGATGACCCGCGGGGAGAAGAACTGCCTGTTCGTGCTTGCCTTTGCCCTGATCGGCTGGTTCCTGCCCGGCCTGGTGGGCCTCGTCGCGGGCGACGACTCCACCGCCTACACCGAGGTCAGCGAGGCCTCGAACGAGGGTATCGTCGCGATCCTCGCCGCCGGCGCGCTGTTCGTGTTGCCCGTCGACTGGGCGCGACGCAAGTTCACCATCAACTGGAACCAGGCGGCGCAGATCGACTGGGGCACGGTGATCCTGTTCGGCGGCGGCCTCGTGCTCGGCACCCTGCTGTCGGAGACCGGGCTCGCGTCGGTCTTCGGCGAGTCGATCTCCGACTCGCTCGGCGTGTCGACCCTGTTCGGCGTGACGGTGGTGGTCGTGATCATCTCGGTGCTCGTGTCCGAGACGACCAGCAACACCGCCAGCGCGGCGATCATGGTGCCGATCGCGATCTCGATCGCGGCGGCCTCGGACCTGAACCCGACCATCCCGGCGCTGGCCGCGATCTTCGGCGCCAACTACGGATTCATGCTGCCCGTGTCGACCCCGCCGAACGCGATCGTCTACTCGTCCGGCCTGCTGCCGATCACCCGGATGCTCAAGGCGGGGCTCGTCTTCGACATCATCGGCGCCGTCCTATGCGTGGTCGGCGTGACAGTGATGGCGCAGGTAGTGGGTCTGGCGTAGGCGATCCGGGGGTCGCGCCTCCGGGCCCCCGTCGATGCCGGCCGGTCCCTGGCGCGCCCGGCCGCGCTGGCGATCGCCGCCGGGGCCGCCACGGTCCTTCCCGGGTTCCTCGTCGGGGCGCTCGCGCTGCAGATCCGGGCGGACCTCGACGTGAGCGTCGCCGCTGTGGCGGCGGGCGTGACCGTCTTCTTCGCCGCGGGCGCCCTGGGGGCCGGTCCGGGCGGGCGGCTGGCCGAGCGGATGGGGGCACTGCGCTCCATCCTCGCCTGCGTCGTCACCACCGCGGTCTGCCTGCTGCTGGCCGCAGTCGCGGCGCAGTCCCTCGCCGTGCTGCTCGCCCTGCTCGCCGTGGCCGGCGTCGCGAATGCCGTCACCCAGCCCGCGATCAACCTGTTCATGGCGGACCAGGTGCCGCTCGCCCGCCAGGGCCTCGCCTTCGGGATCAAGCAGGCGGCCATCCCGGCCGCCGTGCTGGTCAGCGGCCTCGCGCTGCCGCTGCTGGCGCTGCCGTTCGGGTGGCGCCCGACGTTCGCGATCTGCGCCGCGGGCGTGCTCGCGGTGGCGGTGGCGGTGAGGCGCAGCGCCACGAGCTTCGCCCCGGTCCCGCGGCGCGACCCGGCGCCGCGCCCCAGCCGCGCCCTGATCGTCACGGCGCTGGGCGCCGCCCTGGCGAGCGCGGGACCCAACGCGCTCGGCGCCTACCTCGTGGCGTCGGCCGTGGACGTGGGCATCGCCGAGGGCGTGGCCGGCCTGCTGGCCGCGGCCGGGAGCGGGGCGGCGCTGCTCACCCGCGTGGCGCTCGGCGAGCGGGCCGACAGGCGGCGCGACTACGGCTACGCCACGGTGGTCGCGCTGCTGGTGTCGGGCTCGCTGGCGTTCGCGCTGCTCGCGACCGGCGAGGCGGCGCTGTTCGTGATCGGAGTGTTTGGCGGGTTCGTGCTCGGGTGGGGCTGGCCCGGCCTCTTCAACCTGGCCGTCGTCCACCTGAACCGCGAGGCGCCCGGTGCCGCCACCGGGGTCACGCAGACCGGGATCTACGTGGGCGCCGCGGCGGGCCCGGCCGCCTTCGGGCTGGTGTCGCAGGAGTACGGATACTCGACCGCGTGGGTGGTCTCGGGGGTGCTGTGCCTGCTGGCAGCGGTGGCGTTCTGGTGGGCGGAGCGGCTCGCCCGAAGCCACGTTCCGGCCTAGAAATGCAACGAGCCCGGATGCCGTGGTCCGGGCTCGTCGCCAATTGCCGAGGCTGGGTCGGGGGAACCCACTATGTGCCGAAAACCGGCCTCGGCGGCTTCAAAAGGGTGATACCCGGTCTTGCGGAACTAAACCCTCGACAAGGGTGCGCGTTTTCACCCTGCCAATCATCAGCGGGGAGACCGAACCCTGCGCAGCCGGCCGAGCCGGCTGCTTCGGCCCTCGGGGCGTGAGCCCCCGGATCACCTCCCGGCGAAGTCGGGGTCGCGCTTCTCGAAAAAGGCGCGCGCCCCCTCGGCGAAGTCCTCGCTCCCCGCGAGCGTCTCCTGCGCCGCCACCTCCTGCTCGAGCGTCAGCGCGAGCGCCGGCTTCGCCGCCGCGTCGATCACCCGCTTCGCGAGCCCCACGGCCTTCGGCGCGCACGCGAGCAGCTCCGAGGCGAAGGCGTCGGTGGCCTCGTCGAGCGCGCCCGCCGGGGCGATCCGGTTGGCGAACCCGATCCGGTGCGCCTCGCGCCCGTCGATCACCTTGCCGGTCATGATCAGCTCCTTGGCGTTGCCGAGCCCGACCACGGCCGGCAGCCGCGAGCAGCCGCCCACGTCGGGAATCAGCCCGATCCGCACCTCCATGATCCCGGCGACCGCGTCCTCCGCCATCGTCCGGAAGTCGCAGGCGAGGGCGAGCTCGAACGCGCCCGCCGAGGGCCGCGCCATGGATCTGGCAGATCGTCGGCTTCGGCATCTCCTCGAGCAGGTTCCACCAGGACAGGATCGGCCGCCGGTAGTCGCGCAGCCGCGTGGAGTCCTCGGACAGCTCCCGCAGGTCGTTCAGGTCCATGCCGGACGAGAACATCGCGCCCTCGCCCCGCAGCACGACCACGCGCACCTCGTCGTCCGCGGCCGCCGCCTCGATCCCGGCGCCCAGCTCCCGGATCAGCTCGCCGCTCAGCGCGTTGCGCTTGTCGGGCCGGTTGAGGACCAGATGGCGCACGCCGCCGCGGTCCTCTGTGAGCAGGAGCGCCATATAGGCTGCCCAACCCTAATGGAGATCAAGAAGGTGGGAGTGGTCGGCTGCGGCCTGATGGGGCACGGCATCGCGCAGGTCACCGCGCAGGCCGGCTACGACGTCGTGGTCCGCGAGATCGACCAGGGCGCGCTCGACAGGGGCCTCGGGAAGATCGAGAAGCAGCTCGCCCGCGCGGTCGAGCGCGGCAAGCTCGAGCAGGCCGACGCCGACGCCGCCCGGGGCCGCATCCAGGGGACGCTCGACTACGGCGACCTTGCGGGCAGCGACCTCGTCCTGGAGGCGATCACCGAGGGGCTCGACGCGAAGCGCGAGATGTGGCGCGAGGTCGAGTCCGTCGCGGCGCCGGAGGCCGTGTTCGCCACGAACACCTCGTCGCTCGCGGTGATCGACCAGGCGGTGGTGACCGGCCGGCCGGAGCGCTTCCTCGGCCTCCACTTCTTCAACCCGCCGCAGGTGATGCAGCTGGTCGAGGTGGTGCGCTCCGTCGCCACCTCGGACGAGGCCTTCGAGATCGGCAGGAGCTTCGCCGCCTCGCTCGGCAAGCTGGCGATCCCGACGACGGACAAGGCCGGCTTCATCGTCAACCGGCTGCTGGTGCCGTACATGCTCGACGCGATCCGCGCCTACGAGGAGGGCGTGGGCACGATCGACCAGATCGACGAGGCGATGAAGGCCGGCGCCGGCCACCCGATGGGGCCGCTCACGCTGGCGGACTTCGTCGGGCTCGACACGCTCGGCGCCATCTGCGACGTGCTCTTCGACGAGTTCCGCGAGCGCCGCTTCGCGCGCCCGCCCACGCTCCGCAAGATGCTCTCGGCGGGCTGGTACGGGCGCAAGTCGGGCCGCGGCTTCTACGACTACTCGGGCGACGCGCCGGTGGCCGTGGAGCTCCGTTAGCGCGCAGCCTTCCGCGGGTCCTGCACCACGAGCTCCACGTTGCGCATCGGCCCGCCGGCCGCCGCGGCGGGACGCCCGCCCGGGCGCCGCGCCCACGCCAGCTCCCGCGAGATCGACGCGAGCCCGGCGGGGTCGAGCGCCGCGCCCGGCGCCGGTGCCGCGTCGGGGGCCGCGTGCGCCAGCATCGTCGTGAAGATCGACAGGCTGCCGTCGCCGTTGTCCATCAGCTCGATCATGCGGGCCTCCTGCGGCGCGCCGGCGAGGGCGTTCGTGATCACCTGCCAGAAGCCGCGCCCGCGGCGGCTGTAGTTGGGCCAGACCCGGTCGTAATGCTTGTGCCCAGCCAGGTAGAGGACCACGTTCGGGCTGCGCATCAGGAGCGCCCGCAGGCTGGCCTGACCGGTGCGCCCCAGGTGGACGGGGCGCGAGTCGCGGGGATCACGGTCGAAGCTGCCGGCCGCCTCGTCGGGGGTGGCGTTGTCCATCATCTCGAGCGGGTGGTGGGCGTACACGACCACCAGCTGGTCGAGCTTCCGCGCGCGGCGCAGCTCCCGTTTCAGCCACATGTACTGCGGGTGATCGAGGTTGCCGCCCGCGCCGCCGGCGTCGACCGTCGTGTCGAGCGCGACGAAGCGCAGCACCGGGTGCGGGGAGAACGAGTAGTAGAGGGCGTTGCCGCGCGAGCGCCGCAGCTCGCCACGCGGCGTCAGGCCGAAGCCGTGCCGGTGATCGGCGCGCCCGTGCAGGCGGCGGAACTCGGCCGCGGAGCGCAGGAAGCGCCGGCGCGGGTCGGGCGGTACGAAGCTCGCCCCGGGCAGCGTCCGGCGCAGGCTGCCCCATGGGTCGGCGATCGCCGCCGGCGTCGGCCGCGGCGCCATCACCTTGCGGCAGCCGGTCGGCGCGGAGCGGGGCCGCATCACGGCCGGGCCGTAGTGGCCCTGCGCGAGCGCGTCGTGGTTGCCGCGCACGGAGAACCACGGCACCGCGAGGCCCTCGGCCGCGAACGGGCGCTGGGCCACGTCGAGCGACCCGGGCCAGCGCGAGAGATGCCGGCGCGAGGCGGCCACGCCCGCGTAGCGCCGCTGCGCCACCGCGCGGTTCAGCCGGCGCCGCACCGCCGCCGGCGCGCCACAGGGGCTGCCGGGCGAGACGCGGCGGCCCGAGAACGGATCCACTCGCCCGCCGTCCAGCGTGCGGACGGCCCAGCGCACCTCGTTCACCTGGGCGTTGTCGGCCAGGTCACCTGTGACGAGGGCGAAGCCGAGCGGCGCCGGCCCTCCGGCGCTCGGGATGTTGCTGATCCGCCGGCGGTTCACCGCCCGCACCGCCTGGTCGACCACGTGCGGGCCGAACGCCTCCTGCGGGCGCCAGAAGCCGCCGAACATCCGCTTCCGCCCGTACAGCCGCTCGTGGCGCGCGGGGGAGGCCTCGTCGGCGATGTGCGTGTCGGTGAGGTGGGCGAAGTAGGCGAGGCTCCGCCGGCGCCCGTGGCGCCCGGTCGACGCGTGCGCGCCGGGGGCGTGGCGCACCACGTGAGGCGGGTCGGCTTGCGCCGCACCGGCCCTCCGTTTCGGCTCGGCCGCCACGGCCGAGGGAAGTTCCAGCGCCAGTAGGGCAGCTGCCAGCAGAAGGGTGACCGGGAATCGCCTCATGCCGCCCTTCTTCCGCGCGGCGGTAAGGGATCTGTGAGCGGAACATGAGCCCGCTCTTATCTGAGCGAGGTCTCACGCCGGGCTCACCTGCGTCTCAGGAGCGGAGCCGGTAGCCCATGCCGCGAGCGGTCTCGATCGCGTCCGGGCCGAGCTTCTTGCGGAGGTAGCCGACGTACACGTCGACAACGTTCGAGCCGGGGTCGTGGTCGTAGCCCCAGACGTGCGAGAGCAGCTGCTCGCGGCTCAGCACCTGCCCCGCGTGACGCATCAGCACCTCGAGCATCGTGTACTCGCGCGCCGAGAGCTCGATCGTTTTTCCCTGCACGCTGGCACGTCTGGCCCTCATGTCGAGCGTTACCCCACCCGCCTCCAGCACGGTCTGCTCCGGCTCCGGTTGTTCGCGGAGCCGGGCACGGATCCGCGCCAGCAGCTCCTCGAACTTGAACGGCTTCGTCACGTAGTCGTCGGCGCCGCCCTCGAGGCCCGAGACGGTGCTGTCGAGGTCGTCGCGCGCGGTCAGGATCAGCACCGGCATGCGCTGGCCGGCCAGGCGCATGTCCCGCAGCACCTCGGCGCCCTGCTTGCCGGGCAGCCCCAGGTCGAGCAACAGCAGGTCGAACTCCTCGTCCTGGGCCATCGCGCTCGCCTCGGCACCGTCCGCGACCACCGTGGTCGTGAAGCCCTGGGCGCGGAGGCCCTTGTCGAGGAACGCGGCCAGCCGTGGCTCGTCCTCCGCGATCAGGATCCTTGTCATTCCCTAAGCATCCCGAACCGCGTAAGACCAGGCTTAGAGCCGCCTGAGAGTTCTCTCACTTTCTAGGTGATCAGCCGGTAGCCCATGCCGCGCACGGTCTCGATCGAGTTCGAGCCGAGCTTGCGGCGCAGGTAGCCGATGTAGACGTCCACGACGTTCGAGCCGGGGTCGTAGTCGTAGCCCCAGACGTGGGAGAGGAGCTGCTCGCGGCTCAGCACCTGGCCGGCGTGGCGGATCAGCACCTCGAGCATCGTGAACTCGCGCGCGGTCAGGTCGACCGTGCGGCCGTCGGTGGCCGCGCGCCTGGTGCGCAGGTCCAGCACGACCGTGCCGGCCCGCAGCACGGTCCGCTCGACGGTGCGCTCGTCCCTCAGCCGGCCCGTACGCGCGCCAGCAGCTCCTCGAAGCGAAAGGGCTTCGTCACGTAGTCGTCGGCGCCCCCCTCGAGGCCGCCGACCTTGTCGCTCACGTCGTCGCGCGCGGTGAGGATGATCACCGGCATGCGCTGCCCCGAGGCGCGCAGCTCGCGCAGGACCTCGGTGCCGTCCTTGCCGGGCAGCCCGAGGTCGAGCACGAGCAGGTCGAACTCGTCGTCTCGGGCCATCATGCTCGCCTTCGTGCCGTCCTCGGCGACTGAGGTGACGAAGCCGTTCGAGCGCAACCCCTTCTCGAGGAATGACGCCAGTCGCGGTTCATCCTCGGCTATCAGGATGCGGTTCACCTTGGGCTCACCTCCTGGGGTGGCTCGGTTGGGATGATCACGGTGAAGCGGGCGCCGCCCCCCGGGCGGCTGTCGAGCTCGACGCGTCCGCCGTGGGCCTCGGCCACCGCGCGGGTGATGGCGAGGCCCAGACCGGCGCCCTCGCCGGCCGGCGCGCGGTCCAGGCGGACGAAGCGCTCGAAGATCCGGGCCTGCTCGTGCTCGGGCACGCCCGGCCCGGTGTCCTTCACCCAGAGGCGCACGCGTCCGTTCCGGAGCTCGGAGCCGAGCTCGACGGCATCGCCGGACAGCGTGTGGGTGACCGCATTCTGGCTCAGGTTCATGACCGCCTGCGTGATGCGCTGGCGATCGGCGACGATGCGCCCGGTGCCGACCGACGAGAGGCGCCAGTCGCGCTGGGCGAGCGCGGAGGCCTTGGCGAACAGCTCGCGGGTGAGGTCGTCGAGGTCGACGGTCTCGGGCTGCAGGAAGTCGGGGCGCGTCGCCTTGGCCAGCAGCAGCAGGTCGTTGACCAGGCGGCTCATGCGGTCGAGCTCGTCCCCGACCAGCTCGAGCGTCTCGCGCCGCTCCTGGGGGTCGTCGCCCATCACGTCGAGGTGGCCCCTGATGATCGTGATCGGGGTGCGCAGCTCGTGGCCGGCGTCGCTGATGAAGGCCTTCTGGCTGCCGAATGCCTCCTCGAGGCGGTCGAGCATCTCGTTGAAGGTGCGCGCGAGGTCGGCCAGCTCGTCGTCGCTTTCGACCGGGATGCGGCGGGTGAGGTCCGACTCGCTGATGTTGCGCGCGGTGTCGCGCAGCAGCCGGAGCGGCTGGAGCACCCTCCCGGCGATCACCCAGGCCAGCATCGACGCGAGGATCAGCACCCCGACGTTCACCCCCACCGCGATCTGCAGCGCCTCGTTCACCTCGTCCAGCTCGTCGGAGAGGTCGATCACCACGGCGAACACACCGCGCGGCCTCCCCTGCGTGTCCTCAACGGGTACAGCCACGTAGCGGAAGCGGGTCTCGTCCTCCGTGCTCGAACTCGCCCCGCCGGGTCTCGGAGATGGAGGCGAGGTCGTCGATCGGCGCGAGGCGGCGTTCCTCGACGCTGGGGGAGTAGCTGGCGCGATAGAACTCGCCACCGGCGTAGGCGTAGAAGGCCTCCGCCTCCGCCGGGACGTTTCGCACCAGGAAGACGTCGAAGATCGCGCTGACGTCGTCGCCGAAGGGCTCCGCCGTCTCCGGGTTCTGCCCGATGTTCGCCAGCGTGCGGAACTCGTCGATCTCCTGCACGAGCGCGTCGTCGACGCGCTCGCCGGCACGCGCGAGCAGGACCTCCCGGAGCACGATGGTTCCCACGGCCGTCGAGAACAGCAGGAGGATCAGGTAGGAGGCGAGGATCCGCGCTCGCGCGCTCGAGAAGAAGCGCCGGCGCTTCGGCTCACCGTCATGCGGTGGCATCAGTCTTCGGTGTCGTCGAGCTCGCCGGTCTCGCCGGCGTCGTCATCGTCGCCGGCGTCGTCAGTCACCGCCGTCATCGTCGTCGTCGGCGGGCGGAGGCGCGGGGGCCGGGGGAGCGGGCTGCGGCGGAGCCGGGGCCGTAGGAGCCGGCTGGGGCTTGGGCCGCGGCGCGGGATTCGGCCGCGGGGCGGGCGTGCGCGGCCGCGGAGCCGCAGTCGGCGGAGCGGCCTGCGCGGGCGGCTGCTGCCGGGCCTGGGGCGGCACCGGGGCACGGGCGCACGCGGCCGGCCACGGTCCCGGCGCTCCGATTCGCGCCGGCGCTCGGCGCGGTCGCGGCGGCGGTCGGCGCCGTCGCCGCTGCGGTCGCGCTTGTCGGGCGAGCGCAGCTCGATCGGCCGGACGGCGGGGGGATCGTGGGGTGTGACCGCGATTCCCATCGAGCCGATCGCGACGGCTCCGAGCACGAAGCCGATCGGCGAACAGGGCCATGGTGCGCGGCGCGATCGCGCCAATCTCGCCCCTTGCGGGGGCGTCGTCAATGAGACCGTTCTCATGATCGTGGTGATGCGAGTGGGCCACGCGCCACGAAAAAGGTGGGCGGACCGCGTGAAGGGATTATGAGGAGAGCATGAGAAACGTCTTACGTCAATGCCTGCCGAGCCACTCGGCCCGGCCCTGTTAAGAGCACTCTCACCTCGCGCTCACAACTCGCTCATTGGTCGTGGAAAGCCTCTCCATCATGAGTGTCGAGCTGGAGAGCTGGGGTTTCGCGGAGGGCGACGAGATCGCTCCGCGGCGCCGCGCCGTGAGCCTGCTCGGCGGCGGTTACCGCTACGAGGCGTGGCTTGCCTGGGACGAGCACATCCGGTCGCTCGTCGTGGCGAAGGTGGTCCGCCCCGACCAGACCGAGGACGCCGTCGCGCGGCGGACGCTCGCCCGCGAGGCGGCCATGCTCGACCGGCTGGCGCACCCGCTGCTGGTGCGCTCGTTCGGGTCGGACCCCGACGGCCCCCGGCCGCACCTGGTGCTCGAGTTCGTGGAGGGCCCGCGCCTGTCCACGCTCATCCGGCGCTTCGGCCTGATCCTCGAGCAGGCGGTGCCGCTCGCGCTCAACCTCTGCTCGGTGCTCCACTACCTGGCCGAGGAGGGCGTCGTCCACCTCGACGTCAAGCCCCGCAACATCATCATGGCGGGCTCGCCGCGGCTGATCGACCTGAGCGTCGCGCGCGGGGTGGACGAGCTGGACTCGCTCGGCGGGCCGATCGGCACCGACGCCTACATGGCGCCCGAGCAGTGCGACCCGGACCGCCGCGCCGAGCTCGGGCCGCCCGCCGACGTGTGGGGTCTCGGCGTGACGGTCCACGAGGCCTTCACGGGCGAGCTGCCCTACCCGCGCCCGTCGCGCGAGGATGCCGCACCCGCAGCTCGCCCACCTGCCGTGGATGGCCGACGGCGTCCCGCCGAAGCTCCGCCCCCTGCTGCTGGCGTGCCTCGAGGCACGGCCCGAGGACCGCCCTCGCGCGGGTGACCTCGGCGACGCGCTCGAGCCGTTCGTGGCCGCGCTGCCGGCACCCAAGATCGGGCGCTTCCGGCCCGGTGGCCAGCAGCTGATGGAGCGGCTCGAAGCCTCATGAACGACTCCTCACGGAGGGCTCACCGATCCCTCACTGCCCGTGGGCAAGCTCGGTTCACAACGCAACCCCCACTGGACTGACGAGGAGGTCATCATGGGATTGGGAACTGGAAGGCTCATCGTGTTCATGCTCGCGTGCCTCGTGGCGGCGGGCGGGATGGGAGCCGCGATCGGCGAGGCCGTCGGTGGATCCGACACCAGCCGCGCGCTCGAGCCGATCGAGCTGCGCAAGGACGACGGCGGTGATCAGGTCGTAGACGACGACGTCGACGACGATCCCGACGGCGACGGCACGCGCGGCGCCGACGGCACGCGTGGCGGCGTCGACACGGGCGGCAACGGCAACACCGTCGGCGACGGCGACCGCACCCGCGGCGACGACGGCACCGGCGGCGGGAACAACACCGACGGCGACCGCACCGGCGGCGACGACGGCACCGGCGGCGGCGACGACACGCTCGACGGCCCGAGGACTGCCGGTCACGACGGCACCCGGGACGGCGACAACACCGACGGCGGCGACCGCACCCGCGGCGGCGACAACACCGCCGACGGCCCGCGGACGGCCGGTCACGACGGCACCCGCGACGGCGACAACACCGGCGGCAACGACGGCTCCCGTGGAGGCAACAACACGGGCGACGGCGACGCGACCGGCGGCAACGACGGCACGGGTGGCGGCGACAACAGCTACGTCGCTCCGGCGCCGGAGCCGTACTACGGCGGCGGCGGCGGATACTCGGACGACGGTGGCGGCACCGACGGCTGAACGCTCAGATAGAACCAAGCCGCAGAGCAAGGGGACGCCTCGAGGCGTCCCCTTCGCTTGCAAGGATGGCGTTGTCGTCGCAGACTACGCAAGGATGTCCGCAACCCCCGAGCCACTCCGCGTGGTCCTCGTGGACGACCACCCGGTCTACCGCGAGGGCCTTGCCAAGCTGCTGCTGGAGTGCGGCGTCGACGTGATCGCACAGGCCGGCAACGGCGCCGACGCCCTCTCGCTCGTCGAGGAGATGGCTCCCGACGTCGTGGTGATGGACCTGAACATGCCCGGCATGTCGGGCGTGGAGGTCACGCGCAAGCTCGTCGAGCGCACGCCGGCCAGCCGGGTGCTCGTGGTCAGCGTCTCGGCCCAGGAGGAGGACGTGACCGAGGCGATCCTCGCCGGGCGCGAGCGGCTACGTGCTGAAGGACGGCGCGGTCGAGGAGGTGGTGGCGGGCATCCAGGCGGCCGCCAACGGCGAGTCGCTGATCTCGCCCCGCATCGCCACGATGCTCCTCCGAAGGATGCGGCTCGACGAGCCGACCGAGATCGACACGCCGGCGATGACGCCGCTGTCGGACCGCGAGCTCCAGGTGCTCCGGCTGGTCGCGGAGGGCAAGGGGAACCAGGAGATCGGCGAGGCGCTCTACATCGGCCAGAGCACGGTCCGCAACCACATCTCGAGCATCCTCATGAAGCTCCAGGTGGAGAACCGCGTGCAGGCGGCGGTCCGCGCGGTGCGGGACCGCATGGTCTAGCGCTGCGGATACGCAGTTCCTAAACCTGCTGTAAGAACCCTCTCATGAAACCCTCATGTTCGCCTCATACGGCGGCAGGAGCATGTCGCGGCCTGGACACTTGCCCAGGCTTCGTCGGAATCGATCGAAACCAATGGGGCTCGGAGGAATCAACGGCGCACTCACACGCAACGGGGCCACGCACAAGCGCCCCGCGGCACCGCCCGGCATCCTCCGCGTCGTAATCGCCGACGACCACCCGTTCTACCGCCAGGGCCTCGCCAGGCTCCTGTCGCAGTCCGGGGTCGAGGTCGTCGGCCAGGCCTCGAACGGGCCGGCGGCGATCGAGCTGGTCGAGCAGACGGCGCCGGACGTGGCCGTCATCGACCTCAACATGCCCGGCATGTCCGGGGTGGAGGTCACGCGCCGCCTGAACGAGCGCATGCCGGCGAGCCGCGTGCTCGTGGTGAGCGTCTCCGCGCAGGAGGACGACGTGACCGAGGCCATACTCGCCGGCGCCAGCGGCTACGTGCTGAAGGACGGCCCGGTGGAGGAGGTCGTGGCGGGCATCCGGGCGGCGGCGGCCGGAGAGTCGCTGCTCTCGCCGCGGATCGCCGGGACGCTGCTCGACCGCATCCGCGACCGCGAGCAGGTCCAGCCGGAGCTGCCGCCGATCCCCCTCTCGCAACGTGAGTTGCAGGTGCTCGGGCTGGTCGCCCAGGGCCGCGGCGAGAGCGAGATCGGCGAGACCCTGCACATCGGCGCCGGGGCCGTGACGAAGCACATCTCGAGCCTGCTGATGAAGCTGCAGGTCGAGAACCGGGTCCAGGCCGCGATGCGGACCGTTCAACATCGGGTCGAGTAGCTCCCCCGGCTCCGAACGTTCGAAGGGGCTTGCGCGCAGGACAAAGCGCCCCTAGCCTGGAATCTCCTCAAGGGGCGAGACCCCCCGGCCGACACTCGCACTAGATAAAGAATGGACGTCCCAGCGGCGAAGAGGCCCGTGACCGAGAATGCCCGCTACGCCGTGACGTTGACGGCGGCGCTGGGGCTCGCGGCCACGCTCCTGATCACCTCGGCGGGCTTTGCCCCCGCCTATCAGAACCGTGCCCTGCACGTGGCGAAGGAGACCGCGGGCGCGCTCGTGCTCCTGCTGGTCGCCGCCCTGCTCGTCGGGCGCTTCACCCGCCGCGGCACGCTCCAGGACCTCCTCGCGCTGGCCGGCGTGCTGGTGGTGGCGACGAAGAACCTCGTCTTCTCGGTCATCACCGCGATCCTCAGCGAGATCTCCGGCGGGCCCACCACCTGGCGCACAACCGGCGCCGGCATGCTCGGCGCCGCACTGCTCGCCGGGGCGGCGCTCTCGGCCCCGCGGCTCGTGAGGAACCGGCGAAGAGCGCTCTTCATAACGGCGGGGGCCTCGGTGGTCGCCTTCGCGCTGCTCTCGTCGATCGCGGACATCTTCGAGTTCCCGGGCGCGTTCACCGAGGAGCCGGAGACGCGCGAGGAGCTCCGATTGCTGAGCGGAGATCCGGCGCTGGTGATCGCCGACGTCGGCGCGAGCATCCTGTTCCTGCTCGCCGGCGCGGCGTTCGGGCGGCGCGCCGAGCGCGAGACCGACGAGTTCCAGATGTGGCTCGGCATCGGCTGCACGATCGCCGGCATCGGCTACCTCAACTACGCGCTGTTCCCGTCGTCCTACACCGACTTCCTCTACGCGGGCGACCTCTTCCGCGTGGCCGCGGTGGCGGTCTGGGGCTTCGGCGCGATCCGGGAGATCTCCACCTACCAGGCCGCCTTCGCCAGCGCCGCCGTCCTCGAGGAGCGGCGCCGCGTGGCCCGCGACCTGCATGACGGCGTCGCCCAGGAGCTCGCCTTCATCTCCTCGCAGCTGCACTGGCTGCGCAAGGAGTCGAACGACGACGAGACCACGACGCAGATCATGCAGTCGGTCCAGCGGGCGCTCGACGAGTCGCGCGGCGCGATCTCGGCGCTCAACCGGCCGCTGAACGAGCCGCTCCACCTCACGCTCGCCCACACGGCCGAGGAGGTGGCGGGCCGCGTGGGGGCCCGGCTCGAGCTCGACCTGGACGAGTCGATCGCCGTGCCGCCGGCCTGGGAGGAGGCGCTGCCGCGGATCGTGCGCGAGGCCGTGGTCAACGCCGTCCGCCACGGCGGCGCGCGCACCGTCACCGTGCATCTGCGCGACGCCGACGGCATCTGGCTGCGCGTGGAGGACGACGGTCAGGGCTTCGACGTCACGCAGCCGCGCCCGGAGAACAGCTTCGGCTTGATGGGCATGCGCGAACGGACCGAGTCGCTCGGCGGGCAGTTCAGGCTCTCGTCGGAGCCGGGTCAGGGGACCTCGGTCGAGATCGTCCTGCCATGAGCCCGACGGCCACGCCCCGCGTCCTGATCGCCGACGACCACGCCCCGACCCGCGCCGGCGTGCGCATGGCGCTCGAGCGCGACGGCATCGAGGTCTGCGCGGAGGTCAAGAACGCCTCGGAGGCCGTGGAGGCGGCGCTGCGCGAGCGCCCCGACCTGTGCCTGCTCGACGTGCACATGCCCGGCGGCGGGCCGTCGGCCGCCTCCAAGATCACCTCGAACCTCCCGGGCACGATGGTGATCATGCTCACCGTGTCGCGCGACAACGCCGACGTGCTCGAGTCGCTGCGGCGCGGAGCGGTCGGCTACCTGCTGAAGGACATGAACCCCGCGAGCCTGCCGGTCGCGGTGCGGGCGGCGCTGGGAGGGGAGGGGGTGCTGCCGCGCTCCCTGTCCGCCGGCCTGATCGAGGAGTTCCGCAACCGGCCGGAGTCGCGCCGCGTCGAGCGGGGCAGCCGCGCGAGCGGCCCGCGCTGAGCTCGCGCGAGTGGGAGATCCTCGAGCTGCTCGCCGAGGGCGCGACGACGGCCGAGATGGCCGAGCGGCTGTTCCTCTCGCAGGTGACCGTACGGCGCCACATCTCGAGCATCCTCAGTAAGCTCGACGTCTCGTCCCGGGAGGAGGCCGTGAGGCTGCTCCGGGGCGACGATCAGGACGACTAGCGAGGGGCTCTCTCACGCGCGCCTCATCTTGCGCTCATCGAGCGCGAGGAGGGTGGGCCGCGCCGTGGGAGACGGAAGGATTCCGAGATGCGAGTGGTGATCGCCGACGACCACACGTTCTATCGCGAGGGGCTTGCACGCCTCCTGCGGAAGTTCGGCGTGGACGTGGTCGGCGAGGCGCCCGACGGCGAGGCCGCCGTCCGCCTGGTGGAGGAGACCTCTCCGGACGTCGTCCTGCTCGACCTCAGGATGCCCGGCGTCTCGGGTCTCGAGGCCGTCCGGATGCTCACCGACGCACGCCGCCACCACGCCGGGTGCTCGTGCTGAGCGTGTCGGCGGAGGAGTCCGACGTGACCGACGCCATCGCCGCGGGCGCAAGCGGCTACGTCCTCAAGGACGAGCCGGTCGAGGAGGTCATCGCCGGCATCCGCGCCGCCGCGGCCGGCGGCGCGCGCATCTCGCCCGGCACCGCAACCGCGCTGCTCGGCCGCGTCCGCGGGGCCATCGAGGCGGGCGACGATCTCGCCGGCGGCGGGCTCTCGACCACCGAGCTCCAGGTGCTCGACCTCGTCGCGGCCGGCAAGGCCGACCGCGAGGTCTCCGAGCGGCTCTCGATCGGCGAGGGAACGGTCGGCGACTACGTCCGCAGCATCGTCACGAAGCTGCAGGTCGAGAGACGCGTGCGCGGGGCTCGCGAGCCCCACCAAGCCTAAGCCTCGATCACAGCTTTAGACTAGCCTGCGGCGGCAGGTGGACGGATGTTATGCCCGGACCGGCCTCTCGCTGACCCAGCGTTCAGATAATTGAACGCAATATGAGCGGATCGTCCGATTGCGGGGGTCGGTTACCGATGAGCTAATCGGCTCATGCGCCCGTTTGCAGTTCGGGCAGTCCCCAGCCGAGTCCTCCCGGTGTTTCTGCTCGTTGGCGCGTTGCGTCGCGCTGGTGGGCCCCGGGTCGGCAATGGCTCAGGCTCCCGGCCTTCCTCTCAACGTCAACGACACCGCCGACCGGCCCGACAGCTCCATAGGCGACGGATCTGTGCCGAACCGCGCAGCTCACATGCACCCTGCGTGCGGCGATCCAGGAGTCGAACGCCCTGATCGGCCAGGACACGATCAACGTGCCCGCGGGCACGTACGAGCTCGAGACTCCCGTCATGAACGAGGACACCCCGAGCACGGGTGACCACGACATCGCCGACTCGGTGAACATCATCGGCGTCGGCTCCGGCGCGACGATCATCGACGGCGGCTTCCCGATGCCCGACCAGCCCATCGAGGCGAGGGGCCTCGACCGCCTGTTCGAGATCCACCCGACCGCGGGCAACGTCACCTTCAGGGCCCTCACGCTCCGCGAGGGCTACTTCGGTGGACGGCGGCGGCGCGATCCAGAACTGGTCGCCGGGCCTGCTGACGCTCGACAACGTCAACGTGCTCGACAACCTCGCCGCGGAGGCCGGCGGCGGAATCAACAACGACGACCCGTTCGCGTACCCGTGGCCGACCGGATCGCTGCCCCCCACGGCCACCATCCCGAGCGGCCGCGTCCAGATCGTCGACTCGAAGCTTGCCGGCAACTCCGCGGCACCGGCGGCGCCGCGGTGAACAACGTCTCCAACGGCACCGTCACGATCGACGACAGCGGATGTCGTGGACAACCCGGGCCAGATGATCCCGGACCCGGCCCAGGTCATCGACCCGCTCGAGCCCGAGCCGATCGAGTACATCCCCGGGCCGGGCGTCTACGAGCCGACCTCGAGCCCGATCGTCGGCGAGGGCGCGTTCGAGGGCGTCGGCACGATCCGCGTCGTCGACTCGCTCGTCGCGCGCAACTTCGTGCCGAGCGACGGCGGCGGCATCCACGTCGACGGCGACGGGGCGCTCGAAGTCGTTCACACCACCTTCGAGAAGAACACGACCGAGGCCGACGGCGGCGCCATCTACACCAACGGCGGCCGCGTCACCATCGCCGACATCGACCTTCCGGGAGAACCTCGCCCACGCGAACGCCGGCGCCTACTACTCCGACGGTTCCACCAGCTCGGTCGGCCTGCGCAGCAAGATCTCCATCACCGACTCCAAGTTCGAGAAGAACGTGGCCTGGGCGTCGGCCGGCGCCATCCACAGCGGCGGCGACGGCGAGTTCACCATGCTCGAGGTCGACCTCACCGACAACGCGGCCAACGAGGACGCCGGCGGCGGGCTCGAGGTCGGCGACCGGTCGAGCCTCGTGATGCGCCGTTCCGACGTGGTGGGCAACAGCGCCTACAGCGAGGGCGGCGGCATCTATACGGCGAGCGAGCGACCGCAGCTCATCCTCAACTCGACGTTCTCCGAGAACAGCGCCGGCGTGCCGGGGCTTGAGGGGAACGACGCGGGCGGCGGCGGCGCCTACACCGAGGGCGGCCCCGTCGAGATCATCGGTTCGACGTTCTCGGACAACACCGGCACGGCCGAGGGCGGCGGGCTCAGCATCGACAACCATGGCCAGGCCCTCGTCCGCGACACGCTCGTGGAGGGCAACTCGTCGCTGATGGATGGCGGCGGCGTCGAGAACAGCGGCGCCAAGGTCACGTTCGAGCGCGTGATGGTGAAGGGCAACAAGGCGGTGCTCGACGGCGGCGGGATCCACAACTCGTCGAGCGGCGAGTTCACCGTGCTCGACACGACGATGCGCGAGAACCGGGCGCAGAACGGCGGCGGCTTCACGAATGCGTCCGACAGCACGCTCGTCATGCGCCGGACGCTGATCACCGGCAACACCGCGAAGCGCCCGGCGGCCGCGGAGGATCCCGAGGGCGGCGGCTACGGCGGCGGCTTCTACTCCGTCAGCGACGGCGGCGGGCTGATGGAGAACACCACCATCTCCCACAACAAGTCGAACGTGCGCGGCGGCGGCATGTACCACGACGCCGACGCGTCGTTCAAGATCGTCAACACGACGATCTGGCGCAACTCGGCGCCGATGGGCGGCGGCCTCTCGACCGTGGAGTCGGACTTCGTGCCGACACTCCCGCCGCAGCCGAACCCGCTGACGCTGAAGAACACGATCGTGGCAGGCAGCCTCGAGGGCGGCAGCTGCGACTGGTACGTCACCTCCGAGGGCGGCAACCTCGCCGGCCACCACACCTGTTTCGTCTCCGTCCCGGGCTCGGACCTGCAGCTCGGCGGCGTCCGCGACCGCCAGGGCGCGGATCCCGAGCTCGACGCGCTGGCCGACAACGGCGGCGCCACGCTGACCCATGCCCCGCGCTACGGCAGCTTCGCCATCGACGGCGGCACCGGTCCGTGCCCCGACACCGACGCTCGCCTCGTCTCGCGGCCGCAGAACGGCCGCTGCGACGTCGGCGCCTTCGAGTTCGCCGGCCCGCCGCCCCCGGGCGACGAGGAGGCTCCCGTGGCCGAGTACCTCTCCGGCCCGACCCAGGACAGCCTCGAGACCAACGCCTTCTACTTCACGGGCACCGACGACGTCACCCCGACGAGCGAGCTGCTCTACGAGTGCCGCCTGATCGAGCACGACCTCACCGAGGCGCCCGAGCCGCAGAGCCCCTTCGAGGCGATCGACCCGATGTTCATCTTCCAGTCCTGCTCGCCCGGCTGGCAGACCGAGCTGCTCGAGGACGGCATCTACACCTTCGAGGTGCGCGCGGTCGACAAGGCCGGCAAGGAGGGCGAGCCCGACTCGCACACCTTCAACGCGCTCGACCTGACCCCGCCGAACACCGAGATCCTCGAGAGCCCGCCGCTCAGCACCACGAGCCGGGCCGCGACGTTCACGTTCAGGGGCACCGACAGGGGCGAGCCCGCGCCGTTCATGGAGTACGAGTGCCGGCTCGACAGCCGCGACCCGGACATGTGGCTCGAGTGCTTCAACCCGACGATGTACTCGAACCTCACCACCGGCTCGCACACGCTCGAGGTGCGCGCGGTCAACGGCGCCGAGGTCTACGACCCGAGCCCGGCGCGCTACACGTGGACCGTCGCCGTCCCCACCAACTGCGACCAGGCGAACGTGGTCCTGACCCCGAGCGCCGACGGGTGGGTCGACGAGGTCAACCCGACCGAGAACTACCTGTTCGAGACCGAGCTCGAGGTGCGCTCCGGCGCCGAGGGCAACCCGGAGGCCCAGCCGCCCGAGCCGCTGGTCGGCCAGAACGCACGCGCGCTCATCCGCTTCCCGCTGACGAGGGACGCGCCGGACTGCGAGCTCGAGTCGGCCACGCTCCGCATGTACGCGGACGGCATGACCGAGGACCGCATGCTCGAGGCCGTGCCGCTGGCCGCGGAGTTCAAGGAGAGCACGCTCACCTGGATGAGCCAGCCCGCCACGCTCATCGCGATGCCCGCCGTGACCAGCTCCGGCGAGGGCTACCGCGAGTGGGACGTGAAGGGCCACGTCGAGTCGATGTGGCAGGCCGGCGTCAGCCACGGTTGGCAGATCCGCGACGCGAACGAGACCGACCCCGAGGGCGGCGACCACAGTTTCGCGAGCCGCGAGACGCCTCAGGACCCGCCCGAGGTCACGCTGCCCGAGCTGAAGCTGCGCTTCAAGGCCGATCCGGACCCGGCGCCGCCCGAGCCCACGATGGACCCGGGCACGGCGCCCACCATCGTGCGCTGCGGCGACGTGCTCGACGGAGGACACGATCGTGTCGCCCGAGTCCACGCTCGACAACTGCCCGGGTGAGGGCATCGTCATCGGCGCTTCGAACATCGTCGTCGACCTGAACGAGCAGATCGTCGACGGTCCCGACTACCTGATCGCGAACCCGACCGGCCAGGAGGAAGGCTTCCCGGCCGGCATCCGGATCAGCGGCCGCACCAACGTGCTCGTGAAGAACGGCGTCGTCCGCCAGTTCGGCTGGGGCGCGCTCCTGACGGCGGGCACCACGCACGCCGTCCTGGACAACGTGGACAGCTTTGGCAATGCCGTCGCCGGCGTCGAGCTCTTCGACGCCGACGACGGCCGAAACGGCAACACGATCCGCAACAGCCAGATCGCGGACAACGAGCTCGGGGTGTTCCTCCACGCCGGCTCCGAGAACAGCACCGTCCGGAACAACGAGATCCACGGCAACCTCGGCGAGCAGATCTACATCCTGGCTTCCGACGGGCACCTGATCGAGGGCAACACGGTGCACGGCGTCCCGACCGACCCGAACCTCGACAGCGACGGCGGCGTGCTGCTCGAGGGCGCGACCGAGAACGTCCTCCTCAACAACACGGTCCACGACACCGGCGACGCCGGCGTGCTGATGGAGGCCGGGGCGAACCGCAACACCGTCGAGGGCGGCACCTACTACCGCAACGGCGACGCCGGCGTGATCATCAACGACTCCGACGGCAACAAGGTGATCGGCATCACGTCGCACCAGCAGTCGGACGGCGGCGTGGTGCTCAACCACGCGGCCAACACGCAGATCCTGGACAGCGACCTGCGCTTCAACCCGAGCGGCGTCGAGGCCGGGGGCACCAACCACCTCCTCGTCCAGAACAACAACGCGTCCGACAGCCTGGGCACCGGCCTCGAGATCGGTGAGGGCGTCGGCATCAGGATCCTCGAAAACGAAGCTCACCGGACCGGCGCCGACGGCATCGGCATGGAGGGCGCCGTCCACGACGCGCTGGGCAACCCGGTCGGCGGCGCCGTGATCGCCGGCAACCGCACCGACCAGAACGACGGAAGCGGCATCGTCGTCGCCGACGGCGGCGCACACGATCACCCAGAACGAGGCCTACAACAACGCGGCCTTCGGCATCGACGCCGGCGACAACCCCGAGATCCCGGGCGACCCGTTCCCCGGCACCAACATCGACGGCGGCGGGAACAAGGCCGCCGGCAACATCGAGGTCGATCAGTGCCGCGGCATCCTGTGCGACACTGGCGTGGCCCCGCCGGTCGTCCTGCCCGACATCACCGCGCCGGTCACTCAGATCACCCAGACGCCGAGCGACCCGTCCGGGGGAGACGTCACGTTCGCGTTCACGGCGAACGACCAGACGCCCGACGGCGCGGCCTTCTCGCCGCCGACGGCGATGCAGTTCGAGTGCCGTCTCGACCCGGGTCCCGACCCGCTGCCGGAGCCGACGGAGCCGGACCTCGAGCCGCCCACCCCGGGCGAGCCGCCGGACGTCGACACGCCGCCCGACGGCGAGGGCTGGATCGAGTGCATGAGCCCGATCACCTTCAAGGACCTCGACGAGGGCGAGCACCTCTTCCAGGTGCGCGCGACCGACTTCGCCGACCTGAAGGACATCACGCCGGCCGAGCACCGCTGGCACGTCGAGCTGGTGCCCGAGGGCGAGCTGCCGGGCCTGCTCGATCCCGAGACGCACATCGCCTCGGCGCCGCCCGCGTCGACCCTGTCGACCACGGCCACCTTCCGGTTCGCCGGCAGCGACGACACGACTCCGGGCCCGAACCTGACCTTCGAGTGCAAGCTCGACGCCGCCGACTGGGGCTCCTGCACGACGCCGGCCATCTACGAGAACCTCCCGCCGGGCGTGCACAACTTCCAGGTGCGCGCCTTCGACCGCGGCGGCGCGGCCGACGCGACGCCGGCAGCGGTCACGTGGACGATCCACGCCCCGCCGCCCGACACGACCGATCCCGAGACGACGATCGACTCCGGTCCGGACCGCACCACCGCCCTCCGCAACGCGACCTTCACGTTCTCGAGCAACGAGCAGAACGTCACCTTCGAGTGCAAGCTCAACACGGCGACCGAGTTCACCCCCTGCAGCTCCCCGCACGAGCTCACGGGCGTGGCGATCGGCGACCGCGTGCTCGAGGTCCGCGCCCGGGACGCGGCGAACAACGTCGACGAGACCCCGGCCAGCTACGACTGGACCGTCAGCGCCGCCCCGACGCCGACCTTCGTGCACTGCGGCATGCAGGTCAACCACAGCATCCTGGTCCGCAACGACCTCGTCGACTGCCTGTTCGACGGCCTGGTCGTCAACGCGAACGGCATCACGATCGACCTCGACGGCCACAGGATCGACGGTAAGGGCCTCGGCGCGGCCGTCCGCAACAAGGGCTTCGACAACGTCACGATCAAGAACGGCCGCCTCGCCGACTTCGACTGGGGCGTCGCGCTCAACGTCGGCACGCGCCGCAACGTCGTCGAGAACATCATTCCCGAGCAGACCCAGAATGCCGCCTTCGGCCTGGGCCACTTCGCCGAGCCCGACCCGGCCCTCCCGATCCCGCCGCCGGATCCGTTCCCGTCGGCCGACTCGGGCGTGCGCGAGAACATCATCCGGAACAACACGATCATCGGGAACAGCCGCGGCGTCTGGGCGACCGCCAACACGCAGGGCACCCTGATCGAGAACAACGCGTTCACGGCGACGTCCGACGACGCCGTCTGGCTCGAGCGCTCGCACAACAACACCGTCCGCGGGAACGAGCTGGACGCGTCCAGCGGCGCCGGCGTCGCGCTCGAGGGATCGAGCTCCAACCTCATCATCGACAACGAGCTCGAGGCCAACAACGGCGGCGTCAAGGTCGACGTCACGCACACCCCGCCGGTCGACATGCCGTCCAACGGCAACCGCATCGAGGGCAACCTGATCGAGGAGAGCGGCGGCATCGAGATCATCGAGTCCGACGGGACCATGGTCATCGGCAACACCGTCGCCCGCGCCAACGACAGCGGCGTGTCGCTCGACTTCGCCCGCGACAGCGTCGTCAAGGGCAACGACTTCCGCACCAACAAGAACGGCATCGCGCTCAAGAACTCGAGCGGCAACCTGTTCGAGGAGAACAACGCGAGCGACTCCGAGGGCACCGGCATCACGCTCGAGGCCCACTCCTTCGACAACGACCTGATCCGCAACGAGTCGAGCAACAACGACGGCGACGGCGTCTACGTCGGCGACGAGGCCCCGTCCGGGACCGGGATGCTGCTCGACGGCAACGTCACGAACAACAACAAGGGCTACGGCCTGTACATCCCCAAGCCGGCCCACATCATCAAGAACAACAGCGCCAACGACAACGGCGGCTGGGGCATCTACGCGGGCGTCCCGAGCAACGGGAACCAGAACGTCGACGCCGGCGGAAACCGCGGCCAGGGCAACCTCGGCCCGCTGGACCCGATCACGCTGATGCCGCAGCAGTGCCACCTGATCGACTGCGCCGGCGACGGCCCGATCTCGGCCGACACGACGCCGCCCGACACCCAGATCCTCGAGCGCCCGTCCAACCCGAGCACGTCGGACGTCGCGGTGTTCCGCTTCACCGGCACCGACAACGCGAGCGACGTGACCTTCCAGTGCTCGCTCGACGGAACGCCGGACACGGAGTCGTTCACGCCCTGCTCCTCGCCCGCGGCATTCGAGAACCTGACGCTCGGGGTGCACCACTTCGTGGTTCGCGCCGTGGACGCCTCGGGCAACGTCGACACGTCGCCGGCCGCCTACACCTGGACCGTCGGCGCGCAGCCCGTCGGCGAGCCGCCCGAGACGACCATCGAGAAGGCGCCCGACCTGACCACCGTCAGCTCGTCGGCGACCTTCGAGTTCAACGCGAGCGAGCGCAACGCCAGCTTCCAGTGCAAGCTCGACAACGGCGACTGGGCGCCCTGCGCCTGGACCGGCTCGTCGCCGAACATCCTCACCGGCACGCGCGGATCGATCTCCTACACCGGACTGACCGTCGGCACGCACACCTTCGAGGTGCGGGCCACCGACCTCGACAGCAACGTCGACCAGACGCCTGCCACCTACACCTGGCGGGTCACGCCCCCGCCC
>CAVZVD010000005.1:0-619503 GCA_963778615.1 uncultured Thermoleophilaceae bacterium
GCCGCCCGTCGCTGCGCGAGTGGCTGCCGGAGGACCACCTGGCGTGGTTCGTGCTCGAGGCCGTCGAGGAGATGGACCTGACCGACTTCTACGCCGACTACCGCGCAGACGGCCACGGCCGCCGCCGCCTACGAGCCCTCGATGATGGTCGCGCTGCTGCTCTACGCCTACGCGACCAGGCAGCGCTCCTCGCGCGGGATCGAGCGTGCACTGCCGCCAGGACGTCGCCTACCGGGTGATCTCCGCCAACCGGGTCCCCGACCACGCGACGATCGCCAGTTTCGTCGGCCGCCACGAGGCGGCGCTCGCGGGGCTGTTCGGCTCGGTGCTCGCGCTCTGCGCGAAGGCGGGGCTGGTCAGGGTCGGGGTGGTCGCGATCGACGGCACGAAGCTCGCCGCGAACGCAAGCCGCGAGGCGAACCGCGACTACGAGCGGATCGCGCGCGAGATCCTGGCCGAGGCGAAGGCGACCGACGCGGCCGAGGACGAGCTCTACGGCGAGGCGCGCGGCGACGAGCTGCCCGAGCAGCTGCGGACGCGCGAGGGCCGCCGGCGCTGGCTTGCGCGAGGCCAAGCGCGAGCTCGAGGCCGAGGGTGAGCAAGGCGACGGAGGCGCTCGAAAGCCGCCGACGTGGCCTCGCTCGATGCCGCGCGGCCGCGCCAAGGACCAGGGTCGGCGCGGCTGGCTGCGCGACGCCCGCCACAGCTCGACGAGCGCCGCGCCCGCGAGGCACGCCGGTCCCGCGCTCGCGCGCGGCGCGGCTGGCGGAGTCAAAGCGCCGCCTCGAGGAGGAGCTCGTGGCCGAGCGCACGGGCGAACGCGGCCTATGAGGCCTATCGGGCGCGCGGGATGGAGCCGCGACGGGCGCCGCTTCGGCGCCCCGCCGAGCCCCTACCAGCTGCGCCGACACCCCGACCGGGAAGATCAACACGACCGACCCCGACTCGCGGCTGCTCAAGGCGGCCGGGCATCGGCTACGTCCAGGGCTACAACGCGCAGGCGGCGGTCAACGAGCGCCAGATCGTTGTCGCCGCCGAGATCACCGTCGACTCGCCCGACTTCGGGCACCTCGAGCCGATGGTCGACGCGACCGTCCGAGCTCGACGGGCGGCGTCATCGAGGCACCGGAGGTCGTCGTCGCCGACGCCGGCTACTGGCACCACGAGCAGATGGACGAGCGTCGCCGGCGGCGGCATCCAGGTGCTGATTCCGCCCGACTCCGGCAAGCGCAAGGGCGCCCGGCCGGGCTGGCAAGGCGGCCGCTACGCATGGATGCGCCGAGTGCTCGCGACCGAGCTCGGCGAGCGGCTCTACCGAAAACGCGCACAGACGGTCGAGCCGATGTTCGGCCACACCAAGCACAACCGGCGGGATGACCGCTTTCACCGACGAGGAAGATCGGCCGCGCGCACGGAATGGCGCCTGATCACCGCCACCCACAACCTGATCAAGCTCCACAGCCACACCCTGGCAACCGCGACGGCGTGAATCGGGGGCCAAAGGCCCGCTCTGCCTTCATCGAAATCAACCCGCTCGCCGCCGCTCGCGCTCGCTGACGGCTTTCCGCGACAGCCTCACGTATTCGCGCGAAGCGACCGCCCCGCTTCGCTTCTTGTCGTGGCGCACCGACCGCGCAGCTTCCTTGCGTCACGGTCTCGCCGCCCGAGGCGAGCGGGCGCCGCCGAGGGCGCCGCGCCCGCCCAGGGCTTCGGCGCTAAGCGCGGGTGCCGGCCTCGACGCCGAGCCGCTCCGGGTCCGTCGGCTCCTCGTCGCGCTCGTACTCGACGACCGGCGCCGGCGGCTCTGAGTGCTCACGCTCGTCGAGCAGATACCGGAGCTCCTCGTCGAAGCGCTCCTCGCGCCGCATCTCCCGGCGCATCCACCAGTCGTGACACATCCTTACCACCTCGGGTGGGTCGGGGCTCCAGCGGATGATTGCACTGGCGACCCCCACGGGTACGCGCTTTCTGGTATCACGGTACGAGAGGCGAGTCAGGAGGGGAGGGCATGGAGTTCAAGTCCGGAGATCGCGTGAAGGTTGAGTCCGAGTCGACCGAGCGGCCGCCTCGGACCGGCGTCATAGACGAGGTGGTGCACGGGGCGCCTTCCCCTCGCTATCGCATCAGCTGGGACGACGGGCACGAGAGCATCTACACACCCGCGGCGGGCGCGCTACAACCTGCCGAGCCGGTGAAGAGGGCGTAGGGGCGCTGGGCGAACCACCGGGGACTCTCCCGACCGGGTCGAATGCTCTGACAACGCTGCTGTAGAGGGCGCCGTGTTGCGGCGGCGAAGGCGGTCGCGCGGCGGCGCCGACCTTGCGCGCGGAGCTGAACCGCGCGGGACGGCGCCCGAAAATCTCGTCTGGCGGCGCGTGCTCCCGCTGCTCGCTGGCGAGCGCCCTGGCTGATCGCGCTCGACGTGCCCGGCTCGCTCCCTCCGGATGAGCGCCCCGAGCGGCACGACGCCGCAGCACGCGATTGGCACGTCACAGGGAGAAATCGAACACGCGGGTTCGGATAGCAGCGATCGCCCAAGTGGCTGGTGGTGCTGGCTCCCGGATCGCGTCGGTCCTTCTTGCTCCGGCCCGCCTGTCTACGGGTCGGGCTCATCGCGCACGAACGCGCTGTGCACGTCCCAGACGAGGTCGCCGAGGTCGTCGGGGCGCCGTTCGAGAAAATCGTCGCCGGGCAGCGTCCCGGCGCGCCCGGCCAGCGCGAAGCCCACGGCGGCGTTGATCTGCGCCCGGTTCAGCCCCGCGTCGGTCGCAAGGAACACGGCGAGGTCCAGCGCGTCCAGGGCCGCCGCTCGGTTGACGGCGTCCAACACGCACCGCTTGCAGCGGCCGCGTTCGTCCACCACCGCGTGCACGCCGCAGGATGCGCAGCGTGCGCGGTGAACCATGGGGCCAACACTCCTCTGTGCTTGGGCGCGGCCGTCTGCAGGCGGCCGTCCCCGATGTGATCGGGGTACCTGTCCAGTATCCCAAACCGGGATCGCCGGCAGACACGAATGGGACACCGGTGCCCTCGTCGTGGGGAGCCCGTCGCGGCGCGAGCGTACGGTGCGTCACATGCATGCCAGCGGATGAGTCCTTACGCATGTCCCGCGCTGCGCTACTCGATGCCCTCGTCTCTCATCTCACGCCGGCTCCATGCGCAGCGAGGAGATCAACGCCGGCTACAGGTGCACATGCCCGAGGAAGCCGAGCAGCGGGCGGGCAGGAAGGCGGCGAAGGCCACCAGGCTCGCGGCCGCCGCGACCTCGCGGCGCTTGCCGCCCTCGCCGTGGCGGATCTCGTCGTGGCGGCGGATGATCTCGAGGTTCGCCTCGTACCTCGCTCGCTCGGTCTCCGCTCCAGGACGGTCAGCGCAGGTCGGCGCTCCGGGGGAGGCGCGCCGATCCCCGGGTGGTAGTGTGCTTCGAGATTGCTCGTTCGTTAGGTCTCACTCTCTCTCTTCCTCTCGCGCGACCCCGATAGAGGGACCAGGAAGGTTTGAGGACCATGACGAGCAATGAGCGACAGCGTGCCGCCGACGGGGCAGCGCGACGGCGAGGTGCACTGCACCGCGCCGCTGGCGACCGTCGTGTTGGGCAGGCCGTCAAGGCCCGGCACGACTTGGCTACGCGTGGAGTTGGCCGTGCCTGGTTAAACGGCCGCGAGGTCGGCGGTACAGATCCGCGCTACGCGCACCTCGAGGCTTCGCACGATTGAGCCGGCCGCCTACGCCGCGAGGGGCACGGGGCCGAGCGGGCGAGCGGGGACGGCCGCAGCGATCGGGCGAGGCGCGTGATGAACCGGGCGGCGTGGGGGACGATCCGGCAGCGACCAAGGGAGGTGGGCACGTGAGCGAAGTTCCCAAGGGCCCGCCAACTTCGTTCGTGATCGTCGAGCTAGCGAGGCCGCCGCGCCAGGCGTTCCGCTTCGCGGAGCAGGCGGACGCGCTGCGTCTTGCCGAGCGGCTGCGCCGAGCGGACCCGGACGCTGCCGTCCGGACGCAAACGCCCGAGCAGGCGCGCGCTGTGCTGCTCGACCTGGCGTTCGTCCCCGAGGACGCGATTGGCCCGCTGATCATCATGGAGTCGCGCCAGCTCGACCGCGAGACCGTGGAGGGCCACTTCCGAGCGATGGGCGGCGCTTGACGCCGAGAACGGCCACACGCGATCGCGGGGCCGGCATCACGGCGCCCGGCCGCGTCCGTGGGCGATCGGGCGCGCCGCCGACGCGTCGCGAGACCTGCCAGGCGAGACGGACGAAAGGACCCCCATGACGAACATCATCTGCGTTCTCTACGACGACCCCGTCGGCGGCTATCCGCCGTCCTATGCGCGCGACCGCGTGCCCACGATCGAGCAGTACCACGGCGGCCAGAACACACCGTCTCCTGAGGAGATCGACTTCACGCCGGGGGAGCTGCTCGGCTGCGTGTCGGGCGAGCTCGGGTTGCGCGAGTTCGTCGAGGGACGCGGGCACAAGCTGATCGTCACCTCCGACAAGGAGGGGCCCGACTCGGTGCTGGATCGCGAGCTTCCTGGGGCCGAGATCGTGATCTCGCAGCCTTTCTGGCCCGCCTACCTGACCGCGGAGCGGATCGCACAGGCGCCCAAGCTCAGGCTGGCGGTGACGGCGGGGATCGGCTCCGACCACGTGGACATCGACGCGGCCATCGAGAACGGCGTCACCGTGGCGGAGGTGACCTTCTCGAACAGCATCAGCGTCTCCGAGCACGTGGTGATGATGATCCTCGCGCTCGTGCGCAACTACATCCCGTCGTACCAGTGGGTGATCGACGGGGGCTGGAACATCGCCGACTGCGTATCGCGGTCCTATGACCTGGAGGGCATGCAGGTCGGGACCGTCGGGGCAGGGCGGATCGGCTCCGCGGTGCTGCGGCGGCTCAAGCCCTTCGAGGTGGGGCTGCACTACACCGATCGTCACCGCCTCCCCGAGGAGGTGGAGCGAGAGCTCGGCCTCACCTACCACGAGAGCACCCAGGACATGGTGCCCGAGTGCGATGTGGTCACGATCAACGCGCCGCTGCACCCCGAGACGGAGGGGCTCTTCGACGACGAGCTGCTCGGCACGATGCGCCGCGGCACATACCTGATCAACACAGCGCGCGGCAAGATCTGCGACCGCGACGCGATCGTGCGGGCGCTCCAGTCGGGCCAGCTCGCCGGCTACGCCGGCGATGTCTGGTACCCCCAGCCCGCTCCGAAGGATCATCCCTGGCGGACCATGCCCCACCACGGCATGACCCCGCACACCTCCGGCACGTCGCTGTCGGCCCAGGCGCGCTACGCCGCCGGCACCCGCGAGATCCTCGAGTGCTGGTTCGACGACCGCCCGATCCCGGACGAGTACCTGATCGTCGACGGCGGCAAGCTGGCCGGCACCGGCGCCCACTCCTACAGCGCCGGCGACGCCACGAGCGCTCGGAGGAGGCCGCGCGGCTGACGTGACGCGCAGCGAACGTGCCTGCAACGCGGATGACGTCGAGGGCCGCTGCCTGGCGGAGGCAGTGCTCGGCCAGAGTGTCCCTTCCCCATGAGAGGAGCACTCCGTTGGGCGGGCCGTGGCCGTCGCTCTGCGCGATGAGCAGCTGAACGCCCATCAGTTCCTCGCGTCGGCAGCGCCTTGGCTTCAGCAGCCGCTTGGCCTCGGCGGCGGCCTCACGGTCCTGACTCGGTGGCTAGGCTGGCGAACCGGGGATGCCCACGCTGCTACAGCCCGTGCTCATGCCTGTCTGGCTCGCGCTGGTCGGCGCGCTCGCCGTACCCCTCACGGCTTCCGCGGCACCGCTCGTCGAGCGCACGGCCACCGTGGCCAAGGTGCCCCGCGAGGCGCGGGCGGTTGATACATCGCGTCCCGACCGTTGGGTCGGCACCGGCACGCCGCGAAGCTGCACGGCGCGCGCGGTGGTGCGGGCCGTCGCGAGGGGCGGGATCATCCGGTTTCGCTGCGGGCCGGACCCGGTGCGGATCGAGATGAGGCGGACCGCCAAGGTGGTCAACACCAGCCGCCGCGTCGTGCTCGACGGCCGCGGTCTGGTCACGCTCAGCGGCGGCGGGAAACGCCGCATCCTCTATCAGAACACCTGCGACCGGCGGCAGATCTGGACCACGTCCCACTGCGACGATCAGGCCACGCCTCGGCTCGTGGTGCAAGACCTGACCTTCGCGGACGGCAACGCCGCCGGGGCGACCTATGACGGCGGCGGGGGCGGTGCGATATTCGCGCGCGGCGGTCGGCTCAAGATCGTGCGCTCGAAGTTCGTCGGCAACCGTTGCGACGCGACGGGCCCTGACCTGGGCGGCGGCGCCGTCCGGGCGCTGTCGCAGCACGACGGACGGCCCGTGACCGTCGTTCGCAGCACCTTCCGCCGCGGGGTCTGCAGCAACGGCGCCGCGCTGAGCAGCATCGGGGTCTCGTGGTCGATCTACAACAGCGTCTTCACCCGCAACCGCGCCATCGGCCGCGGCGCCAACCCCGCCCGTCCGCGCACGCCCGGCGGCGGCTCGGGTGGCGCCGTGTACGCCGACGGCAACGACTTCCGCGTACTGATCGCCGGCACGAAGATGACCCACAACCACGCGCGCGAGGGCGGCGGCGCGATCTTCTTCGTCAGCAACGACCGCAGCGGCGTGCTCGAGATCCGCTCCTCGACCTTGCGGGACAACCCCAGCGACGGCTTCGAGACCGACCCCGGCATCTTCTTCCTCGGCCGCGACCAGATCGTCGTCGACTCGGTCGTGAGGTGACTCAGCCGGACCTCACGCCAAGAGCCGGGTCAAGGCTCCCTCCTACGCGAGCGTCAATCGGCTCCAGCGCTTCCTCTGGGCTTTTCGAACAGGCTTCGCCATCACCAGACGAATTGGTCAATGACTCTGGCGACATCGGCCCCTTGGACCGGACCGACCCGCAGTGCCCAGCCGCGTCCATCCGCATGCTGCGTCAAGCGTGCCCGGATGCCGGCTTCCTCAAGTAGGCGGCGCACGATCGTTGCGCGACGGTTTCCCTCGCCTCCAGACCAGCGCACATCAATCCCGAAGCCTCGGTGATCGAACGGCCAGATCGTCAGCCGGTCAGGACGAGTGGGTCCCACGTGCGCTGGCACGTTTGAGCCATCGGCACGCTCGCGGCAGGACTGAAGCCACACGGCCCAGCGAGGTCGCATCAACCGGGTCGCTAGTGGGCCGCCCATCTCCTCGGCGCGATCGCGGGAGCAGCGCGACGAACCAGCGTGTGTCCCCACTTTGGGTCGCTTCAGCGGAAGCGCCTAGTTCAGCCGGTGCTCAAGCGGGGGCCCGGCTCGGTTGAGCCTGGCTTCCTGGTACAGCGGCTCGGGAGCCAGGTCGACGCCGTTCGGCCAGGTGATCGTTCCGGCTTCGCGATCGACCTCTACGCGCGCGAAGTAGGTGGGGTCGCCCAGCGGCTCGAGCACTCCGCTCCATGCGGAGTCGGTGAAGTCCACCTCGCCGACAGTGCCGTCGTCGAAAGCCAGCCTCAGTCGAAAGGCGGCGACCACCTCAGCCGCCACGACATCGTGCAGCTGCTCCATGCGGAGCAGGCTATTCAGGTCCAGGGGTACGGGCCGCTCGACGCCGTGTGCAGCGCTCCTCGCTCGAAGCGGTCCAGCCGGAACGGCTCCAGCAGCGGCTCGCCGCCGTCCGTGATGTCGTCCGCTGCCAGCCGGCCGATTGCCAGCGTCTTGAAGCCGTGGCCTGAGTCCACGATCGCGTACGTGTTGTCCAGGACCCAGTCGCAGACCGGGTAGTTGTCGGGCGTGTGGGCCACTATTCCGCCCGCTGCGCTCAGCTGCCAGGCGTCGCTGC
The DNA here is from genome assembly GCA_963778615.1 of uncultured Thermoleophilaceae bacterium. GTDB lineage: Bacteria > Actinomycetota > Thermoleophilia > Solirubrobacterales > Thermoleophilaceae > JACVRW01. Next base: position 7,838 of record CAVZVD010000005.1, read on the forward strand.
GGCCTCGGAATCGTCGTAGTGCCGCTGCCAGGCCGCTCGTGAAGAAGTCCTTGAACTCCGGCTCCGCCCGGTGGCTCGGGTTGTCGGGGCCGTAGGGGTCCAGCTCGGGCTCGGGCATCAGTACGGGTAGGCCGCCGCCCGTGATTCCCGTTCCCGTCCGGCCCATTCGGAAGTAGATCCCCCACGCTCCGTCCACGATCACCCGGCCGTCCCCGTCCGACCGCAGCGGGCCCGCTTGGTCCAGGTGCACCACCGGCGCTTCGCTTCCGGCCCGGCCCGAGAGGCCGGCGCCGTGCAGTGCGAACTCGCCCTCCTGGGCCTTCAGGTACTCGAGCAGCGGGCGCCGCTTCCCGGCCACCTCCGTGTACGGCTCCATCCCCAGCATCCGCCACACGGTCGCCGCCCACGGCCCCGGCGCCAGCACCAGCGTTTCGCATTCGATCCGGCCGCCCGCGGTCATCACGGCCACCACGGAAGAGGCGTCCCGCTCGAACCCCGTCACCTCCACGCCCTCCGCGGATCTCCACCCCCGCCGCCCGCGCCCGCTCCGCCAGCCGCCGCACCGTCTGCATCGAGTCCGCCCATCCGCTCCGGCGCTCGTGCAGCAGCGCCTCCACCGGCGCGTCCCAGTCCGGCCACGTCCACGTCAGGTACTCGTGGCACGCGCCCGGCGCCCATCACCAGCTCCGAGTCGTAGCCGACCCGGTCGTGCTGCACCCGGATCGCCACCAGGTCGTCCACCTGCCCCCGCGGCACCGCTGCGATGTAGCCCACCTGCCGGAACCCGTACGCCTCCGGCTCCTCCTCGAACATCTCCACCGACAGCCGCACCAGCTCCGCGATCGGCTCCGAGCGGTAGTAGTTGCGCACGATCCCGCCGGCGATTCCCGACGCCCCGCCGCCGATCCGGCCCTTGTCGAGCACCACCACGTCCGCCCCGCGCTCCGCCAGCGCCCACGCCACCGACAGCCCGTTCACCCCGCCGCCGACCACGACGTGCGAGGCGGAGCTCACGTCAGCTCCAGGGATACGGACTGTGCGACACGGGGTGCAGGTCCCCGCTCGCGAACCGCTCGTAGCGGAACGGGTGCAGCAGCGACGAGTGCTCGCCCAGCACCACCCGCGCCATCTCGCGGCCCACGGCGATCATCTTGTAGCCGTGGTTCGAGTCGGCGACCACGAACACGTTCGGCCGCATGTGGTCGAACACCGGGAAGTTGTCCGCCGTGAACGCGCCGACCCCGCCCGAGCGCGTGTCGCGGTACTTCGGCCGCGACCCCTCGAACCGCTCCATGCAGTGCGACAGCGCCGCGCACCACATGTCCGGGAATCCAGGCTCAACCGTCCCGGTCGGGTAGGGATCGACCTCGAACTCGTGCCCCTTCGGCAGCGGCGACGCGCCGCCCTGCACCGAGTGCTTGTCCTGCTTGAAGTAGACGCCCCACTGCTCGTCCGTGATCAGCTCGCCGCTGTCGGCGTGCAGCGGCGCGTGGCTGTCCACGTGCAGCACCGGCGGCAGCGAGCCGTCGGCCGTCACGAACACCGACGGGTCCACGTCGATCTCGCCCTCCTGGAGGTACCAGTAGGTCCACATCTCGCGCTCCTCGCCGGCGACCTCGAGCCGTCGCGGCAGCCCGAGCATCTCCCAGAACCGGGCGGTCCAGGGACCGACGGCCACGACCACGTGCTCCACGCCGATCGGCCCGGCGCTCGTCTCCACCTGCGTGACCGCGCCCGCGAGTCGTCGAACGTGAAGCCGGTCACCTCGACGCCCGGTCTCGATCGCCGCACCGGCGGCGCGCGCCTTCGAGGCGAGGCCGTGCATCGAGTCCTTGTTGAACGCGAAGCCGCCCGGCATGCTCGTGCAGGCAGACCGACAGCCCGGGCGCGCGCCAGTCCGGGAACAGCGACCGCATGTGCGCCGCCACCTCGGCCTCGCCCAGGATCAGCGACTGACGTGGTACGCCGATCCGCTGCTGGCGCTCGTACACGGCGGTGAGGTCGCCCTCCTGCTCGCCGTCGCCCAGCGCGATGTACCCCGACCCGTGGTAGGCGAAGGTCTCGGGATCCGACTCCCAGATCTCGACGCAGGCCGCCATCAGGTCCTGCATCGCCGGCTGGAAGTAGTTGTTCCGGACCACCCCGCACGCGATCCCGGAGGCGCCCGCGGCGATGTCCGTCTTGTCCACCACCAGCACGTCCTCGCCCTGCTCGGCGAGGTGCCAGGCCGTCGACAGGCCGTGCACACCCGCCCCGATCACGAGGTGCTTCACGGAGCGCATCGGCTCAGTGCAGCGGCGGTTCCCAGCCCTCGAGCACGGGCGCCCGCCAGTCCTCGCCGACTGTCCTCGAGTCCTTCACCCACGGCCCCAGCTCCGGCTGCGGGAACTTGCAGTGGGCCTCCTTCAGCCGGATGCCGTACGAGTTGCCCGACTGCAGGTGCTTGATGAGCACCTTGCGGGCGATCTCGTTCTCGCGCCCCGGCGGGATGTCGAAGTAGATCTTCAGGAAGGAGTTGGAGTAGCGGTCGAAGACCGCGGGCGAGCCCTCCTCCTCGAGCAGCTCCACGTCCTCGAGCCAGTTCAGGTCCTGGCCGGGCGTGGCGGCCTCGAGGTCCACGTCCTCGATCAGCGACGCGTCCTCCTGGTACGGGAAGCGCTTCCCCGAGAGGAACTCGGCGTCGATCGACGCGATCTTCTGCGGCTCTCTCATCCCTCCACCGCCTCACGCTCGGGCAGCCGGTCGATCGGGTTCTCGAGGTAGCGGTCGAGCATCGTCTTGATCTCCTCGAGCGCCTTCGACTCGCTCACCGCCCGGGATGTACTCGGTCCCGGCCAGCGGCACGCGCGCCATCGCCGCGGCCTCGGTCGTCAGGGCGGCCAGGTCCTCGGGCTCGAGCGAGTGCACGTTGGTCTTCCCGCACGCGCGCGCGAGCATCTGCACCTCGAGCGTGAGCGTGTGCAGGAAGTTGTAGACCCGGTTCGCGGCCTCCTCGACGTGCAGCCGCTTGCGCAGCTCCGGATCCTGCGTCGTGATCCCCACCGGGCAGCGGCCCGTGTGGCAGTGGTAGCACTGCCCGGCCGGCACGCCGATCGTGCCCTCGTAGTCGGTGACGCCCGGGATCTCCTTGTTGCAGTTCAGCGCCATCAGCGCGGAGTGGCCGATCGCGATCGCGTCGGCGCCCAGCGCGATGCACTTCGCCACGTCGCCGCCGTTCCGGATCCCGCCGGCCACCACGAGGTCGATCTCGTCCGCCAGCCCGACGTCCTCGAGCGCGCGGCGCGCCTCGGGGATCGCCGCCATCAGCGGGATGCCGGTCTCCTCGGCCGCGGTGTGCGGCCCGGCGCCGGTGCCGCCCTCGGCGCCGTCGAGGTAGATGATGTCCGGCCCGCACTTGGCCGCCATCCGCACGTCGTCGTACACGCGCGCGGCGCCGAGCTTCAGCTGGATCGGGATCTCGTAGTTGGTGGCCTCGCGGGTCTCCTGCACCTTCAGCGACAGGTCATCCGGGCCCAGCCAGTCCGGGTGGCGCGCGGGCGAGCGCTGGTCGATCCCCGCCGGCAGCGAGCGCATCTCGGCCACCTGCTCGGTCACCTTCTGCCCCATCAGGTGGCCGCCGAGGCCGACCTTGCAGCCCTGGCCGATGAAGAACTCGACCGCGTCCGCCAGCATCAGGTGGTGCGGGTTGAACCCGTACCGGCTCTGGATGATCTGGTAGTACCACTTGGTGGAAAGGTCGCGCTCGGGCGGAATCATCCCCCCCTCGCCGGAGCAGGTCGCGGTGCCGGCCATCGAGGCGCCCTTGGCCAGCGCCATCTTCGCCTCCAGGGACAGAGCGCCGAAGCTCATCCCCGTGATGTAGACCGGGATGTCGAGCTCGATCGGCTTCTTGGCGAAGCGCGCGCCGAGCACCGTCTTCGTCACGCACTTCTCGCGGTAGCCCTCGATCACGAAGCGCGTGAGGGTGCCGGGCAGGAAGATCAGCTCGTCCCAGTGCGGGATCTTCTTGAACATCGAGAAGCCGCGCATGCGGTAGCGGCCGAGCTCGGCCTTCATGTGGATGTCGTCGATGACCTCCGGCGTGAAGATCTTGCTGCGGCCGAGGATCGTCTTCTGCGACGGTGCGTTCTCGTCGGCTCGATCGGCGGGCATCAGAGCACCAGCTTCCGCTCGGACGGCTCGAGGCTGTCGTAGTTGTAGAGCTTCTTCCCGCACACGAACTTCTTCAGCTCGGGCGGGTCGCCGAGCCCGTAGATGCGGAACTTGCGCTCCACGAGCTCGGTGTCGGCGTCGGTCCACTCGCCCTCGACGCAGTCGATCCCGAGCGACGCGACCTTGCCGCCCACGTAGAGCGTCCCGTCGTACATGGAGTCGCCGAGGCCGGGGCCGACGTCGCCGCAGATGATCTGCCGGCCGCGCTGCATCATGAAGCCGGTCATCGAGCCGGCGCTGCCGAGCACCAGGATGGTGCCGCCCTTCTGGTCGATGCCGGTACGGGCGCCGACCTGGCCCTTCACGACCAGGTCGCCGCCGCGCAGGGCGGCGCCCGCGAGCGAGCCGGCGTTCGACTCGATCACGACGACGCCCGACATCATGTTCTCGGCCACGGACCAGCCGACGCGTCCGTTCACCTGGACCTCCGGGCCGTCGATCAGGCCGCAGCCGAAGTAGCCCAGGCTTCCTTCGAAGGTAACGCGGCACCGCGTCAGGATCCCCACCCCGAGCGAGTGCCGCGCACTTGGATTCAGGATCGTCACGTCCGTGACGCCCTGTTCGTACAGCAACCAGCGAAGTTCGCTGTTGATCTTGCGAGTCGAGAGGTCGCGCGCGTCGAACCGGGCGGTGCTCCCGTCGATCTCGGAGACCTTGGGGATGCCTCCGTCGAGCTCGACGAGCCCGCGCGCGTCGTAGGTGGCGCCGTTGGCGGCGGCCGTGTCGTGTGCCGCTACCTGGTCCATACCATCACCGCGCCCTCGTACGGGTCGTAGGTCTCGATCTCGCGGTCCACCACCTTGCGGATCGCGATCTCCTCGGACGCGAGCGCGACGATGTCGTCGGACTCGTAGAGCACGAGCGGCTTGGCGCCGAGCTCGTCCTTGGCGACTCCGAGCGCGTCCTCGGTCACGCAGAGGTAGGTGAATACGCCATCCAGCTCGCTGAGACTGCGGCGCATGGAGTCCTCGAGCGAGTCGCCCTGGGCCATGCGCTCGGCCAGGTAGACGGCGATGATCTCCGAGTCGCACTCGGACTGGAAGCGGTGCCCGGCCCGCTCGAGCCGGCGCTTCCACTGGTGGTAGTTGGTGAGCTGCCCGTTGTGGACCACGGCGACGTCGGGGAACGGGTAGGCCCAGTAGGGGTGGGCGTTGGCGATGTCCACGTCCGACTCGGTGGCCATGCGGGCGTGCCCGATCGCGTGCGTGCCGAGGAAGGCGTCGAGGTTGTATTCGGACGCCACGGTCGCGGCGTCGCCCAGGTCCTTGATGATCTCGAGCGAGCGCCCCAGCGAGAGCACCTCGGTGCCCTTGACGTCCTCGACGTAGTCGGCGAGCCGCTTGAGGTCGCCGTCGAAGCCGAAGGACACGGCCATCGCGTGGTCCGTCGTGGTGGCGTCGATCGAGTCGATCGTGGCCCCGGATGCCCGCATGCGGGTCTCGATGTCGCTGCGCTGGCGGCGCAGCCGGCCGGCGAAGTCGAAGTCCTCCCCGTAGCCGTTCGACTCGGCGAGCTTCACGTGCATGACGTAGCCCTCGGTCTCAGGCCGGTACAGCGCGTAGCCGGTCGAGTCCGGCCCGCGGTGCTTCATGGCCTGGAGCATGGCCGTCATGTCGCGGCCGACCTTGCGCTCGCCGCCTCCGTCGCGGTAGATGATGCCGGCGATGCCGCACATGGCCTAGCGCCTCCGCTCCGGGCTCACGGCAGCACCTCCAGGTACTCGTCGCGCTCCCAGTCGGTGACCGCGGCGAGGTAGCGCTCCCACTCGTCGCGCTTGTAGTGCTTGAAGACCTTCCAGAGGCGGCCCGGCATGGCGCCGTCCCTGAGCAGCTCGTCCTTCTCGAGCGCGATGAGCGCGTCGCCGAGGCTGTCGGGCACGCGCTCGAGCCGGACGGCGGCCGACCCGTTCGACGCCTGGAGCAGGTCGTAGGTGTTGGCGCTCTGCGGCTCGCCGGGGTCGCTCTTCCTGCGGATGCCGTCGAGGCCGGCGGTGAGCAGCGCCGCCACCGTCAGGTACGGGTTGCAGGAGGAGTCGACGCCGCGGTACTCGAAGCGGCCGCCGGACGCCACGCGCACGGTGCAGGTGCGGTTCTGCCAGCCCCAGTTCTTGTAGACGGGGGCCCAGAAGCCGAAGTCCCACATGCGGCAGTAGGAGTTGACCGTCGGGTTGCCCACGCACATCAGCGCGCCGAAGTGGTCGAGCATCCCGCCGAGGAAGTGGCGGGCGACGTCGCTCAGCTGCGCCGGCCCGTCCGGGTCGTGGAAGACGTTCTTGCCCTCGTCGTCGACGAGCGTGAAGTGGTGGTGGTGGCCGTTGGCGCTCACGCCCGTGAACGGCTTGGGCATGAAGGTGGGCAGGAGCCCGTGCTTGCGGCCGACCGCCGCGCAGATCTGGCGGTAGGTCGTGATGTTGTCCGCGGTCTTGACGGGTCGGTCGAAGCGGAAGTTCAGCTCGAGCTGGCCAGGGGCGTCCTCGTGGTCGCCGTAGCTCATGTCGAGGCCGAGGGCCTGGCCGTACTCGACGACGTCGAGGAGGACGGGACGGAGCTCCTCGAACTGGTGGATGTGGTAGCAGTAGGGCTTGGTGACGCCGTCCGGCTGCCCGCCGTCCTCGGGCCGCTTGAGCCACATCATCTCGGGCTCGATGCCGATCAGGAAGCTGTAGCCGAGCTCCTCCTCGAACTCCGCCACGACGCGCTTGAGGTTCTGCCGCGGGTCCGCGTCGAGCAGCTCTCCCGTCTCGGTGTCGTAGCAGTCGCACAGCACCCGCGCGACGCGCGGATCCCAGGGAAGGGGCGCGAAGGTGTCGAGGTCGGCGATGGCGGCCAGCTCGGACTCCTCGGGACCGAAGCCGATGTAGTCGCCGGCGCGGTCGGTGAAGAGGTTGGCGGTGGCGCCGTAGACGAGCTGGTAGCCCTTCTCCGCGACCTGCGGGAAGAAGTCGGCGACCACGCCCTTGCCCATCACGCGGCCCGTGATGGAGACCTGCTGGAAGAAGATGTACTTGATGCCCTGGGCCTCGATCTGCTTCGTGATGGCCTCGATCCGCTCACGCCGGCCGGGCGCGTTGCGAGCCTCCTCGAGCGTCTGGGGCGGCTTCGTGGAGCGCGGACTCTCGAGGACGGTGCTCACGTCCCCGCCGAACGTGACGGGGGCAGCTGCGTCGACGCCGACGCTGTCGCTCATACATCTCCTCCGAAGTTTGGGATCCCAAGCGAGCCGCGCCCCATGGGGCACGGGCGCGAGCCGATCATAACAGCGCTTTGAGCAAATTTGTATAGGCCTGAGCGGCCTCTGTTGCGACGGTAGCTGCCACCATCCCGGCGGTGATCGACGTCACCCACTTCACCGACCCGGGCTGCCCGTGGGCGTACTCGGCGTGGCCGGCGCACACGACGCTGCGGTGGCGCTACGGCGACCAGCTCCGCTGGAAGCTCGTGATGATCGGGCTCACGGAGGACGCGGCGCAGTACGAGGCGCGCGGCTACACGCCGACGCGCTCGGCGCTCGGCCTCGAGCGCTTCCGCCGCTTCTCGATGCCGTTCCAGATCACCCCGAAGCCGCGGCTGAGCGCCACCTCGCCCGGCTGCCGCGCGGTCGTGGCCACGCGGCTCGTGGCGCCGGAGCTCCAGGACGCCGCGCTGCGGGCGCTGCAGTTCGCGCAGTTCACCACGACCGGGACCCTCGACGATCCCGGACACGCTGCGATCGGCGCTCGCGACGGTGGAGGGGCTCGACGCCGACGCCGTCGCGGCGCGCATCGACGATCCCGAGGTGGTGGAGGCCTACGAGGCCGACCGCGCCGCCGCCCGCACGGCGGCGGGCTCGCCCACGGAGTTCCAGGGCCGGGCGGCGAACACGGACGGCGCCGTGCGCTACACCGCGCCGTCGCTGGTGTTCACGGCGTCCGGACGGGCAGCGGCTCGAGGCCGGCGGCTTCCAGCCGCTCGAGGCCTACGACGTGGTGATCGCCAACCTCGACCCGGGCCTGGAGCGCCGGCCGCCCGCCGAGGACGCGGTCGAGGTGCTGAGCGCCTTCACCTACCCGCTCACGACGGCCGAGGTGGCCGCCGTGATGGCCGAGCACCTGGCCGTGCCGGACATGGCCGCAGCCGAGGCCGGGCTGATCGCCGCCACGGGCGACGGGCTCGTCAGCCGCCGGCCTGTGGGGGACGGCTCGCTGTGGTCGCTGAGCGGGTAACGGCGCCGCGCGCCGCTACGAGGCCCGGCGGTACGTGATCTCGAGGTCGTCGTCCCAGGTCTCGTCGTCGCGCGAGAGCAGCCAGGTCCCCGCGAAGCGTGTCGCCGCCGTCGGCGAGCTTGGCCTCGAGGCGCTGAGAGAAGCCGGGGGCGTCGCGGGCGATCGTCAGGACGTCCTCGCTCATCTCCAGCGAGTACACGCGGTGGACTCCGCGCGAGTCGTAGTAGTGCATCGACAGCCGCTGGTCCTCGTCGTCGTCCGACATCGCGCCGATCACGGAGATCGAGTTCGGGAAGTCGGGATGGTCGGCGGTCGAGCGCTGGATCATGAACTTCTCGCCGTCGAGCCACTCGAACGAGGAGCGCCCCGGCACGACGAGGTCCGGGAACGCCGGATGGGTCGCCTCGAGCGTCCACTCGCCGACCAGCTGGTCCAGGTCTCTCAGGCTCATGGGAGAAAGCGTGCCGAGTCAGGCTGTCGAGCAGCACGAGAAGCACGAAGCCCGGCACGGAGGCCAACCTATCGTTGACCAACGTGCCGGGCTTCGCTGCCGGGACGCTAGGCGGCGCCCCTAATCGTCGTCGTCATCGTCATCGTCGTCGTCGTCGTCGTCGTCCGTCGTCGTCCAGGGAGTCCCGGAGATCGTCGATCGCGTCCTCGACGGCGTCGTGCTTCCTGCTCGTCGAGCGCCCGCTCGGCCGACTTCAACGCGTTGCTCGCCGACTTCTCCTTGCCGCGGTCGAGGAAGTCCTCGGCCTTGTCCAGGAAGAAGTTGACCTTCGCGAGCGTCTTCGAGTCGATGTCGCCGGCTCGGACCAGCTGGTCGAGCAGGGCCCGCACGACGGCGAAGCTCGGCTCCCACCTGATCTTGTCCTGGTGCTGCACGTTCAGGCGGTCGACCTGGACCTCACGCGCGGCCGCGATCTCGTTCGCCGACATGTCGGCGGTCGGCGTCAGGCCGAAGACGTCGAAGCCGCGTGCGATCTCCGAGCCGTAGGTCTCGCCGTTGTACCAGTAGGTCGACCAGAGGCCACCGAGCACCAGCGTCGTCGGGCTGATCGGGCCACGGTCGAAGTAGCCGATCTCGACCGGGTTGCTCGAGTCGCTGAAGTCCACCAGCGACGCGCCGCCCTGGTACCAGGCCTGCACGAAGACGTCGCGGCCCGGAACCGGGACCAGCGACGGGATGTGGCTGACGCAGTTCTCCGTGGTGGTCTGGACCGCCGGCATCTTGTAGTAGCTGCGGAAGACCAGCTTCCCCTTGACGATGTCGTAGATCGAGTTGCCGCCCCACTTGAGGTCGTCGGCGCGCGGCAGCGCGCGGCCGTGCCGCCGCCCCACTCGTCGGTGAACACGACCGTCTTGCCGTCGTTGCTGAACGTGGCGCCGTGCCAGTACGCGTACAGCGGGTCGGCGACCGCGTCGATCCGCTTCGGGTTGGCCGGGTCCTTGATGTCGATCAGCAGGCCGTTGCCCTCACACGCGCCGGCCGCGATCCTGAGCTCCGGGTACACGGTGATGTCGTGGCACGCGTCGGTGATCGGCGATCGGCCCCCAGGCGATGCCCGGACGGGTGGCTGCGTGGTCTGCGGAGCGTTCTGGAGCCCGTTGACGGCGCCGGTGTGCGGATCCGCTGAACAGCCGCACCTCGTTGACGATCGCGGCGTTCTGCGGCGCCGCGAGCGGCACCTTGATGACCTCGATCCGCCACCTCGACGGGTTCTCCACGGGGGCCGTCCGCCGCGGTAGTTGTCGCAGCCCGCCAGCTCGGTCGCCGGCCGGACGCCCGCCGTCCCCTGGACGTAGATGTACACGTTCCGGCGATCGCGCTTGTCGGTCACCAGCGTGTGGGTGTGCGAGCCGCGGCACGTCTGCACCTGCCCGACCTGCACCGGGCATGGCGATGTTGCTGATGTCGAAGATGCGGACGCCGCTGGAACCGCTCTGCCGATCGTCGGGTTCGTCGCCGCGCTGCAGTCCTTCTTCGCGCGGGTCTCCTCGACCGACATGAACAGCAGGTTCTTGTAGACGGAGAGGTCGCCCTGCCCGCCCGGGCAGACGACCGCGGTCACGATGCGCCGGAGCTGACGGATTCGAGATGTTGTAGATCTGGAAGCCGTTGAAGTTCCCGACGAACACGTAGTCGCCCTGGAACGCCATGTCGGAGTTCACGAACCCGAAGTCTACCGGGGTTGGCCGGGTTGAAGAAGCCGGGCGCGCTTGTTCACGGTGCGCGGTCAGGTTCATGCCCTAGGTCGGCGACCCCGGCGTTGTCCAGCGCCTGGCGCCAGCGGGGTACGTGCATCGGGGGTCGGCAGCTGCGCAGATGCCACCGACGTCATCAGCACCATGGCCATGACCGCTCCGCCGACAATCGCACCGATGCGCCTGCCTACTCGCCGTTGACGCACCGGTAGTACCAACCTCTCCCTCATCGAAGCCCTCCCTGGGGTAAAGAAAGCTGACCGCGGACGGTGTGCGATGCTACCCATTGCCGATGCGAAATGTCTTCACGTGGCGGCGGGCTCAATCGATTGCGGTCGCGGTGGTGGCGGCGACCCTGCTTGCCGCCTGCTCCGGTGACTCCGAGGATGACGCTCAGCAGAGCGGCGACCAGCAGGTCAACATCGTGCAGCCCGGAGCGCCCGGGGAGCCGTCGCGGAGCCTCTCTGCCGAAGAGGCCGAGGAGATCGAGAGCCCCGCCCCACACCGAGGCGGACGTGGACTTCATGCAGGGCATGATCCACCACCACGCGCAGGCGCTCGTGATGACGAGCATGGTGCGCGACCGCGCCGCCAGCAAGGACCTCACGATCCTGGCGAGGCGAATCGAGTTCGCGCAGGAGCAGGAGATCGAGACGATGGAGCGCTGGCTGACCACCCGCGACGAGGAGCTTCCGGACGCCGAGGACCACAAGAACGACCACGGCGGCCAGGGCCTGATGCCAGGGATGGTCGGACACGAGGAGCTGGTCAAGCTCGCGGAGGCCGACGGCCGGAAGTTCGACCGCATGTTCCTCGAGTACATGATCCGCCACCACCAGGGCGCGCTCACCATGGTCGGTCAGCTCCGTGACAAGGACGGCGGCGTCGAGCCGGAGGCGGACCTGTTCGCCCGCCACGTGGACTCCGATCAGAACATCGAGATCAACCGCTTGGCCGGACTCCTCGCGCAGGTGGGCGAGCTGCCCGTCAGGTCCGAGGACTCGCAGGTAGGGCCGAAGCGCCCGGCCCACCTCGCCTTCGCCGGCGGCAGGCCGCTGATCTGCGTGCTGCGCCCCGAGCGTCAGTCCCGCTGAGGGCGCCCGATCGCCGGCACCGGCGGCAGGTCCTCGAGCCACCTCATCACGTGCAGGTCGAGGCTTCGCGGCAGGAAGATGTCGGTCGAGTACTCCACCGGGGTGCCCTCCGCGGTGCAGGTCACGTGGTCGATCTCGAGCGCGGCCACCGTGTCCTTCACCTCCAGCGCCTTCCCGACGCGGTCGCGCTTCGTCAGCACCCGCGCGGTGATGTGCGCGCGCGTGTATGCCACCGGCACGCCGCTCTTCAGCAGCACGTCCAGCACCATCTGGCCGCGCTCGAGCGCCTGGCGCAGGCGCGACGGCGACGGCAGCTCGATGTCCGGGTGGACCACGTCGCGCATCCACGCCCCGGGGGCGCCGTCCATCAGCAGCACGCGCGTGACCGCGGTCGCGGTCGTGTCCGCGTCGAGCCCGAGCTGCTCACCGACCTCCGGGCCCAGCCGCGTCCGCTCCACCTCGAGCTCGCCCAGCTCCAGCGTCACCCCGCGCCGGCGCGCCAGCTCGCTGTAGGACACGAGCTTCTCGAGCCCCTCGTCGAGCGAGCTCGAGGCCGCCCGGCCCACGTAGGTGCCGCTCCCCTGGCGCCGCACGATCTCGCCGCTCTCCTCGAGCCGGCGCAGCGCCGTGCGCAGCGTTCCGCGGGAGATCCCGAGGTGCGCCGACAGCTCCTGCTCCGGCGGGAGGCGCTCACCGGGACGGTGGCGGCCGGTCGCCAGCCAGCTCCGCAGCGCCTGCTCCGCCACGTCCACCAGCGACTGTCTTGGCTCGCGCCGCAGCGCGGCGGGCTCGGGACCGGTGGACACGGCCGGATACTACCCGCGCGCAGGGCAGCACCCGGCCGGTTCCCGGCGGGGCTAGTGGTCGTCGGTGGCGGTCGCGGCGATCCGGAGGATCACTCGGAGATCACGTCCCATCCGGACCCGCCGTCGAGCCGGTCGCGGCCGGCGCCGCCGTAGAGCGTGTCGTCGCCCGAGTCGCCGTCGATGCGGTCGTCGCCGCCGTCGCCGAAGACGGCGTCGTCACCGCCGCGCGCCTCCACGCGGTCGTCGCCCTCGCCGGCGCAGATCACGTCGTCGCGGCTCGTTCCGCGCAGCCGGTCCGCGCGCGGCGTCCCGGTGATCGTGCAGCCGCGCGGCGAAGCGCCGAACTCCTCGATCCCGACCACGGGGCGCAGCGAGTGCTCCATGTCGCGGTCGGCGAACGTCTTGCGGAGCACGTCGCGGTCCAGCGCGTTCCCGAGCGCCGCCATCACCATGCCCTGGTCGAGCGACAGGTAGTGGTCCGACACCGTCTCCGGTGTCCACGTTCACGCTGTCCCGGAAGCCCCAACGGCCGTAGATCTCCGGGAAGTCGCGCCGCAGCCGCTCCAGGTTCGCCACCGCGTGCCACGGCTCCCAGCGCAGCCCCAGGAAGGCCGCGTGCGGCGTGACCACGCCGTTCGTGTACGCCGACGGCGGGGGCGCCGGCTGCGGCTCACGCCCGGGGCAGCCGGCGAAGCCGGCGTCCACGAACGTATCGTCGTTGTTCGACGGGTAGCCGTTCGGGTCCATCCCGACCGCGTCCACGCCGTAGGTCCTGTAGCCGCCCTCGGGCACGTTCGCCGGGGAGAAGCCCCAGTAGCCGTAGCCCGCCTCGTGCAGCCCGTGCACCATCTGGGCCCGCACGGTGAGCGGGTGGTTGGCGCCCCAGCTGCCCGGCCCCCAGCGGTCCTCGGGCACGAACAGCGCCGGCATCAGCGCTTCGAACATGCAGCCGCCCCACGACGGCGTCACGCGCGTGCCGAAGTACGGGTAGGCGCCCTCGAACACGTCGACGCCGAGGTAGCGCCGCGTGACGCCGAGCGGCTTGGTCTCCACCCAGGCCCCGTCGCACGTCTCGGGGAAGCTGCGGAACGCGCCGAAGTAGTGCCGCGCCGGGATCTCGCCCTTCGCGATCCCGATGTAGGAGGCGATGCGGCTCTCGCTGACGATGGTGTCGTAGCAGCAGGCCTCCACGCCGGTGCTCGGCACGTAGTGGAACATGATCTGGTTGCGGTCCGGCCGGTAGTAGAAGCCGAAGTTCATCGAGTCGTAGATCGCGCCGGCTCTGCGCGACAGCTCGGGGACCTCGCGCTCCACGAGCCGGAGGCCGACCGCCAGCCAGCCGTTGTCGACCGACGAGAGGATCGGCGTACGCGGCTCGCCGGTCGGCGGCCAGGTCGTCAGCTTCTCCCCGGTGCGGTGGTCGTACCAGTTGAAGTACTGGCCGCTCTCGGGGTGGCGCTCCATCCGCTCGAGCGAGGCGATCGTGCGCGACAGCCGTGCGACCGCCTCGTGCCGGCCGACGATGCCGAGCTCGCGCGCGACCAGCGTGCTCCACATGTACGCGCCGATGTTGGTGGTGGAGGTCTGGACGCTGCGCGTGCCGTCGGCGCGCGAGGCTGTCGGCGGGCAGGCCGGACTGCGGGTCGGTCATCGCGTCGAAGGAGCGCCAGGTGTCGGCGGCGTAGCGCTCCAGTGGGCCGTCCGAAGCGGAGGCGGGAGCCGCCACCACCAGAGCGGCAAGCACCGCGATCAAAACCGTTCGCAACATCATCAGTCGCACCCCCTCGCGTACCTGCAAGCCACGATCGACGGCTGCTCCACCGGCCGGCCCGCGTCGATCGACCACGCGAGCCGCACGAACTGCGCGTGCGTCCACGCCAGTGGCGTTGCGGACAGCGTTCCCTCCCCGCTGTCCTCCCACACCTGCTCGGGCATCATGAACCCCTCGTTCGCGGTCGCCGCGATCGCCGCCAGCCGGTGCCGGCGGCCAGCCGCCCCGCCATCAGCGCACCGTGAACGACTGCTTCATCTCGGCGTTCGAGCTGTTGCCGGCGTAGACGTCGATCCGACCCGGCTCCACGACGAACCTGCCGCGGTTGTCGTAGAAGCCGTAGTCGCTCGCGTCGAGCCTGAACGAGACCCGGTCCGACTGGCCCGGATCGAGCGTGACCCGCTCGAAGCCGCGCAGGCGCCGCACCGGCTGGGAGATGCTCGCCACCGGGTCGTTGATGTAGAGCTGCACGACCTCGTCGCCCTTGCGGCCGCCCGTGTTGGCCACGTTCACGGACGCCGTGAGGCTCCCGTTGCGCGACACGGACGACGAGCTCAGCGTGCAGGCCCGAGACCTCGAACGTCGTGTAGCTCAGCCCGTGGCCGAACTCGAACAGCGGGTCGCAGCTCGGGATGTCACGGTGCTGCGAGTTCCACTTGATGCTCTTGTTGCACGGCCGTCCGGCGGCCTCGTGGTTGTAGTAGATCGGCACCTGGCCGACCCGGTACGGGAACGACACGGGGAGCTTGCCGCCGGGGTTGACCTTGCCGAACACCACGTCGGCGACCGCCGGGCCCGCCTGCACGCCCGGGAACCAGGCCTCGAGGATCGCGGGCGTGTCGCCCGACGATGTCCTCGAGCGCGAGCGGGCGGCCGCTGAACAGCACGACCGCGAACGGCTTGCCGGTCGCCTTGACCGCCTGGATCAGCTCCTCCTGCCTGCCCGGCAGGTCGAGCTTGCTGCGCACGTTCGCCTCGCCGCTCATCTCGCGCGTCTCGCCGAGGGCGAGGACGACCTGGTCGGCACCGGCCACGGCGGTGTTCACCGCCGCGGTGTCGATCGTGGTGCAGCCCTCGGGGTCTCGGTCCTTCGGATCGGGATCCTGGTCGAAGGGCACCTCGCCGTTGGAGAGCTGGCAGCCCTCGGCGTAGGTGGTGGTGCCGGTGTTCTGCTCGTCGATGCCGTCGAACACGGTCACGACGTCGTTGTCGTCGCCGCGGCCCCACCACGGGCCGAGCATGTCGTGCTGGTTCTTCGCGAGCGGACCGATGACCGCCGTGTTCATGCTCGCGTCCAGAGGCAGCACGGAGCCCTCGTTCTTCAGCAGCACCATCGAGCGCCGGCGGCCCTGCGCGCGGCCGCGACCGCGTCGGGCTGCAGCATCTGCTCCTCGGTCTCCTCCGGCTGGTACGGCGCGTAGGGGTTCTCGAACAGGCCGGCGCGGAACTTGACGCGGAGGATCCGGCGCACCGCGTCGTTCAGCCGGCTCGTCGAGACGCGGCCCTGCGAGATGAGCTGGGCGCCGAAGTCGCGCATGAACGTGCTGGTCATCTCGGAGTCCACGCCCGAGTTGAACGCGAGCGCGGCGGCCGCGGGGCCGTCAGCGGCCACGCCGTGGCCGCACTCCGGCACGTCGCTCGGGTTCTGCGGCGGGCAGGAGCGCAGCTCGGCGACGGCGGTCCAGTCGCTCTCGATGAAGCCGTCGAAGCCCCACTCGCGCTTCAGGATCTCCGTCATCGTGTAGTGGTTGCCGCAGCCCGGCACGCCGTTGATCGCGTTGAACGAGCACATCGCGGTGTCGGCGCCGGCTGCGATGGCGGCCTTGAACGGCGGCAGGTACAGGTTGCGGAGCCGCTGCTCGGACATGTCGGTCGTGTTGTAGTCGCGCCCGGCCTCGGGCTCGCCGTAGGCGACCAGGTGCTTGGGGCTGGCGACGAGCCTGTCCTCGATCGCTGTAGTCCCGGCCCTGCGTGCCCTTCACGCGCGCGACGCCGAGCACGGAGTTCAGGTACGGGTCCTCGCCGGCGGCCTCGGCGATGCGGCCCCAGCGCGGCTCGTGCGACACGTCCACCATCGGGGCGTACGTCTGCTTGAGGCCGACCGCCGCCGACTCGCGCGCGCCGTACTTGGCGTCGTCGAAGGCCATCTCCGGGTCGAAGCTCGCGCCGGTGCCGAGCGGGATGGGGAAGACCGTGCGGAAGCCGTGGATCGTGTCGAAGGCGAACAGGAGCGGGATGCCGAGGCGAGACTCCTCGACGGCGATCTCCTGGAGCTCCCTGATCCGCTCGGGCCTGGTCTCGCTGAGGACCGCGCCGAGCCCGTTGCGCACCGATTCCTCGCCCGCGTCGGGGGAGTTGACCTTGAAGTCGGGCAGCAGCGTGACCTGCTCGAGCTTCTCCTGGAGCGTCATGCGGGAGAGCAGGCGGTCCACGCGGCGCTCGACGTCGCGATCGGACTGTCCGCCGGACTCGCGCACGCGCTCGCGGCTCGTCGGAGTCGTCGGACTGGGCGATCACGCCCGCGCCGCCCGCGATCCCCGACGGTCAGGGCGACCACTGCCGCGCCGATCGCCGCCTTCAGCCTGGTGACGCTTCTCATGCTGCTCCTCCTCGTGCCTCTCGCGCTGGTCGCCCTTCGCTGCCGCTTCACGCCTGCTGCGGCCGCCGATCTCGCCTTCCGCGGCCGCGTCTTCCCTCGCGGCCCACCGATGGCCACTTGCGGCGATACCCGAGCCTCAAATCCGCTAAACGGCGAGCAGGTAATGCACAAAATGTGCGCTAGTTCGCTCGTGTTGGGCGCAGAAAGGGTTCGTTCTTGACAAACCTGTCGCACTTGCGCATATTCCGTTCGTGGCCGCGGGGGCGGACGTACGTCGAGAGCGCAATCGCGCGCGGGTCGTGGCGGCGCTGCGCGAGGCCGGTGCGGCCAGCCGCGCCGAGCTGGCGCGCCGCACGCGTCTCTCCCGCACGACGGTCGCGAGCATCGTGGGCGAGCTCCAGGACGACGGGATGCTCGAGGAGCGGGAGGACGGCGGCGAGCGCGTCGCCACAGGGCGGGCGGCCGCCGCGGCTGCTGTCCTTCAGCCGCTCGGCCGGTGCGGCGGTGGGGATCGACTTCGGGAAGCGCCACCTGCGGGTGGCGGCAGCCGACCTGAGCCACACCATCCTCGCCTCGGCGGAGCGGCCGATGCGGACCGACGACCCGGCCGAGACCGGGCCTCGACACGGCGGCCGAGCTGGTCGAGGAGGTGCTCGGCGAGGCGGGCGTGCCGCGCGGCGACGTGATCGGGGTCGGCCTCGGCCTGCCGGGACCGATCGACATGCGCTCGGGCCGGGTCGGGTCGTCCTCGATCCTGCCCGGGTGGGTGGGCGTGCGGGCGGCGGAGGCGCTCGGGTCGCGCCTGGGGGTGCCGGTCTACGTGGACAACGACGCGAACCTCGGCGCGCTGGCCGAGCTGCGCTGGGGCGCGGCGGCGGGGCGGCGCCACGCCGCGTACCTGAAGGTGTCGACCGGGATCGGCGCCGGGCTGATCGTGAACGGCCGCCTGTTCCACGGAGCGGGCGGGATGGCCGGCGAGATCGGCCACACGATCATCCAGGAGCAGGGCACGGTGTGCCGCTGCGGAAAGCGCGGCTGCCTCGAGACGCTGGCGGGAGCGGCGGCGCTGGTCGAGCTGCTGCGCGGGACGCACGGCCCGGACCTGACGACCCAGGGCCTGCTCGCGGCCGCCGCCTCGGGCGACTCGGGCGCCCGCCGCGTGCTCGCGGACGCCGGCCGCCACATCGGCACCGCGGTGGCGACCCTGTGCGACCTGCTCAACCCGGAGCTGATCGTGGTGGGCGGCGAGCTGAGCGCCGCAGGCGAGGTGCTGCTGGACCCGCTGCGCGAGCAGGTGCACCGCCACGCGATCCCGGCAACGGCCCGCGGCCTGGAGATCGTGCCCGGAGTGCTGGGCACCGCGCCGAGCTGCTGGAACGCTGGCGCTGGTGCTGGCGAGCGACGGGGCGGAGGCGACGCCGGCAGATAAGCGTCCCGCCAGTGGGCCATGGGCGACGTCCGGGTGCGCGCCACTGCGCCCCCCCTGCTCGCAGTTCTCGCGGCAACAAACCCAGCCGACGCAGCAGCCGAACCCCGCGTCACCGCAACGCCCAACCCGATCCCCTTCGGCAAGACCCTGACGATCAAGGGGAACGCCTGGCCGGTCATCGAGTTCTGCAGCCGCACAGTCCGCCTCTCCCTCCGCTCCGACCAGAACGCCCTCCGGATCGGCACCGACCGGGTCACCACACGCGGCCGCTTCCGCTTCACCTGGACCCCCCGCCGCGACGAGGTCGGGCGCGGCAACTGGACGCTCGTCGCCCGGATGCGCTGCGAGAGCGGCCAGGACGGCTCGCCGAATCCCATGCGGGCCACCACGCCGATCCGGATCGGCGCGTCGCGCTTCATAGTCGGCCGCGGCCGGACCTCAGACGCGAGGTGGACGCTCTTCACCCGCCGCGGCGGTGACGGCCTCTGCCTCGGCCTGGAGGTCCGCCGCCCCGGGCGAGAATCCGGGCCGGGCGGCGAGGGCTGCGGCGCGAGGCCTGCGGCGGCGAGGCCCTGGACCTCGATCGTGGGCGTGCTGGGCGACAGCGGGTCGTTCGCCTACGGCAGGGCAGCCCGAAGAGTCGGCCGCGTGGAGGTGACCTTCGGCGCCGGCAAGCCGATGGAGGCCCGCATCCTCCCCGGCCTGCCGGTGCTCGGCTTCCACGGCCGCTTCTGGATCGCGCCCTTCGCCGGCGCAGTGCGCGATCGTCTCGGCGCGGGCGTTCGACGGCGAGGGCAACCTGCTCGGCCGGGTCAGGGTCCCCGAGCGGCCGCCGCCCAAGCCGGGGCAGCCCGACCCCCAGCCGGACGCCGACTGCCCGACGGCCCCCTAGAACAGCCCGACCGTCCGGCCCGTCGTCGTCGATGTCCACGTTCAGCGCCGCCGGGGTCTTGCCCAGGCCGGGCATCTGCTGGATGTCGCCGCACAGCGGCACCAGCCAGCCGGCGCCGGTGTAGGCGCGGATGTCGCGGACCGGCAGCTCGAAGTCCTCGGGCGCGTTCAGCAGCGCGGGGTCGGCCGACAGCGACAGGTGCGTCTTCGCCATGCAGATCGGCAGCTTGTCGAGGCCGTCCTCGTGGTACTGGCGGATCCGCCGCTGCGCGTCCAGGTAGAAGACCACGCCCGAGGCGCCGTACACCTTCTTCGCGACCTTCTCGATCTTCAGCTCGATCGGGTCGTCGTCCTCGTAGATCAGCTCGAACTGGTTCGGCTGCTCGCACGCGTCGGCCACGGCCTGCGCCAGGTCCGCCGCGCCCGGGCCGCCGCGCTCGAAGCCCTCGTTCACCTCGGCGCCGAACGCGCCGCCGTCGAGCGCCAGCTTCTTGACGAGCGCGACCTCGTCGTCGGTGTCGCCCGGCCGGCGGTTCACCGCAACGACGCAGGGCAGCCCGAACGTCTTCACGATCCCGAGGTGACGGCGCAGGTTCGCGGCCCCGTCCTCCACCGCCTTCAGCGCGGCGGAGGGCTCCACCCGCGGGTCGTCCTCGATCCCGCCGTGGTGCTTCAGCGCGCGCACGGTGGCCACCAGCACCACCGCCGACGGCGTGAGCCCGCCCTTGCGGCAGACGATGTCGAAGAACTTCTCCATCCCCATGTCCGAGCCGAAGCCGGACTCGGTGATCACGTAGTCGCCGAGCTTCTGCCCGATCAGGTCCGCCACGAGCGACGAGTTGCCGTGCGCGATGTTCGCGAACGGCCCCGCGTGCATGAGGCAGGGCTGTCCCTCGAGCGTCTGGATCAGGTTGGGCTTCAGCGCGTCCTTCAGGAGGACGGTCATCGCGCCGGCCGCGCCGAGGTCCTCGGCGGTCACGGGCTTGCCGCCGTCGTACGAGTGGGCGACGGTGATGGCGCCGAGCCGGCGGCGCAGGTCGTGGAGGTCGCGCGACACGGCCAGGATCGCCATCACCTCGGAGGCCGCGGTGATGTCGAAGCCCGACTCGCGCGGGTAGCCGTTGGCGCGGCCGCCCTGGCCGATCGTGATGGCCCGCAGGGCGCGGTCGTTCATGTCGAGCGCGCGCTTCCAGCCGACCCGCAGCGCGTCGATCTTGTGCGGGTTGCCGTGCAGGATCGAGGCGTCCATCAGGGCGGCGAGCAGGTTGTTGGCCGCGCCGATGGCGTGGATGTCGCCGGTGAAGTGGAGGTTCAGGTCCTCCATCGGCACCACCTGGGCGAGCCCGCCGCCGGCGGCGCCGCCCTTGATGCCGAACACCGGGCCGAGCGAGGGCTCGCGCAGGCAGAGCAGCGGGTCCTTGCCGATCGCGCCGAGGCCCTGGGTGAGCGAGACGGCCGTGGTGGTCTTGCCCTCGCCCGCCTTGGTCGGGGTGACGCCGGCTACGCAGACGATCTTGGCGTCGGGCGTGCCTTCAAGGCGTTCGAGCACGTCGAGCGACACCTTCGCCTTGTGCCGCCCGTAGGGCTCGAACTCGTCGGGCTTGAGCCCCATCCGCTCGGCGATCGTCTCGATCGGGAGGAGCTCGGCCTCCTGCGCGATCTCAAGGCTGCTCTTCATCTGCTCTCCTCTTTCTGGTGCGCCCGGCGGCGCGATGCGGCGCGGGGGTCGTCAATGGCTCACCGCCGCAGCGGCCAACTCCGAAACAAGCTTGTCCTCGTAGAACCGCTCCAGCGCGAACGGCTCGATCAGGTCGGGCGTCTTCCCCGTGGCCGTCAGCTCGGCCAGCGTCTTGCCGACGATCGGCGCCGCCTTGAACCCGTAGGTGCCCCACCCGGCGCTGACGTGGAAGTTGTCGACCTCCGTCTTGCCGAGGATCGGGCTGTAGTCGGGCGACAGGTCGCACAGGCCGGCCCAGCTGCGCAGGATGCGGGCGCGCTCGAGCTGCGGGAAGAGCTCGAGCGAGTGCCGGCAGACCTCCTGCATGAAGTTGAGCGTGCCCTGCATCCGGTAGGTGGTCCAGGGCTCGATCTCGGCGCCCATCAGGAACTCGCCGCGGTCGGTCTGCGAGATGTAGACGTGCATCTGCGACGACACGATCACCACGTCGAGCAGCGGCTTGAGCGGTTCCGTCACACACGCCTGCAGGATGTGCGTCGTGATGGGCAGCTGCACGCCCGCCATGTCGGAGATGAGCGAGCTCCAGCCGGCGGTGCAGTTGAGCACCGTGCCGGCCTTGATGCGGCCGCGGTTGGTGAGCACCGTGTCGACCTTGCCGTTGGTCCGCTCGAAGCCGGTCACCTCGGTGTAGGGGTGGATCTCGGCGCCGCCCTGGTCGGCGCCGCGGGCGAGGCCCCAGACGACGGCGTCGTGGCGGATCACGCCGCCCGGCGGGTGGTAGAGGGCGCCCATGATCGGATAGACGGCGTCCGGGTTCTTGACCTGCATGGCCGGGGCGAGCTTCGCGACCTCGTCGGGGTAGATCAGCCGCGAGTCGATCCCGTTGAGCTGGTTCACCTCTGCCCGGTTGGCCATGACGAACATGGCGCGGTCGTTGTGGGCGAGGGTGAGGTGGCCGTTCTGGGAGAAGAGCAGGTTGAAGTTGAGCTCGGCGCCGAGGCCCTCGTAGAGCTTGAGGGCGGCGTCGTAGAAGCGGGCGCCCTCCTCGGTCTTGTAGTTGGCGCGGAGGATGGTGGTGTTGCGGCCGGCCGCGCCCGAGCCGATGTAGCTCTTCTCGAGGATGGCGACGTTGTCGATGCCGTGGTCGCGCGCGAGGTAATAGGCGGCGGCGAGTCCGTGCGAGCCGCCGCCGACGATGACGACGTCGTAGGAGTCCCTGAGCTCGCCGCGGCGGCGCCACATGCGGCGCTTGCGGAAGAGGTCAAGCACGGGGGGCGGCCTCTCGCTTGCCGGCGGTGCGTACGGGTTCAAGCACGGGGGCGGCCTCCTCGTGGCGCGCGCCCGCCACGGGCTCCAGCGCGTCCGCTGCGACCGGTCCGCCGCCGAGGGTCTCCGCGGCGTCGGCGACGACGGTCCACATGTACTGACCGAGTGCGGCGCCGAACAGCATCAGCCAGCGCTGCTCGCCCTCGCGCAGGATGGCTCCGGGGGTGCGGCCGACGGAGCCCGGGCGGAAGCCGCGCAGGGGGGTGATCGGGTCACGCAGATCGATGGCGGTGAAGCGGGCGAAGACCTCGCGGGCGAGCGGGCCGCCGATCGCGATGGCGGCGAAGGCGGTGGTCACGTCGATGACGGAGGTGAGTCCGTCGTGAACGGCGGCGGCCTCCTCGAGACGGTTGCGCAGAGCGGGAAGGGCGGCCGGCTCGCAGAGGGCGAGCGCGCGCCTGGGGGTGTAGGGGCACCACCACATGCCCGCTGCCCACGTCGCGACGCCCAGCTCGAGATTCACTCCGGCGATCGCCTGCAGCGCGTCCGCCGGCGCCTGCAGCTCGACCTTGCCGAGATGCGAGAGATCGGCGAAGCCGACGGTCGAGCGCGTCCGCTCGCGCTCGGCCTCGAGGCCGTCGAAGCGAACGGCGACGTTCCAGCCGTCGCGCTCCTCGAAGGAGGCGCCGGCGGCGGCCGCCTGGCGCTCCATCGGGCTGCGCGAGGGTGCGCCGGTCGAGGGAGACAGGAAGGCGAGGCTCACGACCGCAGCACCTCGCCGTCCGGGTCGTAGAAGGGCTTGGTTACGACTTGCGCACGTAGGCGACGGCCGTTGTCCGAGATGGTCACGCTTGCGCCGTCCTGTGCGAGCTCGGCCGGCACCCAGGCCATTCCGATCGTCTTGCCCAGCTGCGGCGAGTAGCGCGCGCTCGTGACCTGACCCATCGGCGACCCGTTGTGCGGCAGCACCGCCGCGCCCTCCGTCGGCACGTCGCCGTTCGCCAGCGTGAAGCCCACCAGCGCCGTCTCCGGCGGCTCCTCCGCGAACCGCTCGAGCGCCCACTTCCCGATGAAGTCGTCCTCCTTGTCGAGCTTCACGATCCACGGCATCGCCGCCCCGAACGGGGTCGACTCCGAGTCCGTGTCCTGCCCGATCAGGATGTGCATCTTCTGCAGGCGCAGCAGCCGCTGCGGCTCCAGCCCGAACGGGCGCAGCCCGTGCTCCTCCCCGGCCTCCAGCAGCGCGTCCCACAGGTGCTCGCCGTGCGCCGCCGGGAAGTGGATCTCGTAGCCCACCTCCCCCACGAAGCCGATCCGCAGGATCAGCGACGGCACGCCCGCCACCTCGGCCTGCTTGCCGTCGAGATAGGTGAACCCCTCGCTCGAGCAGTCGAGCTCCGTCAGCTTGCCCATGATCTCCCGCGCGCGCGGGCCCGCGAGGTTCACCGCGCCGAGCCCCTGGGTCACGTCGGTCAGGTGCACGTCGAGCTGCCAGTCGGCCAGCCACCAGGAGAACCACTCGTACACCGCCCCCGCGCCCGACGACGTGGTGGTGACGTAGAAGCTGTCGTCGTCGAGGCGGCAGATCGTGCCGTCGTCGACGATCCGGCCCGCGTCGCTCGCGATCACGCCGTAGCGGATCCGGCCCGGCTTCAGGTTCGAGAAGCGGTTCGGGTAGAGCCGGTCGAGCAGCTCGCCCGCGTCCGGGCCGCGCACGATCAGCTTGCCGAGCGTCGACACGTCGATCAGGCCCGCCGCCTCGTGCACCGCGAGCGCCTCGGCGCGCGCGTCGCCGTAGTCGTAGGCGCGCCGCCAGTCGCCGGCCCACATCACGGTGGCGCCCTGCTCGCGGTGGCGGCCGTGGATCGCCGACCGCTTCGCCGGCTCGAACGGCCGGCCCGCCAGCGCCCCCATCGGCACCGAGTGCCAGGGCGGCCGCGAGGTGGTGGTCCCGACCTGCGCCAGCGTCTGCCCGGTCTCCTCGGCCATCTGGCGCACCGCGGGGAGCTGGCACATCCGGCCCTGGCAGGGCCCCATCGTGGTGGTCGTGTAGCGCTTCGACAGCTCGATCGAGTCGTACCCCTCCGCGACCGACAGGTGGATGTCCTTCACGGTCACGTCCTCGCAGAGGCAGGCGAAGCACTTGCCGTCGCCCTTGGGAGGCGCGGGCGGCGGCACCGCCACCTCGACGGGGCGCCGTGAGAGCTCGGCCAGGCGCTCGAGGCCCTGCTCGGCGCGGTCGCGCGAGGTCGCGTCGCCCATGCCGAGCGCGTGGGCGGCCTCGGCACCGGCGACCCGGCCGGACAGCTCGGCGTCCTCGAGCACGCCGGCGCCGGCCACCTCGCCGGCGGCCAGGACGTCCTCGGGCAGGTCGGCGAGAGCGAACACGCCGCGCTCCTCGTCGTAGGCCGTGCGGGCGCCCGACTGGGAGAGCAGCGAGGTGGCGGGGGCGCTGCCGCCCGACACCACGAGCAGGTCGCAGGCGACCTCCATCTCGCCGAAGTGGTCGGAGCCGAGGGTCACCTTCTCCACCTGCTTGCGACCGTGCGCCGCGACCACGCGCGTGCCGCGCATCACGCCCATGCTGGCCCGCTCGAGTGTCTTGAAGGCCGCGCTGGAGTCGCTCGCGCGCGTGCCGGCCGCCGCGGCGCCGCCTCCGTCCGCCGCGCTCGGGCCGCCCGCGCGCATGTCCGCGACGGCCGCAATCTCGACGCCCGCCTCGCGCAGCGCGAGCGCGGCCTCGAGCCCGCGGTCGCACACCGCGGCCACCACCGCGCGCGTCCCGGGCCGCACCGCGTACAGCGACGCCAGCCGCAGCGCGCCGCCCGACAGCATCACGCCCGGCAGGTCGTTCCCCGCGAACAGCAGCGGCTGCTCGATCGAGCCGGTCGCGTAGACGATCCGCTGCGCGCGGACCTGGTGGAGCGTGTCGCCCTCCCAGACCGGGACGAGGCCGTCGAAGGCGCCGAGCGCCGGGGCGTTGCGACAGGATCTCCACGCCCGCGTCACGCGCCCGCGACGCCAGGTCGCGCGCGTGGCCGTGGCCGCCCTCGGCGAGCAGCCGCCCGCCGGGCTCGGGGCCCTCGTCGCAGAGGACGACGTCGGCACCCAGCTCGGCCGCGGCGATCGCGGCGCTCAGCCCGGCGGCGCCGCCGCCCACCACCAGCACGTCCGCGTGACGGCGGCGGTACTCGGTGCGCCACTCGCGCTCGGGCTGGCTCTTGCGGAGCTTGCCGAGGCCGGCGGCGTGGCGCAGCACCTTCTCGTAGAGGGGCCACAGCCGCCGCGGGCGGATGAAGGTCTTGTAGTAGAAGCCCGGCGGGGTGAACGCGGTGCCGACCTTGTCGGTCGCGCGCATCACGTCGAAGTCGAGCGACGGCGACGCGTTCATGTGCTCGACCTTCATGCCGTCGCGCACCGGCTCCGTGCAGGCGCGCACGCCGGGCGCGCCGTCCACCTGGACGAGGCAGTTGGGGCACTGGCCGGCGCAGCACATGAGGCCGCGCGGGCGGTGGTACTTGAAGGAGCGGGAGAAGGTGCGGCGGCCGGACGCGAACAGCGCGGAGCCGATGGTGTCTCCCTCGAGGCCGATCACGCGCTTGCCGTCGAACGTGAAGAAGACCTCGCGCTCGCGGTCGATGCGCTCGCCGTCGCGCTGCGGAAGCCGGCTCACAGCGTGCCTCCCGCCCCGCCCGCGGGCTCTCCGGCCCCGCCCGGCGCGCCGCCCGCGCCGGAGCGGCGTCGGCCTCGGCCGGGAGCTCCGTGAGGAGCACCTCGTTGGTGCGCGTGTCGCGCTCGGCCAGGAACCATTCGCCGCAGCCAGAGCGGTGGAACCACCACTCGCGTTGCACTCCCGCAACGTTGTTGCGGAAGTAGTTGTACGTGTTCAGCTCACGCTGCGAGGGCGCCGACCGTGGCCGCGGGTTTACCTCCCCGCCGAATCCGAAGTCGGTCACCTCGCGCGGGCCGCAGTTGGGACAGGTGAGGACGTAGGACACGTTCGCGCGCTAGAAGACGGGGGCCAGCTTAAACAAATAGGTACAAAGCCGCAAGCGAGTGGTTTCGCTCGTGTGACGAGACTGAGAAGGGGGCTTGGCCCGGCGCCACCCCGGGGAATACCCTGGGAGCGCCGCGGCGGCCGTCCGCCGCGGGAATCGAATCGTGCGCACTCGGCCGAGCCGAGTGCTTCGCCAAATCGCCTCTGCAAGCTCGAGAAAGGCTGTAGGAATGGGATTCCGTCTTCGGCGAGCGACCTGCGCCCTTGCCGCACTTGCACTCGCCGCGATCGCCTCGCCGGCGGCCTTCGCCGACGATGACCGGCGCGGCGACCGCGGGGATCGCGACCGCCACCACGGCGACCGTGACCACCGCGGGGACAGCGGCACCATCCGCTACGCGACCTTCAACGCGTCGCTGAACCGCTACCGGGACGGGCAGCTGGTCGAGGAGCTCGCCGATCCGTCGATCCGGCCCGCCGGCGACCGCCAGATCCGCACCGTCGCCGAGATCATCCAGCGGGTCCGGCCCGACGTGCTCCTGGTCAACGAATTCGACTTCGACGACGACGGTCGCCGCGGCACGAGCAGGTCCGCCGAGCTCTTCCAGGACAACTACCTGTCGGAGTCCCAGAACGGCACGCGCCCGATCCGCTACGAGCACCGCTTCACCGCGCCCTCGAACACCGGCATCCCCTCGGGCTTCGACCTCGACAACAACGGGCAGGTCGTCACGACTCCCGGTCCGGGCTACGGCAACGACAGCTTCGGCTTCGGCGAGTTCCCCGGCCAGTTCGGGATGACCGTGTACTCCAAGTACCCGATCGTCGGACGCGACGTGCGCACGTTCCAGAAGTTCCTGTGGAAGGACATGCCGGGCGCGCGGCTGCCCAACGACCCGGCGACGCCGGCGCCGGCGGACTGGTACTCGCCCGAGGAGCTCGCCGTGTTCCGGCTCTCCTCGAAGAGCCACTGGGACGTCCCGATCCGCGTGCGCGGCAAGGTGGTCCACTTCCTCACGAGCCACCCGACGCCGCCGGTGTTCGACGGGCCCGAGGACCGCAACGGCACGCGGAACGCCGACGAGATCCGGCTCTGGGCCGACTACGTCACGCCCGGTGCCGGCGGATACATCTACGACGACCGGGGCCGGCGCGGCGGGCTGAAGCCGGGCGCGCGCTTCGTGATCGCGGGTGACCAGAACAGCGACCCGCTCGACGGCGACAGCATCCCCGGGGCGATCCAGCAGCTGCTCGAACAACCCGCGCGTGAACACGACGGTGACGCCGAGCAGCCCGGGCGGTCCGGAGCAGTCGGCGATCCAGGGCGGGGCGAACACGACGCACCGGTCCGATCCCGCCTTCGACACGGCGGACTTCAACGACAACCCGGCGCCGGGCAACCTGCGCGCGGACTACGTGCTGCCGGACAGCGACCAGCGGATCAAGGACTCGTTCGTGTTCTGGCCGCGGAGCGACGACCCGCTGTTCCCGCTCGTCGGAACGTTCAGCACGAGCTTCTTCCCGGACGGAAACGGGTTCCCCTCGTCGGATCACCGGCTGGTGGCGGTGGACGTGAAGGCGGGCCGCGCCGGAGACGACCACGACGACGATGACGACGACGACCGGGACGACGACGACGACGACGACGACGATGACGACGACGACCGGGACGACGACGACTGACCGCAGGCGCGCGGCCCGCTGAGGTCGCGCGCCCTCAAGCCGTCCCCGGCACCCAGGCCGTCCCCGCCAGCGGCACCTTCGCCATCGCCGCCGCCTCCACGGTGAGCGCCACCAGGTCCTCCGGCTCCAGGTTGTGCACGTGCGACTTCCCGCATGCGCGGGCGAGCGTCTGCGTCTCCAGGGTCATCGTCCGCAGGTAGTTGGCGAGGCGGCGCCCGCCCAGCTCCGCGTCGAATCGCGCGGCGAGCGAGTCGTCCTGGGTCGAGATCCCGGCCGGGTCGCGGCCCTCGTGCCAGTCGTCGTAGAAGCCGGCGGCGCTCCCGATCGCCTCGTAGCCCTCCTGATGCTCGGGCGAGTTGTCGCCCAGCGCGATGATCGCCGCCACGCCGATCGACACCGCGTCGGCGCCCAGCGCCAGCGCCTTCGCCACGTCGGCGCCCGACCGGATCCCGCCCGACACCACCAGCTGCACCTTCCGGTGCATCCCGAGCTCCACCAAGGCCTCCACCGCCGGCCGGATGGCGGCCAGCGTCGGGATCCCCACGTGCTCGATGAACACCTCCTGCGTCGCCGCGGTGCCGCCCTGCATCCCGTCCAGCACCACCACGTCGGCGCCCGCCTTCACCGCCAGCGCCACGTCGTAGTAGGGCCGCGTCGCGCCCACCTTCACGAACACCGGCTTCTCCCAGTCGGTGATCTCGCGCAGCTCCTGGATCTTGATCTCCATGTCGTCGGGCCCGGTCCAGTCCGGGTGCCGGCACGCGCTGCGCTGGTCGATCCCCTTCGGCAGGTCGCGCATCTCCGCCACGCGGTCGGAGATCTTCTGGCCCAGCAGCATCCCGCCGCCGCCCGGCTTCGCCCCCTGCCCGACCACGATCTCGATCGCGTCCGCCTTGCGCAGGTCGTCCGGGTTCATCCCGTAGCGCGACGGCAGCAGCTGGTACACGAGCAGGCTCGAGTGCTCGCGCTCCTCGGGCGTCATGCCGCCGTCCCCGGTGGTGGTCGAGGTGCCGACGGCGCTGGCACCGCGGCCCAAGAGCCTCCTTCGCGGGCGCCGACAGGGCGCCGAAGCTCATCCCGGCGATCGTGATCGGGATCTTCAGGTGCAGCGGCTTCGAGGCGTTGCGGTCGCCGAGCACCACGTCCGTGTCGCAGCGCTCGCGGTAGCCCTCCAGCGGGTAGCGGGACACGCTCGCGCCGAGGAAGACCAGGTCGTCGAAGTGCGGCACCCGCCGCTTGGCGCCGAAGCCGCGGATGTCGTAGATGCCCTCGCGCGCCGCCCGCTGGATCTCGTGGATCGTGTGGCGGTCGAAGATCGCGCCCTCGCGCAGGCCGGGGTTCGGCAAGGCGCTCACTAGTACTCCCCCGCGTGGTCGACGTCGAAGTTGTAGAGCCGCCGCGCCGACCCGTAGCGCCGGAAGTCCGACGCCGTGCAGTCCTCCACCCCGGCCCGCTCGAGCAGCCCGCTCAGCTCGGCCACGTGCTCGTCGCGCATCTCCTTCTCCACGCAGTCCGCGCCGAGGCCCGCCACCTCGCCGCGCACGTACAGGCGCGCCTCGTAGATCGAGTCGCCGAGCGCGTCGCCGGCGTCGCCGCACACGACGAGGCACCCCTTCTGCGCCATGAACGCGCTCATGTGCCCCACGGACCCGTGGACGACGATGTCCACGCCCTTCATCGAGATCCCGCAGCGCGCGGCCGCGCTGCCGCGGATCA
Source organism: uncultured Thermoleophilaceae bacterium (assembly GCA_963778615.1). Taxonomy (GTDB): domain Bacteria; phylum Actinomycetota; class Thermoleophilia; order Solirubrobacterales; family Thermoleophilaceae; genus JACVRW01. The sequence goes on from CAVZVD010000005.1 coordinate 37,386, forward strand.
CGAGCAGGCCCGCCGCGGCCGCTGGCACCCGCGGACTGGGAGGCGTTGCCCTCCACCACGACGGTCCCGGACATCATGTTCTCGGCCACACCCACGCCCGCGTTGCCGTGCACCCGGACGGTGGCGTGCTTGTTCATCCCGGCGCAGTAGTAGCCCGCGTGCCCGTCGATCTCGACCTCGACCGGCGCGTCGATGCCGACCGCCAGCGCGTGCGCGCCGCGGGGATTGAGCACCCGCCAGCTGCCTGCGACGTCCGGCGCGTGCAGGGCGGCGTTCAGCTCACGCAGGGGTGACTGCGCGAGGTCGACGGCCGTCATCAGACGGGAGTCCGCTCCCAGCTGTAGACCCGGCCCGGCTCGGGCTCCCAGGTCGCGGCCTCCTCGGCCCCCGGCAGCACGGCGATCGCGCGGTACTCCGAGGCCATCGCCACCCAGTCGTCCGTCTCCGCCATCACGGCGGGCTTGCAGGCGATCGGGTCGCGCAGCACCGCGAAGCCCTCCTTCGTCCCGACCGCGAACGTGTAGAAGCCGTCGAGGTCGTCGAGGCAGCCCTCGAGCGCCTGCTCGAGCGAGGCCCCCTCGCGCAGCCGCCACGTGAGGTAGCCCGCGGCGACCTCGCTGTCGTTCTCGGTCTGGAACTCGATGCCCTCGGCGCGCAGCGTCTCGCGCAGGCGGTTGTGGTTCGACAGCGACCCGTTGTGCACCAGGCAGAGGTCGAGCCCGGTCGAGAACGGATGCGAGCCGTCGGTGGTGACCTTGCTCTCCGTGGCCATCCGCGTGTGGCCCAGCGCGTGGCTGCCCGTGGAGCGAGGAGAGCCCGAACGCCTCGACGAACTGCTCCGGCCGCCCGGCCTCCTTGTAGATCTCGATCGCCTCGCCCGCGCTCATCACGCGCAGCTCGGGATAGCGCTCGCGCAGCCACCGCACCGCCTCGTCGGCCTCGGCGTCCACGACGAACACGGCGTGGCTGCCGTGCACCTCGGGCTCGCCGGCGCTCGAGCGCCTCGGCCACCGCGCCCCAGTCCTGGCGCGGGTCGGCGCTGAACAGCGACACCTTCGACGAGCCCGCCGGCGCCGGATCGCGGTAGAAGGCGACGCCGGCCGAGTCGGGCCCGCGGTCGCTCAGCTGGAGCAGCATCTCGCTGAGGTGCAGCCCGAGCGCGTCGCTCACGCCCTGGGACTTCGAGAACAGCCCGACGATTCCACACATCCTGCGAGCGAGTGTAGGCAGCGTTCCACACACCCCCAATGGCGGGCCAGCGCACATTTTCGGGGGACGGTATGTGGGAATCGCACATTGGAGCCTGCGCGAGTCAACGGATAGCTTGCCCGCCATGAGCCAGCCCTTCACCGCGCCCGAGACGCCCGCGGACGTCGAGCGCTACATCCGCGAGAACGACGTCCGGTTCCTCTTCGCCCAGTTCGTCGACATGCACGGCAAGCCCAACGCCAAGCTGGTGCCGGCGCGCCTGCTCGACGGGCTCCTCAGCGACGGCGCCGGCTTCGCCGGCTTCGCCGCCGGCGAGATCGGGCAGCAGCCACACGACCCCGACCTCGCGGCGATGCCCGACGTGCGCTCGCTCACGCCGCTGCCGTGGCGGCCCGAGGTGGCCCGGATCGCCTGCGACGTCCACGTGGAGGGCGAGGAGTGGCCCTACTGCCCGCGCACGATCCTGCGCCGGCAGCTCGAGCGCGCCCGCTCGATGGGCTTCGAGTTCATGCTCGGCGCGGAGCTCGAGTACTTCCTCGTCAGGCAGCGCGAGGACGGCTCGATCGAGCTGGCCGACCCGCTCGACACCCTCGACCAGCCCTGCTACGACATGCGCGGCCTCACCCGCAACCTGGACTTCGTGTCGCAGGTCGCCGACAACCTGACCTCGCTGGGGTGGAACAACTACGCCACCGACCACGAGGACGCGAACGGCCAGTTCGAGCAGAACTTCGACTTCGCGGACGCGCTCACCACCTGCGACCGGGCGATCTTCTTCCGCTACATGGTCGAGTCGCTGGCGCAGGCCCAAGGCATGATCGCCACCTTCATGCCCAAGCCGTTCTCGCACCTGACCGGCAACGGCTGCCACTTCCACATGAGCCTCTGGAAGGACGGCGAGAACGCGTTCGAGGTCGACCCGTCCGACGACCCGCGCGGCATGGGCCTCTCGCCGCTCGCCTACAACTTCATCGGCGGGCTGAAGGCGCACGCGAAGGCGTACATCGCCCTGACCGCCCCGACGGTCGGCTCGTACAAGCGGCTGGTCGTCGGCACCCGAAGCGGCTCGAGCTGGGCGCCCGTGTACGTCTCGTACGGCTACAACAACCGCACCCAGATGCTCCGCATCCCGGCCGCGGGCCGGATCGAGGACCGCACCGTCGACGGCTCGTGCAACCCCTACCTGGGCGCGGCCGCGGTGCTGGCCGCCGGGCTCGACGGGGTCGAGCGCGAGCTCGACCCGGGCGAGCCCACCACGAAGCTCAACCTCCACGAGCTGACCGACGCCCAGCGCGAGGAGCTGGGCGTCGAGCTGCTGCCCGGGAACCTGCTGGACGCCACGCGCGAGCTCGAGAAGTGCGACGTGCTCCGCAAGGCGCTCGGCAACACCGGGCGCGAGGACTACGTGGACTACTTCGTGCGGGTCAAGCGCCAGGAGTTCCAGGAGTGGCACGACCAGGTGAGCGACTGGGAGGTCAAGCGCTACCTGCAGCTGTTCTAGGGGCGCCCTCTCGAGCAGCCCGAGCCGTCCCGCCAGGCGCCGCGCCGGCAGCGCCTGCAGCACCAGCGTCAGCACCACCGCGAGCGCGACGACGCTCGCGTAGATCTCGATGTCCGGCACGCCGAGGCCGGCCAGCACCCCCACGAGCGCGGCCGGCACCACGCCGGTCTCGCGCGTCCAGCACAGGAAGAGGATCTCCTGCGGGGTCCAGCGCGCCCTGCGATCCGGCAGCGTGCACGCGACCACCACGAGCGGCCGGGCCACGAGCAGCAGCGCCGCAAGCACCGCGAGGGCGGGCAGGAGGTGCTCGCCGAGGTCGTCGAACGGGATGTTCGCCCCGAGCACCACGAACACGAACATCGTCACGAGGTCGGCCGTGCCGGCGGTGAAGATGCGCATCTCCTGCTCGTGCACGCTGTGCATGGCCAGGCCGAGGTGCTCCATGTTGCCGACGATCAGGCCGGCCAGGAAGGCGCCCAGGTAGCCGCTCCCGCCGGCCGAGTCCAGCGAGAAGTAGCTGATCGTGACCACCGTGAGGACCGCGAGCGCGGAGGACTCGCGCCAGACGCCGGCGCGCCGGCTCGAGATCACCGCCGCCAGCCCCACGCCGGCGACCACGCCGATCACCGTGCTGATCCCGAGGTCCACGAGGAACTCCACGGCGGGCTCGCCCACCGAGCTCTCGCCGCTGATCACCATCCCGGCGAGCGCGAGCGCGAGCGCGGCGCCGGTCGGGTCGTTGAAGGCCGACTCGGCGACGATCGTCTGCGCGAGCTTTGGACGCACGCGCGAGCGGATGAAGAGCGGGATCAGGATCGCCGGGTCGGTGGGCGCCAGCACCGCGCCGAGCAGCACGGCGGCGGTGAAGGAGAGGTCGAACACGAGGTAGGCCACGAGGCCGGTCACGAGCGCCGTGACCACCACGCCCGGCAGCACCAGCAGGCCGAGCCCGACCCAGACCCTCTGGAGCACCTTGATCGACAGGTTCAGGCCGCCGTAGAACAGGATCAGCGAAACGCCCAGCGTGAAGATGAGCTGGGCGCCGAGCGACTCGATCGGCACGTCGATCACGTCGAGCGCGTGCGGCCCGAAGGCGGCGCCCATCGCCACCAGCAGCAGGATCTCCGGAACGTGCACGAGGCTCGCGAGCAGGCGAGCCGCTGAGCGCGGCCACCAGCAGCAGGCTGAGGGTGAGGAGTACGTCCTCAGTCACGGCGGATGAGGTCCCGAGCCGTGATCAGCAGCAGCACGATCACAAGCCCGGCGCCCACGGCCACCGCGATCAACCGCCTGCGCACGTTGTCGCGCTCCTCGTCGAAGGCGCGCTCGCTCGCGCTCGCCTGGCGCGCCTCGTACTGCGCCAGCCGCTCGGCCGTGTCCGCCATCGCCTCGAAGCGGACGAGCTCGGGCCCGAGGAAGATTCGCTTGGTGACCTCCTCGCGCCCGTTCTGCAGCGCCCGGTAGGCCACCACGTCGAGCTCCATGAAGCCGTCGAACTCGTCGCTGAGCTCGCGCAGCAGCTCGCGCTCGGGCGGGTCGTCGAGCCGCCGTCCGCCTCCGCCAGGTCGGCGCGGAACGCCGCCACCGAGCGGTCGAAGACGGGCCGCGAGCGGCCGTCGTCGTAGCCGTAGGCCGTCTGCCAGCCGTTCACGTCGGTCACGCCGAACTTCAGCTCGCGCGCCAGCGCCTCGTGGCGCGCGCGGTCGCGCACCTCGTCGAAGCGGTCGCCGAGCTCCGCCTGGCCCTGCAGCGCGACCGCGATCGTCACCAGCGGGCCGATGACGGTCAGCACGATGGCCGCGTAGAGCTTCGCCCGAATCGTCATCGCACGGCGCCGGTAGGGTGGCCGCGGCGATGCTGATCTTCGCGCTCACCGGCCAGGTGCCGCCGATCCTGCTCGTCGCCCTCGCGATCTGCCTCTACCTGACGGTCTGGGACCTGTGGAACGAGGACCTCCAGTTCCTCTACAAGGCCTGGTGGTTCACGTTCGTCCTGCTCACGCACGTGTTCGGCTACCTGGTGTTCCGGGTGTGGATAGCTCGCCGGCGCGGTGCAGCCGAGCGACCTTGAGCGCGAGCTCGAGCGAGAGCAGGTCCGCCGTGCGGAGGTCCAGGCCGGTCACCTGGCCGATCCGCTCGAGCCGCTGGCGCACGGTGTTCGGGTGGATGTACAGCGCGCGGGCGCTCGCGGCGACGCTGCAGCGCGCGCCGAGGTAGCGCTCGAGCGTCTCGACCAGCTGGGCGCCCCGGCGCGAGTCGTAGTCGAGCAGCGCCTCGACGGCCTGGCCGTAGCGGTCGTGCGGCGTCTGCTCGAGCTCGAGGTGGACGAGGTAGCGGTAGGCGCCGAGCTGCTCGTAGAGGATCGCCCCGCCCCCGCCGGCCAGCGAGCGGCCGATCCGCGCGGCGTCGGCCGCCTCCCGCAGCCGGCGCCGCGCGCTCGACGCGCCGCGGTCCACGCCGCTCAGGCCGAGCTCGAGCCCCAGCTCGCGGCCGATCTCGTCGCAGGCCCGGGCGAGCTGGTCGAAGCCGTCGCGACCGGCCGGGGTGACCGGCAGGAGCGCCCGCAGGCTGTCGTGGCCGGCGTCGAAGAACGCGCGCCGGTAGAGCCGGCGCAGGCGCGCCTGCACGCGCGCGGCGAGCTCCGGCCAGGCCGGCCCGTCGGCGTCCTCGACGGCCCGCTCGATGTGCACGAACGCGTGCGGCCGGCTGAGGTCGCAGCGCGCCTCGCCCGCCTTGGCCTCAGCCGCCTCGACCGAGCCCGCGGCGAGCGCCTCGAACATGTCCTTGACGATGTTCTCGGCCGTGAGCCGCTCGATCAGCTCCGCCTTCTTCAGCCCGACCGCGGTCTGGTTGGCCACGGCGCGCAGGAGCTCGGCGTCCTCGTCGCTGAAGGAGCGGCCGCGCACGAGGCAGCAGAGGATCCCGAACTGCTCGTCGCCCGCAACGAGCGGCGCCACCAGCAGCCGCTCGTCGTCGTCGACCTCGCGCCGAAGCGCCGGCGCCCGGTCGGCGCGCTCGCGGCGCATCAGGTCGAGCAGCAGCCGGGCGCGGCCCGGGCGCATCGCCGCGCTGGGGGCGTCCGGCGGGTCGGCGGCGGCCATGACGAGCTCGTCGGCCTCAGGGTCGAGGCGCCAGATCTGGCAGGCGTCGGCGCCGAGCAGCTGGCGGGCGCCGCGCGTGACCGCGTCGTGCAGGTCCTCCCTCAGCGTGACCGAGGCGAGCGACTGGCTCAGCTGCGTCAGCGTGGTCAGGGCCTCCACGCGGCCGCTGCGCCTCGCCGTAGAGCTGCGCGTTCTCGATCGCGCCCCCGACCAGCGAGGCGGTGTGGACGAGGAACTCGAGCACGTCGTCCTCGAACTCGCGCGGGGCCTGGGTGTGTAGAACGATCACACCGATCACGTGGCCCGCCTTCGCGCACACGGGCACGGCGACCATCGACTGGAAGCGCTCCTCCTCCAGCTCGGGCACGTACTTCATGCGCGGATCCTTCATGGCGTCCTCGCGGATGAACTCCGGCGTCTTCGAGCGCGCCACCCAGCCGGTCAGGCCCTCGTCCAGGCCGAACCCGATCTCGCCGACCAGGTGGGCATAGCGCGGCGACGCGGCGCGCAGCGCGAGGCGGTCGCCCTCGACGAAGTACACGAAGCACGCGTGGCAGCCCGTGGCCGCGGTGGCGATCTCCACGATCCCGTCCAGCACGCGGTCGAGCGCGAGCGAGGAGGAGACTGTCTTGATGACGGCGTAGAGCGTCTGGTTCTCGAGCCGGACGCGATCCTGCGTCACGCGAATCCTCCTTTCGCGAGGGATCGTAACCGGGGCGACGAACCCCACGATATGTGCGGATTCACACTACTTCACGGCGAAGCCTGTGGATACCGCACATTGCCGATCCCGCCAAGCGGGGATACGGTCGCCCGGGATCGTGCCCGGGATGGAGGAGTAGATGATCGATTTCGTCTTCGCCCAGGTCGGCGAGCTTGGAGGAGGCCGCCAGCGCGGAAGGCCAGGTTCTCGACAGCGTAATCCTGGGCGAGCAGTTCTATTTCTTCACGGTCGTACTCATGTGGCTCATCCACGCGGGCTTCATGAGCTACGAGGCCGGCGTCGTGCGCCGCAAGAACGTGCTCGCGACGGCGATGAAGAACATCCTGACGATCGCCGTCGTCACGCCGACCTTCTACTACGTCGGCTGGTGGATCTACAACTGCAACCAGCCCGGCCTGCCGATCGGGCCGAACTCGAGCGACTTCACGTCGATCGCCTGCCAGGGCGGCATCCCGTGGTCGGACGCCTTCGGGCCGAACCTGACCAACAACATCAACCTGATCTTCTTCCTGGCCTTCCTCCTGTTCTCCTGGACGACGGCCTCGATCATGTCGGGCGCGCTGCTCGAGCGGGTGCGGCTGTCCGCCTACCTCATGCTCGCCGTCGCTGCTCGGCTCGGTGGTGTGGATCCTCGACGCCGCCTGGGGCTGGAGCGCCGGCGGCTGGCTCACGCTGCGGTTCGGCTTCCACGACGCGATCGCGTCGGGCGTGGTGCACGGCGTGGCAGGCGCCTTCACGCTCGGGCGTCCTCTTCAACCTCGGGCCGCGAATAGGGAAGTACACCCGGGACGGGCTGGCGCGCCAGTTCCGACCACAGAACCTGCACATCACCCTGCTCGGGCTGATGCTGATCTTCACCGGCTTCTACGCCTTCTACGGCGCCTGCCTGGTGATCTCGTCCACGGCCTTCCCGGGCTGGGCGAACATCTACCTGAGCCCGACCACGCTCGGCTCGATCACGATGATCATCACGTTCGGGTTCGCGGGCGGCTTCACGGGCGGCTACTTCGCCTCGCGCGGGGACCCGTTCTGGACGGTGTCCGGCGGCCTTGCCGGCGTGATCGGGGTGTCGGCGGGCGCCGACGTCTACGCGCCCACGCTCGGCTACCTGCTCGCGATGGTGACCGGCGGGCTCGCGGTGTACGTGGGCACCTGGATCGAGAAGAAGATGCGCGTGGACGACGTGGTCGGCGCGGTCGCGGTCCACGGCTTCTGCGGATTCCTCGGGATGCTCTGGGTGGGCATCTTCGCCGCCGGCTACCCGACCGGCCTGAACAACGTGGACAGCTCGATCGGCGGCCAGCTGATCGGCATGGCCACGTTCCTGCCGCTCGGGTTCCTGTCCGGCTACGTGGCGTCGCTGATACTGAAGAAGCTGAACCTGCTGCGCGTGCCGCCGGAGGTCGAGCTGGCCGGCCTGGACGTGGCCGAGTACGACGAGGACCTCTACATGCCGGACCACGCGAGGGCCACCGAGATGATCGATCGAGCCCGACGGCACGCTGGTGGTGTCCGAGGTGGTACTAGGCGAGGCCGACCGGGAGGTGGTGAGGTAGATGCCCGGGATCATCGACAGCTCGCCCAGCTGCGTCACCAACAACGAGGGCATGGAGCCGCCGGATGACAGCGCCGACTTCATCCTCCAGGCCAACTACCAGGACTGCGCCGGCTTCATGACGTTCGGGCCGGGCTCGACGTACGGCGAGGAGGGCACGCGGCGCCGAGACCGCCTACATGATCCTGACCTGGCTCGGGATCGTCGTGACGGTCCTGGTGCTGATCGCCTGGGTGATCTACGAGAACCGCCGGCTGATCGCGTACTCGCTGGCGAGCAGAAGGAGCGGACCGTGATCGACAACGGCAGCGGCAGGCGCCAGATCGAGTTCCCCGAGAAGCAGACGCACGTGAAGTCGTTCGAGATGGCGGTGCTTGCGATCTCGATCCTGTGCGCGATCATCGTTCTGGTGATCGTGCTCTTCACGAGCATGGGGAACGAGTTCCGTCCAACTGTCTGAGACAGCAACGCAGCACAAGCCGGTCCGGCCGACCTGGCCGCGACTGCTGGTCTCGGGCTCGTGCTGGTGGCCGCGTTCGTGTTCGCCCAGACCTGCCAGAAGGACCAGGTGCGGGTCTCGAAGGAGCAGGCGATCCAGACCGCGCGCGACCAGGTCTCGTTCGAGCCCGAGCGGACTCAGATCAGGTTCCTGCGGCAGGGCATCAACTCCCAGCCGTTCTGGATCGTGTCGCTCTCGATCCCGGGCGAGACGGAGGGCACGTTCGAGCAGCATCGCCGTCGTGCGCGTGGACGCGAACACCGGCAAGGTCGAGGACGTGGAGCGCGGGCCGGCCGGTCGAGTCAGTCGACTAGCCGCCGACGCCCTTGAGTCCGCGCCAGCGCTCGCGGGCGCGAATGACGAGCAGCGCGATCTCGCCGAGCTCGTCACCCTGCTCGACGAAGGACGGCAGCGTGAAGGTCGTCTCCTCGCCGTCCTCGTCGCGCACGAGCGTGATCCGGTGCTCGCCGCTCGCCTCGTCGCGCCGGAACGGGAGGTAGTGCCAGCCGTCGGCCCCGGCCACGGGCACCCGTCCCTGGTCGTCCATCGGACTGACGTCCCGGTTGATGGGATCCTCGTCCGCCATCCCGTCAGTCCTTCTCGCCCTCGCGGTTCTGCACGAACTGGAAGCCGAACCGGCCCTTGATGCAGAGGTTGCCGCTCGTGATCGGGTGATCCAGGGGCGAGGTCACCTTGACGATCTCGTTGTCCTGCTCGTGCAGCACGAGGTTGCAGCCCACGCCGCAGAACGTGCAGATGGTCGTCGTCTGCGTCTGAGCCTCCTCGTCCCAGGTGCCCTCGTCGCGCATGTCGTGCTCGCTCTTGAACATCAGCGCGCCGGTGGGGCAGACGGCGATGCAGTTGCCGCAGTAGACGCACGCCGAGTCCGGCAACGGGTTGGCGAACTCCGTGGCGATGCGCGCGTCGAAGCCCCGTCCCGCGACGGCGATGGCGAAGGTGTTCTGCCAGTCCGTGCCGCAGCCCTCGACGCACTTGTAACAGAGGATGCACTTCGAGTAGTCGCGTACGTAGAGGTCGTTGTCGACCTTCACCGGCTGGTACACCGTGGCCGCGTGCTCCCCGTCGGGGGTCTCGTGGTGGCCGGCTCGCAGGCGATCGCGCTCGCCCTCCTCGAAGGGCGGCGCCGGCGGGCCGTAGCGCTCCGGGTCGGCGCCGTATTCCTCGATCCAGCGGTCGACGTCGGGCATGACCGACAGGTCGACGGAGGAGGCGAGGAACTCGATCACCATCTTGCGGCTCAGGTTGACGCGCTCGGAGTGCGTCTCGACCTCCATGCCCTCCTCGACCTTGCGCGCGCAGGACGGCACGAGGACGCGCGAGCCCTTGACCTCGACCACGCACACGCGGCATGCGTTGACCGGAGTCAGCGTGCGCTCCCAGCACATCGTCGGGATGTCGATTCCCTCGCGCTGGGCGACCTCGAGAATCGTCATCCCCTCGCGCGCCTCGACGGTCTCGCCGTTGAGCTCGAGCTCGATCGTTCGCGGGGGGGCGCCGCCACGGGTCCGGCTCATCGCTGTCCTCCTGTTTCGAATAGGTCGAGCTTGCGCAGGGCGGACTCGATCGCGTCCGCCGCAGTCTGGCCGAGTCCGCAGATCGACGCGTCGCGCATCGACGCGGTGATCTCATCCAGCAGCGCGTATTCCTGTTCGACCGAGCCGCGCGGGCGCCCGTTGACGAGGCGCGCCAGCGCCTCCTCCTGGCGCACGGTGCCGACGCGGCAGGGCACACACTGCCCACATGACTCGTCGCGGAAGAACGCCGCGATGCGCATCAGAATGGCCGGCATGTCGACCGTGTCGTCGACGACCATCACGACGCCCGATCCCATGCTCGTGCCGGCCTTCCGGGTCGCCTCGAAGGTCAGCTCGAGGTCGAGCTCGTCGGGAGTCACGAAGCGCCCGGCCGCGCCCCCGAGCATGATCGTCCGCAGCGGCCGTCCGTCGATCACGCCGCCGCCCATCTCGAGCAGCTCGCGCAGCGTGATCCCGAACGGCGCCTCGTACAGGCCGGGCCGGGCGATGCGTCCCGACAGGCAGAACAGGCGCGTGCCGGTCGAGTTCCCCTTGCCGATCGTGGCGTAGGCCTGCCCACCCTCGACGACGATGCCCGGCACGTTGATCAGGGTCTCGACGTTGTTGATCACCGTAGGCATGTCGAACAGCCCGGAGTCGACCGGGAACGGCGGCTTGTTGCGGGGCTCGCCCCGGTAGCCCTCGATCGAGTTGAAGAGCGCCGTCTCCTCGCCGCAGATGTAGGCGCCGGCGCCCTTGCGGAGCTCGATGTCGAAGCTGACGCCCATGCCGAGGATGTTCTGGCCGAGGAATCCGCGCGCGCGGGCCTCCGTGATCGCGGCGACCAGGCGCTCCCAGGCCACGGGGTACTCGCCACGCAGGTACAGGTAGCCGTGCTCGGCGCCGGTGGCATAGCCGCCGATCGTCATCGACTCGATGATGAAGAAGGGGTCGTGCTCGAGCAGCACGCGGTCCTTGAACGTCCCGGGCTCCGACTCGTCTGCGTTGCAGATGAGGTAGTGCGGCTGCCTGGGATTGGCGGCTACGGCCTCCCACTTGCGCCCGGTCGGGAATGCCGCGCCACCCCGCCCCACCAGCTTCGAGTCGGTGACCTCCCGCAGCACTCGGGCCTGGCCCATGTCGAAGGCCGCGCGCAGCCCCTCGTAGCCGCCGTGCGCGCGGTAGGAGTCGATGCTGCCCGGATCGACCTTGCCCACACGCTGCAGCAGCCGCAGCCCCGGCTGGCCGGCCTGCGGGATGCTCGGGGGCGGCGCCGGCCTGGCTTCTCCGCCTGCCAGCAGGCTCGCGATGCCCTGTGCGTCGGCGGGGGCGACCGCGTGCTCGCGCGGTTCCTCGCCCGCGACCGTGACCAGCGCGGCCGGGGCGCGCTCGCACATCCCGAGGCAGGGGCTCTCGTGCCAGATCGCCTGCCCGTTGCCGGCGTGCTGGCCCTCCGGGCCGATCAGGCGCTCGAGGCCGGCGCAGAGCTCTCCCGATCCGCGCGGCATGCACGCGACGTCGGTGCAGATGTGCGCGACGACCGGCGGCTGGGGCTCGAGCGAGAACAGCGCGTAGAACGTGGCCACGCCGTAGGCCTCGGCCGGCGGGATCGTGAGCCGCCGGCAGATGTAGTTGAGCGCCCCGCGACTGATCCAACCCGCGCGTGACTGCACCGCGTGCAGCGTCGGCAGCAGCAGGTGCCGGCGGGCGCGCGCCGCGTGTCCGCCGCGGGCCACGTGACGGTCGCGCTCGCTGAGCGGATCCCCGCTCTCCCAGCTGCTCTCGGGCGGGCCGAGGACCGCGTCGACGGCCTCGCGCTCCCCCTTCGACGGCACCTCGTTGTGCAGGACGATGTCCATCAGTCGCCGGGCTGTGCGGCGGGCACCGCCGCAGCCGCTGTCTCCTCCGGCTCGCCGGGACCGACCGGATCGACCCGTATGGCGGTCGCCTTGAACTCGGCTGTGCCGGACTTCGGGTCGGTGGCGTTGATCGTCAGCAGGTTCGTCTCGACCTCGTCGGGGAAGTGCAGCGTCATGAACGTCAAGCCCGGCCGAAGCGACGGGTTGATGCGCACGGGAGCGACGACATGTCCCCGCACGGACGAGATGCGCACCCGGTCCCCGTCGGTCACCCCAAGCTCCTCGGCGTCCGCGACGGACATCTCGAGCTCCTCGCTCCGGCGAAGCGGCGACGCGTAACCGCCCGTCTGGACCCCCGTGTTGAAGGAGTCCAGGCGCCGGCCGGTCGTCAGGCGCAGCGGATACTCATCCGACAGCTGCTCGACCGGCGGCGAGTCCTCGATCGCATGGAAGGGCGCCGCCGGCCCGTCCCGCGGCTCCTGCCAGAGCCGCCCGTGCAGGAACTGCTCGCCGGGGTGATCCTCGTCCCAGCACGGCCAGTGGATGCCGCCAAGCTCTTCCAGCCGGGCGTAGCTCATCCCGGCGTGATTCGGGGCCAGCGACCGCAGCTCGTTCCAGATCGTCCTCGTGCGACCCGTACTCCCAGTCGTGGCCGAGGCGGGCGGCGAGGTCGATCAGGATGCGGGTGTCGTCGCGGGCGTTCCCAGGCGGCTTCAGCGCCGCTCGCACCCGCTGGACGCGCCGCTCGCTGTTCGTCACGCAGCCCTCGGCCTCGCACCAGCTCGCCGACGCCGGCAGCACCACGTCCGCGAGCTCGGCCGTCGCCGTCCGGAAGATGTCCTGGACGACGATGTGGTCGAGACCGTCCAGCAGCTTCTTGACGTGGTGGGCGTCGGCGTCGGATTGCACGGGGTTCTCGCCGAGCACGAACAGGGTGCTCAACTCGCCCCGCTCCATCGCCTCGAACATCTCCGTCATGTGCCACCCGTACTTGGGCTTGATCTTGACGCCCCAGGCGCGCTCGAACTTCGCGCGCGCCTCGTGGTCCTTCTCGATGTCCTGGAAGCCGGGCAGACGGTTGGGGATGGCGCCCATGTCGCCTCCGCCCTGGACGTTGTTCTGGCCGCGCAGCGGGTTCAGCCCGGAGCCGTAGCGCCCGACGTGGCCGGTCAGCAGGCCCAGGTTGATCAGGCCCAGCACGTTGTCGACCGCGTTGTGATGCTCGGTGATCCCCAGCGTCCAGCAGATCTGAGCCCGGTCCGCGCGCGCGTACGTGTGCGCGACGTCCTTGATCACGTCGGCGGGCACGCCGGTCAGCGTCTCCACACGCTCGAGCGTGTAGGGCTCGACGGAAGCGGCGTAGGCCTCGAACCCCTTGGTCGCGCGCTGGACGAACTCGCGGTTGTGAAGACCGGCCTGGATGATCTCGCGAGCCATCCCGTTCGAGAGCGCGACGTCGCTGCCCACGTTGAGCCCGAGCCAGGTGTCGGCCCACTCCGCCGACGTCGTGCGACGGGGGTCGATCACGTACAAGCGGGCGCCGCTGTGGATCGCCTTGAGGACGTGGTGGAAGAAGATCGGATGGGCCTCGCGCGCGTTGGAGCCCCAGAGCAGGATCACGTCCGTGTCCTGCACTTCCTGATATGAGCTGGTGCCGCCACCAGCGCCGAACACCGTCGCCAGACCGACGACGCTAGGTGCGTGTCAAGTTCGGTTACATGAATCGATGTTGTTCGTGCCGATGGCGACGCGCACGAACTTCTGCGCGAGGAAATTGACCTCGTTCGTCGCCTTGGAGCAGCTGAACATGCCGAACGAGTCCGGCCCCTTCTCGTCGATGGCGGCGCGGAAGCCGGATGCGGCGCGGTCGAGTGCCTCGTCCCAGCTCGCGGTCCGAAGCTCGCCGTTGTCGCGCACGAGCGGCTCTGTGAGGCGTGCGTAGTTCATGGGCATGGCTCTCTCTCCCTGGTATGGGACGTGGGCAGCCAAAAGTACCAATTCGTCCCACCCTCGAACGGCTCGCGAGCCACGTAGTCTGAGGGTCGTGGATGACACCCGACCTGCCGGCGTCGACACCGCCCACCAGATGTGGGCGACAGTCGTGCGCGACGGCCGCGAGGACTACGTCGCGGTCGAGGAGCCGCTCGAGATCCGCGTGGACGGCGCCCCGCTCGCGGTGACCATGCGCACGCCCGGCCATGACGAGGAGCTCGCGCTCGGCTTCCTCTACACGGAGGGGCTGATCGACGGGCCTCGCGACGCCGGCCTGACCGCTGACTTCGCCGTCAACACGATCGAGGTCGAGGGCCCGCTGCGGCGCGACCCGGGGACCCGGCGCTTCTACACCACCTCCTCGTGCGGCGTGTGCGGCAAGGGGGCGCTCGAGGAGGTGGCGGTCCACGCCCCGCCGGCCACGCCGGGACCGGAGCTCGACCGGGACCTGCTGGCGGCGCTGCCCGACAAGCTGCGCCAGCCGACCTTCGAGCGCACGGGCGGCTTGCATGCCACCGGACTGTTCGACCCGGCCGGTGAGCTGCTGCTCGTTCGGGAGGACGTGGGCCGCCACAACGCGATGGACAAGGTCATCGGTCGCGCTCTGCTCGACGGGCTGACGCCACTGGCCGGCCGGGTCCTCTGCGTGAGCGGGCGCCTGTCGTTCGAGCTGGTGCAGAAGGCGGCGGTCGCCGGGGCGCCGATCCTCGTGGGAGTGGGCGCTCCCAGCTCGCTCGCACTCAGCCTGGCGGCGGACCGCGGGATGACGCTCGCGGGCTTCGCGCGCCGGGGCGAGGTCAACGTCTACACCGGCGCCGAGCGTGTCCGGGGCTGAGGCGCAGATGCCCGAGCGCGTCCCGCTCACCTCGCTCTCGCACGGGGCCGGCTGTGGCTGCAAGCTGGCCGCCGCCGACATCGGCCCGATCGTCCGTTCGCTGCCCGCTTCGGACGACCCGCGCCTGCTCGTGGGCAGCGCCACGGCCGACGACGCCGGCGTGGTGCGGGTGCGCGACGACCTGGCGCTGGTGCAGACCGCCGACTTCTTCACGCCGATCGTCGACGACCCGTACGACTTCGGGCGCATCGCCGCGGCCAACGCCCTGTCCGACATCTACGCGATGGGCGCGGAGCCGCTCAGCGCGCTCAACCTCGTGGCGTTTCCGCTCGAGCGGCTCGGGGGCGAGGTGCTGGAGGAGATCCTGCGCGGCGGCGCCGACGTGGTGCACGAGGCGGGGGCGATGCTCGTCGGCGGGCACTCGATCGACGACCCCGAGCCGAAGTACGGCCTGGCCGTGACCGGCGTGGTCCATCCGGATCAGATCCTCAGCAACGCCGGCGGCCGACCGGGCGACGCGCTCGTGCTGACCAAGCCGCTCGGCGTCGGGGCGATCTCCACCGCTCTCAAGCGCGGCGGCGGCGCCGGCCTGCTCCCCGCCGCCGTGGAGACGATGACGACGCTCAACGCCGAGGCGGCCGCCGCGGCGCGCGCCGCCGGCGCGCACGCGCTGACCGACGTCACCGGCTTCGGCCTGCTCGGCCACCTGCGTGAGCTGACGCTCGCGAGCGGCGTCGGCGCCGAGGTCGAGGCCGAGGCGGTGCCCGCGCTCGACGGCGTCGAGGAGCTGCTGCGCGACGGCGATGCGGTCTCCGGCGGCAGCAGGCGCAACCGCGAGCACGCCGAGACCTTCACCCGCTTCGCCGACGACGTGGACGAGTGGCGGCGCCGCCTGGTCTGCGACGCGACGACCTCGGGCGGGCTGCTCGTCGCGGTGGCGGCCGAGCGCGCCGGCGAGGTGCCCGGCGTGGTCATCGGGCGGCTGGTCGAGGGCGAGCCGGGGAGCCATTACCGTTGTGCGAGGAGCGGCCGGGGCCCGGTGGCCCGACCGGCCTTCAAAGCCGGGGAGCCGCGGCAGCCCCGCGGTGGGAAGGTTCGACTCCTTCGCCGCTCCGTCCGACAAGTGACAGACCCCACCACGCCGCTCACGGTCGGTACCGCCGGCCACATCGACCACGGAAAGACGGCGCTGGTGCACGCCCTGACCGGGCGCGACACGGACAGGCTGCCGGAGGAGCGCGAGCGCGGGATGTCGATCGACCTCGGCTTCGCGCAGCTCGACGTGGGCGGCGGCCGGATGCTCTCGCTCATCGACGTGCCCGGACACGAGCGGTTCGTCCGCACGATGGTTGCCGGCGCGACCGGCGTGGACCTGTTCCTGCTCGTGGTCGCCGCCGACGACGGCGTGATGCCCCAGACCTCGGAGCACGTCGCCGTCCTGAGCGCGCTCGGTGTCCGTGACGGAGTGGTCGCCGTCACCAAGAGCGACATGCTCGATCCCGAGCCCGCCGCCGGACGAGGTTCGCGGGCTCGTGGACGAGGCCGTCCCGATCGTCGCCTGCTCGGCGCGCACCGGGGAGGGGATCGAGGATGTGCGCGCGGCTCTCGCGAGTGTGGTCGCAGGGATCGGCGGCCGCGGCGGCGCGGCCGAGGGCCCGGCCGTGCTGCATGTGGACCGCTCGTTCACGGTGCGCGGGGCCGGGACGGTGGTCACCGGCACGCTGTGGCGAGGCTCGGTCGGCGCCGGGCGACCGCGTGTGGCTGCTGCCCGCGGGCGAGCGGGTGCGCGTGCGCGGGGTTCAGGTTCACGACGCCGCGGTCGAGCGCGCCGGCGGCCGGCCAGCGCGTGGCGATCAACCTGGCGGGTGTCCGCGTGGACGAGGTGCGCCGCGGGGACGTCATCGCCGGCGAGGACGCCGACCTGCGACCCGGCCTGGATACTCGATGCCAGCCTCGACCTCGGGCGACGCCGAGCCGCCGGCTCGGGCGCAGATCCACCACGGCACGCGCGAGACGCCCGCGCGGATCGTCGCCCGCGACGAAGGTCGCTGGCAGTTGCGCTGCGAGCGGCCGCTGATCGCCTCGGAAGGCGACAGGTTCGTCGTCCGCTCGATCGCTCCGCCGGGCACCCTGGGCGGCGGGCGGGTGCTCGATCCGCGGGCGCGCCGCACCCGCCGGCCCCCCGAGCCCGAGCAGCGGCCCGGCGCCCCCGAGTCACCGCCGCCCGCCGAGCCGCGCCCGCTGTCGCCGACCGCGGTGGCGATCGAGGAGCGCCTGCGCGAGGCGGGCGATCGGCCCCCGCGTGACAACGAGCTCGGCCCTGACGCGGAGGGCGCGCTCGCGGAGCTTCGCGACGCGGGTCGCGCCGTGCGCCTCGACAAGAGCATGCACATCCATCGGGAGGCGCTGGACGCCGTTCGCGCGCGGGTGATCGACATCGCCCGCGCCGAGGGCTCGATCACGCTGGCGCGCCTGCGCGACGAGCTCGACACCTCGCGCCGCTACGCCCAGGCGCTGCTCGAGGCGCTCGACGCCAACCGCATCACGCTGCGCCTGCCCGACGACCGCCGCGTGCTGCGACGCTCCGCCGCCCGCGAAACCTGAGTCTGGGCGGCGTCAGGGGCGGACGGCGCGGACCGCATCGATCACGGCATCGACCTCGTCGTCGGCCAGCGTGCGCGGGTTGAGCAGCAGGAGCCCGTCGTGGATGTGTCCCACCACCGGCGGCTCACCGCCCCGCAGTGCCGCGGCGAGCGCGTCGGCGCCGTCTGGGCCGGGGTCGATCGCGACGGCGGGACCGTGCAGTTCCAGCAGCGGCAACGCGCCGCCGCCAACGCGAGCGACGGCATCGACAACGCGGCCTCCGGAGCCCTCGGCCAGCCGAGCGGCGCGGGCCGCGAGCGTCTCCGGGTCGGCGTCGAGCATCCCGAGCACCGGGAGCTCCCGACGGGCCAGCTCGGGGTCGAGGTACAGCCGCAGCGTCGCCTCGAGCGCGGCCAGCGAGAGCTTGTCGATCCGAAGCGCGCGGGCCAGCGGATGCCGGCGGCAGCGCTCGACGGCGTCGCGGCGGCCCACGATCACGCCGGCCTGCGGGCCGCCGAGCAGCTTGTCGCCGGAGAAGGTCACGAGGGCCGCGCCGGCACGAACCGAGCGGCGCACGGCCGGCTCGTCGGCGAGGACGCCAAGGTCATCGGCCAGCACACCGGATCCGACGTCGTCGATCACCGGCGGGCCCAGCGTGCAGAGCTCCTCGATCTCGACCTGCTCGACGAAGCCGAGCACGCGGAAGTTGGACGGGTGTGCACGCAGCACCGCGGCCGTGCGATCGCCGATCGCCACTCGGTAGTCGGCCAGGCGCGTACGGTTCGTCGTGCCGACCTCGACCAGCTCTGCGCCGGCCTGGGCGACGACCTCGGGGATGCGGAACGAGCCGCCGATCTCGATCAGCTGCCCGCGCGAGACGACGACCTCGGTCTCGGGGCCCGCCAGCGCCGCGACGGCCAGAAGCACCCCCGCGGCGCAGTTGTTGACCACCAGGGCCGCCTCGGCCCCTGTGAGCTGGCACAGCAGGCCGGCGACGTGGTCGTGCCGCGAGCCGCGCTCGCCGCGCTCGAGGTCGAACTCCAGGTTGGTGTAGCCGGTAGCGGCTTCGGTCACCGCGGCGCGCGCGGGGGCGGCGAGCGGAGCGCGACCGAGGTTGGTGTGCACGACGACGCCGGTCGCGTTGAGCACACGCCGCAGCGAGGGCTGCAGTCGCGCCCGGGCGGCGGCGACCAGGTCGTCGTCGCCCGGATCCTCGCCGGCCAGCAGCGCGGCCCGGCGCTCGGCCAGCTCGGCGCGTGCGACGGCCACCGCCAGGCGGTCGACCGAGGGCAGCGCACGCAGGCGCTCATCGGCGGCGGGTCGCTCGCTCACTGCGCCTATCGTCCCACGAGGCCACCGCAGGTAGTAGCTTCGCTGGGTGCCGCCAACCTCCGCGGGCATCGTTCTGGCCGGCGGGCGGTCCACCCGGATGGGCCGGCCGAAGGCCGCCCTCGAGTGGCACGGGACCACGCTCCTGCAGCGGGTCGTGGGCATCGTCGGGCGTGTCGTCGACGGTCCGGTAGTCGTGGTGAAGGCGCCGGGACAGGAGCTTCCGGAGCTGCCGGACGCGGTCGCCATCGCCACCGATGCGCGCGAGGGCCGCGGGCCGCTTCAGGGACTGGCCGCAGGCCTCGCGGCGGTTGAGGAGGAGGCCGCAGTCGGCATA
Source organism: uncultured Thermoleophilaceae bacterium (assembly GCA_963778615.1). GTDB lineage: Bacteria > Actinomycetota > Thermoleophilia > Solirubrobacterales > Thermoleophilaceae > JACVRW01. The sequence continues at coordinate 56,444 of CAVZVD010000005.1, forward strand.
TGTCTCGTCCACGGACGTGCCTCTCCTCCACCCTGCCTTCGTCGCCGCCGTGCTTCGCGCCGCGGAGCGGGAGGACGTGGACGTGGCGCTCCCGGTCGCACACGGCTTCCGGCACCCGCTGGCCGCGGCCTATCGCACCACGCTGCTGCCCGAGGTCGAGCGGCTGATCGCGGAGGATCACCTGAAGCCCGCCTTTCTGTTCGAGCGCGTACGGGTGCACGAGCTCGACGAGGCCGAGTTGCTTCGGGATGGCGAGCTCGCCACGGCGGACCCCGAGCTGCTCTCGCTGCTGAACGTGAACGATCCAGCCGAGTACGAGCGGGCGCGGGCCCGGTCCGCACCCGCAGTGACCGTGCGTTGCTCCGGCGCGCTCGCCCGCAACGGACGCGGCCACGAGCCGCTGCGGGTGCGGGCCGCGACGCTCGGCGCCGCCGCCGCGGCCGCCGGTGTGGAGCTCGACCGCCACGTGACCGCCGCGTTGAACGGCGACCAGATCGGCCACGACCCCCGCTATCCGCTCGCGGCGGGCGACGCGGTGGCGTTCTCCCAGCGCACGCGGGGCAGGGCATCCCCGATCCGCGGATCCGTCGATGGCTGAGCGTCGCGCTAGCGGGCGCCCGCGCCGGCCGTCCGGTCCGACGCACACCGCCGGGTTGGCCTTCGCCCACTCCGACGATCTTCTTCGACTCCTGGATCACCTCGCCGTCGTCGGTCACGAGCACCGGCACCCAGTTCTGGCCGGTCAGCTCGCGCACCTTCTTCCGGTGCGGCGTGACCGCGTCCGGCAGCGGGCCGAGCCCGTAGCTCTTCTTCACCTCCGGATCCCAGCCGGCCTCCCTCAGGGCCTCGTACGCGTTGCGGCACGGATGGCCGCCCGGCCGCCACGGCACCGGAAACGTCCCCCAGCAGACATAGAGCTCCATGCCCTGGACCCTATGGCGTAGGGTCGCGCCATGTCCGCCTCCATCGACCCCGGCCTGCAGCAGGCGCGGCAGGCGGTCCTCGACGCCCACTCCGCCGCCGAGACCGCGCACGACCTCGACGGCGGTGATCGCGACGTTCCACCACCCGCGCTACGAGATCGTCCCGACCGGCGAGGTGTTCGACGGCGAGGAGGCGGTGCGCCACTACCACGGCGCGAACTTCGCGGGCGTCCCGGACTTCAGGGTCGAGCCGATCGCGGCGTACCACGGCGAGGACGGGGTCGCCGAGGAGGCCTGGGTGTCCGGCACGCACCTGGGCACCTACAACGGGCTCCCGCCGACCGGGCGATTCCTGCGGATCCGCGTGTGCGGGATCTTCGTGTTCGAGGAGGATCGCCTGGTCTGCGAGCGCGTCTACTACGACCTCCTCACGGTGCTGCGCACGCTCGGCGTGGCGCGCGACCCCGACTCCGTCGCCGGACAGGCCACGATGCTGCTGAACCACCCGCTCCACCTCGGCCGCACCTTCGGCCGCGAGCTGCTGCGCCGCCGCCGCTCGGCCTAGTCTGCCGCCGCATGCTGCGCACGGTGTCCGCCGTCCGCTACGTCACGCCGCTGCGCGAGGGCGGCTCGCTGCCCGCGCTCGTGGAGGCCGACGACGACGGCCTCTACGTGGTCAAGATGCGCGGCGCCGGCCAGGGGCCGAAGGCGCTCGTGGCCGAGCTGGTGGCGGGCGAGCTGGCGCGGGAGCTCGGGCTGCCGGTGCCGGAGCTCGTGCTCGTGGAGCTCGACGAGCACCTGCCCGACGCCGAGCCGGACGCCGAGATCCAGGACCTCCTCGCGGCGAGCGCGGGCACCAACGTGGGTCTCGACTTCCTCCCGGGCGCGCTGCCCTACGCGCCGGGCGGCTCGTTCGAGGTCGAGCCGCGGCTCGCCGCGGCGATCGTCTGGCTCGACGCCTTCGTCGAGAACGTGGACCGCACGCCGCGCAACGTGAACCTGCTCGTCTGGCACCGGCGGCTCTGGCTGATCGACCACGGGGCCGCGCTCTACCGCCACCACAGCGGCCTCGACCCGGAGGCCGCCCGCGGCCCGTTCCACGCGGTGCGCGACCACGTGCTGCTCGGCGCGGCGGGCTCGATCGCCGAGGCCGACGCCGAGCTGGCGCCCCGGGTGACGCGCGAGGTCGCTCGAGCAGGTGGTGGCGCGGGTCCCGCCGGAGTGGCTCGACCCGGCGACGCCGGCCGACTACGTCGACTACCTCCGCGCGCGCCTCGAGGAGCCGCGCGCGTGGGTGGAGGAGGCCGAGGAAGCGCGCGTGCGGGAAGGAGGCGCGGGTGTCCGGCGCTGAGGCCTTCCAGTACGCGCTGCTGCGCGTGGTCCCCTCACTGCCCCGCGGCGAGGCGCTGAACGTGGGGGTAGTCCTCTACTCGCCGCGCCACCGCTTCCTGGAGGCGCGAACGACCCTCGACCCCGAGCGCCTCCGGCTGCTCGACCCGGACCTCGACCTCGACGCCGTGCGCGCGCACCTGACCCTGATCGAGCAGGTGGCAGCCGGCGAGCCGTCGGCCGGCCCGATCGCGGGCCTCGACCGGAGCGAGCGCTTCGGCTGGATCACCTCGCCGTCGAGCACGACGATCCAGCCCTCCCCGGTGCACACGGGCCTCTGCGACGACCCCGCCGCGATGCTGGAGCACCTGTTCGCGTCGCTGGTGGCGACGCCGGAGAGCGGCCTAGCCCGCGTCGCTCCTCACCCTGCGGCCGTTCAGGCGCTGCGTCTCTCTGCTGTTTCCCTCCGGGAAGACCTCCCGGAACCGGCCGATCTGCCGGCGCGATGCCTCGATCGGGTCGGCCATCACGATGAACCTCACGGGCTCCGTGAACGGCGGCGTCGTCAGCGAGCCCGAGTAGCGGAACGACTCTCGCCGGTCCGGCAGCAGGTCCCTCAGGCGCACGTCGGCAACGTCCCGGGTCGCTCCCGGCTCGGAGGGCAGCCTCCGGAGCATCGGTCCGAGCGCGCTGTTGCGCGCGCCCTCGCTCGATGAACACGGCGACCACCAGCAGCGCGCCGTCGGCGCGGCTGTGCACGAGGTGCATCTCCATCGGGGTGGGCCTGCCCTCGACCCGGTGCTCCGACGGCGTGTGCCAGTGGAACTGCACCAGGTCCCACCGCTTGCCCCTCAGGACGATGCCGGCCGCGCCCAGCGGAACGTCGGCGCGAACCGTGGCGAACTCGTCGGGCGAGCCGGTGTTGACCAGTGTCACGTCGATCGCCTCGGGGTAGCGGAAGCCGACCCTCGCGAGGCGGTTCACGAAGGTGATCCGTCTGCGGCGCAGGTTGATCGGGCTCTGCCGGGGAAGCGAGACCTGCGCCGCGGCGCTGCCCGGAAGCAGCCCGCCGAGGGCGAGGCACCCGGCCCCGATCAGCGCCGTGCGCCGGTCGATCTGCTGGCTCGAATCGCACATCGGTTCCACCCTTTTCAGTCGACCAGCGACGTGACCGCCGTGGCGGCCGGCCTCACGAACACGCGGGCGCCCACCTCGTAGAGCTCGAGCGAGGGCAGCTGCACCAAGACCGTGCGGCCGCCCTCGTGCCGCAGGCGGTACAGCACGTCGTGGCCGCGGAACTCGCGCGCCACCACCTCGGCGTTGCCGTCGTGGCGCGCCGTCAGCTCGAGCTGCTCGGGGCGCACCGCCACGTGCACGGTCCCGGTGGCCGGCGCCCGCAGGTCGAAGCGGCCCAGCTCGGTCTCCACGCCGCCCTCGCGAGCCACTCCGGCCAGCACGTTCACCTCCCCCACGAACTGCGCCGCCCAGCGGCTCGCCGGCCGGCCGTACACCTCCTCCGGCGCGCCCACCTGCACGATCCGGCCCTCGCGCATCACCGCCAGCCGGTCGGCCAGCGACAGCGCCTCCTCCTGGTCGTGGGTGACGAGCAGGGCGGTCGCCTCCGCGTCGCGCAGGATCAGCTCGACCTCGCGACGCAGGTCGGCACGCAGCGTGGCGTCGAGGCTCGAGAACGGCTCGTCGAGCAGAACCACCTCGGGCTCCGGCGCGAGCGCCCGGGCCAGCGCCACGCGCTGCCGCTCGCCGCCCGACAGCTCGTGCGGGGGCCGGCCCGTCTTGTGCTGGAGCCCGACCAGCTCGAGGGTGCGGCGCGTGAGCTCCTCGCGCTCCTCGCGCGGGCGGCGCGACAGGCCGAACGCGATGTTCGCCTCGACCGTGAGGTGCGGGAACAGCGCGAAGTCCTGGAACACCATCCCCACGCGCCGCTTGTCCGGCGGCACGAGCGTGCCGGGCCCGGCGACGGTCTCCTCGCCCACCGCCACGCTCCCGCCGTCAGGCGCCTCGAAGCCGGCGATCAGGCGGAGCAGCGTGGTCTTGCCGCAGCCCGACGGCCCCAGCACCGCCATCAGCTCGCCGCGCTCGATCTCGAGGCTCACCTCGCGGACGGCGTGCGTCGCGCCGAACGACTTCGAGACGCCCGTCGAGGACGATCGCCGCGCTCACGCGGGCACTGCCTCGAGCTCCGCGCCGCGCCGGCCCGAGACCCGGATCATCAGCGCCACGGGCAGCAGCCCCACGAGCACGATCAGGAGGGCGGGCAGCGCGGCGGTCTCGAAGAGCGACTCGGTGGTCGCCTGCCAGACGGCTATCGCCAGGGTGTCGCCGCCCGTCGGCCGGAGCAGCAGCGTGGCGGGCAGCTCCTTCATGACCTCGACGAACACCAGCAGTGCAGCCGTCGCGAGGCCCGCGCGGATCATCGGCACGTGCACGCGCGCGAGCACGTCGAGCCGGTCGGCGCCCAGTCCGCGCGCGGCCTCGTCGAGATTGCGAGGGATCCGCAGCAGCCCGGACTCCACGGAGCCCCACGCGAGCGCCAGGAAGCGAACGAGGTAGGCGAAGAGCAGTCCAATCACTGTGCCCGTGAGCAGGAGTCCGGCGCCGGTGCTGCGGTCGACCCAGCCGAGCGGCACGATCACCGCGACCGCCACCACCGAGCCCGGGAGGCCGTAGCCGATCGTAGCGGTCCGTGCCGCTCCGGCAGCGATGCGCGACCGGCTCGCGCGCACGCCGTAGGCGAGCAGCGTCGCCACGATCGGGACGAGCAGCGCGCTCACCCCCGCGAGCAGCACGCTGTTGCGCGCGGCGGTCGCGAACTCGGGCGCGAGCAGGTCGTCGCCGATCGACTCGATGGACCAGGCGGTGAGCTGTGCGAGCGGCGCCGCGACGACCACTCCCACCAGCACCAGCGGGAACGCCGCGGCGGCGACCGCGGCGATCCCGTGCAGCCGCACGGGCGCAACCACGTCTCCCGCGGCCGCGTGCTGGTGGTGGCGCGCTCGCCCGCGGGCGAGCCGCTCGAGCAGCAGCAGCGTGAGCGTGATCGACATGAGCAGGGTGGCGAGCTGCATGGCGGCGTCACGGTCGAGCGCCGTGAACCAGACGCGGTAGATGGCGTCCGTGAAGGTGCGGACGCCGAGCAGGTTGACGGTGCCGAAGTCGGCCAGCGTCTCCATCAGGGCGAGCGCCACGCCGCCCAGGATCGCCGGCCTGGCGAGCGGGATCGCCACCCGCGCGACGGCGGCGCCGCGAGAAAGGCCGAGCCCCCGCGCCGCCTCGATCAGCGTGCGCGACTGGGCCAGGAACGCCGCGCGGGCCAGCAGGTAGACGTACGGGTAGAGCACGAGCGTGAAGACGCACACCGCGCCCAGCTCGGAGCGGATGCCGGGCACCTCGAGGCCGAGGGCGAACAGCGTGAAGACGTAGCCCGGCATCGCGAGCGGCAGCACCAGCGCCCACTCGATCCAGGAGCGCCCGGGGAAGTCGCAGAAGGAGACGAGCGCGGCGAGCGCCGTGCCGAGCACCAGAACACCCACGCCGACGCCGACCAGGAGCACGGCGGTCGCGGCCAGCGCCTCGGGCACCAGGCCGGAGAAGCGGTCCAGGCTCCCGGGCGCGGTTATGAACGAGAGCGGCAGGCCTAGCAGCGGGCCCGCCACGGCGAGGGCGGCGAGAAGCGTGAAGACGGTCCAGCCGTCGAGGCGCCGCGTCAGTCCCAACCCACCTCGTCCATCAGGTTCAGGGCATCGTCGAGCCGGGCGCCGGCCTGCTCCACGTCGATCGGGTCGGCCTTGAACTCGAGCTCCTCGGTCACCGGGAACTCGTGGTTGTTGTCCGAGAAGACCTGCTGCTGGCCGGGCGAGACGAGGAACTCGATCAGCTCCTGGGCGTCATCCGCCTGGTCGCTGCCGGTCACCACGCCGAGTCCGGACAGGTTCACGTGCGTGCCGCGCCCGTCCTGGTCGGCCCAGACCGGCTCGACCGGGAAGTCGGGGTCCTCCTCCTTCTCGCGCTCGAGGTAGTAGTGGTTGGTGAGGCCGACGTCGCAGTCGCCGTCGGCGATCGCCTCGAGCACGTCGACGTCGGAGCCGAGGATCTCGGGGTCGTTGTCCATCCAGCTGCGCAGCATCTCCTCGGTGGCCTCGGGGCCGTCCTTGGCGAGGCGGTCGGCGACGAAGGAGACGTTGTACTCGCTGGTGCCGGAGCGGAGGCAGAGGCGGCCGTTCCAGCGGGGGTCGCCGAGGCCCTCGTAGGTGGTGACGTCCTCGGGGCCGACGCGGTCGGCCGAGCGCATGATCGTGCGGGCGCGGAGGGCGAGGCCGTACCAGTGGCCGCCCGGGTCGCGTAGGTCCTCGGGCACGAGGCGGTTCAGCTCAGGCGAGTCGAGCGGCTCGAGCAGGCCGGCCTCGGTGGCGCGCCAGAGGTTGGCGGCGTCGACCGTGATGAGCACGTCGGCCGGGGTGTTCTCGCCCTCGGCCTGGATCCGCTCGTAGAGCTCGGTGGCCGAGCCGCCGCGGAGGCTGAGGTCGGTGCCCGTCTCGGAGGCGAAGTCCTCGAAGGGCTGCTCCTCGCCGTAGTGGGAGCGGGCGGAGTAGATCTGGAGGGAGTCGGAGGAGGAGCCGGAGGTGGCGAGCACGACGCCGACGAGGGCGAGCACGAGGAGAGCGGAGCCGCCCGCGAGGACGCCGATGAGGGCGCGTCGCGACATCGCCTAGCGGCGCCCCCTGGCCCGCGGGATCGCTGCGGCCGCGGCCGGCATCGCTACGGCGAGGTCTCCGTCTCGGACTCCGTCTCGGGCTCGGTCTCCGTCTCGGGCTCGGTCTCCGTCCCGGCGGTCTCCGTACCGGCGGTCTCAGTGCCCGGTCTCGGTCCCCGTCCCGGCGGTCCCGGTGCCCTCGGTCTGGAACTCGACCTCGCCCTCGCGGTCCTCACCGCACGCCGCGACCCCCACCGCGGCGCCCGTTCCGAGCACCGCCGCGACCATCAGGATTCCTGCCTTCTTCAGCATGCGGGTTAGGGTAACCAAACTCCGACCTCGGGGGTCTGATAAGCCTCCCGGCGCGCTAACCTTGGGGTTGTATGGCTGCTACCGACAAGACCCGCATCGCCAAGCCCAGCCCCATCAAGGAGAACGAGCAGGGACAGCTCGTCGCCAAGAAGGGCATCTCCCGCGAGGTGATCGACGAGCTCTCCAAGATCAAGGGGGAGCCCGACTGGATGCGCGACAAGCGGCTCAAGTCGTTCGAGATCTTCGAGCGCAAGCCGATCCCCACCTGGGGCGTCGACCTGTCCGACCTCGATCTCTCCGATCTCGTCCTCTACTCCCCGCCCGAGGCCGGGCGCTACGACAGCTGGGACGACGTCCCGCAGGAGCAGAAGGACACCTTCGAGAAGCTCGGCATCCCGCAGGCCGAGCGCGAGCACCTCGCCGGCGTCGTGGGCGTGTGGCGCCAGGAGCCCTTCTACGAGGGCCTCAAGAAGGAGTACGCCGACCTCGGGATCCTCTTCTGCGCGATGGACACCGCGGTCACCGAGCACGAGGACCTCGTGCGCGAGTACTTCATGAACAAGTGCGTGCCGCCGCAGGACAACAAGTTCTCGGCGCTGCACGGCGCGGTGTGGTCAGGCGGCTCGTTCCTGTACGTGCCCGAAGGACGTGAAGGTCGACCTCCCGCTCCAGGCCTACTTCCGCATGGAGGGCTCGGGCGAGGGCACCTTCGAGCACACGCTGATCATCGCCGACGAGGGCTCCGACGTGAACTACATCGAGGGCTGCACGGCGCAGACGTACAGCGCGAACTCGATGCACTCCGCGGTCGTCGAGATCTTCGTCAAGGAGGGCGCGAAGGCCCGCTACACGACCGTGCAGAACTGGTCGAAGGACGTGTTCAACCTGAACACGAAGCGGGCGATCGTCGAGGCGCACGGGACCGTCGAGTGGGTCGGCGGGTCGATGGGCGCCAAGAAGGTGATGCTCTACCCCGGCTCGTTCCTGATCGGGGAGGGCGCGCGCGCCGACCACCTGAACGTGGGCGTCGCCAGCGGCGACGTGTGGAAGGACACCGGCGCCAAGGTCGTCCACCTCGCGCCGAACACGAACTCGAACATCCTCGCCAAGTCCATCTCGAAGGACGGCGGGATCATGGGCTACCGCGGCCTGGTCCGCATGGGCCACAACTCGCAGGGCTCGAAGGCCCGCGTGCAGTGCGACGGCCTGATGATGGACGACCGCTCGCGCTCGGACACCTGGCCCGACATCCAGATCCAGAACCCGCACGTCACCGTGGCCCACGAGGCCGTGGTCGGCAAGATCTCCGACGAGCAGCTCTTCTACCTGCAGTCGCGCGGACTCTCCGAGGAGGAGGCGGCGGCGATGATCGTGAACGGCTTCATCGAGCCGGTCACGAAGGAGCTGCCGATGGAGTACGCCGTCGAGCTGAACCGGCTGATTCAGCTCGAGATGGTCGACTCGATCGGGTAGCGCGCATCGACGCCGGCTAGGACGGGGGCGAGGTCCCCCAGACGCGCGTGCCGTTCACGAAGACGGCGACTGCCGGGCGGGAAGTGAACCATCGGCGGCGGTCGGTGCGTCGCTTCCGGTGAACCGGAGCAGCTCGGCAAGCTCACGGCGCCGGAAGAACGGCCTGCACGTCCTCGGTCCTGATCCGGACGTCTTCGTCCGCTCGATCGCATCCTGCATCGACGATCTCGACGTGCAGGAACTGATCTCCCAGCTGACCGAGCGCGACGCGGGCCGGGACCTCCAACCCGCTTGCAGCGCCAGGACAAGCCGCGCCGATGACCCGCACACCGTCCGGCGTGAGGACGAGGGTCCGCGAACTGAGTCGCGGGCCCGTCACGAACGCATAGACGAGAAGGACCGCGGTCAGGACGAACGCGACCCCGGTCAACCAACGCGCCAAGGTCCTCGATTCGGGGCCCCAGAGGATGAGGCCGATCGCGACGACCCAGGCGGCAAATGCGACGAGGCCGACGACCTGTCCCAAGGGGCGAAGGTCCGAGAACAACCCGCTGGCGACGCCGCTCACGATCGTCACGACGCCGAGCAGCAACGTGATGTTGTCCGCAGACAAACGCGACGGCGACTCCGCCATCGGACGATCCTAGGAAGCCGGGCGGCTGGACGGCCGATGCGGCACTACCCGGCTCAGGGCAAGGGGTACGAGTGGTGCTCGTGCGCGACCACCCACCGGCCTTGCTCTTTGCGCAGCCCGAGCGTGAGTCGCAGGCGGTTCTCGGGGTTCTCGGCGAGCTCCTGCGGCATTCCGCAGCGCAGCAGAGCGTGGGCGTAGGCCACGTCCTCGCCGGCGGTGACGTCGAGCGACACGATCTCGAACGAGGCGCCCTTGGCCTGCCACTCGAAGAACGGCGGCCACGTCTCGCGGTAGGCGTCGATGCCGCGGACACCGTCGTACGGCGGCGGCACGTCGAACATGACGATGTCGCCGGCGTGGTCGGCGAGAACGACGTCCAGGTCGCCGGCGTGCACCGCCTCGGCCCAGTTCTCGATCAACGTCTGGATCTGCTCTTGGTCGTCGGCCATGTCCAGCTCGACTCCTTCCAGGCACCGCGACGGGTGCGTTCGGGTCCGCGTCTACCGATTGGACTCCCCTGCCCGTCGATACTGACCGGCTTGACAGCCGCTACTCGCGGGGCGGAGGATTGGCGCTCCCGATGGCGATCGACTACTTCATGAAGATCGAGGGCATTCCGGGCGAGAGCCTCGATTCGAAGCACAAGGGGGAGATCGACGTCGAGGCCTGGTCGTGGGGCGAGTCCCGGCCTCCCGGGCCGGGCGCGCCCGGAAGTGGTGGCGGTGCGGGCAAGGTCCAGATGCAGGACTTCAACTTCACCGCCAAGGTGTCGAAGGCGAGTCCGGCCCTGATGCTCGCCTGTGCCTCCGGGAAGCACTTCAAGGGCGCCGTCCTCACCGCCCGCAAGGCGGGGAAGCCGCAGGCGGAGTTCCTGACGTTCTCGCTCTCCGACATCCTCGTGTCGAGCTACCAGACGGGTGGCGCCGAGGGCGAGGTGCTCCCGATGGACTCGGTCTCGCTGGGCTTCTCGAAGATCCAGGTGGAGTACAAGCAGCAGAACCCGGACGGCACCATCGGCCCATCGGTCAAGGCCGGCTGGGACGTCGTGCAGAACAAGCAGTTCTGAGCAGCCCGTCGCCTTACGACGTCGTTCCCTACCCGGGCCATCCGTTCGCGCAGACCCACCCCGACCGGCTGGCTGCGCTCGGCATGCTGTTCCGGATCGACCCGGCGCCGCCCGCGGAATGCCGCGTGCTGGAGCTCGGCTGCGGCGACGGCGGCAACCTCGTGCCGATGGCGGTGGCGCTGCCAGGCGCGCAATTCCTCGGAATCGATGCCTCGGAGCGGGCGATCGCCCGCGGCCGCGCCGTCGTGGAGACGCTGGGCCTCGCGAACGCGACGCTCGAAGTGGCCGCGATCGAGCGGTTCGAACCGCCGCAGGAGCCGTTCGACTACGTGATCGCGCACGGCGTCTACTCCTGGGTCGAGGACCCGGTCCGGGATCGCCTGCTCGAGCTGTGCCGCGCGGTGCTCGCCGACCGGGGCATCGCCTACGTCAGCTACAACGCGCTTCCGGGCGGCCGGCTGTCCGGAGCGCTGCGCGACATGCTCGTGTTCCACACCGCCGGGATCGACGACCCCGCGGAGCGGATGGAGGGGGCGCGGGCATTGCTTCGCCTCCTCGCCGGGAGCTGGTCGGACGAGCATGACTTCGGCGCGATCATGCGGCGCCAGGCCGAGCGGCTGCTCGAGCGAAGCGACGAGACGCTCTTCCACGACGAGCTCGCCGCGATCAACCAGCCGGTGTACTTCCACGAGTTCGTCGCGCACGCGGCACGCCACGGGCTCCAGTACCTCGCGGAGGCCGATTTCTTCGAGATGCAGACGGGCGTGCTGCCCGAGACGGCGTCCGATGAGCTGCTGCGCGTCGAGGACCCGGTCCGGCGCGAGCAGTACCTCGACTTCATCAAGGGACGCATGTTCCGGCAGACGCTGCTGTGCGGCGCGGAGCTGGAGATCGACCGCAGCCCGCAGCCGCTGATCGTCGAATCGCTCGCCGTCTCCTCCCCGGCGCGGCCTGCCGGCGATCCCGACCGCGCGGGCCGAGTCACCTTCGAAGGGCCGACGGGCTCCACCCTGACCACCGACCACCCGTTCGTCACGCGGGCGCTGGAGCAGGTAGCCGGCAGCTGGCCGGCCGCCGTACAGGTCCGCGAGCTGATCCCCGCGGAGGCGAACGACGATGAGCGCGCGGCCGTCTGCGGCGCGCTGCTCCGCTGCTACGCCGGGAACATCGTCCAGCTGCACGCCGCGCCGCCGCCGCTGACCACCTCGGCCGGCGAACGGCCGGAGGCCAGCCCGCTCGCGCGCCATCAGGCGCGCTCGGGCGAGCTCGTGACGAACCTGCGCCATACCGGCGTCCGGATCGAGGACGACCTCGGCAGGCGGCTCGTCGTCCTGCTCGACGGGACGCGCGACCGCGCCCAGCTTCTGCACGAGCTGGCCGCCTTCCTGCGTGACACGGGGCGCGCCGTGCCCGACGACCTCGAGGGCGGCCTCGAGCGCAGTCTCGAGGGACTGGCCGGCCTTGCGCTGCTGCGGGCCTAGCGGTCCGCCGCGCAGCGCGCTCGGCGTCAGTGCTCGCCCGCAGCCTGCACGAGCAGGGCGATCTGAACGCGGTTGTCGACCTCGAGCTTGTCGAGGAGCCGGGAGACATGGCCCTTGACCGTCGCGACGGACAGGTGCAGCGTCGCGGCGATCTCGGCGTTGCCATGGCCGAGGCCGATGGCGAGGGCGACGTCGCGCTCGCGTGGGCTGAGCGTCGCCAGTAGCGCGCGGGCATGCTCGGTGCGGGCGCCCGCGTCCGAGTCGCCGGCCACCATCGAGATGAGCCGGCGGGTCACCGTCGGGGAGAGCATGCCGTCGCCCGCGTGGACGAGCTCGATCGCGCGGACGATCTCCGCAGGCGGGGTGTCCTTGAGCAGGAAGCCGGCCGCGCCGGCCTGCAGCGCGCGCAGGACGAGTTCGTCGGCGTCGAAGGTCGTGAGCACGAGGACGGCGGGCGGGTCGGGCTGCGCGGCGAGCAGACGGGTGGCCGCGATCCCGTCGAGGTGCGGCATGCGGATGTCCATGAGGACGACGTCGGGCCGGTGGAGGTCGACCGCGCCGAGGACCTCGCGGCCGTCGGCGGCCTCGGCCACCACTTCGACGCTTGCTGCACCGGCGAGCATCATCCGCAGGCCGGAGCGCACGAGCGCGTCATCGTCGACGAGCAGGACGCGGATCATCGCGGCAGGCGGGCGCGCACGACGAACGCGCCGTCGGCGTCGACGCCGTGCTCGAGCTCGCCGCCGGCGAGCGTGACGCGCTCGGTGAGCCCGATCAGGCCGGTCCCCGCCCCGGGCAGCGGCGAGACCGCGGCGACGGCGACCGGCGCGAGGCTGCGGACCTCGACCTGCAGGTCGCCGTCGGGCGCGCGGACGGTGAGAGTCACGGCCGCTCCCGGCGCGTGCTTGCGTGCGTTGGTCAGACCCTCCTGCACGATCCGGTACGCGGTGCGGCCGACGGCGGCGGGCGGCGCTGCGTCGCCCAGCTCGATCCGTGCGGTGATCCGCATCCCGGCCGCCCGCGACTCCTCGACGAGGGCGGCGACGTCGGCGAGCGTCGGCTGGGGCGGTTGCGGTCAGGCTCTCGCCGCCGTCCTCGCGCAGGACGCCGATCACGCCGCGCAGCTCGTCGAGCGCGGCCCGCGCGCTCTCGCGGATCACGCCGGCCGCTTCGGCGACCTCCTCGGCCGGGGCGTCGGGGCGGAACTCGAGCGCGCCGGCGTGGACGGAGAGCAGCGAGAGGCGGTGGGCGAGCACGTCGTGCATCTCGCGCGCGATCCGCCGCCGTTCGGCCGCGCGCGCCTCGTCCGCGGCGCGGTCGGCCTGCTCGCGCAGCGATCGCACGAGCTCGCGCCGCGCGCGGACGAAGAGTCCCCAGCCGATCACGACGCCGACCATCAGCAGGCAGGCCCCGGCGTCCAACCAGTAGCTGCTGTCGGAGGGATAGAGCAGCGGGCTCGCGAAGGCCCAGGCGATCGTGAGGCCGGCGACGACGGCCAGGTCACGACCGCGAGCCCGGATCGCCGCGTTGAAGGTGGCGGCGAGGGCCGCGCCCGAGACCGTGACGATCACGATCGAGACCGCCGTCACGCCGATCCCGACCACGGCCGGATGGGTGCGCCGCCAGCGCAGCGCGACGAGCGCGGCGATCCCGACGACGATCGCCACGACGCGCAACCAGGGAGGGTGCAGCTCCCACGTGTCCGCGAGGGTGGCGGCGCCGATCGCGAACGCGAGCAGATAGATCGTCGCGTCGACGACGCGGTCGCGGCGGCCACGCTCCTCGTCGGGCGCGTCGATCACGACGCCGGGCAGTGCGGAGCGCATCCAGCCGGACAGCCGATGGGTGAAGCGTGCTGTCGCCTGGCGTGTCATCGCTCGACGACGAAGGCTAAGCGAGGACCGCGGCCGCGACCCCCTACCAAAGTCGTTGGCTGCCACCGCCGCAGGGCTCGGCGAGCGTAGCCCGGGGACCGTGGGCGGAAGCACGGCCGGCCGCGAGTCTGCCGGGATGATCGAAACCGAAGGACTCACCAAGCAGCTCGGCGGGCGCACCGTCGTCTCCGATGTCACCTTCCGCTGCGAGCCGGGCACCGTCACGGGCTTCCTCGGCCCCAACGGCGCCGGCAAGACCACGACGATGCGGATGCTCGTCGGCCTGTCCGAGCCCGACAGCGGCGAGGCCCGGATCCTCGGCGGGCGCTACCGCGACCTGCCCAACCCCGGCCGGCGCGTCGGCATCCTGCTCGACGCGTCGGCGCAGCACGCCGGGCGCCGTGGCCGCGAGGCGCTCGCCGTGTCCGCGAAGACCATGGGCGTGCCGGCGCAGCGCGTCGACGCGCTGCTGGAGCTCGTCGGCCTCGACGCGACGGCAGCCCGGCGGCGTGTCGGCAAGTACTCGCTCGGCATGCGCCAGCGCCTCGGCTTCGCCCACGCGTTGCTCGGCGACCCCGAGATCCTGATCCTCGACGAGCCCGCCAACGGCCTCGATCCGGAGGGCATGCGCTGGATGCGGGGCCTGCTGCGCGGCTTCGCCGACCGCGGCGGCACCGTGCTGCTCTCCTCCCACCTGCTGGCAGAGGTCGAGGCCGTCGCCGATCGGATGATGATCATCGGCGGCGGACGGATCCAGGCGCAGGGCACCCGCGCCGAGCTGCTCACCGAGTCCGGCACCATCGTCGAGGCGGCCGACCTCGCCGCGCTCGACGCCGCGCTTCACCACGCCGGCCTGACGATGCACCCCGCCGACGGCGATCGGCGGCTGGTCGAGGCCGAGCCCGAGGTCGTCGCTCACGCGGCAATGGCCGACGGCGTCGTGCTGCGCCGGCTCGCCCCGGCCCAGGACGCGGGCCTCGAACGCCTCTTCTTCGAGCTGACCACGTCCGGCGAAAGCACACCGTCGCCGCCCACTGATTCGATGCACCCCGAGCTGACAGGAGCAACCGCATGAGCACCACCACCCTCGCCGCACCGATCCGCGTGAACACCACCGGCGTCCACGCACGCCCCGGCCTCGGCCGCCTCGTCGCCGTCGAGCTGCGCAAGATGGTCAACACCCGCGCCGGCTTCTGGCTACAGCTCGCCACCGTCGCGATCACCGTGCTCGTCGTGATCGTCGCCTGCGTCGTCGGCGACGCGGCGGACCTCACATTCCAGTCCGTCCTTAACGTCGGGCTGCAGCCGGCGGCCGTCCTGCTGCCGGTCGTCGGCATCCTGCTCGTCACCTCGGAGTGGTCCCAGCGCACCGGGATGATCACCTTCGCGCTGGTCCCGGTGCGCTCGCGCGTCCTCGGCGCCAAGCTGATCGCGAGCCTCGTCCTCGCCGTCGCGATGCTCGTCATGTCCGTCGCCGTCGTCGCCGCGGGTGTGCTCGTCGCATCGCCAGGCGTCGACGGCACCTGGTCCGACGCCGCGCCGCTGATCGGCCAGTCGGCGGTCTACCTGACGGCCGGGATGATCACAGGCGTCGCGTTCGGCGCGATCCTGCTCGCCTCGGCGCCGGCCATCGTCGTCCTCTTCGCGCTGCCGATGGCGTGGATGGCGGTGGTCTCGCTGTCCTTCTTCGCCGACGTCGCCCCGTGGGTATCCACCGCGCGCGCCCTCAGCCCGATGCAGGAGGAGGTCATGAGCGCGACCCAATGGGCGCACGTGGGCACGGCGCTCGCACTCTGGATGCTGCTTCCGCTCCTGATCGGCACCTGGCGGATCACGAGGCGGGAGATCGCCGGGTAAGGTGAGCCGCCCATGAGCCAGCTGGTCTTCGACGAGAAGATCGTCGAGCAACTCGAGGTCCTGTACCGGTCGCGCGACGTCCTGAGGCGCAGGAAGCTCGTCTACGAGGCGCTGGGCGCCCAGCCTGGCGACAGCGTCCTCGACGTCGGCTGCGGGCCCGGCTTCTACTCGCGCGAGCTGCTCGACCAGGTCGGGCCGGAAGGGTCGGTCACCGGTGTCGACCAGAGCCCGCAGATGCTCGCCGTGGCGAAGCGCCGCTCCGAGGGGTTCGCGGGCGCCCGCTTCGAGGAGGGTGACGCGACCGCGCTCCCCGTCGAGAGCGGCCGTTTCGACCGCGCGCTGAGCGTCCAGGTGCTCGAGTACGTCGCCGATGTGCAGGCGGCCCTCGCCGAGATGCACCGCGCCCTTCGCCCCGGCGGGCGCGTCGTGATCTGGGACGTCGACTGGGCGACCGTGTCCTGGCACTCCGAGGATCCCGCGCGCATGGCGCGGGTGCTGGAGGCCTGGGACGACCACCTCGCGCACCCGTCGCTGCCACGGACCCTGGCGGCGTCGCTGCGGAAGGCCGGCTTCGAGGACGTGCGCATGGACGGCCACGCGTTCGCCACCGCCGAGCTGAGCCAGGAGACCTACGGCGGCGCCGCGCTGCCCGTGATCGAGCGGTACGTCAGGCAGCAGGGCTCGCCCGACGTGGACGCCTGGGCGGACGAGCAGCGTGCGCTCGGCGAACGCGGCGAGTTCTACTTCGCCTGCATGCAGCTCTGCTTCAGCGGCGTGCGGCCCGGTTAGGGCAGCATCAGGTGCAGGTCGCCGAACTCGTGGCGTAGGTAGCCGGCGCGGGCCGCCTCGGCGTAGGAGCGCTCGAGGAGTTCGCGTCCGCCCACCGCCTCGAGCATCGCGAGGTGCGAGGAGTCGCTGTCGTGGAAGCCGCTGAGGAGGCCGTCGAGCGACTCGATCGGGGTGCCGGGCTCGATCACGAGGTCGGTCCAGCCCTCGGCCGGCCGGCCGCTCGCCGCCGACTCGAGCGCCCGCACCACGGTGGTGCCCACGGCGATCACCCGGCCGCCCAGGCGGCGCACCAGCTGGATCCGCTCCCACGTGAAGCTCGGCACGCTGTACCACTCGGGATGCGGCGCCTCGCCGGCCTCGAGCGACGAGACCCCGGTGTGCAGCACGAGCGGGGCCACGTCGATGCCGGCCGCCACGAGGCGGGTGACGAGGTCCGGGGTGAAGGCGCCGCCCGGCGCTCGGCATCTCCGCGCTGCCGGGCTCGGTCGCGTAGACGGTCTGGTAGCGGGCGAGCGGCCACTCCCTCGGGGTGTGTGCGTAGCGGATCGGCTCGCCGTGGCGGGCGAGGTAGTGGAGGACGCCCGTGGGGAGGCGAAGGGCGGCGCGCCAGAGGCGGCCGCCGTCGTGGCGCTCGAGCAGCACGACCGCTCCGCCGGCCGGGAGGCGCAGGACGAGTCCCGGCGCACCGCCGGGGAAGCGCCGGCCGTCGCGACGCAGCTCGACGAGCCACGCGCCCCGGTCGTCGCCCGGAATCGGCGCCGACAGGTGAAGGCGGAGCGCCGGGTCGGAGCCGAGGATGCGAACCGCCGCCGGCAGGGTGGCGGAGGTGTTGACGACGAGCAGGTCACCCGGGTCGAGCAGCTCCGGGAGCTCGGCGAAGCCGGCGTGCTCGATGCGGCCGCTGCCGCGGTGGGCGACCAGAAGGCGGACATCGTCGCGGCCGGCCCCGCGGACCTCGGCGGGCTCGCGGGCTTCGGGCAGCGAGGCCACCTCCTCTCGATCGAGAGTGATGCTCATGCGTGCGACGGGCTCAGCTCGCGCGCCGCGTAGCGGCCGCTCGGCAGCTCGCCCTCGATCAGCGCCAGCAGGCCGGGCACGCTTTCCTCCGGCGGCGGCCGGTCGGAGATGTCCTCGCCGGGGAAGGCGTCCTGGTGCATCCGGGTGCGCATGTCGCCGGGGTCGACCGCGTACACGCGCAGGTCCGGGCGCTCGGCGGCCAGGATGCGCGTGAGCTGCTCGAGCGCGGCCTTCGACGCCCCGTAGCCGCCCCAGCCCTCGTAGGGCTCGACGGCGGCGTCGGAGGTGACGTTGAGGATGCGACCGCCCGCGGGAATGCGCGGCAGGGCGAGCCGGATCAGGCCGAGCGGGCCGATCACGTTGGCGCGCAGGATCTCCTCGAGGGCGGCGGGCGCGAGCTCGGCGACCGGCGGCAGCGGGCTGGGCCCGAGCAGGCTGGCGTTGTTGACGACGAGGTCGATGCGCTCACCCGCGGCGGCGACGAGCTCGCGGCGATGCGCCTCGTCGGCGATGTCGCCGGCGACGGCGATCACAGGGGTCGCGGCGGCGACCGACTCCTCGCGCGCCGCATCCCGGGCGGCGGCGACCAGCTCCTCGCGGGCCGCCTCGAGGGCGGCCGCCCCACGCGCGTCAACTACGAGGCGCCAGCCGCGCTCGGCGAGCGCCCGCGCAAGCGCCAGGCCGAGGCCGCGCGAGGCGCCGGTGACGATGGCGGTTCTCATCCCGATCGAGGCTACGGCCGCGCCGGCCCGGCCACCATCGGCAATTGGTCCTACGCCCTAGGACTCGACCAGCCCGGACCGCACCGCGAACAGCGCCGCCTGCGTCCGGTCGCTCACGCCCAGCTTCCCCAGGATGCTGCTCACGTGGGCCTTCACCGTCTTCTCGGAGATCGACAGGTCGCGCGCGATCAGCTTGTTCGGGAGCCCTCGGGCGATCAGCGTCAGCACCTCGCGCTCGCGCTCGGTCAGGCCGTCCGTGCTCGGCTCCGGCGCCGGGCCCGCCGCGAACTCGTCCATGAGCCGGGCCGCCACCGCCGGGTGCAGCAGCGCCTCGCCGCCGTGGACCGTGCGGATCGCCTTCACCAGCTCGCGCGGCTCCACGTCCTTCAGCAGGTAGCCGGCGGCCCCCGCGCGCACCGCCGGGAACAGCCGCTCGTCGTCCAGGAAGCTGCTCAGCACCAGCACGCGCGCCTGCGTCCTGCCCTCCCTGATGCGCCGGATCGCCTCCACCCCGTCCACGCCCGGCATCACCAGGTCCATCAGCACGACGTCCGGCGCCTCACGCTCCACCGCCGCGACGGCCGCTTCGCCGTCCGCGACGTCATCCACCACCTCGATGTCGTCCTGGAGCTCGAGGAACGTCTTCAGCCCCTGGCGCACAACCGCGTGGTCGTCGGCGATCAGAACCCGGATGCTCACGCCGGCGACACCTCCAGGCGCACGCTCGTGCCCGCTCCCGGCGAAGACGAGATCGACAGGCGACCGCCCAGCTCCCGCGCCCGCTCCTCCATCGACGTGAGCCCCAGCCGCCGTGACCGCAGCGACGCCGCGCCCGGATCGAACCCGACGCCGTCGTCCGACACGGTCAGCGCGAGCGCCTCGCCGTCCTCCGCCAGGCCCACCTCGATGCGCCCCGCGCGCGAGTGGCGCAGCGCGTTGTGGATCGCCTCCTGCGCGATCCGGAACACCTCGTCGTCCACGCCCGGACGAAGGCGCGGCGTCCCCGACAGCTCGAACGCGACCTCGGTCGAGTGCACGCGCCGCAGCACCTCGACGTGCTTGCGCAGCGCCTCCCCCAGCCCCTCCGTCTCGATCGCCGCCGGGCGCAGCTGGAACACGAGCGAGCGCAGCTCCGAGATCGCGTCCTGGGCCAGCTCGCCCAGCCGGTCCACCTGCGCGCGGGCGTCGCCGGCGTCGCGCTCGATCAGCGTCGAGGCGGACTTCGCCGCGAGGACCACGCCGAACAGCTTCTGGACGAGCGAGTCGTGCAGGTCGCGCGCCAGCCGGTTGCGCTCCTCGACGACGCTCAGCTCGCGGCTTCGCTCCGACAGCCGCGCGTTCTCCATCGCCAGCGCGGCATGCGGGGCGAGCATCTCGATCAGCTCCTGGTCCGCCGCCGTGAAGTCCGCGTCGCCCTCCTTGTCGGTGAGGTAGAACGCGCCCACCACGCCGTCGCCGCCCACGATCGGCACGCCCATGAAGGAGCGCATGATCGGGTGGGCCGCCGGCCACCAGCCGCGGAAGCGCGGGTCGCGCCTGATGTCGGGCGTGCGATGCGACTCCTCGGACTCGAGCATCGCCCCGAGCAGCCCGTGCGTGCGCGGCAGCGGGCCCATCGCCGCGATCTCCTCCTCGGTCATCCCGGAGGTGATGAAGCGGGCGAAGTTGCCCTGGCCGTCCGGCACGCCGAGCGCGGCGTAGCGGGCGCTCACGAGCTCGCGGGCAGAGTGCACGATCCGCTGGAGCACGGTGTCGACCGACCGTTCGCGGGCGATGGCGAGCACGGCGTCGCTCATCGCCCGGACCGCGCCGTTTGAGCCGTCGTCCATCGCCGTTCCACGATACGGCGTGGCCCACCGCGCCACATCGGCCGATGGGCCTACGACCTCCGGCTAAACCTTCCGTCCCCGTCCGCCGATGCCAGGGTGGTGAGCGTCGACGACCTCGTACTCGTCCAGGGCATGGACGACACCAAGCGGGCGCTGCGTCGCTGGAACGACGACCCGCTCGCGGTGCTCCGTCCCTGGTTCCTCCTCAGCGTGGCGATCTCGCTGGGGCTGCTGACCGCCGTCTACGTCGTCGCCACCCTCACGCCGCCGGACCCGACCCGCTACCTGATCCCGGGCTACAACTCCGACCCCACGCCTCGGCGACTACCTGCACGTGCTCATGCGCAACTCGCTCGTGCTCGCTCTGCACGCGCTGGCCTGCGTGGCGGGGTTCATGGCCGGGAGCTCGCTGCCGCTGTCCGCCTCCCAGCGCAGCGGCGTGTCGCGCTGGGTGCACGAGAAGGCCGGGCCGCTCGCGATCGGCTTCGTGGTCTGCGCCACCGCCTTCTCGCTCTGCACGCAGGCCTACGTGATCGGCGGCGGGGCCGCTTCGATCGCGGTGCAGGTCGGCACCTCGCCGGGCCTGCTCCTCCTCGCCCTCACGCCGCACGCGCTGCCCGAGCTGGTCGCGCTCTTCATGCCGCTCGCCGCCTGGATCGTGGCGAGCCGCAACGACGACTGGCAGGACCTCCTGGCCGCCACCGTCGTGACGGTCGCGCTGGCCGTGCCGGTGCTGCTCGCGAGCGCCGCCGTCGAGACCTGGGTCTCGCCGCAGCTGCTCCACGTGATCGGAAGCTAGCCGCCCCGGAACGACGGCGGGGCGCCCGAAGGCGCCCCGCCGAGATACCGATGCTGTGGCTAGGAAGCCGTCAGCAGGGCTTGTTCTTGGTCTTGGGGACCCGGTCGCCGGCCTCGTCGATGAACGTGACCTGGATCGAGCGCTGGTTGCCCTTGCAGCCAACCGCCGAGTAGAAGCCGACCTTGCGGTTCTTGCCGTTGATCCGCTTCGTCGCGGTGCGCTTCTTGATCGACGAGTTGTTGAACTGGACGACCGTCTCCGCTCCCGTCGCCGGATGGAGCAGGGACTGAGGCACAGTGAACTGCAGCTCGTCGGACGTGACGCCCTTGACCTTGACGGCCTTGTACGGCGCGAGGATCGCCTCGTTCTGCGGCAGGGCGCACTCGCCCATGTACTGCTTGTCGAGTGCCGGAGGCGCGGGCGGCACGCCGTCGACGCGTATCGCGAGACCACCCTGCTTCTTGGTGATCTTGCCGCGCGCCCCGTAGTTGCCGGGCTTCAGGTTGTACAGGTTCAACTCCAGCACGCAGTTCAGCTTCTGCGTCTGGTCCGCCTCGGCGCCGCCGTAGGCGAAGATGTAACCGCCACCGACCCGCGACTTCTTGCAGGTCCTCTTGACGGTCGCCAGGTCGGGGTTGTTGACCCCGTCCGTGCCGCCCGAGCAGTTCGGGAACAGCTCCGGATAGGTCACGAGACCCTCGGCCGCGATGAAGTACTTCTCGATCGGCGTGCCGCGGAAGGCGGGGTTCTCGTCCTTGACCCCGAAGTCGAAGTCGAGCGAAACCGGCATCGGCTTCGATGTCGTTCCCTTGCCGCGCGGCGACGTGCCGCCGTCGACGGTGTATACGTTGGCCGCATAAGCGACCGCAGCCACGGCAAGCACCATTACGGCAGCCACCGCGGCTATCAAGAATTTGCGCATTCCTCCTCCTGAGGGGAATCCTCGGGTACTGGGCCCTCCCGCAATGCTGGCGAGCAGGGGCTCTCGCGCGAGTCCGCGAGCAGAGCCACCCTATAACACGGTCCAGTGCCCGTGGTTGCGGTTTCATGTGGGCGACATGCGGCCGCCGCCCGACGTGCAGATCTACGCGCCCGAGTTCCCGCCGAAGATGGATTGGCTGAACGTCGCCTTCCTGCGCATGAACACGTTGATGGGGCGCGGCGCCGTCCTGATCGAGTTCTGGGACTTCGTGCGGGTCAACTCGCTGCGCACGATGCCCTACCTGAAAACGTGGCACGAGCGCTACTCGGACGCCGGGCTGCGGGTGATCGGGGTGCACTCGCCGGGTTACTCCTTCGGGCGCGACCGCGACCTCGTCGCGGAAGCCGTCGAGCGGCTCGAGGTCCCGTACCCGGTGCTGCTCGATCCGCGGCTCGAGGTGTGGCGCGAGTACGGGAACAAAGGGCTGGCCGGGCCGCTACCTGTTCGATCGCACGGGCCGGCTCGTGCTCCTCCACTACGGCGAGGGCGAGTACCTCGACACGGAGCTTGCGATCCAGGAGTGCGTCGGCGAGGAGATGGAGCCGCTCGCCCCCCTGCGGCCCGAGGACGAGCCCGGCGCCCTACTCGAGCCGCAGACGGCGGACATCGCTCTCCCGGCCGACCGCGAGCGGCTCGAGCTGGTGCGCGACTGGGACGATGGCGAGGACTGGATCGAGGCGGCCGACGCGGGCGCGGCGGCGAGCTTCACGTTCCGGGCCGGCGCCGCCTACGCGGTGCTGTCGGGCGGCGGCGTCGAGCCCGGGCTCTACGAGGTGGACGGGAGGGTGGAGGCCGAGTCGCCCGGGACTCCGCCTGCACGGCGTGCAGTTCACGCCGCTGCCACCGCACTGACCTCGACTGTCGCAACTACCGCGCGGCGGCGAGCGCCTTCCGGATCTCCTTCGGCAGCATGAAGCGCACGTCCTCCTGGACGACCTCGAACTCGGACACGTCCTCGGTCCCGCGCTCGCGGAAGAACTCGACCAGGCGCTGCACCAGCTCCTCGGGCGCGCTCGCGCCGGAGCTGATCCCCACCACGCGCTTGCCGTGAAGCCACTCGTCGCGCACCTGGGTCTCGTTGTCGATCAGATGCGACTCGGCGCCGTGGTCGCGCGCCACCTCCACCAGCCGGTTCGAGTTCGACGAGTTGCGCGACCCGATCACCAGCACGAGGTCGCACTCCCTCGCCATCTGGCGCACCGCCATCTGGCGGTTCGTCGTGGCGTAACAGATGTCGTCGGACTTCGGGCCGGTGATGTTCGGGAAGCGCTCGCGCAGCCGCCGGATCACGCGGTCGGTCTCGTCCACCGACAGCGTGGTCTGCGTCAGGAAGGCCACCCGGTCCGGGTCGGGGAGCTCGAGCCGGTCCACGTCCTCCTCGGTCTCCACGAGCACGAAGTGGTCCGGGGCCTCGCCCATCGTCCCCTCGACCTCCTCGTGGCCCTCGTGGCCGATCAGCACGATCGTGTAGCCCTCGGCGGCGAACTTCTTCGCCTCCACGTGCACCTTCGTCACGAGCGGGCAGGTGGCGTCGATCGTCTGGAGGCTGCGCGCCCCCGCGTTGGCGTGCACGGCGGGCGACACGCCGTGGGCCGAGAAGATCACGGTCTCCCCCTCGGGGACCTCGGTCTCCTCCTCCACGAAGATCGCGCCGCGCTCGCGCAGCTGCTCGACCACGTGCTTGTTGTGGACGATCTCCTTGCGCACGTAGACCGGCGGGCCGTACAGCTCGAGGGCCCGCTCGACGGTCTGGACCGCCCTGTCGACACCCGCGCAGTAGCCGCGCGGCGCCGCCAGGAGCAGCTTCTCGGGGAAGTCGCTCATGCTCTGATCAGAGGCTAGCGAGCAGCCTCAGCACGGTCTCTCCGACGGCGTCGAGGCTGCGCTCGGAGACCACCGACAGATCGTCGCAGCGCTGGTGGAAGCACGAAAAGTCGAAGTCGATCAGGTCGATGGCGGGCACGCCCTCCTGCAGGAAGGGAAGGTGGTCGTCCTGGATCGATCCCTGGAGGCCGCCGGGGAAGACGGCGCCCGCCCCGACCTCACGCGCCGCGCGGCGCAGCTGCCCCCAGAGCTCCTCGTTCGAGTAGCCCTCGCGCGGGATCCGGAGCCGCTTCTCGCCGACGAAGTCGAGCAGCACCATCGCACGGGCGTCGCGATAGCGGGCCGCCGCGACCTTGCTTCCGCGCAGGCCGTCGCGGAAGAAGTTCGTGGAGCCGCGCGGGCTCTCCTCGCCGTCGAAGAGGATGAAGTGGATCGTGTGGCGGGGCCGCCGGATCGTGCGCGCGAGCTCGGTCACGATGGCGGTGCCGGACGCGCCGTCGTTCGCTCCCACGAACCCCCGGACGTCCTTGGTGTCGTAGTGGGCGCCCACCACCACGTAGCCCGGCTCGCGCCCCGGCACCGTGCCGACCACGTTGCGGAGGCCGCCCGGCACCTGCTGGAAGCGCCCGCGCGGCAGCAGACGCCGCAGCCGCCTCGCGAGGCGCCGCGAGGGCTCGGAGCCGGCCGGGCGCGGCCCCAGCTCCACCTGGTACCGCAGGAGGCGCCAGGCGGCGGCGGAGTCGAAGCGGTCCACCTTCAGGTTGGCCGGGGCGGCGGCCTCGCCGTCGGCCGACGAGGAATCGCAGGCGGCAAGCAGCAGCACGGCGGCCAGGACCGCCCCCGCCGCGGTGGTCGCGAGGAGCTTCACGGGGCGGATTGTGGCGGTTAGAGTCACGAAGGTGTCGAAGCAGGGCCACAAGGACCGCCTCAGCGCCATCGACGCCTCCTTCCTGCACCAGGAAAAGCAGTCGTCCCACATGCACGTGGGCGCCGTCGTCATGTTCGACGGCCCGCCGCCCCCGCGCGAGGACCTCATCGCCCACATCGAGGCGCGCCTGCGGCTCGTGCCGCGCTACCGCCAGCGGCTCGCCTTCCCGCGCTTCGAGATGGGACGGCCGTTCTGGGTCGACGACCCGAGCTTCAACCTCGACTACCACGTGCGCCACACGGCGCTGCCGCGGCCCGGCTCGGAGGAGCAGCTGCGCCAGCTGGTGGGCCGCATCTTCTCCCAGCGGCTCGACCGCTCGAAGCCGCTGTGGGAGATCTGGCTGGTGCAGGGCCTCGAGGACAACCGCTTCGCGCTGATCTCGAAGACCCACCACGCGCTCGTGGACGGCGTCTCGGGCGTCGACATCGCCACCGTCCTGTTCGACCTGCAGCCCGTGCCGGCCGAGCCGGAGGGGGACGACGGCTGGACGCCCGAGCCGGTGCCCTCCGACGTCGAGCTCGTGGCCGAGGGGGTCAAGGGGCTCGTGCAAGACGCCCTTCTCGCTCGCCGGACGCGCACTCGATGCGCTGCAGAACCCGGGCCGCTCGGTCGCGCAGGCGCGCCACGCGGCGGAGGGGGTCGGCGAGGTGGTGTGGGCGGGCCTCAACCCGGCGCCCGACGTGCCCCTGAACGTGGAGATCGGGCCGCACCGGCGCGTGCTGTGGGTGCGCACCTCACTCGCCGACTTCAAGGCGATCAAGAACGGGCTCGGCGGGACCGTGAACGACGCCGTGCTCACCGTGGTGGCGGGCGCGCTCGGCCGCTGGCTGCGCACGCGCGGCGTCCGCACGGAGGGCCTCGAGCTGCGCGCCCTCGTGCCGGTCTCGATCCGGGCCGAGGACGAGAAGGGATCGCTCGGCAACCGGATCGCGGCGATGCGCGGGCCGCTGCCGGTATACGTCGACGAGCCGGTCGAGCGGCTGCAGCTGGTGCGCGAGGCGATGGGGAACCTGAAGCAGTCGAAGCAGGCCCTCGGCGCCGAGGTGATCTCCGGGCTGCAGGACTTCGCCCCGCCCACGCTGCTCGCCCAGGCGTCGCGGCTCAACTTCTCCACCCGGCTCTTCAACCTGATCGTGACGAACGTGCCGGGACCGCAGTTCCCGCTCTACCTGCTGGGGCGCGAGATGGATGAGATCGTGCCGATCGCGTTCCTCCCGGAGAACCACGCGCTGGCCATCGCGATCATGAGCTACAACGGCAAGGTCGACTTCGGGCTGCTGGCGGACTACGACGCGATGCCCGACCTCGAGGACTTCGGCGGCATGCTGGAGGACTCGCTGGCGGAGCTGCTGGAGGCGGCTAGCGCCGCGGCTTCCTCACCCGAACCCGAACCCGAGCGTCAGGCCGCCGCGGACTGAGCTCCACGTTCCCGGCCGCGTCCGCGGCCTTCGTGTACAGCCGCCACCGGCCGGGGCGCAGCCGGATCACCACGCCGGGCCGCGCCCTGTAGCGCCGCAGCCGCCTGACCCGCTTCCCGGCGCGGCGGCCGAACAGCTCCAGCCGGGTCACGCCCGAGGGCACCAGGCCCAGCTCGGCGCCCGGATCGCTGATGCGGAACTTGAGCTTGACCCGGCGCCCGCGGCGCTTCGCCACACGTAGCCGGGAGGCCGGGGTCAGCCGGTCCACGCGGCGCGCCACGTCCACCGCGCGGCCCGCGTCGAGGATCCCCCAGCCCAGCTCGGGGGTCCAGCCGCTCGCCCGGCGGGCGGTCTCCTTGACGATGCGGATCTTCTCGGCCGCCGTGAGGTGCGGGTTCAGCGCCCCGATCAGCGCGGCCAGGGCGGACACCTGCGGCGTCGCCATCGACGTGCCCTGGAGGTACGCGTACGAGTTCGCCCCGGCGATGTCACGCCGGGTGCAATCGGGCCGCATCATCGGCGAGCACGAGCGGAGGTCACGGAAGGTGAAGGCGCCCGGATACGTGGAGATCAGGCCCGGCGGACCGCGGATCTCGTCGTAGAAGCCATACGCGGCGAGCGAGATCCCGCTCCCGCGCCCGGTGCCCGCGCTCGTGTCCTCGAAGTCCGCCGCGGTCACCACCAGGCCGCGGCCGGCGTCGAGGTTCTCGGCGTCGCCAGGCTGGAGCATCGAGGCGGGCGCCCCCTGCCGCTCGTCCTCGTCGTTCGAGGCCGCGGCGACCAGCACGATTCCGCGGTCGTAGGCGGCCTGGATCGCCGCGCCGAGCGCGGGGCTGTCCGGCCCGCCGCCGAAGCTCATGTTGATCGCATGGGGAGCGTGCGCGATGGCCAGCTCCAGGCCGCGGATGATGTCCTCGTCGGGGATCCCGCCGGCCAGGTCCGAGCCGAGCTTGACGATGTGCAGGCGGCAGCCCCAGCCGGCGCCGGCGATCCCGACCGCGTCGTCGGTCGACGCGCAGGCCAGGCCGGCGACGTGCGTGCCGTGCCCGTCCCTGTCCACGTTCGGGTCGCTTCCGTCGATGCTCTCCGCGGTCAGGATCTTGCCCGCCAGCTCGGGATGGGACGCGTCGACGCCGGTGTCGAGCATGGCCACCCTCGCCCCGGCCCCCGTCGTCACGTCCCAGGCGGCCGGGAACCCGGCGCGCGCGAGGGCCCACTGGATCGGCGTGCCGGCCACGACGTTGTACTCGTCCTCGGCGCTGCCGAGCGCGGGATCGTTCGGCACGCGCCGCAGCTCGCGCACCCATTCGCGCGAGACGCGCTCCACGGCGGGATCGCGCCGCAGCCGCGCGATGGCACGGCCCGGCCCCCGCAGCGTCAGCACCCCGAGGCTCGGCGCCCCCGGGCCGGCGCGCCGCGCTCCCGTGCGGTCCAGCAGGCGGTCCACCGCGGCGGGCGCGCTGGCGTGACCGGGCCGCTCGAGCACGACCAGCCAACGGTCGGTGTGGCGCCCCGCGGCGGCCTGAGCTGCCGGTGCCGCGAGCGCGGCCACTGCGACCGTCGCGAGAGCCCCTGCCAGGCGCCTCCGCATACGTGAATTGCACCACGTCTGTCCAGTGTGGTGCGCCGATCGGGCCGGGGCGGCGCTAGGGTCGGTCGGGCGATGGCCGAGGAACGCGCCAGCTGCCAACGGGATCGAGATCGCGTACGAGACGATCGGCGACCCCTCGAACCCTCCACTGCTGCTCGTGATGGGGCTCGGGACCCAGCTGATCCACTGGGACCTCGAGCTGTGCGAGCTGTTCGCGGAGCGGGGCTTCTACGTCATCCGCTTCGACAACCGCGACGCGGGCCGTTCGACCTACATCGATGCGCCCGTGCCGAACATCAGGCGCGCTATGGCAGGGCTCAAGATCGATGCGCCGTACCTGCTCGACGACATGGCCGATGACGCCTTCGGGCTGCTCGACCACCTCGGGATCGAGGCGGCTCATGTGGCGGGCGCGTCCATGGGAGGAATGATCGCGCAGACGATGGCGATCCGCCGTCCCGAGCGCGTGCTCTCGCTCACCTCGATCATGTCGACCACGGGAGAGCGGCGGGCGGGACGGCCGAAGCTGCGCGTATGGGGCGTGCTGCTCCGCAGGGCACCGCGGGACAAGGACGCCGCCGTCGAGTACTTCGTGCGTGTCTTCCGCATGATCGGGTCGAAGGGCTTCCCGGCCGACGAGGACCGCATCCGCGCGCACGCGGCCGAGGCCTACGACCGGGGCCACAGCCCGGCCGGCACGGGGCGCCAGCTCGCCGCGATCATGGCCTCGGGCGACCGCACCGATCGCCTGCGCGGGCTGCAGGTGCCCACCCTGGTCTTCCACGGGCGCGACGACCCGCTCATCCCGTTCCGCGGCGGCCGCGCCACCGCGGACGCGATCCCGGGCGCCCGGTTGATCGGGATCCCCGGCATGGGCCACGACCTTCCCAGGCAGGTGTGGCCGCAGCTGGTGGATGCAGTGGCGGAGACGGCCGCGCGGGCCTCCGCGACTCAAGCCGCCTGAGCCGGCGGCCGGTGCTCGCCCGCCAGGCGGTGGGCCAGGGCGAGCGTCTCGTCGTCGAGCTCACCGGGCACGAGCTCGAAGCGGCGCGCGTACTCGGCGAGGAGGGCGTCGCGGACGGCGTCCCAGAGCGGGGCGGCCGGCGCGCCCAGCTCGGGCGCGGCCGCGCCGCCCGAGGCGGATCGCTCGGCGCCCAGCTCGTCCTCCACCGCGCCGACCGTGCCCGGATCCCACTCCAGCCCGAGCGCCGCGTACACCGGTTCGAGGACGGAGCGCACCCGTTCCGCGCCGTCGACCACGATCACCGCGCCCGTATGACTTCCGCCCGCCACGACGCGCTGTCCCGTCCCGGCCAGCTTGCGCGCACCGGCGGCGTTCACGCTCCACCTGCCGGGGCAGTACTCGCGCGGCACCTCCCCCACCCGCGCGTCCACACCGAGCTCGCGGAGCGCCCGTGCGATCAGCGTCGCGGTCGCCTCGAAGCGCTCGTGGATGCCGGGCTTCGGGTCAGGATCGGGCACGGCGTGGGCGAGCTCGAGCGTCCCCTCGTGGAAGACCGCGGCGCGCCCGCCGGCCAGCCGCAGGATCGCCCCGAAGCCGCCCGCCCGCGCCGCCGCCAGCGCCTGCGGGTAGCCGGGCGCCAGGGCGTCACGCTTGGCGAACGCCACCACGGCGGCCGGCCGCGCCAGGCGCAGCGTCTCCGGCAGCGCCCCCTGCGCCACGCGGTGCATGACCGCGCGCGAGACCGCGGCGTCGAGAGCCGGGTCGTCCGGAAAGCAGTCGTCGAGCACGCGCAGCGGGCGCATGCTCTCGAGGTCAGTATCCGAGCGCGAACTTGGCCTCTTCGCTCATCAGCTCGGGCGTCCACGGCGGCGAGAAGGTCATCTTCGAGTGGACGTTCGCCACCCCGTCGAGCTCGCTGACGAACTCGTCGATCTGCTCGGACACCTGCGGCCCGATCGGGCAGCCCGGGGATGTGAGCGTGAACGTGACGAAGACGTCCGCGTCCTCGACCTCGACGGCATAGATGAGGCCCAACTCGACGAAGTCGAGCCCGAGCTCGGGATCGATCACGTTGGTGAGCGCTTCCTGGACATCTTCGACAGTCGGCATCACCAAGAGGGTAGTAGGGTCAAATGGCTATGCCGTTGCCGGCCCTGATAGCAATATTCATAGTCGTCCCGCTGGCCGAGCTGTACGTGATCCTGAAGGTCGGCGACGCCATCGGCGCGGGGTGGACGATCCTGATCCTCGTGGCCGATTCCGTGCTCGGATCCGTGCTTCTGAGATCGCAGGGACGGACGGTCTGGAGGCGCTTCAACGAGGCGCTCTCGGCCGGCCGGATGCCGCACCGCGAGGTGATGGACGGCGTGCTGGTGATCTTCGGCGGCGCCTTCCTGATCTCGCCCGGGTTCCTGACGGACATCGTCGGGCTGATCCTCCTGATCCCGCCGACCCGCGCCGTGGTGCGGCGGGTCGCCGCCCGCCGGCTCGACCGGCGGGTGCAGGTCGGGATGCGGCCCGCCCCGCCCGGACGGCCCGAGCGGTGAGCGGCGAGGCCTTCGCGCTCTCCTTCTTCGACCCCGACCGCGACCTCTACGGAATCGCGCGGTCCGGATCGACGATCCTGTTCGAGGGCCGCACCCCGGCCGCCCACGCGGGCGGGCCGGAGCTCGAGGCGGACGGCGACGGGTGGCGGGCCGAGCTGCCCGGGAAGCTGTCGCTGAGCCTCGAGCCGGCCAGCGACGAGCTCGACCTGGGCGGCGTCACGGCCCGGGTCTGCCGCGTGAGCGGAGAGGCGAGCGGCCGCTCCGTGTCGTGTCTCGGCACCTTCTCCACCACGACGGTCACCCCGCGCTGGGAGGAGCTCGACGCGATCCGCAGCCTCTCGGCGCTGGTCGACGAGAGCCACGGCCTGCTCGCGCTCGCGCGCCGGCCACGCGGCGCCACGGGACACGGCCAGGAGCTCGTGCGCGCAGGGCTGCTCGTCGACGGCGAGCTGCGCGAGGTCGAGGAGGCGCGCATCTCGACGGTCTACGACGGCGACGGGCGCCAGCAGAGCGCCGGGCTCGAGCTATGGCTCCCGGGCGAGGAGTTCCCGCGCCGCGCCTCGGGGCTCGTGATCGCGGGCACGTCGCTCGAGCTCGACCCGGTGCGCGTGCACGCCGCCGTGTTCCGCTGGCGCCTCGACGGCCGCGAGGGGATCGGCGCCTACGAGCTGACGGTGCGCGTGGAGCCGCCGGCGGCGGCGTGATCCGCGCCGTGATCAGCGACTTCGGCGGGGTGCTCACCACCCCGCTCTCGGCCGGCTTCCTCGCCTACCAGGAGGAGGCCGGCGTGTCGCTCGAGGAGCTCGGCCGCGCGATGCAGCGCGCCACGGAGGCCCACGGCGAGCACCCGCTGTACGTCCTCGAGCGCGGCGAGATCACCGAGGCCGAGTTCGCGCGCCGGCTCGAGGAGCAGCTCGATGCCGGGTTCGACCTGGGGCGCCTGCGCCACCTCTACTTCGAGCTGATCGAGCCGAACCCGCCGATGATCCGCTACCTGGCCGAGCTTCGCGGCCGCGGCCTGCGCACCGCGCTGCTGACCAACAACGTGCGCGAGTGGGAGCCGCTCTGGCGCGCCAAGCTGCCCGAGCTCGACGACATCTTCGAGCTGGTGGTGGACTCGGCGTTCGTGGGCATGCGCAAGCCGGAGCGGCGCATCTACGAGCTCACGCTGGAGCGGCTGGGCGACGGCCTGCGCGGCGAGGAATGCCTCTTCGTGGACGACCTCGAGGTCAACTGCGAGGGCGCGCGGGCGCTCGGCATGAGGGCCGTGCGCTTCGAGGACTCCGAGCAGGCGATCGCCGAGCTCGAGTCAGCGCTCGGCACGCAGTAGCGCGCCGATCGCCGCGGCCATGGCGGCTCGCGCCCGGCTGACACCCAGGCGCTGGTGGGTGCGCCAGCTCTCCCACGCCGGCCAGGCGCAGACGGCGATCAGCGCCGCCCGCAGCGGCTCGCGCTCGTCGGGCGGGATGGCCTCGAGCTCGCGGCGGAAGACGCGCTCGGCCTCGGCGGCCTTGGCGCGACGCGCGGTGGTGAGCCAGCCCGCCACCGCCGGCGACTCGTGCTCGAGCAGGAGCGCGGCGCGCCGCACGCCGCCGATCAGCTCGTAGAGCCGCGCGCGCTGCCGGGTGAACTGGTCGATCCGCTCGTCGAGCGGCAGGCTCGCGTCGACCGGCTGCAGCGTGGGCATCACGCGTTCGTACTGCTGGCGCGCGACCGCCTCGAACAGCGCCTCGCGGTCCGGGAAGTGCTGGAACAGCGAGCGCTCGGACACGCCGGCCCGCTGGGCGATCGCCGCGGCGGTGGGACTCAGGTCGCCGGCGTCGAGCAGGCCCAGCAGCGCGTCGACGAGCGCCTGGCGTGTGCGCTCGGCGCGGACCGTCCGCCCGTCGCGCTGCTTGGCGGCGGCTTCCATGGGCGCAAGCATAGTTCTCTCAGGGGTTCTGCAAGAACCGGTCTATAATCCGCCGGGTGAGGCGCCTCGCACTGCTCGGCTCTGCCGTGATCGTCATGCTCGTCGTCGCGGCACCCGCCGCGGCCCAGGAGCCGACCGGCAGCTGCACCGCCGGTGCCACGTCCGGGACGAAGCAGACCTTCACCTGCCAGCTCGGGCCCGTCGTGGTGGCGCCCTACCAGGTGCTCACGCGCGAGCTGCTGTTCAACCCGCCGAAGCCGATGGTGGACGGCCACATCACCGACATGCGGGTGGACGTGACCAACAAGGACGGCTCGAGGGTGCCGATCAGCCGCCTGATGCTCCACCACATCGTCTTCCTCAACATGGGCTCGCAGTTCGGCGAGAAGCGCGACCTGACCTGCGGCAACTCGTTCATGGGCTGGGACTCGGAGTCGCTGCTGCCGAACGCCGCCGAGCGCTTCTACGCCGCCGGCGAGGAGCGCGCCGTGATGTCCATGCCGCCCGGCCACGGGTACCCGGTCGCGAAGGACCACTCGTGGCTCATGACGTACATGGTCATGAACCACCGCGCCAGGGTCGACCGGGCCTACATCCAGTACGAGGTGACCGTGGACACGGCGCCCAACATGACGCCGGTCAAGCCGGTCTGGCTCGACGTCGAGAACTGCCAGTCGGACCCGGTCTATGACGTGCCCGGCGGCGCCGATCGCGGCGAGACGCACCGGCGCAGCTACAGCTGGACCGTGCCTGAGGCAGGCCGGATCGTGGCCGGCGGAGGGCACGTGCACGGCGGCGGGCAGAACCTGAGGGTGAGGCGGCCGGATTGCTCGGACCCGCGCGTCTACACGTCGCGGCCGGTCTGGGGCGGGCCACGCCACCCGTTCTACCGCGTGCGGCCGGTGCTGCACGAGCCCGGGCCGATCCACATGACCGGCTTCCGCTCGGCGCGCGGCGTGCCCGTTGCGGCGGGCGAGCGCCTGGTGCTCGATTCGAACTACGACGCTTCGCTGCCTCACACCCGCGTGATGGGGATCTTCCAGCTCTATCTGGCGCCCGACTCGTCGGTGACCTCGGAGTGCGGCGCCCGTCCGGGCGACTTCGAGCAGCTGGCGGTGCCGAAGGGCCGCCGCAAGCCTCCGTCGTTCACGGTCCCGATCGTGGGGCTGCGGAACGGCAAGGCGGTCAACATCGATGCCCCGCCCGGGCGCCGCGCGAGCCTCGGCGGCCGCGGCACGATCTCCGTGGGCGACATGTTCTTCAACCGCTCGAACGTGTCGGTCAAGGCGGGGTCGAAGCTGACCTGGCGCTTCGGGGGCTCCACGCTCCACAACATCACGCTCGCGAACGGGCCGCGCGGATTCTCGTCGCCGAACCTGAACGGCGGCCGGACCTACTCGAAGCGGCTCAGCGTGCCCGGCACCTACCAGCTCTTCTGCGGGCTGCACCCCGTGGACATGACCGCCACGGTCAAGGTCACCAGCCGGCGCAAGCGGCGCTGAGTTCTCACATTTTTCCGCAATGTGCGGGGTGATCTTCTCGGGCCCCCTTGACGCGTTTCGGGACCCCTGGTCTACTGATCCTCGAGACGCGGACGGAACGCAAAGAGCGAAGCCAGAGGTTGTGAGGCTCGCCGCGCGACAGTCGGCTTCGGCTGACGGGCGCGCACCTCAAGCGTGAAGTCCGCGTCTCATTCTTAGCGCCCCGGCTTGCCGGGGCGCTTTGATTTTCCGGGGTCCGAAGCCTGGCTGGCGAGGGCGTTTCGATCTTGGGGGGTCAGCGCCCTCGTTCGGCCAGCTCCCGCTTGGCGGTGCGGCGGTAGCGGCGGATCTTGCTCATGTTCAGCCGCACGCGATGCACGAGCGAGCCAGGCGGAAGCTCGAAGCCGCCCACCAGCTTGTG
Organism: uncultured Thermoleophilaceae bacterium; assembly: GCA_963778615.1. Lineage (GTDB taxonomy): Bacteria > Actinomycetota > Thermoleophilia > Solirubrobacterales > Thermoleophilaceae > JACVRW01. The sequence goes on from CAVZVD010000005.1 coordinate 90,328, forward strand.
CGGGATGACCGCCCAGGCGCCGTCCTCTTCGACGAGGTCCCCGCGCACCTGGAAGTTGCGCTGCCACTTGAAGTCCGGAGGGTGGTCGTGCGCGGTCACGCACGCGAGGCCCGGCTGCCACGGCACGCCGACCGGCGCTCCCTCGAGCCGGATGCGATGCGCGGCGCGGTCCACCTCGATCGGCAGGCGCACCGAGAACGGGAAGCCGTCGGGGGCGACCAGCGACACCACGGCGTCCGGATAGCGCGCGCCGAGCTCGTCCAGGCGCTCGTCCCAGGCGGGCCCGCCACCCTCCGTGTCCGCGTGCGCCGCGGCGGGCTCCTCGACGTGGCCGGAGCGGACCTCCTCCATATGGGTGTCGAAGAGCTCGGGCTCGGCCGTGATGTCGGCGCCGTGCCAGACGTAGATCCGCTCCGGACGCACGTGCACGTAGACGCGGGTGAAGTACCAGTCGAAGAGGCTCTGGAGGAGCTTCGGCGGGAGCTGGTTCTTGGTCCCGGGCAGCTTCTGGACGAGCTCGCGCCGGTAGCGCTCGCGGTTGGCGTCGAGGTCGCTGTCGTCGACGTCTGCGGTGCCCTGCACGAGCACCTGCGGGGCGTCGTCCATGCGGCAGCCGGTGGGATCGGAGAAGAGCAGCGCGACCTTGGGGTTGGCGCGCGCGTCCTTGGCCTTCTTCGGATAGCCGAGCCCGGTCGTGACGTCGATGCAGGGGTCGCCCGGGCGGTAGTACGGGGTGAGCGGCCAGGTGATGGGCTGCCCCGCTGCGTCGACCGTTGTGAACTCGGTTGTCACGAAGCGGTCGAAGACCTGCTGGACCTCCGGCGGCAGCGTGGCTGTCATGCCCGCGATTCAATCACGGTATGCATTGGCCCATGATGTCTGCCGAAATCGCATTGGACGCCGGCGACCAGCTCGGCGAGGGGCCCTTCTGGGACGAGCTTCGCGGCGAGCTCCTGCGCGTGGACATCTCGCGCGGATTGGTCCACGGGTGGAATCCCTCGACGGGGGCCGCCTGGCGGCGCCAGTGCGACGGGGAGGTCGGCGCGGCCGTCCCGCGGGCCGGCGCGGACGGGCTGGTGCTGGCGGTCGGCCGCCGGATCGTGCTGGACGCGGGCGACGTCCGCGCGCCGGACGGTGAGCGCGCCCGCGTGCTCGCGAGCGTCGAGGAGGACCGGCCCGGCAACCGCTTCAACGACTGCAAGTGCGACCCCGCGGGGCGGCTGTGGGCGGGCACGATGTCGGGCGAGAGCGATCCAGGCGCCGGGTCGCTCTACCGGCTCGCGCCCGGAGGCGAGCTCGATCGGGTGGTGCCCGGCACCACGATCTCCAACGGGCTCGGCTGGAGCCCGGCCGGCGACCTCATGTACTTCATCGACAGCACCACGCACCGGATCGACGTGTTCGACTACGACGCCGGCAGCGGCGAGATCGCAAACCGCCGGGCCTTCGCCGGGATCGACCCGTCAGACGGGCTGCCCGACGGCATGGCCGTGGACTCCGAGGGAGGGGTCTGGGTCTGCCTGTTCGGGGGTGGCGCGATGCGGCGGTACGCCGAGGACGGCGCGCTCGAGGCGAAGGTCCCGCTTCCTGTCACGAACCCCACGAGCCCGGTCTTCGGCGGGCCGGACCTGCGCACCGTGTACGTGACGAGCGCACGGCACCACCTGTCGGACGAGCAGCTGGCGGCCGAGCCCCTGGCCGGCGCGGTGCTCGCCCTGGAGCCCGGCGTGGCGGGGCTGCCGGGCAACCGGTTCGCCGGCTAGTTGTCGCTGCCGAGGCGGTCCCAGCAGTACAGCTCGACGGCTTCGCCGGCCAGCTGGATCAGCCGCTCGTCCGACAGCCAGGGCAGCACCGTGTCGAGCGCCTGCTCCTCGCTGACGCCCGCCTCGAACGCGTCGTCCCCCTTGAATCCGGCGGCGATCCGGAGCGCCTCGCGGCGGTGCTCGCCCAAGCTCGGGAAGGCGGCCAGCAGGAAGTCCTTGTTCGCGATCGGCTTCCCGACCTCGAGCGAGGCGTGCCATGCCGCGAGGATGGACAGGTCGTCGTCGTCGAGCTCCTCGACCGCCTTGGCGTAGTGCACCTGGAGCTCGTCGTCGGGGATCTCGTCGACCCACGCGCGCACGACCTCGCCCAGCAGTTGCCGGCGGGCTTCGCGGCCGACGCTTTCGGCGACGACCCTGATCGCTTCCTGTGGTTCGATGAAGCAGAGAGGCATTAGCCCTCGCTCTCCTCCGGTTTGCATGAAGGACTGAGTCGCAGGTTAAGCGGGGGTCCTGACGGAAAGGGTGTGCTCCTCGTCCCAGGAGCACAGCGCGGCCCGGCCGGGGCAGGTGGCACACAGCTCGGCGTGCGGCTCGGAGGTGGGCTCGAAGCGTCCTTCGACCACGCCGCGAGCCAGCTCGAGCAGCTCGGCCTCGAGGCGGGCGGCATCTCCCGCCTCGTAGGTCACGGACGTGGGCCGCTCGGGCTCCTCGAGGTAGACGTGCACCACCTCCACCCTGGGTGCGCCCGCCCGCAGGGCCGCGAGGGCGTACACGATGCGCTGGGTCGAGTAGTGGTCGGCCGTGAGCTCCTCGGGCGTGCGGCCCTCGAGCGGGTTGCTCTTGTAGTCGACCACGAGAAGCCCGTCGCCGTCCTCGACGGCGTGCACGTCGACGACCCCGTTCACGAGCACGCTGCGCCCGCCGGCCCCGGGCGGCACGAGCGTGTAGGCGAAGGGCAGCTCGGCGCGCACGCGCCGGGCGCGGGCGATGCGCTCGCGCAGCTCGGACCCGGTGAACCGGTCGACCATGTCGCGCAGGTCGGCGATCTCCTCGGGGGTGAGCTGAACGCCGTGGCTCTCCCCCAGGGCCGCGACGTCGGCCTCCGAGGGCGCCAGCGGGCGCCGGAAGTCGAGCCGCTCCAGCAGCTGGTGAACGAGCGAGCCCCGGAGCAGGCCCCCGATGCCGGTCTCCGGGAGCGGTTCGGCGGCGAACGGCGCGGCGACGGGCGGCAGCCGGAGGGCCTTCTCGAGGTAGAAGCGGTACGAGCAGCGGCGGTAGTCCTCGAGGCCGGTGTAGGACAGCCGGCTGACCGGGAGCGCGCGCGGCGCGGGAAGCGCGGCCAGGCCGAGCTCGGGCTGCTGCACGCCGCCGCCGGCCGGTGCGGGCTCGGCGCGCGCAGGCGCGCGATCGTGAAGCGGAAGCAGCTCGTCGGCGTTGCCCGGTGTGAGGCGGTGCCAGCGGACCCGCACGGAGCGGCCCTCGCGCTGGTCGACGTGCACGCCGGTGGCCGCCGACTGGCGGCCGCATCCGGGGGCGACCCGCCCTCGTCCTGTCCCCCGATCGCCTCGTCGCGGCCCGCCGCCGGCGGGCAGAACCCCCGCAGGACCCACCGCATCGGCTCCTTGAGCTCGTCCGGCTCCTGCAGCTGCTCGAGGTCCGTGGCGCCGCTCAGCACGAGGTGTTGCTGCGCCCGCGTGACCGCCACGTAGAAGATGCGCTTCTCCTCCGCCTCCCCGGCTGTCTTCTGCTCGGCCTTGATGCGCTCCAGCTTCGCGCTGTCGACGCTGCCGCCCCCGATCGAGGCCAGCCGCAGCCCGAGGCTGCCGTCGTCGGAGATGCGCAGCGAGCCGTCGTCCTCGCGGCCGTCCTTCCCGAGGTCGGCGACGCACACGACCGGGAACTCGAGCCCCTTCGCGCGGTGCACGGTCATCAGCCGCACGGCGTCGAGGGCCTCGGCCTCGAGCGGGGCCTCGCCCTCGCGGGTCTGCAGCACGTCGCGCTCGGTGAGCGTGTCGATGAAGCCGCGCAGGTCGCGGCCCTCGTCGGCCTCGAACTCGCGCGCCATCCGCATCAGCTTGCGAACGTTGGCCATTCTACGCGTGCCCGCGGGCAGGGAGAGGATGTGCTGGTCGTAGCCGGTCTTGGTGACGCGCGCGGTCGATCAGCGTTTCCAGGGAGACCTGGGGCGCGGCCCGCCGCTCGGCTTCGAACAGGGCAACGAAGGAGGCCGCCCGGCGCCGGTCGGCGGGCGGAAGGAGGTCCGCCAAGGGGGGTTCCACAAGTTGCGGCGATATATCGGACGTTTCTTCAGGGACCCCCTCGCGGAGCAGCCACCAGGGGTCCCTTCCCGTCCTCCTCGCCTCCAGCCCGATCAGCGCCACCGCGTCCAGGGACAGCCCCGCCAGCGGCGACGCCAGCACGCTGTACACGGCCAGCTCGTCCAGCGGGTTGGCCAGCGCGCTCAGCCAGTGGCGCAGGTCCGCCACCTGCTGCTGCGACCAGTAGCCGCGCCCGCCGACCACGTGCGTCGGGATGCCCCGCTCCTCGAGCGCCCGCTCGTAGTACGCCATGTGGGTGGTGGCCCGGAGCAGCAGCACGATGTCGCGCCACTCGAAGCCGCCCTCGGAGGCGATCTCCTCCACCCGCCGCGCCAGCAGCCGCGCCTCGGCGGCGCGCCACGGCGTGGCGGTCCGCATGGCCTGCCCGAACGGGTCCTCGGTGCCGAGCGCCTCGTCCCAGCGCTTCTTGTGCCGGTCGGTCACGAGCAGCTCCACGCACGGCTCCAGCGCCGGCGCCCCCTCCCGCGAGCCGGGCGCCTCGCGCAGCGGCTCGAAGTCCTCCCAGGTGCGCTCGAAGGCCAGGTCGATCGCGTCGAGCACCTCGCCGCGGCTGCGGAAGTTGACCGTGATGCTCTCCGCGCGCCCGTCGGCGGCCGCCTTGTCCCAGTGGCCGCGGAACACCTCCACGTCGGCGTGGCGGAAGCCGTAGATCGACTGCCGCTCGTCGCCGACCCGGAACAGGTTGTCCCGGCCCAGCTGCTCGAGCAGCTCGTTCTGGAGCGGGTTGGTGTCCTGGAACTCGTCCACCAGCACGTGCACGAAGCGCTCGGCGTACTGCTCGCGCAGCCCGGCGTTCGCTGCCAGCAGGTCGCGCGCGATCAGCTCGAGGTCCTCGAAGTCGAGCCCGGAGCGGCGGCGCTTGCCCTCCTCGTAGCGCTCGCCGTAGAGGTCGAGCAGCACCCGCAGCATCGTGTGGTCGAGGTACTCGCGCCGGGCGGTGCAGAGAGCGCTGTAGGCGGCGACCGCGTCGCGGTACTGGTCGCAGAGCGCGCTGCAGAGCGCCTTGGAGCGGCCGGCGAAGGAGAGCTTGTCGAGATCGGCGGGCTCGGCCAACTGATGCTGGGGAAGGCGGCCCAGAAGATCGAGGCACCGTTCGATCACCTTCATTGCTGCCGTTGTCGAGGCCGATGCCGCCAGGCCGCCGAGCTCGACGAGAGCCGCGCGCGCCGCAGCCTCGAGAGCGGCGCGCTCGCCGGCGGGCTCGACCGGCCGCGCCTCCTCCAACGAGGGCCTCCGCTCCCCGCGACTCCGCAACCGCGCATACGCCGTCCGCACCATGTCCCGCAGCCGGTCCGGCGTGTACGCCGCCACCATCTCGATCCGCTGCGGGTCCTCGCCCTCGCCCATGAAGGCCCCCAGGGCGGCGTCGAACGCGTCGGTGGCGACGCGCTCGGACTCCAGCTCGTCCAGCACCCGGAAGGCGGGGTCGATCCCGGCGCTCAGGGCGTGCGTGCGCAGCACCCGCGAGCAGAAGCCGTGGATGGTCGAGATCCAGGCGCCCTCGGCGGCGCGAGCCTCGTCGCGAAGACCCAGCTCCATGAACCGCGCCCGCACGCGCGCCTTCATCTCGGCCGCCGCCTTCTCGGTGAACGTGATCGCGAGGACGCTCTCGACCGCCACGCCGTCCTTCACCACGGCCTGCACGAAGCGCTCGACCAGCACGGTCGTCTTGCCCGTGCCCGCCCCCGCCCGCACCATCAGCGAGCGGTCCCGGCGCGCGATCGCGCGCTCCTGCTCGGGCGTCAGGCTCACGACTCGCTCCGGCAGATCGAGGGGTACATGCAGCCGCCGTTCCAGGCGCAGGAGTCGGGGTTGCAGCGCAGCTCGCCGCGCTTCATCGCGGCGTCGGTCTCGCGGATCCGCCCGAGCGCCCAGTCGAGCTTCTCGCGGAACTCGTCCGGGCCGAGCCGGTCCGTCTTCACGAAGCCCGAGCCGAGCTCTTCCACCTCCGCCGCGACCATCCCCCGCGGGCGCGGCTGGCGCTCGCCCAGCGCCACGTACACGCCGCCCGCGGCGCGCAGCCCGAGCAGGCGCTCCACGACCAGCATGTAGAGCGCCGCCTGGAAGCGGTTCTCGGGCTCCCAGCTCGCGACCTTGTAGCGGTCCACGCGCTTCCCGGTCTTGTAGTCGAGCACCAGCGCCATGCCGTCGTTCGTGTCCACGCGGTCGATCCGGCCGCGCACGTGGAGGCCGTCGGCGATCTCGACCGGCTCGCTCCCCTCGCCCATGCCAAACCGCAGCTCGAGGTGCTCGGGCTCGAACTCGCTGTCCGCCTCGGCCTCGCGGCGCAGCCAGCGCAGCAGGTCGAACTCGAGCCGGCGGGTGGCCGCGCGCACGCGCGTCTGCTTCGGGGAGATCGGGAACATCGACTGGCGCTCGCGCAGCTCCTCCAGCACGATCTGCTCCGCCCGGCTCAGGTTGCCCGGCGTCACGCGGCGCTCGCCGGTCTCTTCGCGCAGGCGCCGGTAGGTGTGCTCGAGCACCGAGTGGGCGTAGTCGCCGCGCACCATCGCCTCGGGGTCGGGGGCGAGCTGCTCCGGCCGCAGGAGGTCCTCCACCAGCCACTTCACAGGGCAGTCGGCGAAGCGCTCGAGCGCGCCCGCGGACACCGCCTTCCGCGCCGCCAGCCGCTCGAGCAGGGGCTGCGCGCTCAGCGGGCCCGCCACGGCCTCCTCCCGGCGGGCTCCCGAGGCGGCAAGGGCCCGCTCGAGCTCGGCCGCCGTGGGCGCGTCCTCCTCCCGCCAGGTGACCTCCGACAGCGAGCGCGTGCGCAGCTCGGCGCCGGGCAGCAGCAGGTCGCGCACGTCCTCGACGAAGAACGACTCGGCCTGCGGGTTGCCCTCCTCGTCGCTCGAGCGCGACGACAGCACCAGCAGCCGCTCGGCGCGCGAGCAGCAGGTGTAGAAGAGGAAGCGCTCCCGCTCGAGCCGGTCCTCGCGCACCGGGAGCAGCAGGCCGCCCTCCCGCGCGACCGCGCGGCGGTCCTCGTCGGGCAGGAACGGCTCGGGCGACGACCCGCTCGGGAACTCGCCCTCCTGGAGGCCGCAGACGAACACGGCCTCGAACCGGCGCGCGCGGATCGCCTCGGGCTTCGCCACCTGCACCCGGTCGGGCTGCGGCGGCTCGCCGAGGCGGACCTCGAGCTCCTCCAGCACCGTGAGCACCCGCTCCGGGTCGAGCCGGGTGCGCGGGTCGGCCTCCACGACGGCACGGAGCTCGGCCAGCGCCTGGCGAGCGGCGGTGTAGACGCGCGGGTCCTCGAGCTCCGGGCCGCGCAGCACCGCGGCCTGTCGCCGGTAGGGGCCGGCGAACAGGCGGCCGAGCTGGCGCTCCAGCTCGGCCAGGAAGTCGGCCGGCCGGCGGGCCTCGGCGAGGCGGTCGAGGTCGTCGAGCTTCCAGTGCTCGGACTCCCAGGCGGCGCGGGCCTGGACCGCCGAGTGCGCGCCGTCGCGCCGCAGCTTCGCCTCGAGCCGGTCCGCCAGGCCCGGCTCTTTCAGCAGCCCGGGGGTGCGCAGCCAGGCGAGCAGGTCGTCGGCGCTCGCGTCGCGGCGGGCGGCGCAGCGGACGAGCGCCAGCAGGCCGCGCCCGAGGCCGGTGTGCCCGAGCGGCACCCGGCGGTCGATCGAGAACGGGATGCCGTAGGCGCCGAAGACCTGCTCGAGGAGCGAGGCGTACTCCTCGGGGCGACGGAACACGACCGCGACGTCGCCGGGCTCGACACCGGCGCGGAGCAGCTCGAGCACGCGCGCCCCGGCGAGCTCGACCTCGGCGCGCCGCCCCGCCGCGGAGTGGAGCGAGATCGCCTCGCCCGCCTCCACACGCTCGCCGCCCTCGCCGAACAGGTTCCGCTCGACGTGGTGGAGCGCGGCGCGCGACTCCGGCGCGTAGTGGTCGTCGAGCGGCGGCAGCTGCCGCTCGGTCGCCTGGCGGCTGAGCAGCTCGCCGTGGATGGGCGCGACCGCCTTGAAGGCCGCCCGGCCCGGCTCCCACGGCAGCGACACGGTCACGTCCGCGTGGCAGTGGTTGGCGATCGTGTCGAGCGCGTCCAGCTGCAGGGCGTCGAAGTCGTCGAAGCCGTACACGAACAGCGGCGTGCCCTCCCAGCGGGCGGGCTCGGCGCGGAGCGCGTCGAGCGACTGCCACGCGAGGGCCTCTGCGTCGAGCAGGCCCGCCGCCGCCAGCCCCTCGTGATAGCCGGAGTAGATGGCCACGAGGTCATCCGCGTACGGCCGGCGCGGGCCTCCGCCGGCCCAGGCTCGCATCGCGCGGGCGAAGCGCCCGGGATCGAGCGCGGCGTCGCGGTCGTAGCGGCGGACCTCGGCGACGAACCGCGTGGCGGCCCGCACGAAGCCCGGCTGGGCGGCCGAGTCGGCGAGCACCCGCAGCCGGGCCCGGCGCACCGCCTCCTCCACGACCAGCTCGCGCTGGACGTCCGAGGCGGGCCGCTGCGAGAGGTCGGCCCGGAAGGCGATCTCCCGGAACAGCCACTCGAAGCGCAGCACGCGCGCTCCGAACACCGCCCCACGATCGGCCAGCTCGCGCTGGGCGTGCTCCACGTCCTGGAACGCGGGAACAACCAAGAGAGGATCGCTGCGCACTCGGCCGAGCCGAGCGCTTGCGCCAGGCCGATCCTGCTCAAGCCGCGCCCGCAGCCCGCCCAGCACCTCGCCCGCCTTCGCGGCGTTGGCGGGACCGGTTACGAGAGTGAGCGGCACCCAGGGAGTGTCGCTACTCGGCCGGACCGCCTGACGCGAGCACTCCCTTGCCCGCGGCGGCGGCCAGAGCCTGGGTGAAGCGGGCGGGCGGGAGCATCACAGGGGCCTCCTGGAGCTCCCAGCCGCGATTGGGGCGCATGATCCAGCGCGCCACCCGGATGCGGCGCTCGTCGATGCGCTCCACGCGCAGCTCGTCGCGCAGCTCCCCGGAGCGGCCCGGGCTGGCGCCGAAGGCCCCCACCTCGCTCTGGACCCCGCCGTTCTCGCCCGGCGGCGGGGGCAGCAGCTCCTTCGTGGCGGCCTCGGCCAGCAGTGCCGGGGCGTCGGCGGCGTCGAGGACGGGCGCCGTGCGCTCGATCTGGCCGCCCCGCCAGCTGGCCATCCGCAGCCCGCCGGGCACGCGCTCGAGCCGGACCTCGGCCCCGTCGTAGGGCCCCGCGGCCACGAACGGCCCGCGCGAGGCGCGCGGCGCGCCGGGCGCCGGGGTGGTGGAGCGCCGCCTGCTCCCGGACGAGCCCGATCTCGACGACGGGCGCCGCGCGGCCGACCGCGCGGGGTCGAGCACGGTGCCCTTGGAGCAGATCGGGCAGTCGGCGAAGAAGCGGTTGTGGCGGCAGAACGTGGGCACGGACCTCCAGCCTACGCAGCCGCCCGTCGCGCCGCCAGGATCCGGCGGATCGTGCTCGCGTTCTCCTCCGGGCAGTTGATCACCCCGTCCGGCACCGCCTCGGTCCGCGCCTCGGGAAGGCCCCGGCGGACGATCTCGATCGAGCCCTCGAACCAGGCGTTGCCCGGGTAGTGGAGGTACCAGAGCCGGTCGCCGAGCGCCTGGCCCGCCGCGCGCGACTCGTCCTCGATCCAGGAGCGCATGCGCGGCACGCCGACCTCGGGCGGGCTGTGCGCCTCGATGGCGTCCAGTCGCGCTCTCAGCGCCTCTTCGTGCCACTCGCTCTCGCCGCTCGACGCCATCATCGTGTGGAGGCCCGTGCGGTAGTCGGTCTCCAGCAGCCCGAGCAGGGCATCGAGCACGGCCGGCGAGTTGGCGAGGGCGTCCTGCGACCCGACGTCGCCGATCCGGCCGAGGGGGAACTCGCCCGAGACCACCACGGTGTGGGCGAGGTCGGGGCGCTCGGCGGCGACCCGCACGGAGCGCCGGGCGCCGTCGCCCAGCGCGATCACGAGCGCGTCGCCGCCCGCCTCCTCGAGCACCGCAGTGAGGTCGGCGGCGTCGGTCTCGATGTCGTAGGGGCCGACGCGGCTCGACATCCCGGTGCCGCGCAGGTCGTAGCCCAGCACGCGGTGGTCGCTCGCGAGGTCGTCGGCGAGCCGCTTGCAGACCGGTTGAGGGTGCAGCGCCATCAACGCGATCGCCACGAGCGGTCCGTCCTCGCCCTGGACCCACCATTCGATCTCGGCCCCGTCGGGGCGGCGCAACCGTGGCATGGGATCGATGGTACGCAGTGGCGCGCCCCACGCTCCGCGCGTCAACCGTCACCATCCGCTCCATGCGGACGGCGCTGATCTCGGACCTCCACCTCGGCGCGGTCGGCCGCGCCGACGTCGCGCTGCGACCCGACGCGCTCGAGCGGCTGGCGGAGGCGCTCGCGCCGGCCGACCGGATCGTCCTGCTCGGCGACCTCCTCGAGATGCGCGAGCGTCCCGTGGCGAACCTGCTCGAGGTCACGCGGCCGTTCTTCGACAGCCTCGCCGAGGCGGCCGCGGGCAAGCCCGTGATCCTCGTGGGCGGCAACCACGACCACGCCCTGGTGGAGCCCTGGCTCACGCGCCTGCGCCTCGGCGGCGAGCCGCTCGCCGCCGAGAACCAGTGGCCGGTCGAGGCCGGCGACCGGGACGGGCCGGCGGGGTGGATCGCGTCGCGGCTCCCGGGCGCCGAGGTGACGATCGCGTATCCCGGGCTCCATCTGCGCCCGGACGTCTACGCCACCCACGGCCACTACCTCGACCTGCACCTCACCGTGCCGCGGCTCGAGTCGATCGCGGCGTCGGCGATGGCCCGCGTGACCGGGCGCGGCAGCGACTCCCGCTCGGCCGCCGACTACGAGGCCGTGCTCGCGCCGATGTACGGCTTCTACGACGGGCTGGCGCAGGCCGCGCCGGGCGCGACGCTGGAGCGCAGCGGGCGGATGTCGCGCAACGTCTGGAGCCTCGCGACGGGGGACGGCACCGTGGCGCGCGTCGTGCTGGGGCGGATCACGATCCCAGGCGCCGTGCTGGCGCTCAACCGGCTCGGCCTCGGGCCGTTCAGCCCCGAGCTGACCGGCGACGAGCTACGCCGGGCCGGCCTTCTCGCCATGGGCCGCGTGGCGGAGACGCTGGCGCCGGGGGTCGAGCACCTCCTCTTCGGGCACACCCACCGGCCCGGTCCGATGCCGGATGACGAGGAGGCCGAGTGGACCACCTTGTCGGGCACCCGCCTGTGGAACACCGGCAGCTGGTTCATCGAGCCGGCCTTCATCTCGGAGCGGGCGGAGCGCAGCCCCTACTGGCCCGGCACGGTCGTCTGGGTCGAGGACGACGGGCCGCCGCGGATCGAGAACGCGCTGCGGGGCTACGCGGCCGCCGGCGAGCGTGTAGGCCGCCTCGTCGAACTCCCGGGTCCGCCGCCGGAACGGCCAGGTGAACGTCGGCCACAGCGACGAGTTGCGGCCGTTGCGGTCGATGTAGTAGCTCGCGCAGCCGCCGCTCACCCAGACCGTGCCCTTGGTCAGGCGCTGCACCTCGGCGTTGTAGCCGGCCTGGGCCTCGGGGCGAACCTCCAGGCGGGCGGCGCCGCGGCGGCGCATCGTGGCGAGCGCGTCGCCCACGTAGTCGACCTGCGACTCGATCATGAACACGATCGAGTTGTGGCCGAGGCCGGTGTTCGGCCCGACCAGCAGGAACAGGTTGGGGAAGCCGGCCACGGTGGCGCCCTTGTAGGCCTCGGGCGAGCCGCCCCAGATCTCCTCCAGGGTGCGGCCGTCGCGGCCGCGCACCATGCCGGCGATCGGGAGATCGGTCACGTGGAAGCCGGTCCCGAAGATGATCGCGTCGACCTCGCGCTCGGTGCCGTCGGCCGCGACGACCGTGTTCGGCCGCACCTCCGCCAGCGCCTGGTCGATCACCTCGACGTTCGGCTGCGTCACGGCCGGATACCACTCCTTCGTGGGCAGGATGCGCTTGCAGCCGATCTCGTAGCGGGGCGTCAGGCGCTCGCGCAGCGCCGGGTCCTTGACCTGCCCGTGGAGCTGCCGCAGGGCGATCTTCGTCGCCAGCCGCCGGACGCGGCGATGGCGGAACTGGAGCACGAATGACTCGCGCGCCCAGTAGATGCCGGCCCGCATCGCCAGCTGCGCCAGCGGGAGCCGGGAATAGAGGGCCCGCTCGATCCGCGTCATCGCCCGGTTCGGGTGCGGCGCGATCCACGGAGGCGTGCGCTGGAACACGTGCAGCCGGCCGACCCGCGGCTGGATCCTCGGCACGAACTGGATCGCGGAGGCGCCGGTGCCCACGACCGCCACGCGCTCGCCGTCGAGGTCGTGGTCGTGATCCCAGTCGGCGGAGTGGAACGTGGTCCCCTCGAACGAGTCGAGGCCGGGCACGTCCGGCAGCCGGGGCTCGCTGAGCGGTCCCTGGGCGCAGACCAGCACGTCGGCGGTCATCGATCCCTCCGAGGTCTCGATCCGCCAGAGCCCGGCCGTCTCGTCCCAGTCCGCCGACTCCAGCTCGGTGTTGAAGCGCACGTGCGGCATGACGCCGAAGCGCCGCGCGACGCCGCGCAGGTACTCGAGGATCTCCGGCTGCGGCGAGAAGGTGCTCGACCACTTCGGGTTCGGCGCGAAGGAGAACGAGTAGAGGTGCGAGGGCACGTCGCAGCGGCAGCCCGGGTAGGTGTTGTCGCGCCAGGTGCCGCCGATCTCGCCGGCGCGCTCGAGCAAGACGAAGTCGCGCTCGCCGTCCTTCAGCAGGCGGATGGCCATGCCGAGTCCGGAGAAGCCCGAGCCGACGATCGCGACGCGATGGTGGGTCACGTGAACCTCCTCAGTCCGGGAAGCAGCAGCGCGACGATCCAGTCGGCCACCTGCTCGACGGGGGTGTCCGGGTGCTCCCACATCCAGTGGGCGGCCCCCTCGTAGGCGGAGTTGACGGCGTAGGCGACGGCCTCGAGCTCCTGCGGGTCGGTGCCCGCGGGGGCGATCTCGGTCATCAACGTGCGGATCAGCTGGGCCTGGTCGCGCCGCACCGTCTCGGCCTGGTCGGCGAAGCGCCCCTGCATCCCCATCAGGTCCCAGGCGACGCGGTTGTCGCGCGCGAAGCGCAGGAATGCGAGCCCGCCGGCGCGGAGCCGCGCCTCCGGCTCGGTCTCGGAGCGGAACGCCTCGGCGATGCTCGCCGCCATCCGCTCGATGGACCGGTCGACGCAGACGCGAAAAAGGCCGTCCTTGCTCTCGAACAGCTCGTAGATGACGGGCTTCGTCACGCCCGCGCGGCGCGCCAGCTCCTCCATGGACGTGCGCGCGAAGCCGCGCTCGGCGAAGAGCTCCTCGGCCAGCTCGACGAGCTGGCGCTCGCGAACGGCGCGCGGCACGCGGCCGTGCCTGAAGTCCTCGATGCGCGGGGCGGCGGTATCCACTTACCGCCGGTAGGTTACTACGAGTAGGTACTCCCATGCGGCACAACTGCGCCTCGCCGTAACGCGTCAGGCGGTGGCGCGCTGCGGCTCGGCGTCGGCGTCAGCCGCGGCGGGCTTGGCCTCGGCCTCGGCCCGCTCCTCCTCCGCCTCGCCCTTCGGCGGCTCCTTCGCCCAGTCCTCGTCGAACTCGACGCGCCACTTGCCCTCCTCGAACTGCTCGAGCTTCAGCTTGGCCCGGAAGGTCCTGCCGGAACGGCCGCGGAAGCCCGTGACGGCCTTCGCCGTCCGCCCCACGCCCGGGTCCTCGCCCGCCTCGCGCGATGCCCGGAGCGACTCGATCAGCTCCTTCGCCACCGACACCGGCAGCGACTTGCCCGCCTTGCGCTTCCAGATCACGAAGCCGCAGCCCGGGTCCTCGCGCGACCAGCACGAGTAGCCCTTGCGGTTCTCGCCGATCTCGCGCCCGCACACCGGGCAGGGGCCCAGCTTGGCGCGCTCGATCTGCACGCCCTTCAGCTTGTCGAGCTCCTGGACCGTCTCGGTGGTGAACTTGGCGATGTCGCTCATGAAGGCCGGCCGGGTGTCCTCGCCGCGCTCGATCAGGCCGAGGCGGCGCTCCCAGTCGCCCGTGAGACCGGCAGAGGTGAGCGGGTGGCTGTTCAGCAGCCGGATCACCTGGATGCCCTTCTCGGTGGCCACCAGCGCCCGGCCCTCGCGCTCGACGTAGCCCACGTCCACCAGCCGCTCGATGATCGAGGCCCGCGTGGCCGGGGTGCCGATGCCCGAGTCCTTCATGGCCTCGCGCAGCTCCGCGTCCTCGATCTCCTTGCCGGCGGTCTCCATGGCGCCGAGCAGCGACGCGTCGGTGAAGCGCCGCGGCGGCTGGGTCTCCTTGCGGAGCGACTCGACGTCCAGCGTCTGCACCGCCTCGCCCTGCTCCAGCTTGGGCAGCATCTGGTCGCCGCCGGAGTCGTCCTCGCCGCGCGGCTGGTCGGCCTCCTCGCCGTACACGGCCTTCCAGCCCGGCTCCACCAGGCGCCGGCCGCTCGTGCGGAAGACGTTCTCCTCGACGGTCGTCTCCACGCGGGTGCGCTCGTAGACGGCCTCGGGATGGAAGACCGCCAGGAAGCGCTTCGCCACCAGGTCGTAGACCTTCAGCTCGTCCTGGCCCATCCGGCCCAGGTCGTGCTCGGAGCGCGTCGGGATGATCGCGTGGTGGTCCTGGACCTTCTTGTCGTTGACCACGCGCCCCAAGGGCAGCTTGTCGAGCGACAGCACGTATTCCGAGCCGCGCCGGTACTGCGCGTTGTGCCCGACGAGCTCGGCCGTGGGCTTGATCTCGGGGATCATGTCGCCGGTCAGGAAGCGCGAGTTGGTGCGCGGGTAGGTGAGCGCCTTGTGCTCCTCGTACAGGCGCTGCGCCGCCGCCAGCGTGCGGCGTGCCGAGAAGCCGTAGAGCGTGTTGCCGTGGCGCTGCAGCGACGTCAGGTCGTACAGGAGCTGCGGGCGCTCGCGCTCCTCCTTCTTCTCGAGCTTCGTGATCTCGCCGGGCTTGCCGGTGCAGGCCTCGACGATCGCGGTGGCCGCGGCCTCCTCCGGGAGCCGCTTGCCGCCCAGGTAGCGGCCCGCGTAGGCGCGGTTGCCGCTCGCCTCGAAGCGCGCCTCCACGAGCCAGTAGGGCTCCGGCTTGAAGGCGCGGATCTCCTCCTCGCGGCGGGCGACCAGCGCGAGGGTGGGCGTCTGCACCCGGCCGAGCGAGACGGCGCCGTCGAACGCGGCGCGCAGGCGGATGCTGGCGGCGCGGGTGGCGTTCATCCCAACCACCCAGTCGGCCTCGGAGCGCGAGCGGGCGGCCGCCTCGAGCGGCTTCATCTCATCGCCGTCGCGCAGGTGCCCGAAGGCCTCCCCGATCGCCTTCTTGGTCATCGAAGAGAGCCAGAGCCGCTGCACCGGCTTCTTGACCTTGGCGGTGTCGTAGACGTAGGCGAAGATCAGCTCGCCCTCGCGGCCGGCGTCGCAGGCGTTGACGATCTGGTCGACCTCGGGGTCGGCCATCAGCCTGTGGATCGCCCGGAGCTGCTTGGCCGCGCGCTCGTCGTTCGGAACGAGCTTGAACTCGTCCGGGATGATCGGAAGGTCGGCGAAGCGCCACTTCTTCAGCTTGGGGTCGTAGGCGTCCGGCTCGGCCAGCCCGACCAGGTGACCGACCGCCCACGTGATGACGTAATCGTCCCCGTCGAGGTGGGTCTTCTCCTTCGCCTGCTTGTAGGAACCGGGCAGCGCCGACGCCAGATCGCGGGCGACGGAGGGCTTCTCGGCGATGACTAGGGTCTTGCCCATCACTCTCCAGGGTAATCACGTAGGGCGCCACAACGCCACTGGTTGGTGGCTGGACGAAGCCGGAACGGTAGAGCCTCTGGCGGCGCTCGACGGCAGCATCGACGCCGACGTGGTCGTGATCGGGGGCGGCTACACCGGCCTGTGGACCGCCTGGCACCTGCTCGATGCCGGGGCGAAGGTGGCCCTGCTGGAGGGGGGTGTCTGCGGGCACGGGCCGAGCGGCCGGAACGGGGGATTCTGCGAATCGATGTGGCTTTCGGGGCCGTCGCTCCGCGAGCGCTTCGGCGACGGGCCGGCCCGGGCGCTCCTGGAGGCCTCGAGCGACTCCGTCACGTTCATCGGCGACTGGTGCCGGTCCGAGGGCGTGGACGCCTGGTTCGACCAGTCGGGCTACCTGTGCGTATCGACTGCGCCGGCGTTCGACGACGCGGGGCGCGAGGCCGTGGCGGCCGCCGCTGCGCTGGGGGCGCCGCACCGGGTGGTCGACCTGACCGGCGCCGAGGTGCGGGCGCGCTGCGACTCGGCTCGGTTCCGGCGTGGGGTGCTGATCCCGGACTTCGCGACGCTCCAGCCGGCCCGGCTGGCGATGGGCCTGCGGCGGCGGCTGGTGGAGCGCGGCGCGCTGGTGTTCGAGCGGTCGCGGGTGAAGCGCCTCGTGCGCGGCGCGGCGACGGTCGGCGACCGGTCGGAGGGCGCGACGAACGGCGGCCGCGCGCAAGGCGCGCCGTCCGGCGTCGTCGCCGAGACCGCTTCAGGCCGCGTGCGTGCGGGCGCGGCCGTTCTCGCGATGGGGGCCTCCGCCCGGGCGCTGCGCGAGCTCCACACCCGGCTCACGGTCACCTCGTCCCACATCGTGCTCACCGAGCCGGTGCCGGACGTGATCGAGGAGATCGGCTGGACGGGCGGCGAATGCATCACCGACGGGCGCACGCTCCTGCACTACTTCCGGACGACGCCCGACCACCGGATCCTGCTCGGCTGGGGCGGCGGCCGGCTGGCGTACGGGTCGCGCCTGAACGGGCGCGTGGAGGTGGACCCGGAGATCGCCGCCGAGACCCACGCGGGGCTCATGCGGCTGTTCCCGGCGCTGGCCGGGCGGCGTATCACGCACGCGTGGGGCGGCCCGATCGACGTGTCGCCGAGCCACATCCCGCAGGTGGGGACGCTGCCGGGGGCGCCCGTCCACTTCGCGTTCGGGTTCACCGGGAACGGCGTGGGCCCGACCCAGATGTGCGCCCGCGCGCTGGCCTCACTTGCGCTGGACCGCCGGGACGACCACACGCGCCTGCCGATCGTGGAGGCCGGCCCCGGCGCGCTGGTGCCCCCCGAGCCGCTGACGTGGCTGGGCGGCTCGGTGGTGCGATCCGCCCTGATCCGAAGGGAGCGCGCCGCGGAGAACGGCGACCGCGCCGACCCGCTGACCCGCGCGATCTGCGCGGCCCCGCGCGCGATGGGAATGCACCTCGGCCGTTGAGGCGGCGTAATTCCTCGCCCGGCCGCCGGTTGGAGGGGCGATGGCCGTCATCGCGCATTCCGTCCACGCGCCCTTTCGCAGGGCGGAGATGCGCGGTACCGTGGCACCAGTGGCCGGGCTCGCGAGGCTAAGCGGCGGCGCCGACGATTCGGCGCTGGCGCAGCGTGCCGCGGCGGGTGACGGCGATGCCTTCGCGGAGCTCTACGAGCGCCACGAGAGCCGCGCCTTCAACCTCTGTTACCGCATCCTCGGGTCGCGCGACGACGCCGCCGACGCCACCCAGGAGGCCTTCGTCGGCGTCCTGCGCCGGCTCCCCCAGCTCGCCGATCGCGACCTCGCCTTCGGCTCCTACGTCCTCACCTCCGCGCGCAACGCCTGCTACGACCTGATCGAGCGCCGCAAGCGCACGCAGCCGAGCGACGAGATCCCCGAGTCCGCCACGCCGATGGGCGGCGGGGTGGGCGGCGGCGGGATCGGGTTCGACCCCGGCGACCCCGAGGACGACCCCGAGCGCAACGTGCTGCTCGAGGCCCGCACCGAGGAGATCCGGGTCGCCAACCTCGCGTTGCCCGAGCGCCAGCGCGAGGTGCTCGCCCTGCGCGAGCTCGAGGAGCTCTCGTACGACGAGATCGCCGAGCTGCATGGACATGAACCGCAACTCGGTCGCCCAGCTCATCTCGCGCGCCCGGATCAACCTGCGCGACGCCCTGCGCGGCACCGCGCTCGCCTCGATCGCGGCGAGCGCGCCCGATTGCGAGCGGGCGCTGCCGCTGATCGCGCTCGAGCAGGACCGCCAGCTCGACGAGGACTCGAACGACGCGGGCTGGCTCGAAGAGCACCTGATGCACTGCCACACCTGCCGGCTCGGCCGCGACGCCATGCAGGAGGCGGGCGTGTCGTACCGCGCCTGGGCGCCGATCGCCGCGGGCCCGCTGCTCTTCCGCGAGACGATGGCGCAGGCGGCGGAGCACGTCGGGGCCGACTGGAGCGAGACGATCGCGCGTCAGGAGGCGAGACGGACCGGCGGGGCCGCGGCGGCGGCGGGCGGCGCCGCCGGGGCGGGCGCCGGCGCGAGCAGCGCACGCGCGGCCATCCTGCGCCACCGCCGGCGGGACCTGACCTTGATCGGGCTGCTGACCTGCGTGCTGGTGCTCGTGGTGCTGGTCGGTGCGGCGTCGGACGACGACCCGGTGGAGTCGGTGGTGCCCGCGGCCGGCGAGGAGCAGGCCGTGGCCGCCAAGGAGGAGCCTTCCGCCGAGTCCGGCGCCGCGGAAAGGAAGGCAAGGAAGGCCAGGCGCGAGCGGCAACGCCGCGAGGCCCAGGCCGCCGAGCCTGCGCCCGTGCCCGTCGCGCCGGCGGCGGAGCCGGTGGACGTGTCGGAGCCCGCGCCCACGGAGACACAGGCCGAGCCGAAGCCGCGGCGCCCGCGCAACCGCGTGCAGGTCGAGCGTCGCCCGGAACGGACGGGCCAGGGTGAGACCGTCGCGGAGATCCCGCCGGAGCCGGTGCCTCCTACGCCCCCTGAGACGACGCCGGAACCGCCGCCGCCCCCACCGGAGCAGCCTCCCGAGCTGCCGCCGGAGCGGCCGCCGGAACCGCCGACGCCGCCCTGCAGCGGGATCAACTGCCCGCGCCCGCCGCCGCCCTAGGGCTCGCCGACAGCCGGCGCGCCGGTTCAGCCGGGGCGCCCCTAGTACGGGGTGCGCGGCCCGTACGGCCGGCCGCGGTCCCTGCCCTTGCAGCCGCGGCGCGCGTTCCCCTGCTCGAACGGCAGCCGGACGATGACCTGCGCCTCGTTGTTGTCCTCGTCGGACTCGTAGATCCCGTTCTCGGGATCGGCGATGTGCGCGTAGGCGAAGCAGCCCTGCAGGCCGGTCACGTCGATCCACTGCTCCGGGTAGGCGGGCGGGTAGATGTCGGCCCAGCCCACGGAGGTGCCGAGCGTGACCCGCTGGGCGGACGAGTTCGTGCTGCAGGCCGGGTACACCGGGCCGGGCGGAGAGCCCTGCATGCCCGGCCTGGTCCGGCCCAGGTCGCGCAGGCAGTAGGCGACCTTCGGGCCAGTGCGCATCAGTCGCGTGCGGCGGCCTTCCTCGTCGAGCCGCCACAGCTCGAAGCGGGCCGCGTCGTAGAACTTCCACCAGTAGAGCTGCTGGTGGGCGAACTTGAACTGGAGGCGCGCGCCGGTGGTGATCCCGATCTTGCCGCCGCCCCGCTTGTAGATGCGCTGCCGGCCCTTCATGAAGCGCGGCCCGATCCGCGTCCCGTGCAGCTCGGCCGGGCCCTTCCCGACGGAGTCGATCACGTTGCCGGCGCGCAGCACGGTGTGCCCCGGCTTGGTGAGCCGTTCCGTGTAGAGCCCGTACGGGCGCCGCATCACGAGATCGGGGCAGAGCAGCGTCTTGGCCCGCTCGGTGAGGCAGGGGTTGTCGTCCATCGGCCGGCGGTCCGGCGGCTCGCCTGGCGGAGGCTCCTGGGCAACGGCGATCGCGCCCGCCGTGAGGCAGGCGGCGGCGATCAGGGTGAGCAGAGCGGCACGCACCGCACCCATTTGTAGCGATACGGTCGGCCCATGAGGGTGCTTGCAATAGATGGTGGCGGGATTCGCGGCCTGATTCCCGCCCTCGTCCTGGCCGAGCTGGAGCACCGCGCGGGCCGCCGCGTATACGAGCTCTTCGACCTGATCGCGGGCACCTCCACGGGCGGGATCCTGGCCTGCGCCCTGTGCGCGCCGGACCCCCTGCCGGCCGAGGAGGTGGCCGCGATCTACGAGGAGGAGGGCCCGCAGATCTTCGATCGCTCGGTCTGGCAGCGCATCCGCAGCGCCGAGGGGCTCCTCGACGAGAAGTACGACGCCGGCGCCCTCGATCGCGCCCTGGAGCGCTTCATCGCGGACAAGCGGCTCGCCGACACGGTGCCCGAGCTGATCGTGCCCGCCTACGACATGAGCGAGCCCGGTCCGTTCTTCTTCAAGACCCGCAACGCGCGCGAGCGGCGGCTCGAGGACTTCCCGCTCACCGTGGTCGCACGGGCCACGGCAGCGGCCCCGACCTACTTCGAGCCGCTCCCGGTGGGCGAGCGCGCGCTGGTGGACGGGGGCGTGTTCGCGGTCAACCCGGCGATGTGCGCGTTCGCCGAGGTGCTGCGCTTCCACCCGAGCGCCGACGTGGTGCTGCTCTCGCTCGGCACCGGGCAGCGCACCCGCAGCCGCCGCTTCGCGGACGTGGACGACTGGGGCCTGGTCGAGTGGGCCCGCCCGATCCTCGACGTGGTCTTCGACGGAGTCTCCGACGCCGTCGACTACCAGTTGCGCCACGTGCTGGGCGAGGAGCGCTACTGGCGCCTGCAGGTGGAGCTGACGCGCGCGAGCGACGACCTCGACGACGCCAGCCCGGAGAACCTGGCCGAGCTGCGCCGCCACGCGGAGGAGCTGATCGCGGAGCGGTCGGCGGATCTGGACGCGGTGGTGGCGGCGCTCTAGGGGGCGAACCTCAAACCGTTGCGCACTTTTGTAGGTGATGGCCTACAAAACCGCGCAACCGTTGGTCCGCGAGGCCTGGGCGCTGGCGGAGAAGCAGCACTGGGTGATCACCCGCCGCCAGCTCCGGGGGCGCTGCTCGAGGTTGTTCCGGCCAACGACGGCCCCGTCGATGTATCGGTTCGCGGCGCCCGGTGTCCGCGTGCGAGGGCGGGCATCCGGATACACCGCCGTCGCGGGCTGACGAACGTGGACGTGACTCGACATCTCGGCATCCCCGTCACCAGCCCCGCCCTGACGCTCCTGGACCTCGCACCAAGTCTGGGTCGAAACCAGCTCGAGCGGGCGATCGGCGAGGCCGACAAGCGCAACCTGATAGATCCCGAGACACTGCGGCAAGAGCTGGAGCGGTTCGCGGGCCGACCGGGAATAGCGACCCTGCGCGAAACGCTCGACCGCCACACGTTCACCCTCACCGACTCGGAGCTCGAGCGCCGCTTCCTGCCGCTCGCTCGCCAGGGCGGGTCTCCCTGCGCCGCTCACGCAGCACCACTTGAACGGGTTCCGTGTGGATTTCTACTGGCCGGGGCTCGGCCTGGTCGTCGAGACGGACGGGCTCCGCTACCACCGCACCGCTTTGCAGCAGGCGAAGGACCGCGAGCGCGACCAGGCCCACGCCGCGGCCGGCCTCACTCCGCTTCGCTTCACCCGCTCCCAGGTGCGTTTCGAACCCGACCGGGTGCGCAGTGTCCTCGAGGCCGTCGCAGCCCGGCTCTAGCGCGCGCAGGCGCCGGTGTCCACCGTCCCGTTCGCCCGGCTCATGGCCTCCTGCACGATCGGGTTCGGCACGCCGTAGCCGCTCTGGCCGCCGTCCGTCACCGTCGCGGCGAAGATCGTCGTGACCACCCGGCCGCGGCCGTCCACCATCGGACCGCCCGAGTTCCCCTGGCGCACCAGGCCGCGCAGCGACGTGATCGTCCGGCGCACCGGGCCGCGTCCGTAGGCGTCCTGGGACACGACCGTCGAGGTCTGCCCGAGCCGGCCGGGCCGCACGTCGTAGGGCCCGTCCTCGGGGAAGCCGAGGATCGCGGCCGAGGTGCCGGCCTCCGGGTCCGGGCTGAACCGCAGCCGCGGCGCGCCGCCGAGGTCCGGCACGCGCAGCAGCGCGAGGTCGTTGCGGGCGTCGAACCAGATCGGGTCGGTGTCGAGGCGGTCGCCCTCGCCTCCGACCTGCACCGTCGTGTCGTCCTGGCCCGCCACCACGTGCGCGTTCGTCACCACCACGCCGTTGCCCGCCATCCAGCCGCTCCCCTGCACGCCGAGGCCGCATGCGGTGCCGAGCACCCGCACGACGCTGCGCCCCGCTTGCTGCACCTCCGGGTCGCGCGCGATGCGCGAGTCCGGCGGCGCCACGTTCGGCGCCGGGCCGTCGATCTCCGGGAACGGGTCGAAGCGGGCCAGCGCCTGCAGGATCGGCCCTGACGGCGGGAGCCGCTCGTTCAGCTCGCGGAGGATGGCCGAGCGCTGGATCGGCTCGCGCAGCTCGCTGGCACCGGGAGTATGGAGCGCCACGGCGCCCGCGATCCACACGAGGCCCAGCCCGAGGCACGCCGACCAGCACGGCGCCGGCCACGCCGTCGAGCACTCCGAACCGGTCGCCCAGGCGGTGGCGCAGATGGAAGCCGAGCAGCTCGAGCCCGCTGGCCAGGATGCCGCCGACCAGCAGGGCGCCGATCAGGGCGAACAGGGGCGCGTAGGGCGACTGGGAGCCCTCCTCGAGGAGCAACGGGCCCAGCCGGGAGCCCAGAAAAGCCCCGCCTGCGAAGCCGGCGAGGGACAGCGCCCCTACGATCAAGCCCTGGGCATACCCCCAAACGCCCATCAGGCCCGTAAAAGCAATGATGATCCAGTCGAGCGCCGTCACAGGCGCGAGGCAGCCTAATGCCCCCGCACCCCCGCCGACCCCGGCATGATCGGGCTGTCAGGCGAGCGCCGTCGCAGGCTGACGCACCGGGCGCTTCCGGCGCTCGGCGGCCTCGCGCTGGTCGCGGGCGCGGCCGGGATGGTGGTCGGGTCGCAGACGCAGTCGGGGAGCCAGCGGACCGCCGGCGAGTTCACCCAGGCGTGGGAGCGCGGCGACTACGACGCGATGTACGACATGCTCGACGACGCCTCGCGCGAGGTCCACTCGCGCAAGGAGTTCCAGGCCGCCTACCAGCGTGCCGCGGCGACCGCCACGGCCACCGGCGTCGAGGCGGGCGACCCGGAGGGAGAACGCGACGGGTCGGTCACCGTCCCGGTTGAGGTGGAGACGCGCGTGTTCGGGCCGGTGCGAGCGAACCTGCGCCTGCCGGTGCACGACGAGCAGGTGATCTGGGGGCCGCTGCTGGCGTTCCCCGGCCTGCGGCGGGGCGAGGCGCTGGCGCGCGAGAGCGAGCCGCCCGAGCGCGCCACGCTGCTGTCGCGCAACCGGAAGGTGCTGGCGGAGGGCCCGGCCGACGCCCGCAGCTCACCACTCGAGGCGATCGCGGGGTCGATCACCGGGACGCTGATGCCGGAGGAGACGCGGGCCGAGCGCCGGGCGCTGTGGGCACGCGGCTTCCCGCGCGACTGGCCGACGGGGCAGAACGGGCTCGAGCACGCCTTCGAGGACCGCCTGGCCGGGCGGCCCGGGAGGGCGGCTGTTCGCCGGGGACCGCGTGATCGCGGAAGCACCGCCGCGGGCGGCGCCGCCCGTGCGGACGACGATCGACACGCGTCTCCAGGAGGCGGCCGTGACGGCGCTGGCGGGCCGCTTCGGGGGCATCGCCGCGCTCGACCCGCGCAACGGAGAGATCCGCGCGCTGGCGGGGCTGGCGTTCTCGGCGCCCCAGCCGCCGGGGTCGACGTTCAAGATCGTGACCACGACGGCGGCGCTCGAGCAGGACCTGGTGAAGCCGTCGACGGAGTTCCCGGTCGAGACGTTCGCGCTGATCGACGGCGTGGAGCTGCAGAACGCGAACGGAGAGTCGTGCGGCGGGACGCTTCCGGAACAGCTTCGCCCACTCGTGCAACTCGGTCTTCGGGCCGCTGGGCGTGAAGGTGGGATCGGAGGAACTGGTGGAGGCGTCGGAGCGGTTCGGCTGGAACCAGGACCCGACGGTGGCGGGCGAGGTGCCGAGCACGATGCCGCCGAGCGAGGAGATCGAGTCGGACCTGGAGATCGCCTCGACCGCGATCGGCCAGTTCCGGACGCTGGCGACGCCGCTGGTGATGGCCTCGGTGGCCCAGACGATCGCGTCCGGAGGCGTGCGCCACGTGCCGACGCTGGCGCTCGGCGAGCGCACGGAGCGGGTGCGCGTGACGTCGCCGGACATCGCCCGGACGATCCAGTCGCTGATGATCGACGTGGTCGACTACGGAACGGGAACGGCAGCGGCGCTGCCGGGAACGAAGGTCGCCGGAAAGACGGGAACCGCGGAGCTGGAGGACACCCGCGACCCCGAGACCGGAGAGACGGCCCCGCCGGACCCGTCGAACACGGACGCGTGGTTCACGGCGTACGCGCCGGCGGCGAAGCCGGAGCTGGCGGTGGCGGTGATGCTGGTGAGGGCCGGATCGGGCGGAGCGGTGGCGGCGCCGGCGGCGAAGGTGGTGCTGGAGGCGGCGCTGTGAGCGCCTCGTGCGCGCCCGCCTCCGGACAAGCTGGAACGCGCGAAGCTAGATGTCCAGCTCGAACGTCAGCGTGTCCCCGTTCTCCGCCTCCATCTCCAGCTCGAGCGGGCGGTTCTCCGTCGTCTCTAGCGGGAACTCGAACAGCAGCATCGAGCCGGCGGTCGGGCCCAGCTGGGCCACGCTTCCGGCCTCTGGGATGCACTCGTCCGGCTCGAGCGTCCGGGGCGAGTAGGCGAAGTGGTTGTCCACCGGCAGCTCCTCCGGCTCGAACTCGTTCTCCTGGTTGTCCTTCACGATGAAGTCGCTGACCGTCTCGTGCGCCTCGTCCGTGTGGTTGCAGACCTGGATGAAGATGCCGTACAGGGCCGAGCCGGGCGGCGCCTCGTCCGTCACGTAGGCGCCGTCGGGCGGCACGCGCGGGTTCAGCTGGCGCGTGATGAAGACGTTGTACGTGATCCCGTCCAGCTCGAGCGCCAGCCCCTCGCGGGCCGGCTCGTCCACGCCCGGATGCTCGTCGCCGCACGCCGCCAGCCCCAGCGGAGCGGCAACGGCGAGCACGCAGACGGCGACGGTGAGGCGGCGCAAGCTCATCGAGCGGCGAATCCTATTGTGAGGCCCCGCGGGCCGGAGGCCGCGACGGGTCCATCCCCGCCGGGGCCCCGAAGCGCGCCGCCTTCGCGGGCTCGTACCCCGCGATCGTCACCCGCTTCAGCTCGCCCTTCGGCGGCTCCTCGAAGATCATCCGCAGCCGCTCGAGCGACTTCTTCGACTGCCGCCGGATCCAGCCGGCGGCGCCGACCTGCCGCAGCCGGTCGACCATCGTCGCGGGCTCCCCGTACGTGGTCAGCTCCACGCGCGTCGTCCCGGCGCCCTCGTTCGTGAAGTCGTACACCGCGACGAAGCGGTTGCGCCCGCGCCGCCCCAGCCAGATCTCCTCGACGATCTGGCGGGGATGGTCCACCTCCCGGACGGTCAGCTCGGCGTACTCCTTCGCCAGCGGGCCGCGCAGCTGGAACCGCGCCGCCGCCCCCGGCCCGATCGGGTTCACGCGCGCGAGCCGGTAGTCGCGCATGTAGTGATCGGTGTACGCGGGCCGGCCGGCCAGATCGGAGACGAAGTCGAAGATCTGCTCGCGGGGAGCTGAGATGACTGTGGAGACGGTTACCTCGCGCACGGCGGCGCCATTCTATGCGCGCGCGTCAGGCGGCCTTCGGCACGACGGCGAGCCGCCGCTCGCCCGCGTGCACCCGCTCGGAGCGCACCGCCTGCCGGTGCTCCTCCGGCAGCGCGCCGAAGCACAGCTCGCACAGCACGCGGCCCGAGTCGAGCTCGTGCATGCGCTCGCCCGCGAGCGGTATCCGGCGGCACTCGCCGCACCCGTCGCTTGACGGGCTGAGCGATCCGAGGCTGCGCCGAAGCAGCATGGCGCCGAGGTCGGGCATCCTCACCAATTCGGCCGCGCGCGCGTCAGTCCTCCATATCCCCGACGCCCCCGGATGAGTATCGGCCACCCGAAGTGGGTACGAAATCCTCGCCGAGGCCGCCAGAAAGCCCGCAAATACCGTAAAAATGGGTTGCTCGCGGGCCGAGCCTCGTTACCATACGCCACCCCCACCCCGAGGAGAGATATCCATGGAAGCGTTCAGCGCCGGGACCTTGGCAGGGGCCGGCTCTTTCCGCTGCGACTCGTGTGGGTTCGCTGTAGCCCTGCACGAACGCGATCCGGTACCAGGTTGCCCGGAATGCGGCGGGCATCGCTTCAGGCGAGCGTCGCTGTTCGGCGACACCCTGGAGGGCCCCACGCAGCATGACGTAGGCGAGCCGCCCGACTGGCTCGACGAGGCGCGCGATGCGCTCGTTCGGCCGGGCGACTACCTCGCCTTCGAGGACGGCGACCGCGTGCGCGTCGTCCCGCTGCAGGAGGGCTGGACCAGGATCGGCCGCAGCTTGTCCGCACACATCCGATTCGACGATCCGACGGTGTCGCGGCGCCACGCGCTCGTGTACCGCGACTCCGACGGCGCCCGCATACTCGACGACCGCAGCCTGAACGGCGTGTTCCGGAACGGGCAGCGGGTCGAGCTTGCGGAACTGGATGACGGCGACGCCATCGACGTCGGCCGATTCCAGATGTTCTTCGTCAGCCTCGTGCCAGATCGCGCAGCGGTCGCCGGCTGAGAGGGACGGAGAAGAGACCGGGCCCCGCCGGCAGGCGGGGCCCGGGTCATTCCTGAAGGGACCTCCGCCGGGCTACGGCAGCGGCAGCAGCGGCCCGGTGAAGGCCTCGGTGCCGTTCGCCAGCGTCACGTCCGGCCCGCCGTGCGACTCCATGTAGGCGACCGCGCGGCTGACGTCGCTCACGCCGTTCGAGCCGACCCGCGGCGCGATCTGCAGCGTGCTGAGCACGCCGAACGCGCGACCGTCGCGGTCGACGAACGCGCTGCCCGAGTCACCCGGGATGCCCGGGGTCACGGTGTACACGTTGTGGCTCCAGCCGTTGCCCTCGGTCGCGATCTTCACGCCCTCCTTGGGCTTCAGCGGATCCAGGCCGAGCCGCAGCGAAGAGTTCCCGTACGAGAGCACCTTGCCGAGGTCGGTCACGCCGTCGGTCATGCCGGTCGGCCCGCCCCAGAAGGGGATCGACGGGTTGACGCTGCCCGTGTCGGCCGCGCCCAACCGGACTAGCGCGAAGTCGTTGAAGTCGCACGCGTCCGCGTTCGTCTCGCCGGCCTGCTGCATGGCGATCCACGAGTTGTAGACCATGGTGCCGGGCTGGGTGGCGTTCTCGATCTCGACCGCCGTGCCGTTCGGGAGCGACCCCGAGTCGCAGCCGTTGGTCTCGGTCGCGCCGCCCGTGCCGGAGCAGTGCGCCGCCTGGCCGACGTAGACGTTGTTGGCGGCGTCGTAGAACACGAAGTTCGACGTGCACTGTCCGCCCGCGGTGATGGTCTGGTTGCCGGGCTTGATCGTCGCGCTGTCCGCCGGTGCCCATGCGGGCTCCGCGAAGCTCGGGGCGGCGCCTCCCAGCGCCACGCACGCGATCACGGCCACGGCGACGATGAGCCGTCGCAGCTGCATTCCGTTTTCCCCCTGCCGTCGTTGACGTCCTTCGGAAGTGAGACATACCCGACCCGGCAGGCGACCAATCCCGCCTGGTTTTCGCTCTAAGTGAGACAGACCGGTTTACCCCAGTTGGTGCCGGTAACCCGAAGATTGGGACGACAGGCGTCTGTCAGAAGGCGTTGGGCCGGACCGCAAGCCCCAGTACACCCCCAACGCTGAAGGAGTCGTCCCATGGACGATCGCAATCGCGGCCGCTCGGCCGCCCAATGGTTCTGCCTGATCATCGGCGGGACCCTCGTCTTGGTCGGGTTGCTCGGCTTCCTCGCCGAGGCGACCTTCGACACATCCGCCGGGAGCGATCCCGGCGCCGTCGACGGCGAGAACTTCATCCTGTTCGAGGTCAACGGCTGGCACAACGTCGTGCACATCGCCTCTGGCCTCTTCCTGCTCGCCCTGGCGGGCAAGCACCGGACCGCGCGCACCGCGGCGCTGGCGTTCGGCGCGATCTACGCCGTCGTGACGGTCATCGGCCTGATCGACGGCCATGACGTTCTCGGGCTGATCCCGATCAACCCCGCAGACAACGTGCTTCACATCCTGCTCACGATCACCGCGCTTGCGGTCGGGCTCGTCTCCGATCGCGACCGCCGCGAGGCCCGTCCCGCGGAGTCGGGGCGGCGGTTCGACCGCGCGAGCAGCGTGGAAGCACCAACCCCTCATAGGAGGTAGCAAATGCCGGAGACACAGGAGAAGGCCCGCGAGGTCGCGGGTCAGGCGCAGGACAAGGCGCGCGAGGCGGCGGGTCAGGCCCGCGGCCGCATGAGCCAGGAGGTGGACCAGCGCTCGACCCAGGCGGGCGAGCAGGTGACCTCGAACGCGGGCGACGCCCGGTCCGTCGCCGAGGAGCTCCGCAAGCAGGGCAAGGACACGCCGGCCCGCTACGTGGACCAGGCGGCCGACCGGGCCGAGCGGCTCGGCGGATACCTGCAGGAGAGCGACGGCGACAGGATCCTTCGCGACGTCGAGGACGTCGCCCGCCGCAACCCGTGGGCGGTTGCCGCCGGCGGCCTGGTGCTCGGCTTCGCAGCCTCGAGGATGCTGAAGGCGTCGAGCGGCGAGCGGTATCGCTCATCGCTGCCGACCGACGGCAGCAGCGCCAACGGCGTGACCCCCGGCGAGCCCGTCGGACACGGCACCCGGGCCAGCCAGTTCGAGCCGCACGTCTGAGCCATGGAGGGAAACCGCAACAACGACCTGCGCGAGCACGGGACGGGCGAGCTCCTCAAAGAGCTGTCGGACCACACCACCGCGCTCGTGCGCAAGGAGATCGAGCTGGCGAAGGCCGAGCTCGGCGAGAAGGGCAAGAAGGCCGGCCAGGGTGCCGGCATGTTCGGTGGAGCCGGCCTGTTCGGCGTCTTCGCCTTCGGCGCACTGACCACCGCGATCATCGCCGCGCTGGACTCGGCGATGGAGCTGTGGCTCGCCGCCCTGATCGTTGCCGTCGTCTACGGCGCGATCGCCGCAGTGCTCGCGCTCCAGGGCCGCAACAAGGTCCAGGAGGCGGGACCGCCGGTGCCCGAGCAAGCAACCGAAAGCGTTAAGGAGGACGTGCAATGGGCCAAGACACAGGCCAGATCAGGCAGGAGATAGAGGAGACCCGCGGCCGCATGGGCGAGACCGTGGAGGCGCTCGGCTACAAGGCCGACGTGCCGAGCCGCGCCAAGGAGGCAGTATCCGGCCGGGTCGATTCGGTGAAGTCGAAGATCTCGGGCGCCACTCCCGACGGCGCCCAGGTCAAGCAGGGCGCCCGCCGGACGAAGGGCATGGCCGAGGAGAACCCGCTGGGGCTGGTGATCGGCGCTCTCGCCGTCGGCTTCGTCGGCGGACTCCTCATCCCCTCCACGCGCGTGGAGGACGAGAAGATCGGCCCGATGGCGGACCAGGTCAAGGAGAAGGCGAAGGAGACCGGCCAGGAGGCGATGGACCGCGGCAAGGAGGCCGCGCGCCAGGCAGCCGACACCGCCAAGGAGACCGTGCAGCAGCCCTCCGGGGCCTAGCTCGCGAGCTCGGCCAGGCCCTCATCGCGCGTCCGCACCGGCTCGTAGGCGAGCTCGGTGCGGGCGCGTGAGATGTCGAGCGTGCACTCCTTCGACGAGACCCAGACGGCGAAGCCGGTCAGCGGCGGCGGGCCGGGACGCTTCAGCAGGCGCCAGGCGCGCTCCGCGGTCGCCGCCGCGGCCGTGGCCAGCCCGGCCGGCACCGACTTGTCGGGCATGGTCACGTCCTGCGTCGCGAGCATGCGCGTCACGAAGTCGCGGAACACCACGGGCTCGCCGTCCGTGACGAAGTAGACGCCGCCGGCGGGCGCGCGGGTGGCGCCCAGCCACAGCCCCTCGACCGTGTTGTCCACGTGCGTGGTGTCGGACAGGTGGCGCCCGCCGCCCACCCAGCGGAAGCGGCCGCTCCGCACCAGCTCGGCGATCGCCGGCAGCAGCGTGGTGTCGCCCTTGCCCCAGACGAAGCGCGGCCTCACCACGACCGTCTCGAGCCCGTCGCGGTTCGCGTCGCGCACCAGCTGCTCGGCCTTCGCCTTCGAGGACGAGTAGAGGAACGGCGAGTCCGGCCGCAGCGGCGCTCCCTCGTCCACGCCCACCAGCGCCTGGCCCGCGGTCAGCGCCGCCTCGGTGCCCACGTGCACGAGCCGCCGCACGCCCGCCGCTCGGGAGGCGGCGATCACGTTCGCGGTGCCGCCGACGTTCAGCCGCTCGAAGTCGGCCGGGTCGCCCCAGTCCTCGACCTTGGCGGCGGCGTGGAAGCAGACGTCGCAGCCCACCGTCCCGCCGCGAAGCGCATCCACGTCGCCGAGGTCCCCGCGCACGGGCGAGGCGCCGCGTTCGCGGACGGCGGCCTCCGCGGCGTCCGACCGCGCCAGCGCGCGCACGTCCCATCCCTCCCGGCGCAGCCGCTCGATCAGCGCCCCGCCGATGAAGCCCGAGCCCCCGGTGACGAACGCGGCCGGCACGCCGGGCCTACGACTCCTCGCGCGGGCCGGACCAGAACGCGTCGCCGACCGTGACGGTGCGCGCGGTCTCGGCCTGGTGGCGCAGCGAGTGCGGATCGCCGTCCTCGACGGCGAACAGCGCGGAGGCGGGCATCCGGCGGGTCTCGCCCGTCCCGCCCAGGTAGCGGTCGGCCACGCGCGCGCAGCGCCGGCCCTCGGCGATCGCCGTGACCACGAGCGACTGGCCGACGCGCGCGTCGCCGCAGGCGAACACGCCCCGCTCGCTCGTCTCGTAGACCGGCGCCTTCACGTTGCCGCGCGCGTCGAGGTCCACGCCGAGCTCCTCGACCGCGCCCTCGTGCTCGGCGTGGCTGAAGCCGATCGCGACCAGCACCAGGTCGGCGGGCTCGGTGAACTCGCTGCCCGGGATCGCGTGGAGGTCGCGCGACGAGGTGCCCTGCACGCGCCGCCCCTCGACCGCGGTGACGCGTCCGTCGCTGCCGGCGATCGCGGTGACCTGCGTGCCGAAGCGGCGCTCGCCGCCCTCGTCCAGCGCGTAGGTCGAGGGCGTGCGCTTCGGCGGCAGGGGCCACGGCGTACCGGCCGGGCGGCCGTCACCGAGCAGGGGCGGATAGACGTCGAGCAGGAGCACGTCGTCGGCCTGCTCGCGCAGGGCGTTCGAGATGCAGTCCATGCCGGTGTCGCCGCCGCCGACGACGACCACGCGCTTTCCGGCCGCCGAGATGGGCTGGTCGGCCTCCGGCGCGTAGCGGCCCTCCTCCCGCGCGACATGACGGTTGCGCTGGTACAGGTACTCCATCGCGAAGTGCACACCGTCCAGGTCGCGCCCCGGCACGTCGAGGTCGCGGTGCACGCGCGAGCCGATCGCCACCACCACGGCGTCGTGGCGCTCGCGCAGCTCGGACACGCTCACGTCGCGGCCCACGTCGACGCCGTACTCGAACGCGATCCCCTCGTCCTCGAGCAGCGCCACGCGGCGATCGATGATCCACTTCTCGAGCTTGGCGTCGGGCACGCCGAAGCGCAGCATCCCGCCCGGCCCCTCGTCGCGCTCGTAGACGACGACGGAATGGCCGTGCCGGTTCAGCTCGGCGGCCGCCGCGAGGCCGGCCGGGCCCGAGCCGATCACGCCGACCGTCCGCCCCGACCGCTCGTCCGGCGGCTGGGCGGAGATCCAGCCCTCGTCGAACCCGCGCGTGACGATCGCCAGCTCGATCTGCTCGATGGTGACCGGGTCGTCGTTGATGTCGAGCACGCAGGCCGACTCGCACGGCGCCGGGCAGATCAGACCCGTGAACTCGGGGAAGTTGTTCGTCGCGTGCAGCTGGGTGAGCGCCTCGCGCCACTGGTCGGCATAGACGAGGTCGTTCCAGTCCGGGATCTTGTTGCCGAGCGGGCAGCCCTCCTGGCAGAACGGCACGCCGCAGTCCATGCACCGTCCGCCCTGCTCGCGCAGCGTCTGGTCGTCGGGCAGCGAGAAGTACTGGCGGTAGTCGCGCACGCGCTCGCGCGGATCGCGCTTCCGGAAGCCGACCCGCTCGAGGCGGAGGAACCCGCCCAGCTCGCCCATCTAGGCGATGGCCTCCTCGGGCGTCGCCTCGAGCAGCGCCCGCTTGTAGTCGTGCGGCATCACCTTCACGAAGCGGGCGAGCTGGGCGTCCCAGTCGGCGAGCAGGCGCTCGGCCACCGGGGAGCCCGTCAGCTCGCGGTGCTCCTCGATCCAGCCGCGCAGCTCGAGCGCCTCGTCGTCGGTGATCTCGTCGAAGCCCACGAGCTCCGTGTTGCAGCGCGAGCGGAAGGCGCCGTCCACGTCGAGCACGTACGCGACGCCGCCGCTCATGCCGGCGGCGAAGTTCAGCCCCGTCGGCCCGAGCACGACCACCCGGCCGCCGGTCATGTACTCGCAGCCGTGGTCGCCCACGCCCTCGACGACCGCGATGGCGCCCGAGTTGCGCACGGCGAAGCGCTCGCCGGCGAGGCCGCGGAAGAAGGCGCGGCCCGAGGTGGCCCCGTACAGGACGACGTTGCCGACGATCACGTTCTGCTCGGCCGTGAAGGTCGCCTCGAGCGGGGGCCGCACCACCAGCATGCCGCCGGCCATGCCCTTGCCGGTGTAGTCGTTGGCGTCGCCCTCGAGCGTGAGCGACACGCCCGGCGCAAGCCAGGCGCCGAAGCTCTGCCCGGCCGAGCCGGTGAGAGCGATCTCGATCGTGCTCTCGGGCAGCCCCTCGGAGCCGCGGGCCCGCGCGATCTCGCCCGACAGGAGTCCGCCGACGGCCCGGTTCTTGTTCTCGATCCGGCGCTCGAGCCGCACCGGCTCGCCGCGCTCGATGGCCCGGCGCGAGCGCTGCAGCAGGTCCACGTCGATCGAGTCGTAGAGGACGGGTTCCGGACGGCGCACGCAGTGCAGCGGCGCGCCGTCGGGGAGGTCCTCCGGAACCCGGAGCAGCGAGCTCAGGTCGATGCCGCGCGCCTTCCAGTGGTCGACCGCGTCGTCCTGCTCGAGGAGGTCGGTGCGGCCGATCAGCTCGCCGACCGAGCGGACGCCGAGCGAGGCCATGATCGCCCTCGCCTCCTCGGCCACCATGAACAGGTAGTTCACGACGTGCTCGGGCTCGCCGTCGAAGCGCCGCCGCAGCTCCGGGTCCTGGGTCGCGATGCCCACCGGACACGTGTTGAGGTGGCAGACGCGCATCATCACGCAGCCGAGCGCGATCAGCGGGGCGGTCGAGAAGCCGAACTCGTCGGCGCCGAGGATGGCGCCCACGGCCACGTCGCGCCCCGTGCGCATCTGGCCGTCGACCTCGACCAGGATGCGCGAGCGGAGGTCGTTGAGCAGGAGCGTCTGCTGGGTCTCGGCCAGGCCGATCTCCCAGGGGATGCCGGCGTGGTGGATCGAAGCCTGCGGCGAGGCGCCGGTGCCGCCGTCGTGGCCCGCGATCACCACGTGGTCGGCGTTCGCCTTCGCCACCCCGGCCGCGACCGTGCCCACGCCGATCTCCGCGACCAGCTTCACGGAGATGCGGGCGCGCGGGTTGGCGCAGCGCAGGTCGTAGATCAGCTGCTTGAGGTCCTCGATCGAGTAGATGTCGTGGTGCGGCGGCGGCGAGATCAGCGCCACGCCCGGCGTCGAGTGGCGCAGGCCCGCGATGTAGCGGTCCACCTTGTGGCCGGGCAGCTGGCCGCCCTCGCCGGGCTTGGCGCCCTGGGCCACCTTGATCTGGAGCTCGTCGGCGTTGACGAGGTAGTTGATCGTGACCCCGAAGCGCCCCGACGCCACCTGCTTGATCGAGGAGCGCCGGTCGTCGTCGAAGCGGGCCGGGTCCTCGCCGCCCTCGCCGGTGTTCGACTTCCCGCCGAGGCGGTTCATGCCGACGGCGAGCGTCTCGTGGGCCTCCGGCGACAGCGCGCCCAGCGACATCCCGCCCGACTTGAAGCGCTTGACGATCTCCGCGGCCGGCTCGACCTCGTCGAGCGGCACCGGCTCGACGTCGGAGCGGAAGCGGAGCAGGCCGCGCAGGGACGTGTTGCGCACGGCCACGTCGTTCACGTAGGTGGCGTAGCGCTCGTAGGCGGCGGCGCCGCCCTCCCCGTCGCGCGCCGCGTGCTGGAGGGTGGCGATCGTCTCCGGGTTCCAGCCGTGGTACTCCCCGCGCCGGCGCCACTGGTAGACGCCGCCGGCCGGCAGCAGCTCGGAGACGGCGCCCGGGTAGGCGCGCGCGTGGCGGTCGAGCGCCTCGCGGGCGATCGTGTCGAGCCCCACTCCCTCCACGCGCGAGGACGTGCCGGTGAAGTGGCGGTCGACGATCTCCTTGCGCACGCCCACCGCCTCGAAGATCTGCGCGCCGGTGTAGGACCGGATCGTCGAGATCCCCATCTTGGACAGGATCTTCAGGAGCCCCTTGCCGATCGCCTTGATCACGCGCATCTCGGCGTGCTCGGGGCTCATGCCCTCGGGCAGCCGGCCGTTTCGGTGG
Source organism: uncultured Thermoleophilaceae bacterium (assembly GCA_963778615.1). Lineage (GTDB taxonomy): Bacteria > Actinomycetota > Thermoleophilia > Solirubrobacterales > Thermoleophilaceae > JACVRW01. The sequence continues at coordinate 124,783 of CAVZVD010000005.1, forward strand.
AGCGCGTAGATCGACTCGAACATCAGGTACGGGCTGACCGCCGCCGCGCCGTAGCCGATCAGCGTCGCGATGTGGTGGATCTCGCGCGCCTCGCCGGTCTCCACGATAAGGCCGATCTGCAGCCGCGTGCCCTCGCGGACGAGGTGGTGGTGAACGGCGCCGACGGCGAGCAGCGACGGCATCGCCGCCCGCTCCTCCCCGAGGTTGCGGTCGGACAGGATGATGATGTTCACCCCGCGGGCCACGAGGTCGGAGGCCTCGCGGCAGATCTCCTCCACGCGCCGCTCCATGCCCGCCTCGCCCTCCTCGGCGGGGAAGGTCATGTCGATCGTGCGCGCCTCGAAGATGCGGTGGTCGACCTGCCGCAGCTTCTCCAGCTGCGAGTTGCGCAGGATCGGCTGCGACATCACGAGCTGGTGGCAGTGGTCCGGCGTCTCGTCGAGCAGGTTGATCTCGGGGCCGATGCAGGCCGTGAGGCTCATCACCACCGACTCGCGGATCGGGTCGATCGCCGGGTTCGTGACCTGGGCGAAGAGCTGCTTGAAGTACGAGAAGAGCGGTGGCTTGCGGTCGGAGAGGGTGGCCAGCGCGACGTCGTTCCCCATCGACCCCGTCGGCTCGGCGGCGTCGCGCGCCATCGGCGCGAGGATCACCTTGAGGTCCTCCTCGGTCCAGCCGAAGGCGAGCTGGCGGGCGCGCAGCGGCTCCACGCGCGGCACGCGCGGGCTCTTCTCCGGCAGGTCCTCGATGTGCACCACGCGGTCGTGCAGCCACTCGCCGTACGGCCGCCGTCCCGCGAGCTCGGCCTTCACCTCCTGGTCCGGCACGATCCGGTCGCGCTCGAGGTCGACCAGGAAGAGCTTGCCGGGCTTCAGGCGTCCCTTCGCCACGATCCGGTCCGGCGTCGCCTCGAGCACGCCGGTCTCGGAGGCGAGCACGACCCAGCCGTCCCTCGTGACCACCCAGCGGCCGGGCCGCAGGCCGTTGCGGTCGAGCGTCGCGCCGATCACGCGGCCGTCGGTGAAGGCCACCGCGGCGGGCCCGTCCCAGGGCTCGATCAGCGACGAGTGGTAGGCGTAGAAGTCGCGCACCTTCTGCGACAGCTCGGGCCGGCCCTGGTAGGCCTCCGGGATCAGCATCGACATGGCGTGCGCGGGCGAGCGCCCGCCCAGCACGAGCAGCTCCATCAGGCCGTCGAGCGAGGCCGAGTCGGAGATGTCGTCGCGCAGGAGGCCGCGGATCTTCTCGATGTCCTCGCCGAACAGCGGCGAGGCGATCGTGAGCTCGCGGGCGCGGTGCCAGTTGCGGTTGCCGCGCAGCGTGTTGATCTCGCCGTTGTGGGCGAGCATCCGGTACGGGTGGGCCAGCTCCCAGCTCGGGAAGGTGTTGGTGGAGAAGCGGGAGTGGACCAGCGCGAGCCGGGAGACGGCGCGCTCGTCCTTCAGGTCGGGGAAGTAGTGCGAGAGCTGGGGCGCGGTGAGCATCCCCTTGTAGACGATCGTGCGCCCCGAGAAGCTGGCGATCGCCAGGTTCGGCAGGTCCTCCTTCTCGACGACGCGGCGGATCACGTAGAGCCGGCGCTCGAGGGCGTCGAGGTCCTCCACGGCCTCGCCCGCGGCCACGAACAGCTGGCGGATGCAGGGGGCGGCGGCGCCGGCGACCCTGCCGCAGTGCTCCGGCACGACCGGCACGTCGCGCCAGCCCAGCACCCGCTGGCCCTCGTCCGCGACGGTGCGCTCGAGCAGGCGCTCGGCGTGCTCGCGCTCGGCCGGGTCGACCGGCAGGAAGCAGACCGCCACTCCGTAGCGGCCCGCCGGGGGCAGCTCGAAGGGCACCTCGTCGCGCAGGAAGCCGTCGGGCAGCTGGATCAGGATGCCCGCGCCGTCGCCGGTGTCGGCGTCGGCGCCCTCGGCCCCGCGGTGCTCCAGGTGCTCGAGGGCCCACAGCGCCCGCGAGATGACCTCGTGCGAGGCGGGCGCAGCGAGCCTCGCCACGAAGGCGACTCCGCACGCGTCATGCTCGTAGCTGGGGTCGTAAAGGCCGCCCGGGGCGCGGGCGTCGGTAGGTGCCATTCGTGGGTTCCTTGGGCTTCCGCGCCCTCTCCGAGCGAGCGCGCCGCGGGGTGGGGAACGGGAAATGATAGGGCTGCCGGGCCGCAAGCGCACGGTGTGGCCGTGCGCGCGCGGATTGCTTCCACGCGTAATTCGGGTAGGCGCTACTGTGCCTCGACCGGTGGCAGCCACGATCACGGTCCTCTCCCAGAAGGGCGGCACGGGCAAGACGACGACCGTCCGCACGCTCACCGACGCCTACCGGCGCGCCGGCCTGGACGTGCTGTGCGTGGATCTCGACCCCCAGGGCAACCTGTCCGACTACTTCGACGTGCCCGCCGACGCCTCGCCGACGGTGGCCGACGTGCTCGCCGGCCAGGCGAAGGCGGCCGACGCGATCCACGAGGACGTGCTGCCCGCGAACCTCGGCCTCGCCGAGGCCGAGGTGATCCTCGCGGGCAAGATGGGCCGCGAGCTGACGCTGAAGCGCGCGCTCCGCGACGTGAAGCGCCGCTACGACCTGGTGATCGTGGACTGCCCGCCGTCGCTGGGCCTGCTGACCGTGAACGCCCTGGTGGCGGCGGACCACGCCCTGATCTCGAGCGAGGCGGAGTACTTCTCGCTCCAGGGCGTCGAGCAGGCGCTGGAGGTGGTGGAGCTGGCGAAGGAGTCGCTCCACCCGGACCTCGACTGGCTCGGCGTGGTGCTGAACATCGCGGACATGCGTCTCATTCACTCGCGCGAGGCGCTCAAGTCGCTGAAGGAGCGCTTCGGCGACAAGGTGTTCGACACCGTGATCCGGCGCAGCGTGCGCTACGCCGAGTCCGCCGAGCGGGGCGTCTCGATCTTCGACTACGCGCCGGACCTGGGCGCCGACTACCAGGCGCTGGCCGCGGAGGTGCTGGAGCACCTGGGCGGCTTCGAGGCGGCGCGCGAGCGCCTGAACGGCGCCCAAGCGGCGCTGCGCTGACCCGATGCAGACGGACCTCCTCAGCCGGCCGGCCACGGAGCTGGCGCGGCTTGTCAAGGCCGGCGAGGTCACCTCGAGGGAGCTGACCGAGGCCTCCCTCGAGCGCATCGAGGCGCTCGACCCGGAGCTGAACGCGTTCGTCCATCTCGATCCCGACGGCGCCCTGGCGGCCGCCGGCGCGATCGACCCCTCCGACGAGCGCCCCTTCGCGGGCGTGCCGATCGCGATCAAGGACACCGCCGCGGTGGCGGGCATGCCCTACCGGCTCGGCTCTGACCTGTTCGGCGACTTCGTCCCGCCGCAGGACGCCTTCGTCGTGAGGCGGCTGCGCGACGCCGGCTTCGTGTTCGTCGGCAAGACCAACCTGCCGGAGTTCGGGATCCTGCCGGTGACGGAGCCGCGCCGCTTCGGCCCGACCCGCAACCCGTGGGACACCGAGCGCACGCCGGGCGGCTCCTCGGGCGGCGCCGCCGCGGCCGTGGCGGCCGGGATGGTGCCGCTGGCGCACGGCTCGGACGGCGGCGGCTCGATCCGCATCCCGGCGGCGTGCTGCGGCCTCGTGGGACTCAAGCCGAGCCGCGGGCGCATCTCGCGCGGGCCCGAGCAGGGCGACGACCTGCTGGTGCAGGACGGCGTGCTCACCCGCACGGTCGCCGAGACGGCCGCGCTGCTCGACGTGATGGCCGGCTACGAACGGGGCGACGCCACCTGGGCGCCGCCGCCGCCCGAGCCGTTCGCCCGGACGGCGGCGCGCGAGCCCGGGCGGCTGCGGATCGGGGTCACGACCGTGCCCGCGATCGACATGGCGGCGATCGACCCGCTCTGCGAGCGGGCGGCTCACGACGCCGCGGGGCTGCTCGAGTCGCTCGGCCACGAGGTCGAGCAGGTCGACCCGCCCTGGAAGGGCCAGGAGCTGCTGCGCGCCTTCACGCTCGTGTTCGGTACGCCGGTGGCGCTCGGCATCTGGTTCGGCTCGCAGGTGACCGGCCGCGAGCCGAGCGCCGAGCTCGTGGAGCCGCTCTCCTGGAAGATCTGGGAGGGAGTCCGGGAGCGCAACCCGCTCGACTACCTCCTCGCGCGCACGCAGCTGGCCGCCGCGTCCGGTCGATCGTCGCGCTCTGGGACGACTACGACGCGATCGTCACCCCGGCGCTCGCGCAGCGCCCGGTGCGGATCGGCGAGATCGACTCCTGCAGCGACGACCCCTGGGAGGACTTCCACCGCTCCGGCGAGTTCACCCCGTACACGGCGCTCTTCAACGTCACCGGCCAGCCGGCGATCTCGCTGCCGCTGTACCACGGCGACGACGGGCTGCCGGTGGGCGTGATGATCGCCGGGCGGCCGGCTGGAGAGGGCCCGCTGCTGTCGCTGGCCGCCCAGCTCGAGGCGGCGTCGCCCTGGGCGGACCGCCGGCCCCCTCAGAGGGCCAGCACGGGCTCCCGGTCGCGGTCGTAGGTCAGCAGGGCGAGCGCCTCCCGCGGCTCGACCCAGCGGACCTGGTCGACCTCGTCGTTCGGGACGAAGGGCGTCTCGTCGACCACCTCCATCGCCCAGTAGCGCACCAGCTTGGGCCGCCCGCGCACCTCGTACTCGATGGCCGGGAGCTCTCGCACCAGCGCGCAGCGAAGGCCCGTCTCCTCCTCGACCTCGCGCAGGGCGGCGTCCTCGAAGGACTCGCCGTCGTCGAGCTTCCCCTTGGGAAGGGACCAGTCGTCGTAGCGGGGCCGGTGCACGAGCGCCATGAGACCGTCGCGCAGAACCACCCCGCCGGCTGCCTGAACGGGTTCCATGAGAATCACGCTATTGCAGGATTGGTCCGGGCGGTAGCTGGGTAAAGGCCTTCGGTTGGACGCCCATAACTACCGAGGAGGGGGAATGACTCGTTGGGGCTTCGGCGCCGCTGTCGCGGTGCTTCTTACCCTCGCGTTCGCCGTACCCGCTTCGGCGGCTCAGCTGGACGCCTATACGGCGGTCGTCAAGCCCAACCAGCTCCAAACGCTGGCGGAGAACGGCTTCGACATCACCACCCAGCAGCACGTCGCCGGCGGGATCAAGGTGGGCCTGGTGCTCAACCAGGCACAGCGCGCAAAGCTTGCAGATGACGGGATCAACGCGACTCTGACGCGCGTCAAGGGAGGCCTGACGCATCAGCAGTTCGCGGCCAAGCAGGCTGCGAACGGCTTCCAGGTCTGGCGCTCGTACGACGAGCCCGGCGGCTTCCGCGATCAGATGTACGAGATCGCGCGGGAGAGCCGCCACGCCAAGCTCGTGAGGCTCGGCACCACAGGCCAGGGGCGCGAGATCCTCGCCGTCAAGCTCACCGAGGACGCTGACAGGGTGCGCGACGGCCGCCGGCCGGCGGTGCTCTACAGCTCCAACCAGCATGCCCGCGAGTGGATCTCCTCGGAGGTCAACCGCCGGCTCATGAACTGGTACCTCGACGAGTACCGCTCCGACAACCGCGAGGTCGAGCGCCTGCTCGACGACACCGAGCTGTGGTTCATCCTGGTCGCGAACCCGGACGGGTTCCAGTACTCGCACGACCACGAGCGGCTGTGGCGCAAGAACCTGCGCGACAACAACGGCGACGGCCAGACCGCGGTCGGCGACGGCGTCGACCCGAACCGCAACTTCCCGAACCACTTCATGTGGGACGAGGAAGGCTCCTCGTCGATCTTCTCGAGCGAGACCTATCGCGGCCCCGCGGCCACTTCCGAGGCCGAGACCCAGGCCATGAAGGGATTGCTCGACCGGATCGGCTTCGCCTTCCAGATCAACTATCACTCGGTCGGCGAGTGGCTGCTGTACGCAGAGGGCTGGCAGGTCGGGACGCCGACGGCCGATGACCCGATCTACTACGCGCTGTCCGGGAACCTGGACAACCCGGCCATTCCGGGTTTCCACCCCGGACTGAGCTCCGACGTCCTGTACGTGACGAACGGCGAGACGACGGACTACGCGCACGCCGGCACCGGCGCGCTCGCATGGACGCCCGAGCTCGGCGACGGCTGCCCGGACTCGGACTGCGGCTTCGTCTTCCCGGACAACGAGGCGGAGGTGCAGAAGGAGTTCGAGCGCAACATCCCGTTCGCGCTCTCGGTCGCGAAGTCGGCGGAGGACCCGGACGACCCGGAGTCCTCGCTGGGCATCGAGACCAAGCCGTTCTACATCAAGAGCGACGACCCGTACAAGGAGGGCATCCCGGGGGCGAACTTCACGTTCGAGTACTCCTACGGCGACCCGCAGGAGGTGCGGGTGCTGGCGAAGCGGAGCCTCGGGAACGTCACCCTGAAGTACCGCATCAACGGCGGGCGGGAGCGCAGCGCGTCGACCACCGAGTGGAGGGGCGGCGACCGCTACGACCCGGCCGACGTCTACTACCGCGTGATGCGCGGCTTCGTGCGCGGCACGGATCCGGACGACGAGGTCAAGGTCTGGTTCGAGGCCGACGACCGCGGTCGCGGTGACGATGACGACGACGACGATGACGACGATCGGGGTCGTGGCCGCGGCGGCGACGACGACGACGATCGGGGTCGTGGCCGAGACGACGACGACGACGAGGTCCGCTCCGACTCGTTCACGTACCAGGCCGTGTCCGACTCGAACGACGACGTGCTCGTGGTCGCTGCCGAGGACTACACCGGCGCGTCACCGCCGCAGGCCGGCGGGCCGAACTACGTCGACTACTACGTCGACGCCATCGAGGCCAACGGCCAGGACGCCGACGTGTACGACGTGGACGCCCGCGGCCGCACCGCGCCCGATCAGCTCGGAGTGCTGAGCCACTACGACGCCGTGGTCTGGTACACGGGCGAGGACGTCGTCACACGCCCGCCCGGCGGGGGCCCCGGCAACGCCGACCGTCTCGCCATGGACGAGATCCTCGAGATGCGGGCGTACATGAACGAGGACGGACGTGTGCTCTACACCGGCAAGAACGCCGCGAAGCAGTACACGGGCGCCGCTGTCGGGTCGCAGCTCTATGACCCGAAGGGCGAGAGCCCGTGCAACCCGCTGCCTGCCGGGCAGGACCCGCGGCGTTGCCTGTTCCTCCGCGGCTCGGGCGATCTCGTCAACGACGTGATCGAGTACTGGTTCGGCGGGTACGTCCAGGTGGCCGACGACGGCAACAACCCCGCCGGCGGGCTGTTCGACGTGAACGGCATCGACGACCCGTTCAGCGCACTGTCTTGGGGCTTCAACGGTCCCGACAGCGCGGACAACCAGAACTCGAGCTCGTCGTTCGTGTCCACGAGCGGCATCCTGCCGACGGACCGGTTCCCGCAGTTCGAGAGCTGGCCGTCGACGCGTTGGGACAAGCCGGGCGGACCGTTCGATCCGCATTCCGGTAGCCAGTACGTCTACTCGCAGATCGCCGATGTCGCGTACAAGCGGCTGACGCGAGACATCGCCGTGCCTGCGGCCGGCGGCGACCTGACGTTCTGGACGTCCTACGACACCGAGGAGCACTGGGACTTCCTCACCGTGGAGGTCCGCAGGCCCGACGGGACGTGGACGACGCTGCCGGATGCCAACAACCACACCACGCAGGACACGGGCGACAGCTGCCCGGCGCCCGACTCGGGCGGCTGGCGTACGCTGCACCCGCACCTGGACCACTACCAGACGAGGAACCCCGCCACCGCCACGTGCACGCCCACCGGCGACACCGGTGAGTGGCACGCGGCCTCCGGCAACTCGGGAGGCTGGCAGGAGTGGAGGATCGACCTCGACCAGTTCCAGGGGCAGACGATCCAGGTCTCGATCTCCTCGATCACCGACTGGGCGACTCACAACCTGGGCGTGTTCGTGGACGACGTGACGCTGCCGGACGGCACCAGCACGTCGTTCGAGAGCGGCCTCGAGGGCTGGCAGGTCACCGGCCCGGCCGAGGGCAGTGGCCCCAACGCGAACAACTGGACCGTGACCGACGCCTCCGGCTTCCCGGTCGGCGCTTCCATCACGACCCCGAGCTCACTGATGATGGGCTTCGGGTTCGAGGGGATCGCCACCACGGATCGCCGGAACGAGGTCATGGGCCGCGCGCTCGGGCACCTGCTCGGGTCCGGCTAGACCACCGGAAGAAGTACGACCAACGGCGGGCCGCCTTCGGGCGGCCCGCCGTCGTTCCGGGGGAGAGAACGCACGGCTCGGGGCTTCGCCATGCATGCTCACTTCGATCCTCCTGTTGACCGCGACCATCCCCTTCGCGCAGGGTGGAGCGACACCGAACCGATCTCGCGCGATGACGACTGGTCCGGCGTGGCCGGGGTGGTCGGCACTGGAAGTGAAGTGCTACTTTCATGTACATGAGTGAGTCCGTGGGTGTCGCGGAGCTGCGTCGCAATCTGAGCGTCTACCTCCGGCGCGTCAGCCGGGGGGAACGGCTGGTGGTCACCGATCGGAACCGGCCGGTCGCGGAGCTCGGGCCGGCGCCCACGACCGGGCCGGACCTCGACCGCCTGATCGCCGCGGGCCGCGTGTCGCGCCCGATCCGGTCCAGCCTGCCGGAACCGCTGGAGCTGGCGGGCGATCCCCGGTCGCTGAGCCGTGCGCTCGACGACGTTCGCGGCGACCGCTAGCTCGATCGTGGCGATCTTCTATGCGGATACGTCCGCGCTCGTGAAGCTCGTCCGGGACGAGCCGGAGTCACACGCCCTTCGTGCGTTCGTGGCCGACGCGGACCTCGTCAGCAGCGACCTGATCCTGACCGAGATCCCCCGCGCCGTCCGCCGCGCCGTCGACGACGACCCCGCGCTCCCCCTCGACCTCCTGCTCGAGCGCGCCGGCGACCTGATGGAGGCCATCGCGCTGCGCCCGGTCGACCGCCCGCTGCTGCTCGCCGCGGGAGCACTCGACGAGCCCGCGCTACGGGCGCTCGACGCGATCCACCTGGCGTCGGCCCTCGACGTGCACCCCGTCGACGCCTTCGTGACCTACGACGAACGCCAAGCGGCCGCCGCGCGCCTGGCCGGCCTCCGAACGATGGCGCCGGGAACCTGAGCCGCCGTGAGCGGTCTACAGAGCTCGTACGTCCGCGCCGCCCGGTGAGAACGTCACCCTGCGCACGGCGCAGTCGGCCGCTTCGCTTCGCAGGCGCTCCACCAGCGTTCCGGTCTGCTCCCAGTGGCACCAGAACAGGACGGTCGGGCCGGCTCCCGAGATCGTCGCGCCGACAGCGCCCAGCTCCTCGGCCCGGTCCACCAGTTCCATCGAGAACGGGTACAGGGGGCGGCGGCGCGGCTGGTGCATCAGGTCCCTCAGGCCCCGGCCGATCAGCGAGAAGTCGTCCTTCGCCAGCCCGAGCACCAGCAGCGCGGCGTGCCCCACGTTGTGCACCGCCTCCGCCAGCGGCACCTCTTCCGGCATGGCCGCGCGCGCCTCTGTCGTCGGCACCTCCTCGGGCGGGATCGCCAGCACCCCCTCGAGGCCGGCGGGCGGGTCGAAGCGAACCGGCTCGCCGTCCGCCGCGCAGATCACGAAGCCGCCCAGCAGCGCCGCCCCCACGTTGTCCGGATGCCCTTCGAGCGCGACCGCGTGCTCGAACAGCGGCGCGTCCAGCTCGTACATGTGGTCGGCCGCGGCGAGGCCGGCCACGATGGCGGCGGCGCTCGAGCCGAGCCCTGCCGCCGGCGGTATCTCCGAGCGGATCGCGAAGCGCACGCCGTCGGCCGGGTGGAGCCGCTCGAACGCGCGCACGCACAGGTTGGTCCGGTCGAGTGGGACGCCCGGGAGGTTGCATTCCACCGAGAACGCGCCGGTCTCCTCGACCTCCAGCTCGAGCTCGATCTCGAGCGCGGCGGCGAGGACGTCGTAGCCCGGCCCCAGGTTGGCGCTCGAAGCGGGCGCGCGGACGATGCGGTGCCGGTTCATGGCCGCCGCCACCACACCGAGCGTCGAGTACGTCCGCCTGAGGCGGACAAGGTCGACGGTCGCGTCGAGATCACCCCAGCACCGCCCGCTCCACGCCATCGATGTCCGGCTCGCACGGCACCACCGACGCCGCCCGGTTCATCGCCGTCTGCGGGTCCTTCAGCCCGTGCCCCGTCAGCACGCACACCACCCGGCCCTCCGCCCCGTAGCGCAGCAGCCCCGCCACCGACGCCGCCGACGCCGGCTCGCAGAAGATCCCCTCGCGCGACCCCAGCAGCGTGTACGCGTCCAGGATCTCCGTCGTCCGACACCGCACGCACCTCCCCGCGCGACGCCGTGAACGCGTTCATCGCGTCCTCCCACCGCGCCGGGTTCCCGATCCGGATCGCCGACGCCACCGTCTCCGGGTCCTCCACCGGCGCCCCCCGCACCAGCGGCGCCGCCCCCTCCGCCTGGTACCCGTGCAGCCGCGGCGCCGTCTCGTACTCCTGGAACCCCTTCCACCACGAGGTCACGTTGCCGGCGTTCCCCACCGGGATGCACAGCACGTCCGGCGCCTCGCCCAGCGCGTCGCACACCTCGAACGCAGCCGTCTTCTGCCCCTCCACCCGGTAGTCGTTCACCGAGTTGACGAGCGCGATCGGGTGCCGGCGCGCAAGCTCGCGCACCAGCTCCAGCGCCTGGTCGAAGTTCCCGCGCAGCGCGATCACCCGCGCCCCGTGCATCAGCGCCTGGGCCAGCTTGCCCGTCGCGATCTTCCCCTCCGGCACGATCACCGCGCCGCGCAGCCCCGCCCGCGCCGCGTACGCCGCCGCGCTCGCCGCCGTGTTCCCGGTCGACGCGCACACCACCGCCTCGGCCCCCTCGCCCACCGCCGCCGAGACCGCCACCGTCATCCCGCGGTCCTTGAACGAGCCGGTCGGGTTGGCGCCCTCGAGCTTCAGCCACACGTCGCATCCCGTAAGCGAGGAGAGGTGCGGCGCCTGCACCAGCGGGGTGTCTCCCTCCCCCATCGTGACGAGCGGGTCGACTGGCAGCCGGTCCCGGTAGCGCCAGAGGCTCAGAACGTCTCCTCGATCACCCGGATCACCCGGGGCGGCTCTCTCACGAAGTCGAGCCGGGCGATCATCTGCACGGCCGCACGGAACTTCGACTCGAGCACCGGGTGCATGACCATGACGAGCCGCGCCTCGTCGCCGAGCCCCTTCTGCACCACGGACCGGATCGACACGCCCTGCAGCCCCAGGATCTCCGCCACCTGGGCCAGCACGCCCGGGCGGTCCGCCACCTCGAGGTGCACGTAGAAGGAGAACTCGACGTCCGTGACGATCTCCTGCTCCACGGCCGGCGGCGGCAGCGACGGCGGCGGGATCATCGCCGAGATCACGTCGCCCAGCACCGCCGAGGCGGTCTGGATGCCGCCCGCCCCCGGCCCGCTCAGCGTGATCTCCGTGATCGCGGGCGACTCGATCGTCACCGCGTTGAACGCCCCGTTCACGCTCGCCAGCGGATGCTCGGCGTAGAGGAAGGCGGGGTAGACGTGCACGGCGACCGCCTCTCGGGGGACCCCTCCGGGCCGCCACCCTCGAGCGGGACCCGCTCCGCCGACCCCACCAGCTTCAGCGACAGCCCCAGCTCGCGCGCGTAGGCGATGTCGTCCGGGGTGATCCGCTCGATCCCCTCGTAGCTCACCTGGTCGAGCCGCACCGCCGCGCTGAACGCGAGCCGCGCGAGGATCGCCATCTTCGCGGCGGCGTCCTTGCCGGTCACGTCCTCGGTGGGGTCGGCCTCTGCGTAGCCCAGCTCCTGCGCCTCGGCGAGCGCCTCCTCGTAGGTCGCGCCGGTCGCGGCCATCTGGCTGAGGATGTAGTTGGTGGTGCCGTTCACGATCCCGTGGACGCGCTCGATGTGGGCCGCCGCGAGCGTCTCCGACATCACCCGGATGGCCGGCACCACGCCGGCCACCGCCCCCTCGAAGCGCAGCTGCACGCCGCCCCGCCGCGCCGCGTCGAACACCTCCTCGCCGTGCTGCGACAGCAGCTGCTTGTTCGCCGTCACCACGTGCCGGCCCGCCTCCATGGCGCGCAGCACGTACTCGCGCGTGGGCTCGATGCCGCCCATCAGCTCGACGATGAGGTCGCTGCCCTCGAGGATCTCGTCGAAGTCGCCGCGGCTGCGCGTGAGCACGCCCGACAGCCGCGGCCGCATGCCCGACCTCGGCCTCGATCGCGCCCGCGCGCTCCTCGACCAGCTTGGCGAACGACGAGCCGACGGTGCCGTGGCCGAGCAGGCCGATCCTGAACTCAGGCATCCCGGGCGGTCAGGTCGTCGTAGGTCTCGCGCCGCACGACCACGCGCGCGTCTCCGTCGCGGCAGAACACGACCGGCGGGCGCGGCAGGGCGTTGTAGTTGTTGGCCATGGCGTGTCCGTAGGCGCCGGTCGCGGGGATCACGAGCACGTCGCCTGAACGCGGATGGTCGAGCTTCGCGTCGCGGACCAGGATGTCGCCCGACTCGCAGTGCTTGCCCGCGATCGTGCAGTCCTGCTCGCCGCCGAAGCGGGATGCGATCTCCGCCTCGTAGCGGGCCCCGTAGAGCATCGGGCGCAGATTGTCCGACATCCCCCCGTCGACCGAGACATAGGTGCGGATCCCGGGGATCCGCTTGACCGTGCCCACCGTGTAGATCGTGACGCCGGCATTCCCCACCAGCGAGCGGCCGGGCTCGCACAGCACGGTCACGTCGTCCGGTGCGCCGCGCAGCAGTGCGTCCACGTACTCCTCGATCGACGGCGGGCGGTCCTCGGCCGTGTAGGCGATCCCCAGGCCGCCGCCCACATTGAGCAGCGGCCAGTCGCCCATCCCGGCAAGCACCCCGGCGAGCCGCTCGAACCCCTCGAGCTCGAAGACCTGCGACCCGATGTGCGCATGCAGCCCGTGCAGCTCGATGTTGGCGTCGCGGCAGGCGTCGATCGCGCGGGGCACGTCGTCGAGTCCGAACCCGAACTTCGAGTCCTCCTGGCCGGTCTGGATGTAGGAGTGCGTCGAGGGCGTGATGCCGGGCGTGACGCGGAGCATCGCCCGGGCTCGGCGGCCGCGCAGGCGCTCGATCTCGTCGAACGAGTCGATCACGATGTGGCCCACGCCGGCGCCGAGGGCGAAGTCGAGCTCGGCCAAGGCCTTGTTGTTGCCGTGCATGTAGATGCGCTCCGGGGGGACCCCGCCCGCCAGCGCGTGGTGGAGCTCGCCGCCGCTGGCGACGTCGGCCGACAGGCCCTGCTCGGCGAACAGCCGGAACGCGGCGGTGGCGGGGAACGCCTTGCCGGCGTAGATCACCTCGAAGCGCTCCCGCCGGGCGCGGAAGGCCTCCACGTAGGCGCGTGCGCGGGCGCGCATGTCGTCCTCCGCGTACACATAGGCGGGGGTGCCGAAGTCGCGCGCGAGCTCGACGACGTCGCAGCCGCCGACCTCGAGCCGCCCGTGTTCGTTCAGGCGCGACCCGAGGGGATAGACATGGGACACAGCAACCGCCGCCATTGGGCGGCGATTATTGCGTTCATGGAGCATCCCGTCCCCGTCCCTCCGGAGCTGGGCGAGCTGGAAGGCCTCGCGTACGCGCTGTTCCTGCCGGACGGCGAGCCGCGAGCCGGGGTGGTGATCCTGCACGGCGCGGGGTCGGCGAAGGAGTCCCACTTCGACTTCGCGCGCGGCTGCCGCGCCGACGGGATGGCGGCGCTCGCCTACGACGCGCGGGGACACGGACGCTCGGACGGCCGCTTCGGCCCCGGGGCGCGTGGACGACGTCGCGGCGATGGTGGCGCTGCTGCGCGAGCACGTGGAGAGGGTGGCCCTGCGCGGGTCGAGCATGGGCGGCTTCCAGGCCATCCACGCCGCCGCTCGGGATCCCTCGCTGTGCGCGGTGGTGGCGATCTGCCCCGCGCCGGAGGACCTGCTGCTGCGCAGCCTGCGGTCGGGCGAGCCGCTGCGGTTCGAGTGCGACGTGCCGGCGATGGAGTCGTGGCTGCTCGAGGCGGACCTGTACGAGGCGGCCGGCCGGCTCGGGCCGCACACCGCGCTGCTCCTGATGCACGCGCGCGGCGACGAGCAGATCCCGTGGACGGTGAGCGAGCAGCTCCACGCGGCCGCGCACGAGCCGAAGCGGCTGCTGATCCTGCCGGGCGGGCACCACCGCTCGCTGCAGCACGACCTGGAGCTGCAGGCGCTGTCGCGCCGGTTCATCCTGCAGGCGGCGGCAAGGTAGGGCGCGCCGCGAGCGGTCCTGCAGCGGCGCCGAGCGCTACGGCGCGCCGAGCAGCCTGCCGGTGGTGTCGCGCACGCGATCGGGTCACGTTGTTCACGGTCCCGTTCACCTGGCCGACCGTCTGGTCGAGCACGGGGCCCGTCTGCTCGACCACGCCGCCGAGTGCCTGGCCGGTCTGCTGGACCGGGGCCTGGAGCGGCGGGGCCACCCGGCCCACGGTCTCGCCGAGCCCGTTGGTGGTGTCCTCGACCGCGCCCCCCAGGCCGCCCGTCACGACGCTCAGGGGTCCCGGACCGCTGGTTGTCGATCCGTCGCCCGGAGCCGGCTGCTGCGCGGCCGGCGGCCGCGGCTTTCCGGTGCCCCCGCCGCCGCTGCTGCCCTGGCCCGCATCCTGACCGGCCGCCGCCGAGCTGCCCTCGGGCGCTCCGCCGCCGGCGCCTCCTCCGGCGAGGCCGCCGGCGGCGCGCTCGCCTTCCACACCGCCGGCACCTGCCGCCGGGCCGGCGCCGATGTGGGCGCGCCTCGCGCCCCGGGTCACACCGGCGCGGCTCCGATCGCCGCGGTGCGCGGAGGCGTCCGAAGCTCGATGGCCGTCGGACCGCGGCGCCCTGCTCGCCATGGCCGGCTCACGGCTGCCCTGGCTCACGTCGAGCCGGTCGAGCCCGTCGTTGCTCGCCTGCCCGGGCGCTCCCTGGAACGCCACGAAGGCGCTCCCGACCATGAGCAACAGCAGGAAGCAGGCGATGAGGACCCCGGACGTGCCGAGGCCGGCGAGGTAAGCCCGTGAGGCCTTCACTTGTCGGTGGGGTACTCCCTGGAGGGGATCGGCTGCCGAAGGACAGCCTGACACGTGGGTACCCCGGAAAGGCAGGGCGTTGAACCTGCCGTGCGCGAGGGGGCGGGCTCGGCCCGCACCGGAGCGATCCTTTCCCCCGGTAGGTGCGCGCATTTCCGGACCTCCGGCATAAGTGAGAATGATTCTCGTTAGGCTTCCGGCCGTGCCGTCGCCGCTCGACCTCGCCGACATCCCCTTCCTGCGCGAGGCCCTCTTCGAGGTGATCCTCCTCGGCGCCGCCGGCGGGCTCCTCAGCGCGTGGGTCGTGCTCCGGCGGCTCGCCTTCTTCTCACACGCGGCCGGCTCGGCGACCTTCCCCGGGCTCGTGGCGGCCGACGCGTCCGGCGTGAGCCCGACGCTGGCCGGGCTCGCGGTCGCGCTCGGGTACGCCGGGGGCGTCGAGCGGGCGGGACGCGCGGGGCGCGAACCCGGCGAGGCGACCGCCCTGCTGCTCGTGGCCGCGCTCGCCGGCGGGGTGGTGCTGGCGAGCGACGTGTTCGAGTCGGGCGCCGCGGTCGACCGCCTGCTGTTCGGGAGCCTGCTGGGACTGGGGCCCGCGGACCTGGCGCTCTCGGCGGCCGCCGCCGTGCTGGCCGCGGTGGCCACCGCAGCGCTCGGAAGGACCTGGTCGGCGATCGCCTTCGACCCCGACTCGGCACCGGCGCTCGGCCTGCCCGCCCGCACGGCCGACCTCATGCTGCTGGCGCTCGTCGCCGTGGCCGCGGTGGCCGCGATCCCGGCGGTCGGCGCGCTGCTGGTGGCCGCGATCTACGTGCTGCCCGGAGCGGCGGCACGACTGGTGTCGAAGACGGTGCCGGCGCTGCTCGCGTGGTCGGTGGCGCTGGCGCTGGCCGAGGGCGTGACCGGCCTGTACGTCGCCTACTGGCTCGACCTGCCGCCGGGGCCGCCGGTGGCGGTGCTGGGGGCGGCGGTGTACGCCGTGCTGGCCGTCGCGCGGGAGCGGCCGCGCGCGGGCCGAGCGCGGGCGGGCGCCGCCTATCCCGCGCGGCGGGCCGCACGCGCGCGCCAGGCCGGCGCCGCTGCCCCGCGCGGAGGAGGCGCAGTGACCGCGCCGCGCGAAGGCCGCGCGTCGGCTGCCCCCGCCGTCCTCGTCGACGACCTCTCCGCCGGCTACGGCGGCCCGCCCGTCCTCCGCGACGTCTCCTTCGCCGTCGACCCCGGCCGCACCGTCTGCGTGCTCGGTCCCAACGGCGGCGGCAAGACCACCCTCTTCCGCGCCCTCCTCGGCGAGCTCCAGCCCGACTCCGGAACGGTCCAGGTAGCCGGGCGCCCCGCCTACGTCGCCCAGACCGAGCGCACCCGGCTCGACTTCCCCGTCAACGCGCTCGACGTCGCCCTCATGGGCACCCTCGCCCACGGGCGCTGGTGGCTGCCGCCGGGGCGCGCCGACCGCGCACGCCGCCCGCGCCGCCCTCGACCGCGTCGGCCTCACCGACCAGGCCGCCACGCCCTTCGGCGAGCTCTCCGGCGGCCAGCGCCAGCGCGCCCTCCTCGCCCGCGCGCTCGTGCAGGACGCCCGCGTGCTGCTCCTGGACGAGCCCCTCTCCGGCGTCGACCCGGCCAGCGCCACGCAGATCGACCGCGTCTTCGCCGAGCTGCGCGGCGAGGACCGCACGCTGCTCGTGTCGAGCCACGACGTGGAGAGCGCCCGCGCCTTCGACTTCGTCCTCTGCCTGCACGGACGCCAGGTCGCCTTCGGCCCGCCCGGCGAGGTGCTCGACCGCGCCACGCTCGAGTCCACCTACGGGCGCGAGCTGATCGTGCTCGACGAGGCGGGGCCGGCCCGGGCGGTCACCGTCCAGCACCACGAGCACGGCCACGGCCACGGGGACGAGCGATGAGCGGCATCGAGCTGCGGGCCATGCTCGAGCTGGTCATGGCCGGCGGCTTCTGCGGCGCGCTCGCCTTCTGGGTGGTGAGCGAGCGGCTCGCGTACGGGGCGGAGTCGCTGTCGCACGGCCTCCTGCCGGGCCTCGTGCTCGCCGGGCTGGCGGACGCCCCGCTGCTGCTGGGCGCCGCGGGCGGCGCAGTCGTGGCCGCCGCCCTCATCGCCCTCGCCGCGCGCGACCCGCGCACCGGGACCGACACCGGCACCGCCGTCGCGGTCACGGGGCTGGTCGGGCTCGGGCTCGCTGCTGGCGCTGGCGCCCGACGCGCCGCAGCGGCTCGAGGAGCTGCTGTTCGGCGACCCGCTGGGAGTGACCACGGGAGACCTGGTCGCCGCCGCGCTGCTGCTGGCCGCGGGCGGAGCCGCGCTGGCGGCGCTCCATCGCCCGCTCGTGGCGAGCTCGTTCGACGCGGCGGGCGCGGCGGCAATCGGCCTCCGCCCCGCGCTCCTCCGCTTCGCGCTGCTCGGGCTGATGGCGGCGGCGATCGCGGTGGCGGTGCAGGGTCTCGGCGCGCTGCTCGTGCTCGCCGTGCTGGTGGCTCCGGCGGTGGCGGTCCGGGGACACGTCCGCACCCCGGCGGCGGCGATGGTGGCCGGCGCGGCGGTGGCGGGCGCCGCCGGCATCGCCGGCATCCAGCTCTCGTCGGTGGCCGGCACGGCGGCCGGGGCGTCGGTCGCGCTCGTGCTGTGCGCGGCCGCCGGCGCCGGAGCGCTCCTGCCGGCGCGCCGGCCAAGACGGTCAACACGAAAGTCAACTCCTGGTTGACCAACGCGTTGAGCCTCGCCGGCAAGGCCCGGACCTGCCCTGGTTGCTGGCGTTCAGCCGCGCCTAGACCGTGGCCGGCCGGGGCGCCCCGCGCCGCGCCAGCACCAGCGCCGTCCCGCCCGCCACCATCGCGAGGCTCACCAGCTGGGGCAGGGTGAGGCCGGCCGCGACCGCGTCGTTGCGGCGGATGAACTCGATGAGGAAGCGCTCGGCGCCCGCGATTATCAGGTACAGGCCGAACAGCACCCCGGGCGCGAAGCGGTCTCGCAGCCGCCACAGCACCACCGCCGCGAGCCCCATCACGAGCGTCTCGTACACCGGCGTGGGATGCACCTCGTCGTCGGTGGGCACCGTGCCCTCCGGGTACGCCATCGCCCAGGGCAGGTCCGAGGGCTCGCCGTAGTCGCCGTCGCCCGAGAGCTGGCAGCCCACCCGGCCCACGGCGTAGCCGATCGCCAGCGGCGCCGAGCAGGTGTCGAGCATCTGCAGCCCGAGCCACCCGCGCCAGCGCGCCCACAGGCACACCCCGAGCGCGCCGCCCACGACGCCGCCGAACCACACCAGGCCCGACCCCGAGAAGATGTTGCCGAGCAGGTCGTCCGACACCTCGTCCCAGTTCTGGATCAGGAAGTCGACCCGGGACCCGACGAGGCCCCCGATCAGCGCGGCGAAGACGAGCTCGTAGGTCCAATCGGGCGGCTTGCCGAGCTCGCGCAGGCGCCGGGCGATCAGCGCGCCCGAGGCGAGGAAGCCGAGCGCGAAGCAGATGCCGAACGTCTGGAGCTCGATCGGGCCGAGGTCGATCTCTGGCTGCATTCAGCCGCGCAGAGTAGCCGTCGGCCCCTCCGGCGCCGGGTTCGCCCGGCCCCACTACGATTCGGCGAGATGCGGAGAGCGGTGCTCGCGATGGTGCTCTGCGCGGCGCCGCTCCTGGCCGGCCCCGCGCATGCGGCCGGCGGCCTCCAGGAGCGCCAGTCGCTCCGCGCGGCGCTGCAGGCTCAGGCCGGCGCGGCCGGCGCGCGGCATGTCGTCCCGCTGCCCCTCACCGAAGCCGGCAGCGAGCGCGCCACGTCCGCGTCCACGCGCGCCGAGCTGAAGCGGATCGCGCGCGGCCGCGGCGCCCAGCGCGTGCTGGTGGGCGTGACGAGGCACTCCGCGCTCCCGGGCGTGCGAGCGGAGCTCGAGCGGCTCGGCGCGCGGCCCGAGGCCTTCGAGCCGATCGGCGTGCTCGCCGCCACCGTGCCGTCGGGCGCCGCGCTCGTCCGGGCCCTCGCCGGAGACCGGCGGATCGCCTACATCGAGCGCGACAACGAGGTGCGCATCGCGGCCGACCCGCTCGACGCCGTCGACCCGGTTACCGGCCTCAAGTACACGTGGTTCTACGACCGCGTGCGGGCGGCCGACGCGCTCGCGGCCGCCGGCGGCGGGTCGCAGCGCTCCATCGCCGTGCTCGACACGGGCCTCGACACCGCCCACCCGGAGATGGCGGGGCGGATCACGCACACGTTCGACACCGACACGCGCTCCGCCGACGTGTTCGACGTCGTCGGCCACGGGACGTTCGTGACCGGGCTGATCGCCGGGATCGACGGCAACGGCATCGGCGGCAAGGGCGTGGCCGGCAACACGCGCGTGCTCGCGATCCGGGCCTCCCTGAACGGCGAGTTCAACGAGACCGACCTGCTGCGCGGCATCGCCTTCGCCGTCAACCGGGGCGCCGACGTCCTCAACATGAGCCTCGCCGGCGACGGCCTGCACGAGAGCGTCGCCCGCGCGCTCGCCAACGCGTTCTTCAACGACGTCCTCCCGGTCGCCGCCTCGGGCAACCTCGGGACCCGCGGGAACCCGCTGCAGTTCCCGGCCGCCGTGGTCGGCGGGGTGCGCGGCAGGCCCGGCATCGGCCTGTCGGTGGCCGCCACGCGGCCGAACGGAGCGGTCGCGCGCTTCTCGACCCACAACCGCTTCGTGAGCCTGGCCGCGCCCGGTGCCGGCCGCTCCGGGTGCGCCAACGGCGTGGTCTCGACCCTGCCCGCCAATGGCGAGACCGACTGGGACAAGCCCGACTCGTGCTCGCGCCTGGTGACCGATCCGAGCGGCGCGCGCTTCGCCTACGCCGAGGGCACCAGCTTCGCCGCCCCGCTCGTGTCCGGCCTGGCGGCGCTCGTGTGGCAGGTGGAGCCGCGGCTCGCCTCCGAGCAGGTGGCCCAGGTGCTGAGCCGCTCGGCGCGCCAGACGCGCGGCAGGGGCTGGAACGAGTTCACCGGCCGGGGCCTCGTGGACGGCCGCGCGGCGACCAGGCTGGCCCGCACCTACGACGTGACGGCGCCGCGGCTCAGGGCCTCCGCCACCCGCGCCGGGTCCAGCGTGTTCGTGCGCCTGCGGCGGGCCAGGGACCGCACCGAGCGCGGCCGGGAGCTCGCCGGCCGGGTCACCTACAACCTGGTCGTCTCGCGCGACGGCGGCCGGGACTTCGACCCCGTTCGTGACGGGCCGGCGCCGGCCCTTCAGCCGCTCGGTCGCGCTCCGGGGCAACCGCCGCAACGTCTTCGTGGCCACGGCCTGCGACGCCAACGGCAACTGCGGCGTCACGCGGCTCGGCAGCTACAACCCCTGAGCGGCGTCAGTGCGCGTGGCCGTGCTCGGCCGCGGCCAGCCGCTCCGGCGGCTCACGCAGCGCGAGCAGCGCGGCCAGCGCGGTGGTGACCGGCACCGCGGCGATCAGCCCGATCGAGCCCACCAGCGTCGCCACGACCTCCTTGGCCACGATCTCGAGGTTGAGCGCGTCGCCGAGCCCGATGTCGGCCGAGCTGAAGATGAGCAGCACCGGCAGCGACGCGCCCACGTAGGCCAGCACGAGGGTGTTGACGGTGGCGCTGACGTGGTCGCGCCCCACCCGCAGCGCGCGCCCGAACAGCTCTCCGAAGCCGAGCTCCGGCGCCGCCCCGCGCAGCGCAAGCACGGTCGAGGCCTGGCTCACGGTCACGTCGTCGAGCACGCCGAGCGCGGCGATCACCATGCCGGCGAGGAGCAGGCCCTCGAGCGACAGGTCGGCGCCGCTCACCTGGAGGAAGGTCGCCTCCTCGCTCGAGAAGCCGGTGAGGTGGGCGGCCTCGGTGAACACGGAGGCGAGCAGGGCGATCAGCAGCAGGCTCGCCGCCGTGCCGAGCACCGCGGCGAGGCTCTTCGGTCCGCGGCCGTGCGCGAGCGGGATCGTCACGAGCGCCACCGCCAGCGAGCCGACCACCGCCACCGCCAGCGGCGGCTCGCCGTCGAGGATGGCCGGCACGACGAAGACGAGCACCACCGCCAGGCTGATGCCGAGCCCCAGCAGGGAGAGCGCGCCGCGCAGGCGGGCGAAGAGGAGGACCGCCAGCACGAAGATCAGCGCCAGCACGAGCATCGGCGTGCCGCGCTCGAAGTCCACCAGCGTGTAGCCCGTGCCGGCCACGGGCGGGGCCCCCGGCGGCGGCTCGGGCGCCTCGGCGACCTTGATCGCGTCGCCCGGGTCGACGTCGGGATCGAGCCCGGTGGCGCCGAGCTGGATCTGGATGCGGCGCCCCGCGTCGGGGCCGCTCTCGAGGCGGGCCGTGACGGTCTGGCAGCGCTGCTCCGCGAAGCCCGGGCAGGTCGTCTCCACGACCTCGGTCACCTCGGCGCGCTCGGTGTCGACGGCGATCCCGCCGCCGATCTGCGCCTCGGGGTCGCCCGGCCACAGGATCGCGAGGCCCGCCACGGTGGCCAGGGCCAGCAGCGCGGCGATCGCCGTCAGGAGGCGGCTCACGCCGCGCCCGGCACTACAGGTAGCCCATCGGGTCGACCGGCGACCCGCCCGAGCGCGTCTCGAAGTGCAGGTGGTCGCCGAAGCAGTGGCCGGTGCAGCCGACGTAGCCGATCACCTGGCCCTGGCCGACGGAGGCGCCGTTCGAGGTGGCGAAGCTCGACTGGTGCGCGTAGCACGTGGACAGGCTGCCGCCGTGCTGGATGCAGGTGTAGTTCCCGTAGCCGCCGACCCAGCCCATCAGCACCACGCGCCCGGCGGCCGCCGCGCGGATCGGCGTGCCGCTGCCGACGGCGATGTCCACGCCGGCGTGCAGGCGGCCCCAGCGCATCCCGAAGGGCGAGACAACCGGTCCGTTCACGGGCCAGACGAGCCCTCCGCTGCCCTGCCTGACCGGGCCGCCGGAGACGCTCTGTGCGGCGAGCGCGGCCTGCACGCGCGCCTGCTCGGCCTCGAGCGCCCGCAGGTCGCCCTCGAGCGCAACGCGGCTGTCGCGCACCGTGGCGAGCGCGCCGCGCTTGTCCGCCCGCGCCGCGGCGAGCTCGTCGCGTGAGGAGACGAGCTGGCTCTGGGCGGCGGCGATCTGGTCGCGCTCCGCCAGGATCCGCTCGGCGGCGAGCTGCTCCTGTTCCTCCAGCTCGGCGAGCTGGACGGCCTGGTCGTGGGCCTGGTCGCGCAGGTCGCGCACTCGGTCGGTGATGTTGCGGTCCTGCTCGGAGATGCGCTCGAGGAACTCGGCTCGCTCGAGCAGGTCGCCGAACCCGTCCGACTCGAGGACGACGGTCAGGGCGTCCGGGCTGTCCGCCTTGTAGATCTCGACGAGCCGGGCGGCCAGCACGCGGCGGGCGGTGTCGAGCTCGCGGCGCAGCCGCTCGAGCCGGTCCCGCGCCTCCTCGAGCTTGTCGCGCACCGCCTCGAGCTCGGCCTGCTGCCGGTCGAGGCTCGCCTGGGCGCGCTCGAGGCGGCGCTCGGTGGCAGAGATCTCACCCTGGAGCGCCTCGATGCGGTTGCTGAACTGCTGGATGGTGGTGGAGAGCACCCCCTCCCTGTTCTTCTTGGCGGCGATCTCCTCGCGCTTCTTCTCGATGCGCTGGTTGAGCGGCGCGGACAAGCCGGGCAGCGGAAGGACGAGGTAGGCCGCTAGGGCCAGCGTTATGGGCAACCAGAAGGTCTTCCTCATGGTCTCGGCGCAGTATCGGTTCCCCCGGTTTCCTTGCGTTATGCAGGGAAATTCAGCGCACGAAGGCGCGGACTCTAGCAGGGGTCGTCGCGCTGAATAGTCAATCTCCGCCCCGTGCAAGCACGCGTGCACCGGCTCACTAGAATCATGCGCATGGCAGCCCAGCAGAGAGCGATCTTCCCCCGCGACACCGGCCTTCAGATCCGGATGCTCATCACGCTGTTCCTGCTGGGGCTGCTGTACGTGGCCCTGGTCGGAGCGCTGCTCGCGGCGGGCACCGGCCTCGTCCTGATGGTCGTGATCGTCGGGGCGCTCAGCTTCGCCCAGCTGTTCTTCTCGGACAAGCTGGCCCTGTCGGCCATGGGCGCCAGGGAGGTCTCGCCGGAGGAGGCCCCGGGCCTGCACGGGATGATCGAGCGGCTCTGCATCCAGGCCGACCTGCCGAAGCCGAAGATCGCGGTTGCCGACATGCACATGCCGAACGCGTTCGCCCTCGGCCGCTCGCAGAAGAGCGCCACCGTGTGCTGCACCACGGGCATCATGAACACGCTGTCGCCGAGCGAGCTCGAGGGCGTGATGGCGCACGAGCTGGCGCACGTGAAGCACCGCGACGTGCTGATCATGACCATCGCCAGCTTCTTCGCCTCGATCGCGGCGCTGATCCTGCAGTTCGGCTTCTTCTTCGGCGGCGGCGACGACGAGAACCCGAGCATCCTGGTCGTCCTGCTGGTCTCGTTCGTGGTCTACATCGTCTCCTTCTTCCTGATGCTGGCGCTGTCGCGCTACCGCGAGTTCGCGGCCGACCGCGGCGCGGCGATCATCACCGGGAAGCCGAGCGCGCTCTCGTCCGCGCTGGTCAAGATCTCCGGCGCGATGCAGACGGTGCCGACGACGGACCTGCGCCAGGCGGAGCGCCTGAACGCGTTCTTCATCGTCCCGGCGAGCGCGAAGAGCATGGTGCAGGGCCTCTTCTCGACGCACCCGCCGATGGAGAAGCGGATCGAGCGGCTGCAGGCAATCGAGGCCTCGCTGCAGCGGGGCATCGCCGCGTAGCCAGTGGGCTTTCTCGACGCCCTGCTCGGAGGGCGCGGCAAGAAGGTCAAGGGAGCGGCGCCCGACCGGCTGTTCGCGATGACGACGGCGAACGTGACGCTCGAGACCGGGCTGGGGCTGAAGCACCGCGAGACCGCCGGGATCGTCTTCCAGCCGCTCGGCACCGCCGACTTCGAGCAGATCCTGGCCGACACCGAGGAGCTGCTGCGCGGCACGACGGAGGAGACCGGCACGAAGCTGCGCTCCCACGAGGACGAGTACGGCTACCGCTGGCTGATCCTCACGGACCCGGACTTCGACGACCAGGTGGTCTCGCTCAACACGATCTCGTCGCAGCTGCAGGGCGAGGGCTACGGCGACCGCCTGCTGTGCGCGGTGTTCGCGTTCGAGGAGAAGGGCCGCCCGCTCTACTTCATCTACAACTTCAAGCGCGGCGCGTACTACCCGTTCGTGCCGGCGAAGGGCGAGCAGGCGCGCGACAACGAGCGCGAGCTGCGCCTGAAGTCCCAGGTGGGAAACGAGCTGCCGTTCGAGGAGGACGTGTCGCGCTGGTTCCCGCTGTGGGAGATCCCGCTGTAGGGGCTTTCAAGCTCTAGAGCGGCTTCGCGCCTGCTCCCGCTTGGCGGGGTCGAAGTCGTCGAACTGGCGCAGGTGCGCGGGCGAGAGCTCGGATGCGCTCGCCGCGCCGGTCGCCCAGACCGCGATGCGCAGTTGGTGGACCAGCGTCGCGGCCGTCTCGGACGTGGTGTCGGCGCGGGCGCCGAGCAGGAACACGCGGGCAAGGCCGGCCGCGCTGGCACCGAGCGCCAGCGCCTTGGCGGCGTCGACGCCGTCGCGCAGGCCGCCGCTGGCGATCAGCGCCAGCTCCGGCGCCGCGGCGCGGGCCTCCACGAGCGCGTCGGCGGTCGGCACGCCCCAGTCGGCGAAGGCGGCGGCCACCTGCTCGGCGCTCTCCTCGCGGCACCCCTCGACCAGCGCCCAGTTCGTCCCACCGGCGCCGGCGACGTCGACCGCCGCGACCCCCGCCTCGCGCAGAAGCGTCACGTCGGCGCCGTCCATCCCGAAGCCGACCTCCTTGACGACCACCGGCAGCGGCGCCAGGTGTTCCACGACGGCGGCAATGCTCTCGACGACGCCGGCGAACTGCGGCTCGCCTTCGGGCTGGACCGCCTCCTGGATCGTGTTCAGATGGATCGTCAGGCCGTCCGCGCCGAGCAGGTCGATCAGCCACGCGGCCCGCCCGGGCGCGTCGCGCAGGCACACCTGGGCGGCGCCGAGGTTGCCGAGCAGCAGCGGCGACCGGTCGGCGCTGCGGTAGGTCGATAGCAGCGACGGGTCCTCGAGCAGCGCGCGGCCGGACCCGAGCACGAGCCCGAGGCGGTGCTCGCAGGCGGCGCGCGCCAGCCGCGCGTTGATCACCGCCGCCTCCTCGGTGCCGCCGGTCATCGCGGACACGATCAGCGGCGCGCCGAGCCGCGCGCCAAGCAGCTCGGTCTCGAGCGAGACGTCGGCGAGGTCGCGCTGCGGCAGCGCGCGGTGGCGCAGCCGCAGGCGCTCGAAGCCGGTGCCGCTCGCGTGGGCCACGTCCGGCCCCGCGGCGATGCGCAGGTGGTCGGCCTTGCGGGCGACCGTCGTCATCGCGCCGCCGCCTCCCGCGCCGCCACGCCCAGGTGGCGCAGGATCAGGTCGTGCACGTCAGCGGCGGCGACGTCGCCGTCCGGCAGCAGGTCCGTCTGCTTGGTCATCAGCAGCGGCCCGGAGGCAGGATCGTCAGGGATCCGCCCGTGCGAGCCCTTGACCAGCGTGGCGTCGAGCGGAATGACGTCGAGGAGCGTGCGGAAGCCGAGCTTGCGGCGGATGATCCGCGAGCCGACGGCCAGCGGCGGCACGCGGATCTCGGGGTCCAGGAACAGCTCGACCGGGTCGTAGCCGGGCTTGCGGTGGATGTCGACCGTGCGGGCATAGTCGGGCGCCTTCGCGTCGTCCTCCCAGTAGTAATAGGTGAACCAGGCGTCCGGCTCGGCGATCAGCACGAGCTCGCCCGAGCGCTCGTGGTCGAGCCCGTACTCGCGCTTGCCGGCCTCGTCGAGCACCTCGCCGATCCCCGGCACATCCGTGAAGAGCTCGCGGACCTCCGCGACTCGCGCCGGTCGCACACGTACACGTGCGAGATCTGATGGTCGGCCATCGCGAACGCCTCGCTGGCGCCGATGTCGATCACCTCGCGGCCGAGCTCCATCCGGTAGCTGACGAGCCCGGCTCGGCGCAGGATGCGGTTCGGGTGCACGGGCCGCGACACCGGGACGATGCCGTACTCGGACAGCACGATCACGCGCGCGCCGCGCTCCTCGTAGAAGTCGATCAGGTCGCCGGCGATCGCGTCCAGCTCGCCGAGCTGCGTGCGGATCCCCGCGAGCGCCGGTCCCTTCTTCTGCAGGTCGTAGTCGAGGTGGGGCAGGTAGACGAGCGTCAGCGTCGGGTCGAACCGCCGGTCCACCCGCTTGGCCGCCTCGGCGATCCACTGCGTCGAGTCGATCGACGCGGCCGGGCCCCAGAACTTGAACAGCGGGAACTGACCGAGCTCGGCCTGCAGGCTGTCGCGCAGGTCGCCGGGCTTGGTGTAGCAGTCGGGGATCTTGCGGCCGTCGGCCGGGTACATCGGCCGCGGCGTGACCGTGACGTCGGCCGACGAGTACATCGCGAACCACCAGCACAGGTTCGCGGTCGTGATCCCGGGCGCGGCCTCCCAGACCTTCGGCGCCTGCACGAGCCGGTTGGATTGCTGCCACAGGCGGACCTCCATCGTGTCCTTGAAGAGCCAGCCGTTGCCGACGGCCCCGTGCCCGCTCGGCGGCCGGCCCGTGAGGTACGTGCTCTGCACGGTGGCGGTCACGGCGGGCGTGACGCCGCCGAGCGGCACCATCGCGCCGGCGTCGGCGAACGACTTCAGCCGCGGCGTGGCGTCCCCGAGCAGCTCCGGGGTCATCGCGACGGTGCACAGGACGACGGTCTTCTCCGGCATGGGCTTCAGGTCCCCGCGATCTTGGTCTGGAGGGCGACCGTGGCCACGAACGCGGCCAGGCAGACGGCCACCGCCGCCGCGCTGCCCTCCACGCTCGCGACGGCGAGCGCGTCGAAGAGGGCGATGCCGGCGATCAGGCCGCCCACCGCCGGGCCGATCATCCGCCGCACGAACAGCAGCCGCAGGGTCCATGCGAGCCAGCCGGCGAAGACGGCGAGCAGCAGCGCGGACCAGGCTGACGGCAGCATGATCGCCCAGTAGACGACGGGCGCGAGCACCGCGACGACCGGCCAGCGGCTCAGGATGCCACCGCTCTCGGCTTTGGCCACCTGGGTGAGCCCGACGACGTAGACGAGCAGCAGCGCGGCGGCGCCCCACAGCTCCCCGGGCAGTGAGTCGGCGACGGCGAGGCCGGCGACGACGTAGACGAGCGCCCGGCACCCGCCCATCATCACCGGGGAGAAGGGGTTGCCCTTGTGCCAGAGGTCATACAGCACGATCAGGGCGACCAGTCCGACTCCCGCGAGGAAGGGCTCGAGGCCCTCGCCGGCGAGGAGGGTGAGGCCGGCGGCGATCAGGCCGCAGAGAACGGCGACCGCGGCGGCCGGACTGACCGCGCCGGACGGGATCGGCCGCTCCGGCCGCTCGCGACGGTCGATCTCCGCGTCCGCGAGGTCGTTCAGGACCATCCCGGCCGTGTAGAAGAGCGCCATCGCGACCGCCACGAGCACGACGGTGCCGGTCCGGGCGGTGGTCGACACGAGCACGGCTCCCGCCACCGCGTTCGAGACGACGGTCGGCGTGTTCGAGACCCGGGCGAGCTGCAGCCACGCGCGCCAGGCCGGCATGCGCGGTCGCGACGGCGTCAGCCGAGGACATCGAGCACCCACTCGTACTCGCGCGCGATCGAGTCGACCGAGGACGCCTTCAGGTCGGCCGGCAGCACGTCCCAGGTGTAGGTCTCGATCTCCAGGTGCGACGTCGCGCCCTCGCACCAGCTCGATCGTCTGCCGCAGATGGTCCTGCGTGGACTCGAGGGCGCCGTAGCGCTCGACGAAGATCGGGACGTGGAAATGCACGCGCCACTCCTCGCCGTCGCCGTTGGCGGACAGCGCCTCGGGCAGGTCCGGCCACGAGCGCAGCGTCCCGTCCGCGTTGCGCTGCGTCACCTGGTGCAGGTAGATCGGATCGGCGAACTGCTGCAGCGCGGCGCGCTCGGCCGGCCGCAGGCGCAGCGCGGCGCTGAGCTGCGCCTTGCCGATCCGGATCCCGGCGTCGGCCAGCGCGGCGAGCGCGGCCGCCGGCTCCTCGTAGGCGACGGCCGAATGGCAGGCGTCGAAGCAGACGGTCACGAGGTCGCGGTCGAGCCGGTCGTCCCACCAGCGGACGAGGTCGTCGATGTCCGCCAGCGCGCCGTCGGCCTCGGGCTCCAGCGCCAGCGCGATCTGGCCGCCGTACGCGCGCAGGCCGTCCGCCACGCGGACGATGTTCGCCGTGCACTGCTCCCAGGCGTCCGGGTCGTCGTCGATCCAAGGGCCGTACGAGAGCGGGTTGGTGGAGATCGTCCCCGCCTGCCCGGCGGGCAGCAGCGCGGCGAGGATCTCCGCCAGCCGCAGCGTGTACGCCACGCGCTCCTCGGAGCGCCAGTCGGGCGCGTGCACGTCCGCCTTCACCGGCTGCCCGTGAAAGGCGCCGTGCGGGAAACCGTTGATGGTGAACACGTACAGGCCCTCGGCGTGCAGCCAGTCGCCGAAGCGAGCGAGCCGGTCGCCCTGGAGCAGCTCGGCGCTCTCGGCGCCGGACAGGCGCAGGCCGATGCCGAACGGCGCGTCCGGGCTCAGGCGTGCCTTCAGGGCCGGCGCGTGCGCACGCAGGCTGTCCTGCACGGCCTCCCAGCCGTTCGCCGGGTGAACGTTCGTGCAGTAGGTCAGGTGGAGGCCGTCGCCGACCTCCATCAGACCGCTACGGCGCTTCGCTCTCGATCCGGCAGCCGGAACTTCGGCGACTGGCCGAGAAACTCGATCGGGTTCTCGTAGACGACCCTGCGGATCAGCGAGTCCGGGTGCCCGCGGCGGCGCATCTCCATGATGAACTCCGGCACCGCCAGCGGCCGGCTCTCGCCCCAGTCGCACGCCGCCGCGACGCAGATCCGGTCCGGACCGCGGGTCTCGATCACATCGACCGCACGCGCGGGGGAGACCTTGGTGACCGGGTACAGCGTCAGCCCCGTCCAGAACCCGTTGTCGAGGATCATGTCGACGGTGTGCTCCTCCGCGTGGTCGACCATCACGCGGTGCGGCTCGATTCGCGAGTCGGCGGCCAGCGTTTCCACGATCACCTTCGTGCCCTTCCACTTGTCTTCGAGGTGGGGCGTGTGAATGTGGATCAGCTGCTCGTACTCCATCGCGAGGTCCACGTGGTCCTTGAAGCCCGCGAGCTCGTTCTTGGTGACGCGGTTGAGCCCGATCTCGCCGATCCCGAGCACGGTCGGCAGCTCCAGGTAGCGGGGGATCACCTCGAGCACCTGGCGCGTCAGCTCGCGGTTCTCGGCCTCCTTCGGGTTCAGGCACATCCACGTGAAGTGGGCGATCCCGTAGGTCGCGGCGCGCTTGGGCTCGAAGTCGGTCAACCGGTTGAAGTAGTCGATGAACGCGTCGACGCCCGGGCGGTCGTAGCCGGCCCAGAACGCCGGCTCGGTGACGGCGACGCAGCCGCTCATCGCCATCGCGCGGTAGTCGTCGGTCGTACGCGACACCATGTGGGCGTGGAGATCGATGTACTCCATTGCTCTAGGCCTCCGGGTCGTAGGCGCCCTTGGCGCTCTGAGTGTCCAGCTCCTCCAGCAGCTCGCTGCGAGGGTCGCTGAAGATCATCTGCACGCGCTGCACGCGGTCGCCGTCGCCGTCGACGAGGACGTCCAATGCCGCGCGGATCGACCGCAGCCGGAAGTCGTCGTCGGCGTCGATCTCGCGGGCGCGGTCCAGGCGGTCCAGGAAGGCCGCCAGCTCGAGCACCTGCACACGGTGCTCCATGAAGTACTCGGCGATCAGCTTCCGCTGCGTCAGCGGGCTAGTGCCCGTGTGGGATCCCATTCCTCGCGCTCCCCTCCTTCGACTCGGCGCCGCAGGAGGTCGGAGGCCTCCAGGAGCACCGCCTCATCGAGCTCGTGTACCTCGAAGCCCGAGCCGATGCGCTCGAGCAGCATGATCGTGAGCCGCCCTCCCAGGTGCTCACGGAACTCCTCCAGCCCGGCCAGCACGGCCGGGCGGCCTCCGCTGCCCGGCGTCGCCATGTCCGGATGCCAGATCGGCAGCCGCAGCGCCTCGAACAGCTCGATGATGCGCAGCCAGTGGGCGTGCGCGAGGCTGCCGGTGAGGTAGCTGTAGGTCGAGTCCAGCGCAATGCCGACCGCGACCGCCTCGCCGTGCCGTAGCTCGTGGTGGGAGAGCCGCTCGAGCTTGTGCGCCGCCCAGTGGCCGAAGTCCAGCGGCCGCGACGAGCCGAGTTCGAACGGGTCGCCGCTGGTGGCGATGTGGTTCAGGTGCAGCTCGGCGGAGCGGTGTACGAGGTGCGCCATCGACGGCAGCGAGCGGTCGCCCAGGTCGCCGGCGTGCAGCTCGATCCAGGCGAAGAACGCCGGGTCCTTGAGCAGCGCGACCTTGATCGCCTCGGAGACGCCGGAGCGCCAGTCGCGGTCCGAGAGGGTCAGCAGCAGGTCGTAGTCGTTGAGCACCGCGTGCGGCGGCGCGAACGACCCGACGAAGTTCTTCTTGCCGAACGCGTTGATGCCGTTCTTGACGCCCACCGCCGAGTCGTCCTGCGACAGGACGGTGGTCGGGACGCGGATCAGCCGCACGCCGCGGTGGGCGGTGGCGGCGGCATAGCCGACGGCGTCCAGCACGGCGCCGCCACCGATGGCGACCACATAGGAGTGGCGGTCGACGCCGTAGATGTCGATCGCGGTGCGGATCTCGTCCACCGGGCCGGCCTGGTTCTTGATCGCCTCGCCGCCGGGGATCACGAGGGGCGGCGCCGGCAGCTCGAGCGCATCCGCGTGCGCGGCGCAGTAGAGCTGGACGTCGTCGAACAGAGTCGGATGCGCGTCCGCGACGCCCTCGTCGATGACCACGAGCAGCCGCACGCGGTCGTTCGACATGACCACGTCGCGCAGAGTCGTGTTCCGCGGATCGAACAGCCGACGCGTGAATCGCACCGGATAGCGGAACCTGACCACGACCTCCTGGTCGATGCCCGCGAGGGCGTGGGGGTGGACTCCGTCCGGTTGTGACCTGTGGTCGACGCGGCTCTCGGGCAGTCTGGGCACCATGTTTCGGGTGGGCCAGCCCGGAGCGGGAACCTAGCACTTCGTACCCAGCCGTGTTCCCCTTGCCGCCTCAAGGCTGCGCCGCGAAGGCGCTCCACTAGCGGGCGCCAGGCGCGACCAGCCGGTCGGCGATCCCGCGCACCGTGTGGATCGCGTACAGGCGGGAGGGCTGGGCGTCGGTCAGCACGGCGATCGTGAGCTCGCGGGTTCCGTCCTTCATCCAGCCGGCCTGGTGGACCAGCTCGCCGCTCTCCGTGGCGCGCCAGCCGCCCTTGAAGTACACGGTCCAGCGCCCGCGGGCGGCGGCTCGGGGCAGCCCCCAGCGCTGACCCGGGACGATGGACGCCAGCAGGCGCAGGCCGGTCCGGCGGTGCTGCCGCGGCAGCAGCCTCCGCACGCGTGAGAAGAAGTGCGCCAGGTCGGCGGCCGTGACCTGCGCGTTGCCCCAGTAGCCGGCGACCGTGAAGCGGCGCATCTTCGCCGCCTCGGCCACGGCGAGCAGCCCGGGATCGCCCACGCGCGCGTAGATCGAGTCCGCGGCGTCGTTGTCGCTCCAGGCGATCATGGCCTCGAGCACGTCCTCGGTGAACGGGTCGAGCGGCAGCCCGTTCTCCGCCAGCCGCCGCAGCTCCGCCACGAGGAGCATCGCCTTGACGACGCTGGCCGAGACATAGAGGCGGCCGCCCTCCCGCGTCAGCATCCGGCCCTCGGTGTCGACGACCGCGAACGACACGAGTCCACCGCGGCGGCGGGCGAACCTCCACGCCCGGCGCATGTCGGACGCGCCCGGCATCGCCGGCGGCGGGCGCGGCTTGACGCGCTTGCGGTCGACGGCCTGGGCCCGGTCGCGCGACCGCGAGCGCGTCGTCGCGCAGTGGGACCGCGCCGTCCCGGAGCTCCGAGCTCGTCGCGCCGAGCGCCCCGATGGCGAGCGCCGCGGACACGACCACCGGACGGAGCCTCGAGCGCTTGCGACCCTCCTCGCGATCGCCGCCGCCCGCTGCCACAGAACGAGGTTATCTCGCAGCCCGGCGGCAGGTTGTTACGGGGCGTGCAGGGCCGCCAGGCGGCTCGCATCGTGCTAAACGCGGCCGTTATCGTGCTAACTTCGCCGCTATTAGCACGATATCGTTGATCCGTTAGCACGATGCAGAGCTTCGTCGACCTCGATAGGACATTCGCCGGGCAGCCCCGAGAGCTCGGTGCCGTGCTCGCGCGAATCGACACCGGGCGTGGGCGGGAGCGCCTGTTCCTGGATCAGCGCCCTGAACTTCTGAAGCGACTCTCGGAGAACGCCCGAATCGCCTCGATCACGGCCTCGAACGCCATCGAAGGCGTCACCGTCGAGAGCGCCAGAGCCGCGAAGATTGTCGAGGGCGCGCCGAGGTTCCGCAACCGGAGCGAGAAGGAGTTCGCGGGCTACCGCGATGCCATCGATGGGTTGATGCGCGCCGATGAGTACGAGGAGCTCACCGTCCCGTTCGTCCTGCACATCCACCGACAACTCCTGTACTACGCCGGAGGTAGAGGCGGGCACCTGAAGACGGACCAGAACCTGATCGTCTCGTACGAGACCGGCTCCCGCGAGGTGGTCTTCACCCCTCCCGGACCCGAGGAGACGGAGTTTCTCCTGACTGAGCTCCTCGCCCGTTACAACGAACTCAAGCGCGAGGGCCGAACCCACCCGCTGGTGCTAATCGCGGCGCTCGTCATCGACTTCTTGGCCATTCACCCTGTGGCCGACGGCAACGGTCGCGTTGCGCGGCTGCTGACCACCCACGAGTTGCTCTCGCAGGGGTATGGGGTTGCCCGGTACGTCAGCATCGAGCAGCGCATCCTCGAGTCGAAGAACACCTACTACGACCGCCTGTATCGATCCCAGCGCGACTGGCACGAAGGCGAGCACGACATCTGGCCATGGGTCTCATACCTCGCGCAAGTCGTGGCCGGCGCGTACGACGACTTCGAACGCAGAGTGGCCGCGGCGGCTGAACCGACGGGAAGCAAGCAGGAGCGCGTCCGCGAGTACATCCTCACGCAGGCGCCGCCAGAGTTTCGCCGGCGAGACATCGAGCGGGCGCTTCCCGAGATCAGTCCGGCCACCGTTCGCCTTGTGATCAACGATTTGCGCGACCGGCAGCGGATCGTCGCGACTGGGGCGGGCCCGAGCGCACGCTGGCGCCGCTTGTGATGACCCGGTCGGCTTGCGGCCCCGCACACTCGCGACCGTCGGCGGCGACCCCAAGTAGCCGCCGACGGACCGCGTGCGTGGGGTCATGCTAGGTGGCGCGTCGGACGCCTACTCCCGCTAGCCGACGCGATTCGCCGTAATTTCCGCGACGAACGGATGGAACGTGTCGTTCGCGTTGCCCTGAATGCGCAGCTGGATCGCCTGGGGCGTCGCGGTGCCGGTCAGGGTGGCCCCTTCGGCGATCGCCAGCTGGCTCGGGAACGAGCACCCCAAGCCGCCGAGGAAGATGTTCGCGGCGAGCAGGTTGAACGCCGCTGCCTCCTCGGCGTGGTCCTGCGTGAGCGTGCCGGTCAGCGCCGTCCCGTTCAGGGCGAGGGTCCAGTAGGGCAGGATCGCGCTGTTGATCGACGTGAACCTGAAGCGCGCGGCCGACGACAGGTTGATCGAGCCGGGGGCGATGGTGCCCCCCACATTGGTCTGGCCGAGGACCAGGTTGATCGGGTTCGGATCGCCGCCGGTCGTCTGAAGGTCGGTCGGGAGGGGCTGAAGCGGCGCGCGGATCGTGATCCGGGAGGGGATCCTCGCCGTCTGCTGTCCGGAGCAGCCCGAGTTCGCGATGTAGGTGATGGTGGTGACCAGGTCGCCCGTGTACTCGCCCTGCAGCAGGTCCGCCGCGGATGGAGGGGGCGGAGGCGGTGGTGGCGGCGGAGGCGGCGGGTCCGGCAGGCCGGTCACCGTCTCGCAGTTGGCGCGCACGGTGTCCGCCGGATCGGCGGCGGCGCGGTCGTTCCCTGCGCCGCAGTCCAGGACGTCAGCGCCCGGGCCGCCGCTCACGCGGTCGGCGCCGCGACCGCCCGCCAGTCGATCGCGGCCGATCCCGCCGAAGAGGCGGTCGTTGCCCTTGCCCCCGGAGACGCGGTCGCCTCCCGCGCGACCGAACAGGCGGTCGCCGCCGCCGCGACCCTTGATCAGGTCGGCTGCGGGCGTGCCGCGAAGCACGTCGGCCCCGGCGGATCCGGTGACATCGCGCGCCGCCGCGGGCAGCGCCGGCAGGGTCGCGACCAGCATGGCCAGACCGGCGAGGAGGGCGCAGCGGCGTGACATCGGACTCGTCCTGACAACGCGCGAAACGAGGCGAAAATGGCGCGGGGTCCCGGGCTATTTCCGGACCAGGCTCGGCCTAGGCCTCGACCGGCACGTAGGCGAACTCGTCCACGTCCACGAGGCCGCCGTCGGTGATGCGCAGCTCGGGGATCACCGACAGGGCCAGGAACGACAGCTGCATGAAGGGCTCCTCCAGCGTCACGCCGAGCGTGTCCGCGGCGGCCCGGTTCAGGTCGTGGATCTGCGCCGCCACCTCGGCCGCGGGGCGGTCGCTCATCAGCCCGGCCAGGGGCAGCGGCACCTCGCCCACGACCTGGCCCTCGAGCACGGCCACCTGCCCGCCGCCCAGCTCGGCCAGCCGCGCCACGGCCACGGCCATGTCGTCCGGGCCGCCCGGGGCTCGCGCCCCGACCGTCACGCAGTTGTGCGCGTCGTGCGCCACCGTGGACGCCATCGCGCCGCGCCGCAGCCCGAACCCGGTCGCGTAGCCCAGCCCGATCCGCCCGGTGCCCCGGTGGCGCTCGACCACCGCGGCGTGGGCCACGTCGGTGCCCGGCTCGCCGAGCGTCAGCTCTCGCCGCAGCGTCGTCAGGCTGCGGCTCTCCACTCCCACCGCGCGCACCCGGGTCCCGTCGCCGTGGGTCAGGGCGAGCCGGCCGGCCGCGGGCGGCTCGCCGAGCGTCACCGTGTCGCGCATCAGCGCCGGCACGGGCGCCGACGGCACCGCGCCGGACACGACCTCTCCCCCCTCCGCCACCAGCCGGCCTGCCTGCCACACCCGCGCCGGCCGCCAGCTGCCGAGCTCGTCGAAGCAGAGCACGTCGGCCTGGTGGCCCGGACCGAGGCCGCCGAGGTGCTGGAAGCCGTGGTAGCGCGCCGGGTTGGTGCTCGCCAGCAGCAGCGCGTCGACCTCCGAGACGCCGGCGGCCACCGCCAGCCGCGCGCAGTCGTTGATGTGCCCGAGCCGCAGCAGCGTGTCGGGCTCGCGGTCATCGGTGCAGAACGCCGCCAGCTCGGGCCCGTGCTCGACCACGTCCGGGATCAGCGCGTCGAGGTTCTGGCTCGCCGACCCCTGGCGGATGAACAGCCACATGCCCTTCTGCCGCCGCTCGTGTCCGTCCTCGAGCCGGGTGGTCTCGTGGTCCGACTCGGCGCCGGCGGCCAGGTACGCGTCGAGCGCCCGGCCCGCCACGCCCGGGCTGTGACCGTCGACCCGCCGGTGGCCGGCGGCGGCGATGCGCGCCAGCATCTCCGGGTCGCCGGCGATCACCCCGGGGAAGTTCATGACCTCCGCCACGCCGCGCGCCCCGTGTCGCTCGATCAGCTCGCGCACGTCGCCGGCGTCGAGGCTCGCGCCGGCGCTCTCGAACGGCGACGCCGGCACGCAGCTCGACGCGTACACGCCGAACGTGAACGGCAGCGGCGCCGCCGCCTCCGCCAGCGCGGCGATCCCCGGCACGCCGAGCACGTTCGCGATCTCGTGCGGGTCGGCGGCGACGGCGGTCGTGCCGTGCGGCAGCACGGTCCGCACGAACTCGTCGATCCACAGCTTGGTGGACTCGAGGTGCATGTGGGCGTCGACGAACGCGGGCGTCAGCGCGCGCGCCGGCCACGTCCACCTGCTCGTGCGCGTCGCGCTCGCCCCAGCCGGCGACGAAGCCGTCGGCGATCGCCAGCTCGGTGTCGACCCATTCCCGCGTCGCCGGGCTGAACACGCGACCGCCGGTGATCAGCAGGTCGGCCGGCTCGTCGCCGCGCGCCACCGCTATCGCCCGCGGTGTGGCCTGGGGACGAGCCACTAGTCCGGCGCTCGACCGTGGCCTCGATCAGGCCGAACGGCTCGGTCGTGGCATGGAACACCTCGCGGCGATCGTCGACGCCGAAGCGCGCAACGTCGAAGGGGAGGTGGTGGCGGTTCGGCAGCGACAGGTGGATGCGCTCGACCTCGGGGTTCCGCTCCACGACGGCCTCGCCCATCCGGTAGAGCGTGAACTGGACCGAGGGGCTGTGGTGGTCCGTGAACGCGTCCAGCAGGGTGTCGCGCACCCGTGCCCATGCGGCCTCGAGGTCGCCGGCGCCGTCGGCGTAGTCCCAGCGGGCGGTCACGACCGTGGCGAGGATGCGGTCATCGGTCTCGGGGAGCGTGGTGAAGCGGTCGCGGTCGAAGCCCTCGAAGGCCGACCCCGAGGAGCGGAGCACGAGCAGGTCCTCGATGCCGGCGGAGTGGCCCATTCCGCCGGGGTCGGCACGCACCTCCTCGATGCGGGTGCCGCCCGTCCCGCGCTGCCAGGCGTGCGCCTCGTCGCCGGGGAGCCGCTGCCAGGGATGCGCGCTGATGTGCGCGAGCGCGCCGGTCACGCTCGGGTGCGCGAGGAAGTGCTCGACCAGGGCACGCGCGAAGTCCGGGAGCGAGTCGAGCGTCCGCTCGGCGGCGAGCGCGTAGACGACGTTCCGCATCGTGTCCGTCGCCACCAGGCCGGTGTTGTCGCCGTCCGTGTGCACCGCGTCGTACTCGCCCTCGAGCATCACCCTGACGGTCAGGTCGCGCAGCTCGTGGCGCTCCGGCCCTCGCTCGAGCTTCACGACCCGAATGTCCGACTTGCCGTAGCGGTGGTCGCCGAGGGGCATGGGTCAGCTGCCCCGGTAGGTCGAGTAGCCGAACGGGCTCAGGAGGAGCGGCACGTGGAAGTGCTCGCCGGGCCGCTCGATCGTGAACTGGACCGTCACCTGGGGGAAGAACGCGCGCGTGCCGGCAGCCTGGAAGTAGGCGCCGGTGTCGAAGCGCAGCCGGTACTCACCCGCCGCTTCCGGCGATCCGAGCTCGGCGAGGCGCCCGTCGTCTCCGGTGCTGCCGCTCCCGACCTCGGTCCAGTCGGGGGCGCGCTCGAGCGTGACCGGGACGCCCGCGGCGGGAACACCGCGGGCGGTGTCGAGCACGTGGGTCGTGATGGGGCTCACCGGTCCGCCACCAGCTCGCGCAGCCGCAGGCCGACGATCTTGCCGACCTCGGCGATCGCCGTGGCGGCCTCGGCGTCGGGCTCCCTGGCGAGCCGGGCCCGTCCCCATGCGAGGAGCGACTCGACCGAGTGCTCCCTGACGCAGGCGACGAAGGGGAAGCCGAAGCGGGCGCCGTAGTCGGCGTTGAGCGTCGTGAGGGCGGCGAGCTCGTCGGCGGCGAGGCGGTCGAGCCGCGCCGCCTGCTGCTCGCGGGCGGAGGCGGCGGTCAGCTCGCCGTCGGCGGCCTCGCGGCCGGCGAGCTCGGGGTGCGCGCGCAGGAGCTCGAGCCGGCGCTCGCGAGGAGCGCAGCGCATCGCCGACTCGAACGCGAGCTGCAGCGCCGCGACCGACCCGAACGGCCGGCGCCGCCAGGCCTCGAGCGCGACCCAGGGCGAGTGCTCGACCGCCGATCCGAGCGCGGCGACGAAGGCCTCGGAGTCCATCGCATCCACCTCGGCGATGGATGGCCTGACGTTCCGCGCGCTGAGCGCCATGCGGCGGGAGGCTACCCGGAGGCC
This sequence comes from uncultured Thermoleophilaceae bacterium, assembly GCA_963778615.1. GTDB lineage: Bacteria > Actinomycetota > Thermoleophilia > Solirubrobacterales > Thermoleophilaceae > JACVRW01. The sequence continues at coordinate 162,617 of CAVZVD010000005.1, forward strand.
GCGGGCGGCACCACGCGAAGGCGGCGCGCGGCCGCGGCGCCATGCGGCGGGCGGCGCGCTCGCCGGCGCCCGCTGCGGCATCATCGCGCCCCATGCCCGACGCCCGCACCGTCCTCGAGCGCTGCGATCTCCTCGCCGGCTGCAGCGAGGAGGCCGGCCGGCTCACCCGGCGCTTCGCCACGCCGGCGCTCGACGAGGCGCGGGCGCTCGTCGACAGCTGGATGCAGGAGGCGGGCCTCGACACCCGCCGCGACCCGCTCGGCAACCTCTTCGGCCGCCGGCCGGGAAGCGGCGGGCGCGCCCTCATGCTCGGCTCGCACATCGACACCGTCCGGGACGCCGGCCGCTACGACGGCCCGCTCGGGGTGCTCGTGGCGATCGCCTGCGCGGAGCGCCTGCGGGAGACGGACCTCCCCTTCGCGCTCGAGGTCGCCGCGTTCGCCGACGAGGAGGGCGTTCGCTACGGCACCGGCTACCTCGGCAGCTCGGTGCCGGCGGGCCGGTTCGATCCACGCTGGCTCGGGCGTGTCGACGCCGACGGCACCCCGCTCGCGGACGCGGTGCGCGGCTGGGGCGGCGACCCGGACGCGATCGCCGCAGGCGCCCTCCGCCCCGAGGAGCTGCTCGGCTACGCCGAGGTCCACATCGAGCAGGGGCCGGTGCTCGACGACCGAGGCCTCGCGGTGGGCGTGGTCACCGGAATCGCCGGACAGACCCGCGCGCGCGTGACCTTCACGGGCCGGGCCGGCCACGCCGGCACCACCCCGATGGAGGGCCGCCGCGACGCGCTGGCCGCCGCCGCCGAGTGGATCGCCGTGGTGGAGGCGGAAGCCCGCGGCCGCGATGGCCTCGTCGCCACCGTCGGCGAGATCGCCGCCGAGCCCGGCGCGCCCAACGTCATCCCCGGCCGCGTGACCGCCTCGCTGGACGTGCGCCACGCCGAGGACCCCGTGCGTGAGGACGCCGTCGCCGCCCTGCGCGAGCACGCCGCCCGGATCGCCGCGGCACGCGGCCTCGACGCCGCCTGGGACGAGATCCAGTCCACGCCCGCGGTGCCCTGCTCGCCCGAGCTGACCGATCAGCTCTCCGAAGCCGCAACGGACGCCGGCCACGACGCGCCCCGCCTGGCGAGCGGCGCGGGCCACGACGCGGCCATGATGGCGTCGATCACCCCGGTCGCGATGCTGTTCGTGCGCTGCGCCGGCGGGGTGAGCCACCACCCCGGCGAATCCGTCCGAGCCGGCGACGTCGACGTCGCGATCGACGTGACCACGCGCTTCGTCGAGCGCCTCGCCGCCGCTCAGAACCCGTCGCGGTAGACGTCCTTGTAGAGCAGGTACTCCGCCGGAGTGTCGTCCGCCGCCGTGAACGACTGCGGGCAGTACGGCGCCATGTAGATGAAGTCGCCCTCGCTCACGTCGTGCTCGGCGCCGTCCAGGTGGTAGCTGCCCCCGCCCGCGGTCATGTAGAGCCCGTGCTCCTCGTCGTGGATCTCCACCTGGGCGAGCCCCACGCCGGCGTCGAAGGCGAGCAGGCTCATGTTGAAGTCGTGCCGCGGGTCGGCCGGGTCGAGCAGCTCGCGGCGCCGCAGCCCGGGCACCGGTGTGTCCTCGAACGGCTCGTCGTCGCGGTGGCCCGAGCGGGCCTCGGGCGCGCCGAGGCCGGGCCACGGCTCGAGCCTGCGCTTGATCCACAGCACCTCGGCCGGCCCGTCGCCCCCCGCCTCGAGCTCGAACGACATGTCGGGCGGCAGGTAGCACCAGCCGCCCGGGCGCAGGCTGAAGTCGATCCCGTTCGCGCGGACCACGGGCAGCTCGCCCGCGAGCACGTACAGGAAGTCCTCGAAGCCGGGCGCCACCGGCTCGGACGTGCCGCCGCCCGGCTCGAGCGCCACCAGGTACTGGCCGAGCCGGGCCGGCGCGTGCCGCGGCGTGACCAGCTTGTAGAGCAGCGCGTCGCGCAGGTTGGGCAGGCGGCTCGCGTAGCGGTTGTCCGGGCGCAGGATCGTGTAGGGCGGGCTCACGGCGCGAAGCCTCGCACGGCGTCCCTCAGCGCGCCCGCTCCCGCAGCCGCGCGCTCTCCCGCGCCAGATCCGCCGCCAGCGTGGCGGGATCGGCCGTGCGGAGCGAGCCCTCCTCCACCACCGGCTCGCCGTTCACGAACAGCGTGTGCACCGGTCGCGGCGGCCCCAGCACGAGCGCCGCCACCGGGTCCGCGATCCCCGCACGCCCGGCGTCGTCCATCCGCCACAGCGCCACGTCCGCCAGCGCCCCCGCCTCCAGCCGGCCGAGCTCGTCGTCGCGCCCGAGGCACCGCGCGCCGTGCCGTGTGGCCAGCTCGAGCGCCTCACGCGCCGTCAGGGCGGTCGGACCGCCGCGGATCCGCGCCACGAGCAGCGCGCCGCGCAGCTCGTCGGTTATCTCGCCCGACTCGTTGGAGGCCGCTCCGTCCACGCCCAGCCCGACCGGCGCGCCCGCGTCGATCAGCCCGCGCACCGGCGCGATCCCCGCCCCGAGCCTCGCGTTCGAGATCGGGCAGTGCGCCACCCCGGTCGCCGATTCCCCCATCCGCCGCACCTCACGGTCGTCCAGGTGCACGCAGTGGGCGAGCCACACGTCGTCGCCCAGCCAGCCGAGCTCGTCCACGTACTCGAGCGGCCGCATCCCGTAGCGCTCCAGGCAGAACTCGTCCTCCTCGACCGTCTCCGCAAGGTGGGTGTGGAGCCGCACGCCGCGCGAGCGCGCCAGCTCCGCCGTCTCCGTCATCAGCTCGCGGGTGACGGAGAACGGCGACGTCGGCGCCAGCGCGATCCGCACCATCGCTCCGGGCGAGGGGTCGTGGTGGCGGTCGATCGCAGCCGCGCACGCCGACAGGATCGAGTCGCGGTCCTCCACGATGTGGTCCGGCGGCAGGCCGCCTTCGCGCTTCCCGAGGTCCATCGCGCCGCGGCAGGGATGGAAGCGCAGCCCGATCTCCCGCGCCGCCTCGATCTCCACCGCCAGCAGGTCGCCGGCGTCGCGGGGGAAGATGTAGTGGTGGTCGGACGCGGTGCCGCAGCCCGACCGCGCCAGGGCGCCGAGCGCCGCACGGGCAGCCGCAGCCACCGTCGCGTCGTCGATGTGCGCCCACACCGGGTAGAGCTCCACGAGCCACTCGAACAGCGTCGCCTGCTGCGCCAGCCCGCGGGTGGCGGACTGGTAGAGGTGGTGGTGGCAGTTGACGAACGCGGGCGTGGCGAGGAGCCCGCTCCCGTCGATGCGCCGGGCCGCGTGCTCGCCCGCGGGCGCCGCCCCGGGTCCGACCGCCGCGATGCGCCCGCCCTCCAGGACGAGATGCCCGTCCTCGAACTCGCGCCGCGCGTCGTCGACCGTCGCGATCGCGCAGCCCTCGATGACCGTCGTGCCGTTCACGAGATCGGCGTGCTCAGTCGCCGATGACCCCGCCGCCGTCGGGCAGTCGCCGGCGGGCGAACTCGCTCGGCGGGCTGCCGGCGAACTGGTTGAAGTCCCTGATCATGTGCGCCTGGTCGTAGTACCCGCAGGCCTGGGCGATCTCGGCCCAGCCCAGCTCCGTCCGCGCGTCGACCAGCGCCACCGCGTGCTCGAACCGGAGTATCCGGGCGAGCAGCTTCGGCGTGACCCCGACCTGCTCCCGGAACCGGCTGATCAGGTGGCGGCGGCTGCAGCCGATCTCGGCGGCGAGCACCCCCACGGGCACCCTTCCGCCGCTCTCGTGCAGGCGGCTGAGCGCCCGGGTCACGCTCGGCACGGGCGAGCGCGCGCGGTCGAGCAGCGTGAGGAGGAACTCGTCGACGACCTCGAAGCGCCCGGCCCAGTCCGGCGCGAGCGCGACGGCCTCGCGCAGCAGCGTTCCGCCGCGGCCGAACATCTCCTCGAGCGTGACCACGTGCTGCGCGAGCTCGTCCATGGGGAGCCCGAGCAGGAGATGCGCCCCCACCGGTGTCAGGTCGACCTGCACGCCGCCCTGCGATCCGCCCGTCTCGGTCACCGCATAGGTGTCGTGCATCCCGGCGACGAAGCCCTCCGGCTGCTCGGTCCAGCCCTCGGGACGCCCGCGCGCCAGCACCCGGATCGGGTCGCCGAGGTTGACGATCAGGACGACCCGCACGCCCGGCAGCTCGCGCCGGCGGACGAAGCTGCTGGTCTCCTCGCGGTACGAGCAGTACGAGAGCACGTGCCCGCGCAGCCGGGGATCGGGCGCGCCATGGACCATCTCCCAGCTGTCGTGCTCGGACTCGTGCCGGTAGACGCGGCTGGGCTGTGTGCGCACCGTCATGGATTCGGGCGATGAGCCACCACGTTCACAACGGTACCGCTCGGCTCGCGGAGCATGAACCGCCTGACTCCCCAGTCCTCGTCGCGCAGCGGGTAGGCGATCTCGAGACCCTGCTCGACCGCCCTCGCATGCACGGCGTCCACGTCTGACACCCCGACCGAGATCCCCGGCGCGGCCGGGTCGTCGTTCCCGATGATCGTCACCTGGGCGGAAGGGTTGGCCGGAGACGTGACCGTCACCACCCAGCCCAGGTCCATCGCCACCTCGAAGCCGAGCAGCTCCACGAAGAAGTCGCGCGTCTCCGCGGGCCGGTCGCTCCTGATGTTGGGCACTGCCCTGTCGACCGTCATGCGGATCGGGAGCCGCGCGGCGGCTCGTGGAGGCCGAACGACGACCCCTGGTCGTCAGAGCAGAGCTTGAAGCGGCCGAACCGGTCGATGGAGGCCTCGTCGCCCTCCACGTTCATCTCGTCGACCTCGCCGCCCAGCCGGCGGACCTGTTCGAGCGCGGCCTCCATGTCGTCGACCTTGAAGAACAGGAGCGGAGCCGCCCCGGCGTCGCCGCCGTGCATCCCGCCCGGCACGTTCGGCGCGCCGATCATGAAGCCGCCTCCGGAGGGGCCGGTCTCGAACCTCCACCCGAACAGCTCCTCGTAGAAGGCGCGGCCGCGCTCGGTGTCGCCGACACCCAGCTCGAAGAACGCCAGCTCGCCTGCCATGCATCGCTCCCTTCGTCGGTGACACTGCACCGTACGCACGCCCGGCCGGGCGGTCTTGGAAGAACGTGACCGCGATCAGGCCACGGGCTCGAGCTCGCGGCAGCGCGCTTCGATCGCCTTGCGGATCTTGGTCGACACGGCGGGCAGCTCCCGCTCTATGTGGCGGAACGCCGACCCGGTGAGCACCAGCACCTTGACCGGCGACTTGGCCACCACCGACGCGTTCCGCGTGACCTGTCCGATGAGTCCCATCTCGCCGAAGAAGTCGCCGGGACCGAGCTCCGCCAGCAGCTGTTCGCCGCGCCTCACCTCGGCCGTGCCCTCCTCTATGGCGAAGAACTCGTACGCGAACTCCCCCTCGCGCACCAGGTGGCGCCCGGGCTCGACATCGACCTCGTCGGCCTGCCGGGCCACCTCACGGCGCTCCTTCTTCCCGAGTGCTTCGAACAGCGGAATCGCTCGCAGCCGTGCTTCGTCCATGTCTCCCTCCTAGTCCGGGATCAGGCCATCTCCGGTGAACTCGCCCTTTGCCTCCTGGAACGTCACGTCGCGCGGCGGCAGGATCACGTCCGACTCCACCAGCTCGTCGTCGTCGAGCACGTTGCCATCGTTCGCGACCAGCTCGAGCATCTGGGACCAGAGCTCCCGGAAGCCGATCTCGTCGCCCTGCTCGACGGCGCTCACGGCCCGGTTGTCGAGCTCGTTGAGGCGACCGGCGTCCTCGTCGGGCAGGCGGAACTGACCCTCCCCCGAGACCCGCACGATCACGCGTTCTCCTTCCCCTGCTCGAGCGCGGGCGAGTCGCCGCCGCCCTCGCCGAGCTCGGCCTTCATCTTGGCCAGCTCGTCGTCCACCTGGGCGCCGCTCGTGAGCTCCTTCAGCTGGCGGTCGATGTCGTCCTCGCCGCCGCCGAGCTGCGTGATGTCGTCGAAGGTGCCGGCGGCCTCGAGCTCCTCGACCGCTCCGGCGCGGGCGCGCATCTGCTCGGTCTTGTCCTCGGCGCGCTGCATCGCGAGCCCCAGGTCGGCCATCTCCTCGCCGACGCCCGAGGCCGCCTCGCCGATCCGCACCTGGGCCTCGGCGGCCGAGTACTGCGCCTTGATGACCTCCTTCTTGGTGCGGAACTGCTCGATCTTCTGGCGCAGCTTCTGCTCGTTCGCGGTGAGCTGCTCCTGCTGGCCCTCGAGCTCCTTCACCTGCACGTCGAGCGTCTGCAGCTCGGTCTGCGCGAGCGTCTTGCGCTCCAGCGCCGTGCGGGCGAGCGGCTCGTTGCCCTGTGCGAGTGCCTGACGGGCCTGGGTGTCGAGCTTCACGACCTGCTGCTCGAGCTTCCCGGACTGCATCTGCAGCCGCTTCTTGGCGGTGACGACGTCGGCGATGCCCTTCTTGACGTTCTGGAGCATCTCGACCTGCTTCTGATAGCCGTAGTCGAGCGTCTCGCCCGGATCCTCGGCCCGGTCGAGCATCTTCGAGATCTTCGCCTTGATGACGGTGGACATACGCCCGCCAAGCCCTGGCATCCGCTTCTCCTTCGACGGGTGGTTTGCTGAGGGACCTAGACTAGCCGCCGTGGAGCCCCGCCCACCGTCCAGGTCGAGCTCCGTGCTGAGCCGGTGGATGGGGATCGGCGACGCCAACACGTCCGGCAACGTCCACGGCGGAGTGATCATGCACCTCTGCGACGAGGTGGCCGGCATCGCCGCGGTGCGACACTCGGGCCTCCGCGTCGTGACCGCGGCGATGGACCGCATGACGTTCCTGCACCCCGTGTACGTCGGGGACCTGCTGACGGTGAAGGCCACGGTGAACGCCGCCTGGCGCAGCTCGATGGAGGTGGGCGTGCGGGTGGAGGCGGAGGACGTGCGAAGCGGCGAGGTGACCCACACCTCGACCGCCTACCTGACGATGGTCGCGCTGGACGACGACGGCCGGCCGGCGACGGTGCCGGGCGTCGCGCCCGAGACCCCCGACGAGCAGCGGCGGGCGCGCGAGGCGCAGCTGCGCCGGGACAACCGGCTGGCAGAGCGGCAGTCGATCGAGGCGGACCGCAGCTAGACGACCGGGCCGGTGGGCTCGGGCTCCTCGGACTCTCCCGGCAGCTGGCGCCACTCCGTGAACTTCCCCTCCCGGATGGTGAAGCGGACCTTCACGATGCCCGAGCACGGGCCGCCGGGGCCCTCCCGCAGCCGGAACGAGGCGAGCGACTTCGGCCCCGGCTCGTCCTCCACGCCCGCCAGGTCGGCGCGGCATGGCAGCGACGCGTTGAAGATCCTCGCGGCCGCCCGGCTGGGCAGCCGGAACGGGTCGCCCTGGTCGATGATGGCGCCGACCGCGAAGAAGTCGGCCGCCCCGACGTAGTCGTCGCGCCCGAGGGCGAGCAGCCAGCCGCGGATCACCCGCTTCTCGTATTCGGCCCCGCGCTGCACGGGCGGCGGGAGCGGGTCCTCGTCCGCATCGTCGTCGTCGCCGCCGCTGCACCCGCCCAGCAGGGCGAGCGAGGCCAGCATCGCCGCCACCCGGCGCATCAGCCCGCCGCCGCCCGCTCGAGCCTTCGCCGCAGCTCGTCGCCGCGCCCCGAGGCCACCGCCCGCGCCGCGCGGCGCTCGCTCAGCTCGACGCCCCGCGCGCGGGCCAGCTCGAGCAGCGTCTGCTTCTCCTCCGAGTCGCGCGCCGCCTTGACGAACAGCCAGCCGAGCAGCACCACCGTGACGATGCTGCTCTCCACCATCATGATCGTGCCGGCCACGCCCTGGTCCTGGAGCGCCGAGATGTCCCATTCGGCCTGGCCGGGCCGGTAGTCGGGATAGAAGACGCTCTCCGACCACAGGAACACGTTGCCGAGCAGCGCGCCGGTGAGCCGCACGCCGACGATGTAGAGCAGCCGCGCGCCGTTGCCGAACCACTCCGGCTGGGGCAGCGGGCCGAGCAGAGCCAGCCACATCGTGAAGCCGAAGAAGAGGAAGCTGCCGTGCTGCAGGGCGTGCACGGGCTCCGACGAGAGCGCCGCCTGGTAGAGGACCGGCAGGTGCCAGACGTAGAGGTCGATCGCCCACAGCGCGAACGCGACGACCGGGTGGGCGAGCACGCGCAGGCTCCGCGCGAGCCGCGTGGCGAGGATCGGCTGCAGGAGGGGCCCGGTCAGGCCCAGCACCATGAGCAGCGCCGCCAGGTCGGCCATCAGCACGTGCTGGGCCATGTGGGCGAGGATCAGCTCCTCGCCGATGTGCGCCACCGGCGACACCAGCGCCACAACCACGAGCGCGATGCCGGCCGTGAAGCACAGCGAGCGCCAGAGCGGCACGGGCCGGCCCTGGCGCGCGAGCGTCCTGCTGCGCACCGCGTACGCCGCCAGCGCGGCGAACGGTGGCAGCAGCTGCAGCGGCTCCAGCACGCCGCCGCCCACGTGGGCGAGCGGGACGATCACGCTCCGAGGATACGGCGCGGAGGGCCGGCGCTCGACCATCGGTCCACGCGCGGGGCGGCGCACTTCACATAAGAAGGGTGGAGAGCCGAGTCAGGACTGGGGTCGCCGCTCGAGGGATGGCCGATGCGCCGAAGCGAGCGAGTGACAGGTTGTTGGCGCCGAAGGGCGATGGTGGGCGGTCTGGCGGTCTCCGTCACGCTCGCGCTATCCGCGCCCGGCGTCCAAGCCGACCAGGCGGGATGTGGGCAGGTCCTCACCCACAGCATCACGCTCAGCAACGACCTCCTAGCGTGCGCCGGCGACGGCCTCGTAATCGGCACGGGCGGGATAACGGTCGACCTGAACGGGCACCTCGTCCAGGGGACGGGCCTCGGCGTGGGCGTGCGCAACCCCGGCCACCACGACGTCACGATTCGAGGCGGCACGATCCGGAACTTCGACAGCGGCGTCCTCCTCTCCGAGACTCAGCGGAACGTGGTCGCCGGGATCACCTTCGACCAGACCGAGCTGGGCGCCGTCCATCTGACGGGCGCCGACGGGAGCCAGGTGCGGGACAACCACGTGATCGGCTTCGGGGGCGCCGCGTTCCACCTGACCTGGGGCTCCTCGTCCAACGTCGTCGCGGGCAACACCGTCGCGGCCGGCAACGGCGAGGCGCTCGTGGTCGAGGGGGGCTCGGACCACAACCGGCTCGAGGGCAACAGGCTCTCGGGCAGCAGCGACTCCGGCATCCGCGTCGACTACTCCTCGAACACGACGGTCGTCGGCAACCTGGTGGCCGGCGGCTCGGACGCTGCGATCACGATGACCGGGGCGCCGCGGAGCGTCATTCAGTCGAACACCGTGCAGGGCGTCGGGGACGCGGCGATCCTGCTCACGGGCTCCTCGGCCAACGTCATCAGGTTCAACACGCTGGGTCAGAGCGCGGACGCCGGCGTCGTCCTGTCCGGGGTCAGCGACAGCCTGATCAAGGCGAACACGATGTCGCACGCGGGCGACGCCGCCATCTCCCTCCAGCTCGGCTCGAGCAACGTGCGCATCATCGACAACCAGGCCAGCCACAGCAGCGACGCCGGAGTCTTCCTCGGCGACGGGGTGGGGAACGTCGTCCGCGGCAACGTCCTCCTGAGCAACACGACGGGCGTCGAGGTCTCCGGCGGCAGTCTCAACACGATCGAGTTCAACACGGCGAACGCCGGCCTGGGGACGGGTATCGAGGTCGGCCAGTCGCTGAACGCGACGGTCTTCGGGAACACGACGAACAACAACGGGACGGGCGGCATCGTGGTGGATGGCGCGGCCCTGTCCGGAGACGTCCGCGGCAACCAGGCGAACGGAAACGGCGGCGACGGCATCACCGTCAACGGCCTCGGCAGCGCGGTCAACGGCAACCTCGCCACCGCCAACGGCGGCTGGGGCATCTACGCGGCGTCGGGGGTCCTCGACCGGGGCGCCAACGGCGCCCGCTTGAACGCGGAGGCGGCGCAGTGCTACCTCATCATCTGCTCCGACGGGCATGCCTGGGTCGCCCCCGTGCGGCCGCCGGAGCCGCTCGATCCGCTCGAGATCGGCCTCGAGGGCGGGGTCGCGCCGCCGAAGGTGCGCAGCCTGCGCCGCGCCAAGCGGCTCGAGGCCGTGAGCTGCCGGCAGCGCCGCGCGCCGAAGCGCGCCGCGGCAAGCGCGGGGCCAAGGCGGGGCGTGCCAAGCGGGCCAAGCCGGGGGCGGTCTGCAAGGTCAGCTACCGCGCCCGGCCGGGCAGCCGCCGGCTGGCGGGCCGCCTGGTGCGCGACGATCAGTCCTTCGCGGGCGGCGCGCGCAAGGTGCGGGCGGGGAGGCGCGGCACGCTCTCGCTGACGGCGCGCCGGCGCCCGAGGGCCGGCCGCTACACGCTCGTGCTGACCTTCCGGAACCGCGCCGGCAAGGCGACCGTGGTCACTAAGCAGGTGCGAGTGCGCTGACCGCGGCGTCCAGCCGCTGCCGGTACTCGGCCCGCTGCATGCGCGAGATCACGAGCCGCTGGACCTGGGCCGTGCCCTCGAAGATCTGGTAGATCTTGGCGTCCCTGTAGAACTTCTCCAGGGGGCAGTCGGTGGTCTGCGCGAAGGGCCCGACGAGGTCCATCAGCGTGCTGGTGGCCCACATCGCCACGTCGCCCGCCTTCAGCTTCGACATCGAGCCCTGGCCGCCGGTCATCGGCACGCCGTTGCGGCCCATCCAGGCGGCGCGCCAGACGAGCAGGCGGGCGGCCTCGATCTCGGTCGCCACGTCGGCGAGCACCTGCTGCACGCGCTGCTGCTCGAGCAGCGGCGCGCCCTCCTCGACCTTGTCCTCCAGGTACTCGAGCGTCCACTCGTAGGCCGCCTGAGCGATCCCGAGCGCCGAGGCGCCGACGAGCGGCCGGGTCAGCTCGAAGGTGGCGAGCGCGTTCGACGAGCGGCCCGTGGACTGCCCGGAGCGCGCACGCTCCAGCTTGCGCTCGAGCTTCTCGCTGCCGCCGAGCAGGAACTCGGCCGGCACGCGGCAGTCCTCCAGGATCACCTCGGAGGTCTGCGACGCGCGGATGCCGAGCTTCGACTCCTTCTTGCCCATCGACAGGCCGGGCGTCTCCTTGGGGACCACGAACGAGGCCTGGCCGCGGTGGCCGAGCTCGGGGTCGACGGTGGCGACGACCACCGTCACGTCCGCGATCCCGCCGTTCGTGATGAAGACCTTGGTGCCGTTGAGAATCCACTCGTCGCCGTCCTGCACGGCGGTGGTGCGCAGCGAGCGCACGTCCGAGCCGGCGCTCGGCTCCGTGACCGCGTATGCGCCGAGCTTGATCTCGTCGCCCATGCCGAAGCACTCGGGCACCCAGCGCGCGATCTGCTCGGGCGTGCCGGAGCTGGCGATGCCCGCCGCGGCCAGCGACCCGCCGGAGATGGCGAGCGCGATGCCGGCGCAGCCCCAGTGCAGCTCCTCGGCGTAGATGCAGCCGAACAGCCCGTCTGGATCGGTGCCCATCCGCTGGATGTGGTCGAGCCCGTGGAGGCCCCACTCGCGCGCGGCGCGAATGCTCTCCCACGGCACGCTCTCGTCGCGATCGTGCTGCGCGGCGACCGGGCGGATCACCTCACGCGCGAAGCGCCGGCAATGCTCCTGGTACTCCAGCTGTTCGTCGTTGAGCGTGAAATCCACGAGGTTCCCTGCCTCCCGGCCGCATTGACTGACCAGTCAATCGTACATGGACATGCCGCCGCCCGCGACGGGCCTGGCTAATCTGCGCCGCGATGCGCAGCCTCGTCCCCGCGCTGGCCCTGCTCGCCCTCCTGGGCGGGTGCTCGCTCGGCGACGACGAGACCTCGCGCCCCCCGCAGCTGGGTGTGGAGGCCGACGACGAGGAGGCCGCGGAGAAGCTCGGGTTCCCGTCGAGCGCCACCCGCAACACGATCAGGGTGGGCGGCAGCGACGCCGCCGCGGACGCCGCCGGCGTGGCAGGCGCCCTGTACCCGGCCACGGGGGCCAGCGACCGGCCCACGGCCGTGGCTCTGGTCGACCAGGGCGACTGGCAGACCGCGATCGCGGCCGCTGTCCTGGCGGGCCCGCCGATCGGCGCTCCGCTGCTGCTGTCGGACGGCGACGAGCTGCCGGCGGTGACCGAGGACACGCTCGAACGGCTGGATCCGCGCGGGTCGGACCTGTCCGAGGACGCCCAGGTGATCCGCGTCGGCCCCGAGGTCGCCCGTCCGGAGGGCTACAAGACCGCCCTGATCCAGGGCGAGGACCCCTACGAGCGCGCCGCGGCGATCGACCGCTTCTTCTCGGCCGCGCGCGGCAGGCCGTCGAACGACGTGGTCCTCTACTCGGGCGAGCGCGCCGAGTGGGCGATGCCCGCCGCGTCCTGGGCGGCCCGCTCGGGCGACGCCGTCCTGCCGGTCCAGGCGAGCTCCATCCCGCGGCCGGTCGCGCGCGCCCTCGCGGACCACGAGCGGCCCAACGTGTACCTGCTCGGTCCGGAGCGGGTCATCTCGGAGCAGGTGGCCGACGAGCTGAGGGAGCGCAAGCTGGCCCGGTCGGTGAACCGGATCGAGGGGGCGACGCCCGTGGAGAACGCGATCGCCTTCGCCCGCTACGAGAAGGGCGACTTCGGCTGGCGGGTGAACATCCCGGGCTACAACTTCGCGATCGCGAGCACCACGCGGCCGGCCGACGCCGCGGCCGCCGCGCCGCTCGCCACGCGCGGGGTGTTCGCCCCGCTGCTGCTGACGGACGACCCGGAGGTGCTTCCCGAGCCACTCGAGGCCTACCTGCTCAGCGTGCAGCCCGGGTACGAGGGGGACCCCCGCGACGCCGTCTACAACCGCGCGTGGATCCTCGGCGACGACACGGCGATCTCGGTGCGCCAGCAGGCGCAGGTGGACACGATCACCGAGCTGATCCCGGTGCAGGCCAATGCTCCGTAGGATGGCGCTTCGATGAGCGAGTTCGAGCGAGCCGACCGCTACCAGCGGGAGCCCACCGTGGAGGACGTGCGCCAGCTGATGGGCGCCTCCACCCCGCACTTCGCGCTCCACATCCGCAACCGGATCCGGAACCTGATCGCAGGCCTGCCCGCCGACCACCCGGCGCGCGTCGAGGGCGAGCGGGAGATCGCGCGGCTCGAGACGCTCGCGTTCGGCTCCGAGCGGCGCGGCCCGATCCAGGCGCACGAGAAGGGGCTGCCGAGCTTTCGGGCCCGAGCAGCCGGCTAGCCGGCTGCGCAGGGTAGGAATCGAGGACTGCGGTAACCTCGTAGCGAACGTCACGAGGAGGAGCAATGGCTTGGGAGTTCCACGTCCTGGTCGTCGCCAACGTGACCGCGACGTCGGACGAGCTGCTCACCGCGCTGAAGGAGCGCGAGAAGCAGGGAGCCTGCCGCTTCACGCTCGTGATGCCGCGTTCGGGTGACGGCGCCACGGAGCGCCTCGAGGCCGCGCTGAAGGCCATGCGCGACGCGGGGCTGGGAAAGGTGGACGGCCACGTCGGCGATCCCGACCCCGTCGTGGCGGCGATGGAGGCCTGGGATCCGATGACGTTCGACGAGATCGTCGTCTCGACCCTCCCCACGGGCGTGTCGCGCTGGCTCGGCCTGGACCTGCCGCGCCGGCTGGAGAAGCTGACCGGGGTCACCGTGCGCCACGTCGTGGCGGAGCCGCAGCGCGACGTGCGCTGGGAGCGCCCGCCGGAGCACGACGACTACGGCGTGCTGTCTCCCCTCGCGGCCGCTCTTACGCGACGGTAGCCGCGGCCTCGCGCGGCGCGGACAGCTCGGCCACGGCGTCGCGGTGCTCGCGCGCCGATCCGTAGAGCATCCCGTCGACCTTGGCCCGCTTCAGGAAGAAGTGCAGGTCGTGCTCCCAGGTGAAGCCGATCCCGCCGTGCACCTGGAGCGCCGACGTGCACACGCGCCAGCCGGCGTCCGACGCGTACGCCTTGGCCATGCACGCCGCAAGCGGCAGCGTGTCCGGCTCGGCGTCGCCGCACCAGGCCGCGTAGTAGCTCGCCGAGCGCGCTCCCTCGGTCTCGAGCAGCATCTGGGCGCAGCGGTGCGACACCGCCTGGTAGGAGCCGATCGGGCGCCCGAACTGCTTGCGGTCGCGCGCGTACTCGACCGACATCTCCATGGCCCGCTGTGCGATCCCGGTCAGCTCGGCGGCCAGAGCCGCCGCCACGCGCGAGACCCCCGGGATGCGGTCGCCCTCGAGCGGCTCGCCGGCGTCACCGCGCACGCGGCAGAAGCGGCGCGTGGCGTCCATCGTGTCCACGGGCTCGACCTCGGCCTGGTCGCGCTCGACGACGCGCGCCCCCTCGTGGCCGAGCAGGAGGATCACCTCGGCCGAGTCGGCGTCGGGCACGAGCTTCGCCTCGCCGTCGTCCTTCAGCAGCCCCACGGTGCCGCGCGCCTCCCCCGAGGCGATCCCCGGCAGCCAGCGCTCCTTCTGCTCGTCCGAGCCGGCGGCGTTCAGCACGAGGCCCGCCGCGGCGTTCGACAGGAACGGCAGCGGCGCGAGCGCGTAGCCGAGCTCCTCCATCAGGATGATCAGCTCGACGGTGCCGAGCCCCTGGCCGCCGTGCTCCTCGCCGATGAAGATGCCCGGCCAGCCGAGCTCGCAGAGCTCCTTCCAGGCGGCGTCGTCGTACTTGCCGGCCTCGGCGAGCTCGCGGACCCGCTCCATCTTGAAGCGCTCGGCGAGCAGCTCCTTCGCGGTGCGCTTGATCGCCTGCTGGTCGTCTGAGAAGTCGAAGTTCACGGCCGTCTCCCGCTATCGCAGCTTCGGCAGGCCGAGCACCCGCTCGGCGATGATGTTCTTGAGGATCTCGGTCGTGCCGCCCTCGATCGAGTTGGCCCGCGAGCGCAGCAGCCGGTAGGTCCAGGGCGACCCCCAGTACGCGCCCTCCTCGCCGAGGATCTCCACGGCGACCTCGGTCAGCGTCTGGTTGATCTCGCCCCACTGCCACTTCGGGAGCGAGCCCTCCGGGCCCGGCACGCCGCGCTTCATGATCTGCGTGAGCCCGCGCCAGGAGTTGAGCCGCAGCAGCTCGACCTCGATCGTGAGCTGGGCGAGCTTCTGGCGGATCACCGGGTCCTCGTCGGCGCCGCGCTCGGCCGCGAGCTGCTTCAGCTCCTCGAGCGCGATCCTGACCCCGGCGGCCGACGAGGCGCCGAGGCCGGCGCGCTCGTTCATCAGCGTCGTGATCGCCACCGCCCAGCCGTTGCCGACGCCGCCGACCACGTTCTCGTCCGGGATCCGCGCCTCCTCCATGAAGAGCTCGTTGAACTCCGGCTCCTTCGTGATCTGGTAGAGCGGGCGGACCTGCACCGCGTCCTGCTCCATGTCCATGATGAAGTAGGTCAGGCCCTGGTGCTTGGGCGCGTCCTGGTCCGTGCGCGCGACGAGCATGCACCACTTCGCCTTGTGGGCGTAGGTGGTCCAGACCTTCTGGCCGGTCACGAGCCACTCGCCGTTCTTCTTGACCGCCTTCGTCTTGAGCGAGGCGAGGTCGGAGCCCGACTCGGGCTCCGAGAAGCCCTGGCACCAGATCTCCTCGCCCGTGAGGATCGGCCTGAGCCAGCGCTCCTTCTGCTCGTCGGAGCCGTGGGTGATCACCACCGGGCCGCCCATCACCATGCCGAGGATGTTCACCGGCGGCGGCGCCTTCGCGCGCGCCATCTCCTCGCCGAACAGCGCCTGCTCGACGAGCGTGGCGCCGCGGCCGCCGTACTCCTTCGGCCACGAGAAGCCCGCGTAGCCGGCCTCGAACAGCTTGAGCTGCCAGGTGCGGCGGTGCTCGAAGGCGGCGTCGTCGCCGGGCGGGTCCTCACCCGGGTGGTTCCCGGCGAGCCATGTCCGCAGCTCGTCGCGGAAGGCCTGTTCGGACGGCGACAGCGTGAGGTCCATGGCGCAGTAATGTACCAGGCGGTACACAATGGAGTCGACTCCTCGCGACATCCCCCGCCGCCTGCCGCGCGGCGCCCATGGACTGGACCCCGGAGTGGTCGCCGCGTCGCAGCGGGCGCGGCTGCTCGAGGCGGTCGGGCGGGCCGTGGCGGAGAAGGGCTACGCCGCCGCGACGATCGACGACATCGTGCGCGGCGCGGGCGTCTCGAAGAAGACCTTCTACGACCATTTCAGCGACAAGCTCGACTGCTTCCTGGCCGCGTACGAGGCCGCCAGCGACGAGCTGCTCACCCGCCTGCGCGACGCCCAGGCGACGGGCGCCGGTTGGCTCGACCGCACCCGGGCGGGCGTCGTGGCCTACCTGCGCTGGCTGGCAGCCGAGCCGGCCCTCGCCCGCGTGTTCCTGATCGAGGTCGCGGCCGCCGGCCCCGTGGCCGCCGAGCGCCGCGAGCGCCTCCGGGACCGCTACGCGGAGGTCATGCGCGAGCTCCAGGACGACGCGCGGACGGACATCCCCTCCCTGCCCCGCCTGCCGGACGAGATCTTCCACGCGCTGGTGGCGGCCGTCGACGAAGTCGTCGTGCGCCGCATCCGCGAGTCGGGCGGCGCCGACCTGCCGGACCTCGAGCCCGTGCTGCTGCACCTGCAGGTGGCGCTGCTGGCGGGCCCGGAGGTCGCGGCCGAGGCATCCGCTCTGTGACTTACGACACGCTGCCGTTGCATAAATAGCCCAGCCCTGCTTCAATAGCGATACGCAACGTTCTCGTATCGTTAATCAAGGAGGAGAGCACGATGGCACCGACGAGCGGCAAGGCATACGACAGGAGGTGGTGGACGCTCGTGGTCCTGTCCATCTCCCTCCTGGTCATCTCCCTCGACAACACGATCCTCAACGTCGCCCTCCCCACCATCGAGCGTGATCTCGATGCCTCGGCGGGCGCCCTCCAGTGGATCGTCGATTCCTACACGCTGGTCTTCGCCGGACTGCTGCTCACGATGGGCAGCCTCGGCGACCGTTTCGGCCGCCGCAAGGCACTGGTGGCCGGTCTTTCCGTGTTCGGAGCGGGGTCGCTGCTTTCGGCCTTCGCGCCGAGCGCCGACGCGCTGATCGCGAGCCGCGCCCTGATGGGCGTCGGCGGCGCGCTCATCATGCCCTCCACGCTGTCCGTGCTCACGAACGTCTTCCCGGCCGAGGAGCGGCCCAAGGCGATCGGGATCTGGGCGGCTGTGGCGGGCCTCGGCATCGCCGTCGGCCCGGTGGCGGGCGGCTGGCTGATCGAGCACTTCGACTGGAGTGCCGTGTTCCTCGTCAACATCCCCATCGTCGTGGCCGCGCTGGCGGCGGCGCCGGCGCTGGTGCCCGAGTCGCGCGACCCGGAGAAGTCGCGGCTCGACCCGCTGGGAGCGGTGCTCTCGACGGCCGGGCTCGGCGTGCTGACCTGGTCGATCATCGAGGCCGCGGAGCGCGGCTGGACCGACGGTCTCGTGCTGGGCGGCTTCGGAGCGGCGGCGGCTGCCCTGGCGGCGTTCGTCGCCTGGGAGCTCCGCACCTCCTCCCCGATGCTCGACGTGCGGCTGTTCCGCGTGCGCCGCTTCACCGGGGCGAGCATGTCGATCGCGCTGGTGTTCTTCTCGCTGTTCGGCGCGATCTACTTCCTCACGGTCTACCTCCAGAGCGTGATGGACTTCGACGCCTTCGACGCCGGCCTGCGGGTCACGCCGGTGGCGATCGGGCTGGTGCTCGGCGGGCCGCTGTCCGCCAAGCTGGCCGAGCGGATCGGCACCCGCAACGTGGTGGCGGGCGGCCTGGTCGTGGTGGCCGCGGCGCTGCTGCTGCTCACCGGGGCGGACGCCGACAGCGGCTACGGCATCGTCGCCGCCTCCCTCGTCCTGCTCGGCTTCGGCATGGGCACGACGATGGCGCCGGCCACCGAGTCGATCATGAGCTCGCTGCCGCTGGCCCACGCGGGCGTCGGCTCGGCCATGAACGACACGGTGCGCATGGTCGGCGGCACGCTGGGCGTCGCGGTGCTCGGAAGCCTCCTGTCCGGCCGTTACGGTGCGGACATGGAGAGTGCGGTGGAGGGCCTGCCGGCCCCGGCGGCCGAGGCGGCCGGCGAGTCGGTCGGGCATGCCGAAGCGGTGGCCGGGCAGATCGGCGGCAACGCCGGCGCGACGCTCGAGCGGGTGGCCGAGACGGCCTTCAGCTCCGCGATGAGCACCACGCTCATGGTCGCGGCGGGCGTGGCCCTGACCGGCGCTCTGGTCGCGCAGCTGGTGCTGCCCGGCCGCGAGCGCGAGCGGGTCGAGAAGGCGGCCCTGGCCGCGGAGCCGGCGGGCGCGTGACGACCGGTTCCGCACCGCGCGGCCGCGGCCGCCCCCGCAGCGAGGAGGCCCACCGGGCCATCCTCGCTGCGGTCGTCGAGCTGCTGGCCGAGCACGGCCTCGGCGGGCTCACGATCGAGGCGGTCGCGGCGCGCGCCGGCGTGGGCAAGACGACGATCTACCGCCGCTGGGAGACGAAGAACGACCTGGTCCTGGAGGCGATGGAGCAGCTGCGCCCGCCCGGCCCGCCGCCCGACACCGGCAGCCTGCTCGGGGACCTGGGCGCGCTCGTGGCCGCTTCAGCGCGAGCGGCTCGAGGCGTCGCTGCTCCCGCGCGTCATTCCGCGCGTCCTGGGCGAGTCGCTGGAGGACCCGGACCTGCACGCCCAGATCGTCGAGCGGGCGGTCAACCCGATCCGCGGGATCCTCGGCGAGATCGTGCGGCGCGCCCTCGACCGCGGCGAGCTGCGCGAGGACCTCGACGTCGAGACCATGATCGACATCCTCCATGCGAGCCCCATCTACGCGCTTCTGATGGGCCGCGGGGCGATCGACGCGATCGCGGGCGTGCCCGAGCGGGTCGTCCCCTTGCTGCTCGAGGGCGTCAGTAGCTCTTCGGCAGGCCCAAGCGAGTGCTCGGCCACGTAGTTGAGGATCATCTCGCGCGAGACGGGCGCGGTCCGGGTGAGGCGCACGCCCCACCACATGTCGCTGAGCCCGTACTCGAGCGCGAAGCCGTTGCCGCCGTGCGTCTGGATCGCGCGGTCCACGCACTCGATCGCCGCCTCCGCCGCCGCGTACTTCGCCATGTTCGAGGCCTCGCCCGCGCCGGGCGCCCCGGCGTCGTAGAGCGCGGCCGCCTTCTGCATCATCAGCCGGGCCAGCTCCAGGTCGACCTTGGCCTCCGCGAGCGGGTGGGCGATGCCCTGGTGGGTGCCGATCGGCGCGCCCCACACGGCGCGCTCGTTGGCGTAGGCGGACGCCTTCTCGAGCGCGCGCCGCCCGGCGCCGCAGGCGATCGCCGCGCCCATGATGCGCTCCGGGTTGAGCCCGTCGAAGACCGGGCCGAGGCCGCCGCCCTCGCCGCCGATCAGGCGCTCCTCCTCGAGCTCCACGTCGTCGAAGAAGAGCGTCCACTGCTTGTCGGGCCCGACGTAGGGCATCGGGATCGCGTCGCGCGTGAAGCCGGGCGCGTCCACGTCCACGAGGCACAGCGACGGCAGGCCGAGCTGGCCGTCGGGCAGGCGGCTGCGCGCCACCACCAGCACGGCGTCGGCGTGCTCGACACCCGAGATGTAGGTCTTCTGGCCGTTCAGAAGCAGGCGCCCGTCGCGCCGCTCGAGCGAGGTGGAGAGGTTGTGCGAGTTGGTGCCGGCGTCCGGCTCGGTGATCGCGAACGCGACCTTGGTGGTGCCGGCGGCGATCCCGCGCAGCCACTGCTCCTTCTGCTCCTCGGTGCCGTGCCGGGCCAGGATCGAGCCGACGATCGCCGGCGAGACGACGATCAGCAGCAGCGACTTGCCCGCCGCCGCAATCTCCTCGCCCACAGTGGCGAGGCCGGACATGCCGAGCCCGCCGCCGCCCCACTCCTCGGGCACGTTCACGCCGAGGTAGCCCTTCTGCGCGAGCGCGTCCCACAGCTCGGTCGGCGGCTCCCCCGCGGCGTGCTTGCGGCGCGAGTAGTCCTCGGGAAACGAGTCGCAGATCCCCCGCACGGCGGCGCGGATCTCGCGCTCCTCGTCGGTCGGGATCAGCTCCAGGCGGGCCACGGCGGCCCGCAGACTACCCGCCTCCGGCCTTGCTCCGCGCGTCGTCGAGCTCGGCCTGAACGGTCTCGCGCTGGTCGTTCCAGTTGTTGAGGCGCTTCTCCAGGTAGGGGATCGCCGCCTCCGGGTCGCCCGTGCGGTTGAGCGACTGGCCCAGGTTGAACAGCGCGTAGGCGTAGTTGATGTCCCGGCTGCCCTCGGGCCAGAGGGACACCGCCTCCTGGAGGACCGGTATGGCGCCGGCGTAGTCGCCGCCCTGCATCATCGCGTAGCCCTGGTTGTTCAGCTCGGTGCCGCGCGCCGGGTCGAACGAGCCCGTCGGCTCCTCGGGCGCCGGCTCCGGCTCGGGCTCGGGCTCGGGCTCCGGGGCGGGCTCCGCGGGCTGCTCCTCCTGCGCCGGCTGCTGCTGCTCCTGCTGCCGCTCGCGCTGCTGCCCGTCGCCCTGGGCCTGCTGCCGCTCGCTGCCGCCGTCGGACCGCGGGGGCTCGCCGCCGTCGTCGCCGGACGACAGGACCGCCGCGATCACCACGGCCGCCGCGAGCACGAGGAAGACGAGCGCGAGCGCGATGGCGCCCACGGGCCGCTTGCCCGCCGGCCCGCCGGTGCGGCGCGCGGGCCCGGTCGGCGGCGGAGGCTCGGCGGCGCGGGCAGGCGCAGGTGCAGGCACGGGCGCCGGGACCGGCGCGGCCCGCGGGGCGGCGCGCGTGGCCGCCGTGGGCGGCACGGCGCGGGTCGGAGCCGTGGGCGGCTCGTCGAGGGCGCGCGCCAGCCCGGTCGCCAGCTGGCCGGCCGAGGCCGGGCGCTCCCGCGGGTCGCGCGCCATCGCCTGGCGCAGGACGTCGGCGGCCTGCGGCGAGGCGCTCGGCATCGCGTCGCGGATGTCCGGCGGCGGCCCGGTCGCGATCCGGTGCGCGATCTCGAGCGGCGTGCGCCCCTCGCGGGCGCGCGCGCCGGTCAGAGCCTCGTAGGCCACCACGGCAAGCGCGTAGATGTCGGTTGCCGGCGTGGTCTCGCCGCCCTCGAGCTGCTCGGGCGCCATGTAGGCCGCCGTGCCCAGCACCATGCCGCTGTGCGTGAGCCGCGTGTGGTCCTGCGCCGTGGCGATGCCGAGGTCCACGAGCTTCGTCACGCCGTCGTGGCGCATCAGCACGTTGCCGGGCTTCACGTCGCGGTGGACGACGCCCTGGGCGTGCGCGTGGTCGAGCGCCGAGCCCACGTCGCGCACCATCGAGGCGACGCGATCGGGCGGCATCGCGCCGCGCTTGAGCGTGCGCGCCAGGGCCTCGCCCTCCACGTACTCCATGACGATCAGGACGCCCTCGTCGTCGGTCGCGGTGTCGAACACGGAGACGAGGTTCGGGTGGTTCAGCGAGGCGCCGAGCTTGGCCTCGCGGACGAAGCGCTGCTCGACGTCCACCGGGCTGTCGGCGTGCAGGCGCTTCACCGCGACCTCGCGGTCGAGCCGCTCGTCTCGGCAGAGCAGGACCGACGCCATGCCACCCGAGCCGAGATGCCTCACAACCCGGTAGCGCCCGCCCAGCAGGGATCCCTGGGTGTGTACCGGCACCTAGCTGGGGTACCCGCACCGGCGGCAGGGTAACCGCCGGTGTGAGCAGGCTCGGGGACTTGTGATCAGCGTTGCTTTCCGAACAGCTGGCCGCGAATCGCGCCGTCCGGAAGGCCCGCCGTGTGCACGTTCACGTAGTACTGGTTGGGGTTCGCCAGGATGGCCCGGCCGAGCGAGCGCGCGATCCGCACGCAGTCGCTCGAGGCGCCCGGATCGCCCGACGAGGGCTGCTGCAACGGCACCACCACATCGCCGGCCACGCGACGCCCGCCCTCGTGGATGTGGGCCGCACCCGGGTCCTCGATGTTCGTGTTGGTGAGGCCGTAGCAGAGCCGGTTCCCGTCGACGATCGCCGTGAACGAGCCGCGGCCGTTCGGGTCGCCGCCGCCCGGCTCCTTCGCGCCGGTCAGCACCGCGAACAGCGCCTTCGACGACGACTGCTGACCGCCGCCCTGGGCGCCCGCGCCGACCACCCCGATCAGCGTCACGGCGAGCACGCCTGCTGCAGCGGCAGCGATTGCCACGCGGACTCTCATGAGAGATGCCTCCATCCATCGGGTCAAATTCAACCCGAGGTACGTGAGAGCCGGCCCGGCGGTTCAGCTTTGTGGAGCTAAACGCGCTGAATCAGCGTCCCAGTGCCCAACCCGCCGCCGCAGCACATCGTGACGAGCCCGGTCTCCTTGTCGGAGCGCTCGAGCTCGTGCAGCAGCGTGGTGATCAGCCGCGCGCCGGTCGACCCGAGCGGGTGGCCGAGCGCGATCGCGCCGCCATTCACGTTCACGCGGTCCATGTCCGGCTCGAGCTCGCGGCGCCAGGCCGCCAGCACCGACGCGAACGCCTCGTTGACCTCGAACAGGTCGATGTCGCCGATCTTCATCCCGTTGCGCTCGAGCAGCTTGCGCGTGGCCGGGATCGGGCCGGTCAGCATCATCACCGGGTCCACGCCCGACGGTGGTCTGGTCCACGATCCGCGCGCGCGGCTTGAGGCCGAGCGACTCGGCCTTGCCGCGCTCCATCAGCAGCACGGCCGCCGCGCCGTCCGAGATCTGCGACGAGTTCCCCGCCGTGATCCGCCCGTCCTCCTTGAAGGCGGGCTTCAGCTGCGACAGCGCCTCGAGGTTCGAGTCCGGGCCGGATGCCCTGGTCGGTCACGTAGGTGTCGCCGTTGACCGCGAACGGGACGATCTCCCGCTCGAAGCGGCCCTCCTCCGTCGCCTGGTGGGCGCGCTGGTGCGAGCGCACGCCGATCTCGTCGAGCTCCGACCGCGGGATCTCCCACTTGTCGGCGATCATCTCGGCCGAGATGCCCTGCGGCACGAGGTTGTAGCGCTCCATCAGCTCGGGCGGCCAGGGCGAGCCGACGTCGTCGACCCACTTGAAGCCGACGCCCATCGGCACGTGGCCCATGTGCTCGACGCCCGAGCCGATCGCGGCGTCGTGCACGCCGGACGCGATCAGGGCGGCGGCGAAGTTCACGGCCTGCTGAGCCGAGCCGCACTGGCGGTCGACGGTCGTGGCGGGCGTCTCGACCGGCAGCCCGGCCTGGAGCCAGGCGTTGCGGCCGACGTTGAACATCTGCTCGCCGTACTGCTGCACGCAGCCGGTCACCACGTCCTCGACGTCGGACGCGTCGATGCCGGCACGGTCGATGACCTCGGTGTACGTCTTGCCGAGGAGCTCGTTGGGATGGGTGTCCTTGTAGTAACCCTTCTCCGGGTGGCCCCGCCCGATCGGCGTGCGGACCGCCTCGACGATTACCACCTCACGCCCGTTCCCGTTCTGCATCGGCATCGGCTGCTTCCCTCCGAGATCGCTTGCCATTAGCCTACCCGATTGACTGATCGGTCAACGAGGGCGAGGCGTGGCTCATTCACTTGGAATCGTAGGTAGCGGGGCGATCGCGTGCGGGCTCGCCCGGACGGCGTCCGAGCACCACGAGGTGGTCGTATGGGCGCGCAGCGAGCGCTCGGCCGAGCGCGCCGGCGACCGGGTCGAGGACGCCCGCGTGGTGACCGACCTGGCCGAGCTTGGCGAGTGCGACGTGGTCGTCGAGGCGGTCGCGGAGGACGCCGAGGTGAAGGGCGACATCCACCGGCGCCTCGGCGAGGTGCTGCCCGCGGAGGCCGTGATCGCGACCACGACGTCCTCGCTGTCGGTCGCCGAGCTGGCCGCCGCCAGCGGGCGCCCGGAGCGGTTCGGGGCCCTGCATGTGTTCAACCCGGTCGAGAGGATGAAGCTGGTCGAGCTGTCCTTCCCGGCCGAGGCGACCGACGCGACCCGCGCGGCGCTCCGCGAGCTGTGCGAGCGGCTCGACAAGACCGCTGTCGAGGTCCCGGACGCGGCCGGCTTCGTCGTGAACCGCCTGCTCTTCCCCTACCTGTTCGACGCCGTCCGCATGCTGGAGCGGAACTCGATCGAGCCGGAGGCGATCGACACCTGCATGAAGCTGGGCGCCGGCCATCCGATGGGCCCGCTCGCCCTGCTCGACTTCATCGGGCTCGACGTGGCGGCGGCGATCGGCGAGTCGATCGGAGCGGACGTGCCTGCACGGGTGCGCGAGCTGATCGAGCAGGGCAAGCTCGGCCGGAAGGCCGGAGCGGGCTTCTACGAATACTGAACCGGGGGCTCACGCGCCCGGCTAGGCGGCGCGGCGCGCCGGCGGCATCCCGGCGGTCAGGTCCCAGACGACGTCGGCCTCGTCGATCTTCTGGGCGGCCGCCAGCTCGCTCACCTGCTCCCAGGGGAGGCTCGCCTCGGGGAGGTCGTCCCAGCGCGCCAGCTCGAGCGCCTCGAGGACGGCCGTCAGCGCGGGGCCGGGCTCGGGCTGCGCCGTGATCAGCTCACGCAGCGCGTCACGCCCGGCATCGCTCAACCTCACGCACCACACAGCGGCAAGACCTCCTCGAGGGAGAAGCACCTGCGACCCGAACGTAGTCCCCCCTACGGACGGAAAGGCGGGCTCGCTCAGTCCGTCCGGTCGCGCCGGCGGGGCGTGGACGCCGCCTCCTCGACCGGGCGGAACGACATGGTGTCCGGTTCGCGCGCGGGCGTGGCCTCGTGGTCGCGGATCCGCACGGCGTCCACGCGGTTCTCCCGCACCGACTCCACCCGCAGCGAGTAGCCGTTCACGCGCACCATGTCGCCGCGCTTCGGCAGCCGGCCCAGCTCGCCGAACACGAACCCGCCGACCGAGTTGTAGGCCTCGGAGTCCACCGGCAGCTGCAGTCCGTAGTCGGCCAGGTCCGTGATCGGCACGTGGCCCCGGACCCACCAGTCGCCGTTCGCCAGCCGCCGCACCCCGGCGACGGCGGGGTCGGTCTCGTCGGCGATCTCGCCCACGACCTCCTCGATGATGTCCTCGATCGTGACGATGCCGGCCGTGCGGCCGTACTCGTCCACCACCACCGCCATCGACGCGCGCTCGCGCTGGAGGTCGGCGAGCAGGTCGTCGAGCGGCTTTGTCTCGGGGACGATCAGCGCCTCCTTGACGACCGGCTCGATCGAGGCCCCGGGGCCCTCCGTCATGAGGAGCCGCGCCAGCGAGTTGGCGTGCACGATGCCCTTGATGCGGTCCGTGTTGTCGCTCTCCGTCACCACGAGGCGCGTGTGGCCCGAGTCCACCGCGCGGCGCATCGCGGTCTCGGCGCTCTCCGAGACGTCCACGGTGACCACGGCGGGTATCGGAGTCATCACCTGGCGCGCCTGCTGCTCGTGCAGGTGGAAGACGCCCGAGAGCATCCCGGCCTCTCCCGGGTCGAGCTTCCCGCCGCGCGAGCTGCGAGCGATGATCAGCTTCAGGTCCTCCGCCGAGGAGACCTCCTCGAACTGCGCCTTGGGGTCGACGCCGAGCAGCCGCAGCAGCCCGTTGGACGCCGCGTTCAGCAGTCTGATGAGCGGGCTGAACGCGACGCTGAACCACTGGAGCGGCCGGGCCACGCGGACGGCCGTGCCCTCGGCGTGGACGATCGCGTAGATCTTCGGCACCTGCTCGCCGAACGTGATGTGCAGCGACGTCGTGATGAGGAGGGCGATCGCGAGCGAGATGGCGAGCGACAGGCCGTGAGGCACGGCGTCGCCGAGCGCGCCCTCGATCAGGCTGGCGATGGCGGGCTCGCCCAGGAAGCCGATGCCCAGCGAGGCCATCGTGATGCCGAGCTGGCAGGAGGCCAGGTACTCGTCTATGCGGTCGATCTGCACAAGCGTCAGCGCCGCGCCCTTCTTGCCCGCGTCGCGCATCTGCTCCACGCGGCTCTCCCGCGCGCGCACGAGCGAGAACTCGGCAGCGACGAAGAAGCCGTTGGCTGCCACCAGCACGGCGACTCCCAGGAGGAAGAGAAACTCGGTCATCTAGACCGAGGTCCCTAGGCGAGTACTACTTCGAGGATCGTCGTCGTCGTCGCTCATCGGCGGACGAGGCCGAGAGTAGCATCGGTTCAGGCCAACCGGTTGATGCGGCCGGCCAGCTCGAAGTCGTTCGTGCCATCCTGAATCTCCGTGCGAATCGCTTCCCTTGTGCCTTCCGCCACCGAGATGCTCTTCGCTCTCGGCCTGGGCGACCGCGTCGTCGCGGTGACCCACGAGTGTGACTACCCGCCCGGCGCGGAACAGCTCCCCCACCTCACGCGGAGCGTGATCCCCGAGCACCTGGATGCCCGGGAGATCGACGAGGCCGTGCGCGAGCGCACGAGCCGCGGCGAGGCGCTCTACGAGCTCGACGCCGAGACGCTCGAGGATCTGAACGTGGACCTGATCGTGACCCAGGCGGTGTGCGAGGTCTGCGCCGTCTCCTTCGACGACGTGCGCGCGGTGGCGGAGCGGCTGCCCACGCAGCCGGAGGTGATCTCGCTCGACCCGTCGACGCTCGGCGAGGTGCTGGCGGACATTCCGCGGCTCGCCGAGGCCGCCGGCGTGCCCGAGGCGGGCGAGCGGCTCACCGAGGAGCTGGGCGAGCGGCTCGAGGCCGTCGAGCAGGCCGTGGAGGGCGCCCGCCGCCCGCGCGTGGCCGCGCTCGAGTGGCTCGACCCGGTGTTCATCGGCGGCCACTGGGTGCCGCAGATGATCGAGCTGGCCGGCGGCGAGGACATGCTCGGCCTGCCCGGCGAGAAGTCGCGCACGGCGGAGTGGTCCGAGGTGGAGGCCGTGGCGCCCGAGGTCGTCGTGTCGATGCCGTGCGGCTACTACGCCGAGCAGGCCGCGGCGGAGACGATGCGCTGGCGGCGGCACCTCGAGCTGCTGGGCGCGCGCGTGATCGCGGTCGACGCGGCGGCCTACTTCTCGCGGCCCGGCCCGCGCCTGGTCGACGGCGTCGAGCTGCTCGGCCACCTGCTGCATCCGGAGCTCGTGCCGGCGCCGCCCACGCGGCGGTCGATCGAGCTGGACCTCAGAAGGGAAGTTCGGCCGGCGGCTCGAGCGTGAGCGAGCCGGCCACGGCGGCCGCTCCCAGCGCGACACAGATCAGCATCGCCGCCGCCTCCGGGATGCGCGTGCGCTGGCGCAGCTCCACGAGCACCAGCGCGCAGAGGGTGCCGCCCACGAGCCCGCCGATGTGGCCTCCCCAGGAGATGTTGAGCCCGGGTAGGAACGAGATGACCAGGTTCAGGATGATCCAGAAGCCGAGGCCGCTCTCCAGGATGTTGAGCCCGCGGTTCCACATCACGACCGCGGTGGCGCCCATCAGCCCGAACACCGCGCCCGAGGCGCCGACGGTCGCGCCGATGTCCTCCTGGAGGAGCGCGCCGAACGAGCCCGTCAGGAGCGAGACGAAGTAGATCACCGCGAAGCGCGGCGTGCCGATGGCGGGCTCGAGGATCGTGCCGAGGATGTAGAGCCCGAGCATGTTGAACAGCAGGTGCGGCAGGCCGTCGTGCAGGAAGCCCGCGGTGATGAGGCGCCAGTACTCGCCGTCCTGGATCGCGGCGCGGTACAGGGCGCCCTCGTCGAACAGGGTGCCGGAGCCGCCGATCCCGCCGCCGCTGAACGACTCCCCGAGGAACGCCAGCACGCAGATCCCGATCAGCACGTAGGTCAGGCGCGGCTCGCTGGTCATCGAGCGCATGGTCTTCACCTGTGTGCGCTGGCGCGCGCACTCCGGGCAGCGCATCCCGACCGGCGTGGTGGTCATGCAGTCGGGGCAGATCGGCCGCTCGCAGTTCGAGCAGCGCACCCCGGTCTCACGGTTCGGATGGCGGTAGCAGGTGTCCACCGCCACGAAAGCTAGCTACAGGGGCACACGGATCAGCGGCTGCTCGCTCGGGGCACGCGCGCCGCCGCGCGCCTCGCGCGTGACGAGGACCGCCTCCGCCCCCGAGAGGTCGTCGGGCACGGCCACCGCGCCGCCGCCGTCCCCGCCCACCTCGAAGGTCGGCTGGGGCTCGACCATGCCGTCGCGCTGCACCCAGGCCTGGTAGACCTGCTCGTCCCCGGCGGGCGGCATGCCCTGCACGGTCAGGATGGCGCCGTCCTCGCCGTCGCCCTGGATGCGGAGGCGCCCGCTCGCGTCCGGCAGGCGGCCCTGGTCGACGGTGGCGGCGACGGTGCGCGCGTCGTCTCCGCCGCCCAGCTGCGCAACCCCGAAGCCGGCCACCAGGCCGAGCGCCAGGGCCGCGGCCACGAGCGCCGGCCGGAAGCCGGCGAGCGACGGGAGGCGGAGCCGCCGCGGCGCGCGCCGCCGCGCGGCCGGCGCGCCCGAGCGCTCGCGCGCCTCGCTCTCCACGATCTCCATGAGCGACGTCTTCAGGCCAGGGGGCGGCTCCACCTGCTCGACCGAGCGCGGCAGCGCGTCGGCCGCGGGGCGCAGCCGTTCGAGCTCGTCGCGACACTCGGCGCACCCCATCACGTGCCGCTCGAACGCCTGTTGCTCCAGGTCGGTCAGGGCCCCGAGCAGGTAGGCGCCGATCTCCTCGCGGTACTCGGCATGGTCGCGCGCGCTCACGTGAATCCCCCCGCGGCGTAGCCCTCCGCCAGTTGGCGCTTCAGCTTGTCGAGCCCGAGCCGCATGCGCCCCTTGACGGTACCGATCGGCTGGTCCAGCAGCTCGGCGATCTGGCTGTGGGTGAAGCCGCCGAAGTAGGCGAGCTCGATCGTGCGGCGCTGGTCGTCGGGGAGGGTCTCGAGTGCGGTCCGCACGCTGCGCGCCTCGTCACGCCGAGCCGCCTCCACATCCGTGCGCTCGGGCGCCTCGTGGCGCTCCTCGACGCCGTCGAGCGTCTCCTGCCGCCGGTCGTGCGAGGCGCCGCGGCGCAGCGCGTCGATGGCCCGGTTGTGGACGATGCCGAGCACCCAGGTGCGCACGCTGCCGCGCGACCGGTCGTAGCGCATGCGGCTGCGCCAGATCGACAGGAAAGCCTCCTGGACGATGTCCTCGGCGGCCACGCGGTTCCCGACCATCCGGTAGGCGACCGAGAAGGCGGCGCCGCCGTGCCGGTCGTAGATCAGCTCGAACGCGCGCGGATTGCCGTCGCCGACGAGTTGCATAGCCTCCTCGTCCGCGAGGTTGCGGATGTCGCGGGCCACCACGAACCATTCTTTCGCTCCGCAGGGAGAATCGGATCAGTCGCGAATCCCGATGGCGATGGAGAGCCGCTCCCCCGCGCAGGCGTTTGCCCTCGTGATCGGCGCCACGCTCGTGGTGGTGGGGATCCTGGGGTTCTTCTACAACGCGAGCTTCGGCACGGGCGACGGGACCGACCGCGACGCGGTGCTCGGCATCCTCGACGTGAACGGCTGGCACAACGTGGTGCACGTGCTGACGGGCGCGCTCGGGCTGGCGGTCTCGGGCGCCTACGACGGCTCGCGCGCCTACGCGCTCGGCTTCGGCGCGATCTACCTGGTGGTCGCCCTGCTCGGCTTCGTGGCCGGCGACGGTGACGAGATCTTCAACATCCTCCCGGTGAACACCGAGGACAACGTGCTGCACCTGCTGATCGGGTTCGCGGGTGTGGGCGCCGGACTTGCGACGCCCGGAGCACGCCCGCGCCCGAGCACCGTCAGCGGCGTAGGCGCTTCTCCAGGTCGTTCGCCACGTCGCGCATGCTCTTCTCGAGGGCCTTCAGCCCGGTCATCTGACGCTTCTTCTGCTGCTGGCGCGCTCGCACCAGCACCAGCCCGCCGGCCGCCAGGCCGCCGACCACGACCGCCGCGGCCGGGCGCACCCAGTTGCGCGGGTCGCTCATCGCGGACAGCTCCCAGTCGGCGAGCTCGTCGGCCGCCGCCTCGGTCAGCTCGGACAGCCCTCGCTCCAGGCGGTCGCTGAGCGCCTCCGGCGGCTCGACCGGGGTCAGCGCCATTCGCAGCAGCCGCTCGACTCGTTCGGCGTCAGTCATCGTCGCTCAATCCCTGCTCGAGCTGCTTGATCGCTCGGTGAATCAACACCTTCGTCGCTCCTTCGGAGCGGTCCATCGCCCGCGCTATCTCCTTGTTGTCCATGCCGAGCGCGAAGCGCATGATGAGGGCCTCGCGGCGGTCGTCCGGCAGCTTCGACACACCCTCGAGGACCTCCTTCACCTCTTCGCGCCCCTCGACCATCTCCTCGGTCCCTCGCGGGGAGGTGAGGACGGCCGCGTCGTCGAGCTGCGTGACCGGCCGGCGCGAGCGGTCGCGGTAGTAGTTGGCCGCGAGGTTGTGGGCGATCCGGATCAGCCAGGGGCGCAGCGGCCTCCCGTTCGACTCCCGCTGGGCGCGATCGAAGTGACGGTAGGCCTGCAGGAAGGTCTGCTCCGTCAGGTCCTCGGCGTCGTGGTGGTTGCCGATCCGGTAGTAGGAGTACGAGTAGACGTCGCGTATGTGCGCCCTGTACAGCTCCGTGAAATCCCGGTCCAGCTGCGCCTTGTCCGTGACGTTCTCCACCCATACGCAGCGTACGGCGTTCAGGCCGCGCGTGTGCGGCGCTTGGGTTGCGCGCACCTGACGCTCTCGAGCCACTGCTCGGGCGAGGTCTCGCCGTCGAGCACGCGCCGCAACCCGGTGGTCACGGGGGCCTCGATGCCCTCGCGCGCGAATGCCTCGGTGAGCAGCGGCACGGTGGCGAGCGACTCGGCGGTCTGGCGTACGGCGGCCTCGACCTGCCCGGCAGGGACGCCGGCGCCGAGCATCTCGCCGGCGCGGCGGTTGGGGCTGCCCGGGGCGATGGCCGTGGCCACGAGATCGCCCGCGCCGGCCAGGCCGGCGAAGGTCTCGCTGCGCCCGCCGCTCGCCACGGCCAGCTCGTGCACCTCGGAGAAGATCCGGCCGGCGGCGGCCCCGGCCAGGTTCGCGCCGCGGGAGGCGGCCGCCGCCCCGGCGAGGGCGGCCGCGTTCTTGGCGGCGGCGGCCAGCTCGGCGCCCGTCACGTCGTCCGTCGCCTCGGCGGCAAGGCCGCCTGCGTCGAGCACCTCGCGCAGCTGGCGGCTCAGATCGGCGTCGCGGGTGGCGACGACCACCGAGGCCCCCGCCTCGATCGCCTCGCGCGCGTGCCCGGCACCCGCCAGGCCGGCAACCGCTCGCGCGCGCACGCGCTCGGACACGTAGGCGGTCGGCGTGGTGCCGAGCGGCGGCACGAGCCCCTTGGACGCGACCATCACGGCGCTGCGCTCGCCGACGTGCGCGCCGATCTCGCCGACGGCCGCGGGGAGGCTGTTGCACGGCACGGCCAGCACGACCAGGTCGACGCCGGCGAACTCGATCTCGGGGACCGTGCGGCAGCGGATGGCCTTGTCGAGGCGCACTCCGGGCAGGTAGTCGGTGTTCTCGCGCTCGGCCTCGAGGCGCTCGGCCTGCGCTGCGGTGCGGCAGCCGAGCTGGACGTCGAGACCCGCGCGCGCCAGGACGACGCCGACGGCGGTGCCCATCGAGCCCGCGCCCACCACGGCGGCCGTGCGGAGCGGCGGCAGCCCGCCGAGCCATTCCCACTGGAGCTCGACGCAGGGCCAGATGCGCTCGGTCACCTCGCCCGCCAGGAAGGGCGACGGGTCCTCCACGCGCGGGAAGGTGAGCGGCGGTCCGAAGCGCACGTGCACCTTGACCGGCTTGATCCTCCAGCCGGCGCGGGCGCGCTCGGAGCCCGTGACGGCGATCGGCACGACGGGGGCTCCGCTCTGGAGCGCGAGGCGGCCGACGCCGCGCTTGGGCTGCGCGAGCGATCCGGTGCGGATGCGGGTCCCCTCGGGGAAGATCACGACCGCATCGCCGCGGTCGAGCAGCTCGACGGCGGTGTCCATCGACTCGTCATCCGACGCGCCGCGTCGGATCGGGAACGCGCCCATGCAGTTGAGGAGCCAGCCGAGGATCGGGTTCCGGAACAGCTCCTCCTTGGCGACGAAGTAGACGGGCCGCCGAAGGCAGACGCCGATTGCGAACGGGTCGAGGAAGCTGCGGTGGTTGGAGGCGAGCACGACGCCGCCGTCCGGGATGTGCTCGCGGCCGAGCCGGCGCACTCTGAAGTAGACGAGGACGAAGTTCTTGACGACCAGCCGGACGGGCCAGTAGACGAACGGGTTGACGCCGCGCCGGCGGGTGCGTTCGTGGTAGACGCCGAGCGGACGCGGGCGCAGAAGACGCCTGTTTCTCTCCTCCGGCATCGATCTCTGCTACCCACCTCCGAGCGTGGCGTTACGCTGGCGGCTACATGGAGCTGCGACGGACGGTCAACGGAGCGATGGCTGGAGCGGCGGCCGCAGCCGTCTGGGCTGCCCAGCAGCCGCTCGACAAGCGGGTTTTCGGCTCCGGCTATGACGACGTGGAGATCCTCGGGAAGCTCGTCACGCGCGGGTCCGGGTGGCAGGCAGCCGGCCTTGCAATGCACCTTGCGAACGGCGCGATGTTCGGCGCGACCTACGCGCTGGTGCGGCCGCTCGTGCCGGTGCCGCCGGTGGTGGCGGGCGCGGCGGCCGGGCTGGCCGAGCACGCCGGCTTCTGGCCGCTCACCCGGCTGATCGACCGGCACCACCCGGCGCGCGCCGAGCTCGAGCCGATGTGGGGCAACCGCCGCGCGTTCGCGCAGGCGGCGTGGCGCCACCTGCTGTTCGGCGTGGTGCTGGGCGAGCTGGAGCGGCGCCTGAACGCGGACCGCGAGTTCGAGCCGCTGGAGGGCGTGCCGGTCTCGTCGAACGGCCACGGGAACATCGAGCACGCGGCCGTGGGAGCGGGCGAGTCGTAGGCACGCCGCGCGTGCGGTGCGCCTTCGCGGGCTGAGCGTGCTGCCGGTGTCGCTCTGGCTGGCCCGTCACGGCGAGACGGCGGAGAACGCGGAGGGGCGCATCCTCGGGCGACGCGATCCTCCGCTCAGCGCGGCCGGGATCGCGCAGGCCGAGGCGCTTGCCGGCCGCCTGAAGGACGCCGGCATCGCGGCGGTGTGGGCGTCGCCGCTGCGGCGCGCGCGGGAGACGGCGGAGATCGTGGGGCGGGCGCTGGGCATCGAACCCGTCGTGCTCGCCGACCTGGTGGAATCCGATCGCGGCGACTGGGAGGGCCGGCGCGTCGCGGAGCTCGCGGACGAAAGCCCCGACCTGCATGCAGCCTTCGTCGCGGGCGACCCCTCGTTTCGCTTTCCCGGCGGGGAGTCGATGGCCGAGCAGCGCGCCCGAACCCGCTCGGCGCTCGCGGCGGTCCGAGCCGGGCCGCTACCCGCGCTGGTGGTGGCGCATGCCGGCACGATCCGCGCAGCGCTGGCGGACTCCGGGGCACCCGTGCCTCCGGAGTCCGCGCTGGCGCACGGCGGCGTGATGGAGCTCCCGCTCTAGAAGACTCGCGCCGCGATCTCGGCCGGGGCCTCGAAGAGCTCCTTGAGCTCGTCGTCGACCTTGACGAGGGTCACCGAGGCGCCCGCCATGTCGAGCGACGTGCAGTACTCGCCCACGTAGGAGCGCCACACGTTGATCCCACGCTCCGGCCAGCTGCTCGTGAGCGCGCCCGTACAGGATGTAGAGCTCCGAGATCGGCGTGCCGCCGAGCCCGTTGATCATCAGCCCGACCTCGTCGCCCGACTCGTACGGCAGGTCGGTGACCACCGCCTCGAGCATCTCGTCGATGATGTTGTCGGCGGTCGTGAGCTTCTCGCGGCGACGCCCGGGCTCGCCGTGGATGCCCACACCCATCTCGATCTCGTCGTCACCCAGCTCGAACAGCGGTGAGCCCTTCGCGGGAGGCGTGCAGGACGTGAGCGCCATGCCCATCGAGCGCGTGACCGAGTTGACCCGATCTCCCAGCGCGACGAGCGATTGCAGATCGTCGCCCCGGTCCGACGCGGCCCCGAGTGCCTTGATCACGAAGAAGTTGCCGGCCACGCCGCGGCGTCCGACCGTGTAGGTGGAGTCCTTCACCGCCACGTCGTCGTCGACGATGACCGTGCCGATCTCGATGTCCTCGGCCTCGGCGAGCTCCCGGCCCATGTCGAAGGCCATCCTGTCGCCGGTGTAGTTGTTGATGATGTGCAGGACGCCCTTGGCGCTGTTGAGGAGCTTGCTCGTCTCGTAGACGTAGTCCGAGGGTGGAGCGGAGAAGACATCGCCCGGGCAGGCCGCGTCGAGCATCCCGGGGCCGACCGCCATCACGTGGGCGGGCTCGTGTCCGGAGCCCGAGCCCTGGACGATCGAGACCTTGTCGTCCCGCGGGACGTCTGCCCGCATGATCAGGTTGTACTCGGGCACGTAGCGGAGCGTGCCGGGATTCGCCAGCTCGATTCCCTTGAGCATCTCGGGAACGAACTGCTGCGGATCGTTGACGAACTTCTTCATGTAACTCCTCCTCCTGCCCGGTCGCCCGGGCCTAGACGGTGGTGGGGCGCCACGCCGAGCTGACGCGCTCGAACAGCACCGCGATCGCAATCGCGCCGGCGTCGGCAGACTCCCTGCTGCGCTCGCCCGAGTACGCGGCCCGGCCGCGCTTGGCGAGCATTCCCTTCGTTGCCTCCGCGCTCTCGCGCGCGGTCTCGGCTGCCCCTGCCAGCGCGTCCGGTGCGGCGGCGCCCCCGGCGAACTCCTTCTCCAGCCGGTCGGTCGCGGGAATCAGGGCGTCGAGCAGCGTCTTGTCGCCGAGATCCGAATCCCCGCGCTGCTTGATCCCCTCGATGGCGGCGCGAAGGGCCGCGACCGCATCGTCCGCGGACGGGTCCGGGCTGTCCTTGAGCGCCACCCCCGCACGCAGGAACGCGGTGCCCCAGATCGGCCCCGATGCCCCGCCGACACGACTCGACAGCACGAGTGCCGTCTTCTTCAGCAGACCCGAGACGTCGTCGTACTCCATCGCGTCCCATTCATCGACCACCTTGCCGAAGCCCCGGGCAAGGGAGTAGCCGAAGTCTCCGTCGCCGACCACGGCGTCGAGCTCGCAGAAGTACTTCTCGTTCTCCAAGGCCGTGTCCGCGATGGTGCGCACCAGTTGCTCGGCGTCGCGCAGGGCGGCGTCGCTCATGTGACCTCCCTTGGGGCAGGGACCCGCAGGCACGCCTGAAGGTCGTTCAATGTGATGTACGGCCCGGGCTCGGCCGGGCCGCGATTGGCGAGGACCTCGGCCGGCTCGCCGGGGTCGCCGAGACTCGACACCACGAGCACGGCCTCCGAGAAGTCCTCGCCACCCGTGTAGCTGCTCACCGTGACGACGCAGCGCAGGCCTGCGGCGACCGCCGCACGGAGGCCGTTGCGCGAGTCCTCGATGACGATCGTCTGGTCCGGGTCCGCGCCGGTGCGCTCCAGTGCCAGCAGGTAGATCCCGGGGTCGGGCTTCTTGGCCGGGACGGCGTCGCCTGCGAGGACGCTGAACTGGGCCGCCTTCTCCTTCCCGACCGCGTGCTCGAGCGTGGCCCGCACCGACTCCTCCGCCGAGGTCGAGGCGACCGCGAGCGTCCAGCCCGCCGCGATCGCCTCGTCGACGATGCGGGCGACGCCCGGGCGGCCGGGCACCTCGCCCGCGTGAACCCGCGCCTTGTAGGCGGCGGTCTTCGTCTTGTGCCAGCGGGCGATGAGCTCGCGCTGGCCCTCGGACTCGGCCGGGAGTCCGTTCTCGCGCACGAACTCCTCGGTCAGAAGGGACGCCATGCGCTCCTTGCCGCCGCCGATCGAGAGCTTCTCGGCGTACTCCGAATCCGACCAGCGGACCGGCAGGCCCTCCTTGGCGAATGTCTCGTTGAAGGCCGGAAGATGCCCGAAGCGCTCGGTGTCCGCCAGCACACCGTCGCAGTCGAAGAACAACGCCGGCATCAGCCGCCTACGGCCGTCCGAGCCTTGCCCTCGGAGCCGAAGATCCGCATGTGCTCGACCGCCATGGCCCGCACTGCGTCGCTCGCGCTCTTCAGCAGTGAAGGGGGATCGTGCTTGGAGGGATTCGCCTCCAGGTACTCGCGGAAGGAGTCGACGAAGGCGATCTTCAGGGCGGTCGAGATGTTGACCTTGGCGCAGCCGCGCGCGATGAGGTCCTGAAACTGCTCCGGCGCCAGTCCCGTTCCGCCGTGCAGCACCATGGGGATCGGGCGACGCTCGACCATCTCGGTGACCCGCTCGGGCATGAGCTTGGGACTCGACGCGTAGAGCCCGTGCGCGGTCCCGATCGCGGGGGCGAACGCGTAGACACCGGTGTCCTCGATGAACTTCAGCGACACCTCGACGGGATGGATCTCGCCCTCCTCGTCTGAGCCCACGTCGTCCTCGACGCCCCTGACGCTCTCGATCTCTCCCTCGACGTCCGCGCCGTAGCCGCGCGCCTCCTCGACGACCTCGGCCGTCTGGCGAGTGTTCTCCTCGATGTCCAGGTGCGAGCCGTCGAAGAGGACCGAGTTCCAGCCCGTCTTCAGGCAGATGGTCGCCCATTCGCGGTCGGGGCAGTGGTCGAGGTGAAGCGTGATCGGCACCGGCGCGTCCTCGGCCATCGCGCGGAACATCTCGTAGAGCACCTTGGCCCCGATGGACTTCACCGTCTTGACGGAGGTCTGGACGATCAGGGGCGACTCCAACTCGGTCGCCGCGTCGATCACCGCCCGGAGGCTGACGTCGTCGACGACGTTGAAGGCCGCCACGCCGTACCGCTCCTTGAAGGCGGGGTCGAGGATCTCTCTGAACGCGACGACGGGCATCGTGAGGGGGGTGCGAGCCTATCCCGAACGGGATGCCGCTTGCCAGTCGTGCTCCCGTTCCTGGAGGTGCTCCAGGGCACCTCTCGACGCCTAGACTGGCCGTGAGGCCGGAGTAGCTCAGTTGGCAGAGCAGCGCTCTTGTAAAGCGCAGGCCGTCGGTTCGAGTCCGACCTCCGGCTCTTGGTTCGGCGCCGAACGCAAGCGGGCGCTAGCGGCGGATGAACACGGTCGCCCCGAGCGGCACCTTGGCCATCAGCGGGCGCAGGTTCGCGTCCGAAGCGCGCAGGCAGCCCGCCGAGGCGGCCATGCCGATCGTCGACGGGGCGTCGGTTCCGTGGATCGCCAGGCGGTTTCCGCCCGTCCACCCGGGCGGCGTGTTCGGCTGGTGCCCGCTCAGCGCGAGGATGCAGCAGCCGTAGTAGGGCCCGTAGCTCGAGCCGCTCAGCTTGTCGGTCACCGCGAAGCGCCCCGTCGGCGTCTCCGACCCGGGCCGGCCGATCGCGACCCTCAGCCGGTGGACCCGGCGACCGTCCTTGCGAAGCGTGAGCGTGCGGTCGGACAGGTCGGCGTGCAGCGACCAGCCCGTGCGGCGCAGCTTCAGGGCAGGGTTTCCCCGGCGAACCCAGCCGAGCCGGTTGTTCGGGCGCTCGGTGGCGACGACCCCCAGCCAGTCGCCCCGCCGGGCGGCGACGGCCAGGACGCGCGGCGAGCCGAACTCGGTGGTCGAGCCGACCCGCACGACCGCCGGGCCGCCGCGGCTTCTCGCGGAGCGCGACCGAGCCGCGGACGACGGCCAGCCGGCGCGGGCGGGGAGCCGCGGGCTCAGTTGACTGGGAGCTCGCCGATGCGGACAGGACCGCCCCCTCGCCGCGTGGCGGCGTGGAGCTGCTGGTCGACTCGGCGATGGCCGCCGCGGTCAGCTTGCCGGCGACCGCCGCGATTGCCGATGAGAGCCCGTCAGCGTCTGGTGCGGCCGCTGAGGCATCCGCGCCGCTCGCCGCGGGAACGCCCAGCCAGAAGCTGGCCAGGGCCATCCCGATCGATACGCACGGACGGGTGGAGAACCCCCGCATGCACGGGTGTTCTGACGATCTCCAGCGGGCGCAGCGCGGGCGCGCAGGTACGAATCAGCCTTGGGCGGAGATCCCGTGCATGGCTGCACTGGCTGTGTCGCCGGTGCAGCGTTCTACCCAGCTAGAGCAGCACTTGGCGCGAGGCGAGGTGGGCGCCCACCTTGCGCTTCACGCGCTGGAGGGCGTTGTCGACCGTCTTGGTGTCGCACTCGAGCCGGTCGGCGACCGTCTCGTAGCTGTGACCGTCGAGGTAGAGCGACAGCACCGAGCTCTCGAGCTCCGACAGCACGCTCGACAGGCACGCCACCAGGCTGTGCAGCTCCTCGGAGGAGATGACCTGGTTCACCGGGTCGTGCGCCGTCGGGCCGGGCAACAGCTCGTCCAGCGTCGGGTCGCCGTCGCCGCCGCTCGCGGCCGGCGTCTGGGAGAACGAGACGTACTCGTTGAGCGGCGTGTGCTTGTTCCGCGTCGAGGTCTTCACGGCGGTGATGATCTGGCGCGTGATGCAGAGCTCGGCGAAGTTGCGGAAGCTCGACTCGCGGTCGGAGCGGTAGTCGCGGACCGCCTTGTAGAGCCCGACGAGGCCCTCCTGGATGAGGTCGTCGGAGTCTCCGCCGATGAGGAAGTACGACGACGCCTTGAGACGGACGAAGCCGTGGTAGCGCTTGACGATGCGGTCGTAGGCGTCCTTACGGCCCTGCTTCGCGAGCGCGATCAGATAGTGATCATCAAGCTCGACTTCACCTTGAGAATTGAGCCCCGCCCGGCGGACCGGGGAGCCCGGCCGGCGTGCCGGCACGGGTAGCGCGGGGGAGGTTGCGGAAGTTGCCATCCAATGCTCCTCTCGGGCCCGCAAGCGGGTCCTTGAAAGCTCGGCGGCGCACTACCTCCCCTGGCGCCAGGTTTCTGAAGTCGTCCCTCAAGCTCGACTTCAGCCTGATCTGTCGGCGCGGAGTATGGGTTAGTTATGGAGCCCTGTCAAGCCTCTTTTTCTGAACTGCAAGATTCCGTACACGAGGGCGGCTGCGGCGGTCGAGACGTTCAGCGAAGCCACCCGGCCGGGGCTCGGGAGGAAGACGAGCTCGTCGCAGGCCGCCGCCACGCGCGGGCGGAGGCCCCTCCCCTCGGATCCGAGCACGATCACGACGCGTCCGCGGTAGTCGGGCCGGTCGTAGGGCACTCGGGCGTCGGCCGCAGCTCCGTACACCCAGGCCTCGCGCTCCTTGGCCGAGCCGAGCCAGTCGGCCAGGTTCTGGACACGCGCGACCGGTAGATGCTCGACCGCGCCGGCGGAGGCTCTGCACACCGCCGGCGTGACCTCGGCCGAGCGCCGCTCGGGCAGCACCACGCCCGAGCAGCCGGCCGCCTCCGCCACGCGGCAGACCGCGCCGAGATTGTGCGGGTCCTGGACCTCGTCGAGGCAGATGACGAGCGCGTCCTCCTGCGCGAGGAGCTCGTCGGCGTCCGCGTAGGGGTAGGCCTGCACCTCGGCGCAGATTCCCTGGTGGTCCGGCGAGCCGCAGCGCTCCTGGATATCCCAGGGCTCGGCGCGCTCGCATTCCACCTCGCCGAGGAAGACCTCGCGGGCGGCGCGCGCCGTGGCGTAGACGCGATTGACCCGGCGACGGCCGCGAAGCGCCTCGCGAACGGGGTTTCGGCCGTAGACGATCATGCGCCGCGCGGACGCCGTAGACGATCATGCGTCGCGGCGGCGGGGCGCCATTACGGGTCGGAATGCGGCCGCGGACCGTCATGAGCCGCTCCGCACCAGCCGAGCGCCTTCGGGCGTGTCGCGCGCTTCCCAGCCCGCCGCCGCGAGCTCGTCGCGGAGGCGATCGGCCCGCTCGAAGTCGCGCGCGGCGCGTGCCTCCTCGCGCTCCGCCGCCAGGCGCCGGATCTCCTCGGGCGCGTCCTCGTCGCCTCCCTCGAGCAGGCTCTCCAGCCCGAACGCGTGCAGCATCTCCCCCAGCCGGCCCGGCCCGAGGCGCTCGCCCGCGTCCATGCGCCGGTTGGCCTCGGCGACCCACTCGAAGAGCACGCCGCGGGCGGCGGCGGTGTTGAAGTCGTCGGCCAGCTCGTCGAAGAAGCGCTCGGCGAGGGCGTCGAGGTCGGCGGCCGGGGCGGCGTCGCGGTCGAGCCGGCGCACCACGTCGCGCACTCGCCCCGCCGCCCGCCTCGCGTCCTCGAGCGTCTCCTCCGTGTAGGCGACCGGCTTCCGGTAGTGCGCCCCCACCAGCCACATGAGGAAGGCCTCGCGCCCGAACTGCTCGAGCGCGCCGTGCAGCAGGCGGATGTTGCCCACCGACTTCGCCATCTTCTCCTGGCCCATCTCGACCATGCCGTTGTGCATCCAGAGCCGGGCGAGCGGCTTGCCGCGGGCGGCCTCGGTCTGGGCGATCTCGTTCTCGTGGTGCGGGAAGACCAGATCCGAGCCGCCGCCGTGGATCTCGAAGTCCACGCCCAGGATCTCCTCGGCCATCGCGGAGCACTCGATGTGCCAGCCCGGCCGCCCGTCGCCCCACGGCGACTCCCAGAACGTGTCCTCCCCCTCCTTGCGCGCCTTCCACAGCGCGAAGTCCTGGGGCGACTCCTTCAGCTCGGCCGCATCGTCCCCCTCCCCCTGCTGCATCTCCTCGAGCGGCCGGTTGGAGAGCTTGCCGTAGCCGTCGTAGCTGGCGACCCTGAAGTACACGTCGCCGCGCGCCTCGTAGGCATGGCCGCCCTCGATCAGGTCCTCGATCAGCGCGACGATCGCTCCGATCGTCTCGCTCGCCTTGGGCTCGGCGTCGGGTCGGCCGAGTCCCAGGCCGGCGGTGTCCTCGAAGTAGGCGACGGTCATCTCCTCGGCGAGCTCTTCGCTCGGAACGCCTCGGTCCCTGGCCGCGTCGTAGATCTTGTCGTTCACGTCGGTGACGTTCGCCACGAACGTCGTCTCGTAGCCCTCGTGCTCGAGGAAGCGCTTGAGCAGGGCAAAGACCACGTACGGCCTGGCGTTGCCGACGTGGATGCGCCCGTAGACGGTCGGCCCGCAGGCGTAGATGCCCACCTTCGGGGGCTCGCGCGGGTCGAGGGTGCGCACCTCGCCGCTCAGCGTGTCGTGGATACGGACCTGGCGCATCGGACGCGAAAGGCTACGCGGAGCAGGCGACGGCGGGCGCAGCCGGCACGGGCTACGCGACAGTTGGGCGCCGCGCGGGCCACCGGAGCTCGCGCTCCAGCTGCGCCGCCAGCCCGAGCAGGCGCTCCTCGCCGTGCGCGGGCGCGATGAGCTGGGCGCCGATCGGCAGGCCGTCGCGCGAGGGGGGCGCGGGGATGGAGAGGGCCGGCTGGCCCGTCATGTTCCAGACGCCGGTGAACGGGTAGACCGGCGCCATCTCCAGCAGGGTCCGTAGCGCGCTGAGCCCCTCCCACCGGGCCGCCCTCACGGGTAGGCGGGCGATGGTCGGCGTCAGCAGGACGTCGTGGTCGCGGAACAGCTCGTTGATGCGGGCCGCGTGGCGGGCCTCGTCGCGGAGCGCCTTGTCGAGCAGCCGCATCGGCACCAGCCTGCCCAGGCGGATGAAGCCGCGGGTGCGCCGCTGGAGGCGCTTGTGATCGGCGAAGCGCTTCGCGTCCTCGGCGATTCCGTTCAGGTACCGGGCGACGACGGCGTCCGCCGCGCGGCCGTACGACGGCTCGTGCTCCGTGACGTCGTGGCCGAGCCTGCGCAGGGTGTCCGCCAGCCCGCGGAGCGAGGCTCGCACCTCGTGGTGGACCCAGCTGGGTCGAAAGGCGGCCTTGAAGGAGAGCGCGATGCGGACGGGGCCGAACCTGGAGGGGCGGGGGACGGAGCGGGCACGGACAGCTTCGACGAAGGGCCGCCCCGGCTTGCGATCAGCCGCGACGTCGAGCAGCAACGCCGTGTCCTCCACCGTCCGCGTGACGAAGCCCGCCACGCTCAGACCGTGCCAGTGACCGGCGAGCGCTGCCGGCGAGACGCGGTCGCGCTGGGGCTTCAGGCCGACCAGTCCGCAGCAGGAGGCCGGGATGCGGATCGAGCCCGCTCCGTCGGACGCGGTCGCGGCGGCGCAGAGCCCGGCCGCCACCGCGGCTGCGCTGCCGCCGCTCGAGCCGCCCGGACTGCGGTCGGGGTCCCAGGGGTTCCGCGTGAATCCGAACGCAGGCCCCTCGGTGTCACCGATGATGGCGAGCTCCGGCAGGTTGGTCTTGCCGATGATCACCGCGCCGGCGCCGCGCAGCCGGGCGACGAGCTCGTTGTCGCGCT
Source organism: uncultured Thermoleophilaceae bacterium (assembly GCA_963778615.1). Taxonomy (GTDB): domain Bacteria; phylum Actinomycetota; class Thermoleophilia; order Solirubrobacterales; family Thermoleophilaceae; genus JACVRW01. The sequence continues at coordinate 204,505 of CAVZVD010000005.1, forward strand.
CGGCCGGGCCACCTCGAATCGCGGTGCCCCACGCAGTGGGCTCCCCCGCCACGTCCTCGGTGTCCTTGACCGCGATCGGCACGCCGAGCAGCGGCCGCTCGCCACCGGCGCCGCGCCGCGCGTCGGCCTGGCGCGCGCCGGCGAGGGCGCGTTCGGCCATGATCACCCGGAACGCGTTCAGCTCGGGCTCGAGCCGCTCGATCCGTTCGAGATAGAGCTCGACGAGCTCGGTCGAGGAGACCTCCCCGGCCCGAATCAGCTCCGCCTGCCGAGCGACCCCCGCGAAGGCCAAGTCCTCCCGATCCATGGCCGCGGCAGCCTACCCGCCCACGCGACTGACATTACTCGCGCATATCGCGATCAACGTCAGTCGCGTGAATCACGGACCGTCGCGATGGCCAGCGCGGCCACTCCCTCGCCGCGACCGATGAAGCCCATCCTCTCTGCTGTCGTGAACTTGACGTTCACCGCAGCCGCGGGGAGCCCGACCGCCGACGCCAGAGCAGCGCGCATCTCGATCGCGGTGCGGAGAAAGACGCGGCGCTTCGCAGACGACCGTCGCATCGACGTTCACGGGAGACAGACCGGCCTCGCTGAGCAAGGCGCGGGTGCTGCGAAGAAGCTCGATGGAGTCCGCGCCCCTCCACCGCTCGTCCGTATCCGGGAAATGCAGCCCGATGTCCCCCAGCCCCGCCGCGCCCAGCAGCGCGTCGATCACCGCGTGCGTCAGCACGTCGGCATCCGAGTGCCCCTCCAGGCCGCGCGGAGCGTCCGGAACCACCACGCCGCCCAGCACCAGCGGCCGGCCCGAGACGAGCCGGTGGGAATCCCAGCCAATCCCCGAGCGAGTCACCCCACCTTCACCAGCCGTCGTCTACGTCCGTCGAACACGGCGATCTCGGTGACCCCGAGACCCTCGAGCAACGAAAGCGCCCGCTCGTACTCGTAGCCCAGGTGCTCCGGCACGTGCGCGTCACTCGACAGCGCCACCGGCCGGCCCGCCTCCAGGCACATCTCCAGGAAGGCCGGCGCCGGATAGATCTCCCCGGCCGGCTTCCGCAGCCCGGCCGTGGACACCTCCACCGCCACGTCCGACTCCGCGATCCCGTCCATCGCCCGCTCGTAGAAGCGGCGCAGGTCGCCCTCCGGCACCGGCACCCGGCCGGCGAACACCTTCACCAGGTCCGGGTGGGCAAGGATGTCGAACATCCCTGTGCGGGCCGCCTCGCCCAAGGTCTCGAAGTACGTCTCCCACACCCGCTCCGGGTCCGCCCCGCGCCAGATGTCCCACGCCTGCCAGTCGGGCTCGCCGTGCACGTCGACCGCCTCGTCGCGCAGGAAGTGGACGGAGCCGACCACGTAGTCCCACTCGCGCGCCTCGAGCAGGTTCTGGACCCGGTCCTCGCGGCCGGGCAGGAAGTCCGCCTCGATGCCCACCCTGAGCCCGGAGGCCCGCAGGAACTCGCAGTACTCGTCGATGTCGTCTCGCGCCCAGTGGCGGTACCAGGGGTGCTGCCACACGTCGAGCGACTGCACGAAGCGGTGGATGTGCTCGGCCACGCCGAGCTCCTCGATCCCCCGCTCCTCCGCCGCCTCGCGGTAGCGCTCCACGTTGCCGGCCGTGAAGTAGCGCTCGGCGGTGGAGTCGTCCTCGTCGGGACGCAGGTGGACGTGGTAGTCGGTCAGCACCGGTCGCGGAGAATCGCCTCGGCGAGGCGGAGGTCGGTCGGGGTGGTGACCTTGATGTTGTCTGACGGGCCCTCGATCAGTCGCACGGTGCCTCCAACTGCAGCAACCAGCGAGGCCTCGTCGGTGGCCTCCTCATTGCTGTCGTTCGCCCGCCGCAGGACATCCGCATCGGAACACCTGCGGCGTCTGGGCCGCCCAGAGCGTGGAGCGGTCCGGGGAATGGGCGATGAGGAGGTCGCGGGAAGCGACGTGCACGGTGTCGGAGACGGGAGCGGCGGCGATGACGCCGTCGACGCCGTCGAGCGCGTCGATGCAGCGCGCTACGAGATCGGCGGTGACCAGGGGGCGCGCGGCATCGTGGATGACCACGACGGTCGCTTCGGGAGCGGCGTCCAGGGCGTTGCGGACCGAGGCCGATCGCGAAGCGCCCCCGGCCACACGGTCGGGACGCCGTTCGAGGCCGGGCGGCACCGCCACCACGACCCGCGAGCAAACGGCCGACAGCGCCTCCACGCTCCACTCCACCAACGGCTTTCCGGCACAGACGACGAACGCCTTGGGCCGGTCGGCTCCAAGGCGTTCGCCACTGCCGCCGGCGGGAACGATCCCGACGACGGTCATCAGTTCCCTGGGACCGGGACTACGCCGTTGCGGCCGCTCCGTTGCGGCTGGTGTGCGCGTCCACGATCAGGTCCTCGAGGTGGCTCTCCGCCTCGTCCTCCTCCATGTCGAGCACGTACATCAGCTCTGACGCGAGGATCTTCTTCGCGCGGGTGTACATCTGCTTCTCACCCGTGGAGAGTCCCTTCTCCTGCTCGCGGATGGCGAGGTTGCGGACCACCTCGGCGAGCTCGAAGACATCACCGGTCTTGATCTTCTCGCGGTTGTGCTTGAAGCGCCGGTTCCAGTTCTTCGGCATCTGGCTGACGTCGTCGCGGAGGATCGACAGCACCTTCTTTACGTCGTCCTCCCCGATCACGCGCCGGAGCCCAGCCTTGTCGGCGTTGCAGCACGGAACCATCACGGTCATGTCGTTGTGAAGGATCTTGATGGTCAGGTACTCGCGGTTCTCGCCGAGCACCTCCTTCATCTCCTTCTTGAGGACCTTGCCGGCCCCATGATGGGGATACACGACCTGGTCGCCGATCTCGTAGACGGCGGGCTCGCGTGCGATCTCGAGGTCCTCGACGTCGAACTCCTGCTCAATCACTGCGTCGCTAATGGTGTTCCCTCCTACGCGTTGCGGCGCCCCGGGCGCCGTTCTCAGTCAGGTTTGCAGATACCGGTCCACGAGGTTGATCTCCTGCAGGCGGCGAAGGCCCTCGCGGATGTCCTTCGCCCGCATGTCGCCGACCCCCTCCACCGACTCCAGTTCCGGGTCGGTGGCGGCGAGGATCTCGTCCAGCCCGCTGAACTCGCGCACGATCGACTGCACCACCATCTTGGGAAGGCGTGGGATGCGCCCCAGGATGCGGTGGCCGCGTGGCGAGGCCGGGTGGTCGAGGGTGTTCAGCTTGCGGTCGTATCCGAGCAGCTCGGCCAGGCGACCGAAGTCGAGCAAGTCCTGGTGCGGCAGCCGCGCGAGCGAGTCGAGCACCATGGCGAAGCCCTCCTCGGAGGGCTCCACGATGTAGTCGCGGACGAGCGCGGACTTGTCGGCCGCGACGCCCACCATCGTCTCCTCGAGCTGCATCTCGATCAGCCGCCCCTCGGCCCCGAGCTCGACGATGTAGCGCTCGATCTCGACGGCCATGCGAGTGACGAGCTCAGCGCGCTGAAGCACGGTGAGCACGTCGTGAAGAGTCACGCCGCCCTCGAACTCGAGCGCCGTGAGGCGCGTCGAGACCTGGTCGAGGCGGCTGCGGTACTTGTCGAGCGTGGCCAGCGCCTGGTTGGCCTTGGCCAGCACGACGGGGATGTCCTCGAGGATGTACTTGGCGCCGTCGAGGTAGATCGCGACGACGCTGCGGCTGGCCGAGATCGCGATGACGAGCGCGTCGGTCTGCTTCGAGACGCGCTCGGCGGTCCGGTGGCGGGTGCCGGTCTCGAGCGAGAGGATCGTCGGGTCCGGCATCAGCTGGACGTTCGCCCAGAGGATCTTGGTGCCGTTCGAGGCGAGGAGGATGGCGCCGTCCATCTTGGCCAGCTGATAGAGCAGCGCGGGCGTGTAGTCGACGTCCAGCTTGACTCCACCCGACAGCAGGAAGCTCAGCTCTTCCGACTCCCCGATGCATACGAGGGCGCCGGTCCTGCCCTGGACGATGCTGTCTAGGCCCTCACGAACCGCCGTGCCGGGCGCCACCATCTCCAGGGCCCTTACGAGCCTGGGTTCCTGCCGGGCTTCGAGCTCCGCTACGTCGTCCCCGGCATACAGCATGAAGGTCAATTCTACCGGGAATCGCCGAGGGTTACGCCGTTTCCGTTCGTTTGCAGGACTTTTGCCTGCTCAGGAGCGCTATTCGAGGGCCCGGAAGAAGGCTGCCGCGAGGGGGGCCGCCACGGCCCCTCCGGCGCGCCCGTTCTCGACCAGCACGGCGACCGCGATGCCGCGCCTGAACGCGATGAACCAGGCATGCGTGGGGGGCGGATTGCCGCTCCCGTACTCGGCAGTGCCGCTCTTGCCGGCGGGCCCTCCGGGGACGCCGGCCAGGGCCGTGCCGGTGCCGGAGGTGACCACCGTGCGCATCAGGCGCGCGAGCGTGTCGCGCTCGGCGCCCGGCAGGCGGGGGCCGGCGCGGCGCCGGTCGGAGGCGAGCAGGCGAGGCGCGTGCCAGCGCCCGTCTGCGACCGTGGCGGCCACTCCGGCCATCGACATCGGGCTGGCCAGGATCGTGTGCTGGCCGATCATCGCCGCACCGCGTTCGACTCGGCTCTGGCCGGGCGGGACCTGGGCCTTGGGGGCGGACAGCGGCAGGCCGTTCAGGCTCGGGCCGAGGCCGTAGTCGCGGCCCGTCCTGGTGAGGGCGGCCGGCGAGAGCCGGGGGGCCAGGCCGATGAACGCCGTGTTGCAGGACTGGGCGAAGTCCTGGCTGAACGGCACGGCGCCGGCGGCGCTCCCCTCGAAGTTCCGGAAGCTCCGGCCCTGCACGGTGACCGTGGCCGGGCAGGGGACGATCTGGCTGGTGGAGAGCCCGCTGCGGAGCAGCGCCGCCGTGCTCACCACCTTGAACGTGGAGCCGGGCGGGTAGCGGCCCTCGATGGCGCGGTTGAAGCTCGACTCGGTGGGGCGGTTGGCGACGGCGAGCAGGTTGCCCGAGCTCGCGTCGATGGCCACCAGGGCGGCCTCGTCGGTGCGGCTGCCCAGGGCCCGCTCGGCCGCCAGCTGGACCCGCCTGTCGAGCGTGGTGCGGACGGCTTGCCCGACGCGTCCGTCGCGCTCGAAGAGGGTCTCGAAGGCGACGCCCTCGGCGTTGCGCATCACGATGCGGCGGTCGGGCGTGCCCGCGAGGCGGCGCTCGAAGCGGGCCTGGAGGCCCCACTGGCCGACCTGGTCGCCGGGCGCGTAGAAGGTCCCCAGCTGCTCGAGCTGCTCTGCCGTGGCGGGCCCGACCGTGCCGACCACCGCCCTGGCGAACTCCCTGGTGGGCGCGAGCGGGGCGATTCCGTCGAGGGTCGTGACGTCGGGGACCGAGGCGATCTGGCCCTGGAGGGCGGCGTAGTCGTCCTCGCGCAGCACGATCGCCTCGACGAACTGCTGCGGGCCGCCGCCGCGGAGCTGGCTCAGGATCGGCGCGGCGTCGACGCCGAGGACCCGGGCGAGGCCGGTGGCGGTGGCGCGCGGGTCGCCGACCTCGCCCACCACGGCCCCGACCCGCTTGACCGGCCGGAGCTGGACGATCGCCCGGCCGGCGCGGTCGCGGATGGGCGCGCGGCGGGGGAGCTCGCGGGTGGTGCCGAGCCGCTCGGTGTCGCGGAGCTTCGGGTGGACGACGGTGACGCGCCAGTGCACCTTCCACTCGTCGTCGACCTTGCGGAGCGGCACGCGGGTGTCGTAGCCCCAGGGGCCGATGCCGGGCACGTTCCAGCGCATGCGAACGCGGGCGGTGGCGCGATCGCCGTCCTCGGACAGATCGACTTGCTCCGCTGAGAGGCGGGCGCCGTCGAGGCCGGCGCGGTTGGCGACGAGGGCGGCGCCGGCGACTTTCGGGGCGTCTGTGTGGCGAGCGGCTGCGCGGTCGCGGCCTTCGGACCACTCGGCGAGGAAGGGGTCGAGGGCTTCCGACGGGTCGGGCCCCGGGGAGTACCGCGCGAGCACGATCGCCAGGCCGGCGGCGAGCAGAACTGCAGCGAAGACGATGACCGGCAGCTGGCGGTTGCGGCGCCGCCGGCGGGGACGCGGCGGGGGGATTGACGGGCGCCCGGACGTCAAGCGACCGAGGCTAGCGAAGGGGTGTGAATACCCCCGGACGTGAGGCGATCGGAAGAACCGTTGCGCAGTTTTGTAGGCCATAGCCCCCAAAAGTGCGCAACGGATCTGCGGAGACGCCGCCGGCTATGCAGCGGCGGCTCGGGCCACCCCCTTCATTGCTCGTAGTGCGTCGCGCAACGTGCCCACGCGCTCGCCCGGACAGACCACCCCCTCCAGCCCGAACTTCCGCGCCTCCGCCAGCCGCCGGTCCGCATGGCCCACGTGGCGCAGCTCCCCCGTCAGGCCCAGCTCCCCGAAGGCCGCCAGCGGCCGCCCGTCGTCAGCCGGCTCGATCCCCTTCGCCGCCGATGCCAGCGCCAGCGCGATCGCCAGGTCCGCCCCGGGCTCGTCCACCCGGACCCCGCCGGCCACCGACACGAAGACGTCGCTCGACCCGAGCGACACGCCCCCGTGCCGCGCCAGCACGGCCAGCACCAGCGCCAGCCGGTTGCGGTCCACTCCGTTCGCCACTCGCCGCGGCGGCACCAGCTCGCTGGGCGCCACCAGCGCCTGCACCTCGACCAGCAGCGGCCGCGACCCCTCCATCGCGCACAGCACCACCGACCCGGGCGCCCTGGTCGCCTCCGACACGAACCGGGCCGACGCGTCCTCCACCTCCACCAGCCCCTGGTCGCGCATCTCGAAGACGCCCGCCTCGTTGGTCGAGCCGAACCGGTTCTTCAGCGCCCGCAGGGTCCGGTACGTGCGCTCCCGCTCGCCCTCGAACGAGAGGACGCAGTCCACGAGGTGCTCGAGCACCCGCGGGCCGGCCAGCGACCCCTCCTTCGTCACGTGCCCCACGAGCAGCGTGGCGATGCCGCGCTCCTTCGCCACCCGCATCACCCGGCCCGCGACCTCCCGCACCTGGCCGACCGAGCCCGGTGCGCCGCTGAGAGCGGGGTCGTAGAGGACCTGCACGGAGTCGATCACGCAGGCGTCGGGGCGCTCGGCCTCGAGCGTGGCGAGTACGGCCTCGAGGTTCGTCTCGGCGACGATCGGGACGCCGAGCGCGCCGCTGCCGAGCCGCTCGGCGCGCAGCTTCACCTGCGCCGCCGACTCCTCGCCCGACACGTAGAGCACCTTCCGGCCGGCGGCCGCCAGGTTGCCGAGCGCAGCGGTGGTGAGCGTGGACTTGCCGATCCCGGGCGAGCCGCCGATCAGGACGAGCGACCCGGGCACGAGGCCTCCGCCGAGGACACGGTCGAGCTCGCCGATCCCGGTCATCAGGCGAGCGACCTTGGGCGTCTCCACCTCGCCGAGGCGCACGGGGCGCAGGGCGCGAGCGCCGGCACGCCCGCCCCCGGCCGCGCCGGCGCCGCGCCCGCCCGCGGCCGGCGCGACACGCGCCTCCTCCGCGATCGTGTTCCACTGGCCGCAGCCGGGACAGCGGCCGTGCCACTTGGGGCTCTCGTGCCCGCACTCGGTGCAGGCGTAGACGGTGGCGGAGCGAGGCATGTTGCGAGGCTAAGCCGGGCGGAGGACGGCTTCGCCCCCGTGTCATGCAATCCGTCCGACCGACGCAGTTCCATCGGTCGTTCGTGCATCTGCTCGACCAACCCGTGGCCGGGGCCGAGTTCCTCGCCGTCGACACCGAGACCAACGGCCTTGCGGCCGACCTCTGCGAGCTCACCGAGGTGGGCGCCGTCCTCGTGGGCGGCGGCGAGCTGCACGAGACATTCGACTCGGTGGTCCGGACGGAACGGCCCCTGTCGCGGGGCATCCAGCGCTTCACCGGCATCACCCAGGCGATGGTGGACGCCGCGCCCCCGCCCCAGGAGGTGCTCGAGGAGCTGGGCGAGCTGCTCACCGGCCGCGTGCTGATCGCCCACTCGGCCCGCTTCGACTCGCGCGTCCTGCGCCAGGCGTTCGATCGCTGCGGCCTCGACTGGCCCAAGCCGCCTGTGCTCTGCACCGTACAGCTCGCCCGCCGCCTCGCCCCGCTCTCCCGCAAGCGCTCGCTCGCCCCGCTCGCCGACTCGCTCGGCATCGACGTGACCGAGGTCCACCGCGCGCTCCCCGACGCCCTCACGTGCGCGCGCGTGTTCTGCGCCCTCTTCCCGCGCCTCTGCGCGAACACCCACACGGTCGCCGACGCCCTGGACCTGCTTCGCAGCAGGAGGCGCGCCGGCAAGACCGAGCCGGCCGAGCGCATCCCGCCGTCCGAGCGCCCCGACCTCTCCACGCTCCCCGACGACCCGGGCGTCTACATCTTCCGCGACGAGCGCGGAAAGCCGCTGTACGTCGGCAAATCGGTCTCCCTGCGCTCCCGCGCCCGGGCGCACTTCTGCGCGCCGGCGGGATGGACCGAGAAGGCCGCCATCGCCGACTACCGCCCCACCAACTCCGAGCTCGGCGCGCTCGTGCTCGAGAACCGTCTGATCAAGTCCTGGAAGCCGGGCGGCAACAAGAAGCTGAAGCGCACCGACCGCTACTGCTACCTCCGCTGCCGCCTCGACATCCCCTATCCGGTCCTCGACGTGGCCGCCGAGCCGGCGCCGGGCCACGCCGTGAACGTCGGCCCGCTCGGCTCGAAGCCGCTCGCCACCGAGCTGGCCGACCACCTGACATCGCTGTACCGCCTGCGCCACTGCGGCCGGCGCCTCAAGGTGCGCGAGAACCCGTCGGCCTACGGGCAGATGGGTCGCTGCGTCTCCCCCTGCCTCGGCGACCTCGACCCCAACGCCTACCGCCGCCAGCTCGACCTCGCGCTGGCCCACTTCGAGCGGCCGGGCGCCGGCGCGGCGCTCATCGCGGAGATCGACCAGCGCATGCTGGACGCCTCGCAGGAGCGCCGCTATGAGCGCGCCGCCGCGCTGTTGCGCCGGCGCGAGCGGCTCGCATGGGTGCTCGAGCGGCTCGAGGGCGTGCTGCGGGCAACCCACGCGGCGCCACGCCTCGTCCTCGCCTCACACCCGGTCAAGGACCGCCATGACGCCTTCTGGGTCGTGCAGGGCCGGCTCGTCGACTGGGGGCCGCTGCCGGGCCACTCCGAGATGGTCGAGCGCACTGCGGCGGCGCTGGCCCGCGCCCCGGGGCGATCGGTGGTGCCGGTGGACGAGGTGGACGAGATCCGGATCGTGGCGAGCTGGGTGGCCGATCACGAGCCGCCGGAGCTGACGCTCGACCCGCCGCCGAGCGCGCCCGCCCTGATGCGCTTCGTGGCCGAGACGACGGAGCCCGCTACAGCGGCGCCGGAGCCCGCTCCGCCACGTGCTTCAGGTTCTCGAGCGAGCGCTCGAGCCACGAGCGCATGACGCGGCGCCCGCTGACCGCCGCCACGACCTTCGTGCCGATGCTGTTCGGATCGATCGCGAAGTGTCCCTCGACGAAGGTCCCGCCCTGGGCGGCGGTGAGCACGAAGCGCGTGGTGACGCCGGTTCCCACGCAGGAGATGCAGACCTCCTGGCAGGTGTCGAGGCGCTCGATGACGAGGTCGTGCTCGGAGGCCCGGAAGGGACCCTTCACGACCCCGCGGTAGCGGCACCCCTCGCGCAGGTCCGCGCACTCGACCTCGAGGACGTCGGGCCACCAGTCGGGATGCCGGTTCGGGTCCCCGACCAGCTCCCACACGGTCTCGGGAGGGGCATCGATGTAGGCCTGCTGGGTGCTCGACCGATCCATCTAGACGGATTGTCTCACGGCCCGCTCGCCCGCCTGGAACCCGGTCTGCTTGTGGCTGCCGTCGCAGAACGGCTTCGACTGAGACTTCCCGCAGCGGCATAGGACGATCGTCTCGCCGCGGTCGCCGATGTAGTACTCGCGCTCGTCCGCGTCGATCAGCTTGACCGGTCCGGTGACCTTGTAGGGGCCGTTGTGGCGGATCTTGATGACGACGGGTTCCATGGACGTCATTGTTCCGCGATGTGCAGCGCGTAGCCCGGCTCGACCATCCGGAGGTCCGCGAGATCGTGCCGTCGCACCACTGCGTGGTGCGGTTCCGGCAGCGACGGCCCGTGCGAGCTCGGGGCGGGGCCGCGTTGGCGGATGCGCTGGTGGGGGTGCTCGAGGATGCGGACGTAAGCCGGTGGCCGCCCGCCTGGGCCGTCACCGATCGGCATACGGAGCTGTGGGCGGTGAGCGGGGAGCTGGCGTTTCCGCTGCAGCCCAGTGGGAGCCCGGGGCGGTTCGTGGCGCTGACCTGCTTGGGGCGGGAGTGGTGATGGCCACGCCGGGGCCGAGCGATCTCCCGGCGTGGTTCTCTGCCGGGCGCCGGCCGCCTGTGCTTGTCTTTTTGCGTGTCCTCCGCCTGCGCTTGCGCTGGGGCAGGCGGTTGGAGCTGGGGAAGGGGGCGGTCGTCGGGCGGGGGGTTCGGCTTCGGTTGGCTGGTGGTGGCCGGCTGGTGCTCGGCTCCGGGGTCTGGCTCGGGGACGGCTCTACCGTGGTCGCTTCTGGGGAGGTCGTGATCGGGGCCGGCTCTTTGGTCGGGCCCGAGTCGGTCTTGAGCGCCGCTCAGTCGGTCTCTATTGGCGCAGGTTGCCTGCTGGGCGATGAGGTGATGGTGAGCGATCGCGCGTTGACGGCCGAGGACGCTCTGCGGGGTCTGCGGTCGGAGGTGGTGCGGCCCGTGGTGATCGAGGACGGCGCGCGGGTGGGGCCGCGGGCGTGTCTGCTGGCGGGGGCGCGGGTTGGGGCTTCTGCTGTCGTCGGGCCGCGGGAGGTAGTGGGGGGCGCCGTCGAACGGCAGCAGTGAGGGGCGTGGGTTCGGGCGGCCCCGCTTGGGGGCTCCTTACGTTGGTCAACCTATAGGCGACTTTTGTCAGGAGCCTCGAGCAGCTCGCCGTATAGACCGCCCGTCTGGCGGGCCACGTCGGTCCAGTCGAAGCGCAGCACGTGCTCGCTCGCCTCGGTCACCAGGCGGTCGCGGAGGTCGCCGTCGGTGAGGACGCGTTCGACCATCTTCGCCAGCGAGCGGGGGTCGCGTGAGCGGAAGCGGAGGCCCACGTCCTCGTTCGGGACGACCTCGCGGAGGCCGCCGGTGTCGGCCACGATGCAGGGGCAGCCCGACACCATCGCCTCGAGCGCCACCAGCCCGAACGGCTCGTAGATCGAGGGGACCACGCAGAGGTCGGCGATGCGGTAGAGCGAGTGGAGGACGTCGTCGCCGATCCAGCCGAGGAAGGTGCCGTGGCGCATCAGGCCGAGGCGGCGGGCCTGGCGCTTCAGCTCCTCCTCGTGCGTGCCCGACCCGGCCACCAGGAAGCGCAGCTTGCCCATCCGCCGGATCAGGCCGGGCAGCGCCTCCAGCGCCAGCTGGAAGCCCTTCTCGTAGACGAGGCGGCCGACCAGCAGCACCAGCCGCTCGTCGGGGGCCGCGAAGCGGGCGCGCAGGGTGTCGAGGTCGTCGACCGGGACGAGCTCGGACGGGTCGATCCCGTTCGGGATCACCGATAGCCGGGTCTCGTCGAGGCCGTACACGTCGGCCACGTGGCCGCGCATGTAGTGGGAGCAGGTGACGACGCGGTCGGCGCGGCGCGCCATCCAGCGCTCCACCTCGTGGATGTACGACTGCGGGTGCTTGTCCACCCAGCCCTGGTGGCGACCGTACTCCGTGGCGTGGATCGTGGTGACCCACGGGCGCCGGTAGCGACGCGACAGGTGGTGCCCCGCCCGCGCCACGAGCCAGTCGTGACTGTGCACGAGGTCGAAGTCGAAGCGGTCTCCCAGCTCCACGCCCGTTGCGAGCATGTCCGAGTTCATGTGCTCGATCCAGGTGACGAACTCGCCGAGGTCGGTGGGACGCGTCGGTGTCGGCACGCGGTGCACGATCACGCCGCCACGCTCGTCCTCCTCGTACTCGCGGCCCTCGCAGCGGGTGAGGACGTGGACGTCGTAGCCCTGTGCCACCAGCTCCTCGGAGAGCTTGCGAACGTGCCGCGCGAGCCCGCCCTCGACGATCGGCGGGTACTCCCACGAGAGGGTCAGAGCACTGGCGCCCATACCGGGCGGGCAATCTATTGGTCGAGGCGCTCGAGCAGCGCCACCGGCCACTCGCCGAAGGAGATCCGCTCGAGCGGCATGCGCCCGCGGAGGTCGAGCTCCGCTCCGGAAAGAACGTCGCGCCAGCGGCCGGAGGCCGACTCAGGGAGGTCGAGCTCGATCCCCTCGGTGCTCGAGCGGATGGCGGTGGCGGCGAGGATCTCCTGCGAAGCGCCCTCGCGGCGGGGCGAAGCGGAACCGCGCCTGCGGGAGGGCCTCCGCGGAGGAACGCGCAGCATCGCTCGCCGGCGGCCACGGGCGTGTATCCGCCCGCGAACGCCTCCGGCCTGCGAGCCCGCAGCTCCAGCGCGCGGTGGATCAGGAACATCTTGATCGTCTCGCGGGTCGGCTCCGCCCCCGCCCGCAGCTCGGCCAGCGCCTCGCGGCGGCGGCTCCAGTCCACGGGGCGGCGGTTGTCCGGGTCCACCAGCGACAGCGCCCACAGCTCGTCGCCCTGGTAGACGTCCGGCACGCCCGGGGCCGTCAGCTTCAGCAGCGTCTGGCCGAGCGCCGAGCGCTCGCCCTGCGTGGGCGACCCGCTCCGCGAACGCCTCCAGCTCGTTCACGAACGCGCTGTCCGAGTAGAGCGCGCGGCACCAGTCCCGCACCGAGCCCTCGTAGGCCTCGTCGGGCTCGACCCAGTTCGTGTTCACCTTGGCCTCACGGAGTGCCTTCTCCACGTATGCCTCCAGCCGCTCCGGCTCGAGCGGCCACGCTCCCACCAGGGTCTGGAAGACCAGGTAGGCCTCGCTCCAGCTCGGCGCCCCGTCCTCCGGCACCAGGGCCCGCCAGCGCTCGACCTGCGCCGCCCACTCCTCCGCCATGCCGGCCAGCGCGCCGATGCGCGCCCGCGCGTCGCCGCTCCGCTTCGTGTCGTGCGTCTGGGTGATCAGGAGGCCGAGGGGGAAGCGACGGGCGCGCTCGAGCGAGCCGGCATGAAACTGCTCCACCGAGATGCCGAAGCGGGTGGGATCGCCGCCGACTTCGTTCAACGCGAGGAGGCGGTTGTAGCGGTAGAAGGCGGTGTCCTCGACGCCCTTGGCCATGACCGCGGGCGTGGTCTGCTGGAAGCGTGTGACGAACTCCTCGGGTGCATCCGTTCCGAGGAGCAGCGAGGAAAGAGGGTTGCCCGCGAGGGCCTCGCGATCGAGGTCCTCCACCGGCGGGATGTAGGTGCGGTAGACGGGGAGCATCGACAACGACCGCTCCAGGTCCGGCGCGTCGCAGAGCCGTCGCAGTCGTTGCACTTCGGGCGCAAAGGTGCCGGAGGCCTGCTCGAGCTTCGCCTCGAAGGCGAGCTCCTCGAACGGGCGCGGCTCCCCGGCGAGGCGAGTCAGGGTCTCCTCCCCCGCCGGATCCACGAACAGCGCCGCCGCGTCGTTCAGGAACTCGTATCCGACGGTCCCCTCGACCGGCCAGTCGCGCAGCGGCTCACCCGGGTCGAGGATCTTCTCGACCCAGACGCGCTCCACCCCCGCTTCGCGCAGGCGGCGCAGGTAGCCGGCCGGGTCGGCGAGGCCATCGGGGTGGTCGATGCGCAGGCCGTCCACCAGTCCCTCGCGCACGAGCCGGAGGGCGAGGCGGTGCGTCTCCTCGAAGACCTCCGGGTCCTCCTGGCGCACGGCCGCGAGGTGGTCGATGTCGAAGAAGCGCCGCCAGCGGCCGGTCTCGTGGTCGATGTCGAAGAACTTGTCGCGGAGCTCGGGGTCCGCCCAGTAGCGGTTCTCGTCCGCGGCGGCCATGTGGTTGGGGACGATGTCGAGGATCACCCCGAGGCCTGCCTCGGCGAGCGCGCGGAACCCGTCCTCGCCGCCGAGCTCCTCGGAGATGCGGCCCGGATCCGTCACGTCATAGCCGTGCGTGGAGCCCGGCCGGGCCTGGAAGGAGGGCGACAGGTAGAGGTGACTGACGCCGAGGTCCTTCAGATAGGGGACGAGCTCGCGCGCGGCGGCGAAGTCGAGGTCGCCGCCGAGCTGGAGCCGGTAGGTCGCGCGGAGGGCGGTCATGCGAGCAAGCGCGGGCGCGAAGCGGGAGCCGAACCGCACCGCCGTCACGTCAGCCTCCGGAGCACCACCAGCGACCGCTCCGGCAACCGCACTTCCTCCCGCGTGCGGTAGGCCCGCTCGCCCGGCTCCAGGTCGGGCTCTGCGGTCGACAGCTCCAGCTCCCACAGCGCCCCGAACCGGCGCGCCGGCAGCCGGAAGCCCACCTCTTCGCTGCTCGAGTTGAACAGCACGATGAACGAGTCGTCCAGCACCCGCTCGCCGTGCTCGCCGGGTGACGTGATCTCCTGGCCGTTGAGGAACACGCCCACCACGTGCCCGTCCGGCTGCTCCCAGTCGCGCCGCGTCATGCGCCGGCCGTCCGTGCGGAACCACCACGCGTCCGGCAGCCCGGAGCCCATGCGCTCGCCGCCCGTGAGGAACGCCCGCCGGCGGAAGACAGGGTGCGCTCGCCTCAGCCGGATCAGCCGCTTCGTGTACTCGCGCAGCCGCCGCCCCCGCTCGTCGTCGTCCCACGAGAACCACGAGATCTCGTTGTCCTGGCACCAGGCGTTGTTGTTGCCGCCCTGCGTGCGCGAGAACTCGTCGCCGCCCAGCAGCATCGGCACCCCGTGCGACAGCAGCAGCGTCGCCAGGAAGTTCCGCTGCTGCCGCTCGCGCAGCGTGTTCACCGCCGGGTCGTCGGTCTCCCCCTCCACCCCGTGGTTCCAGCTGCGGTTGTCGTCGGTGCCGTCGGCCCCGCCCTCGAGGTTCGCCTCGTTGTGCTTCTCGTTGTAGGAGACGAGGTCGCGCAGCGTGAACCCGTCGTGCGCCGTCACGAAGTTGATCGACGCGAACGGGCTGCGGCCGTCCGGCTCGTAGAGGTCGCTCGACCCGGTGAACCGCCGCGCGAACTCGGCGGCGCTCGAGTAGCCGCGCCAGAAGTCGCGCATCGTGTCGCGGTAGATCCCGTTCCACTCGGTCCACAGCACCGGGAAGTTCCCCACCTGGTAGCCGCCCGGCCCGACGTCCCACGGCTCGGCGATCAGCTTCACCTGGGAGAGCAGCGGGTCCTGGTGGATCGTGTCGAAGAAGGCGGAGAGCCGGTCCACGTCGTAGAACTCGCGCGCCAGTGCCGAGGCGAGGTCGAAGCGGAACCCGTCCACGTGGCACTCGGCGACCCAGTACCGCAGCGAGTCCATGATCAGACGCAGCACGCTCGGGTGCACCGGGTTGAGGCTGTTCCCCGTGCCGGTGAAGTCCATGTAGAAGCGCCGCTCGTCCGGCATCAGGCGGTAGTAGGACTGGTTGTCGACGCCCTTGAACGAGAGCATCGGGCCGAGGTGGTTGCCCTCGGACGTGTGGTTGTAGACCACGTCGAGGATCACCTCGATGCCGGCCCGGTGGAGCGCCTTCACCATGCCCTTGAACTCGCGCACCTGCTCGCCGCGCGTGCCGGTGGCGGCGTAGCCGGCGTGCGGGGCCAGGTAGCCGATCGAGCTGTAGCCCCAGTAGTTCGTCAGGCCGCGGTCGACGAGGAAGCTCTCGTCGACGATGTGGTGGACCGGCATGAGCTCGACCGCGGTCACGCCGAGCGAGTTGAAGTACTCGATGGCGGGGTCGGAGGCCAGGCCGGCGTAGGTGCCGCGCAGGTCGTCGCGCACGTCGGGGTGGAGCCGGGTGAAGCCGCGCACGTGGGTCTCGTAGATGACGACGTCCGACCAGGGGATCCGGGGTGGGCGGTCGTCCTCCCAGTCGAAGCCGGTGTCGACCACGACGGAGCGCGGGATGGCGTCGGCGGAGTCCTCGTCGTCGCGCTCGAGGTCGGCGGTCTCGGTGTCGTCGGGGGTGTAGGGGAAGGCGTTGGCCTGGTCCCAGCGGACCCGCCCGTCGATCGCCTTCGCGTAGGGGTCGATGAGCAGCTTGGCCGCGTTGAAGCGCAGGCCCTCCTCGGGCTCGTAGGGCCCGTGCACGCGGTAGCCGTAGCGCTGGCCGGCCCCCACGCCCGGCACGTAGCCGTGCCAGTTGAAGGCGGTGCGCTCGGGGAGCTCGATGCGCCGCTCGACGTCCTCCTCGTCGAAGAGGCAGAGCTCGACGCGCTCGGCGTGCTCCGAGAAGAGGGAGAAGTTGGTGCCCTCGCCGTCCCAGGTGGCGCCGAGCGGGAAGGGCCGGCCCGGCCAGACCTCGGTCACGCGACCACCGCCCCGGCTGAGCGGGGCGAGCAGGACGCGTCACGGCAGCCGTGCGTCGACGCGTCGGCGCGCCTCGTGGGTCGAGAGAACGATCTCGCTTCCGGCGACGGGCACGCTCGCGGCGGCGGCCGGCGAAGTTCATCGCCAGCTCGAACGGCCCGCGCCGGACGCGAAGCCAGCGCTGCTCCTCGTCGTAGGCGATCTCGGGCTCGACCCGCGGCAGCTCGCGGCCGCAGCGCGAACAGCTCCCGATACAGCGCCGCCAGCCGCCGGTCCTCTCGCCGCGTCAGCTTCGAGCGCTCGAATGTCTCCGGTGACTGAGGGTCCGGCACCTCCTCTCCCGCGAACGCCGCGAACTCGGCGAACTCCTTCCGCCGCCCCTCCCGCGTGGCCTTCGCGATCCGCTTGTCGATGTGGTCGGTGAAGAACTGGAAGGGGGCGTTCTCGCCCCACTCCTCCCCCATGAACAGCATCGGCGTGAACGGCGACAGCAGCGTGCAGAACGCCGCCAGCGGCCGCGCCCGCCGCGGCAGCCGGTCCCCGAACGCCCGGTTCCCCACCTGGTCGTGGTTCTGCGAGCAGACCACGAACTGCTCGGGCGGCCGGTCCCCCGCAGGCGCCCCCACGCGGCGCCGGCGCGCCTCTGACCAGCGCCCGTCGTACACGAACGGCCGCTCGAACGCGCGCGCCAGGTGCTCGACCCGGCCGAAGTCGCGGTAGTACCCCTCGCGCTCGCCGGTGAGCAGCGTGCGCAGCGCGTGGTGGAAGTCGTCCGCCCACTGCGCGTCCTGTCCCAGGCCGCCCTCGTCCTCGGGCCGGATGGTGCGCGGGTCGTTGCGGTTGCTCTCGGCGATCACGAGCGCGTTCGGATCGACAGCGTGCACCCGGTCGGCCAGCTCGGCCAGGAGGTGGCGCGGTCCGTCGTCCACGATCGCGTGAACGGCGTCGAGCCGCAGCCCGTCGAGGTGGTACTCGCGCACCAGCGAGGCGGCGCTCTGAAGCGCCCACTCGCGCACGCCCTCACACTCGGTGTCGTCGTAGTTGATCGCCTTGCCCCAGCCCGTCTCGTACTTGTCGGTGAAGTACGGGCCAAAGGCCTTCATGGTGCGAACGCCGGAAGCGCCGATGTGGTTGAGCACGAGGTCGAGCACCACGCCGATCCCCACGGCATGGGCTTCGTTCACCAGCCGCCGCAGCCCGCCGGGGCCGCCGTAGGCGTGATGCGGCGCGCGCAGGTAGACGCCGTCGTAGCCCCACCCCCGCACGCCCGGGAACTCCGACACGGGCATGAGCTCGATCGCCGTCACGCCGAGCGAGCGGAGCGGCTCGAGGTGCGGGATGACTGCATCGAACGTGCCTTCAGCCGTGAACGTGCCCACGTGCAGCTCGTACAGCACGAGCTCGTCCAGCGGAACGCCGTCCCAGCCGGAGTCGGTCCAGTCGAAAGCGTCCGGGTCCACCACCCGCGACGGGCCGCGAAGGCCGCGCGGCTGCCAGCGAGACATCGGGTCGGCGTGGCGGCGGCCATCGAGCAGGAAGCGGTAGTCGTCGCCCGGCTCGGCATCGAGAACGCCCTCCCAGATGCCGTAGCCCGGCCGGCTCGAGGGGCTGCCCGAGAACCGAGACCTCGGACGGCTTCGGCGCCCAGACGCGGAACTCCACCCCGCCCCCGGGGCGGGCCGTCGCGCCCAATGGGCGCTCGAACGGGAAGCTCACTCCGGGACCAGCCAGATGACGCCGAGCGGCGGCAGCGTGACCTGGGCGGAGAACGGCTGCTCGTGCCAGCCGACCGGCTCCGCCTCGATGCCGCCCAGGTTGCCGGTGTCGGTGCCGCCGTAGAAGCTCGAGTCGGTGTTCATCACCTCCCGCCAGCGGCCCGAGCGCGGCAGCCCGAGCCGGTAGTCCGGGCGCGGCACCGGCGCCAGGTTGGCGACGCACACCAGCACCCGCTCGCCGTCCTTCGACGCTCGCGCGAACGCGATCACGTTCGCCGTCGCGTCGTTCGCCTCGAGCCACCAGAAGCCGGCCGGGTCGAAGTCGCGCTCGTACAGCGCCGGCTCGGAGCGCAGCACCCGGTTCAGGTCGCGCACCACGGCCTGCACGCCGGCGTTGCCCGCGTCCTCCAGCAGGTGCCAGTCCAGCGACCGCTCGTGGCTCCACTCGGCCTCCTGCGCCAGCTCGCCGCCCATGAACAGCAGCTTCTTCCCGGGGTGCGCCCACATGTACGCGTACAACGAGCGCAGGTTGGCCAGCTTCTGCCAGCGGTCGCCGGCCATCTTCGAGTAGAGCGAGCCCTTGCCGTGCACGACCTCGTCGTGCGACAGCGGCAGCACGAAGTTCTCGGTGAACGCGTACATGAGGCTGAAGGTGAGCTGGTGGTGGTGGAAGCGGCGGTGGACCGGGTCGCGCTGGAAGTAGTCGAGCGTGTCGTGCATCCAGCCCATGTTCCACTTGAAGCCGAACCCGAGCCCGCCGAGGTAGGTCGGCCGCGACACCCCCGGCCAGGCCGTCGACTCCTCCGCCGCCGACACGATCCCCGGCTCGCGCCGGTGGATCACCTCGTTCAGCTCCTTGAGGAACGAGACGGCGTCGAGGTCCTCGTTGCCGCCGTACTCGTTCGGCACCCAGGCGCCCTCGGCGCGCGAGTAGTCGAGGTAGAGCATCGAGGCCACGGCGTCCACGCGCAGCCCGTCGGCGTGGTACTCGCGCGGCCAGAACAGGGCGCTCGCGAGCAGGAAGTTGCGCACCTCGTTGCGGCCGTAGTTGAAGATCAGCGTGCCCCACTCCGGGTGGGCGCCGCGGCGCGGGTCCTCGTGCTCGTAGAGCGCCGAGCCGTCGAAGCGCGCCAGCGCCCAGTCGTCGCGCGGGAAGTGGGCCGGGACCCAGTCGAGGATCACGCCGATGCCGGCCTGGTGGAGACGGTCGACGAGCGCGCGGAAGTCGTCCGGCGTGCCGTGCCGGGCGGTGGGCGCGAAGTAGCCGGACACCTGGTAGCCCCACGACCCCGAGAACGGGTGCTCCATGACCGGCAGCAGCTCCACGTGGGTGAAGCCCATGTCGGTCACGTATGCGGCGAGCTCGTCGCCCAGCTCGGCGTACGAGAGCGAGCGGTTGTCCTCCAGCGCGTTGAGCCTCCACGAGCCGAGGTGCACCTCGTAGATCGAGACCGGCTCCTCGTGCGGCGCCGAGGCCGCGCCGCTTCTCCATCCAGTCGGAGTCGCCCCAGGCGTGGTGCGAGCGGAAGACGACGGAGTCCGTGCGCGGCGGGTGCTGCGTGGCGAACGCGAACGGGTCGGCCTTCATCCTGAGCTCGCCGCTCTGGGTGAGGATCTCGTACTTGTAGGCCGCGCCCTCCTCCACGCCGGGGAGGAAGATCTCCCAGATCCCCGAGGACCCCAGCGAGCGCATGGGGTGAAGGCGGCCGTCCCAGGAGTTGAAGTCCCCGACGACGCTGACCGCCTTGGCCGAGGGCGCCCAGACCGCGAACGAGGTACCGGTCACGCCCTCCATCTCCCGCACGTGGGCGCCGAGCCGCTCGTAGATGTCCTCGTGGCGGCCCTCAGCCGCCAGGTGCACGTCGACCTCCCCCACCGTGGGCGGGAAGGAGTAGGGGTCGCGCAGCGTGAACGTGTTCCCGTCCGGATACGACACCTCGAGCTCGTAGCGCAACGGGAGCTCGGCGCCGTCGAGCGTGCCCTCGAAGAGGCCCGCCGGGTGGCACTGCTCGAGCGGCACGGCGGCGCCGTCCATCCTCGCGGGCGACGACCTTCTCCGCCGCGGGACGGAAGGCCCGGACCACCACGCCCCCGTTGCACGGATGTGCGCCCGAGCACACCGTGAGGATCGGGATGCTCGCGGCGCGCGATGAGGTCGACGTCGTTCACCGCGCCGGCACCTCCAGCAGCCTCAGGATGCCCGCCACCGGGATGCGCACCCAGTCCGGGCGGTTGTTCAGCTCGTAGCGCAGCTCGTACACGGCCTTCTCGAGCTCGAAGACCGAGAGCAGCTGCTCCACCCCGTGCCGGCTCGCGGGCAGCAGGGACGGGTCCACGGCGTCGAGGTAGGCGTCGAGGAACTCGTCGCGCGCCCGCTCCTCCCAGTCCTCGGGCGGCGCCACGCCGCGCAGGATCTCGCGACGCCGACGCGGCGTACGCGAACGAGCGCATCATCCCCGCCACGTCGCGCAGCGGCGAACGCTTGCGGCGCCGCTCCGTCAGCGCCCGCGCCGGCTCGCCCTCGAAGTCGAGCACCACCCAGCCGCGGTGGGACATGATGGTCTGCCCGAGGTGGTAGTCGCCGTGGGTGCGGATCACCTTGCCGGGGGACCCCACGTGGGTCAGCAGGCGGAGCTGCTCGCGCACGTCCTCGCCGCGCCCGGCGATCGGCTCGACCGACTCCGTCCTCGGGCAGGTCGAGGAAGATGCGCTCGATCTCCTCGTCGATCGTGGCGGTGAGCAGGCCGAGCGACTCGGAGCTCGGCTCCTCCGGCGCGAAGGCGGGGTTCGAGGCGTCCGAGCCGAGCGCCGTGTGCAGGCGGCCGGTCACCTCGCCCAGCGCCCGCACGCGCTCCAGGAAGGCGTCCGGCTCGCTGCCCAGCTCCTCGAGCGCGAGCTCCCAGCCGTCGCGGGCGCCCGGAAGGAACTCCTGCATCACGCCGAGCGTCGCCTCCATCAGGCGGCCGGTGTACTCGTACCAGCCGGCCAGTGCGGGCACGCTCTCGAAGCCGCGGTCGGTGAGGAAGCGGAGCAGCTCGAGCTCCGGGTTGACCCCCGCCTCGACGCGCCGGTACAGCTTCAGCGCCAGCGCCTCGTCGAACACCAGCGAGCTGTTCGACTGCTCGGCGCCCATCGGGCGAACCACGGCGCTCGGGCCGGGGTCGCGCGTGCCCTCGACCCAGTGGAACTCGCTCACCGCGTGCTCCGACTCGAGCCTCGCGTTCGCCCGCATCAGCTCCAGCAGGGCCTGGCCCTCCTCCGGGTCGGCAAGCGCGTCGTAGATCGTCAGCCCGCCGGTCTCCGAGATCACCGACTCGCTCCAGCCCTCCTCCACGGGCCTGAACGCGACGGGCACCTGGTAGACCTCGTGGGTGCCGGGCGCGAAGCGCGCCTCGACCATCACCGAGGCCAGCAGCCGGGGCTCCAGGCGCAGCGGCACCATGTCGAGCACCCCCAGGCTCGTGACCTCGCGCGCCTTCGAGCCGAACCAGCGCTGGGCCACGACCCATTCCTCGAGCGCCTGCTCGTCCAGCCGCACGTCAGCCGTCATCCTCGACCTCCTCCTCTTCCACCAGCCGGAACCAGTAGAAGCCACGGGGTCCCAGGGTCAGCAGGTAGGGCAGCTCGCCGATGCGCGGGAAGCGGCTGCGCCCGAGCATCTCCTCGGGGTAGCTGCCCTCGAACTCCGACAGGTCGAGCTCCACGGCCTGCGCCGAGCGGGCCAGGTTGTGCACGCACAGGAGCACCTCGCGCTCGTAGCGGCGGATGTGGGCGAAGATGCGCTTGTTCGAGGGGCGCAGCGGCTCGTAGCTGCCGAGCCCGAACACCGGGTGCTCCTTGCGCAGCGCGATGAAGCGGTGCGTCCAGCGCAAGAGCGACGACGGCGTGCGCAGCTGCGCCTCCACGTTGAGGGCCTGGAAGCCGTAGACGGGGTCCATCGAGGGCGGCGCGTAGAGCTGCGCGAAGTCGGCCGTCGAGAACCCGCCGTTGCGGTCGCCGGTCCACTGCATCGGCGTGCGCACGCCGTCGCGGTCGCCCAGGTAGACGTTGTCGCCCATCCCGATCTCGTCGCCGTAGTAGAGGACCGGGCTGCCCGGCAGCGAGAACAGGATCGCCGTCATCAGCTCGATCTCGGCGCGCCCGTTGTCGAGCAGCGGCGCCAGCCGGCGCCGGATGCCGAGGTTGATCCGCATGCGCGGGTCCTTGGCGTACTCCTTGTACATGTAGTCGCGCTCGTCGTCGGTGACCATCTCGAGCGTCAGCTCGTCGTGGTTGCGCAGGAACAGGCCCCACTGGCAGTTGTCCGGGATCGGGGGAGTCTGGTCGAGGATCTCGAGGATCGGCGTGGCGTCCTCGCGCCGCGCCGACATGAACATGCGCGGCATCACGGGGAAGTGAAACGCCATCTGGCACTCGTCCCCGTCGCCGAAGTAGTCCACCACGTCGGCGGGCCACTGGTTGGCCTCGGCGAGCAGCACGCGGTCCGGGTAGTTCTCCTCGACCTCGCGGCGCACCCGCTTCAGGTACGCGTGGGTCTCGTCGAGGTTCTCGCAGTTGGTGCCGTCGCGCTCGAACAGGTAGGGGACGGCGTCGAGCCGGAAGCCGTCGAGCCCGAGGTCGAGCCAGAAGCGGAGCACGTCCAGCATCGCCTCCTGCACCTCGGGGTTGTCGTAGTTCAGGTCCGGCTGGTGGTGGAAGAAGCGGTGCCAGTAGTAGGCGCCGGCCTGCTCGTCCCAGGTCCAGTTCGACGTCTCCGTGTCGATGAAGATGATCCGCGCGTCCTTGTAGCGCTCCTTCGTGTCCGACCAGACGTACCAGTCGCGCTTGGGCGAGTCGGGGCTCGAGCGCGCCTCCTGGAACCAGGGGTGGTCGCTCGAGGTGTGGTTCATGACGAGGTCCGCGATCACGCGCATGCCGCGCTGGTGCGCCTCGTCGATGAAGCGGCGCACGTCCTCGATCACGCCGTAGTCCTCGTGGACGGCGAAGAAGTCGGCGATGTCGTAGCCGCCGTCCTTGAGCGGCGACTGATACATCGGCAGCAGCCAGATGCAGTCCACGCCGAGCCACTGCAGGTAGTCGAGCTTGTCGGTCAGCCCGCGGAAGTCGCCGGAGCCGTCGCCGTCGCCGTCGTAGAAGCCGCGCAGGTGGATCTCGTAGAAGACAGCGGTCTTGAACCAGAGCGGCTCGGCCTCGAACCAGTGCTCGGGCTGGGGGCGGCGCTCCGGCTCCGCCGACTGCTGGGGCGCGGTCGTCGTCGTCACGCGACGACCCGCAGCAGATGCGCCATCCGCTCCCCCGGTCCGAGCCGGACGTAGTTGCGGCCGAGGCGCCAGTCGTAGCGGCCGCCGTCGAGCAGGTCCTCGACCGCGAACGCCGGCGGCAGCCCCAGCCAGGCCGGCATCACCACGACGCCCTCCTGGACGCGGTGCGGGTCGAGGCACACCACGGCGATGATCGTGTTGTCGCCCCAGCGCTTGTGGTAGGCGATCAGGCCGTCGTTCTCGGTCTCGAGGAAGGCGATGTTCGACAGGTGCTGCAGCGCCTCGTTCTCGCGCCGGATCCGGTTGATCCTCGCGATCTCGGGGAGCAGCGGGCCGTCCAGCTCGCGCCGCTTGACCTCGTACTTCTCGGAGTCGAGGTACTCCTCGCTGCCCTCCTTCACGCGGCACGTTCTCGAAGTGCTCGTAGCCCGAGTAGATGCCGTAGGTGGGCGACAGCGTGGCCGCCAGCACGAGGCGCGTCTCGAACGCGGGCGGGCCGCCGTGCACGAGGTACTCGTTGAGGATGTCCGGCGTGTTGGCGAAGAAGTTCGGGCGGCAGTACTCCTGCATGCCGGAGAAGGCCAGCTCGTGCATGTACTCGGTCAGCTCGTGGCGCGAGTTCTTCCAGGTGAAGTACGTGTAGGACTGGCTGAAGCCGGCCTTGGCGAGCGCCCTCAGCTTCACGCGGCGGGTGAAGGCCTCCGACAGGAAGATCACGTCGGGGTGCTCTGAGCGCACCTCGCCGATCAGCCACTCCCAGAACGGCAGTGGCTTGGTGTGCGGGTTGTCCACGCGGAAGACCCGCACGCCCCGCTCCACCCACGTCATCATCACATCCCTCAGCGCGTCCCAGAGCCCGCGCCAATCCTCCGAGTCCCAGTTCACGTTGTAGATGTCCTGGTAGCGCTTCGGGCGGGTTCTCCGCGTACTTGAGCGTGCCGTCGGGGCGGCGGTTGAACCAGTCCGGGTGCTCCTTCAGCCACGGGTGGTCGGCGGAGCACTGGATGGCGAAGTCGAGCGCGATCTCGAGGCCGTGCTCGCGCGCTTCGGCGACGAGCTTCTCGAACTCCTCGGCGGTGCCGAGCTCCGGGTGGATGGCGTCGTGGCCGCCCTCGTCGCCGCCGATGGCCCAGGGCGAGCCGGGGTCGCCGGGCTTCGCCTCGAGGGCGTTGTTGCGGCCCTTGCGGTTGGTCAGCCCGATCGGGTGGATGGGCGGCAGGTAGAGGACGTCGAAGCCGAGCTCGGCGAGCTTGGGCAGGCGCCTGCGCACGCCCTCGAAGCCGCCGAAGGAGCGCGGGAAGAGCTCGTACCAGGCGCCGAAGCGGGCGCGGACGCGCTCCACCTCGAGCGGCAGGCCGCGCTCGAGGCAGGTGGAGTCGTGGCGGTCGGGGTGGCGCTCCAAGGCCGCGAGGAGCTCGGGGCCGAGCACGGCGTCGTGCTTGGCCTCCTCCGGGGCGATCGCGTCCGCGAGCGTGACGAGGACGTGCTCGACGAGGCGGCGGTCGGGGTCGGGCTCGCCGTCGCCGTCGCCGGTGGCGCGGCCCGATGCGGCCTCGCCGGCGGGGGCCTCCTCCCTCATCCGGTCGAGCGCCTCCTCCAGCAGCACCGCTCCTTCCGACAGCTCGCCGCGCAGGTCGTGCTGCCCGCTCTCGAGCTTGCGGCGCAGCTCGTCGCGCCAGGTGGCGAACAGGTCGGACCACGCCTCCACCGTGAACTCCCAGCGCCCCACCCGGTCGACCTCGAACGCGCCGGCCCAGCGGTCGCCGTCCACCTCGCGGTCGATCCAGCGCATCGGCGTCTCGCTCCACTCGGCGTCGCCCGGCCCGCGGTAGCGCACCTGCGCGCGCAGGATCTCGTGGCCGTCGCGGAACACGTCGGCGGACACCTCGACCCATTCGCCGACCGTGCGCTTCGCCGGGAAGCGGCCGCAGTCGATCATCGGGACCGGGTTCAGGATCTGGATGCGGGGCGGCGCGGTGCGGGCGTGCGGCCGCGGGAGCACGGACCAGCCCTCGCCCGGCTCCTCGATCGGGTGCTCCGACGCGAGCCCGCCGCCGGGCGTCGCGTCACTGGCACCGGAGGGCGCTCCGGGGCCGCTCTCGTGTTGGGTTCGGGTGGATCGGGGCACAGTGCGGTAATCCCCAAGAGATGGTTGCGTCAACCCGGCATTTAAGCCTTCCGCGCACCGCGGGAGTACAGCTCCACCCCACGTCGCTGCCCGGCGGGCGCCTCGGCGACGACGCCTACCGCTTCGTGGACTGGCTGGCCGCAGCCGGCCAGACGTGGTGGCAGATGCTGCCGCTCGGGCCGCCCGGCGAGGGCGGATCGCCGTACAAGTCGCCGTCGGCGTTCGCGGCATCGCCGGAGCTGCTGGCCGAGCCGGACGCCCCCGTGAGCGAGGCCGAGCTGGCCGAGTTCCGCGCGCGCGAGGCGTACTGGATCGCGGACTGGGAGCGGTTCGCGGGCGACGGCGCGGCCGCCGACCAGGTCCGCTTCGACCGCGAATGGGGGGCGCTGCGCGCCTACGCGGAGGAGCGGGGCGTGCGGCTGATCGGCGACATGCCGATCTACGTGGCGCCCGGCAGCGCCGATCACGTGACCCACCCCGAGCTGTTCCAGGACGAGCTCGTGGCGGGCGCTCCGCCCGACAAGTTCACGGACCTCGGCCAGCTGTGGGGCAACCCGCTGTACGACTGGCCGGCGCTGCAGCGCCGCCGCTACGACTGGTGGGTCGAGCGCCTCCGGCGCGCCAGCGAGCTGTACGACCTGTGCCGGATCGACCACTTCCGCGCCTTCGTCGCCTACTGGGCGGTGCCGGCCGGCGCCGCCGACGCGCGCGCCGGGTTCTGGCGCCGCGGGCCCGGACGGGCGCCGTTCGACGCCGCCCGGCGGCGGCTCGGGCGAGCTGCCGCTGATCGCGGAGAACCTCGGCGTCGTGACCGACGCCGTGGAGCGCCTGCGGCAGGAGCTGGGCCTGCCGGGCATGGCGGTGCTCCAGTTCGCGTTCGACCCCGAGGAGCCGGACAACCCGCACCGTCTCCACAACCACAAGGAGGACGACATCGTCTACACGGGGACCCACGACCACGACACGATCCGGGCGTGGTGGGAGTCGCTCGGCGACGAGTCGCGGGCGGAGGTGGAGGCGGCGCTGGAGCGCGTGGGAATCGAGGACCAGGATCCCTGGTGGGCGCTGGTCCGGCTGGCCTTCGCGTCCCCCGGCGTGGTGGCGATGGTGCAGATGCAGGACGTGCTCGGCCTGGGCGGAGAGGCCCGGATGAACGTGCCCGGCCTGGTGGCCGAGCGCAACTGGAGCTGGCGCCTCGAGCAGGGCGCGCTCACGCCGGAGCTGGCGGCCCGGCTCCGCGAGGCGACTGCCGAGGCCGGTCGCCTGCCCCGCGCTCCCGCACCCACTGGCCGATCAGCCCCCGGAAGTGCCCGATGAAGCGCTCGTGCTCGTGCTCGGGATAGCCCGCACGCACGGTACGCACCAGCAGGCGGTCGAACTCCGCCGAGGTGATCCAGTCGAGCACGAGCTCGTCGACGTGTGAGAGGCGGCTGTCGCAGAAGTCCCGGTAGCGGTCGACCTCGAAGTACGCGTCGGCCAGCTCGCGATAGGCGGCGAGCTTCTCGGCATAGGAGAGGTCCTCGCGGTCGGCGATCTCGAAGTAGCGCCGCGTGTCGAGGTCGAGCGGCGCGGTCCGCCCGGTGACGACGCAGAACACGCACCACTTCAACAGGGCGCTCATCGCCCACGGGAAGTAGTAGTGCAGGCTGGTGACCGCCACGTCCGGACACGCGTTGGCATAGTCGATCGGGTAGGCGTCGGTTCCCCGGATGAGCGTCTCGCAGGAGTTGAACTCCCAGCGGAAGAACGCGTTGATCAGCCGGCTGATCGTCAGGACCTCGTCACCCGTCTCGGGCGTGAGGAAGTCGTGGTCGACGGCATAGCGATCGTGCATCGGCAGCTCCGGCCGGAAGTGCATGACCATCGTCTCGGCGCCGATCGACAGTGACCGCGCGAACACGTCGTAGCCCTCGATCGACGCCTGCAGGTGCATCAGGCGCTGGCCGGAGGCGTCGTAGGCGCGATGCAGCTCCGCGCTGTCGCGGATATGGCTGACACCCACCCACTGACCGCCGTCATACGGCTTCATGAACAGCGGATAGCCGATGGAGGCCGCTATCTCGTCGAGGTCGAAGGGCCGGTTGTACTTGGCCGCCGTGTAGGCGAAGCGCGCGTTGTCCGGCGGGTTCTTGTGCGGGACGAGCGCGGTCCGCGGCACCTTCAGCCCAAGCCGCAGCATGGCGCAATAGGCGGCGTGCTTCTCCATCGACTGGAAGGTGAAGGGGCTGTTCAGGAGGTAGACGTCGTCCATCAGCGCGACCTTCTTGAGCCACTCGCGCGGGTGGTAGTACCAGTAGGCCAGCCGGTCGACGACGAGGTCGTGGCGCGGCTTGTCCGGCAGGTGGAACGGCTCGATCGTGATCCGCTCCGTGTTCACGCGATGGCGAGCGCCCGAGGCGTCGGTGATCGGGCCGAGCCGGGAGACCAGCGTCTCGAACGCGGTCGGCCAGTCCTCCTCGGCACCGAGCAGCAGACCGATGAGGTGCTCGGTGTGGCCCATCAGCAGAACCGTGGCAGATGATGCGCGAACTGGGCGCGCCAGGAGGGCCAGTCGTGCGGGACGTCGTGGCCCCAGAGGTCCAACTCGTGCCGGATTCCCTTCTCGGACAGTAGGCCGGCCAGTCGCCTGGAGCTCTCGAGCGCGCCCGTGGTGTCCTCCCACTGGCCCTGGCCGCACACGAGCAGGAGGTTGAGCCGGCCGCGCAGCCAGTCCAGGTGATCGCCGTCCATGTGCTCCAGGTAGTCCATCGGGTTGTTGAAGTACGCCGCCTCGCCGCGCTCGCCCCACGCGTCCCAGGTGGCGGGGTCGTAGTTGCCCGACAGGCCGAGCGCGAACGGGAAGAGGTCGGCCCGCTTGAGCGCGAGGTTCACCGCGTGATAGGCGCCGAGGCTGACGCCGACGGTGGCGATCTCCTGCGGGCCGCCGCAGTCGGCGTGGATCCACGACACGACCTCCTCGAGGATCCACGACTCGTAGCGCGCGTGCTCCCGGGCCCGGGCCTCGAGCGGAAGGGAGGTGTTGGACCAGGTGGCGGAGTCGAAGGAGTCCACGCAGTAGAGCTTCACGCGGCCGCCCTCGAGCAGGCCGGCCACGGCGTCGACCATGCCACGGTGCTCGTACTCCCACGGCCCGCCGCGCTCGGCCGGGAACGCCAGGACGGGCCGGCCCCAGTGGCCGTACGCCACGAGGGTTCCGTTCGCCCCGATGGCGCTCGCCCACAGCTCGATCTGCCGGCCGCTCACCATGCCCGTGCGAGAAGGCCGGTCAGGTGCGGCTCGAACGCGTCGCGCCAGGCCGTGTAGTTGTGCATGTCGGACACCTCGTGGAGTGCTGCGGGATAGCCCTGCGCGGCGAGGGCGCGCGCCATCAGCCGGTTGTTGTGCACGTTCTCCTCCGCCGATCCGCAGGTGAGCGTGACGGGCACGGGGTTGACATGCGCCCCGGTGCGAAGCGTCGCACCGACGAAGCGCACCACGCGCCGGTAGCGCGGGAAGCGCGCTTCGTGGGCGTCGAAGCGCGGCGTGAAGAAGCTGCCCGACTGCAGGAACAGGGCGCCCAGGGCGCGCGGGTGGCGCCGCTGGACGTGCAGCATCGCGAGCGCGCCGAGGCTCGTGCCCATGCCGGCCGGAGCGCCGCGCACCGACACCGCAGCGCGGATGGCCGGCAGCACGTCGTGGACCATGGCATCGGCGTAGCGCGCCGAGGCGGAGTACCACTCGTTGCGCTCACCCGGGTCGAGCAACGCGACCCGATGCCGCGGGAGCCGGCCGGCGCGGATTGCGACGGCGACAAAGCGCGTCAGCGCGGCGAGCTCGTCGTATTCCGGCCCGTCGTGCGCGACCAGCAGCGGCAGCGGCTCCGCCGCGTCCGCGTCCGCGGGGCTCCAGATGCGGACCTGGATGGTCGCGCCGAGCCCGCGCCCGCGCACCGCCAACTCATCCGTGCGTCCGGGGACGCCCTCTTCCTCGAGCCAGCGCGGAGCGGCATAGCCCGGCAACAGCAGCACGGACTTCTCGCCGAAGGCGCCGGGCGCCCGGTGCGGGTTGCCGGGGTCGCAGAGGCGCTCGGTGTCGCCGCCCGGGTGCACGACCTCGAGCTGATACTCGAGCCGTGCCAGGGGCGGCGGAGCGAGCTCGAGCCGCCATTCGCCGTCGTGGTGGGCGTACGTACGCCGGCCGTTCGACAACGGCAGGTCGGAGCACAGCTGCACGGCGGCGTACCGCCCGTCGGGATCGGCGAGGCGAAGGAGCACCGCCTAATCATGGCGCTGACGCGCCGAGGCCGAGCGGCTGCGTGATGCGACCGCAGCCGCTCGGCGACCTCCGGGCTAGGCCGTGGCGGGTTGGCGCGGCTCGATGTTCTGGTTGCGCCGGAAGAGGTTTCTCGGGTCGTACATCTCCTTGACCTGGACCAGCCGGTCGTAGTTGTCGCGGTAGCTCGCCCGCACCCGGTCCTGGCCCTCCTCCATCATCATGTTCACGTAGGCGCCGCCGGCCGAGTGGGGGTGCAGCGCCTCCTGGTAGTCGATGCTCCAGCGGCTGATCGCGTCCACGTTCGCGGGGTCGGGGTCCACGCCCGCGTAGACGGTCGCCCACCGCGCGTCGCGGTAGCTCCAGGCCGTGTCGGACGCTCCGGCGTCGTGCGCCGCGCCGTCGATCGGGTACAGGTGCATCGTCGACTTCATCGTCGGCAGCTCGGCGCCGAACTTGGCGTGGAGCTCCACGGCCTCGTCGGGGATCTCCTTCACGAAGTCGGCGCGCCAGTACCACTGGTCGCCCTTCGGGTAGAGCTCGTCGAAGGCGCCCTGCAGGTCCGGGTGCGGCATCGGCGCCGGACCGTGCATCAGGGGCTCGGGCAGCGCCTCCAGCAACGGCGCCATCGCGGCAGCCGCGTCCTCCTCGGCCCCGGTCCAGCACCACACGACGCCGCACACCTTGCGCATGTAGAGCTCCTCCGGGAACGGCGGCGCGGGCGGCACCGTCGCGAACGCGAAGAAGCCGTTCAGGTCGCGCGGCGCGCCGGGGAGGAAGTCGCGGTAGGCCGACAGGACCTCGGCGGCCGACTCCACCGGCCAGAAGGTAGGTCCGGCGACCACGGTGTCCAGCTCGTGCAGCCTGAACGTGAACGCGGTCACTACGCCGAAGTTGCCGCCGCCGCCGCGGATCGCCCAGTACAGGTCCGGGTGCTCGTCGGCGGACGCTCGCACCCGCTCGCCGTTCGCCAGCACCATCTCGGCCTCGAGCAGGTTGTCGATCGCGAGGCCGAACCTCCGCGTGAGGTGGCCGAGGCCGCCGCCGAGGGTGAGGCCACCGACGCCGGTCGTCGAGATGATCCCGCTCGGCGTGGCGAGTCCGTGCTCGTTCGTGGCGCGGTCCACCTCGCCCCACGTGCAGCCGCCGCCGACGCGGGCGGTCCGGGCCTGCGGGTCGACCTGGATGTCCTTCATCGGCGAGAGGTCGATCACGACGCCGTCGTCGACCGTGGCGAGCCCGGCTCCGTTGTGGCCGCCGCCGCGAACGGCGAGCGGCAGGTCGCGGTCGCGCGCGAAGGCGATCACCTTCGCGACGTCGTCCGGGCCGGTACAGCGGGCGATCAGTGCCGGCCGCTTGTCGATCATCGCGTTGTAGACCTCGCGGGCGTCCTCGTACCCGTCGTCCTCGGGTCCGATCAGCTCGCCTGCGAATCCGCGGCCGAGCTCGCGCCGCGCAGCTTCCGCGGCGGTGGTGACGGTGCTCATCCCGTCTCCTTCCGTGTTTCGGGGGACGGCGCACTCTTCCACCCCCGCACGGGGCCTTCCGTGAGATCGGTCTCAGTTGCCCTCAGGCGTCGAACTCGTCGTCCGGCCCCGGGATCTCGTACCCGGCGGCCTCGAGCGAGCCGGCCCCGCTCCACCCCCAGATCAGCAGGACGTCCTCGCCGGAGGTGTTGTCGAAGCCGTGCCAGTTGCCGCGCGGCGTGAAGACCACGTCGCCCGCCTTCGAGGGCTCGCGGCCGGTGTTCGTGTAGATCTCGCCGTGGCCGCTCATCACGACCAGGAACTCGTCGCAGTTCGGGTGCAGGTGGCGCTCGTGCCTGGCGCCGGGCGGGCAGCACGGTGCGCCCGACGACGAGCTGGTCGGAGCCCGCGCCGCGCGCGTCGATCAGGAACTGGACCTGCATGTCGATCCAGCCCTCGTCCTCGCGCAGGCCCTGCTCGAGCGGCACGTCGTGGATGGTGGTGCGGTACGGCTCCGGGCATCACTGCATCCCTCCCATGCGGCGGTACGCCTCGTGGACGCTCACGACGAAGTCGCGGTCGGCCCGCTGGGAGCTGCGTGCGGCGTTCAGCATCTCGCTCGTCGCCGCGCACGTCGGCACGGCCATCCCGAGCCGCCGCGCGAGCTCCTGGGCCAGCACGAGGTCCTTCTGCTGGAGCTCGACGTCGGCGAAGACGTCCGTGTCCTCGACGAGCAGGGGCGCCCGGTAGCCCACGACCGGCGAGGCGATGACGCTCTTCAGCACCGCGTCGACGACCGCTTCCCTGTCGACGCCCGCCTTCTCGACCAGCGCGACCCCCTCCGCGAGGGCGGTCACCGACACCACGAGCGCGAGGTTGATCGCCACCTTCGTGAGGATCGCCTGGCCGTTGGGGCCGATGTACGTGACCTTGGGGCCGATCGCATGCAGCACCTGCTCGATGCGATCGAAGGCCGCGCGGTCGCCGCCCACCATCACGGACATCTGGCCGGCGGCGAGTGTCGCGGGACTGCCCGAGACGGGACAGTCGAGGAAGAAAGCGCCCTGCTCGCGCACGCGCTCGGCCATCGCCACGCTCGCGTCCGGGGCGATCGTGCTGATGTCGGCCCACACGGCACCCTCCCGCAGTCCGGCCAGCACGCCGTCCTCGCCGCCCGCGGTGGCCTCGATCGCGGCCGTGTTGGTGAGCATCGTGAAGAGCACGTCGACCGACGCCGCGAGCTCGCGCGGCGTGTCGGCCCATCCCATCCCGGCGTCGAGCAGCGGCTGCGCCTTCTCCTTCGTCCTGTTCCAGCCCACGACCTCGTAGCCGGCGTCGAGCAGCCGCTGCGCGATGCCCGCGCCCATCGCGCCGAGGCCGGCGAAGCCGATGCGTTCTGTCTCGTTCACGGGCGCGAGCGTAATGGTCCGGCGGCCCGTTCGAGTCGCCGGGACATCGCCCGCAGGCGCTCGGCCAGCTCCGGCGGCTCGTGGACGTCGAAGTCCACTCCGAACATGGCGAGCCTGACGGCGAGCCAGTCGAGGTCGTCGTCGCCCGTGCGGTACTCGCAGGTGCGCTCGTCGATCGGCTCGACCGGTCCCCAGTGCGCGGGGAACCGCTTTCGGATCTCCTCGGCCGGAGCGTGGAGCGTCACGCGCGCTTCGAACTGGTGCTTCCAGGCGGACATGCTCTTCGCGATGTAGTCCGCTGCGTCCTTCGCCGGAAGCGCCCGCGCCCGGAAGCGCACGCCCGTCGCCGCCGGCCCCGTGAGGCGGTCGACCCGGAACGTCCGCCAGTCGCGCCGGCCGCGGTCCCAGGCGACCAGGTACCAGCGCCGCCCGAGGTTGACGAGCGAGTGCGGCTCGACCTCGCGGCGGCTCGCCGCGCCGTCGCGGCCGCGATAGCCGAAGCGGAGGCATTCGGAGTCGCGGCACGCGGTCGCGATGACGGTCAGGCTCTGCGGGTCGACGGTCGGCCCGCCGGCCGGGAGCGTCATCGTGGCCGACTGCAGCGCCCGAACGCGGCGCCGGAGGTGCGCCGGCAGCACCTGCTCGATCTTCACGAGGGCGCGCACCGAGGTCTCCTCGATCCCTGTGACCGACGCGCGGGCGGCGGTGCGGAGCCCGACGGCGATGGCGATCGCCTCGTCGTCGTCGAGCAGCAGCGGCGGCATGGCCGTGCCGGCGCGCAGGCGGTATCCGCCCGCGGGTCCCGTGAGCGACTCGACCGGGTAGCCGAGCTCGCGCAGCCGCTCGATGTCGCGGCGGATCGTGCGGGCCGAGACCTCGAGCCTGCTCGCGAGCTCGCCGCCCGGCCAGTCGCGGCGCGCCTGGAGCAGGGAGAGCAGCGTGAGCAGGCGGCTCGACGTGGTCATCGCGGATCTCATCCTCTCTCAGATTGAGGACAGAAACTGGCCTGAACCTGCCGTAGCGTGGCCGCCATGTCAATCGAGACGAGCAAGGGAGCGACAATGCTGGAGCGAGACGGGTATCCGCCTGGGGTGCCGTGCTGGGTCGACACCGCTCAGCCCGACCCGGAGGCCGCGGTGCGGTTCTACTCCGGGCTCTTCGGATGGGATTTCGAGGACCGGTCGCCGCCGGACTCGCCCGGGCAGTACCTCGTGGGTCAGCTGAGAGGGCGGGACGTCGCGGGGGTCGGGTCCCAGCCCGAGGGCATGCCGCCGGATGTCGCCTGGAACATGTACGTGTCGGTCGAGAGCGCGGACGAGACCGCCGCGAAGGTGGGGACGCGGGCGGGTCGGTGCTGGTGGAGCCGTTCGACGTGGGCACTGCGGGCCGCATGGCGGTGCTCGCCGACCCCGAGGGGGCGGCGTTCTGCGTCTGGCAGGCCAAGGAGTGGAGCGGCGCCCACCTCGTCAACGAGCACGCCACCTGGAACTTCAACGAGCTCAACACGCGCGACCCGGGCGGCGCGCAGACGTTCTACAGGGCCGTGTTCGGGTGGGAGGCCACCACGATCGTCACGGGCAACGGCGGGTTCACCATGTGGCGCCGCCCCGGCTACGGCGACTTCCTGGCCGAGCGCGATCCCGAACTGCGCGAGCGCCAGGCGACGGGCGGCGCGCCTGAGGGCTTCGAGGACGCGGTGGCATGGCTGATCCCGATGACGGACGGCCAGTTCCCGGAGGACACGCCCCCGCACTGGAGCACCACGTTCGCGGTCGACGACGCCGACGCGGCCGCCGAGCAGGCGGAGAAGCTGGGCGGCAAGGTGCTGGCGCCGCCGTTCGACGCCCCGTGGGTCAGGATGACCGTCCTGAGCGACCCGCAGGGCGCCGTGTTCACGGCGAGCAAGTTCGTGCCGGAGGGCTAGGGCCCGCGGCCCTGCCAGATCTCCACTTCGACCGCCACTTCGCCGGACGCCGGGTAGACCGCGGCGGCTCCGACCACGATCGCGCAACCCTCCGCGAGGCGATCGCCTCGCGGAGGCTCCATGCCTGTGTCGGCGGGCATCCGCCCGAGCTTGATGCGCACCTCGCGGCCGGTCACCGCCGCCTCGCGGCGCACGTGCTGCTCGAGCTCGGCGACCCCGTAGCAGCGCTCGCCGGTGTCCTCGAACAGCCCGATCAGGATCGAGCTCTCGCCGTGCAGCTGCCGCTCGAGCGAGCGCGGCGGACCGCCACCGACCAGGAGCACGCGGGCCTCGGAGTCCAGCGCCGGGCTGAGGGTCAGCCGCGAATCGCCGCCGCGCCGGCGCGCCCAGCCGCACGGGCCCTCGCTGACCC
The DNA here is from genome assembly GCA_963778615.1 of uncultured Thermoleophilaceae bacterium. Lineage (GTDB taxonomy): Bacteria > Actinomycetota > Thermoleophilia > Solirubrobacterales > Thermoleophilaceae > JACVRW01. The sequence goes on from CAVZVD010000005.1 coordinate 239,318, forward strand.
CTCCCGCCACGGCCCTCCAGCCGGTCCATCCCGTGTCCCGCAGCACCTGTTGCAGGCGCCGCGCGAGCTCGGCGGGTGCGATGCAGTCGGACGCCTCCTCGACCGCGGCGACGTCGCGCACCAGGCGCGCCACGCGGGCCTCCGCCGCCTGGTAACCGGCGGGCAGCTCGGCCAGGCCGGCGCTCCGGCACGCCTCTGGCCCGACGCCCGGGAACACGAAGACGCCCCGGTCGCTGTGGCATGCCACGAGCGGCGGGGCGGCCTGCCCGCGATCGGTCCACAGCTCCGCGCACACGGCGACCGGCGAACGGCCGTCGAGGACCGAGATCGCGGCGCCCAGGTCGGGATCGCCCGACTCGGAGCACCCCACCGATCCGATCGCCAGCTCGTCGGGGTCGCCGACGATCGCCGCCGTGGTCACGGCCGAGGCGGCGAGCAGGATGGCGAACGCGAGGATCGCCGCGCGCCGGCGCGGGCGCCGGCCGCGCAGCAGCCCGCCGCGCTTCTGCGGCGCGGAGGCGGCGGCGCGCTCGAGCGCGTCGCCGAGGTCGCGGACGTAGGGGATCTCGCTCATCGTGTGGCCTCCGCCTGCATCAGGTTGTTCAGTCGCGACAGGCCGCGGTGGACCCGCCGCCGCGCCGCTCCCTCGCTGCAGCCGAGCCGGTCGGCGATCTCCGTGTAGCCGAGCTCGCCGACGACCCGCAGGCGCACGGCGTCGCGCTCGCCGCCGGTCATCTGCTCCAGCGCGGCCGCGAGCGCGGCCCGGTGCTCGTCCGCGTCGACCAGCGCCTCGATCCGGGCGATCGACTCGGCGTCGAGCGCCGGAACCTGCAGCCCCATGCGCCGCACCGCCCGCCGCTCGACCTCCTGGCGGCGGAACCAGTGCGACAGCTCCTTGGCGGCGATCCCGTACAGCCAGGCGCCGCCGGGGCGGCCGACGTCGCGGAACCTGTGGCGCCGCTCGAACGCGACGGCGAACGTCTCCGCCAGCAGGTCGGCGGCCACCTCGGCGTCGAGCACCCGGCGGTAGAAGTAGGCCAGCAGGCGCTCGGCCCACCGGTCGTACAGCTCGCGGAACGCCCTCGGGTCGTCGCGCGAGGCCAGGATGAGCTCGGCGTCGGTCACTTCGGGTGAGATCCCTCGGCGCAGCATGGTCTCACCCGCCATACGCCGCAAGCGGGCCCGCGCGTTACGCGCAGGCCCGGCGATTCACGCGCCGGAGGGTGTGCTGCGGCCCTTTGTAGCCTGTCGGTACATGACCTACGTCATCGCCGGCAGCTGCATCAAGGACGACTCCTGCATCGAGGTGTGCCCGGTCGACTGCATCCATCCGAAGCCGGGGGATCCCGATTTCGAGGCGGTGGAGCAGCTGTACATCGATCCCGAGCTCTGCATCGACTGCGACGCCTGCGTGGAGGCGTGCCCGATCGACGCGGTCTTCGCGGAGTTCGAGATCCCCGAGAAGTACGGGTACGCGCTGGATCTGAACGCGGAGTTCTTCGCGGGGCGGAGCACCATCGAGCGGACCGCCGCCTGATGGCCGGCGCGCGGCCTCGGGTGGCGATCGTCGGCGCCGGCCCGGCGGGGGCGTTTGCCGCCGCGTCGCTGCTGCGCGCCCGCGGCGATGCCGAGATCGACCTGTTCGAGCGACTGCCGACGCCCTGGGGCCTGCTGCGCGGCGGCGTGGCACCGGATCACCAGGAGATAAAGCGCCTCGACGAGAGGTTCGACGAGGAGACGCTTCGCCGCGGCTGCCGCTTCCTCGGCAACGTCGAGGTGGGCCTCGACGTCTCGCACGAGGAGCTCGCGCGCCACTACAGCGCGGTGATCTACGCGACCGGCGCCCAGACCGACAAGTCGCTCGGGATCCCGGGCGAGGACCTGCCGGGAAGCTGGGCCGCCACGGAGTTCGTGGCCTGGTACAACGGCCACCCGGACTATCGGGACCTGGAGTTCGACCTCTCGGCCGAGCGCGCCGTGGTGATCGGCAACGGCAACGTCGCGGCGGATGTCACGCGCATGCTCATGCTGAGCGCCGGCGAGCTCGAGCGCACCGACGTGGCGGACCACGCGCTCGCCGCGCTGCGCGAGAGCAGCGTCGAGGAGGTCGTGGTCGTGGGCCGCCGCGGTCCGGCCCAGGCGGCGTTCACGAGCGCCGAGCTGCGCGAGCTGGGCCACCTCGACGGCGTCGACATCCGCGTGGACGAGGCCGACGTGGAGCTCGATCCGGTCTCGCGCGAGTGGCTGGCGGAGGAGGGGACCTTCACCGCGCGCAAGAACGTGGAGCTGCTGCGCGAGTTCGCCGCCCGGCCGGCCGGCTCCGGCGCGGGACGGCGGATCGACCTGCGCTTCCTGCACTCCCCGGTGGAGATCCGCGGGAGCGGCAAGGTCGAGGCGATCGACATCCGCCGCAACGAGATCGTGCGGAGCGGCGACGGCTCGCTGAGGGCGCAGGCGGTGGACGAAGCGGTCGAGACCATCGAGTGCGGGCTCGTCATGCGCTCCGTCGGATACCGGGCCGTGCCCCTCCCCGACGTGCCCTTCGACGAGCGGTTCTTCGTGCTGCCCAACGAGCGCGGCCGGGTGCTGACCGCCGACGGCAAACCGCTCCGTGGCGTCTACGCCGTGGGCTGGATCAAGCGCGGCCCCACCGGGATCCTGGGCACCAACAAGCGGGATGCCGAGGAGACCGTCGGCTGCCTCGTGGAGGACCTCAGGACGGCGGCGCTGCCCCCGCCGCCGGACGACGGCCCCGGCCAGATCGACGCGCTGCTGGCGGAGCGCAAGCCGGACCTGGTCACGATCGACGGCTGGCGCGCGATCGACGGCCACGAGCTCGAGCTCGGGCAGAGCCGGCAGCGCCCGCGGGTGAAGCTGGCGTCCCGTGAGGAGCTGCTGGCGGCCGCCACCGAGCGCACCTGACCGGCTCCGCCCAAGAAGAAGCCCCGCCGGCGGCGGGGCCTCCTGTCGGTTACTCGTCCTTGGGCTCGGGCGCCGGTGGCGCGTCCGGAATCTCCGGCAGCACCTCGGGCTCGTCCGGCAGGAGCTGGTCGCTCGGCTCGTCGTCCGAGGACGGGTCCGTCGAGGAGCCCTCCTCGCGGGCGTCGCCCTTGGCGCCCACCCCGACCGTCTCGCGCTTGCGCTCCTTCGGCTGCACGATCGAGATCAGCACCTCGCGCTCGTCGTCGTCCGGCGCCTTGTCCACCTCGACGGTGGAGCCGGGCGGCATGCTCTGCGAGAGCACCTCGTCCGCGAGCGGGTCCTCGATGTAGCGCTGGATCGCCCTGCGCAGCGGGCGCGCGCCCATCGACGGGTCCCAGCCCTTCTCGACCAGCAGGTCCGCGGCCGAGTCGGACAGGTTGAGCGACAGCTCGCGCTCGGCGAGCGACTCGCGGATCCGCTTCAGCAGCAGCTCGACGATCGAGGAGATCTCCTCGCGCGTGAGCTTGTGGAAGACGATGACCTCGTCGATCCGGTTGATGAACTCGGGCCGGAACACCTTCTTCAGCTCGCCCATGATCCGGTTCTTCATGTCGTCGTACGAGAGACCGGTCTCGTCGCCGACCGTGAAGCCGATGCCGGTGTTCTTGGCGATCTCCGACGCCCCGATGTTCGAGGTCATGATCACGATCGCGTTGCGGAAGTCGACGGTGCGACCCTGGGCGTCCGTGAGCCGTCCGTCCTCGAGGATCTGGAGCAGGATGTTGAAGACGTCCGGGTGCGCCTTCTCGATCTCGTCGAGCAGGAGCACGCTGTACGGCTTGCGCCGCACGGCCTCGGTGAGCTGGCCGCCCTCGTCGTAGCCGATGTAGCCGGGCGGGCGAGCCGACCAGCCGCGACACGGAGTGCTTCTCCATGTACTCCGACATGTCGATCCGCACCATCGCGTCCTCGTCGCCGAACAGGAACTCGGCGAGCGTGCGGCCCAGCTCCGTCTTCCCCACGCCGGACGGGCCGAGGAAGATGAACGAGCCGGTCGGGCGCTTCGGGTCCTTGAGCCCGGCGCGGGAGCGGCGGATCGCCTTCGAGACGGCCTCGATGGCGGCGTTCTGGCCGATCACCCGCTTGTGGAGCTCCTCCTCCATGCGCATCAGCTTCTGCGTCTCGGCCTCGGTGAGCTTGAACACCGGGATGCCGGTCCACATGGAGACGATGTCGGCGATCTCCTCCTCGCCGATCTCCGGGCGCTCGCCGGACTCGCCCGAGCGCCACTGCTCCTCGAGCTCGCGCTTCTTGTTGGTGAGCTGGCGCTCCTTGTCGCGCAGGTTCGCGGCCTTCTCGAACTCCTGCGCCTCGATCGCCGCCTCCTTGTCGCGCCGCGTGGTCTCGATCTCCTCCTCGAGGTCGCGGTAGACGGGCGGGGCCGTCATCGACTTGATGCGCGCCCGCGAGGCGGCCTCGTCGATGAGGTCGATCGCCTTGTCGGGCAGGAAGCGGTCGGAGATGTAGCGGTCCGCCAGCTCCGCCGCCGCCTCGAGCGCCTCGTCGGTGATCCCGACGCGGTGGTGCTGCTCGTAGCGGTCGCGCAGGCCCTTGAGGATCTGGACCGTCTCCTCCGTGGAGGGCTGGTCGACCCGGATCTGCTGGAAGCGCCGCTCGAGCGCGGAGTCGCGCTCCAGGTACTTGCGGTACTCGTCGAGCGTGGTGGCGCCGATCGTCTGCAGCTCGCCGCGCGCGAGCGCCGGCTTCAGGATGCTCGCCGCGTCGATCGCGCCCTCGGCGGCGCCTGCCCCGACGAGGTTGTGGAGCTCGTCGATGAACAGGATGATGTCCCCGCGCTGGGTGATCTCCTTCATCACCTTCTTGAGGCGCTCCTCGAACTCACCGCGGTACTTCGACCCCGCCACGAGGGCGGCCAGGTCGAGCGTGTAGATCTGCTTGTTCTTGAGCAGCTCGGGCACCTCGCCGCTCGTGATGCGCTGGGCGAGGCCCTCGACCACGGCGGTCTTGCCGACGCCCGGCTCGCCGATCAGCACCGGGTTGTTCTTGGTGCGGCGCGAGAGGATCTGCATGATCCGCTCGATCTCGGTCTCGCGGCCGACGACCGGGTCGAGCTTGCCCTCGGCGGCGAGCTTGGTCAGGTTGCGGCCGAACTGGTCGAGCAGCTTGGAGGACTTCTTGCCCTCGCCCTGTGCACCGGTCCCAGCGGCCGCGCGGCCCTGGCGGCCGCCGGGGCCGGACAGCATCCGGATGACCTCGTTGCGGATCTTCTCGGAGTCGGCGTCGAAGTCGAGCAGGATGCGGGCGGCGACGCCCTCGTTCTCGCGCACCAGGCCGAGCAGGATGTGCTCGGTGCCGATGTAGTTGTGGCCCAGGCTCAGCGCCTCGCGGAGGGCGAGCTCGAGGACCTTCTTGGCGCGCGGGGTGAACGGGATCTGGCCGGAGGTGACCTCCTCGCCGGATCCGACGATGCGGACGACCTGAGCGCGCACGCGCTCCACCGTGATGTCGAGCGACTCGAGGACACGGGCAGCCAGGCCCTCCTCCTCACGGAGCAGGCCAAGCAGGATGTGCTCGGTGCCGATGTAGTTGTGCTTGAGGATGCGGGCCTCCTCCTGGGCGAGGACGACCACCTGCCGGGCCCGTTCGGTGAAGCGCTCAAACACGGCTCTTGCCTATCTGTCGGGAACGTCGGGGCGGGTGTTGCCCGTCTCTTTCCCTCTAGATCGGCACCTACGCCGATCCAATGAGAGGCAGTACGGGGGTTCACCGGCCCGTTGGGCGAGTCTACCAACGCCCTCATGGTGGCTTTGCGCCTTAACGGAGCCGTAAATGCCGCGTGCAGCGAGGGTTTTTGGGTTAGGCTCGCGCGCCATGACGCGCGCCCGGGCGGCGATCTTCCTGCTCCTCGCAGCCCTCGTGGCCGCCGGTTGCGGCGACGACGACGACACCGCCGACCAATTCCGCGACGGCTACAACGCCGCCATCGAGCGCCTCAACACGGTGAATACCGACATCGAGGAGAGCGGCGAGGAGCTGGCGAGCAAGCCGGGGCCCCAGATTGCGAAGGAGTTCGACCGGATCGCCGAGACGGCCGCCCAGACCCGCGCCGACCTCGCCAGGCTGGAGCCACCGGAGGCTGCCCGCGACGCGTTCGACGAGCTCCTGGGGGCGATCGAGAACGGCGTGAAGAGCCTCCGCGCGGTGGCCGATGCCGCCCGTGAGGAGAACCGGCAGGAGTTCCAGGAGGCGACCGAGGCGCTGTCGGAGAGCGGCGAGGAGATCACCGCGGCCGAGAACGAGCTGAAGGACGCGGTCGAAAGCGATTAGACCGGCCAGACATCAGCGGGGGTCCGGGGGCGTGAGCCCCCGGCCCGCCTAGTTGCGCATCGCCGGGAAGAGCACCACTTCCCGGATCGAGCGGCGGCCGCTCAGGATCATCACCAGGCGGTCGATTCCGATGCCGATCCCCCCGGTCGGGGGCATCCCGTGCTCCAGGGCGCGCACGTAGTCCTCGTCGTAGGGCTGCGTCTCCTCGTCGCCGGCCGCCTCGTCGGCGCGCTGCTGCTCGAAGCGGGCGCGCTGCTCGTCCGGGTCGTTCAGCTCCGTGAAGGCGTTCGCGAACTCCATTCCGGCGGCGAAGCACTCGAAGCGCTCCACGAGCCCCGGCTCCGAGCGGTGGTCCTTCGCGAAGGGCGACAGCTCCTTCGGGTAGTCGAGGATGAAGGTCGGGTCCTGGAGGTCCGGCTCGACCCGCTTCGACAGCAGGTCGTCCACGCGCTTGGCCCACGTGCCCTCGCCGGGCAGCTCGTCGCTCTGGATGTCCAGCCCCGTCTTCTCCTTGATCGCGTCGCGGAGCGTGATCCGGCGCCAGGGCGGCGTGAAGTCGATCGGCCCGTCGTAGCCGACCTCCTGCGCGACGTGTGAGATGAGCTCCTCCAGCCGCGCCGCGATGTCCTCGTAGTCCGCGTAGGCCTCGTACCACTCGAGCATCGTGAACTCGGGGTTGTGCTTGTGGGACACCCCCTCGTTGCGGAAGTCCTTGCCGATCTCGTACACGCGCTCGAGGCCGCCCACGATCAGCCGCTTCAGGTACAGCTCGTCGGCGATCCGCAGGTAGAGGTCGCGGTCGAGCTCGTTGTGGTGGGTCACGAATGGCCGCGCCAGCGCGCCACCGTAAAGAGGCTGCAGGACGGGGGTTTCCACCTCGAGGAAGCCGCGGTCGTCGAGCCAGCGGCGGATGGCGCGCACGACCTTGGAGCGCAGGATGAAGAGCTCGCGGGTCTCCTGGTTCGCCAAGAGGTCGACCTCGCGATGGCGGTACCGGGTTTCGATGTCCTGGATTCCGTAGTACTCCTTGGGCACTTCCCTGAGGGTCTTCGCCAGCAGCTTCCAAGCGCGTACGAGCACGCTGAGCTCGCCGCGCCGGGACTTGAAGGCCGTGCCGTCCACGCCGATCAGGTCGCCGATGTCCAGGGAAGTCAGCAGCTCGAAGGAGTCGCCCCCCAGGACGTCGCGCTTCGCATGCAGCTGGATCTTGCCGCTGCGGTCGACCAGGTCGAGGAAGGCCGCGCCCCCGTGGCCTCGACGGGCGGTCAGGCGACCGGCCAGCCGATACACCGCAGTCGGTCTCCTCGCCCGCCTCGAGGCCGTCGTGGACCGCGTGGACCTCCTGGATGGGCGTGACGCCCTCGAACTCGTGCGGGAAGGGGTCGATCCCCTGCTCACGCAGGCGCTCGAGCTTCGCCCGGCGATCGTCCACGGCGCCGAACGCTACTCAGCGCTCGATCTTGGTGATCTTGAGCTTGCGGGCGGGCCCGCGCGGCACGGGGACCGTGACGGTCTCGCCGCGCTTGTGACCGATCAGGGCGCGGCCGACCGGCGACTCGTTCGAGAGCCGGCTCTCGGCGGGATTCGCCTCGGCCGAGCCGACGATCTTGAACTTCGTGGACTTGTCGGTCTTCTGGTCCTTCAGGTGGACGGTCACGCCCACGCCGACGACCCCGGTATCGACGTCGTTCTCGTCGATGACGCGGGCGTTGCGCAGCTTCTCCTCGAGATCGGAGATCTGCTTCTCGAGCATCGCCTGCTCGTTCTTGGCGTCGTCGTACTCGGAGTTCTCGGCGATGTCGCCGAACTCGCGGGCCTCCTTGATGCGCGCGGCCACCTCGCGCCTGCGGTCTCCGCGCAGGTACTCGATGCGAGTCTTGAGCTCCTCCATGCCTTGAGGAGTGAGGACGGTGTCACGTGCCATGAGAAAACCCTCCGTAAGGGGGCCGCGAGGCCGGAGGGACGGAGCAGTGTAGCAACGCGCGGTCAGGCCGCAACCGCGATTTCACGCCCGGAGAGGGCGCTCAGCGCGGCACGGGCGTGAGCCGTGGTGGGAGCGGTGACGAGAGGCTCGCGCTCGCGCTTGGTGAGCCCGAGCGTGTCGGCGTACCACGGGTAGAACTTGCGCAGGTAGCGGCCGGCGCGCTCGGTGCCGAGGTGGTCCTCGGCCTGGGCGATGACCCACTCGAGCTCCCTGGCGATCTCATCCCGCGGCGGCTCGCCTTCGTAGCGGCCGAGGAGGCGGGCGAAGCGCCAGGGGTTGCCGAGCGAGCCGCGGGCGAGCATGACGGCTGTGGCGCCGCTCTCCTCGAACGCGTTCAGGGTCCTCTCCTCGTCGGCGAGGCCGCCGGACAGGATGACGGGCACCGAGAGGGAGCGTGCGAGCTCGCGTGCCAGCGCGTAGTCGGGCTTGCCCGCGTGCTGCTGGCTGGCGTGCCGCGGGTGGAAGGCGATGCCCGCCACGCCGGCCTCGTCCTGGAGGCGGCGGGCGAGGTCGACGCCGGCCCTGTCGCCCGGCCGGTTGCCGGGGCGGAGCTTCACGGTGACCGGGAGGCCGCTGCCCTCCCTCGCCGCGGCGGCGATCGCCACGGCCTTCTTGGGGTCGTCGAGGAGGGCGGCGCCGGCGCCGGTCTTGCAGACCTTGCGCACCGGACAGCCCATGTTGAGGTCGATCAGGTCGGCGCCGGCGCCGGCGACGATGGCGGCCGCCTCGCGCATGACGTCGGGGTCGTGGCCGAAGAGCTGGAGCGAGACCGGGTGCTCGTCGGGATGGATGCGGACGAACTCGCGGAGGGTGCGCTCGTTGCCGTGGGCGAGGCCGAAGCTGGAGACCATCTCGGAGACGACGAGCCCCGCTCCGTAGCGCCGCGCCTGGAGGCGGACGAACCAGTTGCCGATGCCCGCCAGCGGGGCGAGCACGACGCGGTTCTCGATGGTCCGGCCACCGAGCGTCCAGGGGGTGTTCAGGGCTTCGGTCATTCCGGGCCCGTCAGCCTCCGCCTCCGCCGCAGCCCCCTCCGCCCCCGCCATCGCCGCCGCCGAACGAGCCGCCCCCGCCATCGCCGCCGCCGAACGAGCCGCCGTCCCAGAAGCCGCCTCCGCCGTCGCTGCCGGCCTCGCTCACCGGCCGCGGCGCCCCCCACGGCCGGCACGGCCCAGATCGCGGGGTCGAGCTGCCCCTGGCGGGCGCGGCGGTCGTAGGCGCGCCGGTAGGCGTGCGGGTCCGGCTCCCCGGTGGGCTCGTGGTGGATCACCCGCCCGAAGCGCTCGCGGCAGTAGGCCTCGTAGTCGCGGGTGTGAAGGATGAACGCGTGCCAGGCCACGTCGACCGGCCCGGGCGGCGAGATGAAGTCCTTCGAGTCGGCGACGAGGTCGAGAAAGACGAGCATCTCGTTGAACCACCGCCGCGCGGTGTCGCGGTCGACCCCGGCGTCCTGCTCGATGCGCTGGAGCACGGCCTCGTTCGAGTAGGCCGGAGCAGACCGCGCCGGCTTCTTGCTGCGACCGAAGAGCCTCATGTCGCCAGGGTAGCCAGGCCGAGCAGGCGCCGCACGTCGCTCGCCACCGCCTCGGAGGTGTGCTCCAGCTGCAGGTACGTGATCGGGACGCAGCGCCAGCCGGCAGCCTGGAGGATGCGGCTCTTCTCGCGGTCTCGCTCGAAGGCGGCCCGTGTTCGGTGGATCTCCCAGCTGTCGACCTCGATGATGACGCGCCGATTCCACCAGACGCAGTCCACCTCGAGGCCCTCGATGTGGACGTTGGTGTCGGGGCGCGGAAGGCCCGCTTTCTCCGCGAACCTGATGAAGAGCTCTTCGAGGTCGCTCTTGGTGGCCGTCGTGCCTTCGCTGCGCTTGTGGAGCGCCGCTCTGAGGTTGACGGTGCCCGGTCGCCTTCCGTAGCGATGAAGGATGTCGTGAAGGCTGAGCTCATCCCAAAGCCGCTTGATCTCCGCTTCGTTGATGGCTCTTTCCAGCTGTCTTTGGTTGAGGGTGGCGGCGAGGTCAAGGAGGGTGCGGGGGACAGTGGTGATGGGGATGCCGTTGAGCGTGGTGCGTTCGTCGGGGGAAGCGTCGAGCGATGAAAGACGAGGCCGTCCCGCGCGCGGCGCTGGCGCGGGATCGTCACCTCCGGCCGCCCATCGCTTCGGCAGATACCCCATGCGCCGCCTGCGGGCCGATTACTGAGCACCGCTCCGGCACCGCCGGCGAGCACCGCCGCCATCCACACCGTTTCCCGCGACCGGTTCAGGTGGCCCACGGCGTAGACGAAGCGATGCAGGGGAAGAAGCCGCCCGGCCCTCACCCTGTGATGGATCGAGTCCTTCCCGAGCCCAAGGTCCGTCAGCTGCTCACGCGAGATCACCCCGTGCTGACGCCGGCGATCTCCGCGATCACACGTCCACTCCACGCGCTGACGTTGATCGCGCATATCGCACGAACGTCGCGCGTCGCCATGGTCCGAGGATGGCGCCCTTGCGTGACGCGTGGGCGACGACTGTTACGGCCTAGCTGCGGTTCCGTTCCCAGATCAGCTTCAGGCCGGTCAGGGTCAGCAGGTCGTCCACCTCGTCGACCTGCTCGCAGAAGGGGACGATCGCCTGCGCGTAGCCTCCTGTCGCGATCGCGGTCGCCTCCTCGCCCAGCTCCTCGCGCAGCCGGCCCACGATTCCGTCCACCTGGCCCGCGAAGCCGTAGACGACCCCCGCCTGGATCGCCTCCTGGGTTCCCTTTCCGATCGCGTGGCGGGGCTCCTCGATGTCCACTCGGGGCAGCCGCGCGGCCCGGGCCGCCAGGGCCTCCAGCGAGATCTCGATCCCCGGCGCGATCACTCCGCCCAGGTACTCGCCGCGGCTCGACACCACGTCGTAGTTGATCGCCGTTCCGAAGTCGACCGCGATGCACGCGCCACCGACGCGGTCGAACGCCGCCACGGCGTTCACCAGGCGGTCGGCGCCCAGCTCCTGCGGCGTGTCGATCCGGATCGGCATCCCGGTCTTCAGCGACGGCCCCACCAGCGCCCCGTTGCCGTCCAGGTAGCGCGCCATCAGCTGCTCGTACTCGTGCGCCAGCGTCGGCACCACCGACGACACGATCGCCGCGTCCACGTCCGCCAGGCGCAGGTCCCGCAGCGACAGCAGCGCGGCCAGCTGCGTGGCCAGCTCGTCCGCCGTGGCGAACCGCACCGTCGCGAAGCGCCAGTGCTCCACGAGCTGGTCGTCCCGGAACATCCCGAGATGGGTCTGCGTGTTGCCGACGTCGATTGCGAGGAGCACTGGACGGGATTATTCCGTCCGCAGCGGTGCCCCCATCGCGTGGAAGCCTCCGTCTACGTGGACGATCTCCCCGGTGATCCGCCGGGACAGGTCGGAGAGCAGGAACAGCACGGTGTCCGCCACGGCCGCCGGGTCCTTCGAGTCCCACCCCAGCGGCGCCTGCTTGCCCCACAATCCGGCCAAGCCGTCGAATCCGGGAATGCCGCCGGCAGCGGGCGTCTCGATGGGACCCGCGGACACCAGGTTCACGCGGATTCCGGAAGGTCCGAGGTCACGGGCGAGGTAGCGCGAGACGGACTCGAGCGCCGCCTTGGCCACGCCCATCCAGTCGTACACGGGCCAGGCGACGGAGGCGTCGAAGTCCATGCCGACGAACGAGCCGCCCTCGTCGCCCATCAGCGGCGCCAGCGCCTCGGCCAGCGCCTTGAAGGAGTAGGCGGACGTGCGGAAGGCGAGCTCCGCGGACTCCGGCGGGGCGCTCATGAAGTTCCCGCCGAGCGCGTCGCCCGGCGCGAAGGCGATTGCATGGAGCACGCCGTCGACGCGATCCAGCGACGAGGCGAGCGCGGAGAGGTCGTCGGGCGAGTTCACGTCGAGCTCGAGGACCTCGGGCGGGGTCGGCAGCCGCGCGGCCGCCCGCTCGGTCATCCGGCGCGTGCGGCCGAACCCGGTCAGCACGACCTCCGCGCCCTGCTCCTGGGCCCGCTCGGCCACGGAGTACGCGATGGAGCCCTTCGTCAGGACCCCCGTGATCAGGAGGCGCTTCCCCTCGAGCAGCATGGCGCTCAGGAAGCGGGCACGGCGTCGCGGCGGCAGACGACCTCTACGTTCATCCGCAGCACCATACGACCATCCTGGTTCACGACCCTCCATCGGTGCTCGACGAGCTCGGTGTCGTCGTCGACCTCCCGGGCCCCGACGACCTGGGCCTCGACGTGGATGCTGTCGCCGATCTTCACCGGGAGCTTGAAGACCGCGTCGCCCACGCGACGGAGCGCCACCACGCGCTCGGGGTCGAACTGCATCAAGCCCACAGCGCAGGCCTGGACGAGCAGCCCGTGCGCGATCCGCTCTCCGAACCGGCTGCCGGCTGCCCAGTCGGCGTCGGTGTGCTGAGGGTGCATGTCGCCCGTGAGCTCCGCGAAGGACGCGACGTCCTCGTCGCGGATCGTCCGGGACTGGCTGACGAAGGGCTCGCCCGTCACGCCGGGGCCTCGCGCGCCGGGGCCTCTCGCGGCGGCCGGAAGCGGCCCTTCAGCGCGCGCAGGAACTCCATGGCGGCACGGCGGTGGCCCTCCTCCGAGGGGTGGAACCCGTCCTCGCCGTAGGTGCCGCGGTCGGAGGCGGCGGGGTGGTCGAACCCCTCCAGCAGCGCCACGCCGTAGTTTCGCGCCACCGACCGGCAGGCCGCGTTGAACCGGCGCATCCCCTTCTCCACGCGGACGCGCGAGCGCGGGCGCAGGTCGAGGAAGCGCGAGATGTCGGGGTAGGTGGCGGTCACGACCTCCGCGTCCGGGGCCTCGCGCCGCAGCCGCTCGAACATCCGCGCCAGCCGCTGGGCGTACGCGTCCGCGTCCGGCCGGACCGACTCGAGCACGTCGTTGGCGCCGCACACGATCGTCACGACGTCGGGATCGAAGCCCAGCGCCCTGTCGAGCTGCTTGCGCTCCACGTCGGCGCTCGTTGCGCCGACCCAGGCCAGGTTCTCGTAGCGCGTGTCCGGCCCGAGCGCCTTCGCCACCTCGTCCGCCCAGCGCGGCTCGCCCGGCACCAGCCCGGCGGTGAACGAGTCTCCGAGAGCCACGTACGTCGTCATCAGAGCGGGATGTTCCCTCCGGCGTTGCCGTACAGCCCGGCGTGCGACAGGCCGCTCAGCGCCCCGGCCAGCCGGCGGCGCGTGTCGCGCGGCTCGACCAGCTCGTCGACGAAGCCCTCGCGCGCCGCCACCGCGGCCGACACGTGCTCGTCGGCGTACGTCGTCGGCGAGCCGGTCGCGCTCCGCGTCGGGATCGTCGGACTCGGCGAGGGCGCGCTTGTGCACGATCCCCACCGCCTGCTTCGAGCCCATGATCCCGATCTCCGCGTCCGGCCAGGCCAGCGACAGGTCCGCGCCCAGGTCCTTCGAGTTCATGCAGATGTACGCGCCGCCGTAGGCCTTGCGCAGCACCACGGTCACCTTCGGCACGACGGCCTCGGAGAACGCGTGCAGCAGCTTCGCGCCGTGGCGGATCACCCCGGCGGCCTCCTGCTTGGTCCCGGGCAGGAAGCCCGGCGTGTCGACGAGCACCACGAGCGGCAGCCCGAACGCGTTGCATGTCCGGACGAAGCGGGCCGCCTTCTGCGCCGCCTCCGCGTCGATCACGCCGCCCAGGTACCAGGGCTGGTTCGCGATCACGCCCACCGGCCGGCCCTCGATGCGAGCCAGCGCGGTCACCATGTTGCGCGCCCAGCGCTCGGAGACCTCGAGCATGTCGCCGCCGTCCACGAGCGACTCGATCACGCCGCGCACGTCGTAGACCTTGCGGGCGCTCTCGGGCACGATCGCCTGCGGGTCGAGGGAGCGCACCGCGGCCGGCGGGCCCACCGGCGGCGTCTCGCCGGCGCGCTGCGGCAGGAACGCCAGCAGGTCACGCACGGTGTGGATGGCCGCGATGTCGTCGGCCGTGACGAACTGCGACACGCCGTTGTGCGAGTGCACGCCGGGCCCGCCGAGCTCGGCGGCGTCCACGTCCTCGCCCATCACCTCGCGGACGATGCCCGGCCCGGTGAGGAACATCGCCGACTGCTCGGTCATGACCACGAAGTCGGTCAGGGCAGGCGAGTAGGAGCCGCCGCCCGCCGACACGCCGCTGATCACCGAGATCTGCGGAACGCGGCCCGAGAGCCGCACGTTGTGGCGGAAGATGCGCCCGTAGCCGGCCAGCGCCGCGATGCCGTCGTCCATCCGGGCGCCGCCGGAGGCCACGAACCCGACCACCGGCGCCGCGGCGCGCTCGGCCAGCTCCATCACGCGCACGATCGTGTCCGCGTGCGCCTCGCCCAGCGAGCCGCCGGCGAACGTCTGGTCCTGCGCGTAGCAGTAGATCGGCCGCCCGGCGACGCTGCCGGCCGCGCCGACCACGCCGTCGCCCGGCTGCATCCGCTTCGACTCCCGGCGCGGCAGCACCGTGGAGCGGATCACGTGAAGCGAGCCCGGGTCGCACAGGGCCTCCAGCCGTCCGTACGCGTCCAGCGTACGCGGCTGCTCCTCGACGACGGCTATGCGTGGGCGGCCGTTCGTCGTCCGTTCAGCAAGAGCGCTCATTTGGCCTCCAGGCAGAGCACGGCGTTGTGTCCGCCGAATCCGAATGCGTTCGAGATGCCGATCGCGCGTCCGTTCGCTCCGGCGAGTGGACGTGCCTCGTTGGGGACGTAGTCCAGGTCGAGCCCCTCGTCGGGCTCCTCGTAGTTCAGGGTGGGCGGCGCGATACGGTCGCGCAGCGCCAGCAGCGTGGCGATCGACTCGACCGCGCCGGCCGCGCCGAGCAGGTGCCCGATCGCCGACTTGGTCGAGCTGACGGGCAGCTCCCGCGCCCGCTGCTCGCCGAACGCCGTCTTGATCGCGTTGGTCTCGGAGCGGTCGTTCAAAGGTGTGGACGTGCCGTGCGCGTTCACGTACACGATCTCCTCCGGCGTCACGTCCGCGTCCTTCAGCGCCAGCTCGATCGCCTTCGCGGCGCCGCGGCCGGTCGGGTCCGGCGCCGTCAGGTGGTGCGCGTCGGAGGTCGAGGCGTAGCCGCGCAGGTAGCCCAGGATGCGGGCGCCGCGCGCCTTGGCGGCCTCCTCGTCCTCGAGCACCAGGATGCCCGCGCCCTCGCCCATGACGAAGCCGTCGCGACGGCGGTCGAACGGGCGCGAGACGCCGCTGTCGGACAGGGCGTCCATCCGCGAGAAGGCGGCGGTGGCGAGCGGCGTGATCGCCGCCTCGCTGCCGCCCGTGACGACCACGTCGGCGTCGCCGTAGCGGATCAGCCGCTCGGCCATCCCGATCGCGTGGGCGCCGGCGGCGCAGGCCGAGACGGTCCCGAACGACTGGCCGCGCAGGTCGTGCTTCATCGCCACGACGCCGCAGGCGGCGTTCGCCATCAGCAGGGGAATCGAGAGCGGCGAGATGCGATCCGGCCCCTGGTCCCGCATCACGATGTGCTGCGACTCGAGCGTGCCGATCCCGCCGATGCCGGTGCCGATCACGCAGGCGGCCCGGTCCGGGTCGCCGGGCGGGCCGTTCTCCCAGCCCGCGTCCTCGAGCGCCTCCTTGGCGGCGGCCAGCGCCAGCTGCGTGAAGCGGTCGGCGCGGCGCACCTCCTTGATGGAGAGGTGCTCCTTGGGCTCGAACTCGCCGGCCCGCCCGTAGCCGTCCTCGATTCCGGAACGGCCGGCGGTCCAGCGCTCGTGCAGGGTGCGTGCGCCGACGCCCAGCGGGGTGACGGCGCCGACGCCGGTGATGGCGACGGTACGCGTCATCCCAGCTTCGACATCACCAGATCGACGGCCTGACGGACGGTCTTCACGCCCTCCATGTCCTCGCCCTTGAGCTGCACGCCGTAGTCGTCCTCGACGATCTGCGCCAGCTCGACGAGGTCGAGGGAGTCCACGTCCATGGCCTCGAACTCGGCGTCCGCGTTGATCTGATCGGGCTCGGCGCCGAACTCCTCGAGCGCCTGGAACACCCGCTGCTCGATCTCCTCACGTGTGACTGTCGTAGACATTCGTTCCTCCTTCGTTGCGTTCTCTAGGCGGTCAGTCCGCCGTCGACTGTCAGGCAGACCCCGGTCACGTAGCCGGCGTCCTGCGACACCAGGAAGCGCACGCAGGCCGCCACGTCGTCCGGAGTGCCCGCCCGGCGGGCCGGCACGTGCTGCAGCAGCCCGTCGCCGATGCCCTCCGTCATGTCGGTCTCGATCAGCCCCGGCGCGACCGCGTTGACGGTAACGCCCCGCCGGGCGACCTCGGCCGCGACGGTCTTCGTCATCGCGACGAGCCCCGCCTTCGAGGCGGCGTAGTTGGCCTGGCCGGGGTTGGCGCGCTCGGCGCCGACGATCGAGGCGATGTTGACGACCCGGCCGAAGCGCCCCCGGATCATCGGCCGCAGGGCGCGGCGGGTGAGCCGGAAGGCGGCCGACAGGTTGGTGTCGATCACCTTCGCCCAGTCCTCGTCGTCGATCTGGGGCGAGAGCCCGTCGGCGCGAACGCCGGCGTTGTTCACCAGCACGAGCACCGGCCCGAGCTCCTCCTCCAGGCGCTTGAAGAGCGTGTCGGCCGCGTCGAGATCCGAGATGTCGGCCTGCACGGCGACCGCTCGGCCGCCGGCGTCCGTGATCTCCTTGACCACGGCCTCGGCGCCCTCGGCGTCGCTGCGGTAGTTCACGCCCACGGGCCAGCCCTCCCGGGCGAGCTGCTTGGCGATCGCCGCGCCGATTCCGCGCGACGAGCCTGTGACGAGAGCGCATCCATCGGGTCTGCCATTGCTCATGGCCCCCATTGGATCACCCCGGCGCCCCACGTGAAGCCCGCCCCGAAGGCGGCGAGCACCACGTTCATGCCGGGGGTCAGCATGCCGCGCTCGCGGGCGTCGGCAAGCGCGATCGGGAGCGTGCCCGACGAGGTGTTCCCGTAGCGGTCGATGCAGTCGATCACGCGGCCGGAGTCGATGCCGAGCCGCTCGCCGACCGCGGCGAGGATGCGCGCGTTGGCCTGGTGGTAGACGAACAGGCCGATGTCGTCGAGCTCGAGCCCGGCGCGCTCGACGGCCTCGAGCGTCGACTCGGACAGCCGGTGCACGGCGGCCTTGAAGGTGTCGTGGCCCTGCATGACGATCGTGTGGTCGTCGTGCCCGGCGCGGATGGCCCGCGCGCCGGAGCCGTCGGAGTGCAGGGCGATGTGACCGATCAGGCCGGGACCGCCGTTCGCGGGGCCCACGACGGTCGCGCCGGCGCCGTCGGCGAACAGCGCGGCGGTGCCGCGGTCGGTCGGGTCGACGAAGCGGCTCACCACGTCCGCGCCGATCACGAGCACGTGGTCGCAGCGCCCGCACTCGACCTGCGCGGCGGCAAGCGACAGGGCCGACAGGTAGCCGGTGCAGGCGGCGCCCACGTCCATCGTCCCGGCGTGGCGCGCGCCCAGCTCGTGCGCGACGAGCGGCGCGGCGTTCGGGGTCAGCTCGTCGGCGGCCAGCGTGGCCACCAGCACCATGTCGAGCTCCTCCGGCTCGAGCCCGGCCTCGTCGAGCGCAGCGCGCCCGGCGGCGACGGCGAGCGCGTCCAGCCGCTCCCCCTCGCGCACGTGGCGGCGCTCGCGGACGCCGGTGCGGTGCACGATCCACTGCTCGGTCACGCCGGCGCGCGCGGCGACCGTCTCGTTGGTCACCACGTTCTCGGGCACGGCCATCGCGACGGACGCGACGGCGGCCGCGCGCGGGCGGCGGGCCTCCCACGACGGCCTGACCGCCGAGGGACGCTCGAGGAGCTGGCTCTGGCTATGCATTTGCGGCCTCCATGGCGAGCGGGGCCTCGGCCTCCACGTCGTCGAGCGACTTGCGCACGAGGTTGGTTAGGACGCGGCCGGGGCCCGTCTCCACGTAGCGCGTGGCGCCGAGCTCCCGGAGCGCGCTCATCACGTCGGTCCAGCGGACCGGGCTGACGATGGCCTGCACGAGCTGCTCGCGCACGTCCCGGAACGGCGCGGCGGTCACGCAGGAGAGCACGGGCACGCGCGGCGCGCGCACCTCCACGTGTTCGGTCAGCCGCCGGAACGGCTCGACCGCCGGCTCCATCAGGGGGGAATGGAATGCGCCGGCCACGGGGAGGCGCTTTGCGCGCACGCGGTGCTCGCGCAGCAGGGACTCGGCCTCGTCCAGCGCCGCGAGGGCGCCGGACAGCACGAGCTGGTCGGGAGCGTTGTCGTTGGCGATCGAGAGGCCCGCCTGGGCGGCCACCTGCTCCACGGTCGCGCGGTCGCGCGCACGTACGGCGAGCATGCCGCCGTCGCCGGTCTCCTCGGCGGCCTCCTGCATGAGGCGGCCGCGAGCGGCCACGAGGCGGAGGCCGTCCTCGGCGTCGAGCGCGCCGGCGGCCACCAGCGCGGATATCTCTCCGAGCGAATGGCCCGCCATCAGGTCCGGCTCGTAGCGGTCCTTGAGGACCTCGTAGCCGGCCAGCGCTGCACAGAAGATCGCCGGCTGCGCCCAGCGCGTGCCGTCTCCGGCCCGCTCGAACAGGTCGTCAGAGACCTCTGACTGCGCGAGCTCGAGCAGGTCGGGCCGGTGGCGCTCGACCTGGTCGCGCATGTCGGCGGTCTGGCTGCCCTGGCCGGGAAACAGCAAGGCGAGTTGTCCGGAACGAGCCATGTATTGACCCTTTCGCGTTGCAGAGCCCGAAGTCACACGGTGGGACGGCGATCCCCCCGGTCGGGGGGGTGGCCACCACCCTAGGCGGTGGCCCCTGCCGCCCCGCCCTCGCCCTCGCGGGCCGCCTCGGCGTGCTCCCGGCTCTCGCGGCTCGACAGCAGCAGCACCGTCAGGAGCGCGCCCAGCAGCGCGAGGGCCGCGCCGCCCAGGAAGCCCGCCTGGTAGCCCTCCGCGAGGGCCACGGGCTGCGCGGCGTCGACTGCCTCCGTGCGCGCGGTGGCGAGGGCGATCAGAAGGGCCAGGCCCAGCGCCCCGCCGATCTGCTGCGAGGTGTTCACGAGCCCCGACGCCAGCCCGGCCTGCTCTCCCGAAACCCCGCTCGTGGCCGCGATCGTGCCCGCCACGAACGCGAAGGCGAGGCCAAGGCCGGTCACGAGCGAGGGCCCGAGGATGTCGGCCATGAAGGACCCTTCCGGGGAGACCTGCGCGAACCAGAGCAGCCCCGCCGCGGCCACGAGCAGTCCGATCAGCATCGTGGTCTTGTACCCCGCACGGGTGACAATCTGCGACGCCACGCCCGCGAACACGATGATCGACAGCGCGATCGGCAGCTGCGCGAACCCGGCCTCGATCGGGTCGTAGCCGAGCACGTACTGCGCGTAGAACGTCAGGAAGAAGAACATCGGGAAGAACGCCATGGTCATGGCGACGCTCACGATGTTCGCGCCGCGCAGCGCGCGGTTGCGGAAGATCGCCAGCGGCGCGAGCGGGCGAGTCGCGCGCCGCTCGATCGCGACGAACAGGGCAAGCAGCGCAAGCGCCCCGGCGGCGAGGCCGAGCGTCTGGGCGGAGCCCCAGCCGGCGTCGTTGGCGTCGACCAGCGCGTACACCAGCATCGTGAGCCCGGCCGTCACGGTGACGGCGCCCGCGACGTCGAACGAGCGCGTGCCGGCCGCCTCGCGGCCCTCGGGCAGAAGCCGCGGGGCGAGGAACGCGGCGACCAGGCCGATCGGCACGTTCACGTAGAGCACGGCCTCCCAGCCGAGCCATTCGGTGAGCACGCCGCCGAGGATCACGCCGGCGGCGCCGCCCGAGCCCGCCACCGCGCCCCACACGCCGAGCGCCTTGTTCCGCTCGGAGCCCTCGGTGAACAGGGTCATGACGAGCGACAGCGCGGCCGGCGAGATCAGCGCCGCGCCCAGGCCCTGCGCGGCGCGCGCGAGGACGAGCCAGAGCGCGCTCTGCGCGAGCCCGCCGAGCAGCGACGCGGCCGTGAACAGGACGAGGCCCACCATGAACATGCGCCGGCGACCGACGAGGTCGGCGACCCGGCCGCCCAGCAGCAGGAATCCACCGAACATGAGCGTGTAGGCGTTCGCCACCCAGGAGAGGTCCTCGCGGGCGAAGTCGAGGTCGCTGCCGATGGACGGCAGCGCGACCCCGACGATCGCGGCGTCGAGGATGAGCACGAACTGGGTGGACGCGAGCAGGGCGAGCGCGAGGCCCTTGTTCACGGGGGCGGCAGGCATCGCCCCAAGAAACTAGACGGTCAGTCCGAGCCGCTCGGCTCGCTGCACGGCCTCGGCGCGATTGCGCACGTTCAGCTTGCGGTAGAGCGCGCTCGTGTGCTCCTTCACGGTGTGCGGCGAGAGGAACAGCCGCTGCGCGATCTCCTTGTTGGTGGCGCCGGAGGCCATCAGCGAGAGCACCTCGCGCTCGCGGTCGGACAGCGGCGCGGCCGGCTGCTCGGCACGCGGGGCGAACACGGTCATGCCCTTGCCCACCATCCGCACGGCCATCGCCACGTCGTGCGCGGACCAGTCCTTCGAGACGAAGCCCGACGCTCCGGCCGCCTTGGCCGCCTGCGGCGAGATCCAGCCGGCGCCGGAGATGAGCAGCACGCGCGTGCGGGGCGAGTCGCGGCGGATCGCCTCGCACAGCTCTGCGCCCGACTCCTCGCCGAGGAAGAGGTCGACGAGCGCCACGTGCGGCTCCCAGCGCCGCGCCAGCTGCAGCGCCTCGTCGACGCTCGACGCCGTCAGGCAGCGCTCCACCCACGGCTGCTCGGTCAGCAGGAGGCGGAAGCCCCAGTGGACCACGTCGTGGTCGTCCACGACCAGCACGCGCAGGTTGCGCTCGGGGCTCACTCCTCCGGCTCCTCGTCGTCCCCGGTCGGCACGACCAGGCGCACGCGCCACTCGGAGCTGTCGGCGCCCTCGGGGCCGAACTCCACGAGCGCCCCGCGGCCGAGCGCCTCGGCGGCCGCCAGGCGCAGGCCCATCCCGGCGCCGCGCGAGGTGCGCGGCCCGGGCTTGGTGCCGTCGTTTCGCACCTCGAGCACGAAGGTGCCGTCGGCGCTGCCCACGCGCACGCGCACGCTGGTCGGGTCGGCGTGCTTGTCGGCGTTGCGGAGCGCCTCGGCGAGCACGGACTGGGCGAGCCCCTCCACGTCGTCCGGCACCTCCACCCCGGCCTGCCACTCGAGCTCGAGCGGCAGCTCCTTGTAGTGGCGCCCGAGCCGTGCCAGCTCGTCGCGCAGGGTCGCGCCGGTGTCGAGGCTCGGCGGCGCGAGCGGGCGGGCGAGGGCGTCGCGGAGGTCGGTCAGCGCGGCCTGCATCTCCGCCGCGCAGCGGCGCCGCACCTCCTCGCTGAGCTCCCCCTCGGAGCCGAGCACGAGTGAGACGCCGAACAGACGCTGCACCACGCGCTCGTGGATCTCACGGGCGAGGTCGATGCGCGCCTGGAGCAGGCGTGCGCGTCCCTGCTGGCTGGTGGCGATCCGGACGCTGGCCGCGAGCGCGGCGGTCTTGCCGAGCGTCCACATGGCGTGGCGCTCGTCCTCGGCGAGCGTGAAGTGACCGCCGCCGCGGTCGGCGAACACCACGCCGAGCCAGCGGCCGCCCGCCGACACCGGCGTGCAGGTGATGGTGTCCACGCCGCCGATGCCCGCGTACCGCTCCGGGACCCAGCGGTCGAGCTCGCCGTGCACCTCGACGACGCGGTCCTCGGACAGCGCCACCTGCGCGATCGGCGTCTCCTCGAGCGTGCCGTAGATGTCCTCGAGGATCCCGGACTCGATGCCGTGGCTCCCGACCGGCACCACGAGCTGGCGCGCCTCGTCGTAGAGCAGCAGGCTGGCGCGCTCCATGTCCGTCACGCGGCAGAGCGCGGCGCACAGGCGGTCGTAGAACCCGGGCCCGGAGCCGGGCTCTTGGTCGAGCTCCGCGAGGAGCTCGACGATCACATCGAGCGCATCCGTGCGCGCCGTGGGCGCCATCGCACCCTGTTGTACCCGTTAGACCGGCTGAAGGGACAGGCGGAGGGCCTGCTCGGAGGTGAGCGAGACCGTGCGAACGTAGCCGCAGGAGCGGCAGCGGCAGATCGCCTCGGCCTCGAAGTCCTCGATCAGGAGCGACCAGTCGACCTCGCCGGAGAGGCAGCCGCGGCACGCGAGGGCCGCCGCCACGAGGGCGGGGTCGTCGTCACCCCGGAAATTCGCCAGCTCCTCCATCCGTGTCAAGCCTCCCCCCGCGAGGCGCGGCGCTCAACCTAGGACTGCCACGAACCCCCCGCGTGGGGGGTCA
Organism: uncultured Thermoleophilaceae bacterium; assembly: GCA_963778615.1. Lineage (GTDB taxonomy): Bacteria > Actinomycetota > Thermoleophilia > Solirubrobacterales > Thermoleophilaceae > JACVRW01. The sequence goes on from CAVZVD010000005.1 coordinate 261,828, forward strand.
CGCGCTGGTCGAGCACGCCGGGCAGCAGATCCTTCAGGGGCGTGCCGCCGGGCAGGCGCAGCTCGGGATCGAGCTCGAGGAGCGGCTCGAGCACGAAGCGGCGCGTGCCGACCTCCGCGTGCGGAAGCGTGAGGCGCTCCGAGCGGTGCTCGAGGTCGTCGAGCAGCAGGACGTCCACGTCGATCGGGCGCGGCCCGTGGCGGATGCCGCCGGGCGTGCGGCCCAGCTCGCGCTCGACCTCCTTGCAGGCGTCCAGCAGCCCCTCGGGGTCCAGCTCCGTGCGGACCCGCAGGCAGGCGTTGAGGAAGTCGGGCTGGTCGGTCACGTCGCCCTGGGGCGCGGTCTCGTAGACCGACGAGGAGGCCACCGGCTCGACGCCTTTGCCGGCGAGCGCCTCGCGCGCGGCGCGGAGGTTGGCGAGCCGGTCGCCCTCGTTGGAGCCCAGGCCCAGGTAACCGGTCTTCAGGTTTCCTTCCACACCTCGACCGAGACCTCGTCCACGGGCAGCGGGATCGGAGGCTCGGGCTTGGACGCCTTCACGCGCACGGACTCGGCGCCGAAGCGGTCGATCAGGCGGTCGGCCACCGCCGTGCAGAGCCGCTCGAGCGTCTTGTAGGAGCGCTCCTGCGCGGCCAGCGCGACCTGCTCGCAGACCTCGCCGTAGTCGACGGTGTCCTCGACCCGGTCGGTGACGGTGGCGTCGCACTCGTCGAGCTCGAACGCCACGTCGAAGACGAGCCGCTGGCCGAGCTCGCGCTCGGCGTCGCTCACGCCGTGGCGCGTGTAGAGCGACAGGCCGCTGATCTCGATCGTGACCGCCGGCGAGGCGGCGTGGCGGTCCTCGTCGAGGGCGTCGTCGTCGAGGTCGTCCTCGAAGTCGTCGTCGGGCTCGCGCTCCCACGTGGTCATGGCGCGACCGTAGCAGCGGCCACCTTGAGGGCATCCGCCACGGGAGCCACGTCGTGCACGCGGAAGACGCTCGCGCCGCGCTCGAGCGCGAGCACGTTCGTGGCGATCGTTCCAGGCAGGCGCTCGTCCTCGGCCCTGCCGCCGGCGAGCTTCCCGAGGAAGCTCTTGCGGGACGTGCCCACCACCACCGGTCGCCCGATCGCGACGATCTCGCCGAGGCGGCGGAGCAGCTCGAGGTTGTGCTCGACCGTCTTGCCGAATCCGATGCCGGGGTCGAGCCAGATGCGCTCCTCGGGCACGCCCTCCCCCGTCGCGAAGTCGAGCCGCTCCTCGAGGAAGGCCTTGACCTCGCCGACGACGTCCTCGTAGCGCGGGTCCGCCTGCATGGTGCGCGGCTCGCCGAGCATGTGCATGAGGCAGCAGCCGGCACCCTGCGTCCGCGACGAGGCCGGCCATGTCGGGGGCGAAGCGGAAGGCGGAGACGTCGTTGACGAGGGTCGCGCCGGCGGCCAGGGCGGAGCGGGCGACCTCGACCTTCGTGGTGTCGATCGAGACGCTGTGGCCGGCGGCGGCGAGCGCCTCCACGACGGGCAGCACCCGGCGGAGCTCCTCGTCCTCGGCGACCGGGTCGGCACCGGGCCGGGTGGACTCCCCGCCGACGTCGAGGATCCCCGCTCCCTCGCCGGCAAGCTGCAGCCCGTGGTCGATCGCCACGGCGGGATCGAGGAAGAGGCCGCCGTCCGAGAACGAGTCCGGCGTCACGTTGACGACGCCCATGAGGGTGTAGGGAACCGGGGGCACCCGGCGGTTGTACAGCAGGAGAGCCCGCGAGAGGAGACACGATGGCCTTGCGAATTGCCCTGCTTGCCGCGATCGCCGCCGCGCTGGCGGTGCCCACGGCCGCCACCGCCGGTGGCTGGGCGACCGTTGGATTCGACCCGCCGCCCGGAGGGGTTGGCGGCCGGGCGAGCCCTGGCAGGTGGACCTGACGGTCCTGCAGCACGGACGCACGCCGCTCGAGGGAGTGGAGCCCAAGGTGACCGTGACGCTCGCCGGCGACGCCGCCGCTGGCCGCACCTTCCCGGCGCGGCCGACCGGCGAGCCGGGCGTGTACCGCGCAACGGTCGTCTTCGAGTCGGCCGGCACGTGGAAGCTCGCGGTGGACGACGGCTTCGCCGCCACGCACCGCTTCCCGGGCGTCGAGGTCGGCAAGGGCGGGAACGGCGCCGCCGATGCCGTCGCGCTGACCAACACGGCAGCCGCGACGCCGCCCTCCGCGGGCGATGACGGGCCCAACCTCCTGCTCGCCTTCGCGGCCGCCGCCGTCGCGGCGCTGGCGGCCGGACTCGGCGCCACGGCGCTCCAGCGGCGGCGCGGAGGGCCGAGCGCGGCCGGCGGATGAGCTTCGTCCGCCGGCACGCGGTCCCGCTCGCCGCTGCCATCGCGGCCGCGGCGGCCGCGTTCGCGGTGGTCGTCGTGACGACGGACGGAGGCGGGCCCGCCGGCGACGGCGGGCCCGCCACCGCCCGGGCATCCGGCGGCCTCGCCGTCTTCACCCGCATGGGCTGCGGCAGCTGCCACCGCCTCGCCGCGGCCGGCTCCACCGGTCCGGTCGGCCCGAACCTCGACGAGCGCCTCCTCGACCACACGCGGGAGTCGCTCACCGGCGTGATCCTGTCGCCGCCGCCGACAGCATCATGCCGAGCGACTTCGGCGAGCGCATGAGCGACGCCGAGCTGGACGCGCTGCGTCGACTTCCTCGCTCGCCCAGCGCGAGCCGCACTGACCGCGAAACCGCCATCATCGCCCGCGTGGGCGACCGGTTCGACGCGGTGGTGTTCGACAACGACGGGCTGCTCCTCGACACCGAGGAGGCCTGGACGCGCGCCGAGACGGCGCTGTTCGAGCGCCACGGAAGCACCTTCACGATCGACCACAAGCGCGAGCTGATCGGCACGTCGCCGGCCACCAGCGCCGCCAAGCTCGAGGTCATCCTCGACATGCCCGGCCGCGGGGCCGCCCTGGTCGACGAGCTGCACGAGCGGGTGATGGAGGAGACCCTCGCGGGCGTGCCGCCGCGCCCCGGCGCGCTCGAGCTGGTCGAGGCCGTGCGCGCCGCCGGCCTGCCCGTGGGCGTGGCATCCAACTCCTCGCGCGCGTTCGTCGAGCGCGTGCTGTCGGTGGCGGGGCTGCTCGACGGGCACTTCGACGTCGTCGTGACCTCCGAGGACGTCGAGCACCCGAAGCCGGCGCCGGACCTCTACCTCGCCGCGTGCGCCGCACTCGGCGCCGAGCCGGAGCGCTCCGCCGCCCTGGAGGACTCGGCCACCGGCGTCGCGGCGGCACGGGCGGCAGGAATGTTCGTGGTCGCCGTGCCCTACTTCCCCGACCTGCCGGTCGATGGCGCGTCGCTGACGGTGGAGTCGCTGGCCGACCCGCGCGTGGCGGAGGCGCTCGGGCTGGGCTAGGCCGGCTCGGGCTTCTCGGGCGGCGACTCGCCGCGCATCTCGGCGGTGCCCCCGGCCAGACCCGGGCGCGGCAGCGTCTTCGGCGCCCGTTCGGGCTTGCGCTCGGGCGCCTCGGGCGCGGGCGGCGGCGCGGGCAGGGCCGGCTGGTCCTGCCCGAACACCTGCTCCTCCGACTTGCCGTCGAGCAGCTCGATGAACTGCTCGCGCTCGATCGTCTCGCGCTTCAGCAGGATCTCCGAGGTCATGTCGAGCTTCTCGCGGTGCTCCGCGAGGATGTCGCGCGCCAGCTGGTGGGCCTCCTCGACGATGCGGCGGATCTCGTCGTCGATCTCACGGGCGATCTCGTCCGAGTAGTCGGGCTCCGAGCTGAACTCGCGGCCGAGGAAGGGCTGGCCGTGGTCGTGGCCGAAGACGCGCGGGCCGAGCTTGTCGGACATGCCGAAGCGCATGACCATCTGCTTCGCCGTGGCGGTCACCTTCTCGAGGTCGTTGGACGCCCCTGTGGTGATCTCCCCGAACGCGATCTCCTCCGCGGCGCGGCCGCCGAGCGTCATCGCCATCGTGTCCGACAGCTCCGCGCGGGTGGTGAGGAACTTGTCCTCGGTCGGCAGCGAGATCGTGTAGCCGAGCGCCTGGCCCCGCGAGATCACGCTGATCTTGTGGACCGGGTCGGTGTTGTGGAGATAGTGCGCGACGAGCGCGTGGCCCATCTCGTGGAAGGCCGTGACGCGGCGCTCCTTCTCGGACATGACGCGCGTCTTCTTCTCCGGACCGGCGATCACGCGCATGATCCCCTCCTCCAGCTGGAGGTGGTCGATCTCGCGCTTGCCCTGGCGCGCCGCGAGGAGGGCGGCCTCGTTCACCAGGTTCTGGAGGTCGGCGCCGGTGAAGCCGGGGGTCTGGCCGGCGAGCGATGTCGAGCTCGATCGCCTTGGCGAGCGGCTTGCCGCGCGTGTGGACCTCGAGGATCTTGGTGCGGCCCTTGCGGTCGGGGCGGTCCACCACGATCTGGCGGTCGAAGCGGCCCGGGCGCAGCAGCGCCGGGTCGAGGATGTCGGGCCGGTTGGTGGCGGCGATGAGGATGATGTTGTCCTTCATCTCGAAGCCGTCCATCTCGACGAGCAGCTGGTTGAGCGTCTGCTCGCGCTCGTCGTGGCCGCCGCCGAGCCCGGCGCCGCGGTGGCGGCCCACGGCGTCGATCTCGTCCATGAAGATGATGCAGGGCGAGTTCTGCTTGGCCTGCTCGAACAGGTCACGCACGCGCGAGGCGCCCACGCCGACGAACATCTCGACGAAGTCCGAGCCGCTGATGCTGAAGAACGGCACGCCGGCCTCGCCGGCGACCGCGCGGGCGAGCAGCGTCTTGCCGGTGCCGGGCGGCCCGTACAGCAGGACGCCCTTGGGGATGCGGGCCCCGAGGGCCTGGAACTTCTTCGGGTTCTCGAGGAACTCCTTGATCTCGTGGAGCTCCTCCACCGCCTCGTCCACCCCCGCGACGTCGCGGAAGGTGATCTTGGGCGCGTCGACAGACATGCGTTTGGCGCGCGACTTGCCGAAGGACATGACCTTCGACCCGCCTCCCTGCATCTGGTTGATGATGAACAGCCAGAACAGCAGGAAGATCACGAAGGGCAGGATGTACGTCAGCGCCGTGATCCAGCCCGAGCCGCCCTTCTGCTTGACGTTGATGGCGACGTCCTGGGCCTCGAGCTGGTTGATGAGGTTCTGCTCGGTGTTGTCCGGATAGGCGGTCTGGTACTTCTTGCCTCCGGCGAGCTCGACGTCGAGCCGGTTGTTCTTCGTGTTGAGCGTGACGTCCTTGACCCGGCCGTCCTCGACCTGCGCGAGGAAGTCCGAGTACACCGGGTCCGGCGTGCGGTCGCTGGGGCTGATCAGGCGCTGCGCGAAGAACGCGAGCACCACAACGATCAGGATCGGGAACGCCGCGCTCTTGAAGAATCTGCTCATGACGAGCCTCTACACAGACCTCTACGCACCCGCCGACGATTCGTCTCAGATGCTCCGGGGGTGAAACGACAGCGTAGCAGCGGGGTATCAGGCCTCTTAGCCGTTTTCCCCCGCCAGAACCGCGACATATGGCAAGTTGCGGTAGCGCTCGCCGTAGTCCAGGCCGTAGCCGATCGCGAAGCGATTGGGGATCTCGAAGCCCACGTAGCGGATCGGGAGGTCGATCTCGCGGCGGGCGGGCTTTGTCAGCAGCGCGCACACCTCGAGCGAGGCCGGCCCCCTGGCCCGCAGCATGCGGAACAGGTAGGAGAGCGTGAGACCGGAGTCGACGATGTCCTCCACGATGAGGACGTCTCGGCCCTCGATGGGGGCGTCGAGGTCCTTGAGGATGCGGACCACCCCGGAGGAGTCGGTGGAGGCGCCGTAGGACGACACGGCCATGAAATCCACCTCGCAGGCCACGTCGAGGTGGCGCATGAGGTCGGCGAGGAAGAAGACCGCGCCCTTCAGGACGCCGATCAGAAGAAGCTCGCGGTCGGCGTAGTCGCGCGAGATCTCGGCCGCGAGCTCCTTGACCCGGTGCTCGAGGTCATCGCGCTGCACGAGGATGTCGCCGACGGCGGGGTGGTTCATCCGGGCGCAGACTACATTCGGCCGGAGAGCGTCGCCTTCAACTCGGCGAGGACGTCCTCCGGTTCCTCGGTCAGGCGGCGCCACGTGAAGCGGAGAGGCCGAAGGCCGGTCGCCGTCAGGGCGGCGTCGCGGGCGCGGTCTTCCTCGAAGGCCGCTGCTCTCGCGTGGGCTGCCCGGCCGTCGAGCTCGACGGCGACGCGTTGCTCTGGCCAGAGGCAGTCCAGCGTGTAGGTCCTATTCGTCGTCTCGACCTTGATGTTGGTCTCCGGCTCCGGCAGGCCGGCTTCGTGCAGCAGCTCCTGGAAGCGGTGCTCCAGCTCGTCGCGGACGATCTGGCCGGGGCGGTGGCGCTCGATTGCGGTGGTCAGCTCGGTGAGTCGCCTGCGGCCGTTTGCGCGCTCAACGGCAGCAATGAGGGAGTCGATGTCGAGGAGCTTGAGGTACTCCGCTTCTCTCATTGCCCTCAGGATGCGGTCGTTTGGGAGTACGTCGGTCAGGTCGACGAGGGTCCTTGCGACCGTGGTCACCGGGATGCCGTCCTTCGTGGTGACGTCGGCGGGGTCGAGGTTGCGGGCGCGGTGGACCTTGATGCCTGGGAGCCGGCGGGGCGACCGCGTCGTGGTCGTGATGTGGATGGTCGTCCCGTTGGTCGCGTAGATCTTCCACAGCACGGCGGCATCGAGGTGACTCAGGACCGCACCGCGGCCGCAAGCCATGACCGCTGCGATCCAGCGCGCCTCCGGCGTGTCCGGGACGTGCCCAACGGCGTAGACGCCCCTGTAGCGCCGCACCAGCCGCCCCGCAGCGACCCGGCGCTTGATGGCGCCCGCGCTCATCCCGATCGCACCAAGCTGCCGATGCGTGACATGCCCATGCTGCCGCCCGGCAATCCGCGCGAGCCGCGCATCAGGGGGTGGGTCGTTTGAGGGCTCGTATGCGGACCTAGAACTACCCACCCCCCTCAGGCTGCCGGGCGAAGTGTGACCTGTGTGCGCGGTGTGTAACGAGAGCGTTACTAGGCGCCCACGGGGTGCCAGGCGGTCTTCAGCTCGGTGACCGCCTCGAGGCGCGACAACGGGTCGCGGACTGCTTCCTCATAGCTCGTCGTTGGCCGGGAGTGCCGCACGCGCGTCACGGACTCCGAGGCCAGCTTGTCTATCGAGGCGCCGAGCTCGGCGTCGCCGGACACGTCCACGATCGCGTTCAGCGCGTGATGGCCGGCCAGCACCGGCGCCAGCTCGGCGCGGCGGCCCGACAGCAGGTTCACGACCCCGCCCGGCACGTCGGCGATCCCCATCACCTCGGCGAGGTCCAGCCCCGGCAGCGGCTGCTCGTTCGAGAGCACGCATACGGCCGTGTTGCCGGCGGCCAGCACCGGCGCCAGCTCGGCCACGAGGCCGAGCAGCGGCGGCGAGTCGGGCGCCAGGATCCCCACCACGCCGGTCGGCTCCGGCAGCGAGAACGACAGGAACGGCGCCGCGACCGGGTTGATCCCGCCCAGCACCGGCTGCAGCTTGTCGGTCCAGCCGGCGTAGTGCACCAGCACGTCGATCGAGGCGTCGAGCTCGGTCCGCGAGACGTGAAAGTCGACGGCCCGCGACTCCAGAGCCTCGGCAAAGCGATAGAGGATCTGCCCGCGGTTGTACGCCGTACGAGCCGCCCACGGCCCGGAGGCCTTGCGGCCGGCGGCAACGGCATCCCGGACGTCCTTGCGGGAACCGCGCGGGATGTTGAAGTCACCTGAGCGGTCGTAGCGCCCTGACTCTGAGCGGACGAAAGACCCGGCAATGAAGAGCTTGTAGGTCTTCTTTACTGCAAGTCGTTGGCTCATGGCAAAACGCGTAGGTACGGGCGGAGGCCGGCCGGCCCACCCTCACGCCCGAAGCCGCTCTCCTTGTAGCCGCCGAAGGCCGCCGTCGGGTCGAAGTGGTTGTAGGTGTTCTGCCAGACCACGCCGGCCTGCAGCGCGCTCGCCACCTCGAACGCCTTGGCCCCCTTGTCCGTCCAGATCCCGGCGGCCAGTCCGTAGGCCGAGTTGTTCGCCTTCTCGATCGCCTCGGCCTGCGTGCGGAAGGTCAGCACCGACACGACCGGCCCGAAGATCTCCTCGACGGCGATGCGATGCGCCGGCGCCACCTCGGTGAAGATGGTCGGCGCGTACCAGAACCCGCGGTCAGGAAGCTCGCAGACCACGCTTCGCCGCACCGCACCCTCCCCCTCACCGCTCGCCACGAGCTCGGTGATCCGCTCGAGCTGCTCGCGTGAGTTGATCGCGCCCGACGTCGGTGTTCTTGTCGAGGGGATCGCCGACCCGCAGCCGGCCCATCCGCTCCCACAGCTTGCCGACGACGACGTCGGCCACGCTCTCCTGGATCATCAGGCGCGACCCGGCGCAGCAGACGTGCCCCTGGTTGAAGAAGATCCCGTTGACGATCCCCTCGACCGCCTGGTCCAGCGCGGCGTCCTCGAACACGACGTTGGCCGACTTGCCGCCCAGCTCGAGCGTGAGCGACACGCCCCGCCCGGCCAGCGCGGCCTGGATGTTCTTGCCCACCGAGGTCGAGCCCGTGAAGGCCACCTTGTCGATGTCCGGCTCGCGCACCAGCGCGGCCCCGGCCGATCCGTCGCCGGGGATGATCGAGACGACGCCCTCGGGCAGCTCCGCCTCCTGGCAGATCTCCGCGAGCAGCAGGGCGGTGAGCGGCGTGGTCTCGGCCGGCTTCAGCACGGAGGTGTTGCCGCACGCGAGCGCGGGCGCCAGCTTCCACGCCGCCATCAGCAGCGGGAAGTTCCAGGGCACGATCTGCGCCGCCACGCCGAGGGGGGCCACCTCGCGGCCGCCGACCCCGTACGAGAGCTTGTCGGCCCAGCCCGCGTAGTGGAAGAAGTGCGCCGCGGCGAGCGGCACGTCCACGTCGCGCGACTCGCGCACCGGCTTGCCGCCGTCCATCGACTCGACCACGGCCAGCTCTCGCGCCCGCTCCTGGATCAGGCGAGCGATCCGGAACAGATACTTCCCACGCTCGAGACCCGTCAGTGCAGCCCAGGCAGGCTGCGCGGCTCGGGCCGCCTCAACGGCGCTCCGCACGTCCTGCGGCCCGGCGAACGCGATCTCGGCGACCACTTCCTCGGTGGCCGGGTTGATCGTCGGCACGCGCGTGCCGTCCACCGGGTCGCGGAACTCGCCGCCCACGAAGAGCCCGTAGGAGTCGCGCAGGCGGACGTGGTCGGGGGACTCGGGCGCGGGCGCGTAGTCCCAGACGATGCGGGTTCGGGTGTCGGTCATTCCTTCGAGAAGTCCTCTGGCCGCGCGTAGCGGCCGGTCTGTGTCTTCTGGTACTGCATCAGCAGGTCGTTCAGCAGCGACGAGGCGCCGATGCGGAACCGGTCCGGCGTCAGCCATTCGTCGCCCAGCGTCTCCTTGACGAGCACCAGCCGGTGGAGTGCGGCCTTGCTGTTCGAGACCCCGCCGGCCGCCTTCATCCCGACGGGCCGGCCGGTGCGCTCCATGTAGTCGCGCACGGCCTCGAGCATCACGAGCGTCACGCCCGGCGTCGCGCCGCTCGACGCCTTGCCGGTGGAGGTCTTGACGAAGTCGGCGCCGGCCTCCATCGAGAGCATCGACGCGTGGCGGACGTGGTCGTACGAGCCGAGCTCGGCGGTCTCGATGATCACCTTCAGGTGGGCGTCGCCGCAGGCCTCCTTCACGCGCACGATCTCCTCCATCACGCGCGTGTCGTCGCCGGAGAGGAAGGCCTCGCGCGAGATGACCATGTCGATCTCCTCGGCGCCGGCGGCCACGGCCTCCTCGGTGTCGCGCAGCTTGACCTCGAGCGATGCCTGGCCGGACGGGAACGCGGTGGCCACGGAGGCCGCCTTCACGCCCGTGCCCTCGAGCGCCTCTCGCACCACGCCGATCAGCGACGGGTACACGCACACGGCCGCGCACGAGGGGATCTCGGGCATCGTCGGCGCGGGGCAGACCGCCTTCGCGCACAGGTTCCGCACCTTGCCGGCGGTGTCTGCGCCCTCCAGGGTGGTGAGGTCGACCATCGACACGGCGAGGCGGATGCCCTGCTGCTTTGCGGTCGTCTTGATCGAGCGCTTGCCGAGCAGGGCGGCGCGCTCCTCGATGCCGACCCGGTCGACATGTGGCAGGCGACGGATCACTCCCTGAGTATGGCGCGTCAGAATCAATCGCAATGCCACGTGCAGCTGTGATCGTCATGGACGCCTGCGGGGTGGGAGCGCTGCCCGACGCGGACCTCTACGAGGGGGACGCGGGCTCCAACACGCTCGGCCATCTGGCCGAGCGAGTCGGTGGGCTCGACCTGCCTGCGCTGGGCCGGCTCGGGCTCGGCTCGATCATCCCGATCGAGGGCGTGCCGCCTGCCGCGGACCCGGTCGTGCACGGGCGGCTCCACCCGCTCGGGCCGGGCAAGGAGTCGACCACCGGACACTGGGAGCTGATGGGCGTGGTGCCCGAGCACCCGCTTCCCACCTACCCGCAGGGCTTCCCGACCGACATCGTGGAGGCGCTGGAGAAGGCAACCGGGTACCGCTTCTGCTGCAACCGGCCCTACAGCGGCACTGAGGTGATCGAGGACTTCGGCGAGCACCACCTCCAGACGGGCGAGCTGATCCTCTACACGTCGGCGGACTCGGTGCTCCAGATCGCCGCCCACGTGGACGTGCTGGACGAGCCGGGCCTCTACGCCGCGTGCGAGGCCGCCCGCGAGCTGATGACCGGGGAGCACACGGTGGGCAGGGTGATCGCGCGGCCGTTCGAGGGAGCGCCGGGCGCGTTCGAGCGGCGCGAGGGCCGGCGCGACTACGCGGCGCCCCCGCCCGGGCACTCCTATCTCGAGGAGCTGCAGGCCGCCGGCCTCCCGGTGCACGGCGTGGGGAAGATCCGAGACCTGTTCGCCGGCGTGGGCGTGGACGAGAAGCACGACGGGGCCACGAACGCCAAGGGGATCGCCGCCACCACGTCGCTGATCCGCGAGCTCGAGGCCGGGCTGATCTTCGTCAACCTCGTCGAGACCGATCAGGTGTACGGGCACCGCCACGACGTTGAGGGCTTCCACCGCTCGCTGCAGCAGATCGACGCGGCGGTGGCGCAGTGGCTCGAGCTGCTGCGCGACGACGACCTGCTGGTGCTGACCGCCGACCACGGCGTGGACCCCAACGCGCCCCACACCGACCACACGCGCGAGTACGCGCCGCTCCTGGCCCGCTTCGAGGGCAACGGCGGGCGCCGCCACGACGGGCCGCTGGCCGACGTCGGTGCCAGCGTGCTGCGCTGGCTCACCGGCCGCGATGCGCCCGGGCTCCCCGGGACGTCGTTCCTCTAGGGAAGGCGCTGCCAGTCGGGGAAGATGTCGGGCCGCCGGTTGTTCGTGATCCGCACGAGGTCGGTGCCGTCCACGGCCATCGTGTAGAGCTCGAAGTTCTCGCTGAGGCGGCCGCCGCCGCGGCGGTCGAGGTTGCCCGAGAACACGATGCGGGTGCCGTCCGGCGACGGCACCGGATTGGTCTCCCACGCGCGCGAGCTGAGGATCTTGCGGATCGGACCGCCACCGGCGGGGATGGCCGCGATGTCGGAACGGCTACCCCGCTCGCGCATCTGCTCGAACACGATCGTCTGGCCGTCCGGCATCCACTTCGGGTTGATCTCGTTCGGCCCGCCGTAGCTGCTGAGCGGGCGCCGGCCCGTGCCGTCGACGTTCATCACCACTATCCGGTTCTGAACGGAACGGGGGCGCAAGCGCGCCTCGGTGTACACAAAGCGGGTGCCGTCGGGCGACCAGTCGGGATCGATGCCCCGGAGGTTGGGCGGCGTGATCGCACGCGGGTTCTCGCCGTTGATCCCGATCAGCCGGATGCGCTCGGGCGGCCCTGGGCTGTTGCGATCGGCCTTCCTCGGCTTGCGGACCCCGAAATAGGCGATCGTGGTGCCGTCCGGCGACAGCGTCGGGGCGATATCGGCCGACCCAGGCCTTATGAGGCGCTTGACGCGGCCGGTGGCCAGGTTGCCGCGGAAGAGGTCCGTGGAGAACGGGCCGGCAGTGAAGCGGCTGAAGACGACCACGTTGGGGTCGGTGGGCGAGAAGCCCAGCTCGAGTTCACCAGTTCGCGGCGGATCCACGAACACGGTGCGCGCCGCGGAGCCGTCGGGGTTGGCCACGACGAGCTGGGGGAACCCGGACGGCTTCTCGCGCTGCCAGCCGATCAACCCGTTGCTCCCTGGAGGCGTGCCTCCGGCGGGAGCCGCGAAGGCGAGCGCGGCGACGAAAATGGCAAGGATGATTCGTGGGGGCATGGGCCACCCTCGCATACCGTCGGCGACCCGGTCAACGGGGGCAGCCGGTGTCCTTCCCGGTCGGCGGCGTCGTAGGCGACGAGCTCGCGCAGCGGTGCCACGAGCACGTTTCACTGTGACGTACGCTGGATCCCGTGCGGCGCCTGTGCGTGTTCTGCGGCTCGAGCCCCGGCGCCAGGCCGGCCTACGGCGAGGCGGCCGAGGAGCTCGGGCGCCTGCTCGTGGCGGAGGGAATCGGCCTGGTGTACGGCGGCGGCAAGGTTGGCCTGATGGGCAGGCTCGCCGACGCGGTGCTGGCCGAGGGCGGCGAGGCGATCGGCGTGATGCCGGAGGCGCTCGTGGCCAAGGAGATCGGGCACCCGGGCCTGGACGACATGCGCGTGGTGGGCTCCATGCACGAGCGCAAGGCGCTGATGGCCGACCTGTCGGACGCCTTCGTCGCGCTGCCGGGCGGGCTCGGGACCGTCGAGGAGCTGTTCGAGGTCTACACCTGGTCGCAGCTGGGCCTCCACCTCAAGCCCTGCGCGCTGCTGGACGTGGAGGGCTACTACGAGGGGATCGCGACCTTCCTCTCGCACGCCGTCCAGGAGCGCTTCGTGCGCGCGGACCACAGGGACATGCTGATCGTGGAGCAGGAGCCGCGGCTGCTCGTGGAGCGGCTGAGGGCGTTCGAGCCGGCGGCGGTGGTGCCGAAGTGGATCGACCGCGGCGAGACGTGAGCGCGCGGCGAGCCTAGGGGCGGCGCGGGCGGCTCGCGGGCCGCTTCTTCGGCCACTTCATCGACGCCTTCCTCGACAGCTGTGCGGTCTTGCCGAGGCTGTCGGTCAGCGTCGCGGCGATCGTGAAGCGCACCGACTTCCGCTTCCGAAGCGCCTTCCGCGCCTTCTTGACGAGCTTCGCTCGCAGGACGACGGCCCGCCCTGCCGGCACGGGCCCGCTCGCGCGCGCGATCACGAGCCTCCGCCCCAGCTTCAGCCGCCGCGCGACCTTCCGCGTGACCTTCAGCTGGATCGCGGCGGTGCCTGCCTGCTGCAGGTCACCCGGATCGGCACGCGTCCGCGCTTGACGGCGCGCCTCAGGTCGCGCGACGCGAGGCGGGCGCTGCACGCGAACCGTGGAGGTGGAGGTGGAGGCGGGGCGGCGGCCACGATCTCCGAGAGGCCCGAGTCCGACGACACGGACCGGCCCTGCGTGGCGGTCACCCGCACGCGCAGCCGGCTGCCGGCGTCGGCCGCCGCCGGCGTGTACGAGGCGCCGGCAGCGCCCGGGATCGGCGCGCACGCGGCACCGGCGGCGTCGCAGCGCAGCCACGCGAAACCGAAGGCCGGGGTGCCGGACCAGGCGCCGGCGCTCGCCGCGACCGTCACGCCCTCGGCCGGGGCGCCGCTCACCGCCGGTCGGGCGATCGCGAACGGCGCGTCCGCGCCGAGCTGGACGCGGTAGCCGTCGCAGGCGGCGAACCCGGGCCCGTTGGTGACCACGACTTCGCGAGACCCGGCCGCGGGCAGCGGCACCGAGACCAGCGCGTCGGCGCCGAAGGCCTCGCCGGAGTTGCCGGCGTAGTTCGCCGCGATGCCGGACGCGGAGCGAAGGCCGGGTCGTAGATCGAGGGGCTCACCGCCGAGGCACCCCGGGTCGGTGCGGACGACCATGCACACCGGCTCGTTCAGGAGGCTGGTCACGGGGAACGCGTCGTAGAGGAAGCTGTTCCCCGGCTGCAGGATCGCCGGCGCGGACGTGGAGCGCCGCAGCGGCTCTCCACGCTGTTGCGCACGAAGAACCCGCTGTGCACCCGGTCGCCCGGGCCGAGCGACTCCGCCGCGCGCACGTCGAACGGGATGTACGGCTCGAGGACGTCCGACTCCGAGCTGTTCGTGCCCTGCCCGTCGGTCGCGTCGTTGCGGAGGCGGCTCGCTCGCCGTGCCGCGCTCCACCGAGAGGTCGGCGCCGCCGCCGCTGTCACCGCTGCCCAGCGCGACCACGAGCGGCGCCACCGCCAGCGCCAGCACGCAGGCCACCACGATCGCCGGTACCGGCACCGACCGCCCGGGCGGCCGCTCCGCCGCCGCGCGCAGCTCCGTCTCGAGCCTGCCGAAGAACTCGCTCATGCGTCACCTCTCATCCGCCGCCGCAGGCCCGCCAGGCCGCGGCTCACTCGTTGCCTGATCGCCGCTTCGGAGACACCCTGAGCGACGGCGATCTCGCCGTACGGCAGCCCGTCCACGAGCCGCGCGCGCACCGCCGACCGCTGCTCCGTCGGCAGCTCGTCGAGCAGGTCGACCGCCTTGACCTCGCCGCCGAGGTACTCGAGCTCGCGCACGTCGTCCTCGGTCAGCTCGATGCGCTCCATCCGCATCCGCCGCCGCGCGCGGTCCTCCGCGTAGCCGCGGCGCCGCCAGTCGTTCAGCTTGTGCGCGGCGATCCCGTACAGCCACGTCGCCGGCGACGCACGATCCGGCCGGTAACGCTTCCGCCCGGCCAGCGCGGCCGCGAACGTTTCGGCTGTCAGGTCCGCCGCCGCCTCGGCGTCGCCGGTGGCGCGCATGAGCCAGCCGGCCAGTCGCCGCACGTGCCGCCCGTAGAACTCCGCGAACGAGTCCGCGTCGCCCCGGGCGAGCAGATCGGCGTCGTCGGTGCCTCCCGTCATCGCTGCTGTATTCGCAGCACGAGAGAAGTTGTGACGGCCCTCAGTCCAGGGCGCCTTCGAGGCGCAGCACGCGCCGCAGGATCGCGAGGGACGACGCGTACGTCGAGTCCATCCCGTAGTAGCTCAGTCCGCGCGCGCCCAGCGTTCGCGCCTGCGTGTACGGCGTGTCTGAGGCGTAGTGGATGATCCCGAAGTCCACGGGCAGCTTCGAGAAGTTCACCGCCTCGCCCACCGGGTGGCGATCCGCGTCCGCGATCTCGTACAGCGCGTTGCAGTACGGCCCCGCCTCCATCTCCACCACCGTGAACGCCTCGCGGTAGTAGAAGTCGAGGTAGGCGCGGTTCTGCAGGAACGTGCTCTTCACCGTGACCGCGCGCTGGTTGTCGAGCCCGCTGCCGAAGCGCAGGTCGCCCGCGAGGTCGTCCACGCCGAACGCGTTGTCGAGCCAGTAGGTCGAGCCCGAGTGCTCGTCGTGCACCACGCTCGACAGCATCACGTCGCCCACGTCGGCGTTCAGCGTGGCCGCCTTGCCCAGCACGTACACGCCGCGAAGCCCGGCGGTGTCCACCGCCACCTCGCGCAGGATGTTGTACGCGGCCACGCCGAGCGGGTAGTCGATGTTCACGACGACCGCCTCGCTCGAGCGAAGCGCCTCGGGGTCCACGTCGCCGAGCCGCGGGTCGAGCCGTTCCGGGTGGAGGGTCGCCAGCGGCATCACCTGGGCCGGCACGCGCAGCGCGGTCGAGCTCGGCAGGTGCGACACGCCGCTCTCCTGCTCCGACCGCCGCCGTGCCGCACGGCCCTCGGGCCCGTGCGAGTCGAAGTACAGCCGGGCGACGAAGTAGAGGAAGTTCTCCCACGACCCCTCGGCGCGGCCCTCGCGGAACGCGGTCAGCTCCTCGCGCAGGATGTCGTCCTCGGGCAGCGTCTCGACGAACCGCACGAGGCTGTCCTCGCGCTCGCGCGCCACGCCGGTCGCGATGTTGACCAGGCTGTGCGTGTTCGAGCTGACGAAGTACATCGGCGCGCCCGTCAGCCGGTCCTTGCTCAGCTGCTCGTGCACCGGCGTCCACCAGCGCCGCGTCATGCGGGCGTACCCGACCTGGGTGCCGCCCAGCATCCGCACGCGCAGGTTCATCCGCCGCTCGGCGATCAGCCGCAGGCGCTGGTCGAAGCGATGGCCCCATGCCTCGCGCAGGCGCGACCAGTCGTCCGCCGACCCGCCGAGCACCTCCGAGCACTCCTCGGCCGTCGGCTCGTGCTCCGGCGGCCAGCCCGCCGCCCGCTGGCGCACGCGCAGCTTGTTCCACTCGATCTGGAAGGCGACGAGCGTCGGGATGAGGTCGTCCACGTCGGACGCCGCTGGCGAGCAGCACCGCGTGCATGCCCTCGCCGCCGTCGTACCAGCGCCGCCGGCGCGCCGGGGCGTCCGCCTCGTTCCACTCGTCGATGACGATGCCGTTGCGGGCGAAGACCTCGGCCTCCTGGCCCATGATCACGAGCTCGGCGCCGGCGATCCCGTCCGGGAGCCGCCGGATCGCGTAGATGAACGCGCCCAGGTCGGGCTCGTCGGAGTCGGCGAGCGGGTGCAGGCTCGAGCCGATCGCCCGGTGCGAGGACTCGAGCACGCGCAGCGCCGTCTCCCCGCTGGAGCGGAGCAGCGTGTTGTAGGTGCGCTGGTAGAGCTCGATCTCATCCGAGAGACGACCCTCGGGCCCCGGCTCGGGGCCGCCGGCGAGTGCGAGTCGCGACACGACCACGCGCTACTCCTTCACGTACGGCACGCCGATGGCAGCCGGCGGCCGCGAGCGGCCGATCAGGCCGGCGACCACGATCAGCACGAGCACGTACGGCAGCGCCTGGAAGAGCACCGCGAGCGACTCGGAGAATGCCGGCAGCCGCTGCGCCACCGCGCTCGAGAACCCGAACAGCAGCGCCGCCGCCAGGGCGCCGTACGGGCGCCAGCTGCCGAAGATCACCGCGGCCAGCGCGATGTAGCCGCGCCCGTCGGTCATGCCTTCGTTGAAGGAGCCGACCAGGCCGACCGACAGGAAGACGCCGCCCAGGCCCGCGAGCAGGCCGGAGGCGATCACCGCCATGTAGCGGGTCCGGATCACCGCCACCCCAACGCTGTCGGCCGCGCGCGGCTTCTCGCCGACGGAGCGCAGCCGCAGCCCGCCCGCCGTGCGGAACATGAACAGCGCGAGCAGCGGCACGAGCAGCAGCGCCACCCAGGTCAGCAGGCTGGCGGAGCCGATCGCGGTGCCGAGGAAGTCGAGGTCCTCGATCCCCGGAAGCGTCAGCTCCGGCACGCGCGGCACGTCGCCGGGCGTGCCCTGGTCCCCATAGTGGGCGACGAATACGTAGCCGGTGATCCCGAACGCGAGGAAGTTCACGGCGAAGCCGCTCACGACCTGGTCGGCGCGCAGCGCGATCGAGAAGACCGCGTGGATCACCGCCAGCACGCCGCCGGCCGCCATGCCCGCCAGCGCGCCGAGGAACCAGGAGCCGAACTCGTCGGCGGCGAAGATGCCGAAGAAGGCGCCCATCAGCATCATCCCCTCGAGGCCGATGTTGATGACGCCGCTGCGCTCGCAGAGCATCCCGCCCATCGCGGCGAACACGAGCGGCGTGGCGAAGCGCAGCATGGCCGCGATCAGCGCCGACCACACGAACACGCGCTCCAGGTTGGCCTCACCGGAGCTCGTGGCCACGACGGCGCCGGTAATGGCGAGCACCCCGGCCACGATCGCCCCGTAGCCGAGCTTCCTCTCGCCGCCCCGCGCCGCCAGCGCACCGGCGGTCACGGCGAGCAGGGCGAGCAGGATCGACAGCACCGGGGAGCGCACCAGCAGCGGCGGCAGCGTGATGAACCAGGCGAACACGGCGAGCCCGACGCCGACCCAGCCGACGGGCTTGGCGCTCAGACCCGAGCGGGTGGCCGCCATGGTGGCGGCGCTCACGTGGCCGCCTCCTCGCCGGCGGGCTCGCGCCTGCGCGGCCCGCGGGAGAAGATCCCGCGCCCGCGTCTCAGCAGCCGGAGCACCAGCACGTCGGCGCTGACGAGCAGGACCACGAGGCCCTGCAGGATGTAGGTCAGGTTCTCCGCCAGCTCCGGCTCGAAGATCGTCGGATCGAGGTTCCGCTGCGACGTGCCGCTCAACAGGGCGCCGAACAGCAGGGCCGCCGCGACAACGCCGCTCGCCGTGTTCCGGCCCAGCAGCGCAACCGCGATGCCGATGAACCCGAGCTGGTTGACCTCGATGTCGTTGGTCGCGATGCGGAACTGCCAGCCCAGCACGTCGAGCGAGCCCGGCCAGCCCGGCGAACAAGCCGCAGACGGCCATCACGAGCACGTAGTTCTTCGACACGCTCATGCCGCTGTAGCGGGCCGCCTCGGGGTTGAGGCCGACGGCGCGTACCTCGTAGCCGGTCGTGGAGCGGTTGAGCAGGAACCAGAAGGCGGCGACGGCGACCAGCGCGATGAACAGCCCGATGTGGAGCCCCTGCAGGATCGGGTCGCCCCAGAACACGTGGCAGGCGGGCGGCCTCGACCACGTCGTTCGACACCGGGAGCGTCGCCTCGCGGTCGTTCTGCAGCGGGCCGCCGAGGCCGAACAGGTACAGCCCGATGTAGATCGCGGTGTAGTTGAGCATGATCGTCGAGACCACCTCGTTGGCCCCGACGGTCGCCTTCAGCGCGCCCGCGATCCCGGCCCAGAACGCACCCGCCAGGCAGGCCGCCAGGATCGCCAGCACGATGTGGAGGAAGCCCGGCATCCCGGCGAACTCCGATCCCACCCACACCGCCGCGATCGACCCGACGATGTACTGGCCCTGGCCCCCGATGTTGAACAGCCCGGCGCGGAAGGCGAAGGCCACGGCCAGGCCGGTGAGGATCAGCGGCGTGGTGATGATCAGCGTCTGCTGCAGGTTGAGCGCCGCGAGCTCGCGGTCCTCGCCCGTGGTCCACGGGAAGAACCACTGCAGGCCGGTGCCCCTCCAGATCGCCTCGTAGGTCGAGATCGGGTCCTTGCCGACCAGCAGCACGGCGATCCCGCCGATCAGGAAGGCGAGCAGGGCCGTGAGCACGGGCACGACCACGCCGCCGCCGCGGACGTAGGCCGCCATCCGGGCGGCCGGGGTGAGCGCCACCTCCGCCGTCGACTCGCCCGCGAGCGTCGCGCCCGCGGCCGGCTCGTCGGACTGGTCGCGCCGCTCGCTCACTCGGCCCGGTCCGCGCCGCCGCCGCCGGTCATGGCGAAGCCGAGCTCTTCTTCGGAGACATCGGGCGAGAACTCACCGACTATCTCGCCCTCGTAGATCGCGAGGATCCGGTCGGCCAGCGCGCGCACCTCCTCGAACTCGAGCGACACCAGCAGGATCCCCCGGCCTGCATCGCGCTCGGCGATGAGGCGCTTGTGCACGAACTCGATCGCTCCCACGTCGAGCCCGCGGGTGGGCTGGTGGGCGATCAGCAGGCTCGGGTTGCTCGCGATCTCGCGCGCCACGGCCACCTTCTGCTGGTTGCCGCCCGACAGCGAGCTGGCCAGCGCGCCCGGGCTGCCGCCGCGCACGTCGTACTCGGTGAGCAGCTCCCTCGCCCTGCCGTTGATGCGGCCCTTGTTGAGCACGCCGCGCCGGCTGAGCGGGGGCTTGTGGTAATCGCGCAGGGCCAGGTTCTCGGCGAGCGTGAAGTCGAGCACGAGGCCGCGCAGGTGGCGGTCCTCCGGGATGTGCGCCACACCGGCGTCCGAGGTGGCGCGCACGCCGGTGCCGGCCACGTCCGTGCCGTCGATCCGGATGCTGCCCGACTCGACGTTGCGCAGGCCGGAGACCGCCTCGACCAGCTCGTGCTGGCCGTTGCCGTCCACACCGGCGAGCGCCACGATCTCGCCCGCGCGGACCTGGAGCGAGAGCCCGCGCACCGCCTGCGAGCTCGCGGTCGTCGCGTACCCGGAGGTCCTCCACCTCGAGCACCGGGTCGCCGGTGGAGGGGGCCTTCTTCTCGACGCGCAGCAGCACGTCGCGGCCCACCATGAGCCGCGCGAGGCTCTGCTCGGTCGACCCCTCCTTCGGCACGGTGTCGATGCGCTTGCCGCGCCTGAGCACGGTGACGCGGTCGGAGATCTCGAGAACCTCGCCGAGCTTGTGGCTGATGAAGACGATCGCGACGCCGTCCGCCTTGAGGGCGTTCAGCACCTCGAACAGCTCGCCGGTCTCCTGCGCGGTGAGCACCGCGGTGGGCTCGTCCAGCACGAGGACCCGGGCGTCGCGGTAGAGCGTCTTGAGGATCTCCACGCGCTGCTGCTGCCCGACGGTGACGTCCTCGATCATCGCGTCCGGGTCCACCGCCAGCCCGTAGCGCTCGGACAGGTCCTTCACCCGCCGTGCACCCTCGCGCACGTCGAGCATCCTCCCGCGGGCGCGCGGCTCCTCGCCGAGCACGATGTTCTCGGTCACGGTCATCACCGGGACGAGCATGAAGTGCTGGTGCACCATGCCGATGCCCAGCTCGATCGCCCTCGACGGCGAGTCGATCTTGACCGGCTGGCCGTCCACGCGGATCTCGCCCTCGTCCGGGTGGTACAGCCCGTAGAGGATCGACATCAGCGTGGACTTGCCGGCGCCGTTCTCCCCCAGCAGGGTGTGGACCTCGCCGCGGCGGAGGTCGAAGTCGACCCGGTCGTTCGCGACGACCGGGCCGAACCTCTTCGTTATTCCGCGTAGCTCGAGAGCGGGTGCGTCGGCGCTCACCGAGTGGGGAACCTACTGCTTGGGACCTCTGCGGGGATCTCGCCGACCTCGCCGGACGCGACCTGCTGCGTGATCTCGTCGATCTGGTCGGCGTACTGCTCGCCCTCCGGACCGAGCTTGCCGAGGCCGACGCCCTCGTTCTCCACGGTGGCGATGACGTCGGTGCCGCCCTTGAACTGACCCTCCTGGGCGCGCTTCACGGCCTCGAACACGGCCACGTCGACCTTCTTGATGGCGCTGGTCAGGATGTGGTCGCCCAGGTAGGCCTGGTCGGCGTCCACGCCGATGCCCTGCACGCCCTCCTCCTTGGCCGCGTCGAGCGCGCCGAGGCCGCAGCCGCCGGCCACCTGGAACACGACCTTCGAGCCCTGGGCGATCTGGTCGAGCGCGATCTCCTTGCACTTCGCCTGGTCGACGAAGTCCTGGGAGTAGCCGTTCAGCGTCTTCACCTGCGGGAACGCCTTCTTGGCGCCGGCCTGGAAGCCGGCGATGTAGGCGTCCACCGGCGGGATCTTCTGGCCGCCCACGGTCGAGACGGTCGTCGCGTCGTTGTCCTTCGCCCACAGCCCGGCGAGGTAGCCGGCCAGGTAGCCCGCCTCGTTCTCGCGGAACAGGAGACCCTCGACGTTCTTGGGCTTGCCCTTCAGCGCGGCGGCCGGGAAGTCGACGATCGCGAACTGCGCGTCGGGCAGCTGCGCGGCGACCGTGGCCACGGCGTCCGCCATCAGGAAGCCGACCGGGATGATCAGGTCGAACTGCTGCTGGGCGAGCGTCGTCAGGTTGGGGACGTAGTCGCCGTTGGAATTGGAGATGAGAACGCGTGTCTCCACGCCGAGCTGGCTCTCCGCCTGCTTGATGCCCTTGTTGGCCAGCGCGTTGAACGAGCGGTCGTTGAGGCCGCCGATGTCGGTGACGACACCTGCCTTGATGGGCTCGGCAGCCGGCTCCTCGCTGGCGGTTTCGCCACCGCCACCGCCTCCGCCGCCTCCGTCGTCGTCGTCGTCATCGCCGCAGGCCGCCATGCCCAACACGAGCGCGGCGAACATGGCCATGACCAAGAGCCGGAAGGTCTTACTCACAGTGCAAACACTCCTCATTGCCGATGCCGGCTGGGGAAGGCCGGCGGGTGGGCCAAGAACCGGGTCACCCTACACCCTCAGCATTAAGCTCTGTTTGAGGGATTTCTCGCAGAATGCGGCCTCGATAGCTGTGCAAGTGATGGTGCGGAGCCGATCGTCGTCGAAGCCGTACCACTCCTCGGCAGATGGCGTACTCGCCGCCGATGGAGGCGCCGAAGTAGGGCGGATCGTCGGAAGCGAGCGTGATCTTCACCCCGGCCTCCATCAGCACGGGCAGCGGATGGTCCTCGTAGCCGGGGTAGAGGTCGAGCACGACATTGCTCGTGGGGCAGCATTCGAGGACCGTTCCGCGGTCGGCGAGCTCCTCGACCAGGGCCGGGTCCTCGATCGAGCGCACGCCGTGGCCGATGCGGGTGACCGGCAGCTCGAGGGCGGCCCGGACGCTCTCCGGGCCGGCCCATTCGCCGGCGTGGACGGTGCAGCCGAGGCCGGCCTCGGCGGCTACGTCGAAGGCCTCCTTGAAGTCGCCCGCCGGGAAGTTCTCCTCGTCGCCGGCCATCTGGAAGCCGACGACGTAGGGGTGCGGCCTCGTGGCGGCGTAGCGCGCCACTTCGATCGCGCGCGTGGCGCCAATGTCGCGGATTGCAGTAAGGAGGATGCGGGCCTCGATCGCGTGGTCGCCTCTGGCGTCGTCTATGCCCGTGGCGATGGCGTGGAGATGCTCCTCGGGGTCGAGGTTCACGAGCGCGGCGTGGTCCGGCGAGACGATCAGCTCGACGTAGATGGCACCGTCCTTGGCACAGCTCTGGAGGTACTCGTAGGTGACGTCGCGGTAGTCCTCGGCCGTGCGGATGACGCTGGCCGCGCGGTCGTAGGTCTTCAGGAAGTCGAGGAAGCCGGTGTAGGCGAAGCGGTCGGGACCGTCGAAGACGCCGTCGGGGACGGGCAGGTTGTTGCGCTCGGCGAGTCTGCGGATCAGGGCCGGCGGAGCGGTGCCCTCGAGGTGGACGTGCAGCTCGGCCTTCGGGATCAGAGTGTGGGCCCTCTCAGTACCGCATATGGCACCTTAGAGGGCCCACACTCGCTGCATGGGGTCATCGGAGGATCTCCAGCACGGGCGGCGGGGCCTCCGTGGCCGCCTCCCCGACCACGTAGGCGTCGCGCAAGGCGTCCGCGCAGCGCTCCGCGGCGTCCGGCGAGGCCGCGTGCACCACGGCCAGCGGCCGCTCGCCCGGCCCGACCCGCTCGCCCGGAGCCGCCACCTCGGTCAGGCCCACCGAGTGGTCCACCGGATCGCTCTCGCGGACGCGGCCGCCGCCAAGAGCGACCACGGCCAAGCCGACGTCCCGCACATCCACACGCTCCACGACCCCAGGCGACGCAGGAAACGCCTCCACCCTCACCGCTGCCGTTGGCAGATGCTTGTCCGGCGCCTCGAGGAGATCGGCCGGGCCGCCCAGCTCGACCGCCATCGCCGCGAAGCGCTCCGCGGCCGCGCCTGAGTCCAAGGCACGCTCGGCGGAGGCGCGGGCGGCCGGGAGATCGGCCGAAACCCCCCCGAGCACCAGCAGCTCCGCGCTGAGGGCCAGCGTGACCTCGCGAAGACGGTCGTCGAGCGCCTCGCCGGTCAGCCCGGCGAGCGATTCGCGGACCTCCACCGCATTCCCAGCCGTCCGCCCCAGCACCCGGTCCATGTCGGTCAGGAGAGCGGACGTCGGCAGGCCGTTCCCCTGGGCCACCTCGACGATCGCCTCGGCCAGCTCGCGCGCGCCCTCCATCGTCGGCATGAAGGCGCCGGACCCGACCTTCACGTCCATCACGAGCGCGTGGAGCCCGGCGGCCAGCTTCTTCGACAGGATCGAGGCGACGATCAGGTGGATCGACTCCACCGTGCCGGTGGCGTCGCGGATCGCGTAGAGGCGGCGGTCGGCCGGGGCGAGCTCGGCGGTCTGCCCGACGATCGCGCACCCGGCGCGCTGGACGGCGCGCCGGAAGGCGGCCGGGTCGGGCGCGGTGTCGTAGCCGGGGATCGACTCGAGCTTGTCGAGCGTGCCGCCGGTGTGGCCGAGGCCGCGGCCGGAGATCATCGGCACCGCGCCGCCGCAGGCCGCCACGATCGGCGCGAGCAGCAGGCTCACCTTGTCGCCCACGCCGCCGGTCGAGTGCTTGTCGACCGCGGGTCCCGGCAGATCGGCGTCCGACCAGTCGAGCACGTCCCCGGAGCGGGTCTTGGCGCCGGTCAGCGCGATGCGCTCGTCGGCGGTCATGCCCTTCAGGAGGATCGCCATCGCGAGGGCGCCGACCTGCGCGTCGCTGACCGATCCGTCGGTGATGCCGGCCACGAGGAACTCGATCTCGTCGGCGGTCAGCTCGCCGCCGTCGCGCTTGCGGCGGATGAGCTCGGCGATCAGCACGAGCGCTCCACGAAGCGCGTGATGAGCGGGGCGAGGTCGGCGGCGGCGCGGGCCGCGTCGCGCAGCGTCTGCTCGTGGCTGACGGGCTCGTCGCTCATCCCCTCGGCGAAGTTCGTGATCGCGGACACCGCGGCCACCCGGAGCCCGCAGTGGCGGGCCACGATGGTCTCGTGGACGGTGGACATGCCGACGGCGTCGGCGCCCATCGTGCGGAAGGCGCGGATCTCGGCGGGGGTCTCGAAGCTGGGGCCGCTCACGGCGAGGTAGACGCCCTCGGCCAGCTCGATGCCGAGGTCGCCGGCGGCAGAGCGCAGGCCGTCGCGTAGCTCCGGGTCGTAGGCGTCGCGCAGGCTGGTGAAGCGGTCGCCGAGCTCGTCCGCGTTGGGGCCGGTCAGCACGTTGACGCCGCTCAGGTTGATGTGGTCCGTGATCAGCATGAGGCGGCCCGGGCCGAGCTCCGGCCGCAGCGAGCCGGCCGCGTTGGTGAGCACGAGGACCTCGGCACCCGCGGCGCGAAGCGCGCGGACGGGCGTCCGGACGAGCTCGTGGTCGACGCCCTCGTACAGGTGGGCGCGGCCCTGGAGCACCACGACCGGCACGTCCCCGATGCGACCCGCCACCGCGGTGCCGCCATGGCCCTCCACGCTCGGTCGCGGGAAGCCGGGCAGCTCGCCGTACGGGATCTCGATCGGAGACTGGACCGCGTCCGCCACGGCGCCGAGGCCTGAGCCCAGTACCACGCCGACGCGCGGCTCGAAGCCGGCGCGCTCGGTGAGGACGGCGGCTGCCTCGCGGTAGCTCATGGCTGGAGCTCGAACGAGAGCGGGAACAGCTCGGCGAGCGTGAACGTCTTGTGCTCGCCGCCCGGGCGGCCGAGGTGGACGGGCGTGTCGGGCCCGGCGAACTCGGACAGCCGCTGGCGGCATCCGCCGCAGGGCGGGCAGAAGTCCATCTTCTCGGCGACGACGGCCACGGCGGAGATCTGGGTCTCGCCGGCCGTGACGAGCGCGCCGATCGCGGAGGTCTCGGCGCACTGGCCCTGGGGGTAGGAGGCGTTCTCGACGTTGGCGCCCGTGTAGACGGCGCCGCTGGGCGTGCGGAGGGCGGCGCCGACCTTGAAGTTCGAGTAGGGCGCGTGTGCGTTGCGCATGGCGGTGTCGGCGGCGCGCAGGAGGAGGTCGGGGGTGTCGAGGAGGAGGTCGGAGTAGCTCTGGGCGACGAGGGAGTCGTCGCCGATCTCGAGCTCCGCCTGCAGCCGGCTGACCTTGGTCTGCTCGGCGGAGAGGTCGGAGCCGGGCGGGGCCACGGCCTCGAGCTCGACGAAGCTGCCGAGCCCCTCGACCTCGTCGATGTGGATGCGGACGTTCTCGTGGAGGAGAAGCCTGCGCCGCTTCTCGACGACCACGAGGGTGCCGAGGGCGGCGTCGAGGGCGTCGCGAAGGGCGGTGGCGTCGGCGACCGGTACGCGGCGGTACTCGCTCTCGCGGGCGCCGGGCGCGTCGTCGCGCCGGTACTGGATGAGCTCGGCGTCGCCCGGCCGCTGCTCGCGAAGCTTGAGCCGGCCTCGCGCGCGCGAGAAATACGTGTCCGTCTGGGCGATCTCGCCGCGATCCTCCGCGCCGAGGCCAAGGGCGAGCTCGAGCGTGCGCGCCGGCTGAGGGTCGCGCGCCTTGAACTCGATGTTCCGGGAAGCGGCCAAGCCGGCGCGAGCGTATAGCGTCGGCTCGCACTCGGCCGAGCCGGCGCTCGCCGCACGGCGCGTCGGGCCGCACTCGGCCGAGCCGGGCGCTTCCCGGTTAGGGTGCGCGCATGCCGCAGCGACTCGTCGTCGTCGACCACCCCGTCCTCGCCGACCGCCTCACCGTCATGCGCGACCGCTCCACCGGTCATGCCGAGTTCCGGCAGGCCCTCTTCGAGGCCTCCGCGATCCTCGCCGTCGAGGCCGCGCGCGAGCTCCCGGTCAACGAGGTCTCGCTCGACACGCCGCTCGAGCCGACCACCGGCAGCCGCCTGCCGAGCGAGATCACGATCGTGCCGGTGCTGCGCGCCGGCCTCGGGATGGTCGACGGCTTCCTGCGCCTCCTCCCGGGCGCTCGTGTCGGCCACGTGGGCGTCTACCGCGACGAGGAGCAGCACCGGCCGGTCGACTACTACGAGCGGCTCCCGCCCGGGCTCGCCGACTCGCACGTGTTCGTGGTCGACCCGATGCTGGCCACCGGTGGCAGCGCCGTGCACGCCCTGGACCGCCTGAAGAGCGCCGGCGCCAGGCAGCTCGCGCTGGTCTGCCTCGTGGTCGCGCCGGAGGGCCTGAAGGCGGTGGAGGAGCACCACCCCGACGTGATCGTCTGGGCCGCCGCCGTGGACCGCGAGCTCGACGAGAACGCCTACATCCGCCCCGGCCTGGGCGACGCCGGCGACCGGGTGTTCGGCACGACCTGAGAGGTCAGTCGGTTCCCCAGGGGTTGTCGATCACGAAGCGCCACGTACCGTCCGCCTGACGGCGCAGGACATCCGCGTTCCTCGCCGCCAGCCGCACCGGTTCGCCGTCCGGTCCCGTGCCGTCGAACGACCAGACGCCGATCACGAGGGCCAGGTCGTCCACCTCGAGGACTCGGGTCACGTCGAGGTCGAGCTTGCCCTTCATCGAGATGAAGCCGGTCAGGGCTTCGCGGACGCCGGGTGTGCCGTGAGCGAGACTCCCGGGCTGAGTTGCGAACGCTGCCTCGCTCTCGTAGAGCGGCATGAGACTCTCGAGATTCCCGGAGTTGATTCCGTTGACGATCGACTCGAGCACCTGCTCGGGCGTGGCAGTGGACACGCCGTCCTCGAGCTCGAACGTGGGTGTGGAGACGGTGGGCATGGTGTGACACTTCCTTTCGTCATACGACGATGTATGATGATTGAGAACGCGGCGCAGCATACGCCCGTCTCCCTCTTCTGTCAAGATCGTCATACAGCGATGTCCGCCGAAAAGACAACCACCCGCCGCTACGAGCTCCGCAAGCGCGCCGACGCGATGGAGGCCACGCGCCTGCGCATCACCGAGGCGGCCATCGAGCTGCACGGCAGCGTCGGCCCGGCGCGCACGACGATCACCGCGATCGCCGAGCGCTCAGGCGTGCAGCGCCAGACCGTCTACCGCCACTTCCCGACCGAGGACGACCTCTTCGCCGCGTGCTCGCAGCACTTCTACGAAGGCGACCGCTGGCCGGATCCCGAGCGCTGGCGGGCGATCGCCGACCCCGCCGAGCGGATCGCCGCCGCCCTCGACGAGCTCTACGCCTACTACGAGCGCAACGAGTCGATGTGGACCAACGTCCTGCGCGACGAGACGCTCGTGGCGCCGGTCGCGTCGGCGCTCACGGGATTCTGGGCGTACCTCGACGCGGCCGCCGACGCGCTGGCGGCCGGCTGGGGCGCGCGGGGCGGCCGCCGCCGCGTCCTCCTCGCCGCGACGCGCCACGCCGTCGACTTCCGTACCTGGCGCTCGCTCGCACGCGACGGCGGGGTTAGCCGGGCCGCGGCAGTGGAGCTGGCGGCCGCGATGGTCAGCCGCGCCGGCGGTTCGCAGGGGGCGTGACATGGCGACCATCGAGACCGCTTGGCGCGACCTGACGGCGGCTCTGGAGGGCGAGGTCGTCCTCCCCGGCTCCCCGCGATACGACGAGGTTCGCAGGCCGCAGATCCCGCGCTTCCACGACGTGCGCCCGCAGGCCGTGGTGCTGTGCCGGACGCCCGAGGACGTGGTCGAGGCGATCGCGTTCGCGCGTCGCTCCGGCATCGAGGTCGCGGTACGGAGCGGAGGGCACGACTTCGCTGGGCGCTCGTCTGGCCCGGGGATGGTGCTGGACCTCACGCCGATGCATTCCCTGGAGGTCTCGGACGGCCTGGCCACCGTGGGGCCCGGCTTCCGGCTCGGCGACCTCTACGCCGCCCTGGCCCGACACGGAGTCACGATCCCGGGCGGCTGCGGCGCCACGGTCGGGATCGGCGGCCAGGCGCTCGGCGGCGGGCTTGGCCTGCTGGGCCGCAGCCGGGGGCTCACGTCGGACCAGATGGTCGCGGCAGAGGTGGTGCTGGCCGACGGGCGGGTGGTGGATTGCGACGCAGCAGCGCCACGAGGACCTGTTCTGGGCGCTGCGCGGCGCGGGCGCCGCGGGCCTCGGCGTGGTCACGCGCCTCACGCTCCGCACGGTGCCCGAGCCCGCGGCCACCTCGTTCCACCTCAAGTGGCCCTACGAGCGCGCATCGGCGCTGATCGCCGCCTGGCAGGAGTGGTCGCCGACAGGGCCCGACGGACTCGCGGCGAGCCTGCTCGTCACCGTCGGCGGGGAGGCCGGCGCCGACCCGGTGGTCCACCTGTTCGGCTCGATGATCGGCAGCGAGACCGAGACCGCGGCGCTGCTCGACGAGTTCGTGACGGTCGCCGGCGCGGACCCCGCCTCCTCGGAGCGCGCGCACATGCGCTACGGCTCGCTGAAGAACTACCTGGCGGAGCGAGGCCCGGGCGACCAGGAGGACGAGGACGGCCGCCCGTACATGAAGTCGGAGTTCTTCCGCGAGCCGCTGCCGGCCGGCGCAGTCGAGGCGCTGGTGGAGCTCTTCGTCCGGGGACGCCGGCCCGGGGAGGCGCGGAAGCTCGACTTCATGCCCTGGGGCGGCGCCTACAACCGCGTGCCGGCGGACGCCACGGCGTTCCCGCACCGCGAGGAGCTCTTCCTGCTCGAGCACTCCGTCGTCGTCCCGGCCGGCTTCGACGCCGCCGCGACCGAGGCCGCGCGCGCCTGGCTGTCGGACTCGTGGGAGCTCGTGCACCCCTCCGGGTCGGGCGGCGTGTACGCGAACTTCCCCGACACGGACCTACCCGACGAGCACCGCGCCTACTGGGGCGGCAACCTCGAGCGCGTGCGGCGCGTGAAGGAGAAGTACGACCCGGAGGGGGTGTTCGGCTAAGGCGGCCCGCGTTCCGGGTCGCGGACCGGCTCCCCTGTCCCCTCGCTGTCGGTGGCGATCTCGGCCAGACGCCGGTGGAGCCGGTCGCGAAGCTCGTCGGGGTCGTAGTCGTGCTGGGCCCGGCGCTTGCGGGCGACGACCACGCCGGTGGCGGCCACGCCCGCGAGGCCGGCGACTCCGATGAGCTTCCAGGGCACCCGCACGGTCCGTAGGTTACGGCTCGTGAACGACGTGGCACTGGCTCTCGACGACGCCGTCGCCACGGCGTCCACCGGCGACATCTGGCTGTTCCGCGGCCGGGCGCTTGCCGACGTGGCGATCCGTGCGGTCACGAACAGCCCGGTCAACCACGTCGGGATGGTCGTCGCCCTCGACGACCTGCCCCCGCTCCTGTGGCACGCAGAACTGGGGCGCTCGCTGCCCGACGTGTGGACCGGTGAGCGGCACCGGGGCGTCCAACTTCACCTGCTGGGCGAGGCCGTCACGACCTGGAACGAGCGCTACCGGCAGCGGGCCTGGGTGCGCCAGCTCGAGGGCACGATCGAGCGCCGCCACGAGGACCGGCTCATGGAGGTCATCGAGCGCTTCGACGGCCGGCCGTTCCCCACGACGCCGGGGCTCGTCCGGCAGTGGGTGACCGGTCGGCTCCGGCGCCGCTCGTCGTCGCTGGAGACGGTCTACTGCGCCGAGCTCGTCGCCACGACCTACCAGCACATGGGTCTGCTCCCCGGCCGGCGGCCGGCGAGCTGGTACGACCCCGGACGGTTCTGGAGCGGCGACCGCATCGAGCTCATCGCACCGTTTGCGCTCGGCGGCGAGATCGCGGTGCAGTGACGATCCGCGGCCCACGGCGCGACGTGCCACCACTGACCGCCTAAGGCGGCTGGTGTCCGATCGAGCGGGCGCTCAACGCGACCGCCCCCGGCTGGTCCTCGCGGGCCGCGAAGCGCTCGTCCACCGCCACCCCCGCCACCCACACGATCTCCCCGTTCGACTCCACGACCGGCAGCGTGCGGCGCAGGGCGCGCGGGACCTTCCGGTCGGTGAAGAGGTCCTGAAGCGTCTTCGTGCCGCCCAGGCCGGCGGGGCGCATGCGGTCGCCCTCGCGCCACGCGCGGACCGTTGCGGCGGGGCCGAGCCCGTGTCACGGACACGTCGCCCGGGCCGCCCAGGCTCGCCTCGACCTCCCAGTCGCCGAAGCGCACCCGGCCCGGCACCGCCAGCTCGACCGGGTCGGGGACGGTCTCCTCGCGCGCGCGTGAAAAGCGGAGCGTGCCGTACTCGGCCACGGCCCGGAGGCCACCGCCGAGGTCGAGCGCCTTCGTGCCCCGGTCGTCCAGGGCGAGGATCTCGTCCGCCTCGCGCCGGGAGAGCGCGCGCGGCGCAGCCGCCGCGGTCGCGGGAGCTCAGCGGCTCGCGCGCGGCCGCTTCCGCCAGCCTCCGCAGCACCAGCCGCCGCAACGCCGGCGGCTTCTCGCGCAGCGTCGCCAGCGAGATCGCCGGCCCTCCGCCCAGCTCCTCGATCGCCTCCGACACCGCGGCGTCCAGCACCTCCGCCTCCTCGCGCAGCTGGCGCGCCGTCTCCGCGATCGTCGTCTCTGCCGCGGGTCCCACGGTCCGGAGTGCCTCCAGCAGGTCGTGGCGCACACGGGCTCGCGCGAAGCGCCGGTCCGCGTTCGACGGGTCCTCGCGCCACTCGAGCCCGCGGGCGCGCAGGTACGAGCGCACCTCGTCGCGGGTCACGCCGAGCAGCGGTCGCACCAGCCGACCCCGCCGCGGCGCCATCCCCAGCAGCGCCCGCGACCCCGGCGACACGGCCAGCCGGTACAGCACGGTCTCCGCCTGGTCGGACGCGGTATGCGCGGCCGCGTAGTCACCCCTCCGTGAGGCTTTCCGCCAGCGCGTACCTCGCCTCGCGCGCCCGCTCCTGCAGGTTGCCGCCCTCGCCCAGCGAGACCCGCTCCACGTGCAGGGGCACCCCCAGCCGCTCGCACAGCGACCGCACGAACTCCTCGTCCTCCCCCGCCCCGTCCCGCAGCCCGTAGTTCACATGCAGCGCCGACACCCGCGCATCCAGCCGCAGCGCCACGTCCAGCAGGCAGACCGAGTCCCCGCCCCCCGACAGCAGCACCAGGACCGGCCTCCCCGCGGCCAGCAGACCGCTCTCGCGCGCCGCCTCCAGCGGCCGCTTCATAATCGCGCGGCGCGGCAGAGCTGGCGCGGCTCGTCGAAGCCCTTCAGCTTCACGTCGCCGATCGGCTCGAAGCGGAGGTGCGCCGTCCCGGAGACCGCATCCACCACCGAGTCGGTCACCAGCACCTCGCCGCCGCGCGCCCGCGCCACCACGCGCGAGGCGAGGTTGACCTCGCGTCCGAAGTAGTCGCCGTCGCGGTACAGCGTGCTGCCGTAGTTGATGCCGAGGCGCGGCTCGGGGCGCTCCTCGACCGTCGCGAGGAAGCCGACCGCCCAGTCCACCAGGGCGCCCACGTCGGTCCCGACCACCATCACCTCGTCGCCGATCGTCTTCACCACCCGCGCGTCCTCCGGCAGCGTGTGCGTGACCCGCTCCACGAACCGCTCCACCGACGACAGCGCCTCCTCCTCGCCCTCCTCCTCCGTGAAGCGCGTGTAGCCGGCCAGGTCGGCGAACGCGATCGCCACCCGCACGCGGCCCGCGGCCGACTCGTCGTCCTCGAGCTCCGTCTCCATGTGCCCCACCACGTCCTGGGCCACGAAGTGCTGGAGGAACCGCGTGTGCACGTAGTCCATGAGCGGCGACGCGATCGGCAGCAGGTCGCGCGCCAGGCCCTCCATCTCCTCCGCCATCTCGAGCCCGGGCACGCCCTCGCGCATCAGCGGCTCGTGCACGTAGAGGTGGAAGAGGCGCACCTCGGCGTCGGCGATCTGCGAGAGCGCCTGCCCGTACACCCGGCAGAGCTGGAGGAACGCGACGAGCGGGAAGCCCGCCGCCAGCACCGAGGAGACGTAGCGGAGCGCCTCGAGATCCTCGTCGGTGAACGATTCCAGCTCCGACGACGGCAGGCCGATGCTCGCCCAGAAGCGCTCGACGAGGGCGGGCTCGAGACCGGACTCGTCCGCCGCATCGTCCAGCGACCAGCTCGGCCGGTCCTCGCCGAACAGCGACTCGATGTACCCGTAGGCGAGCCGGCCCTGCCTGCCCGCCTCGCGGATCTGGTCGAGCCGGTGCCCGCGCTCGCGCAGCCGGGCGACGATGCGCGCGTGCGCCACCGCCGGCTCGGTCCACTCGCGCTTGCCGTCGATCTCCGGGATCACCCCGGCCTCGGCCCAGCGCCTCAGCGTGGCCGGGGAAACGCCGACGCGCTCGGCGGCCTCCTTCAAGGTGAGGGTTCGGTCGCCCATCCGACCAGGGATTGTGACCCCCGGGGGTAGTATCGCGCCCCGTGACAGCGGAGGGAGAGCTTTGAACTATTTCGTCACCGGCGCCACCGGCTTCATCGGTCGCCACCTCGTCGCCGAGCTCGTCAAGCGCGAAGGCACCATCTACGTGCTCGTGCGCGAGGGCTCGCGCGGCAAGATCGACGCGCTCGTCCAGAGCTGCGACGCCCCCGAGGGGCGGATCGTCCCCGTGAACGGCGACCTGTCGAAGCCGGGCCTCGGCATCGAGGGCTTCAGCGAGAAGATCGACCACTTCTTCCACCTCGCCGCGATCTACGACATGGCCGCCGACGAGGAGGCCATGGAGCGGGCCAACATCGAGGGCACGCGGCACGTGATCGAGTTCGCCAATCAGATCGAGGTGGGGCGCTTCCACCACACCAGCTCGATCGCCGTGGCCGGCCTCTACAAGGGCGTGTTCCAGGAGGACATGTTCGACGAGGGCCAGCGGCTGCCGCACGCCTACCACCGCACCAAGTACGAGTCCGAGCGCCTCGTGCGGGAGCAGATCCGGGCGAAGACGATCGTCTACCGGCCCGGGATCGTGGTGGGCCACTCGGAGACCGGCGAGATGGACAAGATCGACGGTCCCTACTACTTCTTCAAGCTGCTCCAGAAGCTCCGCCACGCGCTGCCCGAGTGGGCGCCGCTGGCCGGCCCGCAGGGCGGCGAGACGAACCTCGTGCCGGTCGACTTCGTGGCCAAGGCGATGGACCACATCGCCCATCTGCCCGACGCCGAGCTGCCGGGCGACACCTTCCACCTCGTCAGCCCGGAGCCGATGCGGGTGGGCGACACCCTGAACGAGTTCGCCAAGGCCGCGCACGCCCCGCAGTTCGCGATGCGGATCGACCCGCACATGACCAACGCGATCCCGCCGGGGGTCCGCAAGGGCGTGCTCGCGCTCCCGACGGTCAAGCGGATCCGCCACCAGCTCTACAACGACCTCGGCATCCCGCCGGCGGCGATGGAGAACAAGGACTTCCGCTGCACCTTCGACGCGCGCGACACCCAGCGGGCGCTCAGCGGCACCGGCATCGCCGTGCCGCCGCTGTCGACCTACGCGCCGCGGCTGTGGGACTACTGGGAGCGCAACCTCGACCCGGACCTCTTCCGCGAGCGCTCGCTCACCCACTCGATCAAGGGCAAGCGCATCATGATCACCGGCGCCTCGAGCGGCATCGGGCTGGAGACCGCGCTCAAGGTCGGCGAGGCGGGGGGCGAGGTGCTGCTGGTCTCGCGCACGCGCGAGAAGCTCGAGGAGGTCGCCCGGCAGGTGGAGGAGGCGGGCGGCACCGCGCACGTCCACCCCTGCGACCTGTCCGAGCTCGACGACATCGACCGCCTGGCCCAGGAGGTGCTCGAGGAGCACGGCGGCGTCGACATCCTCGTGAACAACGCGGGCCGCTCGATCCGCCGCTCGGTGGCGCGCTCCTACGACCGCTTCCACGACTACGAGCGCACCATGCGGCTGAACTACTTCGGCGCGCTGAAGCTGATCCTCGCCTTCATGCCGGGCATGCGGGAGCGGAAGAGCGGCCACATCATCAACGTGTCGTCGATCGGCGTGCAGACGAACACGCCGCGCTTCTCGGCCTACGTGGCCTCGAAGGCGGCGCTCGACGCGTTCTCGCGCTGCGCGGCGCCGGAGTGCGTCGCCGACAACGTCAAGTTCACGACGGTCTACATGCCGCTGGTGCGCACGCCGATGATCGCGCCCACCGACATCTACAAGGCCTTCCCGACGCTCACGCCCGACGAGGCGGCCCTGATGCTCTGCGACGCGATGATCGACAAGCCGAAGCGGGTGGCCTCACGGCTCGGGACCTTCGGCGAGGTGCTCTACGCGGTGTCGCCGAAGACCGTGGACATCGTCCTCAACACGGCCTACAACCTGTTCCCCGACTCGAAGGCGTCAAAGGGGGACAAGGCGGACGGCAAGCCGGCCCCGGCGGCCGAGAAGAAGGACGACGAGATGTCCACCGAGGCCGTGGCGATGGCCTACCTGATGCGGGGCGTGCACTTCTAGGCGGCGACGCCGGCGGTCTCGCGCCTGCGGGGCGGGCCGAGCGCCCGTCCGGCGGGGCAGCGGGACCACGCGGAGCGGCGCCATGCGCGGGGCCGAGGCGTTGCCGACCCCGTCGACCGCGCTCAGCACGAGCCGGAAGAGCCCGGGGCGGAGGCCGCGTGAGCGGAGGCGGATGGCGTTCTCGCCGGCGGCGCCGGCGTGGTTGATCGACCGCGCGCGGGACCAGACGACGCAGCGGCGGCCGGCGCGCGCGCGAAGCTTGCAGGGGCCGTTGACCGCGAGGCGGCGGCCGCGGCGCGCGCGGTCGACGCCGAGCGTGACGGCGGCGGGCTCGGTGAGGCTGAAGCGGACGGTGGTGGCGCGCGGCGGGGGCCGGCGCCTGGGGGCGGCGGCGCGGTCGCCGGGCGGCGGCCCATGGCCGGGCGCGGCGGCCTGCCTGCGCTGGCGGCGCTGCCGCGCCTTCGCGCGGGTCGCTTCCGCGCCGGCCGCTTCACCGCGAGCACCCTCGCGCCGCGGCGCAGGTGCCCGATCACAGGCGCCGCGCCGTCCACCATCACGCTCGCCTCGGCCACCGACCTGCCGCCGTGCGGGTCGTTCACGCGCACGCGCACCGTCGCCTGGCCCGTGGGTCACGAAGCTTCGCGACGCCGTCGCGGTTCCGCCCGAGCCCGCCTCGAAGCCCCCGTCTCCGTCGAGGTCCCACTCGTAGACGAGCGGCAGGTGCTCCGGGTCCCCCGAGCGCGAGGCGTCGAGTTGCACCGGGCCGCCCCGCGGCCACGGCCGGCGGAAGCACGAGCGCGGCGGACGGCGGTCGGTTCGCGACGGCCGCGATCCCGAGCGGGTGGTTGAACAGCGGCCCGGACCGCACCAGCGACTGGGCGCCGGTCTCCGGGTCCACGCGGACGATCCCGCCCTCGCCGTCCGGACCCGCGTTGAAGTCGCTCACGAGCAGCCCCCCGCCCGGGTCGAACGCAACCCGCTCGGGAGTCACCAGCACGTCCTGCGGGCCATTCGGCGTCAGCAGAAGCTGCCCGAGCCCCAGCCGGTCCAGCAGGACGAGCCCGCCGCCGGCGCCGCACTCGTTCGCCACGACGATGCCGCCGTCCGGCCGCACCGCCAGGCCGAGCGGCCAGGCGATGTGCCCGGCGCTGCTCACCCTCACCTGCTCGCCCGTCGCCGGATCGACGCGCACCACCTTGCCGAGCACCTGGCAGAGGAGGGGGAGCGAGGCGGGTGACTCCCGGTTGGACACAAGGAGCTTCCCGTCGCCCTCGATCGCGATGCCGAACGGCAGGTCGAGCTCCCTGCGGCCCGGCGCTGAGGACCGCTCCGTGACGAGCGTCTGCGCGCCGGTGCGCGGGTCGACCCTGATCACCGC
Organism: uncultured Thermoleophilaceae bacterium; assembly: GCA_963778615.1. Taxonomy (GTDB): domain Bacteria; phylum Actinomycetota; class Thermoleophilia; order Solirubrobacterales; family Thermoleophilaceae; genus JACVRW01. The sequence goes on from CAVZVD010000005.1 coordinate 297,802, forward strand.
CCCGTCGTTGTCGGGCGCCCGGTTGTCGGCGACGTAGATCTGGCCGTCCGGCGCCACGGCGATGCCGGCCGGGTCGAAGAACTCGCCGCCGCTCGACACGAGGCTCTGCACGCCGGTGAGGGGATCGACGCGGATGACCGCGCCGTCCTTCCGGTTGGGCTCGCCGAGGTCGGCCACGACCAGCTTGCCGTCGGGCTCGACCGCGAGGTCGTACGGCCGCTGGAAGAGGTTCCCCTGCGGCCCGTTGCGGGAGACCTCCACGAGCGAGCCGGTGCCCGGCTCGGTGCGGAGGATGACGGCGCCGTTGGAGAAGCTGTTCGCGGTGTAGACCACGTACGGATCGCCCGGCGCGGCCACAGCCGTCCCGGACATCAGCGTCACCGCGAGCAGTGGCAGGAGGATGCGCTTCCGGCGCATCACCATCGAAGGTAGCGCCGCGCTCGCACGCGTCAACCGCTGGTCGAACCCATTCACGCACGTATGTAATCGGCAATACGGGCGACTTCGGGAGAGGAAATTCGGCTTTAGATGAACGCCGGGCCGCGACGGACCAGATTGGCGTACAGCGCCTGCTGGATCGTTTCGCGCACGCGCTCGGTCAGCTCGAGCACGACGGCGCGGTCGCCGGCGGCCTCCGGGCCCAGGTGAGCGGTCTCGATCGGCTCGCAGAACTCGATCCGCCAGCGCGACGGCAACGGGATCGCGCCGAGCGGTCCGAGCCACGGAAAGGTGGGCGTCACCGGGAAGAACGGCGCGCCGATCAGCCGCGCCAGCGCCGGCACGTCGGCCAGCTTGGGGTAGATCTCCTCGCTCCCCACCACCGCCACCGGCACGATCGGCGCACCGGCGCGCAGCGCGATCTCGACGAAGCCGCCGCGGCCGAAGCGCTGCAGCCGGTAGCGCTCGGCGTAGGGCTTGCCGGTGCCCTTCACCCCCTCGGGGAAGACCGCCACGAGCTGGTCCTGCTCGAGCAGCCGCAGCGCGTTGTAGGGCGAGGCCACCACCCCGCCGACCTTGCGGATGAACACCGACACCCAGGGCAGGTCGAACGCCCAGTTCAGCACCATGAAGCGCGGGTGGCGCGGCAGCGGGTGCTCGCGCAGCAGCCCCACGGAGATCATCGTGGCGTCCCAGGGCAGGATGCCGGCGTGGTTGGCGGCGAGCATGGCGCGCCCGTGGGCCGGGACGTTGTGGACGCCGGACACCTTCACGCGCCACCAGCGGTCGTAGAGGAAGCCGAAGAAGGGCTCGACCAGCTCCGTGAAGCGCTCGTCGAAGCCCCACTCGTCCTCGGGGTAGTCGCCCTCCAGGCGGCGCATGACCCGCTGGGCGGTCTGGCGGGCGTCGCGCGGGAGGGCGGCCGCCCCGCGGGTGACGGCGTCGGGGAGCTCCAGGCCGGCGTCGAGCCCCTCCCGGAGGCGGCGCATGAACGCGACCGCGGCCTCGACGCCGCCGGGCTCGCTCACGCCGCTCTCGCCTGGCTGCGCCGGGCGACCCAGTCCTGCACCGCCGCCACGGTCGAGTACCGCGGCTCGTGCCCGACCTCCTCCTCGAGGCGCCGGATGTCCACCGCCCGGCCGTAGCGCAGCAGGCGCCGGAAGTCGTCCGAGTAGGCACCGAGGCCGAGCCGTCGCGCCGCCTCCGTGACCGGCCCGAACAGCGGGCCCGCGATCGGGAACGGAGGCCGGCCGGCCATACGGATCATGCGGCCGAGGCCGATCGTGCCGCGGCCCGCCACGTTCACGGCACCGCGAACCGGGTTCCTGATCGCCGCCAGCAGCGCCTCCAGCGCGTCGTGCTCGTGCACGAGCTGGATGCGCGGGTCGAAGCCGAGGTAGGTGGGGCAGGCCGCCTGGGAGAGGTAGCGGGTGATCTGGGTGTCGAGCGACGGACCGATCGCGGGCTGGTAGCGGAGCATCGTGCAGGTCACCTGCGGCCGGCGGCGGCTGAAGGTCTCGAAGTAGTTCTCGATCTCGGCGACGTCGCGCTGGAAGCGCGTGCGCAGCGGGAACAGCCGGGTCATCTCCTCGCCGAGGAACTGGGGGGCGTGGGGCTCGGCGCCGTAGATGCCGGCGGAGCCGCGGATGACGATCGACTGGATCGAGGGCACGCGCTCGCAGGCGGCGAGGAGCTGGAGCGAGCCGATCACGTTGATGTCGTGCATCGCCCGGGAGGACATGCCCGGCCCCGGCTGGCGGACGATCTTGTTGTGGACGACCGCGTCGGGGGCCGCCTCCTTGATCAGGCGAGCGATCTCGGGGTCGCGGATGTCGGCTTCGTGGAACTCGGTGCGCTCGAGGCCGGTCGTGGGACGCCGCGTGTCGATCCCGACGACGGCCTCGACCTCGGGATCGCGCTCGAGCCGGGCGGCGACGAGCGTGCCGAGGTAGCTCCCGACGCCTGTGATGAGGACCCGCCGAGCGGGCACTAGGAGGAGCGGCGCCCGCCGGAGGGCTTCGCGCCGCCGGAGGACTTCGCGCCGCCGGAGGACGAGCGCTTCGCGCCGCCGCCGGACGAGGAGCGCTTCGCGCCCCGCTTCGCCGGCAGCCGCTCCTCGATCGCGTCGAGGCGGCGGCCGATCCGGCGGATCTCCGCCTTCAGCTCGCGGATGTCCTCCGAGGTGGCCGGCCGGCGGTCCTCGATGACCCGCCTGCCGCGGGCGAGGCCCGCCTCGGCCCCCCGGCGCAGCTGGTCGACCGTGCCCGCGAGATCGTCGAGCGCACCCTGGGTCCGCTCGCGCTGGCGCTCGGCCGAGCCGAGCGTCGCCTGGACCGTTCGCTCGACCGCGTCGCGCAGGTCACCGGGTGTCGAGGGGCGCTTCGCCATCCCAGGCGGAGTCTTCCACACGGCCTTCAGAAACACGCGGGCAGGCGCCCATTTGCCGCTCACTAGGGTTCGCCGCCGAGTGCCGCTCAAGCACGAGCCCCGCCCCATCCACCTGAAGCCCGCCGCCGACCTCGCCGAGCGCGTGCTTCTGCCCGGCGACCCGCACCGCGCGCTCGCCGTCGCCCAGCACCTGCTCGACGGCCCGAAGATGTTCAACCACAGCCGTGGCCTGTGGGGCTACACCGGCGTGGCGGCCGACGGCCAGCCGCTCACGATCCAGTCCACCGGCATGGGCGGCCCGAGCGCGGCCATCGTCGTGGAGGAGCTGATCGCCATGGGCGCCCGCCGCCTGGTGCGCATCGGGACCTGCGGCGCCCTGGACGCCGGGCTGGCGATCGGCGACCTCGTCGCGGCCGAGTCGGTGCTGCCCGCCGACGGGGCGAGCGCGGCGCTCGGAGCCAACGGCTCGGTGGCCCCCGACGCCGGCCTGCTGTCGCGGCTGGTCGGCGCCGGCGCCCGGCCCGGCACGGTCGTGAGCAGCGACCTCTTCTACGACCCGCGCGAGGGCGAGGTGGCGAAGTGGATCGACCGCGGCGCGGTGGCCGTGGAGATGGAGGCCGCCACGATCTTCCTGGTCGCGGCCCGCCGCGGTGTCGAGGCGGCGTGTGTTCTCGGGGTGTCGGACGTTGTTGGAGAAGAGGGCGGCCAGCGGGCCGGCCCGGAGCAGCTCGAGGCGATCGGCCTTCGGGTGGGAGAGGTTGGATATGCGGCCGTCGAAGTGCAGCGCTGAGGAGAGCCGGCCGCCGGTGGCCGGGCGGCGCTGCGCGCCTGCGGCCGCGCGCGGCGCTACGCCTCGGTGACGGTGAGCCGCTCCTGCGCGCGCGACACCGGCTCGTCGCTCGGCGCCACGGCTTCGCGGAGGCGGGCCAGGTCGCGGGCGATCTCGTCGAGGCGCCCTTCGATCGCGGCCATCCGGTCCGGCCCGGCGCCCGCGGCCGCGACGCGCTCCTCGAGCCGGTCGATGGCGTCCTCGATGCCCTCCAGCCGCTGCGACAGCGACCTCAAGCGGCGCGTCACGCGCTCGATGTCCGCCGCCGACGGCAGGTTGAGCGCGCCGAGGGCGGCCTCCTGGGCCTGCAACGCCTTCTCGCGCGCCTCGAATGCACGGGCCACGGCCCCGTTCACCACGGGGTTCGCGATCAGCTCCTCGGCGATCTTGCCGAGAGCCTCCTCGCCCTGCCTCGAGAGCTTCTCGACGAAGCTCTCGTTCCTGCTCCGGAGCGGCCATCGCGGCGCAGGGTAGCCGATCGATCGCGCCGAGCAGGCTCCCCTCACGCCGGCTGACGCCGAAACAGGCACACTCTAAGCCTCGATCAGAGCTTTACCTACGTTTCAAACACCCCCTTCTTGGAACAATCGCGACATCCGGCAGGCGGGCGTGCGCACTCGGGGCGCCGAGGCGCGGGGGAGAGAAATTCAACAGATGGGCAGGGCTGGTCGATACATGGTCGTGATCTCGCACATCCGCCCCGGCCGCGGCGTGCGAGCCGAACCCTCGCCCACGATCGGACAGATCCCCGTTGCACACTGAAAAGCCCTCAAGTAGCGTTGGACCAGCGGCAGGAGCTGTTACTGGCCTGCGCGCGCACGCGGGGCGCTCCTCGAGGGGCCCCAAGGGAGGACCTGGAACAGCACGGATGAAGACGCGGCTTCTCACGATCCTGCTTGCGGCAGGCTCCGTTGTCGCGGCCGTCTTCACGGGCGTCACCATCCCCGCGGCTGCCCAGACGCAGACCGTCCCGGTGCAGACTGCCCAGCGGCGAGATCGTCAACGTGCAGGTGGACGTCCCGCCCGGCAGCACCCTGGACGACATCCAGCTGCCCGGCACGCCCGTCGCCCCTCCCCAGCCCACCACGCCCACCACCCCCACCACGCCGGCCACCCCGAAGCCGGCGCCGGCCCAAGCCTGAGCCGACGACTCCGGCCCCCGCGCCCGAGCCTGGACCGCCGAGCGCCGGCGGCGGGTCGCCGCAGGGTCAGACGAACAGCGGCGACCGGATCAAGGAGCAGAACGAGAAGATCCGCAAGATCACCGGCGGGGTTGAGGCTCCAGCTGAGGATGAGGGTAAGAAGAAGAAGGGCAAGAAGCAGAAGCACGAGCGCGACGAGGACAACGAGCGCGATCGTGACGGCCGCACCGAGCTCCGCAACTCCGACGGCACGCCGACCCCGGGCAACCCCGGGTTCATCGATGCGTTGCCGGGTCCGTCGTCTGTGTCGGGTGTGCCGAACTTCATCATCCGCAAGTTCCGGGTGCCGCCGTTCCTGTTGCCGATCTATCAGGCGGCTGGGATCGAGTACGGCATCCGTTGGGAGATCCTGGCGGCGATCAACGAGATCGAGACCGACTACGGCCGCAACCTGAACGTCTCGTCGGCGGGTGCGGTCGGGTGGATGCAGTTCATGCCCTCGACCTGGGCGGCCTATGGGACCGATGCCAACAAGGACGGGCGCAAGGACCCCTACAACCCGGTCGACGCGATCTTCGCCGCGGCCCGCTATCTGAAGGCGGCCAACTACGAGAACGACGTGCGGGCGGCGATCTGGGCCTACAACCACGCCGACTGGTACGTCGACTCGGTGCTGCTGCGCGCCCGGCTGATCGCCGGGGTGCCGGCCGACCTGATCGGCTCGCTGACCGGACTCACCGAAGGCACGCTTCCCCGTCTACGCCCGCGCCCGCTACGCCGACGACCTCGCCGAGCAGCAGCTGCTGAAGCGCGTCCAGCGCGGCGAGAACGCGGCGAACCTCGTCGAGGACTCCGATGACCGCCGCTCGGTCGACATCTTCGCCGAGCCCGGCGCGCCGGTCGTCGCGGTCAACGACGGCGAGATCAAGAAGATCGGCCGCAACGAGAAGCTCGGCCGCTACGTCGTGCTCCAGGACGTGTACGGCAACCGCTACACGTACTCGCAGCTCGGGTCGGTCTCGCGGGTGTACCCGGTGCCCCGCAAGGGCGCCTACGACCCGAAGCGCTCCGCGCGCGCGGTGAAGGCCAACGGCGCCGATCCGCTGCCGGCCGCCCCCGCCTCCGCGGGCCGCCAGCTCGACGACTCCGACCGCGAGCCGGCCAAGGACCGCGGCGCGGCGCCCGAGTCGCACGACGCCCCGCAGGCGAGCGTGCCGGTCAAGGAGCGCCTCTTCGCCCACCCGTCGATGGAGGGCTCGCGCCAGGCCGGCGGGCTCGAGCAGCTGCTCGACGCCAAGGCCCGCCGCGACGGCACCTACGAGGTCTACAAGAACTACTTCTCGCGGCCCTTCGGCCTCGACCCGGACAAGGTCACGCTGCGCCGCCTCAAGGTCGGCTCGCGCGTGATCGGCGGCACGATCATCGGCCGCATCGGCCGGTCCGTGCCCGACATGGCCGCCCACGTCGACTTCTCGATCCGCCCGGCCGGCCGCGGCGCGCCGAGGATCGACCCGAAGCCGATCCTCGACGGCTGGAAGCTCCTCGAGGCCACCGCCATCTACCGCGCCTCCGGCAGGAACGCGCTCCACGGCGACGACGTGCCCGGCATGTCGATCGGCCAGGTCATGCTGCTGCCGAAGCCGCAGCTCGAGCGGCGCGTGCTGGCCGACGAGCGCATCGAGATCTACGAGTGCGGCCAGGACGACATCCGCTCCGGCCAGATCGACCGCCGCGTGCTCGCCACGCTCGCCTACCTCGCCGAGTCGGGCCTGCGCCCGTCGGTGACGAGCCTCAAGTGCGGCCACGGCTACTACACGAGCTCGGGCAACGTCTCCCACCACTCGTCGGGCAACGCGGTCGACATCGCCAAGATCAACGGCATCCCGATCCTCGGCCACCAGGAGCCGGGCGGCGTGACCGAGCAGTCGGTCCGGCGGCTGATGCAGCTGCAGGGCACGATGGCGCCCGCCCAGATCATCTCGCTGTTCGAGATCGGCGGCGCGACGTTCGCGATGGCCGACCACGCACGACCACATCCACGTCGGCTTCCAGCCGATGTTCGGCGAGAACCGCAAGCTCGGCAAGCAGGCGCTCGCCGTGCTGAGCCCCGGCCAGTGGGACGACCTGCTCTCGCGCCTGAACGAGATCGAGAACCCGGTCGTGCCGACCACGCCGTCCAAGTTCGCGCTGCCCGTCGAGGACAAGCGCGCCAGCGACGCCCACGTGGGCGAGTAGTCCGACGACCGCCCCGTTCGGCTTCGTCCAACTCGAGTTCGGCTTCCTGCTGGGGCCGCCGGACGGGAGCTACATGGTGCGTGCCGGCCCCGACGGGCCGCTCGACGCCGTGCTCGTGCTGGGAACGCTGGGAGCGCCCGAGCGGCGCCGCCTGCGCGGCCGCCGCGCCCGGCCGGTCGAGGAGGCGGGCCCCGAGCCGGTGCCGACCTCACGGGCGACCGTGGTGCGGCCCGAGCCGTTCGGCTCGCGCGAGGAGGCAGGCGCGTGGCTGGCGACGCTGCGAGCGAACGACTCGGCAATGGAGGAGGAGCTCGACGAGGCGCTGCGGGTGCTGAACCGGGCCCTGCGGGCGCACCGGGCGGCCACGGCGGATCCCTGGCTGGGCGAGGTGTCGGCGGAACGGGCGCTGGTGGCGCGCATCGGCTACGGCCGCGGCGAGGCGGTGACGGAGGGCCGCTACGGCGAGGCGCTCGAGCTGCCCCGCGCGGGGGCGCGGCGGGTGAAGCGGTCGATGGAGGCGCCGGAGGAGCGGTTCGCGGCGCTGCTGGGGGCGCGCTCGGAAGCGCTGGTCGGCGAGGAACTGGTGCTACGCGCCCGCGCCGACCTGGCCGCGGGTCGCCCGCGCGAGGCCGCGCTGCAGGCGCGGGTGGCGCTGGAGGCGCTGGTGGCGGAGCTGCCCGAGGCGGCCTTGGACGAACTGCGGGGCTCGGTCGCGGAGGCGGCCAGCGCGGCCCTGCGCGGAGAGCTCGACGCGGCTGAAACGGCGAGCATCGAGGAGGCGGTCCTGGCGATGGAGGCGGCCCTTCGGCGGCACCGGTTGCGCGGCTGAGCAGGGGGGGTGGGTAGTCTCGGGACCGCATATGCGGTCCTAGAACTACCCACCCCCTCCGTGCCGGGTCCGCTGCGCCACCCGGCGGGCCAGGGACTCCCGCGGTGCCAGCACCACCGTGACAACCCCCTCATTGCTGCCGTTCACGGCGCCGGCGCCACCGAGCCGGTCGACGCTGAGCTCCGCCGCGGCCTCGAACTCGAGCGCGTCGCGCGGCGTATCCCACGCCCAGCCCATCACCAGCACGTCCCCGCCCCCCGGCAGCCGCCACAGCTCGAACGCGCTCCCGCCCCACCCGGCCGCCGCCTCCTCCGAGCGCCGGCGGCCGTTCGCGTCGCGCAGGAACTGCGCCGTGTCGAACTCGCCGAGGTCGCCGCGCGCGACCACGCGGGCGCCCGACGGCAGCGCCGCCCGGACGCCGCGCAGCCGCACGCGCACCGGCCGCTCGCCCGCCTCGTACTTCCGCGGATGCATGATCTGCTCGCTCGACAGCGGCGGCGTCCTCGCTGAAGGCGTCGGTCGACCGCCGCCCATCCGCCGCTGCCCTGGAGGCGGTCGACGAAGCGGGCCCCGGCGGCGTAGGAGAACAGGAAGGCCTCGCGGACGTAGCGCGGCAGCCCGGTCGAGGCCGGCAGTGCCAACTGGTCCAACTCCTCGAGCAACCGGCTGCGCACGCCCGCGGGCAGCTCCTGCCCCGCGGCCTGGGTCAGGGCCAGGTACTCGAACATCGCGATGGTCGCCGAGCCCTCGCGCAGCGCCGCGTCCGCGACGGCCCGGTCGCGCACGAAGCCGCTCGCCCCGTGCGGCTCGATGTCGAAGTGCTGGTCGTCCAGCGCGTGCGTCAGCTCGTGCGCAAGCGCGATCTCGCCGAAGAAGCCGTCGAGTCCAGCGCCGCGCACGAGCGCCATCGTGTCGGTGCGCGGGATGTAGTAGCCCGCCACCTCCTCGGTGAGCGCCTTGCCCAGCACCTCGCGCAGCCCGACGTCGGCGGGCAAGAGCCCGAGCATCGTGAGCACGCGCTCCTCGATCCGCTGCCTGCGGCGCGGCAGGTATTCGTCGAGCTCTCTGAGGCTGTCCCGGGTCGCCTCCTCGACGCTGACCAGGCGCACCCGCGGCAGGCGGCGGAACTCGAGCTCGCGGACGCGCTCGACGCCGCGGGCCACCTCCTCGACGCGTTCTGCCACCGGTTCGATCGGCGCGGCCTGCTCGGCGCCTCCTCCTCCCCAGCCAAGATCCCGATCGCGGCGAACGCCGCGAGCAGCGCGACGACCACCGCCACCAGAACCCCGTTCACAAGGCGGCGAGCACCGCCTGCAGCTCCTCGACCACGTCGCCGTCCAGCTTCACGTCGGCGTCCGAGTCGTACGGCGTCGGCCCCTGGGTGACGAGCGCGATCCGCCCGCCGCCGCCGTGCGTCATCGCAGGCAGCCCCGCCACCGGGTACACCTCGAGCGACGAGCCGACGCACAGCATCAGGTCCGCCTCGAGCGCCAGCGACTGCGCCTCCGACATCGCCTGCTCGGGCAGCATCTCGCCGAACAGCACCACGTCCGGCTTCAGCGGGGTCACGCAGGTGGGGCACTCGGGGGCGCCCTCGCCCTCCCGCAGCTGGTCCATCACGCGCTCGAGCGACACCTTGCCGCGGCAGTCCATGCACACGCTGTACTCGATCGAGCCGTGCACCTCGATCACCCGCTCACTGCCGGCCTTTCGGTGCAGCCGGTCGACGTTCTGGGTGATCACCGCCCTGACGAGGCCGCGCCGCTCGAGCTCGGCCAAGACCGCGTGGGCGCCGTTCGGCTGCTTGTCGAACAGCGACACGAAGCGGTCGCCGTAGAAGCTGCCAGAAGCGGTCGGGATCGCGCCGCCAGGCGTCGATGTGCGCGACCTCCATCGGGTCGACGTTCTCCCACAGCCCAGTGCCGGGGCTGCGGAAGTCCGGGATGCCCGAGGGCACGGACACGCCCGCCCCGGTCAGCACCACGGCGCACTTCGCGTCGCGCAGCAGCGCGGCCAGACGCTGCGCCTGCGGCCGTGCGCGAAGCAGCGGGCCGGCCCGCTGCGCCGCGACCCTGTCCGGCGACCGTCATCGGCCCCTGAACGAGGGCTTCCGCTTCCCGAGGAACGCGGAGATCCCCTCCTTGGCGTCCTCCGATCCGAAGGCCCGGGCGAAGCCCTCGGCCTCGGTGGCGAGCCCCTCGTCGAGGTCCGCGTGGTGCGACCGCTTCTTGATCTCCTCGACCGCGATCGGCGCCTGGCCGGCGAGCTTGCGCGCCCACGCGAGCGCGGCGTCGAACAGCTCGTGGTCGGGCACCACCTGGTGCGCGAGCCCGACCCGGTGCGCCTCGTAGGCGTCGATCGGCTCGCCGGTCAGGTTCATCTCGAGCGCCTTGCCCTCGCCGACCAGCCGCGGCAGCCGCTGGGTGCCGCCGAAGCCCGGGGATGATGCCCAGGTTGATCTCGGGCTGGCCGAAGGTGGCCGACTCGGCCGCGACGCGGAAGTCGCACGCCATCGCCAGCTCGCAGCCGCCGCCGAACGCGATCGAGTTGACCGCCGCGATCGTGACCGTCGACGAGGTCTCCATCGCCCGCATGAAGCGGTGACCCGACTGCAGGAGGTCCGCGCCCTCGGCTTCCGGGCTCATCTTCGTGAACTCCTTGATGTCCGCGCCGGCGCTGAACGTGAAGATGTTCGACGAGGCGATCACGAGCACGCGGACCTTGCCCTCGACCTCCTCCCAGACGGACATCAGGTCGCGCATCGCCTGCGGCGAGAGCGGGTTCGCGGGCGGACGGTTGAGCCAGGCGATCGCGATGTCGCCGCGCGTCTCGAGCAGCACGGTCTCGCGCTGGTCGCCGGCGTCTGGCTGCGGATAGGGGAAGAAGCCCTGGCCCGTCTTCTTGCCGAGCCTGCCCTGGGCCACGAGGCGGCGCAGCAGCACCGGCGGCTCGAAGGCGTCGCCCCACTCGTGCTGGGCCCGCTCGAGCTGCTCGAGGATCGTGTCGAGGCCGGCCTCGTCGGCGCGGGTGAACGGGCCCGGCAGGATGCCGGCGCCCATCATCATCCCCATCTCGACGTCCTTGGCGGACGCCACGCCCTCCTCGAGGACGAGGCAGCACTCCACCAGGGTCTTGAGGCCCATCCGCTGGACGAGGGCCTCGGTCGTGGCGCTAGCCGTGCTCATAGAAGCCCCTCCCGGTCTTCTGGCCGAGGTGTCCCGCCTCCACCAGCTCCTTCATCCGATCCATCACGTAGAAGCGGTCGCCGTAGGAGTCGCGCAGGTACTCGGCGACGTGCAGCGCGGTGTCGAGGCCCGACCAGTCGGCCAGGAAGAACGGGCCCATCGGCACCGCACCGGACTCCTTGAAGACCTTGTCGACCTCCTGCGGGTCGAGCCCCTCCTCCTCGGTCACGCGCCACACCTCGGAGGCGGAGGAGATGAGGATCCGGTTGACGACGAAGCCCGGCACCTCGCCGCAGCGGATCGCGCTCTTGCGGATCGCCTGGGCGAAGTTGGCCGCCGCGGCGGCGGTCTCCTCGGAGGTCTCCTCGCCCTCGATCACCTCGATCAGGCGCATGATCGACGCCGGGATGAAGAAGTGGAAGCCGACCACCTTGTCCGGGCGCGTGGTCGCCTCGGCGATCTCGGTGATCGACAGCGCGGAGGTGTTCGAGGCGAGGATCGCGTGCCCCGGCGTGACGGCGTCGAGCTCCGCGAACACGGCCTGCTTGATGTCCATCCGCTCGGGCACGGCCTCGATCGCGAAGTCGACGTCGCCGAAGCCCTCGTACTCGACCGTCCCGGCGATGCGGCCGACGATCTCCTCGAGCTGGCGGTCGGCGTCCTCCTGCGTGATCTTCTGCTTGCCGACCAGCGCTCCGAGCTGGCCCTGCGTGACCTGGCGGGCCTTCTCGAGGCCCTGGTCGACGAACTCCTGCTTCACGTCCTTCAGGACGACGGGGATGCCGGCGGATGCGATGACCTGGGCGATCTCGCCGCCCATGGTCCCGGCGCCCACGACGGCGGCTTTGAAGACGAACAAACTGAACCCTCCTCGAATGGCGGCTGGGGACCCTAGCGCAGCCCAGCTTCCTCCTCGGCCTCCACCGAGAAGCGGCTCAGGGTGCGGCGCAGGGAGTCTCGGATCGCGCGGCGGATGAAGATGGCGTCGGCGACCGCGGACAGGGGCCCGTACTTGGTGAGGCGGTACTCGAGGCTGAGCTCGGCGCGCGAGCCGGCCTCGCTCTCGACCACCCGAAAGGTCTGCGTGCCGACCAGCCGCTCCTCGAAGACCATGGTGGCGAACCGGTCCGCGCCCACGTCCTCCGTGACCTTCTCGGTCACCCGGCCGCGCCCGGAGGGCGTGGACTCCCAGACCACCCGGGCGCCCGCCGCGGGCCAATCGGAGCTCCGTTCGAGCGTCCGGGCGTAGCCCTCCACGAACGTCGACCAGCGGTCCACGTCGGTCCACAGGCGCAGCGCGGCCTCGGGCGTCAGGACGACATCGGCTTGTGCGCTGGCGGTCCTCAGCTGCCGTACACCTCGCGAACGATCTCCTCGATCGAGGACTTCACGGAGTCGAGGAACGGCCGCACCTCCTCGACGAGGCGCTCGTACTCCGCCTGGCCGTCGGCGGTGAGCGAGTAGTAGCGGCGCGTGCGCCGCTCCGGGTGCTCCCACTTCCCCTGGATCAGGCCCCGCTCCTCGAGCTGCCGGAGCAGCGGGTACATGGTGTTCGGGTTGACGGAGAGCACGCCCGCGGTCATCTCGCCGATCCGCTCCATCAGCTGGTTGCCGTAGCTCGGTCCCTGCGCGATCAGGTGCAGCACGAGCAGCGGCAGCACCTCGCGCCGGCGGAGGCCGCCGGTGAAGGGATCCTGGGACCGGCGACCGGCCGGCGCCTCGGGCCCGGCCTGCGCGACGGCCTCCCTGACCGCCTTGCGGCTGCGCTCCCTCTTCGAAGGGGTCACGCAGCCAATGCTCGTCAGGCAGTCGCCGGCGCGGGCTCCTCGACCCGGCGAGGCATCAGGACCTCGCGGGCGATCACGAGGCGCTGGATCTGCGACGTGCCCTCGTAGAGCTGCATGATCTTGGCGTCCCGCATCAGCTTCTCCACCGGGTACTCCTTGATGAAGCCGTAGCCGCCGTAGACCTGCACGGCGTCGACGGTGATCTCCATCGCGGAGTCGGCGGCGAACCGCTTGGCGTGCGAGGAGGCGAGCGTGTTGCGCTCGCCCCGGTCGAGCAGGGCGCCCGACTTCCAGGTCAGCAGGCGGGCCGCCTCGACCTTGGTCGCCATGTCGGCGATCATGAACTGGATCGCCTGGTGCATGGCGATCGGCACGCCGAACTGCACGCGCTCCTTGGAGTAGTCGCGGGCGTACTCGAAGGCAGCCTGCCCGATCCCGACCGCCATCGCCGACACGCCCGGGCGGGTGCGGTCGAGCGTCATCATCGCGAGCTTGAAGCCCTTGTTCTCCTCGCCGAGCAGGTTGCCCGCGGGGATCTCGACGTCGTTGAAGGAGATCATCGCGGTGTCGGAGGCGCGCTGGCCGAGCTTGTCCTCCTTCTTGTCGACGACCACGCCGGCGTCTCGCGGCACCACGAAGGCCGAGATGCCACGGTGGCCGGCCTCCTTGTCGGTCTTCGCGTAGACCGTGTACCAGGAGGCGTGGGAGCCGTTCGTGATGAAGCACTTGGTGCCGTTGATGACGTACTTGTCGCCCTGCTTCACGGCGGTGGTGCGCATGGCCGACACATCCGAGCCGGCGTCCGGCTCGGTCAGGCAGAACGAGGCGAGCTTGGGCTCCTCGGCCAGCATGCCGAGGTACTGCTTCTTGATCTCCTCGGAGCCGCCGATCCCCACCGGCGCCGCGGCGAGGCCGTTGCACATCAGCGAGGTGCCGATGCCGGAGCAGCCCCAGCCGAGCTCCTCCTCGATGAGACAACCGCTCAGGTAGTCGAGCCCCGGACCGCCGTACTCCTCGGGGATGTGGGAGTTCATGAGGCCGACCTCCCACGCCTTCTCGATGATGTCCTGCGGGAAGGTGCTGTCCCGGTCGTAGTCCCACGCCTTCGGCCGGATCTCCTTCTCGGCGAAGTCGTGCGCGAGCTGGCGAATGTCCTTCTGCTCGTCGGTCAGGCTGAAGTCAACCACTGGTTTCCCGGCTCCTTGATTGATTCGTCAGTCAACCAAGATTACAACAGCCATCGCACGGCCGCGTAGATTCCGACGGCAAGCGCCAGAACCGTGAAAACGACCAGTCCGATCTGGTCCGGATACACCGCCGGCCGGCTCGGAGCCATCGTGCGGCGGCGAAGCTTTCGCCACATGGCGTCAGACTATGGCCCGCGTGGAGTTCGGCACGATCATCATCGTCGTGGCCGTGGTCGCGGTGGTGCTCGCCGCCGTCTCCTACTGGGGCAGCGGGCGGGTGTACGGGAGCATCGGCGACGAGCGACCTGGTGATGCGGCGCGAGACCGCCTCAGCCGCGCCGGACAGCGCCGAGGCGCGCGAGGAGATCCGCCAGATGCTCGAGGCCAAGTCGGCCCGGCGCGAGGCGCGCGGGGAGGCGCCGCTCGACGTCGAAGCCGAGCTGGCGGCCCTCACGCAAGCGGCGCCCGGCGTCGACCACGAGCTGCGCGAGGAGGTCCGCCAGCTCGTGATCGCGCGCAACGAGCGCCGGATGCGCAAGGGCGAGGAGCCGCTCGACGTGGACGCCGAGGTCGAGCGCCAGCTGCGCTCGCTGGGCGGGTGACGCCGCCCTCATTCCGGGTATAGGCTCCGTTCGATGGCCGACGATCGCCGATTCGAGCTCGAGGACATCCTGGTCCGGCCGGGCTGCTACCTGAACCCGCAGACGGAGATCCTGGTCATCGTGGACGACTCACCCTCGATCGACGGCGAGATCTTCAACCTCGAGGAGTTCGAGGGCGCGGACTGGGTGCTGATCGCGGACGACGTGCCGGTCGACGAGTCGCGGCGCGACGAGATGCTGGAGACCTTCCAGGCGACCTACCACGGCGGCGACGGCCGCGAGCGTGCCGCGGCGAGCGCCGACGACGAGGAAGTCGAACCCGAGCCCGACCCGGAGCAGGCGGGCTTCACGCCGGAGAACGAGTAGCGCGCCCTACCCTCTCGGGGCATGAGGCCCCCGGTGTACGCGGTCGCCGTCGCGCTGGTCGCCGGCGCGTACTACCTCGCGGGACGCGTCGGCCTCGAGCTCGGCTACCTCGATGGCGCGGTCACGGCGGTGTGGCCGCCGGCGGGGTTGGGCCTCGCCGTCCTGTTCCTGTACGGCATCCGCCTCTGGCCGGGCATCGTCGTCGGCGATCTCCTGCTCGCCGACTTCTCGACGCCGCTCGGAACCGTCCTCGGCCAGACGGTCGGCAACACGCTGGCCCTCGTGATCGCCGCCATGCTCCTGCGGCGCCTGACGGGCGGACGGGGAGACCTGTCGCGGACGGTCGACGTCCTGGCGTTCGTGGTCTGCGCCGTGGTTGCGGCGACGGTCAGCGCCGCCTTCGGCCCGACGTCGCTGCGCCTCGGCGACGTGATCGAGGCCGGCGAGCTCGGGCGCGTCTTCCGCACCTGGACCTTGAGCGACGCGGCGGGCGTGCTCGTGGTCGCGCCCGTGCTCATGACCTGGGCCGCGATGGGCACGCAGGGGCATACGGCGGCGCGACGTCGTGGAGGGCGCGATCGTGCTGGTCCTGCTCGTGGCGATCGCCGAGCTGGCACCGCAGCGCGACGTGCCGTACATCGTGTTCCCGGTGCTCCTCTGGGCGGCGCTGCGCCTGGGCCCCCGGGGCGCCGCCACGGCGATCGTCGTCGTGTGCTCGATCACGGTGTGGAACACGGCCCAGGAGGACGGGCCCTTCGTGCGCGACTCGATCACCGACAGCCTGCTCGCGACGCAGCTCTTCGTCGCGACCGCGGCGCTGACTTCGCTCCTCCTCGCCGCGGTGACCGCCGAGCGCACCCGGGCGGCCCGGGCGCTCGCGGTGAGCGAGGCGGCCCAGCGCGAACTGGCCGACGAGCAGGCGGCGCTGCGCAGGGTCGCCACGCTCGTCGCCGAAGAGTCGCCGCCGAGCGGCGTGTTCGAGCAGGTGACCGAGGAGGTCGGGCGGCTGTTGGGGCTGCCCGGCTCGGCGCGTGGTTCAGTACCACGGACCGCGTACGGCGACCGTCGTCGGCGCGTGGAGCGAAGACGGCAGGCTGCTCTTCCCGGTCGGCACGTCGCTCGACCTCGACGGGACACGGTCCTGGCGAAGGTGCTGCGCACAGGCGCCGCTCAGCGTGTGGAGCGCTACGACGACGCGAGCGGGAGCCTGGCCGAGACCATGCGGAGCTCCGGGTACCGCGCCGCGGTGGCGGCCCCGGTCAGCGTGGCGAGCGGCCTGTGGGGCGCGCTGGTGGCGGCCACGACGTCGGACGAGCCGCTGCCGGACGGGCTCGAGCAGCGACTCTGCGACTTCGCGGACCTCGTCGGGCAGGCGCTCGCCAACGCCGACACGCGTGAGAGGCTGGCCGCATCGCGGGCCGAGCTCGTGGCGGTCAGCGACGCCGAGCGGCGGCGTTTCGAGCGCAACCTCCACGACGGCGCCCAGCAGCGCCTCGTGTCCGTCGCGTTGGAGCTGGGCATGGCCGACGCGAAGCTCGACGACGACCCGAAGGCCGCCCGCGAGCTTCTCTCGACGGCCCAGGACGATCTCGCGGAGGGGCTCGAGGAGCTGCGAGAGCTGGCGCGCGGGCTGCACCCGGTCCTGCTCACCGAGCGCGGTCTCGGAGCCGCGCTCGACGCGCTGCTGGCGAGGACGCCCGTCGCGGTCGAGATCGCCGAGCTGCCCGAGCGACGCCTCGAGGCGCCGGTCGAGGCGGCGGCCTACTACGTGGTCGCGGAGGCGATCACGAACGTGGCCAAGTACGCGCAGGCGTCGCATGCGACGGTGAGCATCACCCGGTCGAACGGCCGCGCGACGGTGACGGTGTCCGACGACGGCGTCGGGGGCGCCGACCCCGGAGCCGGCTCGGGCCTGCGCGGCCTTGCCGCGCGCGTGGAGGCCCTCAACGGTCGCCTCGACGTCGACAGCCCACCGCAGCGCGGCACCCGCATAAAGGCGGAGATCCCCTCCGTGGGACGCTGACCCGCGCTCGGGTGCCGGCGTCTCGGTCGGCATGCCGGTGTCGTCGAGGTCCGCGCGCAGCTCCCGCACCTTGTCGCGATAGGCCTCCTCGCTGCCGCCCAGGAGGTAGGCGCCCCAGCGCACGCCGTTGTGCACGTGCGGGACCTCGTCGGCCAGCAGGTAGTCGAACACCATCGCCACGCGCCGCTGGCCCAGCTCCATCAGGGTCTTGCGCCGGTGCGAGTGGCGCCACATCGCGCGCTGCTCGCTCGTGCCGTTGAAGAGGCACAGGCGGCCCAGCAGGTCGTACGCGTAGATCGACCTGAAGTACGAGAAGCCGACCGGGTAGTCGCCCCACGCGCAGCCGAGCTCGTCCTTCATCAGAAGGTCGTGCAGCCTCGCGTGGCGCACCTCGTCCCAGTTCTGGCGCGCCATGTCCACGTGGAAGTCCCACGGCATCTCGGGGTGCTCGTGCGAGTTGCGCGCCATCAGCTCGGCGGCGGACAGCTCCGCGTCCATCAGGCCGTGGAAGAAGTGCTGCTGCTCCTCCTGCTCGATCGGCACGTGGTTCTCGGCGCCGTTCACGTAGAGGTCGCGGGTCAGGTAGGGGTCGCCGTGCTCGGTCACCTCGACGTAGTCGTCGCGCGCCGGCTCCACGAGCGGGGGCAGGATGCGCAGCTCGCGCGGCTCGCCGCGCAGCTTGATCGGGAACGCGCCGATGTCGTAGGACAGCAGCGACGCCGACCCCTCGAGCATGTCGGCCATGTGCCGCTCCTGGCGTCCCACGACCTGCGTGAGCAGGCGGAGCGAGGGCTCGTCGGCCACCGGGTCGAGGTTGTCCAGGTGGACGCGCATCGCGCCGACCAGCTGGAGCTTGGCCTCGCCGTAGGCCACGTCGACGTAGGCCTGGGGCGAGTCCGCGCTCGCCATCCGGTCGAGCAGGTGCTCCAGCTCGGGCGAGGGCGAGCCCGGGTACTCGGCCGGGTGGCGCAGCTCGTACAGCCGCCGCTTGATCTTGGTCAGCGCGCGGGCGTCGTCGTGGACGTGGTCGCCGAGCGCGTGCTTGCGCGGCCAGGCCGGCTCGAGCGGCATCCAGCCGTTCGAGAAGTGCACGAGCTCACGCATGCACGTGGAAGTAGTTCGAGAACCGAACTGCGTTGTCGTCAACGTCGTAGCCCAGCGGCCTCGTCATCCGTTGTCTCCTCCTCGGCCAGCAGCCGCTGGCGATGGCGTCCCACCACGCTCGGCAGCAGGCCGCCGCCCGCCGACACGTTGATCACCGCCTGATCCGAGATCCGGGTGATCATCCCGGCGTAGCGCCCGCCGATTCCGAACGGGTTGATGTTGAAGCGCTTCAGCCGCATCTGGACGTGCCCGTCCTCGACCGTCGGGAACATCTCCTCCGGCACCGGCACGTACTCCTGGACCACGAAGTCGCCCTCCTCGACGTGGTCCTCGATCAGGCGGTCCCACACGCCCTGCTCGGTCTCCATCCCGAGCGACACGCCGTGCCCGCCGTAGTCCGACGCCGGCTTCAGCACGAGCCGCTCGCGGTTGTCGGAGACGAACGGGAGCAGGTCGACAATCCACTCTCCGTAGCCCGCGCGGCCGTCCTTCAGAACCCGGGTCCAGGGGATCGTCTCGTCGATCACGCGCCGCTCCTTCTCCGCGACCAGGTGGGCGAAGCGCGGGTCCTGCAGGAGCGCGAACAGCTTCTTGTTGTTCGCCACGCGCGCCGGAAGGGGTTGACGATGGCGGCGCTGCGGTCGCGCGCGGCCGCGACGAGGTCGCCCTCGGGGCAGTCCTCGAGCAGCGCGCGGCGGTAGACGAGGTGGACGGGCTCGTCCCGCAGGCGGAGCAGCGAGCCGTCGTACTCGAGCTGGGCGAGCGTCCCGTGCATGGCCTCGAGCCCGGCTCTCCTGGCCGCCGCGCACACGATCCGGAACTCCGGCACGGACGGGCTGTCCTCGGTGTCCAACCAGCGCCAGGCGCGGCTGCTCCGGCAGGTCGGGGCGCTCGGCGCGCGCGCGCACGTTCGAGCGCGGACCCTTACTCTTCCCGCGCGATGCGGCCGGTCCACTATCTAGGCGTCTTCATCCCGGCGGCGATCGGGCTCGAGCTGGCGCACGCCGACCCCGTGCTGGTGTTCGGCGCGGCCGCCCTGGGCGTGATCCCGTGCGCCGCGATCATGGGCGAGGCCACGGAGGCGATCGCGGCCAAGTCCGGGCCCGGGATCGGCGGGCTCCTGAACGTGACGTTCGGCAACGCGCCCGGAGCTGATCATCGCCTTCTTCGCGCTGCTGGAGGGACTCCAAGAGGTGGTGAAGGCGTCGATCGTCGGATCCATCATCGGGAACATCCTGCTGGTGATGGGGGCCGCGATGGTGGTGGGCGGCTGGAACCGCGAGAAGCAGACCTTCAGCCACACGGCGGCCACAGCCCAGTCGGGGATGCTGTTCCTGGCCCTGGCCGCCCTGATCTTCCCGGCGATCTTCCAGCTGATCCACGGCGGCTCGCTGCCCGGGGTGGGCGAGGAGCGCGTGGACTTCGGCTCCGACCTCGAGAAGCTGTCGCTCGGGGTCGCCGTCGTCCTGCTCGTCTCCTACGTGGCCGGGCTGTGGTTCTCGTTGAAGACGCACCGCGCCGTCTTCAACCCCTACAGCGAGGAGGATGAAGAGGAGGAGGCGCACCACTGGCCGGTGAAGCGGGCGGCGATCTTCCTGGCGCTGTCCGCTGTCGCGGTGGGCGTGATGAGCGAGATCCTCGTGGGGTCGATCAGCGAGGCGTCGGAGGACATCGGGCTGTCCGAGTTCTTCGTCGGCGTGTTCATCGTGGCGATCGTCGGCAACGCGGCCGAGCACTGGGTGGCGGTGCTCGTGGCGGCCAAGAACAAGATGGACCTGGCCGTGAACATCGCGATCGGGTCGAGCGCGCAGATCGCGCTGTTCGTGGCGCCCGTGCTGGTGCTGGCGTCGTTCGTCGTGGGCCCCGACCCGATGGCGCTCGTGTTCAACGGCTACGAGCTGGGAGCGCTGCTGTTCGCGGTGCTGATCGCCAACCTGGTGACCCAGGAAGGCGAATCGAACTGGTTCGAGGGCGTGCAGCTGCTGGCGCTGTACGCGGTGCTGGGGCTGGTCTTCTACTTCGCCTGATCTCGGTCAGCCCCAGGACGGCTCCGTCATCGGGCGGAAGCTGGTGGTCAGGATGCGCATGCGCCTCGGCCGCGTGACGGTGAACAGCACCACGTCGGCCACCTCGTCGGCGGTCAGCAGGCCCTCGAGCTCGGGGTCGCCCTGCTCGCGGCCCGTCCCGATCGCGAAGTCCGTCTTCACGCCGCCGGGACAAATGCACGTGGCCCGCACGCCGTGCTCGCGCAGCTCGTGGTCGAGCGCCCGCGTGAAGCCGAGCTGGCCGAACTTCGACGCGTTGTAGACCGCCTCGCCGGGGAAGGCGCGGAGGCCGGCGACGCTCGCGAGCGCCACGAAGTCGCCGCCACCGGCCTCGATCAGGTGCGGCAGCGCGGCGGCCGCCGTGTAGAGCGTGCCCTTGAGGTTCACGTCGATCATCGCCTCGAGCTGGTCCGGGTCGAGCTCGAGGAACGGCCCGTAGGCCCCCACCCCGGCGTTGGCCACGGCGATGTCGAGCCGGCCGAAGCGCTCGGCGACCGCCTCGGCGGCCACCGCAGCTCGTGGCGGACGTCACATGCCACACCGAGCCCGCGCTCGAGGCCGAGGTCCTCGCCCCGGCGCGAGATCAGCCCCACGGACGCGCCGGCCTCGTGCATCCGGCGCGCCACCGCGGCGCCGATCCCGCCACTGGCCCCGGTGACTAGCGCGACCTTGCCATCCAGCTCCATGACGTCCCTCCATTCAGTCGGAATGCAGGTTCAGCGTAGGCCTACCACGGGGCTGCCCGCACCCACCGGCGGGGCTACCCGCACGCCGCGACACCGGCTGGCACCAGTGTCGAGCGCCTCCCGCCTGGGACCGTTGGCCCATGACCGAGCAGACGAATGAAATCCAGCCCAAGCGCTCGCGTGGCGCGCGGATCGCATTGATCGTGACGGGCGCCGTCACGGGCCTCCTGGCCGCCGGGCTCCTCGCCGTCGGCGGCGTGGCCCTCTATGGCGAGTCCGAGAAGGACGGCGACGGCTACCTGTCGAGCGACAGCCACCGCTTCACGGCGGCACCCACGCCCTCGCGAGCGAGAGCCTCGACGTGGACCTCGACGGGGCCGGATGGCTCATGGACCGCGAGGACGTCGGCGACGTGCGGGTGGAGGTCGCAGCCGCGACGGCGACGAGCCCGTCTTCGTGGGCATCGCTCCCACCGACCAGGTGTCGCGCTACCTGACCGGCGTGGCCCACACGTCGGTGAGCGACGTCGACTCCTGGCCCTTCGACGCGGACTACGACGAGCGCGCCGTCGCGGGCGAGGGCAAGCCGGCCCCGCCCGGGGACCAGCGGATCTGGGCGGCATCCGTCCAGGGCGCCGGCACCCAGACGCTCGAGTGGGACGTCGACGACGGTGACTGGTCCGTGGTCGTCATGAACGCGGACGGCTCGCGCGGAGTGGACGCCGAGGTCGAGGCCGGGGCGAAGGTCCCGTTCCTCTCGGAGATCGGCTGGACCGGCGGTCGGCACCGGAGCGGTCCTCCTGATCGCCGCGGCCGGACTGCTCGTCGCTGGGCATCCGCCCGCCGCGCAACCGGACCGGCGCCGGCACGGGCCTCGCGCCGGCCACCGCCTGAGAGAAGGCCGGCCGTCGCGTCTACGCGATGGCCGGCGTCTCCGGCAGCCGCCCGAGCGCGGCCTGCATGTCCGCCTCGGAGAACTCGGGATCCTCGAGCTTCCCGGCCAGGTAGGCGTCGTAGGCGGACATGTCGAAGTGCCCGTGGCCGCAGAGGTTGAACAGGATCACGCGCTCCTCGCCCGCCTCCTTCGCGGCCTCGGCTTCGTCCATCACCGCGCGGATCGCGTGCGCCGGCTCGGGCGCGGGCAGGATGGCCTCGCTGCGCGCGAACCGCACGGCGGCCGCGAAGGTCTCGTTCTGCTTGTAGGCGCGCGCCTCCACCAGGCCGTGCTTGACGAGCCCGCAGACGATCGGCGAGTCGCCGTGGTAGCGCAGCCCGCCGGCGTGCACCGGCGGCGGCACGAAGTCGTGGCCGAGCGTGTACATGGGCATGAGCGGCGTGAGGCCGACGGTGTCGCCGAAGTCGTAGCGGTAGGACCCGCGCGTGAGGGTCGGGCAGGCGGCCGGCTCGGCTGCCACGAAACGGGTCTTCGCCTCGCCGCGCAGGACCCGGCGCAGGAACGGGAAGCTCATCCCCGCGAAGTTCGAGCCACCGCCCACGCATCCCACGACCACGTCGGGCTCATCCCCCGCGAGCTCCATCTGGGCGATCGCCTCCTGGCCGATCACGGTCTGGTGCAGGCAGACGTGGTTGAGCACCGAGCCGAGCGCGTAGTTCGTCCCGGCGTCGCCGGCCGCGACCTCCACCGCCTCCGAGATCGCGATGCCCAGCGAGCCGGTCGTGTGCGCGGCCTGGCCGCGACCGGACTCGGTCGTGTCGCTCGGCGAGCGGATCACGGACGCGCCCCAGGCCTCCATCATCGCGCGCCGGTACGGCTTCTGGTCGTAGCTGGCGCCGACCATGTATACGAGGCACTCGAGCCCGAACATGCTGGACGCCATCGCGAGCGCGGAGCCCCACTGGCCCGCTCCGGTCTCCGTGACGAGGCGGTCGATGCCCGCCTCCTTGTTCGCATACGCCTGCGCGACCGCGCTGTTCGGCTTGTGCGACCCGGCCGGCGAGACCCCCTCGTACTTGTAGTAGATGCGCGCGGGCGTATCGAGCTCCCGCTCGAGCCGCGCGGGCGCGGTGAAGCGGGGTCGGCCGCCACAGCTTCAGGGCTTCCCGAACCGGCTCGGGGATCTCCACCTCGGGCTCCGCCGAGACCTCCTGCAGGATCAGGGACATCGGGAAGATCGGGGTCAGGTCGTCCGGCCCGGCCGGCTGCATGGTGCCGGGGTTCAGCGGCGGCAGCGGATCGCCCGGGAGGTCCGGCAGGAGGTTGATCCAGTGGGTCGGGATCCGGTCCTCGGGAAGCGTGAACTTGAGCTGCTCGGCGGGCATGGGGTCCTCCTGCGGTCGGGCGCGGCGATCCTATCCCGTCGCCGGCCGCGGGCCGAGCGGCGCCTCGCCGCTTCGCTAGGCAGCACGGCGGCGCGCCGGCCCCCGCTCCGACGCGCCGCTGTCCCCCGCAGCGATGTGTCCTATCCCTGGCCCTGCGCCCTCTGCTCCCGCAGGAGCTTCGCGCCCGCGACGACGCATCGGCTGTACGGCGTGCCCTTCTCGCCTTCGATGTGCTCCTTGCTCAGGTCCTTGCACGCCGCGCGCGGCGAGTCGGTCGTGCCCTTCGCCAGCTTGGCCATGGCCGTGACGCACTGGCTGAAGGGCGTCCCCTTGGTCCCCTCGGCGGCGTCAGAGCGCTTCTTGCTCTGATCCTGGCAGTGGCGCCCGTACGCCTTGGCCTTCGCGGGGAGGTCGGCCTTCGGGCCGGGCGTCGCGGGCTTGTGCCCGTTGCCCTTGTTCGCCGGCGGCGTCACGCTCGGCCGGTGCTCGGCGCCCGGGTTGTCGGTCGGCGGCACGGCCGCCCCGGCGGGCGCGGCCGCCACTGCAAGCAGTGCGACCAGCCCCGCGAACTTCGTCGATCGTCCTCATGCATTGCCTCCCGTCGAGTTCGGTTCCCTGTTGATGGAACGCTCGGGCGAGGACGAGGTTCGGGAGTTCGGGGCTAGTTCCGGGCCGACAGGCGCTCCACCGCCTCGCCGGCGGCTCGGGTCATCGTCACCAGGATCGGCATGTCGATGTTGTCGATGTCGTCGCAGGCGCGGTGGTAGCAGGGGTCGTGCGGGCGGCCCGCTCCTGTGAACAGGCCTCCGACCGGGATGCCGGCCCGCTGGAACGGGGCGTGGTCCGAGTTCCCGCCCGCGCTCTCCTCCTCCGCGCCCGGGCCCGACGAGGCGGCGCAGCAGCCGCTCGATGCCCGGGTCGGCGTCCGAGTAGACGCCGTGTGCCGGCTCCGGCGATCCCACCATGTCCGAGGTTCACGTACGCGGCGATCTCCTCGCGCTCCTCCGGCTCCAGCTCGTTCACGTAGCGGCGCGATCCGATCAGCCCCAGCTCCTCGGCTCCCCAGAACGCCAGCCTCACCCGCGCGCCCGGCGCCCGGCCGCCCAGCGCGTCCGGCGACCTCCAGCAGAGCGGCCGTGCCGCTGCCGTTGTCGTTGATCCCGGGCCCGGCCGGCACCGAGTCGAGGTGGCCGCCCGCCATCACCACCCGGTCGCCGCGGCCGGCGGCCGTCTCCGCGATCACGTTGACGGTGCGGCGGCGCTCGGACACCGCGTCCACCTCGAGCTCCACGCGCGGTCCGAGCTCACGACCGGCGGTGGCGCCCACCGCCAGCACCGGGATCTCGATGCCCGGGCGCGCCCAGCGTCGCGCTCGGCGGCTCGTCGCTCTCGCCGTCCACGATCAGCAGTGCCGGCGCGCCCGCGGCCTCCGCGTTCGCGGGCCTTCTCGCGGAAGAAGCACTCGCCGCGCTCCACCACGGCGATCTCGCCCTCCTCGAGCGCCCGGAAGTCGCTGCGGTCGCAGCCCAGGCCGAAGCGGCTCACGGGCCCTTCCACCCGGCCCGACCCGGAGTAGCTCAGTGTGCGGAACTCGCTCGCCCTCCTCGAGGTCGTCGAGGCGCGGCGGGGAGCGCTCGTCGAAGTACGGGAACGTGACGGGCTCGAGCTCGACTCGCCAGCCGGCCTCGCGCAGCCGCGTCCGCCACGTACTCGGCCGACGCCTCGACCCGGGCGTGCCGGCGGCGCGGTTGCCGCCGTTGTCGTCGGCGATCTCCTGCAGCGCGCTGCAGGTGCTCGCGCAGACCGGGCGGGCGGATCTCGGCCGCCTCCACGCGACCGTCGCCGGTTGGCCGAATGGCCGTGCCCGTCGACGGCGCGCCGCCGGCCGATCCGCTCTGGGCCCGCGCCGGCCGTGTCCGGCGCGGCCGCCGGCGCGGTCCTCACCCGCCGTCGCCCGCTGTCGCAGCCCGCGATCGCCGAGCGCGCAGCAGGACGACGGGAAGGAGCTTCCTCACACGGCGGAGGATGGCAAGGCGAACCCGGACTTCCGCCGGGTCAGCTCGCGCGCGCTGATGATCGGTCGACCAGCCCGTAGTCGACGGCCTGCTGGGCGCTGAAGAAGCGGTCGCGCTCCATGTCGTCGTGCACCTGCTCGATGCTTTGCCCGGTGTGCGCGCGTAGATCTCGTCCAGCAGCCGGCGCAGCTCGAGCACCTCCTTGGCGTGGATCTCGATGTCGGTCGACTGGCCCTGGAAGCCCGGACGACGGCTGGTGGATCAGGATGCGCGAGTTCGGCAGCGAGAAGCGCTTGCCCTTCGGTGCCGCCGGCGAGGATCAGCGACGCCGGCCGACATCGCCATGCCGTAGCAGAGCGTCTCACGTCGGGGCGGACGTACTGCATGGCGTCGTAGATCGCGAGGCCGGCGTGCAGCGAGCCGCCCGGCGAGTTCACGTAGACGGAGATGTCCTTGTCGGGATCGTCGGACTCGAGGTGGATCAGCTGGGCGACCACCAGGTTGGCGATGTCGTCGTCGATCGGCTGGCCGATGAAGACGATGCGCTCGTTGAGGAGGCGCGAGTAGATGTCGAAGGAGCGCTCCCCGCGGGAGGTCTGCTCCAGGACCATGGGCACGAGCGAGCTGGTGGCGCGTCCGATCTGCATCGAGTTCTCCTTTCGGCTGGGCCGAAGCAGCCGGCTCGGCGGCGCCGGGGTAAGCTGCAACTGACTGGTTGCTCACTGTAGCGCAACTGTTCGGTTGCACATGAGGTCGAGCGAAAGCCGAGAGGAGGGCCACGTGGAAGCTGACGACACATGGAACTGACTCGGGAGATCACGCTGCCCGCCCCCGCGGAGGAGGTGTGGCGCTCGCTGGAGGAGCCCGCCTGGATCGGCGAGGACGCCTCGATCGAGCTGCGGCCGGACGGCGAGGTGCGCGCCGGGGACATCGGACCGGCTTCGTCGAGGAGGTCGAGGAGGAGCGCCGGCTCGTGTTCTGGTGGGCGGCGCCGGACGAGGACTCGACGCGCGTGGAGCTCGCGCTCGAAGAGGACGGCGACGTCACCCACGTGCGCGTGGTGGAGTCGCGCCCGCTGGCGCTGCTCGACCTGTACGGCGCGGAGATCGTGACGACGGCCCCGCCCTTCCGGCAGCCGGAGATGCTGGCGCGCTGATGGAGGGAGCGGCCCCGCGGACGCCGTCTTCGGCGCGCTCGCCGACGGCACCCGCCGCCGGCTGCTCGCGCTGCTCGGCGAGCGCGGCGAGGCGAGCGCCACCGACCTCGCGCGCGAGCTGCCGGTGACCCGTCAGGCGGTGCAGAAGCACCTGGGCACGCTGTCCGGCGCGGGCCTCGTGTCGGCGCGCCGGGCGGGCCGCGAGGTGCTCTTTCGGCCGACGCCCGCGCCGATGTCCGAGGCGATGGCTTGGATGGCCGAGGTCGGCGGGCAGTGGGACGAGCGGCTGGCCGCGCTCGAGCGGCAGATCGCCGCGCCGGCAGGCGAAGGCGTGCCACGCGACTGTGCGGCAGGTGTTGGTATGGAACACCGGGACCGGACCGTCCCGGCGGCGCAGGACCCGCGACCTGCGCATCGGCCCGGGCGACCTCGGCTCCGCGCGTGCCCTCGCCGACACGGTGAGCGCCGGCGCCGCGTGCGAGCGCGAACGACACGGGCGGGCGCGGCACGCGGCGCCCCGGCGGCGAGCTCGGGCGGTCCGGAGGATCGCACCGCGATCTGGCCGCGCTACCATCCGATGGTGTCACGGGCGTCCGCGGGACGCCGCTCGCGCAGTCGGCGCCGGGCGCTAGGACCGTGGCACGCAACCGGTCAGGCCAGGCGCATCGCCGGCGCTGATCGCGGACGCCGACCTCGGGGCCGGCGAATCGCGGCGCTCGACCTGGGGCGGCGCAGCCGCGGCAGCCGCCACCACCGGGACGGCGCGCTCTACAGCCCCCGGTGACTGCCGGCGGGCTCCGGGTGCTCGGCGTCCGTGTCCTCGGTGTCGGCCGGCGCCTCGCCCGCCCCCTGGCGCATCGCCTCGGCGCGCTCGCGGCGGTGCTGCTCGGCGTCCGGGTCGCGCCGGTCGGCGCGGATCGAGAGCACGATGCCGATCGTGAACGCCACCGCGATGATCGCGAGGCTCGCGACCGGCCCGACCTTGACCAGGTCCTCGATCAGCAGCTTCACGCCGACCAGGCCGAGCACGATCGCGATCGTCTCGTCGAGGTAGCGGAAGCGCGCGACCAGGCTCTCCACGAGCACGAACAGCGCCCGCATGCCGAGCAGCGCGAACACGTTGCCCATCCAGATCAGCAGCGGGTCGCGGGTGATCGCGAACGCCGCCGGGATCGAGTCGATCGCGAACGCGATGTCGGCGAACACGATCGCGGCCAGGCAGAGGAAGATCGGCGTGGCGTAGCGGCGCCCGTCCTTCTTGACGAACCAGTGGCCCCCGTGGAACTCGCCGGTGACCGGGTAGACGCGCCGCACCGGCGCGCACCATCAGGTTGCGGTCGGGGTCGACGTTCTCCGCCACTCCGCGCCAGATCCGGTACGCCAGCACGATCAGCGCGCCGCCGAGCAGGTAGATCACGACGTGGAACTGCTCGATCAGCTCGGTGCCGGCCAGGATGAAGACGCCGCGCATCGCCAGCGCGGCGACGATCCCCCAGAACAGCAGCCGCGGCCGGCGCTCGTAGGGCACGCCGAAGTAGGCGAACAGCAGCAGGAACACGAACAGGTTGTCGAGCGAGAGCGAGCGCTCGATCAGGTAGACGGTCGTGTAGAGGACGGCGTCCTCGCCGCCCTCGAGCAGCAGGACCGGGATCGGCGGCCAGCAGCGACAGCACGAGCCAGCCGATCGACCAGATCACGGCCTCGCGGAAGCTCGGCTCGCGACCGCGCGCGAAGAAGTGCAGGTCGATCCAGAGGAACAGGAACAGGGCGACGATCAGCCCTGCGAAAAGTGCCGCGTCGGCTCCGCTCACGGCCCGGACCTTAGAGTGTGAGGCGATGCTCGGGCACGTCGCGGTCGGCACCTGGAGCGGCGGGCGCTTCATGCGCTTCGGCGAGCCGATCTCGGACGAGCGCCTCGAGGCGCTGCTGCGGCCGGGCGACGGCATCCGCACGGTGATGACCGCCGACGCCTACGGCGCGGGCGAGGCGGACGCCCTGCTGGGCCGCGCGCTGGCCGGCGTGCCGCGCGCCGACTACGCGCTCGTGGGCGCGATCGGCCACGACTTCTACGAGGGCGAGCGCGACGGGGCCAAGGGCTTTCCGCGCTTCACCGACCCGCGCCTGCGCGGGCCCGAGGCCTACCGCGACTACGTGCGCATGGCGACCGAGCGCAGCCTCGAGCGCCTCGGCGTCGGACGCCTTCGACGTGCTGCTGCTGCACAACCCCGACCGGCGCGGCTTCGAGTCGCCCGAGGTGTGGGAGGCGCTCCGCGAGCTGCGCGACGAGGGGCTCGCCCGCTAGCTCGGCGTCGCGCCGGGCCCCGCGAACGGCTTCACGCTCGACCTGATCGGCTGCTTCGAGCGCTACGGCGAGCTGATCGACTGGGCGATGCTGATCCTCAACCCGCTGGAGCCCTGGCCGGGCGAGCTCGCGCTCGACGCGGCGGCGCGCAACGACGTGCGGGTGATCACGCGCGTGGTCGACTACGGCGGGCTCTTCCACGACGACGTCCTGCCCGGTCACGAGTTCGCGCGCGGCGACCACCGCGGCTTCCGGCCCGAGGGCTGGGTCGAGGCCGGGCGCGACAAGCTCGACCGGCTGCGCCCGATCGCCGAGCGCCACGGGCTCACGATGCTCCAGCTGGCGTGCGCGTGGAACCTCGCCCATCCGGCGGTCGAGCTGCGTGGCGCCGACGCTGATCGAGGAGGCCGGCAGCGCCAAGCCGATCGAGCGCAAGCGCGCGGAGCTGGCCGAGGTGCCCGCCACTCGCCGCTGAGCGCCGACGAGGTCGAGGCGATCCGCGCGATCGGCGACAACAGCGGCTCGATGCTGCTCAAGGGCGCCACGCCGGACCACGAGGGCGAGGAAGCGCCCGACCGCTGGGCGGTGGCGCCGGAGCAGGCGCGAGCTGGCCGAGCGCTGGGGCATCGATCCCGAGCGGGACCTGCGCCGCACCGTCAGCGTCGCCGGTCAGGGCTGCTGCAGCAGGTCGGCGCAGCGTTGCAGCTCTTCGGTGTCCTCCGGGCGCGCCTTGTCGAGGCACTCGGAGTAGTTGCGGAACTCCTCGTCGGGCTCGTCCCCCTCCGTCGGCCGCCGGGCGGCTCGGGCGTGCCGGCGGCGCCGGCGCCGAGGCCCCCGGAGGGCGCCGCCCCCGAGCGACGTCGTCAGCTCCGACAGCGGGCGGGCGCGGGCCGGCGCCTCGATCTCCTGGTCGCCGTTGACGTCGCGCAGCTCGACCGAGAACACGATCGTGCCGCCCTGCAGGCCGCCGAGCCCGTCGCGGTCGCGCTCGGGGATCTCGAACTCGATCCGGCCGGAGACGCGCCGGATCAGGCTGTCGTCCTTGCCGACGTAGACGTCGAACGACGGATCCTTGACCGCTTCGCTGAGCCCGGCGATGTCCTCGCCGGTGAGACGCGGCGGCGCGTCCTCGCCGCCCGCGCCGCCGAGCGCCGAGGCCGACTTGCTCACGAACTCGTTGAGGTTGCGCATCAGGCTGTCGACGTCGAGCGTGCCGGACACGTGGAGGGTCTTCACGCCCGCCACGTCCGCCTCGCCCTCGTCCTTGGCCTCGGCCAGCCAGGAGCGCGGGTCGAGGCCGAGGTCGCTGAGCCCCTGGCCGCCCCCGTCGCTGTTGCGGCGGATAGCGCGGTTGGTCCGGCGCACCTGCGCGCGGGGCTGCTCGTAGTAGACCTCCTGGAACTTCAGGAAGGCCCGGTCGCCGGTGGTCAGGACGCCGCTGGTGATCGTCTGGCCGCCGCCGCCTGAGCCGACCCGCAGCTCGATGTCGGCCGACGGCAGCTTGCCCTCGTTGGTCCGGAACGGCCCCTCGGCCTCGATCCGGATCGGGTCCTTGATCAGCCCCTTCAGCTCGATCTCGGCCTCGAGCTTGAGGTCGGCGCTGCGGATCTCGCCCGAGAACGCCCGGTCGAGCACGTCCTGCACGCTCTCCTTGTCGTCTCCTCCGCCGCAGGCGACGAGCCCACACGCGGCGATCAGCAGGAGGGACGCGAGCCGGAGCACTCGGCGCACAATAGTGGGCGAACTCGTGCATTTTCGCGGCTGCCCCGCAACCCTTCGCCACCATGCTCGTTGTAGTGCTGATGCCGAAGCTCACGCCAATCGTCGCCCTCGCGGTGGCCGCGACGCTGTTCGCCGCCGTCCCCGCCACGGCCGCCGAGGTAATCCTTGTCGAGGGCGACCGCGCCGTTCGGGTGAACGACCCCGCCGTGCCGTCGAAGGCGGACATCGCGCTCGGGATGCCGGTTGGCGGCCGTGACCGCGCTGGGGATCGCCTCCGCGGCCAGGGCCGGCGCCGCCAAGCCGCGCAAGCGCGCCGACCGCCGTGCGGTCTACGGCGCGCTCAAGCGCGCCGAGCGCTCCAAGCGCATCGACTCCGCCTCCTACAAGCGCTGGCGCGCCGCCGTACGTGCGCGCGCTGCGCACCTACCGGCGCCTGCGCGGCGCCCGCCGCGACCAGCTCGGCTACGTGATCGACTCGGTCGAGGCGCTCGCCCTGTCCCGGCGCCTGGGCGCCACGCGCATGCCGGCGGCGTTCGTCCAGCTCGACCGCAACCGGCGCTACTGGCGCTCGCTCCCGTATCCGGGGACGGCCGACCAGGTCAGCTTCAAGGGCAGCGAGGTCCTCTACCAGTACTTCCCCGGGCAGGGCCTGCAGCTGCATCCGCTGTCCACCTTCAAGAAGGCCAACAACATGCACGGCGCCTGCGAGCGCGGGGAGCCGTCGTGCGACAGCGCCGGGCTGCGCCGCCTGCTCGACGAGATGGAGCGGCTGGCCGTGCGCCGGTCGCGCGCCTTCATCGCCTGGGAGTACGCCTTCCACTTCGGCGGCGGATCGCCGCCCTGGATCAGCGGCATGGCCGAGGCCACCGCCATCCAGGCCTACGGGCGCGCCGCCGAGCAGCTCGGTGAGCCGCGCTACCTCGAGACCGCGCGCAAGGCGCTCGGGGCCTTCGAGACGCTGGCGCCGAGCGGCGTGCGCACGACCGGCTTCGCGCGGCGGCGTGCACTACCTCCAGTACTCGTTCGCGCCGCGGCTGTACATCTTCAACGCCTTCCTCCAGTCGCTGATCGGGCTGCACGACTTCGGCCGGATCGCGGACGACGAGCGCGCCACCGGGCTGTTCAAGGAGGCCGAGCCCGAGGCGCGCGAGGAGATCCCGCTCTCGGACGTGGGCGACTGGTCGCGCTACTCCTACCGCGGCGCCGAGTCGCAGCGCGGCTACCACGAGCTGCTGCGCGAGTTCCTCGCGTCGATGTGCATCCGCCGGATCGGGGAGCTCTACTGCGAGTACGCCGACCGCTACCGCGGCTACCTGGTCGACCCGCCCGAGCTGACCTACACCGGCCCCGACCTGACCACCGCCAAGCACACTGACGCCGATTCGCTTCCGGGTGTCGAAGCTGTCGGCCGTCGAGGCGCAGGTCTACCGCGGCGACAAGCTCGTGTTCTCGAAGCTCGCGACGTTCCGGCGCGGCGTCGGCGCGTTCGCGTGGCGCCCGCGCGGCCGGCGTGTTCACGGTGCGGCTGGCGCCAAGGAGCTGCGCACCGGGCTGGGCAAGAAGGACCGCGCCACCACCGAGATCGAGGTCGAACCCGCTCGAGGTAGGCCCTAGGATCGGTGGGCTCATGGTGCCCCGCACGATCCTGTACACGGGCAAGGGCGGCGTCGGGAAGACGAGCGTCGCCGCCGCGACCGCGCGCCGCTGCGCCGCCGCCGGCCTGCGCACGGTCGTGCTCTCCACGGATCCCGCCCACAGCCTGTCCGACTCGCTCGAGGCCGAGTTCGGCGCTCAGCCCACCCAGGTGGCGCAACCTGTTCGGCCAGGAGGTGCAGGCCCAGGAGGAGATGGAGCGTCACTGGGACTCGGTGCAGGACTGGCTCGGCTCGCTGCTCGAGGAGCGCGGCGTGGACCGGATCGCCGCCGAGGAGCTGACGGTGCCGCCGGGCATGGACGAGCTGTTCTCGCTGCTGTGGATCAAGCGCCACCACGAGGAGGGCGAGTTCGACTGCGTGATCGTGGACTGCGCGCCCACCGGCGAGACGCTGCGGCTGCTCTCGTTCCCGGACGTGGTGACCTGGTGGCTCGAGCGCATCCTGCCCTCGCAGCGCCGGCTCGCCCCGTTCGCGCGCACGCTGTTCGACCTGCCGCTGCCCGGCGACGGCGTGTTCGACGACGTGGAGCGCCTGGCGCGCAACCTGGTGGCGATGAACGAGATCCTGCGCGACCGCTCGCGCACGTCCGTGCGGCTCGTGATGAACCCGGACCGGATGGTGGTCAAGGAGGCGATGCGCACCTTCACCTACCTCAACCTGTACGGCTACCTCACGGACGCCGTGGTCGTGAACCGGCTGCTGCCGGCGGAGGGCTACTTCGCCGCCTGGAGCGTGATGCAGCGCGAGCAGCTCGACCTGGTGCGCTCGGCCTTCGAGCCGGTGCCGGTGCTGACCGCGCGCTACATGGAGCGCGAGGTGGTGGGCGCCGAGATGCTCGACCGGCTCGCCGCCGAGGTCTTCGAGGAGCGCGACCCGGCGGCGGTGCTGCACACCGAGCTGGCCCAGCAGCTCGTGACCGACAACGGGCGCGCGACGCTCGCGCGTGGACGTGCCCTTCGCCGAGAAGGGCGACCTCAGCCTGAGGAAGATCGGCGTGGAGGTGATCGTCCGCGTCGGGGCGCAGAAGCGGACTATCATGCTCCCCCCGGCGCTCGCCGCCTACTCCGCCAGTGGCGCCAGTTTCGACGACGGCACGCTCGAGATCCGCTTCGAAAAGGCGGCGAGCGATGCCACTGACAGCCGCCGCACGGCCGTCGTTCGACCCGGCGCTGTTCGTGCTGCTGGACGGCATGCGCCGCGTGGCGCCGCGCGAGCTCCAGGGCCAGCTGACCGACCTGATCCGCGAGTTCCTCCTGACGCTGCGCTCGCTGATCGACTGGTACCTCGAGCGGCTCGACAGGCCCGGGCGAGCCCGAGGTGGAGAACATCCCGATCGACTGATTCCGCGAGCTACGAGTCGCTGCCGCCCGACCTCCCCGTCCCCGAGGACGACGGCGCGGCCGACCACCTGCTCGGCACGAGCTCCCGTCGCTGCCGCTGGCGGTGGCCGGAGGCGGCCGCTTCGACCTGCGCGAGGGAGCGGCGATCGGCACGCTGGTCGCGTTCGTGTACCCGCGCACGGGCACACCGGGCCAGCCGCTCGTGCCCGGGTGGGACGACATACCGGGCGCGCGCGGGTGCACGCCGCAGAGCTGCGCCTTCCGCGACCGCCACGTGGCGTTCGCGGGCCTCGGCGCGATCGTCGTGGGAATCAGCGCGATGGACCCCGCCGAGCAGGCCGCGTTCGCGGACGCGCGAGGCGATCCCGTACCCGCTGCTGAACGACGGGCCGCTGGGGCTGCGCGACGAGCTCGGGCCTGCCGACCTTCGACGTGCACGGCACGACGCTGTACAGGCGGCTCACCTTCGTGGCGCACGGCGGCCGGATCGAGAAGGTCTTCTACCCCGTGTTCCCGCCGGACCGGAACGCGGCGGAGGTGGAGGCCTGGCTGCGGACCGCCAGGGCTAGCTGAAGTCCGGCAGGCCCTTCGGGCCGGCGTCGCTCTTCACGTAGCCCCACAGCCGGTTCACGTCCTTCGGGTGGCTGCTCGCCACGTTCACGCTCTCGTTGCTCATCGCGTAGAGGCGCTTGCGGCGGCCCCGGTTGTCGGCGATCAGCAGCCAGCGGCCGTCGGAGGCCGCCACGTGGTCGTTGTAGGACGCGGTGCGGTAGCGGCGCTCCCTGCCCGGCTTGTTCCCGTCGAGCAGCGGCGACAGGTCGACGCCGTCCATGTGGCCCGGGGCGTCCTGGCCCAGCACCGACAGCACGGTCGGGCCCACGTCGTGCGTGGAGGCGAAGTAGTGGCTCTCCCGTCCCGCGGCCTTCCCGGCGGGGTGCCGGATCATGAACGGCACGTGGCTCAGCTCGTCGTGGATCTCGTCGAAGCGCTTGCCCACCCAGCCGTACTCGCCGAGCAGCACGCCGTGGTCGCTGAGCAGCACCACCAGCGTGTTGTCGGCCAGGCCGAGGTTCGCCAGCCGGTCGAGGAAGTGGCCCAGCCAGGCGTCCACCAGCGTCACCTCGGCGGCGTAGAGCTGGCGCATGCGGCGCAGGATGCTCTGCGTCAGCTCGAGCGCGGCGTACTTGGCGGCCGGCGTCGGGAACGGCTGGATCGGCTCGATCGGCGCGTTCGGCGGCCCGTAGATGTCCCGGATGCGGCGCGGCGCGTCCCACGGCTCGTGCGCGTCGAAGGAGTCGATCACGAGCGCGAACGGCTGGCGCGTGCTCGCCCACTCGATCCAGTTCATCCCGTTGCGGAACACGCGCGCCGCGAGGTAGTCCTCCTCGCCGCGGTCGCGCGGGTTCGCCGCCAGGTAGGCGGCCATGCGCGGCTCGGCGCGCGATCCGCGCAGCGACGGCGGCAGGTGGCGCGCCACCTCGGCCCGGCTCACCTTGCGCTTCGGCTTGAAGCGCAGCGGCGACTGGCCGTCCACCAGCTCGACGCGGTCGAAGGTCTTGCGGAAGCGCTTGTGAACGCCGAGCAGCATGTGCGGGTTGTCGGTGATGTAGCCGGTCGTCCAGCCCTGCTCGCGCAGCACCTCGGTCCACGTCTTGCCGTCGCTGCCGACGGGCTCCCAGCCGGGCTGCGGCGGCAGCTGCTTCACCGGCTGCCAGCCGCGGAACGGGTACGTGCGGCGGCCGGCCATGATCGCGCGGCGCGCCGGGATCGTCGGCATGCCCTCGGGGTAGGCGCGCGTGAAGCGGAGGCCCTCCCTGGCGACCTTGTCCATCGTCGGCGTGCGCGCCCCGGGCCGTAGACGTGGTCGGCGCGCAGGCTGTCCATCACGACGACCACCACGTTCATCGCGCCCGGCGGGGCGGGCTGGCGCTGGAAGCTCGACTTGCCCGAGGCGTCGTCGTTGTCGCAGCCGGCCGCGCCGAGCAGGGTGAGGCCGGCGGCGCCGGCGCCGCCGGCCCTGATCAGGTGCCGGCGTGTGACGTCCTGGCTCAAGCCGCTACGACCGGCCCCGCGAGATGTCGATCGAGCGGATCGCGTGCTCGTCGGGGAGCTTGTCCAGCACCTCGCGCACGATCTCGTGGACGTCCCGCTCGTCGTGGCCGAAGTCGTCGCGGAACGACTTCAGCGCCGTCCAGGTGATCTTCAGCTGGGCGGGGGTCAGGTCGAGCCGGTACGCGATCTCGTCCGGCCCGATCAGGTGGATCTCTTCGTCTGCCATGGCAGCCCGAAAGAGTAGCCGGGTTCGCGGCCGGGTCGCGACCAACGCGTACTAGGCTTCAGGCGTGGCCAAGACCTGGATGCTCACCGGATCGCTCGACAACTTCCGCGCCACCCGCGAGCACGGCTTCACGGTGATCGGCGCGAAGGAGGGCCGGCGCCGGATGGCCGAGCAGATCGAGCCGGGCGACCGGATCGTGCTCTACGTGACCGGCGTGCAGGCCTTCGGCGCGATCGTGCGGGTCACGGGCGAGATGTACGAGGACCGCGAGAAGATCTGGCCGGGCAAGCCGGGCAAGGTCGACCCGTATCCCTGGCGCTTCGAGACCGAGCCCGACCTGGTGCTCGACGAAGGCGGCTTCGTGCCGGCGGTCGAGCTCGCGGGCGAGCTCGAGCACGTGCGCAAGTGGCCGGCCGAGCACTGGCAGCTCGCCTTCCAGGGTCAGCTCCGCATCGTCTCGGACGCGGACGCGAACCTGATCGAGCGGCGCCTGCGCCAGGCGGCGCCCGCCGCGGCGTGAGCGACGCCGCTCCGCGCGACCGGATCCGCACCCTCCTCCTGCGCGGGGACGACCTCGAAGAGCGGCCGCCGGAGCGCCTGCCGCGGGCCATCGAGGCGCTTCGAGCAGGCCGCCGAGATCGCCCGGACCCCGCAGTCGATCCGCCGTGCGGCAGCTGGTGGAGCGGCGGCTCGAGGCGGCGCGCTCGCTGAGCGGCTGATGCAGCACTCGCGCCATTACTCGCTGGAGGAGGCGTCGGCGCTCCTGCCGTGGGTGGCGGAGCAGCTCGAGCGCCTGCGCTCGGCCCGCGACCGGCTGGGCGACGTGGACGCCCGCGCCGCGCTGGCCGCCACCGGGCAGGCCAACGGCGGCGGTCAGGCCGGGAAGGTCGTGTCGGAGGGCTTCCTCGAGCTGCGCGAGCTCATGCTCGAGCTCCGCGAGCGCGAGATCGTGCTGCGCGACCTCGACCGCGGGCTGATCGACTTCCCGTCGTTGCGCGGCGAGGAGGAGGTCTACCTGTGCTGGGAGGAGGGCGAGGCGGAGATCGGCTTCTGGCACGAGCCGGACGCCGGGTTCGCGGGCAGGCGCCCGCTGGACGATGGCTGACCTGGTCCGCACCTTCCGCCTGCTGAACACCGAGCAGCGCACCGCGGCGGTCGGGGCCGTGCTGCTGGCGGTGAGCACCTTCGGGCCGTTCTCGTTCGTCGAGGTCGCGGAGCTCCTGATCGCCCTCGGGGTCCTGGCGCTGCTGCGGGCGCGCGCGCTCGGCAAGCGCTTCCACCTGCCGTTCGGCGACGGGACCGTGATCGCCGGCCGCCGGGGCGTGGGCGGCGGCGCTGATCGTGGTGCGGCTCTTCGACCGCCCGCTCGGCCAGAACCTGCTCGCGCTCGCGTGCGCGGCGATCCTCGTCTTCGCCGGGCTGCGCGAGCGGGCGAAGCGGCCGCCGGACGACCTGCCCGAGGAGCACCGCACGCCGCCGATCCGGCGGCGCCCGCAGTCTCCCGCGCGGCGGCGCCGGGCCGGCACGGCGGCGGCCGGCGCGGGCTCGGAGGAGGAGACCGAGCCGCTGCCGCCGCCGGAGTTCGAGCCGTACCAGGCGGAGCCCGGCGAGCAGCTGCGCCTCGGACGCGACAGGCCGGAGGGTCAGCCGCCCGGCGACGCCTGAGGCAGCGCCCGCGCCGGCAGCCGCGCCAGCGTCAGCCCGACCGCCGCGCCCACCAGCTGCAGGCAGGCCGCCATCACGAGCGCCTCGGCCGAGCCGAGCCCCGTCGCCACCGGCCCCGCCAGCCCCGCGCCGAGCGCGAACGAGCCCACCTTCAGGCCGGCCGCCGTGGTGAACACCTGGCCGTACAGCGACGGGTCCACCACCCGCTGCCGCACCGCGAACTGCGCGGCCAGCGTCGGGCCGTCGACGGCTGACACGACCGCGATCAGCGCCAGCAGCACGGGCAGCGAGCCCGCCAGCGGCCACGTCAGCATCAGCACGCCGAACAGCGCGTAGCCCCCGAGCACGATCCGCTCGGGCGGGAAGCGGCGCTGGATCCGCACCAGGCCGAGCGCGCCGAGCGTCGAGCCGACCGCGAAGGCAGCCCACATGTAGCCGGCGTCGCTGCGCTCGGCGCCGAGGTGCTCGACGGCGAACAGCGGGAACCCGAGCGTGAGCAGCCCGAGCCCCGCCATCCCGAGCGCGGCCGCGGCCGTGATGGCGCGCAGCTCCGGCACGGCCACGAGCTGGCGGATGCCGTCCGCGGCCACGCCGAGCAGCGTGCGCCGCGCCTCGCGCGGCCGCGGGCGCCGGTCGAGGCCCGGGATGCGAAGGATCAGCGCCAGCGCGAGCAGCGCGAGCGCCGCCTCCACGATCAGCGAGACGGCCGGGTCGAAGGCGGCGGCCAGCGTGCCCGCCAGCGCCGGGCCGACGATGAGCGCCGAGTTGAAGCTGGTCGTCTCGAGCGCGTTCGCGGGCGTGAGCAGCTCGTCCGGCACGATCGACGGGATCAGGCTCGTGAAGCCGCCGAACGAGAGCGGGTAGGTGAGCCCGGCGGCGAGCACCACGAGCGGCACCATCCAGTCGGGGCCGTTGCCCGTGAGCAGCACGAGGACGACCAGCATCGTCGCGATCAGGATCTGGTCGGCCACCATCAGCCTGCGGCGCCGGCCCGTCAGGTCGAGCCAGGCGCCCAGCAGCGGCCCGGTCAGCAGGCTCGGCAGCGTGATCGCCGCCACCGCCAGGCCGGCCAGCCCGGCGCTGCCGGTGCGGTCGAGCACGAGCAGCACCACGCCGACCGAGAACATCTCGTCGGAGACCCGCGCGAGCGTCGCGGCGCTGACGAACGGCAGGTAGCCCGGCTGGTGCCGGAGACGGCGCAGCGACTCGCGATCCACCGCCTGATGGTGTCAGGCGGGCGGAATGGCCTGGCGGAACCGGAAGCGGAAGTCCGGGTCGACCTGCGCCTTGATGTCGCGCAGCCGCTCGAGGTTCGACCCGTAGTAGGCGCGCTGCCAGCGGTCGAGCTGCGGGTCGATGTAGTTCTGGTAGGCCTGACCGGACGCGAACGGCCGCAGCGCCCGCCACACCCCGCCGAACCAGCGGTTCGCCGCCTGCCCGCCGCCGCTGAAGTAGGTCAGGTACTGGAGCGAGAAGAGCATGTCGCGGTGCACGAACGCCGTCGGCGCCGGGCCGGGGCCGGTTGAGCGCTCCGCCGTAGGAGTCGAGCAGCAGCGCGCCGGATCCCTGCGAGGGCGCGCGCTGGCGGCGCTCGATCCACTCGATCATCAGCTCGCGGGCGCGCCGCGGCAGCGGCTCGTCGAAGTAGTCCGACTTGGCCCGGAAGCGGGCCCGGCCGCCGGCGCCCGACCAGCGCCGCACCAGGCCCATCGTGGTGTCGGTGCCGGCCGACACGCTCGCCCCGCTCACGCGCGCCAGCGGCGCGATCAGGTTCCGCAGCCGCGCCTCCGGGCCGTAGAACTGGCCGGCGGCGGTGACGCTCGGA
The DNA here is from genome assembly GCA_963778615.1 of uncultured Thermoleophilaceae bacterium. Taxonomy (GTDB): domain Bacteria; phylum Actinomycetota; class Thermoleophilia; order Solirubrobacterales; family Thermoleophilaceae; genus JACVRW01. Next base: position 336,885 of record CAVZVD010000005.1, read on the forward strand.
TCGCCGGCGCCGCCGGTGGTGCCGAGGCTGAAGACCGAGGTGAGCGCGGGCGGCGCGCCGGGCGCGAAGCGCTGCCACGCGGCGAGCGCCTCGCTCGCCTGGCTCCAGGGGAAGCGGATGATGAACCACGCCGCGCCGCGGGTCCGGTGCGCCTGCAGCGTGAGCGACGTGACGATGCCGAAGTTGCCCCCGCCGCCGCCGCGGCAGGCCCAGTAGAGGTCCTCGTTCGTGTCGGGGTCGGCGCGCCGGGCGCGGCCGTCGGCGGTCACGATCGTGGCGGCGCGCAGGTTGTCGCAGGTCAGGCCGAACCTCCGCCCGGAGAGGCCGTGGCCGCCGCCCAGGGCCAGGCCGGCAACGCCGACGCTCGGGCACGAGCCGGCGGGGACGAGCAGCCCGCTGCGGGCGAGGCGCGAGTAGACGTCGATCAGCGGCGTGGCCGGCCCGACGGTCGCCCGGCCGTTCGAGACCCGGACGCCGCGCAGGCGCCGCAGGTCCACCACCACGCCGCGGTCGGTCGTCGAGTAGCCCGCGTAGCTGTGGCCGCCGGAGCGCGATACGAGGCGGATGTCGAAGCGGTCGGCCCAGCGCACGACGGCCTGGACGTCGCGCGTGTCGCGCGGCAGCACCACGGCGTCGGGGCGAATGCCGTCGAAGCGCGTGTTGTAGACGAGCCGGCGCGAGTTGTAGCCGGGCGTGCGCGGGAGGAACACGGGTCCCCGCACGGCCGCCCGCAGGGCCCGACGCCGCCCGGCGCGACAGCGCCGCCGCCTGAGGCGGCGGCTCCTCCGGCAGCGCGAGCGCGACCACGCCGGCCACGGCCTCGCCGAGGAATTCCCTACGGCCGAGCGCCATCGCCACGTGATGTTAGGTCGATCGGCTCCCGGCCGCGCGAACCAGGGTACGTTGCACCAATTGGTTTGATTTCGGCGCAGCGGGTAGTCCACCGGGCGGTTTCGCCGTTCAATCCGGGGAGTCTCCATGCGTCGACGGATCGGGTCCTGGCTGACACTTTCGCTGGTGTTGGCCGTCATCGCCTCGCTTGCCGGAGCGGGCGGCGCCAGCGCCGACATCGCACCTCCGTGGTGCGGCACGCCGGAGCCGGACTCGGCCGAGCAGCTGCCGCCGGAGGACAGCTTCCCGCACATCCCCTACTACGCGATCGGCTGCACGCTCGAGGACATCCAGGACCGCTCGAACGGCCGCATGTCGCTCGAGGTCGATCGGCCAGTCGTCGACCGGCAGGGACATGTACGGCGTCGTCATCAACAGCCGCCAGACCCGGGCGCAGCGCGACTCCTACGACCGGCTGCGGGACGTCCTGTGACGACGCGTTCGACGACCCTGGAGGACGCGCAGGAGCTGATCGAGCGGCGCGACGTCAAGGTCCCGATCTTCGTCCAGGGCAGCATCCACGGGAACGAGTACGAGGGCGTGGACGCCGCGATGCGCGCCATCGAGCGGCTCGCGACCACTCCCTACGGCCAGGACCCGGAGGTCGACGCGCTGCTCGACCACGCGGTCGTGGTGTTCAACGTGATCCAGAACCCGGACGGGCGCGTCGCGGGCACGCGTGCCAACGCCAACGGCTTCGACCTCAACCGCGACTACATCACGCAGTCGCAGCCCGAGACGGTCAACTCGATCCAGTTCTTCAGGGAGTGGCTGCCCACCGAGGCGCTCGACCTGCACGGCTACGTCGAGCCGACGCTGCTCGAGGGCACCACCGTGCCGCACAACCCCGGCCTCGAGTACGACATCTGGCTCAAGTGGAGCCAGCCGCGGCTCGACGCCAACCAGGCCGGGCTCGCCGAGCGAGGGTACGGGATCACCCGGCCGATGAACAACATCCCGCCCGAGTGGATCCCCGCGGGCGAGACGCTGCCGCAGGGCTGGGACGACTGGGGCCCGTTCTACACCGGCCAGTACGGGCAGCTGCGCGGCCTCGACTCCTCGACCGTCGAGATGTGCTGGTCGCTCGGACGCCCGGAGGACAACGACTGCGGGATCGACGGCGCGGCGGCGCCCCTCTCGGCGACAACGGCGCCCTGCGCACGCAGGAGCTGGCCATGTGGTCGACGCTCGACTTCGTGGTCGAGAACCGGCGCGGGATGATGTACGACCAGTACGAGATCTACCGCCGCGGCGTCGAGGACGCCGCGCGGCCGGAGCTCAGGGACCCGCTTCCGCCGGTGATCGGCACCGCCGCCGACCACGACTACATGACGGACTATCCGCGCGCGCACGTGATCCCGGTCGGCGACGGGCAGCGCAGCGACGTGGAGGCCAAGCGGCTGGTCGACTTCCTGCTCGGGAACGACATCGAGGTCAAGCAGCTGAAGCGCGACTACCGCTTCGGCGGCCAGGAGTTCGAGAAGGGCTCCTATGTCGTCTACCTGGACCAGGCGCTGCGCGCGCTCGGCAACACGATGCTGGACGTGGGCGACGACATCTCCGACCGCGTGACCCAGCTGTACGCGCCGCCCGGTGCGTGGAGCAACGGCTTCCTCTGGGGCGCCGACGTGGTGAGGATCGAGCGCGGCCGGCGCTTCTCGCCGTCCACCAGCTCGGTGAAGCGCACCGACAGGGTCGACGGCGGCCTGAAGAGCGGCCATGCCGACTGGTACGCGCTCGAGGTCGACTCCCGGACCGCCGTCAAGACGATCAACGAGCTCGTCGCGGACGGCGTGCAGGCGCAGCTCGCCACGGAGGCGTTCGAGACCCGGTACGGCGAGATGCCCGCCGGCAGCGTGCTGTTCTCGGAGGACGACGACCGCGAGCTCCGCACCGCCGGCCGGGCGGCAGGCCTGTGGTTCGAGCCCGTGCGCGGGTTCCTGCCCGACCGCGAGCCGATCGAGCGCGTGCCGCGCGTCGCGTGCCTGTGCTCGGCGCTCGAGCGCTGGGCGCTCGAGGAGCGGCTCGGCTTCGTCGCCGACCGGACGTGGACCAACAACCAGATCCGCGCGGAAGCGACCGACCCGCTCCTGAACTACGACGTGATCTACAACTCGGCCCAGAACTATCCGGCGGACACCGCCGCTGAACGCGAGTCGTGCGTGCGCGCTACCAGGCGTTCTTCGCCCGCGGTGGCGGCTACGTCGGGGCGCGGATCAACGGGGCGCAGTTCCTCGTCGGCGAGGGAGCCGGCCAGATCGCGGGCCTCCAGGCCGAGTGGCAGGGCAGGGCGTCGAGCCCGGGCAAGGCGACCGAGAACGTCGACGAGCTGATCGAGGCGTTCGGCCGCGTCGGCCCGGTGTTCCAGGAGGACGCGAGCGGAATCGTCTACTGGGACAACGAGCAGCGCGAGAACAGCCCGATCGTCGGCGCCTACCCGGCCCGCGACACGGGCCTGGTGGAGGATCCGGTGTGGTTCACGGACGTGCCGGACGACGTGACCGTCGACGGCCGCCTGCCGCAGTCCGACTACCTGGCGTCCGGCCACTGGCCGAACCCCGACCCGTCGGCCGGAGGCTCGCCGATCATCGTGCACGGGCCGAACCGGACCGGCACCTCCCGCATCACGCTGTTCGGCATCGACCCGCTGTTCCGGGCCCACCCGGAGCGGAGCTTCCCGGCCGTGGCCGGCGGCTTCTACTGGGGGGACATCTAGGAAGAGAGCCGACTGTCGATTCTGCCGCCCCCTCTTCGTGTAGGGGGTATGAGCAGACTCGTAATCACGAACAACCTGACACTCGACGGCGTGATGCAGTCGCCGTCCACCCCGACGAGGACCGCCGCGGCGGCTTCGAGCTACGGCGGCTGGGCGGCGCCGTACGCCGATCAGGTCATGGGCGGACTTCATGGCCAAGAGGATCGAGAAGGGCGGCACGATGCTCTTCGGCCGGCGGACGTACGAGCAGTTCGCGTCCTACTGGCCGCACCAGCCCGACGACAACCCCTACGCCGCCGTCCTGAACAACCGCCGGAAGTACGTGGTGTCCACCACGCTCGAGCGACCCGCTCCCGTGGGCCAACTCCACGCTGCTGAAGGACGTCGAGGCGGTGGCCGCGGCTGAAGGAGGACGCCGGGCGGCGACATGGGCGTGCTGGGCAGCGGCGAGCTTGCCCGGGCGCTGATGCGGCACGGTCTGGTCGACGAGTACGTGCTCTCGATCCATCCCCTCGTGCTCGGCTCGGGCCGCCGGCTCTTCCCCGAGGGCAGCCCGTTCGCAAAGCTTCGGCTCGTGGACAGCGTGACCACCACGACGGGCGTCGTGATCGGCACCTTCGAGGCGGACTCGTGATGCGGTACCTGTTGAGCATCTACCAGCCCGACGGCGATCCGCCCGAGCCCGAGGTCCTGGACAAGGTCATGAGCGAGCTCGCGGCCCTCAACGACGAGATGAAGGCCGCCGGCGCGTGGGTCTTCACCGGCGGTCTGCACGCCGCCAGCACGGCGACGGTGGTCCGGGACCGCGGCGGCGAGGTGCTCATGACGGACGGCCCCTACACCGAGGGCAAGGAGCACGTCGGCGGGCTCTGGATCATCGAGGCGCCGGATCTCGACGCCGCGCTGGACTGGGCCCGGAAGGCCGCCCGGGCGACGACCCTGCCCATCGAGGTGCGCCCCTTCCATCACGGCGGGGCGTGACCGCCGTAGGGCCGGCGGAGATCGAGCGTGTGTTCCGCGAGGAGCACGGCCGCGCGGTGGCCGTCCTGGTCCGCCGCTTCGGCGACATCGACGTCGCCGAGGAGGCGGTCCAGGACGCGTTCGCCGAGGCGGTCCGCCGCTGGCCCTCCGCCGGGCTGCCTCCGAGCCCGGCCGGCTGGATCATCACGACCGCCCGCAACCGGGCGATCGACCGGCTGCGCCGCGAGGCCCTCCGCGAGGACAAGCACGCCCAGGCCGCGCTGGTGCGCGTCGACGACGAGCCGGTCGAGGAGGGTCCCGTGCAGGACGACCGACTGCGCCTGATCTTCACCTGCTGCCACCCGGCGCTCGCGGTGCCGGCTCAGGTCGCGCTGACGCTGCGGCTCCTCGGCGGCCTCACCACCACGGAGATCGCGCACGCGTTCCTCGTGCCCGAGCCGACGATGGCGCAGCGCCTCGTCCGCGCGAAGGGCAAGATCCGCGACGCGGGGATCCCGTACCGCGTCCCGGCCGAGGCCGACCTGCCGGAGCGGCTGCGAGCCGTGCTGGCGGTCGTGTACCTGATCTTCAACGAGGGGTACGCGGCCAGCTCGGGCGACCGGCTCGTGCGCGAGGACCTCTGCGCGGAGGCGATCCGGCTCGGACGCCTGCTGGCCGAGCTGATGCCCGACGAGCCGGAGGTCGATCGGGCTCCTGGCGCTGATGCTGCTGATCTCGGCGCGCGCGGGCGAGCCGCACGACCCCGGACGGCGACCTGGTCCGGCTGGCGGAGCAGGACCGCTCGCTGTGGGACCGGTCGCTGATCGCGGAGGGGCAGGCGCTCGTCCGGCGCTGCCTGCGGCTCGGGCGGCCCGGGCCGTACCAGATCCAGGCGGCGATCAACGCGGTGCACAGCGACGCCCCGAGCGCGGACGTGACGGACTGGGGCCAGATCCTCACGTTGTACGACCAGCTGATGGCCATCGCGCCGAGCCCGGTCGTGTCGCTGAACCGCGCCGTGGCGGTGGCCGAGGTGGAGGGGCCCGAGGCGGCGCTGGCGCTCGTCGACGAGCTGGATCTCGGCGGCTACCACCTCTTCCACGCGATCCGCGCCGACCTGCTGCGCCGGCTGGGCCGCGACGCCGAGGCCGCCACTGCCTACGAGGCGGCCATCGAGTTGACCGAGAACGCGGCGGAGCGCGCCTTCCTCGAGCGCAACCGCAGCGAGCTCGGCGCCGCCTGACGTACGCTGGTCCGTGAGGTGGACCACGCGGCCGCCAGTCCGAGCTGCCCGAGATGCGGAGCCGATTTCTCCGCCGGCGCGGCTCGCTGCGGCGCGTGCGGCTTTGCCGTGGTCGACGATGCGGAGCGAGCGCCACGCCGTGGCCTGCGCGCCGGTCGCCCCGCCGCGGGCGGCGGATCCGGCCTCGCATGGGTGGTGGCGCTCGCCGCCGCGGTATGTGCGGTAGCCGCCGTGGTCGTGCTGCTGTTCACCAGCGGCAGCCCCGGCTCCTCGCCGAGCCCGGCCCGGGCGGGCCCGCCCGCGTCCGGTCTCCGCGCTCGAGGCCGAGCAGCGCCTCGAGCTGCGCTTCGGCGGGCACGGCGACGACGAGACGGCCGCCGTGAGCTGCCCGTACCGGATCGAGCGGCGCCAGCTGGTGCGCTGCGAGCTGCGCTACTCGGACGGCATCGCGCGGGCCATGCTGGTGCGGCTCACTCCAAGCGGCGAGCTCGAAGCGGCCATCCCCTACCCGGCGACGCTGAGGCGCTAGGTAGGAGCCTGCTGCGGCTGGGCGCGCTGGTCCGGCGGCCGCGCGTGCTCGTCCCAGTCGCACGGGGACTGCCGCGTCGCCTCGTGCGGGTGGCCGGCGAGCTGCCCGCCCGGGCAGTCCGCGGCCGAAACCTGGCGGCGCGGGTTCCTGATTCCCACGAGCCCGAGGATGCCGCCCAGCGCCACCAGCACCGTCGCGATCCCGACCCCCACCCGGAAGGCGCCCACCGACGCGTCCTCGGCCGACTCCCGCACCGACGCCTGCACGTCCTCCGGCACGCCCTGCACCTCGACCGTGGAGAGCGGCTGGTCCTTGGCGGCCTCGACGGCGGCGGCCACCTCGGGCCGGTTGATCTGGTCGCCCACCTCCTCCTCGAGCCGTGTCCCGAACGACGCCGCCACCACGGCGCCCACGGCGGCGATCGTCACCAGGCCGGCCACGCGGGCGATCGCGTTGTTCACGCCCGAGGCGATGCCGGCGTTCGACTCGTCGGCATCGGCGAGCACGGTGGACGTGAGCGGCGCGACGGTGATAGCCAGCCCGAATGAGAACACGAGCAGCCCGGGCAGGAGATCGGTCAGGTAGTTCACGTCCGCGTCGAGGCGCAGGAACGTCGCCAGCCCGGCGGCGGCGATGAGCGGGCCTACGCCCATGAAGAAGCGCGGCCCGTAGCGGTCGGAGAGCGCGCCGAAGCGCATCGAGAACGCGAACATCACAAGCGTCACGGGGATGCTCGCCGAGCCCGCCGCCGTCGCGCTCCACCCGGCCACCTGCTGGAGGAAGAGGACCAGGAAGAAGAACAGGAGGCCGAGCCCGCCGTACATGGCGAACGTCTCGATGTTCCCGAACGTGAAGTTGTGGCGCTTGAAGAGCGCCAGCGGCAGCATCGGGTGCCGCGTGCGTGCCTCCCAGAGCAGGAAGCCGGCGAACAGCAGCGCACCGCCGATCAGCGTCCCGGCCACGAGCGGGCTCCCCCAGCCGCGCAGCGGCTGCTCGATCAAGCCGAAGGTGATCCCGGCCAGCCCGAAGGCGCAGAGGAGGGCGCCGACCACGTCCACGCGGGCGTCCGGGTCGCGCTCGCGCGCCTGCGGGACCACGCGCAGGATCAGCCACATGGTGACGAGCACGATCGGCACGTTGATGGCGAAGATCCAGCGCCAGGAGGCGGAGTCGACCAGCTGGCCCCCGATCAGCGGCCCGAGCACCGTGCCGATCCCGCCCCAGGCCGTCCAGGCGCCGACCGCCTTGCCGCGCTCGTCGGGCGCGAAGTTCGCCACGATCACCGCGAGCGCGGCCGGGGTCAGCAGCGCACCGGCCACGCCTTGCAGGGCGCGGGCCGCCACGAGGATCTCGATGGTCGGCGCGAGCGCGCAGGCGAGCGAGGTGACGCCGAAGGCGCCGACCCCGAAGGCGAACACGCGGCGCTCGCCGAAGATGTCGCCGAGCGAGCCGCCGATCAGGAGCAGCGACCCGAGCGTGACCAGGTACGCGTTGGCGGTCCACTGCTGGCCCGCCAGCCCGCCGCCGAGGTCCTCCTCGATCGCCGGCAGGGCGACGTTGACGACCGTGCTGTCCACCGTGACGACGGTGGTGCCGAGGATGGCCGCGACGAGGATGAGCGTCTTGCCGCCGCGCGGCAAGGGGCGGCGCGCCGTCTGCGCCGCTCGCCGAGGCGGAGGACTCCATCCGGCGGCTAGGGGCCGGCGCCGTTCACCGACTCGGCGGAGCGCGGCGGCGGGCCGGTGTAGCGGGCGGTTGGGCGGATCAGCCGGGCCTCGCGCTTCTGCTCGAGGATGTGCGCGGCCCAGCCGGCCACGCGGGCGCACGAGAACATCGGGGTGAAGAGCTCGGGAGGGACGTCGGCGTAGTCGAGCACGACCGCGGACCAGAACTCGACGTTGGTGGCGAGCACGCGGTCCGGCTTGCGCGCCGCCAGCTCGGCGAGCGCGGCCTCCTCGAGCTTCTCGGCGACCTCGAGGCGCGGCGCCCCGACCTCGCGGGCGGTGCGGCGGAGCACGCGGGCGCGCGGGTCCTCGGCGCGGTAGACGCGGTGACCGAAGCCCATGATGCGGTCGCCCTCGTCGAGGGCGTGCTTCACCCAGCGCTCGGCGTCGCCCATCTGCTCGACCTCGTCGAGCATCGTGAGCACGCGGCTCGGGGCCCCGCCGTGGAGCGGCCCGGACAGCGCGCCGACGCCGGCGGACAGGGCGGCGGCCACGTCGGCGCCGGTGGACGCGACGACACGCGCGGTGAACGTCGAGGCGTTCATGCCGTGCTCGGCGGCGGAGATCCAGTAGGCGTCGATTGCCTTCACGTGGCGCGGATCGGCCTCGCCGCGCCAGCGGATCAGGAAGCGCTCGGGGATGGACTCGGCGCGGTCGATCTCGCGCTGCGGGATCGGCGGCCGGCCGACTCCCCGGGCCGACTGGGCGACGAAGCTCAGAGCCATGACGGACACCCGTGCGAGGTCCTCGCGGGCCTGCTCGTCGGAGATGTCGATGAGCGAGCGGAGGCCCCACTCGGGCGCGAGCATGGCGAGGGCGGACTGGAGGTCGGCGCGCGGGTCGGCGGTGCGGACGGCGAGCGGGTGCGGCTCGGCGGGCGGCATGCCCGGCTCGTAGCTGCCGTCGACGAGTAGGCCCCACACCTTCTCGAAGCGGACCTTGCCGACGAGCTCCTCGATGTCGACGCCCCTGTAGCGGAGGGCGCCACCCTCCCTGTCGGGCTCGGCGATCGCCGTGTCGAAGGCGATGACGCCCTCGAGGCCGGAGGGGACCTCGATCAGCTCAGCCATGTACCTGGTCGCCCACCGCGATGCGCCCCGGCGTGACGATGTCGGCGTTGAGGCCGGCGCGGTGGACCATGCCCTTCAGGACCCCCGGTCTGGTGAGGGATTGGAGGTGGCTGCAGGGCTCGCAGAGCTCCCTTCCGACCACCTCGACCTCACCCACGCGGAAGCGCCTGCCGACGAGGTCGTTGAGGCGGATGCCGCGCGTGAGGACCTGGCGGCGGGACTCCTGATGGGAGAGCTCGAGGCCCGTCTCGGCGGTGAAGGCCTCGAGCGCCTCGGCCTCGATGAGGGTGATGTCGCCCTTGTCGGCGTAGCGATCACCGGCGATCCCGGCGGCACTCACATCGACCTGGTCGACGGTTCCCGGGAGCGCGCTCTCCTCGGCCGCGATGGCGATCTGCTCGACGGTGCCGGTCATCGCACCAGGGTACCCTGCGGCGATGCGCATCCTGGACGAGCGGGTCGAGGGCTACATCGATTCGCTGCGACCCGAGCGCTCGCCTGTGATGGCGGAGATGGAGGAGGTGGCCGACCGCGACGGAGTGCCGATCGTGAACTGGGAGACGGGCCGCTTCCTGGCGGCGCTGTGCCGGGCGATGGACCCGGTGGTGCTGGAGGTTGGGACGGCGATCGGCTACTCGACGCTGCACATGGCGGAGCAGCTGGTCGAGGGCCGCGTGATCACTCTCGAGATGGACCCCTCTCGCGCGGAGCAGGCGCGGTCGTTCTGGGAGCGGGCCGGCGTGGCGGACCGGATCGAGCTGATCGAAGGCGACGCGCGGTCGACTCTCGAGGACGTGCCGGGCCCGATCGACCTGCTGTTCGTGGACGCGGCGAAGGACCAGTACGGGGGCTACATCGAGGCCGCGGAGCCGAAGCTGTCCGACCGGGCGGTGCTGGTGGTGGACAACATGCTCATGGCGGGCGAAGTGGCGCTGCCGGCAGATGCGGAGACGATGTGGCGAAGCGAGGCCCTGGAGGCGGCACGGCGGCTGAACGCCTCACTGATGGCGAGCGAAACCTGGCTGTCGTGCGTGCTGCCCGTGGGTGACGGGATCGCGTTCGGGGTCAGGCGGTAGGGCGGCCGGCTGCGACCTCGTCCGCGCTGACGACCTTGGCGTAGCCATCTGCGAGGGCGGCCATGAAGGCCGCGTGGACCGAAGCGCCGGCCACCTCGACGCCGCCGAACTCCAGGTCGGGCGCAGCGCAAGCGTCGTGAACGACGGTGACGTCGAAGCCGAGGTCGCACGCGGCCCGGGCGGTGGCGTCGACGCACATGCTGCTCATCATCCCCATGACGACGAGCTCGTCCACGCCGCGGGAGCGGAGCTCGCCCTCGAGGTCGGTGCCGATGAATCCGTTCGGCTCCGCCTTGTCCAGCACCGGCTCGCCCTCGAAGGGCTCGACGTCGGGGTGAATCTCGATTCCCCCGGTGCCGGGTCGCATGAATGTTGCGTCGGGCGCATCCCAGACGTGGCGCAGGTGCACGACCGGGACGCCCTCCTCGCGGCACCAGCCAAGCACCTGCTTGGCGGCGGCGGATGCGTCCTCGGACCCAACCAGCGGATAGGCCCCGCCGGGGAAGTAGTCGCGCTGGATGTCGACGACAAGGAGACCCCGGGCCATGGACCTGAACCTATCGTTTCATTGCGGGCGCAGCATAGGATCGCCGCGATGAGGATCGCTGTCTCGCGGGAGCCCGGCGCCGAGCGCGTCGTGACGCCGCTCGAGCTCTTCTTCGATCTCGTCTACGTCTTCGCGATCAGCCAGCTCTCGCACCACCTGCTCGAGCACGTCGATCTGCGCACGGCCGCCGAGACCCTGATCATGACGCTGGCGGTCGTCTACGCCTGGTACATGACGGCGTGGGGGGCGAACTGGCTCGAGCCGAACCGGCTGCCGGTGCGCCTGCTGCTCGCCGGGCTCATGTTCGCGAGCCTGCTCATGTCGGTCGGGATCGCGGACGCGTTCGGCGACCGCGCCTGGCTGTTCGTCGGCGGGTACCTGCTCCTCCAGATCGGGCGCTCGACGTTCCTCATCCTGGCCCTGCGCGGCCGGGCGCTCGGCGAGCACTTCGTCAACGACCTCGTCTGGGAACTGGTCACCGGCGCGCTCTGGGTCGCCGGCGCGTTCGCCGACGGCGACGCCCGCCTCGCGCTCTGGGGGATCGCCGTCGTCGCCACCCAGGCGGGGGTGTGGACGGTGCACTGGCTCCCCGGCCGCGGGCGGCGCATCGACCTCGGGCACACCGACATCGCCGCCGAGCACCTACTCGAGCGCTTCCGGCTCTTCTTCATCATCGCGCTCGGCGAGACCGTGCTCACGATGGGCACGGCGTTCACCGACGAGCCATTCGAGCTCGAGCGGCTGCTCGCGCTGGCGATCGGATTCACCGGGACGTTCGCGCTGTGGTGGTGCTACTTCCAGCGCGCAGAGGGAGTCGGGGTCGAGGCCGCAGAGGCGGCGGAGGACGCCGGCGCGGTCGCGTGGTGGGGCACGTGGACGCTCACGCTGATAGTGCTCGCGCTGATCGCGATCGCGGTGGGCGACGAGCTGGCGATCGCCCATCCCGGCGACGACACGACGCTCGGTTTCACGCTCCTCACCTTCGGCGGCCCCGCGCTCTTCCTCCTCGCCCAGCTGTTCTTCCTCCAAGGGACGCTGGGGCATGCCCCGCGGTCGCGTCCCCTCGCCGTTGGGGCGCTGGCGATCCTGGCCGTCGCCACCGCCCCGCTCACGCTGCTCGCCGGGATCGCGGCGTCGACCGCCGTGCTCGTCGCCGTGGCGGTCGCGGACACGGTCGGCACGACGTAGGCGCCGCTCAGCCGCCCACGAGCACCGCCCCGACCTGCGCCGGCTCGTCCTGCCGCCGGGGGGCGGACGTCACTGCTTCGCCGCGATCTCCTTCTTCCGAGCGCGAACGAGGTCCGCCAGGACGTCCTCGGGCAGAGGGCTGTCCGGGCGAGAAGCGGATCGTTCCCTTCGACACGTCGAACCCCTCGAGGCGATCCTCGACCGCCTCGACCGCGGCCGGGCTGAACGGAAACACGCTCAGGTGCTTCTTCGCGGCCCTGAACCCGAGCAGGGGACGCCCGGCGTAGAGAAAGGCCGGCATGCCGTAGCTCTCGCCCTCCTCGGCCTCGGGCTCCAGCTCATCCACGATCGCCCGCACGCGCGCCAGCGCGGCCCTCTGCTCCGGCGGCAAGCCGTCGAGGTACTCGTCCATCGCGGACATGACTGTGAGGATTCTCGTCGTTTCAGCGATCCCGGCTTCAGCTGCGGAGGCGACGGCGAAGCATTCCTGGACGCGATGGGCTATGTCGCGCTTTCCTCGGAGGGCTCTCCAGCGCGCTGGCCGCCTTCTTCGAGGGGATGTCGCACCTGCGCTGACCTCATCCCCGCACGGGGATGCTCAATGATCTCCAGGGCTGCCCGGCCCGCCGGACCTGGAGGGTGACCCCTCGCCGGTCCGCGAGCGCCAACCCCCCGGGCCAGGCGGTCGTGCCTCGGTCCTGACACGGCACGAACCGCACCTCCCTGGGTGCCGCCGCCAGGCCGTGAGCGCCGTCCCGCGAGCTCGCCGGTGTGGACGGGCCAGGTCCGTAGGTCAAGCCGACCCGATCACGGTCGCGCGCGGAGATCCTCACAGTCGACCGGGCGGTGGCCCGCGACGATGACCGGGATCTTCGTCCAGAACGCCGACCGGCCCCATCGATCGGCCCGTCCGGATATCCGTCCCGCCGCCGTAGATGCCGACGCGGCCGCGGACCACCGACTTGGCGCGCCACCGGGGGGCGACACGGTTGGTGATCGCCGCCGAGCAACCCACGCTGAGCGGACGAATGCCGGCCGGCTCCGGATCGCCGAGTAGGGCCGCTCTCGCCTTCGTCACAACCCGAGCCGGCCGACGACCGCGCACGGCACCGACAGGCACAGGACCAGTCGAGAAATTCTCCTCATCGAGGTTGTCTACGAGCCGCGCCACCTGCAGGAGTCCCGTCCATGTCACCCGGCTTGGGCTTCCAGGTGCTCGGCCAGGCGCTCGAACTGCTCGCTCCAGCCGGTCCTCACGTCCGAGTAGATGTCGTCGGGATGCCGGGCGACGTAGTGGCAGGTCATCTCGGTTCTCTCGCCGAGGTCCCGTCAAGGTGACGGTGACGATTCCCGGCCCGAGCCCGCGCTGCGCGGCCCAGCCGAACACCAGCCGCTCAGGCTCGATCACCTCGCGGACCTCCATGTCCAACGTGTAGCTCGAGCCGTCCTCGTCGGAGACCATGGTCAGGCGGAACGCGCCGCCCGGCCGGAGGTCGATCTCGATCGTGGACCGAGGGGTCGTGAATCCGCGGGGCCCCCACCAGGCGGCGAGCTGGGCCGGCTCGGTCCACGCCTTCCAGACCAGCTCGCGGGGCCCGTCGAGGATCTGGGTGAGCGTGAATACGCCAGGCGGCACGTTCACGGACCCTGTCTTATTCGACGGCCAGACCGGCGGCGCGCATCGCCCGGCGCTTGCTCAGGTATCCGTGGGCGCGCACGACCTTGCCGTCCCTGATCCAGAGGATCGACGCCCAGCGCCCGTCGAAGGGGATGTCGGTCGTGCGGAAGTGGGCCACGAACCGTTGCGTGGTCAGCACCCGCTCCTCGTCGACCTCGAGCCTGTCCTCGAGCACGATGCGAAAGTCGCCGAACGCCTCGGCGAGGTCCTCCCACCAGCGGCGCAGCCCCTCGTGGCCCCGATAGGTGGTCTGGATCACCCACCCCTCCGCGTTGATGATCTCGACATCCGGATCCCAGACGCCTCCCCGGTGGTCCTCGTTGCCCATCTCCTCGAAGGCTCGCCGGACGATCTCGAGGTTCCCGCGGTCCTCCCCGACCCCGGCCGCTTCGAGCGCCGCGCGGCGGTCACCGTAGTCCGTGTACTGGACGAGGCGGCCTTCGCGGAACGTGAAGACGGCGGCGGTGACGATTTCGATCTCCGCTCCGCTGTCACGGCCTCGCGCGCGCACGGTGCCGATCGCCAGGACCCGGTCCCCCAGGTCTCGCACCTCGGCAAATCTGACCTCGAAGTGCTCGAAGCTCTCGGCCGTGTCCGCGAAGTACCTGCGCATCCCGGCGTGACCTCGGTACGCACCCTCGACGGCCGCCCGCAGCGGCTCCCAGACGACCTCTTCGTCGACCACTTCGAGGATCGCGTCCGGCTCGCCGCGGTTCATCGCGTCGACGCCGCGGTGCACTGCCTCGACGTTCTCCTGTGCCATGAGCGTCCGTGAGTATCGCGCCCCGGATTAGGATCTCCTCATGTCCGACAACGTCGCCGTCGTGAGGCGGAGCCTCGAGGCGATCTGCGCGTGGGACCTCGACACGCTCCTCGAGCTCTACGACCCCGACGTGCAGCTGTTGCCCCTCACGGGGACGCGCGTGGAGAGCGGCGGCTATCGCGGCCACGACGGCGTGCGCGAGTACATGTCGGAGGCCCACGACCTCTGGGAGGTGCTCGAGCCCGTCGGCGAGGTCTTCACGGACGTGGGGGACTACGTCCTGGTGACGGGTCGCTGCCGGGTCCGCGGACGGTCGAGCGGGGCCGAGAGCAACCCGGCCTGCGCCTGGGCGATCTGCGTGCGCGACGGCCGGATCGTCTCCCATCGAGCGTGCGACAGCTACGAGGAGGCGCTGCGAGTGGCCGGGGTCGAGCCTGCCGAGGACCCCGCCGCCTGACGCTCAGGCCGGCGCCGGCTCGCTCTCGAGCAGACGCTCGCCCAGCTCGAGCAGCACGTCCACCAGCAGGTCCACGTCCTCCTCGCGGCTCTGCCAGTTCACGATCGCCGGGCGGAAGGCCACGCGCCCCTCGAACAGGGTCGTGCCGGCGTGCACGCGGCCGTCCTCGAGCAGGGCGTCGCCGAGCCGCTTGTTCAGGGCGTCGAGCTCTTCCTCGGGCACGCCCTCGGGCCGCCAGCGGAAGCAAACGATGTTGAGCGGAGCGTCCGCCAGGCGCTCGAACCCGGGCTCCGCGTCGACGCGGCGGGCCAGGTGCGCCGTCAGGTCCAGGTGACGCTCCACCATCGCCCGGTATCCCTCGGCGCCGTACGCGCGCAGCGTCGCCCACACCGCGAGCGCCCGCGCCCGGCGCGAGCCCTCGGGCGTGCTGTAGGCGTACACGGGCCGCGGGTCGTCGAGGGGCGGCAGGTAGTCCGCGCCCTCGGCGAACGAGTCGCGCAGCCAGCGGTCCTCGCGGACGAAGGCGAAGCCGCAGTCGTGCGGCACGTTCAGCCACTTGTGTCCGTCGGAGGACACCGAGCTCGCCCGCTCGGTCCCGGCGGTGAGCTCCTCGGTGCGGGGCGACACCCGCGCGAACAGCCCGAACGCGCCGTCCACGTGCAGCCACGCGCCGTGGCGCTCCGCCAGCTCGGCCATCTCCTGGATCGGGTCGAAGTCGCCCGCGTTCACCTCGCCGGCGTTGGCGATCACGATCGCGGGCCCGCCCTCGAGCGACGCCAGCCCGTCGGCGAGCGCGCCCAGGTCGAGCCGCCCGCGCGCGTCACGGGTCAGCTTCCGCACGTTCGCCCGGCCGAGCCCCAGCAGCGCCAGCGACTTCATCGCGCTCGCGTGCACGTATCCGCTCGTCAGCACCGGGATGCGGGGCGTTCCCCGTCAGTCCCTCCTCGGCGACCGAGAAACCGGCCCGCTCGGCGCACCATTCGCGCGCCGCGGTCAGGCAGGTGAAGTTCGCCATCGTCCCGCCGGTGACCAGCACGCCACCGAACGCGTCGGGTAGGCGGAACAGCTGCCGCAGCCAGTCGATCGCCACCTGCTCCAGGCGCGTGCCGAGCGGCGAGAGCGCCCAGGCGGCGGCGTTCTGGTCGAGCGCGGAGGCGAGCCAGTCGGCGGCGAGCGCCGCCGGCGTGGTGCCGCCGGTGACGAAGTGGAAGTAGCGCGGGCCGCTCGTGCGGGTGGCGGACTCCCTGCCGAGCCGGCCCAGCTCCGTCAGCGCCGCGAGCGCGCCGTCGCCCTGCTCGGGCAGGGCGGCCGCGAGTTCCTCGAGCGCGCTCTCGAACCCGGCCGGCTGGGCCGGGTCGCCGGCCAGCCCCGCCAGGTAGGCGCGCGCCTCGCGAACGGCGAGCTCCAGCGCGCCCTCCAGCTCGTCGCGGCGGTCGAGCGGATCGCTCATCGGTTTCTGATACTACGAGCCCATGCGAGCCCTGCTCTCCGTGTTCGGCTCGGTCCAGGTCCTCACCGGCGCGCGGGCTCTGGCTCACGCCGGGCTTCTTCCACGACGAGATCGGCCCCTACGGCGTCCGCAACGACCACTACATGGGCGACCTCGCCACCTGGTATCTCGCGCTCGGAGCCGCCACCTTCGTGGCGGTCCGGCACACCGGCTGGCGCGTGCCGGTGCTGGCGCTGGCATTCATCCAGTACGCCCTCCACTCGATCAACCACCTGATCGACGTGGGCGAGGCCGACCCGGGCTGGCTCGGCCCGGCCAACCTCGTCTCGCTCCTGCTCGCCACCCTGCTGCTCGGCTGGATGCTGCGCGCGGAGACAGAGGCGCCGGCGCGATGAGGGTCTTCGTCGCCGGAGCCAGCGGGGCGATCGGCCGGCCGCTCCTGCCCCAGCTGATCGCAGCCGGGCACGAGGTGACCGGCACCACGCGGTCCGAGGAGAGCGCGGAGGCGATCCGCGCGGCCGGCGCGCGGGCGGCGATCTGCGACGCGCTCGACGCGGAGGCCCTCCACGCGGCCGTGACCGGAGGCCGCCCCCGAGGTCGTGGTGCACCAGCTCACCGCGCTGCCCGACCGCTTCGACCCGCGCGACAAGGAGATCTACGCCGCCACCAACCGCCTGCGCTCCGAGGGCACGCGCACCCTGCTGGATGCCGCGCGCGCCGCCGGCGCGCGGCGCATGATCTGCCAGAGCATCGCGTTCGCCTACGCGCCGGGACCGCAGGCCGAGGTCAAGGACGAGGACGCGCCGCTCGCGCTCGGCGCGCCGGCGCCGTTCGGGGACGGGGTCCGGGCGATCGACGAGATGGAGCGTGCGGTCGTCGGCGCGGAGGGGCTCGAGGGCCTCGTGCTCCGCTACGGCTGGTTCTACGGCCCGGGCACCTACTACGCGGACGACGGCAGCATGGCCGAGGACGTGCGCAAGCGCCGCTTCCCCATCATCGGCAAGGGCACGGGCCTCTTCTCGTTCGTGCACGTGGACGACGCGGCGAGCGCCACGGTCGCCGCCGTCGAGCGCGGCGCACCCGGCGTCTACAACGTCGTGGACGACGACCCCGCGCCCCAGCGCGAGTGGCTCCCTGTCTACGCGGAGGCGATCGGCGCGAAGAAGCCGCTGCGGGTGCCGGTCTGGGTCGCGCGCCTCGTGGTGGGCAAGATCGCGACCGTGGCGGGCGTGCAGCCGGGCGCCGCGAACGCGAAGGCCAAGCGTGAGCTCGGATGGGAGCCGCGCTGGCCGAGCTGGCGCCAGGGCTTCCGCGACGCGCCCCGCTAGCGCAGGAATGATCGCCGCCTCACCGGGTAGCCGAGGAGCGTTGGCTTTCAAAGGAGGTGTGCCGGCATGGCGAAGGACCACGGACCGAGCGTGAAGGACGACAAGCAGTACGAGGGCCTGCGCAAGAAGGGCATGAGCAAGAGCCGCGCGGCCGCGATCGCGAACACCCCCGACGCGTCCAGCAAGGGCGGCAAGAGCTCCGGCAGCAGCCGCAGCCGCAAGAGCAGCGGCGGCGGGAGCGGGGGCAACACGGCGCAGAAGAAGAGGGCCGGCCGCAAGGGCGGCAAGGCGGCTCGAGCTAGGTCGCATGTGCGGCGTCCCCGGCGGGGCGCCGCCGCCTCAGTCGTCGAGGAGGAACTCCGCCCAGAGCGGGTAGTGGTCCGAGATCCGGGCCTCCTTCTCGGACTGCCCCACGTCCTGGAGCAGGTGCTCGTCCCACACGAAGTTGCCGGCGGTCTTGTACTTGAGCGTGAGCGCCGCGCCCTTGCCCTTGTTGAACCAGGCGATCTGGTCGTAGAACGAGTGCTTGTCCTTCGTCTCGCCGAGCGTGCGCGGCAGGTCGATCAGCTCGGCGGGCGGTGACAGGCTGCCGTCCACCACGAGCGCACGCCAGTTGGGGTCGTCGAGCTTGTCGATGTTGAAGTCGCCCAGCGCCATCATGTTGCGGTTGAACTCGTCCGGGTCCTCGGCGTGCTCGCGCAGCCACTGGGCGAACCGGGCGATCTCCGGCGTCCTCACCTGCGGCGTGCTCTTGGTGCCGTAGATGACGTGCAGCGTCACGAGCGTGAAGCCCTTGTCACGCGCCTGGAACGAGACGGTGTACGGCGTGCGCACGAACTGGCGCTGCATGATCGCGCCGGCGTC
This sequence comes from uncultured Thermoleophilaceae bacterium, assembly GCA_963778615.1. GTDB lineage: Bacteria > Actinomycetota > Thermoleophilia > Solirubrobacterales > Thermoleophilaceae > JACVRW01. Next base: position 355,369 of record CAVZVD010000005.1, read on the forward strand.
CTCGAGCTCCGCGTCGGGGATCACCAGCTCGCCGACGAGGCCCGACGACCGCACCCGGCGCGTGTCGAAGATGTAGCCGAGCCGCTCCGAGTTGCCGGGCGTCCCCTCGGTCACGTCCGAGACGATGAAGGCCCAGCGCGGGCCGAGGATCTCCCGCAGCAGGCGCAGCGCCGTGAGGTCGCGCTTGACCTCCACGAGCGCCACCACGTCGAATCGGGCCACCAGCTGGGCGATGGCGCACAGGTCCTGCAGGTTGCGCTTCGGACTCACCCGCGGCTTCGACTCCCAGGCGCTCTGCACCCGCCCGAAGTGGCGGATGTTCCAGGTCCCGATCAGCAGGTTGCCCGGCTTCTTCTTCGGCAGCTCGTCGAGCGCGGCCTCGAACCCCTCCAGCACCGCCACGCTCTTCGCGGGCGGGTCCGGGAGGCCGAGCGCTGCTGGGGGCAGGAGGGTCAGTTCGAGACGCCGATCGCGATCGGGATGAACACCGTTGCGGCGAACACCAGTATCACCCCGGCCGCAACCAGCGTGCGCGACTTGATCAGATGGCCGAACGTCCCGATCACGAAGCCCAGCACCAGCAGCACGATGAAGAAGGACGGGGAGATCTCGAAGTCGCCGCGCTGGTCGGGACCGGAGCCCGGATCGAGGAAATCCGACATGGCGAGGAGGAGCGAGCCGTCCAAGGAGGCGAAAGTATCCTTCGCATACCGGATGAGCGACGTGTTCCAGAGCATCGAGAGCTCCCGCCATGGTCTCGGCGACGTGGGCTACCTGGCCGACGAGTCGACCGCGCTCGTCGCGTACCTGGCCGGGCGGCTCGGCAAGCCGGTGCTGGTCGAGGGCCCGGCCGGGGTGGGAAAGACCGAGCTGGCGAAGGCGCTGTCGCGCGCCACCGGCCGCACGCTGATCCGGCTGCAGTGCTACGAGGGGCTCGACGAGGCCAAGGCGCTGTACGAGTGGAACTACCGCAAGCAGCTGCTGCGGATCCAGACGGAGACGCGCGAGGCCGGCTGGAAGGAGGTGAAGGAGGACATCTTCGGCGAGGAGTTCCTGCTGGCGCGGCCGCTGCTCACCGCGATCTCGGCGGAGGAGCCGGTCGTGCTGCTGATCGACGAGATCGACAAGACCGACCAGGAGTTCGAGGCGATGCTGCTCGAGGTCCTGTCGGACTTCCAGATCTCGATCCCCGAGCTGGGCGTGGTGGAGGCGCGCACGCGCCCGCTGGTGCTGCTGACCTCGAACAACTCCCGCGAGCTGACCGAGGCGCTGAAGCGCCGCTGCCTGTACCTCTGGCTCGACTATCCGACCGTGGAGCGCGAGCTCGAGATCGTGCACCTGCACGCGCCGGAGCTGGACGACAAGATCGCGCGCAAGCTGGTCGAGGTGATCCACATGGTGCGGGCGCTCGACCTGAAGAAGCCGCCGTCGATCGCCGAGTCGATCGACTGGGCCAGGGCGCTGCTGCTACTCGGCGCCGAGGACGTGGACGCAGGACGTGCTGCGCCGGACGATGTCGATCATCGTGAAGCACCGCACCGACCTCGACCTGGTGGCCGAGCGGGTGGGCGTGAAGCTGGGCGACGGCATCATCGGCGCGCAGCGCGCGGGCTAGGCGCGTCCCGAGCACCACGCCGGCGGACGCGCAGGTCACGAGCGCGTGCGGCAGGTCGGTCGGCTCGATGCCCGCGTAGGTCCGGGTGCTCGGTGTCGATCTCGATCTCGCCGGCGTGACTCGATGCCGAGCGAGCGGGCGCCGGCGCGGCAGAGGTCGGCCCAGAGGTCGCCGCTCGCGGCCAGCAGCGCGTGGCGGGTCAGGCCCTCGCGGCGGGCGAGCGTCTCGAGCTCGCGGGCCTCCTCGAAGGGGTCGATGCGGACGTTCGAGTCGCTGCCGATCGCGATCGGGATCCCGGCGTCGCGGAACTTCAGCAGCGGCGGGTGGCCGTCGCCCAGGTTGCCCTCGGTCGTCGGGCAGCTCACGATGGTGGTGCCGCTCGCCCAGATCAGCTCGATGTCGCGCGGGCTCACGTGGATCGCGTGGACCACGCTTGCGAGCGGGCCCAGGAAGCCCGTGCGCTCGAGCAGCTCGATCGGGGAGCAGCCGTGCTCGGCCTGGATCTCCTCGAGCTCGCGCGGCTGCTCGGCGGCGTGGACGTGGCGGACCAGGCCGTGGCTCTCGGAGTGCTCCGCGATCGCCTCGAGCCACTCGATCGGGACCGCGCGCGTGGAGTGGGCCGCGACGCCGACCGAGACACCTGGCTCGCCGTCCGCCCAGGCGCGGAGCTCGTCGACGCGGGCGAGGAAGGCCTCGGGGCTCGGGTCGCAGAAGCGGCGCTGGCGCGGCTCGGGCGGCTTGCCGGGCCCCGCCCGGGCGTAGGCGGCCGGCAGGAGGACGATCTGGAGGCCCGCCGCCCTGCGCCGCGCGCGCCGTGGCCTTGGCCATGGCGTTGGGGTCGTCGTAGGGCGTGCCGTCCGGGCGGTGGTGGACGTAGTGGAACTCGCCGACGGCGCCGTAGCCGGCGGCGGCCATCTCGTCGTAGCTGGCCCGGCTGACGCTGCTCGATCGAGTCGGGATCGAGCTCGTTCGCGAGGGAGTACATGGCCTCGCGCCAGGTCCAGAAGTCGTCGGGGGCGGCGCCGCCGCGGTGGCGCGGCGGCGCGCCGCTCGCCGCCCGCCCGCGCAGCCCTCTCTGGAACGCGTGGCTGTGCGCGTTCGGCATCGCCGGCACCTTCATTCGCGCCAGCTCCTCCATCAGCCGCAGCACCAGCTCCGCGCCGAAGGCCGCGTCCTCCAGCTCCACGTGCTCGGACGGCGAGTGGCTCACTCCCGTCTCGTTTCGCACCAGCACCATCGCGGCCGGCAGCCGGGCGGCGATCAGGCCGGCGTCGTGGCCCGCGTAGCAGTCCATCTCCGGCGCTCGCGCTCCCATCTCCTCGCTCAGCGCCACCAGCCGCGAGCGCAGCCCGGCGTCGAACTCGCAGCCGTGGCTCCGCGATTCCAGCGAGAGCGCCACCGGCAGCCCCACGTCGAGCGCCTCCACCTCCGCGCGCCACGCGTCCACCTGATCGGCGTCCGGGGACCGCGCGTCCAGCCACACGCTCGCACGGGCGGGCACTGTGGTGAGCGCGTTCGGCTCCACCTCGATCCGCGAGGCGGTGGCCACCAGGCCGTCGCCGGAGCGGTCGAGCGCGGCCACGATCAGCCGGGCGGCGGCGGCCAGCGCGTCGCGCCGGTCGGCGGGCGGGGTGGTGCCCGCGTGGTCGGCCCTGCCCTCGATCTCGGCGCGCAGGCGCATCCGCGAGGCGAGGCCGCGCACGACGCCTGCGGGAAGCGCCGGCGCGCTCCAGCTCGGTGGTCTGGTCGATGTGGAGCTCGACGAAGCCGCGCAGCCGCGGGAGCCACTCCGGGGCGGTGCCGATGCCCGGCGGGGTCCACCCCGGCGGCGCTCATGGCGTCGGCGAGCCGAATGCCCTCGCGGTCGACGCGGTCGAGGACGCTCAGGTCGAGGACGCCCGTGAGCGCCCGGCTGCCGAAGGTGGGCGTGTTGAAGCGAGCGCCCTCCTCGTCGGCGAAGGAGATGACCGCGATGGGAGCGGCGGCGCGGCGGGCGCGCGCGCGGCGACGCCAGGCGCGGCGACGCCAGGCGCGGCGGCCCCAGGCGCGGCGGCGCCGCTCCGCCCGGCCGCCCGCGCCGCGACCTCGAACGCCGCAACCACCCCAAGCGCCCCGTCGTACGACCCCCCCTCGCGCACGCTGTCCAGGTGCGATCCCACCGCCCACCACGGCGGCGGCGTGTCGGGCACCGCCCAGAGGTTCCCCGCCGGGTCGCGCTCCACCCGGAGGCCGGCCCCCGCCGCCTGCTCCCGGAACCACTCCCCCGTCGCCTCGTCCTCGCCGGTCCAGGCCAGCCGCGTCGTCCCGAGTGGCCCGCGCCCGATCGGCGCCAGCGTCTCGAGCCGCTTGGCGAGGTCGGCCGCGCCGATCATCGCGACCCCAGCCGCCATTCCTGGCCCGGCCGCACGTACACCACGCGCCCGCCCATCAGCACCACCGCAACGGGGTTGCGGCCGAACCGGTAGGGCACGTGCTCGGCCGGGCAGTCGAGCAGCACGAGGTCCCCCTGCTTGCCCACCTCGATCGACCCCAGGTCGCCCGAGCGCCCCAGCACCCAGGCCGGATTCAGCGTCACCGCGAGCAGCGCCTCTCGCACGCTCCACCCGTAGCGCCGCACCGCGATCCCCATCACGAGCGGCAGCGACAGCACCGGCGAGGTCCCGGGGTTGAGGTCGGTGGCGAGCGCGCAGATGGCGCCCGCGTCGGCCAGGGCCCGTGCGGGCGCCACGTGCTCGTCGCCCAGCAGCTCCGCCCCGGGCAGCAGCACCGCGGCGCACTCGGCGCGGGCGAGCGGCGCGAGGTCGTCCGGGTGCAGGCAGGCCAGGTGGTCCACCGACCGCGCGCCGTGCTCCAGCGCCACCGGCACCGAGCGGCTCGTGGAGAACTGCTCCACGTGCGCGCGCAGCGCCATCCCGTGGCTCGCCGCCAGCTCGCCCATGCGGGCCAGGTGGTCGAGCGAGAAGGCCACCGTCTCCACGTAGATGTCGAGCGCGCCGGCGTCCACCTCGGGCACGAGCCGCTCCACCTCGTCCATCCAGCCGTCGGCCGTGAAGCCCTCCGGCACGGCGTGGGCGAGCAGCGCGGTCGAGGCGGTTCGCTGGACCACCCGCGAGCCCAGCTCGTCCGCGAGCCGCAGGGCGCGCAGCTCCTCGTCCGGCGACAGCCCGTAGCCCGACTTGCACTCGAACGCGGTCGTCCCGTGGCCCAGCATCTCGAGCGCCAGCGTGCCGGCCTGCTCGAGCACCTCCCCGTCGGAGGCCGACGGCGAACGCCCGCGCCGACGACGCGATCCCGCCGCCCCTCAGCGCGATCTCCTCGTACGGCACGCCGGTCACCTTCTGCTCGTACTCCTCCGCCCGCCAGCCGGCGAACGGGAGGTGCGTGTGGCAGTCGACCAGCCCCGGCAGCAGCGCCCCGCCGGAGGCGTCGATGGCGAGCTCCATGCCGGCGTCCTCGTCGAGGGCGACGATCAGTCCGTCGCGCACGCACACGGAGCCGGGTTCCAGCGAGAGCGACGCGGCGCGGTCGTGGCGCAGGTAGGGCAGCCCGTCCTCGGGCGGGCGCAGCAGCTGGGCGGCGCCGCGGACGCAGACGCTCAAGCGTCCTCCCGTGCGGCAGCGGCCCCGGCGGCGCGCCCTCGCGCGCGCATCACGCGTCCTCCAGCATCGGCACCCTCACGCCGCGCTCGCGCGCGACCGCGATCGCTTCGGGGTAGCCCGCATCGGCATGTCGCGCCACCCCGATGCCCGGGTCGGCCGTGAGCGTGCGCCGCAGGCGCTCGTCGGCCTGCTCGGAGCCGTCGGCCACGCACACCTGGCCGGCGTGGATCGACCGGCCCATCCCCACCCCGCCGCCGTGGTGCACCGACACCCAGCTCGCCCCGCAGGCCGTGTTCAGCAGCGCGTTGAGGATGGGCCAGTCGGCCACCGCGTCGGAGCCGTCGCGCATGCCCTCGGTCTCCCGCTCCGGCGAGGCGACCGAGCCGGAGTCGAGGTGGTCGCGCCCGATCACGATCGGTCCGTGCAGCTCGCCGGACCGCACCATCTCGTTGAAGCGCAGGCCGGCCCGGTGACGCTCCCCGTAGCCGAGCCAGCAGATCCGCGCCGGCAGCCCCTGGAACTGGATCCGCTCCCGCGCGAGGCGGATCCAGCGGGCCACCGGCTCCTGGTCGCCGAAGAGGTCGAGGATGACGTCGTCGGTGCGGTGGATGTCCTCGGGCTCGCCCGACAGCGCCACCCATCGGAACGGCCCGCGCCCCTGGCAGAACTGCGGGCGGATGTAGGCGGGCACGAAGCCCGGGTAGTCGAAGGCGCCCTCGGCGCCGTGGTCGGCGGCGAGGCCGCGCAGGGCGTTGCCGTAGTCGAAGGCCTTCGCTCCGCCGCGCGCCAGCGCACGGATCGCGTCCACGTGCACCACGGCGCTCTCCCCCACACGCCTCAGGTACTCGTCCGGCGCGGAGCCGCGCAGCGCCTCGGCCTGCTCGACGGTCAGCCCCGCCGGGATGTACCCGTTGAGCGGGTCGTGGGCGCTCGTCTGGTCGGTGACCATGTCCACCTCGACACCCCGCCTCACGATCTCCGGCACCAGCTCCGCGGCGTTGCCGAGCAGTCCGATCGAGAGCGGCCTCCGCTCGGCGCGGGCGGCGTCGAGGCGGCGCAGCGCGTCGTCGAGGTCGGCGGCGCGCTCGTCGAGGTAGCCGGTCTCGATGCGGCGCTCGATCCGCCGCAGGTCGATCTCCACGCAGAGGGCGCAGCCGCCGTTCATCGTCACGGCGAGCGGCTGCGCGCCGCCCATGCCGCCGAGCCCCGCGGTGAGCACGAGGCGTCCCGCCAGCGAGCCGCCGAAATGCGCGCTCGCGGCAGCGGCGAAGGTCTCGTAGGTCCCTTGCACGATGCCCTGGCTCCCGATGTAGATCCAGGAGCCGGCCGTCATCTGGCCGTACATCATGAGCCCGGCGCGGTCGAGCTCGTTGAAGTGCTCCCAGGTGGCCCAGCGCGGGACCAGGTTCGAGTTCGCGATCAGCACGCGCGGCGCGAGCTCGTGCGTCTCGAACACGCCGACCGGCTTGCCCGACTGCACCAGCAGCGTCTCCTCGTCGCGCAGCTGCTGCAGCTCGCGCCGGAGCGCCTCGTAGCAGTCGCGGTTGCGGGCGGCCTTGCCGATCCCGCCGTAGACGATCAGCTCGGCCGGGTTCTCGGCCACGTCCGGATGCAGGTTGTTCTCGAGCATCCGGAGCGCCGCCTCCTGGTGCCAGCCGCGGCAGCGCATCACAGCGTCAGCTCGCCGGTGCGGATCGCGTCCGCCAGGCGCCCGATCTCCTTCGCCAGCGAGCGGTCCTCCTCCACCCGCGGCACGATCTCACGGACCCGGGCCACGGTGTCCTCCAGCGCGGGCGTCGTGCGCAGCGGGCGGTGGAACTCGAGCCCCTGACAGGCGCAGACGAGCTCCGTGGCGACCACCCGCGCCGCGTGCTCGACCACCGTGCGCGCCTTCAGCGCGGCCCAGGCGCCCATCGAGTTGAAGTCCTCCTGCCCGGCCGACGTGGGGATCGACCCCGCCCCCGCCGGATGGGACAGCACCTGGCACTCGTTCACGAGCGCCGCCGCCGCGTACTGGGCGATCATCAGGCCGGTGCCGAGTCCGGGGCTCGGCGACAGGAACCGCGGCAGCTCGGCGTAGCTCGGCGAGAGCAGCGCGTAGGTGCGGCGCTCGCTGAAGGAGGCCAGCTCGGTGAGGGCGAGCGCGAGGTGGTCGAGCGGGAGCGACAGCGGCTGCCCGTGGAAGTTGCCGCCGTTCACGACGTCGCCGTCGTCCGGGAAGACGAGCGGGTTGTCGGTGACCGCGGACAGCTCGCGCTCGAGCGGCGCCGCTGCACGTAGTCGAGCGCGTCCGCCACGGCGCCGATCACCTGCGGCGCGCACCTGAGCGTGTAGGGGTCCTGGACGCGGCCGCAGTCGGCGTGGCTGGCCACGACGTCGCTGCCGTTCGAGCAGCTCGCGTAGTCGGGCCGCCACGCGGGCCTGGCCGGGCTGCGGGCGCACCTGTTGCAGGCGGGCGTCGAAGGGGACGGTGGAGCCCTTGAAGGCCTCCAGGGAGAGGGCGCAGGCTGTTGTGGCGGCGCTCAGTACGCGGCGTGCGTCGGTTGTCGCGAGGGATCCGACGGCAGCCATGAGGTGGGTGCCGTTGATGAGTGGCCAGTCCTTCCTTGGCGGTGAGGCGGAGTGGCTCGAGGCCGGCCGCTCGCAGCGCCTCGGCGCCGCTTTGCCGCTTCCCTTCGAAGGTCGCCTCTCCCTCGCCGACGAGCACGAGGCCGAGGTGGGCGAGCGGGACCAGGTCGCCGGAGGAGCCGACCGAGCCGCGGCTGGGCACCACCGGCACCACGCCGCGCTCGAGGGAGGCGAGCAGCAGCTCCACGAGCTCCGTTCGAACGCCGCTGTGGCCGCGGGCGAGAGAGGCAGCAAGGAGGAGCATCATCGCCCGCACCACCTCGTCCGGAAGCGGCTCCCCGGCACCCGACCGCGTGCGAGCGCAGCAGGTTCAGCTGGAGCCGCTCGGCGTCGGCGGGGGCGATGCGGACGCTGGCGAGCTCGCCGATGCCCGGTCGTGACCCCATAGACGGCCTCACCGCGGGCGACGGCGTCCTCGACGACCGCCCGCGCCGCGCGAATCCGCTCCCGAGCGACGCCATCGAGCCCCGGCGGCGCCGCACCGCGCGCGACCGCCTCGAGCCGGTCGAGCGTGAGCGGTTCGGCGATCTCCACGGGAAAGCACCATATCCCCGGCGACTGTCCTGCCTAGGTGTTCGTATGGAACACCAATCCAGGACAGTCGACCCCCTCATTGCTCGTCGTTGAACCGATGAGTCACGCGCGGCCGCGGGGTCACAACCAATATGAGCCTTCCAAAGGTCACAACCAAGGACGAATGGCTGCGCCACCGCAAGGAGCTCCTCGCCAAGGAGAAGGAGCTCACCCGGCGCCGCGACGCGCTCGTCACCGAGCGCCGCGAGCTCCCCATGGTCGAGATCGAGAAGGAGTACGTCTTCCAGGGCCCCGACGGCGAGGCCACCCTGCTCGACCTCTTCGACGGACGGCGCCAGCTCATCGTCGGCCACTTCATGTTCCGCCCCGACTGGGAGGACGGCTGTCCCAGCTGCAGCGCCGGCGTCGACGAGCTGGCGCCCGGCCTGATCGAGCACCTCGCCACGCGGGACACCTCGCTCGCCTACGTCTCGCGTGCGCCGATCGAGAAGCTCGAGCGCTACCGCGACGAAGAAGGGCTGGCACCACATGCGCTGGTTCTCCTCGTACGGCACCGACTTCAACTACGACTTCGAGGTCACGGTCGACGAGACGGTCGCGCCGCCGGAGTACAACTACAAGACGAAGGCGGAGCACGAGCAGGCGGGCACGGGCTACTACTTCCAGGGCGACGAGCCCATCGAGCAGCCCGGCATGAGCTGCTTCCTGCGCGTGGACGACCGCGTCTTCCACACCTACTCCACCTTCGGCCGCGGAGCGGAGATGCTGGGCGGGTCCTACTACTGGCTCGACATGACCGCGCTCGGCCGCCAGGAGGAGTGGGAGGAGCCGAAGGGCCGCACGGACTCGGCCCGCGCCGCCACGCCCGACTTCGCGAGCTGAGCCGACCCATATCCTTGCCCCATGGGCAAGCCGGGTCTCTACGGCGGCATGCCGGCGGCGGCCGGGCCGCCCGGCATGGCGCCGCGCCTGCTCGAGTTCGCCGACGAGCTGAGGAAGGAGGGCGTCGCGGTCGGCACCTCCGAGCTGCTCGACGCCTTCGGCGCCCTCGACGCGGTGAGCTGGACCGATCGCGAGGACTTCCGCGAGGCGCTCGCCGCCACGCTCGCCAAGTCGCAGGAGGACCGGCACGTGCTCGACGTGCTGTTCGACCGCTTCTTCTTCCGCGCGGTCGAGCGCGAGGCCGTGCAGCAGGAGCTCCAGGAGGAGCGCTTCCAGGGCGCCGAGGGCCTCGACCTCGACGCCCTCCGCGAGCGCATCCGCGAGGCCCTCCGCGCCGGCTCGGACGGCGAGATGCGCGACCTCGCCCGCCTCGCCATCGCCGCCTTCGGGCGCCAGGGCGAGGGGTCCGGCGTGATCGGCGTGGACGTGCAGCGCATCCGCCGCACGCTCGGCCTCAAGGGCGAGCGCCCCGGGGCCGAGCGCCCCGACCCGGACGCGGTGCCGCGCGACCGCCTCCAGGAGTTCGAGAAGCACGTGCGGCGCGAGCTCGAGCGCCAGATGATCGAGCGCACCCGGACGCTGCCGCCCGCAAAGCCGCTCCGCGAGCTCGACCGCTCGCTCCCCACGAATCCGACCCAGGACCTCTCCCAGGTGCACCGCGTGGTGGCCCAGATGAAGCGGCGCCTCGCCTCGCACGGCCGCGAGCACCGCGGCCGGCGCCGCTCCTGGCAGGTCGACGTGCGCCGCACGATGCGCGCCTCGCTCCAGACCGGCGGCGTGCCGCTCGAGCTGAAGTACCGCCCGCGGCGCCCGCGCCGGCCCGAGCTCTACGTGCTCTGCGACGTGTCCACCAGCGTCACCAGCGCGAGCGTCTTCTTCCTGTCGGTGCTGCACGCGCTGCACGACCAGTTCCGCAAGCTGCGCTCGTTCGTGTTCGTGGAGCGGATCTCGGAGGTGACCGACGTCTTCGAGCGCGAGCGCTCGTTCGAGGTGGTGTCACGCCGGATCGCCACCGACGCCGGGGTGGCCGACGTGTCCGGCTACACCGACTACGGCCGCGTCTGGCTCGAGTTCCTGGACAAGGTCGTGGACGACCTCGACCCGCGCGCCACGGTGATCGTGCTGGGCGACGCCCGCACCAACGGCCGCGAGCCGCACGCCCAGGTGTTCGCCCAGGTGGCCGAGCGCGCCGGCCGCACCTTCTGGATCAACCCCGAGCCGCGCCTCTACTGGAACTACGGCGACTCGGTGATGTCGGCCTACGAGCCGCACTGCGACGGCGTCTTCGAGTGCTGGACGACGAAGCAGCTCGAGGTGTTCGTGAACGCGATCGCCGACCTGCACGCGCACGCCTGACGGCGCGCGTCAGGCGCGTCGGCCGCCTTCGCCCCCACGCCCTTGAAGAAGCAGTAGCAAAACGTGCCGTCCGACCCGGCCGTCCGGTAGAGGTCCCGGATGCCGGCGTCGAAGCTGTCCGGGTCGAGCAGCCCGGCCGCCAGCGCCGGCTCGCGAACGCCCTCGATCATCGCCGTGAACGTCTTCCTCGTGAAGCCGTCGACCAGGTCCGGGACGGCTCGAGTCCACGTAGACCATCCGCGGCGAGACACGCACGTCGTCGAGGCCGGCCTCGACCATCAGCGGGTAGACCCGCCGGCCGATCAGCGCGTCGCCGCCCGCTCGCCGCTGAAGCTCGACCTGGCACTCGATCGCGGCGTGCGCGGCGGCGCTGTCGGGATGGAAGTAGGCCGAGCCGTGGTCGCCCTCGATCACGGTGACCGTCCCGCCAGGCAGCAGCAGCCCCATCAGGGTCGTCAGCGCCTCGACCGGCCGCGCCAGGTGCTCCAGGACGAAGCAGACGAAGACGTGGTCGAACGACCCGGCCTCGAAGGGGAGGTCGAACAGGTCCGCCTGAAGGAACTCCACGTTGTCCAGCCCAGCCTCGCGGACCCGCCGCTCGGCCTCGGCGATCGAGTGCGCGGACACGTCAACCGACACGAACGCCGCATCCGGGCTGCGCCCGGCGAGAGTGACGGTCTGGGCACCGACGCCGCAGCCCGCCTCGAGCACCCTGGCGCCGGCGGGATAGGCGGTGTCGTGGTGAAGGAGATCGACGAGAGTGCCGGCCTGGTCCTGAAGGCGCTCATGCTCCCGTGGGTCGTAGCCGTGTACGTAGGGCCTCACGCCCTGGATTTGATCACTTCGTACAGGCTGCTCCAGTCGTCGCGGCCGTGACCGGCTGCGATCGCCCTGTCGTAGTGCGACTTGACCGCCCTCGGTAGCGCAAGGTCGACCCCGGCCCGCTCGCTGGTGCGCAGGATGTGGTCGGCCGTCGCCCCCATCATCGTCGCGGTGCTCAGGTCGCCCGGGTGCTTGCCCGCCTCTATCCGCCGGGCCAACTCGACGCCGTCGCCGATCATCGCCGGGATCTCGCCGAGGGTCGTGAGGGCCTCCGGCACGAAGTCGGCGGCGGAAGCCCCGCCCGCGCGGATGAGCGCGGTGGCGTGGAGCAGGCCGGACAGGGCGGTCAGGAACACGTCGAGATGCGCTTGGTAGAAGAGCTGCGCGAGCCCGGGATCGGTCCCGAGATACCTTGGCGCGCCGATCAGCCGCAGCGTCGGCTCGTGCGCGTCGAACACCTCTCGCGGCCCGCTGTAGAACACGTACGCGCCGGGCCCGCCCACGGCGGGAGCCGGGACCATGACACCTCCGGTGAGGAAGCGAGCACCGTGCCGCTCCGCCCAGGCGGACGCCTCGCGCGTGACGTCCGGCGTGTCCGAGCTGAGGTTGACGATGACCTTGCCGGCCAGCACGCCGTCGTCGCGCGCGCCGTCGAGGATCGGCGTGAGGATGTCGTACGCCGCCTGGTAGTCGGTGAGGCTGAGGATCGTGAGCTCGGCCGCGCCGATCGCGGCCGCTGGGCTCGGGGCCAGCGTTGCTCCGGCTGTCACGAGCTCGTCGGCCCGGCTCGGCGTGCGGTTCCACACCGTCACCGGATGCCCGGCCTCCATCAGGGTCCTGGCGAACGCCCGTCCCATCGGGCCGAGCCCGATGACCGTGACCGGAGGGCCGGCGCTCATCGGGGCGAGCTCCTCAGCTCCTCGTAGATACGGGCGAAGCCCTCGGTGCCGTGGCCGGCGGCGATCTGGCGCCGGATGAGCCGCTGGACCGGCTCGATGACCTCGACGCTCACTCCCTGGTCGGCGCTTGCCTGGAGGAGGTCCCCGAGGTCGGAGAACTCGAGGCTCTGCTGTCCATCCCCGGCGTAGTCGCGGCTGTCGATGATGGCCGCGAACTCGCCGAACGCCTCGGTCATCGCGGCCAGGAAGGGCGTCGCCCGGGCCGCGAAGTCGGTGGCCGATCCGCCGTCCGCGCCGACCATCGCCGCGCCGTGCATGAACCCGGCGAACATCGTGTACATGCCCGCGAGGATCGCCAGGTCGTACAGCGAGGCCATGCCGGCGTCGGTCCCGAAGAAGCTCGCCTCGCCCCACTCCTCGAGGAGCACCCGCTGCTCGCCGAACACGTCCTCGGAGCCGCTGTAGAAGATCGACGAGCCGGCGCCGCCGATCATCGCGGGGACCGCCATGATCCCGCCGTCCAGGTAGCGGATGCCGTGGGCGTCCGCCCACTCGGCAAGCTCGCGGGCCTGGTTCGGCGTCGTCGTCGTGACGTTGACGAGCGCTTGCGAAGGAGAGCGGTCGATGAGTACGACACCGAGATGTGGCCCGTACATTTGTGGCATCGACGCCGCGATGGACGTCGTGTCGGGCAAGTGGAAGTCGCTGATCCTGTGGGAGCTGGACAACCACGGCAGGCGGCGGTTCGGCGAGCTGAGGCGCGGACTGCCGGGGGTGAGCGAGAAGATGCTCACCCAGCACCTTCGCGAGATGGAGCAGGACGGGCTGATCCACCGCGAGGTGTACCGGGAGGTCCCGCCCAAGGTCGAGTACTGGCTGACCGAGCAGGGCGCATCCCTCAACGAGGCGCTCGGCCCGCTGGGCGACTGGGGAACCGAGCGGGCCGAGCGGCTCGCCGCGGAGGCGGGCGCGCCGGCGCGCTAGGATCGGTCGCGGATAACAGGGGGGCTGGCGGGCTAGCCGGCTGAGATAGCACCTCATGGACTCCCACCCGGTGCTGACCCTTTGAACCTGTCGGGTTAATCCCCGCGGAGGGAGCTAGGTGAAGGCGCATCTGGAGGCTCCCGTGACGGAGCCTCTTTCGTTGGAGAACGTCACGCGGCGCTATCGCGGACTTACCGCGCTCGCCGGCGTCGAGCTCGCGCTGCGCGCCGGACGAGGTGCTCGCGGTCGTCGGCCCGTCGGGCTGCGGCAAGTCCACGCTGCTCGAGCTGGTGGCGGGTCTCCAGGAGCCGGACGAGGGCGTCGTGACCGTGCTCGGCGCCACCGGCGCCGCCGAGCGGCGCGCCTCCTGCGCCTACATGCCCCAGCGCGACCTCCTCCTCCCCTGGCGCGACGCCCTCGGCAACGCCGGGCTCGCGCTCGAGTGCCAGGGCGTCCGCCGCGCCGAGGCGCGCCGGCGCGCCGCCCCGCTGTTCGAGCGCTTCGGCCTCGCCGAGTTCGAGCACGTGCGGCCGGCGGAGCTGTCCGGCGGCATGCGCCAGCGCGTGGCGTTCCTCCGCACGCTGCTGCCCGGCCGCCCGGTCCTCCTGCTCGACGAGCCCTTCGGCGCGCTCGACTCGATCACCCGCGCCGCCATGCAGGAGTGGCTCGCCGAGGCGCTCGCGCAGGAGCCGCGCACGGTGCTGCTGGTGACCCACGACGTGGAGGAGGCCATCTTCCTCGCCGACCGCGTGGCCGTCCTCTCGCCGCGGCCCGGCCGGGTGGTGGCCCAGCTCGACGTGGACCTGCCCCGCCCGCGCTCCACCACCGACCCCGCCTTCGTCGAGCTGAAGCGCGAGACGCTGGAGGCGCTGCGGACATGAGTGGCTGCTCGCCGCGCTGCTGCTCGGCCTGTTCGTGCTCGCCTGGCAGGGCGTCGCCTCGCTCGAGTCGGTCGACGACCTGCTCGTGGCCTCCCCGGTCGAGACCGCCGAGGCCCTCTACGACGAGTTCGGCCTGCTGTGGGACAACGCGCTCGTCACGCTCGTCGAGGTGCTGCTCGGGCTGGCGGTGGCGGTGCCGCTGGGCGTGCTGCTCGCGGTCGCCATGCACCTCGTGCGGCCGCTGCGCGACGCCGCCTACCCGCTCCTCGTCGCCTCCCAGGCGATCCCGATCGTGGTGCTCGCCCCGATCTTCGTGCTCGCCTTCGACTACGGCATCGGCCCCAAGGTCGCGATCGTCGCGCTGATCTGCTTCCTGCCGATCACCGTGAACCTGCTCGACGGCCTGCGCTCGGTGCCGCCGGAGCTGCTCAAGCTGATGCGCAGCCTCGGCGCCTCGCGCCTGCGCAGCCTGCGCTCGGTCGAGCTGCCGGCGGCGCTGCCCTACCTGTTCAGCGGCCTGAAGATCGCGGCGACCGTGTCGGTGATCGGCGCCGTGTTCGGCGAGTGGGCCGGCGCCGACGAGGGACTCGGCCGGCTCGTGCTGCTCGCCAACAACCAGCTCGAGACCCCGCGCGTCTACGCGGGGATCGTGCTGCTCACGCTGATGGCGGTGGGCCTGTTCCTCGCGGTGGTCGCCGCGGAGAGGCTCGTCTGCCCCTGGAACCGAAAGGAAAAGCTCGTATGAAGCCGCCCGATCGCCTCCTCCTGTGCGTGGCCGCCGCCCTGCTGGTGGCCGGCTGCGGCGAGAAGGAGGACGCGCTCGAGCCGTCCGGCTCGAAGCAGGTCGAGCTGATGCTCGACTACTTCCCGAACGCCGACCACGCCGGCATCTACGCGGCGCAGGCGGGCGGCCACTTCGAGCAGGCCGGGCTGGAGGTGGAGATCCGCGAGCCGCCGGACCCGGCGGCGCCGATCAAGCAGGTGGCCGCCGGCCGCGTCGACCTGGCCATCTCGTACGAGCCCGAGGTGCTGCGGGCGCGCGACCAGGGCCTGAACGTGGTCAGCGTCGGAGCGATCGTGCGCGAGCCGCTCACCTCGATCATCTCGCTGCCCGAGGCGAAGATCGACAGCCCGCGCGACCTGCGCGGCAAGACCGTCGGCACCGCGGGGATCGACTACCAGTCGGCCTACCTCCAGACGATCCTGCGCGAGGCCGGCGTGCCGGCCGACTCGGTCAAGGAGCGCAACGTCGGCTTCAGCCTGACGCCGGCGCTGCTCACCGGCCGGGTCGACGCCGTGCTGGGCGCGTTCTGGAACTACGAGGGCACCGAGCTGCGGCTGCGCGGGCAGCGCCCGCAGATCATCCGCATGGACGACGCCGGCGTGCCGTCCTACGACGAGCTGGTGCTGGTGGCGAACGAGGACGCGCTCGAGCGCGACGGCGACAAGATCCGCGCCTTCATCGGCGCGCTCTCGCGCGGCACGCGCGACCTGCGCCGCGACCCCGACGAGGCGATCCAGGGCCTGCTCGAGGCGAACCCGGACCTCGATCCGGAGCTGCAGCGCGCGGTCGTCGAGGTGACGCTGCCGCTGTTCCTGCCGCCGCGCGGCAAGCCGTTCGCCTGGCAGGATCCGAGCGAGTGGGACGCCTTCGCCGCCTGGATGAGCGACAACGACCTGCTCGAGAACCCGCCCGACGCGCTCGGCTCGTACGACAACGGGCTCCTGCCCGGCTCGGGGCTGTGAGGCGAGGCCGCGCTGTCGCCGCCGTGGCGCTCGCCGGCTGCGGCGGCGGGGCAGCCAGGAGGAGGCGCGCGACCTGCTCGAGCGCGGCTTCGCGACCGACGTGCGAACCGGCGAGTTCAGCGCCAGCGCCGAGCTCCGGCTGAGCGGCCTCGGCGCCCTCGCAGGGCCGTTCCGGTTCACGTTGGAGGGCCCGTTCCAGGGCGGGAGCTCGACGACGCTCCCGGACATGGACCTCGAGGCGCGCGCCGCCGGCATCGGCCAGGACTTCGCCGGGCGTTCGTGATGACCCGCGAGAACGCGTGGGTGCGAGTACGAGGGCGCGACCTACGAGGCGGGCGAGGAGCTCTGGGCGGACCTGCAGCGGGCGATCGAGCCAGCAGGGGGACGAGCCGAGACGCTCGCCGAGATCGGGCGTCACCCGCTCGACTGGGTCGACGACCTGGAGACCGAGGGCGGCGAGGAGGTGGCCGGCGCCGAGACGACCAAGGTCACCGGCGCGCTCGACCTGGGCGTGCTGCTGCGCGACATGAACCGGTTCTCGCCCGAGGGGCGGTTGCCGCCCGCCACGCTGCGCGCAGGTGGACGAGGCGGTCGACGACGTGCGGTTCGAGGCCTGGATCGGCGAGGACGACATCTGGCGCCGGGTCTCGGTCGAGACCGACGTTCGAGCTCCCGGAGGAGCTGCGCGACTCGGCCGACGGAATATCGGGCGGCCGGATCTCGTTCGAGATGGAGCTCGACGCGCCGAACGAGCCGGTCGAGATCGACGGGCCGACGACGGGCGACCGATCGACGAGCTGCTCCGCAGGCTCGGCATCCCGCCGGAGGCGCTCCTCGGGCCGGGCTTCGCCCAGCCCGCGCCCGGCTAGCTCTTCTCGTCGAGGTCCAGCGAGAGCGAGTTGATGCAGTAGCGCTGCCCGTCGGGCCCCGGGCCGTCCGGGAACACGTGGCCGAGGTGGCTCCCGCAGCGGGCGCAGGTGACCTCCGTGCGGATCATGCCGAGGCTGTGGTCGTCGTGGAGCTCGACGGCGTCGGCCACGGCCGGCTCCGTGAAGCTCGGCCAGCCGCTGCCGGAGTCGTACTTGGTGTCGGAGCTGAACAGCTCGTTGCCGCATGCGCCGCAGCGGTACATGCCGTCCGCCTTCGAGTACGTGTACGCGCCGGTGAACGGCGGCTCCGTGCCCTTCTGGCGCAGCACGTGGTACTGCTCGGGCGAGAGCTCCTCGCGCCACTCCTGCTCGGTCTTCTCGATCTTCTCGGCCATGCCTCAAATGTAGCCACGGTGCAGCGCGTAGATCCCGGCCAGGCCGGCGTGCTCCTCGTAGGGAGCGAAGAACGCCCGCACCTCGTCCTCGGTGGCGCGCCGGCCGAGGCCGGCGAGCGCGCCCGACGAGCTTCAGGTAGGCGACGTCGAGCGCCGGCAGCATGTCGTCGCGGCCCTGGCCCTCGAAGGCGAGCATCTCGATCGTCCAGTTGCCGATGTTCGGGATCGCCAGCAGGCGCCGCCAGGCCGGCTCGTGCTCGGTCAGGTCGGCGCGCCCGGAGGCGACCTCGCGCGCGGCCTTGATCAGCGCGATCGAGCGCTTGGGGGCCAGGCCGCAGGCGTCCAGCTCGGCCGGGGAGCAGCCCGCCAGGCGCTCGGCGGACGGGCGGCGCGCGGAGCTCCCCGCAGTCGCTCCGCGACCCGAGCCGGCGCACGATGCTGCGCTCGATCGCGGCGGCGCGCGCGGCCGTCGATGAGCTGCTCGCAGACCGCCCAGGCGAGCGCCTCGAACGGCTCGGGCCGCCGCCGCGGGCGCAGCCACGGACGGCGGTGGATCACCGGTCCGATCAGCGCGGTCGAAGCGGAAGCGGCGGTGGAAGTCGCCCAGGTCGTGGTCGGTGCCGAGCGCGAAGCGCATCCGCTCGATGGCCGCCAGCGCGGCGCCGCGCGACGGCGCCTCGGCCCGGAAGCGGACGCGCGCCGGCGGCCGCCCAGGCGCGCACCACGGCGGCCTCTCCCTCGGCGTAGACGACCCGGGTCAGCGCACCGCCCCGGTCGACCAGCACACCGTCGCGTCCCGGCGGTCGGCAGCCGGTAGGCGCCGGCCGGGACGACGTCGGTTTCAAGGATTTGCGCTCAGCGGTCCTTGAGCAGGTGGATGTCCACCAGGAACGAGCGCGAGGTCGCGACCTCCACCCGCTTGCCCCGCCCGCGGCCGCGTCCGAGGCGCAGCGAGGCGGCACGCGCGCGGCCGCCGCAGCAGCCGCACCAGCACGAAGGTGGCCACGCCGATCAGGAAGCCGCCCGTGGCGGCCACCACGGCCGCCGGCAGCGAGGCCTCCCTGCGCCGCTCGACCGGCCGCGGCTCGGCGAGCACCGGGAGCGGGCGGACGTCGCCCTCGTGCTGCTGCTCGGGATCCGGGAGGGCGTTCGGCTCGGGCACGGGGGCCGAGTGTAGAGGCTCGGCCTGCGCAGCGGGCCGTCGATCACAGCACGCGCTCGTAGACGCGGTACTTCTTCACGATCTCCCCGCCCATCGCCTTCATGGCCCGGTTCATGGCCTTGTTGGTCTCGAGGATCCAGCCCATCTCGCCGCCCTTCACGCGCGTCGTGTCGGCCATCTCGAAGTGCTCCGCGTACAGCCCGGCCGCCACGCCGGTGTGCTGGTACGCGGGCCTCACGCCGAGGAACCCGACCCGGCAGCGGTCGACGATCCGGTGCCGGCGCAGGTAGTGCCACCAGCCCGTCGGGAACACCCGCCCGTTCATCAGCTTCAGCACCTGGTTGATGTCCGGCACCGTGATCGCAACCCCGACCGTCTTCCCCTCGGCCGTCTCGGCGACCATGAACCAGTTGCGGTCGTAGACGAGGTGGAGGCTCTCCGCGTACGCGTCGAGGTCCTCCTTGTCGATACGGCACGAAGCCCCAGTTCCTCGACCAGGCCTCGTTGTAGATCTCGGCGAACGCGTCGAGGTCGCGGCGCAGGCCGCGCCGGCTCATCTTGCGGATCGCGATCCCGTGCTTCGGCTCGAGCTGGTCGGCCAGCTCCCAGATGATCGGCATCACGTTCTCGCGGCCCGAGATGTGGAGCGACCACATGAACAGGTCCACCGCCTTGTCGAGCCCCGCCTCCTCGCACAGCCGCTGGTAGTAGGGCGGCTGCCAGGCCTGGCGGATCATCGGCTCGCGCTCGAAGCCCTCGATCAGCACGCCGCACTCGTCGTTCATGGTGAAGTCCATCGGGCCGACCATGCGGTCGCGCCCGCGCTCGCGCAGCCACTCGGCGGCGGCGTCGAGCAGCGCGGCGAGCGCCTCGGGGTCCTCCTCCACCTCGAGGAAGCCGAACATCCCCCAGGCGTTGTCGTGGAACTCGTTGAAGGCGGAGTCGATCTGCGCGCTCACGCGGCCGACGGCACGGCCGTCGCGCCAGGCCAGGAAGAGCTCGCCCTCGCCGTGCTTGAAGAACGCGTTCAGCCGGCGGGTCAGGAACACGTGCCGCTCGAGCTTGAGGGGAGGGATCCAGGGCGTCCCGATAGCATGCAGCCGGAACGGCAGATCGACGAATTGGCGCCTGTCCGCAAGCGACCGGACCGGTCGGATCTCGACTGACACGGCGCGCCACCCTATATGCCAACCGCCATCGATCTCTTCGAGAAGGCCCGGACACACGAACGCCTGGAGCAGCTGAAGGCGGCCCGCGAGCACGACCTGATGCCCTACTTCCGGGTGCTCGAGGGGCCCGCCGGGCCGGTCGTGACCATGGAGGGGAGCGAGCGGATCATGCTCGGCTCCAACAACTACCTCGGGCTGACCGGCGACGCGCGGGTCAAGGATGCGGCGCGCGCCGCGCTCGATCGCTACGGGACCGGCCTCACCGGCTCGCGCTTCCTGAACGGCACGCTCGACCTGCATCTCGAGCTCGAGCGCGAGCTGGCCGACTGGATGGGCACCGAGGACGCGCTCGTCTACACCACCGGCTACCTCGCCAACACGGGCGCGATCGGCACGCTGCTCGACGCGGGCGACACGGTCATCTGCGACACCGGCGACCACGCCTCGATCCTCGACGCGGTGTTGCTCTCCCGCGCCCGCGTGCGCCCGTTCAGGCACAACCGGCTCGACAAGCTCGAGACGATGCTCCAGCGCGCCGAGTCGGACGGCGGCGGCGTGCTCGTGGTGGTGGACGGCGTCTTCTCGATGGAGGGCGACCTCGCCCCGGTGCCCGACGTGGCCGCGCTGTGCCGCCGCTACGGCGCGCGGCTGATGGTGGACGAGGCCCACGGCGTGGGCGTGCTGGGCGCACGCGGCGCCGGGGCGTGCGAGCTGTTCGGGAGCGAGGACGAGGTCGACATCCGGATGGGGACCTTCTCCAAGTCGCTCGCCTCGTGCGGCGGCTTCATCGCCGGGCCCGCCGACGTGATCGACTTCCTGCGCGTCCAGTCGCGCTCGTTCATGTTCACCGCGGCGGCCGTGCCGGCGGCGGTGGGCGCCGCGCTCGGGGCGCTGCGCATCATCCGCTCCGACGAGGGTCCCGACCTGATGGCCACGGTGCTGGAGCGCGCCCGCTACCTGCACGACGGCCTGGCGGCGCTCGGCTACGAGGTGATGGAGCCGAACGTGTTGCCGGACGGCACCGAGATCATCACCCAGATCGTCCCCGTGCTGGTGCGCGACGACTGGCGCGCGGTGCTGCTCTGGAAGGCGCTCTACGACGCCGGCGTATACGTCAACGTGGCGATCTACCCGGCGGTCCAGCGCGGCGGCGCGCTGCTGCGGACCTCGGTGATGGCGACGCACGAGATCGAGCACCTCGACCGCGCGCTCGCGGTCTTCGAGCGCGTGAAGGACGAGGTCGAGCGCATGTCGCCGCCCGACCTCGGACCGCCCGCGGCGGCCCCCGAGGCCGGCGCGGACGAGCTCGCCTGAGGCACGAGTCCCGCTAGGCGCGCAGCTCGGCCGGGCGAGTCCGGCTCGCGGCGGCCCCGTCCTGGCGCCGTTCCCGGGCGCGCGTGACGATCCCCGCCAGGCCGGGCGGCAGGCGCCCGTCCGTGGCGAGCCACGAGCCGGCCAGGATCAGCAGGAGGCCGGCGATGGCGCCGGCGGTCACGCTCTCCCCGAGCACGGCCACGCCGAGGGCGAGCGCCACGATCGGGTTGACGTAGGTGATCACGGTCGCCCGGCTGGGCCCCACCTCGGCGATGAGGCGGAAGAAGAGGAGGAAGGCGGCGGCCGAGCAGACCAGCCCGAGCACGACGATCGCGACCAGGGTGTCGGTGGCGGGCGTCTCGGTCGGGAAGTCGCCGATGCCGAACGGGAGCAGCATGATCGAGGCGATCGCCATGGCGGCGGTCACGGGCCCGAGCGGGTCGGCGCCCGCCAGGTGCCGCTTGACGATCAGCGGACCGCACGCGTAGCCGAGCGTGGCGGCGAGCACGGCCGCGGCGCCCAGCAGCTCGGGCCCGCGGCCGCCGATGTCGATGCCGACCAGCGCGACGACTCCCGCGAGGCCGACCAGCATGCCGGCCAGCCGGACCGGCGTGGGCCGCTCGGCGTGGTCGAAGCGGAGCGCGAGGAAGGCCACCACGAGCGGGAGCGCGGCGATCAGGATCGCGGCGAGCGACGAGGAGATGCGCTGCTCGCCGAACCCGATCAGCGGGAACGGGATGGCGATCTCGACGGCCGCGAAGGCGACCAGCCAGCGCAGCGGGAGGCCGCGCAGGGCGCCGGTCTTGATGGCGATCGGGAGCAGGACGAGCGCGGCGAGCGCCACGCGCGACCAGGCGACGAACCCGGGCGTGAGCTCCTCGACGCCGATCTTGATGAACAGGTAGGGCATGCCCCAGACCACCGAGACGGCGGCGAACAGGGCCCAGCCGCGTGTGCTCACGTGACCAACCTAAGCACGGCGGCGGTGGCGGCGGCAACGACGACCACCACGAGGAGCGGCGCCTTCAGGAGGATGGCGACGCCGGCCGCGAGGAGGCCGGCGCCGCGCTCGTCGAGCACCAGCGACTCGTCGGTGGCGAACGCCTGCGTGGCCACGAGCGCCGCGAGCAGGGCGGGCGCGAGCAGGTCCACGACGCGGGCGCTGCTCTGCGGAAGCCGGCGCTCGCCGGCGAAGACAGGACCGACCGCCTTGAGGGCGACGGTGGCCGCGCCGACGACGAGAACCGACACCCAGACGGCGCTCACGCGTGCGCTCCTTCGGGCGCGGACGGAGACCCCCCGTCGCGGGCCGTGGGGTCTGCGTCGCCGCGCCGGCGGCCGCTCGTCGTAGGAAGGAGCCTGAGCGGCCGCCGGGCGGCGCAGCCCGACGAGGCACGCGGCCGTGGCCGCGATGACGGGGATCCCCGCCGGGGTGATCGGGGTGAGGCAGATGGCTATGCCGGCGCCCAGGATGGCGGCGGCGAGGGCGTCCCGGTTCTTCAGGAGGGGAGCCAGCAGTGCGAGGAAGAGCGCGGGGAAGGCGGCGTCGAGACCGAGCGTGGCCGGGTCGGCGAGGGAATCGCCCGCCACGACGCCGATGGCGGTGCCGCCGCTCCAGCCGACGTAGAGGCCCGCGCCCGCGCCGATCAGGACCCGGCGGTCGAAGCCGCCCTCGCGGCGAGCGAGAGCCCAGCTCTCGTCGACCAGCAGCTGGGCCTCGAGGAGCCGGCGAAGCTTGCCGCCGCGAAAGACCGGAGCGGCGGCGAGTGCCATGGGCGCGTAGCGGGCGTTGAGGAGGACCGCCGCGCCGATTGCGGCCGCCGCGGTGCCACCGGCGCCGAGCACGGAGACGACCGCGAACTGCGCGGAGCCGGCGAAGGTGGTCAGCGACATGACGATCGAGGCGGACGCGCCCATGCCGGCCGCCTGGGCGAGCACGCCGAAGGAGATGCCGAAGGCGAGCACGGCCGGGCAGCAGAGGCAGGACCGCCCGGAGGCCGAGCCGGTAGCCGCCGGAGCGGCCCTCGGCGGGGTGCTCTTCGGCGCGAGATCCCACGTCGTGCTCCGTCGGCGGCGCCTCCCCGGGCCGCTTCCGCGTCGCTCGCTCCCCTGTCTTCGGATCCGGCACGAGCCGAAGTACGCTACTAGCCGTATGGAGAATCAACGCTCTCATCGAAGGATGTGCGACGGATGAACGATTCGGGCGAACTGGATTCAGTGGACAAGGCGCTGCTGCGCGAGTTGCAGAACGATGCTCGGCAGACCAACAAGGCCCTCGCCGAGAAGGTCGGCGTTGCCCCCTCCACCTGCCTCGAGCGGATCCGCGAGCTTCGCGCCCGCGGCGTCATCACCGGCTTCCACGCCGAGGTCGACCCCGCCGCGATCGGCCGCCCGATGGAGGCGATCCTCTCGGTGCAGCAGCGCGGCTCGCACCGGGAGGGCACCGAGGCGCTCCTCGCCGACGGCGCCGGCCTGCCGGAGACCGTCCGCGTGATGGCCCTCACGGGCACCACCGACTTCATCATCCACGTGGCGGTCCGCGACATGAATCACCTGCGCGACCTCGTCTGGAGCCTCATCGAGCGGCCGGAAGTCGGGCGCGTGCAGAGCTCGCTGGTGTTCGCCCGCGCCGAGGGGCCGGGCCTCGAGCCGCTCGACCCGGCGAAGACGGCCTCGGCGCGCACCGACCCGCTCAGGCGATAGGCCCGCGCGCCGAACGGCGGGCAACCGATGCGGGCCCGGGCCGCGCCCTCTCCGCGAAGAGCGCGGTGGTCCGGAAGCGTCCTGTATCGGGACGTTTCCGGACCAGGGGCTCCCGGGCGGCCCGTTCCTGCTCGGCGCGGATCTGCAGCAGCCAGACCACCTCGGCGGTCGGCAGGAACGGGTCCGCCACCGCGGCTCCGTCGTCGACCCCCACGGCCGCCCACAGCTTGCCGTCGACCACCGCGAGCAGTGTCTCGCCGACGGGCGCCGGCCGCCCGTCCAGCTCGGCCAGCTCCTCGACGCCGGCCCGGTCCCCGCTCGTCGAGTGCCTGATCGTTATCGGCTCGCTCACGTCGTTCCTCCTGGTTGCATGCTGGTAACCATCATTCCCGGTTAGACGGCATCGTAACACCAGCTATCATCTTTTGCTAGTTATGCCTCCCGGAGAGTCCGCTCCCGAGAAGACGGCTCCCGAGCCGCTGCGCCTGGTGCAGCGCTTCGTGAACAGCGTCGACCTCGAGAACGACCAGGACGAGCTGACGAGCCCCGAGGCGCTACGCGACTGGCTGGCCGAGCGCGACCTCATCGACGCGCGGCGAGCGAGTCACCGCGGCGGACCTGAAGCGGGCGGTCGACGTGCGTGAGGGGCTGCGCGCCCTCCTCCTCGCCAACGCCGGGCTGCCGCTGGACGCCGAGCGGGTCGAGCGCCTCGACGCCGCGGTCGGGCGGGCCGGGATGCGGATGCGCTTCCGGGCCGGGCGCCGAGCCCGAGCTCGTGCCCGAGGCCGGAGGAGCCGACGGCGCGCTCGCCAGGCTGATGGCCATCGTCGCCGCGGCGGTCGAGCAGGGCACCTGGGCACGGCTCAAGGCGTGCCACCGCGACCCCTGCTTCTGGGCCTTCTACGACCACTCGAAGAACCGCTCCGGCCGGTGGTGCCGGATGGAGGACTGCGGGAACATCGAGAAGGCCCGAGCGTTCCGGGAGCGCAAGCGCAGCGATAGCAACCGGAGGCTCACGCCCCCGGGCCCCCGCTGATTCCTGGCCGCTCGAGGGTTACTCGACGGTGTGGACCTTGAACAGGTTGGTCCCCCCGGACCGTCCCGCCGGCAGCCCGGCCGTGATCCCGATCTTGTCGCCCTGCACCGCCATCCCGGCGCGGCAGGCGGCGTCCGCGCACGCCTCGATCAGGTCGAGCGTGTCGAGCGGCTCCTCGTTCAGCTGCGGGTGCACGCCCCAGAGGAGGCGGCAGCGGCGCACCACCTCGTGGCGCGGCGACAGCGCCAGCACCGGCGCCCGCGGCCGGTAGGCGGAGATCAGCCGCGCCGTCGTGCCGGTGTTCGTCGGGCACACGATGCACTTCAGCCCCAGCTGGTACACCGCGCCGACCGCCCCGAACGAGATCGCGTGGTACTGGTTGTTGGCCTGCGGGCCCCGCTCCGCCAGCCAGCGGCCGTAGGGCAGCTCGCGCTCGGTGGTCGTCGCGATCGACGCCATCATCTCCACGGCCAGCGCCGGGTGCTTGCCCACCGCGGTCTCCTGGGAGAGCATCACCGCGTCGGTGCCGTCGAAGATCGCGTTGGCCACGTCGGCCACCTCGGCGCGCGTCGGGCGGGTCGAGTGCACCATCGACTCGAGCATCTGGGTCGCGGTGATCGTCGGCTTGGCACGCCGCCCCGCCAGCGCCAGCAGCCGCTTCTGCACCAGCGGCACCTCCTCGATCGGCAGCTCGATCCCGAGGTCGCCGCGGGCGATCATGATCCCGTCCGCGGCGTCGACGATCTCCTCGCCGTTGGCGGCCGCCTGCGGCTTCTCGACCTTCGCGATCAGCGGGACGTCGGCGCCGCGCTCGCTTGCAGATGCTCGCGCACCGGGTCGAGGTCCTCGCGCCGGCGCACGAACGAGAGCGCGAAGTAGTCGAGCCCCATCTCGAGCCCGGCGTCGATCAGCGCGATGTCCTCGGCGCTGACCGCGGGCAGCGACACCGTGACGTTCGGCAGGTTCAGCCCCTGGCGCGACGCCACGCTCCCGCCCACCTCGACCTTGGTCACGACGTCGGAGTCGGACGACACCTCCACCCGCAGACGGACGGCGCCGTCCGCGAGGTAGCAGACGTCGCCCGCCTCGACCAGCTCGCTGAAGCCCGGGCCACGCCACCGGCAGGCGCTCCTCGGTTCCCTCGACGTCGTCGGCGGTCAGCACGACGCGGGAGTCGCGGGTCAGCTCGGTCACGCCGTCCTTGACCGGACCGATGCGGAGCTTCGGTCCGGGCAGGTCGCCGAGGATGGCCACCTCCCGGTCCATGTCCTCGGCGACCCTGCGGAGGCGGGCCGCCGTGTCGGCGTGCTGCTCGGACGAGCCGTGGGCGAAGTTGAGCCGCGCGACGTCCATGCCGGCGGCGACCATGGCCCTCAGCACGTGGGAGTCGAGGGAGGCCGGGCCGATGGTCGCGACGATCTTCGTGGAGCGCATGGACGCCTGGAACATAGAGCAATGGCGGCGCACGAAAAGCCCGCTCTTAGCGAACGGGTGGCCCGGTGTCCGGTTGACGCTCGCGGCCTGGGAGGCTTTGTATGAGCCCCGGCCTTAGACGGTGAGGTCCGGTGCGAGAGAGGAGCGGCGCTGGCGGCGGGTCGGGTCCCCGACCGCTGGCACTGGCCCCGCGCCTCGTATGCAGGCCCGCCGTTGTCCCGAGGCCACCGGGGAACTGCATCCGTATGAACGCACTCAAAGTGCGGGGAGGTCTGATGGGCAACTCTGCCGTGGTCGGCGCTAATCAAGAGCAGCACCTGCGGGCGCTGGAGTACGCGAACCGCGTACGACTCGCCCGGGCTCGGATGAAGCGCATGATCGGTGCCGGAGAGCTGCCTGCAGCGGAAGTTGTCCTGAGCTGCCCCTGGCAGGCTCACAGCATGTCGATCAGCGACCTGCTGATGAGCCAGAAGCGCTGGGGACGGACTCGCTGCAGGCGGTTGCTCGTGTCCCTGGGCGTACCTGAGAACAAGCAGGTCGGGACGCTCACGGAGCGCCAGCGCCTGGCGCTGGCGGCGGTGCTGACCGCCAAGAACCACCGGCCGGACACCGAAAGTGACGCGCACGCCGGACCGGCGCGCGTGCCCCAGCCACCGCTGGCGGCGCGCGAGCGCGCACTTACCGCTGCCTGACCGGGATATCGAGCGAAGGCGGCCGGGAGGAGGCCCGGCCGCCGCGCTCAGCCTCCTACGGGTCGCCGGCCCAGCTCCTCCAGCGGCTCGTCCGCCGTCACCCCGGGCCCCGCGGTCGCCAGCTCCACGATGTGCCCGTCCGGGTCGCGCATGTAGAGCGACTTGAAGTACTTGCGGTCCATCACGTCGGTGCAGGGGATCCCGCGCGAGCGCAGGTAGCCGTGCCAGGCGTTGAGCTCCTCCTCCGTACTCGACCGCCAGGGCGAAGTGGTGGGTCGAGCCGCGCCCCACCGAGCCCTCTTCGAGCTCGGGGTACTCGAGGCAGGTCACCATCGTGCCCGGCTTCCCCTCCTCGTCGCCGAAGAACAGGTGGCGGGCGCCGCGGTCGTCCTCGTTGACCGTCTGCTTGACGAGCCGCATGCCGAGCAGGTTTCGGTAGAAGTCGACCGACCGCTCCACGTCCTCGCAGATCACGGTCACGTGGTGGAGGCCCGCGATCCGCAGGCGCCGCTCCTCGTTCATCTGTAGCCCAGCCCTCCCGAGCGTCGCTTGAACAGCTCCCGCATGGCGTAGAAGGTGCCGCCGAAGAC
Organism: uncultured Thermoleophilaceae bacterium; assembly: GCA_963778615.1. Taxonomy (GTDB): domain Bacteria; phylum Actinomycetota; class Thermoleophilia; order Solirubrobacterales; family Thermoleophilaceae; genus JACVRW01. The sequence goes on from CAVZVD010000005.1 coordinate 382,739, forward strand.
CGTCACGGCCACGACCGCGAGCACCCACAGCTCGACCGGCCCGAGGCCGATCACGACCACGGTCACCGCGACGAAGGCGGCCACGCCGGCCAGCAGCGACGTGTGCGAGCGGTAGCCGCCGAGGTGCTCGCGCAGGGCCAGCTCGCCGCCGCCCAGCGAGGCGAGCACGAGCCCCCCGGCCACGCGCTCGTTGCCCTGGTCGCCGCCGCTGAAGAGCCCCCAGAAGATCACGACGATGCCGGCGAGGATGATGAGCTCGGAGAGCGGGAAGCTCCCCCACGGCGCCGGGGGGCGCTGTGTCGCCGACCGGCGCGCGGGCGGCGGCGTGCGCCGCGCGGCGTCACGCTCGGCTCGCGTGGTCTCCCCGCGCTTGCGGCTCCTGCGTCCCATGTCAGGTGGCTAACGGACAACCAGAGCTGATGACCACGCGCCACCAGCCCATCAGCATCCCGATGAAGCTCCAGCGCGGCCGCACGTGCCAGTGCCTGCAGCCGGGCTCCCCGATGTCCTCGTTCGAGACCCGGCGCCACTTGTGGCTTTCCGGGTCGAGCATCATCTCCTCGATCAGGCGGCGGTACTGCTCCTCGGAGTAGGTGCGGTCCGAGAGCGTGCGGCGGACGTGCTGGACGCGCGCCGCCAGCTCGTCGCGCAGGTCCTCCAGCTCGCCGAGCGAGAGCAGCCTGGGGCCGCCGCGGCCGGCGACGGAGAACGTGAAGTCCTTGCGCGGCCACATCGAGCAGAACAGCTGCGAGAGGTCCTGCTCGAGCCGCGCGATCTGGTCGAGCAGCGATCGCCGGGCGGCTCGCTCGTCGGGAAGCGTCCGCGGTGGGATCAGCCGGGCGTGCTCCTGCAGCACGCCTACAGCGTACCGGGATCCGCGCGCAGCGGGCCGAGCCCGCTGCTTGCGGCCAGGCGCGGATCAGTCCGGGCCCACCAGCACCTCGGCGGCCGTCCACAGCGCCTCCTCCACCGCGATCGGCGGCACTCCCTTCACGCGCAGCGCGCACAGGGTCATGTGCTCCGTCTCGGGCGTCACGCCGGCCGCGTGGGACACCTCGCCGAGCACGATCGCCACCGGCTGCCGGTCGTCGGCCATGACGATCTGGCGCTCCGTCAGCAGGCGCGCCTCCGAGAGCCGCTCGCCGGGACGCGACAGGCGGAGCCCGAGCTCGCCCTCCACCCGGTCGGCGTCGAGGGCGATCACCGGCACGCCGGTCTCGGCGATGGCGATCGTGAGCGCGTCGTCCACCACGTTCCGGCTCCTGAAGCCGCCGTGGCGGAGGCGCTCGAGCGCGATCGCCTCGACCGGCGTGCGGTCGGTGTCCGGGTCGATCCCCACCTGCCGGGCGAACACCCGGTACGCCCAGGGCACCGCGTCCTGGCGCATGTGGATGACGTGCCCGCCGGTGTAGCGGTTGGCGAGCTGGCGCAGCCGCTGCTTCACCTCGAGCGGCGAGCGCCCCGGCCGTGCCGCGAGCGGGGCGTGCACCAGGCCGAGCTGCGGGAACTCCTCGGCCAGCTCGCCCTCGATCCAGCCCTCGGCGAGCTCCAGCTCCATCAGCCGGTGAGCCGCTGGGCGCGGCGCCGCAGCTGGTCCTCGGTCAGGTTGCCGAGTCTCGTGTCGCGCACTCGCCCGTCGCGGGCGAACACCGTGAACGGGCAGACCCCGATGCCGTACAGGTTCACGACCGAACCGTCCTCGTCCACCGCCACCGGCTGGTCCCAGCCCCGCTGCCGGGCGAGGCCCTCGGTCTCCTGCTGGCGTGTCGCCGCTCACAACGGTCACGAAGTCCACCCCGGGCACCTGCGCGCGCACGCGCTCCACGCGGTCCACCTGCGGCTCGCAGTCGGTGCCGCGCGTGACCACGAAGGTCAGCACGAGCGGCCGCTCGCGGCGCGGGCAGACCGTCACCGCTTCCTCGCTCACGAGCTCGCAGGCGGGGATCTCGCCGGCGTTCTCGGGGCAGGGCCGCTCGCTGGCAGACGTTCGCGTCGCCCTCGAGGTTGCCGTCCGCGGCCGGAGCGGCGAAGGCGGGAAGCTTCTGGCCCACGTTGGGGCCCTGCACGGACTCGCCGGCGTTCGGCAGCGTCTGCGCGAACAGCAGCACGCCCGAGGCCCATGAACATCAGGATCCCCACCAGCCAGGCGTACTTGTTGCCGGGCCGCGGCACCTCGGGCGGCTTCACGGGCTCGGGATGCGTCTCGTCGCGCCGCGCGAGCTTCTCGCCGCGGATTCCTTCCCCTGCGCAGCCGGCCGAGCCGGCTGCTTCGGGCCAGATCGTCGAAGCGGTCCTCGCTCACGACGTGTCCGTCTGGGCGGGCCGCGGCCGCAGGCCGCGCAGCCGCGGCCGGGGCACGCGGAACGGACCGTGTTCCTCAGCCCACATGAGGGCCGCCGGCAGCACGATCATCACGCCCAGGAGCGACACGGTCAGGTCCACCACCGTCACGATGCCGAAGTCGCGCAGCATCCGGATGTCCGACGCGATCAGCGCGGCGAAGCCGGCGATTGCGGTGGCCCCGGAGGCGAGCACGGCGGCTCCGGTCGACGCGTAGGTCAGCTCGATCGCCCGCGCCGGGCCCGCGCCGGCCTTGCGCTCCTGGAGGTAGCGCGCCGAGAGCAGGACGCTGAACTCGGTCGAGATCGCGATCACGAGCGCGCCGAGGGTGACCGACATCGGGTTCAGGTCGACCTCGAGCGAGCCCGGCAGCAGGCCGAGGATGAACAGCACGCCGGCCGACCAGCCTGTGGCGAGCGCGATCGGGATCAGCGGCACGGCCGCCTCGCGCAGCGAGCGGCGCACGAGCAGCAGGACGAGGAGGACGCCGGCGAGGGCCGCCAGCAGGGTCAGGCCGCGGCGCCAGGGCGACGCGAGCGCCCCGTTGGCCTCGGCCGCCAGCACGGGCAGGCCGACCACGCTCGCCTCCACGCCCTCGGGCGGGTCGAGCCGCTCCCTGATGTCCTTCACGACCTCCTCCTGGCGGTCGAGCGGCATCAGGCGGATGCCGAAGGCGAGGTTCGCGGTCTTGCGGTCCGGCGTCACGACGCCCTGGGAGAAGTACGCCGGCACGGCGTCGAGCAGCTCGCGGATCTGGCCCTGCCGCGTGCCCGAGGTGCTGAACAGGTCCGGCAGCGAGAGGGCGGGGCACAGCTCGGGCGGGTTTCGCTCCTGCGTGCAGCGCTTGCCGGGCCGGTACCCGTGCTCGCGCAGGACGCCGGCCTGGAAGCGGGTCATCCAGGTGATCACCTTCTCGTCGGTGATGTCGTCGGCGCGGACGGTCACGTCGATCTCGCCCGACACACCGGTCTCCTCCTGGAGCACGTTCACGTCGCGCAGCTCCTGCAGGTCCTGCGGCACGAGCTCGCGCACGTCCGAGACGACCTCGCTCTGGGTGTCGAGCGCCAGGCCCACCACCGCCACGGCGAGGCCGACCGCCAGCACCCGGCGCGGCCGCGTGAGGGCGACACCGAGCGAGCGCCAGGCGCGGTCGGCGATCCACTCGCGGGCGTTCGCCACCTGCGTATACGCGCCGACGCGGCCTGCGAGCCCTGCCAGCGGGCGGCGCCGCGCGCGCGGCGGGCGGTCGGCACGGTCGCCGCCGCCGAAGCGGCCGAGCGCGGCGAAGCCGGCGCACAGCGCACACAGCAAGCGCCAGCCCGATGCCCACCACGAGCAGCGCGCCGAAGCCGCGCACCATCGGCACGGGCGAGAGCAGCAGGACAAGGAAGCCGACCGCGGTGGCGATGCCCGCGCTCAGGATCGTCGGTCCTCCGGCAGCCGCGGCGGATATCGCCGCGTCCGGTCCCTCCTTCCCCCGCGCCGCCTCCTCGTCGAAGCGGGCCTGGAACTGGATCGCGTAGTCCACCGCCAGGCCGATCAGCACCGGCAGCACGGCGATCGAGGCCATGGTGAGGTCGCCGCCGGCCAGGTACAGGCCGCCGAACGTCATCGCGGAGGCGGCGAGCGCCAGCAGCAGCGGGAGCAGCCGCAGGCGGCTCCGGAACACCAGCGCGAGCGTTGCGGCCATCAGGAGGATCGCGGCGGCGAGCAGCACGAAGATCGAGTCCTGCACCGCCTCGGCGAGGCCCTCGCTCACCACCGGCACGCCGGTGACGATGTACTCGCCCCCGCGCCGCGGCCGGAAGATCCGCTCCTCGGTCGCGGTCCGGATCAGGTCGATCGCACGGCGGCGCTCCTCGTCGCTCAGGTCCGGCCGCAGCCGGATCGTGACCATCGCGGCGTTGCGCGAGGGAAACAGGTAGGCGAAGCGCGACTTCGGCGTGTCGGTGGTCGTGCCGAACACGAGCCGCGCGACGAAGGCCGGGTCGTCGATGCGCGGAATGCCGCTGAGCCCGTAGCGCAGGCCGTCGGCGATCATCTGCTGCACGAGCTGCGCGGACACCGCGTTGAACGCGGCCTCCGCCAGGCGCTGCTGCTCGGCGGGCGGGTCGCCGCGCCGCTTCGACAGCCGCCGGGCGGCCTCGGCCGCCTCCTGGGCCTGGCGCTGGCTCGCCTGGGTCCGGCGGCCGATCTCCCCGACGATCTCGTTGACCGACGTGTTGATGAACGTGGCGGGTCCGAACACGACCTTGGCGGGCCGCAGCTCGGCTATCTCGCCGCAGACCGGCGGCAGCCCGCGCCGGGGATCGCGGCGATGCCGGGCGAGCTCCCGGCGGAGGTCCTTCGGCGGGATGTTCCCGCCGAGGCAGCCCTCGAGGCTCAGCAGGCGGCCGAGATCGTCGGTCAGGACCGTGTTCGAGAGCTTGCCGCGCACCAGCACCAGCACGGCCTCGTCGCCGAAGTCCTGCTTGAAGCGCTCGGTGGCCTGGAAGCTCTCCGAGCCGCGGTCCACGAGCGTCTCGGTGGCCGCGCTCGGCTCGAGCCGCAGCGCAAGCGCGGCGCCCCCGAGCGCAAGCAGCGCGGTGATCGTGAGCACGATCAGCGGGCGACGCGTGACCACGCCCACGATACGTGCGAAGGCGTCCCTCCTCACCGAAGTCAGCTTATAAGGGGTCGGACCCGCAAATACGCAGCAAATGCCCGATGTAAGGGGTCGGCCTTAGCTCCATCCTCCATAGTGCATGGAGACGGGCAACCTCATGATCGACGCACAGACGGCCTTCTCGCGCGAGCAGCGCCGCCGTCGCCGGGCGCGGGCGATCGGCTGGGTGACGACGGCGCCGGGGCGATTGCCTGGCGTCGCTCGAGCAGGTTCTCGGCGCCGGCGCACCCGCCGGGCGGCGTGCGACCGGCCTGGACGCGATCCCGCTCGAGTCGATCGTCGGCACCGCGGAGCGGGCCAAGACGCGGACGTTCGACGGCCGCTTCCGACCGGGGTCCTCGAGCCGCAGGCGCTGGGAGGGGCTGTGGATGGCCGGCCGCCGCGGGGCGACGCTGCCGCCGATCTCGGTCTACCGGCTCGGCGACCGGCACTTCGTGCGCGACGGGCACCATCGCGTCTCGGTGGCGCGCTCCCTGGGGATGGCCGCCATCGACGCAGAAGTGACCGAGCTTCGCTAAGGCAGCGGCTGCAGCGCCGGGTAGGCCCCCGACCCGGCGTTGGTCTGGCGCGCCGAGCGGCGCCTGCGGATCGCAGGGCGGCGCGGCGCCGCGGTTCTCCGGGCCTCCCCAGGTGTAGTAGCTGAGCGCCGTGAGCAGGTTGGCGGGCAGCCAGGGGTCGCTCGGAGCCGGCTCGTCGGGCACCGGCCTGGTGGTGCAGAGGTGGGAGCTGAACACCTCGAGATGCCCCTCGGTGCGCAGCTTGTCGTAGCCGCCCGGCGCGATGTACGGGTTCGCGCGGTTGGTCGAGATGCGGCCGGGATAGCCGGCCATCATCTCCGGGTTCGTGGGGTTCTGCGTACGCAGGTAGTGGAGCTGGCTCGAGGTCTGCGCGGACCCCACCGCCTGCGTGACGGCGGAGTCGTTGGCGAAGAAGCCGGCGATCTCGCGCCGGTAGAGGCCCAGGTAGTCCACGATCGGCGTCAGCTGGCTCAGGAACGGGTCGAGGCGCCGCAGCAGCGGCCGGGTGTTGTCGAGCACCTGCTCGGTGGCCGGCAGCCCGCGCCGCGAGACGCGCACGAGCGGGTCGAGGTCGCGGAAGAAGCCGCGCAGGTCCGGCGCCAGCGCCGCGAGGTCCACCAGCGTCGGGGACAGCTCGCGCGCCGCGGGCCGCAGCTGGTCGATCAGCGGATCGGTGTCGCGCGCGAACTGCGTCACGCGCTGGGTCGTCACGCGGCTCTCGCGCAGGAAGGTCGGCAGCACGCGGAAGGTGTCGGCCAGCTCGGCGTCGCGGCGGGCGGTGATGGCCCAGAAGCGGTTCGACTCGACGATCAGCTCGCGCAGCTGGCCGTCGCGCTCGGTCAGCGCCCTGAACACGTCGCCCACGCCGCGCACGAGCCGGCGGGTGTCCGTGCTCTGGCTGTTCAGCACGTCGAGCACGTCGCCGGTCTCCTCGGCGAACGGCGTGAGCAGGGCGAGCGAGTCGTTGATCGACTGGCCGCCCTCGCCGACGGCGCGCCCCTGCTGGTCGAGCCAGATCGAGAAGCGCTGGCGCGTCTCGGGGTCGAACGTGCGCAGGATCTCGTCGAGCTCCACGGTCTCGGCGACGTTCCCCTGGGGCAGGTCCCCGCCGTCCCGCACCGCCGGGCCGCCTCCCGGGGAGCCGGGGGTCAGCTCCACGTAGGTCTCGCCGAGCAGCGTCTTCTGTCGCAGGATCGCGCGCGTGTCGCGCGGGATCGGGGCGAAGCGCGAGTCCAGCTCCAGCACGGTGGCGGTGAGCCCGGTCTCCTCGTTCGGCTCGACCTTCCTCACCTGGCCGACCTTGACCCCGGAGATGCGGACCTCCGCCTCCTTGGACAGCTGAGTGGCCTCGGGGAAGGACACGTTCACGCGGTAGCCCTCCGGGCGCAGCGGCACCGAGCCGCCGAACGAGAGCCACAGGAACAGCAGGATCCCGAAGCAGGACAGCGCGAAGACCACCATGGTCAGGATCCGGCCGACGCTTGGCGCCTGCTTGATCACGGCGTCGCCACACCCCCGATCGGCGGCGGCTCGGCGTCGACGAGGGTGCCCGCCTGGTTGTTCGGGCACACCCGGCGTCTCGTCCGGGAAGTTGGCGAGCCGCGCGAGCATGCCGAGCTGGGCGTTGCCGAGCACGATCGCCCGGAGCAGGTCGTAGTCGTTGCAGGTGAGCAGGACGACGCCGCGGATCATCGGGCCGTGCGCGTCCTGGACGTTCGACAGCAGCGCGCCGGCGTGGGCGGCCCAGCCGCTCCAGAACAGGAACGAGTCGCCGTTCCCGGGCGGGTCGTAGGCGAGCGTGTTGAAGAACGCGTTCAGCACCTTGAAGCTGCGCGTCAGGCGCGGTGAGACGGGCGCGAGGTCCTCGGTGGCGGTCCGCAGGTCGCGCACGGTCGGCTGCACGTCGCGCGCGAACGGCCGGATCTGGTCGCGGATGATCGGAGTCGTCTCGCGCAGGAACGGGCGCTGGCGGCGCAGCGACGGCGCCAGCTCGCGCGCGAACGGCCGCAGGCCCTCGAGCGCGGGGCCGAGCTCGACCGCCAGCGCGTCGACGTCGCGCAGCGTGGTGGCGGTCTGCGACAGGGCGCCGGGGAAGAGCTGCAGCGCCTGGCGCAGGGCGGCCTCCTCGTCGGCGAAGGCCGAGAAGTTGGCGTTGGCCGAGTCGACCAGCTCGGCGAGCTGCTCGTCCCGGGTGGCCAGCTCGGTCGAGATCTGCTGGAACGAGTGGATCGCGCGCTTGATGTTGCGCCGGCGCGTTGCCAGCGCCTCGGTCAGCTTCTTGCCGTCGCGCGCGGTCGCCTCGAAGCGCTTGAAGGTCTCGCGCAGGTCCGCCGGCGCGCCCTGGCCGTCCTCGCCGGCGCCGTCGTCGCGCAGGGCGGTCCCGGCGTCGTGCAGGAGGATGCGCAGGTAGTCGCGCGTGTCGCCGTCGAGCGTCGAGAGGATCTCGTCCGCGTTCACGTCGGGGAGCGAGTTGGCCACCCGCACGCGGCCGCCCTCCTCGAGCTCGCCGGACGCCGGCGTGCCCGGGTCGAGCGCCAGGATCATGTCCTTCAGGCCGGTCTTGGGACGCAGCAGGATCGTGGCGTCGCGGTAGATCGGCTTGTACTCGTCCTTGATCTGCATGTTGACGACGGCACGGCCGTTCTCCAGCGTGACCTCGCCGACCTCGCCGACCTTCACGCCGGCCACGTTCACCGTCTGCCCCTGGCCCGGCACGACGGCCTGGGCGGTGGGCAGCTCGGCCTCGACCTCGTAGAAGTCGGTCCCGATCACGGGCACCCAGGCGGGCAGGTAGAAGCGCTGGTGCGACAGGATGTAGGCGGCGACCGCCATCGAGCCCACGAACAGGAACAGGATCGCCACGAACACGCCCGCCTGCTTCTTGATCTGGCGCCTCACGGTCCCGGTCCGATCTCGGCGGCGTTCAGGTCGGGCGGGCCCTGGCGGTGGCACTGCGCCTCGGGCCGGTAGGGCGGCTTGGGACCGCGCGCCGGGCGGGTCCCGAGCGGGGGCGCCGTCGCGTTGCCGAAGCGAGGCCCGAGCGTCCCGACCGAGCCGGTCTGGATCTCGTGGGCGCCGCCGCCGGGCTGGAAGCGCGTGTAGACGCCGTTGCCGGTGAAGTTCTGCCCGGCGCCGACGAGGCCCACCAGCGTCTGCAGGAACTCCTGGTAGTTCTTCACGCCGGTGGTGAGCGGGCCGTCCTGGATGACCGTGTCGCCGCTCGGCAGGACGGTCTCGAGCTGGCAGCGGTTGAACAGGTCGAACACCGGCAGGAGCTGCACCTGCCCGTCGACGAACTGGGCGAAGTCGTCGACGGCGGGCTGCAGGTCGTTCACGAGCCCCTGCAGCTCGTTCGGCCCGAGCAGGGCGTAGGTCTGGCGCACCCACGGGAAGCCCGCCTCGAGCGTGGCCGGGGTCTCGCGGACGCCCGGGATCATCTCGAGCGCCCACGCGCGCGTGGACGGGAACGCGGCGTTCAGGTTGTCGAGCGCCGGCTGCGCGGCCTCCAGCACCTCGGGCAGCTCGCGCACGGTCTCGCCGAGGTTCGCCTCCTCGGCCGCGAGCGCCGCCGTCGTCACGTTCCAGTTGGTGAGCAGGTCCTTGAGCTGGCCCTCGCGGCTCGAGAGCGCCTGCATGATCTTCTGCTGCCCGCCGATCAGCTTCGACAGGTCGTGCAGCTCCGTGCCGAGCGTGGCCTCGTTCACGATCGCGGCGCCGCGCAGCGCGTCGGCCGAGTAGTCGAGCGAGTCGTTCAGCCCCTCCGCGCCCGTCTCGCCCTGCGCGTCGGGATCCTGGTCGTCGTCCTCGCCCGGCGCCGGCTCGCCGTTCAGCGCCTCGCCGTAGCCGACCAGCAGGTCCTGGAGGTCCTTGCGCGTGTCCGCCTGGAGCGCGCCGAGCACCTGGTCGAACTGCACCGGGGCCGAGGTCTGCGAGGCGGGGACGGTCTCGCCGTCCTCGAGCCGGCCGGCCGACGGCGTGCCGGGCTTCACGTCGAGGAACAGGTTGCCCTCGAGGAAGATCCGCTCGCGGGCGATCACCTCGGCGTCCTCGTGGAGCGGCAGCGCCTGCTCCTCGAGCTTCATCGTCACCTTCACGCCCGCCGAGTCCCCGCCCACGGACTCGACCTTCGAGACCTTGCCCACGTCCACGCCGGCGATCCGGACCGCCGTGCCCTCCGCCACCGGCGGCGCGTTCTCGAACACGGCGCTCAGCTCGTACGGGCGCGTGAACGGGATGTCCTTCGTGAAGCCGAGATAGGCGCCGACGACGATCACGATCACCGCGATCAGCCCCGCCTGGTAGGGCGTGAACCTGCCGTTGTGGCCGCCGCGCCTCACGGCGTCCCCTCCGCGCTGGCGCTCGCGCTCGGCTGGTCCTGGGTCAGGGTGCCCTGGTTGCCCGGCTGGTTCCCGACCACGGTCTGGCCGGTCAGGTAGCGCTCGTTCCCGGCCTCGCACTCCTGCGTCTGCCCCGGCGCCGCGGTGTTCGGATACGGGTTGGTGTGGAGGTGGTTCTCCTGGGACGGTCCGTCGGCCGGGGCCGAGGACGGCCCGCCCTCGTTGTTGCGGCCCTCGGGCGTCGGGATGATCACGAAGCGCTGCCAGGTGCCGTTGGCGTCGCCGTCCGACAGCACGCTGGCGGCGTTGCGGAAGAAGAGCGTCACGTAGTTGCAGGTGGTCTGCACCGGCGCGAGGAAGCGCAGCGTGGGCTTCAGCGAGGAGGACAGCCGGGTGAGCTGGTCGATCCCGAGCCGCGCCTGCCGGTCCGCGGAGAACTCGGCGAGGGCGTCGAACACGTTCGCCAGGTCGCGGTTCATCGGCGGCGTCTTCGGGAGCACCTCGGTGCCGGCCTCGAAGGCGTCCGCCAGGACCGGCGCGGATGCCGGGAGCGTCGCGATGCCCGGCCGCAGCTCGCGGAAGAAGGCCGCGTTGTTGCGCAGGAACGGGCGCTGGAGCGGGAACTCGCGGATCGCGACCTCCTCGCTCGGCGGGCTCTCGGAGATCGTCTCCTGCAGGTACGGCCGCGCGATGGAGGCGAGCGCCGTGAAGGTGATGTCCAGGTTCACGAACAGCTCGGCCTGCTGCTCGGCGACCGGGGCCACCTCGCCGGCCGCGTCCGCCAGCTCGACGAAGAAGCTGTCGAGGCCCGTCTCGGGGTCGGCCAGGTTGGCCGCCACGGGCTCGAGGTCCTCGAGCAGCGGGCGCAGCGCGAAGATCGCGAGGTTCAGGTCGGTGCCGCGCCCGGCGAGGCCCGCGCCGTAGCCGTCGAGCGAGTTGCGCGAGCCGATGCGGGCCTTCTCGTCGAACATGTTGAAGAGGTCGTCGATCTCGACCACCTCGGGCGTCGACTGCTCGATCGGGACGGTCGCCCCCGACTCCAGCCCCTGCTCGGAGCGGCCCGGCCTGAGCTCGACGTACTTGAGCCCGAGCGCCGAGCGCGGCCGCACCAGCAGCTCGGTGTCGGCCGGGAGCGGCTCGATCTCCTTGTCGAGCTTCATCGTGACCTGGGCGTAGGTGCTGCCGTCCTCGCGCTGCTTGGGCTCGATGGAGGAGATCTGGCCGACCCGGGCGCCGCCGATCCGGACCTCGAAGCCCCTCACCAGCTGGGCCCCGCTCGGCAGGTTCGCGTTGAGGTCGTAGGTGGGCACGAACGGCAGGCCCGTGTTCGCGTTGTAGGAGAGGAAGACGGCGACGATCGCGACCAGCACGGTCACGGCCCCCACCAGCACCGGGCTGGCGGTCAGCGCGCCGGCGCTGCGGCGCGGCCTCATCCCTCACCCCCGAGCAGGTAGTCGAGCACGGGCTCCGCGCCGTCCAGCGCGGGCGACCGGCCCTTCTCCACGCGCTGCTGCAGCCGCGCGATGCCCTCGTCGCGCTGGCGCGTCTGGCGCGGGTCGGCCTCGCCGCCCAGGAGGCCCTCGAGCAGCGTGCCCTGGGCCGGCACGTTGCCGCCCTTGGCCGAGCGCTCGTCGAACTGCGCGTTGCGCGCCTCGGCCGACGCCGCGCCCGCGGTCGAGAACGGGTCGTAGAAGTTCGCGTTGCAGGCGCCGGCGAACTCGGTGAAGTAGGTCGAGCAGGTGTTGGTGACGAGGCCGGCGCGCAGGTAGTGCCCGATCGAGTCGAACCCGTTCGTGTTCAGGGCGAGGTAGTAGAGGAAGTCGTTGATGCGCTCGATGCCCTGGGTCTCCTGCAGGCTCGCGGTGAGCTCGTCGAGGCTCTGCGTGGCGGGCGCGGCCTCGCGCCCGAGCCGGCCCAGGTCCTGGATCAGCGGCCGCGCGCGGATCAGCGCCGGGCGGCCGCGCTCGAGCGCCTCGCCGAGGCTCGGGAAGCTCTCGCGGCCGGCCTCCGAGAGGGTCCCGAGGCCCTTGATCAGGCGGTCCATCTGGGGCGCGGCCGCCTCGAGGTCCGCCAGCAGCGGCGTGCCCTGGTCGGCCAGGGCCTCGAGGTCCGCCATCAGCGGGCGAAGCTCGCGCAGGAAGTCCGGCAGGAGGTTGATGCCGCGGCGGATGTCGGGGCTCCGCTCCGCCGAGGCCTGGCCGGTCTCGTTCGCCACCGTGATCCAGTGGCCGAGCCGCTCCCGCTCGCGGGCGAGCGGGCCGAGCGCCTGGTCCGAGTCGCGCGCCAGGCGCGCCAGCGTGCGGTTCTGCTCGGCGAGGATGGCGAGCACCTTGTCGGTCTCGCGCAGCGCCGGGTTGGCGCGGTGGATGACCTCGTTCAGATCCTCGCCGCGTCCCGCCACGCCCGTGCCGAACTCGTTCAGCAGGATCCCGAAGCGCTCCCGGTAGGGCAGGCGCAGGATGTTGTTGACGAGGTCGAGGTCGACCGGCGAGCTCGAGTTCTCGACCGGCAGCAGCCGCTCGCCCTCGCCCGGCCCATCCTCGATCGTCGCGAGCGGCTCGGCGGCGGTGGAGCCGGGCTCGCACTCCACGAACTTCTCGCCGATCAGCGACTGCGGCCGGATCGTGCAGCTGGCGTCCGTCTTCCAGGGCGTGAAGTCCTCGTTGTCGATCCGGAGCGTGAGCGCGGCCTTCTGGTCCTCGGTCACGTCGAGCGACTCGATGGCGCCCACGGGCACGCCGGCCACCTTCACGTCCTCCCCCGCGACCAGGTTGGAGGCGTTGTCGAAGATGGCGCGCACGAAGTAGTGGTCCTTCGTGTCGTCGTCGGTGGCCTCGCGCACGACGCCGATCACGATCCACGGCGCGATCGCCACGAACAGGCAGATGTAGACGAGCCGCCTCATGGTCCGGGCGGGGTCGTCGACGGGTCGCAGCCGGATACCGAGCGCGGCGCCGAGCCGTCGGGGGTGGGCTGCACGGTGCTGCCCGGGCAGCGGTTGTTTATGCCCGTCTGGAAGCCGTCGAGCTTCTGCGACGGCTCGTTGGCGACGAGCGTGCCGTTGCTCGCGTCGTAGCCCGCGGGCAGGAACATCGGGTGGACGCGGGCGTAGTGGCCGTTCGCGTCATAGGAGGCGGCGAGCTGGCCGAAGTTGGCCAGCCACGAGGCCAGGTCGGGCGTGTAGCCGCGCACGTCCTCGAACACCGGCTGGGCGCGGTCGAGCGTGCGCACGGCGCGCGGGAAGACGGTGGCGGTGAGCTCCGCGAGGCGCGGCTGCTTCGCCGTCAGCTCGATCAGGTCGTTGTTCTGGCCGGGCGAGCGGATCAGCGCGCGCAGGTCGGCGATCGTGGGCCGGGCGCGGCTGACCAGCGGCCGCAGCTCCTTCAGGAACGGCGCCAGGTCGCGCGTCGCCGGCTTCGACTCGGCGACCAGCTTGTCGAGGTCGTCGAGGGTGGCGCGCAGGTTGACGAAGGTGGTGTTGGCGCGGCGCAGCGTGTCGGGCAGCAGCTCGAGCGCGCGGTCGAGCGAGGCCTGCTCGTCCGCGATCGCGCGGAACGTGGTGCCGGTGTTCCTCACCAGCGCGGCCAGGTCGTCCTGGCGCTCCGAGATGGCGGACACGGTCGTCGCGGTGTCCCTGACGAAGCGGCTGAGGATCTCCTCGTCGAGCGCCAGCTCGCGCGTCAGCTCGGTGGTGGTGAACAGGAAGGGCGGGAAGTACTTCGTGCTCTCCGCCGCCTCGGCGGCCTTGCCGTCGTACCAGGTCCCGGAGCCGCGGATGACGTTGCGGAGGCCCGCGCGCGTGCGCGCGTCGAGGGTGTTGAAGAGGACGTCGATGTCGACCGGGGCGCTGGTGCTGTCGGCCGTGATCGTGCCGCCGTCCGGGATCTCGCGGCCGCCGTTCGGCCCTGGGTGGATCGAGACGTAGCGGTTGGCGATGCCGGACAGCGACGTGGCCCGGATCGTCGCCCGCGTGCCGCTGTGCAGGGGCGCGAGGTCGTCGTCGTCGATCTCCATCGTCACGACCGCCTGCGCGCTCTGGTTGAGGTCGATGTCGGTGATGCGGCCGATCGGCTGGCCGCCCACGCGCACCTCGTTGCCGTTCACGAGCTGGCCGGCGTTCTCGAAGAGGGCCTTGACCCGGTACGAGCCGTTGTCGCCGAACATCGCGATCGCGGCCAGCGCCACGGCGACGACCAGCGCCGCGACCGCGATCACGCGTGCCAGCGTCGAGCCCCGCTCATCGCCGAGCGGCTCGCGAATCCATCCTTCTCTCGCTTTTATTGAGTCCAAGCGCGGTCCATCGACCGACGCCTCCCACGCGGGGCCAGTGTATGGCCAGACCCCGCAGCACGCACGGACTTTCGTCCGCACGGGCCCTGCTGACTGCTACTCCATTCCGAGGGGCCCCTGCGCCTCTCCTGACAAGAACTGCCTGACGAACTGGTTGTCTGAGTTGAACAGCTCGCTGGCCGGTCCGGACTCCACGATCCTCCCCTTCCACAGGATCGCGATGTAGTCCGCCACGCGACGCGCCGACATGATGTCGTGCGTGATCACGCAGTACGCGCCGCCGTTCTCCTCGTGCACCTCCATGATCAGCTCGCACAGCAATGCTGTACGCACGGGATCGAGTCCGGAGTCGGGCTCGTCGAAGAGCACGATGTCCGGGTCCAGAACCAATGCACGTGCGAACCCTGCGCGCTTGCGCATGCCGCCCGAGAGCTCGTTCGGCATCTTCTCGGCGGCCGCGGCCAGCCCGACCTCGCCGAGCCGGCGGGACACGATCTCGCGGATCTCGTCCTCGCCCTTGTCCGTGTGCTGGCGGAGCGGGAACGCCGTGTTGTCGTAGACGTTCATCGATCCGAACAGCGCGCCGTCCTGGAACAGGACGCCGAACTTCTTGCGCATCTCGAACAGCTCGTCGTCCGCCATGTTGGGGACCGACTCGCCGTGCACGAGCACGTCGCCCTCGTCGGGGTAGAGCAGGCCGACCATGTGCTTGATGCAGACCGACTTGCCCGTTCCGGAGGGGCCGAGGATCATCGAGATCTGGTCGTTCGGGAGGCCCAGGTTGAGGCCGTTCAGCACGCGGTTGCGGCCGAACGCCTTGACGACGTCGATGAACTCGACGGCGTCGTCGGCGCCGTGCTCGCGCTTGGTGCCGGTGTGCCACTGGTACTCCTCGGCCTCGGCCTGCGAGCCGCGCTCGTGCGTCATCTCGCCGGTGCCGCGCGGCGTGGCCGGGGGGGCCGCGGCGGCTCCTCCGGCTGCCGCGCCGGCCGCTGCTCCGCCGTTCCCGCCGCGCTCGCCCCCGTCGGCGCTGCGCTCGGCTCCGCCGCCGTTCCCGCCGTCCTCGCGCAGCTCCGCCTCACGCGGGCGCTCCTGCGTCGGCTGCTCGTGCGGCTCCTGCTGGTCCTCGCCCCTGGTCTCCTCCCAGTCGCGCGGCTCGAGCGGCCGGTCGTCCTCGTCGCGTGTGCGTTCCATTCCTGCCTCTCTAACCGCCTATCGGTGCTCTCGGATTGGAGCCCCAGAAGATCTGCGTCCCGACCATGCCGACCAGGTGCACCATCACCGTGTTCAGAACCATCGACTTCGCCGTCGCCGTGCCCACTCCCACCGGCCCGCCTCCGGCGGTGTAGCCGTAGTAGCACCCCACGAGCACGATCACCGTGGCCATCGCCATGCCCTTGATGAGGCTGTAGAGCAGGTCGGGTGGGTTCTGGAACATCCAGAAGATCAGGAAGAACCCGCCGGAGCTGACCTCCCCGATCTGCTGCACCACGGCCAGGTAGCTGGCGAAGAAGCCGGCGCCGACCGCCGCGATGTACATGAACGGGAGCACGAGCCAGGCGGCGAGGAGGCGGGTGGCGCACAGGAAGACGAGCGAGTTGATGCCCATCACCTCGAGCGCGTCGATCTCGTCGGAGATGCGCATGGCGCCGATCTCGGCGACGAGGCCGGTGCCGACCTTGGCCGACATCATGTAGCCGAAGGCGTAGGGCATGATCTCGCGCAGGTCGCACCAGGCGGAGAACACGCCGGCATACGCGGGGGCGCCCACGGAGCGGTTGAAGTACGCGCCCTCGATGCCGCACTGCAGTCCGAGGATGAAGGCGAGGCCCCAGATCACGAGGGCGGAGCCGAGGATCAGGATGCCCGCCTGGCGGAGCGCCTCGCCGAAGAAGTGGAAGACGCGGCCGTTGAAGACGTCCGCGACCACGCGCGCGGAGAACTTGGCGATGTCGCCGAAGGAGGCGATCCAGTCCTTGGGGACGCTCAGCCAGGTCTTGCCCATTACTTGATCACCGAGATCTCAGGATGGGTGGCGAGCAGGGTTTGGGTGAAGACGTAGTTGAACGCGAATATGCCTAGGAACTCGATCACCACTCCCTGGTTCACGGCTCTACCCACGCCCTCGGCGCCTCCGGACGCAGTCATCCCCTTGTAACAGGAGACGATCGCGATGATGGCCCCGAATAACGTGGTCTTAACGACAGACCCCCATAAGTCGGTGGTGGACGCGTTGTTGAGCAGGGTGGCGAAGAAGGGGCCTAACGGCGCGTCGAAGGTGAGCGTCGCGAGCACGCCGCCGAAGATGCCGAAGATCAGCGCGTAGATGTTGAAGAGGCCCGTGACGACCATCAGGGCCAGGAAGCGCGGCACCACGAGGTTCTTGATGGGGTCGACGCCGAGCACCTGGAGCGCGTCGAGCTCCTCGCGGATCTTGCGGGCGCCGAGGTCGGCCGTGATGGCCGTGCCGCCCACGCCGGCGAGGATGATCGCCGTCACGAAGGGGGCGAACTCGCGGATCGAGGCGAGCACGAAGAAGCCGCCCAGCCGGTCGATGGCGCCGAACAGGACGAGGAAGTTGCCGGCCTGCAGGCCGGGCGCGCCGTAGCCGAAGGCGATCGTCGAGATGGTCAGCGGCAGCCAGCAGAGGCGCAGCATGAAGAGGAACTGCTGCACGAACTCCGTCCCGTAGGGGTACGGCGGACGCAACGCCGAAACCAGCGTCTTGCCCGTCAGGATCATCATGTCGCCCACCTGCTCGAGCAGGTTCTTGGTCGGCAGGAAGACCCGATCTGCTGCAGCTCGGACCACTACGCAAACTCCTCCCGGAAAAGCAACGCGCCCTCCCCGCGAAACACGTTCGCGGAGGAAGCCTATGGCATGTTCCCCGCAGCCGCCAGGGACAACCGGTCCGCGCGCATGTGCGGGGAATTCGGTGGTATGTTCGCCCGGCTTTGGAGGCGAGGAGGAACCATTCCTCCGCGCGCACTCGGCCACGCCGAGTGCTTGCGGCAGCGCTGGCACTGGCGGGAGTCGTGGTCGGTGTCGGCTGCGGCGGCGCCGAGCGGCAGGACGAGGACGAGCCCGAGGGCGATTTCGCCGTCGAGGTCGTGCGCGCGAGCTTCCCGGAGGACGATCAGAAGCTCGCCAAGAGCTCGAACCTGCTGATCACGGTCCGGAACGCCGGCGACGACACGATCCCGAACATCGCCGTCACGGTCGACGGCTTCAACTTCCGCAAGGCCGACCCGGAGCTGGCCGACCCCGAGCGGCCGCAGTTCGTGATCAACGGACGGCCGCGCGAGATCGGCGGGTTCCCTGAGGCCAAGGAGGCGGCGCCGCTGGGCTGCGACACCGCCTACGTGAACACCTGGGCATGCGGCCCGCTGGCGGCGGGCAAGCAGAGGACGTTCCGGTGGTCGGTGACCGCGGTGAAGGCGGGCGACTTCGAGATCAACTGGCGGGTGGCCGCGGGCCTGGACGGCAAGGCAAAGGCGGTGAGCGTGGGCGGCCGCGATGCACCGTCGGGCAGCTTCAGCGGCCAGGTGTCGGACGAGGCGCCCGAGGTGCGGGTCGCCGACGACGGCGAGACGGTCGTCGAGGGAACGCGCTAGCGCTTCGCGGCCCGTCCCCGCTCGGCGAGTACGGTACGACCGCTGCCGAGGACGAGTGAGACCACCGGTTCGTGGAGCGCCGCCGACGCGGGCGTCGGCGCCGGCGTCACGCCGTTCCAGACCGACGGCGAGGCCACGATCCGGCTTGCCGTGGCTGCCGAGGAGCTCGGCTACGCGCGTTTCGGCACGGCCGAGGGCTGGACCCACGACGCGGTCGTGCTGCTCACGCAGATCGCCCTGATCACGTCGCGCATCGGGCTCGCCACCACCGTGCTTCCGGTTTGGAGCCGCACGCCCGCCGCGATCGCCATGGCGGCGGCGGGCCTCCAGCGGGCGTCCGGCGGCCGCTTCGCCCTCGGGCTCGGGGCGAGCAGCCCTCCACTGGTCGAGGGCCTGCACGGGCTCACCTGGGCGGAACCGGTCGCGCGGATGCGCGCCACGCTGGTCGCCGTCAAGGCTCTGCTCGGTGGGGCTCGCCTGCCGCTCGACCGGGAGCAGGTCAGACCGCTGCGGCTGGGTGCCCCGCCCGAACAGCCGGTCCCGATCATCCTCGCCGCCCTCGCACCGGCGTCGATCCGGCTCGCCGGCGAGCTCGCCGACCACTGGCTGCCCTTCCTCTGGGCACGGTCGCGGATTCCCGACGGCCGTGCCCTGCTCGCGGAGGGCGAGGCGGCGGCAGAGGGCTCGACCGCGACCGGGGTGTCCCTCAGCGTCCCGCTCGCGATCGCCGAGGAGGAGGAGACGTCCAGGCTGATCGCCGCCGGGTGGCTGCTCGCGTACCTCACCCGCATGGGCCCGCTGTATCCACGCATGCTGCGCGACCACTTCGGATACGCGGACGAGGTCGACGCCCTGCTCGAGGCCAACGCGAGCGGCGGCGTGCCCCGGCTGCCGGCCGCGGCGGAGCGGTTGGCTCGAGACGTCATCTTGATGGGCACCTATGAGGAGGCCGGGAGCGTCATCCGCGACTGGCTCGATGCGGGGGCCGACACGGTCGACCTCGTCCTGCCGCTCGGACTGCCGGAGGAGCAGCTGCGCGAGATGCTCGAGGCGGCCGCCCCCCGCTAGCGGTCCCGCGCGGGCTCTGCGTCGCGGCGCTCCCACCCCGCGCACTCCACCACCGGCAGCCGCGGGTACTTCGGGTAGCGGTCGTCCGTCTTCGACCGCTCGCACATCGAGAAGGTGCTTCCGCGCGTGTTTCGGATCAGCTTCTGGTGGCGGCAGGAGTCGCACAGACCGGCCTTCATCGGGGTAAGGCTCCCATGTAGGCAAATGCCCGATGTCGCGGGGCCGTCTTAGGGCCACCCTGTGCACGTGGGGTGGCAGGATGAACAGGCCACGATGGCCAATCGGATGACAAGCGCGCGCTTCGTCGGACGCGCCGGCCAGCTCGCCGAGCTCGAGGCCGCGCTCCATGACGCGGGCGACAAGCGGTCGTCGCTCGTGCTGGTCGCCGGCGAGTCCGGCGTCGGTAAGTCGCGTCTCCTCGACGAGCTGACCGGCCGGGCGCGCGAGCGCGACGCGCTCGTGCTCGTCGGCGACTGCGTCGAGCTCGGCGAGGGCGAGCTCCCCTACGCCCCGCTCATCGGCGCCCTCCGGCCCCTGCTCCGCGACGGCCACCCCGCCCTCGACGCCCTCCCCGAGCCGCTCAGGGCGGCACTCACCGCCGTGCTGCCGGGGCTCGGCAACCGCGTGGGCAACGGCCGCGACGCCTCCCAGTCGAGCGTCTTCGAGGCGCTTCTCGCCCTCCTCGAGGCCCTCGCCGAGGAGCGCCTCGTGCTACTGGCGATCGAGGACCTCCACTGGTCGGACAGCTCCACCCGCCACTTCCTCAGCTTCCTGTCGCGCACGCTCTGCGGCGAGCGCATCCTCGTGGTCGGCACCTACCGCTCCGACGAGCTCCATCGCCGCCACCCGCTTCGCCCCCTCCTCGCCGAGCTCACGCGCGACCCCGACACGCGGCTGGTCGAGCTTCCCGCGTTCACGCGCGAGGAGCTCGCCGAGCAGCTCGAGAGCATCCTCGCCGCCGCCCCCGACGCCGGCCTGCTCGAGCGCATCTGGCACCGCAGCGAGGGCAACGCGCTCTTCACCGAGGAGATCCTCGCCGCCGGCCTCGACGGCCGCGGCCCGCTCCCGCCCACGCTCAGCGACGCGCTGATGCTGCGCGTCGAGCAGCTCTCGCGCACCGCCCAGGACGTGCTGCGCTGGCTCTCGTGCCAGACCTCGGTCGACCACGAGCTGCTGGCCGAGGTCACCGGCCTCGACTCCGACGCTCTCCTCGACGCGCTCCGCGAGGCCACCGCCAGCCACATCCTCGAGGCGAGCGCCGAGGGCACGTACGCCTACCGCCACGCCCTGCTCCGCGAGGTGGTCCACGACGACCTGCTGCCGGGCGAGCGCACCCGCTTCCACGGCGTGTTCGCCCGCGCGCTCGAGGACCGGATCGAGGGCGGCAACACGGGCGCGCACATCACCGCCCAGGCGGCGCACCACTGGATGGCGGCCGGCGACCAGTCCGCGGCGCTGGCGGCGGCCGTGCGCGCCGGGGAGGCCGCGGAGCGCGTGGACGCGTACGCCGAGGCGCACGCGCTGTTCGAGCGGGCGCTCGGGCTGTGGGACCGCGTGGACGACCCGGAGGCGCTCGCCGGGAGCGGCCGCCGCGACCTCCTCATGCGCGCGGCGAACGCGGCCGACCTTGGGCACGAGATGGGCCGGTTCGAGGCGCTCGTGAAGAGCGCGCTCGAGATGGTCGACGCGGAGAGCGAGCCCCAGCAGGCCGCCTCGATGCTCACCCAGCTGCACCGCGCGCAGTGGGAGCTCGGCCGGCAGGACGAGTCGATCGAGACGCTCGACCGGGCGCTCGCGCTGCTCGACTCCTGCGAGGACACCGGCGAGCGCGCCGAGCTGCTGGCACGCAAGTCGCGCGCCAGGATGCTGCAGAGCCGGAACCGCGACGCCATCGAGGCCGGGCGCGAGGCGCTCGCCGTGGCCCGCTCGGTGGGCGACCGCAACGCGGAGATGCTGGCCCTGACCTCGATCGGGGTGTCGCTAGCGGCGGCGCGCGAGGTCGACGAGGGGGTCGCCACGCTGCGCGAGGCGCTCGCCCTGGTGCGGGAGCACGAGCTGATCGACCACGTCGGCCGCGCGACGATCAACCTCGCCGACGTGCTCCACCTCGACGGACGCAGCGAGGAGGCGCTCGAGGTGGCCCGAGCGGGGCGCGACGAGGTGCTCGCCACCGGGCGCTCCGTCACCTGGTCGATGCTGCTCGTGGCCGAGATCGAGTTCGACCTCGGCAACTGGCGCGCGGCCGCCGACGCGATGCCGAAGGAGCGCCGCCGCTACTGGGGCTCCACCCTGCTCAACCACCGCGTGCGCCGGATCGAGGAGGCGCTCGGCCGGGGCGACGTGGCCCAGGCGCGCCAGGACCTCGACGTGGCCGAGCGCGTGGCGGTGGACTCGACCGAGCCGCAGTTCCTCGCCCCGCTGGCCGCCCACCGCGCCGGGCTCGAGCGCCGCGCCGGCGACGTGGCGGCCGCCCGGCGCGCCGTGGACGAGGGGCTCGACCGGATGGAGTTCTGCACCGACGACCTGGCCCGGATCGCGACGGTGGCGATCGCCGGCGTGCAGGTGGAGGCGGACGAGGGCCAGCGCGCCCGCGACCGCCGCGACGCGGACGCCGAGCGGGCCGCCCGCGATCGTGCGGCCGGCATGGCCGAGCGCGTCTCCCTGGCGGCGATCGACGGCGGACCGGTTGTGAAGGCGGGCGACGCGCTCGCGCAGGCGGAGCTCGCCCGCGCCGAGGGGCGCGACGACCCGGAGGTGTGGGAGCGGTCTGCTGCGGCATGGGACGGCCTCGGCCGGCCCTACCGCGCGGCGTACTCGCTCTGGCGCGCGGCCGAGTCGGCGGCGCGGGCACGCGACCGCGAGGGCGCGGAGCGCGCCGCGGGCGCTGCGCTCGAAATCGCCCGCCGGCTCGGCAGCGACTGGCTCGTGGACGAGCTCGAGGGGCTCGCCGCGCGGGCGCGGCTTCACGTCGACGGCGTGGAGCCCGAAGCCGCCGGCGCCGAGGACGACGACCCGTTCGGCCTGACCGCCCGCGAGCGCCAGGTGCTGGCGCTGGTCGCCTCCGGGGCTACCAACAGGGAGGTCGGCGAGCGGCTCCACATGGCCGAGAAGACGGCCAGCGTGCACGTGTCCCGCATCCTGGCGAAGCTCGACGTGCGCTCGCGGACCGAGGCGGCCGCGGTGGCGCACCGGCATGGGCTGACGGATTTCGAGGCCGTGGCCTGAGTGCCGCGGTCGCTCAGGCGTAAACGACAGCAAGGAAGGGCAACCCGTCGGGGGTTCCACACGTTGCGGCCGACTATGTCGCCGTTTCGTATGGGACCCCCCGCCCGTCATGCTTCCCGCCCGTGCAGCTCCGTACTCGCACCGTCTCGTTGTCGCTCGCCGAGGAGTTCGGCATCGCGCGCGGCTCGCGCACGTCCCAGGCGGTCGTGCAGGTCGAGCTCGAGCACGACGGGCTGACCGGGCGGGGCGAGGCCGCGCCGGTCTACTACCGCGGTGAGAGCGTCGACAGCGCCACCGCCTTCCTGGCGGACGCCGGGCCGGCGCTCGGGGACGATCCCTTCGCGCTCGAGGAGATCCTCGGCCGGCTCGAGGGCGACGCGGCGGGACGCGCCGCCCTCGATGCTGCTTTACACGACTGGATCGGGCGGCGGCTCGGGGTACCCGTGTGGCGCCTGCTCGGCCTGTCCCGAACCGCCCCGCCCACCTCGTACACGATCAGCATCGACACGCTCGAGGGCACTCGCGCGCGTGCGCACCGGGCGCGCGGCTACCGGGCGCTGAAGGTGAAGGTCGGCGGCCGCGACGACCTGGCGCGCCTGGAGGCGGTTCGCGCCGAGTCGGACGCCCCGCTGCGGGTGGACGCCAACGAGGGCTGGACGCTCGAGCAGGCGCGCGAGCTCGTGCCGGCGCTGGTGGAGCTCGGGGTCGAGCTGATCGAGCAGCCGTTCCCGGCGGACGACCTCGACTCGTTCCGTGCGCTGCGCGAGCTCCAGCCCCGCCCTCCCCTGGTGGTGGACGAGGGCTGCCACGACCTCGGCGACGTGGCCGGCTGCGCCGAGTACGCCGACGCCGTCAACGTCAAGCTCGCCAAGTGCGGCGGGTTGCGCGAGGCGGTCCGCATGGTCCACGCGGCTCGCGCACTGGGCCTCCGTACGATGCTCGGCTGCATGATCGAGTCCGAGCTCGGCATCGCCCCGGCGGCGCAGATCGCGTCGCTGTTCGACTGGGTCGACCTGGACGGGCATCTCCTGCTCGCCGACCGGCCCTTCACCGGGTTGGAGCTGAGCGACGGGCGTGTGCTGCCTTCGGACGCGCCCGGGCTGGGGGTCGAGCCCGCCGGGCCGGGGGTCGAGCCCGCGTGAGCGAGCGGCTCGCCATCTTCGCCGAGGGCCTCTTCGCGGGGCACCACGGCAAGACCGCGCACGGCGTGATCCGCTACGGGACGCGCGAGGTCGTGGCGGTGATCGACTCCACCCAGGCCGGGCGAACCGCCGTCGAGGTGGTGCCTTTCTCGAGGCGCGACGTGCCGATCGTCGCCACGCTGCGCGAGGCGATCGACCTCGGCGCGAACGCGCTGCTGGTGGGCGTGGCACCCACCGGCGGCAAGCTCGATCCCGCCTGGCGCGCGGTGCTGCTCGAGGCGATCGGCGCCGGGCTGCACGTCGAGGCCGGCCTCCACACCCAGCTGCACGAGGACCCGCAGCTCCGCCGCGCCGCCACGCGCGCCGGCGTGGCGCTGCGCGACCTGCGCGCGGCGCCGCCCGACCTCACGGTCCCCCAGGGGCCGAACAGCCGGCCGGGATCGGTGCGGGTGGTGCACAGCGTCGGCTCGGACACCGTGATCGGCAAGAAGGTCGTGACGCTCGAGCTCGACCGGGCGGCGCGCGAGCGCGGCCTGCGATCGGTCTACGTGCCCACGGGTCAGACGGGCGTGGCGATCGCCGGCTGGGGCCTCGCGGTGGACCACGTGATCTCCGACTACGTGGCCGGCGCCGGCGAGCGGCTCGTGCACGAGGGCGCCGAGCGCGGCGACCTGCTGTTCGTGGAGGGCCAGGGCGCGCTGTTCCATCCGGCCTACTCGGGCGTCACGCTCGGGCTGCTGCACGGCTCGGCGCCGGACCTGCTCGTGCTGGTCCACAAGGCGGGCGCCTCGGCGCTGCGCAACTACCCGGACCTGCCGATCCCACCGCTGGCCGAGCTGGTGGCCGCCTACGAGGGCGTGGCGCGGCACGTGCGCCCTGCGCGGGTGGCGGCGATCGCGCTCAACACCGCCGATCTCGACACCGACGAGGACGCGCGCGAGGCGATCGCGGCGGCGCAGGCGGAGACCGGCCTCGTGGCGGACGACGTGGTGCGCTTCGGGCCCGAGCGCGTACTCGACGCGGTGCTGGCCGAGCTGTGAGGGATTCGGCGGCGAAGCATCCGGCTCGGCCGGTCGCAGCGATTGCCGTCGATCGGCTTCGGGACCTGGCGGTTGTCGGGGCGCGACTGCTCGGATGGAGTCGCCGACGCCCTGGCCGCCGGCTATCGCCACGTGGACACGGCTTCGATGTATGGCAATGAGGGGGATGTCGGTCGGGGGCTGCGGGCTTCCGGCGTCGACCGGTCGGAGGTCTTCCTCGCCACGAAGGTGTGGCCTGACGACCTGGCGCCGGACCGGGTGCGGGCCTCGCTCGAGCGGTCGCTGCGGGAGCTCGGCACCGACTACGTCGACCTGTTCCTGATCCACTGGCCCAACCCGCGGATCCCGCTGGCCGCGACGCTGGAGGCGATGACCGCGCTGCGCGAGGAGGGCCGCACGCGGGAGATCGGCGTGTCGAACTTCACGGCCGCGCAGTTCCGCGAGGCGCTCGACCTGGCGCCGGTGATCGTGAACCAGGTGGAGTACCACGTGTATCTCGACCAGAGCGCGCTGCTGGAGGTCTGCCGCGAGCGGAACGCCGAGCTGTGCGCCTACCGGCCGCTGGGGAAGGGGCAGGTGACGAGCGACCCGGTGATCGCCGAGATCGCGGCGGCGCACGACGCGACGCCGGCGCAGGTGGCGCTGGCGTGGCTGGTCGGGCCAGGAGGGCGTCTCGGCGGTGCCGAAGGCGTCGAGCCCGGAGCGACGGCGGGAGAACCTGGGCGCGCTGCGGCTGGAGCTCAGCGCCGGCGATCGCGCCCGTATCGACGCGCTGCCGAAGGAGCGGCGCTTCGTCGAGACGGAGTGGTCGCCGGATTGGGACTGAACTGAAGCAATAAAGGGTGGACCCGGAGGGGGTGGGTCGTCCCAGGGCCGCTATGCGGTCCTAGAACTACCCACCCCCCGGACCCACCCCTTATTGCTCGTCGTTCGCGCCGCCACGCCCGCTCAGCGCGGCAACGACGGCGCAATGATCCGGTAGGCCTTCAACCCCAACCCCAGCCGCTCGCGGTCCTCGCTCCGCAGCGGATCCAGGCCGCTCAGCTCCTTCACACGCTCCAGCCGGTACGCCACCGTGTGCCGGTGCGCGTGGATCGACTGCGCCGTCGCGTTCATGTTGCAGTTGTTGGCGAGGTAGGAGTCGAGCGTGCCGATCAGGTCGGTCGCGTACTGCTCGTCGTAGGCCACGAGCGGCGCCACCGTGTCGTCGAAGAAGCTCCGCACCTCCTGGGGATGGCTCGCCATCACGCGGAACAGCAGCCGGTACGTGCCCGACCCGATCTCGGCGCCGGGCGGGGCGGCGCCGGCAGCGGTCAGGCCCAGCACCAGCTCCGCCTCCTCGAGCGCGCGGTGGGCCTCGGCGGCGCCGCTCCGGTAGGAGGACAGGCCGACCGTGGCGTGGCGGCCCAGCCGGCCGGCCACCCGGCGCGCCGGATCGGGCGGACCCGGCAGGAGCGCATAGACCTTGTCCTTCACCGCCTGGACGAGCCCTCCGGGAGCCTCGGAGGTCACCGCCGCCACGAGCCGCCCCGGACCGCGCCCGTTCGGGTCGGCGCACAGCGCCACGAACCCGGCCGACAGGTCGCAGCCGAGCCGCGCCGCGCGGCGCTGCACGTCCACCGGGTCGAGCTCGGGCCGGTTGAGGAGCTCCTCGAGGAACGAGCCGCGCAGCGTCTGCTCGGTCTCGTCGCGCGCCTCGACCACGGCCACCTCGGTCAGGGCCGCGATCGCCGCCATGTGCAGGTACTCGCCCGCGTGCGGAAGGCCCGGCCCGAGCAGCAGCACCGCCCCGAGCTCCCGGCCGCCCGACGAGATCGGCACCTCCGCCGTGATCTCGTCCGGACGCTGCGGGTGCCCGCCCGCGATGCGGGCGCCCACATAGCGCTCGTAGCGTGCCCACCCTTCGGACGGCACCCCGAGGCGCGGCACGATCACGGCAACGGGCGCGCCGGCGTGCGCGCCGGCGATCTCCGCCACTCGCTCGAGCCCGTCGCCGGCCAGCACGGCGCCCACCATCTCCAGGTGAGCGCCGCGCGGGGTGGCGGCCGGCTCCGCGCTCATGTCACCGGCAGGTAGCGCTCCAGCTCCCATGGCGTGACCTGAGTCCGGTAGTCGAGCCACTCGTCGCGCTTCAGCGCGATGTAGCGGTCGAATATGTGGCTGCCGAGGGCCCGCTCCACGAGCTCCGAGCCGGCCATCTCCTCGATCGCCTCGCCGAGCGACTCCGGCAGGTGCTGCACGCCCATCGCCTGGCGCTCCTCCTCGGTGAGGTCGTAGAGGTTGCGCTCGATCGGGGCGGGCAGGTCGTAGCCCTGCTCGATCCCCTCGAGCCCGGCCTGCAGCAGCGCGGCGAACGTGAGGTACGGGTTGCACGACGGATCGGGGCAGCGGAGCTCCATCCGCGTGGCCCGCTCCTTGCCCGGGTGGTACAGCGGCACCCGCACCAGCGCCGAGCGGTTGCGGCGCGACCAGCCGATGTAGACCGGCGCCTCGTAGCCCGGCACGAGCCGCTTGTACGAGTTGACCGACGGGGCGAACAGCGCCGCCAGCTCGCGGGCGTGCCTGAGCTGGCCCGCGATGAACGACTTCGCCACGTCCGAGAGGTAGAAGTCGTCGTCCGGGTCGTAGAAGGCGTTGTCGCCTCCCCGGAACAGCGACTGGTGGGTGTGCATGCCCGAGCCGTTCTCGCCGTGCAGCGGCTTCGGCATGAAGGTGGCGTAGAAGCCGTGCTGCGCCGCCACCTCCTTGATCGCGATGCGGTAGGTCATCGCGTTGTCGGCCATGTCGAGCCCGTCGGCGAACCGCATGTCGATCTCGTGCTGCGACGGCCCGACCTCGTGGTGGGTGTACTCCACCGGGATGCCGAGCTCGCGCAGCGTGAACACGGCGTCGCGGCGGAAGTCGGACCCCACGTCGAGCGTGGTCAGGTCGAAGTAGCCGCCGCGGTCGAGCACCTCTGGCGCCTCGTCCGACTTGAACAGGAAGAACTCGAGCTCCGGCCCGAGGTAGTAGTGGTCGAAGCCCATGTCCCGCGCCCGGGCGAGCGCCCTGCGCATCTGGAAGCGCGGGTCGCCCTCGTAGGGCTCGCCGCCGGGCTTCAGCACGTCGCAGAACAGCCGGCCGACCTTGTGGGTCTCGCCGGTCCGCCACGGCAGGATCCGGAACGTGGTCGGGTCGGGCATGGCGATCATGTCCGACTCCTCGATCCGGTTGAACCCCGTGATCGACGAGCCGTCGAAGCCCATGCCGTCCTCGAGCGCCCCGGCCAGCTCCTCGCGGCCCACCGCGAACGACTTCAGCTGGCCGAAGATGTCCGTGAACCAGAAGCGGATGAACTCGACGTTCTCCTCCTCCACGCGGGCGAGCACGTCCGCCGCCCGCGTGCCGATGTCCTCAGGCGCGATCGCCATTGACACTCACCTCCTCGTCTTCGTGGGCCTGCAGCACGGCCTCGCCCTCCTCGCCGGTGCGGATGCGAACCGCGTCCTCGACGGGAAGCACGAACAGCTTGCCGTCGCCGACGGAGCCGGTCCGGGCGTGCCGCAGGATCACCTCCTTGATGGCTCCGACGTCCTTGCTCTCCACGACGCACTCGAGCTTGAGCTTCGGCCGCAGGTGGACGGCGAGCTCCGAGCCGCGGTAGTGCTCGGTGATCGCCTTCTGCCTGCCCGAGCCCTTCACCTCGGTGATCGAGAGGCTGGGGAAGCCGGCGTCGAGCAGGTCCGCGCGGATCGGCTCGAACGCCTCGTGGCGGATGTACGCGACGACCATCTTCATGCCGTCGCCTCCGCCGTGACCGGCTGCGGCGCCGGTGCGGGCCGCGCCGCCGGGGTGCCGTGACGACGCCGCCCATCTCCGACTGCGGGATGAACTGCTCCGGGTAGCCGTACATGCCGTGCGCGGCGATGTCGAGCCCGGCCTCCTCCTCCTCCGCGCTCACGCGGATCCCGATCGTCGCCTTGATGGCGGCGAAGGTGATGTAGGAGAGGGTGAACACCATCGCGAAGGCCGCGAGCACGCCGACCGCCTGCACGCCCGAGCTGGTTCGAGGCTGCCGCTGTAGATGAGGCCCGGGTCGCCGATGCCGTTGAACTCGGCCAGCCGCGGCGAGGTGAAGATGCCGCAGGCGAGCGTGCCCCAGATGCCGGCCAGGCCGTGCGCCGACAGCGCGCCGACCGGGTCGTCCAGCTTCTTGTCGATCAGCAGCACGCCGTAGACGACGATCACGCCGCCGACCGCGCCGATGATCGGCGCCGCCCAGAACTCGACGTAGCCGGACGGGGCGGTGATGGCCACGAGCCCGGCGATGGCGCCGTTGCCGGCCATGCCCACGTCGACGGCCTTGGTCTTGAGGTAGGTCACGAGCGAGGCCGCGATCACGCCGCCCGCCGCTCCCAGCTGGGTGATGAGGGCGACCTCGGCGAAGCGGTCGCTGCCGACGCCGAGCGTGGAGCCGGCGTTGAAGCCGAACCAGCCGAGCCAGAGGATCAGCACGCCGAGGCCGACGAACGGCATCGAGTGCCCGGGGAGCACGCGCGGCTTGCCGTCGCCGCCGTACTTGCCGAGCCGCGGGCCGAGCAGCAGGAGCGCGGCGAGCGCGCCGGTGGCGCCGACCAGGTGGACGACCGTCGAGCCGGCGAAGTCCTGCACGCCGTTGCCGATCTCGCTCAGGAAGCCGCCGCCGAAGATCCAGTGCGCGCCGAGCGGGTAGATCAGCGCCGCGAACACGATCGCGTAGATCACGTACGCCGAGAACTTCATCCGCTCGAGCGTGGTGCCCCACACGATCGCGAGCGAGACCGCGCAGAACATGAACTGGAACAGCATGAAGGCGGCGGTGGAGCCGCCGACCGTGCCGGCCACCAGGCCGGTCGAGATGTTCTCGCCGAAGCTGAAGAAGAGGGCGTCGTCACCCATCAGCCAGCCGGCGCCGCCGAAGGCGATGCCGAAGCCGACCGCCCACCAGGCGATCGTGGCGATCGAGAAGTTCGCGAGGATCTTTACGACGCCGTGGCCGACGTTCTTCCCGCGCGAGAAGCCGATCTCGAGCAGCGCGAAGCCGGCCTGCATGAACATGACGAGGACGGTGGCCACGACGACCCATGTGACGTCGAGGCTGCCGGCCAGCGCCTCCAATTGAGCTTCCATCGGTGCGAGTTCCTCCTGGTCGATTTGGGAACACCCGCACCGTAGGACCGGCGGTCCAGACGGTCTTTAGCCACGTGTCGAAGATTCCGAGCCCGGTTTTCTCCGATCGGTCGAGCGGCGGCTACTCGCGCGGCGCGACAGGGGACGGTCGCAGCGTCCCGTCGCCCACCGGATCCGACCTGCGCTCGTCGACCTGGTCGACGAGCGTGCTGACGGAGTCGCGGACAGAGCGCTTGTGCAGCAGGGCGAGCCTGGAGGCCCGGTCGGCGTCGTGGTCGCGGAGCGCAGCCATGATGCCCTCGTGCTCACGCTGTGAGATTGCGATTCGCCCGGGCATCATCCGGAAGACTCGCTGGAAGCCGGAATGGCGCCGCCAGATGTCCATCGTCAGCTCGCGCAGCATGTCGTTGCCGCAGCTGGCCACGATCGTGCGATGGAACTCGAGATTGAGGTCGGAGAAGCTCGGGCCGTCCTGTGCATCGACGGCCGCGCTCATGTCGATCATGAGCAGGTCGAGCTGGGCCAGCTCGGCGTCGGTGATGCGTTCGGCGGCGAGGCCCGTCGCGATGCTCTCCAGGTGCGAGCGGATGAAGTAGGTCTCCTCGACCTCCTTGGCCGTGAGCGTGGTGACTCTCGCGCCGCGGTATGGAGCGGTTTCGACCAGGCCGTCTCGTTCGAGCATCCGCAGCGCCTCGCGGACGGGGATGTCGCTGGCCTCGTATTGGTTCGCGACGTCGCGCATCACCAGTCGCGTGCCGGGGGCGATGTCGTTGGACAGGATCCGCTCCCGAAGGCCTGCGTAGATCGACTGCGATTTCAGGTGGGTCATGGGCCGCGTTTCCTCCCTCCGGACTGCGGGTACAGGAGCCTCGTAGCGCAGAACATATCTGATATGTTCGCGCCTGTCCGGGGGATTGAGGGAATGGAGCGGGCAATGAAGAGGGTGTGGGCACTCGTTGCGATCCTGGCGCTGCTGCTACTCGTGGCGTGCGGTGACGATGACGATTCGGGCGGAGGCTCGGAAGCGGAAGGCGGCGGCAGCATCCGCGTCGCCCTCGGCGACATCGAGTCGGTCGAGACGCTCGCCCTCTTCATCGCAATGGAGCGCGTGCGCAAGCGGGGCACCGACGTCGAGCTGATCGAGCTCGCCGACGAGGACCTCGCCAACCAGGCAGTCGTCGGCGGGCAGGCCGATGTGGGGCTCGGCGCGCCCTATGGCCTGATCCAGGGCTCCGGCGCTCCGCTGCGGATCGTGTGCCAGCTCCAGCGCATTCGCTTCTACCCCGTGGTCGACAAGGACGCCTACCCCGACTGGCAGTCGCTCGACGGCGAGACCTTCGCCGTGCACTCCCGTGGCTCGACGTCGGAGGCGCTCGCCCGGATCATCGAGGAGGAGGAGGGCATCAATTTCGGCGAGATCGCCTACGTGCCGGGCGCCGAGGTGCGCGCGACTGCGCTGCTGCGCGGCAACCTCGAGGCCGCCATGCTCGACATTCCGACCAAGAACTTCGTCATGTCCCAGGCGCCGGGCAGGTTCCACTCGCTCCCGACGCCCGAGACGGAGGCGAGCGACGAGGTGCTG
Source organism: uncultured Thermoleophilaceae bacterium (assembly GCA_963778615.1). Lineage (GTDB taxonomy): Bacteria > Actinomycetota > Thermoleophilia > Solirubrobacterales > Thermoleophilaceae > JACVRW01. Next base: position 413,708 of record CAVZVD010000005.1, read on the forward strand.
TTCGGCAACACCGCGTGGATGGAGGAGAACCAGGAGTCCCTCCAGGTCCTGCTCGAGGAGATCCTCACGGTCTGGCAATCCATGGTCGAGAACCCCGAGTACGTCCAGGAGGAGAGGGAGCGGCTCGGGCTGCTGCCCGACCTGCCGGCCGAGCTCGAGGAGGAGCTGCTGCCCTACTACGAGCAGGCCGCCGAGGAGGGTCTGTTCACCGAGGACTGCGGCGGCGAGCCGGCCGCCAAGGAGGACTTCGTGTTCTACGGGGAGGCCGGCCAGCTCGAGGGTGACCCGGCGGACCTCAACGTCGAGGACTTCTGGACACTCGAGCCGTCCGAGAGCGCGCTGAGCGCGGTCGAGGAATCGGGCAACTGACGGTGGCCGCGTCGGCCGGGATCCGCGCCGGCCGCGCGCCGGCCCGCCGCGTGTCGGCCCGGCTGAGCAGCCCGCGGCTGCTCCGCGGCGCGTCGATCCTGTTCGTGCTCGGACTGTGGGAGTGGGCCGCCGGCGTATCGGTGAACCTCGCCTTTCCCTCGTGCACCGAGACGCTCGCCGCGTTCGGGGACATGCTGGTCGACGGCACCTTCGCCGAGGCCTACGCCGAGACAGCCGGACCCCTCATCGTCGGCGTCCTGCTCACCGCCGTCGGCGGAGTGTTCGCGGGCCTCGTCATGGGCCTCTCCCCGCGGGCCGAGTGGCTGGGTCTGCCCGTGTTCATCGTGCTGCAGGCCTCACCGTCGGCGGCGATCGTCCCGCTGATCACGTTCGTCTACGGCATCGGGTTCACCGCCAAGGTGTTCGCGGTGGTGCTGCTCAGCGCACCCGTGATCGTGCTCAACTCCTACCGCGGCATCGCCAACACCCCGCGGTCGCTGCTCGAGATGAGCAACGCGTTCCTGGCGAGCCGCTGCCAGCAGATCTGGAAGGTGATCATCCCGGCGGGCAGCGGCCTGATCTTCGCCGGGCTGCGGCTCGGCCTCGCCCAGGGCTTCACCGGCGCCATCCTCGCCGAGCTGATCATCACCCCGACCGGCGTCGGCGACCTGATCACGTTCTACCGGTCGACCGCCGAGTATCCCGAGATGTTCGCGGCCATCCTGTCCATCATCCTGGTCGCGAGCGTCAGCGTGACGCTGCTTCAGAACCTGGAGCGGCGCCTCTTCCGACCTGAGTTGAGGGAGGCATGACCGACACCGCGGGGATCACCTCGGAGCCCGGTGTGGACGCCCCGGGAGGACGGCCGGGAGCCCGCCGTCCGCATCGTCGACCTCACCAAGGAGTTCGCCGGCGGGGTCCGCGCCCTGGGCGGCCTCACCTTCGACGTGCCGAAAGGCGAGCTCACCAGCATCATCGGCCCCAGCGGGTGCGGGAAGACCACCACGCTGAAGATCGTCGCGGGACTGGTCGAGGCCACGTCCGGCCGGGTCGAGGTGGAGGGCGCCCCCGTCACGGGGCCCGGGCCGGACCGGGCGTTCGTGTTCCAGGACTTCGCCCTGATGCCCTGGGCGACGGTGCTGCGCAACGTCGCCTTCGGCCTGGAGCTGCGCGGGGTGCCCCGAAAGGAGCGCGAGGAGACGGCGCGCGCGTATGTCGAGAAGGTGGGGCTGTCGGGCTTCGAGGACTCCTACCCCCACCAGCTCTCAGGCGGGATGCGGCAACGCGTCGGCCTCGCCCGGGCCCTGGCGGTGGACGCCGACATCCTGCTGATGGACGAGCCCTTCGCGTCGGTCGACGAGCAGATCCGTCGCCAGTTCCAGGACGACCTGCTGCGGCTGCTCAGCGACGAGAGCAAGACCGTGATCTTCGTGACCCATTCGATCGAGGAGGCCGTCTACGTCTCCGACCAGGTCGTCATCCTGACCCGGGGCCCGTCGAGCGTGTCGAAGGTCGTCCGCCCCGGGGTCGACCGCAGCGGCGGCTCCGACGAGATCCGGCGCGACCCCGCCTACCTCGACTGGGTCGAGCAGATCTGGCACGAGCTTCGCGGCTACCTGGAGCGCTGACGTGGAGCTTCGCGGTCACCGGGTTCCGATGGCGTTCTCGCTGCTGGTGTGGTTCGCCATTTGGGAGGTCGTCGGGCAGCTCGAGCTGGTCTCGCTCCTCCCGCCGTTCAGCGAGGTGATCGCCGCCCTCCCGGAGGTCGTGTCGTCAGAGACGTTCGCCGACGCCGCGAGGATCACGCTCGAGGCGTTCCTGATCGGGATGGGGCTGTCCTTCACCGTCGGCATCGGCGTCGGCATCCTGATGGGCACCAGCCGAGCGGTCGGCTCGGTGATGGGGATGTGGGTGAACATCTTCGAGAGCTCGCCGCTGACCGCCATAGTGCCCGCGCTGATGGCGCTGCTCGGCTTCGGGCTGGAGACGATGATCGTGACCGTGGTCCTGTTCTCGGTCTGGGTGATCGCGCTCGACACCCAGGTCGGCGTTGAGCGGGTCAACCCCTCGCTGGTCGAGATGGGCCGGTCCTTCGGCGCCACGAAGCGGGTGCTGTACTCACGAATCGTCCTTCGGGCGGCGCTGCCCGAGCTGCTCGCCGGCATCCGCCTCGGGCTGATCCGCGGGCTGAAGGGCGTGGTCATCGGCCAGCTGCTGATCGCCGTGCTCGGGGTCGGCTACCTGTTCGAGCTGTACTCCCGGAACTTCCTGATGCCGGAGTTCTGGGCGCTGCTCATCATCCTGTTCGCTTCGCCTTCCTGGCCTCGGAGGCGGTCGCCTACTTCGAACGAAAGGTGGCGTTCTATGCGTCCAGCCGTTGACCGTTCGGCCGGCTACGCCATCGAGGCACCTCCCGTGACCGCCGTCGCCGTGGCAGGCTCGGACGCGGCCTTCCCCGTGGCCCGGGTGTTCTGCGTCGGGCGCAACTACGCCGAGCACGCGGTCGAGATGGGTCACGACCCGGACCGCGAGCCGCCGTTCTTCTTCATGAAGCCGGCCGACGCGGTGGTGCCGGCGGGCAGGCTGCCGTTCCCCACCCAGACGCAGGACCTGCACCACGAGATCGAGCTGGTCGTCGCGCTCGCCGAGGGCGGCCGCGACATCCCGGTGGAGCGGGCCCTCGACCACGTCTTCGGGTACGCGGTGGGGCTCGACATGACGCGCCGCGACCTGCAGGCGGAGGCCAAGAAGATGGGCCGCCCGTGGGACATGGCCAAGGGCTTCGACCAGTCCGCGCCCACCGGCCAGATCCGCGCCGTGGAGGACATCGGCCACCCGACCCAGGGAGCCGTCTGGCTTCGCGTCAACGGGGAGCCGCGCCAGGAGGGCGACCTCGACCAGCAGATCTGGAAGGTGCCCGAGACGATCAGCTTCCTGAGCACGCTCGTCGCGCTGCGCCCCGGCGACCTCATCATGACCGGGACGCCAAAGGGGGTCGGCCGGGTCGAGCCGGGAGACCGCCTCGAGGGACACATCGACGGTGTGGGAGACCTGAGCGTCAGCTACGCCTCCTGAGGATCGCGCGAAGCCCTCGGGCACAGCGTTGCCACTTCAGGAAGCGGCCGCCGCTCGGGCGAGCCGGTCCAGGTCGGCGTGGGGAAGCGTGCGCTTCTTGCCGCCGACCTAGAGGTCGGTCTGCGGTGCCCACGCGAGCCGCTCGCGGACGCGCTTGGGGAGACCGCTGACGACGAGGTCGTACGAGTCCTCGATCATGTCGCGCACGAGCTGATCGGCGAGCGTGCCGTCCAGCGTGATCGTGTTCCAGTGGCGCTTGTTGAGGTGATAGCCAGGCCGGATCTCCGCATAGCTGTCGCGCAGGGCGACCGCCAGGTCAGGCTCGCACTTGACGCTCACCTCAAGCGGCGTGCGGTCCAGCGCGCTCAGCGCGAACATCTTGCCGGCGACCTTGAAGACCGAATGCTCGGGGCCGAACGGGAAGTCCTCCCTCGCCCCGGTCTGTTGCAGGCACCACGCACGCAGCTCGGTCGCATCCACGCGCCATATCGTCCCATCGCCATCGTGCGTGGCGCCGGGACTTCGGGCGCGGCCTTGACCGGAACTCCCTCAGTAGAACAGGTGCCCGAAGCGCCTGACCGCCTCGTAGTAGACGTCCGCCGTCCCCCGGCACAGCCCGCGCTGGTACCACGCACGCGTGGCGCAGTGGGCATACATGTCGTCGCGGAAGCGGCGGTCGCAGTTGGCCTGCCCCAGCTGGGCGCCGTAGCAGGCGTCGTGCGCGGCACAGGCGGCCGTGAAGTTGAACCACGGGCCGCTGTCGGGCACGAGCTGGTCGCCGGCCCCGCCGCGGACCGCAGGCCGTGGTCGCCTCCTGGGCCTCCGCCGCGCTGGGCGCAAGGCCGGCCGGGCTCGCCGCCGCCGACGCGCTGGGCGCAAGCGCGGCGAGTGAGCACAGGAGCACTGCGAGCAGGGCTCCGGAACGTCGATACATCTCCCCTCCTCCTGATCGGACGCGAGGGGAATCTAGCTCAGGCTACGACGTCGTAGCGGTGCACCCACCGCAGCCGATCACGACCCGCATGCCGGTCTCCTCGCAGCCGCCTCCCACGATGTAGTTCGGCAGTGGACGGGCTTGGATGAGCGGCCGCCCGACCGCCTCGGCAGCCGCCTCGGTCACCGGTTCGGCGGCGGTTTCGGGCAGCCCCGCGCGCAGGACGGTGACTGCGATGACGATCCCGACGAGCACCAAGCCGGCGCCGATCACGTAGGCGAGGTGAAAGCCGGCGTTGAGGGCCTCGGCGGCCGGCTCGCCGTCGGCCAGCAGTCCTTCTGTGCGCTCGGTCGCGAACGTCGCCAGCACGGCGAGACCGATCGCGCCGCCGACCTGGACGCTGGTGTTGACGAGGCCCGAGGCCACTCCCGAGTCGCTCGGCTGGACGCCCGACATCGCGAGCGTCATCAACGACGGGAAGCCGAGGCCGGCCCCGAGCCCGATCAGGATCATCGCCGGCAGCAGGTCGATGACGTAGGTCGCGTCGACCGGCGTGCGAGCCAGGAGGAGCAGCCCGGCGGCGACGAAGACCATCGCGGGGAGGAGCGTCGCCTGCGGGCCGTACCGCAGGTTGAGTTGCCCGGTGAACCTGAACGACATGATCCCCATGACCACCGTCGTGGGCAGGTAGGCGAGCCCGACCTGGAGCGCGTCGTAGCCGAGGATCCGCTGCATGTAGAGGGCGCCCAGGAAGAACATCCCGAACATCCCGACCACGAGCAGCGCCTGGACCAGGTTCGCACCGGCGACCTCGCGCGAGCGAAACAGGCGCAGCGGCACCAACGGATTCGCCACTCGAGCCTGGCGGACCACGAACGCGGCGAGGAGCGCGATCGAGACCGCGCCGAGGGCCAGCGTCTGGGTCGAGCCCCAGCCCTCCTCGGTGACGCCGAGGATCGTGTACACGGCGAGCATCAGACCGCCGGTGAGCAGCGCGGCGCTGGGCAGGTCGGCTCCGCCGCTGAGACCCAAGCCCGGACGGTCGGGGACCAGCCGGATCGCAAACAGCGCAGTCGCGACCCCGATCGGCAAGTTGACGAAGAAGATCCAATGCCAGTTGATCGTCTCGGTGAGCACGCCGCCCAGAAGCAATCCGATCGAGCCGCCCGCCACCGCGACGAAGGTGTAGGCGCCGATCGCCTTCGCCTGCTCCCGTGGCTCGGGGAACATGGTGACGATCATCCCCAGGATCACCGCCGACGTCAGGGCGCCGCCGACCCCCTGAACGAAGCGCGCCCCGATCAGCACGCCCTGACTCTGCGCGAGCGCACAGAGCAGGGACGCGGCGGTGAACACGCCGAGTCCGATGAGGAAGATGCGTCGCTGCCCGATCAGGTCGCCGATGCGACCGGCGAGCAGAAGCAGCCCGCCGAAGGCGATCAGATACGCGTTGACCACCCACGCGAGGTCGTTCTGCGCGAAGCCCAAGTCGTCCTGGATCGTCGGCAGGGCGACGTTCACGATGGTCGCGTCAAGGACGATCATCAGCATGCCCACGCAGAGCACGTAGAGGGCCATCCAGCGCCGCCGATCCTCTGCCACCACGGCGGTCATCGTAACGAGACGCCTCCGTCGGCCGGCTACGGCCCCAGGCGCCTAAGCCCGCGCCGGCAGCTCGCCGCCGCGCTCGGTCCCGGCGATCAGCTCGTCCGGTGACTTCTCTTCGGGATGAAGCCCGACTTCATCCCGAAGTAGACCGCCTGCGGGTGGTGCGCCACGATCGCCACGGTCGACTGCTCCGGCGTCACCGCGTAGCCGTCCGACAGCGTCATCCCGATCTGCTCGAGCTCCAGCAGCCGCCACACCTTCTCGTGCTCGGACTGGTCCGGGCAGGCCGGGTAGCCCCACGAGTAGCGCCGGCCCTGGTCGAGCTCGATCCCGAGACCGCGCCGGATCTCCGCGTGCAGCCACTCGGCCAGCCCCTCGGCCGTCTGCACGCCCAGCCCGTGCGTGAACAGCTGCTCGGCGAACTCGCCCTCGCGCTCGAGGCGCGCCATCAGCTCGGTCACCTCGGGGCCGACCGTCACGCCCTGGATCGCCACAACGTCGCGCTCGCCGGAGTCCAGCGGGCGGTAGAAGTCCGTCAGGCAGATCCGGTCGTGCTTCGGCTGGCGCGGGAACACCAGCCGCTCGAGCTCGCGCTCCGGATCCGAGGGGTCGAACACCACCAGCTCGTTGCCGTCGGCCGCCGCCGGGAAGTAGCCGAGCCGGGCCCGCGGATGCAGGTAGTCCTGCTCGCGCCACATGCGCTCGAGCCGCGGCGCGAAGTCGTCGTTCACGAGCCGCTCCCACTCCTCGCCCTTCACGCCGCGCCCGCCCCAGTGCAGCTTGAACAGCACGTGGCGGTCGAGGTAGGGGTACACGTCGTCGAGGTCCACCTCGATCTCGCGCGCGCCCCAGAAGGGCGGCTCGGGCACCGCGACGTCGGTGCGCGCGGCCGAGCGGACCGAGGAGTCCGTGACCGGCGGGCCGTCGTCCACCTTCTCGCCCTGCTCGCGCAGCTTGTGGGCCTCGTCGCGGAACTTCTGGACGATCGCGCCGCGCGCGTCGTCGTCCACCAGCTGGTCCACCGTGGCCAGCCCCGCGAAGGCGTCCTTGCAGTAGAAGACGCCCGGCTCGTAGACCTCGTCGGACTCCCGGCCCTTCGGGTAGAGGATGCGCCGGCCGAAGTCGCGGTTGATCGCGGCGCCGCCGATCAGCACCGGGAACTCGAGCCCGCGCTGGTGCAGCTCCTGGACGCAGGTCGGCATCTGCTTCGAGGTCGAGACGAGCAGCGCCGACAGCCCGATCGCGTCGGCGTCGTGCTCGATCGCGGCGTTGATGATCGTGTCGACCGGCACCTGCTTGCCGAGGTCGATCACGGTGTAGCCGTTGTTGGTGAGGATCGTGTTGACGAGCGACTTGCCGATGTCGTGCACGTCGCCGAACACGGTCGCGATCACGACCTTGCCCTTGGTGTGCCCCTCCATCTTCTCGAGGTAGTTCTCGAGCTGGGCCACGGCGCGCTTCATCACGGTCGCCGACTGGAGCACGAACGGCAGGATCAGCTCGCCGGCGCCGAACTTGTCGCCCACCTCCTTCATGGCGGGCAGCAGCACCTCGTTGAGCGTCGGGACCGCGCCGATCTTGTCGACGGAGCGGTCGATCCAGTCCTCCACGCCCTCCTTCTTGCGGCGCAGGATGTGGAAGTGGAGCGCCTCCTCGGGCTCCATGCCCTCGGTCGGGTCGCCCGCCGTGGCCTCCTCGGTCTCGCCCTTCTCCTCGAAGTGGGCGATGAAGCGCTCGAGCGCGTCCTCGCGGCGGTTGAACACGAGGTCGTCGGTGAGCTCGCGCTCGTTCTCCGGGATCTCCGGATACGGCGTGATGTGGTTCGGGTTGACCATCGCCAGGTCGAGCCCGGCCTCCACGCAGTGGTGGAGGAAGACCGAGTTGAGCACGGCGCGCGCGCCCGGCGACACGCCGAACGACACGTTCGACACGCCCAGCGACGTCTGCACGCCGGGCAGCTCGGCCTTGATGCGGCGGATGCCGTCGATCGTCTCGACCGCCGACGGGCGCCACTCCTCGTCGCCGGTGGTGAGCGTGAAGGTGAGCGCGTCGAAGATGAGCGCGTCGCGGTCGAGCCCGTGCTCGTCGCAGGCGAGCTCGACGATCCGCTTCGCCACCTCGACCTTGCGCTCGGCGGTCTTGGCCATGCCGACCTCGTCGATCGTCAGCGCGATCACCGCGGCGCCGTGCGACTTGGCGAGCGGCACGACCGTGTCGAGCTTGTCGCGGCCCGCCTCGAGGTTGATCGAGTTGACGATCGCGCGGCCGGGGATCTGCTCGAGCGCGGCCTGGATCACCTCCGGCTCGGTCGAGTCGACCTGGATCGGCGCCGGCTGGCGAGAGCGCGATCCGCTTGACCACCTCGCGCATCTGCACGTCCTCGTCCTGGCGCTCGGTCAAGCGCGACGCAGACGTCGAGCACGTGCGCTCCGCCCGTCACCTGGTCCTCGGCGATCTGCACCAGTCCGTCGTAGTCGTCGGCGAGCAGCAGCTCCTTCGCCTTGCGCGAGCCCTGCGAGTTCACCCGCTCGCCCACCAGCGTCGGGCGCGGCTCCTGCGCGAGCGGCGTGGCGGTCATCATGCTCGACACCAGCGCCGGTCCCCGCTCGGGCCGGTGTGCCGCGTCGCGGCCGCCCACGCGATCGACGATCGCGCGGATGTGGTCGGGCGTGGTCCCGCAGCAGCCGCCCACGATCGAGATGCCGTAGCGCTCGACGAACTCCTGCAGCGTGTTCGCCAGCGGGTCGGGCTCCTCGGGGAAGATCGTCTCGCCGTCCGGGCCCTGGAGCGGGAGACCGGCGTTCGGGATGCAGTGGACCGGCAGCGGGCTGAACTCGCCGAGGTAGCGGATGGCGTCGCGCATGTCCTCGGGACCGGTCGAGCAGTTGAGCCCGATCGCGTCGACGTCGAGGGCGGTCAGCGTGGTGAGCACGGCCTGGATGTCCGTGCCGAGCAGCATCTTGCCGCCGTTCGGGAGCAGCGAGACGCTCGTCTGGATCGGCAGCGTGCGGCCGGTGAGCTTGAAGGCCTCGCGGGCGCCGAACACGGCGGCCTTGACCTCGAGGATGTCCTGCGCGGTCTCGATGATGATCAGGTCGGCGCCGCCCTCGACCAGGCCGCGGGCCTGCTCGGTGAAGGTCTCGACCAGCTCGCGGAAGGTGATCTTGCCGAGCGTCGGGTCGTCGCTCGCGGGCAGGTGGCCGGTGGGGCCGATCGAGCCGGCCACGAAGCGGTGGTCGCCGGCGGCGGCGCGGGCGATCTCGGCGGCGCGGCGGTTGATCTCGAGCGTGTGGTCCTCGAGCCCCCACTCCTCGAGCTTCAGCCGCGAGCCCTGGAAGGTGTCGGTCTCGAGCACCTCGGCGCCGGCCTCGAGCATGGACTCGTGGACGCCCTGGATGACGTCCGGGCGGTTGAGCACGAGCGCCTCGTGGCACTTGCCCGGGAGGCCACCGTAGTCCTCCTGGGTGAGGTCGAACTGCTCCAGGGTGGCGCCCATGCCGCCGTCGAAGACGACGACGCGCTCGCGGGTGGCCTGGATGTAGTCGCGATCGGCCGGCAAGGTCCAGCCAATCCTACACGAACCTTGACACGACTATGTGAAGGTTTGCCCGAGCCGGCGCCGCAGCCGCTCGAGCACCTCGTCCGGCGGCGAGCCCGCCTCGGAATCCATCAGGGCGAGCAGATCGGCGGCGAGCGCCCGGCTGGCCGAGTCGGAGCGGTTCCGGTAGGCGCGGCCCTTGCCGGGCTGGTCCGGCGCGCCGGAACCGGGCTCGGCCACGGCCACCGGCACCTCCGGGCCGTCGTGCTTGGCGCGGTACTGGGCGGCGTCGGCCGCGCGGAGGAGGTCGGCGGGACGGTCGGCGCCCTCGCTGCGGGCCGCCACGCCGCAGGAGATCCTCACCGGGATGGCGCCCTCGCTGCTTTGCCGGGCGGCGGCGCCCTCGGAGATCGCCGCCGGAGCGGCGGTGTCGCCGCGCAGGCGTTCAGCCGCGCGCTCGGCGATGCCCCGCGCGGCGCCCGCGTCGCCGCCCGGGAGCAGCACGCAGAACTCGTCGCCGCCCATGCGGCTCGACCACGGCGTCCTCGTGCGGCAGCGCCGCCTCGGTCAGCGCCATCGCCACCTGCACGATCACAGCGTCCCCGGCCTCGTGACCCGCCTCGTCGTTCACGGCCTTGAGGCCGTCGATGTCGCACAGCAGCAGCGCGGGCGCGCCCGGCCCCTCCGGCGCGTCGCAGGTCCGCTCGAGCTCGTGCTCCAGCACGCGCCGGTTCGCCAGCCCGGTCAGCGGGTCGGTGTAGGCGAGCGCCTCGACCTGGGCGAACAGCTCGGCGCGCCCGATGGCGACCGCGATCTGGTCGGCGATCGCGCGCAGGAACAGCGCGTCGCGCTCGCTGAGGCGGGGCTTGCGGTTGTCGGAGGTCGCCCACAGCTCGCCCCAGGTCGTGCCCTCGATGACGACCGGCACGGTCACGCTCGACTCCTTCTCGAGGCGGCGGAGCAGCTCGCGGTGAGCCGGGTCGGTGTCCGGGTCGTCGACCGACGACACCATCATCCCGCCGCTCGACAGCACGCGGGCAGTCGTGGGGTATTGGTCGAGCGGATAGCGCTCGTCGCCCGGCAGGCGTTCCTCGCCCGGCCCCAGCCGGCCGACGTTCACGAGCGTCACGATCCACCCGGCCTCCCAGCGGCCGATCGAGAGCGAGGCGCAGCCGAGGGCCGCCAGGGCGCGCTCGGCCGCCAGCTCGAGCACGTCCTCGAGCCGGTGCGCGGCGCCGGCTGCAGCAGCCACGTCGACGAGCGCGTAGAGCTGCGTCTCGGCGAGGCTGGCGCCCGGGGGCGGGCTATGGGACGGGGTGTCCGACCTACGCCTCCGCCTCGGCCGCATCACCGCGGCGTGACGCGCTCGCCAGCTGGACGGGCGCGGCGTGCAGCGCCCGCACGCGCAGGTCCTTCCAGGTCATCCCCTCGCGCACGAGCGCCGGCATGCCCATCGCGAGCGCCGTGGCGATCTCGACCGCCTGGAGGATGATCCCGTACGCGAGGGCGTCGGTCTTGCCGACCCCGTAGGCGGACAGCACCGCCACGCAGGCCGCCTGGAAGACGCCCAGGTTCGACGGCGTGGCCGGCAGCGCCGCCGTGACGTTGACGGCGAAGAGCACGGCGGCCGCGGCGCCCATCCCGGCGCGCTCGTCGAGCCCGAGCGCGACCAGCAGCAGGTAGCAGGCGAGCCACTGGATCGCCCAGGCGCTCAGCTGCATCAGCGCCGCCCAGCCGCCCAGGCGCGGGCGGCGGAAGACCTGCAGGCCCATGCGCACGCGCACCATCGCGCCGCGCACCGCGGCCGCGGCCTGCTGCACGCGCTGGAAGCGGCTCGGCTTGCCTCGCCGCAGCAGCCAGGGCGCCGCGATCACCAGGCCCAGCAGGACGACTGGCGCGATCGTGGCGATCACGAGCGCGTCCTCGCCGCCGCGGAAGATGCCCACGGTGGCGAACATCACCGAGCCGAGGACGATCAGGGCGAGGATGTTGAGCAGGGTCTGGGAGACCATCGTGCCGAGCACGACCGGGAAGCGGTCGCGCATGCGGCCCAGCCGGCGCGCCACGATCAGCGCACGCGAGGGCTCGCCGAGCCGGGCGGGCAGCGTGGCCGACATCATCACGCCGATCATCGTGCCGCGGGCGGTGTCGCGCCGGCGCACGCGCACCCCGGGCAGGGCCGCGCGGAGGATCGCGTGCCAGGCCTCGGCGCGCAGCAGCATGGAGGCGCACATGAGTGCGAAGGCCACCAGCACCCAGATCGGCGTGGCGGCCAGCAGCGCGCGGCCGACCGGCTCGAGGCCGATCCGCTGCGAGCGCCAGCAGCGGCGAGCCCGATGCCTCCCACGGCGCCCACGCCCACCAGCGCCCGGCGGGCGATGCTCGCGAGACGGCGCGGGCCGGTCGGCAGGGACTCCTTCGGCTCGAGCGAGGGCAGCCGGGTGGGCCGGATGCGGGCGCCCGGCGCCGCGGGCCGTATGCCGGCGCGCGCGGCGACCCTGGCCACGCGGCCCTCGGGCTGCGGGAGGTCCAGGGCCTCCTCGTAGATCTCGGTGACCTCGCGGGTCACCTGCGGCCAGGCGAAGCGCTCGGCGCGCTCGCGGGCCGAGCGGGCCATGCACTCGCGCCGGCGTGGGTCGAGCGCGAGGTCGCGAAGCGTCTCGCCGAGCTCCGCAGCGTCGCCGGCGGGCACCAGCAGGCCGTCCAGGCGGTTGCGGACCACGTCGCGGTAGCCGGCGATGTTCGAGGCCACCACGGGGGTGCCCGAGGCGAACGCCTCCGTCAGGACCATGCCGAAGCTCTCGCCGCCGAGCGAGGGGGCGCAGAGCAGGTCGGCCTCGCCCAGCAGCCGCCACTTCTCCTCCTCGGACACCCGGCCGGCGATCTCGACGCCCTCGGGGTCGAGCAGGAGCGGCGCCACCTCCTCGCCGGTCGCCCCGGCCACGGTCAGGCGGGCGTCCACGCCGGCGAGCCGCAAGGCCTCGAAGGCGCGCAGCAGCACGGGCAGGCCCTTGCGGCCCTCGGCGCGGCCGACGAACAGGATGTTGAGCGGGCCGCGGGGCCGCCCGGGATCGGGGCGGGCAGCGCTCAGGTCCACGCCGTTGGGGACGATGCTGTAGAGACCGCCGTAGTACCGGCGCGCGGTCCACTCCGCGGCCTCCGACACCGCGATGCGCGCGCTCAGCTTGGAGTAGAGGCGCCGCGCTCCCCCCACGTTGCGGAGGATGGTGCCGCCCAGCCAGCTGGTGGAGTAGGTGTGGAACGTGGCCACGGTCGGCTGCCGCGCCGCCTCCGCTGCGAACCAGCTCACGAACGGCGCGTTCGGCTCGTGCACGTGGACGATGTCGTAGCCGCCGTTCCGGAGCTCCTTGCCGAGCGTGGCGACCGACTCGGGGAAGGCGGAGAGGTTCGACACCGCGCCGTTCACCGGGAGGCCCACCGTGCGGCCCAGCGGGATCATGTAGTCGGGCACGGGCCGCCGCTCCGGCGCGGCGCCGCGGTGCAGGACACGAGCCAGGCGGTCGTCCGGGTCGTAGGGGGCGAGGAGACGTACCTCGTGACCCTGGGCGGATAAGCTCGGAGGCGAGGGCCTCGACATGGCGCCCGACTCCACCTGGATACGTGTACGAGTAGGGCGATACGAGCGCTACACGCATCTTGGCAACTCTATAGGCGACACTTCCGGATATGACGAACGTTCGAAGCTTCGTCAAGTACACCTTCTTGAAGGTCGACCCGGCCTGGCGCCGGCGCTCGGCCGAGGAGCGGGCCTCCGACAAGCGCGAGTTTGCCGCTGCGTGCGGGGATTTCGCCGAGGAGCACTACCTGCGCGCGTACTCGCTGGTGGGCACGCGGGGGGACTGCGACCTGCTGGTGCGGGCGATGGCGCGCACGATCGACCCGATCCACGAGCTGCACGTGCTGCTGAACCAGAGCGGGCTGATGCGCTTCGCGGACGTGCCGTACTCGTATCTCGCGATGACGAAGGAGTCCCCCTACTCCGACGAGCCCGGCAAGCCGTTGGCGCCGCGGGCCGGGGCGGACTCGAAGTACCTGATCGTCTATCCGATGTGGAAGAAGCGCGACTGGTACCGCCTGCCCGGCGAGGAGCGCATGCGGGTGATGCGGGAGCACATCGAGGTGGCGCGGCGGTTCACGGGCATCGAGACGAACACGGCGTACTCGTTCGGCCTCGACGACCAGGAGTTCGTGGTGGCGTTCGACGCCGACGACCCGGCCGAGTTCCTCGACCTCGTGCAGGAGCTGCGGGCGACGGAGTCGAGCGCGTACACGGAGTCGGAGACGCCGATCTTCACGTGCATCTCGGCCTCGCTGGAGCGGGCGCTGGACGCGCTGGATGGCGAGCGCGTGCGCGCGCCGGCCTGAGCCGACGCGCTCGCGGGCGGCGTCGAGCAGCTCTTCGGTGGTGGTGAGCTTCACGCGCGGTCTGCCCTGCGGCTCGCCGGCGGCCTTCTCGGCGCTGTCGATCGCCTCCCAGCCGGCGTACGTCACGTGTTCGGGCTTGCGCTCGTCGAGCAGCTCCTCGAGCGTGTCGCGGCTCGGGTCGGCCGGCTCGTTCAGGCGGCCGGCGTCGAGGTCCTCGAGGATCGCGTCCACGGTCTCCTGGGCGTCGCGCTTGTTGGTGCCGATGATCCCGGTCGGGCCGCGCTTGATCCAGCCGACGGCGTACTCGCCGGGGATCGGCTGCCCTTCGGCGTCCAGGATGCGCCCGTGCTCGTTCGGCACCGTGCCGCTGCGCTCGTCGAAGGGCACTCCCTGCACCGCGACGCCCTTGTAGCCGATCGACCGGAAGACGATGTCGCAGTCGAACTCCTCGATGCTCTCCGTCGTGCAGGCCCGCAGCGAGCCGTCCTCGTGCTTGAGCGTGTTCCGGCAGATGCGCATGCCCTCGACCTTGTCCGTCGCCGAGGATCTCGAGCGGCGAGGCGAGGAAGCGCAGCACGATGCGGCGGCGCTTGCCCTCGGGCTCGCGGCCCGCGTAGCCGGTCAGGATGTCGACGTTCTTGCGCGAGGTGCCGCTCGCGGCGTCGCTCTCGAGCCAGGTGCGGCTGAGCTCGTCGAGCTCGACGTCGCGGGCGTCGACGTGGACGTCCGCGTCGGTCATCTCGCCCAGCTCCAGCAGCTCGGGGTTGGTGAAGGCGGCCTGGGCCGGGCCGCGCCGGCCGAGCACGACGATCTCGCGGATGTTGCTCTCGGCCAGGACCTCGAGGGCGTGGTCGGCCACGTCGGTGGTGGCGAGCTCGTCGCGGGTGAGCGCGAGCATGCGGGCGACGTCGGCGGCCACGTTGCCGTTCCCGATCACCACGGCGCGCTCCCCGGAGAGGTCGAACTCGATGTCGCGGTAGTCGGGGTGGCCGTTGTACCAGGCGACGAACTCGGTGGCGGCCCAGCTGCCCGGCAGGTCCTCGCCGGGGATGCCCATGCGACGGTCGGTCTGGGCGCCGACCGCGTAGATCACCGCGTGGTAGCGGGCGAGAAGGTCGTCGTGGGTGAGGTCGGTGCCGTAGTCGACGTTGCCGTAGAAGCGGAATTCGGGGTGGGCGGCGGTCTTCTCGTAGACGCGGCTGACGGCCTTGATGTTGGGGTGGTCGGGGGCGACGCCGCCGCGCACGAGGCCCCACGGAGTGGGGAGGCGGTCGTAGACGTCGACCTGGACCTGGAGGTCCGGATGGGACTTGCACTTCAGGAGGTGTCCGGCCGCGTAGAAGCCCGCCGGCCCGGAGCCGACGATGGCCACGCGCAGGGGGCTGTCGGAAGTGCCGACGGAAGCCATTCCGGAAACGAGTCTAGGCGGAGGCCCTGCCGAAGCCCCCGCCCAGGGATGTCCGAAGGCGGGCCGCGCCCCGCCGGCTGACCCCTTCGTCCGTTACGCGCCGGCGGGGGGTTCGTCCGCGGCCGGGCGGTCCTCGGAAGGGTCGCCGGCCCCCATGACGAGGTCGATGGCGGAGACGGTGTCGACGGACCGAACGGTCACGTGCGGCTCGTCGACGTCGATCTCGGGCCCGCCGATCTCGACCTCCGCGAGGGGGCGGGGCCGGAGCTCGACGACCGGCTCCGGCGCGACCTCCACGACTCGGCCTCCGGCGGCGACTTCCACGACCGGCTCCGGCGCGGGCCGCTCGGATCCGGCGGCCGCAGCGACGTCATCCGCGAGCTCCCTCAGCGAGGGGGTCGCGACGTCCAGCGTGTGATCGGGGGCGGGCGCATCGGCGACGATCTCGATGCGGGGCTGCGTCTCGACCACCGTGAGATCGGCGGCCTCGTCCTTCACGACCCAGGGCGTCGCGGGCTGGGCGGAGGCGGGCTCGTCCTCGACGGGCGCGACCTCCACGACCGGCTCCGGCTCCGACCGACCGGCTCCGACCTCCGGCGACCGGCTGTCCACTCCCGTGATCGGCTCGTACCCCATCGCAGGCTCGCCGTCCTCGGCCTCCGCGAACTCCTCGCCGGCCGGCTCGGGCTCGTCGTAGGCCACCGGCGCCTCGATCGCCACGGGAGCGACCTCGGCCGGCGCCGCGCTCGGCGCACCGTCGGTCGACACGATCATCGTTCCGCCGGCGAGGTCCCCCAGCCGCGCGCGCCGCTCGCCCGTCGCCATCATCGCGATGAGCCCCACCAGCACGGTGTCGATCACGCGAAGCACCGTGCGGATCGCGATCTCGCGCATCCCGGCGGGGCTCCCGTCCACCTGCACGACGCGCAGGCGCATCACTTTCTTGCCGACCGTCTGCCCCCCGCCCGACTCGCAGGCGAAGTAGTAGTAGAGCGCCCAGCCCACCACGACGCCGGCCAGCGGCGCACCGAGCGACGCGCCGTCGCCGCCGAGCACCCCGGCGGCCACCAGGATCGCGACTCCCCCGGCGCCGACGATCGCGAGATCGATCAGCGCGGCGAGCACGCGGCGGTTGTCGAGCTTGGAGCCGGACAGGGCACGAGCGGATGTCTGGGCAAACGCATTCATCACACCCTGCATCGGACGACCGTGAGCGTCCCCTTAAACCCGGAACACCGGGTTGGACGGCCGCGTGAGGAATGATCCGCGCCATGCAGAGGATCGCCGTAGCCGACATGGGCTCGAACTCCTGGCGTCTCGTGGTCTTCGGGTACGAGCCGGACACCCCGTGGTGGAGCCTCGTGGACGAGATCCGCGAGGCCGTCCGCGTGGGGGCGGGAATGGGCGAGGAGGGGGTGCTCCGGCCCGACCGGATCGACCGCGCGCTCCACACCGCGGCCGTGTTCGCGTCGTTCTGCCGCGCCTCCGGGATCGACCAGGTCGAGGCCGTGGCCACCAGCGCGATCCGCGACGCCACCAACGGCGACGAGCTCCTCGAGGCCATCCGCGACAAGACCGGGCTCGACGCCGCGCGTGATCAGCGGAGGCGAGGAGGCCCGCTACGACTGGCTCGCCATCGCCAACTCCACGACGATCGACGACGGCTTCGGGCTCGACATCGGCGGCGGCAGCATCCAGACGCTCCGGCTCGAGGACCGCCGCCTCGCGCAGGCCGAGTCGCTCCGGCTCGGCTCCGTGCGCGTGAGCGAGGAGTTCCTGCCCGGGGAGAAGGCGTCGTCGAAGGCGGTGAAGGCGCTGCGGAAGAAGGTCGCCGGCGAGCTCGACGCGCTGGGCTGGTGGGAGAGCGGCGGGCGCCTGGTCGGCGTGGGCGGCACGATCCGCAACCTGGCCGCCGCGGCGATGAAGCGAGCCGACCTGCCTCCGCTCGACGTCCAGGGCTTCCAGCTCACGCGCGACGCGCTCGAGGACCTCGATCGAGTGGCTCGCCGACCGGCCGGCCTCCAAGCGCGGCGACATGCCCGGCATCAAGCCCGACCGCGGCGACGTGATCCTCGGCGGCGCGCTCGTGCTTGCAGCCGCCCTCGACAGCGGCGGCTTCGACGTGATCGAGGTGACCGAGGCCGGCCTGCGCGAGGGGGTCTTCTTCGAGCGCCTGCTGGGCGAGGGGGAGCTGTTCGAGGACGTGCGGCGCGAGTCGGTCCTGAACCTGGGGCACCGCTTCACCGCCGAGCAGGGCCACGTCGATCGCGTGGCGGAGCTGTCCCTGGCGATGTTCGACGGGCTCGCGGAGGCGGGGCTGCACGACCTGGGCGCCGTCGAGCGCGAGCTCCTCTGGGCGGCGTGCGTGCTGCACGACATCGGCACCGCCATCGACTACGACGACCACCACCGCCACTCGCAGTACCTGATCCTCAATGCGGGGCTGCCGGGGTTCACGCAGCGGGAGCTGGTGATGGTCGGCCTGATCGCCCGCTACCACCGGAAGGGCGATCCCGACACGTCCGAGCTCGGCTCGCTGGAGGAGGACGGCGATGCCCGAGCGCCTCCAGCTGCTCTGCGCGATCATCCGGCTCGCCGAGCAGTTCGAGCGGAGCCGCGACGGAGCGATCCGGCAGGTCCGCGTGGGCGCGCACGACGGGACCGTCGCGCTCGACGCCGAGGCCGATCCCGCCCGCGACCCGAGCGTGCCGATCTGGGCCGCCCGCCGCGAGGCCGGCCTGCTGGCGGATGCCATCGGCCGCGAGGTGGAGATCGGGTGAGGGGAGCCGGGGCGGGCGAGCCCATGCTCCCCGCGCGAGGGCTGCCCCGCCTCCTGGCGACGACGGGGGCGCTGGCGGTGCTCGGGCTGCTGGCGATCGACATCGCGGCGGTGCCGGCGGTGCTCCCCTCGGTCCGAGTGGAGCTCGGGTCCTCGTCCTCGGGGCTGGTGTGGGTGCAGGCCGCGTATCTGCTGGGACTGGCGGTGACGCTGTTGCTGGTCCCCCGCACTGGCGTGGACCACCGTCTGCTCGCGGCGACGGGCGTTGCGGTGTTCGCGGGCGGCGCGCTGCTGGCCTCGACGGCCGACGAGACGGCGACCGTCGTGACGGGACGGACGCTGCAGGGCATCGGGATGGCGGGCCTGATCGGGCCGGCGCTGGAGAGCCTGCGCGTCGGGGGACGAGGCACGATCTTGTTCGCGGGCACGGGCGCGCTGCTCGCGCTGGCGGTGGCACCGCTGGCGGGAGGCGCGGTGGCGGAAGAGGCGAGCTGGCCCTGGCTGTTCCGGATCGAGCTGGTGGCGGTGATCCCGGCCCTGCTCCTGCTGGCTGCCGCTGACAGACCGAGAGCCGCCGCCGCGCCCGCTCGAGGCGCGATCGCACCGCCGCCCTCGCGGCCGGCCTGATCCTGGCGGTCACCGGGCTCGTGCAGTCCGGCCCCTGGGGCTGGGCGTCGGTGGACACGCTTCTCCTCGTGGCGGGCGGCGCGGCGCTCATCGTGTTCGCCCGGCGCGAGGGCCCGGTCGGCGCAGACGCCCCCGTCCTCGTGCTCGCCGGGTGCCTCGCCGTCGGGGCCCTGCTGGCGCCGCAGTACCTCGAGCTCGTGCGCGGCCTCTCGCCGCTCCGGTCGGGCGTCATCACGGCGGTCCTCACCGTGTCCGCCACCACGCTCGCCGTAGCCGCCCGCCTGCTCGCCGGGCGCGTCCCTCGGCAGCTGCCGGTGCTGGGCGGGCTCGCGTGCGCCGCGATAGGCGCGCTCGGCATGACCCGCATCGACCCCGCCAGCAGCTACGCGCTCGTCGTCATCTCGCTCGGCCTGCTCGGCAGCGGCCTCGGCGCGGCCGCCGGGAGTGTGGGCCGTGAAAGTCACGCATATGGCGCCTTTGACGGCCCGCACTCGGCCGGCGACGGCCCTCGGCTCGCCGCCGCTGCGGCATCGGGCGCGGCCCTCGTGGTTGCCGCGGCGGGCGCGCTCCTCCAGCGCGCCCAGCTCGAGGAGCGCGAGGGCGGCGGCTCCTTCGAGGACGCACTCGCCGCCGGACTGGCCGCCTCGGGCTGGCTGATGGCCGCCCTCCTCGTGGCCGCCGCGGTGCTCGCCTGGCGCCGAGCGGCGGCCGACTAGGCGAGCGTCGACTTCCAACGAGGTCTTCGAGTACGTCCGCCCGCGCGAGCCGGGCTGAGGCCGGCGCGGAACTCCATGCGTACCCTCATGGCCGATGGCCGACGACCTCCCCACCGGACGCTGGCGGCGCGCCGCGAAGGTCGGCCGGCTCGCGGGCGGCCAGACGGCCCGCGGCTACGCCACGAAGGCGGCCAACCTGACCCGCGACCAGGAGGCGCGCCGCGACGCCGCCGGCCGGCGCCAGATGGAGGCCGCCGAGCAGATCTTCGACGTGCTCGGCCAGATGAAGGGCGCGGCGATGAAGGTCGGCCAGGTGGCCTCGTTCATCGACACCGGCGCCTTCCCGCCCGAGTTCCAGGAGCGCATCCAGGCGAAGCTCGCCGAGCTGCGGGACGCCGCCCCGCGCGTCCCGTTCGACCGCATGCGCAAGGTGATCGAGGACGGCCTCGGGGAGCGCCTGAACGACGTGTTCGCCGAGTTCGACGAGCAGGCGGTGGCCGCCGCCTCGATCGGCCAGGTCTACAAGGCGCGCCTCCACGACGGCCGCGACGTCGCGGTCAAGGTCCAGTACCCCGGCGTGGCGCAGGCCGTGCGCGCCGACCTCCAGAACCTGGGCCTGATCATGCGCGTGGCCAAGCGGATCGCGCCCGGGATGGACACCAAGGCCATGACCCGCGAGATCCGCGAGCGCCTCACCGACGAGCTCGACTACGAGCACGAGGCCCAGCAGCACCGCGCCTTCGCCCGCAGCTGGCGCGGCCACCCGTTCATCTACGTCCCGCCCGTGGTGACCGAGCTGTCCAGCGAGCACGTGCTCGTGTCGGAGTGGGTCGAGGCGAAGGGGTTCGAGGACGTGAGGGAGATGGACCGCGCCACGCGCGACCGCTTCGGCGAGATCGTCTTCCGCTTCTTCTTCGGCTCGCTCTACCGCAACGGCCACTTCTCCGGCGACCCCCACCCCGGCAACTACCGGCTCATGGACGACGGCCGCGTGGCCTTCATCGACTTCGGCATGACGAAGCGGGTGGTCCGCGAGGACCTGGAGGCCGAGATCGCCGCGGTGCGGTTCGGCATGGACGGCGACGTCCAGGGGCTCCACCGCCAGCTCGGCTCGATGGGCTTCTACGACCCGGCCGACGAGGAGGTCACGCCGGAGGCGGTGTTCGACCACTTCCACGACGTCACCCGCTGGTACATCGAGGACCGCGAGGTGACCGTCGACCGCGAGCTGGTCAGCCAGGTGCTGATCGACTTCGGCGACCCGCGCTCGCGCCACTGGCAGCTGATGCGGCGCGAGACGATGCCGCCGCAGGCGATGCTCGCGCGCCGCATGGAGGCGCTCACGCTCGGGGTGCTGGGCCAGCTCGGCGCAACCGCCAACTGGCACCGGATCGCCCGCGAGTGGCTGTTCGGCGACCCGCCCTCCACCGAGCTCGGCGCGGCGGAGCACCCGTTCCACGACAGGGCGGCGGCCTGACTTGACGCTCGCCGGACGGAAGGCCATCGCCGCGCTCCGCGAGGCCGACCCGGTCATGGCCAGGCTGGTCGACGAGCACGCCACCGCGGTGCGCCGCGACCTGAAGGGGGAGCCCACGGGCGACGCCTACGGCGCGCTGCTCCGCTCGATCGTCGGCCAGCAGCTCTCGACGAAGGCGGCCGCGTCGATCTACGGGCGCCTGATCGACATCTTCGGGGGCCACGCCCCCACGCCGAAGCAGCTGCTGAAGGCGGACCCGGAGGAGATCCGCTCGGCGGGCCTGTCCAGGCCCAAGGTCGCCTACCTGCGCGACCTCGCCCAGCACGTGGAGGACGGCGCGCTCGAGCTGGACCGGCTGCCCGACCTGCCCGACGAGGAGGTCACGGAGCAGCTCACGGCCATCAAGGGCCTCGGTCCCTGGACCGCCGACATGTTCCTGATGTTCCACCTGCGCCGGCCGGACATCCTGCCGGTGGGCGACCTGGGCATCCGCCGCGCGGTTCAGGTGGAGTACCGGATGCGCAAGCTGCCGGACGCGAAGCGGCTCGAGAAGGTGGCCCGCCCCTGGCGCCCGCACCGGACGCTGGCGTGCCTGTTCCTATGGAGCTCGCTCGACAACGTGCCCGCGTAGGGCGCCGCGCGGACCGCTCAGACCGACGCGCCGCAGCTCGGCTCCTCTTCCGCCACGCGGAAGGAGGAGCCGCAGCCGCACGAGGCGACCACGTTCGGGTTCGAGACCTCGAAGCCCGAGCCCATGAAGTTCTCGGTGTAGTCGACCGTCGAGCCCTCGACGTACTGCAGGCTGGCCGGATCGACCAGAACGGGAATCCCGGAGGTGTCGAAGACGTGGTCGTCGTCGCGCCGCTCGTCGAGCGCCAGCGCGTACTGGAAGCCGGAGCAGCCGCCGCCCCGGACCCCCACGCGGAGGCCGATCTCGGCCGCCGCCGACTGGCCCTCCATGAAGGCGCGGACCTTCTCGGCTGCGATGTCGGTGAGGATCACCATCTGTTGGGATTGTATCGGCGCCGCCCTCGGTACCCTGAATGTTCCCGATGCCCACCTCATCCGAACTCGAGAACCGCATCACCGCCGCGCTCCCCGGCGCAGAGGTCCGCGTGGAGGATCTCACCGGCGGCGGCGACCACTTCCGCGCCGAGGTGGTCTCCGACAGGTTCGAGGGCCTGTCGCGCATCCAGCAGCACAAGCTGATCTACGACGTGTTCGGCGACGAGGTCGGCGGCCCCATCCACGCGCTGTCCATCAAGACTTCGACCCCCACGGGAGCGACGCAATGACGAACGACGAGATCCGCGGCTTCATCGACAACGCGATCAAGGAGAACAGCGTCATGCTGTTCATGAAGGGCACCCCGAACCAGCCCGCCTGCGGCTTCTCGGCCCGGACGGCCGGGGCGCTCAACGCGCTCGGCGTGCAGTACGCGGCGCTCGACATCCTTCCCGACCCGCGCATCCGCGAGGAGCTGTCGGGGCTGTCCGGCTGGCCGACGATCCCGCAGCTGTTCGTGGACGGCGAGCTGGTCGGCGGCTCGGACATCGTGATGGAGATGTTCGAGTCGGGCGAGCTGGCGAACCTGCTCGGCGCCGAGCAGCCCGAGGCGGAGGACGTCGAGCCCGAGCCCCAGCCGGTGCAGCAGCGGCCGCTCGGTCTGGAGAACCGCCTTCAGTGCGCTAGCGCTTCGGCGGGCGCTTCCGGCGCTCGTCGAGCACCTTGCGGCCGCGCTCCGCGTAGTCCCGCGCCTGCTTCTTGTAGCGCTCCTTCTCCTCCGGAGAGAGCTGCTGCCAGCGCTCCCACGCCATCAGGACGTAGGGCCACAGGCGGCGCAGCTGCCTTACGCGACTTCTCGTTGGTTGGATCTGTTTAGCCATTCCAGGTATTCCAGGATGCGGTGCGAGTCGTGGATGACCTCGTCGCCGTGTACGAGGACGGGTACCCAGCGCTGCCCCGTCAACTCCTCGATCTCGGGCCGGTCGCGCTTCAGGAAGGGCACGCGCACCTCCTGGAACTCGATGCCGGCCGCGCGCAGGCGGCGTGCGACCTTGCCGCAGCGGCAGACGAGGTCGGTCGGAGCCTTGCAGCGATACAGCGTGGCCATCCAGCCGAATGCTAGGGACGCGCCGCGCCGGCCCTCCGGAGCAGGCCGAGGGCGCCCTCCGTGGCGCCGATCGCGGCACCCGCCAGCCGGTACTGCATCTGCTGCGAGCGCCGCGTCCGCGCGATCCGGTCGTGCTCGCGCTCGAGGTGCCAGCTCACCGTCGCCTCGAGCGTCTCCTCGTGCGGGCGGGCCTTCCAGCCGAGCTCGCGGCCGGCCTTGGTCGAGCGGTAGGTCCACCACTGGGTCGCCGCGCGCACCTCGAGCGGGGTGAGCGGCCAGCCGCGGCCGGCGGCCCCGAGCACCGTCGCCGCGGCCTTGGCCGCGCGCGCCGGCAGCTTCACCGGCGGCTCGACGCCCGACAGCCGGCTGAGGTCCGCGAAGAGACGGTCGAAGGTGAAGTTGCGCCCGCCCAGGATGTAGCGCTCGCCGGCCTCGCCGCGCTCGTCCGCCAGGAGATGGCCGGCGGCGGCGTCGCGCACGTCGACGACCGACACGGCGCCCTCCATGTAGACGGGGATCCGGCCGAGCAGGAACGAGCGCACCAGGCGCGTGGAGGCGAGCAGGTGGTCGCCCGCCCCGAAGCACACGCCCGGGTTGACGCACACGAGCGGCAGGCCGTGCGCCGCCACGCGCATCGCCTCCACCTCGGCCTCGTGCACCGAGTTCACGTACGGGATGCCGAGCCGCCCGGCGGTGAAGAGCTGCGTCTCGTCGGCCGTCTTGCCGGGCTCGGCCGGGCCGAGCGCCGCCGCGCTCGAGGTGTACACCACGCGCTCGACCTCGGCGCGCAGGCACTCGTTCATCACGAGCTTCGTGCCGCCCACGTTCACGTCGAACAGCCGCTCGGCGTCGTCCGGCCGCACCGACGTGACGCCCGCGCAGTGGAACACGCGCTCCGCCCCGTTCAGCGCGCGCCGCACCGAGCGGCGGTCGAGCACGTCGAGCTTCACGCGCTTCAGGTCGAGGTCCGCGATGGCGGCGTCCGGCGAGTCCGCCTCGACGCCGAGCACGACATCGTCGCCTCGCTCGGCGAGCAGGTGCGCGACGTGGGAGCCGATGAAGCCGGTCGCACCGGTGACGAGGACCTTGGCCAAGCGAAGCGGGAGGTTAGCCCGCGCCGATGAGGGGTAGGCTGCCGCCCGGCCCATGAGCGACGTCGCGATCGTCACCGACAGCACCTCGTACCTGCCGGCGGAGCTGATCGAGAGGCACGGCGTCCACGTGGTCCCGCTGTACGTGGTGTTCGACGGCGACCGGCCGGTGCCCGAGGTCGAGATCACGGACTACGACGACTTCTTCGACGAGCTGCGCCGCGCCGAGCGGCTGCCCACCACCTCTCAGCCCTCGGTCGGCGACTTCACGTCGGCCTACGAGCCGCTCCTCGCCGACGGGCGCGAGATCGTCTCGATCCACATCTCCGGCGGCCTGTCCGGCACGCCCGAGGCGGCGCGCCAGGCCAAGGAGGCGCTCGAGCGCGAGGGCAAGGGCGGCGAGCGCATCACGGTCGTCGACTCCCGGACCACCGCCGGCGGGCTCGGCTTCATGGTGCTCGCCGCGGCCAAGGCGGCCAGGGAGGGCGCGAACGCCGAGGGCACCGCCGCACACGTGGCCGAGGCGCGCGCCGAGTTCAAGCTCTGGTTCGCGATCGACACGCTCGAGTTCCTCAAGCGCGGCGGGCGGATCGGCGCGGCGAGCGCCTGGATCGGCTCGACGCTGAAGGTGAAGCCGATCCTCACCGTCGAGGGCGAGATGACCCCGGTCGAGCGCGTGCGGACCAGCTCGCGTGCCTTCGAGCGGATGGTCGACTACGCGCGGCAGCGCAAGGACTCAGGCGCCGAGGCGTGGTCCGCGCAGCACATCAACGCGCCCGACCAGTGCGCCGCGCTCGTCGAGCGCGGCAGCGAGGTCTTCGGCCACGGGCCCACGATCGTGAGCGAGCTCGGCCCGGTCCTGGCCGTCCACACCGGCCCGGGCCTGCTCGGAATCGGGGGCCTCCCGGAGCGCTTCATCGAGTAGGAGCCGCCCCGGGCGGGGCGAATACCGCCCTGATGCCCGCAGCGAGGGAGATCGTCCGGATCGTGCTGATCGTCGTCTGCGTGGCGATCACCCTCTACCTGCTCTTCCTGCTGCGCAAGCCCATCACCTGGCTGCTGATCTCGATCTTCCTGGCGGTGGCGCTGTCGGCGCCGGTGAACGCGCTCGCGATGAGGATGAGACGCGGGCTCGCGATCACCATCGTCTACCTCGGCCTGCTCGCGGTTCCGCTCGCGCTCATCGCGCTGATCGTGCCGCCGCTCATCACCGAGGCCAACGACTTCGCCGACAACGTGCCCCAGTACGCGCGCGACGTGACCGGTCTACGTGAGGGAGAACGACCGCCTGCGCGAGCTGAACCGGGACTACGACATCACGAGCCGCCTCGAGGAGGAGGCCGGCAAGCTGCCCGAGCGCCTCGGCGGCGCGGCGGGGACGCTCCGCGACGTGGGCTTCGGCATCGTCAACTCCGCCTTTGCGCTCATCACCATCCTCGTGCTGACCGCGTTCCTGCTCAGCAACGGGCGCGGCTGGGTGGAGCGGGGGATCTCGATGCGACCACCCGAGCAGCGCGAGCGCCTGCGCCGCTCCATCGACCACATGGCCCAGGCCGTGGGCGGATACGTGGCCGGCGCGCTGACGATCGCCCTGATCGCAGGCATCGCCACGTACGTGGTGCTGTCGATCCTGGGAGTGCCCTTCCGGGCGCCGCTGGCCGTGATCGCGGGACTGTTCTCGCTGATCCCGCTCGTGGGCGCCACGATCGCCGCGGTCCTGATCGGGGTGGTCACCCTGTTCGAGAACTTCCCGACGGCCACGATCATCTGGGCGATCTGGGCGATCGGCTACCAGCAGATCGAGAACCACCTGATCCAGCCTCAGATCCAGAAGCGCACGGTGCACGTGCACCCGTTCATCACGATCGTCGCGGTGCTGTTCGGGGCGACGCTGCTCGGCGTGCTCGGTGCTCTCGTGGCGATCCCGATCGCGGCGTCGATCCAGATCCTGCTGCGCGAGTGGGTCGACCTGAGGACGTTGACGATCAAGGCGGAGCCGCCCGAGCCGCCGCCGGCCCCGCCACCTCCATCGCCGCCGCCCGGGGCCCCACCGGACCCCGCGCCCGCGTAGCCTGGGAGGCGGCATGAGCGCCGGGGTGCTGGCAAAGCGGGGGCTTCTCCTCGCCGTAACCGGCGTCTCCCTCTACCTGCTCGCCCCCGCCCTGCTCGAGGTGTTCGGCGCCTACGACCGCCTCGACGACTTCAACCCGCTCTGGTGGCTCGCCATGGTGCTCCTGCAGATCGGGAGCTACGCCTGCATGTGGGAGCTCCAGAAGATCTCGATGCGGGCCGAGCGCCACGCGCCGGTGGTCACGTCGCAGCTCGCCTCGAACGCGTTCGGGCGCGTCGTGCCGGGCGGCGTTGCCGCGGCGGGCGCCATGCAGTACGCGATGCTCACCCGCGCCGGCGTGCCCGCCGGCCGCGCCGCCTCGGGCATGACCGCCTCGTCGGTGCTGGTGTTCGGGATCCTGCTCGCCCTCCCGCTGCTCGCCCTGCCGGCGGTGCTGTTCGGCGCGCCGGTCGATCCCGGGCTTGGCAGGGCCGCCCTGATCGGGGGCGTGATGTTCGTGCTGCTGTTCGCCGCCGGCGCAGCGGCGATCGTGTGGAACCGCCCGCTGGTGCTGGTGGGCCGGGCAGCGCAGACGATCCGCAACCGCGTCCGCCGCAGCAAGCCGCCGCTGACGGGGCTGCCCGACCGGCTGCTGCGCGAGCGCAACAGCGTGTCGATGGTGCTCGGCCAGCGCTGGTGGCAGGCGCTGCTCCTGGCGGTCGGGCGCTGGCTGCTCGACTACCTGACGCTGCTGGCGGCGCTCACCGCCGTCCACGCGGACCCGCGCCCGTCGACGGTCCTGCTCGCCTTCTGCGCGGCCCAGTTCCTCGGCACGCTGCCGCTCACGCCGGGCGGGCTCGGCTTCGTCGAGGCGGGCCTGACGGGAACCCTGGCCCTGGCGGGCGTCCCCGCGGGCGCCGCCGTGGTGGCGACGCTCGCCTACCGGCTCGTCTCCTTCTGGCTGCCGATCCCGGCGGGGGGTGTCGCGGCGATCCTGCATCGCCGCCACTACGGGGAGATCCCGGAGTCCGCGCCGGCATGATCGGGTCCCTCGGCCGGCACCGCCGCGGGGCCGCCGTAGCGGCGGCGGTGGCCACGGCGCTGCTCCTCGCCGCGGCGGCGGTGTGCTGGTACGCCCGCTCGGCGCTGGCCGACACGGAGGAGTTCACGGCCCGCACCACGGCCGCGCTCGACGACCCCGACCTCCGCGCCGTGCTCGCCGATCGCGTGGTCGGCGCGCTCACCCCCGGCGTGGTCCCAGACGCGCTCGCCGTGCGCCCCCTGCTCGTCCCGGTGGTCGCGGAGCTCGCGGACTCCACCGCGTTCCGGCGGGTGTTCGCCCGGGTGATCGCCGACCGGCACCGCGCGCTCGTGGACGGGGAGAGCTCTTTCGCCGTCTCGCTCCCGATCGGGGAGGGCGCGGTCAACGAGGCGCTCCGCGGGGTCGCGCCCGGGGTGGCCGAGCGGATCCCGTCCGGCCTCCGCGTGCCGGTCCTCACGCTCGATCCGTTCACCTTCGAGCTCGAGGGCGCGCGCGCTCTGGACGATCTCGCCGGCCTGCGATGGCCGCTGCTGTTCGCAGCGCTCCTGGCGGCGGCGGCGTGCGCGCTGCTGGCGGGCGGCGTACGCAGCGCGTTCGCGCACCTGGGGGTCGCGGTGGCGGGGGCGGGCCTGCTCGTCGCGGCCGTCGTGGCGGGCCTCGGCGAGTTCGTGGTCTCGCACGCGGCGCATGCCGCGGATCTGACCGACGAGCGCGAACGCGGTGCCGTTCGCGCGCTGTGGAACGCCTTCTTCGGCGACCTGGCCGCGGCCGGGCTGGTGGCCGCGCTCGGTGGAGCGGTGGTGGCCGCTGTGTCCGCGAGCCGCCGGCCCGAGCTCGACCTGACCGCACTTCGACGCCGGGTCGGCGCCGCGGCGACGTCGCCGCGGCCCGCGGCGCGGATCGGGCAAGGGCTCGCGCTGATCGCGGTGGGCGCGGCGCTCGTGCTGGAGCCCGCGCTGCTCGGCCGGATCGTGGTGGTGGCGGCGGGCGCGGCGATCGCGCTCCTGGGGGTCGCGCAGCTCGCGAAGAGCGACGCGCCGGCGGACGGCGCACGCGGGGAGCGCCGGCGAGCAGCCCGCGACAGAAGCGGGCGGCGCGCCCGCGGCGAGCCCGTTTCTGCTCGCCGGCGCGGTCGCCGCCGCGGTCGCCGCGACCGTGCTGGTGCTCGCGCTGGTGCTCCCCGGTCCGAGCTCGGAGCCGCTCGCTCGCGCCGATCCCACCGCCTGCAACGGGTCGGCCGACCTCTGCGACCGCCGCCTCGACGAGGTCGTCTTCCCCGCGACCCACAACTCCTACGCCGCCGCTGACGAGACCGGCTGGTTCTTCGCCAACCAGCGCTTCGGGATCGAGCGCCAGCTCGAGGACGGGATCCGCGCCTTCCTGATCGACATCCACCTCGGCGCCCCCGACACGCAGAACGGCCGCGTCCGCACGGACTTCCAGGCGGAGGGCGCGTCGCGCAACAAGGTCGCCGTCGCGCTCGGCCCCCAGGCCCTTCGCACCGCGGACAGGCTCGTGGGGCGCGCCGGCGTCGGCAGGCCCGAGGGCGACCGGCGCGTGTACATGTGCCACACGCTCTGCGAGCTCGGGGCCGAGCCGCTCGAAGAGCAGTTCGCCCTCTACCGCGCCTTCCTCGACGCCAATCCGCGCGAGGTGCTGATCCTGTTCGTGGAGCCGTACGTGCCCGTCGAGGAGATCGAACGCGCCCTGAGCGATGCGGACCTGCTCGACGAGGCCGCCGAGATCCAGGTGGGCGAGCCGATGCCGACGCTCGGCGACCTGATCCGGGCGCGCACCCGCCTGGTCGTGCTCGCCGAGCGGGGCGGCGGCGCCCGTCCCTGGTACCTACCCGGGTTCGAGCTGGTCCAGGACACCCCGCTCGGGGCGACCAGGCCGGCGCAGTTCCGCTGCCGGCGCTTCCGCGGCGAGCCCGGCAGTCCGATGCTGCTCCTGAACCACTGGATCGACACCTTCCCGCCCTCGGTCTCGCGCAACGACAGGATCGGCGGGGCCTTCCTCGGACGGCGGGCACGGCGATGCGGCCGCGTCCGCCGGCTGGTGCCGAACCTGCTCGCGGTCGACTTCTACGAACGCAGCGACGTGGTCGAGGTCGCGCGCCGGCTCAACGCGACGCGGCCCTAGCCGCGCCGGCGCCTACGCGTGAGCAGCGAGACGGTCGCGGCCACGCCGCCACCGATCACGAAGCCGGCCGCCGCCGCGCCGATCAGCGCGGCCTTCCGGTTCTCCGAGAGCTGCCGGCGCCAGTCCGTCAGCTCGGCGACCTTCGAGCGCAGGTCGTTCACCGAGAAGGCCAGCTCGCGGCGGGTCTCCTCGATCGAGGCGCGGATCATCTCCGGGCTCTGCGCAGGGCTCATGCCTTCAGCTCCTCACCCTTCTTCAGCGACCGCTCCACCTGGTCGCGCTCGATCGTCTGCGCCTCGAGGTCGGCCCGCATGCGCCTGGCCTCCTCGATCGCCATGTCGGGCGTGGGCGGCGCGCCCTTCTTGAACAGCCGCGCGGCCACGAACGCGGCGAGGCCGGCGAGGATGAAGAGCACGAGCGTGACGATCAGGAAGCCCGCCCAGACGCTCGTGTCCCAGTTGAACAGGTCGTCGAGCAGCCAGGCGAGCGTGTGGAAGAGCATCGTGATGCCGAAGACCGCGAAGACACCCGCGGCCGCTCCGATGGCGGCGCCCCTGCCGAGCTTCGTGAACTTGTCCGTGACCTCGGCCTTCGCCAGCTCGACCTCCTGGCGTACGAGCAGCGAGGCCTTCTCGGAGACCTCGGCGACGATCTCGCCGAGATCCTTGTCCGCGTCCTTCTTGGGGGGAACGCCGTTGCCGCTCACGAGGCCAACTTTCTCAGAATCAAGGCAAGCACGAGCCCGCCGGCGAACGCGGCGCCCACGAACGCCTCCGGGCGCTCGGCGAACGGATCGGAGTCGGTGGCGTCCGCCTGCAGCGGCGTCTCGCCCATGGGCCGCGCCGCCGTCGCGCCCTGATTCGGCTCGTCGGCGGTAACCCCCTGATTCGGCTCGTCGGCCATCAATCGACGGGCGGGTCCTCCTTGAAGACCCGCTGCCAGATCTCCGTGGCGATCCGGTTGGCGACGATCGAGGTCAGCGCCCCGACGCCCGCCACCAGACCGCCCCACATGAGTCGCTTCGTAAGGTCGTTCTGCATCGCGGCCGGATTCAACCAGACGCGCCGTTCTCACCTGACTCGAGGCCCCCGCAGATCGCCTCGACCACGAGCCCCTTGGCGCGCTCGAACTCCTCGTCGGTCCTCGGCAGCACCTCGAAGATCCACCCGGTCAGGAGCTGCTCGATCGCGCCGTAGAAGCACATGGCGGCGAACTCGGACGGGATGCCCGACTTGAACGAGCCCTCCTCGCGCGCCGACTCCACGATCGCCGCGATGCCCTCGTAGGCCTCGCGGATCCGGTCGAGGTGGAGCGCCCCGAACGAGTTGGCCGCGCGCGTGACCTCGACGATGATCACCTTCATCAGGTCGGGGTCGTGCCGGTACGAGTCGATGATGAAGCCGGCGACCGCGTAGAGCTTGTCGCGCGCCGGCACGTCGCGGGAGTCGATCTCCCCGATCGCGTCGAGCATGATCTGCCAGCGCTCGAGGAAGAGCGTGTTGAGGATCTCCTCCTTGGAGCTGAAGTAGTGGTAGACGAGCCCGTAGGCCACGCCCGCCTCGTCCGCCACGTCGGAGACCCGGCAGTGGTGGAAGCCGCGCCGCGCGAAGACCCGCACGGCGGCGTCGAGGATCAGCCGGCGCTTGTCGACCGCCGCCGTCTTCGTGGCCGCCATCAGGCGCGCACCTCCTCGGGCCAGCGGTAGGCGGCGGCCACGCGGTTGGCGAGGCTCGGGAGCTTCTCCCTGATCTCCTCCTGGCGGGCCAGGTCGAGGTCCGCCGCGACGAAGCAGGCTCCCTCGCCGCCCGCCCGCGCGAGCACCTCGCCCCACGGGTCGACGATCATCGAGTTGCCGTAGCTGTCGCGGTCCGGCCCGGGCAGGCGCCCCTGGCCGGGGGCGATCACGAAGACCTGGTTCTCGATCGCGCGCGCCCGGAGCAGGATCTCCCAGTGGGCCTCCCCCGTGACGCGCGTGAAGGCGGCGGGGATGGTGATGATGCGCGCGCCGCGCAGGGCGAGGATCCGGTACAGCTCGGGGAAGCGCAGGTCGTAGCAGATGGTCAGGCCGAGGCCGAGGCCCTGGGCGGTCTCGGAGAGCACGATCTCGTCGGCGGGCTCCGAGTGCTCGGACTCGCGGTACTCCACGCCGTCGACCTCGACGTCGAACATGTGGATCTTCCGGTAGACGGCCTTCAGGTCGCCGTCGGGTCCGGCGTGGACCGAGGTGTTCGCGACCCGCTCGTGGCCCTCGCGCCGCTCGGCGACCGAGCCGGCCACGATGTCGATGCCGAGCTCGCGCGCGGTGTCGCGCGCCCACGTGACGGGCCGCCCGTCGAGCGGCTCGGCCAGGGCGGCGTAGTCCGCGGCGCTCCCGCGGATGTCGAGCCGCTCGGGCAGCACGACGAGCTCCGCGCCGTCGGCGGCCGCCGCGCGCGTGAGCCGGTCCGCATCCGCGAGGTTGCGGTCCATGTCCTCGGTCGATTGCAGCTGGACGGCCGCGACTCGCACGCGCGGCCCTCCTCCCTCTCTCATTGACTGACCAGTCAATCTGGAGTGTACTGCGAGCCCATGTCCCTACGCCCCGTTCGCGGCCCGGCGGTGCGGGAGCTCGGCCTGCGGCTGCCTCCCGCGCGGATGGCGCCGCTCCACCGCCGGCGGCCGCTCAAGCGCTGGCGCTACGTGGCCGTGTACGGGCCCGAGCTGATGCTCTGCGTGGGCGACGCGCGCGTGGCGGGCGTGCCGCAGCGCTGGTGGGCGGTGGCGCTCCCGGACGGGACGCTGCTCGAGCGGACCACCTCGCGCCGTGTCGACCGCTGCCGCGCGCCGGGCTGGATCCTGATCTCGGAGCCGGAGGTCCGCATCGAGCTCACCCTGGACGAGGCGGACGGCGTGGAGGTCGTGTCGCCGCACGGGGGCGGGTGGATCTGGACCCGCAAGCAGGCCGGCGTGCCGGTGCGCGGGCGCGTCATGGCCGGCGGCCGGGAGTGGCCGATCGACGGGCCGCTCGGCTTCGTGGACGACTCGGCGGGCTACCACGCGCGCCACACCCGGTGGCGCTGGTCGGCGGGCGTCGGCCGGGCGCTGGGCGGCGAGGCGGTGGCGTGGAACCTCGTGGAGGGCGTGCACGACGCGGCCGAGGCGAGCGAGCGCACCGTGTGGGTGGACGGCGAGCCGCGCGAGGTCGGCGGCGCAGCCGTTCGCGGAGGACCTGTCGCGGGTCGGCGAGCTCGGCTTCGAAGAGTGGTCGGCGCGCGAGGATCACACCCGGCGCGGACCCTTCCGGAGCGACTACCGCCAGCCGTTCGGCGCCTTCTCCGGCGCCCTGCCGGGAGGCCTCGAGCTCGAGTCCGGGTATGGGGTGATGGAGTGGCACGACGTGCGCTGGTGACCTCGATCCGCCCGTCCCCGTGACCGGGGCGCTGGCCGCGATCGGCCTGATCTGGGCGCAGCAGCTGGCGCCCCCGCCGGCGGTTCACTTCACCGTCGCGGCGAGCGGCGACTTCCTGATCCACACGCCGGTGGCCGCGCAGGCGCTGGCGGACGGCGGCGGCCGCCGCCACGACTTCGGGCCGATCTTCCGGCCGATCCGCCGCCGCATCGCCGGCGCCGACCTGGCGCTCTGCCACGTCGAGACGCCGCTCGTGCCGGGCCCGGTGCAGGGCTACCCGAGCTTCCGCACGCCGCCGTCGCTCGCGCGCGCCATCCGCGCCACGGGCTGGGATGCCTGCAGCACGGCGTCGAACCACTCGCTCGACGCCGGCCAGCACGGCGTCAGGACGACCATCGCGGCGCTCCGCCGCGCGGGCATCCCGCACTCGGGCACGGCGCGCTCGGCCCGCGGCGCGCGGCGCGCGCCGATCCTCAGGGTGAAGGGCGTGCGGATCGCGTTCCTGTCCTACACGGCGGTGTCGAACGGCCAGGCCGTGCCGCATCCCTGGAGCGTTGCCTGGGCGAGCCCGCGGCGGATCCTCCGCGACGCCCGCCGGGCGCGCCGGCGCGGCGCCGACACCTCGATCGTGAACCTGCACTGGGGCGACGAGTACAGCCACGCGATCTCCCCCTCGCAGTGGGCGCTGGCGAAGCGCCTGACGCGCTCGCCGGCCATCGCCGCGATCGTCGGCCAGCACGCGCACGTGGTGCAGCCGATCCGCAGGGTGAACGGCAAGCCGGTGGTGTTCGGCGAGGGCAACCTGGTCTCGAACCAGACCGCCGGGTGCTGCCCGGCCGCCTCGCAGGACGGCCTGATCGCGCTGATCCGCTTCACGGCCCGGGACGGCCGCGTGCGGGCGCGGCGCGTGCGCTACGTGCCGACCTGGGTGCGCCACCCGGACTACCGCGTGGTGCCCGCGGCGCGCGGGTCGGTCTCGTGGCGCCGGACCGTCTCGGTCGCGGGCCGGGCGCCGGGAATCCGGCCCGCCCGCTAGGGCGGCCCGATCTCGACGATCTGCTGGAACGTCGGCCGGTTGATCCAGTGGATCAGCGGCTGCGTCACGGCGCCGGCGGTGGTGTGCGCGATGGCGTCGAAGCAGAGCTGCGGGTCCTCGAAGCCGGGCGTGTCGTCCTCGGCGCACACCTCGTCCTCGTAGGTGATGGCGGCCGGCTCCGCGATCGCCTGCAGCAGCGTCTCGCGCAGCAGCTGCTCGCACGCCGCGGCGTCGCCCCCGCCGCAGTACCGGCGCGAGTAGGCGCCCGCCGGGCTCTCGCCGAGGATCGACCGCAGGTCCTTCTCGGCGTAGCCGTACCAGCCCGCGATGTAGGCCGAGCCTCTGTGGCTGCCGTTCCCGTTCGGCTCGTCGTCGAGGTCGACCATGCCGCCGTCGCCGTCGCCCTCCTGGGCGAGCTCGTCGTACAGGCCGGGGCCGAGCACGGGCTCGAACTGCGCCCGGATCCAGCGCGGCCACCAGGCGTCCATGATCTTGATCGCCTCGGAGTGCTCGTAGGTGCCGCCGCGGTCCTTGTCGCGGCGGTGGGCGCCGTCCGCCACCCAGGCGCGGAGCTGGTCGAGCGCGCCGGCCACGACCGGGTCGCTCTCCTCGCCGAGGAGCTGGAGCGCGTAGGGCAGCACCTTGTCGCCGCGCAGGTCGACGGTGCCGGCGTCCTCCATGGCGTCCACCAGCTCGGGCAGGTTCATCGTCTCCGCGCCCGCGATCCCCGCGCCGATGCGGTCGTCGAGCGGCTCGGAGCGGTGGATCGACCCGTACGCGAAGTTGTCGTCCGCGGCACGGAAGTCGCGCGCCTGCTTGTTGTTCCAGCTCGTCAGGAACGGCTGGTTGACGGCCTGGGGGTGAGTCGCCGGCGGGGTGTAGTCCGACACGAACATGTTCGGGCTCGAGGGCGTGGAGTCGGGGTCCCAGCCCTGCCACTCGAACTCGCACTCGGCGTCGCCGTCGTCACCGCAGGCGCGGACCGGCATGTCCTGGTCCGTCGCCCCCTGGCGCACCGGGTTGTTGCCCGAGTTGAAGTAGGCGATGTCCTGCTGGTTCGCGTAGAACCAGTTGAAGGTGAAGCCGACCTTGCTCGCCGCCTCCATGAACCCGGCCGGCGTGCTCATCTTCTCGGGGTCGTTGAAGTCGACGAACCCGAGCGCCGAGTCGGCTTCGTGGAAGTAGGTCGAGCGGAGCTGCGTGTAGACGAAGGGCCGGCCGTCGATCTGCGCGCGCCCCACCTCGAGGCCGAGCTTCGTCCGCTTGGTCCGGAGCGTCTCGGTGCCGGGAGGCGACTGGTCGGCGGCGTTCGTGATCCACTGGTTGCGGCGCTCGAGCGTCTCGATGGGCTCGCACGCGCCGCGGTAGAGGTAGCCGCCCGAGTCGAGCGTGGCGGCGCCGCCGCCCGGCTCGCACAGCTCGAGCGCGAAGGTGTCGGTGATGTCCTGTCCCGCCGAGGTCGCGCTCCAGGCGTAGTCGCGGCCGCGGCCGAGCTGCACGTACATGTTCACGCCGGGGAAGGCGGCGCCGCGCGCGTCGATGCCCTGGCGCGGGCCGCGCGGCGTGTTCACGGCCGGTGCGTGGATGTCGATCTCCATCAGGATCTGCGGCGAGAAGTAGGCGGTCTGGGGGCCGAAGACCGTCAGCGGCCGGCCCGACTCGGACTCGGCGCCGCTCACCAGCAGCGCGTTCGAGGCGCCGGCCGGGAACTCCGGCAGGATCCCGCCCGGGAGGCCGCTCGGGCCGGGCGCCGCCACGACGTCCGTCTCCCGCACCGTGCCCGGGTCGGGGCGCCCGTCGCTCGCCGGGTCCGGCTGTGCGGGCGGCACCTGATACGGGAAGCTGCCGGCGGCCGTGACCGGCGCCTCCGGGTCCTCGGCGGACCGGAAGTCGTCGAACACGGCCCGGCCCGGTGCCTCGCCGCCGAAGCGCTCGACGGCCTGCTCGAGGATCTGCGCCGCGTCGAGCTCGCGGCCGCCTCCCTTGCCGAAGATGCCGCCGACCATCGAGGCGGTGGCGATCACGTCGGTCACCCTCCACAGCCGCGGGGTGGGCAGCTCCCCGGGCAGGCCGTTGGGGACGATCGCGGCGTACGCGCCGGGAAGCTTCTGCAGCGGCGTCGAGCCGTTGTTGCCGTGGATCTGGCGGCGCTGGGCGAGGCGTGCAGTCGGGCCGGAGCGGCTGCGCCTCGCAGATGTACTTGTTGACGCCCGCCACGTAGGCGGTCACGTCCTCCTGGAGCGCCTCGCCGGCCTCGCCGTACACCTCGTCGCCGAGGTCGAACTGGCGCTGCAGGTCCGCCTCCGTGTAGGGGGCGATCCGCCACTGGTCCCGGTCCATCTGCCGGTTGCCCTCGGAGCCGCCGATGAACGACGACAGCTGCGCGCGGCCGGCGTGCCTCAGCACGTCCATCAGGAAGAGGCGGTCCTCGGCGCCGGCGTAGCCCGCGCCGAACATCGCGCCGGCCCGGTTGGCGCCGTAGATGTGCGGGACGCCGAAGCTCCTGTCGCGCACGATCGTCACGTCGTCACGCGGGCTGTAGGTCCTGTGCACGTCGCCGGGCCGCACCCCGAACGTGGCGTCCTTGAAGAAGCGCGGGAGGTCGCCGGGCGTGAGCGTGGGGCTCGAGTAGACGAGGTCGGCGTACGGGTCGAGCTGGTCGTCGTTGTGCGGCGGGCGGACCTCGCTGCCCGTGCCGAACAGGGGGCCGGTCAGGGTGAACGCGATCACCTGGCCGGCGTCCGCGTGCCCGTTCTGCCCGGGCGGCAGGATGTTGCGGAAGCCGCCCGCGTCGTTCGTCCCGTAGGGCTGAGCCGGCGGCGCCGCGGCCGCGCCCGCGCAGACCGCGAGGGTCAGGATGAGCCCCGTCACCAGGGCCGGCAGTGTTCCTCTGATCGAGATCGTCGCCTCCCAGCGGATCCGTGAGGTGCGCGAAGCTACCAACCGGCCGCCGGCCGCGCGCCGGTTCCCGAGCCGCGCCGCGCTGCCGCGGTTTCGGGCCGGATAGCCTGCGCCGCCATGAAGATCCGCGCCGCCGTGCTCGAGGAGTTCGCCAAGCCGCTCGCAGTGCAGGACGTCGAGCTCGACGGGCCCGGGCCGGGCGAGGTGCTCGTG
Source organism: uncultured Thermoleophilaceae bacterium (assembly GCA_963778615.1). Taxonomy (GTDB): domain Bacteria; phylum Actinomycetota; class Thermoleophilia; order Solirubrobacterales; family Thermoleophilaceae; genus JACVRW01. Next base: position 450,601 of record CAVZVD010000005.1, read on the forward strand.
CGGCTGGCCGCCTGCGGCGTCTGCCACACGGACCTGTACACGGCCAGCGGCGCCGACCCCTCGGGCTACGCGCCGACCGTGCTCGGCCACGAGGGCGCCGGGGTGGTCGAGGAGGTCGGCGAGGGCGTGACGGGCCTGGCGCCGGGCGACCACGTGGTCACGCTGTTCTCGCCGCAGTGCCGCGAGTGCGTGCACTGCCAGTCGCCCAAGACGAACATCTGCCTGGCGATCCGCGAGCAGCAGAACCTCGGCTACCTGCCCGACGGCACGACGCGCCTGGGCCGGAATAGCCAGGCGGGCGCAGGCGGCGAGCGCGTCCGGCACTTCATGGGCACGAGCACGTTCGCGGAGGCGACCGTGATGCCCGAGATCGCGCTCGCCAAGGTCGACCCCGAGGCGCCGCTCGACGTGGTCTGCACGCTCGCCTGCGGCGCGACCACCGGGATCGGCGCCGCGCTCTACATCGCCAAGGTCGAGGCGGGGTCGACGTGCGTCGTGTTCGGCGCGGGCCTCGTCGGGCTGGGCGCCGTGGCGGGCTGCCGGCTCGCCGGGGCCGAGCGGATCGTCGCGGTCGACCTGTCGGAGGACCGGCTGGAGCACGCCCGCGCGCAGGGCGCCACGGACACGCTGGTCGGCGGGCCGGACACGGTCGAGCGGATCCTCGAGATGACCGGCGGCTTCGGCGCCGACTACACCTTCGAGGCCACCGGCAGCGTGGCGGTGATGCGCCAGGCCGTGGAGTCGGCGCGCATGGGCTGGGGCCTCTGCACGATCGCCGGCGTGGCGGGCAAGGGCGAGGTGCTCGAGGTGGTGCCTCGCTTCCTGATCACGGGCCGCCGCATCGCCGGCGCGTCGTTCGGCGGGGCCAAGGGCCGCGACCGCGTGCCCGAGCTGGTCGAGACCTACATGTCCGGCGACCTCGACCTGGAATCGCTCGTCACCCGCCGGATCGCCCTCGACGAGGTGAACGAGGCCTTCGAGGCGATGGAGCGCCAGGAGGGCATCCGGACCGTGATCACGTACTAGCGCCGCAGCAGGATCCGCGCGGCGAGGTGCGCGGGGCGCGCGGCCGGCCCTAGCGCCGCAGCAGGATCCGCACGGTATGCGTGCGGCGGTTGCCCCAGCGGTCCGTCGCGCGTACCACCAGCTTGGCGCGCCGCGCCCCGGCGGCGCTCAGGCGGGCACGCCCGGTGCGGCCGATTCGGACCACGAACCGCTTGGTCACGCCGGCCTTCAGGTCACGCGTTCCGACCGTGCCGCGGACACCGCGGCCCGCGCTCAGGCGGACGCCGGCCGAGCACGCCTCCGAGCACCGCACCCGTACCGCCAGCCCGCGCCGCAGCAGCCTCCCGATCCGCTGGCTGCGCGCCACGCGCACCGACAGGCGGGGAGCGGCGGAGTCGCCCACGAGCCGCTTGGGCCGCCCGCGGCGCCGTTCGTCCTCGGGCTCGTCCTCGTCCGGCGCGGGGGCGGCCGGGGGTGCCGGGCTCGGCGCCGGGGCCGGCGCCGCCGGCGCCAGCGTCACGTCCGCGACCATCCGCAGCGAGCCGAGCACGTTCAGCCGCCCGCCGGTCACCGTGCGGCCCGCGAACGCCGCGACCGGGTCCGCGCCGTCGAGCAGCGCCGACTTGATCTGCGACACCGACGCGCCCGGGGACGCCGCCCACAGGAGCGCCGCCGCGCCCGCCACGTGCGGCGTGGCCATCGAGGTCCCGCTCGCCCAGCCGTACCCGCCGCCCGGCACCGTGCTCACGATGTCCACGCCGGGGGCCGCCAGGTCCACGGCCAGGTCGCCGTAGTTCGAGAACGGCGCGAGCCGGTCGCGGTTGTCGCTCGCCGCCACGCACACCACGTTCGGGAGCAGGTAGGCGCAGGGGTACTCGGGGTCGAGGTCGTTGTCGTCCCCGACGCCGTCGTCGCCGCCGTTCCCGGCCGCCGCCACGAAGAGCATCCCCGGGAAGGCCGCGATCGCGTCCGACTCGGCCCGTGAGGAGACCGGAGGAGCCGAGGCTCAGGTTCACGACGTCCGCTCCCTCCAGCGGCCGCGTACGCGTAGGCGAGGATGACGTTCGCCACGCTGCCGTTCCCCTGGGCGTTCAGCACTCGGAGCCCCATCAGCCGGCTGCCGTCGGCCACGCCGGCCACGCCGATCCCGTTGCCGCGCCGGGCCGCGATCGTGCCGGCCACGTGCGTGCCGTGGCCGTTCTCGTCGGCCGGGTTGTTGTCGCCGCCCACGAAGTCCCATCCGCGCCAGTCGTCGACCCTCCCGTTGAGGTCGTCGTCGAATCCGTTCGACTCGCGCCCCGAGCCGTATTCGCCCGGGTTGGTCCAGGTGTTCCCCGCGAGGTCGGCGTGGGTCAGGTCCACGCCGCTGTCGATCACGGCAACCGTGACGCCGCCGCCGATGCCCGCGTCCCAGGCGTCGCCGGTGTCCGTGTCGGCGTCGGCGCTGCCGGCGCTCCCGCGGATCGACTGGCCGGTGTTCTCCATGCCCCAGAGCAGGGAGTAGTGCTGGTCGTCGGGGCGCAGCGAGGCCCGGCGGATCGCGTTCGGCTCCGCGTAGAGCACGCCGTCCTGGCGCTCGAGCGCCCGCTCCGCCGCCGCCGCGCCCTGGCCGGGCTCGGTGTCGAGCGAGCTGCATCCCGCTCACCGGGAGCGTCCGCTCGAAGTCCGTGCCGGCCTGGTCGCGGATCGAGGCGCGCTCGGCGGCGCTCACGCCCGGCTCGAAGCGCACGATGACGCCGCCGGCCTCCGTGGCCTGCGGCCACGGCGGTGCCGGCCGCCGACCAGGCGACCGCCACGGTCAAGATCGCGATGATGAGCCTGCCCATTCCCCCTGCCCGATCTGGGTGATACTCGCTGTCACCCCACTTATCGGCCGGGCGGAGGCCTTGCACGAGTTCTACGACAGGAAGCGGCCCTCTGTCTGCTGTGCCGGACCCGCCACGGCGCCCGACTCCTTCATCGCCGCGACCTCCTCCTTCGCGTAGCCGAGCCCCGCCAGCACCTCGTCGGTGTGCTCGCCGAGGGCGGGCCCCGGCCCGGCCGGCGCTCCCGGCGTGCGCGACATCTTCACCGGCACGCCCAGCAGCTTCACGGCGCCGGCGCCGGGCTGGTCGAGCTCGACCACCATCTGCCGCGCCCGCACGAGCTCCGAGTCGAGCGCCTCGTCGAGCTCCAGCACCGGCTCGAGGCAGCAGTCGTTCCGCTCGGCGAACTCGTGCCACTCCGCGCGCGTGCGCGAGAGGAAGATGCGCTCCACCTCGGCGTGCGCCTCTGAGCCGGGCCGCTCGAACTGCTTCTCGATCAGGTCCTCGCGCCCCACCCCGCGGCACCAGGCCTGCCAGAACTTCGGCTCGAGCGCGCCGAGCGTGACCCAGCCGTCGCTGCAGGCGTAGGGGCGGTAGCAGATCAGCCGTCCCGCCAGCTCGAGGTCGCCCCGCTTGGGCGCCGTGCCGCTCGCCAGCTGGGCCGCCGCGACCATCGCGAGCCAGGCGAGCGAGCCGTCGAACATCGACACGTCCACGAGCTGGCCCTCCCCGCTCCGGTCGCGCTCGCGCAGCGCGGCGAGGATGCCGAAGGCGGCCATCATCGAGCCGCCGCCGATGTCCGCGATCTGGCCGGCCGACTGGACCGGCGGGCCGCCGGCGTCGCCCGTCAGGCCGAGCAGCCCGCCCAGGCCGAGGTAGTTCATGTCGTGCCCGGAGCGGGCCGTGTACGGGCCGTCCTGCCCGTAGCCGGTGATGGCGCAGTAGACGAGGCCGGGGTTCTCCTCGCGGAGGCGCTCGTAGCCGACTCCGAGGCGGTCCATCACACCCGGGCGGAAGGACTCGAGCAGCACGTCGTGCTCGCGCGCCAGCCGCAGCAGCACCTCCCTGCCGCCGTCGGACTTCAGGTCCAGTCGAATCGACCTCTTGCCTCGGTTCAGGGCAAGAAAGAGCGCGGACTTGGCCGAGTCGTCCGCACCTTCGTGGAACGGCGGCGACCACCGGATGTAGTCGCCCATCCCGGTGTCCTCCACCTTCAGGACCTCGGCCCCGAAGTCGGCCAGCAGCAGCGAGCAGAACCCCCCGGGGAGCAGTCTGGAGAGGTCCAGCACCTTCACGCCGCTGAGCGCGCTCATCGCCGCGGCGTCCCGAGCAGCTCGCGCGCCTCGGCCACGGTGGCCACGCGGCGGCCGGTGTCCTCCACCATGCGCCGCGCCCGCGCGATCAGGTCGCCGTTGGAGCGGGCCATCTCGCCGTCCGGGAGGTAGAAGTTGTCCTCGAGGCCCACGCGCACGTTGCCGCCGAGCGACGCGGCCGCCGCCACCAGCCGCCACTGGTCGCGGCTGATGCCGATCACGCCCCAGTTGTTGCGCCCCTCGGCGCCGCCCGGGACCTGCTCGGACATGTGGACCAGGTTCTTCGGCGAGGGCCGGATGCCGCCGTTCACGCCCATCACGCAGTCGATCTGGAGCGGCTCCGACAGCAGCCCCATGTCGATCAGCGGGTCGAGGTTGGCCACGTGGCCGGAGTCGAAGCACTCGTGCTCGGGCCGGATGTCCAGCTCGTTCATCGCCTCGAGGAAGGCGATGATCGTGTCGAACGAGTTCTCGAACACGGCCTTGAACACGAAGTCCTTGCGCCGTGCCGAGTACTTCGCGTAGTTCATCGAGCCCATGTTGAGGGCCGCCACGTCCGGCCGCAGCTCGCGCAGGTAGGCGATCCGCTTCTCGATCGGCACGCCGATCGCGCCGGTCGAGTAGTTGACGATCACGTCGTCGACCGCGCCGAGGATCGCCTCGGTGATCGCGCGGAAGTCCTCGACCTCGTAGGACGGCACGCCCTCGGGCGTGCGCGCGTGGATGTGGATCATCGAGCAGCCCTCGTCCACGGCCCGCTTCGCCTCGGCCGCGTACTCCTCCGGCGTGTAGGGAATCGCCGGGCACTGCTCGCGGCTCGCCACGGCGCCCGAGATCGAGCAGGTGACGATGCAGGGGTCCTCGAAGCGGCTCATGCGCGGCGAGCCTCGAAGGCCCTGAGGCCGGCCGGCCGCATCAGGCCCTCCTCGGTGAGCTTCGCGACCTTGGCGATGTTGATCTCGCTCCAGTTGCTGCCCGGCCGGCGCGGCGTGAAGCGCTGCATGTACCTGTCCTCGTCGATCCGCGTTCGCGCGGCCGTCGATCCAGCCGAAGCAGAGCGCCTGGTCGACCGCCTCGGACCAGCTCATCGCGCGCTTTCCGGTGTGCTTCTTGTACACGCCGACGTAGACCTCGGACTCGGTCTCGTGGTGCTCCTCGAGCCAGTCGTAGAACTCCTGGGCGGACTTGAAGAAGATGGGCTCCATGGGGGTGGTGGTCGCCGAGTTTGCCGAACGCGCGTGGCCGGTGGCGTTCAGCCCGCGGGTGCGCGGTGCTTTCGGCGGCGGCCTGAACGGCGAGCAATGAGGGGCACGCACGAGGGGGGTGGGTCGTTTCAGGGCCGCATATGGGGCCCTAGAACTACCCACCCCCCTCCGGGCACCCCTTTATTGCTGCCGTTCGCGCCGCGCGGAGAACGGGCGGCCGGAAGGCCTACACCGGCATCACGCCATGCTTCTTCGACGGCCGCTCCACCCGCTTCGTCTCCGCCATCTCGAGCGCGCGGATCACCGTCGGCCGCGTCTCGCGCGGGTCGATGATGTCGTCGATCAGCGCGTTCCCCGCCGCGATGTACGGGTCGATCGTCCGGCGGATGCCCTCGATCATCTCGGCGCGGGCCGCGTCGGGGTCCTCGGCCGCCTCGATCTGCTTGCGGAAGATGATGTTCACCGCGCCCTCGGGACCCATCACGGAGATCTCCGCCGACGGCCACGCCACGATCAGGTCGGGCTCGTAGGCCTTCCCGCACATCACGTAGTAGCCGGCGCCGTAGGCCTTCCGTATCACGACCGTCACCTTCGGCACGGTCGCGCGCGAGACCGCGTACAGCATCTTCGCCCCGTGCCGGATGATCCCGGCCTGCTCGACCTTCGTGCCCACCATGAAGCCCGGCACGTCCATCAGGAACAGCAGCGGGATGCCGTAGGCGTCGCAGAGGTTGACGAAGCGCGCCGCCTTGTCGGCCGAGTCGTTCTCGAGGATGCCGCCGAGGTGCTTCGGCTGGTTGGCCACGATCCCGACCGGCCGCCCGCCCATCCGCGCGAACGCCGTGATGATCGTGCGCGCCCAGCGCGGCTTCATGTCGAACCACTCGCCGTCGTCGACGATCCGCCGGATCACCTCGTACATGTCGTACGGCTTGCGCGGCGAGTCGGGCAGCACGTCGAGCAGGTCCTCCTCCATCCGGTCGACCGGGTCCGCCGCCTCTCGCCGCGGCGGCGGCTGCTCGCAGTTCTGCGGGAAGAACGACAGGTAGTCCTTGATCGCCTGGATGCAGTCCTCGTCCGAGTCGACCTCGAGGTCGCCGACGCCCGACACGCGCGTGTGGATCCGCGAGCCGCCCAGCTCCTCCTGCGTCACGTCCTCGCCGGTCACCGCCTTGGTCAGGTGCGGCCCGGCCAGCGCCATCGAGCCGCGCCCCTTGACCATGGGCACGAAGTCGGCGAGCCCCGGGATGTACGCGGTGCCGGCCGCGCACGGCCCCATCAGCGCGGCCACCTGCGGGATCACGCCGCTCGCCACCACCTCCTCGCGGAACAGGTGGCCCGAGCCGGCGAACAGCGAGCCGGCCGCCTCCTGGATGCGGGCGCCGGCGGAGTCGAGCAGCCAGACCATCGGGATGCGCTTGCCGAGCGCCAGGTCGCGCAGGCGCGTGACCTTCAGCTCGCCGGTCATCCCCATCGACCCCGCCATGACGGTGAAGTCGTACGCCGCCACCGCCACCAGCCGGCCGTCCACCTTGCCGTAGCCCGTGACGACGCCGTCCGCGGGCGCCTCCTTCCCCTCCATGGCCCGCTGCGAGAAGTGCGGCCGGCCGTGGATGCCGAGCTCGACGAACGTGCCGGGGTCGATCAGCAGCGCGAGCCGCTCGCGCGCGGTGAGCTTGTCCTGCTCGTGCTGGCGCGCGATCTTCTCCTCGCCGCCGCCGAGCCGTGCCTGCTCGCGCCGGGCGTGGAGGTCGTCGACCAGCGACCGGAGCGGCGGGCGCGCGACGAGCGCGCCTTCGGCGACCGGTCGCTGCGCTCCCTGCGCGGCGGCTCGCTCGGCCATCAGCGCGACAGCCGGTCGAGCAGCGGGTCGAGCACGCGCATGGCGGTCTCGGCCATGTCGGCCCGCTCGTCCTCGTCCCGGGGCGCCTCGAACGCCGTGATCTCGAGCCCGACCAGCTCCGAGTCCTCCGCGACCGCCTCCATCAGGTCGTAGAGCTTGTCCGAGGAGAGCCCGCCCGGCGCCGGCACCGCGGCCGGGAACTCCTCCGGGTCGAGCACGTCGAGGTCGAGGTGCACGAACGCGGGCGCGCCGTCGAGCGCGTTCTTCACCGCCACGAGCGTCTCCACGACGCTCGCCCCGATCACGGTCGCGGAGCTCCGCTCGAGCAGCTCGCGCTCGCCGCCGTCGAGGTCGCGCACGCCGGCGAGCACCACCTGCTCCGGCGCGATCGTGTCGCCGAGGCCGGCGTCCCACTCGCCGCACGCGCCCGCGAGGCACATGCCGCCGAGGTAGCCGCTGCCGGTGGTGTCGGGCGTGTTGTAGTCGCCGTGGGCGTCGAGCCAGAGCACCTTGGCGTCCGGCCGGTGGCGCAGCGCGGCCGGCAGCGTCGTGACCGAGATCGAGCAGTCCGCCGCGGCGATCACCGGGACGCGCCCGTCGGCGAGCGCGTCGTCGACCTGGCCGCCCGCCTCCAGCAGGCAGCCGCGCGACTCGCGCAGGTCCTCGTCGAAGCGGGTCTCGCGCGGCTCGGCCGCCGTGCCGATCGTGCGGGGTTCGATGCCGAGCCGCTTGCCGATCAGCGGCGCGATGCGTCTGCGCGCCGAGCACGCCGCCCGGCGTGCGGTCGGAGGTGCGGCAGGAGAGCAGTACGAGCGAGATGTCGGTCATCGTCCACTCCAGACCGGGTCGCGCTTCTCGAAGAACGCCGTCACGCCCTCCTGGATGTCCTCGGTGGTGAACGCGATCGAGAGCTGCGCGCGCAGGTAGTCGAGCGCCTCCTCGAACGGCATGTCGAGCTGGCGGTACATGGCCTGCTTGCCGAGCTTCATCAGCACCGGCGACTTCGACGCGAGCTTCACCGCCCACTCGTCCACCGCGGCGTCGAGCTCGCCCGCCGGCACCACGCGGTTGACGATGCCGGCCTCGCGCGCCTCCTCCGCCGAGATGCGGTCGCCGAGCAGCAGCAGCTCGTTCGTCTTCTTGCGCGGCACGTTGCGGTAGATCAGGGCCATGATCATGAACGGGAAGACGCCCACGTTGATTTCCGGGGTGCCGAACGTGGCGGCGTCGCTCGCGACGATCAGGTCGCAGCAGAGCGCGAGGCCGAGCGCGCCGGCGAGCACGTGGCCGTTCGCCGCGCAGACCGTCGGCTTGCCGAGCCCCATGATCGTCCGGAACAGGTTCGGGAAGGCCTCCGTGCCGAAGTGCTTGTGCACCGGCGGCAGGTCGGCCGCGAACTGGTCGAGCGAGCCGCCGGCGGAGAAGACCTTCTCGTGCGACGAGGCGAGCACGACGCAGCGCACGCGCTCGTCGTCGCGGGCGGTCTCGAACGCGCCGGTCAGGTCCCGGAGCAGCGCGTTCGTGAGGGCATTGCGGTTGTCCGGGGTGTTGAGGGTGACGGTCGCGACGCCGTCTTCGCGCACGTCGTAGAGAATCGTCTCGAAGGACACGCGGCGATTTCTACTACGGAGGGAACGGCAACCATGTTCACGACGGTGGTGGTCGGCACGAACTGGACCGACACGGCCGAGGTCGCGTTCGTCAAGGCGCTCGAGCTGACGCGCCAGGGCGGCGGGCGCCTGCACGTGGTCACGGCGAGCCCGCAGTCGCCGCCGCCGGCCTCTGGATCGACGGCCGGGGCGAGCGGGAGCCGAGTCGCTCGGACCGGGCTTCCAGGCCGATGTCGTGCTCGAGCGGACGCTCGACCGGCTCGGCGCGAACGACGTCGACGTGCGCCAGCACACGATGACCGCGGACCCCGGCGAAGCGATCCTCGCGGTGGCCGAGCAGGTCGGCGCCGATGTGATCGTGGTCGGCAACCAGGGGATGCACCGGCGCGTGCTCGGCAGCATCCCCAACACGGTCTCGCACCGCGCGACGTGCGACGTGCTGATCGTGCAGACGGCCTGAATCAGCGGTAGGTTCCACCCATGTTCAAGTCGATCGTCGTCGGTACGGACGGGTCCGAGACCGCGGACATCGCCCTTCGCCGGGCGATCGAGCTCGCGGCGCTGACGGGCGGCAAGCTGCACGTGGTGAGCGCCTACGAGCCCGCCCCCGCGCGGGTGGGCGGCAACAAGCCCGTGGCCGAGGCGGCGGAGTGGTCCGTCGGCTCCGACTTCAAGGTCGAGGCCGTGCTCCAGCGCGCCCAGGACGAGGCGAACGCGGCGGCAGCATCGACTTCGAGGTGCACGCGCCCAAGGGCGACGCCGCCGACTCGCTCATCGCCGCCGCCAAGGACCACGACGCCGACGTGATCGTGCTCGGCAGCAGGGGCATGCGCGGCGCCCGCCGCGTGCTCGGGAGCGTGCCGAACAAGGTGTCGCACCACGCCCCCTGCGACGTGCTGATCGTCCAGACGACCTAGGCGGGCGGCACCCAGGCGGCGTGCATGTCCACGCGCTCGCCGCTGAACGGCACGCCCTCCGCCTCGAGCAGTCTCCGCTGGCGCTCGCCCTTCGCGAGCGAGCCGTCGGCGCGCACGATGCGCTGCCATGGCACGCCGGGATCGTCGACGGCGTTCAGCACGGCTCCGGCGTAGCGCGGCGCCTCGGGGCTGAGGTCGGCGTAGGTGGTGACGCGGCCGCGTGGCACCGACTTCGCCCGGGCGAGCACGGCCTGCGCGCGCGGGTTGTCGATGTCGATCGGCCGCCTGATGGCGCGGGATTGTGGCACCGGGGCCCCGGGTAGCCGCCGAGGCATGATCCGGTTCCTCGCGCTCGCACTTACCCTCGTCACGGCGTCCACGGCGGTCGCTGCTCCGCCGCCCGCCGGCGCCCCTGGCGACCGCCACACCTGGACCGCAGCCGACAAGCACGGCTTCGGCACCGCCACGCAGCTCGGCAGCCGTACCTGGTTCACGCTGCGCTCGGCCGAGCTGACCGAGGTCTACTACCCCGACCTCGGCACCCCCAGCCTCCGGCAGCTCGAGTTCGTCGTGAGCGACGGCCAGCGCTTCGTCGACCGCGAGACCGGCCCGGGCGTGAGCTCGCGGGTGGAGCCGATCCCGGGCTCCCTGTCGTTCAGGCAGGTCACCGAGACGCGCCGGTGGCGGCTCACGAAGACATGGATCGCCGACCCTGCGCGCGACGCGGTCCTCGGCAAGGTGAGCTTCCGGTCGCTGACCGGGCGGAAGCTGCGCCTGTACGTCCTGGTCGACCCGGCGCCGGGCGACGACGGCAACGACGACCGCGGCTCGCGCCTCGGGCACGGCCTCGCCGCGTGGGACGACACGGTGGCGAGCGTCGTCGCGGCGGATCCGAAGCTCGGCCGGCACACCAGCGGCTACGCGGGCACCGCCAGCGACCCCTGGACCGACCTCCGGCGCGACGGCGACCTCGACCGGTCGTACGAGGCGACGCAGCCGGGCAACGTCGTCCAGGCGGCCCGCACGAGGCTGACGGGCACGCGGGGCCGCGACAGCATGACGCTCGCGATCGGATTCGGCGTCGGCGCACGGCTCAGGCCGAGGCAACACGGCGCGAACCGCGCTCGAGTCCGGCTTCGCGCCGCGCGGCACGGCGCCTACGCCGCCGGCTGGGCCGGCTACCTCGGCTCGGTGAACAAGCCGCCGAGGAGCGTCAGGCGAAGCACCTTCCTGCGCCGCGTCTACGACCAGTCGGTGATGGTGCTCGAGGCCTCGAGGACAAGACCCACCGCGGCGCGTCGATCGCCTCGCCCACGATGCCGTGGGTCTGGGGCACCCTCACGCTCTGCCGGCACCGAGAACTCGGGGCCCTACCACCTGGTCTGGCCACGCGACCTGTACCACGTCGCGACGGCCCAGCAGGCGCTCGGCGACGAGGCCGCCGCCACCCGCCTGCTCGACTACCTGTGGCGCGTCCAGAAGCCCGACGGCTCGTGGTGGCAGAACACGGAGGTCTCGGGCGAGCCGCACTGGACCGGCACGCAGATGGACGAGGTCTCGCTGCCGATCGTCCTCGCCTGGTGGCTCGGCCGCACGAGCGCCGCCGACTGGCAGCACGTGCGGGCCGCGGCCGACTACGTCATGGCCAACGGGCCCGAATCGCCGCAGGAGCGCTGGGAGAACCAGGACGGCTGGTCGCCGAACACGATCGCCACCGAGATCGCCGGCCTGATCTGCGCGGCCGACATCGCCCGCAAGAACGGCGACGCGGCACGCGCGGCGCAGTACGAGGCCACGGCCGACGCCTGGCAGCGGAGCGTCGAGGACTGGACGGCCACGGACAGCACGGAGTACCACTCGCCCGCCCCGTACTACCTGCGGCTCACGAAGGACGCCAACCCGAACGACGGCTCCGACTACAACCTCGGCGACAACTTCCCGCGCCCGGTGGACGAGCGCGAGATCGTCGACCAGAGCTTCCTCGGGCTCGTCCTCTTCGGCGTCAAGCCGCACGACGATCCGACCGTGCTGAACTCGCTCGAGGTCGGCGACGACGCGCTGAAGGTCGTCACCCCGAACGGCCCCGTCTGGAACCGCTTCACCCACGACGGCTATGGCGAGACGGCGAGCGGCGGCGACTGGGACATCTTCCCCACCGCCCAGCGCCAGACGTTCGGCCGCCTGTGGCCGCTCCTCACCGGCGAACGCGGCGAGTACGAGCTGCTCGCCGGCCGCGATGCGACTCCGCACCTCGCCACGATCGCGCGCACCGCGAACGACGGCCTGATGCTCCCCGAGCAGGTCTGGGACGGCCGCCCGCCGACGGACGGCCCGGTCACGAGTTCGGAGAGGGCACGCGCTCGGCCACGCCGCTCGCGTGGACGCACGGGCAGCTGATCCGCCTGGCCTGGTCGATCGACGCGGGCGAGCCGATCGAGCGCCCGTCGATCGTGGCCTGCCGCTACACCGGTCAGGGCTGCGGATAGCAGGGCCCGGACACGCCGAGCTGCTCCAGCAGGTAGAGCCACACCTCGCTGCGCGTGGGGAACGCCGGCACCGCGTGGAACAGGCGGTCGATCGTGACCTCCCCGACCACCGCGATCGTCGCGGCCTGCAGGAACTCGGCCACCTCCGGCCCCGTGAACGTGGCGCCGACCACGACCCTGCGGTCCTCGTCGACCACCAGCCGGGCCGTGCCGGCGGTGCTGTCGCGCCCGTAGAAGCTCGCGCCGGCGTTGCCCTGGGTCGGCACGTCGGCCGTGCGCACGTTCAGCCCCGCCTCCTGCGCCGCGGCAAGCGTGTAGCCCACGGCCGCCACCTGCGGGTCGGTGAAGATCACGCGCGGGGAGCGTGAGCCGTCCACGAGCAGGCACGCGCTGTCCTCGCCCAGGATCACGTCCGCCGCCACGCGCGCCTGGTACTTGCCCATGTGGGTGAGCAGCGCGCGGCCGTTCACGTCGCCGATCGCGTAGAGCCAGTCGCTGGCGCGCATGGAGTCGTCGACCTCGATCGGCTTGCCGGGCTCGAGGCCGACGCTGTCGAGGCCGATGTCGCCGGTGTTCATGCGGCGGCCGACCGCCACGAGCAGCTCCTCGCCGCGCGCCGGACCGCCCGTCTCCAGCTCGACCTCCACCTCGACCTCCCCGTCCGTCGCGCGCACCGCCGTGGCCTTCACGCCGACCTGCACGTCCACGCCGAGCTCGCGCAGGCCCTGCTCGACGTGGTCGCTCGCGAACGGCTCCTCGCGGGCGATCAGGCGGTCGGCCGCCTCGATCAGCGTGACCTGCGCGCCGAGGCTCCGGTAGGCCTGGGCCATCTCGACGCCGACCACGCCGCCGCCGAGGATGACCAGCCGCTCCGGCACCCGCTTCGAGGTGGTCGCCTCGCGGTTCGTCCACGGCTTCGCCTCGCGCAGGCCGTCGATCGGCGGAAGCAGCGCGGTGGTGCCGGTGGCCACCACGACGGCCCGGCGCGCGACGAGCGTCTCGTCGCCGGCGCGCACGCGGCGCTCGCCGTCGAGCCGGCCGTGCTCGCGCACCACGGTCACGCCGCGGTCGGCGAGCCAGGGCTCCTGGCCGGAGTCGTCGAGGTCGTGGACGATCTCGTCGCGGCGCTTCAGCACCGCCGCCGTGTCGAGGCCGCCGGTCACGGCCTCGCGGACGCCCGGGATGCGCCTCGCCTCGGCCAGCAGCTCGCCCGGGCGCAGCAGCGCCTTCGACGGCATGCACGCGTAGTAGGAGCACTCGCCCCCGAGCAGGTGCGGCTCAACGATCGCCACGGACAGGCCGGACTCGCCGAGGCGGCCCGCGCACACCTCGCCGGCGGGCCCGGCGCCGAGGATCACGACATCGAACTCTCGCTCGCTCATCGCGCGGACGCTAGCGCGACTAGCCTGCCCGCGGATGGAGCTGTACGACTCGCACGTCGAGCTGCCGCACGGGCGAGGCATCCGCTGCGCACCATCGGGGTGCGGCTCGCGCGTGGCGGTCGGCCTCGTGGTGCTGGTCGCCCTGCTCGCCTACCTGCGGCAGGGACGGCTACATCGACCCCGAGGACGACAGCGATCAGCCTGCTCGACGCCTTCTACTACTCGACGGTCACGATCACCACGACCGGCTACGGGGACATCCGGCCGGTCACCGACGGGGCGCGCCTGGTGACCACGGTGATCGTCACGCCGGCGCGCGTCCTGTTCCTCATCCTGCTGGTCGGCACGACGCTGGAGGTGCTGACCGAGCGCACCCGCGACGTCTACCGCCTGTCACGCTGGAGGAAGACCTTGAAGGATCACGTGATCATCTGCGGCTTCGGGACGAAGGGCCGCGCCGCCGCCACGACCCTGTTCGGACACGGGTACAGCCCGGAGCAGATCGTGGTGGTCGACGAGAGCGCGTCGGCGCGGAGCAAGGCGACCTCGATGGGCATGAGCGCGGTGGCCGGCAGCGCGACGACCCAGCACGCGCTGCACGACGCGGGCATCGCCGACGCGGCCGCGGTGGTCGTGGCGGTCGACCGTGACGACGCGGCCGTGCTGGCGACCCTGACGGCGCGCGAGCTGAACCCGAGCGCAACATTGGTGGGCTCGCGGTGCGCGAGGACGAGAACGCCCACCTGCTGCACGAGAGCGGCGCGAACTCGGTGATCACCTCGTCGAGCTCGGCGGGGCGGCTGCTCGGGCTCGCCACGACGACGCCGGACGTCGCGCAGGTGATCGAGGACCTGCTCTCGGTGGGGGCCGGGCTCGACATCGTCCAGCGCCCGGTCACCGAGGCCGAGGTGGGGCCGCTCGAGGAGCTGCGCTCGCGCAACCCGGTGGTCGCCGTCTCGCGCGGCGGCCGGCTGCTGCGCTTCGACGATCCGGAGGCGGCGCAGCTCGAGCCGGGCGACGCGCTGGTGGAGGTCGTAAGCCACAGGTAGCGGCGGTACGCTGCCGCCATGGCCACCGCCGACTCGCTCCTGAAGCCCGACCACGCCTCCTCCCGGAAGCACTTCATCTTCACCGAGGAGCACGACCAGCTGCGCGAGTCGATCCGCTCGTTCGTCGTGAAGGAGCTGGCGCCGCACGCGGAGGAGTGGGAGGAGACGACCTTCGCGGACTGGGTCTTCCCGCGCATGGGCGAGCTCGGCTTCCTCGGGCTGTCGTATCCGGAGGAGTACGGCGGCCAGGGCGGCGACTACTACGCCAACCTCGTGCTCGCCGAGGAGATGGTGCACTCGAACTCGGGCGGCCTGGCGATGGGCGTGGCGGTGCACACCGACATGGCCACGCCGCCGGTCTTCCTGTTCGGGACCGAGGAGCAGAAGCAGGAGTACCTCGTGCCGGCGGTCCGCGGCGAGAAGATCTCGTGCCTGGGGATCACCGAGCCGGACGCGGGCTCGGACGTGTCGGGCATCAAGACGCGCGCGGTGCGAGACGGCGACGAGTGGGTCATCAACGGCTCGAAGACGTACATCACGAACGGGCTGCGGGCCGACTTCATCGTGCTCGTCACGAAGACCGACCCGGACGCCGGCTACGACGGCTTCACGCTCTTCCTCGTCGACATGGACGCGCCGGGCGTGATCCGCGAGAAGAAGCTCGAGAAGCTGGGGATGCACGCGTCCGACACGGCGCTTCTGGCGTTCCAGGACGTGCGCGTGCCGGCGGAGGCGGTGCTCGGCCAGGAGGGCAAGGGCTTCTACCACATCATGTGGGAGCTCCAGGGCGAGCGGCTGATCGGCGCCGCCGGTTGCGTCGCCGGGGCGCAGAAGGCGTTCGACATGACGCTGAAGTACGCGGGCGAGCGCAACGCGTTCGGGCGCCCGATCGGGAAGTTCCAGGCGATCCGGCACAAGTTCGCCGAGATGGCGACGAAGATCGAGGCCGGGCGGCAGATGGTCTACACGACGGCCTGGCGCTTCCAGAACGGCGAGTACCCGGTGCGTGAGATCTCGATGGCGAAGCTCTACACCGCGCGGATGGCGTGCGAGGTGGTGGACGAGTGCCTGCAGATCCACGGCGGCGCCGGCTACATGAAGGAGTACGGCATCGAGCGCGCCTGGCGCGACGTGCGCCTGAACCGGATCGGGGCGGGCACGGACGAGGTGATGCTGGACGTGATCGGCCGGTCGTACGGGCTCTGAGGATCAGGCCCGGTCGGCGGCGCCCGCTGTGGCCGTCACGGCGAAGCTCGTCGAGGACGCGGAAGGCCCGGTGTTCGCCTGGATCCCGTGGCGCATCATGCCCGCTGGATCTCTTCAGGATCGCCTGCAACTCCACATCTCACGCCTGCTGGCTGTTCTGACGCGCCTGGGCGCGTGCTCGAGGCGGCTGCTCCTCGCGGATCTCATCAGCTCGTTGCCGCCCGTGAGCGCGAGTCTCCGCGAGCACGTGCCGCGCACCGCACGTGGCGGTCCATGCGCTCGAAGAACTCGGACTCCCTCAGCTTCATCTCCCACGGCCACTGGCGCGACCCGGCACACTCCGTGACGGCAATGCGACGGTGGTGAATTCGCGCCCCGTGACCTCCGCATCGACATCGACCGCTCGCGGCCGCTTCACCTCGGGGCCGAGCGGGGGCACAACCGCTGGCACCCGGCTCGCCCGGTGGCGTCGGTCGAGCCCGGCGACGAGGTGACCTTCGAGATCCGCGACTCGCGTGACCGCACGATCAGGCCGGACTCGGACCACGACGACCTGCTCGGCGTCCCGTCGATCGCCCATCCGCTCACCGGTCCGGTCGAGGTGCGCGGCGCCGAGCCTGGCGACCTGCTCGAGCTCGAGGTGCTCGCCTACGAGACCGACGACTTCGGCTGGACCGCCATCTGGCCCGGGTCGGGCTTCCTCGGCGACCTGTTCGACCGCCCCTTCCTCGCACGCTGGGAGCTGGCGGGCGGGGTGGCGCGCTCGGAGCAGGTGCCCGGCGTGGCCGTGCCGGCCTGCGTGCACGCCGGGGTGATCGGTGTGGCGCCCTCGCGCGGAGCTGTTCGAGCGCGCCCGCGAGCGCGAGGCCGCGCTCGGCAGCGCCAACCCGCCCTCGCCGGAGCACGCCTGGCCGCCCGAGGCCGCCGACGGCCTCCGCACCTATCCGCCGCGCGAGAACGGCGGCAACATGGACATCCGCGACCTCGGTCCCGGCGCGCGGCTCTGGCTGCCGGTGCACGTGCCCGGGCGCGCTGCTCTCGGTCGGCGACCTGCACTTCGCGCAGGGCGACGGCGAGGTCTGCATCTCGGCGATCGAGACCGGCGGCGCGGCGACCTTCCGGGTCGGCCTGCGGCGGCGGCCGAGCTCGTCTGGCGGCCTCGCTTCCCGTGCTACGAGGCCCCGCCGCGACCCCCGCGCGCGATGTTCGCCACCACCGGCATCCCGCTCGCGGACGACGGCAGCCAGGGCGACCTCGACCTCAACCTCGCCACCCGCCGGGCGCTGCTCGAGCTGCTGGGATGGCTCGAGCACGAGCGCGGGCTGGCAGCGCGAGGCCGCCTACGTGCTGATGAGCGTGGCGGCCGAGCTGCGCGTGTCCGAGCTGGTGGACGCGCCGAACGCGCTGGTGTCGGCGGCGCTGCCCTTGGACGTGTTCGAAAACGGACGCGCGAAGGGCCCGGCGACTGACGGGCCCGTCGCGAATCGCGTCGGCGTTAGGGCGGTTAGCCGACCGGGATGGACCCGAGAGCTGCGTCTGCCGGCGCAGTTCGCGGCTCCGATCACGAGCGTGGCCTTACCTGAGGCACCGTTCGGATCGACACAGACCACCGTTGTGTTCGTGCTGATCGGCGAGTCCCTGGTCACCCTTCGGACCCTGCGGACCTTGCGGTCCCTGAGCGCCATCCTTGCCGGCCTGGCCAGGGGCGCCGTCGTTGCCGTCAACCGCGATGGAACCGTTGGACACCGTTGGAACCGTTGACGCCATCGCTTCCCATGCAGCGACTGCATCCACTCGGCGAACGTGCCGTTGAATCCGTCTCCGACCGCCTGCTCGTAAGCAGACTTGCCGTCGGAACCGTTGGCACCGTCCGAGCCGTTCTGACCGTTGGAGACCGTCCGAGCCGTTCGTTGCCGTCCTTGCCGTGAAGCGTCTGCATCCACTCGGCGAACGTGCCCTCGTACCCGGCGCCGACGGCTAGCTCGTAGGCGGACTTGCCGTGCGAGCCGTTGAGGCCGTCGTTGCCCTTCTCACCGTCATGGCCGTTCTCGCCATCCTTGCCGTGGAGCGACTGCATCCACTGGGCGAACGTGCCGGTGTATCCGTCAGCGACAGCAAGGTCGTAGGCGGACTTGCCGTGCGAGCCGTTGAGGCCGTCGTTGCCCTTCTCACCGTCATGGCCGTTCTCGCCATCCATGCCGTGGAGCGACTGCATCCACTGGGCGAACGTGCCGGTGTATCCGTCAGCGACAGCAAGGTCGTAGGCGGACTTGCCGTTGGAACCGTTGATCCCGTTCTGGCCGTTGGAGCCGTTGGCCCCGTTCTGGCCGTCGTTGCCCTTCTCGCCCTTGAGCGACTCCTTCCAATCATGGAACGTGCCGACGAAACCGGCATGCGAGCGCCAGCTCGTAGGCGACTGAGGCCGTTCGAGCCGTCTTGCCGTCCTGACCGTTGTTGCCGTCGAGTCCGTTGACTCCGTTGGAGCCAGCCTTGCCCTCGTCGCCCTGGTTGCCCTTCTCGCCCTTGCCTCGCCCTGGTCGCCCTTCTCGCCCTTGAGCGACTCCTTCCAATCATGGAACGTGCCGACGAAACCGTCATCGAGCGCTAGCTCGAAGGCACTGCGGCCGTTCGAGCCGTCCTTGCCGTCCTGACCGTTGTTGCCGTCGAGTCCGTTGACTCCGTTGGAGCCAGCCTTGCCCTCGTCACCGCGCTCGCCCTGCTCGCCCTGCTCGCCCTTGAGCGACTCCTTCCAATCATGGAACGTGCCGACGAAACCGTCATCGACCGCCAGCTCGAAGGCACTGCGGCCGTTCGAGCCGTCCTTGCCGTCCTGACCGTTGTTGCCGTCGAGTCCGTTGACTCCGTTGGAGCCAGCCTTGCCCTCGTCGCCCGGGCCCTGCTCGCCGCCTCTCGCCCTTCTCGCCCTGGTTGCCGTGGCAAACAGTGAACGAGGGAACGTCCGGGTCGGTCCAGACGAACACGCGGCAGCCGTTCACGAACTCGCCGGTCGGAATCAGCCCAAGGCCGTCCTCACCATGGAGTCCGGCGTGGCCGTCCTGACCATCCGAGCCACGCTCGCCGGTAAGGCCCGTCGCGCCCTGAGCACCCTGAGCGCCAGTGGCACCCGTCGCACCCTGAGCGCCAGTGGCACCCGTCGCACCCTGAGCACCCTGAGCGCCAGTGAGCACCCGAGCACCCTGAGCACCAGTAGCACCGGCATCGCCCTTGTCACCCTTGGCACCGTTCGTGCCGTTGACACCGTTGACGCCAGCGCCACCCGTAGCGCCCGTAGCGCCCGTGGCACCGGTCGGACCGACAGGGCCCCTCGCGCCGGTCTTGGCAGCCTTCGGCTTCGCCTTGCAGAACTTCTTGATCTGCTTCGCCGAGTGATTCTTCTTGGCCTTCTTGCACTTCTTGGTCTTGCTCACCTTTGCGCTGGTGGCATGCGTGGAGGCGTTGGCCTCCGCTAAGGCGACGGTTGTAAGAGCCATCGCCGCGATGATGACCATGACGATCATCGAAATCGAACGCCTGAGTACCATCAGATTCTCTTTTGATCGGGGTTGTTTGAACGCCAGGCGGCACGGCCCCGGCATGTCCACGTTCCTCTTCTATCGACGAGAATGCAGTAGTTATTGACGGATCGCCAATAACATTTAGACTTGTTTTATGAGCACGACGCCGAAGTACAGCCGCCTCGATCCCGGGCAGCGGCGTGAAGAGATCCTCGACGCAGCCAACGCGCTGTTCGCCGAGCGCGGCTATGACGAGGTCTCGATCGAGGACATCGCGAGCGCCGCCGGCGTCACGCGCGGGCTCGTGCACCACTACTTCGGCGGCCGCAAGCAGGTCTACATCGCGCTGCTCGAGCGGCTCGGCGCGTACGCGAGCAACAGCTCCCGCGCACCTTCGGCACCCCACCCAAACCAAGCCGGCGCCTCTGAGACCATCACACCGCGGCGGGTGTTGGCGCGTCCGGCAACGCCCCGGTTAGCCTGGGCCCCCTGTGACCGCCGCCCCGCTGCCCCCTTTCACCGAGCGCCACGAGGGGCTGCGCGCCGAGATCCGCGAGTTCGTGGCGGGCGAGCTTCGGCCTCACGTCGGCGAGTGGGAGCGGGAGGGCTGGTTCCCCAACGAGGTGTTCGCCCGCATGGGCGAGCTCGGCCTTCTCGGCCTCAAGTACCCGCGCGAGTACGGCGGCCGCGGCGGCGACCATCTCGACGACGCCGTGCTCAGCGAGGAGCTGTCGCGCTGCGGCTCGGGTGGCGTGTCGGCCGGCATCGGCGCACACGTGAGCATCGCCACGCCGCCGGTCGAGCGAGTTCGGGACCGACGAGCAGAAGGCGCGCTTCCTGGCGCCCGCGATCCGCGGCGAGCGGATCGCCGCGCTCGGCATCACCGAGCCGGGCGCCGGGTCCGACGTCGCCGGCATCCGCACCTTCGCCCGGCGCGTGGACGGCGGCTACGTGGTGAACGGGTCGAAGACGTACATCACGAACGGCGTGCGCGCCGACTTCGTCGTGACCGCCGTCAAGACCACCGAGGAGGGCGGCCACCAGGGGCTGTCGTTCCTGATCCTCGAGCGCGAGATGGAGGGCTACGAGGTCTCGCGGAAGCTCGAGAAGCTCGGCTGGCGGGCGTCGGACACCGCGGAGCTGGCGTTCGGCGACGTGTTCGTGCCCGAGGAGAACCTGCTCGGCGAGGAGAACCGCGGCTTCTACCTGATCATGGCCAACTTCCAGTGGGAGCGACTTGTGATGGCCCTGGGCGCGGTGACCTCGATGGAGCGGATGCTCGAGCGGGTGACCGAGGCGGCGAGCGGGCAGGGCCGCTGGCGCCACGCGGTCGCGGAGATCGCCGTGAAGCACGAGGCGTCGCGCTGCCTCACCTACCACGCCCTGCGGCTCTTCGCCGGCGGCCAGGACGCGCTTCGCGAGGTGACGGAGGCGAAGCTCCTGTCCCAGCGCGCCGCGTTCGAGGTGGCGGAGCTGGCCTTCCGGATCACCGACGGGGACGAGGAGATCGGCCGCGCGATGCGCGACACGCGCCTCGGCCCGATCGGCGGCGGCTCGGACGAGGTCATGAAGGAGATCCTCGCCAAGCAGCTCGGGCTCTAGCGCGACCCGCTTGTCGATTTTCGCCACGCTCGCTCGACGCTTCGATAGAGACCCAACCACGAGGAGGAACCGCGGATGCGAGTCATAGTCATGATCAAGGCGAACGAGCAGAGCGAGGCCGGGGAGATGCCGAGCGAGAAGCTGCTCACGGAGATGACGGCCTACAACGAGGAGCTGGTGAAGGCCGGGATGATGCTGGCCGGCGAAGGCCTCCATCCGAGCACGAAGGGCAAGCGGGTGGTCTTCTCGGGCAGCGACCGCAAGGTCATCGACGGGCCGTTCTCCGAGACCAAGGAGCTCCTGTCCGGCTACTGGGTGTGGCAGGTGAAGGACATGGACGAGGCCATCGAGTGGGTCAAGCGCATCCCGGACGCCGACGAGGGCACCGAGGCGATCGTCGAGATCCGCCCCGTGTTCGAGGCGGAGGACTTCGGCGACGAGCTCACCCCGGAGCTGCGGGAGCGGGAGGACCGCATGCGCGAGCAGCTCGAGGCGAACGGATAGGTGCCTGCCGCCGACACGAGACGCGCGATCGAGGCCGTCTGGCGGATCGAGTCCGCACGGCTGATCGCGGGCCTCGCGCGATTCGTGCGCGACGTCGGCGTCGCGGAGGAGCTCGCGCAGGAGGCGCTCGTGGCGGCGCTGGAGCAGTGGCCCGAGTCGGGCGTCCCGGACAACCCGGGCGCCTGGCTCATGGCCACCGGCAAGCACCGTGCCGTCGACCGCCTGCGCCGGGCCGAGGTCCACGAGCGCAAGACGCTCGAGCTCGGGCGCGAGCTCGAGCTCCGCGGCGAGACCGAGAGCCGCGACCTCGAGGCCGAGATCGACGATCCGTTCGACGACGACCTCCTGCGCCTCATCTTCACGACCTGCCACCCGGTGCTGTCGACCGACGGACGGGTGGCGCTCACGCTGCGTCTGCTCGGCGGCCTGACCACCAAGGAGATCGCGAGCGCCTACCTGGTCCCGGAGTCGACCGTCGCGCAGCGGATCGTGCGCGCCAAGCGCACGCTGACGGCGGCCAACGTGCCGTTCGAGGTCCCCGAGCGGGACGAGCTCGGCGAGCGGCTCGCCTCGGTGCTCGAGGCGATCTACCTCATCTTCAACGAGGGCTACGCGGCCACCGCCGGCGACGACTGGATGCGTCCGGAGCTGATCGAGGAGGCCCTGCGGCTCGGCCGCATCCTCGCCGAGCTGCTCCCGTCCGAGCCGGAGGTGCACGGGCTCGTGGCGCTGATGGAGCTGCAGGCGTCGCGCTCACGGGCCCGAACCGGCCCGCACGGGGAGCGGATCCTCCTGCTCGACCAGGACCGCTCGCGCTGGGACTGGCTGCTCGTGGGCCGCGGGCTCGTCGCGCTGGAGCGCGCAAAGCGCACCGGTGGCGCCCTCGGGCCCTACACGCTCCAGGCGGCCATCGCGGCCTGTCACGCGCGCGCCACGGTCGCCGCGGACACGGACTGGGAGGGCATCGTCGCCCTCTACGACGCGCTCGCCCAGCTGATGCCCTCGCCGGTGGTGGAGCTCAACCGCGCGGTGGCCATCGGGATGGCCTTCGGCCCCGAGGCGGCGCTCGAACTGGTCGACTCCCTGCGCTGCGAGCCCGCGCTCGGCGAGTATCACCTGCTCCCGGTCGTGCGCGGAGACCTGCTCGACAAGCTCGGGCGCAGGGACGAGGCGCGGGCGGAGTTCCAGCGCGCCGCCTCGCTGACCCAGAACTCCGGCGAGCGCGCCGCGCTGCTCGAGCGGATGGCCGCCTGCTCTCCCCGGAACGGCGCCTGACCGGCGGCTAGTCCGGCCAGCGGCCGTGCTCGTCGAAGTAGCGGCGGGCCTCCTCCTCGCGGTCCCGCTCGCGGTCGCCCTGCACGCCGATGCGGTAGAGGACGTTCAGGAGCAGCACCGCCGTGGCCGCGCTGATGAAGAGGGCGCCTGCCGCCACGGAGCCGGACATTCCGGCCACCACGACCCCGGCGATCAGCAGCGCGACCGGGATTCCGTAGCGAACGGCGTTGAGCCCGAGCGCGCCCATCTGTGATGCAGGTACCCATAGGCTGCCCGTCTCAACTCGTCAAGCAAAGGAGAAATCAGTGGGAGTCCTCGACGGAAAGGCGGCCATCGTCACCGGCTCGGCCCGGGGCATCGGCCGCGCGACTGCGGAGCTGCTCGCCGAGCAGGGCGCGCGCGTGCTGATCAACGACCTCGACGGCGACGTCGCCGAGCAGGCCGCGTCCGAGATCGCGGGCGACACCGCGGTGTTCGGCGGCGACCTGACCCAGTCCGGGGTCCCCGACCAGCTCGTGCAGAGGGCGGTCGACGAGTTCGGCCGACTCGACATCGTCGTCAACAACGCGGGCTACACGTGGGACGGCGTGGCCCACAAGATGACCGACGAGCAGTTCCAGGCGATGCTCGAGATCCACACGGTCGTCCCGTTCCGGATCATCCGAGCGGCCGCTCCGTATCTCCGCGATCCCGCCAAGCAGGAGCGCGAGGAGGGGCAGGAGGTCTTCCGCAAGATCGTGAACGTCAGCTCGGTGTCGGGCACGATGGGCAACGCCGGGCAGGTGAACTACTCGGCCGCGAAGGCCGGCGTCGTGGGGCTCACGAAGACGCTCGCCAAGGAGTGGGGCCAGTTCAAGGTGAACGTGAACGCCGTGGCGTTCGGCTTCGTCGAGACGCGCCTGACCGCCTCCAAGGAGGAGGGCGGCAAGATCGAGATGGAGGGCAGGGAGATCCAGCTCGGGATCCCCGAGCAGATGCGGGCGATGGCGTCGATGATGATCCCGCTCGGCCGCCCCGCGTCACCCGAGGAGGCCGCGGGCCCCGTGTTCTTCCTCTGCTCCCCCTGGGCCAACTACGTGCACGGCCAGGTCCTGAACGTGACCGGCGGTCAGTTCGGCGGCATGTACATCTGATGCCGGGACTCACGGTCCTGGGAGTCCCGACCAGCGCGGGGGCGTTCGCACCTGGGCAGGAGCTCGCCCCGGCGGCGCTGCGCGAGGCGGGCCTCCTCGACCGGCTCGGTGCGGAGGGCGTGGAGGTGTCGGACCTCGGCGACTCGCCGGTGTGGCGCTGGCGACCGGACACGGCACGCCCGCGGGCGCAGAACCTGGCCGAGGTGGCGCGGATCGCTCGCGAGACCGGAGACCGCGTGGCCCGGGCGCGCGAGGACCCGGGCCCGATCCTCGTGCTCGGCGGGGACTGCACCGTCGAGCTGGGCACCGTGGCCGGACATGTGGCGCAGGGGGAAGAGGTGGGACTCGTCTACTTCGACGTCCACCCCGACCTCAACACGCCGGCCAGCGTCCACGAGGGCGCGCTCGACTGGATGGGGATGGCCCATGCGCTCGGCGTGGACGGCGCGGAGCGCGAGCTGGCCGGCGTCGGCGCGCGCACGCCGCTGCTGGGCGATCGCCAGGTGCTGTTCTTCTCGTACGGCCCGGACCAGGCGACGCCGTTCGAGCTGGAGCAGCTGGAGCGCCGCGGGCTCGCACGCGTCTCCGTGGACGAGGTCTCGGCCGATCCCGAGGGCGCCGCCCGGCGAGCCATCGACGAGTTCGGAGCCCGCTTCGACCGCCTGCTCGTGCACTTCGACGTGGACACGGTCGACTTCAACGACGCGCCGCTGTCGGAGAACACCGGCCGCGGCGAGGGGCTCGCGCTCGATGTCGCGATGCGGGCCCTCCGGGTGCTCCTGGGCAGCGAGCGCCTGGCCGCCTTGACGGTGACCGAGCTGAACCCGCTTCACGGAGACGAGGAGGGGCGCACCATCGGCCGCCTGGTGGACGGTCTGACGGACTGCCTCGTCAGCTCTCCCGCGCTGCGGGCCGGATGACGGCCTAGGCCGAGGGCCCGGTGATCACGGTGTCGCGGTCCGGGCCCGGCGGCGCCGGCTCGGGCTCCGCCTGCTTGTCGGGGTTCCAGGAGAAGGCGTACTCCGGCTTGTCCGTGTCTCGCCAGAGCGTCGTCAGCCGGAGCGGCCGGAAGGTGTCCCACATGACGGCGAGCTCGTCGGTCGCCTTCTTCCCGAGCGCCTTCTCGACGGCGCCCGGCTGCGGGCCGTGCGGCAGCCCGGACGGGTGCAGCGTCAGGAAGCCCACGTCGACGCCCTTGCGCGCGGCGTAGTCGCCGGCGGCGTAGAACATGACCTCCTCGGACTGGATGTTCGAGTGGTGGTACGGGAGCGTCACGGCCTCCGGGTCCCAGTCGAGCATCCGCGGGGCGAACGTGCAGATCACGAAGTTCGGCCCCTGGAAGGTCTGGTGCGCCGGCGGCGGCAGGTGGAAGCGCCCGGCGCGCGGCTCGAAGTCGTCCGCGTTGAACGTGTACGGCCACACGTAGCCGTCCCAGCCCACGACGTCGAACGGGTGCCGGTCGAGCACGTAGTCCTGGTAGCCGTCGCGCACCCGCACCGTGACCGGGAACTCGCCGTGCTCGTCGTAGGTCTCGAGCTCCTCGGGCGGGCGGAAGTCGCGCTGCGAGAACGGCGCGTGCTCGAGCAGCTGGCCGTAGCGGTTGCGGTAGCGGTTCGGCGTCTCGATCTCCCCGGGGGTGTGGAAGCACATCCAGAACTGCTCCTCGCCCTCCGGCAGCTCGAACGTGTGGGTCGTCCCGCGCGGGATCACGAGGTAGTCGCGCTCCCGGAACGGCACGCGCCCGAAGACGGTGCGCAGCACGCCCCGGCCGCGGTGCACGTACAGGACCTCGTCGCCCTCGCCGTTGCGGTAGTAGCCGTCGAGCGGCTCGGTCGGCTTGCAGACCGAGACCTCGATGTCGTTGTTGAACATCAGGAGGCGGCGGCCCGAGACGGGGTCGCCCCCCGCGTCCACCGGGTTGGCGTCGGCCAGCCGGTGGACGTGGGCGTCCGGCACCCACTCGTCACGCTCGATCGGGCGGAACCCGCCGACCTGGTCGAGCCGGCAGGGCGACTGCAGGTGCAGCAGGATCGACTCGTTGCCCGAGAAGCCCTCGTAGCCCATCACCTCCTCGACCATGAGGGGCGAGCCGTCGCCGTCCTGGCGAACCTGGACGTGCCGCTTGGGCGGGATCCTTCCGAGCGTTGCGTAGCGCATGGTGTCTAGAGGTTTCCTCTCCGGTCCTGCTCGCGCTCGATCGCCTGGAACAGGGCCTTGAAGTTGCCCTCGCCGAAGCCGCGAGCGCCGTGCCGCTCGATGATCTCGAAGAACACCGTCGGGCGGTCGCCCACCGGCTTGGTGAAGATCTGCAGCAGGTACCCCTCGTCGTCGCGGTCCACGAGGATGCCGAGCCGGCGCAGGTCGTCGATCTCCTCGTCGATCTTCCCGATCCGCTCCGGCACGTCGTCGTAGTACTCCTCCGGGATCGTCAGGAACTCGACGCCCTGCTCGCGCAGGTTCGACACGCACGCGACGATGTCGCGCGTCGCCATCGCGATGTGCTGGGCGCCTGCGCCGTTGTAGTAGTCGATGTACTCCTCGATCTGCGACTTGCGCTTGCCGGTCGCCGGCTCGTTGATCGGGAACTTGATCTTGCCGCTGCCGTCGGTGACGACCTTGGACATGAGCGCGGAGTACTCGGTCGAGATGGCCTCGTCCGAGAAGTGGATCATCTCGGTCATCCCGAAGACGCGCTCGTAGTACCCGACCCACTCCTCCATGTGGCCGAGCTCCACGTTGCCGACGATGTGGTCGATGGCCATCAGCATCATGTCGTCGGGGTTGCGGGTCGCCTCGGCGCGGCGCTCGTAGCCCGGCAGGAAGGCGCCGCGGTAGTCGTCGCGCTGGACGAAGAGGTGCAGCGTGTGGCCGTAGGTCTCGATCGAGGAGAGCTGGACGCGCCCGTGCTCGTCCTCGACCCAGTGCGGCGTGTGGACGCCGCGCGCGCCGTGGGCCACCGCGTGCTCGTACGCCTGCGCGGCGTCGGGCACGCTGAGCGCGATCTTGTGGACGCCGTCGCCGTGGCGGGCGTGGTGGTCGGCGATGTCGTCGCTGCCCTTCAGCGTGCCGGTCAGGACGAGCCGGATGCGGCCCTGCTCGAGCACGTGCGAGACGCGGTCGCGGCGGCCGGTCTCGAGGCCCGCGTAGGCGGTCTCGGTGAACCCGTAGGCGTTCGCGAAGAAGAAGGCGGCCTGGGCCGCGTTGCCCACGTACATCTCGACGTGATCGATCCCGTGGATGGGCATCGCGTCGTGCTCTGGAATGGGCGTCGCTACCGCCCCGGGCGCAAGCTGCTCGGTGGCCATCGAACTCCTATCTCGGGCTTATCTCGTGCTCTGGTAAATGATTCCCTGGTTCTTGCGCCTTCTCAACGCCTATTCGTTGCAGAAATGCGAAACTTCAGCAACAAATGGACGACATTGACCGCCGTATCGTTGCGCTCTTGCGCGAGAACGCCCGCCGCTCCTTCAAGGACATCGGCGGGCACGTGCACCTGACCGCCCCGGCGGTGAAGCGCCGCGTCGACCGGCTGGAGCGCGACGGCGTGATCCGCGGCTACACGGCGACGGTCGACCCGCGCGCCTTCGGCTGGCACGCGGAGGCGTTCGTCGACCTCTTCTGCGAGGGCCACATGCCGGGCGAGGCGATCAAGCGAGCCGTGCAGGGAGAGACCGGCGTGGTGTCCGCCCACACGGTGGCGGGCGAGGCGAGCGCGATGCTCCACGTGATGGCGACGGACACGCAGGACCTGGAGTCGGCGCTGGAGCGGATCCGCGCAACCGAGGGCGTGACGCGCACGGTGACCGAGGTGGTGCTGTCGACGCTGCTGGAGCGCTGACCGGCAACGGTTGCTGCGTTTCGGACGCTATAGCCCACACAACTGCGCAACCGATTCGCCTACAGGTCGATCCCGTACACCCGCAGGTCGTGCCCGCGCACCTGCGCGCGGCCCTCCTGCTCCATCCCCAGCTTCTCCGCCACCCGCTGCGAGCGCACGTTCTCGTCCGCGATCAGGCTGATCAGGTGATCGGCCCCGAGCTCGGCTGCGCGCCCACTCCATCGTCGCAAGCGCCGCCTCGGCGGCGTAGCCGTTGCCCCAGTGCGGGCGCGCCACCGTCCACCCCAGCTCGAGCGCCGGCCAGTCGGGCGGGTGGTAGAGGCCCGCCCGTCCCACGAGCTCGCCGGCCGCGCGCGACTCGAGCACCCAGTGCCCGAATCCCTTCAGCGACCAGTGGCCGGCCAGCATCGCCATCTCGCGCCAGGCGTCGGCGAGCGAGAGGCCGCCCTCGCGGCCGAGCGGAGACCATCACCTCGTCGTCCGCGCACAGCTCGGCCCACTGCTCGGTGTCCTCGTCGCGCCAGCCGCGCAGCAGCAGCCGCTCGGTCTCGAGCTCCGGCACGTCGCTCACGGCTTCGGCCTCCGCTCCTCCGTCGGGGGCCTCCCCGCCTCGTCCACGATCCCGCCCGGCGGCCACGACCCGAACCAGTTGTCCCGCGCCCCGTCGAGCGTGAGCACCGCGCCCGAGAAGTAGTCGCCGGCCGGCGTGGCCAGGTAGGCCACGAGCCAGGCGAACTCCTCCTCCGTGCCGAGCCGCCCGAGCGGGACCGTGCCCGCCACCCCCTCCACCACCTGCTTCGGGTACTTGGTGCGCAGCGTCTCGGTGCCGAAGTGGCCCGCCGCGAGCGCCGTCAGCCTGATGCCGAAGCGCGCCCACTCGATCGACAGCACGCGCGTGAGGTTCTCGACCGCCGCCCGCGCGGCCGACGAGTGGGCCATCCCCGGCAGGCCGTGGTGCGGCGAGAGCGTGACGTTCAGGATCTTCCCGCCGCGCGGCTCGCCGGACGGCCCGCCCATCATCGCCTTCGTCGCCACCGCGTGGCTCATCAGCCAGGTCCCCTCCACGTTCAGCCTCATCACCGTGCGGAAGCCCTTCGGCGTGATGTCCTCGGCCGGCGACATGTACTGCCCGCCGGCGTTGTTCACGAGCAGGTCGATCCGCCCGTGGCGCTCGAGCACCCCGTCCACCAGCGCCTCCACCTGCTCCTCCTCGCGGATGTCGCAGGAGCGCGCCTCGACCCGGCCGCCGTCGGCCTGCGCCGCCGTCTCGTCGAGCGGCTCCTCGCGCCGCCCGCACACCACGACCCGCGCCCCCAGCGCGGCCAGCTCGAGCGCGCTCGCGCGGCCCAGCCCGGACCCGCCGCCGCTGACGATCGCCACCTGGCCGTCGAGCAGACCGGGTTGGAAGAGCTTCGAGGGCATCGGCGCCGGAGCGTAACCCGAGGACCCAGTTAGGCAACCCTAAGAAACGTGCTAGCGTCCCGTCCCGCCCTCGTGAAGTGCTGCCGCGCCACACCACGCTGCCGCAACTGCCCCGCCCGGCAGGTCAGCGACGAGCGCGTGCTGAGGGCGATGGGCATCCAGATCGAGCCGCTGCCGCCGCACCTGCGCGGCGTCCCGCCCAGCCTCCACAAGTACGAACCGCTGCTGAAGAAGACCTGGCTCGAGCGGGTCTGAGCTAGTCCGCGCCGAGCTCGTCGCCGTCGCGCGCGAGGAACTCCTCGACCATCATCGGGTACTCGCGCACGCGCTCGGCCACCTGGAGGAGGGCGTCCATCGTGGCCTCCTCCTCGACCTGCTCGTCCACGAACCACTGCATGAAGCTCTCGCTCGCGTAGTCGTTCGTCTCGCGGGCGATCTCGAACAGCGCCGAGATCGACACGGTCACCTTCTTCTCGTGCTCGAGCGCGAGCCGGATCGGCTCGATGTGGTCCGAGAAGGAGGCCCGCGGCGCCTTGATCTCGCCCAGCCGCAGGTCCGAGTTCGTGTCGCGCAGGTACCCCACCATCTTCATGGCGTGGCCGCGCTCCTCCTCGGCCTGGTCGAAGAAGAACTTCGCCAGCCGCGGGAAGGTCTCCCGGTCGTAGTACGTGGCGACCGCCGTGTACTGGTGCGCCGCGTTGAACTCGCGGCCTATCTGGTCGTTGAGAGCTTCGACGAAGCGTTCCGACGGCATGCAGGAAGCGTACCCCGGAGCGGGGACGAGAGGTCGACCGCGCTCATCGGAAGTACTGCCCGTGGAAGCCGAACGGGATGTGGTGCGGTGCCTCGGCGCGCGCCAGCTCCTCGAAGCTGCCCGCGTCGAGCACGAGCAGGAACGAGCGCCCGGCGGCGGAGTCGAGCACCACCGACAGCACCACGCCGGAATCCTCTGCCGACGCGTCCGGCCGGCGCACGAAGACGGGCTCGCCCGGGTAGCAGCCCGGCTCGGACCACTCGGTCCGCGTGCCGTCGCCGACGTCGACCTTCACCAGCCGGTCGATCCAGCCGCCGTCCGCGCCCGCGAAGTACGCGAAGCGGTAGTCGCGCGTGTTGCGGCGGCCGTAGTCGATCCGCGGCAGCTCGACCGTCCCCTCGGCGAGCTGCTCGCGCCGAACGCCCCCGCCCGCGAGGTCGATCGTGTAGCGCCGCAGCTCCGTGGGCGGGATCGCCGCGCGCGGGCCGTGCTCGTCGAGGTAGAGCGCGTCGATGATCGAGGAGTCGTCGTACGCGATCAGGTCGACCACGAGCTCGCCGTCGCGGTCGAAGGCGTTGACGTGGTGGAAGCAGAAGAACGCGTCGGTCTCGTAGGTGCCGCGCAGCTCGCCCGTCTCGCGGTCGATCACCTGGAACCGGGTGCTCTCCGCGCCGTCCCACTCGTAGTTCTCGATGAACGGCTTGCCCGACAGGGCCAGCTTCATCGGGTTCACGCGCAGCGGGTACTCCGCGAGGATCAGGTAGCGCCCGCTCATGCCGAACGCGTGCATGTACGCGGGCCGCTCCACCGGCAGCTTGGCGATCACGCGCCGCGTCGAGCTCTCCACCGGCAGCCCGAACAGGACGTACTCGCTCACGCGCGAGAAGCGCGCCACGTAGTTGACGAGCTCGCCGCGCTGCGGGTCGTGGTGCGGATGCGCGGTGCTCACGTGGGCGCGCAGGCGGTCCGCCTGCTCGAGGTGCCCGATCGTGTCGAGCGTCTCGGGGTCGAACTCCACGGGCATCGGCGTCTCGGTCATCGCGATGTAGCGATCGCCGATCCGCGCCAGGTTCACGTTCGGGTTGTCGGTGAAGTCGGGCGAGAAGATCGCCTGCACGCGCTTGAAGATCGAGCGGCAGGGGTCGGTGGCGAAGCCGCCCATCAGCTCGCCGTGCTGCGCCTTCTCGTACGCGCGGGAGCGCAGGAAGCGGCTCTTGTAGGACACCTTCCCGTCGGCGAAGCCGAAGCGGTTCAGCATCGCCAGGCCGTCGAACCAGTGGTCCACGCGCCGGTCGCCCACCTCGAGCTTGGCCGGCGTGACGCGCACGAGTCCCCCGGTGAGCCAGGCGGGCAGCTCGCCGGTGACCCGCAGTGAGTCGACGGCCGTCTCCTCCTCCTGGCTCGTGAAGCCGAGCGAGATGTCCGTCGTGGGCGTCTGCGACATTGCGGTAGCCATGGTCGAAACTGTATCGTCTACTTTGGACCAATGCAAGAGGTGAGGCTGAGCGCGGTGTCGTACGTCGTCCTGGGCTTCGTGCAGTGGGCCGGCGAGGCCACGCCGTACCGGCTGAAGCAGCTCGTCGCCGTGTCCGTGGGCAACTTCTGGACGCTGCAGCACGCGCAGCTGTACAGCGAGCCCGAGCGGCTCGCCAAGGCGGGCTACCTGACCGAGGAGCGCGAGCGCGGCGGACGGCGCCGCAAGCTCTACGCGATCACCGACAAGGGCCGGCAGGCGCTGGAGGACTGGCGCGCCGAGCCCACCGACGCCATCCCTGAGCTGCGCTCCCCCGCCCTGCTGAAGCTGTTCTTCGGCGCCGACCCGGCCGCCGTGGCGCCGCTCCAGATCGAGGCGCACCGCCGCAAGCTGGCCGAGTACGAGGCCATCCGGGACTCGATGCCGGAGTCGGTGCCGGACGGGCCGCGGCTGGCACTCGATGCGGGGATTGCTTCGATGCGGCAGCAGATCGAGTGGTGGGAGCAGCTCGTGGGCTAGGGTCTCGCCCCGATGGCGACCGCGGCCGAGCCCCGCCCCGCCGAGCTTCCGCTGCCGGGCGGCCGCCGGGAGGCCACCGTGCGCCTTCACCCCCTTCTTTGCGGCCGTTCGATCGCGCCGCCCGCCTACCTCATGCGCGAGTCCGGCCGCCTCGCGGGCCTCCGCGGCCTCGGCATCGGCGTCCGCAAGGACGCCTGGATCCCGATCCCGATCGTCGCCTTCCTCGTCGAGCATCCCGGCGCCGGGCCGATCCTGATCGACACCGGCCTGCACCCGTCCGTCGCGGTCAAGCCGGCCGAGAGCCTCGGGCGCGTGGGCACGCTCGCCTTCCGCGACCTGCAGATGGACGCCGGCCAGGCGCTTCCCGCCCAGCTGCGCGGCCGGGGCATCGACCCGGCGCGGGTCGGGACCGTCGTCATGACCCACCTGCACGTGGACCACGCCAGCGGCATCTCCGAGTTCCCGGCGGCGACGTTCGTGGTGAGCCGCGCCGAGTGGGACGCGGCGACCACCCAGGGCCGCATGCACGGCTACTCCACGCGCCAGTTCGACCACGCCTTCGATTACCGGCTGCTCGACTTCGACGCCACCGGCGAGAAGGGCCCGGCCTCGTTCGCCGGCTTCGCGCGTTCCTTCGACCTCTTCGGCGACGGCTCGGTGAGGACCGTCTACACGCCCGGGCACACGCTCGGCCACATGTCGGTGGTGGTCCGGACGGCCGGTGGCGAGGTGCTCGTGGCCGGCGACGCCATCTACCTGCGCCGCAACCTCGACGAGAACCATCTGCCCCACCGCACCGAGGACGACCACGTCTACCGGCGCTCGCTCCGAGAGGTGCAGCAGTACGTGCGCGAGACCCCTGACGCGGTCGTGATCCCGGGCCACGACTGGGACGCCTGGCAGGCGCTCGAGCCGGCCTACTGAGAGCCCGCACCCACGCCGGCGGGGGCGCGGGCGTCTCCCGTCCGGTTTTCCGCTCCCGATTCCGTGCGATAGCGGCGCCCGCCGTGGCCGGGAGACCGCGAAGCTGTACGGTGCCGCCGGGGTCGTCGCGTGAGGAGACTCCGTGCTCGATTCCCGTACGCGTCCGCCCGGCGGTCGCACCATCACCTGGCGCGTGGCTCTGCTCGCGCTCCTCATGCTCGCCGCGGTCCCGGCGGCTGCTGAGGCCAAGAACTTCAAGGTGGACGGCCGCGTCAAGGGCGCGCCGACCGCCAAGGGCGGCGCCGTGACCGTGCCGCTCCAGCTGACCAGGGCCGCCGGCAACAAGCTCCGGCTCGGCACCCGGAACGTGAACGTGAAGATCAAGCGCCGGGCGCGGCTTCGCCTGTCGGGCTCGGACGCGCAGGGCGCGAGCCGGCTCCGGGCGGCGGCCCTCCGGGCGGGTGACCGGGTGAAGGGCGTGACCGCGCTGTCACGGAAGGCGAAGCGGCGCATGCGGTACACCCCGCGGCCGACGCTGAAGCTGAAGCGTGTCCGGGTGATCCGGAACAAGCGCCGGCTCGCGCCGCCCGGCGGCGGCGGTCCTCCTGCCGCCCCCAGGACGCTCGAGCAGGTCCTGTCCGAGCTGAGCGGCCGGGTCATGTCCCTGAACGCACGGGTCGGGGAGTTCGGCACGCTGCCCCAGCAGATCGAGGCGCAGAAGCTCCAGCTCGAGGGCCTCGGCACCGGCCTGGAGGGTGTGACCACGGCCTTCGAGGCCCTCACCACGGCCGCCGAGGCCCACGGCGTCCCGGTTCGAGGGGGTGCTGCTCCAGGTCGAGGCGCTGGTCGCCCGGGTCGAGGCGCTCGAGGCGTCCACGTCCGCGGTGGAGGACCTGCTCGGCCAGCTCGAGAGCGGGCTCGGGCACGATCGGCGGCGTTCTCGAGGAGCTGACCACGCTCGCCCCGCTGCTGTCCAGCCAGGCAGCGCTGATCAGGCAGTTCCCGGGCGCGGAGTCGCAGGTCCTGGCGCTCGACGAGGCGCTCAGGCGGATCGAGGGCCGGATCGGAGCGGCTGAGGCAGCGCTCGGGACGATCGGCTCGAGCGTCGGCGGGCTGAACGCCGCCATGTCCGCGTTCGCGGCTCAGGTGAACGGCGTGGCCGACCAGCTCGAGCGCCGACCCGGCCACCGTCCAGGCCCAGGTGAACGGGCTCGGCGGCGGCGTCGCCAACCTCGAGAGCGGTTTCGCCGCGCTCGCGGGCCTGAACGGCGCGGCGGCGACATCGCCGGCCTCGAGGCGGACGCAACGGCGATCGAGGGAATCGTCGAGATCCTGTGCACGACTCGATGGCGTGCCCCTAGGGGCAACCCGAATCGAACGCAGGGGAGGCGGCCACCGGGGCCGCCTCCTCTCGCTCGTGCTGCCGGCGCTCGCCGTGCTGCGCCGTCGCGGCTCCGGCCGCGCGGGCCGACACGATCACGTGCGGTGAGGTGCTGCGTGCCAACACGACCGTGACCAACAGCCTCGTGGGGTGCGCGGGCGACGGCCTGGTGATCGGCGCGCCCGGCATCGATGTGAACCTGAACGGCCACGTGATCCAGGGCGTGGGCCTCGGCACCGGGGTCCGCAACAGCGGCCACGCCGACGTGACGATCCGCAACGGCTCGGTCATCAGCTTCGACTTCGGCGTCGTGCTGCAAGCGGGCACCGTCCGGAACGCGGTGACCAACCTCAACCTGGCGAAGAACGAGTGGGCCGCGATCCAGCTCGAGAACGCGTCGGGCAACCACGTGGCCCAGAACGTGGTGACGGAGTCCTCGGACGTCGGCGTCAGGGTGACCAATGGCTCGCTGAGCAACGTGATCGTGGGCAACTCCCTGTCCGGCGCCGGGTCCAGCGAGGGCTTCGTGGTCGAGCTGGGCTCGAACGGCAACTGGCTCGAGGGCAACGTGGTGCCGGTCAGCGGCGGCCACGCCATCCGCGTGGAGGGATCGAGCGGCAACATGGTGCTCGCCAACGACTTCGCGGGCGGCGCCGACGTGACCGTGATGGTGGCCGGGTCGCCCGGCACCGTGGTGCAGGCGAACAGGATCGCCGCCGGGGGCGACGCAGCGATCCTGCTGACGGGCGCCACGGGCGGCGTCGTGCGCTTCAACGCGCTCGGCAAGTCGAGCGATGCCGGCGTGATCCTCGAGGGGATGGGCGAACAGCCTCGTGAAGGGCAACTCGATGTCGCTGGCCGGGGACTCGGCGATCGTCCTCCGGGACGGTGCGCACAACGTCCGGGTGATCGACAACCAGGCCAGCCACAGCAGCGACGCGGGCGTGGCCATCACCGACGGCTCGGGCAACACGGTGCGCGGGAACGTCCTCACCAGCAACTCGGTCGGCGTCGAGCTGTCGGGCGGGGCGGGCAACGTCGTGGAGTTCAACGCCCTGCAGTCGAACCTCGGTGTCGGCATGGAGATCGTGGGGTCCGCCGGCAACACCGTGTTCGGCAACGTGCTGGACGGCAACGGCACCGGCGGCCTCTGGGTCGACACCTCTTCCGTGTCCAACACGATCGCCGCCAACTCCGCTCAGGGCAACGGCGGCGACGGTCTGAGCGTCAACGCGATCGGCAGCACCGTCCGGGGCAACCTCGCCAGGACGAACCAGGGCTGGGGCATCTACGCGACGGCGGGCGTGATCGACGGCGCCGGCAACGGCGCGGCCGGCAACGCCGAGCCGGCCCAGTGCCACCTGATCATCTGCTCCGACGGGTCGGCCTGGCAGGCGCCGGTGCGGCCGCCGGAGCCGGTGGACCCGCTGGAGGTGGGTCTGCCCACGAAGACGGCGGTCGGGCCGTGGAGCGGGTTCGTCGGGCCGACCACGCCGGTGCGGGCGCTGCGGCTCGGCGGTCGCCGGGCCCGCAGGGGCAGGCGAGCACGGCTGGCGGTCGTGAGGTGCAAGCCGCGGCGCGCGGCACGGGGCTCGAGGTCCCGGCGCGCGCGCAAGGCGAAGGTGGTCTGCAAGGTCACCTTCAAGGCGAAGCGCTCGAGCCGCCGGGTCACGGGCCGCCTGGTCCGGCACGGCAAGTCGATGGCGCGTGGTGGACGCCGGGTGCGCGGCGGGAGCCGGGGCAAGCTGGCGCTGACCGCACGCAAGCGTCCGGCGGCGGGCCGCTACCGGCTGGTGCTGAGCTACCGCGACGCGCGGCGCCGGAACACCGTCGTGCGCAGCACCGTACGGGTGCGGTAGCGGCTCGGACTGCTACGGGATCAGCTCGCGCGCCTCGCTCGACGCCGTGATGTGGATCGCGCCCGGCTCCCGGATCCACGCGATCAGGTTCAGCGACTGCAGCCGGTCCAGCATGTACTCGAACGCGACCGCCTGGTCACGGCCCGCGTACTTGCGCCTCACGTCGAAGGCGAAGCCGGTCGTGTGCAGCGAGTAGCCCTCGGTCGCGAACTCGTTGCGGCGCGCCAGGACACGCTGGTACTCGAGGTCGCGCACCGTGCTGGTCACGATCAGGGACGCCTCCGTGTCCGCCACGTCCTGCACGCCCGCCGCCAGGTACACGGCCAGCTCGTGCGCCTCCGGCCGCAGACCGCGGTACAGGCGCCGCTCGGCGTCGATCCGGCCCGCCAGCTCGCCCACGTCGGGGTCGAGCTGCATGCCCCGCACGCCCGCGAACGGGCGCAGGTCGCCGGACAGGTAGGCCTCCTCGAGCTCGCCGGGAGTCTCGAACACGTCGGTCTCGGAGGGCGGGTGCAGCACCTCCTCGGCCGAGGCCTTCGCCGTCTGGAGGCGCGCCAGGCGCCGCAGCTCGTCCTGGTCCTCGCGGTACAGCCGCATGATCTCCCGCGCGGCGTAGACGCGCCAGAGGTAGGTGGCCGAGTCGTCGCCGAAGCCGGACAGCAGCTCGTAGGTCTCGGGGTGGTCGGCGGGCGTCGCGTCGAAGTAGACCTGGGCCCAGCTCACGTCGTCCTCGCCGTAGGCCTCGAGCACGTTCTCCAGGTTGCCCATGCCCATGTGGTACGAGACGACCGCGAGCTCCTGGCTGCCGAAGTGGTCCTCGGCGATCGCCAGGTAGCGGCCGGCGCCCTGGAGGGCGTCGTCCGGGTTGAACCGCTCGTCGATCTCCTCCCGCCGGGCGCGCAGGCGCTCGGCGCGGGCGGTGTCGCCGCGCTCCTCGGCGCGGGCGATCTTGCGCGTGAGCCGCTCGCTCTCCTTCACGTCCACGCGCATCCCGAGCAGGCTCGTGCCGGTCTCGGCCAGGATCTGCGTGAGGCCGACGGCGCCCTCGAGGTCGTTGCTCGCGCGGGCGTCCGGATAGCCGGCGCTCTCGAGGAACACCATCGCCTCGAGCAGGTCGGGCTCCACGTCGACGATGTTCGCCTGCTCCTCGATCTGGGAGCGCCAGCGCTCCACCCGCTCCGCGGTGGCGAACACCCCGTCCGGGCTCTTCTCGTACAGCACGTGGCTGTGTCCGGCGGTGGCCCGGGCCACGAACTCCTCCTCGCGGGCATCCTCGTAGGCGAACGGGTCCGGCTCGCCGGGATCGACGGTGACGACGTCCTGGTCCGGCGGGTCCTCCTCCTCCTCGCGGCTGACGAGCGCGAGCACGGACAGCGAGCCGCCGATGGCGACCAGGAACACGAGCACGGCAAGGCGGGCCCCCCGGAGCACCAGAAGAAGACTGTCAGGCCGCGCTCAGACGCGGCGCGCCCGGGACCCTAGGCGTCGACGGGGCGCCGGCCGGCGCCCTCGGCGGCGCGGCGGGCTGCGCGGGCGGCCCGTACGGCGCCGCGGCGTCCCTCGGTGCGCAGGCGTCCGTGCAGCACCTTCACCTCGTCGAACACCAGCTCGGACGCCGCCTGGGCCTGTTCCTTCGTCGGCTCCGGCACCTGCTCGAAGCGGACCGGCTCGCTGAACTGCACCGTCACCTTGGGGAACTGCAGGCGCTTCCAGTTGCGCGCCCGCTCCGTGCCGGCGATCGCCGCCGGCACCACCGGGGCGCCCGACTCGAGCGCCAGCCGGCCGAGCCCGTGCCGCGGCTTGCCGAGCTCGCCCGAGCGCGAGCGCCCGGCCTCCGCGTACATCACGACGATGTCGCCGCGGGCGAGGATCGCGTGGGCGGTCTTGAAGGCCTCCTGGTCCTGGTGGCCGCGCCGCACAGGGAAGACGCCGCCGTGCGTGAAGATGAACTGCATCGGCCGCTGGAAGAGCTGCGACTTCGCCATGAAGTGCACCTTGCGGCGCAGGAACACGGCCACGAAGAAGTGGTCCAGGAACGAGAAGTGGTTGGGCGCGATGATCACCGGGCCGTCCGCCGGGATGTTGTGCGAGTCGATGCAGCGCGCCCGGTGGAGCAGCAGCAGGTAGGGCGTGAGCACGAGCCGGACGGCCTCGTAGACCCAGTCCGGCCGCCGCGTGCGCGTGCGCTCGTGGAAGCGGTCGAAGTGCTCGGCCGGACGCGGGTCCTTGTACACCTGGGCCTTCATCTGCCCCCTCTTACCCCGTCCGCTCGCGCGTAGTTACTTCCAGTGCCAGGTCGTGAATGTGGCCCGAGTGGTCTTGCGCGCCATGGAATCCCGTGGCAGGGTCGCGTCGGTGCGCCTGGCCCCGCCCCCCACCCTCGGTGCCGTGATCCTCATCGCGCTCGTCTGCGCCGTGCTCGCCGGCCCCGCGGCCGGCTCCGGCGGCCAGAACCCCGGTCCGGGCGCGCCGAATCCGCTCGTCGGGCAGCTGTGGTGGGACCAGAACACCGAGTGGAACCCGACCTGGAACGGCTACCGCTCGCTACGGCGGCGCGGCCGCATGGCGGACGCCCAGAAGGTCCTCCAGCTCGCCGAGACGCCGCAGTTCAAGTGGTTCGGGAGGTGGGAGCAGCCGGTGATCGCCAAGCTGCGCGGCATGTTCGAAACGGCCGGCGACGCGGTGCCGCTGCTGGCCGTCTTCGGCGACGAGCACCACTGCCCCGGACCTCACACGGGCGGCGGCGCGGCGCACGACGCGCGCACCGGGGCTGGATCGATCAGGTCGCGCGCGGGGTCGGGACGAGCG
Organism: uncultured Thermoleophilaceae bacterium; assembly: GCA_963778615.1. Classification (GTDB taxonomy): domain Bacteria; phylum Actinomycetota; class Thermoleophilia; order Solirubrobacterales; family Thermoleophilaceae; genus JACVRW01. Next base: position 489,430 of record CAVZVD010000005.1, read on the forward strand.
AGGTCGTGATCGCGTTCGAGCCGGACTCGCTCGGCATGATCGATTGCCTGACCCCGAGCCGCCGCGGGCCCCGGCTGCGCACGCTCGCCTACGGCGTCAAGAAGCTGTCGAAGCTGCCGAACGCCACCGTCTACATCGAAGCCGGGGCGTCCGACTGGATGACCCCGCGGGAGGCCGCGGGGAAGCTGAAGGCGGTCGGAGTCAGGCGGGTGCGCGGGTTCATGCTCAACGCCACGCACATGACCACGAACGCCGCCAACATCCGCCACGGGCTCAAGATCTCGCGGCTCCTGGGCGGCAAGCACTTCATCGTCAACACCTCGCACAACGGCAACGGGCCGCTCTACCGCGCGGGCCACACCATCTGGTGCAACCCGCCGAACGCGGCGGCCGGCACGCTGCCGACCACCAGGACCGGCGACGGCGAAGGTCGACGCCTTCCTCTGGGTCGAGCGGCCGGGCTTCTCGAACGGCTCCTGCAACGGCGGCCCGGCGAGGGTGGGAGCCTGGTGGGAGGAGCGCGCGATCCAGATGGTCGAGCGCGCGAAGTGGTGGGCGCGCAGGCGCTGAGCCGGCGCAGGAGCGCCAGCGTATATCGTGCCCGCCCGTGCCGGACGTCGAAGCCCACATCACAGGCACCGTCTGGAAGATCGAGTGCCAGATCGGCCAGCAGATCGCCGAGGGCGACACGCTGGTGATCCTCGAGTCCATGAAGATGGAGATGCCGGTCGAGGCCGAGGACGACGGCACCGTGAAGGAGATCGTCTGCGCGGAGGGCCAGTCGGTCTCCGAGGGCGACACACTCGTCGTCCTGGAGTGACCCGCGAAGCCAACCGGGGGCTCACGCCCCCGGACCCCCGCTGATGTCTGGCCGTCGAAATTGCGCCTTGACGAGCCGGCCGAAGCGGTCGCCCGCCTCACGATCGACAACCCCGAGCGGCGCGGGGCCCTCGACCACGAGCTGCTCGACGCGCTCGCGGGATACGCCCGCACCCTCGACGCCCGCTGCCTCGTCATCCGTGGGTCCGGCAGCATCTTCTCCGCCGGCTACGACATCGGGAACCTCGAGGGGCAGTCCTTCGAGGAGTCGGCCGAGCGGCTCGTCGCGCATCCCTTCCACGACGCGCTCGAGGCGCTCGACGCCTACCGCTATCCGGTCGTCGCCGAGATCAACGGCCACGCCATCGGCGGCGGGCTCGAGCTGGCGCTTGACCTGCGACATCCGGGTGGCCGCCCGCACCGCCCGCTTCTCCATGCCCCCCGCCCGCCTCGGCCTGATCTACTCCCACACGGGGCTGCGGAAGTTCATCGACGTGTGCGGCCCCGCCAACACCGCCGAGCTGTTCCACGTCGGCGAGCCGGTCGACGCCGAGCGCGCGCAGGCGATGGGCCTCGTGAACGAGGCGGTCGAGCCGGGCGACCTCGAGCAGCGCGTGCTCGAGCTGGCGGAGCGGATCGCGGCGAACGCGCCGCTCTCGCTCGAGGGCAACAAGCACGTGATCCGCACGCTGCGCAACCAGCCCCTCCCCGAGGAGGTCGAGCGCGAGCTGATCGAGCTCCGCGAGTCCTGCTTCCGCTCCGAGGACTTCCGCGAGGGCGTGCGCGCGTTCGCGGAGAAGCGCAAGCCGCGCTGGCAGGGGCGCTAGCCGATCGGATCCACCAGCCGGGCGACCTCCGCCCGGCGTGCCTCGTCGAGCACAACCAGGTCGAGCGGCTCGCCCGCGGCCATCGGCCGCACCGCTCTCCCAGCACGGCGGCCGCGGCGGCGCCTCCGAACGCGGCTCCACGACCTCCCGACCACCGGGTTGGTGCGCCAGTCCTCGACCAGGTAGAGCTCCGCAAGGACTCGATCCCGTGACGCGGCGCGGGCGCCTCCACGAGCGCGGGGTCCGGTCCGACGGGGCGCGCAGCCGCATCGAGTCTGGCGGGGGCGGCGCCCGGCGTCGGCGGCGCCTCCGGACGCCAGGCAGGTCGCGCGCCGCGTCCACCGCCGCGGCGGCCAGCGACCATCGATCGCGCGCTGGGGTAAGGCCGAGGGCGCAGTCCGTGACCGGCCTCTCTGGATCGCCGGTCCCGAGCGGCAGCCTCGAGCGGCTGCAGTCCGGACCGCCGAGCTGCCCGATCGGCTGCGAGCCGCGCTCGCGGCCGTGCTGCCCATGTCGACGACCCATCCGAGCGCTGCGCGGGAGGCTGCGGTGAACGGCAGGCTCCGCTCGATCGGGAGACGATCTGGTCCCGTCGGCCGACCAGCGGGCATGCGACGAGCGCCGCTGCTCCGTCCGGGCCAGAGCCTACGGTGCCGTCCAGCGTGCCGCCGCTCATTACCCAGGAAGAGGCGCTTCGGCTCGGGCAGATCGAGGACCACGCCGAGATCGAGGCGCTGGTCGAGCGCGCCTGGCGCGTCCGGCTCGACCGGTTCGGCGACTCCACCGACCTGTGCTCGCTCGTCAACGCCAAGTCGGGCGGCTGTGCCGAGGACTGCGGCTTCTGCGCCCAGTCGCGCTTCGCCGAGGCGGACACGCCGATGCACGCGATGATGACCGCCGACCAGATCCTCGAGCACGCGCGCGCGGCCGAGGCCGCGGGAGCGCACCGCTTCTGCATGGTCACCCAGGGCCAGGGGCTCTCGAAGCGCGACTTCCAGAACATCGTCGACGGCGCGCGCCTGGTGGCCGAGCACACCAACCTCAAGCGCTGCGTGTCGATCGGGCACATGTCGCCCGCCCGGGCCCACGCGCTCAAGGACGCCGGCGTGCAGCGCGTGCACCACAACGTCGAGACCGCGGAGAGCTACTACCACGAGGTCTCCACCACCGTGCGCTACGAGGGCCGCCTGCGCACGATCGACGCCGTGCGCGACGCCGGGCTCGAGACCTGCGTGGGCGGCATCCTGAACCTGGGCGAGACGCCCGAGCAGCGGGTCGAGATGGCGTTCCAGCTGGCCGCGGTCGAGCCCACCAGCGTGCCGATCAACCTGCTCAACCCGCGCCCCGGCACGAAGTTCGGCGACCGCGAGCTGATGGACCCGTGGGAGGCCGTCAAGTGGGTCGCGATCTTCCGCCTGATCATCCCGGACGCGCTGTTCCGCCTCTGCGGCGGGCGCAACGAGAACCTCGGCGCCGGCGAGTTCCAGAAGCTGGCCGTGAAGGCGGGCCTGAACGGGGTGATGATGGGGAACTTCCTCACCACGCTCGGCTCGGAGCCGGAGTGGGACCGGGAGATGTTCGAGGAGCTCGGCCTGAACGTGGCGCGCCAGGACGACAACGGCGCGAACCCGCGGCCCGACAACCGCTCCGGCTGGCTCGAGGGCGAGACCCCCCGCACGCCGCTGGACGAGCTGGTCGACTCGCAGGACGAGGCCAACTTCTGGAACCCCGCGGTGCAGCTCCGCCACCGCAAGAAGTCGTCGGTGCCGGCGCGACCGGACGGCGCGCCCAACACCTTCCCCGAAGTCGTGCACGTGAAGCCGGAGGCGGCATGAGCGAGATAGACGAACGACTCCAGGACATCCGCGACCGGGGCCTCTACCGCAGGCTCCGCTGCGTGTCGGGGCCGCAGGGCCCGCGCGTGCTGCTCGACGGGCGGCCCGTGCTGCTGCTCTGCTCGAACAACTACCTCGGCCTGGCCGATCACCCGCGCGTGCGCGAGGCGGCCGCCGAGGCGGCCATGCGCTACGGCGCCGGCTCCGGCGCATCGCGGCTGGTGTCGGGGAACATGACGATCCACCGCCGGCTCGAGGAGCAGCTCGCCGCCTTCAAGGGCAGCGAGACGTGCCTCCTGTTCGGCTCCGGCTTCCTCGCCAACGCCGGCGTGGTGTCGGCACTCGCCCGCGAGGGCGACGTGGTCTTCTCCGACAAGCTCAACCACGCCTCGATCGTCGACGGCTGCAGGCTGTCGCGTGCCGAGACGTTCGTCTACGACCACTGCGACGTCGACCACCTCGAGTGGGGCCTGCGCCAGGCGGCCGGGCGCGGCTCGCTGATCGTGACCGACGGCGTCTTCTCGATGGACGGCGACGTGGCGCCGCTCATGGAGATCGTCGAGCTCGCGCAGCGCTACGACGCGCGCGTGATGGTCGACGAGGCGCACGGCACGGGCTGCGTGGGGCCGGGCGGGCGCGGGCTGGTGGCGTCGCTGGCGCTCGAGGACGAGGTCGACGTGGTGGTCGGCACGCTCGGCAAGTCGCTCGGCTCGTACGGCGCGTACGTGCTGTGCGACAAGGCGATGGCGAAGTACCTGATCAACACCGCGCGCACGCTGATCTTCTCCACGGCGCTGCCGCCGCCCGCGGTGGCCGCCGCGATCGCCGCGCTCGAGCTGCTGCGCGAGCAGCCGCGCCGGGTGGAGAAGCTGCAGCGCAACGCGCAGGTGCTGCGCGACGCGCTCGGCGAGTCGGGGCTGCCCGTGCCCGGCCGGCGACACGCCGATCGTGCCGCTGATCGTGGGCGACGCCCGCGCGACGGTCGCCGCCAGCGAGCGCTCGCTCGAGCGCGGGATCTTCGCCCAGGCGATCCGGCCGCCGACCGTGCCCGCGGGCACCTCACGGCTGCGGCTGGCGGTGATGGCCTCGCACACGAAGTCGGAGCTGCGCGAGGCGGCGCGGGTGCTGGCGGCGGCGGTGCCGGCGATGGCACGCGAGGCCGCGCAGCGGATGGCGTCGGGAGCGGAGCCGGCACGGGATCCCGGGGCGGCGCCGGCACGGGCGGCTGCGGGAGCCGCGGCCTCTTCCGGCGCCCCGGGCTCTTCGAGGGACCAGCAGCGCCGGGTCTTCGACGGGCTGGCGGACGCCGCTTAGCGCGGGTGCGCGGCCGCTTCGTCGTCCGCCGACCGCCGCCCGGCCGGGGCGGGTCCGGCATGCGGGCAGCGCGCGGCCGCGGATCGCGAGGGTGCTGGGCCGTGCGCCGCTGGCGGCTCGCGCTGATGCGGTCCTGAGTGCGCGGGATCTTCGTCACCGGCACCGACACCGGCGTCGGCAAGACGGTCGTGGCCGCGGCGATCTGCGCGCGCGTGCGAGCGAGCCGCGTCGCCGCGCTCAAGCCGGTGGTGACCGGGCTCGACGAGCCGCCCGGCGAGTGGCCGCACGACCACGTCCTGCTCGCTCGCGCAACTGGACAAACGCCCGGAGCAGGTGGCCCCGTATCGCTTCGGCCCTCCCCTGTCCCCCCACTACGCCGCCGAGCTGGCGGGCGAGACGATCGAGCCGGCGCGGATCCTCGCGGCCGCTCGCGCGCATGACTTGCTCGTCTGCGAGGGGGTCGGCGGCCTGATGGTGCCGATCACCACCGGGCTACCTGGTGCGGGACCTCGCCGTCGACCTGGGCCTGCCGGTCGTGATCGCCGCCCGCACGGGACTCGGCACGATCAACCACACGCTGCTCACGGTCGAGGCGGCTCGGGCGGCCGGCCTGACCGTGGCGGGCGTCGTCATGACGCCGTGGCCTCCGACGCCCAGAGCCGATCGAGCGCTCGAACCGGGAGACGGTCGAGCGGCTCGGCGGAGTGGCCGTGCACGGACTGCCGCCCACCAATCCGGATTCGCTGGCCGCCGCAGGTGCGTCACTGCCGCTCCGGGACTGGCTCTAAGCTCGGCGCATGGCCACGAGGAGGCCCAGCGCCGCGAGGAGGACGACGACCCGCCCGAGCTGCTGGTCAAGCTCCGCGAGCGCAAGGAGCGCCACGAGCAGCGGCACATCGTGCTGCGCGCGGGTCGTCGTCGTGATCTGGGCATCCTGATCGTGCTCGCCGGCGGCGCGCTGTCACTGCCCGGCGTCCCCGGTCCCGGCATCGCGGTGATCCTGATCGGGCTTGGCTTCCTGGCGCTCGAGTTCGACTGGGCCGAGCGGCTGCTCGAGCGGGCGATCATCTGGGCCGACCAGGCTGAAGGACCGCGCGGAGGAGACCTCGACGACGCAGCGCGTGCTCGCCGGGATCGCCGGCGCCCTGGCGGTGGCGGCCTTCGTCGTGGCGGCCGTCCTCTGGGACATCCCGCTGCTGCCGATCCTCTAGGCCCGCGTCTCGGCCTGCTTCCGCTCCCGCTCCTGCTCGCGCAGCTCCACGCGGCGGATCTTGCCGGTCAGCGTCTTCGGCAGGTCGGCCACGAACTCGATCTCGCGCGGGTACGCGTACGCCGAGTGGCGCTCGCGCACGTGCTTCTTGATCTCGTCCGCGAGCTCGTCCGACGGCTCGTGCCCGCCGGCCAGCACGATGAAGGCCTTCACGATGTCGCCGCGGCGCGGGTCGGGTGACGCCACCGCGGCCGCCTCCTTCACGGCCGGGTGCTCCACGCACGCCGACTCGACCTCGAACGGCCCGATGCGGTAGCCGGCCGAGATGATCACGTCGTCGGCGCGCCCGGCGTACCAGACGTAGCCGTCCTCGTCGAGCTCGGCCGCGTCCTTCGTGTGGAACCACTCGCCGCCGAACACCTCCTCGGTGTCCTCCGGCCGGTTCCAGTAGCCGATCGGGTAGTGCGGGTTCGAGCGCGCGCGCAGGCAGATCTCGCCGCGCTCGCCGGCCGGCAGCGGCCGCTCGTCCTCGTCGAGGATGGCCACCTCCCAGCCCGGCATCGGCCGCCCCATCGAGCCCTCGCGCACCTCGACCGTCGGGAAGTTGCCGCACAGCGGGTAGCTCTCGGTCAGCCCGTAGTAGTCGAGCACCGTCACGCCGAACTGCTCGCGGAACCAGCGGATCACCTCCGGGTTCAGCGGCTCGCCGGCCGAGCAGGTGATCCGCAGCCGGTCGAGCGGGAAGCGCGTGCCCGCCTCGTCGACGCCGGTCATCGCTCGCAGCGCGGTCGGCGTGGTGAACATGTTCTCCACGCCGTGCTTCGAGAGGAAGCGCAGGTGCTCCTCGGGGTCGTAGCCGCCCTTGCGGGCCTGCACGAGCGCCACCGCGCCGTAGCGCCACGGCCCGAGCAGCGGGCAGATCCCCGCGGCCCAGGCCCACTCGCCGGAGCCGTGGAACAGCTCGCCGTCGCGCACGTCGTGGCAGAACTCGAACTCCTCGTGCGCGAGCAGGTAGCGGTGCGCGTGGAGGATGCCCTTGGCCATGCCGGTGGTGCCGGACGAGTAGTAGAGCTGCGCCGGGTCGTCGGCGGCGGTGTCGACGGTCTCGAAGCTCGTCGAGCGCGTCGGCCATGTCCTCGAGCAGCCCGTCGTCGAGCACCAGCACCAGCTCGGCGAGGCCGTCCGGGATCCGGTCGCGGTTGGCCGAGTCGGTCACGACCACCTTCGCCCCGGAGTCGCGCAGCCGGTGCTCGATGCCCTCGTCGCCGTACAGGACCGACATCGACAGCAGGATCGCCCCGGCGCGGTAGGTGCCCAGGAAGATCGCCGCGGTCTCGGGCAGGGACGGCAGCAGGGTGGCCACGCGGTCCTCGCGCTCCACGCCGTTCGCCCGCAGCACGTTCGCGAACTTGCACGACAGGTCCTGGAGCTCGCCGAAGCTGACCCGGCGCTCGTCGCCGCGCCAGTCCTCCCACACCATCGCGAGCCGGCCGCGGTCGTGCTTGTCGCAGACGTCGAACGCGATGTTGTAGCGCTCCGGCACCTCCCAGCGGTGCTGTTCGCACATCTCCTCGTAGCCGCCGAGCTGGTACTTCCTGAAAGTCATCTCATCTCCCTTCGAGATGACCCTACCCGGAGAAGCGACAGCGACCTACCCGGAGAAGCGAGAGGCGAGCAGCTCAGGACGCGGCTCGGCGCGGCCGAGCAGCGCGTCGGCCACGAGCCGCGCCGTGGCCGGCCCGGTCGAGATCCCCCAGGGGCCGTGTCCGGCCGCGATCCAGAGGTTGTCGATCCCCCCGGCCGGCCCCACGAGCGGGCGGCCGTCGAGCGACTGCGGCCGCGCGCACGCGCGGGCGCTCTCCACCCGCGCGCGGGACAGCGCCGGCACGAAGCGCTCGCCGGCGCGGCGCAGCTGCCCGGCCCAGGTCGCCGCGTCGGGCTCCTCTGCGAGGAAGGTCGAGCCGACCGACACCGCTCCGTTCGCCGCCACCATGCTGAAGATCGACTCCGGCGGCGCGGCGGGCTCGCGGCCGGACTTCACGCCCGCCACGCCCTCCACCCCCAGCTGCTCGAGCACGTGCCGCGGCGGGTCGTCGCACGCTCACGTCGAGCACCACGCCCCAGACCGGCACGATCGGGCGCCAGGCGAGCGTCGGGTCGATCACCTCCGGGGCCCAGGGGCCGGCCGCCACGAGCACCGCGCCGGCGGCGAAGTGGCGGCCGCCGGCCAGCACGCCGCGGATGCTGCGGCCCAGGACCCAGGGCCAGGCGGGCCGGCCCTCGTGGAGCTCGGCGCCCGCGCGGCGGGCGCGCTCGGCGAAGCCGAGCGTGGCCGCCGCCGGCTGGACCGGATAGCCCGTCTCGAGCCGGCAGCCCCAGATCTTGCGCCCCACGCGCGGCTCGATCCGCTTCAGCTCGCGCGGGTCCAGCAGGGCGGGCTGAAGCTCCGGCTGGCCGGCGGCGATCTCCGCCACGGTCGACACCAGCGGGGCGCGCTCGCGCGCCAGCAGCAGCAGGCCGGTCGGCTCATCCGGCAGCTCGAACCCGTCGAGCTCGCGGTAGTGGCCGAGCGTCTCCTCGTGGAGCTCGGCCAGCACCGGGTCGAACGGGTGCTGGATCGCGCCGGAGTTGCGGCCGGACGCCGCGCCCGCCAGCTCGTCGCGCTCGAACAGCTGGACCCGGGCACCCGCTTCGGCGAGGAAGGCGGCCGCCGCGCAGCCGACGATCCCGCCGCCTATGATTGCGACATCCGGGAGAGAATCCCGGCGCGTCCGGCCGAGCCGGCCGCTTGGGCCCGGCCCCAGCAGATTCTCAGTCCTCCCCGTCGGCGGCGTAGTCGACGATCGACTTGTCGATCAGCCACTCCACCGGCGCCTTGTCGTCGGTGTAGACCTCACCCCCGGTCAGGCCCGGCTCGAGCCTCGACGCGGCGGCCAGCATGGTCCCGCGCAGGCCGTCCGGCCGCGTCCAGCGCCGCGTCGCGCAGGTTCTCCGCGGACAGCGGCGCCTCGCTCGCCACGAGCAGCGTGTTGGTGTCCTCCATCGGGTCCCGCATCACGTTCGGGAACACCTCGCCCATGGTCGCCGTGAGCACCTTCTCGAGGTCGTCCTGGCCCTCCGGATGGCCGACGTTCACCACGAGCACACCGCCCGGGCGCAGCCGGTCCTTCACGGTCTCGAAGAACTCCTCGGTCGTGAGGTAGAAGGGGATGTAGGGCTGGCGGTAGGCGTCGACGGAGATCTGGTCGTACTCGGCGTCGATCCGGCGCAGGAACGGCCGCGCGTCCTCGTGGTACAGGTGCAGCCGCGGGTTGTTCATGTCGAAGTACTCGCGGCCGATCTCCGACAGCTCGCCGTCGATCTCGACCCCGTCGATCCGCGTCTCGGGGAAGAACTCCTCGTAGGCGCGCGAGGTCGTGCCCGCCGCGTTGCCGAGGATGGCCACGCGCCGCGGCGGCTCGTCGAAGCCCGCGAAGCCCAGCACGAGGTGCGCGTCCCACACGTCGCCGGTGAGCACCGTGTCCGGGTCGTAGATCGAGTGCTGTGCCTGGCCCTCGTTCAGCTCGAGCGTGCGGTGACCGTCCGGGTACTCGACCACGCGCGCGTACTGGTACTCGGTCTCGGCCTCGTGGATCACCCGGCCGCCGTCGGTGTCGGACGCCTTGAGCGTGCCGACGGGGAGCGCGATCAGCGCGGCGATCGCGGCCGGGGCGAGCGCGTAGCGCCGCACCGGGCGCAGGCCCCACACCGCCATGAGGGCGATGGCGAGGGCGAAGACCAGGAAGGTGCGGCGCGTGCCGACGAGCGGGATCAGCAGCAGCGCCGAGAGCAGCGTGCCCGCGAGCGAGCCCGGCCGTGGAGAGCGCGTACAGGCGCCCCGCGACGGTGCCGGCCTCCTCGACCGTCGAGACCGCGAGCCGGATGGCGTACGGCGAGACCGCGCCGAGCAGCATGACCGGCACCGCCACCAGCACGAGCACGCCGAGCAGCGAGCCGATGAACGCGCCGGCGGAGATCGAGTCGAGCGCCTCCACGCCGAGGTCGAGCAGCGGGTCGGCCGCGAACGGCACCAGCGCGAGCAGTCCGGCGGCGGCGAGGGCCAGCAGGCAGAGACCGCGCATGTGCGGGTGGCGGTCGGCCAGCCGCCCGCCGAGCCAGTAGCCGACCGACAGCGCGACGAGCACGATCCCGATCGTGTTCGCCCACACGATCGTGGAGGCGCCGAAGTAGGGGGCGAGCAGCCGCACCGCCGCGATCTCCGCGCCGAGCGAGCCCGTCCCCACCACGAAGACGAGCAGCGGCAGAGGCGGCATCTGGGGCGCAGATTAGCTAGGGATGCGGGACCGGCTAGGGGCCCGTGTACCCGTTGGCGAAGCACGGTCCGCCGCCGCACACGTCCACCACGGCGCCGCCCAGCTTCAGGAACTCGGACTTCTGCACGCGCGCGGCGGGGTCGCTGCGCGGATGGCTGTGCGGGTCCGCCCCCTCACGGTTCGGCTGGTTGATCAGCGGCGACGGCGGGGTGCCGGAGTCCCACCACACGAGGGCCGAGCCGTCGTACGGGTAGGACGGGACGCGCTGCAGGCCCCACCATGGGTTCGAGAACGGGGAGCGCCCGTCCGCGAGGGCCGGCTGGCGGATGCGCGCGCCGATCGTCCTCGCCATGATCACGGCCGTCACGTCGGCGACCTGGTGGTCGCCGAACGCCACGTGCATCAGCACCTTGTGCGGCGGGGTGTTCGGCAGCGGGCGGCTCGTGATGTGCTGCGCGTAGCCGTTCGACTCGCCGCGGTCCCACAGCAGCTGGATCTGGGCGAGCCAGAGCTGGCGCTCGAGCTGCTTCGGGTAGCCGCCGTAGAGGGCCGGCGAGTAGGCGTCGAAGTCGACGCTGCGCTGGAGCAGCGTCGAGTAGTTCATCCCTGGGACGCCGAGCACGGCGCGGTCGAAGTCGGGCGCGAGGGCGGTCAGCGAGCCGCCCATGATCCCGCCCTGCGAGTTGCCGTCGAAGTACAGCCGCTGTGTGTCGATCACGCTCTGGCCGTCCTTCTGGAAAGCGGGATGCGACGAGAGCCCCTGCGGGTGGATCAGCGCCCGGCCCAGGAACAGCTGCTGCAGGAAGCCCTGCTGCATGCGGTCGGCGATCGTGTTGAAGCGCGACAGGTCATTCAGCACGCCGACGATGTGCACGATGTCCTCCTCGGCGAAGCCGGCCCAGGCGGTCGCGCAGAACAGCACGTTGTGCTCGTTCGACATCGACTTGACGTTGCTCGCGTCGAACTCGGCCGGGTCGCCCAGCAGCCCGTGGCCGTAGAGCGCGGCGCGGGCCCTCGGCGGGGCGGCCGGGTCGAGCGCCGAGCGCGGGATGTTGCAGTAGTACCTGAAGGTCGTCGTGCCGCGCTGCTCAGGCCGGCCGCGCCGGTCGAACGTGAAGCGCCCGCCGGGCTGGCAGCCGTTCGTCAGGAAGCACGGGACGGTGATCGTGCCCTCGATGCGGCGCGCGATCCGGTCGTCCTCGGCGGCGGTCCGGTCCTGGACCGTGTCGACCGTGAAGGTCGGCGAGCTGCCCTGGACGGTCAGGTCGCGGAGGTTGGTGTCGCCGAGCTGACCGAAGGCGCGGTCGCGGATGTGGAGCGCGCGGCCGGCGAGGCTCTGGCGGCTCGCCACGGTGAACTCCCAGGCGAGGAAGAGGTTGCCGCGCTTGACGCCGGCCCTGCGCAGCGTGCGGAACATGCGCTCGTAGCGCGTGCGCCGCTGGTTCACGAGGCGGTTGCGCGAGCGGAGGCCGTCGCGGTAGGTGCGGAAGCCGCGGCTCGGCCGGATCGCCCGGCCGGTGCGGGTCTTCAGGTTGCGCAGCGCGACGATGTAGCGCCGGCCCTCGGTGAAGTTCTTGCCCGGGCGGATGATGAGGACGCGGTCCGCGGGACGGCTCGGGTTCGAGTCGACCTCGGCCCAGACCGGGTGGCGCTTCCGCGTGCGCGCGTCGATCACCACGACCGGCGAGCGCTTGGCGAGGCTGCGGCGCAGGTCGCCGATCGGCGGGAGCTTCGAGCGGCGCCCGGCGGCGAGGCTGTCGAGGCCGCGCACCTTCGTGATGAGCATGGAGCCGGGGCTGAAGCCGTCGGCGCGGTTGATGTCGCGCGGGTCGATCGGCTTGCCGTCCTTGTTGCGCGGCATGGAGGCGCGCTTCAGGTTCAGGCGACGGCCGGTGGCGGAGCGTCGTCACTCCTCGTGAAGAGGTCGTTCGGCCACGGGTACAGGCAGACCGCCGGGTCCGTGAAGTCGCAGCGCTTGGACGGCTTGGCGTCCTGGGCGCTTGCTGTGGTGGGCACGATCAGCGCAGTGGCCAGCACGAGGCCGGCGGCGAGTCCTCTCCCCATGACGGACCATCGTACATCCGAACGCGCGGGTAGCTTCGCGGCGTCATGGACCTCGCCGCCGCCGACCGCGCCCATCTCTGGCATCCGTTCACGCAGCAGAGGGGGTGGTCGGGGGAGGAGCCGCTGATCGTCGAGAGCGCCGAGGGCACCGACCTCGATCGACATCGCACGGGCGGCGCTACATCGACGGCGTGTCGTCGCTCTGGTGCAACGTGCACGGGCACCGGCACCCGCGCATCGACGCCGCCGTGCGCGAGCAGCTCGACAGCGTCGCGCACTCGACGATGCTCGGCCTGAGCCACCGGCCCGGGATCGAGCTGGCGAGCCGGCTGGTGGAGCTGGCGCCGCCCGGGCTGACGCGGGTCTTCTACTCGGACTCCGGCTCGACCGCGACGGAGATCGCGCTGAAGATGGCGTTCCAGTACTGGCGTCAGCGCGGCGAGGAGCGGCACTCGTTCGTCGCGCTGCGGATGGCGTACCACGGGGACACGATCGGGTCGGTGTCGGTCGGCGGGATCGACCTGTTCCACTCGATGTACCGGCCGCTGCTGTTCGACACGCTGAAGGCGGAGCCGGGCGACCTCGACGACATGGACCGGCTGCTGGAGGAGCACGCCGGCGATGTGGCGGCGGTGATCATGGAGCCGCTGGTGCAGGGGGCGGCCGGGATGCTGATGCACCCGGAGGGCTACCTGCGCGGGGTGCGCGAGCTGTGCGACCGGCACGGCGTGCTGCTGATCCTCGACGAGGTGGCCACGGGGTTCGGCCGCACGGGCCGGATGTTCGCGTGCGAGCACGAGGACGTGGCGCCCGATCTGCTGTGCCTGGCGAAGGGCATCACGGGCGGATACCTGCCGCTGGCGGCGACGCTGGCGACCGAGCGGATCTACGACGGCTTCCTCGGCGAGTTCGAGGAGTTCCGGACGTTCTTCCACGGGCACACGTACACGGGGAACCCGCTGGCGTGCGCGGCTGCGCTGGCGACGCTGGATGTGTTCGAGGAGGAGCGGACGCTGGAGGGGCTCGAGGCGAAGATCGCGTTGCTGGGCGACCTGCTCGGGCCGGTGGCCGAGTTGCCGGTGGTGCGCGAGGTGCGGCGGTGCGGGTTCATGGTCGGGATCGAGCTCTCGGACTTTCCGCTTTCGGCTCGGATGGGGCACCGGGTGACGCTGGAGGCGCGGGCGCGTGGGGCGATCGTGCGGCCGCTTGGGCGATGTGGTGGTGTTGATGCCGCCTTTGGCGATCTCGCTCGGGGAGCTGCGCCGCTTGGTGGGGATCACGGTTGACGCCATCGAGGCGGCTACCTCGTCGGTCGCGTTGCTCGAAGCCGCGTAAACGGCAGCAATGAGGGGTGGGTCCTGGCCGGGCCGGCTCCGTTCTTGCGCCCTTGTTGGGGGGGTCCCATACGTTGCGGCGGATATATCGCCGCAATGTGTTGAACCCCCCTTCGGGCACCCCTCCCTAGCCCGTCGTTTGCGCGGATTCGACCCGCAGCCGACGAGTGTCCGGCACCGCCAACTGCCCGGCGATCAACGCAATGAAGAGCCCGAACGCCAGCCACAAAGAGGTCGAGACCCCGATCAACCCGGCCAATGGCCCCCAGAGCGCCAGGCCGATCGGGTAGAAGGCGAACGACCCGAACCAGTCATACGACGCCACCCGCGACAGCGACTCCGCCGGGATCAGTCGCTGCAACGTCGACTCCCACACCGACATCCCGAGCATCATCCCGGCGCCCGACAGGAACGCCCCGAACGCCAGCAGCGCCGTCGGCGCGCCCGCCGCCAGGAACGCCAGCGGCAGCGCGAAGAAGGCCTCCGTCAGCGCGACCAGCACCAGCGGCCTCCGCGGCTTCGCCCGCGTGGCGAGCAGGCTGCCGACGAGCGCGCCGGCACCGACCGATCCCAGCACCACGCCCCACGCCGCCGCACCGCCGAGCTCGCGGTCGGCCACCACCGGGCCCAGCGCGCTCCACGCTCCCCACAGCATGTTGACCACCGCGAAGTAGACGACGAACGTCCACACCCACCGCCGCGAGCGGAATGCGTCCCACCCGTCGCGGAGGTCGGCGAAGAACGACGCGCCGGCGTGCGCCACGCGGCTCGGCACCCGCAGGCGCCACAGGCACAGCGCGCTCACCGCGAACGTCGCCGCGTCCACGGCGATCGCCCACCCCGCTCCGGCCGCCGCCACGAGCACGCCCGGCCATGAGCGGGCCGGCGATCTCGCCGGTCGAGACCGCGGTCGCCCGCAGCGCGTTGGCCGGCTGGAGCTCGTCGGGCGGCACGACCTCGGGGAGCAGCCCGGTCGACGCCGGGTTGAAGAACCCGGTGGCGGCGCCGGTCAGTCCGGCGAACAGCGCGAGCGTCCACACCTCCGCCGACCCGGTGATCAGCAGGGCCGCGGTGGTGCCCTGGCTGGCCACCCTGACGAGGTCGGCGCCGATCATCACCGAGCGGCGCGAGGTCCGGTCCGCGACCACCCCGCCGATCAGGACGCTGCCGACAAGCGGCAGCACCGCGGCGGCCAGCACGAGACCGACCTCCGACGCGGACCCGCCGACCTCGAGCACCGCAAAGGCAAGCGCGACGGCGACCATGCGATCCCCGAGCACGGAGACGCCCTGGCCGAAGAAGAGAAGGCGAAAGTCGCGCCGGCCGAGAACGCGCAGGTTGTCGGGCAGACCGCGGCACGCCGAGCAGGCTAGGGCGCGCCAAGCGGACCGGCGCCGGGCGAACCGGCCGCGCCGCGAGCACTCGCCCCGGCAAGCGGATCCGCGCCGGGCGAAGCAGCCGCGCCGCGAGCACTCGCCCCGGCAAGCGGATCCGCGCAGGCGAACCGGCCGCACTCGCTTCGCCGGCCACCACCGACGCCTGCCGCATCAGCGCCTCCAGCACCGCCGCCAGCGACGGCCGGCGCGCTGCCCCGCTTCGCACCAGCGCGCTCACGTGCCGGCGCGGGGGCGCCGGCGTCGCCGCTGCGAACCGCACCGCGTCCGACCCCGTCCGCGCCAGCGCCGGCAGCAGCCCGACTCCCAGGCCCGACTCCACGAGCGTCTCCATCAGCCGCGCGTCGTCCGCACGGTGCACGATCCGCGGCGTGAACCCCGCCTTCCGGCACGCCCCGTCGAGCGCGGCCGCGAACTGGGTCCCGGCGAGCCCCGCGATCCACGGCGCGTCCGCCAGCGAGTCCAATGAGACCGGCTCCGATCCAGCGGC
Source organism: uncultured Thermoleophilaceae bacterium (assembly GCA_963778615.1). GTDB lineage: Bacteria > Actinomycetota > Thermoleophilia > Solirubrobacterales > Thermoleophilaceae > JACVRW01. Next base: position 505,030 of record CAVZVD010000005.1, read on the forward strand.
GCCTCGCGCGCGCCCCGTCACGGCTCCCCCTCGCGCCGGCTCCGCACCCGCCCCCTCCCTCGGCAGCACCAGCAGCAGCGGCTCCGTCAGCAGCGCGTGCGACTCCAGCCCGCCGGTCGGCACCGCCGCCACCCCCTCGTAGCTCTCCGACACCAGCACGTCCAGCTCGCCCGAGCGGAGCACCGGGATCCCGTCCTCCGGCTCGTGCTCCACCACCGGGCACGACAGCTCCGGGTGCCGCTCGTACAGGTCCGCCACCGCCGGCGCCACCAGCCCGGCGGCGGCGCTCGGGAACGCCCCGATCACCACCGTGCCGCGCACCGTCCCGTGGTCCGCCGCCAGCTCCGCCTCGGCCGCGTCGAGCTCTGCCAGCACCCGGTCGGTCCGGGCCACCAGCCCGCGCGCGGCCGGTGTCAGCCGCACGCGCCGCCCGTCGCGCTCCAGCAGCGGCACCCCCGCCTCGCGCTCGAGCTGCAGCAGCGACTGCGAGATCGCCGAGGGCGTGTACCCCACCACCCTCGCCACCTCCGCGATCGTGCCGCGGCGGGCGAGCTCGCTGAGCAGCCGGAGTCGCCGCAGGTCGAGCATCGTTCAGCTGAGCTTACGCTCACCACAAGGCATCGGTGCTTGTGCTTCGCCTCCCGGGGGCGCAACATCCCTCGCCGTGACGAGCCCTACCCCAACCGAGCAGGACCCCCGGCAGAAGGACCGCTACGAGCCGATGCCCGGCATCGTGGATCTCCCGGGCTGGCTCTGGCGCCGCACGGGCCGCACCGCCAGGCTGACCGCGCTCGGCGCCGTGATCCTGCTCGTGGCCGGAGCGGCGGCGCTTGTGCCGGTCATCCTCGAGTCGAAGGAGGACCGCGCCGAGGCGGACCGCCGCGACCGGGCCGAGCGGAGAGCCGAGCTCGTCCGCACGCTCGAGACCGAGCAGCGCCCGCGGCTCCGCCGCTCCACCTCGGTCGCTCCCCCCGGCGCAACGCCAGGCCGAGCAGCTCGAAGCCCGATCCACCCTCGTCGACGAGCTGAACGCCGAGATCCTCGCCGACGCCCGGGCCCGCGTCCGCAGCGGCGACCTCGACGGACCGATCCGCCGCGTGGAGTGCGAGCCGTTCCCGCGCAGCGTCGACGCGGTCGGCGCCCACGAGCAGCTCGGCCGCAGCAGCGGCCGCTACGCGTGCGTTGCAGTGACCGCCGAGTTCGGCACGGGCGAGGCCGGCGCCACCGGCGTGATCGGCCACCAGTACCGGACCATGGCCGACTTCGAGACCGGCCGCTACGCGTTCTGCAAGGTCTCGGGCCAGGCCGGCCCGTCGCGCGAGCAGCTCGTGACCACGCCGCGCGTCTGCGGCGGTTAGTGCGAGCCTCTCGCGAATGAGCGAACAAGACGGTGGGGCAATCGCGAGAGCGATCGTCGACTCCCACCGCTACATGACGATCGCCAGCGCCGACGCGACGGGCCGGCCGTGGGCGTCGCCCGTCTACTACGCCGCGGCGGAGTACACCGAGTTCTTCTGGGTCTCGTCGCCCGAGGCCACCCACTCGCGCAACATCGCCGCCCGCCCGGAGGTGAGCATCGTGGTCTTCGACTCACGCGCGCCGGTCGGCCAGGCGCAGGCGGTGTACATGTCGGCGGTCGCGGCGGAGATGACGGGCGTCGATCTCGAGCGGGGCATCGAGATCTACTCGAACGGATGCGTCGAGCACGGGCTCCGCGAGTGGACGCTGAACGACGTGCAGCCGCCGGCCTTCCACCGCCTGTACCGGGCCACCGCGTCCGAGCGGTGGATCCTCGACCCCGGCGACCACCCGGTCCACGGCTCGACGGGAGATCACCGCATGCCCGTCAGCCCTTGACTTCAAGTGCACTTGAGGATGCACCATGCATCCATGAGCGAATCAACCAACGCAAGCGAACGCATCACCGAGGCGGTCACGTCCTGGCCGGGAGTCGAGGCCGGCATCGGCCGTCGCGGCGAGTACGGCTTCACCGTCGGCGGCCGCCAGATCGGCCACCTGCACGGTGACCACGCCGCCCATTTCGGCTTCCCGAAGGAGGTCGGAGCGCGGCTCCGGGAGGAGGGCCGAGTGGGCCCGCATCCCGTGGCGCCGGACAAGCCGGCCTGGGCCGCCAAGAGGATCGAGACGGACGAGGACGTCCTCGACGTGATCGAGCTCCTGCGCCTCAACTACGACCGCGTGGTCGCGCGCCACGGCCTCCCCGAGGAGGTCGGGGCCTGACCTACCCGTCGTAGGGCTCGAAGTCCTTCTTCCGCGCGCCGCAGACGGGGCAGAACCAGTCGTCCGGGATGTCGTCGAACGCGGTTCCGGGCGGGATGCCGCCGTCCGGGTCGCCCTCGGCGGGGTCGTAGATGAACCCGCAGGACGTGCACATCCAGAGCTGTGCGGTGACCGTCTCGTCCATGGAGCCGGGAATGCTCTTGCGGGCATCCTGCCCGCGCCTTGACCGGATTGGCGCCATCCCGGCGCCTATCGCGTTAGGCTGCCCGAATGCGGGTCGACCGGCCCCATCCCGGGGAGGAGCTCAACGAGGGTGAGGTGACCGAGGCGCGTCAGGCCGCCTCGATCATCGTCCTGCGCGACTCGCCCGACGGCCCCGAGGTGCTCCTCGTCCAGCGCAATCCGAAGCAGCGCTTCATGGGCGGCGCCTGGGTCTTCCCCGGCGGCGCCGTGCACGACGAGGACGCCGACCACTCCGCCGCGGCCGTCCGCGAGCTCCAGGAGGAGGCCGGCGTCGCGCTCCCTGAGGACGCCGAGGTCGTGCCCTGGTCGCGCTGGATCACGCCGGAGGAGGTCAAGGTCCGGTTCGACACCTGGTTCTTCGTGGCCGAGGCCCCGCCCGGCGCCGAGGCCACCGTGGACGGCAGCGAGTGCGTCGATTCGCGCTGGCTCCGACCCGCCGCCGCGCTCGACGCCTTCGCTCGCGACGAGCTGATGCTCGTCTTCCCCACGATCAAGCACCTCGAGGCTCTGGCGCAGGCCGAATCCGTCGCCGACGCGCTCCACAAGGCGCGCACGCGCGAGGTCGTGCCGGTGCAGCCGAGGGTGCTGGTGCGCGAGGGCGAGGCGGAGATCGTGCTGCCCGGCGAGCCGGGCTACGACGAGGCGAAGCCCGCCTAGCGCCGCAACCCGGCGCGGGCTGGCTTGTTTCAACGGGTCCATGAGGCGAACCGCATCAGTACTGGTGGCGGCCGTCGCGTTCCTCAGCCTGCTGGGCGCGGTGGCGGTCGCGGACACCCTGATCGGCACGGAGGCCGCCGAACAGCTGCAGGGCACCCCGCGGCCGGACCAGATCTACGGCGAGGGCGGCAACGACCGCCTGCTCGGCGACGGCTCGAACGACTTCCTCGAGGCCGGCTCCGGCGACGACGAGGTGAACGCCGCCGATGGCGTCGACCTGGTGATCGGCGGCACCGGCGCCGACCGCATCGACGCCGGCCCCGACAACGACGTGGTGTACGCCGGCGCCGGCACCGACCTCGTGCTCGGCGGCTCGGGAGCCGACACGCTGTTCGGCCAGTCCGAGGCCGACCGCATCTTCGGCGGCTCCGGCGCCGACCGGATCTACGCCAGCCTGGGCGGCGACTTCGTGGACGCCGGCACGGGCTCCGACCGGATCAGCTCCGACGAGGGCGACGTGACCATCAGGGCCGGAGCCGGCCACGACGTGGTGACGACCGAAGGGGGCCACGCCGACGTGCACGGCGGCGGCGGGCGCGACCGCATCCGGACGGGCTCGTCGAACGACCGCGTGACCGGCGGAGGCGACGCCGACTCGATCGACAGCGGCCCGGGCGACGACGAGATCCGCACGCAGGACGGCGTGCGCGACCGCGTGCGCTGCGGCCCCGGCGACGACACCGTCCAGGCCGACCGGGACGACATCCTGACCGGGTGCGAATCCAGGTTCGACGAGGGCGGCGGGCCCCTCCCCGGCCGGCCCCGCTGACGCCGCGACCCGCGCACCCCCCGGCTCGCGGATCGAGTAGAACCCCCGCATGGCGACGACCGGCCTCACGGTCGCTGTGACGGGGCCGACCGGCGACCTCGGCCTGTCGATCGTGGACGCGCTCGAGCGGTCGCGCTCGGTGAAGCGCATCGTCGGCATGGCCCGCCGCCCCTTCGAGCCCGGCGACCGCGGCTGGCGCAAGACCGAGTACCGCCAGGGCGACGTGACCGACGACGCCAGCGTGCGCGACCTGGTCCAGGGCGCCGACGTGGTGGTGCACCTGGCCTTCGCGATCCTCAGCGCGAGCGACAGCACGCGCGACCTCAACGTGGACGGCTCGCGGCGCGTCTTCGAGCAGGCGGCCAAGGCCGGGGTGGACCGCATCTGCTACGCGTCGAGCGTCGCCGCCTACGGGTTCCACGACGACAACCCCGACTGGCTGACCGAGGAGATCCCGCCACGCGGCTCGCCGGCACACCCGTACTCGCACCAGAAGGCCGAGGTGGAGCGCGTGCTGGGCGAGGTGCTGCTGAGGCACAGCGGGACCGTCGGCGTACGTCTTCCGGCCCTGCATCGTGGCCGGCCCGGAGGCCCAGACGATGCTCCAGGAGATCCCCTACTTCCGCCTCGGCGACGCCATGCCCGACGCGGTCGCGCGCCTGCTCGGCTCGGTGCCGGTGCTCAAGCCGGTGCTGCCGGACCCGGGCAGCCGCTTCCAGCTCGTGCACGAGGAGGACGTGGCGAGCGCGTTCGTGGCCGGCGTCCGCGGCGTCGGCGACCCCGGTCCCTACAACCTGGCCGGCGGCGGCACCCTGACGATGTCGGACCTCGCCGACGCCCTCGGCTGGTACTCGGTGCCGGTGCCGAAGCTGGCGCTGGACGCCACCGCGGAGATCGCCACGCGGCTGCCGCTCCTGCCGGACTCGGTCGCCTGGCTCCACTCGGCGCGCAAGCCGGTGCTGATGAAGACGGACCGCGCCCGCAGGCTGCTCAAGTGGCGGCCGCGCCACACCGGACGCCGCACGCTCGACGGCATGGTGAAGGCCCACCGCGAGCGGCTGTTCGTGCGCTAGAGGGCCGCCCGGTACAGCGCCTCGTAGTCCTCCTCGAGCATCTCGCGCGGGTTGAGGAGCGTGGTGCCGTCGCCCATGGCGCCCTCCACGAGCGCCGGGATCCCGTCCTCCGGCACGCCTGCCTGCGACAGCCGCGTGGGCAGCCCGAGCCGCGCGACCAGCTCGGTGATGTAGGAGGCGAGCGCGTCGCCGATCTCCGGCTCGGAGATGTCGAAGACCTCGCCGACGTCGCGGTAGCGGTCCGCGGTCTCTCCGTCCGCGGCGTTGTGGCGGATCACGTGCGGCAGGTGGATCGCGTTGGCCACCCCGTGCGGCACGCCGAAGTGCGCGCCGGCCGGGTGCGACATCGCGTGCACCGACCCGAGCGCGATCGTGATCGCGAGGTTGGCCGCGATCAGCATGTTGCCGCGCGCGTCCTCGTCCTCCTCGCCGCGCTCGACCGCCCGCTCGAGGTTGTCGCGGATCATCCGGAGCGCCTGCAGCGATCGCGCGTCCTGGTGCGGGCTCCAGTCGGTCGACACGTAGCCCTCGATCGCGTGCGTCATCGCGTCCATGCCCGTGGCGGCGGCCACGGACGCGGGTAGCGTCCGGGTGGTCTCCGGGTCGAGGATCGCGAGGCGCGGGAAGAGCGGGAAGTCGGCGATCTCGAGCTTGACCTTCGCCTCGTGGTCCTTCACCACCGCCGCCATCGACACCTCGCTGCCGGTGCCCGCGGTGGTGGGGATGCAGGCGAGTGGGGCGATGTCGAGCGGCCGGCCCAGCCCCTCCTCCTCGCGCGGCATCAGGAGGAAGCCCTCCTGCTCCCGGGCCGTGCCGCCGTGGGTGAAGAGCGCGTCCGCCACCTTGGCCGTGTCCATCACCGAGCCGCCGCCGACCGCCAGGAACGAGTCCGCGCCCGCCTCCTTGGCCGCGCGCGGCGCAGCGCTCGACCACGTCGGTCGAGGAGTCCTGTGGCACGTCGTCGTACACGCCGGCCACCTCGAGGCCGCCGTCGGCCACCCCGGCCTCGACCTTCTCGACCAGCCCCGTGCCGCGCACGACCGGGTCGGTCACGACGAACACGCGGCGGGCGCCCTCCTTCTTGAACTCGAAGCCGGTCGACTCGAGCAGATCGCGCCCGGCGATCACCCGCGTGGGCGAGGCGTACTGGTAGAAGTCCTTCAAGAAGCCTCGAGCAGGTCCCGGCGGCCGGCTTCCTCGAGCTGCTTGCGGTAGCGCGGGAAGACCGGCTTGACGAGCGGCACGAGCTTCAGGATCTTCGCCACCGGCCCCTTCGCCTTCATCTGCCCGCGTGCCAGCGCCACGGTCACGTTGACCTGGCCGAGCCAGAAGCGGTGCGCCGTGTCGGCGTCCATGGTCATGATGACCTCGGGCTCCAGGACGGTGTCGCCGAAGTCGACCTGCCCGTCCTCGCCCTCGATCAGCTTCACCGTGATGCGCGACTCGGGCTCGCGGTACTGGTACTGCACGATCGTGTTCGCCTTGCGGAACTTGGGGGCGAGCTCCTCGTCATCCTTGAGGTCCCGGAACAGCTGCCCGATGGTCGCGTAGACCTCCTCGGCGTCCTTGAAGTAGGCCATAGGGCGCGGAAGCCTACTTACGGCCGGGCCGCGGGAAGGAGGTTCCCACCACGGCGTCCCAGGCCCGGTCGGGCAGCAGGGAGCGCTGGCCCATCAGCACGCGGGCCGAGGCGGTGACCTTGTAGCGGGTGCGCGGCCGGTCCGCGGTGAGCGCCTTCTCGATCACCTTGGCGACCGCGTCCGGCCCTGCGCCGAGCCGCCCGAGCGGGCCGTCGTACACGCGCGCCGTGGCGGCCGCCACCGCCTGGTTGAACTCGGCGTAGGGACCGTCCTCCGCGGGCACCGACGCCACCGCGGCGTCCCCGAAGCTCGTCCTGATGAGGCCTGGCTCGATCACGACCACGTCCACGCCGAAGCCGCGCACCTCGAAGCGCATGGCGTCCGAGAGCGCCTCCACCGCGTGCTTGGTCGCGTGGTAGATGCCGCCGCCCGGGAAGGTGAGCTTGCCGCCCATGGAGCTGAGGTTCACGATCCGGCCGCTTCCCTCGCGGCGCATGCCGGGCAGCACGAGCTGGGACATGCGCAGGAGGCCGAAGACGTTCGTCTCGAACTGGCGGCGCACGTCGTCGAGCGGGACCGTCTCCACGGCGCCGCTCTGGCTGTAGCCCGCGTTGTTCACGAGCGCGCCGACGGCGCCCTCGGCGCGTTCGACCTCATCGCACGGCCGCGCGCATCGACTCCTCGTCGGTCACGTCGAGCGCGAGCGTGCGGCAGCCCGCGCCCTTCAGGTCCTCGATCGACTCGGGGCGGCGGGCGCTCGCGTACACGGTCATGCCGGCGCGGGCGAGCCGCTCGGCGGTGGCCCGGCCGATGCCGGTGGAGCAGCCGGTGATCAGTACGGGTCCTTGGGCATCTCCTCAATCCTGTCCGATCCGGGCCCTGACAAGCAACGTCTGGGCTGCGCGGCCGATCCGGCCCCGCTCGTCCCACAGGGTCGTCTCCGCGAGGCCGAGGCCGTCCACGCGGGTCACGGCGTCGAGGCACGCCCACTCGCCCGTCGAGCGGCCGCATCAGGTGCACGGTCAGCTCCGTGTTGATGAACAGGTGGGTGCGCCAGTCGAGCGCCGCGCTCACGCCGTTGCCGGAGTCGGCGGCGATGAGCAGGCGCTCGAGCGGCGTCGGCTCCTCGCCGGCCACGATCGGCACTCGCGTGCGCATCCAGACCGTCGCCGGGCCCGGCTGCCGCCACCCGCCGTGCACGAAGCTGTACTCCATCGCCTCGTGGTAGCCGAAGTCGTGGCCGGCGCCGGGGAAGTCGCTCGGCTCGCCCTGGTCCGGGCCGGGCGGCGCGCTCCTCCTGGTCGAGGTGCAGCGAGTGCTCGCCGACCTGCAGGCGCCAGGCGCGCGCTCGCATCAGCTCGCCGGCGGGCCCGGCCAGCGACGCCTCGAGCAGCTCGACGCTGCGGCCCGGGCGCACCACGCTCGCCTCCACGGTCAGCGGCTCGAGCGGCACCGGGCCGAGGATCTCGCAGGTGATCCTCCCCACGCGCATCCCGTCGCGCGGCTCGCAGCGCTCGATCGCGCGGGCGAGCAGCGCGGCGGGCGGGCCGGCGTGCTGGGCGTCCGGGTCCCAGGGGCCGCGGGTGGAGGCTGTCGGGAGGAAGCTGCTGCCGTCCTTCTCGAAGAAGGGGTCCGGCACGCTCAGGCGCCGATCGAGAACATCGCCTCGAGGTCGTGCTCCGAGAAGACCTCGAAGGCGACCATCGTGTGCGTCTCGCGGATGCCGCGGATCCGCGACAGGCCGGCGCTGTCACGAGCTCGGCGAGCTCCTCGGCCTGGCGCAGCCGGATGATCGCCACGAAGTCCCACTCCCCGGTGATCGAGTAGGCCTCTGTCACTCCCTCGACGTCGGCGAGCTTGCCGCCGAGCGAGTGCATCGCCTCCCGCTCCGCCTTGATCAGCACGAACGCGTGGATCATGGCGGGGAACCTATAGCGTCCGCTCGCGCATGCAGGCGGTCACCTTCCAGGCGCCCGGCGAGGTCCGGGTGGAGGAGCGGCCCGAGCCGGAGCTGCTCGAGCGCGACGACGCGGTCGTGCGCGTGGAGGCCACCGGCGTGTGCGGCTCCGATCTGCACATCTACCACGGCCGGGTGGTGATCGAGCCGGGCTTCACGCTCGGCCACGAGTTCGTCGGGACGGTGGTCGCGGCGGGCGAGGGCGTGACCGACGTGGCCGAGGGCGACCGCGTGCTCGGCTGCTACTGCTCGGCCTGCGGGAACTGCTTCTTCTGCCGCCGCGGCGACTTCCACAAGTGCGACGAGGGCCGCGTCTTCGGGCACGGCAAGACGCTCGGCTCGCTCCAGGGCGCGCAGGCCGAGCGCGTGCTGGTGCCGCACGCGAACCTCACGCTGCGCCGCGTGCCCGAGGGCATGACGGACGACGCCGCGCTGTTCGCCGGCGACGTGATGGGCACCGGCTGGCACGCCGTGGACCAGGCCGGCATCCGGCCGGGCGACTCGGCGGCGGTGCTCGGGCTCGGCCCGGTCGGGCTCTGCGCGGTCCAGGCGGCGCGCGCGGCGGGCGCCGCGAAGGTGATCGCGATCGACACGGTCGAGGAGCGGCTCGGCATCGCCCGCGACTTCGGCGCCGAGCCGGTGCACCTCACCGAGGACGACCCGCGCGCCGCGGTCAAGGCGGCCACCGGCGGGCGCGGCGTGGACGCGGCGATCGACGCGGTCGGCCACCAGGACGCGCTCGAGCTGGCCGCGCGGGTCACGCGCAAGGCCGGCACCGTGGCGGCCATCGGCGTGTACGCCGAGCGCATCCCGGTCCACATGGGCATCGTGTGGATCAAGGCGCTGACGCTGAAGACGGGGCACGCGAACGTGATCGGGCACGTCGATCGGGTGCTGGCGATGATGGACGCGGGAGTGCTCGACCCCTCGCCGCTCGTGACGCACCACATGTCGCTCGCGGATGCCGCCGACGCATACGCGGTCTACGACCGGCGCGAGGCGCTCAAGATCGTGATGACGCCGTGAGTGGCGCGGCATCGCTGCTCTGCTCGTCCGGCGCCGCGAGATCCTCGCCCGGCAGGCTCAGCCTCTGGGCTGGAAGATCGGGTTCAACGCGCCCGAGATCCAGCAGAAGCTCGGCATCGACGCGCCCCTGGCCGGCTTCCTCACGACCAACGGGCTGCTCGAGGACGGAGCCGAGTGGTCGCTTGGGCAGCGAGGGTGAGGTGATCGTGGAGTCGGAGGTCGCGGTGGAGCTGGGCGACGACGCCCGCTCGATCGTCGCTCTTCTGCCCGCCCTCGAGCTCGCGGATCCGCCCGACCTCGTCGCAGGACGTCGACACGATCCTCGCGGGGAACATCTTCCACCGGGCCGTGGCGTTCGGCCCGCGCGTGGAGACGGACGCGCCGGGCGCGGCCCGCATCCTCGTGAACGGGCAGGTGCAGCACGAGATCGACGCCGAGCGGGCCGGGGCCAACCTCGAGGCGATGGTCGAGGCGGTGGCGGCGCGCCTGGAGGCGGCCGACGAGCGGCTGAGCCCGGGCGAGCGCATCATCACCGGCGTGCTGGCGCCGCCGCACAAGCCGGAGCCGGGCGACACGGTGCGGCTGGAGCTGGACGCGCTCGGCGGCGTGGAGCTGCGCTTCACCGACTGACACGCGGCGCGCTCGCGGCCGCTTCCGCGTAGATTTCCCCGCATGAGCACCGCCACGCTTCCCGACGCCCTCTCCGAAGCCGCTCGCTCCTTCGCCGGCGGGCCGCATCGCCTGCTGATCGGCGGGGAGCGGCTCGACGCGGCCGACGGGCGCACGTTCGACACGGTCGACCCTTCCACCGGCCGCACCATCGCGGCGGTGGCCCAGGCGGGCACCGAGGACGTGGACCGCGCCGTCCGCGCCGCCCGCGAGGCGTTCGAGGACGGGCGCTGGAGCGGCATCGCGGCAGCCGCGCGCACGCGGGCGATGCTGGCGCTCGCCGACGCGATCGAGGCGAACGCCGAGGAACTCGCCGAGCTGGAGTCGCTCGACAACGGGAAGCCGGTGAAGCTCGCCAAGTACGTGGACGTGGCGCTCACCGCGGCGCACCTGCGCTACTTCGCCGGCTGGCCGACGAAGATCGTCGGGGAAACGCTGCCGGTCGCGCAGCCGAACATGCACTGCTACACGCGCAAGGAGCCCGTGGGCGTGTGCGCGCAGATCATCCCGTGGAACTTCCCGCTGCTGATGACGGCGTGGAAGATCGCGCCGGCGCTGGCGGCGGGGTGCACGATCGTGCTGAAGCCGGCCGAGCAGACGCCGCTGACGGCGCTGCGGGTCGGCGAGCTGGCGCTCGAGGCGGGGCTGCCCGAGGGCGTGCTGAACGTGATCACGGGCGACGGCGAGACCGGCGCCGCGCTGGTCGACCACCCGGACGTGGACAAGATCGCGTTCACCGGCTCGACCGTGGTGGGGCGCGAGATCGGCGGCGAAGGCGGGCAAGGCGCTCAAGCGGGTGACGCTCGAGCTGGGCGGGAAGTCGCCGAACATCATCCTGCCCGACGCCGACCTGGAGGTGGCGATCAAGGGCGCCTACCAGGCGATCTACTACAACACCGGCCAGGCCTGCAACGCCGGCTCGCGGCTGTTCGTGCAGAAGGACCAGTACGACGACGTGCTGTCCGCGCTGGTGGAGGCGGCCGGCAAGGCGCGGATCGGGCCGGGACTCGACCCCTCGACCCAGATGGGCCCGCTGATCTCCGCCGAGCAGGAGGAGCGCGTGCTCGGCTACATCGAGTCGGGCAAGTCGGAGGGCGCCGAGCTGGTGACGGGCGGCTCCGCCCGCGAGGGCGACGGCTGGTTCGTGGAGCCCACGCTGTTCAGCGCGACGAGCGACGACCTGACGATCGCGCGCGAGGAGATCTTCGGCCCGGTGCTGGTGGCGCTGCCGTACGACTCGATCGAGGAGGTGGCGCGCCGGGCGAACGACACCGAGTACGGCCTGGCCGCCGGGGTGTGGACGCGCGACCTGTCGAAGGCCCACAAGCTGGCCGCGATGCTGCGGGCCGGCGACGTGTGGGTGAACACGTGGAGCGCGGGCGACCCGTCGGCGCCGTTCGGCGGCTTCAAGTCGAGCGGCGTGGGGCGCGAGCACGGCCGCGAGGGCCTGGGCGCCTACCTCGAGAACAAGACCGTCTGGGTCAACTTGGGCTGAAGCGGTCGGGGTCGAACGGGGCGAGGTCGAGCTCCGGCTGCTCGCCGCAGATCTGTTGAGCGATCAGCCGGCCGGTGATCGGTCCGTGCGCGACGCCGGCTCCCTCGTGGCCCGTGGCGATGAAGAGGCCCTCGGCGGCTGTTGGTCGGGCCGATGGCGGGCAGGCCGCCGGGGAGCCAGGGCCGCAGGCCGGCCCAGGCGGCGTCCCGCGCGAGGCCTGCGATCTCGGGCGCGAGCCGGGCTGCCTGGGCAATGAGGGTGTCGGTGACGGAGGGATCGACCTCTGTGTCGAAGCCACGCCGCTCGCGGCTCGAGCCGACGAGCACGTGGCCGTCGAGCGTGGTCTCCATGACGGTGCTGACCTGAAGCCCGGCGTCGTCGCTCTCGACGGCGGCCATGTAGCTGCCGTCGATGACCTTGTGACGGAGGAAATCGGGCCGGTGCTCGAGCCGGACGAGCTGCCCCTTGCGGGGCTCGACCGGCAGGTGTAGGCGCGCCGTCCGGGCGAGCGCGGCGCTCCAAGCGCCGCAGGCAAGAACGACAACGGCAGCAAAGAGGGGGCCGTCGGCAGTGGCAACACCCTCGACCCGAGGGGGTCCCATACGAAACGTCCGCATATCGGACGCAACGTGCGCCACCCCCTCATCGCCGGGGGGTCCCACACGAAACGGCGACATATCCGCCGCAACTTGTGGAACCCCCTCCAGCGGCGGCTCGGGCTCCCCCTCATTGCTGCCGTTCAGCACGATCCGCGTGACCTCGCGGCCGGTCGAGCACGCACGCGCCGAGGCGCGCGGCCTCCCGAGCCAGCCCCCGCGCAATCGCCCGCGGCGCGCACTGCAGATCGTCCGGAAACCACGACGCCCCGAGCAGCGGCCCACGCAGCGAGGGCTCAAGCGCCCGCACCTCGTCAGCCGACAGCAGCGAACAGCGTAACGCCCGCGGCCTGCAGCGCACGCCACCCGCGCCGCCTCAGCGGCCCAGCCCGACTCAAGCGAATGCACCACCACCGCCCCCTTCCGCCGGACCCCCGCCTCCTCCCCGAGCAACTCCTCGATCTCGTCGAACAGGGCCAGGCCGGGCACCGCCAGCGACAGCTCCACCCCAGGCCGCTTGTCGCAACACAGCACATTCCCCTCGCCTAGCCCGGTCGTGCCACCCGAGACCGCGCCGCGATCCACGAGACAGACAGAAGCCCCACGCCGCGCCAACTCAAGAGCAGCGGAGCACCCGACGATCCCCGCCCCCACCACGACCACGTCGAAAGAGCTCAGAGAGAGAACCCCGCCGGGAACGGATCGTCCGGATCCAGCACGTACTGCCCCATCCCCGTGATCCACGCCCGCCCGGTGATCTCCGGCACCACCGCCGGCATGCCGCCCACCGAGGTCTCGGCCACGATCCGCCCGCCGAAGCGCGTGCCGATCACCGACCGGTTCACGAACTCCTCGCCCACCCCCAGCTCGCCGCGGGCGTGCAGCGCCGCCAGCTTGGCCGAGGTGCCGGTGCCGCAGGGAGAGCGGTCCAGCCAGCCCGGGTGGATCGACGTCGCGCTGCGCTGCGAGCGCGGTCCGTCCTCACCCGGCGCCGTGAAGATCACGTGCCGGCAGCCGGCGATGCGGTCGTCGGCCGGGTGCACCGGCCGGTCGGCTTCGTTGATCGCCGCCATGACCTCGAGCCCGCGCTCGATCAGCTCGCCACCGCGCGCCGGGTCCACCGCCAGGCCTGCGGCCGAGGCGGGCAGGATCGCGTAGAAGTTGCCGCCGAACGCCATGTCGTAGCTCAGCGTGCCGCCGTTCACGCGCACCTCGCGGTCACGGCCCAGCAGGAACGACGGCACGTTTCGGAGCGCGACCGACCGCGCCCGGCCGGCCTCGACCGACACCCGTGCCTCCACCAGCCCGGCCGGCGTGTCCAGCCGGACCACCGTCTCCGGCTCGACGACCGAGACCATCCCGGTCTCGACCAGCACCGTCGCCACCCCGATCGTGCCGTGCCCGCACATCGGCAGGCAGCCCGACACCTCGATGAACACCACGCCCCAGTCCGCCTCGGGCAACAGCGGCGGCTGCAGGATCGCCCCCGACATCGCCCCGTGGCCGCGCGGCTCGCGCATGAGGAGCAGCCGCAGGTCGTCCATCTCGCGCTCGAAGTGGAGCTTGCGCTCCAGCATCGTCTCGCCGGGGATCGGCCCCACGCCGCCCGTGATCACGCGCGTGGGCATTCCCTCCGTGTGGGAGTCGACGGCCGCGAAGACGCGGCTCGCCCTCACCCCGCGACCCCGGCACCGAGCGCCGCCACCGCCTCCTCGACCCGGCGCCGCTCGTCGTCGGTCAGCGACATCCGCGGCGGGCGGCACGGCCCGCCCTCGCGGCCGACCAGGTCCATCCCGGCCTTGAAGAACTGCACCAGCTTCGGGTGCATGTCGAGCCGCGCCAGCGGCAGGATCCGCCCGTACACGGCGCGCGCCTCTTCCAGCCGCCCGTCCGAGCACAGCCGGAACAGATCGACGGACTCGCGCGGCGCCACGTTCACCACACCCGAGATCCAGCCGGTGGCGCCGGCGCAGAAGCCCTCGAGCGCCCAGTCGTCGCCGCCCACCAGCACCTCGAGGTCCTCGGTCGCGTTCAGGAGCTCCGCGAGCCGCCGCGCGTCGCCCGAGCACTCCTTGATCGCCACGACGCCGTCGATCTCGGCCAGCCGCGCGATGAGCGACGGCGGCATGTCGGTGCCGCTCGCCTTCGGGTTGTTGTAGGCCATGATCGGCAGCTCGGTCGACTCGGCCACCGCCCGGTAGAACGCCTCGATCTCGCGCGCGTCGCCCTCGTAGCCGAACGGCGGGAGCAGCATCAGCGCGCCCGCACCCGCGGCAGCGGCGTCCGTCGCGAGCGCGATGGAGCGCGCCGGCGTCTCGCTCGACACGCCGGCCGTCACAAGCACCCGCCCGCCGCTCGCCTCGACGAGCGTCTCGATCACGAACTTCCGCTCGGCGGCGCTCAGGCTCTGCGCCTCGCCCATCGTCCCGGTGCCGACCAGCCCTGCTGCGCCCGAGTCGAGCAGCCATTCGACGTTGCGTGCGAGCGCGCCCGCGTCGATCTCGCCGTCCTCGTCGAACGGCGTCAGGACGGCGGGAACGACACCTTCGAAGCGCATGCGCGAGCCTCCATTAGGTCGATGAGGCTCTAGCTTCGCACGTCGTACGTCGTCTCAGGCTCCGGCGGCGGCGTGCCGGCCGGCTCCCGAACGCCGGCGGGCGGCGGCCTGCGCCCGGCCGCCCCGGCGGCCAGTGCGGCGACGCCGATCAGGATCAGGATGAGCGGCCACCCGACGAAGGAGCTGTCCGGCTCGTCGCCCTCCAGCAGCGCGTTGACCTCGGCTCCCTGGATGAGCCCGAACGCCAGCAGGCCGACGAAGCCGACGTAGGCGGGCCCCCGGGCGTGGGCGACCGCCCCGTAGGCAACGAGGCCGAGTGAGATGAGGAGCAGCCAGACGTCCCAGATGAAGCTCTGGCCCTCGCTCCCGACAGGCGACTGCCCGAAGAACAGGGCGCCGATGGCCTCGCCGGCCCCGGCGAGCACACCGATGATCCCGACCAACACGGCGGCGATGCCGGCGGCGGTGACGAACTCGGGCGCCTGGGGCGCATCGCGGTCCCTCAGCCCGAAGGCCACGGCGGCGTAGACCAGGCAGAGCACGAGCAGCAGCCACCGGAAGGCGGTGGTTCCCGGCTCGTCCAGGAGCATGTCGAAGAGGAACAGCCAGGCGGCAATGCCTGCCAGCGCGGCGAGCAGGGCCTGATAGGCGGCGCCGACCCCGAACGACGCGAACGCGGCCAGGCCGGTGACGCACGCGAAGATCAGGAAGCCGAACCCGGACGAGTTCGAGTTCACCCCGAGCGTGTCCCACAGCTGCCCGAAGGCGAGTATCGAGAGCAGCACGCCGGCGACCATGAGCACCGCGTGCCAGCGGGCCACCTCGCCGGTGGCGAGCGCACCCATCGCGCCGAGCCCGAACACGACGGCGCACGGCACGGCCACGACGAGGAGAAGCGGGAACGCGGCCCAGGCGTCCGCCTTGCGCGTGAAGAGAATGGCCGCGCCGAGCGCGAACAGCACCCCGCCGAGCATTCGCAGCCAGTCACCGCGTGGATCGGGCCGGATCGCCTGCGCCATCCCGGCGGGGAGGCTCCCAGTACGGGCGGACGGAACGGGTCAGCCGCGGCCGATGCGGTACACGGGCCCCGAGAGCGACACCGCGTAGACGCGCCCGCGGCCGTCCTCGCCGAACGAGACCAGCTCCGACACGCGCAGGCCGCTCGGCCGCGTGGGCGCGCGCGGCTGCTTGAGGAAGGCGAGCCGCAGCGAGGGCTCGCAGAGGTCGCCGTAGATGTAGCGGCCGTAGTAGCGGGTGCCGCGCAGCGACGGGTCGCGGATCACGTAGCCGCCGATGATCGAGCAGAAGCCGCCGCCCTGGTCGTGATGGATCACCGGGGGCACGTGCCCCGGCGCCCTGCCGCCCTCGTAGCTGTTGCGGCCCTCGAAGACGTCCCAGCCGAAGTTGTAGCCGCCGGCCGGCGCGCGGCCGCCGGCGCGGCCCGGCACGAAGTCGATCTCCTCGACCTCGTCCTGCCCGACGTCGCCGACCGTCAGGTGCCCGCGGCGACGGTCGAACGAGAAGCGGTAGGGGTTGCGCAGGCCGTACGCGTAGACCTCGCCGCGCGCGCCGCCGCGGCCGCGGAACGGGTTCGACGAGGGGATGTCGTAGCCGCCGTCCGGTCGCGGGTCGATCCGGATGAGCTTCCCGAGGATGCGGCTGAGGTTCTGGGCGTTCTCGTCGGGGTCGCCCCCGCCGCCGCCGTCGCCGAAGCCGGCGTAGAGCATGCCGTCGGGGCCGACCTGGAGCTGCCCGCCCTTGTGGTTGAAGCGGGGGTGCGGCACGCGCAGCACGGAGCGGCGCGACGCCGGATCGGCCCGGTTCGGGTCGCCCGAGCGGCGGAACTGGTCGATCTGGATGAAGCCCTGGTTGTCGGTGTAGTAGACGAAGAAGCGGCCTGAGCTGCGGTAGTCGCGAGCGAAGGCCATCGAGAGGAGGCCGCTCTCGCCGCCGGTCGAGACGAGGTCGGAGATGTCGAGGAAGGTCGAGCGGCGGCCGCCGCGCACCACGACGATGCTCCCCTCGCGCTGGACGACGAAGCGGCGGCGCCGGTCGCCCCGCGGGGCCGCGATGTAGGTCGGGCTCTCGAAGCGGCCGAGCAGCAGCAAGCCGGACGGGCCGCCCCTGGGCGGGAGCGGCGGTCGAACCCTGCTCCCCAGTCGCGGCGCCCTCCTGAGCCGTCTGCGCCTGCCCGCCCGGCTCGGCGGTGGGCGTGTCCTCGTCGTCGTCGGAGCAGCCGGTGAGAGCGGCAAGCGTGAAGGCCACGGCAAGCATCGATCGGCAGGCGCTCACGCAGCCTCAGTATGGCAATGGGCCGATGGCGCGCCCTGCAGGCAAGGCCACGGGGCGGAGCCCGGAAGCCCCGCTTGGCTTCCGATGCGGAGCGTAGCGCGACCTCGCGGCGACGGCCCGCCGCACGGCGCTAACCTAGGCTCGTTCGGGCTGTGGCGCAGCTTGGTAGCGCGCTCCGTTCGGGTCGGAGAGGTCGCTGGTTCAAATCCAGTCAGCCCGATTTACCACAGATGTTGGGCCGCAACGGCTAGCCCTGCGGGGAGGTGAGGAAGCGGGCAAAAGCTTCTGCGCAGGTCGGGACCCCCCTCGCTTTGCGTGGGCCTAATGCCGTCCTGGACGCGGCCCTGCGAGCGGCAGATACTGGGCGGGCGATGTCGCAGGAGAACGTCGAGATCGTTCGGCGCGTGTCGGACGCCTACAACCGCCGCGACGTGGAAGCGATGCTCGACGAGCTCCACCCCGAGATCGAGTGGCACCCCTGGTTGCAGATTCAGCTCGGCGGGGGAGCCACCGTGTATCGGGGACACCAAGGCGTCCGCAAGGGAATCCGAGAAGTTGAGGAAGCCTTCTCTGAGATCCAGGCAGAGCAAACAGAGATCCGGGACCTTGGCGAGCGAGTCGTCGCCATCGGTCACCTCCGGGGACGCGGCACTGAGAGCGGCGCAATAACCGAATCGGCAATCGCTTGGATCGTGGAGTTCAAGAGTGGCAAGGTGATTCGGGTCCGCGAGTATCTCGACCCCCAGAAAGCCCTCGAAGCCGCCGGGCTGCGGGAGTAGGCCGCGCGGCTGTCGGGGGCCTACTCCGAGGAGGTGGGGGGCACCACGACACGTCCAGGTCGCCAGACCCTCCTACTCGCCGTTCATCTCCATGAACCCGAGAACCTAGACCTCAGCCGCCGCGTTGAAGTCATGTGGAGGGGGAGCCGATCATCTGTGCCTTCACGGTTGATGAGCTCGAGCGGCTCGCTCGTTGGGGCGACCGAACGACGTGGGAGATCGACCTCGAACCAGAGGAGCGCGAACTGCTCGAGCGGACCAAGCGGCTCGCGGCAGCAGCACGCGAGCGGCAGCGCCAGGTGGAGTGGGTTTCGCGCAGGTCACGCCGACCCCCCAGCAGCTAGCCAACCGCACGGCCACGATCGGTCTGAGCAAGCGGCGATCGGCGCGCTCTACGCTAATGCCGAATCACCGATGCACTCTCGGATGCACGAGGCCGCTACCCGTTTAACATAGCCATGCTACTTCCTCGTAGAGCGGGCCAAGGGTCCAGCCTGGGACCACGGGAAGCGCAGGCGCGAGCAGGCCGGCTGGGACGCCCACGCGGCCTTCATGGACGCCCTCGCTGACGACGGCTTCGTCGTGCTCGGCGGGCCCATCGGCGAGGGTGACGGCGACAACGCCCTCCTGGTCATCGATGCGGAGAGCGAGCCGGCGATTCGCGCCCGCCTCGCCGAGGATCCCTGGGGCGAGGACATGCTCACGTCGAGAGCGTGCGGCCCTGGTCGGTCTGGCTCAGAGCCGAGAAGCGGCCGTAACGCCGGCCTCCGCGGCCCGGACGGCCTCGGCCCTCAGTGGCGGCAGCTCAGCGCGGCCGACAGCGCCGCCGGCGGCACCGTGTCCGCCAGCCAGAGAGCGAGGCCCACCGCCGCGCAGGCGAGCAACGCCGACAGCAGTACGGCCGCCACGAGCACCGCCCGCTCGAGCTGCGCGCTCCCGCGCCGCCGCCCCCCGGCCAGCAGGCCCTCCAGCCGCGCCGGCGTGCCACCCGCGCCATCGAGGCCGAACGCCAGTCCGCGCACGCCGCGCCGGGCCGACCCGCCCGCCACCTTGCAGATGGCGCTCGCCAGTGCCAGCGGGTCGCCTGTCCGCGCGACCGCGTACTCGTCCGCGTCCCGCTCCAGGCTGAGCCGCAGCCCGCGAAGCGCGGCGCGACCGCCCGGTACCGGTCTTCCCAGCACGACGAGCAGGTTGCCCACGAGGCCCGCCGCGCGGTGGCCGTGACGCAGATGCCCCCGCTCGTGCGCGAGGCAGGCTTCGAGCTCGGCCCCGTCGAGCTCTGCCAAAGCCCGGTCCGACAGCACGATGCTGCGCCGGCCCAGCCCCGGCACCGCCACGAGCATCCCGCGGTCGGCAACCACGAGACTGCCGCCCGGACCGCGTCCGAGCGACCGTCGCTCCAGCTCGCGCCGCAGCAGCAGGGCCCCGCGTGCCACGCCGCCCAGGAAGACGAGGACCGAGAGGGCCAGCAGGGCGGGCGGGGCGAGCGCGGCGAAGTGGGCCACGGGCTCGCCCGACAGGTCGGTGCCGACCGGCCCGCCCAGCGTGTGGAGCGACCCGTCCGCCACCCGCTCGAAGACCGGCGTCGCCGGCAGGAGAAGGAGCGCCGCCAGCACGATCCCGACCACCAGCACGGCGCGCAACCCGAGCACGGCCAGCCAGACCACCGCCGCCGCTGCGGGATTCACCCGCTCGAGCGGCAGCGCGTGGGGCAGCGCCACGGCCAGGAGCAACAAGGCCGCCGCGAGCTCAGCCATCCGGCTCCTCCTTGCCGCCGCTCACGGCGAACCCGTTCGGCGTAGCGCGCGAGCTCCTCCAGATCCTCCGCCCCGAGCTCCTCGACCATGTTCATCAGAACGCTCCGGCGCGCCTCAGGGGAAGCCCTTCCGAGCCGGTCGCCGATCGTGCGCGTGAGGTAGTCGATCTGGTCGGCGCGGGCCCGGTAGACGAACCTCCGTCCCTCCTTCGCACGGCTGAGGAAGCCGCGGTCGACGAGCCGGTTGAGCACGGTCTGGATCGTCGTGTAGGCCGAGCGCCGCTCGCGGGCTGGAGCTCCCTGACCTGCTCCACCGTCGCCTCGCCCAGCCGCCACACCGCCGCCATGACCTCCGCCTGGAGGTCGCCGCGAAACTCCGGCCCCTGCGGCCCGTGCGCCGGCATCCGCAGCACTCTAGTCCCCGCCGGGCCCAGAACGAAGGAGGGCGGCCGATGGGCCGCCCTCCCCGGTTGGACTGCCGATCCGCGACTACCGGACGCGGAACGGACCCTTGTACGTCCAGGAGCCCTTCTTGCCCCTCTTCACCTTCGCCGCGCGGGCGTCGGTCACCTCGCTGCGCGACTCGGCCAGCGTCCACGTGGCGTGCGCCGCCGCGTCGGACATCTGGTCGAGAGCCGTGTAGCTCAGGTTGAAGAAGGTGTCCCCATCCTCGTGGTAGTTGGGGTCGAACGGCATGCCGGCGAAGCCGCCGTAGATCTGCTGCTGCCGCTGCGTCTTGAGCTGCTCGGCCCCGGTGAACAGACCACCGGCCGGAACGCCGTTCGCGATGAACGGGCCGTAGTCCGAGCGGCCGTCGAACGCCGTCGGGTCGGTCGCGTGACCCTCCCGGGCGAAGTGCCGCAGGAACAGCTGCTCGATCTGACCGGAGCCGTTCGGCGCCCCGCCCGGAGGCGGCGCGGTGTCCGACGTGTTGCCGTCGTACACGAAGCGCACGAAGTTCGGCGAGCCGATCATGTCGAAGTTGAGGTTGGCCTCGATGTCCTCGATGCCACCGTTCTGCACCTGCTCGGCCACGTACGCCGTAGAGCCGACCAGGCCGGCCTCCTCGGCGCCCCAGAACGCGAAACGCAGCCGGTTGCGCGGCCTGTCGTTGCGCAGCTCGGCGACCTCCTCGGCGATCTCGAGGATCCCCGACGAGCCGGAGCCGTTGTCGTTGATGCCCGGCCCCTCCGCGACGCTGTCCAGGTGGGCGCCGACGACGATCGTGCGGTCGCGGTCGCCGCGCGGGCTGTCCGCGATCACGTTGACCTCGGTGTTCGGCGTCGTGGTCGCGTCGACGACCATGTTGAGCGTCACCGTGGCCGACTGGGCCTCCGTCCAGAGCGACTGGCCCACCTGCGAGCTGATCATCGCCGCCGGAATCCCGACGTTCGGGGGAGCGGTCGTTGCCAGCGGGGCCTCACGGTCGGGGAAGCCGTCGTTGAAGATCAGCGCTGCCGCGGCTCCCGCGTCCTTGGCCATCTGGTACTTCTGCGTGAACGGGCACGTACCGCGCTGCATCAGCGCGATGTTGCCCTCCGTCCCCTCCGGGAAGTCCCCGGGCTCGCACCCGCTGGTGCTGGTGCCCGGGCCGCCCGGCGCCGGGAACCCGGAGTCGGTCGTCGGCACGACGTCGGCCGTCACGTTCCCGGAGCTCGAGAACTGGGCCACGATGAAGTCCGTCCCCTCCGTGAAGGGGCGGGGAGTTGGTGCCGTCTCGGACAGCATGGCCGGGCCGTTCTGGCGCCACATCGGGAAGTCGAACTCGTCGAGTGTGACGCGATAACCGGCCGCCCTGAGCCGGTTGCTCACGTACTCGACGGAGGCGTCGTAGCCGGACGTCGTGGCCGCGCGGTTGTCGTCGTGGGCGATAGCGATGTTCTGGAACGCGCGCTGGTGTTCCAGGATGCCGTCGAGTGTCACGCCCTTGCGCAGCTTCTTGGTGTCGACTCGGTCGATCGCCGAAGCGGCGGGGACGAGAAGGAGCGATGCCGCCGTGCAGGCGACGATCGTCGTGAGAGCACGTCTCACAGGTCCCTCCTTGATGGTGGGGGTCTATGCCGGAGCGCGTCCTACCCGTGTAGGAGTTCTCCAAAACCCCTCGCCGGCCGGCGACCGGCGGGCCTTCGAGCCACGAGGGCATAGGCCCGAGCGGCTCCGGGTATCGCGGTGGGGCCAGTCGTTCGTGCGCGGCTGCCGCGCTCGAGCACAACCCGCGGCCGGGGAGGACCCATGCGTCATTTGCGCCGATCGTTCGTGTTCATCGCGCTCGTACTGGCGGTCGCGGTGGCTGTGGCGCTCACGCAACGGCCCTCCGAGCCCGCGGGCGCCTCGCACCAGGCGGACAAGAGCCCTCCCCTCGACCGGAAGATCCCTCCGATGTTGAAGGAGATCAGCTCGCGCAACATCGAGCGTTCGATCCGCGAGCAGGTCAGCTTCGGCACCCGCCACACGCTGTCCTCGCAGACCGATCCCGAACGCGGGATCGGGGCCGCGCGGGACTGGATCTTCGAGGAGTTCCAGCGCTACGCGGCGGACTCCGGTGGGCGCCTGAAGGTCGAGCTGCAGAGCTTCGTCCAGCCGGCCACGCCACCGCGCATCCCCGAGCCGACGACCATCACGAACGTGGTCGCGACGCTTCCGGGGACCCAGCCGGAGTCGACCGACCGCGTCTACGTGGTCAGCGGCCACTACGACTCGCGCTGCACCGACCCCAACGACGCCGTCTGCGACGCTCCCGGCGCCAACGACGACGCCTCGGGGGTCGCCGCGGTGCTCGAGGCCGCGCGCGTGATGTCGAAGCGGCAGTTCGACGCGACGATCATCTTCATGGCCGTGGCCGGGGAGGAGCAGGGCCTGTTCGGCTCGGCGCACTTCGCCGAGCAGGCGAGGCAGAACGGAGTGGACGTCGCGGGGATGTTCACCAACGACATCGTGGGCAGCTCGGTCTCCGACCACGGCACGCGCGACCCGTTCAGCGTGCGGCTCTTCGCCGAGGGCGTGCCGACCAGCGAGACGCCGCAGCAGGCGGCGATCCGGCGCTCCACCGGTGGCGAGAACGACGGGCCGTCCCGTCAGCTGGCGCGGTACATCAAGGAGTACGGCGAGAACAAGTCGACGAAGATGGAAGTGCGGCTGATCTGGCGCCGCGACCGCTTCCTCCGCGGCGGCGACCAGATCCCGTTCCTCGAGCGCGGCTACTCGGCGGTGCGCTTCACCGAGCCGAACGAGAACTTCGCCCACCAGCACCAGGACGTGCGGGTCGAGGACGGGGTGCAGTTCGGCGACCTGATCCAGTTCGTCGACTTCGACTACACCGCCAGGGTGACCCGCGTCAACGTGGCGGCGCTCGGATCGCTCGCGCTGGCGCCGGCGCAGCCGAAGGGGGCCAGGATCCTCACGTCACAGCTGACGAACGACACCGACCTCGTGTGGCAGGCCAATTCGGAGCCGGACCTGGCCGGGTACGAGGTCGTCTGGCGGGAGACGACGGAACCGCTCTGGACTGACAGCGTCCGGGTCGGCAACGTGACGAGCTACACGGCCAGGCACATGTCCAAGGACAACCTGCAGTTCGGCGTCCGCGCCGTGGACCGTGACGGAAACCGCAGCCCGGTGAGCTTCCCGCTGCCATAGCGATACGGCCGCAGCCGCGCGAGCGGCGCGCGCCGTGCTTGCACCCGCCGGTTGCCGGGTCTAGGGTGGATTTGCCGGCCCCCCTGGACCCGCTTCCGGCGACCGAGGTGTCCCCCCGATGGTCGATGGCTGTGCTCGCAGCTGGATGCTCGCGATGCTCGCGGCGCTGCTGCTCGCGTTCGCCGGCTGTGGCGACGACGATGACGGCGACGACGGCGAGGGCGGCGCCGGCAAGGACGGCGGGTCGATCACGATCTCGCAGTCCACGCAGCCGGACGCGCTGGACCCGGCGCTCAGCTACGGGCTGGAGGGGTGGGAGCCGATCTGGCTGGTCTATACAGCGCCGCTCACATATCGCCGCGCGGAGGGCGAGAAGGGCGCGGAGCTGATACCGGGGGTCGCCGAGGCGTTGCCGACCATCTCACCTGACGGCAAGACCTACGAGCTGACGATGCGGAAGGGGCTCAGGTACTCGGACGGCACGCCGGCGAAGGCCTCCGACTTCGAGCACTCGATCAAGCGCGTGCTGAACCTGGAGTCGGGCGGCTCGGGCTTCTTTCTGGGAATCGAAGGCGCCCAGGGCTACGTGGACGCGGGCCGGGCAGATGCGGACATCGCCGGCATCGAGACGGACGATCAGACCGGCGCGATCACGATCAGGCTGACGGCGCCGGACGGCACCTTCTCGAACGTCCTCGCGATGAACTTCGCCGGCCTCGTGCCCGGCGACACCCCCTTCGAGAACCTGACCAAGGAGCCACCCCCAGGCATCGGCCCGTACGCGATCACGGAGTCGGAGCCCAACCGGCGCTTCGTCCTGGACAGGAACGACCGCTTCGACATCCCGGGCATCCCCAAGGGAAACCTCGACAAGATCACGACCGTCATCGCCGGGTCGCGGGAACGCCAGGCGCAGGACGTGATCTCGGGCGAGTTCGACTACATGTTCGACCCGCCCCCGCCCGACCTCAAGCCCGAGGTGAAGGCGGAGTACTCGGACCGCTACGAGGAGCACACGAGGACCTCCACCTTCTACGTGTTCATGAACGTCCGCCTGCCGCCCTTCGACAAGAGGGAGGTTCGCGAGGCGGTCAACTACGGGATCGACAAGACCGCACTCGCGCGGCTGTTCGCGGGCGAGCTCGCGCCGGGCTGCTCGTTCCTGCCGCCCGGCATGCCGGGGTACGACAGCGCGCTCGACGTCGAGGACTGCCCCTGGGGCGATCCGACCGAGCCGCCCGACCTCGAAAAGGCACGGCAGATGATCTCCGACGCCGGGGCGGAGGGCGAGAAGGTGACGGTCTGGGGCGAGACCCACGACCCGGACGGCAAGGCCGCCGAGGCCTACGCCGACATGCTCAACAAGATCGGACTCGACGCCACGCCGAAGATCATCGACTCAGCGGTCTACTACCAGACGATCGGCAGTGCGAAGACGCAGGCGCAGACGGGTCTCACGAACTGGCTCCAGGACTTCCCGCACCCGAAGAACTTCTTCTTCCTGGTGGACGGCGAGTCGATCCAGCCGACCAACAGCCAGAACCCGGGGAACGTGGACGATCCCGAGATCAACTCCGCGATCGCCGAGCTGAGCATGGAGCCTGAGCTGACCGGCGAGGTCGCGGCCAGGTGGGGTGAGCTGAACGAGAAGCTGGTCGAGGAGGCCTGGATCGCCCCCTACGGCCACACCAAGGGCGCAACCTTCATGTCAGAGCGGATGGACTTCGAGAACTGCTCGCTGTTCCACCCGGTCTACGGGAACGACTACTCGAGCTTCTGCCTCAAGTAGCTACCTCGGCTTGATGATCACGACGTCGTCGTCCCACCAGCCGAAGTACTCCTTGCCATTGCCCTTCTTGACCAGCGCGATAGCCATGCCGAGCGCCGGCCCCGACTCGAAGCGTGGGGAGTTCTCCATCAGCGTGGTCTCGCACTCCCACCTCGCCACGGGGTTGTTGTCGAAGTCCATCGACCCCCTCGCGGCGGCCTTTGATTTCTCCTGGGTGACCCAGACCCAGATGCGGAAGATCGGTGGGTCCTCTGGTTGTCCTTCGGCCCCTTTGCGAGCGGCGCGCCCGCCGGGTCAAGCCTGAATCCTATGGTCGAACCTATGGGCCATGGGGGCGTGCCGATCGTCTCAGATCGGCGCGAGGTCGGCAAGGTCCGCTCGTGCCTTGCCGGCAGCGGCGATATTGCCCTTCTCCTGATAGAGCCGAAGCCCGTCCGCAAAGGCCGCTCGCGCCTGCTCGTGATGTCCCGCCTGCCCCATGACGATCGCGAAATCGACCATGGCGTCGCCCTTGTGATTGATGAAGTCCGTCCGCTCCGCAAGCGCCACGGCCTCGCGGGCGACCTGCTCCGCCTCTTCGAGACGGCCCCGCCCGGCGAGCGTCCTCGCTCGCACACCGCGCCAGAGGATCTGCGTCAGCAGGTCGTCGTCGGTGGCCATCTCGTCGCTCAGCTCGGCGAAGCGCTCCGCCTCCCGGTCGCACCCCTGCGCGAGTAGGGCCTGCCCAAGGTAGGCGGCGCTTGTGGAGAGCAGGTTGGTCTCGCCCATCTGCTCGAGCGTCGAGTAGCCGGCGCGCAAGCTCTGCTCAGCCGCGACCGGGTCCCCCGCCAGCAGCTCCACCCACGCCCTGTCATGCCCCGCGACCGTGGTGAGGGTCAGGCCAAGCTCCTCGAACACCGCGCTGCTGCCGGCAAGCAGGTCCCGCGCCTGGTCGAAGCGGCCCTCCATGGCGTGGAGGGCGGCCAGGGACTGCAGCACGTCGGCCGCGGCGGCTCGGTTGCCGCTCACCTCCTGACGGATGGCCTCGCACCGCTCGATGGCGCCGGCCACGGGCGTGGGTCCCAGGACCAGCGAAAGGGCGACCCAGCGCAAGATCTCGGTCCGTTCGTGCTCGGCCCCGGCACGCTGCGCGTACTCAGCCGCCTGCTCCCATGCGCGGGCCGCGGCGTCCGCCTGCGCCTCGATCCAGTACAGCCACGCGCGTAGTCGAAGCTCGTCGCACAGGCCGACGTAGTCGCCGCCTCGTTCGAAGACGGGCACGACCCGTTCGACCACGGCCGCCGCTTCCGCGGTTCCCGCGGACTCGCCACGCGCCAGTCGCAGGAACTGCTCGTGCACCATCACGCGCGCACCGGCGCACTCGTCGCGCGCGGCCGTCGCCGCCCGGGCGGCCTCCCCCAGTACCCGGTCCGCGTCGGACAGCCTGCCTGCCTCGATCAGCGCCGCCCCGAGATCGGGCAGGAGCACTGTGCGGGTCGCGTGGTCCTCCGGAAACAGGGTGGACGCGCGCTCGAGCAGGCTCACGGCACCCGGGAGGTCGCTGCGCGCCGAGCGCCCTTCTCCCCGCCGCCTCGAGGTGCTTCGCCGCGCGCTCGGCCAGCGCCTCGGCGTCTGCCTCCACCGCACCGAGCTGCACGAGCAGCAGGAAGGCCTGCTCGAGGTGGTAGCCGAGGATCTCCTCGAACGCCCCGAGCCGCGATCCCGCGGCCTCCTCGATCCAACCGGCGAAGCGCTGGTGGAGCGCCGCGCGCCTCTCCTTCGGAAGCGAGCGATAGGCCGCGTCGCGGATCAGTATGTGCCGGAAGCGGAACGCCTCGTCGACGACGAACCTGGACTGCTCGGGGCTGATCAGGTCGCGCCGGACCAGCGCCGACAGGTCGCGCTCGAGCGCCGGCGCCACCGCGCCGGGCATCAGGGCATCGAGCGCCCCGCGGTGGAACACCGTGCCCTCCACGGAGGCGTGCGCCAGCAGCGCCCGCTCGCGCTCGGGCAACGCCTCGATGCGCGCCGCGAGCAGGGCATGGATCGTGGGCGGGACCGGCAGGTCGGCCATCTCGTCGGCGACCGTCCAGTGGCCGTCCTCGCGGCGCAGCAGGCCGTCGTCGATCAGCATCGCCAAGAGCTCCTCGGCGAAGAGCGGGTTGCCCTCGGTGGCGTCGGCGATCCGCGCCGCCGTCTCCGCCGGGAGGGTCGCGCGGCTGAGGAGGTTCCCGATCAGCTCGCGCGTGTCGTCTTCGCCGAGCGGCTCGAGCAGGATCGAGGTGGCGTTCAGCTTGCCGCCGCCCCAGCCCGGCCGCGCGTCGAGCAGCTCGGGCCGGGCCAGGCACAGCAGCATGATCGGGGCGCCGCGCGACAGGTCCGCCACGTGCTCGACCAGGTCGAGGAAGGTCGGCTCGGCCCACTGGAGGTCGTCGAACACGACCACGAGCGGGCGGCGGCGAGCCACGGCCTCGAACAGCCGCCGCGCGGCCCAGAAGATCTCCTCGCTCGTGCCTCCCTCGGGGGCGCCGACACCCACGGCCTCCGACACGCCGGCGGCGATCTGGTCGGCCTTCGGCTCTCCGGCGAGCTGCGCGGCGATGGCGGGGGCGGACACCTCGGCGCCCGCCGGCGTCATGTCCCTCACGACCTCGGCCAGCGGCCAGTAGGTGATGCCCTCGCCGTACGGCAGGCAGCGGCCGCGTCACCACGCTCGCCTCGTCGCCGAGCTCCTCGGCGAACTCGCGGACGAGCCTCGACTTCCCCACGCCCGCCGCGCCGAGCACGGTCACGAGATGGCAGGCCCGGTCGGTCGCCGCGGCCCCGAACACCGTGGTCAGCGTCCCCAGCGGACGGTCGCGGCCGACGAGCGGCGAGTCGAGGCGAGAGGCGCGCCCGGTGGAGTCGGGGCTCATCTCGACCAGGCGGAGGGCCTCGATCGGGTCACCGGTCCGGGAGTCGCGGCGCTCCGCGTCCTCCGCCCGCACGGAGCTCCGCACCAGCCGGTGCGTCTCCTCGTCGATGAGGACCTCGGCGGCGCCGGCCACCTCCTCGAGGCCCTTGGCGACGCTCACCGCCTCGCCGGTCGCGAGCGGCTCGCCCGCCGACGCAAGGGCGGCGATGACCTCGCCCGTGCCGACGCCGACGCGCAGGGTGAGCCGGACGCCGTTGCCGCCACCCGCCTCGTCGCCGTGCGTGGGCAGCGCATCGCACATCTCGGCCGCGGCCCGCACCGCCCGTAGGGCGTCGTCCTCGTGCAGCACCGGGACCCCGAACACGGCCATCAGCGCGTCGCCCGGATACGTCTCGACCGTGCCGCCGTGGCGCTCCAGGACGGCGCGCATCTCCATGGCGGCGGGCGCGACGACTCGCCGGCGGACCTCCGGGTCGATCCGCCCGCCCTCCGTGGCCGTCGCCCCGACGGCCGCGAACAGCACCGTCACGGTCTTGCGGCGGTCGTGGGGGCCGCCGCCGGGGGCCCGGTCGCGCGCGCCCACGCGCAGCTCGAACACGTTCTCGGGACGGGAGAGGCCGCGCAGCGCCTGGCGCCCGAGGTCGATCACCTCGGCGCCCGGGGGCAGGCGGTCGCGGACGATCTCCGTCGTCGCCTGCGAGAGCACGGTGCCGCCGCCGCGCGCGAGGTTCCTCAGCCGCGCCGCGCGGTTCAGCGCGGGGCCGAAGAAGTCGCCGCCGCGCTCGTGCGCCTCGCCGGTGTGCACCGCGATCCGGACCCTGAGCTCCAGCCCGCCGGGCCACGCGGTGGCGGCCAGCGCGTCGTGGACCGCGACGGCGCCCGCGACCGCGTCGGACGCGCGGCGGAACACCGTCAGCGTCGAATCCCCCTCCCCCTTCGTCTTGAGGACCCGGCCGGCGTGCTCCTCCGCTGCGCGGGCGACGAGCTCGTCATGGAGCTCGAGGGCCGCAGCCATCGCAAGCGGATCGGCCTCCCACAGCCCCGACGAGCCCTCGATGTCCGTCAGCACGAACGTCACCACGCCCGTGGGCAGCTCGGAGGGCACGGACTCGGCCTCGACCTCCGCCTCGGCCGCGGTGGTCACCCGGGTCGCGAGCCCTGGATCCTGCGCCAGGATGCCGCGCTCCAGCTCGCGCAGGCGCTCGCCCGGCTCGATGCCGAGCTCCTCGACGAGCATCCTCCTGGCGTCCTGGTAGGCCTGGAGCGCGTCGGCCTGGCGGTCGGCGCGGTAGAGGGCGAGCATCAGCTGGGCCCGGAGACCCTCCCGGTACGGGTACTCGTCGACGAGCGACTCGAGCTGCCCGATCACCTCGCCGTGGCGGCCGAGCACGAGCTTCGCCTCGACCAGCCATTCGAGCGCGACGGCGTGAAGCTCGTCGAGCCGGGCGGTCTCGCGCTGCGCGAACGCCTCGTAGGCGAGGTCGGCCAGCGGCGGGCCGCGCCACAGCGAGAGCGCCTGCTCGAGGGCCGGCATCGCGGCCTCCGGCCGTCCCGCGTCGAGCTCGGTCCTGGCCTCCGCCACGAGCCGCTCGAACCGGTGCGCGTCGAGGTGCTCGGGGTCGAGCTGGAGCTCGTAGCCGTGGTCGCGCGTGACGACCACGTCCGCGGACCCGCCCCCGAGCGCCTTCCGGAGGCGGGAGATGTGCACCTGCAGCGTCTTGGCGGCCGCCGCCGGCGGGTGCTCGCCCCACAGCTCGTCGATCATGCGATCGGTGCTGAGCGTCTCGTTCGCGTGCAGCAGGAGCAGCGCGAGCACGGCCCGGCGCTTGCTGCCGCCCAGCGCGACGCGCTGACGTCCTTCGAGAGCCTCGAGCGGGCCGAGGATGCGGAAATCCATGCGAGCGGTGGTCGGGGGCCGACCAGGGGGTCCTCCCAACGTACCGCAGGCCGTGAGGGCTCGCCAACGCGCGGTTGCCGCGGCTGTTACCGCCGCGTCGCCGTGCTGCAACCGCCCACCCGGAGGATCGCTCCACAACGTCGCACAAACAAACCACCGGGCTGGCCCCCAGGCGCCGACCCGAGAGGAGGCAGTCATGGGACATGCAATCCCCAAGCAGCACCCCGCAGTGGTTCTCCGGTCTCACTACAACCTGGTTCGAGCGCTGCTCGGCGTCGCGATGATCGCCCTGGTCGGGCTCGTCATCGCACTGGTGGTCGTCGCCAACGACGACAACGAGCCCGCGAGCACCAGCGCCGTCCAGGCCGTCCCGGTGACGCCGCGGCTCGCCCCGGCCCAGCCCGCGTACCCGACCCCCGTCCCGGAGGCCGTGAGCCCCGGCTCGGACCGGTCCTACTCGGGCGCCGTGCCGACCCGCAAGCTCGACGGTTCGACCGACATCGGCCGCACCGCCCCGGCGCAGCCCGGCACGCGGTATGACGGCGGCCCCGAGGAAGGCACCCGCGGGATCGCGCGGTCCGGGTCGGCCGTGGACGTCTACGTCAACCCGTCCACCGGCCTCCCCGGCACCCGCTACGACGGCGGCCCCGAGGAAGGCACCCGCGGCGCAATCGCGACGCAGGTGGCCCCCGGCACCCGCTACGACGGCGGCCCCGACGAGGGCACCCGCGGCCCGCTCACGTCTCGGGTGGCCCCGGGCTCGGGCGGTATCGACGAGAGCCAGAGCGGTCCGGGCTTCCGCACGGACTAGCGCCAGCCGGCAGGAATCGCGAAGGGCCTCCCATCCGGGGGGCCCTTCGCACGTGCGGGGCGGCCCTCCCGCAAGGCGGCCCTAAGCCGGAGCGCGCGCCTCCTGCGCCCGGAACGCCGCGATCACCTCGCCGAACCGGCGCACCGACTCGGCGCCCTCGGCGTCGGACAGTCCCACGATGGCCGTCTGCACCCCGGCCTCCGCCAGCTCGCGGTAGCGGCCCACATGCTCCTCGACCGTCGCGGCGCCCTGCCCCTCGCGCGCGCCGGCCGGCGCCACGCGGGCGGGCGCCAGGTGGGTGACCTCGATCTCGGCGGGATCGCGCTCCGCTGCCGCGCAGTGCTCGCGCAGCACGGCGAGCTTGTGCCGCACCCTGTCGACGTCGCCGACCAGGTTGCACGCGTCCGCGTGCCGGGCCACGAGCCGCAGGGTCCGCTTCTCGCCCGACCCGCCCACCATGATCGGGATGCGCTCCTGGAGCGGCCGCGGGTAGCAGACGGCCTCGCTCACCGTGAGCGTCCGACCCTCGAAGCGCGGCGAGCCGGGCCCCCACAGGAGCGGCAGCAGCTCGAGCGCGTCCTCCAGACGGTCGAAGCGCTCGGCGAGCGGCGGGAAGTCCCAGCCGTACAGCTTGTGCTCGCGCTCGAACCAGGCCGCGCCGAGCCCGCACATCGCCCGCCCGCCCGAGAGCACGTCGAGCGTCGCCAGGATCTTCCCGAGGTGGGCGATGTTGCGGTAGCTGATGCCGGTCACGAGCGTGCCGAGCCGGATGCGCTCGGTCACGCCCGCCAGGTAGCCGAGCGTGGTGTAGCTCTCGAGCATGTCCTCCCACTCCCGCCCGATCTGCGGGATCTGCAGGAAGTGGTCCATCACCCAGATGCTCGTGAAGCCGGCCTCCTCCGCCGCGCGGGCCACGTCCGCGAGCGCCGCCGCCGTGGAGGCCGGGTGGTCCGGGAAGCCGAAGCGGGACACCTGCAGGCCGAACTCGAGCGTCATCGGATCCTCCTTCTGCCGCTCGGCGGCATCCAGGGCTGTCAGGAACGCGGGCGGCACCAGCTCGACCGGGCCCGCTCGGTGCACGCCGGCGAAGCCCTCGTCCTCGAGCCGCTCGAAGACATCGGCGCTCTCGCGCAGCTGCCCGGTCACGACCTTGCTGGGCACGGGGCTCCCGCGGGCGCGGTTGCGCTCGCGGACCTCCGCGGCGGGCGGGTCGAACGCGACGGCGTAGGCCGGCACCCCGTGCCGCGCGGCGAGCCCGCGCCAGGCCTCGCGCCGGCCCGCCTCGAGTCCCGTCGTGTCGATGACCGTCACGAGGCGCCGCCGCAGCCGGCGCTCCACGATGAGGTCGAGCAGCTCGAACGCGTCGCGGCTCGCGCGCTGGTCGCGCTCGCCGGTGCCGACCATGGCGCGCAGCCGGTCTGACGAAACGACCTGGTCGGGATGGAACCACTCGCGCGCCCAGTGCGACTTGCCGGCCGCCGTCGCACCCACCAGCACCACCAGGCAGGGGTCGGGGAGGCGGAGCGAGGCGGAGACTTCGGGGCTTATTGAAGCGATGACTTTCGGACCCTTGCACAGGTCTAACCTCGTGAGGATGGGCGCCACATCCACCGTCATACGGGAACAGGAGCTGATCGACGCCGCGCGCGGCGGCGACGAGCACGCCTTCCGCCACCTCGTCGAGCTGCACCGCCGCGAGCTCCACGCGCACTGCTACCGCATGATGGGCTCGCTGCACGACGCCGAGGACGCGCTGCAGGACGCGCTGCTGCGCGCCTGGCGCGGGCTCCCGCGGTTCGAGGGCCGCAGCTCGCCGGGCTCGTGGCTCTACCGGATCGTGACCAACGCCTGCCTCGACGCGATCGCGCGGCGGCCGAAGCGAGTGCTGCCGATCGACTACGGCCCCGCGAGCGGTCCGGGCGAGGAGGCCGGCAGCCCGCTCAGCGGGTCGGTATGGGTCGAGCCCTACCCTGACGAGCAGGCCGGCCTGGAGGACGGCTACGCCTCGCCCGACGCACGCTACGAGCAGCGCGAGGCCGTGGAGCTCGCCTTCATCGCGGCGCTCCAGCATCTGCCGGCACGCCAGCGCGCGGCGCTCATCCTGCGCGACGTGCTCGGCTTCTCGGCCAAGGAGGTCGGCGAGGCGCTCGACGCCACCGCCACCTCCGTGAACAGCGCCCTGCAGCGCGCCCGCAAGACGCTGAACGAGCGGCTCCCCGACACGAGCCAGCAGGCGACTATGCGGGAGCTCGGCGACGACGGCGTGCGCGAGGTGGTGGAGCGCTTCACGAGTGCCTTCGAGCGCGACGACGTGGACGCGATCGTCGCCCTGCTCAGCGAGGACGCCAAGTTCTCGATGCCGCCCTACCCCGGCTGGTGCCGCGGCCGCAAGGCGATCTCGGAGTCCTGGCTGATGCCCGGCGGACCGCCCCCGCGGCTCCGCTACGTGAACACGTCGGCGAACGGGCAGCCGGCACTCGCCACCTACTGCCTGGACGCGAGGAGCGGCAGCTATCTGCCGATCGCACTCGACGTGCTGACCCTGCGCGGCCCGCGGATCGCCGAGGTGGTCGCCTTTCGCAGCCCCGCCGTGTTCCCGCGCTTCGGGCTGCCGCCCGAGCTGGGCTAAGCGGCCACGGCGTTGTAGTAGCGCACCGCCAGGCCTGTCAGCAGCGTCTCGAAGCAGGCCTCGATCGGCATGTCGTGCTCGGCCGCGTAGGTGCGCAGCCCGGCGCTCTCGATCGCCTCGCTCTCGGCGATCACCTCGTCCACGAGGTCGGGGTGCTGGTCGGAGAAGTAGGCCCCCATCGAGTAGAGGCTCGTGTCCATGAGCCCTTCGAGGAAGGACTCGTCTCCCGTGCCGGGGCTCGGCTTCGCGCCCATCGGCGCGCAGATTACCCCCCGCCGGTTTCCGTCACGGCGTCGAGAGGCCGCCGGTGTCCACCTGCGGCAGCTCGGGCACGGCGGGCGGCTCCACCGGCACCTCGGGCACCGCCGGCGCCGACTCGACGCGCGGCGTGGCGGGTGGCGTGACCGGCGGCGGCGCGGGCGCCTCGGGCACCTGGACCCTCGGCGGGCTCGGCGGATCGGGAAGCTTCGGAGGCTCGGCCGAGGGTGCGCCGGGCGCGTTCCCGCCGACTCCGGACGGCACGTCCGGAACCGACGGCAGCCGCACGTCGCCACCGCCCGCCCCGGCGGCGGGGTTCTGGACGTCCCCGCCCGCGCCAGGAGATCCGCCGGCGCCGGCCCCGCCGGCCGCGCCCGCTCCGCCCCGGTCCGGGCGAGCGTTGCCGCCGGCCCGGCCGGACCGCGGTCCGCCGCGCGCGGGGTCCGACCCCCCGGCCACGCCACTCGGGCGCGAGTGACTTCGCGTGGCCGGGGAGCGGTGCGTACCCGCCTCCGTGCCGGAACCCGTCTTGCGCTGCTCTGCCGCGGGGGCCCGCTCGGGCTCGCGGTCTCCACCAAGGACTTCGCTGCCTCCGATGGCCATTCCTCCGGCGCCGGCGATCGCAGCGGCCGCCACGAGCGCCGCGGCGCGCTCGGCCACGACAGCGCTCACCTGGCCGCCGGCAGGCGCGAAGCCGGACAGGATCCCGTGGCCGCCGCCACCGCGGCGCAGCACGAACGGCAGCGGAAGGAACGCGGCCGCCTTGCTCGCCAGGCCGGACAGGCGCGGCAGCGGGTCCACGCCGAGCTCGCGGGCGCGGCGCCGGCAGACGTGGCAGCGGCGCGCGTGCCGCGCCAGCCGCCCCACCTCGCGCTTGCCGCCCACCCCTTCGGAGATGCGCGCGATCACGCCGCGCATCGCGACGCAGCGGCGCCCCTCCGAGATGTCCGCGTACTCGCTCTCGAGCCGCCGGCGGGCGCGGAAGAGCGTGCTCTCGACAGACGCGCGCGACACGTCGAGCCGCTCCGAGATCTCCCGGTACGAGAGTCCCTCGAGCTCGCGCATCACGAGGATGCGGGTGTGCATGTCGGAGAGCTCGTCGAAGGCGCCGCGCAGGTGCTCGAAGCGCTCCTTGTCGACCAGCACCGAGTCGGGCCCGGCGGCGCCGGTCAGCCGGACGCGGTCGGACTGCCGCATGCCCTCGTCTGCGTCGACCGAGATCTCCTCGGCGCGGCTGGTGCGACGCCAGTGGTCGATCGAGGCGTTGGTCGCGATCTGGAAGACCCAGGGCTTGAAGTCGATCTCGGCGTCGGTGGCGCGCAGCCGGCGCAGGGCGGAGAAGAAGACGTCCTGGGCTATGTCCTCGGCGCGGGCCGGGTCGCCCACCTTGCGCCGGACGAAGGCCGCGATGCGCGGCTGGTAGCGGCGGTAGAGCTCCTCGAAGGCAGGGTCCTCACCGGCCCGGACCGCTTCGACCAGCTCGCGATCCCCTAACTCGGCAAGCGTGGCGTACATCGACCCCTCTCATTACCCGGATTCAGGGGGTTTGCAATCCTCCGAGCGAGCTGTGACGAACATCGAGGATCCACTCGAGCGGGGCCGCGAGGCTTGCGCACGACGGGCGTGGATGGACGCCTTCGAGTGCTTGTCGCGCAGCGACTCGGTGGCGGAGCTCGGAGCGGACGACCTCGAGCTGCTGGCCACGGCGGCCTACATGGTCGGCCGCGACGACGCCTACGTGCGCGCGCTCGAGCGCGCCCACCAGGTCCGCCTGGACGCCGGCGAGGCGCTGCGCGCCGCGCGCTGCGCCTTCTGGGCGGGGCTGTGCCTCGCGTTCCGCGGGGAGATGGGCCGGGCGACCGGGTGGTTCGGCCGCGCGCGCCGGCTGATCGAGCGCGAGGGCGGCGACAGCGTGGAGCGCGGCTATCTCCTCATCCCCGAGATGGAGGAGCAGGGGGCGCGGGGGGACTTCGAGGCCGTGTACTCGACCGCCACGGCAGCCGCGCAGATCGCGGAGCGGCACCGCGACGGCGACCTGCTCGCGATGGCCGTGCACGAGCAGGGCCGCGCGCTGGTGACGCTGGGGCGGGTCGGAGAGGGTCTCGGCCTGCTGGACGAGGTGATGGTCGCGGTGACGTCGGGGGAGCTCTCGCCGATCGTGACCGGGCTGATGTATTGCAGCGTGATCGACGGCTGCCAGGAGGCGCACGCGCTCCGGCGCGCGCGAGAGTGGACCACGGCGCTGTCGCACTGGTGCGAGCAGCAGCCGGAGATGGTCTCGTTCACCGGCCGCTGCCTGGTCCACCGCGCCGAGATCATGCAGCTGCGCGGCTCGTGGGCGGACGCGCTGGCGGAGGCCGAGCGGGCGCGCGAGCGCTTCGAGCAGGGCGCGAACCCGGGCGCGGCCGGCGAGGCGCTGTACCGCCAGGGCGAGGTGCAGCGCGTGCGAGGAGAGCTCGCGGCCGCCGAGGACGCCTACCGCGCTGCCAGCCGGTCCGGCCGTGAACCGCAGCCCGGGCTGGCGCTGCTGCGGCTGGCGCAGGGGCAGGCCGATGGCGCCGCGGCGGCCACGCGCCGCCTGGCCGCCGAGACCACCGCGGCGGTCGAGCGGGTCGCGGTGCTGCCCGCCCACGTCGAGGTGATGCTCGCGATCGGCGCCGTCGACGAGGCGCGCGCGGCGAGCCGCGAGCTCGTCGCGATCGCGAGCGGCTTCGAGAGCGAGCTGCTGAACGCCGTGGCGTCACAGGCCCACGGCGCCGTCGAGCTGGCGAGCGGCGACGCCCGGGCCGCCCTCGTGCCGCTGCGGCAGTCGCTTCAGGCCCTGCGCGAGCTGGACGTCCCCTACGAGACCGCGCGGGTGCAGGTGCTCGTCGCGCTCGCCTGCCGCGCGCTCGGCGACGAGGACAGCGCGACGTTCGAGCTCGAGGCGGCGCGCGACCTCTTCGAGCAGCTCGGCGCGGCGCCGGACGTGAGCCGCGTGGACGCTCTCAACCGAGACGCGGCCCGCGACGACACCCACGGGCTGACCGCGCGCGAGCTGGACGTGCTGCGCCTCGTCGCCGCCGGCGAGACCAACAAGGCGATCGCCGCCCGGCTGGTGATCAGCGAGCGGACCGTCGACCGGCACGTGAGCAACATCCTCGCGAAGGTGGGTGCTCCCTCCCGCGCGGCCGCCACGGCCTACGCGTACGAGCACCAGCTCGTGTGAGCCCCACTGGGTGAAACCACCCACTCGCCCTGCGGCGAAAGATGGGTGATTCAGCGGAAGCGGAGCCGCGCGGGCTTCGCCAGATTGGCCTCCATGGCAACGAACGAGGCAGAGATGACCCCCGCCCAGGCCCTCGGTGGACGATTGAGCCGGCAGCCGCTGGCCCCCGGCGACCCGGGCTTCGAGGAGGCGACGCGGCTGTGGAACGGGCTGATCGACAAGACGCCCGCGCTCGTCGTCCAGCCGGCCGGCACAGCGGACGTCGTGGCCGCGCTCGACTACGCTCGCGCCGGCGACCTCGCCGTCTCGGTGCGCGGCGGGGGCCACAACATCGCCGGCACCGCGCTGGCCGACGGCGGGCTCACCCTCGACATGTCCGGGCTGCGGGGGATCCAGCGTCGACCCCGAACGCGCGAACCGCGACCGTCCAGCCCGGCTGCCTGCTCGGCGACGTCGACCGCGAGACCCAGCGCCACGGCCTGGCGACCCCGCTGGGCTTCATCTCCGAGGTCGGGGTGGCGGGCCTGACGCTCGGCGGCGGGCTCGGCTACCTGACCCGCCGCTTCGGATGGACCGTCGACAACCTGCTCGAGGTCGAGATCGTCACCGCCGACGGGGAGGTGCGCCGTGCCGCCAGGGACGAGAACGAGGACCTGTTCTGGGCGATCCGCGGCGCGGGCGCCAACCTCGGCGTCGTCACGTCGTTCACGTTCCAGCTGCACGAGGTCGGCCCGACGGTCTTCGGCGGGCTGATCGCCT
The DNA here is from genome assembly GCA_963778615.1 of uncultured Thermoleophilaceae bacterium. Classification (GTDB taxonomy): domain Bacteria; phylum Actinomycetota; class Thermoleophilia; order Solirubrobacterales; family Thermoleophilaceae; genus JACVRW01. The sequence continues at coordinate 542,660 of CAVZVD010000005.1, forward strand.
GGCCGTTCGAGCGGGCCGCCGAGATCCTCGAGGCCTACCGGTCGCTCACGGCCGGGGCGCCGCGGGAGCTCGCGGTGTGGATGAACCTGCTGCGCGCGCCGGCGGCGCCGTTCGTGCCCGAGGCGTGGCACGGGGAGCGGGTCTGCGTGATGGCCGTCTGCTACAGCGGCGACCTCGACAGGGTTGACGAGGCAGTCGCGCCGATCCGAGCGCTGCGCGACCCGGTCTTCGACGTGCTCGCCGAGCAGCCCTACACCCAGGTGCAGTCCTACCTCGACGACACCGAGCCCAAGGGCGAGCACTACTACTGGAAGACCGGGTATCTCGCCGGTCTCGACGACGAGCTGCTCACGACCCTGCGCGAGCTCGCGGCCACGTGCCCGATCCCGAGCGCGCAGCTCGGCATCCTGCACATGGAGGGCGCGCTCGGCGAGCGCGCCGGCGACGACGGCGCCGTCGGCAACCGCGACGTGCGCTACGTCTTCGGCGCGCTCGGGATGTGGGAGCCGGGCGAGGCCCGGCGCAGGCGAGTTCCGCGACTGGGTCGGCGAGGCCTGGTCACGCGTCGAGCCCTTCAGCACCGGCGGCAACTACGTCAACTTCCAGACCGCGGACGAGGGAGAGGAGCGCATCCGCGCGAGCTACGGCGCCAACTTCGAACGGCTGGTCGAGGTCAAGCGCCGGTACGACCCCCACAACATGTTCCGCTCGAACCGGAACGTCCGGCCCTAGGAGGTCTGCAATCCTCCGGCGCCGATGGCGCGCCGGGACGAGATAGTCGCCCACCTCGACGAGCTGCTCGAGATCGGCTCGTTCACGGACTACGGACCGAACGGGCTCCAGGTGCCCGGCGCGGAGGAGGTGTCGCTCGTCGTCACCGGCGTGTCGGCGCAGCGCGAGCTGTTCGAGCGCGCGGCCGAAGCGGGCGCCCAGCTCGTGCTCTGCCACCACGGGCTGTTCTGGGACTTCCACCCGCGCGCGATCGGCCCCGCCATGAAGGCGCGGCTGAAGACCCTGTTCGACGCGGACATCTCTCTCGCGGCGTACCACCTGCCGCTCGACGCCCATCCCGAGGTCGGCAACAACGCGCTGATCTGCGAGCTGCTCGGGCTCGAGCGGAGCGAGCCGCTGGCGGAGTTCAAGGGCCGGAGTGTCGGCTTCGTCGGGCGCTCGGCTGAGGGCGTCCCGTTCGCCGAGCTGCGCCGTCGCTGCGCCGAGGCGTTCGGGCAGGAGCCGTTCGTGTGGGACGCGGGACCGGAGACGGTGCACAGCGTCGGGGTGGTCTCCGGCGGCGCCCAGGGCAGCTTCCACGAGGCGATCGCGCACGGCGTGGACGCGTTCCTCACGGGCGAGACCGCGGAGCACGTGATGGCCGACGCGAGGGAGGCCGGCGTGCACTACATCGCGGGCGGCCACTACGCCACGGAGACCTTCGGAATCCGCCGTCTGGGCGAGCTCGTGTCCGACAGGTTCGGCGTCGAGCACAGGTTCGTGGACATTCCGAACCCGATATAGACGCACGATCTACGCAAGGTGCGCAGATTGGCTTGCTTCCGCCCCTGCAGCCGATACCCTCCAGGACAGGCTCACACTCGGACGAGGAGGAGTAGTACATGGCGATCCACCTGACGCCCACGGAGCTCGGTAGGGAGGCAGGAATGCACCGCCGCGAAGTCATCGCGAAGTGCATGGAGCTCGGGGTGCCAATCTTCCAGGGAAGGATCGACAAGACTTTGTTCCTCAGCAGTCTCAAGGAAGCGGCTCAGAAGAAGGAGCTCGCAAGCGCCTAGCGGAGGCTGCGGCAGGACGCGGGGGTCCGGGGGCGAGCCCCCGGTCCTTAGAGTCCGGCTGCACGCGGACTCGGAGGGAGTAACGATGGAAGCAGTAACGACCGGTGCCAGGCCCGCCGGCACCGGATCGAAGACGATCGCCGACCTGCTGCCGCTGGCGGTCGAGCGCTACGGCGACGCCGCCGCGCAGCGCTTCAAGGTGGGCGACGAGTGGAAGGACGTCTCCTACGCGCAGCTCGGCGAGGCCGTCAGGGAGGTCGCGCTCGGGCTCGTCGACCTGGGCATCCAGCCGGGCGACAAGATCTCGATCCTCGCCCACACCCGGCCCGAGTGGACCGAGGCCTGCTTCGGGATCCTCACCGCCGGCGGGACGCTCGTCACGATCTATCAGACGAACTCGCCCGAGGAGTGCCAGTACGTCCTGCATCACTCGGACTCGCGCGCGGTGTTCGTGGAGGACGCCGAGCAGCTCGCCAAGATCCGCGCGGTCGAGGACGAGTGCCCGGAGCTGGAGCACGTGATCGTGCTGGACCCGGGCGACGCCGAGCTGGGCGACGCCCTCACGCTCGACCAGCTGCGCGAGCGCGGCCGCGGCCGTGACGCGGCCGAGTGGAAGGCCCGCTACGAGGCCGTCACGCCCGACGACATGTGCCTGTACATCTACACGTCGGGCACGACCGGCCCGCCCAAGGGCTGCCTGCTCACGCACTCGAACTACCGGGCCATCACCGACGCGGTGGTCGAGGACGCCGTCCTCGAGCAGGGCGATTCCTCCTACCTCTTCCTGCCGCTCGCGCACGCGTTCGCGATCCTGATCCAGTTCGCGACCTACGACCTCGGCGCGACGCTGGCCTATTGGTCGCGCGACCCGAAGATGATCATCGCGGACATCGCCCAGGTGAGCCCGAGCTTCTTCCCGTCGGTGCCGCGCATGTTCGAGAAGATCTACACGCTGGCCACCTCGAACATCGAGGACAAGGAGCAGCTGGAGAAGGCGGTCCAGGTCGGCGTGAAGGTGCGCATGATGCGCGCGGCCGGCGAGGATGTCCCCGAGCAGCTGCAGCAGGGCTTCGACCAGGCTGAGGAGAAGCTGTTCAAGAACGTGCGCGGGCTGTTCGGCCAGAACATCCGCGAGTGCGTGACCGGCGCCGCGCCGATCGCCCCCGAGATCCTGCAGTTCTTCTTCGCCTGCGGCGTGCCGGTGATGGAGGGCTACGGCATGACCGAGACGTCGACCAGCGCGACCGTCAACCGCCCCGAGGGGAACAACTTCCGCTTCGGGTCGGTGGGGAGGGCGCAGGCCGGCGTCGAGCTCCGGATCGCCGACGACGGCGAGGTGCTGATCAAGGGCCCGAACATCTTCCAGGGCTACTACAAGAACGACGATGCCACCGGCGCGGCGCTGCAGGCGGGCTGGCTCCACACAGGTGACCTGGGCCGGCTCGACGAGGACGGCTTCCTCTACATCACCGGGCGCAAGAAGGACATCATCATCACCGCGGGCGGCAAGAACATCACGCCCGCCAACCTCGAGAACGGCCTGAAGCAGAACCGCTGGATCTCGCAGGCGGTGGTGGTGGGCGACCGGCGGCCCTACCTGGTCGCGCTCATCACGCTCGACCCGGAGGAGGCGCCGGCGCTCGCGCAGCACCTGGGACTCGAGGACGCCGACCCCGCGACGCTCGCGAAGGACGAGAAGGTGCGCGCCGAGGTGCAGAAGGCGATCGACGAGGTGAACTCGCACGTCGGGCCGGTCGAGCAGATCAAGCGCTTCGAGATCCTCGACCACGACCTGTCACAGGAGACGGGCGAGCTGACGCCGACGCTGAAGGTCAAGCGCAACGTCGTGCACGAGAAGTTCGCGGGCGTGGTGGACGGGATCTACGAGAGTGCCCGCTAACGTCTGGCTGGTTGGCCAGCAACGACCCAACTGATACGGGCGGGTTGTTCGTCGGGCGCCGTCCCGGCACGGCGCCCGTGCGCTACAACGAGGTCGAGCCGGCGTCCGAGCGCCGCCGCGCGGCCGACAACCTGCTGGCGCACGGTCTGCTCGCCATCGAGGTGGTCCTGTGCCTGTCGCTGCTCGGCCCGCAGCCGCTCGCCTGGCTCTGGATCGGGTCGCAGGTCGACTACCTGACCGGCTACGTCACGGCCGGCATCGCAACGATCATGCTCGGCTGCCTGGCGTCGCTGATGCTGACGATGGCCGCCGCGAAGCGGGTCGACCACGCCTGGAAGCTGGTGCGCCGAGCGGCCGGGCATCATCAGGAGCGCGGCGCGCTGGAGCGCATCTTCGCCGCCAGCGTCGCGGTGGCCGTGGTCGTCTTCATGGCCTGGTTCCTGATCGTCGAGGGCCCCGGGCCGAGCCTGGCGCCTGGTCAGTAGGCGGGCGGGCCCGTGGGGTTCCGCGACTACTACCGCCAGTTCGACGACATCGACGAAGCGAAGCTGAACGTCGAGCGCCGTGCGCGCCGGCAGGAGGAGAAGCGCCAGGCGCTCGAGCGGGTGCCGGACGTGGACCTGTCCGGCACCGAGTGGCCCGACCTGCCCCACTCCGAGGTCGTGAACGCGGCGATCGCGCGCGCCCGCGGGCTGGTGAACCGCTACCCGGACCGTCACGCGGCCGCCGTGCGGCGGCTGCTGGCGGAACGCCACGACGTGGAGCCCGAGCAGATCGCGCTGGGCAACGGCGCGGCCGAGCTGCTGCAGTCGGCGGCGTTCGCGCTGCTGGAGCCGGGCTCGGAGCTGCTCACGCCGTGGCCGTCGTACCCGCTCTACCCGCTGCTGGCGGCGCACGCCCGGGCGAAGCCGGTATTCGCGGCGAATGGGCTGCGGAGGGGGGCGGCGACGGAGCGCACCCGCGTGGTCGTGATCTGCAACCCGAACGACCCCACGGGCTCCTACATCCGCTCGGAGGAGCTCGGCGCGCTGCTGTCCGGGCTGCCCGAGCACGTGCACGTGCTGCTCGACGAGGCGCTGGTGCACTTCCAGGACGCGGAGGACGTGGACGCCTGCCTGCGCCTGGTCGACGCCTTCCCCCGCCTGCTGGTGGTGCGCACCTTCTCGAAGATCTACGGGCTGTCCGGGCTGCGGGCGGGCTACGCGGTGGGATCCGACCCCGGGCTGCTGGCGGCGGTGGCGCCGGTGCTGGGGGTGAACGCGCTGACCCAGGCGGCGCTGGAGCACGCGCTGCGCACGGGCGACCGCGAGATCGAGCGCCGCCGCCGCGCGGTGTCCCGCGAGCGCACGCGGGTGACGGAGGGCCTGCGCGCACTGGGCGCGGACGTGGCCGACTCCCAGGCCAACTTCGTCTGGGTGCAGGCGCCGGGAATGAGCGGAGACGCGCTGGCCGTCGCGCTGCGCCGCCAGGGCGTGGTGGTGGCACCGGGCGGCCCGCTGGGCGCCGACGACCACGTGCGAATCGGGGTGCTGAACGAGGCGGCCACGACGCGGGTGCTGCGGGCCTACGAGAACGTTGTGGGTGCTACAGGCGCGTAAACGACGGGCAATGAAGGCGGCCCGGTCGCGGGGGGTGGGTCGTCTTAGGGCTCGTATGCGGTGCTAGAACTACCCACCCCTAGGCTCGGGGTGAATGTCGCGCGAGGTCAACCACCCCTTCTTTGCCCGCTTTTGTCGTTCGTCGCTTCCCGGGCCGAGGGCGGAGACGAGGTCGTCGCCGTCGAGCCTGGCGCCGCGGATCCTCGGCGCCGCGCGGCGCGCCCTAGGCCTCCTCGGACTGCCTCAACAGGCCGGCCGTCGTCTGCTCGAGGATGCGCCGCCAGGCCGCCGTCTTCTCGCGGTCCTTCGCGAACTTGCGCACCACCTTGCGCACGCGCGTCGCCTCGATCTCGATCCCGTGCTTCGCCGCGATCGCCTTGATCTCGTCGTACTCCGAGGCCAGCTTCAGCGTCACCGACTCGAAGCCGTGCCGGGCGATCTCCACGCGGCGGGTGAAGTTGAGGATGTTCGTCTCGAACATCAGCTCGTCGTTCGGGTCCGGCTCGATCAGGATGATGTCGACGCCCGGGTAGCGCTCCTTCCACTGCTTGACCGCCTCGTGCAGGCGCTGGTGGGCGAGCAGCTTGAACGCCTGGTAGCCGATCTGCGGGAAGCCCATGTCGCGCACCCGCCGCACGCGGCTCCCCAGCATGGTCGGGATGACCTTCTGGAAGTCGTTCACGTACGGCACCAGCGGGTTCACCACGATCACGAACTCGGCGCCGGCCTCCACGGCCACGTCCACGTTCGTGGTCGAGCGGAGGCCGCCGTCCACCAGGTGCCGGCCCTTGATCTCGACCGGCTTGTAGACCATCGGCAGCGCCGTCGAGGCCGCCACGGCGAGCGAGATCGGCACGTCGTCCCACTCCTCGCCGCCGAGCACGATCCGCTCGCAGGTGTCGAGGTCGGTGGTCGGCAGGTAGAGCTCGTTCTCGAGCAGCCGGAAGTCGTTCACGCGGTCGGGGTCGGAGAGCACCGCCTCCAGGTAGCGCTGCATGCCACCGCCGTCGTAGAGCCCCGACGGGAGCGCCTCGGCCAGCCCGACCGCAAGGTCGATCAGCGACGCCGAGCGCACGTGGCCCAGGAAGTTCCTCGTCAGGCCCAGCAGCCGCAGCGGCAGCAGGGCGGCGCTCTGGGCGAACTCCAGCGCGTTCGGCCGCATGAGCGTGCCGCGGTCGACGTCCCGGAAGGGCGTCGGCACCTGCTGGTTGACCACCCGCATCATCTCCTCGGGGGTCACGCCGTTGGCGGTCAGGGCGGCCACGAAGGAGCCGGCGCTCGTGCCGACGTACACGTCGAACTGGTTCACCGTCCGGTTCACGGCCAGCAGGTCGAGCGCCCGGAGCGCGCCGATCTCGTAGACCCCGCCGGTGAACCCGCCGCCGCCGAGGACCAGAGCGGTGCGCGAGCGCCGGGTCCGGCGCCGGCGCGGCTTTCCGCGGGTCCCAGTGGTCTTCTTGGACGGCTTCTGAAGCTTTACGACCTCGCCCATCCGCCCCGAGTATGTCGGATGGGACTCCGGAACCGCTCCGGTCGGCCGGTTACCGTGTTCCACCTTGCGGATGCGGCGCGCCCTCCTCACCCTGCTCGCGCTGAGCGCACTCCTGCCCGTCCAGGCCGCCCAGGCGGACCTGAAGAGCTCGCTGACGAGCCAGATCCGCCACGCGGGCAGCCATTCGGGCGCCTATGTGACGAACGTGACAACCGGCGAGCAGGTGTTTGCCTGGCGCGCCGGCGTCCCGCGCGTGCTCGCCTCGAACACCAAGCTGTTCACGGCGGCCGCCGCCCTGGCGCGCTTCGGCACCGAGGGCACGCTCGGGACCGAGGTGCTCGGCAACGGCGAGCTGGACGCGGAGGGCATCTGGCGCGGGGACCTGTACCTGCAGGGGGGCGGCGACCCCACCTTCGGCTCGCGCCGCTTCGGGACAAGGTCCTACGGCGGCGGCGCGTCGGTCGAGGAGCTGGCCGCGCTGCTGGGCCAGGCGGGCGTCGAGCGGGTGACGGGCAGGGTGTACGGCGACGAGTCGCAGCACGATTCCCTGCGCGGCGGCCCCTACTCCGCCTTCGGCGTCTCGATCTGGGTCGGCCCCCTTTCCGCGCTGTCCTTCAACCGCGGCCTCGCGACCGAGGCCGGCGGCGGCTACCAGGCAAGCCCGCCGCTGTTCGCCGCCGCCCGGCTCGACGCGGCCCTCGAGGCGCGCGGCATCCGGGTCCGCCTGGCGCCGCGCGCCGCCGAGGCCCCGACCGGGGCGCCGGTGCTCGCGAGCGTCGAGTCGCCGCCGATGGAGACGCTCGTGCGGCTGATGAACAAGCCGTCAGACAACTTCTTCGCGGAGATGCTCCTCAAGAACCTGGCGATGCAGGCGCGCGGGGTCGGCACCACGAAGGCCGGCGCGCGGCTGGCGGCCGGCTATGCCCGCCGGCTCGGGGCCCGGGCGCGGATCGCCGACGGCTCGGGGCTGTCGCGCGGCAACCAGGCGTCGCCGTACCGGGTGGTGCGCCTCTTGACCGCGATGGTCGAGGAGGAGGAGCTGTTCGATGCCTGGTACGCCTCGCTGGCGGTGGCCGGCCGGGACGGCACCCTCAAGGACAGGATGCGAAGCGGCGCCGCGCGCGGCAGCTGCCGCGGCAAGACCGGGACGCTCTCGAACGTGAGCGCGCTGTCCGGCTACTGCACGGGACGCTCCGGCGACATCTACGCGTTCTCGATCCTGATGAACGGGGTCTACACGGGCAGCGCCCGGGTGCTGCAGGACCGGATGGCGCAGGCCATCGCCGCGCAGGGTTAGCGGCGCCGCGGCGCGGCGGCGGCCTCGCCGTCGGCCGACGCCGGCAGCAGCGCCACCAGCCCATCCTCGTCGAGCACCTCGGTGCCGAGCTCCTGCGCCTTCGTCAGCTTCGTGCCCGGATCCGCGCCGGCCACCAGGAAGTCGGTCTTCTTCGACACCGATCCCGTGACCTTCCCCCCGGCCGCCTCGATCCGCGCGGTCGCCTCCGGCCTCGTCAGGGTCGGCATCGTGCCGGTCAGCACCACCGTCTTCCCCACCAGCGGGCCGTCCGCCGGCGGCGCCGGGCCGTCGTCCTCCATCTGCAGCCCGTAGCCGCGCAGCCGCTCGATCAGCTCCCGCGTTCGCTCCTCGGACAGCGTCTCGTGGACGGTCTTGGCCATGATCGGCCCCATCCCCTCGACCCCGGTCAGCTCCTCCTCCGAGGCCTCCAGCAGCCTGTCAACCGAGCGCAGGTGACGGGCCAGATTGCGAGCGTTCACGAATCCGACGCCGGGGATCCCGAGCGCGTAGAGCACCAGGTGGAAGGGCTGCTTCTTCGAATCCTCGATCGCCGCGACCAGCTTCCCCGCCGAGACCTCCCCGAAGCCGTCGAGCTCGGCGAGCCGCTCCACGGTCAGGCCGTAGATGTCCGCCATGTTCTCGATCAGCCCGATGTCGAGGAAGCGGCGCGCGTTCTCCTCGCCCAGCCCCTCGATGTCCATCGCGCCCACGAAGTGCTTGACCGCCTGGAACACCTGGCCCGGGCAGCCCGTGCGGTTCGGGCAGATCGTCCAGACGCCCTCCTCGGGCTTGATCGTCGGCGTGTCGCAGGCCGGGCAGCGCTCCGGCGGCGCAGGCGGCTCGCTGCGGTCCTTGCGCTTCTGCGCCTTCGCCGTCGGCGACACCACCTGCGGGATCACGTCACCGGCCCGCATGACGATCACCTCGTCGCCGTCGCGCACGTCCTTGCGGCGCAGGTCCTCCTCGTTGTGGAGCGTGGCCTGCTGGACCGTCACGCCAGACACCTGGACCGGCTCGAGCTGGGCGAACGGCACCATGTGGCCGGTCCGGCCGACGTTCCAGGCCACGCTGTTGAGCACGGTCGTCGCGGTCGTGGGGGCGAACTTCCAGGCGATCGCGCCGCGCGGCTCGCGCCCGACCACGCCCAGCTGGCGCTGCAGGTCCAGGTCGTCCACCTTCACGACCACGCCGTCGATCTCGAAGTCGAGCCGGTCGCGGCGCTCCTCCCAGGCCCGGCAGGCCGCCACCACCTCGTCGACGGTGTCGTGGACCCCGACGTCGCGGCTCACCCTGAAGCCGTGCGACCGCAGCCACTCGAGCGACTCCGAATGGGTGTCGAACGACAGGCCCTCGAGCGCCCCGACGCTGTAGCACCAGATCGAGAGCGGCCGGGACGCGGTGAGCTGGGGGTCGAGCTGGCGGATCGAGCCCGCGGCGGTGTTGCGCGGGTTCGCGTACGTCGGCTCGCCGGCTGCCGCGCGGTCCTCGTTCAGCTTCGCGAAGGCGACCAGGGGCATGTAGACCTCGCCCCGCACCTCGAGCAGCGGCGGCGCGTCCTCGATTCGCAGCGGGATCGCGCCGATCGTGCGCAGGTTCGTCGTCACGTCCTCGCCGATCTCGCCGTTGCCGCGGGTCGCGCCCCGCACCAGCACGCCGTCCTCGTAGACGAGCGAGATCGCCAGGCCGTCGATCTTCGGCTCGGTCACGAAGCGGACGTCGCCCATCTCCACGCCCTGGCGCGCCAGGTAACGCTCGGAGCGCAGCACCCAGGCCGCCAGCTCCTCCTCGTTGCGGGCGTTGGCGAGCGACAGCATCGGCTGCAGGTGGCGCACCTGCTCGAACTTGTCGAGCGGCTCCGCGCCGACGCGCTGGGTCGGCGAGTCGGGCGTGCGCAGCTCCGGGTGCTCGGCCTCGATGTCGCGCAGCTCGTTCAGCAGCGCGTCGTAGTCCGCGTCCGAGACCTCGGGGTCGTCGAGGACGTAGTAGCGGTGGTTGTGGTGGTCGAGCTGCCTTCCGCAGCTCCTGTGCGCGCTCGGCCGGGCTCACAGCTCGCGGGCGGCCGGGCGCAGCAGCGCGCCGAGGTCGAAGCCGGCGAGCTGCTCGATTCCGGACTGGTCGGTGAGGTCGAAGTGCAGCGGCGTGACCGCGATGCAGCCGTCCGCGATCGCCGCGAAGTCGGTGCCTTCCTCGTCGTGGTAGCTGGGCGAGTCGCCGTAGATCCGGTAGCGCCGCCGGCCGTCCTCCTCGCCGGTGAGCTCCATGCGGTCGCGGTAGATGCGCTTCCCGAGCCGGCAGGCGCGCACGCCGGAGGCCTCGCCGGCCGGGGTGTTCACGTTGAGAAGGGTCCCCTCGGGCATCGGAACGTGCTCGAGCTCCTCCACGAGCCGCGCCACGAAGCCCGCCGCCTGCTCGAAGCCCTCCCTGCTCCAGGCGGTGCCGGCGCGGAAGTCCATCTCCCCGTGGTCCGCCTGCTGGGAGACGGCGATCGCCGGCAGCCCCAGCATGATCCCCTCGAAGGCCGCCGCGACGGTGCCCGAGTAGGTGATGTCGTCGCCGAGGTTGGCGCCGTGGTTGATCCCGGACACGATCAGCTCGGGCTCGAGCTCGATCAGGCCGAGCGCGGCGAAGCGCACGCAGTCCACGGGCGTCCCGCTGGTGGCGAACCCGCTGGTGCCGTCCCCGAACTCCACCTCCTCCACCTCGAGCGGCTCGCGAAAGGTGATGCTGCGCGCCGTGGCGGAGCGGTTCGAGTCGGGCGCGATGACGGCAAGCTCGATGCCCGGCACCTCCAGCAGCGCCTGCCGGAGCACGTTGAGTCCGGTGGCGGTGATGCCGTCGTCGTTTGTAAGCAGAACCTTCACAGGGCGAGGGTACTCAGTAGGAGACCGACTCCAGGTAAAGGCCTTGGGGCGCCGCTGTCTCCCCCGCCTCGCTGCGCGGCCGTCCCTCCAGCAGTCCGCGAAACCGCTCCGGGCTGACGCCGTCGAGCATCGTTCCCACCAGCACGCGCACCATGTTGCGCATGAACGTGTCGGCCTCGATCACGAACGCCAGCACGTCCTCGCTCTCGTCCACCCACTCCGCGCGCAGCACGTCGCGCTCGAAGCGGACGTGGTCGGTCTCGGTCGGCGTGAAGGCGGTGAAGTCGTGCCGGCCGGGCAGGGCGGCGGCGCAGGCGTCGAGCAGCGGCGCGGTCGAGCGGGCGCGGCCACCACAGCGCCCGGTCGCGCTCGAACGGGCTGCGGACCGAGCGCGTCAGCACGCGGTAGCGGTAGGTGCGGCTCTTCGCGTCGCGGCGAGCGTCGAAGCCCTCCTTCGCCGACTCGCTCACCAGCACGCTCACGTCGCGTGGCAGCACGCCGTTCAGCGAGCGGGCCGGCGCCGGGTCGCCCTCGTGGCTCGCCACCTGGCCGCGCGCGTGCACGCCGCGGTCGGTGCGCCCGGCCACGGTCAGGGGCACCTCGCGCTGCAGCACGGTCCGGAGCGCCTCCTCCAGCACACCCTGAACCGTACGCAGGCCGGGCTGGCGCGCCCACCCGGCGAACTCCGAGCCGTCGTACTCGAGCAGCAGGCGCGCGGCCAGGGCGCTACCCGCGCTTGCGCGCGACGATCACCGCGTACTCGGCCTCGATCCGCATCGAGCCGTCGTCCGCCGCGTTGTTGCGCTCGAGCATCTCGCCCATCAGGGCAATCAGCTCCTCGAAGCGCTCGGGCGGGAGGCCCTGCCGCGCCGCGGCCATCGTCGGGCGCAGAGGCGCTGAACTCGTCGAGGAACGCGCGCGCCGACTCCGCCTGCCAGACCAGCTGCCGGCGCTCGTACTCGACCCGCGCGGCGTGCGGCTCGAGCCGCTCGCGCGCCGTGGCCTCGTCGCCCCAGGCCTCCGAGGGCGGCTGGTCGGGGTCGAGCGGCGCGAAGCGGCGCCCGACGCCGAACATCTCGGCCATCACGCCGTCGGGGGTCCAGGCGGTCAGCCCGACCGTGCCGCCCGGGCGGACGACCCGGAACAGCTCGCGCGCCACCACCTCCGGGCGCGGCGCGATGAAGGCCCCGAACGTGGACCCCACGCAGTCGAAGCGGGCGTCCTCGAACGGGAGGTCCTCGGCGTCCCCCACCACCCACTCGACGTCGTAGCCCTCTTCGGCCGAGCGCGCGCGGCCGCGCTCCACCATCCCGGGGGAGATGTCGCACGCCACCACGCTCGCGCCCTCGCGCGCGCACGCGAGCGCGAAGTTGCCGTCGCCGGCGCCGACGTCGAGCACCTCCTGGCCGGCGGAGACGGCGCAGGCGTCCGCCAGGGCCTGCGCGGCGGGCGCGAGCTGGCGCGAGAGCACCGTGTAGTCGCCCTGCGCCCACACCGTCGCCTGGCGCTGCTTTATTGCATCGACGTCCACGCGCCGCAGTATCCAGCACAATGCAGCGGAGTGAAGGTCACGGCGAAGGCTGATTACGCGGTGCGGGCGGTGCTCGAGCTCGCCACGGTCGACGAGGGCCTGGTCAAGGGCGAGCGGATCGCGCGCTCCCAGGGGATCCCGCTCAAGTTCCTCGAGAACATCCTGATCGACCTGCGCCACGCGGGCATCGTGCACGCCCAGCGCGGCGCCGAGGGCGGCTACCGGCTGGCCCGCTCGCCCGAGGACGTCACGCTCGGCGAGGTGATCCGAGCGGTCGAGGGCCCGCTCGCCAGCGTGCGCGGCGAGCCGCCCGAGTCGGTCAGCTACGAGGGCGCCGCCGAGCACCTGCAGACGGTCTGGGTCGCGGTGCGAGCCAGCCTGCGCAGCGTGCTGGACGACCTCACGCTGGCCGAGGTGGCCGCCGGGCGCCTGCCCGACCGCGTGCGCCAGCTCACCGAGTCGCCGGACGCCTGGTCTAGACGCTGACCGGGTCGACCTCGGGCCGCAGCCAGACGATCTGGCCCTCGACCAGCTCGAGCTCCTCCGCGCGGGCCCGGGTGGTCTGAACCCAGGTCGAGTCGCCCTCGCCGAGCGACAGCTCGACCCTCACCTCGAAGCCGAGGTGCACGATGCGGTCGATCTGCGCCTCCGCGGCGCCGTCGCTCGGCTCGACGAGGATCTCCACGTCGTGGGGGCGGATCCACTGCCCCGACAGCTCGCTGACGGGCCCGATGAAGCGCATGACGAACTCGTTCGACGGCTTCTCGTAGAGGTCGCGCGGCGTGCCCACCTGCTCGATGTCGCCGTGGTTCAGCACCACGATCTGCTCGGCCACCTCCATGGCCTCCTCCTGGTCGTGGGTGACGAACACGGTCGTCACGTGGACCTCGTCGTGGAGGCGGCGCAGCCAGGCGCGCAGCTCCTTGCGCACGGTGGCGTCGAGGGCGCCGAACGGCTCGTCGAGCAGCAGCACCTTCGGCTGCACGGCGAGCGCCCGGGCCAGGGCCATGCGCTGGCGCTGGCCGCCGGAGAGCTGCGACGGGTAGCGGTGGGCGAAGCCGTCCAGGTGCACGAGCTTGAGCAGCTCGTCCACGCGGGTCTCGATCTCCTCCTTGGGCCGCTTGCGGATCGTCAGCCCGAAGGCGACGTTCTTCGCCACGGTCATGTGCTTGAACGCGGCGTAGTGCTGGAACACGAAGCCGACGTTGCGCCGCTGCGGCGGCTTGGCGGTGGCGTCCTCGCCGCCGATCAGCACCTTGCCCTCGTCGGGCTGCTCGAGCCCCGCGATCACGCGCAGCAGGGTCGACTTGCCGCCGCCGCTCGGGCCGAGCAGGGCCGTGAGCGATCCGTCGCGCACGTTCAGCGACACGTCGTTCAGGGCGGTGAAGTCGCCGAACCGCTTCGAGACGGACTCGACGACGATGCTCATCCCTGAGCCTCCTTCGGCTTGATCACGTTCATCGCGAGCAAGGTCGCCAGCGCCAGCAGTGCGAGGACCACCGATGCAGCATAGGCCCCGGTCAGGTCGAACCGCAGGAATGGTTCTCGACGAACAGGGTCAGCGGTCTCGGTCCTGCCCGGAAAGCTTGCCTGACACGATGCTCACCGCGCCGAACTCGCCGAGCGCCCGCGCGGTGGTGAGCACCACGCCGTAGGCCACGCCCCAGCGGATGGCGGGCAGCGTGACGCGGAAGAAGGTCTGGAACCCGCCGGCGCCGAGCGTGGCCGCCGCCTGCTCCTGCTCGGTGCCGATCTCGCGCAGCACCGGGATCACCTCGCGCACCACGAACGGCAGCGAGACGAACATCGTGGCGAGGATCATGCCCGGCACGGAGAAGATGATCTGGATGCCCTGCTCGGCGAACCATTCGCCGACCCAGCCGTCGCGCCGGCCGTAGACGAGCAGCAGGGCGAGGCCGACGACCACCGGCGAGACGGCGAACGGGAGGTCCACCATCGCGTTCAGCAGCGCGCGGCCGCGGAAGCGCTGGCGCACGATCGCGAGCGCGCAGATCACGCCGAAGATCGTGTTGAGCGGCACGGCGACGGCGACCATCACGCAGGTGAGGTAGAAGGCGTGCTGGGCCTCCGGCGTGGTCACCGCCTCCCACGCGGCCGCGACGCCGTCCTGGAACGCGTTGATGAACACGAGCGCCACCGGGATCCCCAGCAGCAGCGCCAGGTAGCCCAGCGCGAGGAAGCGGAGGACGTACTTACTCTTCATGCCGCAGCGCCCGCTTCGACAGCCAGCCGAAGAACAGCAGCACGACGAGCGCCACCACCAGCAGGACCACCGACACCGCCGCGGCGGCCGTGGTGTTGTCGCTCTCGACCTGCGAGAAGATGAAGACCGAGGCCACCTGGGTCTCGAACGGGATGTTGCCCGTGATGAGCACGAGCGAGCCGAACTCGCCGACGGCCCGCGCGAAGGCGAGGCCGGCGCCGGCGATGATGGCGGGGAACAGGTTCGGCAGCACGATGCGGCGGAACACGGTTGCCCTGCTCGCGCCCAGCGACTCGGCCGCCTGCTCCATCTCGCGGTCCAGCTCGAGCAGCACGGGCTGCACGGCGCGCACCACGAACGGCAGCGTCACGAACAGCAGCGCCAGCACGATCGACACCTGCGTGAAGGCGACGTTCACGCCGATCGGGCTGTCCGGGCCGTAGAAGGCGAGCAGCGTGAGCCCCGCCACGATCGTGGGCAGCGCGAAGGGCAGGTCGATCAGGGAGTTGACGAAGCCCTTGCCGGGGAACTCGTCGCGCACCAGCACCCACGCGATCAACGTGCCGCTGACCGCGTTGATCAGCACCACGATCACCGACGCGATCAGCGTGATGCGCAGCGACGCCACGGCCTGCGGGCTCGTCACGGCGTTCCAGAACGAGTCGAGCCCGCTGTCGAACGACCGGATCACGACGGCGGCCAGCGGGATCAGCGCGACGATGCTGAGGTACGTCATGGCGATGCCGCGCCCGAGGACGTCCCCGGAGAACGGGAACAGCCTCGAGACGCGGCTCACCGGTGCCGCCGGAGGCGGCGGCGCGGCTGTGGCTTCGCTAGTCGGAGGCAGTGCTCTTTCCCTGTGACTGGAAGATCTCCGCCACGATCCCCGGCCTCCGGGTCGAAGAACTCGTCGTTCACCTTGTCCCAGCCGCCGAACTTGGTGATGTCGAACAGCTTCGCCGGGTCCGGGAAGTCGTGCGGCGACTCGACGCCGTCGACGACCGGCCGGTACCCGGTGTCGGCGAAGATCTGCTGCGCCTCCTTCGTGTAGAGGAAGTCGACGAAGGCCTCCGCGGTCTCGAGGTTCTCCGACTCGTTCACGACGGCGAGCGGGTTCTCGATCAGGATCGTCTCGTCCGGAACGATGTAGTCGAGCTCCTCGCCGCTCTGCTGGGCCAGGATCGCCTCGTTCTCGTAGCCGAGCAGCACGTCGCCCTTGCCGCTCGAGAACGTCTGGAGCGACTCGCGCGCGCTCTTGTCGAGCACCGGCACGTGCTCGAACAGCTCGGCGACGTACTGACGCGCCTCCTCCTCCGACTTGCCCTGCTCGAGCTGGGCGCCGTACGCGGCCATGATGTTCCACTTCGCGCCGCCGGAGGTGAACGGGTTCGGCTCGATCACCTCGATGCTCGTGCTTGATCAGGTCGTCCCAGGTCTGGATGTTCTCCGGGTTGCCCTTGCGGACCATGAACACCACGACCGAGTCGGTGACCATGCCGTTGTGCTCGTTCTGGTTCCAGTCCTCGTCGACCAGGCCGGCCTCGACCAGGCGCGTGATGTCGGGCTCGAGCGAGAAGTCCACGACGTCAGCCGGAAGGCCTCCCTCGACGGCGCGCGACTGCTCGCCGGACGAGGCGTAGGACTGGTCGAAGCCGACGCCCTCGCCCTCCGGGGTCTTGTTGAACGCGGGGATGATCTCGCGGAAGGCCTCCTCCGGGGTGGAGTAGGCGACCAGGGTCAGCGAGCCGCCGCCGCCGTCACCGCCGCCGCCGCTGTCGCTCGACGATCCGCCGCAGGCGGAGATGACGAGCATCGCGAGGAGCGCGGCGACGACCGCCGCGGGACCTGCGTGTGCGAGTCCAGATCCGGTTCATTCTCCACCTTGTCAATCGGGTTACGGCGCGGGAACGTAGCACATAGTCGATCGGACAAGTGGAGAATCACGGTGCCTTGCACGGCACCTAACCATG
This sequence comes from uncultured Thermoleophilaceae bacterium, assembly GCA_963778615.1. Lineage (GTDB taxonomy): Bacteria > Actinomycetota > Thermoleophilia > Solirubrobacterales > Thermoleophilaceae > JACVRW01. The sequence continues at coordinate 559,323 of CAVZVD010000005.1, forward strand.
GAAAGACACCCGGGATTCGGGTATTTCAGCGCGGCTGCGGCACGATCCGGATGTACGGGCGCGGCGAGTCCCACCCCGTCCGGATAGGTCTCGCGCGCCTCGTCGTCGGAGACGGAGCCGGCGATGATCACGTCGTCGCCCTCCTTCCAGTTCACCGGGGTGGCGACCTTGTGGTTGGCGGTGAGCTGCAGGGAGTCGATCACGCGCAGGACCTCGTCGAAGTTGCGGCCCGTGGTCATCGGATACACGAGGATGAGCTTGATCTTCTTGTCCGGCCCGATCACGAAGACGTTGCGCACCGTCTGGTTGAGCGCGGGCGTGCGCTCGGTCGGGTCGCCCTCGGTGTCGGCCGGCAGCATCCCGTAGAGCTTCGAGACGGTGAAGTCCCCGTCGCCGATCAGCGGGTAGTTGGGCGCGGCGCCCTGGGTCTCGGCGATGTCCTCGGCCCACTTCGCGTGGTTCTCCACGGGGTCGACGGACAGGCCGATGATCTTCACGCCGCGCTTGTCGAACTCTGGCTTGGCCTGTGCCATGTAGCCGAGCTCCGTCGTGCAGACCGGGGTGAAGTTGCGCGGATGCGAGAACAGGACCGCCCATGAGTCGCCGATCCAGTCGTGGAACCGGATCGTTCCCTCGGTCGTCTGCGCCTCGAAATCGGGGGCTGTCTCGCCAAGCTGCAGTGCCATCGTGCTTCCTTTCTCGCTCCTGGGAGCAATCTACATTAAGTCAGTCGACAATTCCCCCTTTGAAAGAGGCAGGACGTGCCGCGCTCCCGCCGATGAGTCCGGCGCTCTTCTGGGGTCTTCCCCCACATGAGCAAGACGAGATGGCACGTCACGATGTCCCTCGACGGCTTCATCGCCGGCCCCGAGCACGCCATGGAGTGGGCCTTGGGCGCCCGCGGCGGCGCGCCGAACTCCATCGGCGAGTCCGTCAGGGCCGGCACCGGCGCCATCCTCGCCGGCCGCCGCTGGCACGACGTCGCGATGGAGCGCTACAAGGGCGTGGCCGGCATCTACGGCGGCGCCTGGAGCGGGCCCGTCTTCGTCCTGACCCACCGCCCCGACGACCAGCCCGGCGAGGGCGTGACCTTCCTGTCGGGCAGCGTCGAGGACGCCGTCGCCACCACCAAGGAGGCGGCCGGCGGCCGCGACATCGAGGTCTTCGGCGCCGCCACCGCGGCACAGGTCCTCGACGCCGGCCTCCTGGACGAGATCGTCGTGCACCTCGCCCCGCTCCTGCTCGGCGACGGCGTGCGGCTCTACGGGGCGCCCGGCATGGAGCGCGTGGACCTCGAGCGCACCGAGCTGGGCGCGTCGGGCCGGCTGACCTCGATGCGATTCCGCGTCGTGCGCTGAGGGCTCAGAGCCCGGGCGGGTGCCGCACCACGAACCCGCTCGGCGAGCGCGGCTCCGACGTCCAGCGCGACCCGGTCTCCCTCAGGGCGCTCGTGTCGTAGCGCCGCCCGTCCACGACCATGTAGGCGTGGTTCGGGTTCGCGTAGATCGTGACGTGGCGGCCGGGGCCCGGCTCGCCGTAGCTCATGAAGGCGGACGAGTCGAGCGCGAACTTGAGCAGTCCGGCCGCGTGCAGGGCGTATGAGATCGACCCGGAGCAGTCGTAGCCCGTGTCGTCGAACGTCCGGTGGCCACCGCCGAACTTGTAGGGCAGGTCGGCGATCCGGTTCGCCGCGCTGATCAGCTGCCCGAGCGCCCCGGGGCCGGCCGGCGGGTCGTCGCCGCCCCCGTCGTCGCCCTCGCGCTTCAGCGTCTCACCGGAGCCGAGCCCGAGCGCCCGGCGGGTCATCGGACCGACGACGCCGTCGGCCGCGAGGCCATGACGGCGCTGGAAGCTCTTCACCGCGGCCTCGGTCGCAGGACCGAACACCCCGTCGGCCGTCAGGCCGAGCGCGCGCTGCAGCGCCCGCACGCCCCCACCGCCGCGCGAGGAGGTCCGCCGGACGGCTCGGCGCGCGGAGCGCCGGCCGCCGCGGCCGCTGCTGCGCCCCCGCTTCAGCACCGGCCCCGACCCCAGCCCGAGCGCCTGGCGCGTGACCGGCCCGACGATCCCGTCCGCGGTCAGCCCGTGACGACGCTGGAAGCGCCTGACGGCGCGCTTCGTCTGCGACCCGAACACCCCGTCGGCCGGGATGCCGAGCCTGCGCTGCAGCTGCCGCACGTCCCGCCCCCGTGACTTGGAGGCGCTCGCCGTGACCGATCCGGAGGCGCGTTCGCCGTCGCCCTGCTGCGCGAACGCCTCCCCGCCGCCGGCAAACGGCATGGCGAAGCAGGCCAAAACGGCAAGCACAAGGGGCTGTCGGGCGGCGATCCGTCGCATATCTGGAACGACGCCTACGAGGTGAGCTGACGGGCTCGCGCAATGCGCTACCCCGGCAAATGGCGCCTCAGCGCCAGCCGGCGATTCGCCCCAGCGGCCACGGCGGCCGCATCGGTTCCCCCGTTCGCCGGACACTGGGTCGCGGCGATTCGGCGTGCGAAGCCCGTCTTTCTATCACGCGAATGTCCTGCTCGCTGCATGATTTCTTGCAATATCGTGTCGCCAATGCACGAGATCGCCCCCGGGATACGCCACTGGACCGCCCCACATCCGAGGATCAAGATGGACGTCAGCTCGTACTGGCTGGAGGGTCCGAGCGTCCTCCTCGACCCCCTCGACGTGCCTGACGACATCGGGGAGGTGCGCGAGATCGTGCTCTCGAACCGCCACCACAGGCGCGGCGCTTTCGAGGCGGCGGAGCGCTTCGGAGCGCCGGTGCGCGTGCCGCGCGTCGGCCTGCACGAGTTCGCCGAGGACGACCCGGTGGAGCCCTACGACTTCGAGGAGCCGTTCGCGGACGGCGCCATCACGGCCTACCAGGTGACGGAGTACTGGCCCGACGACGGCGCGCTGCACATCCCGTCGGCGAGCGCGCTGGCGATCGCCGACACGGTCGTCAACTACGACGGGATCCGCTTCGTGCCGGACCACCTGATGGGAGACGACGCCGAGGCGGAGAAGCGCGACATCAAAGCGACGCTGGGCCGCCTCGCCGAGGACCTCGAGTTCGAGCACCTGCTGCTCGCGCACGGCCCGCCGATCCCGGGCGAGGGCCGCCAGCGCCTGCGGGAGTTCGCGAGCGCCTAGCCGTCATCGCCGAGCTCTAAGCTCGACTTGTCGAGCTCGCCTCAGACGAGCTCGAGGAAGACCATCTCGGTGGAGTCCGACCTCCGCGGCCCCAGCTTCAGGATCCGCGTGTAGCCGCCCTCCCGGTCCGCGTAGCGCGGGGCGATCTCCTCGAACAGCTTGTAGACCACGAACTTGTCCTGGCCCAGCCGCGCCATCGCGAGACGGCGCGAGTGGCCGTCGCCCTTCTTCGCCAGCGTGATCAGCCGCTCGAGCTCGGGCTTGACCGCCTTGGCCTTCGCCTCGGTGGTCTGGATGCGCTCGTGGTCGATCACCTCGCGGCACAGGTTCATGAACAGCGCCTTGCGGTGCGCCGCGTCACGCGACAGCTTGCCTCTCTGCTTGCGGTGGCGCATGGCCGAACGGACCCTACCCGGCGCGCAGCCCCAGCCCGCGCGCGTCGAGGGTCTCCTTGACCTCCTCGATCGACTTGCGGCCGAAGTTGGGGATCGCCGCCAGCTCGGACTCGGACTTCTGCACCAGGTCGCCGACCGTCTGGATGCCGGCCCGCTTGAGGCAGTTGTACGAGCGCACGCCCAGCTCGAGCTCCTCGATCAGGATGTCGTCCATCCCGCCGGCACCCGGCGCACCGGCGCCGTCGCCACCGAGGCCCTCGGCCCCGGCCACGAGCGCCGCGCCCTGGTCGCGCAGGGCCTCGACGCGGTCGGCGTCGGTGAAGATCGCCAGGTACTTGATGAGGATCTCGGCGGCCTCGCGCAACGCCGTCTGCGGGTCGAGCGAGCCGTCGGTCTCGATGTCGATGATGAGCTTGTCGAAGTCGGTCTTCTGGCCGACGCGGGCGGCGTCCACTGAGTACGCCACGCGCTTCACCGGCGAGAAGATCGAGTCGATCGGGATCACGCCGATCGGCTGATCCGGGGTCTTGTTGTCCTCCGCCGGCGAGTAGCCGCGCCCGTGGCCGACCGTCAGGTACATCTCGAGCTTGGTCTTCTTCTCGAGCGTGGCGATGCGCGTCTCGGGGTTGAGGATCTCGACGCCCGAGGGCAGGTCGATGTCGCCCGCGGTCACGTCACCGGGGCCGGTCACGACGAGCGGGGCCTCGATCTCCGCCGCATCCGAATGCATGCGGCAGACGATCTCCTTGAGGTTGAGGACGATGTCGGTCACGTCCTCCTTGACCCCGTTGATGGTGGAGAACTCGTGCGCGACCCCCTCGATGCGGACGCTGGTCACGGCCGCCCCGGCCAGGGACGACAGCAGCACTCGCCGGAGCGAGTTGCCGAACGTGTAGCCGAAGCCGCGATCCAGCGGCTCGATGGTGAAGGTCCCGCGGTTGTCCTCGACCTTCTCGGCGGAAATTTGGGGGGTCTGAAACTCGATCATGAGAGAGGGATTTCCTTCGCTTGTGTTCGCCCCACGCCCCTGCGTGGGCGGGTGCGAGTCTGGTGCTACTTCGAGTAGAGCTCGACGATGAGCTGCTCCTGGACCGGCGAGGTGATCTCGGCCCGCTCTGGCAGGCGGAGGACCTTCGCGGTCAGGCCGTCGTGGTCGGCCTGCAACCACGCCGGCACTACGGAGGTGAGCTCGGTGGCTTCGCGGACGACAGTCTCGACGGGGGCGCTCGGCTTCATCGTGATCACGTCTTCCTCGCGGAGCTGGTAAGAGGGGATGTCGACCCGGCGGCCGTTGATCGACCAGTGGCCGTGGCGGATCATCTGCCGCGCCTGGCGCCTCGAGGCGGCGAAGCCGAGCCGCACGAGCACGTTGTCGAAACGCGACTCGAGCAGCCGCAGCAGGTTCTCGCCCGTCACGCCCGGCTGCCGGCTCGCCTTGGCGTAGTAGTTGCGGAACTGCTTCTCCAGCACGCCGTAGTAGCGGCGCGCCTTCTGCTTCTCGCGCAGCTGCAGCCGGTACTCCGACTGGCGCGAGCGGCCACGGCCGTGGTCGCCGGGCGGGTAGTTGCGCCGCTCGACGCCGCACTTGTCCGTCAGGCAGCGCTCGCCCTTCAGGAACAGCTTCTGGCCCTCGCGGCGGCACTGCTTGCACTGGGCTCCGGTGTCGCGGGCCATCAGACGCGCCTCCGCTTCCGGGGCCTGCAGCCGTTGTGGGCCTGCGGGGTCACGTCCTTGATGGAGGTGATCTCGAGCCCGGCGGCCTGCAGCGAGCGGATGGCCGTCTCGCGCCCGGAGCCGGGGCCCTTCACGAACACCTCGACCTTCTGGAGGCCGTGCTCCATCCCCTTGCGCGCCGCCGCGTCGGCGGTCACCTGCGCCGCGAAGGGGGTGGACTTGCGCGACCCCTTGAAGCCGGCGCCGCCCGCCGACTCCCACGCGATCACGTTGCCGTCCTTGTCGGTCAGCGACACGATCGTGTTGTTGAAGCTCGTCTTGATGTGCGCCTGGCCGAACGGCACGTTCTTCCGAACGCGCCTGCGACCGCGCGGGCGTCGAGGCTGGGGCATCGCCTAGTGCTTCCTTATCTTCTTCTTGCCGCCGCCCATCGCGGACCCTCGCTTGGGTCCCTTGCGCGACCGGGCGTTCGTCTTCGTGCGCTGGCCGTTGGCGGGGAGGCCGCGCCGATGGCGCAGGCCCTTGTAGGACCCGATCTCCATCAGCCGCTTCACGTTCTGCGAGCGCTCGCGCCGGAGGTCTCCCTCCACGAGCAGGTCGTCGACCTTCTCGCGCAGCTGGCGGACCTCGTCCTCGGTCAGGTCCTTGACCTTGGTGTCCGGGTCGACACCGACCTCCTTGAGGACCTGGTTCGAGGTCGACCGGCCGACCCCGTAGATATAGGTGAGCCCGATCTCGGCCCTCTTGTTGAGGGGGATGTTGATGCCTGCGATGCGTGCCATGTCAGCCCTGCCGCTGCTTGTGACGGGGGTTCTGACAGATCACCAAAACCGCACCGCCGCGGCGGATGACTTTGCACTTCTCGCACATGGGCTTGACTGATGCGCGGACCTTCATGGCTCCGAGAATCGGGAACGTATCGAACGAGGGACGGCGCGGCAGCCCAGGAGACGGCCACGCGCCGACCGATAAGAGTAGCAGCACGAAACTAGCCGGGGGCTCGCGCCCCCGGGGCCCCCGCTGATGATTGGCAGGCCCCCGCTAGGCAGACGCCGCCGCGGCGTGAACGCCGCTCTCGACCGTCTCGTGCCACGGCGTCAAAATGCGCGGCCCGTCCCCCGTAATGGCGACGGTGTGCTCGAAATGGGCCGCCAGCGAGCCGTCCTGCGAGTACACGGCCCAGTTGTCGGCGCCCATCCGCACATGGTGCGAGCCCGCGTTGACCATCGGCTCGATGGCGAGCACCATCCCCTCCTCGAGCTCGGGACCGGTGCCGGGATCGCCGAAGTTGGGGATCTGCGGGTCCTCGTGCATGTCGCGGCCGATCCCGTGGCCCACCAGGGACCGGATCACCGAGAAGCCGTCGGCCTCCACGCGGGCCTGCACGGCGTGCGACACGTCGCCGAGCCGGTTCCCCGGGTGGCACTGGTCGACCGCCGCGAACAGCGAGGCGCGCGTGGTGGCGAGCAGCCGCGTGGCCACCGGCGTGACGGTGCCGATCGGATGCGTGATCGCGGCGTCGGCCACCCAGCCGTCGTAGACCACGCCGATGTCGACCGAGAGGATGTCGCCGCGCTTCAGCGCGTACGAGCCCGGGATGCCGTGCACCACCATCGCGTTGGGCGACGCGCAGATCGAGCCGGGGAAGCCGCGGTAGCCCTTGAAGGCGGGCTCCGCGCCCTGCGAGCGGATGAACTTCTCGGCCGCCTGGTCGAGCTCGGCGGTGGTCACGCCCGGGCGCGCCTTCGAGCGCAGGATCTCGTGGCACCGGACAAGAATCCGGCCGGCCGCGGCCATCTTGTCGAGCTCTTCGGGTGTCTTCCGCTGGATCATCGGCTCTAGATCTCCGCCTCGAGGGCCAGGGTTGCCAGTGTGGCACGAATGCGGCTGTGGACTTCGTCCGGCGGCAACAACCCGTCGAATCGGCGCAGCAAACCTCGCTGCTCGTACCAATCGATCAGCGGCTCTGTCTGCTCGTGGTACGTGGCCAGGCGCTTCCGGATCGTCTCGGGCTTGTCGTCGTCGCGCTGGATCAGGCGCGAGCCGTCCTGGTCGCAGACCCCCTCGTTCTTGGGCGGGTCGAACTCCACGTGGTAGACGTGCCCCGCCTTCGCGCAGGTGCGCCGGCCGGACAGGCGCCGCAGCACCTCCTGGTCGGGCGCCTCGATCAGGAGCGCCGCGGTGAGCGAGCGGCTGCGCTCCTCGAGCGCGCGCTCGAGCATCTCGGCCTGGGGGATCGTGCGCGGGAAGCCGTCGAGCAGGAAGCCGTTGTCGGCGTCGCCGGAGTCGAGCCGCTCCGCGATCACGCCGCAGATGAGCTCGTCCGGCACCAGCGCGCCGCGCTCCATGTAGCCCTTCGCCTCGCGGCCCAGCTCGCTCCCGTTCTTGACCGCGTCGCGGAGGATGTTGCCCGTGGCGAAGTAGGGCAGTTCGAAGTCGTCCCTGAGACGATCCGCCTGTGTCCCCTTCCCGGCCCCCGGCGGGCCGAGGAGGACCAGGTTCAGCTCGCTCACTTCAGGAAGCCCTCGTAGTTCCGCATCATCAGCTGCGCCTCGAGCTGTTTCATCGTGTCGAGGGCCACGCCCACGACGATCAGGATCGAGGTGCCGCCGAAGTAGAAGTTCGCGGACGTCTGGTTCAGCAGGATCGTCGGCAGCGCCGCGACCGCGGCCAGGTACAGCGCGCCCGGGAAGGTCAACCGCGCGAGGATGCGGTCGAGGTATTCGGCCGTGGGTCTGCCTGGCCTCACCCCCGGTATGAAGCCGCCGTACTTCTTGAGGTTGTCCGCCTGCTCCACCGGGTTGAACGTGACCGCGGTGTAGAAGTACGTGAAGATGATGATGAAGAAGGCCTCGCCGGCGAGATAGGCCCAGCCGTTCGGGCTGAAGAACGTGGCCACGTCCTGCGCCCAGGGGGACTGGATCAGCTCGCCGACGGTCGGCGGGAAGGCCATCAGCGACGCGGCGAAGATCACCGGGATCACGCCGGCCATGTTCACGCGCAGCGGCAGATAGGTTGACCCGCCGCCGGCCATGCGCCGTCCCACGACGCGCTTCGCGTACTGCACCGGGATGCGGCGCTGGCCCTCCTGCATGAAGACCACGGCGGCGATGATCGCCAGGGCCATGAAGGGCATGATCACCTTGAAGACCTGATCCGGGTTGTTCCACCAGGACACGACGCCGTCGGGAAGCCCGGCCACGATCGAGGCGAAGATCATCAGCGAGATGCCGTTGCCGATGCCGCGCTGCGTGATCAGCTCGCCGAGCCACATCAGGAGGACGCATCCGGCGGTGAGCGTCATCACGATCACGAAGACGCGGCCGAAGGTGAAGGCGTCGACCACCTCGGCGCCGCCGCTGGAGAAGGTCCGGAAGAGGAAGACGTAGCCGATCGACTGGCCGAAGGCGAGGCCGACGGTCAGGTAGCGCGTGTACTGCGTGATCTTCTGCTGGCCGACCTCGCCCTCCTTGCGGAGCTTGTCGAGCGCCGGGACCACCACCGTCAGCAGCTGCAGCATGATCGAGGCGGTGATGTAGGGCATGATCCCGAGCGCGAAGATCGCGAAGCGCTGCAGGGACCCGCCGCTGAAGAGGTTGAGGAAGCCGAGGACGTTCGAGCCCTGGAAGTTCTCGGCGATGTCCTCGACCGCCTCGATGTTGATGCCGGGCGCCGGGATGTACGCGCCGACCCGGTAGAGCAGGAGCATCGCGGCCGTGAAGGCAAGCTTCTTCCGGATGTCGGCCACCCGGAATGCGTTCAGGAACGTCCTGAGCACGCGGCTACTCCTCGATCAGCTGGCAGGTCCCGCCCGCGGCTTCGATCTTCTCGCGGGCGGACTTCGAGAAGCCGTGGGCATGCACGGTGAGCGCCTTGCCCAGGTCGCCCTGGCCGAGCACCTTGACGGGCACGTCGCGGCGGGTGGCGAGGCCGGCCTCGCGGAGCGAGTCCGGAGTCACCTCGGCGCCCGAGTCGAAGCGCGCCTCGAGGTCCCGCAGGTTCACCGGCTGGGTGCGGGTGCGGAACTTCTCGAACGGCATCGACTTCTTCATCGTCGGGCCGCGCAGCTTGCGCATCCGCATGTGGATCGGGTTCTGCCCGCCCTCGAAGCGCACGCGCCGCTTGCTGCCCGAACGCGCGCCGGCGCCCTTGTGCCCGCGACCGGCGGTCTTGCCGGTGCCGGAGCCCTCGCCGCGGCCGATGCGCTTGCGCTGCTTGCGGGCGCCCTTGGCGGGCTTCAGGGAGTGGAGTCCGACGTCAGGCATCGGACACCTCGACCAGATGACGGACCGAGTGGATCAGGCCCTGAACGGTCGGATGGTCCTCCCGCTCGGTGGTACGGCCGATCTTGCCGAGCCCGAGCGTCTTCAGGGTCGCGCGCTGCTTCGGGTTGGCGCCGTTCACGGACTTCACCTGGGTGATGACGAGCGTGGCCATCAGGCGGCGTCTCCTCTGCAGGCGTCTCCTCCGCCGTCGGCTCCTCAGCCGTGGGGTCCTCGGTCGCAGGCTCCGCCGCAGCAGACTCGTCCGCGGCCGGCTCCTCCGCGGCCGGCTCCGTCCGCGGCAGGCTCCTCCGCGGCGGGCTCCTCCGCCGCAGGCGCCTCCGCGGCCGGCTCCTCGGCCTCGGGCTCGCGCGGGTCCAGCCCCAGCACCTCCGCCACCGTCAGGCCGCGGAGCTCCGCCACCTGCTTCGGGTCGCGCAGCGTCTGCAGCGCGTTCACGGTCGCCTTCACGAGGTTGATCGGGTTCTGGCTGCCGAGCGACTTCGAGAGCACGTCGTGGATCCCGGCCAGCTCGAGCACGGCGCGCACGCCGCCGCCGGCGATCACGCCGGTACCGGCCGATGCCGGCTTGAGCAGCACGCGCGACGCGGAGTGCACGCCCACCACCTCGTGGGTGATGGTCGAGCCGTGCATCGGCACCTTGAAGAGGCTCTTGCGGGCGCGCTCGACACCCTTCTGGATCGCGACCGGGACCTCGTTCGCCTTGCCGTAGCCCACGCCCACCTGGGACTTCTCGTCGCCCACCACCACGAGCGCGGTGAACGAGAAGCGGCGGCCGCCCTTGACGACCTTGGCGACGCGGTTGATCTCGACGACCCGCTCCTGCATGTCGGAGCCGCGGTCGCCTCCGCGTCCCCGGTCGCGTGTCCTGTCCCTAGAGGCCATTTGAACGACTCACGGTAGCGATCATCAGAACTTCAGCCCGCCCTCGCGCGCGCCGTCGGCGAGCGCCTTGACCTTGCCGTGGTAGCGGTAGCCGCCGCGGTCGAACACGCAGTCCTCGACGCCCGCCGCCTTGGCGCGCTCGGCCAGCAGCTCGCCGGCCTTCTTGGCCTGCTCCATGCGCGCGAGCTCCTTCAGGTCGGCCTCCACCCAGTTCACGGCGGCCACGGTGTGGCCCTTGACGTCGTCGATGAGCTGGGCCTGGATCCCGCGGTTCGAGCGGAACACCGACAGCCGCGGCCGCTCGGCGGTGCCGCGCACCTTGGCGCGCACCCGGCGGCGGCGGCGCAGCCGCGCCTGGGGCTTCGTCTTGAGACTCATGCGCGCTTCCCGACCTTCCGGGCCACGTACTCGCCCTCGTAGCGGATGCCCTTGCCCTTGTACGGCTCCGGCGGGCGCTTCTTGCGGATGTTGGCGGCCACCTCGCCGACCACCTGCTTGGAGATCCCGCGCACCACGATGCGGGTGGGGATCGGCACCTCGAAGTCGATTCCGTCGGGCGCGTCCAGCTCGACCGGGTGCGAGTAGCCGAGCGCCAGCACCAGCTTCGTGCCCTGGAGCTGCGCGCGGTAGCCGACGCCCTGGATCTCGAGACGCTTCTCGTAGCCGTTCGTCACGCCCTCGACCATGTTCGCGATCAGGCTGCGCGTGAGGCCGTGCAGGGCGCGGTGCTCGCCGCGGTCGGTCGGGACGGCTGACGAGGATCTCGCCGTTCTGCTGCTCGACACCGATGTCCCGCGACACGCGCTCGTGGAGCTCGCCCTTGGGGCCCTTCACCGTGACGAGCTGGGGCTCGATCGTGATCTCGACGCCGTCCGGCACCGGAATCGGCTGCTTTCCGATCCGGCTCATCGCTACCAGACCCTCGCCACCAGCTCGCCGCCGACGCCCTCGCGCCGCGCGTCGTGGCCGGTCATCACGCCCCTCGAGGTCGACACGATCGCCGTGCCCATGCCGCCGTAGATCCTGGGTACCTCGCCGGCATTGACGTACTGGCGCCGGCCGGGCTTCGACAGCCGCTCGATGCCGAGGATCACGGGCTTGCGGTCCTCGGTGTACTTGAGGCGCACGCGCAGGACCTTGCCGACGCGTCCGGAGTCCGTCTCGTAGTCGTCGATGTAGCCCTGCTCCTTGAGGATGCGGGCGATCTCCGTCTTGAAGGCGGACGCGGGCATCTCGACCTGGTCGTGGTCGGCGCGCAGCCCGTTGCGGATGCGGGTGAGGAAGTCGGCGATCGGATCGGTCTGCATCGCTACCAGCTCGACTTCGTGAGGCCGGGGATCATGCCCTCGTGGGCGATCTCGCGCAGGCAGATCCGGCACAGGCCGAACTTCCTGATGTACGCGCGCGGGCGCCCGCACCGCTTGCAGCGGTTGTAGTTGCGTGTCTTGTACTTGGAGCCGCGCTGCTGGCGGACCTTCTGTGACGTCTTAGCCATCTATTCCTGTGCCTCTTCGGCCGCTTCCTCTTCGTCGTCCTCGCGGACGGGCTTCTCGTATGCCTCGGGGTTCTCTTCCTTGAGGGCCTCGAGCGCTGCCTGCTCGGCCTCGGCGCGCTGGCGTGCCTCCTCCTTGCGCGCCTCCTCGGCGATCTCCGCCTCGGCCTCGAGATCCTGGCCGGGGGCGCCCTCGCGCGCGAACGGCATGCCGAGCTCGCGCAGCAGAGTGTAGGCCTCCTCGTCGGTCTTGGCGGTCGTGGTGATCGTCACGTCGAGGCCGCGCACCTGGTCGATCGCGTCGTAGTCGATCTCCGGGAAGATGATCTGCTCGCGCACGCCCATCGAGTAGTTGCCTCGCCCGTCGAACGAGCGCGGGTTCAGGCCGCGGAAGTCGCGGATGCGCGGGATCGAGATCGAGGTGAGGCGGTCGAGGAACTCCCACATGCGGGCGTGGCGCAGCGTGACGCTCACGCCGACCGGCATGCCCTCGCGGAGCTTGAAGGCGGCGATCGACTTGCGCGCCCGGCGGACACTCGGCGCCTGGCCGGCGATCGTGGCGAGCTGCTCCTGCGCCGCATCGAGCATGTTGGAGTCCTGCTTCGCCTCGCCGACGCCCATGTTGAGCGTGATCTTGCTGAGGCGCGGCACCTCCATCATCGAGGAGTAGGCGAAGCGCTCCTTGAGGCGCGCGCGCACCTCGCTCTCGTACTGCTCCTTGAGGCGCGGCGGGATCTCGGCCGGGGCTTGGCTCGCGGCTTCCATCAGTCGATCTCCTTGCCGGTCTTCTTCGAGATGCGCCGCCGGCGCCCGTCGTCGCGCGTGATCCCGACGCGCGTGGGCTCGTTCGACTCGACGTCCATGAGCATCACGTTGGACACGTGGATCGGGCCCTCCTTCTCGACGATGCCGCCGAGCTCCTGGGCGCGCTGGGTGTCGCGCAGCGTGCGCGGGCGCGTGTGACGCTTGATGATGTTGGCGCCCTCCACGTAGACCTTGTCCTTCTTCGGGTCCACGCGCAGGACGCGGCCGGTGCGGCCCTTGTCCTTGCCGGCGATGATGCGAACGGTGTCGTCGCGGCGGATCTTCATCGTCAGAGCACCTCCGGGGCGAGGGAGACGATCCTCATGAAGTTGCGGTCGCGCAGCTCGCGGGCGACGGGACCGAAGATGCGGGTGCCGCGCGGGGTGTTGGCCTGGTCGAGGAGCACGACGGCGTTCTCGTCGAACGCGATGTAGGTGCCGTCGTCGCGGCCGAACTCCTTCTTGGTGCGGACCACGACGGCCTTCACGACCTCGCCCTTCTTCACGGAGCCGTGCGGGATCGCCTGCTTGACGGTGCAGACGATGATGTCGCCAACGCCCGCGTAGCGGCGCTTGGAGCCGCCGGCCACGCGGATGCAGAGCACTTCGCGCGCGCCGGTGTTGTCGGCCACCTTGAGGCGTGACTCCTGCTGGATCATCGAGCTACCGCGCCTTCTCCAGGACCTCGACGAGGCGCCAGCGCTTGGTGCGGCTGAGCGGGCGGCTCTCGATCACGCGGACGGTGTCGCCGATGCCGGCCTCGTTCTGCTCGTCGTGGGCGTGCAGCGTGTTGCTGGTCCGGACGATCTTCTTGTACATGCGGTGCTGGCGGGCGGTGTCGATGCGGACGGTGATCGTCTTGTTCGCCTTGTCGGAGACGACGATGCCCTGGCGCACCTTGAGCTTGCCGCTCGCCTTGGGCTCGGGCGCCGGGGCCTCGGCCCGGGGCTGGCCGGAACGGCGCTCGCGCATCTTCTCGCGGTAGGCCCGGCGATGCCGCGCCTTGCGCTGACGGCGCTCGAGCCGCTCCTGAGCGCGCTCCTCGGTGGAACGCGGCGGCCGCACCTCGCCGGTGTGGGCGGACCGCGCGCGCTTGCGGCGCTCCTTGGGATGAATCCGCTCCTGGGGCTCGGCCGGCTCCGCGCGAGCGGCTGCGGCCGGAGCGGGAGCGGCTGCGGCCGGAGCGGGCTCCTCGGCAGCGGGCTCCTCGGCGGGAGCCTCCTCGGCAGCCGGAGCCTCCTCCGCAGGGGCCTCCTCGGCAGCCGGAGCCTCCTCCGCGGGGGCCTCCTCGGCAGCCGGAGCCTCCTCCGCGGGAGCCTCCTCGGCAGCCGGAGCCTCCTCCGCCGCCTCCGGCGCAGGCGCTTCCGCCGCGGCCTCCTCGGCGCGTGCCTCTTCGGCCGCCGCCTGGGCGGCGTCCTCGTCCGGCGCCGTCTCGGCCTGCTCGGCCACGGCGTCGCCCTCCGGCGCCTCGGCGTCCGGTGTCTGCTTCTCGTTCACGTTCTCTTCGTTCTCGATCATGCGGTCTGCCTGCGAATCTCCAGCTCGACGTCGATTCCGCGCTGGCTGCGCCACTGTCAGCGCCCGCGCGAGGTCCTGCTTCGCCTGCTTCAGCCGCGCCGTGTTCTCCAGCTGGCCGGTCGCGTGCTGGAAGCGCAGGTTGAACAGCTCGGTGCGCGCCTTGGCAGCGAACTCCACGAGCTGCGGGTCCTCCAGGTTATGCACCTCGACGGCCTTCATCCACCACCACCGTCGCGGGACACGAACTTCGTCTTCACGGGCAGCTTGTGCCCGGCCAGGCGCATCGCCTCGCGGGCGAGCGGCTCCGGCACGCCGGACAGCTCGAACATCACGCGGCCTGGCTTGACCACGGCGACCCACCCCTCGGGCGAGCCCTTGCCGGATCCCATGCGCGTCTCCGCCGGCTTCTTCGTGTACGGCTTGTCCGGGAAGATGTTGATCCAGACCTTCCCGCCACGCTTGATCTTGCGGGTCATCGCGATACGGGCGGCCTCGATCTGGCGGTTCGTCACCCACCCGCGCTCGATCGACTTCAGCCCGTACTCCCCGAATTCCACCCGTGTGCCTCCCTTGGCATTGCCGCGCATGCGGCCGCGGTGCTCCTTGCGCCACTTGACTCGCTTCGGCTGCAGCATCAGAGCCGGCCCCCCTGCTGCGGCCCGCCCTGTCCGCGACCGCCACGGCCACCGCCGGGCCCGCCGCGACCGCCCGGGCCACCACGTCCACCCGGCCCGCGTCCGCCGCCGCCCGGTCCGCGACCGCCGCCCGGGCCACCCGGCCCGCGACCGCCGCCGGGACCGCCTCGGCCACCGGGGCCGCGACCGCCGCCGGGGCCCACGGCCTGCGGGGCCTCGAGCTCGGTCAGGTCCTGGGCGAAGCCCTTGGGCATGATCTCGCCCTTGTTGATCCACACCTTCACGCCGATGCGGCCGAAGGTGGTGCGGGCCTCGTAGAAGCCGTAGTCGATGTCGGCGCGCAGCGTGTGCAGCGGAACGCGGCCGTCGGAGTAGCCCTCGGTGCGCGCCATCTCGGCGCCTCCGAGCCGGCCCGAGACCTGGATCTTCACGCCCTTGGCGCCCGAGCGCATGGCGCTGGTGAGCGCGCGCTTCATGGCGCGGCGGAATGCCACGCGGTTCTGGAGCTGCTCGGCGATCGACTGCGCGACGAGCCGCGCGTCCAGCTCGGGGCGCTTGATCTCGAGGATGTTGACCTTGACGGCCTTGTTCGTCATCCGGTGGAGCTCCTTGCGGAGCGCGTCCACCTCGGACCCGGACTTGCCGATCACGATCCCCGGCCGGGCCGTGTGGATGTTGACCTCGACCTCGTTCTTGTTCTTCTTGATCGTGATCGTCGAGAGGCCGGCGTGAGCCAGCTTGTTCTCGATGTGATCGCGGATCGCGATGTCCTCCATCAGGTAGTCGGAGAACTCCTTCTCGTTGAACCAGGTCGACTTCCAGTCGTGGATGTAGCCGACCCGCAGCGCCTCAGGATGAACCTTCTGGCCCATTCGGCTACCTCCCGTTTCCGGTGGTCGTGAGTTCGATCGTCATGTGGCTGGTGCGCTTCTGGATTCGCGTGGCGCGGCCGAGCGCGCGCGGGCGGAACCGCTTGATCGTGGGGCCCTCGTCGACGAAGGCCTTGCGCACCCGGAGCTCCTCGGGGCCGAGCTCGTAGTTGGACTCGGCGTTGGCGACGGCCGAGTTCAGAAGCTTGAGAATGTCCTCGGCGACCGCCCGCGGAGCGTGGACGAGGATAGCCCGCGCCTGCTCGACCTCCTTGCCCCGGATGTGGTCCATGACGAGGCGGGCCTTGCGGGGGGCGCTGCGGACGTACTTGGAACGCGCGCGAGCGACGACGTCGCCATCCGGCCGGCGCGGAGCGCGCCGGGTGCCGGTGGAGGTCTCGGCAGAGCCACGGCGCCGCGTGGCGGGCGCCGCAGCGGTCTCGCCCTCGGCGTCCTCGTCGGCCTCGGCTCGGGCCTTCGTCCTCGTCGGCCTCCGCTTCGGGCTCGTCCTCCTCCGCGTCGGCTGCGGCCTCGGGGCCCTCGGCCTCCTCGACCTCGTCCGCGCTCGGCTCCTCGGCGGGCTCCTCCGGCGGAACGACCTCCTCGGCGATGCCCTCGTCGGGCGCCTCGGCGCGCGGGCTCCTCCTCGGCAGCAGCCGCCTCCGGCGCCTCCGTCTCGCCGTCCGCCTCCTCCAGCCGCGCCACCAGCTCGGCCTTCGTGCCGCTCTTCGGAAGCTCGCGGGCCTCGAGCACCTCCTTGAGCTCGTCGACCTTCAGCGACTCCCAGCCCTCTTCGGGCCTCTGGCGGTCCGGCGGACTCACCGCATCCTCACCCTGTCGCTGCCGGCGTGCCCGCGGAACACGCGGGTCGGCGCGAACTCGCCCAGCTTGTGGCCCACCATCGTCTCCGAGATGAAGACCGGCACGTGCTTGCGGCCGTCATGGACCGCGATCGTGTGCCCGACCATCTCCGGGAAGACCGTCGAGGTGCGCGACCAGGTCTTGATCATCTGCTTGTTGCCGGCCTCGTTCATCGCCTCGATGCGCCGCATGAGGCGCTCCTCGACCCACGGGCCCTTCTTGGACGAACGCGACACTTAGCGCCTCCCCTTCTTGCCGCGCCGCCGGCCACGGACGATGTACCGGTCGGACGTCTTCCTCTTCTTACGCGTGCGGTAGCCGAGCGTCGGCACGCCCCAGGGCGTGACCGGGTGCCCGCCGGGCGTGTGGTGCGCCTCGCCGCCGCCGTGCGGGTGGTCCACCGGGTTCATGGCCACGCCGCGCGTCTGCGGGCGCTTGCCGCGGTGGCGCGAGCGCCCCGCCTTGCCCAGCTCCACCAGCTCATGCTCGGCGTTGCCGAGCACGCCGATGGTGGCGCGGCACTCCGTCTGCACCATCCGCATCTCGCCGGAGGGCAGCCGCAGCGTCGCGTACTTGCCCTCCTTCGCGACCACCTGGATCGACGTGCCCGCGCTGCGGCCCATCTGGCCGCCGCGGCCAGGGGTCATCTCCACGGAGTGCACGGTGGTGCCGGTCGGGATGTTCGCCAGCGGCAGACAGCAGCCCGGCGCGATGTCGGCCTCCGGCCCGGACGACACGGTGTCGCCAACCTTCAGCCGTCCCGGCGCCAGGATGTAGCGCTTCTCGCCGTCCGCGTAAAAGAGCAGCGCGATGTGCGCCGACCGGTTCGGGTCGTACTCGATCGCGGCGACCTTCGCCGGCACGCCGTCCTTGCGGCGCTTGAAGTCGATCTTGCGGTAGCGGCGCTTGGCACCGCCGCCGCGGTGGCGCGAGGTCACGCGCCCGTGCGTGTTGCGACCGCCGGACTTGGTGAGCCCCTCGGTCAGCGCCTTCTCGGGCTCGCTCTTCGTGACGGCGTCGTGCTGAAGCCAGGTCGCGAAGCGGCGGCCGGGCGAGGTCGGCTTGTGCTTCTTGATCGCCATTACGCCTCCTGGCCCTCGAAGAGCTCGATCGAATCGTCGGGATGCAGCGTCACGATGGCCTTCTTCCACTGGCGCCGCTTCCCCGTGGTCCAGCCGCGCCGCTTCGGCTTCGACTTCACCCACGCCGTGCGCACGCCCGTCACCCGCACGCCGAAGACCTCCTCGACCGCCTGGCGCACCTGCGTCTTGTTCGAGCTCTCGTGCACGCGGAACGTGTACTTGTTGGCCGCGAGCAGGGCGTAGCTCTTCTCGGAGATGACGGGGCGGATGATCACCTGGCGGGCGTTCACTTCGCCACCGCCTTCTCGGAAAGGCGCCCCAAGGCGGCCTCCGAGATCACCATGCGGCCGCTGCCGACGATGTCGGCGATCCCCACGTCGTCCGCGTGGAGCACCGCCACCCCGGCGAGGTTGCGGAACGACTTCGCGCAGTTCTCCTCGCCGTCGGCGAGCACCACGAGCACGCCGCCGTCGCCCTCGAGGCCGGCCAGCGACGCGGCGGCGGCCTTCGTGGAGGGCGTGTCGAAGCTGGACGGGTCGATCGCCGCGATCGAGTCGCGCTCGGCGTGCAGCGACAGCGCCGCCCGCAGCGCGCGCCGGCGCGCCTTGCGGTTGACCTTGACCGTGTAGCCGCGCGGCTTGGGGCCGAAGGCCACACCGCCGCCGGTCCGCTGCGGGCTGCTCAAGGCGCCCGCGCGGGCCCGGCCGGTGCCCTTCTGGCGCCACGCCTTGGCGCCCGTCATGGCGACCTCGGCGCGCGTCTTGGTGGAAGCGGTCCCGCGACGGCGCGCGGCCAGCTCGGCCCGCACGGCCTCGTGGACCAGCGGCCCGTGGAAGCCCTCGCCGAACACGGCGTCGTCGAGGTCGAGCGTCCCGGACCCGCCGCCGATGTACTTGGCGGCGGCCATCAGCCGTCCCTCCTGATCTCCACGACGGACCCCTTCGGGCCGGGCACGGAGCCCCGCACCAGCAGGAGGTTCTCGTCGGCGCGCACGTCCACGACCTCGAGGCCGCGCTGGGTCACGCGGCCGGCGCCCATCTGGCCCGGGCCCTTGATGCCCTTGAACACGCGCGCGGGGTCGGCGGAGGCGCCGATCGAGCCCGGCCCGCGCACGTTGTGCGAGCCGTGCGAGACGGGCCCGCGGGAGAAGTTGTGGCGCTTGATCGTCCCGGCGAAGCCCTTGCCCTTCGAGATGCCGGACACCTTCACGCGCTGGCCGGGCTCGAAGACCGAGCCGACCTTGACCTCGGCGCCCACCTCCAGCTCGCCCTCGCCGCCGAACGAGTCCGCTCCGCCGCGGAACTCGCGCAGGTGGCGCAGGTTGCCCACGCCGGCCTTCTTCAGCAGCCCGAGCTTGGGCTTGTTGAGCCGCTTCTCGGTCGTCTCGCCGAAGCCGAGCTGGACGGCGTCGTAGCCGTCGCGCTCGGAGCGGCGGATGCCGGTGACGAAGCAGGGACCCGCCTCGATCACGGTCACGCGATGCACTCGGCCGTCCTCGGGGCTGAAGACCTGCGTCATGCCGATTTTCCGTCCGAGGAGCCCAGCCATCGCGCTACACCAGCTGGATCTGGATGTCGACGCCCGCCGGCAGGTGGTCGAGCCGCTGCAGGGAGTCGACCGTCTTGGGCGTGGGCTGCAGGATGTCGATGAGCCGCTTGTGCGTGCGGATCTCGAAGTGCTCCCGCGAGTCCTTGTCCTTGAACGGCGAGCGGATCACGCAGTAGACGTTCTTCTCGGTGGGTAGGGGCACGGGTCCGGACACCGACGCGCCGGTGCGCACCGCCGTTTCGACGATCTCCTTGGCGGCCGTCTCGATCGCCGAGTGGTCGTAGGCCTTGAGCCGGATCCTGATCTTGTTCTGCGTGATTGTCGCCATTGGCTTGAGACAGATTCGGGGGCGGGCTCAGCTTCTTGCCCGCCCCCGGGAAATTCCTGTCTGAGGTCGCCTACTCGATGACCTCGGTGACCACCCCCGAGCCGACCGTCCGTCCGCCCTCGCGGATGGCGAAGCGAAGCCCCTCGTCCATCGCGATCGGCTGGATCATCTCGACGGTCATCTCGACGTTGTCGCCCGGCATGACCATCTCGGTGCCCTCGGGGAGGTTCGCCACCCCGGTCACGTCGGTCGTCCGGAAGTAGAACTGCGGCCGGTAGCCGTTGAAGAACGGGGTGTGACGGCCACCCTCCTCCTTCTTCAGGACAGTACACCTGGGCCTTGAACTTCGTGTGCGGGGTGATCGAGCCCGGCTTGCAGAGCACCTGCCCGCGCTCGATCTCCTCACGGCCGACGCCACGGAGCAGGCAGCCGACGTTGTCGCCCGCCTGGCCCTCGTCGAGGATCTTGCGGAACATCTCGACACCCGTCACGACGGTGTTGCGCGTCTGCTCGTGGATGCCGACGATCTCGACGGTGTCGCCGGTGTGGACCACGCCCTGCTCGATGCGGCCGGTCGCGACGGTGCCGCGGCCGGTGATCGAGAAGACGTCCTCGACCGGCATCAGGAACGGGCGGTCGAGCGGGCGCTCGGGCTCCGGGATGTAGGAGTCCAGGTGCCCGGCGAGCTCGATGATCTTCTCGACGTGCTCCGCGTCCCCGTCGAGCGCCTTGAGCGCCGAGCCGAGGACGAACGGGATGTCGTCGCCCGGGAACTCGTACTCGGAGAGCAGCTCGCGGACCTCGACCTCGACGAGCTCGAGGAGCTCCTCGTCGTCGACCATGTCGACCTTGTTGAGGAAGACCACGATGTAGGGGACCCCGACCTGGCGGGCGAGCAGGATGTGCTCACGCGTCTGCGGCATGGGGCCGTCGGCCGCCGATACGACCAGGATCGCGCCATCCATCTGGGCGGCGCCCGTGATCATGTTCTTCACGTAGTCGGCGTGGCCGGGGCAATCGACGTGCGCGTAGTGACGGTTCTCCGTCTCGTACTCCACGTGCGACGTGGCGATCGTGATCCCGCGCTCCTTCTCCTCAGGAGCGTTGTCGATCTCCTCGAAGCTCATCGACTGGCCGCCGTACTTCTCCGAGAGCACCTTCGTGATGGCCGCGGTCAGCGTGGTCTTGCCGTGGTCAATATGGCCGATGGTGCCGACGTTTACGTGCGGCTTGTTGCGCTCGAACTTAGCCTTCGCCACTCCGAACTACCCCTTTCTCAAAGTCTTCCTCGGCCGCAGAGCCGAACTTGCGAAACATACTCCTTACGCTCCGGCCCCGACGGGCTCGCCGGTGCGGTGCTCGACGATCTCCTCGGCGATGTTCGAGGGCACCTCGTCGTAGCGGTCGAACTGCATCGTGTACGTGGCCCGGCCCTGGGTCGAGGAACGGAGGTCCGTGGCGTAGCCGAACATCGCCGACAGCGGCACGCTGCCCTTCACCGCCACGGCGTTGCCGCGCGGCTCCTGGCCCTCGACGTGGCCGCGGCGCCTCGACAGGTCGCCGATCACGTCGCCGATGAACTCCTGGGGGGTCACGACCTCCACGGCCATGATCGGCTCGAGCAGCACCGGCCTGGCCCGGCGGGCCGCCTCCTTGAGCGCGAGCGAGCCCGCGATCTTGAAGGCGATCTCCGAGGAGTCGGTGTCGTGGTACTTGCCGTCGGTCAGCGTCGCGCGCACGTCCACCATCGGATAGCCCGCCTTGACGCCCGACTCGAGCGCCTCCTCGATGCCCTTCTCGACGGCGGGGATGAACTCGGACGGCACCGAGCCGCCCTTGACCTTGTTCACGAAGTCGAAGCCCTCGCCGGGCGCCGGCTCGAGGTCGATGTAGACCACGCCGTACTGGCCCGAGCCGCCGGTCTGGCGGATGAACTTGCCCTCGACCTTATGAACGTGCTCGCGGATGGTCTCGCGGTAGGCCACCTGCGGGCGGCCCACGGCGGCCTCGACCCTGAACTCGCGCTTGAGGCGGTCGACGATCACCTCGAGGTGCAGCTCGCCCATGCCGGAGATCACGGTCTGGCCGGTCTCCTCGTCGCTGCGCACCTGGAAGGTGGGGTCCTCCTCGCCGAGCCGCTGGAGGGCGACCGACAGCTTCTCCTGGTCGACCTTCGTCCTCGGCTCGATCGAGAGGTGGACGACGGGCTCGGGGAACTGGATCGCCTCGAGCACCACGGGGGCGTCCGGAGCGGAGAGCGTGTCTCCGGTCGAGGTCTGCTTGAGGCCGACCCCGGCGGCGATGTCGCCCGCGTACACCTCGTCGACCTCCTCGCGGTGGTTGGCGTGCATCATCAGGATGCGCCCAACGCGCTCGGTGCGGCCGGTCACGGAGTTGAGCACGCGGCCGCCGGCCTTGAGCGTGCCGGAGTAGACGCGGAAGTAGGTGAGCTTGCCGACGTAGGGGTCGGCCATGACCTTGAAGGCGAGCGCGGCGAAGGGTTCGTCGTCCGCGGGCTCTCGCGTGGTGGGCGTGCCCTCGCCGTCCTGGATCTGGGAGCCCTCGAGGCCCTCGACCGGCGGCACGTCGAGCGGGCTCGGCAGGTAGTCGATGACCGCGTCGAGCAGCGGCTGCACGCCCTTGTTCTTGAAGGCGGAGCCGCACAGCACGGGGGTCATGGAGATGTCGAGCGTGGCCTTGCGGATGTCCTGGATCAGCCGCGCCGGCTCGATCGGCTTCTCCTCCAGGTAGTCCTCCATCAGCTTGTCGTCGTACGTGGCGATGGCCTCGATCAGCTCGGTGCGCGCGGCGTGGGCGGCATCGGCGAGCTCGGCCGGGATGTCGACGACCTCCGACTCCTGGCCCAGGTCGTCCTTGTAGACGATCGCCTTCATGTTCACGAGGTCGACGACCCCGGTGAACTCGGCCTCGGCGCCGATCGGCAGCTGCACGGGCACGGGGTGCGCGCCCAGGCGGTCGATCATGGTCTTGACCGAGCCGAAGAAGTCGGCCCCGATGCGGTCCATCTTGTTGATGAAGGCGATGCGCGGAACGCGGTACTTGTCGGCCTGGCGCCAGACGGTCTCGGACTGGGGCTCGACGCCGGCGACGGAGTCGAACACGGCCACGGCGCCGTCGAGGACGCGCAGGGAGCGCTCGACCTCGACCGTGAAGTCCACGTGGCCGGGCGTGTCGATGATGTTGATGCGGTGGTCGCGCCAGGATGCGGTGGTCGCGGCGGACGTGATCGTGATGCCGCGCTCCTGCTCCTGCTCCATCCAGTCCATGACGGCAGCGCCCTCGTGGACCTCGCCCATCTTGTGGGTCCGTCCGGTGTAAAACAGGATGCGCTCAGTCGTCGTCGTCTTTCCGGCGTCGATGTGCGCCATGATCCCGATGTTGCGCGTCTTCTCGAGTGTGACCTTGCGTGCCATGAACTTTCCTGATTTGGTGCTGAATCCGAGCAGAAAAAAGGCCCTGTCCGGGCCCGGTGCTGCGTCCTGTGCTCGCCCGGAAGTGCTCTATGTCGTAGGAGTCTCCATCGACGTGTCTGGACCCGCCTCCACGTGGCCGATAACCGCGTGACCGAGCGGGATCGCGAGCAGACGGTGCCCGCCCGCGAAACGACCCGTGATGGTAGCAGGCATCTGAGGGCCCTCAGAGGGGCGTTTCAGGGCGCGAGCCCGCTTGCCATCGGGGTCACGGCCGCGGGCCTCCTGGCCGCCGTGCTGCTGGTGGTGACCGAGTTCTCGACGATCGCCTCCGTGGACGTGGCGAGCGGGTCCTGCGAGGTGATCCAGGACACGAACCCGGAGCTGGCCGACCGCTGCGAGCTGAGCGGGTTCGAGCGGAACGGAGGGTCGTTCATCCTGCTGGCGGTGCTGGCGGGGGCGATGGCCTGGGGAGCGGGGATCGGCGGGTCGCGCCCGGCGGCGATCACGCTGGCGGTGATCGGTGTGGTGGTGCTGGCCTGGGCGCTGCTGGTGGACCTGCCGGAGACGAACGAGACCGGCGTGCTGGGGCGGAACTTCGAGGGCGCGACGGCCGCGGCGGGCCCGGGCCTGACTCTTGAGATCGTGGCCGGGGTGCTGGCGCTGGCCGCCGGGGCGGTTCGGTTACTCGCGCCCGCGCGCGAGTAGCGCCCTGCGCGGACGGAACTTGCGGGACTCCGCGTCGGGGAACGGCTAGCAATGAGGGGGAGCCCGGTCTCGCTCTTGGGATCCGTTGCGCACTTTTCGAGGCCATGGCCTACAAAAGTGCGCAACCGATCGGAGTGAGCTCAGCCGCCTGGCGGGCCCTCGCCCCTTCTCCGCTTCCGTTCGGCGACGAAGCGCTCCTTCTTCGCGGCCTCGCGCTGGGCGCGCCGCGAATCCGATTCGCGGGCGGCCGCGCGGCTCGGTCCGACCGCCACCCCCGGCGCGGCAATCGACGAGAACGCCCGCCTCACCTCCTCGCCCCCGCACGCCGGGCACGGGGCGGTGCAGCCGGGCGGCACGATCTCCTCGAAGCGCGCTCCGCAGGCGCCGCAGTCGAACTCGTAGAGGGGCACCTACTGGATCGTACGCTCCCCGGTGGCCCTCGCACGCGCCTCCGCGTGGCTCATGAAGCCGATCCAACTCGAAATCCGGCCGCCGTCGATGCCGAGCACCAGGCCGAGCTCCGAGGGGAACGAGACGCCGCTCTCGTGTCCCTCCACGACGAAGCGCGTCAGCGCCAGCACGCGATCGCCCAGGTCGGTGAGCTCGAGCGGCGTGATCTGCGCGAACGAGAAGCTCTCGTCGAGGTCGCGAAGCCACTCGGCGATGCCCTGGTGGCCGCGGTACGCGTGCCCCGTCAGCCACGACACCGGCGGCTGAAGGTCGACCTCCTCGGTCATGAGCTCGCAGAGCCGCGGAACGTCGCGCCGGTTGTAGGCGTCGATCGCGGCCTCGACCAGGGCCACGTTGCCGGGGGTCACGGGAAAAGCGTACGCGCCCGGGCGGAAGCGTCTACCAGCGGAGGCGCATGGATTCGCGCCGAAGGGGCCTACCAGCGGTAGTGCGCAAACGCCTTGTTGGCCTGCGCCATGCGGAAGATGTCGTCCTTCCGCTTGTACGCGCCGCCCTGCTGCGACTGCGCGTCCCCGAGCTCGCCGGCGAGCCGCTCCGCCATCGACTTCTCGCGGCGGTTCCGGGCGAACTCGATCAGCCAGCGCACCGCCAGCGTGCGGGCGCGCCGCTGCGGCACCTCGACGGGCACCTGGTAGGTGGCGCCGCCGACGCGGCGGGAGCGCACCTCGAGCACCGGGGTGAGGATCTTGATCGACTCCTCGAGCGCCGGCACCGGGTCGTTGTTCGTGCGGCGCGAGAGGATCTCGAGCGCCTCGTAGACGATCTGCTCGGCGGTGGACTTCTTCCCGTCCACCATCACCTTGTTGATCAGCTGCTGGACGAGCTTCGACCCGTACATCGGGTCGGCATCGATCGGCCGTTGCGGGGCTGCGGCGCGGCGCGGCATCGCTACCTCGCCTTCGCGCCGTACTGGGAGCGGGCCTTCTTGCGGTCGGACACGCCGGCCGCGTCGAGCGTCCCGCGCACGACCTTGTAGCGCACGCCCGGGAGGTCCTTGACGCGGCCGCCGCGCACGAGCACCACGGAGTGCTCCTGCAGGTTGTGGCCCTCGCCCGGGATGTAGGAGGTGACCTCCATCCCGTTGGTCAGACGTACGCGCGCGACCTTGCGAAGCGCCGAGTTCGGCTTCTTCGGCGTGGTCGTGTAGACGCGGGTGCAGACCCCGCGCCGCTGAGGCGCCGCGATGCGCTTCTTGCGGCCCTGGCCGGACTTGAGGCCCGGCGTGGAGACCTTCTTCTTGGGCTTGACGCGGCCCTTGCGGACGAGCTGATTGATGCTTGGCATGCGGCGCGTGATGGTAGCAGCGGCGCGGAGTCGCTCCCGCGCGCGGAGCGGGCCGCCCTTCGCGCGCAGCCGCAGCATAGGCTCCCGGCATGGCGCTCGATCAGTACCGCGGCGGCGGCGGCGAGCCGCTGGTCCTCATCCACGGCATCGGCCACACCTGGCGGGGATGGAAGCCGATGCTCCCCCTGCTCGAGCGCGACTTCGAGGTCCTCGCGGTCGACCTGCCCGGCTTCGGGCGCTCCCCCTCGCTGCCCCCGGGCACTGAGGCCACACCCGAGGCCCTGGCCGATGCGGTCGAGGGTGCGATGGATGAGGCCGGGTTCCAGAAGGCCGTCCTCTGCGGCAACTCCCTCGGCGGCTGGATCGCGCTGGAGCTCGCCCGCCGCGGCCGCGCCGCGTCCGTGGTCGCCATCTCCCCGGCCGGGCTCCAGCACAAGCGAGAGAGGGGCTGGGGAAGGAACATCCTGCTCGGCATGCGATGGGGCGCCCGGAACCTGCCGGCCCGCGACGCGCTCGTCCGAAGCCGTCTCGGCGCGATCCTGTTCGCGGGCCCCGCGGTCGCGCGCCCGTGGCGACTCGACCCGAACGACTTCGCCGAGGTGCTGCGCCTGTTCGCCGAAGCCCCGGGCTTCCTCGACACGCTGCCCCACACCTTCGAGGGACAGCCGGAGGGCCTGAACGAGATCGACGTGCCGGTCAGGATCCTGTGGGGCACCCGGGACCTGCTCCTGCTGCCCCGGCAGGCGAAGCGCTTCGAGCGCCTGATACCGAACGCGGAGCTGCGTTACCTCGAGGGACTCGGCCACACGCCGATGTCCGACGACCCGGAGCTGCTCGCCGAGCTGGTGGCTACGACGTCGCGCGCGCCGCGCGCAGAGGCGCCGGCGTAAGAGCCGCCGCCACGATCACGAGGACGAAGGCGAAGCTCTGGATGACGATCCCGACGGGATCGTTCGGCATCGGATCGCCGAAGACGAGGATGCCGCCGCTGATCGCGGTGACGTTGGCCGCGGCGCTCGTCAGGGTGATGACCGGGACGGCCTCGCCCTTCTGGAGCCCGCGCGCGGAGGCGTAGAAGGCGATCACGGACGCGAGGATGGCGGTGACGAGCCAGGGCGAGAGCAGCCCGGTCACGCCGTCGCCGACCGCGCCGGTAAGCGCCTTGATGGCGACGTCGGAGACGCCGAACAGGATGCCGGCCGCGGTGCCGAGCATCACGCCGTGGTGCTCGTGCGAGCCGAGCTTCTTCGACAGCACGAGGAACGTGCCGAGCATCAGCAGCGCCGACTCGAACACGATCATCCCCGCCAGCGAGTAGCCCGCGTGGGCTCCGCCGTGATGAGGCAGCGTGATCGCGAGCAGCACCAGACCCAGTGCGGTGAGCCCGACTCCGGCCCACTGGCGGGTCCCGACGGTGAAGCCGAACCAGCGCTCGGCGAGCACGGTGAGGAACACCAGGCCGCCGGCGATGATCGCCTGGACCATCGAGAGCGGCGCGAGCGCCAGGGCCGCGACGTGGAACGTCCAGGCCACCAGGGCGACCAGCATCCCGATCGCGAACCACTTGGAGCGGAACAGGCCGACTGCACTGGCGATCGGGTGCCTCAGCGAGACGTCAGGAGCCGCGCAGGCGCCGCGGTGCTTCAGCAGGAAGGCGACGTTCGTCGCCAGCGCGCAGAAAAGCGAAAGAAGGATTCCGAGTTGAAGAGTCAACTGAGTGAAGGAAAGGTCTGGTGAGCCGCGGCCATCCCCAACCGCGTACTTCGATCTATCGGCCTCAGCGCCTCCCGCTTGAATGAGAAGGCGAGACCGTCGTCAACCTACTGTGTTCCCAAGCACCTGCCGGCCGAACCCTTGGTAACGAACGAAACGAACAAGCCAATCCTCTTCGTCGACGTCGACGGCGTGATCAGTCTGTTCGGATTCGCACCCGGGACCGGCCAGCTGCCCGGCCCTCTGCACTGGGTCGACGGCGTCGCCCACTGCATCCCCGAAGACGTCGGACAGCGTCTGGTGACCCTAGCTGAAAGGTTCGAGCTTGTGTGGGCCACGGGCTGGGAGGAACGTGCGAACGAGCACTTGCCCTACCTGCTGAAACTGCCCTTCCGCGACCTGCCCTGCCTCAGGTTCGACGGCCGCGCCGTTTTCGGCTCGGCGCACTGGAAGGTGGACGCCGTCGACGAGTACGCCGCCGACCGCCCGGCGGCGTGGATCGACGACAACCTCGGCGAGGAGTGCCATGCGTGGGCGCAGGGCCGCTCCGCCCCCACGCTGCTGGTGGAGACGAGCCCGTCGGTCGGGTTGACCGACGAGCACGTCTCGAAACTGCTGGACTGGGCCGAGCGGCTCTAGCTCTTGTCGCCGTCGCCGTCGGCGGGCAGGTCGGCCAGGTCGCCGAAGGCGTCCGCGCCGTCCCCGCCGTCGCCGAAGCCGAAGCCCTCGATCTCGCCCGAGTCGCCGAGGCCGAGCTCGGCCGCCAGCTCCGACTCGTCGAGCAGCCCGATCTCCTCCGGCGTGTGGCGCCGGATCGGCTCGGTCGGCTCGATCTCGAGCCGGCGGTAGCGCCTGAGGCCCGTGGCCGCCGGGATCAGCTTCCCGATGATCACGTTCTCCTTCAGGCCCAGCAGCCGGTCGGTCTTGCCCTCGAGCGCGGCGTCGGTGAGCACCTTGGTCGTCTCCTGGAAGGAGGCCGCCGACAGGAAGGAGTCGGTCGCGAGCGAGGCCTTCGTGATGCCGAGGATGATCTCCTCGGTCTGGGCCTGCTCCTTCTTCTCCTTCTTGAGCCCGGCGTTGACCTCGAGCATCTCGTTGCGGTCGACGAACTGGCCCGGCAGGTACGTCGTGTCGCCCTTCTGGTCGACCCGGACCTTCTTCATCATCTGCCGCACGATGATCTCGATGTGCTTGTCGTCGATGTCCACGCCCTGCGACTTGTAGACCTTCTGCACCTCGATCACGAGGTACTGCTCGGTCTTCGTGCGCCGCTGGAGCTGGTCCTCGCCGCCGTAGGCCAGGATGTCGTGCGGGTAGATCGAGCCCTCGTTGAGCTGGTCTCCCCGTGCGACCTTCTGGCCCTGCTCGACCAGCAGCCGCGTGCGGCGCGGGAACGAGTAGGCGTGCTCCTCGCCTGAGTCGTCGGTGACGATGACCTTGAGGCCCTTCTCGGTGTCCTCCACGTGCACCGTGCCCTCGACGGTGACGAGCTCGGCCAGGCCCTTCGGCTTGCGGGCCTCGAACAGCTCCACCACGCGCGGGAGACCGTGCGTGATGTCCGCGCCGGCGACGCCGCCGGTGTGGAACGTCCGCAGGGTCAGCTGCGTGCCCGGCTCGCCGATCGACTGGGCGGCGATGATGCCCACCGCGTCGCCGATCGCCACGACCTTGCCGGTGGCGGGCGCCTTGCCGTAGCAGTGCTGGCACACGCCCTCGGCGCGGCACTTGAGCACCGAGCGCACCGGCACGCCGGCCTGCTCGTCGCCGTACGCCTCGGCCATCTCCTCGACGTGCGCCTGCGTGATCAGCTCGCCCTTCTGGAGCAGGCCGCGGCCGCGCTTCGTGCTGAAGTCCTGAGCCGCGTAGCGCCCCTCGAGCTGGCCGTTGGGACGGCCGCCGTCGTCGTAGAGCGGCATCTCGATGAACTCGTCGGTGCCGCAGTCGTCCTCGCGCACGATCACGTCCTGCGCCACGTCCACGAGCCGCCTGGTGAGGTAGCCCGAGTCCGCGGTGCGGAGCGCGGTGTCCGCGAGGCCCTTGCGGGCGCCGTGCGTCGAGATGAAGTACTCGAGCACCGTCAGGCCTTCCATGAAGTTGGCCTTGATCGGGCGCTCGATGATCTCGCCCTTCGGATTCGCCATGAGGCCTCGCATGCCGGCGAGCTGACGGATCTGCTTGAACGATCCGCGCGCGCCGGAGTTGGCCATCATGAAGATGGGGTTGAGGATGTCGAGGTTGCGCTGCATCGCCTCGCCGACCTCGTCGGTCGCGGCCGACCACTTCTCGGTCACCGCCACCTTGCGCTCCTCGTCGGTGATCAGGCCCGTGTCGTACTGGTCCTGGATCTCGCCGACCTCGCCCTCGTAGCGCTCGAGGATCTCCTCCTTGTCGGGCGGGATCACGACGTCGTTCTTGGAGATCGTGATGCCGGCCTGCGTGGCGAAGTGGAACCCGAGCTCCTTGAACGCGTCGAGCACCAGCGCCGTCGCGTACGGGCCGTGGATCTCCACGAGCCCCTCGATGACCTCGCTCATGTCCCGCTTCTTCAGCGGCCGGTTCACGAACTCGTAGGTCGCGGGGTCGTACTCCTCGCCGAGCGCATCCTCGAGCGCGCGCTCGACGCGCTCGTTGAAGATGATCCGCCCCACCGTGGTGAGCGTGTGCTCGTCGCGGTGGCGCGGCCGGTACTCGGCCAGGTCGTGCAGGCCGACGACGCCCGCCTCGTAGGAGAGCTCGGCCTCCTGCGCGGAGCGGAACACGTGCGGCCGCTTGCCGTGCTTCTTCTCGTTCCACTTGCCGGCCTTCTCGAGCCCGCGCAGGTCGCTCGAGCTCCTTCTCGTCCGGCCCGTAGGTCAGGTAGTAGGAGCCCAGCACCATGTCCTGCGAGGGCGTGGCCAGCGGCTTGCCGTGCGCCGGCGACAGGATGTTGTTCGCCGACAGCATCAGCAGCCGCGCCTCGGCCTGGGCCTCGGCGGACAGCGGCACGTGCACGGCCATCTGGTCGCCGTCGAAGTCCGCGTTGAACGCGTGGCAGACGAGCGGGTGGACCTGGATCGCCTTGCCCTCGACCAGCACCGGCTCGAAGGCCTGGAGGCCGAGGCGGTGGAGCGTCGGGGCACGGTTCAGCAGGACCGGGTGCTCCTGGATGACCTCCTCGAGCACGTCCCAGACCTCGGGGATCATCGAGTCGACCATCTTCTTGGCCGCCTTGATGTTCTGCACCGACTTGCGCTCGACGAGCCGAGCCATGATGAACGGCTTGAACAGCTCGAGCGCCATCAGCTTGGGCAGCCCGCACTGGTGGATGCGCAGCTCGGGGCCGGCCACGATGACCGAGCGGCCCGAGTAGTCCACGCGCTTGCCGAGCAGGTTCTGGCGGAAGCGGCCCTGCTTGCCCTTCAGCATGTCGCTGAGCGACTTGAGCGGGCGGTTGCCCGGCCCGGTCACGGGCCGGCCGCGGCGGCCGTTGTCGAACAGCGCGTCGACGGCCTCCTGCAGCATCCGCTTCTCGTTGTTGACGATGATCTCGGGCGCGCCGAGGTCGAGCAGGCGCTTCAGCCGGTTGTTCCGGTTGATCACGCGCCGGTAGAGGTCGTTCAGGTCGGACGTGGCGAAGCGGCCGCCGTCCAGCTGCACCATCGGGCGCAGCTCCGGCGGGATCACCGGCACGGCCTCGAGGATCATGTCCTCGGGGCGGTTGTCCGAGTTGATGAAGGCCGAGACGACCTTCAGCCGCTTGACCGCGCGCGACTGCTTCTGGCCCTTGGCGGTCTTGACCTGCTCCTCGAGCTCCTCGCGCTCCGCGTCGAGGTCGACCTGCTGGAGCAGGTCGCGCACCGACTCGGCGCCCATGCCGCCGCGGAAGTACTCGCCCCAGCCGAACGGCGACCCGAAGCGGTCCTTCAGCTCGCGGAACAGCGTCTCGTCCGCGATCACCTGCTTCGGCTCCATCGACTGGAACAGCTCCCAGACCTCGCGCATGCGCTCCGAGGCGTCCTCGATGTAGGCCTCGGTGTCGGAGATGTCCGCGTCGAACTGCTTGCGGATGTCCTTCTCCATCTTCTCGCGCTCGTCGTCGGCGAGCTTCTTGAGGTTCACGTCGAGCGTGTCGGCCCAGAGCAGGTCGTCGTCCGAGAAGCCGGTCTGCTTGCCGGTCCTCAGGTACTCGAGCCTGCGCTCGAGCGACTCCTGGAGCTCCAGAACGCGCTGCTCGCGCTCGGCCTCGTAGGAGTCGATCGTCTTCTGGATCTCCTTCTCGAGCTTGGGGATGTCCTTCTGGCGCGCCTCGTCGTCGATCCACGTGACGATCGACGCGGCGAAGTAGAGGACCTTCTCCAGCTCCTTGGGCGCCATGTCGAGCAGGTAGCCGATGCGCGACGGCACGCCCTTGAAGAACCAGATGTGGCTCACGGGGGCGGCCAGGTCGACGTGGCCCATGCGCTCGCGGCGCACCTTGGAGCGCGTGACCTCGACGCCGCAGCGCTCGCAGACGATGCCCTTGTAGCGGACGCGCTTGTACTTCCCGCAGTAGCACTCCCAGTCCTTGGTGGGACCGAAGATGCGCTCGCAGAAGAGGCCGTCCTTCTCGGGCTTGAGCGTCCTGTAGTTGATGGTCTCGGGCTTCGTGACCTCGCCGGAGCTCCACGAGCGGATCTGCTTCGAGGACGCGAGCCCGATCTTGATTGCGTCGAAATTGTTGATGTCGAT
Source organism: uncultured Thermoleophilaceae bacterium (assembly GCA_963778615.1). Lineage (GTDB taxonomy): Bacteria > Actinomycetota > Thermoleophilia > Solirubrobacterales > Thermoleophilaceae > JACVRW01. The sequence goes on from CAVZVD010000005.1 coordinate 591,154, forward strand.
CATGTGGTTTCTGTCAGTCCTTACTTGGGCTCGCCCTCGATGTACTCCGCGTCCTGCTTGGCGCCGGACTCGTCCGTCTGGCCGCCTTCGCCCTCGGCCTCGACCTTCTCCTCGGTCTCGTCCGCGGCCTGGCCGTCTGTGGCCCGGACACCCGAGAGGTCGATGCCGAGCTCCTCGGCGGCGCGCAGCAGGTCGTCGTCCTCGTCGCGCATCTCGACGCCGGCGCCCTCCTCGGAGCGCACGTCCACGTCGAGCGCGAGCGACTGCATCTCCTTCAGCAGCACCTTGAACGACTCCGGGATGGAGGGCTCGGCGATGTTCTCGCCCTTCACGATCGCCTCGTAGGCCTTCACGCGGCCGACCGTGTCGTCGGACTTGATCGTGAGCATCTCCTGGAGCGTGTACGCCGCGCCGTAGGCCTCGAGCGCCCACACCTCCATCTCGCCGAAGCGCTGGCCGCCGAACTGCGCCTTGCCGCCCAGCGGCTGCTGGGTGACGAGCGAGTAGGGGCCGGTGCTGCGCGCGTGGATCTTGTCGTCCACGAGGTGCAGCAGCTTCAGGATGTACATGTAGCCGACGGTCACCGTCGCCTCGTACGGCTCGCCGCTGCGCCCGTTGTAGAGCTGCACCTTGCCCGAGCAGCGGCGGCCCTCCCGCTCCTTCATGTCCAACTCGAAGTTGATGCCGCGGGCCTTGCCGTGCTCGTCCTGCCAGCGCACCAGCGCCTCGTCGACGTCCTCGGGCGTCGCGCCGTCGAACACCGGCGTGGCCACGTTCACGCGCCCGCCGTTCTCCGCGGCGTGCTTGTAGGCCTCCGAGCCGTCGTCGTACCAGCCGTTGCCCGCGACCCAGCCCAGATGCGTCTCCAGGATCTGGCCGAGGTTCATGCGGCTCGGCACGCCGAGCGGGTTGAGGATCACGTCGACGGGGGTGCCGTCCTCGAGGTGCGGCATGTCGGCCTCGGGCACGATCTTCGAGATCACGCCCTTGTTGCCGTGGCGGCCGGCCAGCTTGTCGCCCTCGGCGATCTTGCGCTTCTTGGCCACGTACACGCGCACGAGGTCGTTGACCCCGGGCGGCAGGTCGTCGTCGTTGTCGCGGCTGAAGGTCTTGACGTCGATCACGACGCCGCCCTCGCCGTGCGGCACCTTCAGCGAGGTGTCGCGGACCTCGCGCGCCTTCTCCTTGAAGATCGCGCGGATCAGCTTCTCCTCGGCCGTCAGCTCGGTCTCGCCCTTCGGCGTGACCTTGCCGACCAGCAGGTCGCCGGACCCGACCTCGGCGCCGATGCGGACGATGCCGCGGTCGTCGAGGTTGCGGAGCGACTCCTCCGAGCGGTTCGGGATGTCGCGGGTGATCTCCTCGTCGCCGAGCTTCGTGGTGCGGGCGTCGATCTCGTACTCCTCGATGTGGATCGAGGTGAGCTCGTCGTCCTTCACGAGGCGCTCGGAGATGATGATCGCGTCCTCGAAGTTGTAGCCCTCCCAGGACATGAAGGCGACCAGGCAGTTCTTGCCGAGCGCCAGCTCGCCGTTGTCGGTCGAGCTGCCGTCGGCCAGCACCTGGCCCTTCTTCACCTTCTCGCCGGCGTCGACCAGCGGCTTCTGGTGGATCAGCGTGCCCTGGTTCGAGCGCATGTACTTCTCGAGCTCGTACTCGTCCTTGCCGTCGTTCGTCTCGACGACGATGCGCTCGGCGTCGACGTAGGACACGGTGCCGGGGCTGTCGGCCAGCACCACGTCACCGGTGTCGATGGCGGCGCGGATCTCCATGCCGGTGCCGACCAGCGGCGACTCGGTCTTGAGCAGCGGCACGGCCTGCGCCTGCATGTTCGAGCCCATCAGCGCCCGGTTGGCGTCGTCGTGCTCGAGGAACGGGATCAGGGCGGTCGTGACCGACCAGATCTGCACCGGCGACACGTCGATCAGGTCCACGTCCTTGGCCGCCGCGAGGATGCTCTCCTCCTCGCGCGTGCGGCACTCGACCTGGTTGCCCTTGAGCTTGCCCGTCTTGGAGTCGACCTCGGAGTTGGCCTGGGCGATGACCTTGCCCTCCTCCTCCGTGGCGTCCAGGTGGACGACCTCGTCGGTCACCACGCCGTCCTTGACGACCCGGTAGGGCGTCGTGACGAAGCCGTGCTCGGAGATCTCGGCGAAGCTCGACAGCGAGCCGATCAGCCCGATGTTCGGCCCCTCCGGGGTCTCGATCGGGCACATGCGCCCGTAGTGGGTCGGGTGCACGTCGCGCACCTCGATGGGCGCGCGCTCGCGCGTGAGGCCGCCGGCGCCGAGCGCCGACAGGCGGCGCCGGTGCCTGAGGCCGGACAGCGAGTTCGTCTGGTCCATGAACTGGCTCAGCTGCGAGGACCCGAAGAACTCCTTCAGGGCCGCCACGACCGGGCGGATGTTGATGATCGTCTGCGGCGTGATCGTGTCCGAGTCCTCGGTGGTGAGGCGCTCGCGCACCACGCGCTCCATGCGGTAGAGGCCGATCCGGAAGGCCTCCTGGATCAGCTCGCCGACCGTGCGCAGGCGCCGGTTGCCGAAGTGCTCGTACTCGTCGAGCCGGTCCGCGATCGGGCCGCGCTCCATGATGATCGCCTCGGCGGCGAAGTCCTTGATCGGCTCGCCCTCGTCCTCGTACATGCCCGACTCGGGGATGCCGAGCTCGCGCGGGAGCGAGATCAGCTCCTTGATCAGCTCGATGATGTCCCGCGGGGTGAGCGTGCGGGTGTCGAGCGGCTCGTCGATGTGCAGGCGCGCGTTGAGCTTGTAGCGGCCCACGCGCGTGAGGTCGTAGCGCTTCGGGTCGAAGAAGAGCTGGTTGAGCAGGTTCTTCGCGGCGTCGATCGACGGCGGCTCGCCCGGGCGCTGCTTCTTGAACAGCTCGATCAGCGAGCCGTCCTCGGACTTCGTGACCTCGGTGTCGGCGTCGAGCGTGAGGCGGATGTAGAGCGAGTTGTCGAAGAGGTCGAGGATCTCCTCGTCGGTGCCGGTCCAGCCCTCGGGCACGTAGCCGCCCTCGCGCAGGGTGTCGCCCATGGCGCGCAGCAGCACGCTGACCGGCAGCTTGCGCTTGCGGTCGATGCGGACGAAGACCTTGCCCTTCTTGTCGATCTCGAGCTCGAGCCACGAGCCGCGCGCCGGCATCAGGTTCGCGATGAAGACCTGCTTCTCGCGGTCCTTGGGCTCCATCACGTAGGCGCCCGGGCTGCGGACGAGCTGCGTCACGACGACGCGCTCGGTGCCGTTGATGATGAACGTGCCCCAGTCGGTCATCCACGGGAAGTCGCCCATGAAGACCGACTGCTCGCGGATCTCGCCCGTCTCGCGGTTCTGGAACGCGACCTTGACGGTCAGCGGGCGGGCGTAGGTGAGGTCCTTCTCGCGGCACTCCGAGATGGGAGCGACCGGCTCGTCGAAGTGGATGTCCTCGAAGACGACGGCGAGGTTGCCGGTGTAGTCCTCGATCGGCGAGACGTCGTCGATCGTCTCGCGGAGGCCGCCCTTGTCGGTGTCGACCAGCCACGCGAACGAGCGCCGCTGGATGTCGATCAGGTTCGGTACTTCGAGGGCGTTCTCGAGGCGTGAGAACGAGCGGCGGGTGCGAGCAGCGTCAACGCGTGCCAAAGCGGCGAACTCCTTTGGATACAGATTGCAGAGGGGAGGCGGGCAGGGCGCAAAGCGCGACCCACCAGAATAGCAGACTCAATTACTCCCCGTTAGGGGAGGCTGCGCCCGGCGTCATGCCGAGCCGCGCGGCCATCACGGACCCCGTCCCGAGGCGCCGGGAATATGTGCCGGCGCGGCTCTGAGAGGGACGGCTGCGGCTATAGGCCGTCTACGAGAGTAGCGCGTCGGCCAGCAGGAGGCAAGCACCGCATAGGCCGCGTAGGGCACCCGGACGAGCGCCGCGTGAGCGGCCAGAGCAGCGGCACGCCGGTGCCGACGCCGAGGTCGCGGGCGAAGTGGGCCAGCATGCCGGCCGCCTCGGCCGGTTGAGCAGGGCGACCGGCGCGACCGCGAGCAGGCAGTGGGTCACCGGGCGGGGGTCGTCGCGGGTGGGGTGCACGACCGCAGCGCGAGCGGGATGTGGTCGAGGTCCGGGAGGAGCGAGCCGACCAGGTAGGCGGGGTCGGCCTTCGGCTGGAGCAGCATCGCCGTGGCGACGTGGGCGGGGTGGTCGAACATGCCGACGACGATCCAGCGCGGCCGGGCGGCGGTGGATGACGTAGTCGGCCACGGCGATCGTGGCCAGGCAGCCGAGGGCGGCCGAGCGTGACCGGCCCTCCTCCATCCAGTGGCGGCTCCGGGCCGCGCCGATCGGCCGTCTCAGACGAGGTCGAGTCTCCGGCGCCGACGTGACCGTCGGGTGCGGTCACGGGCGGCACGTGCTGCTGGGCGCCGAGCCGGTAGTGGCGGCTCGGCCCGTGCCCTTCTCGATCACTCGGCGCCGAGCACGTCGCGGTAGAACGCGTTCGAGCGCTCCCAGTCGGAGACGTGGATGACGACGTGGTCCAGGCGGATCGGCACGCGCGGAACTCTATGGGCGCACGACCGCCGCGCTTCCGCCGCCCGCGCCTGACCGGCTCCGCCGCGGCCAGCACTCGGTTCCCGTGCAGGAAGTCGAGGCCCGTCACGGCGCCGATCTCGCCCGTCGGGGTGAAGGCATGCCCGTACTGGCTCGCGAGCAGCTGGCCCTCGGGCGAGCTGGTGAAGGCCGGCTCGGCCGTGCTGGTGGTCGTGTTTCGGCTGACGGCGCGCGGGGCCGCGATCGCCTCCGGCAGCGAGCGGCCCAGGTCGATCCGGTCGAACAGCACCTGGGCGACCGTGCCGATGATGGTCGAGCCGCCGGGCGAGCCGACCGCCAGGAACGGCTTGCCGTGGCGGGTCACGATCGTCGGCGCCATCGAGGAGCGCGGGCGCTTGCGGCTGTCCGCGCGGTTCGGGTGGGTCGTGGAGTCGAAGTTGAAGTCGGTCAGCTCGTTGTTGAGCAGGAAGCCCCAGCCCGGGACCACGATGCCGTTGCCGCCCGTCGACTCGATCGTGAACGTGTAGGAGACGACGGTGCCCTTGCGGTCGGAGACCACGAGGTGGGTGGTCGACTGGCGCGGGTGCGAGATGGTGGCCGACGCGCGGCCGCCTGGCCGCGGTCGTCCTGGTTGTCGTAGGGATCGCCGGGCGCCACCGGGCTCGTGGCGGCCTGGTCCTCGTTGATCAGCGCGCGCCGCTCGGCGGCGAAGGAGTCGGACAGGAGGCCCTCGAGCGGCACGTCGAAGAAGCGCGGGTCGGCGAGGTAGGCGTTGCGGTCGGCGAACGCGAAGCGGTTCGACTCGAGCAGGAGGTGAAGCGCGCGAGTGCGGTCGGCGGCGCGGAGCGCGGTAGCCCTCGAGGATGTTGAGCGCCTCGCCGACGGTCGAGCCGCCGCTCGAGGGCGGGCCCATGCCCCAGATGTCGAGGCCGCGGTAGCGAATGCGGGCCGGCTCGCGCTCGGGGGCGTAGTAGTCGTCGACGTCGTCCTCGGTCATGAGGCCGGGGCGCCAGACGTGGTCGGCGTCTCGGGCCGACCGGCGGGTGCTGCGACGCCTCGACCATCGCCTCGGCCACGGGGCCCTCGTAGAAGCCGTCGGTGCCGCGGCGGGCGATCAGGCGGTAGGTGCGCGCCATGTCGGGGTTCCTCAGGACGGTGCCGACGTCGCGGGCGTGCCGTCGGGATCGAGGTAGATCGCGGCCGTGGAGGGGATGTCGTCGAACCAGGGGATGTTGGGCGTCGTCTGGTCGACGAAGGTCTGGTCGACCACGAAGCCGTTCTCCGCGACCCGGATGCCCGGCCTCGAGCACGTCGTCGAGGTCCTTGGTGCCGTACTCGTCGAGCGCGCGGTCCCAGCCGGCGACGGTGCCGGGCACGCCGGCCGACAGGCCGCTGTAGCGGGCGTCGTTGAAGGGGAGCGGGGCGCCGTTCTCCATGAAGGAGTCGGGTCGCATGGCCTGCGGGGAGAGCTCGCGGGAGTCGATGGTCGTGACGTCGCCCTTGCGCGTGCGGATGACCATGAACCCGCCACCGCCGATGCCGCAGGAGAAGGGCTCGACGACGCCGAGCACGCCGGCGGCGGCAACGGCGGCGTCGACGGCGTTGCCGCCGCGCCTGAGAGTGTCGATGGCGGCCTGGGTGCCGAGGGCGTCGACGGTGGCGGCGCCACCGTCCTTGCCGGTCGCCGTGGGCTGCTTCGCCGGCTGCGTGCTTTGGCCGGCGAGCGCGACGTGCGGGTCGAAGAGGAAAACGGCAACGGCAGCAATGAGGAGGAAGCGAAGGAGCATCGCGTCCGCGCTACCCGGGAGCGGCCCGATTCATGCCCCGCCGGCCGCCCATGCCGACCCGCCCGACGCGAGGGGTCCCACACGAAACGGCGACTATACGGCCACAACGTGTGGAACCCCCTCCCGAAACGAGAAGAGGCCGCCTTCCGGCGACCCCCTCAATGCTCGTCGTAAGCGCCCGACCCGCGGCCGAGCGCCGGCGGAAGCCGACCTACTTCAGCTCAACCGAGCCGCCGGCGTCCTCGATCTCGCTCTTCAGCTTCTCGGCCTCGTCGCGGTCGATGCCCTCCTTGACCGCCTTGGGGGCCTCGTCCACGAGCGCCTTCGCCTCCTTGAGGCCGAGGCCGGTGGCGGCGCGGACGACCTTGATCACCTGGATCTTCTTGTCGCCCGGGCCGGTCAGCACGACGTCGACCGTGCTCGACACCTCCTCGGCCTCGGCGTCGCCGTCGCCGGCGGCAGCGGCCGGAGCCGCGGCGGCGACCGCCTGGGCGGACACGCCGAACTCCTCCTCGAGCGCCTTGATCAGCTCGGACAGCTCGAGCACGGACATCTTCTTGATCTCTTCGATCAGCTCTGCAGCAGTGGCCATCTTGTAGCCCTCCTTACTCCTTCTCGTCGCCCTCGGAGGGCGTTTCAGATTCGTTGGTCTCCTCACCGGCGGCCTCGTCGCCGGCAGGCGCAGACTCCTCACTAGAGGACTCGGTCTCCTCACCCTCAGCCGACTGAGCAGCCTCCTCCTCGGCCTGATCGGCCTGAGCAGCCTGCTCGGCCTCGGCGGGATCGTCATCGGAAGCGGACTCGGCTCTCGGAAGCGGACTCGTCCGAAGCGGAAGCGTCGTCGGCAGCGCCTCGGCGGCCGGCTCCGCCTCCGCAGCGGCTCCGCGCTCCGCAGCGGGCTCCGCCTCGGCAGCAGGCGCCTCCGCCCCACCGCCCACCAGCCCCTGATCCGCGATCTGCTTCAGCTGGATCGCCAGTCCGGCGATCAGCGCGTTCAGGCTGCGCACCAGGCCGGTGATCGGCGACGCGATCATTCCGACCACCTGGCCGTACAGCACGTCCTTCGCCGGCAGCCGGGCGATCTCGCCGATCTGCTCGGCCGTCAGCGCCTCGCCGTTCATCACGCCGCCCTTGAACTCGAGCAGCTCGTTCTCGCGCCGGAACTGGGCGAGCGCCTTCGCCGCCAGCGCCACGTCGCCGCCCTCGGCCGCCACGAAGGTGAAGGCGGTCGGGCCGTCCAGCACCTCCTTCAGCGGGTCGGCGCCCGGCCTTGTCGGCGGCCAGCACGCGTCAGGGTGTTCTTGACCACCCGGAAGCGCGCGCCGGCGTCGTTCAGCTTCACCCGCAGCTCAGCCGCCTGGGGCACCGAGATCCCGCGGTAGTCGACGGCGAAGACCGCCTCCGACTCCTGGATCTGCGTCGCCACCTCTGCGACGACTGCTGCTTTCTGGTCTCTGTTCATCTGGTCCTTTGCATACAAACGAGCCCGCACGCAGGCGGGCTCACACGAAGGACCAGAAACGGTCCGGCGAACTCCACCTGCCCCGGTCTTACGCAACAGCCGCCGGGGGTCTCGGGCAGAAACGCTTTGAGGCGATCAGGCTACAGCGGCCGTCTCCTCGACGATGTCGCGGGTGCGCGACGGGTCGACCTTCACGCCGGGACCCATCGACGGTCGTGAGCGTGACCGTGTGCAGATACCGCCCCTTGGCCGCCGCGGGCTTGGCCCGCACGATCTCGTCGATCAGCGCCGCGTAGTTCTCGAGCAGGACGTGCTCGTCGAAGCTGATCTTGCCGATCGGCAGGTGCACGATCGCGTGGCGGTCGGTCCGGTACTCGATCTTGCCGGCCTTCGACTCGGACACCGCCTTCGCGACGTCCATCGTCACCGTGCCCACCTTCGGGTTCGGCATCTTGCCCTGCGGGCCCAGGATGCGGCCGAGCTTGCCGACCACCGGCATCATGTCCGGCGTCGCGATCGCCACGTCGAAGTCGGTGAAGCCCTCCTCGACGCGCCCGGCGAGGTCCTCGGCTCCCACCTCGTCGGCGCCGGCCTCCTCGGCCTCGCGGGCCTTGTCGCCCTTGGCGAACACGACGACCGTCATCTCCTTGCCGAGCCCGTGCGGCAGCGCGATCGTCCCGCGCAGCTGCTGCTCGGCGTGGCGCACGTTGAGGCCGGTGCGAATGTGCACCTCGACGGTCTCGTCGAACTTGGGCGTGTCGAAGTCCTTGATGATGCGGACCGCGTCGCTCGGCGAGTAGGCGTTCTCGCGATCGACCTTCTCGAGGTTCGCGCGGTAGCGCTTCCCATGCTTCGGCATCAGGCCGTCACCTCCACGCCCATCGAACGGGCCGTGCCCTCGATGATCTTGGCCGCCTGATCCACGTCGTGCGCGTTCAGGTCGGGCATCTTCTTCTCGGCGATCTCGCGCACCTGCGCGCGCGTGATCCTGCCGACCTTGTTGCGGTTCGGCTCGCCCGAGCCCTTCTCGATCCCGATCGCCTGCTTGATCAGCACCGCGGCGGGCGGCGTCTTCGTGATGAAGGTGAAGGAGCGGTCCTCGAAGACCGTGATCTCGACCGGGATGATCGTGCCGGCGTCCTGCTGGGTCTGCGCGTTGAACGACTTGCAGAACTCCATGATGTTCACGCCGTGCTGGCCCAGCGCAGGGCCGACCGGCGGGGCCGGATTGGCCTGCCCGCCGGGGACCTGCAGCTTGATGAGTGTCAGAACCTTGCGCGCCACGGCTAGACCTTCTTCACCTGATCGAAGCCGACCTCGACGGGAGTCTCCCGCCCGAAGATCGACACGAGGACCTTGAGCTTAGCCGCGTCCTCGTTGATCTCGGAGATCTCGCCCGAGAAGTCGGACAGCGGACCGGACACCACCTTGACGGACTCGCCGATCGAGAACTGCGCGCGCGTGCGCGGCCGCTCGGCGGTCTCGCGGTGCAGCAGGCGGTCGACCTCGCCCTGGTTGAGCGGCACCGGGTTGTTGGAGGCGCCGACGAAGCCCGTGACCCCGGGGGTGTTCTTGACGAGCTGCCAGGAGTCGTCGGTCAGGTTCATGTTGACGAGGAGGTAGCCGGGCATCGTGCGCTGCTCCTTCATGAACTTCTGCCCGTCCTTCACCTCCTGCACCTGCTCGGTGGGGATGACGATCTGGCGGATGGCGTTCTCCTGGCCGAGCGAGATGCGTCGGTGCTCAAGGTTCTGCTTGACCTTGTTCTCGTGACCGGAGTAGGTGTTGACTGCGTACCAGCGGAACATTGATTCCTAGAGAATGGCTTGGATGAGTTCGGAGAAGATTGCGTCCAGCAGCCCGAGGTAGCCGCCGGCGATCAGGACGAAGCCGAGCACGACACCGGTGAGCGTTACGAGGGCCTGGCGGTTCGGCCATTGGACCCGCTGCAGCTCGGCCCAGACGGCGATGAGGAACTGTATGACACGCGGCCGGTCCTTGTGCGCCTCGGCCTCGGCGCCGCTGCGGCCGCGGACCTCGTAGCCCTCCTCGCCGGCCCCGCGGGCGGCCACCGCCTCCTCGGGATCCTCGAGCTCCCAGTCCTCGATCTCCTCGATCGCCTCCCGCTCGCTGAGGGGCGGCTCGTGCCCGATGATCGTGTCCGAGCGCCCCTCGTCCTGGGGCGGGGCGCCGGTGGCCAGCTCGGGCGGGACGGCGGGTGACGGGTCGACCGTGGTGGGGTCGTCGATGACGTGGCCGTCGGCCGTCGGTGCTCGACCGGCTCGACGCGGGGAGCGTCGACGCCCGGGACCGATCCGGCGCGTGCCGCCGGCCTGCTCGCGCCGGGGCGGGCCTTCGCCGCCCTGCTCGGACAGGCGCTTGGCCCGGCGCTCGGCCTGCCGCTGCTTGGCCCGCTGACGGTTACGTGCCATGCCGACTACGGAGCCCGCCGGTCAGCGGGTCTCCTTGTGCGGCGTATGCCGGCCACACCAGCGGCAGTACTTGCGGAACTCGATCCGCTCGGGATGGTTCCGCTTCGACTTTTCGGTTTGGTAGTTACGCCGCTTGCACTCCTCGCACGCGAGGGTGACGGCGATTCGAACGTCTCCGCGAGCCATGGCTCCTTCGGAAGGTAGAGGCGGGCGTGCACACGAACGACCCCGCCCGCGCGAGGTCGACCAGCCAGTCTAGCGGCCCTTTCACGACCGCCGATGCTCGTCGAGCAGGTCGAGCACGTGCGGGTCGCGGGCGGTGTCGAACTTGCGCGCGAAGTCGGCGCCGGAGGCGAGCAGCCGGTCGTAGTCGCCGCTCGTGAGCGTGTCCGGGTGGGCGGCGCCGTCGGCAAAGGGCGAGAAGCGGCGGTTGTCGCGCTCGACGATCAGGGACGGGTCGGCAAGGAGGACGCTGGCGAAGAACGATTCGCTCGGGACCGCGACCCGGCGGAAGTGGCGCGTGAGGCGGCGGTTCTCGGAAGCGGCGAGCACGGCCCGGATACCGGCGCGGCCGAGCGTGAGCCAGTCGGCCGAGGCGAAGTACGCGAGCGGCGCGGGATCGTTCCGTCGCACTCCGATGAGCGGCGGAAGGTCGCGCGCGTATACGAACGGGCGGATCGAGCGCGGCAGCGACGAGGGAAACACGCGCGGGCGCGCGTAGTGGCGGTAGCGGCAGCGCAGGTAGAACTCGTCGTCGCCGATCGCCGGGCGGTCCGTCTCGACCTGGCGAACCGAGCCCAGGCGGGCGTCGGCCGGGCTGTTGTCGAGGTCCGTCTCGATGTCGGCGAGGGGGCGCAGCGGGTAGTCCTGGCCGGAGAGGACCAGCACCCAGTCGGGGTCGTGCCGCGCCACCGCCTCCCGCACGCAGGAGACGATCAGCCGCAGGTGCGACCAGCCGCCCCACCTCGACTTGAGGCGGTCCTCGACCGGCTCGCCGCCGGCCGCCTCGATCTCCTCCCCCTGGAGCCGCTCGCCGCGCGGATCGTGCCGCACGAGCACGCGGGCCGAGGGCCCCTCGCGCAGGACGCGGACCAGCCGCACCACCTGCTCCGGGTTGCGGTGGGAGATGACGATGTAAACGACCGTCACGGGACGGGGTGATACTTCAAGCCGGGCCGAGCGAGCAGTGCGCCGCCTCCCGGGGACGAGGCCCTCCGGCAAGTTCGAGATTTGTGAAATTCAGGGTTGGCAAGAGCGCCCCACGCTGCGACACTCGCCTTGAATGGACTCGATGGCTGGCCCCGTCGAGCCGGGGCTCGATCATGCGGACTCGCCGAACGTACGCGTGGTGAAGGACACCTTCGACGCGTTGAGCGAGGGCGGCCTGGAAGCGGCGATCGAGCACCTGCTCAGCCACTCGCACGACGACGTGGAATTCGCGCCCTACGTGGGTGCCGGACAGGTGCTGCGCGGCGCCGACGAGGTGCGCGCCTTCTACCGGGGCCAGACCGAATCCGGAACGGTGCTCACCGCGCGCCCGTCGACGATCGAGGAGTGCGGCGACGAGGTGTTCGTGAACGGCTCCCTCCGGGTGCTGCGGCCGACAGGCGGCTTCGCCGAGAGCCAGATCAGCTGGACCTACCGCTTCCGCGACGGGCGCCTGCAGGAGGCCCGCGGCGGCCCGCGCCGCCCGGCGTGACGGCCCGCTTCGGGGGTCTCCTCCTCCTCTTCACGATCCTGCTGGTGGGCTCGGCGGCCCCGGCCGCTGCCGCCCAGGAGAGCCACCCGGCGACGGTCAGCCGAGTGGTCGACGGGGACACCCTCGACGCCCAGCTCATGGACGGGTCGGCGGTGAGGGTTCGCGTGATCGGCATCGACACGCCGGAGGTCGGTGCCTGCGGCGCGGACCGGGCGACCGCCGCGCTCGAGCAGCTCGTCCTGGGCCGCGCCGTGACCCTGGTGGGCGACCCGACCCAGGGTGCGCTCGACCGGTTCGGCCGCTCGCTCTTCTACGTCGACCGCGACGACGGCCTGGATGCCGGGCGGGAGCTGCTCCGCACGGGCTGGGCGGAGGTGCTCGTGGTGGGGAACGGGTTCCGAGCGCGTCGGGCAGTACCGCGGGGCGGCGCGGCAGGCGACGCGATCCGGCACGGGCGTGCACGCGCGCTGCGGCGGGGACTTCAGCCGCTCGCGCGAGGACGAGCACCTCGAGCAGCGGCTGTCGGCGGTCGCGTTCATGCGGCGCTACTACGCGCATGTGTCGGGCCGCCGGTTCGCGGCGGCGTGGGGGATGCTGGGCCGGCCGGTGCGGCGCAACCTCGGATCGTTCCGGGCCTGGCGGGGTGGGTACCGCCGCTCGCTCGGAGCGTCGGTGAGGTCTGCCGGGGCGCGGCTGTCGGGCGGACGCGCGGTGGTGAGTCTGCGAGTGGTGAGCCGCGACCGGGACGCGTGCAACGGGCAGGTGGTCCGGCAGCGGTTCAGCGGCCAATGGGTGCTGGCGCCACGGCGGGAGTCGTGGGTGGCGGTGCGGTCGCGGATGCGGAAGACCGGCGGCGGGCGGGTGCGCCTGACCCGAGACGAGTGCAGGCCGGCCCCGGCCCCTGCCCCGCCGGTGCCTGCGCCCCCTGAGCCGAGCCCGCCGCAGGACTGCCAGGGCTACGACCCCTGCCTGCCGCCGGGCCCGGACGTGGACTGCGCCGGCGGGTCCGGGCAACGGCCCGCGCTACGTGAACGGCCCGGTGTACGTGAGCGGCGGCGACCCGTACGGGCTGGACGGCGACGGGGACGGAGTGGCCTGCGAGTCCTAGAGGGACGCGCCCTTGGCGCGGTTGCAGTCGCCTGCGAGTCCCCTAGAGCGAGGCGCCCTTCGCGCGGTTGCAGTCGCCGCAGAGGAGCTGGAGGTTGTCGACGCTGGACGCCCCGCCGAGGGCGAGCGGGATGACGTGGTCGTACTGGAGGTCGAAGCCACTGCCGCACTCGCGGCAGCGACCGCGGTCGCGGCGCCAGACGGCGAGACGGACTTCACGCGGGAGGGGTTCGCGGCGGGCGAGCGAGGCGTGGTCCCGCCGGCCCGCGGCGTGCTCGAGGCGCGGCCCCGAACCGGTGGGCCGCGCGACCGCACGCTCCCGCTCCAGTGCGGCATGCGCGCGATCGAGCCGCCGCTGCGCGCGGCGCTCGCGGTCGGCGACGAGAGCGACCACGTCGTCGGGGCCATAGCCGTCGTCCTCCCACCAGAAGCGGTCGCGGTACCACCACCAGCGCCGCGCGCCCGCCTCCATCAGCGGAACCGGTTCGTCCAGCTGGGCCCGCGCGGCGCGCGCGAATGACCCCGGACCGAGAATGCCAACTTCGCGGGACCCGACGACGAACGCATAGCGTCGACGGATGACGCCCTCGCGAACGAAGGCGCAGTTCTTGGCCTCACGGAGCATGGGCGGGGAGACGCTAGGAAGGCTGGGCGACGGGGCGCAAGGTTCGTTGCGGCGGTGCTTTCGCGCCCGGCGGTCGCATCCTGGCGCGTCGCTGCTCGCGCGGCGGTTTTCCGTGCGAACCGTCGGGTAGCCGCGCGGGGACATTCGATTCTCAGGAGGGACAGATGTCCACCATCGAGCAGTCGATCGAGGTCGACGCGCCGCTCAGCACGGTCTACAACCAGTGGACGCAGTTCGAGGGGTTTCCGCGCTTCATGAACAGCAGCGGCCCGATGAGCGCGTTGCCTGGCGCAACACCGAGGGCAAGGACAACGCCGGCGCCGTGACCTTCCACCGCATCGACGACGGCACCACGCGCGTGATGGTGCAGCTGGACTTCATCCCCGAGGGGCTCAACGAGCTGATCGAGTCCCGCGGCTCCGAGACGGGTGCCTGGCGACCGACGTCACGCGCCCCGACGAGTCGTAGGGCTGCCGGCGGAGCCGGGACGGCCTGAGATGAACCGCTGGCTGGTCATCGGCTACGCAGCGCTGCGGATCGGCTACGCCGCGGCGCTGCTGGCCGCGCCCGAGCGCACCGCCCGGCCCTGGCTGGGTGAGGTGGCCAACGAGGCGGGCACGACGATCGCCGTCCGGGGACTGGGCGTGAGGGACCTCGTGCTCGCCGCCGGCGCCCTGGCGAGCGCGGCATCGGGCCGCTCGGCGCGACCATGGCTGGCGGCCTGCGCCGCCTCGGACGCGGTGGACCTTGCCGCCACCCTGATCGCCGACGGCGAGCGACTGCCGTCGAGGTCGAAGCCGGGAACGGTCGCGGCGGCCGGGGTATTCGGCGCGGCCGCGGCAGCCCTGGCGGCGAGCGAGTCCTGACCCACAGCCGAAGCCTGCTCGAGCAGGAGGTATGGTGGGCAGCGGGATGTCCACCGCGATCGTCGTCGCGCTGATCTCCGGGGCAGTCTCGCTGGCCGCGGCCACGATTTCCCTGCTCAGCGCGCGTAACGTGGCTCGGCTCAACAGCCAGCTCGAGGACCAGCGCCGGGCAAGGACGAAGCAAGAGCAGGCCGAGGAGCTTCGTGCCCGCTACCGCGATCCTCTTCTCGGCGCCGTCTTCGACCTGCAGAGCCGGCTGTACAACATCGTCGGAAGGAAGTTCCTCGTCCGCTACTACGCACCCGACGACTCGGCCATGCGCGCCTACGCCCTCGACCACACGCTGCACGTGGTGGCGGAGTACCTTGGCTGGGTTGAGATCCTGCGCCGCGAGGTGCAGTTTCTCGACCTCGGCGAGGAGGTCGCCGACCGGGAGTGGGTCACCGCCCTCGAAAGCGTCACCGACGGCTTCGCGAGCGACGACATCGATCCGGTGCTGCGTCTCTTTCGCGGCGAGCAGCGCGCGATCGGCGAGCTGATGTCGGTCCCGATGGACGATCCCGATGGCCCCCGCCGCCACGGCTGCATCGGATACGCCGGCTTCACGGCACGCCGGCAGGAGCCCGAGTTCAGCCGCTGGTTCGAGCGACTCTCCGCCGACATCGACCTGATGGCGCGCGAACCCAAGGCCCACCTCGAGCGACCGGTCCTGCTCCAGAACGCGCTCGTGGAGGTGCTGGACGTGCTCGACCCCAACTGCACCCGGTTTGGCGCCCAGCGGCGCCGACGGCTCAGCCTGCCCTCGCCGGACTCCGAGGACAGCCCCGTGCAAAACCGCAAGGACACTTGACTGGCGAGGCGCAGACTCTAAGCTGCGCCTCACACTCGTGGAACGCACCCGCCCCCTGGCCCCCGTGGCGGCGCGATCTCATTGCGGTCCCAACACCCTCCGGATCGCCTGGCTGATTGCGGCGATCGCCATAGCGATCGGTCTGGCGGCGCCCCCGGCGCGGTCCACGTTCCCCGGGCCGAACGGGCAGCTCGCCTACGAGCAGAGGGTGTCCTTCGACACGCGGCCCGCCATCTTCAGCATCTATCCGTTCGAGCCCGAGCGGCTGGAGACGCGCCTGACCTCCACCGCCGTCAAGAGCGGCGACCCCGCCTGGACGGCCAACGGCGAGCGCCTCGCCTTCATGAGCGAGCGCGACGGCAACCCCGAGATCTACGTCATGAACCGCGACGGCACCGGTCAGACGCGGTTGACCGTCAATCCCGCTTGGGATACCGACCCGACCTGGTCGCCAGACGGGAGCCGGATCGCCTTCACGAGCACCCGCGACGGCAACCCGGAGATCTACGTCATGAACTCGGACGGGACGGGGCAGTCGCGCCTCACAGTGGACCCCGCCATCGACCAGCAGGCCGACTGGTCCCCGACCGGCTCCCGCATCGCGTTCGAGAGCATCCGCGACGGCAACTTCGAGCTCTACGCCATGAACGAAGACGGCAGCGGCCAGACGCGACTGACCTTCAGTCCCGGCGGGAGCCAGGAGGTGTCCTGGAGCCCGGACGGGATCCAGATCGCCTACACGGATGGCCCCGAGGGGCGCTCCGAGATCCGGATCCGCAGCACGAGCGGGGGACCCGTTCGCACACTGAGGACCCGCTTCTTCGACGAGCACTTCCCGGCATGGTCGCCCGACGGCAGGCAGATCGCATATTCGGTCGGGCAGAGCACCTACGTGCAGGAAGTCGATGGCTCCCCCGCATCGGCCGTGCAGGTCGCGTCCGGTCTGGACGCAGCCTGGGCTCCCTTGCCGCCGCCCAAGCCGGCTCCGCGCGTGGCCGAGACGCTCAATGTCGACCCGGCCGGCGACGTCTTCGTGCGTGTGAAGGGCAGCGCCGCGGCGTCGCCGCTGAGGGACGCGCGGGAAGTGCCCGTCGGCAGCGTGATCGACACCCGCGAGGGCAGCATCACGCTCGAGAGCGCCGCCGGCGCGGGATCGACCTACCTGGGGACCGTTTCGGAGGGACGCGCAACGCTCGTCCAAACCGGGGGGCGGGCGCCTGACACGACGCTGCGTCTGCCGCGTCTGAAGAAGCGCTGCGCGAGATCCGGCGGGGGGCAGCGCGTGCGGCTCCGTACTCGGACCTTGGCGGGCCATCACGCCCAAGCCTCGAGGCACAAGCGCGGGAAGATCCACCACAAGGGCGACTACGGCCGGGGAGGGGCCAGCCAGACCGACTGGACCACCATCAACACCTGCCGGAGCACGGTGTTCCGGGTGCACGAGGGCGTGGTCGAGGTCACCGACTTCACGCTGGGACGCACGGTCCGCGTGCGGGGGCCCGGCCGCTACGTGGCGCGGGCGCCGAGGCGGTAGCGCCGTGCACGAGCCGCTCGAGAGCCACTGCCGGAAGGTCGCCAAGGCGATGGCCCGGGGCCAGGTGGTGCCGCTTCTCGGTGCCGGGGCCAACCTGTGCGACCGGCCGCCCGACGTGCCGTGGGATGTCGATCGCTTCCCGCCCAGCGGCGCCGAGCTGGCGGCGATGCTCGCCGACGAGTTCGGCTACCCGCTCGAGGACCGGACCGACCTGGTGCGGGTCTCTGAATACGTCGATCTCACCAGCGGCGAGGGTCCTCTGTACGACTGTCTGCGCGACGTGTTCGACGCGGAGTACCCGCCGAACTCCCTGCACCGCTTCCTGGCCGGGCTGCCCGCCTCGCTCGAGCACGCCGGTCACAAGCGGCGGCCGCAGCTCGTGATCACCACGAACTACGACGACATCCTCGAGCGCGCCTTCCGGGAGGCCGGCGAGCCATACGAGGTCGTCGTCTACATGGCCGGCGGTACCGACCGCGGCCAGCTTCGTCCACGTGGCGCCCGACGGCGAGCGGCGGGTGATCGAGCGCCCGAACGAGTACACCGGGCTGACCCTCGACGAGCACTCCGTGATCCTGAAGATCCACGGGGCCCTCGACCGCGGCGACGGGACGTTCGACAGCTACGTCATCAGCGAGGACCACTACATCGAGTACCTCACCCACGCGAACCTCTCCCAGCTCGTGCCGGTCAGCATCCTCGCGCGGGTCCGGCGGAGCCACTTCCTGTTCCTCGGCTACGGCATGCGCGACTGGAACCTGCGCGTGATGCTCCACCGCATCTGGCGCGAGCGGGATCGCGGCTACCGGTCGTGGGCGATCCAGCGGGACCCGGACGTGGTGGACTCGGAGCTCTGGGACCGGCGCGAGGTCGACGTCCTTGACGTGGCGCTGGGCGACTACGTCGGCGAGCTGACGCGCCAGCTTCTGGCAGGTCCGGCCGACCCGGTCAGGGCATGACGATCCTGAACACCCCGGCGCGAGCCGCGCCCGCACTGGACCTGGGGACGGCCCCCTACCGCGGGCTCGCGAGCTACACGGAGTCCGACGGCGACGCAGCCCTCTTCTTCGGGCGGGACGCGGAGCTCGACGTGGCCTGCGCCAACCTGCTGGCCGCGCGCCTGACGGTCCTCTACGGGCCCAGCGGCGCGGGGAAGAGCTCGTTCCTCCGAGCGGGCCTGATCCACCGCCTCCGGCGCGAGACCGAGGCCGAGCCGAGCGAGCTCGGCGCGCCCGGCACCGTGGTGCTGCACCTCGACGAGTGGCAGGGAGATCCCGCCGCGGAGCTCTTCCGGCTCGCCTCCGGGGACGAGCTCGGGGACCGCTCCCTGCACGACGCGCTCGCCGACCTCAGCAGCCGCGACAACCTCGAATTCCTCGTCGTGCTGGACGAGTTCGAGGAATACCTGGCGGCTGAGCACCCCGCCGGCGGGGACCGCTTCGGCGAGGAGCTGCCGCGACTCGTCGCCGACCGCGAGGTCCCGATCCGATTCATGGTCTCCCTCCGCGACGACGCGCTCGCCGGCCTGGACCGCTTCAAGGGGCGGATCCCCGAGCTGTTCGACAACTACCTGCGTCTCGACCGGCTCGGTCTGGAGTCGGCGCGACAGGCGATCGAGGGCCCGATCGCGCGGTACAACGCGACGGCCGCCGAGCCGATGGGCGTCGAGACCGGTCTCGTGGACCGGGTGCTCGAGGAGCTCGCCGCGGAGGACGTCGGGCTCGGGCGGCACGGTGGCGCGGTCGGGGGCCGGACGCACGCGACCGCGTCGGAGGACGCGCGGATCGAGCCGGCCCATCTCCAGCTCGTGATGAGCCGGCTCTGGGACGCTGAGACCACGGCAGGATCGAGCACCCTGCGCGTCTCCACGCTCGAGGAGCAGGGCGGCGCCGCGACGATCGTGCGGACGCACCTTCAGAGCACGATGGATTCGCTTCCGCGCGAGGACCAGCGGCTCGCCGCACAGGTGGTCCACTACCTCGTTACGCCCTCGGGGGCGAAGATCCGGCACACGCCGAGCGACCTGGCCGCTTACGCCGGCAGGCCCGTCTCTCAGGTGAGCGCCCTGGTCGAGCGCCTCTCCGCGGCTGACACGCGGGTCCTCAGGCCGGTGCCGCCACCACGCGGCTCGAGCGACGACGCGGGGTACGAGGTCTTCCACGATGTGCTGGCCGGCGCGCTGCTCGACTGGCGGGCGCGATTCGAGACGCGCCGGCTCGAGGTGCGCTCGAGGCGCCTGCTGGCCGCGCTCGTCGCAGTGAGCGCCATCGCCGTGGGTCTCGCCGTGTACCTGTTGAACCCGGCTTTCGTACGCCGCATCGAGCTCGACACCGTCGACGCGCGCTTCGACGTACGCGGCGCCGAGACGCCGCCGCGAAGCGTGACGCTGGTCGCCGTGGACGAGCCGACGCTACGCCGGCTCGGCGACGACGGCCGGCTGCCCCGCGCGCTCCACGGCAGGCTCATCGACAGGATCTACGCGGGCCGTCCGCGGGCGATCGCGGAGGACGTCGTGTTCGACCTCAAGGGCATCAGTCCCGCCGACGATCGCGCCCTCATTGCGGCACTCAGACGGGCGAAGGACCGCCTGATCCTGGCCACACCGCTGGCGTTCACGGTGGACCACGGCGTGGTGAGGCCGGGACCGCTGTTCGAGCGGCCGGCATTCTGGCGGCGGACGGGGGCCACGCCCGGGTGGACGGGACTTCCCCACGATCCCGGCAAGGTCGTCCGCAGGATCGACTACCGGATCACCCCGACCTCCGATGCGAGGTTCCCGACGCTCGCCGCGGCGACCGTGGCCCTCGCGCAGGGCGAGCCCGTCCGGCTCCCGAGCGCCGGGCGGCGGGCGAGTTCAGGCCAGTCGCGGCACACGACGTGGATCGACTACCACGGGGAGCCGGGCGCGTTCGAGCGGGTGTCCGCGCGGCATGTCCTGTCGGGACGCGTGCCGCCGGCGGCGTTCCGTGACAAGGTCGTGGTGGTCGGCGTGATCACGCCCGGGATCGACGAGCATCGCACGGCCGTCAGCGAGGAGCCGCGGATGCCTGGTGTCGAGGTCCAGGCGAACGCGATCTCGACGTTGCTGCGCGGGGCGCCGCTGCGCGACGTGCCCCGGATCGTCGATGTGCTCCTGATCGTGTTGCTCGGCCTGGTTCCGCTCTTGGCGTGCACGCTGCGCAGCCGCGCGGCGCGGGTGGCGCTGGTGGCCGGCGCCGCGGTGGCCTTCGTGGTAGCCGCCCAGCTCCTCTTCGCCGGCGGGCGCATCGTGGCGGTCGTCGTGCCGCTGGCAACCCTCGCCCTGTCGGCGCTCGGGATCTTCATCGCGCTCGCGCTGGCGCGCGGCCGCATCCTGCGCCGCCACGGCTCGCCGGCGGGCTAGCTCGAGCAGGTCCTCGGGCCCGATGTCCGCCGCGCGGGATCTCGTCAGGGAGGCGTTTCGCACAGAAGAGCACGGGCTCGAGTGGCGGGCGGGGCTGGCCGGGAGCATGGCCACGATCGCGCCGCTGGCGATCGGGCTCGCCTCCGGCGAGAGCAGGTTGGGCCTGATCGCCGGGATCGGGGGCCTGAACGCGTCGCTCTGCGTACCTGCCGCGGGGCTCCGCTCCCGGCTCTGGTTCGGCTCGCTCGGGGGCCTGGGCGAGGTGGCGGCCTTCGCGCTCGCCAACCTCGTTCGCGATCACGATTGGGCCCTGGTGGTGGCGACGCTCCTATGGGTCGGCGCGTGGGCCTTCGCCCGCGCCGCCGGGCGGGCCGGCGCCATCCTGGGCTTTGCCACCGCGGCGGTGTTCGTCGTCCTGGCCGGCATTCCGACGAGCCCCGAGCCGTTCGGCGAACGGATGCTGTGGTTCTCGCTCGGAGCGTTGGTGGGCACCGTCCTGATGGTCGCGGCCCGCAGGGGCCCTGAGCTCTCGGAGCACGTCGTGAGCAACTCGCTGCGGGCGGTGCGCGAGGCGGCCACCGTCCCCTACGCCGCGCTCCGGGGGCACGCGGCGCGGCTCGGACTCGCCGTGGCCGCAGGCACGCTCTTCTACCTCGCGATCGGCCTGGAGCACGGGTACTGGATCCCGCTTACCACCCTCGCGATCCTCCAGCCGGGAGAACATGCCACACGCGTGCGCAGCCTCCAGCGTGCACTCGGCACCATCGCCGGCACGGCGGCGATCGTCGCGATCATCCTGCTCACCCACGAGCCCTGGGCGCTGGCCGCCGGGGCAGCCGTGGCCGCCTTCGGCCTGTTCGCGCTCGACGCGCGCGGCTACTTCTGGCTTGTGGTGCTGGTCACGCCCACGGTCCTGTTCATGCTGAGCGCCGTCGAGTTCCAGGGCGACGACATCGGACTCGAGCGCGTCGCCAACAGCGCGCTCGGAATCCTGCTCGGGCTCGCGTTTGGCGAGGTCGCGTGGCGGCTCGGGCCAAGCCGCCCTGCACCGGCGCCCGGAAGTACGGCCTGAGCGCGCGGCTGGCCGTTGCCCCTTTGGCCCCCTCGCGACCCTGCCCAAGAAACGCGGAAACCCGCTCTGGGAGCGGATTTCTGGAGAGCCGACGCGGGGACTCGAACCCCGGACCCCCTCCTTACCATGGAGGTGCTCTACCGGCTGAGCTACGTCGGCGCTGGTTGCAGCCTAATCGGCTGGAGTGGGGGGAGCAGGATTCGAACCTGCGTAGGCTGAGCCGCGAGATTTACAGTCTCGTTCCTTTGGCCACTCGGACATCCCCCCGAGGGTCGCGGGAGTCGATTGTAGAGGCGGCCTCGTCCTGCTCGGGAACCGGTAACGGGCGACCCGGCTCGACCTCGAACTCTGCGTACTTGGGACCTCCCAGCGCCACCGAAGTACCGCCTTCCAAGGCCGCGGACGGGATGCACCAGCAGCGGCCGTCTGCGACGACGGCGAAGAGGTAGTCGCACTGAGCAGCATCGAAGCGCTTCACAAGTCCGTTCCAGCTCTGGTTGCCACCGCGCGTGCACACGCAGACCGACCACCGCTCTTTGCGAAAGAACGTGCACGTCTTGACCTGAACGCGAAGCAAGCGCTCATCCATCACTGCGACGAAATCGAAGTTGCGGGCTATGCCCGACCGGCACGCAGATCAGCGCTCCCTTGGACGCAAACCACTCCATCGCGGATAGTTCGCCGAGATCTCCTTGACGACGCCAATGCATGACACGAACATAAGTTCGCAGGCGGATGGAATTCGCCCCCTCAGCACGCGACCACCACCCCGAAGCCGCCCGCATCATCACCGAAGCCCTCCTCCACGACCCCGGCTGGCTCGCCGTCGGGCCGAAGCGCACCGCGCACCGGCGCTTCGTCGCCGAGCGCTACCACCGCGCCGCCCTCAAGGTCACCGCTCGCTACGGCGGTCCCGTCTATGGCGCCTTCCGCGACAGCGAGCTCGCCGGCGTCGCCGTGACCTTCGCTCCCGGCGCCTATCCGCCCCCACGAAGCACCGAGGCCCGATACGTCCTCGCCTTCCTCGCCGCCGGTCCCGGCCCCATCGTTCGCGGCCTGAAGGCCGGCGAGGTCCAGGACGGCGGTCATCCCGAGGACCCGCACGTCTACCTCTGGTTCCTCGCCGTCGATCCGAAGCATCAGCGCGCCGGCATCGGCCGCGCTCTCCTCGCGCGCGTGCACGAGGACGCCGACGCGCCCGTCTATCTCGACACGTCCAACCCGGACAACGTGCCCTACTACGCCGGCAACGGCTTCGAGGAGATCGGCCGGGGCACGTTTCCGCGCGACACCCCGATGTGGTTCATGCGGCGACCGTGAGCTCTACGAGGCGTCCCTGAGCCTCTGCGCCTCCGGCAGCCCCTCGAGCTTCTTCAGCGTGTTGTTCTCGATCTGACGGATCCGCTCGCGCGTCACGCCGAACGCCCGCCCGACCTCCTCGAGCGTCCGCGCCTTGTGCCCGCGCAGCCCGTAGCGCATCTCGATCACCTCGCGCTCGCGCGGCGGCAGCGCGTCCAGCGCACGCCGCACGTTCTCACGCCGCAGGTTCTCGGAGGCCAGCTCGAAGGGCGACTCGGCCGTCTCGTCCTCGACGAAGTCGCCGAGCTCCGAGTCCTCCTCCTCGCCGATCGGCTTCTCCAAGGAAACCGGCAGCTGCGAGATCCGCAGGATGTCCTTCACCTCGCGCGTCGTCCACTGCAGCTCGAAGGCGATCTCCTCGGGAGTCGGTTCACGTCCGAACTCCTGCACCAGCTGGCGCTCCACGTGCACGACCTTGTTCAGCTTCTCCACCATGTGCACGGGGATGCGGATCGTGCGCGCCTTGTCCGCGATCGCCCGCGTGACCGCCTGGCGGATCCACCACGTGGCGTACGTCGAGAACTTGTAGCCGCGCCGGTAGTCGAACTTCTCGACCGCCCGGATCAGCCCCAGCGAGCCCTCCTGGATCAGGTCCAGGAACGACAGCCCGCGACCGAGATAGCCCTTCGCGATCGACACCACCAGCCGCAGGTTCGCCTCGATCATCTGCTGCTTGGCGCCCATGTCGCCGCGCTCGATCCGCTTCGCCAGGAACACCTCCTGGTCGGCGGTCAGCAGGTCGACGCGCCCGATCGAGCGCAGGTAGAGCCGCAGCGAGTCCAGGCTCGGCTCGACCGTGAGATCGATCTGGGGTTTCTTCGGCGCCGGCTGGGCGCCGTCGCCGGCGATCTCGATCAGCCCCGCGGGGCGACCCTCGCCCGCGACGATCTCCACGCCGTTCTCCTGCAGATGGGCATGGAACTCGGTTACCTGCTCCTTCGTGAGCTCGACCTCCTCGAAGGTGGTCGAGATCTCCTCGAAGGTCAGGTAGCCGCGCTCCCTCCCCTCGGTCACGAGTCCGCGCACTTCCTCGATGTCGAGCAGCGGAGCCTCGCTCGGTTCGGCCAGCAGCGCTACACCGTGATGCTTGTCCGTCAACCCCTCGCTCCTTCTTCGAAGACGGTCACGCCCCCACTTCTCGGCGGGCTTGGATCGACTGTCAAGTTGTAGGTCGCGGTGGCGCCGCGAAGGGCTGAGTCCGGTGGGCCAGGAGGGTTTCCGTGACGTGCAGCCGCGGCCAGTGTACAACGCCTCATGCGTTTTGCCTCAAGCGGCGCACATCCGGGCCCATTCTTCGTCCCGATACAGTGGATGACTGCCCATGAGCCAGCGGATCGCACTCCTCGGGAGCGACGTCCAGGCGCGGCGTCCCTCCACACAGCTGAGTCTCTCGCGCGTCGGGGTCACCGGCGTCGAGAAGGTGATCAGGATCAGGTCGAACGGCGTGGAGCATCTGTTCTACGCCGAGCTCGAGTGCTACGTCGACCTCGGCCCCCAGCAGAAGGGCGCGCACATGTCGCGCTTCGAGGAGGTCGTGAACGAGGCGATCGACGCGGTCATCCTCGGCGAGGCCTTCAAGGCTGAGACGCTCGCCTCGCACATCGCCGAGCGCGTGCGCGACCGCCAGGAGGGCGCCCGCGCCGAGGTCACGATCGCCGCGCGCTATCCCGAGCACAAGCCCGCCCCCGCCTCGGGCGTGCCCACGCAGGAGATCTACACGCTGTTCGGCTCGGCGGTCGCCTCCGAGCTCGGCACCCGCCGCCTCGTCGGGGTCCAGGCCCAGGGCATGACCGCCTGCCCGTGCGCGCAGGAGATGGTCATGGAGCGCTCGCAGGAGCGCCTGCGCGCCGACGGCTTCACCGACGACGAGATCGCGCGCGTGTTCGAGGCGGTCCCCGTGGCCACCCACAACCAGCGCGGCATCGGCACGCTGCACATCGGCTGCCCCGAGGGCTGCACCGAATCGCTCGACGCGGAGACCCTGCTCGAGATCGTCGAGACGGCCATGAGCTCCGAGATCTACGAGCTGATGAAGCGCTCCGACGAGGTGGAGGTCGTAGAAAAGGCCCATATGCGGCCGCGCTTCGTCGAGGACTGCGTGCGGGAGATGGTCCGCATGGCGACCGAGCGCTTCGCCGGCCTCGGCGACGAGGCATTCGTATCGGCCCGGCAGGAGAACCTCGAGACGATCCACAGGCACAA
The DNA here is from genome assembly GCA_963778615.1 of uncultured Thermoleophilaceae bacterium. Taxonomy (GTDB): domain Bacteria; phylum Actinomycetota; class Thermoleophilia; order Solirubrobacterales; family Thermoleophilaceae; genus JACVRW01. The sequence continues at coordinate 616,061 of CAVZVD010000005.1, forward strand.
CGTGGTCGCAGAGCGGCACGGGCTGATGGGCGAGCTGACTGCGGAGATCGATTCGGGCGCGCGGGCCGCGCGCCACGTGACGAAGCGGGATTGGCTCGAAGCAAGCCCTCCCCGCGTCCTTTAGCGATAACGTCTGTACATCAGCCGTCCGGCCAGGCTGGGTTTCACAGCTCACCGGCGTGGGGATCTCTGCCGATGAGGAGCCCGCAAACCCCCACTGCAGGCACGGAGGCAGTTTCTTGACTCAAAGGCACACCCCTCTTTCCCAGGACGCGGCCCTCGTAGTGGCCCTCGCCGGGACGGCGATGCCCTTCGCCCACTCCGCCGAGGACGAGGCGGAGCGCTGGCTCCGGGCCCTACGGCTGCACGGCCAGGTCGGAGCGGCGCTGCAGGCGCTCGGCGTCGGCGAGGCACCGCTGATGACCGGCTCGGACCAGGAGCCGGACGGCCCCGGCACGCCGCCGATGGGCGCCGACGTGCTCGACGAGGTGACCCGCCGCGCGGGCGGCTTCGCCGCGGCGCGCGAGGCCGAGACCGTCGGCACGCCGGACCTGCTGTTCGCCGTCTTCGACGTGTACGGCAAGCTCTTCGACCGGGTGCTCTACATGCGCGGCACGAGCCGCGAGGAGCTGACCGAGCGGCTGGCCGGCGCGGGCGCGCGGCACGCCGGCCAGGGCTGACTCACGCCTGGGAGGCCCGCTTGCCGCGGGCGAGGTACTCGATTCCGGCCGTGCTGCCGACCGGCCCGAGCGGTGAGACCGTCGCCGCGAGCAGCGGCCAGGGGAAGGTGCCGCGCTTGCATCCGTAGGCCACGAGCAGGCAGAGGATGATCCAGCCGATGCCGTGCGTCCAGCCGAGCGCGGCCTCGGCCGACTCGCCGAGATGGCCGATCGCCACGACGAGCAGCGCCGCGAAGATGCAGACCTCCGCGATCGAGTAGAGCCGGACGGCCTGGAAGTAGGACACGGGCGGCAGGTTAGGCCCCGTCGCCACGCTGCGCGGCCGCCTCGGCGACCCCGGCGCCGATGCCCGCCGCGGCGCCGGTGACCACGATCCGGCGGGCGATCGGCCGCTCCACGTCAGCCTGTGGCGAGCCGCCGGCTGAGCTGGAGCGCCACGCGGTCGGCGGCGCCCACGAGCGCCTCGACGCTCGAAAGGGCGCGCTCGCGCGTGAAGCGGCTCGACGGCCCGGACACCGACAGCGTCGCGATCGTCTGGCCGTTCTCGCGGACCGCCGCCGAGATGCCGCACAGCCCCGGGACCCACTGCTCCACGTTGATGGCCCACTCGTGCTCGAGCGCGTGCTGGACCATTCGCTTCAGCTCGCGCCGCTTGGTGGACGTGAGCGACATCGCCGCCAGGACCTCCTCGCGCTCGGCCTCGGTCATCCCCGCCAGCAGCACGGCTCCGGTCGCGCTGCCCCCGAGCGGCTCGGTCATCCCCACCGGCACGACCCGCCGCACCTGGTGCCGGCTCGGGACCTCCAGGACGCAGACGCGGTGCGCGCCGCGGCGGATTTGGAGCGACGACGTCTCCTCGGTCTTGTCCCGCAGCATCTCCAGGTGGGGACGGGCCACGTCGACCAGGTCGAGCTGCGTCGTCGCAGTGCCGACGAGGCTGAACAGCCTCGGCCCCAGGACGTACTCGCGGCGACCCTCGGGCCGGTGGAGCAGCCCGTAGTCGGCGAGCACGTGCATCAGCCGCGACACCGTGGCGATCGGCAGGTCCACGGCCTTGGCGACGTCGGCGGCGCCGACGCCGCGCTCGGCGGGTGCGACGGTCTCAAGGATGTCGAGGAAACGCTCGAGCGACTGCATGGGTCAGGTGCGATGCCAGGGTACAGAGCGCATCGTCGGAGCCTGGCGGCCGCCCCGGCACGGTCGTCACGCCGCCCGCCCGAGCACGATCTGCCGCCTGACGAACAGGGCCCCGGCCAGCGCGAGGGCGGCGAGCAGGGCGATCGCCACGAGCGCCTCGGCCGAGTCGAGGTTGTCGAGGCTGCCGCCGAGCGCCGTGTAGGCGAAGACCTTGGGGGCGCCGCCGACGATGGTGCCGACGGCCATGTCGCGGTACTGGAGCCGGGTCAGGCCGGCGCTGTAGTTGACCATGCCCCACGGCAGCAGCGGCACGATGCGCGACTCCATCACCGCGACCGCGCCGTGGCGGGTGAGGAAGTACTCGACCGCCTTGGTGCGCTGCGGGCAGCAGGTTGCCGTGGTGGCCGGCGGCGAGCCGGCGCGCCACGAACATCTGGGCGAGCGATGCGCACGTCACGCCCGCGAGCGCGAGCGGCGTGCCGGCCGCGGTGCCGAACAGAAGTCCGGCGGCGCCGGCGAGGATCGGCCAGGCGACGAGGAAGTTGACGGCCACGAAGAGCGGCACGAAGGCGACGTAGGCGAAGTCGCCGAGGCCCTCGCCCCAGTCGCGTGCCTCGTCGGGGCTCGGCAGGGACCCGGTGACGACGGCGATGCCGAAGACGATGCCGACCGCCGCCGCGTAGATCGCGATGCGGCGGAAGGCGACGCGTCGCGAGTCCATGCGTTCGAGAGTAATCGCCGGCGGCCTACTATCGATGGTGACCATGGCGCCGACACTTGTCATCTATGCACCCAGCGCCCGCGCCGATGCCTCGCTGCGCGAGGCGGTGCGTGCGGGCGGGCCGCTGCGCGTGGTGGCGCTGGCGCCCGAGGAGCGGCCGCTGCGGGCCTGCTGCGGGATGCAGTCTGGCTTCTGGAACAGCGTGCAGCGCGAGATGGCGGAGACGGAGCTGGCCCGCGCGCGGCTGGCGGTGGAGGACGCCGAGGACGTGACGCTCGAGGTGCTTGCGTTCGACGTGGTGCACCCCGCGCGCGCGATCGCGCAGTACGCCGCCAAGCTCGGGGCTCGGCTGGTCGTTCTGGCCGACCCGCGCGCCAGCGGGCTGGGCCGGCGCGCGGTGAGGCGGCTGCGCGGGTGGTCGCCGGCGCCGGTGGTGGACGGGGCGGTCGTCTAGCGGCGGCTCTCCGCCCGCCGCGCTGCGCGGCGCTCCCAGCGTTTGGAACCATGGCCTCTCCACCAGCCAGCGCGACACAGGAGAGGCCCATGATCAGCAAGGTTGACTTCATCGGCGTTCCGACGGAGGACGTCGAGCGCGCGCGTTCGTTCTACGTCGAGACACTCGGGCTGCGCCCGGACGACAACGCTCACTCCGAGGTCTGGGCAGGCGACACGTGCCTGGGCATCTGGGAGCCGTCGAACTTCGGGATCCCGTTCTCGCCGCAGAAGAACGCACACGTCGCATTGCATGTCGACGACGTCGCCGCGAGGCGCGCGGAGCTCGAGGCGAAGGGCGTGCCGTTCACGGGCGACACGCTGGACACGGGCGTCTGCCACATGGCGTTGTTCGTCGACCCGGACGGCAACGACCTCATGCTCCACCGCCGCTACGCGCCGCCCAGCTGAGG
>CAVZVD010000006.1:0-215280 GCA_963778615.1 uncultured Thermoleophilaceae bacterium
CCGAAAGGAACGACAAGAGCGATGAGCACCGTTCTCCCCTCGGCACCGCCCGACCCGGCGGTCAAGACCTACAAGATGTACTACGGCGGCCAGTGGCACGATGCCGCCGACGGAGGCCACTTCGACGTCCACGAGCCCTACAGCGGCAAGCTGTTCGCTCGCGTGCCGACCGGCGGGCCACAGGACGCTGCCGCCGCGATCGAGGCCGCCGCCGAGGCGTTCCCCGCGTGGGCGGCCACGCCGCCGGCCGAGCGCGCGCGGCTGCTGCTCACGGCCGGCGAGATCGTCAAGCGCCGCCGCACCGAGATCGCCGACATGCTCGCGCGAGAGACCGGCAGCACCATCTCGTTCTCGACGTTCCAGCAGGACCTCGTGGCGGACACGCTGCAGCAATCCGCTGGGTGGGTGTACCTCCCCAACGGCGAGGTGCTGCAGACCAACCAACCCGGCGTGCACTCCATCGGCGTCCGCCGGCCGCTGGGAGTCGTGGTCAGCTTCACGCCGTGGAACGGTGCGAACATCCTGTCCTGGCGCGCCGTGATCTCGCCCATCGCGGCCGGCAACACGGTCGTGGTCAAGCCGTCGGAGTTCGCGCCGGTCAACGCCGGCCTGATGATCGCCGAGATCGCCGACGAAGCCGGCTTCCCGGCCGGCGTCATCAACGTTGTTCCGCATGCGCCCGGCGCCGCGCCGGCGATCGCCGATCAGGCGTTCGCGAGCGACGAGGTTCGCGTCATCAACCTCATCGGCGGCGTGAAGACCGCCCGGATCCTGGCCAAGCGGGCCGGCGAGACGCTGAAGCGGACCGTCCTCGAGCTGGGCGGCCACAACCCGATGCTCATCCTCGACGACGTCGACATGGACTACGCGGTCCGGACCGCGACGTTCGGCTCGTTCTTCCACCAGGGCCAGATCTGCCTGAACACCCGCCGGATCATCATCCACCGCTCGCTCTACGACGAGTTCCTGGAGAAGTTCATCGCCCGGACGCAGACGCTTCCGTCCGGTGACCCGCTCGACCCGGGCACGCTCATCGGGCCGCTGATCACCGACGCCGCTGTCCAGGCGATGCAGGACCGCATCAAGGACGCGGTCTCGCGCGGCGCCAAGCTCGTCGCGGGCGGCACCTATGAGGGCCGGATCTTCCAGCCGACGATCCTCACCGACGTTCCGCATGACGCGATCGCGGCCAACGAGGAGACGTTCGGCCCGTTGGTCATCGTCGAGGCGGTGGACTCCGACGAGGCGGCCGTTGCCGAGGCCAACCGCGTCATGTACGGCCTCACGTCGTCGATCCTGACCAGCGACACGTACCGCGCGTTCGAGCTGGCGCCCAAGGTCCTCGCGGGCATCGTCAACATCAACTCTCCGACGGTCAACGACGAGATCCACACACCGATGGGCGGCGTGCGCGACAGCGGCTGGGGCCGTACCGGGCCTGACAGCCTCGCTGACTTCAGCGACGTCATCTGGATCAACTCCCACAGCGGCCAGAAGCAGTACCCGTTCTAGACCATCGATCGTGAGCCACGCGCAGAAGACCGGCCGCCTCGGCCCGCACACCGTCAACCGCACGGGCTTCGGTGCGATGCAGCTGGCCGGCCCCGGCGTCTTCGGACCGCCCGCTCACCCCGAGGCGGCGAAGGCCGTGCTGCGCCGCGCGATCGAGCTCGGCGTGGATCACATCGACACCGCGCAGTTCTACGGGCCGGACGTCGTCAACGAGCTCATCCGCTACGCGCTGCACCCATATCCGGCGGCGCTGCGGCTGGTGTCGAAGGTCGGCGCTCGTCGCGACCGCCACGGTGGCGTCCTGCCCGCGCCGCGCCCTGAGGAGTTGCGCGCCGGGGTCGAGGCCAACCTGCGGACCCTGGGGGTCGACTCGCTGGCGCTCGTCAACCTGCGGCTGATGGCTCCGCACGCGCGCGGAGGAGTCCCGCTCGCCGACCAGCTCGGCGAGCTCCAGGCCCTGCAGGAAGAGGGCAAGATCGAGTCGATCGGGCTCAGCAACGCGACCGTCGATGAGGTGAGGGCCGCGCTGCAGACGGTCGAGCTGGGCCAGGTCCAGAACGCCTACAACCTCCTCCTCAGAGACGACGCGGAGGTCCTGCAGCTCTGCGCCGACCGCGACATCGCCTACGTGCCGTTCTTCCCGATCGGGTCGCCGTTCACCGGTGGACCCAAGCCGCTCGCCGCGGAGGCGACGATCTCGTCGGTCGCCGCGAAGCACGGCGCGACGCCCGCCCAGATCGCGTTGGCGTGGTTGTTGCACAGCGACCCGCACATCCTGCTGATCCCCGGCACGTCGTCGCTTGCGCACCTGGAGGAGAACGTGGCCTCCGCCGCCATCGAGCTCGGCGCGGACGACATGGCGGCGCTCGATCGCGTCGGGCGGTCCTAGCAACAGCTCCGGTCACGCGAATCACCGTGATCCGGTGACGCCGCCTCACCTGGCTGGCGGCAACGCTGCTAAACCAACCCAACCGAAGGGAGATCCTCCGTGAGCATCCAGCAGCGCGAGACCCTCGACGCGATCCTGCGACAGTCGTCCTTCCCCCCCGGCAGCGATGTCCACGAGCAACGGCGACTGCTGAAAGAGCTGCTGTCGGCGCAGCCGCTGCCCGCCGAGGTGACCGTGACCGCAGCCGCATTGGGCGGCGTCCCGGCCGCCGAGATCACAGTCGACGGGATCGAACCCCGCCACGTCGTTCTCTACTTCCACGGCGGCGTGTACGTGATGGGGGACGCCTTCCTCGCTGCTGACCTGGCCTCGCAGGTCGGCCGGCGGACGCACGCCAAGGCCATCTCCGTCGACTACCGGCTCGCCCCCGAGCACCCGTATCCGGCCGCGGTTGACGACGCTCTTGCAACCTACGAAGCCCTCCTGCAAGACGGCGTCGCCCCTTCGGACATCGTCTTCGCGGGGGAGTCCGCCGGCGGCGGACTCGCCATCGCGACCCTGGTCAACGCCCGCGATCACGGGCTGCCCCTGCCGGCTGCGGCCTTCGTCATGTCACCGTATGCCGATCTCACCCTGGCCGGGACGACCATGGAAACCAGGCGCGAGGTCGACCCGCTGATGAGCCGAGATCGCCTCCAACCCCGAGTCACCGATTATCTGGCGGGACAAGACGCCGCTCTTGCCCTCATCAGTCCGATATTCGCCGACCTGTCCGGCCTTCCGCCCTTGATCATCCAGGCCGGAACTCACGAGGTTCTCCTCGACGACGCCATCCGCCTCGCGCAACAGGCCGCCATCTCCGACGTCGAGTTCACGCTCGACATCACCCCCGGCGTGCCCCACGTCTTCCAGGCCTATCACGGGATCCTTGACGAAGGGGCCGCGGCGCTGGACCGAGCCGGACAGCTCCTGTCGGCGCATCTCGCCGGCTGCAGGACGCGTTACCGCATAGCGACAGGAAGAGCTCCTACCGGGAGGGGCACCTGTCGCCAGGCGCCGGAGAATCGCCAACATCCGGCGAGGACACCTCACCTGGGTCGGGGCGATCGTGCGGCCCGTGCAACAGGACTCGCAGGTTCCGGTCGAGGGACGGTCTCAGGCGAAGGTTGGCCGGCAGGTCTCGGCGAACGCCAACGCGGTGCTCGCCGTCGTCGCGGTGGTCCAGTTCATGGTGGTGCTCGACGCGAGCGTCGTGAACGTCGCGCTGCCAAGCATCCAGCGCGACGTCGGCTTCTCCGACCAGAACCTGTCGTGGGTGCTCAACGCCTACACGCTGCTCTTCGGAGGGTTCCTGCTGCTCGGCGGGCGCGCGGCCGATCGACTCGGTCGTCGTCGCCTCTTCATGGCCGGCATCGCGCTGTTCACGGGCGCGTCGCTCGCCTGCGGGCTGGCGCAGTCGGAGGCGACGCTGCTGATCGCCCGCGGCGCGCAGGGCCTCGGCGGCGCGCTGGTCTCGCCCGCGGCGCTGTCGATCATCCTCACGACGTTCGCGGAGGGGAGCGAGCGCAACCGGGCGCTCGCCGTCTGGGGCGCGATCGCCGGCGCCGGCGGCGCGGTCGGCCTCCTGCTCGGGGGCGCGATCGTCGAGGTGCTCAGCTGGCGCTGGGTCTTCTTCGTCAACCTGCCGATCGGCGCGGTGGTCCTCCTGCTGGCGCCGCGGATCCTCGCCGAGAGCCGGGCCGAGGGGGTCCGCGGCGGCTACGACCTCGAGGGGGCGACGGCCATCACGCTGGGCACGATGGCTCTCGTCTTCACGCTGATCAACGCCAACGACTGGGGCTGGGGGTCGGCGCGGACTCTCGTCGGCCTCGCGGTGGCCGCCGCGCTGCTCGTCGGCTTCGTGTGGATCGAGCGCCGGCACGAGAACCCCCTGGTGCCGCTGGGCATCTTCTCCAACCGCAGCCTCGCCGCCTCGGACGGGACGATGCTGCTCGTCGCCGCCGCGCTGTTCGGCGTGTTCTTCCTATGCACGCTGTACCTGCAGCAGGTGCTCGGGTACAACGCGCTGGAGACCGGCGTCGCCTACCTGCCGCTCAGCTTCGCGATCATCGGCAGCTCCGCGGTCGCCTCGCGTGTGGCCGACCGCTTCGGGCCCAAGCCGGTGCTGGTCGGCGGGCTGCTCGTCGCGACGGTGGGCTTCGCGCTGTTCACCCGTCTGCAGGCCGACGGCGACTACGCAGGTCACGTGCTGCCCGCGATGGTCGTCATCGGCGTCGGGTTCGGCATGTCGTTCGTGCCGATCACGATCGCCGCGACGAGCGGCGTCGCGGCCGAGGACTCCGGCCTCGCCTCGGGTCTGCTCAACACCACCCAGCAGGTCGGTGGGTCGCTGGGCCTGGCCGTCCTGTCCGCCGTCTCGACGTCGCGGACCACGAGCGCGCTCGACGACGGATCGACGCTGCCCGCGGCGCTGACGCACGGCTTCACCGGAGCGTTCACCGTGTCCGCGATCCTGTGCGCCGCGGCCGCGGTCCTCGCCATCGTCCTGCTCCCGGGGCGCCGCCGCGAACCGGAGGACGTCCACGTCGCGACGGTCGCGATGGCCTCTTCCCGCTGCCCGGGCGCGCCGTACAGCGGCCACTTGGCGCGCGTCGCCGCGTGGGGCCATCGCATGCGCCTCGCGGTGGCCCGTTCGCGTCCGTAGTCCGGCCCGGGCTCAGTCGCCTCGGGCCCACTTCGAGCCGTGAGCCTGAATCACCGGGATCCGGCGACGACGGCTCACCTGATTCCTCCGGAGATTTGAGACCGAGCTTCTCGCACCGTTCGCCAAACAGGAGGCCAAGGCCCAATGACCAGCCAAGCGATTCGCGACCCGCTCGCCGACCATCTCATCACCCCGCAGAACGCAGCGCTCGTGCTGATCGACTACCAGCCCTCGCAGTTCGCGACGGTCCGATCGATGGACGAGGGTCTGCTGCGCGAGAACATCGTCTCGACCGTGAAGACGGCCAGAGCGTTCGGGTTGCCGATCGTCCACTCGACCGTCAACGTCGCATCGGGTCAGCAGCAGCCGACCGTTCCCGAGCTCGCCGAACTGCTCGAGGACAGCCCTCCGCTCGACCGCACGACCGTCAACTCCTGGGAGGACAGCGAGTTCGTGCAAGCCGTCCACGCGACCGGGCGCCGGAAGCTCATCTTCTGCGCGCTCTGGACCGAGGTGTGCATGGCGTTCACAGCCCTCGACGCGCTACGCGAGGGCTACGAGGTCTATCCCGTCGTCGACGCGATCGGTGGCACGTCGCTCGAAGCCCATCGCGCCGGGCTCGAGCGGGTCGTCCAAGCCGGAGCGCAGCCGATCGGCTGGGTATCGCTCGCCTGCGAGCTTCAGCGCGACTGGGCGCGCGTCGAGACGGTTCCCGCGGTCGTCGAGATCGTGCTCACCGACCGCCTCCTGACGGAAGCATGAGCCGTACCGTCGACCTTCACCACCACGTCATTCCCGACGGGAGGCATCGAACGAGGACGGGACGCCTCCGTCAGCTTCAGAACACCGCTGAGCCTGACGACGGCGAGCGCCGCGGCGTTCTGGGTGGGGCCGCCGCTCGGCTCATCCCGCGCCTTGCGCGAGCGGCGAGCACGCTCTGAAGCTCGCCCGCCCGGGGCCCAACGCTCGCCCCGTGGACCGCGAGTGGGCTCCGTGCGACGTCCGTCGCGGTCGAGAGCAACGGCTACGAAAGTGCTACGTTCGTCGCATGTCCGAGATCGCGGCACGAGAACTGCGCAACCGCACTGCCGATGTGCTGCGGAGGGTGGAAGCGGGTGAGCAGGTGACGATCACCTCTCGCGGTCGTCCCGTCGCGGAGCTGACACCGGTGCGTGCCGAGCGTCGCAGGCCGATCGCACGTGCGGAGCTCATGCGGCGCCTGGGCCGCACGCAGGCCGATCCCGGGCTTCGCGAGGATCTGGCGATGCTGGCGGGCGACACCACGGACGATCTCGGTCCGATTCACTGATGACGCCCGCGGCGAGGGGCCTCCTCGACACGAGCGTGTTCATCGCCCTCGAGTCGGCACGGCCGATGAACCTCGAGATGCTGCCGGACCAGAGCGTCATCTGCCCAGTGACGATCGCCGAGCTGCAGGCTGGGGTGCTGGTCACCGCCGATGTCGACATTCGCGCGCAGCGGCTGGCCACGCTGGAGTCCACGGCCGACATCGAGGTGCTCGCGATCGACGCCCAGGTCGCGGCCGAATGGGCGCGCCTGCGGGTGCATCTCGCCGAGACCGGCCGGCGCGTCAACGTCAACGACCTGTGGATCGCGGCGACCGCGGCCGCCAACGGACTTCCGGTCGTAACGCAAGACGACGACTTCGCCCCGCTCGAAAGCGCCAAAGGTCTCGACGTGATCCGTGTCTGAGGCTGCGGCTGGGCTCTTTGAATAACCGACGTGCTCTCGCTCGTGTGCTCGAGCAGCTTGAACGGCGCTGGCGCTCCCAGCGCGCGCCGATCGTCAACCATCTGCGGCTCGGCTTGACTGACCAGGAGATGGACGCGATCACCGTCCCGCTCGGCGTTCGACTGGCGCCGAGCCGTATGTGGTGGGGATGGCATGACGGCGTGCCCGCGAGCGCGCGCGGGGCGGAACGGCTGATCGGACCTGGAACGTTGTCCTTCCTGCCGCTCGCGGCCGCCGCCGAGCTCTACCGCTACGGGCGTGAAGCGCCGCTGAACCCTCCCGAGTGGCTTGCCGCTCGCCAGCCGCCGCTGACCGAGGACGACCGCAATCGGATTTGGCCACCCGGCCGGTTCCCGATACCGAGCACGATCACGGCGACACGATCGCGTGTGACTGCGATGTACCCGCCGACGCCCCAAGCCCGGTGTCCTGCCTCTACCGCGAGGACGGAGCTTGGCCAGCACGGCCGTCGGCTTGGGCGCGTTGAAGCGGAGCTAGCGCCCCGGTACTGGCGTTGTCCGCGACCGCCACATTGACGTATATCGAGCCGTGCGCGGTCGATCACGCCGGCTCTCGCTTGTCGCGTACGCAGTAGTCGAGCTTCAGCGCCGGCGATCCGACTCGTAGTAGCTGCCCATGGGGCAATCGCCGCCACCGGCAACCACTTGCCCCACCCCGTTTCACGGAATGGCACCAGGCAGCTTCAGACGCGCGCCGATCGAGGCCGAGGAACGAAGAAAGCCCCGCATTTGCGGGGCTTTCTCACATGCGCCGAAGAGGACTCGAACCTCCACCCGGTTATCCCGGACCAGGCCCTCAACCTGGTAATCCGGGTGTCATATCCGTCCGTGTCGCGCCAGAACGTCCGCATCGTCCCGACATCCGGACGATACGGACGCATCGGAAACTCTGGATGTTGCCACGGATGTTGCCACGACTCCCGCGGCGGCAGGGTTCGGACTCGTAGACCCGGACCAACACCCCGCCGGCCAGGAGTGCTCCGGGTTGTTGGTTCCGGCGGTCGCGGGTTCGAATCCCATCGCTCACCCCTAAGAGCGCTAACGGGTTGACCGTGATGTTGGCGTCGCCCAGGTCGTTCGCGAGCGCACGGGTCAGACCGATCACACCCATCTTGCCCGTGATTTAGGAGACGAATCCGGGCGTGGTGCCCCCGATGGTCGACGAGGACACGTTGACGATCCGGCCGCTGCGCGCTGCGCGCATCGCGGGCACGATCGCCCGGGAGACCGGAAACGGCCCCATCGAGGTTGATTGCCATCACCCGGCGCCGACTAGCCACTGGCGGATGCGAGCGTGCTCCCGCGGCCTCAGGCTGTGGCACGCACAGCTCGCCAGCCGAGAAGACCCGGGAGTCGGACCAGGGAGCTCTCAGGCGAGATCGCGCCCGGGGGGCCGTCACGGTCTCCGAACACACTCACTGGCAGCAAAGGGAGAGAACGCCGTGGCTCGTCGAGAGGAAAAGGTCGCGTTCGGCAACCCGGGACAGGGATGACCCGCATTCCGAACCTAGGCGCTGATGGCAACATCGTTGCGGCCCGCTCCTTCGCTTCCGCCGTCCACGTCGAGGGTGTGACCAAGCGCTTTGGCGCGACGGTTGCGCTGGCGGGTGTTGACCTCGACGTCGCGGAGGGGACGGTCTTCGGACTGCTCGGGCCGAATGGAGCCGGGAAGACCACGCTCGTTCGCGTGCTCGCGACTCTGCTCGCGCCGGACGCAGGGCGTGCCGAGGTCTTCGGGCGTGACGTGGTGCACGAGGCCGCTGCCGTTCGTCAGCTGCTCGGGCTCACCGGGCAGTTCGCTGCCGTCGATGAGATCCTCAGCGGACGGGAGAACCTGCAGATGTTCGGCCGCCTGTTCGACCTCTCGAGCGCCGAGGCGCGACGGCGGGCGGCCGAGTTGCTGGAGCGCTTCGAGCTCGCCGACGCTGCCGACCGCCCGGTACGCACGTACTCCGGAGGGATGCGCCGCCGGCTGGACCTCGCGTCGAGCCTGCTCACGCGTCCGCGGATCCTGTTTCTCGACGAGCCCACCACCGGGCTCGATCCGCGCAGCCGGAACGAGATCTGGGCGATCGTGCGGGAACTCGTCCGCGAGGGGACGACGATCATGCTGACGACCCAGTACCTCGAGGAGGCCGACCAGCTCGCCGATCGGATCGCGGTGATCGATCACGGGCGGGTGATCGCGGAGGGGACCGGCAACGAGCTCAAGGATCGCGTCGGCGGGCAGATCCTCGAGGTCGAGCTGGCCAGCGCCGCTCAACGCGACGAGGCGCAGTCCGTGCTCGCCGGCGTGGGCTGCGGCGATCCAGAGCCGGGGGAGCGCTTGGACCGGCTCACGCTTCCCGCGCCGCGCGATGGCCTCGAGCTGATCGAGGACGCCGCTTCGGCGCTGCGTCAAGCGGGGATCGGGGTGAGCGACCTCGGGCTGCGCCGCCCGACGCTCGACGACGTCTTCCTGCAGCTCACGGGCGCGCCGCCGAGCGAGGACGGCACCGGCCCGGACGCGTCCGCGTCGGCGAGCGCGGGCCGCCCGACGGCCGCGACGAGTCCGGCGAGCGCGGCCGGCCGTGGCGCCGGGGAGGCTCCTGCGGGTGCATCGTCCCTTCGCTGCGGGAGCTGCGTTCAGCCGTCGCTGACGCGCGTGTGGTCACCGCGCGCAACCTGCGCCATTTCATTCGCCAGCCCCAGTTGCTGATCTTCTCGACGATCGAGCCGATCATGTTGGTGTTGCTGTTCGTCTACGTGTTCGGCGGCGCGGTGGAGGGCTCGCTTCCGCCCGGGGTGAACTACATCGACTTCCTGTTGCCCGGCATCTTCGTGCAGTCGGTGGCCTTCCGCGCATCGCAGACCGCTGTCGGCCTGTCCGAGGACCTCGAGCGCGGCGTCATCGACCGCTTCCGCTCGATGCCGATGGCACGCTCGGCGGTGCTGATCGGCCGCACCGTCGGCCGACCTCGTCCGCAACGTCCTGATCATCGGGCTGATGACGGCGGTCGGCTACCTGATCGGCTTCCGCTTCCAGGCCGGGCTGCTGAACGCGCTCGCGTGCGTCGCGGTCGTCAGCGCGTTCGGGTTGGCCCTCAGCTGGGTCTTCGCGTTCGTGGCGCTGACGGTGCGCGGCGCGGAGGCGGCCCAGTCGGCGGGCTTCGTGGTGCTCTTCCCGCTCGTGTTCGCGAGCTCCGTGTTCGTGCCGGTCTCGACCATGCCGGACTGGCTGCAGGCGTTCGCGGAGGTGAGCCCGGTCACGCTGACCGCGGATGCCGCCCGCACCTACGCGCTCGACGGTGGCGTGCCCGGATCGCTCGCCGGTGCGGCCGCCTGGATCATCGGCCTGCTCGCGATCTTCATCCCACTGTGCGTATGGCGATACCGGCGGATGAGCTGAGCCTGACTCGCCCGGCCGTCAGCCAACCTGTCGCTCGAGAGCCGCCCAGAACGGCGCGCGGAGCCGGTTCTTGAGGATCTTGCCGGCTCCGGACTTGGGCAGCGTCCGTCCACGCCTATGGACGGTAGCCGTGGGCGCTTGCCGTTCGGCCCCGCCAGGACTGGCCAGTGGCGGATGCGAGCGCGGTCCGCGAGAACCACACTCGCCAGGATTCAGCACGCCGGAACGAGCACGACCGCAAGCATTTGGAGCTACCCCGTGAGCGGCATCCGGTTCCCGCCAACGGAGAGCGTGGCCAGACTCGCTCGGTCGAACGGGCGCGAGAGAGAGGAGCAGATGGCATGACCGTCGATGTGACCCCGCGCGGTACGCGAGGCGCGACGGCGCCGCCGAGCGGAGCTCTCGGTCGCGCCATGATGCGGGTAACGCGGTTCGTGCACCGACGCACCGGCAACAAGATGTCCGGTGTGCCGCTGCTGTACCTGACCACTGTCGGCGCCAAGAGCGGCCAGCGTCGCACGGCCGCCGTGATGTCCTTCCCCGATGGAGACCACGCGTGGCTGATCGTGGCCTCGCGCGGGGGGACGGCCGACCACCCGTCGTGGTTCTACAACCTTGCCGAGCATCCCGACCGCGTCGAGATCGAGATCCAGGGACGAAAGACCACTGCGACGCCACAGACGCTCACAGGCGACGAACGCGCGGCCGCGTGGGAGCGGATCATCCGCGAGCAACCCCGGTACGCGGGCTATCAGGAGAAGACCGACCGGGAGATCCCGGTCGTGCGCCTCACGGCACGCTGAATGTTCCACCGAAGCGCCAAGGCGCGCCCGGGCCGGGGGCGCCGCGGGCGTCTGGCAGCTAGCGATCGAGACAATCGCACGCGAAGCCGAAGCGCTCGTTTCAGCGGATTTGCTAATCGATCAGGGAACCGGAGCTGATGTTGACAATCGCCGCTGTCATGCTGCGCGCCCAGTCGGAGGCGGCGAAGGCGGCCACATTGCCGACGTCCTCGAGCGTCGCGGCCCGGCCGAGCAATGTCTGCCGCTCGATCATCTCGACGATCTTCTCGCGACCCTCGAAGCCCTCTGGGAGCGACTCGGGCACGCCTCCGCTCGCGAGCGTGACGACGCGGACTCCATGCGGTCCGAGTTGGACGGCGAGCTGCCGCCGGATTGCTGCCACGATCGCGTCGACGGCGACCTGCGTTCCGCCCAGGTAGTAGTCGCGCATCGGGCCGCTTCGGTCGCTGGGGCCACCGAACGCGAGGATCACGCCCGAACGCCGGGGGATCATGTGCCGCGCGGCCGCCCTGGCGGTCAGGAATGTCGTTCGCGCTGCCGTCTCCACCGGCGCCATGAAGTCATCGACCGCCATCTCGGCGAGCGGCATCCCGTGCGTGTGCGGGTGGGTGATCACGTTGAAGGAGATGTCGATGCCGCCGGCGTCCGCCGCCACGGCGTCGGCGTGCTCGTCGACCGCGTTCTCGTCGAGCGCGTCAACCTCGGCCGTCTCGGCCGCTCCGCCCGCGGACCGGATGTCCTCGGCCACCCCCTCGAGCGTCGCGGGCGTGCGGCCGGCCAGAAAGACCCGGGCGCCCTCGCGGGCGAACGCCCGCGCAACGGCGCCGCCGATCGATCCGCCACCTCCGTAGATCACGGCGTTCTTGTTCTCGAGCAGCACGTCTACCTCCCCAAATCTCAGATCTCCCAATTAGGGAACGAGCGTCAGCGCGCCGAGCGCGTACCAGACGCCGAAGGCGGCTGACGCGACGGGCGAGCGCGACGGGCGGCGGTGAAGTCTCGTTCGTGCGGGGCCGCGCTCGCATCCGCCATCGGCCAGCGCGACTGGCCAGTCGTGTCCCCATCGCGCCGATCAGACGGCGTAAGAGATGCGGGGCGTGTCCTTCGTCGCGCGTCACTCGGCCAAGATGCAGCTCTGCCGGCCTCATCGGCCGGCGGTGCGCTTGACGACCTCGGCGAGCTGCGTCTTGAGCTGCTCGATCTCCTGCGCGCGCGCCTCGAGCTCGATGCGGCTCGCGCCGTCGCCGCGCCTGCCTTCCCGGACGAGCGTCCGGATCCGCTGCAGCAGGCGGTCCGCTTCCCGGCCTGGTGGCGACATGGAGGAGGGGGTCACGTCGTTCCTCGTCTCAGCAACCAGTGGACAGTTCGAGTGGCAGCGGGATCTCGGCCCGCACTCTGGTGCCCGTCGCCGGAGCGCTCCGGCGCCGCGCGCGCGTACTTCGCGATGTTCGTCAGCGCCTCGCAGTGAGGTAGTGCACGGCCACCTCGACTGGCGGCGGGCGGTCCTCGAGCGCGATGCTCAGCTCGACCGGCAGTGGGACGTGCAGCGCCAGCGACTCTGTCGCCGCCCGGATGTTGCCGGGTGCCGCGCCGGCGACGATCGCGACCTTGTCCTTGAGGCCTCTCATTGCTCATCTGCTCTTGTCAACGTGGCGGGGGCCGGCAACGCGGCGGGCGCTTTCGGGCGCTCCAGTTCCAGGGCCCGCGTCCTGGCGAACACCTGTTGCTCGGTGATCGTGCGCTGGCGACGGCCGCGGCCGAGGAACGCCACCGTCCAGCTCAACACCGCGGCGAAGCGGTTCTTGAACCCGGTCAAGAACGCGAGATGGACGACGAGCCATATGAGCCACGCCGCCAAGCCCGCCACGCGGATGCGGCCGACGCTGACGACGGCACGGAAGCGAGAGATCGTCGCCATCGTCCCGAGGTCGCGATACTGGAACGGCCGGAGGTCAGCGTCGCCGCGCAGGCGTCGCACGATCGTCCTGGCCGCGTGGCGTCCGGACTGCATCGCGACCTCGGCGACGCCCGGTAGCCGGTCGAGGCTCATGAGATCGCCGACGACGAACACCTCGGGATGGCCGGGGAGGCTGCAGTCGGACAGCACCTGCACGCGCCCGGCGCGGTCCACCTCCGCGCCGCTCTGGTCAGCCAGCATCAGGCCCAAGGACGAGGCCTGCACCCCGGCCGCCCAGATCTTCGTAAACGCCTCGATCCGACCCACCGAGCCGTCAAGGCTCTCCACGCGGAGCCCGTCGACGTCGACGCCGGTGACGCGCGTGCCGAGCCGGACCTCGACGCCCAGGCGCTCCAGGTCTCTCCGGGCGCGGCGCTGCAGTGACTCGGGGAACGGCGGCAGGACGGTATCGACTGCGTCGAGCAGGATCACCCGCGCGACCTTCGGGTCGAACGTCCGGAAGTTGCGCTTCAACGCGCGGCGCGACAGTTCCGCAATCTGGCCGGCGAGCTCAACACCCGTCGGCCCAGCGCCGACGACCGCGAACGTCAACAAGGTGTTGCGCCGCTCGATCTCTGACTCGAGCTCCGCCAGCTCGAACGCACCGAAGATCCGTCCACGAAGCTCGAGCGCATCGTCGATCGTCTTCATCCCCGGCGCGAATACCGCGAACTCGTCGTGGCCGAAGTACGACTGCGCCGCGCCCGTAGCGACGATGAGACTGTCGAACTCGATATGCGACTGCCGGCCGGCCATCTCGAGGACCACCCGACGACCGGCGAGATCGATGTGCACGACCTCACCCAGCAGCACCTTGGTGTTCCTCTGATGCCGCAGGACATCGCGCGTCGGCGGCGCGATGTCGCCCTCGGAGAGCACACCCGTCGCAACTTGGTAGAGCAGCGGCTGGAACAGGTGATGGTTCGTGCGATCGATCACCGTCACGTCGACCGGCGCGCGGGAAAGAGCCCGCGCGGCGTACAGCCCGCCGAACCCCGCGCCGATGATCACGGCGCGGTGTCTCCGGGAATCAGACCCGCGGCCGTTCACGGCAATCGCCATCTTGTGGTCCCCGCCAGTCTCGGTGCTCATGCGGAAAGACTGGGTCGTGCAGTGCGCGGTCGCATCCGCCGGTGGACAGTGCTCCGACGGTGACCGGCGCGCGAGTGGGCACATCGGGTGCACCGTCGTCCCCGCAGTGGCGATCAGGTCGCCTCGTCGAGTCGTTCGATCTGGTCGTCGTCAAGCGAGGCGTAGCCTCCGCGCCACCAGCTCGTGACGAGCGCGGCGTACTCGTCCGCGGCGTCCTCCCATGTGAAGTGCCCCGCGTCGAGGATGTCGAGCTTGCTCGTGGGCAGCCGCTCGTGGAGGTACTCGGCGTTGACCGGCGGCACCGCCCGGTCCCGCGCGCCGGCGATGATCTGCACCGGCGTCTGGATCTCCGGCAGCAGGTCGCGCAGGACGGGAAGCTCCGTCGGGTAGCTGCGCACGTAGCGCATCGACTCGACGAAGCGGTCGCCGCCGTAGCAGGCGAGGTAGTCCTCGCGGACGAAGTCGGGGAGCACGTATCGCTCGATGTCGGTCAGGGCGCCTGCGACGATCTGCCGCGGGTCAGCGCTGCGGTAGGCATCGAGATCGGGAGCTTCGACCCAGTCCTTCACCACCCCGCCGAGCTGAAGCGGATACGCCGCGCACCCGCTTCCGACGACGAGGCTGCGCAGCCGGCCCGGATGCAGGGCCGCGGCGAAGAGCGAGGCCCCGGTACCGACGTCGGGGCCGATGACATGCGGGTCCTCGAGCCCGAACGTGTCGGCGGCGCGAATGACGAACTCGCCCATCGCCCGCGGAGACAGCAGCGAATCGTCACGCTGGGAACCACCGAAGCCCGGGAGGTCGATCGCCACCAGATGCGTGCGCTCGGAGAGCCGCGCCCACGTCGGATCGAACGCGAGCAGGCTCTCCGGCCACGGGCTCAGCAAGAGGGCGTGATCGGCCCGGTCCTCGCTCTCGGCGAAGCGGATCGACAACCCTGCGATGGTCCGGAATCGCGTCTCGATCGGCGTGTAGGACCAGTGCACTCCCGCGAGTGTCATTCGCGCGGACCGCGCTCGCATCCGCCAGTGGACAGTGCGAGTCGCTAGAGGGCGGCGGCGGTCGGGTCGGCGGGGATGACGCGGTCCAGCTCGTTGCGCGAGCTGATGTCGAGCTTGAGGAAGACCTTGCGCAGGTGGTACTTGACGGTGCGCGGGCTGATGAACAGCCGGGTGCCGATCTCGGGGTTGGACAGGCCGTCGCGAGCGAGGCCCGCGATCAGCGCCTCCTGGGCGGTCAGCTCGTCGCGGGTCTCGGCCGAGCGTCTGCGGACGGTCTCGCCGGTGGCCAACAGCTCGTGCCTGGCCCGCTCGGCGAACGCCTCGGCTCCCATCGAGGCGAACATTTCGTGGGCCGTCCGCAAGTGCTCGCGGGCGTCGACGCGGCGGCGCTCGCGGCGCAGCCATTCGCCGTAGAGCAGGTGGCCGCGTGCGAGCTCCACGCGTATGCGGGTGCGGCCGAGACGGTCGATCGACTCACGGTGCAGACTGTCGGCGACCTCCCCCTCGGCCAGCAGGGCGCGGACGCGGGCTTCGATCCCGAGCACCCACTCGGTGGGCGTCACGCGCGTGCGCTCGGACAGCCACTCGAGGGCGGTACGCAGCAGCGCCACGTCGCCGGTCTTGGACGCCGCCTCGATCAGCTCGGGCACGACCAGCGGTTGCAGCCCCACCACGTCGCGCTCGAAGGCTCGCGAGGCCGCGTCGCGCGCGGCGTCGTGGCGACCGAGGCCGTTGTAGAGCACTGCGCTCGCGTGGGTCGCGAGGGTGACGAACCTGCCAAGGCCGCGTGCGGTCGCCTCCTGCAGCGTCGCCTCGATCAGCTCAGAGGCCTGCGCCTCCTGGCCGCGCCAGGCCGCAAGGATCATCTCGGTGTACGTGATCGGCGCGTTCCCGGTCGCCTCCGCGATCAGGCGATCCTCCTCGACCGCCAGCGCCGCCGCGGTGAGCTCGCCCGCGACGAGATGGGTTCCGGCGACGAGGTTCAGCGCGAGACGCAGGTGCACGAGCGCGCCCGTGTCGCGGGCGACCTGGACCTGGCGAGCGACCAGGACATGCCAGGACTCGGCGTCCCACAGCTCGAGTGCGACCGTGGCGCTGGGTCTGGACCCGGCGAGCCAGAGCCAGCGGCCGGCCTCGTCGGTGGCGACCTCCCGTGCGAGGACCAGCTCGAGTGCCCGGGTCAGCGTCGGCGCGGCCGCCGCGTACCCGTCCGTCAACTGGATCGCCAGGCCGTCGAGCAGGACGTCGACGGCCCGCGGCGGGTCGGGGCCGGGCGGCGCCGCCCGGGCGGCCTCGGCGGCCTCGCGCAGGGAGCCGTTCAGGTGGCCCGCCCACATCGCGGCCACGAGCGCCTCGAGGTGCGTCTCGCGCGCTAGATCGGCGTCGAGCGGCTCGAAGCGTCTGGCCGCGCTGAGCAGCAGCCGAGCGGCATCGCTGCCGCGCTGCTGCTCCAACGCGATCTGCCCGCGCAGGTGCTCCACCTCGGCGGTCTGCACAGCGTCGAGCGGCCCTGCCTCGACCGCGACCAGCAAGCCGAGCGTCGCGTCGAGCGCGCCGGCATCGCGCTTCGCCCTGGCCGCCGCGAGCTGGCGCCGCACGCGGACGCCGGGCTCGGGCGTCAGCATCGCGGCACGTTCGAGGAACGCGGCCGCCGCGGCCATGCCCCCGCGCGCCTGTGCTCGGCCGGCCGAGCGCTCCAGCTCGGAGGCGACGTCCTCGTCGAGCCCGGGCGAGGCCTGGGCCCGGTGCCAGGCGCGGCGGTCCGGATCGATCTCCGGATCCGTGACCTCCGCCAGCGCACGGTGCGCGTCCTGTCGCTCCTGAACCGACGCCGACCGGTAGGCCGCCGAGCGCACCAGCGGATGGCGAAACCGCACCCGGGCGCCGAACTCGAGCAGGCCGGCCTCGGCCGCCGGCGTGGCGGCGTCGGTCCCGATCGCGAGCCGCTCGGCGGCTCGCCACACGAGCAGCGGCTCCCCGATGGGATCGGCAGCCGCGAGCTGCAGCAGGCGCCGGGTCGCGACCGGAAGCGCGTCGAGCCGTCGCCGGAAGCTCTCCTCGATCCTCCCCGCAAGCGGCACCGCGCCCGGGAGCGCGAACCCGCCCGCCAGCTCCGCCGGCGTGAATCCACGCGGCAGCTCCAGCAGCGCCAGCGGGTTGCCGCGCGTCTCGCTGACGATCTGGTCACGGATCTGCGCGTCCACGGGCCCGGCGAGCACGGAGTCCAGCAGCGCGTGCGCATCGTCCTCCGCCAGACCAGTCCACGTCCAGCTCGGTCAACCCGGTCAACTCGTCGCTCGGCGCGCGCGCCGCGAAGACCAGGCCGACCCCTTCCGCCTCCAGGCGGCGCGCGACGAACGCGAGGACCTGCGCCGATGCGCGATCGAGCCACTGTGCGTCGTCCACCACGCAGATCAGCGGCCGCTCCTCGGCGGTGTCGGAGAGCAGGCTCAGCACTGCCAGCGCGACGTGGAAGCGGTCCGGCGCCGGCCCGGGACTGAGGCCGAACGCGGTCCGCAGCGCATCGCGCTGCGGCACCGGGAGACGCTCGAGACGATCGAGCATCGGCGCCAGCAGCTGATGCAGCCCGGCGAAGGCCAGCTCCATCTCCGACTGGACACCGGCGGCGCGCACCACACGGCAGCTCGCCGCCTGCTCGACCAGGTACTCCAGCAGCGCCGTCTTGCCCGCGCCCGGCTCGCCCCGCAGCACCAGGGCCCGGCCCTCGCCCGCGCAGACCGCTTCGACGAACCGGTCGAGCACGTCGCGCTCGCTGCGCCGACCCAGTAGCTCACCGGCGCGTCGTTGCGAAAGGGGATGCGATGCCATCTGCCTGCCACCGACGTTACACCGCGTGGCGACCGGCCCAGATGACTGGCCACCGGCGGATGCGAGCGTGCCGCGCCGGCCTCACCCTTGGGGGCATGACAGAGACAGTCGGAACGACCCCCGCCTCTGACGACTTCACCGCGTTGCCCGACGACGAGACGTTCTCGGCGACCGTGGTCGCGCTCGAGGAGCACGGATTCAGCGTCGATGTCGTCGACGACTTCGACGCTGCGCGGGCAGCCGTCCTCGCCCGCATCCCCGATGGCTCCTCGGTGATGACCAACACCTCTGTCACGCTGCAGGAGACCGGCATCGCCGACGCGATCGACGACGGCGGACCGTACGACTCGGCGCGCAACAAGATGACCGGACTCGACTACGCGACCCAACTGCCGGAGATGAAGGCGATCGCCGGCCAGCCCGACTA
Source organism: uncultured Thermoleophilaceae bacterium (assembly GCA_963778615.1). Lineage (GTDB taxonomy): Bacteria > Actinomycetota > Thermoleophilia > Solirubrobacterales > Thermoleophilaceae > JACVRW01. Next base: position 18,375 of record CAVZVD010000006.1, read on the forward strand.
CGCGCTCGGCAGCGTCCACGCGATCACGCGCGACGGGACGCTGGTCATCGCCTCGGTCTCGGGCAGCCAGCTCGCCTCCTACGCGTGGGGCGCCGCCAACGTCATCTTCGTCGTCGGCGCCCAGAAGCTGGTCCCCACGCCGGAAGCCGCCCGCCGGCGGGTCTACGAGCACAGCCTGAAGCTCGAGGACGCCCGCGCGTACGCCGCCTACGGGCAGAACAGCCTGGTGGGCAAGATCCTCGAGATCCACCAGGAGCCGCCCGGGCGCATCCACGTCGTCCTCATCCGACGGTCGGTCGGCTTCTGAGCCATGGATTACGGCCACTCCCTGGAGTTCGGCTACTTCCTGATCCCCGACGCGGGCGACCCGCGAGGGGTGCTCGAGACGGCGCGCGTGGCCGACCGGCTCGGGTACGACCTGCTTGCCGTCCAGGACCACCCCTACCAGCCCGCGCACCTCGACGCGCTCGCGCTGCTGGGCGTGATCCTCGGCCAGACCGAGCAGATCCGCGTGTTCCAGGACGTCGGCAACCTGCCGCTGCGCCCGCCGGCCGCGTTCGCGAAGGCGGCGGCGACGCTCGACGTGCTCAGCGGCGGGCGCTTCGAGGCCGGCCTCGGCGGCGGCGCCTTCCTGCACGCCGCCGAGGCGATGGGCGCGCCGGCCCGCAGCATCGGGCAGAGCCTGGAGGCCCTGGAAGAGGCCGTCGCGATCCTGCGCGGGAGCTGGAGCGGAGCTCCCGCGCTGCGCTTCGAGGGCCGCCACTACCGGCTCGAAGGTGCACGGCCCGGCCCGGTTCCCGCGCACGAGATCGGCATCTGGCTGGGCGCCGCGAAGCCGCGCGCGCTCGCGCTCACCGGGCGCGTGGCCGACGGCTGGGCGGCGCCGCTGATGAACTACATGCCTCCGGCGGCCGCCGCCGAAGCCCAGGCCCGCATCGACCGCGCCGCGAGCGAGGCCGGTCGCGATCCAGGCGAGATCCGGCGCATCTACAACATGCCCGGGGCGTTCACCGCCGTTGCGCGCGCGCCCGCGCGTGACACCGACGAGGCGATCGTCGGGCCGCCAGACCACTGGATCGCGGTGCTGACCCACCTTGCGCTGGACCACGGGTTCGGCACCTTCGTGCTGATGGGCCCCCCGGATCCCCGGATGCTGCGGACCTTCATCGAGGACGTCGCCCCGCGGGTCCGCGAGCGCGTCGCGACGGCCCGTGCCCTCGACGGCGCTGCCGGAGAACGCCGTGCGACTCGAGCCTGAGGCGAGGATGGAGCCGCTCGACGACGCGGTCGACCACGTCCGCGGCGGGTGGGCGGGGCGCCTCGTCGTCGAGTACGGCGACTACGAGTGCCCGTACTCGCGCCGAGCGTTCCGGGAGATCGAGCACGTCGAGCGAGAGCTCGGGGAGGGCGTCCGCTTCGCGTTCCGGCACTTCCCGCTGACCGACATCCACCCGCATGCCCTCGCCGCGGCCGCCGCGGTTGAGGCGGCCGCGCTCCAGGGCCGGTTCTGGACCATGCACGAGCGACTCTTCCATCGCCAGACGGCGCTCGAGGACGACGACCTGCTGCGCTATGCCGCCGAGCTCGAGCTCGACGTGGCGCGGTTCGACGGCGACCGGACCGGCGCCGCGGTGCTCGCGCGCGTCCGCCGCGACGTGCAGAGCGGCATGGCGACGGGTGAGGTCCGGGGCACGCCCACCCTGTTCATCGACGGTGTCGTGCACCGCGGCGGCTACGACGCCGCAACCCTGCTGGAGGCGCTGGCGAGATGAGCGCCATCTGCTCGCACCTCGGCAGCGTCGAGCTGACCGAGCTGCCCGCCGAGATCGCCGGGTGTGAGGACTGCCTGGCGATCGGCGGGACATGGGTGCATCTGCGCATGTGTCAGACCTGCGGGCGCATCGGATGCTGCGACAGCTCGCCGCACCGGCACGCCTCGGCCCATGCCCGCCGCGTGGGACACCCGATCGTCCGCTCCGCCGAACCCGGTGAGGACTGGAGCTGGTGCTACGTCGACGAGGTGGCCTTCGTGGTGAGCCGACCATGACCCTGCCGGAGCTGCATCTCGCCGACTGGCGCGACACCAAGGACACGCTCCATCTCTACAGCCAGATCGTCGGGAAGATCCGGCTGGCGACCACGGCGCCGCGCAACCACTGGTGGAACGTGCCCCTGTACGTCGACGTGCGAGGTCTCACGACGCGGCGGCTGCATCACCGCGACACGACGTTCGAGATCGCGATCGACTTCGTCGATCACGCCGTGATCGTCCGGACGGCGGACGGTCGCACCGGGTTGTTCGGGCTCGGCGGCGGACTGCCCGTCGCGGACTTCGACGCCCACCTCCACGAGCTGCTCGACGAGCTCGGCATTGACGTGGAGATCAAGGAGGAACCGTTCGGCGTCCCGATGACGACGCCGTTCCGCGAGGACGTCGAGCACGCGTCCTGGGATCGCGAGGCGATCGCGCGCTTCGGCCGGATCCTGGACTGGTCGGACTCGGTGTTCGAGGAGTTCAGCGGCTGGTTCAACGGCAAGACGAGCCCCGTCCACCTGTTCTGGCACGGCCTCGATCTCGCGGTCACCCGGTTCTCCGGCCGGCCGGGGGTGCCGCTGGACGCCGATCCGGTCACCCAGGAGGCTTACTCGCAGGAGGTCATCTCGTTCGGGTTCTGGGCCGGCGACGACAACGTCGGCGACGCCGCGTACTACTCCTATACCGCCCCCGAGCCCGAGGGGCTGCGCGACCAGCCGCTGCCGGCGGGCGAATGGATCGAGTTCGGCGCCGGCTCGCTGGCGATCCTTCCCTACGAGACGGTGCGCACCGCGCCAGACCCCAGACGGACACTGCTCGCGTTCTGCCAGAGCGCCTACGAGGCCGGCGCCCGACTCGCCGGCTGGGACACCGGCGGCTTCGAGTCGACCTGGTGCCCGAGCCCGGCGCAACTCCAAGAGCTCCACGCCGACGCCGCCGCCGCGTTCGGGCGAACGATGGAGAAGGATCGACTCGCATGACTCATGCGGTCGCGCTCGGCGGTGTGCGCACGGCGTCGGTCAGCGTGGCACGTGCGCCGGCCGCGCGCACGGCGCGCGAGAGCGTGTCGATGTCGTAGGCGCCGTGGTGGCGGCGCCCGTTGATGAAGAAGGTGGGGGTGCCGGAGACGCCGCTGAGGTCGGCGCCTTCGACGTCCTCGGCGATTCGCTGTGCGGCGGCATGGCGGTCGAGGTGGTGGGTGAAGCGCACGACATCGAGCCCGAGCTGCACGGCGTACCTCTCGACGTCGGCGGTCTGCAGCGCATCCTGGTGTTCGAGGAGCTGGTCGTGCATCGGCCAGAAGGCGCCCTGGGCGGCAGCGGCTTCTGAGGCCTCGGCGGCGAGCTGCGCGTTGGGGTGCACGTCGGAGAGCGGCAGGTGGCGCCAGACGTAGCGCACGTCGGCGAAGTCGCGCAGCAGCTCGCGCACCTGGGGCTCCGCCCGACCGCAGTAGGGGCACTCGAAGTCGCCGTACTCGACGACGGTGACGGGCGCGTCGAGCGAGCCGCGGATGTGATCGCGCTCGGCGTCGACGTCGTAGACGAGATCGACCAGCGGCTCGCTGCCGCCGAGCAGCGCCTCGATCCGTCGCTGCAACGGCAGCAGCGCCGTGGCGCGGAACACGAGCCAGGTGAGCGCCGACGCACAGCCGGCCGCGGCGAGGATGCCCACCTTCGCCTCTTCCAGGCGCGCGCCGTCGAACGCCAACGTCGCCACGAGCAGCGAGAGGGTGAAGCCGACGCCGGCGATCGTGCCGGCGCCCAGGACGGCCGCCCAGCCGACCGGCGGCCGCAGCCGTCCGCGCGAGAGCCGGGTGACGAGCAGCGAGCCGCCGACGATCCCCAGCGGCTTGCCGGCCACGTAGCCGAACAGGATGCCGAGCGTGACCGGCGAGCCGGCCGCGCGCTCCAGCAGGCCGCCGTCGATCGCGATGCCCGCGTTGGCGAGCGCGAACAGCGGGACGATCGCGTAGCTCGACCATGGGTGGTAGAGCCCCAGGAGCCGCTCGTTCGGCGAGATCGCCGATCTGAGGCTCTCGCGCGCCGAGCGCTCGAGCTCCGGAGTGGGTTGCTCGCGGAACTCGCGGAAGCGCTCGCCGGCGCGGGTCAGCTCCGACCGGGCGGCGGGGCTGGCCCACACCAGCAGCCCCATCGCGAGTCCCACCACCACGGGATCGACGCCGGAATCGAGCAGCGCGACCCAGATCGCGACCCCGAGCACGAAGTAGAGCGGGCCGGGGCCCGCGCGCAACGCTCGCAGCACGAGCACGACGGCGAAGAGGCCGGCCGCCCAGAGCAGCGCGGAGAGCTCGACGTCTTCGGTGTAGACGGTCGCGATCACGACCAGTGCGAGCAGGTCGTCGACTACGACAACGGTGAGGATGAACGTCCGCAACCGGTCCGGCGCACGCCGGCCGGCCAGCGCGAGCAGGCCGAGCGCCAGGGCGGTGTCGGTGGACATCGCGATCCCCCAGCCGTGCGCGGACGAGCTGCCCAGGTTGAACACGAGGTAGATCGCGATCGCGGCGCCCATGCCGCCGATCGCGGCGAACATCGGCAGCGCCAGACGCCGCCGCTCGCGCAGCTCACCGACGTCGAACTCGCGCCGCGCCTCGAGGCCCAGCACGAAGAAGAAGAACGTCATCAGGCCGCTGTTGACCCACTCGCGCAGCGGCAGCCGGATCCCGCCGTCGCCGAGCACGAGCGACAGCTCGGTCTCCCAGAGCCCCTCATAGGACGACGCGTCGACGTTCACCCAGACCAGCGCGCCGACGGCGGCCGCGAGGATGACCGCCGCCCCGCCCGTCTCGGTCCGCAGGAACTCGCGCAGCGGCGTATCGAGCCGGCGGAAGACCGTCCGCTGCGAGAAGAAGTCGGCGGTCCTAGCCAACCGACCTCGCCTCGAGACGTCTCAATCTCGGGAGACGGTATCCGCGGAGGCGCCCGCGGCTCGGCGCCGCGCGATCACCCGCCGGCTCCAGGGTGCGTGCTCGGTCGCCCACGTGAGGGCGTAGTCGGCCACCTTCTCCCAGCCGGGCGCGCCGACGGCGTAGTGGTCGCGGTCCTCGAACTCCTTGTAGTCGGTGTGGGCGGCGGACTTCTCGTAGCGGTCCGCGTTCTGCTTGTTGACCTCGGCCGGCATGAGGTGGTCCCTGCCGCCGGCGATGAACAGCAGCGGCGCGCGCTCGTCGTTGCGGTAGTTGACCCACGTGGCCTGGTGGCCGGGCTTGACGTTGTCCAGCACGCCGTCCCATACCCAGCGGCCGGGCGCGGGAACGTGGTAGCGCTCATAGGCGGCCGCCGACTCGTCCTCGCTGAGCGTGTTGGTGAAGGCGTAGTGGAACTGCTTCGGCGTGAGCCCGACCGCGCGGTGGCGGTTGGCCGGGTTGTGCAGCACCGGGAACGTTGCCCTGATCTGCGAGCCCGGCCGCGTGCGCACCCCCTCGGTCGGCACGGAGTTGATCGCGATGCCGGCCGCTCCCAAGCCGCGATCGAGCAGGACCTGCACGAGCGCCCCACCGAAGGAATGGCCGATCAGGATCGGCGGGTCGTCGAGCGCGGTGATGATGCCCTCGAGGTGCTCGAGCGTCCCCGCGACGGTGACGCTCTCGATCGGCGTCGGATCCGCGCGCAGCGCCTCGACCTCGACCTCGAAGCCCGGGTAGGCCGGCGCGATGACGCGGTAACCGCGGCGCTCGTAGTGGGGAATCCAGTGCTCCCAGCTGCGCGGAGTCATCCAGAGCCCGTGGATCAGCACGACGGTATTGGCGTCGGCGATGTCGTCAGTGCTCATACGGCGAGTGTCGGACGTCTCGGCGGCGCTCGCATCCGCCACCGGACAGTGCGACTGGCCACCCTGGCCAGAGCACTGACCGGTGGCAGATGCGAGGTCCACCCGGCGCGACCGAGACTCGGGATGCACGACCAGCTATCCCCGAGGGAGACGGACATGACCGACAGTCCCAATGAGCTGACGATCGAGAACTCGGCTGTGGTGCTCATCGATCACGCCTGGGTCGCACAACGTCACCGGTCTGCCGCGCGCGGCCAAGACCCTCTAGGCGGCCTGACTATGTCGACGCTCCTGGCCTCCATCGCCCGAACCCTGTCGCGCCGCTGGAAACGCGGCCTCGCCGGTCTCCTGGCCGCCATCGTGCTCATCGCCGTCGCCGTCGGCTCGCAGACCGGCAGCGCAGCCGAGGACTTCTCGATTCCCGGGACCGAGTCCCAGAGGGCGCAGGACCTGCTCGAGGACAGGTTCCCGGCCGCGTCCGGCGTCACGGCCCAGGCCGTCTTCACGGTCAAGTCGAGCAAGCTCACCGACGCCGAGCCGCGCCGGGCGATCGAGGCCGCGCTCGACAAGGTCGGCAGGCTCGACCACGTCACGTCGGTCGCCGATCCCCTCGCCGACGGCGGCGGATCGCTGTCGGAGGACGGGCGTACCGCGTTCGCGACCGTCCAGTACGACATCCAGCCGACGGAGCTCGAGAAGCAGGACGGCGAGGCGCTCGAGGCGACGGCACGCGGGGCCGAGCGCGGCGGTGTCCAGGTCGAGCTGCGTGGCCAGCCGATCGACGTCGCTGCCGAGTCAGATGTACCGGTCGGCGAGCTCGTCGGCGTTGCGATTGCGATCCTCCTGCTGACGGCCCTGTTCCGCTCACTGGCGGCGATGGCCGTCACGCTCTTGGGCGCGCTGATCGGTGTGCTGATCAGCCAGCTCGTCCTCGCCGCGGTCTCCGAGCCGCTCGGCATCCCCGAGTTCGCGACGACGATCGCCATCATGCTCGGCCTCGGCGCCGGCATCGACTACTCGCTGCTCATCTTCAGCCGCTTCCGCGAGCAGCTCGCCGCGGGCGACTCCGCGCCGGAGGCCGCCGCGCGCGCGAATGCCACCGCCGGCGTGTCGGTGGTGGCGGCGGGCCTCATCGTCATGGTGGCGATCGCCGGCCTGCTCGCCGTCGGCATCCCGCTCGTCGGCAAGATGGGCGTCGGCTCGGCGATCGCCGTCGCGTTCGTCGTCGTCTCCTCGATCGCCGTGCTGCCGATCTTCGCCGGCGCGGTGGCCCGCTGGCTCCATCCGAAGGACCCGTCGAACGTCGGGCGGTCGGAGGGCTTCGAGCGTTGGGGGCGGATCCTCGTCCGGCGCCCGTGGGTCCCGGTCGTCGCCGGCGGCCTGCTGCTCGTCGTGCTCGCCCTGCCGGTCAGCGACCTGCGCCTCGGCCAGCCGGACGACGGCAATTTGCCGGAGGACGCGACCCAGCGCCTCGCATACGACCAGCTCAGCGAGGGGTTCGGCCCCGGCTTCAACGGCCCGCTGCTGCTCGCGGTCGGCAGCAAGACCGGCGGGCGCCTCGACGACGCCCAGCTCGAGCGCGTCCGGACGGCGCTCGAGGACACCGACGGGGTCGCGTTCGTCGCTCCCGCGGGTCCGAACCGCGCCGGCGACGCGGCGATCATCCAGGCGACGCCGACGACCTCCCCGCAGGACGCCAGGACGTCGGACCTCGTCCAGCACCTACGCGACGACGTCATCCCCACTGCCACCGAGGGCTCGGACTTCAACGTCTACGTCGGCGGCCAGACCGCGGGGTTCGAGGACTTCTCGGACAAGATCGCGAGCCGGCTGCCGCTCTTCATCGGCATCGTCATCGGCCTCTCGATCCTGCTCCTGATCGCGGTGTTCCGCTCGATCTGGGTGCCGCTCGCGTCCGCGGTGTTCAACCTGCTGTCGATCGGCGCGGCCTACGGCGTCGTCGTCGCGGTCTTCCAGTGGGGCTGGGGCGCGTCGCTTCTCGGCGTCGGCGAGGACGTGCCGATCATCTCATTCGTCCCCCTGATGATGTTCGCGATCCTGTTCGGCCTGAGCATGGACTACAACGTCTTCCTGCTCAGCCGCATCCGCGAGGCGTACTTCGAGGGCGACTCTCCGAAGGAGAGCGTCGTCCACGGCCTCTCGCGGATCGCGAAGGTCGTCCTCGTCGCGGGCCTGATCATGTCCTCGGTGTTCCTGGCGTTCATTCCCGGCGGCGACGTCGTGATCAAGATGTTCGGCCTCGGCCTCGGCGCCGCGATCCTCATCGACGCGGTCGTCGTGCGCATGGTCATCTCGCCGGCGCTGACGGCGCTGCTCGGGGACCGCGCGTGGTGGATGCCCGCCTGGCTCGACCGCGTGATACCGAACGTCTCGCTCGAGGGCGGCCGCGCCGACCGCGCCGACCGGGTCACCGACCCGGAGAAGATCGCCGCGTAGGTCAGGGCCACCTCCCGTCCCAACCAGAAACGAGGAAGCATGCGGGAGTGGGGGTGACGACTTCGGATGAGACACGGAGACGGACGGGCATCGCGCTGGCACTCGTAGTGGCGGCGACGGTCGTCGGCATCGGTGCGAACTCGGTCGGCGTGCCGTTCGTTCTTGCGGTCGTTGTGGCGCTCGCGGTCGGTGAGGCGTTCCTGTGGTTTCTGCGCGCCAGCGCCGACCCCGCGGCTCCGCTGCCGGGTGATCGGGACGAGGCGAGGAAGGCAACGGCGCCGGGCCCGTGCTCGTTGCCGAGCGCGATGCTGATCGCCGTCAGGTCCCGCGTGCTGGCAGCACCGGACGTCGCTCATGAGCTACCGACACACGTGGCGGCAGACGCCGGGTTGTGGTCCCGGCCGTCGGCGCTGTGGTCCCGACGACGCTCAGGGGACACCCCGGGGGACACAAATGTCAGCGCGGCCTCCACGACACGACGTGGCTCCGCGACATCAAGGTCTTCGGAGCGGGGACACGCGGAATGTATTCCGCGTGTCCCTCGTGCGCATAAAGCACCGATTTGCAGGCACTTTCTCATGCCGGAGGAGGGACTCGAACCCCCGACACGCGGATATGATTCCGCAACGCTTTGGCTCTATAGAGCCAAGAATCAGGGCTGGGGGGCACTAAAGGGGACACAACCGCACAGGGCCACTGCCTAGGAATCGCGCTCATGACGCTGGGCGCACTTGACCTGAGGCAGACACCTGATCTGTGCGAGCGTGGCGCGCCATTTGGGCGGCGCCAGTCCGTAGCCCGCCTTCTTGGCGATCAGGAGCAGGCTGATGTCGTTCATCGAGTCTTCGGTGTTCATCTCGCCATTCTCCGGTCGGCCGCGCGCGATCCGGGCCGAGCCCGGCAGCAGGTGGTCGTAGCGATCGAGCGTGATGTTGCTCACGCCTGCAGTGCACTGAGTCGCTGCGGCTCGTTCGACGATGGTGTCTCCAGAGGCGGACTCAGGATCGTGCGACTTGGCGTCGCGCGATGACGCGTCGGCTCCAGGGGGCATGCTCGGTGGCCCATGTGCGGGCGTAGTCGGCCACCTTCTCCCAGCCCGGCGCGCCGATCGTGTAGTGGTCGCGGGTCGCGATCTCGTAGTAGTCGGTATGGGCGGCGGACTTCTCGTAGCGGTCCGCGTTCTCCTTGTTGACCTCCGCGGGCATGATGTGGTCCTTGCCGCCGGCGATGAACAGCAGCGGTGCGCGGTCGTCGTTGCGGTAGTCGACCCAGGTGTTCTGGTGACCGGGCTTGACGTTGGCGAGCACGCCGTCCCACACCCAGCGGCCCGGGGCGGGCACGTGGTAGCGCTCGTAGACGGCTGCCGACTCGTCCTCGCTGAGCGTGTTGGTGAACGCGTAGTGGAACTGCTTGGCTGTGAAGGCAACGGCGCGGTGTCGGTTGGCCGGGTTGTGCAGCACCGGGAAGGTAGCCCTGATCTGCGATGCGGGCCGGGCGTGCACGCCCTCGGTCGGCACCGAGTCGATCGCGATCCCGGCCGCGCCGAGGCCGCGGTCGAGCAGGATCTGCACCAGCGCCCCGCCGAACGAGTGCCCGATCAGGATCGGCGGGTTCTCGAGCTCGGAAATGACGCTCTCCAGGTGCGCGACCGTATCCGGCACGGTGACGTGCTCGATCGGGGACGGATCCTCGCGCAGCGCCTCGACTTCGACCTCGAAGCCGGGATAGGCGGGCGCGAGCACGCGGTACCCGCGGCGCTCGAGGTGGGGGATCCAGTGCTCCCAGCTGCGCGGCGTCATCCACAGGCCGTGGATCAGCACCACGGTGTCGGCATCGGCGATCTGGTCGGTTGTCATGTCGCTTCCCTCGGAGGAGTGGCGCGCACGCGTGTGCGCTGGTCTGGGAACCGTGACGGCTCCGCGGCGTGGTCTCGTCTGAGAGTTGCCTAGTCCGAGTGCCCGGTCAGCCCGACTGGGGAAGGAGCGCCGGAAGCCGTTGTCAGGCCCAGGGACGTGCCGAGCAGGCTGTCGCTCAGCGCTCCTGCGATGCGGATTTCGTCGCAGATCGGCGACCCGTCGTTCTCGCCAGGCCCGGCCATTCCGCGATCGGGTCGGTCGAGCGCACGACGTGCATGCCGGCGGCGGCGTAGCGCTCGAAGGCGGCGTTCGCCTCGTCCGTGTAGTCGACAGCGCCGGGCACGACGACCGGTGACGTGCAGTCCTCGAGGAGATAGGTCCGCGGCGCGAGCCGCTGCCTGACCTCGTCGTTCTCGAGCAGGTCGTCGATCGTCCACGCGACGCAGTGGCTCTTGGCCTGCCCGGCGACGACGACGGCGTCGAAAGTGAGCAGCTTGTCGATGAGCTCGGTGTTCTTGTGGCCGAGGCGGTCGCCGTCGGGGCCCTCGGTGACCTCCGGCCCGAGCATCGAGTAGTGCTCGGTGAGCGGGCTGTCGCCCTTGACCTGGAAGTCGCGTTGGCTGTGTCGAGCGATGCCGTGGAAGAACATGGCCTCCTCGACCGCCGAGGCGAGCGCGTGGCCGATTCCGCCGAGCATGGCGTGGTACGGCCAGATGGTCAGGTCGTACTTCCCGCCGTCGGCGAGTCGGCGCGTGTAGTGCGCGAGGTGGCGCTCTGCGTAGCGGCCGTCGATGCCGAGCGCCGTGGCGACCGCGGGATTCATCCTCCAGCGGCCGGCTTCGACGTCTTCGGCCGAGACGAGCGTGTAGGGGGCGGGATGGTTTCCGGCTTCATCGACCAGCCAGATTGCGTGGAACACCTGCATCGCATGGTGGGTGTCGAGGCTCGCAACGATCTGCGTGATCGTGGCGAGATTGCGATAGATGAACTCACACAGACGGCGGTTGTCGTCGACGGCGCCGGTGCCCGAGCGACCGGCGACGAACAGTTCGAAGTCCGGGATGCAGAAGGTGTTCTGGACATCCACGGCCAGCAGGCAGAGGCGAAACGCGTCCCCGGCCGCCGGACCCAGAGTGTGAGTCTGGGCCCACGCCCGCGCCTCGCGCGCGCGATCCTCGTACGGAACGCGCCAGACCGCGCCCACGCGGCTCGCGTCGAAGTGCCCTGGGAGAGGAAGCTCACGCATACGCTTATGATCGCGGCCAGCGGCATGACCGGCGATCGCGCTGTTCCGGTGATTCGCCATCGGAGGCAAGGGCTTGACGCTCAGTCGGTTGTGGCGGTCGCCAGCCTCGCGCGCGCGCCGGCGCTGCGTACAGCGGCCGAGAGGGTGGCGACGTCATACGCCCCGTAGTGGCGGCGCCCGTTGATGAAGAAGGTGGGGGTGCCGGAGACACCGCTGAGATCGGCGCCTTCGACGTCTTCGGCGATGCGGCGCGCACCCACGTGCTCGCCGAGATGGTCGGCGAAGCGCTCGACATCGAGCCCGAGCTGCTCGGCGTAGCCCATGAGGTCCGAGGGTGAAAGCGCATCCTGGCGGGAGAGCAGAAGGTCGTGCATCGGCCAGAAGGCGCCCTGTTCGGCGGCGGCCTCCGACGCCTCGGCTGCGACCTCGGCGTTCGGATGGACGTCGGACAGCGGCAGGTGTCGCCAGACGTAGCGCACGTCGGCGAAGTCGCGGAGCAGCTCGCGCACCTCGGGCTCCGCGCGGCCGCAATATGGACACTCGAAGTCGCCGTACTCGACGACAGTGACGGGCGCGTCGAGCGACCCCCGGATGTGATCCCGCTCGGGGTCGACTTCGTAGGCGAGGTCTACCGGCGGCTCGTCGCCGCCGAGCAGCGCGGCGACGCGTCGCTGAAACGGCAGCAGGGCTGTGGCACGAAACACGAGCCAGGTGAGGGCGGACGCCAAGACGGCCGCGCCGACGATGCCGACCTTGGCCTCCTCCAGGCGAGCGCCGTCGAACGCGAGCGTCGCCACCAGCAATGAGACGGTGAAGCCGATGCCGGCGAGCGTTCCCGCGCCCAGGACGGCCGCCCAGCCGACCGGCGCGCGGAGCCGCCGACGCGAGAGCCGCGTCACGAGCAGCGACACGCCGACGATCCCGAGCGGCTTGCCGATCACGTAGCCGAACACGATGCCGAGCGTGATCGGCGAGCCGGCCGCCCGCTCGAGCAGGCCCGTATCGATCCTGATCCCCGCGTTGGCGAGCGCGAACAGCGGCACGATCGCGTAACTGGTCCACGGGTGGTAGAGGCCCAGGATCCGCTCGTTCGGCGAGATCGCGGCCCTGAGACCGTCGCGCGCCGAGCGCTCGAGCTCGGGCGTCGGCTGCTCGCGGAACGCCCTGAAGCGCTGGCCGGCGCGCTCGAGCTCCGACCGAGCGACAGGGGAGGCCCAGATGAGCAGGCCCATGTCGTGGTCGGGGTATTCGCCCCAGACCTTCGGCCCGGTCAGCTGCATCGCCCCGTAACCGATGCGCCCAACGGTCAGGTCGCCGCCGATCGTGACGGTTTCGTCGATGTGCGTGATTCCGCTCATTACGCGGCCACCTCCTGGAAATCCGTCCTCTCGCTGAGGAAGGCCCCGTTCCGGTTCTCGCGCGAGGCAGTAGCGCCGACTCGGCTTCGGCGAGGCCCCCGGATCGGGACCTCGCCCGCTCGGTCGGTTAGGCCAACGCGCGCCTGATGTACTCGATCGCCTGAGCGATTGCGGCGCCGGCGGCGTTCGTGTCACGCAGCGCGTTGAGCATCACGAAGTCGTGGATGATGCCCTCGTAGCGCGTCGCGGTGACGTCGACGCCGGCCTCGCGCAACTTGCTGGCGTATGCCTCGCCTTCGTCACGAAGCACGTCCGCCTCGCCGGTGATCACCAGCGCCTTCGGGAGCTCGGCGAGATCGCTCGTCGTCGCGCGGAGCGGCGAGGCCGTGATCTCAGCGCGCTCGTCCGGATCCGTCGTGTACTGATCCCAGAACCACTCCATCATGTCGCGCCGAAGGAAATGGCCCTCGGCGAACTCGTGGTAGGAGCCGGTGTCGAAGCTCGCGTCGGTCACCGGGTAGAACAGCACCTGGGCCCTGAGGTCCGGCCCCGAGCGCTGCTTGGCCATCAGCGTCAACGCGGCGGTCATGTTGCCGCCGACCGAGTCGCCCGCGACAGCGATCCGCGCGCCGTCGAGATCCTGCTCCGCGCCGTGCTCTGCGACCCACTCGAGCACCGAGTAGATCTCGTCGATCGCGGTCGGGTAACGCGCCTCCGGCGAGGGGCTGTAGTTGGGGAACACGACCGCGGCGCCGGTCCCGACGGCGAGCTCACGAACCAGGCGGTCGTGGGTGTGGCTATTCCCGACCACCCAGCCGCCGCCGTGCGCATAGAGAATCACCGGCAGCCGGCCTTGGGCACCCTTGGGACGTAGGATCCGGACCGACACCGCACCCGACGGGCCGCCGGGGATGGTGGTGTCCGTCATCTCGACATCGGGCTTTGCGACCTCCCCGGACTGCACCCCATCGACGGTCCTTCGGGCCTCGACGGGCCCGAGATCGAACAGGTACGGGGGATCGGCCGTCGCGTCTGCGAACTCCTGAGCTGCCGGTTCGAGCACGACTGTCGTGGTTGAGGACTTCACTGGGTTCCTTTCACTCGGTTTGTTCGTGTTGCGGTTGAGACAACCAAGGCGGTTCGGCGAGTGTGTCGGCCTGACGCTGCGTCGGTGCTAGGCGCGCGCCGAGGCGGGCTCGAGCGTGCAGTCTGGCCGGGCGGGCTCGCGTTCGAGAGCTGCGCCTTCGATGTCGAGGTTGGGGATCAAGCGGTTGAGCCAGCGCGGGAGCCACCAGGCGCGCGCGCCGAGCAGGGTCATGAGCGCCGGGATCAGCGTCATTCGGATCAGGAACGCGTCGATAAGGATGCCGACGGCGAAGGCGAGCCCGATGGACTTGATGATCGGGTCGTCGGGGAGGATGAAGCCGGCGAAGACGCTGATCATGATCAGGGCGGCGGCGGTGATGACGCGGGCGGAGTGGCGGAAGCCGTCGCGGACGGCGTCGCGCGCGCTGGCGCCGTGCGAGATCGCTTCGTACATGCGGGAGACGAGGAAGACCTGGTAGTCCATGGCGAGGCCGAAGATCACGCCGATGATCAGGACGGGGAGCAGGCTGATCAGCGGCCCGGTCTGTGAGACGCCGAACAGGCCGGCGAGGACGCCCTTCTGGAAGACGAGGACGACGGCGCCGAAGGAGGCGACGATCGTCAGGAGGAAGCCGGCGATCGCGGTCAGCGGGACCAGGATCGAGCGGAACGCGATCGTCAGCAACAGGAGCGCGAGGCCGACGACGACGGCGAGGTACGGGATGAGGCTGTCGCCCATGCGCTGAGACACGTCGATGTTGGTGGCGGTCTGGCCGGTGACGAGTACCCGGGCGCCCGTCGCGGCCTCGAGCTTCCCGGCGTCCTGTCGAATCGCGGTCACGAGATCCTCGGTGTCGGTCGAGGAGGGGCCGCCGGAGGGCGTGATCGTGATGAGCGCGAGGTCCTTCCCGGGGATGACCTGGGCCGGCGAGACGGTCGCGACGTGTGGCATCGCGGTGAGCGCCTTAGCGGTCGCGTCGGCGGCGGTTTGCGGATTGCCGGCGTTCTCGATCTCGGCGGCGATCGTGAGCTGGCCGTTGACGCCGACGCCGAAGCCGTCGGAGACGAGGTCGTAGGCCTGGCGGGCCGTCGTGTCGGGGTTGGCAGTGCCGTCATTGGGCAGGCCGAGGCGGACGTCGAGTGCCGGGATGGCGAGGGCGAGGAGGGTCAGGACGACCGCGCCGGAGGCGATCACCGGGCGGCGCATGACGACGGCGATCCAGCGAGCGCCCATGGTCATGGCACCCTTCGCAGACCCGTCGGGGAGGGCGGCGCTGAAGCTCTTGCCGCGCAGGATGCGCGAGCCGGCGAAGGCGAGCAGAGCGGGGACCAGCGTGAGGCTCAGCGCGACGGCGATGGCGATCGTGCCGGCCGCCGCGATGCCCATCTGTGCCAGGAGCGGCACGCCGGTGACGGTCAGCGCGACGAGCGCGATGATGACCGTCGAGCCGGCGAAGACGACCGCGCTGCCGGCGGTTCCGGTGGCGAGTGCGATCGAGTCCTCGATCTTCGTGCCGTCGCGCATCTGCGTGCGGTGGCGGGAGAGGATGAACAGCGCGTAGTCGATGCCAACGGCGAGCCCGAGCATCGCTGCCAGCGCCATCACGGTCGAGGTCAGCTCGGTCATCCCGCTCGCGATCTGGATGCCGAGCGCGCCGACGCCGACGCCGATGAGCGCCGTCAGCAGCGGCAGACCGGCCGCCATGAGCGACCCGAAGGTGATCGTGAGCACGAGCACGGCGACGAGCACGCCGAGCACCTCGCCGATCGGGGGATCGCTCTCCACCGCCGCGGCGGAGCCTCCGTATTGGACCTGCAGCCCGGCGTTCGCCGCCGAGCGGGTCGCGGCCTCGATGGCGTCGGTCTGGGACGCGCTGACGTCGGCCTGCTTGATCGTGAACTGCAGGTCCGTGTACGCGATGCGTCCGTCTTTGGAGACGGCAGCGGTCTTGAACGGATCAGAGGCCGACGCGACATCGGGGACGCCGGCAAGCTGCTTGACGGCCTGCGCGACCGCGGCCTTGCCTTCCCCGGAGTTCAGCGACTGACCGCTCGGGGCGGCGAAGACGACCCGGCCGGTCGCGGCGTCCGCGTTGGCGTTCGGAACGGCGCGCTGGATGAGCTCGATGGCCTTCTGCGACTCGGTGCCCGGGACCTTGAATTCGTCCGAGAACGTCCCCTTGAACGCTCCGGCCAGGCCCCCCAGCACGACGAGGGCGAGTATCCATCCGCCCAATACGAGGCGTCGACGACGTACCGCGAAGTATCCGAGACGTTGCAGCAGGCGGGCCATTTGGGGGGAGCTCCGAGAGTCGAGATCGAGAACGACGCGGGAGTGCGTCAGCGGGCAAATATACATCGTAACGCAAAGACGCCTAGTGATGCATCCTTGCTATCGACGGCATGACCGGCTACCTTGCGGGTGTGGCCGTCCAGAACCCCGAACTCAACCGCCGTGAGCGCAAGAGCCTGCGCACCCGCCGCGAGATCGTGCGGGCCGCGTCCGAGCTCGTGCTCGAGGACGGCTATGACCGCGCGACGATCACCCGCATCGCCGCCCGCGCGGACCTTGCGACGCGCACCGTGACGACCCGTTTTCCCTCGAAAGAGGACATCTTCTTCGAAGGCGTGGAGGCAGCCGTCGATCGTGTGGAGGCTCTGCTGAACGGCCGAGACGGTGACGTGGTCCAGCGTCTCTCGGCGTGGATCGACGAGATGGGGGTGCAGGCGGAACGCGAGCCGGAGGACCCCGAGATCCGCCTTCTCCGCAGCCGCGCGATCGCCCGCGACCCTGCTCTCCGCGCCCTTCTGGTCCAGCACTTCAACCGGGCGCATGACGCCATCGCCGGCGCGGTCGCCCGCGACACCGGGCAGTCGCCGGACGCGGCGGGTCCGCAGATGATCGCCGCTGCCGCCGTCGCGATGCTCGGTGTCGTCGATCGGCTGGCCGCGGAGCAGTCAGATCAAGCGGGCCCCGAGCTGTACCGCGGCTTCGCGCTGTTGCACGGGGCGATGGCCGCGCTGGCAGGCCAAACCTCGTCCTAGCGTCGGTCACAACAACGTCCTTCTCGAGCGCGTCCACGTTTCTCCTTGAGTCGGAGTGCAAAGCCCGGGGATGCCCGGCTCTTATCGAGATCGACTCTACCACAGAATCGGACGATTATCGTCCGATCGGACGCGAGACGTCCGTATCGCTAGCGCGTGGTGCGGAGCGTGTCGAGCGGCGGCCGCCCCGGCAGCGGCGAGGCGCCGGGAGCCCGCAGGCCGTCGAGCAGCACCGCGACGGTGCGCCGCCACTGCTCCGGGCGCGCACGCACGCCGACGCACTCCTCGGCCGCGACCTGGGCGCGCGACAGCAACATGATGTCGCGCCAGGAGACGTCCGCACGCAGCGCTCCCGCCTTCTGCGCGCGCTCGGTGATCCGCTTCATCGCGCGCCGCTGCTTTACGAGTCGCTCCTGGAGCGGGCCGTCGGCGGGCTCGTGCGCCCCGGCCAGCTCGGCCAATCCGCGGCTCTCGAGCTGCGCCTCTCCGAGCGCGGTCAGAAACGTCGCGAAGCCCCGCCAGGGATCGTCATCGGCCAGCGCGCGGTCGGCCGTCTCGAGCAGCTCGTCGACCACGCTCACCAGCACGCCCTCGATCAGCGCCTCCTTGGTCCCGAAGCGCCGGTACAGCGTGCCGACGCCGAGCCCCGCGTGCGTGGCGATGTCCAGCGCCGAGACCTCGAGACCCTTCTCGGCGATCGCCTCCGTCGCCGCCTCGATCAGGCGCCGGCGATTGCGTTGGGAATCGATGCGCTCCGTCGGCGCCGTGCCGGTCGCTTCGCGGGCAGTGGTCATGACGCCGATTCTAGCCTCGCCGGACGATCCGCGTCCGATAGACAACCGCTCGTCCGAACGGACGACATCCGTCCGCTTCTGTGCTACCGTCACGCAAGACCCAGATCGCGACGGCGAAGGACTGGAGGCCAACTCCGAATGACCTCATTCGACGACTACGCGCACCGCTACGACTTTGCGCGTTTCGAGCGCCGTGACGGCGTCCTGCACATGGCGCTCCATACCGACGGCGGGCGCTTCGTCTTTAGCGAACGCGCGCACGACGGCCTCGGCTTCGCCTTTGCGGACGTCGCCGATGATCCCGACAACAAGGTGGTCATCCTCAGCGGTACCGGTGACCGCTTCTGCGCAGACTTCGACTACCGAAGCTTCGCGCGCCTGATCAATGCCGACCCGGCCGCGGCGTGGGTGCGGATCCGCTCCGCCGGACGCCGAATGCTGCAGGCGTTCCTTGACATCGAGGTCCCGGTGATCTCGGTCGTCAATGGCCCGGTCGTGACCCACTCCGAACTCCCGCTGCTGGCCGATGTCGTTCTGGCGAGTGAGAGCGCGGTCTTCCAAGACGCCACCCACTTTGTCGCAGGCCTGCCGCCCTCGGACGGCATGCACGTCGTGTGGTCGACCCTGTTCGGCCTCAACCGTGGTCGCTACTTCCTGCTCACAGGACAGACCATCGACGCCGCCGAGGCGCTGGCGCTCGGAGTCGTCGGAGAGGTGCTGCCGCCCGAGCGGGTGCTCGACCGCGCCTGGGAGCTCGCCCAAAACTGGACACGGCACACGCCGCTGACCCTGCGCGGCACACGCACGACGCTGACGTACGAATGGCGGCGGCTCCTCAACGAGCAGCTGCATTCCGGGCTCACCTACGAGGCGCTGGCCGCCGTCGACATCGGTGCGATTGGAGTGCCAGATCCCCCGGTTGTGGATCTGCTCGGAGCCTCAGCGTGAGTCGCTTCGATGACAAGACGGTGATCGTCACCGGCGGCGCACGGGGGATGGGCGCAAACCACGTGCGCGGGTTCGCCGCGGAGGGGGCCGCCGTCATCATCGCCGACGTCCTCGAAGACGACGGCAAGGCGCTCGCGGCCGAGGTTGGCGCCCAGGCCGCCTTCGCACACCTGGACGTCACGAGCGAGGACGGCTGGGCCGAGACGGTTGCACTCGCCGAGCGGACGTTCGGACCTGTCGACGTGCTCGTGAACAACGCAGGAATCCTCAGCTTCGCCTCGATCGAGGAATCCAACCAACAGGCGTGGCGGCGCGTGATGCGGGTCGTTCTTGGGGACCGCCACGATGCGTGGCCGGACTCGCTCCAGCACGATCGGTCCATGTTCATGACAGATCAGTCGACGTCGAGCTCGAGCCGCCGCTGAGATGAAGGCGGATCCGTCGCAGCGAACCGACCGCCGGCCGCGGCTGCGGCCGGCGCGGCGGCGGTGGTTTGCGCTGGACGTCGAGCGGACCAGGAAGCAGATCGCCATCGCCGAGACCGGCCTCTACGTCGTCGTCGGCGGGCTGCTTCTGGTGGCCGGCTTGCTCATCCTGTACGACACCGGCGATGGCTTTATCGACGGGCTGCGGGTGAACGAGTCTGGAGCGGGACTGGGTCTGCGGATTCTCGACCGGATCCTCCTCCTGCTCATCATCGCCGAGCTCCTCTACACGCTTCGGGTCATCATCGACCGTGGCGAGATTTCCGCGGAGCCCTTCCTCTTTATCGGGATCATTGCGGTGGTGCGACGGGTCGTAGTCATCACCGCCGAAACCGAGGCGCTTACCGAGAATGGTCGCGTGCTCACGAACTTCCTCCTCGAGCTGGGCATCCTCGCCCTCTTGGTGATCGCCTTCGGGGTGGCGATCTACCTGATCCGGCGGAGTGCCTCGCAAGCGCGTGAGGTCGATCTACTCTCAGCGGCGGCGACCACCCCGCCGCGGCGCTGAGGCGCGCCCGCGACCTGGGACTCTCTCCTAGCTAGTGCGCACCGGCCGTCGCTGCGCAACCCGGGCCGGGTGGCGGGCCAGGGCAAGAACCGGATCCCCGATCGGCCAGGCAGCTACGGCACAGATCCGGCGCAGCCGAGGTGGCTCACCGTCCTGGCCCTGCGCGCATTCCTTTAGTCCGAGCCGTGAGGAGCCTGATCCGCACACTTTCTTGACGCGACCACTCTGCGGCTGTGCCCCGTGCAGTCGTCTCGCCGAGCGATCGCCTTACGGAACCCCGCGCTCGTTGTCCCACGGATGCGAGCGTCCGCGGCAGTTCCTCCCAGGCGCTCGCTCGGGACGACACGCAGGCGTGCCACCTCGCCGGACTCGTGGCATCCGATGCATAGGCACGACGTCGCCGCGCGAGAGCTCTCGATCCGACGAGCTCGCTATCGCATCGAGGCAGATGCGACAGCTGCTTTCTGCGCGACCGGGCTATCGAGTTGGACGATGAGCAGAAGCGTTCGTCCACCCTCAAGCAGAGTTTCGCTTCCCCATGAGAGGAGCACTCCGTTGGGCGGGCCGTGGCCGTCGCTCTGCGCGAAAAGGAGCAGTGATGAGGAGCGTCGCGATGACCGTCTGGGCCGACCTAAGACACCTGGGCCAGCCGGCGTGCGTAGGCGCCTGCGCCCGGCGGCCGGCTACGAAGAGCTCGAAGTCCGGGATGCAGAACGTGTTCTGGAAGTCGACCGCGAGGAGGCAGAAGCGAAAGGAGTCCTCTGCCGCTGGGCCCAGACCGTGCTTCTCGGCCCACGCCTCCGCCTCGCGCGCGCGGTCCTCGTACGGAACTCGCCAAACTTCGCCCACGTGGCTCGGCTCGAAGTGCGGCGGGTGCGGCAGCGTCACGGATCCGCGGCTCGCTCCAGGGCGGCGAGCAGGGTCTCGATCTCGTACGAGTCGTCGTGCCTCGCAGCGTTGATGTAGAAGGTCGGGGTGCCGTTCACGCCGCTTCGCACGCCGCTCATGAAGTCCTCGCGGACCCGCTCGGCGTGGGTGTGCTCGGCCAACTCCCTCTCGAACGCCCGACGTCGAGCCCGAGCTGCTCGGCGTAGGCGCGGAGGTCCTGGTCGCGCAGGCGCCGCTGGTTCTCGAAGAGGAGGTCGTGCATCTGCCAGAAGCTGCCCTGGCCGGCCGCCGCCTCGGCGGCCTCCGCGGCCTGTTCGGCGTGGGGGTGCGAGGTCGTGATCGGGAAGTTGCGAAACACGAACCGGAGCCTCTCGCCCATGCGGGCCTGGACCTCCTTGATGATCGGATACGCGGCGCCGCAGTACGGGCACTCGTAGTCGCCGTACTCGATGAGCGTCACCGCCGCGTCCGCCGGCCCCTGGATGTGGTCCCGGTCCTCGCTGACCGGCATCGTAAGCGCGGCCTCCCACTCGGTTGTGCTCATGAGGCGCCCTCCTGCCCCAGGTTCTCGAGAGCGCGGAGGATCCCGTCGGCGCCGGGGTTCACACCAACGGGAGAGACGTAGCTCCACCGCACGACGCCGTCGGCATCGATCACGTAGAGGGCCCGCTCGCTCGTGCCGTCTTTGGCCCGATAGACGTGATACGCCTGAGCCACCTCACCCTTGGGTTCGAAGTCGGCGAGCAGGGGGAAGTGCAGGTTCCGGTCCTTCGCGAAGGCCAGATGGCTCCAGACCCCGTCCACCGAGATGCCCAACAGCTCGGCGTTGAACTTCTCGAACTCGGGGAGCACCTCCTGGTACAGGGCCATCTGATCGGAGCAGACAGGGCTCCAGTCCCCCGGGTAGAAGGCGAGGATCACGGGCCGACCCCGGAACTCGGCGAGCGACACGGTCTGGTCGGGCGTCGAGCGAAGTTCGAACTCAGGCGCCGTGGCGCCGGGCGGGAGCGGCGTTGCACGACGGTCGACACTCGTCTCTGCCATATTCGCACCACTGGCGCAGCGCGGATCCTGAAATTGATTCCACGGCGCCGTCAGCCGTCTGGTCGCCTCTTCCGTCGGCGAGCATGGCGTCCAGGATTCACGGGTCCGACCCGGATCGCATCGCTCGACCGTGCGATTTCTTAGTGAGGAGTCAGGCCGTGCGGCTGTCGCGAGCGATCTCGGGGGCGTGCTCGGTTTTGCGCTCTGTGGCAAGCCTCGTGAGGTCAACCCGCGAGTTGACCTCTAGCTTTGCGAACACGTGGCGGAGATGTGTGTTGACCGTGTGCGGCGATACGAAGAGCCGCTCGGCGACCTCGCGATTGGTAAGGCCGTTGGCTACGAGCTGAGCGACGGCCAGCTCTGACTTCGTCATCGCGGCCCATCCGGTCGCTGGCTTCTCAGTTGTCGCCACCCGGCGGCGAATCCCGAGCTCTCGCAGGCGGCTGCGGAGTCTCGCCGCATCCCGAGTCGCCCCAGCTCGCGCAAAAAGGACCAGGGCCTGTGTGAGAGCGTCGATCCCCGAGTCTGCGGTGCCCTGCTGTTGGTGCGCCAAGCCGAGGTCCTCGTACGCGGCGGCAAGCGCAAGCGATCGGGGGCTTCGTTTGAACAGACTCACGGCCTCGGACAGCTTGTCGGTATCGCGGTCGAGCAGCCCACTGGCGTGGGCGGCAATCGCGGCAAGAGACGGAACCCCAGGACAGAGCTCGGCGCGTCGGTTCGCGTCCGCAACCGCGCTCTCGGCGAGCTCGCGGTCGTCGACGGCGACGGCGATTCGCACCAGCTGCGGCTCGTCAGCCAAATCCATCCAGTGCCTGGAGAGCACATGCCTGCGCTCGGGCTCGCCCATCGCGCAGAGCCACTGGTGAGCCTGGCGCGGATCGCCGTCGGCTGCTGCCTGCAGACTCAGTAACCAGGCGGCGTGACGTCGAACGCCCGGAGTGCTCTCGTTCAGCATCGTCTTAGCGATCTCGCTCGTCTGGCGAACCTGCCGGCCGTCACCGGTGTGGAGCGCCAGTCGCCCGAGCGCGACCACCGCCCCGGCGTCCATGACGGTGACGACGGGGGGTCCATGGGGATCGAACCGACCGCTCAGCACCGCGGATGCGTCGTCGAGGCGGCCCAGCTGCAAGAGCATCTGTCCCTGCGAGATCTCGGCGACGTGCAGGAACCAGGAGAACCCACGCTTAAGCGACTCAGCGATGATTTCGTCGATCGCCTGGAGCGCGTGTTGCTCGCGATCGAGGGCGAGGAGTGCTTCCGCTCGCCACAACCGGGTCAGGAGTTCGTCGAGTCCGTGCGCCTCCGCGAGCCCGTCGCGGAGAACGGTCTCGAGCAGCTCGAGCGCGCGCCCGAACTGCCCGCCAACGTATTGAAGACCAGCCTCGCTCAGCGCGAGCGGGAACCGGGCAACCCGATGCCCGCCGGCGGCTACCGCCTCTGATAATCGGGCCTGCGCCTCCTCTGTCCGCCCCCCCGCCAGGAGGTTGTAGGCCAACTTCGCCATGTGCGCAAGACGCAGGTGCTCTGGCAGGCGCGCCAGCTTCAACGCCTCCTGGCTGGCGTGCACCCTGACGTCCGGGGAGACCAACCACATACCGGCGATGCCGAGACGCACCTCCGCCTCCTGCGCTACCGGAAGTACCTCCCGCATCGCGTTATCCGCAAAAGCCTTCGCCTCCTCGACGCGTCCTGCCGCGTGGAGCGACATCGCGGCCTGCACGACGAGGGGACCGCGCAGAGGATGCCTCTCGGGGGCCAGCTCCAGAGCCCGCCGGCTCAGGTCTGCGCTCGCTCCCGGATCGGTCATCGCCAGCGCCTCCGCGGCCGCCAGGAGCGTGGTGATCGCGACCTCGTCTCCCGGCGCGGCGCTCGCGGCGAGCCGGATCGCGACCTCGACCGGTAGCGCTCCGCCGGCAAGCAGCACGTCGACTGCCTGCCGGTCCAGCGCGCGCGTGGCTGAGACCGGGAGGCTGCCCCGCACGGCCTCGCGCGTGAGATCGTGCCCGAACGCGAGCTTCTCATCGCTCTCGACCAGCAGGCCCGCTTCGATCAGCTCCCGGACCGGTGCGAGCAGCGCGGACGGAGCCAGATCCAGCATCGCCGCGGTGTCGCCGAACGAGAACCTCCGTCCGAGCGACGCGGCGACGGCCGCCACCTGCCGCGCAGGCTCGGAGACTCGCGCTAGCCGTTCCCGCATCGGATCGCGCACGCGTTGTGGAAGCCGCGCGTCCACCAGCTCGGCCCGGCCGGACGTGACTCGCACGAGTCCCTCTTCACGCATGCCCGAGAGCAGCTCGACGAGAAGGAAGGGGCTGCCGTGTGCACCCTGTGCCATCTCGAGCAAGGCCCGATCGGGTTCTGCCTGCATGACATCGGCTGCGAGCTGCGCGACCGCGTCGTCGTTCAGTGGACCAGCCACGATCTTCTCGGCTCCATCGCTTTCGAGGCGCTGGATCGCGCTCCGTAGCTGGCCGGATCCCTGATCGGGCCGAAACGCGATCACCCATGCGATCGGAACCGCCGCCAGACGCGAAGGCAGCGCGCGCAGAGCCGCCGCCGTGCCGCTGTCGGCCCATTGCGCGTCATCGAGGCACACCAGCAGCGGCGCCTCGAGCGCTGCCCGCTCGAGCAGCGCCTCGAGGTCCTGAAAGAGCCAATGCCTCTCCTCAGGCAGCGTCCGCAGATCTCGTAACTTCGAGCGCTGCAGCACCGGCGCGGCGCCACCCGACAGCGCCGCCAACAGCGCGGCGAGCTGGACCACGCTGTCGCCAAGTTCTGCAACGCCGCTACCCACGCGAAACGAAAGCCGGCGCGCCATCCTCGAGGTCTCATCGAGGAGCCGGCTCTTGCCCATCCCGGCGCCCCCCTCAACGAGCACGACGTGGCCGACGCCGGAGCGGACCCGATCGAGCTGCTCACCGATCAGAGCAAGCTCCGTGTCTCGTCCGCGGACGATTGGGGTGGTGCTCGACACCTATGGGAGTCTATGAACAGGCTCGCGCCCGAACCTCGTTTACCGCGTGCTGGCGACGGGGCGGGAAGGCCGGTGATGAGCAGTCGCGGCTTGAGGAGTCATCGATCCAGGGGGGATGGCGGGATCCGCGTGGATCCCGTGACCTCAGGGATGAGCATCCCGATCCGGTCGATGTAGCACCAGCTCCACTCCTCACCAGGTTCGAGCGAGCGGATGATCGGGTGGCCGCTCGCGTTCGCGTGAGCATTGGCGTGGCGGTGCGGAGAGTCGTCGCAGCACGCTACATGGCCGCATTCGAGGCAGATTCGCAGGTGAAGCCAGGGGCGACCAACGGCTAGGCAGTCTTCGCAGCCATCGACCGCTTCAGGAAGCTGAGCGACCTTGATGTGGGCGCGATGTGTGCACAGGACCATGCCATCCGAAGGTCGCAGGCACCGGGAACGCCCGCATCGCACGGACACGCGATATGCAAGCCAACACAGCGCCGCTCGCTTTCGAGTTTGTAATTAGAAAACGCACGATCGTGCGATGTGCGAACTCGCCCGTCGTAGGAGCCTCACGCCACTTCCGTGTGCCACAGCCGACGCAAGCCTGACCCACCGACCAGCCACTCTCGGACAAAGGACCAAAGATGAGTACGACAACCGACACGCAGAACACCAACAAGGAGACCGTCCGCCAGGCGTTCGACACGCTGTTCAACCAACGCGACTACGCGGCCGCCGAAGGCTTCTGGGCGGACGAGTACATCCAGCACAGCGCGCACATTCCCCCGGGTCGCGACGGCCTGTTCGGCCTGATCAAGAGCATGCCCCCGGAGTTCAAGCACGAGCTGGAGCTCGTCATGGCCGACGGCGACATGGTCCTCGTCCGTGGACGGTTCACCGGTCACGGGCTTCCCGCACCATGGATTGTCGTCGACCTCGTCCGCATGGAGGACGGACAGCTCAAGGAGCACTGGGACGTCGTCGAGGACGAGGCCTCACGCGAGGCCTCCATCAGCGGCCTACCGATGTACGGCGACCGCTTCCCCGAAGATCGCTGAACCACTCACCCGATGCTGTGGCAGAGCGAGTGAACACCCTTCCGTTCGTCGCCGAGGCCTTGATGACGCTCGACTACGAGGAGATCCATGAGATCTAGACCCGCACCAGCAAGGTGCGCCGCGACGAGATCTTGGGGCCTAACTAGACGAAGGAGCAGCAATGTCAGCGATCACCCAAAACACTCTCGAAGGGCAACGTGCCCTGGTCACGGGCGCGACGTCGGGTATCGGTCGCGCGGTCGCGCTGCAGCTGGCCCGTGACGGGGCAGAGGTCCTTGTTCACGGCCGCGACGCCGGGCGCGGCGCCGAGACGGTCGATGAGATCACTGCCGCCGGCGGCAAGGCGAGCTTCGTCGCCGCCGACCTCGGCGATGTCGCCGACGTGCAGCGCCTGGCAAGCGACGTTGGCGATGTCGACATCCTGATCAACAACGCCGGGATCGCGCTCTTTGGCCCGACCGGAGAGTTCGACGTCTCTGCGTTCGACAAGATGTTCGCCAGCAACGTTCGGGCGCCGTTCTTCCTCGTCGCGGCGATCGCTCCCGGAATGGCGGCCAGGGGCCGCGGCAGCATCGTCAGCGTCAGCAGCATGTCCGGCGGGGTCGGGCTCGTGGGCGGCGCGGCCTACGGCGCGACGAAGGCGTCGCTCGAGGCGATGACGCGCGCCTGGACCGCGGAGTACAGCGAGAGCGGGGTGCGCGTCAACGCGATCGCCCCAGGCCCCGTCTACACGCCGTCACCCTCAGGTCCCGAGTTCATCACGGCGCTCGGAGAGACCACGCCGATGCACCGCGCTTCACAACCCGAGGAGATCGCCGAGGTCATCGCCTTCCTCGCATCCCCGCGAGCGAGCTACATCACCGGTACCACTGTCGCCGCCGACGGCGGACGCAGAGCGATCTAACCCGAACTACAGCCACCGTTGCAAAAGCCCACGACGGGAGCCAGCCATGAACAGCCAGTCGAACCAGTCCCTGGAAGTGAACGAGGCGGATGCTGACAGCGGCGGGCACACGCACGAGACCGCGCCGACACGGTTCGTTGAGGTCGACGGGATCCGCTTCGCCTACCGGCGCTTCGGCAAGCCGATCGGCACGCCGATCGTGCTGCTCCAGCACTTCATGGGCAACCTCGACAACTACGACCCGGCGATCACTGACACTCTCGCCACGGGCCGCGAGGTGATCCTCACCGACAACGCCGGTGTTGGACTCAGCGCAGGTGCGGCACCGGAGACCGTCGGCGGAATGGCGCGGGACGTCGCAGCGCTGATCGACGTTCTCGGCCTCGAGCAGGTCGATCTGTTTGGCTTCTCGATGGGGGGATACGTCGCCCAGCAGATCGCCGTCGATCGTCCTGAACTCGTACGGCGACTGGTCCTCGTGGGCACGGGGCCGCGCGGCGGCGAAGACATGGACCGGCTCGCCGCGGGCGTCGAACCGCTGTTTGAGCAGGTCTATGACCCGCAGGATCTGATGTGGCTCCCGATCTTCTTCTCGCCATCAGAAGCGAGCCAGGCATCAGGTCGCCGCTTCCTGGAGCGCATCCTGGCGCGCACCGAGGACCGCGACGTCCCGGTCTCGAACGCGACGGTCGCCGCTCACTCAGCGGCTGCCGGTGAGTGGGGAGCGGCTGCCCAGGGCAGCTTCGACTACCTCAAGCGAATCCCTCACCCGGCGCTCGTGGTCAACGGCAGCAAGGACATCGTCGTCCCGACCGTCAACTCGTACATCCTGCAGCAGAACCTGCCCAACGCCGAGCTGATCCTCTTCCCGGACTCCAACCACGGAGCGCATTTTCAGTTCACGGACTCGTTCATCGAGTACTTGACCAGCTTCATCGATCGCTAGGCAGCCATGTTTGACCACGTCACGATCCGCGTTCCGAATCTCACAGACGCCACCCCTGCGTTTGCGGCTGTGCTGGATGCACTGGAGGTCAAGCAGACCATGAGCACGCCGAGCTTCTCGGTCTGGGGGAACTTCGCTCTCACGCAGACCGACGAGGAGCATCCGATCGCTCAGCGCCTCCATCTCGCGTTCATTGCCCCAACCCCAGCTCACGTCGAGCGCTTCGGCCAAGCCGGCATCGCCGCCGGGTTTGCCGATGACGGGGCCGCCGGCCCTCGCCCGAAGTACGCCGACGACTACTACGCGACATTTCTCAAAGACCGCGCCGGCAACAGCTTCGAAGCCGTCCACCGCGACGGTCAGCGGCCCAAGGGCAACATCGACCACGTCGTCATCCGCGTCAAGGACGTCGAGGCATCAACCGCGTTCTACTCGACGATCGGCCCCGCGGCCGGACTGACGATCCGCCGCCAAACCGCCGACCGTGCGGCGTTCTCCGTCGGCGCATCAGACGGCTCCCTCATCGTGATCGCCGGAGAGCCGACGGAGAACATCCACATCGCCTTCTCGGGCGAGGACGACGACGTAGGCCGGTTCCACGCTGGCGCGACTGCGGCCGGATACCGCAGTAACGGCGAGCCGGGCGAGCGCCCTCGTTATCACGAGGGCTACTACTCCGCATACGTGCTCGATCCCGACGGCAACAACATCGAAGTCGTCAACCACCACCGCAGCTAGCCGAAAATCGCGATAACGGCGCGGGACAGGTCAGTCGCCGAAGACGAACAGGACCTTGCCGTGGCGCCGATATTGCCCGGCGCGGCTCAGGGCGCCGGCGTACTGCTCGAGGCGGAAGGTTGAATCGATGTCGGCGGTCAGCTCGCCGCTGGTGACGAGGGCGACGATCTCCTGATAGGCCGCGGAGATCTCCGCACGCGGCGCGCTGGTGAGCCAGTTGAACGTCCAGAAGCCGTGGTGGCTGATGTTCCGGTAGATCAGGTCCTCGCGGACGTCCAGCGCCGTTGGCTGACCGCTGAGCGCGCCGAAGCTGACGACCTTGCCCCCGAAGCGAAGCCGGTGGGCGAGGTTGGTGACGACCGGCCCGCCGATCGAGTCGAGCACGAGGGCAAGCTCCTGCCCGCCGAGCGCACGTTGCAGCTGGGCCGGCAGGTCATCGCCGTCGATCAGGACGCGGTCGCCGCCCGCGACGCTGACCTGCGTCGCGGCCTCTTGTCTGCGCACCACGTTGAGCGTATGAATCCCGGCGCGCTCGGCGAGGCTGATGATGTACTGGCCCACCGCGGAGTTCGCTCCGGTCTGCGCGATCCAGTCGCCCTCGGAAAGAGGCCCGAACAGACGCAGGAGCAGGAGCGCAGTGATCGGGTTCACGCCGATCATCGCCAGCTGCTGCGGATCGCCTTCGTCGCTGACCGCCACGATATTTCGGGCGGCAACGAGGGCATGATCAGCCCACGTCCCCTGCTCGTAGGTCGGCAGGATCGCGACGCGGCGCCCGAGGAGCGCCTGGTCGGCACCGGGCCCCACCTCGACGACCTTCCCCACCCCTTCGGCACCAAGGGGCGCCGGCAGGTGCGGTTTTACCCCGTAGAAGCCGCGGATCAGGTGGATGTCCGACGGATGGACGGTCGCGGCCTCCAGCGCGACGACCACCTCATGGCGACCGGCAACGAGCGCAGGCTGGGAAACGAGCGTCACGACCTCGGCCGGCTCGCCGAAGCCGGTCAGCTGGAGCGCGGGCATCGCGTCATCTCCTCGGACGGGCCGCGGGTGGAGCAGCTAATCATGCACACCACGGCCCGGCGCCGTGCTTCAGCGGCGACGGTCGCGCCGGTGACGGTGCTCATTTCCGCATCCGACCAAAAACCGGAAGCTCCGTTATGTCCGAGCAGAGTTGCGCTTTCCCATGGAAGCGGGAGCGCTCTTGAGGACACCGTTGTAGACAGACGAATTGTCGGCTCGGCCGTGGTCAGCCGACTTGCAAGTACTTGCGTAGCGCTTTCCGGATCACCGAAGAGGTCGTCTCGTGGTCCCGCTCCGCGCGCTGGGCGAGCGCTTGGCGCAGCTCCGGGTCGAGTCGGACCGACTCGACGCTGGCGGCGGCCGAGCCGATCGGTGGACGCCCGCCCCGGCGGCGGAGCGTCTCGTCGACGTCGTAGCCCGCCTCGGCCTTGTCGGCGAGCTGCTCTACGACCTCGGCGGTGATCGGCTTGCCGCTAGCGGTCCTGCCGTAGCTCTTCCTCTTCGCCATCGTCAGCCTTCCGGTAGCAGCCGCCGGTACTTGGGCCGCATCTTCATCGCGTGGATCGCGAGCTCGGAGCCGTCGTCGCGAACGATCGTCACGACCTCGAGCAGATCTGCGCTACGGGCCGGCCCGAGATAGAGCCGGGTGTCGTCGGCTTGGCCGTCGATGGCGAGCGCGTGTCTCTGGCGTGTTCGATGTCCTCGTCGGCGATGCCGTGCTTGCGCGCCGACGGATGGATCTCCACCAGAGAATTGTAATACGAAACTCCGAACGGACCTGGTAGGCCAGCCCGACGAGGCTGTTCTCCGAGGGAGGTCTGATGTACACGCTTCAACTCCTCGACGCCGCGGGGCGCCGGCGCTCGCCGGCAACGCTGCCGGGCTTCCATGCAGGTCGTCCGCCGCGCAACAAGGGGTTTCGTTACCCGCCCGACCCACCTCGGGTCGAAGAGATCATCGCCGTCATGCGCCGGGCGGGCGAGACAGACCACGGGTTGAGGCTGCGGGCACTGATCGTGGTCCTCTGGCGAGCGGGACTTCGGATCGGCGAGGCAATGGCGCTGACAGAACCAGACCTCGACCCGAGTCGCGGCTCGATCCTGGTTCGCCAAGGCAAGGGTGGCAAGCGGCGCGAGGTCGGCATGGACAACTGGGGCTTCGATCAACTCCAATCGTGGCTCGCGCGCCGGCTCGAGATGCCGGTTGGGACGCTCTTCTGCGTGATCGATGGCCAGACGCGCGGGAGGCCCTGGACGCCTGCGGCTGCGCGCAACCAGCTCCGCCGGATCTCAACGAAGGCAGGCGTGCGGCGCCGCTTCGCTCCCCACCAGCTGCGCCACGCCCACGCCGTAGAGATGGCCCGCGAGGGTGTCTCGCTGAAGGTGATCCAACGCCAGCTCGGCCACGTCAACCTCGGCGTGACGTCGGTCTACCTCGACGGCATCGACACCGCGGAGATCATCGACACAGTCCACAACCGGCGCGCGCCGATGATCTCCGCGAGCGCCGGACTGAGCATCTGAGCCCGAGAGCGCTCTTGCTCGCATGGGGACGGAGCACTCTCCCCGGCGGGCAGGAGGGCGCACGGTTCTCGTCACGAGCAGGCGCGCCTCGATGCGGTTTCGAGACGCTCGCTCCTCAAAGGGAGCAGCGGCGCGGCGTCAGGTGCCGCGGCTGCGGCGCTGCCCCCTGGTCGTCCTAAGCGGCTCTTCTCTGATTAGCGACGCACGCTGCGAGGATGGCGAGCCGATCAGTCCCAGAAGTCCTCGAACCGCTCGGCGTCGCCTCCCTTGGGCTTGCGACCACCGACGCAGATAACGTCGAGACCCTCCGGGCCCGCCTCGAACGAGCGGACTACTGCAGGAGCGACGCGCAGAACGTCCCACACTGAGAGTTCGACGACCTCGTCATCGAGCTTGGCACGACCGGACCCAGCGACCACGACGTAGGCCTCCTCCTGCACACGATGGCGGTGACCCCACGGCATGCGGGCACCCGGCTCGTAGGTGAAGCGGCTCACGCCGAGCTCGGGCGATCGCAGAGCGTCTCGCGCGAACCGCCACTGCATTGGAGCATCCCGCGGGCTGACATCGCGCAGATCGTCGAAGTTCTTCTTCGTCCAGTCGGGCATCTCGAAACTCTCGCACCCAATACACCGAATACCCCGCTTCCAGGCGACTCCGCTCTCACGCGCCGGACCGGCAACCACACCGGCGCACTCCTGCTTCGAGTCTGGTTGCGGGTGCCACGGCAGGCAGTGGGGTGGCTGTCGGAATGGACGATGGGCAGGCCTCTCGCGTGGCGCCGCTGTCGCTTCCGCAGGTCGCGCGAAGCGGGAGCGGCAATCAGCCCCTTCGGTGCAATTCCGCGTTTCTGTAGAGGAGGGCGGCCTTGCCTGAGGGATAGCCACCCACGCTCCCTCGCGCCTAGCACCTAGCGAGGACTAACGGCAGGCGCGGTCGCTTAGCCGCTAGTCGTCCAGACTCCCCATCGTCAAGTTGACGGTCGTTCCAGTCATCCCGCTTGCCTTATCGGAAGCCATGAAGACCGCCATGTTTGCCATCTCCTCGAGCGTCATGACTCGTCGCGCGTGGGTCGTGCCTGCGACAAACTCTTGCCACTGTTCCCAGGTCATTCCCGGTGCCTTGGCCTCGAAGACTTCCTTCAGCGAGCTTGTCTCCGGCATGCCGTGTGGTCGCAGACCGACCACGCGAATGCCCTGAGGTGCGAGCTCGGCGGAGAGCTCTCGAGTGAGTGCCTCCTTGGCGGCCTGCGCCGGACCGTAGCCTCCGTTCAATGGGGTGCCCTTCCGCGAGGGGAGTGCGGTGACGGTCATGATCACCCCCGATTTATTCGCGACCATCCGCCGGGCCGCCAGCCGTGCGGTCAGGAAGTACGACGTTGCGTAGGCCGTGATCGGCAGGGAGAACTGCTCGACCTCCAGCTCGACCAGAGGCACACCCACAATCTTCGTATCCGGGATCCCGACCGCGTTGAACGAGATGTCGACGCGACCCGCCCTGTCGATCACGGACTGTAGGTGCTCGTCCACGGCCTGCTCCTCGAGCGCGTCGACCTCCGTGGCCTCGGCGGATCCGCCAGCGGAAACGATGTCCTCGGCGAGCGCTTCGACCGGTGCCCGGAGGCGCCCGGTGAGAAAGACCTTGGCGCCCTCAGACGCAAAGGCGCGTGCGACAGCGCCGCCGACCGCGCCTCCGGCTCCGTAGATCACCGCAACCTTGTCCTTCAGCATCATCTCGCTCGCTCCTTCCGGACGTTCGGCGGCGGAATTGCCGCCCTGTCAGTAGGGATACGGCCGGGACTGGAAATCCATCGCTGGGGCTAGAGCTCGTCCGGCAGCCCGAAGCGCGGAATCAGCTCGGGACCGAGGAAGGTGGTGATCTCGGCGATTCCCTCGCGGCCGAGCGTGAGCACGGAGATGCTGCGCGGCCTGAAGGTCTCCCGCTGTTCGTCCCAGCGGTAGTTGCCGAACGCCAGCTGCCCGTTCGCCCGGGCCGGCACGAGGCGCCAGCGGTTTTCGCTCGCCAGCACATCGCCCTTCAGGAACGCGGCCACCGCCTCGCGCCCCCGGTACCAGGTCGGCAGGGGCGGCATCGTGAACGCGCCGTCGGCGGCGAGCATCTCGACGACGGCGTCGACGTCGGCGCGCTCGAAGGCGTCGACGTAGCGGTCGACGATCTCGCGCAGGCCCTGGTCGTCGAGCGAACCGAGCACCGCCTGCTGGCTGCGGTCGGGAAGCCGTTCGTCGACGGCCTTATGGGCGCGCTGCAGGGCGCTGTCGACACCGGGTGACGACATCTCCAGCGCCGCGGCCGTCTCGCGCGCCGAGAAGCCGAGCACGTCGCGGAGGATGAGCACGGCGCGCTGGCGCGCCGGCAGGTGCTGGAGCGCCGCGATGAAGGCGAGCTCGACGCTCTCGCGCTGCTCGTAACGCGCCTCCGGACCGGCGAGCCCGTCCTCGAGGCCGTGGCGCTCGTCGGGATAGGGCTCGAGCCAGACCGATTCGACCAGGGGTTCGGCCAGGCCGTCGTGGGGGTCGGCGGCGGGCGCGTAGTCGATCGGCAGCACCCGCTTGGGCCGCCGCTCGATCGCTCGCAGGCAGGCGTTGGTCGCGATCGTGTACAGCCACGAGCGCAGCGAGCTTCGCCCCTCGAACTTCGCGAGCCCTCGCCAGGCGTTAAGCAGCGCGTCTTGGAGTGCGTCCTCGGCGTCGGCCACCGAGCCGAGCATCCGGTAGCAGTGGGCGTGCAGAGCGCGGCGGTGGGGCTCAACAAGCCGAGCGAAGGCATCCTCGTCCCCCGCACGGGCAGCCTCGAGCAGCCGGGCGTCGTTCATGACCTTCTCCGTTTCGGCTGCCAGAAGGCGAGCTCGCCGCCAACGGCGGTGCGGACCACGCTTCGCCATCCGGCCGGGCCCTCCCGGGGCTCCAGGAGGACGGAGGCGCCGAGCCCGCGAGCCCGGTCGGTGGCATCGGCGATTCCGTCGACCTCGACGTACGGCAACCAAAGCGGGCCGCGGACAGGGCACTCGACGATCCCGCCCCCGAGCCCGTCGCCGAGCTCCAGGGAGAGGTAGGAGCCGGCTCGCGTCTCGATCCACTCCGGGCGCCAGCCGCAGAGCTCGGCGTAGAGGTCGCGGGCCTGCGGCAGGTCACCCGTGTGGAGCTCGAGGTGGACGACCGGGTTGGAGCGAAGCGGGGTCATCGTCTGGTCATCACAGTGTGATCAGCTTCCGCCCGCGCTCTCGAACGCCGGGACCGGACCGACGGGGAGGGACTCGGCCGTCGGACGTCGGCCCGGCAGGGCCAGGGCGACGATCGCACCGAGCGCCGAGAACCCCGCGAGCACGGCGACCGCCGGCGCGAACCCGTCGAGGAACGCGTCGGACGAGGCGTAGCTGCCGGCGCCGGCGAACACCGCGGCGGCCACCGCGATCCCGAAGACGCCGCCGAGCTCGCGCATCATGCTGTTGGCGCCGGCGGCCTTGCCGATGTCCTCGACGGAGAACGAGCCGACCACCGAGTTCTGCGCCGCGGGGATCGCCATCGAGACCCCGACGCCGGCGAGGATCGACGGAGGCAGGAACTCCGAGTAGGTGAGCCCGGAGTCAGCGATCACCGCGATCCATCCCATCGCCACCGCCTGCAGCGACAGCCCGGCGACCATGAACGGACGCTCGCCGAAGCGGTCCACAAGGTTGCCGACGACCGGGGCCACGGTGATGAAGGTGACGGTCCAGGGCATCAACCGCAGGCCCGCGTCGAGAGGTCCGTAGCCGAGCGCCGTCTGCAGCATCTGCGCGAAGAAGAAGACGGCGCCGAACAGCGAAGCGAGGGTGAAGAAGATCGCCGCGTTGCCCGCCGAGAAGGCGCGGGAGCGGAAGAAGCGCATCGGCACCATCGGCTCCGCCGCGCGCAGCTCCCAGGCGATGAACGCCGCCACCAGCACCGCGCCGGCCGCGAGCGCGCCGATGGTCTCGAGGCTGTCCCAACCGACGGAGTTCCCGCGCACCAGGCCCCAGACCAGCCCGAAGGCACCCGCGCTGATCAGCGCCAGGCCGGGAATGTCGAGACCGGTGTCGCCGCCGTAGCTCTCCTCGATCTTCCTGAGCACGAGCGGGATCGCGGCCAAGCCAATCGGCACGTTGAGCCAGAAGATCCACGTCCAGTCGATGCCCTCGGCGATCGCGCCACCGACGAGGGGGCCGAGCGCGACCGCGATCCCGGTGACCGCGCTGAACAGGCCGATCGCCGCTCCTCGCTTCTCGGGCGGGAAGGCAGCGGTCAAAAGCGTCAGCCCCAGCGTCAGCACCAGCGCCGCGCCAGCCCCCTGTGCTGCCCGGGCCGCCACGAGGAAGCCGACGCTGGGCGCGAGCGCCGCCGCCGCCGAGGCCGCGGCGAACAGGCCCAGCCCGATCGCGTAAAAGGCCCGGCGGCCGTAGCGATCGCCGAGCGCGGCGGCGGTGATCAGCAACACCGCGAAGCTCAGGTTGTAGGCGTTGACCGTCCATTCAAGGTCCTCGATCGAGGCGCCCAGATCGAGTCGGATGGTGCTCAGTGATGTCGACACCACCAGCGTGTCGAGGGCCGCCATCAGCGAGCCGATCGCGGTCAGGGCGACCACCCAGGCGGTCGTCGTCTTCTCGCGTGTCTGAGTGGTTTCCGAGCTCATCTGGCTTCTGCCTTTCCGGTCGTTCGTGGGCGGAACTGCCGCTTTATGAACAGAGATCCAACGAAGGCCGGAAATCCATCGCTCGGCCGCGCGAAAGGGCCCGGCGACTACCGGCGTCCTCGTCCCAGGTGCGAAGCGAGCCAGGCACGCGCCAGCAGCAGCGCCGCACCCGTCCCGCTCACCAATGGCAGCAGGGTCTCTTCCAGCGGCACGCCTCCGACGTGGGCGATCACGAGCCCGAGCTCTTCGTCTGGCCCGCGGCCCGGCCGCGCTCGACCTGCACGGCCATCGCCTCGGCCGCCTCAGAGCCGGCCGGCGCGTCGTACTCGTCGTGGCGCCTGATCCACAGGTTGGCCGGGGTCTGCGGGTAGCCCTCCGGCGTGTCCTCCCAGTCCTCCTGGCGTCCGAGCGCGGTGATGTCGAGATAGGCCCAGAGGCCGCCCAACGCCTCGTCGCCGCGGCCGTCGACGAAGTACGTGCGGAAGATCCGATCGTCGTCGTCGCGATAGAAGACGTTGGTGCCGTGCCATTCGCCGACGTCGAAGTCGCTGTCGAAGTCGTCGGTCAGCGTGTACCACGGGAGCGCCTCCCAGCCCATCCGCGCTTTCCAGCGCTCGATGTCGGCCTGCGGGGCGCGCGAGACGAGCGCAATCGTTGTGTCGCGAGCGTTCAGATGCGCAGGGTGGGTGATCTGATCGGCGACCCAGGAGCAGCCGGGGCACCCACTCTCGGGCCAGCCGTGGACGCCCGGCTCGAAGAAGAAGCGGTAGACGATCAGCTGACGGCGTCCCTCGAAAAGGTCGGGCAGGCCCGCGGGGCCGTTCGGGCCCTCGAATCGGTACTCCTTATCCACGGCCATTCTCGGCATCCGGCGGCGCTTGGCGGCCAGCGCATCACGGGCGTGGGTCAGCTCCTTCTCCTCCGCCAGTAGCTCCTCGCGCGCGACCTTCCACTCCTGCGGGGACACGATCGGGGGCGTGTTCATGTTCATCTGGCTCCTCGTGTTGTGATCGTTTCGGGGGGCCAAAAATCGCCCCTTTGTCAGCAGAGATACGTCGGGGGTTGGAAATCCATCGCTCGGCCGGGCGATTTCCGATCCCTTGTTCACCGGGGGTCTCCGCTCGGGGACGTGAGACTCCCGCTCGCGACGCGACAAGCGGGCGTCTCGAACGAGACATGGTTCGCTACCCCAAGGGACGAGACGCAGCAGTCCTCCCTGGCTCGGAGGTCGCTCCCGCATCCACGGGGAAGCCGCACTCTCCGCCGCCAGGCGCGAGTGTCGGAACCACGCGAATGCGATAGCGCGAAGTCAGGGAGCCGGGGCGAAGCGCCGACGGCCTCGTGGGCATGCCGTCACAGTCCAATCCACTATGAAGCTGACTGGATTCGCTGGGTGCGGCGCTCTGACGCTGTCTGCGGCGTAGCCGGTGAAGCGGTTGATCAGGGCGCCGACGACCGCGCCGAGCACCAATAATCCCGCCGCTCGTCCGCGAGCCCCTACCGTCAACGAGCTAGTGGGCGCTCCGGTCTCGTCGTCCGCGCGATGAAGATGGCCCGCCACCGCAAGGCGCTGACGCTGGCGATCGTCGACTCGACGCTCTCCGGGGTCGTCAAGCCGTCCGACCGCACGCTCTGCTTCGTGTCGAACTCCCCGCCGTTCGTCCGCTCGCATACCGGGCTGCTCTCGATCCTGCAGGCGCTCGCGTGCGGGGTCTACGGTGCGACACGTCGCAGTACGACGAGCGGATTCGCGCGTTCAAGCTCGAGTAACTTCCCGGAGCGCAGGCGGGAGACTGCCCTCAGTGCGGCTC
Organism: uncultured Thermoleophilaceae bacterium; assembly: GCA_963778615.1. GTDB lineage: Bacteria > Actinomycetota > Thermoleophilia > Solirubrobacterales > Thermoleophilaceae > JACVRW01. Next base: position 55,549 of record CAVZVD010000006.1, read on the forward strand.
CGCAGCTCGACACGGTCAGTCGGACGCCTGGCACCGGATCGTGGTCCCGGTTAGTGTCGCTCAATGCCACGTACGCCGCTCGCCGACGCCGTCCAGCGGATCGCGCAGGACGCTGCCATCACCCGCCGCCACCTCCTCGGCGCCGCCGGCGCCGCCACGCTCGCCGCCGCCGTCGTCCGCGCCCGACCGGTCCGCGCCGTCGTCTCCGGCTCCCCGCGCGTCGTGGTCGTCGGCGCCGGCCTGGCGGGTCTGACGTGCGCGCACCGGCTACACCAGGCAGGCGTCGACGCGACAGTGCTGGAGGCCGCCGATCGGGTCGGGGGCCGCGTGTGGACGCGCCGCAACGCGTTCGCCCCCGGGCTAGTCGTCGAGCGCGGCGGCGAGTTGATCGACACCGGCCACATCGAGATCCGCCAGCTCTGCCAGGAGCTCCGCCTCCCGCTCGACAACCTGGACCGCGCCGAGGCGGCGGGGACCGACGCGCTGTACCACTTCGACGGCGCGCCCTACACGGTCGCCGAGGCGGAGGACGACTTCAACGGCGTCTACCAGAAGCTCCATCGCGACGTCTCGGAGGCGTCGTATCCGACGACCTACACGACGTCGACGCTGCGCGGACGCCAGCTCGACGCGATGAGCGTCGTCGACTGGATCGAGGAGAGCGTGCCGGGAGGGATGGGCTCGCGGCTCGGCCAGCTGCTCGACGTGACCTACAACATTGAATACGGCGCCGAGTGCACGGACCAGAGCGCGCTGAACCTTCTGTATCTGCTCGGCTACTCCGGTCAGGGCCAGCTGCGGCTGCTGGGCCCCTCGAACGAGAAGTACCACGTGCAGGGCGGGAACGACCGGCTCGTCGCCGCGCTCGCCGCGCAGCTCGCGCCAGGCCAAGTCCAGCTCGGCAACCGGCTCGTGGCGATCAGCGCCACGGCCGACGGCGCCTACGCCCTTGGCGTTACCAGCGGCGGCTCCACGCGGACCGTCGTCGCCGACCGGGTCGTGCTCGCGCTGCCGTTCACGATCATGCGCACGTCGGTCGACTGGTCGCGGGCCGGCTTCGGGCCGATCAAGGCGCGCGCCATCCGGGAGCTCGGGATGGGCACGAACTCCAAGCTCCACGTCGGATTCCGGCGACGGGTGTGGGAGGACATCGGCTGCAACGGCGACACCTATTCGGACCGGGGCTACCAGAACACCTGGGACGTGTCGCGCGCGCAGCCCGGTCCCGCCGGCGTCCTTGTGGACTACACGGGCGGCCGGATCGGCGACTCGTTCCGGTCCGGCACCCCGACGCAGCGCGCGCGCCAGTTCCTCGACCAGCTGGAGCCCGTGATCCCCGGGGCGACGGCCGCCTGGGACGGGCGCGCGACGATCGATCACTGGCCGAGCTACGAGTGGACGCTGGGGTCGTACTCCTACTACCGCCGGGGCCAGTACCAGGCGTTCGGCGGCGTCGAGTCCGAGATCGAGGGCGGCCTGCACTTCTGCGGCGAGCACACGACGCAGGACTTCCAGGGCTACCTGAACGGCGCGGTCGCCACGGGGGAGCGCTCGGCGGACGAGGTGCTGGGCGCCGTGTGAGGCGGCCCGGGGCCTACTCCGGCCAGGTGACCGGGGTTCATACGGTCAACAGCGCGTTCGGCCGGATCGAGAGGTTGTCGCCACAGGGCGGCCGGTCCGGCGAACGCCGGTACGTCCGCGAGAGCCCGGTGGCTGACAATGGACTTGGCTACCGAAGCGCCGCCAGCTCCAACGCGCCCGCGCGCGCGAGGACGTCGAGATCGACAGCATCCAGCTCGGCACTCCGGCGAGCGCCGGGCGGGTCACCCTTTCATACGTCGAGAGGCCGCCCGCCCCGCCGCAGAGAGTGCCGCATCCGCTGCCCAACGGCGAGCGCGGCTGAGCGCCGCTCCGACCCGCGGACTGCGGTGACGCGACAGTCCTCGGCACGCCGCTCCTTCGCCGCCGCTTCGCGCGAATTGCGTAAGCGACTGCCGCACCACGCGAGACGCCCGTTCCTCGTCCGTTGCGAGAGCCGGCCGGAACCGCTGGGGACGCCCGCTTCCGTCGTGATAGGGAGCGCCTGGGGGTGTCCGTTTGACACCCCTTGGGGGGGTTCTTCTTGCGGTCTTACGGGACTCCAGCCCGAGGTCGGTCTAAGCAGCGTGATCGCCCGGACGGTGTCGCGGCACGGACGCCTGATGGTCGGCTCTTGGCGGGGCGGGCTGCGGTAGTCTGGACAGACGCCGACCCCGCTATGGAAGGGCCGGGGTCGCTCGATCAAGGGAGGAGGGTGTTATGCCCAGATCTTCCGTCCGTATTTCGGTGCTCGTGGCCTTGCTGGTGGCCGCCGCCGCTCCGGCGACCGCCTCCGCCGCAGTTGATCCGTTGACGTTGGTGAGCGGGCCGAGTCCGTTCGCCGTGGGTTGCGAGGGGACGCCGCAGACCGGGACGGTGTTCCGGAATGCCGAGGTCGAGCCCTGGGTGGACGTGAACCTGGCCGACGCCAACAACCTCGTGGGCAACTGGCAGCAGGACCGGTGGTCGAACGGTGGAGCGAGCGGGAACCTGAGCGCTTACTCGCTCAACGGGGGCACGAGCTGGACGATCCCGCCGATCAGCTCCGCGTCCGACACGGGGCAGGCGAAGTTCAGCCGCTGCACGGGCGGCAACGCCGCCAACGGCGGCGACTTCGAGCGCGCCACCGACCCGTGGGTGTCGTTCTCGCCGAATGGCGTGGCGCAGCAGGTGGCGCTGTCGATCAACGACTCCAACGTGGCCAACGCCGTGCTGACCTCGCGCTCGTTCGACAAGGGCGCGAACTGGGAGGACCCGGTGGTGGTCAAGTTCGACGACCAGGCGAACTTCTTCAACGACAAGGAGACGATCACCGCGGACCCGACCGACTCGCGGTTCGTCTACGTCACCTGGCAGCGCATCGTGGCTCCCAGCCTGAACGCGAGCGCGCGGGCGGGCGAGCGGGCGGCGGCATTCCGCTCGTTCGCCTGGTTCGCCCGCTCGGACGACAACGGCGCCTCGTACGACGTGGTGAAGCCGGTCCTCGATCCGGGCAACTTCGCGCAGACGATTGGCAACCAGATCGTCGTGCTTCCCAACGGTGATCTGGTGATGCTGTTCAACCTGATCCGCAACATCGGCGCGCCGGCCAACCGCGGCTTCACCGCGGCGGTGATGCGCTCGACGGACAAGGGGGATACCTGGTCAGCGCCGATCCGGATCGACCGGATGATCACCGACGGCGTGACCGATCCGGCCGACGGTCACGCCGTGCGCACGGGCGACCTGATTCCGCAGATCGCCGTCGACGACGACAACGGCAACCTGTACGTGGTCTGGCAGGACGATCGCTTCACCGGCGAGGAGCAGATCGCATTCTCGCGATCGACGAACGGTGGACGATCCTGGTCGGCCACGAGCCGGATCAGCAAGGTCGGGGGCGTCAACCAGGCGTTCCTCCCGACCGTGCGGGTGGCGGACGACGGCACCGTGGCGGTGCAGCATTACGACTTCCGCTTCGACGATCCGAACACCACGCCGCCGCTCACGACCGACACGTGGCTGCTGCGCTCCGCGAACGGCGGCGCCAGCTTCACGGAGGAGCGGATCGGCAGCGGCATGCCCGGGGTCGTGATTCCCGGCGACGGCACGGGCTCGTTCGACATGACGACGGCGCCGGACGCCCTCGGCTACTTCGTGGGCGACTACGCCGGTCTCGACTTCGCCGGCGGCGGGTCGAGGCCCGGCTTCAAGCCGTTCCAGGTCCGCGCCAACAGCGGCAACCTGGCCAACCGCACCGACGTGTTCGCCACCACCGCGTCAACCAGCGGTCCGTAGAACGCGAGACGCCCCGCCGCGCACCCGGGCGGCGGGGCGTCCGGACTCTCACCCGCCGGCTCAAGACCTGGCCGGTGCGGCGGCGATGCCGTGGGAACGCCATCCTCGAACGCCGAGAACGAGTCGTCCCATGCACGTTCACGCCGAACTGGACGCTGGTCACGTCCGCACCGTCGTCGATCCCGACAGCCCCTCGTCGCGCACGACGGGGCGACTGCATCGCAACGGGAGCGAGCGTGTCAATGGTCGAGACCGAGGCTTTCGAGGTGGACGAGGCGCAGGAGTGCCGACCACTCGCGACCCAGAGTGCTGCTCGCCCATGGATGCGGGAGCGACGTTGGAGCCTGGGAGGACTGTCGAGTTCGTCCCGAGGAGGCGTCGCGGGTCTAGGGGATTCTGCGCTTGGATCGACCGACGACGGGGGCGAGCCGTGCATGCTTCACGATTCCTTGATGCGGTCAAACGGCGGGCGCGCCAACGCCTGTCGCGCCTGTCTCATTCCCGACAGCGGTTGGTTCGGGGCGAGAAGCTAGGTGCGGACGCCGTAGCAGTAGACCTTGACGGTCGCGCCGTGGGCGCCGCAAATGACGAGCACACCGGGCTGAGCGCCCGCCGTGTCGGCAACCAGGAACGGCGGGAAGACGTTGTTGGTGCTCTCGATCTCCTGGACCGCTCCCGGCAGGACGACATCGCTTACGTTGCTCGTGCTTTGCCCGACCGCGATGTTCGCCCCGCCCGGCGCTCGCGTGTTGCGAACCTCGACCTCGAAGTCCGGGTCGGCGTCCGTTGGCATCGCGTTCACCTCGAAGCCCATGTCCGGAACGGCAAAGATCTGGTTGGACGTAGACAACGCGGCGACCCCGCTGACGATCGTGTCCGCACTCAGGAAGCCCTGTGGGCCCAAGCCCCCGAGCAGGGCGGCATTGCCCGCCTGAGTCGCGTTCGTCGCTGTGGTCGCGTGGGTCGCGGTCTCCGCCTTCGTCGCCTCCCCAGCGCGGCTGGCGAAGCCCGACGAGGTAGCGTGGTCCGCTGACGTCGCGTGGCCGGCGTTCGAGGCGCTGCCCGCGGTAGTCGCGCTGCCCGCCGTCGCTGCCGTGTTGGCGTGCGTCGCCGTGACCGCGGACGGCACCCTGCGTAGCTTCGACTCGTTCACCTCGCGGCCGCCGATAGTGGCGCGCTTGAGCTTCTTCCCGGTGACGCTGTTGTTCACCAGGGCCGAGCCATTGACCTTGACCGCGGCGTAGCCCGTTCCGCCCAAGGCTACGAACAGGCTAGATAGGCAACGACGGTCCCGTGCTTAGGGCGTCGGACTCGCAAGTCCACCAAGCGACTATACGCCGCCCGGATCGAGGGGCGCAAGTCACCCGATTGGGTTGCTCTAAACGCCCCGGATTGGACCGGCAGGAGTCGCAGGTCGGGCGCCATGCGCCTGTGCGATCGCGCAGAGCGATAGCGCGCTGTCCGACCGCAATGACACGCGCTGTTCGTCCTCAGCGGTAGCGCGGTCAGGACCGATAGAGACGATCGCATGCGCGCAGAAGGCGGGAGCCGAGCAGCCGGCTACTCGCCCGGCCGGGGGCACAAGCCCGCGCTTCGATGTTCGCCGAGCGCCACTTCAGGCGCGCGATCCCGCGCATCGACAAACGGCGCACCGGCTGGCGTGCGCGAAGACGGCGCCATTGCGCTGTTGGAGGAGAACGCAGGGAGCGGTCGGCGCCCGCTCGAGAAGCCGCCATGTTGTGGCCGCTGCGGCAGCGGCGCTGGGAGGCGCGGCTAACCGTGACCCGGGTATGTACGGGTTGAAACGAGAGTGGCCGGGGTCGGCGACGAGGGAGGAAGTCATGCGGAAGCTCTTTGCGTTTCTGGGCGTCTTGACGCTCGCTGCGATGGTCGCCCTGCCTGATGGCGCCGCGCGGCAAGGGGACGACTCGGAGGGAGAACGGGATAGCGGGCAGGGCCAGAACCAGAACCGCCGCCATGGCGACGCCGGTGGACGCTGCGGGAAGGCTCGTGGTCACCGCGAGAGCGGCTACGAGGTGATCTTCGACGGCAGCCGGAAGTGCTTTGAGCGGTGGCGATACGCGGGCGGGTCGTCGATAAACGCTTGAGCGCGACGGCACGCTGAAGGCGGCGCCCGGGCCCCCGAACTTGGGCGTGTTGTGGTACGCGGCCAGGCCGTACGGGGACTTCTCCCTACGGCTGCAGTTCCGCGACGATTCTCCGGTCGCGGGTCAGCGGGCGAACAGCGGCGTTCAGGTGCGCTTCCCGGCTCCCCGGCCGCCGGTTCCGGGCTGCCCGACGACGTTCAACGGGAGCCCGCAGACCGTCAATCCCGCGGGGTGGATCGCAGTCAACTGCGGCCATGAAGTGCAGATCAACGACTCGCCCGACGGGCCGCCGAACGACCCGCGCAAGACCGGGTCGATCTACGGCTTCGCAGACGTCAATGCCGCGCAGGCGCGGACAACGCCGGCGGGCCTCTGGAACGACCTCGAGATCCGCGTCGTCGGCCAGCACTACACGGTCATCCGCAACGGGGTGACCATCAACGAGTACGAGAACCTGCCCGGCGTCCCGTTCCCGGGCCGGCCCAACGACCCCGACTCCAGTTCCCGCGGTTTGGTGGGCTACATCGGCCTGCAATCCCATGGCGCGCCTCAGGATGTCGTGTCATTCCGCAACCTCAGGATCCTCGACCTCTCAAACCAGGGCTGAGGGAGATGGCGATTGGTTGCCCCCGGCCGACGGCGACTTTGCCGCCGGTGGGCGTCTGCCCTGGTGGTCAGCGCCCAGAAGCGGCCCCCGCACTGGCCGCCGCCCAGGAGGCACCCGTCCAGGGGAGCAACCGGCATCGGCGCTGAACCGGAGTTTGACTGTCGCCGGCCCTCGGCTGGTGTTCAACACGGACTCGGCTGCGTTCAGCCCTCCTCGTCGCAGCCGCGCCGGCCCCACTTGCCGGCGGCCCACTTGATGCCCTGAACGATCATCGCCATGGAGTCGTGGTTGGCGTAGATGTTCGCGTCGTGGCCGAGGCCGGTGTACCACACGCGTCCGCCGTCGTAGGTCTGGCACCACGTGATCGGGTGGTCCTCACCCATCAACGCGCCCCAGTTCCGGATGAACGGATGCGGCTGGAAGTCGTACGAGCTCTCGTCCAGCGTCTGCAGCACATGGACCGTGCTGCGAGGGTTCGCCTTGAAGTTGTAGAGCTCGTCGGAGATGTTCCAGCGGTCCGGCAGGTGGCGCGTCGAGGGATGCTTGTCATCCTCGGTCTCGACCACGGCCTGGAAGCACGAGCCAGTGTTGTTGACGACGTTCGGATCGCCCGGCCGGTTGCCGATGCAGCCAGGCGAACCGCCCACGCCGCCGGGATGGCTGTGGAAGCGCGCCTGGTTGCCGAGCAGCTCGCCATACCAGGCTGACTCGTCGCAGCAATCCGACCCCGCGTGGATCCCGGCGTAGCCGCCGCCCCTCTCCATGTAGCGCTCGAACGCCGCCCACTCGGAAGCCGTCAGCAGCGGTGGGTCGCCACGGACGCCACCGACGGTGCTCAGCCAGATGACGACGTCGTACCTCGCCAAGCCGGCGTCCGTGAACTGCGCGGACGTCTGATCCGCGGTGACGTCGATGCCGTTCGCATCGCCATAGGCCCGGAGCTGCTCGATCGCGTATGGAATCGACGCGTGCCGGAACCCGGTTGTCTCGTGGTAGACGAGCGCCCTGATCTTCGGCCCGTTGCTGATCTGGGGCCGGTCGCCCTGCTGTCCCAGGCTAACCGCCGCCGTGAACAGGCTCGCGACGAACAGCGCGAGTGTGAATGCCAATGGCTTGCGCATGATCCCTCCTCTCCTAGTCGGTCTGCTCCCATTCATCGAAAACCTCCCCATTCGTGCGGTAGCCGCCGAGGTTTCGACCGGGCGCGGGCGCGCGGTTGCGCCGCGAGATTGACCGCGCCGTGCGGCGAGTGTGGCTGTAGTTCAGAACGTGACGCACTCCAGGTAGTCGAACCCCTTCTGTGCGGCCTCGAAGGGATCGAAGGTCGGGTCGCCGAAGCGCGGGTCGTGCTCGACCACGTAGTACCTCACCGGCCCCTTGGACGCCGCGAAGACCTCCGGGAAGTCGATGATGCCCTCGCCGACGATCTCGATCTGGCCGGGGAACGGACCAGCCGCCATGTCCTTGACGTGGAAGAGCTGGATCCGGTTGCCGTAGCGCTCGAGTACCTCGACCGGGTTACCGATGCCGCCGCCGTTGGCGGCCCAGTAGATGTCCAGCTGGAAGACGACGTTCTTCGGGTCGGTGTTCGCCATCAGGATGTCGAACACCGTCTGGTCGCCGAAGACAATCTCGAACTCAATGTCGTGGTTGTGCACCATCAGCGTCTGGCCCGCCTGCCGCGCCTGCGCGCCGAGTTCATTCAGGTACCGCGCATACGCGACCCACTCGGCCTCGGTGCTGTAGACCAGCGGAAATATCGGGGTGGAGCCGGAGCCGAAGAACTTGATCCCGAGCGTCCGGTTTTCCTCCAGGATCTGCTCGAAATCGACCGGGTTCTCCGGCCTCCCCACGTCCACGTGCCGGGCGGACGCCTTGAGCCCGTACTTGTCCAGCAGCGCCCGGTACTCCTCCGCGCTCAGGCCGCTCAGCGTGAACGGTTCGACGTTGCGATAGCCCATCTCGCTCAGCCGCCGGAACACCTCCTCGGTGCGTGCGATCGTCGCCGGATCGGTGTCGAAACCGATGTACTCCGCGAACGTCCACAGCTGAACTGAGATCTTGCTGACCGGGACTCCCCGGCCGGCGCACTCGCGATCCGCCGACGCCGCCGAAGCGGCCGCCGCCGATCCCAGTGTGACGCTCGCCGCGATCGCCACAACCAACGCCGCGCGCACCAACCAACGGACGCCTGCCGTCATACGTCTGTCCTCCTCCTCTGGCGGCACCCGGCCGCACGCCAACGTTTCCACGGTGGGCTTACCCGGGCAGGCCTGCCTCCACGCGTCCAAGCCCGTTCGATGTTGGGCGGCCTGCCTCGGGATTCGGTTGCGTCGGGCTCGCCACTGGCGGCGTCGCCCAATAGCTCATGCGGAGGGTGTCGGTTCGAGTTGTTCCGGGCATACTCCGCCCGCGTTCATCCAAGGAGGGGAAGGGAACATGATTCGCACGATCGCCAGGCTGGGGTGTCTGAGCGCGGTTTTCGTTGCGGCGCTCGCGCTTCCGTCGGTCGCGAGCGCCCAGGGCGCGCCACCGCCCGACGCGCAGTTCGACAAGGTCGTGATGGACCAGACGCCGGGGGAGCCGATGGACCTCGCGGTCTTGCCGGACGGGCGCGTGCTGCACGTCACGCGCCAGGGGCACGTGTGGCTGCACGATCCCGACACGGGGCTGAAGTCGCTGGCCGCCGAGCTCGACGTGTACGAGCACGACGAGGAGGGACTGCAGAACATCGCGCTCGATCCGAACTTCGAGCAGAACGGGTGGATCTATCTGTACTACTCGCCGCCCGGCGACACGCCGGTCGACGATCCGGCCACGCCGGCCGTCAACGAGGGCGATGCGCCGTTCTTCGGCACGGAGGCAGACTTTGAGCCCTTCCGGGGCGTCATCCGGCTCTCGCGGTTCCAGTGGGACGACCGCGCCGGCGAGCTGGACCTGGGCTCCGAGGAGCAGATCCTCGACGTGCCCGTCGACCGTGGGATCTGCTGCCACGTCGGCGGTGACATCGTCTTCGACGCCGACGGCAACCTGTACCTCTCCACCGGCGACGACACGAACCCGTTCGAGTCCGACGGCTACACGCCGATCGACGAGCGCGAGGGACGCAACCCGGCGTTCGACGCGCAGCGGACGTCGGCCAACACGAACGACCTGCGCGGGAAGATCCTGCGCATCACGCCCGCCGAGGGCGGCGGCTACACGATCCCGGAGGGCAACCTGTTCGCACCGGGCACCGCGGACGCGCGGCCCGAGATCTACGCGATGGGCCTGCGCAACCCGTTCCGGATCGAGTACAACCTCGAGGAGGGCGAGTTGTACGTTGCCGACTACTCGCCGGACGCACAGAATCCCAATCCGCTCCGCGGGCCGGCCGGCCAGGGCAAGTGGTTCGTCGCCACCGAACCGGGCAACTACGGCTGGCCGTACTGCGCAACCGCCGAGCTGCCCTACGTCGACTACGACTTCGCCACCGGCCAGTCGGGCGCGACATTCGACTGCGACAACCCGGTCAATGAGTCCCCCCACAACACCGGGCTGACCGAGCTGCCGCAGGTGACCCAGCCGCAGGTCTGGTACTCCTACAGCGCCTCGGCGGCGTTCCCGGAACTCGAGACCGGCGGCATCGGCCCGATGGCGGGTCCGGCGTACCAGTTCGATCCCAAGGTGGCCGGCGGCGGCCGTGCGACGGCGTGGCCGGCGTACTACGACAACGTGCCGCTGTTCTACGAATGGACGCGCGACTACATCAAGGAGTTCCGCCTGGACGCCTCGCGCGCCGAGGTGGCCGATATCAACGATGTGCTCGCGTCGTTCGACTTCCAGAACCCGATGGACATCGAGTTCGGCTCGAACGGCTCGCTGTACGTGCTCAACTACGGGAACGGGTTCTTCGGCCAGAACCAGCCGGGTGCGGAACTGGCTCGCGTCGACTTCGTCGGCCCGGCCGGCCCGGGGCCGAAGGGGAACCACGCCCCGACGGTGACCGTCGCAGCTGACGACACCAACGGCCTGGCGCCACATACCGTCCACTTCACGAGCGAGGTCGACGATCCGGATGGCGATCGTGTCCGCTACGAGTGGGACTTCGACGCGGACGGCAAGGTCGACTCGCGCGTGGCGAGCCCGACGTTCACGTACACCGAGAACGGCGTGTTCCGCGCCACGCTGAAGGTCACCGACCAGTTCGGCCGCTCGGCGTCGGACTACGTCGAGATCCTGGTCGGCAACACGCCACCGGTCGTGGAGTTCGTGACGCCCCAGGACGGTGATCCCTTCGCGTTCGGCGACGCGGTCCAGTTCGTGGTGCAGGTGATGGACGACCAGCCGGTGGACTGCTCGCGCGTGCAGGTGACCTACATCCTGGGCCACGACGAGCACGGCCACCCGTTGACGACCGCGTTCGGCTGCACCGGCACGATCCAGACCGCCCTGGCGGGCGGGCATGACCCGGCGGACGACCTCAGCGGGGTGTTCGTCGCCGAGTACACCGACGCTCCGGGCGGCGACCTGCCGGCGCTGACCGGCGAGGACGAGGTCGTACTCGAACCGACCGGCTAGCGGCGGCGTCGAGCCCAGGGGGCGCCGCCCAGGAGGCGGCGCCCCCCCTAATGCCGGCTCGCTGCCGCGGGTACCGCATCACCCTCGTCCACCAAGCCCCCAGCCGACGAGCACGACGCCTACACCGTCGCCACCATCGCCGCCCGCGGCGACTGCACGACGCGTCGGTTCGGCGGCGAATGTCCACTCCTTCATTCGACTGGCAACCGCCGCAAGGGTGCCGTGGTCAGGATCACGTTCGCGGACGCGCGCAGGGGCGCGCGCGAGCCCGACGTGACCGACGAGGAAGCCGAGAGCGACGTCCTAGCGGATGAGTCCGCGCCTGATGCCGATCGCCGCGGGCGTGGGCGCGGTTCGCGCCCCGAGGACCGCGAGCACGTTCACCACGTAGGTCTTCCGGTCTCGAGCCCGATGCCCAGCCAGCCGGCGATCTCCTCGTTCGACTAGGTCTGGGTGACCAGGGAGAGGACCTCGACCTCTCGCGCTCGCAGCTCGCCGCGCACGCTTGGTACCTGAGCACGCGCGTCGCGCGATGCCCAGAAGTCGCGTCGGGACAGGGCGGCGACGGACGCCCGGCTTGCGACTCACAAGCGAGACGGACCAAACGACTCACAAGCGAGACGTGACCAAACGACTCACAAGCGAGACGTGACCAAACGCTACTCGCGCACGTGCTCCCACCTCGCGAAACGCTTAGAGCCAGGCTTTCGGGTGCAAGCGAGCGTTGTCGACTGCCGACTCCTGGGCTCCTGCCTCGGACGATTTGGGGCGGTCTCAGAGTTCTCGATGTCGAGACGCTCGCTCGCCGGCGGGAGCGACACTGCCGTCGTCGCTAACCGGGCCGGCTCGTGCACGCTGCCGAGGCACGCGGGCAGGTCCACGGACACCGACCTCGCTAGTGCAAAGGACGAGGAGCGGGAGCGCTGCCGAGCTGCCAGCAGAGTGCTCCTTCCCCATGGATGGGAGAGCCATTCTCCGAGCCGGGACGTCTGTCGCTGCGCATGGAAAGCAGGAGTCCTGGTGGCGACTGGACTCGGAGCCGGTCTGCTCGTCCGATCCTTGCGCTCATTGCGATCAGCACCTGGAGATGCCCAATACCCGCTATTTGCGGCTTTCTCCAAGAGGCCGCCGACGGCCGCTTCTGTCGCTGGGTGTACGGTCGGTGTTCGCTTTGCCTCAGCCCTCGGCGAGGCGATTTTTTCCGGCTCCGACACTTGGTCGGTGTATGGGCGATCGACCTCACACGGTCTGCGCCACAACCACCAACGTTAGGAGCCACATGGCTGTCACGACTGCGAAGTCAGCGGACGCCACAGCGATCCGTCCGTTCACGATCGAGACGCCCGAGGCGGACCTCGATGACCTGCGTGCGCGCGTCGTCGCCACGCGCTTGCCAGAAAAGGAGACCGTCGAGGATTCGTCGCAGGGCCCGCGGCTCGCGACGATGCAGGCGCTCGCGCGCTACTGGGCGGAAGAGTACGACTGGAGCAAGTGCGAGGAGAAACTGAAGGCCCTACCGCACTTCATCACCGAGATCGACGGCCTGGACATCCATTTCATTCACGTTCGCTCGGACCATGAGGATGCGTTGCCGCTCATCGTCGCGCACGGATGGCCCGGATCGATCATCGAGCAGCTGAAGATCATCGATCCACTGACCAATCCGACGGCACATGGCGCGAGCGCATCGGACGCTTTCCATCTGGTGATCCCGTCGATGCCGGGCTACGGATTCTCAGGCAAGCCGACCGAGACCGGCTGGGGCCCCGAGCACATCGCGCGTGCCTGGGCGGAGCTGATGAAGCGCCTGGGATACGACCGCTACGTCGCCACGGGCGGCGATTGGGGCGGCCAAATCGTTGACCTGATGGGTGCACAGGCGCCTCCGGGGTTGATCGGCATCCACACCAACTTCCCTGGTGCCGTTCGACCCGACGTCGCAGCGGCGGTCCAGTCCGGCGGCCCGGCGCCATCCGGTCTGAATGACGAGGAAACACGCCTCTACGAGAAGCTGACGGACTTCTTTGCGACAGACGTGGGCTACGCAATCGAGCTGGGGACCCACCCACAGGCGCTGTACGGGATCGCGGATTCACCCGTCGGCCTGGCCGCCTGGCTGCTCGACCACGACGCGACTAGTTTGGCGCTGATCTCTCGCGTCTTTGTCGACGGACAGCCCGGAAGGCCTTACCCGAGACGACGTCCTCGACAACATCACCCACTACTGGTTGACGAACACGGGCGTCTCTTCGGGACGTCTCTATCGGGAAAACAAGCTCGGCTTCTTCGACCCGAAGGGCGTCTACATCCCGGTAGCCGTGAGCGTCTTCCCTGACGAGCTCTATCAGGCGCCGCGGAGTTGGGCAGAGGAGGCCTATCCCAACCTCATCCATTACAACCAGCTCGACAAGGGCGGGCACTTCGCCGCCTGGGAGCAGCCGGAGCTTTTCTCAGAAGAGGTCCGCGACGGGGCTCCGGACACTCCGGTAGCTGACCGCGTGCACATGCCCTCGCTCGGCGGGGCGACCGAGTGGCTCGACTCCGAGCCGCTCGGCCCCGCCGAGCCTGGCCTGAGGCGTACACCTTCACGTTCGGGTAGCTGAGGTGGACGACTGGGTCCCAGTCGAGGTCGCCCGTAGCGAGGCCGAGGCCGACCTGCTCTGCTCGGTCCTGCGTGACGCCGGGCTGCTGCTTTGGACGAGGAGCGGGAGCGCTGCCGACCTGCCAGCAGAGTGCTCCTTCCCCATGAAAGCGCGACTCTCGCGACCCGACGCCACGACTCAGCTTTCTCGTGGTTGGGACAGCGGCGCTTCCAGTGCGCGGGCATCCGTGCCCTGATGGGCCGTGCCGATCGCCCATACGGGCCACCGGGCTGGACCGGCGGCATCTCCCGCGGGCCTCAGGCCGGCTGCGCCGCGGCCTGCGCCGGCTCAACCTCAACCATGTCGGCCTCAGCGTGCTCCCGCCGCGATAGCGCCAACGTCGGCAGCGCCAACGCCGAAATCGCAGCGCTCATCAGGTACGACGGCGCATAGCCCCAAACGTCGGCTGCTCGTCCGAGCAGCGGCTGGCTCCAGACGCCGCCGGTCGATCCCATCAGCGAGTCGAACGAAAGGATCGTCGCTCGCTGGCGCGATGGGATCAGCCCGTTCAGGTAGGTCTGGCGGATCGGCATCGTCGCCGCGAACAGCAGGCCCCACACCACGATCAGTGCCAGCACGCCCCAGAAGGTCTCCACGAGACCGATCAGGCCCAGCGTGACCACGCTCGCTCCTGCCGTCGCCAACAGTGCCGACGTTCGCCGTGCGAACAGCCGCCTGATCCGCGGCGCCGCCATCCCTCCCAGGATCTGCGCGCCCGCCACTATCGCCGCCACCAGGCCGGCCACCTGGTACGCCTCCGGATCCCCGTACAGCTCCAGCAGGTACGGCTGCAGCGCGTAGAACACGTAGAAGCCCACGCCGCCCACGAACAGGCTCTCCACCATCAGCCATTTCACGGCGGGGACCCGCCAGCCGTGGTCGATCGAGGCCGTCGCGATCTTTCGCATCTCCGCCAGCGGGCGCCCGCCCCGGGCCGGCGAGAACCCCACGTCGTGCATCAGCCTGAAGGCGACGGCGAACATCACCAAGAGGACCACCCCGCGCAGCACGAACGGCACCCCCAGGCTCGTCTGCTGCGCGATGAACCCTCCCGCCACCGATCCGGTCAGCATCGCCGCCCCGGACACCATCTGGCCGCGCCCGAACACCGCCTCCAGCTCGCCCTTGAACCCCGTCGCGCTCAGCGCGTCCACCAGCCACGCCTCGACCGCCCCCGAGAAGAACGTGAAGCCGAGCCCCAGCAGCATCGACACCAGCGCCCACTGCCAGAACGGCGCTCCCATCTGCCACAGCAGCACGTACAGCAGGGTCGACGCCGTCAGCGTCACCGTGCCGAGCAGGTACGACGCCCGGCGCCCGACCGTGTCCGCGACGATCCCCGTCGGCACCTCGAACAGCACCATCCCGGCCGTGTAGAACGCGTTCGCCCCGAACGCCTCGAGGTTCGACAGCCCGGCATCCAGCAGGAAGATCGTGTTGATGCCCCAGATGAACGACGCCGCCAGGGTGTTCCCCAGCATCAGGAGCAGATAGGTGCGCTGGACGGAGCGGGCGGTGGTCACGGCCGTGCCTTTGTTCGATGCTCATCGAACGGTAGCACGATGTTCGACATCTGTCGAACTAACGCACGCCGTCGATGTACCAATTGATTCAATCCGAAGGCGGCGGTATATTCGCGCCGGCCACTAGACCAAGGCAGCACCGGGGGAGGTTGAGCCTTGATTTCCACGTTGATCGCTCAGGCGGGACAGATCGTCCCTGAGCAGGTAACGACCAACTCGCTCGCGCAGAACATCGTCTACGCGTCGGGCACGCTCGGAGCGCTGGTGATCCTTGCGGGGCTCCTGATGGTCGACATCGGGCGGTGTACGGCGCGTCAACGTCTTCGACACCGTCATCCAGAAGCTGATCGCCTTCTTCATCGGCTTCGTCGTCTATTTCGCGATCGGCTTCGCGATCTGGAACTGGCAGTACTACGTGGCCTTCGAGATCGACCAGCCGTACTGGACGGCGATCAAGGACTGGTGGCTCGGCGGCTCGCTGAGCGGCGCACGGGCGCAGGACATGTCGCTCGAGGAGAACGCGATGTCCGCCGCGCTGAACAACCAGCAGATCTTCATCTTCTTCCTCGCCTGCTTCGCCGGAATCATCAACGTGCTGATCGGCCTGGCGGTGACGGAGCGGATCAAGGCATCGGCGTACTTCGCTGATCTCCGCCGTCTGCGCAGTCGTCTCGTCGCTGCTCAGCTGGCTGACCTGGGGCTCCACCGGCCCGCTGACGAACGAGGGCTACCACGACTTCTTCGGCGCCGGCTTCGTCTACGTGTTCGCGGGCGCCGTGGCGCTCATGCTGGTGCGGAAGCTCGGGCAGCGGCCCGGCATGTACGCGCCGCACCGGATCGTCGGCGAGTACCGCTCATACAACCTCGGCCTCACCACGATCGGGCTCGTCCTGATCATCACGCGGGCTGCCGTTCGTGATCCTGTCGTGTGGCTTCTTCTTCGCGGGGGACGGGGGCGTGGAGGCCCTGTTCGTCGGCGTGAACATGTCCGACACGAGCATCGGCGTCGCCTTCAACAACCTCGGCCTGTCCTGGGCCGGCGGCGCGCTCACCGGCGCGGTGATCGCCTACAGGACGAAGAAGTACATCTACACGCTGCTCGGCCCATTCGCCGGGTACGTGGTCGGGTCGCCGGCGTTCGACATCTATGCGCCGTGGGAGCATGTTCCTCGTCTCCGCGTCTGCGCCGCTCGTGGCGTACGCGGTCTACGAGTAGACGCAGAAGCGCGAGTTCGACGAGCACAAGCTCATCCCGCTCTTCCTCGGCGTCGGCTCGTACGGGATCCTGATGGTCGGCGTCCTCAACTGGGGCACGCCCGGCGGCGGCTACTTCGGCGTCACCGAGGGCGACTACGCCTTCCAGCACGCCGAGGTGAACCTCCTCTGGCAGGCCGCGGGCCTCGCCGTGTGCATCGGGGCCGGACTCCTGACCGGATGGATCATGACCGCTGATCCTCGGGCGCAACCTCGGCGTGAGCGAGGAGGTCCAGGTGGTGGGCTACGACGCCACCTACTGGGACATCGTCCACGACCCGACGCCGGCCGCGCTGCCCACCACCAACGGCGAGCCGGCGGGGCTGACCGACGGCGAGTCGCGCCCCGCGGACGTGAGGACGACACCTCCCGCGGTCTGAGCCTTGGAATGGGGCGGGCGCTCCCAGGCGTTCGCCCCATTCAGGTAGACACGCGCTACCCTGCGCGATAGAACTCGCTTGTACAAGTTTGTACGAACGAGCCTCGACCGGGGAGTGAGATCGTGGAGAAGACGTGGGGCGGCGAGCCGTTCTGGGGACTCGGCTACGAGTGGGACCCTGACTGGTTCCTGACCGAGCGCCAGCAGGAGCTGCGCGCGAAGCTGATCGAGCTCTGCGAGCAGGAGATGCGCGCGAACGCGAAGCGCTCCGACGACGAGCTCCTCTACCCGCGCCGCAACTTCGAGATCCTGGCCGAGAACGGCTTCCTCGGCCTCACGGTGCCGGAGGAGTACGGCGGGCTCGGCGAGAACCACGTGGCCTTCACGATGGTGTGCGAGACGCTCGCGCGCTACGGCTGCGCCTCCACCGCCATGTGCTACGTCATGCACATCGGCGCCGTGGCCACGCTCATGCTGCGGCCGACGCCCGAGCTGGTGGACAAGTACATCCGCCCGATGGACAGCGAGTGCAAGATCGGCACGCTGTCGTACTCGGACCCGGAGACCGGCTCGCACTTCTGGTACCCGTTCTCGTCGAGCGCCGAGCGCTCGAACGGCGGCTTCAAGGTCAACAAGAAGGCGTCCTGGACGACCTCCGGCGGGTTCGCCGACTTCTACGTGGTGCAGACCACCAGCCCGGACTTCAAGGGCTACGACGACCTGTCGGTGTTCGTGATCGACGGCGAGCACGTGAAGGCGCAGCCGTCGCTGTGGGACGCGCTCGGCCTGCGCGGCAACCAGTCCGGGCCGATCCAGGTCGAGGGCGTCGAGATCCCGGCCGAGCAGGTCGTCGGGCCGATCGGCGACGGCGCCGCCTCCAACGACGAGGCGGTCGACCCGTGGTTCCTGATCGGCTCCTCGTCGGTGTGGAACGGCATCACGATGGGCGCGATCGACATCGCCAAGCGCCACACGACGCGCAAGCGCCACGTGGACGTGGGCATGCGGGTGGCGGACTACCCGACGATCCAGGACTACGTCGGCGAGGCCGTGATGGACACCAACGCCTGCCGCGTGTTCGTGATGTCCGTGGCGCAGGCGATGGACCGGGTGACCGACGACAACCGGCGCATCCTCGAGGTCGGCGAGACCGCCCGGGCGGACTACCTTCACTGGGCCTGGCAGATCAAGTTCGAGGCCGCCAAGAACACCGCCCACCACGTGGACAAGATGCTGCACGCCTGCGGCGGGTCGGGCTACAAGCGCGACATGGAGCTCGAGCGCTACGTGCGCGACGCCAAGGCCGGCTGGGTGATGGGGCCGACCAACGAGGTGCTGCGCCAGTTCGTCGGCAAGGCCGTGCTGCTCGGGTTCGACGCGCTCGACTACTGGAACCAGACCTACAACCGGCGCGTGGTCGAGAACGAGGTCAAGAAGCTCGACGCGGCCGGCAAGCGCGAGCTCGCGAAGCAGCTCGAGCGAGCAGGCCGAGAAGGACGAGGAGAAGGAGCCGGCCGCGAAGGCGTGACGACGCGTATGGGCCAGCCAGGCATCAGCGGGGGTCCGGGGGCGGGAGCCCCCGACTCGGCTCTGCTCGTCTCCGGCCTGAGGCCCGTCGATCGCTCGTACGAGGCGTGGTGGGTGAGGCCGGGCGCGGCGACGGTGGTGGAGCTGCACGGCGGCGACCGGGTCACCGTGATCGACCCGGACGGCGGCCAGCCGGCCGAGGTGACGGCGCTTGCGTCGGATGGGCGGGAAGACCTGGGTGCGCTCGGTGCCTCGTCCGATTCAGATGCCACGGTTCTGCGAGCCTCAGAGGATGGGTTTCTCGAGCGAGCTGCAGGAGCGCGGCCTCCGCCCGCACGACGCTCGCGCGCTCCGACTCTTCGGCCGCGACGGCGCCCCCGGCGCCTCGGAGTCGTTCGACTGCGAGCGCGACGTCCTCCTCGTGGTGGCCGCTCCGGGCGGCCGCGTGGTGGACGGCGAACCGCCGGCGTCGGCGCTCGTGGTCGAGGTCAAGCGGGCCACGCCCGCGCCCGGACGCGCAGCTCGAGCTCCCGCCGCCGCTCGCCGAGCCGCGGCTCGACCTCCGGATCGACCGCGCCTCCGCCCTCGCCTACGAGGTCAAGGAGGGCGAGTTCATCCAGATCATCGACGTCGAGGGCAAGCAGTGCTCCGACTTCCTCGCCTTCCACGAGCACAAGCTGCAGCGCGGCCTGGAGCGCGGGGTCGACGGGGTCACCACGCGCACGCTGATGGGCGCCGCGGTGCCGGGCCCCGGCCTGTACGGCAAGTTCTACGACGTCGACATGGACCCGCTCGTCGAGGTCGTGCGCGACACGGTGGGCCGCCACGACATGTTCGGCCTCGCCTGCTACTCGAAGTACTACGAGGACATGGGCTACCCCGGCCACGTGAACTGCACCGACAACTTCAACGGCCAGGTCACGTCCTACGGGATCGGCGCCCGCAAGGGCTGGGAGGCGATCAACTTCTTCTACAACACGAGCCTCGACTGCGACAACATGCTCGCCTTCGACGAGCCGTGGTCGCGGCCGGGCGACTACGTCCTGCTGCGCGCCGCCAGCGACCTGGTGTGCGCGTCGTCCGCGTGCCCGGACGACATCGATCCGGCCAACGCGTGGGAGTGCACCGACGTGCACGTCCGCGTCTACTCGCCCGAGAACCGCTTCTCGAAGGCGATCGCCCATCGCGTGACCCCGGAGGCAGAGCCAACGATGACCAAGGAGACGGCGTTCCACCCGCGTACGGGCGAGCTCACGAAGAGCTTCGTCGAGTACCGCGGCTACTGGCTGCCGCAGTGCTACGACAACGACGGCGCGATCAACCAGTACTGGGCCTGCCGCGAGAAGGCCGCCGTGATGGACCTCTCGCCGCTGCGCAAGTGGGAGGTGCTCGGCCCGGACGCCGAGAAGCTGATGCAGCTCGCCGTCACGCGCGACATCCGGCGGCTGGCCGTCGGACAGGTCGTCTACACGGCTGTCTGCAACGAGACCGGCGGCATGATCGACGACGCCACCGTCTTCCGGCTCGGCGACGACAACTTCCGCTTCGTCGGCGGCGACCCGTACGACGGCGTCTGGCTCAAGGAGCTGGCCGAGCGCACGGGGCTGAAGGTGTGGGTGAAGCCCTCGACCGACCAGCTCCACAACGTGGCGGTGCAGGGCCCCGCGAGCCGCGATCTCCTCAAGGAGATCGTCTGGACGCCGCCCACTCAGCCGTCGTTTGAGGAGCTCAAGTGGTTCCGCTTCCTGGTCGGCCGCTTCGGCGACTACGACGGCATCCCGGTGGTGGTCTCGCGCACCGGCTACACGGGCGAGCTCGGCTACGAGGTCTTCTGCCACCCGGACGACGGCCCCGCCGTGTGGGATGCGATCTGGGAGGCCGGCCAGCCGCACGGGCTGAAGCCGCTGGGACTCGATGCGCTCGACATGATCCGCATCGAGGCCGGGCTGATCTTCGCGGGCTACGAGTTCGACGACCAGGTCGACCCGTTCGAGGCCGGGATCGGCTTCACCGTGAAGCTCGACTCGGAGGACGACTTCGTGGGCAAGGAGGCGCTGGTCGAGCGCTCCGCGCACCCGCAGCGGACGCTCGTCGGCCTCGAGCTCGAGGGCAACGAGACCGCCGGCCACGGCGACGAGGTGTGGGACGGCCGCCGGCGCGTGGGCGTGGTCACGAGCGGCACGCGCAGCCCGACGCTCCGCAAGAACGTGGCGCTCTGCCGGATGTCCGTGCAGTACTCCGAGCTGGGCACCGCGGTCGAGGTCGGGAAGCTCGACGGCCTCCAGAAGCGGATCCCCGCCCAGGTCGTGCGCGTCCCGTTCTACGATCCGGAGAAGAAGCGCCCGCGCTCATGAGCGACACACCCCGTCCACCCGAGTTCGACTTCCCGCTGAGCTGGTCGGGGCCGGACGGGATCGGGGCGAGCCCGTTCGACGAGTTCGCCGAGGACGAGGGGCCGGACGTGGACTGCTCCGACGGGCAGGAGGTGGCGGTCGCCCTGCGCCGCACGCTCGGCATGTTCGCCACCGGCGTGACCGTGATCACCACGCGCAAGGGCGAGCAGGTGCACGGGATGACGGCGAACGCGTTCATGTCGGTGTCGCTCGAGCCGCCGCTCGTGCTGATCTCCGTCGACCGCCGCACCAAGATGTGCGGGCTGCTGCACGAGGGCTGGCGCTACGGGGTCAGCGTGCTGTGCGAGACGCAGTCGTCGCTGTCCGACCGCTTCGCGGGCCGGCCGGGCGACGACCTGCCGCAGCCGCGCTTCGACCTCGTGAAGGACACCCCGCTCGTCGAGGGCGCTCTCGCGGTGTTCGTGGCGCGCGTGGAGCGCTCGTACTGGGGCGGCGACCACTCGCTGTTCCTCGGCCGGGTCGAGTACGCGCGCCAGGGTCCCGGCGCGCCGCTGCTCTTCCACGGCGGCCGGTACGAGAAGCTCGGGGCCTGAGTTGGCCCGGGCGGTCGTCGTCGGCGTGGCCGGCGACTCAGGCGCCGGCAAGACGACCGTCACGCGCGGCCTGACGCGCGTGCTGGGCGACTCGCACGTCACCCACATCTCCGCCGACGACTACCACCGCTATGACCGGCGCCGGCGCCGCGAGCTGGGGATCACCCCGCTGCATCCCGACTCGAACTACCTGGACATCCTCACCCAGCACCTGAAGCACCTGCGCCGGGGCGAGCCGGTGCTGAAGCCGGTCTACTCGCACCGCGACGGGACCTTCCAGGCGCCCGAGTATCTCCGGCCGGCGCGGTTCCTGGTCGTGGAGGGGCTGCTCAACCTCCACACCGAGACCCTGCGCAGCCTGCACGACGTGCGGGTCATGCTCGCGCCGCCGGAGGCGCTGCGGCGGGCCTGGAAGCTCAAGCGAGACTGCACCCGGCGCGGCTACACCACCGACCAGGTGCTGGCCGAGCTGGACCGCCGGCAGGCGGACGCCGAGGCGTTCGTCGACCCGCAGCGGGAGCACGCCGACATCGTCGTGGCGTTCCGGCAGGGTCGCTCGGGCGATCCGTCGAACCTGGACGCCGACGTGGTCCTGCGCGACACGCTCCCGCACCCGGACCTCTCCCCGCTGCTCGGACGGCGGCGGGCCCGGCGCTCGTGAAGCGCGAGCACGAGTGGCTGCTGCGGATCCCGGGCGACCTCGACCCGGCGCACGCCGCCGAGCTCGAGGAGGCGATCTGGGAGCGCATGCGCTTCGCGAGCCACCTGCGGATCCGGCGGCTGGGGGAGTTCACGGTCGGGACCGATCTGCACCGGTCCGATTCGCTGGCGCTCGTGCAGCTCCTGATCCTGTACCACGCGGTGAGCGCGCGGGCCGCGCTGGCGGTCGGCGGATCGCCGGCGCGGGCGTGAGCCGCAGTCGGCGACGGGGGCGGATTCCGCGCTTCACGCTTAGACTTGCGTCTATACGTTAGGACGCAAGCATGGCTGTCACTCTCACACAGCTCACCTCATTCCTGACCGTCGTGCGGCGCGGGTCGGTCACGGCGGCGGCCGAGGAGCTGGTGGTGACCCAGCCGTCGGTGTCCGCGGCCGTCTCCGCTCTGGAGCGCGAGCTCGGCGTGGTGCTGACGGAGCGGACCGGCCGTTCGCTGCGGCCGTCGGCCGCGGGCGCCGCCTATGCGCCGTACGCGGCGGACGTGCTCGGACTGCTGGAGCAGGGCGCCCGCGCGGCTCGCGAGGCGGCCGAAGCAGGAGTTGCGCACGCTGCGCATCAGCGCCGTGACGACGGCCGGGGAGTATCTGGTTCCGCAGCTGCTCCAGGCGTTCCGCGAGCGCCATCCGGGCCTCGAGATCAGCCTCGACGTGGGGAACCGCGAGGTGGTGTTCCAGCGCGTGCTGGACCACGCGGTCGACGTGGCGGTGACGGGCCGGATCCCGGACGACGAAGCGGCTCACCGGCCACGACTTCGCCGACAACGAGTTCGTGCTCGTGACGGCGCCGGGCGACCCGCTCGCGCGGCGCCGCTGGGTGGCGGTGGAGGAGCTGGCCAGGCGGCCCTGGCTGCTGCGGGAGACGGGCTCGGGGACGCGGACGCTGGTGGAGGACTTCCTGGCCAGCCGGGGGATCTCGCCACGGCTGTTGACGCTGGGATCGAACGGGGCGATCAAGCAGGCGGCGCGCACAGGGCTCGGCGTGGCCCTGCAGTCGCGGGCGGCGGTGGAGCTGGAGCTCGAGATGGGCGTGCTGGAGACGATCTCACCGCGCGGAGGGCTGCCGGAGCGGCGCTGGCACGTGGTGCGAAGCGCGGTGGGGCCGGTGCGCGAGGAGGTGGAGGCCTTCATGGCCTTCTGCCGCTCGCCGGCGGCGAAGCACGCGCTGGCGAAGCCGCTGAACTGAACGACTGTCCTGCCTAGGGGGTCGTATAGGCCCCCTATCCAGGACAGTCGATCCTCATTGCTCGCTGTTCAGGCGGTCACGGCCACCGGCGCACGCTCCGCGCTGAGCTCAGCAACCAGGGCGTCAAGCACCCGGCCCGCCACGGCCCGGCTGGCGTTCCGCCCCATCAAGCCGATCCGCCACATCGCCGGCGCGTCCGGTCCCAGCCCGCCGCCGACTTCGATTCCGTGCCGTTGCAGCAGTCGCTGCTGCACGGCCTTTCCGTCCACGCCCTCCGGCACCCGGACCGCGGTCAGCGGCGCCAGCCGGTGGTCGGGCTCCGCCAGTACCTCGAGCCCATTCGTCGCGAGCTCCTCGCGGAGGTACTCCGCGGCGTCCGCGTGCCGCGCCCAGCGCGCCTCGAGGCCCTCTGCGAGCAGGCGCCGGAGCGCCTCGTGCAGCGCGTAGATCCCCAGGACCGGCGCCGTGTGGTGGTAGGCCGCCGGCCGCTCGATCCAGTAGCGCTCCAGCAGCAGGAGGTCGAACGAGAACGGCACCGGCGTGCGACGCGCGCGGATCCGCTCCATGGCCCGCTCCGACACGGCCAGCGGCGACATCCCGGGCGGCGCCGCCAGGCACTTCTGCGTGCACGAGTAGGCGAAGTCGACTCCCCACGCGCCCGCCTCCAGCGGGATGCCGCCGAGGGAGGTCACGCAGTCGGCCATCAGGAGCGTGTCGCGACCCCGCATCGCCTCGCCCAGCTCCGCCAGCGGGTGCTCCACGCCCGTCGACGTCTCGGCGTGGACCACAGCCAGCATGCGCGCGTGCGGGTGGCGGTCGAGCGCGTCGATCAGGCGCTCGTTCGGTACCGCCTCGCCCCAGTCGGCGTTCACCTCGACCACCTCGGCCCCGTGGCGCCGCGCGATCTCGCTGATGCGCCGGCCGAAGTAGCCGCACTGGGCGACGATCACGGTGTCGCCCGGCTCGAGCAGGTTGGCGATGCCGGTCTCCATGCCGCCCGTGCCGGTGCAGTGCAGCGGGAGCACGAGCCCGTCGGGCATGCGCCACGCCTCGCGCAGCTTCGCGACGACGTCCAGCAGGATGTCGTGGAGCACCGGGTCGAGGTGGCCCAGCATGGGCTTGCGCATGGCTTCCAGCACCGCCGGGTCGACGTTGGTGGGACCTGGGCCGCAGAGAAGCCGCTCGGGCGGGGAGAGATCCATCCCCAAAGCCTGACGGAAGGTCCCTGAAGCTGCAAGCTAAGAGTTCCGAGAGCTACTGAGGCAAGAGTCTATGTATTGATTCTCGCCGGACTGCTCGCAAAATTCCTCTATTCGGGCTTGCCGGACCCGCCATCCGAGGCTCTACTGCCGTCATGAAGACACGCCTCCACCGCAGCGAGCTGGCCGTGCCCGGCAGCAACGTCCGGATGCTCGAGAAGGCGCCGGGGCTCGGCGCGGACGTGGTCATGCTCGACCTCGAGGACGCGGTCGCGCCGGACGACAAGGAGCAGGCGCGCATCAACCTCGTCGACGCGCTGCGCGAGCAGGATTGGTCGCGCTGCTCGGTGTCGGTGCGGATCAACGGGCTCGACACCCACTGGTGCTACCGCGACATCGTCGACGTGGTGGAGCAGGCGGGCCGGCACCTCGACACCGTCGTGATCCCCAAGGTGAGCGGTGCCGGCGACGTGCACCTGGTCGCCACGCTGCTGACCCAGATCGAGGAGGCGATGGGGATCGAGCGGCCGATCGGGCTGGCCGTGCTGATCGAGACCGCCAGCGGCATGGTCAACGTGGACGAGATCGCCCAGGCCTGCCCCGAGCGGATGGAGGCGATGATCTTCGGGGTCGCGGACTACGCGGCGTCGATCCAGAGCCACACGGCGTCGATCGGCGGGGTGGACGAGAACTACTCGGTGCTGACCGACCCGAACGGCAGCGAGGCGCGCGACCGTCACTGGGGCGACCAGTGGCACTACCCGCTCGCCCGCATCGCGGTCACGTGCCGCGCGCACGGGCTGCGGCCGATCGACGGCCCGTACGGGGACTTCACAGACCCGGAGGGCTACATCGCCGCCGCGCGCCGCTCGGCCGTGCTCGGGTACGAGGGCAAGTGGGCGATCCACCCGTCGCAGGTCGAGCTGGCCAACGAGGTCTTCACGCCGGCGCCGCGCCTGGTGGAGCGCACGAGGCGGATCGTCGAGGCGATGCGGACGGCGGCCACCGAGGGCAAGGGCGCGGTGTCGCTCGACGGGCGGCTGATCGACGCGGCGTCGATCCGGATGGCGGAGAACCTGCTCGCCAAGCTCGAGCAGATCGAGGCGCGGCAGTTGACGCTCGACGTCGTGGAGCCGGCCGCGACCGCTTAGCTCAGGGCCGGCAGTCCCGCCAGCCAGTTGCAGATCTGGCGCGTCACGTCGTCGCGGTCGCGCCCCTGCTTCCAGTCGACTCGTCGGGGGCGATGCCGGTGGCAGTACTCGCGGTCGAAGACGGCGGCGAAGCGCTCACGGAGCGTCTCGATGGTGGTCGGGGCGAGGAATCCCTCCTCGATGATGAGGAAGCCGTCGCGGTGGAAGGAGTCGATCTGTTCGTCGGTGAGCGGGCCCATGATCCGCAGAAGATTACGATCGCCGGAATGTCGGGGCTCGGAGAACAGTCGCTGGGGTCGTTCCTGGACGACGTGGCCGCGGGTACGCCGGCGCCGGGAGGGGGGTCGTCGTCGGCGGTTGTGTTGGCGCTGGGGGCTGCGCTCGTGGAGATGTCGGCGTCGCTCGCGGGGGACTCGGACGCCGTTGCGCGGGCGGGCGTGCTTCGAGCGGGGGCGCTCGAGCTGGCCGAGTCGGAGCTGTCGTCGTATGCGCCGGTGCTCGAGGCGGTGCGGATGCCGCGCGACGACCCGTCCCGGGCGGATCGGCTCGAGAAGGCATTGCTCGAGGCGAGCCGGACCCCACTGGCGATCGCCGAGCGGGCCGCCGAGGTGGCGTCGCTCGGGGCGGCGGTGGCGGCCGGCAGCAGCCCGAGCGTGCGGGGCGACGCCGTGACGGGCGTGGTGCTGGCCGAGGCTGCCTGCGCCGCGGCGGCGGGGCTGGTGGAGGTGAATCTGGGGCGGGAGAGCTCGGCGCCTGAGCTTCAGCGGGCGCGGGGCGCGGCTGGGAAAGGCAGCCAGGGCTCGGGCCGACGCCGGCTAGGGCGCTCGCACCGCGCCGGCCCATTCCAGCTGGCCGCCGCGGATTCGGTAGAGCCCGTAGTCGCGGATGGTGGTGTCGCCGAAGCGGTCGAAGCTGTAGGTGCCGAGCACGCTCTGGCGGTTGCCGACGTCGTGCAGCCACCTGATCACCGCGCGGCGCCGCGGCCCGACCGCGGCCACCGCGTCGAGCACCAGGCGCATCGCCTCGTAGCCCTGCACGGCATACGGGTCGGGGAACTGCTCGCCGTACCTGGCCGCGTAGCGCTGCAGCATCGCGCGACCGGCCTCGGGCATGGCGTCCGGGGACAGGGTCGCCACGGTCACCACAACGCGCCTCCCGACCCGCGCCGGCACCCCGCCCTCCCGCGGGTCGGCGAAGCCCGACTCGGCGATGCCGTCGGTCCCGAAGAGCTTCGCGCGCGGCATCGCCCTCGCGACGTCGCGGAACAGGCGCACGGCGCCGTTGGCGGTGATGCCGGTGTAGGCCACGCACCGGGCCCCGCTCCGCCTGACCCGTCGGGCCAGGCCGCGGTGCCGCCGCGCCCGCACCCGGATCCGGCTCGCGTGGGCAACCCGGAGGCCGAGCCGGCGCGCGCTCCTGCGGACGAGCGCACCCATGCCGGCGCCGTATACCTCGCCGTCGTTCAGGACCGCGATTCGCCGGCAGCCGCGATCGCGCATGGCCACGGCGAGCGCTCCGGCCTGGACACGGTCGTTCGGAAGCAGGCGGAAGTAGTTCCGGCGACCTGTCGGGTAGTACTTGACCGGCTCGCCGTCGTCGGCGCCCGGACCGCTCCGCGTGAGCCCGATCGCGGTGTTGGAGGGGCTGATGAGCGCCATCGGCAACTCGTTCAGGATCGGGATCGAGATGGCGCTGGCGCCGGAGTTGAACTCGCCTATGTAGGCGACTGCAGAGCGGTCGCGCGCGACGAGGCGGATGTTCGAGAGTGTTTGCTCGACCGTCCAGGTACCCGCCCGGGCCGTGGAGTTGTCAAGCGAGATGAATCGGATCGGGTGGGGCCCGGCCCTTCGCCCGGCCTCCTCGAGCGCCAGGCGCGCGCCCTGTACCACGGCGAGGCTCTGTAGCCGGCCGGCGCCCTGGAGGGGCATGCTCGAGTAGACCGTCGCCTGCTGCTGTGCTGACTCGGCCGGCGCCGGAGCGTGACGGGCAGCGACGAGCGACAGAACGATGAGGACGCCGCACAGGGCGACTGCGATCCGCGTCCCGCGAGCGATTCGCATTCGGCGGAGAGTAGCCCCGCGCGGGCGTCCTGCTGCGCGACGGGCCGGCGGCTACCTGAACGCGGGCACGAGGGTCGGTTCCGTCCGGGCGGCGGGGGCGCCTGCCAGGACGGCGGCGTGCAGTCCGCGAAGCGACGAGCTGAGCAGGAGCTCGTCGGCGCCGATGGCGCGCTCCAGGGTGACGGGCTCCTCGCGGGCGGTGTGGCCGGCGGGAGGGTCGGCGAGCAGGCGCGCGCGAACGGTTCCGGGAAGGAGGCGGCCGTCGAGGGGAGGAGTGACGAGCGTGCGGCCCTCGCGGATCCAGACGTTCGCGTGGGCGGCCTCGAGGACTTCGCCGTCGAGGTCGACGAGCAAGGGGACGGCCCCGAGCCGGCGCTCGAGCTCGGCGAGGAGGCGGCGGTCGAGCCACTTGTGCGCGCCGAGGCCGCCGGGGAGGAGGGCCGGCGCGAGGCGGAGGGGCTTGGGGGCCGCCGGCGATTCCGGGAGCGGGTCCAGCTCGAGCTCAGGGCGCGCGTGCGCAGCGACGACGATGCGCAGCCGCGCGCGCCGCTGTGACTGTGCGGCGGCGACCACACGGTGCTCCAGGTCAGACGGAAGGTCACGGTCGTACAACTCGCCGACGCTCCTTCGCAGCCGTTCCAGGTGGCCGGGGAGATCGACGACCTCACCGTCGGCGACGAGCATGGTGGAGAAGACGCCGCGAGCCGGATCGGGCCGCGACGCGCCGCCCGCGAGGGCGAAGACGGGCACAGGGCCGCCGCGCGCAGCGCGATCCCGGACGCCGGCCGCGGACGCTTCGCCGGCCAGCCGCCCTCCGGCCGCCTCCACCACCGGGCGGGCCTTCACCAGACACTCCTCGAGCTCCGCTCCGGGGTCCGAGTCCGCCACGATGCCGCCTCCGGCTCCCATCCAGATCCGCTCGCCGCTCGTCTCAAGCGTCCTGATCGCCACGTTCAGCTCCAGCCCCGCCAGCGGGCTCGCGTACCCGATCGCTCCGGTGTAGGCCTCGCGGGCCGTCGCCTCCAGCTCGGCGATCACTCGCATCGTCTGGATCTTCGGCGCGCCGGTCACCGATCCGGGCGGGAACGTCGCTCGCAGCAGGTCGGCGTCGCCCACCTCCGGCCGGAGCGTGCCGGCGACGGTCGACACCAGGTGCCACACGCCCGGGGCAGGCCGCGGTTCCGCCAGCTCGTCCACGACCACCGATCCGTACTCGCACACGCGGCCCAGGTCGTTTCGCATCAGGTCCACGATCATCACGTTCTCGGCGCGGTCCTTCGGCGAGGCGGCGAGGGTCTCGGGGCCCTCGAGGCGCGGCGCCGTCCCCTTGATCGGCTCGGTGATCACGCGCCTGCCGCGGCGGCGCAGGAAGAGCTCGGGCGAGAGGCTGCAGACGGAGCCCCATGGCCCGGCCACCAGCGCGGCGCGGCGGGGCTCGAGCGTCCGCGCGGCGCGGGCGAAGAGGTCGACGGGCTCGCCCGACCAGCGCCCCTCGAGGCGCAGGCAGAGGTTGGCCTGGAAGATCTCGCCGGCCGCGATGCGCTCGCGGCACTCGGCCACGGCGGCGACGTGGCCGGCGGCGCCCGGGGCGACGGGTGCGAAGGGGCCGACCTCGACCGGCCGCTCGCGCACGCCGGAGGCGAGGCGTTCGGTGAGGACTTCGAGGCGCTTCCGGAGTGCTTCGTCGCGCTCGTCGCTCCAAAGAGCCTCGAACCACCAGCGCCCGGAGGAGTCGAGCCGCAGCAGGTGGTCGTAGAAGGCGAGCGCGAAGCGGGGGAGGGGCACCGGCCGCGGCGGCGACGGGGGGACGTGCTCGAGGGTCGCGCCAAGCGAGTAACCGAGGTAGCCGAACCAGCCGCCGCCGACGGCTTCGGGCGGGGGGTCCCCGAGCACCTCGCCCGAAGCGGCCTCGCCAAACGCCTCGCCCGGAGCACCTTCGCCGCGCGCCTCGCCGAGCGGCTCGCCCGGAGCGGCTTCGCCGCGCGCCTCGGCCTCCACCACCGGCTGCACATCCAGCAACGCAAACGGATCGTCTTCCGGCGACGCCACCACCAGTGGCTCCGACCCCACCAGCGCGCCCCCTCCGGCCCAGTCGCCGGCCAGCGCGAACGGGTGCTCGTCGTCTCGGACCAGCAGCGCCCCCTCCGCCGCCTCCGGCCCGCCCTCCAGCGGGACCCGGACCAGGCGGGCGCGGGCGGGGACGTTCACTCTGGCCAGGAGGCGTCGCCGGTCGTGGCGCCGCGCATGACCTTCAGTCCGAGCAGCGCGCACTTGCGCCGGGTGGGGGAGATGTCGATGCCGAGCTGGTCGATCACCCATTCGGCGTCCAAACCGGGGACCTCGGACACCGGCATCCCGATCAGCTCGTCCGAGGTGATCGACGCCGCCGCCTGCGAGATCGCGCAGCCATGGCCGTGGAAGCGCAGGTCCTTCACGCGCCCGTCCTCGACCACGATGTGCACCCCCAGCTCGTCACCGCAGAGCGGGTTGTGGTCGTGCCAGTCGAGGTCGTGCGGATCGAGCTCCCCGAAGTTCCGCGGGTTCTTGTAGTGCTCGAGGATGTAGTCGCGGTAGAGGGCGTCCATCGGACCGTCAGAGCTCGAAGACCTCGCGCGCCTTCCCGAGGGCGTCCACCAGGCGGTCGACGTCCTCGCGCCGGTTGTACACGTGGAACGACGCCCGCGCCGTCGCCCCCACGCCCAGGAGGCGCATCAGCGGCTGCGCGCAGTGGTGGCCGGCGCGCACGCAGACGGCCTCGCGGTCGCACAGCTCGGCGATGTCGTGCGGATGCATCCCCTCGATCGTGAACGGGACCACTCCGCCGCGCCGGTCGACGCTCTCGGGCCCGTACAGCGTGATGCCCTCCACCGCGGGCAGCCGCTCCAGCGCGTACGCGGCCAGCTCCCGCTCGTGCTCGCGCACGCGGTCCATCCCGACGGATGCCAGGTAGTCGATCGCGGCGCCGAGCCCGATCGCCTCCGCGATCGCGTTCGTGCCGGCCTCGAACTTCCAGGGCAGCTCGTTCCAGGTCGAGTGCTCCCGCTCGACGCGGGAGATCATGTGGCCACCGCCGAGGAACGGGCGCATCTCCTTCAGGAGCTCGCGCCGCCCGTGCAGCATGCCGGTGGCCGGGCCGAGCGCCTTGTGGCCGGTCCAGGCGTAGAAGTCGGCGTCGATCGCGCCGAGGTCGACCGGCATCTGCGGCACCGCCTGCGCGCCGTCCACCACGCGTCACCGCACCGGCCGCCCGCGCGCGCCGCGCGATCTCGCCGACCGGGTTGATCGTGCCGAGCACGTTCGACACGTGCGCGACCGCGACCAGCTTCACGCGGCCCCGAGCCAGCACCGAGTCGAGCTCGTCGAGCGACAGCTCGCCGCCCTCCGACACCGACAGGTACCGGAGCCGCGCCCCCGTCTCCTCGCACAGCAGCTGCCACGGCACGATGTTCGAGTGGTGCTCCATCTCGGTGATGAGCACCTCGTCGCCGGCGCCGACGTTCGAGCGGCCCCACGCGTACGCGACCAGGTTGATCGCCTCGGTCGCGTTGCGGGTGAAGATCGAGCAGTCGGACGGCCAGCCGAGGAAGGCCGCGATCCGCTCGCGGGCGCCCTCGAACAGCTCGGTCGCCTCGCGGCCCAGCTCGTACACGCCCCGGTGCACCGTGCCGTAGGAGTACGAGTAGAACCGCTCCATCGTCTCGATGACCTGGCGCGGCTTCTGGGACGTAGCGGCGGAGTCGAGGTAGACGAGCGGGTGCCCGTTGATCTCGCGCTCCAGCACGGGGAAGTCCGCGCGCAGGTCCACCATGGGGGTGTGTGCAACCGCGCCCATCACGCCGCCTCCGCGCGCTCCCCGATGAACTCGCGCACCTGGTCCTCGGCGCCCTTCAGCTTCTCGGCCACGCGGCGCCGAACGAGGTCCTCGAGACCCGGGTCCTCGAGCCGCTGCACGACCTCCTCGAAGTACCCCTCGACCATCACCCGCACCGCCTCGGCGCGCGGGATGCCGCGGGTCATCATGTAGAAGATCTGCTCCGGGTCGAGCTCGCCCACGGTGCCGCCGTGCGAGGCCTTCACGTTGTCGACCTCGACGATCAGCGACGGGATCGCGTCGCCCCTCGCCTTCGGCGACAGCAGCATCTGGTGGGTCTGGAGGTAGGTGTCCACCTCGGACGCCTTCGGCACGATGTGGATCAGCCCCTCGTACGACGCCCGCGACTCGCCCGTGAGCACGCCCTTCCAGACGGTGTCGCCCGTGGTGTGGCCGGCCTCGTGCCGGTCGGAGGTGAACAGGTCGAGGTGCTCGTCGCGCTCGGTGAAGTAGAGGCCGGTGTGCTTCATGTCGGAGCCGGGCTCGGCGGTGATGATGTCGAGCGTCTGCTTGGTGAGCCGGCCGCCGAGGTGGATCGGAACCCACTTCACGCGCGCGTCGCGCCGGATCTCCACCCGCCGCGTGGACAGGTCGTAGATCTCCCCGCGACCCCAGTCCTGGTAGTGCGCGAGGTCGACCTGCGCGCCCGGGTGGGCGTACAGCTCGAACGCGCCCGAGTGGAGCGCCTGGCCCTCGAAGTCGGGGGCGAGGAAGTACTCGCGGATCTTGCACTCGGCGTGGTCGCCGACGACCGCCAGCGTGTGCGCCCACTGCGCCGTGCCGGGCTCGTCGATCCGCCAGACCACCTGGATCGGCTTCTCGATGCGCTCGTTGGCGGGCACGTGGATGAACACGCCGCCGGTCCACAAGGCGGCGGTGCCCGCGGCGAACTTGCTCTCGTCGTGCGGGAGGCGCTTCGCGAAGTGCTCGCGCACGAGGTCCGGGTGCTCCTCGACCGCCTGCTCGAGCGGCATGACGATGACGCGGTCGTCGAACACGTCCACGTGCACGACGCTGGCGCCGCGCTGGACGATCAGGGCGGCGTGCTCCTCGTCGCCGAGGTTGAGCTCGGGGAGCCCGGGCTCGTAGCGCTTCGGCTCGAGCGCGTCGAGATCGAGGCCGCGCAGCGACGTGGTCCAGAAGCCGGAGCGGCGCCAGGTCGGCAGCGGCTCGGCCTCGAAGACCTCGAGCGCGGCGCGGCGGCGCTCCTCCACGAGCTCCACGGCGGTAGCGGCCGTGTTGCTAGCCGGCACTCGCGGCCACCCCCTCGCGCACGAACTCGTAGCCCTTCTCCTCGAGCTCGTCCGCCAGCTCCGGCCCGCCCTCGCGCACGATCTTGCCGTCGATCATGATGTGCACGAAGTCCGGGCGCACGTAGTTCAGGATCCGCGTGTAGTGCGTGATGATGAGGAAGCCGCGCTCGTCGCCGCGCATCGCGTTGACGCCGTCGGAGACGATCCGCAGGGCGTCGATGTCGAGCCCCGAGTCGGTCTCGTCCAGCACGGCGAAGTCGGGCTGGAGCATCGCCAGCTGGAGGATCTCGGCGCGCTTCTTCTCGCCGCCCGAGAAGCCCTCGTTGAGGTAGCGGCTGGTGAAGGCGCGGTCGATCCTGAGGAGCTCCATGTGCTTCCCGAGCATCGCGCCGAACTCCTTGACCTTGATCGGCTCCTCGCGCCCGGCGTTGACCGCCATGCGCAGGAAGTTGGCCACCGAGACGCCGGGGATGGTCGCGGGGTACTGGAAGGCCATGAAGAGGCCGGCCTTGGCGCGCTCGTCGGGATCGGCCTCGGTCAGGTCCTCGCCGTTCAGGAGGATGCGGCCCTCGGTCACCTCGTAGACCGGGTTGCCCATGAGCGTGTTGGCGAGCGTGGACTTGCCGGAGCCGTTCGGCCCCATCAGGGCGTGGGTCTCGCCCTTCTTCACGGTGAGGTCCACGCCGTGGAGGATCTCCCGATCCTCGGTGCGGACGTGCAGGTTCTGGATCTCGAGCGTCATACGAGCGTCGGCTTCTCCGTCTTCTTTCGTAGCGGCTGGACGAGGTCGTCCAGCGTCATGTCGTTCAGGGTTCGGACGATGGACCCCTGTACCCGGGTCCACAGCAGCTTGGTCGGGCAGGGCTCCGCTCCCTCGCGGGAGCACGTGAGCACGCCGTCGGCGTCGGCGGTGATGCACTCGATCGGGGCGATCTCGCCCTCGAGCGCGGCCACCACCTCGGCCATCGTGATGTCCTCCGCCGGGCGCGCCAGCGTGTACCCGCCGTGGGCGCCGCGCCGGGAGGCGACCAGGTCCGCCTTGCGCAGGCGCTGCACCAGGTGCTCCAGGTAGGCGAGCGGGAGCCCCTCGGCGTCGGCGATCGAGCCCAGGCTGATGGGCTGCTCGCCGTTCCGCTTCGCGAGGTGCGCCATCACGCGCACGCCGTACTCGGCTTTGGTCGAGAACATCATCCGCGATAAATCCTACCGGGCGGGTAGGAGAAGCTATTCGGCCTGGAGGATGCGGACGTCGTGCGCGATCCGCTCGGGGGTCGCCTCGAAGCCGGGATAGCCGACGCGCTGGAAGCCCTTCTTGTCCACCAGCGTGAAGCGAGCGTTGTGCTCCTGGGTGACGGACTGGGGCCGGACGTAGAACCCGTCCCAGACGCGCTTGCAGCTCGGCGCGAGAGCCGAGCACGAAATCGAGCCGGCCGAGCGCGCGCTGCTCCGAGAGGAACGCGCGGGCGCGCTCGGGCGTGTCACGCGGAGGATCGACGGCGACGGCGATGGCCGGCACGTCCTCGCCGAGCTCGTCGAGAGCGCCCCGGACGGTCTGGGCCTGCAGCGGGCAGGTGTCCTCGCAGGTCGTGTAGAGGAACGTGACGATGACGGGCTGGCCGCGGAAGTCGCGCATGGAGATGCGTGTCGCCGTCCTGGTTCGCGCAGCTCGAAGGTCGGGGGCCTTCAGGTTCTTCGGCATGACGGCGCCCTCGAAGCGGCTTGATCCGCTGGCGACGCTGTCGTTGTCGTCGTCGCCGGGCGCCGCCAGCACTATGGCGCCGAGCGAAAAGACAGCAATGAGGAAGAGGGCGATCAGAACGCGGCCGTTCATCCGCCGTTCAGGCTAGGGGTTCCTGAACTTACGGCGACTATGTCGCCGCAATGTGTTGGACCCCCCTGGCGAGGCCCGGACCCACCCCCTTATTGCCCGTCGTTCGCCGAAAGCCCTACGGCTCCACGAGCCCCCGCCGAATGGCGTACCGCACCAGCTCCACGCGGTCCCGCATCGCCAGCTTCGACAGCACATTGGCCCGGTGCGACTCCACCGTCTTCTCCGACACCTTCAGCGTCTCCGCGATCTGCCGGTTCGTGAACGCCTCGGCGATCAGCTTCACCACCTCGAGCTCGCGCGGCGTCAGCGGGTCGTCCGGCTCGGGGCTTCCCGTCTCGAGCCACTCGTCCATCAGCGCGCGCTGCGCGTCGTCTGACAGGAAGGTCCGGCCGGCTGCCACCGTTCGCACGGCGCCGATCAGGTCTGTGTCCGCCGCCCGCTTCAGCACGTAGCCCGCGGCGCCCGCCTCCAGGCCTTCCAGGAAGTAGCGCTCGTCGTCGTGCATCGACAGCAGCACCACGCGCGTGTCGGGCACGTGCGCGCGGATCTCCCGGGCGGCCTGCAGGCCGGTCATCCGGGGCATCGACACGTCCAGCACCGCCACGTCGGGCCGGTGCGCCTGGGTCGACTCGAGCGCCGCCACGCCGTCGTCGGCCTCCGCGATCACCTTCATGTCCGTCTGCCGGTCGATCAGCAGTCGCAGGCCGGAGCGCACGATGCCGTGGTCGTCCGCGATCAGGACGTCGATCACGTGCCCACCCGGAGCGTCACGCTCGTGCCGCCGCCGGGAGCCGACCGCACGTCCAGCTCGCCGCCCACCAGCCTGGCGCGCTCGGCCATCCCGCCGAGCCCCAGGCCCGCGCCCGGCCGCTCGGTGCCCGCGCGCGGAATCGAGCCCGCGTCGAAGCCCGCGCCGTCGTCGCGCACGCGCAGCTCGGCGCGGCCGTCCTCCTCGTCCAGGTCGACCTCCACGATCGTGGCGCCCGCGTGACGGGCCACGTTGGCGAGCGCCTCCTGGGCGACCCGGAAGATCGCGGTCTGCATCACCTCGGGCAGCTCGTTCGGGTCGCCCTCGGTGCTCATCCGGACCTCGATCCCCGTGCGCGCGGAGAAGCGCTTCAGCTGCGCCTCCACGGCGGGCACGAGCCCGTGGTCGTCGAGCGCCGACGGGCGCAGCTGGCGCGCCAGCGTGAGCAGCTCCTCCATGGCCTGGTTCACAAGGCGCTTCAGCTCGGCCACCTCGGGCGCGCGCTCGGGCGGGGTGTCCTGGGCGAGCACCTCGAGGCGCAGCAGGATCGCCGTCAGGGCCTGGTTGACCTCGTCGTGGAGGTCGCGCGCGAGGCGGCGCCGCTCCTCCTCCTGGGCCCGCATCGCGAGCTGCCCCGAGCGGCGGCGCTCCTCCTCGATTCGGTTCAGCAGGCGCGTGAAGGACCCGGAGAGGCGGTTGATCTCCGCCACCGGGTCGCTCTGGCCGAGGCCCAGCGTGGCCGGCTCCGACGGGTCGATCGACTCGATCCGCTTGATCAGGCTCTCGAGCGGCCGGAAGCGGCGCTGGAGCATCCACAGGTTCACGCACAGCGACAGCACGATCGACATCGCGAGGATGAGGAACTGCCAGCGCTGGTCGCGCACGGTGATGTCGAGACCGGCCGCGAGGCTCGCCGCGAAGAGGGTCAGTGCGACCAGCACGACGTTCGCCGCAACGATCTGGCCAATGAGAGAGTCGTCGCGGCGCGTCATCCGGGGTCGTTGAATTGATCGGATTCCGCCCATGGAGGTCAAATGGGGTCTTCACCCCATATCGGCAGAAGCCCCGAAAGACGAAACTCTTGGTGAGGCTTCAATAAGGCAGAGTGGTTCTGCCGCCGGGGCTTCCGCAAAAAAATCTAGGTCTGGGTCTTCCACCGGGGCGCTCGAAAGGGCGCCCCGGTTTTTGTTTCGCGGGAGCTATCCTTTCTGAAGTAATGGCTTCAGGCGCTGACCTCATCCGCAACATCAAGCAGCAGATCCAGGAGATCGATCCCAAGGACGTCCACGAAGCGCTCGCGGCCGGCCAGGCGCCGCGGGGGTCTGGGGGCGGGAGCCCCCAGGTGGCATCCAACGGTGCCGGCAACGGCGCCGTGATCGTCGACGTGCGCGAGCAGCACGAGTTCGAGGAGGCGCACCTGCCGGGCGCCGTCCACGTGCCGCGCGGCCACCTGGAGTCCAGGGTCGAGGGCCTCGTGCCCGACCGCTCCGGCCGCGTGATCCTCTACTGCGCCTCCGGCAACCGCTCGGCGCTCGCCGCGCACACCATGAAGGAGCTGCTCGGCTACGAGGACGTCGCCTCCATGCGGGGCGGCATCACGCTCTGGAAGGACCGCGGCTACGACGTCGAGGTGCCGCGCGCGCTCACCCCCGAGCAGCGCGAGCGCTACTCGCGCCACCTGCTGATCCCCGAGATCGGCCTCGAGGGCCAGATGAAGCTGCTCGACGCGAAGGTGCTGCTGCTCGGCGCCGGCGGCCTCGGCTCGCCCGCCGCGCTCTACCTGGCGGCCGCCGGGGTGGGCACGCTCGGCATCGTCGACAACGACGTCGTCGACCTCTCCAACCTGCAGCGCCAGGTGGCCCACTCGAACGACCGCATCGGCGTGCCGAAGGTCGACTCCGCCGAGATCGTCGATCCACGAGATCAACCCGGACATCAACGTCGAGAAGTACGGGGTCCGGCTGGGCGCCGACAACATCATGGAGATCATCGAGGGCTACGACGTGATCGTCGACGGCCTCGACAACTTCCCCACGCGGTACCTCCTGAACGACGCCAGCGTGCGGCTGCAGACCCCGGTGGTCTCGGCTTCGATCCTCGGCTTCGAGGGGCAGCTGTCGGTCTTCCACCCCTACGAGGGGCCGTGCTACCGCTGCCTCTACCCGACGCCGCCGCCGGCCGAGCTGGCCCCCTCGTGCGGCGCCGCCGGCGTGCTCGGCGTGCTGCCGGGCGTGATGGGCCTGCTGCAGTCGGTCGAGGTGATCAAGCTCGTCACGGGCGCCGGCGACACGATGGCCGGCCGCCTGCTCCTCTACGACGCGCTCGGCACCACCTTCACCGAGCTGAAGGTCCGGCGCGACCCCGACTGCCCGATCTGCTCGCGCGACCCGGGCTCGATCTCCGACGAGGAGATGGGGGTCTTCCCGGACTACGAAGCCTTCTGCGCGGGCGCCGGATAGCCTGCCGCACCACGTGAGCGTCATCAAGATCCCACCGGTCCTGCGCTCGTCCGTGGGCGGGGCCAAGACGGTCGAGGGCTCGGGCGGCAACGTCGGCGAGGTGCTGCGCTCGCTCGCCGAGCAGCACCCGGCCACCGAGTCGCAGCTGTTCTCCGAGGAGCGGCGACCTGAACCGCTACGTCAACGTCTACCTCAACGACGAGGACGTGCGCGTGCTGGACGGGCTCGACACGAGCGTGACCGAGGGCGACACGATCGTGATCCTGCCGGCGATGGCCGGCGGCGCTCGCTGATCGTCCGCGCCGGGGTCGGGCGGGCGCTCATGGCCGCCGCCCTTGCCGACCTCGCAGCCCGCGGCCACACCGAGGCCACCGTGTGGTCCTTCGCCGCCAACGAGCGCGCCAACGCCTTCTACGAGGCCCACGGCTTCACGCGCGACGGCGCCGAGCGCACCGAGGCTGCATGGGCGCACCTCCCCGAGGTCCGTTATCTCCGCCCGCTCCCCTAGCCTGACGGCTGTGCGAATCGACAACGTTCACGACGTCGAGCCGTTCACGACCCTCGACGGCTCGCAGATCCGCGAGATCGCCGGCCGGGCTGTCGGCACGACGCTCAACCAGAGCCTCGCCGAGGCGACGGTTCCGCCCGGCGGCGCGACCGTGGAGCACTTCCACCGGGAGACCGAGGAGATCTACTTCTTCACGCAGGGCAGCGGCCGCATGCGGCTCGCCACCGACGAGTGCGAGATCCGCGCCGGCGACGCCGTCGTCATCGCGCCGGGCATCCGCCACAAGGTGTGGGCCACCGGGGACGAGCCGCTGCGCTTCCTATGCTGCTGCGCCCCCGCCTACACCCACGACGACACGGTCCTCACGGAGTAGGCCGCGCGGCCCGGCCCGGCGCCCGCAGGGCCTGCGCGCCCTCCTCGACCGGGTTGACGGTCCAGTCCGGGTGGCCCGGCATCGGCGGCGTCTCCGTCCCGTAGACCCAGTCCTCGAGGAACGGGCGCAGGTCGCGGCGCGGCCATCCGCGAGGCGAGGTCGATGAAGTCGTCGGTGCGGCCGACTCGTCGTCGTAGCGACGCACCCACTCGCGCTCGAGGCGCTCGAACGTCGCGGTGGCCGATCTTCTGCCGCAGCGCGTAGAGCACCAGCGCGCCGCCGTGGTAGCTCTGGAAGCTGAACAGCGCGTCGGAGTTCGATCGGCCGCGCCACCGGGCCGAACTCGGCGCGCCACTCGTCGCCGTGCGCGTAGATCGCGCGCATCAGCTCCTCGACGGTCGCGTACCCGGTCGTGTCGGGCCAGTTCACGGTGTCCTCCGCGAGCTGGCCGTGCTCCTCGGCGTAGAGGAACTCGTACCAGCTGACGTGGCCCTCGTTCAGCCACAGGTCGCTCCACTCCCAGGGCGACACGCTGTTGCCGAACCACTCGTGCGCCAGCTCGTGGACCATCGTCGGCTCCCACACGCCCTGGCCTGAGGTCGACGAACCAGGGGCGGTCGAAGATCGACATGGTCTGGGTCTCGAGGGCGAACCCGATCTCGGTGTCCACCACGAACGAGCCGTAGGCGTCGAACGGGTAGCGGCCCACCAGGCCGGTCATGTAGTCGAGGTGGTCGTTCGCGAGCGTGATCTTGTCCTCCAGGAAGTCCGTCAGGCTGGGCGCCGTGACGTCGCGCCGGATGACGCCGCGGTGACGGCCGCGCTCGGTCAGGTCGTAGCTGCCGACGGCCGAGCTGGATCAGCTCCGACGCCATCGGCTGGCGCTGGACGTACGTCCAGATCGTGCGATCGCCGCGCGTCCGCTTCGACAGGAGCACGCCGTTCGTGACGGCGACGATGTCGCTCGGGGTGTCGACGCGGAAGCTGTAGCTCGCCTTGTCGCGCGGGTGGTCGTTGGACGGGAAGATCCGGTGCGCGTTGTCGGGCTGCGGCGCGGTGGCCGACCCGTCCGGCGTGATGAAGAAGGCCGCGGTGGTGAAGTCCGAGGGGTCGGGCTCGGTGGGCACCGCCACGAAGTCGGAAACCACGACCTTGAAGACACGGTGGCGGGTCAGCGAGCGCCGCGGCGTGATCACGAGCTCCTCGCCGTCGCGCGTCCAGCGGCCGTGCGGCCGTTCACCGACACGGATCCCACGCTCGCGCCGGCGAAGTCGAGGTTGAAGCGCGAGAGCGACTGCGTCGCGCGGGCAACGATCGTGACGTCGCCGTCGATCGACTGGCTGGGCGCGCTCGTCGCGTAGCGCAGGTCGAGGTCGTAGTGGAGCACGTCGTATCCGCCGTTCCCGAGGGTGGGGAAGAGGCGGTCGCCGATGCCTGCGTCGCCCGGTGATGGGCTGACCCGTGCCGCCCGTCAGCGGCGGCGGGGACGGCGAAGGCCAAGGCCGCTGCGGCGGTGGCGAGAATCGATGCGACGACGGTCCTGAACGAGCGTGCGGGTTCCATCATTCAGGTCTACCCAGTCCGAAACGAGGCTCATCCTCGTTTTCACGAAAGTAGTCAACGAGCGCGGGCGCATACTCCGCGAAACGCGGTACTCGCAGCCCGGCGGCGCCGCCGAGGACGTCGGAGGCGCGGCGCACGTCGAAGCGGACCGGGTGGTTCAGGTAGCGGATCGACTCGCGCGGCGCGCCGCCGAACGCCTGCCGCACCGCCGGCACCCGCAGGGCGGCCTCGACCATCCGCGACGGCAGCCGGTAGCTCGGCCCGCGCCCCGCGTAGGCCTCCGCGAGGATCCGCAGCAGCTCGGCCGCGGTGACGGGCTCGGGATCGACCATGTGGAAGGTCTGGCCGACGGCGGCAGGCTCGCGCGCGCCCGCGAGCAGCCCGTCGAGCACGAAGTCGACCGGCACCACGTTGAAGGGCGCGTTCGAGCGGCCCAGCTGCGGGATCGGCTGGCGGTTCCGCTCGCACCAGGCGATCACCCGCAGCAGGAAGTAGGGGCCGTCGAACTTCTGCGTCTCGCCGGTCCGCGAGTCGCCGACGACGATCGCCGGCCGGTAGATCGTGGTGGGCACCCGGTCGAGCTCCTGGCGCACCCAGACCTCGGCCTGGAACTTGGTCGACTCGTAGTGGTTCTTGAAGTCCTGCCCGAGCGCGAGCTCGTGCTCGTAGACGACCCCGCGGCGCACGCCCGCCACGTATGCGGTGCTGACGTAGTTGAGCCGCTCGAGCCCCTCGCAGGCGCGGCACAGCTCGAGCACGTTGCCGGTGCCGTCCACGTTCACGCGCTGGGCCAGCTCGAGCGACACGCCGAGGTCGTAGACGGCGGCGAGGTGGAAGACGTGGCGGACCTCGGCCGTCAGGCGCTCCCAGTCGTCGGCGGCCAGGCCCAGCCTCCTTTGCGCGATGTCGCCCTCGACAAGCTCCACGCGGCCGCCGGAGGCCTCGCGCGCGGCGGCCGCCATGCGAGGCTCCACGAGCGCGGTCACGCGTGCGCCGGCCTCCACGAGGCGGTCGGCGAGGCGGCGGCCGATGAAGCCGGGATACCCGGTAAGGAGCACGTTCCCCTGAAACACGGCGCGGCACCGTACTACACTTTCTGAAGTGTTCGAGCCCGGACTCGACACCCGGCCTTGCGGGGGCAAGTACGGCGACATCGTCCAAGCGATAGGCAACACGCCGCTGGTCGAGCTCCGCCGACTCAGCCCCAAGCCCGGCGTGCGCATCTACGCCAAGCTCGAGAGCTACAACCCGACCGGCTCGGTCAAGGACCGGGTCGCGCGGTCGCTGATCGAGCGGGCCGAGGAGGACGGGCTGATCGCGCCCGGCCAGACGATCCTCGAGCCCACCTCTGGCAACACCGGCATCTCGCTGGCGATGATCTGCTCGCGCAAGGGCTACCCGCTCAAGGTCGTGATGCCGGACAACGTGACGGCCGAGCGCACCCAGCTGCTTCGCATGTACGGCGCCGAGATCGAGTACTCGCCGGGCGAGCAGGGCTCGAACGGCGCGGTGGCGCGGGCGCTCGAGATGGCGGAGGCCGACTCCTCGTACTACATGCCGTACCAGTACGGGAACCAGGCCAACCCGGACGCCCACTACCACGGCACCGCCGTCGAGATCCTCGAGGAGCTGGACGAGGTGACCGCCTTCGTGGGCGGGCTCGGCACGGGCGGGACGCTGATGGGGAACGCCCGGCGGCTGAAGGAGGAGAACGACGAGACGATCGTCGTGGCCGCCGAGCCGCTGCAGGGCGAGCTCGTGCAGGGTCTGCGCTCGCTCGAGGACGGCTACATCCCGCCGATCATCGACCTGTCGCTGCTCGACCGGAAGATCTTCGTCTCGAACCGCGACTCGGTCGTGTGGACGAAGAAGCTGCTCGACGAGGAGGGACTGTTCCTGGGCGTGTCGAGCGGCGCGATCGCGTCGATCGCCGTGCGGATGGCGAACGAGCTCGACGACGGCAACATCGTCTTCGTGGCGCCCGACGACGGCTGGAAGTACCTCAGCTCGGGCGTCTACGCGAAGTCGGTCGAGCAGCTCGAGGCCGAGGGCATCCTCGAGACCGGCTCCTTCTGGTAGCCCGGGCGCCCGGGCTACGGGACCGGCTTCGCCCGCGGGCGGTCCTCGTCGACGTCGTCGTCGTAGTCGTTCACGCCCTGCAGCGTCTCCTTGAACTCGCGCAACCCGCGGCCCACCGAGCGGGCTGCCTCGGGCAGCTTCTTCGGGCCGAGCACGATGAGCGCGACTGCCAGGATCACCATGAGCTCGAGCGGGCCGGGAGCCGAGATGAATGCGAGCATGGTGCCCACGTTAGCGCGCCGGGTCAGCCGGGCGCC
The DNA here is from genome assembly GCA_963778615.1 of uncultured Thermoleophilaceae bacterium. Classification (GTDB taxonomy): domain Bacteria; phylum Actinomycetota; class Thermoleophilia; order Solirubrobacterales; family Thermoleophilaceae; genus JACVRW01. Next base: position 98,203 of record CAVZVD010000006.1, read on the forward strand.
AGCAGATTCTCGCCGGCCTCCTGCCGAGGGCCACCACGTGCTGCGCGCCCGAGGCCATGATCGACCCGAGCGGCAGGAGCAGGCGGGTGCTCCGGAGGATGGGGAGGACCTCCTCGTAGGAGCCGACCGCCTCGGCTTCGAGGTCCGCCGCGAAGCGGGCGAAGGCGGGTCGGCTCGCGAAGGCGGTGCCCACCTGCGGCGGGGGCACGGTGGCGCGCGGCGAGCGGCGGCCGCGGGCGCGAAGCGCCATCTCGAGGCCGCGGACGTGCTCGCTCTCGTGCTCGAGGAGGGTCTCGCCGAGGCCCGGCTCGATGGCGTCGCGCTCGAGCGCGGCCTCGTAGAGGGACTGGAGCCGCTGCTCGAGCGCGAGGAGCCGCTCGAGGTGGTCGACGTCGGAGGTCTGGGCCGCGGCCGCGGCGGGCCGGGCGAGGGCGAGCGCTGCCGCCGAGTGGCCAGCCCGAACGCTTGCGCGCCGATTGCACGCTCACTGCGTGCCCGTCACGAACGGGAACTCCGCCACCGGCTCGCCGCTCACGGCGTGCACCACCGCGAGGTCCTCCGCCTCCTCCGCGGCGATCTCCGCCACCGCGCGGCGCTGCTCCTCCTCGGGGAGCGTCTGCAGCGCGTCCAGGTGGGCGCGCACCAGCTGCTCCTCCAGGTCCGCGGCGAACCGCAGCGCCTCGTCCTCGTTTCGCATCAGCGGGAACTGCGGTGCGTACTCCTCCGGCGGGCGCCCCTCCGGCGGCTCGCCGCCCAGCTCCCGGATCAGCGCCGAGATCCGCTCGGCGTGGCGCCGCTCGCGCGCCTCGATCGTCCGGGCGTACCCGCGGGCCTCGCCCTCGAGCCGCTCCCCGATCGCCGCCCACGCCACCGCCGCGGCGTGCTCGAGCGCCGCGACGGAGCTCAGCATCGCCGCCCCGGAGCCGGCCTCGGGGCCGGTCGCCGGGGGCGGGTCGCTTCCGCCGCACGAGGCGAGCGTGACCGCGGCGGCGCCGCCGAGCGCCGCGCGCCTTGTGAGCCGGGCAGGCACCCGCCGCACACTAGTGCCGCCGCCCGCTGCGCCGCCCGGCACCCGCCGCACACTAGTGCCGCCGCCCCCTGCGCCGCCCGGCACTGGGCCTTCGCGGGCACCGGCGCCGCCAGGCCGGGTGCGGTCCGGACCGCGTCTCGGCGGGCACTAGCCTTCGGACGGTGAGGATCTCCCGCGCGCACTGGGACGAGCTCGTCGCGCACGCCCGCGAGGAGTCGCCCAACGAGTGCTGCGGCTACATGCGCCTGGACGACGGCAGGGTCGAGGAGGTCTTCCGGGCGGTCAACGAGCGCAGCGTCGCCGTACGGGTACGAGCTCGACCACCGCAGCCTCTTCGCCGCCAACGAGCTCGACGACGAGGGGCACGGCGTCGCGATCTACCACTCGCACCCGCGCAGCGCCGCCGAGCCGTCCCAGACCGACATCAACCTGGCCCACTACCCCGACTGGACCTACTGGATCGTCTCGCTCGACGGCGAGCCGAGCGTGCGCGCCTGGCGCATCGCGAACGGCGCGGTGGAGGAGGAGCCGGTTGACGTCGACTGACCTGGTCTGCCCGTCGTGCGGGCTGGAGCACGGGCCAGGCGACCGCTCGTTCTGCTCCCGCTGCGGCATGCCGCTGGTGCAGCCGGAAGGCGAGCCGCTCGACGAGCCGCTCAGCGAGGCCCACGGCCGCGCCCGCAAGATCGACCCGCGCTACACCGAGGGCAGGCTGGTGCGCGTGGCGGGCGGGCGCAACCAGGCCGAGGCCGAGCTGATCCAGGGCATGCTGCTCGAGGAGGGGATCCCGAGCATGCTGCGCCGAACCGCCGGGTTCGACGTGCCCGACTTCCTGGCCGCCGGTCCGCGCGACGTGCTCGTGCCCGAGGCGGGCAGCGAGGCCGCGCGCGAGCTGCTCCACCAGGCGGACCTCGCTCCGCAGCCTGGCGGCGCCGGCGGCCCGCGCCTGATCACGCTGATCGCGGTGATCGGCATCGGCGGCGCCGCGGTGGCGCTGCTGGCCTGGGTGCTGCAGGGCGGCGGCTAGCGACGTCCCGGTAGGCTTCGGCGCCCCATGGATTTCGCTCCGTCAGACCGCGTCGCCACCCTTCTCGACAACGTCCGCGAGTTCATGGAGGAGCACGTCGACCCGGTCGAGCGCGAGGCCGTGGAGGCGCTCGACCGCGAGGTCGCCCCGGGCGTCCCCTACCCGGCGATCCTCGTCGAGCTGCGCGAGCGCGCGCGGGGCGAGGGGCTCTGGAACCTCTTCCTTCCGGACGAGCGGTTCGGCCCCGGCCTGACCAACTGGGAGTACGGGATGCTCTGCGAGCTGATGGGCCGCAGCGCCGTGGCGCCGATGGTCTTCAACTGCTCGGCGCCGGACACCGGCAACATGGAGATCCTCGCCGAGCACGGCACCGAGGCGCAGCGCGAGCGCTGGCTCCAGCCGCTGCTCGACGGCGCCATCCGCTCCTGCTTCTCGATGACCGAGCCCGAGACGAGCGGCTCGGACCCGACCGGGCTCGCCGCACGCGCGGAGCTCGACGGTGACGAGTGGGTCATCAACGGCCACAAGTGGTTCACGTCGGGTTACAACGGAGCCGCGGTGGCGATCGCCATGGTGGTCACCGACCCCGACGCCCCGCCGCACAAGCGCGCGAGCATGATCCTCGTGCCGGTCGACGCCCCCGGCTTCACCGGCGTGCGCCCGGTGCCGGTGATGGGCCACGACGAGGGCCCGGGCCACTGGGAGGTCCTCTACGAGGACTGCCGCGTGCCGGCCGACAGCCTGCTCGGCGAGCGCGGCGCCGGGTTCGCGATCGCCCAGGACCGGCTCGGTCCGGGGCGCATCCACCACTGCATGCGGGCGATCGGCTCGGCCGAGCGCGCCTTCGAGCTGATGTGCCGGCGCGCGCACGACCGCAGCTCGTTCGGCGGCCCGCTCGCCGAGAAGCAGTTCGTGCAGGACTTCATCGCCAAGTCGCGCATGGAGATCGACTCGGCCCGCCTGATGGTGCTGCACGCGGCCTGGAAGATGGACACGGAGGGCAAGCGCGCCGCGCGCCAGGACATCTCGATGATCAAGGTGATCGCGGCGCAGATGCACCAGCGCGTGCTCGACCGCGCGATGCAGGTGCACGGCGCGCTCGGGATGTCCGACGACACGCCGCTCGCGGCGATGTGGCGCCAGGGGCGCTGGCTGCGGGTCGCCGACGGCCCGGACGAGGTCCACAAGATGGTGATCGCGCTGCGGGAGCTGAACCGCTTCAAGCCGCGCGAGCCCGTCCGTTGCGCAAGCGCCCGGCTCGGCCGGGCGCGCAGCCCGCGTGAAGGCGTGAAGCTCAGCCACGAGCAGGAGGCCTTCGTCGAGGCGATCCGCGACTTCGCGGCGCGCGAGCGCTTCGACATCGCCCGAGCACGACGGCCACTCCCCGGAGGTGGCCGCCCGGATGGGCGAGCTCGGCTGGTACGGGCTGCAGATCCCGGAGGAGTACGGCGGCTCGGGCGGCAGCTTCGTGGACGCCACGCTGTTCCTCGAGGAGGTCGCGCGCGGGCGGATCCCGGTGGGCGGCGTACGGCGTCACGCTGATCGTGGTGGGCGCCCTGAACCGCTTCGGCAGCGAGGAGCAGAAGCGCGAGCTGTTCGGGCGCGTGGTGAAGGGCGGCACGCTGGCGATCGCGATGTCGGAGCCGGAGGCGGGCTCCGACGTGGCCAACCTGAAGACGAAGGCGCGCCGCGAGAACGGCGGCTACGTGCTCGACGGGGCGAAGATGTGGTGCTCCTACGCGCACCGCGCGAGCCACACGCTGATCGTCTGCCGCACCGGCGCCGGCGACCGCCACGAGGACATGTCGATGATCCTCGTGCCGCGCGACGCCGAGGGCCTCACGATCACCCCGATCCCCACGCTCGGCGGCGAGGAGACGAACGAGCTCCACCTCGACGGCGTGCGCGTGCCCGAGGAGGCGCTGCTGGGGACCGAGGGCGGCGGCTGGACGCAGCTCATGGCCGGGCTCAACTACGAGCGCACGATCCTGGCGGCCACGTCGCTCGGCCTGGCGCAGCGCGCGTTCGACGACGCCCTCGCCTACTCCAAGGAGCGGCGCCAGTTCGGGCGCCCGATCGGCAGCTTCCAGGCGATCTCGCACAAGTTCGCCGAGCTGGCGACGGACATCGCGCAGGTGCGGCTGCTGGTGCGCTGGGTGGCCTCGCTGACCGACGAGGACCCGAGCCGGATGCTGCCCCGGGAGGCGTCGATGGCGAAGCTGGCCGCCACCGAGCTGGCGAAGCGCTGCGCGCTCGAGGGCGTGCAGATCATGGGCGGCTACGGCTACGCGACCGAGTACCCGATGGAGCGCTACCTGCGCTCGGCCGTCGTCGGGACGATCTACGGCGGCACGTCGGAGATCCAGAAGAACATCATCGCGAAGACGCTCGGGCTCTGAGCCGGCGCTCAGGACGCGCTGAGCGAGTCCAGCAGGTAGCGCCAGTCGCGCTCCACGCCCGGCCAGCTCGCGCCCGAAGGCGTCCACGAGCACCGAGCGGGCCCCGCGGTCGAGCGGGCTCGTGGCGAGCGCCGCGGCCACGCGGGCGCCGCGCTCGCGCTCCGAGCAGGTCGAACACGCGTGCCGCCGAGCAGCATGGCGTCGCGGACGTCGGGCGGGAAGGAGGGCCGGCCGCCCTCGCGCAGGCGGCGCACGATCGCCGGTCGCAGGTACGGCACCTGCCCCGCCAGCCAGCATGCAGCGCCCTCGCACAGCCAGGCCCAGCGCACGTAGCTGCCGGAAGGCGCCGGGGGAGAAGGGGGGCGGCAGGCCCGGGTTGTTCGCGCCCACCACGACGTGGGAGTACTCGTGCTCGGGCGCGAGCAGCAGCGCCTGGCGCGAGCCCGGCACGCCGGACGCGCGCCGCTCGAGCGCCGGGGGCGAGAGCACGTGGATCTCGTGCTCGCCGAACCACCCGGCGAAGTAGCGCCGGCTGGCCGGGGCCGCCCTCAGCCGCGCCAGCGGCAGCCAGGGATGCGCGAGCGCGAGCGCCCACGGGCGCGGATGGAGCACCACCGCCACCTCGCCCGGGGTGTGCTCGAACAGCCCGTCCAGCTCCTCGCGCAGGACCTCGAGCGCGGCGAGCACCGCCGCCGCCTCCTCGTTCTGCGAGGAGTCGTGGCGCGCGGAGAAGGAGAGCGAGTAGGACTCGACCCAGGGCACGGCGGGAACTCTGGCACGGGAACCCGTTGCTCGCGGCAGGCGTATAGGAGGCATGCGAGTCGGGATCGCGATCGCGGTGCTGGCCGGCGCCGGATTCGCCCTGGCGCAGGCGGGCGGCGCCCCGGAGCTGCGGGCGGTGAGTGCGCCGGCGGACGGGATCGCCGTGCTCGAGCTCGACAGCGGGCGGACCGTCCGCACGCTGCCGTGGCGTGAGCTGCGCGTGCTGGAGCGCTAGGGCGCGACCGAGATCGACATCACGGTGCCGCCCGGGTCGACGGGGAGGTGCTCGCTCCGCGGGGCACTCGGCAGCCAGGCCCGCAAGCCGCCGCCGGCGCTCGCGAGGTAGAGCCGGTCGCCGGCCGAGGACCAGGCCATCGCGCCGTAGACCGAGAGGGCGACCGCCGGGGACCATCGACCATTCGCCGGTGCGGAGGTCGATCACGGCGGCGCGAGTACGGCGGCCTTGCGCGACGGGCAGCGCGAGGCGGCGCCCGTCGGGGGAGAAGGACCCGCCGGCCCGCCGGGATCCGGAGCTGGAGGGGCGACCTGAAGGTGCGCTCCCCGGCGGGGGTCCGCACGCGCACCGACCGGCAGCGCCCGCTGCACCAGGCGAAGCGCGGGCCACCGGTCGCGACGGCCCAGGCGTTGCGGCCGCCGCGCAGAGGGCGGGCGGCCCGGCCGTCCCAGAGGGCGAGCGCACCACGGGTCTCGATGACGAACCCGCCGGGGAGGGCGGCGTGGAAGTGGCTCCAGCGGGGAGCCGGCGAAGCGGGCCGGCGCTCGCCCGGGAGGCGGCCTCCTCGCCCGGAACCGCCACCTCCCGGAACGTCGCTCGCGTCCGCTTCCCGGCGCGAGCCCACCGGCCCATCCAGACGTGTCCTGGCCTCGCCGAGGGGATGACGGTGTCGGCCGGCCAAGCGGGCTGGGGGCGCCGGTGAGGGTCAGCGGCAGGGACATGGGCATGGCCCTCGACCCGCGGTAGCCGGTGTAGATGACGCGATCGCCCACCGCCATCAGCGGCCCGTGGCACAGCGTGCCACCGGGCAGCCTCCGCGACCGGACCCGCCCGGCGCGAGGGTCGGCCACCACCACTCGCTCGCCGTGCACCGCCGATGCGGAGCGCTCGGTCCCGATCACCGCGAGCACCAGCCGCTCGCCGGCCGCGGCCGCACCGCGATCGCCGGCCGCGGCGTGGCCACCGCCGCCGCCCGCAGCGGGGGCGAGCGCCAGGGCCGTGCCCGCCAGCAGCAGGGCGAGAAGAGCGAACCTCCCCATCGCCCCCGATACGGCCCGGGGCGACGGGGAGGTCCCAGAGAGCGCGTCAGTCCTCGACGACCAGGTAGGCCAGCTCCGTCTCCCACTTGGTCCAGTCGGCCTCCATCGGCGGGCCGATCCTGTAGTGCTCGACGCAGGCCGCCAGCGACGAGCCGCGCTCGGACGGGCGGCCGGTGACGATGCCCTGCTGCTCGGTCCAGGTCCTCAGGGCGGCCTGGGCGTCGACCGAGGTCGGGCACGTCCTCCTTGCGGTAGGGGCCTGTGTGGATGAGGGTGGCGTAGCGGCCGGCGGGGAGGGTGTCGGCGCGGACGGGCGCGTCCTCGGGCGGCTCGGCGGCGCCTTCCACCGGCGCGGCCACCTCGATCTCGAGCGGCTCGCCCGTTGTGGTCGACCTCCAGGTAGCGGATGAAGGGCGGGCCGGCGGGCTCGACGCCGTGCTGGCCGAGCCAGGCGAACAGCTGCGGGAAAGTGCGGTCCACCACGGCCGGTATTCCGTTCGTCACCTCGCTGCGGATCGCGAGGTATGGCTGCTCGTCCGGTCCTCAATCTTTGGTTCGGTCATGCCACCTTGGACCCCGCCGACCGCCCGGACTCATCGACTGTCCTGCCTAGTGGCCCATATAGGGCCAAAACCCAGGACAGTCGAGCTAGGCGAGGACCGGAACGGCGTCCGACGCGATCGCCTCGATCTCCTCGGAGGCGCGCTCGAACTCCTCGTCGGAGAGCACCGGGGTGCCCTCGAACGGGAGGTCGCGGTAGAGCTCGATCCAGGAGCGGCAGCCGTGGTACTCGGGCCGCACCTTGACCGTGACCGGCCGCGGGATGCGGTACGTGCGCAGCACGATCACGTGGAGGGGGTGGCGGCGCTTCCAGGCGAGCCGCTTCTCCGCGTAGTCGGTGGTCCAGATGTAGTAGGGCGACAGCGCGTCGATCGCGCGCGGGTCGGTGATCAGGTAGCTCGCGGACACCTCGGCCCAGGCGCGGATTCGCACGCGGTCTGGCTGCGGGATGCCGCCGTCCTGGACGAGCGCCCGCGCCGGGGGCTCGTTGTCGGGCCAGACGCCCTCCTCGAGCGCGCGGCCGAGCTCGGGCACGTGGGCGTCGCGGACGCAGTCGTTGCGCTGGTGGTCGAACGTGGGGTAGAGGAAGAAGCGGTCGTGCTCGATCTCGAAATGCTTGTTCTCCTCACGGATTCCGCCCTTGCGGAGCGTGAGGAGCTGCTCGCCTTCGGCGAGCGCGCGCACGGTTACGGCCCATTCCTTGAATGCGACTGGCATAGACGAGGAAAACCTCCAAGATCCGCGCCGAACTTTGCTTGCCACCGGGGCGGGGAGCGCGGGCGGCTCATTCTTACCAAAGAGGTCCGCGGTTTCAAGCGAAATTTCGTGCCGAACCGCACTAGAGCGCGGAATACACCGCCGCGAAGTCCTTCTCGCCGAGGCCTTCGTCGGCGGCCTTGGCGTAGAAGGTCTCGGCCAGTGCGCCGAGCCGGAGCTCGATGCCGAGCGCGCGGGCCTCGGCGATGCAGTGGCGCACGTCCTTCAGCATGTGCTCGAGCTTGAAGAGGGGCGGCTCGAAGCGCTCCTCGAACATGGGCTCGCCCTTGAGGGTGACCATCGCGCTGCGCGCCGGCGCTGCCGCTCGCCACCTCGAGGAAGGCCTGCCGGTCGAGGCCCACGGCCTTCGCGGCGTGGACGCACTCGGCGAGCGCCGCGGCGTTGACCGCGCCCATGGTGTTCGTGAGGAGCTTGGCCATCTGGCCGTGCCCGACGGGCCCGACGTGGACGATGCGCTCGCCGAGGATCTCGAAGAGGGGTCGTGCCTTCTCGAAGTCCTGGGGCGAGCCACCGGCCATGATCGTGAGCGTGCCGTCCTCGGCCTTCGGCTTGGAGCCGGAGACGGGGGCCTCGACGTAGGGGCGGGGCGCGAGCCGCTCGGCGATCGCCGTGGACGAGGTGGGCGCGATCGTGGACATCTCGACCACGAGCGCGCCGTCGGGGAGCGCCTCGGCGGCGCCGTTCTCGCCGAAGAGGATCTCCTCGACCTGCGGCGCGTCGGGGACGATGCTGACGAAGGCGTCCGCGTCCCTTGCGGCCTCGGCGGGGGTGGCGGCCGCGCGGGCGCCTGGCGTGCTCGGCGGCGAAGCGCTCGGCCTTCTCGTGGGTGCGTGTGTATACGGCGACCTCGAGGCCGGCCCGGACCAGGTTGGCGGCCATCGGGGCGCCCATGATCCCGAGGCCGGCGAAGGCGACGCGGCGGGGGTTGTCCATGCGCGTGACGCTAGCCGCTGGTCCTTGACAAATAAGTTTGTCAATGCTGGAGTGTGGGGAGTGACCGCCCTGGACGCGAAGGAAGCCGGCGACCACGTCGCTCTGGACGCGAAGGAAGCCGGCAAGGGCGACGAGCCCGGCGAGCCGCAGGCTGTCGCCGCTGCCCGCGGGCCGCTCGACGTCGACGTCATCGACGATCCCGCCGCCGCGGCCGTCGCCCTCGATCCCATCCGTGCCCGCCTTCTCGCCGAGCTGGCCGATCCCGCCTCCGCGGCCGCGCTCGCGGGGCGGGTCGGGCTGTCGCGGCAGAAGGTCAACTACCACCTGCGCACGCTCGAGGCCCACGGCCTCGTCCGGGTGGCGGGCGAGCGCCGCTGGGGCGGGCTCACCGAGCGCCTGCTGGTGGCCACCGCCGCCTCGTACGTCGTGTCGCCGGGCGCCCTCGGCGAGGCAGCCGCGGACCCGGCCCGCGCCCAGGACCGCCTCTCGGCCCGCTTCCTGATCGCCCTGGCCGCCCGGATCGTGCGCGAGGTCGCGGGGCTGGCGCGCCGGGCCGAGAGCACGGGCAAGCGGCTGCCGGTGCTCGCCCTCGACACCGAGATCCGCTTCCGCAGCGCCGCCGAGCGCGCCGCCTTCACGGACGAGCTGACCGGTGCCGTGACAGCGCTCGTCTCCCGCTACCACGACGCCGCCGCGCCCGGCGGGCGAAGCCACCGGCTCCTCGTGGCGGCGCACCCCCTTCCACAGACCCCCGACTCAGAGGAGGACGCATGACCGCCCAAGACGAGAACGATGCCCGCGTGGTGCGGGTCGAGGTCGAGGTTCCCGGAACACCCGAGGAGGTGTGGGAGGCGATCGCGACCGGACCCGGCCTCGAATGCTGGTTCGTGCCCGCCGAGGTCGAGGAGCGCGAGGGCGGGACGATCAAGACGGACCACGGCCCCTTCGGCGAGTCCACCGGCACGGTGACCGCTTGGGAGCCGCCGCACCGCTTCGCCTACGAGGAGCGCGACTGGCATCCGGACCGGCCCGACCCGCCGCCCTGGGCGACCGAGGTCCTGGTGGAGGCCCGCTCGGGTGGCACCTGTGTGGTGCGGCTGGCGTCAGGTCTGTTCTCGAACGCGGCCGGCTGGGAGGACGAGATCGAGCCCACCCAGGACGGCTGGCGCCAGGGACTCGAGAACCTGCGCCTGTACATGACGCACTACCGCGGGCTGAAGTGCTCCTCGCTGTTCGTGCTGTCGGAGACGGAGGCCTCGCGCGATTCGGCCTGGGAAGCCGTGGCCGGCGGCCTGGGCGTCCTCGGCGCGAGCGAGGGCGAGCAGGTCGAGACCACCGCCGGCGCGCCGAGGGTGCGCGGGGTGGTGGAGCGCGTGGAGGACCACGGAATCGTGGTGCGGACCGACGAGCCGGCGGCGGGCCTCGTGGAGGTCTTCGCGTTCGACTTCAAGGGCCCGATCCTCGTGTTCGTGCGCGGCTACATGTACGGCGATGACGGTCCGGAGGCGGTCGCCCGCGAGGAATCGGTGTGGCGCGAGTGGCTGGCGGAGACGCTGCCGGGCGCGAATGTGACGGCAGAGCACGCGGCGAAGGCGAGCTGAGCGCGGCGGTGGGGCGCGGACGCCCGATCAGGGCGCGCCGTGCCCGCCGCCGCCGGGCGTCTCGATGCGCAGTCGGTCCCCGGGCTTCAGCGCGCCCGTCGCCTTCGCGGGCAGCTCCTCGCCGTTCAGCAGGTTGCGGCCGCGCGCGCCCGGTTCGCCGCCGTCCGCTCCGGGCGGAGCGTGGCGGCGGCGCTCCGTGATGAGCGAGTAGCGCATGTCGGCGAGCGCCTCGAGCTCGCGGACGACCCCGTCGCCGCCCCTCTGGCGGCCGGCGCCGCCGGACCCGCGCCGCAGCGAGTACTCGACCGCCCTCAGCGGGAACTCGAGCTCGAGCGCCTCGATCGGCGTGTTGAGCGTGTTGGACATGGCGACGTGCACGGCGCTCGGGCCGTCCGCGTCGGCGCAGGCGCCCTGGCCGCCGCCGAGGGTCTCGTAGTAGGTGAAGTCGTCGCTGCCGAGGGTGAGGTTGTTCATCGTGCCCTGGCCGAGGGCGTGCCCGAACGCGGCCAGCACGAGGTCGGCCACGCGCGAGGAGGTCTCGACGTTGCCCGCCGCCACCGCGGCCGGCGCGCGGGCGTTGAGGAGCGAGCCCTCTGGCGCGACGACCGTGACCGGCCGGTAGGCGCCCTCGCAGGGAGGCACGTCGGGGTCGGTGAGGACCCGCACGGCGAAGTAGCAGGCGGAGAGGGTGACGGCGAGTGGGCAGTTGAGGTTGCCGTCGTGCTGGTCGGCCGACCCGGTGAAGTCGAGCGTGAGCCGGTCGCCCTCGACCGTTGCGCGGAGCCGGAGACGGAGGTCGTGCTCGGCCGCCTCCAGCACGTCGCTCGCCTCGCGGACCCCGTCCTCCAGCGCGGCCACCTTCGCGCGCGTCCGGCGCTCCGCGTAGTCGAGCGTCTCCTCGAGGCCGTCGCGGTAGGTGTCCAGGCCGAAGCGCTCGATCAGCGCCTCCACCCGCTCGGCGCCCGCCCGCCCCGCGGCGAGCTGTGCGCGCAGGTCCGCCTCGCGCTGGCGCGGGTTCCGCATCCGGCCGGCGAGGTCTCGGAGGGTGGCGTCGTCGAGCCGGGTGGGTGGGATGACCACGCCCTCCTCCTCGAGCGAGCGCGAGTGCGCCGGCATGCTGCCCGGCTCGGCCGCGCCCACGTCCGCGTGGTGCGCGCGGCTCGCCGCGAACCCGACGAGATCGGACCGGTGGAAGAGCGGGGAGATCACCGTGATGTCGGGCAGGTGGGTGCCGCCGCGGTAGGGGTCGTTGAGGATCCACGCCGCACCCGGCTCGTGGCGCTCGTCGAGGACCGCCGCCACGGCGGACGGCATCGCGCCCAGGTGCACCGGGATGTGCTCGGCCTGCATCACCATCCGGCCGCGCTCGTCGAAGAGCGCGGTGGAGGCGTCGCGGCGCTCCTTGATGTTGGCCGAGTGGGCCGAGCGCACCAGCACCGCGCCCATCTCGTCGCAGGCCGCCCGGAGCGCGCCGAGCATGACCTGAAGGGCGACGGGGTCGAGACGGCTCATCGCTCGAGCACCACCGCGTCGGCGTCGGCGCGCGCATGCCAGCCGGGCGGCACGACGAGGGTGGCTCCGGGCAGCTCGAAGATCGCGGGGCCGTCGAGCTCCGCCTCTCCCGGGCCGAGCACGCGCGCCTCGAGCCGGTCGTCGCCGAAGCGAACGGTGCGGGCGCCGCGGTCCTCGGCCCGCGCCGGCTCGGCCGGCGGCGGCTCGGCGCCGGGCAGGGCGGCGGCCACGCGCACGGTCACCAGCTCGAGGTCGGCCTCCGGATCGGCGTAGCCGTAGCGCTCCTCGTGCGCGCGGTCGAAGGCGGCCCGGAGCTCGTCGGGAGCGGGGGAGAGGGAGCCGTCGACGGAGAGCTCGAAGGCCTGGCCGGCGTAGCGAAGGTCATAGGTGGCGCGGAGCTCGGGATCGGGAGGCGTCCCCTCGTGGGCCGCCCGCCGGCCGCGCGGCGCCTGCCCCCGCGCTCGCGACCGCTCATCCGGCGCCTGCTCCGCCGCTCGCGACCGCTCATCCGGCGCCTGCTCCGGCGCCGCTCGCGACCCCCCGGGGTCGAGCTCGCTTCGCGCTCGGTCGCCGAGCCGCTCCACCACGTCCGCGACCGCCTCGCGCGTCAGCCCCTCGCCGCCGAGCAGGACGCTCTCCACCACGTCGCGCCGGCGCTCCGAGACCACGAGTCCCAGCGCCGACAGCACCCCGGACGCGATCGGCGCGATCACGCGCCGCATGCCCAGCTCGTCCGCGATCTGCGCGGCGTGCAGCGGCCCCGCCCCGCCGAAGGCCACCAGGGACATCTCGCGGGGGTCGATGCCGCGCTCGACGGTCACCACCCGCACGGCCTGCGCCATCTCCGTGCTCGCGACCCTCGCGATGCCGGCCGCCGCTTGCTCCACGCGTGAGTCCGAGCTCGCTCGCGAGACCCTCCACCGCCCGCTCCGCGGCGTCGTGGTCGAGGCGGACGCCGCCGGCCAGCGGCGAGTCGGCGTCGAGCCAGCCGAGGAGGAGGTCGGCGTCGGTCACGGTGGGCTCGGTGCCGCCGCGGCCGTAGCAAGCCGGGCCGGGCTCGGCGCCCGCGGAGCGCGGTCCCACGCGGAGGGCGCCGCCGGCGTCGCGCCACGCGATGGAGCCGCCGCCGGCGCCGACGGTGTGGACGTCCACCATCGGCAGCGCGAGCGCCCGCCCGCCGATCTCACGGCCATGGCCGACGGCCGCGGCGCCGCCGATCGCGAGCGAGACGTCGCACGAGGTGCCGCCCATGTCGAGGCCGACCGCCGCCGAGCGCCCGCCGCCGGGCGCTCCTCGCGAGGCGCGATCGCTGCCGCCCTCGGCCGACCGCGCGGAGGTGCCCTCGCGGCCGCCGCCCGCCTGCTCCGCCACCCTCGCCGCCCCCACCGCCCCACCGGCCGGTCCCGACAGCACCGTCCACGACCCGTGCCTCGCAGCCGTCTCGGCGCTCGCCGTTCCGCCGCTCGACAGCATCACCTCCGGCTCCGGCAGCCCCGCCGCCGAGCGCGCGCTCGGTCAGTCGCGACAGATATCCCCGCAGCAGCGGCGACACCGCCGCGTCCACGATCGTCGTCACGCACCGTTCGTACTCGCGGAACACTCCGGCCGTCTCGTGCGAGGTCGAGACGTGCACGTCCTCACCGAGCGCCTCCGCGACCAGCGAGCCCACCCGCCGTTCGTGACCCGGATGCCTGAATCCCCACAGCAGGCAGACCGCCACCGCTTCGCAGTCCACATCCTGCAGAGCCGCCCGCAGCGCCTCCTCGTCCAACGGCCGCAGCACCCCGTCCGGACCCGTCCGCTCCGGCACCGCCACCCGGACGGCAGCCAGCGGCGGCGGATGCCCGGCGCACAGCCGGTACAGCTCGGGCCGCGCCTGCCGGCCCAGCTCCTCCAGGTCGGTGAAGCCCTCCGTGGCCAGCAGCGCCGTCCGCGCCACCCGCCCCTCGAGCAGCGCATTCGTCCCCACGGTCATGCCGTGCACGAACCGCGTGACATCCGCCGCCGAAGCCCCGGCCTCGGACAGCGCCTCCGACACAGCCGCCATCACGCCCTCGGACTGATCCGCCGGCGTGCTCGGCGACTTCGCCACCACCAGCCGCTCGCCCGTCAGCAGGGCGGCGTCGGTGAAGGTGCCGCCGACGTCGACCCCCAGGATCACCCGGGGAACGTACCGCCGGCGGCAACTACCTCAGGCGGCGGCCACTACGTCGAACTCGTCCTCAAGGTGCTTGTGCGACGGGCAGTACTTGCTGCCCGGCAGGGGCACCCGCTGGCAGGCAGTCCCCTTTCGCGTGCTCGCGTGGCAGCAGACCGGGCTGCCGTCGAACGTCACACCCTCGCGCAGCTGGCTGTCGACGTACTCCGTCGCGAGCCGCATGTGCTTCTCGCACATCCGGAACACGCGCAGCTGCTCCGTCATCGGGAAGAAGTGGCGCACGTCGTTGAACAGCGTGCGGACCGGTTTCGCGAAGTAGTGCCGGTCGAGCGCGAGGCGCTCCATCGACCTCTCGCACGCCCTCAAGAACCGCTGGCGCGTATCGGCGATGTCCTCTCCCCTGCCAGGGACGACATCGTGCGCCATCTCGCGGTAGAGAGAGCGACTGAACTGATACATCGGGCCTCCCTTACCCTCCTGCAGTAGGCATCCAATGCCCCTGCTCGCGGCGATTGAAACAACCCTCTCGTAAAGCTTCAACGGACCGAAGTTTGAGTTCGTGTTAAGCCAACTGGACGGCCAGTCAGTTATTGCCCGGACTCTCCCGGCTCCGCAAACCTATAACGCGCAATCGACCTCGAGCGGCTTCTACTGCATGGGCTGCATGAGCCAGTCCATGCGCCGCCGCGCGTAGACGAGCGGCTCACCCGGCTCGATCCGGCCGGTCTCGAGGTCGCCGATCAGGATCGTGTGGTCGTAGCGCACGAAGTTCTCGGCGCGCCGGCAGCGCAGGTAGGCGAGCGTGCCGGTCAGCTCGGGCACGTCGCCGTCCCAGCGCCACTCACGCGCGGCGAACTTGTCCGGCGACTCGCGGTCCGCGAACCCGTGCGCCACCTCGATCTCGTTCGACCGCAGCAGATGCACCCCGAAGTGCTCGCAGGCGGCGAGCGCCGCGTGGCAGCGCGACGCGTGCCAGACCGACACCAGGAGCGACGGCGGATGCGCGCTGTACGAGGTGAGCGCGGTGGCGGCGATCCCGCAGGGCAGCCCGTCGGAGCGGCGCGCGGTGATCACGGCGACGCCCGAGGCGAGCCTCGTCATCGACTCCCGGAAGAGCTCGTCGAGGTCTAGTTCCATCGCTCGAAGCGCGGCTCGGCGCCGGCGCCCACAAGCGTATGCATGCCGTCGAGCGCAGGGTCGGTGGCGGGGGCGTCGGTGCGCTGGTGCGCCCCTCGGCTCTCCGCGCGCGCCAGGCACGAGGCGGCGATCAGGCGGGCGAGCGGATGCGGGTCGGCGAGCAGCTCGCGCAGCCCGCCCGGGTCGCGCCGCAGGCCGGCATGGCGCCACAGCGCCGCCCGGGTGGCCTCGGCGGGCGGGCCGATCTCCACGTCCTCGGCGGCCGGAGCGCGGGCCGGGGGGGACGGGTCGGCGGTGGCGGCGAGGGCGGCGCGGCTGCCGAACACGAAGCACTCGGCGAGCGAGTTCGAGGCGAGCCGGTTGGCGCCGTGGAGGCCCGTGCAGGCCGACTCGCCGACCGCGTAGAGCCCGGGCAGCGACGAGCGCCCGTCGAGTTCGCTTGCAACGCCGCCCATCGTGTAGTGGGCCGCCGGAGCGACGGGCAGCAGGTCGCGCCCCGGGTCGAGCCCGATCTCCTCGAGGGCGGCCGCGATGTTGGGGAAGCGCGCGAGGTCGACCGCCCGCACGTCGAGCCCCACGGCGGGCTCGCCGGTCCGGGCGAGCTCCGACTCGATCGCCAGTGCCACCTGGTCGCGCGGCGCCAGCTCGTCCACGAAGCGCTCGCCCTCCGCGTTCAGCAGCGTGGCCCCCTCGCCGCGCACCGCCTCGGTGATGAGGAAGCCGTCGCGCGGCCCGTCGAGCCGGAGCGCGGTGGGGTGGAACTGCATGAACTCGAGGTCGGCCAGCTCGGCGCCCGCCGCCACGGCGAGCGACATGCCGGCGCCCACCACCCCGCGCGGGTTGGTGGTGCGCTCCCACAGGGCGGCCATGCCGCCGGTGGCGAGGATGACCGCGCGCGCCAGCACGGCCGTCCGCTCCCCGCCGCGGCGCTGTGCGACCAGCCCCACGCAGCGCCCCTCGTCGCGGAGGAGGGCGGTCGCCGCCGCCGGCTCGAGCACCTCGATGCGCTCGTGCACCGCGGCCAGCGCCGAGAGCTCGCGCGTGATGCGGCGCCCGGTCGCGGCGCCGCCGGCGTGGACGATGCGCCGCCGCGAGTGGCCGCCCTCGAGGCCGAGAGCGAGGTTGCCTCGGCGATCGGCGTCGAAGCGGACGCCGAGCCGCTCCAGGTCGCGCACCCGGTCGGGCGAGTCCTCGCAGAGCACCCGCACCGCGCTCTCGCGGGCGGCGTCGCGGCCGGCGGCGATCGTGTCGGCGGCGTGGAGATCGGGCGAGTCGTCGTCCGCCAGCGCGGCGGCGATCCCGCCCTGGGCCCAGTACGACGCCGTCTGGGCGAGCGGCGAGCGGCTCACGAGCGCGACGCGAGCGCCCTCGCCGGCGGCGGTCAGCGCGGCGTACAGACCGGCGGCGCCGGCGCCGACCACGGCGACGTCGGCGCGCTGGGACTCGGGCTCCAGGGGATCCATGGCGGCGCGCCGGTACGGTACCGGCGCCCGTGCCCGTGGTCTTCAGCCATCCCTCCTCGCTGCTGCACGAGACCGGCATGGGCCACCCCGAGCGGGTCGACCGGATGCACGCGATCCAGGCCGAGCTCGAGCGGCGCGACTGGCTCGGCTTCGAGCGCCGCGAGGCGCCCCGGGCGACCGAGGAGCAGCTGCTCAGGGTGCACACGCCCGCGCACGTGGCCGCCGTGCGCGAGACGAGCGCCCGCGCCGGGGCGTTCGACCTCGACACGCCGACCTCGGAGGGCTCCTGGGACGCGGCGCTGCACGCGGCCGGCGGTGCGTGCGCGCTGGTCGAGGCGCTCACGAACGGCGGCGGCGAGCAGGTGGGCTTCTCCCTGCTGCGGCCGCCCGGCCATCACGCCGAGCGCGACCGTGCGATGGGCTTCTGCCTGTTCGCGAACCTCTCCGTGGCGGCGTGTCACGCGCTCGACTCGCTGGGGGTCGAGCGCGTCTTCGTGCTCGACTGGGACGTCCACCACGGCAACGGGACGAACTCGATCTTCCACTCGTCGCCGGAGGTCCTGTTCGCGAGCATCCACCAGTACCCGTTCTATCCCGGCACGGGCCCGCTCTCCGACGTCGGCTCCGGCGAGGGCGAGGGCTTCTCGATCAACCTGCCGGTGCCGGCCGGCGCGGGCGAGGACGACTTCTGCGGCCTCGTCGAGCACGTGGTGCTCCCCGCGGCCCGCTCGTTCGACCCCGAGCTCGTGCTGGTGTCGGCCGGGTTCGACGCGCATCGTCACGACCCGGTGGGCGGCTGCGCGCTCGACACGTCCTCGTTCGCCGAGCTGACGCGCCAGGTGCTGACGCTCGGCAAGCCGGTCGGCTGCGTGCTCGAGGGCGGCTACGACCTCGATGCGCTGGCGGACTCGGTCGCGACGACGATGGAGGTGCTGGCGGTCGGCGGCGAGCCGCGCTCGCACCCGCGCGGGCCGCTCGTGGACGAGGCGGCCGCGGTGGTCGGCCGCTACTGGGACTAGCCCGCCGGCTCGACCAGCTGGGGGTAGGCGCCAGGGAAGCGCTCGGCGAGGTCGGTCGCCTGCTGGGAGGCGCCCTCGGGCGTGTCGAAGCGGCCCGCGAACACGACCCAGAGGCCGGCGCCGAGGTTGTAGTCCTCGCCGCGCAGGAGGCCCGCCTCGATGCCGGAGCGGGCGGCCTGGCGGGCGAGTCGGAGCGCGGCCGCGCGGTCGCTCGTCGTGACGAGCACGACGGTGTGGGCGGTGAGCTCGTCGGGCCAGTCGAGCAGGAGGCTGCGGCGCTGCGGCTGCTCCGCCTCGGTGGCGGGCTGCTCGGCCTGGC
Organism: uncultured Thermoleophilaceae bacterium; assembly: GCA_963778615.1. Lineage (GTDB taxonomy): Bacteria > Actinomycetota > Thermoleophilia > Solirubrobacterales > Thermoleophilaceae > JACVRW01. The sequence goes on from CAVZVD010000006.1 coordinate 116,176, forward strand.
TGGACCCCTGGGGCTCGTCCTCGGCGGCGGCCGGAGGGTCGGGTGCCTCTGCGGCGGCAGGGCTGCCGTCGCCGTCGTCGCTCGTGATCTCGCTCAGCGCGAAGCCGGAGGCCGCGGCACCGAGCACCACGATCACGGCGACCGCGATCAGCGCCGCGACGTTCCGCGCCGCCGGCGGGCCGCCGAGCGCGAGACGGGTCCCGCAGTTGGTGCAGACGAGCTGGCCGGGGTTCGCCTCGAAGCCGCAGCTGGGGCAGGAGCCGGGGTCGTGCGGCGCCTGGTCGCGCACCTGGTCCTCGACATCGCCCAGCTCGCTCGCCTTCTGCTGGAGCAGCGCGGGCGCGCGCTTTCCCTGGCGGTGCAGCTCGTAGACGAGCGCGCCGAGCTCGAGCAGCAGCGCGTCGCGCGTGCGTCGCAGGCCGCCCTTCGCCGGCTGGTCCTCAGGCTCGTTCGGCAACGGCCTCGTCCACCACTCGCAGGATCCCTTCCCTCCGGCTCTCGATCGGAAAGGTGGTGAGGATACGCTCGCGCGCCCGGGCCGCCGCGCCGGGGCCCATGGCGAGCGCTTCCCGGATGCCCTCGGCCACCGCGGCCGGCTCCTGCGACTCGATCAGCACGCCGGCGTCGCCCACCACCTCGGGCATGGCGGTCACGTTCATCACCACCGGCACGCAGCCGGCGAGCATCGCCTCAGCCACCGCCAGGCCGAATCCCTCGTGGCGCGAGGCCTGCACGTAGACGGCGGCGCTGCGGTAGACGGCGTGCAGGTCGTCGTCGGAGAGCCAGCCGGTGAGCTCCACGTTGGGCGGGGCCGCGGCGCGCAGCTCCTCGACCGCGTCGTCGAGCCACTTGCCGGCGAACACGAAGCGCACGTCCGGGAGCTCGCGGGCCGCCTGGACGAAGGGGAGCTGGCCCTTCTGGACGAGCGTGGTGCGGTCGATGGCGCCGACCGTGAGCGCGGCGCGCTCCTTCGGACCGGGCTCTTCGTCGAACGGGTCCGGCACGCCGTGGTGCACGACGGTCACGCGCTCTGGCGGGATCGGCGTGTTGCGCTCGATCTCGCTGAGGCTGTAGCTCGAGTTGGTGATCAGGCGGGTGGCGCGGCGGAAGATCCAGCGGCTGGCGTGGCGGCGGAGGCCGCCGCGCTGGTGCCCGTAGGCGATGTCGGGCATGTTGGCGGTGTCGAAGCCGCCGATCACCATCACGCTCGGCTTGCGGAGGAGCCAGGCGAGCGTGACCGGGAGGAAGGTGTGCCAGGAGGCGAACCAGCCGAAGACGACGTCCGCCCTGTGCACGGCTCTGATGACCTTTGGGACGTTGGGCACCCGCCCCGGCTGGTAGAGGTCCTCGATCTCGAAGCGCTCGGCGAGGATCTCCCGGTCGATGGCGACGAAGCTCGCCTTGCGCGAGTGGACGTAGAGGAGCCTCACGCCCGGGCCAGGCTCGGCTCGCGGTCCTCGACGAAGGCGCGGTGCCACTCGGACAGCTCGAGCAGGCAGTACAGGATGGCCTTGTGGTCGGCGCGGCCGCGGCGGTGCTCGGCCACGAGCTTCTGCACGGCCTCCGGGCTTATCAGCTCGGCGAGGGGCGCCTTGCTTGCGTAGCGGCGCTCGACCTCCTCGCCGAGCGAGGCGCGCAGCCACTCGTCGTAGGGGGTGGCGAAGCCGTGCTTCGGGCGGTCCGCGATGCCCGGCGGCAGGATGCGCTCCATCGCCATCCGGTGGATGCGCTTCCCCGCTCGCGGGCGCACGCGCATGCGGGCCGGGATGCGCTCGACGAAGCGCATCAGCTCGACGTCGAGGAACGGCACGCGCAGCTCGAGCGAGGCGGCCATGGACATCTTGTCGTTGCAGATCAGGATGCCGTCGGGGAGGAACATGCGGGTGTCGAGGTAGAGGGCCTGGTCGAGGAGGTCGCGGCCGGGCACGTCGGCGAGGACGTTCAGGGCGAGGGCGAGGCGCTCGGCCTCGGCGTCCTTCGCGGCCGGCTCGGTCGCGGGGCGCGCGAGCAGGCCTTCGCGCACCGGGGCGTCCGTGATCTCGACGAGCCTGAGCAGGCGCTCCGCGTCGCCGCTGCCGCCGAGCATGTGAGCTGCGCGGCGCGCTCGCGCCGCTCGGGGGAGGGCGCGGGCGACCGCGGCGGCCGGCGAGGCGAGGGCGGCCGGCGCGTGGCGCAGGCGGCCGAGCAGCGCCGCAGCCTGGTGGCGGCCGTAGCCGCCGTGGGGCTCGTCGGCGCCCTGGCCGGCGAGCACGACCTTGACCCGCTCGGCGGCGAAGCGCGAGACCTGTCCGAGGGCGGGGGCGGAGGGGATGCCGCAGGGCTCCTCGAGGCGCGGGACGGCGGTGGCGAGCTCGGTCAGGAAGTCGGTCTCCGCCGTGGCCGTGGCGTGGTGCTCGGTGCCGATCAGGCGGGCGCTCTCGGCGGCGGCCTCGCGCTCGTCGTAGACCGGGCCGGCGCCGGGGAAGCCGATCGTGAAGGTGGTCGGGGGCTTGGATGAGCGGAGCGCCATGGCGGCGACGACGGCGGCCGAGTCGACCCCGCCGGACAGGAAGGCGCCGTAGGGGACGTCGGACATCATCTGGCGCTCGACGGCGTCGGCGAAGCGCTCGGCGAGCTGGCCGGCGACGTCCTCGTCCGAGAGGTCGCGGTGGGGCGCGCCGGGCGGGGTGCGCCAGGTGTGGACCCTGGGCTGCCCGTTGTCCTCGACGATCAGCGTGGAGGCCGCGGGGAGCTTGTTGATGCCCTTGAAGAGGGTGCGCGGGGCGGGGACGAAGCGGCAGGCGAGGTAGTGGTCGAGGGCGGTGCGGTCGACCTCGGGCCGGGCGAGGCCGGCGTCGAGGATGGCGCCGATCTCGGAGGCGATCGCGACGCGGGTGCCGTCGCTCCACCAGTAGAGCGGCTTGACGCCGAACTCGTCGCGGGCGGCGACGAGGCGCTTTCTGTGTTCGTCCCAGAGGACGAACGCGAAGATGCCGTTGAGCCGGCGGACGCACTCCGGTCCGTCCTCCTCGTAGGCGTGGAGGATGGCCTCGGAGTCGGATTTGGTGGCGAAGCGATGGCCGCGCTCCTCGAGCTTGGTGCGGAGGGAGCGGTGGTTGTAGATCTCGCCGTTGACGATGAGGGTGACGGCGCCGTCCTCGGAGTCGAGCGGCTGGTCACCGCCGGCGACGTCGATGATGGCGAGCCGGGTGTGGGCGAGCGTGACGGGCCCGGCGCGCCGGATGCCCTCGCCGTCGGGGCCGCGGTGGCGAAGGGCCTCGAGCATGCGCTGGGGGGCGTCCTGGCCGGAGGCGCCGGCCGGGTCGAGGAGTGCGCCGATGCCGCACATGTCAGGCGCCGCCCCGGCATGCCACGGCGCTCGCACCCGGCTTCGCGGCTGTCGCTCGCGGCGTCGACATGCGGGCCATCTTGGCAGGGCACTCCGTTGTCACCCTCTCTTCACGTTCGCGTCTGGAGCCGTCTGCCGGCGCGGCGGACGATCGGCCTCCGCTTCATCCACCGACTTGGGAGGTCGAACCGATGTACCGCCTGATGGGACGCATCCACGCCGCACTCGCGGGGGCACGCCGCGAAGCCGGCCAGGGCACCGTGGAGTACGTGGCACTGATCCTGCTGGTCGCCCTGGTGATGGCCGGAGTGATCGCCGCGATGAAGGGCTTCCGCACCGACGAGGGCAAGGAGCTCGGCGACGCGATCATCGGGAAGATCAAGGAGGCCGTGAGGAAGGTGCAGTTCTAGGCCACGGTCGCTGGACGGGAACGCTCGCACGGCAGATACTGGAAGGCGGCTAGAGCGGCGGAGCACAAACCAGGCCACTAAGGAGCGAGATGAGGTCAATCCACTTCCGAGTCGAGGACGACCTCTACATGCGCATCCAGGAGGAGGCGGAGCAGCAGGACCTCTCCATCGCCAGCTTCGCGCGGGTCGCGACCGTCGCTCGGACGATCCTCTGGGGGGTGCGCCGGGGAGCGCCGTGGGCCGACCTCGAAGCATGGGGAGAGGCAGTGGAGGTCATCGAGGAGATCGAGCGCCGCGATACCGCCGCCCGAGCCAAGCTGGCCAAGGAGCGGCGGGTGGGTCGCACCTTCACGGAGAAGCTGCAGCGGGAGCACGAGAAGGCAGCGCGGCCGTGATGCGCGGTCTTTGCCGAGGATCTCGTGGAAAGGCTCCGAGAAACCTCGTGGTCGCGGCCACGATGCGCGGGTCCTGAGCGCGACCGCATACTGGCCGCTCCCCCCGGACTCGCGCGGCCCCTAAACGGACTTAGGGCCGCCAGGAGGTGTAGTTCAGTGCAGTACGCATCCCGACTCCCCCAGCCCAGCCGGACCATGGTCGTACCGCTCCTGGCGGCGGCCCTTGGCGCCGGTGTGGCGATCGCGACGTTCGCGGTCGTGAACATCGAGGACCAGCCGATTGTCTCGCTGCCTGTCATCCAGTCAGCCCCGCCCAGCGACGCGCTGGCGGGTGAGCGAAACGACGGTGGCCCGGCGGAGGGCACGGCGCAGCAGATCATGAGGCCGGCGGCGCAGCCGGCCTCCGGGGCGGCCGAGCAGGCGGCCTCGGGGGCGGCTCGGCTGCCACACTCGCTGGCCGCCTCGAACGCGACCGTCGCCCCCCGCTACGACGGCGGGCCCAACGAGGGCTCGAGCGTAGACGCGATCAGCAGCACGCAACCCCCCAAGGGGATCGCGCCCAGCTCGGAGCCCCGGTACGACGGTGGGCCCAACGAGGGCTCGAGCGCAGGCGCCATCGCGGCTCCCTGAGCCCGGCAATGCCCACGACCCTCTGCTTCAGCGGCGTCGGCGGTGACGCGATCACCGTGGAGGAGAGCCCTGAGCAGATCCTGGACGTGCTGGCGGACCGCCACGGCACGGCCGTGCTCCTCACCCTGGATGGCGTCCACGACGATGTCTACATCAACCCGGAACGGATCGCGTGCTGGTATCCGAGCTCCGGCAAGGCCAAGCCGCAGATGCTTCCACGGCCATTCATCGGATCGATATGAGAGCCATGAGGATGAGGCACCGGGCGCGGCTGCGGCGGCTGAGGATCCTGGTGCGTACTCGTGGGCGCGCTCGCCGTGGCATCTCCGGCGAGCGTGCCCGCCGCTCCCCCGAGGATCTGCGATCCACGAGGCTCGTCGAGAGCGTCACCTGACGCTGTCGTCCCCAAGCGCCTGTACGAGTCCGTCTCGCGATTCGATCGCGAGCTTCCGGTAGACGTGGGTCAGGTGCGTCTCGACTGTCCTGACCGCCACGAAGAGCGCTTGCGCGATCTCGCGGTTGTGCATTCCGTCGGCCGCCATCAGCGCCACACGTAGCTCGGCGGCCGTCAGCGCGTCCCGTCCGTGATCGGCGTCGCGACGCGGCCGGGCACCCGCCATCACCATCTCGGCGCGCCCGGTCTCGGTGAGACCCGCGGCGGCGCAGCGGTGCGCAAGATCGACTCCCTCCCGCAGGGCGGCAAGCGCGTCGGCGCGCCGGCCGGCGCGCCGGAGCATCGATCCGAGGTCGATCAGCGCGCGGGCGTGCTCCAACACGGCCGGGGAGTCGGCCAGGACCCGGACAGCGTCCCGCAGCGAGGCGATCCCACCCTCGCCGCCCTCGATCAGGCCGACGGCGCGCAACGAGATCCCGCGCGCACGTGGCGCCCCGAAGGCTTTCGCGAGCCCGGCCTCCTCGCGGGCGAGGCAGAGTGCGTCGGCGACCTCGCCCTGCCTCGCCAGCTCGAGCGCGTGAAGCGAACGCCACGGCCAGACACAAGGTCCGAAGGAGCGCGACGCGAACGCCTGAGCGGCGGCGCGCATGTCGGCCTCCCCAGCCGCGACGTCCCCCAACGCGATCCGCAGGCGTCCGCGATTCTGCCGGAGGACCAGGTACGGCAGCAGCGGCGGGGCGCTCTCCGGCGTGCCGGCCTCGGCGAGGATGGCGGCCGCCTCCTCGGGCCGGCCACGATCGAGCAGCACATCGATCAGGAAGCTGAGCGCGTAGGTGCGCGCAGCCCAGCGACTGCCCGGTGCGATCTCGATCGCGGAGCCGGCATCCGACTCGGCTTCGCGCAGGCGCCCGGTTCGGTACTCCAGGAGTGAGCGGAAGCAGTACCCGAGGGCCGATCCGAGCTTCGAGCCTCTGCTGCGGGCGTCCACGAGCGCGGCCTCCACCGCGGCCTCCGCGGTCTCGCACGCGTCGGCCAGGACGAGGCCGCTCACGGCGTACCAGTAGGACGGCGACTCGGCGCCCACCTCGAAGAGCAGCAGGCCGTGAGCGAGCGCCTGCCGGGCGCAGGCGATCGCCTCGTCCGCGGTCCCGGCGACCGCATCGGCCTCGCCCGCCACGGCGGCCAGGGCGAGACGCTCGCCGCTCGTGCTGCCCGCGAGGCCGGCGTGGAAGAGCTTCCGGGCGCGCACGAGGGCGGCGTCCCGCAAGTCCGGGTGCACGCGCCCGGCGCCCACGAGGTCGGCTTCGAGCTCCAGCGACAGCTCCCGATCGGTGTCGCCGAGCTCGTCCGCGCTTCGTTCGAGGACCGCTACAGCCTGCTGTACGTGACCGCTGTGGAGCAGCGGCACCGCAAGCTCGCGCGCGATCTGCACCCGCTCTCGCACGTCGGCCGCAGCGGCGAGCGCCGCCCGCAGGTGCTCCTCGCCCCGCGGCTCGTGCTGCGACACCTCCGCCCGCCCGAGGAGGCGCAGCACGCGAGCGCGCTGCCAGTCCGCCGGCGGCTCGGCGAGTGCTCGCTCGAGATGGGCCACGGCCGTCTCCGGAGCGCCCGCGCCCAGCGCGCCGACCGCGGCCTCACACAGCACGTCCACGAGCTGCGTGTCACCGATGGGATCGACGGCGAGCAGGTGAGTTGCAATCGCCTCGACCGGCGCGTCCGCCTCGTCGAGCAGCTGGGCCGCTCGCGAGTGCCAAATGCTTCGCGTGTGCGGCGGGATCGAGTTGTGGACGGCCTGCCCGATGATGGGCTGGACGAACGCCAGCGGCTCGCCGGGCCGCACGAGCCCGGCAGCGGTCAGGGCGTCCGCCGCACGGCCCGCGTCGTCCTCGTCATCGATCCCCGCCAGTGCGGCCGCCTCGCAGAGGCGCGACGTCCCTCCCCAGATGGCGACGCTCGCCGCCAGGGCACGTGCCTGCGGCGGCAATCGCGCCAGCCGCCGGTCGAGCGCGCGCGAGATCGCTCCGGACTCGAAATCGCCGAGCCGAGCGAGCTGAACGTCTCCGCCGCGGTCGCGAACCTCGTCGAGCACGGCGTGGAGGAGAAACGGATTGCCCCCCGTGTCCGCGTGGCACGCCGCTCCCAGGGAGCGTCCGGTGACGGGCCCGAGCCGTTCCTCGACGAGACGCTCGGATGCGGTGCCCGAGAGCGGTGTCAGCGTAAGTGTCGTGGCCTGCGCCGACAGCGACAGGAGGAGCTCCCTGTGGTCGGTGGCGTTCGCCGGATCGAGTGCGACGCAGAGCAGAACGGGGAGGTCGTCGATGGAGGCGGCCAGGTACTCGAGCCAGCGAAGCGAGGGACCGTCGGCCCACTGCACATCGTCGACCGCGGCGAGGAGCGGCTTGGAGAGCGCCAGGTTCGCGAGCGCCCAGTACAGACCGTGAAGCGCGGCGCCCAGAGCGTCAGCCTCCGCGGCGCGCTGGGCGGTGAACCGGCGGAACCCCAGCGGCACGTCGGCAAGCGCAGCAGCTTCGTCGAACACCTCGGCGCGCTCGGCTTCGGGGAGTGCGAGGGCGGGCGCGAAGAGGCTGCGTACGACACCCCACGGGTACATCCGCCCGAACTCGCTGCCGCGAGCGCTGAGAACGCCCAGGCCGCTCTCGCGGCCGAAGTCGCACGCGAGCTCGAGCAGCGCCGTCTTCCCGATTCCCGCGGGACCCTCGACGACGATCACGCCGCCCTTTCCCTCGCGGGCGGAAACGAGCGCCCCTCGGAGCTCCCGGAGTTCGCCCGCCCGTTCGAGCAGCGTTTGCGGTATCACCTTTCCAACTCCACGAACAACCTAGGGCGTCCCTTGCGACAACCGTGTGCGGGTGCGCACGTGTTTCACATTGGTTGCAGGGCGCTTCTGAGCGCCCGCCTCCGGGCGTCGTGCGACCATTGGCCGTCGTGAGCGGTCAGCGGTCACTTCCCGTCGCCGTCTTCGACTCGGGCGTCGGCGGGCTCACCGTGCTGCACGAGTGCCTCGTGTCGCTTCCCCATGAGGACTTTCTCTACCTCGGGGACACCGCGCGGTTCCCGTACGGGGATCGGTCGCCTGAGGAGCTGCTCGGGTTCGCCCGGGAGCTCGCGGCGATCCTGCTCGAGCGGGGCGCCAAGGCGCTCGTGGTCGCCTGCAACTCGGCCACCGCGGCGGCGCTGCCGGCGCTGCGAACCGAGCTCGAGCAGCGCCTGCCCGTGGTTGCCGTAGTGCGTCCCGAGTCGCAGCTGGCGGCCGACGGCGACGCAGAACGGCAAGGTCGGCCTGATCGCCACGCCCGGCCACGGTGTCGAGCGGCGCCTACGCGCGGGCGCTCGCGGAGACCGCCCCGCACGCCGAGCTGCACGCCGTCGCCTCGGCCGAGCTCGCCCCGCTGATCCAGGCCGGCGGCGACGTCGACCACCGCGTGCTGTCCTGCGTCGAGGGCGCGTGCCGGCCGCTGAAGAGCGCGGGCGTCGACACGGTCATCCTCGGCTGCACCCACTACCCGCTCGTCCGTCCGGTGCTCCAGCGGGAGCTCGGCCGCGGCGTCACGATCGTCAGCTCGGGCGAGGCGATCGCCCACGAGGTCGAGTCGCGGCTGCGCGAGGCGGGCCTCGAGAACGACGAGGGCCGGCGCGGCCGGTACGGGTTCCTCGCCACGGGCGACCCGGAGGAGTTCCGCCGCGTCGGCACGCGGTTCCTCCAGCTCCCGATCGGGAACGTGGAGCACGTGGACGTGAAGATGCCGATCGGGAAGCGGGCCGCATGACGGGCGTCGGACGGCTCGCGGCGCTGGCGAACGCGGCTGCGGCCGCGCTCGGCGAGGACCGCCGCATGAGCGACCTCCGCAACGACGGCCGCTCCCCCGGCGACCTTCGCGACATCAACATCCTGCCCGGCTTCGTCCGCACCGCCAGCGGCTCGTGTCTCATCGAGGCGGGCGGCACTCGCGTGATCTGCACGGCCAGCGTGGACGAGGAGGTTCCCCGCTGGATGTCCGGTCAGGGCCGCGGCTGGGCCACGGCCGAGTACGGGATGCTCCCCGCCTCGACCGGCGAGCGGAAGCGGCGCGACGTGTCGAAGGGCCGCGCCGACGGCCGCACCGTCGAGATCCAGCGCCTCATCGGCCGCTCGCTTCGCGGCGTGATCGACTTCCGGGGGCTCGGCGAGCGCACCGTCTGGATCGACTGCGACGTGCTCGAGGCCGACGGCGGCACCCGCTGCGCCGCCATCACCGGCGGCTACGTGGCACTCGAGCTCGCCCTGCGCGGCCTCGTCGGCCGAGGGGAAGCTCGACCGCGTGCCGCTCAACGGGTCGGTGGCCGCCGTCTCCTGCGGGATCGTCGACGGGCGCGCCCTGCTCGACCTCGACTACTCGGAGGACTCGACCGCCGAGGTCGACGCGAACGTCGTCATGACCGGCGAAGGCGGTCTGGTCGAGGTCCAGGCCACCGCCGAGCGCACCCCGCTCTCCCGCGCGTCGCTCGACGAGCTGCTCGCGCTCGCCGCCGCCGGCATCGAGCGCCTCCGCGCCGCGCAGGAGGATGCGGTGGGCGCGGCGACCGGCTAGCGGAGGCCGGGGCCGATGCGGCTCGTCCTCGCAACCCGGAACGACCACAAGCTGCGCGAGCTCGCCGAGCTGATGCGACCGATCGAGCTCGACCCGCTCCCGGAGGAGGTCACGCTCCCGCCCGAGATCGGCACCACGTTCGCGGACAACGCGCTCGGCAAGGCGCGCGCCGCCGCGGCGGCCACCGGGCGCACGTCGATCGCCGACGACTCGGGCATCCAGGCCGCCGCGCTGGGCGGCGCGCCCGGGGTGTGGTCGGCGCGGTTCGCGGGCGAGGACGCCACCGACGAGGAGAACCTCGCCAAGCTGCTGCGCGAGGTGCCGCCCGACGGCGACACGCGCGTGGCGTACCTGTGCGCGATCGCGTGCGTCGAGCCGGGCGGGCGCGAGCTGGTGGTGCACGGGCGCTGCGAGGGCCGGCTCACGCACGAGCCGCGCGGCGAGGGGGGCTTCGGGTACGACCCCGCCTTCATCCCCGACGACCACCCGGGCGACCTCACGATGGCGGAGCTCACCCCCGAGGAGAAGGACGCGATCAGCCACCGCGGCCGCGCGGCCCGCGAGCTGCGCCGCCGGCTGTTCGAGGAGGAGGAGGCGAAGCGGCCGCGCGGCCTGCTGGCGGGGCTGCTGCGGGGAGGAGGCGCGACACGACGGAGCGCCGGAAGGTCCGGGAGGGGCGGACGGTGAGCGTCGCGGCCGGCGACGCCGCGGCCGGGGGCCCGCCCGACGACGCCACCTTGGCCCGCGACGCCGAGGACCTCCGCGAGGCTCGCGCCCGCCGGCGCGCCGCGCTTCTGAGCGTCGCCGCCGCGGTCGTCCTCGTCACGGTCAAGCTCGTCACGGGCCTCGTGACCGGCTCGCTCGCGTTCGTCGCCGAGGCGGTCCACTCGGGCACCGACCTCGTCGCCGCCCTGCTCACGCTGTTCGCCGTCAGGGTCGCCATCCGGCCGCCGGACCGCGAGCACCACTACGGGCACGGCAAGGCCGAGCACCTCGCCGCGCTCGGCGAGAGCGCATTCCTCGTGCTGGTGTCGGTGTTCATCGCGGCCGAGTCGCTCCGGCGGCTGATCGACGGCGGCACCCATGAGATCGAGACCACCTGGTGGGCGTTCGCGGTGCTCGCCGTGGTCATCGGGCTCGACGCATGGCGCGCCGTCGCCAGCCGCCGCGCCGCCCAGCGGCACCGGTCGGCCGCCTTCGCTGCCAACGCGCTCCACTTCGGCTCCGACCTCGCCGGCTCCCTCGCCGTCCTGATCGGCCTCATCCTCGTTGCCGCCGGCGAGCCCTCCGCGGACGCCGCGGCCGCCCTCTTCGTGGCAGGCCTTGTCGTGATCGCCGGTCTGCGGCTTGCGCGACAGTCTGTCGACGTCCTCATGGACCGCGCCTCGGTGGACGCCGAGGAGCGGATCCGCGCGGCGCTCGCGCGCATCGGAGACCACGTCGAGCTGCGCCGCGTGCGCGTTCGGCACGCCGGCGGAACGGCATTTCGTCGACCTCGTCGTCGGGATCGCGCCGGACGCGGGCGTGACCCAGGCGCACGCCGCCGCAGACGCCATCGAGGACGCCGTCGAGCGAGGAGCTCGGGGCGGCGGACGTGGTGGTGCACGTGGAGCCCGTGGCCACGGCCGGCGACCTGCGCGCGCGGGCCACCGCCGCCGCTTCGAGCGGCGCCGGAGGTGAGGGAGGTGCACAACGTGCGCGCGATGCGCCTGCCCGACGGCTACGAGCTCTCGCTGCACGTGAAGCTGCCGCGCGAGCTGTCGCTGACGGAGGCCCACGACGTGGTGGAGCAGCTCGAGCAGCGGCTCCGCGACGAGGTCCCCGAGCTGCTCGATGTGCACACGCACATCGAGCCGCTTGCGCAGACGGACTTGCGCCATCAAGCCGGACACCGACGAGACGGAGGAGGAGCGCGCGGGCGATCGAGGAGACCGTCCGGCGCGTGACCGGATCCGCGCCGATACGGGTCGGCTTCCGCGACGGGGAGAGCGGCCGGATCGCGCTGGTGACGATCGCCCTGCCCGGCGAGCAGCCGCTGCCCTCGGCGCACCGCCACGCTGGAGCGATCGAGGAGGCCGTGCGGGAGCGCTGCCCGACGCTCGCGGACGTGATCGTGCACACGGAGCCTGAGGAGGCGGCGGCGCCACCGACCCCGGCGGGCTGAGCCGGCCCGCCCACCCGCACCGCGCGGCCCGACCGTCGAGTTCGTCCGGCTCACGCGGACAAAGTCGACGCTCGGCGCTCAGAGCCAGGTTCACCGCCGCCGCGGCACCCACCGCGAGCAGCACGCCCGAGTACCCGAAGTAGCCGTTCAGGAGCAGTAGAAGGGCGGCCAGCAGGCAGATGCCCACCGTGACCAGCCACGAGATTCGCGAGAGAGGCACGCCGGTATTCTGACCTCGATGGCAGGGACGCTCACTCCCGAGCGGACCGCGGAGCGGCTCTGCGAGCTGTCGGCCGACGCCCGAGCGGCCGTGCTGCTGGATGCAGCGGGCTCCCTGGCGGGCGTTCACGGCGTGACAGCGGAGCGGGCAGAGGAGCTCGCCGCCCTCGCCCGCGAGCTGTTCGAGGCGGTCGACCGCGCCGACCGGGACATCCCCGGCGGCCCGCCCGAGCAGGTCGAGGCGCAGGTCGAGGGCGGGACCGTCTACGCCTCGCGCACCCCGCGGTGGACGCTGGCCATGGTGGGTCGCCGCGCGGCGCTCTCCTCGCTGATGCTGATGGACCTGCGCGCCGTGCTGGGCGAGCTCGAGGAGGGCCGCCGGATCCGCCGCTCGACCGCTGTGGAGGAGCCGGGCGCCGGTGAGGCGACCGAGGAGGGCGCGGCGGGCGAGTTGCCGGTCCCGGAGCTGGGGCGAGAGGCGTGAAGGAGAAGCGCAAGGGACCGATCGGCCGAGCCGCCGGGCTGGCCGGGGGCGTGGCGGCGACCGTCCGGCGCCTGCAGCGCGAGCGCGAGCCGCGCGTGCTCGTGTACGACGAGACCGGCTACGCGCGGCTGGTGCAGCCGAACGGCCGCGGCTACGAGAGCCTGCTGGAGACGGCCGACAAGATGGTGGCGCTGGTGAGCGAGGCAGAGGCCGAGGCGAAGCCGCGGCTGGTGCGCCGGCCCGAAAAGGCCGCCGAGGGGGATCCGGGGAGCGCGCGCGAGACCGAAGGGGAGGACGCGCCGAAGAAGCCCCGGGCGAGCCGCACCCGCCGCTCCACCCCCAAGGACGACTCATGACCCTCGTCGATCCCGCCCTCGCCGCGCGCGTTCTCGAGCGCTCCCTCTCCCGCGGCGGCGACTTCGCCGAGCTCTACGTCGAGGCGCGGCAGGGCTTCGGCCTCTCGATCGACGACGGTCGCGTCGAGCGACCCCAGGGCGGTCGCGAGCGCGGCGCCTGCCTGCGCGTGGTCGTCGGCGACTCCTCCTACTACGGCCACGTCGACGGTCACGCCGAGGAGGACCTCCTGCGGGTGGCCGGCTCGGTCGCCCAGGCGGTTCGCGGCGACGCGTGGCAGCCCGCCGCCCTCGGCACGCCCGAGCCGGCCGACGGCCACCCGATCCGGACCCGCCCCGAGACAATCGAGGCCTCCCGCAAGGCCGACCTCCTCCGCGCCTGCGACGAGCACGCCCGCGCGGCCGCCGCCGAGGTCACCCAGGTCCGCGCCAGCTACGCCGAGTCGCGCCGCGAGGTCGAGGTCTTCAACTCCGAGGGCCTGCTCGGCGGCCGACGACCGCACCCGGGTCCGCCTCGGCGTCCAGGTCGTCGCCCGCCGGGACGGCCGCGTCGAGACCGGCAGCGACAACCGCGGCGGCCACGCCGGCTGGGAGCTCGTCGAGCACGACCCCGAGGCGGTGGCCGGCAAGGCAGCCAGGCGCGCGCTGACCCTCCTCGACGCCGTGGACGCCCCGACCGGACGGCTCCCCGTGGTGGTCGGCAACGGCTTCGGCGGCGTCCTCCTGCACGAGGCCGTCGGGCACGGCCTCGAGGCCGACGCCGTCCAGAAGCGCGCCAGCGTCTACGCCGGCAAGCTGGGCGACCGCCTCGCCGAGCCCTTCGTGACCGCCTACGACGACGGCCGCCGCCCCGGCGACTGGGGCAGCGACGGCATCGACGACGAGGGCACGCCCACCCGCCGCACCACCGTGATCGAGGACGGCCGGCTCGTCTCCTACCTCTACGACGTGCTGCGCGCCCGCAAGGACGGCGTGGAATCGACCGGCAACGGCAGGCGCGAGTCGTTCCGCCACCTGCCCGTGCCCCGCATGACCAACACGTTCTTCGCGCCCGGCGACGCCACGCCCGAGGACCTGATCGGCGGGGTCGAGCGCGGCCTGTACGCGGTCTCGTTCGGCGGCGGCCAGGTCGAGCCCGCCACCGGCGACTTCGTCTTCGGCGTCTCCGAGGGCTACCTGATCGAGGGCGGGAAGGTGACCGCGCCGGTGCGCGGCGCCACGCTGGTCGGGAACGGGCTCGAGGCGCTCGCGGCCGTCGACGGCATCGCCGGCGACCTCGAGATCGCCAGCGGCTACTGCGGCAAGGCCGGGCAGTCGGTCGCCGGCCGGAGTGGGCCAGCCGCACGTGCGCATCCGCGAGCTGACCGTCGGGGGCACGGCCACGTGAACCTCGAGGACGTCGCCCGCCGCGCCGTCGAGGCCGCCGTCGCCGCCGGCGCCACCGACGCCGAGGCCTGGGCCGAGGAGGGCGTGAGCCGCCGGGTGCGCGTCTACGACGGCGAGGTCGAGAGCCTCAGCGACGCCGGCGGCCGCGGCGTCGGCGTGCGCGCCTTCGTGGACGGCCGCTCGGGCTACGCCTACGGCACCGACCTGTCCGAGACGGGCGTGACCGAGGTCGCCGAGGCCGCCCGCGGCGCCGCCGAGGCCGCCGACCCCGACGAGCACGACGGCCTCCCGGACGAGTTCGGCGTCACGCCGATCGACGGCCTCGCCTCGGAGACGATGAGCGCCTGGTCGACCGAGGACAAGGTCGAGCTGACCCTGGCCGTGGAGCGCGCGGCTCGCGCACGCCCCGGCGTCACCCAGGTCGAGAACGCCGTCTACTCCGACGCCGAGGGCAGCGTCGCGCTCGCCAACTCGCGCGGCTTCGCGGCCGGCTACGACGCCACCCAGGCCTGGGCCTACGCATCGGCCTTCGCCGGCGAGGGCGCCGACCTCATGACCGGAATGGGCGTGGACCTCGGGCGCGACCCGGACGCGCTCGACCCCGAGGCGATCGGCGCCGAGGCGGCCGACCGCGCGCTGGCGCTGGTGGGCGCCCGCCAGCCGGAGAGCCGCCGCTGCCCCGTCGTCCTCGACGCCTTCGTCGCCTCCTCCTTCCTCGGGTTCATCGGCTCGATGCTCTCCGCCGACGCCGTGCAGCGCGGCCGCTCCCTGTTCGCCGACCGCGAGGGAGAGGAGATCGCCGACCCGGTCCTCGCGCTCGCCGACGACGCCACCGACCCCGAGGGCCCCTCCAGCGCGCCGTTCGACGGCGAGGGCTCGCCGAGCCGCCGCACGCCGCTGATCGAGGGCGGGCGCCTGCTCACGTTCCTGTTCGACGTCCGCACCGCGCGCCGGGCGGGGCGCGCCACCACCGGCAACGCGAGCCGCGGCTCCTACCGGTCGCCGCCGTCGGTCGGCACCGGCAACCTGATCCTCGAGCCCGGCGAGAAGACCCTCGAGGAGCTGTTCGAGGCGGCGGGCGAGGGCCTGTACGTGACCGAGGTCGCGGGCCTCCACTCGGGGGTCAACCCGGTCTCCGGAACGTTCTCCGTGGGAGCCTCCGGAAGGCTGATCGAGAACGGCGAAGCGGGCACCCCCGTAAGGGAGATGACCATCGCCAGCGACCTCGTT
The DNA here is from genome assembly GCA_963778615.1 of uncultured Thermoleophilaceae bacterium. Taxonomy (GTDB): domain Bacteria; phylum Actinomycetota; class Thermoleophilia; order Solirubrobacterales; family Thermoleophilaceae; genus JACVRW01. The sequence continues at coordinate 131,758 of CAVZVD010000006.1, forward strand.
TCGATGCTCCGCGCGGTGCGCGCCGTGGGGTCCCAAACGCGCTGGATTCCGCTCGGCGGAAGCGTGAATGCACCGCCGATCCTGATTGGCGAGATGGCCGTTTCGGGCACCTAGGCCCCTGGAAAGGCTGGAACGAGCGCGCTTTTCCGCTCTAGAAAAGGGAAACTATGTTCTGTCGTCCGCGGGCATTGTTACTTTGCGCGCGGTGAGTTGCCCCCGGCAAGGAGGGAATCGTGACGAAGTCAGAGTTCGTTGATCAGGTGGCCGACCGCTCAGGCCTGGGCAAGGGCGAGGCGGACAAGGCCGTGAATGCCGTCCTCGACACGATCGAGGAGGTTCTGACCCGCGGCGGAGACATCAATTTCACCGGCTTCGGGAAGTTCTCGGTCGCCGACCGAGGCGCCCGGCAGGGTGTGAACCCGCAGACCGGAGAGAAGATCCAGATCGCCGCGAGCAAGGTCCCGCGCTTCAGCGCCGGCTCCGCGCTCAAGAAGGCCGTAAAGACCTCCTAGGGGTCGATCCTAGGGTCGCGCGACTCTTTTGCCCGGGGGTTCGCGACTGCATTTCTGCGACCGGCTCGCGGCGCTCGTAGAGGAGCGCCGCAGTCGCGTCGTACTCGGGCTCGATCCGGATCCGGCCGCGCTCTGGCCGGAGGCGGTGGAGCGATTCGGCGGCACAGCCGGCGGCGGGCGCTTCGCCCGTACCCACACGGCCGAGGCCGTGGTGGACCACTGCCGCGCCGCCATCGTGTCGGCCGGACCCGCCTGCGTGGCGGTCAAGCCCCAGCTGGCCTGCTTCGAGCGACTCGGCGCACCGGGCTGGGAGGCGCTCGAGCAGACGATCGCGATCGCCCACGACCACGGGCTGCTCGTGATCGCCGACGGCAAGCGCGGCGACATCCCGGTCACGGCGCGCGCCTACGCGCAGGCGCTGGTGGGGGAGACCCCCGGGCCGTTCGGGCCGGTGCGCGGGCCTGGGCGCCGACGCCTTCACCGCCAACCCGCTGCTCGGCCGCGACTCGCTGGAACCGCTCGTGGAGGCCGCCGCCGCGGCGGGCGCCGGCTGCTTCGTCCTCGTGCGCACCTCGAACCCCGGCGCCGCGGAGCTGCAGGACGAGGGTGAGCCGCCGCTGCACGAGCGGCTCGCGCGGATCGTCGACGAGCTCGGCGCGGAGCACACCGGCGACTCCGGGCTGTCGCTCGTCGGGGCGGTCACCGGCGCGACCCGCCCGGAGCACCTCGCGCGCCTCCGCGAGCTGATGCCGCGGGCGGTGTTCCTGTTGCCGGGCGTCGGCGCGCAGGGGGGCAGGGTGGAGGACCTCGGCGCCGCCTTCGAGCCGCATCCGGCGGCGGGCCTGATCACCGCGTCGCGCTCGATCGTGAACGCCCATGCCGAGCGGGGCGGCGATCCCGCCACGGCCGCGGCGGCGGCAGCTGAGGAGCTGCGTGCAGCGGCGTGGGCCGGACCGGAAGGCCACTAAGCTCCGCCCCGAATCCGCTCGCCCGCGCCCATCCGGAGCGCCCGCGGGTGGTGTGTGAGGGATGGCCAATCACGGACGACCACGACGAAGCCCCGCACGGCTGATCGCGCCCGTGGCGCTCGTCGCGTCCCTCGCGGCCATCGCCGTGGTGGTCTCGAACTCGACGAGCAGCGACGACAACGGCGGCGACGGCGGCAGCGCCACCCGAACGGCCGAGCCCCGCCAGACCCAGCAGGAGCGCCAGGAGCGGCGCCGGCCGCAGCAGACCTTCTACCGCGTCAAGCTGAACGACACGCTCGGGCTGATCGCCGAGCAGACCGGCGTGCCGGTCGAGCAGCTGGAGGCGCTGAATCCCGAGCTGGACCCGCAGAACCTGATCGTCGGTCAGCGGATCCGGCTGCGCGAGTGAGGCGCGCGGCCGCGGCCATCCGCGCGCGGGCGGCGCTCGTCGCCACAGTGGGGCTCGTCCTCGCCGCCGCCCCGGCGCAGGCGCAGGCGCCCGACCGGCCCCCGCCTGTGCCGGACGCCGACGCGGCGATCGTCGTCGACGGCCGCGACGGCGACGTGATGTTCGCCAAGAACGCGAACGAGCGGCAGTCGATCGCCAGCACCACCAAGCTGATGACCGCGCTGCTGACGCTCGACGGTGCGCGCCCGCAAGAGGTGTTCACCGCCGCCGACTACATCGCCGCGCCGGTGGAGTCCCAGATCGGCCTTCGTCCCGGCGAGCGCATGACCGTGCGGGACCTGTTCGTCGCGCTGCTCCTCGAGAGCGCCAACGACGCCGCCGTGACGCTCGCCGAGGGCGTCTCCGGCTCGGTCGACGAGTTCGTCGCGGACATGAACGAGCGCGCCGCGGAGCTCGGCCTCGAGGACACGAGCTACGAGAACCCGATCGGCTTCGACGACCCGCTCAACTACTCGACCCCGAGCGACCTGGCGACCCTCGCGCGGGAGCTGCTGCGCAGGCCGCGCTTCGCGCGCACGGTCGACATGCCGGAGGCCGACCTCGAGTCCGGCGCGCGCCCGCGCACCATCGACAACCGCAACACGCTCGTCGCGGCCCACCCGTTCGTGAGCGGCGTGAAGACGGGCCACACGCTCGGCGCCGGCTACGTGCTGATCGGCTCGGCCAAGGGCCGCGGCGGCGCCCGGGTGATCTCGGTGGTGATGGGCGAGCCGAGCGAGGCGGCCCGGGACGCCGACACGCTGAAGCTGCTGCGCTGGGGGATCGCCCGCTTCCGGCGCGTCCGCGTGCTCGACGACCGCCGCACCATGGCCCGCGCGGACATCGAGTATTTCGACGAGCGCGCCGCGTTCGTGCCGGCGCGCGACGCCGTGCTGACACTGCGCGCCGGCGAGCGCGTGCGCCGCCGGGTCAGCGCGCCCGAGGAGGTCGAGGGCCCGCTCGAGGCGGGCACCCGCGTGGGCTCCGTGACGGTGTTCGTGGACGGCGAGCGCGTGCGCCGGATTCCCCTGGTCACGGCATCCGATGTCCCCGATGCGGGCACACTGAGGGTGCTCACTTCGGTGCTGGGCGTCCCCTTGACCGTACTGCTGGTCATCGCCATCCTGCTCGGCGCCGCCCTCGCCATCATTCTCCGCCGCCGGCGCGTACGGTTGGTCCGCCGATGATCATCACCGTCACCCTCAACGCTGCCATCGACAAGACGCTGGCCGTGCCCAACTTCCGGCTCGGCAGGCGCCACCGCGCCGTGGAGCAGACCGCGATGGCGGGCGGCAAGGGCGTGAACGTCGCCCGCGCCCTGCGCGCTCTCGGCCAGCCGGTGATCGCCACCGGCGTGGCGGGCGGCCCCACCGGCACCCGCATCGTCGAGCACCTCACGGAGGAGGGCATCCTCAACGACTTCGTGCGAATCCGCGAGGAGTCGCGCACCTCGACCGCGGTGGTCGACCCCACGAGCGGCGACCAGACCGAGATCAACGAGCACGGCCCGCACGTCTCCGACCAGGAGCTCGACCTGTTCGTGGACAAGCTCCTCTACCTGGCCAAGGGCGCCGCCGTGTGCGTGTTCGCCGGCAGCCTGCCGCGCGGCGTCGACACCGGGCTCTACGGCCGGCTGGTCGAGGAGATGCGCCGGCTCGGCGTGACCACCGTGCTGGACTCGGAGGGCGAGCCGCTCCTCACGGCCACGCGCCGGGGGCCGGACGTGGTCAGCCCGAACGAGCTCGAGGCCGAGGGCCTCGTGGGGCACGAGTTCTCAGACGAGGACGACCGGCGCCGCGCGCTCAGCGAGATGGTCGAGATGGGCGCGCGCGAGGGCATCATCACGCTCGCCGACGGCTGCCTGGCCGTGCTCGGCGAGGGAAGCGACCGCAGCCTCTACCGGGCGACCCTCGAGCCGCTCGAGCCGGTCTCGTCGGTCGGCTCGGGCGACGCCCTGCTCGCGGGGTTCGTGGCGGCCCGCTACGGGGAGCGCGATCCGGAGCACTGCCTGCGCTTCGCGGTCGCCTGCGGGGCCGAGTCGACCCAGCATTTCGGGGCCGGCGTGCTGGAGCAGCGCGAGGTCGAGCGGCTGCTTCCGGAGGTGCGAGTGGAGACCTTCGAGGCCCCCACGATCCAGGTCGGCTAACGTCGTCCGTAGTCGAACCTAGGATGCCTTCATGGAAGTAGAGATCGGGCGCGGGAAGAAGGGCCGCCGCGCATATGGCTTCGATGACATCGCGATCGTGCCGAGCCGGCGCACGCGCGATCCGGACGACATCGACATCACCTGGATGCTCGGCCCCTACCGGTTCGAGCTGCCCCTGCTGGCGTCGGCGATGGACGGCGTCGTCTCCCCCGAGACCGCCTCGATCCTGGGCAAGCTGGGCGGCCTCGGAGTCCTCAACCTCGAGGGCATCTGGACCCGCTACGAGGACGCGGACTCGGAGCTCGAGCGCATCGCCGGCCAGCCCAAGGAGATCGCCACCGTGGAGATGCAGCGCATCTACTCGGAGCCGGTCAAGGAGGAGCTGATCGCCGAGCGGGTGCGCGAGATCAAGGAGGAGGGGGTCGTGGCGGCCGCCTCGCTCACTCCGCAGCGCGTGCGCGACTACTGGGAGATCGCGCTCGAGGCGGGGCTCGACATCCTCGTGATCCAGGGCACGGTGGTCTCCGCGGAGCACGTCTCCACCCGCACCGAGCCGCTCAACCTGAAGGAGTTCATCCGCGAGATGCCGGTGCCGGTCGTGGTCGGCGGCTGCGCCTCCTACTCCACCGGCCTGCACCTCATGCGCACGGGCGCGGAGGGCGTGCTGGTCGGCGTCGGGCCGGGCGCCGCCTGCACCACGCGCGGCGTGCTCGGCATCGGAGTGCCGCAGGCGACGGCGATCGCCGACGTGGCCGCGGCCCGCTCGCAGCACATGCTCGAGACGGGCGAGTACGTGAAGGTGATCGCCGACGGCGGCATGCGGAACGGCGGCGACGTGTCGAAGGCGATCGCCTGCGGCGCCGACGCCGTGATGATCGGCTCACCGCTCGCCCGCGCCTACGAGGCGCCCGGGCACGGCTACCACTGGGGCATGGCCACGTTCCACCCCTCGCTCCCGCGCGGCGCGCGCGTGAAGACCACGCAGAACGGGTCGCTCGAGCAGATCCTGATGGGGCCCGCCCACGAGAACGACGGCACCTTCAACCTGATGGGCAGCCTGCGCACCTCGATGGCCACCTGCGGCTACGAGGACATCGCGGCCTTCCACAAGGCCGAGGTGATGGTGGCGCCGGCGCTGCAGTCGGAGGGCAAGCAGCTGCAGCGCGAGCAGGAGATCGGCATGGGGGCGACGTCGGCCGCCGTGCCGGCTCCGGACGCGCTGCTCGCCGAGTGAGCACGCACGCCGCCGACCGAGCGCCGCGCCCGCCGCGGCGGCTGCCTGCCGCACCTGCCTGCGGCGCACCGATGAAGTCCTCGTGCTCGACTTCGGAGGCCAGTACTCCCAGCTGATCGCCCGCCGCGTGCGCGAGTGCGGCGTCTTCGCCGAGCTGCTCCCGCACCACGTGGCGGTCGAGGAGGTCACGCGCCGCAGGCCGCGCGGGCTGATCCTGTCCGGCGGCCCCGCGTCGGTCTACGCCGACGGGGCGCCCAGGCTGCGCCCGGAGCTGCTCGAGCTCGGGGTGCCGGTGCTGGGCATCTGCTACGGCATGCAGGCGATGGTGCTCGAGCTGGGCGGGCGGGTCGAGGGCGCCGAGGTGGGCGAGTTCGGCCGCTCGCGGCTCACGGTCGGGCGGCACGGGCGGCTCCTGCGCGACACGCCGGCCGAGCAGTCCTGCTGGATGAGCCACCGCGACACCGTGTACGAGGCGCCGCCCGGCTTCACGGCGCTGGCCGCCTCGACGGAGTCGCCGGTCGCCGCGGTCGAGCATGCCGAGAAGGGCCTGTACGGGATCCAGTTCCACCCCGAGGTCGTGCACACGCCGTACGGCACGCAGATCCTCGAGACGTTCCTGCGCGACATCTGCGGCTGCGAAATGTCGTGGTCGGCGGCGTCGGTGGTGGAGGAGCAGGTCGCCCGCATCCGCGAGCAGGTCGGCGACGGCAAGGTGATCTGCGGGCTGTCCGGCGGCGTCGACTCGTCGGTCGCGGCGCTGCTGACCTACCGCGCGGTCGGCGAGCAGCTCACCTGCGTGTTCGTCGACCACGGCCTGATGCGCAAGAACGAGGGCAACCAGGTGGTGGCCGCGTTCCGCGACGAGTTCAAGGTGCCGCTGATCGCCGTGGACGCCGAGGAGCGCTTCCTGGCCCGCCTGGCAGGCGTGACCGACCCGGAGCGCAAGCGCAAGATCATCGGCGAGGAGTTCATCCGGGTGTTCGAGGAGCAGGCGGAGCGGCTGGGCAACCCGCGCTACCTGGTGCAGGGCACGCTCTACTCGGACGTGATCGAGTCGGGCGGCGGCACGGGCGCCGCGACGATCAAGTCGCACCACAACGTGGGCGGGCTGCCGGAGGACCTCGAGTTCGCGCTGGTGGAGCCGCTGCGGATGCTGTTCAAGGACGAGGTGCGCCAGGTGGGCGCCGAGCTGGGGCTGCCCGACAAGCTGGTGTGGCGCCAGCCGTTCCCGGGGCCCGGCCTGGCGATCCGCGTGGTCGGCGGCGAGGTCACGAAGGAGCGGCTCGAGATCCTGCGCGACGCCGACGCGATCCTGCAGGACGAGATCCGCGGCGCCGGCCTGTACCGCGAGCTGTGGCAGTCGTTCTGCGTGCTGCCGGGCGACCTGCGCAGCGTGGGCGTGCAGGGCGACGAGCGCACCTACGGCTACGTCGTGGTGATCAGGGCCGTCACGAGCGACGACGCGATGACCGCCGACTGGGCCCGCCTGCCCTACGACCTGCTCGAACGGGTCGCCTCGCGAATGATCAACGAGATCGCGCAGGTGAACCGGGTGACGCTCGACATCACGTCGAAGCCGCCCGGCACGATCGAGTGGGAGTAGGTCCCCCTCGTGGAGCCTGAGGAGGGATTCTTCGGCGAGCGCGTCGCCGCGACCTACGACGAGGACTCGGCGAGCATGTTCGATCCGGCCGTCATCGAGCCTGCGCTGGACAGGCTCGCTGAGCTCGCCGGTGACGGCACGGCGCTGGAGTTCGCGGTCGGTACGGGCCGGATTGCGCTGCCGCTGGCCGAGCGCGGCGTTCGCGTCGTCGGCATGGACAACTCCCGGGCAATGCTCGCCCGCTTGCGCGAGAAGCCCGGAGCGGAGCGGATCGAGGCCATCGCCGGCGACATGGCGGCGACGCGCGTCGACGGCGATTTCTCGCTTGTCTACCTCGTCTTCAACACGATCTTCAACCTGACCACGCAGGACGGCCAGGTCGCCTGCTTCGAGAACGCCGCGGCGCATCTGCGCAGCGGTGGGCGGTTCGTGATCGAGGCGCGCGTCCCGGAGCTCCAACGGCTGCCGCTCGGCCAGACCGTCCTGCCGTGGCGGGCCGACTCCGGCGGGATGTCCTACTACGTCTACGACGTCGTCACTCAGCGGCTGAGCGGCCAGCACTACCACTTCGAAGACGGCGCGTTCCGCCCGAGCCCGATCGAGCTGCGCTACGCGTGGCCCGCGGAGCTCGACCTGATGGCACGCCTGGCAGGGATGCGGCTCGAGGAGCGGCGGGGTGGATGGGGCGGCGAGCCGTTCACCGGGCTCAGCCCGGCGCACGTGTCGATCTACCGGAAGCCCTAAGCGAGGAATCGCCCTCGAGGCCGTCGGCGCATGCTCAACCGTCCCCGGGCAAGCGGCCAAGACTCGAGAAGTCGGGGCCCTTCGGCGAGGGAGGGCCGTCATGCGGGCGGTCGTACAACCATTCTTGGCTGGTGTCTCGGACGCAGGCTCACGGGTCGAACCCGCACGGCGTGGCTGGGCGGGGTCATGCCCAGCCCGCCGCGGCCACAGCCTCAGCCTCGCTCCAGTAGAACTTCGACCAGACGACCTTCGAGTCGCGGAACTTGAACACAAAGGCAACCGGGTCGTCCAGGACGACGCTGCGTTGCCGCGCGTGGACGCGCCCGACCGCCACAGCGTAGACACCGTCGGCGCGAGTATCCGCGATCGTCACGTCGAATTCGTCCCACGTCTCGTCCAGGTCTCGGAGATAGCGTCTGAGGCCGCCGACCCCGAGGTACGGACTGCGCCGCACGACCGGAGTGGAGAGCGGCTCGATCATCACCCCGCGGTCGACCAGGTCCAGTGTGCGCCCCACGTCGCGCGCCGCGAACGCGTCGAAGAGCTCGTGAACCACGCGGAGGTTGTTCTCGGCCGCGGCAGGTTCGGCTTCGCGCGGCGCAGGCGGTGTTCCCGGCAGACGCTTCGCGAGCCGGAGCACCGTCTTGCCCGGGCTCGCCTCGAGCCGCACGTCGTCCATCAGCAGGTTCATGAAGGCGAAGCCGCGACCGCGCTCAGTCACCGGGTCCGGTGTCGGCGCAGCAGCATGCTCGAACTCGCCGCAGTCTCGGACCGAGAACACGAAGGAGCCGTACTCCACCGTCGCCGCCAGGTGAATGTGGCCGTCGTCGCACGGGACGCCGTGCTCCATGGCGTTCGAGACCGCCTCGTTGGTCGCGACAGTGACTTGGTAACGCGTACCCACGTCAAAGCCCGCCGACGAGAGGGTGCGGTCGATAAAGCCACGGCCTTCGGATAGGCCGTCCGGACCGGGGAGATAGCAAGGACCTGCGGGGGCAGGCTAAGCACGTTAGAACTGTGAGCCCTCGCAAGACGTTCCGATTGTCGGTCGCCGCTCGTGCGACTACTCCCGACCCGGACGAGCCGCCGATCCTCATCCGGGCCGGCGCGGCCAGCGGCGAGGCCGAAGCCGCCGCCCTCGATCGGTTGGACGCGGCCGTCGCAGGACATGACGGCGGACATGGACGAATGTTCCTGTTGAACGGAATCGACTCCGAGGATTCCGACCACCGGTCGATTCACCCGTACGGAACCCGTGCGCCCAGCGATTCCACTGGTCCTGCTCGTCATCCTCGGCGGAGTGTCGAGCGCTCAGCCTGCGTTCGCATCACCGGCAGCCGGCGCGCGCGGGGCGCCTCCAAGCAGTGCCGTCGGGACGCTGAAGCAGCTGAAAGGGCCGAGCGGGTGTCTCGTCGATCGCTCCGAGCACCGTCGCGGATGCACTGCCGTGCGCGCGCTGCAGGGGCCGGCGCCCTTCCTCGGATCGGGCGCGGTCGCGATCAGCCGGGACGGGCGGAACGTCTACGTCGTCTCGTCGAGGAGCGACGCGATCGCGGTCTTCAGGCGTAACGCGCGCACCGGGAAGCTGCGCCAGCGCCGCGGCACCGCCGGCTGCATCGCGGCCAGGGGCGCGAGCGGCTGCGCCCGGGCGCGCCGGCTCAACGGCCCCAACTCGGTCGCCGTCAGCGCCGACGGGAAGAACGTCTACGCGACCTCTGTGATCAGCGACTCCGTCGCGGTGTTCCGCCGCAACCGATCGACCGGCGCTCTCACCCAGGCCCGCGGCAGGAACGGCTGCATCGCAGCCAGGGCGATGTCGGGCTGCGCCGCCGGCCGCGCGCTCGACGGTCCGGACGTGGTGACCGTGAGCCCCGACGGCAGGAACGTCTACGTGGGCGCGTTCTTCGGCAACGCGGTCGCGGTGTTCGGCCGCGACGTCTCCACCGGCGCGCTGACCCAGCCTTCCGATGCCACCGGCTGCCTCGTCAACGCTCCGACCGACGGCTGCACCACCGGCCTCGCCCTGGCGGCGCCCGAGGGGATGGCGATCAGCGCCGACGGCGACAACGTGTACGTCGCCGGCGCCGTCAGCAACGCCATCGGCGTCTTCACCCGCAACCCGTCCACGGGCGCTCTGACGCAGGCGACGGACGGCACCGGGTGCATCGCCGGCAGCCCGCTGCCGGGTTGCACCACCGGCATCCAGCTGAGCGGGGCAAACGCGGTGGCGGTCGGCGCGGGCGACGACAACGTCTACGTCACCTCGCTGCTGAGCAACAGCCTGACGACGTTCAACCGGGCGTCGTCCACCGGCCAGCTCACCCAGCAGACCGGCACCTCGGCCTGCGTGATCTACGTCCTCGCGGTCGGCTGCTCGCTTGGCCGGGCGCTCGACGCGCCCGAGGGACTCGCCGTCTCGCCCGACGGCGCGAGCGTCTACGCCGCCGCGTTCGGGTCGGGCGCCGTGGACGTCTTCAATCGCAACGCCGGTTCAGGCGCCCTGATCCAGAAGGCGCGCCGCGCAGGCTGCGTGACCACGCCCGCCACGCCGAGCTGCACCCCCGGGCGGTCGCTGCGAAAGGTCAGCTCGGTCGCCGTCAGTCCCGACGGCAAGCACCTCTACTCGGCTGCGTTCGGGAGCGACGCCGTCGGTGTCTTCAAACGGGTTACCAAGGAGGTTCGGCGTGGGAGGAACTGACGTGCGAGACGGCATCACCCGCGCCGACCTGCTGAAGGCCGCCGGCGCCGCCGCGCCGGCCGTCCTGCTCGGCGGCCGGGCCGAGGCACGGCCGCGTCGCGCGGTCCCGGCGCGCCGGGTCGCGGGCATGAACGTGCTCGTCTTCCTGACCGACCAGCAGCGCGCGGTCCAGCACTTCCCGCCCGGCTGGACGAAGCGCAACATGCCGGGCCTCACCCGCCTCCAGCAACACGGGATGACCTTCCGGAACGCGCACACCAACGCGTGCATGTGCTCGCCGGCGCGCTCGACCCTGATAACGGGCTACTTCCCCGCCCAGCACGGCGTGAAGTACACGCTGGAGACCGACATGCCCGCGTCGCAGTACCCGCAGGTCGAGCTTGCGACCACGTTCAAGAACCCCGCCACGGTGGTGGCAGCCGCCGGCTACACGCCGGTCTACAAGGGGAAGTTCCACTGCAACAAGCCGGCGAACGGCTCGACGTGGGAGCCCTCGGACGTCAACAAGTACGGCTTCACCCGCTGGGATCCGCCCGACGCGGGCGCCAACCAGGACCCCCCGGAAGAGGGCGGCGGGATCTACGACAACGACGGACGCTTCATGAACTCCCAGGGCACGCCCGAGGCGGGCACGGAGGGCGCGCTCCAGTACCTGAGCTCGAGCGCCGCGCAGGAGCAGCCGTTCTTCATGGTCGTGTCGCTGGTCAACCCGCACGACGTGCTCTTCTACCCGAAGACCTACGACAGCGCCGGCTACGACGACGCCTGGCTGCAGGGCGAGATCGAGGTGCCGAAGACGGCCGGCGAGGACCTCTCGACGAAGCCGAGCGTGCAGGCGGAGTTCCTCCGGCTCTTCAACGCCTCCGGGCCGATCCCCACGCCGCGGATGAAGCGCAACTACCTGAACTTCTACGGCAACCTGATGAAGTCCTCGGACGCCTACCTGGTCAGGATCCTCGACACGCTCGCCAAGACCGGCCTGCTCGACAACACACTGGTGATCGCCACGGCCGATCACGGCGAGATGGGAACCGCGCACGGCGGCATGCGGCAGAAGAACTTCAACTTCTACGAGGAGGCCACTCGCGTCCCGCTCGTCTACTCGAACCCGCGCCTGTTCAAGAAGCCCCGGACGAACGACTCCCTCGTCTCGCACGTCGACTTCCTGCCGACGCTCGCGTCGCTCGTCGGCGCGCCGCCCGACGCCCGCGACTCCTGGGAGGGGGTGGACTACTCGAGCCAGATCCTGAGCCGCTCCCCCAAGCCGCCGCAGAACTACACCGTGTTCACCTATGACGACTGGCAGTCGGGCCAGGCGCGCGGGCCCTACCCGGAGCCACCGAACCACATCGTCTCGATCCGCGAGCGGCGCTACAAGCTCGCCCGCTACTACGACGCCGACGGCAACGTGCCCGACCAGTGGGAGATGTACGACCTCAAGACGGACCCGCTCGAGCGCACGAACCTCGCCTACAAGAACCACAAGCGCACGCCCGAGCAGCAACGCCAATTCAGGCGGCTCCGCCGCAAGCTCGCGCGGGTCGAGGAGACGCGACTGCAGCCACTCGGCTGAGCCAGCCGCCAGCGAGATGCTGGACGCCACGGGCCCCGGTAGTGTCACTGGGCGGGCCGGGAGGCCATGACATCACGTGGCGATCGAGACTGCCGAGACCCTTCTCGAGCGTGAGCTCGAGCTCGCGAACCTCAGCGACGCGCTTCAAGCGGCCGAGGACGGACGGGGCAACGTCGTCCTCGTCGAGGCGCCCGCCGGACTCGGCAAGACGAGCCTTCTGAGGGCAGTAGCCGAGTCCGCTTCCGAAGGCGGCTTCCGGTGCCTGCGCGCGCGGGCGGGCGAGCTCGAGCGCGACTTCGCCTACGGGTGCGTGCGCCAGCTGCTCGAGCCGGTCGTGGCGAGGGCCGGGTCCGCGGACCGCGAGCGGCTCTTCGGAGGCGCTGCGGCGCTGGCGCAGCCGCTCTTCGCGCCGGCGGACGACTGCCCGCGGCCGGCGTCCGACGGCGCCTTCTCCATGCTCCACGGGCTCTACTGGCTTCTCAACAACATCGCGGACGAGGGCCCGGTCGCGCTGCTCGTCGACGACCTCCACTGGTCCGACACCGAGTCGCTGCGTTTCCTCGACTACCTGGCCCCCCGCCTCGACGGGATCGCCGTCGCCGTCATCGCCACCACCCGGCCCGGCGAGGGGGACACGGGCGCGATCGCCCGCCTGGCCGCCGCGCCCGAGACCAGCGTCGTCGGCCCGCGCCCGCTCAGCGCCGAGGCGACCATGACCCTGTGCCAGCGCAGGCTCGGCGCGGACGTCGCACCGGCCTTCGCCGCCGCGTGCCGCGAGGCCACGGGCGGCAACCCCTTCTTCCTCGAGGCGCTCCTCCGCGAGGCGCGCGATCGCGGCTTCCCGACGGACGCCGGCGGCGCGGAGCGCGTGCGGGGCATCGGCCCCGCCGCCGTCGCGCAGGCGGTCCTGCTGCGTCTCGAGGGACGGCCGACTGCTGCCCGGGCGGTCGTGCAGGCCGTGGCGGTGCTCGGCGACGGTGCGGCGCCGGCGGAGGCCGCCCGCCTGGCGGAGCTGGGCGAGCCCGAGGCGGCCGAGGCCGCCGACCTCCTCGCCGCGCTTGGGATCCTGACCGCCGCCGAGGGCCTCGAGTTCGCCCACCCGATCGTGCGGGAGGCCGTGTACGTCGGAGATCGGCCCGCGCGAGCGTGCCAGGGCCCACGCCCGCGCAGCGCTCATCCTCGCCGAGGCCGGCGTGCCCGAGGAGCGCGTCGCGGCGCAGCTGGTGGAGGCGGATCCGGCCGGCGAGCCCGAACGGGTCGAGCTGCTGCGCCGGGTGGCGGCGGCCGCCCTCGTCCAGGGCGCGCCCGCGGCCGCGGTGGCCTGGCTACGGCGGGCGCTGGCCGAGCCCCCCGCGCCGGACAAGCGCGCGGCGGTCCTGCTCGAGCTCGGCTCCGCGGAGCTCCGCCTCGGTGCGCCGGAGGCGGCCGATCATCTCGCCGCCGCGGCCGAGCTGCTGCGCGACGAGCCGGCCACGCTCGCGATGTCCGTCCGCCAGCTCGCCCTCGCGCTGACGATCTCGGGCAGGGCGGACCAGTCGCTGGCTGCGCTCGATAGTGCGATCGAGGTCGTGGAGCCCGTGGACCGGGAGCTCGCCCTGACGCTCGAGGGCGAGCTCGCGTCGCACGCGCGGCAGGCGAGCGTGGAGACCCGCGCGCCCGCCGTGGAGCGGCTCGAGCGATACGGCGACCTCGAGGGGTCCACGCCGGGCGAGCGGCTCGTCCTGGCGAGCCTTGCGTGCGAGCGCGCTCGGCGCAGCGAGCTCGCATCGGACGCGGCGCGGCACCTGGAGGGCGCCCTGGCCGAGGGACGCCTGCTCGCCGAGCAGGACGTGGACGTGGGCGGGCCTTTCTACGACATCGTCGTGGGCCTGCTCGCCGCGGACGCGCTCGACGTGGCCGAGGGCGCCCTCGAGCAGGCGCTCGCCGACGCCCGCTCCCGCGCTGCGATCCCCGCGGTGGCGTATCTGACCAGCCGTCGCGGGTGGGTACACCTGCGCCGCGGCGCTGTCGCGCAGGCGGAGGCTGACGGGCGGACGGCGCTCGAGCTTCTCACCATCCACGGGATCCCGCTGGGCATTCCCTCCGCACTCGGCCTCTTGATGGAGGCGCTGGTCGAACGCGGCGAGGCGGAGGCGGCCGCAGCCGAGTTGCTCGGCGCGGAGCTCGGCGAGGAGATCCTGCCCGGGCCCACCAGCAACTTCCTCTTCGAGGCCCGGGGGCTCGTCGCGCTGGCACGCGGGCGGACGCGCGACGGGCTCGACGACCTGTACGAGTTCGGCCGGCGCGACGAGGGGTGGGGGGTGGCGAACCCGATCGCGTCGCGCTGGCGCTCACGGGCCGCCCTCGCGCACCTCTCGCTCGGCGAGCAGGACGAGGCGCGCGGCCTGGCGGCCGAAGACCTGGAGCGGGCGCGCCGGTGGGGCACCGCCCGCGGGATCGGCATGGCGCTGCGGGCCTCGGCGCTCGTCGAGGCGGCGCCCGTGGACGGCCTGCGCGAGGCCGCGGACGTGCTCGCCGGCTCGCCGGCGCGGCTCGAGCACGCCCGCGCGCTGGTGGACCTCGGCGCCGCGATGCGGCGCGACAACCGCCGTGCCGAGGCGCGCGGGGCGCTGGAGGAGGGCCTCGACCTGGCCGAGCGCTGCGGGGCGGGCGCGCTCGCCGGCGTGGCGCGGACGGAGCTGCTCGCCGCCGGCGGGCGATCGAGCGACCCGTACGGCGAGGGCCTCGCCCAGCTGACCGTGTCGGAGCGCCGCGTGGCGGAGCTGGCGGCCGAGGGCCGCAGCAACCCCGAGATCGCTCAGGCGCTGTTCGTGACGCGCAAGACGGTCGAGACGCACCTGGGCCACGTGTACCGGAAGCTCGACATCGCCGGCCGCGGCGAGCTGCCGCAGGCGATGGCCGCGGCGTGATCTCAGGGAGCTGAATCGGGGAGCTCCCCGAGGCGGGGGCTCGATGGCCGCCGTAGCGTCGGCCCCATGAGAGATCACACGCAGCCGACACTGGTCATCAGCAGCACCGGCAAGACGGGCAGCCGGGTGGCGGAGCGCCTCGAGGCGCGCGGCATCCCCACGCGCGCCGGCTCCCGCTCGGCGGATCCGCCGTTCGACTGGGAGGACCCGGACACCTGGGCGGCCGCGCTCGACGGCGCCGGCGCCGCCTACGTCTCGTACTACCCCGACATCGCGATCCCCGGCGCGGTCGAGGCCGTGACCGCCTTCGCCGAGACCGCCCTCGAGCACGACGTGCGGCGACTCGTCCTCCTCTCCGGCCGCGGCGAGGAGGAGGCCCAGCGCGCTGAGCGCGCCGTGCGCGAGTCCGGCGCCGACTGGACGATCGTGCGCTGCAGCTGGTTCAGCCAGAACTTCAGCGAGGGCTTCTTCGCCGAGGGCGTGGTCGCCGGCGAGGTGGTCCTGCCCGCGACCACGGTCCCGGAGCCGTTCGTCGACGTTGAGGACATCGCCGACGTGGCCGCCAAGGCGCTGTCGGAGGACGGCCACGAGAGCCAGGTCTACGAGCTGACCGGCCCGCGGCTGCTGACCTTCGAGGAGGCGGTGGGCGAGATCGCCGCGGCCACCGGGCGCGAGATCCGCTACGTGCCGGTCTCGATCGAGGAGTACGCGGCCGCGGCGCGGGAGCACGGCCTTCCCGAGGAGGTCGTCGAGTTCCTGATGTACCTCTTCGGCGAGGTGCTCGACGGCCGCAATGCCTCGCTGACCGACGGCGTCCAGCGGGCGCTCGGCCGTGAGCCGCGCGACTTCTCCGAGTTCGTGCGCGAGACCGCGGCGGCGGACGTCTGGAGCGGTCCGGCGCGGGTGGCCTGACATGGACGGATTCCTGTTCGCGCTCACGCTCGCCGCCGTGGTCGGCGCGGGCCTCGTCGGAGGCGTCTTCTTCGCGTTCTCCAACTTCGTGATGCGGGCCCTCGGGCGGCTTCGGCCGTCCGAGGGCGCCGCCGCCATGCAGTCGATCAACATCACGGTGATCACCCCGACGTTCATGACCGCGCTGTTCGGGACCGGCCTCGCGAGCCTCGTGCTGATCGGCTGGGGCTTCGCCGACCTGGACGAGCCCTACGCCGGGTGGCTGATCGCCGCCGGGGCGATCTACGTGATCGGCGAGATCGCGACGACCGGGGGCTACCACGTGCCGCGCAACAACACGCTGGCGCGGGTGGATCCCGAGAGCGAGGAGGGCGCGCGCGTCTGGCGGACCTACCTGGTCGAGTGGACGAGGATGAACCACGTGCGGACGGCGGCGGGGCTCGCGGCCTCGGCGCTGTTCGCGGTCGCGCTGCAGGCGGGCTAGAGCTGGGCCTCGATTCCCAGCTCGCGCAGCGCTGCGTCGGGCTCGCGGTAGGACTCGTTGCGCAGCAGCCTTGCCGTCCTTGAGCGTCCAGATGTGATCGGTGCGCTCCGAGAGCGTCACGCCGCTCTCCTTGCCCCGCACGTGCATGCTCATGATGATCGCCACGCGCCCGTCCGGCCCCGGGACGATCCGGTGCACCTCGACGCGCCACTCGGCCCACGCCGATGCGATGTCGTCGAAGTACTCCCGGACGCCCGCATGGCCGTGGTACCTGCGTCCGCTGACCGCCAGCACCGAGATGAACTCGATGTCCGGGTGGCAGACCTCGAGTGCGCCCTCCACGTCTCCGGCGGTGACCGCCTCGGAGAACACGCGCACCGGGTCTTCGCCCGAGCTTCCCATGCCGCGCAGTATGCCCTTGCGCGCGGGTTTACCCTGGTTACAGCGATGCCGTTCATCGCCTACGTCCACGCCGAGGATCCCGAGCCTCGTCCGGAGGAGAGGCGTCCCTGGGAGCCGAACTGGCGGGTGTGGCGCTGGGTCGTGGCCGCGGTGTTCTTCGCCTACGGCGCGACCCAGACCGACGGCGCCGTCGAGGTCCTGCTCGTGTTCGCCGTCTTCGGGCTCGTGTGCCGCGCCGCGCTCGAGGCGCTGCCCAGCGGCGACGGCCTGCGCGAGTATCGCCAGTAGCCCGCGCTCAGTCGGGCCAGAAGTCCTCGACGAACTCCACGTCCGCCGCGGATCGTCGGTCTTGACCGAGCACATGATCAGGACCGCGTCGTCCGGGCCGTCGTTCCAGACCGACCGGGCGACCTGCGGGGCCACGCGCACGAGGTTCCCGGCGGTGACGTCGAAGACCTCGTCCTCGAGCTTGAACTGCAGCATGCCGGACACGACGAAGTAGATCTCCTCCTGCGTCTTGTGCCGGTGGCCATAGGACCCCTTGCCGCCGGTCTGCGCCGGCATGCGCCGCCAGGTGAAGGAGACCTGCTCGTTCCCGAGGTCGCTGGCCGCGGTCATGCGCATCTCGCCCGGGTAGTCGCCGAGGACGTCGGGGATGTCGTGCAGGCGCCGGATGGCCCAGTCGGCCATGGCTAGGACCAGCTGTCCCAGGCCTGCAGCGCCGGGAGCGGGTCGAACGGATCACCGCCGTCGTACCAGCCCGGGGCGCCCCACAGCTCGAAGTGGAGGTGGCAGCCCTGCGCGTTCCCGCTGTCGCCCACGGAGCCGATCTGCTGGCCGGTGAAGACCCGGTCGCCGGCCTTGAACGGGGACGGCTCGGCGAGGTGCATGTACACGTAGTCGACGTCGCTCCCGTCGCCGTCGATCACGATGTAGTGGCCGGCCGCCGCGTGGTACTGCGTGAACTGCACGCGCCCGCCGCGCGCGGCCACCATGCGGGTGCCGCAGCTCGCGAAGACGTCGTGGCCCTGGTGCGAGTGCCCCGACCGCCCGGAGCCGAACGTGGAGCCGCTGCCGCCGAAGTCGTGCCTGCCGCGGATCGGGAAGACGTGGTCGTACAGGTCGAAGGCGTCGCGCTCCAGGTCGCCGGTCTGGGCGCTGCGCGCCACGGCGCCGGTCGGCGTGGCCGCCGTGAGCCGGAACGAGTAGCGGCCGGGCGCGGCGGCTGCGCGCCCCACGCGCCCGTTCCAGCTCACGCTCTTGACCTCGCCCACGGCGGGCGGGGTGGGGGCCCAGGTCTTCACGACGGAGCCGTCGACGCCGCTCACGAGCTCGACCGTCAGGGCGGAGGGCACCGGGCCGCTCACGCGGTAGGAGAAGGTCACGGCGCGGCGGGCGCCCACGTAGGCCTTGGTGCGGCTCGTGCCCGTCTCGATCACCGGGGCGCCGGCGTCGGCCGGGACGGGCACCGGGCTCAGGACGGCGTTGGGGGCGGGAGGCGGCGGCGGGAGGATCAGGATCGGCGCCGAGGGGGGCGAGGTCTCGCCCTGGGCGGTGGTCACGCTCACCGGGCCGGTCACGGCGGCGCCCGGCACGCGGGCGCGGAGGAGGGTGTCGCTTCCGGGGCGCACCGGCGTCGTGACGTCGTCGCGCTTGCCGTAGCTGCCGTGGAAGAGCAGCTTGGCCGCGGAGGCGAGGCCGGAGCCGCTGACCTTCAGCGAGCTGCCGCCCTGGGCGCGCTCCTTGGTGGCGCAGTTGCTGACGCAGCTCACCTTGAGGACCTTCGGGTGGGAGACGTAGACACCGCCGCCCCCTCCCGAGGTCTGCGCCGCGGCTCCCGGGGCGAATGCGCCCAGGCAGAAAACGAGCGCGCACATGCAGCGGCCCGCGGCAAGGTGGATGTCTCGCAACTCCTCCGGCCTCTCTTCTTCCGGCCTACGGGGTTAGCTGACGGGCTCGCGCCTGAAGAGCAGCGCTACCACCGGGACAATCCGGTCGATTCGCCCCTCGGAGACCTGGTTCGACGGCCTCCGAACGGTTCCCCCGCTCCCCTCCGGCTGACGGCACTCGACCGGCGGGGACTCGGCAGGCTATGGATGACGGCGGGCACTATATACCCGCAATGGGCGGATCGAAGCTCTACACTGTTCAGCCCGCCGCCGCGAGGCGGCTTTCCTCTGATGAAGACGTATGTGGCGACACCTACTTCGCGCGAGCGCAACTGGCTCGTGGTCGACGCGAGCGGCCAGACGCTCGGCCGGCTCGCGACCCGGATCGCCGATGCCCTGCGCGGTAAGCGCAAGCCCGAGTACACCCCGCACGTGGACGTGGGCGACTTCGTGATCGTGGTCAACGCCGAGAAGATCGCCGTGACCGGCAAGAAGCGCGAGGAGAAGCGCTACTACCGGCACTCGGGCTACCCGGGCGGCCTGCGCAGCCGCACGCTCGAGGAGATGCTGGCGCGCCGCCCCGAGGAGGTGATCCGGCTCGCGGTGAAGGGGATGCTCCCCCGCAACCGCCTGGGCCGGGCGCAGCTCCGCAAGCTGAAGGTGTACGCCGGGCCCGACCACCCGCACGCCGCGCAGAAGCCCGAGCCGATGGAGGTACCAAGCTGATGGCCGAAGAGCGCGACGACGTGCCGCAGGAGCCGGAGTCCGGCCCCCCGGAGGAGGAGGCCCGCGAGAGCGACGCCATCGGTCCGGAGATCGAGGGCATGGAGGACCTGGTCGCGCAGAGCGGTGGCGGCCAGGCCGAGGAGCCCGAGGGCGAGGAGCCGGCCGCGGAAGAGTCCGCCGACGAGGCCGAGGCGCCCGCCGGCGAGCCCGCTGCGGAGCCGGTCGCGGAGGAGCCCGCCGCGGACGAGCCCGCTCGCGGAGGAGCCCGTCCGAGGGCGGCCGAGGAGCCCGCCACGGAGGAGCCCGCTTCGGAGCCTGTCGCGGAGGAGCCCGCCGCGGCGGCCGCCGAGCCCGCCGCGGAGGAGCCCGCCGCTGACCAGCCCGCCGAAGGCGAGCCCGCTTCGGACGCGGCCTCCGCCGAGGAGCGCGCCGCGCGCGAGCGGCGTTCGCGCCGTGACCGTCGTCAGGACGAGCCCGAGGAGGAGGTCATCCCGGGCATGCACCTCGAGCCGGACCTCGTGCTCGAGGAGGCTCCGCGCGAGGAGAGCGAGTTCGGCCAGTACGCCGAGGCGGCCGACTACGAGGGCCCCGAGGGCGCCGACGAGGACGCCACGGAGGCGCCCGCCGAGCCCGAGCCGGTCGTGCACACCCCGCTCGACCTGGCCGCCGACGCCCGCTACAACGCCACCGGCAAGCGCAAGAGCGCCGTCGCGCGCGTGATCCTCAAGCCGGGCGAGGGCACCTACAGCGTCAACGGGCGCCACCTCGACGAGTACTTCCCGCGCGTCCGCCTCCAGCGCATGGCTCGCCAGCCGCTCGAGGCGGCCGGCTACCAGACCCGCATGGACGTCGTGGCGCGCATCCACGGCGGCGGCGTCTCGGCGCAGGCCACCGCACTGAGGCACGGCATCGCCCGGGCGCTGGTCGAGGCCGACCCCGCCCTGCGAGGCGAGCTGAAGCGCCGCGGCTACCTCACGCGCGACCCGCGCGTGAAGGAGCGCAAGAAGGCCGGCCTCAAGAAGGCCCGGAAGCGGCCGCAGTTCTCGAAGCGCTAGAGCCGCCCATGGAGGGCGGCCGGCGCGGCGGCGGCCACGCCGCGCAAGCTCTTCGGCACCGACGGCGTCCGCGGCGTCGCCGGCGAGTTCCTCACCGCCGAGCTCGCCACCGCGCTCGGGCGTGCCGCCACCCGCATCTCGCGCGCCGAGGCCCCGCAGGTCCTGATCGTGCGCGACACGCGCGAGTCGGGCGAGATGCTCGAGGCGGCGCTCGCCGCCGGTGTCGCCGCCGCCGGCGGCCACGCCCTCCTCGGCGGCGTCCTTCCCACCCCCGGCGCCTCCGTGCTCGCCATCCGCTTCGGCTTCGACCTCGCCGCAGTCGTGTCCGCCTCGCACAACCCCTACGCCGACAACGGCATCAAGTTCTTCGGCCCCCAGGGCACCAAGCTCGGCGACGACCAGGAGGCCGAGATCGAGCGCCTCCTGAACGAGCCCGCGACCGGCCGCATGGGCCGCGTTCGCGAGCTGCACGGCGCCCCCGGCGACTACCTGCGCGAGCTCGAGGCCCGCTTCGCCGACCTCGACCTGTCCGGCCGCCGCGTCCTGCTCGACTGCGCCAACGGCGCCACCCACCGCGTGGCGCCGGAGATCTTCCGCCGCCTCGGCGCCGAGGTCGACGCCGTGGCCGTCGAGCCGGACGGCCGCAACATCAACCACGGCTGCGGCTCGACCCACGTCGAGGAGCTCGCCGCGCGCCTGGAGGGCCACGACGTCGGGTTCGCCTTCGACGGCGACGGCGACCGCGTGCTGGCGGTCGACCGGAACGGGACCGTCGTCGACGGCGACGAGCTGATGGCGCTCGCCGCGCTCCACCTGCGCGAGCGCGACCGCCTGCCGGGCCACGGCGTCGCGGTGACCGTGATGACCAACTACGGCTTCCACCGCTCGATGCGCGACCACGGCGTGGAGGTGGCAACCACCCCGGTCGGCGACCGTCACGTGCTCGCCGAGCTGCTCCAGCGCGGCTGGGCGCTCGGCGGCGAGCAGTCGGGCCACATCATCGACACCGGCTTCGTGCCCGCCGGCGACGGCACGGCCGCGGCGCTCCTGGTGCTCGAGGCGCTGGGAAACCGCGACCTGGCCGACCGCGACGCGATGGAGAAGCTGCCCCAGCGGCTCGTGAACGTGCGGGTGGCCGATCGCGACGCGCTCGAGGGCGCGGCGGCGGTGTGGGCGGGGGTGGACGAGGAGTCCGCGCGCCTCGAGGGACGCGGCCGGGTGCTGGTCCGGCCGTCCGGCACCGAGCCGCTCGTGAGGGTGATGGTCGAGGCTCCGCGCGAGGATGAGTGCCAGGAGATCGTTGATCGCCTGGCGAACCTCGTAAAAGCGGAGCTAGGCTGACACCCCCCTCATGTGCGGAATCATCGGATACGTAGGGCCACGCGAGTGCCGCGACCTCCTCATGGAGGGATTGCGCAGACTCGAATACCGCGGCTACGACTCGGCCGGCCTTTCGGTGATCCGGAACGGCTCGGTCGGGAGCGTCCACGCCGTCGGCAACCTCGAGCGGCTGCGCGACGCGGTGGCGTCCACCAACGGCGACCTGCGCGGCTCGACCGGCATCGGCCACACCCGCTGGGCCACGCACGGCCGGGTGACCGAAGCCAACGCGCACCCGCTGCGCGACACGTCGGGCCGGGTGCACATCGTGCTCAACGGGATCGTCGAGAACTGGGTCGCCCTGCGCGAGCGGCTGATCGCCGGCGGCGCGGAGTACACCTCGGAGACCGATGCCGAGGTGGTGGCGCACCTGATCGCCGAGCACCTGGCTGAGACGAGCGACCTGACCGAGGCCGTCCGCCGCGCCTACAACGAGCTGCGCGGCCACTACGCGTTCGTCGCGATGTCGGCCGACCACCCCGGCGTGATCGTCGGGGCCCGCAAGGAGTGCCCGCTGGTCGTGGGGCTGGGCGAGGGGGAGAGCTTCATCGCGTCCGCCATCCCGGCGTTCCTGGCCGAGACGCGCCGCGTCCAGCTGGTCCAGGACGACGAGATCGTCGAGATCACCGCCGCCGGCGCGCGCTTCATCGAGCCCGCCGCGGGCGGTCCGATCGAGCGCGAGGTCGACGAGGTCGACTGGGACGACGAGGCCGCCGAGAAGGGCGGCTACGAGACCTTCATGCTCAAGGAGATCCACGAGCAGGCCGACGCCGTGGCGGAGACGCTCGCCGGCCGCCTGCTCGACGACGGGGTCGACCTGGGCGACATCGGCATCTCGGACGACTTCCTGCGCGACGTGCGCCGCGTGATCATCGTGGCGTGCGGCACCTCGTACCACGCCGGCCTGGTGGGCCGCTACGCGATCGAGTGGTGGTCGCGGAGGCCGGTGGAGATGGACATCGCCTCGGAGTTCCGCTACCGCAACCCGGTGCTGTCGGAGCGCGACCTCGTGATCGGGATCTCGCAGTCGGGCGAGACCGCCGACACGCTGGCCGCGATGCGGCTGGCGCGCGAGCGCGGCGCCAAGGTGCTGGCGGTGACGAACGTGATGGGCAGCCAGGCCACGCGCGACGCGGACGGCGTGATCTTCACCCGCGCCGGCCTCGAGATCGGGGTGGCGGCGACCAAGACGTTCGTGGCGCAGGTGGCCGTGATGCAGCTGTTCGCCCTGAAGCTGGCCGGCCTGCACGGGACGCTGGAGCCGGAGGTGATGCGCAACCTGGTCGCGGACCTGCGGCGGATGCCGCACCTGATCGCCGAGATGGTCGACGAGATCGACGCGCCGGTGCGCGAGATCGCGCGGCACTGGAAGGACGCCGGCTTCTTCCTCTACCTGGGCCGCCACGTGGGGCTGTCGATCTGCCTCGAGGGCGCGCTGAAGCTGAAGGAGATCTCGTACATCCCGACGGACGCCTACGCGGCCGGGGAGATGAAGCACGGGCCGATCGCCCTGCTGGACGAGCAGACGCCGGTGGTGTGCGTGGCGACGGACTCGCCGGTGCTCGACAAGGTCGCGTCGAACATCGCCGAGGTGCGCGCCCGCGGCGCCCACGTGATCGCCGTGGTGACCGAGGGAACGCCGGTCGACGCCGAGGAGACGATCTCGATCCCGCGCACCGACTGGCTGCTGCAGCCGATCCTGGCGATCGTGCCGCTGCAGCTGCTGGCGTACCACATCGCGCGAGCGCGGGGCCTGAACGTGGATCAGCCGCGCAACCTGGCGAAGACCGTCACGGTCGAGTAGCCCAGCTACTCGTGCAGGTAGCGCTCGCGCTCGGCCCGCGTGAGCTCCCGCGTGACCCGCCGCTCGGCCAGGGCCAGCAGCTCGTCGAGCTCGCCGCAGACGTCGCAGCGGTGGATGCGAGCCGGTCGCCGGAGACGAGGATGCGGCGGCCGTCCGGGCTCATGTCCACGTGCTCGGCGTCGCGCAGGGCGAGCAGGACGTCGCCGCTCGTGACGCTCCAGATCCGCACGGTGTCGTTGAGGTCCCGCGTGGCGAGCAGGCGCCCGTCCCGGTCGTACTCGACCGAGGCCACGCCGCCGCGCATGATCCTCGAGCTCGGTCTCCAGGCGGCCCGTGGCCGCGTCCCAGATGCGCACGACGTTGTCCCACCCGGCCTTGGTCACGACGCTCTCCTCGTCCGGGCTGAAGATCGCCTCCGCACCGCCGGGCATCCGTTCGTCCGGCGCCTCCGAGCCGGGGATGACCACGGTCGTGCGGCCGGTGGCGGTGTCGATGATCCGCGCCGAGCCGGTGAAATGGACGACGAGCAGCCGGCTGCCGTCGCGGCTCAGGTGGATGTTCTCGCTGCCCGTCGCGCCCTCGGCGAACGCCGTCGGACGCCCCAGCCCCGCGGCGCGGAAGCGCCGCAGCCGTCTTCCCGGCGGGCAGCTCCCAGGCGTAGATCCAGGTCCTCGATCTGGCTGGCGGTGTACAGGCAGCGTGTTGCCGGGGGCGAAGGCCGCTCCGCCGCCGTAGGTGCCTGACTCGAGCGTCGCGACCTGCCGCCCTGTCCGAAGGTCCATGACCCGGGCGCCGTCGGCGTTCTCCAGGAGCACGAGCGAGCCGTCGCGTGAGAAGGCGTCGATCAGCTCGAAGCCCTTGCCGGTCAGGACCACGCGACCGGTCTTGGTGTCGTAGAAGCGAAGAGCGGGATCGAAAGCTCGAGGTCGACGTCGCCAGGTAGCGGCCACCGGGTGACAGCTCGGGCTCGAACAGCCGCGACGAGTCCGACATCTCGCGCACCGGCCTTGCCGGAGGAGTCGAGCACGTAGCTCGACCCGCCGCAGCGGGTCGCCGCGATCGACCTGCCGTCCGGCGGAGAAGATCGCCTCGTCGGCACGCCTGCGCGCCGTCGGGCCTCAGCACCGGGGCGGCCTCGACCGTGCCCGAGTCCCAGACCCGCGCCGTGTCGTCGAGGCTTGCGGTGAGGACGGTGTCCCCGCGGGGTCCGAACTCCGCCGAGGTGACCGCAGCCCGGTGACCGTCGAGGCGCGTGACGATCCGCTCGGTCGCGACCTCCCACACGAGCGCCGATCCGTCGTCGCCGGCCGTGACGACGTAGCGGCCGCTCGGGTCGAAGTTCGCCTCGTTGACCGTTCCGTCGTGTCCCGTCAGCGTCGCCACCTGCTGGCCGGCGTCGTTCCACACCCGCACTGTCCCGCCGCTCTCGGCCACCGCGACGAGCGTGCCGTCCGGGCTGAATGACGCCGGACGCCCGCCGTCCGTCGTCCTCCGGCGCCAGGATGAATTCGGGGAACGACCTCCGGATAGGTCCAGGTCATCACGCCGCCGTCGGTGCTCCGGGTCAGGAGGCGCGTGCCGTCGGAGTTGAAACGCACGTCCGCCACCCGCTGCCCGGCGCGCCGGGTGAGGAGAAGCTCGCCGGTCGACGCGTCCCAGAGGCGGATCCTGCCGCCCTGGTAGGCGGTGGCCACGACTCGCCCGTCCGGGCTGAACTCGGCGTGATCGGCGCCGATCCTGGTGAAGCCTCCCGGCTGGCGCTTGGGGAACGCGTGGATCATCTCGGCGCTCTCGGCGTCCCAGACGTACGACGTGTTGATGAACGTGCTGGTGGCGATCCGGCGACCGTCCGGGCTGAACCTGGCGCTCTGGACCCGGTTGTCGTTCGGATCGCGCAAGAGGGCGACGCGGCGCCCGGTCGCGGTGTCGTAGACCCGGGTCGTGTAGTCCTGCGCGTGCGTCGCCAAGCGCGAGCCGTCCGGGCTGAACTCCACCCCGTCCACGGCGAGCCGGTGACCGCGGAGCACAGCCCGCTGCCGGCCCGTCCCGGCATCCCAGAGACGGGCGGTGGTGTCGTCGCTCGCCGTGGCGATCATCCGGCCGTCCGGGCTGTAGCGGGCCTCCGCCACACCCTTCTTGTGCCCGCGCAGCACCAGCCGCGCGCGCGACTGCGCGAGCGCGCTCCGCAGCGCGTCCTCCGCCTGCACGGTGGGCGCCGTGTTGGCCGCCTCCACCGCCAGCAGCGCGCTCAGCTCGGGGTCGTCGTCCAGGGTGAGGAGCGAGCTCGCCGACAGCTCACGGGAGACCGCCAGCCGCTGCTGCTCCTGCGCCGTCCCGCGCTCGACCAGCGCCCACACGGCCAGCCCGGCTGCGATCACCAGCGCCGCGCTCACCGCGCCGCTGAACCAGCGCTGGCGGCGGCGCCTGTTGCGGCCGCTCGCGGCGAGGTAGTCGTAGACCAGGGGCGAGGGGCGCCGCTCCTCGTCCTCGCCCGACCGCCGCACCCACTCCTCGGCCTCGCGCAGCTCCGCTCGGTTCAAGAGCTTCCCGCCCCGCCGGCCCTCCCGGTCCCACTCGAGCGCCCGCAGCCTCAGCCTGGTGTGGTCCTTGACCCAGTCGAGATCGGTCTCGAGCGCCCGCCGCAGGGCCTGCACCGACTCGTCGAAGGCGGCGTCGTCGAGGAACTCGATCCACTGGAACGCGGCCGCGCCGCCCGGGATCAGGCCCGGTTGGACCGACTCCCGCAGCACGGGGACGATCCGGATCTCGGCGCGCCTCGCGTGCTCGACCTCGGCGCGGCATTCCTTCGAGTGCACCGAGTTGCGGGAGACGACGAAGATGACCGCGTCCGACTGGTCGATGCCCTCGGCGATCTCCTTGAACCAGTCGCTGCTCGGGTGGATGCTCTCCCAGTCGACCCAGAGCGAGTGCCCGGCGTCCACCAGGGCAGCGTGGAGCCTCCGAGCGAAGTCCTGATCCTCCCGGGCATAGGAGATGAAGGCGTCGGCCATCGGCGGGGGTCGCGCGTAACGTAACCCATGCGGCAGAGGTCAATCGACGGGGACGGCCGACCGCAGGGGCGGGAAGTCGTCGAGCAGGCCGTCCGCCTCGACCTGGTAGATCGCCAGCGGCTCGGGCAGGCCGCGGAAGCGCCAGGACCCGAGTTCCCTCAGGCCCACCTCGTCCGGGAGCTCCTCCACCACCCCCGAGCGGACCGCGCCGGACATCACGATCTGGCCGCCGTGGGCGGCGAAGCAGATTCGCGCCGCGGCGTGGACCGAGAGGCCGACGTAGCCGGTGTCCGTGAGCGCCGGCCGGCCGCGGTGCAGGCCGATGCGCAGCCGGACGTCGTCGACCCCTCCGGGCCAGCCGCCGTCCTGCATCGCGCGCTGGATTCGGAGCGCCCCGTCCACCGCGCCGGGCGGGTGCTCGAACACGGCGAAGTGGTCGTCGCCGCGGGCGGACACCTCGTAGCCGCCCGCCTGCCGTATCGCGTTCCGCACGCGCCGGCGGACGTCGGTGAGCAGCTTGGCGTACTGGTCCTCCAGGCGCCCGAGCAGCTCGGTGGAGCCCTCGATGTCGGTCAGCAGGAAGGTGATGTTGCCCTTCGGCAGCTTCCGCTGCGGCTCCAGCTGGGCGCTGATGAAGCCGATCGGCATGATGCCGTGCTTCTTGGCCGCCCTGAGCAGCCTGCTGCGTGCCCGGTCGCGCGCGGCCTCGTCCTCGAACGCGACCTGGCCGAAACGCGCGAGCGCGTTGCGCACGTGCGCGGCATCGTGGATGGGCAGGCGGCGCTTTCCGCTCGCGTCGATGTATGCGAAGGCGCTGTCCGGAAGCTGGGCGCGCTCCTTCGCGCCGAGGCGTGCCATGGGCGCATGATCGCAAGATCGGTGGAGCGAACCCGGGCGCGGGGGGACCGCCGCCGCCGGCTCAGGCATCATTCCGTCCATGGGCGCTGGTGAGGGTGTGTCGGACGCTCGTGACAGCCTCATCGGGCGTGAGGCGGACGCGATCGTGGAGTCGCTCGCGCGTTCGCATCGGCGCGAGCTGACGAGCAACCCGGACGGCGTCGAGCTGCTCGGGAACGCCCTGCGCGACGCGATCCGGCTGGGCCTCGACGCCGGCTGCGAGCACGCCGGCCGCGCGGTGAGGGAGCTCGACTTCTCGAACGCGGAGGCGTGGGCGCTCTGGCAGCGCCAGCGCGACCGCACGCCCGAGGCGCGTGCGTGGCCCGCCGAGCTGGCCGCGACCGAGCCGCGCGTCGTCGCGCACGCGCGCGAGCTGGTGGAGGGCGCGGGCGGCGACCTCGGGCTGCACGGCCGCTCGGTGCGAGCCCTGGGCGACGTGGGCGAGCAGGCCGCGGAGGCCGGCGCCGCGCTGGCGCGGGCACTGACCGAGCCCACCGCCGCGCCCGACACACCGCAGAGCGCGACCGCGGCGCCGTGGGCGACGTCCAGCCGGACGGGACGGTGAGAGTCGCCGTGGCTGCCAACCAGTCGGAGGCGGAGCTGCTCCAGGGCGTCCTCACGAACGCCGGCATCCCGAGCAACTGGCGGCGGACCGGCGGCGACCTGCCGGAGCTGCTGGCCGCCGGCTACCGGGAGATCTACGTGCCGGAGGCCGCGGCCGGCGAGGCGCAGGCGCTGCTGGCGACGTTCGAGGCGCCCGACTCGGAGCAGGATGCGGCGCCCACGCGCCGGATCGGCCTCGAGCGGACCGGTCTCAGGCTGTTCGGGAAGGTGACCGTGCTGCTGGTCGTCGCGGGCATCCTGGTGGGCACACTGCTCGCCGTGTTGACCGAAGAGCCGGCGCTCGGCCTGGTGGCTCTGGTGGCGATCCTCGTGGCCGGAGCGGCGATCTTCGTCTGGAGCGAGCGCGCGGCCCGGGGCTAGGCGCTCAGACCCGCGCCCGCGGCCGAACCCGCACCACGACGCGCGCCGGCCGCACGGGTGGCTCCAGCGACAGGAAGTCCCGCACCGCCGCCGCGTGCTCGCAGAAACCGCAGCCCAGCGGGTCGGCCGGCGAGAGGCCCGAGGGGGGCGGCGCTATCGGTGCGTCGCACTCGGGGCAGGCGAGCGTGCCGGAGGCGAGGACGGTCGAGGCGAAGGTCCTGTACCTGTGGATCCGGACGTCGCGGCGCCCGGCCGGCTCCGGGCGTACGGAGTCGGGACCGTCGATTCCGCGCTGAAAGCTCACGGTGATGAGTCTAGGCGGGTCCTATGCTCCGCCAGTGGCCGACTTCGAACCGGAGGCTTGGGGCGCGGATCCCAAGCTCGTCGACCTCCTCGGCGAGCAGGGGGCGGCACAGTTCCGGGCGCTGTTCGACGGCTTCCCGGAGGCCGTGGGGGTGCTGTGGGCGATCCGCGACGACGACGGCCGGATCGCCGACTTCTCGTTCGGCTACGGCAACCCCTCGATTCTGCGTGCCTTCCGCCTGCCCGCGGCCACGCGGGACCGCTACACGCTCCTGGAGGCGCTCCCGCAGATGCGCGGCAGCCGCGCCTTCGACGCCTACGTCCGGGTGTGCGACACCGGCGAGCCGTGGGTCCACGAGGTCACCTACGACACCCCCTTCGGCGACGGCTACATGCTCGGCACGTTCGTCCAGCGGAGCGCCAAGCTCGGCGACGGGCTCGTCAACTTCCTCACCGACGTGACGGCCCAGCGGCGCATGGAGGCCGACCTGCGCCGCTACGCCGACGTGGTGGCGCACGACCTGAGCGAGCCGGTCGCCGGCATCGCGCTGCTCGTCGGGATGCTCGAGCGGCGCGCCGAGGAGCCGCCGTCGGCCGACGTGCTCAGGCAGCTCCGCGACAGCACCGAGCGCGCCCGCGACCTGATCGACGGCGTGCTGGTCTACGCGCAGGCCGGCGAGCTGACCACCGAGCGGGTGGCGCTCGGCAGGCTGATGGCCGAGGTGAAGGAGGACCTGCGTCCGAGCCTGGAGGAGGCGGGGGCGACGCTCGAGGTGGGCGAGCTGCCGGAGGTGGACGGCGACCCGCGGCAGCTGCGCCGCGTGCTGCAGAACCTGGTCGGGAACGCCGTGAAGTTCCGCGCCGACGCGTCCCCTGCGGGTGGAGGTGTCGGCGCTGCGCGACATGCGGGAGTGGGTGGTGACCGTGCGCGACAACGGCCTGGGAGTGGACCCCGACCACGCCACCCGCATCTTCGGGATGTTCTCCCGCGCGAGCTCCGACCACCGACGGCGCGGGGATCGGCCTGGCGGTCTGCCGCCGCATCGTCGAGGCCCACGGCGGGCGCATCTGGGTCGAGGCCGCCGGCGGGGGCGGCAGCGCCTTCCGCTTCACCATGCCGCGCTGAGGCGGTAGCTTGCGCCGCCGTGACCGGCGTCGGCATCGACCTCCTCGAGGTGGACCGCCTGGAGCAGGCGCTCGAGCGGAGGCCGCGGCTCGCCGAGCGGCTCTTCACGGACGGCGGAGCGCGAGTACGCCTCCACGCGCGCGCGGCCCGTGATGCACCTGGCCGCCCGCTTCTGCGCCAAGGAGGCGGTGGCGAAGGCGCTCGGGCTCACGGCCTGGAGCTTCCGCGACGTGGAGGTGGTGGCCACGGGGGCGGCGCCGGAGATCCGGCTCAGCGGGAGCGCCGCGGAGCGGGCCGCCGAGCTGGGAGCGACGGTGACGGTCTCGCTCACGCACACCGCGACGCTGGCGGCCGCGGTGGCGGCGGTGCGGTGAGGTGAGGGACTGGCTCGACCCGCTGTTCGAGGCGGCCGAGATGCGCGCCGCCGACGCCTGGGCGATCGAGGAGCAGGGAGTGCCGTCGCTCGACCTGATGGAGCGGGCCGGGATCGGCCTCGCGCGCGTGACCGCGGCCGAGGCGCGGCCCGGGCCGGTGCGCGTGGTGGTGGGGAAGGGCAACAACGGGGGCGACGGCCTCGTCGTGGCCCGGCTCCTGCGCGAGGACGGGTACGACGTCGACGTGCTCGCCGCGGCCGACCTGGGCGACCTGCGGGGCGACGCCCGCGAGAACCTCGAGCGGCTCCCGGGCGCCCCGCCGGAGCCGTTCGCGCCCGAGCGGCTCCAGGGCTCGGGCGTGGTGGTGGACGCCCTGCTCGGCACCGGCTTCGAGGGCTCGCCGCGCGAGCCGCTCGCCTCGGCGATCGCGGCGATCAACGCGCAGGACGCGCCGGTGGTGGCCTGCGACGTCCCCTCCGGCGTCAACGCCTCCACGGGCGAGGTCGAGGGAGAGGCGGTGCGCGCCGCCGCCACCGCCACGTTCCACGGCCCGAAGATCGGCCTCTACGTCGAGCCCGGCAAGGACCACGCCGGGCGCGTGGAGACCGTCGAGATCGGCATCCCGCGCGGTTCTCCCGGCGCCGGTAGGGCCGGGCTGATCTCGGAGCGGGTGCTGGAGCTCTACCCGCGCCGCGGGCGCAGCGGGACCAAGTTCGCGTCCGGCGTCGTGGTGGTGGCCGGCGGCTCGCTGGGCCTGACCGGCGCGCCCACGATGGCCGCGCGCTCGGCCCAGCGCGCCGGCGCCGGGTACGTGCAGGTGGCGGTGCCGGGCCCGGTGCAGCCGGCCGTCGACCTGCGCCTGCTGGAGCAGATGAGCCGCGGGCTCCCCGACGCGGACGGATTCCACACGCCCGAGGGGGCGCAGGTGGTGGAGGAGATGGCCGAGCGCGCCGGCGCGGTGGTGCTCGGACCGGGCATCGGCCGCGACGAGGGCGCGCTCGAGTTCGCCCGCGAGGTGGCGCGCCGGGTGGAGGCGCCGCTGCTGGTGGACGCCGACGGCCTGAACGCCCACGCCGGGCGGCTGGAGCTGTTCCGCGAGCGCGAGGCGCCGACCGTGCTGACGCCGCACGAGGGGGAACTGGGGCGGCTGCTGGAGCGCGGCTCGGAGGAGGTGGCGCGCCACCGGCTCGCGTGCGTCCGCGAGGCGGCCGAGCGCAGCGGCGCGGTGGTGCTTCTGAAGGGCGACGACACGATCGTGGCGCTGCCGGGCGGCGAGGTGGCGGTCAACCC
Organism: uncultured Thermoleophilaceae bacterium; assembly: GCA_963778615.1. GTDB lineage: Bacteria > Actinomycetota > Thermoleophilia > Solirubrobacterales > Thermoleophilaceae > JACVRW01. The sequence continues at coordinate 163,230 of CAVZVD010000006.1, forward strand.
TGGCGGCACGCCGGCGCTCGCCACGGCGGGCACGGGCGACGTGCTCTCAGGGCTGATCGGGGCGCTGCTCGCGAAGGGGCTCGAGGCCTTCGAGGCCGCGTGCCTCGGCGCGCTGGCCCACGTGCTCGCGGCGCGCGCGGCAGCGGAGCGCTCGGCGCGATCACGTCATGGCCGGCGACGTGATCGACGCCTGCCGGATGGCCGGCGACGTGATCGACGGGCTCACGCCCCGCACCGCGGCCTGACCGCTTCGGTAGCCTCACGCCGGCAATGGCCGCCGTCGTGCGCGACATCATGGATCCGGATCCCGCCACCGTGCGGCCGGAGACACCGGTCGAGGAGGTCGTGGCGACGCTACGGCGAGCACGAGCTGCCCGGGCTGCCCGTGGTGGACGGCGACGGCCGCGTCGTGGGCATCGTCACCGAGGCCGACCTGGTGCTGCCGGACGACGACGGCGACCTGCACATTCCTCACTACGTCAACCTGTTCGGCGGCACGATCTTCCTCGAGCCGCTGGGCCGCTTCGAGAAGCGCCTGCGCAAGGCGTTCGCCTCCAACGCCGCGGACATGATGACCTCCGATCCCGACACGGTCTCGCCCGACACGACCGTGCAGGAGGCGGCGCGCATCATCCACGAGTCGGGTCACAACCGCCTGCCCGTGGTCGAGGACGGGCGTCTCGTCGGGGTGGTCACGCGCCTCGACGTGCTCGGCGCGCTCGCCGCGTGAGCCGCGTCTCCCGGGCCCTCGCCAAGGTCGACCTCGGCGCGATCGAGCGCAACTGCGCCCGCCTGCCGAAGCCGCTCTGCGCGGTCGTGAAGGCGGAACGCGTACGGGCACGGGCCGGTCGCGCGGCGCGGCCCTTGCGGGCGGCGCGACCTGGCTCGGGGTGGCCACCGCGGGCGAGGCGCGCGAGCTGCGCGAGCAGGGGGTCGAGGCGCCGGTGCTGGTGATGGGCGCCGTGACCCGCGACGAGCTGCGCGTGGCGATCGATGCCGGCGCCGACGTGGTCGCCTGGACCGACGAGGTCGCGGACGCCGCCCCGCGCGTGCACGTGAAGCTCGACACCGGCATGGGGCGGCTCGGCACCAAGGACCGCGAGCAGGCGCTCAGGCTCGCCGCGCGGCCGAACGTGACCGGCCTCATGACCCACTTCGCGACCGCCGACGAGCCCGGCGACGACCTGTTCCCGGCACAGCTCGAGGCGTTCCGCGACTTCGTCGAGGCGGTGGGCCGCGACGACCTCGTGGCGCACGCCGCCAACAGCGCCGCGGCGCTGCGCGACCCGGCGTCGCACTTCGACCTGGTCCGCTGCGGCATCGCGGTGTACGGCATGGACCCGTTCCACGAGGACCCCGGCGCCCACGGCCTCGAGCCGGCGCTCTCGCTCCACTCGTGGGTGGCGGCCGTGCGCCGCTTCGAGCCGGGCGACTCGGCCGGGCTACGGCCGCCGCTGGACGGCCGAGGAGCCGTGCTGGGTGGCGACGGTCCCGATGGGATACGGCGACGGCTGGCGGCGTGGGCTGACGAACGACTGCGACGTGCTGATCCGCGGCAGGCGGCATCCACTGGTGGGCACCGTCAGCATGGACAACGTGACGGTGGCGCTCGGGACGGATACCGACGTGGAGGTGGGGGACGAGGTCGTTCTGCTCGGCAGCCAGGGCGAGGAGCGGATCCTGGCCGAGGAGGTGGCGCGCCGGCTGGGGACGATCAACTACGAGGTCACGACCGGCCTCCTGCCGCGGGTGCGCCGCGAGCACGTGCGGTGAGCGACACCTGGATCGTCGGCGGGGCGCTGCGCGACGAGCTGCTGGGGCGGCCGGTGCGCGACGTGGACATCGCGGTGGCGGGCGACCCCGCACCGGTGGCCCGGGCGGTCGCGGACAGCGTGCGGGGCCCGGTGTTCCGGCTCTCCGAGGCGTTCGGGGCGTGGCGGGTGATCGACCGGCGCGCGCGGCCGGGTCTTCGACGTGTCCCCGCTCCAGGCGGAGACGATCGAGGAGGACCTGCGCCCGGCGCGACTTCACGTCAACGCGATGGCGAGGGCGGTGCACGGCGCCCGGGCCTGACCGTCGAGGCGCTCGCTCCGAGACGCTCCCGGGCGGCGACCTGATCGACCCGCTCGGCGGACGCGCCGACCTCGAGGCCCGCGTCCTGCGCGTGCTCGGCCCGGAGGCCTACGAGCAGGACCCGCTGCGTCCGCTGCGGCTCGCCCGCTTCGCCGCCGAGCTCGGCTTCGAGCCCGACCCCGAGACCGAGCGGCTGACCGCCGCGGCGGCGCCGAAGAGTGGCGGACGCCGCCGGCGAGCGCGTCTTCGCCGAGCTGCGCCGCCTCGTGATCGCGGACGGCGCCCTCGCGGGCCTCGCGCTGGCCGACCGGCTCGGCCTGCTCCAGGCGGTCCTGCCGGAGCTGACCGACCTCCACGACGTGGAGCAGTCGCAGTACCACCACCTCGACGTCTACGACCACACGCTCGAGGTGCTCGCGATGCAGATCGACCTCGAGGGGCGCCTCCACACGGTCTTCGACGCGCCCGACGCCGCCCGCCTCGAGCGCGTCCTCGCCGAGCCGCTCGCCGACGAGCTCACCCGCGCCCAGGCGCTCCGCTTCGGCGCGCTCCTGCACGACATCGGCAAGCCGGCCACCCGCGCGACCAGGCCCGACGGGCGGATCACCTTCATGGGCCACGACCGGCTCGGGGAGGAGATGGTCCGCTCGATCTGCCGCCGCCTGCGCACGAGCGACCGCTTCGCGCGCTTCCTCGAGGGCCTCACGCGCCACCACCTGGTGCTCGGCTTCCTGGTCCACGAGCGCCCGCTCGACCGCCGCCAGGTCTACCGCTACCTGGCCCGCACCACGCCCGTCGAGGTCGAGGTGACGCTGCTCTCCTGCGCCGACCGGCTCGCCACCCAGGGCCGCCGCGCCGAGGAGGCCACCGAGGCCCACCTCGACCTCGCGCGCGAGCTCATGCGCGCCGCGCTCGACTGGCGTGAGCACGGACCGCCGGCCGTGCCGATCCGCGGCGACGAGCTGGCGCGCGAGCTCGGCATCGAGCCCGGCCCCGAGCTGGGCCGGCTGCTCGCCGAGCTGACCGAGGCGGTCTACGCCGGGGAGGTGACCACGCGGGACGAGGCCGTCGGCGCGGCGCGTAGGCTGCTCTCATGATCGTCGACTGCGCCGTGTACGAGGACGGGCGCCGTCGCGACGGGACACCGCCGGTGCACGAGGCGATGGAGGCGTGCCGTGAGCCGGGCGCGTTCACGTGGATCGGCCTGTACGAGCCGACCGTGGACGAGTTCGACTCGATCCGGCGCGAGTTCAACCTGCACGAGCTGGCCGTGGAGGACGCCATCCACGCCCACCAGCGCCCCAAGCTCGAGGTATACGGCGACATGGTCTTCATCGTCCTGAAGACCGCGCGCTACGTGGACCCCGAGGAGGTCGTGCGGCTCGGCGAGATCCTGATCTTCCTCGGTCACGACTACATCATCACCGTGCGCCACGGCGAGGCGAGCGAGCTGAAGGACGTGCGACAGGGACTCGAGGAGGAGCCCGAGCGGCTCGCCCACGGACCGGGTGCGGTGCTCCACGCGATCGTGGACAAGGTGGTCGACGACTACGGGCCCGCGATAACCGGGCTGGGCGACGACATCGACGAGATCGAGAACCAGGTGTTCTCCGGCGAGCGTGCCAACCCGGCGGAGCGCATCTACAAGCTGAAGCGCGAGGTGCTCGAGTTCTCCCACGCCGTCGGGCCGCTGGTGGACCCGGTCGATCGCCTCGCGAAGGGTCGCTACGAGATGATCCACCCGGAGGTCCGCACCTACTTCCGCGACGTGAACGACCACCTGCTGCGGACCCACGAGCAGCTGGAGAGCTACCGGGACCTGCTCACCAGCATCCTGTCGGCCAACCTGGCTCAGGTGACGGTGCGGCAGAACGAGGACGTGCGCCGCATCTCGGCGATCGTGGCGATCCTGGCGGTGCCGACGGCGATCGCGGGCATCTACGGGATGAACTTCGAGCACATGCCCGAGCTGGGGTGGAGCTTCGGCTACCCGCTGGTGCTCTTGCTGATGGCGACGATCTGCCTCGTGCTGTACCGCTACTTCAAGAAGGTCGGCTGGCTATGAAGCAGCCGGGGCTCGCGCCCCGGACCCCCGCTGATTCCTGGCCGCGTGTAGGTTGCGGGCCATGCCCGACGACTGCATCTTCTGCAAGATCGTGGCGGGCGAGCTGCCCGCCGAGGTGGTCCAGGAGGACGACCACACCATCGCGTTCATGGACCTCAACCCGTGGACCCGCGGCCACGCGCTGGTGGTGCCTCGCAACCACTCGAAGAACCTGTACGAGGCGCCCGAGGAGGACCTCCGCAACGCCGCCGAGGCGTCCAAGCGGCTCGCCCTCACCATGCGCGAGCGGCTCCGCTGCGACGGCGTGAACCTCCTCAACTGCTGCGAGCCGGCCGCCTGGCAGACCGTGTTCCACCTGCACGTCCACGTGATCCCGCGCTACGACGACGACCCGCTCCAGCTCCCCGTGCGCCCGCGCGAGGCCGAGCGCGACACCCTGTCCGCTGTCGCGGCGGAGCTGCGCGGTGGCTGAGAACGGCGGCCGCGCGCGGCTCGAGCGCGACGGCGACCTGGGCGTCCTCGTCCTCGACGACCCGCCGCTCAACCTGTTCGGCCGCGAGATGGTGGCGGACATCCTGGCCGCGCTCGACGAGACCGACGGGGTCCGGGCGCTGCTCGTCAGGGCGGAGGGCGACTACTTCACCGGCGGGGCCGACGTGAACGTCTTCGACGACCTCTCGGAGGCGGACGCCGAGCGCTTCGTCACCGACCTGATGGCCATCACCCACCGGATCGAGGACCTGCCGTTCCCGACGCTGGCGTCGGTGCACGGCCTCTGTCTCACGGCCGGCCTCGAGCTCTCGCTCGCCTGCGACATGATCTGGGCGTCCGAGTCCGCTCAGTTCGGGCTGGTGGAGGCGGTCGTGGGCCTCACACCGCTGATGGGCGGCACGCAGCGCATGGCCGAGCGGGCCGGGCCCGCCCGCGCGCGCCAGTTCGTGATGAGCGCCGGCCTGTACGACGCCGCCACGCTCGACCGCTGGAACGTCCTGAACCGGGTGCTGCCGGACGGGGACCTCGAGGCCAAGTCACTCCGGTTCGCCAAGCGGCTCGCGGCGGGGCCGACCAAGGCCCACGTGGCCACGAAGCGGATCGTGCGGGCCTACCTCGAGCATGGTGTGCGCGGCGCCGACGAGCGCACCGCTGCGATCGGCGCACCGCTGTTCGAGACGGAGGACCTGCAGGGCGCGGTGCGCTCGTTCCTGACCGAGGGACCGGGCAAGGCGAAGTTCACCGGGCGCTGACCCCGTCGTTTGCGCTCTCTTGGTAGCGTCTCGCCCTGTTGGGCCGGCGAGGGGCCGGCGTAGTCAGTCAGCGTATGCAGGTGCATCGGGACTCGCAGGACCGGGCACACGCAGGAAGGGGCAGGTCACGTGCCTACCGGAACCGTGAAGTGGTTCAACGACGAGAAGGGCTTCGGCTTCATCACTCCCGATGATGGAGAGCGGGACCTGTTCGTCCATTACAGCGGCATCGACGGCCAGGGCTTCAAGTCCCTGCCGGAGAACTCGAAGGTCGAGTACGAGGAGGAGACGGGCGACAAGGGCCCCAAGGCGGTGAACGTACGCCTCATCTGAGGCGTCCCCGCTCGTGCCCAAGGAAGAGAAGATCGAGATGGAGGGCGAGATCGTCGAGGCCCTCCCGAACACGATGTTCAAGGTCCAGCTCGACAACGGGCACGAGGTGCTCGGCCACATCTCCGGCAAGATGCGGCGCCACTACATCCGCATCTTGCCCGGGGACCGGGTGAAGATCGAGCTCTCGCCCTACGACCTAGACCGGGGCCGGATCACGTACCGCTACAAGTGAGCGATCCGCAACTCGCCCGCACACCGAGTGTTGGAACTCCGGCCATGAAGCGCTTCCTCCTGCTCAGCGCCGCGATCGCCGCCGTGCTCGCTCTGCCGGGCGCCGCGTCCGCCCGCGTCATCGAGCTCGGCTCGGTGGCCGACGCCGCCAACCCCAGCTGTCCGGGCGACCCGTGCGAGGCCGCCGTGCGTGTGACCGCGCTGCAGGGTCGCTCCGCGGGCGGGCCCAAGAACCCGTACTACATCCGCCGCGACGGCTACATCGTGGCCTTCACGCTGACGCTCGCCCAGCCGACCGCCGAGCAGATCGACTTCTTCAACGACAACTTCGGCTCGCCGGCGCAGGTGCGGCTGTCGGTGCTGCGCCGCGGCGAGACCCGCAAGACGCGGCTGAACTACCGCCTGGTGAGCCAGACCGACCTGTTCGAGGTGGACGACTACTTCGGCTCGAGCCCGACCTTCGTGCTGCCGCAGCCGCTGCGCGTGCGGAAGACGAACTGGATCGCGATCACCGTGCCGACCTGGGCGCCGATCTTCTCCAACAACCTGGGCAAGGGGGACTGGTGGCGCTCGTCGCGGGCGAAGAACAGCTGCGACCCGCCCCGCAGCCTCCGGCAGTTCGCCCTCGGCGAGCTGGGCTCGGTCAATGTGTTCGGCTGCACGTACAGCGGAGCGCGGCTGCTCTACACCGCCACCTACGTGCCTGACCCGAAGGTCACCAGCGAGCCCCCGGCCCAGTAGGCGCGATAGCTCTTCCCGGGGCCTGCCGACCGCGGTAGCATCGACGTCGTGACCACCGAGGGGTGGATCTTCATGGTCGGCTTTCGAGTCTTCGACGTCGGCCTGCTGATCGTCTGGCTCATCTGGTTCTTCCGGCTGCGCGACGACGACGACGACTCCAAGGGAGACGACGGCGGCGGCGGCGAGGGCCCGGATCCGAGTCCGGGCAAGGACGGGCCGGGCGGAGACGGGATCCGGCTGCCACTGGGCCGCTGGGGCGCGGGACGCGGCCGCGACCGCTCCCACGACCGCCCATCGCACCCATCACGAAGGCGCGGAGCGGAACCGCCGATCAGATCGCCGCTGCCGTCACGGGTGAGGCGACCGCGGTCGCCCGTGCCGACGCACCACCATTGATGCCACCCGGGGGCTCGCGCCCCCAAGGCCCGAAGCAGCCGGCTCGGCCGGCTGCGCAGGGTGCGGTGTCCCCCGCTGACGCATGGCCGGTCACCTCAGCCGCAGGCGCCCGGGTTCTCGTTGCAGAAGTCCTCGAACCGCTCCGCCGGGCTGTCGGCGGGCGGCGGGGTGTCGTTGTCGGGAGTGTCCGCAGGCGGCTCCGGGGCGGGCGCGGGCGTTCCGCCGTCCGTGCTCGGCGGCACCTCCTCGGGCGCGGGCTCCGGCTCAGGCTCCGGCTCGACCGGCGCCGGGGCGGTCGTCTCTGGCTCCGGCTCGGGTGCGGGCGCCTCGTCGGTCTGCGGGACCGTCAGGTCCGGCAGCGTGATCGGGGGCTGGGCCGACGGCTCCTCGTCTCCACCGCAGCCGGTCGCCGTCGCGGCAGCCAGCAGCCCCACCAGCAGGAGCGCGGCGAGCCGCGCGGTCAGCGCTCGACGGCCGGTAGCCGCCGGCCGCAGTGGGGGCAGTCGTTCAGGTCCTTCTGGACGAGCTGTTCCAGGGAGCACCCGCAGAGCCTCAGGTTCTCGACCGAGTAGGGGAGGTCGCTCGGCGACGGCGCCAGCGGCAGCACCGCCGCGACCACGCGCAGCTCTTCGCCCGAGTCCCGGTCGACGTAGCGCTTGCCCGGCTCGGCCTCGCGGATGATCTCGCGGTCCGAGCGGGCGCGCAGGCGATACTTCTGGCGCTGGCCCATAGGGCGGGAAAGAATAGATGAAGGTCCTGATAGCTCACGGATATCTGCTGCGAGGCACCGGCAGCAACATCTACAACGCCAGCCTCGCGCGCGCGCTCGCCCGGCTCGGCCACGAGGTGCACCTCCTCTGCCAGGAGCGCGACTGGGACGCCCCCGAGGGCGTGACGGTCCACAACCCCGACATCGGCCGGATCCTGCCCGTCTACGTGGCCGACACCTACGAGGGCTTCGACGCCAAGCCCTACCCCGATCTCACCGATGCCGAGCTCGACCACTACATCGAGGCGAACGTCGCCGCCGTCCGCGCCGCTCCCACCTGCGACGTCGCCCTCGCCAACCATCTCGTGATGAACCCGGTGATCCTGGCGCGCGGCCTGACCGGCAGCACGCCCTTCGCCGTCAAGGTCCACGGCAGCGCGCTCGAGTACACGGTGCGCCCGAACCCCGAGCGCTTCCTGCCGTACGCGCTCGAGGGGGTGCGCGCGGCGACCTCGGTGCTGGTGGGGTCGCGCCACACCGCCGAGAGCCTGTGGGAGGTGCTGGCGGACGAGCCGTCCCTGCGGGAACGGACCGGCCTGGGGCCGCCGGGCGTCGACGTGCACACCTTCCGCCCCGGCACGGCCGATCTGGAAGGCCTGGCCGAGCGGCTGGAGTCGGGCGAGGCCGCCACGTGGGGTGGGGAGCGGGGCGCCGCGGCGGCGCTGCGGTCGCTCGACGTCGACCGCGATCGCATCGTGAGCTTCGTGGGCAAGCTGATCGTGTCGAAGGGGGTGGACCTGCTGCTGGCGGCCTGGCCGCTCGTGGTGGCGCGGGTGCCGGAGGCGCGACTCGTGATCGTGGGGTTCGGCACCTATCGCGAGGCCCTGGGCCGGTTCGTGGAAGCCTTGCGCCGGCGCGACCTCGAGGACCTGCGCGACATCGCGGCGCGAGGCCGCGAGCTCGAGGGCGGCCCGCCGGGACAGCTGAAGCATCTGACGAGCTTCCTCGATCGCGCGGACGGCGAGTGGCTGGAGGCGGCTCCGGCGGCCGCCGACCGGATCCACTTCACCGGCCGGCTCGAGCACGACGACCTGCCCGCCCTGCTGCCGGCCTTCGAGGCCCAGGTGATGCCGAGCACCTTTCCCGAGGCGTTCGGGATGGTCGCGGCCGAGGCGGCGGCTTGCGGCGTGTTGCCGCTGTCGGCCGGCCACTCCGGGATGGCCGAGGTGACGGCCACCCTGGCGCCCGTGCTCCCGGAGGAGCTGCGGCCGCTGCTCTCGTTCGAGGTGGGCCCCACGGCGGTCGACCAGATCGCCGAGAAGCTGGTGGCATGGCTCACGCTGGACCCCGCCGAGCGCGAACGCGCCAGGAGCGCCCTGGCCGCGGAGGCGGCGCGACGCTACTCGTGGGAGAGCGTCGCGGAGGGGGTCATCGCGGCCGCGCAAGCGGATAATGTTCCGCCCCCGTGAGCCTCGCCCGGAACACGGCAAGCCGCAAGCGCTCGGCTCGGCCGAGTGCGCGCGGTTCGCTCAAACCACTGATCGTGGCGCTCGTCGTGGCAGCCGCTGCGCTGTCGCTGGCCGCGTGCGGGCGCGACGAGGCCGACCTCTCGAACGGCAAGGCGCAGTTCGTGGAGCAGTGCGGGTCGTGCCACGTCCTGGGCCGAGCGGGCACGGCGGGGCCGACCGGACCCGACCTCGACGCGGCGTTCCGCTCGGCGCTGGCGGACGGGATGGACCGGGAGACCGTCGAGGGGATCGTGCACAAGCAGATCCTCAACCCGCGCAAGAACAGCGTGATGCCCGCGGAGCTGGTCTCGGGCGACGACGCGCGCGACGTGGCCGCCTACGTCGGCTTCGCTGCGGCGCGCAGCGGGGAGGACGAGGGGGCGCTGGCGGCGGCGGGCCTGTCGGGGGCCACGACCGGCGAGCAGATCTTCACGGCCGGCGGCTGCGCCGGATGCCACGCGCTCGCGAAGGCGAACGCGACCGGGAACATCGGGCCGAGCCTCGACGACCTGGCCTCCGTGGCGGCCGACGCGGGCGGCTCGCCGGAGGACTTCGTGATCGAGTCGGTGCTCGACCCGGACGCCGAGGTGGCCGAGGGGTTCCAGCCCGGCGTGATGCCGTCCTACGAGGGTCGCCTGAGCGAGGAGCAGCTGCAGACGCTGGCGGAGTACCTGCTCGAGGGCGGGTAGGCGCAGCAGGCGTGAACCGCGCTCGCTTCAGCGTCGCGACGTTCAACCTCTACAACCTGCAGCTGCCCGGCGACTCCATGAATCCCGGGCAGACGCCCTGGACGGACGAAGAGTTCGCGCGAAAGGTGGAGTGGATCGCGCAACAGCTCACCGTCCTCGACGCAGACCTGGTGGGTCTCCAGGAGCTGTGGAGCCGCGAGGCGATGGAGCGTGTCCTGGCGGATCCGGCGCTCGACGGGGAGTACGACCTGCTGGCCGAGCCGGCGAACGGCGGGAAGATCGTCTGCGGGGCCCTGGTCCGCAAGGGCCTGCTGCGCGGCACACCAAGCTGGATCGAGACCTTCCCGCCCGAGCTGCGCCTCGAGTCCAGCGGAAACGACGCCCAGACCCCGGACGTCAGCGTGACCATCCCGCGCTTCTCGCGGCCCGTGCTGAACTTCCAGGTCGCGCTGCGGGAGCAGCCGCCACTGACCGAGGTCTTCGTGGCGCACCTGAAGTCGAAGCTCCCGGAGCGCGTCTACCAGGAGGACTGGTTCGACGCGAACGAAGCCGTCTTCAAGCCGCATGCGGGCGCCCTCGGCGCCGCCCTCGCCACGATCCGCCGGACGGCCGAGGCGACGGCTCTGCGAATACTGCTCACCAAGGCCATGAAGGGCACCGTGACACCGGTCCTCGTCCTCGGGGACCTCAACGACGGCCAGCACAGCAACACCATCAACATCATCAGCGAGCAGCCGCGCTACCTCGTCGGCGAGTCGCGCGGAGGCGTCGACACCGGCCTGTACACGGCACAGACGCTTCAGGAGTACAGGGACACCCGCGACGTGTACTACACGCACGTCCACAACGATCTGCGGGAGTCGCTCGACCACGTCCTCGTGAGCGAGCAGTTCTACGACAACAGCAGACGGCGGCTATGGCTCTTCGACGGGTTGATCATCAACAACGACCACATCAACGAGGACAACCACCGCGAGACCGGCACGGGCGACCACGGCATCGTGCGGGTGGACTTCGCCTGGAACCCCGCTGACTCGTAGCCCCCGGCCGGCGACCCTCAGCGAGGCCTTGTGACGCGTTCGAGTACCCGGCCCGCGAATGGCATCTTCGGCGTGCGCCATACGTGTCGCTGCTCGAAGGGCCAGGCGTAGATCGGGTTGCCGTCGCGCACCAGCTCGAGCAGGCGTGGTTCGCGGAGCTCCTCGGCTGACCACTCGTACAGGCTCTGCAGCCGCGGCACGATCACCGCGTAGTCGAGCATCCGGCCAAGCCGCTGCTCGTCGGCGATGTAGCGCTCCACGTCGAGCGCGAGTGGATAGCGGTCTGGCAGCACGCGGCGGAGTGAGAGGAAGGCGCCGGCCATCCCGAGCCGGGGGTCGCCGAGCAGGCGGCCGAGCGGAGCGAACCGTCCGAGCGCCAGGCGCGGCGCCGCGGCGAGTGCGTGCGCGTACAGCACGCGCGCCAGCGCGACGTTCATGAAGAAGCGCTCCGGTGCACTTTCAGCTCCGGCGAGGCTCCGGTGCTCCAGGTATCCGGCCACGATGCTCGCGTTGTGCGCTCGGTACCAGCTGCGCCGCGTCGGTCTCGCGCCGAACTCCAGCCAGAGCCGCACGGCCTGAGACGACGGCTCGCCGGCCAGCCCACCGAGGAGCGCGATCGTTTCGCATCCGTCCCGCAGCAGTCGCTCGTTGACCGCCCGCCACCACACGCTGCCGGGCGGCGACGCGTCGAGCGGGTTGAGCACACCGCGGCGCGCCTGCCAGCGCATGAACGACAACGCCGCCCGCCGGAACGGCAGGTGTCGCGGTGCGCGGCCCGTCGGCCCGTGGAACACCCGCGCCATCAACGCAAGACGCGCCGCCGGATCGTCCCGCACAGCCGCAACCTGCGCCCCGGCCAAGGCGAGCGCGCCTGCGTGGTGGCTCATCGCGGGTAGTGATAGCGATTCGCCGAAGACGAAGGCGATCACCCCGCCAGCGGCCGCAGCTCCTCGAGCAGCGCGGGCGTCGCGGCGGCGACAAGCACGGGCGGCTCTCCCTCGACCCACCCCGTCACACCGCCCGCCTCCTCCACCAGCAGATGCCCAGCCGCCCAATCCCACGGATTGAGGCCGCTTTCGTAGTAGGCGTCCAGCCGCCCCGCCGCCGTCCACGCCAGGTCCAGCGCCGCCGCGCCCGCCCGGCGGATGTCCCGCGCCCGCGGCAGCAACCGAGCCACCGCCGCGGCCTGCTCCGCCCGCCGGGCCGGCTCGTACGAGAAGCCCGTGGCCACCATCGCCCGCTCCAGCCGGTCGCATCCGCTCGCGGCCAGCGGGCGGCCGTTCTCCGCGAGCCACGCGCCCCCTCCGCGAACAGCGCAGTACGTCTCGCCCAGCACCGGTGAGTGGACGACGCCCACCGCCAGGCCGGACGCGTCCTCGAGCGCCACGCTCACCGCCCACGCCGGCAGCTCGTACAGGAAGTTGATCGTCCCGTCGAGCGGATCCACGATCCAGCGGCGGCCGCTGTCCGCCTGAACGCGCGAACCCTCCTCGGCCACGAGCCCATCGCCGGGGCGCTCGACGGAGAGCAGCTCCCGTATCGCGCGCTCGGCCTCGCGGTCGGCGTCCGACACCAGGTCCGTGTCCGACGACTTGGAGCCGAGCCCCTCGGGAGCCCGCCCGTAGTACCCCATGAGCACCTCGCCGGCGGCCCGTGCGGCTCGCTCCGCCAGCTCCAGGTCCGAGCTCAAAGCACGGCCCGGAGCAGCAGCACCACGCCCACGATCACGGCGACCGCGATCGCCACATAGATCAGGAAGCGGAACGCCTCCTGCTCGCTTCGGAGCGGGTTCAGCATCGCCCTAGAGCAGGTACAGCGTGCTGTAGACGAAGATCCACATCACGTCGACGAAGTGCCAGTAGATCCCCGGCACCTCCACGCCGCGGTGCTCCTTCGCCGTGAAGTGGCCCCGGAAGGCCCGGACCGTCGCGAACGTGAGCAGCGACAGCCCGATGAACACGTGGGCGCCGTGCAGGCCGGTGAGCCCGTAGAAGATCGTGCCCTGGGCGTTGTCCTGCGGCGAGAAGCCCAGGTGGACGTACTCGTTCACCTGGATCGTCAGGAACGTGAGGCCGAGCAGGGCCGTGGTCAACAGCCCCATCGTCAGCGCCCGCCGGTTCTCGTTCCGCGCGCCCTCCAGGGCCCAGTGCATCGTGAAGCTCGACGACAGCAGGATCGCGGTGTTCACCCCGGCGATCGCGACCGGCAGCTCCTCGCCCCGCGCCGGCCAGTCGGCCTCTCCCACCACCCTGATGAAGAAGTAGGCGGTGAAGAACGCTCCGAAGAGCATGATCTCCGAGATGATGAAAAGCAGCATCCCGAGGAACTGGGCCTCGACCCGCGAGGAGACGTTCGCCGCGGGCGGACCGTGGTGGTCGTCGTGGACGGCGTGCGCGGCGGCTTCCATCAGCTCTCCCCTGTGCCCCGAGGGGACTTGTCCCCGACTTGGGTATCGGCCACCACGTGCTCGACCGGCTTGCCGGTGGACGCCTCCACGCGGCCCACGAGGTCGCCGCGCAGCCAGCCGGAGCGTGTCTCGGGGAACGTCGAGATGACGATGTCGTCCGGCGCGTAGAACTGCAGCGCGTTCTGGATCGCCGTGTACGGGTCGGGGTGCACGAGCTGGCCGACCGCGTCGAGGCCCGCGTCCTCCAGCTCCTTGAGCGTGTGCGCGAGCCGCTCCGCTCCCCGCCCGTTCTCCTCGCCCGACTGCGGGCAGATCACGATGAACCGGCGCGGCTCCTCCTGGGCCTTGCGGCGCAGCAGGTCGAGCAGCTCCCCGCTCGCCACCGTCTGGTTCGCCACGACGAGCGTCCGCTTGATGTCGTCGCGCTCCGCGTCGAGGTCCACGACCACGTGCTCGACCGGCCGCCGCGCGGCGCGCCGGACGCGGTCGACCAGGCCCTCGCGCAGCCAGCCCGAGCGCGTCTCGGGGTGGGTCGAGATGATGATCTCGTCGTATTCCTGCTCGCCGAGCGCGTCCATGATCGCCGCGTAGGGATCCGGGTCCATCACCTCGCCGTCCGCCTCGATGCCCGCCTCGCGCAGCAGCGCCAGCGTCATCCGGAGCCGGTTCTCGGCCGCCTCGCGCACCATCGAGTCGTAGATCACGTAGCCGTGCTTGGGCTGGTTCTGCGGGCAGATCACGTGAACGTCGACCTCGTCGCCGCCGGCGCGGGCGCGCACGGCGTCGATCAGCGGCTTGCCCGCCACCGTCTCGTTGGCGACTACGAGGATGCGCTTCATTCAGTCGGTGGCGGCGCGCCGCCACCCCCCGCCGGAGCGGGCACCGTCGCGCCCGCCGGCGCCTTCTCCTTGAACACGGCATGGACGGCGCCGGGGACTCCGTACTCGTACGGGCCGCCGACCACGGTCGGCACCTCGTCGAAGTTGAAGATCGGCGGCGGCGAGGAGACCTGCCACTCGATCGAGTGGGCCCGCCACGGGTTTCCGTCCGCGAGCGGGCCGTGCCGCCACGAGGCGACCATGTTGTAGACGAAGACCAGGAACGAGAGGCCGAAGATGAAGGCCGAGATCGAGATGATCGCGTTCCAGGTGGCGAACTGCTCGGCGTAGTCGGCCACCCGCCTCGGCATGCCGTCGATGCCCACGAAGTGCATCGGGCCGAAGGTCAGGTTGAAGAAGACGAACGACAGCCAGAAGTGCAGCTTGCCGAGCGTCTCGTCGTACATCCGCCCGGTCATCTTCGGGAACCAGTGGTAGATCCCGGCGAAGATCGTGAAGACAGATCCGCCGAACAGCACGTAGTGGATGTGGGCCACGATGAAGTACGTGTCCGACACGTGGATCGTGAACGGGATGACCGCGAGCATGATCCCGCTGATCCCGCCGAGCGTGAACATCGTGATGAAGCCCAGCGCGAACAGCATGGGTGTTCGCAGGTGGATCACGCCTCTCCAGAGCGTGGCGAGCCAGGAGAAGATCTTGATGCCGGTCGGCACCGCGATCAGCATCGTCGTGATCATCATCGGGACCCGCAGCCAGCTCCACATGCCCGACACGAACATGTGGTGGGCCCAGACCGAGAAGCCCAGGATCACGATGGCCACCAGCGAGAACGCCATCATCCGGTAGCCGAAGATCGGCTTGCGGGCGTGGGTCGAGATGACCTCGCTGACGATCCCGAAGCCCGGCAGCATCATGATGTAGACGGCCGGGTGGGAGTAGAACCAGAAGACGTGCTGGTACATCAGCACGTCCCCGTTCGCGGACGGCGCGAAGAAGTGCGTGCCGATCGTCCGGTCGAGCAGCACGAAGAACTGCGAGCCGGCGATGAACGGGGTCGCGATCACGACCAGCAGCGAGGTCGTGAAGTTCGCCCACACGAGCAGCGGCATGCGCCAGAACGTCATGCCCGGCGCGCGCATGGTGATGATCGTGACCAGGAAGTTCAGCGCGGTCGCGATCGACGACGCGCCGGCGAACTGCACGCCGACCGTGAAGAACTGCTGGCCGAGCGGCGTCTCGGTCGAGAGCGGGGCGTAGGCCGTCCAGCCGGTGGCGAAGGCGCCGCCCTCGGCGAAGTACGAGCACAGCATCATCACGCCGCCGATCGGCAGCATCCAGAAGGACAGGGCGTTCAGGCGCGGGAACGCCATGTCCGGCGCGCCGATCATCAGCGGGATGACGTAGTTCGCGATCCCGGCGAACACCGGGATGATGAACAGGAAGATCATCAGCGACGCGTGGACCGAGAAC
Organism: uncultured Thermoleophilaceae bacterium; assembly: GCA_963778615.1. Classification (GTDB taxonomy): domain Bacteria; phylum Actinomycetota; class Thermoleophilia; order Solirubrobacterales; family Thermoleophilaceae; genus JACVRW01. Next base: position 178,978 of record CAVZVD010000006.1, read on the forward strand.
AGCCCGTTGAAGGTGTTCGGGTCCACGAACTGCGTGCCGGGCTGGGCCAGCTCCGCGCGCATCAGCATCGCCATCAGGCCGCCCGCCACGAAGAAGAAGAACGTCGTGACGATGTACTGGATGCCGATGACCTTGTGGTCGGTGTTGACGCGGAAGTAGTCGCGCCAGCTGTAGGCCCCGTGGCCCGAGTGGTCCTCGGGGATGGTGGGCGCGCCGGAGGCCCAGCGGAACCAGTAGTCGAAGCAGCCGATCCCGATCAGGTAGCCGAACGGCGCGGCGATCAGGGCGCCGACCGTGATGATCGCGTCCCAGTTGAAGAGCGGATCCCAGCCGTAGGCCGCGCGGGCGGCGACCACGATGGCCATGCCCAGCGCGAAGCCGGCCGCGGTGCCGAGCGCGGCGCGGTACCAGCCGGGGGCGAGGAGACGACGGGTGAGAGTCATCGCTGCGCCTCCAGAAGGTACCCCATCACGGTGTCTCCTCACCCTGTCCGGAGCCTCCGCCGCCGGCCGCCTCGCGCTGCTCGTCGAGCCAGCCGTCGAACTCGCCCTCGGGGATCACGCGCACGTTCTGGCGCATCGTTGCGTGGCCGATCCCGCACAGCTCGGCGCACACCACCTGGTAGCGGCCGAGCCGGTTCGGAGTGAGGCGGATCTTCGTGGTGAGGCCGGGCACGGCGTCCGACTTGAGCCGGAACTCGGGGACCCAGAAGGAGTGGATCACGTCCCTGGTCCTGATCCGGAAGTCGACCGGCCGGTCCTCGGGGAGCACGAGCTCGGTCGAGTTCACCTCCTCGGACGGGTACTCGAAGGTCCAGGTGAACTGCTGGCCGGTGACGTTCACGACCAGCTCGTTCGGCTGCTTCGCCTCGATGTCGTCGAGCACGACCCAGGCGTAGACCGAGAGCGCGGTGACCATCAGGAAGGGGACCGTGACCCAGATGACCTCGAGCCGGGTGTTGCCGTGAATCGAGGCGCCGTCGCGCATGTCGCCCGGCTTCGCCCGGAAGCGGACGACCGAGTAGACGGCGATCGTCATCACGAGGACGAAGACCGGCACCGAGCAGATCAGGAGGACGTCGTAGACGGTGTCGATCTGGTTCGCGGCGCCCGAGGCGTCGGCGGGGAACCAGTCGATCATGAGGCAGATCGCGACCCCGATCACCGAGGCGACGGTCCCGAGCGCGAGCATGCGGGCGACCGGGTGCTTTTCGCCCTCGAGCCGCGGATCCGTCTCGGGCGGCCCCTCGGTGGTGCCCGCGGCTGGGTCGCGCTCGCTCACGGCGCGCGATGTTATTGGACGACGGTGACGGGGGGAGGGGTCAGGCGGCGAGCGAGCAGGGCGCGCCCGCGCAGCTCCGACGGCGGCCGCCCGTGGTGCCGGCGGAAGGCCTTCGAGAACTGCGCCGGCTGGCGGTACCCGACCGCCCGGGCAACCGCGCTGACCGGCATGGCGTCGTCGCGCAGGAGCTCGGCGGCGCGGGCCATCCGCACGCGCTGCAGCTCCCTCCGGAAGCTCGTGCGGCGCTCGCCGAACACGCGCTGGAGCTGGCGCCGCGAGGTGGCGATGGAATGCGCCACGGTGCCCAGCGACAGGGTCTCGTCGGCGTAGTCGCGCTCGATCGCGGCGAGGGCCTCGTCGAACAGCTCGCGGCGTCTGTGGAGGGTCGATTGGCGCACTTGGACGTATTACGCAGCATGCGCGCGGTTGGATGTGTTTCTCGTCGCCGACGTTCGGTAATCTGAGCTTGAGCCAATCGTCACTAGCCCCCGAGGAGGTTGCATGCAGGTTCGTGCCGGAATGAGCGACGTGGTCCTCACGGTCAATCCGGGGCACTCCCTGCGCGACGCAGCGCGCGCGATGGCGAGCCGCGGGGTCGGCGCCGCCGTCGTGATGGACCTGGAGCAGCCGGGGCCCGGCATCGTCACCGAGCGCGACATCCTCCAGTCGATCGGCCAGGGCCAGGACCCCGACCGCGAGCCGGTCTCCGAGCACCTCTCGACGGACCTGACCTTCGCGGCGCCCGACTGGTCGCTCGAGCGGGCGGCCGAGGCGATGGTGCGCGGCGGCTTCCGTCACCTCGTGGTGGTGGAGGGCGGCGAGATGATCGGCGTCCTCTCGATGCGCGACATCGTGCGCTGCTGGGTGCAGGACGGCGCGACGAGCGAGCTGCCGAAGGACTACCAGGCGGCGTCCTAGCCGCCAAGCGGCCACCGAGCGTCGAGTTCGTGGGGCCTACGCGGACAAACTCGACGCTCGCCGGTTAGCGGTGCTCCAGGGGGAGCTCGCCGATGTCGGCGCGCGTCTCCCTGACCCAGCGGACCACCGCGTACAGCGTGATCAGCACGCCGATCCCCACGATGATCCACGACTGCACCACGCCCACCACGGCGATCGTGATCCCCACCGCCGTGATGATCGGCAGGTAGGTGGGGCCGGGCAGGTGGATGGCCTCGCCCGCGGGCGGGGCCTCCGGTCCGCCGGTGTGGATCCGCTCGTCCTCGGCCATCAGTAGACGAGGCCCACGACCCAGGACAGCGCGAACACGACGATCGCGATCGCCCCGGCGATCAGGCCGGTGCGCAGGTTCTTGTAGGCGAGGCGGCGATCCACGAGCGGCCTCGTTGTATCAGACGGCGCGCTTGACCCTGAAGCCCGGGCCGCCCGCCCCGCGCGTGAACGTGGCGGTCTGGACGTTCATGCGCCAGGGCCGTGGCAGCACGCCGTCGAAGGCCTGGAGGAAGTCGGTGAAGCGGCTCGATGCCTGGGCGCAGGTGACCCCGTTGCCCACCAGCGTGATCTTGTAGCGGCCCTTCGGCAGGCGCAGCTGCCCGATACGGTCGTTGTTCAGCACGCGGAAGGTGCCGCGGCAGCGGTCGCCGGTCGGGTGGGTGCCGCTCCCGCCGCCGTTCGTGTTGGGCGGGCCGACCAGCTCCTTGATCCGGAAGCCGACGTTGCGGCTGCCGCGCATGAACGAGCCCGTCTCGGGGTCGAGGATCCAGGGGCTCGGGAGGACGCCGTCGAAGTCCTGCAGGAAGGTCGAGAAGCGCGACGCGGCCTGGGTGCAGGTGAGGCGCCCCACCGCCAGGAGGGTGAGGCTGTACTGGCCGCGCGGGATGTCGAAGTCCCCGATGGCGTCGTTGTGGAGGACCCGGAAGGTGCCGGGGCACAGGGCGCCGTGCGGGTGGTGGCCGCCGCCACCGCCACCGCCGTGGCTGCCGGTCGGCGCCACGCTGAAGCCGACGCTGCCGCCGGCGCCGCGGGTGAACGTGCGCGTCGCGGGGTTGGCGACCCAGGGGCGGGGCAGGCGGCCGTCCCAGTCCTCGAGGAACTGGCGGAAGAGGTCGGAGGCCTCCGCGCAGGTGAGGCCGGCCGGGTCGAGCACGGTGATCGCGTAGGCGCCGGCCGGCAGCGACATGCTGCCGATCTGGTCGTCGTGCTGGACCGCGAAGGTGGACGGGCAGAGCGCCGGGGTGGCGGTCTGGGCCGAGGCGGTGGCGGGCAGGGCGAGCGCGACGGCGGCGAGAAGCGAGGCGGTCGCGAGCGTGAGGGAGCGAGCGTGGGGGCGCATGGGGAGCGAAGCTAACGGGCGGCGGGGCGTGGGGCAAGCGCGGGCGGGCCTGCGGCCCACGGTCGACGCGCCGCGACAGCGGGCCGCCAGGCTATGCGGCGAGCGCCGCGCCCGGCTACGCGGCGAGCCGCCGCGCCCGGCTACGCCGCGAGGGCCGCGCCCGGCCCGGGCTCCACCCGCTCCGCGCCCGCCGGCGGCTCGGCCCCCGGCGGGAACAGCGCCAGCACCGAGCCTCCGAACCCGCCGCCCATGATCCGCGCGCCGAGCGCCCCGGCCTCCTTGCAGGCCTTCACGGCCTCCTCGACCGCGGGGACCGACACCTCGTAGTCGTCGCGGAGGCTCCGGTGCGAGGCGTCCAGCAGCCGCCCCAGCTCCTCCAGGTCCCCGGCCGCGAGCGCCGCCACCGCGGCGTCCACACGCTCGTTCTCGCTCAGCACGTGCCGCACCCGGCGGCCGAGCGGCTCCGGCAGCCCCTCGTGGCTCTCCGCGTCCCGCAGCGACTCGACGCCCAGCGCCCGGCAGGCCGCCCGGCACTCCTCGCGCCGCTCGTTGTAGCCCGAGGCGGCGACGCTCCGCTCCGCGCCGGAGTCGAGCGTGGCGAGCACGTGATCGCCCAGCTCGAGCGGGACCGGCTCGATCTCCGGCCCCCGCATGTCGATCCGCAGCGCCCGCCCGCGCTCGCCGAAGAGGGAGGCGAGCTGGTCGAGCAGCCCGGTCTCGGCGCCGCACCAATCGCGCTCGATCCGCGAGCAGAGCCGGGCGAGCTCGATCCGCCCGGGCGGCTCCGCGCCGGCCACCGCGCAGAGGGCCAGGCAGAGCGAGACGGACAGGGCCGCCGACGACGAGAGGCCCGCGCCGCGCGGCACGTCGCCCGCGATGTCGAGCCGGCAGGGCCGCAGCTCGATTCCCGCGCGCGTCAGCTCGGCCACCGCCCCGCGCACGAAGGCCCTCCAGCCCGGAGGACCGGCGCCGCGAGGCTCGCCGCCGGGCCGCAGCCGCTCGGCAGGCCACGCTTCGACGCCCGGGCGCGCGTCCGCGGCCGGACGCGACTCCGTCGCCCCGCCCAGCTCGAAGCTGTCGCTCTCGCCCAGGTCCAGCGCGTGCGCCTCGATCGCGCCTCCCGGCAGCGGATTCGCGGTCACCGTGACCCCTCGCTCGATCGCAAAGGGAAGGCACAGGCCGCCGTTGTAGTCCGTGTGCTCTCCGACTAGGTTGACGCGTCCGGGGGCGAAGGCCTGGACGCGCGGCCTTCCCCGGAGGCAGTGTTCTAGACAGATGGCCGAGTGGCGCATCTCGGCACTCGATCCTAGGGTCACGAGGTGATCGGAGAGCAGCGCGCGGTCCGCGCATTCCTGGGTGGCAATGAGTTCGTTCGCGGCGAGCTGGAGGTCGAGGTGCGGGATTGTCCCCCCACCACCGATCCCCGCTCCGACCGCCCGATGGCGGTTCCGCCGCTGGTGATCCTGTGGGCGGGCGAGCGTCCGCTCGCGGTCCGGCTGCGGTCCGTGGTGGCCGTCAGCCGCTTCGCCACCGATCCGCGCGTGGCGAGCCTGCTGGAGGGCGAGGCGCACTCTTCCGGCTTCGCCGTCGAGCAGATGCCCGAGGCGGGTCTCTGGCGCCTCTTCGCGCAGCCCCCGCGGCCGCGCCCCGTCGGTCTCTGAGCCGCCCCGCGCGCCGCGCCTCAGCGGCCCGGCGCGATCCGCACGTGGAGGTGGTTGTCGTGGTGGATGAGCGGCATCACGACGTTCGGAGGCCCCTTCAGGCCGGTGTTCGGGCCCACGAAGATCTTCACCGCGCCGGCCTCGAGGAAGCGGTCGACCAGGTCCTGCGACAGCCGCCGGTCGATCTCCGAGGCGTCCTTCGGCGCGCGCTCGCGGCCGTCCGCACGCGGGTAGTAGATGTCCACGTCGAGCCCGTTCTGATGGCTCGCGTGGCCGAGGTAGCCGAACTGGGGGCCGAAGTTGCCGCCGTGCGGGCGGCTCAGGTCGCCGACCGACATGCGCGGCGCGTAGGGGTGGTCCTTGCCGTAATCACGGGCGATCTGGAGCACCAGCCGGACGAGCTTGTCGGTGCCCCAGCGGCGCCAGTCGCGGTTGGGTGAGCGGCGCTTCACCGGATCCCAGGTGAAGAAGTGCACGCCCTCGGCGGGCAGGCGCACGCCTCGCACCAGCCGGCCGCCCGCGGGCGACCCCACCGCCACGGAGCGCTGCCACTCGATCTGCGCCTCGGGGAGCGTGGGCGGCAGCGGGTCCGTGACCTGCGCCCGGAGCTCGCGCCAGCCGCACGCCGGAAGGGCGAGCGAGCACACGGCGGCCAGCGCCACCGCGCAGGTGCGTGTTCGGCGGGTCATTCGATGCAGGGTTGCCGAGCTTTGTGAGAGAACCCGGCTCAGGGAGGTACGTAGCGGAATCTCGGCGAGGTCCGGGACGCACCGCCGTCGCCATGGGCCTATCCTCGACGCCGTGGCCATCTGCTCCCATCTCGACCAGATCACCATCGAGCCGCCGGAGTCCGTGGCCGGCTGTGAGGACTGCCTTCGAATAGGCGACCGCTGGGTGCACCTGAGGGTCTGCCTGTCGTGCGGCCACGTGGGCTGTTGCGACTCCTCGAAGAACAAGCACGCCAGCAAGCACGCCGGCGAGGTCGGGCACCCGATCGTCCGCTCCGCCGAGGAGGGCGAGTCGTGGTGCTGGTGCTACGTCGACAAGGTGATGTTCGAGCTCGAGCGCTGACGTCTCATACCTGAGACCGATGCGCGGACGGCGGCCATCCGCCACGATCGAGGCGTGCGCCGTCCCATGAGAACCCGGCTGCGGCGCCTCGGCGGCGCACTGATCCCCTGGGCGGTGGCGATCTTCCTCGTGCTCGTCGCGGGAGACGAGCAGCCGGCGCAACCCGGCGAATTCGACGCCGCCAGGGCCGCCGCCATGCTCCTCGCCGTCGTCCAGGGCGCCGCGCTGCACTGGCGCCGCGAGCGCCCGGAGCTGGTGACGGCGGTCGTGCTGGCGGGCGGCGTCGGCTACCAGCTGATCGTTCCCGAGGTGGTGCATCCCGATCGCGGGCCTCTTCGCGATCGGCTCGCTGGCGGCGGCCCGGCCGCCGCGGGTGTCGCTCATCGGCCTGGCCGCGCTGCTCGGCCAGACGCGCGATGAACTTCTTCACCACGACCGTCGACGACACCGTCTTCGCGATGGTGCTCGCCGGCGGGGCGTGGGCGCTCGGCGAGGCGGCGCGCAACCGCCGCAAGGCGATCGACGAGGGGGCGCGGCGCGCGGTCGGCGACGAGCAGGCCCGCATCGCCCGCGAGCTGCACGACGTGATCGCCCACAGCGTCTCGGTCATCGTCGTCCAGGCGAGCGCCGCGGACGACGTGTTCGACACCCGGCCCGACCAGGCGCGCGCCGCGCTGCGCTCGATCGAGCAGGCCGGCCGCGACGCGCTCCGCGAGCTGCGCACCCTGCTCGCCGGCGATGCGCCGGGCGACCCCGACCCGACGCGTCCCCAGCCGGGCCTCGCGCGCCTCGACGAGCTCGCCGAGCCGCTGCGGCTCGCCGGGCTGGAGGTGGTCGTGCACCGCGAGGGCGAGGCGCCCAGGCTGCCGGCGGGCGTCGACCTGTCCGCGTACCGGATCGTCCAGGAGGCGCTCACCAACACGCTCCGTCACGCGCGCGCGACGCGCGCGGAGGTGACCGTGCGCTACGGCGCCGGCGCGGTGGAGGTGGAGGTGCGCGACGACGGGCGCGGCGTCCCGCTCGTGGCGGACGTCAACGGCGCCGGCCAGGGGCTGGTGGGCATGCGCGAGCGCGCCGCGCTGCTCGGCGGCACGCTCGAGGCGGGCCCGCTGCCCGGCGGCGGCTACCGCGTGCACGCCCGTCTGCCGCTCGAGGCGTCGCCGTGAGCGTGCGGGTGCTGATCGCGGACGACCAGGCGCTCGTCCGCGGCGGCTTCCGCATGATCCTCGAGGCGAAGGAGGACATGGAGGTCGTGGGCGAGGCCGGCGACGGGGCCGAGGCGGTCGCGCTCGTGGAGCGAGCTGCAGCCCGACGTGGTGCTGATGGACGTGCGCATGCCGGGCGTGGACGGGATCGAGGCCACGCGGCGCATCGCCGCGTCCGGCAGCTCCGCCCGCATCGTGATCCTCACGACCTACGACGTCGACGAGTACGTCTTCTCCGCGCTGCGCGCCGGCGCGAGCGGGTTCCTGCTGAAGGACGTGCGGCCGCCGGAGCTGACCGAGGCGATCCGGATCGTGGCGCGCGGGGACGCCCTGCTCGCGCCCGGCGTCACGCGGCGCCTGCTCGACCGCTTCGCGGGCGTGCTGCCCGACGACGGCGCGCGCCCTGCGGACCTGGACGAGCTGACCGACCGCGAGGTCGAGGTGCTGCGCTTCGTGGCGCTGGCGCTGTCGAACGCCGAGATCGCCGACGCGGCTCGTGCTGACCGAGGCCACGGTGAAGACGCACGTCTCCTCGGTGCTGCGGAAGCTGGGCGCTGCGCGACCGCGTGCAGGCGGTGGTGTTCGCGTACGACGTCGGGCTCGTGCGGCCGCGCTCATCCTGAAGTAGGAGCCGAAAGACCATGCTCGCGGCCGATGTCCGGGGCGGCCTCGCGGACCTAGCTTTGTCCGCAGCATGAGTGCAGCGATCGAGATCCGCGGGATGAGCAAGCGCTTCGGCAAGATCGAGGCGGTGAGGGACCTCTCCTTCGAGGTCGAGGCGGGCCGCGTGACCGGCTTCCTCGGCCCGAACGGGGCGGGCAAGAGCACCACGCTTCGGATGCTCCTCGGGCTCATCCACCCGAACTCGGGCGAGGGCACCTTCGACGGCCGGCGCTACGAGGACCTTCCGCACCCGAGCGCCCATGTGGGCGTGGTGCTCGAGGAGGCGAGCTTCCATCCCGGCCGCACCGGCCGCAACCATCTTCGCGTGCTCGCCGCCGCCGGGAACCATCCGGACGGCCGCGTGGACGAGGTGCTCGACACCGTGGGGCTCAAGGCTGCGGCGAGCCGCCGCGTGAAGGGCTACTCGATGGGCATGCGCCAGCGGCTGGCGATCGCGGCGGCGCTCCTCGGCGACCCCGAGGTGCTGATCCTGGACGAGCCCGCCAACGGCCTCGACCCGCCCGGGATCCGCTGGATGCGCGACCTGCTGCGCTCCGAGGCCGCCCGCGGCCGCGCCGTGCTCGTGTCGAGCCACCTGCTGTCCGAGGTCGCCCAGGCCGCGGACGACGTGGTGGTGATCGCCGGCGGCGTGCTGCGGGCGAACGGCACCCTGGAGTCGGTCCTGGGCGGCGCGGACGGGCCGGTGACCCGCGTGCGCGCGCGCGAGGCGGCCCGCCTGGCTGACGCGCTGCGCGAACGCGGGATGCTGGTGGAGCCGGACGGGCGGCCCAGTCGAGCGCGAGCAGCGGCCCTGGGCGCCGAGCGGAGCCGCCCGCCGTGCGGACGCGGCCGCCCGTCGGGCGCCCTGCTCGTGCGCGGCGCTCTCGCCCGACGCCGTCGGCGCCGTCGCCGCCGAGCACGGCATCGCCCTCTCGGAGCTCGTCGCGGTCTCGCGCTCCCTGGAGGACGCCTTCCTCGAGCTGACCGCGGAGGCCGCATGAAGCCGCTGCTCAGAGCCGAGCTGATCAAGCTGCGCACCACCCGCACGTTCGCCGGGCTGGCGGGCGCCGCCATCGGCATCTCCTTGCTCATCACGGTGCTCGTCGCCGTGCTCACCGAGCCGACCGAGGACTCGGTGCTGGTCGACGTGTTCACGACCGACCTGAGCGGGCTGTTCATCTTCATCCTCGCCGTCGTCGGCATCGCCGGCGAGTGGCGCCACCGGACGATCACGAGCTCGCTGCTCGCGGCGCCCGACCGCCTGCGCTTCCTCGCGGCGAAGACGCTCGCCTTCGCCGCAGCCGGCGCCGTGCTCTCGGTGCTGATCTCGATCGCGGTCGCGATCGTGGGCACGCTGATCCTGTCGGTGCGAGACCTGCCGCTGCCGGAGGCGGGGGAGCTGATCGCCCAGATGGGCCGCAACGCGCTCGTCGCGGCGCTCACGGGTGCGCTCGCGGTCGGCCTCGGCGCCCTCCTGCGCAACCAGGTGGTCGCCGTCGTCGGGCTGCTCCTGGCAGGGCTCGCTGATCGAGCCGACGGTCAACGCACTGCTCCCGGAGGTGGGCCGGTACGGGCCGTTCACGGCGCTGCCCACGGCGGCGGCGGACATCCCGGCAGAGGATGCCGGGCTCGGCGACGTCGACCTCCTCGCGCCCGGACTCGCCGCGCTGGCGATGCTGGCCTGGATCGGCGCCGCCTTCGCCGGCGGCTACGCGCTGCTGCGCGGCCGGGACGTGCACTGAGCGCCGCCGGGCGTGCACTGAGCGGCTCGGCCGGGACGTCCGGAGCGCGCGCGTAGCCTCCGCGCCATGCTCCAGGCCTGCCTGAACGGACAGCGCCCGCGCGACGACCACCCCGCGGTGCCGCTGACGCCGGAGGAGCTGGCCGCCGCCGCCCGGCGGGCGGTCGCCGCCGGCGCCGCCGAGCTGCACGTGCACCCGCGCGCGCCCGCCGGCCGCGACACGACCGAGCCCGGCGCCGCCGGCGCCACCGTGCGCGCGATCCGCGCGGCCTGCCCCGGCGTGCCGCTCGGCCTGACCACCGGCCTCTGGACGACCGACGGCGACGCCGAGCTCCGCCACGCCAACGTGGAGGCCTGGGGCGACCTGCCGGACTACGTGTCGGTGAACCTGGCCGAGCCCGGCTCGGCTGAGCTGTGCGAGCTGCTGGCCGGGCGCGGGGTGGGGGTCGAGGCGGGCGTGTGGAACCTGGCGGACGCGCACCTCCTGCTCGAGCGCGGCCTGGCGCCGCTGAGGGTGCTCGTGGAGACGAGCGACGGCGGCGCCGAGGACCCCGTGGCGGCCGCCGCGGAGATCGACGAGCTGCTCGTGGCCGGCGGCCTGAGCGCGCCGCAGCTCCACCACGGCGCCGGGGCCGACGCCTGGGAGGTGCTCGACGCCGCGCTGGCGCGCGGCCGGGACGTGCGCATCGGCCTGGAGGACACGACGCTGATGCCGGACGGCTCTGTTGCGCGCGGACAACGCGGAGCTCGTGGCCGAGGCGGCGCGGCGGGTGGCGCTGCTGCGCGGCGGCGCTTAGGGACGAACTGCAGCAATGAGGGGAGGGCCCGTTCGGGGGTCGGAGCACCTTCGTAGCGAGTGTGCCCCTCCGGAGCCGAACCCCTTCGCAGCGCCGCGGCCTCGGCCGGCTGGTCCGGAAGCGTCCTATATCGGGACGTTTCCGGACCAGGCACCGAGCCCACCCCTCTTTGCTCGTCGTTTGCGTTACGAATCGCCGCGCGACTGTGACGACGGGCCGACGTGTTTGCCAAGCCACGCCACCAGTGGGCGAGCGGACTCGAGCTCCGAACGCACCCGCTCGTCGCACTCCGGCGAGTGCAGCCACGGCTCCAGCGGGTGGCGGTGGTACATCGCCAGCGACTTCAGGCGCAGCCGCTCGATCCGCGGGTGGTCGATCGGGAACCCGCGCGGGGCCCGCTTCAGCGCCGGCGGCGCCAGCTCCAGGCCCGCCGCGGCCGCCGGCTTGACGGCCCGCTCGAAGCCCGCCGCGCGGCGCCCGTCGTCGATCGTGCGGCGGAAGCGCTCCAGCTGGTCCGACGCCGGGTGGTGCATGCCCGCCGCCACGAGCAGGCCGTCCAGCGACAGCTCGAAGTAGTAGCCGCCCGCGCCGGCGTATCCGATCGCCACGCCCACCTGCTCCTTGATCGGCGGCCGCATGTGGAAGCGGGTGTCGTGGAAGGGGCGGAACATGTGCGCCTCGCCGAGATGCGACAGCCCCTGCGCCATCTCCTTCGCGGGCTCGATCAGGTGCGCGTCGTAGCGGGCGCGGTTCGCCTTGAACCAGTCCCTGTCGTTGTTGGCCTCGAGCTCGCGCAGGAACTCGAGCGCTTCGGGCGGCCACATGGCGCAGAGCGTACGCGAGCGATGAGTCTCGGCACCGCGTACGGTCTACCTCGCCATGAGCCAAGTCACCGCAGAGATATACGATGTCGCTCGACGGCTTCGCCGCCGGGCCCAACCAGAGCAAGGACAACCCGCTCGGCGAGGACGCCGAGCGCCTCCACGAGTGGGTCTTCCCGACGGCGAGCTGGCGAGGCCAGCACGGCATGGAGGGAGGCGAGACCGGTCCCGACGACGACGCGGCCGCCGGCTTCAGGCGCGGCGTGGGCGCGTTCATCATGGGCCGCAACATGTTCGGCCCCCCTGAGGGTGGCGAATGGGATGAGAGCTGGCACGGCTGGTGGGGCGAGGACCCGCCCTACCACGTGCCGGTGTTCGTGCTCACCCACCACCCGCGCGAGCCCCTGCCGATGGAGGGCGGCACCACGTTCCACTTCGTCACCGACGGCATCGAGTCCGCGCTCGAGCAGGCCCGGGCGGCGGCGGACGACGGGGACGTCGAAGGTCATCGGTGGCGCCACGGCCATCCAGCAGTACCTCGGGGCAGGGCTGCTGGAGGAGCTGCAGCTTCACATCGCGCCGGTGGTCCTCGGGTCGGGCGAGCGGCTGCTCGAGAACGTGGGCGATCCCAAGCTCGAGCAGGTCGAGGTGGTGGCCGGCTTGGCGACGCACGTGACGTACCGCGTGGAGCTAGCGGAACAGGCCGGCGTAGGCGCTGAGCGCCGGCTGCCCGCCGAGGTGGGCGTACAGCACGTTCGAGCCGCGCTCGATCTCGCCGCGCGCGACCAGGTCGATCATCCCGGCCATCGACTTCCCCTCGTAGACCGGGTCGGTGATCATCCCCTCGAGCCGCCCGGCGGTGCGGATCGCCTCCAGCGTCCCCTCGTCGGGGATGCCGTAGGTGCCGGCGTGGTAGCGGTCGTCCAGCACGATCTCGTCGTCGCGCAGCTCGCGCCCGACCTCGATCAGCGCCGCGGTGGCGCGGGCGATTCGGGCGACCTGCTCGCGCGTCTCCGCCGGCTTCGCCGACCCGTCGATCCCGATCACGCGCCGCTCCGCCTCCTGGGCGGCGAACCCGGCGACCATGCCGGCGTGCGTGCTGCCGGTGACCGAGCAGACCACGATCGTGTCGAAGAAGACGCCGAGCTCCCGCTCCTGCTCGGCCACCTCCTGCGCCCAGCGCGCGAAGCCGAGCCCGCCCAGCTCGTGGTCCGACGCACCGGCCGGGATCGCGTACGGCTTGCCGCCGCCCCGCTCGACGTCGGCCAGCGCCTGCTCCCAGCTCTCCTTGAAGCCGATCCCGAACTCGGACTGCACGAGGCGCACGTCGGCGCCCATGATCCGGCTGAGCTGGATGTTGCCGACGCGGTCGTAGACGACGTCGGGCCAGTCCACCCAGCTCTCCTGGACGAGCACGCAGCCGAGCCCCGTCCGCGCGGCCGCGGCGGCCACCTGGCGGGTGTGGTTCGACTGCACGCCGCCGATCGAGACGAGCGTGTCGCAGCCCTTCGCCAGCGCGTCGGCCACGAGGTACTCGAGCTTGCGCGTCTTGTTCCCGCCGTACGCGAGCCCGCTGTTGCAGTCGTCGCGCTTGGCCCACAGCCGGGCGCCGCCCAGGTGCTTCGTGAGCCGGTCGAGAGGATGGACGGGAGATGGCCCGAACATGAGCGGATGGCGGGCGAACGAGTCGAGGCGCATGGGCACACGCTACGTGTGTGACGGATCGTCGCGCCAGGACGTAGAGGAGAGGAGATGACCGCGCGCAGGCTGCTCCTCGTCGCCCTGCTGGCGCCGGCGGCATTCGCGGTGGCCGGGACCGGCGAGGCGAGCGCCTGCTCCTGCGCGGACAGCGACCCTCGCGACCGGATCGAGGAGGGCGTGCCGGCGGTGATCGGGCGCGTCGTGTCGCATGCGCCGGCCGATCCGATCCCGCAGGAGCGGTATTCGCGCTACGTCGTGCGGGTCGAACGCGCCCTGAACGTCCGGCTCGGCCGAAAGGTCGAGGTGCTGGGCGACCAGTTCAGCAGCTGCGCGTTCGACTGGAAGGTGGGGCAGCGCGTGGGCGCGTTCCTGCACCGCACGCGCGGGCGCTGGACGACCAGCCTGTGCAGCCTCTCGACCGCCGCCGAGCTCGAGCGGGCGACGAGGCCGTACCCGCGGGCGGTCGGGCGCGGGCGCGTGGCCCTGCTGGCGGGCGGCAACTTCGGCGACGCGCGCCTGATGGCGCTCGACCCGAGCGGGCGGATCCTCGGCTACGGGTTCGGCCAGGGCGCCGTGCGCCGCATCTCCGTCTGCCCGGGCGGCCGCGTCGCGGCGGAGCTGCTCGACCGCGGCCGCCGGCGGACGCTCGTGGCCGTGCGCTCGCTCGAGTCGCTGGAGGTGGTGAGCACGGCGGACGTGCCGCGCCACACCACCGAGCTGGCCTGCGCCGACCCGGCCGGGGCGACCCTGTACGCCGGTGGCATCGACTACGGCGGCCGGCCGGCGCGCGGCCGTGCCGAGGTCCACCTGGTGACCGGGTGCCACGCATACGCGTGTGGTGAGCCGGCCCGCCGAGCAGCTCGTGCTCGGCCCGGGCGCCGCCTACCTGTGGAGCGGCGGGCGCATCCTCGCCGTCGCACTGGGGGACGGCAGCGAGCGGACGCTGGTCCGGATGGGGCAGGCGCACCACATCGTCCCGAGCCCGTCGGGCGGGCACCTCGCGGTCCAGGGCCTCGACGGCCGGCTGCGGCTGGTCGACCTGGCCGAGCGGGGCCGTGCGTTCGCGGGAGCTGCGGGACGCGTGGGCGTTCGCCTGGCTCGGCCCGGACCGCCTGCTCGCGCGGGTCGGCGAGGCGGCGGTGGTGCTGGACGGCTCGCTTCGACGGCAGCGCCGCTACGAGTTCGCGCGGGCCTTCGGGCAGGCGCCGCTCGAGGACGGGGTGTTCGGCATGGACCGCTACCGGCTGGTCCGGCTCGACCTGGAGAGCGGCCAGACGGGCACGGCCGCACGGCTGCCGGACCGCGGGATCGCGGAGCTGGTGGGAGTGGCGGACGGGCCGGAGGTGGACCTGCCGCGGCGTGCGCCGCGCCTGGCGCCGGCCGCGGCCCAAGCGGCCCGGCCGCTCTGCGCCAGGTAGCCCCGGCGCGTCGCTCCCCGTTACGCAGCCGCGGCCGCTCCGCGCCGCTCGGTGCGGAACAGCTCCATCGCGTAGGCGCCGGCCGGGTGCTCCCGGAACTCGCGGACCATGCGCCCGATGTGCTCCGGCAGCTCGTCCGGCTGCGGCAGCCTGACCCCGTACTCCGGCGGCACGATCACGGCCGCCGCCAGCGCCGCGAAGGTGAGGTCCGCCGCCGTGAATCGCTCGCCGCACAGGTGAGGCCGCCCGTCGGCCCGCCGCTCGGCGACGGCGTCGAAGGCGCGCCGCACGTTCCCCTCGTCGACCCGGACCGTGTCGTCGTCGATCCCGAGGTCGCGGCGGCCCCAGCGCGTGACCAGCGGCCACAGCGCGGACATCGTCCGGCCCTCCCAGGCCGGCACGCCCTGGTTGTTCACGCGCAGCATCGGCCCCTTCAGCTCCAGCATCAGCGCGTACATCAGCCGGCGGCCGTCCGGCCCGAGCCCCTCGTCGAGCTCGCGGCACAGCCCGACCACCTCGTCGCGCAGAACGGGCGTCCGCCGGGAAGAGCCGATGGTCCTCGTCGAGCTGCTCGTCGGCGTAGCGCAGGATGTCCTCCGACTCCGCGAAGACGCGCCTCGTCTGTGACCAGGACGGGCATCGTCGTACCCCCTCCGGCGCGCCGCGCCACGATCCGGTGAATGCCCTGCACATGGCGCTCTTCGACGTACTCGATGCCGGCCCGCTCGAGCGCCCAGCGGGCCTTCTCGCAGAAGTGGGAGATGGGAATCGTGAGCAGCCGGTTCAAAGGTTTCTCCATCCGACCAAATGGGCACATTGGCACAAGCCCGGATGAGACCGCCCGCCCGTCCACTCAGTGCCCGCCTCTCGTGGGAAGAGGTACACCGTCTCGAGGTGTTGATGCGGACCCGCTCGTTCGCCATGTCGAGCCGCACCGGCGGCGAGACCACCTGCGCCGCGTGCGGCGGCCCGCTCGGCACCGACGGCATGCGGGTCGCCGGCGTGCGGATGCACCCGGGCTGCCTGCCCGGCACTCCGAAGGCCTAGACCGACGCCTACGGCAGCGGCTCGCCGCGGCGCCCGCCCTCGAGGGCTTCTGCCGGATTTGCCTGCCGCCGACCTGATCGGCGTTTGCGGCGCGCGTCACCGGGCACGAAGCTCCCGTGGCCGACGAACAGAACCTCCGCGAACGCTTTGTCCAGATCCTGCTCGACCGGATTCGCGCCGAGCCCTACCCGAGCCTCGCGCAGATGGACCTCCTCGAGTCGACGGTCACGTCGCCCGACCAGCTCGCGGAGTACCTGGAGGCGCTGATGGAGAAGGTGGAGTCCTCGCGCTTCCCGAGCCTGACCATGATGCGCCGGATCCAGCGCATCGCCTCGCGGCTGCCCGCCTGAGCGCCGTTCGTCAGGTGGCGCGCGCCGCGGCCGTCCGCGGCACGAGCAGCGCGGCTCCGATGGCGCCGCCGAGGTCGCCCAGCGCCGCGAGGCGCACGGCAGGCGGGCGGCTGTCTGCGAAGAGGTGCGGCATCATCGCCTCGCGGATGCGCTCCACGTAGGGCTCGCCCAGCCGGGTGCCGAGCCCGCCGCCGATCACGACGGTCTCGACGTCGAGCAGGTTCACGGCGGAGCCGACGCCCGCGCCGAGGGCCTCCACCGCGCGGTCGATCAGCTCGACCGCCATCGCGTCGCCCTGCTTCGAGAGCGCGCGCCCACACGCCCGACTGGAGCCGGGTGCGGCCGCGCTTCTCCATGATCTTGAAGAGGTCGGTCTTGTGGCCGCGCCGGTGCAGCTGGCGGGCGCGGATCTCCATCGACCCGCGGCCGGCGTAGGCCTCGAGGCATCCGCGCCGCCCGCAGGTGCAGTGCGCGCCGCCGATCTTCACGACCACGTGGCCGAGCTCCGCCGCGGCGCCGCGGCCCTCCCAGGGCTTGCCGTCGAGGACGATCCCGCCGCCCACGCCGGTGCCCCACCAGACGCCGAGCAGCGACTTCGACCGCCGCGCCGCGCCGAGCGCGTGCTCGGCCGAGACGCCGACGGTCACGTCGTTCTCCACGTACGCGCGCGTGCCGGTCAGCTCGCGCAGGCCGGCGGTCATGCGGATCGGCGCGCCCTCGCCGGGAAGGTTGCGGGCCCCGGTCACCACGCCGCGCCGCGCGTCGATCACGCCCGGCGAGCCGACGCCGACGCCGGTGAGATCGCGTGTCTCGACGCCGGCCTCCGAGCACGCCTCGGACAGCGCGTCCGCGAGCGCCGCCACCACGTCCTGAGGCCCGCCCTCCTGTGGAGTGGGTCGCCGCGTGTCGGCGACGACGTTGCGGCGCCCGTCCAGCAGGACAGCCTGGATCTTGGTGCCGCCGAGGTCGAGGCCGCCGACGAGGCGGCCGCGCGGAGGGCTTGCATTCCGACCGCGGCGATGATCGGAGTCCCCGATAGCGTTGCGGTCGTGGTCCTGGGAGTGGACGTGGGCGGCACCAAGGTCGCGGTGGCGGCGGTCGACGGGGTTTCCGTTCGCGACTCGATCGAACGCCCCACGGTCCTCGGCAGCACCGCCGCGCTCCTCGACGGGCTCGAGGAGGCCGTGCGGCTCCTGATCGGCCGGGTCGGGCAGCCCGAGGCCATCGGGGTGGGCGTGCCGTCCCAGATCGAGTACGCGACCGGCACGGTCGAGACCAGCGTCAACATCCCGCTGACCGGAGTGCCGCTGCGCGCCGAGCTCGGGCGCCGCTTCGGCGTGCCGGTCGTCGTCGACAACGACGCCAACTGCGCCGCCCTCGCCGAGGCCCACATCCTCGGCGAGGACGACCTCGTGATGCTCACGCTCGGCACCGGGGTGGGCGGCGGCGTCGTGATCGGCGGCAGGACCTTCCGCGGCGCCCACGGGCTCGGCGCCGAGCTGGGCCACTTCACGCTCAACGCGGACGGCCCGCCCTGCCCGGGCAACTGCCCCAACCGCGGCTGCATCGAGGCCTACTGCTCCGGCCAGGCGCTCGAGCGCGACGCCACCGAGATGGCCGCCGACCGGCCCGACAGCCGCCTGGCGGGGTGCATCGGCAAGGACGGGCGCGTCTCGGGGCCCGAGCTCGTCGGCGCGGCCGAGGCGGGCGACCCGGACGCCCTCCTCATCTTCGAGAACTTCGCGCGAATGCTCGGCATCGCGCTCGCCGGCTACGTGAACGTGTTCGAGCCGGACCGCCTCGCCATCGGCGGCGGCCTGTCGAGGGCGAGCGACCTGTTCCTGGACCGCGCCATGCAGGAGGCGCAGGCGCGCGCGCTGCCCGCCCTCTGGCGGCGCACCACGGTCGCGCTCGCGCAGGGCGGCGCCCACGCCGGTGTCATCGGGGCGGCCGTGCTGGCAGCGCAGGAGCTCGATCGACAGCCGGAAGCGCCCGGCTCGGCCGGGCGCGCCCGGAAGGGCGATACTGAGAGCCCGCACCCCCCCGCGACCGAAAGGGCCGAATGACGACCTCCGACCGCCGAGCTGGACGAGCTCGCCATCAACACCATCCGGACGCTCTCGATGGACGCGGTGGAGAAGGCGAAGTCCGGCCATCCCGGCGCGCCGATGGCGCTCGCCCCGCTCGCCTACCTGCTCTACACGCGGGTGATGAAGCACAACCCCGCGAACGCCGAGTGGTTCGACCGCGACCGCTTCGTGCTGTCGGCCGGCCACGCCTCGATGCTGCTCTACTCGAGCCTCTACCTGGCGGGCTACGGCCTCACGCTCGACGACCTGAAGAACTTCCGCCAGCTCGGCAGCCCGACCGCCGGCCATCCCGAGCGCGGCGACGCCGCGGGCATCGAGGCCACCACCGGCCCGCTCGGCCAGGGCATCTCGATGTCCGTCGGCCTGGCGCTCGCCGAGGCGATGCTGGCCGCGCGCTTCAACCGGCCCGGCCACGACCTGATCGACCACCGCACCTTCACGATCGCGAGCGACGGCGACATGCAGGAGGGCGTCGCGTCGGAGGCCTGCTCGCTGGCCGGCCACCTCGGGCTCGGCAAGCTCGTCGCGTTCTACGACAACAACCACATCCAGCTCGCCGGCGAGACCGTCGATGGCCTTCAGCGAGGACGTGGCGAAGCGCTTCGAGGCCTACGGCTGGCACGTGCAGGACCTCGGCGAGGACATCGCGCTCGGGCGTGTCGAGCTCGCGATCGCCGCGGCGCATGAGATATCGGACCGCCCGTCGCTGATCATCCTGCGCACCCACATCGGCTACGGCTCGCCCAACAAGCAGGACACCGAGAAGGCGCACGGCTCGCCGCTCGGCGAGGACGAGGTGCGGCTCACCAAGGAGGTCTACGGCTGGGACCCCGACGCCCAGTTCCTCGTGCCCGACGAGGTGCTCGACCACTACAGGGCGACCGCCGGCGAGCGCGGCGCCAAGGCCGAGGCCGAGTGGGAGGAGCGCGCCGCCGCCTACCGCGCCGCGTACCCCGAGCTGTGGGAAGCGCTGTCGCTCGTCGATGGAGGGGCGCGCTGCCGGACGGCTGGGACGCCGAGGTGCCGAAGTTCCGGCCCGAGGGCGGCATGGTCGCCACCCGCAAGGCCTCCCAGAGCGTGATCCAGTGGGCCGCCGAGAAGGTGCCGCACCTGGTGAGCGGCTCGGCCGACCTCGAGCCCTCGACGCTCACCCTGATCGACGGCGGCGGGGCGGTGGAGAAGGGCGACTACTCCGGCCGCAACGTGCACTACGGCGTGCGCGAGCACGGCATGGGCGCGATCGTCAACGGCCTCTGCCTGCACGGGCTGAAGGCGTTCGGCTCCACCTTCTTCACGTTCTCCGACTACATGAAGGGCGCGATCCGGCTGGCCGCGCTGATGCACCTGCCCGCGATCCACGTGTTCACGCACGACTCGATCGGCCTCGGCGAGGACGGCCCGACGCACCAGCCGATCGAGCAGCTCGCCCACCTGCGCGCGGTGCCCAACCTCTACATGGTGCGCCCGGCCGGCGCGAACGAGACGGCGCTCGCGTGGCGCTTCGCGATCGAGCAGACGGCCGCGCCGGTCGCGCTCGCGCTGAGCCGCCAGGGGCTGCCGGTCTGGAACCCGAGCGGCGTGCCGGACGACGCCATCCACCGCGGCGCCTACGTGCTGCGCGACTCGTTCAGGGAGGGCGACCCCGACCTGATCCTGATCGGCACCGGCTCGGAGGTGCACATCTGCACGGGCGCGGCCGACCTGCTGGAGGCGGACGGGATCGCCACCAGGGTCGTGTCGGCACCCTGCCTCGAGCGCTTCGCCGAGCAGGACGACGAGTACCGCGACGCCGTGCTGCCGCCGTCGGTGCGGGCGCGCGTGTCGGTGGAGGCGGCCACGACGTTCGGGTGGACTCGCTGGACCACCGACGACGGCGCCCAGGTGGGCATGACGAGCTTCGGCGCGTCCGCGCCGCAGAAGGACCTGTACGAGCACTTCGGCTTCACGCCGGAGAACGTGGCGGCCCAGGGACGGGCCGTCGTGGAGCGACTGGGAGCGAGGACGACATGAGCGTCGAAGCGCAGGTCAACGAGCGGCTCGCGGCGCTCACCGCGGCCGGCACCAGCGTCTGGCTGGACCAGATCCGGCGCAGCCTGATCACGAGCGGCGAGCTCGCGCGGCTGATGCGCGAGGACTGCCTGCGCGGCGTCACGTCCAACCCGGCCATCTTCGAGAAGGCGATCCTCGGCTCGACCGACTACGACGAGCAGGTCGCCGAGCTGGCCGGGCAGGGCCTCGACGCGCTCGCGATCTACGAGGAGATCGCCATCACGGACGTGCAGCTCGCCTGCGACGTGCTGCGCCCCGTCTGGGACGAGGCGGACCACGGCGACGGCTTCGTGTCGCTCGAGGTCGAGCCGGCGTTCGCGCACGACACCGAGGCCACGCTGGCGCAGGCGCGCGACTTCTGGGCCCGGGTCGACCGGCCCAACGTGATGATCAAGATCCCGGGCACCGAGGAGGGCGTGCCGGCGATCGAGGAGGCGATCGCCGAGGGCATCAACATCAACGTCACGCTGCTGTTCTCGGTCGAGTCGTACGTCGCAGTGGCCGAGGCCTACATCAAGGGCATGGAGCGGCGCCTCGATGCGGGCGAGTCGATGGACGTGCACTCGGTGGCGAGCTTCTTCGTCTCGCGCGTGGACACCGAGGTCGACAAGCGCCTGGGCGAGCTCGGGCACGAGGACCTGCGCGGCACCGCCGCGATCGCCAACGCGCGCGCCGCCTACATGCGGTTCAAGGAGATCTTCCTCGGCGAGCGCTTCGCGCGCCTGCGCGAGGCGGGCTGCCCGGTCCAGCGGCCGCTGTGGGCCTCGACCGGCGTGAAGGACCCGCACTACCCGGAGACCAAGTACGTCGAGTCGCTGGTCGCGCCGCACACGGTCAACACGATGCCGGTGCCGACCCTGCTCGCCTGCGAGGAGCAGCTCGAGGTGACCGGGCCGACCGCGGACCAGGACCCGAGCGCCGAGCTGACCGCGCTGGCCGACGCGGGCATCGACATGGGCGACGTGACGAAGACGCTGCTGCGCGAGGCGATCGACAAGTTCATCGAGCCGTTCGACAAGCTCGTTCGAGGGCGTCGAGCTCACGCGCGAGGGCATCGTGACCGGGCGCCCGCCCACGATCCGCTCCTCCATCCCGGACGAGCTCGAGCCGCCGCTGATCGCGAAGATCGAGCAGGCCCAGTCCGAGGCGGTCGCCAAGCGCGTCTGGCAGCAGCGACGAGTCGCTCTGGGGCGGCCCCGGCGTGCCCGAGATCGGCAACCGGCTGGGCTGGCTCACGATCAGCGAGAAGATGCTCGAGCACGCGCCCGAGCTGAACGCGTTCGTCGAGCAGGTGAAGGCGGACGGCTTCACCGACGCGGTGCTGCTCGGCATGGGCGGCTCGTCGCTCGGCCCGGAGGTGATCCGGCGCTCCTACGGCCAGATCCCCGGCGCGCTCCGCCTGCACGTGCTCGACTCGACCGACCCCGGCGCCGTGCTCGGCGTGGAGCGGGCGGTCGACCTCGAGACGACGCTCTTCATCGTGTCGTCCAAGTCCGGCGGCACGATCGAGACGCTGTCGCACATGCGCTACTTCTTCGAGCGCACGGGCGGCGACGGGCAGGCGCTTCGTCGCCGTGACCGACCCCGGCAGCCCGCTCGTGGACCTGGCGCGCGAGCGCGGCTTCCGCCACGTGTTCGAGAACGACCCCGACATCGGCGGCCGCTACTCGGTGCTGTCCTACTTCGGGCTCGTGCCGGCGGCGCTGGCGGGCGTGAACGTCGAGGCGCTCCTCCACCGGGCCCAGGTGGCCGAGCAGAACTGCACGCACTTCGACTCGACGCTCGTCCAACTCCGGGCCTCTGGCTGGGGGTCGCGATGGGCGAGCTGGCGCGCGCAGGGCCGCGACAAGGCGACCTTCGTGGTGTCCGAGCCGATCTCGAGCTTCGGCCTCTGGGTCGAGCAGCTGATCGCCGAGTCGACCGGCAAGCAGGGGAAGGGCATCCTGCCCGTGGCCGGCGAGCCGCTCGGCGACCCGGACGACTACGGCGACGACCGCGTGTTCGCCTACCTGCGCGACCCCGACAACGCCGACCCGGACACCGACGCGAAGATGGAGGCGCTGGCGCGCGCCGGGCACCCGGTGCTGACGCTCGCCGTGCACGGCGCCGCCGACCTCGGCCGGATCTTCTTCTTCGCCGAGTTCGCCATGGCGGTGGCGGGCTGGGCGCTCGGCATCAACCCGTTCGACCAGCCCAACGTGCAGGAGGCGAAGGACAACACGGCGCGCGTGCCTGAAGGAGGGGTGCCGACGTCCGCCGTCCTCGACGACCTCTCGCCGATCCTGCGAGGCCGCGCCGCCGCAGTACGTGGCGATCCTCGGCTACGTGACGCCGTCGGACGAGTTCGACGCGGCCGTGGACGAGCTGCGCGACGAAGATCCGGGAGCGCACGAAGGCGACCACGACGTTCGGCTACGGACCGCGCTACCTGCACTCGACCGGGCAGTACCACAAGGGCGGCCCGCCGAACGGCGTGTTCCTGCAGCTCTACGCGACGGCGGACGGAGGACGTCGAGATACCGGAGGCCGGCTACTCGTTCGAGCACCTGAAGAACGCCCAGGCGCTCGGCGACGCCCAGACCCTGCAGGAGCACGGGCTGCCGGCGGTGCGCATCGAGCTGGAAGGCGACCCCGCTGACGCCGTAAGGAGACTCCTCTGATGCAACTCGGATTCATCGGCCTCGGGAAGATGGGCGGCAACATGGTCCATCGCATCCACCGCGACTCGGAGCACGAGTGCGTCGTGTTCGACTTCAGCGAGGACGCGGTCAGGACGGCGGAGGGCGGTCGGCGCCGACGGGCGCCGCCTCGCTCGAGGAGCTCGTGTCGAAGCTGGAGCGGCCGCGCTCGGTCTGGATCATGGTCCCGGCCGGCGACCCGACCCAGCAGACGGTCGACGCGCTCGCCGAGCTGCTCGACGAGGGCGACACGATCATCGACGGCGGCAACTCGCGCTGGACGGACGACAAGGCGCGCGCCGAGGCCGCTCGCCGGACAGGGCATCCACTACGTGGACGTCGGCGTGAGCGGCGGCGTCTGGGGGCTCCAGGTCGGCTACTGCATGATGGTCGGCGGCCCCGACGAGGCCGTCGAGCGGCTCAGCCCGATCCTCGACGTGCTCGCCCCGCCGGACACCGAGGAGCACGGCCCGGGCTGGGGCCACTTCGGCCCGACCGGCGCCGGGCACTACGTGAAGATGGTCCACAACGGCGTGGAGTACGGGATGATGCAGGCCTACGCCGAGGGCTTCTCGCTCTTCGACGCCTGCGAGTACGAGCTCGACAACGCGAAGATCGCGCACCTCTGGATGCAGGGCTCGGTCGTGCGCTCCTGGCTCTGCGAGCTGGCGGCGCGGGCGTTCGAGCTGGAGGGCAACGACCTGGAGAGCCTCGCGCCCTACGTCGAGGACTCGGGCGAGGGGCGCTGGACGGTCGAGGACGCGATCGACCGGCGCATCCCGATGCCGGTGATCACCACCTCGCTGTTCGAGCGCTTCTCCTCGCGCGGCCAGAACGCCTTCGCCGCGAAGGTGAACGCCGCGCTGCGCAACCAGTTCGGCGGCCACGCGACGCGCGCGGCCGACCCGGCCGCCCAGTCGCAGGCGCACGCGGAGTAGGGCGATGGCGACCGTCGAGCAGCAGCCCAACCCGCTCGTCGAGGGCCTCGAGCGCCTCCCGGTCCACCCGACCACGCTCGTCATCTTCGGCGGCACCGGCGACCTCGCCCAGCGCAAGCTGCTGCCGGCCGTCTACAACCTCGCCCACGAGGGGGCGCTGCCCGAGCGCTTCAACCTGATCGCGGTCTCGCGCTCGGACATCCCGCACGACGACTACCGCCAGATGGCGCGCGAGTCGATCGCGAAGCACTCGCGCCGCAAGCCGGACGAGCAGGTGCTCGACAAGCTGCTCGAGCGGGTGCGCTACGTGCCGGGGACCTTCGACGACGACTCGATCTACGAGCGCCTCCACGGCGAGCTGCGCGAGTTCGACGAGGAGGCGGGCATCCCGTTCAACCGCGTCTTCTACCTCTCGACGGCGCCCGAGTTCTTCCCGGTGATCGTCGGCAAGCTGGGCGAGCACGGCCTCGACCAGCACGAGGGGTCCGAGGTCCGCGTGGTGATCGAGAAGCCGTTCGGCACCCGCCGGCACGAGGCGCTCGAGCTGAACCGCCAGGTGCTGTCGGTGCTCGACGAGTCCCAGGTCTTCCGCATCGACCACTACCTGGGCAAGGAGACCGTGCAGAACATGCTGGCGTTCCGCTTCGCGAACGGCATGTTCGAGCCGATCTGGAACCGCAACTACATCGACTACGTCCAGATCACCGCGGCGGAGGACCTCGGGATCGGCACGCGGGCCGGCTACTACGACAAGTCGGGCGCGCTGCGCGACCTGGTCCAGAACCACATGCTGCAGCTGCTCACGCTGCTCTGCATGGAGCCGCCGGTCACGTTCTCGGCCGACGACGTGCGCGACGAGAAGGTCAAGGTGCTGCACGCGATCAAGCCGCCGGAGGCGACCGTCCGCGCGCAGTACACGGCGGGGATGGCCGAGGGCAAGATGGTGCCCGGCTACCGCGAGGAGGAGGGCGTGCCCGACGACTCGCGCACGGAGACCTACGCCGCGCTGCGGCTGGAGGTGGACAACTGGCGCTGGGCGGGCGTGCCGATCTACCTCCGCACGGGCAAGCGGCTCGCGCGCAAGGTCACGGAGATCGCCGTGACGCTCAAGCCCGTGCCCGCACCTGGCCTTCGAGGCCGAGGGCTCGATCGGCGTGCAAGCCGAACGCAGCTCGTGATGCCGATGCAGCCGAACGAGGGCGTGTCGCTGTCGCTCGGGGCGAAGATCCCCGGCACCCGCATGCGCATCCGCCCGGTGAACATGGAGTTCCTCTACGGCACGGCGTTCCTGTCCCAGTCGCCGGAGGCCTACGAGCGCCTGCTCATGGACGCGATGCGCGGCGACGCCACCCTGTTCACGCGCGACGACGAGGTGGCGGAGCAGTGGCGGATCATCGATCCGATCCTGGAGCGGTGGGGCTCGGAGAAGGACGGCGCGCTGGCGACCTATCCCGCCGGCTCCGGCGGACCCGAGGAGGCCGACCCAGCTGCTCCTCCGACGGCCACGCGCTGGCGCACGATCTGATGGCCGGCGGGGTCTGGAGCGAGCGCGACACCACCCCGTCCGCCGTCGAGGAGGCTCTCCGGCAGCTGATCACCGAGCAGTGCGCCCGCCACGACGCCTACGCGCCGGCCCGCGTGCTGAACCTGGTGGTGGTGGTGGACCGCGAGTGGCGCGGCGAGATCATGAACCGGCTCGACCGCGTGGGCCGCTACCACCCGTCGCGCACGATCCTGTGCGCGGTCGAGCACGGCCGCACCACGATCGACGCCACCGTGGCGATCACCGCAGTGGACGACCCGAAGCCGGGCGAGCTCGCCCTGACGCGCGAGCGCGTCGTGCTCGACCTCGGGCCCGCGTCACCTCGAGAGGCTCGACACGATCGTCGACCCGCTCGTCGTCACCGACATCGCGACGGTCGTGTGGTCGCCGCACGGCCACCCGGAGGCGGTCGACGCGCTGCTGCACCTCGACCCAGGTGGTGCTCGTCGACTCGGTGAACGAGCCGGACTCGGCCGCCGCCATCGCGCGTGCCCGCGAGCTGGCGGGCGAGGCCTACGTGGTGGACCTCGCCTGGCTGCGATCGACGCCCTGGCGCGAGCGCGTGGCCGCGACGTTCGACCCCGCGGCCTGGCGCGACGAGCTGGGCCGGATCGACTCCGTGACGGTGCGCCACCAGTCCCAGTCGGCGATCGCCGGGCTGCTGTTCTGCGGCTGGCTCGCGTCGCGGCTCGGGTGGCAGCCCGGCAGCCTGGTGGCGGCGAACGGCTCGCTGCGCGGCCAGGCCCACGGGCGCCGGCAGGACGTGAAGATCGAGCTCGTGCCCGACGCGACCATGTCGGTACCCGGCCTGGCCGGCATCGAGATCGGCACCGCCAGCGGAATGCGAATCAGCCTCGACCGCGGCCCCGGCGGGCTCAGCGCGCGGCGCAGCGACCGCAAGGGCCGCGAGTCCACCTGGACCGTGCTCGGCGCGTCACGCGGCGAGGCGGGCATCCTCGGCGAGGGCATCCGCCAGGCGCTCCTGCGCGACCCGGCCTACCGCCGCGCGCTGGACCAGGCCGAGACGATGGTGCCCTAGCTCCCGTCGGCCGGCGGGATGTTCTGGTTCAGCCGGAAGACGTTGTCCGGGTCGTACTCGCGCTTGACCTCGCGCAGGCGGTCCCAGGTCGGGCCCGGGTACGCCGCGCGGACCCGCTCCTCGCCCTCGTCGGCGAGGAAGCCCACGTAGGCGCCCTGGTTCTCCTGGCGCAGCTCGTCGGCGAGTCCCTCCACCCACGCCGCATGCTTCGGCCGCTCCTCGGGGTTCTGGTACATCGCCGCCACGTTCACCATGATGCGGCTGTCGCGGTGGGCATAGGCGGTGGCGTCCGCGGGCACCCGCGCCATCGCCCCGCCGAGCACGCGGATCTGCGTGGCGGCCATCATGGCGTCCGAGGCCTTGATCCGCTCCACGATCGTCTCCGCCGCGCCGAGGCCGACGCTGTCCACGAACATGGTCCTGGCCACCGCGACCGGGCGGTACTCCTCCTCCTCGGGCGGATACATCTCCGCGTAGGACATCGGCCGGACCATGTCGGCGACCGGCTCGGCGAGCGCCCGGAGCGGGGCGATCGCGCGCTCGCCCGGCCTCCACGTCGCCCGCGTAGGCCACGAACGCCATCAGGAGCATCTGGCCGTGCACCTCCTCCGGCAGGAACGGGAGCGGCGGCGCGGTCATGACGTTCGCGATCGTCGACAGCTCCTCGGGCGCCGCCTCCGCCTCGGCCACGAAGGACGCGATCACGTCCGGCGTGGCCGGCAGGAACAGCATGCCGCCGACGAACGACTCGAGCGGATGCAGCCGGAACTTGAGGCGCGTGGCGACGCCGAAGTTCCCGCCGCCGCCGCGGATCGCCCAGAACAGGTCCGGGTGCGTCTCGTCGTCCGTGTACAGGAGGTCGCCGTCGGCGGTCACGACCTCGGCGGCCAGCAGGTCGTCGATCGTGAGCCCGTGCTTGCGCACGAGGAAGCCGACCCCGCCGCCCAGCGTGATCCCGCCGATGCCGACCGACCCGGTGTCGCCGAAGCCCGGTGGCCAGGCCGTGCCTCGCCGCCGCGCTCGTGTACTCGCCGGCAGTCAGACCCGTCTCGGCCCAGGCGGTGCGCCGCTCGGGGTCGATCTCGAGCCTCTTCATGTCGGTCAGGTCGATCACGATCCCGCCCTCGGTCGTGCTGTGGCCGGCCACGCTGTGGCCGCCGCTTCGCACGGCGAGCTCCAGCCCGTCCTCGCGGGCGTGCGCGATCGCTCGTGCGACGTCGTCGGCGTTCGCGACCTTGACGATCGCGGACGGCCTGCGGTCGACGTCGCCGTAGAAGACGGTGCGCGCCTCGTCGTAGTCGGGATGGCCGGGCTCGATCACGCGGCCCTTGAGCTGGTCGGCGAGAGTGGAGGAGGAGGAGAGCATGGTCCGAGAGTTCCAAGGGGCCGCGCGGGCACCAGTACGGCCTGCCTCCGAGTGGCGGTGCGGTTACCCGTACGAAGCGGCTACTCGGGCCAGTAGAACTGCAGCGAGACGAGCGCCGGGCTCTCGTCCTGGAACGAGTTGCGGATCTCGACGATCGGGACGGGGCCGCCGTCGCCGATGCGCTCGACGGGCCGCCCGGACGTGATCGCGGGCGTCTTCGCGGCGCCGTCGCGCCAGCGGTCGAGCGGCTCGCGCGACAGGTCCCACTCCTCCGCCCACCGCACGGCCAGCTCGTGCGCGTCGGCCGCGCTGCGCGGGTGGGAGTCGATCTGCACGTTGCGGACGGTGTCGCTCGCGGCGGTCGAGCGTGATGTCGTGCACGGTGTCGCCGTCGCTCTCGAACGAGCGTCCCTCCGGCAGCGCGATCCGCACCTCGTCGACGGGCGAGATCTCCACGGCGCTGAGGTCCGGCTTCGGCCAGTCGACGTCGTCCATGGTGTGGCTCTGCGAGAGGTCCCAGTCGATCATGGCCTCGTCGTCATCCGCGGCCGAGTCCGAGCCGCCGCACCCGGTCAGCGCCAGGAGCAGGCAGGCGACGAGGGCGCTGGTCCGCAGCATCAGCCACCGGGGTAGTAGAGGTCTGGCAGCTTGCGCTGGTCCGCGGCGCGCTCGGCCACGTCGCTCGAGACGATCGCGCGGGTGGCGTTCGGGTCCTGCAGCAGGTCCTGGTAGCGCGGCAGCATGTCGTTCTCGATCCAGCCCCAGCGGTCGTCGAAGTTGGACAGGTTCCCGGCCGGCAGCGGCAGCGTCTGGGACACCTCCACGTCGGGCGTCGGGATGTCGAAGTGCGGGCCGAACGGTCCGAGCGGCCCCACCGGGACGTCCGGCACCAGGTCGACCGTCAGCTCGATCGGATCGTAGTCGCGGTAGGCCTGGCCGCCCGGCATCGGGTTCTCGGCCATCGTGCTGAAGCCGTAGGTGAACACGTCGCCGACCGGGCCGTGGTGCTCGCGCATCGCGTCGTAGTCGTCCTGGATCACGCGCTCCTGCTCGCGCAGCAGCAGGTCGGCGTTGCCCTGCTGGATGCGCTCGGCGTCACCGCTGCCGATGTCCTCCCAGGCGTCCACGTCGCGGGGCAGCAGCTCGCTCGGGTTGCGCGCGGCGATCTGGCTCATGAGCGGCGCGCCGCCGAGCACGAAGGCCTCGTGCTGCCAGGCGAGGTCGTCGAAGATCTCGCGCTGCATCATCAGGAAGCGGTCCTCGTACCACTCGAGCTCGTCGGCGGTGAGGTGCTCGGCGAGGTGGACCGGGTTGAGGAAGCCGCCCGGAATCACGTGCCCGACGGCGTCGGCGGCGTCGTAGACCTCGTCCGGGAAGGTCGGGAGCCCGACCCAGCGCGACAGGTACTCCGCCCGCTCGGCCGGGTCGGCGATCTGGCGGATCGCGTAGATGTCCTGCCAGCCGCCGTAGAACATCGGGCCGACGATGTTGGCCATACCGGCCCACTGCAGCTCCGGGTTGTCGAGGTAGAGGTCGCCGTAGTAGCCGTAGACGGCCTGGACGATGGCGTCGTTCTCGAGCAGGCCGTCCTCGGGGCGCCACTGGTCGGGGTCGATGCCGGCGCGCCAGTAGGCGATCTCGCGCCACTGCTCGACCGAGAGGCCGGCGAGGGCGACCTGGGCGAAGCCCGTGGCGGCGGTGGGGGCGCCAACCGGTACTCCGGCGAGCGGCGCCGCCGCTGTTGCGGCGTCGAGCGCGGCGGCCGTGGCGCGGTCCTCGCGAAGCACGTCGTCCACCGCCTCCTGCGCCCGCCGGGTGTTGCGGGCGCGGACCGCCTCGGCGTGGGCGCGGGCGTCGCCGGCGGCGGTGTCGGCCACGGCGGCGTCGTCGGACGCGTCGGCGGCGGCGTTCTGAAGCGCGGCACCCGGGTCGGGGCCCGCCAGCGCCAGGTCCACGCCGGCGGCGATCGCCGACATGCGGGCGATGGCCGCGCGCGCGGCTGCGTGATCGGCGGCCTCCTCGGCCTCGACCACCTCGCGCGCGAGCTCGCGCACGAGCTGCTGGGCGTCGCTCAGCGTGGTGGAGAGGCGCTTGAGGGCGGCCGCCGCCTGCTCCAGGGCGCCGGCGCCCTTGACCATCAGCGAGTGGTCCTGGGCCACGGCGGCGCGGAACGCCACCGCGGCCTCGCCCCGCCAGCCGGCCGCCGCCCCGGCCTCGGCCTGTAGCTGCGTGGCGGCCGTGCGGAGCGAATCGGCGCCCGAGCCGACCGCGCTGGCCGTGTCGGCGAGCGCGCCGGGATCGCCCTCGGGCCAGGGAAGCCCGGCCCGGGTGGCGCCGGAGGTGCCGGCGGTGGCGACGCTCACCAGGAACCGCCTCCGCCCCCGCCGCCACCGCTTCCGGTGCCGCCGCCTCCCGAGCCGCCCGCCATCGACGCCTCGTCGGCGTGGCGGTACGCGACCGCGGTGGCTCCCGCGGCCACGCCGAGCGCGGCGATCTCGTCCTCCATGCGGGTGGCGGACGCGGCCCAGCGCGACGCCATCTGGTCGAGCGCCGCAGAGGTGGCCGGAGGCTCGGAGACCGTCCCGGTGACCCCCGTGGCGGCGCGCGCGAGCGTGTGCAGCGTGGGCGCCACGCCCTCTATGCCCGCTCCCACCCGCTCGATCTCACCAAGCGGTGCGTCGATCTCGCCCATGCCGGGGGCGTCCTCCTACGGATCCGGCCGTCGCGCCGGTCAGCGCTGGAACGTGTTGGCGATGGCCGCCTCGGTGTCGGCGTAGTTGGCGCTGGCCTGGGTCATGAGCTGGCTGATGCCCTGCAGCGCGTGCTGGATGCCCTGCGAGGAGCGCTGCCATTCGGCCCAGAGCTCGTGGAAGCGGGCCTGCGCGACGCCGGCCCAGTCGGACCCGAGCGGTGCGACCTGGCCTTGAAGCTGCTGGTTGATCTGCTCGATGTTGGCGGCGCCTGCGTTCAGCTGCCCGGCGATCGCTCCGAGCTGCTCGGGGGTGACGCGAATGTGTCCCGCTGTCGCCATTTGAGGAATCCTCCCGGTCTCGCTTGCGGTACCTGGTCGGGAAGTTCCCGCTACACGCACGCGCGTAACCCGAACGAATGGCCAGTCCGCCGGCGGAATCGGGGGCGGCGCGCTGGACGAACGTTGGCCCCGCGGAGGTTCCCCGGGGCCCCGGGCGGGTAAATCCCTCCCGCATGGGGCAGGCGGAGATCTTCCATCGCCCGCCGCGCGAGTGGCCGGAGCCGGCGCCGTCGGAGGAGTTGCGCATTCACGCGCCCCCCACGAAGCCGGAGCCCCCGTCCGGCGGAATGGTCCACGCGATGTTCCCGGCCATCGGGAGCTTCGGCCTGCTCGCGTTCGCGCTCGTCTACAACAACCCGCTGTTCATGTACATCGCGCTCGGGCTCGTCTGCCTGAGCATCCTGCTGGCGTTCCTGATCCGCTGGTCGCAGGTGCGCTCGGTGAAGAAGCGCCGCAAGCGCAACCGGCGCAAGTACCGCATGTACCTCACGCGCGTGGAGCGCGACCTCGGGCGCGACGCCGGCGCCCAGCTGGCCGCCGCGGACCGCCTCTTCCCCGACCACGAGAAGCTCTGGGCGACCGCGCTCGCGCGCGCCGGCCTGTGGGAGCGGCGCGTGACCGACGGCGACTTCCTCGAGGTGCGGGTCGGGCGCGGCCGGGTGCCCCACTCGCGGCCCGTGCGGCTCGACATCGGCGACGACCCGCTCGCCGACCGCGAGCTCGACCTGGAGGACGAGGCGAGCACGGTCAGGCGGCGCTGGGAGCGCGTGAACGACGTGCCGGTCACGGTCGACATGCGCGACGCGCGCGTGGTGACCGTGGTGGGGGCGCCCGAGCCCGCCCGCGCCCTGTCGCGCTCGCTCGTCTCCCAGCTGGCCGTGTTCCGCGCGCCCGACGACCTGCGCGTGCTCGCGTCGTACGACCAGTCCGCGGCGGAGGACTGGGAGTGGATCAAGTGGCTCCCGCACGCGCGCGCGGAGGTGCGCGCGAGGCAGGACGCGCCCGAGCTGCTGCCGCCGCCGATCCTGCTGGCGTCCTCCGAGGAGGCGCTCGGCCGGCTGCTCGAGGGCGAGATCGGGCCGCGGCTCGAGCAGCTCGCCCGGCTCGACGAGGAGGCCCACGGCTCGGCCCGGCCGCGCCTGGCCGGCCCGCATCTCGTGCTGTTCGTGGACGGCTGGTCGCCCGACTCGGCCGTCGCGCGGATGCCGATGATGCGCGAGGTGCTGGAGCAGGGCGACCGCCTCGCGGTGACGGCCGTGCTGCTCGCCGACTCCACCGCGAACGAGCCGTCCGAGGCCGACGTGCGCATCGTGCTGTCGCCGGGCGCCGCCGCGACCGTCGAGGAGCGCCGCGGCGAGGGCGGCCGGGCCGAGGGCGTGTGGCCCGACGCCGCCGACCTCGGGCTGTGCGAGGCGATCGCCCGCACGCTCGCCCCGCTGCGCCTGGAGGACCGCGAGCGCGGCCCGGCGAGCGCCGACGAGGTGCGCGGGCTCGAGCTGTTCGGCATGCGCTCGGCCGCCGAGGTGGACCCGCGCGCGACCTGGCGCCCGCGGCCGCGGCGCGAGCAGCTGCGGGTGCCGATCGGCGTGGGCGGCGCCGGCGAGCCGGTCACGCTCGACCTCAAGCAGGCGGCCGAGGGCGGGCTCGGGCCGCACGGGCTGATCGTGGGCGCCACCGGCTCGGGCAAGAGCGAGCTGCTCCGCACGCTCATCTCCGGGCTCGCGCTGCGCCACCCGCCGGACACGCTCTCGTTCGTGCTGATCGACTACAAGGGCGGCGCCGCGTTCGCCGAGCTGGCGCGGCTGCCGCACGCGGCCGGTCTCATCACCAACCTGCAGCGCGACGGCAGCCTCGTCGACCGCATGCGCGACGCGCTGCTCGGCGAGCAGGAGCGCCGCCAGGCGATGCTCCGCGACGCCGGCAACATCGACGACATCCGCGCCTACCGCCAGGCGCGCGAGCAGGATCCGTCGCTCCCGCCGATGCCGTACCTGCTGGTGGTGGTGGACGAGTTCGGCGAGCTGCTCTCGAGCCGCCCCGAGTTCATCGACCTGTTCCTCGGGATCGGGCGCGTGGGCCGCAGCCTCGGCATGCACCTGCTGTTCTCGAGCCAGCGGCTGGATGAGGGGAAGCTGCGCGGCCTCGAGAGCCACCTGCGCTACCGGATCTGCCTGCGGACCTACTCGGCAGTCGAGAGCAAGGTCGTGCTGGGCACGCCCGACGCCTACCTGCTGCCGCCGTTCCCCGGCGCGGCCTACCTCAAGGTGGACACCGCGATCTACGAGCGCTTCAAGGTGGCGCTCGTGTCGGGGAGCGGTCGCGAGGAGCCGGACGAGCCGCGCGGGCCGGTCGTCGACGTGGCGCCGTTCGCGCCCGAGCTGGGCGGCGTGGCGGCGGGTCGCGCCGCCGCTGCGGCCGGAGCCGGCGAGAACGGCGACGGCGGGCCGAGCGACCTCGACGTGCTGGTCGACCGCATGATCGCCGCGCACGGCGGCGGGCCGGTGCACCAGGTCTGGGTGCCGCCGCTGCCGCGCTCGCTCGAGCCGGACGAGCTGGAGCGGCCGGCCGCCTGGTGGGAGCGCGACGGCGTGCCGGACGGCGTCCAGGCGACCGTGGGCCTGCTCGACCTCCCGGCCGAGCAGCGCACCGACGCCGCTCTCGCTCGACTTCGCGGGCGCCGCGGGCCACCTGGCGGTCGTGGGCGCGCCGCAGACCGGGAAGAGCACCTTCCTGAAGGGGCTCGTGACGGCGCTGGCGCGCGAGCACACGCCCGACGAGGTGCGGCTCTACTGCATCGACCTCGGCGGCGGCGCGCTGGCCGAGCTGGAGGCGGCGCCGCACGTGGGCGGCGTTGCCACCAAGCTCGACCGCGAGCGCGTGCGCCAGAGCGTCCGCCACGTGCAGGGGCTGCTCGAGGAGCGCGAGCTCGCGTTCCGGCGGCTTGGCCTGGCCTCGATGGCCGACGCCCGCGCCCGCCGCGCGCGCGGGGAGCTCGAGGAGGAGCTGCCCGACGTGTTCCTCGTGGTCGACAACTGGGCCGCGTTGAAGCGCGACTTCGAGGGGCTCGACCAGGAGATCGAGCAGCTCGGCGAGCGGCGGCCTCAACTACGGCGTGCACCTGCTGCTGTCGGCCAACCGCTGGGCGGAGATCCGGCCGCACCTGCGCGACAACGTCGGCAGCCGGCTCGAGCTGCGCCTGAACGACCCGATCGACTCGGAGCACGGCCGCCGCGTCGCGGACGCGCTCCCGGCCGACGTGCCCGGCCGCGGGCTCGGCCCGGACGCGCTCCACTTCCAGGCCGCGCTGCCCGACGTGGAGGCCGCGCGCGAGTCGGCCGAGCGCTGGGACGGGACGCCGGCGCCGCCCGTGCCGATGCTGCCGCTTCGCGTGGAGCCGTCGGAGCTGCCGGATCCGCGCCGAGGGCTCGGGCGTGCCGATCGGCCTCGACGAGCTGCGGCTCGAGCCGGCTTATGTCGACCTGGCGGGCGGCGACCCGCACTTCCTGGTGCTGGGCGACGCCGAGTCGGGCAAGTCGAACTTCCTGCGCTGGTTCGCGGGCGCGCTCGCCGCGCGGCAGGACCCCGGGCGCGCGCAGGTGCTGATCGTCGACTACCGGCGCAGCCTGCTCGACCTGGCCGACGCGCCGCACGTGCGCTCCTACGCGGCGAACGCGGCGATGGCCGGCGCCCTCGCCACCGAGCTCCGGAACGAGCTGACGAGCCGCCTGCCGGGGCCGAACGCAACCCGCGAGGAGCTGATGCGGGGGGCGTCGTGGACCGGCCCGCGCCTCTACCTGCTGGTGGACGACTACGACCTGGTGCCGGGCGCGGCGGAGAACCCGCTGCTCCCGCTCGTCGACCTGCTCGCGCACGGCCGCGACGTGGGCTTCCACCTGGTGCTGGCGCGCCGCGTCGGAGGCGTGTCGCGCAGCGCCTTCGAGGCCTTCTACCAGCGCGTGACCGAACTTCGCGCGCCCGGGCTGATCCTGAGCGGCGACCCCGACGAGGGGCCGCTGATCGGGGGTCGCCGGGCGATGCCGCTGCCCCCAGGCCGCGGCTGGCTCGTGCGCCGCGACCGGCGCACTTCACTGATCCAGACCCCCCTCGCGGCGGAGGGGCGATCCGCCCCCGCCACTCCCCTCGCCGAGGCCCATACGGGAGGCAGACGATGAAGACCGTTGTCGTGACGATCGCGGGACCCGAGCGCAGGCTCGACCTGACCGTGCCCGCCGAGACGCCGATCGAGCAGCTGATGCCGACGTTCATGTCGCTCGGCGTGATCGACGAGAAGCCGCTGAACGGCGACCCGGTCGGACTCGCCCCGGCCGGCAGCCCGCCGCTGCCGCCGACCAGCACGCTCGCCGAGTGCGGCGTGATGGACGGCGCGCTGCTCGAGCTGCAGCCGATGCGGGCGGAGGAGCGGCCCGAGCCGGTGCCGGAGACGGTCACCTACGAGGAGTTCGAGCGCGAGCGGGACGAGGCCGACCTCAAGCGCCGCGCCGGGTTCCCGCTGCAGCGGACGCGGCTGGCGCTGCCGGACGCGCCGTCGTTCGGCGAGCGGGTGTCGGCGGCGTTGTCGGCGTTCTGGTCGGCCGACCCGGCGGAGCCGGCGGTCTTGAAGCCGCAGCCGCGCGTGGAGGACGCGGACGACGCGGCGCCCGTGGCGCGCCCGGCCGACCTGACCGTGCGGCGGCCGCCGTCGCGGCGCGCGCGGGCGAAGGCGGCGTGGCGCTCGACCAGCTACATGCGCCGGCTCGACGAGCAGATCGCGGCGCCGCGGCTGCGGCGCTGCGCGACGGTGGCGGTGGTCTCGCCGAAGGGCGGGGTGGGGAAGACGACCATGACAGCGCTGCTCGGCTCGCTGCTGGCGCGGGTGCGGCACGAGCGGATCGTCGCGGTGGACACCAACCCGGACTACGGGTCGCTCGGGCGGGCGCTGACGCCGGACCACCGCGTGTTCGTGGACGACCTGGTCGACGTGCTGGACCACCCGGGCCTGACGGTGGCCGAGCTCGACCGGAAGCTCGGCCGGGCGTTCGACGGCCTGCTGGTGCTGCCGGCGCCGACCGACCCGAGCCGGATGGCGCGGCTCGACAAGGCGGCCTACACGAAGGTGTTCGAGCGGCTCAAGATGAGCGTGGGGACGCTGGTGCTCGACTGCGGCACGGGGCTGCAGGAGCCGTCGGCGGCGGCGGCGATCGAGGCGGCGGACCAGATCGTGCTGGTCACGGACGCCGAGCCCTCGACGGCGAGCCTGGTGGCGGAGGCGGCCCAGCTGCTGAAGCGAGCGGGCCCGCCGATGTTCCTGATCGTGAACAAGCTGCCGCGGAAGGGCGCGCGTCTCGACATGGAGATGCTCTCCCGCGCGGTGCCGGACGCCCGGGCGCTGATCCAGCTGTCCGCGGAGCCGGAGAGCGCGTCCGCGCTGGCGGCGGGCGACTGGACCTGGGACGACGCGCCGGCCGACTGGCAGATCTCACTGCGCGAGCTGGCGGCGGTGATGGTGGCGGACTGGCCGGGGCT
>CAVZVD010000007.1:0-26096 GCA_963778615.1 uncultured Thermoleophilaceae bacterium
TCGCTGTCGGTGACGGCCGAGCCGACGTCACCCCCTTGGGCGACGTAGCGCGTGTAGCCGAGACGGTTCATCAGCTCCGCCCAGGCTTGCGCGACGCGGCCCGGGTCCCAGCCGACCGACGCCGGCTGTTCCGAGAAGCCGTAGCCGGGCAGGGACGGCACCACCAGGTCGAACGCGTCCTCGGAGCTGCCGCCGTGCGAGGTCGGGTCCGTCAGCGGGCCGATGACCTCGAGCATCTCGACGACGGAGCCGGGCCAGCCATGCGTGATGATCAGCGGCAGGGCGTCCTCGTGAGGCGAGCGGACGTGGATGAAGTGGATGTCGAGGCCGTCGATCTCCGTCACGAACTGTGGGAACGCATTCAGCCTCTCCTCGAGCCTGCCCATGTCGTAGTCACTGCTCCAGTAGCGAAGGAGCTCCTGGGTCGTCGCCAGCTGCACGCCCTGACTAGCGTCCTCGACGGTCTCCTTCGGCGGCAAGCGGGTCGCCTCGATGCGACTGCGGAGGTCGTCGATCTGCTCGTCGGGGATGTCGACCGTGAACGGGCGAACCGCTTCCGCGGTGGCTGACTTGGTCGAGGCTGTGGCTTCCATTTCAGGCTCCTAACGGTTGTGCTGGATTCGGAACCCCGCTTCAGCTGGCTGTCGAGGGGGCACGTTGCTGGCTTGGGCGCACCGCGGTGTAGGGACTTCGACGCACGAGGAGCCCGCTGATCACCGCGATCCAGAGGAGCCCGATCGCCGGCGAGATGCGATGCGAGTACGCACCGTCCGGCGCCTATGCCGCGGGGGCGAAGAAGTCGATGAGCAGTTGGTTGACGCGTTCAGCCTCGTCGTGATGCACCCAGTGCGACGCGTCGGCCAGGCGCTCCACGCGGTCGAGGTTGGGCACGTCGTCGCGGTCGGGCTCGGCGAGGTCCGAGCCGAGGTAGGAATCGCGCTCCCCCCAGATGACCAGTGTCGGCGCCGAAATCGGGCGAAGCTTTGCTGCGGCTTCCTTCTGGGACTGTCTTACCGAGGCGCGGTAGTAGTTGATCATCCCGGCCGCTGCCCCTGGCTGCGACCACGCCTCGACGTAGCGTTCGATTTCCTCTGGCGTGTATGGCGGGTTCGCGTCCTGCAGGAAGTGTCGGAAGAAGTGCCAGTCTCTGGCGTGCACCACGTGCTCGGGGAGTCCCGGTGTCGCAAAGAAGAAGAAGTACCAGGACTTCCGAAGCTGGCTCGGGTGCTGCAGTCCCTGGCTGAGCCGCCGCGGGTGGGCCGCGTTGAGGATGGCGAGTCGGTCGACCACCTCGGGGTGGTTCATCGCAATAGTCCAGGCGATGGATCCGCCCCAGTCGTGACCGACCAACAGCGCGGACTTCGCACCGAGTTCTCCGATGAGGCCGCGGATGTCGGCGGCGAGCAGGTCGACGGCGTAGGCCTTGAAGTCCTCTGGCTTCGATGACAGGTTGTAGCCACGCGTGTCGGGCGCGACCACCCGAAAACCCGCCGCCACGAGCGGCTCGATCTGTAGCCGCCAACCGAACCAGAACTCCGGGAAGCCGTGCAGCAGAACGATCAACGGCCCGTCACCGGCCTCGACGTAATGCAAGTTCACATCGCCGACTTCGGCGTAACCCTCCCGAAGCTCGATCCCGACGTCAGGGAGCATGTTGGTGGTGGTCATGAGCACCTCCGTGGGTAGGGGACTTGGGCGCGAGACTACGCCTGCCGGTCTGGATAAGCAACAAGGTAGTGCCAGGGCTCCCAAGAGTCGTCGCACTCAACTCTGGCGGGCTTCTGCTTTGCGCGTGAAAGCGGGTCGTGAGGAAGGCCTGACAGATACTCGCATCGAACTTGATCGCGGGTCGTCGCATCGCCGGCGGGATCCGAACCCGCGACCTTCGGGTTATGAGCCCGCCAGGGCAGTTCGTCTGGGTGCGTCGAAGCCCATTCCAAAGCGGAACCGGCGGGCGACCCTACCCCCGACTGCGTCCGGATTCGGTGGCTTGCGTTGCCCCTGTGTTGCCGCTCCCTACTTGGCGGCGCTCCTACCTTGAAGCCCTGGGCTTGTCGGAGCAAGACGCTCCACGCTGACTCTTGAGCCTGCGGGATACTGCGCGGGCGATGTCGCAGGAGAACGTGGAGGCTTTCAAGCGCGGACTTGAGGCGGGCAACCGCGGAGACGTCGAAAAGCTGCTGGACGAACTCGATCCCGAGGTGGAGTGGCACTCGGCGCTGCACGCGCTGTTGGGAGGGGAACAGACAGTGTTTCGGGGACACGACGGCGTCCGCGAGATGATGCGAGACCTCAACGAGGCCTTCGGCGAGATCCACATCGAGATCTCGGAGATCCGGGATCTGGGTGACCGACTCGTCGCGATCGGCCGCACCCGCACACGTGGCAAGGCAAGCGGCGCCGAGACCGAGACGCCCCTGGCGTTCGTGACCAAGGTCAAGAATGGCAAGACGATTTTGCTTCGGGCCTACCTCGATCCCAAGAAGGCCCTCGAAGCCGTGGGGCTGTCGGAGCAAGACGCTCACGCCGACTCCTGAGCCGAGAAGCAGAAAAGCCCGCCGTAGCGGGCTTTCCTTGAGGTAGCGGGGGCGGGATTCGAACCCGCGACCTTCGGGTTATGAGCCCGACGAGCTACCTGACTGCTCCACCCCGCGGCGTGGCGTCGATTATAGCCGCCGAAATCCGCTCCTAGACGGCCCAATCTCGTCGCTCCGGTGCTTGGACGCGGAGGCACCGTGGTACCGTGAGTGGAGCAGCTTTACGTCGCACGCAGGGTCTGTCTCTCTTCCTTCCGCGCGCTCGCCTCAACACAGAGGGTCAGGGAAGGACGTCCATTGTCAAGTCCCACCGGCAATCCCGGCTCCAACGGGCAACGGGTGGCTGCCGTCAAGCGGCTCAAGGCCGCGGTGGCGGAGCGCAAGCAGGTGCGAGACCAAAAAGAGGCCGGCCAAGAAAGCGCTGGCTCTCGTGGGTCGATCGCGACCAGGAACAGGAGCGCGCATGACGACTTCTCAAGAGCAGCCGGACGTGCAGCGCCACAAGAAGCAGCAGTGGATCCGGCGCCAGGTCAAGGCCGGCAAGCTCGTCGTGCGGCAGATGACTCCGGACGAGCGGGCCAAGTTCCCGCCGCCGGAGGCCGGGCGGAGAAAGAACGGTGGGTCGTGAACGGCAGCGTTCGAGACGCGAATCACAGCAGGAGTAGGGAGGAAGCATCATGGGAGAACTACTGAGCATCATCGCCATCGTCGGTCTGCTCGCCCTGGTTGTCGTCAGCGTGACGAGGCAGCGCGCCGGCATGACGCAGACGAAGGCCGACGAGGATGCACGCACCGAGGGCGCGGACATCCAGCGGGACCGATCCATGCGCCGCCGCGCCGAGGCAAAAGCGGCACCGCACGACCCGGTCGCCTGACCGAGAGCTCGGTCAGCTCACCTCGCGCAGGCTCCCGTCCTTGACGTCGTAGACGAACCCGCGCACGTTCTTGTGCGGGATGAACGGGCTGCTCTTGATGCGGCGGATCGACTCCCGCACGCTCTCGTCGAGGTCGGTGAACGCCTCAGCCTCCCAGTCCGGCTCCTGGCCGGTGGCCTCGCGCAGCTGCGCCTTGAACTCGTCGTCGGTGAAGGTGAGCATCCCGCAGTCGGTGTGGTGGATGAGGATGATCTCCTCCGTGCCGAGCAGGTTCTGTGAGATCGAAAGCGAGCGGATCTCGTCCTCGGCGATAACGCCGCCCGCGTTGCGGATCACGTGGGCGTCGCCCTCCTCCAGGCCGAGCACGCGCGTCGGGATCAGGCGGGCGTCCATGCATGCGACGACGGCCACCTTCTTGGCGGGCGGGAGGGGTAGGTCGCCCTTGTCGAAGCTCTCCGCGTAGCTCTTTGAGTTCTCCAGCAGCTGGTCGGTGACGCTCATTGCATTCCTCCATTCAGAACGGGACGGCGTAGGCCACAATCTTCCACCACGGCTCAGGCGGCGACCAGCTGCCCGCACAGCTGCGCGCACAGGTCCGCGAGCTCCTGGCGCAGCGTCGGCGTCTCACCAGCTCGCCGTCGTCGTGAATGCGTCGTGTGCGTCGGCGAGGGGGAACTCGCGGTCGATCACCCGCGCGCCCAGCGCGGCGGCCACCTTGCGCAGCTCTGCCTGCGCCCACACTGCCCCGAACATGCCCGTGCTTGCGCCGAGCACCGCCACCGGCTTGCCGCTCAGCGGGTTGTCGGCGACGGGCCGCGAGACCCAGTCGAGCGCGTTCTTGAGCTGTCCCGGCAGCGAGTGGTTGTACTCGGGGGTCGAGAACAGCACCACGTCGGCCGCCGCGATCGCGTCCTTCAGGTCGGTCACGGCCTGCGGCGGCTGCGTCCTCGGCATCCTCGCTGTAGGGCGGGATGTCGGCCAGGCCCTCGAAGAGCTCGAGCTGGTGCCGGGCGGCAGCAGCTCCGCCGCCGCCCGCAGCAGCTCGGTGTTGTGCGAGCTCTCGCGCAGGCTGCCCGAGATGCCCAGCACCCTCATCGCTAGACCTCCTTCGGGACCAGCTCGAGCGAGACCACGAGCTTCACGTCGTTGCCGAGCGCGAAGCCGCCCTTCGGCAGGGGGGCGTTCCACTCGAGCCCGAACTCGCGCCGGTCGACGGTCGTCTCGAGGCGGAGCCCGATGCGGCCCGAGCCCGAGATGTCCTCCGCGATGTGGACCAGCTCGCCGTGCGCCTCGACCGCCTTGGTGTTGCCCTTGACCGTCAGCTCGCCTTCAGCGGTGAACCGGCCGTCGTCGTCCGCCCGGATCGCGGTCGACTCGAAGCGGATCTCGGGGAATCGCTCGGCGTCGAAGAACTCCGGGCTGGCAAGGTGGGCGGCGAGGTTCTCGTCGCGCACGTCCACGCTGGCCGCACGGGCGCTGCCCGTCAGCCGTGATGTGCCGTCCCGGGTCTCCAGCGCCGCGTCGAACTCGCGGAAGTCACCGCGGAAGGTCGACACGACCATGTGCTTGACCTCGAAGCCGACCGAGGAATGGATCGGGTCCACGGACCACGATCCGGTGGGGATGAGATTCTGCGTCTTGGTTGCGGTTGCCATTGCTGTCCTCCTTTGAAGTGGTTTCCTATAAAATGATTTCGACAGAAACAAGATTACCATAAGTAGTTGAGAAGTAAACATTTTTCTGCGAAACTAGCCTCATGGCGCTCAGCGAGCTACAGATGGAGACCTGGCGGGCGGTGCTCGGCGTGCACGCGAGCCTGACCGGCAGCGCCGAGGAGGCGCTGCGGGATGCCGATCTACCGCCGCTCTCGTGGCTGAACCTGCTCTGGGCGCTCGACCAGGCGCCGGACAAGCGGCTGCGGATGAACGAGCTGGCGGCCTTTCTGAGTGTCAGCCGCGGGGGTCTCACCAAGCTCGTCGACCGGCTGGAGGGCGCCGGCCTGATCGGGCGTCAGGCCTGCCCCAGCGACCGGCGCGGCTACCACGCGGCCCTGCTGCCGACCGGCGCCGACATGCTCGCGAAGATGTGGCCGGTGTACGAGGCCGAGCTGGAGCGCCACCTGGCCGCGAACTTGAGCGACGAAGAGGCGGAGACGATCCGGGCCGCGCTGCTCCGCGCCGCTCAGAGCGCCTGCACGCTCGATCGAGCAGCCGTCGAGACTGGGGGTTCAGCTCACGTCGAAGTGAGCCGATACTGGCCCCGTGGAGCGAATGTTCCGAGGCCGTCTCGTGCCCTTCGCGATCCTCGTCGCGGCGAGCGCCTCGCTGCCGCTCGCCGTCCTGCATTTCTTCGGGCGCCAGGAGGTCTACCGTGGACAGCTGGGTCCACTTCTGGGTCCTGGCCTTTGCCTCGCTGGCCGCGGCCGCCGCTGCGCTGGTCCTGTCGATCGTCGGGGCGCGCCGCGGCGACGGCCGGACGGTCCTGCTCGGCACGGCCTTCGCGGTGATGGCCGGGATTCTCACCGTCCACGGTCTCTCGACGCCCGGCATGCTCACCGGCCAGAACGGCGTGGTCGCCTTCTCGGGCGCCGCGGTGCTGCCGGTCGGCGGAGCCGTGCTCGCCCTCTCCGCTCTGCCCGCGCTTCGCAGGCCGACCTCCGTTCGCCCGCTGCTGCTGCTCGAGGGTGTGCTGATCCTTGCCGTCGTCGGGCTCGGGCTCGTGGGCATCCGCTTCCCCGAGTCGGTCCCCGCCGTGCCGGAGACCGGGAGCACGCCCGCGATCGTGCTGCTCGTGGTCGGGCTCTGCCTTCTTCGGCGCGATCGCGGCGCGCGCCGTGAGGACCTACACGCTCACACGCCGGCGCGCCGACCTGGTCGTCGTCGTCGGGCTCGTGTGGCTCGGCGTGGCGCTCATCTCCCAGCTCCTCCTCAACTACGGGCAGCTCGGCTGGTGGATCGGCCACGGGATGGAGGTGGTGGGGTTCCTGATGGTCGGTATCCCGGTGGCGCTCGACGTTCACCGCGGCTCGGCCTCGCGGCCACTCGCCGGCGACCTGCGCGCCGCGGAGCTGGTCTCCGCCGAGGAGGCCTTCCTTGGCTCCAACGTGCGCGCGCTGATGTCCCACCTTGCCGGCAAGGACGCCTACACCGAGCTGCACACCCGCCGCGTGGCGCTGCGCGCGGTCCAGGTGGGCGAGCAGCTCGGCCTCTCCGGCCGGGCGGCTGCGCAGCCTCGCGATCGGCGGGCTGCTGCACGACATGGGCAAGCTCTCCGTCCCGGACGAGATCCTCCAGAAGCCCGGCGCCGCTGACCGACGACGAGTACGCCGTGATCCGCCGCCATCCCGGAGTCGGGGCGGTCGCTGGTGCGCGAGCTGGGCGGCTTCCCGGCTGAGGTCGAGCGGCTCGTGATGGATCATCACGAGCGCCTCGACGGCAACGGGCTACCCGCGCGGCCTGAGCGAGGACAGTCTCGACCTCGAGACCCGCATCATGTCGGTCTGCGACGTCTACGACGCGCTCATGTCGAAGCGTGTCTACCGGGATGCCTGGAGCCAGGAAGCCGCGCTCGCGCTGCTTCGCGAGGAGAGCGGCACGGCGTTCGACCCGCGCTGCGTCGCGGCGCTGGAGCAGGTGCTGGAGGCCGAGCGCCACAGCCCGGCGCCGATGCCGAGCTGGCGCCGACGCCGACGTCAGCAGCTGGCACCACGCCGGCTAGCGCCCGCGCCGCCCGAAGCTGTGCGGCGCCGGTAGCACCGCGCGCAGGTCGCCGGCAGCCGCGGCGGCGATCGCCGGCTCCTCCGGGCGGCCGGTCTCGCGCCCGGCCGGCGGCTCGATGTGCTTCACGTCGGCGAGCGGCAGGTCCGGGCGCTCGAGGCCGGCGATGTGCTCCACGACCACGTTCGTCGTGCCGGTCCGGCGCTCGAGGCGACCGGTCGCGATCACGAACGGCTCGGCTCGCACCGCCAGGCGGTGACGCTGGTACACGGGCGGCGCGACGATCAGGTTCACCGT
Organism: uncultured Thermoleophilaceae bacterium; assembly: GCA_963778615.1. Lineage (GTDB taxonomy): Bacteria > Actinomycetota > Thermoleophilia > Solirubrobacterales > Thermoleophilaceae > JACVRW01. The sequence continues at coordinate 7,426 of CAVZVD010000007.1, forward strand.
CCCGAACTCGTCCTCGAGCAGCATGAAGGTCACGCCCTTGGCGGTCGCGGGGCGCTGGCGGGCGATCACCATGCCCGCGACGGTCACCCGGCTCCCGGCCGCAGCGCGCTCCAGGCCGCGGCTCGACAGCACGGCCTCCTGCAGCTCCGGTCGCATCAGCTCCATCGGGTGCTCGGCGATGCTGATCCGGAACGAGCCGTAGTCGGCCAGCATCCGCTCCCAGTCGTTCAGCTCGCGCAACGCCGGCGCCTCCGGCGCGGGCAGCGGCAGCGACAGCTGCACGCCGCCCGGCACCGCACGCCCCGGCGTGACGACGCCCATCTGCCACAACGCCTCGCGGCGGGGCAGGTCGTCGCACGCGCCGGCCCACGCAAGCCGCTCGAGCGTGTCACGCCCGGCGCCCGATCGCGCGGCGAGGTCGCCGGCATCGACGAAGGGGCAGTTGTCGCGCTCCGCCACCAGCGCCTTCACCTCTTCCTCCTTCACGCCCTGGACGTAGCCGAGCCCGATCCGGACGCGCCAGCCGCTCTCCACCCGGCACTCCACGTCGCTGCGGCCGATGTGCGGCGGCAGCACGGTCATCCCGCGCCGCTGCGCCTCGTGCACGAGCGCGTCCGGGGGATAGAAGCCCATCGGCTGCTCGTTCAGGAGCGCGCACAGGAACTCCGGCCCGTAGTGCACCCGCAGCCAGGTCGACTGGTAGGCGAGCAGCCCGAACGCCGCCGCGTGCGCCTTCGGGAAGCCGAACCCGGAGAAGCCGCGCACCTGCTCGAAGATCCGCTCGGCCAGCGCCCGCTCGACGCCGCGCTCCATCGCGCCCTCGATGAAGCGCTCGCGGTGCACGAGGATCGCCGCCTCGGAGCGCTTGCGGCTCATCGCGCGCCGCAGCCCCTCGGCCTCGCCGGGCGTGAAGCCGGCGAGCGCGATCGCTACCTCCAGCACCTGGTCCTGGAACACGATCACGCCCAGCGTCTCGCCCAGCACGGGCTCGAGCAGCGGGTGCGGGTAGGGCACCTGGTAGTCCGGGTCCGCGCGCAGGCGCTCGCGCCGCTCTATATATGGGTGCACGGCGCCGCCCTGGATCGGCCCCGGCCGCACCAGCGCGACCTGCACCGTGAGGTCGTCCAGCGTGCGGGGCTTCGTGCGCCGCAGCGACTGCATCTGCGCGCGGCTCTCGATCTGGAACACGCCGGTCGTCTCGGCGCGCTGGATCGTCTCGTACACCTCCGCGTCGTCGTAGTCCGTGCGCGAGAGGTCGATCCGCTCGCCGCGCACGCGCGCGATCTCGTCCACGCAGCGCTCGACCGCCGACAGCATCCCCAATCCCAGCAGATCGATCTTCAGGAAGCCGGCGTCCGCGCAGGAGTCCTTGTCCCACTGCACGAGGTTGCGGCCCTCCATCGCCGAGGGCTGCACCGGGCAGAGGTCGATCAGCGGCTCGGTCGAGATCACCATCCCGCCGGGGTGCTGGGACGCGTGGCGCGGCAGCCCGTAGGCCTCCGGGCCCAGCTCGATCAGCGCCCGCCAGCGCTCCGAGGCCGCGCGCCGGGGCCCGATCGCCTCCTCGACGCCGTGCCGGAAGTCGTCCGTGTCCCCGTACACGTCGGCCGAGCGCGCGACCCGCTCGATCTCGCCCGCCGGCAGGCCGAGCGCCTTGCCGAGGTCGCGGATCACGCCCTTCCAGCGGTACGTCGCGAACGCCGCCACCAGCGCCGCGCGCTCGGTGCCGTAGCGCTCGTGCACGCGCGGGATCAGCTTCTCGCGGATGTCGCGCGGGAAGTCGAGGTCGATGTCGGGCAGCGAGGTGATCTCCTCGTGCAGGAAGCGCCCCAGGAGGAGCCGGTTGCGGATCGGGTCGATGTGCGAGAGCCCGGTCAGGTAGCAGACGATCGAGCTGACGCTCGAGCCGCGGCCGCGGCCGGGCGGCAGCAGCCGGCGGGCGGCGCTCGAGCCCCGCACCTCGGCCGCGACGTCGCGTGCCAGCTCGAGCATGTCGTGGTGCAGCAGGAAGAAGCCGCACAGCCCCAGCGTGCGGATCACGCGCAGCTCGTCCTCCAGGCGGTCCGCCGCCTCGCGTTGCTCGGCGGCGCCCGGATAGCGCTCGGCCAGCTTCGCCCTGCACAGCTCGGTCAGGTTGCGGTTCGCGTCCGGATCGTGGGAGCCCGGGATAGCGGTAGCCGAGGTCGCGCGTGAGGTCGAACTCGATCCGCTCCGCGAGGCGGGCGGTCTCCGCCACCGCGTCCGGATGCTCGGGGAAGCGGGCCGCCATCTCGGCCGGCGGCACCATCGCCGACGAACCGTTGCCGCGCCGCTGTGGCTCGGTCTGGTCGAGGGTCGAGAGCAGGCGCGCGGCGACGAACGCGTCCTGCAGGCGGGCGCGGTCGGGGTGGTGGGAGTGGACGTTGCCGGTCGCGACGCACGGGACCCCGAGCGCTCGGCCAGCGCCGCCAGCGCCCGGTTGCGCGCGCGGTCGCGGCGCCAGAACGGGCGCTGCAGCTCGATGCGGAAGCGCTCGCGGCCGAACGCGGCGACCAATCGAGAGCCGTGTCGCTGCGCCGCGCCGCTGTCGCGCGCAGCCGGACAGGCACACGATGCCCTCCGCGTGGCGCTCGACCGTCCTCCAGGGACACGGACGGCGGCGTGCGCTCACGCGGATTGACGCGCGTTCCCTCGTGTGCCGCCGTCAGCAGCCGGCAGAGGTTCGAGTAACCGGTGCGATCCTCAGCCAGCAAGGTGAGGTGCGAGCCGTCGTCGAGCGTCACCTCGGCGCCGGTGATCGCCTTCACGCCCAGTCCCCTGCAGGCGTGCGCGAACTCCATCGCGCCCCAGATGCCGTCGTGGTCGGTGAGCGCGACGGCGCCGTAGCCGTGCACCGCCGCGGCCGCGGCCAGCTCCTCCGGGGAGGACGCGCCGTCGAGGAACGAGTACGCGGAGTGCGCGTGCAGCTCGGCGTACATCGCCACGACCTGTCACCCGCATTGGCGCGTACCAGCGCCCGCTGCCGAGGTCGCAGAACACGACCACGTTGGCGCCGCTCTCGAGCGTCAGCTCGAAGTAGCGCCGGCGCACGGGCCGCGCCGTCCACCAGCGGTCCTCGACCAGCCACTTCTCGCGCAGCGACTCCACGAGCGGCGCGGCCGACCTTCACCGGCGTGCCGTCCGGTCCGGTCTGCACCGTCGCGGGCCGGGGACGGTAGAGGCGCCTGCTCATCCTGCCGCTCATTCCGCGAACGGAGTCAGGAACGCGCGCCGCTCCGGCACGCGCGAGTCGGGCTCCGCCTCGAGCACGCGCAGCACCGACTCGCTGCCGGCGGCGGCGCGTGTCTGGCGCAGCGCTTCGGCGAGGCGGTTGCGGCGCTCCTGCTCGTCCGGGCGCTGGAACGAGAGCTGATCGGCGACCGGCGGCCCGTACGCGACGACGGTCAGGCTGAGCTGTTCGATCGGGGCGGGCAGCTCGTCCAGCCTCGGCACCAGCGCCAGCCGCAGCCGTTCGCGCGACACGCTCGCCTGGCGCAGAGGAACCTCGCGGCGCCAGGTGCCCCGCTCGACGAAGCGCGCGCCGAGCCTCAGGGTGCGCAGCGCGCGGTCGCGCCGGTCGGGACGATGCGAGCAGCCGATCGATCAGCAGCTCCAAGGCGCGCTGTAGCTGCAGCCCCGAGACCGCCTCCGGCAGCTCGATCTCCTCCACGAGGCGCTCGCCGGGGGCTCGGGGGCGCAGCGCGGTGTCACGGCCGTGCGCCAGCTCACGTCCGCGCAGTCCCTGCTCGCCGAAGCGGTCGGCGAGGGCGCCGGAGGGCAGCGCCGCCAGCTCGCCCAGCGTCCGGATGCCGAGCCGCTCCAGCGCAGGTGCCAGCTCGGCCCCGAGCGGCGCGGGGAGGAGCGACACGGGCAGCGGCGCGAGGAATCCCCGTTCGGCGCCGGCCGGGACGATCTTCGCCCCGCGTCCGGGGCGCGCGCCGCGCGCGGCGGCGTGGGCGCAGAAGCGGCTCGTGGCCGCGCCCCAGCGGGCGGGGACCGGCACCGCCCGGCGCGCGCGGGCGAGCACGCCCTCCACGTGCCCGCCGTACAGGCGGCGCAGGGCGGCGGCGTCGAAGTACGCCTCGCCCGGCGCCGCCGGCTCGACCGCGGCCCCGATCCCCTCCAGCCCGGCCAGCACCGCCTCCCATGCGCGCGCCGCGCGCTCCGGGTCGGGAGGGATCAGCCGCAGGCCCGGGCAGCGCGCGAGCGCCTCGCCGACCCGCATCCCGGGGTGGATGCCGAGCGCCTGCGCGGCCCCCGAGACCTCTCCCACGACCTGCGCCCGGTCTGGCTCCGGCGCCAGCGCGAGCGCCTCCCGCAGCAGCTCGCGCCTGGCGCCCACCGCCGCCAGCAGCTCGAATCGGGGGATGAGGACGCAGACGACCACAATCGAACGTATGTTCGCATGAGCGCGTCAAGAGCGAAGTCGACAGCGAGTAGGCAAGCGGATCACCTGCACAGTCGGGATAGACTCGCCGCAGAGATGGGAGGGGGGAGTCCTCGTATCTGCACGGTCGCGGTGCTGGCGGCGCTCGTCGTCGCATTGCTGGCGTTCGCCGGCACGGCCGGCGCCGCCACCACGAACACCAACATCAGCTCGTTCTCGGACCCGCGTGGTGACCTTCCGAACCACCCCGGCCAGCTCGTGCGCTCGACCTACGGCACCTTCACGATCCCGGCCAACGGGCGAGCTCCACAACGTCCCGATGATCGATGCGACGCGCCGTGCACGCAACTGCCGGATCACGGACATGGTGCCGAACCTCGTGTTCACGAACGGCTCCACGGCGAACATGCAGGACGGGCTGCTGCTGCACCACTTCGTGATCTTCAACCCGGCGCAGCAGGGCATCGGCTGCCCGATCAGCGAGCCGTTCTTCGGCGCCGGCAACGAGCGCACGCACCTGCACCTGCCGTCGCCCTACGGCTACCACAACACGAGCGCGACCTGGAACATGATCACGCACCTCGTGAACACAGAGCAACGTGCCGCAGACGGTCAACATCGAGGTCGTCTACCGCCAGCGGCCGGTGGCCGGAGACCGAGTCGGCGCGCCCGCGTGGCTCGACATCGACTCGATCTGCACCGGCGGGGACTCGGAGTACACGATCCCGACCGGCTACTCCGACACGCACAGCGACTGGACCGTGCCGCAGAACGCGCGCCTGCTCGGCATGTCGGGTCACCTGCACGACATCGACATCATCGACCCGAACCCGTGCCCGGTGCACTGCTCCTCGCGCGGTGAGGCGATCGCGCTCAGCGCGGAGCTGCGTGGGCGGCGACGGCAACGACTACTTCGGGCCGATCCCGCCCAACAACCCGCCGCCGGCGGACATCACGGGCGCGACGCTGTGCCGCTCGGAGGCGTATCACGGGACCGCGGTCGGGACCGACGCTGCGGGCGAACGGGCACATGGACACGACGAGCCATGTGCGGGATCTTCAGCGAGGTGCCGGCAGGTGCGCAGGCGGAGGCATACCCGGCCGACGGCGCCTACTCGTTCGAGGGCTATCCGATCAAGGCCGGTCAGGTGATCCGGCTGCACTCGGAGTACCAGAACAACTCAGGTGCTCCGAAGACGGACGTGATGGGGATCATGGCTCGCCTGGCTGGCGTTCCCGGACCCCGGCTACCCGCGCCCGGCGGGCGCCACCCCGATGCGCGCCTCGCTGGTGCCGGCCTACAACCAGTGCACGAGCCCCAACCGGGTCCACGGCCCGCCGGACCTCCCGGGCGGCGACGAACCCCGACGGGTCCTGCAACCCGCCCGCCCAGACCTCGGGCCAGATCACGGTCGGCACCCCGGACGCCAACGGCGCGGGCGCGAACTCGGTCGGCTCGGTGCGCATGTCGGTGGTCAACGGCAACCCGGCCACCACCGCCGACGAGGCCAACGTGCGCTACACGGTGTCGATCACAGACGTGCGCTGCAAGCCCGGCGCGAGGCCTGCGGGGCCGCCAACGCCGCCGGCGGCGCCGACTACTCGGGCCAGGTGCAGGCCAGGACCGGCCTGCGGATCACCGACCGCTACAACGGCCCCTCGCGAGGTCGGCACGGGCCAGGACACCTCGTTCGCGGTCACGGTGCCGTGCACGGGCACGGCGGGCACCGGCGTGGGCTCGACCTGCTCGATCGACACGACCGCCGACGCGGTGCTGCCCGGCGTGGTGAAGGAGATCCGGCGCTCGATCTGGCAGCTCGGCCAGGTGCAGGTGTTCGACGGCGGAGCCGACGGCGTGGTATCAACGAACCCGAACACGCTGTTCGCAGTTCAGGGCGTCTTCGTCCCGTAGCTCTGGTCGTCCCCCGGCTTCCCTAAGTTCACGGGATGCTCGTGCGCGTCTCGACCCGGTTGCCCGCGCCCGCCGGTGTGGTGTGGGACACGGTCCAGCGGACCGACACGCTGCGCTACGTGACGCGTGGCCTGCTCGGCTTCCGGTTGGAGGGCGAGGCTCCCGAGCGGCTCGCCGAGGGAGAGACCTATCGCATGCGGCTGCTGTTCTTCGGCCTGCTGCCCGCCTGGCGTCACGAGATCCGGGTCGTGCGGCTCGACGACGCACACCGGGAGATCCGCACGGAGGAGCACGGTGGCCCGGTGCGCAGCCTGGAGGCACCGGATCGCCGTCGACGACGAGGGATGGGGGTCGACCCGCTACCTGGACGAGATCGAGATCGCGGCCGGAGTGGCAACCCCGTTCGTGTGGGTCTACACGCAGCTCTTCTACCGCTACCGCCAGAGGCGCTGGCGCCGGCTGGCGCGCCGCCTCGGCGGCGGATCAGCCCTCGGGTAACGCGTAGGCCGCGACGGCCACGTACTGCAGCACGGCTGCCGCGATCACGAGGACGTGGAAGATCTCGTGGTAGCCGAACACCGCCGGCGCCGGATCGGGGCGCCGCAGCGCGTAGACGATCGCGCCGGCCGTGTAGAGCACGCCGCCGCCGGCGAGCAGCGCCATGCCGGCGACGCCGAGCTCGCCGGCCAGCTCCGGGAATGCCGCCACCGCGACCCAGCCGAGCGCCACGTACACCGCCGCGGTGAGCCATTTGGGCGTGTCCGGCCACAGCATCTTGAGGGCGATGCCGAGGGTCGCTCCGCTCCAGACCGTGATCAGGATCGCGCGCGCCAGGCCACCGTCCAGGACCAGCAGCGCAAACGGCGTGTAGGTGCCGGCGATCAGCACGTAGATCATCGAGTGGTCGAGCCGCCGCATCCAGCGGCGGGCGCCGATCGACTTCCAGTCGATGCGGTGGTAGAGCGCGCTGGCGCCGAACATGGCAACGACGCTGATCGCGTAGATCGTCGCGGCCAGTGTCGCGCGCCCCGACGGCGCCGCGATCACGAGCGCCGCCCCGGCGACCAGTGCGACGAAGAACGCCCACTGGTGGGAGACACCGCGCAGGCGGGGCTTGACCGGGCCCATGTCGCTCAACTCCATCATTGGTCTCAGGCTACCCACGATCGGCCTGCATGTTTCATCGCATGCGGCAAACTGCCGCCCGTGAAGGTCGCCGTCGTCGACGTCGGGACGAACTCCACGCGGCTGCTGGTCGCCGAGGTGAAGGACGGCCGGGTGCGCGAGCTGGACCGGCGTACGATCGTCACGCGTCTGGGCGAGGGCGTGGACGCCGCCGGACGCCTCGGCGAGGCCGCCATGGAGCGCGTGTTCGAAGCGTGCGCGGAGTACCGGAAGGCGATTGACGAGGCCGGCGCGGAGCGTGTGGTCGCGATGCTCACCAGCGCCGTGCGCGACGCCGCCAACGGCGCCGAGTTCGAGCGCGAGCTCGAGCGGCGATTCGGCTTCGAGGCCCAGACGATCTCAGGCGAGCGCGAGGCGCGCCTCACCTACCTGGGCGCGACAAGCGCTCGGCGTCACGCGGCCCCGACGCTGGTGCTCGACATCGGCGGTGGCAGCACCGAGGTGGTGGTCGGGCAGGGGGACAGCGTCCAGTTCTTCGTGTCGACGCAGCTCGGCTCGGTGCGCCATACCGAGCGCCACATCCACACCGACCCGCCCACGCCGGCCGAGCTCGAGGCCTGCCGCGCGGCTGCTCGCGCCGAGCTCGAGGCGGCGGTGCCGCGCGAGGTGCGCGAGCAGGTGAACGAGGGCATCGCGGTGGCCGGCACGCCGACCTCGTTCGCCGCCGTCGAGCTGGCGCTCGACCCCTACGACCCCGAGCGGGTGGAAGGGCACCACCTCACGCTCGCCGCCTGCGAGCGGATCCTCGGCGGAGCTGGCCGCCCTGCCCCTCGCCGAGCGCCGCGTGGTCACCGGGCTGCACCCCGATCGCGCGCCCACGATCGTCGCCGGAGGGACGATCCTGGTCGAGGCGATGCGGCTGTTCGACCTCGACGAGATCGAGGTCTCCGAGCGCGACATCCTTCACGGCGCAGCACTCGAGGCCGCGAGAAGCTCCTAAAAGCCGCCCATTTCGCCACTTTTTGGGCGCACGGCATGGATTAAACGTCCACTTTGGGGGTTTGGCGACCGGCACGCGTCCTGGGGTCACTTCATAATGCGCCGCGGAGTCTGGGGACCGCAATTCCGGGTCCTGGCTCCCCACATAGGTCCGGGCGCTGCCGCATCGTTACGGCGCCTCCCGTTGCCCGGACCGCCCAGGCCCCCAAAGGCACGTACCCCTGCCCGTCCTGACGGGGCCTTCTGAAGAGGCGACCGGCTGGATTTGCCGGTCGCCTCTTCGCTATTCCGGGGCCTAGGCCAGGTTCGCGCTGCGCGGGTAGATCACGGACGGGTCCGTGAGCACGTTCACGCAGGCCGGCTTGCCCGACTCGAACGCACGCTCGAGCGCCGGGCGCAGCTCCTCCGGCCGCTCGACCAGCTCGCCGTGCCCTCCGAGCGCCTCGACCACCTGGTCGTAGCGCGTCTCGGGACGCAGCTCGGCCGCCACCGAGTAGCCGTACAGGAACTCCATCGGGTGCTTCTCGAGCGCCCAGATCCCGTTGTTGCCGATCACCGCCACGACCGGCAGGCCGTGCCGCACCATCGTGTCGAACTCCATGCCCGAGAACCCGAAGGCGCCGTCGCCGAGCAGCAGGCACACCTGCTTGTCCGGGCGGGCGACCTTGGCCGCGATCGCGTATCCGGGCCCGGACCCGAGGCACCCGAACGGGCCCGGGTCGAGCCAGCAGCCGGGCTCGTAGGTCTCCACCACACGGCCGGCGTACGACACGAAGTCGCCGCCGTCGCCGATCACGATCGCGTCGCGGTCGAGCACCTGACCGAGCTCGTGATAGACGCGCAGCGGATGCAGCGGCGCGCGGCCGTCGGTGAGCTGATCGCGCTCGGCGGCCCGCTTCTCGTCCTCGGTGCTGCGCAGGCCCGCGACCCAGCCGGTGGTGCGGCTGGAGCTGCCGCCCGCGTCGAGCGCCGCCTGGCGCAGCGCCGACAGCGTGGCCGGCAGCCCGCCGTACAGCTCGCCGGCAAGCTCGCGCGGCGCCTGGCGCGTCGGGTCCGCCGAGTCGATCTGGACGAGCTGCGTGTCCTCGCCGAAGCTGCCGCCGAAACCGAGGCGGAAGTCCATCGGCACGCCGATCACCAGCGCGAGGTCTGCGCCCTTCAGCGCGGCGCTGCGCGCGCGGGCGAAGAAGTTGGGATGGTCCGCGGGCAGGCATCCGCGCGCCAGGCCGTTCAGGAACACCGGGATGCCGAGCGCCTCGGAGAGCTCGCGCAGCGCGCCTTCGCCGTGACCCCAGTAGAGGTCGGTCCCGGCCATGATCACGGGCCGCTCCGCCGCGCCCAGCAGGGCTCCCACGCGTTCGATCTCACGGCCGTCGGCGGCGCGGCATCGCGCCCGGGTCCGGCAGCGCGGCGGCGCTCTCCTCCTCGTCCGCCTCCATGAACACGACGTCCAGCGGCAGATCGAGGAAGGTCGGCCCCGTGGGCGGGATCAGCGTCGCCGCGAGCGCCTCGTCGACCAGGCCGGCGATCTCGGCGGTGGAGGTCGCGGTGCGCGCGGACCTCGTGAGCGGCGCGACGAACGGGACGTGGTCGATCTCCTGGAGCGAGCCCTGGCCCCACCGGAACTGGGGCGCGCGGCCCCCGAGCACCATCATCGGCGAGTTGTTCTTGTGCGCGGACGCGATCGCGCTCATGCCGTTCGTGACGCCGGGGCCGGCCGTCAGGGCCGCCACGCCGGGCTGCCGGGTGACCTTCGCCCAGCCCTCGGCCGCGAACGCGGCCGCGGACTCGTGGCGCACGTCGACCAGGTCGATGCCCTCCGCGCGACAGCCGTCGTAGATCGAGAAGAGGTGGCCGCCCGAGAGCGTGAAGAGCTTGGACACGCCGTGCGCCTTCAGGCGACGGGCGAGCAGCAGCCCGCCATGGGGCTGCTTCTCCTCGGCCTGCTGTGCCTGCGCCGCCTCCGTTACCTGCGTCTGGTCCTGCGTTGCCATCCCCGCCTCCTCGCTCGACTGGCGCGAACAGTACTAGCGTCCCGGATGTGAGCGAATCGGTGATCGGGGTGGTGCTGGCGGGCGGCGCGAGCAGCCGCATGGGTGTCTCGAAGGCGACGATCGAGCTGGGCGGCATTCCGCTCGCCGAGCGCGCGCTCCGGCCGCTGCGCGCGGCGGGGCTCGAGGTCGCGGTGGTCGCGAAGGAGGGCGACGCGCTGCCGGCGCTCGACGCGCCGGTCTGGATCGAGGCACGCCCGGAGCGCCACCCGCTGGCCGGCATCCTGGAGGCGCTGGAGCGCGCCGCCGGGCGGGCGGTGCTCGTCTGCGCATGCGACATGCCGTTCGTGACGGCCGGAGCTGGTCGCGCACCTCGCGTCCCGGCCCGGAACGGCGGTGCCCGAGGCGGGCGGGCGGCTGCACCCGCTGCTGGCGCGCTACGACCCGGCCGCGGCCGGCGCGCTGTCGGATGCGCTGGCCGAGCGCGCGTCCGCTGCACGAAGCGGTCCGGCAGGCCGGCGCGGAGATCGTCCCGGAGGCCGAGATCGCCCGCTTCGGCGACCCGGAGCGGCTGCTGTTCAACGTGAACACGCCCGCCGACCTGGCGCGGGCGGAGGAGCTGCTCGGGACGGCCGGCTAGGCGTAGCTAGGAGCTGCTCTTGGCGGCGCGGCGGCGCCGCACGATCGGGCTCGTGCGGAACACCCGGTCCCACAGCGGCGAGGTGACGCCGAAGCCGCGGTCCGACTGCTGGAAGTGGTGGCGGTAGTGGTAGCGGCGCAGCGCCAGGCTGAGCCGGTTGTCCGAGCGGTGGTGGTGGATGTGGTAGTGCCCCATGTCGTAGGCGAGGTAGCCGAGCAGGAAGCCCGCGAACGCGGGCAGCGACCACTCCGGCCCCAGCACGCCAAGGAACACGAAGTACATGAGGATCGCAAGCGGGATGCTGACCGACGGGGGCATCACGAGTCGCATCGGATCGTGCGGGTAGTCGTGATGGACGCCGTGGATGATGAAGTGCATCTTCCGGCCCCACTCGTTGTCGGGGCGCAGGTGGAAGATGAAGCGGTGCAGGGTGTACTCGAACAGCGACCAGAAGGCCATGCCCAGCACGAACACCCCGATCACAGCCGGGATGGCGAGGTCCTTGGCGTTCACCGCGACGGACAGCAGGAACGAGATCACCGGTATGTAGAGCAGCGGCGGCACGATCGGATGCACGCGCGATCCCCACTCGAGGATCGGGTTGTCGAACATCCTCGGCGAGATCTCCCGAGGAGATTGCTGCCGGGGTCTCCCGCGGCTCGTTCGCAGTCGCGGTGCTCACGAGAATCAGTCTAGCCCAGGCCAGGGCGCCTTTCGACTCCGGAATGACGGCTTGCGGGGCGCCCCCGCGGACCCCGGCTTCCGGCCCCCGGGACTAGGATGCGTCGCGTGAGCTCTACCGGGACACCGCCCGTGCGGCGTGACCGCCGGCGCGTGCGGCGCGGGTCCGTTTCGCTGTCGCTACACGTGCTGATCGAGTACGGCGTCGCGGTGCTGATGATCGTGGCGCCCTTCCTGTTCTCGTTCGACGCCGACCGCGGCCGAGCTCGCCTCGGTGCTGGTCGGGGCCGGCATCCTCGTCCTGGCCGTGTTGACGGACGCTCCGACGGGGATCGCGCGGTCGCTGCCGGTCGCCTCTCACGTCGTGCTCGACTACGTGCTGGCGCTGTTCTTGATCGTGGCGCCGTTCGTGCTCGGCTTCTCCGACGACGACGACGCCGCGACCGCGTTCTTCATCGTGCTCGGCGTCGGCTACGTGCTGCTCGCGGTGCTGACCCGCTACCGCGGCCCGAAGCCCGCCGCTTGAGCGCGCCCGCCGGCGCCGACCTCAGCCCCGCGGTCGCTGCGCGGGCTCACGGCCCAGGCGGCCCGCCTGCGCGAGCGGACGGATGCAGGCGAGCGGCGCGCGGGCTGGAAGGTCGCGCTCAACGACCCGCGGGTGCAGCGGGCGCTCGGCATCGGTGCGCCGGTGATCGGATACCTGACGTCCGCGACGGTGCTGCCCGACGGCGCCCGGCACTCCCTGGCCGGCGCGACGCGGCCCGCGATCGAGCCCGAGGTCGCCGATCCACGTGGGCGAAGAGGGCCGGATCGCCGGGCTCGGCGCCGGCGCTGGAGGTCATCGACGTCGACCTGCCGTTCGAGGACCTCGGGGCGATACTCGAGGGAAACGTCTTCCATCGCGCCGCCGTGCTCGGGCCGCCGGTGGCCGGTGTCACCGACCTGGCGGGCCGCACGGCCCGCATGACGCGCGGCGGAGGGTGAGGAGATCGACGATCGACGTGGCGCAGGCGGCGCTCGACCCGGCGGAGGTCGTGCGGCTCGTGAGCGGCTATCTGGAGGCGGTCGGCGACACGCTGAGCGCCGGGGACGTGATCATCGCCGGGTCGCTGGTGACGGCCGTCCCGCTCGGCGGTGATGAGCGCGTCGCGCTGGAGATCGACGGCCTCGGGCTCGGTGGCGCTCGAGCTGACATCGGCTTGACCACCTGACCACGGCCAGGAAGCCCGGCTATGCTGGGCCGCGCGGGGCCGTGGACCCCGCCCCAGAGAGGAGAGCAGCCATGTCAGATGCCGCCGAGACGACGGGGACGGAAGCCGAGGCCACCGAGGCGAGCGCCTCGACGGCCGAGCGTGCCGGTGAGCAGAAGCCGAAGGTGCCGGGGCCCGGCAAGGTCGCCCGCACGTACTTCGACGCGGTCTCCGCACGTGACGTGGATGCGCATGGCGGACTGCTGGGCCGAGGGCGGCATCGACCACCTCGCTCCGCTGAACCGCGACCTGCGCGCGCCCGACGAGCTGCGTTCCTTCTTCAACCAGACCTTCACCGCGATGCCCGACTGGCGGATCGGAGGTGCTGGACATGGTCGCGGCCCGCAACCAGGCCGCCGTGCGCTGGCGCGCGACCGGCACGTTCTGCGGAGGGCCGTTCGAGGGCATCGAGCCGACCGGGTCGCGGATCGAGCTCGAGGGCATCGACCTGCTGACGGTCGAGGACGGCAAGATCCAGCACAACGACGCCTACTACGACAGCGCCCAGTTCGCGCGCGCGGTCGGGCCTCCTGCCGCCCGCCGACAGCAAGATGGAGCAGCGCATGGCGGGCGCGTTCAACGCGCGCACGACGGCTGCTGCAGAGGCTCTTCAAGCCGAGACTTCAGCCAGATCGCCGAGGGCGTGTGGCTCGTCCAGGGCGGCTTCCCGCAGAAGGTCATGAACGTGTACCTGATCGAGGACGAGGGCCAGGTGACCGTCTTCGACGCCGGCATCAGAGACGATGACGAACGGCATCGCCTCTGACGCCGCCGGCCTGGGCGGCATCAAGCGGATCGTCCTCGGCCACGGGCACGCGGACCACCGCGGAGCCGCACCGGGGCTCGGCGCGCCGGTCTTCTGCCATCCCGACGAGGTCGAGGAGACGCAGGGCGACGGGGGCGAGCACTACTTCGACTTCTCGAAGCTCGACTGGTACGCACGGGCCCTCATGCCGCGCTTCCTGCCGCCGCTGGGACGGCGGCCCGGTGCAGGTCGAGGGCACGGTCTCGGAGGGAGACGACGTCGCCGGCTTCAAGGTGGTCGCCTTCCCGGGTCATGCGCCCGGCATGATCGGCCTGTGGCGTGAGTCCGACCGGCTCGCGCTGGTGAGCGACACGCTCTACACGCTCGACCCGCAGACCGGGCTTCAAGGGCGCTCCGCGCGTGCCGCACAGGGCGTTCAACCACGACACGGACCAGGCGATCGCGAGCCTGCGCAAGCTGGCGGCGATGGAACCGGCCACGGTCTGGCCCGGGCACGCGAATCCGGTCACGGGCGACGTGCGCGGCGCAGCTGGAGCGGGCGGCCGACGCGGGATAGCGACGCTCGTCCCGCGGCGCCAGTGCCCGGGGTGGGATTTGAACCCACACGTCCCGCAGGACAGCGGGTTTTAAGCCCGCCCTGTCTAGCCATTTCCAGCACCCGGGCAAATCACGAAGCGAGCGCCGAAGGCGCGAAGCACGTGACTTTAGGTCAGGCGGCGAAGCCGCCTCGATATTCAACTGTAGTGGTGAGACACCCGTCCACCCAGGTGGCCGTCTGGGGCGCAAGGCAAGCTCAACATCAACTCAACCAAACGCAACTCGCCCGTTGCTACGGTGTTTCGACCGATGCCCGGGCCTTTCCAGGCCTTTTCGCGATCGTGAGCGCAACCACCACTCCCACCCCCACCCGCGTGGGGCTGCTCGGCGGCAAGTCGCCGCTGCTTCGCCTGCAGTCGGACGAGCGCCTGATCGCCGTCCTGCGGAACGGCAACGGCGCCGCCTTCGACGTGCTGTTCGGCCGCTACCGGACCCGTCTGCTCGGTTTCTGCCGGCACATGCTGGGGTCGAGGGAGGACGCGGAGGACGTGCTGCAGGAGGTGTGGTCGCGGCCGCGTACAACGCGATCCTCGCCGACCAGCGCGAGATCAACGTGCGGCCCTGGCTGTACCGGATCGCGCGCAACCGCTGTCTCAACCACCTGCGCCGCCCGACCGCGGACGGCACGGACACGATGGACGAGCACGTGTACGGCCATGGAGTGACGGCGGCCGACATCGTCCACAAGCGCGCCGACGTGCGGCACCTGCTCCAGGACGTCCAGAAGCTTCCCGAGTCGCAGCGCACCGCGCTGCTGCTGCGCGAGATCGACGCGCTCTCGTACGACCAGATCTCCGAGGCGATGGAGACCACGATCCCGAGCGTCAAGTCGCTGCTCGTGAGGGCGCGGATGTCGCTCGCCGAGGCGGCCGAGTCGCGCCAGCTCTCGTGTGACGCCGTGCGCCAGGAGCTGGCCGAGATCGCGGAGGGGCTCAAGAAGGCGAGCCCGCCGGTCCGCCGCCACGTGCGCGAGTGCGAGACGTGTGGCGCGTTCCGGTCCCAGCTGCGGAAGACCAACACGGCGATGGCGTTTGCCTTCCCGATCGGCCCGCTGATGATCCTGAAGAAGCTCGCGCTCCTGAAGCTGGGCGGCGCCGCGGTCGCGGGCGGCGGCGGAGGCGCGGCCGCCGGCGGCGCGGCCGGCGCGTGCGGCGACCGGCGCGGGTGTCGCAACCGGCGCGGGAGTCGCCACCGGCGCGGGAGTGGCCACGGGCGCGGGCGTGGCCACCAGCGCCGGAGTTGCCACGGGCGCCGGCATCGGCGCGGTTGCCTCGAAGGCCGTGGCCGGAGTTGCCGTGACCGCGATCCTCGCCGGCGGCGCGGTGGAGGCCAAGCGTGTCGTCGACGCCCCCCCAGCGTCCCGCCGCGGTGACCGCTCCCGTCCGCGGCTGCCGCCCCGGCTCCCGCGGCCGTCAACCCGAGCGGCGGCGCCTCGCTCGAGGGCGCCACACCGGAGCTCGTCGAGGGCGCCAAGCAGGAGGCCGCACTGCCCGAGACCGGCGCGGAGGCTTCGGCCAGCGGGCGCGACCGGCGCCACGGGGGCGACCGGCGCCGAGGGCGCCGTGCCGGGTGAGGACGACGGCGCCACGACCCGATCCCCGGCGATGCCCCAGAGGAGCACGCCGCCGGCGACCGGCAGCGACGCCGGCATGGGCGGCGAGACCGGCGGCGCGACCGTGCCGCCATCCGGGGCCGTCGCAAGGGCGCGACGGGCACAAGGGCGCCACCCGCAAGCAGGGCGCCACCGGCGTGACCGGCAGCTCCACGGCGCACGGCGCCACGGGCGCCGACCGGCCCCAGCGCTGCTCCCTAGCCCGCTCCCGAGTCCGGCCTTACGTCACGTGCCGTAGCGGAAGCTGCGGAACGGGCGCTGCAGGATGCCCTCGTCGCCGACGCGCGTCGCCGAGGGCGCCTCGTCGAGGGTCGTCGCGAGCATCGTCAGCAGCACCCCGCGCGTCGGGTTGCGGCCGGGCGGGTACTCGGTCTCGGGGTCCTCGTAGGAGTAGGGCTCGGGAAGCACGACCACGCGTCCGAACAGCTGGCGCGGCGGGCGGTCCGGGATCGCGGAGCCGGGTCGTGAACGCGTACTGGTAGCCCTCGACCTCGTTCACCCGCGCGCGGCCCTCGAACTGGAGGCGGAAGTGCTCGTACCGGCGCGCGGTCGCACGCTGGAGGTCGGTGGCGATCAGGGGCAGGTAGCTGGCGAGCGCCCCGGGCCGTCGCTCCATCCGGAACGGCGAGACGGTGAACCGCGCCACGAGGACCCCGTCCTTCGTGCGCTCCGCCTGCACGTAGGCGCCGGCCGGCTTGGAGAGCTTGAGCTTGCTCGAGCGGTCGAACCGGAACTCGAGCGGCTCGAGGCCGCGGGCGCGTGCGTCGGCCTCGGTCTGCACGTAGCTCTTCACCGACGCGCTCCTTGGAGACGAACAGCGTCGCGATCAGCGCCACGAGCGCCAGCACGACCAGCCCGAGCACGATCCGGCCCCCGCGCCCGAGCGCCCGCAGGCGCGGTCGCAGGAGCTCGGGAAGGGAGGGGCCGTAGTCGGGTTGCGGCTGCGCCGCGGCCCGGGCCCGGAGCTGCGTCAAAGCTTCACGACCACGATCACCGCAGAGATCAGCACGCAGATCACGATCAGGATCTGCACCACGATCCAGAAGGTGGGCATGGGAGGGCGCTCCATCGGCGTTCCAATCTAGCGGCTATGATCGCCGCGCTCTTCGATCCCGTAGGAGGGAAGATGTTCGCTCGCATCGTGGTAGGTACGGACGGGTCTGAAACCGCCAAGCAGGCTGTGCGCGAAGCAGCTCAGCTCGCGAAGCAAACCGGTGCGACGCTCTGCATCGTGAGCGCCTTCGATCCCGTGCCGTCGGGCCGCCTGAGCCAGGAGCGGCTCGAGGCGCCCAGCGACATCGAGCACACGCTGGGCCCGAACGAGGACGTCGACGCGACGCTCGCCGATGCGGCCCAGGACGTGGACGACGCCGGCGTCGAGGTCCAGACCATCGCCCGTCAGGGCGAGCCGGCGGACGCGATCCTGGACGTGGCCGAGGAGCAGAACGCCGATCTGATCGTGGTCGGCAACAAGGGCATGACCGGCGCGAAGCGCTTCCTGCTCGGAAGCGTCCCGAACAAGGTCTCCCACCACGCGCCCAGCTCGGTCCTGATCGTCCGGACCACCTGACGCGCGGCCGGAATCGCGCGGCTACCCGAGCGGAGCCGTCGCCGCCCGGCGTCCAGGAGCCCGTACCCGTAGGTGATGTCGTAGCCGGGCGGCCCGAGGTCGCGCGCCGTGGACTGGATCGCGCTGCTGGATCGCCTCGGGAGAGGGATTCTCACCCAGCAGGCCCGTGACCCGATCATCAGCGCCGCCGTGCCGCTCACGTGCGGCACCGCCATCGAGGTGCCCTCGTAGCCGCTCGGCAGGCCGAAGCGGCGGGGGCTCGTGCCGCGGAAGGTGTACTGGTACACGTCGCGGCCCGGGTCCTCGAGCGGCTTGCAGTTCGGGTCCGCGTCGACGAACGCGTCCGCGCCGCCGCCAGGCGCCACGACGGTCAGTCCGGGGCCGGTGTTCGAGTAGTCGGCCACGCAGCCGTGCTCGGTCGTCGCGCCGACCGCCATCACGTGCTTGGCGCGGGCCGGGTAGGCGACGCGCGTCTCCTCGGTGTTGCCGGCCGCGGCCACGAGCACCGCGCCCTGGCGGTGCGCGAACCGGACCGCCGACAGCACGTCGGGGATCTGGGGGGCGGTGAGGCCGATGTCGAACTCGAAGCTCATGTTGATCACCTTGGCTCCGCTGCCGGGCCGCCAGGCGGATGCCACGCGCGATCGTGGCGACGTCCCCCTTGCCCTCGTAGTCGAGCACCCTGATCGGCATGATCCGGGCCCGGTAGGCGACGCCCGCGAGCCCGATGCCGTTGTTCGTGCTCTGGGCGATCACGCCGGCCACGAATGTCCCATGGCCGTTGCGGTCGTAGGGGAGATCGTTGTTCCGCACGAAGTCGTAGCCGCGCACGAATCGGCTGCGGTCCAGGTCCGGGGCGCGTCAGGTAGCGGCGGTCCGGCGAGGTCCGGTAGGCGACGCCGGTGTCGAGCACGGCGACGGTCACGCCACCGCCGCCCGGGTTGCCGGCCGCGATCGCGTTGTCCCAGGCGGTCTGGACGCCGATCCCGAACGGCCCGGTGAAGTTCCACTGCAGAGCCGCCCAGCCACCTGTGCCGCCGCGGCCGGGGTCGTTCGGCGTGAAGGCCGTCGCGCTCGCCACGTAGTTCGGCACCGCGTGCAGGACGCGCGGGTCGGCCTCCAG
>CAVZVD010000008.1:0-12468 GCA_963778615.1 uncultured Thermoleophilaceae bacterium
CGATGCCACACGTCGCGACCGTCTCGCCGGCCCAGGTCATCCCCGGGAAGGACCTCGCGCTCATCACGATCACGCCCTCCGGCGGCCCCTCCTCGACCGACACCGAGGATCTCGTGACCGCGATTCGACAGGACGCCGGGAAGCTCGAGGCCGCGACGGGCGCCCGGGTACTCGTCACCGGCCAGACCGCCACCAACATCGACGTGTCTCAGCGCATGGGCGACAGCCTCATCCCGTACCTCGCCGTCGTCGTCGGCCTCGCGCTCCTGTTGCTGACGATCGCGTTCCGCTCGATCCTGGTCCCGCTGACCGCGATCGCCGGCTTCCTCCTGACGATCGTCGCCTCCTTCGGCGCCGTCGTCCTCGTCTTCCAGAAGGGCGTCCTCGCCGGCCTGTTCGGCGTCTCACAGACCGGGCCGCTGATCAGCCTGCTCCCCGTCCTGATCATCGGCGTGATCTTCGGCCTCGCCATGGACTACCAGGTCTTCCTCGTCTCCCGCATGTACGAAGCGATCTCGCACGGCGCCAGCGCGCGCGACGCCGTCCGTGACGGCTTCCGCCAGTCCGCCCGCGTCATCACCGCCGCCGCCCTGATCATGATCAGCGTCTTCGCCGGCTTCATCCTCCCCGACGACCCGATCATCAAGTCCATCGGGCTCGCCTTCGCCGTCGGCATCCTTATCGACGCGTTCCTGATCCGAATGACGCTGATCCCGGCGCTCATGACCCTGCTCGGCGCGCGCGCCTGGTGGCTCCCGCGCTGGCTCAACCGCTTGATCCCCAACCTCGACATCGAAGGCGCAGCTCTCGAACGCGAGCCCGCCCGGCCAGACTGCACGGGGCGAATGCCTCGGAGATTGGAACCACGCCTCGGTCCGACGGAAAGCCACAGGTGACCTACAACGGCCACCCGCTCTACCTCTACGCGGCCGACCAGAATCCGGGAGACGCGACTGGTCAGGGCCTGAAGGCATTCGGAGCGGCCTGGTTCACCGTGTCTCCGGCTGGCAATCAGGTCGCCGTCCAGGCGACGAGCTCGGGCAGCAATGGCGGCTATGGCTACTAGGCCGCAGCTGCCTCAGTTCCCTCACCTGCAAGAGGAAACAAACCAAAAGGAGAATCCAATGACGTCCTCAACCACCACAGTCGTGCTCGAATCCGCAGCTCAGGAGTTCGCAGCCGCGACCGCCGATCCCCCGTACCTGTTCGACCTCGGGCCCGTCGAGGGCCGAAAGACCGTCGACGAGGTGCAATCCGGGGAGGTCGAAAAGCCCGATGTCGAGATCGAGGACACCACCATCCCCGGTGGCCCGTCGGGTGCGGTGTCGATCCGGATCCTACGTCCCAAGGGTGCCCAGGGCCAGCTGCCGGTGATTCTCTATGCGCACGGTGGCGGCTGGGTGGTCGGGAACAGCCACACCCACGACCGCCTGGTTCGCGAGCTCGCCGTCGGGACCGGCGCCGCGGTCGTATTCCCCAACTACAGCCTCTCGCCGGAGGCGCGTTACCCGACCGCGATCGAGGAGATCTACGCGGTGCTCGAGTGGGTCGCAGAGCACGGCGCGGAGCAGGATCGCGACGGCGCGCGAATCGCTGTCGCGGGCGACTCGGTCGGTGGCAACATGGCTGCCGCGTTGACGCTGATGGCCAAGCAGCGCTCAGGGCCGGACCTCAGGGCCCAGGTGCTGTTCTACCCGGTCACCGACGCGAGCTTCGACACCGGCTCCTACCACGACTTCGCCGAGGGCTATTTCCTTCGGCGCGACATGATGGAGTGGTTCTGGGACCAGTACACGACCGACGAAGAGGAGCGCGCCGAGATCACGGCGTCGCCGCTCCGCGCGACGACGAACGATCTCGCCGAGCTCCCGAAGGCGCTGGTGATCACCGGCGAGGCGGACGTGCTTCGTGACGAAGGCGAGGCATACGCCAGCAAGTTGCGCGAGGCCGGCGTCGACGTCACCGCGACGCGCTACGAGGGCATCATCCACGACTTCGTGATGCTCAACCCGCTGCGTGGCACGAACGCCGCCGGCGCCGCAATCGCTCAGGCGATCGAGTACATCAGGCGCGCGCTGGCCTAACCGACCGAACAGGCGAGGCTCAATCTGGGGCCTCGCCACCAACATTCGAAACGACTTGGCCATAGGGATCCGGGCACCCTTGCGGGGATCAATCTGTCCATCCACCCCTTTAGGCTTCCGCGTTCGCGTGAAAGCAGGAGTCCGCTCGCGGTTCGGCCACGGCCGGTTGACCCGTCGCGCCAACCAGCTCGTCGAGCGCCCGCCCCGCGGTTGTTGATCTCTAGGTGTTGATCTCTGCCTGTTGATCCTTAGAGGGCAACAGGCCGCCGCCCCGCCTCCGGGTGTTTCCTTGGCTCCACGTCTGGTCTCACCCGAGGAAGGGGGTCCGCCGCTTCGCGCCGGACCCCCTTCCTCGACCTACCAATAGAAAGTGATGTAGGTAGGTGAGTCCAGACGTGGAGCTGATGAGTCGGGTAGGCGGGGCAGCGGCAGTAAGGCAGGCAGAGTTGGGTGCAAGGGCAAGGCAGTGAGCGGTGGGTTGTAGAGCTGTTGGGATCGGTACGGGGTGGAAGAGTTGGGGGGTGATGCGGGTTCGGTAGGGCGGGTCGGATGGCGTGAGTGGGGCGGGCAGGGCAGTGGTGGTGGTGTAGCCCGGGTTGTGTTAGCTGGGCCGGGGGTGTTGCGCCGTCAGGGGGCCGTTTTTGGATTTGTGCCCTCTCTCATACGAGGCCATGTTTTCGACCGTGCTCCGTCTCCTGCAGTGGCTATCGACCGCAGCCGGCGCCCTCCACACCCGCGGGCGCCGCGACATTGAAGCTCCCGCCGCCATCACGGCCCCGCACCCGCACCGCCGCCGGCGCGCGCGACGGGCCCCCCGGTCTGCCGCAACTCGGGGGGCCAAAACGCCGCCTCGGCCGTCCTCACAAGTAGAGGCCATGCAACCTCCAGACGCCCAGCCGCGCCATCCCAAGCCTCCGTCGCTCGCAGGTACCACCGCCCGTGCGCAGCGCCCGGGTCTCGGCGCGACATGAACGATCGGCGATACGAACGGCGAGTTGCGGACTCGGCTCCAGTCGTCGCCATTCCCGGGCAAATAAGCCTGCCGGTTGAGGCTCGCGCGCCAACACCAAAAAGCTCGGGTCGCGCCAAAGGTTCAACGCTCCCTTCGCCCGCGCCTCGACTCGCCGTTACTCGAGCCGAGGCCGCTCGTGCGCTCGGGATGTCGGTCAACTCCTTCGAGCGCCACGTACAGCCGGAGCTCCGAATCGTGAGACGAGGCAAGCTGCGCCTGATTCCCGTTCGAGAGATTGAGCGTTGGCTCGAGACCAACGCAGAATCGACGGTAGAGCGCCTTTGACGACCCGATTACGCTCTCGGCGACGCAGGACCACGAAGGAGAGCACTCATGCCGAAGCGCTTCCCAGAGGGCATCTCCCTCCGGCACGCGCGCTCGTGTCCGAGCCGATTGGGTGATCGCTGTAGATGCACGCCTCGCTACCAAGCTCAGGCTTGGAGCCCGCGCGATCGCAAGCGCCTCACTCGCACGTTCCCGACACTTGCGTCGGCCAGGAGCTGGCGCTACGACGCGATCGTCGGCCTCCGTCACGGTACCCTGCGTGCCGCCGGCGGCGTCACCCTCAGCGAGGCTGCCGACGAGTGGCTCAGCGCCGCGCAGGCGGGTTTCGTGCGCAACAGATCGGGCGACCCCTACAAACCTTCCGCGCTGCGCGGCTATGAGCAGTCGCTGCGCACACGGCTGCTGCCAGCGCTCGGCGGCGCCAAGCTCAGCGACATCCGCCGCTCGGACGTTCAGCGGCTCGTCAACCGGATGATGTCCGATGGCGTTGGCGCAAGCACCGTCCGCAATTCGCTGATGCCGCTGAGAGCGATCTACCGCCAGGCGCTCGCACTCGACGAGGTCGCCGTGAACCCGACCACGGGCGTCCAGCTCCCCGCCGTCCGAGGAAAGCGCGAGCGAATCGCCTCGCCGACAGAGGCCGAGCAGCTCATCGCTGCTCTGCAGCCGCGCGACCGGGCAGTCTGGGCCACCGCCATGTACGCCGGCCTGCGCTCGGGCGAGCTGCAGGCGCTCACCGACGAGCTCGTCGACCTGGACGACAACTTGATCCGGGTTCACTGGAGTTGGGACCCCAAGGAAGGGCGTGTGGCGCCCAAGAGCCGCTCCGGTCGGCGTAGCGTCCCCGTTCCGGCTGCCCTGCGCAAGCAACTGCTCGAGCACCGCCTCGCCCGCGGGCGCCGTGGCGGCCTGTTCTTCGGCCGGCCCGACGGCCGGGCCTTCTCGAACCAAGCGCTAAGCCAGCGCGCAACGAGGATCTGGCGAGCCGCCGGGCTCGACCCGATCGGCCTTCACGAATGCCGCCACACCTTCGCCTCACTGATGATCGCCGCTGGCGTCAACGCGAAGGCCCTATCCACCTTCCTCGGGCACGCCTCCGTGACGATCACGCTGGACCGCTACGGCCACCTCTTCCCGGGCTCGGAACAGGAGGCCGCGGGCCTTCTCGACAGCTATCTCGAACGCTCCGTCAGAGGGGTCGAGCAGTGAGGGTGCGCTGCACGTGCGCTGCACTGCGCTGCACAAATCGGCCGTTTTCTGGGGTCGACAGAGGCCGCCTGGGGTCGTCAGGACTGACCGGATCGACACACAAACACCCTGCAAATCAACAACTTCAGCGGAGGGGGAGGGATTCGAACCCTCGGTGGACCGTAAGGCCCACAACGGTTTTCGAGACCGCCCCGTTCAACCGCTCCGGCACCCCTCCGAGGCGTTGATTGTAGGCGGCGCGGGCCAGGTCGGGAGCGGCATCTCGCCGACGCCCCGATCTAGTTCGGGTCAGTAGCGCGGCGGACGTCTGTAGGCCAGCTGCGCGGCTCTTACACGCAGTTCTGCTTCTCGAACTTGGTGATGCGCGTCTCAGCAGCGTCGGCGTCCTGCGGCACCTTGGCCTCTAGCCCCGCCCGAGCGCTAAGCGCGTGGACCAGGCTCGCTACGTCGTCCTTGATCGCGACGGGCGCGACTTCCTGAAGCTCGTCGAGGGACTCCTCGTTGTTCTCGACCAGCTGGCGCTCCGCGGCTTGGAAGTCCTTGGGGGTGGCGTCAGGATCGTTCTCGAGCTCCTCGAACACCTTCCCCCCGGCCTGATCGAGCTCGCGAGTGAGCTCGCAGTAACGCTCCACGCTCGCCGTGGCCGCGGGGGCGCCGTCGTCGCCATCATCATCGCCGCAGCCAAAGCCCACCAGGGCGACCGCGGCCACGATGCCAATCGTGAACCTGTTCTTCATCGCAATCATTTCCTCGTCCTCCCACTTGCTGGGTCCGTCAAGCTGTTGATCTCTGGTGAACGTCAGGCGGCGGCACGACGCACAGGCGCTAGCCCGCTCTACCGCGACCCTACGGGTTCACGGCCCGTTGTCGGCGGAATGCTAACAAGCTCCTTGACGGGTCGCCAACAACTTAGAATGGTTTTATTGGCACGGCACCGAAGTACAGCCGCCTCGGCCCCGACGTGCGCAGAGCGGAATCCGGTGCCCCGTCCGGGCGACCGCCACGAGGCGCTCATCGCACCTCAGTAGGCCTCCGCCTTGAGGACCGGTGAGCGCGCCCCCGAGCAGGCGTCGGTGGGGTTGACCTTCGCGTAGTACTTCTCCGACGACTTCACCGCGTAGCCGACCTTCTCGAAGGCCCAGTAGTAACCGACCACGCCGGTCACCGGCACGGCCTTCGCCGAGCCGATCTTCTTATCCGCGCCAGGGCGCTGCTTGAAGATGAGGACGACACGCTTGTGGGCGCACTTGGCCTTCGGCGAAACGACCTCGCCCGACCACATCGACGCGCCGTTCGTGAGAATCGCGCCGTCGAACGTAACGGCGGTCTTAGTGGCGGCCGAGGCCACCGGAACAAACGCCAGGACCGCGATGGCGGCGATGGCGGCAATGCTGAGGACCTTCCTCATTCCTTCTCCCTCGGTTGGTGAACAAGCTCAGGCCGAAAGAAATCGTCTCCTCATCACTGCTGATCCCTCCATCGGCTGTGCGTCCTAACTCCGGGACCGGCGAAGTGCTTCTCCGCGGTCCCGACGCTCTGCCCATTTTCAGTCCTACAGATCCAACCGTTGATGCTCTGGGACAATGGGCGGCGGTGCGTGCCTTCCGCCTGGATCGGACCCCTCTACGGCTCGGCGCCTTGCTCGCATGCGTCGGTGCGCTGTGGATGCTGGCGCCGTCGGCGCTCGCCGCGCCGGACTGCGTCGAGGGTCGCGCCAGCGCTGCAGAGGTAGGGCGGCCGACCGCGGCCACGTCCTGGCGCGCCGGCCTCATCGGGCGCACGCGGCTGTGGGCGACGGTGCCAAAGCGGAACGGGCGGAGCCGCGATGCGGTCATCCCGCGCGAGGCGCAGTGGCTGCTCATACTGCGCGCGGCACGGGACGCGAAGGACCGCTGCTGGCTCAAGGTGCGGCTGCCGACGCGACCCAACGCCGCCGCGGCCTGGATCAGAGCCGACCACGTGCGGATGCGACCGACGGGCTGGCGGGTCGTCGTGTCGCGGCGGGCGCGCACGTTGTCCGTGTTCGAGGACGGTGAGCTGCGGCGGCGCTTCCGCGTCGTGATCGGCGCCCCTCCCACGCCGACCCCCGAGGGGCTGTTCTCGATCGTCGGCGTCTGGCGCTGGAACCCGTACGACTTCCTCGGCTCCTACATCCTCCCGCTGACCGCACACAGCCACGTGCTGCAGGAGTTCGGCGGCGGCGACGGCCGCGTTGGCATCCACGGCCGCGGCGGCTCGAGCCTGCTCGACCCGCTCGGCGCCGCGCGCAGCCACGGCTGCATCCGGCTGTCGAACGCGCCGATCGAATGGCTCGTGCGCACGGTCGGCGCCGGCGCGCTGCCCGGCATCCCGGTGCGGGTGCGCTAGCGCAGTATCTCGACCAGCAGCACCCAGGCATTCGCGACGGCGCCGGCCGTGGCGAGGATCACGCCGGCGGCGATCCAGTAGAGCCCGCCGCCGGCCTCCACGAACAGGCTGACGGCACCCACGACGAAAGGGATCGTTCCGAGCGCCACCAGGAGCCAGTGGCTCGCGGCGTGCGCCAGGCTGCGATCGTGATCGGCCCGGGCCGAGCTCGTGAGCCGGAGGATCTGCGCCGCGAACAGCAGGCTGACGACGAACAGCTCGGCCGCAAGTGCCTCGCGTGACTGGCCCGGGATCAGGCAGATGAGCGCGACGAGCACCACGCTCAGGAGCATCAGGACGGTGGCGAGCGCGCGGTCCGGCAGTCCCCTGAACTGGAGGATGCGCTCGACGTTGATCGAGACCGCCACGAACACCAGACCGGCGAGCGCCGCCGACGCTCCCGCGGAGGCCACGAAGAAGTCCGTCCACTCGCTCGGCTCGTAGGCGGTCACGGTCCCGCCGGGACCCTAGTCCAGGGTCAGCACGCCGCCCGCGCACGCGGGCCCGCCGCCGCGGGGCAGGCGGCCGGCGGCTGCGGCGCCACGCGCACCTGGGCTGCGCTCACCACCGGCCCGCTGCGGCGCAGGTTCGTGCTGCGGGCGCGAGCCGTGTTGGTCACGACACCGGAGCGCCCCGTCAGCTGCGCCTTGACGGTGAGCTTGCGGCTCCGCCCGGGCAGGAGCCGCCCGAGCCGCCAGCATGCCCGGCCGTCGCGCAGCACGCCGCCGCGCGAGGCGGAGCGCAGGCGCAGGCCGGCACCGGGCAGGTCGCAGACGCGCACTCGATGCGCGGCCGCCGCGCGGCGCCCGGCAGCCACGACAATCCGGTACTTGATGACGCGCCCGGTGCGCGCGACCTCGAGCGGCGCCGACTTGCGGACGCTGAGCTGCGCCTTGCCCGCCTTAACCCGTATCGGCCCGAGCGTCAGCCGCTGCGTTTCGACCCCGTCGCCGCGGGCGGTTACGACGGGGCGCAGCGAGCCGCTGTCGAGCGGCCGGAAGCGAATCCGGACGCTCGCCTCCTCGCCCGGGTCGAGGTCCCCGAGCGTGCAGCGAGCGGGGTCGTCGCCGGTGCAGCGGCCGCCGTCGCTGGGCCGCGCCGCTAGCACGTCGGCCCCGGGCACGTCGATGGTGGCCACGACGTCATCGATCGGGCGGTCGAGGTTGTTGGTCAGCTCGACCTCGCCCGACGCGGGCTCGCCCGCGGTGGGCCGCGGGGGCGTCGCATCAAAGGTGGCCTTGAAGGGCGGGCGGCTGACGGTCGCCGTCACCTCGGGCGAGACGGCCGCCACGGGCCGCCCGGCCGTCGCGCCCACGCCTGTTGCGCTCGCCACGTTCGGGATCACGTAGCCGTCCGGAGCCCCGGCGTCCACCTCGACGTCGAAGCCGTTCGTGACGCTTCCGCCCGCGGGAAGCGCGCCCACCGCGAAGCCGACGGAACGGCCGTCTTCGGCCGCGGCCGCGCCCGGACCTGACGGCGAGCCGGCCACCAGCGTCGTCTGCGACGGGACCGCGTCCTGGATGCGCACGTCCGTCGCGGCGTCGTCGCCGTCGTTGCGAGTCGTGACCGTGTAGCGCAGCACGTCGCCGGGCTCGACCTCGCCGCCGTTCAGATCGGCGACGGTCTTGTCGACGACGAGCCGCGGAGCGCTCAGGTTCGTCGTGAACGTGACGACCTGGATGAGGTACTGGTCGAGCGTCGTCGACGCCGCGAATGTCGCGCCCGTGGCGCCGTTCGCGAGGAAGCCGTCCGCCACCATGCGATCAGAATCGAAGCCGAGCCCGTTCACGTACGCCGGAATCCGCTGCGAGAGCGTGTTCGTGCCCTCGAAGGACACCGAGCTGTTGAAGAGGTTGGTGGCCGGGTTGGCCGCATCCGCGAGCAGCTGACCGTTGAGCGCGAGCCGGTCACCGGAACTGCCGCGGTCGCCCTCGTAGGCCACGAGCCCCACCGACGTGCGCACCGGCCCGCTGAGCGGCGTCCGGAAGCCGCTGACGCCGATCGTCAGCGGCGGGTCGCCCTGCTGGATCGCCTGCAGGCCGTCGAAGACGGTCAGGTTGCGCAGCGGCGCCGCCGGGTCGCGGTAGACGACGACGAGCGACCAGCCCGCGTAGCGGTCGGCGCCGGTGCCGCTCTGAACGTTCCCCACCCAGTAGCGGCCGGCGCCGCCCGCCCTCACCTGGGCCGTGACGTCGGCGAAGGTCACGTAGGAGCCTGCGATCACGGTGCTGTCGGCGACGGTGCCTGTCACCGGGAGATAGCCCCCGCTCGTGGGCGTCTGCAGGAGCGCGGCTCCGCGCGCGGCGGCGTTCGGCGCGGCGGCGCCCCCCGTGCCGGCGCTGGTGCGCCCCCCGAAGTAGAGCCCGGCGAATAGCACCTCGTACGCGGCCGGCGGCGTGAAGGTCGAGCTCGAGGAGTTGAAGGTCGCCGGGTCGGCGTCCGCGTCGACCGGGACCATGCTGAAGTTGTTGTTGCTGAGCGCGGCGCCCGTGGCGGTGCCGGCCTGCGATTCCGCGCAGTTCGCCGCCGCCGCCGGGCACGTCATCAGCGTGCTCCCCGTGACCCAGATCGCGCCCGGCTCGTTCGCGCTGTAGCGCGCGGCGAACGGCACCTCGGCGACGGCGGCGCCCGGGAGCGCGGCCGCGCATGCGACCAGCATCACGAAGAGGCACCTCACCGCACCGCGCATCGCCGGCCACAGGCTACCGGGGCGGTCGCGGCGGGCTCAGAGCGGCAGGCCCGCCTCCAGCAGCCGGTCGAGCTCCTCTGGCGGCAGCGGCCGGGCGAAAAGGAAGCCCTGGCCGATCGGGCATTCGAGCTCGCGCAGCGACGTTGCCTGCTGCTCGGTCTCGATTCCCTCTGCGATGACGTCCATGCTGAGCGCGCGCCCGAGCGCCAGAGTTGCGGCGACGAGCGCCGTGTCGGACGAGTCCGGCGAGATGCCCTGCACGAACGAGCGGTCGATCTTGAGCACGTCCGCGGGCATGTTGCGCAGGTGGTCGAGCGACGAGTAGCCGGTGCCGAAGTCGTCGATCGCCACGCGCACGCCGGCGAGGCTGAGATCGGTCAGGGCTCGGAAGCCCGTCGCGCGGTCGGCCATCGCCGTGCTCTCGGTTACCTCGATGCAGAGCGAGGACAGGGTCGATGCCGGCGCCACGCACCGCCCCCAGCACCGTGCCTACGACGTCGGGATGGGTCAGCTCGCGGGCGCCGAGGTTCACCGACAGGCGCAGGTCGGGCGACACGCCGCGGCGCTGCCAGTCGCGCAGCCGGCGGCAGGCCTCCCCGACGACCCAGGCGCCGATGTCGACGATCAGCCCGCTCTCCTCGGCAACGTGAAGGAAGGCGTCCGGCGCGAGCAGGCCGCGCTCGGGATGCTCCCAGCGGAGCAGCGCCTCGGCGCCGATCAGTCGCCCCGTCGCGAGGTTGACCTGAGGCTGGTAGAAGAGCCGCAGCTCGCCGCGCTCGAGCCCGCGCTGAAGCTCCTGCTCGACCGTCATGGCCTCGACGGCGCGCTCCCGCATGGTCGCGTCGAAGAGCTCGGCGCGCGCGCCGCCGCGCTCCTTGGCGCGGTACATCGCGGCGTCGGCGTCCTCGATCAGGCGCTGGCAGTCGACCTGCTCCCCGGCCTCGGCGAGCGCGAAGCCGATCGACGCGCTCAGCCGGAGCTCGGCCCCGCCGGCGGTGATCGGCTCGGCGACCGGGCGCTGGAGGCGGTCCGCGACGCTGACGGCCTCGAACACGCCGCCCACGGATTCGCACAGGATGGTGAACTCGTCGCCACCGAAACGCGCAACGGTGTCCTCGGGTCGCAGCGCGCTCTGGAGGCGGCGCGCGACCTCGCGCAGGACCTCGTCGCCGGCCGCGTGACCGAGGCTGTCGTTGATTCTCTTGAAGCGGTCGAGGTCCACGAAGTAGACGGCGGTGACGCTCGCTTTGGCGCGGCGCCCGAGCGAATGGTTCAGCCGGTCGGTGAAGAGCGCGCGGTTGGGTAGACCGGTGAGCGGGTCGTACAGCGCCAGCCGCTCGAGCTCCGCCTCCATCCGCTTGCGGTCGCTGACGTCGAGGAAGACCCCGTAGAAGATGGGATCGAGCTGATCGCCGGGGCCGCGCACGACCGTCATCTCGTCGCGGATCCAGATCCAGCGGTCGTCGGCCGTGCGCAGGCGGTACTCCTGCACGAGCGTCTCACCTGAGCGGGCGCACTCGGCCTCGGCGCTCGTCACGCGAACGAAGTCGTCCGGATGCACGCTCCGGTCCCACATCGTGTGCTCGGCCATCCACTGCTCGCGCGTGTAGCCGAGCACCCGCTCGATCGACGGGCTGATGTACAGGCAGTTGCCCTGCAGTCCCGGCTCGTAGATGTATGCGACTGATGGCAGACCCTCGGGGAGGGGCTGGTAGCGGTCTTCGATCTCGCGCAGGACGCGCTGCAGATCATGCGCCATTCGGACCTATATCGGCCGCAATGTGCGGGGCCTTAGCGCCGGGACGAGAAGAATGCCCGCAGCAGGTCGGCGGCCTCGCCGGCGAGCAGCCCGCCGGCCGCGTCCGGGCGATGGTTGAGGCGCGGCTCGGCGAGCACGTCCAGCACGCTCCCGGCCGCCCCTGCCTTGGGGTCGTCGGCCGCCCAGACCACGCGCGGAACGCGCGCCAGCACGATCGCGCCCGCGCACATCGCGCACGGCTCGAGCGTCACGTACAGGACGGTGTCGACGAGCCGCCAGCCGCCGAGCGCGCTCGAGGCCTCGCGCAGCGCGAGGATCTCCGCGTGTGCGGTCGGATCGCCGCGCAGCTCGCGCTCGTTGCGGGCGGCCGCGATCACCTCTCCGCCGTGCACGACCACCGCGCCGATCGGCACGTCGTCGTGCTCGAGCGCGCGCTCCGCCTCGCGCAGTGCAAGCCGCATGAAGTACTCGTCACGCGGGAAGAAGCTCACGGCGGCACAAGCCGGGGCGCGTGCGCGCCGATGTATCCCGTGACACAGGCGCTCACAACTTCCGCCTCCGGCCGTTGTTTGTGGCTCCATACACTCCGAAGCGCACCGTAGACCAATGACCCCCCGGCTCATCCTCATCGCCCTCGCCCTCGGCGGGCTAGCGCTGCCCGCGTCCGCGGCGGCGAGCGACTACGTCCCCGGCGAGGTGATCGTGCGGTATGAGGACGGCACCGCGGCGAGCGTCGCGGCGGCAGCCGAGGACGACACGGGGACGGTCGCCGAGGAGGCGCTTCCCGGTGGCTCCCAGCAGCTCGCGATCGAGGACGGTCAGTCGGTGCGGCAGACGATCGACGAGCTCGAGGACGACCCGAACGTCGAGTACGCGGTCCCGAACTGGCGCGCGCACGCGGCCGGTACCCCGACCGACGACCCGGGGTCGCGACGACAGTGGAACCTCTTCTCGCCCTGGGGGATCAACGTCGGCGAGGCCTGGACGCTGGCGCAGGGCCTCGGCGCTCCCGGCGGCCGCGGGG
>CAVZVD010000009.1:0-197182 GCA_963778615.1 uncultured Thermoleophilaceae bacterium
CGTCCCGTGACGGGCGTCTACTCGGGTGCGGTGAGGTGCGCGCGGACCAGCAGGACGTCGTGGTCGGTGTGCTTGGCCGGCACGACCTCCGCCGAGGGCGACCGGAGCGCGCCGCTTCCGTAGACGTGCTGGAGTCCCGGGGCCTGATCGGCGGACCTGTCGGTGCGGGTCCAGACGCCGTCGGGGGCGCAGGGGCGGCGACGGTTGACGTCACCGCCGAAGGTGACGGTGCGTGCGGATGCGCGACGCGCAAGGAGCGCCGCGAGCTCGACGCACTGCGCGTCGTTCCCCGCGATCTCGACGATCGAGCGTGTGTTCAGGTGGGCGGCGCACACGTCGACGTCGTCTCGGGTGGTCACGCACAGCCAGCGGCGCCGCTCGGGACCGGCCTGTGCCTTGAAGTCCCGGCTGTCGGCGCGCTCGATCGCCGCCTCGGTGAGCACCGCGTTGCCGAACAGCCCGCGCCCGCCCGGTCGGACGCAGCTCAGCCGCCGGCCGGCGTAGATGACCCTCGAGAAACGCAGGTGGTAACCGGTCCGCCGGGCAATCCGGGCGGCGTCAGTTCGGCAGGCCTCGTTGAGGGTGACGGCGTCCGGGTGCGCTTCACGGATCGTGGCCACCGCCTCCTCCACCACCGCCGGGTATGCCGCCTTGCCGTAGCAGCCGGCCAGACCGGACAGGCACAGGTTCATCTGCATCAACGCGTACGTCGAGCTCGCAGCCGGCGGCACGGCTGACGGCGCCGGGGCACCGCTCGTCTCCGTGGATCCGCTGCAGCCGCACAGCGCGAGAACCAGGGCGCACGCCACAGCGCAGCGGCGAACCATGAGGTTCATGATCATCGACAGTACATCCGTGAACATCCCGGAGCCGCTCCGCGTACCACGACACATGGCCTACGAAGCCGACACATAGGACGTGCTCGACGAAGCACACGCCTTTTGGCTGTGCGGTCCCGGGCGCGGAGAGATCCGGCCGGTCGCCCTGCCCGAGCCGGGGAGTGGCGACGTGGTGGTCCGCACGCTGCGGTCCGGCGTCAGCCGCGGCACGGAGACGCTGGTGTTCCGGGGCGGCGTGCCGCCGAGCCAGTACGCGGCGATGCGAGCGCCGTTCCAGGAGGGGGACTTCCCGGGCCCGCTCAAGTACGGCTACCTCAACGTAGGCGCCGTCGAGCACGGGCCGCCGGAGCTGCGCGGGCGCACGGTCTTCTGCCTGTACCCCCACCAGACCGCCTACGTGGTGCCGGCCGGCGCCGTGACCGTCGTGCCCGACGACATGCCGCCCGCGCGCGCCGTGCTCGCCGGGACCGTCGAAACCGCCGTCAACGCCCTTTGGGACGCGGCTCCGCTGGTCGGCGACCGCGTCGCCGTCGTCGGCTCCGGGATGGTTGGCTGCTGCGTCGCGCGCCTGCTCGCCCGCTTCCCGGCGGTCGAGGTCACGCTCGTCGACGTGGACGAGTCACGGGCCGAGGTCGCGGCCGCGCTCGGGGCCGGCTTCGCGCGGCCGGACGACGCCGCCGGGGGATGCGACCTGGTCGTGCACACGAGCGCGACGTCCGCCGGGCTTCAGTGCTCGCTCGACCTGCTCGCGCCCGAGGGCACGGTCCTCGACCTCAGCTGGTACGGCGACGCCGAGGTGCGGCTCTCGCTCGGCGGCGCCTTCCACGCGGGCCGCCTAGGCCTGCGCGCCAGCCAGGTCGGGACGGTGTCCCCGGCCCGGAGCATGCGCCGCACGACGGCCGACAGGCTGGCACTCGCGCTCGACCTGCTGCGCGACCCCGCCTTCGATGTGGTCGTCACCGGCGAATCGCGATTCGATGAGCTGCCCGGCGTCATGGCGCGCCTCGCCGCTGGGAGCCTGCCGGCGCTCTGCCACACCATCGCCTACGACGGGGCGTAGCGCGTGTTCAGCGTGACCATCCGCGACCACCTGATGATCGCCCACAGCCTGCGCGGCGAGGTGTTCGGGCCCGCGCAGCGCCTGCACGGCGCGACGTACGTCGTGGACGCCACCTTCCGGCGCCCGAGCCTCGACGCGGACGGCATCGTGGTCGACATCGGCCGCGCAGCCGAGGTGCTGCGCGACGTGGTGGGCGAGCTCGGCTATCGCAACCTCGACGACGAGGTGGAGTTTGCGGGCATGAACACCACCACCGAGGCGCTCGCCCGGGTCATCGCGGACCGGCTCGCCGACCGCGCGCGCAGCGGCGCGCTGGGCGACGGCGCGCGGGGGCTCGATGGGCTGGTGGTCACGCTGCACGAGTCCCACGTCGCGTGGGCGAGCTACGAGCGGGCGCTGTGAGCGAGGTCCACGTCGTCGTCCCGGAGGGCATCGACGACCCGGCGCGGCCGAGCGGTGGCAACACATACGACCGCCGAGTCTGCCTGGGTCTCGCCGAGCTCGGCTGGGCGGTGCACGAGCACGCCGTGCCCGGTGCCTGGCCGCGGGGCGGCGAGACCGGGCACGCCGCCCTCGCGGGCGCCGTCCGGCGGATTCCCGATGGCGCCGTGGTCCTGCTCGACGGGCTGATCGCGTCCACCGCCCCGGAGGCGCTCGTGCCTCAGGCGCGCCGGCTGCGGCAGGTCGTGCTCGTTCACATGCCGCTCGGACACCACCCGCCGAACGGCGACACCGGCGCGGTCCGTGCGCGCGAGCGCGAGGTCCTCGGAGCCGCCGCCGCCGTCGTCACGACCAGCGCATGGACTCGGCGCCGGCTGGGAGAGCTCTACGCGCTGCCGGCCGACCGGGTGCACGTGGCCGAGCCCGGCGTCGACTCCGCCGGGCTCGCTCCGGGGACCACGGCCGGCGACGCGCTGCTCTGCGTCGGTGCGGTGACACCCGCCAAGGGACACGATGTCCTGCTCGACGCCCTCACGACGGTGGCGGACCTGTCCTGGCGCTGCGCTTGCGTGGGCAGCCTGGACCGTGCGCCGGCGTTCGCGGACCGCGTGCGCCGCCGCGCGTGGGAAGACGTGCTGCGCGACCGGGTGGGCTTTGCGGGGCCGCGCACCGGCCCGGAGCTCGACCGCGCGTACGCCGCCGCGGATCTGCTCGTGCTCGCCTCGCACGCCGAGACGTACGGCATGGTCGTGACCGAGGCCCTGGCCCGCGGCCTGCCGGTCCTCGCCGCCGAGGTCGGCGGAGTGACCGAGGCCCTCGGGCACGGGGAGGACGGCACCCGGCCCGGGCTGCTGGTCCCGCCCGGCGACGCGGCGGCCCTCGGCGCCGCGCTGCGGGCCTGGCTGAGCGACGCCGAGCTGCGCGGGCGCCTGCGCCGGGCCGCCCGCGAGCGGCGCGTGTCGCTGCGCCCCTGGGCCGCCACGACGTCCGACGTCGCAGGCGTCCTCGGGGGCGTGGCGGCCGGCGCGGACAGTGTCGTCGCGGGAGCGGCGCGATGACGGTGACGGCCGTCCGGGTCAGCCCGGAGTGGCTTCGCCTGCGCGAGCCGGCCGACGCGGCGGCCCGGTCGTCCGAGCTCGCCGACCGGCTCGGGCGGTACTTCGCCACGGCCGGCCGGCTCGTGATCCACGACCTCGGCGGCGGCAGCGGCGCGATGTGCCGCTGGCTGGCGCCGCGGCTGCCCGGGCGGCAGCACTGGGTGGTGCACGACCGGGACGCAGACCTGCTGGAGCTCGCCGTCGCATCGGGCCCCGCCGCGGTCACCGTCGAGGCGAGGCGCTCCGACATCACGCGCCTGACGCCGCACGATCTCGCCGGCGCGAGCCTCATCACCGCCTCGGCGCTGCTCGACCTGCTGACGGCCGAGGGGCTGGTGCGGATGCTCCGCGTCTGCACGGGGCGTCCGATGCTGCTCACACTGAGCGTCGCCGGTCGCGTCATCCTGAACCCGGCGGACCCCCTGGACGCACGCATCGGCACGGCGTTCAACGCCCACCAGCGCCGCGGCGGCCTGCTCGGCCCGGACGCGGTCGCGACCGCGGTCAAGGAGCTGGGCGCCGAGGTCCTCGTCCGGCCGAGCCCTTGGAGACTCGATGCGGCCCACTCCGACCTGACGGCCGGGTGGCTCGACGGGTGGGTCGCCGCAGCGTGCGAGCAGGAGCCCGCGCTGGCCGCCGAGGCCGGCGCCTACCGGGACCGGCGCCTGGCGCAGGCGGCCGCCGGGGAGCTCGCCGTGACCGTCGACCATGCCGACCTGCTGGTACTGCCGTGACGACCGCTGTCCGCGCCGTGCGCAACATCAAGATCCGCCGGTGGTGGGTCCACCTCGCAGTCGCCGCCGCGACACTCGCCGTCCTCGTCTGGCGCCTGGGTACCGGCCCGTTCATCGACGGCCTGACGCACGGTCGACGGCGGGGCGCTGGCGGCCGCGTCAGGGCTGGCCGCGCTGACCACCGTGTGCTGCGCCTGGCGCTGGAGGATCGTGGCCCGCGGCCTCGGCGTCGACCTGCCGCTGAGCACCGCGGTGGCCGCGTACTACCGCTCGCTCTTCCTCAACGTCACGCTGCCCGGCGGGGTGTTGGGCGACGTCCACCGCGGGATCAGCCACGGCCGTGACACGAGCGACGTCGGCCGCGGGCTGCGCGCCGTGGCGTGGGAGCGTTCGGCCGGGCAGGTCGTGCAGGTCGTCCTCACCGTCGCCGTCCTCCTCGTCGTGGCGTCGCCCGTGCGATCGGTCATGCCGTTCGTCGCGCTCGCGCTCATCGCGGCGGCAGCGGGCGTCGCGCTGGCGGCGCGCGTGCGGCCCGCCGCCGGCCGGTCCCGGTGGGCACGGTTCCGCAGCGCCGCGGCGCGCGACCTGCGCGAGGCGCTGCTCGCGCGGCGGGCGTGGCCGGCCATCGCGCTCGCGTCGGTGCTCGTCGTCGCGGGGCACGTGGCCACGTTCCTGATCGCCGCGCGGAGCGCGGGGGTAACCGCGCCGCTGTCCCAGATGCTGCCGCTGGCGCTGCTCGTGCTGCAGGCCGCGGCGCTGCCGAACGTCGGCGGCTGGGGGCCGCGCGAGGGCGTGGCGGCTTGGGCGTTCGCCGCCGCCGGGCTGGGCGCGTCGCTCGGGGTCGCTACGGCGGTGGTGTATGGCGTGATGGTGTTCGTCGCCAGCCTGCCGGGCGCCGCCGTGCTCGTGGTGGCCTGGGTGTCCCGCACCCGGCCGGCGCCGCGGCGGAGGCGGCCGCTCCCGGGCGGGCTCGGGATCCACACGCGCCTCGACGGAGCCCCGGATGTCTGACCGCCCGTACACCTTGATGAGCTGCAGCGTGTCGCTCGACGGCTACCTGGGCGACCGGACGCCCCGCCTCGCGCTGTCCAACGAGGCTGACTTCGACCGGGTCGACAAGGTGCGCGCCTCCTGCGACGCGATCATGGTCGGCGCGGTCACCGTGCGCACCGACAACCCGCGGCTGCTCGTGCGCTCGAGCGCCCGCCGCGAGGAGCGCACGGCCCGCGGGCTCCCACCGTCCCCGAAGAAGATCACCGTGACGAACCGGGCGGACCTCGACGCGCGCTCGAACTTCTTCACCACCGGCGAGGCCGAGAAGCTCGTCTACACGTCGAGCCCGCGGGTGGCCGACGCCCGCGCACGGCTCGGGCCGGCGGCGACGATCGTGGACGGCGGCCGGCGCGTGCGCATGCGCTGGCTCACCGAGGACCTCGGTGACCGCGGCGTGGAGCGGCTCATGGTGGAGGGCGGCGGCATAGTGCACACGCAGTTCCTGGCGAGCGACCTCGTCGACGAGCTGCACCTTGTAGTTGCGCCGATCTTCGTCGGCGACTCGAGCGCCCCGCGCTTCGTGAGCGACGGGCGCTTCCCGTGGAACGCGCAGCGGCGCGCGGCGCTCGCCGAGGTCCGCCAGATCGGCGACGTCGTGCTGCTGCGCTACGCGCTCTCACCCCGGTTCCGGGACGAATGAAGACGACGCGCGCGAGCCGGACGGCTCCGGCCACCGGGCTGCTCGCCCAGGCGCTGCTGCTGGCCGTGCTGGTGGAGGCCGCCGGGCTCGGCGCGGCGGGCTGGCTCGTCGGCACCGCCTGCGCCGTGACCATGGCGGTGGCGCTGGCACGCGGCCTCGCGCGCTCTTCCGGTGACCGGCTGGGGCCGGCCTCCTTGGTGACGCTGGCCCGGGCCACGCTCGCAATCGGCGTCGTCGCGCTCGCCGCGGACTCGTTCACGGGCGACACGCCGGTCGCGCTGCTCGTGACGCTCGCCGCCGTCGCGCTGGTGCTGGATGCGGTCGATGGGTGGGTGGCGCGCCGCACCGGGACGGCGACCGCGCTGGGGGCGCGCTTCGACGGCGAGGTCGACGCGTTCCTGATCCTCGCTCTCAGCGTGTACGTCGCCCCCGCTTACGGCGCGTGGGTGCTCGCGATCGGGGCCGCACGCTACGTGTTCCTGGCCGGCGAGTGGCTGCTGCCGTGGATGCGCGCGCCGCTGCCGCCGCACCGGTGGCGCAAGGTCGTCGCGGCGACGCAGGGGGTGGTGCTGACGGTTGCGGCCTCCGGGGTGCTGCCCCGGGCGCTCACGCAGGCCCTCCTCGTCGCCGCGCTCGCGCTGCTCACGGCGTCGATGGGCCAGTGCACGTGGTGGCTGTGGCGTCGCCGGCAGGCTGCAGCCGACCAGGTGCCGGAGGGCGACGTCGAGCGCGGGCGGCGGCGCGCCGGCATCGCCGTGGCGATCACGGTCCTCGCCCTGCTGCTGGTCTGGGCCGCCCTCGTCGCGCCAAGCCAACCGAGCGACCTCACCCTCGGCGCGTTCGCGCGCATCCCCCTGGAGCTCCTCGTGGTGGTCGCCCTGGCCGCCGTCCTGCCCGCCACCCCGCGCCGCGTGCTGGCGGTGGTCGCGGGGGTGGTCC
This sequence comes from uncultured Thermoleophilaceae bacterium, assembly GCA_963778615.1. GTDB lineage: Bacteria > Actinomycetota > Thermoleophilia > Solirubrobacterales > Thermoleophilaceae > JACVRW01. The sequence continues at coordinate 6,804 of CAVZVD010000009.1, forward strand.
TCGGCCTGCTCGTGCTCATGAAGGTCCTCGACATGGGGTTCTTCACGGCGTTCGACCGCCCGTTCATGCCAATCGACGACTCGGGCTACCTGGGCATCGGCATCGAGACGCTGGGCAACGCGATCGGCAGCTCGAGCGCGAATCTCGTCGTCGCCATCGCGGCCGTGCTCATCGTCGCGCTCCTCGCGCTCCCGGCTCTGGCCCTGCTGCGCGTGACGCGGGTCGCGGCCGACCATCGCCTCTGGGCGCTCCGGGCGGCGACCGCCCTGGCCGTGGTCTGGGTGGCACTGCGCGTCGTCGGGGCGCCGGTCGCGTCCTCGGGCGCTGCCGACCTGGCGATCGACAAGGTGCAGGCGGTGCAGGCCGGCCTGGCGGATCGCGCGACATTCGCCCGCGAGATCGCCCACGACCGCTTCGGCGCCACGTCCCGGCAACCGGCTGCTGAGAGACCTACGCGGCAAGGACGTCCTGCTCGTGTTCATCGAGAGCTACGGAAGGGTCGCCGTCCAGGACTCGTCCGTCTCGCCCCGCATCGAGGCTGTGCTCGACCGGGGCGAGGCGCAGCTGCGGGCCGCGGGCTTCTCCTCGCAGAGCGCATTCCTCACTTCGCCGACCTTCGGCGGTCTCAGCTGGCTGGCGCATTCCACCCTGCAGGCGGGCGTGCGAGTCGACGGCCAGCGGCGATACGACCAGCTCGTCGAAAAGGACCGCCTCACCCTCACCCGGGCGTTCCAGCGCGCCGGCTGGCGAGCGGTCGGCGCCATGCCGGGAAACCGCCGGGCGTGGCCGGAGGGCTCGAGCTTCTACCACTACGACCGGGTCTACGACCGCCGCAACTTCGGCTACCGCGGCCCGGGCTTCGGCGTGGCCCCGATGCCTGACCAGTACACCCTTCTCGCTCTGCAACGTCGCGAGCTCGCCAAGCGTCAGCGGCCACCGCTCTTCGCCGAGGTGGACCTCATCTCGAGCCACGCGCCCTGGACGCGCATTCCCCGGTACATCCCCTGGGGTGACGTAGGCGACGGCTCGATCTACGACCGCCTGCCGGCGGAGGAGTCCACGCGGGCCTCGCTCTTCGGCGATTCCGAGCGCGCCCGAGCCGCCTACGGGCGTTCGATCGAGTACTCACTCAGCACGCTGTTCTCGTTCGTGCGGCGCTACGGCCACGACGATCTCGTGCTCGTCGTACTGGGCGACCATCAGCCCGCGACGATCGTCACCGGCCAGGGCGCCAGCCACGACGTGCCCATCTCGGTCATCGCCCGCGACCCGAAGGTGATGGGCCAGATCGCCGGATGGAGCTGGCAGGACGGCTTGTCGCCGAGCCCGCAGGCGCCCGTTTGGCCGATGGCCGCATTCCGTGACCGCTTCCTCAGCGCGTTCGGCTCGTCACCGGCGAGCCGCTAGACCGGTGCCGGGAGAGGGGCGGCCATGAGGCAGGACGACCGCGTGCCGTTCGACCGGGCGCTGCATCCCGCGCGCGTGTCGGCGTACGCTCCCGGCGAGTTCGTCGGGCAGGAGAGCTTCATGACCGCCGGCGAGATCCGGGCCCTGGCGGTGCAGGCCGGCATCGGCCCCGGGGTCACGGTGCTGGACCTGTGCTGCGGCATCGGCGGGCCCGGGCGTCTCCTCACCCGGGAACTGGGCTGCGACTACCTGGGCGTGGACGCCAGTGCGAGTGCCGTCGCCGTCGCCCGCGAGCGCGCGGGGGAGCTGCCGTGCCGCTTTGCGACCGCGCACGTCCCGCCCCTCCCAGCCGGCTCCTTCGACGTCGTGCTCCTGCTCGAGACGATGCTCGCCTTCGAGGCCAAGGACCCGCTGGTGCGCGAGATCGCCGCGGCGCTCCGGCCCGGTGGGCGCCTCGCCTTCACCCTCGAGGAGGGGCCGCCCCTCACGACGGCCGAGCGGGCGGCGATGCCCGACGCCGACACGGTTTGGCTCACCCCGCTTGACGAGATGGCCGTGTCACTCGAGCGGGCCGGGCTCGTCGTCACTTGTCAGGAGGACCACAGCCAAGCGCACCGCGCGACGGCGCGGGCGCTGGCGGACGCGTTCGCCGCGGACGCCGACGACATCGCCGCGCAGATCGGCCGCCGGGCGCTGGACGAGCTGCTCGCCGCCCATCGGCTGTGGATCGAGTGGCTGGATGAGGGGCGGGTCCGGAAGCTCGCGCTGGTGGCGGAACGCGCCTGAGGAGCTCGTCCCCAGACGACGGCAAGCAACGAGTGTGCCACCGGGACCCACTCAAGCCTTCCGCCCGCGCGATACTGCACGGGCGATGTGGGAGGAGAACGTCGAGACGGTTCGCCGGGTCTACGAAGGGGTGACCGCCCGAATGGAGGTCCCCCGGGAGCTGTTCGACCCGGACTATGAGTTCGACAACACGGAGCTCTGGCCGGATGTCGTCGAAGTCCTGGGATTTGAAGCGGCACAGGAAACCATGCGCGAGTACTGGGAGACGTTCGAGGCCTACCACGTCGAGATCGCGGAGGTGATCTACGCCGACGAGGGACGCGTGGTCGACGTCGTCCGCGACGGCGGGCGGATGAGAGGGACCGACGCCGAGGTGTGGAACCGCTTCATTCACGTCTGGACCCTTCGTGATGGGAGGATCGTTCGCCTCTCGGTACACACCGACCGGAACCGAGCCCTCGAAGCCGCTGGTCTGTCGGAGTAGCGACAGTGCGGCGGATCCGCGGGTCGCCGCCGCTTCTCGCGCGATCCAGCAGCGGCAATGTCGCGCGTTGCGATTGAGTACAGGCGGAGGCGGCAGTGGACGCCGGTTGTGCGCTTGACTTGGGGGCATGGCGTCGTTCACGGCAGCGATAAGTGACTTCCGACGTGATGACGATCTCGGCGTCGAGCTCGTCGTGATCGCCGAGCGCGCCGACGGATCGGGCCAGCGCCTGGAGTTCCAACGGTCGCTGCACCCCGACGAGCAAGACAGGGCGCTCGGGCTGGACACCTATTGCGTCGTCCGCGACGGCGGCGCGACGCACTACGGAGGCATATCTGACTGGCGCATCGCCGACGGAAGCTTGGTTCTCACGCTTGATCGTGAGGCTGAAGCGTCGCTTGGCGCACGCGAGTTTGTGATCGACGTGCCTCCAACCGAGCAAGACGCGATTGACGCGGCGCTTCGCAGGCTTCTGGCTTGAGGCAGCTGCCGTTCGACCGCGCTGGTCGGCGTCGTTCGCCGGCGACCGGAAGCCGAGCTAGCGCGGACGTGGTCCGGAAGCGTCCCGATATAGGACGTTTCCGGACCGGGCACCTGTCGCCCTGGCGGCGCACCGCCACCTTCTCACTCGACGATCTTCCAGAAGGAGTCCTTGCGGCTGATCTTGCCGTCGGTGAACTCGAACAGGTCGCAGCCGCGCACTTCGATGGACTCGCCTGTCGCCTGGGTCCCGCGGATCGTCCACTCGGATACCCCGCGATCGCCGCTCGTCCAGTGGCGGTCCTGGCCGTATTCGATGTCCGGGATCCCGTCGAACCGCGCTTGAAACCCCTTCCGGACCTGCTCCTTGCCGACGAGTCGGTGCCCGCCCGGCGCGGGCCCGCGCGGCGTGTCGAAGACACAATCGTCGGTGAAGAACGACATGATCGCGTCGGGGTCGTGCGCGTTGAATGCGTCGAGCAACGCATCGAGCGGTGGCGTCGCCACCTCAGCGCCGGACATGAGGTCCACCTCCTGGTCGGGAGCCTGAGCGTCGCAGACCGGGATGGAGCCCGTGGGCTCGCCTGGGCTACGGCATCGCACGTGACGTCGAGGAGCTCTCCGGCGGCCGGGTCAAGCTCACGGCGGGCACGCTGTACGGGACGCTCAATCGCCTGGCGGAGGAAGGGCTGATCGCGCAGACGCGCGAACAGGAGCTCGGTGGCCGCCGCCGGCGCTACTTCCGACTGACGGGCCTCGGCGAGACGGTCCTCGCCGAGGAGGCGGCGCGGCTGCAGTCGACCGCAGCCGCACTCAGTGCTCGCGCGGCGATGGGCGCCGACCTCAGCCCGAGGCCGGCATGAGCCGGCGCCTGCTCGACCTGTGCCTCTTGGCGTACCCGCGCGCCCGCCGCGAGCGGGATCGCGCCTACCTGCGCGACTTGGCCCTCGACCTTGCCGAGAGCCACGGTCTTGCGCGGCAGGCCCTCTCGTTGCTGCTGGGCGGGCTCAGAGACCGGATCGAGGCCGGCCGCAAGGCGAGGACTCGGCTGACCCAGCGGTTGACCCCGTGGATCAGAGGGTCGCGCGGTTCCTCGACGACACGCTCCCCCGTGGCGCAAGCGGCAGCCTGGTCGCCGTTCGCGACGGTGAGATGGTCCACTGCGAGGGCTTCGGGATGTCCGACCGCAAGGGGCGCGTCGCCGCCGGGTGCGACACCGTCTATGACGTGATGTCGATGACCAAGCAGTTCACGGCCGCGGCGATCCTGAAGCTGGAGATGATCGGGAAGCTCGAGGTGACCGACCCGATCGGCATGCACATCGGGTCGGTGCCCGCCGGCAAGCGGGGCATCACGCTGCATCATTTGCTCACGCACACGTCGGGACTGGTCGACGTGCTCGGCGGCGACTACGCGCGACAGACGCGCAGACGCATGCTGGCCGCCGCGCTCGAGTCCGAGCTCCAGGCGCGACCGGGCGCCGAGCACGCCTACTCCAACGCCGGATACAGCGTCCTCGCGGCTACGGCTGGGTGATCCTGCGAGCGGACGACGGCAGGGTCGCCTGGCACAACGGCGGCAACGACTCGTCCTACGGCGAGCTGACACGCTGCTCGACGGAGGGGCGACGGTGTTCTGGATCACCAACCGGTACAAGAGCAAGGCCGGTGGCTGGGACTTCTACGAGCTCGGCCCGGCGCTGACGCGGGGGGTCGTCCGGCGCGCTACCGCGAGGGCGCCGCGATCGCCGTAGGCGGCGGCTCGGCGTATACGGGCTGCCGTGACATCAGCGTCTTCATCGCCCAGACGGCTCCGGATCGCACCGCTTCGGCGTCGGATGGGTTTCCGCGCGCCGGTGCGGCCGCGCGGATGGCGTGGCCCGCGAAGACGGCCGTCATGTATGCGGCGCGGCGCGGCGCAGAGAAGTGCTTTCGCGCGTACTGCCGGCGCGTGTAGGCGTTCTGGGCCACCATCCTCGGCCGCACGCCCGCCTTTCCCCAGTGGTGCACGATCGACATCGTCGTCGTGTACAGCACCTGCCATCCGGCTCGCTGGAACCGCAGGCACAGGTCCGGCTCCTCCTGGTCCAGGAAGAACCGCTCGTCCATCAGCCCTGCGCTGAACAGCGCCTCGCGCCTGCAGAACATGAACGAGCCCGACACCCAGTCGCACACGCTCTCGCTCGCGTATCGCGACATGTCCAGCTCGCGCTCCCCCATCCAGTTCGGCCGCGACCGCATTCGCTCCGCACCGAACGCGTCTCCCAGCGCCCGGGTCACGCTCGGGAAGTTCCTGATCGTCGGGTAGAGCGTCCCGTCCGCCGTGTACTGCCTCACCCCCGCCATCCCGATCTCCGGACGGCGGTCCAGCTCGGCGACCAGGTCGCCGAAGGTGCCGTCCGCCATCTCGGTGTCGGGGTTCAGGAAGAGCACGTAGCGTGCCGTGCACGTCATCGCGCCGCGGTTGTTCGCGTGCGCGAAGCCCCGGTTCGGGCATGTGACCACGCGCGCCTCGGGGAACTTCGTCTCCACCAGCTCGCGCGTGCCGTCGGTCGAGGAGTTGTCCACCACGACCACGTCGAGCGTCGCGTCGCCGGCGTGCTCGAACACCGTGCTGAGGCACGGCTCGAGCCAGTGCGCCTCGTTGGTCGAGACGACGATCACGGCTACGTCCGCGACGGGGCTATCCGTTCCCGAAGGCATTGGTCGGACTAGAAACGGAGGAGGCCGCGGCGTTCTTCCGCTCGAGCAATCCACGCCGAAGCGCCCGGCGCGCGCGCAGCTCCGGCCCGAGCGTCCGCTCGTAGCCGCGGTACTCGCGGCCGACCGACAGGTCCTGCGCCGCTCCCTCGAGCGAGCCGTCCAGGTAGCGCTGCACCGTGTCCACGTACAGGTCGGCTCCCTTGACGACCGCCCGGCCGAACAGCTCGTGCAGCCCGTCCGCCTCGTCCCAACCGGCCGCGCCCACCGCGAAGATCTGGCCGCCGTCCGTCGCGGCAGTGCACTCGTGGACCGTCGCCCCGATCAGCTCGGGCTCGCCGTTCGCCACCGGCCAGAAGGCGCACTGCGTGCCCCGGTAGAAAGGCGAGACCCCCGTGTGCATGTTGAAGGCGAGCTCGCGCGCGAGGCCGAGCATCCGGTCGCCCACTATGGACGTGCCGTAGACGAGCAGGGCGTGCGGCCTCAGCACCGCCACGGCGGTCAGCGCCTCGCCGCTGTTCACCCCGCGCACGCGGACCACCTGCGCCTCGGCCGGGAAGTCGCCCGTGAGCTCCTCCCCCAGCACGCGCCGGGTGGCTTCGGCCGCAGCGGCCCGATCCCCGACGGCGCGCCGGAACAGCTCCAGTCCCACCCGCGACACGCCCGACCCGACGCCGGCCCGGAAGGCGCGGCGAAGGCTGGGCGGCCGGCTCGACACGTCCACGACGATCCGCGAAAGCGGCAGCTCGCTCGCCAGGCGGTTCGCGACGTAGCGGTGCTCCGGCCCGTCGCCCGTCAGGAGGACGAGCCGTCGCGTCATGCCGTGCTCCCGCCCGCGCGCAGGACCGAGCGCCTTGTCATCACGCCGCGCTCCCGGACCGCAGCCCCACCGGGAGCCGGTCGCGGGCCACGCGCAGGCGCGGCAGGACCTCGAGCTTCACGCGCAGCCGAGAGACCGGCGTGTCCTGCAGGCTCACCCGGTGCAAGGCGGCCGAAGCCCCGTTGGGCCGGGCCTCGACGAGGAACCGCACCTCGTGTCCCGAGGCTGCCAGCGCGCTCTCCACGAAGGGTGTCGCGTCATGCCGGCTCCCGTACGGGTAGCTGAACGACCGCACCGGCGCGCCGGCCAGCTCCTCGAGCCGCCGCCCGTGATCGACCAGCTCGGCGGCGGCGTCCTCCTCGGAGACCACGGCGCGGCAGTGCACGTGCGAGCGCGTGTGGTTTCCCACCTCGAGGCCATAGCCGGGCAGCGACTGAACCTGGTCGGGCTCGAGGAACAGCCCGCTGTCCTCCCTCAGCCGCCCGCAATCGACCTCGAACCGCTCCGCAAGCGACGCCCCGAGCGCAAGCCGCCGCGCCAGCGGCAGCCCGGCGAGCGACCCGATCAGCCCGCCCAGGTCGAGCCCGGTCGGGGGGCGCTCGAACACCGCGGTCTCGAGCGCCGCCACGCCGATCTGGTGCGACAGCCAGCACAGCAGGTTGTCGAGCGGCAGCTCGCCCGCCTCCAGGAAGCGCTCGCTGACGAACACCACGCCGGGCAGCCCGCGGCGCCGCATGACCGGAGCAGCCACGTCGAGCACGGAGCGATAGCCGTCGTCGAAGGTGATGAGCAGCGCGCGCTCGGGCAGGCGGCCCGACAGGACGTCCTCGAGGTCCACCACCTCATAGCTACGCTCGAGCCTCCGCAGATGGTCCTCGAACAGACGCGGCGGCGTGGAGACGCCGAGCCCGTCCAGCAGCGGGTGCGGATGGGCCGACAGGTGGTGGTAGAGCACGACGCGCAGCACGGCGTGGTATCAACGGACCGGCCCGCGGGTCGCTTGCGGCGCGCAAGCCCCGCACCGTGCGAGGAGTTTGTAGGACCGATCAGAACCGGCGAAACAGGAGCGACGATGCAGCAACTTGAAACTCGACTCCAGGGACCGGTGCTCGTCAAGCCGCTCGTGCACGGCGACGAGCGCGGTTTCTTCCACGAGAGCTACAGACGCAACATCTACACGGACCTCGGCATTCCCGAGGAGTTCGTGCAGGACAACCACTCGCGCTCCGGGCACGGGATCGTGCGCGGCATGCACTTCCAGATCGGCGACGGCACCGCGAAGCTCGTTCGCTGCGGCCGCGGCGCGATCCTCGACGTGCTCGTCGACGTCCGGCGCGGCTCCCCCACCTTCGGCGAGTGGGAGTCCTTCGAGCTGACCGACGAGAACCTCCACCAGCTCTACTGCCCGATCGGCTTCGCCCACGGCTTCTGCGTGCTGAGCGACACGGCCGACGTCATGTACAAGCAGTCCGCCTACTACGACGACGAGATCGAGCGCGGCATCGCCTACAACGACCCCGACGTGGCCATCGCCTGGCCCGCCGGAATCGAGCTGAAGCCCTCGCAGCGCGACGCCACCGCGCCGCTCCTGCGCGACATCGAGAGCGAGCTGCCCTTCGTCTACCGCGAGCCCGTGGCCTAGCGAGTCACGGGCGCCGCGGCCAGGCCGGCGCTCACCATGTAGTCCTCGAGCGCGTCCTGCCACGGCCGCAGCGCGGACAGCCCGGCGCGCCGGGCCCGCTGGCCGTCGAGCACGCCGTTGAGGGGGCGGTCGGCGCCGCCCGGAGGCCGCACCGTCCTCACCGGCTCCACCGGCACCTCGAGCCCGGCGATGCTCATGATCCGCAGCGTGAACTCGTGCCAGGAGCAGTCGCCGGAGTTCGTCACGTGGAGGAGCCCCCGCGCACCGAGCTCGACGGCCTGGGTCAGCGACTCGGCCAGGTCGGCCGTGTAGGTCGGGCTGAGCCGCTGGTCGGCGACCATCTTCAGCTCGCCCTGCTCCACGGCCCGCCCGAGCATCCTCTGCACGAAGTTCCCGCCCTTGGAGGCGCTCCCGTGGCGGCCGTACAGGCCGCCGCTGCGCACCACGAGCGCGTCGTCGCAGTAGGCCAGCGCGGCGTACTCGCCGGCGAGCTTCGACAGCGCGTAGATGCTGCGCGGGCTCGGCGCCTCGTCCTCGGTGTACGGCAGCTCGCGGTCGCCCGCGAAGACGTAGTTGGTGCTCACGTGCACCAGCGTGGCCCCGGTGGCGGCGCACTGCTCGGCGAGCCGCTTGACCGCGCGCGCGTTGACCTCGAAGGAGCGATCCTCCTCGCGCTCGCAGACCTCCACGTTGTGGAACGCGGCGCAGTTGAAGACGAGGTTCGGGCGCAGCAGCTCGAACTCGGCCGCCACGGCGGCGTCGTCGGTGATGTCCAGCTCGGCCCGCGGCGGGGCCGACACGGTGCAGCGCTCGCGCAGCTGCTCCTCCAGGTCGCTGGCGAGCTGGCCGCCGCCGCCTGTGACGAGCACGCGCCCGCCGTCGATTCGATGAGTCGTCATGCGCAAGGAACGAGCGCCCGCGGGCGCGTCTTCCGCGAGGCCACGACCACCCGTTTTTCAACCGCAAGGTCTCCTCGCGCGGCCCCGTTGGTTCCACGATGGCCTTCGCCCGCCCCGCCATCCGGGGGCGCCTACGTTTGCTGGTCCTCGCCGCAGCAGCGGCCGTGCTGCCGGCGGCGCTCTCCGCGCCGGCCGCGAACGCCCAGACCGGGCCCTGCGCACCGCCGGTCACGAACGAGATCGCATGCGAGAACTCGAAGCCCGGCAACCCGGAGAGCGAGTGGGACGTCTCGGGATCCGGCTCCGCGACGATTCAGGGCTTCGCGACGGACATCAGCGTCGACCAGGGCCAGATCGTCAACTTCAAGATCGACTCGGCCACAAGCCTGTACCGGCTCGACATCTACCGGATGGGCTGGTACGGCGGGCAGGGCGCCCGCCGGGTCGCCACCGTGCGCCCGCTCAGCGGCATCTCCACGCAGCCCGCGTGCACGGAGCAGGCCTCCACGGGCCTGATCGACTGCGGGAACTGGTCGAACTCCGCGTCCTGGGCCGTGCCGGCCGACGCCGTGTCGGGCATCTACTTCGCCAAGCTCGTCCGCGAGGACGGCACCACTGGCTCCAGCCACGTGGTGTTCGTCGTGCGCGACGACGACGGCCAGTCGGAGCTGCTGTTCCAGACCTCCGACACCACCTGGCAGGCCTACAACGAGTACGGCGGCAACAGCCTCTACGTGGGCTCGCCCGACGGCCGCGCCTACAAGGTCAGCTACAACCGGCCCTTCACCACCCGCGGAGACAACACCGAGGACTGGGTCTTCAACGCCGAGTACCCGATGGTGCGCTGGATCGAGCGAAACGGCTACGACGTGAGCTATTCGACCGGGCTCGACAGCCACCGCCTCGGCGCCGAGCTGCTCGAGCACGAGACCTACCTCTCGGTCGGCCACGACGAGTACTGGTCGGGCGGCCAGCGGACCAACGTGGAGGCCGCCCGCGCGGCCGGGGTGAACCTCGCGTTCTTCAGCGGCAACGAGGTGTTCTGGAAGACGCGCTGGGAGCCCAGCATCGCGGGCCCGGCCACGGCCAACCGCACGCTCGTGACCTACAAGGAGACCCACGCGGACGCCAAGATCGACCCGCAGCCGAACGTCTGGACCGGCACCTGGCGCGACCCGCGCTTCAGCCCGCCGGCCGACGGCAACCGGCCTGAGAACGCCCTCACGGGCCAGCTCTTCATGGTCAACGCCGGCGCCACGACGGCGATCCAGGTGCCCGCGGCCGACGGGAAGATGCGCTTCTGGCGCAACACGAGTGTGGCCACCCTCGCCGCGGGCGCCACCGCCACCTTCCCGCAGGGCACGCTCGGCTACGAGTGGGACACCGACCCCGAGAACGGCCACCGCCCGCCCGGCTCGGTGAAGATGTCGACCACGACGGTAAACGGCGCCCCGGTGCTCCAGGACCACGGCTCGACCTTCGGCTCCGGCACGGCCATCCACAACCTGACGCTGTACAAGCACGCGAGCGGGGCGCTCGTCTTCGGCGCCGGCACGGTGCAGTGGTCCTGGGGGCTCGACGACCAGCACGACCGCGGCACCGCCGCCCCCGACGCCCGCATGCAGCAGGCCACGGCGAACCTGATGTCCGACATGGGCGCCCAGCCGTCGACCTTCCAGTCCGGCCTCGTCCTGCCGGCGCGCACCACGGACGCCACAGCGCCCACCTCGACGATCACCTCGCCCGCCCAGGGCGCTCAGCTCGCCGGCGGGCCCGTCACGATCACCGGCACGGCGACGGACGCGGGAGGAGTGGTCGGCGCCGTTGAGGTGTCGGTGGACGGCGGCAACACCTGGCGCCTGGCCAACGGCCGCGCCACCTGGACCTACTCGTGGACCCCCGCCGGCGCGGGCCAGTTCAACATCCGCAGCCGCGCGGCGGACGACAGCGGCAACCGCGAGACGCCGTCGGCCGGAGTGACCGGCACGATCGGCCAGGGCGCCTGCCCGTGCTCGATCTGGAGCAGCTCGACGGTGCCCGCGAACGAGACCGAGCCCAACGACACCGACCCGGTCGAGGTTGGGGTGAAGTTCCGCGCCACCGTCGACGGCCACATCACCGGCATCCGCTTCTACAAGGGCACCACGAACACGGGCACCCATGTCGGACATCTCTGGTCGCGCACCGGGACCATGCTCGCCGAGGCCACCTTCGCCGGCGAGACGCCGCGCGGCTGGCAGGAGGTGACGCTGTCCAACCCGGTGCCGGTCACTGCCGGCACGACCTACGTCGCGTCGTACCACGCGCCCGTCGGCCGCTACGCGTGGAACCGCGACTTCTTCACCGCGGGCGTGACCAGCGGGCCGCTCCGGGCGCTCCAGGACGGGGAGGACGGCGGCAACGGCGTATACGCGTACGGCCCGAGCCGGACGTTCCCGAACAGCACGTACAGGTCGGAGAACTACTGGGTCGACGTGGTCTTCATCGCGGGCACCGCCACCGACGAGACGCCGCCGCGGGTGACCAGCACCGTGCCGGCGAACGGCGCGACGGGCGTGAGCTCGGGCGCCAACGTGGCCGCCACCTTCAGCGAGCCCGTGAACCCGGCCACGGTCAACGGCAGCACCGTCGAGCTGCGCGACCCGGCCGGCAACGCGGTCGCCGCCTCGGTCTCCTACGACACGGCGACCAGGACCGCCACGCTGGACCCGACGGCCGCGCTGGCCCAGACCACCACCTACAGGGCGACCGTCAGGGGCGGCGCCAGCGGCGTGAAGGACCCGGCCGGCAACGCCATGGAGGGCGACCACACCTGGACGTTCAACACCGCCACGCTCCCGCCACCCGGCGGAGACGGCTGCCCGTGCAGCATCTGGCCGGGCACCACGGTCCCCGCGAACGAGGCCGAGACGAGGGACAACGACCCGGTCGAGCTGGGCGTGAAGTTCCGCCCGCAGGTCGACGGCCAGATCACCGGAATCCGCTTCTACAAGGGCACGACCAACACCGGAACCCATGTCGGACATCTGTGGTCGCGCACCGGGGCGATGCTCGCCGAGGCCACCTTCGCCGGCGAGACGCCGCGCGGATGGCAGGAGGTCGCGCTGTCGAACCCGGTCGACGTGACCGCCGGCACGACCTACATCGCCTCTTACCACGCCCCGGTCGGCAACTACGCCTGGAACCGCACCTTCTTCACGACCGGAGTCGACAACGGCCCGCTGCGCGCGCTCGCGGACGGAGAGGACGGCGGCAACGGCGTCTTCGGCTACGGCCCCAGCAGGACCTTCCCGAACGAGACCTTCCGCTCCGAGAACTACTGGGTCGACGTGGTGTTCCGGACGGACGCCGTGGACGAGACGCGGCCGACCGTCGCAGCCACCTCGCCCGCCGACGACGCCACCGGCGTCGCCGTCTCCGCGAACGTGTCGGCCACCTTCAGCGAGGCCATGGACGCCGCGACCGTAGGCGCGAGCAACGTCGAGCTGCGCGCCCCGGGCGGCGCCCTCGTCTCCGCATCCGTGACCTACGACACCGGCAACCGGCGCGCGGTGCTCGACCCGTCGAGCGCGCTCGCGGAGGACACCACCTACACGGCGACGGTGAGGGGCGGCGCCTCCGGCGTCAAGGACCGCGCGGGCAACGCGCTGCTGAATGACTTCAGCTGGTCGTTCACGACCGCGCCTCCCCCGCCCCCGCCGCCGGACGACGGGCCGGGCGGCCCGATCCTCGCGATCGGCCAGGCCTCCAACCCGTTCACCCGCTACTACGCGGAGATCCTGCGCGCCGAGGGCCTGAACGCCTTCACGACGAAGGACATCTCGACGGTGACGCCCGCTGTGCTGGCGGCGCACGACGTGGCCATCCTGGGCGACTTCCCGCTCACCGCGGCTCAGGTCGGGATGCTGACCGACTGGGTGAACGCCGGCGGCAACCTGATCGCCATGCGCCCGGACAAGCAGCTGGCCGGCCTGCTGGGGCTGATCGACGCCTCCGGCACGCTCGGCGACGCCTACATGCGCGTCGACACCTCGAGGGCCCCGGGCACCGGGATCGTCGGCGACACGATGCAGTTCCACGGCGTTGCGGACCGGTACGTCACGAACGGCGCCACGACGCTGGCCACGCTCTTCACCACGGCCGGCACGGCGACGCCCAACCCCGCGGTCACGGTCCGGAACGTGGGCAGCGCCGGCGGCCAGGCGGCAGCATTCATGTTCGACCTCGCCCGCTCCGTCGTCTACACGCGCCAGGGCAACCCGGGCTGGGACGGCCAGGAGCGCGACGGCACCGAGCCGATCCGCTCCGACGACCTCTTCTTCGGCGGCAGCCTGCCGGACTGGAACGACCTGGCCAAGGTCGCCATCCCGCAGGCCGACGAGCACCAGCGCCTGCTGGCCAACCTGATCGGCCACGTGAACGCCGACCGCAAGCCGCTGCCGCGCTTCTGGTACTTCCCGCGCGGCGAGAAGGCAGTGGTGGTCATGACCGGCGACGACCACGGCAACGGCGGCACCGCCGGCCGCTTCAACGGCTTCCGGACCTCGAGCCCGGCCGGCTGCTCGGTCGCCCAGTGGGATTGCGTGCGCGGGAGCTCGTACGTCTATCCCGACACGCCGCTCACCGACGCCCAGGCGGCCTCGTACGTGGCCGAGGGCTTCGAGGTCGGCCTCCATCCCAACACCGGCTGCGGCGACTTCACGCCGGCCTCGCTGCAGGCCGACTACGCCGACCAGCTGGCCGAGTTCGCGAGCGAGTACCCGAGCGTCCCCGACCCGGTCACGAGCCGCACCCACTGCATCGTCTGGAGCGACTGGGCGACCCAGGCGAAGGTCGAGCTCCAGCACGGGATCCGGCTCGACACCAACTACTACTACTGGCCGCCGGACTGGGTGAACGACGTGCCCGGCATGTTCACCGGGTCGGGCATGCCCATGCGCTTCGCCGACCTCGACGGCACGATGATCGACGTCTACCAGGCGACGACCCAGATGACGGACGAGTCGGACCAGACCTATCCGTTCACGATCAACACGCTGCTCGACCGCGCGCTGGGCGCCACCGGCTACTACGGCGCGTTCACGGCCAACATGCACACCGACGACGCCGTCTCAACCGGAGCCAACGCGATCGTCTCGTCGGCCCTCAGCCGCAGCGTGCCGGTGGTCTCCGGCAAGCAGATGCTGGACTGGCTCGACGGGCGCAACGGCTCGTCGTTCGGCTCGATCTCGTACGCGGGCGGCACGCTCGGCTTCCGGGTCACCGCCGGCGCCGGGGCCACCGGCCTGCGCGCGATGGTGCCGGCCGTGTTCGACGGGGACACGCTGACCCAGCTGACGCGTGACGGCGTGGCGGTGAGCTTCACCCGCGAGGTCATCAAGGGCGTCGAGTACGCGATGTTCCCGGCCACGAGCGGCACCTACCAGGCCGGCTACGCGCAAGATACGACCGGCCCGGGCATCTCCGCCCTCCAGGCCACCGCCGCCGTCAACGGCACGGCCACGATCGCCTGGACGACCAGCGAGCCGGCCGACGCGCGCGTCGACTACGGCACGAGCCCCACCTCCCTGACCCTGAATGCGACCCGCGCAAGCCTCGCCACCGCGCACAGCATCCAGCTCAGCGGCCTGACGCCGGGCGCCACCTACCACTTCCGCGTCAGCTCGGCGGACGCGTCGACCAACGCCACCACCTCCCCCGCTCCTCCTGCGGCTCCCGCCACCTTCAGCGTGCCCGTCAACGTGGACTCCGCGCCGAACGCCACCGTGCTCGAGACCGGCACCGCCGGCGGCGGCACGGCCGCGGCGCTGACCGCGGACGACAACGTCTTCCTCCAGGTCAACTCGACCACGTCCGGCACCCGCACGACCTCTTGGTACGGCAGCTTCACGGGCGTCGCGAACTCGCTGGCCGACCTGCGCGTGAACTACCGGGGCCGCAACTCGGCCTCCTGCACGCAGACCGTCCACATCTGGCGCTGGACCACGAGCGCCTGGGTGCAGCTCGACTCGCGTGCGATCTCGACCGCCGAGGTGTCGCTGAACAACCTCGTCCCCACGGGCGCCGCCGCCGACTACGTGAGCGGCACGACGGGCGACGGCGAGGTACGCGTGCGTATCCGCTGCACTCGCACGGCCAACTTCCAGGCCTTCGGCGAGCTCATGCGCATCACCTACCGGCGCTGACCAGGCCCACCCGGGCCGAAGTTCAGACCACCCTGGCGCAGACCCGGCATCCCCTCGAGCGTTTACGTTGTGTGACCCTCACCAAGGCCGTCGTCTTGGCACAGGCACCCAGTGCAGTCCCTGTTGCCAACCGCGCGCTTCTCAGCCATGCACTCGACTGGCTCGCCCAAGCCGGCGTCCGCGAGGCGGCCGTGATCGTGCCCCAGGAGCTTCGCGCCCCTGCGCGCGACGCAGTGGCCGGCGGGCGCTCCACCGTGCGCGTCAGCTGGGTCGAGCAGCTCCCGGACGAGACGCTCGCGCACGTGCTGGGTGACCTGACCGGCTTCCTCGATGGTGAGGCGTTCGTGCTGCACCTGGCAGACAGCCTGGCGAAGCAGAGCCTCCGCTCGCTCACCGCCGGCGGGGCGCATTGCGACACAGAGGCCCTGCTGGTACTACACGAGTGCTGCGGGGGGGAGCTGGCCCAGGTGGTGCAGCTGCGAGCAGCGGTGGGCGGGGGACCTGTGCGCCCCCGCCCGCTGCGCAACGACTCGGCCGGCGTGGCGGTGCTGGCGCCCGGCGCGCTCGACGGCGTCGCGGACCTGGACCTGGACCCGGAGCACGTGCTGGAGGCGCTCGTGGAGCGTGTGCGGCAGCGCGGTGGACGCGTCGGCACGTGCGGCGTGACCGACTGGTGGCGCTTCCGCGGCGGCACCGAGGCGCTGCTCGAGGGGAACCGCTTCGCGCTCGAGGGCCGGCGCGCCGACTACGACCGCTCCCAGCTCACCGACTCGACGATCCAGGGGGCGGTGATCGTCCACCCGGAGGCGAGGATCAAGTCGAGCCTCGTGCGCGGCCCGGCCATCATCGGCGCCCGTGCGCGCCTGCGCGATGCCTACGTCGGCCCCTATACGTCGATCGGCGACGACGTCGTGATCGAGGGTGCCGAGATCGAGCATTCGGTGGTCCTGCCGGGGGCCTCGATCAGTCATCTGGGTGGCCGCCTCGAGGCGAGCGTGATCGGCCCGAAATCCAGGGTTTTCCGCGACTTTCGCCTGCCCCGGGCGCTGCGATTGACCGTCGGCGAGGGCGCGGAGGTGTGCCTGACCTGATTTTCTTCCGCGGCTCCCCCTTTTTTCCTACCGTCCTCGCTCTTTCCGGGAAAACCTGGGGTCGCGCCCCTAGTGCGAGAATCGAGAACCTCGCCTAGGGTCGGAAGACCGGTGAATGTCGCACACCGGACTCGCAGACCTTAGGAGATTGAAATGCCTTCGTTGCAGACGGAGGCTCGGGACCCCCACGCCACCGAGCGCCCGAGCCGCCCCCTGCCGTTCCCCCGTTTCCGGCAAGTGCCGGAGAGTGAGCTTCTATCCCGTGCCATTGCACGTGCCAAGGAAGGAGACGCTTCCGCGCTCCACTTCCTCTACGTCCGTTACGCAGACGATGTCTGCGGCTACGTGCAGAGCATCGTTCGCGATCCGCACGAGGCCGAGGACATCACGCAGTCGCTGTTCGCCAAGCTGCTGAACAAGATCCAGCGCTACGAGCAGCGCCAGGTGCCGTTCTCGGCGTGGATCCTTCGCGTGGCCCGCAACGCCGCGCTGGACCACCTGCGGGCGCGCCGGCAGATTCCCTTCGAGGAGGTCCGCACGACGGACGAGGGCCACGACGAGGTCCAGTTCGAGCGCTTCCACTCGCTTCGCGAGGCGCTCGACCGGCTCCCCGACGAGCAGCGTGAGGTACTCGTGCTGCGTCACGTCGTCGGGCTCAGCCCCGTCGAGATCGCCGACCGTATGAAGAAGACGGAGAGCGCGATCCACGGCCTCCACCACCGCGGTCGCGGGGCGCTCAAGGCCGCGCTCCGCGAGCTCGACGCAGCGCCGGTCGTCCAAAGCGCCTGAGCGCCTCGGGCCAGTAGGGTTAACGCCCTCAGTGCCCGAGACCGCCCTCGACCGGGCGGAGGAGCTCGCGGAGCGCCTCCTTCCCGACCGCACGCCGAAGCGGCGCATGCTGGTCATCGTCAATCCGTATGCCACGACGGTGTCCGACCGGCTGCGCAACCTCGTCGTGTACGCGCTCCAGTCGCGCTACACGGTGGAGGCGATCGACACCGAGAAGCGCGACCACGCCACGCAGATCTGCCGCGAGGCGGCGCGCGAGGGCTACGACGCCGTCGTGGCCTTCGGCGGCGACGGCACCGTCAACGAGGCCGCCAACGGGCTGGTCGGCTCGGACACGCCGCTCACCGCGCTGCCGGGCGGCTCGACCAACGTGTGGGCGCGCACGCTCGGGATCCCCAACGACGTGGTGGACGCGACCGAGCACCTGCTGCGGATGGCCGACGACTTCCAGCCGCGCCGGGTGGACCTGGGGCGGATGAACGGCCGCCACTTCGTGTTCGCCGCCGGCGTCGGACTCGACGCCTCCGTCGTCGAGCTCGTGGACGACCACCCCTACCGCAAGGCGCGCTTCGGCGCCTGGTACTACAGCTACGCCGCGGTCTCGATCTTCAGCCGCCGCTACCTCGTCAGGCCCCCGCACGTCCGGGTCCGGTGGGGCGACCGCACGCTCGACGGCGTGACCGTGATCGTCCAAAACTCCGACCCCTTCACGTTCTTCCGCCGGCGTCCGATCCGCGTGACGGAGCCCGCCGGCCTCAACACCGGCTCGCTGTCCGCGGCCGTGCTGAAGAGCGCCACCCCGCTCGAGCTGCCCACCCTGATCCCGCGGCTCCTGTCGAGCAAGGCCGCGACGGTCCTGCGCCACCGGCAGGTGGAGGGGCTGGGCGCGCTGGCCGGCCTGCGGGTGGAGGCGATCGACGATCGTCCTTTTCCCGTACAGGTGGACGGGGACTACATAGGCGAGTACGCGGATGTGGAGTTTGGCGTCACACCGGGCGGCCTGCTCACCGTCGCATGAGCTTTCGGCCTGGAGCCCGTGCAAAAGACTAGGGTGGCTGCCCTAGCGCGCTGGCGGCCCTTCGGCCATAGGGTCAATCTTGGAGATGAGGCACCGCCCTGTGTACCGCGACCCCCACGCAGCCGCCCCCGATTCGGACCGGCTGACCGGCATGTCCGCTACGACCTGCACCACCGCGGACGTGGTGCACTACCAGCCGCCCTGCGCGTGCTACGAGCCGCGCCCGTGACCGCCGCCGCCTGAGAAGGCGGCGACTAGCGTCCAGCGGTCGCTTAGGCCTCGGCGTCGCGATTGATCGCGTCGCCGAGGCGGGCGGCTGCTCTGCCGCTGTCCAGATCGGCCAGGTAGTACATGAGCGCGTGCAGCGCGAGCAGGTCCGGTGACACGTGCTGGCGCCGCGACTCCCGCCGCAGCTGCGAGTGCAGGTTGTCGTCGAGCTCCAGCTCGATCTCCTCGGCGGGGTCGGGCCGGGTGGTCTTCCGCGGCACCTTCCAGGCCACGCGGCCGCTGTCGGCGTCGCCCAGGTAGTAGCGCAGGGCAACGTCCAGGGCGTCGCTTTCCGACTCGCCCGTGGCACGCAGATGCTCTTCGAGAGCCTCCTGGCCAAAGCGATCGAGGCGCACGTTCACGCTCTTCATCATCCCCGCTGGTCTGGTTCCGCCTCCACCAAATCGGGAGGACGGGCGCGGCTAGTGTATTCCCTCAGTCCGACCGGCGGGCGGGGTCAGTCGGACAAAAGTGCCGCGCCGAGCTCGCGCCGTGAGCCCACGCCGAGCTTGCGGTAGGCGTGCTTCAGGTGCCACTCGACGGTCTTGACGGTCACGAAGAGGGCCTCTGCGATCTCGCGGTTCGACATCCCCTGGGCGGCCAGGCCCGCGACCTGGCTCTCCCGGACGGTGAGCGCGTCGCGCCCGGTGGCCGCGTCGCGGCGCGGGCGTGCGCCCACCGCAACCAGCTCCTCGCGGGCCCGCTGTGCCAGCGCGCGGGCACCGCAGCGGCCGGCGAGGTCGAGGCCGAGCTTGAGCGGCTCGCGGGCATCGCGGCGCCGCGTGGCGCGCCGCAGGGTCGCGCCGAGGTCGATCAGCGCGCGGGCACGGTCGAGGGCGGCCTGGCTGGACTCGAGCACCCGCACGGCCTCCCTGCGCAGCTCGAGCGCCTCCGAGCCGTCGGCGGTGGCGGCGAGCGCCCCGAGCGCCCGTCCGTGCGCGCCGGGCGCACCGAACGCGGCGGCCAGCGCCACCTCCTCCTCGGCGAGCCGGCGCGCCTCCGCGCGGTCGCCGAGCGCGAGGGACGCCGCGGCGGCGAGCGACCGCCACGGGTAGACGGCGGGGTTGCCGCCGCCCAGCTCGCTCCAGCAGGCTTCCCGCCTGGAGCAGGTCCTCGAGCGCCGTCGCGGGCGAGAGCTGCAGCAGCCGCACGTGGCCGCGGACCCCGACGAAGCGGAAGTCCCTGGGGTCCTCTCCGTACGTGCCCTTCTCGTTCATGAGGTTCTGGAGCTCGCGCCCGGCCTCGTCGAGCTCGCCGCGCTCGATCGAGCACTCGGCCTGGACGGCCACCGCGGCCCCGAGCGAGTGCCGCCAGCCGTAGGCGCGGGCCTCGAGGGCGTTGACGGTGTCGGCCGCGGCCTCTGCGATGCGCCCGCGCCGCAGGATGGCGAGGGAGCGGAAGTGGCAGGCGGTGGCGAAGCCGAGCACCGAGCCGCGGCGCTGGGCGTCGTCCACCGCGGTGGTGGCGGCCAGCTCGGCGGTCTGGAGGTCCTCGGCCACCGTCAGCGCGAAGACCGCCAGGTAGAAGCCGATCCCGTCGCTCGTCTCGTCCCGGAGCAGCTCCCCGCCGCCCAGCGCGCGCGTGGCGAGCTGGTGGACCTCGGCGGCCGAGGTGCCGCGCAGGGCGCGCGCGGCCGCGGCGCGGGCGAGGATCAGGCGGCCGGAGACGGTCGACTCCAGTGAGGCGTCCTCGACCGCGGCCGCGAGGCGGCGCTCCGTCGTCCGCGGGGACCACCCTGGCGGCCATGACGTAGGCGGCCTCGAGGCTGGCGCGGAGGGAGTCGTCGGTGCCGTCCACGTCCTCGATCCCGCGCTCGAGCGTCCGGGCGGCGTCGTCCCAGCGAGCGTGGTTGAGCAGCAGGCGGCCGGCGTCGAGGGCCGCGGCAGCGCGGCCGCTCGGCTCGCCGATCAGCTCGAGTGCGCCCGTGAGGCGCTCGATCGCGGTGGGGTCGCCCGCCGCGCCCTCGGCGCGGCCGAGCGCGACCAGCACGTCGGCGCGGCGCTCCGGCGGGGGCGGTTCCTCGAGCGCGCGCCGTAGCAGGCGGATGGCCGAGTCGGGCGCGCCGCCGGCGAGGGCGCGCGTGCCCGCCTCGAGCAGGACCTCGACGGCGCGGGGGTCGTTGTCGGGCCGGCCTGCGAGCAGGTGCGGCGCCACGCGCTCCAGGGAGGCGCCCTCGTTCATCAGCATTCCGGCGGCGCGGCGATGCGCCTCGGCGCGCTCGAACTCGGGCCGGTCGGCGTCCATCGACACGCGCACGACGGGATGGACGAACGACAGGCCGGGCTCGCGGCGCAGCACGCCGGCGCCCATCAGCGCGTCGGCAAGCTGGATGGCGCGCTCGACCGGCAGGTCGGCCAGCGGCGCCGCGTGGCGGAGCTCGGCGCCGTCGCCCAGGACCGCGATCGCGCGGGCGAGCTCGGGTGCCCCCTCCCCCAGCCGCCGCAGCCGCACGAGCACGGCGGCCGAGAGCGACTCCGGGGCGAGCTCCCGGACGATGTCCGCGTTGCCGTCCAGCGGCTCGACGTCGCGCATGGCCAGCTCGACGGCCAGCTCGGCGAGGAGGAGCGGGTTGCCGCGGGTCGCCTCGTGGCAGGCGCGTGCGAAGAGCGGTTCCGCGTCCGGCAGCACCGACTCGCGGAGGCCGCGCGCGACAGCATCCTCGCTCAGCGGCTCCAGGCTGCACGACGGTCGTGGCCGGGTGGGCGCGCAGCTCGTCGAGCAGCGGGTCCGGCTCGGGCGGATGGCCGGCCGCCACCGCGAGGATCGCGGTGATGGGCAGCTCCTGGATGCGCTGGGCGAGGTAGACGAGGAAGCGCAGGGTGGACGGATCGCACCAGTGCACGTCGTCGATGCTCAGGACGAGCGGGCGCTCCTCGGCGAAGTTCGCGCTCAGCCAGTAGAGGCCGTGCAGCGAGGCCGACGAGGCCCTCCGGCACCGGGGTGCCCTCGAGCACGAGCGGGGCGGCCAGCCCCGCCGAGCCCGAGAAGTAGCGCTCGCGCTCGGCGTCGTCGAAGCGGCTGACCGGCTTCTCGAAGAGCTGGAGGGCGACCCCGAAGGGGAGATCGCGCTCGAGATCGCGTCCGCTGGCGCTGAGCACGCGGGCGCCGCGACCGGCCGCGAGCGCCGCCGCCTCGGCGAGCAGGCGCGACTTGCCGAGGCCCGTGGCCGCCTCCACGAGGACGATGCCGCCCTGTCCCTCCGCGGATTCGCGCAGCGCGACGTCAAGAGCACGCAGCTCCGCTTCTCGCTCCAGCAACGCACCCGTGAGTTCGGACTGCGGTGAACTTCCTGTCACCCGACCGATCAATTCACGAACCCCACCGTCTCAAGCGGCGATGCGGCGCGGAACTTGCGGACTGACATGACGAGGGGGGCGCATGGCCGAGCCATGCCTGTTTGGACCAGTCTTCAAGCGGGCTAACGCGGAGCGACGACCGACGCTCCTTCGTAACCAGCGTATTCAGGAATGGCTTTTGCGCAAGTCCGGGCGTTTCGCGGGGTCGCGCGGTCAGCGCTTGAGGGTGAGCTCGGAGGTCGCCCAGAGGGAGCGGCCGGCGAGATCGGTGAAGGTCAGGCGCAGCTCGAGCGGCAGCGTCCGGCGGCTGCTTGGCGAGCCGGCGCGCCCTTCTTGGTGACGGTCGCCCGGACCCGGTGGCGGCCGGCGTCGGGGACCTCGCGCTTGCCCTTGAGGGTGCCGACCCAGCGACGCTTCCCGCCCTGCCGGACGCGCGCGCGTGCGCGGACCTCGACGGTGCCGCCGGTGAGGGCGTCGAAGCTCGTGAACAGAACGGTGCGCCGGCGGGCGAGGGCGCGGAGGCGAAGCTTGGAGAGCGTCCGGCGAATCTGAACGAGCTCCCGGGCGAGAGCGATGGCCTGCTTGAGGGCGGCGGGGATGACGAGGCCCGGCTTGAGGACCTGCCAGGCGTGATGGGCCGGGGTGGGATCGGTGTTGCCGGCGGCGTCGACGGCGGTGACCTCGAACGGTGTGTCCGCCGAGACTCAGCCCCGAATAGGCCTGAGGCGACTCGCACGGCTGCCAGGCGCCGCCGTCGAGACGGCAGGAGACGCCTGTGGCGCCGGGGGCGGAGAAGAGGAAGACGGCGGTGGCGGCGGTGGTGTCGTTCGGCCCGCCGGTGATCTCGGTCTGCGGCGGGGTGGTGTCGATGCTGAAAGCGTCGGCCTGCGGGCGACGCGTCGGTGTTGCCTGCGAGGTCGACCGCCCTGACCTCGAAGACGTAGTCGCCGTCCGGGAGCGGGCCGAACCCCGTTGGCGAGCTGCAGTCCGCGAAGCTCGGGCTGGACACCGGCGCAGTCGACACTCGAAGCCGCCGGCTTCCGAGCTCGTGAAGGCGAACTCGGGCGTCGGGTCGTTGGAGAGGCGCGGGCGGACCGGAGGCGATCGTCGTCTCCGGGGCGGTCGCGTCGACGGTGAACGTCGTCGGGGCGGGCTCGGGGTCCGGGCCGGTCGCGTCCATCGCGCTGACCTCGAACGACGTACGCGCCGTCGGCGAGCCGGCTCAGCGTCGCGGCGTCGAGCACGTAGTCGAGGCGACTGCGCTGCGTCGCCGGGGCGGTGGTGCCAGCACTCGAAGCGTGGCATCGGGTCGTCGGGGCTCGAGAACGTGAACCGTCGGCGTGTTGTCGCTCGATCGGCGCCGGCGGGTCCGACGTCGATCACGGTGATCGTCGGCGCTGCGCAGCCGCCCCAGCCACAGGCCCCGCCAGGCAGGCGACGACCACAACGGCGCAGCACAACAGGATGCGTGAACAGAACTTGGTCAAGGCCCCCAGTCGCCAGGTACCCCGTTTGGGCGCCCAGCACTCCCGGATGGACCCTAGCCGGTCGGCGTGACGCGATACGCGTCGAAGACCGAATCGATGTTCCGCAGCCGCGTGATGCAGGTCTTCAGCGCCTGCGTGTCCCCCACCTCGACCACGAACCGGTTCTTCACCATCGGGTGCACGACCGTGCAGCGCGCCTCCAGGATGTTGATCCCGGTCTCGGCGAACGTGCGTGACAGGTCCTCCAGCAGCCGGTGGCGGTCCCAGCCGTCGATCTGCAGCTCCACCCGGAACGGCGCCGACGTGTCGCCCTCCCATGCCACGTCCGTGAAGCGCTCCGGGTTCTTCATCAGGGCCAGGGCGTTCGGGCAGTTGTCGTGGTGGATCGTGATCCCCTTGCCGAGCGAGATGTAGCCCACGATCGGGTCGCCCGGGACCGGCCGGCAGCACTTCGCCAGCCGCAGCATCACGTCCTCGACGCCCTCCACCTTGATGCCGAAGGTCGACGACGCGGCCGTCTTCTTCGGCACCTCCTTGCGCTCCATCAGCTCCGACGCCGCCGAGGCCGGCTCCACCGCCGCCTCGCCCTCCTTCAGCCGCGCCATCAGCTTGGAGATGACCGTCTTCGGCGAGATCTTCGCCTGGCCCAGGGCGATGTAGAACTCGTCGCCCTTCTTGAAGCCCATCTCGCGGATCACGTCCGCGAGCAGCGGCGAGCCGGCCAGCTTCTGCGGCGGCAGCCCGGCGCGCTTCATGTTCTCGTGCAGGATCTCGCGGCCGGTGCGCTCCGAGTCCTCGCGGCGCTCGCGCTTGAACCAGGCGCGGATCTTCGACTGCGCGCGGGTGGTCTTGGCGAGCGCCAGCCAGTCGCGCGACGGCCCGCGCTCCTTCTTCGAGGTCAGCACCTCGCAGATGTCGCCCGACTCGAGCTCGTAGTGCAGCGGCACGATCTTGCCGTTGACCTTCGCGCCCACGCAGCGGTGGCCGACGTCGGTGTGGATCGAGTAGGCGAAGTCGAGCGGCGTGGCGCCCGAGGCCAGCGACTTGACCTCGCCCTTGGGCGTGAAGACGAACACCTCGTCCTCGAACAGGTCGGCCTTCAGGGTGGCGGCGAACTCCTGCGGGTCCGTCGTCTCGTCCTGCCAGTCGAGCAGGTGCCGGAGCCACTCCACCTTCTCCTCGACCGGCTTGCCGCCGTCCTCCTTGTAGATCCAGTGCGCGGCGACGCCGAACTCGGCCGTGCGGTGCATCTCGAGCGTGCGGATCTGGATCTCGAGCGGCCGCCCCTCGGGCCCGATCACCGTGGTGTGGAGCGCCTGGTACATGTTGAACTTGGGCATGGCGACCCAGTCCTTGAAGCGCCCCGGCAGCGGCTTCCAGAGCGAGTGGATGACGCCGATGGCGCCGTAGCAGTCCTTCACCGAGCCGACGATCACGCGCATGGCGGTGAGGTCGTAGATCTCGTTGAACTCGCGCCCCTTCTTCGTCATCTTCGAGTAGATCGAGTAGAAGTGCTTGGCGCGGCCGGAGATGTCGGCCTCGATGCCGACCGCCCCCAGCTCCTGCTCCAGGTACTCGCCGGCGCGCGCGACGTAGGCCTCGCGCTCGTCGCGCTGCTGCGAGACGAGCTGCTTGATCTCGTTGTACTTGCGCGGGTGGAGCGTGGCGAAGGCGAGGTCCTCGAGCTCCCACTTGATCGCGTGGATGCCGAGCCGGTGCGCGAGCGGGGCGAAGATCTCGAGCGTCTCCTTCGCCTTCTCCTGCTGCTTGTGCTTCGGCATCGAGCCGATCGTGCGCATGTTGTGCAGCCGGTCGGCGAGCTTGATCAGGATGACCCGGATGTCCTGGGCCATCGCGACGATCATCTTGCGGTAGTTCTCGGCCTGGCGGTCGTCGCGGCTCTGGAACGTGACGCCGGAGAGCTTGGTCACGCCGTCCACGAGCGCGCCGATCTCCTCGCCGAAGTCCGACTCGACCTCGTCGAGCGAGGCGCTCGTGTCCTCGACGGTGTCGTGCAGCAGGGCGGCGCACAGCGTGGCCGTGTCGAGCCGCATGCCGGCGCAGATCTTGGCCACGCCGATCGGGTGCACGATGAAGTCCTCGCCGCTGGCGCGGCGCTGGTCGGCGTGGCGGTCGCAGGCGAACACGAACGACCTCTCGACGATGTCGCGGTCGATCCGCTCGGCGGCCTCGTCGGCGTGCTCCTCGACGACCGCGAACAGGTCGCCCAGCAGGACGCGCTGGTCCTCGGTCAGCTTCGCCTTCGGGCCGGCGGGGCCGTGGTGGGTGTGCACGTCGACCGGATGGCGCTCGAAGTCGCGGTCGCCCGGGGCGGCGCCGTCGCGGCGCGCCTTCCGCTTGACCGCGGTGCGGCGCGCGGCGGCCGCGGAGGTCTTGCCGTCGCTCGCCGGCTTGGCAGGCTTCGCCGGGGCCTTGGCGGCCGTGGTGGTCCCCGGCTTCGCGGTGGTGCGGGGGAGCTTCGGCATGGGATCGAGTTTAGACGCGGTGTTCGAGGGGCCAGCCGGTGCCGGGACGTCTCGCCCACCGGCTGGACGTCTGTCCGATGGACACATGTCTCTATCGCAAACGGCTCGGTGACCTCATTCTGGATGACGAACGGGTGACCCTTGGGGTCGCTTGCAAAGACAGCCCGAAGGGGCGGACGTGGGGTCGGCTCGGGGTGGAGCCGGCCCCACGTGCTTCTCAGGAGGGGTTCAGCGACAGCACCGTGGCGAGCGCGCGGTCCACGGCGTACAGCTCGGAGGCCTCCAGGCGGCCGGCCGAGCGACCGAGCCGCGCGGAATCGACGGCGCGCAGCTGGTCGGTCATCACTCGCGTAGGCGTCCCGCCGACGCGGATCTCCGGACGGAACGTCGCGGGCGCGGCGCCTGTAGAGGTCGGGGCGACGAGCACCGTGCTGAGCGCGAGCAGCTCGTTCGCCTGGACCACCACGGCGTAGCGCGCGCCGCGTTGCTCCCGGCCTTGGGCGGTCCGCGGGGCGGGCAGCCGGAAGACCTCCCCTCGGACCATCAGTCGGGCCAGGGCGCGGAGATCTCGTCCATGGAGGCCCGAATGCGCCGCACCTCTTCGCGATCCGCCTCGTCCTCCGCCAGCCGCTTCGCCTCGGCCTCGAGGTCCTGCCGGCGTCTGGCGGCTTCGAGGAGAGCCGTCCTGATCGCCTGGGACTGGGTGAGGCGGCCGGCCGCGACCACATCGAGGGCTCGAAGCGCCTCGGCGTCGAGTCGGACCGACAGGGGCGTTCCGGCGCCGGCCATGGCGGCGACGGTAGCACGATTCGTCATACATGCTTCAGGCCCGAGCGAGCGCGATCTCGCCCCCGGGTCAGGCCGCGCGGGCGGCGGCGCGCTGTGGCAGCTCGGCGGCCAGGGCGCGCTCGACCGCGGCCAGGCGCTCGCTGCTCGCGCGGAAGGCGCTCGAACCGTTGAGGTCCGCGCGGACGCCCTCGCGCACCCGGCACGAGCGGCGGTCGCAGGGCAAGCTCCACCAGCTCGAGCTCGTCGAGCACGGCGAGCAGGCGGGCGCAGCACTCGGGGGTGCGGGGGTAGCGGCCGGTGCCGGCGAGGGCCTGCTCGACGTCCTCCGGAGTCGCCTCTTCCGGCAGCGCGCGAAGGGCGCGGAACGCGTCCGCCAGCGCGGGCCTGAGGTCGAGCTCGGCGCGGTAGACGCACAGCGCGAACTCCGCCTCGGCCGGGCCCCAGGCGAGGTGGGCGCGGGGGCCGGCGCGGAGCAGGGGATCGGCGCGGCCGCCGGGCGGCGGGTCGAGGGCGACGAGATGGTCTGCCGAGCGGGCGAGCTCGGGATCGGCGGCGATGGCGGCCCAGGAGGCGACAGCCATCCCACCCGGCGCGAGACCCGCGACGATCTCCTCGAGCCCTTGCCGCCGCCGCGGAACGTCGGCGACGGCGACGAGCACCGAGGCGCCGCTCGTGAAGAGGTCCCCGGCGACGCCGGCGAAGCCCTCGCAGCGCCGGTCGGCCGGCGCTTCGCTTCGCCGTCGAGTTCGTCCGCCTCACGCCGGCGAAGTCGACGCTCGGTTCCCGATCGGGCGGCGAGCGCGCGCTCCAGCCGCTCCCAGAACGAGCCCTCCTCCCCGAGCACCCGCAGCTCGCCCGGCTTCGTCGGGCACAGCGCGCGCAGGATCACCCGCGGCTCCACCATGCCGTTCCAGCGGTTCCGCTCCAGGCGGAGCGCGATGTCGTGGTTGTCCTCCGATGCGGGCGCCAGCACCTTCGGCGGCGACCCGAACGCCACGCCGCGCGAGCGCGCCCCGCCCGCCGTGACCAGGGTGAAGCGGGCGTGCTCCTTGTCCTCCCCCATGCCGGTCACGTGCTGGAAGCGGGAGGCGGGGACCAGCAGGGTCGGTTGCGGGTTGCCCATCCCGAAGGGGCGCAGCGTCTCGAGCTCCTCGGCCAGCTCGAGGCCGAGCACGCCGCCGGGGACCACCGCGTCCACCCGCTCGACGGGGATGAGGTCCGCCGGCGTGAGCGCCTCGCCGGCGTGGGCGGCGAGGGCGCGGCGGAACGGCTCCACCTCCGCCGCATCCAGCTCGACGCCGGCCGCCATGCGGTGGCCGCCGAAGCGGGTCAGGTGGGGCGCGCACGCGGCAAGTCCGGCGTGCAGGTCGTAGGGCGAGATGCTGCGACCGCTGCCGCGCCCGGAGCCGCCCTCCAGGGCGATCGCCACGCAGGGCCGCCGCCAGCGCTCGACCAGCCGCGACGCCACGATGCCCACCACACCCGGGTGCCACCCCTCCCCCGCCACCACGATCGCGGCCTGGCTCGCCTGCGGGACGCAGGCGGCGTCGGCGGCGAAGAGGATGCGGGTCTCGGCCTCCTGGCGATCGCGGTTGAGGAGGTCGAGCTCGCGGGCGACCTCCTCGGCACGGGCGCCGTCCTCGGTGAGGAGAAGCTCGAGCGCGGCGTCGGCGCGGCGCATGCGGCCGGCGGCGTTGATGCGCGGGCCGAGCCGGAAGCCGAGCGCGTGCTCGGTGAGCTCGGCGGGGGCGACGCCGCCCACCGCCATGAGGGCACGCAGGCCGGGCTTGCGGGTGCGAGAGAGGGCGAGGAGGCCCTCGCGGACGATGCGCCGGTTCTCGTCGCGAAGCGGGACGAGGTCGCAGACGGTGGCGAGCGCGGCGAGATCGAGGTCCTCGTCGGCCGCGCGCGGGTCGCCGCCGGCGGCCGCGTGAAGCGCCTCGGCGAGCTTGAGGGCGACGCCGGAGGCGCACAGCTCGGGGCAGCCGTAGGCGGGCAAAGCGCTCGCGGAGGCCGCAGCGCCAGGGGCAGCGCTCGCGGAGCCGGCCCCCAACGCCGGGTGCACCACCACGCAGTCGGGCAGCACGTCCCCCGGCCGGTGGTGGTCCGTCACGATCACGTCGAGGCCCGCCGCCTTCGCCGCCTCCACCTGCTCGACCGCCGTGATCCCGCAGTCGACCGTCACCAGCAGGCCGACGCCGCGGCCGGCCAGCCGCTCCACCGCCGCGGTCGACAGGCCGTAGCCCTCGTCGAAGCGGCTCGGCAGCTCCCAGACCGGATCGCCCCCGAGCGCCCGCAGGGCGCGAACGAGGATGGCGGTGGAGCAGACACCGTCGACGTCGTAGTCGCCGAACACCGCGATCCGCGAGCCGCGGCGCAGGTGGCCGAGGATCACCTCGCACGCCTTCGGCACCCCGGGCAGGGTCAGCGGATCGTGCCGCTCCTCGGCCGCGATGAAGCGCCGCGCATCCTCGACATCGGCGAACCCACGCCGCGCCAGGACGGCCCCGACCGGCCGCGACACGCCCAGCCCGGCCGCAAGCCGCTCGGCAAGCCCCACGTCATAGGGCTCGCAAACCCACCTGGTCGGCCTCGACTGCATCCGGCCCATCCTGCGAGGACAAGCGGACGGAACGGCCGAAGCCGCCCCTTACACCCCAGCCGGCCAGTGCTCGACCTCGAGCTCCTCCATCGGGAAGTGCTTCGGATTTCCGGTGGCGAGGCGCGCGCCCACTCCCACGGCGGCCGCGCCGATCAGGCAGTCCGCCTGGGACAGGGTGATGCCCTGCGCTGCCGCCTCGCGCCGCCATCGGCCGGCGAGCTGCCCTTCCGCCACGCCGAGCTCCGCGAGCCGCAGTCCGTCGACCAGCGTGCCGGCATCGTCCTCCTCATCGGGGCGAATTCCGCGCCAGATCTCCTCGACATTGATGGAGCACACGAAGGGAACGTCGCCCGAGGAGCGCAGCTCGAGCAGTCGGTTTGCCGCGCCCCATCCCCGCAGCACGTCTATGAGGACCGTGGTATCGAGCAGTACCGGCAAGCGCCTCATCCGACTCGCCGCGCATCCGAGCGCCGCTGGGAGGCAACCCAACCTGCCGGATCGTCGTCCCAATCGTGCCCTTGGTCTTCGAGAGACCCTGCGGCTGATGCGATCTGCTCCCAGCGGCGCTCGTCCTCGAGCGCACGTCTCAGCGTGGAGGCGATGTATGCGCTGCGCCCGCGCGCCCCGGCCCGCCGATCGAGCTCTCGGATGAGCTCGTCGTCGAGGTTGATGTGCACACGCATGTGCCCAAGTTAACACACAGCTTGGCCCACTCAACCCTCAGTCGCCCGCGACCCCGGCGGCCGCGAGCGCTTCCTCGCGCGAGGTGTAGGACCGGGCCTCCACCGCCAGCCCGTCCTCGAACCTCCACACCACGGCGAGCTCCTGCGCCACCGGCACCCCGCTGCCGCCTCCCCGCGCCGAGAGCTCCACCACCACGACCACCGCGTCACCGACCTCGACGATCTCGGCGACCTCCTGGCTGTAGTCGTCCCAGGTCTCGCGGGTGTCGGAGATCCACTCCATCGTCCCCTCGAAGCCGTGGAAGACCCGGCCGTCCCAGACGTGGTGGAACTCGAAGCCCGGGGCGAGCCGCTCACGGGCCAGCGCGGTGAACGTCTCCAGGTCGCCGCGCGCCAGCGCCGCGTAGCCCTCGCGCAGGAACTCGACGTCCCCGCGCGCCATGCCTAGCGCTCCGGTGGCGTGCCGACCGTGACGCTTGACGTCACGGGCTCCATCAGTGGGAGCCGGCGCGGGTGAAGCCGTGGTCGATGCCGTGCTCGCGGTCCATGCGTGCGCCGTACCAGTAGGAGAGGGCGAGCCCGATCGCGGCGCCGGGGATCGCGATCAGCGCCTGGACGAGGTCGGTGTCGCTCCTGCCCGGGACCGTGGCGCCGTTGACGATGAAGCCGAACAGCGCGGACGAGACGAACGCGGCCAGGAACGCGCCGACGATGCCGCCCCAGAAGCGGTCGGGCACGAACACCGTGAAGTGCCACACGGCGATGCCCATCATGATCCAGACGACGAGGCTCATCGGCGACCGTGCTTCTTCCTCGCCCGCTGGCGCTTGGACTTCGACTTGGACCGCTGTGTGGACGCCCCGTCTCCGGTCGTCGACGTGCTGCGCGACGCGGGCCGGGCCGCGGGCGCGCCGTCACCGGCGGGAGCCGGCTCGGATGGGCGGGTGGGCTCGGCCGGGCGTGCGGGCTCGGCCGGCGGCGGCGCCGCTTCGCGAGGCTCGGAGCGCTCGGCCGGAGCGGCCGGCTCGGCCGGCGGCGGCGGCACCTCGCGAGGCTCGGTCCGCTCTGCCGGAGCGGCATCCGGAGGTGGCTCTGTGGCTGCCGGCGGCGGTGCAGCCGGAGGAGGTGCAGGAGGCGGCGCCGCCGGTGGCGAAGCAGCCCGCTCGGGCCCCGCCCGCCGCTGCGCCGCCCGGCGCGAGGCGCGGCTCGCCCGCCCCTCGCGCGCGCCCGCCACGGCGGCCACGGGCGCAGGAGCCACGGCCGTCTCCTCGGCGAACGAGCCGGTCGCGAACGCGGGCACCAGCCCGCCGTGCTGCTCCATCACGAGCCGCCGGCGGCGCATGTAGACCTGCTCGCGCTCCTTCCACTCCACCAATACGGGCGTGGCTATGAAGATCGACGAGTACGCCCCGGAGGCCACCCCCACGAGCAGGGCGAACGCGAAGTCCTTCAGCGTCTCGCCGCCGAACAGCAGCAGCGCGCCGACCGGCATCAGCACGGTGAAGCTCGTTGCGAGCGATCGGGTCAGCACCTCGGACATCGACCGGTTCGCGATCTGGGAGAAGGTCGCCCGCGGCATGCGCGGCACGTTCTCGCGTATTCGGTCGAACACGATGATCGTGTCGTAGAGCGAGTACCCCATGATCGTCAGCAGGGCGGCCACCGTCGCGGTGGTCAGCTCGCGCTCCGTCAGGGCGTACACGCCCGCCGTGATCAGCAGGTCGTGCGCCAGCGCGATCAGCACCGGCACCGCGAACTTGAACTCGAACCGGAAGCCGATGTAGATCGCGATCAGGATCAGCGACGCGATCACGGCGTACAGCGCCGTTCGGGCGATCTGCTCGCCGAACGTGGGCCCGATCGAGCTCGAGGAGAAGTCCCCGGCTCTCACTCCGAACTCGTCGTCCAGCGTGTCCCGGACCTCGGTCACCTGCTGCGGCTCGAGCTGGGGCACCGAGATCTGCCGCACGTTCTGGCCCAGCTCGGGGTCGTCGACCTCCTGGATCCTGGCGTCGCCGTACCCGAGCGGCGCCAGCGCGTCGCGCACCTGGTCCACGCTGGCCGGCCGCTCGAGCGGCGCGGTGATCCGCGTGCCCGACTCGAAGTCGATGCCGAAGTTGATCCCCAGCCCGGCGATCGCCAGCGCGCCCACCGCGAGGATCACGCCCGACGCCGAGAAGAACCAGCGCGCCTTGCCCATGAAGTCGAAGCGCGAGAAGTCGACCCGCTCGGGCCCGGCGCCCAGCGCGCTCGGCCGCCGCAGCAGCCGCGAGCGCGCCATCGAGCCGAGGATGGCCGACGTGCCCAGCACGGCCGTGAACAGGGAGATGATCGTGCCGACGCCGAGCGTGAACGCGAACCCCTTCACCCCGGCCGTGGCCAGCGTGAAGAGGATGAAGGCCACGCCGATCGTCACGACGTTGGCGTCGATGATCGTCCTGAGCGCCTTCGAGTAGCCGGCGGAGATGGCGGCCGGGATCGATCTGCCCGCCCGCACCTCCTCCTTTATTCGCTCGAACATGACGATGTTGGCGTCGGCCGCCACCGCCAGGGTGAGCACCATTCCGGCGATGCCCGGGAGCGTGAGCGTGATCGGGATCAGCTTCACGAGCGCGAACAGCAGCACCGCGTAGATCAGGAGCGCGGCCGTCGCCACCAGGCCGAGCACGCGGTAGAAGACGATCAGGAAGATGATCATCAGCACCAGGCCGGCCGCGCCGGCCGCCAGGCCCTGGTCGAGCGCCTGCTGGCCGAGCGACGCCGAGATCTGCGTCTCCGAGATCAGCTTCAGCTCGATCGGGAGCGCGCCGATGCGCAGGCTCTCGGCGAGGTCGTTGGCGTCGTCGAAGCTGCCGACGCCCTCGATCTGGGCGCCCGTCCGCCCGTCGATCCCCTCGGGGTTCTCCTGGAAGTCGATCGTCGCCAGCGAGACGATCTGGTCGTCGAGCGTGATCGCGAAGCTCTGCAGGAAGTTCTCGCGCGGCGCGCCCGGGTTGAGCGTCGACTGGTTGAAGCCGCGCTCGGCGATCCGCTTGGTCACACGCGCGAAGGCCTCGCGGCCCTGGTCGCTGAACTCCATCGTCACGAGCGGGGCGCTCGTGTTCGGGTCGGTGTTGGCCTCCGGGTTGCGGATGTCCTCGCCGGACAGCTCCGAGTCGTCCTCCAGCACCGTGAAGCGCTTGATCTGGGGCGGCTGGTTCGGCTGCCGCTCCTGCTCCACGACCACGACCCCCTCGGGGACCCTGATCACGCGCGAGCCGTCGGGCGGCCCGCCGGGGCCGAGCGCCTCGAGCTCCGCGAGGCACTCGGTGTCCTTGTGGTACTTGTTCGGCTCGCCCGGCTCCTCGTCGTACTCGGCGAGCAGCTCCTCGCAGTTGGCCGACGGCTCGTACGTCTCCGTGCGGACCGGCTGCTTGTCGGGCCCGATCGGCGCCTGGTCGGGACCGAACAGATAGAAGCGGTCCTCCTGGGTGTTGTTGTTGCGGTCCGCCTCCTCGCGCGTGTCGCCCGAGCCCGGCACGATGTCCGTCTGCTCGGCCTTGCCCTGCTCCTTCGAGGCCGCCAGCGTGGCGTCGTAGAGGCCGTCGCCGCCCGAGTAGACCTCGGTGTCGGTGAGGACGTTCGGCTCCCAGTCGTAGAACTGGAGCTGCGCCGTGGTGCCGACCTGCTGGCGCGCGCGCTCCACGTTCTGCACGTCGGGCAGCCCGACCGAGATCTGCTCCTGCCCGGAGCGCTGGATCTCGGGCTCGGAGACGCCGAGGGCGTCCACGCGCTTGCGCATCGTCTCGATCGCGTCGTCGACCGCCTGCGGCGTGACCTCCGGCACCTGCGGCGTCGGCCGGCCCTCGTAGACGAGCTCGATGCCGCCCTCGAGGTCGAGGCCCAGCTTCGTGTCCTTCGACAGCGGCGTGCCGGGCACGATCACCATCGCGGCGAGCACCAGCAGCACCGCCAGCAGGCCGAGGATCGCGAAGTTGCGGGTGCGGCTGGTCATCGCGGCGTCAGCACCAGGAGGAGGCCGCCGTCCTCGTCGTAGGCGGGGAAGATGTCTGCCTTGGCGTGCTCGGGGCGGTCGCCCTCGGCGTGCACGACCACCTGCTTGTCGAGCACCCGCACGCCCCACTCGAGCGCCGTGGCGATGTGGTCGTCGCCGTTCTCGAACTCGAGGCGCAACACGTCGGCGACCGGCCGGCCGATCACGTCGAGGTCACCCAGTCCGGTCAGCTCGCGAGCGCCGCGGCCGGTGCCGATCAGCCGGCCCTGCTGGTCGAGCAGGAAGAAGGCGGCGTTGGGGGCCGGGTAGTAGTCGTCGAGGAGCTCGAACAGGAAGCCGAAGC
Source organism: uncultured Thermoleophilaceae bacterium (assembly GCA_963778615.1). Lineage (GTDB taxonomy): Bacteria > Actinomycetota > Thermoleophilia > Solirubrobacterales > Thermoleophilaceae > JACVRW01. Next base: position 41,051 of record CAVZVD010000009.1, read on the forward strand.
CGCATTTCTTGCAGGCGCGAGCGCGGTCCTGGAAGCCGGCCGTGCGCTCCGTGGACACGCTACGGTCCCCGCAGTTCGGGCAGATGAAGATCGGCATGAACGCCTCATGCTAGAAGAGCCGCCCGGATGAGTCCCTGGGCGCCTCCAGGCCGAGGTGGGCGAAGGCGAGGTCTGTCGCCACGCGCCCGCGCGGGGTGCGCATCAGGAAGCCCTGCTGCAGCAGGTAGGGCTCGTACACGTCCTCGATCGTGTCGGACTCCTCCCCCACCGCCACGCTCAGGGTGGACAGCCCGACCGGGCCGCCGCCGAACTTCTCGCAGATCGCTCGCAGGATGTCGCGGTCGAGCCGGTCGAGGCCGGCCTCGTCCACCTCGAACAGCTCGAGCGCCTCGCGCGCCACGCGCGCGTCGATGGAGCCGGCGCCGCGAACCTCCGAGAAGTCGCGCACCCGCTTGAGCAGGCGGTTGGCCACCCGCGGCGTGCCGCGCGACCGCGACGCGATCGCCTCCGCCCCGTCGTCGTCGATCTCCACGCCGAGGATCCCGGCCGAGCGCCGCACGATCCGGCCGAGCTCCTGGGGCGAGTACAGGTCGAGCCGGTGCGAGACGCCGAAGCGGTCGCGCAGCGGGGTGGTCAGCAGGCCGGCGCGGGTGGTGGCGCCGATCAGCGTGAAGGCCGGCAGGTCGAGCGTGACCACCTTCGCCCCCGCCCCCTGGCCCACCGTGATCGGCAGCTTGCGGTCCTCCATGGCGGGATAGAAGGTCTCCTCGAGCGCGCGCGGGAGCCGGTGGATCTCGTCCACGAAGAAGACGCTGCGCGGCTCGAGTCCGGTGAGGTAGCTCGCCACGTCGCCCTTGCGCTCGAGCGCCGGCCCGGCGGTGAGCGTGAACTCCACGCCGAGCTCGTTGGCCACGATGTGCGCCAGCGAGGTCTTGCCGAGCCCGGGCGGGCCGGCGAGCAGCACGTGGTCGAGCGCCTCGCCGCGGGCGCGGGCGGCCTCGATGAACACGGCCAGCTGCTCCTTGACCCGCTCCTGGCCGACGAAGTCGTCGAGCTTCTTCGGCCGCAGGGAGCGGTCGAGCTCGTCCTCCGGGTGCGGTGCCGGGTCCTGGATCCGCTCGACACCCGGGGTGCGGATGCTCATCGCGCCCCCTTCAGGGCCCCGGCGATCAGCTCCTCGGGAGTCTCCCCGTCGGCCGTGTCGAGCAGCTTGTCCGCCTCCTGGGACGTGAAGCCGAGCCCGAGCAGGCCCTCGCGCGCCAGCGAGCGCGGGTCGTCCGTCGGGGTGCGGCGCACCACGATCTCGTCGGACACCTTGCCGGCCACCTTCTCGCGCAGCTCGACGATGATGCGCTCCGCCGTGCGCTTGCCGATGCCGGGCACGGCCTGGAAGCGCGCGGTGTCGCCGGAGGCGATCGCGTTGAGGAGCTCGCGCGGGGTGCCGCCCGACAGCACGGCCAGGGCGACCTTGGGGCCGACCGACTGGACGCCGATCAGCATCAGGAAGAGCTCGCGCTCGGACTTCGTGTCGAAGCCGAACAGGTGCATGCCGTCGTCGCGCAGGACGAGGTGGGTGAAGAGCCGGTGCTGGCTGCCCGCCTGGGGGATCGCGGCGAAGGTCTCGGAGGAGACGGCCATGCGGTAGCCCACGCCGGCGGCCTCGATGACGACCTCGCCCGGCAGGCGGGTGAGGACCTCGCCGCGGATGGAGGCGATCATGCGAACACCCGCCGTCTCCGCCGCAGCGGCAGGCGCCGCCTGAACCGCCGCCAGCGCCTCACGCGAGCGCCGCCTTCAGGGGCGCGCCGTTCGCGTGGCAGATGGCCACGGCGAGGGCGTCCGCCGCGTGGTCGGGCGTGGGCGGCTCCGGCAGCGACAGCAGCGCGCCGACCATGCGCTGCACCTGCTCCTTCGCGGCCGAGCCGGAGCCGCAGACGGCCTGCTTGACCGCCTGGGGCGTGTACGAGAAGCACGGAACGCCGTGGATGCCGGCCGACAGCAGCACGACGCCGCGGGCCTGGCCGACCGCGAAGGCGGAATGGGCGTTGCGCCCGAAGTAGAGGTCCTCCACGGCCAGCGCGACGGGCCGGTGCTCCGCGATCAGGTCGCATACGCGCGTGTGGATGTCCGCCAGCCGCCGCTCGAGCGGCGAGCCGGGCCGCGTCTCGATCACGCCGCCGTCGAGCGCCGCGAGCGTGCTCCCGCGTGAGACAACCACCCCGTAGCCCGTGTTCGCGGTGCCCGGGTCGATGCCGAGGACGATCACCAATAGGTGGGATTCTGCGTCCGGGGGCGGACGCCTCCCCTGCCGGCCGCCGAAAACGGGCTAGGCGGCGGCCACCCGCTCGAGCACCTCGGCGTCCACGTCGAAGTTGGCGTGCACCGCCTGCACGTCGTCGTGGTCCTCGAGCGACTCGATCAGCCGCATCAGCGTGCCCACGCGGTTCTCGTCCACGGGCGTGCGGGTGGTCGGCCGCTGCACGAGCTCGGCCGACTCGATCTCCACGCCCTCCGCGGCGAGCGCCTCGCGCACCGCGCTCACGTCGGCCGGGCCGGTCACGATCTCCCAGACGTCCCCGTCGAGCGCCACGTCCTCGGCGCCCGCGTCGATCGCCGCCAGCAGGTCGTCCTCCGAGTAGCGGCTGCCGTCCACCACCACCTCGCCCTTCTTCTCGAAGGTCCAGGCCACGGAGCCCGGCTCGCCGAGGTTCCCGCCGTGCTTGGTGAACATGTGCCGCACCTCGGAGGCGGTGCGGTTGCGGTTGTCGGTCAGCGTCTCGACCAGGATCGCCACCCCGCCCGGGCCGTAGCCCTCGTAGACCACGGCCTCGAAGGCGTCGGCGTCCGCATCCGCGCCCGTGCCCTTCGCGATGGCGCGCTCGATGTTGTCCTTCGGCATCGACGCGTCGCGCGCCTTCTGGATGGCGAGCGCGAGCGAGGGGTTGCCGTCGGGGTCGCCGCCGCCCTCCCGCGCGGCGACCGTGATGGCCCGCGTGAGCTTGGTGAAAAGGGCGCCGCGCTTGGCGTCGACGGCCTTCTTGCGGTGCTTGATCGAGGCCCATTTGGAGTGACCGGCCATAGCGGTCAAGTCTATTGGCGCTTCTTAACATGAGAGTTCACTCACCCACGCAAGTAGGGGGTCACCCAGTCCGGTTGGTTGCGTATATGCATGTGGTGTCGGGCAAGGATCGCTCCGGCACAGGACGCTCATGTGCGACGTGGCGATCTACGATGGTGGCGGCCCTCGCGGGCCTGATGTTGCTATTGGCAACGCAGGCGGCGGTGGCCGCGGAAACGGACGAGCTCGCCCGGTGGCCGATGGACGAGGGCACCGGACAGGTCGCCGCCGACGTCTCCGGTCAGGGGCACCACGCCCGGCTGGGCGGCTCCCCCGGAGCGGACCCGACCGATCCGGAGTGGGTGCCAGGGCGGTTCGGCACGGGGCTGCGGTTCGTCGGCACCGACGACCAGTTCGCGGAGATCGGCCAGCCCGCCACGCTCACTCCCACCTTCGTCAGCCTGGAGGCCTGGGTACGCCGGCTCGGCACGCCCGGCCGCTGGCGCTACGTCGTGTCGAACGGCGGCCAGGGGTGCGACTTCTCCTCGTTCGGGCTCTACTCGGGCTCGGGAGGCGGGCTCTCCTTCTACGTGGCCGGCACCGGCGGGTATGTCACGTCGCCCGACGCGGCTCAGGAGCAGGTCTGGGACGGCGGCTGGCACTACGCCGTCGGCACCTACGACGGGCAGCACGTGCGGCTCTACCTCGACGGCAGTGAGCTCGGCCACGGCAGCGCCACCGCGCTCTCGATCCGCTACGGGCTCGGAAGCCCGGCGCGTTCATCGGCACCTACCGCGGCACGTGCGACCAGCCCTACACGGGCGACGTGGACGACGTCGCCATCCGCGATCGCGCCCTCGGCGCGGCGGAGATCGCCGACCTCGCCAACAAGGCAGCCGCGCGGCCGATGCCGCCCCAGCTGCCGCCGGTCTCCGGGGCGCCGGCGACGGGGCGAAGCGATTCGACGGACCGCTCCTCCAGCGACTCTCCCCCCGCGCGGGGAAGCTGCTTCAAGGTACGCGTGACCCCGGGCCGGGTCGTGGTCCAGCGGCGGACGCGGCTGCGCATCTCGGTCCGCCGCCGCGGCCGTGCGGCCGCCGGCGTGCGAGTGACCGTGGGCGGCCTCGGCGTGCGCGCCTCGACGCGGACCAAGCGGCGCGGACGCGCTCAGCTGGTGGTGCGCTCGCGGCGGAGCGGGCGCCTCCGGGTGACCGTCGGCGGCCAGCCGCGCGGCTGCGCGGTGCGGCACCTGGCGGTGCGCCCCAAGCCGGGCGGCTAGGCCGCGGGCTCAAGCTTTTTTTCGCCTGGGCCGATCAGGAGCGGAGACGTATGCGTTCCCTCCGCGCCGCAATCCGCCGGTCCCTCCCCTCCGAAGGCGAGCCGTACGAGGACGGACCGCTCCCCGACCTGATCTCCGGGGCGATGTGGCTCGCGACCGGCGTCGTGGGCCTCGCGGTGCAGGCGCTGCCGGGCGTCGCCGAGAACTCCGAGCGCCCCTGGGTCTGGGTGCTGGGGGCCTTCGCGATCGGCTGGGGCCTCACGTCGGTGTTCCTCGGCATGCGCGGAAAGGTCATGCCGATGGGGCAGCGGGCCGTCGTGACCGGGGCGATGATCCCGGTGGTGGCGGTCGCGCTGTGGGCCACGGGCGGCGCGACCAGCTACCTGCAGCCGGTCCTCCTCTTCACCGTCCTGTTCGTGGCGTGGTTCTTCCCGCCCCGGCCCACCGCGGTGCTGATCGGCCTGCTCGTCGCTGACGCACGCCACCCCCACTGCTCTACGACAGCGACGCGCTCGCGATCGGCTACGCGGCGCAAACCGTGATCTTCACCGTGACGGTCACGGGCCTGACGCTGAGCATGCTCATGCTGAAGCAGCTCCTCGTGCGCGCCGAGCTGCGCCAGCGGGAGATCGCCGAGCGCGACGCGCTGACCGGTATCGCGAACCGGCGCGGGTTCGACCACGCTCTACGGCGAACGCACGAGCGCGAGGCGAGCTACGCGCTGATCATGTTCGACTTCGACGACTTCAAGAGGATCAACGACGAGCACGGGCACCCGGTCGGCGACGCGGTGCTGGTCGCCGTCGCTCACGCCGCGCGCGAGGTCGGGCGCGAGGGCGACTACCTCGCCCGGTTCGGGGGCGACGAGTTCGCGCTGATCGCGCCCGGCGCGGGGGAGCGCGGGGTGCTCCGGCTCGTGCGAATCCTCGGCGAGGCGATCCACGCAATGCAGCTGCCCGGAGTCGGCACCGTGGGAGTGACCTTCGCGTGGGCGCTGGCACCCGCCGACGCCGCCGACCCGAACGACCTCGTGCGCGTGGCCGACCAGCGTCTTCTGGCCCGCAAGCGGGAGCGCCGCCGCCGTGAGGCCGAGGCCGCGTCGATCTGAGGGTCGGCCGCCTCCAGCCCGGCTACCCTCGGCCTCGATGACGTTCCTGCGGGGGGCGCTCGCCGCCCTCTTCTGCGTGCTCGCATGGGCCACACCCGCCGCGGCCCAGCAAACGCCCCTGGGCGGCGGCGCATGGTCGTGGTTCGGGGACCCGCGGGCGGTGCACGCCGCCGACGACGGGCCGCCGGCACGACCTACGTCGGCTGGGTCGACCTCGAGGGCGACATCAAGGTGAGGTCGTACGACCACTCGACCGAGGAGCGAGTCACGGCGGTGCTGCAGGCGCGCCTGAACCAGGACGACCACGCGAACCCGTCGATCCACGTGCGGCCTGACGGGCGGCTGATGGTCTTCTACTCGCGCCACGTCGGGCCGGCGATGCACTACCGGATCTCGACGCAACCCGGGCGACGTGCGCTCGTGGGACGCGCCGCAGACGATCCCCACCAACGTGGCCGGGGGCTTCGGCTACACGTATCCGAACCCGATCAGGCTCGACGGCACGAGGACCAGACCTACCTGTTCTGGCGCGGCGGCAACTACAACCCGACGTACTCGATCCAGGCGGACGGGTCGGACACGTGGTCGCCGGCGCGCAACCTGATCCTCATGCCGGACGAGCGGCCCTACGTGAAGTACGCGTCGAACGGCGAGCGACACGATCCACGTGGCCTACACGAACGCGCACCCGGGCGAGTTCGGCGACGTGAACATCTACTACGCGCAGGTGCAGGGCGGCGCCGATCGGGGCGCCGACGGCAACCGCATCGCCGGGCTCTCCGATCCGCCCGATCGCGCCCGAGGCAGGGCGACGAGGTCTTCAACCCGGCCGTGCCCACCTGGGTCCACGACGTGGCGGTCGACGCCGGACGGCCGCCCGGTGATCGTCTTCGCCTCGCTTCCCGTCGCCGACCGACCACCGCTACCACTACGCGCACTGGGACGGCAGCGACTGGGATCGTGGAGGACATCACGCCGGCGGGCGGCATCCTTCCGCGAGGACGGCGGCTCGCCGTACTACTCGGGCGGGCTCACGCTCGACCACGAGGACCCCTCGCGCGTGTACCTGTCGCGGCAGGTGGCGCGACGGCACTGGCAGGTCGAGGTGTGGGACACCGCCGAACGGGGCGAGCGACTGGACCTCGCACGGTCCATCAGCCGTCGGACGCGGAGCAAGAACGTGCGCCCGGTCTCGCCGCGCGGGATGCCGAACGCCTTCGACGGCGACCTGCGCGTGATCTGGATGCGCGGCGCGTACCCGAGCTACGAGACGTACGAGACGTCGATCACGGCCACCTGGGGCGGCGACAACCAGGCGCCGGTGGCGGACGCCGAGCCCGCCGTGCGCAGCGGCCCGGCGCCGCTTCCGGTGACCTTCGACGTCGACCGTCCGACGACCCGGACGGCTCCGATCACCGACTGGCAGTGGGACTTCGGCGACGGCACCACCGGGACCGGGCCGAGGCGACCCACGTCTACGAGGACGCCGGGACGCTACTTCCCGACGCTCACGGTGACCGACAACGGCGGCGGCGACCGAGCACCGTTCGTCGAGGAGATCGTGGTCGGCGCTGCCCGCCGCCCCGGTCACCCACACCGGCGGCACGGACGGGACCACCGCCCACGGCGCGGTCGACCCGGAGAACCAGGCGACGGAGTGGTACTTCGAGTACGGGCCGACGATCGAGTACGGGCCGCGCACGGTGCCGCCGGCACGCTGCGCGGCGGCGACTCGCTCCAGCAGGTCTCCGCCGCGCTGCCGGGCCTCGTCGCGGGGCGGCTCTACCACTACCGGCTCGTGGCGACGAACGCCACCGGCACCACCGAGGGCGAGGACCGGGTGATGGTCGGCCGGCAGCCGCGCCCGGCTCGGACGCCTATCGCGACGCCGTGCTCGCCACGCCCGGCCTCGCCGCCTACTGGCGCCTCGGCGAGCTGTCCGGGCGAGCTCGGCTCCGGCGACGAGGCCGGCGGCGGCCCCGGCCGGAATCTTCGCGGCCGGTTCGTCCTCGGCCAGCCCGGCGTGCTCGGGCGCGCTCGGCGACACCGCGGCCGGCTTCGACGGCGCTGAGCGGCGAGCTCGTGGCGCCCGGCCCGACGCTCGGCGCCGACGCGGCACGATGGAGGGCTGGTTCCGCTGGCACGCCGGCAACGTGCCTGATGCGCGACCACACCGGATCGGGCGACGAGGGCTGGATCCTCGGCCTCGGCAACGGCGCCATCGCTGCGCTACCGGGTCGGCGGCACGACGTTCAACACCGGCGCGCCCGATCGGCCAGGTGCGCGACGGCGCCTGGCATCACCTCGTGGCCACCAAGGAGGGCGGCGAGCGCGGCGCTCTACGTCGACGGCGAGCTGGTCGCACTCGGGCACCGGCGCCGGCTCGACCGGCCGCGGCCCTGCCCTGGCACGTGATGCGGAACGGCTCCAACGACGTCTACACGGCCGGGCGAGGCCGACGAGGTCGCGCTCTACTCCCGCGCGCTCTCGCCGGACGAGGTGAGAGCCCACTACGACATCGCGCTGGGAGCTCGCCGGCGCGGCCGCTTCCGCCGGAGACGCCCGACCCGGATGGGTCGACCCGCCGGCGGCCGATCCGCGCTGCCCGGCACCGGCGGCGGCGGTGGCGTGCTCACCCCCACGCCGCACCGACCCGCCGATCGCCGACCCGCCCGCCCGGCCAGCGGGCGTCGCGTTCGTGCGCCGCGGCGGCTGATCGTGCGCGGGGCGTCCGGCACCGCGCGAACCGGCTCACGGCCCGCAGGCGCGGCCGCGCGTGGCGGGTCGCCGACGCGGCGGCGCCGCTTCGGGCGGGTGCGGGGTGCAGGCGCCTCGGGCCGCGCGCGGTGAGCTGCCGGGCTGCCCGCGTCAAGCGAATCGAGATGCACGGCGGCGCGGGCGCGGACACCCTGACCGTGACCGGCCGGATTCGGGCGCTCCTCGTGGGCGGCCCCGGCCCGGATCGCCTCTCCGGCGGCAGGCTCGCGCGCTTCCGTCGGGGGCGCGGGCGCTGACCGTCAGTTCCGCCGGCCCTAGCTCCCTCTCCGCACCGAGCGTCGACTTCGTCCGCGGCACGCGGACAAACTCGACGGTCGCGTTAGACCAGGAACTTCCCGTCCCGCTGCAGCTCGACGCCGTCCACCGTGATCGCGCCGCCCTGCCTCAGGTCGCACACCATGTCCCAGTGCACCGCCGAGCTGTTCTCGCCGTGCGTCTCGGGGTAGCTCATCCCGATCGCCATGTGCACCGTCCCGCCGATCTTCTCGTCGAGCAGGATCTCCTTCGTGCCGGTCGCGATCCCGTAGTTGGTGCCGATCCCGAGCTCGCCCAGCCGCCGGGCGCCCTCGTCGGTGTCGAGCATCTCGATCAGGAAGTCCTCGCCCTGCTCGGCCGACGCGTCCACCACCTTCCCGTCCTCGAACCGGAGCCGCACGCCGGACACCGTCCGCCCGCCGTAGCTCGCCGGGAACGAGAAGGCGATCTCGCCGTTCGCCGAGTCCTCGACCGGCCCGGTGAAGAACTCGCCGTCGGGCATGTTGTGCTCGCCCACGCACGGGATCCAGTGCCGGCCCGCCACGCCCAGCGTGATGTCGGTGCCGGGGCCGGTGATGCGCACCTCCTCCTTGCCCTCGATCCAGTCGGCAAGGTGCCTCACCTGGTCGGACTGGCGCTGCCAGGCGGTGACCGGCTCGCCGTCGGTGGCGAGGCAGGCCGCGTAGTAGAAGTCCTCGTAGTCGCGCAGCGCCATCCCGGCCTCGCTCGCGTACGCGTGCGTCGGGAAGAGCGTGAGCGCCCAGCGGTACTCGCCGGCGGCCGAGCGCTTCATCGAGGTCTCCATCAGGCCCTGGCGCGCCTTCTGCACGCGCGCCTGCTTCTTCGGGTCGGCGCGCGAGAGCTCGCGCGCGTTCACGTCGGCCATGATCGCGATGCGCACGTCGGCGTTCTCCGCCGCCCACTCCGAGGTCGGCGGCACCCAGTCGAGCTGCGCGTCGCCGGCGAGGTCGTAGAAGGCGGCCTGGGCGCCGTCGGTCGTGAGCTGCATGATCGGCAGCCCGCCGGCGCGCAGCACCTCCTCGTATACCGCCTGCACGAGCACCTCGGCGGCGGTGGTGGACTGGATCACGCACACGTCGCCCTCGCGCGACCCTCGTCGAGTAGCGAACCAGGATCTGTGCGAGCGCCTCGGCGCGGCTGTCTCTCATGCGGTCACCCCCGCGTGCTCGAGCAGCCAGCGGTGGAGGCGGCGCTCGTCGGTGAGTTCAGGATGGAAGGCCACGGCAAGCATATTCGCCCTGCCGGACCGCCACCGGATGGCCGTCCACCTCGGCCAGCACCTCCACCGCGTCGCCGTGCTCCTCGACCCACGGCGCCCGGATGAAGACGGCGGTGAGCGGCGCTCCCTCGAAGTCGAGCTCCGCCTCGAACGAGTTCAGCTGGCGCCCGAAGGCGTTGCGGCGCACGCTCACGTCGAGCAGGCCGAGGTGGTCGCGGTCGAGCATGATCATGCCCGGCGCAGGTGCCGAGCGTCGGGCCGCCCGCTGCGCACGAACTCGCGCAGCGGCTCGGCGAGCCCCTCGCGCTCGATCCCGAGCGTCATCGTGGTCGACTCGCCGCCCGGGATCACCAGCCCGTCGAGCCCGTCGAGGTCGGCGGGCACGCGCACGGGCCGGGCGTCGGCGCCGAGCTCGCGCGAGCACCTCGGCGTGCGCCTCGAAGTCGCCCTGGAGGGCGAGGACGCCTACGACGGGCGCCATGCGCGAGGGGCCGGGCTCGGCCCGGACCGGAGCGTGCCTCTCACCAGCCGCGCTTCTGGAGGAGGCCGCCGTCGGCCTCGAGGGTGGCGATCTCGATGCCCGGGCATCGCCTCGCCGAGCTCGCGCGAGGCGGCCGCCACACGCTCCGCGATCGTCGTAGTGCGTGGTGGCCTCGACGATCGCGCGGGCGCGGCGCTCGGGATCGGACGACTTGAAGATGCCCGAGCCGACGAAGTTGCCCTCGGCGCCGAGCTGCATCATCAGCGCGGCGTCGGCCGGGGTGGCGATCCCGCCGGCGCAGAACAGCACCACCGGCAGGCGGCCCCGCTCGGCGACGTCCTTGACGAGCTCGAGCGGCGCGCCGAGCTCCTTCGCGGCACGTGGGCAGCTCCATCGGGCTGAGCGCCTGCAGGCGGCGGATCTCGCCGGTGATCAGGCGGATGTGGCGCACGGCCTCGACCACGTTGCCGGTGCCCGCCTCGCCCTTCGAGCGGATCATCGCGGCGCCCTCGGCGATCCGCCGCAGCGCCTCGCCCAGGTTCGTGGCGCCGCAGACGAACGGCACCTTGAAGGCCCACTTGTCGATGTGGTGCGCCTCGTCGGCCGGGGTCAGCACCTCGGACTCGTCGATGTAGTCGACCTCGAGCGCCTCCAGCACCTGGGCCTCGACGAAGTGCCCGATGCGGGCCTTCGCCATCACCGGGATCGAGACGGCCTCCTGGATCTCGGCGATCTTGGTCGGGTCGGCCATGCGGGCGACGCCGCCGGCCGCGCGGATGTCGGCCGGCACGCGCTCCAGCGCCATCACGGCCGCGGCGCCGGCGTCCTCGGCGATCCGCGCCTGCTCGGCGGTGACCACGTCCATGATCACGCCGCCCTTGAGCATCTCGGCGAGGCCGCTCTTTACGCGGAAGGTGCCAGTCTCCATCGCCTAATCAGGATACGGACCGGCGGAGCGCCCGGCCAGGCCGGGCGCTCCTGCGGTCCATCTCTCTCCTACCAGGAGCCGGCTGCCGGCTTGCCCGGCGTGTAGATCCAGATCTGGAAGAACTGGTCCAGCTGCTGGCCGCGAGGCACGCTCGGCGACCTCGACGAAGTCGGCCGTCGTCGCGTTGCCGTACTTGTACTTGCTGTACCAGGTGCGCAGCGTGCGGAAGAACGCCTCCTCGCCGATCTTCACGCGCAGCGCCTGGAGCGTCATGGCGCCGCGGGTGTAGACCGTGGTGGCGAACAGGTTCGCCGCGCCGCCCACGTTGCCGGGCGGGGTGTTGAGCGACGACGTGTTCGGGCTCCAGTTCGCGTACTGCGTGTCGAACTGCGCCTGGGCGGTCGGTGCCGCCGGTCTTCTCCGTGAAGATCCACTCGGACCACCGGGCGAAGCCCTCGTTCAGCCAGATGTCCGGCCACTGCTCCGGCGTGACCGCGTTCCCGAACCACTGATGCGCGATCTCGTGGACGATCGTCGAGACGCCCGGCACGACAAAGTAGTTCGCCTTCGTCTGCGACTCCAGGTGGTAGAAGACGTTCGGCGCGTAGTCCACGATCGCCCCGATCGAGTCGAACGGGTACGGGCCGAACAGCTCGCTGAAGAGCTGCAGGGCGGTCGGTTGGGTGGCCTCGACCCGCTCCCAGGCGAGCTGCGGCTCGGGCACCGAGGTCGGCGACGTCGAGCGCCGCGTCGTCGGGTCGACCGCGTTGTACTCGCGCAGGCCGCGGTACGTCCGGCCGAAGCGAAGCTCGAACTCGCCGTTCGTCGCCGTGGCGAGGTAGGGAGCCATGGGATCCCGCTCCTCCCACTCCCAGACGGTTCGGCCGCGCTTGGTCTCGACGTCGTCGAGCACGCCGTTGGAGATCACCTCGATGCCGGCCGGCACGTCGACCGAGATGTCGTAGGTGGCCTTGTCCTTCGGCGTGTCGTTCGCCGGGTACCAGCCGGGCGAGCCCTGCGGCTCGTTCACGACGAACGCGCCGTCGTGGGTCGGGATCCAGCCCTCGATCGAGTCGTCGGGGTCCACCACCGGCTCGGGCGTGCCGGTGTACTCGACCTCGACCTCGAACTTCTTGCCGCGCTTGATGCCCTTGCGCGGGGTGATGACGAGCTCGTGCTCGAGCTCGCGCGTGAAGGTGGCGCGCGAGCCGTCCACCTCGATCTTCGACACGACCATGAACGGCCGCAGGTCGAGGTTGAAGCGGCTGAGGTTCTGGGTGGCCCTGGCCTCGATCTCGGCCTCGCCCACGAGGGCGTTCGGGCCGCGGTCGTAGGTCAGCTCGAGGTCGTAGTGGGAGACGTCGTAGCCGCCGTTGCCGGCGTTGGGGTAATAGGGGTCGCCGGCGCCCGCCTCGCCGGGCGAGTAGCTGTCGTTGTGCGATCTGTCGGCGGCCGCTGGAGCGGCGACGGCGAGAGCGGCGGCGAGCGCTCCGGTGAGCGCGAGGGTCCTCCTGGGCACGGGCCAAACCTCCAATGAAGTTGTGCGAAGGCGTGCGAGCCTAGCGCGTCACGGGCCCGTCCAGCCAGCCGCCCTGCAGGGGGCGCCGCCGCACGTGTCGACGAACGCTCCGTCGAGCTTGAGGAACTCGGAGAACTGGGTCGCCGCGGGGAGCTCGAAGGCGGTCAGCGCGTGCGGGTCGGCGCCCGATCCGGGCGGCACGTTCCCGGTCGGTGGCGGCGGCGTGCCGTCCGCTCCGCGCGGCGGGCCGATGTCGTAGACCACGAGCGCGTTGCCGCTCCACGGCAGGCTCGGGATGCGCCGGATGCCGTAGAACGGCCGCTTGTCGCGGCTGCGGCCGGGGTCGAGCGCCGGCGTGCGCAGGCGGGCGCCGATCACGCGCGCCTCGACCTCGGTCGCGACGTTCGCCACCTGGTGGTCGCCGAACGCCTCGTGCAGCAGCACGGTGTGGCGCGGCGTGTTCGGGTACGGGTTGCGCGTCATGTGCCAGGCGTAGCCGTTGGCCTCGCCGCGGTCCCAGAGGATCTGGATCATCGAGGTGAGCAGGGCGCGCTCCACCCCGCCCCGGTAGCTCTCGTAGAGGACCTCCTGGAAGGGAGCGAACGGAGTGGCGCGCGTGATGAGCAGGCTGAAGTTCATCGCCGGGACGATCAGCGCGGCCCGCTCGAAGTCGGGCGCCACCGCGGTGAGCGCCCCGCCGAGGATGCCGCCCTGGCTCGCGCCCGCGTAGAAGAGGCGCTGCGTGTCGATCTTGCCGGCGAACTCGGGCCGCGACGCGAGGCCCTGCGGGTGCACCATCAGGCGCCCGAGGAACAGGAAGTTGAGGAAGCCCTGCTGGTTGCGGTCGGCGAGCGTCCGGAAGCGGGACAGGTCCTCCGACAGCGCGAACACGTTCGGCAGGTCCTCCGCGGACATGCCGGACCAGTCCGTGGCGCAGGCCACGAAGTTCCCGGCCGACGCCAGCGGCGCCAGCGGCAGGACCGCCTCGGCGCCGCCGAGCAGGCCGTGGCCGAAGATCAGCGGCCGGCCGTTCGTGCCGGCCTCGGGCACCAGGCAGATGAAGCGCTCCACCTGGACGTTCCCCGGGCTCTGCACCGGCAGGCCCCTTCGGTTCAGGCGGAAGCGCGACCCCGGCGGGCAGCCGGGCCGGTTCAGGAAGCACGGGATCGTGAACGTGCCGTCCACGCGGTGCACGTCGCCGAGGTCCTGCGTGCCGGTGACGCTGAAGGGCGGCGCCGCCCCCTCCACCCGCAGGTCGCCCAGGTTGCGGTCGCCCAGCCCGGCGAAGGCGCGGTCGCGGATCGAGAGCATGCGGCCGGCGAGCGACTGCCGGCTCGCCACGGTGAAGTCCCAGGCGAGGTAGAGATCGTCGCGGCGGATGCCGGCTCGCTCCAGGGAGCGGAAGATGCCCTGGAAGTGGCGCGCGCGGCGCCCGCGCGCGAGGCCGCTGCGGAAGTGGCGGAAGTGGCGGCGGGGCCTGAGCGCGCGGCCGCGCCGGTCCTTCAGGTTGCGCAGCGCGACGATGTAGCGCCGCCCCTCGCGCCAGTTGGCGCCCGGGTGGATCAGCAGCGTGCGCTCGCGCGGCCGCTCGGCCTGGGAGTCGAGCTCGGCCCAGATCAGCTGGCGGCGGCCCGTCTTCGCGTCGATCACGACGATCGGCGCGTTGCGGGCGAACGCCCGCGCCATGTTCGTCACCGGCACGGCGCCGCTGCGGCGCAGGTCGAGGCCGGGCACGCGCGTGACGGCGATCTGGCCCGGGCTGAAGCCGTCCGAGCGGTTGTAGTCGGAGGCCCGCACCGGCTTGCCGGCGGAGTTGCGCGGCATCATCGAGTCGCGCAGGGCGAGCCGGCCGTCCTTGCGGAAGTGGTCGTTGGGCCAGGGAAGCAGGCAGTGCGCCGGATCGAGCGGATCGCAGCCGCGGCGGCGCGGCGGCGGCCGGCGCAGCCATCCCTGCGGCGAGGGCCGCGCAAAGCGCGGCGACCAGGACTCCCTTCCCCCTCACGAGGAACGCAGCCTACCCCAGGCGCTACTTCAGGCGAAAGGCCTTGATGCGATCCGCGTAGGCGGGCTCGTCCATCGCGTACACGCCGTACGCGAGCGCCTGGATCACGCCCAGCAGGGCGGCGTGCGAGCGGACGAAGGCGGGGCTGTTCGACGAGTAGTAGAGCCGGTGGTCGGCCAGCTTCGCCACCTCTGAGAGCGTGGCGTCGGCGATCGCGATCGTCGCGGCGTTGCGGTTGCGGGCGAGCTTCATCGCGCGCACCACGAGCGGGTGCGGCCGGCCGGCCGAGAACCCGATCATCACGGTCTTGTCGTTCACGCGCCCGAGCTTCGCCAGGTTCTCCTGGCTCGGCGAGGCGACCACCTCGGCGCGCAGGTCGAGCAGCATCAGCAGGTGGCGCAGGTAGCTCGCGAAGAAGGCCATCTGGTCGGTGCCGCAGAGCACGATGCGGTCGGCGTGCGAGACCAGGTCGATCGCCGCGGCGACCTCCTCGCGGTCCACCTTGCGGGCGGTCTCGACGACGTTGGAGTGGTCGGCCGCGAGCGCCGCCTCGAACTCGGTCTGGTCGATCGGGAACAGCGGCGGGCTCGACAGGTCGTTGTTCCCGCTTCCGCTCTCGCGCGCGCGGCGGTACTCGTCGCGCGCCGCGGCCTGCAGCTCGGGGAAGCCCTCGAACCCGAGCGCCTGCGCGAAGCGCACCACGGTCGAGCTCGAGGTGTTGGCGCGCCGGGCCAGCTCCTCGGCGGTGTGGAAGGCGGCCTCCTCGAGGTGGTCCACGATGTACTGGCCGACATCCTTCTGCGAGCGGGAGAACTCGTCGAAGCGCTGGCGGATCTCGTCGGAGAGCGTGAGTGCGGTCGTGCCCGTTCGCGTCACGGCCCCGGTTTTCGCCGGAGCTCGTGAAGTTCCTTCAGGCCCAGACCTTCCAGGGCGCTCTGCCCTCGGCCCAGAGGTCGTTCAGGAGGACCGCGTCCTTGTACGTGTCCATGCAGTCCCAGAACCCCTCGTGCCGGAAGGCGCGCAGCTGCCCGTCGGCCGCGAGGCCCTCGAGCGGGTCGCGCTCGAGCACCGACTCCGGCCCGATGTAGTCGAGCGCGCCGGGCTCGAAGCAGAAGAAGCCGCCGTTGATCCAGCCCTGGTAGCGGGGCTTCTCCGTGAAGCCGCTCACGTGCCCGTCGCCGTTCAGCTCGGCCACGCCGAACTGGAGCTCGGGCTGGACGACGGTCATGGTCGCGAGCGCCTCGTGACCGTCGTGGAACGAGAGCAGGGCGGCGAGGTCGATGTCAGCCACGCCGTCCGCGTAGGTGGCGCAGAAGCGCTCGCCGTCGAGGTGGTCGGCCACCCGGGCGATGCGGCCGCCGGTCGGGGTGTCCTCGCCGGTCTGGACGCAGTCGATCTCGAGACCTTCCGGGAGCCCGTCGTTCTCGACGAACGCCTCGATCAGCTCGGCCCCGTGACCGGTGCACAGGATGAAGCGCCGGAAGCCCTGCTCCGCATAGATCCGGATGACGTGCCAGAGGATCGGCCGCCCGCCGATCTCGACGAGCGGCTTCGGGATCGTCTGGGTGTGCTCCCGGAGCCGCGTGCCGCGGCCGCCGCAGAGGATGACGACGCTCGGAGCGCTCACGGGCCGGGATTATGGCCCGTGGCGCCCCCGCCCGCTCAACTCAGTCCCTGGTGAAGCGCGAGCCCAGCTTGCGGGCGGGCTCCTTCGCCTTGTCGACGACGCTGCTCGCGGTGCGCTGGACCCGGCTCTGCTTGCCGACCGGCACGCCGAGGACGCGGCGGCGCGTGTCGCGCGCGGCGACCGCGATGCCGCCGGCGATCCCGGCGACCGCGGCTCCGGTTCCTGCGGCCGCAGCCGCCACCTTGGCCTTGGAGCCACCGCCCTGGCCATCGGTCTCCTGTGCGACGGGCTCGCCGTTCCCGCCGACCGCGGGTCCCTCCGTCTGGCCGGCGGCGCTGGTGGTGTCGGTCACCTTGTCCCCGCTTTCCTCGCTCTGGCTCATCCCGAGCCCTCCTCGTGATCGAATGTGTCTCCGAGACGCAGTACCCCGGTGCGGCGATCCAAACCGCGTGCACTGGTCTTGCCTTCCTGGGCCGGGCATATGATGGCGCAGTTGATCGACCATGACCGGATCGCGGAGGTCTACGAGGGCACCGTAGGTACCCGCGAGTTCCAGCAGGTCTCGCGCCGGCGGATCCATTGGATGTGCGCGCAGGTGGGCGGCCCGGACGTGCTCGACGTGGGCTGCAGCCAGGGGATCGCCTCCATACTCCTCGCGCGCGAGGGCCATCGCGTGATCGGGATCGACCGGGAGCACGAGGCGATCCGCGCGGCACGCGAGCGGCTCGACCAGGAGGAGGCGCAGGTCAGGGAGCGGGTCGAGTTCAGGATCGCGGAGGGGCGCGCCGTGGGGTTCGCGAACGGGAGCTTCGACGCCGTGCTTCTCGGCGAGGTCCTCGAGCACCAGCTCGATCCCGGGAAGCTGCTGGAAGAGGCGAGGCGCGTGCTGCGGCCGGGTGGGCGCATCGTGGTGACCACGCCGTACGGGGTCCACCCCTACCCCGACCACAAGGAGCCGCTCTACCTGAGCGCGCTGCTCGAGCGCGTGTCGCCGAAGCTGTCGATCGCCGAGATCGTGCTGCTGGACCGCTACGCCGGGGTGGTGGCCGAGCGGACGAAGGAGCGGGCGCCGCGAGTGTGGCGGCGCGCGCTGGGGGTGGCGGAGAGCCGGCTCGTGGATCAGGACGAGACGGTGGAGAAGCTGCGCGCGCTGGTGACCGACCTGCGCGACGGCACCCGGGCGCTGGAGCGCTCGCTGCAGGAGGAGGACCTCGCGAAGCAGGCGACGGAGATCCAGCGCGACGCCGCGCGGCAGCGCCAGGCGGACCTGGAGCAACGGCTGAAGGACGCGGAGGACCGCGCGGCCGCGGCGGTGTCGCAGCGGGACAGCGCGCTGGAGAACCTGGAGCAGATGCGCGAGCGGCTGCACACGGCCGAGCTCGAGCACAGGTCGGAGGAGGTCGCGCACCAGGCGGCGCTGGCAGAGGCGGCCCGGAAGGCGGACGAGCTGTCGGGCGAGGTCGAGAGCCAGCGCCGGACGATCGGAGTGCTCACGAGCGAGGGAGCGGAGCTGAGGACCTCACTGAGCGCGACCGAGACCGCGTTGGAGCGGGAGCAGGGAATGAGGCGAAGCGTGGACGGGCGCCTGGCGGCCGTGACGGAGAGCCGAGCAGCGCTCGAGGGCGAGCTGACGGAGATCAAGGGACGGCTGGGCTACCGCATCGGCCGCTTCCTGCGGCGCCCGTTCAGGCGCGACTAGCGCTTCGTGATCCGCCTCCCGGCCGTCAGCCGCGCCAGCTTGCCGTGCCGGTTCCCCGTCCAGCTCGCCTTGCGGACCTTCGGCCGGCGGGACTTCTTCTTGCACGGGGTCTTGACGTCCACGGTGAACGCCTTGTTCTTGCCGCTGTGGGCCTGGAAGTTCGCCTCGAGCCGGCGGCGCGGGTTCTGCGCCCTCGGCGAAGCGCTCCATCGCGGTCGGACGCGCGCAGATGTCGCGGTCCCTCGTGACCACCAGGATCCCGCGGCGGCCGCCGCGCAGGTTCAGCTCGAACCGGGACAGCCTCGCGTCCGGCACCGTCTCGAACGTGTTCACGAGCTTCCCGCCCTCGGTGTCGCTCGTGGCACGCACGTTCAGCGAGATCTCGCCGCGGAGCGGGATCAGGAGCGTCGGCAGCGTGCGGATCCGGTTGCCCGTGACCGGGTGGAAGCGCACGTGCTTGACGAAGTACACCGGACCCGTCAGCGGCTCGTTCAGGAGCGGCGACTCCGCTCTCGCGTGGCCGATGATCGACGACCTCGGACACACGCCGCGCTGGCCGTCGTCGTACTCGCAGAGCCAGTCGCCGGCCGCACGTATGGCGTCGAGCGCGATGCTGAGCGGGAGCCGGACCTGCGCGCCCGAGATGTTCGCCTCGCCCTCCCGCTGGGTCACCACCGCCCGGATCGCGGGGTGCCCGCCGTCGCGCATGTGCGTGCGGCCGATCAGCCGGAGCGACAGCTTCGGATCGAACGGCAGCGTCTCGCAGCCGCCCACCTGGTAGCGGAACGACGCGGGCGTGACGACGCTGTTCTTCGAGGTGAGCAGCGCGTCGACCGACTTCGGCGCGCAGGACGTCGGCGTGAGCATGAAATTGGGCCGGTCCAGGCGCACGTCGATCCTCCGCACGCGCAGCGGGATGCCGGACAGGATCGTCGGGACCGGGTCCGAGATCACGTTCAGCTCGGCCGTCGTCGGGTTCACGTGGATCGACTGGCGCACCACCACCATGCCCAGGTCGAACGGCCCGGCGACCGCCCTGACGGCGATCACCAGCCCGTAGGGCGTCGGGTCGGTGGCGCCCCTCTGCGCGGGTGTCGTGAAGCGCGAGTTGTTGTAGGCCCCGGACAGGAAGACCTTGCCGTGCACGAAGTAGGGCGCGGGCCCCGGCCCGGCCCCCACCGAGACCGTTCCGATCTGGGACGCGTCCGGGCAGGAGCCCGTGCGGGCGTCCGCCTCGGGACAGAGCGGCACGCCGCGGATCGAGCCGAGCAGCCCCGGCGGGGTGCTCACCGAGATGTTGCGGAGCTCCTGCTGGCCGTCCTCGCGGACGAACGTGAAGTTGAACGGCGAGAAGACCCCGGCCGACTGGGAGTCGGAGCCGCCCGAGATGGTCGGGGTGAACCCGTCGTTCCCGCAGCCCTCGTCGAACGTCATCGTGCCGGTGCGCCTCACGACCTTCTCGGTCCGGGCGATGAACTTGCTGCTCATCTCGTAGGTCCCGCACGTGCGCGGCGTTGCGAGCGGAGCGTCGGGGCCGCCCTCGAGGTGGAGCCAGAGGCGCGAGAACGGCAGCTCGGGGTTGTTGAAGAAGCTGGTGGTCAGCCGGCCGGTCTGCGGGTCGGCCACGGACGAGCCGTACAGCTTGACGATCAATCCGCGCTCCCGGTTCCGCACCACGAAGAAGAGGCGGAACATCTCGCCGGAGGTGGGATCGGTGTTGTTGGGCGTGCCGAGGTAGGCGTCGCCGCGCAGGTTCGGCGTGTTCTGGCCCTCCGGGGTCTCCAGCAGCGGCGTGTAGACCTCGACCGTGCCGATCTTCGAGCCCGCCGGGCAGCGCGGCTCCTGGTTGTTGAAGCGCGGCGGGTCGTTGTGCGCGTCGGTCATGCCGATCTGCTCGTCCGTGCAGCCCTCGAGCCCGTTGCCGGCCGACGGGTTGACCGACATGCCCTCGGGCAGCGTCACGATCGCGTCGCGCAGATGGGCGGTGGCGAGCCCGAACGGATCGGGGTTCTGGGGCACGTGAAGGTGGACCTCGAGCCCCGTCGGCGAGTCGGCCTTGTTCGAGGTCGGCACGAGGTCGATCGTGGGATCGAACGGGAGGCCGCCGCAGCCCGTGATCGGCGGCGACTCCGAGTGGTAGACCTTCCAGCCGGACGCGCCCGCGCCGCCCGAGTCCTGCGGGAACGAGTTCCCCCCGGGACACTCGGTGATGTTCGTGATGAACGGCTTGATCGGCCCCCATCCCTGGGCCTGCGCCCCGGGCGCCCAGACCGCGCACGCGGCGGCGACCGCGAGGACGGCGAGGCCCGCGCGCCGAAGCGTGGAGGTCTCGATGGAGGAGGTGCTGCTCGTCGTCATCGGGATGGGGACTCCTTGGGCTTCAACTTCAAGGTCAGGGTCGTGGTGCGCGTGCGCACCGAGCCTCCGAAGGGCGTGAAGGCCGTCCTGACCTTCAACTTCACGCGGCCGCGCCGGCGCAGCGTGCGGAGCGCCTTGCCCTTGGGCGCGCACGGCGACCATCACCGGGCCGGGGTGGTCGCACGCGCCGGACGAACTTCCGGACGCCCGCACCGGACAGGATGAGGCGGCCGCCGGCCTGGACCCTCACGCGAAGGGTCGCGGTGCCGTTGCCCTGCTTCAGCTTCGGCTTGCCGACGCTGAACGCGTTGGGCGGCGGCGGCACCGGCGTGACGATCGGGTCGAGGACGGGGCTGAACGGGCCCGGATCGGGCACCGGGGCGACCGGCGGGCTCTGCACCGTGATCGTGACGGTCCCGTTGTCGCCCGAGTGCGGCTCGTCGCCCGCATAGAAGGCGCCGATCAGGTTCTCGCCCTGCACGCTCGGCACCCACGCCACCGAGCAGCTCGCCGTGACCGGGCCGGCCGGGACCAGCGTGCACTGCGCGCCCGGGTGGAACGCGCCGTCGAGGTCCGACGCCAGCTCGACGTCGCCAGTCGGCCTGAGCGCGCCGGTCGTTTCGATGTCGCGCACCGTGACGGTGCAGATGGTGGCCTCGGTCGCACGCACCACGTCCGGGTTGCAGGAGACCTGGGTCTGCGTGCAGTTCGGCGTCCGGGCCCGACCGTGATGGTCGTCTCGCCCTCGCCGTCCTCGTGCTCGTCGCTGCCCTCGTAGGCGGCCTCGAGCGTCACGGACCCCACGGCGGCCGGCGTGTACGACACGCCGCAGCGCGAGACCTCCGGGCCCTGGGCGGCGAGCGTGCAGGTCGGGTCGGGTTGCCCGGCCGCCCGTCGTCGAACTCGATCGTGCCGGCCGGGACGGTCTTGCGCCCGAGCGTCCACGTCGACACGGTGGCCATGCAGTTCGCTGCCCCTGGTCAGCCTCGGGTTCGACGGCGTGCAGACGAGCACGACGCTGGTGTCGCGCCGCGGGTCGAAGGGCGGCGGGTCGATCGTCAGGCTCGGGTCGTGCCGCCGCTGCCGGCGTGTGGATCGTCGCCGCCGTAGGCGGCGCTCACCACGTGCGGGCCCTCCACGTCGGCCTCGTACTGGATCTGGCAGCTCGCGCTGTCCGCGTCGAGCGCCGCCAGCGTGCACTGCGAGTCGGGCTCGAAGTCGCCGTCGGCGTCGGTGGAGAAGCCGACCGTGCCGGTCGGGACGACCGGCGTGACGGCGGGGTCGCTCACCGTGACCGTGCAGATGGTGGAGAGCGTCGCCGCGAACACATCGGGCGTGCAGGAGAGCTCTGTGGTCGTGGCGGTCGGGGCCGGGCGGGGCGTGATCGGCAGATTGCCGCGGCTCGGCGCGTGCGGGCCGTTCCCGGCGTAGATGCCCGACAGCGTCAGCGCTGTCTCCGCGGAGGGCGTGTACGAGAGCTCGCAGCTCGACGTGGTCGCGCTCTGCTGCACCAGCGTGCAGGTGTCGGCGGTTGTGCCCGCGGCCACGTCAACCGAGTTGAAGAGGTTCACCGTCCCGGCCGGGACGGTCTTCGTCCCGCCCTCGGCGTCCGTGACGGTGGCCGTGCACTGCGTCTCCCTGGTGACCCGCGGATCGGTGGGCGCGCACACGAGCGCGGTGGTGGTGCCGCGGCTCGAGTCGACGTCGATGCCGAATGGGCCGTTCGCGCTCGCGCCCGTCGATGAACGCCTGGTCGACGTCGCTCGTGTCGGTGATCTTCACCCGGCCGTAGGTGGTCCCGGCTGAGAGCGCGTTCGACCAGTACGCGTACGTGCCGTCGATCGCGACGCTGCGCGGGAAGTGCGTGCCCGTGGCGAGCACCCCGAGGTGGTTGCCGCCGATCGTGGCCCAGCGGATGTTCTGGGGGTTCCCCGAGCCGATGCCCGAGAGGTTGGCCCAGAAGATGTGCGTGTTGTTCACGGCGATGCCGGCGGGGCCGGAGAGCCCCCTGCCCGCCGTCGACCCGTCGATGTGGGCCAGGTTCACGTTGCTGCCGTCGAGACCTGCCCGGCCGATGTTGCCCGTGGTGCTGCTGAGGCTGCTGGTCCAGAACAGGTGGGTCGCGTTGACCGCCAGGCCGCTCGGGTTGGTCACGCCCGTGAGGAAGTCCGTGTGGTTGTCGGTCCCGTTCAGCTTCGACCCGGCCGATCTTGTTCACCCCGCCCGACTGGCCGTAGTAGACCCACTCGTCGCTGACGGCGATCGACTGCGGGTTCGTCAGGTTGGTCACGAGCGTCTGGATCTGGGTGCCGTCGAGCCGCGCGCGCCTCACCTGGCCGGCCCCGGTGTTCCCGTTCAGGGTCCAGTACATGTGCGTGTCCGTGACCGCGAGGCCGGCAAGGCTGAACTGGCCGGTGACCACGTTGGCCTTGTTCGAACCGTCCAGGTTCGCGCGTCCGATGATCGAGCTCGACTGCATGAAGTACACCGCCGCGCCGGCCGTGCCAGCCAGCGCGAGCGTGACCGACACGGCGAGCAGGGCCGACCAGCAGCAGTCGCCGCGGCGCCCTCATCGGGCCGCCCGCCTCAGGGTCACCGCTCTGGAGCGGGTCTGGGCGCTCCCCGAACAGCCGGCGTGAAGGTCACGCGCAGCCGCACCCGCGCCCGGCCCTCGCGGCGCAGCTCGCGCAGGGCCTTGCCCTTCGCCCGCACGACCAGCTCCACGACACCGCGGCGCGCCGCGGTCTTCGAGGAGCGGCGGACCCCCTCGCCTCGCAGGACCACCCGGCCGGCGCCCGGGACGCGCACCTTCAGCGTCGCCGTGCCCCGCTTGCGGTTGAGGCTGAGGGCGCCGAGCGTCATCGGGTCCGGCTCCGGCTGGGTCGGGGTGAGCGGCAACGTGATCGGCTCCTCGAAGCCGGCCGGCGGCTGGTCGCTCATCGCCGCCCCCGGGCTGTTCTGGGCGATCACGGTGGCGACCCCGTCGTCACCGCCCTCGTGGTCCGGGCTGCCGGCGTAGGCAACACGCAGCGTCTGCGGTCCGACCGCGCTCGGCGTGTAGCTCACCGAGCAGCGCGACATGACGAAGTCGACCGGCGCCAGCGTGCACGTGTCCGGGCTGAACGCGCCGCCGCCCTCGGTGGTGAACGTGACCGGGCCCACGGGCGGCACGCCGCCGACCGCCACGACGTCGTGCACCGTCGCCGTGCACGTGGTCGGGGTCGTCATCGGCACGAACAGCGGGGCGCACGCGAGCGTCGCCACCGCCTCGTGCGGGGTCGCCACGCCCACCTGCAGAAGGCGGGTGCCGTTGCTTGCCCGTGTGATTGCCGTCGCCGCCGTAGGCGACGGCGACGTTGTGCTGAGTCAGCTCGGTCGGCGTGAACTGGACGGAGCAGCTCGAGCTGTCGCCGGCGCCGGCCGTCAGCTGGCAGCTCGCCGGCTCGAACGTGCCGTCCCCGTCGCTCGAGAACGCCACGCCGCCGGTCGGCGCGACCGGACCGGTGCCGGTGTCCTTGATCGTGGCCGTGCAGGTCGTCGCTCGCTCGACCGTCACCTCGCCGGGCACGCACGTCACCGATCGCGCTCGTGGCGTTGGGCGGCGGGCCGACGGTGAGCTCGACGTCGTCGCCGCTGCCGTGGTGGAAGCCGTCACCGGGGTAGTCGGCGGCGATCACGCGGCTGCCCTCGCCGGTCGGCGTGTAGGCGACCTCGCAGCTCGCGGTGCCCGGGCCCGCCGCGCTGAGCGTGCAGCTCGCCGCAGGGGCGAACGCGCCGGAGCCGCCGGTGGCCTCGAAGGCGACGTCGCCGGTCGGGGATGTCCCGCCGGGCGCGTCGGAGTCGGCGACCGTGACGGTGCAGGTCGCGGGCTTCGTGGAGCGCACCGGATCCGGCTCGCACTCGAGCGCCGTCGTGGAGCCGCCCGCCGTCGGGCCGACCTCGATGCGCCGTCTGGCCGGTGTCGCCGGTGTGGGAGGAGTCGCCGCCGTACGAGACGGTGATCGCCTGCGCGCCCTGGGCGGACGGCGTGTAGTCGACGCCGCAGCTCGCGGCGGCCGGCCCGAAGGGGGCGAGCGTGCAGCTCGACGCCGGCGCGAACGCGCCCGCGCCGGTCGCTTCGAGCGCGACCGTGCCGGTCGGCGGGCCGGCGTGGCGAGCGTGTCGGTGACGGTGACCGTGCAGGTCGCTCGGCCGGCCGGACCCGACGGGGTTGGGCTCGCACGCGATCGTCGCGTTGTCGGTGGAGCTCCGCGCCCACGGACAACGTGCGCTGGGCGGCGCTGGCCGTGTGGCTCGCGTCGCCGCCGTAGCCGGCGGTGACCACACGGGGTGCCGGCGGCCGTCGGCGTGAAGTCCGACCGAGCAGGTCGCCCGGTCCGGACCGGCCGCGGCGTCAGCGCGCAGCTCTCCGGATCGAACGGGACCGGGCGCGTCGCTGCTGAAGCTGACGGTCCCCGCCGGCGTGGTCGCCGAGGCCGGCGATGTCGATGACGGTGGCGGTGCAGCTCGGTCTCGCTGGCCGGCGTTGAGGCTCGACGGGCGCGCACGCCACCGCGATGATCGTCGTGTGCAGCGCGGAGAACGCGCCCTGCCCGCTGCTGGCGGCGAAGTTGGTCGACCCGCCGTAGCTGCCGGTGATCGTGCGGGGACCCGCCGGGGCGCTGGCGGTGTGGTTGACGGCGCAGCTCGCGCGGTTCGGCTGGCCGGCGACCACGGCGAGCGAGCAGCTCGTCGGGCTGAACGAGCCCGGGCCGGTCGAGCTGAAGCTGACCGAGCCGGTCGGGTGATCGGCGTGGCACTGGTGTCGGTGACGGTCGCCCGGCAGGACGTCGCCTGCCCCAGGATGACGCTCGGCGGGGTGCAGGCCACCTCGGTGCGACGTCGGGTGCGCCGAGGCTGTGATGTTCGCGACGCCCGGGCCGCCGACCGCGAACGTCGGGTTGCCCGAGTACGGAGGCCCGAGCGTCTTGGCCCCGGGCGAGGCCGGCGTGAAGACGACCTGGCAGGTCGCGGGCCCATCGCCGTCTCCGTGAGCGTGCAGCTCGGCGTGGTGAAGACGCCGTTGTCGGCCGCGCCGCGACGCGTTGGCCGCGTAGAAGCTGACCGTGCCGGTCGGGGTGACCGGCGGCCGCCGCCAAGGTCGGTGACGGTGGCCGTACAGGTCGTCGCCCCGTCGGCGGCGACGTCGTCGGCGTGCGACTGCATCGTGGTGTCGCTCGAGCGGCGCTCGTCGACGGCGATGGCCGACGGCCGCGCAAGGGGGGGCTGGCCGCCGGCACCGTGATGAAGGCGTGCGGCGACGCCCGAGCCGTCGAGGTTCGCCCGGCCGTACTGTCGGTTGCGCCGAACCCCGAAGACGCCCCAGTACACGTACCCGCAGTCGACCGCCACACCCTGCGGGCCGATGTTCGGGGCAGTGCCGACCGGAGATGAGGTTGCGGTCGGGCACCAGGCTCGGTCGGCATCCGCCGATCCGTCGGTTCGCGCGGCCGATCGAGCCGCCCGGCGTTCCCGTTGTCGTAGTTCGCCCAGTAGATGTGGGTGTCGTTCACCGCGATGCCGTGCGGCAGCCTCCGGATCGCGATCGGCGCGTCGGTGCTGATCGGCGTCCACACCTCCGCGGGCTCCGGCGGAGCGGGCAGCACACCGTCGAGCCGCGCGCGTGCCGACCAGCCTGCCGGCCCGGCGCTCGTCCAGTAGACGTGCGTGTCGTTCACGGCGATCCCGCTCGGGTCGATGACGCCGGTCGCCACCACGACCTGCGGGTTTGGCCGTCGAGGTCGACCCGGTAGATCGTGTCCGCGTCGTGGGCCGGGGTGACCGCCGGTGCCGTCGCGGCGGTGAACGTGCCGTAGTAGATGAGCTGGTCGTCGACGGCCATGGCCTCGAGGTTCGGCAGTTGAACACGATCTGCGTCGGGTTGGTGCCGTCCAGGTTCGCCCGGAAGATGCCCCCGTTGCCGCCGGTCGCCCGGCGCGCGAAGTACATGTGCGTGTCGGTCAGCTCGATGTCGTAGATCGCGCTCGGCATCGTGCGGCGACGTTCACGTGACACCCGTGCCGTCCATGTTCGAGCGGCCGAGCTGGAGTCGCTCGTCTTGAACAGGATGTAGCCCGCCTCGGCGCGCGTGGCGGCGAGGAGCAGGGCGCCCGCGAGCAGCAGGGCCGCGATCAGGCCCGCGCGGCCAAGCCGCGAGGAGGGCAGTGCGAGTCTTGCGACGTTCATCGATGCGAGTCCTTGCCGCTCAGCGGCGCTTCTGGAGGGTCACGGTCTTGGTGCGGCTGCCGGCGGTCCCGCCGTCGGGCGTGAAGGTCACCCTGAGGCGGACCTTCGCCTTGCCCCTGCGGCGCAGCGCCCGCAGCGCCTTGCCCTTGGCCCGCACCGCCAGCGTCACGGTCCCGGCCGCCCGGGAGCGGCCCGCAGCCCGCCGCACGCCGGGGCCGGTCAGCACGAGGCTGCCCGCGCCCGGGACGCGCACCCGCAGGCGCGCGGTCCCCTTCCCGCGGTTGCGCGAGAGGGCGCCGAACGAGAAGGCGTTCGAAGGCGTGGCCGCCGGCGGGACGATGGGCGCCGTGTGCGCGGGCGGATCGCCCTGCGCCGGGCCCGGATCGGCCGGCGGCAGGCCCACCTTCAGGGCCGTCTGCCCGTTGCTCGCGGTGTGCGGAGAGTTGGGAACGAAGGCGGCCATGGCGACCTGCGGGTCGGCCTCCGTCGGCGTGTAGGTGACGGTGCAGGTCGAGTGGCTCGCGCCCGCGGGGGCGATCGTGCAGCGGTCGTCGGGGTCGAACAGCCCCCACCCGGTGGCGTCGAAGTTGACCGCCCCGGTGGGAGCGATGCCGCCCCGCGTGTCCGTCACGGTCACCGTGCAGGTCGTGGTGGAAAGCAGGGTCGCGAGCGGCGTGCAGGCGAGCCCGGTGGACGTGGTGTGAGATGTGGTCACCGTGGTCTCGCCTTCGTCGGAGAGGAGGCCCGCGTTCCCGTCGTAGGACACGCTCAGCGTCTCGGCCCCCTGCTGCGCGGGCGTGTAGGTGACGGAGCACCTCGCCTCGCCCAGCCGGAACTCGGTCAGCGCGCAGCCGCCGGCGCTGAACTGGCCCGATCCGCTCGCGTCCAGGTCGACGGTGCCGGTCGGCGTCGTCTTGTCGCCGAGGTCGACGTCGGCGACGCTCACCGTGCAGGTGGCGCTGTTGCCCGCGATCGGTCGCGCCGGCGAGCAGGTGAGGTCGCGGCCGTGCCGCGGATGTCGTTCAGGGCGATGCCGTCGGGCTTCGTCACGCCCGTGATGAGCTCCTGAGACCTCGCCCGAGCCGTCCAGGTTCGCCCGGCCGTAGCTCGTGCCGGGGCCGAAGGGCGGCGAGCCGAGCTGGCTGGCGTTCGACCAGTACACGAACGGCCCGTGGACGGCGATGCCCTTGGGCGCCTTGGCGGGACTGATCATGTTGAGCTGGTTGACGATCCCGTTCGTGCGGTTCACCTGAGCGGGATTCCCGTTCGCCCTGGCCCACATCCCGACGTAGAGGTGGGTGGCGTTGGTGGCGAGGCCGGTCGGCCCGGGGTAGCCCACCCAGTGCTGGACCGCGCCGGTCCCGTCGAGGTTCGCCCGGCCGACCCAGTTGCCCGCCGTCGCCGGAGGCGGGTTGTGCTCCCAGTTGGACCAGAAGATGTGGGTGGCGTTCACGGCCACGCCCGTCGGCTCGCCCTCGGGGTCGACGAAGTCCGGGACGAAGCCGCTGCCGTCGAGGTTCGCCCGGCCGACCAGGTCGACGTCGCCGGCCTGGGTCACGTAGAGGTGGTTCGCGTCGATCGCGAGCGCGACCGGGTCCGTGAGGCCGCTGATGATCGTCTCCACCCCGGTGCCGTCCACGTTCGCCCGCCCGACGCTGCCGTCGGCGACCGATCCCGGCGGGTCCGACGTCCAGTAGACGTGCGTCTCGTTCACCGCGACGCCGGCGACCCCGACGAGCCCGGTGATGAAGTCGTACTCGGCGTTGTCGCCGTCGATGTGGGCGCGGCCGATCGACGTGTCGTTGGCGAAGTAGATGGCCGCCTGCGCAGCGCCGGCCGCTGCGAGTAGCGCGGGCAGCGCGACCAGGGCCGCCACGATCAGCCTGCGCGGCCTCATCGGCCCTGCTCCCTCGGCCGCTCGAGCGTGAACGCGACCGTTCGGCGCTCGCCCCCGAAGCTCAGCACGAGCTGCACGCGCAGCCTGCCGCGGCGCTGGAGCGCCCGCTTGCCCGCGCGGGTCAGGCGCACCGTCACCCTCGTCTGCCCGGCCTTGGTGGCGACCTTCGAGCCCCTGACCACCACCTGGCGGCCGGCGCCCTTGCCCGACCGCCCGACCACGGCGATCCGGCCTGGGCGCGGAACGGTCACGCGCATCGTGATCCTCCCGTTGCGGGCGAGGTTGCGCTGTGCCACCCGGCCGATGCGCGAGGACGAAAGGCGCCCGGCCGGTGCCGGCTGAAGGTTCCCCGCGCTGGGGGCGGTCTGGGTGGGCGGGGTCGGGCACTGGGCCGCCGGACAGGGTCCGGGCGGCGGGGGCGGCGGCGGCAGCGCCTCGGAGTCGATGACGCGGACGTCGTAGATGTCGCGCGCCGAGTCGTCGTCCCACTCGACCAGCGTCTCGTTGGTGCGGATGAACACGTCGGTGCCGTCGGCCGTGGCGCCGGCGAAGTTCGAGGGCGTGGCGACCCTCCCGTTCGACATGAGCGTCACGTTCCCGGTGGCCGGGTCGTACTGGTAGACGTCGATCTCGCCGTTCACGTCTTGCGGGACCAGGTCGTTGCCGGTCTCGAAGAAGAGGCGGCCGTCCGGAAGCAGGTTGCGCTTCTCCCAGTCGGGATAGACGGGCAGGAAGAGCTGCGGCAGCGGGATGCGCTGGTTCGCGATGCTGCCGACGCTGGGGAAGGTCTGATCGCCGGCGCACGAGACGCACCTGGGCGCCGTGTCACCGATCTGCCAGTGGTAGACCTGCTTCAGGGGGTGCAGCGTCTCCGGGTCCGTGTTGTCGTAGTCGACGTTCGGGTCCAGGTCGGCGCGATGGCTCGTGAACGCCACGTGGGTGCCGTCCGGGCTCACGCGGCCGTCGCGGTACGGGTGGCCGATCGGGTACCAGTTCGCGAAGTCCGAGATGTCCGGCTGGCCGTGCGAGTAGCCCTTGCTCAGGGTCGCGATGTGGGTCGTGCTGTCCGTCGCCTCGTCCCAGAGGTAGAGGTTCGGGAACGTGTCGACGCCGCCGGGCGCGAGCACCCCGTCCGCGACGAAGTACACGCGCGAGAGATCGTCGCTCGTGCCGACCACGCCGCGCACCCGCGCGCCGTCGGGGTCGGACGTGGTGATGTCGACGAGCCGCCCGTCGCCGTCGTCGTCGTTGACGTAGAAGATGTAGAGGCTGTTGTTGTTCGCCTCGTAGCCGTCGCCCTGGAAGGTCTCACCGGCCAGGCAGTTGAAGCGACCGGTCGGCGGCGTGTCGCTTTGCGTGTCGTGCGCCGTGGAGGTCGAGGTGAGCGACGCGCACGTCGAGAACAGGACCTTCGAGCCGTCCGACGTCGCGGCGAGGAACTGCGCGGCCTCCTCGCTCGACACCACGCCCGGGTCGGGCTTCGAGATCTTGATCGTCTCGGCCTCGGGCGTGCCGTGGTCCTTGCGCACGTACAGCTGCCCGGTCGCGTGGCGTTGAGCGCATGCGGCGAGCTGAAGAAGATGCGCGAGCCGTCCTCGGAGATGGTGTTGCGCCCCCCTCCGACCTCGTCGACGAAGAGGTGGTCGTCCTCGAACAGCGAGAGCCGCGGGCCCGATCCCGCCTCGGCGCCGGATGCGATGGAGCCGTTCGGGAGGATGCTGGCGAGGCTCAGCCCGTCCTGAGGGGACCAGTGGTAGACGCCGGCGAAGGTCCCGTTGCCGTTGGCCGGGCTGCCCGGGAACCAGATGGCGCCCATGTGCCAATGGTCCTGGCCGTTCGGCGTGTCGATCAGGACGTTCTCGAGGTCGCTCGAGGCCCACGCCACGTTCGGGTGCTCGACGTACTCGCTGGGGCTGCCGCCGTACGTGCCCACCCGGTCTGGTCAGCAGCGTGTACGCCTGGCGTGCGGTTGTCGCGCACGTAGAGGTTGCGGGACTCGGGCGGCTCTCCCCCGACCAGCGGCGCGGCCCCGACGTTGCTGTTGCTCAGCAGCGCCATCGACAGGTTGTCCCGGAACATGAAGAAGGGGTTGCCGCGAAGCGACCCGAACTGCGACGGCGGGTTGCTCGCGGCCGGCGGCGACAGCGGCTCCGTCACCCAGCCGCTCGGGCGGCGGCGCGACAGGTACGTGTTCTGGTTCCCGGCCGGGGCGCTCCGCGCCCGCGAAGGCGCCGAACGACTGGAAGACGATGCCGTCTCCACTGCCCGACGGACGGGTGAAGGGAAGAACATCTGCGTTTCCTTTGTCCGCGGGCGTGACGAGCTCGAAGGCTCGCCCCGCGGGCGGCGCTGCGTGTACGGACACGCTGGCCGCGGAGGCGACAACGGTCAGCGCCAGTGTGAGCAGCGCGGTTCGCAGCGCCATACGCCGCCCTTTCATGCAGGGGTCGCTGCCAGGCGCGGACTCGTCACGTTCTTTCGACCTTTCTTCCGTGAGCGGACGACGGGACCAGAAACGGTCGGGTCTCTAACGCGTGCCATCAGACCACGAAGAAGTGTCCCCTGTCAAGTCAAATACATAAAAGTCCCCCAGTCCCGGCTCAATCCGGGGTAAGCCGAGGGGACAAAATGGGGTAGGCCTAGGCGGAGCCAGGCGCGAGAAAGGGGCCTCAGGCGGTTGACCTCAGTCGAGCGTCTCGTAGAACTCGCGCCTGCGTTCCGCGAGACGCGGGATGGCGTC
Organism: uncultured Thermoleophilaceae bacterium; assembly: GCA_963778615.1. Classification (GTDB taxonomy): domain Bacteria; phylum Actinomycetota; class Thermoleophilia; order Solirubrobacterales; family Thermoleophilaceae; genus JACVRW01. The sequence continues at coordinate 72,245 of CAVZVD010000009.1, forward strand.
GCCCAGCCCGTCGCGCTTGAAGTGCTCGGTGTCGACGTGGGCCTGGTACGCGGCCTCGTCCGCGTACTGCTCGTATACGAAGAAGACGCGGGGGTCGTTCGGGTCGCGATGGGGGACGTAGATCTGAACGCCGGGTTCGGCGCGCGAGGGCTCGAGCAGCCGTCCCAGCGCTGCGGCCACCGCCTCCTCCTCTCCGTCCTTCGCGATCCAGGTGACGCACACGGCGTAGGCCATTCGATGTCCTCCTTCGCTTCCCGCTGTCAGCGTTCGACGTGCCCGGACCCTCCGTCCGGGCCCAGCACGAGGTCGCGCCGGCGGTCGGGCACGTGGTCGAGCGGCACCGGCGCGAGCGCCTCCATGAACGTGCAGCCGCCTGCCGAGTGGAGCTCGTGCTCGAGTCCGCGATTCACGACCGCGGTGTCGCCCGCCGTCAGCGTGCGCGTCTCGCCCTCGACGCTCATCGTGACTTCGCCCTCGAGTATCAGCATCACCTGCTCGGTGTGCTCGTGCCGGTGCCGGGGCACGCGCTTCCCTGGCTCGTAGGTGACGCGGCAGAGCAGCACCTGCTCGCCGCCAACCGCCCGCAGGTGTACCCCGCTGACGAACTCGTGAGGCTCGATGCCGGTGAAGCTGCCGAAGGGGGAGCTCACGGCACCACCTCCGCCGGCTCGCTTTGCTCCAGCGCACGCAGCACCTTCTCCGGCGTGATCGGCAGCTCGGTGATCTGCACGCCGATGGCGTCGGTCACGGCGTTCGCGATCGCCGGGATCGGCGGGTTGGCGGTCATCTCCCCGACCCCCTTGGCGCCGAACGGGCCGTTGACGGAAGCCATCTCCAGCACAGTGGATTCGATCTCCGGCAGCTCGGCCGCACCCGGCATGAGGTAGTGGTTGAAGTCTCCCGGGCTGTGGTCGAGCGCGGGGTAGTAGGGGGCGGTGGTCTCGTACAGCGCGTGGGACATGCCCATCCACGCGCCGCCCGTGATCTGCCCCTCCACGAGCGCGGGATTGAGCGCCTTGCCGATCTCATAGGCGCTCTTCAGGCTGAGCACGCGCACCTGTCCAGTCTCCGTGTCCACCTCCACGTCGGCGACGGTACAAGCGTGCGCCTCGGTGGAATCGGGGTCCATCGCGCCGGTCTCCGGGTCGAGGTCGCTCTTCGGCTTCATGTAGATCCCGCGGCCGGAGATCGTGCGTCCCTGCTTGAAGTGCGCGGCGAGCGCGACGTCCATGACCGAGATGCGCTTGTCGGGCACGCCGGCCACGACGATGTTGCCGTCGCCGTCCGTGTCGAGGTCCTCGGGCGCCGCCTCGAGCTCCTCGGCGGCGACCTCCAGCATCGCCTGACGCGCCTCCTCGGCCGCTTGGATGATCGCGTTGCCTGCGCGGTGGGTTGCGCGGCTCGCAAACGTGCCCATGCAGTGCGGCCCGGTGTCGCTGTCCGCCGTGTCGACCATCACCGTGTCGAACGGCACGCCGAGCGTCTCCGCCCCGATCTGGGCCAGCACCGTCTTCAGCCCCTGGCCGAGATCCACACTCGAGAGCGTGATCACGAACGCCCCGGTGGTGGTCGCGTGCACCAGCGCCTGGGTCGGGTCCCCGCCCAGGTTCATGCCGGTCGGATAGTTCACGGCCGCCATCCCGCGGCCGCGCAGCAGGGTCATTCCGCACCCCGATCTCGGTCGTTCGAGGACATCGCGCCCAACTCGGGAGCGAGCTCCACACCGGCCAGCGTCGCGGCCGCCTGGATCGCCTCGACCAGCGAGGCGTCCTCCGTGCGCTTGCGGTAGGGGCGCTCGTCGCCGTTGCGGTAGGCGTGGTGCAGTCGCAGCTCCCACGGGTCGAGGTCGAGCTCGCGGGCGATGCGGTCCATCTGCATCTCGACCGCGAACGAGGCCTCGGTCACCCCGAAGCCGCGCATGGCGCTCGAGGGCTGGCGGTTCGTGTACACGCAGTGCACGTCCACCGACACGTTCGGGATGGTGTACGGGCCGGCCGCGTTGGCCGCGTGCTTCGTGCAGCCGTACGGGCTGTGGCGGCTGTAGGCACCCGCGTCGTGATAGGTCGTCACCTCGCGCGAGACGATCGTGCCGTCGGCCATCACACCGTCCCGGATGTAGATGCGTGCCGCGCTGCGCGTCGAGGAGATCCGCATCTCCTCGGGCCGCGTGTACATGTACTTGACCGGCCGGCCCGTGCGCATGGCCGCCAGCGCCGCGATCGGCTCGACGATCACGTCCACCTTGCCGCCGAAGCCGCCCCCGACCGTGCCGCCCACGAAGTGGAGCCGATGCGGTGGCAGGCCGAGGATGAGGGCGGCGTTGTCGAGGCTGAAGTAGATCGCCTGCGTGTTCGTGTAGACCGTTACCCGCCCGTCCGCCTCGGGCTTCGCGACGCAGCCGGTGGTCTCGACCGGCGCGTGCTCGATCGGGCTCATCTGGTAGCGGCCCGAGACCACGTGGTCGGCCTGCTCGCGGGCCGCCTCGGCGTCCCCGTAGCGCAGGCGGCGGCAGTGGTGGCCTTCGTAGACGAAGTGGTTCGTCCCCCAGTCCGTGACCACCGGCGCGCCGGGGGCGAGCGCCTCCTCGACGTCGAGCACGTGCGGCAGCTCCTCGAGGTCGAGCCGCACCTTGGCTGCGGCCTCGGCCGCAGCCGCCTCCGTCTCGGCGACCACCGCCGCGATCTGCTCGCCCCGATAGCGGACGCGGTCCTCGGCGAGCACCGGCTCGTCGTCCGGCTCCACCCCGATCAGGCAGAGGATCGTGTAGACGTTCTTCGGCACATCCCGAGCCGTCAGCGCGGTCACGAAGCCCGGTACCTGCTCGGCCTCGGAGAAGTCGATCCCGCGGATGCGCGCATGCACGAGCGGGTTGCGGACCATCTTGAGGTAGCACATGCGCGGGAAGCCGATGTCGTCCACGTAGACAGTCGTGCCGGTCACGTGGCCGCGGCCGTCGCGCCGCTCGTGCGCGCGCCCGATGACGTTGAAGGGCTTCGCGTGGTTCACGCCGGCGCCCCTGCCTGCTCACGCATGCGCGACGCCGCCGCCTCGATCGCGTCGACGATCGGGACTATCCCGGTGCACCGGCAGACGTTGCCGGCGAGCGCCTCGGCGATCTCCGCGCGGGTGGGGTCCGGGCTGCGTTCGAGGAGCGCCGTCGCGACCATGATCATCCCTGGGCTGCAGAAACCGCACTGGACGGCGAAGCGCTCGTGGAAGGTCGCCTGCACGGCGCTGAGCGCGTCGGCCGACCCGAGCCCCTCGATCGTCGCGACGGAGTGCCCCTCGACGTGCTCGACGGGGACGAGGCAGGCCAGCACGGGCTCGCCATCCAGACGCACCGTGCAGCTGCCGCAGCTCCCCTGGCGGCAGCCTGCCTTCGTCCCGGTCATGCCGAGCTGGTCGCGCAGCACCGACTGGAGGGTCTCGAGCGGCCGCGCCAGCGCCGCCACCGGCGCGCCGTTCAGCTCGAAGCTCACCGCCCTTGCCGTCATCGCGCCTCCTCTCCCAGCGCGCTCTCGAGGGCGTGCCGCACGCATACGGCGGTCATCCGGCGCCGATACCAGGCGCTCGCCACCGGGTCGTCGGCCGGCGACGCGGACGCCGCGGCTGCCTCGGCGGCCTCGGCGATCGCCGCGGCGTCGGCGGGCGCGCCGGTCAACCGCTCCTCGGCGGCCGGAGCTCGCAGCGCCCGCGGCGCGACGGCCCCGAGCGCGACGCGCGCCTCCGCGACCGCGCCGTCCTCGATCACGAGCCGCACAGCCGCGCAGGCCACGGCAGGCGAGTTGGCCGCGCGGCGCGCATGGCGCCGGTGAGCGGTGAGGCCGCGCGGCGGCGGAACGATCACCTCGGCGAGCACCTCCGCGCCATGGTCCCCCTCCTCCCTCAGCCAGTCCGCGAGCGCCAGCGTGCGCTCGCCGCCGGCCCCCACCAGGCGCACCGTGGCGTCCAGTGCCAGCAGCACCGGGGCGAGGTCGCCGTAGGGCGCCGCGGCGTGCAGGTTGCCGCCAAGCGTGGCGGTGTTGCGCAGCGCCCAGCCGCCCACCCCGCGCGCCGCGGACCGAAGCGCCGGCAGGTCGTCGAGCGTCGCGAGGGTAGCGAGCGGACTCATCGCGCCGATCGCCGTGGCACCGTTCCGCCGCACGTAGTCGAGGCCGGCAGCGTGAAGGCCGACGACGCGCTCCGCGCCAAGCGTGCCGGCGGTCGCCTGCGCCATCAGGAGCGTGCCGCCGCCCATCAGGGCCGTGCCGGGCTCGCCGACCAGACTCGCGGCCCCCTCGGCGGAGGTCGCGAGCACGTACTCGCGGACTCCCATTCTCACCTCTCCTCGTGGACGAAGCGCTCAGGCCACAGGCCAGCCGCCATGCTACCCACCGGCGGCGCCGAACAGGCGGCCGTCATGGTCGGTCGAACCGTTCCGGGCACGCGTGCGTAGACGACCTTGGCTATCGATTGAAGGGGGAGAGTGACAATGCGGGTAGCTATGCGGCTGGTCGCGGTGATCGCCGTCTGTGCCGGGCTGGGGGCCGTCGGAGTGCCGGTGGCCGGCGCGGCGGATACGCAGCCGCCGACGGCGCCGTCCAACGTGCGGGTGCTCGCGGTGACGCCCGACACCGTGACGATCTCGTTCACCGGCTCGACGGACAACGTCGGGCTGAAGTGGTACGTGGCGCGGGTCGAGGGCGTTCGCCAGCAGGCCACCACGTCGCCGGGCGGCACGCAGATCGGCGGGCTGAAGTCCGACACGACGTATTCGCTGACCGTCGTGGCGGTCGACAAGGCGGGCAACGTGTCGGCGCCGAGCGAGCCCGTGGCGGCCAAGACGGCGAAGTGGACGCCGCCGACGAACCTGCGGGTGACGAGCGTCTCGGGCGGCACCGTGAGCCTGGCCTGGGACGGGTCGTCGAACATGCCGAACGCCTACCGCTTCCTCGTCTACGACGCAGGGCGCGGCGAGGCGATGGGGGGGCGGTCGGTGACGATGCAGCGCCTGGCGCCCGGCACCCACGTCTTCACGGTCAAGGCAATGCACTCGAGCGGAGACCTCTCGCCGGCGAGCAGTCCGGTGACCGTGACGGTGGCGCCCAGGGGCCCCGACCAGACCGCGCCGACGGCGCCGCAGAACGCCCTGGTCAGGATGGACGAGGAGGTCTACGACTGGATTACGACATGGGATCCATCGACCGACAACGTCGATCCCGCGCCCGTCTATGACGTCCTGCAGGAGCTCGGGGGCGACCTGTTCGCGGTCCGCTACGCCGTGTCAGGGACCACCTACCGCGGGCAGTTCAGCTCCGCGGTCCGCGCGGTGGACCAGGCCGGCAACCGCTCCGCGCACACACCCTCGACGTTGGTGTGGTGATCGGTCCGGCTTGACGGGTGAGTGGCAGGTCAGGTCTGCGCGACCACGAGCACGACGGTCATGACAGCGAGCGCGACGCCGCCGACGGTGAACAGCCCGACGGTGCGGAACCGCAGCGGTACGTGGCCGCCGGTTCGCAGCGCATGCTCCAACTCGCGCTGGCGTTGTGCGCCGACGAGCAACAGCCCGACCGCGAGGGCCGCGTAGCCGCAGCCGAGCACCACGTACGGCCATGCGGCGACGCCGAGCAGTTCCGGGGCGAACCGGCCCACGGCGAGCGCGCCGGCGCTGGCGGCCAGCGCGGTGCGCCACCACGCCAGCCAGGTGCGCTCTGCAGCCATCGAGGTGCGCCGCGCCTGATCGAGGTCGGACGGCTCCGCCATAGCGGCATCTAACACGGTTCGTGGTCGTGTTGTTCCGGAGTGAGCCGTTCGGGCGTCTTCTGCGAAGAGATGAGCATGACCCTCCGTCTCCGAGCTCTCACAGTCACCGCGGCGATCCTCCTGGGCATGTTCGTCGGGGCCGCCCACGCCGAAGCCGCCAGCTATCTCGGGTCACCCGATACGTCCGCGCCGCCCGACGCCTTCGCCTGTGCGGACTGCCCGCCCGGGACGAGCATCGGCTTGCAGCAGTTCGCCCTGCGCGGCGCGCTGACGGAGGCGCCCGAGGACGGCGTGCTCGTCTCGGCCAGCGTCTACGCCAAGCGGATCGCAGGCGGCGAGCAGCCGCGCATCGCGGTCCTGCGGCCGGCCGACGGCGGCGGCGTGGGCGTCTCAGTGGTCGATTCGGCGCCCCTGCCCGTGACTTCGCCCGGCGGCGCCTTGCACGAGGTCGATGACCTGCATCTGCCGGTCCGGGCCGGCGACTCGGTCGGCTTCCTGTTCCGGACCGGCGAGGTCGACCTCGGCGCGAGGATGCGCCCCCGCCCCGACGGCGCCGTCCAGTCCTTCACGCAACCCTGCGGGCCCTGCGGGATGGACGGCGGCACCGGGGTCGAGCTGCTGTATGACGCCGTCGTCGAGCCGGACTTCGACGAGGACGGGCTCGGCGACGAGACCCAGGATCCGGACGGTGGCGGCCTGGGCCTGGACTGGGAGGACGACTGGTTCGAGGACTTCGAGGAGGGGGACGAGCTCGACGAGGACTTCGGAGAGGACGCAGCCCTGGCGGCGCGGCGGCGCCTGCGGCTCCTGGACGTGAAGCGCCTCCGGGGCGGTGGCGCATCCCTACTGCTCAGGGTTCCAAAGCGGGGGCGCCTGAGGGCAGGTGTGACGCTGCCCGCCAACCGCCGCACGGGCGCCGGACCCTTCCTCACGATCCTGACCGGCGACCTTCGCGTCAAGCGTGCAGGGCGCGTTCGGGTACGCCTTGCGTCGACGCCGCCCGGGGCGCGCGTCCTGTCGGGACGCAAGTCGGTCCGCACGAAGGTCGTTGCGTCCTTCCTCCCCCGGCGGGACGGCCGGCTCAAGGTCCTGATGCGCTCGGCGAGGCTGTAGCGCGAACGGCCGTCAGGCCGACCGCGGCTGCGAGTCCTTGAGCTTGCGCACGACCCGCACGGGTACCAGCCCCAGGACACGGGGCGCTCGCGCTGACCGCCCTGCACAAGGCAAGGAGGGAACGATCGATGGCAAGCACCACCACATCGCAAGGAACCGTGTCGCTCGAGGACGCACGCCGGGTGACGGCCGCCGGTGAGGACCGCGCGCGCGAGATCGGGCAGCCGCAGAACATCGCCGTCGTCGACGCCGGCGGCAACCTCGTCTCTCACGTTCGCATGGACGGAGCGTGGATCGGCAGCGTCGACATCGCGATCAACAAGGCGTTCACGGCGCGGGCGTTCGATTTGCCGACGGCCGACCTCGCCGAAAACTCCCAGCCCGGAGGCCAGTTCTACGGCATCCAGGAGTCCAACAAGGGCCGCGTGATGATCTTCGCCGGCGGCATCCCGCTCAAGCGCGACGGCGACGTCGTCGGCGCGGTCGGTGTCAGTGGCGGCGACGGCGAGCAGGACGAGACGGTCGCCGAGGCCGCGGCCGCGGCATTCTGAGCGCCCGCCCGATCTCCCACGATTAGCAGGGCGTTCCGAGTGGGCCGGGGTGGGTTCGAACCACCGACCGACGGATTATGAGTCCGCTGCTCTGACCGCTGAGCTACCGGCCCGTAGAGCGGAATCTAGCGCCGAGGCGGGTGCAGGAGGGCGGCTGCACGACGGAGTCGGGCTTCCTCGCCGTCGGTCAACATCACCGAGGCGCAGGGACCGACCAGGGCGGTTGCGAAGACGCCACGCGGGGTGGCGAAAAGCGCGCCCTCGCTACCAGCGATGTCGATGCGCTCCGTCCGGGCCGCCCCCGCCGCTCGAGCGCCGGCCACGAAGTCCGCGAGGAAGCCTTGCTCAGATTGACGCCGGCGGGAGTTGACAACGATCACGCCGGTTCCCATCTCGCTTCGGCCTCGGACGAGGACCTTCGTCTCGACGCGGCGCAGTTGTCCATGCAGAGCGCCGCGAAGAAAGTCGACCACAGGAGGCGTCTCGGCGGCGCCCGCCAGCTCGTAGCCCGGCGGTAGCCCGTCGAGCAGGTCGGCGGCTCGAACCAGGCGAGTACCCCTCGGGCAAGGTCGGCCTCGTACACGGGACGGGCGCTGCTCGTCGGTTGCCTCGGCGCGCTCCCCCGACGACTCCTCGTCGATCAGCCCCCAGCGACCACCTTCCTTGATCGCCAGCAGGTTGCTGTCAGTTCCGTCGTCTCCGGGAAGGTCGTAGCTGACCGAAGCACGATCTCCACGTACCGTCGCCGTGCCGACCTGTGCCTTCCGGAGTAGATCGAACTCCGTCGTGGCCATGAGCGCGCTGAACGCGCGTTCACATGAGCCGGCGCTGCGCGCCATTCCCAGACGATCGTCTCGCGCCCGCGTCGCGCAGGCTTTCCGCTCGTCGCCGGCCGCAAGAGCCGCGAAGTAGCGCTCCGCAAGCGCCTCGACTGCACGCGAATCGGCTGTCGTGCCCGTTTCCTGTCGGGTGGCGCCGTCACCGTCGTCACCCTCGCCCCCACACGCCGTGAGCCAGAGGCCGGCTCCGAGAAGCGGGATGACGACAGGCAAGCTCGTCCAGACCGGCAGCGCTCTCCGTCTGGCTCTCACGGCCCAGCTGGCTGGCCTCCGGCGCGGCAGCCGGCTCGGCTTCGGTCCAGCACCTGCCCGTTCACGGCGCGGAACTGAAGCTTGGCGCTTCCCGGGCTCAGGTCGATACGCAGCGCTCCGGTGCGGTCGCCGCGGCCGAAGGCGAGGCGGGGGTCCGGTCCGACTCCGTAGCGGACTCGGCCGCCCGCTCCGGCCAGATACTGGGTCATGCCGTCACGCGTCTTGAATCGGGCGAGCACGTGGCCGTGGCCGTTCAGCACCAGGCGGGCGTTGCCGCGCAGCGCGTTCCACAGCGGGGCGATGTCGGGGGCGTCGCCGTGCACGCTGTCCGAGCTCATCAGCGGCCGGTGCCAGAACGCGATCCGGCACGTCGTGTCGCGGCGTGCGAGCACGCGGCGCAGCCAGCGCATCTGCGGCGAGCCCGGTCCGTGGGCCGTCTCCGAGTTCAGGCTCAGGATCTCCCAGCCCGCCACGCTGAAGCGCTGCCACGGCTTCGCCTTGCCGTGCGGGCGCCAGTACGGGTAGTAGCCCTGCTCCCGCGCCCACCACTCGTGGTTGCCGGGGGTCGGCCAGGTGATCGGGTCGAGCCGCCCGTAGACGGGGCGCCAGTTGCGCTGGTAGTCGGCCCAGGTTCCGCCCGGGTAGACGTCGCCCAGGTACAGGAAGGCCTCCGGCCGGCTGCGCTCGATCCGCCTTGCGAGCCGCTGCGCGATCGCGCTGCCGTCGGCCCCGTCGCCCACCGCCCACACGGTCGCGGGCTCCTCCACCTGCGCCGTCGACATCGCGAGCGACGCGGCGAGGGCGGTCACGATCACGGGAGCACCAGGAGCGCGTCGCTCACGGGTCGCTCGCCGCCGGGGTCGGAAGGGAGATTCGCCCGGCGGCCGCGGACGGTCATCGCCGTCGACCCGCCGCCGTCGAGGTTGAGCGCGTCGCGCGCGCCGAGCGAGCGCATCACGCGCGCGCCCTCCTGCAGCGTCACACCCGCGCTCCAGCCCGGCCTGCGGCCGTCGACCGTCACCAGCAGCAGGCTCCCGTCGCGCCGCATGCCGGCAATCGTACGTGGGTGCCTGGACGCCACGAACGATCCATGGAACCACGGGGCCGAGAGCGGGTTGAAGCCCTCGGCCGAGCTCTTGACCCGCACACGCCCGCCCGCCAGCAGCCGAGGGCCGCCCGACACGATGTCCCCCGGTGGCACCACGGCCGCCCGCATGGACATGTCCTGGCCGAGCTCCAGCGGAGCGCCGACCCCCGCCTCGCGCAGCGGCGCCCGGGCGCCGCCCGTGGCGGTGAGCACGACAGCGTCCGGCGGCACCGCGCTCCCCCCGCCGCTCCGCAGCGACTCGACCACGCCGCCGCGGACCACGGCATCCAGGGAGCCGGCGATGCGCGGCGTCGGCGCCCCCCAGTCCGGGGTGAACAGCACGAGCTCGCTGGGGTCGGTGCAGGTCGAGACGGCCGAAGGGCGCTCCGTCGGCCGGTCTCCCCCACGCCCGCCGCAGGCCGGGATCTCGCCGGGGATCCGGTTGACCCCGTCGAGGACGAGCTCCTCGTCGTCAACGCGCACGACGCCCTCGAAGCGGAGCGGCCCGATGCTGCGCGGGGCGGTTCCCACGAGCAGCGCCGACCGCCCGCCGACGGGCTCGCTGAGCAGCCTGCCTTCGGCGGCCAGCGCCCCGACCGGAAACCCGTCCCCGTCGAAGTAGCCGGCGTTCACCGCGGCCACGGCCGCCAAACGGCGGGACAGCGCGCTCGGGCGAGCCCGCACCCCGAAGCTGTTCCCCGCCGGCACCGCGATCACCCTCGCGCCCGCCGCGACCGTCAGCACGTTCACCCGCCACGGCCCGCCCTCCCGCACGATGCGGGTCCACTTGACGCCGGGCGCGACCCGGGAGACGCTGCGGCGCTCGTCGAGGCTCTTCGGACCGAGCGGAAGGTCCGCCGCCCCGGCCGGCGGGACGACCGCCAGCAACCACGACAGGGCGACTGCCGCGGCGAGGCGCCTCGCCTACCCCACCGCCTTCTTCACGGCCGCTTCGAGCTCCTCGGCGCTGAACGCGCCCTCCAGGCGGGCCGCGACGCGCCCGTCGGCGTCGAAGGTGAAGGTCCACGGCTCCGTCGGCAGCCGGAACGCCGACAGCTGCGGCCGGTAGCCCTTGCGGATCTCGTTCTCGTTGTAGACCTCCATGTGGATGAACTCGGCCTGGTCCTCGTAGTCGGACTTGACCTGCTCGACCACGTCGACCACCGGCCCGCACACGCGGCTCTGACACAGCCGCGGCGTCGCGAAGGTGAGCACGACCGGCTCCTTCCCGATCACGTCGGCGAAGTCCGACGCGTGCATGGAGGAGGGCGGCACGCGCGTGTCGATCTGCTCGAGGTCGCCGCCCACGTCGGCCTCGGTCGGGGTGTGGATCATCGGCGGCCGCTCGCCCACCTTCGGCACGAAGTCCTCGGCCTTCACCGAGATGACCGGGCGTGCAGACGCGGCGGCCACCAGCCGGCCGTCGAGCCGTGCCATCCCCAGCACCTCGTACTTGCCGGGCCGGTTCAGCGGCAGGTCGGTCACGTAGAGCGTCTTCGCGGCGTCCGCGTCTGCGGCCGACGACTGGCTCCGGAACTGCGTGTCCACCTCGAGCGACTCGTACCGCGCGACGAACGGCCCCTGCGCCGGCCCGCCGCCGGCGCGGCGCGATGTACACGGCCGCCGCGGCGTCGGGGATCTGCGCGCGGTCGGCAGCGAAGAGCCCGAAGGCGTAGCGGTTCTTCCCCGCGACGAAGTGGTCGAGCGACGGCGCCAGCACGGGCCCGTCCGCCGCCACCTCGTTGTAGAGCTGGACGAGGGTCTTCCCCTCGGCGCTCGGGAACTGGTCCGGCGTCGCCTCGGGCGGCGGGCGGTCGGCCTGCCCCCCGCCGTCGTCGTCATCGCCGCAGCCGCCCACGACGAGCGCGCATGCGAGAAGGCCGGCGGCGATGAGGCGTCGGCGGATCACGGGCGCAGAAGGCTAGGGAACGGCGCGAGCCACGGGCCCGATCCTTAACGAACGGTTCGCATAGGCTTGCGCGACCTTGACCGAACGCGCCGCACTCATCACCGGAGGCTCGAGCGGGATCGGCCTCGCCATCGGCCGCGCTCTGGGTGAGGACGGCTACGGCCTCACGCTCTCCGCCCGCCGGCCCGACAAGCTCGAGGCCGCCGCGCAGAGCCTCCGCGACGAGGGGTTCGACGTAGCCGCCGTGCCCGCCAACATGGCTGACGAGGAGGAGATCCAGCGACTGGCGGCGGCGCACCGCGAGCGCTTCGGCCGCCTCGACGTCCTCATCAACAACGCCGGCATCGGAATCGGCAGCGCGGTGGCCGACACGGTCACCAAGAAGCTCGACCTACAGCTCGACGTGAACCTCAGGGGTGTCTACCTGATGGCCCGCGAGTGCATCCCGATGCTGAAGGAGGCGGGCGCGGAGCACGGCAAGGCGCTCATCGCCAACACCTCGTCCTACGCGGGAAAGCACGGACAGGGCTGGCTGTCGGCCTACTCGGCGACCAAGTTCGGCGTCGTCGGCCTGTCGCAGGCGCTCCACAAGGAGCTGTCGGGCGACGGCGTTCAGGTGACCGCGCTGTGCCCTGGCTTCGTGGCCACGGACATGACCGACTGGATCGAGGGTCAGGTGCCGAAGGACGAGATGATTCGGGCGGAGGACATCGCCGAGGCGATCCGCTTCGTCCTACGAACGTCCACCCACTGCATCGTGCCTGAGATCCAGTTCGTCCGGCCGGGCGACAGCGAGCTCTGACAGCGCCCGCTCGTACTCGTCGAGGCGGCGGAAGGGGCGCATCCAGGCCCAGCCGGGCTGGTGCTTCAGCTCGCGCGCGCGGTGGCGCTCGCCGGACGGGCGGCGCTCGCGCCGCGGCCGCTCGACGCCGCTGAGGGCGGGCGTCTCGTCGAGCACGATGCTCGCCTCGAGCATCGTGCGGAGCGTCGTGACCTCGCGGTCTGTTGCGGGCCGGGCACGCCCGCGCGCGCGGGTGTAGCGGTCCCAGGCGCGGGCGAAGCTCGCCAGGCTCGTGCGCCCGCCGTTGCGGTGGGCGGCGAGCATCGGGCATACGCCGCCCTGGCGATCGGTGTACGCGCCGACGATGATTTGGTTCGCCTCGATGCCGGCGAGCATCGCCTTGCGCGTCGGAATCGGCAGGCAGTCCACCGCCAGGCGGAGCTCGCGGGCTGGGCGTCGGCGTCTCATCGTCGGTCCACATAGGATGCGCCACCCGCTCGACTCGCGCAAGCGGAGAAAGGAGACGTTCATGCGGCTGGGGGTGAACCTCGGCTACTGGGGCCTCGGCCTGACCTCGGCCGACCAGCTCGCGCTGGCGCTCGAGGCGGAGGCCGCCGGCTTCGACTCGCTCTGGACCGCCGAGGCCTACGGCTCGGACGCGGCCACGCCGCTGGCGTGGTTCGCCGCGCAGACGGAGCGCATCAAGCTCGGCGCCGCCATCCTCCAGATGCCCGGCCGCTCGCCCGCCATGACCGCCATGACCGCGGTCACGCTCGACCACCTCTCGAACGGGCGCTTCCTGCTCGGGATCGGCACGTCGGGACCGCAGGTGGCCGAGGGCTGGCACGGGCAGCGCTTCGGGAAGCAGCTCGCGCGCACGCGCGAGTACGTCGAGATCGTGCGCAAGGCGCTCGCGCGGGAGCGGCTCGTCTACGAGGGCGAGACCTACACGCTGCCGCTGCCGGACGGGCCGGGCAAGGCGCTGAAGCTGATGCTCGCGCCGGTGCAGGAGCGGATGCCGATCTACATCGCGGCGATCGGCCCGAAGAACACGCAGCTCGTGGGCGAGATCGCCGACGGCTGGCTGCCGGTCTTCTTCTCGCCCGAGCACGTGGACGGGTCGCGCGCGCTGCTCGAGGAGGGCGCCGCGCGCTCGGGTCGCTCGCTCGACGGCTTCGACATCGCGCCGACCGTGCAGGTGTCGATCGACGACGACGTCGACCGCGCCCGCGACTCCATGCGGCCGTTGATCGCGCTGTACGTGGGCGGCATGGGCTCGCGGGAGAAGAACTTCTACAACGAGCTCGTGCAGCGCTACGGGTTCGAGGACGCGGCGAAGGAGATCCAGGACCTCTACCTCGACGGCAAGAAGGACGAGGCGGCCGCCGCGATCCCGCCGGAGATGATCGACCTGGTGTCGCTCGTCGGGCCGCGCGACCGGGTGAAGGAGCGGCTCGAGGTCTACCGCTCGGCGGGCGTCGGAACGCTGATCGTGTCGCCGATGGAGTTCGATCCCGACCGGCGCCGGCAGACGATCCGCGACCTGGCGGAGATGCTCTGATGGAGTGCCGGCCCGCCAGGCGCGGCAGCGCCGCCCCTCGGCCCGCGGAACGGCCCTGACCGCCGCCCCGCGGCGCATCCTCCTCGCCGCGTTCGGCGACCCCGGACATGCCTTCCCCGCCATCGCGCTCGGGCGCGAGCTGGCCGCCCGCGGGCACGACGTGACGCTCGAGACGTGGTCGCGCTGGCGCGAGCACGTGGAGCGCGAGGGGATGCGCTTCGCGGCCGCGCCCGAGTACCAGGTCTTCCCCACGCGCGAGCGCCCGCTCAAGCCGTACGCGGCCGCGGTGCGGGCGTCGGCGGTGACCGCGCAGGTGATCCGGGAGGTGGACCCCGAGGTCGTGGTGGCGGACATCCTCACCGTGGCGGCCGCGCTGGCCGCCGAGCTCGAGGGACGGCCGTGGGCGACGCTCGTGCCGCACGTGCTGCCGATGGGAGAGCCGGGCTTCCCGGTGTACGCGCTGGGCGGCGTTCGCGCGCGGACTGGTCTGGGAGAACGCATGTGGTCCCTCTCGCGGCCGCTGCTGATGAAGGGCGAGGAGCAGGGCCGCCGCGAGCTGAACGGCGCCCGGGAGCGGGTGGGGCTGCCGCCGCTCGAGCACGTGCACGGCGGGATCTCGCGCTGGCTGGCGCTGGTGGCCACCTTCCCGCAGCTGGAGTACCCGCGCCGGTCGGACGAGGCCTGGCTGCGCGTGACGGGTCCGCTGATGTGGGAGCAGCCGTTCGGCGAGGTCGAGCTGCCGCCCGGAGACGAGCCGCTCGTGCTGGTGGCGCCCAGCACCTCGCAGGACCCGGACGGGCGGCTGCTGCTGGCCTCGCTGGAGGGACTCGCGGACGAGCCGGTGCGCGTGCTCGCGACGACGAACCGGCGCGCGCCCGCGCGTATGCCGGCCGTGCCGGCGAACGCGCGGCTGGTCGACTGGGTCTCCTACGCGAGGACGATGCCGCGCTGCGACGCGGTGATCTGCCACGCCGGCCACGGAACCGTCGTCCGCGCCCTCGCCTGCGGCGTGCCGGTGGTGGCGTGCCCTCACGCGGGCGACATGGCGGAGAACGCGGCGCGCGTGCGATGGGCGGGCGCCGGGGTGTCGCTGCCGCGCCGCTTCCAGACGCCGCGCGGGGTGAGGCTGGCGCTGCGCCGCCTTCTCGGGGACCCGCGTACGCGCGGCGCGCCGCGGAGCTGCGCGACTGGGCGGAGCGGAACGACGGCGCCGCGCTCGCGGCAGCTCGAGCGCGCTGTGACGCCGCGCTCCGTCAGGACGTGGTCCGGAAGCGTCCTATATCGGGACGTCCGGACCACCCGGCGAGCCCACCCTCTTGCCGACGATGCTCGAGCGCGTTATCCCGCGGTGACGCCGCCCTCCGTACCGTCGCGGGCGTGAGTCACCGGCCCAGTCTCTGGATCGACCGCGAGGACGGGCGGGACCCCGACGCGGGCCCCTTCTCCTCGGCTCGCTGGCGCCGCCAGGTGCACGAGGCTGACGAGCGCCGGCGCGTGCCGGAGGATCCCGAGCCGCCCGAGGCGCCGCCGCCCCCGGGCCGGCGTCGCCTCCTGCCGGTCCTGGCGGTCGTGCTCGCGGTGGCCGCGCTCGCCCTCTCGGCCGCGGCTCTCCTCGACGGCGGCGGCGACGAGGCGGACCTCCTCGCCACCGACGGTGGGCGCCTGGCGCCGACACAGGTGGGCCGCGTGTACGACTCCGCCGCCCCCGGGGTCGTCTCGGTGCAGTCCGGGCCCGCCTCCGGCACCGGCTTCGTCGTGAACCGCGACGGCACGCTGATCACGAACGCCCACGTCATCGGCGGCGCGGACACCGCCCAGGTGAGCTTCGGCGACAGCGGCCGGATGATCGACGCCGAGGTGCTCGGCACCGACGTCTCCTCCGACCTGGCGGTGCTGCGCGTGGACCCGGGCAGCGTCGACCAGCTGCGCCCGCTCACCCTGGCCAACTCCGACCGCGTACGGGTCGGCGACGCCGTGGTGGCCGTCGGCAACCCGTTCGGCCTCGACCGGACGGCCACGGCAGGGATCGTCTCGGCGGTCGGGCGCGAGATCCGCGCCCCCGACGGCTTCCAGATCGACCACGTGATCCAGACCGACGCGCCGATCAACCCCGGCAACTCGGGCGGCCCGCTGCTGGACGCCCGCGGGCGCGTGATCGGAGTGAACACCCAGATCGCCACCGGCGGAACGAGTAGCGGCAACGTGGGCATCGGCTTCGCGGTCCCCTCGAACACCGTTCGGCAGGTGCTGCCGCAGCTCGTTCGCGGGGAGAGGATCGAGCGGCCCTTCCTGGGCGTGACGAGCTCGCCGCACCCCCTTGGAGGCGCGGAGGTCCAGGGCGTTACCCCGGGCGGTCCCGCCGCGGGCGCCGGACTGCACGCCGGCGACGTGATCACCCGCGTGAACGGGGCGCCGATCAGCGACCCGGACGACCTGTCCCAGATCGTGTCGGGCCTCGAGCCGGGCGACGAGGTGGAGGTCGAGGTGAGACGCGACGGCGTGGAGCGCTCCTTCGACGTCGAGCTGGGCACGCGACCGGGGCCGTGACGATGACCGCCGATTCGACCCTCCGTCGGCTGGCCTGCGAGCGGCCCGTCACGGCGATTCGACCGTCTGCCGGCTCGCGCCTGCGAGCGGCCGCTGAGGCGATGAGCTTCCAGTCGCCGATCTACCTCCTCGTCCTGCTGGCGGTGCCGGCCAGCGTGGCGATCTACCTTCTCGCGGACCGGCGCCGGCGCGCCGGGGCGGCGCGCTTCGCCTCGCCCGCCCTGATGCCCTCCGTGGCGCCCACCGGCCCCGGCTTCCGGCGCCACCTTCCGCTCCTCTTCTACGTCGTGGCGCTCGCCGCCGTGGCGTTCGCGATGGCGCCGGCCGGAGGCCACCGTCGCGGTGCCGGAGGAGCGCGCGGCCGTGGTTCTCACCACCGACGTCTCCGGCTCGATGGACGCCCGCGACGTGAGCCCGTCGCGCATGACGGCTGTGCGCCGCGCCGCCCTCGAGTTCCTCGACGGGGCGCCGGACGAGCTGCGGATCGGCGCGGTCGCCTTCAACCACGCCGTACGGCGGATCGAGCCGCCGCGGGCCGAGCGCGAGGACACGCGCACGCTCATCCAGGACCTCAGCCCGAGCGGCGGCACCGCCACCGGCGAGGGACTGGCCGCGGCGCTCGGGTTGATCAGCCGCCCGGCCGAACGCGACCGGAGCCGCCCGCCCGCGGCCGTGATCCTGCTGTCGGACGGCGCATCCACGCACGGCCGCAACCCGATCGAGGTGGCGCGCCAGGCGGCGCGGCTGCGGATCCCGATCTACACGGTGGCGTTCGGCACCGACAGCGGAACGATCGAGGTCGAGGGCCGCGACGGCAACCCGGTCACGCGGCAGGTGCCGCCCGACCGCGAGACGATGCGGCGCGTCGCGACGATCAGCGGAGCGCGCACGTTCAGCGCGAACGCGGGCGACGAGCTGGCCACGGTGTACGAGCGCCTCGGCTCGCAGGTGGCGACGCGCGAGGAGCGCCGCGAGGTGACGGCCGCCTTCGTGGGCGGAGCGGCGGCGTTCCTGCTGCTGGGCGGGGCGATGTCGCTGCGCTGGTTCGGCCGGCTGCCCTGAGTAGCTGAACCATCACACCGCGGTGTTGTGCCGTAACCCGCGACCGGCGACGGTTCCGGAATGCCAGGACGCCGCGTTTGATGCACTTCACTGTGTGTACGCTGATGTGTATGCGCACGAACATCGAGATCGACGATGAGGTCATGCGTGAGGCGCGCCGACTCACGGGCGTCAAGACCAAGCGTGAGATGGTCGATCTCGCGCTCCGCGAGCTGGTCGCGCGTCACCGTCGGCTCGGCATCCTCGAGCTGCGCGGCCGGGTGCACTGGGAAGGGGATCTCCAGGCGAGCCGGCGCGGCCGGCCGTGATCGTCGTCGACACGAGCGTCTGGATCGATGTCCTCGGCGGGCGCCGGACCCGGAAGGCGCTCCGCTGTGTCGAGCTCATCGAAGACGGCGAGCCCGTGGCGCTCACGGACGTGATCTTCACCGAGGTGCTCCAAGGCCTTCGCTCCGACGCGGACGCCGAGCTTGTCGAGCGGCACCTGCGCGCTTTCCCGATTCTGCGGCTCGGGGGCCTCGACGACTTCGCCCTTGCGGCCCACCTCTACCGCACCGCCCGGGGCGCGGGTGTGACCGTTCGCAAGACGCTCGACTGCCTGATCGCAGCCCCGTGCGTGCGGACCGGCGCTCCCCTTCTGCACGCGGACGCGGACTTCGATCGTCTCGCGTCCTGTACGCCTCTGCGCATCTTCAGCTGAACCGCTGCGAGAGACTGCCGCCATGGAGATCGCGGCGACCGACTACCACACCGCCGGCGAGCCCTTCCGGATCGTCGAGGAAGGGGTCGTCGACATCCCGGGCGAGAACGTCGCGGCGCGGCGCGAGCACGCTGGGCGCTCCGACGAGGTCGACCGGGTACGCCGCCTCCTCTGCCACGAGCCGCGCGGGCATGCCGACATGTACGGCTGCTTCCTCGTCCCGCCGGACGACGACGGCGCCGACCTCGGCGTCCTGTTCTGGCACAAGGACGGCTACTCCACCGCGTGCGGGCACGGCACGATCGCGCTCGGCGCCTGGGCGGTCGAGTCAGGACGCGTAGCCGCGCCTGCCGACGGCGAGGTCGACGTGACGATCGACGTGCCGTCCGGCCGCGTCGTCGCGCGGGTGCGGCGGCGGGCGGGCGCGGTCGACAGCGTGGCCTTCCGCAACGTGCCGTCGTACGTCATGGCGCGCGGCGTGCAGGCGGATTCGGTGGAGGTCGACGTGGCCTTCGGCGGCGCGATCTACGCCTTCGTGCCGGCCGATCGGCTCGGCCTGCGCGTCGTGCCGGAGAGCCTGAGCGAGCTGATCGCCGCCGGCCGCCGGGTCAAGCGGGCGCTGGATGGGACCGACGTCGCGCGCCACCCGACCGACCACCGCCTCTCCGGCATCTACGGCACGGTCATCCACGAGGAGCTCGGCGCGCTCCACCATCGCAACGTGGCGATCTTCGCCGACGGCGAGGTCGACCGCTCCCCCACCGGCTCGGCCACGTCGGCGCGCACCGCCCTGCTGGCCGCCGACGGCGCGCTCGACTCGTGGGAGACGTGGCGCAACGAGTCGATCGTCGGCACGACCTTCCACGCGCGCGCGATCGGCGAGACGCCGGACGGGCTGCTCACCGAGGTCGAGGGGACCGCGTTCCGGACGGGAGAGCACCGCTTCGTCCTCGATCCGCGCGATTCGCTCGGCACCGGTTTCGTCCTGCGATGAGCCCCCTGTCCCTCGAAGCGGACGAGATCGGGACGGCCTCGGTGCTCCCATGAGCCTGCCGTTCCTCGACGCCGACGAGGTCCGGCGCCGCCTCGGCTTCACGGACGCCGCCGACGCCCTGGAGGCCGCGCTGCTCGCCGGCCTCGACCCCGAGGCCGACCCGCCCCGCGGCGTGGTGGACCTCGACGGCGGCCAGCTCCTCGTCATGCCCTCCGCGGCCGCCAGCCACCCGGTCGTCAAGCTCGTGACCATCGGGGGCGAGCCGCGGATCCAGGGCGTCTGCGTCGTCTTCGACGGCGAGACGCTCGCGCCTCGCGCCCTCGTCGACGGGATCGCCCTCACCAACCTCCGCACCGCGGCCGTCTCGGCGCTGGCCGTGCGTCACCTGGCGCCCGACGACGCCCGGCGGCTCCTGGTCTTCGGCCGCGGGCCGCAGGCACACGCGCACGTGGAGGCGATGCGCGCCGTTCGCCCGATCGAGGTCGTCGACATGGTCGGCCGGGACCAGGCTCGCGCCGGCGTGGACGACCTTGTCGCGGCCGCCGACATCGTCTGCTGCTGCACCACCGCCCGCGAGTCGCTCTTCGACGGGTCGCTGGTGCCCGACCACGCCGTCGTCGTGGCGATCGGATCGCACGAGCCCGACCTCCGCGAGACCGACGACGCCCTCGCCGCGCGGGCGACGATCGTCGTCGAGTCCCGCGCGTCGGCGCTCCGGGAGGCCGGCGACGTGATCCTCGCGATCGAGGCCGGCGCAACCACGCAGGACGAGCTCGTGACGCTCGCCGAGCTGATCCGGGGAGACGAGCGGCCGGACCCCGCCCGGCCGCGGTTCTTCAAGAGCACCGGCATGTCCTGGGAGGACGCCGTAATCGCCGCGACGCTCGCTCGCTAAGGTGCACCTCGTGAGGGGATTGGCCATCGGGACGATCGCCGTCGCCGGGCTCGGCTTGTTCGGCACCGGCGTGCACGGCCTCACCCAGGTCGACGGCAAGCTCGCCGACGCGGCCGAGCGGCCCGCCGTCAAGCAGGTCAGGGACGAGCCGGGGGCGAAGGGCGACTGCCCGAAGCCCGAGCGGCACCGTTCCTACGAGATGCGCCAGCTGTAGCGCCGCCCGTCGTAGAGCCCCGCGGCAGCCGCACCGACACCAGCAGCCCGCCCTCGGCGCGCGGCTCGATCAGCAGCGAGCCGCCGTGGGCCTCGCTGACGGCGCGGACGATCGAGAGGCCGAGGCCCGCCCCGCGGGCGTCGGCCTCACGCTGGAGGCGCTCGAACGGCTCGGCGAGCCGGGCGGCCGCCTCGCGGTCGACCGGCGGGCCGCTGTTCTCCACCCGCAGCTCGGCGCTGGCGATCCCCTCCCGCGTGGACACGTCGACGAAGCCGCCCGGGCGGTTGTAGCGCACCGCGTTCTCGATCAGGTTGGCGGCCAGGCGCTCGAGCAGGGCGGCGTCGCCGTCCACGGTGGCGGGCTCCAGGGCGGTCCGCAGCCGCACGCCCTCGTCGTCCGCCATCCGCTCCACCCCGCCGGCGGCCGACTCCACCACGCGCGCCAGGTCCACGGGCTCGCTCCGCAGCAGGCCGCGCTGGCTCCGGGCCAGGATGAGCAGGCTGGCGAGCAGCGCCTCCGTGCGGCGGCTCGCGTGCACCACGGACTCGGCCATCGCGCGCATCTCGTCGAGGTCCGGCTCGGGGTTGGCGAGCGCCACCTCGGCCTCCGAGCGGATCACCGTGAGCGGGCTGCGCAGCTCGTGGCTCGCGTTGGCGACGAAGCGGCGCTGGGCGTCGAACGACGAGCGCGAGGCGGTCGAGCATCGAGTTGAGCGTCTCCCCCAGCTCGCGCAGCTCGTCCTGCGGACCGCCGACCGGGATGCGCTCGCCGAGGTGCTCCTCGGACACCCGCTTGGCGGTGCCGCTGATGCGCTTGAGCGGCGCGAGCACCCGCCCGGCGATGAGCCACCCGACGGCGGCGGCCACCAGCAGCACGCCGGCGAAGGCGATCGCGTACTGCACAGCCACCTCGTCGAGCGCGTCCTGGGCGAGCGCCTCGGGCAGGGTGCGGTCGAAGTGGCGGCCGAGCAGCCAGTAGCTCACGGCGAGCAGCGCGCCCGTCGACAGCGCGACCAGGGTGGCGTACAGCACCGTCAGGCGCGTCCGGATGGTGGGCCGCGGCAGCCTCATACCCGGTAGCCCACGCCCTTCACGGTCTCGATCACGGGGGGTGAGCCGAGCTTGCGGCGCAGGCGGAGGACCGTCATCCGCACGGAGTTGGTGAACGGGTCGGCGTTCTCGTCCCAGACCCGGGCGACCAGCTCGTCGTTGGAGACCACCCCGCCGCCGGCCGCCATCAGGGCCTCGAGCACGGCGAACTCCTTCGGCGTGAGCTCGACCGGCCGGCCGGCGCGCTCGACGGTGTGGCGGGCCGGGTCGAGCTCGAGGTCGCCCGCGCGGAGGGTGGGCGGCAGCGGGGGGTTCGCGCGGCGGGCGAGGGCGTGAAGGCGCGCGACCAGCTCGTCGAAGGCGAACGGCTTCGCCATGTAGTCGTCGGCGCCGAGCGTGAGCCCGTCCACGAGGTCCTCGGTGCCGGAGGCGGCGGTGAGCATGAGCACGCGGCTGTGGTGGTCCTCGTCGCGCAGCGTGCGGCAGACCTCGTCGCCGTGCATGACCGGGAGGTCGCGGTCGAGCACCACGACGTCGTAGCCGTTCAGGCGCGCCTTGTCGAGCGCGCTCGCGCCGTCGTAGGCGACGTCGACGGCCATCCCCTCGCGGCGCAGCCCGCGGGCGACCGCGTCCGCGACCCTGCGTTCGTCCTCGGCGACGAGCACACGCATCTCCGATGAGAGTAAGGGGGCTCGCGCACCCCGCTGATTCCTGGCTGCGCGCACTTGCTTGCCCGTTATCTAGCGGTGACCTTCCGCCCCGTAGCGTGGCCGCCATGAGCGACACCCAATTGCAGGAGGACCCACGGGAGGCGCTCGAGAGCGCTCTCTTCGAGATCAAGCGCGTGATCATCGGGCAGGACGCGATGCTCGAGCGGGTCATGGTCGCGCTGCTGACCGGCGGCCACGTGCTGCTCGAGGGCGTGCCCGGCCTGGCGAAGACGCTCACGATCAAGACGCTCGCCTCGGTCGTCGGCGGGACGTTCAGCCGCATCCAGTTCACGCCCGACCTTGTCCCGTCGGACCTGGTCGGCACGCGCATCTACCGGCCCGACAGCGGCCGCTTCGACACCGAGCTCGGCCCGGTCTTCGCCAACTTCCTGCTGGCCGACGAGATCAACCGCGCGCCCGCCAAGGTCCAGTCGGCGCTGCTCGAGGTGATGCAGGAGCAGCAGGTCACGATCGGCGGCGACACCCACCTGGTGCCGCTCCCCTTCCTGGTGCTCGCCACGCAGAACCCGATCGAGTCGGAGGGGACCTACCCGCTGCCCGAGGCGCAGGTGGACCGCTTCCTGATGAAGATCCTCGTGGACTACCCGTCGCCCGGCGACGAGGCCTCGGTGGTCACGCGCTCGCTCGACCCGGCCGCGGTGGTCGAGGAGCGGCTCTCGATTCCCGAGCTGATGCGCTTCCGCGAGGTCGCCGCGCAGGTGATGGTCGACCGCGAGGTGATCGACTACGCGGTCGCGCTCGCCGACGCCACGCGGCGGCCCGGCCGGTACGGGCTGGCGGACGTGGAGGCGCTGCTCAGCTACGGCGCGTCGCCGCGCGGGCCGATCGGGCTGGTGCAGGCGGCGCGGTCGCTGGCGCTGCTGCGCGGCCGCCGCCACGTGCTGGCGAGCGACGTGCGCGACCTGGCGCCCGAGGTGCTGCGACACCGGCTCGTGCTGAGCTACGAGGGCCTCAGCGAGGGCACGCGCCCGGACGACCTCCTCGAGAAGATCATGGAGACCGTGCCCGAGCCCGACCGGAGGCCGCTCGGAGCGGAGGCCGCGGCGGCGTGACGCCGGCCGACCGGGGCGTGACGCCGGCCGACCCGGGCGTGGAGCCGCCTGCGAGCGGGGCCCGTCGCCGCCGTGCGAGCGCCGGACTCCCTTGCTCGCGGGCGCCGGGGCAGCCGCGGCAGGCGCCGCTCCTACGCCGGCGACTCGCTCCAGCCCCCCGCCGGGCGTCAGGGGCCCGGCCCAGTTCCCGGCGCGCTCGTCGAGGTGCTCGACCTGGCGTTCGTGCGCTGGGCGGGCGGCGTGATCGCGGGCGAGCACCGCGCGGCCGGGGTCGGCTCCGGCACCGAGCTCGCACAGCTGCGCCCCTACCAGCCCGGCGACGACGTGCGCCAGCTCGACCCGGCCGCCACCGCCCGCACGGGCGTCCCCCACGTGCGCCAGCAGGTGCCGGAGCGGCTGCTCACCACCTGGCTCGCGGTCGACCTCTCCCCCTCGATGGCCTTCGGCACGGCCGACCGCCTGAAGAGCGACGTCGCCGAGGGCGTCGTCGACGTGCTCGGCGCGCTGGCCGTTCGCCGCGGCGGACGCGTGGGGCTGCTCACCTTCGGAGCCCAGGCGTCGCTGCTGCTGCCGCCCCGCGGCGGCCGCGGCGCGCGGGTGGGGCTGCGGCGGGCGCTCGCCGAGGGAGTGGCGCCGGACGGCGCCGCCGGCGAGCCGCTCTCGACCACGCTCGCGAAGATCGGCCGCGTCACCGAGATCCGCAGCCTGATCGTGGTGATCTCGGACTTCGCCGGATCGCCGGCCGAGTGGGCGCGACCGCTGGCGGCGCTCGGGGCGCGCCACACGGTGCTCGCCGTGGAGGTGCGCGACCCGCGCGAGCAGGAGCTCCCGGACGTGGGCCGGCTGGCGATGGTGGACCCGGAGACGGGCGCCCGGATCGAGGTCGACACCCGAGACCGGCGCCTGCGCGAGCGGTTCGCCCAGGCCGCCCGAAGCGAACGCGCCGAGGTGGCGAGCGCGCTGCGCCGAGCGGGCGCGGAGCACGTGGTGCTGTCGACATCGGGCGCGTGGGCGCGCCAGCTGGGCCGGAGGCTCGCGTGAAGGAGCGCCGCATCGCCCCGCGCCGCGCTCTTCGGATCGAGCGTCGACCTTGTCCGGCTCACGCTGACAAACTCGACGCTCGCGGAGGTCCGGCGTGAGCTTCGCCTCCCCCGTCTTCCTCGCGGCGCTCGCCCTCGTGCCGCTTGCGCTCCTCGCGCACTCGCTGTCGCGACGCCGCGGGCGGCGCTACGCGGTCCGCTACCCCGGGGTCGCCACGCTCGCGCCGCTTCTCCCGCGCGTGTCCTCGTGGCGGCGGATCGTGCCGCTCACGCTCTTCCTCGCCTCGCTCGCCGTGCTGGCGCTCGCCCTCGCGCGGCCGCACGCGACCGTCGCCGTCCCGAAGGAGCAGGCCTCGATCGTGCTCGTCACGGACGTCTCGCGCTCGATGCTCGCCGAGGACGTCGACCCGAGCCGGCTCGAGGCGGCCCGCGCCGCGGCGCTGAGCTTCCTGGAGGAGCTGCCCGAGGAGGCCCGCGTGGGCGCCGTGGCGTTCTCGACGGATCCGCACACCGTGGAGCCCCCGACGGACAACCGCGGCGAGATCGAGGACCTGATCGACGCCCTGAGCGCCGACGGCGGCACGGCCGCGGGCGACGCCCTGGCCGCGGCGCTCGGCCTGGTGGACGGCCCGGCGGAGGACCGCCCACCGGCGGCGATCGTGCTGCTGTCGGACGGGGAGACCACCACCGGCCGCGACCCGCTGCCGGTCGCCCGTCAGGCGGGCCGAATGGGAATCCCGATCCACACGGTCGCGCTGGGAACGCGGACGGCGACGATCACGACACCCGACGGAACACTGATCCCCGTGCCGCCCGACCCCGAGGCGATGCGCCGAATCGCCGAGCTGTCAGGCGGCCGCGCCTTCCAGGTCGACGACGCCGACGAGCTGAGCGGCCTCTACGAAGAGCTGGGCTCCCGCGTGGCGACGGAGGAAGAGCAACGCGAGATAACAGGCGCGTTCGCAGCGGGCGGAATCGTGCTGCTGCTGGCAGCCGCCGCGCTGGGCACAAGGGCAACAGCCCGCCTGCCCTAGGCCGAGACGCACGAAGCCCCGCTGAACGAGCGAAGCCGCCACCACGCGGCTTCATCACCTATCGAGCTCCGGGGGTGGGACTCGAACCCACAACCATCGCCTTAACAGGGCGCTGCTCCGCCGATTGAGCTACCCCGGAATGAGGTACTAGGAACTACCTATTTGGGTTAGGCCGCTCGGATGTCGGCCTCCGGAAGCGTAGCGATTCCCGCCTCCACCTCGGCATGGCAATTGGAACACAGGAGGACGCACTTCGCGGCCTCCGCCCGCATCTTCTCGATCGACCGTGTGAAACCGCGGCGCGCTATGCCGAATTCCTTCTGGCTGCGGGATCGACGTGATGAAAGTGGAGCGCGCCGCTGCACCTGTCGTAACCGCAGATCCGGCAGCACCCGCCGGCCTCGGCGATGAGCAGCGCTTTCGCACGCCGGCGCCAGTCCATCACGCGCTGCATCCGGCACCTCTTGCAGCGGTAGTAGCCGCGTCCCTCCAGCACGAACTCCGTGCGCCCGTGCGTGCGGCACACCTGTCTCCACGAACTTCGGCAGTCGCCTCCTCCATGACACGAACACTAGTTCGTGTATCCGGACGGAATCAGGCTTCGTCCGCGGTCCCCGCAAGGCGGTCTGCGCCGCCCGATGACTTCAGCATCGCCAGTGTCTTCGACTCGATCTGGCGCACTCGTTCGCGGGTCACTCCGACCTCGTGGCCGATGTCCTCCAGGGTCATCGGGCCCTTGTCGCCCAGGCCGTAGCGCAGCTCGATCACTCGGCGTTCGCGCCAGGGCAGCGAGTCCAGCACCTTCAGCAGGTCGGCGTCGCGGATCCGGTTCGCCACGACCTCCAGGGGGCGGTCGCCGGCCGCGTCCTCGATGAAGTCGCCCAGCGACGCGTCGCCGTCCTCGCCCCCCACGGGCGCCTCCAGCGACACCGGCTCCTGTCCCAGCTTCAGGATCTCCTCCACCTTCTTCGGCGTCATGTCCACCAGCTCGCCGATCTCCTCCGGCGACGGCTCCCGGTTGTGCTTCTGCATCAGCATCCGGCGCGCCCGCGCCACCCGGTTCATCCGCTCCACCATGTGCACCGGAATCCGGATCGTCCGCGACTGGTCCGCCAGCGCGCGCGTTATCGCCTGCCGGATCCACCAGGTCGCATAGGTCGAGAACTTGAAGCCGCGGCGCCAGTCGAACTTCTCCACCGCCCGGATCAGTCCCAGGTTGCCCTCCTGGATCAGGTCGAGCAGCGTCAGGCCTCGCCCGCTGTACCGCTTCGCGATCGACACCACGAGGCGCAGGTTCGCCTCGATCAGCGCGTTCTTCGCCGACATGTCGTTCTGCTCGATGCGCTTCGCCAGCCGCACCTCGTCCTCGCGCGTCAGCAGCGGCACCCGCCCGATCGAGCGCAGGTACAGCCGCACCGCGTCCTCCGCGCCGTGCTCCGGCGGCGCGACCGGCAGGCCGGCCGTGACGACCCCGCCCGCGTCGTAGAGATCGGACGGCTCCGGCTCTTCCTCGCTTGCCGTGGTGCCGTCCGGGGCGAGCTCCTCGGGCTCGCCGTCGTCGTTCAGGCCCGTGGCGTCGCTCATGCCGTCTGCCCCATCACCGCGTCCAGGTCGCCCCGCACGCGCTGCTCGGCCGCGGCCAGCTCGCTCTGGCGCGAGTGGTCGCCGGCCTGCGCCGCGCGCCGGATCTCGCGCTCGAGGCGCCGCTTCTCCAGCTGCAGGATGCTCATCCGCAGCACCGCCTCCGGGCTGGCCGGCTGCTCCTGGGCCGCCAGGGCGACGTCCGTGACGAGCGCGGCCAGCGCCGGCTCGTCCTCGGGCAGTTCGGCAAGCGGATCGTCGAAGTGCGCGACGAGGTGCTCGCGCGCGCGGCGGGTGGCGTCGGAGGAGAGCTGGTCATCCGTCGGAAGGGAAAGGTAGCTTCGACCGAGGTCATCGCTCGCCAAGCAGCGTGACGAGGAACTCGCGTTCAGCGCGAAACGCTACCTCGCCGGCCGACGCCCCGGCGGGAAATGCAGGGCCGGGGTCACGTTGCGGGCGCGCGGCGGCGGCGGCGCGCCACGCCCGACTCGAATGCGGTGCGCACCCGATGGCCGGGCACGTCGAGACGGTCCGCGACCTCGCGAACCAGCTCGTCTCGCATTGCGCTGCCTTCCGTGGTCTGCTCGGCGATCAATCGGGCCGCCTCTTCGAGTGCGCGATCCCTCCCTGCCGGAGAGTCCAGGTCTGCATCGGCAAGAACGCGCCGAACCTGAAACTGCGTGATCGGCAGGGCATCCGGTCAAGCCGTTCCCGGAACGCGTCCGCCTCACCCGCGGCGATCAGGTCCGCAGGATCCTTGCCCGCGGGCATCTCAACCACCCGCAGCGTGGCGCCGCCACCGGCGCGGGCCGCCCGCAGCATGGCCTCCTGGCCCGAACGGTCGGCGTCGAGGGCGAGGACGACATCGCTGTGCCGTGTCGGACAGGCGCTTCATCTGTTCGGCGTGAGGGCCGTGCCCATGATGGCCACGGAGTCGCTGAATGCCCGCCTGGTGAAGCGCGAGCACGTCGGTGTAACCCTCGACCACCACGATCCGACCGCTCTTCGTCGCGGGTCCGTGCGCCAGGTGGATGCCGAAGAGCTGGCGGCCCTTGTGGAAGACGTCGTTCTCCGACGTGTTGAGGTACTTCGGCCCTCGCCCCTCGCCCATCGCACGCGCGCCGAAGCCGAGCACCTGCCCACGCCGGTCGGCGAGCGGGAACATGATGCGCCCGCGAAAGCGGTCGTAGATGCCGCCCTGTCGTCGGTTGCGCTGCGCGAGACCGGCGTCCACGAGCTCCTGCGGCCGGAAGCCGCCCTGCTGGGCGCCCACGATCATCCGGTCCCACGCGCTCGGCGAGTAGCCGATCCGGAACTCGCGAAGGATCTCCTCCGACAGGCCGCGACCGGCCAGGTACTCCCGTGCGCGCTCGTGCCTCGCTTCGAGTCGAAGAGGTAAGCGGAGTAGAAGCTGCGCCGCGCGGTCGAGCAGCGACGTACAGGCGCTTCTCGCGGCGGCGGCGCTCCTGCTCGGCCCTCGGGTCGTCGTTCTCCCGCTCGAGCTGCACCCCGTACCGGTCCGCGAGCATCTCCACCGCGTCCACGAAGTCGAGCCCCTCCGCCTGCTCCACGAACCCGATCGCGTCGCCCTTCGCCTGGCACCCGAAGCAGTAGAAGAGCTTGTCCGCCGCGTTGACCGAGAACGACGGCGTCCGCTCGTCGTGGAACGGGCACAGCCCCGTGAAGCGGGATCCCACCCGGCGCAGGTCCGTCTTCGCGCCCACCAGCTCGACCATGTCGACCGCGTCGCGCAGCCGGTCGATCGAGTCACGCGTGAACAGGCCCATCAGAGCCCCACGAACGCCTTTATCGCGAACCGGTCCGTCATCCCCGCAAGCCAGTCGACCACACGCTGCTCCTCTGACGCGTCGGCCGTCAGCGGCGGCGGCGGATCCTCCACGTAGTGGTCGAACAGCGCGCGCAGCATGCCCTCGATGTGCGGCTTGTCGGGCTGCGCGTCCGGCGCCAGGTAGACCCGCTCGAACATGAACTCCCGAAGGCGAAGCATCGCGCCGCCCACTTCCTCCCCCTGCACGATGTCGCCGGCCTCCTCCGAGCGGTCGAGCAGGTCCACCACGAGCGTCTCGATCCGCTCGGACCCGGAGGACCCGAGCAGCTCGATCTCCGGCCGCGGCAGGTCCTCGAAGCTCAGCACGCCGGCCCTCAGCGCGTCGTCGATGTCGTGGTTGATGTACGCGATCCGGTCCACCACCCGCACGATCCGCCCCTCGAGGCTGACCGAGGTCGACGGTCCCGTGTGGCGCAGGATCCCCTCGCGCACGGGCTCCGTCAGGTTGAGGCGCTCGATCCGCTCCACCACCCGCAGCGAGTGCTCGTTGTGGCGGAACGCGTGGCCCCAGCGCGAGCGCACGCACTCGTCCAGCACCGCCTCGCCGACGTGCCCGAACGGCGGATGGCCCAGGTCGTGGCCGAGCCCGATCGCCTCGGTCAGGTCCTCGTTCAGGCCGAGCGCCCGAGCGACGTTGCGCGCGATCCCGCAGGCCTCGAGCGTGTGCGTCAAGCGGGTCCGGTAGTGGTCGCCCTCGGGCGCGATGAAGACCTGCGTCTTGTGCTTGAGGCGCCTGAACGCCTTCGAGTGGACGATGCGGTCGCGGTCACGCTGGAACGGCGTGCGGTGGTCCGAGTCGGGCTCGGGCAGCTCGCGCAACGCCGGATACGAGCGGGTCGCGAGCGGCGAGAGCTGCTCCTCGTCCCGCTCCACGCGGTCGCGGAAGCTGGATCGGGCGAAGGCCTGCGCCATGCCCTGGCGAGCCTACCTAGTGCTCCTTCGCGACCTCCTCCGCCAGCGACCTGAATCCCGCGGCGCTGTTGTAGAGGTGGTAGAGCAGGAAGCCGCGGGCGAACTCGGGCTTGCAGCGCGCCTCGAGGGTCTGGTAGGCCACGTCGTCCTCCAGCGTCACGCCCTCCTTCCGCGGCCCGGCCGCAACCTCCTCGAGCCGGTCCACCGTGTTCCTGCGCTGGTGCGCCGGGGCCGCCCGCCACTCCCGGCAGGTCGCCGTCTGCAGCCGCGCGTCCCGCCCGAGCGGACCGTCCGCCGGCGCGGCGGCCCGCTCCGGCGGGTCGTCGCCGCCGCACCCCGCCACGAGGGCGGCGGCGCAGACGGCGGCGACGGTCGCCTCACAGCCGGTCGCGGAACGGCGCGCAGCTGAGCGTGGTGCCGGTGCGCACGCAGAAGTCCGTGAACGGAGCGGTGAGCCGCGAGCGAGCGGATGCGGCCGAGCCATCGGCAGCGGCAGCACCCGGGGAGGCCGGGCCGGAGCCCGACGGCCTCGGAGGCGGCCGGAACCACGCGCACGCGTTCGGGTCGTAGCTGTCGGACTCGATCGACGCCGCGCAGGCGAACAGCTCGGCCGCCTGAGCGGCGTAGGTCGCGCCCGTGCTCGTGTTCTCGCAGCTCTCCGGCAGGATCGGCGCGGGCGGGCGACGTCGTCACGTTGCCGTTGTCGAACCAGCAGTTGTTCTCCTGTGCGGCGGCGTCGTCCCACCAGAAGTCCACGCCGTTCGGGAGCCGGTCGCCGTCCAGCGCGCTGCCCCATGACGTTGCCGTGCTGGCGGTTGCGGTGCGAGACCGAGTTGGAGCCGCTCGAGCCGGACAGTGCGTCCGGCACGTGGAACAGCATGGTGCCGCGGCGCCAGTTGTCCCAGATCCGGTTGCCGCGGATCTCGTTGCCGTTGCCGCCCGCGATCATGATGCCCACGCCGACCGGCACCGGGACGCGCGGCTCCACGTCCGACCCCTCCTCGTAGGAGTTGAAGTTGTTCGAGTAGATGTTGTTGTTCTCGAACACCGAGCCGTCCTGCGGGTAGCCCGGATGACCGCCGGCGAAGAAGGAGTCGGTGGTGATGCCGGTCGTGTTGTCGTAGAAGTTGTTGTTCACGACCCGGGTGGCGTTGCCCATCGTGCCCGAGTAGCCGATCGTGTTGTGGTGCACGTCGCAGCGCGTGATCAGCTGGTTCAGGCGCCGGGCGCCCTCAGTGGTCTGCTCGCCGGTCTCCGGCGCGGCGCCCGGGTAGACGCCGGCGTCGCCGTGACCCCATCGCCTCGCAGTCCTTCGTCACCCCATGGTCCGAGGTGAACGTGAGCGTGCCGTAGTCCTTGTTGTAGAAGAGCTTCACGCGGGCCAGCAGGTAGCCGTCGGTCTCGTGCACGTAGATGCCGTGCTCGCTTCGCGTGCGCGAAGGTCATGTTGCGCAGCACGAACCCGTCGGCGCGGTCGGCCCTGATGCCGACGTCCTTGAGCGGGTCGGCCGGCCCGCGCAGCTTGGTCGCCCGGGGCCTCTCGGCGAGGTCGACCACCACGTCCTCGGCCTTCACGCCCGAGCCCTCGATCTGCAGGTTGCAGCGGACGCAGCGCGCCCTCGTCGGGTATCCCGCGCCGCTCCGCGCGCGGCGGGAACGGAACGGCCTCGTTGGTGAGCGACCGGCCCTGCACGAAGATCAGGTTCTGGTCGTTCGGGCACTCGACCTGGTAGCGGTAGGTCGCCGCACCCGCGCCGTTCTCGGACTCCTCCTCGTACTGCGACGCACTTGGGGTCGTTGGTCGGCTTGCGGCGCGACGTCTCCTCGAGGTAGACGCCCGGCATCACGACCACGCGGTCGTTGTTGCCCGCGCGGTTGACCGCGGCCTGGATGTGCCGGAACCCGCACCGCTCGGCCAGCCGCCGGTTCAGGCGCGAGCAGCCGCCGCGCGGCCTTCTTCGAGAGCTTCTGCGTGCGCGCCGTCGGCCGCACCTTCCAGCCCTTCCTGCGCGCGCTGCGGATCGAGCGGGTCGCCTTGCGGAGCGAGTTCGACTTGCAGACCACGTAGGTGTCGCCGCGGCGCTCGCCTGTTGAGGGCGGACGCCAGCCCGCGCGCCTTCGGCACCTTGCCGCCCGCCGCCGGCTTCACGCTCCGGTCGGGCGCGGGGTTGGGCCAGTACGAGCTGCGCTCGACGTGGGCGACGGCGACCCCGGTGACCAGCGCGAGCAAAGCGGTCATGGCGGCCAGAACGGTGAACAGGCGGCGCGGATTCATGGCCGGAGAACCTACCTGCTACGAGTGAGAGATCCTGCATCGATTGCGCTCTGCGCCGCGGCAACGCGCGCGATCGGCACGCGGTACGGCGAGCAGCTCACGTAGTCGAGCCCGGCCAGCTGGAAGAACGCGATCGAGTCGGGATCGCCGCCGTGCTCGCCGCAGATGCCGAGCCCGAGCTCGGGCTTCGACTCGCGGCCGACCCACGCCGCCAGCCGTACCAGCCAGCCCACGCCGGGCTGGTCGATCGTCTCGAACGGGCTGCGGCCAACGATCTTGGTCTCCACGTAGCGGTTGAGGAAGCGGCCCTCCACGTCGTCGCGGGAGAAGCCGAGCGCCGTCTGGGTGAGGTCGTTGGTGCCGAATGAGAAGAAGTCGGCCACCTTCGCGATCCGGTCCGCTACGAAGCAGGCGCGCGGCAGCTCGATCATCGTGCCGACGTGGATCCGCAGGTCTGTGCCGCCCTCCTCCTCCACCACGCGCTCGACCAGCCCGCGCATCAGCTGGAGCTCCTTCTCGTACGCGACGAGCGGGATCATGATCTCGACCTCGGGCGGGTCGGGCACGGCGAGCGCGGCGCGAACGATCGCGCGGATCTGCATCTCGTAGATCTCCGGATGCAGGATCCCGAGGCGCACGCCGCGGGTGCCGAGCATCGGGTTGGTCTCGGACAGCGAGTGGATCCGGTCGAGCGTGTGCTCCAGCTCGGCGAGCTCGTCGGACTCCTCGATGCGCGCCCGCTCGACCTCCTGCGCCACCTCCTCGGCCTGCGGCATGAACTCGTGCAGCGGCGGGTCGAGCAGCCGGATGGTGACCGGCAGGCCCTCCATCTGCTCGAACAGGCCCTCGAAGTCCTCCTGCTGGAGCGGCAGGAGGTCCTCGAGCGCGGCGCGGCGGTCCTCCTGGGACTCGGCCATGATCATCGCCCGCATCTTCGGCTGGCGGTCCTCGGCCATGAACATGTGCTCGGTCCGGCACAGGCCGATCCCCTCCGCGCCGAACTCGCGCGCCTTGGCGGCGTCCTCGGGCGCGTCGGCGTTGGCGCGGACGCCGAGCGTGCGGAGCTCGTCCGACCAGGCGAGCACGGTCTGGAACTGGTCGCTCACCTTCGGCACCTCGAGCGGCACCTCGTCCGCGGTCACGATCCCGGCGCTGCCGTCGATCGCGATCACGTCGCCCTCGCCGAGCTCGGTGCCGTTCACGCGCACCCGCTTCGCGTGCAGGTCGATCTCGAGCGCCGACGCGCCCGACACGCACGGCTTGCCCATCCCACGCGCCACGAGCGCGGCGTGGCTCGCCTTGCCGCCCTCGGCCGTGAGGATCCCCTTCGCGGCGTGGAAGCCCGCCACGTCGTCGGCCTCCGTGAAGGGCCTGACGAGGATCACGTCGCGGCCGGCTTCGGCCGCCTCCACGGCGTCGTGGGCCGTGAACACGATCTCGCCGCGGGCGGCGCCGGGCGACGCCGCCACGCCCTCCGCGAGCACCTCGAAGTCCGCGTCCGGCGCGAAGCCGGGATGGAGCAGCGCGTCGAGCTTCGCCGCGTCGATCGTCGTGATCGCCTCCGGCTTCTCGAGCAGCCCCTCCGCCACGGCGTCCACCGCGAAGCGCACCGCCGCCTGCGCCGGCCGCTTGGCGTTGCGGGTCTGGAGCATGTACAGCGAGCCCTCCTCGACGGTGAACTCGGTGTCCTGCATGTCCCGGTAGTGCTGCTCGAGCGTGCGCAGGATCTCCATCAGCTCGTCGTAGGCGTCCGGCATCGAGTCCTTCATCTCGTGCAGGTCGCGCGGTGTGCGCACGCCCGACACCACGTCCTCGCCCTGGGCGTTCGGCAGGAAGTCGCCGGAGGGCTTCGGCGCGCCGGTGATCTCGTCGCGCGAGAACGCCACGCCGCTGCACGAGCCATCGCCGCGGTTCCCGAACACCATCTGCTGCACGTTCACCGCCGTGCCCCACTCGTCCGGGATCTCGTTGATGCGCCGGTACTGGACGGCGCGCTCGCCCGTCCACGAGTCGAACACGGCGCCGATCGCCTGCCGCAGCTGCTCGAGCGGCTCCTGCGGAAAGTCCTCGCCGGTCTCGTCCCGGAAGACGCGCTGGAAGTCGGCGGTGAGCGCCTTCAGGTCGTCCACGCCGAGGTCCACGTCCTCCTTCACCCCGGCCTCGCCCTTGCGGTCCTTGATCAGGTCCTCGAAGCGCTCGCCCTTTATGCCGCGGCACACGTTCCCGAACATCTGCACGAAGCGCCGGTAGGAGTCCCAGGCGAAGCGGTCCCCGCCGAGCCCCTCCACGGACACGTCGTTCAGGCCCAGGTTGAGGACCGTGTCGAGCATCCCCGGCATCGACTCGCGCGCCCCGCTGCGCACCGACACGAGCAGCGGGTCCTCGGGGTCGCCGAGCTGCTTGCCGGCCTGCTCCTCGAGCCGCTCGAGAGCCGCGGCGATCTCGTCGCTGGGCAGCCCACCGCCGTTCATGTACTCGACGCACGCTTCCGTGGTGATGGTGAATCCCGCGGGCACCCGGTCTTGCCCGAGTACGCGCGTCATCTCCGCGACGTTTGCGCCCTTGCCACCCAGGAGGTCCCGCATGTCCTTCGACCCCTCGGCGAAGTCGTACACCAGCTTGTCGGGCACGCGCGGATCCTAGGTGACCCGGCGCAGCCGCACATGGGCGTGGTACTCGAGCGTCTCGGCGATCGCGCGGTCCGCCTGCGAGAGGGCCGTGTCGGGCGCCGGCGGGGCCTCCGACAGCGGCGCCGCCAGCGCGCCGACCAGGAAGCGGTGCGCCTCCTCGCCGATCGGGAACGAGCCCGCCTCGCAGCCGGCGCAGACCACCCCGCCCGCGCTCGGCGAAAACGCGCCGAGATGCTCGGCCTCCCCGCAGGTGGCGCATGACGCCAGCTCCGGGGCGAAGCCGGCCGCCAGCAGGAGCTTCATGCGGAAGGCGAGCGCCTGGGCGCGGCCGGCGGCGTCGGCGCTCGCGTCGAGCAGCGCCAGCTCGTGGCAGAGGAGGTTGTAGGCGGGGCGGTTCGGCTCGGTCGAGTCGAGCAGCCGGAGCACCGCCTCGCAGGCCTGCGTGGCGCGCTCGAGCGAGGCGCGCCGCTCGCGCAGCGCCGGGTGGGAGTGGACGCTGTCCGCCTGGCTGATCGTGGACAGCTCCCCGCGGCCCTCGTGCATCACGAGCTGGACCCGGCTGAGCGGCTCGAGCCGGCCGCCGAGGCGCGACTTGACCCTGCGCACGCCCTTGGCCACCGCCCCCACGCGGCCGCGGTCCGGTGTGTAGAGATGCAGCACGCGATCGGCCTCGCCGTAGCGAATCGAGCGCAAAACGACCGCTTCCGTCTTGTACGAGCGACCCACCGCCCTAGACTGTGAATGGGATGGCGGACGAGACGGCTGGCCCCAACGGGAGGGTGACCCTCTACACGACCGAGCCGTGCGGCTTCTGCCGCCAGGCGAAGTCGCTGCTGCAGGCACGCGGCTTCGACTACGTGGAGATCAACCTCGCGAAGAACCCCGAGGGCCGCACCGACCTCGTCGCCCTGACCGGCCAGATGACGTTCCCTCAGATCGTCGTCGGAAGGCGCGCGATCGGGGGCTTCCGCGAGCTGCTAGAGGCCGACCGGGCCGGGACGCTCGAGGACCTTCTCGCTGCCTGAGCGCTCGTGCTCGGCCGCCCAGCCGAGGATCGTGCGCGACACGAGGGCGGGGTTGTCGGCCATCGGCACGTGCCCCACGCCGGGCACGATGCGCCACTCCGCGCCACGGACCAGCTCACGGAACCGCTCCGAGTGCCCCTTCTCGGGGAGGATCCTGTCGAACTCGGGCCAGGCCACCAGCGTCGGCGCGTCCACCTCGCCGAGCCAGTCCGGCCCCCCGTCGCGCATGATCGTGTCCATCAGCTCCCAGAAGACCGTGCACCCGGACAGCGCCTCGATCCGCGCCGCCGCCTGCGCCGGGGTGAGGCGCTCCGGGTGTCGCATGACGTCCCGGAACAGCAGCTTGCGCACACCCGGGCGCCGGACGAGCCGCTCCGCGTAGGGCAGGAACCTGTCGTTCAGCTTCCGCCCCATCGTGAACATGCGCCTGAGGCGGCGGTCGGCCCGCGAGCCGTGCTCCCAGCCGCCCGCGGGAGCGAGGCAAGTGACCGAGCGGGCACGTCCGCGCCGGCCCAGGTCGAGGGCGACCCAGCCTCCGAGCGAGTTGCCGCACACGTGCGCGGTGTCGAAGCCGGCGGCGTCCATGGCGCGCTCCACCCCGTCGGTGAGCGCGCCGACGGTGGCCTCCACGCCCTCGCCGAGCTGCTCGCCCTCGAAGTGTCCGCAGAGGGTCGGCGCCAGCACGTCGTGGTGCTTGGTGAGCGCCGGCAGCACCGGCTCCCAGACGCGCCACGTGTTGGCGTAGCCGTGGATCAGCACGAGCGGCGGTCCGTCGCCGCCCCGGAAGTATGCGGTCATTCGCCAACCCTACGGCGGCGCGGAGTGGGTTGGCAACGGGGACAGACGTAGGTTCCACGCCCTGCCGCCCGCAGCTTCCTGATCGTGGCGCCGCAGCGCGGGCAGGGCTCGCCCTCGCGCGTGTGCACGAGGAAGCGATCCTGGAAGGAGCCCTGCGCGCCGTCCACGTGGCGGTAGTCGTCGATCGAGGCGCCCTTGGCGTCGATGCCGGCCTCGAGCGTCTCGACCACGGCGTCCCTGAGCGCCTCGACCTGCGGGCGCTTCAGCGTGCCTACCGGACGGACCGGGTGGATCCGGGCGCGGAACAGCGCCTCGTCGGCGTAGATGTTGCCCACGCCCGCCACCCGCTCCTGGGTGAGCAGGAACGCCTTCACAGGCTGCTTGCGGCCGCGCGCGAGGGCGCGGAGGGCCTCGGCCGTGAAGTCGGGGCTGAGCGGCTCGACGCCGAGCCGCGAGGCAAAGAACTCGGCGAGGGCGCCGCTGCCGAGCAGGACGTCGCCGGTGCCAAAGCGGCGGACGTCGACGAAGAGGAGGCGATTGCCGTCGTCCAGGTCCATGACCACCCTCAGATGCCCCGGCTCCTCGGCGCCGGCGGGCACGAGCAGCAGGTTGCCGGTCATGCGGAGATGCATCACCAGATGCACGTCGTCCTCGAAGGAGACGACGAGGTACTTCCCGCGCCGCCCGAGCCCCTCTATCGCCCGCCCGTTCAGCGCATCGGAAATGGCCTCCGGAGGCGCTGGGTCGGACCAGCGCGGATCGCGCACCTCGATGCGCTCCAGGCGTCGCCCCTCCAGGGCGGGGGCCAGCTGGCGGCGGATGGTCTCTACTTCCGGCAGCTCGGGCATCGTCGCCCGAGCTTAGAGCGGTCGCTCCGGTGCGGGCCGAGCCCGCCCCTCGCGCGCGACGGTCAGCCGGCGGTCGCCCGCGGGTGCGCCCGGAAGTAGACGTCCTTCAGCCGCTCGCTCGACAGGTGCGTGTAGAGCTGCGTGGTCGAGACGTCGGCGTGGCCCAGCATCTCCTGCACCGAGCGCAGGTCGCAGCCGCCGGCCAGCAGGTGCGTGGCGAAGGTGTGGCGCAGCGTGTGCGGGCTCATGCGATCGGCCAGCCCGGCGCTCGTGGCGTGGCGGCGGACGATCTTGTAGAGGCCCTGGCGGGTCAGCTGCCCGCCGCGGAAGTTCACGAACAGATGCGCCTCGATGCCGTCCTTCACGAGGCCGGGCCGGCCGCGCTCGAGATAGATCCGCACGGCTCGCAGCGCTGCCTGCCCGATCGGGACGATCCGCTCCTTCGAGCCCTTGCCGCGGGCGCGCAGCACGCGCTCCTCCAGATCCACGTCGGCGAGCTCGAGGCCGATCGCCTCCGACGCTCGCAGCCCGCACGCGTACATCAGCTCGAGCAGGGCGCGGTCGCGCAGGGCGTGCGGGTCGGTGCCGCGGGGCTGCGACAGCAGGCTGTCGATCTCGCCGCGGGTGAGCACGTGCGGAAGCTTGCGGCTGCGTCGTGGCGCGCTCAGGCCCGCCGTGGGGTCGGAGTCGCGCAGCCCCTCGCGGCGCAGGTGGCGGTAGAAGGAGCGCAGGCAGGCCGACTTGCGGTGGATCGTGGCGGGCGACGCCGGGCGGTGCTCGGCGTCGCCGGTCGCGAGGCGGGTGAGGAAGTCGCTGATGTCGGCGCCGTCGGCGTCCACCGCCGAGGCGTTCCGCTCCTCGAGGAAGCGGCCGAACTGCAGCAGGTCGCCCCGGTATGCCTCGAGCGTGTTGCGCGACAGGCCGCGCTCGAACTCGAGGTAGGCGAGGAAGTCCAGCATCAGGTGCTCGTGCCGGCGTTCCGAGACTGGCTTTTCGATCGTTGCCATCCACCACTCGGTTCGGCCGAGCGGCCGGCATCCCTTGACGCTGCAAGATGCGCGTCAGGCGAGATTGGCCTTGAACCAGAGCAGCCCGACGAGCGATTTGGCGTCGCGGCAGCCCTGGATCACCTGCTCGAGGTCGGCCAGCGGGACCTCCTCGATCTCGATCCGCTCCTCCTCGGCGGCCTCGGCAGGCTCGTCGTGGAGGTCGGTGGCGAGGAACAGGTGGCACTCCTCCTCCGCGAAGCCGGGCGAGGTGTAGAAGCTCGTGAGGTGCCGCCACGTGCGCGCGCCCTTGCCGATCTCCTCGGCGAGCTCGCGCTTGGCGGTGTCGAGCGGGTCCTCCCCCTCCTCGTCGAGCTTGCCGGCGGGCAGCTCGAGCAGGGCGGGCTCGTTCACGGCCTCGCGCGGCTGGCGGACGAGGAAGAGGCGCTCGCCGTCGAAGGCGACCACGGCCACCGAGCCGGGGTGCGCCACGATCTCGCGGTCGGCCTCCTCGCCGTCGTCGTAGCGGAAGCGGTCGATCCGGACGGTCGCGATCTTCCCCTCCCAGACGGTCTTGCTGCCGACGCGCTCGAGGCTCACCGCGCGGCCTCCTCGACGATCGCCAGCGTGACGTCGAGGATCTGCTCGAGCGCCTCGACGGTCACCGACTCGGTCGGCTCGTGGTTGCGCTCGGTGCCGTTCGCGACGTTCAGGACGGGCAGGCCGGCGGAGATGAGGGCGTTGGCGTCGCTGCCGCCGCCGGTGTTGATGTAGACCGGCTCGATGCGGTGCCTTCGGAGCGCCTCGGCCGCCACCTCGACCACGGGGGTGGTGCGGGCGAAGCGGTAGGCCTGGAAGTGGCGCTCGACGACGGTCTCGACGTCGCAGTCGGCCTCGCTGGCGGCCTCCGTCGCGGCGTCGACCATCGAGCTCACGACCTCGCCGGCGCGGGTGTCGTCGAGGCTGCGGGCCTCGAGCACCACCCGGCAGCGCTCGGCGACGACGTTCGCGGCGGTACCGCCCTCGATCTGGCCGATGTTGGCGGTGGTGCCGGCATCGAGGCGGCCGATGCGCATGGCCGCGAGCGCGTGCGCGGCCGCTCCGATGGCGTTGCGGCCTGCTTCCGGGCGGATGCCGGCGTGGGCGGCCTGGCCGCGGAACTCGACGTCGAGGCGGTAGTAGGTGGGAGAGGCGGTCACGAGCTCGCCGACCGGGGAGGCGTGGTCGAACACGTAGCCGAACTCGGAGCGCAGGCGGCCGCGGTCGAACGCCTTGGCGCCGGCAAGGGCGAGCTCCTCGCAGGTGGTGAAGAGGAGCTCGACGCCGACCGGAGATCCCTCGGCGACGAGCCGCCGCGCGGTGCCGAGGATGGTGGCGACGGCGGCCTTGTTGTCGGCGCCGAGGATGGCGTCGTGCCGGTTGGTGAGGACGCCGTTCTCGCGGGTGACCTCGATCGGGCCGTTGAGAGGCACGGTGTCGAGATGGGCGCAGAGGAGGATGGTGCGGGCGCCCTCCGGGCCCGGGATCCGGGCGAGGAGGTTGCCGGCCTCCGACCCGGTGTCCCGGCCGCTGTCGTCCTCCTCGACCTCGAGGCCGAGCTGCTCGAGCTCGTTGCGGACGGCCTCGACGACGTCGCGCTCCCGTTTCGAGGGGCTCTCGATCTCGCAGAGGCGGACGAAGTCGTCGAGCAGGCGCTCGCGCTCCTGCGGGGAGGCGGGTCTCACGGGGCGGAACGGTATCGGGGGCGCGTGGCAGCGCGAACTGCGAGCAATGAAGGGAGGGACTGTCCTGGGTTTTGGCCCTATATGGGCCATTGGGCAGGACGGTCGGCCGGACTGTCCTGTCCTGGTGTTCGTATGGAACACCTAGGCAGGACAGTCGCGACAGAACCCACCCCCTCACTAGCTTCCTTTCCATGGCGATCGAGCTCACGTGGCCGCAGGCACTGGCATGGCGCATGCGCCGCCACCACCTGATCGAGCGCGCCAAGCCGGACGAGATGCTCGAGGTAACCGCCCGCATCGGCGGCCTCCACGCCCAGGTGATGTCCTCCGCCGAGCTCACCCTCCACGCCCGCGTCGACGGCCTCGAGCGCGAGGCGGTCGCGAACGCGCTCTGGGAGGACCGCACGCTCGTGAAGCTCTGGGCCATGCGGGGCACGCTCCACCTCCTCCCCGCCGGCGAGCTCGACACCTGGCTCGGCGCGCTCGGCACCTACGACCACTACCTGAAGAAGGCCTGGCTGAAGGGCTTCGACATGACCGAGGAGCAGCTCGATGAGCTGATCGCAGCCATCGGCGAGGCCCTCGACGGCCGGCCGCTCACCCGCGAGGAGCTGGGCGCGGCGGTGGCGAAGATCGCGGGCGACCCCGAGCTCGCGGACAAGGTGCAGGGCAGCTGGGGGCCCTACCTCAAGCCGGCCTCATTCCGCGGCCGGCTCTGCTTCGGCCCGAGCGACGGCCAGAAGGTGCGGTTCACGCGGCCCGACAGCTGGCTCGGCCGGGCGGTCGACACCGGGGACGGAGCGGAGGCGCTGCGCGAGGTGACCCGGCGGCACTTGGGCGCGTTCGGCCCTGCAGCGCGGGAGGACCTGGCTCGCTGGTGGTACGCGCAACCCGCGAAGGCCCGCCGGATGCTGGAGGCGCTGGGCGACGAGGCCGTCGAGGTCGACGTGGACGGCACGGCCGGCTGGATGCTGCGGGAGCACGCTGAGGAGGCAGCCGCGGAGGACCCGCCCGAGCGCCTGGTCCGGCTGCTGCCGGGCTTCGACATGTGGGTGATCGGGGCCGCCCGGGATGCGGCAGCGCTGCTCGACCCCGCGGAGAAGAAGCGCGTCTATCGAAACCAGGGCTGGATCTCGCCCGTGCTGCTGGTGAACGGCCGGATGGACGGCGTCTGGAAGCACGAGCGGAAGGGCAAGCGGCTGGTGGTCACGATCGAGCCGTTCGGGAAGCTGCCGAAGTGGGCGCGCAGGGAGGCCGAGGCCGAAGCGGAGCGCCTTGCGCGGTTCCTGGGCGGCGAGCTCGCCCTCGGCTGGGCGGACTAGCGAGCGCCGCGGGCGGGCGGTTTCCTTCAGGCGTGCGCCGCCGGCGGGCGGCTCCTCAGGCGGGCGGCTTCCCTCAGGCGTGCGACTCGGCGCGCACCTGCGGCTCCACCTCGGGCGCCCGCTCCCCGGCCCGCTCCAGCGCCGCTCCCACGAACTCGCGGAACAGCGGCTGCGGCCGCAGGGGGCGTGACTTGAACTCCGGGTGGTACTGCGACGCCACGAAGAACGGGTGGTCCGGCAGCTCGATGACCTCGACCAGACGGTCGTCCGGCGACGTCCCGGAGAACACCAGGCCCGCGTGCTCCAGCCGCTTGCGCAGGAAGTTGTTGACCTCGTAGCGGTGCCGGTGGCGCTCGTAGATCACGGCCTCGCCGTAGATCTCCCGCGCCCGGGTGCCCTCGTGGAGCTTCACGGGGTCGGCGCCCAGCCGCATCGTCCCGCCCATGTCCCGGACCTCCTTCTGCTCGGGCAGGAGGTCGATCACGGGGTACGGGGTCTCGGGGTCGAACTCGGTCGAGTTGGCGCCGTCCATGTCCGCCACGTGCCGGGCGAACTCGGAGACGGCGATCTGCATCCCGAGGCAGATTCCCAGGTACGGCACTCCCTGCTCGCGCGCGAACCGCGCGGCCTTGATCTTGCCCTCGATCCCGCGCACGCCGAAGCCGCCGGGCACCAGGATGCCGTCGCAGGTGGCGAGCTCGGCCTCGACCTCGCCGTCGGTGAGCCGCTCGGAGTCGACCCAGTGCACCTCGACCCGGCCCCCGTGGTGGGTTCCGGCGTGGTTGAGCGCCTCGATCACCGAGAGATACGCGTCGGCCAGCTGGTTGTACTTGCCGACGAGCGCGATCCGCACCGGCGTGGAGGCGGACCCGATCCGGTCCACCAGGCCCTTCCATTCGGAGAGGTCGGGCGGCGCCGTGCCCATCCGGAAATGGTCGAGCACGCGGTCGGCCACCTCCTCCCGCTCGAACTCGAGCGGCACCTTGTAGATCGAGTCGACGTCCTGTGCGGACACGACGCTCTCGACCGGCAGGTTCGCGAACAGCGCGATCTTCTCGCGGATCTCCCTGCCGAGCGGCTCCTCGGCGCGGCACATGACCATGTGCGGCTGGATTCCGATGCGGCGCAGCTCCTGCACCGAGTGCTGTGTCGGCTTGGTCTTCAGCTCACCCGCGTGGCCCAGGAACGGGACCAGGGTGAGGTGGACGAACATGCAGCGGTCGCGCCCCAGGTCGGAGTGGAACTGGCGCAGCGCCTCGAGGAAGGGCAGCGACTCGATGTCCCCCACCGTCCCGCCGATCTCGGTGATGACCATGTCGACGTCGGCCGACTCGGCCACCAGCCGGATGCGGTTCTTGATCTCGTCGGTGATGTGCGGGATCACCTGGACGGTGCCGCCCAGGTAGTCGCCGCGGCGCTCGCGCCGGATCACCGAGTTGTAGATGGCGCCGGCGGTGGCGTTCGAGGCGCGGCTCGTGTTGACGTCCGTGAAGCGCTCGTAGTGGCCGAGGTCGAGGTCGGTCTCGGCGCCGTCCTCGGTGACGAACACCTCGCCGTGCTGGAACGGGCTCATCGTGCCCGGGTCCACGTTGATGTACGGGTCGAACTTCTGGATCGTCACGGACAGGCCGCGAGCGACCAGGAGCTGACCGAGCGAGGCGGCCGCGATGCCCTTCCCGAGTGCGGAGACGACGCCGCCGGTGACAAAAACGAAACGGGTTTCCGGGCGGCTCTGGGGCACAGGCGACTCTGGGATATCCAGTCTAGCCGGGCTGGAGGCGGAACGGTCGAAGCGACCGCTCATGCCGCTGCCAGCAGCTTCTTCGGCGTGCTTGCGGGCCGCGCCGTCCGAGCTCTCGGCGCCGAGCATCCGGACGAGCTCCTCGACGACGCCGTCGCCGTCGATCTCCTCGACGGTGGTGAGGGCGGTGTCGTCGGCCGCGGACTTCTCGATCCGGAAGTGGCTCGTGGCCAGCGCCGCGATCTGAGGCAGGTGGGTGATGCAGAGCACCTGGCGGGTCTCTCCGAGCGCCCGCAGGCGCTCCCCGACGGCGCGCGCGGTCTGGCCGCCAACGCCGGCGTCGACCTCGTCGAACACCAGGCTGCGCGACTCGCCCGCCCCGGCCACGGTCATGAGCGCCAGCATCACCCGGGACAGCTCGCCGCCGGACGCGGCCTCGCGGATCGGCGCGGCGGGCACGCCGGGGTTGGGCGCCAGCATGAGCTCGACCCGTTCGGCGCCGACCGGGCCGATCTCGTCCCTCGGCTCGAGCTTCACCTCGAACGACGCGCCCTCCATGGCGAGCACGTGAGCTCCTCGCGGACCCGCTCGGCGAGCTTGGGGCCCGCCTTGGTCCTGCTCTTGGTCACGCGGGCGGAGAGGGCGTCGCGGCGCTCGAGGGCCTCGGCGAGGTCGGCCTCGGCCCGCTCGGTGGCCACCTCGGCCTGCTCGAGCTCCTCGCGCTGCGCGCGGCAGCGATCCGCGTGGGCGATGACGGCGGCGACGCTGCCGCCGTGCTTGCGCTCGAGGCGCTCGTAGGCGTCGAGCCGCTCCTCGACCTCCTCGAGCCGGCCCGGCTCGGCCTCGAGCGAGTCCGCGTAGCGGCGAAGCTCGCCGCCGAGGTCCTCGGCCTCGATGCGAACGGCGGCGAGTCGCTCGGCAAGCTCGTCGAGCGCGGGATCGACACCCTGTACGGCGCCGGCAAGCCGCTCGGCCTGGCCGAGGAGCGCGGCGACGCCGAGGCCGGCGCCGGCGAGGGCACCGCCACCGCCGCCGAGGCCCGCGCCGCCCCCGTCCGCCTCCGGGGCGATCGCCTCCGCCCCGCCTCCGGCGGCCGCCAGCAGGCCGTCCATCTGGCGCAGCCGCTCGCGCTCCGCGAGCAGCGACTCCCTCTCCTCCTGGGTCGGGCCGAGCGCGTCGATCTCCTCGATCTCGAAGGCGAGCAGGTCCAGGTCGCGATCCCGGGTGCCGGCACGCTCGCGGAGCTCCGCCAGGCGGCGCTCCAGCTCACGTGCCTGTGCGTGAGCGCGCGAGAGATCCTCGCGGGCGGCGAGGTGGCCGCGGCCGCAGAAGCCGTCGAGAAGGTCGAGCTGGGCCGAAGCGAGCGTGAGCCGGCGATGCTCGTGCTGGCCGAAGAAGGCGAGGAGGCGGCCTCCGAGGATCTGGAGGTCGGCCGCCGTGGCGGAGCGGCCCTGGACGAAGGCCCGCGTGCGCCCGCCGGCGCCGACGCGGCGCGCGAGGACGATCTCGGCGGGAGCGGAAGCGC
The DNA here is from genome assembly GCA_963778615.1 of uncultured Thermoleophilaceae bacterium. Lineage (GTDB taxonomy): Bacteria > Actinomycetota > Thermoleophilia > Solirubrobacterales > Thermoleophilaceae > JACVRW01. Next base: position 116,617 of record CAVZVD010000009.1, read on the forward strand.
CCGCCGGCGCCGCGCCGTCGGACGACCGCCCGCCGGCGAGCCGTCCGCGGCCGCTTCGCCCTCGTCGATCTCCACGCCCACCCGCTCGCGCAGCTCGGCCAGCTCGGGCTCCTCCAGCAGCCCCGGGGGCAGCTCGAACACCCCCTCCACGTACGCCTCGCGCGCGCCCGGCCGCACTATCCCCGAGCGCGGCTTTCCGCCCAGCAGCAGGTCCAGCGCGTGCGCCAGCACGGTCTTCCCCGCCCCCGTCTCCCCCGTGATCGCCGTCAATCCCGGGCCGGGCCGCAGCTCGGCCCGCTCGATCAGCAGGAGGTTCTCGATGCGCAGCTCGAGGAGCACCAAGCAGGTGTACCAGCGCCACCCGACGGAGCCGCCCTGCTGTAACGGTCTAGTAGGAGAGTCGCCCGAACTTGTCGCGCAGGCGGTGATAGAAGGTCGCGCCCGGCGCCTGCGCCAGCAGCGCCTGCCGCTGCGCGAACCGGATCGCCATCGACCGCTCCGGCGCCAGCGCGCAAACGGCGCGGCCGTCCGTGATCACGTCGACCTCGTCGGACCGCGACCGGTTCGTCACCTCGAGCCGGTTTCCCGGGGCCACCACCAGCGACCGCGCGGTCAGCGTGTGCGGGGCGATGAACGACACGATGTACCCCTCGACCCCCCAGGCCAGCACCGGACCGCCGTTGGCCAGGTTGTATCCAGTCGACCCGGCCGGGGTGGACACCACGAGGCCGTCGCAGCGGACCTCGCCCAGCTCCTCCCCCTCCACCGAGTACGCCAGCTCGGCCACCCGCCCGTTGTGACGGCGATGGAACGAGACGTCGTTCACCGCCAGCCGCTCCCCGCCGTCGACCTCGGCCAGCAGCCCGGGCAGCGCCATCACGTCGAACTCGCCCTTCAGGGCGCGCCGGATGCCGTCGTCCAGCTCCCAGGGCTCCACCGTGGCGAGGAAGCCGATCGCCCCGTAGTTGATCGCGAACACGGGCACCTCCGTGCCGGCGAACATCCTCAGGTGGGTGAGGATCGTCCCGTCGCCCCCGAGCACCACGGCCAGACCCGTGTCGAGCAGGGAATCGTCCGAGCCCGCCTCCACCGCCCCCGGCACCAGCCCGTGCTTCTCGACCTCTCCCCCGGGAAGCCGCACCTCCACGCCCGCCTCCCTCGCGAGCTCGACGATCCGGCGCAGCGCGGGACCGGTGTCCCCGGGCCGCATGTGGCTGAAGATGGTGACCGAGCCCGGCTTCATGGCTCGGCCGTCCGCGCAGCCGCCTCGAGGTCCTCGACGGACCCCTCCCGCCCGGCCTCCGCCAGCCAGACGAAGCTCTCCCGGTTGCCGGCCGGGCCGGGCAGCCCGGACGAGGCGAACCCCATCACCGATGCCCCCGTCTCCCCTCGCACGGTCCCGGCAACCGTCACCAGCGCCGCCCGGCGGTCGTCCGCCGAGCGGACCACTCCCCCCTTCCCGACGAGCTCGCGACCCACCTCGAACTGGGGCTTCACCAGAGCGAGGCAGTCGAACCGCTCGGTCGCGCAGGCCAGCACGGCCGGCAGCACCTTCGTCAGCGAGATGAACGAGACGTCGGCCACCACGAGGTCGGGCCGGTAGGGCAGGTCGCCCGGGACGAGCGAGCGGGCGTTGCGGCGCTCCACGACCACCACGCGCGGGTCCCCCCGAAGGGTCCAGTGGAGCTCGCCGTAGGCCACGTCGAGCGCGATCGCCGAGGAGGCACCCCGCTGCAGCAGGCAGTCCGTGAAGCCGCCCGTGGAGGCGCCCACGTCGAGCGCCATGCGCCCGCTCACGTCCAGCCCGAAGGCATCGAGCGCGTTCGCCAGCTTCACCCCGCCGCGCGAGACGAAGGCGGGCCGCTCGGCGACCTGGACGTCGGCGTCCTCCGCCACCATCTCGCCGGGCTTGCGCGCCGGGCGGTCGCCCACGTGCACGTCTCCCGCCATCACCGCCGCCGCGGCACGAGAGCGGGTCTCGTAGAGCCCCCGCTCGGCCAGCAGCGTGTCGAGCCGCCGCTTCAAGGTGAGCGGAGAGTACCCGCGCTCGCTCTGTGACCCACATCACACATCGGCCCGACTCGCGGCGTAGCCTCGAAGCAGCGATGACCCTTCTGAGGCTCATTCCGCTCGCCCTGCGCTCCGGCCTGCTCATGATCGCCGGCGCGGGGCTGATCGCCGCACCGTTCGCGCTCGGACTCGACGCCGCGGCCCTCGTGACCGCCGTCGGGATCGGCGGGATCATGGTCGCCCTCGCGGTCTCGGGCACCGACACGAGCGGACGGGGCACCCTGCCCGTGTCCGCCCAGGCGGTGTACGACCGCGGGATCGCGGTCGGCCTCCTGCTCACGGCCGCCATCTTCGCGACCGCGAGCGAGACCGAGGCGGCATTGATGTTCGGGATCGCCGGCGCAGCCGCGCTGATCGTCACGTCGATCACGCGCTACAGCGCCCGTCCTGCCTGACACAGACAACTTCCTCTCACACAACCACATACGCATCACTCCTCCCTCAGGAAGCGGCCTCCGGCAACGGGGGCCGTTTCCATGTGGGGCCTGCCTATCCGGAGGTTTCGGTCCCTTCCGGTTCCAGCAGGAAGACCAGCACGGTGATGTTCGCCACAGCGTTGTGGTCGCCGAGCATGGTCACGACCTTCCTCCCCACGACCTCCTCGGTCGCCGCACAGAATTCGTCTGCGGCCATCTGGCGCACTCGGCGACGCAGCAGCTCCACCGAGTCGAACTCCCCGCCCGCAACGAGCGACCGCTCGACGTCGGTTTGTGCGCTGCCGAGGATGACCAGCGCATAGTCGCGTCCGACGTACGCTCTTGCCTCGGTTGGCCCGCGCCCGAAGCGCTCGCGGTACCGCTGCACGATCGTTGTTGCGAGTCGCCCCTTGACGTCGTTCATAGGCCCGCGGATGCGTAGAACATGGGTTCCGCGCGGAAGGCTATTACGAGGACGGCCCGCAGTCCCCATCGGGTCCCGCGGGCCGCCGTACGACGCCTTGCAGACGTGGAACCTTGGTACCCGGATCGCCAGACCTGATCGTCAGCGACCCGTCGGGCGCCGGGCGGGCTTGGGGCCATGCTCGGACGCGGCCGGTGCCTCGCGCGGGGACCTATGAGGCCATGCCGAGATACGGACCCTTCTCCGGCTCACAGCGGAAACGTTCGACCAGTTCCGCTACGAGTTCGATGAGTGGGTCGACGCCGGCGAATCGATACTCGGACTTGGGCGGATCCACGCACGCGGGGCGCAGAGCGGCGCGACAGGCACGCAGCTGGGCGCCGCGGTGTTTCAGCTGCGTGACGGGATGATCGTCTCGTACCGAAGCTACCTCAGGCGAGAGGACGCCCTCGAGGCCGTGGGGCTACGGGAGTGGGAGAACGCCGAGCAGCGTGGTTTGGCGGAGGCTGCCTTCGCGGCGCTGAACTTGGGCGACTTGGAAGCGTTTCTGGCGCTGACCACCGAGGACGTCGAGTTCACGTCGATGGTCGCGGAGGCCGAAGGAACGACCTTCCGGGGCCACGACGGCGTCCGTGACTGGTGGGAAACCGTTCGCGGCGCTTTCGAGGACGTGCGATGGGAGTTGCTCGACATTCGCGGATCGGGTGACCGGGGCGTCTTGCATTTCCGCATGGCCGGGACGCTGGGCAGCGTCCCGGTCGAGCAGACGATGTGGCAGGCCACCGTGCTGCGAGACGGGAAGGTGAGCTGGTGGGCCTTCTTTCGCAGCGAGCGTGAAGCCCTCGAAGCCGCCGGGTTGTCTGAGTAGGCCCGCGCGGCAGGAGCGGTCCGCGCACCTGCGAGACTGGCTGGCCGTCATGCCCACCCACCGCTACGAGACGCGTCTCCGCTGGACCGGCTCCACCGGGCTCGGCTGGGACCACTACGACCGCGGCCACTCGGTCACGGCGCCGCCCGCCGAGCAGGAGGTCGGGCTCACCACGGGCGAGTCGAAGGGCGACCCGGCCGTCCTCAACCCCGAGCAGCTCGTCGTGATGGCCGCCTCCTCCTGCCAGATGCTGATGTTCCTCCACCTGGCCGCCAAGGCCCGCATCGACGTGGTCGAGTACGAGGACGACGCCACCGCCCTCATGCCGGAGGACGGCGAGCCCATCCACATCACCGAGATCACCCTGCGCCCGCGCATCGCGATCGCCGGCGAGGCGAGCGAGGAGCGCGTCCGCAAGCTGATCCACACCGCTCACGAGCACTGCTTCATCGCCAACACCCTCAAGAGCGACATCTCGATCGAGCCGACCCTGGAGACCCGTCCGTCATGAGCGTCCCCGCCGTACTCCTCGACCTGCTCGGCGCCGCCGGCCCGCCCGGCCACGAGGCCGCTCCGGCGAAGGTGTGGCGCGAGGCCGCCGAGGCATTCGGCGCCGAGGTGACCGTGAACCCGATGGGCACCTCGGTGGCCAAGGTCCCCGGCCGCGCCGAGCACCCCCTCCTCGCCGTCGTGGGACACATCGACGAGATCGCCCTGCTCGTGAGCCACATCAGCGACAAGGGCTTCCTGCACGTGGTCCGCTCGGGCGGCTGGGACCCGCAGGTGCTCGTCGGCCAGCGCGTCGAGGTGCTGACCCGCGAGGGGCCGATCCCCGGCGTGGTCGGGCGCAAGCCCATCCACATCCTCGAGGGCGAGGAGCGCAAGAAGGCGGTCGAGCTGAAGCAGCTGCACGTGGACATCGGCGCGAACGACGGCGACGATGCGCGCGAGCGCGTCCGCGAGGGCGACCAGGTGGTGATCGCCGCCGAGCCGCTCGAGCTGCCGAACGGCCGCCTGGTCTCGCGCTCGCTCGACAACCGGCTGGGCGTGTACGTGGCGCTCGAGGTCGCCCGCCGGGTGCACGAGGCCGGCGGCGGCGCCGGGCCGGTCGCCGGGGTGGCCGCCGTCCAGGAGGAGATCGGCGCGCACGGCGCGCGGGCGATGGCCTACGGGCTGCAGCCGGATCTCGCCATCGCGGTCGACGTGACGCACGCCACCGACGCACCGGGGGTGGACCCGGGCGAGCTCGGCAAGCACGGGCTCGGCGACGGCCCCGTGATCACCCGCGGCGCGATCGTGAGCCGGCCCCTGAACGACCTCCTCGACGCGGCGGCCACAGCCGAGGGCATCGACTGCACGACCGAGGTGACCGGCGGCGCCACCCACACGGACGCCGACGTGATCCACATGAGCCGCAACGGGATCCCGACCGCGGTCGTCTCGATCCCGCTCCGCTACATGCACTCGCCGGTCGAGCTCGTCGAGCTCGCCGACGTGGAGGCCGTGATCCGGCTGATCACGGCGATGGCGATGCGCCTGGAGGAGAACCAGGCGCTCACGCGCTGGTAGCGTCGCGCCTGTGCCAGCGACGAGGGGGCTGGCCTCAGGCCAGCGCGCCGCTCGGCAGCAGCACCGCCTGGGCCACCCGGTCGGCCAGCGCCTCGGGCGTGAGGCCGACCTCCTCGCGGATCAGAGCCGGCTTCCCGTGCGTCACGTAGCGGTCCGGCAGGCCCACTCGCAGCACGCGCGTCTCGCCGAGCAGGTCGCGCTCGGCCATCTCCTCGAGCACGGCCGACCCGAAGCCGCCCGCCAGGACGTTCTCCTCCACCGTGACCAGCACGTCGTGCTCCGCGGCGAGCCGCTCGATCAGCTCGCCGTCGAGCGGCTTCGCGAAGCGCGCGTCGGCGACCGTGGGCTCCACGCCGTGCTCGTCGGCGAGCAGGCCGGCGGCGCCCAGCGCCAGCGGCACGCCGTAGCCGTAGCCCAGCAGGGCAACCCGCTCGCCCTCGCGCAGCAGCTCGCCGCGCCCGACCTCGAGCACCTCGGGCCGGCGCGGGAGCGGAACGCCCTCGGCCTCGCCGCGCGGGTAGCGCAGCGCGACAGGGCCGTCGTCCCACTGGAGTGCCGTATGCAGCATGTGCACGAGCATCGCCTCGTCGCGCGGCGCCATCAGGACCATGTGCGGCAGGCAGCGCAGGTAGGAGATGTCGAAGGCGCCGTGGTGGGTGGGGCCGTCGTCGCCGACGAGCCCGGCGCGGTCCATCGCGAACACCACGTTCAGCTGCTGCAGGCAGACGTCGTGGACGATCTGGTCGTAGCCGCGCTGCAGGAAGGTCGAGTAGATCGCCGCCACGGGCTTCGCGCCGGCCAGCGCCAGGCCGGCGGCGAACAGCACCGCGTGCTGCTCGGCGATGCCCACGTCGTAGTAGCGCTCGGGCAGCTCGCTCTGGAGCAGGTTCAGCCCGGTGCCGGAGTTCATCGCGGCGGTGATCCCGACCACCCGCTCGTCCCGCTGCGCCTCGCGCACGAGCGACTCGCCGAACACCTGCGTGTACTGGGGCGGCTTGGCCGGCACGGCGCCGCGAGGCACCTTCTTCTTCGGCGCGGGGGCGCCGTCCATGATCGAGCCGGGCTTGGCCGCGTGCCACTTCTCCATGCCCTCGAGCCCGCCCTCCTCGGCGGGGGCGAAGCCCTTGCCCTTCACGGTCTTGCAGTGCACGACCACCGGGCGGTCGGCCTCGAGCGCCTCGCCGATCGCCTGGCGCAGCGCCTTCACGTCGTGCCCGTCGATCACTCCCACGTAGGCGAGGTCGAGCTCCTCGAAGAACAGGCCGGGCGCCCAGTAGGCCTTGAGCGACTCCTTCAGGATCGGCCCGAGCCGCTCCACCCGCTTGCCGATTCCCGCCGGCAGCCTGGTCAGCCGCTCCTCGGCCTCCTCGCGCGCGTGGTAGAGCTTGGGATTGAGCCGCATGCGCGTGAAGTAACGCGACAGCGCGCCGACGTTCGGGGCGATCGACATGCCGTTGTCGTTCACCACGATCACGATGGGCACGTCCATGCCGCCGGCGTTCAGCAGGGCCTCGAACGACACGCCGCCCGTGAGGGCCCCGTCGCCGATCACGGCCACGACCTTGCCGTTCGGGGCGACGCCGCGCCGCATGGCCTCCTTGAGCCCCACCGCGTAGGAGACCGAGGTGGAGGCGTGGCCCGCGCCCATGATGTCGTGCTCCGACTCGTGCAGCGCGCAGAACGGCGCCAGCCCGCCGTACTTGCGGATCGTGTGGAGCTGGTCGCGGCGGCCGGTGAGGACCTTGTGCGGGTAGGCCTGGTGGCCGACGTCCCAGAGGATCTTGTCGGTCGGCGAGTCCAGCAGCGAGTGCAGCGCGACGGCGATCTCGCAGGCGCCGAGGTTGGCGCCGAAGTGCCCGCCGATCTCCCCGATCGTCTCGATGATCAGCTCGCGGACCTCCTGCGCGACCTCCTGGAGCTCGGCGTCGTCGAGCCCGTGGAGGTCCGCCGGTCCGTCGATGCCGTGGAGATGCTCTGTCATGCGGTGCGGGTGAGGATGTAGTCGGCGATCTGTCCCAGCCGGAGCGTTTCGCCGTCCGCCTCCGACAATGCTTCCCGGGCCCTCGCGTGTGACTCCATTGCCAGCTCCCTCGCTCGCTCGAGTCCGTGGACGCTCACGTAGGTTGCCTTTCCATGGCGTTCGTCGGAGCCGCGCGGCTTGCCGATCTCGGCCTCGTCGCCCGTCACGTCGAGGATGTCGTCGACGATCTGGAAGACCACTCCGAGCTCGGCCGCGAAGCGCCGGAACGGCATTGTGGCAGGTCCGTTCACACCTTCGAGCGCCAGGATCGAGCCGACTGACGCCGCGATCAGGGCGCCGGTCTTGAGCTCGTGCAGGTGGCGCAGCTCGGTGCCGGCCTCCGCGGCCACGTCGAGGTACTGGCCGCCCACCATCCCGCGCACGCCCGCCGCGCTCACGATCTCGGACACGGCGGCCAGCAGGTTCGCGGGGTCGCCCTCCTGGTCGGACAGCGCCAGCCGCAGGGCCTCGGCGAACAGGCCGTCGCCGGCGAGGATCGCCACGTCCTCGCCGAACGCGACGTGGCAGGTGGGCTTGCCGCGCCGCAGGTCGTCGTCGTCCATGGCGGGGAGGTCGTCGTGGATCAGCGAGTAGGTGTGGATCATCTCGATGGCAGCCGCGAGCGGCAGGACGTCGGCGGGCGGGCGCCCGAGCGCCTCGGCGGTGGCGAGCGAGAGCACCGGGCGGATGCGCTTGCCGCCCGCGAGCAGCGAGTAGCGCATCGCCTCCTCGAGCCGGGCGGTGCCGGGCTCGCCGGCGAACCGAAGGCTCGCGAGATACGTGTCGACCTGCTGCTGGAGCTCGACCGGATAGGCCGACGCCTCCGTGCTGGTCAAAGGAGGCGCTCCTGCCCCTCCGCCTCCCCGGCCGAGCGGGTGCGGGCGTCGATCTCGGCGCCGATCCGCTGCGCCAGGTCGGCGCACCGCTCGACCAGGTCCGCCGCCTCGTCGGCGTCGATGGCCTCGGCGCGCAGCTTGTCGGCCACCGCCTCCAGCTCGCTCGCGAGCTCCTCGAGCGTCGGCGTCTCGCTCGTCACCGTGCGACCTCCTCGCGCTGGACGGTTCCCAGGATCCCGTTGACGAAGCCGGGTGCGTCGGCCGAGCAGAGCTCCTTGGCCGCCTCGACCGCCTCGTCGATCGCCACCTCGTCCGGTACGTCGGGGCGATGGAGCAGCTCGTGCAGGGCCACCCGCAGGATGTTGCGCTCGAGCGGGGCGATGCGGTCGAGCGACCACCCGGTGGCGTGGCGCTCGATCAGCTCGTCGAGCTCGGGGCGGTGCTCGGTCGTGCCCTCGACCAGCTCGCGCGTGAACGGCGTCGCGCGGGCGTCGACGAGATCGGTCGCCGGCCGGCCGGTCACGTCCGCCTGGTAGAGGGCGATCATGGCCGCCCGGCGCTGGTCGCTGCGTCGCACCTCGTGAACGTTACGCGCGCGAGACGTACTCGCCGGAGCGGGTGTCCACGCGCACGCGGTCGCCCTCGTTGACGAACAGCGGGACGCGGACCACGACGCCCGACTCGAGCGTGGCCGGCTTGTCGCCGCCGCCCGAGGCGGTGTCGCCCTTCAGGCCGGGCTGGGTCTCGGTGACGGCCATCTCGATGGCGCTCGGGACCTGCACGTCGCGCGGGGACTCGTCGACGTACAGCAGGTCGACCTCCTCGTTCGGGAGGATCCACTTGAGCGACTCGGCGACCTGCTCCTGCGGCAGCGCCAGCTGGTCGTAGCTCTGGGAGTCCATGAAGTGGGCGTCGGTGCCGTCCGTGTAGAGGAACTGCATCCTGCGCGTCTCGGTCCGGACCGGCCGGAACTTCTCGCCGGCGCGGAATGTCTTGTCGATGACGGCGCCGTCCTCGACCCGCTTGAGCTTGGTGCGAACGAAGGCACCGCCCTTGCCGGGCTTGACGTGCTGGAACTCGACGATGCGGAAGACCTTGCCGTCGACGTCGATGTGGGTGCCGTTCTTGAACTGGTTGGTGCTGACCATGCGGGAAGGAAGGTTAGCCGCGAGCGCCGGCCACCTGGAGGGCGAGGGCCGCGTCGCGGTACGCCTCGATCCGCGTGATGAGGCCGCCCTCCACGGTGATCAGGTAGCCCCACCGGCCATCGACCTCGATGCCGCTCGCCCGTCCACGGGCCACCTCGCGCACCAGGGCGAGGACGCGGTCACCGAGGTCCTCCAACCGCTCGACCTCGAGGTGGTAGCTGTCCCATACGTCGAACAGAGACTCGAGGCTATGCCGCAGTCGCTCGCGCCCGAGTCGCTCCACCGGCGCTCCCTCGGGGCGCCCGGACACCTCGAGCCATGCGACGTCCTCCCTCACGTGGCCCGCGAAGGCCTCGATGTCGCCCCTGTTCCAGGCGGCGAAGGCAGACTCGACCAGCTCGACGTCATCCGGGGGCACGGGCCGAAGACTATTCGCCGGGCCGCCAGGTCCCCTCCGGCAGCCGGCCCTCCTCGGCCAGCTTCTCCAGGTGCGACGCCAGCGACAGCGCCGCGAAGTCGCGCAGCTCCGCCGGGGCGTCCGACCACGCGCTGTCCAGCAGCTCGTCGCGCGTTCTGAGCCCGGCTGACAGCGCCTCCAGCAGCCGCCGCTCCCGCTCGAGGCGGTGCGCCACGTACTCGTCGAGCTTCGCCGCCGGGTCCCACACGTACGGCCCGTGCCCGGGGCACAGCACCTCGAGCGGCAGCGCGCGCAGCCGCCGCAGCGAGTCCAGGTACTCCGACAGCGAGCCCTCGCCCGGCGCTATGAACACGCTCCCGCTGCCCAGCACCGTGTCGCCGGTGAAGCAGACCGTCCCCGCCACCAGGCAGACGCTGTCCGCCGAGTGCCCCGGCGTCTCGATTGCGCTGAACGGGCCCACCGTCTCGCCCCCGCTCGGCAGCGTCACCGGCGCCCCCAGCGACTCCGCCCCCTCCGCGTGGTCCGCGTGCGAGTGGGTCAGCACGACTCCTTCGATTCCGCCGGCCGCGGCCCGCCGCACGGCGTCGAGGTGCCCCTCGTCGGCGGGCCCCGGGTCCACCACCCAACGCGCCCACCACGTAGGTGTTCGTGCCGTCCAGCGTGAGCGCCGACGGGTTCGGCGCGCGCACTCGCACCACGCCTGGTGGGTCGCGGTCTTCATCTCGCACGCCCGGCTTTCTAGCGGAGTAACCTCAAACCGGTTGGGCTCGCATACCCACACGGCGGGACTTCGCAACGAGCGGGGCATGTTCCTCGCTGCGCTCGTGGCCATCTGCCTCGTCACCGCGCTCGACTTCGCCATCGAGGCGAACGCCGTGTTCGTGGAGTTGCTCGTGGTGGGCCCGATCATCGCCGCGTTCGGCGCCACCCCGCGCGACACCGCCATCGTCGGGCTGATCGCCTTCCTCGCGGCGATCCCGATCGGCTTCGCGGGCGACTCCTTCGGCTCGACCGAGCACCTCGTCGGCGTTGCCGCGGTGGCGATCGTGGGCGCCCTGTCGACCGGCGTGGCGAAGCTGCGCTCCGAGCGCGAGCTCGACGCCGCCCGGCTTAGCGTGCAGTACGGCGTCGCCCGCGTGCTGGCGGAGGCGAGGTCGCTCGAGGAGGCCGCGCCCGGAGCTGCTGGAGGCGATCGGCGCGCCCCTCGGATGGTCGACCGGAAACCTCTGGGAGTCCCGCGACGACGAGCCCGCTGCGCCTGGTCGGGTCCTGGACGGCCGCGGGGGTCGAGTTCGCCGCGCTTCGCGGAGGCCACCCGGCAGCTCGACCCCCAGGGCGAGCTCGCGCTGCCCGCGCGCGTGTGGAAGACCGGCCGTTCGAGCTGGATCGAGGACTACTCGGCCGATCCGAGGTACCCGCGCGCCGAGGCCGCCGGCGCGGACGGTCTGGGCGGCGGCACGGCGTTCCCGGTGCGCATCGGGAGCGAGTGCGTCGCGGTGATCGAGTTCTTCGCTCGCGAGGTCCGGGCGCCGGATCCCGAGCTGATCGCGCTCACCGACGCCATCGGAGTCCTCGTCGGCGAGTTCATCGAGAGCCTCCGCATCGGCGAGGCGGTCCGGCTCAGCGAGGCGCGCAAGAGCGCCGTCGTCGCCTCGTCGCTCGACGGGGTCATCACCATCGACCACCAGGGCCGGGTGGTCGAGTTCAACCCGGCGGCGGAGCAGATCTTCGGGCACTCCGTCGAGGATGCGATGGGCACCGAGGTGGCGGAGCTGATCATCCCGCCGAGCCTCCGCGAGCGCCACCGCGCGGCGCTGCGCCGGGTGGTCGAGACGGGCGAGTCCACCCTGCTGGGCCAGCGCATCGAGCTGATCGGCCTGCGCGCCGACGGCATCGAGTTCCCGGTCGAGCTCGCGATCAACGCGATCAAGGGCACGGACCCGCCGATGTTCACCGGCACGATCCGCGACATCACCGACCGCCGCAGCGCCGAGCGGGAGCGCGAGGAGCTGCTTCGCCTGGAGCAGCTCGCACGAGTGGACGCAACCCAGGCCCGCGACCAGCTCGAGGCCATCCTGCGCGGCGTCGCCGACGCCGTCACCGCCCAGGCACCCGACGGCCGGCTTCTGTTCGCGAACGAAGCCGCGGTGGAGCTGCTCGGCTACGAGTCGAGCGAGGCGCTGATCGCCGCGCCGCTGACGGAGATCATGAGCCGCTTCGAGCTGCTCGACGAGAGCGGCCGCCCCTTCCCCATGGACCAGCTGCCCGGGCGCCGCGCGCTCGCCGAGGGCGAATTCAGCGAGGTGGTCGTGCGCTTCCGCGTGCGCGCAACCGGCGAGGAGCGCTGGTCGGCCGTGAAGGCCACCCCGATCGCGGACCGCGCCGGCACCGTGGCGATGGCGATCAACGTCATCGAGGACATCACCTCGCACAAGCGCGCCGAGCTGGCGCAGCGCTTCCTCTCCGACAGCAGCGCGGTGCTCGGCTCCTCCCTCGACACGGCCCAGGTGCTGCGGCACGTGGCCTCCCTGGCGGTGCCCGAGGTGGCGGACTGGTGCGCCGTCGACCTGGTCGTCGACGGCACGGATCGACCGGGTGGCGCTCGCCCACCAGGACCAGGCCATGGTCGCGATGGCCGAGGAGCTCTCCAGCCGCTACCCGCCGGACCCGCGCAGCCAGACCGGCGTGCCGGCGGTGCTCCGCAGCGGCAGCTCCGAGCTCTACCCGGAGATCCCGGACGAGCTGCTCCGCTCGGCCACGCAGGACGAGGACCAGTACCGGCTGATCCAGCAGATCGGGATGCGCTCGGCGATGATCGTGCCGCTGGTCACGCGCGGCCAGAGCGTCGGCGCCCTGACGTTCGTCAGCGGCCCCTCGGGCCGCCGCTTCGACGAGCAGGACCTGAAGCTCGCCGAGGAGCTCGCCCGGCGCTGCGCCACGGCCATCGACAACGCGCGGCTGTTCACCGAGCGCGCCTACATCGCCCGCACGCTCCAGCGGAGCCTGCTCCCGGCCGAGCTGCCCGAGATCCCGGGGATCGAGGCGGCCGCCCGCTTCCGCCCGATCGGGGAGGGCAACGAGGTGGGCGGCGACTTCTACGACCTGTTCGAGAGCGGCGACCGCGGCTGGACGGTGGTGATGGGCGACGTGTGCGGCAAGGGGCCGGACGCGGCCGCGGTCACCGCGCTGGCCCGCTACACGCTGCGCGCGGCCGCGATGCGCGAGCGCCTGCCCAGCCGCAGCCTGCGGCTCCTGAACGAGGCGCTGCTGCGCCAGCGCGACGACCGGCGCTTCTGCACGGTCGCCTACGCGTACCTCGAGGCCGCACGACGGCGGCGTCCGGGTCGGGGTGTCGAGCGGCGGCCATCCGCTGCCGATGCTGCTGCACGCGGACGGCACCGTCGAGCCCGTCGGCGCGCCCGGGCACGCTGCTCGGCGTGCTCCCCGACCCGAACCTCGAGGACCGCTCGCTCACCCTGTCGCCCGGGGACGCGCTGGTCTTCTACACCGACGGCGTGATCGAGGGGCGCAGCGCCGAGGTCCCGTTCGACGAGGACGAGCTCCGCGAGCTCCTGGCCGGGTGCGCCGGCGCCGGCGCGGACGCCATCGCCGCCCGTGTCGAGGACGCCGCCTTCGCCGCCCAGGAGGGAAATCCGCGCGACGACATCGCGGTGCTTGTCCTCCGAGTGGCGGGCTGAGAGGACCCTTCAATGTTGGGCTCCAACCGCCACCGGGTACATCCTCGTGGAGGTTGGTCAAGACGAAAAAACGCGTTGAGGACGGCCTGAGCCTGAGGCTTGACAGGGGACCAGGCGCGGCCGCGAAGGCTCGCCGGGCCTCGCGAGACTCCGCGGCGATCTGGACGCGCCGCTGATGGAGACGCTTCGCCTGCTCGTGACCGAGCTGGTCACGAACAGCGTCAAGCACACGGGCGCGAGCACCGTCGAGCTCACGGTGCTGGTCGGCAACTCCTCGGTCCTGACCGAGGTGACCGACGCCGGGCCGGGGTTCGACCCGGCGAAGGCGGGGTCGCCGTCCGACGACCACACGGGCTGGGGGCTGTTCCTCGTCGAGCGGCTGGCGGAGCGCTGGGGCGTCGACAAGGACGGCGGCGCCACCAAGGTCTGGTTCGAGCTGCGCCGGACCTAGAGCCGAGAGCTGCTCCTCGGCCGGCGGGCGCCTGCCCCAGCAGCGCGCGGAAGCGCTGCGCCGCGGTGGGAGCGTCGTCGCCGCGGTTGTTGTTGAAGGCCACGTGCACCTCGGCCGCCTGCTCGGCCATCGAGTGGACGCGGCCCGCGATCTCCTCGAGCTCCTCGTCGTCGTAGCGCCACGCGAAGCGCTCCGCCACCGACTTCCCGCGCAGGTAGCCCTCGGCGTTGCGCCCGTGGAGGCGCAGGTAGGCGAGGTCGTCGCGCGTGACCGCGTCGAGGTCCGAGGGCATGATCGGGATCTCGTCGCCGGGCGGGGCGTCCACGCAGACGAAGGCCACGCCGCGCTCGGAGAACCACCGGAGCGTGCGCTCGACCCGCTTCTCGCGCACCCAGCCGCGGTGGCGGAGCTCGACGGCCACCCGGTGCGGCGCGAGCGCCTCGATCACGCGGTCGAGCTCCTCGAGCTCGTGCCGCCCGGGCCGAAGGCCGGCGTGAGCTGGAGCAGGTAGGCGCCGAGCTTGCCGGCCTCGGCCAGCGGGGCGGTCTCCTCGACCAGCCGCTTCGCCAGCGCCGGTCTCGAGCTCCGGGCTCAGGCGCACGCGGCCGCGGTCGGTGGTCTCGGCGCCGTCGCGCAGGTCGGGCGGCAGCGAGTCGAGCGGCGCGGCGTGGCGCGACAGCAGCCGGTGGACCTTGACGTCGAAGACGAAGTCGTCCGGGGTGTCCTCGACCCACTTGTGGACCGTGGTGCGGTCGGGCACCGCGTAGAAGCTCGAGTTGAGCTCGACGCCCTCGAACCGCTCGGCGTACCAGGGCAGCCGCTCGCGGGCGGCCATCTTCGGCGGGTACCACTCCTTCACGAAGCCGGGGTCGGCCCAGCTCGAGGTGCCCACGACTATGCGACCGCTCATGGGCCTAACTGTAGGCTGAGCCAGGTGGGACAGCCGGAGGTCGCCTGGAAGCTCGAGCGCATCTCGCCGCGTGCGTACCAGCACCCGGCGGACCGGGCCGCCACGGCTGCGCTCGCGAAGGTCCCGTACCTCGACCAGGTGGTCCGCAAGCTGATCGAGCTCGGCTACGAGCGCGCCCTGCGAGCGGCCTCGCTCGGGTCCGCCGTGCGGCTCGGCCAGGAGCAGCTGCCGCGGATCTGGGTGCTGCACCGGCAGGTGTTCAACACGCTCGACATGGAGCAGGTGCCGGGCCTCTACATGACCCAGTTCCCGCTGGCGAACGCCTACGCGATCGGCACCGAGAAGCCGATCGTGGTCCTCAACTCGGAGCTGGTGCGGATCCTCGACGACGACGGCCGGCGCGTGGTGCTGGCCCACGAGGCGGCGCACATCCACTCGGACCACCAGCTCTACCGGACCGCCCTGCTGATCCTGCTGCTGCTCGGCGACGCCGTGCGGCTGCCGATCCTCGCCGGCCTGCCGCTGCTGGCGATCAAGCTCGCCCTGCTCGAGTGGTCGCGCTCCGCCGAGCTGTCCTGCGACCGCGCCGCCGCGCTCGTCACCCGTGACCCGCTGGCCGTCTGCCGCGCGCTGATGGTGATCTCGGCGGGCGAGGCCGCCGACGAGCTGAACCTGGACGCCTTCATCGCGCAGGGCATGGACTACTCGGAGAAGGGGACCGGGCTCGAGCGGCTGACGAGGATGCTGCAGCAGCTCGGGATCACACATCCCGATGCCCGTCCGCCGGGTGCGGATCCTGCTCGACTGGGTCCAGGAGGGCGAGTACGACCGGATGGTGCGCGGCGACTACCTGCGCCGCGGCGAGGAGCCGTCGGCGCGCGAGGAGGCGGACGCGGCCGGGACCTTCTACGCGGACCGGATCGGGTCGGCGATCCAGTCGGCGGGGACGTCGGTGGGCGAGGTGGGCCAGCAGCTGGGGGATTGGCTCAAGCGCGTGCGGTCGACCGAGGAGAACGACAGCAAAGAGGGGTAGGTCCGGGCCTGCCTACCGCCCGCGCCGCCCGAAGCTGTGCCCCGCCGGGGCCACCGCGCGCAGGTCCGCCTCCTCCTGCGTCTCGGTGCTCCAGGCGCGGCGCGGCTCGATGTGCTTCACCTTCGCGCTCGGCAGGTCGGGGCGCTCCAGGCGCTCGATCCTGTCGACCAGCACGTTCGCGGTCCCCTCGCGCTGCTCCAGCCGGCCGTATGCCAGCACGAGCGGCTCCGCCCGCACGGCCAGCCGGAAGCGCTCGTGCACCGGCGGCGGCACGATCAGGTTGATCGTGCCGTGCTCGTCCTCGAGCAGCATGAACGTGACGCCCTTCGCCGTGGCCGGCCGCTGGCGGGCGATCACGAGGCCCGCCACGCGCACCCGGCGGCCGTGCCGGCCGCGCTCCAGCTCGGCGCTCGTGCTCAGGTCCTCGGGCAGGTCCGGGCGCATCAGCTCCATCGGGTGCTCGCGCAGCGTCACGCCGGTCGAGCCGTAGTCGGCCAGCATCCGCTCCCACGCCGACAGCGCCCGCAGCTCGGGCCCCGCGTGCGGCTCGAGCGGCAGCGCGAGCTGGGTCCCCTCGGGCACCGCCACACCGGGCACGGCCACCCCCAGCTGCCAGAGCGCCTGGCGGCGGCGCCCGGCGGCGGGGCCGTCGACCAGGACATCGCAGGCGCCGGCCCAGGCGAGCTTGCCGAGCGTGTCGGCGAAGGCGCCGGAGCGGGCGGCGAGGTCGCCGAGCGAGCGCCAGCCGCCGGAGCGCTCGCGCTCCGCCACCAAGCGCATGAACCTCCCCCTCTTTGCAGCCGTTCACGCACCGTAGCCCGAGTCGGACAGCGCCTTCCTCAACGCGAGATTCGGCGTGACTGCCGCACCACGCACGGCGGCAGCACCTCCACCCCCACCCGCTGCGCCTCGTGCACCAGCGAGTCGGGCGGGTAGAAGCCCATCGGCTGCTCGTTCAGCAGCGCGCACAGGAACTCCGGGTGGTAGTGCACCCGCAGCCAGGTCGACTGGTAGGCGAGCAGCCCGAAGGCCGCCGAGTGCGCCTTGGGGAAGCCGAAGCCCGAGAAGCCCACGATCTGCGTCCAGACCCGCTCGGCCGACTCGCGCGAGCCGCCGCGCGCGACCGCGCCGGCCACGAACTTCTCCTCGTACGCGCGGATCGCCGCCTCCGAGCGCTTGCGGCTCATCGCTCGCCGCAGCCCCTCCGCCTCGCCGGCGCGGAAGCCGGCGAACGCCATCGCCACCTCGAGCACCTGGTCCTGGAAGACGATCGTGCCGAGCGTGTCGCGCAGCACCGGCTCGAGCGACGGGTGCTCGTAGGGCACCTCGAAGTCCGGGTCCTCGCGCAGCGCCTTGCGCCGCTCGATGTAGGGGTGCACGGCGCCGCCGATGATCGGCCCGGGCCGCACCAGCGCCACCTGCACGGTCAGGTCGTCGAGGTTCTCGGGCCGGGTCCGCTTCAGCATCTGCATCTGCGCGCGCGACTCGATCTGGAACACGCCCATCGTCTCCGCCTCCTGGATGCGGGCGTACACCTCCTTGTCGTCGTAGGGGATCCGCGACAGGTCGATGCGCTCCCCCCGCACCCGCGCGATCTCGTCCACGCAGCGCTCGACCGCCGACAGCATCCCCAGCCCGAGCAGGTCGATCTTGAGGAAGCCGGCGTCGCCGCAGGAGTCCTTGTCCCACTGGACCATCTGGCGGCCCTCGAGCGACGCCGGCTGCACCGGGCAGAGGTCGATCAGCGGCTGGGTCGAGATCACCATCCCGCCCGGGTGCTGCGACTGGTGCCGCGGCAGCCCCCACGCGTCGCGCGCGAGCTTGACGAGCGCGTCCCAGCGCGGCGAGCGGTGGCCGCGGGCGTCCTTCGCGGGCACGTCGCCCTCGATGTCGTTGCGCTCCTTCCAGGGGTCCACCGCCCGCGCCAGCCGCTCGATCTCCCCCGGCGGCAGCCCCAGCGCCTTGGCGAAGTCGCGCACCGCGGAGCGCACGTGGAAGGTCGAGAAGGCGGCCACCAGCGCGCAGCGGTCGCGCCCGTAGCGGTCGTGCACGCGCGGGATCAGGACGTCGCGGATGTCGCGCGGGAAGTCGAGGTCGATGTCCGGCAGCGCGGTGAGCTCCTCGTTCAGGAAGCGGCCGAGGAAGAGCTCGTTCTCGATCGGGTCGATGTGCGAGAGGCCGGTGAGGTAGCAGACGATCGAGGACACGCTCGAGCCGCGCCCGCGGCCCGGCGGCAGCAGCCGCCGCGCCGACTCCGGGCCGCGCACCTCGAGGGCCACCTCGCGCGCCAGCTCGAGCATGTCGCGGTGGAGCAGGAAGAACCCGGACAGGCCGAGGTGGCGGATCACGCGCAGCTCCTCCTCGAGCCGCCCCATCGCCTCCGGCCGGCCGGCGTAGCGATCGTCGAAGCGCTCGCGGCACAGCTCGGCCAGCTTGCGGTCGGCGTCCGGGTCCTCGGAGCCGGGGTAGCGGTAGCCGAGGTCCTCGGTCAGGTCGAAGCCGCAGCCGCTCGGCAAGCCGCCCGCTCTCCTCCACCGCCTCTTTGCCGAACCGCCCGGCCATCCGCTCCGGCGGAGCGAGAACGTGAGAGGAGTTCCCCCTTCGCAGGGGCTCCGTCTCGTCGAGCGTCGCCCCGTTGCGCACGGCCACCATGGCGTCCTGCAGGGCGATGCGCTCACGCGAGTGGACGTGCACGTTGCCGGTGGCCACGCACGGCACACCAAGCCGCTCGGCCAGCTCCGTGAGCAGCTTGTTGCGGCGGCGGTCGTTGCGCCAGTAGGGGCGCTGGAGCTCTATGCGGAAGCGGTCGGGGCCGAAGGCGGCGAGGAGGCGGCGGGCGACTGCTGCAGCTTCTGGGTGCTGTCCCTTTTCGATTCGCGAAGCCACGGCGCCATTGCCGGCGCATCCCGAGAGGCACACGAGGCCGTCGGCGTGTTGCTCGAGCGTCTGAAGGCCGATCGAGGGCTCCCCGTCGATCGGGTCCTGCCGCCGGCCGCCCTCGATCCATCCCTCGCGCGCCCAGCGCCGCGTGTGCCAGTGGGACGCGGTGATCAGGCGGCAGAGGTTGGTGTAGCCCACGCGCGACTCGCACAGGAGCGTGAGGTGCGTCCCGTCGTCGAGCGTCAGCTCGGCGCCCGTGATCGGCCGCACGCCGAGCGGCTTCAGCGCCTGGGCCATCTCCATGGCCCCGTGCAGGCCGTCGTGGTCGGTCAGCGCAAGGGCTTCATGCCCTGCTCGGCCGCCGCCGCGGCCAGCTCCACCGGGTGCGAGGCGCCGTCCAGGAACGAGTAGGCTGGAGTGGCAGTGGAGCTCGACGTATGACACGAACAAATGTTCGCATCATCGTCAACCCCTAAATCGCCGCCCGCAAGCGAAGCTTGCGCTGCGGCGTTATGCGACGCTCTCCTCCCGCCGCCGCTTCGCCGAGTAGAGCGCCTCGTCGGCCCGTGCCACCAGCCGCGCGGCGTCGTCGCCGGGCCGGAGGACGGCGATGCCGAAGCTGGCCTCGATCCGGTCCCCCGTCTCGAGCACGCCGGACCCCACCGCCTCGCGCAGGCGGCGCATCACGCGCTCGGCGTCGATCTGGGACGCCTCCGGCAGGACCACCCCGAACTCGTCCCCGCCGAGCCGGTAGGCCTCGTCGCTGCGGCGCAGCCCGCTCCGCAGCGCGCCCGCCAGCATCTGGAGCGCCCGGTCGCCCGCCTCGTGGCCGTGGGTGTCGTTCACCAGCTTCAGGTTGTCCATGTCGCAGAGCACCAGCGCGAAGCGCTCCCCGGTGTCGATCTCCCGCGCCAGGCGGCGGCGGAAGGCGCGCCGGTTGGGCAGGCCGGTGAGGGTGTCGTGGGTCGCCTCGTGGCGCAGCCGCACGGTCTGGTCCGCGGCCCGCAGCGCCGCAACGGCCTGGTTGGCGAACAGCCGCAGCGCCTGGAGCCGCGCACGGGTCGGAAGCAGGCGGTCGCGCGGGTCGTCGACCCAGATCATCCCCACCCGGCGCTCGCCCTCGACCAGCGGGACGATCAGCCAGTGGCGCGACCAGGCGTGCGGCCCGCGCCCATTCATCTCGGAGCGGTACGGGAAGCTTTCGATCCCGAGCCGGTGCTCGGCCACCTCGGCCGGCAGCAGGTAGCAGCCCGCCACCTCGTAGTCCTCGGAGAACAGCGGCGCGATCGAGTTGAGCGTCGCGCCCTCGATCTCGGGCTCGTCGAGACCCCAGCCCGACGTCGCCACCGGCTCCAGCACCATGTCCGGCTCCTCGGCCAGCGAGATCATCACCCGGTTGAAGCCGAGCGCGTCCTCGATCCCGTCGCAGACCGCCTGCAGCACCGCCTCGACGTCATCCGCCTCGGCCAGCCGCGCCGACACCTCGAGCACGCGCTCCAGCATGCGCTGGTGCTGCATGTCGTCGGCGATGTCCTGGGCGATCCGCAGCGCGAGCGCCGCGTGACGCGAGATCGTGACGAGCGCGTCGAGCTCGCCGTCGGTCGGGCGCATGCCGGTCACCGGCTCGTCCACCGAGATCACGCCGAGCAGCTGGTGGCGCGCGTCGCGCAGCGGCACGAACAGCGCGTCGCCCGGCAGCCAGGCGTCCGGGTGGTCGGGCGGGTCGAGGTCCGGCACGTAGGTCTCCACCCCGAGGGCGTCCCAGTCGAACTCGCCGTCGGGCACGAAGTACGCGCCGTCGCCGCGGCGGAAGCGATCCGCCAGCAGGGGCGTCCAGGTGTCGTTGGGCGAGACCGTGCCAAGCAGCGCCTGGAGCGACTCCTCCGAGCCGACGGCGGCGGCCGTGAGCATGTCGTCGAAGGCCGGGCGGTACACGTTGACGACCACGGCGCCGTAGCCGAGCACCTCGCCGATCGTCCGCGCCACGTCCTCGAGCACCTCCTGGAGATCGGCCTCGTCATGGACCGACGCGGTCCGCTCGAACATCGCCCCGAGGCGCGCGACCATGGCGAGCCGCTCGGGCATGCCTAGGCGCCCATCCTCTTCGCGCCCAGCGGGATGATCTTGGCCTGCTCGGAGCGCAGCTCGCGGCAGATGCGCGCCGCCTCCGCGTTCACGCGCGGCCAGGGCTCGCCCGGGCGAGCGAGCGCCCAGCCCTGCGCGTACGCCACGCCGAGGTGGACCAGGACGCGCAGCTCGTCGAGCGTCTCCACGCCCTCGGCGCAGATCGCCGCCCCGGTGCTGCGGGCGAAGTGGACCAGCGATCCGATCAGGGCGATCTTCGCGGGGTCGCTGTGCACGTCGGCGACCAGCGCGCGGTCGAGCTTGATGATGTCCGCTCCCATGCGCATCACCTGCTGAAGCCCGGCGTAGCCCTCGCCGGCGTCGTCCACCGCGATGCGGGCGCCGCGCGAGCGCAGCGGGTCGAGGTGCGCCTGGAGCGCGGCCACGTCGAGCACGCGCTCCTCCTCGGTGATCTCGATCACGAGGCCGCTCAGATCGGGCGGCAGGACCTCCCTGACCTCGGGCGCGGCGAGGGCGGACGGGCTCAGGTTCACCGCCAGGAAATGACCATCGGGGTGAGGTCCCGCGGCCAGCGCCGCGCGCACGGCCTCGGCCTCGAGCGCCGCGCCGAGCTGGAAGCGATGCGCCTGCGAGAACCACCACGACGGCGGCAGGCCCGGCTTGCCGTCGAAGCGCGCGAGCGCCTCGAAGCCGACGGGCTCCCCGCTCGCGAGCGACACGACCGGCTGGAAAACCGGCCGCACGGCGTCGGGGCGGTCGATCAGGAGCGGCGAAGTCCTCGCGCTGCTCGTCGGTCACGACGAAGACGTGCTCGGGGTCGTAGCGGCGGGTGCGGCCGCGGCCGCTCGCCTTGGCCCAGCGCAGGGCGCCGTCGGCGAGCTGGAGCAGCGCGGCGGCGCCCTTGGCGTCAGCCGGGTAGCCGGCGATGCCGGCCGAGCAGCGCAGCCCGCCGCGCACCGGCGCCGTGTTCTCGACGGCGATCCGGGCCGCCTCGGCGAGCGCGAAGGCACGCGAGCGGTCGGCGTCGGGCAGCACGATCCCGAACTCGTCGCCCCCCACGCGCCCGACGATGCCGAGGCCGCGCATGGCGGAGCGCAGGCTGTCGGCGACGGCGCCGAGGACCTCGTCGCCGAACGGGTGCCCGTGGGCCTCGTTGATGCGCTTGAAGTCGTCGAGGTCCAGCAGCACCACCGCGAGCGGCCTGTTCTCGCGCCGTGACAGGGCCACCTCCTTGCCGACCACCTCCTGAAAGCGCCTGTGGTTGGCGAGCCCCGTCAGCGGGTCGCGGTGGGCCAGCTCCTCGAGGTACCGGTGGTTCTCCTGGAGGTCTGCCGCCATCGCGTCGAAGTCGCGCGACAGGTCGCCGAGCTCGTCCCGGCGGCGCCAGCCGAGGCGCGTGCCGAGGTCCCCGCCGCCCACGGCCCGCGTCGCCACACGCAGGCGGTCGATCGGCCGGAAGATCCCCCGCTGAAGCAGCACGGCCGCGAACAGGGCGAAGCCGGTCAGCAGCAGGCCCAGCACGATCAGCATGTCCCGGCTCCGCTTGTCCAGCAGCTCGTGGGCCGGCTTCAGGTCATATGCCGAGGGCGAGCGCCCCCACCACCTCGCCGTCGGCCTCGAGCGGTGTGACGAGGGTCTCGGCATGTACGCCGTTGCCGTGCGCCTCGGCGAAGGCCTGCTCGCCGGAGCCGATGGCCTCGGTCGCGAGCCGCAGTTCCGTATCGAAGTCCGCCGGACCGCCCGCCTGCGCCGGAGTCTCCCGGCCCGGCCGGTACAGGTTCGCGGACTGGACCTCGGTGTGATCGGACAGCAGCTGCTTGAGCTGGTTCTGGAGCTGGGGGACGGAAGCGTCGGTGCCGTACTCGTATCCGCGCTCGAAGCCGGCGGTCACCCCCTGCAAGACGTGGCGCGCCGAGTCGCGGTAGGCGCCGTGCAGCTCGTCATTCGAGTTCTTGCTGGCCACATACGCGCATGCCGCTGCCGCCACCACCACGGCGACGGTTACCTGGAGGCGGAGGCTGCGCAGGGCCTGCATAGAGAACGGTGGTCGTGGCATTGCCACCACCCTCTCTATCGGCCGTCCGGCACAGCCTCCTTAACCCCCAATTTTCCCGCAATTTGCGACTATCGCCTGCTCAGGTCGCGCACCCGGATCGCGTGCGGATCCGGCGTGCCCCTGATGCTGCCCACGCGCGCCACGCCGTCGAGGCGCCCGCTGCGCCCTTCGCGCCTGACCTCGATCACTCCGACGCCCGGCGTGGACCCGAAGGCCTCGTGTCCGGAGGAGGGATTCGGGCCTCGCAGCGAGGCGAACATGTAGTCGCCGCGCGGCGAGAGGTCGAACAGGTCCGGTGCCGGGTCGTCGCTGTGCTCGTTCACGAGCCCGAACCGGCCCACGATGCGATCGCGGCGCGGATCCACCACGGTCACGTCGTTCTGGCTCCGGTCGCCCCACCACAGGTAGTCGCCGCCCCTGGTGAGGGACACGGCGTGGGCGTCCACCTCCACGCCCTCGTCGTCGCGCGTGTAGACATGCTCGACACGCGGCCGGTTCGGAGTGGTGTTCGGCGTGCGGCTGAGCCTGTCCAGCTCGACCGCGTACACGTCATGGCCGTAGGGCTCGTCGCCGGCGACCGGCGGCACGGTCAGGCCCGCGCCGCTGTTCACGTACATCTTGCCGCGGGCCTCCATCTCGCCACAGCCGTTGTCGTCCACGTGCGCGCGGTCGTACTCGGCGACGATCCGCATCGGCGTGGTGTTGTGGTCCACGACGAACATGCCGCCGCCGCGCAGGGTCACGAACGTGAACTTGCCGTTGCTCGTGGTGCGCGGGCAGATCGGCGCGTTGTCCGGGCGGAGGTTCGGGTCCTGGCACAGGGCGCCGCTCGGGGTGGTGCAGCCGGCCAGGTCGAGCGTCGCGGCGGTCTCGAGCGTGAAGACGTCGTTCTCGTAGTCGGTCGCGATGCGGTTCAGCTGCTTGCCGTTCTGGTTGGCCACGATCAGGTGCTCCTGGTCGGGCGTGGGCCAGGCCGCGTGCGCCTGCACGCCGACGTCGATGCAGTCGATCGGCTCACGGGTCGCCGCGTCGAGGAAGGCGATGTGGCCGCTCCCGACGTAGGCGATCATCGCGTGCGTGTTGCCGCCGGCGCCGTCGTCGTCGCCGCCGTTGAAGACGAGCATGTGGGGCCTGGCCGGTGCCGTCCCCGTCTCGGCCAGACAGCGCGGCCCCACGGCGAGACCCAAGTCGGTCGACTCGGGCTCGGCGGAGGCGGCGTCCTCGGTGAGCTCCTCCCCGTCGAACACGTGAAGCGTTCCGACTCCGGCGTTGAACCTGTCCTCCTGGTCGATCAGCCAGACCTCGTAGGAGCGGTGGTGGCGATCGTCGACCGGAGTCGGCTCCGGCGGTGCCGACGACGGCAACGGCGGCGACCGAGACAAGGGCTACCAGGCCCACCAGCAGCAGGCGCGACTTCATGCGAGTTCCTCCCTGGGCGTCAATCGGGTGAGGGCGACGCCAGCGCGCGACGCTATCCGGGCTTCTCCACGACTTCGACTCAAATAGTGCGAATCGCCGGAATGGTGGAGGTTTCCAGCGAAGATTCGCTAGGCACGCTGCAGGAACCACTCCCCGCCGACGAGGTCGCGGAACACGACCACGTTGCGCCCGTCGACGAGGACGAGCTCGAAATAGCGCCTCCGGAGCGGGCGGCCGGTCCACCAGCGGTCTTCGACGACCCACTCCTCGCGCAGCGTGTCCACGGCGATGGACTCGACGGCGCGGGGCGTGCCGCGATCGTTCGCCTCGACCGTGGCGGGCTTGGGGGCGCCGAGGCGGCGCGAGCCGGTGGGGGTCACGGCTGCGGCCCCTCCGGGAAGGGCGCCAGCACCGCGCGCCGCTCGGGAACGCGCGAGCCGGGGTCCACGTCGAGCACCTTCAGGGCGGCCTCCGCTCCCGCCGCCTGGCGGGCCTGGCGCACCGCCTCGCCGAGCCGGGCGCGCCGCACCGCGGCGGCCTCGTCGAGCAGGCGGCCCTGGTCCTGCGCGGGCGGGCCGAACGCCTCGACCTCGAGCCCGAGCGACTCGGCCGGGGCGGGCAGCTCGGCCAGCTTCGGCCCCAGAGCCAGGCGGATCCGCTCGGGGTCGGCGCTCGCCTGGCGCAGCGTGATCGCGGTGCGCCAGGTGCCGCCGGCCACGAAGCGGGCCGACACCGCAAGCCCCCGCAGCGCCCGGCCGCGCCGCTCGCGCCGGGCGAGCACGCGCGCCACGAGCAGCTCGAGCGCCCGCTCGAGCTGCTGCCCGGACGCCGCCTCGGGCAGGTCGAGCCGCTCGACCACCGGCTCTGGCGGCCGCCGCGGGGCGAGCGGGGTGTCCCGCCCGCGCGCGAGGTCGAGCGCGAGCAGCCCCGGATGCCCGAACCGCTCGGCGATGGCGCGCGAGGGCAGGGCGGCCACCTCGCCGAGCGTGCGGATGCCGAGCCGCTCGAAGACCTCGGGGAGCGCCTGAAGCTCGGGGCGCGTGCGGAGCAGGGCGACGGGAAGCGGCGCGAGGAAGTCACGAGCTGCCTCGCCGGCGACGACGACCGGGCCGCGCAGCGCGCCGCTGCAGCCGACCGCGCACGGACCGCTCGCAGCCGAGCCGCGCAGCGGCCCGTTCGCCGCGCCTGCAGCGGATGTCCGCCGCCGCGCCCGCGCCTGCAGCGCCGCCGCATGCGCGGCGAAGCGGCAGGGCGCCGCTCCCATCCGGGCGCCCGGTCCCAGCGCCCGGCCGGCGGCCGCCAGCACTCCCGCGAGGTCACCGCCGTGCAGGCCGTGCAGGCCGTCGGACTCGAAGAACGCGGCCCCCGCGGAGTCGGACTCGACCGCGGCGCCGATCGCCTCCAGCCGGTCGAGCACCGCGTGCCAGAGCGAGCGCACCCCCTCCGGGTCGGGCGGCACCAGCCGCAGCGCCGGGCAGCGCGACATCGCCTCTCCCAGACGCATCCCCCGCACCACGCCGAAGGCCTCGGCGGGCGCCGACACCTCCCCCACCACCTGTTCCCGGCCGGCCTCGGGGGCCAGCGCGGCCGGCTCGGCCAGGAGGGCCCGCCGGTCGCCCAGCGCGGCGAGGAGCTCGAAGCGGGGGTAGAGGACGCACACGACCATGACCGAACGCATGTTCGCATCCGCTCCGGCGGCATGCAAGCCCGGCGTTCAGGCAAGCCCGGCGACGACGCTCGCGGCCCCGGTGACGGCCACGAGCAGCAGCACGATCCTGAAGAACCTCTCGTGGTCGAGGCGGCGGAAGCCGACGGCGCCGAGCGCGTAGCCGGCGACGACCAGGGCGAGGAGCACGGCGACCGCGCCCGCGTCGAACGCCCCGGTCCCCTCCGCCGCGAACAGGATGACGCCGCCTGCGAGGTTCAATGCCAGGAAGCTCGCGGCAAGCGAGGCCCGGAACTCCTCCGGCCGCACCCCCCGCGCCTCCAGCCAGAGCACCAGCGGAGGGCCGCTCACGCTTATCGAGGTCGTGAGCACGCCGCTCGCGAAGCCCGCCGCCCAGGCCGCGGCGGGCGGGAGAGGGCGGTGGCCGCGCGCCCGCTCGCGAAGCTGCCACCCGGCCGCCGCGATCACCGCCAGCCCGACCGCCACCTGGAGCACCTCCTTCGACAGCTCCGTCAGCGCCACCGCCCCGATGGCCAGTCCCGGCAGCGCCGCCACCAGTATCGGCGCCAGCGCCCGCCAGTCCACGTGCTCGGGCCGGCCGCCCTCGAACAGCACCAGCAGGTTCAGGGCGAGCCCGAGAACGAGCAGCGCGGTGACCGCCTCGACCGGGTCCATCACCGCGAACAGCGCCGGGCTCAGCACGAGCGCGAAGCCGAACCCGGTCGCGGACTGGACCGCCGCTCCCGCAAACGCGGCCACGGCGGCAAGCGCCATCACCCGGCTGTCACGAGCTCCTTCGGGAACGAGGTCAGCACCTCGGGTCCGTCCGCGGCGATCGCCACGAGGTCCTCGATCCGCACCCCGAAGCTGCCGGGCAGGTACACGCCCGGCTCGATCGTCACGGTGTTCCCCTCGCTCAGGGTGCCCTCCGCCATGCGGGTCAGGCGCGGGTCCTCGTGGATCTCGAGCCCCACCCCGTGGCCAAGCCCGTGCCCGAAGTGCCGGCCGTGCCCGGCAGCGTCGATGATCCGGCGCGCCACCCCGTCCACCTCGCGGCGCTCGGCGCCTGCCTGCGCCGCGGCGAGCGCCTCCTGCTGGGCGCGCAGCACGAGCTCGTACACCTCGACGGCGTCGCCGGAGAGCGGGCCCGTGGCGAACGTCCGCGTGCAGTCGGAGCAGTAGCCGTCCACGCGCGCGCCGGCGTCGACCACGACCAGCGTCCCCGCGGGGATCTCGACATCGCGCGGCACGGCGTGCGGCAGCGCCCCATGGCCGCCGGCGGCCACGATCGGCGGGAACGACGGCCCCTCGGCGCCGAGGTCCTCCATCCGGCGCACCATGGTGACCGCCACCTCGCGCTCCGTCCTGCCCGTCAGGCCCCGCTCGCGGAGGTCCTCGTAGGCGGCGTCGGCGATCTGCGCGGCCGCGCGCATCGCCTGCAGCTCCCCCTCGTCCTTCTGCTCCCGCAGCCGCTCGACCAGGCCGCCGGCCGGCACCAGCTCGACACCTTCGGCGGCCTTCTCCGCGAGCCGCCGGTGGGCGCGCACGCTCACGTGGGCGTCGTCGAACCCGGCGCGCCCGTCCAGGCGGGCCGCCAGGTCGCCCAGCAGGTCGCGGCCGCCCTCCAGCCGCTCGAACTCGCGCACCTCGGCGCGGGCGCGCTCGACGTAGCGGAAGTCGGTCAGGAAGAGGCGCTCGTCGCGCGAGACGAGGCATGCGCCGTTCGTCCCCGTGAAGCCCGACAGGTAGCGGACGTTCACCAGGTTCGTCACCAGCAGCCAGTCGAGCGAGCGCTCCTCGAGCAGGGCGACGAGGCGATCGGCGCGGCTCACACCTCCAGCCTTTCCTTCAACAGCTCGAGCGCCTCGCGGTAGCCGTCCACGCCCTTCCCCTGGACGGTGCCGATGCAGAGGTCGCGGACGACCGACACGCGCCGCCATTCCTCGCGCTCGTCCACGCGCGAGAGGTGCACCTCCACCGCCGGCAGCGCCGCGACCTCGAGCGCGTCGCGGATCGCCCAGGAGTAGTGCGTCCAGGCGCCCGGGTTCAGCAGCAGTCCGTCGGCGGACGTCTGGTGGAGCGACTCGCAGAACTCGCCCTCGTGGTTCGTCTGGGAGAAGGTCACGACGAGGCCGAGGTCGCGGGCGAAGCGCTGCACCTGGACCTCGAGCTGCTCCAGCGTGAGGCCGCCGTAGTGGGCCGCCTCCCGGCGCCCGAGGACGTCGAAGTTCACCCCGTGCAGCACGTCCACACGGTTCCTCACCGGCCGTGCACCTCCTCGATCGCCGCGTACAGCGCGGCGAACTCCACGTCGTGGCCGGGCGTGACCTGCCCCGGCGCCTCCACGAGCACGAACGGCACCCGCCCGCGCACGCGCTTCTTGTCGCGCTCGGCCACGGCGGCCACCACGTCCGGCGCCGCGCCCGAGTAGGTGAGCGGCAGGCCGCGGTCGGCCAGCAGGTCGGCCACCTCGGAGCGCAGCGAGTCGCGGCCCGAGAGGCGCAGCGCCACCAGCAGCCCGATGCCGACCGCCTCCCCGTGCCGGTAGCGGGAGAACCCGGTCGCCGCCTCGATCGCGTGCCCGACCGTGTGCCCGAGGTTCAGGACCTGGCGCCGGCCGCCGTCGCGCTCGTCCTCCGCGACCACCGCGAGCTTCGTCCGGGCGCAGCCCATGATCTCGCGTGCGGTCACCGGGCCGCCCTGCCGGACCCGTGCCCACAGCGCGCCGCCCGCGATCAGCGCCGTCTTCAGCACCTCCACGTACCCGGCCGCCGCCTCCTCGGCGGGCAGCGTCTCGAGGGCGGCGGGGTCGGACAGCACGGCCGACGGCTGATGGAAGGCGCCGGCGTAGTTCTTCCCCTCGGGCAGATCCACCCCGGTCTTGCCGCCGTAGGCCGAGTCGACCTGCCCCACGAGCGTCGTCGGCACCTGCACGTGGCGCATCCCGCGCTGGTAGACCGCCGCGCAGAACCCGGCAAGGTCCCCCACCACGCCGCCGCCCACGGCCACCACCAGGTCGCCGCGCTGGGCCCGGGCCTGGGCGAGCGAGCGCAGCACCATCTCCGCGCTGTGGATCGTCTTGCGCTCCTCGCCCGGCATGACGACGATCCGCTCGTCCCCCTCGTACGAGTGCACGCGCACCACGTTCTCGTCGGTCACCACGAAGCGCCGCCCCGTGAGCGGGGGGAAGAAGCCGGAGCCGATCAGCCCGCGGCCGAAGTAGACGGGGTACGCGCCGGAATCCGCGACGGCCCAGACGAGCCGCGTGCCGGCCGGGGCCTGGCGGAGCGCGCGCAGGAACGGCAGGGCCCGGCGCAGCGCGTCGCGGTCCGCCGGCGGGATCACCGCGTCGGCGACCGCTTCGTAGAGCGAGGCGCGGTCGCGGTGGAGCTGCCCGAAGCGATCCGGATCGCGCGCGAGCGGGCGGCCCTTGTTCGAGGCCCGGCGCCAGGCGTCGGCGGTCTCGATCTCGAGGTGCACGACCGTGTGGCGGGTCAGCGCCTCGCGTACCCGCTCGGACTGGACGGCCCCGCCGCCGAGCGCGATCACCGGCGCGTCCTCGCGCTCCAGCAGCTCGCTGACGACCTCCTCCTCGGCCCTGCGAAACGCGGCCTCGCCCTCACGGTCGAAGAAATCCTCGATCGGCTCGCCGAGCCGGCGCTCGACCTCTCTGTCGCTGTCCACCGCGTCGACCCCGAGCTCAGCGGCGAGCGTGCGGGCCCCGGTCGACTTGCCCGCACCCATGAAGCCCACCAGGACGATCGCGTCTACCCCGCTCGTCGCCACCCGATCCGTTCCACGTACGCGTCGAGCGCCGCGCGCGCGTCGTCGATGTGGTCGCCGCCGAGCTTCTCCCGGTACGCCGCGGCGAGCACGAGCGCCACCATGGCCTCCCCCACCACGCCCGCGGCCGGCACCGTGCAGGAGTCGGTGCGCTCGCGGAGCGCCTGCGCGGGCGCCTTGGTCGCGAGGTCGACGCTCCGGAGCGGCTTCGTCAGCGTCGGGAGCGGCTTCATCGCGGCCCGCACCACGAGCGGATCGCCGGTGGTCATGCCTCCCTCGAGCCCTCCGGCGCGGTTGGTCTCGCGGAAGAAGCCCTGCTCCTCCGACCAGAAGATCTCGTCGTGGGCCTGCGAGCCCACCCGCCCGGCCAGGTCGAAGCCGTCGCCGATCCCCACGCCCTTCATCGCCTGGATCGACATCACCGCGCCGGCCAGGCGGCCGTCGAGCCGCTCCTCCCACGAGACGTGCGAGCCGATGCCGGGCACCAGGCCGAAGGCCCGCACCTCGAACACCCCGCCGAGCGACTCGTTCGCCTTCCGCGCCGCGTTGATCTCCTCGACCATCGCCTCGCTCGCGGCGGGGTCGAGGCAGCGCACCGGCGACTCGTCCACGCCCTCGAAGTCCTCCGGGGTCAGGTCGTCGCGCTCGGGCGCCGTGACGGTCCCGATGCGGGTGACGTGCGAGCGGATCTCGACCCCCAGCGCGCGCAGAAAGGCCTTGGCGAGCGCCCCGGCCGCCACGCGGGCGGCGGTCTCGCGCGCGGAGGCGCGCTCCAGCACGTTCCGCACGTCGGTGTGGCCGAACTTCAGCACCCCGGCCAGGTCGGCGTGACCGGGACGCGGCAGGTGCACCTCGTCCACGTGGCCGTCGACCGGCCACGGGTTCATCCGCTCCTCCCAGTTGAGGTAGTCGCGGTTCTCGACGCGCAGCGCCACGGGGCTGCCGAGCGTGCGGCCGTGCCGGACCCCGGCCACCACGTCGGCCCGGTCCTTCTCGATCTTCATGCGCCCGCCCCGGCCGTGGCCGAGCTGCCGCCGGGCGAGGTCGCGGTCGATCGCCTCCGGGCTGAGCTCGAGGCCGGCGGGCAGGCCCTCGACGATCGCGGTGAGGCCGGGACCGTGGGATTCACCGGCTGTTACGAAGCGAAACGACATGGCGCCCACACCCTACTCAGCAGGGTGCAGGCGCCAGTCGGAGAGAGGAGGTACTTCGGTTGGAGAGGAAGACTCAGTTGAGGGCGAACCAGTCGGGTGACTGGTCGAACGGCGCCCACCTGTTGCCGAACTCGACGAAGCGGCTGCACGTCCTGGAGTGGGTGACCGGCAGGCACGGGTTGAAGGGGTTAACGCGGCCGTAGGACGTCGTCGGTGCAGGTAGTGCGGCGGGTCCACGTCCTCGAACGTGTCCTCGATGGACTCGGCCAGGACGCAGTTCTGCGCCGGTCTCCCGGTCGTCGTGCGTCGGGTTGGAGGCGGCGATGCGGCTCAGCTCCATGAGGTTCGGCACGTCGTCGTGGTCCTGGTCGTCGGCACCGTCGCGCACGCCGTCACCGTCGGTGTCGGGATCGGCGATGTCCGTGTCGTTGTAGGTGATGTAGTAGGGCGCCTCCTGCGGAGTAGCAGCTCGTCCACCAGTCCGGCCGCACGCGCCCGCGATCCTCGTCGAAGTTGCTCAGGCCGTCCGCGTCCTCGTCGCGCTCCTCGTCGGAGAGGTAATCGTTGCCGTCGAGGTCGTAGTGCAGGGTCTCGAGCGGGGTCTCCGTCCCGTCGAGGTTGGAGTCGAACAGGTCGACCTCGATGTAGACGCCCTGATGGATCGCGCTCGGATCGGGCACGTGCAGGTCGAAGCGGTATCCGGCGCCCGCCGCCCAGGTCGTGAAATCGGTCTGGGCGTGGTAGCCGTCCGCCTCCAGCGCCGGGAAGCGACGGTCGCCCTCCCCCGGGCGGTGCTCGTAGATCGAGTGCTGCAGCCCGTCCGAGTAGGAGAGCGGGGTGGCCAGCGTCCTGCTGGCCGGCGCGCTCGAGATGAGCCACAGGCTCTGCTCGTGCTCAGGATGAGCGTGTCGCCGTCGTAGTCAGTGCTTGCGTCCGAGGGATCGAGCGGGTTCGGATAGGGGCGCTTGCCCGGATACGGCACGCTCTCGTTCGGCTCCTGATACTCGTCGTTGTTGAGGTCGACGGCCGACTTGAACTCGTAGCCGTCCTGCACGCCGTCGCCGTCCGTGTCCGCCTTGCAGGGATCGGTCTTGATGTCCGATTCCAGCGTGTTCGGAAGCATGTCGCCGTCGTGGTCCGCGCTGCTCGTGCACGAGGCAGCGGGCGTCCCGCCGTCGCCTGAGCCGCCGGAGCCGCTGGGGGCCGGGCCGCCGGAACCGCCGCCGGGCTTGCCGCCGCCGGGCCCGTCACCGCTCCCGAAGCCCGTGACCACCGGGGACAGCCGGCGCGTGGTGAACGCGCTGAACTTGCCGGCGAGGACGCGCAGCTTCATGCGCGTCGGCTTCGGGCTGCTCTGGCTGCCGCCGAGCAGGCGCGAGACCGCGCCCGGCACGACCACCACGAGCTTCCCGCGCGACGCGCTGCGCGGCTTGGCGAAGGCCGAGCGGCCGTTCGGCGCGCGGAAGACGACGGTGTTGTCCTTCGCACCGGCCTTGAAGTTCTTGCCGAGGATCGTGAGGCGCGCGCCGACGCTGATGCGCATCGGCGTCACGCGCGTTATCGAAGGCTTGGCGACCTTCTTCTTGGCCGCGGGCGCGGCCGGAACGCTCACGACGAGGGCCGTGGCCGACAGCGCGAGCAGGCAGATGATGAAGAGACGGCGCATTGCCCTACCCCCTATCGACGGTCCGAGTCGCTGTTTGAGTGAATGACCTCGCCGCTGGACACGCTCACCACGTCGGCGAGGAGCGGCGGGGAGAAGCGGCGTGCCGGGGAGG
Organism: uncultured Thermoleophilaceae bacterium; assembly: GCA_963778615.1. Lineage (GTDB taxonomy): Bacteria > Actinomycetota > Thermoleophilia > Solirubrobacterales > Thermoleophilaceae > JACVRW01. Next base: position 149,299 of record CAVZVD010000009.1, read on the forward strand.
GCTGCTCCAAGGCGGCGCCCGCAAGCTTCTTCTTGTCCTTCTTCGACGCGCCGGCCTTCTTCTTGCCGTCGTCGATCTTGACGCGGCGGATCTCGTCCACGCGCAGCGTGTACGAGTCGCCCTCTTCGGTGGTGAACTCGTGCTCGGAGCCCGGGCCCAGGTACAGGAACGCGCACTCGGAGTTGCTGGGCTTGCAGGAGCCCTCGCCCGCGCGCCTTGAGCGTCGAGTCGACCAGGAACACCGCGTTGCCGGCGTTCTCGGTGACCCCGAGGAAGATCAGCAGCGGGTTCGCCCGGTCCGGGAGGATGTCGAGCTTCTCCAACCCCTTGATCTTGCGGCGGCGGTCGTTCGCGCGGAAGGTGACGTCGGCCACGTACGTGTAGCTCACGGTGGTGGTCTTCTCGCCGCCGTCGACGGGGGGTGCGGGCGTGTCGCCGGTGTCGCCCGTCTCGCCGGCTCGGCTGTGCCGCCGCCGGTGTCGCCGGCCCCGGTGTCCGCGCCGGCGCCGCCGCCGGAGCCCGCGCCGATGTTGAAGTTCACGTCGCCCTCGATGCTGGGCGCGGGCGCGCCGCCGCCCGATCCGCCGGCGGCCGGGGCGCCCTCGCCGTCGGCCTCGTCGCGGATCCGCTTGAGCACCTTCGGCGGTGGCGCGAAGGGGTTGCTCGGGTCGTCGAACGAGCTGAGCGACGAGCCGCTGCCCTGGCCCAGGTCCTCGAGCTTCACCTCGGCGAGCTCGGCCGGACCCTCGGGCTCGGGCGCCTTGGCCTCCGCGGCGGGCGCCGGGGGCGCCACCGCGGGGTCGTCGGCCTTCTTCGCGAGGACGAAGGGCACGGCGACGATCCCGGCGAGGAGCACCAGGGCCACCGGCCAGAGGCGCCTCGCGCGCAGGTCGTGCCAGACATCGAGAAGGAAGTTGTTCATGGCTGGGTCAGGGGGTCGCGGTGGCGGTCGGGGCAGCGGCCGGCGCAGGCGCGGGCGCGGGAGCCGGAGTGGTCCCGGCCGGCGTGGTGGTCGCGGGGGTGGTGGGCGCGGGGCCGCCGGGCACAGCGCCCGCGGTCACGCCCTGCGCGAGCGGCGAGAGGTAGATCGTCGCCGTGACCTCCGCGCGGATGCGCGGGAAGATGAGGGTGTCGCTGGCCCAGCGCACGGAGTCCACGCTCACGAGGCGTCCGCTGACCAGGACGTCCTCGTTGGCGACCCGCACGAAGCGCTTCAGCTCGTGGAAGAAGTCGGCCAGCTTGAAGAAGTTGCCCTCGAACTCGAGGTTCAGGGGCACGGTCTCGAGGCCCGCGGGCGGGGTGGCGGGTGCCGCCGTGGCGCCTGTGGCGCCGCCGCCGACCGGCAGACCGCCGTCGCTCGCGGGGACGGAGGTCGTCGCGTCCACACCGGACTGCTCCGCGGCGCCGTTGCGCTGGTCGGACGTCTGCTCGGCGTTGTTGGCGGACTCGACTGCACCGCCCGGGGCCGTCTGCGCGGGCGCGCCGCCGGCCTCGGCCGCGGGAGCGGCCGCGGTGTCGCCCCCCTCGGCGGGGGCGGCTTCGGCCGGAGCGGCCGGCGCCGCCGCGGTCCGCGCGCCTGTGGAGATCGTGTCGAACCGGATGCCCGTGCCCTCCGCCGCCGCCTCGAGCTGCACGAGCAGGCTCGGCATGTCGACGGTCGAGGGGATGGCCTTGCCCAGGCGGACGATCGTGGCGTAGCTCGCCTCGAAGCCGTCCTCGGCGTTGTCGGCGCTGCTCGCGACCGAGCGTGCCGTCTCGAGCCGGTCCTGCTCCTGCGTCAGCTTCGCCGAGGCCGCGGTGGCCTCCTCGCGCTTCGGGCTGAGGAGAAGGAACCAGTAGGCCGCGACCAGCACCAGCGGCACGAGGAACAGCAGGATCTTCTTGTCGCGGTCGCTGACGGTCACGATCCACCTCCGAGGGAGGCCGGGACCCGCGTCGCGCCTCGCGGCGCGTCGGCGACGGCCGCGCTCGGGCTGAAGGTCAGGGTCAGGTCGAAGCTCGTGTTGCGCCCGCAGCTGTCGATCGTCGCGTCCGCAACGGCCGCCGTGTCGTCACGGGAGGACTGGGAGAGCTCGACGTCGACCACGCGGTGGAGCTGGCGAAGCCGAACCATCATCCGCGCGACGTCCGAATGCTTGGGCGTGCAGCCGGTCAGGGTCGCGCTGGGCGAGCCCGCGACCGGAGCCGTGGTGGCCGCCGGGTCGATCGGGTTGGCCGCCACGCCGGGCGATCCCGTGAGAGAGGCGCTGGCCGAGGTCAGCCAGCTGCCCGCCGGCATCACCCGCGAGAGCTCTCGCATGAGGCGCTCCCAGTCGAAGCGGGTCGACGCCACGGCCGCGACCGAGGCGGCGCGGGTCTGCGCGATCTGCGCGAAGTCGGTGAAGTTCTCCTTGTTCGCCGCCTGGGCCTCGAGCTGCTCGGCCTCGATGCGGGCCTCCTCGGCCTGGCTCTCCTTCTCGGTGACGCTGTTCGCGCTGAGCACGTAGACGACGGCCATCGCAAGCAGCACAGCCAGCACGCCGAGCACGGCGTGGGCACCCCGACCGGAGCCTTCGCGGGGCGTGCGGCGGCGCTGATCCTGCGGGATGAGGTTGACGGGCCTCATGCCACCGCTCCCAGGGAGAGCCCGGCGGCGACCGTGTAGCGGTGCGGATCCTCGTCGCGTGCGAGCGACGAGCGATCCAGCACGCCGAGCGGCTCGGCCACCCGCACGGGGAGCCCGAGATGGAGGCCGAGGTTCTCGACCAGGGCGACGTCCGCCGAGCCGGGGCCCGACAGCACGACCTCGCCGACCGGACGCGCCTGCGGCTGCGTCATGTAGTAGTCGATCGACAGGCGGATCTCGTCGGCGAGCCGCGAGCCCGCGTCCTCGTCGTCCCAGAGGGCCGACAGCGGGCGGGTGAAGAAGCACGCGGTGCCGACGGCGATGGCCAGGTTGGTGACGCCGCCGAGGTGGCAGAAGACGCGTGCGCTGTCGCCGGTGCTCTCGCCGTCGAAGCCGAGCGCGCGCACCAGCGCGAAGGCGTCGAGGTCGACGCCCTCCGCCTTGAGGCCCGCGGACTTGACCGCCTCGAGCAGCGTCTCGATCATCGTGCGCCGGGCGGCGACCACGACGACCTGCATGCGCGGTGTGCCGTCAGACGCCTCGGCGTAGCCCGCGACCTGGTGGTCGAGGACCGCCTCGTCGAGCGGCATCGCGATGGCCTCGGCGGCCTGGAAGCGGACCGCGGCGTTGCGCTGCTTCTCGTCCTCGATGCGCGGGAGCTCGATGACGCGAACGACGATCTGCTGGTTCGCCACTCCGAGCCGGACGTTCTTGGGAAGGCCGGCGGTCGAGGCGAAGGTCTTCAGCTGCTCGGCGAGCGCCTGCACGTCGGCGACCTCGCCGTCGCGCACGAGGCCCTCGGGCAGCTCGTGGCTCGCGCTCTGCGTGACGCGGCCGTTCGCGACCTGGGCCGCGGCAAGGTAGCGACCATCGATGTCAAGACCGATCGTGCCACCGCTGGAAGTCTTTCGGAGGGAAAACGCCATGGAGGTTCCATCCGGGTATCGGCGTGCGGCCGAACTCCATTAGCCCCAATCTCGAAATGTCCAGGGCGAGTGGACGCGTCGGGCCGCAAGCACTCGGCTCGGCCGAGTGCGCGCGGATGGCTTATCCGAGGAACTGGTCCTCGTAGAGCTCGATGAGCTCTGGGCCGGCGAGCACGCCGACGATTCCACCCAGGGCGAGGAAGACACCGAAGGGCACGGCTTTCTTGCGCGCCTGCACTCCCTCGCGGGCCATCATCACGAGCCCGACCAGACTTCCGGTGAGGAATGCGGTGAGCATGGCCGGCACGATCGAGAGACCCAGGTACAGGCCCATCGCCCCCGCGAGCTTCACATCGCCCATGCCCATTCCTCGCGGATATGCGAGCACTGCGATGAAGAGAAAGAGGTAAGCACCGGCACCGGCGATGACGTGCTCGACCAGGTCATCGGTGTCGACAATTGCCGTGGCCACGAGCCCGTAGGCGGCCATCGGGTAGACGATCTTGTTGGGCAGCAGCTTGTGGTCGAGGTCGATGCCGGCCAGCGCGATCAGGCAGGCGACGAACGGCAGCTCGAGCAGGAGGTCGTCATCGAAGCCTCGCACCGCGACGACGGCCGCGAAGGCCACAGCGGTGAGCAGCTCCACGGTCGGGTAGCGCGGCGATATCGACGCGCCGCAGTGGCGGCAGCGGCCGCGCAGGAGCAGCCAGGAGACGATCGGGACGTTGTCGTAGGGCGCGATCGGCGCGCCGCAGGAGGGGCAGCGCGATCCGGGGTGGGAGAGGGACTCGCCGCGCGGCAGCCGGTAGATGACGACGTTGAGGAAGGAGCCGAGGATGGCGCCCAGGACGGCGATGAAGGCGATCTCGAGGGCAGGGGGCATCGGGAAGCGGAAGAAAAGCTAGTTGGGGCCACGGACGCGGAGGGCCGAGAACGACGAAGGGCGGGCTCGAGAAGCCCGCCCTTCGCCAATGTCGGCCGGTGTGGATCTACCAGCTGCTGCTGTTACACCCGCCGTCGCCGGTGCACGACTTGGTGACCGTTCCGCCACTCTTCGCATACGTGAAGGTGTTGCCGGACTTCGACGCGCCAATGAGCGTGTAGGTCGTCTCGCCGAGGTTGTCGATGCCGACCGCGCCCTCGGCGGGCGCGTTGCCGTTGACCACGGTGATGCCGTTCCCGGTGACATCCGCGTGAGTCGCGTTGCAGGTGGCGTACGACTCCGTGCTGGTGAAGCACGACTCCATGTGCGACACGACGTTGCGGACGTTGGACTTGGCTTCGGAATCCTGGCCCTTCTCACGCTGGCCCAGGAAGGCCGGCAGCGCGATGGCGGCGAGGATGCCGATGATGAGAATCACGACGAGGAGCTCGATGAGCGTGAAGCCCTTCTCCTCGTTGTGCATACGCTCGGAAAGCTTCCGCAGCATTTTGTCTCCTCCTTGAGGTGACTGTGGTTGGGTCTGGGGGCCAGTCGGGCTCGGTCACAGCCACCCCCTCGGAAACAGCTCAGGGTTCGCTTTTCACACCGTGGCCTATCTGGCTTCTCCCCGGTGATCGACTCCCGCGGGTGAACCCTTTAGCCCCTTATGCCGGTTGGACTAGTCCATCCGTCCAGCGCGGGCTGAAAACGGACGCGCTCGCCCCAGATCAGACGCGCCGCGAGCAACCCGGTGAGGGGCACGGCCCACGCCAGGTAGGCGAGTGCCTGCACGTCGGGGAGCGCGTAAGGAGGCAGCCAGACGAGGGTGAACCACGCGCACAACGTCACGGCCAGTGAAAGCACCGGCGGGCGCCGGAAGGCATGGAGCTCCCAGGTCACTAGCGCGATCACCAATGGCACGGCGTAATACGAGACGTTCCAGGTGTCCACCAGGCAGCGGAGCTGGAACGCGAGGGCGAGCAGGAGCAGTCCGTCGGGCCACCCGCGCCTTCGCACGCGTGGGAGCAGCATGAGGCTTGCCCCGAGGACGATCGCCAGGACCAGCTGCCGTTCGTGGCCGGCGAGCCAGGTCGGGAGGTTCCGGTGGTCGGGGTACGAGCCGTAGATCCCGGTGACCGTTTCTCCGTGCTCGCCGAGGAACCACCAGATCTGCCAGGGCTGGAAGATCGAGCCGCCGTCCTGGGCCACTGTCTTGGTCGCCTCCACAGCGCTGCCGCCGAGCAGCAGAGGAAGCATGACGAGCAGGCAGGTGCCCCCCGCCACCACGAGCATCCGCGGCCGCCGGTCGGGAAGGATGGCGAGCAGCGGGACGACGGCGATCACCGCCCACGGCTTGTTGGCCAGGGCGAGACCGAGTAACACACCCGCGAGTACGGGGCGGCGAGCACCTGCGGCGAGGGCCGCGGCTACGCACAGCACGCCGCCGAAGAGCTCCTCGGGGTGGCCGATCTCGAGGCCGCGGAGCGTGATCGGGTTGCCGGCCACGAGCAGCAGCGCGATCCAGCAGGTCAGGGCCGACTGACCGAGTCTCCGGCCACGCCGCCACAGGAAGACGGCGAAGACCGCCGCGGCGAGCAGGCAGGGGACGGCCATGGAGCGGAACAGGGCGAGGTCGCCGCCTCCCCACAGGTTGGGCAGCAGCGCGAAAGGCGCACGCATGATCAGCGATCCGCCGTAGACCGGGGCGAGAGTGAGAAAGCCGTCGACGTCTCCTTCGCGCAGGGCGTGGAGGGAAGGTTCGGCCTCGAGCTCGAAATCGCTGAAGGCGGGCGTGAGCATGCCTAGGGCCATCAGCCCGGCGCTGCACGCGCCGGCCACGAGTGCAGGAAGCCACAGTTCTCGTAGGCGCGCCCGCATAGGGAGGCAATCGGCCTGTGACCGGCGCGACTTGAGGGAGGCGGTCGGCCTGCCGCGCGAAGCTAGCATCGGTCTCGTGCACATCCGCCGCGCCCTCCTCCTGTTCGCGATCGTGCTCGGCCTCGCCGCGATCGCGGCCACGGTGTCGCGGTCGCCGGACGACTCGGGCGACGGCGACGCCGCCGCCCGTCGGTGCCGTCCGAGTACCGAGGAGCCGCCCTCGCCCTCCGTGTCGGCCGGCGACGCCGCGCCCGTCTCGGGCGTGCGGGAGCTCGTTTTCGAGGCCGACCGCGACCAGACCCGCCAGCTCGACGCCGGACAGCCCGCGACCGTGCTGGTCGAGGTCGAGGAGCCGGGCATGGTGGAGATCGCGGACCTCGGCCTGAGCGCCCCGGCGCAGCCGCTCACGCCCGCCCGCTTCGAGATCCTCACCTCGAACCCGGATCGCATCGACATCACGTTCACGGCGGCCGAGGACGACTTCCCGGGGCCGGCGGGCACGCTGGTGGTCCGGGAGACCGCCGACGGGTGAGGGCCCGGCGCAGCGTGGGCGCGGACGCCGCGCGACCGCTTCGCCGGGCGGCCGCTGTCGCCGCGGTCGCCTCGCTTCTCGTCTCGTCCGCGTGCGCTTCGGACGGCGAGGATGCCCCCGCGCGCACCGACGGCAACCAGGAGGAGGCCGCCCGCGAGCGGGGCATCGAGCCCGTGGGGCCCGACCGCGCGCGATGACACCCCCTCCTCCACCGCGCCTCGGGTCGAGCCCGCTACCTGTCCGGCGGGAGCCGGCAACTGCCGCTCGGCAAGCGGCGTCGTCCTCTACGTCGAGCGGGTCGACCCCGACGGCGACGGCGACGCCCACTTCGTGCTCACCTCCCGCCAGTCGATCACGGCGCCCGGCATCTCCGTGATCGACGTCAAGCGATCGCTCCGCCCCTCCCCCCTCCCCGTCCGCGGCGACCGCCTGAGCGCCGCCGGTCCCGGTGTACCGGGGGTCGTACGGGCAGCGGCAGATCGAGGCCGTCGAGCTGAACGTGGCGCGCGCCCGGTGACGGCGGTCGCGACCATCGGCGTGTACGGGTTCGACCAGGCCTCCTTCCTGGCCGCCCTCGTCACGCGCGCGCGTAACTGTCCTCCTCGACGTGCGCCAGCGCCGGGGCGTGCGCGGCAGCGAGTACGCCTGGGCGAACTCGGCCCGTCTCCAGGCCGCGCTGGCGGACGCCGGGATCGAGTACAGGCATCACAAGGAGCTGGCGCCCACGACGGAGCTGCGCCGGCTGCAGTACGCGGAGGACGACCGGCTCGGGGTCGGGAAGCGGTCGCGCGTGGAGCTGGCGCCGGAGTACAGGGAGCGTTACACGCACGAGATCCTGGACCAGGTGGACCTGGAGCCGATCGTCGCCTCCCTGCCGGCGGACGCCACCACCGCGCTCCTGTGCGTCGAGCGCGACCCCGAGGCCTGCCACCGCTCGCTGATCGCCGAGCGGATGGCGACGGAGCACGGCGTCTCGGTTCGGCACCTGAAGCCGGCCTGACGGGCGCCGGCGTCCGCCTGGTCCGGAAGCGTGCCTATACGGCGCAACCGGACCACCTGCCGTCAGCGGCTCGCCGCCTCTGACCCGCAACTCGACCGCGCGCCGGCGCCAGCAGCATCGTCAGGCCGTGGCGCGGATCGCGCGGCGAGCGGCGCTGCTCTCGCAACACCACCGCCGACCAGGGCCGTCGCTCGTCGAGCTCCGGAGCGAGCTCCGCGGCGACCTCGCGAGGAACCCAGCCGAGCTGCTCGCCGCCGCCGTCGCCGTGAACGGCGATCGCGTTGACGTCGTGCGGGTTGGCGAGGTCGCGCCGGAGCTCGAGCGGCCGCCCGGGCTCGGCGGCGTCCGTGACGACGGCGTCGGCGTGATGCTGTCCCGCACCGGCCACGCCGACCACGCGAAGGCCGCGCTCGGCCAGCTCCGGGGCATCGCGGGCGAGGTAGCGACCGGACGAGGGGTCGACGATCGAGTAGCCGGCGAGCCAGACCTGCCCGCCGTCCTCCGGGTACCAGTAGCGCTCCTCGTACTCGACCTCGACAACCAGGGGCCCGGCCTCCACCGGGCGAAGGCTACGCCCCGCGGGTCCGGCGCAGCTCGCGGACGACGACGACGAGCGCGATCACGGCGATGACGGCGAACTTGACCTTGCCGAGCGCCCACCAGCAGCCAGCGCGGCAGGTCGGGCAGATCGGACACCGCGGGCAGGTCGAGCTCGCGAACGAGGCTGCCGACGGGATCCCAGACGACTATCGCCGCGACGGCGCCCAGGAGCAAGATCGCGCCTGCGACCGCCATGAGGAGCGTGCGACGCGGTGTGGCGGCGTGGGTCATGCCACAAGGATCGGCGCGAAGCCCGCGCGCCACATCGGGCGCGAGACGGATCTTTGGCCTCCGACTCGAGACGGACGCGCTCAGAGCGCCCCGTCGAGCTCCGCGACGAGGCGGTCCACCCGTCCAGCGATCTCGTCGCGTATGGCCCGCACCTGGTCGAGCGGCAGGCCCTTGGGATCCTGCAGCTCCCAGTCGACGTACCGCTTGCCCGGGATGTAGGGGCACTCGTCGCCGCACCCCATGGTCACGACCACGTCGGCGCGCTCGGCCATGGCCCGGTCGAGCGCCCTCGGGGTGCGATCGGCGAGATCGACGCCGAGCTCGCCCATCACCTCCACGACCTCGGGATGGACGCGGTCAGCCGGCGTGGTGCCCGCGGAAGCCGCGGTGTGACGCCCCTGAGCCGCCCGCTCGAAGAGCGCCTGGCTCATCTGCGAGCGGCCGGCGTTGTGTAGGCAGACGAACAGGACGTGGGCCACGACACGAGTGTCGCAGCCGACCCACCCCTACTTGATCGAGTCGTACACCTTGAACATCGGCAGGTACATCGCGATCACGATGAAGCCCACGATCGATCCCACGACCACGATCATCACCGGCTCGAGGATCGACGTCAGCGCCTTCACGGCGGCCTCCACCTGCTCCTCGTAGAAGTCGGCGACCTTCGACATCATCGTCTCCAGGGCGCCCGTCTCCTCGCCCACGCCGATCATCTGCGTGACCATCACCGGGAAGGCCTCCGGTACGGCCGCCATCGGCGCGGTCAGCGAGCCGCCTCGCTTGACCGAGTCGCGCACGTCGTCCATCGCCATCTCGATCACCTTGTTGCCGGACGTCCGGCCCGTGATGTCGATCGCCTCCAGCATCGGCACGCCGGCCGCGATCAGCCCGGAGAAGGTTCGTGAGAACCGTGCCAGCGCCACCTTCTGCACGATGCCCCCGATCTTCATCGGGAACTTCAGCTTGATCCGGTCCCACTGGACCTTGCCGGTGTCGCTCTTCTTCCAGTAGCGGAACAGCCACACGATCCCCGCCGTGATGGCGATCAGCAGGTACCAGCGGCCCGTGATCATGTGCGAGAGGAAGACCGTGAACTTCGTGATGGCCGGCAGCTCGCCGCCGAAGTCGTCGAAGATCTTCTCGAACACCGGCACGAGGAACGCCACGAGCGCGACCAGCACGATCAGCGCGAAGCCGCCGATCAGCGACGGGTAGACCATCGCCGCCTTGATCTGGCGCCGCAGCGCGGCGTCCTTCTCGAGCTGGGTCGCCACGCGCACCAGCGTCTGGTCGAGGATGCCGCCGGTCTCGCCGGCCTGCACCATCGCCACGTAGAGCTCGTTGAACACGTCCGGGTGCCTCTTCAGCGCGTCGGACAGCGCGACACCGGCCTCGATGTCCTTGCGCACCTCGATCCAGACCTCGCGCAGCTTGTCCGACTCCGTCTGCTCCTCGATCACGTACAGCGCCCGCAGCAGCGACATGCCGGACTGCACCATCGTGGCGAGCTGGCGCGAAGCGATCACGAGGTCGTCCGCCTTGACGCGCTTGAAGCGCGCGAGGAGGTCGCCGGCGTTCGCCGCCGCCTTCTCCTCGATGTCGACGACGATCAGGCCCTTCGAGCGCAGCTGCGACGCGACGGTCTGCTTGTCCGCCGCCTCGATCTCCCCCTTCGTCGCGGACCCGGCCAGGTCGAGGGCCTTGAAGGCATAGGTCGCCATCGCGCTAGGCCACCCTCACGGTGCCCATCAGGCGCCGCAGCTCGTCGGGCGTGCCCGAGCGGGCCTCGGCCAGCTCGCGCGTGATCTTGTGCTCGCGCACGAGCTGCGACAGCGACGTGTCCATCGTCTGCATGCCGAACTTGCCGCCGGTCTGGAGCGCCGAGTAGATCTGGTGGGTCTTGCCCTCGCGGATCAGGTTGCGGACCCCGGGGGTCGGCACGAGCACCTCGGTGGCGACCACTCGCCCCTGGCCGTCGGCCTTGGCGAGCAGCTGCTGGGTCACGATCCCCTGGAGCGAGATCGAGAGCTGCACGCGCACCTGCTGCTGCTGGTCCGGCGGGAACACGTCCACGATGCGGTCCACCGTCTGCGCCGTGTCCTGCGTGTGCAGCGTGGCGAAGACGAGGTGGCCGGTCTCGGCCGCGGTCAGCGCGGTCGAGATCGTCTCGAGGTCGCGCATCTCGCCGACGAGGATCACGTCCGGGTCCTGCCGCAGCGCGGCCTTCAGGCCGAGCGCGAAGCTCTGCGAGTCGGCGCCCAGCTCGCGCTGGTTGACGATGCACTTCTTGTGCCTGTGCAGGAACTCGATCGGGTCCTCGATGGTGAGGATGTGCTCGTGCCGCGTGTCGTTGATCAGGTCGATCATCGCGGCCAGCGTGGTGGACTTGCCCGAGCCGGTCGGGCCGGTCACGAGCACGAAGCCGCGCGGCTTCTTGGTGAACTCCTCGAGCACCGGCGGCACGCCGAGCGTGCCGAGCTTCGGCATCTCGTGCGGGATCAGCCGGAAGGCGGCCGACAGCGAGGCGCGCTGGAAGTAGGCGTTCACGCGGAAGCGCGCCTTGCCCGGGATCGAGTACGCGAGGTCGATCTGCCAGTCGGTCTCGAGCCGCTGCCGCTGGTCGTTCGTGAGGATCGAGTAGATGACCTCACGGGTCGTCTGCGGCGTCAGGCGCGGGTAGTCCAGCGCGTGCAGCCGGCCGTGGTGGCGGATCATGGGCGGTGAGCCTGCGGTGAGGTGGAGGTCGGAGGCTTTGCGCTCCATCACCTGCAGCAGGACCTCTGCGAAATCGAACTCCATCGTCACTCCTTATCGGCAGAAAATCCGGTCACGTGACCCTCGCCACCTCTGCGATGGACGTGATGCCGTTCTTGACCTTCTCGAAGCCGTCGACGCGCAGCGGACGCATCCCCTGGGCCACGGCCACCTTGCGGATCTCATCGGCGGCGGCGCGCTCCACGGTGAGGTCCCGGATCTCGTCGCTCATCGCCATGACCTCGTAGAGGCCGGTGCGGCCCTTGTAGCCCGAGCCGCCGCAGCGGCCGCAGCCGACCGGCTCGTAGGCCTCGAGGTCGAAGGCCACGTTGAAGCCGGCCTTCTCGAGCGACGAGACGCTCAGCATCGTGCGCTGCTTGCAGTAGGTGCAGAGCTGGCGCACGAGCCGCTGCGCGACGATCGTGCAGACCGCCGAGGCGGTCAGGAACGGCTCGATCCCCATCTCGGTGAGGCGGGTGATGGCCGACGGCGCGTCGTTCGTGTGCAGCGTCGAGAGGACGAGGTGGCCGGTGAGCGCGGACTCGACCGCGATCTTGGCGGTCTCCCCGTCGCGGATCTCGCCGACCATGATCACGTCGGGGTCGGCGCGCAGCATCGCGCGCAGGCCGCCGGGGAACGTGAGGCCGGCCTTGAGGTTCACCTGAAGCTGGTTGATGCCGGCGAGCTGGTACTCGACCGGGTCCTCGATCGTGATGATGTTGCGCTCGGGCTCGTTGATCTCGTTGAGCGCCGCGTAGAGCGTGGTCGACTTGCCCGGAGCCGGTCGGGCCGGTCGCGAGCACCGCGCCGTAGGAGCGCCGGAAGCCGCCCTCGAACAGCTCCGCGCTCTGGACCGACATGCCGAGCTCGGTCGAGCCCGATCAGGGCCGCGGACTTGTCGAGGATGCGCATCACGATCCCCTCGCCGTCCACGCGCGGCATCGTCACCACGCGCGTGTCGATCGAGTGGCCGTCGACGGTCAGCGACACGCGGCCGTCCTGCGGCACGCGCTTCTCGGCGATGTCGAGGTCCGCCATGATCTTCACGCGCGAGATCACGCCCGGCACCATCCGGCGCGGGATCTGGGTCGTCTCGCGCAGCACGCCGTCGACGCGGAAGCGCACGCGCATGTCGCGCCCCTCGGGCTCGAAGTGGATGTCGGAGGCGCCCTCCTCGACCGCCTGGGCGATGATCGAGTTGACGAGCTTGATGACGGGCGCGTCGTCGGCCGACTCGCGGATCTCGGTGACGGCGGCGAGCTCCTCCTCGCCCTCCATCACGGCCTCGGCCACCGCCTCGTCGAGGCGGCTCATGCGGCCGATCACGCCCAGGATGTCGTCGGGCGACGCCACCACCGGCCGCACCTCGTGGCCGGTCATCAGCTTCAGGTCGTCGAGCGCCAGCACGTTCGACGGGTCCGACATCGCGACCATCAGGTGGCCGCGCTCGTCGAAGCCGATCGGCACGGCGTTGAGGCGCCGGGCCGCCTGCGAGCTGATCAGGTTCAGCGCGCTGACGTCGGGCTTGTAGACCGCCAGGTCGGCGTAGTGGAGGCCGAAGCGCTGAGCGGTCGCGCGCGCGAGCTGGTCGCCGGTGATCGCCGCCGCCTCGAGCAGCACCTGCTCGGCCGAGCGGCCGGTCGACTTGCCCTGCTCGACGGCCTGGTCGACGCGCTCGCGCGGGAGGAAGCCCATCTCGACGATCACGTCGGAGATGAAGCGCGAGCCCGCCTTGCGCTGCGGCGGCGTGAGGCCGGTCTTGGACGGGTCGTCGTCCGGCGTGTCAGCCGGCTGCCACGGCAGGCCCACCCGGTACGGCGCGCAGCGCCGGCCCGCCTGGCTGCTCGCTCATCGCGCGTCCGCGACTGCTTGGGCCAGGGTGTCGGTGTCGACGTAGCCCTCGATCAGCCGGGCGTCGCCGCGGCTGTCGATGAGCACCACTGCGGGCGTCTGCGAGACGCCGAGGTCCTCGACCATGCTGCCGTAGCGGTCCACGGCCTCCACGTGGTCGGTGAGCACCACGGCGCGGGTGCGGGCGTCGACCTGGCGGACCACGCCCCGCATGGCGCGGTCGTCGAGCCCGTCGGGGTTCTGGAAGAGGATCACGACCTTCTTGCCGTCGGCGACGGCCCTGGCGGCCCGCTGCGGGTCGCGGCTCGCCAGCGCGGCGAGCGAGACGGGCTCAGCGCCGCCGGCGCCGGAGACCCCGGCCACGACTCCTTGCGTGAACCGGCCGAACGCGCCGCCCGGGATGCCCTTGCGAACGTCTGTGGGAGCCTCGATGTCCTGCGGCTGGTTGACGCCGCTCAGCTCGAGGTCGAGCGAGAGCTCGCCCGCTCGGGCGAACGCCACGTCGACGTCGAGCCGGCGCACCACCCGGTCGTCCGTCCCGACCCAGGCATCGAGTTCGGCGCTCTTCACGGCCTTCGCGATTGCTCCGGCGCCCGGCACCTGCTGCCCGGTCGCGCGCAGGGCGGCCAGCGTGTCGCTCACCACCCGCTCGGGATCGAGCGTGGCGGAGACGTGAGTCGTCTCGACGCCGTCGATGGTCTCGGTGCCCTCGGACTCCACGCTGCGCACCCAGCTCTGCGGGTCGACCGGAAGCGGAATGCTCTGCGGCTGCGCACCGGCGCCGTTCGCGGCGGCCTCCACGACGGAGCTCCACAGCTCTTCGGGCACGCGCCAGCCGGTGTCCCCCTGCGTGAAGTACGCCTCGTCGCCGAGCGACACGAATCCGCCCTCGACGCGCTCGCCGGCCGCGCTCACCTTGGCATCGAGCTCGAACTGCGGCACGTCGTTTGCGGCACCCTGCTCGAAGGCCCCCGAGAGGTCGAGGCTGCCGCGCTGTCCCTGGACGTTGAGAGACACCTGGGCGGAGAAGGCTGAGCTGTCGATCTGGCCGCCCTTGAAGGCACTCTGGAGCAGCTCCTCCGGGCTCGCAGCCGGGGTCGCCGGCTCTGCCGGGGCGGCGGCCTGGTCGGCCGGCTGGACCTGCTCCGCCGCCGGGGCGGCGTCGTCGCCCGCGGAGTCGCGTGAGCTCTGCACCGCGAAAAAGGTCGCGCCGAGCAGAGCAGCCCCCAGAAGGGCGAGGAGGAAGGGGCGGGATATCGCCATTGCCTTGGCATATCGGCAACAGCGGGGACCGGGTTTAGACCCAACTGCCCGGCCTAGACGGCGCGGGCCGCGCGGCGCATCGCGTCGAGCGGAGCGGTGCGTCCGGTCCACCGCTCGAGGCTGCGGGCGCCCTGCCTGACCAGCACCTCGAGCCCGTCCACCACCCGCGCCCCTTGGGCATCGGCCCAGCGGCACAGCGCGGTCGGCTCCTCGCCGTAGACGAGGTCGAGCACCACGCCGGCCGGCTCGGGCCCGAGCTCCGCCGGCAGGTCCTCGCCGTGCAGGCCGAGCGAGGTGGCGTTCACCAGCACGTCCGCCGGGCGGCTGGGCTGCTCGGCGTGGGTCACCTCGATCTCGGCCGCGAGCTCCCGCGCGCGCTCCGGCGTGCGGTTCCAGACCGCCACCTCGGCGCCCGCGTCGCGCAGCGCCCAGACCGCCGCGCGCCCGGCGCCGCCCGCGCCCAGCACGAGCACCCGGCGGCCGCGGAGGTCCTCGCCGAGCGCGTCGAGCAGTCCGCCCGCGTCGGTGTTGTCGGCCAGCACCCGGCCGTCCTCGAAGGTGAGCGTGTTGGCCGCCCCGATCGCCGCGGCGGCCGGGGTCAGCTCGTCGGCGAGGGCGTGCGCGGCGAGCTTGTGCGGGATGGTCACGTTCGCGCCGCGGAAGCCCGAGCCGGGCAGGGCGCGCGCCGTCTCCGCGAAGCGCTCGGGCGGCACGGGCAGCTTCACGTAGCGCCAGTCGAGCCCGAGCTCGGCGAAGGCCGCGTTCATCATCGCCGGCGAGCGGCTGTGCGCGACGGGGAATCCGAGGACGCCGGTGAGCGTCGTCAACAGTTGGTCGGGGAGCGCCCGCCGCGCTCCGCCCGCGCCTGGTTGTACTCGTCCACGTAGCGCCCGAACTCGGCGTCGGTCTCGGCGAACTTGTGCTTGCCGTTGCCGCAGACGGCGACCACGTAGAAGATGTAGTCCGTCTTCGCCGGGCGCGCCGCGGCCTTGATCGAGGCCAGGCCGGGGCTGCCGATCGGGCCGGGCGGCAGGCCGTAGTGCACGCGCGTGTTGTACGGGTCGGGGTTCTGGAGCTCCGACACCTTGAGCGGCTCCTCCCAGTTGCCCGTCACGAACCGCGTGGTGGCGTCGATGTCGAGCCGGATGCCGTCCCTGAGCCGGTTGTAGATGACCGACGCGATCAGCGGGCGCTCCGACGCGACCGCCGCCTCGCGCTCGACCAGCGAGGCGATCGTGAGCACGTCGAACGGCGTGAGGTTGCGCCGCCGGGCGTAGCTCATGTCGACCTTGTCGAAGTTGCGCTCGAAGGCCTCGAGCTGCTCGCGCACGAGGCGCTTGACGCGCGCGCCCTTCTTCAGCTCGTAGGTGGCCGGGAAGAGGAAGCCCTCGAGGGTCGCGCCGCGCGGGCACGGTACTCGCGCGGGTCGAGCGCCGGGTGGCGGCGGGTGGCGCGCATGTAGTTGCCGCCGAGCCGCTTGACCGTCGGCGCGACCTCGCTGCGCGAGCGGCCCTCGGGGATCGTCACCTGCACGACGTTCGGGGGCACGCCCTCCTCGAGCCGGTCGAGCACGAGCAGATAGGGCATGTCCTCGCGCAGCTCGTACGGCCCCGGCCTGAGGTTGCCGCTCCGGCCGGCCAGGCGGGCGCGCAGCTCGAAGAACGAGGCGCTCTCGATCACGCCCTCGCGCTCGAGCATGTCGGCGATGTCGCCGAGCGTCGCGCCCTCCGGGATCCGCACGCGGACGTTCCCCTCCCCGTCGCCCGCGAACGGCTGGAAGAGCGCGTTGGCGAACCAGGCTGCGGCGCCCACGATGAGCAGGAGCACCACGTAGCGCGACGAAGCGGCCCCAGCCGCGCCCGGAGCTCTCGGTCTGGGCGGAGCGCCGTGACCAGCCCCGTCCGCCGGGCGCACCGGGCCGCGAGCGCCGCGTCCATCCGCGTCCGCCCTCCGGGTCGGCGCGCGCGGTCAGCAGGTCGTCCTCGGCGAGCCAGTCGTGGTGGCCGTCGCCGTCGGGCTCCAGCGCGGGCTCCTGGGCGGGCTCCGGGCCGGGGGCGGCGGCAGCGGGCTGCCGGCGCGCGAGGCGCGGCGGGCTTCGCGCTCGCGGCGCGCGGCCTCGCGCTCGTCGGCGCTCCGTCCCCCGGGGACGGGCGGCGGTCCGGCGCTCACCGGCGCGACCCCGCGGATGGGCGAGCCAGATAGCTCTCGAGCAGATGCGCGGCGGCACGCGAATCTGCGTTCTCCGATCCCCCGGTGCGCTCGGCGAGCCTCGTGGTGAGGCGCTCGTCGTGCAGCTCCACCGGGATGTTCAATCTCCGTTCGAGCCGTTCTGCAAACGTCCGCGCCGCCGCGGCCTGCTCGCCCTCCTCCCCCCTCAGGGTGAGCGGCAGCCCGACCACCACCCGTGCGGGCGCCATGCTCCTCCACCATCCGGACGACGGCGGCGAGCCCGCGCTTCGAGTCCGGGCGCTCCACGACCTCGAGCGGCGTGGCCAGCGTGCCGGACGGATCGGAGATCGCGCACCCGCACCGGGCCGACCCGTGGTCGAGAGCGAGGATTCGCGCCATCAGTACAGGGTCGTCAGGCGAGCGCCTTCTCGATCGCCGCGCGCGCGGTCGCCAGCGCCTCCGGCAGCTTCTCCGGGTCGCGCCCGCCGGCCTGGGCCATCGTGTCGCGCCCGCCGCCTCCGCCGCCGGCCACCTGGGCCGCCGCGCGAACCACGTCGCCCGCCTTCACGCCGCGCTCGGCCACGCCGGGCGCGACGTTCGCCACCAGGTGCACCCGGCCGTCGACGGCGGTGCCGAGCACGACCGCGGCCTCGCCGAGCCGCTGCCGGACCGCGTCGGACAGCTCGAGCAGCGCCTTCGCGTCCGGGGCGCTCACCGCCTCCACGACCACGCGCACGCCGGCCACTTCGCCGGCGCCCGCCACGAGCTCGTCGGCCGTTCCCCGGTCGGGCCCGCCCGCGGGCTTGCGCTGGAGCTCCTTCACCCGCTCGCTGAGCCGCTCGACCGCCCGCACCACCTCGTGCTCAGGCACCTTCAGCGTCGCCGCGATCTCACGCAGCCGCTCGCTGCGCTCGCGGAACAGCTCGGCGCTCGCGGGCCCCGTGATCGCCTCGATGCGGCGCACGTTCGAGGCGCTCGACGTCTCGGTCGTCAGGTGGAAGAGCCCGAGCTCGGAGGTGGCCGCCACGTGCGTGCCGCCGCACAGCTCGCGCGAGACCTCCTCGATCTCGACCATCCGCACCCGCTCGCCGTACTTCTCGCCGAACAGCGCCATGGCGCCGAGCCGCTCCGCCTCGTCGCGGGTGGTCTCGATCGCGCGCACCGGGTGGTTCGCGGCGATCCAGCCCGCCACCCGGCTCTCCACGTCCGCCAGCTCGTCGTCCGAGAGGCGCTCGCCGTGGGTGAAGTCGAAGCGCAGCTTGTCGGGGCCGACGTACGAGCCGGCCTGGCGCACGTGCGTGCCGAGGCGCTCGCGCAGCGCCGCGTGCAGCAGGTGGGTGGCGGTGTGGTTGCGCATCGTGGCGAGGCGCGCCGCGCGCTCGACGCTCGCCCGGACCGTCTCGCCGGGGCCGAGCTCGCCCTCGACCGGCTCGAGCGCGAGCGCCTGGTCGTCGCCGAGGCGGTACACGTCGACCACCCGCGCGCGGCCGCCCGGCGTCTCGACATGGCCGGTGTCGGACACCTGCCCGCCGCCCTCCGGATAGAAGGGCGACTCCTCGAGCTTCGCGAGCACCCAGCCGTTGGCGCGCTCGGCCACCCGCAGCACCGTTTCCGCCTCGGTCGTCTCGTAGCCCACGAAGCGCGTGCGGAAGCCCGCCTGCCGGGCGAAGCGCATCACGTCCTCGTGCTCCACGTGCACCTCGTGGCCGGCGCTCGCGGTGGCGGGTGACTTCCTGCTGCGCGACACCTCGCGCGCCTTCTCCATCAGCTCCTCGAAGCCCTGGTCGTCCACCGACAGGCCCTGCTCCGCGAGCAGCTCCCGGGTCATCTCGTAGGGGAAGCCGTAGGTGTCGTGAAGCTTGAAGGCGTCCTCGGCGGAGACCCAGGAGGTCTGCTCCTCCTGGGCGCGCTGGACGAGGTCCGCCAGCAGCCGCTCGCCCTGCTCGAGCGTGCGGCCGAAGCTCTCCTCCTCGGCGCGCGCCCAGCGCTCGATGGTGGGCCACTCGCGCTTCAGCTCCGGGTAGGCCTCGCCCATCACCTCGACCACGCGCTCGTAGAGCTGCGGCAGGAAGGAGCTCCTCGAGGCCGAGCACGCGGCCCTGCTGCATCGTGCGGCGCATGATCCGGCGGAGGATGTAGCCGCGCTCCTCGTTCGAGGGCACGACGCCGTCGGCCATCAGGAAGGTCGCGCCGCGCCCGTGGTCGGCGAGGATCGACAGCGCGCGGGTGGTCGGCGAAGTCCTGGCCGTACCTGCGCCCCGAGAGCTCCTCGCCGAGCTCGATCATCGGGCGGAAGTGCTCGGTCTCGAAGACCGACGGAGACGCCCTGGAGGATCGCCGCCATGCGGTCGAGCCCCATGCCGGTGTCGATGTTCTTGAACGGGAGGTCCGGCAGCGAGCCGTCCGGCCTGGAGGTCGTACTGCATGAAGACGAGGTTCCAGAACTCGACGAAGCGGTCGGTGTCGTCGCCGGGACGGTCGGTGTCGGGACCGAAGTCGGGGCCGCGGTCGAGGTAGAGCTCGGAGCACGGCCCGCACGGACCGGTCGGGCCGGCCTGCCAGAAGTTGTCCTCGCGCCCGAGCAGGACGATGCGGTCGTCCGGTATGCCGATCGAGCGCCAGACCTCGATCGCCTCGGAGTCGGGACCGAGCCCGAGCTCCTCGTCGCCGCCGAAGACGGTGATCCAGACCTTGTCGGGGTCGAAGCCGAAGCCCTGGGTGGAGAGCTCCCAGGCGTACTCGGCGGCGCCCTGCTTGAAGTAGTCGCCGATCGAGAAGTTGCCGAGCATCTCGAAGAAGGTGAGGTGCCGCTTGGTGGTGCCGACGACCTCGATGTCGACGGTCCGGAAGGACTTCTGGCACGAGGTCAGGCGCTTGGACGGCGGCTCCTCCTCGCCCCGGAAGTAGGGCTTGAAGGGCTGCATGCCCGCCGTGGTGAGGAGGACGGACGGGTCGTAGGACGGCGGGACGAGCGAGGCCGAGGGCATGCGCAGGTGCCCGCGCTCCTCGAAGAAGGACAGGAAGCGTTCGCGGATTTCGTCCGCCTTCATCCCCGTGAGTTTATGCACCCGCGTGGCGGCGCCCGCCGCGTAGGACATGTCCATTGTCGACACCGCCATAACTGCAACTTCCGTCCGTGGTCGGCCGAAGCCTTGCAGCGAGGTGGAGCTTCGGCCTCCAAAGGTGTGCATTTCCTGCGCACGCTCTCGCGCGGGCCTAGGTGTCAGGACGATGAGCGGAGAGATGGGCGGCTGAAGTCCAATGTAGGCGAGGCGCGTGCGCGTCGATCCGCGCCGGATGGACCCGCGTGAGCGGACGGTCCTCGGGCTGTCCGCTGCCGCCTTCCTCGTCGTCGCCGTGGCGCTTGCGATGGTCCTCCCGAACGAGCGCGACACCCAGCCCCTGCTGCTCGTCGGCCTGGTCATCGGCTACGCCTTCATCTCGCGGGTCAGGTTCGAGTTCGGAAACTGGTTCGTGGTGCCGGAGGCGCTCGCCTTCGTGCCCCTTCTTCTCATCGCCCCACTCCCCTACGTGCCGCTCCTGGTGGCGCTCGCAGGCCGTCCTGTCGATGGTGCCGGACCTCTTCGACGGAAGCCGGCACTCGGGAGCGGGTGCTCACCTGCTCCAGCGACTGCTGGTTCTGCATCGGTCCGGTCCTCGTGCTTGCCGCGCTCGCCCCCGGCGAGCTTCGCTCGACCACGCCGCGGTCTATGTGGTCGCACTCCTGGCGCAGTTCGCGTTCGACTTCGCCTGGACCGTGCTCCGCGACCGCGTGATCGACCGCGCTCCCGCTTCGAGCAGTCGCTCAACGACTACCTCGGGGTCGCTCCGGTTCGACGCGATCCTCGCCCCGATCGCCTTCGCGATCACGCTCTCGCGCGGTCGACCAGCCGCTGATGCTGCTCAGCGTCGGACCGCTGGTCTGGCTGCTCGAGATCCTCTCGCGCGACCGCCGCGAGCGGTACACCGCGGCGCTCGAGCTCCAGCGCGCGTACCGCGGCACCGTGATGCTGCTCGCCGACGTCGTCGAGTTCGACGACCAGTACACCGCGGACCACTCGCGCTCGGTCGTCGAGCTCGTGCACGCCACGGCCGACGAGCTTGGAGTCGAGCGCTCCCGCCGCCAGGAGCTCGAGTTCGCCGCGCTGCTGCACGACGTCGGGAAGATCGCGATCCCCAAGGAGATCCTCAACAAGCCGGCCGCCCTCACCGACAGCGAGTTCGAGGTGATGAAGACCCACACGATCGAGGGCCAGTTCATGCTGGACCGGGTCGGCGGACTTCTGGGACGCGTCGGCGAGATCGTCCGCTCGTGCCACGAGCGGTGGGACGGTACCGGCTACCCGGACGCCCTCCGCGGCGAGCGAGATCCCGCTCGAGTCCCGCATCGTCTTCGCGGCCGACGCCTTCAACGCGATGACCACGAACCGGCCCTACCGCAACGCGATGTCGCCGGCCGACGCGCTCGAGGAGCTACGAGCCGGCGCCGGGACTCAGTTCGACCCCGCCGTCGTCGAGGCCCTCTGCTCGCTGGTCGAGTCCGGCGCCCCGGCTGTTGCCAGCGCCGCCGACGAGGTCCGGGCGCTGCTGGCCCGCACCAGCGTGGCCGAGAGCATCGGCGCTCGCGCCTGACACCGGCTCGCCCGCGAACTCCAGCTCCTCGCTCGTTGAACGCGGTCGCGAGCGCGCGCAGCGACACGAGCCAGGCGATCACCGCCACCGACTCCAGCGGCGACCAGAAGCTCGCGCACGCCGATGAGCGTTATGAGCGCGCCGGCGGAGAGGAACGCGAGCCCGAACGCCCACGCCGACGAGCGCGTCCTTGACTGCCGAAGATCGCTGCCGGCGAGGTGATCGGGCACGGTCGCCTGGATCAGCTGGCGCTCGAACACGATCACCATCCCGTTCCCGAAGCCACCGAGGACGAACGCGCCGACCGCGGCACGCGAAGCCGGGCGCGAGTCCGGACAGGACAAACCCGACCGCCATCACGAGCAGGCCGAGCCGGTACCGCCGCTTCAGAAGCGCGGGCGCCCCTCCTTCGTGCCCGTCAGCGAGCCGGCCACGAAGCCCAGCTCCGAAGGAGGTCGCCAGTAGCGAGTAGCCGACCTCGCCGCTGTCGAGGATGTCCTCCGCGAAGGGCAGCTCGGCGACATTGAAGAGGCCGGCGAAGAACAGCGCGCCCGCCGAGACGCCGAGGAGGGCGCGGATCCCCGGCATCCCGGCCGTGGCCGCAAGCCCCTGCCGCGCCTCCCGGAACAGAGCGACTGGACGCGTCGGCGCCGGCGGAGGGGCCTGCCCGAACGCCAGCCGCGCCAGAGCACGATCGCCGAGAGCCCGAACGTGACTCCGTTCAGCCCGGCCAGCTGCTCCGCGTGTGCCGAAGAGAAGCACCACCGCCGCGACCGCGGGCCCGGCCGTGAAACCGAGATCGCCGAGGGCGCCATAGACCGAAGTCGCGGCGGGGAGACGCTTCTGCTCGACCAGGCCCGGCAGCGCGGCGAGCGCGGCGGGCGTGAACAGCCCCGTACCGCAGCCGGCCACCAGTGCGAGCGCGAGGGTGAGGCCGAAGCTGTCGACCACGGCTATGCCGCTGAACGCGCCGAAACGCAGCAGATCCGCGATGACCACGCACGCACTTGCGCGACCACCGGTCCGCAGCCGCTCCGAAGACCGGTCCGAGGAGCATCGCCGGCAGCAGGTCCGCCAGCAGGACGAGCGCGATGGCCCACGGCGAATGCCACCGGTCGTAGGCGATCAGCAGGAGCGCGACATAGCCGGCCCCCGTCCCCAGCGACGATTGCAGCAGCGCCGCAAAGAACCATCGTGCCCGCGGCTCCCGCGCGAATAGCTCAAGACTTGCGTTCAAGCCGACGGGAGCCTAGCCCGGGAATAGCGGGCCTGAAACACCGAAGCCGCGCTGAGGCGCGGCTTCGGCAGAATCATCCAACCGCGAGACCGTTCAGAAGTGCGGTCCCAGCGGGTTTCGTGTCATAAGCACTGTGAGATCGGCGTCGTTGTCTCGATCTCACGCGAGTCGCTAGCGCTTGGTCGGCATGGGGTTCCTTTCGAGTCTCTCCGGGCAGCGCTCGCACAGGTTTGCGTCCCAAACCTCTGCGAACTTGGATCACTCTGACACACTTTTGGGAGCTTCGCAAAGGATTTCGTGCAAGTTCTCATGCAAAAGTGACTCAGAGCAGGGGCGGTCCAACCGTCCAGCACTGAGGATCTCGGGGCGGTGAGCGCGACGAATGGGGCGGGCGGCGTCGTGCCGCCGTCACGGGCACCCGCCGCATGCAAGCCTTCGAAGGCGGATCGGTCAACCCCCGTTTGGGGTGAGGGCCCCCTCCGTGGCGTTTCTGGCTCGGAAGCTCTCTTAACCCTGAACGGGGTCGCCACCCGTTTGGGGGGCGGCGGGCATCTGGTCGCCCGCCGAAACCGGGCTCGAGGGGTCCCTCGTGGCCGCGCCGATCTCCTCCGGGCTCACGCTCAGCGGGTGGTGGCAGGCCGCCAGGTGCCCGTTCGCGTATCGCACGAGCGGCGGCTCCACCTGCCGGCAGACGTCCGTCGCGCGCGGGCAGCGCGGGTGGAACACGCAGCCGGACGGCGGATTGATCGGGTTGGGCGGCTCCCCGCCCACCACGATCCGCTCGCGGCTCCGGTTCTCCCGCGGGTCGGGAATCGGGATCGCAGCCAGGAGCGCCGATGTGTACGGATGAATCGGCTTCGTGTACAGCTCCTCGGCCGGCGAGACCTCCATCAGCTTCCCGAGGTACATCACGGCGATCCGGTCCGACACGTGCCGGACCACCGACAGGTCGTGCGCCACGAACAGGTAGGTGAGCTTGAAGTCGTCCTGGAGGTCGTCGAGCAGGTTGATGATCTGGGCCTGCACCGACACGTCGAGCGCCGAGACCGGCTCGTCGAGCACGATCAGCCGCGGCTCGAGGGCCAGCGCCCGGGCGACGCCGATCCGCTGCCGCTGACCACCCGAGAACTCGTGCGGGAAGCGGTTGACGTGCTCCTTGTGGAGCCCGACCTTGTCGAGCAGCTCCCGGACCTGGGGCTCGACGTCCTTCCGGTCCGATCCGTGGAGACGCAGGGGCATTCCGATGATCTGCCCGATCCGCTTGCGCGGGTTGAGCGACGCGAACGGATCCTGGAACACCATCTGCATCTCGCGACGCAGCGGCTCCATCTGCTTGCGGCTGGCGTTGGTCACGTCCTGGCCGCGGAACCGCAGGCTGCCCTCGGTGGAGTCGATCAGGCGCATGATCGCCCGCGACATGGTGGTCTTGCCGCAGCCCGACTCGCCCACGAGCCCGAGCGTCTCTCCCTCCGCGATCGAGAGCGTGACGTCGTTGACCGCGTGTACCTGCGCCACCTGGCGCTCGACCAGGATGCCCTGCTTGATCGGGAAGAAGACCTTGAGGTGCTCGACCTCGACGAGCGGGGAGTCGCCGTTCGGAGACGCGCCGCCCGCGGCCGGCTGGGCCGCTTCGACGCTCACGCCGTCGCCCCCTCCTTCGCGCCCAGCCCGATCTCGCCCGGCAGCACCTCGCGCTTCGAGCGCTTCTCGTCCACCGTCAGCCAGCAGCGGTCGAGGTGGTCCGCCTGCCCCTCCAGGCGCGCCTCGATCGGCGGCACCTTCGAGCACTCGGCGAACTCGTGCGGGCAGCGCGGGCGGAAGTGGCAGCCGTCTGGCCGGTTCGCCAGCGACGGCGGGAGCCCCGCGATCGCCGGCAGCCGCTCCGGCCGCGGCCTGTCCACCCGCGTGATCGACCCGAGCAGCCCCCAGGTGTACGGGTGCTGCGGGTCGTAGAAGATCTGGTCGAGCGTCCCCTGCTCCACGATCCGGCCGGCGTACATGACCGCGATGCGGTCGGCGATGTCCGCCACCACTCCGAGGTCGTGGGTAACGAGGATCACGGCCGCGCCGGTCTCCTCGCGGAGCTCGCGGATGCGCTGGAGGATCTGCGCCTGGATCGTCACGTCGAGCGCCGTGGTGGGCTCGTCGGCGACCAGGACGGACGGGTTGCAGGACAGCGCCAGCGCGATCATCACACGCTGCCGCATTCCCCCGGAGAACTCGAACGGGTAGTTGTCGACCCGCTCGCGCGCACGCGGGATCCCCACCTTCTCGAGCAGCTCGACTGTGCGCTCCCGGGCCTGCTGGTCCGGGATGCCCTCGTGCTCCTGGATCTGCTCGACGATCTGGCTGCCCACCCGCTGCACCGGGTTGAGCGAGGTCATCGGGTCCTGGAAGATCATCGCGATCTCGGCGCCCCGTATCCGGCGCAGGTGGTCCTCGGACGCCTGGATCAGCTCGGTCCCCTTGTAGTGGGCCGTGCCCTCGAACTTCGCGTTGGGCGAGCGGGTGAGCCCCATGAGGGTCATCGCCGTCACCGACTTGCCGGAACCGGACTCCCCCACCACCGCCAGCACCTCGCCCGCCGCCAGGTCGAACGAAACCCCGTCGACGGCCTGGACGACCCCCTCCTCGGTCGCGAAGGAGACGCGCAGGTCGTCGACCGAGAGCAGCGGCTGAGCGTCGCTCACTGAAGCCGGATCCGCGGATCGAGGTACGCGTACAGGATGTCGACGATCGCGTTCATGAAGACGACGAAGAACGCGAGGAACATGGTCGTGGCGAGCACGGGCGGCACGTCGAGCTGGCCGACCGCCTCGGCGGCGTACTGGCCGACGCCCTGCAGGTCGAACACGGTCTCGGTCAGGATCGCCCCGCCGCCGACGACGGCCCCGAAATCGAGCCCCCAGAGGGTGACGATCGGGATCATCGAGTTGCGGAGCACGTGGCGCACCATGATCTGCCGCTCGCCGAGCCCCTTCGCGCGCGCCGTGCGCACGTAGTCCTCGTTGATCGTGTCGAGCACGTTCGAGCGCAGCACGCGCGAGTAGAACCCGATGAACAGGATCGCGAGCGCGGTCCACGGCAGGATCAGGTGGTAGGCCCAGTCGACCGGGTCCTCCGTCAGCTCGACGTACCCCCCGTTGGGGAACCAGCCGAGCTTGAAGCCCAGGTAGTGGACCATCAGCGCCCCGACCCAGAACACCGGCATCGAGATGCCGACCAGCGCGAGGATCGTCAGGAACCTGTCGGCGAACTTGCCCGCCTTCATCGCGCTGTACAACCCGAGGCAGATCGCCACGAACATCCAGAGGAGCGCCGCGCCGATCGCGAGCGAAAGCGTGCGCGGCAGTCCCTTGCGGATCTCCTCCCCGACCGGCAGCTGAGTGAAGTAGGACTGCAGGTCGCCGCTGAAGACCATCTTCATGGTCGTCACGTACTGCACGTAGAGCGGCTCGTCGAAGTTCCACTCCCGGCGGATCTCGTTGATCGTCGACTCGCTGCGCCTGGCGCCCCGCCATCCGCACCGCCGGGTCGCTGTTCGGGATCACGTTGAAGATCAGGAACGTGATCACCGACACCGCGAACAACACCAGCACCATCTGGATCAGGCGGCGGACGACGAAGCGACCCATCGGCTAGTGCTCCAGCCTCACCTTGGCCCGCGGGTCGAGCGCGTCGCGGACCCCGTCGCCGAAGACGTTCAGCGACAACACCGTCAGGACGAGCATCACGCCGGGCACGATCGTGAGGTGCGGGGCGGTGGCGATGCGGTCGACGCCCTCGTCGATCATCGTGCCCCACGAGGCGGTGGGCGGCCGCACGCCGGCGCCGAGGAAGGACAGCGCCGCCTCGAGCAGCACGGCGTTGGCGATCAGCAGCGTGAAGAAGACCAGGATCGTCGACGCGAGGTTCGGGAGCACCTCGCCGAACATGATCCGCAGCGGGCCGGCGCCCTGCGCGCGGGCGGCCTCGACGAACTCCTTCTCGCGCAGCGACAGCACCTGGCCGCGAACCGGGCGCGCCATGTACGGCACGTAGACCAGCCCGATGATGCCGATCGGAATGAGCGAGCGAGTCGCCCGAGATGTTGATGAACCAGAACTGGAAGCCCGCCGAGGGCGAGCGCCACGCCCAGCGCCACGCCCAGGATGATCACCGGGAACGACCACATGATGTCCAGCAGGGCTCTGATGACTACGTCGGATGCCCCGCGGAAGTAGCCGGCCAGCGTCCCGAGCAGGATCGACAGGAACGTCGTGATCAGCGCGGCGCTGATCCCGATCAGCAGCGAGTTCCTGCCGCCGTAGAGCAGCCGCACCATGATGTCGCGGCCGTTGCGGTCCGCGCCCAGGAAGAACTTGCCGTCGGCCTTGAGGTACTGAGGCCCGATCGGGACGCCGTCGAGCCCGACGACGTTCACCGTCTCCCCGTCGACCTGGATCGTGTCCGACAGGTGGTTGGTGTTCGGGCCCGTCTTCGGCGACGTTGTCGGCCCACAGCGGGGCCGCGAGACACGCCGCGACCAGCAGGACGAACAGGAAGCCGAAGGCGAGCGCGACCTTGTTGCGCCGCAGCCGCCGGAGCCCGAGCCGCCACGGTCCGAGGCCGTGGACCTGCTCACGCTCGGCCTCCTGCTCCCAGGCCGCCGGGCCCTGTAATCCGGTCTGCTCGAGTGCGGGCTCGGTCGCCATCTGCGAAGCGCTCTACCTATCCCTCAAGGCACACACTACCCCAGCGGGAGGGCGCCGAAGCAGCCCTCCCGCGGGGAAGCGTCAAACGGCTACTTCAGGCACCAGCTGGAGTAGTCGTTGAAGTAGACCGGGTGGAAGCGGCGGCAGTTCTCGAAGTCCATCCGCTCCGAGAAGAACGTCGCCAGCTTGCGGTGGCCGTAGGCCGCCACGTGCGCGCCCTCCACCAGCTGGACGTTCAGCTCCCGCCAGCGCTCCGTCACCTCGTCGTTGATCTCCGGCTCCTGGTTCAGGTCGGCGATCCCCTTCGTGATCTCCGGGTCGTCCACGTTCCCGAAGTTCTGGTTGATGGTCGGCTGAATCGACGCCCCGTCCACGAGGAACATGAAGTTCTTCGGGTGCGGGAAGTCCTGGAACCAGTTGGCGAACCCGATCTGGGCCTTCTCCTCGGCGCTTCCGATGGTCTGGAAGTAGACACCGCCGTCGAGGATCCTCGGCTCCGCCTCGAAGCCCATCTTCGTGAGCTGGTCGGCGATCGCCGCGGTGACCTTGTCCGTCGGGTCGTCGTTGTTGCCGTACACCGTGAGCTTGGTGCCGGCCTCGCCGGCGTCCTCGATCATCTGGCGCGCCTTCTCGAGGTCAGGCGGCTCGTTCGGGTTGCCCCACGGGCACTCCTCCACGTCCATGGCCTCGTCGAAGCCCGGCACGCCGGGCGGCAGGAACGAGCAGCCCGGTGCCAGCTCGCCGGCGAACAGGCGGGCCAGCGCCGGCTTGTCCAGGCCGTAGTTCACGGCCTCGCGGATCTCCGGCTTGTCGAACGGCGGCACCCGGTGGTTCATGAACACGTAGTACGTGGAGGCGGTCGTGACCTCCTCGTAGCGGTCCGAGTACTCCGCCTGCACCTCCGGCTTGAGGTCCGCCGGGGGCGGGTCCTGCATGTAGTCGAGCTCGCCCGAGATCACGTCCTGCGCCTGGCGCTGCGCGCTCTTGATGATCTTGGTCGTGATCGTGTCGACGTTCCCCGGCGGGATGTCCGGCGCCGAGGTCCGGGAAGTTCGTGTTCTTCTCGAGCACGAACTGCCGGTTCGGGACCGACTCGGTGATCATGTAGGGGCCGACGCCGGGCGGCGGCTCCTCGGTCAGGTTCCGGCACGGCGTGTCGCTCGGCACGAGGCCCGCGAACCACATGGCGAGCACGTGCGAGAACGAACCGTCGGGCGCGTCCAGGTTGATCGTGATCGTCGCCGCTCTGGTCGTCCGTCTCGATGCCCGAGATGTCGCCGTTGCACTTGCCGGCGTCGACGTAGTCCTGCGCCCCGGTGATGCCGAGGTAGAACGCCGAGCCGCCCGACTCGAGGTTGAGCAGCGCGCTTGATCGAGTGCTCGAAGTCCGACGCCTTGACCGGCGAGCCGTCCGAGTACTTGAGGCCCTTGCGCAGCGTCAGCTCGTAGGTCTTGCCGTCCTCCGAGATGGTCGGCATCTCCTCGGCCAGACCCGGGAATCAGGCTCGAGTCCTTGTCGGTGCCGGTGCGCGGGTAGGTGATGAGCGGCGTGTAGACGAGCCAGAGCGGCTCGATGCCGTTCACCGTGTAGCTGAGCGCCGGATCCAGGAAGTCCGGTTGCGATGTCTGCGAGATCGTGACCGAGCCGCCACTCTTCGCCTCGCCGCTGCCCCCGCCTCCGTCGCCGCCGCCGTCGTCGTCGTCGTCATCGCCACAAGCCGCGACGAATGACATGCAGAGCGCGACAAGGAGCAGCGCCAGCACGCGTCTACTGTGCTTCCCCATCAAAGTTTTCCCTCCAGGCAGTTCTTGGGCGAGCAGGACAGCTCGCCGCGCCGGGTTATACCTCGTTTGGGCAAATTCGTTGACCTTCGCGGGGAAGAGAAAACGTGCCCTTAACGGACCACGTTCGCCCTCAGCGAAGCAGTTCCTCGCGCATCACCGCGAGCGATTTGCGGATCAGGCGGGACACGTGCATCTGCGATAGGCCGACGCGGTGCGCGATCTGCGTCTGGGGCAGTCCCTCCTCGAAACGCATGCGCAGAATCTCGCGCTCGCGCGGGGCGAGCCGTTCCAGCGCGGGCTCGAGCGCGGCCCGGTCCTCGGAGCGCTCGAACTCGGCGTCCTCGCCGCCGATCGTCTCGAGCGGGTCGAGCTCCTCGTCGCCCGTCGGGCCGCTCGAGAGCGACACCGTCGAGTAGGCGGAGCCCACTTCCATCGCCTCGAGCACCTCTTCCGGACTGGTCTTCAGCTCCTCGGCGATCTCCGCGATGCTCGGCGAGCGCCCGAGCCTGCCTGTGAGCCGCTCGATCGCGCCGGACATCGAGGCGTTCAGCTCCTGGAGCGCGCGCGGCACGCGGATGGCCCAGCCCTTGTCGCGGAAGTGGCGCTTGATCTCCCCCACCACGTTCGGCGTGGCGTAGGTGGCGAGCGACACCTCGCGCTCGAGCTCGAAGCGGTCGATCGCCTTGATCAGGCCGATCGCGCCGACCTGCTCGATGTCCTCGAGCGCCTCGCCGCGGCCGGCGTAGCGACGCGCCAGCGAGCGCACGAGCGGCAGGTGGCGCTGGATCAGCTCCTCGCGCGCGTTGGTGTCCCCGGTCTTGTGGTACCGGCGCAGCAGCTCGCGGTCCTCCTCGCGCGCGCGCTCGGGGCTGCTCGCGCGCCGGGCGTCGGCGCTGGCGTGGTTCCCGCTGGGGAGGTTCACGCCAAGCCCTTGACCTTCTCGAGGCGCACGACGATGCGGCCGTCATCGGCCTCGTCGACGCCGAACGAGTCCACAACCGTCTGCAGGATGCGGCGGAGCGTGAGCTCGCCGGGCATCGCGTCGCCGTCGCGGAGGGCCTCCGCGACCTTGTGCTCGCTCAGGGGGCCCACGCGCGTCCGGATCCCGTTCACGCCGACCTCGAACGAGAGCTGCACGCTCCCGATCGTCCCCGCCTCGGCCAGGAGCCGCTCGACGGCGAGCTGCAGGTCGTCGATCTCCTCGAACGCGAAGTCCACGCGCTCGGCGATGCCGCCGATGATGAGGCGCACGACGGCCTGGAAGTCGCCGGAGAGCGGAGCCTCCAGGTCGATGCGCTCTCTCATCCGGATCCCCCGATCGTGCCTTCTCCCACGACGCAATCATCCCGCATCAGGCATGCGAGCTGCCCCGGTGCGACGGCGTGGGCGGGGCGCTCGAGCTCGAGCAGCACGTCGCCGCCCTCTTCCGCGGTCGCACGGCAGGGGATCGGCTCGGCGTGGTAGCGGAGGCGTACGTGCCCGATGTCGTCCGCCGGCCGGTGGAGGCGGGCCGCTTCGAGGCGGACGGTCGTGGTGGCGAGCTCGTGCTTGGGCCCGACGGTGACCCGGTTCGTGGCGGCGTCCTTCTTGACGACGTACAGCGGCTCAGGTGACTGCACTCCGAGGCCGCGGCGCTGGCCGACGGTGAACTCGTGCTGGCCCTCGTGGCGGCCGAGCACGCGGCCGTCGTGGTCGACGATCTCGCCCGGCCGCCGCAGGCGGGGACCGCCGTGGCGGCGGAGGAACGCGCGGCCGCCGAGGCCGGCGACGAAGCAGAGGTCCTGGCTCTCGCGCTTGTCGGCGACCGGAAGGCCCGCGTCGCGGGCGAGTGCGCGCACGGCGTCCTTGGTGAGGCCGCCGAGCGGGAAGCTGAGCCGGTCGAGCAGCGCGGGGTCGAGCTTGGCGAGCATGTAGCTCTGGTCCTTGCGCGGGTCGACGGCGGCGCGGACGAGCGGCCCGTGGGCGTCGCGCGCGATGCGGGCGTAGTGGCCGGTGGCGAGGCGCGCCGCGCCGAGCGTGCCGGCGAGGTCGAGCATGGCGTCGAAGCGGACCTCTCCGTTGCAGCGCACGCAGGGGTTGGGCGTGAGGCCGGCGGCATAGCCGTCGAGGAAGCGGTCGACCACCTCGGCGCGGAAGCGCTCGCGGAGGTCGAGCGTCACGTGAGGGATGCCCATGCGATGGGCGAGCGCGCGGGCGCCGGTCACGGCCTGCGGCGAGCAGCAGGAGCGCTCGCCGTCGGTGGCGGGATCGGACCACAGCTCGAGCGTGACGGCGACGACGTCGTCGCCCGCGTCGAGAGCGAGCTGGGCGGCGGCGGCGCTGTCGACGCCGCCGCTCATGGCGACGAGCGTGCGGCGGGGGTTCGCGGGCAGACGCAGGCCGGCGGGGCGCCGTCTTCGGCCGCCTCGCTCCCGCGCTCGTGCGCGGCGCCTTCGCGGGCGGATGTCTCGGCGGCACCCTTCGCCGCCGCTCCCAGCGCGCGATGCAGCGCATCGGCGGCCAGCTCGGCGGCGTGACGCTTCGGGGGGATCAGTCCGCCGAGGACGCCGGACACGTCGTCCGGCGTGACGAGCGCGGCCTCCAGGAACGAGCGGCCCTCCACCAGCTCGACGACGGCGCTGCCCGCGGCCAGTGCGGCGCCGCAGCCCTCGGCGTCGAAGCCGGCCTCCACGACCATGTCGTCCTCCACCCGCACGGTCACCCGGACGAGGTCGCCGCACGCCGCTCCACCCGCCGCGCCGGAGTGCGGCAGACCGGCCAGCGCGCCGAGTCCGCGCGGCGCCGAAAGGTGGTCTTCGAAGCCCATCCCGGGCAAGCCTGACAGATCCTTCGGGGCGTGCTCGGAGGCCAAACCAGTGCTAGCCTCGACCATGGCCCGAGCCTGTACGTAGGCCGGTCGTACAAGTTGAGCCGAACATCACCGGGATGGGAGTCCGGCTCGTGGTAGGGCCGTGGCCCGCCACGGAGGACACCCGCGCTTGCTACGACAGCAGGCCCAACTCTCGACCTACGGCAGCGGCAGGCTGGGGCCACCCTTCTGCAAAGCATCGCCTGGCTGTGTCCTCGGCCCTCCGCGTGCCCAGCATGCGTTCGGGCCTGCGTCCTTGCCAGGCGGGCTTTTCGAAGGCTGGCCTCCAGCCTTCGGCTTAGGGTCCGATTTGCTTCAGCACTGTCTTCCCTCGCGGTGACAGTCTGTAGCCCGGGTTCAGGCTTTCGGTGAGGCCGAGCTCCTTCAGCTTGCGCACGTCGCGCTTGAAGGGCAGCTTCTCGCGGCCCATCTCGGCCGCGAGCTCCTCGGCGCGGACCTCGGGCTTGTTCGCGATCAGCTCGAGCACCGCTCTCGTCCACGGGCCGTGGTGGCTCGCCTCGTCCATGCGGTCCAGCTTCCGCGCGATCTCGCCGAGCTCGCTCTCGCTCAGGTCGGCCTTGGCGCGCAGCTCCACGCGCGGGTCGGCGCCGGCGTACCGCAGCTCGATCCGGTGGATCTCGCCGCGGCCGCGTTCGTCGAGCATCGCGAGCAGGTCCTCGCGCGACTCGAAGCCCGCGCGGCGCGCTTCGTCGTCGCCGAGCGACGAGCGCTCGACCACCTCGACGCTCTCCACCTCGAGCACGCCGATCGCCGTCCGTTGACGGCCCCCGGGTCGCACCCGCGCCCGCTCCCAGCGGCGGAACGCGAGGTCGACCCGGCCGTCGCGGATGGCGTCGAGGACCCGCAGCGGGAAGAGCACACGGCGATGATCGCGCAGCTAGTCCGCAGGCGGTCGAGCGGCGGGCGGCTGGTCCATCTTGATGCCCAGCTCCTTCAGCTGCCGGTCGTCCACCGGCGCCGGGGCGCCCGTCAGCGGGTCCGCGCCGCTGGCTGCCTTCGGGAAGGCGATCACGTCGCGGATCGATTCGCGCCTTGCCAGCAGGGCGACGATCCGGTCGATCCCGAAGGCGATCCCGCCGTGCGGCGGCGCGCCGTACGTGAACGCCTCGAGCAGGAAGCCGAAGCGGGCCTTCGCCTCCTCCGGGCCGATCCCGAGCGCGTCGAACACCTTCTGCTGCACGTCGGGCCGGTTGATCCTGATCGAGCCGCCGCCCAGCTCCCAGCCGTCGAGCACCACGTCGTACGCGCGCGAGCGCCAGGTGCCCGGGTCCGCGTCCAGGTCGCCGGTGGGCGACGTGAAGGGGTGGTGCATCGCGGTCGAAGCGCCCCTCGTCCTCGTTCCACTCGAACATCGGGAAGTCGACGACCCAGAAGCAGTCGTGACCCTGTGGCGGGCCCTCCGCCACGTCCGGCCGCAGCGCTCCGAGCACCTTCGCGACGAGCTCGGCGCTGCCGGCGCCGAACAGGATCACGTCCCCCTCGCGCGCCTCGAGCGCCTGAGTGGTCCGCGTGACCTCCTCCTCGCCGAGGAACTTGGCGATCGGCGACCGCCACGTGCCGTCGGCCTCGACGACCGCCCAGGCGAGGCCCTTGGCGCCGAGCGACTTCGCCTTCTCCTCGAGCTTGTCGATGCGGCTGCGCGGGAAGTCCCCACGCGCGCGCAGGGCGCGAACGACCCCGCCACCCTCGACCGCGCCGCCGAACACCTTGAACTCGGAGCCCCGGAAGACCTCGGTCAGGTCGACGATCTCGACGCCGAGGCGGCGGTCCGGTCGGTCCGACCCGTACCTGAGCATCACCTCGTCGTAGGTGACGCGCTCGAGCGGGAGCTGCACGTCGATCCCGCCGAGCGCGAGCACGCGCTCGAGCAGCGGGTCGATCAGCGCGTGCACGTCGTCCTCGTCGACGAAGGCCATCTCGACGTCGAGCTGGGTGAACTCGGGCTGGCGGTCGGCGCGGAAGTCCTCGTCGCGGAAGCAGCGCGGGATCTGGAAGTAGCGCTCGAGACCGGCGACCATCAGCAGCTGCTTGAAGAGCTGGGGCGACTGCGGCAGCGCGTACCACGAGCCCCGCATCAGCCGGCTCGGCACCAGGAAGTCGCGCGCGCCCTCGGGCGTCGAGCGGGTCATGATCGGCGTCTCGATCTCGAGGAAGCCCTGGTCGCTGAGGTGGTCGCGGATCGTCTTGACCACGTCGTGGCGCAGGATCATCGTGTCCCGCATCGGCGCCTTGCGCAGGTCGAGGTAGCGGTAGCGGAGCCGGAGCTCCTCCCCCACCGGCTCGTCCTCGTCGATCTGGAAGGGCGGCGTCTCGGCGTCGGCCAGCAGCTCGAACTCGGACACGGCCAGCTCGACCTCGCCGGTCGGCAGGTTCGGGTTGACGGTCCCCTCCTCGCGCCGCAGCAGCTCGCCCGTGGCGGTGATGACGTCCTCGGCGCGGAGCCGCCCGGCGGCCGCGTGTGCCTCCGGCGCGTCCTCGGGGCGGAAGACGAGCTGCAGCAGGCCGGTGCGGTCGCGCAGGTCGATGAAGATCAGGCCGCCGTGGTCGCGGCGGCGGTGCACCCAGCCGGCAACGCGCGGCCGCTCGCCGACCTCGTCCGCCCGCAGCTGGCCGGCCCAGCGGTCGCGGTAGCGGTTCGGGCGCGGGGGCCTCACGCGGGCGCGTCCTTCGGCGAGCGCGCGTTCCCCGCGTGGCCCGTCGCGGGCCCCGCCGTGGCCTCCGTCGCGGCCGCGTCCTTCGCGAACGCCTCGCGCACCAGGTCGACCACCTCGTCGGGCCCCGATGCCTCGCGCTGCTCGCCGCTGTCCATGTCCTTCACGTCCATCGAGTCCCCCAGGATCACCGTGGTCCGGGCGCCGATGCGGTCCGCCTGCTTGAGCTGCCCCTTCAGCGACCGCCCGGCCTGCTCGATCTCTACCCGGATGCCCTCGTCGCGCAGCCGCCGGGCCAGCTCGAAGGCGGTGCGCATGCGATCCGGCTTGGCGAGCGCCACGTAGACCCGCGGCTCGGCCTCCTCCTCGGCGGTGGACGCCAGCAGGATCCGCTCGATGCCCGCCGCCCAGCCGACCCCGGGTGTGGCCGGCCCGCCGAGCTCCTCGATCAGGCGGTCGTACCGGCCTCCCCCGCCCAGCGCCGCCTGCGCGCCCAGCCGCTCCGACTCGAACTCGAACACCGTGCGCGTGTAGTAGTCGAGACCGCGCACCAGCGTCGAGTCGACCTCGTACTCCATCCCCGAGGCGTCCAGCAGGGCGCGGACGTCGGCGAAGTGCTCGGCGTCCTCGTCCTCGAGCCGGTCGAGCAGCCGCGGCGCGTCCTCCATCACGGCGCGCGTGCCCGGATGGTCGGAGTCGAAGGCGCGCAGCGGGTTCTGGTCGAGCCGCTCGCGCACCTCCTCGGACAGCTCGCCCTCGCGCGCGCGTAGGTACGCGGTCAGCTCCTCGAGGTACGTCGCGCGCGTCTCCGGCGAGCCGAGGCTCGACAGCCGCAGCCGCGCGGGCCCGGCGCCGGCCCGCTCGATGAACTCGGCGAGCAGCAGGATGAGCTCGGCGTCGAGGCTGGGATCGTCGGACCCGAGGGCCTCGGCATCCAGCTGGGTGAACTGGCGGAAGCGGCCCGCCTGCGGGGCCTCGTGGCGGAAGAACGGCCCCCAGGTCCACACCTTGATCGGCTGGGCGAGCTTGTGCATCCCGTGCTCGCCGTACGCGCGGCAGATGGCCGCGGTGGCCTCGGGGCGCAGCGTGAGCGAGCGGCCCGCCTTGTCCTCGAAGGTGAACATCTCCTTCTGGACGATGTCCGTGGCCGCCCCCACCCCGCGCGCGAACAGCTCGGTGTCCTCGAAGATCGGCGTGTCGAAGGGCTCGTAGCCGGCCCGGCCCAGCACGTCGGCAGCGATGCGCTGGAGCGCCAGGCGGCGGCGCGCGTCGTCCGGGAGGACGTCGAAGGTCCCGCGAGGGGCCTGGAGCCTCATGGCCGGCGGACGCCCACCGACTAGCGGGCCAGCTCGGCCAGGAACGGGTTGCCCGCGCGCTCCGCGCCCAGGGTGGTGAGGCCCATGTGGCCGGGATAGACGGCGGTCTCGGGAGGAAGCGTCTCAACCAGCGTGCGAATCGACTCCAGCAGCGTCGCCCAATCCCCGCCCGGGAGGTCGACGCGCCCGACCGACCCCTCGAACAGGACGTCGCCGGAGAAGATCGCCTGCTCGTCCGGAATCGAGAACGTGACGTGACCGGGGCTGTGGCCGGGCGTGAAGAGGACATCGATCTCATAACCCGCGAGCTCGAGCTTCTCGCCCCCCTTGAGGGTGTGCTCGGCGTCGTAGGACTCGAACGGCCCGAAGCCCGGCCACGGCACGAACGAGTTGATGTCCGCGAGCACGAACTTCTCGATCTCCGGCACCCACACCTCGGCGCCCGTCGCCCTCGCCACCGGCGCCACGGCGCCGACGTGGTCGAAGTGCGTGTGCGTGAGCAGGATCCCGTCGAGCGTGACGCCGAGCTGGTCGATGGCCGCGATCAGCTTGTCGGCCTCGTCCCCGGGATCGACGATCAGCGCTCGGTCCGAGCCGTCGCGCCGGAAGATGTACGTGTTCTCGGCCACCGCGCCGACGGTGAACATCCGCACGTCCATGGTCAGCGCTGCTGCTTTCGCCGCTGGCGGAAGCGGTAGATCATCGTGTCGGTGAAGAAGCCGAGCGGGATGTAGAGCAGGAACATCAGCGTGGCGAGCACCACGCCCTGCGAGACGGCCTGCCCGAAGAGCAGGACCACGAGCACCCCGAAGAAGGCCGCGGCGATCGCCGCGCGGTTGATCGCGCTGCGCCATGTGGGCGGCTTGTCGAGCCGCTCCTGGCGCCGCTTCTGGGCGATCGTCTTGGCCTCCTCGGCCGTGCGGGGACGGCCGGTCCGGCCGGCGCGCTCGATCGTCCCGGCGGGTGTGCCGCGGTGCTTGCGGGTGCGCTTGCGCTTGGTCTGCGCCATTGCTCAGATGGACCCTACTCAAGCGCCGCGAGCGCTTCCTCCAGGATGTGCCGCTCGGGCGTGAAGCCGCGCAGCGGCACGTCCTCCGGGAAGCCCTCGAAGGCGGCCCGCGGCGCGAGGCCGATCAGCTCGCCCTCGGCGACCGGCGCCCGCGCGCGAACACGCTCGACGATCTCGGCGAGCGGCACGGCCCGGTGGTCGTGGACGTTGGTCGACACCTGCGCGCGCCCGCGCTCGGCGAGATAGAGGCCGAGCGCCCGCACGCCCGGCGGTCCTCCGCCCGACTCGCGCAGCTCGGCCGCGATCGACTTCGCAAGCTCGACGTCGTCGGTGGCGAGGTCGACGTTGAAGGCCAGTAGCGGCGGCCGTGCGGTGGCCAGGGTGGCGCCGGCGCTCGGGTGGGCGCGCGGCGGGCCGTAGTCGGGCACGAGCTCGCCGGCCTCCATCCGGCGTGCCAGCTCGGCCGGCCCGCCGCGCCGCAGCCAGGCCCGCTCGGCGTGCTCCGGGCGGGTGGCGAGCTCGCCGTAGAGGAAGACGGGCACGCCGACGTCCTCGCCGACCAGCGCGGCCGCGGTGAGCGCCTCGGCGCAGGCGGCGCCGCGCCGCTCCTCGTCCTGCCAGACGACGGGCATCACGTCGAGCGCGCCCACGTGCGGGTGGATGCCGTCGTGCCCGCGCAGGTCGATCTCCTCGCGCCGCGGCGCGCGCGAGACCGACCAGGCCGGCGGCCAGCTCGCCCTGGCGGGCGGCCAGCGTGTAGACGGCGCGGTTGTGGTCGGGGTCGACGTGGAGGTCGAGGACCCGCGCCGGCCCGACCGACGCCTCGAGCCGCTCGAGCACGGCCCGGTCGCGCCCCTCGCTGACGTTGGGGACGGCCACGAGGAGGGGCGGCGGTGCCATCGCCACGCAGTATCGCGGCCGGCTACTCGCTCAGGCCGGCGGCTTCTAGAGCATCGCGCCGGTCGAGGAAGCTGCGAAACCGGACCGCCTTGCGATAGGTGGCAGGGACGTGGCAACCGGGCACGGCCCCCGGCCTAGGTCTGCGGGGGACCAACCGGCGCGGGCTGCTCCTCGCCTTCGCCGGGCTCCCGCGAGGCCGCTTCGCTGAACGGCGGCGGTTCGGGCTGCGGCGGCGTGTCAGCCTCCGGTTCGTCCTGTGCCTCGGGCGGTAGCTTCGGGGCGCTGGCCTGCCACGGCTTCAGGTCCTGAACGAGGTCGCGGTAGAAGTCGATGGCCTGACGGCGCGTCTCGCGGACGAAGGACCCCTCCTCCTTACCCCGCTTCGTGCCCATCTTGCGGGTGAGGGCGAGCTGAAAGGCGCGCGGCTCGCGCTTCGGATGTGTGCTCGACAGGAGACGTTCCGCGTCCTCGCGCGCCTCGCTGAGAAGGAGCGAACTAGTCTCGCGGGCACCCGCAAAGCTCACGTCAATCCTGAGGTCGCCGGGGGCGTTCCGAAGCTGCCGCAGCATCCAGGTGATGCGCGTCTTCGGCCGCCCCTCCCGCGGCGCCTCGACCCGGACGCTCGTGGTCACCCGGCGAGTTCGGAGATCGGCTTCCACGCCTATGTCCCCCACCGCGTCCGGCACCCGCACGGAGCCGTCAAGCTTCCCGGTTTCGATGAGTCGGCGGACAGTCGCGTCGAGGCGCGCCTCAGCGGTCGCCTTCCGGGGACGGACCGGCGTCACCTCGCGGCCGAGGTCCTGCCCCAGGCCCAGGCACATGTAGTCGATGAACTGCTCCCACCGCCCGGCGACCTCGCGTGCCTCCGTGTCGCTGGCGCGCAGGGTCTCGTTGGCGGCGGCCGTTCGGACTCCCACCCATTTGTCGCCCATGTCCTGGAAGCCGCTGGCACCGGACTTCTCATGGTCGAGGTAGGCGATCAGCTCTCCTAGCAGCCACGCCTGGTCGGGGTCCGACACGCCGCGGTGTCGGTGCTGCACGATCGCCTCGGTCAGGATCCGCCACCAGGAGAGGTGGTAGAGCTTGACCTTCCGGAGCTTGCGCCCATCCACGCTCAAGGGCGCGTCCTGGGGTGACGGTGTGATCTGGTTGGAGATCGTCAGCACGGCATCAAACTCGTTGTCGCGCGCCCAGTCGAGGTAGCGCTCGACCTGATCGGTCTTCAACGCTGCCCTGCCGGTCTTGACCTCGATCAGGCAGCGCCAGATCTTCTGCCCACGCTCGGCGACGATCGCTCCGTCCGGGATGCAGCGCTTCCCTTCCGCGTCACGTAGTTGCAGCTCCGTATAGGTCGAGATGCGGCCTTTGGGCGCGCCAAGCTCACCGATCAGCCCGCGACCGAAGTCGGGCACGGCGTGCATCACAGCCAGCAGAGAGGAAGTGGCCCGCTTCTCCTGTTCCTCCTGGCCGCGAAGTCCGACCGTCGGAAGCAGACGTGCCTGTTGCCAAGACTCCTCGTTCGGGCCGTTCCCGCGGCTGCCCATGTGGGTCGCGACCTTAGCTCAAACAGTCACTGCTCGCTTGGAAAATGCCTTGCGTTCGGTCTCCTTGTGGCAGGTTGAGGCGGTGTCGCCACGGATACGCGCGTCTTCCTCGAAGCCGTCGCGTGCGCCCGGGAATGCTCAGCCGCAGCGGGACATGACACCTGGCCGGCGAGGGGCTCCGCCGGGAGGTGGCACGTATCTGGCAATAGCGGCCGTCCGAGCCCCCGAGGCGGCGGCTAGGGCCGAGCGGCGCCCAGGCCCGCGAGGCCCGCCCCGGCTCTAGACTTGCTTCCGCACCCGGCTCCGTAGCTCAGCGGTTAGAGCGCACGACTCATAATCGTGAGGTCGATGGTTCGAATCCATCCGGAGCTATCCGGTCCCCGTCGCCTTCGAGCCCCCACGCTTAGTCGCTGCGAGCCCCCACGCTTAGTCGCTGCTGATCACGCGCGCGGCCGCCTCGGCCGACGTGATCACCGGGACGATCTCGAAGTCGACCAGGTCGCTCCACCGCGCGGTCCACTGGTCGAGGAGACGCCGGTCGTCGGTCTCCATGAGCTGGAAGCAGCGGTCGAGCCGCTCGTCGATCCAGCTGTCCACGTACGTCAACCCCGCCGGCAGCAGGCGACCGTGCTCGGCAGCCCGTTCGTAGACCGGGGCGGCGCCCCGTCTGAACCTCTCCACGACCATGTAGAGCACCTTCGGTTCCAGCAGTCAGCCCGGGCGGGTCTCAGTCGTCATCGTCGTCGTCATCGTCGTCATGGTCAGCAATTGGTGATGTTGTGTCCTGCTCCTGGTTCAGCGTGTGTCTCGTGATGGTGCCGCTGCTCGGAACTTTTGTGTTCGGAGAGCAGTTGAGTATCCGCCTGATCGTCGGGATCGCGATCGTCATTATGGGACTTGCCATCGCGCTTTGGTGACAACTTTGGGGGGTGAACATTCTGCCGCTGAGGTGACCCCTGATGAATGCCCCCACTGAAGAGCAAGTTGCTTCGACATGCTGGGTCGTCATTCCTGCCTACAACGAGGCGACCACTGTCGGAGAGGTGGTAAAGCGACTCCGCGAAATGTATCCGAACGTTCTCGTAATCGACGACTGCTCTTCCGATCGAACTGCTCAACGCGCGCATGCCGCCGGGGCATGTGTCCTTCGCCATCCAATTAACCTGGGACAAGGCGCTGCACTACAGACAGGTATAACGTTCGCCCTTCAACGCGGCGCCAACCACGTCGTTACATTCGACGCCGATCTTCAACACAGAGCCGAAGACGTTCCGCAGTTGCTGGCTGCGCTCTCCAAATCAGGAGCAGATTTCGCGCTTGGCTCCCGATTTTTGGGGTGCGCGCAAAATCTCGATCTGGCTCGCAAGCTCGTGCTGAAGGCGGCCGTGATCTTCACACGAATTACGACGGGACTGAAGCTGACCGATGCACATAATGGAATTAGGGCGCTGACGCGCCGTGGCGCCTCCAGCCTGAAAATCCGTCAGAACCGAATGGCCCACGCCTCGGAGGTTCTTCAACAAATTGCGGCAAGCGGTCTTTCTTATATCGAGGTGCCGGTGACCGTGGAGTACACAAGCTACTCCAGAGCCAAAGGTCAGAAGCTGACCAATTCCATCAACATCGTTCTCGAGCTTTTCACAGGGGTGCTGCAGCGATGATTGCGCAGGTTATCTTCACTCTGGCGCTGATGGCGGTTGCGCTGATCGCGTTTGCTCAGCTGCAGCAACTGCCGGTGATTGGAGGCATGTCGATCTGTGTTGCCCTTTTTGGAATTTATCTTGTCTGGATGCCGGACGAGGCAACCCATATCGCCCGATTTGTCGGTGTCGGTCGAGGTGCCGACTTGATCATGTATGTCTGGATCTTGATCAGCTTCTCCGTCTGGCTGCTTATTTATCTTTCCATGCGAGAGCAGTTGCAGCTCATTACCTCCCTGGCACGTAACATGGCGCTGAAGGACTCATTCAGCAGCCCAACCGCGCAGGCCAGCAGCAATAGCCAACTCCACACTCAACGCGCGGAGGTCTTGGCTCCTGACGAAGTGGATGTGAAAAGAGCGAGTAATCCCGTAAAACAGACGAGCCAGATAACCCGGGCCAAGTAGCGGTCATACGGACCCGAAAGGGAGCCCGTCACGACAGCGTTCCAGAGCACACCAAGAACGATGAACGCGTAGAGCGCGAGGAGTTCGCGCGTTAGCCGGTTCCTCCGAGTGAGCAGCGACCAAACGCAAAGACTTGCTCCCGCTGCAAGTCCAATCAGGTGCAACAAACGGAACGTCTCGATAGGCAACTGGCCCTGGCCTTGTTTCGAGAGGACGAACGGAGTCCCAACAGACGCGCCATAGACTCTAGAAACATGCTCAGCGACCATCTTCGCGAACAGTGTAGATGCTCCATCCCCTCCACCGAACCGAGTAAGTTGGCGGAAGCTGTCAGCCACCGCTTTGCGCAGGATGTCGTAAGGATAAGTGTAGAACGTGTTCCTGACGATAGAGCGGGCTTCTGGCTCCAGCTCATCAAAGCCGCCTACTTTGCTAAATGGACTTTCAGGGCTCCACTTGAGCTGATCGTGCGTTGCACCTTCCAATGCCGTCAGATGACCGCATAAGGCGTAGCCCGATTGCGGGCAGGATCGCTTGAGATAGGCCAGTGCCGGTCCTTCATCGATCCATTTTGCCAACAGAAACACATTGCTATTTCGGGCAAGGACGAGTTGTTGAGAGCTGAGCCAATTCGCGCCGAACATCAAACTGAGCGCTATTGCGAGTGGCGCAGTCAGCAGGAGCGCCAGCCCGCCAATGCGCTCACGAAAGACGAACGAACGCAGACCAAGAGCTAGGAGAATCAGACCGAGCGCGATCGGCACATGGCTCAAGTGCGTTGAGATTGCGAACGCGGTAAGGGCGCCGACATACAGCCGCTCGGCGCGGCTCAGGTGATTGTTGTCCCATCCGAGAAGGAAGATACCGAGCAACACCACCGGCGTAAAAAGATCCGGCATGATCTCGCCTGTAATCCAAGGCAAGCTCGAAAAAATGCAAAGGCTGGCAATGATAAGGAGCATTACCGCGGGTGAAATTCCGGGCGATGTTAAGCGCGCCGTCAGATAGAGAAGATGGGCAATAATCGCGCCCTGCACGAAGACGACGGGCCAGAAGCTCACACCCCAATGGAGCGGCAAAATGAAAAGGCTGTAGAAGATACTGAACATGCCGGGGACCCGGCCCTGGTATGCTGCAAGCGCGTAGCTGATCGTGTCAGCAAAGACGAGGGGAGCACCGTTATAGAGGGCAACCCAGGAAAGCAGGACGGAGGCAATTGCCAGATACGCCGCCATCTCTAGCGGCCAGCGTTTTGACGCT
Source organism: uncultured Thermoleophilaceae bacterium (assembly GCA_963778615.1). GTDB lineage: Bacteria > Actinomycetota > Thermoleophilia > Solirubrobacterales > Thermoleophilaceae > JACVRW01. The sequence continues at coordinate 192,034 of CAVZVD010000009.1, forward strand.
AATCGGTACGGCTGAGACGGACTCTCCATGCAAGCTGTCAACCTCTGCACCGAACGATGCCAATAACCAGTTTGGCGATGATCCGCCGGCGACGCTGAATAATCCAGGCACTCCACATGGAACGCCGACGCAGCGTAGCTGATTGTATGGGCGACGAGGAGCGGGAGTAGAGACTTGCCGGGAGTGAACAAAGCCTCGTTAGAGCGTCTTGTTCCGGACGATCTTCTTAAAGAGGAATCCACCGGCCTGGAGACGTTCAGGCTGCATATCGAGCGTTACGCGTTCGCCGCGCAAGAGCTGCGCGGTGCCAATTCAATCCTCGATATCGCCTGCGGCGTCGGATACGGATCGCGCTATCTGAAAGATTCACTTCCCGCAGCTCTGATTACGGGTGTTGATTCTAGCGCGGATGCAATCGAATACGCGAACCACCGTTATAGTTTGCCTAAGCTCAAGTTCGGCATTGCGGATGCGATGAGCTTTGACGATGGCCCTTTTGATGCCGTCGTCTCGCTGGAGACGATCGAACATCTGCCGGACCCGCAGCGATTTCTCCAAAGGGTTACAACCAGGCTCCTCCGGCCGGGCGGGATCTTCATAGCGTCCGTGCCCGTCACTCCCTCGATGGACGCGAACCCTCATCACCTCCATGATTTCACCGCCCGCTCTTTTCGGAAGCTCTTGGCCAATCAAGGGCTCATCGAATTTGACCGTCTGCACCAGATGCAACCTTACAGCCCGCTGGCGGTGCTAACCAGAACCGAAGAGCGTATGCGCTCGATGCGCCCCAATATCGCCGCCTACTATTGGCGCCATCCCCAAAAGGCCTTTCTCAGACTGAAATCCGTCCTCACCGATGGCTTCAGCAACAAGTATTTGACGATTGCCGCGCTATCAGCGCGAGATACTAGTGACACCTCAGGTCTGGATTAGCGGCATTAGCGCTCGCGTCGGTGAAGGTCCGTATACGCCCGACTGGCGAGCGCCGCCGATGAGGTGGTGCTGACGAACGGCGTCTGGTCGGCAAGGATATGGACGTCTTTCGCCGCAGCAGGCTTGGGCACGAAATCCGCCGCAGTCGCTTGCAGCAGTGAGTTCACACCATCGGTCGATGGGAGACATTGCGGCTGGTTGAAATCGTAGCCCTGTAAGTTGAGGGTGTTCAGCGTCATTTCAATTCCTCGGTGAGAGATACCTTGGTGAGCAGGAAGGCCACACGCCGAGCTGCTTCCAAATCGTATAGGTGGTTTCAATCGGGCCGCCATCAGGGCCAGAATGCTCAAGCCCTTGCGGAGCTTGCCATCGAGGCGATCGGCTATTTCCTTGACAGCCTGAGCGTTGTCCTTCTTGGCGTCTTCAATGGTTTGTTTGGCGATCTCACGCAGATCCGGCATATCTTCACCGGCAGCCTTGAGTTCCATCATTAGCGCCGCGCGCCAAGGTTTGTCCTTGTTCTGCGCGCTAACCGAGGGCGTTACTTATGCCGTCTGGTCCCAGGCTCGTGAGAAGATCAAGCTGAGCATCGCGGGCGTTCGCCGCACGTCGGTCGGTTAGATTTATAATGTAGACGGTGCGCGCTCGCCCTGTCGCGCTTTACGACCCACCTCTTCGTAATCTTAGCTTCATCCAAAGCCAGAGCGCAGCAACAACAGCACCTAACCACCCCAGTTTGTACCGGCCTTCGCGAGTACGGCCTTCATGCCGTCTTCTAAGATGGGGCTGTTCAGCAAGGACATCAAAACGTGGACGACCTTTTCCTCCACACCCTGAAGGACGTCTATTACGCAGAAAATCAAATCGTTAAGGCACTACCGAAACTAATCGGCAAGGCAAACAACCGTATTCTCGCAGCCGGGTTGCGTGAGCATTTGAGAGAGACGGAGGGACAGGTTGCCAGACTTGAGCAGGTGTTTGAGAAAATTGGAGAGACGCCGAAAGGCGTTGATTGTCCGGCTATAGACGCCTGATCCAAGAGGCCGATGATGTAGCGGGCGAGGTCGACGATAAAAGGGTGCTCGACGCGGCCATTATCGGAAGAATCACTTGAGCAATGAAATCGGATTCCATGGCCGTTACGAAGGCATCCAAGTCTTTGACGGAATCGGAGCTGGCGCTGCGGGCGATCGCTATGCCTGATTTCTGCACAACGCCACACCGCCAAAATTCGCCTCCCCTAGAGAGCCTTTGGCAAAGAGCTGTAAGCGTCGCTTAACGCCAGAAGCAGACAGGAATTAGTCCAACATGTCGCGTAGACGCGCGGCCAATACCTGTGTCGAAACCGGCTTCTGCAAAAGATGGACGCCTTGGTCGAGGCGACCGTGATGCACCACCGCGTTCCTCGAGTATCCGGTCATATAAAGCACTTTTAGATGGGGCCTCAGCTGCGTTGCTTTCTCGCCAAGCTCACGTCCGTTCATTTTGGGCATCACGATATCGGTAAGCATTAGGTCGATACGAAGCTTATCTTCAGCCAGCAGCTTAAGTGCGAGTGTCGCATTCGCAGCGGAGAGCACGCGGTAATGCAATCCTCGCAAGGCATCGGATAAATAGCTTCGCACGTCCTTATCGTCTTCCACCAGAAGGATGGTTTCACCCTGTTCACCTTGTGCGAGAATTTCCACCACGTCATTGTCGTCTTCGGCGAGTTCACCCGCAAACCGAGGAAAATAGAGTTTGACCGTGGTGCCTTGACCAACCTCACTATAAATTTTTACGTGCCCACCCGACTGCTTAACGAACCCATAGACTTGGCTTAGGCCTAGGCCAGTGCCGTGTCCCACCTCCTTGGTCGTGAAGAACGGCTCGAACGCACGACCTACGATGTCACTGTCCATCCCTTCCCCAGTATCGGTCATGCAAATCACCACAAACTGGCCCGGTGATAGCTCCGGAATTGATTGGCAATAGGCAGCATCGAGGTATGTGTTGGCCGCTTCGATGGTCAGTCTGCCACCGTTTGGCATGGCGTCGCGCGCGTTAATCGCGATATTTACAAGGGCGGTCTCCAACTGATTGAAGTCCACCTCGATCTGCCAAAGCCCCGCCGCACCGACCACCTCAACATCGATCAACTCACCAAGCGAGCGCTGTAGGAACTCGGCAGATCCAGACAGGAATTTGTTTACGTCGAGGGGCTTGGGATCGAGCGGCTGCCGTCGCGAGAATGCCAACAGCCTGCTGGTAAGTGATGCAGCACGCTGCGCTCCGCGCATCGCGTTGTTGAAATTGCGTTCGAGATTGGGATGAACGTTAGCTATGTCTCGTATGTGGCGCTGAGCCGTTTCCAAGTTGCCAAGCACAATCATCATCAGATTGTTGAAGTCATGGGCTATGCCGCCGCTTAGCTGGCCAACTGCCTCCATCTTCTGCGAAACGGCGAGCTGCTGTTGCGCTTCTTTGAGGGCGTTTTGCACCTCGTGCTTTTCGGTGATATCGCGAGTGACCTTCGCAAAGCCAATGATCTCGCCCTCTTCACTTCGGATTGGGTCGATCACGACGGATGCGAATAGTCGGGTGCCGTCCTTTCGCACCCGCCAAGCCTCGGCTTCATACCGCCCTTCACGCCTGGCAATATCGAGCACTTTGTCCGGAATTCCGGCCTTCTGATCTTCGGCGGTATAGAAGCAACTGAAATGACGGCCTATGATCTCCTCGGCCTTATAACCTTTGATCCGTTCTGCGCCGGGGTTCCAGGTTGCGACTAAACCGTTGGCATCTAGTTGGTAGATCGCATAGTCAGTGACCGACTCAATCAACTGCCTGTAACGACGCTCACTATCTAAGAGGGATTGCTGAGCAAACTGTCTTTCTGTTAGGTCGCGTGTGATCTTGGCAAAGCCGAGTAACTCTCCCGCTTCATTCCAGACGGCATCAATTACGGCGAGCGCCCAAAACGGGTTCCGTCCTTACGGACCCGCCACCCTTCAATTTCAAACCGGCCGGTTCGGGCAGCAATCTTCAGACCCTTTTGAGGAATTCCAAGTTTGCGATCTGCGGGCGTGTAAAAATCAGAGAAGGACCGACCAATGGCTTCTTTTTCACTGTAGCCCTTCAATTTTTCGGCACCTGAGTTCCAAGTTAGGACACGCCCGTCGATGCCGATAAGGTAAATCGCATAGTCGGTGACGCTCTGGACAAGCAGCTGAAGCCGCCGAGCATCATCCAACTCTTCGAAACTCTTTGGGATCAATGTGGCCATAAATTTTGGGGACCAACTCAAAAGAACTTTTTTGCCATTCCCTAGTTCCGTCGAATTCTACAGGAGGCTTTACTGTGGCAGGAGACGCAAGCCTGGCCTACGTCCGCACAGTGCTAAGTGCGTCAGCAAAGGAGTATCCTTGCGGAAATGGGCCAGCCCCAGTATCGAGATCATGCTGCCGATGTCTGCGCGCCCATAATTCAAGAACGTCCGGCACGGCGCCGGGCTAGGGAAGCGTGCTCCCGCGCCTGCCAGCAATGGCACCCCAAATCAGAAGCACGATGATGGCCCCAACGGTCGCGCCAATCAAACCAGCGCCCTCACCCGCGTCATACCAGCCAAGAGCCTGTCCTAAGTAACTGGCGACAATTGCTCCGACGATGCCGAGGATTGTGGTCAGAATGAAACCGCTTGCTCCTTATCGCCCGGAGTGATGAGCTTTGCGAGCACTCCTGCGATAAAGCCGATTATTATCGTCCATAAAATTCCCATTCCGAGCCTCCTGGTGTTAAGCGACCGAACTCAATTCTGCTCTATGACTACCCCGGCCCCAACGCTCCACTATGCGCGCGAAACCTCGGCTTCCGTCGGAAGCCGGCCTTGTGGCGTATACTTATCAACTCGTCGGGGAGTTCGCGGCAAAGTCTAGAGACCAACTCGTCCCGGGACGAGCCCGTTTGCCTCGACAACGTTTCCAACACCTCGGGACCAATCGCCCGCTCAAGTTCCGCAGCCGTGCAGGGTTTGTTGGGCCCGGTGTTGATCCAAGATTCTGGAGTTTCACCCTGACCGGTTTGCTTGAACTGCTCCAATAGTTCGCCCAGCCCACCACTGAGAATTCCTCCAGCGCTGGCACCACCGAGACCCAGCTGCCCAAGCACGCCACCAATGCCTCCTTGCTCGTTAGCACCAGGCTTGTTCTGCCCAGCTCCACGCAGCATCTCGGCAATC
>CAVZVD010000010.1:0-14620 GCA_963778615.1 uncultured Thermoleophilaceae bacterium
GAGGACCATGGTCTTGAAGGCCGAGCCCGGCTGACGGTGGCCCTGGGCGGCGAGGTTGAAGCGGCGCTCGCCGTACGTGCCGCTCGACGCCATCGCCCGGATCTTTCCGCTGTTCGGGTCGATCGCGACGATCGCCGAGGCGGGCCCGGCGGGGTCGGCCCAGTAGGCGTTGATGGCGTCGCGCGCGAGGTCCTGCATCTTCGGGTTGATCGTCGTGTGGATGCGTAGGCCGCCGCGGCGCGCCACGCCGACGCCGTAGCGCTCGATCAGCTTCTCCTGGACGTAGTCGAAGAAGTAGGGCTCGCGCCGGTTCACGAAGCGGAAGCCGCGCTTCAGCTTGAGCTTGCGCGTGGCGGCGTCCTGGTATTCGGCCTGCGTGATGTAGCCGTTGTCGAGCATCTGCTCGAGCACCTCGTTGCGCCGCTCGATCGCCGCTGTCGGGTTGCGGAACGGGTTGTACTGCGAGGGCGCCTGGGGCAGGCCGGCGAGCAGCGCGGACTCGTGCAGCTCGAGGTCCCTGACGTGCTTGTCGAAGTAGGTCACCGCCGCCGCCTGCACGCCGATCGAGGTGCGCCCCTGGACCGTGCCGAACGGCACCGAGTTGAGGTACTCGTGGAGGATCCAGGTCTTGGAGCGCTCCTCCTCGAGCTCGGAGGCGAGCTTGGCCTCGCGGACCTTGCGCTCGAAGTTGCGCTCGGGGTCCTTGATGTAGAGCGCGCGGACCAGCTGCTGCGTGATCGTGGAGCCGCCCTGCACGGTCTCGCCGGACTCGAGGTTCTTGATGCCGGCGCGGACGATCGCGTTGAGGTCCACGCCCTCGTGCTTGTAGAAGCGCTCGTCCTCGATCGCGACGGTGGCGCGGCGCATCTCCACGGGGATGTCCTCCCACGGGACGACCCGCCGCAGGACGTCCGACTGGATGAAGCCGAGCCTGGTGCCGTCGGCGGCGAACACCACCGAGAGCTGGCCCTTGTCGTCCGCCTTGAGCTCGCTCAGGTCGGGCGCGCTGGCCGCGATGGCGAGCACGTAGCCCGCCGCCGAGAGGACGCCGATGATGCATACGGTGGCGACAACGCCGAGGCCCAGCAGCACCTTGCTGCCCGCGCCGTGGCGCTTGCGCCTTCTGGTCTTTCGCTGCCGATGGCTCATGGGGAGGCTTCGGCGGAGGATAGACCGTGTTCCCTGAGCAGCCGCAGCCAGCGGCGGCGCAGCTCGGCGGCCGCCTTGCCGCGCTCGCGCGGGCTCCCAGTCCAGCTCGTGGCGCTGAGACGGACGCCCTCCTTGTCGGTCTCGGCGACCGTCGCCGAGATCTCTTTCTCCTCGTCCGTGATCAGCTCGATCGCCCGCTCGAGGTCCGCTCCGGGCGGCAGCCAGACCGACGCCTCGACCTGCACGCGCGGGTCGAGGATCGTGTGGTTCTCGATCGAGCTCTGTGCGAGCACCTCGTTCGGCACGATGAGCCGCCGCCCGTCGTCCAGGCGGATGTAGGTGTAGGTGAGCCTGACGTCCTCGACCTCGCCGGTCTCATCCTCGATCGTGACGAGGTCGCCGATGCGGATCGGCTGCGCGATCGCGAGCATGATCCCCGCGATCGCGTTGGCCAGCGTCTGGCGGGCCGCGAAGCCGACCACGATGCCGATCACGGCGGAGGAGGCAAGCACCGTGGTGGCCATCTGCTGGACCGGGTCGAACTTCAGCGCCATGATCGCCAGCCCGATCAGGATGATCAGCGCGAAGACGAGGCGGCGGACGAGCCGCAGGCGCGTCGTGGCGACGGGGGAGAGGTCGCCGACCGCCACGGCGCTGCTCAGCCGCTTGCCACGCCGCTTCAGCGCCCGGTCGACGATTTCCGCGATCAGGAATGCGATCGCCAGGGTCGCTCCCGCCGCGACCCAATCGCCGGTATCGACTGCTGTGTAGAACTCGACTCGCGGCATGGCCTTTGACGCTACCCCGACCGCGGCGCGGGCAGTCACCGCGGTTCGCGGCTCCATGACGCTGCGCGCAGCCTGGAGCGTGTTCTGGACCACGCGCGCGGCCGTACTCGTCGTTGCGGTGTTCGCCGCACTGTCCTTCGGTCCTGCGATGGGCGGCTTGGCAGAGCGGAACGCCGAGGTCTTCGACGACCCGGAGCTCACACGCTCGCTGGCCGAGCCGTTGCTCTCGCCGCTCGCCCGCTGGGACGCCGCGTGGTACCTGCGCATCGCCGAGTCGGGCTACGGCGGGAGCGACGTGCGCGCGGCGTTCTTCCCGCTCTATCCGCTCCTGGTGCGGGCGATGGCCGCTCCGTTCGGGGCGTCGCCGGAGGCGTTGCTCCTGGCCGCGTATGTCGTGTCGCTCGCGGCCTTCCTCGGGGCGCTCGTGCTGCTCCACCGGCTGGTCTCGCTCGAGCTGGGCCGGCCGATCGCGCAGCCGGCGCTGCTGCTCCTCGCGGTGTTCCCGGCGGCGGTGTTCTTCGGGGCGCCCTACTCGGAGAGCCTCTTCCTGCTGCTGGCGGTGGGGGCGTTCTACGCCGCCCGGACAGGCCGCTGGGCGTGGGCGGGCGCCGCGGCGGCCGGGGCCGCGGCCACGCGAAGCTCCGGCGTGCTGCTGCTGCTCCCGCTGGCGATGCTGTGGTGGAGCTCCGGGCGCGGCGCCTCCGCGCCGCGGGCCGGGCGCCGGCTGCGCGACGCCGCCTGGCTCCTGCTCGCGCCGCTCGGCCTTGCCGCCTACGCCGCCTTCCTCGGCCTCGCCGAGAACGACGCCTGGCGCTTCCTGGACGTGCAGGACGCGTGGTCGCGCGAGCTGACGGTCCCGCTCGCGGGAGCGTGGGACGGGCTGGGCGCGGCGATCGACGGAGCGCGCCAGCTGCTCTCGGGCCAGACGCGAGGTCGTGTACTTCGAGAAGGCCGCCGGCGACCCGTACCGCATCGCCGCCATCAACCTCATGCTGTTCGGCTCGCTCGTGTTCGCGCTGGTGGCGTGCGTGGGCTGCCTGCGCCGGCTGCCGAAGGCGTACGGCGCCTGGGTGGCCGCGTCGCTGGTGCTGCCGCTCACGTTCCCCGTCGAGCCGCAGCCGCTGATGTCCCTGCCACGCTTCCTCGCCGTGCTGTTCCCGATCTTCATGTGGCTCGCGCTCTGGTCCGAGGAGCGCCGCGCGACAGCCCGTGTGGCGGCCGTGTCCGCGATCGGGCTGGGCCTCTTCACCGCGCAGTTCGCGAGCTGGCACTGGATCTCGTGAAGCGCCCGGCGATCCTCCTCGACGCGCTCGGCACGCTGGTCGAGCTGCAGCCGCCGGCGCCGCGCCTGCGTGCGCGGCTCGCCGAGGAGGGCTTCGACGTGTCCGAGGAGCGGGCGGCTGCCGGCTTCGCCGCCGAGATCGCGTACTACCTGGCCCATCACCTCGAGGGGTCGGACCGCGAGCGGCTCGACGACCTGCGCGACCGCTGCGCGGCGACGATGATGGATGCGCTCGACCTGCCCGGGCTGGACCACGCCACCGCGCGCAGAGCGATGCTGGGCGCGCTCGAGTTCACGCCCTACCCGGACGCGCCGGCGGGTGTGGCCGATCTGCGCGAGCGCGGCCACAAGCTCGTCGTGGTCAGCAACTGGGACTGCTCGCTGCCGGACTGGCTGGGTCCCACCGGGCTCCTCGAGCTGGTCGACGGCGTGGTCACCTCGGCCGGCGCGGGCGCCGCGAAGCCCGACCCCGCGGTGTTCAGGAAGGCGCTCGAGCTGGCCGGGGTCGACGGCGGCCGGCGCCGTGCACGTGGGCGACTCGCTCGACAACGACGTGGCCGGCGCGCGGGCGCTCGGCATCCGCGCCATCCTGGTCCAGCGCGCGGGCGAGCCGCCGCCGGGGGTCGAGAGCGTGCGGGCGCTGACCGAGGTCGCCACCCTAGTCTGAGGGCCCATGGAGAGCGCCGTGTCTCCCCCTCCCGATCCCCCGGAGCTCCCGGAGGACGCCCGGCCGCGATGGCCGTGGTGGTACGGCCCGGTCGGGTTCCTCGCGGGCGCGGTGACCGGCCTGATCACCGCCGGCATCGCGTGGGCGGCGCTCGGGGTGGACGACCCCGGCGAGTCGCCGGGCGCGATCATCGTCGGCACGCTGCTGCTCGACGGCTCGCTGGTGGCGGTGGCGCTGCTGTTCGCCTCGTTCGTGCGCAGGCCGCGCGCGTGGCACTTCGGGCTGCGCCGCACGCCGTTCTGGCCGGCGGTCGGATGGGCGGCGCTCGGGATCTTCAGCTTCTACGTGTTCGCGGCGATCTACTCGGTGGCGGTCCAGCCCGACGTCGAGCAGACCGTGGCCGAGGACCTGGGCGCCGACGAGAGCACGATCGGCCTGGTCGCGGCCGGGTTCATGATCATCTGCGTCGCGCCGTTCTGCGAGGAGTTCTTCTTCCGCGGGTTCTTCTACGGCGCGCTGCGCACGCGGTTCTCGATCGCCGCCGCGGCGATCATCGACGGCCTCGTGTTCGGGCTGATCCACTTCGAGGGCAGCACCGACGGTCTCCTGATCGTGCCCCCGCTCGCCATGCTCGGCGTTGTCTTCTGCCTCGTGTACGAGCAGACGCGGTCGCTCTACCCGGTCATCGCCCTGCACTCGATCAACAACTCGATCGCCTACGCCGCCCAGGCGGACGGCGGGGCGGTCGCGGCGGTGTTCGGGCCGCTGATGGTGGTGGCGTGCGCCGTCGTACCCCGTTTCACGCGAGCGGCTCCGGCGCCCGTGGCATAGTGATGCGGAAATGAACTCGCGCTTTCTCCCCCTCTCAGTCGCTGCCCTGCTCGCGTTGGGGGCCGCTCCGGCGGCCGCCCAGGAACCTGCCGCGGGAGCCGCCGGCTACAAGCTGAAGGGCGGGCTGGCGACCGAGAAGATGCGCTACTACGCGCCCGCCCAGCAGGTGGTCTTGCGCGGGCGCGTCACCCCGGCGGTGCCCGGCGAGGTCCTCACGCTGTACGCGATCCGCAAGGGCAAGGCCACCAAGAAGATCCGTCGCAAGGTGCGCAACGGCGGCCGCTTCGAGTTCGAGTTCAAGGTCGGCAAGCCCGGCCTGGTGCGGCTGGTGGTCAAGCATCAGGGCAGCGCGGCGCAGCAGGCGTTCCGCACCGAGCGGAAGATGATCCAGGTCGTCGACTGGCAGGCCGGCGTGGGTGAGCGCGGGCTGAAGGTGCTGCTGCTCCAGCGGGCGCTCCTCAAGGAGGGGTACGCCACCCCGGTCACCGGCTACTACGACGACGCCACCGCGCGCGGGGTGCTCGCCTTCCGCAAGACCAACGAGATGGGCCGCGACGGCTACGCGCCCAAGGAGGTCTTCGCGATGCTGATGCGCGGCGAGGGCGCCTACAAGCTGCGCTATCCGAAGGCCGGGGAGAACGGCAAGCACGTGGAGTTCGACTGGTCGCGCCAGGTCGTGGTGCTGGCCCGCGGCGGGAAGCCGTACCGGACCTACCACACGTCATCGGGCGCGCCGTCGACCCCGACGGTGTTCGGCAGCTACCGCTTCTACCTGAAGACGCCGGGCACGAACTCGCTCGGGATGGTCCACGCGGCGTACTTCATCGGTGGGTACGCGATCCACGGGTACGCGTCGGTGCCGAACTACCCGGCGAGCCACGGATGCCTGCGGGTGCCGGTCCCGAATGCGGCGTCGATCTTCAACTGGATCGACATCGGCGACCCGATCTTCACCTACCTGTAGAAACGCGAAGGCCCCGCCCGGGTCGGGCGGGGCCTCCACGCGGTTCCCCCTCTCGCCGTGGCCCGCACGCATGCGGGCCTGCCTCGGCGAATCGGCGAGTTACTGAACCGGAGCGCCTCCGCTGGCGGATGTGGTCGCGGCCGCGGGGTCGGCGACCCCGGTCTCGGCCGGAGCGGGCGCGGGCGCGGGGGCCGGCTCGACCGGCGCCGGGGCGGGCTCGACGGGCGCCGGGGCCGGAGCGGGCTCCGACAGGCGCCGGCGCCGACGGGCGCCGGAGCCGGCGCGACCTCGACCGGAGCCGGGACCGGAGCGGGAGCCGGCTCGACCGGAGCGGGCGCCGGAGCCGGGGCCACCTCGACCGGAGCCGGGACGGGCGCCGGAGCGGGCGCGACCTCGACGGGCGCCGGGGCAGGCGCGACCTCGACCGGCGCGGGAGCCGGAGCGACGGGGGCCGCCTCGACAGGCGCGGGCGCGACCGGAGCGGGCGCCGTCTCCACGGGCACCGGAGCGGTCTCGGTCGGAACCGGAGCGACCTCGGTCGGAACCGGAGCCGTCTCGGTCGGGACCGGAGCGACCTCGGTCGGGACCGGAGCGCCTTCGACAGGCACCGGGACCGCCTCGGTCGGGACCGGAGCGCCTTCGACAGGCACCGGCGCACCCTCGACGGGCACCGGGACCGCCTCGGTCGGCACCGGCACACCGTCGACCGTGACCGGCGCGGCCTCGACGGGGACCGGCACACCGTCCACCGTGACCGGGGCCGTCTCGGCCGGCACAACGCCGCCGTCGACCGCCACGGGCACCTCCGGCGCGGGCGCGCCGTATGTCGCCGGTGCGACCTCGGGCGGCATCGCCGTCGCGGGCGGCACGGCGGCCTCCGCGCTCGTCATCGCCTCGGGCGTGCCGGGCGCTGCGGTGCCGCCGACGGCGGCCATCGCCGCCGTCTCGCGCGCCTTCAGCGCCTCCTTCTTCGTCACGCCGCCGCTCGACGTGCTCCAGGCCGCCGTCGTGACCGTGCCCTGCTTCGTGGTCGAGGCGCGCTTCTTACCCATCTTGCCGGGCAGCTGGCCGGGGCCGCCGCCCACGGCCGTCCCGGTATTCGCCGTCCTCGCGGTGCCCGGCATCGAGCCGCCCTGCATGTACCCAGTCGGGTCCTGGGCCTGCCCGTTCACGCGCGTCTCGAAGTGGAGGTGGGGTCCGGTGCAGCTCCCGGTGCAGCCCACATAGCCGATCACCTGGCCCTGCTGCACGCGCGCCCCCTGGCTCACCGCGAACCGGGACATGTGCGCGTAGCAGGTCGAGAACGCGTTCGTGTGGGTGATGCAGACGATGTTCCCGTAGCCGTTCTGCGTGCCGGCCATCGTCACGCTGCCGCAGGCGGCCGCGCGGATGGCGGTGCCGGTCGGCGCAGCGATGTCGAGGCCGTCGTGATTGCGTCCCCAGCGCGGACCGAACCCGGAGGTGACGGTTCCGTCGACGGGGGAGGAGAGCGTCGACCCGCAGGTGCTGCTCACCGGCTGGGTGCCCTCGACGCCGCCGCCGGAAGACGGCGTGTCGGACTGGCCGCCGGCGGGCGCGTCGTCGGAGTCGCCGCCGCCGACGGGGGTGCTGACCGGGGTCGTACCGCCCGCGGCACCCTCGTCCGAACCGCCCGACGTCGTCTGGTCCGCGACGCCAGAGCCGTCCACCGGCCCGCCCGCCGAGTCGCCGTTCGAGGCACCGAACAGCCCGGCCGGGCGTGCGACGCCGGCCTGGGTGTCGAGCTGCCGCCCCGTGTCCACGAGCTTCTGCTCCAGGCGCTGCTCGACCTGCGGCGAGACGTTCGCCGCGCCGGCGACGGAGCCGCTCTCGAACAGCGACCCCCACGTGGCCGGTCCGACGATGCCGTCGACCTCGAGCCCCGAGCGGGACTGGTACTGGCGCACGGCGGTGTCGGTCTCAGGGCCGAACATGCCGTCGGCCGAGACCTGGAGGGCCTGCTGGACGTGCGTCACCAGCTCGCCCTGGCTCCCGTACATGAGCGGCAGGCCGCCCTCGCGCACCTCGATGGCGCGCGCGGAAGCGGTCTCGGTGGCCACCTCGGCCTGCACGTCGCCGCCGCCGGCGAACTGGGCCATCGCCATCGGCGCGCCCGGGCCGGCCATCGTGGCCGCCGCCGCAGCGGCCGATAGGCCCTTGCGCCGCTTGTGCTCGCGGCGTACTCGAGGAGCGAGGGCCCTGCGCAGACGCGAACGCGCCAGCGAACGCTCCCAGAGCTCAGGTGCTGTCAGGTCCCGGTGGGCAGGCCTCATCCGTCATGTCCCCTTCCTTTCGGGCCTACGGGGTTAGCTGACGGGCTCGCGCTGGAAGATGCGCTATGCGGGTGCTCCGCGATTCGCCCCTGGCGGCCGGGCAGGCCACCTCTGGTTCCCCCGTTCCTCGAGTCAGGGCGACACGAGGACTCGGCGCTTGACTTCAATCTTGCGCAACAGCCATATGCACGGGAAGTTGCGCCGGGCCAGAGTAGCGAATGTCGCCGCCGGCGACGCTAGAACTCGGCGCCGCGCCAGTCGGCGCCGTGCTGCCGCTGCTTGGGCAGCATGTTCGCGAGGAAGCCGAGCCCGACGCCGTAGAGCAGCAGCGCGAGGATCGTGGGGACGCCGCGGGTGACCCAGACGTCGTCGGAGTCGACGAGGTTCGTGAACGGCCCCAGCAGCACGTCGTTGACATCGTCGACGATCTCACGGAGATCGCCGTGGGCTGCCTCGCGGGTCGCCTCGTCCGCCGGGGTCGGCGCGATCGGGATGGCGTCCGGCTCCGAGCCCTCGAGCTCGTTGGCGAGCGCCTGCTGCTGGGTCTTCGACCCGCGGTCCATCTCGTCCGCCGCGAAGAACGCGAAGCCGACCAGGACGAAGCCCGACATCACGATTGCCACCAGGCGGATGAGCGATCCCATCGCCCGTCTAATATCGGCAGCCGCGTGCGGATCCTGACCCTCGGCGAGCGCTCTTGCACACATGGCTGACGCCCGCCGGACACTCGTGGAGGAGCTGCGCGAGCACGCCCTCGTCATCGGCGAGGTGACCCTCACGAGCGGTCGCACCGCGCAGTACTACGTGGACGCCAAACGGGCCATCCTGCTGCCGGCCGGGTTCGCCGCCCTGGGCGAGCTGGTCCGGGCCGAGGCCGAACGTGCGGGCGCAACCGCCGTGGGCGGCATGACGATGGGCGCGGACCCGGTCGCGTGCGCCGCGCTCGCCGCGGGCGCGCCGGTGAAGGCCTTCTTCGTGCGCAAGGACCGGAAGCAGCACGGGCTGCAGCGCTGGGTGGAGGGGCCGCCGCTCGAGCCGGGCGAGCGCTGCCTGATCGTGGAGGACGTGGTCACCACCGGCGGCTCGACCGTCAAGGCGATCGAGCGGGTGCAGGAGGAGGGCTTCGAGGTCGCCGGCGTGACGAGCGTGCTCGACCGGCTGGCGGGCGGGGCGCAGGCGATCGAGGCCGCCGCGAACGGGGCCTCCTACCGGCCGCTCACCACGATCGACGACGTCTACCCGGACCGCCCCGACCGCTAGCGACGGCGCCGCACCTCGAGCTCCGCCAGGTACTTGCGGCTCGTCCAGGACGTGTTCCGCCGGCCTCGATCCAGGCGATGTCCAGCTCGAACCAGACGAGGCGCCGGTCGGTCTCCTCGAGCAGCGTGTCGTAGATCGGCGTGCCGCCGTCGAGCGTGAAGTCCTCAGGGTGGTTGTGGAAGTAGAACCTGAGCCCGAGCGCCGCGGCGTCCGCGAAGATCTGGGCCCGGTTGCCGCGCCAGGCCGCGCCGCCGCCGGGCACGTGGCTGCCCTCGGGCTTCAGGCCGTACCCGTTCGCGAGCTCCCGGAAGGCGGCCGCGGTGCGCCCGTCGTAGGTGCCGCCGATCTCGACCTCGGCGTACCCGGCGTCGGCGAGCATCTCGAAGGTGCCGGGCAGGTCGAGCTCGTTGTCCGCGAGCAGGTCGCGGACACCCGGGGCCTCGCCGGCGTTAGCCCGCGAGCCAGCCGTCGATCAGCCGCCGTGAGATCGAGTACGGCGGTGAGAGCCCGATCTCGGAGGCGCCCGCCGCCGCGGCCTCGACCTCGCGGCGGCTGAACCAGCGCACCTCGGACAGCTCGCCGTCGCGCGGCCGGGGCTCGGGGCCGCCGTTCGCCACCGCGTGGAACCCGATCATCAGCGAGCTCGGGAACGGCCAGGGCTGCGAGGCGACGTATGCGACCTCGCCGACCTCCACGCTCGACTCCTCGCGCACCTCGCGCCGGACCGCCTCCTCGAGCGTCTCGCCGGGCTCGACGAAGCCGGCCAGCACGGAGAAGCGCCCCTCGGCCCAGCTCGCCTGGCGGCCGAGCAGGAGCCGGTCGCCGTCCACCACGCGCACGATCACGACGGGATCCGTGCGCGGGAAGTGGTGGGCGTCGCAGTGCTCGCAGTGGCGCTCGTGCCCGCCGTCGGCGTGCTCGGTGGGCTTGCCGCAGTTGGCGCAGAAGCGGTGGCGCCGGTGCCAGGCGAGGAGCGACCCGGCATACGCGGCCAGCGCCGCCTCCTCCGCCGGCAGCTCGGTGGCCGCCTCGCGCAGGCCGGCGGGGCGCCCGCGCTCCGGCTCGGCACCGCCCGCGTCCTGGGCGAACAGCGGCCGGTCGCCGGAGAGCCCGAGGAACACGCTGTCGCCGTTCGGCGGGACCAGCACGAGGTGCCCGTCGTCGATCCACAGCCCGCGCTCCGACAGCACCAGGGAGCGTGCGCCGGGGTCCGAGCGCCTCGCCGCGAGCCAGTCGGGACGCCGCCGCTCGAGGGGGGCGCGGTCGAGCGACGCGCCGGCGAACACGATCGGCTGAGGCATCGGCCCAGCCTAGTCGCGGCCCGCGGCGCGGCGAAGCCGGCTCAGGCCAGCTTGATCTCGCCCTCGATGACGATCTCCTTCTCGACCCCTTGAACCGTCACAGTGGCCCGCGCCGGCAGCGCTTCGTCGCCCTGCAGCTCGCCGGAGTCGAGCCGCTCGCGAACCCCCAGCTCGATCTCCCGCTGCGCGGTCACGCCGAGCGTCTTGAGGAAGCGCCGCACGGACAGGTTGAAGACCTCTTCGTCCATGCCGTGCTTATACCCACCCCGGACCTCGGGCACTGAGGGGTGAGAGTTCTCTTAGGTTTTCGCCCCGAGCCTGTGCGTTTGCGCCGCGTCATCGACGGCTGCAGCGGAGTGGTGTACGTTCCAGCGCGGGTCGCCGCGTGGAGGATCACGCATGCCCCCCCTTGTGCGTCCCGCCGGTCCTCTGGCTGCAGCAATGCTGCCCAGCGGCCGGAGCCCTGCCAATCCCGTTGTCGTAGGCGACGCGCGGCGTCGCCTGCCAGGCGCCCGTCTCGCCGACTCCGCTCGAGCGTGGTCCGGCGGCCGCTTCCTCACGGTCGGGCTCGGCACGCGGATGCTGGCGCTCTTCCTCGCGCTGCTCGCGCTGTGGGCCGTCGTGTCGCTCGTGCTCCTCAACAACGCCCTCGACCAGCGCCTGAACAGCCGCGTCGACGAGGAGCTGACCGAGGAGATCAGCGACTTCGGCCGCCTCGCGTCCGTTCAGCTTCCCGCGTCGGGCCAGTTCACCCACGCGGGGCTCGAGCGGCTGTTCGACAAGATGCTCGCGCGCAACACGGCCGGGGACGGGGAGTCCGTCCTGACCTTCATCGACGGCCGTCCGTACAGGGCCACCGCGGCGGGGCTGCTGAGCTCCCTGCCGGGCATGGCGGAGCGCTGGGCGGGGCTCCCGCGCGCGGCCGACGGCGAGGTGTCGGCCGGCGAGCTCCGCTTCCGCTACCGGGCGCGCCCGGTCAGCGGCGCCGCACACCTCGACGGCGTGATCGTGGTGCTCAGCTCGGTCGGCCGCGAGCACCGCGAGATCGACGACGCGGTCAAGGTCACGGGTGTGGCGAAGTTCGTGCTGCTCGTCGTCGCGGCGCTGCTGGCCTGGCTGCTCGCCCGGCGTCTCCTGGCGCCGGTGAGCAAGCTCACCGAGGCGGCGCGCAACGCCACCGAGTCCGATCTCACGCAGCGCATCCCCACGACCTCGGGGAGGGACGAGGTCGCGGAGCTCGCGCGCACGTTCAACGCCATGCTCGACCGCCTGGAGGCGGCGTTCGGGAGCCAGCGGCGGTTCCTCAACGACGCCGGCCACGAGCTGCGGATGCCGCTGGCCGTGGTCATGGGCCATCTGGAGCTGGTCACGGACGACCCGGAGGACAGGAGGCAGACGATGGAGCTGGTCAAGGACGAGCTGGGCCGCATGGACCGGATCGTCGACGAGCTGCTCACGCTGGCCAAGGCGGAGCGGCCCGACTTCCTCTGGCTGGAGCCGATCCAGACGGACGCCCTGCTGGAGGAGGTCCTCGACAAGGTGCGCCCGCTGGCGAAGCGGGACTGGCGCTTCGAGGGCACGGCCTCCGAGCCGATCGTGGCCGACAGGCAGCGGCTGGTGCAGGCCGTGATGAACCTCGTCGACAACGCGATCCGGGCGACGAGGGAGCACGACACGATCGCCTTCGGCGCCGCGGCCGACGGCGACCACGTGCGCGTGTGGGTGCGCGACACGGGGCCGGGCATCGAGCTCGAGCACCGGGAGCGCATCTTCGACCGCTTCGCCCGCGGACCCGACGAGCCGCGCGGGGACGGCGGCTCCGGCCTGGGCCTGGCGATAGTCCGCGCGATCGCGGAGGCACACCGGGGCCGGATCGAGCTCGACAGCTCCGACGTCGGGTCGACGTTCACCCTCGTGCTCCCGCAGCCGGCGCGAGAGCAGGTGACGGCATGAACCGGGTCCTGGCCGTGGAGGACGAGCCGCGCTTCGCGTCGTTCCTGGCGAAGGGCCTGCGGGCCAGCGGCTTCACGCCGACGGTCGTGGACGACGGCGAGCGGGCGAGCATGATCGCCTGCGACGAGAACTTCGATCTCGTGCTGCTCGACGTCGGCCTGCCGAAGAAGGACGGGTTCGCCGTCCTGGCCGACATCAGGCGCCGCGGCGAGCAGCTTCCCGTGATCATGCTCACCATGCGTGACGACCTGGTGGACAAGGTCCACGGCCTCACGCACGGTGCGGACGACTACATCACCAAGCCGTTCGAGTTCGACGAGCTGCTGGCGCGGATCCACGCCCGGCTGCAGCGAAAGGCCGGCGCGGAGGAGACCACGGTCTACAGCGTGGGCAACGTGACGCTCGACCTGCGGAGCCGGCGGGCCAGCATCGCCGGGCGCAGCGTCGACCTGACCGCCCGCCAGTTCACGATGCTCGAGGTGCTGGTGCGCCACCCCGATCAGGTGCTGAGCCGCGAGCAGCTGCTCTCGCACGTCTGGGGGTACGACTTCGACCCCGGCTCGAACATCGTCGACGTGTACGTCGGGCGGCTGCGCGAGAAGCTGGCGCCCGACGTGATCGAGACCGTGCGCGGGATCGGCTACCGCTTCCGCGCGTGAGCCCGCCGGACCTCACGCAGCCGGGCGTGTATGCGGGCGACCAGCTCGGGGACGTGGAACGGGCGAGCGAGGTAGTCGTCGGCTCCCGAGCGGAGGGCCGTGACCTTCTGCTCGAGGTCGTCCTCGGCGGCGAGCATGACCACGGGCACCATCAGGCCGTCGCCGCGCAGCTCTCGCACGACGGAGAGCGCGTCCTGCGCGGGCAGGCTCACGTTCAGCAGGAGGATGTCGAAGCGCCCGCCGCGGGCGAGCGCGACCGCCTCGCGGCCGTCGACGGCGACTTCGGCCGCCATGCCCTGGGCCTCGAGCACCCGTCCGAGCGAGGCGGCGACGCTCCGGTCGCCGTCGGCTACGAGGACGGACGCCCTGGGACGAGCCACTCGGGGCTCCCGTCGCGGGCGATCGCCTTGAGGTCCTGCATCAGCGCGAAGGTCCCTCGATCGAGCGTCATGTCGAGCTCGTACACCGTGTCGTCATCCAGGACTCTCGGGATGAGCGACTCGCAGTTCGGGCAGCGCAGCCAGGTGAGCCAGAGCACATCGGCGAGCTGCTGCCAGTCGACGGGGTACGCGAGCGACGAGCTGCAGGTGGGACAGACGGTCGGGGATTCGGTGTTGACGGTGCTCATGGCCGAGGTTATGCCGCACCAGCCTGTGTTAACCATGAGATCTAGCTGATAATTCCCTCAGACGGACCGGGCTGACCTCGGATTAACGGATATTCATTTTCGTCCAAGGTTGGTCCAAGCTACGCGGGTAAGCATGCGCGGCATGTTGCATATCCGCCGCACCGACACTCATTTCCACACCCGCCTGGCCGCCGCCTTCGTGCTCGCCGCCCTGGCGTTGCTCGCGCCCGCCGCGGCGGATGTCGCGGCCCAGCCGCCTCCACCGCCGAAGCCGCCGGTGCCGGAGGTCCCCGAGGTGCCGACGGTCCCGCAGCTGCCCTCCCTGCCGCCCGTGCCGGACGTCCCCGAGGTGCCGAAGGACCCCGGGGAGCTGGCCGACCGGGTCACCCCGCTCGCCGCGCGGCTGATGCTGACCACGCCGAAGCGCCGTGCCGGGGGGCTCCCGGCCACGCTGAGGTTCAGCGGCTGGGTCATGCCGCCGATGCGCCTCAACCGCGTGGAGGGGTTCTTCGAGCGGACGTTCGGCATCGACTTCGGGGTGTGCCGCGGTCCCGTGACCGTCGCCTACAAGTCCGGCGGCAGAGTCATCGAGCGTCAGCGCGCGCGAGTGAACCGCATGTGCGCCTTCGACTCGAGCATCACGATCCGCAGCCCGCAGGCGCTCGGGCCCCGAAGGAGACTGAGGGCGACCGCGCGCTTCGAGGGCAACTCGCTGCTCGGGCCGGCCCAGCACTCGATCGCGGTGCGCGTCGGGTAGCGGCGGTCGGCCGGCCGGGGGAAGCCTGCTCGTAGCGGGAGGGGTCGCTCCATGCCGAGACACAGGGCTCTGACCCTTCTCGCCCTCGCC
>CAVZVD010000011.1:0-430412 GCA_963778615.1 uncultured Thermoleophilaceae bacterium
CGTCCCCCGCGCGCTCGACATACAACCGCGGCCAGATCGTCGGCGACTACGGGACCCATGAGCCGGCGGGGCGGGCAGCGGAGGTCTAGGCTCTGGCTCAACTCGCACGAGAACAGAGGAGACCCCCGTGAGCCACCAAGCCGGGCAGAGCCCCGCCTCTTTCTATAACTCGCCGCAGGAGGCGCTCCAGGCGCCGCCCGAGGAGTTCCTGTACGTCGCCTGCCTGCACGTAGGGACGGGCGTGGAGAAGCCGGACTTCCTTGCCGTCGTGGATGTGAACCCGGACTCGGACGAGTACGGGCGGATCGTGCACGAGACGCCGATGCCGAATACGGGGGACGAGCTCCACCACTTCGGCTGGAACCGCTGCAGCTCGGCCTGCCACGGGCCGGACCGCTCGCACCTGATCGTTCCGGGCTTCGCCTCCTCGCGCATCCACGTGCTGAACGTGGCCGACGACCCGCGCCGGCCTCGGATCGAGAAGGTGATCGAGCCCGAGGAGCTGGTACGCGAGACCGGCTACACGCGCCCGCACACGGTCCACTGCATGCCGGGGGACAACGTGGTCCTGAGCATGCTGGGCGACGCCGACGGCGGCGGGGCGGGCGGCTTCGCGGTGCTCGACGCAAGGACGTTCGACATCAAGGGGCGCTGGGAGGACGGCGGCGAGACGCCGCCGCTCAACTATGACTTCTGGTACCAGCCGCGCAAGGACACCCTGATCTCCTCGGAGTTCGGCGAGCCGAACGCCTACGAGCCAGGCTTCGACATCGACGACGTGGGGGCGGGCCGCTACGGACAGCGGCTCCACTTCTGGAGCCTCTCGGGACGCCGCCTGGAGCAGACCGTCGATCTCGGCGCGGCGGGGCTCGTGCCGCTCGAGATCCGCTGGCTGCACGATCCCGACGCCGAGCAGGGCTTCGTCGGCGCCACCCTCGCGAGCAACATCATCCGCTTCTCGCGCGACAACGGGAGCTGGGGCGCCGAGACCGTCGTGGACGTGGAGAACCTGGAGCTCGAGGGCTGGCCGCTGCCCGGCGGGGTCCCGGGCCTCATCACCGACATCGTGCTGTCGATGGACGACCGCTTCCTCTACATCTCGAACTGGCTCCATGGCGACCTGCGCCAATACGACGTCTCGGACCCCCGCCAGCCGAAGCTGACAGGGCAACTCTGGCTAGGCGGCCTGCTGGGCAACCCGAACGACGCAGGCCGCGACCTGAACGGCGGGCCGCAGATGATCCAGCTCTCGTTGGACGGGCGTCGTCTGTACGTGACGAACTCGCTCTACTCGAGCTGGGACAACCAGTTCTATCCGGAGCTGCGCTCCTGGCTCCTGAAGGTGAACTGCCACCCGGAGGGCGGGATGGAGGTCGACCGCGACTTCTTCCTCGATTTCCACGCGCGTCCCGACGGGCCGGCGCGCGCCCACGAGGTGCGCCTCCAAGGGGGCGACTGCACGACCGAGATCTTCCAATGATCGTCATGGCCCACCATCTCGCGAGGACCAGCTGAGCTACCGCGTAGCCACGGCAAGGCGTTCGATCTCGTAGCGGAGGGTGAGGAATCGCTGTCCGGCCAGGTAGAAGCTGTGGTCCGTCTTGAGCTCGCCGTCGGCGACGTAGACGAAGATCCGTTCCTGGAAATAGAGCAGCTTGAGAACGGTCAGGGCGTCTCTCTCGCTGTCGACCGAGCTCAGGTAGTGGCCCGGAAATGCGAGCTCGGTTCGCGAGGTCAGCACGAAGTCGTCCTCCCCGGCGTTCTGGGGAAGCAGGGTGGCGGTGAAGTTGGCGCTGGGGATCGGGAAACCGACGCTCACATAGCCGCGGCCCTCATGCCTGAAGCTCGTGTAGATACCGATGTAGATCGGCTGGCCTGAGTCCGCGAACGTCCGGATCCAGCCCCGGATGTCGATCTCCTCGCTGTCGTCCAGGGTGATCGTGTCGATCGTGCTGATCATCCCCCGCTGGGCCTCTTCGATGTTGGACGGAATCGCCGCCTGCCCGAGCGGCTGCGCAACCAGCAACTTGAAGATCTCGTAGCCGGGCTTCATCCAGCGCCGCCACTCGGGAACGATCGAGAGCTTGAAGCGGCTGGTGTGCTCGTAGAACTCGCGGATCAGCGGGTGCACCCGGCCCGGGTCGAAGGTGGGCCCGTTCAAGCTGTCGAGCGAGGCGAGGATTCCGACGTCGGGCGGATTGCGGCGGAAGGTGCCGCCGCGGACCTTCGCGAGCTGCTCGACGTAGTCGGCGCCGACGTAGCGCGAGCGCGCCTCGAAGGGCACGACATAGCGCAGCTCCTGCGCCGGTACCTCCTCGGCCATCACGCGGACCAGGGGCCGGTCACGGTAGGCGATCGCGGCAACCACGCGGTAGACGATCGCCACCGCCGCTGCCACCAGCGCAGATTCGACACCGGCGTCGAGAGCTTGGAACAGGACGCCCACAGCGACGCCGACCAAGAGCCCGATGGCCACCTTCCACGGGCGCAGTCCGAGCAGGCCGAGGAGTGCGCCGCTGATGATCGCGGTGAGCAGGAGCTCGTCGGGGCCGTAGATCAGGCCCAGCAACCAGCCGAACAGCGCCATCAGCAGAGCGCTGCTGAAGATGCGCTGCCAGAGCGGCTTGATCTCGCCGGCGCCCCTGCTCATGGTGGTGATCACCTCGGCGGGTGCGTAGACGGCGGCACCGACCAAGGCGCCAACGCCGGCGCCGACCCCGTCGATCGCATCGCCCAGCACGGCACCCGAAGCAGCGCCCAGCGCTATTCCCCATGCGAGCGCGTCGCGGAGCTGGCCGGAACGGCTCCGCCTGCGTCCGTCCGGATCGGCCATGCCCGGGAGTATCGCCGCATCGTCAGCGCCGGCTGTCGATCTCATAGGATCGGCGGGATGGAGGAACGGGACCTGGCTGTCGCCCTGGCGCGCGGAAGGATCGCCTTCGGCGTCGTGTCGCTCCTTGCGCCGGGCGTGGTGGCACGCACGATGACCGGCGGTGACGAGTCCGAGGGCGGGACGCGCCTCTTCGTGCGCATGGTCGGCGCCCGCGACCTCGGAGTCGGGCTCGGGCTGCAGGTCGCCCTGGACCGCGACGCGCCCACGCGCGGCTGGCTCGAAGCGTCAGCCGTGATCGACGGCATCGACGCGGCCGCATGCCTGCTCGCCCGGCATCACCTGCGCCCGCGCGTCTTCCCCGGCACCCTCGGTCTGGCAGCTGCCGGAGCGCTGCTCAGCGCCTGGCTGGCACGGCAACTCGACGCCGCACCCCCCGCGCAAACACCGGAATAACCCGGCCCGGGTCGGAGTCGTGCGAGGGGCCACGCGTGCCTTCTCGACAACGCTCACGGAGCCCGCGAGGTAGGACTCGCGCTGCTCAGGGTCGACCGTGATGTGCCCTGCGACGATGACCATGGCTAAGCGACGACGAACGTGTAGTCGCGCTCGATCCGGCCGTCCGCGGCGAGGACGAGGAAGTTGAGCCCGGCTCCGAACGCCCCGCCGTCCTTGTCGAGCGCCTCCCAGTGGAACTTGACGACGTCGCCGAGTCGCTCGGCGTCGTCGCGCCCCCGGAAGCTGAGCCCCTCGGAGCCGACCCAGTGCTCGTACGCGCTCGCCACCCGAGCCTCTATCTCCTCGTATCCCCGTGCCTCGAGGATCGCCGTCAGCCCGATCCCGGGTTGCGCCGCGATCTCGCGGATCTCCTGCGGCGGCTGGAGGAGATGCCTCCCGTCCTCCGTCCAGAGCTCGGCGATCATCCGCCGGCGCCGGTCGGCATCGGGCTCGTTCCAGAGCGCGAGGTACTTCTCCGCCAACTCGGCGGCGCTCCGGGATGAGATTTCGGCGAAAGCCTGTGTGTCGGTCATCGGTTACCTCCGTTGATCGTCTGGTTGCTTCGCCGTCAACGGTCCCGGAGGAAGGGCCACGCGTCGATTACCTCTCGTGTAACGCGGCGGCCGCCCGCTAACTTCAATCGGGTGGTCGTCCAGACCGAGCAGGAGCCCCAGACCGCGGGCGAGCTGATCCGCTTCTGGCGCACGCGACGCGGCCTCAGCCAACTCGAGCTGTCCCTGGACGCGAACGTCTCGACCAAGCACCTGAGCTTCGTCGAGACCGGCCGGTCCAGCCCGAGTCGCCAGCTCCTCGTCCACCTGGCCCAGCACCTCGATCTGCCGATCACCGAGCGCAATCGACTGCTGCTCGCGGGCGGCTTCGCGCCTCCCTATCTGGAGCTGCCCTACGACGGGGAGGTGATGCAGCCGCTTCGGGAGTCGCTCGAGCGGCTGCTCGAGGCGCACGAGCCGAACCCGGCTTTGATCGTCGACGGGCTCTGGAACCTGATCGAGTCCAATCGAGCCGCGTCGCTTCTCTGGGAGGGGGTCGACCCGGAGCTCCTCGAGCCACCGATCAACATGCTCCGCCTCGGCGTTCACCCGGGCGGCCTGCCGCGGATCTCGTCGATGACCGCCGCGTGCAACGCGCCGCTGATCCACCGGCTGAAGCGGAGGAGCCGCGAGGACGCCGATCCCGCCCTCGCCAAGCTCATCGAGGAGGTCGAGGCCTACCTCCCCGGCGAGCCGCCGGCCGGCTCGGCCACCGAGCCGGTGGTCTCGCTCAGGCTGCAGACCCCCCTCGGCGAGGTCAAGCTGTTCACGGTCATCGCCACTCTCGGAGCCCCGCTCGACGTCACGGCGGCGAACCTCGCGATCGAGACCTTCCTGCCGATGGACCCCGAGAGCGCAGCGCGGCTCGCCGAGCTCAGCGCGCCCCGATCTGCCTGAGCAGCGCCCTCATTCCCGGCCCAGCCCGCTCATCGCCCCGCGACGAAGCCCGACCCCGTGGTGATCGCCGGCGCTGGCAGCTCTCCGCAGCGAGCAGGCATCTGAGCGGAGCGCAATCAGACGGCTGCTCCGTCGCGAAAGCGGAGGTGAACTGCGCGAGGCTCAGCGCCCCCGGGCGCGCGGGCCGTGCCAGTGCCGGTGCTCGCAGCGGCCGGCGTCACCCTTCTTCGTCCACCCTGAGCACGAGCGGCTCACCCGGACCCTTCTCCTATTCGATGCGGCCGGACTAGGCCTCTTCTGCGTGTCCGGAACCCTCAAGGC
Organism: uncultured Thermoleophilaceae bacterium; assembly: GCA_963778615.1. Taxonomy (GTDB): domain Bacteria; phylum Actinomycetota; class Thermoleophilia; order Solirubrobacterales; family Thermoleophilaceae; genus JACVRW01. The sequence continues at coordinate 5,098 of CAVZVD010000011.1, forward strand.
ACTCGACCATGGCCTGGCGCCGATACGCGACACCTGCGTTAGCAGGCGCCCTCACCGTCGCAATTGCAAGGGAGCTCGGCGCCTTCGAGCCGCTGCCGACGGGAGCCGCTCGGGGATACGCCGGAGGCGGCCCACGAAAAGCGGAAAGCTCAACCTGGGCGGTCGGTCGCCGAAAACGCGGACCGGGCGGCCGTGGGCGTCATGTCCGAGCTGTATCGCGAGGGGCGCAAGAAGCGCCGTTAGCTGCATCAGACCCAACGGGACGCGCCGTGAGGTCCAGGTTGCCGAGCCAAGTCGCTTCCGGATGCCGCTGCAAGGGTTAGGCGATCACGGCGACTGCTTCAATCTCGACCGGCATGCCGAACGGCAGCTCGGCCGCGCCGATCGCTGACCGCGCGTGCCGCCCCGCATCGCCCCACAGGGACAGGATCAGATCGCTGAACCCGTTGATCGCGGCTGGCGTGGCGTTGAACCCTTCCGCGCACGAGACGAAGCCCAGAGCCTTAACCCAGCCGGTCACGCGGTCCAGGTCTCCGAACTCACGCTTGAGAGACGCGAGCATCGAGAGGGCTGTCGCACGGGCTGCGTCGTAGCCCTGCTCGACGGAAACCTCGGCTCCCACGCGGCCGCTGACGAGGAGTCGGTCGCCGTCGAAAGGCCCGTGACCCGAGATGTACGCCATGCCTCCGTGAACGCGCACGAACTCGAACGGCAGCTCTACCCCAGGCGGCGCGACCACCGGAGCTGGAAGCCGCAGCCCGAGCCCCTCCAACCGGTCCTCGATCCCGCGCACCGCACCAGTCTTGCACCCGGGGGACACGGCGGTTGGGCTGCGTCACGCGACGCCGCCGGGGCGCTGCCCCTTCGCGCGAAACGGGTGCGTTCGGGTGGTCGGCCCCGAGCGAGGAGCTGTTTCGTTTCCACACCGCGTTGGTGAGCGACGCCTGCAAGGGGTTCCCGCTGCGCGACGATCTGGGAGCTGAATGAGTGATTCCATGTCGAGAAGCTCTGACGGGCTCCGCTCACCAGGTGAAGGGCCTCGACAGACGCGGCCCACGACACCAGGAGAACCACGATGCCGAAGTACCTGCTGCTCAAGCACTACCGCGGCGGCCCGGAGCCGCACCATCCCTTCCCCCCGATGGACCAGTGGGCCCCCGAGGACGTGGAGGCGCACATCGCCTTCCAAAGGCACGTCAGCGAGCTGCTCGAGGAGAACGGCGAGTACGTCGACGCGCAGGCACTCACGCCGGCGCAAACCTGGGTGCGCTACGGCGGCCCGGACGCCGCGCCGGTCACCACCGACGGCCCGCTGCCCGAGACCAGCGATCTCGTGGCGGGCTGGTACATGATCGACGTCGACTCGCACGAGCGCGCGGTCGAGCTCGCGGCCTACGTCTCCTCCGAGCCCGGCCCGGGCGGGGAGCCCATGTACGAGTGGATCGACGTGCGGGAGGTCATGTCCGGGGCGCCGTCGGACGACTGACCCGGCGTGATCGACGCGCCGATGCAACGGCTGGACGAGGGCGCGCTGCGCGCCCTCGTCCCGCGGGTGCTCGCAGGGCTGGTCCGCCGGGGCGAGGACTTCGACGCCGCCGAGGACGCGCTCCAGGAGGCGCTGCTGGAGGCGCTCCGCGTGTGGCCCGAGCACCCGCCGCGCGAGCCGCGCGCGTGGCTGGCGACGGTCGCGACGCGGCGGCTCGTCGACGCCCGCCGCAGCGAGGTCGCCCGGCAGCGCCGCGAGGAGACGACGTACGCGGAGCCGCGTCCGCCGCCACGGAGGAGGGCGACGACACTCTCTTCCTGCTCTTCTGCTGCTGCCACCCCGACCTCGCGCCCGCCTCCCAGGTGGCGCTGACCCTGCGCGCCGTCGGCGGCCTCACCACCCGGGAGATCGCCGACGCCTTCTACGTCCCCGAGGCGACGATGGCGCAGCGGATCAGCCGCGCCAAGCGCACGTTGCGCGGGCGCCGCCTGGACCAGCCCGGCGACCTCGCCGTCGTGCTGCGCGTGCTCTACCTCGTCTACACGGCCGGCCATGCGGGCCGGGCGGACCTGGCCGGCGAGGCGATCCGGCTCGCCCGCCAGCTCACCCTCGCCACCGAGGAACCGGAGGCGCGCGGGCTGCTCGCGCTGATGCTCCTCAACCACGCCCGCCTCCCGGCGCGATTCGACTCAGAGGGTCGCATCGTCACGCTCGACCGGCAGGACCGTGGCCTGTGGGACACCCGCGAGATCACCGAGGGCGTGCGCGTCCTGCAATCGGCGCTGGCCGTTCAGCGCCCCGGGCGCTACCAGATCGAGGCCGCCATCGCCGCCCTGCAGGACGACGCGGCCAGCGCCGAGGAGACCGACTGGCCGCAGATCCTCGCCTGGTACGACGACCTCGTCGCCCTCACCGACGACCCGGTGCGCCAGGACCCCGCCGCCGTGCTCGGCCGCGCGGTCGCGGTCGGCCACGTCCTCGGTGCCGCCGCGGGGCTGCTCGAGACCGATCGGCTGCGCGAGGTACTCGGCGACCGCCACCGGTGGCATGCCGTCCGCGGCCACCTGCACGAGCTCGACGGCGACCTGCCCGCTGCCGCCACGGCGTACGTCGAGGCCGCCCGGCGCGCGACGAACGTCGCCGAGCGCGACCACCTGGTCCGTCAGGCCGCCCGCGCGCGGTCATCGAAGCGCGTCTAGGTGAAGGGATTCTTCGGGTTCGACGCCGAGTTCATCGACTGTGTGTTCACGGGCCGGGCCGAGTCGATGGTGTTCCATGGCAGCCCCGCTGACAGCCTCGAGGACGTTCAGGCGCTCGTGGACGAGGTCGCTGACCTACTGGATCCCGTCGAGCCTTGCCGCGTTGACACATTTCGCTCGCTGTCGGCGCTTCTGACGATCCGCCAGTGGGCACTGTGAGCCGCGACAACGCGCGCGCAGTCGCACCGAGGGAAGTAGCGTTTGGCTCGCATGCGCTCAGGACTCTTCATCCCCCTATTCGATGCGCTGGCCGACCCGGCGGTCGTCGCGCGCCTGTCCGCCGAGGCTGAGGAGGCGGGCTGGCACGGAGTCTTCGTCTGGGACCACGTGCGCTACGGGGAGCCCGTGGTCGACGTGGCCGACCCGTGGATCACGCTGGCGGCGATGGCCACGGCGACCGAGGGAATCCGGCTCGGCCCGATGGTCACCCCACTCGCACGGCGTAGGCCTGTCAAGGTCGCCCGGGAAACGGCGACGCTCGACCGGCTCAGCGGCGGTCGGCTCACGCTCGGCGTCGGCATGGGGAGCGACCGGTTCGCGAGCGAGTACTCGATCACGGGCGAGGAGCTCGACGACCGCCGACGCGCAAGCATGCTCGACGAGTCGCTCGAGATCCTGGCGGCGGCCTGGTCGGGCGAACCGGTGCACCACCGCGGCGAGCACTACACGGTCGACGGCATGCGTTTCCTGCCCCGGCCGGTCCAGCGGCCGGGCGTACCGGTGTGGGTCGCGGGCTACTTTGGCAAGCCCAGGCCAGTGCGCCGGGCGGCGCGGCACCAGGGTTTCTTCCCCATCGAGCTGGACCACCCCGAACAGCTCGCCGAGGTCGTCGCCGACCTCGCGGCGCTGCGCAGGGAGGCCGGCAGGGACCCCAGGGAGCCCTACGACGTCGTCGTCGCCCTCCCGCCCGGCAGCGATCCGGCACCTTACGTCGCAGCCGGCGCCACCTGGTGGCTCGTCGCGTTCCCATGGGATGCGGTATCGGTCGACCAGGTGCGCGCTGTGATCCGCGACGGCCCGGCGGCCCCGGCGTAGCCGAAGACAGCCGCGCGGCCGCCCCCGTGCTCCCCCAGCACCGACGCCATCGGGGTCAGGGGCAGCATCTACTTCAACCCGGCCACACACACCCTCGGACCGAACGGCGAGGTCATCGCGCACTTCAACCACGCCCAGCGGCTGTACTACCTGCCCTACTGATCGAGGCGAGGCGTTGGTCGGGACGACTGCCGCTTCGCGCGATTTCCAGCAGCGAGGGCGGCGTCAAGTCGGACGGCTGCGTGTCGTCCAAGGCGACGGCCAGCTCCCGATCGACCGGCGCTACCGCCGCGGCCACCGTTCAGCGCCGGAGCCGTCGTCCGGGTCGTGCCGGGGCGCCAACCCGCGCTTCCCGCGACGAGCGAGTGCTTCGGACGAATGACGACGACGAGGAGCATCCGCGCTACCAGGCCCCTCCTCTCCCGGCGGCTTGCATAGGCAGAGCGTAGGCGCTCGGACGAGCGGCGCCGCGTTCCCTCTCACGGCCTCCGCTTTCGCAATCGCTGGAGGCGGTCGTTCCGCCGCCTACGAGATGCCTGCTGGGGTCGAGGTGCGAGCGCGATCCTGGACCGTCGGCTGGCTATTGCAAGGCGCGAGAACCAGGAGCCGCGCCGGCAGCCCGCCCGGTCAATCGCTCCGGAGGGCGACGGGGGCGCGCGCTACTCAGCGCCACGCCTCCCCGCCGCCGCGCAACGCATCCCGGTCACACGCCGCAGCAGCCGCAGCAGCCCAAGGTGCAGCAACCCGTGCGCGAGCTCGGCTCGGTAGCGCGGCTCGAGGTATGGGAGCAGGTCGAGCTGGCCGCGGTCGTAGGCGCGGTGGCAGCGGCGGCATTAGGGCGACCTCCGGGTCATGCCGACGCGGGCCGGAAGTCGCTGCAGTTAGCGGGGTTGGCCGCGCTGGGGTCGGCATAACGGACAGAGCGGCGCCACGCGGTCCCGGTGGTCGCAGCCGCCCAGCGAACGCGCCACCGCGTGTGCTGGGTCCACCGGCCGCTCGCCACATATCAGGCAGTCCAGGCCAGCGACCTTGTCCCGCTGCGCATCCGAAGCCGCGCTGAGCGGGACGCGCCGCCTCGCCCCCCTGCTCGAACGAGCGGTTCGACTTCTACGACCCACCTGCGCGCACGTCCACGCGCTTGCGGCGGCTCGTGGCGCTCTCACGGCCCGCGGCCGCCGGCAGGCGAGCGCGGAACACGCTGTCGCGGAAGACGCGGAGGCGGACGCCGAACCTTGAGCGCTCCTGGCCGGCATCGCGCAGCTTGACCGTGGCGATCGTCTTCCAGGAGCCGGTGCGGGTACGACGCTGGACGTGGACGCGCTCGCCGTCGAGTGCGGGCCGCACAGAACCGAACAGGCGAATCCGCCGGCCCACGCGCCGGTCGGAATGGCTCACCAGGAGCGTCATCTTGGGGCGCGCAGGTGTCTGCCTCGAGCCGGGAGGCGGAGGCACCGTCCCGCCGGGTGGAGAACCGCCGGGTTGCCCGGGATCCGGCGCCGGCGTCGTGCCGGTGCCGACCCTCACGATGCCCGTCATCCCGGAATGCGCCTCGCAGTAGTACGTGAAGTCCCCCACCTGGTCGAAGGTGCGCTGGACCGACCAAGCCGCATCGCTCGGCTGCGCCGGCATCCGGAAGCTTCCGTCGTCGAACCTGACGTTGTGGGTGCCGCCCACGTTGTTCCAGGTCACCTTCTCGCCCTGAGCGATAGAGACGTCGGCCGGGCTGAAGACCTCCGACGACAGCGCGTTCACCGTCTGATCCGCCGCACCGGCCGCCGGCGCCGCGACGAGGGCCACGCCGACCTGCAACGCCGCCAACAGCCCGGCCAGACGGCCGGTGTGCTCTCGCGCCCAGGATTCGCGGTCTTCCATGAGCCCTCAAGCGCGTAGTACGCGCGGGTGGGAGCGGCTGTTCAATCCTCGATGGATGCGGAAGCAAGGTCTCGGGCCGGGGGAGACTGTCGCCGCTCGTCCGTCGCGACTGCCCCGCTCGTCGTTATCTCGCTACTGCTTGTGCCTCGATGCGAGAGGGGCGCTACTCCTCCGGAACGACCCACTGGTCGGCTTCCTCGAACGCTTCGCAACCGTCGTGTTTAGCGATCACCCTCGATCGAGAAGGTGTTCCCGTCGGGATCCTTGAACCATGCGACTTTGCCGCCGCCGGCGCGGGCTGAGATCCCCTTCTCGTCGGTCCCGTAATCGAAGCCGCTCTCGAGCACGCCTTCGTATTGCTCGAAGGTCACGCCGTTCGAGGTCAGCTCGTCCACCACCAGCTCGACGTCGTCGACGTACCAGGTCACCAGGGTCGCGGTCGACCCGCCGGCGTGGTCCGGAGACGGGTAGACAACTAGCGACTCGACACCGCCTGACGCATAGACCTTGCTTCCGTCAGCGTCGCTCCGTACCACCGGGAGACCGAGCTTCCCCTCGTAGAACTCCTCCGCCCGTGTCATGTCGGTGACCGCGATGAATGCGTTCAGTCTGTAGCTGCTCAAGCCCATTGATCCTCCTCGACTCGGAACTCGCACCATTCCCTGATCGCGTAGTCCGGCTCCTGGAGTAGTAGGTCGTGGCCCGTCGTACCAGCCCACCGTGTCGGATCTGCGTGAGGAACCCTCTCCGCTGTTCCAAGAAGTCGATGATCGCGTTCGCCGCCGCCACGGACTCGTCATACGCCGACATGAGCTTCTAGCTCTTCGAACTCCTCGCGTGCGTCGGCTGCGGTCCACAGGTCCACAGCGAGCACCGTCTCGCCTTGTTGGTTGAGCGCCTCGAATTCTGCCCAGCCTCGGCTATCAACGGCCTGCACCCGGAACGGGCTTGTCTCAGCGATGAACGTCGCCAGTTCCTCGAACGGCGGCTCGTGCCAATCGGCGAGAACAGCGCGCATGAAGACGCTCATGGCCCCATCGTTCCAAAGAGAGAGCGCGGCTTTCCGCATTCGCCTGGATGCGGTCGTCCCGTCGCTCTCGCATCCATGGGGAATCCAGCACTCTGGAGTGGAAACGATGAAGCGAGATCCCTTCCGGCGCCATCCTCTCCCCGCACACGTCCAGACCTGCATGGCCGGTGACGCTACCCGCGCGCGGGAGGTAGGTTCCCGGACATGGCCCCGCCACCCGTCCCGCCCGCCGGCTCCCTGCGGCTGCGCGTCCTCAACCTTTTCACCCGCCTCAACGTCATCGTCTACCGGGCCTCGCGCGGGCGCCTCGGCGGCAGGATGCAACAGGCGCCCGTGTGCATCCTCCACACGGTCGGGTGCAAGTCGGGCAAGCGGCGCGAGACTCCGCTGCTCTATCTGGCCGACGGGGACAAGGTCGTGCTGGTCGCCTCCGCCGGGGGTCGTGAGACGTCGCCTGCCTGGTACCACAACCTGCGCGCGATGGACGCCGCCGAGGTCGAGATCCTCGGCCGCCGCACGAAGATGACGCCGCGGCTGGCCTCCGCCGAGGAGCGCGGAGGCTACTGGCCGAAGCTCAACGAGATCTACTCGGACTACGACGCCTACCAGGCGCGCACCAAGCGGGAGATCCCAGTCGTCGTCATGTCGCCGGCCTGAGCAGTCGATCCCAAGCGCGGCGGTAGGCGCGCTGGACATCGATCTGCTCGTCGATAACCGCGGACCGTAAGGTGATGAGCTAGGGGGTAGCGATATTGACTTTGCTCCAGGTACGGCAAGCAGCAAGAGAGCTAGGCGTTCATGAGAACACGGTGCGCCGCTGGGAGGAGAAGGGTCTACTCCACGCCGTCCGGCTGCCTAGCGGCGTGCGCCGTTTCGACGCTCGTGAGATCGCCGCTGTGCGCTCACGAATGTATGAGGGGCTGCCGCCGATGGAAGAGGCCGACGACGTCGTGGCCGTCGACGCGACGTCAGTCGATTAGTCGACACTCGTCCACGACCCGCAGCAGGACCTCGTAGCCGGAGTACGGCGTCGGGACTGCTGCGTTCCATGCGAGGGAGCCGTCGCTGCCCCAGTGCTGCTTTGCGCGACTTGCAGAAGTGGCGGCGGCAGCACGCGATACGCCCGCGGGTCGTCCGCAGCGAGCGTCTTCCGTTGGGTCGCGAGCAAGCGGTGGTTCCCGGGACAGTCCGTCGAGGTCAGTCGAGCGATGGTCCTACGAGCTCGATTCCGTGCTCGCGGGCGGCCGCCGCGAGCGCCTCGGCCTGCTCGGGCGTGGGCGGCCCTTGGGGCGTGGGCAGCTCGGGCCGCTCGGCCGGGCGGCTGAGCGCGCGCACGAAGCGCTCGAAGTCGCCGCGCGTGGTGATCACGAGCCAGCGCGCTCCCGCGGGCGACTCGACGCGGTAGGTGTGCGCCACGCGCTTGGGGGCGAGCAGCGTTTCGCCGGCAGCGATCGTCACGTCAGCGTCTCCGGCGCGCAGGCGGAGCTCGCCTTCGAGCACGTGAAAGGTCTCGTCCTCGGTCTGGTGGACGTGGAGCGGGGGCGAGTCTCCGTGCGGAGCGAGCGTCTCCATCACCGAGATTCCATCCTCGCCTTCGTCGTGGCGGACGCGAACGGTGTGGAGGGTGTTCAGGAACCACAGCTGCTCGGTGGATGTCGCTGCGAGCGGCATGACGACCGTCTCCTCGGTGATAAACTCGGGTTCGGAGTTTATATCTCCGTTTCGGAGTTTGCCAAACCAGTCGCTGACACCCTTCTCGTACGTCGTCCTGACGCTCGTCGGGCAGGGCGGGGCGGGCCCGCACGACCTCGTCCGGATGGCGCGGTCAGGCCGGATCTACTGGGACGCCGCAGACAGCCAGTGGTATGCCGAGCCGAAGCGCCTCGAGACGCTCGGCCACCTGAGCTCGCGCAAGGAGCCGGGCCGGACGCGGCAGCGCACCCACTACACGCTCACCGACAAGGGCCGCGCTGCGCTCGCCGAATGGATGCAAGAGCCGGCCCGCTTCCCGCGCATCCAGCACGAGGCGGTCACGCGACTGCTCGCGGCCGACCTCGTCGGCGAGCAGGCAGTGCTCGACAGCCTCCGGGCGCTGCGCGAGGAGATCGCCGACATCTCCGCCCGGCTCGACGCCGCCGAGGCCATCGCCACCGCGATCCCCAGCCGCGAGCGCTACCTGCTCCTCAACCACCGCCTGGCGCGCCGCATCGTCAAGGCCCACACCGACTGGCTCGACGAGGTCGAGCGGGAGCTGGGCTGACGAGCACGGTTGCGTCCGGCACCTCGCCGGGCGACCACGAGCATCGCGACGTCGTGGCGGCTCACGCATCGACCCCGCGTACGCGGAACCGGCGCCACCGCGCGTTCAGGCCCTGCCCGCTGAGCGAGCGACTGCGACCGTCCCGGATCGGCAGCATCGTCCAGATCCCGAACCCGATCTGAGCGCGTTCGGGAACGAAGGTGCCGTGGGCCTCGTACACCGTGCGGCCGTCGACGCGCCAGGCCGCGCTCGATCTGCTCCGGTCGAGCGTGATCTCGCACGCACGAAGCCGGGTGAAGTCGTCGTCGAAGTCCTCGTAGGGCGACTCGACCACGTGGTAGAACGGCTCGCCCGCTGCGCCACCGCCCACGCCCAGCTGCTCGTGCATCGCGAACACGCGGCTCGAGGTGCCGACGACGGCGAACACGCGCTTGCTCACGTCGAGGTCGAAGACGTGGAAGGCGGCCATTCCCCGGCGGTAGTCCGCCGGATCCCCGCCGATGTTCTCGACCGCGAGGTCGACGGCGAACGTCGCGGGCCGATCCGGCGGCAGCTCGAACTGGCGCGTCGAGAAGATGAGGTACTTGGGGCTGTCGACGGGCTGGAACGTGTCGTGCGACAGCGAGAAGCGCGGAATCGCCACCCGCACCTCGCCCTCGCCGACGGCCAGCTCCGCGTTGGGGTCCAGCGGGACGTGCTCGCCGCCCGTCGGGAGCGGCAGGCGCGCCGGGCTCCAGCGCGCAGGGTCGAGGTCCGGCCCCCTGAGCTCGTCGTACGTGACGTCTCCCATCGGTGCTCCTTGCTCTTCTGGTCACATCGCCCCCGCCTGCGGGGTCTGTTGCTTTAGACACGCCAGAGGGAAGGAATGTGACGAGATGGATGAGCGAGACTGGCTGGCGGAGCGCTTCGAGGAGCACCGAGGCCGGCTGCGGGCGGTGGCCTACCGGATGCTTGGCTCGGTGAGCGAGGCGGACGACGCCGTCCAGGAAGCCTGGCTGCGGCTCAGCCGCTCGGACGCCGACGAGATCGAGAACCTCCGCGCGTGGCTGACGACGGTGGTCGGACGCGTGTCGCTGAGCATGCTGCGCTCACGCCGGACGCGACGTGAAGAGCCGGTCGACGCGGTGCACGTGCCGGAACCGATCATCGACCGCGCCGACGGCACGGACCCCGAACACGAGGCGCTGCTGGCCGACTCGGTGGGCCTCGCCCTGCTCGTGGTGCTCGAGACGCTGAGCCCCCCGGAGCGGCTCGCGTTCGTGCTCCACGACATCTTCGCCGTGCCCTTCGACGAGATCGCGCCGATCGTCGACCGCTCCCCCGACGCGGCCCGCCAGCTGGCGAGCCGCGCCCGCCGCCGCGTGCGGGCTGAGAACACCGTCCCCGACGCCGACCTGGACGCTCAGCGAGAGGTCGTCGAGGCCTTCCTCGCGGCCGCGCGCGACGGGGACTTCGACCGATTGGTCGCAGTTCTCGACCCCGATGTCGTCCTTAGACAGGACTCTGGCGCAGCCGGATCGCGAGAAGTCCACGGCGCGGCCGCGGTCGCCGGCCAGGCTGCGGCCTATTCCCAGCTCGGGCTCGTCATCAAGCCGGCGCTCATCAACGGCGCGGTGGGAGTGGTCGCGACGCGCGACGGCCAGCCCTTCTCGGTCGGAGCGTTCACGGTTCGACACGGAAGAATCGTCGAGATGGACTGGCTCGCCGACGCCGAGCGCCTGCGCGAGTTCGACCTGACGATCCTCGACGACTGACACCGATCAGGCGTCCCCGCCTCGCATACCGGTTCGCCCGTCTACGCGGCTTGGCGCTCTTGAAGCCCCATGGCCATCCTGCGGCGGCGGTCCGGCAGCAGCCCTTCCGGTCGCAGCAGCATCATGATCACCAGCAGGAAGCCGTAGATGCCGGACGAGATCTGCGCCAGGTCGAAGTCCAGCCCCACCATGCCGGGCACGTCGTAGAGGACCCTCGGCAGCAGGTAGTGGTTGATCCCCGACAGGATGATCGCGCCCACCACGACGCCCCAGATCGAGCCCAGCCCGCCCACCACGACCATCGCGAGGATGAAGATCGAGAACGAGAACGTGAACTGGTTGGGGTTCACCGTGCTCAGGTAGGACGCGAGGAAGGCGCCCGACACGCCACCCAGCGCGGCTCCCACCCCGTAGGCCATCAGCTTCGTGCGCACGATCGGCACGCCCACGCTCGCCGCCGCGCGCTCGTCGTCGCGCATCGCCATCCACGCCCGCCCGATGCGCGAGTCGCGCAGCCGGAAGTTGACGAACAGCATCAGCGCGACGAGCGCGATGGCGAACCAGTACCAGGGGCGCAGGTCGAGCGCACCGAAGCGCTCGAGGAACGGCAGGTCGATCCTGTCGATGGCCGACATGCCGCCGGCGCCCCCGGTCAGCGATCCGCCGAAGAGCTCGATCTCCCGGCCGTTCACCGCGACCTGGCCGATGATCTCGCCGAACGCGAGCGTCACGATGCCGACGTAGTCGCCGCGCAGCCGCAGCGTCGGCACCCCGATCAGCACGCCGGCGATCGACGTCGCCACGATCGCCAGCAGGAAGATGATCAGGAAGTTCAGGTGGATCCCGGGCATGCCGGCGGCCGGCTCGCCGACGAAGAGCGCGACGCCGGCGCCGTCCGCGGCGTCGGCCCAGAACGCGGATCCGAAGTGCGCCGCCACGTGCGCTCCGATCGCGAAGAACGCGACGTACCCCAGGTCGAGCAGCCCGGCGAAGCCCACGACGACGTTCAGGCCCAGCGCCATGATCACGTACGCCGCCGCCAGGACCATGTTCTCCATCGCGGTGCCGCCCTCGGCGAAGAAGAGCGGCAGGACGGCGGCGAAGCCGACGCCCGCCGCGGCGAGCAGGTGCCGCGCGCTCATTCCGCAGACGTACGACGGCGCCGGTAGTACGCCCGGTTCTTCGTCCGGTTGCCGCAGATCGACATGGAGCACCACGCCGCCGACCGGTTCTTCGAGCGGTCGAAGAACGCGTAGCCGCACTTGCGGCAGCCCTTCATGCGCGACCAGTGACCGGTGAGCTGCGCCTCGTGGAGGATGCCGAGGAGCGTCGCCACGGCTCCGTCGACGCCGCGACGCGGGGTTGCGAGGGCGGTTCGCCCCGTGTCGTCGATGGCGACGCTGAGCTCAGCCGCGCCGGAGGCCCTGCGAATGGCGCCTGTCGCCGCCGCCGCCGGCGGTTGCCCTCCGTGGTTCGCGATCGCGAGCGCCCGGATCGCCTCTCGGAGCTCGCCGAGGCGGGCGACGTCGGCGTCCGAGATCCGGTCGCCCGGCGCCACGAGCCCCTTCTCCCGGAGCCACGCCTGGGCCTTCTCCGGGGTCCCGATGCGATCCCAATCGCGCGGGAAGTCGTGGTTGTACGAGTTGACGAAGCGTTGGAGCAGCTCGAGCCGCCCGGGGGCCTTCCGTCGCCCTCCGGGCTCGATCTGCTCGCCCACCCGTCGCTTGTCGTGCTCCTCCATGCCTCTGAGTCAGACCAGCATAAAGCTAACGCCGGTCAGGCGGCGTTGCCCCTGGGATGATCTCCCCGATGGCCCCCGAGACCGCGGCCGACCTCTTGCGCATCGGTCGGGAAGCGCTTGCCGCAGCCGACTGGGAGCGCGCGACCTCCTGCTTCGAGCGGGCACGGCACTTCGGCGAGACGGCCGAGGTCCTCGCCGGCCTCGGCCAATCCGCGCACTTCCGGGGCGAGCATCTCGAGGCGATCGCCCTGAACGAGCGCGCCTTCGCCGCCTACAGCCGCCGCGACGACCGGCCGGAAGCCGCCGAGGTGGCGCGCTGGCTGGCGTTCCTGTACGGCGCCGTCCACGGCAACATGGCCGCCGCCAACGGCTGGATGGCGCGGGCCGAGCGGCTGCTGGAGGGCGTCGAGGAGTCCGTCGAGCACGGACGGCTGGCGCTCGACCGCGCGCCCTGGATCGATGACCCGGGCGAGCGCGAGCGATGTGCGATGGCGGCGCTCGCGATCGCCAGGCGGTTCGGTGACCGGGACCTCGAGTTCAGCGCCCTGGCGCTGATGGGCAACGCATACGTCACCGCGGGCCGCGTCGAGGAGGGAATGTCGCTGATCGACGAGGCGATGGCCGCGGTCTCGGGCGGGGAGGTCGCCCGCATCGACTCGATCGGAGAGATCTACTGCAGGCTGCTGGGCGCCTGCGAGCGCGCGACGGACATGAGGCGCGCGGAGCAGTGGATGACCGCGGCGCGGGGGTACGTCGCCTGGGGCGACTTCGTGCCGCCGACCTGCCGGCTCCACTACGGCGGCATCCTCATCGCGGTCGGCCGCTGGGGGGAGGCGGAGGAGGAGCTGCTGGCCGCGGCGCGCGTGTTCGAGGGCGGCCTGCGCGCCATGCGGGCCGCCCCGCTGATGAAGCTCGCCGCGCTGCGCGTGCGGCAGGGACGCTTCGAGGAGGCGGAGCGCCTGCTCGAGGGGAACGAGTCGCGCCCCGAGGCGAGGCAGGCGCTGGCCGCGATCGCGCTGGCGCGAGGCGATCTCGCGCTGGCCGAGGACCTGGCGCGGCTGTGCCTGGAGCGTGAGGATGCGTCCGATCCCGCCTGCGCGCCCTTGCTCGAGCTGCTGGCGGACGTCCAGCTGGGTCGCGACGACCTTCAGGCCGCGCAGGATGTGCTCGAGCGCCTCACGTCGCTCGCCTCGACCTCCGGCGACGAGCGCACGGCCGCAACCGCGCAGCTGACGACGGGACGCGTACGCGCCGCCGAAGGGGACGGGCGCGCCCGTGCCCACCTTCACACCGCCCTGGAGGCCTTCGCGCGGCTCGACCTGCCGCACGAAGCCGCGCGGGCGCAGCTCGAGCTCGCCAGGTCGCTCGCATCGGAGGCCCCGGCCGGGGCGGCGTCCGAGGCGCGGTCGGCGCTCGTCACGTTCGAACGCCTCGGCGCGAGGCGCGACGCCGATGCCGCGGCCGAGCTGCTCAGGACGGTCGGCGAGACGGGCGGGCGGGCCTGGCCGAAGCGCCACGGGACGCTGACGGCGCGCGAGACAGAGGTTCTGTCGCTGCTCGCCACCGGATGCTCGAACGCGGAGATCGCGGAGCGCCTGTACATCAGCAAGCGAACCGCCGAGCACCACGTGGCCAGCATCCTGTCCAAGCTGGAGCTGCGAAGCCGGGCCGAGGCCGCCGCCTACGCCGTTCGCGAGCGGTCCGAAACACCCGTAGCCGAATAGGTAGCGATACCGATGCGCGCCGTACCCGGCCGAAGCATGCTCGGAGCATGAGCGTTGCGTACCGGTTGCTCTACCGGGTCGGCATCACGCCCTGGGAGCAGATGGCGAAGCACCCGATCGCCCGGCAGATAGCCACGCTGTTCGAGCGCGAGGAGGCCGGCCGCGAGCCGCCCTACGGGCGGGTGCTCGACCTCGGCTGTGGCAGCGGCATCTGGGCCACCCGGCTGGCGAAGCGCGGCTGGCAGGTGACCGGCGTGGACGACGTGCCCAAGGCCCTGCGGCGGGCACGCGACAGAGCCGCGGAGGCGGGAGTGACCGTGCGGCTGGTCCAAGGCGACGTGACCGAGCTCGACCCGTCCGGGGTGGGCGACGAATTCGAGCTGCTGCTCGACTTCGGCTGCTTCCACGACGAGCTGAACGACGAGCAGCGCGCGGGGGAGGGGCGTGGCGCGACCGCCGTGGCGGCTCCGGGCGCGACCCTGCTGATGCTTGCCTGGACCCCGCGGCGCCGGGTGGTGCTCCCGCGCGGCGCCGGCCGCGACGACATCGAGGCGGCCTTCCCCGCCTGGCGGGTCGTCGACGAGCAGGTCATCGACATGAGCGCGGTGCCGGGCTGGTGGCGGAACGCGGAGCCGCGCTTCTACCGGCTCCGCCGGGAGTGACCGGCGGCCCTACGGCGCGGCTTCGTACCGGATCCGCACGCTGTCCAGCGTCGGCGTCACTCGCGTCGAGCCGGTCGACAGGTTGGCCCGGTACTGGATGTAGCGGCCGTTCGGGCTCGCCACGTCGCTCCCGGACGTCGCCGGCTGCCAGGCGGACCACGAGGCGTCCGGGACTGCCGTGCTTCCGCTTCGCGTCTCGAGTGTCAGGCCCGTGCCGGCGGCTGTCGTTGCGCCGGCCTCCAGCCGGCCCCAGTCCGCCGCGATCCCCGCGTCCATCACGCGTGAGGTGAAGCTCCCGGCGGTCGCGTACGGGCTCATCCTCAGCCAGTGCAGCGGCACGTTGCCGCCGCCCGTGTTCAGGTCGCTCGCCATCGGCCTCATCGGCGTCGTGATCGCCCGCGCGTGCGTCGCCACCAGGGCTCCGTCCACGAAGTACTGCACCGTGGTCGGCGTCCAGTCGATCCGGTAGCGGTGCGGCGCCGTCGTCAGCACGCCGGTGAGCTGGGTGTTGGTGTTGCCGCCTTGGCTCGTGCGCGCCCACAGGCCGGTGGCGAGCGAGCCGCCGCCAGTGCTGAAGATCGCCCACGGCGCGGTGTTGAGGTCCACGCCGAACCCCACGTGCCGGAATGCGGTGGCCCCGAGCGTCGCGACGAACTCGACCGAGCGGTCCGCCGTATGCGCCGCCGTCGTACCCGCGCGCGCACCGTCCACGGTCAGCGCGGAGCCGGCGATCACGCCGGTCCCGCCCGTGGCCCACGGCGTCACGGTCCAGTCGGCCGGCAGCGCCGGGCCGTTGAACTCCTCGCCGACCGTCGGCTGCAGCTGCACCTCGCCGTCTACGGCCGCGTCGCTCGCGCCGGCGTATGTCGAGGCGCGCGTGCCCGCGGCGAAGTCCGCCACCGAGCTGTCCAGCAGGAACGCCGGCGTCGCGAACGTCGCGGGCGCCGCCGGGGGAGCGGGGGAGGTCGCCGTGTTGCGGGCGTCGTCGGCCGAGCTGACCCTGAAGTGGTAGGTCCGGCCCGGCGTCAGGCCGGACAGCGACGCGCTGTGCGACGTGACCAGCGCCGGATCGGAGACCTGGCTCGTCAGCGAACCCGCGCTCAGCCCGTAGTCCAAGCGAGTGGAGGAGGCCTCGTTCGTCTGCCACGTCACCGTCGCCGTGCCGTCGTCGCGCGCCACGGCGCTGACGCCGGAGATCACGGGCGGGGCCGTGTCCGTGTTGTACGTGGCCACATACGCGCCCGGTGCCGCGTCGAAGGTGTCGTACCGCACGCCCTTCACGATCTGCCTTGTCGTCGCGACCGGCGCGCCGCCTCGCGTCAGGGCCACGAGCGACCCGCCCGGCACGTCCGACGGCACCATCGCCGTGAGGCCCCGTGCGCGCGGCGCCCGGTCCACCGTGAAGGACAGCTGGTTCCCGGAGTACGAGACACCGCCGAACGACGACGCGTTCCGGCCGTCCATCCAGTCGAGCATCTGCCGCGCCGTCACCACCGGCACGCTGCGCGCCTGCGCCTCGGCCACGATCGCGTTCGCGCCCGCATGCACGCTGTGGTCCGTGTGCATGTTCGTCGTGAACACGCCGTAGTAGCCCTGCGGCCCGAGCGCGTTGTCGAGCAGCGCCCGGATGTGCATCGGCAGGTCCTGCCCGGACTCGTCGGTGAGCTGGGTGGGCGCCTGGTAGACGTCGATCATCGTGCCGTCGAGGTCGGCGAAGCGCATCGGGAACCCGGAGCCGGTGAACATGCCCGGCCGGTTCTGCACCCACGAAGCGGGCCACCAGTAGTAGGTCGTGTCGAGCCTGAGGCCGTGCGAGAGCTCCGACTTCGGCGTGCTCGCCCACTCCGAGTACGCGATGCAGTGCGTGCGGCTCGTCTTCGGCGTCGACAGGCTCGGCCACGTGGTCTCGAAGTCCGCGAGCTGCTCGTCGAAGAACGTGTCGAGCTCGAAGATCGTGAAGTTGTCGCAGCCCGTGTTGACGTGCAGGCCGAGCTCGAAGCCCTCCGCCTCGTAGTCGCGCGCCGCGCTGTCCGGCAGCGGCACCCGCGTGTACAGGTAGGACGTGCCGCGGATGCACTCCCAGTCCGCGACCGAGCAGCCCGGCGCGCTGACCGACTTGAAGCGGTCGAACTGACCCACGGTCCCGTTCGAGCCGTGGTCGTCGCCGGTCATCACGACCGCCGCCTTCTCGCCGCGCGGCAGGTACCAGAAGCGCGGCAGCGGCGCCCGGTCGCGGTTCATCTCGGTGACCATGTTCGCCAGCAGCCGCTGCTGCTCGTCGGCCTGCGGCAGCGCGACCTTGTCGAGGTCGACCCAGTCGGGCTGCGGGTTGCCGGCGAGCGCGCCGAAGAACAGGTCGTCCGAGCGGATCGGGTTGAGGCCGTCGCGCTCCTGGCCCGACCAGGCCGGGTTGCCCTGGCGCGTGTAGACGACCGAGCGCGCCAGGTCGTACGTGAACGCGGCCGCCTGTCCGCCCTGCGTGCCGACCGAACGCATCGTGACGGCCGGGTTGGTCGTGGCGGTCTGGCCGTTCGAGTACAGCGTCGCGACCGCGCGGGCGCCGTTCAGCGCGTAGCGGTCGGCCGTGCCGTGGTACTGCATCGTCTGGCCGGTGATGCCCTCACCCGGGCTCGAGCCGGTGTCCACGCGCATGTAGGCCTCGGGCAGCGTCGTGGCGGCGTCGGTCAACCCGAGCAGGCCGGCCAGCTTCTTGTCCGGCCGCATCGCGATCAGGTTCCCGCCGCCGTTCACCCATGTGGCGAGCATCGACGCCTGCGCGTCGCTCAGCGGCGTCTGCGGCAGGATCGCCACCTGGTGGCTCGCCAGCACGGCCGGCGTGACCGAGGGCAGCGTGGCCACCGTGAACGCGTTCAGGCCCTCCGCGCGCAGGATCTCCGCGTAGTACTGGCTGAACGGGTCGCCCGGGGCGCTGATCGCGAGGATCGGCCCGCCGGGGCCGCTCGTGGGCGGCGGGGGCGGCGGCGGCTCGGTCTCGAACGACCACGTCCGGTCCTGCGCCAGCCGGTTGCCCGACCGGTCCGCGATGCCCGTGGGCCCGCCCTTCAGGGTCGCCGTGTAGGTGGTGAGGTGCGCGAGGGGCTGGTTCGGCGTGAGCGTCGCCGTGGCGTCGCCGAGGTCGTAGGTCACCTGGGCCGGGACGGCGGTGCCCGCCGCGTTGCGCAGCGTGAACGTGGTCGCGTTCACGGAGGCCGGGTCGAGCGCCTCGCTGAACGACGCGCTGGGCTTCGTGCCCACGTCCACGTCCCGCACCCCGTTCACGGGGGCCTCGGAGGTGACCTGCGGGGGAGTGGTGTCGGGCGCCGCGTTGCGCTCGAAGACCACGTCCACCCAGTAGTTGCTCGCGTTGAAGGACTGGGTCGGGTAGCCGCTGGCGCCGAAGCGGTAGACCCCGTTCCCGCCGTCGATGCCGTTGGCGAGCGCATGCAGGGGCGGCCGGTCGACGCCCACGCCGAAGTAGGGCTCGTCGAGGGCGTGTCCGCCCGTCGGCGAGTGGTAGGAGGCGACGTAGGTGCGTCCCTGCGCCACCCAGACCGGCTGCTGGAACATCACCTGCTGCCAGCCCGAGGCGCTCTCGGACGTGAACGTCGCCTCCGCGCGCTTCTTGCCCGTGCGGCTCCACAGGTGGCCCACGTGGGCGCCGGTGTTCGAAGCGCCCTTGTAGAAGCGGATGCCGGTGATGTAGCCGTCCTCGTCGGCGCGGAACTTCACGCCGACCTCGACCGGCCGGTTGTCGCTGGCGTCCGGCTGTGCCGGCGCCGCGTTCGGGGCGAAGATCGTGCAGGGGCACGTCGGAGGCGGCGCGATCTCGAACGACCACGTGCGGTCCTGCTGCAGCCGGTTGCCGGCCCGGTCGGCCACGCCCGCGGCGCCGCCCTTGACGGTGGCCGTGTAGGTGGTGCCCGGCACGAGGGTCGAGCTCGGGTCGAGGGTGGCCGTGGAGCTCCCGAGGTCGTAGGAGACCGACGCGGGCACGAGAGCGCCCGCCCCGGTGCGCAGGAAGACCGTGGAGCCGGTCACCGTCGCCGGGTTCAGCTCCTCGTTGAACGTCGCCGTGACCAGGCTCGCGGGGTCCGCGTCCGCGGTGCCGCCGGGCGGCGTCACGGACGCCACGGCGGGCGGGGTCGTGTCGGGCGCCACGTTGCGCTCGAAGACCACGTCGACCCAGTAGTTGCTGGCCTGGTAGGACTGGTTCGGGAACGTGCTTGCGCCGTAGCGGTACACACCGTTGCCGCCGTCGATGCCGTCGGCCAGGGCGTGCAGCGGCGGGTTGTCGAGCGCGTTGCCGAAGAAGGGGTGGTCGGCCGCATAGCCGCCGCCGCTCGAGTGGTACGAGGCGACGTACGTCGTGTTGCCGGCGATCGGGACCGGGGTGCCGAGCGTCACGCGCTGCCAGCCCGAGGCCGATTCTCCGGCGAAGGTGGCCTCTGCGATCTTCTGGCCGGCGCCGGTCCAGAGGTGGCCGACGTGCGTGCCGGTGTTCGAGGAGCCCTTGTAGAAGCGCAGCGCGGTGATGTAGCCGTCGACGTCGGAGCGGAACTTCACGCCCACCTCGATCGACTGCCCGTCGTTGTTGTCGGGCGACGTGGGCGTGGCGGCCGGGTCGAAGATCGAGCAGGGGCAGGGCCGCTGCGACGGGTCGGTCACGTTGACCGTCACCGTGGCGGGTGTCGACTGGATGTTGCCGCTGTCGTCCACCGCGCGGGCGCGCAGGGTGATCTGGCCGTCGCTCGTCGGGGTCCACGCGTAGGTCCAGTCGGCCCGGCCGGTCGCCGGGCGCCAGGTCTGGCCGCCGTCGGTCGAGACCTCCACGCCGGCGACCCTGCCGCCGGCCTCGCCGTCCGTCGCCGTGCCGCTGATGTTGACCGTCGTGCCCACCTGGGCGTTCGCGCCCGGAGCGGGTGAGGCGATGGCCGTGGTCGGCCGCGTCACGTCGCTGGATGCCGCGGCGGCCGCGAGGCCGGCCTGCAGCGTGTGGGGCTGCACGCGCATGTCGGCGAACAGGTTCACCGTGGCCTGCTGCATGCGCGGGTCGGGGTCGGCGTTCCCGCGGTCGTGCTCGTCGTCGAGGCCCCACGACCACTGCACGGTGCCGGCGCCGAACACGAGCGCGCCGCTCGCGTGCCGGTACAGGGTCATGTTGTGCGAGGCGGTCTCGCGGCTGTAGCTCGAGCCGTGGTCCTGCAGCACCGGGGCGTCGGGGACGGTGGTGGAGGAGAGCCTGAAGGCACCGGGCGGGCGATGCCCGTTGTCCGCGTCCGCGTCCCACTCGTAGCCGAGCGTGTCCTCCGCCAGCGTCGCGGTCGAGCCCGGCGTCAAGCCGGCGACGCTCGTGTTGCGCCAGAAGCGCATCTTGCCGTCGGCGGCAGGCACCTGGATCGCCGTCGTGGCGCCGTCGTTCACCATGAAGAGCTGGCCGGTCAGCGCGTTCTCGGGCCGGCCGCCGTCGGCCGGCGGGCTGAAGCGCGGGTCGCGCCAGGTGCCGGTCCAGACGCCCGGCTGCGGGTCGATCTTGATGCCGGCGTGGGTCTCCTTGTAGGAGACGAGCGTGCGGTCGGCGGTGTTCGAGCCGTCGATGCTCGGCTCCCAGCGCGTCTTCCAGAACACCTCGTTGCCGCTGAAGAACGCCAGGCTCACGCCGGCGGCGCGCGCCGCCTCGGCGCTGGCGCGCTGCGAGCCCGACCAGTACTCGTCATGGCCGACCGACAGGAAGGCATCGTGCTCGAGCAGCTCGGCACCGCGCCGGTGGCCGTCCACGTTCGTGAAGTAGCTGACGTCGTAGCCGTTGCGCTCGATCCAGCGCACCATCGGGTACTCGGCGTTGAAGAACCAGTCCTCGGCGGCATCCCCGCGCGTGTAGAACGGGCGGTTGTAGCTGACCTTGTAGGCGCGGCCGTCCGGCGAGCCCGTGTAGAGGCTGTTGCCGCCGTAGTCGTTGTAGGCCTGCCAGGTCGAGTCGGAGGTCTGGAACAGCATGTCCGACGTCCCGTTGTCGTCGCGCACGATGAACGGGATGTGGCTCGCGCCCGGGGTCAGGTCCTCGCGCACCAGCTTCGCGAAGTAGACGCCGGACACCGCGGTGGAGGGCACCACCCACTGCGCCGACACACTCCAGTTGCCGCAGTCGATCAGGCCCGTCGACGCCTGGCTCATGCAGTTGGGCTGGAACCCGCTCGGCGCGCTCGGCTGGACCGTGGCCACCCTGCGCGCCCCGTTGCCGCCGTACCAACCCATCCGGTAGATGTCGAGGCGGTAGTCGGCGGCGGTCGTGTCGACCTTGAAGCGCACGGTCTGGCCCTGGTCGACGCTGATGTCGGTCGCGAAGCCCTGGATGGTCGTGGAGCCGAGGCCCTGCACGTCCCACTCGCTCTGCGGGCTGCCCGGCAGGCAGTTCTCGGCCACGACCTCGTTGGCGGGCGCGAGGCAGGGGTTCGCCTGGGCGTGGGCGCCGGGCGCGGACACCCCGAAGACCAGCAGGGCCGCAAGCGTTGCAAGCAACGCGAAGGAAGGCTTCGCACCCATAACGGGTCAACGGGAGCGTCTCGCGCGGGCTTGCGCCGTATACCCGCGCTCATCCGAAAGCCAGACCGTCGCGACCCCGTTGGTTGCCCGCATGCCCGTCCGCCGTGTGCTCTTCGTCGTGGTCGTCAGCGCGCTTGTCGCGCTCGTATGCGCGCAGCTGAGCGTGCGCGGGCGAGAGCTGCGCGTCTCGGCCGCCACCACGCGCGTGCTGGTTGACCTCCCGCGGCCGGCGGTGCCGGACATCCGCTCCACTGCCAGCGACTTCGGATCGCTCACGACGCGCGCCGAGATGCTCGGGAACCTCATGGCGAGCGACCCGGTGCTGGAGCACATCGGCCGCCGGGCGAAGCTGCCGCCGGACCAGATCGCCGCGATCCCGGTCGTCACCTCCAACGTGGACCGTGTGTTCAGGGAGGCCGGCAGCGAGGAGCGGGCCGGCCGGCTGCAGCTCGCCGGGAAGCCGTACCGGCTCGAGGTGCAGGCGAAGCCCACGCTGCCGGTCCTCGACATGTACGCGCAGGCCCCGACCACACCGGAGGCGAAGCGCCTGGCGGACGGCGCGGTCACGGGGCTGCGCGACTACCTGCGCGCGCTGGCCCGCAGGCAGGGCTTCGAGCCCGGCGAGGGGGTGCGCCTCAAGCAGCTCGGCCCCGCCCGCGGCGGCGTGATCAGCTCCCGCGGCGCGCCCAAGGTGGCGGCGCTGACCTTCCTCGTCGCGTTCGGGGTCACCGCCTGCCTGCTCATGCTCCTGTTGCGGCTGCGGCGCGGGCCGCGCGGGGAGCCGGCCTTCGCCGCCGAGGAGGGCTTCGACCCGCCCTCGGCCGGGGCGGGCGTGCTCGGCCGCCAGGCGTCGCCGCGCGGCGCCACCCTGTCCCCTGCCGCCGCGATGCCCGGGCAGGCGAGCCTCCCGCTCTCACCGCCCGCCTTCGGCGCGCCGGGCGCCGGCGCCCTGGAGGGCCTGCGCGCGCCGATCGAGCGGCTGCGCGGGTTCGCCACGAACGGCGGCGACTGGCCCAACACCACCCGAGTGCTGCCCTGGATGATCGCCGGCTTCATCGGGGTCCTCTGGCTCGTCCCGTTCGACGCCATCGAGCTGAACGCCTCGATGCCCGTCGACATGAAGCTCGACCGGCTGCTGCTCCCGTTCCTCGTCGTCATGTGGGTGCTCACCCTCGCCCTGGGGGGCGCCGGCCGGCCGCGCCTGCGGTTCACCTGGGTCCACGCGGGCGTGGGCCTGTTCGTGACGGTGGCGTGCCTCAGCGTGGTCTTCAACGCCGCCGACCTCAACCGAACCCTCGAGCTCGACCAGAGCCTCAAGGCGCTGCCGCTGCTGCTCGCCTACCTGACGCTGTTCCTGATCGTCGCGAGCTCGGTGCGGCGCACCGAGGTGCGGCCGTTCCTCATCTACACGCTCGTGCTGGCCGTGATCTGCGCCGTGGGCACGATCTGGGAGTACCGCTTCCAGTTCAACTTCTTCTACGAGCTGTCCGACAAGGTGCTGCCGGGCTTCTTCAACGTCGGCGCGGCCGAGTCGTCGGGCGTCGACTCGCTCGGCAGGCGGGTCATCCGCGGCCCGGCCGGGCACCCGCTCGAGACCGTGGCGATGCTGGCCATGGCGCTCCCCATCGCGCTGGCCTACGCGGTGCACGCGAAGGACCGCCGCGGGCGGGTCCTCTACGGCCTGGCCGCCGGGCTCCTGATGGCCGCGATGCTGACGACGGACCGCAAGAGCGCCCTGCTCGTGCCGCTGTCGGTGGTGCTCGTGGTGGCCTACTTCCGCCGCCGCGAGCTGCTGCGGATGGCGCCGCTGGCGGTTCCGATGCTGATCGTGATCCAGTTCCTCTCACCGGGCGCGCTGGCGACGATCACGAACCAGTTCAAGCCCGACAGCCTGACGGCCAACACCGTGAGCGACCGGGCCGCGGACTACGACGCCGTGCGCCCGGACCTCTGGACCCACTTCGCCTTCGGCCGCGGCTGGGGCAGCTACCAGCCGCCGACCCACCGCGTGCTGGACTCGGAGATCCTCGCGCGGGTGGTCGAGACGGGCGTGCTCGGCCTGGCGGCCTACGCCCTGATGATGCTGTGCGTGGTCGCGGCCGCGCGCGCCCTGATCCGGAAGCGACACCCCACCTGGGCCCCGATCGCCCTCGCGGGAGCGGGGGCGGCCGTGGCGTTCCTGGTCGTCTCGACGCTGTTCGACGCCATGGCGTTCCCGCACGCGCCGTACATCTTCCTCACCAGCGCGGCGCTGCTGGCGGCGGTGCTCAGGCCGTCCGAGCCCGAGCCCGGCGCGGACCCGGCGTGAGGCCGGACGCGAGCACGAGGCACCCGCACCAGAGCACGAACGTCGCGATGCACGCGGCGAGGGCGATCATGGCCGAGCCCGGGTGGGTCTCGACGGGCGCCAGCACCGGCCGGCTGAGCGGCTGAGCGACGAAGCCGAGGCGCACGGACGGATCGTCCGGGCTCGTCAGCGCGGCGAGCTCCTCGGCCGCAGCGCTCGCCAGCCGCTTGGCGCGGGCGGCGTCGGGCGCGCGCGCGTCGATCGAGACGATCGGCAGCTCGCCGTCGGCGTTGGAGGTCACGGCGAAGGGCTCCGGCGCCGCCTCGACGACCGTCGCGGTCCGCTCCGCGAGCTTGGTCGAGAGCGTGGGGACGGTGGCGGCGGGTCCGATCACCGCGAGCTGCTCGATCTTCACGCCCGCCCCGCGGGCGACCGCGGCCCTGGCCTCGTCGTCGGCCAGCACGCCGGCGAGCAGCACGGCCCGCGCCGCGACGGTGTCCGCCTCGGGCGGCGCGGGGGCGACGAGCTGGGACCTGTTGGTGTCGACAAGCACGCGGACCGACGCCGTTCGCGCCGGTGGCGGCGCGTCCTTGGACGTGCCCGGGACCGGTAGCGAGCCGTTGGAGGTCATCAGGCCGACGCCGGCGGCCGCCAGCAGGCCGATCCCGACGAGGATCCGGCGCCGCCACAGCAGCCGCAGGATGGCGATCAGCTCCATGCGCTCAGCCCGTGACGACGGGCTCGGAGTGAGCCGCCGCCCGCCAGCCGCGCCGCACCCTCGCGAGGAACATGACGGCGGCGCACGAGAGCCCGAAGAACAGGACGAACGAGACGACCGCCACCTCCTTGCCGACGCCCGGGTTCAGCACCGTGCCGCGCGCCGATCCCAGCTGCCTCAGCTGCACCCTGCGCTTCAGGCCCGTGTTCTCGTCCACCGCCAGCTTCTCGAGGTAGTCGCGCGTGCCCGCCACGGTGGAGTTCGCGAGCTTCGCGGCGGCCTCCGCCGTCGGCCCCTGGGCGTGGATGTCCAGGATCGGGACGGTGGGGTTGGTGTAGATCTCGAGGCGGTACTCGTCGTTCGACTTGAGGATGTCCGTGGCCTTCTTCTGCTGGCCTGTCTCGGCGCGCGGCCTGGGCTCCTCGGGGGTGCGCGGGGCGGTCACCTGGAGGGCGCCCACCGGGATGCCCGAGCTCTTCGCCACGTGCTCGCGCACCGGCGCGCTGGCCATCACGTTGCCGATCAGGATGGCGCGGTTCCGCAGCGCCGTGAAGTCGTAGGTGCCCTGGCGCAGGTCGAGCACCATCGAGCGCGGCGTGTCCACGACCACGCGCGTCGACGCCGTGGCGGTCTGGAGCGTGCGCGGCTTCAGCTTCGGGGGCATCAGGCTGATCTCGTTGATGCTCCAGAGGGCGCCCACGAGGGCCACGACAGCGGCCAGCGTCACCCCCCATTTGAGGCGCCACAGCTCGCGCAGATGCATTCCGAACCCCATGGTCCATCCGACCAACGGCGGGTCCGGACGCGGACTTGCAAGAAGAAGGCCCCGCCGCACTGCGTTGGTCTGGCAGGACCAACCACGGCTAAGGAGCACCGGAACAGAATGAGCGGCTCAAACGGCAACGGCTTCGCGGGCGGACACCTGCCGGCACGGCAGGCCGGACGCACGAACGGCCTGGCGCCCAATCCTCCCGAGAAGGGGCGCACCGTCCTGATCACCGGCGGCGCGGGATACATCGGCAGCGTGCTGACCGGCCGCCTGCTCGAGCGCGGCTACAACGTGCGCGTGCTCGACCGGCTCTACTGGGGCCTCGAGCCGCTCGGCTCCTACGAGGGCCGGATCGAGGTCGAGGTCGCCGACGTGCGGGACATCCCCGCCACGTCGCTCGACGGCGTGGACGGCGTGATCCACCTCGCCGGCCTGTCGAACGACCCGACGGCGGAGTACGACCCCGAGGCCAACTGGCAGATGAACGCAGTGGCCACCGAGGCCCTCGGCACCGCCTGCGTCGAGCGCGGCATCGAGCGGCTCGTGTTCGCCTCGTCCTGCTCGCTCTACGACGGCCTGCCGCCGGGGATGCACGACGAGACCGCGCCGGTCCAGGCGCGCGGCGCCTACGCCACCTCCAAGCGCTACGGCGAGGAGGCCCTGCTCGGCATGATCGGCGACGGGCTCTGCCCGGTGATCCTGCGCAACGGCACGGTCTACGGCCACAGCCCCAGGATGCGCTTCGACCTGGTGGTCAACACCTTCGTCAAGGACGCCCTGCTCCAGGAGCGCCTGCTCCTGCACGGCGGCGGCTGGATGTGGCGGCCGCTGGTGGACGTGCGCGACGTGGCGGACGCCATGATCGCCGCGCTCGAGGCGCCGTCCGAGGTCGCCCGGGGTGAGATCTTCAACGTCCTGCACTCGAACTACCAGATCCGCGAGCTCGCGATGCTCGTGGCCGGATCGGTGCAGCTGCTCGGCCGCAACGTCCGCCTCGACGAGGTGCCGGCGCCACGGCTGAACCGCGACTACGAGTGCTCGAACGCCAAGCTCAGCCGCCAGCTCGGCTTCACGCCGTGCCGGTCGGTGGTCGAGGCGGTCTCGGACATGCTCATCGCCATCGACGTGGGCGACCGCTCGAAGCTCACCGACCCGCGGCACTACAACATCCGCTGGCTCGAGCTCATGAACGAGGTCGGGCCGCACATCGAGCGCTTCGGCGGCGTGCTCTGAGCCATGCTCGACGTGGCGGCCGAGGTCGCGTGGTCCCACCCCGACCCAGACCCTGAGTTCTTCGCCACCGTGGTTGGTTCGCTGCCCGGGGTGGTGCGGCCGCACGTCGTGCAGGTCGCCCGCCCCGGGCGCGAGCCGCTCGTGATCGTCGCGCGGCTGGAGGACATCCGGCTCGAGACGAAGGCCGGCTACCGGACGGTGCTGCGGCCGCGACTGCGCTGCCTGACGGTCGTGAACGGCGGGGTGGAGGGCGTGGAGACGGCGGAGGACGCCGCGGCCGCGCTCGCCCTGCTGCGTTCGGCGCTTTCCGGAGGGGAGGCCGACGTGGTCCGCTTCCTCGGCCTGCCGACGGACTCGCCCCTGTACCGGGCGGCCACGACGATCCCGCCGTGGCTGTGCCGCGACCACACCGCGGTGCCCCAGCCGCACTGGCGCGTGTCCGTGCCCGACACGCTGGAGGACTTCCTCGGCGCGCGCTCGCGCAACACGCGGCAGAACGTGAACCGCTACCGCAAGCGCTTCGAGAAGGAGTACGGCGGCCGCCTGGAGCTGCGCCGCTACGGCGCCGGCTTCGACGAGGACCTCGAGCGCCTCTGCGCCGACCTCGAGACGGTCGCGGCCAAGAGCTACCAGCGCGGCCTCGGCGTCGGCTTCACCGGCGACGAGCTGCAGCGGCGCCTGATGGAGCTCGGCCTGCGGCGCGGGCGCTACCTCGCCTGGGTGCTCGACATCGACGGCACGCCGAGAGCGTTCTGGGACGGCACGATCCACGCGGACACCTTCTTCATCGGCTCACCCGGCTACGACCCCGACTTCGCGCGCCACCGCATCGGCACCTGGCTGCAGATGCGGATGATGGAGGACCTCTGCGCGCGCGACGACGTGCGGGCGCTCGACTACGGCATGGGCGACGCGCAGTACAAGCAGAGCTACGGCGACGAGTGCTGCATGGACGCCGTGGTGCACGTCTTCGCGGCCACGCCCCGCGGCCTGCGCGCCAACGCGGGCCGCACGGCCGTGAACAGCGCCACCCGCACCGCCCGCCGCGCCCTGGCGCGGATGGGCGCCGAGGACCGGGTCAAGCGCATCTGGCGCGGCCGGCTCCAGGCCGGCGCGCAGTCCGGCGCCGAGTAGCCGCCGCGATCAGTAGCCGCTGCCGCGGCAGACCGTCGAGAAGGTCCGCATGACGAGCTTCAGGTCGCCCCAGAGCGACCAGTTCGTCACGTAGAGGTAGTCGAGGCTCACCATCTCCTCGAACGGGATGTCGGAGCGGCCGTTCGCCTGCCACAGGCCGGTCAGCCCGGGCTTGAGGCCGAGCCGCCGGCGGTAGCGGCCCTCGACCTGGCGGTCCTCGTTCTCGATCAGCGGCCGCGGGCCCACGAGGCTCATCTCGCCGCGCACGATGTTGAGCAGCTGCGGCAGCTCGTCGAGCGAGTAGCGCCGCAGGACGTTGCCGACGCGCGTGACGCGCGGGTCCTCGCGGATCTTGAACATGCCGCGCTCGGTGCCGCCGCCGTGCAGGTTGAGCTGGGCCACCTCGTCCTTCTGGACATCGGCCCCGTCGCACATCGAGCGGAACTTGAAGACCTCGAAGGGCTCGTCGTCGTGCCCGATCCGCCGCTGGCGGAACAGCACCGGACCGGGGGAGTCGAGCTTGATGGCGATCGCGCAGATGGCGAGCAGGGGCGCGAGCAGGATCAGGGCGATGGAGGCGATGGCGAGGTCGAGCGCGCGCTTCAGCCACAGCGAGGGGCGGGCCAGGCGCCCGCGTGGAACGGTGAGCACCGGCGTGCCCTCGATCTCGTGGAGATCCAGCCGGGCGCCGACCACGTCGGACCAGCTCGGGATCAGGTCCACGTGGACATCCAGCTCGGAGAGCTCGCAGACGAGCTCCGCGCGGCGCTGGGACTCGCTCACGGCCGGCGCCAGCATCACGCGGTCGATGTCGAGCTGCTCCACGAGCGCCACCACGTCGGTGTGCCCGTGCAGCAGCGGCACGAGGTCGAAGGGCGGGGCGCTGCGGACGGGGAAGCGCGTCGAGCCGGGGAAGTTGACGCACGCGGTGGCGTGGATGCCCCACTCGGGGTGGCGCAGGATCTTCCTCACGATCGCCGCAGCCTGGCCCGGCGGCCCGATCACGAGCGCGTTCTGGAGGAACCAGATCTGCCGTCTCGCAAAGGCGCGCGTGCCGGACCGGAACGCCATCAGGAGCACCACGGTCAGGACCCAGAAGAGCGCGATCCGCCCGACGGGCACGTCGCCCGGCCGGAGCAGCGCGAGCGCCAGGAGCACGGACCAGCTCCAGAAGGTGGCCATCTGAAGCACGGGGCCGATCTCGTCGCAGGCCCGGTAGTCGGCCCGGTGGCTGTCGACGTGGTAGAGGCGGTGGCCGTACGCGAGGCCCACCCACAGCGGGATGCTCACCAGGAGCAACGGGATGTCCACGGACCGGAACGCGCCGAAGAGGCCCTCCGTGATCGCGAAGGCGACGCACAGCGCGGCCACGTCCGCGCCGAGCAGCAGGCGCCTGAGCAGGCGTCCCCGCTGGTCGTGCGGACGGGCCGCGCCGATCTGGGCATGTCCGCGACGCAGCGGGAGCGACAGCGGCTGGGCCGCCGCGCCGCCGGCGTCTATGTCGATGGCGGCCATCGGGCCCAACTCGGACGTCGCACTGGTTGCCATCGCTCCGAATGAACGTCACAGGGAGGCGGCGACTATCACCCGGAGAGGGGGAAAAAGGGGCCACGTGAGAAGTCGGCGCGCGGCGGCGTTGATGGGGCGGGATGGATGCCATCGTCAGAAGCGACGTGCTCGGCTGCGCGATCGACCGGCTCGACATGGAGCAGACGGTCGACCGCATCGACGGCGTGATCGCCTCGGGCGGGTTCGCCACGCACATGGCCATGAACGTGGCCAAGCTGGTCACGCTCCGGGACGACCCCGAGCTGCGGGCGATCGTGGCCGGCTGCAGCATCGTGAGCCCCGACGGGCAGGGCATCGTCTGGGCGTCGCGGCTGCTCCGCGACCCGCTCCCCGAGCGCGTCGCCGGCATCGACCTGATGCAGAACCTTCTGGCGCTCGCCGAGCGCCGCGGCTACCGCGTCTTCATCCTCGGCGCCCGGGACACCGTCCTCGAGCGCGCCGTCGAGCGGATCCGGGAGCGGCACCCGCGGATCGAGCTGGCCGGGTACCGCGACGGCTACTTCGGAGACGACGAGCTCGAGGACGTAGCCGGCGAGATCCGCGCGAGCCGGGCCCAGCTCGTCTTCGTGGCGATGAGCTCGCCCCGAAAGGAGTACTTCCTCGGGGAGTACGGCGAGCGGCTCGGCGCCCGGTTCGTCATGGGCGTCGGCGGGTCGATCGACGTCATCGCCGGGGTCACCCGGCGCGCGCCCGTCGCCTGGCAGCGGCTCGGCCTCGAGTGGCTGTACCGGATGCTCCAGGAGCCGCGCCGCATGTTCCGCCGCTATTCCGTCACAAACGCGCGCTTCGCGTGGCTCCTCGCCCGCGGGCTGCTCACACCGCGAGGAGGCACAACCACGTGATCGACGACCTGATCGAGTTCAGCTTCGAGTCGCTGCATCCCATGCAGCGCGAGGACGGCGTGTTCTGTTACGAGATGCGCCAGGGAGACCCCCGCACGCACGGGCGGTCCCTGCGCTACACGCTGATGGTGCTGCTCGGCCTGCAGAAGGCCGAGGGCGCCGGCTACTCGCACCGGTTCGACGTCGACGCGCTGCGGTCGGTGCTGCGCCGGGAGATCGACTCGCCCGAGCTCGCGCCCGGCGACCTCGGCCTCTACCTGTGGGTGGACGCCCGCGGTGGCTACGGCGAGGGCGACGAGCTCGTGGAGCGCCTGCGCGCGCGCCTGGACGCCGAGGGCGGGCTCCCTGCCCGCGAGGGCCAGGAGATGGGCTGGATCGTCCTGGGGCTGGCGTACAACGTCGCCGAGGGCGGCTCGGCGGGAGCCCGAGAGCTGCTCGACCGGGCGGTGGGCCAGCTCACCGGCCCCAACCAGGCGCCGAACGGCCTCTTCCACCACCACGGCACCCGCGGCGCCCGGCGCCGCTTTCCGAACTTCGCGACCCAGATCTACGGCACGCTCGCGCTCGCCACGGCCGGCCGGCACGGCCTGGACGACCGCGCCCTGCCCGCGGCGCGCGCGGCGGCGGACCGCCTGCTCGCGCTCCAGCTGCCGGACGGCGGCTGGCCGTGGCTGTTCGACACGCATCGCGGCTGCATCCTCGAGCGCTACCCGATCTTCTCGGTGCACCAGCACGCGATGGCCCCGATGGGGCTCTTCGAGCTGGCCGAGGCGACCGGCGAGGAGCGCTACGCCGAGGCCGCCTGGCGCGGCCTCGACTGGATCTACGGGCGCAACGAGTCGCGCGTGGACATGGTCGACCGCGACTCGGGCCTCGTGCTCCGCTCGATCCGGCGCCCGCCGAAGTACGACCGGGTCTCGCTCTGGAGCCGCACCGCCGCGGCGATGACGCTTGGCGCCGGGAACGGCGGCGAGGCGAACCGCGTGGACCTGAACCGCACCGACCGGCCCTACTCCTTCGGGTGGGTGCTCGAGGCCTGGTGCGGGCGCGAGCCGGCGGCTCAGGCGGCCACGGCGGCCGACAGGTGGGTCGCCAGCCGCTCGATCACGTAGTCCTGCTGCTCGTCCGACAGGTCGGGGAACAGCGGGAGCAGCAGCGCGTCGCGCGCGCATGCGTCCGTGTGGGGCAGCAGGAAGCCGCGGTCCGAGTAGGCCCGCTCCGCGTGGATGGCCGTGACGCCGCGCCGCGTGGCGATGCCGTCCCGCAGCAGCCCGCGCTGCAGCTCGGTGCGGCTCACCGCGACGCCGCGGCGCAGCTTCACGGCGTAGGACTGCCAGGTCCGCTCGGCATAGTCCGGCTCGTAGGGCGGCTCGAGCGCCGAGATCTGCCCCAGCGCCGCGGTGTAGCGCTCCGCGAGGCGCCGGCGGTCCGCGCGCACCTCGTCCAGCAGCTCGAGCTGGCACAGGCCAAGCGCCGCCTGCATGTCGGTCATGCGGGCGTTCCAGCCGCGCTCGGGATATGACTCGACGACGATGTCGTCCGCGCTGTGGCGGGCGAGGTCGGAGACGTCCATCGCGTGCTGGCGCAGCCGGCGCAGCCGCTCGGCGACGTCCGGGTCGTGCACGGCGATCATGCCGCCCTCGCCGGTGGTGATCACCTTGCGCGGGTGGAACGAGAAGCAGGCGAGCGGGCCGAGCGACCCGATCGGCCGCGAGCGATAGGTCGCGCCGATGGCGCAGGCGGCGTCCTCCACGAGCGCGATCCCGTGCCGGGCTGCGACCTCGAAGAAGCGGTCCATGTCGGCCGGGAGGCCGAGCTGGTGGACCGGCATGATCGCCTTCGTCCGGCTCGTGACGGCGCGCTCGGCGGCCACCGGGTCGAGGTTGTAGGTGCGCGGGTCCACGTCGGCGAAGACCGGCGTGGCGCCGCACTGCCAGACCGCGTTGGCCGTGGCGATGAAGGAGAGCGAGGGGACGATCACCTCGTCGCCCGGGCCCACGCCCGTTGCGTAGAGGGCGAGCTGCAGGGCCGTGGTGCAGTTGGTCGTGGCCACCGCCTCGGGCGCGCCGACGCGCTCGGCGAAGGCCTGCTCGAACTCGCGCACGCGCGGGCCCTGCGAGACCCAGCCGGACGCGATCGTCGCGCTGACTGCCTCGCCCTCGTCGCCGCGGAGGCGCGGGCGGGCGAACGGGACCTCCATCAGGCCGCCCCGCGGGCCGCCGCTACGGGCTCGTCGGCCCGCTCGGCACGCCACCAGTCGACGAGGCGCGTGAGGCCCTCCTCGAGGTCCACCTCGGCCTCGAAGCCGAGCCGGTCGCGCGCCAGGGACGTGTCCGCCAGGCGCCGCGAGACCTTGTTAACGGCGCGCTCCGGGCCGTGCTGGACCGGGAGGTCCGAGCCCATCACGCGCAGCAGCATCTCGGCGAGCTCGACGAGGCTGGTCTCGGTGCCGGTGGCGACGTTGAACGCCTCGTCGGTCACGTCGGCCTGCGCCGCGAGCACGTTGGACCGGGCCACGTCGCCGATGTAGACGAAGTCCATCGTCTGCAGGCCGTCGCCGAGGATGAGCGGCGGCTCACCGGCCGAGATGCGCTCCATCCAGCGCACCAGCACCTCGGTGTAGAGGCCGTGGATGTCCATCCGCGGGCCGTAGACGTTGAAGTAGCGGAGCGCCACGTAGTCCAGGCCGCGCATGGCGTGGAAGCTGCGCAGCAGGCCCTCGTTGAACGCCTTGGCGGCGCCGTAGAGCGTGTCGTTCGCGTACGGGTGGTGGCTCTCGTTCGTGGGGAACTCCTCGGCCAGGCCGTAGACCGACGCGGAGGAGGAGGCCACGACCTTGCGGACGCCCGCGTCCGCCGCGGCCTCGACCACGTCGTAGGTGCCGTCCACGAGCACCTCGAGCGCCAGCCGGGGCTCCTCGGCGCACTGCGTGATCCGGATGGCGGCCAGGTGGAACACCACGTCCACGCCGCGCATGAGGCGGCGGACGAGCGCACGGTCGCGGATGTCGCCCTCGATCAGGCGCACCGGCCCGTTGGCGAGCGCCCAGGCGAGGTTGTCGCGCCTGCCGCGCACGAAGTTGTCGAGGATCACGATCTCCTCGGCGCCGGCTTCCACGAGCTGGTCGGCGAGGTTGGACCCGATGGCGCCGCCGCCGCCGGTGACGAGGACGCGTCCGAGGTCAGGTGTCATTTCTGCTCCGATGGTCTTAGTTGCCTCACCCGGTCAACGGGCTTCGGCAGGGCGATTTTGCGGTCTGGCCCAGGCCACGGCGGCTCGTCCGCCGCCGGGCATGACGAACACGGCGACGTAGGCGACCGTGATGAGGGACCCCACGACGAGCAGGGTCCACAAGGGGGCGGCCTCGATCCGCTGGGCGCCGAGCGCGATGGCCGTGCCGGCCGCGCCCGCGGCGGCGACCGGCGCCATGGCGCGGGCCAGGACGCGGAGCCGGAGGCCGGCGCCCTTCACGAGGAAGACGTTCATTGGCAGGACGATCACGGCTGCCACCGCGACGTGCGCAAACGCCACGCCGGCGATCCCGTTGGTGTGGGCCCCGACCGGGAGCGCGACGACCAGGGCGACGAGCCAGACGAGCTGCACCCGCAGCAGCGGGCCGGCCCGGCCGACCGCCACCAGCAGGTCGTAGCAGAGGTCGAGGACGATGCGGATCGCGCCGAGCAGGGCGAGCCACTGCAGGGCCTGGATTGCCGGCAGCCAGCGGTCCCCGTACAGGACCTCCACCACGGGGGCGGCGAGCGCGGCGAGCAGCACGCCGCCGAGCACCGCGGTGCCGGCCACGAGCGTCAGGCCGCGGGCGAAGGTCTGCTCGAGCTGATCGCGGTCGCCGGCCAGGTGCGCGAAGCCGGGCAGCGCCACGCGGCGGATCGACTTCGAGAGCAGGGTCCAGGGCCAGCTCGAGACGTTGAAGGCGAGCACGTAGAAGCCGAGCGCGGTCACGCCGAGCACCCGGCTGACGACGACGTAGTCGACGTTCAGGATGGTCAGGAGCACGAGGCTCGTGCCGGCGAGCGGGAGGCCCTCCCTGACGAGCTCGCGCGCCTGCGCCCAGCTCCACCCGGGACGCGGCCGCATCGGCGCGCGCCACCAGATCACCAGCGTGGTGGCGGCGTTGGTCACGACCGCGCCGTAGGCGAGGCCGAGCGCGCCCCAGCCGGTTGCGGCCAGGTAGATCCCGATGGCCGTGCCGAGCAGGAAGCCGATCAGGTCCGCCATCGCGCGCAGGCGCTGGAGGAAGCTCCGCATCAGGAGCGCGTTGGGGATGGCGGAGAGGCCGTCGAGGAGCACGCCGAAGGACAGGACCCGGATCACGGACACCGCGTCCGGCGCGTTCAGGATCGAGGCGATCTGGGGGGCGAGGGCGAAGGTGAGCGCGAACCAGAGCGCGCTGGTCCCCACGGCGCACGTGACCGCGGTGGGGAGGATGCGCTCGACACGGCCCTGCCAGCGAACGACGACGATCGTGATGCCGAACTCGTTCATGCTCAGCAAGATCGTCAGGACGAGGAAGCCGGCGGCGTAGGTGCCGAACTCGTCCGGGGTCACGAGGCGCGCGATCGCGAGCCCCGCGACCAGGTTCAGTACGCGACCCCCGAAGCTGTTCAGGAGGCTCCACTGCATGCCCTTGCGGGCGCGCCCCCCGATGTTCTCCTTCTCGTCGTGTGTCTCGCTCACGCCGCCTCCCGCGCGACGGCGTGGCCGGGCAGCTCGAGCAGCTCGGCCATTCGCGCGGCCCGCTCGGTCCAGCTGTGGCGGGTCGCCAGCGCGCGGCGGCGCTCCACGAGGGCCGGCTCGCGGGCCACGGTGGCCGCGCGCCGCACGGCTGCCGCGAAGGCGTGTGGGCTCCTCGTGCAGCGCGATCAGGTCGGTGTCGAGCCAGCGCAGCGCCGGGAGCGGCGTGGCCACCACCGGCAGCCCGGCGGCGAGGTACTCGAGCGCCTTGAGCGGGAAGCTCCCGCGGTTGAACTCGTTCAGCCCGTACGGGATGAGCCCGACGTCGATCGACTTCAGGTAGGACGGCAGCTCGGCGAACGGCCGCGGGCCGATGTAGGAGACGCCTGGCCGGCCGGCCAGGCGCTCGAAGCGCTCCGGCTCGAAGGACATGTCCCGGGGGCCGACGAGCAGGAGCGACATGCCGGAGTCGGCCACCGCCTCGAGCAGCGCCAGGTCGGTCCGCGTGTTGATCTGGCCCACGAATCCGGCGATCGGGCCCGGGAGGTCGACGTCGGTCGGGTCGGGCGCGTCGTCCACGTTCGCGAACATCGCGGCGTCGCAGCCGTTCGGGAGGAACGCGGTGGATGCGCCCTCGCGGCGCCAGCGGCGCGCCGCGTCGTCGGAGACGGCCACGACGAGGTCGGAGGAGCGGGCGAGCCGCTCCTCGCCGCGGACGAGCATCTCGCGGTCGAGGCCCCAGAGCGGGGCGGCGGCGACGGGGTCGTCGCGCCACCAGTAGACGCTGCGCCGCTCGTTGCAGACCCCGTACATGTCGAGGAAGAGCCAGGTGGTGATGACGGCGTGGACGCTGCCGGCGAGCTGCCGGACGGCGCCCGCCAGCTGGTGCCGGACGAGCCACGACGTGGTGGGGACCACGGCCCGGTGCATCGGCTTGGGGGCCACGACCGGCGAGTAGCGGGCGATGCCGGGAGCGGCCTGACGGAGGCGGGGGCGCGTGGGAGCGGGCGAGTAGCCGCGGCTGCGGAAGCGGGTGAGGTGCGAGTGGGGCGGGTCCAGGTAGAGGATCGGGGCGTGGGCGGCGAGGTGCTCGGCCATGTGGCGGTCGCCGCGCTTGACGTCGTCCCAGTTGTTGGCCGCGCAGATGACGACGAGGCCGTCCCAGCCGGTGACCGGGTGTCCCTCGAGGAGGGCGGTCATGAGACCGTCTCCGCGGCGGGAAGGGCGGGCCTGCTCCTCGCGGGGGGATCCGGCCGGCGCGCCGCGCCGAGCAGCGACTGCTCCAGCTCGCGCCGCACCCGCTTGCGCCGCGGGTCGTGCGCGCGAAGCTCGATCCCCAGCGCGCGGCTCGCTGCCGTGGCGGCGTGCGCCAGCCGAGGCTTGCGGCCGGGCTCCAGCACGTGCTCGTAGATCTCGAGCTGCCGTCCCACGGCCCGCTCGAGCGAGAAGCGCTCCTCCACCGTGCGGCGCCCGAACGCCCCCAGCTCCGCGCGGCGGGCGGCGTTCGACAGCAGCCCGTTGATCTGCCCTGCGAGCAGTCGCGCGGTCGGCGGGTCGTCGCCGACGCCCCAGAAGCCTGTGCGCAGGAAGCGGTCGCGGGTGTCCGGCCCGAAGATCTCCGAGAAGCCCCGCTCGCCCTGCACCACCACGGCGCGCCCGATCGACATCGCGCGCAGGGCCGAGCTGCCCATCCCGACGATCACGTCCGCCGCGGCATAGGCGCTCCGCGGGTCCGGCACCGGCCCCGTGAACGAGACCACCTCGCGGCCCCACTGGCGGTTCACGCGATCCGCGCGCTCCTTCAGCGCCTCCTCGGCCGGGCCGCCCCCGACCACGAGGAGCCGTACTGCGCTCCGGCCGGCCAGGTGGTCCACGGCGTCGATGGCGCGCACCAGCGCGTCCAGCTTGAGCTCCAGCGAGAGGCGCGACACGGTGACCACGAGCGGGTCCCCGTCAGCGACGCCGTGCTCGCGGCGGAAGGGCCGGCCGTCGATGCCCGGGTGGTCCAGCTCGGTGTCGATCGGCGGCTCCAGGACCCAGACGGGCGCGTCGTGGGTCCGGCGCGCCTCGTCGCCGAGGTCCTCGGTCCCCATCACCAGCGGGATCGAGGGCGGGACGAGGGGGGAGACCGACATCGACAGCACGGTGCAGACGAGCGGGACGCCGAAGCCGAGATGCGCGCCGTAGTAGGCGTCGAGGCAGGGGGGCCACTCGTAGGCATGGATCAGGTCGAGCTTGCGCCGCCGCGCCAGCAGGGCGAGCTGCGCGATGCGGGAGGGCGCCGGCCGGTAGCGGAGCGGACGGGCCGGGACGTACTCGAGCCCGCGCGCCTCGATCCGGTCCACGAGCGGGCCGCGCGGGCCGTAGACGACCACCTCGTGGCCGGCCGCGGCGGCGCCGGCGGCGAGGTCGATCGCGTTCAGCTGGCTGCCGCCGATGCCGAGGTTGTGCGCCGCCACGAGCAGCCTCACCGGACCACCCCCACCGCGTTGTTCGCGTGCCACGGCCGCGCCGGCACGCCGGCCCAGACCTGCCCGGCCGGCACCGGGCGCGTGACCACGGCGCCCATTCCCACGAGCGCCCCCGTGCCCACCGTCACTCCCTCACGGAGCAGCGCTCCGGCGCCGATGTAGGCGCCGCGCTCGATCGTCACCGCGCCGGCCACGTTCGCCGCCGAGCCGAACGTCACGCCGTCCCCGACGTCGACGTCGTGGGTGAGGATCACGCCCGGCATCGTCGCCACGTGCGCGCCGAGCCGGATGTCCGCGGTGAGGATCGTGCCCGCGTGCAGCACCGAGCCGGGCTCGATGTACGCCGACTCCGGGACGACCGCGGCCGGGTGGATCAGCGTCGCGTAGCGATCGAGCGGCAGGTCGAGCCGGTCGACGAGCTTGACGCGCCGCATCGGCTCGCCCGGCGACGCCGTGCAGGCCGTGACGAGCGCCGACGTGTGGTCGTGGACCGCCTCGCAGGGCCCGATCACCTCCACGCCGTGGATCCGGGTCCCGTGCAGGGCGGGGTCGTCGTCCAGCAGGCCGACCACCTCCCAGGCGGGCGCCCGGCGGTTGACGGCGCGGACCAGTTCGAGCGTCTCCCGCGCGAACCCCCCGGCGCCGCAGAGCAGCAGCGGGCGGGGTGTCATGAGGCCAGATCGCGGCGAAGCAGTTGTAGCTCGGCGTCCGCGTCGGGCGACGGGACGCTGCGCACGCGGCGCTCCGGGCGAGGCGCGGCGGCGGGCACCGCGTCGAGCCTGACCTCCGGGGCGGCGGGGGGCGGCGTCAGACCGGCTTCCCCGGCGGCCGCGCGGCGCATGCCGCCGGACACCGCGGAGGCCATCACGATCGCGCCGCAGAAGGCGAGGAAGAGGAAGAGCGCCACCGCCACGCCGGCGATCAGGCTGGCGCCGGGCACGACGTCGGCGGCCTGCGCGTCGCCGAGCGGCGAGACGAACAGCCGGCGCTCGTCCGGGATCGCCTCGTCGGTTGCCTTGGAGTCGAGGTACTTCTGCAGGCCCTCCACCGCGGCGTTCGCCAGGGCGGCGGCGCGCTGGGCGTTGGGAGCCTCGGTCTCCATCTCGATGATCGGAAGCTGCTCGCCGGTGTCGTCGTTCAGCACGCGCGTGACGAGGATGAACTTGCGGTCCTCAGGGATGGCCGGCTGGATGTCCGCCCCCGTCGTGCTTTCGGCGTGGGCGAACAGGCGCTTCGGCGGGACGCCGGCGCGGCGCGCGATCGCGTCCTTCACCTCGCCCTCGACCATGACGTTGGCGAGCACGTTCGCGCGCGCCCCGAGGAACTCGGAGCCGCGCGGGTTCACGCCGACGACCACGGAGCGGGGCGTGTCCACCAGAACGCGGGCAACGCCCGTGCCCTCCGGCTTCTTCGGGGCCGCCACCGGGGCGACGCCCATACCGACAGCGGCGCCGGCCGCGATCGACAGCAGGGCGGCCGCGACGACCAGGCGCCGGCGGCGGCGCAGCGTCATGAGGATGTTGACGAGGTCCATTGGCAGTCGGAGAACGGGGAGCCCTTTCACTCACCCGTTCCTCCGACCAACGGGCGGCGGCGAGGGTTTCTTTTCCGTGGAAGAACCCGGCGCGGCCCGCCGTTCGTTCGCCAAGTGTTGAGCTACGCGGTCGTCACGCCGGCGCGCAACGAGCGCTCCAACCTCGGCCGGCTGGCGGCAGCCCTGATCGGGCAGTCGCTGCGGCCGGCTGAGTGGGTCGTGGTCGACGACGGCTCCGACGACGGCACGCCCGAGGCGGTGGAGGCGCTCGCGGCCGAGCACTCCTGGATCCGCCTGGTCCGGCACGGCGACCGGGGCGGCTCGCTCTCCGAGGGGCGCCGCGAGGGGCGCGACCTGATCGCGTTCCGCGCGGGCATCTCCGCCCTGCGCCGGCCCGCCGACGTGGTGGTGAAGCTCGACGCCGACACCTCCTTCGACCCTGACTACTTCGCCGGGCTGATCGGGCGGTTCGAGGAGGACCCGATGCTCGGGATCGCCTCGGGCGCCTGCTGGGAGCTCGAGGACGGCAGGTGGGTCCGCCGCAAGGTGGCGCTGACCCATCCCCGCGGCGCGTCGCGGGCCTACCGCTGGTCGCTGGTGGACGACGTGATGGCCCTCGAGCCGACCATGGGCTGGGACGGCGTCGACGAGATCAAGGCCCAGCTGCGCGGCTACCGGACGCGAACCTTCGTCGACCTGGCCTTCCTGCACCACCGGCCGGTGGGCGACCGCGAGGGCCGCCTGCGCGCCGGATCCGCCCTGGGCCGGCAGGCCTGGTACATGGGCTACCGGCCGACGTACCTGCTGCTGCGCGCGCTCTACCGGGCGAAGGAGAACCCCGCCTCGGCGGCGATGATCTGGGGCTACGCCAGCTCGGCCGCGGCGCGAGCGCCGCAGTGCCCCGACGGTCAGGTCGTGCGGCGCGTGCGCGAGGGCCAGCGGCTGCGCATGGCGCTCCGCGTGGGCGCGCCGCCCTGATCGATCGGTTGCGCAGTTGTGTGGGCTATGGCCTACCAAACCGCGCAATCGTTTGGCGCAGGCGCCGGAAGTCCGGCCTCCTGGCTGCTCAAGCGGCCCGGTGTGCAAGCGACGGCCCGCGCATGCTCAGCAGCGCGGCGATCGCTTCCGCCGCACGCGGGCCCGCTTCGCCATCCCACAACGGAATCTGGCCCGCGCCCTCCACGAACGGCCGCGCCAGCTCCTCCCGCGCGGCCGCGCTCAGCGCGTCCGGCCGCACGCCCACCAGGCGGTTGGTCCCATGCGTGATCGTCACGGGGCGCTCCGTGTTGTCCCGGTAGGTCAGGCAGGGCACGCCCAGGGCGGACGTCTCCTCCTGCACACCGCCGGAGTCGGTGATCACCAGCCGCGCCGCGTCCTGCAGCGCGATGAAGTCCAGGTACTCGAGCGGCTCCGTCACGGTCAGGCGCTGCGCCGCCCCGGCGCCCATCGCCTCGAGCCGCGCCCGCGTGCGCGGGTGCAGCGGCATCACGACCGTCAGCGAGCGCGCCAGGTCGTCGAGCAGCTCGATCACCGGCGCAAGCCGGGTCGGCTCGTCCACGAGCGCCGGCCGGTGCAGAGTCACGAGCACGTAGCCCCGCCTCGAGAGCCCGTGGCGCTCCAGCGCGCCGCCCGCCCGGGCGGCCGGGAGCAGCCGCAGCAGGCTGTCGATCATCGTGTTCCCCACGAGGGCCACGGAGTCGCCCGCGATGCCTTCGCCGGCGAGGTTCTCCACCGCCTCCTCGCAGTGGCAGAGCAGGAGGTCCGAGATCCGGTCGGTCACGACGCGGTTGATCTCCTCCGGCATGTTCCAGTCGCGCGAGCGGAGCCCCGACTCCACGTGCACGATCGGCACGCCGGCCTTGCTCGCGGCCAGTGCCGCGCCCAGGGTCGAGTTCACGTCGCCCGGCACGATCAGCGCGTCCGGCCGCTCCTCGGCGAGGATCCGCTCGACGCCGATCATCACCGCGCCGGTCTGCTCGGCGTGGGTGCCGGAGCCGATCCCGAGGTGGTGGTGCGGGTGCGGCATGTCGAGCTGCTCGATGAAGCTCCCCGACAGCGCCCGGTCGTAGTGCTGCCCGGTGTGCAGCACGCGCACCTCGAGCCCCGGCACGTCGTCCAGCGCATGGAGGATGGGGGCGACCTTCACGAAGTTCGGCCGCGCTCCGACGACGGCGAGCGCGCGCATCTCAGCGGGCGGCGCCGACGGCGCCGAGATCGGGCAGGTAGTCCATGAGCTCGCGGCCCCGCACGGGCCGGTCGAGCGCGCGAAGCAGGCGCTCGGCCACGGCACGCCAGGTGAGCAGCCGCGCCCGCGCCGCGGCGCGCTCGGCGAGCCTTGCGGCCCGCGCCGGGTCCGCCAGCTCGAGCATGGCGTCGAAGACGGCCTCGTCGTCGGTGGGGTCGGGCACGAGCCCGGCGTCGCCGATCAGGTCCGCGGAGCCGCCCACGCCGGTGCCGATGCTCGGCAGGCCGGCGGCGGCGGCCTCCGCGTAGACCACGGCGGAGGGCTCGAACAGGGAGGGCATCACGAAGCAGGTGGCCTCGTCGAACAGGCGGCGCAGGTGTGCGCCCTCCTCCGCGATGTCGCGTCGCAGCGTGCCGTGGCACGTCACGCCGGGCTCCTCTACCTCGGGGTGGCTGCCGACCAAGTCGAGCCGCG
This sequence comes from uncultured Thermoleophilaceae bacterium, assembly GCA_963778615.1. GTDB lineage: Bacteria > Actinomycetota > Thermoleophilia > Solirubrobacterales > Thermoleophilaceae > JACVRW01. Next base: position 46,369 of record CAVZVD010000011.1, read on the forward strand.
CGTCCGGGTGGAACTCGCGGATGCGCTGGAAGCAGCGCACGACCCGCGGGCCGTTCTTGCGCTCCCACTCGAGGCCGATGAAGAGATAGCGCGGGGTCGACCACGAGCGCTCCGGCCGCCGCGGCTCCTCGTGCGTGCCCACGCCGACCACGTGCACCTTCTCGGCCGGGACGTCGTAGTCGTCGCGGGCCGAGCCGGCCGCCCAGGAGTTCGTCATGCAGATCGCCTGGGCCGCCTGGTAGCAGCGGCGCTGGGTCGAGACGCGGCGGTCGATGTCCTGCCGCGGCAGCGCGCTCCAGTGGAGGTATGGGTACTCGAGCCCCTGGATCACCGTCATGTCCTCGTAGGTCACGAGCGGGACGCCGGTGTCGATGCGGTAGCCGGTGCCGACCTGGATCACGCCGTCGAGCGGCGTGCGGCGCACGCGCCGGTTCCCGACGTGCGACCGGACGCTGCACAGCGGCGGCCCGATCAGCCCGGCGCTGTAGGCCTGCCGGAGGCGCTCGACCGGGTGCCCGGGCGCCGTGCGGCGCAGGTGGGCGAGCCCGGTGGCGCCCGCCACGAGCGGCTCGAGCGGACCGGGGGCGGAGACGTCGAGCGGCACGGGCTCGGCGCCCGCCTCGGTCAGTCCGCGGAAGACGCCGTAGGGCGTGCCCGACCACGACCGGGGATCGGTCGGGTCGCCCGGGAAGGCGACCCCGATGCGCGGGCCGGCGGGGTTCACCGCGCGGCGGCCGTTCCCAGCTCGACCGGCTGGCCGGAGGAGTCGAGCGACGCATGCGCCGCCTCGAGCACCCTCACGATCTCCACACCCAGCGCGCCGTGGGAGCGCGGCGTGGAGCCGGTGCGGATCGCGTGCGCGAAGTCCTCGAGCTCCATGCCGAGCGGCTCGCTGGCCTGCAGCCGCGGCGCCACCATGTCGCCCGAGCGGTAGGTGAGCTGGTGCTCGCCGAAGTTCGCGGGCTCGTCGTTGAAGTCGAAGCCGCGGTCGTAGAGGCGCACGGCGTCGTCGAGTGCCGTGTCGTCGTAGATGACCATCTGCTTGCTCCCGACCACGACCATCTGGCGCACCTTGCGGGGGGCCAGCCAGGAGACCTGGACGTTCGCGGTCGGCCCGTCCGCGAAGCGGAGCGTCAGGAAGGCGGCCTCGGGGACGCCGCTCTGGAACACGGTGCAGCCCTGGGCGGCGACCGTGGCGACCGGGCGGTCGAGCCAGTACAGGAGGATCGACAGGTCGTGCGGGGCGAGGTCCGCCGACCACCCCGTCGGCCTGGTAGATGCCGAGGTTCATCCGCGACGAGGTGACGAAGTAGATCTCGCCGAGCTCGCCCGAGTCGATCAGCTCCCGCACCTTGTTCACGGCGGGGCTGTAGAGGAACGTGTGGCCCGGCATCAGCACGAGGCCCTCACGGCCGGCCAGCTCCACGAGCGCCTCGGCGTCGGCCACGGTGGTGGCCAGCGGCTTCTCCACGAGCACGTGCTTGCCGGCCTCGAGCGCCCGCCTGGCGAGCGGGTAGTGGGTGGCCGGGGGAGTGGCGATCGAGACCGCGTCGACCTCCGGGTCGGCGAGCACCTCGTCGAAGTCCGCGCAGGTGCGGACGCCGGGGTAGCGGTTCGAGAACCGTGCGGTGCGCTCGGGGTCGAGCTCGCACAGGCCCCAGAGCCGCAGGTCCGCGCTGTCCATGACGTTGCGGACGATGTTCGGGCCCCAGTAGCCGTAGCCCACGACCGCGAGGTTGAGCTGATCGCCCGCCATCACGCCGCCTCCCGCGCAAGCGAGGTCAGCTCGGCCACGGCGCCCGCGATGCGGTCGATCTCCTCGGCGCTGAGCGACGGCGACATCGGGAGCGAGCAGATGCGCCCGGCGAGCCCCTCCGCCACCGGCAGCGAGTCCGGCCGCGGATCGAGGTCGGCGTAGGCGTCCGAGCGGTGGATCGGCACCGGGTAGTGGATGCCGGTGGCGATGCGGCGCGTCTCGAGGTGGGCGCGCAGCGCGTCGCGGTCGTCCGCCTCCACGACGAACTGGTGGAAGACGTGGTCCCCGTGCGGGGAGGGGGGCGCCGGAACGCGCACGGCGGTGCCGGCCAGGGCCTCGGCGAGGGCGGCGCCGGCGCGGCGCCGGCTCTCGTTCCAGCGGTCGAGCCGGCGCAGCTTCACGCGCAGCACGGCGGCGTGGATGGCGTCCAGCCGCGACGTGGTGCCGCGGACGCGGTGGTGGTAGCGCGGGCTCTCGCCGTGCGCGCGGAGCAGCCGCACGCGGCGGGCGAGCTCGGCGTCGTCGGTCACGATCGCGCCGCCGTCGCCCCAGGCGCCCAGGTTCTTCGCGGGGTAGAAGCTGAAGCAGCCGGCGTCGCCAAGCGAGCCGGCGCGGCGGCCGCGGTACAGGGCGCCGTGCGCCTGGCAGGCGTCCTCCACGACCACGATCCCGGCACGGCGGGCCACCTCGAGCAGCGGCCCCATCTCCACGGTGCGGCCATACAGGTGGACCGGCATCACGCAGGCGGTGGCGGGGCCGATGGCGCCGGCCACGATGTCCGCGGTGAGCACGTGCGTGTCCGGGTCCACGTCGACGAGCCGCGGGGTCGCGCCCGCGAGGCTCACCGCCTCGGCCGACGCGATGAAGCTGTTGGTGGGCACGATCACCTCGTCGCCCGGGCCGATCCCGCGCGCCATCAGGGTGAGCGCGAGCGCGTCGGTGCCGGAGCCGACCCCGATCGCCTCGGCGGTGCCGCAGTAGGCGGCCAGCTCGGCCTCGAACGCCTCGACCTCGCGGCCGAGGATGAAGCTCGCGCCGCGGGCGACCCGCTCGACTGCCGCGAGCAGGTCGTCCATCAGCTCCGGATCGGAGTTGTCCAGCCGCGTGAGCGGCACCTCGCCCCAGCTCACAGGACGTGGCTCCCGTTTCCGTTTCCGTTCTCGGTGCCCGTCTCGGGCAGGCCGGGCATGGAGATGCCGAGCTTCATGTCGGGGTCGAGCACGAGCTCGGCGGCCTCGCTGCGGGAGCCCACGCCGAGCTTCCCGAACACCGAGGTGAGGTGCGTCTTCACCGTGCTCTCGGCGAGGAAGAGGTGGGCGGCGATCTGCCGGTTGGTGTAGCCGGCGGCCACGAGGGCGAGCGTCTGCTTCTCGCGATGGGAGAGCGCCGGCCGGATGGCGTGGCGCCTGAAGCGGTTGGGCACGACGATCTGGCCCGCGCCGACCGCGTGGATCGTCGGCGCCAGCGCCGTCTCGATCTCCGAGTCGAGCACGAGCCCGGCCGCCCCGGCCTCGAGCGCCTTGTGAACGCCCGTCGAGGACAGCGAGGCGACCACGATCGCGGGCACGGAGGGGAAGCGTTGGCAGACGGCCCGGATCAGCGCGCGGCGCTCCTCTGAGGCGCGACCGCCGACGAGCACCATCACGCCGGCGCGGGCGGCGCCCTCGGAAAGCTGCGGCACGCCGACGGCCCAGTCGACCAGCTCGATGGCGTCGAGATCGAGCGCGTCGCGGATGCGCCGGGCGAGGATCTCGTTGCTCGAAACCACGGCGACGGCGGGCGCGACAGCGGGGCGATGGCCCGCTGAGTCGGCAGTGCGGAGCGTGTGCACGCCAACAGAACGGCGTCCGCCCCCAACTCCTTCCGCGGCGGCGACAGAACGGCCCCTTCCCCGCCGTTGCTTGGGCGGGCATGTACCAGGCAGAGTCTGCACGGCTGCTGGTTCAGGGGCGCGCCGAGGCGCGCCCGCGAAAGCGCCTGCGCGTTTCGCGCAACGTGGTGCTGCTCGGCCTGACCAGCCTGCTGACCGACGTGTCGGCCGAGATGGTGGCCACCGTCCTGCCGATCTACGCCGTGTTCGCCCTCGGCGCGTCGCCGCTCCAGTACGGGCTGCTCGACGGGCTCTACCAGGGCGCCGCGGGGATCGTGCGGATCGCGAGCGGCGTCGTGGCCGACCGGCGCAGCCGCTACAAGGAGCTCGCGGCCTTCGGCTACGGGATCTCGGCCGCCTGCAAGGGCGCGCTGCTGGTAGTCGGCGGCAGCATCGGCGGCCTGTCGGCGATCATCCTCGCCGACCGGCTCGGCAAGGGCGTGCGCACCGCGCCGCGCGACGCGCTCATCTCGCTCAGTTCCACGCGCGAGGGCCTCGCCACCGCGTTCGGCGTGCACCGGGCGATGGACACGGCCGGCGCGATGCTCGGGCCGATCGTCGCGTTCGGCATCCTGCTGGCGGCGCCCGGCGCGCTTCGACGCCGTCTTCGCCGTCAGCCTCTGCTTCGCGATCCTCGGCCTGGCCGTCCTGGTGCTGTTCGTGCGCAACCGCAGGGAGCGCGAGCCGGCCGAGGGCCCGCGCCGGGCGAGCCTGAAGCGAGCGGCGAGCCTCGTGGTGCTGCCGCGCTTCCGGCCTGCTGCTGGTGGTGTCGGCCGGACTCGGCCTGCGTCACGGTGAGCGACGCGTTCCTCTACCTCGCGCTGCAGCGCCGGCTCGACTTCGACACGACCCTCTTCCCGCTGCTCTTCGCCGGCAGCGCCTGCGCCTACATGCTGCTGGCGATCCCGATCGGCTGGCTGGCCGACAGGCTCGGGCGCATGCGGGTCTTCGTGGCCGGCTACGTCCTGCTGCTGCTCGTGTACACGGCGCTGCTCGTGCCGAGCGTCGGCGTCGCAGGCCTCGCGCTGTACCTGCTCCTGCTGGGCGCCTACTACGCCTGTACCGACGGCGTGCTGATGGCCACCGCCAGCGCCCTCGTGCCGGAGGAGCTGCGCGCGAGCGGCCTCGCCGTGATCGTCACGGCGACCTCGCTGGCGAAGCTCGTGGCCGCGATCCTCTTCGGCCTGCTGTGGACGGTGGCCGGCCTGGCCACGGCCACGATCGCGTTCGGCGCGGCGCTCGCGCTCGTCATCGCGTTGGCGGCGCTGGCCTTCCGCCGTGCGGACTGGGGGCTCGCCGGTGCGTAGCCGCGTCGCGATCTTCGCGGCGCTCGTGGCGGGCTGCCTCCTGCTCGGGACCGGTTGGGTGGTGGTGGCCGCGATGCGCGACGACTCGACCACCTCGACAGCGCGCGTGAAGCTCGTGAAGCCGGCGGAGCCGGCCGCAGCGGAGCCGGCAGCCGCAGAGCCGGCCGCGGACACGGGCGGACGGCCGGCGCCCAAGGGCCCGCCGACCGGATTGCTCGTGCGCGCGGTGGACCCGAGCGACACGCCGCTCAACGGCCACCTGACCCAGGTGGCGCTCGACGGCGGGCCACGGGACGCCAGCGTGCAGCCGCTCGCCTGCCGGCGCGTCCACATGGCGGGCGGCCGCGGTCTCTGCCTGATGCTGGCGCCGTCGGTGCTCGACTACCGCGCCCGCATCTTCGACGAGCGCTTCCGGGTCCGCCACGAGCTGAAGCTGAACGGTGTGCCGAGCCGTGCGCGGGTGTCGCCGAGCGGCCGCTGGGGGGCGTTCACGCTGTTCGTGAACGGACACTCCTACGCCGTGGACGGCGGCTTCTCGACCGCCACGACGATCGTCGACATGGAGAGCGGCGAGCCGGTCGGCAACCTCGAGGACTTCAAGGCCTACCGCGACGGCGACCGGATCGAGGCGCCCGACGTGAACTACTGGGGCGTCACGTTCGCGGCCGACGACGACCGCTTCTACGCCACGCTCGCGACCGGCGGGCAGCGCTACCTGGTGGAGGGCTCGCTCTCGAAGCAGGAGGTGCGGGTGCTGCGCGAGAACGTGGAGTGCCCGTCGCTGTCGCCCGACGAGAACCGGATCGCGTACAAGAAGCTGGTCGGCGGCGAGGGCGAATGGCGCCTGCACGTGCTCGACCTGCGGACGATGCGCGACACGATCCTGTCCGAGCCGCGGTCGATCGACGACCAGGCGGAGTGGCTGGACGGGCGAACCGTGCTCTACAGCGACGGCCGGGACCTGTTCTCGGTGCGCGCGGACGGCACAGGGAAGCCGAAGCGGCTGCTGGCCAACGCCGACTCGCCGGCCACGCTGCGAGGGAGGAGCTAGCCACGGCCACCGGGTCGAAGCCGCGCGTGGCCTGGGTCGTGCTGGCGGCCGGCCTGCTGGTTTGCGCGGCGCTCGGGGCCTTCCTGCTGCTCGGCGGGTCCTCGGAGAGCGACGGCGGACTGCACGCCGGGAATGCGGGGCCCTATCCGAACCTCGCCGCCGCGAAGCGAGCGGACCGGGTGAGGGCGGAAGAGCTCCACCGGGACGTGCTCGAGGCGGCCGGGCGCTTCGACTCCGTCAAGGAAGCGGAGCGCGTCGCGGCGAGCGGCGGCGCGCCGGATGACGCGCAGCCCGTGGCCGGCGCCGCGCCTGCCTCGCGCCGGCCCGGCCTTCGCCGCGTCGCACTCGCCGGCGCACCGCCGCCCGACGGGGCGCTCCGAGCCGGCGAGCCGCACGCGCTCGACTTCTGGTGCCCCGCCCGCGGCGACTGCCGTCTGGCCGCGCTCGCCTTCCGCGCGCCCGCGGCCGCGGAGCCGCCCACCTGGGGCGGCCTGCTCGGCTGGTACCGCCCCGAGGCCGGCGCCGACTGGTCCACGCGCGTCTGGCTCACCGGCGCCCCCGCCGCCGCTCTCGCCCAGTGCGTGCCCTTCGGCGGCCTTCACGCCCGCGACGCCGCGATCGCCTGGGAGCCCTACCGCGCCGCGGGACCCGACCGCGCCTGCCCGCCCTCCGATGCCGACGGCATCCCCGGCCAGCAGCCCGGTGAGCCACCTGCCGCGGGCGCCCGCGGCACCGGCTGCATGGCAAAGCCGTCCGCCTGCGGCTACCCGGACGCCACCAACACCGGCGTCCCGCCGGACACGGAGCTCACACGCGCCGACGGCACGATCCACCTCGACGAGCCCGGGATGACCTACTCCGACGTCGAGCTGCACGGCGGCATCGTGGTCGAGGCGCCGGGCGTCACGATCGAGCGGGTGAAGATCGTCTGTCCGTGCTACTACCCGATCAGGGCCGACGGCTCCGGCGAGGCGCGCGACACGGTCATCCGGGACGTCGAGATCGACCTCCAGGGGTTCGAGAGCGGCAAGGGCATCGCGTTCAGCGGCTACGAGGCGCAGCGGGTCTGGTTCCACAACGGAATGGACTGCGCGCACTTCAGCGCGAACGTGACGATCACCGACTCGTTCTGCGACCTGAGCAAGCTCCCGAAGGACAGCGAGGCGCATGCCGACGGGTTCCAGGACGCCGGCGCAAGCAACATCACGCTCCGGCACAACACGATCCGCAACCCGAACGCCCAGACCTCGGCGATCCTGCTCCCGAGCGGCGAGAGCGACGTGACGGTCGACCGCAACCTGCTGTCCGGCGGCGGCTGGACGCTCTACTGCGGCCGGGACGGCACGGAGCGGGAGACGGTCACGAACAACCGCTTCTCGCGGGAGGACTGGCCGAAGGGCGGCTATTGGGGCCCGATGCTGTCCTGTGAGGACGCCGCCGTGAACTCCGGCAACGTCTGGGACTCCACCGGGCGGGCGATCGCCCGCTAGCCGCCCTCCCTGGCCTAGTTCCTGAACAGCGCGAGCAGTAGCCGCACGCGGTCCCAGATGTCGCTCACCGGCAGCGCCCGGGACCAGACCCGGACCTCGTCGAGGTCGCCCGTGAACAGGAGGTCGCACGGCTCGGGGTAGGAGCCGAGCGCGCCGCCGCCCTCCGGCACGTCGTAGGCGATCGCGGTACCCGCCGGACTGCCGGTCCCGATCTGCCTGCCGTCCACGAACATCCGCACCGTGGTGCCGTCGAACGTGCCCGCGGCGTGGTGCCAGCGGCCGTCCCACACCTGTGCGGGGTCGGCTTCAGGCGAGCGGGTCCAGTCGGACCCGTCATAGACGTAGAACGCGAGTCCGCGGTTCTTCGAGGTGTACAGGCCGTAGGAACCGGCCTCCTTGCATCCTGCGCCGCCCTTGGCGACGAGGTACTTGTACTGCCCGGGAGACTCGCCCCCGCGGAACCACGTCTCGACGGTGATGCGCGCCGGCTCCAGGGCCTGCGAGTCCGGGATGGCGACGAAGTCGTCACCGCCGAAGTTCAGGGCGTGGCCGAGGCCGAAGATGCCCCTGATCCAGGTGGGGTCGTTCTCGTCGACGCCGGCCGTCGAGCCGAGCGTGCCGTGGTTGCCCTGCCCCGACCAGTCGCGCGCGACCTGGCCCGAGCCCTCGTTGAGCGGCCAGTAGCCCGCGAGGGGCGATGACCAGATGGTCGCGCCGGCCGTGCCGGCCGATGCAAGACAGATGGCTCCCGTGACGAGAGCCGTGTAGATACAGGTTCGCAGGCGTTTGATCGCTGCCTCCCCAGGGTCGTTCCTTGACTGCGGTCGGGGAGAGAAACGCCTGGATCTGCGGGGTTCTTCCCTGGCGCGGCGGCGCGGGAGACGGAGATTCGTCTGATGTGGGGGAGAAGCGGTGCGGTGGAGCGTTTCTTACGTGAGATGGCCTGCCACCACGACGGCTTTCATGACATCCATACCGCCTACGACCGGCGGCGCGAGGTCCTCGTGTTCCACTGGACCTGCGAGCGGTGTGGCGCCAAGCTGAAGGAGGCGGCGCGGGAGAAGTACCGGCCCGCGTTCGACCCCGACGGCAACCGGCGCTTCCTCGCTCCCTCGACGTCCTGAGCGGCGCCGCGTCAGGTCGCCTCGAACCGGCTCACGCCGTCGGCGGCGACCTCGCGCACGCGGCCCTCGTCTTCGAGCAGGTCGAGGTGGCCCAGCACCTCGGACAGCGTGAGGAAGGCCTGGGTCACGGCCACGTTGCCCCAGAGCGCCTGGGCGATCTCGTAGGCGGTGCGCGGCCGTTCGGCGATCACGCCGTGGATCTTGTCCGCGCGGCGGCGGTGGAGCGCGAAGCGCTGGTCGATCAGCGCGCGGTGGTCGGTGATCGGATCGCCGTGGCCCGGGAGCACGAGGTCCAGGTCCATCTCGCGGGTTGCGGCGAGCGAGTCGAGGTAATGCAGGAGCGCCTTGGGGCGCTCCGCGGAGTCGTCGAGCGGCCGCGTGAGCAGGGGGTTCGAGGAGACGTGCGCGAGGAGATGGTCGGCGCCGATCAGGATGCGCCGGTCGCGGTCGTGGAAGACGGTGTCGGTGGGGGAGTGGCCGGGGCGGTGGTGCACGTGGAGGGTCCGGTCGCGCAGGGCGAGCGGCTCGCCGTCAGGCAGCGGCCTGGTCACGTCCGCGCGGCTGCCCCAGGCGCGGAAGGCGAGCGAGACGGACCTCAGCGCAGTCGCCATGTCCTCCGGGATGCCGTGGCGGAGCATCATCTCGGTGGCGAAGTCGTCGTCGGCCTCGCTGGCGGCGCCGTAGTTCTCGACGAACGGGACGGCGGCCTCGATGGCGGCCACCTCCGCGCCGGAGCGCCCCGCCACGAGCGACACGAGGCCGATGTGGTCGATGTGCTGGTGCGTCACGACGACGAGCTCGATGTCCTCGAGCGCATGGCCGAGCCCCTCGATGCCGCGCTGGAGCTCGTCGAACGAGGTGCCCGAGTTGGGGCCCGCGTCGACGAGCGTGAGCGGCTCGTCCTCGATCAGGTAGACGTTGACCCGGCCGACCGCGAACGGCGTGGGGATGGCGAGCCGGTGGATGCCGGCCGCCGCGGCGGGGGCGAAGGGATCGTCGCCGGGCGGCGTGGCGGGTCGGTCCACAGGTGCGGGAGACACTAGCGGCGGCGCATGGGCCGGGAGGGTTTCCGAGAGGGTCTGACGATGGTTGCCGCGTCGGCGGCGGCGTTCGCGGCTGGGGCGGCCGGGCTGTCGCTGGCTCGGGGGAGCGAGGGGTGGGAGTCGACGGCTGTGGTGAGGGAGGCGCCGGCCGGAGGGCCGTTGCGCAGCGCGGCGGTTGCGAGGCGGGCGCTGGACGCTGCGGGAGCGGGTGGAGAGGAGGCAGGGGAGCTGCTGGACCACCTGTCGGCTGCACGCTCCGGAGGCGCGGTGGAGTTCACGGTGCGAGCGGACGAGCCGGTGGCAGCCCGGCGGCTGGCGGGGAGTTACGCACGGGCGTGGGTCGCTGAGGTCCGTCCGTCGAGCGTCCCTGCGGCGTCGACACCGGTGAGGACCGACCGCGACACGGCTCGCGCGGCGCTCGTCGGCGCCGCCATCGGGCTGCTCGCGGGGCTGCTGCTCGCGCTCCTGCGGGAACGGCTCGACGTGCGCCGGACCTCCAGCCGCAGCGTGGCTGAAGGGCTCGGACTGGCTGAGCTGGGGCGGGTGCCCGACGTGCCCGCGGGGGTGGAGGAGGCCTACCGCCTGCCTGCGCTCGAGTCGCCGGACGGGTCGGCCGCCAAGGAGTACGAGCGGCTGGCGACAAGGGTCGCCGGCGCGGCACGGGCGAAGTCCGCCCGCGTGGTGGCCGTCTGTGGAACGGTGGCCGAGGACCGCGGCGAGCAGGTGGCGGCCGGCCTGGCTGCGGCGCTGGCGTCGGAAGGGCGAAGGGTGGCCGTCGTCGAGCTCGACCCGGCCCGCCCGACCCTGCGTCGCCAGTTCGCGCTGGCGCGCCGGGACGGAGCGGCCGAAGTGTCCCGCGGCGAGGCCACCCTGGACGAGGCGCTCGCGCCGGTGCAGGGCCTGACCGGTCTGTCGGTGCTGACGGCGGGCGCCGGGCCCGCGCCCGATGGCAATGCGGCCGAGGACCTGCTCAATGCGCTCCGGAAGCGGTTCGACACTGTCGTGGTGGCGGCCCCGCCGCTGCTCCGCGGAGGGCGAGCCCTCCCCGGCGTCGACGCGCTCGTCCTCGCGGTGGCGCTCCGAAGGACCCGCCGTTCACGCCGGCCCCAGCTCGAGCGGGTCCTCGCCGGCCTCGACCTGCCCATTCTCGGCTTCGTGCTGATGGCGTCGGCCGGCGGGAGCCGGCCCGGCGCGCCGCCCGGCTCAGCGCAGCGCGCGCCTGATCTCGCGGCCGGCGGACACCAGGCACGCCACCACGATCGCCAGCAGTACCAGTAGGAAGGGGTTGTCGAGGGCGGGGTCCGCGAGCCCGAACGGGTTGCCCAGCGACAGCCCGGCCGAGGACCCCTGGCCGTCCTCCTCCGGGGTGATGCCTTCCTCGTCATCGCCGGACTCGCGCTCGCCCGCAACGGCCCCCTCGCCCTCGTCGAGGGCCGCCGTCGCCGCGCTCGCCAGCAGCACGCCGGCCTGGAGCGCTGCGGGGAGTCCCGTTCCGCCCGCGGTGGAGGTGTCGGCGAGCATGTCGTACACGGACATCAGGGTGCTCTGCTCGACTCCGGTGCCGGCACAGGTCGCTCCCTCGCCGTAGCTCGCCAGCCTGCGCACCCCGCGGCGCTCGAGCACTCGCACCCTGCGGCGGGAGATGTCGAGCAGCCGCGCCGCCTCGTTGCCGGAGCGGGCGCGCAGGGGGCCCACGCCGTAGCGGAGGATCAACGTCGTTCGCTGCATCGGGGGCAGGACGTCGAGGCAGCCGCGGAGCTGCCGGACGATTCGTTCGCGCCGGCGCTCGATCGCACGCCGGTGCGCCGCCCGCCGGCGTCCGAGGAACGGCCGCCCCGCACGGCGTCCCCGCTCGCCTCGCCGGCCACGCGCTCCGGCCGCGAAGGCACCGCCGGGGCCGGCACCCGCGCCGGCCGCCCCGGACCCGCTGCCTGCGCCGCCGCCGGGAAGTCCTCCGCCGGATCCGCTGCCCAGCGCTCGCTCGACACCGCCGCGAACTGCACCGCCAGAGCCGCCGCCGAGCACGCGCTCGACGCCGCCTTGGACTCCGCCGGCCACCCGCTCGACGCCGCCTTGCACTCCGCCTCCGCCGACCACTTCCTCGACGCCGCCCTGGACTCCGCCGCCCACCCGCTCGACGGTTTCGTCGACCGCATCGACCACGCCCGACCCGGACCCGTCGCCTCCGACCACGCCCTGCACGGCATCGACGGCGCCCGACACGGGCCCACCCGAGCTGCCTCCGGGCGCCGGGAGCACGCGCTGCACCGGCTCGGGGACCGGAACCGGCGGCGGCGCCGGGAGCTGAAGACGGGGCGCGGGAGCGGCCGGTGCCGTGACGCCCGGGACCTGCGGAAGGCTCACCTGAGCGTGTGCCGTGAGCGCGCCGATGCCGAGGAGTCCCAGGCCGCAGACGGTCGCCGTGAGCGTGCCCCTGATACTCCGTCGTCGCGTCTTGCCCACTCGTTCCCTCTGCCTGCGCTCGGTTGCAGAGCGCTCATACCCCTGGTTCGTGAGAATAGTCTTACCCGGCCGACCGCTGCGCCACCAGGCCGAAGCCCGCGGCCATGCTCGTTGCTGTGGCCACCGTGCCGAGCTTGTGAAGCGCCGACCTGGCGGCCTCGCGGACGCTCTCGTCACCGTCTCCGCCGGCCGCGTGAAGAGCGACCGCCGTGGCCGGGTCGCGCATGTCGCCCAGCGAGCGGGCGGCCGCGGCGCGCACGCCAGGCGACGAGTCGCGGAGGGCCGTGACCAGCGCCGCCACCGCCGCGTCCTGCCGGCATGCGCCGAGCGCCTGCGCGGCGCGGCGGCGTGCGGCGGGTCCGCACCCGGCCCGCAGGGCTCGGGCGAGCGGGCGATGGCTCTCCGACGGAAACAGCATCACGAGCGACACGGCGCGCTCGGCGACCGCCTCGTCGTCGTGCGCGAGCAGGCCGACGAGCGCCCGCACGACCCGCGGCGCCGCGACGCCCGCCGGATCGGCATACGCCACGGCGAGGAGCGCCGCGCGCTCGTGAAGGTCGAGCGGCTCCCGGCCGGCCGCGGCAAGTGCGCGAGCGAGCTCGACAGCCGCCTCCTCCGTGCGGAACGCGACCAGGGTGTGGAGGGCGGCGCGCCGGCAGCGGGCCAGCGCGGGCTCGTTCCAGCCCGCGACGATGCGGGCGAGAGCGGGCACGGACGCCGGGTCGCGAAGGCCGGCCAGACCGAGCGCGGCCGCTTCCCGCGCCGACAAGTCGTGATCGTCGAGCGCCGCGGTGAGCGCGTCCACCGCAGCGGGCGAGTCGAGCTCCGCGAGGGCAAGCGCGTCCCTCACCATCGCAGCCGCTCCACGCGGTCGCTCGCCAACGCAACCGCTCCGCTCCGGGTCACCATCGCAGCCGCTCCACGCGCGTCACTCGCCCTCCTCCGTGCCGGCGAGCAGTCGCTCGAGCTCCTCAGGGCTGATCGTGTCGGGGACGATTTCGCCGTTGTCGACGTGGTCGCCGTTGCTCGACGCGCCGTTCTCGGCCTCGGTCAGCGCCGGCCTCACGTCCGCGCCGGCGATGGCCTCGTGGATCATCGGCCGGATCATCGTCGACACCCCGACCACCAGGGCGACCATTCCGAGCCGGTCGAGCGCCCAGCCGGCCTGCGCTCTCACGCGGTGCTCGGTGTCGCGGCTCGCGAGGATCAGGGCCTCTACCGCCGCCGGGTCGCGCAGCTCCCCGAGCGCCCGGGCGCACTCCGACCGGACCCGCGGGTCGCGGTGGAGGAGCCCCTCCATCAACGGCTCCAGCGCCTGGGTGTCCTTCACCTCGGCCAGCACGGCCGCCGCACGGTGCGGCGCCGCCCCGGCCTTCAGCTCGGCGATCACCCCGTCGAGGCCGAACGGCGCGAGCAGCGCCAGCAGCTCCTCGGCGCGCTCCGCGACGGGATCGCGCTCGTCCGCGAGCGCCACCAGCAGCTCCTCGGTGACCTCGGTGGCGGCCTCGGAGCCCTCGCCGGCGTCGAGGAGCAGCTTCAGGAGCGCGGCCTCGTCGTCGCCGATCGGAGCGTCGCCGGGCTCGCGCACCAGCGCAACCGTCAACGACGGCGCGCACTCCGGCGGGCGCAGCTCGAGCAGCGCCCGGATCGCCAGCGGGCGCGACTGCCCGTGGTCAACCGGCAGCCAAGCGAGCGCGGCGGCGAGGGGCATGGCGTCCTCGCGTGCGAAGAGCACCCGGATCGCCGCGACCCGCACCTCGTCGGCGGGATCCGACAGAGCCGCGTGCACGGCCTCCGCACCCGCGTCGGGTCCGATCTGGCCGAGGGCGAGGATCGCCTCGCGGCGGATCTCGGCGCCGCGGTCGATCATCCCGTCGCCCGGAGCGGGGATGAGGTCCTGGTAGCCGGCCGCGGCCACGAGGCCGTCGGCGTCCCCACGCTTCGCGAGCGCCTTCACCTTCGGCTTGCCGGTGCGAAAAAGGGCCATTCGTCCTGTACGAGCAACGACCGGCGCGGGGTGGGCCTTCCGCGGGCGTGGCGCGTGCGCCATGCTCCTCGGCGTGGACGTCCGAATCGTCCTCGGCTGCGCGCTCGTGGGCGCGATCGTCGCCGGCGCGCTCGCCCTCGCGGCGGGCACCGACTTCCGTGCGCGATCGTTCGTGATCCGCGTGCCGCCGGACTTCAGCGGCGAGCGGGGGCTGGCGCTCGCCCGCGGCGACGAGGTGCTCCGGCGCACGCTCGACCTGGCCGGCGAGGACGAGGGCGTGGGCTGGCTGCGCGGACGGAGCACCGCGGAGCTGACCTCCCGGCTCGACCTGTCGTTCACGGTCGAGGCGCCCGACCGCAAGCAGGCGGCCGCCCTCGCCACCGCGTACGCCATGGCCTACCGCGAGCAGGTGCCGCGGCGCGCGGGCCTGACGACAAGCGGGAGAGGGACCCGCACCGCGCAGCGCACGCTCGGCCCTGTCGGCTGGACGCTGCTGGGCGCGGCCGCCGGGCTCTGGCTCGGAATGGCGGTTGCGATCGTGCGCCACGGGCGCGCGTCGCCGCGGACCTTTGGCCAGGCCGAGAGCGCGCCGACCGCCTAGTTCGGGCGAGATCCAGACCGCCCGCAAGAGCGAGCCGTGAGGACCGTTGTGTGGTCAGACGCTTCCTCCGCCCCCGTCCGCCAGAGACCCTGAGCTCCACCGCAAAGCTCCTAACGGTCGCACTGATGGTTGCCGCCATCGGTGGCTCGGCCGGCACCGCCGCGGCGTTCCCGCCGGGCCAGGGCCCGGGCGGCCCGATCCTCGTCATCGCCGATCCGGCGGACCCGTTCGGCCGCTACTACGCCGAGATCCTCACCGCGGAGGGACTCAACGCCTTCGACGTGCGCGACATCGGCCAGGTGTCGGACGCCACCCTGAGCGGCTACAGCGTGGCCATCCTGGCGCCGGCCACACCGACCGCCTCCCAGGCGGCGAGCCTGTCGGCCTGGGTGCAGGGCGGGGGCAACCTGATCGCGATGCGGCCCGGCGCGGCCCTCGCCGGCCTGCTCGGCCTAGGGAGCGACGGTGGCGACCTCGACGACGGCTACATCAGGGTCGACACCTCCTCCGGGCCCGGTGCCGGCATCACCGGCGACACCATGCAGTTCCACGGCCGGGCCGACCGCTGGACGCTCGCCGGCGCCGCCAAGGTGGCGGACCTCTACGGCAACCCCACCGCGGCCACCCCGCATCCCGCCGTGACGCTGCACAGCGTGGGCACGGCCGGAGGGCAGGCGGCGGCGTTCACCTATGACCTCGCCCGCTCGGTCGTGCAGACCCGCCAGGGCAACCCGGCCTGGGCGGGCCAGAAGCGGGACGGCCAAGCCGGTCCGATCCGCTCCGACGACCTGTTCTTCCCCGACTGGGTCAACCTGGGCAAGGTCGCGATCCCGCAGGCCGACGAGCAGCAGCGGCTGCTGGCGAACCTCGTCACGCAGATGAGCGCCGACCGCCTGCCGCTGCCGCGCTTCTGGTACTTCCCGCGCGGCGAGCGCGCGGTCGTGGTCATGACGGGCGACGACCACCGGGGCGACGGGACCGTCGCGCACTTCGATCGCTTCCGCGCGCTGAGCACGGCCGGCTGCTCGGTCGCCGACTGGGACTGCGTGCGGTCCACCTCCTACGTCTACTCGATCAGCGACATGACGCCGGCACAGGTGGCGGCCTACCAGGCCCAGGGCTTCGAGATCGCGCTCCACCTCAACACCGGCTGCGGCAACTACACGGAGGACTCGCTGCGCGACGACTGGGGCACTCAGCTGCCGGGCTTCCTGGCCACCTGGCCGGGGGTCGTCAAGGCGCCGCGCACCAACCGCACCCATTGCATCGCCTGGAGCGACTGGTCCACCCAGCCGAAGGTCGAGCGGGAGTTCGGGATCCGGCTGGACACGAACTACTACTACTGGCCCGGCGACTGGCTCCAGAACCGGCCGGGCGTGTTCACCGGCTCCGGCATCCCGATGCGCTTCGCGGACGCCGGCGGTTCGCCGATCGACGTCTACCAGGCGACGACGCAGCTGACGGACGAGTCGGAGATCGACGTCCCGGCCCACATCGCGGCGCTGCTCGACGGCGCGCTCGGCCCGCAGGGCTGGTACGGCGCCTTCATGGCGAACATGCACACAGACCGCGACCTCGCCGGCCCCGACGCGATCGTGGCCGCCGCTCAGGCGCGCGGGGTGCCCGTGATCTCCGCGGAGCAGCTGCTCGATTGGATCGACGGGCAGCGACAACTCGTCCTTCGGCGGCCTCGGCTTCGACGGCAGCCGCCTGCGCTTCACCCTGCACCAGGCGGCCGGTGCCCGGGGCCTCGAGGCGATGCTCCCGGCGGCCGCGCCGGCCGGGGCGCTGTCGAGCTTGACGCTGAACGGCGCTCCCGTCGCAACCGGCTCTCGCAACGTCAAGGGGATCGAGTACCTCGCCTTCGCCGGCGCCCCTGGTGACTACGTCGCCACGTACGGGCCCGGAGGCCCCGGAACGGCGGGCGCGGCGCGAGACCGGCGCGCGCCGCGGGTGCGGGTGCGCCCCCGCCGCGTGCGTGTCTCCCGCCGCGGCCTCATGAAGCTGAAGGTGAGCTGTCCGCGCGGCGAACTGGTCTGCCGCGTCGACCTCCGGCTGCGCCGCAAGGGCACCACCGTCGCGCGCAAGAAGTTCCGCGTGGCAGGCGGCAAGACCCGCCGGGTGTCGCTGCGCCTGACCCGCAAGGCGCGGCGGCGGCTGCTGCGCTCCGGCTCCCTCCGGGTGACGGCCGTGGCCGCCGCCCGCGACCTCGCCGCAAACCGGGCCACCACCCGCACCCGGCTCCGCCTCCTGGCGCCGGGCTAGGAGCGGATCAGGCCGAGCACCTCGTCGCGCTTCTCCTCCATGTGCTCCTGCGAGACGACGGACTCCAGGTTGAGCCGCAGGAGCGGCTCGGTGTTGGAGGGCCGCACGTTGAAGTGCCAGTCGTCGTAGTCGACCGAGATGCCGTCGAGGCGGCTCAGCTCGCCGTCCGAGTAGCGCTCGGCGAGCTCCTCCATCTTCCCGTCCTGGTCCTCGACCTCCGAGTTGATCTCCCCGGCGATGAAGTAGCGCGAGCGCAGCGGCTCGAGCAGCTCGCTCAGGCGTCTGCCCTCGACCGACAGCAGCTCGAGCATGAGCAGGGCGGGGATCGTTCCGGAGTCGGCGCAGTAGAAGTCGCGGAAGTAGTAGTGGCCGGACACCTCGCCGCCGAAGGCCGCCCCGGTATCGCGCATGCGCGTCTTGAAGAAGGCGTGCCCGACGCGGTTCACCTCAGCCGTGCCGCCGTGTTCCGTCACGAGGTCCGCGACGGCGCGCGAGGCGCGCACGTCGTACAGGACCGTGGCGCCGGGCTCCTTTCGCAGCAGCGCCTCCGCGAGCAGCGCGGTGAGGAAGTCGCCGGCCACGAACTCGCCGGTGTCGTCGATGAAGAAGCAGCGGTCGGCGTCGCCGTCCCAGGCGATGCCGAGGTCGGCGCCCTCCTCGCGCACCTTGTCGATGACGAACTGCCGGTTCTCCGGCAGCAGCGGGTTGGGCTCGTGGTCGGGGAACTCGCCGTCCGGCTCCCAGTAGGTGGCGACCTGCTCGATCGGGAACGAGTCGAGCAGCGGGCCGACCATCGGTCCGGCCATGCCGTTCCCGCCGTCGAGCACGACCTTCATCGGGCGGAGGCGCTCGGGCTCGATGAAGCCGAGCGCGGCGCGCCTGAACTCCTCGCCGATCTCCTCGCGCCTGATCGTTCCCGGCTCCGCGACGGGATCGCCGGGCTCGCCGGCCGCGACGATGTCGCGCAGCTCGCCGATTCCGGCGTCACCGGAGAGCGCGATCGCTCCGCGGCGTACCAGCTTCGCGCCCGTGTACCCCTTCGGGTTGTGCGAGGCCGTGCACATCAGGCCGCCGTCGAGCCGGCGCGAGCCGACGGTCCAGTAGAGCATCTCCGTGCCGACCATCCCGACGTCGATGCACATCGGCACCCTCGTCGGAGATCCCGCGCCCGTAGGCGTCGGACATGGCCGGGGCGGTGAGGCGCATGTCGCGGCCCAGACCCACCCGCAGGGTGCCGACGGGCACGCTCTGGAGATCGGACAGCACACGGGCGAAGCCGCGGCCGATCCGGTACGCGAGCGGCTCGTCCATCTGGTCCGGGTAGATGCCGCGGACGTCGTAGGCCTTGAAGATCGAGGGGTCGACCATTGCGCGGCACTCTAGATTCCCGGGACGTTGATCCGCGTCACCGTGATCGTGACGGCCCGCGACGCCGAGGCGACCCTGCCCCGCACGCTGGCCGCGCTCGCCGACCAGGAGGGCGCCCCGTCGTTCGAGTTGGTGGTGGCGGACGACGGCTCGACCGACGGTACGGCGGCGATCGCGGAGCGGGCCGGCGCCAGGGTCGTCCGCGGCCCCGCCAACGCCGCGGTCGCCGGCGCGTCCGGCGCGTCGCTCGCGTTCTGCGGCGCGGACTGCCGCCCGACCGCCGGCTGGCTCGCCGCCGGGACCCGGGCGCTCGCGGACGCCGAGCTCGTACAGGGCCGAGTGCTGGCGGATCCGCGTTCCGAGGCCGGGCCGTTCGCCTCGCCCGTGTCCGTCACCGAGGAGACCGGCCTGTACGACGCGGGGAACCTGTTCGTGAGGCGCGCCCTGTTCGACCGGCTGGGCGGGTTCGAGGCGGACCACGGCAATGCCCTCACCGAGGACACATGGTTCGGCTGGCGCGCCCGCCGCGCAGGCGCCAGCACCGCGTTCTGCGCCGAGGCGCTGTCCCACCGCCCGGCGGGCGCCCTCGAGGCGCTCGAGCACCTCGAGGAGGCGACGAGGCGCCGCGCCGTGCCGGGCACCGTCGCTCGACTGCCGGAGCTCCGGGACACGCTGCTCCATCGCCGCCTCTTCCTGAGCCCGCGGACGATGAAGCTCGACCTGGCCCTGGCGGGCCTCGCGCTGGCCGCCGCGCGTCGCTCGAAGCTGCCCGTTGCTCGCGGCGGTGCCCTACGCGCTGGAGCTGCGCCGCCACGCGCAGGACCGTGGAGAGGACTGGAAGCGGGTCGCGGCGATCGACGCCGCCGCCGACCTGCTGGGCGCCATGGCCCTCCTCCACGGCAGCGTCGAGGCGCGAACCCCGGTGCTCTAGCCGTACGCGGCGAGCAGGGCGTCTTCGATCGGGTCGTCGCCGCCGACCACGTACAGCACCTTGCCGACGGCGCGGGACTCGTCCACCACCGCAGCCAGCACCGCGGCGACGTCGTCGCGCGGCACCTCCGCCCGGATCGGCTCCGCCTGGACTCGCACGCGCCCCGTGCCGGGGTCGTCCGTGAGCATCCCGGGCCGCACGACCGTCCAGTCCCTGTCGCTCGCCATGAGCGCCTGGTCCGCCTCCGCCTTCGCGCGCAGGTACACGCTGAACACGTTGTCGTCGTCCGGCGGGCTCTCCGCGCCCACCGAGCTCACGATCACGTAGCGCGGCACCCCGGCCGACTGCGCGGCCTCGATCAGCTTCACCGCCCCGTCCCGGTCGACGGTCAGCTTGCGCTCCGCGCCGCTGCCCGGGCCGGCGCCGGCGGCGAACACCACCGCGTCGGCCCCCGACACCGCCGAGGCCACCTCGTCGACGGACGCCGACTCCAGGTCGCACACCACCGGCTCCGCGCCGTCCGAGCGCAGGTCGCCAGAGTGGTCCGGGTTCCGGATCAGCCCGCGCACCCGGTCGCCGCGCGCCGCCAGCAGCCGCGCGAGCCGCCGCCCGATCTGGCCGTGCCCACCTGCGATCGCTACGTCCATGTCGCTACAGCCACCCTCTCCGCCGGAAGTACCCGACCATCGACACGAGCAGCGCCAGCATCGCCTCCCAGGATCAGCCAGAAGGCCGTCTCGTTCCCCTCGCCCGGGACCCCCACGTTCATGCCCCAGATGCTCGCGATCAGGGTCAGCGGCAGGATCACGACGCTGAACGCGGTCAGCACGCGCAGCACCTCGTTCACCCGATGCGAGAGCACCGACTCGTTGGTGTCCTCGAGCGCCTCCACGACCTCCTTGAAGTTCTCGAGCATGTCCCAGATCCGCTCCGAGGCGTCGACGATGTCGTCGAAGTAGACCTCGAGGTCCTCGGCCAGGTAGCGCTGCTTGGTGCGCTCGAGGTCGCGCAGCACCGCGCGCTGCGGCCGGATGATCTTGCGGAAGTTGATGATCTCCTGCTTGGCGCTCGAGATGTCCCGCACGACCTCCTCGGAGCGCTCCTCGAAGATGTCCTCCTCGATCCGCTCCAGCTTGGTCCCCATCTTGCGCAGCATCGGGAAGCAGTAGTCGAAGGAGTCGTCGACGATCTTGTAGAGCAGGTAGCCGGAGCCCTTCGAGAAGAGCGCCTCGCGCGTCTCGTCCGACGAGCGGCAGCGCTCGAACAGCCACTCGACCGGCGGCAGCGGCTGGTTCGGCAGCGTGATGAGGAAGTCGGGGCCGATGAACATGTCGAGCTCGCCCGCGTTGAGCCGCCCGACCGCCTTGTCGAACACCGGGAAGTGGAGAACGATGAACAGGTAGTCGTCGTACTCGTCGATCTTCGGCCGCTGGTTGCGCGACAGCACGTCCTCGTAGTCGAGCGGGTGGAACTCGAAGTGCTCCTCGAGCCAGGCGCGATCGACCGGCGCGGGGCGCTCGATGTTGATCCAGCGCAGGTCGCCCCACTCGACGACCTCGACGTTGGGCTCGGCCGGCGCCTGCTGGAGCGCGTTACCGTCGGCCCGTGCGCGGGCCGAGCGCCTGAGACGGGGCTTGGGAAGGCTCGGCATGGCGTCTGAGCGGGTCGTCGAGGTGGCTCACGCAGGGGATTCTACTTGCGCAGCACGCTATCCTCCGTGCTTCACATAGCCGTTGCATCGAGAGGGGTGGAGGGACATGGCCCGGTGAAGCCCCGGCAACCACTCGGCGGACAGCTTGTTCGCAGGGAAAGGTGCCAATTCCATCGAGATGTGACTGGGCGCCTCGACAGGGCCTCCGTCACAACAGCGGCGGAGGCTCTACCAGTTGAAGGGGCGTTCACATGGCTGTCCGGGCACTTGCCTGTAAGGAATGCGGCACCGAGTACGAGCTGGAGGCGCGCTACGTGTGCGAGCGCTGCTTCGGGCCGCTCGAGGTCCGCTACGACCTGACCACACTCGACGCGGGGAGCGTCAAGCGGCGCATCCAGGCGGGGCCGCAGAACCTGTGGCGCTACGCCGATTTCCTCCCGTTCGAGAAGCCGCCGCGCTACGCGCTGCCGGCCGGCTGCACGCCGCTGATCAGGGCGCCGCGGCTCGCCGAGCGGCTCGGCCTGCAGGACGTCTGGGTCAAGAACGACGCCGCGAACCCGACCCACTCGTTCAAGGACCGCGTGGTGTCGGTGGCGCTGGCGAAGGCGCGCGAGCTCGGCTACGAGACCGTGGCCTGCGCGTCCACCGGCAATCTGGCCAACGCCGTCGCCGCACACGCCGCGGCGGCCGGGCTCGATTCCTACGTGTTCATCCCCGCCGACCTCGAGGAGCAGAAGATCCTCGCCACGGGCGTGTACGGCACGAAGCTCGTGACCGTGCGCGGCAACTACGACGACGTCAACCGCCTCTGCACCGAGCTGTCCGCCGAGCGCGAGTGGGCCTTCGTCAACGTGAACGTGCGCCCGTACTACGCGGAGGGCTCGAAGACGCTCGCCTACGAGATCGCGGAGGGGCTCGGCTTCGAGCTGCCCGACCGCGTGGTGGCGCCGATCGCGTCCGGCTCCCTGTTCACCAAGATCGCGCGCGGGTTCGAGGAGTGGCGCGAGGTCGGCCTGGTGCAGGGCGACCTACCGGCCATGAACGGCGCCCAGGCCGAAGGTTGCTCGCCGGTCGCGCACGCCTTCGAGTCGGGCTGGGACGTCTGCCGTCCCGTCAAGCCGGACACGATCGCCAAGTCGCTCGCCATCGGCAACCCGGCCGACGGCCCGTACGCGCTGGAGCTGGCGCGGCGCAGCGGCGGCTCGATCGACGCGGTGACCGACGACGAGGTGCGCGCCGGCATCCGGCTGCTCGCTGAGACCACCGGCATCTTCACCGAGACCGCCGGCGGGGTCACCACGGCCACGCTCGCCAAGCTGGCGGAGCGCGGCGACATCGACCCCGGCGAGCGCGTGGTGCTCGTCATCACGGGCGAGGGGCTGAAGACGCTGGACGCCGTGCGCGGCAGCTTCGAGGTCTACGAGATCGAGCCGAAGCTGGACGCGTTCGAGGCAAGAGTGCCGGCCGGGGCCGCTGTGTAGTCTGTCCGTCCGCATGGCGGTCACGGTCAAGATCCCGACGCAGTTGCGCAGCGTCACCGGGGGCGAGGGCGAGACGAGCGTCGACGGCGCCACGACCGTCGGCGAGGTGCTCGACGGGCTCTACGAGCGCTTCGACGGGCTGCGTGACCGCATCGCCGAGGACGGCGATCTGCGGCGCTTCGTGAACGTGTACGTGGGCGGCGAGGACATCCGCTTCCTCGACGGACTCGACACCAGCGTCGAGGACGGAGACGAGGTCACGATCCTGCCTGCCGTGGCGGGCGGCTGAACGTCCTCGTAACAGGCGCGCAGGGCTTCGTCGGCTCGTGGCTGGCGGAGCGGCTGCTCGACCTCGGCCATGAGGTTGTCGCGCTCCGGCGCGACGTCGAGCCGGCTTCGCGCTTCCGTACCGCCGGTGTCGAGGAACGCTGCACGATCGCGCTGGCGGACCTGACCGACTACGACTCACTTCTTCGCGTGCTCAACGAACACGAGGTCAGCGACGTCTTCCACCTGGCGGCCCAGACGATCGTCGGAACGGCGAACCGCTCACCGCTGGGCACCTGGGAAGCGAACGTGCGCGGCACCTGGTGCCTCCTGGAGGCCTGCCGGACGCTGGGCAGCGTTCAGCGCGTGGTCGTTGCTTCGTCCGACAAGGCTTACGGCAGCCATGAAGAGCTGCCCTACCGGGAGGACTTCCCTCTCCAGCCGCGTCTTTCCGTACGACGTGTCCAAGGCGTGCGCGGACCTGATCGCCCGCTCGTACGCCTCGACCTACGGCATGCGCGGTGGCGGTCACACGGCTGGCCAACGTGTACGGCCCAGGCGACCTGAACTGGTCGCGCATCGTGCCCGACACCGCCCGGGCGCTGGCGCGCGGCGAGCGGCCGGTGATCCGCTCGGACGGCACGCCCGAGCGCGACTACCTCTACGTCGAGGACGCCGTGGACGTCTACCTGGCGGTGGCCGCGTCGCTGGACCGGCCCGAGCTGAGCGGGCGTGCCTGGAACGCCGGGTGGGGGAGACCGGTCTCGGTGCTCGACATGGTGCAGGCGCTGATCGCGGTGTCGGGCGTCGACGTCGAGCCCGACATCCGCGGCGAGGGCACGCCGGAGGGCGAGATCTCGCGCCAGTACCTCGACTCGACGGCGATCCGTGAGGAGCTCGGCTGGGAGCCGCGCTGGCAGCTCGAGCGACGGTCTGCGCGCGACGTGGGAGTGGTATTCGGCGCTCGACCTGTAGTCGAAGATCGATCTTTGGACCCGTGTCTATAGCCGAATCGCCTGCTTGGGGCGACAATATGGACGTGGCCGAGCTCAGCCCGAACGTCAAGCGCTACGCACTCGTCCAGAACGACAGCAATAACGGGATGCGCCGGTTCCACCTGGCGCGGGTGGCCTCCGCCGGCCGCGTCCCGGACGCCCAGCGGCTCGAGCGGATGGAGGACGTGGCCGGCCAGGAAAGCGAACGCGAAGAGGCTCCCTACGAAAGTCAACCAGGAGTTGACTAACGCAAGGAGCCTCTCCGGGACGGCCGGGACCCACCCTTTATTGCTGCCGTTCTAGGCGGCGTCGTAGGCAGGCTCGCCAGAGCTGGGCTCCGCGGCGTGGGACTCCTCGCGCTCCGAAGCAGGCGACCGCAGCACCACCACCGCCACCACAATCGCCACCACCGTCAGCCCCGCCCCGACCAGATAGGCCAGGTGATAGCCGCCGTTCAGCGCGGCCGCCACCGACTCGCCGTCCGCCCGCAGGCCCTCGGTGCGCGAGGTCGCGAGCGTGGCCAGCACGGCCAGCCCGACCGCGCCGCCCACCTGCACCGTGGTGTTGACCAGGCCGGAGGCGAGGCCGGCGTCGCTGGGCGTCGCGCCCGACATCGCCAGCGTCATCAGGGCCGGGAAGGACAGGCCCGCGCCGGCGCCGAGCAGCAGCTGCACCGGGGCGACGTCGACCCAGTAGGTCGCGTCCACGGGCGCCCGGGAGAAGAGCACCAGGCCGACGGCCGCGAAGCTCAGACCGGTCACGAGCGTCGCCTTGGGGCCGATGCCCATGATCAGCTTCTCCGCGTAGCCGAGCGACAGCGTGCCCATCACGATGCACGAGGGCAGGAACGCCAGCCCGACCTCGAGCGCCGAGTAGCCCAGGATGCCCTGGAGGTAGAGCGCGCCCAGGAAGAACATCCCGAAGAACCCGACCACCAGCAGGCCCATGATCACGTTCGCCGCGCTCACGTTCCGCGACTTGAACAGCCGCAGCGGCATGAGCGGGTTCTCGATGCGCGCCTGACGGGCCACGAACGCGGCCAGCAGGGCGAGCGAGACGCCGCCGAGGCCGAGCGTCTGGGTCGAGCCCCAGCCCTGCTCGCCGGCCTCGAGCAGCGAGTACACGCCCAGCATCAGGCCGGCCGTGAGCAGCAGCGCGCCGGGGACGTCAGCGCCGCGCTTGAGGCCGATGCCCTCGGTGTGGTCGACGAGACGCAGCGCGAGCAGCGTGACCGCCACGCCGACGGGCAGGTTGACGAAGAAGATCCAGTGCCAGTTGATGGCCTCGGTCAGCACGCCACCGGCCAGCAGCCCGATCGACGCGCCACCTGACGCCACGAACCCGTACACGCCGATGGCCTTCGCCTGCTCGCGCGGCTCGGGGAACATCGTGACGATCATCCCGAGGATGACGGCCGAGGCGATCGCGCCGCCGGCGCCCTGCACGAAGCGAGCACCGATCAGCATGCCCTGGCTCTGCGCGGTCGCGCAGATCAGCGAGGCGATGGTGAACACGGCCAGCCCGCCGAGGAAGACCCGGCGCTGGCCGATCAGGTCGCCCAGCCGTCCCGCCAGCAGCAGCAGGCCGCCGAAGGCGATCAGGTAGGCGTTCACGACCCAGGCAAGACCGCTCTGGGAGAAGCCCAGGTCGTCCTGGATCGAGGGGAGCGCGACGTTCACGATCGTGGCGTCGAGCACGATCATCAGCATGCCCCCGCACAGCACGTACAGGGCCAGCCAGCGCCTTGCGTCAGATGTCGAATCGGTGGTCATGGGTCCTGAGACCGCCCGACCACCGAAAACTCATCGCCGCGCCCACTCCTCTTTGTGGACCTTCTTCTGGGCCTCGTACTCGTCGAGCGCCTGGGGCGAGTCGACGTCGCCGAGCGTGGGGTGCCACGGCACCAGCTCCTGGGCCGCGGCGACGTCGAAGTGCTTGGCCAGCACCGCGCCGATGCCCTTCACCTTCATCTCGCCGAAGCCCGGGAGGCCCATCAGGTTGGCGCGCAGCTCGTCGGTGTCCGCCGCGTCGGTCCACACGCGCGCGGCGTCGCCGTCGTAGTTGTCGCGCAGGTGCACGGCCAGCTCCTGGATGCGCTTGGCCATCACCTTCGGGTAGCGGTGGATCGGGCGGGCGCTCCATGAACACGGGCTCGAGGTCGGCGGTGGCGAGCGTGTCGGCGTCGATCGCGCCGAGCCGCTCCTTCAGCGCCAGCGGGCCGGCGAACGCCTTCCGCACGGTCACGCGCTGGTCGAGCGCGAAGCCCACCAGCAGCGCCATCGGGTCGGAGGCGATCAGGGCGTTGGCGTCGTCGGCGTCGGTGAAGTAGAGGCGCTCGGGCATCGGCGGAGGGTACTCACCGCTTCTGCTGCCAGAAGGCGATCTGGCCGCCCGCGGGCGTCTCGACGACGCTGCGCCAGCCCGCCGGGCCCTCGCACGGGCCGAGCAGGACGGTGCCGCCGAGATGCTGGGCGCGATGGGTCGCCTGGCCGATCCTGTCGACCTCGACGTACGGGAGCCAGAGCGGGCGCTCGGTGCAGCACTCGACGATCCCGCCGCCCAGCGAGCCGCCCATCTCGAGCGCCTCATAGGTGCCCTCGCGCGCGTGGATCTGCTCCGGGCGCCAGCCGAGCAGCTCGGTGTAGAAGGCTTTCGCACGCGGCAGGTCGCCGGTGTGGAGCTCCAGGTGGACCAGTGGGTTTGCCATCGCTGAGTCCATAGACCCGTGCGCGGGCGCAAACTCATCGCGGGGTCTAACCTGGCTCCCGATGGCTACGCAATCCACAGTCTCGGCGACGCAGGAGAAGGCGCTGCTCGAGGCAGCTCGCGACGGCGACGAGTCCGCGTTCGCAAGCCTCGTGGAGCCCTACCAGGGCGAGCTCCACGCGCACTGCTATCGCATGGTCGGCTCGGTGCACGACGCCGAGGACGCGCTCCAGGAGGCGATGCTGCGCGCCTGGCGCGCGATCGGCAAGTTCGAGGGCAGGAGCTCGCTGCGCTCCTGGCTCTACACGATCGCCACGAACACGTGCCTGACCCTGATCAACCGCCGCCCGAAGCGGGTGCTCCCGCTCGACTACGGCCCGTCGTTCGACCCGCACGACCAGGGCATCGGCATGCCGCCGGTCGAGGCGACCTGGGTGGAGCCGTTCCCCGATCAGGGGCTCGGCCTGGAGGACGGCTACGCCGCGCCCGAGGCCCGCTACGAGCTGCGCGAGAGCGTGGAGCTGGCGTTCGTCGCCGCGCTCCAGCACCTGCCGGCGAACCAGCGCGCGGCGCTCATCCTGCGCGAGGTGCTCGGCTTCTCGGCCCAGGAGACGGCGGAGTCGCTCGAGACGACGGTCGCGTCGGTGAACAGCGCGCTCCAGCGGGCCCGGAAGACGGTGGACGAGAAGCTGCCGGAGCAGAGCCAGCAGGAGTCGCTGCGCACGCTCGGCGACGACGGCGTCCGCGGCGTGGTCGAGGGCTACATGGCGGCGATGGCGGAGGGCGACGTGAACAAGGTCGTGTCGCTGCTCGCCGAGGACGCCGCCTGGTCGATGCCGCCGCTGGCCGCGTGGTTCACGGGCGACGAGCTAGAGGGCTTCCTGCGATTCGGCCCGCTGTCGGGCGACTGGCGCTGGCGCCACCTCCCGGCGCAGGCGAACGGCCAGCCCGCCGTGGGCTCCTACGCCTGGCACCCGGGAGAGGGCGCCTACCTGCCGTTCGCCCTCGACGTGCTGGCGGTGGAGGGCGACCGCATCAAGGAGATCACCTCATTCATCTGCCGCTCGACGAGGGGCGGCGACGCCGACTACTACGTGCGCTGGCCCGAGCAGCCGGTCGACCTCGACTGGGTCGAGGCGTTCTTCGGCCG
Source organism: uncultured Thermoleophilaceae bacterium (assembly GCA_963778615.1). GTDB lineage: Bacteria > Actinomycetota > Thermoleophilia > Solirubrobacterales > Thermoleophilaceae > JACVRW01. The sequence goes on from CAVZVD010000011.1 coordinate 73,875, forward strand.
CTTCGGGCTGCCGGGAAGGCTGGACGACTGATGTTCGCCGATACAAGGGCATACAGCGGGTTCGCGGTCGACGACCTCGACGCGGCGCGGGAGTTCTACGGCGGGACGCTGGGGCTGCCGGCGACGGTCGTGGACGAGGGCAACCTGATGACGATCGAGCTGGCGGGCGGCCGCGACACGCTCGTCTACCACAGCCCGGCGTTGACCCCGGCCAGCTACACGATCCTCAACTTCGAGGTGGACGACATCGAGGCCGCGGTGGACGCGCTGACCGAGCGCGGTGTCGAGTTCGAGCGCTACGACGGGATGGAGCAGGACGAGAAGGGCATCGCCCACTTCGGCCCGGACATCGCCTGGTTCAAGGACCCGGCGGGGAACACCCTGTCGGTGATCCAGGCGTCGTAGACAGCGCGCCCGGCAGGATTTGAACCTGCGACCTTCCGCTCCGGAGGCGGACGCTCTATCCACTGAGCTACGGGCGCGAGTGCGGTTGAGTGTAGTCCCGGCATGGTCATCGCCGTCATCTCCGACACCCACTTGCCGCGCGGCGCCCGCCGGCTTCCGGAGGCGTGCGTCGAGCGGATCGCCTCGGCGGACCTGTTGCTCCACGCGGGCGATCTCATGACCGTCGAGGTCCTCCGCGAGCTCGAGGCGATCGGCCCGCCCGTGGCCGCCGTGCACGGGAACATGGACACCGCCGAGCTGCGCCGGCTGCTCCCCGCCGAGCGGGTCGTGGAGGCGGGGGACGCGCGCATCGCCATGGTGCACGACGCCGGCCCGCGCGCAGGTCGCCTCGAGCGCATGCGGCGCCAGTTCGGCGACCGGGCCGACGCGGTCGTCTTCGGCCACTCCCACCTTCCGCTGCACGAGCGGGCGCCGGACGGCTTCCAGATCTTCAACCCCGGCAGCCCGACGGAGCGCCGCCGGGCCCCGGTCCACACGATGGGGATGGCCCGCGCGGACGGCGGCAACCTCGAGTTCGAGCCTCATCGAGTTGATACCGTATACGGCATCATGACGCCCGCCGAACTGGTCCGGACCACCCGCGAGCGCAAGCGCCTCAGCCAGCGCCGCCTCGCCCTGCGCGCGGGCACGAGCCAGAGCGCCGATCGCCCGCATCGAGCGCGGCGACGAGGCGGTCACCTGGCCCCGGCTGCGCGTCACTCATGCTCGCCATGGGGGAGGAGCCGGTGCTGTCGTCTCGCCCCCTGGCGAGCCGCTACGACGCGGACGATCTTCTTCGCGCCCGCGCCACGTCGCCGGAGTCACGCCTCGCGAACGGAATCGCATTCAACGAGTTCGCGACGGAGCTGGCGCTGTGGCGGCTCGCCGCGCGAAGGCCGCCGGTGGCCGCGCCTGACCGTCCGCTTCGATGGCGGGTGACATCCTGAGGGCGCTCGCGAGAGCACGGAGTCGAGTTCGTGGTGGTGGGCGGCATGGCGGTTCAGGCCCATGGCTACATCCGGAGCACCCGGGACGTGGACGTCGTTCCCTCGCCCGCAGCGCGGCCAAGCGCTGGCCGGCTGACGAGAAGCGCTGTCGGCCCTCGGCGCTGAGGAAATCGGGAGGAGCCGCAGCATCTGACGCGTTTCAACACCCGCGCCGGTCGTCTCGATGTCCTCAAGCTCGAGAGGACGGCCGGTGCGCCAAGCTCGTTCGACGAGCTCCGGCGCCGAGCCTTGGTCGTGAATCTCGACGGCATCGAGATCGCGGTTGCCGGCCTCGACGACCTCATTCGCATGAAGCGCGCGGCCGGGCGCCCACAGGACCTGACCGACATCGGCGCGCTCACCCGCGACGACGAAGAGCTCGAGCGCGAGGCGCGCGAGTCAACATAGGGCGGTCATGGACCTCGACGTCCTCTTCGTCGGAACCGCGGGCGCCGCTCCGTCGGCGCGGCGCGGGCTGCCCGCCACCGTCGTCCGGCGCGGCGGCGAGCGGCTCCTGTTCGACTGCGGGGAGGGCACCCAGCGGCAGCTCATGCGCTCGATCGGGCTGGTCGACTTCGAGGAGGTCTTCCTCACCCACTACCACGCCGACCACGTGCTCGGCCTCCCCGGGATGCTCAAGTCGTTCGCGCTGCGGCAGCGCGAGCGCCCCCTCACGATCTACGGCCCGCCCGGCCTCGGCTCGTTCTGGCGCCTGCTCGACCCCATCGTCGGCCGGCTGCCCGTTCAAGGTCACGCTCCAGACCATCGCCCCGAACGACGAGCTCCGGCGCGACGGCTACCGGCTCGCCGCCTACGAGGTCGACCATCGCGGCATCGCGCTCGGGTACGCGATCGCCGAGGACCCGCGGCCCGGCGTGTTCGACCCCGACCGCGCGCGCAGCCTGGGCGTCACGCCCGGCCCCGACTTCGGCCGCCTTCAGCGCGGCGAGACGGTGGACGGCGTCCGCCCCGACCAGGTGATGGGCGAGCCGCGCCGCGGCCGCAGGCTCGTCCTGGCCGGGGACACCGTCCCCTGCGAGATGACCCGCCTCGTCGCGTACGAGGCCGACCTGCTCGTGCACGAGGCCACGCTGCTCGAGGACGAGGCCGAGCGCGCCCGCGAGACCCGCCACTCGACCGCGCTCGGCGCCGCCGAGCTGGCCGCCGCCGCGCGGGTGAAGATGCTCGCGCTCACGCACGTGTCGCCCCGCTACGGCGGCCGCGAGCTCAAGGAGGAGGCGCGCGTGGCGTTCGAGAACACGGTCGTGCCGCGCGACTTCGACCGCATCGAGCTGCCCTTCCCCGAGCGCGGCGAGCCGGTGCACGTGAAGGCGTCGGAGCGACCGCCGGAGCGGGTGGAGACCGCAGCGCCGGACCCGGTGCCGTAGGCGGGGCTCCGCCTACGCGGGCACGAAGCTCTCGAGCGCCTGCAGGCTCTCGTCGGGCCGCTCGAGGAAGAAGAGGTGGCCGGCGCCCGCCACCACGTAGAGGAGCGAGTCCGGGATCCGCTCGTGGAGGACGTCGCTGCTGCGCGGCCGGGATCACCCGGTCGTCGTCGCCCGTGAGGATCACGCGTGCGGCGGTCGATCTGCGGAAGCCGCTCCCAGGTGTCGTGCGAGAGCGCGGCGGCGATCTGGGCGCGGTAGCCCTCGGGGTCCTGCACGTCACGCGCCTTCTTCTCGACGAAGCCGCTCGACGAACGCCGGATCCGCGCCGCGGGCGAACGCGAACGGCGCGAGGGCTCGCATGCGCTCGGCCCAGTCGCCGGTCTCCATGGCGAACGCCCGGCCCGTCTCGCGGGGGATGGGGGCGGCGTGGCGGACGCCGCAGTGGGTGCAGCCGAGCACGAGCCGGTCGACCCGGTCCGGCCGGGCGAGCGCGATCTCCTGGGCGATCATGCCGCCGAGCGACATGCCGAAGACGTCGGCGCGCTCGATCCCGAGGTGGTCGAGGAGGGCGATCGCGTCGGCGGCGAGCAAGGCCGGTGGTGTAGGGGCCGGGCGTGACGGTCGACCGGCCGCTGCCGCGGTTGTCGAAGGCGATCGACGCGCCGCGATCCGCTCAGCCGCTCGGCGAGCGGAGCCCAGTCGCTCGCCACCGCGGGGATGCCGGCGACGAGCAGCATCGGCCGGCCGGAGCCGCGCTCCTCGTAGTGCAGCTCGAGACCGTCGAGCTCCGCGGTTGGCACGCGGGGGAAGTTACCCGGGAGGGAGCGGCGGGACTGCGCAGATCACGTAGACGGTGAACGGCTCGCGCCGCGTGTCCCGGCGAGTCGATCCGTCCCGATCCAGCCGGTCGCCTGCTCGCCGTCCGCGGCCCGTCTCGCCGCTCGGCGTTGGCGGGAGCGGACAGCTCGACGGTCGGATCGGGCGGTGCCGCTCGGAGTCCGGGCTCGCGCCGACACGCCGCCACCGAGCGCGCGGCCGGTCCTGCCGGCGTCGGTCGCCGTCGCACTGGATGACCGCGGTCGTGTCGTCCGCGATGCCGCTGACCGATCGCCGCACGAACGTGTCCGCCGGGCCCGCGGGGCCGGTCGGTCCGCTCGGTCCGACTTCGCCGGTGGCGCCGACGTCGCCCGTGTGGGCCGGTCGGCCCGGTTGGCGCCCCGTCACCCCGTCCAGACCGTCTGCGCCCGCCGCGCCATTCGCCCCAGCCGCCCCGTTCGCCCCGGGGGCGCCGGGACCGCCCGCCAGACCTGCCGGGCCCCCGGGACCGGCCGGGCCTGCCGGTCCCTGGGGCCCGGTGCCTGCCTGCGGCCCTCTCGGGCCCTGGAGCAGCCGGCGCTCGGACGTGCGGAAGTCCTTCACCAGCAGCGAGCCGTCCTTGACCTTCGGCGACGTGACGGCGTTCTTCTTGAGCTCCTTCGCGCCGACGCTCGCGGCGGGCAGCTGCAGCGCAGCCCACGACGTCCCGCCGAGCGAGATCACGAGGGCGATGAGCGCGACCAGCATCGCCGGGGACGGTTTGCGAATGCGCACAGCGAGTCTCCCGAGCCAGAAAAAGGGCCGTCCGAGGTAAGCAGTCGAGCCGGACGATGACAATCGAACAAATGGCTAGGCCGCGGGCGCGAGGGACGCGAAGCGGGCTCAGCCGACGGGCGCCATCGGCCCGCACGACTCGATGTCGCGCAGCAGCTGCTCGGCGCGGTCCGGGCCCCAGCGGCCCGTGCCGACCAGGTCCCCGGCCAGCTCGCCAACGCGGGTGAGGCCGTCGCGGGCCTCGTCGCTCCAGGCGCGCTCGTCGCAGAACAGCAGGGCGTCGGCGGCCTCTCGTGACGAGCGTGCATTCGACCGCCGTGAGAGCCTCCGGACCGTCGTCCTTGACTGTCCGCATCAACCGACCGTACGCCTGTGCGCGCTCGGAGGTCACGTTGCGTCGAGGGTAGCGGTGCCGAGACGCGATGTCGCGTCGCGCGGGCGTGATCGTCCCGGGTGGGTGCTAGGTTGCAGAAGAGGTTCCTTTAACCCGGTCCGGTGAGGCCAGGAAGGGGCAGGACTTGAGCGAGAAGACGGTCCTCGACCGCGAGGACGTACGGCGGACGCTGGTGCGCATCGCGCACGAGATCGTCGAGAAGACGGCCGGTTCGCCTTCACCCACACGCGTCGCGGTCGTCGGCATCCACCGTCGCGGCGCCGTGCTGGCCGCCCGGCTCCGCGAGCTGGTCGCCGAGCTCGTCGGCGAGCCCGTGCCGCTCGGCGACATCGACATCAGCTTCTACCGCGACGACCTGGCCCGGCGCGAGCCGACGGCGCAGCCGGTCGTGCACGCGTCACACGTGGACTTCCCGGTCGAGGACACCACGATCGTGCTCGTGGACGACGTCCTCTACACGGGCCGCACGGTCCGGGCGGGCATCGACGCGCTGTTCGACTACGGCCGGCCCGCACGCGTACAGCTCGCGGTGCTCGCCGACCGGGGCCACCGCGAGCTGCCGATCCGGCCCGACTACGTCGGCAAGAACCTGCCCACGGCGCGCGGTGAGCGCGTGAACGTCCGGGTCGAGGAGATAGACGGGATCGACGAGGTCGTCATCGCCGAACCGGGGTCGCGCGAGGACTCGGAGGTGCCCGCATGATGCGCCACCTGCTCTCGGTCGACGACCTCACGCGCGACGACATCGAGCGCATCCTCGGCCGCGCCGCCAGCTTCGCAGAGGTCTCCGGCCGCGAGATCAAGAAGGTCCCCACGCTGCGCGGCCGCACCGTCATCAACCTCTTCTACGAGGCATCCACCCGCACGAGCTCGAGCTTCGAGCTGGCCGCGAAACGGCTCAGCGCGGACCTGGTGTCGGTGAAGTCGAGCGGCTCGGCGGTCGACAAGGGCGAGTCGCTCAAGGACACGGTGCAGACGCTGTCCGCCTACGACCCCGCCGCGATCGTGATCCGCTCGCCGCACGCCGGCGCCGCCGCGCTCGTGGCGCGCTGGAGCCGCGCCGCGGTGATCAACGCCGGGGACGGCAAGCACGAGCACCCGACCCAGGCGCTGCTCGACCTCTACACGCTGAAGCGGCGGGTCGGCGCCCTCGAGGGCCTGCGGGTGTGGATCGTCGGCGACGTGCTGCACAGCCGGGTGGCCCGCTCGGGGATCCTCGCCTTCTCGCGGATGGGCTGCGAGGTCACGGTGTGCGGGCCGCCCACGCTCGTCCCGCGCGGGATCGAGGCGCTCGGCTGCGAGGTGCGCACGACGCTCGACGAGCTCGGCACCGCCGACGTCGTCTACGCCCTGCGCATGCAGCGCGAGCGCATGACGGGGTCGTACGTGCCGTCGCTGCGCGAGTACGCGGCGCAGTACCAGATCGACGGCCGGCGGCTCGGGCCGAACCAGCTGCTGATGCACCCCGGGCCGGTCAACCGCGGCGTCGAGCTGGCCGCGGAGGTGATCGACTCGCCCCAGGCGCTGATCGTCGAGCAGGTGGAGTCGGGCGTGGTGGTGCGGATGGCGGTGCTGTACGAGCTGCTGGCCGGGCGCGGAGCGCCATCCGGCGTGGCGGCCGGGGCGACGACGGAGCCGCAGCCGGCATGAGGGGCGCACGGAAATCCGACCAGCGGCGCGACCGGAGCAGCCGATGAACCGGGCGCCGAGGGCCGCCGGCATCTCCCGCGCCGTCGAGCTCGACCGCGCGCCGGTGCGCCCGGGCACGGTGCTGATCCGCGGCGCCCGCCTGCTCGACCCCCGCGCCGGGCTCGACGGGCAGAGGGACCTCCTGATACGCGACGGCGCCATCGCCGAGCTCGGCGAGTCGCTCGACGCGCCGGAGGGCGCCGAGACCGTCGACGCCGAGGGCCTCCACGCCTTCCCCGCCTTCGTCGACCCGCACGTCCACCTGCGCACGCCCGGCCGCGAGGACGAGGAGGACCTCGACTCGGGCACCCGCGCCGCCGCCGCCGGCGGCTACTGCGCGATCCTCGCCCAGCCCAACACCGCAGCCGGTGGTGGACTCGGCGCCGGTGCTGCGCTCGCTGCGCGAGCGGGCGCGGGCCGAGGCGCGCATCCCCACGGGCTTCCTCGCGGCGATCACCGTCGGGCAGCGCGGCGAGCAGCTGACCGAGATGGCCGAGATGGCCGACGCCGGCGCGGCCGGCTTCACCGACGACGGCCTGCCGGTCCGGTCCGCGGGCGTGATGCGCCAGGCGCTGCAGTACCAGCGCCTCGCGGGGCGGCTGCTCGCCCTGCACGAGGAGGACCCGTCGCTGTCGGGGGATGGCGCGATGCACGAGGGCGAGGTGTCGGCGCTGCTCGGGCTGACGGGGATCCCGTCGGTGTCGGAGTCGGTGCAGGTGGCCCGCGACTGCGCGCTCGCCGCGTACGAGGGCGGGCGCATCCACGTGCAGCACGTGTCGGCGCGCGAGACGGTCGAGGCGATCGAGCGGGCGAAGGCGGCCGGCACCCAGGTGACCTGCGAGGCCACGCCGCACCACCTCATCCTGACCGACGACGCCGTTCGCACGCTCGACACCAACATGAAGATGAACCCGCCGCTTCGGGCCGAGCCGGACCGCCAGGCGCTGATCGAGGCGCTGCGCTCCGGCGCGATCGACTGCGTGGCCACCGACCACGCTCCCCACGCGCGCGAGGAGAAGGAGCAGCCGTTCGAGCTGGCGCCGATGGGGGTCACGGGGCTCGAGACGGCGTTCGCCGCGCTCCACACCGAGCTGGTGCTGCCGGGCCTGGTCGACCTCGGATTGCTGGTCGAGCGGATGACCGCCGGCGGCGAGCCGTTCGGGCTTCCCGTGCCGCGCATCGAGCCGGGCGCGCCGGCGAACGTCTGCCTGGTCGACCTGGACGCCGAGTGGGAGGTGGGGGAGGCCGGCTACGAGAGCCGCTCGGCCAACTGCGCCTTCGCGGGCAGGCGGCTGACCGGCCGGGTGCGGATGACGATCGCGGCGGGCGCCGTGGCGTACCGCGAGCGCACCTTCGCGCTGGGGGCCGTGGCGTAGTGGCGTACCTGCTGCTGGAGGACGGCGCCCGTTTCGACGGCGAGACTGCCGGCGGGCGAGCCGGCGCGCACGGCGGCCTCGGCGAGGTCGTCTTCAACACCGTCGATGTCCGGCTACCAGGAGGCGGTCACCGACCCCAGCTACGCCGGCCAGATCATCGTGTTCACGTACCCCCTGATCGGCAACTACGGGGTGTCGGCGGAGCACATGGAGTCCGACCGCATCCACGCGCGCGCGGTGATCATGCGCGAGGGCGTGGACCGCGAGGACGCCCCGCACGCCGAGGGCGGCTGGCTCTCGTGGCTGCGCGACTGCGGCGTGCCGGCTCTCACCGGCGTCGACACCCGAGCGCTGGTGCGGCACATCCGCGACAAGGGCGCGATGCGCGGCGGTGTCTTCGCGGACGAGGTGCCCGAGGCGGACGCGCGCGAGCGCGTGCACGCCCAGCCCTCCATGGCGGGACTCGACCTCGCTCGCGAGGTCTCTCCGCGCGAGCCACTCGTGCTCGAGGGCGACGGCCCGCGCGTGATCGCCATCGACACCGGCATCAAGACCTCCATCGTGCGCAACCTGCGTGACAGGGGTGTGCACCTGGAGCTGCATCCGTGCCATGTGAGCGCGGAGGAGCTGCTCGCCCGCGACCCCGACGCCGTCTTCCTCGCCAACGGCCCGGGCGACCCCGCCGCGCTCGACTACGTGGTGGACACCGTGCGCGACGTGGTCGGCAAGGTCCCGGTCTGGGGCATCTGCCTGGGCCACCAGCTGCTCTGCCGCGCGGTCGGCCTCGAGACGTTCAAGCTGCCCTTCGGCCACCGCGGCGCCAACCACCCGGTGAAGGACCTCGAGACGGGCAAGATCGAGATCACCTCGCAGAACCACGGGTTCGCGGTGCTCGGCCCGGGCGGCGAGCGCACGATCGACGCCGACGAGCCCGTGCGCTGGGACACCGACTTCGGCACGGCCGAGCTGCAGCAGCTCAACCTCTACGACCGCACCGTCGAGGGCCTCGTCCTGCGCGACGTGCCGGCGTCCACGGTCCAGTACCACCCCGAGGCGGGCCCCGGTCCGCACGACGCGCGTCCACCTCTTCGACCGGTTCCTGGAGCGGCTGGCGGCGTGAGCGACGCCGAGGAGCTCGTGCGGCGGCTGTTCGAGGCCCATAACCGCGGCGGCGGCGATGCCCTGCTCGACATCTACGACGATCTCTTCGACGCCGACGCGGAGTGGACGCCGTTGATCGTGGGGGTGATCGGCTTTCCGGAGCGCGTGATCTACCGCGGCCGCGCCGGTATGGAGCGCTACTACCGTGACCGGGCGGAGGCGTTCGCGGGCGGCGAGGTGCACATCCGCTCGCTCGAGCCCAACGGCGACGCGGTCGTCGTGGACGCCCGCTCCACGGCGCGCGGGCGGGTCAGCGGCGCGGACATCGAGGAGGACATCACGCTCGTCTACTGGGTGGGCAACGGCAAGATCGTGCGCGCGCAGGCCTTCCGCTCGCGCCAGGACGCCCTCGAGGCGGTCAATGCCTAGGCGCGACGACATCAAGAAGATCCTCGTGATCGGCTCCGGCCCGATCGTGATCGGCCAGGCCGCCGAGTTCGACTACTCGGGCGCGCAGGCCTGCAAGGTGCTGCTCGAGGAGGGCTACGAGGTCGTCCTCGTCAACTCGAACCCGGCCACGATCATGACCGACCCCGAGTTCGCCACGGCCACCTACATCGAGCCGCTGCTGCCCGCGTCGGTGGCGAAGGTGATCGAGCGCGAGAAGCCGGACGCGATGCTGCCCACGCTGGGCGGCGGCACCGCGCTCGACCTCGCCCGGCAGCTGTCCGAGGACGGCACCCTCGCGAAGCACCGCGTGGAGCTGATCGGCGCCGACTACGACGCCATCCGCCGCGCCGAGGACCGCGACCTGTTCCGCGCCACGATGGAGCGCGCCGGCCTGCGGGTGCCGCGCAGCGCCGCCGTCAAGTCGATGCGCGAGGCCGACCGGGCGCTGCCCGAGGTGGGCCTCCCGGCGATCGTCCGGCCCGGCTTCACGATGGGCGGCGCCGGCGGCGGCATCGCCCGCAACGAGACCGAGTACCGCCAGGTGGTCGCCGAGGGCCTCGCCGCGTCGCCGATCGGCCAGGTGCTGGTCGAGGAGTCGGTGATCGGCTGGGGCGAGTTCGAGCTCGAGGTGATGCGCGACGGCAACGACAACGTCGTGATCGTCTGCTCGATCGAGAACGTCGACCCGATGGGCGTGCACACCGGCGACAGCGTCACGGTGGCGCCCCAGCAGACGCTCACCGACCGCCAGTACCAGAAGCTGCGCGACCAGGCGCTCACCGTGATCCGCGCCGTCGGCGTGGAGACGGGCGGGTCGAACATCCAGTTCGCGGTCAACCCGCAGACCGACGAGATCGTCGTGATCGAGATGAACCCGCGCGTGTCGCGCAGCTCGGCGCTCGCGTCGAAGGCCACGGGCTTCCCGATCGCCAAGATCGCCGCGCGGCTGGCGGTGGGCTACGCGCTCGAGGAGATCGACAACGACATCACCCGCAAGACGCCCGCGTCGTTCGAGCCGACGATCGACTACGTGGTGGTGAAGTGGCCGCGCTTCGCCTTCGAGAAGTTCCCCGGCGCGGACGGCGCGCTCCACACCTCGATGCAGTCGGTCGGCGAGGCGATGGCGATCGGGCGCACCTTCAAGCAGGCGTTCGTGAAGGCGATGCGCTCGCGCGAGCTCGACGTGACCGGACCCGCGCCGCCCGACCTCCTCGAGCGGCTCGAGACGCCGTCGCACGACCGCTACGACCTGATCTTCGAGGCCGTCCGCGGCGGCCACACGGAGGACGAGCTCTGCCGTCGGACCGGGATCGATCCCTGGTTCATGGCCGAGATCGCGGCCCTCGCGCGCGGCGAGGACCCCGAGGCGGGGCTCGAGCGGTCGTTCAAGTCGGTCGACACGTGCGCGGCCGAGTTCGAGGCCGAGACGCCCTACTACTACTCCGGCTGGGAGCGGCGCGCCGCCCACGAGGTGAGGCGCGGCGACACGCCCGAGCGTCGTGATCCTCGGCAGCGGCCCGAACCGGATCGGGCAGGGCATCGAGTTCGACTACTGCTGCGTGCACGCCGCCATGACGGTCCGCGAGTCGGGCCGCGACGCGGTGATGATCAACTGCAACCCGGAGACGGTCTCGACCGACTACGACACCTCGGACCGGCTCTACTTCGAGCCGCTCACGCTGGAGGACGTGCTCGGCGTGATCGAGGTGGAGCAGCCGGAGGGCGTGATCGTCCAGTTCGGCGGGCAGACGCCGCTGAAGCTGGCACACGACCTGGCCGGGGCGGGCGTGCCGCTGCTGGGCACCCCGGTCGAGTCGATCCACCTGGCCGAGGACCGGCCCAGCTTCGGCGGGCTGCTCGACGAGCTGGGCCTGAAGGGGCCGCCGTACGCGACGGCGGAGTCGCACGCCGAGGCGCTCGAGGTGGCCGACGGCGTCGGGTATCCGCTGCTGGTCCGGCCGAGCTACGTGCTCGGCGGCCGGGCGATGGAGATCTGCTACTCGCGGGACGCCCTGGCGGGCTACCTGAAGAGGACCAACGGCGGCAACGGCCGCCAGATCTTCCTCGACCGCTTCCTCGAGAACGCCATCGAGGTGGACGTCGACGCGCTCTGCGACGGCCGCGAGGTCCGAATCGGGGCGATCATGCAGCACGTCGAGGAGGCGGGCGTCCACTCGGGCGACTCGGCCTGCGTGATCCCGGCGATGTCGCTCGGCCTCGAGATGCTCGAGCAGGTCGAGCGGGCGACCGAGGCGATCGCGCTGCGGCTCGGCGTGATCGGCCTGATCAACATCCAGTTCGCCGTCTACGGCGACGAGGAGCTGTACGTGATCGAGGCGAACCCGCGCGCGTCGCGGACGGTGCCGTTCGTGTCGAAGGCGATCGGCGTGCCGCTGGCCAAGCTCGCCTGCCGGCTGATGCTGGGCGAGACCCTGGCCGACATCGGCTTCGAGGGCGCGCCGGCGCCGCGCCACGTCTCGGTCAAGGAGGCCGTGCTGCCGTTCGGGCGCTTCCCGCGGTCCGACGTCCTGCTCGGGCCGGAGATGAAGTCGACCGGCGAGGTGATGGGCGTGGCGGCCGACTACCCCGCCGCGTTCGGCAAGGCCCAGGCCGCGGCGGGCGCCGAGCTGCCGCAGTCGGGCGCGGTGTTCATCAGCGTCACCGACGGCGACAAGTCCGCCGCCACCCAGCTGGCGGCGAGCTTCCACGACATGGGCTTCCGGGTGCTGGCCACGGGCGGCACGGCGCAGACGATCCGGCGCATGGGGGTGCCCGTGGAGCGGATCCAGAAGTTGTCGGAGGGGTCGCCGAACGTGGTCGAGCGGATCGAGGCCGGCGAGGTCGACCTCGTGATCAACACGCCCACGGGCTCCGGCGCCCGGGCCGACGGGTACGAGATCCGCCGCGCCGCCATCGGGCGCGGCGTGCCCTGCATCACGACGATGTCGGGCGCCAGCGCGGCCCAGCGGGCGATCCGGGCGAGCCGGAGCGGCGACACCGAGGTGATCTCGCTCCAGGAGCTTCATGGTGCCGCAGCTCCGGTTTTCGATCGTGAGCGCAGCACCGCGAACTGAGCCGCGCACGCTGGCGCCGCCGGAGCGGCGGACGGCGCACGTGACCGCGGTGGAGCGGCTGGGCGCGTACACGCTGATCACGGCGCTGGACGCCGGCGGGCCGCCGGACCCCCGGCCGGGCCAGTTCTACATGCTGGCCGCCGCGGAGCGGTGGGGCGGGGGAGCGGACGAGCGCCCCTACCTGCCGCGGGCCTTCTCGCACGCGCGGGCGCGCGAGGGCAGGCTGTCGTTCCTGCTGGAGGCGATCGGGCCGGGGACCGAGCGGCTGGCCGGGCTCTGCCCGGGCGAGGGCCTTCATCTCGTCGGGCCTTTGGGTGTGGGGTGGCGGCCGGCGGAGCCGGGCTGTCGTCCGCTGCTCGTTGGCGGCGGGATCGGCGCTGCACCGCTGCTGTGCCTGCAGGACGAATTGGCTGGGGAGGGGGTCGATCCCGACGACGCGACTGACGTTCATCGCGATATAGGCGACAAACGTAACGCGCGTGGGGAAGCAGGGTCGGCGGACCCCCCTTTGTTGCTGCTTGGCTTCCGCTCCGGCGCCCACGCCGAGGCCGCTTCCTCGTTCGCCGGCGGCGTCGAGCTCGCCACCGACGATGGCTCCCTCGGCCATCACGGCCTCGTCACGGACCTGCTCCGCGACGGAGCTCGACCGCGACCCCGCCGCCACCGTCTTCGCCTGCGGCCCGCCGCCGATGCTCGAGGCGGTGCGCGCGCTCTGCGCCGAGCGCGGCGTCCCGGCCCAGCTCGCGCTCGAATCGGGCATGGCCTGCGGCTTCGGCGCCTGCTTCGGATGCGTCGTGCCCACGAAGGCGGGCTACGTCCGGCTGTGCGTGGACGGCCCCGTGCTGGACGCCGACGCCCTCGACTCCGCGGTCTTCCCGGGGGCGGGGCATTGACCGCCGGCAACGGCGCCCGTCCGCACGCCGGCGGTCCGCTCGACCTCTGCGGCGTCCCCCTCGCCGGCCCGGTCCTCAACGGCTCCGGGACCTTCGACGCCATCGCCGCCCGCCGCGCCTTCGGCGACGCCCTGCTGGAGCGCTTCCCCTTCCACGCCTTCGTCTCGAAGACGATCACCCTCGCGCCGCGGCAGGGCAACCCGCCGCCGCGCCTCTGGGAGACCCCCGCCGGCCTGATCAACTCCATCGGGCTTCCCAACAAGGGCCTGGAGGGCTTCCTCGCCTCCGACCTGCCCGAGCTCGCCGAGCTGCCGGTGCCGCTGATCGTGTCCGTCATGGGCTTCAGCCGCGACGAGCTCGCCACGCTCGTCAGGCGCGTCGGCGACCGTGACGAGGTGGCCCTCGTCGAGCTGAACGTCTCCTGCCCGAACGTCGAGACCGGCCTCGTGATGGGCGCCGACCCCGCCGAGACCGCGCGGGCCGTGGCCACGGTCCGCCCGCTCACCGACAAGCCGCTGATCGTGAAGCTCACGCCCAACGCGAACGAGCCCGCCGCCGTCGCCCGCGCCGCCGAGGATGCCGGCGCCGACGCCGTCTCGCTCGTCAACACCCTGAAGGGCATGGCGCTCGACCCGCGCACTGCCCGGCCGTGGCTCGGCGGCACCACCGGGGGCGTCTCGGGCCCGGCGGTGCGAGCGGTGGCGCTCGAGCAGGTCGCTTCGGTCGCGCGGGCGGTCGGAATCCCCGCGATCGGCATGGGAGGCATCGCCTCGGGCCGTCACGCGGCCGATTTTCTCGCCGCGGGCGCGGTCTGCGTGGCCGTGGGCACCGAAAGCTTCCGCGATCCCGCCGCGGGACGCCGTATAGCGGCCGAGCTCCACCCCTGAGTACAACGCCTCTAACCCACCCTGACCACGCGCCGAACCCGTCCGGGTGACAGTGGCGTCGGCTTTTCGCGGAAGGTGCGGGTTGTTCCGGCACACTCCATCGAACCGCGTCACCGGACCTCTCGAAAACCCCTGCAAACAATACGAATACGCTCAAGCTACCCGAACCAGCCTCAAGCTCAGCTTGACGTCCAGCCGAATTCGCCATTTTTTTGCGTCTGCGGCGTGGACTCCCGCCGCTCAGCGTGTACTATCGCCGCCCATGCCGGCCGCCCCTCAGTCGCCCGCCAAGACGCAGTCGGCGGGGCTCGCACCCGAGCGCTCGCTCACCCAGCGGATGGACGCCCTCCGGCGCGCCAACGAGATCCGCACCCAGCGCGCGCAGCTGAAGCGCAACCTCAAGGCGGGGCGCGAGCAGATCCACGGGCTGCTCCTGAATCCGCCCGATTACCTGCTCACGGCCAAGGTTTTCGACCTGCTGCTGGCCGTCCCGAAATACGGCCGCGTGAAGGTGAATCGCATCCTCACCCACTGCCGGATCTCCCCCAGCAAGACGATCGGCGGGCTGTCCGAGCGCCAGCGCGACGAGCTCGTCCGCTTCCTGCGCCGATAGCTCCGATCCTCGTCATCACCGGCCCCTCGGGGGTGGGCAAGGGGACGCTGATCAGGAGGCTGCTCGAGCGTGACCCTGGTCTGCAGCTTGCCGTGTCGGCCACCACCCGTCAGCCCAGGGACTCCGAGGTCAACGGCGTCGACTACCACTTTCTGAGTGAGGAGGACTTCGATCTCCGAGTGGCGCGCGGGGAGTTCGTCGAGCACGCCGAATACGCCGGAAACCGCTATGGAACGCTGAAAAGCGAGCTCGAGCGGCCCGCCCAGGGCATCGTGCTCGAGATCGACGTGCAGGGCGCGCGACAGGTTCGCGAGCGCCTGCCCGACGCGAAGCTCATCTTCATCGAGCCGCCGTCCTTCGAGGATCTCGAGCGGCGGCTCGCGGCCCGCGCCTCGGACCAGCCCGCTCAGATCGAGCGGCGCCTCGCTGCGGCGAAGGACGAGCTGGATGCCGCCGGCGAGTTCGATCACCGCATCGTGAACGACGATTTGGACAGCGCCCTGGAGGAGCTCGCCCGTCTTGCCGCTAGGATGGGTGGCCCGTGATCAAGCCACGCCTCGACATGCTTCTCGACCAGGTGGACTCCCACTACGCCTGCGTCCTGGTTGCCGCCAAGCGCGCCCGGCAGATCAACTCCTACTACCACAACCTCGGCGAGGGGACCTTCGACGAGTACCCGCCTCCCATGGTGGAGACCGGCTCGAAGAACTACCTGAAGATCTCGCTCGAGGAGATCGCGGCGGGCAAGATCAAGTACCGCTACCGCTAGCGAGGCGGTAGCGGTGGCCCGAATCCTGCTCGGCGTATCCGGCGGGATCGCCGCCTACAAGGCAGTGGAGCTGGTTCGCCTGGCCGTGAAGGCAGGCCACGCCGTGCGCGTGGTTCAGACGCGCGACAGCCTCGAGTTCGTCGGCCGCGCGACCTTCGAGGGGATCACCGGCGCCCCGGTGCTCGTGGAGGAGTTCGAGCGCGACCCGGCGCGCGGCGCGTTCCCAGGCGATCCGGCCCCGGGCCACGACCCGATCTCGCACCTCGAGCTCGTCTCCCGCGCGGACGTGTTCTGCGTCGCCCCCGCCTCCGCCAACACGCTCGCGAAGCTGGCGCATGGCCTGGCGGACAACCTGCTCACGAGCTCCGCGCTCGCCAGCGTGGCGCCGCTGGTGCTCGCGCCCGCGATGAACAACCGCATGTGGGAGCACCCGGCCACGCGCGCGAACCTGGAGACGCTGCGGGCCCGCGGCGCCCGCGTGGTGGGCCCGGGCACGGGCTCGCTCGCCTCGAAGGGGGAGTCCGGTGTCGGGCGGCTTGCCGAGCCGTCGGAGATCCTGGCGGCGATCGAGGCCACGCTCACGGTGGGCGGGCCGCTCGACGGCCTGAAGGTGCTCGTCACGGCCGGCGGCACGCGCGAGCCGATCGACTCCGTGCGCTACGTGGGCAACCGCTCCTCGGGCCGGATGGGGCTGGCGCTGGCCGAGGAGGCCGCGCGGCGCGGCGCCGAGGTGACGGTGGTGGCGGCCAACCTGAGCCTGCCGGCGCCGGCCGGGGCCGAGGTTGTCCCCGTGGAGTCCGCCGCCGAGCTGCTGGAGGCCTCGCGCGCTGCCTTCGCCGCGGCGGATGTGCTGCTGATGGCCGCCGCCGTGGCCGACTTCCGGCCGGCCGAGGCGCTCGACGACAAGATCGTGAAGAGCGGCCGCGACGGCCTGGCGCTGGAGCTCGAGCCGACCGACGACGTGCTGGCGACGCTGGCGGCGGCGCGGCGCGACGGGCAGACGCTGATCGGGTTCGCGGCCGAGCACGGCGAGGGCGGGTTGGAGCGCGGCCGGGCGAAGCTCGAGCGGAAGGGCCTCGACGCGATCGTGGTCAACGACATCTCGCGCGCGGACATCGGGTTCGACGCACCCGACAACGAGGTCACGATCGTCACCGCCGCGGGGGAGCGGCAGGTGCCGCTCGGCTCGAAGCGGGCCGTGGCCGCCGCGATCCTCGACGAGGTCGAGAGGCTTCGTTCTCCGGCGGGCGCAGCCGGTACCTTGGAGGGATGAGCTCCGAAGGCGCATACGAGCTCTTCCGCAAGGGCAGCGAGCTGCTCGAGGCCGGCGACTTCATGGCCGCCTCGATCCCGCTGGAGCGCGCGCGCTCGCTGGAGCCCGACAAGAGCTCGATCCGGGAGGCGCTCGGACGGGCCTACTTCCGATCCGCCCGCTACGAGAAGGCGGCCGAGGAGTTCGCGGCGGTGGTGGAGCGCCACCCGGTGAACGACTACGCCCACTTCTGCCTGGGCCGGTCGCTCGCGAACACCGGCCGCACCGCCGAGGCGCGCCGCCACGCCGCCCTGGCCGCCCACATGCGGCCGGATCGCAAGGACTACCAAGCCTTCCGAGAGAGGCTGCGGGCCGCATAGCTTCGCATCGCGGCGTCCTCGGTCGCTCGCCTGCCTCGGCAGGCGTCGCTCCCTGCGTCCTTGCGCTGCTCGCTCTGCGACCCGCAGCTCGCGCCTAGCCGCCGAGGATCACGCCGGCGGCCATCACGTCCGGGTCCGCCACCGGTAGCCGCTCCGGGCGCCGCTCCTCCAGGATCGGCCGGCCGCTCGCGATCGTGCCCGGCCGCCAGCGCGCGGCGGTCACGCCCTCCGCGCTCAGGTCGGTGACCAGCACACCGGTCGCGGCGGTCTCGCTCGACTGGGCGCCGAAGACGAAGTTCCCGAGCGAGTAGGCCACGAGCGCCGCGCCCGTCCGGCGAAGCGGCTGCAGCACGTGGGGGTGGGCGCCGATCACGAGCTGGGCGCCGGCGTCGGCGGCGATCCGGGCCAGCTCGGCCTGCTCGGCCGTCTCGTACGGCGCCTTCTCGATCCCCCAGTGGAAGGTCGCAACCACCACGTCGGCGTGCTGGCGCGCGGTGCTCACTCCCTCGGCAACGGCCTCCGGGGTCGCCCAGGCCACGCCGGGGCGGCCGGGCTCGGCGGCGAACTCGAGGGGGAGGATGTTCGAGAAGCCGACGAACGCCACGCGCAGGCCGAGCCGCTCCACGATCTGCGGCTGCAGCGCGCGGGCGAGGCTCGGGCCTGCCCCGACCGCCTTCATGCCGAGCCGCTCCACGCCACGGACGGTGTCGAGCATGGCGGTGGGACCGAAGTCGCCGACGTGGTTGTTGGCCAGGTTCAGCACGTCGATCCCGGAGTGCTCGCGGAGGCCCGCCAGCGCCTCGGGGGTGCCGCGGAAGGTGTACTCCTTGGGGAACGGCTCGCCGCGCTCGGAGACGGCGCTCTCGAGGTTGCCGAAGGCGATGTCGGCGCGGCGAAGCGGGCGGCCGGCGCTCTCCCACGGGTACTCGGCGCCCTCGGCCTCGATGGCGGCGCCGGGTGCGTCGCCGAGGTTGATGTCGCCCACCGAGGCGAGCCGCAGCGGGCGCACGGTCACGGCGACCGGGGCGGAGACCCCGGCGCCGACGGCGCGGATCCGCACGCTGGTCGGGCCCGGGGCGGCAGCCACCCGCCCGGAGACGAGGAAGCGGCCCTCGTCGTCGGCGCGCCCCTCGGCCACCGGGCTCCAGCCCTCGGCGCGGCGCCGGACCTCGAGCACGAGCTCGCCGCGGTCGGGCGCGCCGTCGCCCGCCAGCTCGATGCGGCCGCCGGGGGCGACGACCGTGCGCGACGCGTCGGCCGACAGGCCGGCCGGCGGCGGCGCCGGATCCCGAGCGCGAGGACAGCACCGAGGCCAGCTGCAGCAGCACCGCGAGGGTGACCAGGGAGATCGAGACGACCGCCGCGGTGACGCCCGGGATGGAGCGCTCGCGCGGTGGGGCGGGGGCGCTCGGAGGCGCGGCGGGCGGCGGCGGCGTGCGAAGCGGGGTGCGCGGCGGCGTCCGGAGCGGGGTGCGCGGGGGCGGACGGAACGGCGCGCGCGGCGGCGCGTGCTCGTAGACGTCAACGTGCTCGGCGTTCGCCTCGAGACCCTCGAGCTCGTCGCTGAGGTTCCACGCGGGATCGCGGCCGGGCGGCGGCTCCGCCGGCACAGCCGGACGCCGCCGGGCCGCCGGGGTCAGCGGTCCGGGGCGTGCGTCGCTTCCCTTCGCCTCGGGCTCGGTCGCCATGTATCCCTCCGCCGCGCCGGCAGGGCGGCGCGCGCCTCCAGCGAAGTTCGCGGCGGGGTCGCGGCGTCCTGCTAACCGTCGTTCGCCCTGTTACAAGCCGCGGACGGTCACCGCGGCCTCGACCACCAGGCCCAGCAGGCGATCCAGCGTCGTCTCGTCCACGGCCGAGGCCGGCAGGTCGGCGTGCACCCAGATCTCGCGCGAGCGCGTGGAGCCGAAGCGCACGTGGCGGGTCTGGCGGTTCCACCACAGCAGCAGCCAGGGGTCCACCTCGTGGCCCGCGCCGAGCGCCGGCGCCTTCACGCGGAGGAGACCGTCGGAGATCGAGACACCCACGTCGAGCGGCTCGCCCAGCGTCTCGGCGGCGATCGTGAGGCCCCACTCGGCGTGCGCCAGCCGGCGCGCGCCGCCCGGGAGCCCCTGCAGGTAGTCGTTGACCACGTCGACGGCGGCCACTTCGGGCAGAGTACGTGCGCGTGCGAGCGCTGGTGCAGCGGGTGAGCGAGGCGTCGGTCACGGTCGACGGCGAGGAGATCGCCCGCATCGGGCGCGGGCTGCTGGTGCTGCTCGGCGTGCGTGGCGAGGACGGCCCCGAGCAGGCCGACAGGCTCGCCGGCAAGCTCGAGCGCCTGCGCGTGTTCGAGGACGACGAGGGGCGGATGAACCTGTCGGTGCGCGACGTCGGCGGCGAGCTGCTCGTGGTCTCCCAGTTCACGCTCTACGGCGACGCCCGCAAGGGCAACCGCCCGAGCTTCGTGGACGCCGCGCCGCCGGAGGTGGCCGAGCCGCTCTACGAGCGCGTGCGGGCGGCGCTCGGCGCGCAGGGCGGCCGGTTCGGCGCCCGGATGCACGTGGCGCTCGTGAACGACGGCCCGGTCACGCTGCTGCTCGAGGCCTAGCCCCGACGCCGCGCGCAGGCCACGATCGCCCGGCTGGGCTTGCGGGGCGGCGGGCAGACCTCGAAGCGCTCGTGGCCGCTCCCGGGGGGCATCCCCATGCTCCACACGACGATCTGGCCGGTCTCGCAGTTCACGGCCCCCTTCCCGATCGCCGTGGTGCCGGTGATCCCGAGACGGCGCAGGTCGTCGGCGCGCCGCTCGACCAGGTACGCGATGTGGCCGAGCCCGTTCCCGAAGCTGACGTCGACCTGCTCGAGCCGGAGCCGCTCGCCGTGGCGGTGGCGGCGGGCGAAGTAGGTCGGGGAGCCCTCTCCGCGAGTAGCGTGACGAAGTGCCGCCGGCGACCGTCCGTCACCGAGTACCAGCCGCCGCTCGGGGCGACGAAGCCGGTGGCGGCGGGGTCGCCTCGGTTGAAGGCGTCGAAGAACGCGGCGATCCGCCGGGCGAGCGGGCGCGGGCGGCAGCCGGCGGGGAGGGCGGGGTCGTCGCGCGTGACCACAACCCGTGCGGGAGCGCCGCGCGCTGCGGCGACCGGCTCGCCACGGGTCCGTGCGCAGCTGCGTCGGCGCCGCGCTGCGTTCGCGCGCCTCCGCGCTCGTGCTCGCCGGCAGGCCGCTCCGCTTGCACCGCACACCCCGCCACGCACACACACGCGAACGCCGCTGTCACGCACTTCCGCACGTTCCCGTTACAGCCCGCAACGCGCTCCGGTTCCCGCGAGGCCGGGGGCGCGACGCCTCTCTATACTCGACTTCGCATCTTTCAGTCGTACGCCGCCCGCGGGGCGGCGCCTGAAGGTGGGCCTTGCGGTCCACCTTTTTTACGGGACAACATCGGACAAATGCAGACAAGCCCCCTCCAGAACGACGTCGAGCAGCGCCTCGCCTCCGCTGAGCCGGAGGTCGAGGTACTCGCGTGCGAGCGAGTGGGGGCCGAGCGGCTGCGCCTGTTCATCGACCATCCGAGCGGCGTCGACCTGGCGCTCTGCGAGCGGGTCACCGCGCACCTGCGCGAGCTGCTCGTCGACTACTCGCTCGAGGTGTCGTCGCCGGGGCCGGAGCGTCCGCTCACCAAGCCGGACCACTTCCGGCGCTTCGTCGGCCGGCGCGCGCGCGTGAAGCTGCGCGAGCCGCGCGACGGACACAGGAGCTACACCGGCGAGCTGGTCGGCGCCTCGGACGACGAGGTGACGGTGGCCGCCCCGGAGGGGGTCGTGTCGATCCCCTACTCCGAGATCAATCGCAGCAACTTGATGCCCGAGGTGGCCGGCTCGGCCGGTCGCGTAGGGCTGGAGGGGGAGAGATGACCAAGGAGATCGTCGAGGCGGTGGGCGTTCTCGAGCGCGAGAAGGGCATCTCCGCCGACCGTCTGATGGCGGCGCTCGAAGACGCGCTCCTGTCCGCCTACAAGAAGACCCCGGAGGCGGCGAAGTACGCGCGCGTCGAGGTTGACCGCGACAGCGGCGACTTCCGCGTGTACGAGCTGATCCTCCCGCCCGACCTCGAGGAGCAGCTGCTCGACGAGGTCGAGGAGGAGGCGGGCGAGCCGACCGTCGACCCGGAGACGGGCGAGATGGTCTACCCCGAGCCGCCGGAGATCGATCAGGAGCGGCTCATGCAGTACCGCGACCAGATCGAGGAGCACGACGTCACCCCCGAGGACTTCGGCCGCATCGCCGCCCAGACGGCCAAGCAGGTGATCCTCCAGCGCATCCGCGAGGCGGAGCGCGACATGATGTTCACCGAGTACCAGGACCGTGTCGGCGAGCTGATCACCGGCATCGTGCAGCAGTCGGACTCCCGTTACACACTCGTGCAGCTTCGCGAGCGAGTGGAGGCACTGCTGCCGCGCGGGGAGCAGGTGCACGGCGAGCGCTACGACCACGGTCAGCGCATCAAGGCCATCATCACCGACGTCTCGAACCAGGCGAAGGGCCCGTCGATCATCGTGTCGCGGCGCTCGCCGGAGCTGATCCGGGCGCTGTTCGAGCTCGAGGTGCCGGAGATCGCGGACGGGCTGGTCGAGATCCAGAACGTCGCGCGCGAGCCCGGCTACCGGTCGAAGATCGCGGTGGTCTCACACGCGTCCGGGGTCGACCCGGTGGGTGCGTGCGTGGGACCGCGCGGGTCGCGCGTGCGGATGGTCGTGTCCGAGCTGCGCGGCGAGAAGATCGACATCATCCCGTTCAACGAGGAGCCCGCCCGCTTCGTGGCGAAGGCGCTGTCGCCCGCGCGAGTGCGCGAGGTGCTGGTGGACGACGAGGCGAAGCAGGCGACGGTGATCGTGCCGGACGACCAGCTGTCGCTCGCCATCGGCAAGGACGGCCTGAACGCCCGGCTGGCCGCGCGGCTGACGGGCTGGCGCGTGGACATCCGCTCGGAGACGGAGTTCGCCGAGGAAGAGGCGACGATGGGCTACGCCGAGGAAGAGGTGGCCGGGCGCTGCGCGGCGATCCTCGCGAACGGAAAGCGATGCCCGAACGCGTCACTGCCCGGCTCGCGCTACTGCGGCCTACCGGCCCACCAGGAGCTGGAGGGGCAGGAAACGGACTACGTGGTGCCGCCGGAGGACGACGGCGAGACGCCGGAGGAAGGCGCCGAGGAGACGCCCGAAGAGGTCGCCGTCGGGGACGGCGCAGCCGCGGAGGAGGCGCCGGCTTCGGAGGCGCCCGAGTCGGAGGAGTCCGTCGTGGACGAGCCCGCTCCGGAGGAGGTCGCGTCGGAGGTGTCCGCTTCGGACGAGGTCACCGCGGGGCAGCCTTCCGCGGACGAGCTCGTCGGCGAGCAGCCCTCGGTTGAGGAAGTACTCGGCGACCAGCCTGCGACGGACGACGTCGTCGCGGATCAGCCCTCTGTCGAGGAGATCGTCGACGGGCAGCCCACGGCTCCCGACGCTCCCGAGCCGGATGCCTCCGAGGCGACTGAGCCGGGTGCCGGGGAGCCGGTCGCCGAGTCCGCCCCGGAGCCCGATCCGGAGGAAGAGAGGTCGTAGATCCCCATCGCCGCTGCGTCAGCTGCCGCCGCTCGCTTCCCAAGCGCGAGCTGCTCAGGCTGGTCCGCGGTGAGGATGGCGGGGCCCGGGTCGATCCGGACGCCCGCTCGGAAGGACGGGGCGCCTACGTGTGTAGCCGACCCGAGTGCGCCGCGGAGATCGCGGGAGGGCGAGCCCTCGCGCGATCGTTACGGGCGCCGGTGACAGTCAAACAGGAGACCATAGACTTAGTTCGCGAATGGCAAAGAAGCGCGTCCACGAGATAGCAAAGGAACGCGGAATCACCAGCAAGGAAGCTCTGGGGGTCCTGCGACAGGCCGGCCTCGACGTGAAGGTTGCAGCATCGAGCGTCGAGGAAGAGGAGGCCGCTCGCGCGTTCGGCAACGGTGCCGGCGCGAGCGCCCCTGCCGCAACGGACGCGAAGGCCGACGCGACGGACACGAAGAAGGGCGCCGCAGCGAAGAGCGAAGGCGGCGCGACTTCGAAGGCCGACAGCGGCACCGCCGCGCAGGCGGAAGGCGGCGCGACTTCGGAGGCCGAGGCGGCGCGGCGCAGCCCGCGGCCGGAGGCGACCAGGCGGCCGGCGGCGATGGCGACGGCGGCCAGACCGCTCAGCGCCCCGGCGGGCGTCCGGCAGGACGGCCGCAAGGGTGGGTCCGGCGCACAGCGCGGCGGACCCCGCCGTGAGGGCGGTCCGCCCCCGCCTCGGCCCGGCATCCAGCCCGCGGCGGGCGAGCCCGTCCGGCGCGCCGGTCCCGAGGGCCGCGGTCCGAGGATTCTTCAGGACGCTCCCCCGCCCGAGGAGCGCGCCGCTCCCGGCGATCGCCAGGGCGGCCGCGGCGGCCCCCGCGACGGCGGCGGCCCGCGCGGCGACCGAGGCCCCAAGTCCGGTCCGCGGCCCGACGGCGGCGGCGGTCGTCAGCAGGGCGGCGGCGGCGAGGCCGGTCCGCCGCGCCAGGGCGGTCCGCGCCCCAGCCGCGGCGGTCGCGGCGAGGGCGGCGACGGCGGCGGCGGTGGCCGCAGGCGCCGTGTCGTCATCGACTCCCAGGCCTCGCGCCGCGAGCGCACCCCGCCGCCGCAGCAGTCCCAGCCGCCCCGCCGCGGGCGCGGGAGAAGGCGCCGGCCCCAGTGGGTCGAGCCCGATCTCGAGGCGGAGGCGCAGGCGCGGCTGGAGGCGGAGCAGGCGGAGGACCCGGCCGTCCAGGTTCGCTCCGGCTCGACCGTCAAGGAGGTGGCCGAGACGCTCCAGCTCGGCGCGCCCGAGGTCATCAAGAAGCTCATGGAGCTGGGCGAGATGGCGACGCTCACCCAGACCCTCTCCGACGAGGCCATCCAGGTGCTCGCGGAGTCGTTCGACAAGAAGGTCGACGTCGTCAGCGCGACCGAGGCCGACGACGACGAGCCGGCCTACGAGGACAGCGACGAGGACCTGATCGACCGCCCGCCCGTGATCACGATCATGGGCCACGTCGACCACGGCAAGACGTCGCTCCTCGACGCCATCCGCCAGACCGAGGTCGCGGCGGGCGAGGCGGGCGGGATCACGCAGCACATCGGCGCCTACCAGGTCCACCACGACGACCACACGATCACCTTCCTCGACACGCCGGGCCACGAGGCCTTCACGGCGATGCGCGCCCGCGGCGCCAAGGTCACCGACATCGCGGTGATCGTGGTGGCGGCCGACGACGGCGTGATGCCGCAGACGGTCGAGGCGATCGACCACGCCAAGGCCGCCGGCGTGCCCGTGATGGTCGCGGTGAACAAGATCGACGTCGAGGGCGCCGACCCCAACCGCGTGCGCGGCGAGCTGGCGCAGCAGGGCCTCACGCCGGCCGACTGGGGCGGCGACACCGAGTTCGTCGACGTGTCCGCCAAGACGCGCCAGAACCTCGAGGACCTGCTCGAGACGCTCGTCACCCTCGCCGAGCTCCAGGAGCTCAAGGCCAACCCCGACACGCTCGCCTCCGGCTTCGTGATCGAGTCGAAGCTCGACCCGGGCCGCGGCGCCGTCGTCACCCTGCTCGTGCACCGCGGCCGCATGAAGGTCGGCGACGCCATCGTCGCCGGCGAGCACGAGGGCCGCGTCAAGGCCATGCACGACTTCCGCGGCCAGCGCGTCGAGGAGGCCACGCCCGGCCAGCCGGTGGAGATCCTCGGCTTCGACGGCGTGCCCGGCGCCGGCGAGCACTTCCGCGTGGTCGAGAACGAGCGCGAGGCGCGCCGCCTCGCCAACGAGCGCGGCATCCGCCTCAAGCAGGAGGCGATCGCCCGCCAGGCCCGCCGCCGCGTGTCCCTCGAGGACGTGCTGGCGCGCGCCGAGCGCGGCGACAAGGAGCTCAACCTGATCATCAAGGCCGACGTGGCCGGCTCGCTCGAGGCGCTCGCCGACGAGATCGCCCGGCTGCCGCACGAGCAGGTGACCGTGAACATCATCCGCGACGGCGTCGGCGGCATCACCGAGTCCGACGTGATGCTCGCGTCCGCGTCCGACGCGGTCGTGATCGGCTTCAACGTGCGCCCGGTCGGGAACGCCTCGCAGGTGGCCGACCAGGAGGGCGTGGAGATCCGGACCTACTCGGTGATCTACAAGATCTTCGAGGAGCTCCGCGCCGCCATGGAGGGCATGCTCGAGGCCGTCGCGGTCGAGGAGGAGATGGCACGGGTGGAGGTGCGGGCCACGTTCAAGGCCTCGCGCGTCGGCACGATCGCCGGCTCGTACGTGACCGAGGGCACCGTGCGCCGCGGCGCCCAGTGCCGCCTCGTGCGCGACGGCACGGTCGTCTACGACGGACGCATCGGCTCGCTGCGCCGCTTCAAGGACGACGTGCGCGAGGTCACGGCCGGCATGGAGTGCGGAATCGTGCTCGAGAACTACCCCGACGTGAAGGAGGGGGACGTGATCGAGGTCTACGAGACCAAGCAGGTGGAGCAGACTCTCAATTAGTGGCGTACGTCTGCCTCCTAGAGATCCACCTCCACTTCCCGCACAACGGCAGCCTGAAGGGCAAGCGCAAGGAGCTGTCGTCGCTGAAGGCGCAGCTGCAGCGCCGCTTCGGCGCGTCGGTCGCCGAGACCGACCACCACGACCTCTGGCAGCGCTCCACGATCAGCGCCGCGCTGGTCGGCCGGCACGCCGGGCAGCTGAGGGAACACGCGGCGGGCGTCGAACGCTACGTCCTGGGCATATATCCCGATGGTGCGCGTGTGGAGATCCGATTGGTGTCTACAGAGGATCTGTGAGTACAGTGAGTGGAGACCGGATGCGCAGGGTCAACGAGGCGGTGCGCGAAGTCCTCTCCGCACGCATCGCCGAAGGGTTCTCCGACCCGCGCATAGGATTCGTGACTTTGACCTCTGTAGAGACAAGCCCTGACCTGCGCCATGCGCGCGTATACGTGAGCGTGCTCGGCGACGAGACCGAGCGCGCCGACACGCTGGCGGGCCTCGCGTCGGCCCATGGGCTGCTTCAGCAGGCGATTGCGCGCGAGTTGCGAATGAAGCGCACGCCGACCCTCGAGTTCGTCTTCGACGAGTCGATAGACAGAGGTATGCGCATCACCGAGCTCCTGGACGACGAATGAGCATCGCGACCGAACAGGACCAGGTGATCGCGGAGCTCAGGGCGGCCGACAAGCTGCTGCTCACGACGCACGAGAACCCCGACGGCGACGCGCTCGGCTCGCTGCTCGCCATGCAGTGGATCCTCGAGCAGCTCGGCAAGGACAGCCTGATGTACATGTCGCCCGACGAGTTCCCGCTGCCCTGGGAGTACCGCGCCTGGACCTTCGACAAGCGGCTTGTCGGGTCGCCGCCCGGCGACCTCGCCGAGCGCACGATCGTCTTCCTCGACTGCGGCAACATCGACCGCATGCCGGTCGACTTCCTGCAGGGCGACGGGCTCCACATCCTCAACATCGACCACCACCACGACAACACGCGCTTCGGCACCGTGAACCTGGTGTGCTCGGTGGCGTCGTCGACGGCGGAGATGGTGTGGCGGATCGCCAAGGAGCTGGACGTGGAGATCACCCCGCGGATCGCCGACGCGCTCTACACCGGGCTCGTCACCGACACCGGCCGGTTCATGTACGAGAACACCTCGCCGACGGCCCATCGCATGGCGGCCGAGCTGATCGAGGCCGGTGTCGAGCCGCACCAGGTGTACCGGCGCCTCTTCGAGAACCTGCCCTTCCGGCGCGTGCAGCTGCTGCAGCGGGCGCTGTCGAGCGTCGAGCGCGTCGACGGCGGCGTGATCACGATCGCGCACCTGGAGAAGGACGACTACGCGGAGACCGGCGCGTTCGAGACCGACTCGGAGGGCGTGGTCGACCACATGCGCGCCGTCGAGGGGACGGCCGTGGCGGTGCTCGTTCGCGACCTGCTGTCCGAGGACCGGAACGGCATGCGCAAGGTGAGCCTGCGGGCCACCGACGGCAGCGTGGACGTGTCCCGCATCGCCCGCGAGTTCGGGGGCGGGGGACACCCGCAGGCGGCCGGCTTCTCGACCGAGCTGCCGTACCCGGAGCTCGTGGAGCGGCTGAGCGAGCTCGTCCGCGAGCAGCACGCCGCCTGACTTGGTCCCCGCCGGGGTCCTGCTCAGGGCCAAGCCGGCGGGGGTGACCTCGCACGACGTGGTGGCCGGGGTGCGCCGCTCGCTGCCGCGCGGGATGAAGGTGGGGCACGCCGGCACGCTCGACCCCTTCGCCACCGGGTTGCTGCTGGTGCTGCTGGGGAGGGCGACGCGCGCGCAGCGGTTCCTGATGGGGCTGCCGAAGACCTACCGGGCGGTGGCGCGGCTGGGGTGGGCGTCGGACACCGGCGACCGCGACGGCGAGCTGGTCGAGACCGGGCGCGTGCCGTCGAAGCTCGTCGATCCCGGTCGGGGAGCAGATGCAGCGCCCGCCGGCGTACTCGGCGGTGAAGGTCGGCGGGCGGCGGGCGTACGAGCTGGCGCGAGCGGGGGAGGCGGTGGAGACGAAGGAGCGGCCGGTGACGGTGTACCGCGCCGAGCTGCTGTGGCACGAGGGCGACCGCGCGGCGTTCGAGATCGAGTGCTCGGCGGGCACGTACGTGCGGACGCTGATCACCGAGCTCGGCGACGCCTACTGCGACGAGCTCGAGCGCACGGCGATCGGCCCGTTCCGGCTGGAGGACGCCGACCCGGAGCGGATCGTGCCGCTGGGGGAGGCGCTCGAGTTCCTGCCGGAGCGGGTGCTGGACGAGCGCGAAGCGGCCGCGGTGCGGCACGGGCGCCGGATCGCGGGCGATGGGGCCGCAGCCGCCGGCGAGGGCGGCCACGCCGGGGCCCCCGCCGTGCGCCTCGTCCACGGCGACGAGCTGCTCGCCGTCGCCGAGCCTCGCGGTGAGGAGCTGCAGCCCGTCGTAGTGTTCGCGCCCGCATGAAGGTCCTCTCGCTCCACGACGTCGAGCCGGGCGGCGGTCCGCGCAGCGTCGCCATCGGCACGTTCGACGGCGTCCACCTCGGCCACCGAGAGGTCATCCGCGGCAGCGACACGGTCCTGACCTTCGACCCCCACCCGATCTCGGTGATCCACCCGGAGGCGACGCCGAAGCTGCTCAACACGTTCCCGGTCAAGCGCGACCTCATCGCGGGGCTCGGCGTGGACGAGCTCGTGATGATCCCGTTCGACCGCGGTTTCTCGCGAGCAGAGCGCCGAGGAGTTCGTGCAGGACGTCCTGATCCGCCGGCTCGGCGCCAGGCGGGTGTCGGTGGGCGAGAACTTCCGCTTCGGGAAGGGCGCGAAGGGCACCGCCGACTTCCTGCGCTCCTACGACGAGTTCGAGACGAACGTGACGCCCCTGGTGGAGGTGGCGGGGGAGACGGTGTCGTCGACGCAGATCCGCGGCCTGGTGGCGGCCGGCGAGGTGAAGGAGGCGACCGAGTTCCTCGGCGGGCCGTTCCTGTTCGAGGGCGAGGTCGTCGAGGGCGACAAGCGCGGCCGCACGCTCGGGATGCCCACCGCGAACCTCGTGCCCGACGACGCCTACGTCCACCCGGGCCACGGCGTGTACGCCGCCATGGCGAACGGCCTCCCGGCGGCCGTCAACGTGGGGGTGCGCCCGACCTTCGACAGCGGCCGCGGCCTGCTGGTGGAGGCGCACCTCATCGACTTCGAGGGCGACCTCTACGGGCAGACGCTGCGGATCGCGTTCGTGGAGCGGATGCGGGGCGAGAAGCGGTTCGAGACGGTGGACGAGCTGGTGGAGCAAATGAACCGCGATGTCGAGCAGGCTGCTGCTACGGTTTCCGGCCGATGACGTTGACCGCGGACAAGAAGCGCGAGATCGTCGCTCGCCACGGGCGGGCCGATGGCGACACCGGATCCACCGAGGTCCAGGTCGCGCTGCTCACCGCTCGCATCAACGAGCTCACCGAGCACCTCCGCGAGCACAAGAAGGACCATCACTCGCGCCGCGGGCTGCTGATGCTGGTCGGCAAGCGCCGTCGCCTCCTGAAGTACCTCCAGGCCAGCGACATCGACCGCTACCGGGCTCTCATCCAGGAGCTCGGGCTGCGTCGGTGATCGAGCCGGGCGCGCAGGCTCCCGACTTCACGCTCCCGGACCAGGACGGGAACAAGGTCTCGCTCGCGGACTTCCGCGGCCAGACGGTCGTCCTCGTGTTCTACCCGGCGGACTTCAGCCCGGTCTGCACGGATCAGCTCAGCGTCTACCAGGAGGTGCTGGACGAGTTCGAGGAGCGCGGCGCGAAACTGGTGGGCATCTCGGTCGACGGCGCCTTCTGCCACCGCGCCTTCCGCGAACACATGGGCCTCGGCATGCCTCTGCTCGCCGACTTCCACCCGAAGGGCGAGGTGGCGCGGGCCTACGGCGTGTGGTCCGAGGAGTACGGAGTCTCAGGCCGGGCGCTTGTGATGGTCGGGCCCGAGGGCGCCGTGGTGTGGTCCTACATGTCCCCGCCGCTCGAGGTGCCGGGGGCCAACCTCATCTTTGACGCGCTGGACCAGCGCACCCCCGCCTGAGCCCGGCCCGGACGACCACGTCCGCGGCACGGGGCCCGTGGTGATCGAGTACGCCGACCTCGAGTGCCCCTACTGCGCCAGCGCGCACCTGATCCTCAAGCAGCTCCCCGTGCAGCGCGTGTTCCGCCACTTCCCGGTGGTCTCGAAGCACCCGCGCGCCCGCGTGCTCGCCGCGGCCGCCGAGGCGGCCGGCCTCCAGGGCCGCTTCTGGGAGATGCACGACTCGCTCCTCGAGGACCAGGGCCACCTCGACGACCCGCACCTCTGGCGCCGCGCCCGGGAGCTCGGCCTCGACCTCGACCGCTTCGAGGCGGACCGCCGCTCCGAGGCGCTCGCGGAGCGGGTCGAGCGCGACTTCCGCACCGGCATCCGCGCCGGCGTGACCACCACGCCGACCCAGTTCCTGAAAGGGATCGCACACCCCGGAGTTCCGGGCGCAAGTTTTCGCGAAGCGCTGCGTTAGAGCGCAACATGAGACTTCGGATGCTGGTGGTAGGGCTCATCGCGGTCGGGGCCGGTGCAGGGGCCGGCCCCGCTTCCGCGGCGGAGTTGCTCCGCACCGACGTGACGGCGGGAGGCGCCGTCGACCGCTCGTGCACCGAGCGCAGGCCGGCGGGCGGCGAGGGGTACGCACAGCGCACCGTGGTCATGCCGGCCGCGGGCGCCGTCGCCGCCCGCCTGACGGCCGCCGAGGGCGACTGGGACCTCGCCGTGTTCGAGGCCGACACCGGGCAGGTGGTGGCCGGCTCCGCCTACCGCGGCGCCCGCGAGCTCGCCTCGGGCTACGCGATCGCCGGCGAGCGCCTCGTCGTGCAGGCCTGCCGCCTGTCGGGCGGGGCGCGGAGCGCCGGCCTCAGCGTCGAGTCCACGGCCGTGGACACCACGAACGTCCAGCGCTCCCAGCTGGTGCGCGTCTCCACGCCGACCCTCGAGCGGCGCAACCAGCTCGCCGATCTTGGCCTCGACGTGACCGAGCACGGCGGACCGGGCTACCTCGAGGTCGTCCTGCACGGTGCGGACGACGCGCGCCGGCTGAGGGAGGCCGGCTTCCAGTGGACGATCGAGGTGCCCGACATGGCGCTGCAGGCGCGGCGCGACCGCCTGGCCGACCTGCGTTTCGCCCGCGCGAACGCCGCCGCCGAGTTCCCGAGCGGGCAGGCCACCTACCGGCGCCTGTTCGACTACAGCGAGGACATGAAGCGCCTCGCGCGCGAGCACCCGGACCTGGCCCGCGGCGTCACGCTCGGCAACCTCACCTATGAGGGCCGCCCGGTCGAGGGCATCGAGATCGCCACCAACCCGAGCGCCCGCGACGGCCGCCCGGTCTTCCTCCAGATGGGCGTGCACCACGCGCGCGAGTGGCCCTCGGGCGAGCACGCCATGGAGTGGGCCTACGAGCTGATCACGGGCTACCGCTCCGGCGACGCCCGCGTGCGCAACCTGCTGGAGAACACGCGCACGATCGTCGTGCCGATCGTCAACCCGGACGGCTTCAACGCCTCACGCGAGGCCGGCCAGCTCTACATGAACGGCGACGGCGCAGACACCGACCTGGACGGCAGCGGCGACATCTCCGACCCGGAGTTCATCCTCGCCGCCGCCACCCACCCGAACGAGTACCGGCGCAAGAACTGCCGCCTGCCGGGCGACCCCGCGGCCGGCAGCTGCCTGCAGCCGAGCACGGGCATCTTCGAGGGCGGCGTCGACCCGAACCGCAACTACGGCGCCTTCTGGGGCGGCCCGGGCTCCGACTCGAACCCGCTCACCCAGACCTACCACGGGCCCGGTCCGTTCTCGGAGCCCGAGTCGCAGAACGTGCGCGAGCTCGTCTCGAGCCGCCAGGTCACCACGCTGATCACGAACCACACGTTCTCGAACCTGGTGCTGCGCCCGCCCGGCCTCGCGTCGCAGGGCCTCGCCCCGGACGAGCCGGCCCTCAAGGCGCTGGGCGACTCGATGGCGGCCGAGAACGGCTACACGAGCCAGTACGGCTGGCAGCTCTACGACACCACCGGCACGACCGAGGACTGGTCCTACTCGGCGACCGGCGGGTTCGGCTACACGTTCGAGATCGGCGACCTCGGCTTCCACCCGCCGTTCGCCGAGACGCTGGCCGAGTGGCACGGCACCACCGACGACGCCACGGGCGGCGGCAACCGCGCCGCGTACTACAAGGCGCACGAGAACGCCGCAAACGCCGGCACGCACTCCGTGCTGGCGGGCCGCGCGCCGGCGAACGCCGTGCTGCGGCTGACGAAGACGTTCGAGACGCCGACGTTCGACGGCTCGACGTTCACGGACCGGCTGAACACCACCATGCAGGCCGGGGCGAACGGCGTCTTCGAGTGGCACGTCAACCCGTCGACGCGTCCGCTCGTGATGAAGGAGAGCGGCCGGCCCGCCACCGGCGAGCCGAGCGCGCCGCAGGAGTTCGCGTCGCGCGGCGAGGCCGTGCCGTGCGCCAACTTCGACGACCCGCCGGAGACGTGCTACGAGGACCACCCGATCACGGTCCCGAGCGGTGAGGGGATCGACAACGCCTCGGCGCGGGTCCGCATCGAGTGGGCCACTCCGGCGAGCGACTACGACATGAAGATCCTCAAGGACGGGGAGGTCATCGCGACCTCCGGCCAGGGCACGACGAACTTCGAGGAGTCCGTGCTCGCCGATCCGTCGGGGTCGTACGTGGTCCGCGTGATCAACTACGCCGCGGTCGAGCCCTGGACCGGGCACGGTCACCTTCGAGGGACCGGAGCCCTACCAGGAGGCGCAGCAGGAGACCTGGACCCTCTCCTGCGAGCAGCCCGAGGGCACGATCCGCTCCGCCCGCCAGGTGTTCGTGGAGCGCGGCCAGCGCCGCTCCATCGACCTCCGTCGCGATTGCAGAATCCGGCGCTAGGGAGGCGCCATGGTGCGTTCCGGTTGCGGACCCGCTGCTAGCCTTCGGCGGGTTCGCAACGGAACGTACGAAGCAAGTGCCGCCAACCGGAGGCGGCTGAAAGGAAGACACATGACTGAAGGTGTGAGCAAGGTCTCCCTCGAGATCGGCGGTACCGAGATCGAGTTCGAGACCGGCAAGCTCGCCAGGCAGGCGAGCGGCTCCGTGGTCGTGACGGCGGGGGAGACGAAGGTGCTGTGCACCGCTACGGCGGGCAACGTGCGCGACGTCGACTTCCTGCCGCTCACCGTCGACGTGGAGGAGCGCATGTACGCCGCGGGCAAGATCCCCGGCAGCTTCTTCCGCCGCGAGGGACGCGCCGGCGAGAAGGCCACCCTCACCGCCCGCATGATCGACAGGCCCCTGCGGCCGCTCTTCCCGAAGGGCTGGCGCCGCGAGACCCAGCTGGTCTCGATCCCCATGTCCGTCGATCACGAGCACCCCTACGACATCCTCGCGATGAACGGCGCCAGCGCCGCGCTGATGGTGTCGAACATCCCCTTCCCGGCGCCCGTGGGCGCCGTTCGCATCGGTCAGGACGCCGAGGGCAACTTCCTCGTCAACCCTGACGAGGAGTGGCTGCTCGAGTCCCCGCTCGACCTCGTGGTCGCGGGCACCGAGGAGGCCATCCTGATGGTCGAGGCGGGCGCCAACGAGATCGCCGAGGCCGAGGTCCTCGACGCGCTCGACATCGCCCACGCCGCGATCAAGGAGATCTGCCAGGCCCAGCACGACCTGCGCCGCGCAGGCGGGCAAGGAGAAGGACGAGGTCACCCCGCCGCAGGTGGACGAGGGCGTCGCCGCCGAGCTGCGGGACCGCTTCGGCGCCGCGCTCGAGGAGGCGACCCAGGTCGTCGACAAGCTCGAGCGCCAGGACGCCACCAAGCGGGTCGAGGAGGAGGCGCTCGAGGCGCTGTCGGGCAGCCCCGACGAGCCCGAGACCTACGCCACCCGCCGCGCGGCTGTCCAGCTCGCGTTCGACAAGCTCGAGAAGGACATCATCCGCAGGCGCATCGCGGTGGAGAAGAAGCGGCCCGACGGCCGCGCCGCCGAGGAGATCCGCGACATCTGGGTCGAGGTCGGGGTCGCGCCGCGCACGCACGGCTCGGCGATCTTCACCCGTGGCCAGACGCAGGCCTTCTCGGTCGCCGCGCTCGGCACCACGCGCGAGGAGATGCGGCTCGACACGCTCGGCCTCCAGGAGGCCAAGCACTATTTCCACCACTACAACTTCCCGCCGTTCTCGGTCGGGGAGGCCGGCTTCATGCGCGGGCCGAAGCGCCGCGACATCGGCCACGGCGCGCTCGCCGAGCGGGCCCTGGTGCCGGTGGTGCCGTCGATCGAGGACTTCCCGTACACGATCCGTGTGGTGTCGGACATCCTCGAGTCGAACGGCTCGTCCTCGATGGCCTCCGTGTGCGGCTCCTCGCTCTCGCTGATGGACGCCGGCGTGCCCTTGAAGGCCCCGGTCGCCGGCGTGGCGATGGGCCTCATCAAGGAGGGCGACGACTACATCGTCCTGACGGACATCGCGGGCGTGGAGGACCACCTCGGCGACATGGACTTCAAGGTCGCCGGCACCTCTGACGGGATCACCGCCCTGCAGATGGACATCAAGATCACCGGCGTGACGTTCGACATCCTGCGCGACGCGCTCGCGCAGGCCAAGGACGCCCGCCTGACGATCCTCGGCAAGATGACCGACACGATCTCCGAGCCGCGCTCGGAGCTGTCGCAGTACGCGCCGCGGATCAGCGCCATCCAGATCGACACCGAGAAGATCGGCGCCGTGATCGGCAAGGGCGGCGAGACGATCCGCGCGCTGTGCGAGGAGTTCGACGCCCAGATCGACATCGAGGACGACGGCACGGTCCGCATCTACGCGCAGACCGGCGAGCAGGGCGATGCCCTGGTGGACCGGATCCGCTCGATGACCAAGGAGGTCGAGGTCGGCGACGAGTTCACCGGCAAGGTCGTGAAGACGACCACGTTCGGCGCCTTCGTCGAGCTCGCCAAGGGCACCGACGGCCTGCTGCACATCTCCAACATCGCCCCGGGCCAGCGCCCGAGCACGGTGGAGGAGGTCGTGAACCGCGGCGACGAGCTGCACGTGAAGGTGGTCGAGGTCGACCGCGAGCGGGGCCGGGTCGGCCTGCGCCTCGCGGAGGACCCCGAGATCGCGGGCAAGTCCCCCGAGGAGCTGGCATCCATGGGCACCGGCGACAAGGGCGGCCGCGGCGACCGCGGGGACCGCGGCAACGGCCGCGGGCGGGACCGCCGTCCGCGTGAGCGCGACCGCGACCGCGACCGGCGTCCGCGGGAGCGCGACCGGGACCGCAGCCGCACCGACTAGTGAGCACAGATAGCGGCTCCACCGGCCAGGCATCAGCGGGGGTCCGGGGGGCGTGAGCCCCCCGGCTCGCCTCACCACGCTCGACTCGGGCGTCCGGGTCGTCACCGAGGCGATGCCCTCGGTGCGGTCCATCGCGCTCGGCATGTGGATCCGGGCCGGCTCGCGTGACGAGGGCAGCGACCAGGCGGGCATCTCGCACTTCCTGGAGCACCTGCTCTTCAAGGGCACGGACCGCTTCAGCTCGCGCGAGATCGACGAGGCATTCGACGCGATGGGGGCGGAGGTCAACGCCGGCACCGGCAAGGAGACGACCTCCGTCTACTCGCGCTTCCTCGACGGCCACCTCGAGCGCGCGTTCGACGTGCTCCAGGACATGGTGCTCCACCCGGCCTACCCGGACGTGGACTCCGAGCGCGACGTGGTGATCGAGGAGATCGCCATGTACGAGGACGAGCCGTCGGACAAGGTGCACGACGTGATGGCCGCCGCGATCTTCGGCGACCATCCGCTCGGGCGGCCGATCATCGGCCGGGCCGAGGTGGTGTCGTCGGTGCCGGTGCCGCAGATCGCGGCCTGGCACGACGGGCGCTACGTGCCGGGCAACATGGTCGTCGCGGCCGCGGGCAACCTCGACCACGACGCCATCGTGGCCCTCGTCGACGCCGCCTTCCCGAGCTCCGGGGCACCGGCGCCCGTGCCTGCGGCGTCGCCGAACGGGGCGGTGCCGGTGCTCGGCTTCCACCGCAAGGAGACCGAGCAGTACCACGTCTGCCTCGGCGGCCAGGGCATCCCGCGCGGCGACGACCGGCGCTTCGCGCTGCGGGTGCTCGACACGGTCCTGGGCGGCTCGACCTCGTCGCGCCTGTTCCAGGAGGTGCGCGAGAAGCGCGGGCTCGCCTACGCGGTCTACTCCTACGCCAACCACTACCAGGACTCCGGGCAGGTCGGGCTCTACGTGGGCACGCGGCCGGACCGGGTGGGGGAGGCGGTCGAGGTGATCGGCGCCGAGCTTCGGCGCCTGCAGGAGGACGGCGTGTCCGAGGCCGAGCTCGAGCTGGCTCGCGAGAACGTGAAGGGCCGGACCGTGCTGTCGATGGAGTCGACGCTGACGCGCATGAACCGGCTCGGCAGCTCCGTGCTGATGGGCATCCCGCTCCTCACCGTCGACGAGGTGCTGGCCGCGTTCGACGCCGTCACGCTCGACGACCTCGCTTCGCTGGCCGGCGAGCTGTGGCAGCCGGAGCGGCTGTCCGCCGCCGGGGTGGGCGGCGACGAGGACGTCTTCAGGACGGCGCTCGAGGCGGTGTCGCCACAGCTGGCGGAGGCCGCTTGATCAACGTCGCGGTCTCGGGCGCCGCGGGGCGCATGGGCCAGACGGTTTGCGAGGCGGTCGAGCATGCCGGCGACATGGCGCTCGTCGGCCGCGCCGACCCGCTGCTCGAGACGGCCCTGGCGGACCTGCTCGGCGACGCGGACGTGGTCGTCGACTTCTCCGTCCCGGACTCCGCGGCCGCCAACGCGCGGCTCTGCCTGGAGGCCGGCGTCCACTGCGTGGTGGGCACCTCGGGCGCCGATTTCTCGGACCTCGAAGGGGTGGGCACCGGAAACCTCTTCATCGCCCCGAACTTCGCCATCGGGGCGGTGCTGATGATGATCTTTGCCCAGCAGGCCGCGGCCCACATGCCCGAGTGCGAGATCGTCGAGCTGCACCACGACCGGAAGATCGACGCCCCATCGGGCACCGCCGCCCGGACGGCCGAGCTGGTCACCGAGGCGGGCGGCAACGTCCACGAGCCGATCCACTCGGTCCGCCTGCCGGGCCTGGTCGCGCACCAGGAGGTGATCTTCGGCGGCCCGGGCCAGACGCTCACGATCCGGCACGACTCGATCGACCGCCAGTCGTTCATGCCGGGCGTGCTGCTGGCCGTGCGCCGCGTGGGGTCCCTGGAGCGCTCGCCCACGATCGGCCTCGAGCACCTGCTGTGACGCGGGAGCGGCGTCTCTGGCTGCTCGGCGGCGCCGCCGTGCTGGCGGCCGTGATCGTGGCGATCGCCATCGTGGTCAGCCAGGGCGGCGCGGACGACGACGAGCCCGCGCCGGCGCCCCAGTCCGGCACGCCTGAGCAGGCGGAGAACCCACTCGAGGGCGTTCCGCAGGACGGCGTGTCCCTCGGCGATCCGGACGCCCCCGCGACGCTCATCGAGTTCGCCGACCTTCAATGTCCGTTCTGCGCGGAGTTCGCCACAGGGGAGCTGCCAGGGGTGATCGACCAGTACGTGCGCTCGGGCGAGCTGCGCCTCGAGCTGCGGCTGCTGGCCTTCCTCGGACCGGACTCCGAGCGCGCTCGCCAGGTGGCGCACGCCGCCGCGCTGCAGGATCGGATGTGGGACTACACGGAGCGCTTCTTCCGCAACCAGGGGCCGGAGAACTCCGGCTATGCGACCGAACTCGTTCCTGGAGCGGCTCGCGCGGCAGACGCCCGGGCTCGACGTGGAGCAGCTGACGGCCGACTTCGGCAGCCCGGAGGCGGAGGCGCTGACGCGGCAGGCCGAGCGGCTCGGCCGGCAGCTCCAGGTGGACGGTACGCCGTCCTTCTACCTCGTCCGGGGCGGCGGGGAGCCGGAGGAGATCGAGATCGACGCCCTCGGCGAGGCGCTCGGGGGCGGATGAGCGAACGGCGGCTGCGCATCGCCGCCGCGGTGCTGGCGCTGGCCGGACTTGGAGTGGCGGGGTATCTCACCTGGGTCCACTACGCGGACCTGGAAGCGATCTGCGCGGGCGGCTCGGGCGGGTGCGAGAGGGTCCAGAATTCGGACTACGCCGAGTTGGCGGGGGTGCCCGTGGCGCTGCTCGGGCTGATCGGCTACGGCGCGATCCTGGCCTCGCTGGCGCTCCCGGGCGACCTGGGCCGCTTTTCCGCTGCCGTGCTGGCGCTCGCCGGGTTCGGCTTCAGCGTGTGGCTCACCTACGTGGAGCTGTTCGAGATCGACGCGATCTGCCAGTGGTGCGTCGCCAGCGCGGTGATCATGACCCTGCTGGCGCTGGTCACGTCGCTTCGCTTCGTGGCGCCGCGCCCAGCCGGAAGCGGGCGTCGCCGAAGCTGACGCGGTCGCCGGGACACACCTCGGCCTCGTCGAGCAGCCGCACGCCGTTCAGGCGGGTGCCGTTGCGTGAGCCGAGGTCGCGGAGGAGCCAGCGCTCGCCCTCTCGGCGGAGCTCGGCGTGGCGGCGCGAGACGCTCGGCTCGGCCAGGACGCAGTCGCAGTCGCGCGAGCGGCCCAGGGTGACGGGGCCGTCGGTTGCCGGGAGCGCCAGCACGGGCACGTGGGGGCGCTGCCAGGCGGCGCGGAGGTCGCGGTCGAGGGTGGACCACCAGGCGACCGCCCGCAGCATGGCCCAGCGGAGGCGGCCGGGCGGCTCGCACGTCGGCAACCAGGGCATCGAGTTCGTTCTTGCTGCGCGCTGCCAGCAGGCGTTCGATGCGTTCGGAGAAGGTGTCGATGCGAGAGGCGCCCGTCCAGCGACCCCTCGCGCAGCGCATGCGCTACCCGTTCACGATCCGCTTCGGATGGGCGGAGAGGGAGGGGGGTCGAAGCGTCCGCGGCGATCTTCGGATCGTAGCCTCCGGGGAGTGTGGGCTGTCTCTAGGTCACGCATAGCGTGACTTTCACAGCCCACACTCCTGTTCAGGCGGCGGTCTTGCGGAGCGCGCGCGGGATCACGAAGCGGATTCCGCTTCGTTCGTCGTCGATCGAGCAGGTCTTGTTGTCGATCAGGCCGAGCTTCTTGGCGTGGGGGACGAGTGCCATCTGGTTGAGGTAGCCGTCGTGTCCCCGCTTTCGGGTGATCATCCAGAGGTAGCCGGTGTCGCGGAGGCGGGCGCGGTAGCGGACCAGGGCCTGCTTGGCCTCGTCCTCGGACTCCACCAGGACGATGGCGCCGTCGAGCTCGCCGGACTTGACGAGACCGCGGCCGATGGCCTCCTTGACGTCGCGGCGCAGGCCGGGGCCCACGTCTCCGGAGACCTCGACGCGCTGGTCGGGGCCCACCCCGAGCTTCTCGATCACCGTCCGGTGGCTGTAGTCGCGAGTCGTCGCCATCGCTAGACGGGCAATTCTGCCATTTGCAGGGGGTGTTCCGGAAGGGCTGCACGCAGGTGTTCCGGAAGGGCCGATTCACGCGGTACCCTGCGTCCTCACGCACGGGCGTATAGGCGGAGGAGAACGCATGGGCTTCATGGACAAGGCGAAGCAGCTCGCGGAGCAGGCGCAGCAGAAGCTGGACGAGGCGCAGAAGAACTTCAACCAGAGCGAATCCCCGCAGGCGCAGCCGGGCGAGGGCGGAGTCGAAGTACGACGACCACGGCCGGCCGATCCAGGAAGCGCCGCCCGCGGGCGAGGCCCCCGCCCCGCCGGCCCCCGCACCGCCCGCCCCCGCACCGCCCTCCGACCCCACAGCGCCTTCACCGCCCCCGGACCCCGCTTCGGAGGCCGACCCGGCCGGCACGGAGCGCCAGCCCGAGGCGCCGGAGGCCCCCGAGAGCACCGGCGGCGGCCAGGCCAACACCGTCCCCCGACCCCTTCAAGCCGCTCCAACAGTGAACCCCCGCTTCGGCCGCGACATGAGCATCGGCGGCATCCTCACTGCGATGGTCACCCCGTTCGACAGGGACGGGGCGCTCGACGAGGACGCCGCCGTCCGCCTCATGCACCACCTCCTCGAGAACGGCTCCGACGGCCTCGTCCTCGCCGGCACCACCGGCGAGTCGCCCACGCTCACCGACGAGGAGAAGCTCCGCCTCTGGGAGCTCGGCGTGGCCGAGACCCGCCGGGACGCCACCATCATCGCCGGCACCGGCACCTACGACACCCGCCACAGCGTCGAGCTCACCGAGCGCGCCACCGACATCGGCGTCGACGCCATGCTCGTCGTCACGCCCTACTACAACCGCCCGAACCCGCGCGGCATCAAGGCCCACTTCGAGACCGTCGCCGCCGCCACCGACCGCCCGATCGTCGTCTACAACATCCCGAGCCGCACCGCCACGGACATCCCCAACGACCTCCTGGCCGAGCTCGCCCAGACGGAGAACATCGCCGCCGTCAAGCAGGCCCGCTACGAGGACATGCAGCCCATCGACGGCATGGACCTCCTCGCCGGCAACGACGACATCCTCGCCCAGCGTGATGGACATGGGCGGGACCGGCGGGATCCTGGTCGCCTCGCACCTCGTCGGCCGCGAGATGCGCCGGATCATCGACGAGCCCGACCACCGGCAGGAGATCGAGGACGGCCTGCGCGACCTCTACCGGGCCCTCACCGTCACCACGAACCCGATCCCGGTCAAGACCGCGCTCCAGCTGACCGGGCACGAGGTGGGCGGCTTCCGCCTCCCGCTCGTCGACGCCTCCGAGGAGGAGCGAACCGTCATCCGAGAGGCACTCGAGCGCCACAAGCTCCTGGCCGCCGTTCCTTGACCCCCGGCACCCTCCGCGTCCTGGCCCTGGGCGGGCTGGGCGAGATCGGCAAGAACATGACGGTCGTCGAGTACGACGGCCGCATCGTGGTCGTGGACACCGGACTGATGTTCCCCGCGCCCGACCAGCTCGGCATCGACCTCGTGCTGCCCGACTTCGCCTACCTGCGCGAGCGCGCGTCCGACATCGACGCGATCGTCCTCACCCACGGGCACGAGGACCACGTCGGCGCGCTGCCCTTCGTGCTGCGCGAGCTCGGCCACTCGCCGCCCATCTACGGCGGCCCGCTCACGGCCGCGATGGTCCGCTCGAAGCTCGACGAGCACCGCCTCAAGGACGTCGCCGTGACCGACGTGCTCGCCACCCAGAGCTTCGACGCCGGCCCGTTCTCGGTCGAGATGGTGAAGATGGCCCACTCGATCCCGGACGCGTTCGCGGTGGCGCTCACCTGCGAGCTCGGCACCATCCTCGTCACCGGCGACTACAAGTTCGACCAGACGCCGGTGGACGGCGTGCCCGCCGACGTCTCCCGCCTCGCCGAGCTGGGCCGCGAGGGCCTGCTGCTCCTCTGCGGCGACTCCACCAACGCCGACCGGCCCGGCATGTCGCCGTCCGAGTCGAGCGTCGGGCCGCGGCTCCAGGACGTCTTCTCCCGCTGCGAGGGCCGCATCGTGGTCACCTGCTTCGCGTCGAACATCCACCGCGTGCAGCAGGTCGTCGACGCCGCCGCCGTGCTCGACCGCCGGGTCTCGCTGGTCGGCCGCTCGATGCGCAAGAACGTGAACATCGGGCGCATGCTCGACCACATCGACGTGCCCGAGGGGATGCTGGTCGGCCCCAAGGAGATCGAGGACTTCCCCGACTCGAAGCTGGTCGTGATCTCGACCGGCAGCCAGGGCGAGCCGCTGTCCGCGCTGCGCCGCATGGCACACGCCGACCACCCGCAGGTGGAGCTCCACAGCGGCGACACCGTCATCTTCTCGGCGACCCCGATCCCCGGCAACGAGCGGGCGGTGAACGAGACGATCGACCGCATCTACCGGCTCGGCGCCGACGTGATCACCCCGCGCGACGTGGCCGTGCACGCCTCTGGGCACGCGTACGCCGAGGAGCTGAAGCTGATGCTCAACCTGACGAAGCCCCGCTTCGTCCTGCCGATCCACGGCGACCACCGGCGCCTGCGCCTGCACAGCGAGCTCGCCGAGGCGGTGGGCGTGCCGCCGAAGTCGATCTTCCGCGGCGAGAACGGCCTGCCGCTCGAGATCGACTCCAGCGGCGCCCGCTTCGGGGAGCGCGAGCAGGCGGGCATGATCTTCGTGGACGGCGTGGACGTGGGCGACATCGAGGACGTGGCCCTGCGCGACCGCCGGATGCTGTCGGCGGACGGCATCTTCATCGTGGTCGCCACGATCTCCGAGCAGGACGGGCGCAGCGTCGTCCCGCCCGAGATCATCTTCCGAGGGGTCCCGTTCGTGGACGAGTCGGACTCGTTCGTGGAGGAGCTGCGCGACGCGGTGGACGGCTCGCTGGCCCGCTCGGCGGAGGAGGAGATCCGCGAGATCGACCTGCTCCAGGACCACCTCCACGACGACGTCGCGGAGTTCGTCTACGAGCGCCTGCGGCGCCGGCCGATGATCCTGCCGGTGGTCGTCGAGGTCTAGAGCAAATTTGTTCTAAGAGACTCTCAAGGTCTCCCGAGGCACCACGGGCACCGCGGCCACCACCTCGAGCGTGTCGGCTGGAATCAGTGGACCGTGACCTCTCAGGTGCAGTCGATGTACTCCGTCGCGAACCACGGCTTCATGGTCAAGTTCGACGTGGAGACGAACCCGGTGGCCGAGATGCAGTTCCACGCCCGCAACAAGGGCTCTCAGCACCCCGAGCTGCGGATCACCTTCGGCTAGCCCTCGAGCGCCACGTGCCCGTGGAAGAGGCACGTGTTGGCGGCGGCGTCGGCGATGACGCCGAGCTTGCCCGTGATCGCCTTGCCGCTGGGGGCGAAGGCGAACACGTCGATGCTGCCGAACATGCGCGGAGCGCCGCGCCGACGACGATCTCAGCCCGACGGCGACGGTCGCCGGCCCGAAGGACGGACTCGTCAGGTGCCGGCGCGACGCCGTCGACCGCGGCGTGCCGCCGGCGGCGGAGCTCGCCTCCGTGGTCTGCACCCGCAGCACAGCCTCCGTGGTCGACGCCCGCCGGCCTCGCACGCGCCCGTCAGCGTCAGCGGGCCGTGCGTCGCCAGCGTGACCGGCCGCAGCGCCCTCGGCCACGCTCGTCGGCGCGATCGTCTGAGGGTGGCCACCGAGCCGCCGTGGTCGCGCTGGTCGCCGTGTCCGCCGTCGTGGCGCTCGGCACCTTGCCCAGGGAGCTCTCCGCGACGTCGTTGCCGGTCAGCGTGTTGAACGCCACGTCGCGGCCCTGGATCGTGCTGTTCCGGATGTCGAAGCCCCGCACCTCGTTGTTGCGGATGTCGAACGTCCGGAGCGTGTTGTTCCGCACGTCCTTGCTGCGGATCGTGTTGTTCTTGATCTCGCGGCTGTCGACCGACCCCTTGGCGAGGCCGTAGGACACGCCGCCGAGCGAGACGAACAGGGCGACGCAGGCGATCACGAGCGCCGGCGAGGGCAGCCGGCTCAGGCTGGGCTTCACGAGGGATCCTCCGGGGTGAGTCGAGGGTGGTTCAGGCTTCTCGGGAGGGAAACACGCGAGTCGCGTCATCGGAGCGGACCGGAGCGGCGTCGATGGCGGGCAGCGTGACCCTGAAGCGGGCCCCTCCGCCATCCGCGTCCGACAGCTCCACGCGCCCGCCGTGGGCGTCGGCCACCGCCTTCACGATGGCCAGCCCGAGGCCGCTGCCGCGGCCGCTCGCGCCGTCCCCGGCTCCGCTCGCGAAGCGCTCGAAAACCCGCTCCCGAAGCGGCTCCGGCACGCCCGGGCCCCGGTCGGCCACCTCGAGCACGGCCGAATCGCCCTCGCGCCGCAGCGAGACCGTGACCGGGGTGCCCGGCGGCGTGTGCAGGAGCGCGTTCTCGACCAGGTTGCCCGCCATCCGGTGGAGGTCGTCCGCGACGCCGTTCACCGTCACCCGAGCCGGGGAGGTCGAGCGAGAGGGGGTGGTCGGACGAGAGCGCCCCGGCCTCGGCCGTCGCCTCGCGCGCCACTGCGCTCAGGTCCACGGGTGCCGCGGGCACCTCGCGGCCGGCGTCGGCGCGCGCCAGCAGCAGCAGGTCGCCCACCAGCCGCCGCATCCGGCGCGAGGAGCGCAGCGCGGATTCCGCCATCTCGCGCCGCTCGCCTTCCAGCTCGGCCTCGAGCAGCTCGAGGTTGGCCAGGATGCTGGTGAGCGGCGTGCGGAGCTCGTGCGAGGCGTCCGCGACGAACGCGCGCTGGCGCGCCAGCGTGGCCTCGGTCTCGCTGCGGGCGGCGCTCAGCTCCTGGAGCATGTCCTCGAACGTGTGGGCCAGGTCGGACGACCTCGTCGTTGGCGCGGGGCTTGGAGAGCGTGACGTCGGGGTCGCGGGTGCGGGCGACCTCGCGCGCCGCGCGGGTGAGGCCGGCGATCGGCCGCATCGCGCGCTGGGCCACGTGCAGGCCGGCGATGAAGGCGAGCAGCGTCCCGCCGAGCACGCCGAAGGCGAGGAAGAGGCGGATGCGGTTGATCGTGGTGGCGGTGGTGTCGTGCGGCTTGGCGTACTGCACGAACCCCACGGTCGTCGT
This sequence comes from uncultured Thermoleophilaceae bacterium, assembly GCA_963778615.1. Classification (GTDB taxonomy): domain Bacteria; phylum Actinomycetota; class Thermoleophilia; order Solirubrobacterales; family Thermoleophilaceae; genus JACVRW01. The sequence continues at coordinate 118,233 of CAVZVD010000011.1, forward strand.
CAAGGGCTCGTCGGTCAGCGGAGCGTTCAGCTGGTCGCTCTGGCGGCGGTTCGAGATCGTGAGCGCGCGCGACGCCACGCGATAGTCGCCCACGTCGCCGAGTCCCTGGCTGTCGGGATCGGCCAGCGGAAGTCCTCCGGGCTGGGAATTGCACCTGGCCGTTCACGTCGATCAGGCGCACCTCGGCGTCGCCGCTCGCCGCACCGATCAGCTCCCGCGTCGTCCACGCTGATGCGTCCATCCGCGGTGAACTCCGGGTCGAGCCCGTTGGCGAGGTCGGCGACGGTGGCGCGCAGGTCGTCGTCGAACGCGTCGTGGACGCGCTCCTCGGCGACCGCTCCGATCACCACCGCGAACAGGCAGAGGATCCCGAAGGTGAGCGCCGCGGTCACGACCGCGATCTTCATCCGGACCGGCAGGCGGGTCCTCAAGCCTCGTCCCTCAGCACGTAGCCGGCCCCGCGGATCGTGTGCAGCACGCGCGGCTCGCCGCCCAGCTCGAGCTTGCGGCGCAGGTTGGAGATGAACACGTCCACGGTGTTGGTCTCGGCAAACGGGTGGTAGCCCCACACCTCGTCGAGGAGGGACTGCCGTGACACCACTATGCGCTCGTTTCGCATCAGGTGCTCGAGCAGCTCGAACTCGCGCGCGGTGAGCTCGAGCTCGCGCTCGCCGCGGAAGGCCTCGCGCGTGGCGGGGTTGAGGCGCAGGTCGCCCACGACCAGAGAGGCGCTGCCGCGCGGCGGCCGGCGGCGCAGCAGGGCGCGGATGCGGGCGAGCAGCTCCTCGCGCTCGAAGGGCTTGACGAGGTAGTCGTCGGCGCCCGAGTCGAGCCCCGCCACGCGCGCCTCGAGAGCGTCGCGGGCGGTGAGGATGAGGATCGGCACGTCGCCCTCCGTGCGCAGGCGGCGGCAGACCTCCACGCCGTCCAGCTTCGGCAGGCCCAGGTCGAGCACCACGGCATCGGGCTCGAACACGCCCGCCTCGTCCAGGGCGGACTCGCCGTCGGCCGCCACGCGAACGTCGTAGCCCTCCTTGTCGAGCGAGCGGCGCAGCACGCCGGCGATGTCGGTGTCGTCCTCTACCACGAGCACTCGCGGGCGTCCCGACATGTCACCCATGGTAGGGAGGGCCAGGGTCTTCGCCGTCGAAATTGCCCGGGATGGCTACGCGCCGCCGCAAGCGCCGCCGCTCCCGGGGCATGCTGCCCCCGCTCGCGCTGCCGCAGCTCGAGCAGCGCCACTGGGACGTGGTCGGCCTGGCCCTGGTCGCCTTCGCGGCCTTCTTCGCGTGCGTCTTCTACCTCGGCTGGGCGGGCGGCCAGGTGGGGGAGGCGATGGCGGACGGGTTCCTCTTCCTGTTCGGCGGCCTCGGCTACCTCACCCCGGTCGCGCTGTTCGCGGCGGGCGCCCTGATCGTGGTCCGGCCGATGATGGAGCACGTGCACCCGTTCAGGACCGGCGCGGCCTGCCTCGCCGCCGCGCTCCTGCTCGGCCTCGCCGCCGGGTCGCTCGGCCTCGGCCCGGGCGACACGCCGCGCGACGGCTTCCTCGACGCCGACTACCTGCGCCGCCACGGCGGCCTGACCGGCGAGGTGCTCTTCTGGACCTCGAGCACGCTCTTCTCCGAGGCGGGCTCGCACATCCTCTTCGTCTTCCTGCTGCTGGCGGGGCTCCTGCTGATCACGGGCGCGTCGATCGCCGGCCTGATGACGGCCACCCGCGACGCCGCCACCAGCACGACGGAGCGGATGCGGGGCGCGACCCGCTCCCTGCACGCCGCCGCGACCGGGCCGCTCCCGCGCGGGCCGCTTCCGGGAGATCCGATCCCGGGAGTGCCCGATCCGGTCGAGCCGCCCGAGCCCCCGAACACCGAGCCTGTCGTCCGGGCAACGCACGTGGAGGCGCCGGCGCTGGACGCTGCGGAGCGCTACCCGGACCTGTATGGGCACGAGGAGGACGAGGAGCCGGAGCCCGAGCCGGACGAGGAGTTCCCCGAGCTTCCGGCTCCCCAGCAGGCCGAGGAGCCCGACGACGAGCCGCTCCAGGAGGAGCTCACCCCGATGGGGAACCGCCGCTCCGCGGTCACCGAGGCCGACGACGTCGAGTACCGCATGCCTCGGCCGGCCTTCCTGAAGCGCTCGAACGGCGCCCAGAAGGTCGATACGAAGGGCATCGAGCGCACCGGTCGCCAGCTCACGGAGGCGCTCAGCCACTTCAACGTCGAGGCACGGGTGATCGGCACGGTCACCGGCCCGCACGTCACGCGCTACGAGATCCGGCTCGCGCCGGGGATCAAGGTGTCCAAGGTCGCCCAGCTGAAGGACGACCTCGCCTACGCGCTCGCGGCCGAGCAGGTCCGCATCCTGGCGCCGATCCCGGGCAAGCAGGCGGTCGGCGTCGAGGTGCCGAACCGCGTGCGCAAGATGGTCCACCTGGGCGACGTGTTCCAGGACGCGCCGAAGGGCTGGTCGCCGCTGTCGGTCTGGCTCGGCAAGGACATCGCGGGCAAGGCGATCGGCACGGACCTCGCCAAGCAGCCGCACATCCTGATCGCCGGCACCACCGGCTCGGGCAAGTCGGGCTGCGTGAACGCGATGCTGTCCAGCGTCCTGCTGCGCTCCGATCCCAACGAGGTCCGCATGGTGCTGGTGGACCCGAAGCGGGTCGAGCTGAACCACTACGAGGGGATCCCGCACCTTCTGACCCCGGTGGTCACCTCGCCGCGGCTGGCCGCCAACGTGCTCGGCAACCTCATCAAGGAGATGGAGGAGCGCTACAGCGTGATGAGCCGGGCGAAGACGCGCAGCCTGGTCGAGCTGAACCGCGTGCGCGTGCGCGACGGTGAGCGGCCGCTGCCCTACATCCTGTGCGTGATCGACGAGCTGGCCGACCTGATGATGGTCGCGCCCGGCCGACGTGGAGGACTCGATCATCAGGCTGGCCCAGAAGTCGCGCGCGGTGGGGATCCACCTGGTGCTGGCGACGCAGCGCCCGAGCGCCGACGTGATCACCGGCATGATCAAGGCGAACGTGCCCGCGCGAATCGCATTCGCGGTCTCCTCGCAGACGGACTCGCGCGTGATCCTCGACCAGAACGGCGCGGAGTCGCTGCTGGGCCAGGGCGACATGCTCTTCCGGCCGGCCGGCGAGTCGCGCTCCGCGCGGATCCAGGGCGCCTTCATCACCGAGGAGGAGATCGAGCGCCTCACCGAGCACTGGCGCCGCCAGGGCGAGCCCGAGATGCAGGAGGAGCTGCTCGAGGCGATCGAGTCAGAGGACGGCGGAGAGGGGACGGAGAGCGACTTCGACCCCGACCAGGACGACATGCTCCCCGACGCCATCGCGACCGTGGTGCAGATGGGCACGGCGTCCACCTCGATGCTCCAGCGCCGCCTGCGGGTGGGCTACACCCGGGCCGGCCGGCTGATCGACATGATGGAGCGGCGCGGCGTGATCTCGGGCTACGAGGGCTCCAAGGCGCGCCAGGTGCTGATCACCGAGGCCGACCTGCCGCGCGTGCTCGAGCAGCTGAGCGAGCCCGCCGTGGCGGCCCCTTCGGACGAGTAGGAGGGGGGCTTTGCCCCCTTCAGCCGCCACTTCCGGAGGCGGCTCTCCCCCCAGTTAGTCTTCGCGCGCGATGCCCTCCATCGGGGACACGCTGCGCGAGGCGCGCATGCGGCAACGCCTCGACATCGCGGACGTCGAGGCCAAGACCAAGATCCGTGCCAAGTACCTTCGCGCCCTCGAGAACGAGGAGTTCGGGATGCTGCCCGGACCCACGTTCGTCAAGACCTTCCTGCGCAGCTATGCGGAGGTGCTCGGGCCTCGATCCCCACCTGCTCGTCGAGGACTACCGGGCGCGCTACGAGGCGCGGGACGACTCCGAGACCCTCAAGCCGCTCGGCCCGCCGGGGATCGGGCGGGACCGCCGCCGGCGCTCGCCGCGGCCGCCCGGGCCGTTTCTGCTGGCCGGGCTCGCCGTGGCGGCGGTGCTCGGCACGCTGCTGGTCATCGGGCTGGTGGGGGAGGACGACGAGCCGGACCAGGCCGCGCAGGAGCAGACGGACACGCAGCCCCGCCGTGAGCGGCCCCAGCGGCGCGAGGAGCCGCCGCCGCGGCGGGTGGCGCTGCGGATCACGCCGGAGGCGGAGACGTACGTCTGCATCGACACGGGCGCGGGGACCGAGGTCCGCTTCGAAGGCAGCCTCTTCGAGCCGCAGACCTTCCGGGGCAGGCGCCTGCGGGTGAACCTCGGCAACACATCGGTGACCGTCACGAAGAACGGTGACCCGGTGGACGTGGGCAACGGGCCCAATCCCGTCGGGTTCGCGTTCACGCCGACCACCACGACACCGCTCGCCCTTGGCGAGCGCCCCTGCCTCTGAGCGTGGCGGCGCGGGCCGGCATCGTCGTCACCGGCACGGAGGTGCTCACCGGGCGGGTGCGCGACCGCAACGGGCCGTGGCTCTCGGACCGGATGCTGGAGCTGGGCGTGGAGCTCGCCCACATCACGATCTGCGGCGACCGGCGCGAGGACATGCTCGCGCAGCTGGCGTTCATGGCGGATCAGGGGGTCGACGTGATCGTCACGAGCGGCGGCCTGGGGCCGACCGCCGACGACATGACGATCGAGATCGTGGCCGAGTTCACCGGGCGGCCGCTGTTCCTCGACACCGATCTGGAGGAGCGGATCGCGGACATCCTGCGCCCGCTGATGAAGCGCTTCCCGGACCTGGACTTCGAGGCCGTGCGCGCCTCCAACCGCAAGCAGGCGCTCGTGCCCGAGGGCGCGCACGTGATCTACCCGGCGGGGACGGCGCCCGGGCTGGTGGTGCCGGGGAAGCCGGCGATCGTGGTGCTGCCGGGGCCGCCGCGGGAGCTGCACGCGATGTGGCCGGAGGCGGTGTCGACGGAGGCCTTCCAGGCGGCCGTGGAGGGGCGCACGCGCTACGAGCAGCAGACGCTGCGGCTGTTCGGGATCCCGGAGTCGGAGATCGCTGAGACGCTGCGGGTGGCCGAGCGGTCGGTGGAGGGCTTCGAGTCGCTCGAGATCACCACGTGCCTGCGGCGCGGCGAGGTGGAGATGGTCACGCGCTGGGAGCCGTCTGCCGACGGGGCGTGGGAGGCGCTGTCCGCGCTGGTGGCGGAGCGGCACTCGCGCGCCCTGTTCTCCATGGACGGGTCGCGGGTGGACGACCAGGTCGCGGATCTGCTCGCCGGGCGGTCGCTGGCGGTGGCCGAGTCGTGCACCGGCGGGCTGATGGCGGCCCGGATGACCGAGCGGGCCGGGTCGTCGGCGTACTTCGCGGGCGGGGTGGTGGCGTACTCGAACGAGGCGAAGGCCGCGCTGCTGGGAGTGGACCCGGGGCTGATCGAGCGGCACGGAGCGGTGTCGCTGGAGGTGGCGGAGGCGATGGCGGAGGGCGCGCTGGAGCGGTTCGAGGCCGACGTGGCGCTGTCGATCACCGGTGTGGCGGGGCCGGGAGGGGGGACGGAGGCGAAGCCGGTCGGCTACGTGTGCTGGAGCGCGGCGCTGGCCGGCGGCACTCGGCTGACGCGCGACACGCGGCTGCCCGGCAACCGAACGGAGATCCGGGACCGCTCGACGACGGTGGGGATGCACCTGCTGAGGCGATTGCTGACGGGCGACGGGGTGGCGCCCTCGGGGTGAGCCCGGGCGCCGCTCCCAGCGGTCCGCGCGCCCGGATGTTCGTGGCGCTCGATCTTCCTCCCGATGCCCGCTCCTCGCTCGTCGCCTGGCGGGACGAGCTGATCTCCGGTCGGCGCGACCTCCGGCCGGTGCGCGCCGAGGCGCTTCACGTCACGCTCGTGTTCCTCGGCTGGCAGGCCGAGAAGGAGGCCGACGCCATCGCCGCCGCTGCCTTCGAGGCATGCTCCGGGCTGAGCGCGGCGCGGCTGCGGGCGGGCGCGGTGCGGCCGATCCCGCCGCGCGCGGCGCGCCTGTTCGCGCTCGACCTCGAGGACGAGGAGGGCCGGGCGGAGGCCGTGCAGGCCGCGATGTCGGACGCCCTCGAGGCCGGGCGCTGGTACCGCCCCGAGAAGCGCCCGTTCTGGCCGCACCTCACGCTCGCGCGCGTGAAGTCCGGCCCCGCCCGCCCGCGGCGGCCTCCGCCGCTGCCGGACGCCCCGGCGCCGCCCGGCGAGGCCTTCGAGGCGAACGAGCTCACGCTGTACCGCTCGACGCTGCGTCCACAGGGAGCGGTGTACGACCCGCTGGCGCAGGCGACGCTGTGATCCACCGCGCCGCGGCCGAGGGCTTCTCCCGCTCGGCCGAGGCGTACGAGCGAGGGCGGCCGAAGTACCCGGCGGAGGCGCTGGAGCTGTTGCTCTCGCGTCTGCCGGCCGGCGCTTCCGTGCTCGACCTGGCGGCCGGAACGGGCGCCCTGACGAGGCCACTGCTGGAGGCGGGTCTGGAGGTGGTGGCGGTGGAGCCCGTGGCGGAGATGCGCGCGGCGCTGCCCGCGTCGGCGCGGACGCTCGAGGGGACCGCGGAGGCGATCCCGCTCGGACGCGGGATCCGTGGACGCCGTGGTCGTCGGCCAGGCCTTCCACTGGTTCGACGGGGACGCGGCGCTGGCGGAGATCCACCGGGTGCTGCGGCCCGATGGCGTGCTGGCGCTGTTCTGGAACCGACGCGTGGACGAGGACCCGGTGAACCGGGCGATCCACGAGCTGGTGGAGCCGTACCGGGCGAACACCCCGACCCACCGCCTGGACGCCTGGCGCGCGGCGTTCGAGCGAACCTCACTCTTCGCGCCGCTGTCGGAGCACGAGCTCCCGAACGAGCAGCGGCTGGACGCCGACGGAATGGAGGCGCGCGTGGGCTCGATCAGCTTCATCGCCGCGCTGGACGAGCCCGAGCGAAAGCGAGTGCTGGAGCGAGCGCGCGCGATAGCGGGGGAGGGGACGGTCAGGGTGCCCTACCGCGCCGAGGTGCAGATGTGGCGGAGGAGCTGAGGGGCGAGGGCGATGTGCTGTAGGACTCCGGCCATGGATCAACGCGTCAGCCTCATCACCCTCGGAGTTCGCGACCTCGACCGCGCGCGCACGTTCTACGAGGCGCTCGGCTGGACCACGCGGGCGGCTCCGGGCGACGACGTCGCGTTCTTCCAGGCCGGCGGAATGGTCGTTGCGCTGTGGGGTCGCGAGCAGCTCGCCGAGGACAGCGGCGTGGAGGACTCGGGCGGCTGGGGCGGCGTCACGCTCGCCCACAACGTGGGGTCGCCCGCCGAGGTGGATGCGGTCATCGAGGAGGCGCGCGCCGCCGGGGCGGACATAGTGCGCGAGCCGGCCGAGACGTTCTGGGGCGGCTACTCCGCCGCGATGGTCGATCCCGAGGGCCACGCCTGGGAGATCGCCCACAACCCGCGCTGGACGATCCGCGCGGACGGGTCGGTCGAGCTCCCCGGATGAAGCCACCCAGGGCTCCCTGGTGGTCCGGATGCGTCCTATATCGGGACGTTTCCGGACCAGGTCCGCCTATTTCGCCGGCGTCAGCTCGAGCACCGGAATCCGCCGGTGGGCGGCGCGCTCGCGGTACGCCGTCCAGCCCGGGTAGATCTCGATCCCGCGCTCGTACTCCCGCGCCCGCTCCTCGCCCTCGAGCTCGCGCGCCGTCACCTCCCGGGTGACTCCCTCGAAGCGCACGGTCGCTCCGGGGTTGGCGCGAAGGTTGTGGTACCAGGCCGGGTTGCGGTACTGCCCGTAGTTGGAGGCGATCACCACCAGGCGATCCCCGTCAGGAAGGGCCACGAGGGGACATGTGTGTCGCCGGCCGCTCTTCGCGCCGGTGGTCGTGAGCATCACGATGGGCAGCCCCGCGACCCACGAGACGAAGGTCGCCCGGCCGCGAGTGACCCGGTAGACGACCCGGTCGATGTGGTGCAGCGTGCGGGCGTAGAACCACGACACCGGGGGCCAGGCCGCGGTGACCCGGACGACCTTCCGGAACGGGTTTGCCCGCCGGTGCTCGTACATCCCAGGCGATCCAACCACATCCGGCGGATTCAAGTACGACTTGTAACGGTCGATACCAAGTGACATGCGACCGCTCCGGTCGGTCCCGAGTCCCGCGACCGCGCCCACCGCGCCATTCGCGACCTACGCCATCGCGGAGGACGGCTCGAGCTGGGACGTCAACGCCCGGTTCGAGCAGCTGCTCGGCTATACCGAGGCGAGCCTCACCGCCCAGTTCGCGTCGCTCGACGAGCTGACCCACCCGGAGGACCGCCTGCGGGTCAGGGCAGAGATCGCCGCCGCGCGGGGGACCAAGGGCCAGGTCGAGCTCGAGTACCGCCTCCGGCGAGCGGACGGCGTGTACGTCTGGGTCCAGGACGAGGCGGTCCTCACCCACGGCGGCCGCACCGGCTACCTGCTCGACATCACCCGGCACGTGACGGCCGTGGAGAAGCTGCAGGTGAGCGAGGAGCGCTTCCGGACGCTGCTGCTGAACATCCCGGGCGCGATGTATCGCTGCGCGGCCAGGTCCAACTGGGACATGGAGTTCATCAGCGACAACGTCGAGGCGATCTCGGGCTACCCGGCGTCGGACTTCATCGGCAGCCGCGTCCGAACGTTCGCCTCGGTCATCCACCCGGAGGACCGGCAGGCGGTGGAGATGGGCGTCGACGAGGGGCTCGCCCGCAGGGAGCCGTTCATCCTCGAATACCGGATCATCCGGGCCGACGGCGGCATCGCCTGGGTGTACGAGAAGGGCCAGGGCGTGTTCGGGGCCGACGACGAGGTGCTCTGGCTCGACGGCGCGATCTTCGACATCACCGAGCGCAAGCTGCTCCAGGAGGAGCTCTCGCGGCAGGCCTTCTACGACTCGCTGACCGGGCTCGCGAACCGCGCGCTGTTCGACGACCGGGTGCAGCACGCGCTCGCTCACGCCGAGCGCCGCGGACACCGGCTGGCAGTGCTGCTGCTGGACCTCGACGGCTTCAAGATCATCAACGACAGCCTCGGTCACCAGGCCGGCGACCAGGTGCTCGTGATGGTGGCGCAGCGCATCAAGGCGTGCTGCCGCCTCAGCGACACCGTGGCCAGGCTGGGCGGGGACGAGTTCGCGGTGCTGCTCGAGGAGGGCGTCGACGAGGAGGAGGCCAAGGGCGTGGCGGGGCGCCTGCTGGAGATCCTCCGCGAGCCGTTCCTCGTGAAGGGCCGGGAGATGACCGTGGGCGGGAGCATCGGCATCGCGATCCACGAGGAGACCGCGGGATGCACCGAGGACCTGCTGCGCGACGCCGACGCCGCGATGTACTGCGCGAAGAGCCGGGGGCGGGACCGGTACGAGCTGTTCGAGCCGTCGATGCACACGCGGGCGGTGCAGCTGTTCGAGCTCAACACGGACCTGCAGAAGGGCCTGGACCAGGGGCAGTTCGTCGTGCACTACCAGCCGATCCTCGACCTCGCGGCGGAGGAGCTGCAGGGAGTGGAGGCGCTGGTGCGCTGGCAGCACCCCGAGCGAGGGCTGCTGGCGCCGGACGAGTTCATCCCCGCCGCCGAGCAGAGCGGGCTGATCGTGCCGCTCGGGACCTGGGTGCTGCGCGAGGCGTGCCGGCAGGTGCAGGCCTGGCGCGAGGAGTTCCCGGACCGAAAGCCGTCCGTGAGCGTGAACCTGTCGCCGCGGCAGCTGTACGAGCCCGACCTGGTGGCCCAGGTGCGCGCCGTGCTGGAGGAGACGGGCTTCGACCCCGGCGGCCTGATCCTGGAGATCACGGAGGGCGCGCTGCTGCAGGGGGTCGAGGAGACGAAGCGGAAGCTCGCCGACCTGAAGCAGCTGGGCGTGCGGCTGGCGATCGACGACTTCGGGAACGGCTCGACGACGCTCGCCTACCTGGGCGAGTTCCCGGTGGACATCCTGAAGATCGACCGCTCGTTCATCCGCGGGATGAGCGACAACCCGGAGGGCCGGATCCTGGTGCAGGCGATCCTGGACCTGGCCCGCGCGCTCAAGCTCGACACGGTCGCCGAGGGAATCGAGCTGAAAGAGCAGCGCACGGAGCTGCTGACCTCGGGATGCGCCTCGGGGCAGGGCTTCTTCTTCGCCGAGCCGGTTGCGCCCGAGCAGATCGCCGGACTGCTGGACGGGGGTGAGTTGTCTGTCCGATCGGACTCCTACGTTGTGGGACTCGGAGAGCTTTCGAGAGGACAGACACCGCATGGACAAGGAGCAGCAGAAGGCCGCTCAGGCACGTGAGTCGGCGCTGAAGAACGCGGTCGGCCAGATCGAGCGTGCGTTCGGCCAGGGGTCGATCATGAAGATGGGGGACGAGGCGGCCGCGGTGAGCGTCGCGGCGATCCCCACGGGCGCGCTCTCGCTGGACCTCGCCCTGGGCGTGGGCGGCATGCCGCGCGGCCGCATCGTCGAGGTGTTCGGCCCGGAGTCGTCGGGCAAGACCACGTTGCTCTACCACGTGCTGGCGAACGCCCAGAAGATGGGCGGAATCTGCGCGTTCATCGACGCCGAGCATGCGATGGACCCGGCCTACGCGAAGCGCATCGGCGTGGACGTCGACGAGCTGCTCGTCTCCCAGCCCGACCACGGCGAGCAGGCGCTCGAGATCGCCGACCTGCTGATCCGCTCCGGAGCCGTCGACATCGTGGCGATCGACTCCGTCGCCGCCCTCACCCCAAAGGCGGAGCTCGAGGGAGCGATGGGCGACCAGTCGGTCGGCCTGCAGGCCAGGATGATGTCGCAGGCGATGCGGAAGCTCGCCGGCAACCTCAACCGTGCCAACACCCTCTGCCTCCTCACGAACCAGATCCGCGAGAAGATCGGGGTGATGTTCGGTTCGCCGGAAACGCAGCCCGGCGGCCGCGCCCTCAAGTTCTACGCGTCCCAGCGGCTCGACATCCGCCGCATCGAGACCCTCAAGGAGGGCACCGAGGCGGTTGGGAACCGGGTGCGCGTCAAGGTCGTCAAGAACAAGGTGGCCGCGCCGTTCCGGCAGGCCGAGTTCGACATCGAGTACGGCGCCGGCATCTCGAGCCAGGGGTGCATCCTCGACCTCGGGATCGAGCACGGGATCGTCCAGAAGTCCGGCTCGTTCTTCTCCTACGGCGACGAGCGGATGGGCCAGGGCCGCAACAACGTGAAGGGCTACCTGCGCGAGCACCCCGAAGTCGCGGGCGAGATCGAGCGCAAGATCTACGAGACGCTGGGCGTGGAGCCGGCCGCGCCGGCGCTGGCAGCCGTCCCGCCGGCGGAGGCCGAGGCCGAAGGCGAGGCCGACGTGGCGGCACCCGAGGAGCGGGCCGCCTGAGGCGGCCGCCCAAGGTGGGTCGCGGGTGCGAGCGCCAAGACCGGCAAGGAAGCAGGGAGCGATGCGTGCTCGGCACGTGAGCGACCGATGACGCAGCCGGGCGCCGACGATCGCACCCGCGAGCGGGAGAGGGCGATCCAGTTGGGATATCGAGCGGTGGGGTACCGCGACCGCACGGTCGCCGAGCTGCGCACGTTCCTCGAACGCAAGCGGGTGGAGCCCGAGGCGATCGCGAATGCGGTCGCGGAGCTGACCGCGGCCGGCCTCCTCGACGACGCCCGCTTCGCGCGCCGGTTCGCCGAGGACAAGCGCGAGCTGGACCTCTGGGGCACCGAGCGGATCGCCAGGGACCTGCACCGCCGCGGGATCGCACCCGACCTGATCGAGCGCGTCGTGGCAGACCGCAGCCGCGAGGCCGAGCTCGAGACCGCCGTCCTGCTGCTCGAGCAGCGCCTGCCGGCACCCCGCGACGACCGCGATCGCGACCGCGCCTGGCGCCTCCTGATCCGCCGCGGGTACGACTCGGACGTCGCCTACGAGGCCGTCCGCCGCCACGAGAGCGGCGGGAGCGACGAGCGCCGCGCGGCCTGAGGCACTGCAAAGAGCCCCTCATCGGGGCCGAGAACGTGTGCAGGCACAGCGCAACCCGGCGGCTCCGCGCCATGCGGGTTGTCACGAGCGGGGTGCGGGGTTAACCTCCTGTGAAGCGGCCACCGGGCCGCTCTGAGACTGAAACCCCAGCAAATAGGCTTCTTTTCGCGGATGAATGCACCTGAGCCAAATGGAGGGAGTGCTCGGGAGGGTCCATAGAGCTGCACCTACGCGCGCCGGCCCCGGCGCGCGTTCCGCTTGAGGGGCCGAACGGCGCGCGAGCGCCGGGAGGTGACACCCAATGGAGATCGTGTTGGCGGCGCTGGTTGCGGCGGCGGTCGCCGTGGCCGTCGCGCTGCTCCTGCAGCGACCTCGCGCCGCGCCGACCGCCGCGGGCTCGGTCGCCGCGCCCGAGCGGCGCGATGCAGCGGCGAGCGGTGCCGCTGCGCCCGCGGCCGTCGGGGGCGACGAGGCCGACCATGAGCTGCGCGCCCGGCGCGAGGAGCTCGCCCGCATGGAGGAGCGGCTGCGGTCGAAGGAGAGCTCGCTCGAGCTGCACACCCGGCGGCTCGACGAACGCGACCGGTCGCTCGACGACCGCCAGCGCAACGTCGACCACGCCCGCGAGGAATTGAAGGCCGCCAAGCGCGACCAGATCCGCGAGCTCGAGCGCGTGGCCGGCCTGAGCGCCGGCCAGGCCAAGCAGATCATGATGCGCGAGCTGGAGGACGAGCTGCGCCACGAGAGCGCGCGGCTGATCCGCCAGGTCGAGGAGGAGACCCGCCACGACGCCGACCGCCGCGCCCGCAGCATCCTTGCCGCCGTGATGCAGCGCGTGGCATCGAGCCACGCCGTGGAGACGACCGTCTCGGTGGTCGAGCTCAAGTCGGACGAGCTGAAGGGCCGCATCATCGGCCGCGAGGGACGCAACATCCGCGCCCTCGAGACGCTCACCGGGATCGACTTCATCATCGACGACACGCCCGGCGCGGTGCTGCTGTCCGGCTTCGACGGGGTGCGCCGCGAAATCGCCCGCCTCACGCTCGAGAAGCTCCTGCAGGACGGCCGCATCCACCCGGCCCGCATCGAGGAGGCGTTCCACCAGGCGAAGTCGGAGATCGACCAGCACGTGGTGGTGGTGGGGGAGCAGGCGGTATTCGAGGCGAACGTCGGCTCCGTGCACCCGGAGCTGGTCAAGCTGCTCGGCAAGCTCCGCTTCCGGACGAGCTACGGGCAGAACGTGCTGCACCACTCGGTGGAGTGCGCCCGCCTCGCCAGCATGCTGGCCGCGGAGCTGGGCGCCGACCCGCGCGTGGCCGCGCGCGCCGCGCTGCTTCACGACATCGGGAAGGCCGTGTCGCACGAGACGGAGGGCCCGCACGCGATCGTGGGCGGCGAGCTGGCGCGGCGGTACAAGGAGTCGGAGGCGGTCGCGCACGCGATGGAGGCCCACCACAACGAGGTGGAGCTCCAGACCGTCGAGGCCGTGATCGTCCAGATCGTCGACGCCCTGTCAGGCGCGCGGCCCGGGGCGCGCGGCGAGTCGCTCGAGCACTACGTGAAGCGGCTGCACGAGCTGGAGGCGATCGCCACGCGGCACGAGGGCGTCGACAAGGTCTACGCCATGCACGCCGGCCGGGAGATCCGGGTGATCGTCCACCCGGACGCGATCGACGACGACGCGGCGTCGCTCCTGTCGCACCAGATCGCCCGCGAGGTCGAGAAGGAGCTCGAGTACCCGGGCCAGATCAAGGTCACGGTGATCCGGGAGAGCCGCGCCACGGACTACGCGCGATGAGGCGCTTCCTCGCCTGGCGCGGGCTCGACGAGTGGCGAGCGGAGGGCTGCAGGATCGAGCGCGGCGACTTCGGGCTGCGCGCCGTCGGGGTGCAGCTCGGGCTCCACGTACCAGCTCGACTACGGGCTCGAGACCGGGCCCGAGCTGTTCACGCGCAGGTTCATCGTCACGGTGAAGGACGCCGACGGCGAGCGCGGGATCCTGCTCGAGCGCTCCGAGGGGGACGGCACGTGGACGTTGAACGGCGACCCCCTGCCGCTGGCGGAGGGCGCGCTCGACATCGACCTGGCCCTGTCGCCCCTGACCAACTACATGCCGGCCGCCCGCCTGGGCGACGAGCCGGCCGACCACGTGATGGCCTGGGTCGACGTGCCGAGCCTCCAGGTGACCCGCTCCCCGCAGCGCTACGAGCCGATCGGCCCGCGGCAGGTCCGGTTCGTGAGCCTGGACAGCGACTTCACCGCCGAGCTCGACCTGGACGCCGACGGCTTCGTGCTGCACTACCCGGACCTGGCGGGGCGCGCCTGAGCAACCTCCGCCCCGGGGCGCCTTTCCACGGCGCTACCGAAGCAGCGCGCTGTCGGCCAGCGACATCTCGCCGGCGAGCGTTTGGCTCGTGGCGCCCATGATCTCGACTGGCACGATCTGGCCGGCGTCCGCCAGACCGTCGAAGTTGACGACCTTGTTGTGCGTGGTTCGCCCGCGTAGACGGCTGGCATCTGTGCGCGACTGACCTTCGACCAACACGTCGAGCGTGCGGCCCACGAACCGCTGGGCGCGCTCGCGGGCACGGCGCTGGACGACCTCGACGAGGCGCTCCATCCGCGCCACCGCGACGTCGTGTGGCACGAAGCGGTCGGTCATCGCCGCCGCTTCGGTGCCGCGGCGGGGCGAGTAGATGAAGGTGAAGGCGCCGTCGTATCCGACCTCCTCACACACCTCCAGCGTCTCCCGGAAGTCGGCCTCGGTCTCGCCCGGGAACCCGACGATGATGTCGGTGGTGAGGGCGCAGTCCGGTACGTGCTCGCGGATCAGCGCCACCCGTTCCATGTAGCGGTCGCGGTTGTAGGTCCGTCGCATCGCCTTGAGGATCGTCGAGGAGCCGGATTGCAGCGGTAGGTGAATGTGCTGACACACGGACTCGAGCTCGGCGTGGGCCAGGATCACGTCCTCGCGCATGTCCTTGGGATGCGGGCTGGTGTAGCGGATGCGGTCGACCCCGTCGATCGCGTCGATCGCGTAGAGCAGTTGTGAGAAGGTCGCGCGCTCCGGTCGCAGGTCGCGACCGTATGAGTTCACGTTCTGGCCGAGCAGCGTGATCTCGCGTACGCCTTCGGCGACCAGGCGCTCCGCCTCCGTGACGAGCTCCGCGAACGGGCGGCTGACCTCGGTCCCGCGCGTCGAAGGGACGATGCAGTAGCTGCAGCGACACCTGCAACCCACCGAGATCTGCAGCCACGCCTGGTACTCGCGCGTCCGCTTGGCCGGCAGGTGGCCGGTGAATCCCTCGAACTCGAAGTACCCCTGGGCGGTGATCGAGTCGGCTGTGAGGAACTCGGCGAGCTTGTGCACCTGGCCGGGGCCGAACGCCACATCCACGAACGGGAACTGGCGGAACACCTGCTCCTTCATCGACTGAGCCCAGCAGCCACCGACGCCGATCGTCCGCTCCGGGTCACGCCGCTTGAGCGCACGCGCCTCCTGCAGGTGCGCGACGAAGCGGTCGTCGGCCTTCTCGCGAATCGAGCAGGTGTTGAAGAGGATGAGATTGGCCGCCTCGCGCGTGTCGACCTCGCTGTAGCCGAGCGACTCGAGCATGCCCTTCATGCGCTCCGAGTCGTGCTCGTTCATCTGGCAGCCGAACGTTGTGAGGTGGTACGACTTCACGCCCGGCCGAGGATAGCCTGGGGCCATGTCCACGGTTCGCGCGCGGCGCGCGCGACGGTGGGCGAGAGGGGCGCGATGAGCTACTGGCGCAGGATCTCTTGCAGGTCCGACAGCGCCGCTCGCGCCTCGAGCACTCCGCCCGGGCCCCACCACGTGGCGAGCTCGACATCTTCAGGCGTGACGCCGGGGAGCTCGAGCCGCACCCGCTCGGACTCCGGCTGCGCCAGCAGCACGACGTCCGCCCGGCGGAGCGAGCTGACCTGCCGAGCACCCACGTCGGCGACGATCGTGCCGGCGAACGAGTCGCGCGGGGCGACCAGCCAGCCGTCCTCGACGGCCCTGACCACGGCCACCCGCGGCTCCCCCCGCACGGCCCTCCGGACGGCGGCCACGCGGCGGTCGTAGTCGGTGAGCAGCCCCTCGGCGTCGTTGGTGCGCCCGAGCGCCTCTCCCATCAGCCGCAGGTTGAGCTTCCAGCGGCCGCTGCCCGGCTCGACGATGACCGTCGGTGCGATCAGGCTCAGCCCCTCGAAGAGAGCGCCCTGCCGCCCGACGATCAGGTCGGGCCGCGCCCTCCGGACCGCCCTCAGCTGGCCCGCCTCGACCGGCCGGATCGTCTCGACCCCCGCCGCCGCACGGCGCAGGTAGCCCGGCAGCCGCTCCCCGGGCACCACCGCGACCACCGGCTGGAGGCCCAGGGCCAGGGTGTCGTCGAGCGTGTCGATCGTGAGCGTCGCCACCCGCTCGGCCTGGCCCGGCACCTTCGACTCGCCCTTCACGTGCTGGACCTTCAGCGGACGCGCGGTCTCCTTGCGCTCGTCGAAGCCGGACTCCTGACAGCCGAGCGCCAGCGCGGCAACTGCCGCGAGCATAAGGAGGATGAGGACCCGCACGGCAGGTATTAGTAGCGATCTGATGCACGTGCTCGCCCTGTTCGGCCCCACCGGCGTCGGAAAGACCGGCGTGGCGATCGCGCTGGCCGACCGCCTGCGAGAGAGCGGGGAGAATCCCCTGGCGGTCTCCGCCGACGCGCTCCAGGTCTACCGCGGCCTCGAGCTCCTGTCCGGCGCCGCCACGCGGGAGGAGCAGGACCGCCTGGAGCACCGCCTGCTCTCGTTCCTCGACCCGAGCGACACCTTCTCCGCCGGCGAGTACGCCGCCCTCGCGCACCGGGAGATCGACGACGCGCTGCGACAGCAGCCGGCGCCCCATCGTGGTCGGCGGCACCGGCCTCTACCTCCAGGCCGCCCTCACCGACCTGGAGCTCCGCCCGCCGCCCGACCCCGCCATCCGAAGCCGGATCGAGAGCGAGATGGCCGCCCGCGGTCCCGAGGCGCTGCACGAACAGCTCGCCGCCCGTGCCCCCGCCGCGGCGGCCTCCATCGACCCCCGCGACCGCACCCGCGTGGCGCGCGCGCTCGAGCTGCTCGAGATGGGGGAGGAGCCGGCCCCCACCGGCAGCGAGTCGCGCCTCTGGACCGCCCGCCTCCGCCATCCCACGCTGCTCGTGGGCCTCACGATGGAGCGCGAGCGCCTATACGCGCGCATCGACGCGCGCGTGGAGAAGATGACGGAGGCCGGCGCGGAGGAGGAGGTGCGCCGCGCGGACGCCGCCGGCGCCTCGCGCACCGCCCGCGCCGCGCTCGGCTTCGAGGAGCTCCTGCGAGGCGACGTCGAGGGCATGAAGCGGCGCACGCGCAACTACGCCAAGCGCCAGCTCACCTGGATGCGCCGGCTGGAGGGCGTTCATGAGATCGACCTCACGGAGCGGTCAACCGAGCTTGCGGCGGACGAGATCGCACGTATACTGGCCGCGCAGCCAGGGGAGGCGCGGACCAACTGAGGGAGGATTCGTGCAGCGTTCGTTCGTGCCTGCCGCCATTCTGGCGGCGTTTCTGGTTCTGGTCCCGTCGGCGTACGCCGTGCCCGACTTCGCGCGCACCGCGCTCAACATCATCCCGTCGGGCCAGTACGGCGGCGTGCCGGTCGTGCCCGAGGCGGACGACCAGGCGCAGATGTACGACGGCCTCACGCCGGAGTTCGACCAGGTCTCGCCGGGCGACCTCAACCGCTTCTTCAAGTCGGAGCGGCTCGGCACGAAGGGGCAGGGTCCGCTCACGCGCGAGAAGGTGCGGCGCAAGGGGCTGCGCATCGTGCGCGACCGCCACAACGTGCCGCACATCTTCGGCCGCACGAACGACGCCGTCACCTGGGGCGCCGGCTGGGTGGTCGCCAAGGACCGCCAGCTCCTGCTCGAGCAGGCGCGCTACAACGCCCGCGTGGCCGTGGTGGACGCCCCGGGGCTGACCGCCATCAGCCTGATCACCGGGCTCAAGAGCTTCCAGCCGAGCAGGCGCACCGAGCGCGAGCTGCTCAAGGAGGTCCGCAAGCTGAAGGGGTACGGCAAGGCGGGACGCGCGCTGCTCCACGACATCGACGTGTACGTGAAGGGCATCAACGCCTACTACCGCACGCTCCCGGCCGGCGGCCGGCCCGAGCCGTGGACGCGCAAGGACGTGATCGCCCTCAACGCCGTCAAGAGCGAGCTGTTCGGCGAGGGCGGCGGCGGCGAGGTCCCCGCGGCCGAGATGCTCGACGGCCTCCAGGGCCAGCTCGGCGCGGAGCGCGGCCTCTCGGTCTGGAACGACCTGCGCCAGCGCCAGGACCCGGAGACCCCCGTCTCGATCCCGGGCAACTTCCCCTACGCCGAGCTGCCGGACAACCGTCGCGGCAACGTGGTGATCGACAACGGCTCGTTCGAGCCGATCCCCGTGCCGGGCTCCCAGACCGCTCGGGCGGCGCGCGCCGAGCAGCCGCTGCGCGGCCACGCCAGCAACGTGCTGATGGTGGCCGGGAACCGCTCCGCGGTCGGGCAACCCGCTGTTCGTCGGCGGGCCGCAGATCGGCTACTTCTATCCGGGCCTCACGCTGGAGATGGACCTGCACGGACCGGGCTGGAAGGCCCGCGGCGCCACCTCGGCGCCGTTCCCGGGCTACATCCTGATCGGCCGGCGCGAGGACTTCGTCTGGACGCTGACCTCCGCGGGCGCCGACATCGTCGACATCTACGTCGAGACCCTCTGCGGGAGCGACACGCGCTACCGCTACAAGGGCAAGTGCCGCAACATGACGCCCTTCCACGCGGGGATGCTGGACCGCCAGGCGGTCCGCTTCAACCGCACCGTGCACGGGCCGGTGATCGGCTACGCGACCGTCGACGGCCGCCGTGTGGCGATCTCGCGCAAGCGCTCGAGCTACCTGCTGGACGGCGTCGACCTGCTGCTCTTCCGGCGCCTCACGCGCGGGAAGATCGAGAACGCGCGCCAGTTCATCAAGGCCGCGGGCATCTCGCCGCAGACGTTCAACACGTTCTACGCCGACCACCGCCAGATCGCCCAGATCACCACCGGGCGGCTGCCGATGCGGGCGCCCGGGGTGGACTCGGGCCTGCCGACCGACGGGCGCGGCGGGTTCGAGTGGCGCGGCTTCCTGCCGCACAAGGACCACCCGCAGGCCATCCTCAGCAAGGGCGTCCTGAACAACTGGAACAACAAGCCGGCCCGCGGCTTCCCGGCGGCCGACGACCAGTGGGCCTACGGCCCGCTCGGCCGGGTCGACCTGCTGAACCAGAACACCGCCAAGGTGCGGAAGCACACGCTCGCCACGCTCACCGGGGCGATGAACGCCGCCGCCACGCAGGACGTGCGGACGATGACGTTCGTGCCGCTGCTGGCCGAGTTCCTGCGCGGCGCCCCGGCGCCGAGCCCGCGCGCGATGCGGATGCTCGAGCTGATGGAGGAGTGGCGCGCGCAGGGCGGCAGCCGGCTCGACCGCGACGGCGACGGCACGATCGACCACCCCGGCGCCGCCGTGATGGACGCCGCGTGGCCGAGGCTGGCCGACGCGGCCATGCGGCCGGTGCTCGGGCAGGCGCTCGCGGACCAGCTCAACGACACGCTCCACCGCCGCTTCGACCTCCCGCCCGGCGGGATGTTCAGCGGCTGGCACATGTACATGAGCAAGGACCTGCGCACGCTGCTCGGCCGGCCGGTCCGCGGGCCGCTCCGCAACCGCTACTGCGGCGGTGGCGACGCGAACGTCTGCCGCGGCGACCTGTGGGCGGCGATGGACGCCGCGGGGGCCGAGCTCGAGCTGGCCCAGGGGGCGGATCCGAACGCCTGGCGCGCGGACGCGAACCGCGAGCGGATCACGTTCCTGCCCGGGCTGCTGCCGTACACGATGCGCTACACGAACCGCCCGAGCGGGATCCAGCAGGTGATCGAGTTCAGGGGGCACCGGAAGGTCGGCCGCGTAGATAGCCTCATGCGCCGTGCGCTTCGAGAAGTGGCAGGCGCTCGGCAACGACTACGTCATCGTCGAGGAGAAGGACCTTCCGTTCGAGCTCACCCCTGAGCGGATCCGGCGCATCTGCGCTCCTCACACGGGGGTGAGCTCCGACGGCATCCTGCTGCTGCGTGAGACCGAGGAGCGCGGCTTCGTCGCCCAGGTGGTGATCTACAACCCCGACGGCTCGGAGGCCGAGCTGTCGGGCAACGGCGTGCGCCAGGCGGTCATGTACCTGCGCCGCAACGGCTGGGTCGACACCGACAGCTTCTCGGTGCGCACCGCGGCTGGCGAGATCCGGCCGCACATCCACGGCGACCTGTGCACGATGGACATGGGCCGCGCGCGGCTCCGCTCGGAGGCCGACTTCCCGGCCGGCGGCGAGGACGGCACCGGCACGGTCACGACAGCCGGCCGCGAGTTCCCCTTCCAGTTCGTGCAGGTGGGCAACCCGCAGTGCACGATCGAGGTGGACGAGCCGCTGGACGAGCTGCCGCTGGCGCACCTCGGCCGCGACATCGAGCGCGATCCGCAGTTCCCGAACCGCACCAACGTGTCCTTCTGGCACCCGACCGGCGACGCCGAGATCCACGCGCGCATCTTCGAGCGCGGCGTGGGGGAGACGATGGCCTCCGGAACGGGCGCGACCGGGGCGGCGGTGGCCGCCGTCCTGCGCGGCGCCGACAGCCCCGTCGCGGTCGAGATGGCCGGCGGCCGCCTCGAGGTCGAGGTGGGGGAGGACATGCACGTGAGCCTCACCGGGTGGGCCAAGCCGGTCTACCGGGGAGAGCTGAGCCAAGCCTTTGTGGAGGAACTGAATGCGATCGAGGTGCTGAATGCGACCGAGTAGCCGTCTGGACCGCCTGCCCCCGTACCTGTTCGCCGAGCTCGAGCGCAAGATCTCCGAGAAGAAGGCCGCGGGAGTCGACGTGATCTCGCTCGGGATCGGCGACCCCGACACGCCCACGCCGGAGAACGTGATCGACGCGCTCGCCGCCGCGGCGGCGGACCCCGGCACGCACCAGTACCCGTCGAACCGCGGCCGCCCCGAGCTGCGCCAGGCGTTCGCCCGCTTCTACGAGCGCCGCTTCGGCGTGACGCTCGATCCGGATGCCGAGATCTTGCCCGCGCTGGGGGCGAAAGAGTGCGTCTTCAACCTCAACCTGGCATTCCTCGACCCGGACTCCATCGCACTCGCCGCCGACCCCGGCTACCCGGTCTACACCGGCGGTCCGCTGCTGGCCGGCGCCGAGGCGGTGCTGATGCCGCTCGTGCCCGAGCTCGGCTTCGCGCCCGACCTCGACGCGATCGGCGGCGAGGTGGCGCGGCGTGCCCGGCTGCTCTACCTCAACTACCCGAACAACCCGACCGGCGCCGTGGTGCCCGACGGCCTGTTCGAGCGCGCCGTGGAGTTCGGCCGCGAGCACGACGTGCTGATCGTGCACGACGCGTCCTACACCGAGACGACCTACGACGGCTACGTGGCGCCCTCGTTCCTGTCGACGCCGGGGGCGAAGGAGGTCGGGGTCGAGGTGTTCTCGCTCTCGAAGGGCTGGAACATGACCGGCTGGCGCACCGCGGCGATCGCCGGCAACGCCGACGCCGTGAACGCCTACTGGCGCCTCAAGACCAACATCGACTCGGGCATCTTCGAGGCGGTCCAGCTCGCCGCCGTGGCTGCGCTCGACGCGGGGCCGCCGCCCGGGATGACGGACATCTACGCCCGCCGCCGCGACCTGGTCTGCGACGCCCTGCGCGAGATCGGCGTGGACGTGACCACGCCGAAGGGCACGATCTACGTCTGGGCGCCCGTGCCGGAGGGGCACACCTCCGCCTCGTACTGCGAGATGGTGCTCGAGGAGTCGGGCGTGGTGATCTCGCCCGGCAGCGCCTACGGGCCGAACGGCGAGGGCTTCTTCCGGATCTCGCTGACGATCGCCGACGAGCGCCTGCAGGAGGCGGTGGAGCGCCTCCGGGGCAGCCTGAGCCGATGAAGTACTGCGGCGTCGTCCCCACCCAGAGCGCGCTCCAGCTGGCGATGCTGGAGGAGGTCCGCACTCCCGAGCCGCCGGTGCGGCTGAGCGCGATGTTCTTCGAGCCGGGCTCGCCCGCCCAGGTGGCTGCCGAGCTGCGCTCGCTGGGCGACGTCGTGGTGGGCGTGGGGGCGCCGCTGGGCGGACCGGTCGAGGGCCGGCCGCGGCGCGACTGCGACGCGCTGCTGGCCCGGCGCGGCGTCGGGCCGCACCCCGCCGATCCACAGGCGCAGGAGCTGGCCGGGCTGCTCGGCGACCTGGCCGCGTTCGAGCCCGACGCGGACGAGCGCGAGGGCCAGGTGGGGGAGGGCTCCTACCAGGAGTACCCGCTGTTCGAGACGAACGCCGACGGCGTCTACTGCGCTCTGCAGGGCCGCCGCCTGCCCGCGCGGCGCCATCCGCTCGGCATCCAGATGCGGATCGAGGAGCTCGAGGGCGACCACGTGACGGACGACGGCGGCGACCTGTGGCACCGCCGCATCGACGAGCTCGACGCGGCGGCCTGCGCCCTGTGCGCGCACCGCTACGCGGTGGGGCACGCCTCCTGGCTGGGGGACCCCGACGAGGCCGTGGTGGTCCTGCCGGGCTCCTCGATCCCGCACGAGTTCCCGCGTGAGGGCGTGCTGCCGCCTGTCGAGCGTCTTCGGCTTCCTGACGCCTAGGCCCAAGCGCTCGGCTCGGCCGAGTGCGCAAGGGTCCCTATCCTCTGAATACGTGGAAGGAGTCACAAACCCACGCGCGCGCCAGCGGGCGTTCTGCATCGCCGCCGGCCCGGACGATCACGATCTCGGCGAGCTGAAGGAGCTGCTTCGCACGGCCGGCGTGGCCGTGTCCGGCGAGATGTCCCAGCGCCGGCCCGAGCCGGATCCGGACCGCTACTTCGGCCGCGGCAAGCTGGCCGAGCTGAAGGAGGCGGTCGCCGAGTCGGGCGCCAACCTGGTCGCCTGCGACGACGAGCTGAAGCCGCGCCAGGAGCGCAACCTCGAGCAGGCGCTCGACATACCGGTGATCGACCGCACGGCGATCATCCTCGACATCTTCGCCGACCACGCCCACTCGGCCGAGGGCAAGCTCCAGGTCGAGCTGGCCCAGCTCGAGTACAACCTCGCGCGCATGCGCGGGCTGTGGACGCACCTCGAGCGGCTCGGCGCCGGCCGTATGGACGGCGGCATCGGCACGAGGGGTCCGGGCGAGTCCCAGATCGAGACCGACCGCCGCCTCGCCCGCGACCGCATCTCGGCGCTGCGGCGCCGCCTGCGCCACACGAAGGCGACGCGCGACACCATGCGCCGCGAGCGCGAGCGCGCCGCCCTGCCGACGGTGGCGCTGGCCGGCTACACGAACGCCGGGAAGTCGACGCTGCTGAACGCCCTCACGGGCGCCGAGGTGGGCGTGCGCGACCGCCTCTTCCACACGCTCGACCCCACGACCCGGTCGTTCGAGATCGGCGGCCGCACCTACCTGCTGACGGACACCGTCGGCTTCATCCGCAAGCTGCCGCACGCGCTCGTGGACGCCTTCTCGGCCACGCTCGAGGAGGCGATGGGGGCTGACCTGATCGTGCACGTCGCGGACGCGTCGGTGCCGGAGGACGACCTGCACGGGATGCTCGCCGCGGTGGACGTCGTGCTCGACGAGATCGGCGCGGGGGACCGCCCGCGCCTGCTCGCTCTCAACAAGTCGGACCTGCTCGACGACGAGCGCCGGCGCGCGCTGTCGTTCCGATTCCCTGGCGCCGTGCAGGTGTCGGCCGAGACCGGCGACGGGCTGGACGAGCTGCGCGAGGCGGTCGAGGCGCGCTTCCTCGCCACGCTGCGGCCGATGGACCTGCTGCTGCCCTACGAGGAGGGCGGGACGCTCTCCGAGCTGCACGACCTGGCCGGCGAGCTCGAGCGGACCGACACGGCCGAGGGAGTCCGGGTCCGGGCCCGCGTGCCTGCCGCGGTGGCGCAGCGCTTCGAGCGCTTCGAGGAGAACGGCGCCGGGACCGGCGACTAGCGGTCGTCGCCGCTGCCGCGCAGCACCCCGCGCTCCTGCCGCGAGAACAGCTTGTCCAGGTTCTCGGCCGCGATCTCCTCTAGATCCAGCCCGGCCTCAGTGGCCAGCTGAGACAGGTACCAGAGCACGTCGCCGAGCTCGCGGGA
The DNA here is from genome assembly GCA_963778615.1 of uncultured Thermoleophilaceae bacterium. GTDB lineage: Bacteria > Actinomycetota > Thermoleophilia > Solirubrobacterales > Thermoleophilaceae > JACVRW01. Next base: position 142,319 of record CAVZVD010000011.1, read on the forward strand.
CAGCGCATCACGCCGCTCGTCGCTCAGCACCCCGCCATCGTCGCGGAGCGTCTTCTTCACCTTCTCGGCGACCTCGCCGGCCTCGCCGCACAGGCCCAGCGCCGGATAGGTCATGTCCTCGCCCGCGCGCGGGTACGTGGCGGTTCGGCGCGACAGGGACTGGTACTCGGAGAAGTCCATGGAACCGGAGACGCTACCGCCAGAATCGGATAGGGTGGCGCTGCCGTGCAGCCTCTTGCCGTGGAGCGCACGTCTGACGAGGGCGTCGAGCTGGTGATGGTCGAGGGAGAGCTCGACATCGCCACCGCGCCCCGGCTCATCAGCGTCCTGAACAGGGCGGTGCAGGAGGCGCTGCGCTCTCTCGTCGTCGACCTGAGCGAGGTCGACTTCATGGACTCGACCGGCCTCGCGCTGCTGATCAACGCGCACCGGAGGCTGACGCGGAGGAGCCTGGGATTCGCCGTCGTCTGCCCGCCCGGACCCCTCTGGCGGGTGTTCGAGGTGACCGACATGGTCGAGACGCTCCACGTCTTTCCGGATCGCGACAGCGCCTGGGCGGCGATCGCGGCTCGAACTGCCTGACTGGCCCTTGATTCCAAGCGGCTTTCTGCCGATATGGGAGCCATGAGTGAGACTGCGCCCGCCCCGGCCGGACCCTTCGTCGTTCCCGGACTCACGCCCCCCACCCAGCGCAGCGGCGCAAAGCGCCGGATCGGCGACGTGATCGTCACGCTCGGCTTCGCCGAGCGCGAGAAGGTGGAGACGGTCGTCACGCAGGGCCAGCGCGGCGTGCCGCTGGGCCAGCTCCTGATCGATGCCGGCATCGTCGACTCGAACCAGCTCGCCCACGCGCTGGCCGAGCGCAACGGGCTCGACTTCGTGGACCTGAACATCTTCGAGGTCGACAACGGCGCCGCCAACCTGATCGACGCCGGCAAGGCGCGCCGCTACCGCACGATTCCGATCGCGTTCCTCGGCGAGGGGACGTTGCTGGTGGCGACCGCGGACCCAGCCAACGTGCTCGCGCTCGACGACATCACGATGGCCACCGGCTACGAGGTGCGGCGCGCCGTGGCCTCGCCCGAGGACATCGACGCCCTGATCGGCCAGATCTCACGCCTCGGCGACGCCGTCGAGGAGGTCGAGGACGAGCCCGAGTTCGGCAGCGCCGAGGTCATCGAGCTGCGCGACCAGGCCGAGGAGGCGCCGGTCGTCAAGCTCGTCCACTCGATCATCGCCGACGCCGTCCGCCGCGGCGCATCGGACGTCCACTTCGAGCCACGCGGCGCCGACATGCGCGTTCGCTTCCGCGTCGACGGTGTGGTGACCGACACCACGACCGTGCCGCGCCCGCTCACGGCGGGGCTGGTCTCGCGCGTGAAGATCATGGCCGACCTCGACATCGCCGAGAAGCGGCTCCCCCAGGACGGCCGGATCGGCCTCACCGTGGACGGCAAGTACGTCGACCTGCGCGTGGCGACGCTGCCGGTGATGCGCGGCGAGTCGGTCGTCATGCGCATCCTCGACAAGGAGAGGGTCCTGGTCGACCTGGACGAGCTCGGCATGGACGAGCAGGTCCGGGAGGGCTTCCGCAACGCGATCAAGCGAACCCACGGGGCGATCCTCGTGACCGGCCCCACGGGATCGGGCAAGACGACGACGCTCTACTCGGGACTCATGGAGTCCAACACGCCGGACAAGTCGATCCTCACGATCGAGGACCCGGTCGAGTACGAGCTCGAGGGCGTGAAGCAGGTGCAGGTGAACCACCGGGCCGGGCCTGTCCTTCGCGTCCGGACTGCGCTCGATGGTCCGCGCAGACCCGGACGTGATCATGGTCGGCGAGGTGCGCGACCGGGAGACGGCTCAGCTCGCGATCGAGTCCGCGCTCACCGGTCACCTCGTCCTCACCACGCTGCATACGAACGACGCGCCGCTGGCGGTCGCCCGTCTGGTCGAGATGGGCATCGAGCCGTACCTGGTGGCCTCCGGCGTGCAGTGCGTCATGGCCCAGCGGCTCGTGCGGCGGCTGTGCGAGTGCCGCGTGCCGGTCGAGATCAGCAAGTCCGCCCTGGTCGAGAACCACTTCGAGGTGTCGCACGGGATCTCGGCCTTCGAGCCGGGCTCGTGCGTGCGCTGCGGCGGCACCGGCTACCGCGGCCGGATCGGGATCTACGAGCTGATGAGGATCTCCGACGAGCAGCGCCGGCTGATCCTCGGCAAGGCGTCGGCCGACGAGCTGCGGGCATGCGCGCGGCACGACGGGATGCTGACGCTGCGCGAGGACGGATTCGAGAAGGTGAAGCGCGGCAGGACCTCGCTGGCCGAGGTGCTGCGCGTGCTGGGCGTGGGCGGGCGCTGAGCCCGGCTAGACCCCCGCCGCGCGGCGCGCCGAGCCGTGCGCCGCGTCCTCCAGCGAGTCGCCGGCCAGCGGCTCCAGGTCGATCCCCAGGGCCAGCTCGATCAGCCGGTCCGCCAGCCACACGTTCTTGGGCAGCAGAGGCCCGTGCAGGTAGGTGCCGATGACGTTGTCGCGGCGGACGCCCTCGAACCCGTCCTTCCCGTTGTTGCCGTGCCCGGCGAGCACGCGGCCGAGCGGCTGCTCGCTCGTCGCCGAGATAGGTCCGGCCGCCGTGGTTCTCGAACCCGGCGATCACACGCGGGCCGCCGCCGAGGTCGGCCTCGATGGCGCAGTTGCCGATCAGCCGGGGCCCCTCCTCGCGCACCGTCCGCAGGTCGACCAGCCCGACCCCGGGCAGCTGCTCGCCGCCCATCTCGTAGTGGTGGCCGAGCAGCTGGTAGCCGCCGCAGACGGCCAGCACGACGGCGCCGCGGCCCGCGGCGGCGTGGAGCGCGTCGCGCTTGGTGGCGGCCATGTCGTGGGCGACCGCGGCCTGGTCGCGGTCCTGGCCGCCGCCGATGTAGAAGAGGTCGTGGGCGTCGGGGTCGAGCGGGTCGCGGAGGCTGGAGGCGGCGAGCTCGAAGCCGAGCCCGCGCCACTCGCAGCGCGCGCGGAGCACGGCGATGTTGCCGCGGTCGGCGTAGATGTTCATCAGGTCGGGGTAGAGGCCGCAGACCCTCAGAGCCGGCACACGATCACCTCACTGCCGATGTACTCGTTCGTGTGACGCGATCTCGTACCGAGCCTGTGGGCGAAGTCCGTGCGCGGCCGCCTCGCGCGCGAGCTGGTCGGGCGTGAGCGTGTCGAGCGCCTGCGTGTGGCGCCGTTCGGTCAGCTCGCCGGCGGGGGACACGACCTGACGCAGCCATACCACCGCCACGCCGCCCGGCTCGGGCCGCACGTCCAGCGGCAGGCTCGAGTAGATCCACCCCGCCCGTTCGCCGACGTCGGGCAGCGGCGGCGCCGCGTCCTCCGCAGGGATCGCCTCGTCGAGGTCCGAGATCGCCGCGGCGAAGGCGCCGCCGGGAGCGAGGCACGAGACGACTCCCTTCAAGAGCGCCCCGCGGGCGGACTCGCCTCCCATGATCTGCACGAACTGCATCGGCGCGAGCACGAGCGAGAAGCGGCCGATCGAGCCGAGCGAGCGAGCGTCGGCGACGACGCATCGGACCTCGAGGTCGCGCTCCTGCGCCCGGACTGCAAGCTCGTCGAGCAGGACGGGGTCGGCGTCGAGCGCCGTGACGTCGTGGCCCGCGGCGGCGAGGTCGAGCGCCACGCGGCCAGTGCCGGCGCCGAGGTCGAGGATCGGCCCGCCGGCGCTGTGAGCAAGCTCCCGCCACAGCGGGAGGTCTGCGCTGTACCCGCCGCACTCCACGTCGTGCCAGATCACGGCGTCGGCCGTCATTCGGACCACCGCTTCGCAAGGCCGCGGCGGGCCAGCAGGTCGCGCAGCTCGAGCAGGGCGGTGTAGGTCGGCAGCGCGTACAGGCGCTCGCCCTCCGTGCGCGCCACGGCGTCGTCCAGCGAGCGCTCCAGGTCGCGCTCCACGGCCAGCTCGGCGTCGATCCCCGCGTACTTCAGGCGCAGCGCCATCTCCTCCGCGCGGGTGCCGGCGCAGGTCGCACGTCGCACCCGGCCGGCCAGCACCTCGAAGTCGGCGTCCCAGATCCAGGAGACGTCGCGGCCGTCGGCGATCCGGTCGTTGAGGGCGAGCCAGAGGTCGACGCGCCCGTCCTCGAGCGTGAGCGTGCGCAGCACCTCGTTCGCACCGGCCGGGTTCTTGATCAGCAGGATCGACACGCGGCGCCCGTCCATCGGGATCGTCTCCACGCGCCCGAACGCGCCGCTGAACCCCTCGAGCGCCGCCCCGACGGTGGCGAGCGGCACGCCCAGCTCGAGCGCCGTGGCGGCCGCCGCGACGGCGTTGTAGACGTTGTAGAGCCCGGGCAGCGGGAGGTCGAGCTCGAGTGTTCCCTGCGGCGTCCTGAGCCGCACGTGCGAGCCGGTCATCCCGTCGAGCCGCACCTCGCGTCGCCGCGACCTGCGGCGCCGGCCGCTCGCGCCCGCAGTTCGGGCAGCGGTAGCGGCCCAGGTGGCCGAGGTAGACCGCCTCGTAGACATAGGCGGTGCCGCAGTTGCGGCAGTGCTTCGAGTCGGCGGCGTGCTGCATGCTCGGCAGGGCCTGCGAGTCGTCCTCGACCCCGTAGTAGGTCACGCCCTCGCGTCCGCGGCCGAGGTCCGCCACGAGCGGGTCGTCCGCGTTCAGGACGAACCGCGCCCGGCCGTCGAGGCGGCCGACCAGCTCGGCCCAGCGGTCGGCCAGCAGCTCGAGCTCGCCGTAGCGGTCGAGCTGGTCGCGGAACAGGTTGGAGAGGAGCAGGAGCCGGGGCTCCACCTGCTCCGCCACGCTCGGGAGCCACGCCTCGTCCACCTCGAACAGCCCGAACTGCCCGGGCTCGCGGCCGGCGTCGAGCAATGCGGTCGCCACGCCCCAGGCCATGTTGGAACCCGCCCGGTTGTGCACCACCGGGCGGCCGTCGCGCTCGAGGCAGGCGGCGATCATCGCGGCGGTGGTGGTCTTGCCGTTGGTGGCCGACAGGAGCATCGAGCCGGCCTCGAGCTCCTGCGCCATGCTCCGCATCGAGCCGGGCGCGATCCGCAGCAGCATCCGGCCGGGGGCGGTGGTGCCGCCGGTGCGGCCGCTGCGGCGGCTGGCGGCCCGGACGAGCCGGGCGAGGCTGCGCGCGGGGCGGTACATCAGCCCGGTCCGATGACCCGCAGGGCGCCGGGCTCGACCCGCATGGTGGCGGGGGTGGCGCCGATCGGGTCGCCGTCGGCGTAGATCACGAAGGGGCGGTCGGAGCTCACCTCGATCAGCTCGCCCTTGAGCACCTCGACGTGCGGCGAGTCGAGGTGGGCGCCCTTGAAGACCTTGGCGAGTCCGCGAAGGTAGGCGAGCTTGGAGGCCTCCTTCACGAGCAGCACGTCCAGCTTGCCGTCGTCCAGCTCGGCGTGCGGGAGCAGCAGCATCCCGCCGCCGAAGGAGCGCGAGTTGCCGACCGCGACGCTGTAGCCCTTGGCCGCGTGCCGGGTGCCGTCGACGGTCACCTCGAAGTCCGCCGGCTTCCACGCGGCGAGGGCGCGCAGGGCGGCGTAGAGGTAGACGGCGTCGCCCTTGATCAGCTTGGCCTCGTTGGCGATGCGGTTGGCGTCCGAGTCGAAGCCGAAGCTCGCGATGCCCAGGTAGGGCGTGCCGTCCACGCTCGCCACGTCGATCGTCCGCTCGTCGCCCTCGACCGCCAGCCGGGCCGCCTGCGCGGGGTCGCGCGGGATGCCGAGTACGCGGGCGAGGTCGTTGCCGCGTCCGCAGGGGACGAGGGCGACCGCGGTGCCCGTGCCCTTGAGGGCGCCGGCGATGGGCCGCAGGAGGCCGTCGCCGCCCACCGCGGCGACCGTCTCGCCGTTGTCGCGGGCCCGCTCCGCCTCCTCGGCGGCGTGCTCGATGCTGCGGGTGGTGATGGTGCGATGGGGCGCACCGAGACGGTCGAGCTCGCCGATCACCTCGGGCAGCGCCCGGAGCGACCGCCCCCCGCCCGAGGCGGGGTTCACCAGCAGCGCGAAGCGGCGGCTCACTCGTCCGCCACGGCCGCGCGGGCGCGCTCGGCTGCGGCGTTCCCGCGCGCCTCGCCACGCAGGTGCGGCGCCGCGTCGATCTTGCGGATGTCGGCCTCCGCGAGCAGCTCGTCCCCGATCAGGCGCTCGGCGTGCGGCTCCTCGAGGTCGTCGGGGTCGAGCACGAGCAGGACGTCCTGCTGGACGGTGTGCCAGCGCTCGTCCGTGACCCTCTCGGAGGCGACCAGCAGCTGGCCGGGGCGGTGGAGCCAGTGGAGGTCGAACAGGCCGAGCCGGTAGGCGAAGAGGCGGTCGCCGTCGGCGAAGAGGAAGTTGAGGCCGCTGAAGGCCGAGCGCTCGACGGTGGTGCGGATCGCGCTTCTGAGCGAGCCGACCGGGTCGCTCGCGTCGTAGTGGGCCATCAGGAAGTTGAAGAAGGCCTCGGAGTCGGTGTCGCCCTCGGGCCGCTTGACACCGGGCTCGAGGAGGCGCGGGTAGCGCATGATCGTGCCGTTGTGGCCGAAGGAGTAGCTGCCGAGCGTGAACGGGTGGGTGTTCGCGGGGGCGAGGCCGCCCATCGTGGCCCGGCGCACGTGGACGTTGAAGATGCGCCCGCGCTTGCTCGTGGCGCTGAGGAACTCGCCGTCCTCGTAGGCCGCCTCGGGGAAGCGGACGAGCAGGGGGTCGAGCCCGTCGGCGCGCTCGTAGACGGCCATGCCCCAGCCGGAGTCGTGCTCCTCGGACTGGCGGATGAGGGGGTTCTCGGCCTCGACCAGCTCGTGCCGGATCGAGGCCGGCTCCGCCGATACGCAGCCGAACACGCGGCACATGACCGCCCACACCTTACCGGGGCGAGAAATCCCCGTCGGCCGCTTCATCATGGGCATGGAACCGAGCACATCAGCGCCCCCTCGGATCTGGTGGGCGCGCCCGCGGAAGCTGTGCGCGCTGGAGCGGCCGGGAGGAGGGGGGAGGGCCCACCGCCCCGACAGGCGCGCGGCCGAGATCGAGTACCTGCGAGCACGCGGGGTGTGGATGGTGGTGAGCGTGATGCGCACGCGCCACAACCTCGCCGCCTACGAGGAGGCAGGCCTGGACTGGCACCACGTGCCGGTGCCGAGCGCCGTCGAGGGCGCCGACCAGCTGGAGGAGCTGCTGCCCCTGCTGCGACGCGACCTGCGCCGCCGCGGCGCCGTGGCGATCCACGGCGACCGCCATACGGACTTCGTGGCAGCGGTATGCGCGGCGCACATGCACGCGGAACGCGGCGCCGACCCCGCGGTGGCGCTGGCGGCCGCCGAGCGGGCGGGCCTCACGGTGACGCCGGCGGCGTGCGCGCTGGTCGGGGTGCAGCCGGAGGAGGTGGCGGCGCTGGGTCGGATGGCGGCGTGAGGTCAGTCGACTGTCCTGCCTTGTTGAGGACATCAGACGCGCCGAAAGTCAGCGCCACGTCCGACGCGAAGCAGCCGGCGCCTACGCCGACGCAGCAGCCCCGCCAGCGTCTCGCCCACCGCCACCGGCTTCGGCTCGAAGCCGTCCAGCTCCGAGTGGTCGCTGCCGTCGCTGTGGACCAGCGCGGCGTCCAGCTTGGCCGCGGCGGCCGCCGCCAGGTCGGAGCCCACGCGGTCGCCCACGACCAGGGTGTTTCCCTCTCCGAGCCGGTCGAGCGCGGTGTGGAACAGCTGCGGCTCGGGCTTTCCTACGACTTCTGCCGTACGGCCGGTGGCGTACTCCACCGCCGCCAGGATGGCGCCCGTGCCGGGCCAGACGCCGTCGGGCTGCGGGTACGTGGGATCGCGAGCCGTCGCGAGCAGGTCCGCCCCGCGCGTCACCGCCTGGACGGCTCGGCGCAGGTCGTCGTAGACGAGGTCGGTCGTCCCGGCCACCACCACGACCTCGGCGCGCGACGCGAGGTCGGTGCCGTTCAGCACCCGCAGGCCGGCTTCGGTCACGTGGCGGTGCATCGCCGCCGTGCCGATCACGAAGGCAGTGCGCCCGGTCCGCGTCTCGGCCAGGACGTGCTGCATCGCGCCGCCCACCGTCACCACGTCGCGCAGCGACGCCCGCACGCCGATCTTCCAGAGCTGCGCCACCAGGTCCTCGCCCGACTCGTACGCGTTGTTGGTGGCGAAGGCCAGCCGCTTGCCGGCGAGGCGCATCTCCTCGAGCGCGCCGACAGCGCCGGGAGTCGGCTCGCCGCCGACCCAGACGCAGCCGTCGAGGTCGAGGATGAACTGGTCGTAGCGGTTGGCCAGGGCGCTCAGCGGCACCTCGCTAGCCTACGCACCCGTGCAGGGGGTTCCGGGAATACGCTGGCCGCGCCTCCGCGCACTCCGCTGGCGGCGGCCGTCTGCGCTCCGAGCCGCCGGCGCCGCCCGCCGCGCACGAGCCATGCCCTCCTTGCTGCCGTTCTCTGCGCGCTCAGCCTCGCGGCGGTCGCCTGCGGCGACGACGACGATGACTCCGGCAGCTCGAACGGCTCCGGCGGCGCCGCCCAGACCCCCGAGGAGCCCGCCCCGGAGGAGCCCCAAGCCGAGGAGCCCGAGCAGCAGGCCCAGGGCGGCTGCCAGGACGTCGCACAACCCGAGCCCAGGCAGGACGGCGGCGCCAAGAAGCCCACCGGCCGCCTCGACCCCGACGCCACCTACATCGTCACGCTCGAGACGAGCTGCGGCGACATCGCCATCCGGCTCGACCAGAAGACCGCTCCGAAGACGACCGCCTCGTTCGCGCACCTCGCGCGCACGGGCTTCTACGACGGCACCGTCTTCCACCGCATCGTGCCGGGCTTCGTCATCCAGGGCGGCGACCCCACCGGCAGCGGCACCGGCGGCCCCGGCTACACCACGCAAGACGTCCCCCCGCAGGACGCCGCCTACGTACAAGGCACGGTCGCGATGGCGAAGTCCCCGGCCGAGCCGCCGGGCGCCGGCGGCAGCCAGTTCTTCATCGTCACCGGCCCGGATGCCGGTCTGACGCCGGACTACGCCCTGGTCGGCAAGGTCGTGAAGGGGCAGCGCGTGGTCGCCGCGATCGGCGAGCTCGGCGACCCTGCGAGCGGCGGCAGCGGCGTCCCGCTCCAGCCGGTCGTCATCGAGGGCGCCAAGGTCGCGGAACGCTGAGCCGCGTCGCTAAATTCGAAGGCATGGCAAAGCCCTTCGACGTGACCGACGCGGACTTCGAGCAGCGCGTCGTGCGCCGCTCCGAGCAGGTGCCGGTGCTCGTGGACTTCTGGGCCGACTGGTGCCAGCCGTGCCACATGCTGGCACCGGTGATCGAGAAGGCCGTCGCGGCCCACGACGGCAAGATCGAGCTCGCCAAGCTCGACGTGGACTCCAACCAGGCCACCGCCGCCCGCTACGGGGTCCGGGGCCTGCCGACGGTCAAGGCGTTCCGCGACGGGCGCGTGGCAACCGAGTTCACCGGCGCGCAGCCGCCCCAGGCGGTCGCGCGCTTCGTGGACAGCCTGGTCCCCTCGGAGGCCGATGCGCTCGTCGAGAGCGGTGACGAAGCCGCCCTGCGCCGCGCGCTCGAGGTCGAGCCGAACCACCCGGTGGCGCGCCGCGAGCTCGGTCGCACCCTGCTGCTGAAGGGCGAGACCGACGAGGCGCTCGAGCTGCTCGAAGCCGTGCCCGGCGATTTCGTCGCCGTGGGCCTCGCCGCCCGGGCGCGGCTCGGCGACGACCCCGACCTCGCGCCGGCCTTCGAGGCCTGGGACGAGGGCGACCACGCGACGGCGCTCGAGCTCCTCCAGGCCGCATTGGCCGACCCGGAGCGCCGCGACCTCGTCCGCCGCGTGATGGTGGCGATCTTCACGGACCTCGGCCCGGAGCACCCGCTCGCACGCGAGCACCGCCGGCGGCTGTCGGCCGCGCTGAACTAGCCGCCCTGAGTCAGGCCGCTCGCGCGGCCCGGGCTCTCGCCTGTCTGCGACGGCCCAGCAACACCAGCACGCCGATCGCGATCACCACGAGCAGGAGGCCGAAGAAGACCGCGGTGGCCGTGCCGATCCCGCCGAACGGCAGCGCGATCAGCATCACCACACCGAACCCGACGGCGAGCAGCACGATCACCAGCGCGAGGATCAGCAGGATGCCGCGCACGCGGGCCAGCATGCCCGCGCTGGCGGGCGGGATCAGCAGGCCCATCATCCGGAGCATGAACATCTGCCGGCCGGAGGGCGCCTGCTGGCCGAGCTTCTCCATCGCCTCCTTCAGCTCGTCGGGCTTGCGCTCGGCGAGGGCGAGGGAGGCCTTCATCATCTGACGCAGCGCCGGCCGCTCCTGCGGGTGGCTGCCGGCCAGGGCCTCGTTGAAGTACTTGCGCGCGGCCTGCACGTCGTAGCGCTCGGCCGCCCGCGCGCCCAGGATCGCCTTCGCGGCGATCCGGTGCTTCGACTCGCTCAGCAGCTGCTCGTCGGTGCGGCTCTCGAGCTGCGGGATGGCAGCCAGCGCCCCGACCTGCATCTGCATCTTGATCTGCTTCTGCTTGGGCACCGCGCGTGGAGTCTGCCAGATCGCGGGGAGCGACCGCCGAACCTGTAACCGGTTTCCGGGCGGCGGAAACATGGGTAAGAGCGCGCCATGACCATCGCGATCATCGTCGCCGTTTGCATCATCCTGCTGGTCCTGGCGTTCCTTCTGCCGCGGCTCTCGCGGCATCCCCAGCGCGGCGTGGACCGCACGCTCGGAGTCGGCCAGCGCGCCGGCGGCAGGGCACCGGGCCCGATCGGGCGCCTGTTCTCGAAGTCGTTCGGCCATTCGCGCCGGGCGACCAACAAGAGCGCCTCCCTGGGCCGCCGCGGCCGCGGCAAGATGCCGCTCTAGACCTCGAGCAGCTTCATCACACGCCGGGCCAGCAGCGGGCTGCCCTCGATGCGAACCCGGCGCGCCGCTACGGTCGCCAGCGCCGCGCGCCCGCGCCGGTTCGTCGGCTTCGGCACGCCGCCCACCAGCGGCGCGGTGGCCAGCTGGACCACGTCCGGGAGCGAGCCCTCGATGAGGAGGTCGCTCTTCCAGCGCTTGCCGTTGCCGTCCTCGACCAGCACGTGGTCGTTCTGGAAGTCGAGCCGTACGGGCGCGTAGTCCTCGGCGAAGCGGATCTCGACACGGCCGCGCATCTCACGCGCGACCCGCGGCCGCTTGGCCGCGCCGCGCTCGACCAGCGCGAGCAGGCCGGCAGCGATCCCATTCGGCGCCTGGTGGCCGAGCTTGACCCGGTGAGGGTCCGGCACGCCGCTCAGTCGCGCTTGCGCTCGGGCTCGGCGGGCTGGTCGTCCGTGTTGTTGCCGCCGGGGAGAGCCTCGAGCTCCACGGTCTGGGGGCCGGCGTCATCGCCGGCGGGCTGCTCGTCCTCTGGAGCCGCCTCGTCGTCGTCCGCGTCGGCGGGCCAGGCCGCCGTCGTGTCGGGATCCTGCTCGCCCTCGTACTCGTCGCCGGCCGCGTAAGGAGCGGTGGCGTCGGGGTCCTCCTCGCCCTCCATCGCGTAGGGGGCGCTGGGATTCTCGTCGCCTTGCGCGGCGTACGGAGCGTCGGCGTCCTCGTCGCGTTCCAGGGCGTACGGGGCTTCGGCCTGCTCCTCGCCTTCCACCGCATACGGGGCGTCCTGATCCTCCCGCGCGACGGCTGGTGCTCCCCAGGCCACCGTGGCGTCCGGGTCATCCTCGGGCCCCTCGAGGTCGTACGGGATGCTCGGGTCCGATTGCGGATCCGACTCGGGGTCGCGGGCGATGCTCAGCGGGTGCGGGATGGGCGTGACGTTCGCCCCGCCGCCCGACTGCTCCTCCTCGGCCTGCTCGGCGGCGGCGAGCGGGCCGGGGAGCTTGAGGCGCTCGATGGCGTCGTCGGCGGTGCCGAGCACCACGTCGGCGAGGTGGCGGATGTCCTCGATGAGGCGCTGGCGCTCGTCCCAAAGGAGTCTCGTGTCGACCACCACCTGCTCGGCGTACTCGTCCGCATCGCGCTTGACGATCTCCGCCTCGCGCTCGGCGCGCTGCAGGCGGCCGTCGGCCTGGGCCCGGGAGCGCGAGGCGATGTCGTCGGCGGTCTCGTGCGCCCGCTGAAGGATGCCGGCGGTCTCCTCGCCGAGCTCGTCGAGGGCCTTCTGGACGACGCCCTCCCGCGTCTGGTGGGCCTCGAGGTCGGCCACGAAGGTCCGGAGCTCCTCGACGAACTCGTCGACCGCACGGCGGTCATAACCACGCACGGCCATGGGAAAGCTCACTTCGCGGAGGAGCTCGGACGCGGGCGTGCCGCGCCGGAACCGCTGGGGCGAGGGATCGCTCGTATGGGAATTGGCCATTTCCGCAGTATGCCCCTCAGGTCGGAGGGCTGCACTTGCCCCCACGGGCGGGGGCCTGCGCACGATTATGTCAACCGGTTCGTACGCTCACGCCGGGTGCTGCTTGCGCTGTCGCCATCCCTCGGGGCGGCAAGGCGTCCAGCACGGCGGCCCAGCCGCCCGGGAACAGGCGGTAGAGGTCCGGCTGACTCGGACTGTCCGGTGCGCTTTCGAGGCGCCAGCGAAAGAACTCGGACGCCGTGGGCATTCGGCCCAAGGCGCTCCAGCATCGTTCGACCGCCCGCAGGACAGCAGCACGCCGGCGAACACGCGAGACGGCGCGCGCCGCGGCGGCGGTCTCTGCCGCGCGTGCGTTTGCCAGCGTGGAGCGCGACCCATCGCATGGAAGCCCCGCAGCGGCCAAGGCGTCTCGCCAGCAGCCGAAGAAGCTCGCCAGCGTGTTCCGGTTCGGCGTTCCCGGATGATCGGCTCGGCCACGCCACTGCTCATAGGAGGTGGCGGTATACGGCGGACCTGTGTCGCGGGCCCACGTCAGGAGCGCGGCGAGATAGCGCATGCGCTTCGCGTCCTGGCTGGGCGGCGAGACGCGCAGCTCTCCTCCGGACCGGTACCGCCGCGCGTCCCGCACAAGATCCACTCTCGGACGGAGCGCTGACGCCGACCGTTCCGTGGCGATGACCAGCTCGCGCCAGTGGTCGTAGACCCGGCCCGCACGACCAAGGGGTGGCTGACCGTCGAACACCGCCACGAGCGAGCGAAGCTCGTCGAGCCTCGTGACGAGCCACGCGGTTTGAGCAGAACCGTGTTCCGACGCCGGCACCCGGATGAGCCGGCCAACCGCGAAACGATTGGCGAGAAGCCTGAGAACGGCGGTGTCGTCCGCTCGCAGCTTGAGCACGAAACGCGGGTGCCCCGTCGGCGACGCGCCGATGTGCGCCTCTGCGGAGGCGAAGCCGGCCAGGAAACCGGACAGGGCCGGGGTGCTTATGTCAACTCGCGTGTAGTCGACAGCGACAGCCGGGTCGCGGTGGGCACGAAGGTCCGTTGCGAGCCGCCTGAGCTGCCTCCACCTCAGGGGTCCGTTGATCGTCTCGTTCCAGGCGGTTACGGCCTCATGCCAGATGGCAAGGTCGCCGGCTTTCTTTCCGAGTAGCGGAAACGCGCTCAACGACCTGGCGAGCGCCGAACAGTCGGCCATGCTCTGCGCGACCCAATGGACCTGGGCGTGGCTTGTGCCATGCGGTGGCTGCCAGCGAATCTCGCCGCACCCGGCAAGCTCACGGGCGCTCGCGACGAGGTCGGCGTTGTCGTCGCGCTGGGCGAGCGCGAAGCCGCACGACCACGACTGTCCTGCGTTGTTCTCCGCGATCCAGAAGTGGCCCTCGCCGGCGATGAACCCGGCTAGGAAGGGGATGTCGACGTCCAGCACGAACACATGTTCGCGCAGAGGTCGGTCAGAAGGGTTTCACCAGCAATCTGCGATAGCCGGTTGACATAATCGACGTTCTGGGGCATTGCGAATCGGAAGTGAGCCCAGTGAGAGGGCTACTCGCCCGCGCGCAGCCCCGGCACGTCGAGGCTCGGGTCGTCCGGCGTCACGCCCGGTGCGTAGTCGCGCACCCAGAAGGTTCCGTCCTCGAGCATCTCGTTGATCTCGGGCGCTCGCATCGTGCTGATGATCAGGATGCGGGCGGGCTCGTCGGTGTGGTTGTCGAGGCGGTGGGCGCCTTCGCGGCCGGCCGGACATGCCACGACGTCGCCCGGCTCCAAGCCCTGGATCTCGCCGTCGGCTCGGGTCAGGCTCGGCTTTCCGGCGAGCACCAGGATCATCTCCTCGTTCGCGAAGTGCGCGTGCAGCGGGAAGCTTGCGCCGCCCGGTGGCAGCTCGAACAGCGATGCGCCGAGGTCCTTCGCGCCCGCCTGGCGCCCGATTCGGGCGCGGCGCCACCGGAACGGTGGCTCGTCGCGCTCGGCGTCCCAGTCTGGGTCGTAGAGGTTGGGCATCCGAGGAAGGCTACGCCCGCCGCTGTAGGCCGGGTCGGCCGCGAGCGCCGCCGAGATCCGCTCCTACGCGGCGTCGGTCGCGTCTATCAGGCGGAGCCGGACGCAGCCGCCGCCACGTCTTCCGCAGCGTCGGCAGCCTGCGTCACCGGGCAGCGGCCCTCCTCGTGGCCGCATGCGTGGCTGTCGCAGAGGCGGCAGATGTGGCCCGCTGAGGCTCGGCCCTCGGTGAGGGTGCCGAGCACCTTTGCGTGCAGGCGCGCGAGTTCCGTTCGCTCGGCGTCATCGAGGTCTGCGAGCGCATCCTCCAGCGCCTCCGCCCGCGCCTTTACGGCCTCGGCGGCCGCCGCGTGGCCCGCGGGCGTCAGCTCCACGGCCACCGACCGCCGGTCCGGCCCCTCGCGCCGCCGCGCCAGTCCGGCCGCCACCAGCCGGTCCACCAGTCGCACCGTCGCCGAGTGCGTCAGCGCGAGCGGACTCCGCACGGCGTCGATCGGCGAGCCGTCCAGGTACCCCGCGAGGCTGACGAGCGCCGCCGGCGCGGATCCGCCCTGCGCCGCGCCCCGCTCGGCGGCGGCCCGGATGCGGTCCGTCACCGCCAGTGAGACGGCGCCGAGGAGATTTGCACCCCGTGCGAGGTCGCGCTCGGCAGACGAGCCTGCTCGGTGCCGGCCGCTCCCGCTTCCCGCTGAGCGCCGTGCGCTCCCGCCCTCGGGTCCCTCTCCACCCACCGGATCAACATGTGCATGCCTCATACATGTAAGCTACCGGGAACGTGCCCCAGGGTGTGCAAAATTCGTCCCGCGGTATGGAATCCGACCGCTACGAGCCCATGCCCGGCGTCGCCGGCATCCCCAAGTGGGTCTGGGGCAAGCTTCCGCGCTCCGGGCGCATAGCGCTCGCCCTGCTCCCGTTCGCCATCGTCGGGCTCATCCTCATCCTGGCCCCCGGCATCGACGAGTCCAAGGACCGTCGCGCCGAGGCCGAGCGCCAGCAGCGCGCCGAGCAGACCGCCGAGCGCGTCGCCCAGCTTCGCGCCGAGCAGCGTCCACGCTTCGAGCGCGGCACGCCGGCCGGACGGGACCTCGCCGCCCGGGCCACCCTCGTCGCCGCGCTCCCGATCGCCATCCAGGCCGACGCTCGCGAGCGCGTCGCCGCCGGCGCCCTCGACGGCCCCATCCGCTCCGTCGAGTGCGAGCCGTATCCCCGCAGCGTCGACGGCCAGGGCGCTCACGTCGACCCCTCCCAGACCACGGGCCGCTACTCGTGCCTGGCCATCACCCGCGCCGCCCCCGCCACCGAGCACAACGAGGCCTCCTCCATCGGCCACCCCTACCGCGTGCTCGTCCACTTCGACACCGGCCGCTACGCCTTCTGCAAGGTCTCCGGCCGCCCCGGCGAGGGCTCCATCGGCAGGGAGATCGCCGCGCCGGTGCCCGAGGCCTGCGGCGGCCGCTGACCCTCATCCGCCAGACTGCCGCCGGTGACCGACCCGCGCGACCGGCCGCTCGACGAGCACGACCTCGATCCCGACCCGCTCGCCCTCTTCCGGCGCTGGTTCGACGCCGCCGCCGAGGCGGGCACGGCCGAGCCTGAGGCCGTCGCGCTCGCCACCGCCACACCCGACGGCCGCCCCTCGGCGCGCATGGTGCTGGCGAAGGGCGTCGACGAGCGCGGCTTCGCCTTCTACACCAACCACGGCAGCCGCAAGGGCGGCGAGCTCGACGCCAACCCCCGCGCCGCGCTCCTCTTCCACTGGCCGGCGCTCGGCCGCCAGGTGCGCGTGGAGGGGCCGGTCGAGCGTCTCCCGCGCGAGGAGAGCGAGCGCTACGTCCGCGGCCGGTCACGCGACAGCCAGGTGAGCGCCCTCGCCTCGCCCCAGAGCCGCCCGGTGCCGAGCCGCGAGTGGCTCGAGGAGCGCGTCGCTGCGCTGGTGGAGGAGCACGAGGGCCGCGACCTCCCGGTGCGCGAAGACTGGGGCGGCTACCGCCTGGTCCCCGACGCCTGGGAGTTCTGGCAGCACCGCCCCAACCGCCTGCACGATCGCTTCCGCTACCTGCCGCACCCCGACGGCGGCTGGCAGATCGAGCGGCTCGGCCCGTAGCCCCGCGCAGCGCGATCGCAGCGAGCGTCGAGCTCGCCGCCCGCTGACGCACCCGACGCTCGCCGCCGGCTGAGCAATCGCCTGGTACAACCCGCGCCATGCCCGACGAACCCGTTCTAGTCATCACCGGCGCCAGCACCGGCATCGGCGCCGCCACCGCCCGGCGAGCGGCCGAGTTCGGCTACCGCCTCGTCCTGGCGGCCCGCTCCGAGGACAAGCTGCAGGCGCTCGCCGACGAGCTGGGCGGCGAGGCCGTCGCCACGCGCTGCGACGTCACCGACTGGGACGACCAGCAGGCCCTCGTGGCCACCACGCTCGACCGCTTCGGCCGCATGGACGCCTACTTCGCCAACGCCGGCTTCGGCGCCAAGCGCGGCTTCCTCGAGGAGAGCGTCGAGCACTGGAAGTCGATGATCGACACCAACGTCCTCGGCGCCGCCCTCTCCATCCGCGCCTCCCTCCCCCACTTCCGGGAGCAGAACCGCGGCCACATGATCCTCACGAGCTCGATCGCCGGCCGCCGCGCCCTCCCCGGCTCGCTCTACTCGGCCACCAAGCACGCCGTGACCGCGATGGGCGAGGCGCTCAGGCAGGAGATCTCGGACACCGACATCAAGGTCACTCTGATCGAGCCGGGCGCCGTCGACACCCCCTTCTTCGAGAACCGCCCGAGCGGCGCCCTCGAGGCCGACGACATCGCGCGAGCCGTCATGTTCACCCTCACCCAGCCGCCGCACGTCGACGTGAACGAGCTCCTCGTCCGGCCGATCCACCAGCCGACCTGATGCGACACGACGTCGTCGTGCTGGGCGCCGGTCTCGCCGGCCTCACGGCGGCGCGGGAGCTGTCCAAGGGCGGCGCCGACGTCGTCGTGCTCGAGGCCCGCAACCGGCCCGGCGGCCGGGTCGAGCAGACCACGCTCGCGGACGGCCGCCTCGTCCAGCTCGGCGGCGAGGTCGTGGCCCCGTTCCACACCGCCTACACGGAGCTGGTGGGCGAGCTCGGCCTCACGCTCGTGCCCGCCTTTCCCGACCTGCCCGGCGGCGACACGTGGCTCCTCACCGACGGCCGCCACGTCGGCCACGACCACCCCTGGTTCGACGATGCCGACCGCCGCAGCTACGAGCAGGTCGAGCGGGCCTTCACCGAGCTGACGAAGACCGTCGACCCCGACGACCCCTGGTCCCACCCCCGCGCCCGCGAGCTCGACGACGTCTCCGTCTCCGCCTGGCTTCGCCAAGCGGGCGCCACCCCGAACGTCGTGCGCGCCCGTGAGCTCGCCGCGAACGCCCTCGCCGCCGAGTCGAACGAGCGCACCTCGCTGCTCTCCGACCTCCGCAAGGAGGCCGCCGCCGGCGCCCACGGCTTCTACGACTACGACGTCTGGGAGTGCCAGCGCGTGGAGGAGGGATCGGCCACGGTGCCGCTGACCGTGGCGGCCGAGCTCGGCCACCGGATTCGCTACGCCACGCCGGTGACCGAGGTACGGATCGCGCAGCCGCGCTGCACGGTCTTCACCGCCACCGGCGAGCGCTTCGAGGCTGAGGCGGTCGTGTGCGCCCTGCCCGTCGGGCCGCTCCGGCGCGTGGCCGTCAGCGGTGTGTCGCGGGAGCGGCTCGACTCGCTCCACCGCCAGAAGAACGCCGTGGTCGCGAAGGCGGTGTTCGCGTGGCCGGACTCGTTCTGGGAGCGGGGTGGCCAGAACGGCTCCGTCTACATGGAGACCGGGCTGATCGGGGGCACCTGGACGCAGCGCGAGGGGATCATGTCGACGCTCGTGCCGCCGGAGCGGCTGGGGCCGTTTCTGGCGACGCCCGAGGAGGCTTTGGAGGCTGTCCTGGTCGAGGAGATGGTTGGGGCGTTTGGTGACGAGGCTCAGCGGACTGCTTCAGGCGGTGTTTCTGCGGCGCTGGGGCGTGGATCCTTGGACGCTTGGCTACATCACCTCGTGGCGGCCGGGGGATGTGATGGGCGTTGGGCCGTTGCATGGGACGCATGAGCCGCCGTTCTACGTGTGTGGGTCGGATCAGTGGGTGTGCGGGTACATGGAGGGGGCGGTTTTGACCGGGCGGGGTGCTGGGCGCGCCGCGCTTACGGCGGGCTAGGGAGGGGGGCGGTTCGGGGCCGCCCCTAGGTGCTGCGTGCGGGGCCGCCCCTAGGTGCTGCGTGCGCCGGCGCCGCCGCCGATCTGCTCGGGCGCGTTTGCCTCCACGAACTCCACCAGCTCTTCCGGTGAGAGGCCCACCGGTGGGGCGACGATCAGCCTGTCCACGCCGAGCTCCGCGTACGCGCTCACGGTCTCCGCGTCGAGGCGGCGGGACGGGGTGACCGAGACGTGCAGCGGCCGCTGGCGGCCCGTCTCCTCGATGGCGGCGCGCATCAGCTCGCGCTGCTCCGCCATCGCCCGGAGGCCCTGCATGAAGCCGTACCAGCCGTCCGCGTACCGGGCGGCGCGGCGGTGCGCCGCGCGGGTGTGGCCGCCCACGACCACCGGCAGCGGGCGCTGCACCGGGCGCGGATGGGCGTCGACGCCCTCGAAGTTCGCGTATCGCCCGCTGAACGAGGGCGCCTCGTCCTCCCACAGGGAGCGCATGGCGGCCAGGTACTCGTCCGCGCGGGCGCCGCGGCCCTCCATGGGTACCCCGATGGCGCGCATCTCGGGCTCGAGATAGGCCACGCCGATGCCGAGGATGAGCCGCCCGCCGCTCAGCACGTCGAGGCTCGCCACCTGCTTGGCGAGCACGAGCGGGTTTCGCTGGGGAAGGAGGAGCACGCCGGTGCCGAGCCTGATGCGCTCGGTGTGGGCGGCGATGTGGGCCAGGGCAATGAGGGGGTCGAGGATGGGCTCCTCGGGCTCCATCGGCGAGGGCTCTACTCGCGGCGAGGGGACGACGACGTGCTCGCCGGCCCACAGGGAGTCGTAGCCGAGCCGCTCCGCCAGCGCCGCGATCCGCGCGGCCGCCTCCGGCTCCGCGCACGCGTGCGAGTTGATCGCGAAGAGGCCGATGGTCGGAGCCGCCATGCCGGGGGCACCCTACCCGCGCGACTGTCCTGCTCTTTCGCCCAATGTGGGCCACCAGGCAGGACAGTCGACGGAGGGCGAGTGCGGGGCGACCCGGCGGATCCACTCCTTGCGACCGTCCTGTCCTGGTGTTCGTATGGAACACCTAGGCAGGACAGTCGAACGGTCCGGCCCGCCGCGTAGCGTCTATCGACCGTGCTCATCGCACACGTCGACATGGACGCCTTCTACGTGAGCGTCGAGCTCCAGCGGCGGCCTGAGCTCAACGGCAAGCCGGTCGTCGTGGCCGGCAGCGGGCCGAGGGCGGTCGTCACCACCGCCAGCTACGAGGCGCGCAAGTTCGGCGTCTTCTCCGCCACCCCCGCCGAGCGGGCGCGCCGGCTCTGCCCCGAGGCGGTCTTCATCCCGCCCGACTTCGACCACTACCGCGCCCGCTCCCGCGAGGTCATGGCCGTGCTTCACGACCATGTCGAGCGTGTCGAGGTCGTCGGCCTCGACGAGGCCTACCTCGACCTCAGCGAGTTCGAGCGTCCCCGCGCCGCCGCCCGTCGCGTCAAGTCCACAGTCACCGCGCGCACCGGCCTCGGCTGCTCCATCGGCATCGGCCCCAACAAGCTCGTCGCCAAGGTGGCGTCGGACGCCGACAAGCCCGACGGCTTCGTCGAGCTCACCGCCGAGCAGGCCCGCGAGCGCTTCGCGCAGGCCCGCCCCGGACTCATACCGGGCATCGGGCCCAAGACGGCAGAAAGGCTGCAAAGACAGGGCATCGAGACGCTCGGCGCGCTCGCCTCAGCCCCCGACCACATGCTCACCGAATGGTTCGGCGCCCGCCTCGGGCCCTACCTCGGCAGCCTGGCCCGTTTCGAGGACGAGCGCGCCATCGAGACCGTCCGCGCGGCGAAGTCCGAGTCGAGCGAGACCACGTTCGACTACGACCTGAGCGGCCTCGGACGGCTCGAGCCGCAGCTGCGGCGCCTCACGGAGCAGCTCTGCGAGACGCTCGAAAAGCAGCAAGCACGGGGCCGCACGATCGGCATCAAGGTCAGATACGCCGACTTCTCCACGGTCACCCGAGCCCGCTCCCTCCCTGCTGCCGTAAACGACCTCGACACTGTGTGGCGCACCGCAGTCGACCTCCTAAGACGCCTCGACCCGCCCCAGCCGGTCCGCCTGGTGGGCGTCCGCGTGGCCGGCCTCGACGAGGAAGCCGCCCAGCAGGCCCCGAACGACGACCAGCTCTCACTCGCCCTGTAGTACTTTCAGACCGCACTGATGGCAGGCGATCGTCTGACTGGCCTCGACGCGTCCTTCCTCCACCTGGAGGACGCCTCCTCCCACATGCACGTGGCGGGCGTGATGCTGTTCGAGGGCCCCCCTCCCCCCTACGCCGACCTCCTCGAGGCCTTCGAACGTCGCCTCCCCCTCGTGCCGCGCTACCGCCAGCGGCTCGCCTTCGTCCCGCTCGGCCAGGGCCGCCCGAAGTGGGTCGACGACCCACACTTCAACCTGCGCTACCACGTGCGCTCCACCGCGCTCGCCTCGCCCGGCTCCGAGCGCCAGCTGAAGGACCTGGCCGGCCGCGTCTTCTCCCAGCAGCTCGACCGCGACAAGCCGCTCTGGGAGGTCTGGCTCGTCGAGGGCCTCGACGACGACCGCTTCGCCGTCCTCTCCAAGACCCACCACGCGCTCGTGGACGGCATCTCCGGCGTCGACATCATGTCGGTGCTCTTCGACACCTCCCCCGAGCCCGCCGCGCCCACCGATCCCGGCGACCGCTGGCTCCCCCGCCCGCTCCCGAGCCAGAGCACAGCTCTTCGCCGAGGCGCTCCTCGAGCGCGCCACCATCCCGGCCGAGATCGGCCGCTCGGTCAAGGCGGTCCTGCGCGGCCCGCGTCGCATCGCCGCGGGCGCGCGCGACGCCGCGGTGGGCGTCGGCGCCATGGCCTGGGCCGGCCTCAACCCCGCCCCCTCCTCGCCCTACAACAAGGACATCGGGCCGCACCGCCGCTTCACCTGGGTGCGCGCCAGCCTGAAGGACGTCAAGGCGATCAAGGACGAGCTGGGCGGCACGGTCAACGACGTCGTGCTCTCCGTCGTCGCCGGCGGCCTCGGCCGCCACCTGCGCCGCCGCGGCATCGACACCGACGGCCTCGAGCTGAAGGCCATGGTCCCGGTGAGCGTGCGCGCCGACGTCGAGCGCGGCGCGCTCGGCAACCGCGTGGCCGCGATCATGGCCCCGCTGCCCGTCTGGTGCCAGGAGCCGGTGGCCCGGCTCGACATCGTCAGCGAGCAGCTCAAGGGCCTCAAGTCCGGCGGCCAGGCGGTCGGCGCCCAGGTGATGACCGAGCTGTCCGGCTTCGCCCCCTCGACGATCATGGGCCAGGCCTCGCGGCTGATGGCGCGCCAGCGCTTCTTCAACGTCGTCGTGACGAACGTGCCCGGCCCGCAGTTCCCGCTCTACCTGCTGGGCCGCCGGATGCTCGACCCGTTCCCGATGGTCCCGCTCGCCAAGAACCAGGCGCTCGGCATCGCCCTGCTCTCCTACGACGGGCGCATCAACTTCGGGCTGGTCGGCGACTTCGACCTGCTCTGGGACCTGGACGAGTTCGCCGCCGACCTCGAGGAGTCCCTGGCCGAGCTGGCCGCCGCGGCCGGGGTCGAGCTGGGCGAGCGAGAGCCGGACCGGGAGCGCGTCGAGGCGTGAGAGACAAGCTGGCGGAGCGGGCCCGCGAGCTGGGCCTGGATGTGCGCGTCGAGCGCCTGAACGCGTCCACGCGCACGGTCAAGGAGGCGGCCGAGGCGGTCGGCTGCGACGAGGCCGAGATCGCCAAGGCGATCGTGTTCGTCGCGGACGGCGACCCCGTGCTCTGCGTGGCAAGCGGGCGCCACAGGATCGACCTGGACAAGGTCGCGGACGCGCTCGACGTCGCCGAGGTGCGGATGGCGGCCGCGGACGAGGTGCGCGCCGCCACCGGCTACGCGATCGGCGGCGTGCCGCCGTTCGGGCACGACCTGCCCGTGCTGTTCGACGAATCGCTCCTGGAGCACGAGCGCATCTGGGCGGCGGCGGGCGACCCGCACAGCCTGTTCTGCATCGAGCCGCGCAGGCTGGCGGAGTCGATCCGGGCCCGAGTGGTCGCGGTCGGCGCCTAGGAAGGGTCCGGGCGCAGCCCGCGCGAGGCGCGCGTCAGGCCCGCGCTCGGAATCCCGCCGCCTAGGGATCAGCCCGCAGCTGCGGGAAGCTCGTCCCGAAGCCCGGGAACGGCCCCTGCGCCACGCAGCCCGGCCGCGCCACGTCGCGCCCCTCGGTGCGGAACGCGAACTGCTTGATCAGCGGCTGCAGCTCCGGCGGCTCCGACGCCTCGGGCGCCAGCGGGCCCCCGTTCGCGCACGACCGCGTGTCGTACACCGGCAGCCCGCTCGCCAGCCGCTCCATCCAGCCCGGCACCGAGTACGCGTTCGCCCGGCTGTTGCCGAGCGGGCGCGGGTAGAAGCTGAGCGCCTCCGGCCCGAGCGGCTGCGCCGCCCGGATGTAGTGCACCGGATCATTGGTGCGCTGCAGGTTCACGTCGCGGTCGAGCGTCGACCCCACCAGGTTCCCCACGAACGCCGTGACAGAGCTGCGGTGGTCGCCCAGGTAGCGGACCATCGGGTTCAGGTTCTGGAGGAACGGCTCGAAGTCCTCGAGCAGCGGCGGCAGCCGGCGCATGGTGCGCTCGAGGGCCGGCACGCCGCTCTCGGAGGCGGTGATCACCGGCCCGAGCCGCTCGAAGAAGTTCCGCATCGACGGGCTCAGGTCGCGCAGCGCCGCGAACGCCGGCCCCATCTCGGTGGCGGCCGGCTGGAACCGCCGCACGATCGGCTCGGCCCGCTCGGAGAACTGCGTCAGCCGCGGCAGCGTCTCCATGCTCTCGCGCTCGAAGCGCGGGAACTCGCGCCAGATGTCGGCGAACGCCTCGTCGCGCTGGGCGATCGTGCCGAACAGCCGGTTCGACTCCGTGATCAGCGTGCGCAGCTGGCCCTGGCGCTCGCTGATCGCGTCGAAGAAGTCGCCCGTCGAGCGGAACACCCTGCTGGTCGCATCGGACTGCGCGTTCAGCTCCGCGAGCAGCTCCTCGGAGGCCGAGACGAACTCGGGCAGGTTGGCGAAGATGGCGTTGATGTCCGCCCCGCGGCCCTCCGAGGCCACGGCCTGGGTCTGCATCCAGGTCTGGAACGCGAGCCGCGTCTCCCTGTCGAAGCTGCGGAAGATCTCGTCGACCTCCACGGTCGCCGCCACCGCCCCGCTTGGCAGCGTGCCCCCCTCGGGCACCGTGCCGGCGCGTTCGTTCCCCGGCGTCAGGTCCACGTACGTCTCGCCCAGCAGGGTCTTCGTCCGCAGCATCGCCTTCGTG
Source organism: uncultured Thermoleophilaceae bacterium (assembly GCA_963778615.1). Lineage (GTDB taxonomy): Bacteria > Actinomycetota > Thermoleophilia > Solirubrobacterales > Thermoleophilaceae > JACVRW01. The sequence goes on from CAVZVD010000011.1 coordinate 166,153, forward strand.
TCGCGCGGCACGGGCGCGTAGCGCGCGCGCATCTCGATCGTGGCGTCGGTCGTGTTGTCGGGCCCGCGCTCGATCTTCACGACCTTGCCGACCGGCACGCCGGCGATCCGCACGTCGGCCTGCTGCGCCAGCTGCGTCGCCTCCGGGAAGTTCGCGTGGAAGCGGTAGCCCTGCGGCTGGAGCGGCGACGACCCGCCGAACGCGAGCCACAGGTAGAGCAGCACCCCGAAGCACGACAGCACGAACGCGACCATCAGGCCGAGCTGCCAGATCCGCGGCGCGGTCTTGATCATCAGCAGCCCGCCTGCTGGGAGTCGGGGGCGTTCAGCAGCTCGACCAGCGTGGTGAGCAGCGGGTTGCGGCCGCCGCCCGACAGGCCCTCGAGGAACCGGAGCGACTCGCACGGGACCAGCACCACGCCGCGCCGCAGCGGGCCGATGCCGTCCTGGTTCGCCACCGTCGAGTTCGTGTTGTGCGCCGCCCACGGCGCGTAGAACAGGAAGCCCTGCCCGTCCTTGCCGTTCCCCGGCGGGTCGTAGGCGAGCTCGTCGAAGAGCGCGTTCAGCACGTTCGTGAACCTGCGGAACGAGGGCATCGAAGCGGCGAGGTCGGCGGCCGGCTCGCGCAGCTCGTGGGCGATCGGCCGCGCCTCGCGGGTGAACGGGCGCAGCTGGTCGCGGAGCGGCTCCACGGTGTCGCGCAGGAACGGCCGCAGCTGCTTCATCGACGGGCCGAGCGCCCGGGCGGTGGGCCGCAGGTCGCCGAAGGCCGACTCCATCGCCCGCCCGAGCCGGTCCACACGGGTGAGGGCCTGTCCGGTCGACTCGAGCGCCCCCGGCAGCAGCTCGATCGTCTCGCCCAGGCTCTCGTTCTGGTTCGCGAAGCGCTGGAACACCTCGTTGCTGCCGCTCACGAACCGCGCCAGCTCCTGGTCGTGGCGCCCGAGCTCGCTCATGATCTCCGAGAAGTTGCTCATGACCCGCTTGAGCCGCTCCCGGCGGAGCGCCACGAACCGCGACGCCTTCGCCGCGTTCCGCGCCAGCGGCGGGAAGCGGCGGAACGTGTTGGCCAGGTCGCGGCCGCCGCCGTCGCCGAGCGCCTCGCCGCCGCCCTGAACCAGCATTCGGAGGAAGTCCTGCGTGTCGGCGTCCAGCGACGACAGGAAGTCGGCGAAGTTCACGTCGGCCAGCGTCGAGTCGTTGTCGAGCTTCGCGCCGTCCTCGAGCTTCTCCCCGGAGCCGGGCGTGCCGGGATCGAGCTCGATGACCATGTCCTTCACGCTCGTCTTGGGCCGCAGCAGCACCGTCGCGTCCGGGTAGATCCGCGCGAAGCGCTCCTCGATCCGCATCGTGGCGACCGCCTTGCCCTCCTCGAGCTCGATGCTGGCGATGTCGCCCACGCGGACGCCCGAGATGTTCACGGCCTGCCCCTGGCCCGGCAGGATCCCCTGCACGGTCTCGATCTCGGCGCGCAGCTCGAAGTGCGACTCGCCCACCACCGGCACCCACGCGGGCGGGTTGAGGCGCTGGTTCGAGAGGATGTAGCCGCCCACCACCGAGCCGAGCACCACGATCCCCACGAGCGCCACGGCCGCGACGCCGTTGTAGCGGAGCGCCTTGCGGAGCCGCAGCCTCACTGTCCGGCCCCCTCGAAGACGCTGGCCACCGGCTGGAGCCGCCTGGCCGGCAGGCTCGACAGCGACGGCACGGGCGACGGCGCCGCGTTCGGCGCCGACCCGTCCGCGGGCCCGCGCGAGGCCGGGCCGTTCACGTCCGGCACCGGGTTGCGGTGGCAGGGCCGCTCACGCGTGATCGGCGGCACCTCGCCGGGGAAGGCCGGGCGCGTCTCGAGCGGCTGGTTCGCGAAGTTGCCGAACACCGGGATCCCGGTGTAGTTCGTCTTGCCGGTCTGGATGGCGTGCACGCCGCCCGGCGCCGCGAGCCGCAGGAACGGGCCGTTGCCGTCGAAGCCCTGGCCCTCGCCGGCCTGCCCGACCATCGCGTACCAGAACTCCTTGTAGCTCTCGACGCCGGCCGAGTGGGCGCCGTCCTCCACCTCGAGGTTGCCCGCCGGGATCAGCACCTCGAGCACGCAGCGGTTGAAGCGGTCCGCGTCCGGCAGCAGCTCGCGCGACGCGCGCGTCAGGCCCGCCAGGTCGCTGGTGGCCGGGGTCATCTCGTCGAGGAACCCGCCCAGCTCCTGCGGCCCGAAGAACTCCTTCGCCTGGTCGAGCCAGGGGAAGGCGGCGGCGAGCGTGGCCGGCGTCTCGCGCACCCCCGGCAGGATCTCGCGCGCGAACGCCCGCGAGGGCGGCAGGGCGCGCGCGATGCTCTCGAAGCCGCGCCGCGCGCTCGCCATCGTCGGCCCCAGCAGCCGCACCGTCTCCTCGAGCTGCGGCGCCCGCTCGGCCATGGTGGCCATCGTGGTGTTGAAGTTGCTCACGAGGTCGGCCAGCGCCTCCTCGTCGGCGGCCAGGCCGCGGCTCGTGCGGGCGATCCCCTGGATCAGGCGCGACATGTCGCGCGGCGCCTCGCCCAGCAGCGCCTCGTTCACGATCGCCGAGTCCCGCAGCGCCTCGGGGCCGTGCTCGAGCGAGCGGTTCAGCGCCTCGCCGCCGGTCAGCCCGCGCGCCTCGAGCTCCTGGTCCTGCGTCGTCCTCCGGCGTCGGCTCGGAGTCGAGCGCCTCGCCGAAGCCCTGCAGCGTCTCCTGGAGCGACTCGCGCGTGTCCGACTGGAGCGCGGTCAGCACCTGGTCGAGCTGCACCGGGTGCGAGGTCTGGCCGACGGGGATCATGCCGCCGTCCGCCACCTCGCCCGACCCCGGCCGGCCCTGCTGCATGTCGAGGTAGAAGTTGCCCTCGAGGAACAGCCGCGGCCGGATCTTGATCGTGGCGTCCTTGTGGATCGGCCGGCCGTCCTCCTCGATCTCCATCGTCACGAGCGAGAGGTTGGTGTCCTTGTAGCGCTCGACCTCGATCACCTCGCCGATGTCCACGCCGGCGATCCGGACCGGCGTGCGCTGCTGCACCAGGTTCGAGTTCTCGAACACGGCCTGGATGCGGTAGCCCTCGGTGAACGGCATGTCCTTCGTGAAGGCGAAGTACGTGAAGATCGCGATCAGGACCAGCGCGATCACGCCCGCGCGGACCGGGTGCACGCCGCTGCGGAAGCTCCTCACGGCAGGTTCCTCCGCGTGGGGTTGGTGAAGGCGCCCTGGCTCCCGGGGACGTTCCCGATCGTCTGCACGTTCCGCTTGTAGTGCGGCGGCTGGCTCTCGTTGCCGGCCTCGCATTCCTCCGTCTGCCCCGGCAGCCACGTGTTCGGGTAGGGGTTGGAGTGGAGGAAGCTGTCGTCGATCAGGTCGCGCTCGGTGATCAGCGTGCCGGGCGGCGGCGGCGGTCCGTTGGCCGGCACCGCGGCGGGCCCGGCCTCGCTCCCCGCCGTCAGCGGCAGCGCCATCGCGGAGACGCGCAGCATCGTCCCGATCGTGTCGCTCTCGGACAGCATGCTCGAGGCGTTGCGGAACAGCAGCGAGAAGTAGTTGCAGCGGGTCTGCGCCGGCACGATGTGGTCGAGCACCGGCCGCAGGTCCTGGGCCGTCGCGGTCAGGCGCGCCAGGCCGCTCGGCACGCGCTGGTCGTTGCCGAGCTCCTCGAGCGTCGCGATCGAGCGCGTGAGGCGGCGGTTGAAGTCCGGGCGAGCGCTCGAGCGCCGGCGTGCCCACGCGGAACGCCGCGGCCAGGTCGGGCGCGGCCGCCGCGAGGTTCGCGAAGGCCGGCCGGAAGCGGCGGAAGAGCTCCTCGCTCTCGGTCAGGAACGGCCGCTGCGCCGGGAGCTCGCGGATGGCCGTGTCGAGCGCCGGCGGCCCGCCGGAGATCGTGTCCTGGAGCGGGCCCGCCACGGACTCCCAGGCGCTGAAGGTGCTGTCGAGCGCCACCCACATCGAGGCCTGGATGTCCGCCACCGGCGCGGCCTCGGCGGCGGCCTGCTCGAGCGCCGGGAAGAACTCGTCGAACTCCGCCGCCTGCGAGGCGATCGTGCGCATCGCCGGCTCCAGCTCGCGCATGAGCGGCTCGAGCCCGGCGAAGGTCTGGTTCAGCGCCGGCCCGCGGCCCGCGAACGCGGTGCCGTAGGTGGCGCTGTTCGACCTCATCGCCACGCGCGTGGGGTCGGAGAACATGTTGAAGAAGTCGTCGATCTCCACCGGCCGCGTGGCCGAGCGGGCCAGCGGGATCGTGGCCTCCTCCGGGAAGCCGCGAGCGGAGCGGCCGGAGGTGATCTCCACGTACTTGAGCCCGAGCGCCGAGCGGGGGCGGATCAGCAGCGTGGAGTCGTCGGGGAGCGGCTCGACCTCGGGGTCGAGCTCGAGCTGGAGCTGCGCTGTCGCCGACCCGTCCGCCTTCGAGTCGGCCTTGATGTCGCTCACCACGCCCACGCGCGTCCCGCCGATGCGCACCTCGTTGCCGCGCACGAGACCGGCCGAGTTCGGCACCTCGGCGGTGAGCGAGTAGGTCGGCACGAACGGCAGCCCCTCGTTCGCGTTGTACGAGAGGTAGACGGCGACGATCGTGACCAGCACGGTCACCGCGCCGACCAGCACCGGGCTGGCCGCGAGGGCGTTCGTGCCGGCGCGGCGGCGGGGTCACCGGCTCGCCCCCTCGTCCGCCATGAGGTAGTCCATCAGCGGGGCGGCTGCGGATGCCGAGGCGACGCCGACGAGTCGTTCGCCGGGTCGAACGTGGACTCGCACCCGCCCGCCGGGCAGGCCGCTCCGCTCCGAGCAGTTGCTGAGGCCGAGGATCGAGCGCACGTAGTGCCCGTGCTGGTCCACCCCGTTCACCGAGCCCGTGTAGAAGAAGATGAACCGCATCAGCTCTTCGATGCCGCCCGTGTCGTCGAAGCTGCCGAAGCCCGCCGCCAGGTCGCCCAGCGCCGGCCGCAGCGGGCGGCCGAGGTCGCGCATGTCGCGCACCAGCGGGCGGATCGCCGGGAACAGGCGGCGCCCCTCCTGGGCGAAGTCCCCGAGCGTCTGGACCGCGGGCGAGGCGGCGGTGGTGAACGGGCCGAACCGCGTGATCGCCTCGTTGATCGCGGGCGCCTGCGCCTGCAGGCTCTCGAGCGCGGGCGCCATCTGGTCGGCGAAGGCGCCGAAGCGGTCGGCGGTCGGCTTCAGCTCGCGCAGGAAGACGGGCAGGCGCTGGAAGTTGCGCTCGATGTCGTCGCCGCGCTCGGCGGCGGCCACCGCCGTCGCCCCGGCGTGGTCGATGAAGCCCGAGAACTGCTCGCGCCGCTGCGCCCACGGCTCGAGCACCGCGTCCGACTCGTCGACCAGGCGGGCCAGCAGGCGGTCCTGCTCGGCCAGCACCGCGACGACCCGGTTCAGCTCGCGCAGCGCCGGGTTGGCGCGCCGGACGGCCGCGCGCAGGCGCTCCCCGTTGCCCGCGAGGCCGGCGCCGAGCTCGCTGATGATCAGCCGGAACTGCTCGCGCGTCGGCAGCCGCGCGACGTTGTTGATCAGGTCGACGGCGATCGGCGTCGTCGTGTTCTCCACCGGCAGGAGGTACTGCCCCTCCCCCGGCCCGGACTCGATCTGGCGCAGCGGCGGCGCGGGCCGGTCGCCGCCCTCGCGCGCCTGGGTCGGCTCGCACTCCACGTACTGCTCGCCGATCAGGGACTGCAGCCGGATCTGGCAGTGGGCGTCCGCGCGGAAGGGCGTGAACGCCGGCTCGTCGATCTTGAGGACGACCGCGGCGCGATTTTCACTGGTGAGGTCGACGTCGTCGATCGCGCCGACCACCACGCCGGCCACCTTCACGTCCTCGCCGGGGATGACGAAGCTGGCGTTGTCGAAGACGGCGCGGACCTTGTAGGAGTCGTCGCCTCCGCCGGCGGCGCCCATCAACAGCCCGACCGTCAGGCCCACGCCGACCGCGACGATCAGTGCGCGGACGAGCCTCACGGGGCCACCGCCACTCGACGGCGTCAGCCCCCACCGATTGCGACGGATCGCAGTCCGGATTGGCGAGCGTGCCCGAGTCGACGAACGGAGCCGAGCCGTCGGCCGGCGCCGGCGCGGCCGCGCCCGGGCACCGGCGCAGGTTGCCCGTCCTGAGGTACGGGCTTGACCCCCGTTGCGCCGGTGCCTTGGGCTCGAGGCGGCCTCCCTCTGCGTCGTCCACGAAGTTGTAGGCGTCGAAGACCGCCATGGCGCGGACGTAGTGGCCGTTGGCGTCATAGGGCGCCATCGCCGCACCGAAGTCCTTCAGCCAGGCGGTCAGGTCGGGCACGTACGGCCGGGCGAAGCTGAAGATCGGCGTGGACTCCCGCAGCGAGCGCTGCGCGCGCGGCAGGCCCTTGTCCGCGAGCCGGGCCAGCGGCGGCAGGTCGCGCATGATGTCGTAGAGGTCGTTGCCCTTGCCCGGGACGTCGAACAGCGTGCTGAGCTGCTGGAACGTGCCGACGGACCGCTCCGCGAAGGGCCGGAACTCGCGCATGAACCGCGGGAGGTCGCGGCTCGCGGGGTCGCTCTCGACCACGAAGCGCTCGAGGTCGTCGAGCGCCGGCCGCAGCGCCACGAACGTGTCGCTCCCCTGCCGCAGCGCCGGCGGCAGCTCCTCGAGCGCGCGGGTGAGCGAGCCCGTGTCGGAGGAGAGGGCGCGCGCGGTGGCGCCGGCGTTGCCGACCAGGTCGGTCAGCTCGCCGCGCCGGCTCGCCAGCGCGTCCATCGCGTCGGCGGTCTCGACCAGGAACTCCTCGAACGTGCGGCTGTCCCGGTTGACCTCCTGGACCAGGTTCCTGATCGAGACGATCGAGGGGCCGAAGTAGCGCGCCGAGTCGTTGGCCTCCTGCTCCTTGCCCGCGTACCAGTCGGCGAAGCCGTCGAAGATGCCCTGCAGGCCCTTCCGGGTGGGCGGGTCGAGCGCGTTGAAGAGCTGGTCGAGCTCGACGATCGAGGTGGTGTTGTCGGCCTCCACCACGGCCCCGTCATCCAGCTCGCCGCGGAAGTTCGGGCCCGGGTGCACGTCCACGTAGCGGTTGGCGATGCCGATGAGGGACTGCGCGCGGATCGTCGCCGTGGTGCCCTGGTGCAGCGGCGCGTACGACTCGAGCACGGCCACGGTCACCTCGGCGCGGCCGTCATCGGTCAGCTCGATGCCGGTGACCTGGCCGGCCTCGGTGCCGCCCACGCGGACGATGTCGCCCCTGACGAGCTGGCCGGCGTTCTCGAAGACGAAGCGGTATCTATACGTGCTGTCGCGGGTCGCGAACACGACCAGGAGCCCGATCACGGCAAGCGCGAGCGCCGCGCCGGCGATCCAGCGCAACGGATGAGTTTCGGTGTCCCCCCTGGCCACGCAGCCAAATCGTATACGGAAGCGTTTTCAATCTCCACTGGGATCTGTAGGCTGCCGCCCCGTGCGCTGTCGCATGCTCGTCGGCCTGGCTGCAGCAGGAGTCCTCGTCTCCCCTCACGCCGCGCAGGCCGAGACCCAGGTCCAGCTCGACGGCCGCCTCTCCCCCGTCATCCGCGAGGTGCCGCGCCAGCCGCCTTCCATGACCCTGCGCATGACCGCCCGCTTCATCGGCGACGGCCCGGGCTTCCAGCCGCCGATCCTCGACCACTCCGTGATCCGCTTCCCCTACGGCTCGCGGCTCAACAACCGGCTCTTCCCCCACTGCGATCCCGCCCTCATCAACCGCCGCGGGCCGGACGTCTGCCCGCGGGGCTCGCTGATCGGCCGGGGATACGCCAACGTCTTCGCCGACACCGAGCGCCAGCGCCTCACCGTCCGGATGTTCAACGGCCGGGACGGCAAGAGCATCGTCTTCTACTTCCACGGCAGCAACCCCGCGCGCGTGGACGTGGCCTTCGCGGCGCCGCTGCGGCGCCTCCGCGGCGGGATGTGGAACTACGTCCTCAACGTGCCCGTGCCCGAGACGCTGCAGGTCGTGGCCGGCATCCCGATCTACGTGCGAGAGTTCGTCTCGACGGTCGGCGCCACGCGGCGCGTGAACGGGCGGCGCCTCGGTTTCATCGAGGCCTGGTCATGCCCGCCCGGCGGCCAGGCGCCTGTGCGCGGGCGATTTCGACTTCCTCGAGAGCGACCCGGTCGGCGTGCGGTCCTGGATCCGCTGCGGCTGAGCCCGCAACCCTTGGGATCCAACCGTGTTCCAAAGGGAACGATGGTGTTTGCATAAACCGTGCTGCTTCGCTAGCGTGCTGGCGCTGGAGGCAGTCGAGCAGCGATAGGAGATTGATCATGCGGAAGGTCGTAGGCCCGATCGTGACGGTGCTGGTGCTGGGAGTCGCCCTGGTCTCGCCGACCGTGGCGCAGACCCCACAGACGTCGGTGACGGTCGACTCGAAGGTCTCGCCCAACCGGGCCGGGACGCCGAAGAAGCCGCAGGGGGTCACGCTCTCCGGCAAGATCCGCTGGCAGAGCGAGGAGGGGATCGAGCCGCCCATCATCACGGCCTTCGACATCTTCCTGGCGAAGGGCGGCCTCTACAACGGCGGCAAGTACGCGAAGTGCTCGGCGGCGGTCGCGAACCGGAACGGCCCGCAGGCCTGCCCGAAGAAGTCGATCATGGGCTCGGCGCGCGGCGTCGCGTTCGCCGACCAGGAGATCACGCGCCCGAAGGTGACGTTCATCAACGGCGGCCCGCGGAACATCTGCTTCTACACGGTGCTGACCAACCCGGCCCGCGTGGAGACCTGCGTGCCCGGCAAGGTCACGAAGCTGAACGGCAACCCGAAGTGGGGCTACCGGCTCCAGATCCGGGTCCCGGAGGTGCTGCAGGTCGTGGCGGGCGTGCCGATCGCGCTGCGTGAGATCAGCTTCAAGGCGGGCGGCAAGAGCTACGCCAAGGACTGGATCGCCACAACGAGCTGCCCGAAGAACCGCAAGTGGGGCTTCCAGGTCGAGACGTCGTACCTCTACAACGACGGAACAACCAGCTCGTCGCAGTACGCCGACTCGGTGGCCTGCAAGCCGGCCAAGAAGTAAGCAGGGAGGCGCAGGGGGCGCGAGAGACGCCGGACGGCGCGATCGTCAGCCGACGGTCGCGCTGTTCGGTCTCTCGAACAGGTCGATCAGCTGGTCGAGCCGCTCCCGCAGGGTCACGTCTCCGCCGTGGCCGTCGAGCTGCTCCCTGACCGCGTGGTGCGCCGCGCCGACCATCACCTCGAAGCGGAGCTCGGGCAGGTCCTCGCCGCGGGACACCGGGCCGTGGTGCTCGGCGAGGATGCGCACGAGGCGCTCGCGGTCCGCGACGCGCGAGGCCGACAGCATCGGGAGGCTCGAGTACGAGGCCTCGACGAAGCAGTAGCGGGCGAGCTGGGGCCGCTCGGCGAAGGCCTCGAGCGCCATGTCGATGGCTCTGCCAAGCCGGTCGCGCCAGGTCCCCTCGCCGCGTAGCGCGCGGGCGCACACGCGGCGGAGCATCAGCGCCCCCTCGTCGTAGGCGGCCGCGAGGCAGTCCTCGACGGTCGGGTAGTGGCCCATGGCCTCGTCGACCGGGACGCCGGCCAGCTCGGCCATGCCGGCGGTCGTGGTCCGGTCGATTCCGTCCCGCACCGCGATCTCAACCGCAGCGCGCCGGAGCCGCTCGCAGGTCGGACAGTCGAGGAAACAGCCTTCGGGGTGGCCGGTCGACGCCCCCGTCTCTCCCCGGTTCGGTCCGTCGAGCGGGCGCATCGCACCCATGGCGCCCACACTACCACCGGGACTTCCGTCCTGTGAGACGTGTATGTTTTTGCCAGTGGCTCGGCGTGCTGGGACTAGCCGCCGGGAGCCGCACCAGCTCCCGCCCGGGCGGCATGGATTGCCTCGCGCCTTCGTGGTGGAGAACCAGCGCGAGCGGATCCTGTCTGCGGTCGGGGACGTCGTGAGCGTGGCCGGCTACCGCGACATGTCGGTCGAGGACGTGATCGTCACGGCCGGGGTCTCGCGACGCACGTTCTACGAGCACTTCAAGAACAAGGAGGACGCGTTCCTCGCCGCCTACGACGCCGTGCTCCTGCAGCTCCTGTCCCTGGTGCAGAGCGCGATCGACGCGGAGCAGACCTTCCCGGCCCGCATGCGAGCGGGGCTGAGCGCCTTCCTCGACTTCCTGGCGCGCGAGCCCGGCTTCGCGCGGATGTGCATCGTGGAGGCGCTGGCGGCGGGGCCCGAGGCGATCGCCAGGCGCAACGGGGCGATGACGGCCTTCGCCACGCTGATCTCGGAGAACGCGCGCGAGATCGGCACTCCGCTCGAGCCGCAGCCGCTCACGGCCGAGACGATCGTCGGCGGGATCTACGAGGTCGTCTACACGCGGATCGTGCGCGGGGACATCCGCCAGCTGCCCGAATTGCTGGCCGACCTGCTCTACCCGGCGCTGCTCCCCTACGAGGGCAAGGACGCTGCGGTGGCGGAGTACAAGCGTGTAAAAGGGGAGGTCGCCGGCAGCACAAAGTGAAATACGCCATTGTCTTCGAAAAGACGAGCATGTATTCTCGGCTCTGCAATGGCACATGACCTCGAGCTGGACGGCGCGACGCCGTCGACGAACGGCGCACCGCGGCGGAGGTCGGGCGGTCGCCTCCCCCACCAGCTTCCCTCCGGCCGGCACGGCCTGCCGCGGGACTTCGTGGAGAAGAACCAGCGCGAGCGGATCCTCAGGGCGGTCGTGGAGGTGGCGAGCGAGACCGGGTACGGGGCGCTCACCGTCCGCGACGTGATCGAGGCGGCGGGAGTGTCCCGCCGCACGTTCTACGACCACTTCGACAACAAGGAAGAGGCCTTCCTGGCCAGCTACCACCTGGTGGTGGAGCGGCTTGCCGTCGACGTCGAGGAGTCCTCGTCGAAGGGCAGCACCTGGTGCGAGAGCATCCTGTTCGGGCTCTCGACGTTCCTGGACATCATGGCCCGCGACGCCGCGATGGCGCACCTGCTCGTCGTGGAGGTGCTGGCGGCGGGCCCGCCGGCGCTGGCGAGCAGGGCCGCGGCGATGGAGGCGTTCCGAGGCTTCCTCGAGCCCGGCTTCGACGAGGCGCCCGAGGGACTGCCGGTGCCGGCGCTGGCGGCGGAGACGGCGATCGGAGGCACCTACGAGGTGGTCTACTCGCTGATCCTGCAGGGCCGCACCGCCGAGCTGCCCGCCCTGTTGCCGGACCTGCTGCAGATCGTGCTGCTGCCCTTCGTGGGCGCTCAGACCGCCGCGGAGCAGGCGACAGCCGCGCGCCGGAAGCAGGTCCGGCCGGCGCAGCCGCGCTGAGCCGCCGCCGCGGCGCGCTCAGCGGACCGCCCTAACCGCCGATCGGCGCCCTTGGGTTCGTGCCCCAGAAGATCTGCGTCCCCACCATCCCGACCAGGTGGACCATCACGGTGTTCAGGACCATCGACTTCGCCGTCGCCGTTCCCACGCCGACCGGTCCGCCGCTCGCCGTGTAGCCGTAGTAGCAGCCCACCAGCACGATCACGGTCGCCATCGCCATCCCCTTGATCAGCGCGAACAGCAGGTCGGGTGGGTTCTGGAACATCCAGAAGATCAGCGAGTAGCCGCCCGAGCTCACCTCGCCGATCTGCTCGACCACCGCCAGGTACGTCGCGAAGAAGCCGGCCCCCACCGCGGCGACGAACATGAACGGCAGCACCATCCAGGCCGCCAGCAGGCGCGTGGCGCACAGGAAGACGAGCGAGTTGATGCCCATCACCTCGAGCGCGTCGATCTCGTCCGAGATCCGCATCGCGCCGATCTCCGCGACCAGGCCGGTGCCGACCTTCGCCGACATCATGTAGCCGAACGCGTACGGCAGCACCTCGCGCAGGTCGCACCACGCCCCGAAGAAGCCCGCGTACGCCGGCGACCCGAGCGAGCGGTTGAAGTAGGCGCCCTCGATGCCGCACTGCAGGCCGAGGATGAACGCGAGGCCCCAGATCACGAGCGCCGAGCCGAGGATCAGGATGCCCGCCTGGCGCAGCGACTCGCCGAAGAAGTGGAACGCTTTGCCGTTGAAGACCTCGAGCACCACGCGGAACGAGAACTTGGCGATGTCGCCGAACGACCCGAGCAGCTCCTTCGTCTGGGTGAGCCAGTTCGCGTTCACTTGATCACGGAGATCTCCGGGTGGGTGGCGAGCAGCGTCTGCGTGAAGACGTAGTTGAACGCGAAGATGCCGAGGAACTCGATCACCACGCCCTGGTTCACGGCTCTCCCCACCCCCTCGGCGCCTCCGGACGCAGTCATCCCCTTGTAACAGGAGACGATCGCGATGATCGCGCCGAACAGCATGCACTTGACCACGGAGCCCCACAGGTCGGTGGTCGACGCGTTCGTGAGGAGGGTGGCGAAGAAGGGCCCTAACGGCGCGTCGAACGTGAGCGACGCGAGCACGCCGCCGCCGAGCCCGAGCACGATGGCCCAGATGTTGAACAGGCCGGTCACGACCATCAGGGCCAGGAAGCGCGGCACGACGAGGTTCTTGATGGGGTCGACGCCGAGCACCTGGAGCGCGTCGAGCTCCTCGCGGATCTTGCGGGCGCCGAGGTCGGCGGTGATCGCGGTCCCCCCCACCCCGGCCAGGATGATCGCGGTGACGTTGGGCCCGATCTCGCGGATGGCGGCGAGGACGAAGAAGCCGCCGAGCCGGTCGATGGCGCCGAACAGGATCAGCGCGTTGCCGGCCTGAAGGCCGGGCGCGCCGTAGCAGATGGCGACGGTCGAGACGGTGAGCGGCATCCAGCAGAGCCGCATCAGGAACAGGAACTGCTGGACGAACTCCCCGCCGTACGGATACGGCGGCCGGACCGTGGAGAGGACCGTCTTGCCGGTCAGGACCATCATGTCCCCGACCTGCTCGAGCAGGTTCTTGGGCGGCAGCAGGACCCAATCGGCAACGGACCGAACGGCCACCCCGCTCCTCGCCTGGCTCGCCATGCGACGGCATCATATAGAGCCGCCCATGTATCTAGGAGGTTTCTCTCCTAGGCGATGTGGCGAACCCGGTGATCGCCGAGCAGATCGCCGGCCACAGTCGCGAGCCACTGTCTCCGGTGAGGAGAACCGAGTCGTCAAGCGCCTCGGCCAGGGCGAGGTAGGTGGCGTCGTAGGCGCTCAGGTTGCCCCGCAGGTCCCAGGTTCCTTCGCGCAGCGGCGCGTGCGGATAGCGGAGGAGACGAACGCTCGCGGAGATCGCGCCACGGCCTCCGACGCCCGCCGGTCGGTGATTGCTCCGCCGCGCACCGGACCGCGGAGGGCGTTGAGGGTCTCGGCTCGACCAGTGCGGGCGCATGGAGCGGCTCGCGTTCCCGGTCGGCAATCTCGCGTTCCATGGCCGTCACGGCCGGCGGGCGCCCCAGCAGAACGTCGGTCGCCCGACGCATCGACCGACGATCAACGTCGCTCCTGCTCCGCCCGGATGACCGCCGCGCTGGACGGCCCCGTGTAGGGCTCGCGAGCGGCGCGATCCGCTCGATCAGGACTGCGGGCACCGTCGGAGCGTGCGATCTCCGTCGTACGCGCGAGCAGATAGTCGTTGAGCGACTGCCCGGCCATCGCCGCCTGAGGACTGCAGCCGTCGGTGCACGTCGTCGCGACGCACGCCGCGGATCTGCACGTTCGCCATGCTGGCACGATGGCACTGTGCATGTACACGACGTGCGTAGTGCCAGCAGGCCTACGGGCGGATCAGCCGTGCAGCGCGTCGGCCGTTCTCCGACTGTGAACGCGAGCGCTGCACCTGGCCGCCCGGCGAACGCTTGCCTAACGCGGCTGGCGTCGCAGTCGGAACGAGTCGTGGAGCTGGCACAGACCCTCGACGCCCGCGTGCTTCTCCTCGATGCACTGCCTGAACCCCGCTGGCGCCGCCGCGAAGGCGCGGAGGCCGCTCCGAGAGCACCTGCTCCGGCGGCGCGGTCTTCGCGACGCGGACTGTTCCCGTCCTCTCGAGCCGCGCCAGGCGGCCGGTGGTGTCCCCCTTGGGCGTCACGCCGACTCCAGCCTGTCAGGAATCCGCCGGAAGCAGCGTGAATGGCCGTCCGTCGACGGTCGTCACCCGCCGGAAGTGCTGATCGAACGTGGCGATGCGGTCCGTTCCAGCCCGCCCCGCTACCGCCACGAGTGAGGCATCTGTGAGACCGAGGCTCGAGTGCTTCCGGGCGATCGCGACGCTCTCCCCCATCGCTCCCTCCCACCAGTTCACGACATATGCGCCGGCTTCGAGGTCGTGCCAGAGCGCCTGCAACGCCTCCGGTCGCGCGTACCGCGTCGCCATGTAGTCCATCTCGGCAACGGCGAGTGGCGAGGTCAGCAGGTCGTCATCGAGCGTGTTGAACAGCTCTCGTGCCTCAGCGTGGTGCTCATCCCTGGCGCGAAGCAGCGCCAGCACCGCAGAGGTGTCAACGACGATCACCGCTCGCCGAAGCCCCCTTCGCGCAGGTAGCGATCCACGTTCGCGGCAAGGTCGGTCGGGCCGTCGTCGGAAAACCCGACCGCGGTCGGGCGAGGCCGTTCCACGCGCGTGACCAGCCGAGCGAGGCCGCGCCGGATGAACTCGGCCTTGGTGAGGCCTTCCTCGGCGGCCCGACGGGCGAGGGCCCGATCGACATCCTCGTCCAGGTACAGGCTGGTCTTCTTCATCGGACGTAGGGTAGCACCCTACGTCGTAGCGCCAGCGCTCTCCCAGGTCGGTGCTGCACGGTCGCGACACTTCGACTACGTCCAGGTACGAACTTGTCGCGCGCGCTGCTCGGACGGCGGCAGATCGACTTCGGCGAGCTTACGATCCTCGGTGCCCAGGCCAAGCTGCGCGAGCTACGTGACAATGGTGCCGAGGCGCGCGCGGCGCGTGAGCGGCTCGTGCGCGAGATCCGTGAGGGTGACTCCGAGGTCGATGTCGCAACGGCCGACGAGGTCAAGCGCCTCGGCTTGATCGCCTCCGATCGGTAGCGGCGCGCCTGATCGACAAGTCGGCGCGGGCCCACCGGCGGCTCCCCCGCGCTCGCGAGCGACTGGCCATGGCGATGGAAGCGGGGAACCTCGCGGTCTGCTTGCCGTTCCTGCTGGAGGCCGGGTACTCGGGCCGCTCCGGCGACGACCACTCCACGCTGCTGGCCGACGCGCCGGACGCCGAAGGCCCGCAGCGCCCTGTCGGAAGACGATGAGCGGGTGACGCTCTGTGCGGAGCCCCTCGTCCACGAGCCGCTCCGCCGACCTGGCCTCAGCGCGCCGGCGACGCCATCGCCGGCTCGAACACCTCGATCAGCCCGTCGAGCCGTTCCTGCAGCGAGTACCCGTCCCCCTGCTCGAGCTCCTCGCTCGACACGTGGTGGCCCGCTCCCACGAACATCTCCATCCGCACCTCGGGGAGGTCCTCGTCGCCTCCGGCGCGGCGGTGGTCGGTCAGCATCTGGATGTAGCGCCGGCGGCCCGCCAGGCGGCTCGCGCGCAGCAGCGGCAGGTTGCACCGCCACGCCTCCACCACGCAGTACCGCGCCAGGTCCGGCCGCTCGTCGAACGCCTCGACCGCCGCTGCGGCCGCGGCGTGCAGGCGCTCCTGCCACGACCCGTCTTCCTCCATTGCGCGCGAGGCCACGTCGCGGAAGTGCGTGGTGCTCTCGTCATATGCCGCGCTGAGGCAGTGGTCGAGCGTCGGGTAGTGCCGGGCAGCCTCCTGCCCCTCGATCCCGGTCTCGGCCGCGATCGCCTCGCTCGTCACGAACTGGATGCCTCGCTGCAGGGCCAGCGAGACCGCAGTGGCCCTCAGCGACGCGCAGGTCGCGCAGCCGGGAACGACGCACGGCGACCTGCCGTTCGAACTCTGCAACTGTCCTCGCCCGCCCCCCGATCGGGCGCCCCGCACCCATGGCCGGCGACCCTACCCAATCGGCCTCCCAGACACAAGACGTTTTTGGCGTCTCAGGGGGCGACAGATCGCGGGGAGACGTGTATGTTTTCCCCGTGCCCCGAGGTGACCGGACTCGCCACCGGGAGCCACATCAGCTCCCCCCAGGGCGGCACGGACTGCCCGCTGCCTTCGTAGCGCAGAATCAGCGCGAGCGGATCCTTGCCGCCGTCGCCGACGTCTGCAGCGTCGCCGGCTACGCCGACATGTCGGTGGAGGACGTGATCGTCACCGCCGGCGTGTCGCGGCGCACCTTCTACGAGCACTTCAAGAACAAGGAAGACGCGTTCCTCGCCGCCTACGACGTGGTGGTCGCGCAGCTGCTCGTGGCCGTCCAGTCGGCCTACGAGAAGGAAGAGGGCTTCGCCGCCAGGGTGCGAGCCGGGCTCGAAGCCTTCCTCGAGTTCCTCGCGCGCGAGCCCGCCTTCGCGCGCATGTGCATCGTCGAGGCCCTGGCCGCCGGCCCGGACGCAGTCGCCCGGCGCAACAGCGCGATGGCGGCCTTCGCCGACCTGATCGAGGAGAACGCCCGGGTGCTCGGCACGCCGATCGAGCCCCAGCCGATCACCGCCGAGACGATCGTCGGCGGGATATACGAGGTCGTTTACACCCGCATCGTGCGAGGCGACATCCGGCAGCTCCCCGAGCTGCTGCCAGACCTCACGTACTGCGCGCTCCTCCCCTATCTCGGGGCTGAGCCGGCGGGCGCCGAGCGGCGCCTGATCGGCTCGCAGTAGCTCGCGGCCGCTCCGGCATACGTCGATCGCCGTACGGCGATGCTCCTATGGAGTTTGAAGACGACGGTGTTTAGGGTATTCGCCTGGAAGGGTTAACCTACTCAAGGGGGGAGATCGACCGTGAGTTCGATCCCAGGGAAGGTGCGCATCGCGATTCTCGGTGCGCTTGTAGTCGCAGGCCTGCTCGTGCCGGCAGGCTCGGCCTCCGCGCAGACGCTGAACGGGACTTGGGCGCCGTTCACGCGTTGCCCGGTCGACAGCCCGCAGTTGCTGGCCGCTGACGGGGTCAGCGCAGACCCCGCGTGCATCGCAGCGAATTCGCCGAACGGCTCGATCAAGCTCGGCAACAGCACGCAAACCACCGGCAACACGAACCTTCAGCTCGGCGCCACGATCAACAACGCGGGGGCGTTCTCGATCATCACGCCGGCTGGCGGGGCGCTGGTCTCCGATCCGGTGAACGTCGAGGGCGGCCTGCTCGGTCTGATGTGCCCGAGCGACATTCCGCTCGTCACGGCAATTTGCGACGGGCTCGTCGGCAGTCCGCTGAACGCGGTCACGGCGACAGTCGAAGCCGCCGGCGAGCCGTCGAACTTCAACCCCGATGCGGCCTTCAACATCGGGGTGCCGATCGTCACGCTGCCGGTGAAGGTCCACCTCGAGAACTCGATCCTGGGACCGAACTGCTACATCGGTTCCAACAGCAATCCGATCGTCCTGCGTCCGGCGAACACGGCGATCGATGGCGCTTCAGCCACGGTGGGGGACCTGGACGGGACGCCGAACCCCACCGGGCGCATCGTGCGGATCACCACCGGGGGAGTCAGGGCGACGACTCGTTCGCCGTCCCCGGTGCAACCGGCTGCGGCCTGCTGGGAGTCCTCAACACTGCGGTCAACCAGCAGCAGGGGCTGCCGTCGCCGGCGGGCAACAACAGCCTGGTGCTGAACGACGCGTCGTCGTCGGTCATGGGCCGGAGCAACTCGGGCCCGGTCACCGGCCAGGAGTTCCGCGACGGGTGGCACTCGGCGCTGCAGCCGTAGGAAACCGAGCCTGAGCAGGAGGCTCCTCACACAGCCCAAGGGGGCCGCCATCCGGCGGCCCCCTTGTCGTTCTGGCTTCCTCCGCTACCTCGCAGGGTCCGGGCCGATATTGGTGTCCAGCGCGTACCGGCACGTCGAGCCCGGCGTTCGCGGCCTCCCTCGTCGACGAGGTTCGCGGAGTTGGCGCCGCCGGAGATGGGCAGGTCCTGCGGGCCGACCCTGATCGTGCACACCCCTGGGACTACCGCGGTGCACTCGAAGCCGGCTAGGAGCTCGTCGACTTCTCCAAGATTCGTATCGGCGGTCAGCGCGCGCAGTCTCGTGAACTCGCCGTCAGCACAGGCGACCGCGGCGGTCAGCCCGCTCCCGGAGAGGCCGCATGGCTCGTGGAACTCGATGTCGACATCGATGGTGTCCGAGTCCATTCCGGTCGTACCCACCATCACCCTTCCCCCTGGCCTATGGCTGTGCTGCTTCGGGTGAGTAAGTCCCAGCTGCCGGGGTCACACGGTATCGGCGGAGCCCTGCGCCCGAAACGGGCATTTGCCGACTCTTTGTCAGGTGAAGCCCGTACGGATTTGTGCCTATCCCGCCGAGGCTCGGCGGCTGCTCTGCTACCGGCGGCGTCGGTTGACGCGCCTCGAGTCCTTCGTGTCGTCGTTCGGCGCCGCGCGCTTCCCCTTCTTGCCGCACGGCATCCTGATCTTCACGCCGCGATCGGCGCGCTTCCCGTTCTGGCCGTCCATCTGGACGTCAGCGATCCGGTTGCGCCGGCACGGGTTGCCGTTCACGATCAGGATCCCGCGGCGGCCTCCGCGCAGCACGAGCTCGAAGCGGGAGACCGGCGCGTCGGGGACCGAGGAGAACGTGTTGACGAGCTTGCCGCGCTGCGTATCGCTCTGGGCGCGCAGGTGGATGTCCACCTCTCCCTTGAGCGGGATCAGCAGCGTCGGCAGCGTCCGAATCGGATTGCCGGTCCGCGGGTGGATGCGGATGTTCTTGACGAAGTAGACCGGGCCCTCGAGCGGCCTGTTCAGCACCGGCGTGAACGCTCGCGCCCGCCCGATGATCGAGCGCGCGGGGCAGTCCACCCGAAGGCCCGCTTCGAACTCGCACAGATCGTCCCCCTGCGCCCGGTTCGGGTCGAGCGCCAGCGACAGCGGGAGCTTCACCTGCACTTTCTTGAGGTTGGCCTGGCCCGGCCCCTGCGTCAGCACTGCCCGCACGCCGGGGTGCCCCTTGTCGCGCAGCTGCTTTCGCCCGGTCAGCCTCATCCTGAGCCGCGGCCGCAGCCGCAGCGCCTGGCAGTCGCCCACCTGGAAGTGCTGCGTCGCCTGGTGGATCGCGCCTGTCGTCGAGACCATCGTGGCCTTGATCTGCTTCGGGCCGCACGACGTCGGGTTGAGGGTGAAGCCCGGCCGGTTCACGTCCACGTTGATGGACCTGAGACGAACCGGCACACCCTTCACGATCACCGGCAGCGGATCCGACACGACTGTGATGTGCGCATCGACCGGATCCACATGGATCGCCTGACGCACGACCACCATGCCGAGATCGAACGGCCCCGCGACCGCCCGCACCGCCGTAGACAACCCAAACGGCGCTCCCTTGTACGGGCCGGTCAACGACACCGACCCCTCGAGGAAGAACGGGTCCGAGCCCGGTCCGGCCCCCACCGTGGCAGTGCCGACCCGCGACTCGATCCCACAGGTCCCGGCGTTCGCCTGCGCGTCGGCGCACTGCTGGACGTCCTTCAGCTTCCCGATCAGCCCGGGCGGCATCTCGATCGTCAGACCGCTCATGTACTGCTGGCGGTCCGCGCGGTTGATCCGCACCGCGAACGGCGAGAACGCGCCGCCGACCGGGTTCATCGAGCCGGCCTGGAACGACGGCGCGAACAGGCCCATGTCGGGGGTGCAGACGATGTTGAACGAATCCGAGCGCCGGACGAGATGGCCGGCCCACGACGAGATCGAGGCCTCGACCGTCTTGGTGCCGCAGTCCGGCGGCATCGCCAGCGGCGCCCGCGGGCCGTCCTTGAAGTGCAGCGAGATCGCGGACACCGGAAGCTGCGGGTTCCCCGCGAAGGTCGTCTGGAGCCGGCCCGTCTGGGCGTCGGCGCGGACCTTGCCCAGGAGCTTCACGAAGATCCCTCGCTCGGCGTTCTCGAGCACCAGGATGATGCGGAACATGTCCCCCGACTCGGGGTTGTCGGAGAGCTGGGAGCCGACATAGACGGCGCCTGACAAGGTCTCCTCGAGCACAGGCGTGGTGGCCGTCACCGTCGCGATCTTGGACGCCTCGGGGCACCGGACCGGACTTACGGAGTTGAAGCCGACCTGGGCATCGGTGCACGCCTCCAGGCCACCGGCCCCCGACGGGTTGATCGTCATCCCCTCCGGCAGCGTCACCGTCGTGTCACGCAGGTGCGCCGTCGCCAGGCCCTCGGGGTCCTCCAACCCCTCCTGCGGGAAGCCCAGGTTGACCGTGAGCCCGCTGGGCGAGTCCGGAGTCGACGAGTCCGGCTGCGCGCTGAACGACGGATCGAACGGCAGCCGGTCGCAGCCCGTCGGGCCTTGCGGCGGGCCCCACGTCGACGGATCCGCCGGGTAGCCGGGCGGCAGGTGGCTGACGAAGGTCGAGTCGGCCGGCGCGCTCGCGGAATTCCACGAGTCCACGTGCATCCGCGTCTCCAGCCCCACACCTGGCGGCGTGCACGCAGTCGGAAGCGTGAGGAGCGCCTTGCGCTCGAGGTTCGACGGGAAGGGATTGGGTCCGAGCGGCGTACCTGGCGCGCCTCCGCCGGGCCCATCGCAACGGGGCTCGAACTCCTCGATTGCAGCCGTCAACAGGTAGATGCAACGTTGTACGTCATGGCTCGGATCGGCTGGCACTCCCCACAGCGCGACCCGGACGCCGAGCACCGGTGTGGCGTTGACGGCGTTGCGGGTTCTGACGCTAATCGCGTAATCGCCATCGGCGCGCAGGGTGGCGTCGAGAAAGGCCACGGAACCCGCGAATTGGAGGGCGAAGGAGGCAGCCACGCCCGGTGGCGGCTCCACGTTGAACACGACCGACGGCCGCGTTTGCGTGGTACCGGCAGGGAACTGGGCGAACGTGAGAAGCGCGAGACCGACGACCGACTCTGGAGCGCAGAAGGCCTCGGGGCCAAATCTGTCTACCTGGGCGTTGGAGGTCGGGATCATGCGGGACTTCGGGCACTGCGGCACCGCGGTCGGGTTTCCGATGAGGCCCGGCGGCAAATCGACTCGCACATTGCGGAAGTTGCCGCCATCTACCAGGAGGAAGCCGTCGTCGCCGGTACCGCGGTTCATCTGGAATGCAGTCCACGCCTCGTAGGGGTGACCGCCCGCCTGGGTGTAGGCGGGGCCAGACACCAGCGGGTCGGTGGTGCCCGCCGGCGGCGGCCCGAAGGTCCCGCCGTCGAACACGGACACCCCGAACTCCGCCCTCGCCGGCCCAGCACCGAAGGCGAGCGCCGCGAGAAGCCCGCACGCCGCGAAGAGCAGCCCGAACGCCTTACCCCGCCTCATCGTGTCCCCCTCTCCCCGGTGGAGCGTGCTCGGCGGAGCCGCAGCATCGACGTCCTGGCCTCTCTTACCCCGGCGAACTTCACCGCCAGCCCGACATTCAGCCTGCCCCTACGCGCCAGCTCGCGGCCAGCGGAGCGGGACAGCTTCAGCTGCAGGCTGACCGTGCCTGCCTTGCGCGCCCGCTTGGAGGCCCCGGCGACGGTGCGCATCCGCTTGCCGAGCTTCGCCCGGGCTCTGAGCGTCACCATTCCCGGCCGGTTTACGCGCACGCGCACTGGCACGGCCCGCCCCCGTGCGAGCTGGGTCAGCTGACGCCGGCTGAGCCTGGGCACCGAGAAGGAGGGCCGTCGCCCGGGCCGGGCGTCGCCGTTGCTCGTGCCGCCGCTGGAGACCCCCGGCAGGGTGGGCGCGCCAGACCTCGCGCCCTGGCAGTCGTCGCCTTGGCACGACGACACGGGCGGAGGGTTCTGGGCCGGGATGCCACCGCCGACGCGTGCGTCGTAGAGGTCGACCTGGTTGTCGGTGTCGATCCCGACCAGCTGCTCGCGGGTCGTGAAGAACACGTCGTCACCGGACACGCTCGCATCGAGGAACTTCGAGTCGAACGGCCCGCGCCCCGGGGAAATCAGCCGGAGCTCGCCCCGACCGTCGAGGTCGCCGTCCTCCCACTCGTAAACGTCGAGGTTCGAGTTCCGGTCAGCCGAAACCAGCGGCCTGGCGGTCTCGAAGTAGGCCCGCCGCCCATCCGGCGAAAGGTTGCGGGGCTGGCGGTACGGTGCGTTTGTCGCCGGGTCCGCCGTGCGCTGTTCGCTGTTGCCGAACAGGTCGACGTTGTCGGTCACCGGCACCCCCGAGACGCAGGTGAGGCAGCTGAGCTCCTCGTGGCGGGCGTCGTAGAGGTAAATCTGGCGGCAGCGCTCGCCGGGGGTCGCGAGACCGCCGCACGCCTCGGGCGTCACCTCCGTGACGTCGTACTCGACACCGGGCTGCTTCGCGAAGCTCGCGAACAGGACCCGCTCGCCGTCTGCGCTTATCCGCGCCGCCCGGCTGCCCAAGTTGGAAAGCTGCGCCCACATTCTGTCGTCCCGGTCGCCGCCGCCCACCCTTGCTGAGCCATCGACCTTCGCGATGTGGCGCACGCCCTCCCCCTGCCTCCACAGGTAGAGGTCGCGTTCGACGCCGCCACCGACGACGTACGCAACGCTGGTGGCGTCGTCGTTGACGGCCGCGACGCCGGCGACGCCGGAGTGGATCGCCGTCAGCCGCGCGCCCTCCGAAGCGGTAGCGTCCCACCGGTACAGCGAGCCTGTCCCGGCGCTCCCCGTCAATGGCCGCGTGGCCGTGAAGATCGCCACCGACCCGTCGGTGTGCTTGGCCGCCCAAAACCGGGGGTTCGTCCCGCCAACGTACTGCTCACCTGGTCGCTCAGAGCGGGACACAGGCACCGTGGCCGTCCCGTCTTGACGCACGAAGAGGTGCGGGCCCCCGCCCGGTACCGTCGCGGTGAAGAACACCCTGCTGCCGTCATCGGAGATCACGTGGTCCCCAGGCAGGGCCTCCCCGACTGCCCGATCATCGGAGCCGGCGGTGACATCCTCGTTCAAGTCGAACGATGTGATGTCAGAGGGCGGGACGCTGACCAGCCGCAGGCTGCCGTCGATCCATTCGTAGACCCGTGTGGGGTGATTGGGCAACGGGGTGGGCGCTACAGGCTCATCCGGTGCGCCCGGCAGCAGCTGCCGTTCGGCGTTGAAGACAACGTGGCGTGAATTCGGCGTGTCGGCGACGTACGTGAACCGGGTCGAAGTAATGAACGGGTCCTCCAGAACATCCGTCCTGAGGGCGGTCCACGGAGAGCTCAGGAGCGTGTAGGGCTGGGCCTCGCCGTTGCGCCGCAAGTACAGACCCGCGCTGCCGCCCAGGTTCTCGGCATCGGGCGTGAGCGGCGGGGCGGTCTTGACGAACGCCGTCGAAAGGTCGAGTGACAGGCCGTTGACATGCGGTTCCTCGCTCTGAGCGTTGGGAATCTCGTGGCTCATCGGCGGCGTGATGCCCTCCGTCCTCCAGCCTGTGTCCTCACGCCGGGCGACATACACGGGCACGATCGCGCCGGTCTCGATGTCCCCGAACTGCAGCCTCGACACGAAGGCGGCCGCATCGCCGGAGACGGCAGCACCGCTCTGATGCGACAGGCCGAAGACGCTGTCGCGATCGACGTCCCCGCCGTTCTTGTCGAGCGGCGACACCATCTCGTATGCGCGCCCGCTCGGCTGCGGCGGAGTCGCTTTGGTGGTGAAGGTCTGGTCGGGCCCCTGAGCTTCGCCGGCCACGCTGGTGGCCGCTAGGCGGAAGTGGTAAGTGGTGTTCGGCTGAAGGCCGTCGATCGCCTTCGAGACGGGCGCGGGCGCGGCACCCGAGCCGGCGATGTCGACGGCGGTCGCGTTGCCGTAGCTCGTGTCGGTGCCGTACTCGAAGCGGTAGGTCGTGTGCGACCGGTTAGGGTCGACCCGGCCGGCCAGCAGCGCCGTCGTGTCGGTGACCTCACGTGCGCCGACTTCGGATATCGACGGCGGCGCGGGGTCGGTCGTGAAGGTCTGCTCAGCGGAAGTGGCACTGCCGCCGGCGAATTCCCTGGTGGCGACCAGGCGCACCCGGTACTGCGTGTTCGGCTCCAGGGGCGGGTTCGGCGCCAGCCCGATCGGTTCGCTCACCGGCTGGTCGGCGGTGCCGTCGGGGACAGGCTCATCGCTAGCGGGCACCCGGGTCCAGGTTGCGGTTCCTTCCTCGCGGTACTCGAAGCGGTAGCGGGTCTCCACCGCTGCGCCGTTCGGGTCGACGGTGCCATTGAGCGTCGCGCTTGTGGCCGTCACGTTCGTCACGGCGCCGATCGTGACCGCCGGCGGCGTAACCAACCCGAGGACGAATACACGTTGGTTGGTGCTGGTGGAGAGATAGAGCCGGCCCGTCGAGCCGCGAACGGCCAGCCCGTTGGTGACGGGCAGGCCGGCGCCCACGGCGTGCGTGTCGAGTCGGCTGCCGCCCAGGTCGAGCTCGAGGACCTGCCGCTCTACGGGCGAGCCGGCCGCCTTTGTGACGAGGACGTGGTCGTTGGAGGGATCCACCGCGACGTCGGTCGGCGCGGTGCCGGCACTGGTCCCAGAGACGTGTGCGGGGGCGAAGACGCCGCTGGAGCTCGCCGTTGGGCTGAACTTCTGCACTCGGAAGTTGCCGGCGCTCTCGACCGTGTAGGAACTGCCGCTCGAGTCCACCGCAACGCGAGTGGGCTGGTTGTTGGCGAACTGGCCGGGGGCGGAACCGCTGACCGCGGCGATCTTGCAATCCGCCACCACGGTGCACACCTCGAAGGCGCTGCCGCCCTGAGTCGGCGTCGCGACCGTGACGGACGTGGTACCGCCGGTGAGGCCGGACGCGCTACCCGTCATCTGCGCCACGTCTGTATCGGCGCGCGCCCCTGAGAACTCCACGGTCCACGGACCGCCGGCGTCCCCGGTGACGCTGACGTCACCGGGATCGAGGTTCGACAGGCCCTCGAGGGCCGCCTGCACCGCCGCGGCTGTGGCGTCGAAGGCGATCGGGGGGTTTGTCGTCTGACCGCTGAAAGTCAGCGTGAAGGTCCCTCCGGTCGCGACGACGGTCACCGTCTGCCGTTCGTTCACCGGGATGTTTCCGGTCCCGCCGGGCCTTACGACATCGAATCCCCAGGCGCGCACGAAGGCGCCCGCGGAGGTGAACTCCTGCACCCGCCGGTTGCCCGGATCGGCGACGACCAGGTTGCGGTTGACCGGATTGACGGCGACGTGGCCGGAGAACGTGCTGGCGAACGCGCCGCCAGTGGCCCCGGACACCCCCTGCTTGCAGCTGGCCGTGCAGACCTCGAAGTCGGTCCCACCGTCGTCGATGACTTGGTCGACGGTATCCACGTCCTTGCCGAGGGCGTAGATGAAGTTGCCGTCCTTGTCGAACTTCTGGACCCGCAGGTTGCCCTGGTCAGTCACATACACGGAACCGTCGACCTGGTCCACCGCAATGCCCTGCGGAGTGCTGAGCTCACCAGCCGGACCGTCGGGAGGGCTGGGAGGCCCGGGAGGCGCGGTCGTGCCAATCTTGCAGGTCATCGCCACGATGCAGATCTCGAAGTCGGTGGTACCGCCGGTGATCACGTCGCGCCCCCAAGCGCTCACGAAGCCCGAAGTGTTGAAGCGCTGGACCCGGTGATTGGTCGAGTCGACTACGTAGATGTCGTCGGTCGATTGCCGGACCGCGACGCCGCGGGGCGCGTTGAACTGCCCCCCCTGGGTGCCGGTGGAGCCGAAGTAGTCGACGACGCCCTTTGGAGCGGCCTGCGCCATGGCAGCGCCGAGGGTGAGAACGAGCGCGCTGGCGACCAGCAATGCGGTCACCGCACGACCCGGCATGCGCCGTCGCCGAGCGACCGACCGCTCCTCGCGCGCCCTACCGCACTGCTTCGCGAGCGACCTTCTCATCTACGCTTCCCTCCTCCGCTGCGACCGGGGCCCGGCGCCGCGATGCGATCTGCCAATTGCCAAGCGCTTCAGCCGGGTCCACTCCCACCGGGACCTTATGGGCAGTCGCAGCGATTGTCAAACACGACTGTTCCTTGATGGCGTGGTGGGCAAACCATGCCCCCCCGCCAGGGCCACACGCGCGCGTTCCTGGAACGCGGTCTTTGCAACTGAACGACCCGACGGACGGTGCGCACGGACGCGGACAGAGCTGCCTGGCGTCGACCGTCGGCCCTTTCGCCCTTACGACTGATCTGACCCTTTACCTGAGGATGAGTTTGTTGCTCGCGCTATCGGTGGGTCGGCCTAGGGGTCGAAGGTGACAGGCGCGTCGAGGTTGTAGACCGCGGCGAGGCCGGCGGTCCCGCTGGGAACCGGTCCGCAGAGGCTGTTGTTGTTCGACACGTGGATGTCCACGTCGGCGTTGATGGCCTCGCTGCCGCCGCTGCCCTCATTGAGAAGATCCGCGTCGTTCGAGCCACCGGGCAGGGGCAGATCCTGTGGCGCGATCGTGATCGCACAGATGCCGCCCATCGCCAGCCGGCATTCGAAGCCCTCGTGGAGCTCGTCAACAACGCCCTGATTCGTGTCACCGTCCGTCGCCTCGAGCTCAGCGAACTCGCCGTCGTTGCACTCGATCGTGGCGCTCAGCCCGAGGGGCTGTTGGCTGCACGGCTCCTGAAACTCGATGTCAACCAAGACGACGTGCGAGTCAGTCCCCGTCGTGCCGATCGCGGTACTGCTGTCGCAAGTCCAGACCCGGGTCCCATAGTTGAACGTGGGATTGTCCGCCGTGGCCGTGATCTGCGTGTCGCCGGGGCTGATCGAGACAGCCTGTGCGCCGCCGGCGGCCATTGTGGCGATCACAAGCGCACCGGCGGCCACGGCACCTGCCTTCGAGAGAGTCCTTGTCAGTCGGTCCATTTCTTCCTCCCACGTGTCCCGAACGAACGAGGGGCCGGCGTGCGCCGGCCCCTCGTGCTACTGCTCGTTTGCAGCTCGCCGGCCTACGGCAAGAACTCGATGGCCGTGTCGAGGTTGTACACCCCAGCGAAGCCGCCTACCCCGCTCGGCACCGGGCCGCAGAGGCTGTTGTTGTTCGTCACAGTGACGTCCACGTCGGCGTTGATGGCCTCACTGCCGCCGCTGCCCTCATTCAGAAGGTCCGCGTCGTTCGTGCCACCGGAAAGGGGCAGATCCTGCGGACCGACGTTGAGTGTGCAGACACCGAGTGCCACAACCTGGCACTGGAAGCCCTCGTGGAGCTCGTCGACGATGCCCTGATCCGTGTTCCCGTCCGTCGCCTCGAGCTCCGTGAACTCGCCGTCAGCGCACTCGGCCGTGGCGTCCAGGCCGACCGGCTGGATGCTGCAGGGCTCCTGGAACTCGATGTCGACGAAGACGACCGGTGAGCCGACGCCCGTCGTGCCGGTCGCGGTTCCCGTGTCGCACGCGACGATCCGGGACCCGTAGTTCAGCGTCGGATTGTCCGCCGTGCCCGTGATCGTCGTGCTGTCCGGGCTGATCGAAACAGCCTGGGCGCCCGCGGCGAACGCGGCACAGGTGACCAGCGCGACCGCAAACAGGAGACCAAACTTAGAAGCCTTCTTCATCTCTCGACCTTCCTCTCTCTCCCAGGCGGCATCTGTCGCCCGAGGTCTCTTCCACGTCCAAACTCCTCCGTCGAAATCCTTCGTGGGTTCCTCCCTTCGGCGGACTCGGCACGCCTCGCAATGTCCCTTCTGCAACGAGTCATCGACTACCCGAGAGGACGTTTACCCCGGACAGCCCCGTTTCCAAACGGGTTGTAGACCGAAACCATCTGGGGCATGTGTCGTACGGCAATGGCCGTAGGCCCCGGGAGCCGCGCCTCGGCGCGGTAGAACCGGCAGCGGGCTGAACAGCGATGTCTATAATGCCGCGCGGATGAGGCGGATCGCCCTCCTGATGCTCGCCGCAGCGGCTCTCACAGGCATCGCGACTGCGTCCGGTTGCGGTGGGGACGACGACGGACTGCCCGACGACGCGGTGGCCAAGGTAGGCGATGCCGTGATCACAAAGGCCGACTACGAGGAGGCCCTGCGCTTCGCCACGGGGCGCGACACCGATCCGCGCGACTATGCCGCCTGCGCTGAGGCCAAGGGGAAGGCCACCCTCGACCAAGCCGGGAACCGGTCGAGCAAGACGGAGCTCGAGGCTCAGTGCCGCGAGGAGTACGAACAGGTCAAGAGCAACGCCATGGACTACTTGATCAAGTCGGAGTGGACGCGACAGGAAGCGGACGCTCGGGGCATCGTCGTCACGGATGCGCGGGTCGAACAGGTTCTCGACCGGGCACAGAAGTTCGGCCTGCTCGACGCGGACACCGCCAGGAGGGCGGGCATCAGTGAAGAGAACCTCCTCGGCCGCGTCCGGTACAACCAGCTTCAGGCCAAGGTCAGCCAGCAGATGAGGGACGAGGCGGAGATCTCCGACGAGGACATCGCGGACTACTACCGCCGTAACGAGTCCGAGTTCGTCGTCCCCTACCGCCGGCGGGCACGCGTCGTGATCACCCGGACTCGGGCACCGGCGCAGGCAGCCAAGGCGGAGCTGTCAGGCGGTCGAAGCTGGGCGAGCGTCGCCAGGGAGTACTCGGTGCACTTCTCCCGCACCGACGGCGGCAGGATCAGCGCGACCTGGAAGCGGCCGGACCGGGCCGGATTCGGGGCCGCCCTGTTCCAGGCCCCGACGGGCAAGCTCACCGGCCCGGTCAAGAAGGGCGACACCTGGGCGGTGTTCGAGGCCGCCAGGTTGGAACGCTCTCGTCGGGCGACTCTCGATGAGGTGCGGGCCGAGGTCACTCGGCGGCTGCAAGCCAAGCGTCAGAAGCAGGCACTCGCGGCCTACGCCGAGAGGTATAGGGCCAAGACCACCTGCGCACCTGGCTTCAAGGTCCCCGCCTGCGAGAACGGCCCTGGGCAGACCGCCACAGAGCCGAGCGCCTGAGGCGTCGGCTCATCCCGGGCGGCCGGGCCGTAGCCGCCGCCTCAACCGGTTCCGGTCGACTCCTTCGGAGGCGGGGAGTGCAGGCCTCGCCGATACGCGATCGAGACGGCCTCCGCGCGGCTCCGGGCGGGCAGCTTCAGGAGGATGTGCTCGATGTGCTTGCCGACAGTCCTTGGCGAGACGAAGAGCCTCTTGGCGATCGCCTCCTGGTCGTCGCCGTCTGCCAGCAGCTGCAGCACCTCGAGCTCGCGCTGTGTGAGCCCGGCTTGAACCGCCGGTGCCTTCAGGTGCTCGTAGGCGCTCGTGCGGCGCGCGAGCCCCCTGGCCCGGGCGACCAGCTCGTCCGCGGCGAGAGGCTTGCCCAGGTAGTCGTCCGCCCCGATCATCAGTCCCGCGACCCGGTCGGAGGACTCATTCCGGTCGCGCGAGACGAAGATGACGCCCACGGCGTCGCCGAACTGGTCCTTCAGCGAGCGGCAGACCTCGTAGCCCGAGATGTCGCTCAGCCGCACCTCGAGCACCACGAGGTTGGGCCGCTCGCGGCGAGCCTCCTCGAGCGCCTCCTCGCCAGATTCGATGACCTTCACGCGGAAGCCGGCCCGCTCCAGCATCGCGGCCACTTCGCGACGCTGTTCGCCGTCCGGGTCCACGACCAGAACCGGCGCTTCGCCCAGACCCGCTGCGGCGCCGTTGGCGTCCTGCCCAGCCATACTCCTCCCAGTCCGCGGTAAACGTAAATGTGTCTACTGGACGGCGAGAGACTACATGGTCCGCCAGAGCGCCACAAGAGCGGTCTGGGTTGGTCTGGGCTTTCGTGGAGGTTCCATGCCGAAGGCTCGCCAGGTGCACCAAATCCGTCGGAAACGCACTTGGCTCCAAGCCGGTTTCGGAGTATGCTCGCGTACCCCTTGGCTGACAGCGACACCCAGCGACGGCGGCCGCCCGAGGCGCACCGCCGCCGTGCCGTGGCCGCCATGGCCGAGGCGGTCGGCGAGCACGGCTACGCCGGCACCACGGTCGAGGACGTCCTCAGCCGGGCGCGCATGTCCCGGCGCACCTTCTACCAGTTCTTCAGCAACCGGGAGGAGTGCTTCCTTGCTGCCTACGACACGGCCCGCGATGAGGCCATGGAGCGGCTCGCCCTCGCCCACAACGGCAACGGGCGGCGCTGGCCAGGGCAGGTGGAGGTGGCGCTGGCGGCTCTGTTCGAGTACCTGGCCTCCGAGCCGGGCCTTGCGCGGGTGTGGCTCGTGGAGGCCCCGTCGCTCGGCCCCGCCGGGATCGAGCGGCACGAGCGCACGATGAGGCAGCTGGCCGAGCGGCTCGCGGGGCTGCACCCCGGCGGGCCTGCGGCGGGCGCCAACGGTCACCCGGCGGTCCGGTTCGAGGCGAGCGTGGGCGCGGTTCACCGTGTTCTGCAGGCGCGGGTGCTCGCCGGACGGGCAGACGAGCTGCCCGAGCTCGCCCCTCACATGGCGCGCGTCGTGCGCGGCCTCGTCAGCCCGGGCTAGGACGGCGCCGGCACGTAGCCGGCGATCAGGTCGTCGATCCGCGCTCGCATGGAGTCGAGATCGCAGCGCTCGCCGGTCATCTGGGCGCTCACGGCGTTGTGCGCCGCGCCGGTGACGAGCTCGAGGTGCAGCCGCGACGCCTCCCCCGCCCCGCGCCCGCGCTCCTCACTGAGGACGGTCACGAAGCGCTGCCGCGACTCGATATGCCGCTCGCGCAGCCTCGGGATGGTGCTCCGCGGCACCTCCGCGAAGCAGAAGCGCGCCAGCTGGGGGCGCCGCGCGAAAGCGGACATCGTCCCCTCCACCGCGGCCTGAAGCCGCTCCTGCCACCCGCCGGCGCCCTGGAGCCCCTCGCGGAAGGTCCGCTCGAGCTGGCGAGCCCCCTCCTCGTAGGCGGCCACGAGGCACTCGTCCGCGTCGCGGTAGTGCCGCTCGAAGCCGTCGAGCGTCAGCCCGGCGCGGTCCGCGATCTCGTCGGCGGTGACCGTCTCGATGCCGCGCTCCGCCGCGAGGCGCACCGCGGCCCGGCGAAGGCCGGCGCATGCGGTGCATCTGAAGGCGACACAACGGGCGATGTCTTCATCCCACCACATCCCGCGCCAAGAGACAAACAAGTCTCCAAATCTCCGCTGGATTTCAGCCACGCCGGTAGGTATGGTCGGCACACCTTGGCAAGCCGGCGCGAGTCTCATCAGCTCCCCCCAGGGCGTCACGGACTGTCGCGGAGCTTCGTGATCCAGAACCAGCGCGAGCGCATGCTCGCGGCGGTCGCGGACGTGGCGAGCGCGGCGAGCTACAACGAGATGAGCGTCGAGGACATCATCGTCACGGCCGGAGTGTCGCGGCGGACGTTCTACGAGCACTTCAAGAACAAGGACGATGCCTTCCTCGCCGCCTACGAGGAGGCTTCCGGCCGGCTGCTGGCGGCGGTGCGCGCCGGCTACGAGTCGCGCGAGGGCTTCGCGGACCGGGTGAGCGCCGGCATCGAGATGTTCTTGATGCTGCTGGCGGCCGATCCGGCCTTCGCCCGCATGTGCATCGTCGAGGTGATGGCCGCGGGGCCGGAGGCGGTGCAGCGGCGCAACGAGGCCATGCAGGCCTTCGCGGCGATGATCGAGGAGAACGCGCAGGCGTACCTCGACGAGCCTTCCCCCTCCGACCTCACCGCCGAGACCGTCGTCGGCGGCATCTACGACGTCATCTACACGCGGATCCAGCGCGGCGAGATCCGCCAGCTACCGGAGCTGGCGCCCGATCTCGCGCAGTCGGCGCTGCTGCACTACCTCGGGCCCGAGGGCGTCGAGGCCGCCGCGCCGGCGGCCTGAGCGCCGAAGAGGCGATCACACGTCGAGATGGGTCAGCACGTCGACACGGGCATGCCGGCGCGCCGCACGGGCGAGGCGCAAGTCGGTGGTGAGAAGCGGCTGCGCCGTCGCCTCGGCAAGCGCTACGAAGATGCCGTCGTCAGTTGTGAGGTTGTCGCGTAGTTGCCAGGCGCGGAGAAGAAGCGGTTCGATCTGGGTCTCCTCGACGCCGAGGTCCATGAAGTCGGCCAGCGCCGCCTCTGCGTTGCGCCGCGAGAGCGCACCGTCGGCAACCTTTGCGCCGCATGACGCGACCGACCTCGATCCAGCAGGTTGCCGCGGCGCGAGCAAGGCCGGTTCGGGGTCGCAGCAGTGGCCCTTGCAACGCGCGCCCAGCCTCGGTGTCGAGAACGAGATCGAGGCAGGCAGAGCTGTCCAGCACCATCAGCCGGCGCGGTCGCGCATGCGGCGCACGGCGTCCGCGAGTGGCTCACTCAGCTCGGGGGTGTCCTCGCCTGCCAATGCGCTCGAACAGCTCCCGGCGCGACGGACGCGTAGCCACGCGGTCGAGCTCCTCACGAACGAGGTCCGACAGCGACCGACCTTCACGCGCTGCGCGTGCCTTGAGGGCGCGATGGGTCTCGTCGCTGAGATTGCGGACCTGTAGGTTCTGGCTCATGCACGGTGCACCATAGCATGCACGGTGCACTACAACGCGGGTCAGCGCAGGCTGCCTGCGGGTGCCAGCCAGCGCGTCGGCTGGCCGGTGATCTCGGCGATGCGATCGTAGTCCTCGTCGTAGTGCAGGACCGCGACCCCGGCCGCTTCCGCGCGCCGACGATCGACAGCGGGTCTCGATCGGCTGATGCAATCCGCCGCGCACGCTGAGCTGCTCGCATCGACACCGCGCGCTCCCAGTGCTGCTTGCCGATCGGGCAGTCAGGAAGCGCGGCGAGCTCGTCGCGGATCTCCGCGAACTCGACCGGGTCGACGGGCGCTGTACAGCAGCTCGAGGCGAACCATGTCGCAGGTCGCGAGCTCACCGATCGACGAGGGCCGCGTCGAAGGCGTGGCGCAGCTCCGGGTACGCCGGCCGGCGCGACCAGACCCAGGCGCTCGTGTCGGCCAGCTCCGTCAAGCCGTCCGGCCGGCGGGGCGGCGCATGGCCTCCAGCGACTCCGGCGTCGAGGGCCCTCGAAGTCACGTTGAGCCAGCCGTGCGCGACGGGCACGTGCGATCACGTCGCGCAGCGCCTCGTGAACCGTGTCGGTCGTCCGCTGCGTGCGCGAGCGATTGCGTCTCGTCGACGCGCTCTATGTCGAGCTGTCCCGAACGCTTGGCTCGATCGCGCTGTTGACCACCGACGCCCGGTTGGCGCGTGAATGCGATCTGGCCGAGCTCATCGCATAGCGCCCGGCATCGCTCGCGAGCTGCTCGCGGAGGGCAGTAGGGCTACGCCGCCAGGGGCTCGAGCAGGCGCAGCGTCTCGCTGACGCGCGCCGCCACGCGCGCCGGCTCCATACCGTCCGCCGCCTCGGCCTTGGCGGCGTGCGAGACGGCCCCGAGCATGAACTCGACCTGGAGGGCGGGCAGGTCCCGCTCCTGCTCGTGCTCGACCTCGTCGGCCACGAGCTGGGCGACCCGCTGCCGGGCCGCAGCCCGGCGGGTCCTCAGGCGCGGGTGGGCAAGGAGCTCGTCGGCGAAGAAGAGCCTCGCCGCGCCCGGGGTCGACCCGATGCGGTCGAGCGCGGCGCGCATGCCGTCGAGGAAGCGCGATTGCCAGTCACCGGGACCGTCGAACGCGTCGACGTGCAGCGCGTACAGCTCCTCCGAGAGCTCGTCGTAGGTGGCCGCCAGGCAGCTGTCGACGGTGCCGTAGTGGGCGACAAGGTCGGCCTCCGCAAGGTCCGCGCGCTCGGCTAGGTCGGCGGCGGCAAGGGCGTGTGGGTCCTCATTCCGGGCGAGCGCGGCGAGGAGCGCCTGACGCAGGCGGCGACAGACGTCGCAGTCGCCCATGCATCCCTCCTCCTCCAGCTGCTGCCTGTCGATGAGCACCGGGACTCGAGCAGACACGGCGCGCGACTCTAGTAGATCGTCCACCGAGAAACAAGCGAGTCTTTAAGAAATCTTTCGGACGCGCTCGTGCATCCCCCTTGGCTACGGGTAAGGAGACAGCTATGTTCCGTTTGGACGTGCCCCCGCAGGGCTCCAGGGACAAGCGCCAGCCACACCAGCTGCCTCCGGGACGGCACGGCCTGCCGCGCAGCTTCGTCGTGAGCAACCAGCGCGAGCGGATCCTCTCGGCGGTCGCATACGTGACGAGCGCGGCGAGCTACTCGGAGATGAGCGTCGAGGACATCATCGTGACCGCGGGGGTGTCGCGGCGGACGTTCTACGAGCACTTCAAGAACAAGGAGGACGTGTTCCTGGCCGCGTACGACGCGGTGGCGGGGCAGCTCGCGCAGGACGTCGTGGCGGCGGTGGAGTCCGCGGACACGTTCGCCGACCAGTGCGCGGCCGGGCTGCGGTCCTTCCTGGAGTTCGTGGCCTCGGAGCCGGCGTTCGCGCGGATGTGCATCGTGGAGGTGCTGGCGGCGGGCCCGGAGGCGATCAAGCGGCGCAACGACACGATGCACGCGTTCGCGGCCCTGATCCACCACAAGGCGGAGGAGCTGCTGGAGGGAAAGATCCCGCCGTCCCTGACCGCCGAGACCGTGGTGGGCGGGATCTACGAGGTGGTCTACACCCGGGTGCTGCGCGGCGAGATCCAGGACCTGCCCGCGATGCTGCCGGACCTCATCTACTCGTCGCTGCTCCCCTACATGGGCGTCGAGGCGGCCCGGGAGGAGCGGGCGCGGCTGCCGGAGGCGAAGGCGGCCTAAGGGGCCCTCGAGGACGCCGCGCGACCGGCTGGTATCGTTAACTGGGTGGTTAACGATCCGTTCAAGGCGCTGTCGCATCCGATCCGCCGCGGCATCGTCGAGCGTCTGGCCGCAGGTTCGGCCACGGTCGGCGACGCCACCGCCGGCTTCGGGGTGTCCAAGCCCGCGATCTCCAAGCACCTGAAGGTGCTGGAGGAGACCGGCGTCGTCAGGCGTGAGGTCGTGGGCCGCACGCACCGGCTCTCGCTCGAGCCCGCTGTGCTCGGCGAGGCGGCCGACTGGATGGATCGCCAGCGCGCCCTGTGGGGCCGCCTGTTCGACGTAGTCGACGAGTACCTGAAGGAGGACAAGGACTGATGGACACGCCCCCAATCGTCTCGCCGGAGGAGTGGATCGCCGCGCGGGAGAAGCTGCTCGTGAAGGAGAAGGCGCACATGCGGGCCGGCGACGCGCTGGTCGCCGAGCGCCGCCGGATGCCGTGGATGGCGGTGGAGAAGGAGTACAGGTTCGACGGCCCGGATGGCCCGGCCAGCCTGCACGACCTGTTCGACGGCCGGCGCCAGCTGATCGTCTACCGCGCCTTCTACGCGCCGGACGTCACCACCTACCCGGAGTCGGGCGGCGCGTACCCGGAGCGGGCCTGCGTGGGTTGCTCGATGGTCGCCGACCAGGTCGCCCACCCCGCCCACCTGCACGCGCGCGACACGACGCTCGCGTTCGCCTCGCGCGCACCCCAGGCCGAGATCCAAGGCCTGAAGGAGCGCATGGGCTGGGAGCTGCTCCCCTGGTACACGGTCACCGACGACTTCGACAAGGACTTCGGGGTGGACGAGTGGCACGGCCACAACGCGTTCATCCGTGAGGGCGACCGGATCTACCGCACCTACTTCATCACCGGCCGCGGCTCCGAGGCGATCGGCACCACCTGGAGCCACCTCGACATGACCGCGCTCGGCCGCCAGGAGGAGTGGGAGGACTCGCCCGAGGGCTACCCGCAGACCTCGCGGGCCGGCGGGTGGTGGAACTACCACGACGCCTACCCCAAGGCCTCGTGATCGCCCACGTCGGACCTCTTCCGCTGGAGGAGATCCTGCCGTCCGTGACCGCAGCGGGCGCCGGGCTCGCGCTGGCGCGCACGTGGATAGTGCTCCACGTGCGACGCCGGCGCGAGCGCGGCAGTTGACGGGGCGCCGGGCCTAGCTCGGGTTGGCGGCGTCTGCCAGGGCGGCCACGAGCTGCTCGTCGGTCGGGCGGGCGCCGGTGTCGGGCAGCAGGGCGTAGACGTCGCGCTGGGCGGGTTGGTCCTGCACGGTGGCGATGTGGACGCCGTGGAGGTGGGCGGCGAGCAGCCGCGGGGTGAGGCTGACGGCGAGTCCGGCGGCGATGATGGCGCGGATCGAGAGCGGGTCGCTGGAGATGTAGGCGATGCGGGGAGTGAAGCCGGCTCGGGCGCAGGCGCGCGCGATCAGGCCGTCGCGTGAGGCTGCGGTCCAGGGATCGTGAGCGAGGTCCGAGAGGGCGATGGGGTCGCGGCCGCGGAGGCGGTGGTGGGGCGGCAGGGCGGCGACCATGGGTTCGGTGAAGAGGTCGTGCCGGCGGGTGCCCGGGTGCTCCTGGCGGGCGGCGTGGGCGTCCTGGAAGGCGACGGCGAGATGCAGCGAGCCGTCGCGTACGCCGCTCGCGAGCTCGTCTGTGCGTCCTTCGGTGACGCTGACCTGCAGGTCTGGCTCTCTTGCGAGCAGGGCGGAGACGGCGACCGGGACGATCGTGGCCAGCACGCTGGGGAAGGCGCCTATGCGCAGCTCGCGGCGCTCGGCGGCGACTTCCTCGGCGATCTGAGCGTCCGCGAGGGTGAGGCGGTCGGCGATCGCGCCGGCGTGTTCGAGCAGCTGCTCGCCGGGTGGAGTGAGCCGCAGGCCGCCCGGGCGCGCGGTCCAGCAGCCGCGTGCCGAGCTGGCGCTCGAGCGCGGCGACCTGCTGGGAGACGGCGGATTGCGTGAGCGACAGCGTTTCGGCGGCGCGCGAGAACGATCGCTGGCGGGCGACCTCGCGGAAGGTCAGCAGGCGCCGCGGATCCATCGACATTAGTTCAGCTTATGCGACTCGCGGATTTCGACTTGTGGCTACTGGCGCTTCGGCGGGCATTCTGTTGCCATGTATCCGACTGCGAGCCCGATCACCGGAACCCCCATGAAGACCACGACGCTCGGACCGTTCACCGTCGGCCGCCTGGCCCTCGGCACGATGCTGATGGGCGCCCAGACGCCGGTCGAGGAGTCCCACCGGATCCTCGACCGCTTCGTGGACGCGGGCGGCAACCTCCTCGACACCGCCGACACCTACTCGGACGGCGGCTCGGAGGAGACGCTCGCGCCGTGGCTGCGCCGGCACCGCGACGAGGTCGTGCTCGCCACCAAGTGCCGCTTTCCGGTGTCGGATCCGGGCGGCGAGGGGCTCGCACCGAGCCGGATCGTCAAGGCGTGCGACGCGAGCCTGCGCCGCATGGGCGTCGACGTGATCGACCTCTACCAGGTGCATGCGCCCGATCCCGACACGCCGCTGGAGGAGACGCTCGAGGCGCTCGACGGGCTCGTGCGCGCCGGCAAGGTGCGCGCGCTCGGGGCCTCCAACTTCCCCGCCTGGCTGCTGGCGTGGGCGGTCGCCACCCAGGACCGCGAGGGCTGGGCGCCGTTCGTCTCGCTGCAGCCCCAGTACTCGCTCGTCGAGCGCTCGATCGAGACCGAGATCCTGCCGTTCTGCCGCGCCGCCGGGCTGGGCGTCATCCCCTGGGGCCCGCTCGGCGCCGGCTTCCTGAGCGGCAAGTACCGGCGCGGCGAGCGCCCGCCCGCGGGCAGCCGGATCGACGGCGTGGACGAGACGTACGAAGAGGCCTTGCAGCGCCGCGGGATCGAACGCAACTTCGCCGTGGTCGACGCGGCAGCCGAGATCGCCGAGGCGCGCGGCGCCACGGTCGCGCAGGTCGCGATCGCCTGGCTGCTCGGGACGCCCGGCGTGACCGCGCCGGCAATCGGGCCGCGCACGTTCGAGCACCTCGAGGACCTGCTCGGCGCCGACGGCCTCGAGCTCACCGAAGACGAGCGCGCCCGGCTCGAGGCGCCCGCCGGCCCGCCGCCCGTGTACCCGCAGCGGTTGCTGCGCGAGCAGCTCGGGATCGGCGACGTTCCGTCCGTGAGGCGTACCATGGCTACATGACCCGTGCCGAGGCGGAGGAGCGCGCCCGCACCCTGCAGGCAGAGGATCCCGAGAGGGACACGCACCGCTTCATCGCACGCCCGGGCCCCGACGGCGGCTGGCAGGTCGTGAAGGTGGAGATCCCGCAGCACCTGCGGCACGAGAAGCTGACGCCCACGATCGAGGAGCGTCCGCGGCCGAGCCACGCGGACGATCCCCGCACGGGTCACGAGCAGCGAGCGCCCGGGTTTCCGGGCGGCGTGGGGTAGCCGCGCTCTGACGCCAGGGGTTGGCGCCCGCCGACGGGGGTCGGCCTACCACGGTTCCTCGCGAATCGCCGCACGGGCGCTGGCCTCTGTTCGGGAGGCTAGGCCCTAGACAGCCGTACAAGCCCTCCCTCCGATGTCTGTACACAGGGCGAAAGACATCGCTCGGGCGTAGCCCGACGATGCGGCCATGGAACCCACGCTCAACGATGCTCTCGGCCGCATCGACACCGTCTGGGTGCTCGTCGCCGGCATCCTCGTCTTCTTCATGCAGGCCGGCTTCTTGCTGTTGGAGGTCGGGCTTCTCGCGCATGAAGAACGCCGGCACGGTGGTCGCGAAGGTCATCGCCAACCTCTCGATCGCGGCGCTCTGCTACTGGGCGGTCGGGTTCGCCCTGGCGTTCGGCGGCACCGGCTGGTTCGCCGGCACCGAGGGCACCTTCCTCGGCACCATCGAGCAGTCGGCCTTCCCCGCGATGGAGTTCTCCGCCGCGGCGGTGCCCGCCAAGTTCTTCTTCCAGTTCGCGTTCTGCGCCGTCTCGCTCGCGATCGTCTGGGGCACCACGCTCGAGCGCATCAAGTTCGGCGCCTACCTCATCTACGCGGTCATCTTCAGCGCGCTGATCTACCCGATCATCAGCCACTGGATCTTCGGCGGCGGCTGGCTCCAGGTGAACTTCGGCATGCAGGACTTCGCCGGCTCCACGGTGATCCACCTGATCGGGGCCACCGGCGCGCTCGCCGCGCTCCTCCTGCTCGGCCCGCGCCAGGGCAAGTACGGACGCGACGGCAAGCCCAACGTCATCCCCGGCCACTCCATGCCGCTCGTGGGCCTCGGCGTGCTGATCCTGTTCGTCGGCTGGTTCGGCTTCAACGCCGGCTCGACCCTGGGCGTGGCCGACGGCCGCTTCGCCGAGGTGGCCATCGTCACCGTGCTCGGCGCCGCCGGCGGCGTGATGGGCGCCATGGCCACGAGCTGGCTGATCACGCGGACCTTCGACATCGGCATGACCGGCAACGGCGTCATCGCCGGCCTTGTGGGCATCACCGCAGGCTCCGGCTATGTCGAGTACTGGGCCGCTCTGCCGATCGGGATCGTGGCCGGGATCCTGGTGGTGGTCTGCGTCATCGCGATCGACAAGGTGCTCGACGACCCGATCGGCGCGCTCTCCGCGCACGGCGTGGCGGGCGTGTGGGGCACGATCGCCTGCGGCCTCTTCACCGCCCCGCGCCTTGCCGAGTACAACGCGATCGGCGAGGGCGGCCTGTTCTACACCGGCTCGGTCGACCAGCTCGCCGCACAGGCGCTCGGCGTGGCCGCGGCGTTCAGCTCGGTGTTCGTGGTCAGCTTCATCGTCTTCTTCCTGATCAAGGCCACCTACGGCCTGCGCGTGAAGCCCGAGGAGGAGCGCTACGGACTCGACCTCGTCGAGCACGGCATGTGGGGCTACCCCGAGCAGTTCATGCCGGTGCCCGGCTCCGAGTACCACCAGCCGGCGGCGCCCGCCCAGCGGCCGACGCCGAGACCGGTGCCGGTCGGGCTGTCGACCAGGACCCAGGAGAGCTAGGAGCCATCCATGAAGAAGATCGAGGCGATCATCCGGCCCGAGCGGCTCCAGGACGTGCAGGACGCGCTCGATGAGCTGGGCGTGTCCGGCCTCACCGTGTCCGAGGTGATGGGCTGCGGGCGCCAGAAGGGCTACACCGAGCAGTACCGCGGCTCGCGGGCGAACATCTCGCTGCTGCCGAAGCTCAAGATCGAGTCGGTGGTGTCCACCGAGGTGGTGGACAAGGCCGTCGACGCGATCGTGGGCGCCGCCTACACGGGCGAGATCGGAGACGGGCGGGTGTTCGTGTATCCGGTCGACCAGTCGGTGCGAATCCGGACCGGCGAACGCGGCGAGGAGACGGTGAGGCACGAGGCGCCCGTGGGCTGGGGCTACTAGTGCTCAGCTGGATACGCGACGTCGTCGCGGATCGCGGCGAGCACGATCCGGTC
Organism: uncultured Thermoleophilaceae bacterium; assembly: GCA_963778615.1. GTDB lineage: Bacteria > Actinomycetota > Thermoleophilia > Solirubrobacterales > Thermoleophilaceae > JACVRW01. The sequence continues at coordinate 206,062 of CAVZVD010000011.1, forward strand.
CCGATCGTCCTGGAGCGCGACGGTCCCGCGAGCAGCGCCTACGCATTCCGCCTCGGCGTGCGCGCCGGCTACGGCGGCGGCGAGACCGCGCGCATCCCGGTCGGCCGGCGCGTGAACCCCTCCCCCCACCCCATCCTCAAGGAGATCCATCACTGCGAGGTGGCCGGCCAGACGCTCGAGGCGGCCAACGTCTACGCGCTGAAGTCCAAGGTCGAGCGGCTGCTCGAGACGATCGCCCCGGCCCGGGCGCTGCCGCTCTGCTACTTCCGCGCGCCCGCGATGGACTACGAGCTGCCGGTCTACGAGCAGGGCGGCTGGCTCACGACACCGGTGCTGGGCGGCCCGCGAATCCGCTCGCGCGACCTGGCCGGCATCCGCCGGCAGGTATGCCGCTACCTCGAGGCGGCCGGCTACGTGAGCGACGCCGAGGAGGTGAGTGTCGGAGTCGTGCGCCCGCGCGACCTCTCGCGCGTGCCGCTGGCAGCGGTGCTGCGCTCGCTCTCGGACTCCGACCTCTGGCTGCCGTGTGTGGAGGGGACTTCCGAGGACGGGCCGGTTGTGGGCGTCGTCGGCCACGCACCGCAGCTGCGCCGTGACGCCCGGCGCCGGCCCAGCGGCGGTCCCGTGCTGGAGGACACGGCGCCGGCCGCGCCCGACGTGGTCTCGCTGATCCGCTATCTCCAGACGGAGCTGGGCCGCGCAGGAGAGCTGGCCGCGTGGGGCCTGTACGCCGGCGACGTCCGGCCCGAGATCTGGGCCGCCGCCCAGGCGCGAGCCGAGGACACCGGCTCCCGCCTGGTCGCCCACCTCACCGACGACGCGTCGACGCGCCTCGAGCTCGAGGTGCGCCGGACCGGCGCGGGCGACGTGACGGCCGCGATCGAGGACCGCTGCATCAACGTCTTCCTGGCACCCGACGAGGGCGCCCTGGCCATCCAGGTGGGCCACCACCTGGCCGGCTCCGAGTTCCTCAGTCAAACGACGGAGGTCGAGATCCATCCCGCAAACGCAGACCAGGAGGTTCACGCATGACGCCGCTCACCGTCGAGCGATTCGTCGGCGGACGTGTCGCCGAGGCCAAGGACGTCCTCGCCCTCGCCCAGGAGCACGGCGTGCGGATGGTCGACTTCAAGTTCACCGACCTCCCCGGCACCTGGCAGCACCTCGGCCTCTCGATCCACGCGCTCGACGAGGAGGCCTTCGCCGAGGGGCTCGGCTTCGACGGCTCCTCGATCCGCGGCTTCCAGGAGATCGCGGAGTCGGACATGGTGCTGCTGCCGGACCCGGCGTCGGCGCTGATCGACCCGTTCCACGAGCAGAAGACGATGTCGGTGCTCTGCGACGTGATCGACCCGATCACCCGCGAGCCCTACAGCCGCGACCCGCGCTACGTGGCGCTCAAGGCCGAGCGCTACCTGGCGGGGACCGGCATCGCCGACACCTGCTTCATGGGCCCGGAGGCCGAGTTCTACGTGTTCGAGCACGTGGCGTTCGACCAGACCGCCAACCGCGCGTTCTACGAGGTCGACTCGGAGGAGGGCTACTGGAACAGGGGCCGCGGATTCGGCGCGGAGCGCAACGGGACGCCGAATCTCGGTTACAAGATCCGCTCGCAGCAGGGCTACTTCCCCACCGTCCCCGGGCGACACTCACGGCGACCTGCGCGCGCGGATGGTGGTGGCGCTCGAGTCGATGGGGCTGCGCTGCGAGTTCCAGCACCACGAGGTGGGCTCGGCGGGCCAGGCGGAGATCAACGTCCGCTTCAACACGCTGCGCAAGATGGCCGACCAGATCCAGCTGCAGAAGTACGTGATCAAGAACGTGGCGAACCAGGCGGGCAAGACGGCCACGTTCATGCCGAAGCCGCTGTTCGAGGAGAACGGCTCGGGGATGCACGTGCACATGTCGCTGGGGCGCGGCGGCGAGAACCTGATGTTCGACTTCGACGGCTACGCCCAGCTGTCGCGCGAGGCGCTGAACTTCATCGGCGGGATCCTGGCCCACGGGCGGGCGCTGATGGCGTTCTGCGCGCCGACCACGAACTCGTACCGCCGGCTGGTGCCGGGCTACGAGGCGCCGGTGAACCTCGTGTACTCGCAGCGGAACAGGTCGGCGGCGTGCCGGATCCCGGTGTACTCGGCGTCGCCGAAGGCGAAGCGGGTGGAGTTCCGGCCCCCGGACCCGTCGGCCAACCCGTACCTGGCGTTCTCGGCGCTGCTGATGGCGGGGCTCGACGGGATCCAGAACCGGATCGACCCGGGCCAGCCCGTCGACGTGGACCTGTTCGAGCTGCCCGAGGAGCAGCTACGGGACATCAAGCACGTGCCGGGCTCGCTGGACGAGGCGCTCGACGCGCTGGAGGCGGACCACGAGTTCCTGCTGAAGGGCGGCGTGTTCACCCAGGACCTGATCGACACCTGGATCGGCTGGAAGCGCCGCGAGGAGGCGGACCAGGTGCGGATGCGCCCGCACCCGTGGGAGTTCGCGCTGTACTACGACTCGTAGGGGTCGCGGATCCGGGCGACTGTCCTGTCTAGGCGCTCCATACGAGCACCAAAGGCAGGACAGTCGGCTCAGGTGACCGGCGGCGTCGTGCCGTGCAGCCGGTCGTGCCAGGCGTGTGACCAGGGGATCGCCTTCAGCGCGAGGGCGATCACCGAGCCGAGCATGACCCAGGCGGGCCAGAAGTAGCTCGAGCCGCTTGCGATCCAGATCCCGATCACGAACAGGTTCACGATCCCGAGCGTGCCTCCGGTGGCGATCAGGCGGCGGCGGGTGCTCATCTGGGCGCGGCCGGCGATGAAGCCGCCGGGCGGCTCCGTGTAGACGCGCCAGGCATCCAGGGCGGCGATGAAGGCCAGGCTGAGGATCGGCCACACCGGCCAGGCGTTCGGCGCGCCGGTGAGGCCCCAGATCGCCAGGATCACGAAGGCGACCGTGCCGAGCGCGATCAGGCGGTAGCGGAGGCCCCGCCGGCGGCGCTCGGCGAGCGCGCGCAGCTGGTCGTCGGTGAGGGCAGGGCGCTCGGGCGTGACCGGGCCGCCTGCGGGGGCGTTCAGCGGGATCGTCGCCATCACCGTCGTGCCGCCGCCGGCCGGGCTGTCGATGTCGACGCAGCCGTCCAGCGCGCCCACCCGGTCCTCGAGGCCCTGCAGCCCCGAGCCGTTGCCGAGATCTGCGCCGCCCACGCCGTCGTCCTTCACGACGACCTCGACCTCCTCCCCCACCACCGTCACGGCGACGGTCGCCTGCGTGGCCTCCGCGTGCTTGCCGACGTTGGCCAGGCTCTCCGACACGAGGAAGTACACCGCGGCCTCGACCTGGTCCGGCAGCCGCTGCGGCGGCACGGCCACGAGCTCGACCGGCACCAAGGCGCGTGAGGACAGGTCGTCGAGCGCCGCGGCGAGGCCGCGGTTGGTGAGCATGGCCGGGTGGATGCCGCGGGCGAGGTCGCGAAGCTCCTTGAGCGCGAGCCCGGCCTCCTCCCCCGCGCTGCGCACCAGCTCGGCGGCGGCGGGGTCGCCCTCGGCGGCGCGCTTCTCGGCCATGCGGAGGTTGAGGGAGAGGGCGACGAGGCGCTGCTGGGCGCCGTCGTGGAGGTCGCGCTCGATGCGGCGGCGCTCGGCGTCGGCGGCCTCGATGATGCGGGCGCGGGCGTCGCGGAGGTCGGACATCTGGGCGGTGACGGCCGGGTCCTCGTTCGAGCCGAGGAGGAGCTCGGCGTAGGCGCCGTAGAAGCGGCCGAGCCAGCCGAGGGCGGGGATCGCCCACCCAGACGAGGAGCGCGCCGAGCGGGACGAAGGCGAGCGCCTCGCCGATCGTGTCGACCTCGATGAATGGTGATCTGGACGCCGTCGGGGATGGCCCAGTACCAGAGCGGAAGGGTGAGGCTGCCGACGGCGACGCTCAGGACCGTGACGGCGACGATGAACGAGAGGAGGCCGAAGGGGAACTGGAGGAAGAGGAAGGTGAGGTCCTTCCAGGTGGCGGGGTCGGCGAGGCGGGCGCGGAGGCGCTCCCACCAGCCGTGCTCGGGGAGCGGGCGGTAGGGGCTGGCGATGTGGTTGCCGGTGAGCGCCCCGATGGTCCGCCGCTCGATCTCCGCGAGCCAGCCCCAGGCGTAGACGGAGGCGATCAGGATCGGGATGCCGATGAGCGTTACGGCAAGCCCAACGCCGGTCGACAGGGCCGTCACGAGGAAGGTGAACTCGATGACCCCGAAGACGCCGGCGACAAGCAGATACGCGATGCGTGTGTAGGTACGCGGATCTACGAGATCCCTGTTGAGCCGGGCGATCACGAGATCAAATGTATGGCGGGTGCGACGGGCGGTCCATACGGGCAGCCGTACCTGGCGGTACGGTGCCCCGAATGCGGGGCCTGCGTATCGCGATTGGAGTAGGGCTGGTCGGCCGTGGTGGCCGCGGCGGACGGCGAGCGCCGCGGTGCCGGCGCCGAGCGCGCGCGGAGCGCGCGCCCGCGGAACGCTCCGCGGCTGCGCGGCAGGCGGACGCGTTCCCCGCCGGTCGATCGATTCGGGCGGTGCGCGCCTTCGTCCGCCGGCGCGCCACCAGCTCCTTCGCGCTGATCGACTCGCGCGGCCGCCTCCACGGCTACCAGGCGCGGCGGCGCTACGCCTCGGGCAGCATCGTGAAGCTCATGCTGCTGGTCGCGTACCTGCGGCGGCTCGAGGGGCGCATGCCGCCGCCCGGCGGACCAGCAGCTGCTCCACACGATGATCGTGCTGTCGGGCAACAAGGTGGCGTCGATCATCCAGGGGAAGGTCGGGACCGCGGCGCTGTGGGAGGTCGCCCGGGATGCCGGGATGCGCGACTTCTCGGTCTCCGGCAGCTGGGGCTCCTCGCTCATCAGCGCGGCCGACCAGGCCCGCTTCTTCCGCCGCTTCGACGGCATGATCCCGGCCGGCACGCGCGACTACGCGCGCGAGCTGATGTCGTCGATCGACCGTCGCCAGCGCTGGGGGTTCCCGCGCCCCGCGCTCGACCTCGGCTTCGAGGCGTTCTTCAAGATCGGCTGGCGCGGCACGGCGACCGGGCGGCTCGTCAATGCCGTGGGGATGTTCGAGCGGGATGGCGAGCGGGTGTCGCTCGCCGTGCTCACCGACGGCAACCCCTCGCATGACTACGGGACGGACACGATTCGCGGCGCGGCCGAGCGGGCTTTCAGGGGGGTGCCGGCGGCCCCAGCCCAAGAGCTCGCCGGCTCCCCCGCCCACCGCCGCGCCGGCCTCGTCGACGTCCACCGCTACGCCCCCGGCATCGGCCTCGACATCACGCTACGCGGGCAAGGACAACATCACGGGCCGGCGGCTTCCGGGCTACTGCGAGGAATGGGCGCTCATGCTCGACCCGGCCGCCCGCGACCTCGGCCGCGTGCAGCGCTACCTGCGCCGCCGGAACAGAGGCCTCCTGATCCTCGACGCCTACCGCCCCGCCCGCGCCACCCGCGCGCTGGTCAGCTGGGCCGAGCGCACCGGCCGCGGCCACCTGGTGGGCACCTACATCGCGCGAAGAAGCCGCCACAACCTCGGCAGCGCCGTGGACCTCACGCTCGTCCGCGCCTCGGACGGCAAGCGCCTCAGGATGGGCCGCTACGACGCGCTCGGCCCCGGCGCCCACACCTTCGACGCCACCGGCGCCGTGCTGCGCAACCGGCTCGCCCTGAAGGACGCCATGGAGCGCTTCGGCTTCACCAACTACTGGCGCGAGTGGTGGCACTACGAGCACCGGCTGACCGGCACCACCTACCTGGACCTCCCGCTCGGCTGCGGGAAGCGCTAGCCGCCCACCGACTCCTTCAGGTCCGCCGCGAACGTCGTGTAGTCGTAGATCGGCAGCGCCTCGGTCTTCACCGTCGCGCCCATCTCAACGATGATCGGCAGGCCCGACAGGGCGCGGTCGAGCGTCTCGGCGTCCGGGAAGTCGCACACCGCCAGCACCACGCGCTGACCGGACACCTTCCAGGCGTGCTTGATTGCGCCCGCATCCATCGCCCCGAGGGCGGCGTCGGCCTCGCGATCCCACATCTCGATCAGCTCGCGATTCGACATGTGGTCCGCCTGGCGGACGTCGAAGCGCACGAAGAACAGCATTGGCTCAACCCTCCTGGTCCTGCGGCGTCTCGAAGGCGCCGTCGATCAGCTCGATGCGATACCCGTCCGGATCCTGCACGAAGCAGATGCGGAACTCCTCGCGCCCGCCCGGGTGGTACGGCGGCTTCTCCGGCTCGATCCCGGCCGCGGCCAGCCGCGAGAGCATGCCGTCGAGGTCCTCCACGGACAGCGCGATGTGCCCGTAGCCGCCGCCCAGGTCGTACGGCTCGGTCCGGTCCTCGTTGACGGTGAGCTCGAGCGTGTCGCCGTCGCCAGGCAGGCCGAGGTAGACGTTGTAGGCCCCCTCGAACTGGAGCCTCCCGCGCCGCTCGTAGCCGAGCGCCTCGTAGAAGCGCAGCGAGGCGTCGATGTCCCGCACGCGCATGTTGGTGTGGACGTGTCGCATGCGCGGCATCCTGACGCCTACGCGGCGGCGGTGTGGGCGACGATGGCGCCCAGGATCTGGTCCCAGTCGCGCTCGTGCAGCTCGTGGCCGCCGCCCTCGATCGTCACGAGCGTCGCGCCCGGCACCGCCTCCGCGAGCGCCACTCCGTGCGGGTGCGGGAACAGCGGGTCCGCGCTGCCGTGGATCACGAGCAACGGCACGGCGAGCCGGCCGGCCTTCCACCGCGACTCGTCGCCGCCGATGCTGCCGTGGTTCGCCATCCGCCTGGGGTCGATGGCGCGCTCGAGGTCACGGGTGACGAGCTCGCGCGCCGCGGCCTCGTCGAACGGGTGCCGCGTGCCCGCGAGGTGGCGCGCGTCCTCGACGATCAGGTCGGCGAGGGCCTGCGTGTCCGACCAGTCGAGGTCGTTGAAGGCGGCCGCGTGCTCCATGTACTCGGCGGTCGGGCCGGGCAGGCCGGGGGTCTCCTCGCCGACGGCCGACGTGCTGATCGCGGTCACGCTCGCCACGCGCTCCGGGTACGCCAGCGCCACGACCTGCGCGATCCCGCCTCCCATCGACATGCCGACGACGATGCGCCCGCTCCACCCCGTGCTCGTCGAGCACGCCCACGGCGTCGGCCGCCAGGTCGTCGCCGGTGTACGTGGCGGTGCCCGGCTCGTAGCCGGTCGAGCGCCCCGTGTCGCGGTTGTCGTAGCGGATCACGAAGCGGCCCGCGCGCGCCAGCCGCGCGCAGAACCCGTCGGGCCACCACAGCATCGAGGCCATCGCGCCCATGATCAGCAGCACGGCCGGATCGCCGCGGTCTCCGAAGGTCTCGCTGCAGATGGTCACGCCTCAAACGTAACGGGGGTGGCCACGACCACCCCTAGGGCGCCTGGGAGCGGACTCGCTCCGACCCGACACTGCTCCTGTCGGATCAATCACCACCACAAGGGAGTCCAAATGACCCGCATCCGCAACATCGTCGTCATCGCCGCCCTCGCTCTTCTCGCCGTTCCGGCCACGAGCATGGCGAGCGCCAAGTTCGGCGCGAAGCTCACCCCGGACGTGCAGCCCTCGAACGCCAACACCCCGCATTCGTGCGACATGCCCGAGGAGACCACGGGCCCCTGCACCCGCGTCCTGATGGACGCCTACGGCCGGCCCGACCAGCCCACGGCGCCCAAGAAGGGCAAGATCAAGCGCATCCGGCTGATCGCCGGCGCGCCGGGCACGTTCCAGCTCCAGATCGTCAAGGCGAACGCCCAGACACAGCAGGCGAAGCTGGTCCGCAACGGCCCGGTGTTCAGCTACCAGGGCCAGGAGTACACCGATCCCGAGACCGACCCGGAGACGTACAAGATCGAGTCGTTCAAGGTGAACGTGCCGGTCAAGAAGGGCCAGTCCCTCGCGATCAAGTCCTCCTCCACCAGCATGCTGCGCTGCAGCTCCGGTGGCCCGAACCAGCTGATCTTCAGCCCGCCGCTGTCGCTCGGGAACCCGTTCCAGACGGCGACCGACACGGATGGCTGCTGGCTCCTGCTGGAGGCGGTGATGAAGTAGCGATAATTAAGGGCATGCCCCCTGGACAGGACCTGCTGAGGGTCGCCCTCGCCCAGATCGACCCGACCGTCGGCGACATCCGGGGCAACGCCCGCAAGATCGCAGAGCACACCAGCGCCGCCCGCGAGCAAGGGGCGGCGCTGGTCGTGTTTCCGGAGCTGACCATCAGCGGCTACCCGCCCGAGGACCTGCTGCTGAAGACGTCCTTCCTCGACCAGGTCGGCGAGGCGCTCGAGGACCTCGCCGCCCAGACGCGCGGCATCGTCGCGCTCGTGGGGTTCCCGGAGCGGGCCGACGACGTCTACAACTCGGCGGCCGTGCTCGCCGACGGGGAGGTCGCGGCGGTCTACCGCAAGATGTACCTCCCCAACTACGGCGTCTTCGACGAGCAGCGCTACTTCCAGTCGGGCTCCGAGGCCGGGATCTTCGAGCTGAACGGGATCCCGATCGGGGTGTCGATCTGCGAGGACATCTGGGAGCCGGGGCCGCCCGCGATGACCGAGGCGCTCGCGGGGGCGCAGGTGATCGTGAACCTGTCGGCCTCGCCGTACCGGGCCGGGTACGGCCACGCCCGCGAGCGCATGCTGATACAGCGGGCGGTGGACAACCTGGCCGCGGTCGTGTTCGTCAACACGATCGGGGGCCAGGACGAGCTGGTGTTCGACGGCCACAGCCTCGCCATCGACCAGGACGGCCGGGTGCTCGCCCGCTGCCCGCAGTTCGAGGAGTGCCTGACGCTCTGCACGATCGACCCGCGCGAGGTGGCCTCGGCGCGGCTGCGCGACACGCGCCACCGGGTGAACGTGCGGCGGCAGCGGCGCGCGTCGCACGTCGCGGAGCCGCCCGCGGTGCACCTGGCGAGCGTCGAGGTGGCGGGCGGCGACGGGGCCCCGACACCGTCGGCGGCCGCGTCGCCGACCTGCTCGACGCCGACGCCGAGCTCTACGCGGCCCTCCGCACCGGCCTGCGCGACTACGTCGAGAAGAACCGCTTCGAGCGCGTCGTGCTCGCCCTCTCCGGCGGGATCGACTCCGCGCTCGTGGCCATGGTCGCCGCCGACGCGCTCGGCCCCGACCGCGTGACCTGCGTCTCCATGCCCTCCCCCTTCTCGAGCGAGGGCACCCGCGCCGACGCCCGCAGCATCGCCGAGAACCTCGGCACCGAGTTCATGGAGATCCCCATCGAGGACGCCATGCGCGCCTACGACGCCATGCTCGCCGGCGCCTTCGCCGGCCGCGAGCCGGACGTGGCCGAGGAGAACGTGCAGGCCCGCATCCGCGGCAACGTGGTGATGGCGCTGTCGAACAAGTTCGGCTGGCTGGTCCTCACCACCGGGCAACAAGTCCGAGCTGTCGGTGGGCTACGCCACCCTCTACGGCGACATGGCCGGGGGCTTGGGCGTGCTGAAGGACGTGTTCAAGGGCACCGTCTACCGCCTGGTGCGCTGGCGCAACGAGCAGGCCGGCCGCGAGCTGGTCCCCGCGAGCGTGCTGGAGCGGCCGCCCTCGGCCGAGCTGCGGGCCGACCAGACCGACCAGGACTCGCTGCCCGAGTACGACGTGCTCGACGCCATCCTGGCCGGCTACGTCGAGGAGGACCTCGACGCCGTGGAGCTGGTCCGCCGCGGCCTGCCGCGCGAGGACGTGGAGCGCGTGATCCGGATGGTCGACAAGGCCGAGTACAAGCGGCGCCAGGCCCCGCCCGGCATCAAGATCTCGACGAAGGCGTTCGGCCGCGACCGGCGCCTGCCGATCACGAACCGCTACGAGGGCCGCGACGACGACACCCCCGAGCGGCGGCTGCGGGCCCTCGGCTAGGGGATGACCGCGACCCTGGGACGCGCCGGATTCGCCGACGTCGAGCCGTGGCCGCGGGCGCTGAGCTGAACCGATGACGGCGACTCGCACGTCGCTGCTCGCTCCGGAGCCGGACGGCGGCGTGCGGCTGGCGCTGTGGGTCGTGGCACTCGCCCTTCCCGTCCTCGGGCTCGTCCTCCTCCTCGCGGCGCCCGACACCGACGTCCAGTGGGAGCACCACCCGTCCCACTTCTGGCTCGTGCTGGCCGCGGGGCTGACGAGCGCGGCGCTTGCCTTCTCCACCTCGGCCGTCGCGCTGCAGGCGCTCCGACGCCCGCCTCTACCTCGTCTCGCTCGCCTTCCTCAGCGCCGCCGGGTTCCTCGGCCTCCACGCCCTCTCCACCCCCGGCGTGCTGCTCGACACGCCGAACCAGGGCTTCGCCGTGGCGACCCCGATCGGCCTGCTCCTGTCGAGTCTCTTCGCGGCCGCCTCGGCCCTGCCGCTGCGCCCCGACCGGGCCCAGGCGGTGATGCGGCACGCGCGGCTGCTGCGCGGCGTGCTCCTGGGCGCGATGGCCGTGTGGGCGGCGTGGTCGCTCCTCTCCGTGCCCCCGCTCGACGACCCCACGCCCGTCGAGCGCGCCTCGGGCCTGCTGCTGGCCGTGCCGGCGATCGCCCTCGTCCTCTACGCGTTCGCCGCCGCGCGCTACCTGGCCATGGCGATCCACTCCGGCTCGCCGATCCTGGTCGGCGTGACGAGCGCCTGGGTGCTCCTGGCCGAGGCGTGCATCTCCGTCGCCTTCGGGCGCAACTGGCACGCCAGCTGGTGGGAGTGGCACCTGCTCATGCTGGTCGCGTTCGGGGCGATCGCGGTGGTCGCCCGGCGCGAGGACGGCGAGGAGCGCTTCAGCGACCTGTACCTGGACCACACCGCCGCCGGCACGCGCGAGGTGAGCGTGCTGTTCGCCGACCTCGCCGGGTTCACCTCGTTCTCCGAGGGCCGCGAGCCGCGCGAGGTGTCGGAGATGCTGAACGCCTACTTCGAGGCGGCCATCCCGCCGATCGTGCGCGAGCACGGCGGCGAGATCGACCGCCTGATCGGCGACGCCATCATGGCCACCTGGGGAACCCGCGGCGACCAGCCCGACCACGCCGAGCGCGCCGTGAACGCGGCCGCGGCACTGCAGACGGAGACCGCCCGCCTCGCGGCCGCGCACCCCGACTGGCCGCGCTTCCGGGCGGCGGTGAACACGGGTGAGGCGCTGGTGGGAGTGGTGGGCGCCGAGAGCGGGCGCAGCTACACCGTGATCGGCGACACCGTGAACGTGGCGGCGCGCCTGGAGAGCCGGGCGCCCACCGGCGGCGTGGTCGTCGGCGGCGCCACGCTCAAGGCCGTGCCGGGCCTGCGCGCCACCTCGCTCGGGGAGATCGAGGTGAAGGGCAAGCTCGAGCGGGTGGACGCGTACCTGCTGGACCTCAGGTCGTAGGCCCGGGCGGGCCGCACCGCGAGGATCACCCGCGTGATGGCGCACAGCCGGCCCTCGTCGTCGGTGAAGTTCACGTCCCACACCCATGAGGTGCGCCCGCGGTGCAGCGGCCGTCCCTCGGCGTGGATCTGGCCCTCCGTGACGGGGCGCAGGAAGGTCGTGTGGTTCGACTGCCCGACGGCCATGCTGCCGTTCCCGCTCACCTGCGCGTGGGTCGTGAGCGACACCATCGCCTCGGCCAGCGCCGCGTAGGCGCCCCCGTGCACGAGCCCCATCGGCTGCTGCACCCGACGCTCGACGGCGAAGCGCGCGCGGCAGCCGTCGGAGCTCGACTCGAGCAGCTCGAAGCCGAGCACGTCGTCCAGCGTGCCGGCTGCCGGATACGTCCCAACCGGCGAATCGCTCATCGCGTTCACACTACAGTTCGCCCTGCATTGGCCACTTTCGACCAGCTGTCTGACGAGCAGCGGGCGATCGTCGAGCTGGTTCTCAAGCAGGGGAAGAGCTACGACGAGCTGTCCGACATGCTCGGCCTCCCGGAGACCCGCGTGCGCGAGCTCGCGCGCGACGCCCTCGTCGACCTCGCCCCCATCACGGCCCGCGGGGTCGAGGAGGACTGGCGCGGCCAGCTCACCGACTACGTCCTGGGCCAGCAGGCCGGCCCGGAGGCGACCGCCACCCGCGGCCACCTGCGCCGCTCCGAGGCGGCCCGCGCCTGGACCAGCTCGCTGCTGGACGCGCTCGAGCAGCTCTACCCGAACGGCGACGTCCCCGCCATCCCCGACGGCGAACGCGGGCGGCGCGGCGCGGCGGCCGCGCCCAAGCCGGGCGGCGCCGAGACGGGCTCCCGCGGCCTCGCTTCCGGTGGCGCCGCGGCCGCCGGGCGCAGGCGCCTCCTGGCCGCCGCCGGAGTCCTCGTCCTCATCCTCGTGGTGGTGCTGCTCTGGCCCATCGGGGTCCTCACAGGCGGCGACGACGACGAGCCGAGCGAGGCGAGCGCGGGCTCACAGAACCAGCCCCAGCAGGGGCAGGGAGGCGACGGCGCACCGATCCCGACCGGTACCCAGGGCCAGGCGATCATCGCCCGGCAGGAGGGCACGAACCAGATCCTGGTCAACGCGTCCGGCCTCGAGCCCAGCACGCAGAACACCGCCTACCAGGTCTACCTCGCCAACTCCGAGGAGGACCGCAGGTCGCTCGGCGCGACCGTGACCGACCAGCAGGGCAACCTCCAGGCCGGCGCCCCGCTGCCGAGGAACTTCGAGGACTACGAGTTCATCGACCTGGCGGCGGTGACGGTCGAGGGGCGCGGCGAGAACCAGCGCTTCGAGGAGGGCGCCACCGTCCTCCGCGGCCTCCTGGAGCTGCGCGACAACCCCCGCACGCGCAACGGGATCACGCTGCTCGGCCAGGTCCAGCTGCGCCCGCTGCCCGAGTAGCGGCCGGCGCTACGCCCCGCGCGGCGTGAAGCTGCAGTCCATCCGCTTCACCCCGCGGATGAACGCGCTCGCCAGCGGATCGGGCTCCTCCACCTCGATGTCCGGCACCTGGGTGAGCAGCTCGCCGAAGATCGACCGGAGCTGCGTGCGAGCCAGCGAGGCGCCCAGGCAGTAGTGCGGCCCGCCGCCGCCGAAGCCGACGTGGTAGTTCGGGTCGCGGGTCACGTCGAACCGGCCCGGCTCGTCGAAGGCCTGCTCGTCGCGGTTGCCGGACAGGAACCACATCACGACCTTGTCGCCGGGCTCGAGCCGCTCTCCGTGCAGCTCGACCTCGCGCGTCACCGTGCGGCGGAAGTGGAGCACGGGCGTCGCCCAGCGCACGAACTCCTCCACCGCCTGCGGAAGGCGGCCCTCGAGGTCGTCCTGCAGCAGGGCCCGCTGATCGGGATGCAGCGTCAGCGCCCGCATCGCGTGCGAGGTGGTGTGGCGGGTCGTGTCGTTGCCGGCGACCGACAGCAGCACGAACCAGGCCGAGATCTCGGCATGGGTCAGCCGCTCGCCGTCGATCTCGGCCTCGACCAGCGCCGTCATCAGGTCGTCGGCCGGCTTGCGCTCGCGATGCGCGGCGAGCTCGCCCGCGAACTGCGACAGGGTCCAGATCGCCTCCCCCATCACCGCCATCGGCTCGCGCCCGGCGAGGAACCGCTCGTCGCCGGTCGAGACCAGGGCGTCCGCCGCGGCCACGACTCGCTCGCGGTCCGAGTCGGGCACCCCGATCATGTCCGAGATCGTCTGGAGCGGCAGCCGCTTCGCGATCAGGGACACGAAGTCACCGCCGCCGGCCGGCGCGGCCTCGGCGACGATCCGCTTCGCCGACCGCCGGATGCCCTCCTCGATGCGGGCGACCTGCCGCGGCGTGAAGGCGGAGGACACGAGGCCGCGCAGCTTGGTGTGGCGGGGCGCGTCCATGCTGATGAAGGAGAGCGTGGCCTCCCGGATCTCGAGCGGCGCGTCGCCCGCGAGCACGCCCTCGCCGGAGCAGAACGTCTGCGGGTCGCGGGAGATGCGCCTGATGTCCTCGTAGCGGACGATCGAGCGGTAGCCGGTCGGGTTCTCCTGGAGCAAGCCGACGAGCTCGTCCTCGACCGGCGGCATCGGGGCCATCGGGGCGTCGCGGCGCAGGACGGCGAACGCCTCGTCGCGCTCCTCGTCTGACAGGCGCCAGAAGGCGGTGCTGCCGGTGTCGATCGAGGCCGGGTCGCTGAGGTCGACGGCGATGTCGTGACTCTAACCAGGGCGGCTATCGTCAGGGGCATGTGTCGCAACATCCGCACGCTCCACAACTTCGAGCCTCCGGCCACCGACGACGAGGTTCGCTCGGCGGCGCTCCAGTACGTCCGCAAGATCAGCGGCTACACGAAGCCCTCGCAGGCCAACGCCGAGGCCTTCGAGCGCGCCGTGGACGCCGTGGCGGCGGCCTCGGCTGAGCTGCTCGGCGAGCTCGTGACGACCGCTCCGCCGAAGGACCGCGAGATCGAGGCCGCCAAGAAGCGCGCCAGGGCCGCCGAGCGGTACGCCGCTTAGCTCAAGCTTCTCCGCGCCGCTGCCGACGCACGTAGTGCGATGGCGCGGCCCCCGCACCCGACGCCGGAAGTGGCCCGCGCGCGCCGTTACGCCGCCCGAGTGCGGATCCTGCTTGCCGTCGTGGGCGGCGGGCTGCTCGCGGTAGACCCCGCCGTGACCTCCCACCCGGTGCCCGCGGCGATCGGATTCGCGGTGATCGGCGTGACCGGCATCGTCGAGTGGGCGGTCCAGAACGAGCGCTGGCTCGCCGTGGAGGAGGCGCTCTCGTGCGTCGCGGTCGTCTGCATGGTCGGCTGGAGCGGCGGCGACGTGAACCTCGTCAGCATGCTCTGGCTCGTGGCCGCCGCAAGCGGCGTGCTCGCCCGCGGCGGGCGGGTCGGCGTCGTCGGCCGCGTGGTCGTGGTCGGGACGCTGCTCTCCCCGATCGTCACCCAGGGCACGATGACCCCCGAGGCGATCGGCTTCGGCGCCGCGTCGATCGCCCTGCTCCTGGCCACCGGCCGGATCTCGCGCGAGACGGCCGAGCTGCTCCACCGGGCCCGGCACGACGCCGCGCACGACTCGCTCACCGGCCTGCTGTCGCGCGCCTCCTTCCGTTCCCAGGTCGACCGCCTGACGGGGGTGGCGACGACGGAGCGGCCCGCCACGCTGATCGCCATCGACCTGGACGACTTCGGCGCGATCAACAAGCGCCTCGGCCACGCGGCCGGCGACCGGCTGCTCGTGCAGGCGGCCCGGGCCATGGAGGAGACGCTGCGCGAGGGCGACGTGCTGGGCCGGCTCGGCGGCGACGAGTTCGCCGCGCTCGTGTTCTGCGACGACCCCGTGCCGGTGGCCGAGCGGCTGCTCGACGCGGTCGCCTCGAACGGCGTGCGCGGCTCGTCGGGCTGCGCCGGAATCGCCAGCGCCCCGCACGACGGAATCGGTGCCGAGGCGCTCCTCGCCGCCGCCGACGTGGCGCTCCGGATCTCGAAGCGCGCCGGCAAGCAGGCCGTGAGCATCTACCAGGGCGCGCCGATCGCGGCGGGAGGAGCCGATGGCGCCCGGGCGGCGCTGGAGCGCCTCTGCCACGGCTACGGCCTGCGGATGGAGACCCAGCCGATCGTCGACCTGGAGAGCGGCCGCATCCACGCCTACGAGGCGCTGGCGCGCTTCGCCACCCGCGGCGGCGAGGGTCCGCTGCACTGGTTCGCGCTGGCGGACGAGTTCGGCCTGCGGGCGGAGCTCGAGCTGGCCTGCCTCGAGGCGTCGCTCGCCCTGCTGCCGAAGCTGCCGGAGGACACCCGGCTGAGCGCCAACCTGTCCGCGCCGCTGCTCGTCGACACTCGCACGTCCGATCTGCTCGACGCCTCCGAGGACCTCTCGCGTCTGATCATCGAGGTGACGGAGGAGACGCTGGTGCGGCACGGCGAGGCGATCGACCGCACGCTGGCGAGCCTGAGGCGCCGCGGCGTCCAGTTCGCGGTGGACGACGTGGGCGCCGGGTACTCGGGCCTCAGCCAGCTCGCCACGCTCGCGGCCCACCTACCTCAAGCTCGACCGCGGCCTCGTGAGCGAGATCGCCCGCGAGCCGGCCCGGGTGGAGCTGGTGCGGGCGCTGTCGGTCTACGCCCGCGGCACCGGCGGCATGCTGGTGGCGGAGGGCGTCGAGACCGCGGAGCAGCTCGCCCACGTGCGCGCCGCGGGAGCGCCGCTCGCGCAGGGCTACCTGCTCGCCCGGCCCGGCGCGCCCTGGCCGCAGCTCGACGAGAACGCCCGCGCGCTAGTCGGGGAGCAGCTTGCCGGGGTTCATGATCCCGGCGGGGTCGAGCCGCTGCTTGGCGGCGCGGATGAGGTCGAGCCCGACCTCGCCCACCTCGGCGGGCATCCAGGCGGCGTGGTCGCGGCCGACGGCGTGGTGGTGGGTGATGGTGCCGCCCGCGGCCAGGATCGCCTCGCTGGCGGCTGACTTCGCCGCGCGCCATTGTTCGAGCGGCGCGTCCGACTGGCGCGCCAGGAAGGTGAAGTAGAGCGAGGCGCCCGAGCGGTACAGGTGCGACACGTGGCACATGACCACCGGCGGCGTGCCGGCGTCGGTCAGCGAGCGGCGCAGGGCGCCGCCAACCGCGTCGTACAGCGCCTCGAGGCCGCTCCAGCTCCCCGCCGTCTCGAGCGTCTCGATCAGCAGGCCGCGGTCGAGCAGCTCGTCGCGCAGGTAGGGGCCCGCGTAGCGGCCGCGGAGCCACGCCTCCCCCGGCCTCCGCCCCAGCCTGATCCCCCCGCCCGCTCGCAGCAGCGCCGCGGCGCGCAGGCGGCGCCGCTCCACGTCCTCCTCCTCGCCCTCGAACCCCGTGATGGCCAGGCAGCCGCCCTCGTGGCCGCGCATGCGCATGTAGGCGCGCCTCGCCTTCTCGGCGGCGCCGCCCGCGCGGGAGGCGAGCGCGATCGCGAGGCGCGTCTCCTCCTCGTCCGAGAGCCGCGCCACGTCGGGTGCGGCGTCGGCCTGCTCCATCACCCTGAAGGCCTCGCGGCCCTCGGCGAAGGAGCGGAACGACCAGCCCTCGTAGCGGCGCACCTCCGGCACGGGCCGCACGCGCAGGGTGGCCTCGCAGATCACGCCCAGCACCCCCTCGGAGCCCACCACCAGCTCACCCAGGTCGGGACCGGCCGCGCTGGCCGGCACGGCGCGGCGGCGGATCTCGCCGGCGGGGGCGACGAGCCGCAGGCCCTCGACCAGCTCGTCGATCCGCCCGTACCCGCTCGAGGCCTGCCCGGCCGAGCGCGTGGCGACCCAGCCGCCCACCGTGGAGTACTCGAAGGACTGCGGGAAGTGGCCGAGCGTCACGCCCTGCTCGCCCAGCAGGCGCTCGGCCTCGGGGCCCAGCAGGCCCGCCTCGAGCGTCGCGGTCAGCGAGGCGCGGTCGACGTCGAGGACCCGGTCGAGCCGGCGCAGGTCGAGCGCCACGGCGCCGTCGAAGCCGTCCGAGAAGGGCTCCACGCCGCCCACCACGCTGGTGCCGCCCCCGAACGGCACCACCGCCACGCGCGCCTCCGAGCAGGCCTCGAGAACCGCCCGGATCTCGTCTGCCGTGCGCGGCGCCACGACGGCGTCGGGGGCGCGGGACGGGTCACCGGAGCGCAGGCGCAGCAGGTCCGGGTAGCTGCGCCCCGCCGCGTGCTCGACGCGCGCCGCGCGGTCGTCCAGCACGTGCTCCGCCCCCACCGCCGCCTCGAGCCGTGCCCGGGCGGCGCCCGGCAGGCGCGGCTCCGGCAGCCGCACCTCCTCGAGCGCCACGTGCTCGTGCCGGACGGAGAGGTCGGCGCCGAGCTCGTCGCGCAGCAGCGCAGTCGCCGGCTCGGGCAGGGAGACCTGATGGCCGTCCTCGCCCCAGCCCCACCACCTCATGGCTCGAAGACCGCCTTCAGGCCATCCAGCGCGCCCTGGACCTGTCGCACGCCTGCGCTGCGGAACTGGAGCGGGGCGAAGCGCGCCCAGCCGCGTGGCTTCTGGTCGAGCGTGACCGTGACCCTGGTTCCGTCCTCGTCGGGCACCAGGGCAATCTCCGTGGCCGCCGCGGCGAGGATCCGCTCGAACGGCGACTCCTCCACCTCCTGGCGCCACACCACGCGGCGCTCCGGCTCGATTTCGAGCCGCGTGTAGTCAGCCCGTACGACCTTCCCCTTCGGGGAGCTCAGCACGGTCGTCCAGGTTTCGGGCGTGGCCTCCTCCACTCGCGTGACCCCGGGCCACCACTGGGCCAGCCGCGCCGGGTCGCTCACCAGGCGCCAGACCTCCTCCGCCGGCGCCGGCACCAGCGTCTCGCGCCGAACAATCACCCCTCGTCGTACACGACGAGCGAGTGGACGTCATACCCGGCCAGCCGCTCGCGCCCGTTCAGGAAGCCGAGCTCGATCACGAACGCGCATCCTGCCACGACGCCGCCGGCCTGTTCGACCAGGTCGCACAGCGCCCGCGCGGTGCCGCCGGTGGCGAGCAGGTCGTCGTGCACCAGCACGCGCGCACCACCGCGCACCGCGTCGGCATGCATCTCGAGAGCGTCCACCCCGTACTCGAGCTGGTACTCGACCGAGGACACCTCGCGCGGCAGCTTCCCGGGCTTCCGGCCCAGGATGAACCCGGCGCCCGCAGCGGCGGCCACGGCGGCGCCGAGCACGAAGCCCCGGGCCTCCGCCGATGCCACGTAGTCGATCTGCTTGGAGCGGGCGAAGTCGGCCAGCTCGTCGATCGCGTGCCGTAGCGCCTCGGGGTCGAGGAACAGCGTCGTGACGTCGTAGAAGAGGATCCCCGGCTTGGGGAAGTCGGGCACTCGCCCGATGTGCTTGTCGAGGTCGACAGTCAGCGGGCGAGCTTCCGCAGGTCCCGGATCAGCAGCAGGTGCTTCAGGTGCGACGCGATGGCGGCCAGGTTCTCGAGCGCCTCCACCGCCTCCTTGCGCCGCTCGGGGTTCCGCGACCGCAGCGCCGGGGCGAGGATCTGCTCGAGCAGCGCCGCCTCGCGGTCCGCCGAGGTGCGGAACACGCGCAGGTTGCGACCGCCCACGCCGAAGCGCTTCAGCTCGGTCACGGCGCGCACTATCTCGCGCTCCGTGTCGTCGTAGAGCAGCTCGCCGTCGCGGCGCTCCGCCTTGATCACCCCGTAGTCCTCGAGCTCCTTGACGAGGCGCCGGGTCGGCGCCCGTTTCCTCGAGCACCTCCTCCAGGCGGTAGACCGAGCCCGGGCCGCGCAGCGCGAAGCTGGCCCGCCGCGCGGCCGGCCGCGGCTCCGGGGCGGAGGGCTGCGGCGAGTCGGAGTCCGCCCGGCCCGCGGCCAGCTCCTGGCGGATCACGCGGAGCGGCAGGAACTCGTCGCGCTGGAGGCGCAGGATCGTGCGCAGCCGGTCCACGTCCGCCGGGCCGTAGAGGCGGTAGCCGCCCGGCGTGCGCCGCGGCGCCAGCAGCTTCTGGTCCTCCAGGTAGCGGATCTTGGAGATCGAGATCTCCGGGAACTCGCGCTCGAGCTGCTTGACGACCGCACCGATCGTGAGCGCCTTCTCCTTGCGGGGCTGGGGGCCTCCCGCTACCTCTGTGCTCATCTCTCGTCCAGGTATGTGAGCTTGTACTTGCCGACCTGCAGCTCGTCGCTGTCGGTCAGCCGGTGCGACTCGATCCGGCGCCTGTTCACGTAGGTGCCGTTGAGCGAGCCCAGGTCGTCTATGTAGAGCCCGTCGCGGCGGCGCACGATCAGGGCGTGGTTGCGGGACACGGTCACGTCGTCGAGGAAGATCTCCGCCTCCGGGCTGCGGCCGATCGTCATGCGCTCGCCGCTCAGCGTGAAGGCCTCGCCCGCGCGCCCGCCGCCCGACCGGATGACGATCGTGGCGCCCTCGTGGGTGACCTCGTCGAGGTCGACCGCGCGCAGCTCGCCGGTCTCGTCGACCTGGTAGACCTCGGTCGTGTCGCCGGCCTTGCCCGACTCGGCCTCGCCGAGGAACGCGCCACAGCGCTGGCAGTAGTTGGCGCCCTCCGCGTTGACGAATCCGCACTCGGGGCAGTGCACGGCGGCCTACCCGGGTCCGTCGTCGGCCGGGATTCCCTTCCCGGACAGGATGTCGGTGAGCTGCTGCACGTCGTCGCCGCTGATCACGGACTCGCCTTCAGCATGCTTCTTGCGCAGCCTGTTCACAAGTTCCGCGCGCAAGATGTCGATCTTGCCGTGCAGGATGCGGCGACGGTACGACACCTCCTGCTCCTCCTCGGTCAGTTGCTGGATGAGGTCCTTCAGCTCCTGGTCGGAGAGGGCACCCAGATCCGGGAAAGTGTCCATTCGGCGACTATAGCCGATGCTCAAGTAGAGGTTGAGCCTTGGTGAAGGCCTCGCCATCCATCTTGCATGTAGCGCGCCGTAGCCGCAAGCGTCAGGGCGAGGCCCAGGTAGAGCAGGGCGGCGGAGACCCAGGTCTCGACGATCATGGCGAGGCCGAGCGCCCCCATCACCGGCCAGACGGCCCAGCGGCCCAGCATGTTCACGCTCAGGTCGATGCCGCGCCGCAGCGCGATCTGGGTCAGGAGCAGCATCAGCGCCTCACGCGCCGCCAGCACCAGCAGCGCCCAGCGCGGCAGCAGCTCGAACTCCCAGGCCACGATGGCGCCCGAGATCACGAGCAGGCGGTCCGTGAGCGGGTCGAGCAGGGCGCCCAGGCGGCTGTACTGGCCGGTGATCCGCGCGGCCATGCCGTCGAGCTGGTCGGCCCAGGCGATGAAGGCGAACAGGATGGTGGCGGCGGTGTCGCGGCCGTCGCCCGAGTCGAGCGCCATGATCAGGAAGACCGGGATCAGGGCGAGCCGCACGAACCCGATGGCGTTGGGGATCGTCCAGGGGTGGAGCGCCTCCCCGCGGAGCGTCTCGGGGGGCGGGCCGCCGGAGCGGTCGAGGCCGACGAGGCGCCGGAACGTCAGGGGCGGCGCTCGGCCCGCCGCCTTCGCCGTCGCCCTCGCGGCGGCTCAGGGAAGGCTTGCCCAAAGCTCCGCGGCCGCCGCGGCGGCGCCCTCGAGGGGCAGCGAGCGCTTCTCCTGGGCGCGCCGGATCTGCACGTCCACCTCGCCGGCCTCGAGTCCTCGCTTGCCGATCGTCAGGCGCAGCGGGCAGCCGAGCAGCTCGGCGTCGGCGAACTTCTCGCCCGCGCTGCCCTCGCGGTCGTCGTAGAGCACGTCGAGGCCGTGCGACGCGGAGCTCCTCGTAGAGCCGGTCCGACACCTCGCGGGCCTCCTCACCCTGCTTCCCGAGCGTGACGAGCTCGACGTCGAAGGGCGCCATGGCGCGCGGCCAGGAGATGCCCTGCTCGTCGGCGTACTGCTCGATGGCCGCGGCGACGATCCGGGCCGGCCCGATCCCGTACGAGCCCATCCAGATGAGCTGCTCCTTGCCGTGCTCGTCGAGGTAGCGGGCGCCCAGCGGCTCCGAGTAGCGCGTGCCCAGCTTGAAGATGTTGCCCACCTCGATCGCCGGCTCGATCGTGATCGGCGCCCCGTCCGGGCAGGTGTCGCCCTCCTCCACCCGCCGGACGTCGCCCCAGCTGGGGTCGAAGTCGCGGCCGGGCTCCACGCCGCGCAGGTGCAGGTCGTGCTCGTTGCCGCCCGTGACGAGGCCATGCAGGCCGCGCAGGGCTTCGTCGGCGAGCACCTCCACAGGCGCGCCGACCGGGCCGATGAAGCCGGGCTCGGCCTTGAAGATCGAGCGCACCTCCTCGGGCTCGGCGGGCCTGGCCGCGGTGCCCAGCGCGTTCTGAAGCTTGATCTCGTTGAGGCGGTGGTCGCCGCGCACCAGCACCAGCACCGGCCCGCGGCCGTCCGCCACCACGGGCATCGCCTTGATCACGGCGCCGGCGGGCACGCCGAGCAGGCGCGTCACGTCCTCGACCGTGGTGGCGCCGGGCGTCTCGACCCGCTCGGGCGCGTCGAGCGGCCCGGGCAGACCGTCGACGGGCCGCGGGCTGGCGCTCGCCACCTCTATGTTGGCCGCGTAGCCCGCCGAGGAGAGCGCGACGTCGTTCTCGCCCGCCCCGCAGGGCGCCATGTACTCGTGGGCGCCGATGCCGCCCATCATCCCCACGTCCGACTCGACCCGGTACCACTCGAGCCCGGTCCGGTCGAAGATGCGGTCGTAGGCCTCGATATGGAGCTGATACGAGCGCTCGAGGCCGTCCGGATCAACGTCGAACGAGTACGAGTCCTTCATGATGAACTCGCGGGTGCGGAGCACCCCGGCGCGGGGCCGCGCCTCGTCGCGCTCCTTGGTCTGGAAGTGGTAGAGGATCTTCGGCAGGTCGCGGTACGAGCGGACCTCGCGCGAGACGTGCCAGGTGACGTTCTCCTCGTGGCTCAGCGCGAGCACGAAGTCGGCGCCGCGCCGGTCCTTGAGCTTGAAGACCTCGTCGATGTCGTAGCGGCCGGTGCGCCTCCAGGTCTCGGCCGGCTGGATCACCGGCATCAGCATCTCCATCGCGCCGATCGCGTCGAGCTCCTCGCGGACGATCTGCTCGACCTTGCGGTGCGCCCGCCAGCCGGCCGGCAGCCAGGTCCAGAAGCCGGCGCTGACCTGCCTGGCGAGGCCCGCCCGCACGGTCAGGCGGTGCGAAATGGCCTCGGCGTCGGCCGGGGCCTCGCGCGTGGTAGGGAGGAAATAGCGGGAAAGCCGGGTCACGAGTGGGCGACTATATCCCCGTAGGGCTCAATTTCCTGGCCGAAACGCCGATGTAGAGGGGATGGACCCTCCTGGGACCCAACGCGTGCTTCTACGCGTGTGCTGGTACGGCGCGGCCGTGCTGCTGGCGGCGTTCGTGCTGCAGGCCGCGACCGGCGTCGCCGGCGAGGCCGCGACCGGCTTCTTCCAGGACTACGTGTACAACGCCCTGCTCCTGGCCGGGGCCGGCTTCTGCCTGTGGCGGGCGGCGGCGTTCCGCGAGGAGCGCGTCGCCTGGCTCGTCATTGGCGCGGGGCTCGTGGCCTGGACGGGTGCGGACGTGCTCTGGACCGCCGTATACGCGGACGACGCGAGCCCGCCCTACCCCGAGCGTGTCCGACGCGCTCTGGCTCGTCTACTACCCCGCCGCCTGCGTCACGCTGCTGCTCCTGGCCCGCGCCCGGGTCGGGAACGATCCGCCTCAACCTCCTCTTCGACGGGCTCATCGCCGCCCTGACGGTGGCCGCGCTCGGCTGCGCGGTGCTGTACGGGCCGGTCGTGCACGCGAGCGCCGGGGAGCTGAGCCCCGAGGTCCTCACCAACCTGGCCTACCCCGTCGGCGACCTGCTTCTGCTCGGCCTCGTCGTGGCGATCCTCGGCCTCACCGGCTGGCGCCCCGGGCGCGCCTGGATCCTGCTCGGGCTCGGCCTGGCGCTCGCCGCCGTGGCGGACGGCGTCTACCTGCTGCAGACGGTGGAGGGCACCTACGTCGAGGGCACGCTGCTCGAGACGCTGTGGCCCGCCTCGGCGCTCCTCGTGGGCCTCTCCGCCTGGCAGCCGGCCGAGCGGGCGGCGGCGACCACCCACGAGAGCCTCCGGTGGTGCTGGTGCCGTTCGCGGCCGGCCTGACGGGGATCGCGCCTGCTCACATACGACCACTTCGACCGCCTGAACGAGGTCACGGCTGATCCTCGGCTCGGTGGCGCTCCTGCTCGTGGTGGTGCGGACCGGCGCTGCTGTTCTCGGAGAACCAGCGCATGATCTCGCGCATCCACGACGAGGCGCGCACGGACCCGCTGACCGGCCTGCGCAACCGGCGCAGCCTGATGGACGACCTGGCCGACGAGCTGCGCGCTCGCGACGCGCGGACGAGCCGCGGGCGATCGTGCTGTTCGACCTCGACGGCTTCAAGGAGTACAACGACGCCTTCGGCCACCCCGCCGGGGACGGGCTGCTGGTGCGGCTCGGGATGCGGCTGGCGGACGTCGTAGCGGGGCCACGGCCGGGCCTACCGGCTCGGCGGCGACGAGTTCTGCGTGCTGCTGCGGCCCGGCGCGGGCGGCGTCGAGCCGCTGACGCTGGCCTGCGTGGCGGCGCTGAGCGAGCACGGCGAGGGCTTCGACGTGACGACCTCGCACGGCGCCGTGCTGGCCCCCGCCGAGGCGCGCACCGCGACAGAGGCGCTGCAGCTCGCCGACCGGCGCATGTACGCCCGCAAGGGCGGGCGGCGGCTGTCGGCGTGGAACCAGTCGCGCGACGTGCTGCTGCGGACCCTGTCCGAGACGCGGCCGGACCTGCACGCCCACCTGCGCGGCACCGCGGAGCTGGCGACGGCGGTGGGGCGCGAGCTGGGGATGCGCCCGGAGGCCTTGGACGAGGTCGCCCGGGCCGCCGAGCTCCACGACGTGGGCAAGATGGCGATCCCGGACGCGATCCTCGAGAAGACGGGGCCGCTCGACGACGCCGAGTGGAGCTTCATGCGGCGCCACACGATCATCGGCGAGCGGATCCTGCTGGCGGCGCCGGCGCTCCGCTCGGCCGCGCGGCTGGTGCGCGCGAGCCACGAGCGCTGGGACGGGCTCGGGTACCCCGACGGCCTCGCCGGCGAGGACATCCCGCTGGGCGCCCGGGTGGTGGCCGCCTGCGACGCCTACCACGCGATGACGACCGACCGCCCGCACCGGCCCCGCCAAAGCGCCTCGGAGGCGCTGGGGGAGCTGTCCCGCTGCGCCGGAACGCAGTTCGACCCGGAGGTCGTGGAGGCGTTCGCGCGGGTGCTGGAGCGGGAAGCCGCCCACGCCGCGTAGTCACGAAGTACGGCTGCCCCCACCGAAATCCGCCGGGCTGCGAGCAATACTCGTTCGGTGCTGGTTCGGAACAAGACCGTCAACGGCGTAGAGCTCGTCCGGCGCTCGTACCGGATGCTCGAGGACCTGCGGAAGGCCCCGGACGGGCCGGCCGACCGGCTGCTGCGCGAGCTGGTGCACGAGCGCTTCGAGCTGCACCTGCCCCCCGTCTATCCGGACACCCAGGTCTTCCGCGGCCGCGACGGGCTCAAGCGCTGGGTCGTCAGGACCAGGGAGGTCTGGGGCGAATGGCGCTTCGACGTCGAGCGGTTCATCGACATGGGCGAGCGCGTCGTCGTGCTCGTGCACCTCGTGGCCGAGGGCGGGCAGAGCGGCGTCCGCCTCGAACGGGACACGGCGCACGTGTGGACGATCGCGGACGGGCAGGTGACCCGATGCGCGGTGTACCTGGATCGCGCCGAGGCCCTGGAGGCGCTGGGCCTGAGCGAGGGTCAGACCCTTGAGTCGGGGCGACTAGATCTCAGGCCGCATCGCGGACAGCACGTGCTCGCGGAACGCCTGCGCGGCGGGCGTCGGGCGCTCGCCCGCGCGCCACACCAGCGAGACGGGCAGGGCTTGCGGCGGGCTCAACGGGCGGATCGCCAGGCGGTCGGCGTGCGACGCCACGACCGAGCGCGGCATGAGCGTGACGCCCAGCCCGCGTGCGGTGAGCTCCCGCACGGTCTCCAGCTCGTTGGCCTCGGCGACGACGCGGCCACCCGGCACCAGCGCGACCAGCGCATCGCGCAGCGCCGACCCGGCGCCGTAGGCCACCAGCGCCTCGCCGGCCAGGCGCTCCACGCGCACGCGCTTGGCTCGCGCAAGCGGATGTTCAAGGGGCGCGACGAGGACGAGCTCCTCGTCGCGCAGCCGCGCGCCATCGAGCCCGTCGAGGGCGCCGACGTCGACGAGCGCCAGCACGAGGTCCAGGCCGCCGTCGCGGAGCGCGCCGAGCAGCGTGAACGCCACGTCCTCGCGCACGGTGATGGCCACCCCCGGGTGGGCACGGCTGAAGTCGGCGATCAGCGCAGCGGGGTGAACGGGGCCGACCGGCGGCACGCCGCCGAGGCGCAGCGTCCCCCGGACCAGCCCCTGGAGGGCGTCCAGATCCGCGCGCACGCCGTCCACCTCGGTCGAGCGCGCGCCGCGCGCGCGCCAGGACGAGCTCGCCCGCCTCGGTCACCTCGACGCGACGGGTGGTGCGGCGCAGGAGCTCGACGCCGAGCTCGCGCTCGAGCCGCCCCACCTGCTGCGAGAGCGCCGACTGTGCGACGTGGAGGTCCAGCGCGCCTGGGTGAACGAGCGACGGCGGGCGACGGCGTCCAGGTAGCGCAGCTGGCGCAGCTCCATGCAGGGCAATTTATCTCGTCTGCTTATGAGTGCTGGCAGATCTTCGTATTGCGCGATGGATCGGTCCCGTGCAACCGTGTGGCCCATGCCCCCTCCGCCGACCTCTCCGCGCGTCGACGGTGTGCTGCTACGCATGGCACGCGCCGACGACGACGCCGACCTCGTCCGCTTGGCCGCGCTGGACAGCGCGCGCCCGCCGGCGGGTCCCGCCCTCATCGCCGAGGAGAACGGCGCGATCGTCGCTGCGCTGTGCCTGTCGACCGGCCGCGCCGTCGCGGACCCGTTCGTCCCGTCGCTGCACCTCGTCGAGCTGCTGCGCCGGCACGCGGCCTGCCGGCACGCGTCCGCCGCCCCGCCGCGCGGCCGCCGGCTGCTGCCCCGCCTCGCGCTACGGGCGGGCTGAAGGGCGATCGGCTTTCGTGGTGACGGCCGAGGTCAAGCTGCTCGCTCCCGACGAGGCGAGCGACGAGGCCCTCGTCGACGAGCTCGTCCGCATAGTCAACGCGGCATACGCCGTCGGCGAGGCCGGACTGTGGCTCGAGGGCACGGCGCGTATCGGGCCGGGCGAGATCGCCGAGGCGATCCGCAGTGGTGGGATGCTCGCGGCCACGCGCCAGGGCCGGCTTGTTCGCGCGGCGTGACGACGATGCAGCTCGAGCTGCTCGTCCCGAAGGGATGGGCCCATCCGGAGAAGGACCGCCTCCGCAGCTGGTACACCCGACTCGGCTACCGAGTGGTGCGGTCGGCGCCGTTCGACGAAGTGGCGTCGCCCCCCGCGTCCCAGCTGGCGGCGCCGTGCGAGTTCCTCATCTTCCGCAAGGCGCTGGCGTAGGCGCTAGGCGCGCGCCCGCGTGAAGCGCCGCCCCGCCGTCGGCGAGGCCGCTGCTAGGCCCGGGTGAAGCGCCGCCCCGCCGTCGGCGAGGCCTCTTCGTCCAGCGTGATCCGCTTCGCCTTCGGGGCGCCCGCCATCGGCAGCGTCTGGCCGTTACCGCCCAGCGCGTCCTCGCTCGCGGCCGCGGCCTCCATCGCCGCGATCCGCTCCGGGGTCAGCTCGCCGGCGTTCTCCTCCTCGATCTTCTCGAGCCAGGCCGCGCCCTCGGCCGACTTGCCCTCGTCGACCACGCACCTCGCCGCGGTCGATCGACTTGTCGATCTCGGCGAACAGGGCGTCGACCAGGTCGTCCTGCGGCACCTTCCGCAGCGGCTTGCCGTGGGCGAAGATCAGCCCCTCGTTCTTGGCGCCGGTGATGCCGAAGTCGGCGTGCGACGCCTCGCCGATCCCGTTCACGGCGCAGCCGAGCACGGCCACCTCGATCGGGTCGTCGTAGCCCCGCAGCCGCTCCTCGATCTCGGCCACGACGGTGTCCATGTCGAACTGGAGCCGCCCGCAGGTCGGGCAGGCGATCAGCACCGGGCCGCGCTCGCGCAGCTTCAAGCGCCTTGAGGATCTCCCAGGCGACCTTGACCTCCTCCTCCGCGTGGAAGGTGGAGAGCGAGATGCGGATGGTGTCCCCCACGCCGTCGGCCAGCAGCGTGCCGAGCCCGACCGCCGACTTCAGCGAGCCGGACCACTTCGTGCCCGCCTCGGTGATGCCGAGGTGGAGCGGATAGTCGATCCGCTCGGCCAGGAGCCGGTTGGAGGCGATCGTGTTGGGCACGCTGGTCGACTTGATCGGAGACCTTGAAGTCCTCGAAGCGGAGCCGCTCCATCAGCTCGACGTGCTCGATGGCGGCGGCGACGAGCGCCTCGACCGCGTTCTCGCGCTCGAGCTCGTGGAGGTGCTTGGGCAGCGAGCCGGAGTTGACCCCGATCCGCATCGGAACGCCCGCGGCGCGCGCCTTCTCGACGACCTCGCCGACCTTCTCGTGGCCGCCGATGTTGCCGGGGTTGATGCGGACGCAGTGGGCGCCGGCGTCGATCGCCTTGAGCGCGAGCGTGTGGTTGAAGTGGATGTCGGCGATGATCGGGAATCGGCGACTCGCGAACGATCCGCTCGAGCGCCCGAACGTCGTCGTCGCGCGGAACGGCGCACCGAACGAGGTCCCCGCCGGCCTCGGCGATCGCATGGATCTGGCGCATGGTCGCGTCGTAGTCGGCGGTCTCGGTCTTCGTCATCGACTGAACGGCGACGGGAGCGCCGCCGCCGATCTTCACCCCGCCGACGTCGATCTGTCGCTTCGAGGCCATCGCGCATCCAGAGTAGTGGCTCGACGATGCGCTGCGATGCCTAACACGCCGCGCCGTCGCGGGGCTGCGCGAGCTCTGGAGGCCGCGCGCGCCGCGCGCGGCGCAAGGGTCTGAGGCGACCGTCGATGCCGCCCTGCAAGGAGTCCTGCCGGCTAGCGCTGGCGGAATTCGATCCGTCGCCACGGCGACGAGCGACGGCACTCCGACGAGTCGAGACCAACCGGGCGGAGCGCTCCTGAATGCCGCCTGAGCTGCCGGTCCGCTGACCGCTCCTCCCAGTCCGGCACCGAGGTCGTAGCGACGCCGGTGCACCGGCGCTTGCCCGACCTGGCGACCTGGTACAACTCTCAGGTACCGCAGCCGGCGGGCGCCGTCTGCGACCTCGGCCGGACTCGTGCGGCTCGCGCCAAACGACTCGAGCTCGCGCTATCGCAGACCGATGGACTCAGTCGATCCGTGCCCGATGCCGGGCCGGCTGTCACGCCGGGCGTCGCGAGCTGCAGCTCGGCTCACCGCGGAGAACGAGCACCGCCGCGTGCCGCCGGAGGACCGTGCGTGATCGCCGCTCGGCCGACGACGCGCGTACCGCTCGTCCACTACGACCGCGACTAGCGATGCGGATCGCGGCCGTGGGCGCCATCTCGAGCGACGAGCGGTTCGTGCAGCCGACGGCGGCTCTTGCCGGACCGGCCCTAGCCCGCGTACAGCGCCTCGATCTCCTCCGCGTACTTCGCGTGGATCGGCTTTCGCTTCAGCTTCATCGTCGGCGTCAGCTCGTCGCCGCCGGGCTGCCATTCGTCCGGCAGCACCTTGAACTTCTTGATCTGCTCCACGCGGGCCATCTGCTCGTTCGCCGCGTCCACCCCGCGCTGCACCTCGGCCTGGACGGCGTCGCTCGCCGTGCTGCTCCACGAAGCCGGGCGCGAACGTCCGGGTCGAGCGTGATCAGCGCCACGTTGTAGGGCTTTCCGTCCCCGATCGCGATCGCCTGGCCGATCAGCGGGCTCGACGCCTTCACCTTCGCCTCGATGTTCGCCGGCGACATGTTCTTGCCGGCCGCGTTGATGATCAGCTCCTTCTTGCGGTCGACGATCTTCAGGTAGCCGTCGTCGTCGAACTCGCCGACGTCGCCCGTGTGCAGCCAGCCCTCGTCGTCGATCGCCTCGCGCGTCTTCTCCGGCTGGTTGCGGTAGCCGGGCATGACGAACGGGCCGCGGATCAGCACCTCGCCGTCGTCCGCGAGCCTGATCTCCGCCCCGGGTGCCGGCGGGCCGACCGTCCCGATCTTGATCTTCTCCGGCGGGTTGCAGGCGCCGTAGCCGCTCGTCTCGGACATCCCCCACAGCTCGGCCAGCGGCACCCCGATCGCGTGGAAGAACTCGATCACCTCGCGCGGCGTGGGCGCGGCGCCGACGTTCACCGACTCCACCTGGTCGAGCCCCAGCCGCGCGCGGATCTTCGAGAGCACGAGCTCGTCGGCCTTGGCGTGCTCCTGGGCGAGCTCCTCGGGCACCTCCTCGCCCGCCTGCATCGGCCCGCACCTTCTGCAGCCCCACCCCGAGCGCCCACTCGGTGGCCTGCTTCTTCGCCTCGTCCTGCTCGGCCGCCACGCCCGCCTCGATCGCCGCCTTGAGCTTCTCCCAGATGCGCGGCACCGCGAAGAACCACGTCGGCCGGACCTCGGGCAGATAGGCCACCACCTGGCGCGGGTCCGGGCAGCAGGTGGTGGTGAACCCCAGGAACATCGGCAGGTAGTGCGAGCAGGCGCGCTCGGCGATGTGGGCCATCGGCAGCCACGACACCACCCGGCCGTCGTCCGGGAAGGCGATCACCTGGTCGAAGCCGTTGATCCCGGCCGTCAGGTTCGCGTGGGTGAGCTGCACGCCCTTGGGCGGCCCGGTGGTGCCCGAGGTGTAGATCAGCGTGAGGATGTCGTCCGGCTCGACCGCCCGCCAGGCGGCCTCGAAGTCGAAGTCGTCCGCGCGCGTGCGACTCGACCTCTCCCCCGTCGTCCACCACGATCACGTGCTCGACGCCCGCGGATCCGGTCGGCGAAGGCCTTCTCGGTGATGACGATGCTTCGCCCCCGAGTCCTGCAGCTGGTACTCGACCTGCTCGGACGTGTAGGTGTTGTAGACCGAGAACGGCGTCGCGCCCAGGTGCAGCGCCGCCGCGTCGAACCAGTGGAACTCGGGCCGGTTGGTGAGCATGATGCCCGAGGCGTCGCCCCGGCCGAGGCCCAGCCCGGCCAGCCCGGCGGCCGTGCGGCGCACCTTGTCGGCGTACTCGGCCCAGGTGATCGAGAAGCTCGTCGTCCTTCGTGCGCAGGGCGCAGCGGTCCGGATGAGCCTGCGCCGTGAGCTGGAACGCCTCGGCGACGGTCGACGCGTCGAGGCCCGCGGGCCTCTCTTTACGAGTGGCTGTGGTGGCCTCCATGCGCGGAATCTAACGGCCGCTGCGCGGCCGGCCAAGCCGGCTGCTTGCCGACGACGCTAGCGCACCTGGAAGCCCTCACCCGACAGTCGATCGATGTCGTTCGACAGCCCCACCAGGAAGATCAGGATCACCAGCATGAAGCCGACCACGCCGGCCCGCTCCATCACGCTGAACGGCACCGGCTTGCGCCTGATCTTCTCCACGATCGCCCAGAAGATGTGTCCCCCGTCCAGGGGAAGGAACGGGAACAGGTTCACGATCGCCAGCGACAGCGAGATGATCGCGAGGATCCCGACGACCTCGGCTCGAGGTCGTTGAGGATCGTCTGCCGCGTGGTCTCGTAGGACCCGACCACGCCGGAGATCTCCTTGCGCTGCTCGGGGTCGATCAGCCGGGCCGGCAGCTCGAGCGTCGCCTTCGTGATGAACCAGAACTGGTCGACGGTCACGTCGAGCGCCGTCGCCGAAGGGCAGCGGTCTCGCGCGGGCCCGGCGCATAGGCGAAGCCGAGCCGCGTCGCCCGCGCGGGTCGTCCTGTCCGGTGGGCGTCGGCGTCGTAGATCGGCGTGAGCTCGAAGGTGCGCTCGCTGGCCGTCGCGCACGACCGTGACCTGCGCCGGCTGTGGCCGCCTTGCAGCCCTCGCGTCGGCCGCCCCGGCGCACTCGTGCGACGCGATCCGCTCCGACAGCTCGCGCGGGGTCCCGCCGCTGCCGTCGATCGGCGACGAGCGCGGTCGCCCGGCTGGAGCACCTGCCGCGGCCGGGTAGCCGCGCTCGATCGGCGTCCACGTCGCGCGGTGCCGGTCTCGGGCCCGATCAGCCAGAAGAAGACGAACAGCAGCAGGAACGCCAGCAGCAGGTTCATCGCCGGCCCGGCGGCGATCACCACGATCCGCTTCCAGACCGGCTGCGAGTAGTACGCCCGCGTCCGGACCTCGTCGGGGAGGTCCTCGGACGGGTTCATCCCGCTGATCTTCACGTAGCCGCCCGCGGGGATCGCCCCGATCGCGTACTCGGTCTCGCCGCGCTTCACGCTGAACAGGGTCGGCGGGAAGAAGAGCGAGAACTTCTCGACCCGCATCCCGACCGCCTTGGCCGCCCAGAAGTGGCCCAGCTCGTGCAGGATCACGAGCATCGCGAAGCCGACGAAGGCGAGGAAGCGCCAGCTCACGCGGCCACCCCCCTCGCCACCTCGCGCGCCTCGCCGTCCGCCTCGTAGAGGTCCGAGAAGTGGCGCACCGGCCGCGCCGGCAGCTCGGCCAGGGTCGACTCGATCACCCGCGCGATCCCGGTGAACGACAGCTCGCCGCGCAGGAAGGCGTGCACCGCCACCTCGTTGGCCGCGTTCAGCACGCAGGGCGCCGTGCCGCCGGCCCGGGCCGCCTCGCGCGCCAGGCGCAGGCAGGCGAAGGTGGCCTCGTCCGGGCGCCTCGAAGGTGAGCGCGCCCAGCTCGACCAGGTCGAGCGTCCGCACCGGCACGTCGGCGCGCTCCGGGTGGTGGAGCGCGTAGGAGATCGGCACTCGCATGTCGGGATAGCCGAGGTGCGCCAGCGAGGCGCCGTCGTTCAGGTGCACCAGCGCGTGGACGATCGACTGCGGGTGCACCACCACGTCGATCGCCTCGTACGGCACGCCGAACAGGTGGTGGGCCTCGATCAGCTCGAGCCCCTTGTTCATCAGCGTCGCGGAGTCGACCGTGATCTTCCCGCCCATCCGCCAGGTCGGGTGCGCGAGCGCCTCCTCCACGGTCACGCCGTCGAGGTCGCGTGCGGCCGCGGAACGGGCCGCCGCTCGCGGTGAGCACCAGCCGGTCGACCGTGCCCGGCCGCTCGCCCTCCAGCAGCTGGAACAGGGCCGAGTGCTCGGAGTCGACCGGGATCAGCTGGGCGCCGGTGGCCTCGGCCAGCGCCGTGACCAGCTCGCCGCCCACCACGAGGCTCTCCTTGTTGGCGAGCGCGAGGTCGATCCCCTCGCCCAGCGCGGCGACGGTCGGCCCCAGGCCGGCGGAGCCCACGAGGGCGTTCAGCACGAGGTCGCAGTCGGTCTCCACGATCAGCTCGACGAGGCCCTCCGGCCCGCTCAGCACCTCGGCGTGCTCGCCGGCGCGGGCCGCGGCGTCGGGGTCGGCCAGGGCGAGCCGGTCCACGCCGAAGCGGCCCGCCTGCTCGAGCAGCAGCTCCCAGCTCGAGCCGGCCGCCAGCCCGGCGATCTCGAGCTCGCCGCTCCGCTCGACCACGTCGAGCGCCTGCGTTCCGATCGACCCGGTCGACCCGACGATGAGGACCCTTCTCACCCGGTCGATGTTAGGGAGCGGTGCGCACCCGGCCGCGCCGGGCGCTTCGCGGCCTGGGAGGGCCCCGCTAGCCGATCACGGCCAGCAGCGCCTCCACGACCCGCGGGTCGAGCTGCGTGCCCGCCACGCGGCGCAGCTCCGCCCGGGCCTCCTCCTCCGGCAGCGCGGCCCGGTACGGCCGCGGCGCCGTCATCGCCTCGTACGTGTCGCAGGCGAACACGATGCGGGCGCCCAGCGGGATCTCCTCGCCGGCCAGACCGTCGGGGTAACCGCGCGCCGTCCCAGCGCTCGTGGGCGCCGCGCACCAGCGGCAGCACGTCGGCCAGGAACTCGATCGGCGCGAGGATCTGCTCCCCGATCACCGGGTGGCGCTGCACGATCTCGCGCTCGTCGTCGGTCAGCGGCCCCGGCTTGTTCAGGATCTCCTCCGGCACGGCCAGCTTGCCGATGTCGTGGAACGCCGCCCCGTAGCGCAGCGTACGGAGCGCCTGCTCGGGCATGCCCAGGAGCCGCCCGACCGCCTCGGCACGCTGAACCAGCGAGCGCGAGTGCGTCGGCGGTGTAGGAGTCCTTGGCCTCGAGCGCCGCGTTGAGCGCCTCCGCGGTGCCGAGGTAGGCGCGCTCGAGCTGCTCGTAGAGCGTCGCCGACCGCAGCGCGGCGGCGAGCTGGTCCGCCACGGCGCGCAGCAGGCGGGCGTCCTCCTCGTCGAAGGCCTCCAGGGCGTCGCTCTGGACCGAGATCGCGCCCCACGGGCGCCCGTTCACCACCACCGGCACGTCGAGCTCGCAGCGCGTCGACGCGGTGACCGGGGTCGAGTGGTAGTCCGGCTCGCGGCGCACGTCGGGGGCGAGCACGGGCCGGCTCTCGCGCAGGCAGCGCGAGATCAGGCCGCGCCCGGCGGGCGGCATGTAGCGGCGGACGCTCGGGGCGTCGAGGCGGCCGGCGCCGGCGACCAGCTCGTGCGCCCCGTCCGAGCAGAGCCGCGCGATCGCGGACGCGTCCGCGCCCATGCCGGCGTGCACCTGGTCGATCGTCGCCCGCACGATGCGGTCGAGGTCGCTCACACCGGCCAGCCGCGCCGCCAGCCCGCTCGTGAGCTGCACCTGCCGGGTGCGCCGCTGGAGCAGCGCGGCGCCGCCCTTGCCGGCCGGGCGCGGCGGGATCGCGGCGCGGAGCAGCAGCCCGCACTCGTACATGGCCTCCTCGAGCGGAGCGGAGCGCTCGTCGGAGTAGATCTCGAGCAGCCAGGTGAAGTCGTGGTCGGCCGCCGCGGCGGCCAGCACGCCGGTGCGGTTGTGCACCCTCAGCAGCGCCCGCTCGGCCGCGTCGGAGTGGCTGTCGTCCGCGCGCGCCACGAAGGCCCCGGCGCCCGCGCGGATCAGCCGGGCCGTGGCCGGATAGTCGTCGATGGCGTAGATGTCGTTGTCGGCCTCGAGGCGCAGCCCCTCGACGCGCTGGTCGCGCGAGTCGGCCTGGGCGACGGTGTGGATCTTGTCTCCGCCGGCAGGCGCGAACGAGACCGCCCAGGCAGCCGCGTTCAGGGCCTCGGAGATGTGCACGGCCACCGCCTCGATCCGCTCGAGCGGCCCCTCGTCCGCCAGCGCGCCCTCGAACCGCTCGGCCAGCTCCTGCATGGCGTCGCGGACCCGGTCGCGCGTGTTGCGCCGCAGGGTGCGCCGTTCGCCCCGCGCGGCCCGCTCGGGCGCCCGCGATCCCGCGGTGAAGATCTGCCCGCCGCCGTTCCGCTTGGCGCGGTAGAGCGCGGCGTCGGCCGCCCGCAGCAGCTGGATCGGCGAGTCCACGCCGGCGCCGAGCGCCGCGGCGCCGCAGGAGATCGAGATGTGGACCTCGGACGGGCCCGCCAGGGACGCGAGCGTCGCTCCCGCCAGCGCGCGCGCCTCGTCGAGGGTGGCGCCCTCCATCACCACGCAGAACTCGTCGCCCGACAGGCGCCCGACCAGGTTGCCGGGCCGCGTGGCCGCGGCGGCCACCAGCGCCTCGCCGACGCGCCGCAGCGCCCGGTCGCCGCCGTCGTGGCCGTGCTCGTCGTTGACGACCTTCAGATCGTCCACGTCGCAGAGCAGCAGCGCGAGCGCGGCGTCGCGCTCGACCGCCCTGGCCACGGCGCGCTCGAGCCGCTCCTCGAGCGCCCGCCGGTTGGCGAGGCCCGTGAGCGGGTCCTCGTAGGCCAGCCGCGAGACGCGAGAGAACAGCTCGGCCCGCTCGATCGCCACCGCCAGCTGGCCGGCCACGGCCTCGAGGAAGCGCACGTCCTCGCTGCGGAAGCGCGGCTCGCCCGGCGCCGTGGTGGCGTACACCTCGCCCCACGGCTCGCCCTCGACGACGATCGGGACCCCGACCTCCGACTCCTTGCCGAGCCGCCGCAGGCGGGCGGCGCACCAGGGATCGACGCCGGTGTCGTCCACCGCGTTGAAGTACGGGACCCCCTCGATGAGCAGTCGCTGGCCGCTCAGGTCCTCGCCGAGCTCGTAGATCTCACCGTCCGGCCAGCGCTCCTCGCCGGGACCCAGCACGCCGACGTTGATCATCGTCCGCAGGGCGGAGCCGTCACGGTCCCAGCGGCTCACCGACAGCGAAGCCGCGCCGGTCGCGGCGCGCGCCTCCTCGGCGGCCACCTCGAGCACCTGGTCGAGGTCGTGCGCCCCCGCCGCGGCGGCCGCCACGCGAAGAAGCGCCTCGCGCTCGGAACCGGCGGGCCGCAGCCCCCCGTTTCGCGCCGCTCCGCCGGGACGCGCCCGCGCAGCGGTAAGACCCCCTACGGGCTCCATCCGATCACCATCGGCCAAACGCGGCCGGGACTTGAGGCCCTCAGCCGTAGCCGAGCGCGATCGCCGCGTAGTACGCCACGACGACCGTGAAGAACACCGCGTCCAGGCGGTCGAGCACGCCGCCGTGGGGGCCGAACAGGCGTGCCGGTGTCCTTCACCTCGAGGTCCCGCTTGATCATCGACTCGAACAGGTCCCCGATCGGCGCCGTGAACGCCACCAGCGCGCCCATCACCAGCGCGTGCCAGCCGGTCAGCCAGTCCTGGTAGAGGCCGGCGAACCAGAACGCCATCGTGGCGCCGATGAAGCCCGCAACCAGCCCCTCGAACGTCTTGTTCGGCGAGATCAGCGGCGCGATCCGCCTGCTCCCGTACCAGCGCCCGCCGAAGTAGGCGAACGTGTCCCCCACGAAGGTGGCCACCAGCACGTCGATCAGGAGCCCGTCGCCGTGCGCCAGCTCGCGCAGCCAGATCGCGTGCACCATCGGCAGCCCGATCCAGAGGACCCCGAAGAGCACGGCGGCGATCGCCCAGGACACGTGCTCCCGCCGCGGCCGGATCAGCGCCAGGAAGAACGTGATCGGGAAGGCCGCGACCAGCACCATGATCACGTGCTTCGGCTCGCCGTAGAGGGCGGCCACCAGCAGGGCGATCAACGTGGCGAACCCCGCCAGGGCCGGCGGCCGCACCCGCCCCATCAGCACGTAGAGCTCCCCGAGCGCCATCACGCCGAGCAGAGCCAGGCCGATCGCGAACACCTCGCCGCCCTGCCAGACGATGAGGATCGCGAAGAGGATGGCGGGGATCGCGAAGACGATCCGGGGCGCCAGGTCCGCTCCAGGCTGGCGGGAGGGCGCGGGCTGGCCCGCGCCGGACCGATCGCTTCCCCGTTCCGTGCTCATCGGCCGCCGAACCTGCGCCCGCGCGCCGCGTACTCCTCGAGCGACGCCTCGAACGCCTCACGCGAGAAGTCGGGCCACAGCTCGTCGCGGAAGACGAACTCGGCGTAGGCGAGCTGCCACAGCAGGTAGTTCGAGATGCGGCGCTCGCCGCTGGTCCGGATGAGGAGGTCTGGGTCGTGCATGTCGGGTGCGTAGAGGTGGCGCCGGAACTCCTCCTCCGTCTCCCCCTGGAAGCTTCGCGCCGCGTCCACGATCTCCGCCCTGCCGCCGTAGTTGAAGGCCACGAACAGGGTGATGCGCTCGTTGCCGGCCGTGGTCCGCTCGGCCCAGTCCATGCGCCGTACGAGCCCGGCGTCGAGCCGGTCGCGGCGGCCGATGAAGCGCATCCGCACGCCCTCCTCGTCCAGCTCGGGGGTCTCGCGGTCGATGCGCCGGGCGAACATCGCCATCAGGCCGTCCACCTCGGCCTGCGACCGGTTCCAGTTCTCGGTCGAGAACGAGTACACGGTCAGCTCCTCGATCCCGAACTCGGCGGCGTCGCGGAGACGGGCTTTGACGGTGTCCGCCCCCGCCTCGTGGCCCGCCAGGACGGGAAGGCCGCGGCTCTGGGCCCACCGCCCGTTCCCGTCGGTGATGATCGCGACGTAGCGCGCCCGCGACGCGCTCACACCTCGAGGATTTCCTCTTCCTTGCCGGCCAGCGCCTTGTCGATCTCGCCGGTGTGCGAGTCGGTCAGCTTCTGCAGCTCGCTCTCGGCGCGGTGCTCGTCGTCGGAGCCGACCTCGCCCTCGCTCTTCAGCTCGCGCAGGTCGTGCATCACGTCCCGGCGGATGTTCCGCACGGCCACGCGGCCCTGCTCGGCGATGTTGTGCACCACCTTGACCAGCTCGCGGCGGCGCTCCTCGGTCAGCTCCGGGATCTGCAGGCGGATCACCTGGCCGTCGTTCGAGGGCGTCAGGCCCACGTCGGACTCGAGGATCGACTTCTCGATCGCCTTGATCGAGTTCTTGTCGTAGGGGGTGATCGTGAGGAGCCGCGCCTCGGTGGCCGAGATCTGCGCCAGCTGGCGGAGCGGGGTGCTGGCGCCGTAGTAGTCGACATCGATCCGGTCCAGCAGGTGGGGCGACGCGCGGCCCGTGCGGACGGTCGAGAACTCGGTGCGCGTGGCGTCCACGGACTTCTGCATCCGGGCCTGCGCTTCGTCGAGAAAGTCTTTAATCAACCCGTTCATCGCGAAACACGCGTGTAACCAACGTCGGTCATCCGCTCCTCACAACGGTTCCCACTCGCTCGCCGCAGACTATGCGATCAATGTTCCGCTCGTCGTCCATGTTGAAGACGTGGATCGGAAGCGAGTTGTCCATGCAGAGCGACAGCGCCGTGGAGTCCATCACGCCCAGCCGCTGCTCGATCGCGGCCTGGTGGCTGATCTCCGGGATGAACTCGGCGGCGGGGTCGGTGCGCGGGTCGGCGGTGTAGACCCCCTCCACCCCGTTCTTCCCCATCAGGATCGCCTCGGCGTGGATCTCGAGCGCCCGCAGCGCCGCCGCGGTGTCGGTCGTGAAGAACGGGTTGCCGGTGCCGGCGGCGAAGATCACGATCCGCCCCTTCTCCAGGTGGCGCATGGCGCGGCGCCGGATGTAGGGCTCGGCGACCTCGGAGATCGTGATCGCCGACTGCACCCGCGTGACGGCGCCGACCTTCTCGAGGGCGTCCTGCAGCGCGAGGGCGTTCAGCACGGTGGCGAGCATGCCCATGTAGTCGCCGGTGGCCCGGTCCATCCCGGCGGCGGCGCCCTTGAGGCCGCGGTAGATGTTGCCCCCGCCGACCACGATCGCCACCTCCACGCCGCGGTCGGCCACGTGCTTGACCTGCTCGGCGATCGAGGCGATGCGGCCCGCGTCCGCCCCGTAGGCGAGGTCACCCATGAGCGCCTCACCCGAGAGCTTGAGCAGGACCCTCTTGAAGCTCGGGGTCACTCCTCCCCGACCTGGAAGCGGGCGAACCTCCGGATCACGACGTTCTCGCCCGTGCTCGCCGCGATCTCCGTGCGGAGCTGCTCGAGCGTCTTGCTCTCGTGCTTGTCCTCGTTCACGTGGCGCTGGTTGAGGAGCACGACTTCGTCGAGCCACTTGCGCAGCCGGCCCTCGACGATCTTCTCCTGCACGTTCTCGGGCTTGCCCTCGGAGGCGGCCTGCTCGCGCAGCACGCGCAGCTCGGCGTCCTTGTCCTCCTGCGGCACGTCGTCCTCGGACACGTAGCGGACGCTGGGCGCGGCGGCCACGTGCAGCGCCACGTCGCGGGCGAACTCCTGGAACTGCTCGTTGCGGGCCACGAAGTCGGTCTCGCAGTCGATCTCCACCAGCACGCCGATCTTGCCGGTCGCGTGGATGTAGCTCGTCACCAGTCCCTCGGATGCCACCCGTCCCGCCCCGCTTCGCGGCGGAGGCCTGTCCCTTCACGCGCAGGATCTCGGCGGCGCGCTCGAAGTCGCCGTCCGCCTCCTGGAGGGCGCCCTTGGCATCCATGATGCCGGCGCCCGTGCGCTCCCTCAGGGTCTTCACGTCAGCTGCGGAGATCGTCATCGCTCTAGGACTCGTCGTCGGGGTCGAAGGTACGGCGCTCGCGCGGCGCGGCCGCGCCGGCGACTTCTTCGGCCCGCGTGCCGCTCGGGGTGGCGGGCTCATCGGGGGCGAAGCCCGCCTCCGCAGACTCCCGCCGCGCGCGCTCCTCGGCCTCGCGGCGCTCCTGCTCCTCGGCCTCGCGCTGGGCGCGCTCCTCGGCCTCGCGGCGCTCCTGCTCCTCGCGCTCGAGCCGGGCGGCCTCCTCCTCGGCGCGGAACCGCGCGGAGCGCTCGCTCACCACGTCGGAGATGGCGTGGATCACGAGCCGGCACGAGCGGATCGCGTCGTCGTTGCCCGGGATCACGTAGGTGACCGGGTCGGGGTCGCAGTTGGTGTCCACGAGCCCGATGATCGGGATCTTGAGGCGCATCGCCTCGCGCACGCCGATCGTCTCGGTCTTCATGTCGATCACGACCATCGCGTCGGGCGGGCGCTGCATGTCGGCCACGCCGCCGAGGTTCGTCTCGAGCTTGTCGCGCTCCGCCATGGCGGCGATCCGCTCGCGCACCGGCAGCAGCTCCATCGAGCCGGACTCGGTCCACTCGCGGAGCTCGTGCAGGCGCTTGATGCGCTTCGAGATCGTCTGGAAG
Organism: uncultured Thermoleophilaceae bacterium; assembly: GCA_963778615.1. Taxonomy (GTDB): domain Bacteria; phylum Actinomycetota; class Thermoleophilia; order Solirubrobacterales; family Thermoleophilaceae; genus JACVRW01. Next base: position 245,885 of record CAVZVD010000011.1, read on the forward strand.
TTGGTGAGCAGCCCGCCCAGCCAGCGCTGGTTGACGTAGGGCATGCCGCAGCTCTCCGCGGCCTCCCGGATCGTGTCGCGGGCCTGCTTCTTGGTCCCCACGAAGAGGATCGTGCCGCCGCGCCCGGCGAGCTCGCCGGCGAACTCCTGCGCCCTGTGCAGCAGCTTCTCGGTCTTCTGCAGGTCGATGATGTGGATCCCGCCGCGCTCGCCGTGGATGAAACGGCGCATCTTGGGATTCCAGCGGCGGGTCTGGTGGCCGAAGTGGACCCCGGCCTCCAGCAGCTCCTTGATGCCTATCTCAGTGGCCAACGAAATGCTCCCTTTTCGGTGTTCTCGCCCCCACCGGCCGCGAAGCGGGACCCGGGTCGTCAGTCGCCCGGGCAGGGCCGCTCGCGTACATGCCCGCGGGGTCAGGTCATACGGTCGCCGAAGAGGATAGTGGTCCCAGAACTAAAGCGAGGCGGCTTGGAAGCCGCCTCGCTCTATATCTCAGTCCCCGTCTGGCCCTCCGGAGACTGGCTCCCGTTTCGCTACGTCGAGCGCGCGACGTAGGTCTACGGGTGGTTTGGACTCGCAATCGTGAATTTCCCCGGTAGCGGGATGGCTAAACATCAACTTCGTCGCATGTAGAAATTGGCGATCCAGCCCGAGCCTCAGGCCGCACGCCCGGCCGCCGTAGGCGGGGTCTCCGCAGACCGGATGGTCGATCGCCGCGAGGTGCGCGCGGATCTGGTGGGTGCGGCCGGTCTCGAGCCTGACCCGTAGCAGCGCGGTGCGCGGGAGGCGCTCGGCGACCTCGAAGTGGGTGACGGCATCGCGGGGCTTGTCCGTGCGGGTCGACATCAGCGTCCGGTTGCGCCTGTCGCGCCCCAGCGGGGCGTCGATCGTGCCGGTCTCGGTGTCGGGGTGGCCGCTCACGAGGGCGAGGTACTCGCGGGTGATCCGCCGCGCTTGCAGCTCGGCCTGGAGCGCGTCGCGGACGGCCTCGGTCTTGGCCACCAGGAGGAGCCCGGACGTGTAGCGGTCGAGCCGGTGGACGAGGAACCCGTCGATCGCGTCGGCAAGCGTGGGATCGTCGTGGCCCGGGGCCGGGTGGCTCACCAGGCCGGCCGGCTTGTCGACCACGAGCAGGTGCTCGTCCTCGAACACGATCTCGACCTCCGGCGCGGCCTGCTCGGGCACCTCGTGGTCGGCAACCGTGACCGTCTCCCCCGCCAGCCACGCGGTGGTTCTTCGCGAGGACACGGCCTTCCACCGCCACCGACCCGGCTTCGATCAGGCGCTGGGCGGCCGAGCGGGACGGAGCGGCGCCACGGGCGGCCAGGAACGCGTCCAGTCGGAGGCCGGCCTCCTCGCCGGTCACGCGGAGCGTTTCCGTCTCTCCCTCCCCTCCACCACGTACAGCAGCGACACCACGCCGATCACGATGCAGCTGTCGGCGACGTTGAAGGCCGGCCACGCGATCGGGTCGATGAAGTCGATCACCGCGCCGATCCGCGCGCGGTCGGCCAGGTTGCCGAGCGCTCCGCCGAGCAGCAGGCCGACCGGCAGCCAGAGCCAGGGGCGGTCGCGGTTGAACGCGAAGTAGCCCACCAGCAGCGCCAGCGACAGCGCGATCAGCACCGCCACGATGGCGCCGCCGCCCTCGAAGGCCCCGAAGGCGACGCCGGTGTTGCGGGCGTTCGTCAGGTCGAGGCCGAAGAACACCTCCACCTCCTCGCCGCGCTCGATCCCGCTGATGGCCCACTGCTTCGTGGCCTGGTCGACGACGACCACAAGGCCCGCGGTAGCCAGCGCCGCGGCGGCGCCGGAGGTCCTCACCCGGGTCTGATGAGGCCCGTCACGACCGCACTCAGGAGGATGAGCACGAAGGTGGCGACGATCGGGCTGAGGTCGAGGGCGCCCGGACCCATGCGGACCGGCGGCAGGATGCGCCGGAAGAGGTTGAGGTACGGGTCGGTCACGTCGGTCACGAACTTCAGGAAGCCCGCCAGGAAGCGGTTGTAGGGGATCCGCGGGATCCAGCTCATGATGATCCGGACGAAGATCAGGACCAGGTAGACGAGCGCCAGCGTCTTGACGTAGTCGGCGATGTCGTCGCGGCTCATCTCCTGGTTCCCTCCACGACGGCGTCGACGGCTGCGCGGCAGACGTTCACGATGCCCTCTTCCTCGAGCCTGATCAGCCCGCGTTCCGTGGCTCCGCCGGGCGTCGCGACACGCCGCTTGAGCGCACCCGTGTCGTACGCGCTCTCAGCCAGGTAGGCGGCCGTGCCGCCCATCGCCTCCACGACCATGCGCATTGCGTCGTCGCGCGGGAGGCCGTGCTGGGTGCCGGCGTCGGCGAACGACTCGGCGACGAGCGCTATGAAGGCCGGCCCGCAGCTCATCAGCGCCATCGCCGGCTCGATGAGGGGCTCGTCGTCCAGCCCGATGATCGTGCCGGCGCGGCCGAAGAGCTCGAGGATCTCGTTCTCAGGCCCCTGTGCGGCGAGGCTGCCGCGCACGTAGCAGAGCACGCCCTTCCGGACTTCGGCCGGGATGTTGGGGATGAAGCGGTAGACGGGGGTGTCCGGGTAGGCGGCCTCGATCTGCGCCGTGGTCGTCGCCGCCAGGATGGACGCGATCGCACGCGCGGAGATCTGCTCGGCCACCTCGTGCAGCTGCTGGGGCTTGTGGCACAGCACGACGACGTCGGCGCGCTCCGCGAGGGCGGGGGCGCTCTCCACGGCCTCGCCGCCGAGCTCAGCGGCCAGCTGCTCCGCCTTCGGCGGCGTCGATGTCGTACACGAGCACGGGCTCGCCGATGCCCCGCGCGAGCGCGGAAGCCATGTTCCCTGCCCCGATCAGTCCGAGCTTCACTGCGGGTGAAGCCTAGTCGTCAGGACTGGTTGAAGAAGCCCTTCTCGATGAGCCGCGCGCGCTCCTCCGCGGAGACCTCGACGTTGCGCGGCGTGAGCAGGAACACCTTGTCGGCAATCCGCTGCATCCCGCCGTCCAGCGCGTAGGTCAGGCCCGAGGCGAAGTCGATCAGGCGCTTCGAGAGGTCGGTGTCGCTGCCCTGCAGGTTGAGGATCACCGGGATCGAGTCCTTGAACTGATCGGCGATCTGCTGGGCGTCGTTGAAGTTCTTGGGGATCACCAGGTGGACCTGGATGTCCCCGCCGGCGGTGCTCCGGCCGTTGCCGCCCACGGGACGCAGCACGCGCGTCTCGCGGCCCCCGCCGCGCGGCTCGTCGGCGAAGATGTCGTCGATCTCGTCGCGGCGGCGGCGCTGCAGCCGCCGCACGTTGGGCCGCTCGCGATACCGGTCCTCGATCTCGGCCTCGGGCTCCGGCTCGCGCACGGGCTCGTAGCGAGGGTCCTCCTCCTCGGCGAGACCGAAGTAGACCAGCGTCCGATGCCAAGTGTCGCGAAGCGCCATGCTGACCTGCTTTTCGAGCGTAAGGGGGAAACTCCTTGTCACAGCGCAGGGTAGCGCCGTAGGTCCGGACGGCATACTGGGCGCGATGTCCCAGGCAGATGTCCAGCTCGCGCGAAACGCGGTCGCCGCCTTCAACCGGCGGGACGTGGCGGGCCTCGTCGAGATGACCACGGACGACTTCGAATGGGTGACGTGGACCGGGACGGTGGAGCCCACGGCCTACCACGGGGCCGAAGGGCTCGCGCGCTACTTCCAGGACGCCGACGTCTGGGAGGTCCTCAACCTGGACGCGCGGGAGTTCCGCGACCTCGGTGACGGGGTGCTCGTGGTCGGGACGTTCCACGCACGAGGCGGCGGCAGCGGCGCGGAGATCCACGTGCCGTACTACTCCGCGTTCTTCACGAGCGGCGGAAAGCTGGCGCGGGTCCTCAGCTTCCGGACGGAGGACGAGGCCCTCCGTGCCGCGGGGCCGCGGGAGTAGGAGCGTGGAGACCACTTCGTTCCAGGTCGAGCGCGACGGCGTCGTCCTCCGCGGCGAGCAGGCCGGCGACGGGCCCCCGATCGTGCTCCTGCACGGGCTTTCGGCCACGCGGCGCAACGTCGTTCAGGGCTCGCGCCACCTCATCAAGCGGGGCTACCGCCTGATCGCCTACGACGCCCGCGGCCACGGCGCCTCCTCCCCCGGGGAGGGCTACGAGTACGCCGAGCTCGTGGACGATCTCGAGGCGGTGCTCGACCATCTCGGCATCGACCGCACCGCCCTGGTTGGCAGCTCCATGGGCGCCGCCACGGCGATGGCGTTCACCCTCGAGCACCCCGAGCGCGTGGCGGCGCTGGTGCAGATCACGCCCGGCCTACACGGGCTACGCCCGCACCGGCGACGTGGACGGCGACACCTGGGAGCGCATGGCCGCCGAGCTCGAGCGCGGCGGCGTCGACGCCTTCGTGGAGGTCGCGCAGCCCGAGGGCCTCCCTGAGCGCTGGCGCGAGATCGCCCGCGAGGCCACGCGCCAGCGCATGGAGCGCCACGACGACCCGGCGGCGGTGGCCGCGGCCCTGCGCGAGGTGCCGCGCTCGATCGCGTGGAAGGGCCTGGACGTGCTCAGCGACCTCGACGTGCCGGTCCTGATCGTGGGCTCCCGGGACGAGGCCGACAGCCTGCACCCGCTCGGGGTCGCCGAGGAATACGACCGGAGGCTCCCGAGGAGCGAGCTCGTGGTCGAAGACAAGGGACAGTCGCCGCTTGCCTGGCAGGGCGCCCGGCTCTCGGGAGAGATCGGCGACTTCCTCGAGCGGCATGGGTACTCGTAGCCTCGGGATCCTGCTCGCCCTGGTCGCCCTGGCCGGCTGCAGCGAGGAGGACGAGGAGCCGCCGCAGGTCGAGGGCACCGGCTACACGTACGCCGTGCCCGGTGGCTGGGAGGAGGCGACCGGCGCCGACATCGAGGTGGGCGGGTTCCGGCCCGACTCGCTGGTCATCGCCGAGAGGGAGGACGACTTCACCACCAACGTGAACGTGGTCCGGGAGGACGGGTTGCCGGGCGGGGTCACGGTCGACGACTACGCCGAGGCGAGCGTCGCCGGGCTGCGCGACCCGGCCGCGGCGGGCCTCCCGCCCGAGCTCGTCGAGGTCATCGAGGCCCTGAGCCCGACCCAGATCAGCGAGCTGCGCGACGCCGAGTTGGGCGGCGAGGAGGCGGTCGCGTGGGAGTACAGGGCGACCCAGGATGGACGCCGCGTTCAGATCCGCCAGGTGGCGGCGGTGATGGACGGCGCCGGCTACACGGTCACGCTGACGGTGCTCCCCGACGGGCTTCGACGACGGGACCGGCGCGCTCGACGAGGTCGTCGAGTCCTGGAACTGGGAGTGAGCGCTCAGGCCGTACAGGACGCTTCCGAGGCGCACGATCGTCGCGCCCTCCTGCACCGCCACCTCGTAGTCCTGCGACGTCCCCATCGAGAGCCGCTCGAGGCCGTGCTCGGCGGCCAGCTCCGCCAGGCGGGCGAAGTGGCGCCGGCTGTCCTCCGGGTCCTCGACGAACGGCGGCATCGTCATCAGGCCGGTGACCGGGCAGGGGCAGCGCTCGATGTAGGAGGCGAGCTCGGAGGGGTCCACGCCCTCCTTCGAGTCCTCGCCCGCCACGTTCACCTGGATCAGCACCTCCGGCGCCGGGTTCTGCTCGAGCCGCCGCAGCGCCGACTCCGACGCGATCGAGTGGATCAGCCGGACGTTCGGGGCGATGTCCTTCAGCTTGCGGCTCTGGATGGCGCCGATGAAGTCCCAGGTGAACAGGTCGCGGTGCTCCTCCTGCTTGGCGAGGAGGTCCTGGGCGCGGTTCTCCCCCACGAGGTCGATGCCCGCCTCCGCCAGCGCGGGCAGGTCTGACGCCTCGACGTACTTGATCGCCGCCAGCACCTCCACGTCGGGCCCGATCCGCTCCCGCACCCGCTCGAGGTTGCGGCGGACGGTCTCAGCGTCCATCGAGCACGACCATCCCCGCCTGGCGGCCGGTCAGGCCGTCGTCGCGGCGGTGGGAGAAGTAGAGGTCGGGGTGGCAGCTGGTGCAGCAGTCGAGGTGCTCGACCTCCGTGACGCCCGCGGCGGCGAGCCGCGCTTCGATCACCTTGCGAAGGTCGAGCATGCGGCCGTCGGCGGCGCCCTTGACGTCCTCGAACTCGGCGAGCACCTCGGGGCCGACCTCGTAGCAGCACCCGCCGATGCCGGGGCCGACGGCGGCGGCCGGCGGGCGCTCGAAGCGCTCGACGGCCTTCTGGACGATGCCGCCCGCGAGCGGCCGCCAGCCGCAGTGGAGCATGGCCGCCTGGCGGCCGTCGGAGAGGGCGACCGGGAAGCAGTCGGCCACGAGCACGAGCAGCGCGAGCGCGCGCTCGGTCGTGAGGTGGCCGTCCACGCGCGGGAGCTGCTTGCCGCCCGGCTCGGCGTAGACGTTCTGGGGATCGGGACCGTCCCAGTCGCGGAGGTCGCTGCCGTGGACCTGCCAGCCCATCACGACCCGCTCGGGCTGCACGCGCGCGCCGTGGGCGAGCCGCCGCCGGTTCTCGGCGACGTGCTGGGGCTCGTCGTCGGTGAGGATCCCGAGGTTGAGCGAGCGGTAGGGGCCGTGGGAGACGCCGCCGTTGCGGGTGGAGAAGATGGCCCGCGCGCCGGGCAGCGGGAGCTCGTCGAGGAGCTCGCTCATCGCGCGCCCTCGGGCGAGCGGCCGCTGTCGCGGGCTCGCTCATTCCCCGTCGCTCCGGGCGAGCGCCAGCGCCGTCTCGAGCTCCTCGTCGCGCCCGTCCACCAGGCCGTCCAGCTTCCGCCGCAGCGTCTCCTCGAGCGCCCGGCCGATCGCCGGCCCCTCGGGCACGCCCGCCTCCAGCAGGTCGTCGCCGCCGATCTCCAGTCCCACGCGCGCTCAGGGACGTCGCCCAGCGGATCACCGGGTCCGCCGGCGCCCCCAGCGCGAGCGCCAGCGCCAGCGCCTCCGGCGGCTCGCTTCCCAGGAGCTCCCGCAGCTCGGACGGCGTGTGCTCCCGCTCCCGCAGCGCCGTGCACAGCCGCGGCGCCACACGGGCGGCGCGCGCCACCGCGTCCCGGTCGCGCGCCTCGAGCGGCAGCGCCGCCACCCACAGGTCCAGCTCCTGCGGATTCTCGACCACCATCGCCGCGAGCTCCGAGGTCACCCGGTTCGCGCCCAGCGTGACCGCCCCGAGCGCCGCGGAGGCCACCTGCTCGGGATCGGGATCGAGCGCCGGGTGCAGCGCCGTGTGGATCTCGAGCTCCTTCAGCCGCTTCACCGCCGCCGGCGCCTCGGTCTCCTCGAGGATCTTCACGAGCTCCCGCCCGGTGCGGTCGGACGACACCGTCGCCAGCGCCTCCGCAGCCGACCGCGTCGCGTGCGAGCACCTCGGTGTCCGGGTCGAAGCTGAATCCCAGCCGCGCCTCGAACCTCACACCGCGCAGGAGCCGGGTCGGGTCGTCGCGGAAGCTCTGGTCGTGAAGCACGCGCAGCAGACCGGCGTCGAGGTCGGAGAGCCCACCGTGCGGATCGTAGAGGTGGCCCAGATCGTCGCCCTTGAGGCCGATCGCCATGGCGTTGACCGTGAAGTCGCGACGGGCGAGGTCCTCGCGAAGCGGGGCCGCCTCCACCCGCGGCAGGGCGCCCGGCTCGTCGTAGGTCTCCTTGCGCGAGGTGACCAGGTCGACCTCCACGTCGCCGATCCTGACGATCGCCGTGCGGAAGCGCTCGTACTCGCGCACCTCGCCGCCGAGCCGGTCGGCGAGCGCACGCGCCACCAGCGGGGCGTCGCCCTCCACGACGAGATCCGGCCCGCGGTCGGGCAGCTCGCCGCGCAGCAGGTCCCGCACCCAGCCTCCGACGAGGTAGGTCGGGGGCAGCCCGACCAGCGCCGTCAGCAGGCGCTCCATGCCGGACAGGCGGCGGACTCGCTCTCGCAGGTCCGCCGTGCTCACAGCCGCACCGGGATCCCCGCCGCCCGCATCCGCTCCTTCGCCTCGCGCACCGTGTAGTGGCCGTAGTGGAAGATCGACGCGCACAGCACCGCGTCGGCGCCGCCCTTGTCGATGGCGTCCACGAGGTGGTCCAGCTTTCCGGCTCCGCCGCTGGCGATCACCGGCACGTCCACGGCGTCCGCCACGGCCCGCGTCAGCGCGAGCTCGTAGCCGTCCTCGGTGCCGTCGCGGTCCATGCTCGTGAGCAGGATCTCGCCGGCCCCGCGCTCGACGCCCTCGCGGGCCCACTCGATCGCGTCGCGGCCGACGGCGCGCCGCCCGCCCTCGACGTACACGCCGTACGAGCCGTCCTCCTCGCGCCGCGCGTCGATCGCCAGCACCACGCACTGCGCCCCGAACATCTCCGCCATCTCGCCGAGCAGCTCCGGCCGCGCGACCGCCGCGGAGTTGACCGACACCTTGTCGGCGCCCGCGTCGAGCACCGCCTGGGCGTCGCGGGCCGACCGCACGCCGCCGCCGATCGTGAACGGGATGAACACGTCGTCGGCGCAGCGCCGCGCCAGCTCGGCCGCCGTCTCGCGCCGCTCGTGCGAAGCCGTGATGTCGAGGAAGACGATCTCGTCCGCCCCCTCGTCCTGGTAGCGCACGGCCAGCTCGACCGGGTCGCCGGCGTCGCGGAGGTCGACGAACTCGACGCCCTTGACGACGCGGCCCTTGTCCACGTCGAGGCAGGGGATGACCCGGCGCAGCAGCATTACAACGGTCCGAGCGCATCCGGCCGAGCCGGATGCTTCCGGCTGAGCGCGGCCTGGCCCTCGCGCACCGTGAAGCGCCCCTCGTACAGCGCCTTGCCCGAGATCACCCCGGCCAGGTTGACGAGCCGCAGCTCTCGCAGCGCCACGAGGTCCTCGAGCGAGCCGATCCCGCCCGAGTAGAGGAAGCGTCCCCGCACCGCCTCCGACACTCGCCGGACCTCATCCAGATCGGGCCCCTCGAGCATCCCGTCGCGGTCCACGTTCGTGTAGACGAAGCGCGTGGCGCCCTGCTGCTGCAGCCGGCGGATGGCCTCCTCGCCGCGCGCCTGCGTCTCGCGCGTCCAGCCCGCCACCGACACCTGCCCGCCGCGCACGTCGACCCCCACCAGGACGCGCGACGTGAAGGCCGACAGCGCCTCGTCGAGCAGCTCCGGGTCCGTGAACGCCGCCGTGCCGAGCACAACCCGCGCCGCCCCGGCGGCAAGCGCCCGCCGGATCGAGGCGATCGACCGAAGCCCGCCGCCCAGCTCGACCGGCACGTCGAGCTCGCCCGCGATGCGCTCGACGTGGTGGAGGTTCACGGGCTCGCCCTCGCGGGCTCCGTCGAGGTCGACGACGTGCAGGAAGCGCGCGCCCGCCTCCACGAACGAGGCCGCGGCCTCGAACGGGTCGTCGGCGTAGACGGTCTCGTCGGCGAAGTCGCCCTGCCGCAGGCGCACGGCCCGGCCGTCGCGGATGTCCACCGCCGGCAGGAGGATCATCGCCGTGCACGAGGCGGCGGGCTCGGCCCGCCGCGGAGTGATGCCGTCGACGAGACGAAGTTGCGCAGCAGCCGAAGGCCGTCCGGGCCGGACTTCTCCGGGTGCGACTGCAGCCCGTACACCGGTGGGCGCTCGACGACGCTGACGAACTCACCGCCGTAGTCGGCGACTCCCAGAACGTCCTCGTCGTTGGACGGCCGCGGCGCGAACGAGTTCGCGTGGTAGAAGGCACACGGATCCGGAAGGCCGTCGTTCAGCCCGCTCCGCCTTCGCCAGGCCACCGGATTCCAGCCGATCTGCGGCACCTTCAGCCCGTTCGCGCGCAGCCGCTCCACCCGTCCGCGGAGCAGCCCGATCCCCTCCGCCCCGCCGTGCTCCTCGGTGCCCTCGAACAGCAGCTGCATGCCCATGCACAGCCCCAGCACCGGCACGCCGGCCTCGACCCGCTCGCGCAGCAGCGCGTCCAGGCCGAGCGAGCGCACCGCGGTCATCGCCTTCGGCATCGCCCCCACCCCCGGCAGGACCACCGCCTCGGCCTCCCGGACGCGGGGGGCCGACGAGGTCAGCACCGGCTCCGCCCCCACGTGCTCGAGCGCCTTGGCCACCGAGCGCAGGTTGCCCATGCCGTAGTCCAGGATGGCGATCACAAAAGGCCCTTGGTGGAGGGCACGCCCTGCACCCGCGGGTCCTCCGAGACGGCCTCGCGCAGCGCCCGCGCGAACGCCTTGAACGACGCCTCGACCATGTGGTGTGCGTTCGTGCCCGCCTCGACGCTCACGTGCACGCGTCAGCTTGGCCGTGTTGGCCACGGCGCGGAGGAACTCCTCGGCGAGGTCGGTGTCGAAGTCCGCGACGCGCTCGGCCGGGAAGGACCCCTCGAGCGCCGTGTAGGGCCGCCCGGAGACGTCGATGGCGCACGACGCGCGCGCCTCGTCCATCGGCACGACCGCGTGGCCGAAGCGGCGGATCCCCGAGCGGTCGCCGAGCGCCTCGTCGAGCGCCTGGCCGAGCGCCAGCCCGGTGTCCTCGACGGTGTGGTGCGGACCGGTCTCGAGGTCGCCCTGGACCTGGACGTCGAGGTCGAGGCCGCCGTGGCGGGCCACGGCGTCGAGCAGGTGGTCGAAGAAGCCGACCCCGGTGCGGCGCTCGCCGGCGCCGGTCCCGTCGAGGGCAAGGGAGAGCGAGACGTCGGTCTCGCCGGTGACTCGGTGGATGTGGGCGGTACGACTCACGCGCGGCGCTCCATCGACTCGGCGTGCAGGGGAAAGCCCTCGGCCCGGGCCAGGGCGGCGCCGGCGGGCGCGAGGCGGGCGGGCGCCTCGCCGGGCAAGGATACGCGAGCCATGCGGCGCCGGAAGGTGGCGGGCGACAGCGCCGACTGGAACCGAGCGGCGCCGCCGGTGGGCAGCACGTGGTTGGAGCCGGCGACGTAGTCGCCGAAGGCGGTGCCGGCGCCCGGGCCGACGAAGACGCAGCCGGCGCGGGTCACGCGGTCGGCGAGCGCCTCGGCCTCCTGGCCGACCAGCTGGAGGTGCTCAGGTGCGATCTGCTCCGCGAGCCAGCAGCGCATCGGACACGCCCTCCACCGCGATCAGCTGCAGCTCCGCATCCCCCTGCCCGGCCAGCAGTCGCTCGACCGCATCCAGCAGAGCGGGCTCCGGCGAGAGCAGCCAGAGCGGGCTGTCGGGGCCGTGCTCGCGCCTGCGCCAGCAGGTCGAGCGGCGATGAGCTCGGCGTCTGCGCCCGCGGTGGCGATCACGGCCAGCTCGCTGGGGCCGGCGAGACCGTCGATGCCCACCTGCCCGAAGACCTGCCGCTTCGCCTCGGTCACCCAGGGATTGCCGGGACCGACGATCACGTCGACCGCCGGAACCGACTCGGTGCCGTACGCGAGCGCGGCGATCGCCTGCGCTCCGCCCATCCGGTACACCTCGGAGACCCCGCACAGCACACACGCGGCGAGGATCGCGGGGTGCGCGCGCCCGCCCGGGCCGGGCGGCGCGCAGACCGCGACCTGCTCGACGCCCGCGACCCGAGCGGTCACGGCGGCCATGACGACGGTGGACGGATACGGCGCCCGTCCACCCGGCACGTAGACGCCGGCGCGGCGCACCGGCACCTCGGCCACCTCCACTCGCTGCCCTTCGGGCAGGTCGACCGCGACCGAATCGCGCAGCTGCGCCTCGCGCCACGGCCCGCACGTTGGCGATCGCCGTGCGGAGGCCGTTCAGGACGTCCCGTTCGAGGATGCCGACCGAGCCCTCGAGCTCCCGAGCATCGACCCGGAGCTCCTCCGGTCCCAGCTCGGCGTGATCGAACCGCTCCGTGAGGCGGATGACGGCCGCGTCGCCGCCGTCCCGCACCTCGCGGAGGATGTCCCGTACGGCATCGGCTCGGAGCCGCGCTGCGGCGCATCCACGCGTTGCTCGCCCGCGTGATCCTCATCACGAGCGGATCCTCTCCACGATCCGGTCGATCTCGGGCGCCTTCAGCTTGTGCGCCACCGGGTTCGCGATCAGCCGGGCGGTGCACACGCCGATCTCCTCCACCACCCGCAGCTCGTTCTCCTCCAGCGTGCGGCCCGTTGCGGTCAGGTCGACGATGCCGTCGACGAGGCCGGTGAGCGGCGCCAGCTCCACCGAGCCCTTCACCTCCACGATCTCCGCCTGGCGGCCGGTCTCCGCGAAGTGCCGGGCCGCGATGCGCGGGTACTTGGTCGCGATCCGCACCCGGCCGAGCCGGCGCAGGGCGGCGCCGATCGGGTCGCCGTCGCGGGCGGCCACCACCATGCGGCAGCGGCCGAAGCCCAGGTCCACGAGCTCGTAGACGTTGCGGTGCGACTGCTCCAGCAGCACGTCCTTGCCGGTCACCCCGACGTCGGCCGAGCCGTGCTCCACGTAGGTGGGCACGTCCGACGGCCGCATGGTCACGATGCCGGCCTCGGCGAAGAGCAGCTTGCGGTCGTTCGAGCGCACCTCGGCGGTGTCGACGCCGAGCGTGTCGAGCAGGTCGAGCGTGCCGCCGAAGAGCGCGCCGCGCGGGACGGCGATCGTGAGGCCGCTCACGGCAGCGCCTCCGCGACGGCCCCCGCGAGGCCCGACCCGCTCATGCGAGCGCCTCCTCCGCCGCCTGGGCGAGGTGCACCCGCTGCAGGTCGAGCGCCACGCCGCACGCGGGCAGCGGCGCGCCCGAAGCGCCCGAGCAGGTCGTCGTAGCGGCCGCCTCCGCCCAGCGCGAAGCCCACGGCCGGGTCGTACACCTCGAACACCGCGCCCGTGTAGTAGCCGAGCTCCCGCACGAGGCCGAGGTCGTAGATCACCCGGTCGGCCACGCCGCGCCCCTCCAAGCACCGCATGCAGAGCCCGCAGCCCCTCGGCATGCTCGAGCACCTCGGGCCCACCGCGCAGCTCGGGGAGCCCAACCAGCAGGTCACGGTCCGGCAGGTCGTGCACCACCCGCTCGAGGCCCACCAGGTCTCGCCGCGACAGGCACTCCAGCAGCGGCATGTGCCGGTCCTCGGGCACGTCGAGGTCGCGGAGCAGCGTCCGGTAGAGCGAACCGTCCCCGATCCCGATCCTGTGACGCCTGAGGCCGACGGCATCGAGCGCCTCGATGGTGAGCGCCACGACCTCGGCGTCCCCCTCGGGTCCCTCGTCCCCGATCAGCTCCAGCCCTCCCTGCAGGAACTCCCGCGGCTCCCCCACTCCCCGCTCCACGGCCCGCCAGGCATGCGCGAAGTAGCAGAACCGGAGCGGCGGCGAGGCGTCCGCGTAGCGCGTGCCGACCACGCGCGCGATCGGGATCGTCATGTCCGATCGCAGCGCAAGCACGTCGCCCTTCTCGTCGAAGGTGCGGTAGCGCGCCCCCGCAGCCCGCTCCTCGCCCCGGCGCAGCACCTCCTCGTACTCGAGCGCGGGCGTGTGAACCTCGCCGTAGCCGGCCTCCTCGAAGACCGCCCGCATGCGGGACGAGATCGCCCTCAGCTCGCGCATCTCCTCGGGCAGCACGTCGCGGGTGCCGGGAGGAATGGCCTGGCTCATGTGCGCCCTCCGAGGCTAGGCGGGAACCCGCTCCGCCGCCACGCGCTCGATGCGCGCGCCCAGCGAGCGCAGCCGGTCGTCGATCCGCTCGTAGCCCCGGTCGATCTCGCGGATGTTCGCGATCTCGGACGTGCCGTCCGCGCACAGCGCGGCGATGAGCAGGGCCATGCCCGCGCGGATGTCCGGGCTCGAGAGGCGCTCGCCGTGAAGCCGGCTCGGGCCGCTGACGACCGCGCGGTGCGGGTCGCAGACGATCACCCGAGCGCCCATGGAGACGAGCTTGTCGACGAAGAACAGGCGGTTCTCGAACATCTTCTCGTGGATCAGCACCAGCCCCTCGGCCTGGGTGGCGAGCGCCAGGGCGATGCTGGTCAGGTCGGCCGGGAAGGCGGGCCAGGGTCCGTCCTCGATCTTGGAGATGGCGTCGCCCACGTCGGACTTGATGCGCAGCTCCTGGCCGGCCGGCACGATCACGTCGTTGCCGTCGAAGTCGATCCGGCAGCCGAGCCGCTCGAACGCGAGCCGCGTCATGCGGAGGTCCTCGCGGATGCAGTCGCGGATGCGCACCTCGCCCCCGGTGCAGGCGGCGAGAGCGATGAAGGAGCCGATCTCGATGTGGTCCGGGCCGATCGCGTAGTCGGCGCCGTGGAGCTCCTCCTGCCCGTGGATGATCATCAGGTTCGAGCCGATCCCCTCGATGCGGGCGCCCATCTGCATCAGCAGCCGGGCGAGGTCCTGCACGTGGGGCTCGGACGCGGCGTTGTGGATGACCGTCGAGCCCGGGGTCAGCGCGGCCGCCATCAGGGCGTTCTCGGTCGCCATCACCGAGGGCTCGTCCATGAAGAAGTCGCAGGCGTGGAGGCCGTCCGAGGCGCGCAGCTCGTAGGTGCGGCCGGCGCGGACCTCGGCCCCCAGGGCGCGGAACGCGTCGAGGTGGGGATCGAGCCGCCGGCGGCCGATCACGTCGCCGCCGGGCGGCGGCATGTTCGCGGCGCCGAAGCGGGCGAGCAGCGGGCCGGCGAGGAGGAAGGAGGCGCGGATGCGCTCGGCCCAGGCGGGGTCGACGGCGGTGTGGGGGATCTCGTCGCACTGCACCGCGATCGTGTTCTCCTCGCGCCACTCGGCCTTCGCGCCGAGCCGCACGAGCAGCTCGACCATGGCCTCCACGTCCCGGATCCGGGGCGTGTTCCGGAGCACGACCTCGTCGCTCGTCAGCAGGGTGGCTGCGAGCGCAGGCAAGGCGGCGTTCTTGTTGCCGGCGGGCACCACCGTCCCCGAGAGTGGGGTCCCGCCCTCGATGATGAACTTCTCCATACGCGAGGTCGCAAGCGTAACGAAGCTCATGTGCTTGCAGGTTCGGGTCGACGTGTGGATAACCTGCCGCGCATGCCGCCCACGCGCGAAGAGGCCTGGGAGCTGGTCGAGGAGTGGGTTCAGACCGACTCGCTCCGCAAGCACCTGCTGGGCGTCGAGACCGGGATGCGCGCCTACGCGCGCAAGTGGGGCGAGGACGAGGAGCTGTACGCGGTCACCGGCCTGCTGCACGACCTCGACTACGAGCGCTACCCCGACCTCGACACCGGGCACCCGCGCAAGGCGCTCGAGCTGTTCGAGGAGCGCGGCTACCCGCAGGAGCTGATCGACGCCGTGGCCGGGCACGCCACCTTCCTCGGCGTGCCGCGCGAGAGCCGGATGGCGAAGACGCTCTACGCCGTCGACGAGCTGTCCGGCTTCATCTCGGCCTGCGCGCTGGTGCGCCCCACCGGCATCGAGGGCATGGCCCCGAAGTCGGTCAAGAAGAAGCTGAAGCAGCCGAGCTTCGCGGCGGGCGTGAACCGCGACGAGGTGCGCCAGGGCGCCGAGGAGCTGGGCGTGGACTTCGACGAGCACGTCGCGTTCCTCATCGCCGCGATGGAGGAGCGCGCGGACGAGCTCGGGCTGCTTGGCAGCGAGCACTCGGCTCGGCCGAGTGCGCAGCTGATCGCTCATCGCCAGCGCCCTCCTGACTTCGCCCAGCCGGCCATGTGGTCGACTGAGCAGAAGGCGTCGGGGATGCGGTGCTCGCCGCGGTGGCGCACCAGGAGCAGGCGCACTTCGCCCAGCTCCTCACCACACTGAGCGCATACCTCGATCGAGTCCGCGATGCCGTTCGGCTCGACGATCTCACCCGGCTCCCAGTGCGGCGCCCTGGATCGACCAGGGCACCACATGCTCGAGCCGGCAGAAGGCCGCTTTCCGCGCCCCGGGGATCTCCTGGACCCGCCAGCCGTCCTCCCGCTCGATCTCGTGGCCACACCAGTTACATTGCTCGCCCATATGGCGCTCCGAATTATCGTGCTCGAGGGAGACGAGACCGGCCAGGAGCTGCTCGAGCAGGCCCTGCGCGTGCTGGATCCGGCCGTCACGAAGGTCGACGTCGAGTTCGAGCACTACGACCTCTCGCTCGACAACCGCCGCAGCACGAACAACGAGGTGGTGACGGCCGCCGCGAAGGCGATGGCGGAGGCGCGCTTCGGCCTCAAGGCGGCCACGATCACGCCCGAGGGCGCCGACGACGTCGGCAGCCCCAACCGCATCCTCCGCGAGGCGATCGACGGCAAGGTGATCATCCGCACCGGCCGGCGCATCCCCGGCGTCACGCCGGTCGCCGGCGTCCACTACCCGATCGCGGTGGTGCGGATGGCGGTCGGCGACGCCTACGGCGCCAAGCAGTGGCGCGAGGAGGAGGACGGGGACGAGGTCGCCTACCGCACCGAGCGGATCACGCGCAGCGTCTGCCGCGCCGTGTCCGAGTACAGCTTCCGCACGGCGCAGCGCATCCACGGGCGCGTGTACGGCGGCCCGAAGTGGACGGTCAGCCCCGATCTACGAAGGCATGCTCAAGGAGGAGATGGACGCGGCGTCCGACCGCTACCCCGAGGTCCCCTACTCCCCCGTGCTGATCGACGCGACCTACGCCGGCCTGATCTCCGGCGCGGCCGACGCGCCGCTCGTGATCCCCGCGCTCAACCGCGACGGCGACTGCCTGTCCGACCTCGTCATGCCGCTGTTCGGCTCGATCGCGGGCGCCGAGTCGGTGCTGCTGGCGTTCGACGAGGAGTTCGAGCCGCGCGCGGTGATGGCCGAGGCGCCGCACGGCACGGCGCCGGCGCTGCAGGGCAAGGACATCGCGAACCCGATGGCGATGATCCTGGCCGCGGCGGCGCTCCTCCACTACGCCGGGGAGCTCGGCCACGACGGCGCCCACACGGCGTCGCGGGCCGTCTACGAGTCGGTGCTGGAGGCGACCGCCACCGGCGTGCGGACGCCCGACCTGGGCGGCCACGCCACCACGTCCGAGTTCACGAGCGAGGTGATCGGGCGCGTGCGCACGAAGATCGACATCTGGGCCTCGCTCTGAGCGAAGCCGGCTCGGTGCACCACGGCGCGGACCCGGTACCGGGGTTCCCAGATCAATGGAAGCGCCTGTGGCTACGGCGTCGCTGCGCCCGAGCGGCAGCCCCGCCTCGCTGCGGACCGGGTCGCTCAGGTGCTTGCGCCGGCGCGCCACGTAGTAGCGGCGCTGCACGAACAGGGTCAGCACGCCCGCCGCGACGATCCCGGCCAGGTTCACGGCCAGCTGGAGCGCCGCCCCCTTGGCGTCGCCCCACTGGCCGTAGGCGGCGGCCACCCCGACGTTCGAGGCGGCCGGGATGGTGGTCACCGAGATCAGCACGCCCACGAGCGCGCCGGACTTGGCCGACGTGAGCGACAGCACGCCCGCGGACCCCGCCACGAAGGCCACGAAGAAGCTGAGGAAGTCGGGGTCGGAGATGAACTCCGTGAAGGGGTGCTGGGCTTCCCTGAAGTTCTCGGGGAACACGTCGACGCCGATGAAGACGAGCGTGGTGAGGAGCGCGACGACGATCCCGACCGGGAAGCCGACGGCCAGGGCGAGCAGCGAGCGGCGCGCCAGTGGCCCTCGCAGGTTCACGAGCGCGACGCTCACGGCAGCCAGCGGGCCCGAACTCCGGGCCCACGACCATGGCGCCCGACGATCAGGATCGGCTGGTCGAGGATGATCCCGACCGCCGCGATCTGCATCGCCGCGACCATGAACAGCACGAAGCTCACCGACAGCTCCGTCTGCTCCGACGTGCGCTCCTCGACCTCCTCCCACACCACCGCGTCCGACGGCAGGCCGGGCGCCGCCTTCTCGGCTGCCTTGGCGGCGTCCGAGATCGACGGTGTCGATGTGCTCGACGGCGATCGAGCCGATCCTCGGGATGTCCAGCTCCTTGAGGTCGCTGATGATCACGCTGGCGTCCTCGCGGGCGACGTCGCAGAGGATCACGTCGCCCTTCGGCTTCCACGAGGCGGCGGGCAGGTGGATCACGTTGATCACCGCCGGCGACGCGCAGAGCAGGTCGAGTGCCTTGTGGGCGACGCTCCTCGGGGGCGACGATCCGCAGGTGGATCATGCCGGCGACGCCGCGAAGCGCCCGAGGCCGCCGCGGACGGCGGCGGGGATCTCGCGCTTCACGAAGCGTGTCCGGGTCCACGAAGACGTGCCTCAGCTCGCCCTCGGCGAGCAGCGCGCCGTCCGTCCACGCGCTCGATCCTCAGCTCGGTCGTCATCGAGGTCGTGCCGAGCCGGCTGATCGCCGCCACGATGTCGATCTCGTCGTCGAACCGCGCCGAGGCGCGGTAGCGGACGTTCGCCTCGGCCACGACCAGGTCGATGCCGAGCTCGTGGATCTCGCCGTAGGGCCCCACGGCCTCGCGCCAGAGCTCGGTGAGGAGATGGTCGAAGTAGGCGAGGTAGTTGGGGTAGAAGACGACGCCCTGGAGGTCGCACTCCGACCACCGGACGCGCAGGCGGTGCCGGAATGGCTCGGCCATCGGCCGCAGCCTACCGGCGGCCCTGGTCAGCCAAGGACGTCCGCCATGCGGCGCAGGCCCGGCCAGCCACCGGATTCCGCGAGCTCGGCGCGGGCACGGATGCGCGTCCACTCCAACGCCTTGGCGGGATCCATCCGGGCGGCCTCCGCGTAGCGGTCGATCCAACGCTCCGCGCTCAAGCCGGCGTCGTGGAGCGCATGGCCGGGCTGGATTCGCTCGAGCAGCAGCGTGAAGCCGTCGTCACGGCGGTCGAGCAGCTTCACGGCGGCGCCGGTGTCGCTCCAGAACGCGAGGGCGTCGCCCTCAGCCGCGAGCTGGCGGTCGTCGCGGTGGCCGCGGGGGTTCAGCTTGAGCACGACAGGGCGGCCGTTCTGCGTAGCCGCGCAGGTCAGCGCGACCACGCCGCCGTCGAGCGGCTCGATGCTCTGCAGGCCCCATGCGGCGGTCGCGGCGGCGAGCCTCTCCTCGATGTCGGCGGCCAGCTCGGCGGCATCCGTGGCCGGCCAGTAGCCCTGCCAGTGCTCCGCGAGGCGGTTGCAATGGAACTTGCAGGAAATAGCGGCTTCCATCCGAGCGCGAGCGTACCTTCCCGAACGCATGTTCCCTCAGCTCAGAGAGCGGTTCGGGTCCGCGCTCGACCTAGTCGTCGAGTTTTCGACGCTCGGCGAATACCGCCTCGGCGCCGACGGCGCCGTGTGGCCCGCGAGTGCCCTCGCCCCCGCTCCTGAGCGTGCGCCGCAGCTGGGAGGCGCCGGCGACCATCCCCTCGCCGCGCAGGCTGCGGTCCGCCGCATCGTCGCGGGCGGAGCGGCCGGCCAAGTGCCGGTCGCGACCCCCGCGGCCAGGCGGCTGGCGGACCGCGCCGACCGCGGCGCGCGTGCGGCGGACGCCTCCGGCCGCCGCCGGCGTCCGGCACCGGCTCGGCCGTCCGCCTGTCAGGGCGAGCGCCGCCACCGCGAGCAGCCCGCTCGCCGAAGCAAGCCCGCCGGGCGCGCCGCGGCGCCCGAGCAGCTCTGCCTGGCCGTCTGAGCGCCGCTCAGCGCCGCTCCAGCTCACGCTTCAGCCACTCGACCGGCTCGGGGTTCTTCCCCTCGGTCGAGCCGTCCAGCTCCACGAACCGGACGAACAGGTCCCGGTCCGGGATCCGCTCGAGCATCCGCCCCATCCCCCGCTCGTCGAGCCGGCCGGTTCGCTTCAGCTTGCGCCACAGCGCGTACGGGCGGTCGTGCTGCTCGATCGTGGCCAGCAGCCGCTCGTCCGTCGTGTACCGCTCCGCGAACCGCCGCGCCCGCATCGCGTGGTGGTTCTCGCCCACCTTCGGGAGCCACTCGCGGACCCGGTACTTCATGGCGTCGTGCACGAGCGCCAGGAACCGCAGCTCGGCGCGCCGCCGGCCCGTCTCGCCCCAGCGGTCGACGGTCTCGAGCAGGTCCGCCACGTGGGCGCCCACCGACCCCTCCGGGTGGCCGCTCCGCGGCTTCCCCCAGGCGAGCCCCTCGAGCAGCTCCGGGTCCGCGATCAGCTTGCGCTCGAGCTCGTTCTCCGGCGCGAACGCCGGGAACGAGCTCCTCGACCGGGCTACTCGACGCGCTCGGCAACCCAGCGGTCGCCCTCGCGGGCGAGGATCACGCGGGCACTCCCCGTCGGACCCGACGGCCATGAAGTGGGCGCGGTCCTCGCTCACGCCGGGGCGGTCGTCCACGAGCACGAGGTGCAGGTCGTCGTAGGCCCATCCGGGCCGCGACTCGGCCAAGGCGGCCTTGGCGGCCTCCTCCATGGTGTCGCGATGCCAGCCCCTGTCGAGCGCCCGGGCCTGCTCGAGCGCGGAGTCGGCGGCCTCCACGTGCTGGCGCGAAGGTGGCGTCCTGCGCGCGCGACCGCTTGCCGACGGCGATCGCGCCGCCGATCGCGAACAGCACCACGAGGACGCCGATCACGATGAGGATGATGCCGAGCGTTGAGAGGCCGAGCACGAACACGGCGCGCAGTCTAGGGGTCCGCACCACGGAAAGGCCGTCCGCAGCCTCACGGCGGCCCCGCACGGCAGAAAGAGGCGCCCCGCAACGCAGAAGGGCCGCCCCGCACGGGACGGCCCTTCCAATTCAAATCGGCGGCGACCTACTCTCCCAGGCCCTTGCGAGCCAAGTACCATCGGCGCTGAGGGGCTTAACTGCTCTGTTCGGAATGGGAAGAGGTGTCTCCCCCTCGCTATCACCACCGAAATCTGGTGAGACCGGGCGCGCCCGAACGCACGCCCCGCCCTCGGCGGACCTTGAAAACCGCACAGCTGGCCGCCCGACGGAGATCAAAATATCCGTCAAGCCCTCGAACCATTAGTACCGGTCTGCTGAGCACATCGCTGTGCTTACACATCCGGCCTATCACCTGGTGGTCTTCCAGGGGTCTTACTCCCTCAAGGGGATGGGAGAGCTCATCTCGAGGTCGGCTTCCCGCTTAGATGCCTTCAGCGGTTATCCGATCCGCACGTAGCTAACCAGCAGTGCCCTTGGCAGGACAACTGGTACACCAGAGGTGCGTTCATCCCGGTCCTCTCGTACTAGGGACGACTCCTCTCAACTCTCCAACGCCCACGGCAGATAGGGACCGAACTGTCTCACGACGTTCTGAACCCAGCTCGCGTACCGCTTTAATGGGCGAACAGCCCAACCCTTGGGACCGACTTCAGCCCCAGGATGCGACGAGCCGACATCGAGGTGCCAAACCGGGCCGTCGATGTGGACTCTTGGGCCCGATAAGCCTGTTATCCCCGGAGTACCTTTTATCCGTTGAGCGACGGCGCTTCCACTTGCTACCGCCGGATCACTAAAGCCTGCTTTCGCACCTGCTCGACATGTCTGTCTCGCAGTCAAGCTCCCTTGTTGCTTTTGCACTCTACGTACGATTTCCAACCGTACTGAGGGAACCTTTGCGCGCCTCCGTTACATTTTGGGAGGCGACCGCCCCAGTCAAACTACCCGCCTGACACTGTTCACCGCCCGGATTCACGGCGCGGTGTTAGAAGCCCGAGACACCAAGGGTGGTATCTCAAGGGTGGCTCCACAGGGACCGCAGTCCCTGCTTCACAGCCTCCCACCTATCCTGAGCGAGGTGCCTCAGACTCCAATATCAGGTTGTAGTAAAGGTTCACGGGGTCTTTCCGTCTGGCCGCGGGTACTCGGCATCTTCACCGAGACTGCGATTTCACCGAGCCCCTCGTTGAGACAGCGCCCAACTCGTTACGCCATTCGTGCAGGTCGGAACTTACCCGACAAGGAATTTCGCTACCTTAGGACGGTTATAGTTACCGCCGCCGTTTACCGGGGCTTAGTTTCAAAGCTTCGCCGCCGAAGCGACTAACCTCTCCACGTAACCTTCCGGCACCGGGCAGGCGTCAGCCCCTATACGTCGTCTTACGACTTAGCAGAGACCTGTGTTTTTGGTAAACAGTCGGTTGGGCCAATTAACTGCGGCCCCCTCAGGCTTCGGCCGCGAAGGCCTACACCCTACCGGGGCGCCCCTTCTCCCGAAGTTACGGGGCCATTTTGCCGAGTTCCTTAACGAGGGTTATCTCGATCACCTTAGTATTCTCTACTTGTCCACCTGTGTCGGTTTTGGTACGGGCACGCGCATCCTGCCTAGAGGATTTTCTCGGAGGTATGGCGTCAGGGACTCGCCGGCCTTCCGGCCAGCTGGCATCGCACCTCACCGTAACGGGCTCCCGGATTTGCCTGGGTGCCCTGGCTACATGCTTACCCCCGCGCAACCGTCGGCGGGGTTCCCTTAGCCTTCCTCGTCCCCCCATCGGTCATAACGGACGCGACGTGGTACGGGAATATCAACCCGTTGGCCATCGACTACGCCTTTCGGCCTCGCCTTAGGTCCCGACTGACCCTGAGCCGACGAACGTTGCTCAGGAAACCTTGGACAATCGGTGGAGGGGATTCTCACCCCTCTTTCGTTACTCACGCCGGCATTCTCACTTCTCAAGCCTCCACGGCTGGGTTTCCCCGCCGCTTCGCTAGCTTGAGAACGCTCTCCTACCGCGCACGCGGTCCCGAAGGACCACACGCACCCGCAGCTTCGGTGGCTAGCTTGAGCCCCGCTACATTTTCCGCGCCCGAGCACTTGACCAGTGAGCTGTTACGCACTCTTTCAAGGATGGCTGCCTCTAAGCCAACCTCCTGGTTGTCTGAGCACTCGGACATCGTTTTCCACTTAGCTAGCACTTAGGGACCTTAGCTGGCGGTCTGGGCTGTTCCCCTTTTGCCTACGAAGTTTATCCCCCGCAGACTGACTCCCCGGGTACACCTAGCGGTCTTCGGAGTTTGCCTGAAGTCGGTAACCTGGTAGGGCCCCTAGTCCAAGCAGTGCTCTACGGCCGCTAGGTATTGCCGGAGGCTATACCTAAATATATTTCGGAGAGAACCAGATATCTCCGGGCTTGATTAGCCTTTCACTCCGACCCACAGGTCATCCGCCCAGTTTTCAACCTAGGTCGGTTCGGCCCTCCACGGGGTCTTACCCCCGCTTCAGCCTGCCCATGGGTAGCTCGCCCGGTTTCGGGTCTACCGCCTCTGACTGAATCGCCCTATTCGGACTCGCTTTCGCTGCGGCTCCGCTCATCGCTTAACCTTGCCAGGGACGAGTAACTCGCCGGCTCGTTATGCAAAAAGCACGCCGTCACACCCGAAGGTGCTCCGACCGCTTGTAGGCACGCGGTTTCAGGTACTATTTCACTCCCCTTCAGGGGTACTTTTCACCTTTCCCTCACGGTACTAGTCCGCTATCGGTCATCAGGGAGTACTTAGCCTTGGAGGGTGGTCCCCCCAGATTCAGACCGCGTTTCACGGGTGCGGTCCTACTCAGGAACGAGCTCGAGAGGCCATCCGCTTTCGCCTACGGGACTGTTACCCCCTGTGGTGCCTGTGTTCCACGGGTCTTCGGCTAGCAGATGGCTTTGTGACTCCCGCCGAGCCATGCAGGGCTCGGAAAGCACGTCCTACAACCCCAACCAGGCAACGCCTGCACGCTTGCACCTGGCTGGTTTGGGCTGATCCCCTTTCGCTCGCCACTACTCGGGGAGTCTCGGTTGATTTCCTTTCCTCGGGGTACTGAGATGTTTCAGTTCCCCCGCTTGCCTTCCGCGCGCCTATGTATTCAGCGCGGGATAACACCGCATTACCGGTGCTGGGTTTCCCCATTCGGGAATCCGCGGGTCAAAGGCTGTTCAGCACCTCACCGCGGCTTATCGCAGCCGTCCACGCCCTTCTTCGACTCCTGATGCCAAGGCATCCACCGTGTGCCCTTACTATCTTGACGGTGATCGTTGATAGACCGGCGGTCACCGCTCCGAAGAGCGCTTCGCGCCGGGTTACAACGGTGATCTTTTAAACGCCGCCCGCAAGCAAGCTTGCGCTGCGGCGCTTCCGTTGTTTGGCCAACTGTGCAGTTTTCAAGGTCCGGCGAGGGCGCAACCGGGGGGACTCCCCGGCTGGTCTCTCAAAACTCAGCAGTGCACCACGCGCAGTCTGGCGCGTGTGGCCGGCGCAAAGCCTGCTTGCGCCGGACCTCCAGGCCCGGTCGACATGTAGGGACGCCCGCCGGCCATGAGGCCACACGGACGGGCTCATCCTTGATGAGCTCCCTAGAAAGGAGGTGATCCAGCCGCACCTTCCGGTACGGCTACCTTGTTACGACTTCACCCCAATCACGAGCCCCACCTTCGACGGCTCCCTCCCAGAGGGTTGGGTCACCGGCTTCGGGTGTTGCCCGCTTTCGTGGTGTGACGGGCGGTGTGTACAAGGCCCGGGAACGTATTCACCCCGACGTTGCTGATTCGGGATTACTAGCAACTCCGCCTTCATGGAGGCGAGTTTCAGCCTCCAATCCGAACCGAGACCGGCTTTTTGGGATTCGCTCCACCTCGCGGTATCGCAGCCCTTTGTACCGGCCAATGTAGCACGTGTGTAGCCCTGGACATAAGGGGCATGATGACTTGACGTCATCCCCACCTTCCTCCGGTTTGTCACCGGCAGTCTCGCATGAGTCCCCAACTAAATGCTGGCAACATGCGACAGGGGTTGCGCTCGTTGCGGGACTTAACCCAACATCTCACGACACGAGCTGACGACAGCCATGCACCACCTGTGATCCTGCCCGTGAGGGAAGCCGTGTTTCCACGGCGGTCAGGAACATGTCAAACCCAGGTAAGGTTCTTCGCGTTGCGTCGAATTAAACCACATGCTCCGCTGCTTGTGCGGGCCCCCGTCAATTCCTTTGAGTTTTAGCCTTGCGGCCGTACTCCCCAGGCGGGGCACTTAATGCGTTAGCTCCGGCACGGGAGGAGTCGACACCTCCCACACCTAGTGCCCATCGTTTACGGCGTGGACTACCAGGGTATCTAATCCTGTTTGCTCCCCACGCTTTCGCGTCTCAGCGTCAGTAACGTCCCAGCGAGCTGCCTTCGCCATAGGTGTTCCTCCCGATATCTGCGCATTTCACCGCTACACCGGGAATTCCACTCGCCTCTTCCGAACTCTAGTCCGGCAGTATCGACCGGCATCCCAGAGTTGAGCCCTGGACTTTCACAGCCGACTTACCGGACCGCCTACACGCTCTTTACGCCCAATGATTCCGGACAACGCTTGCCCCCTACGTATTACCGCGGCTGCTGGCACGTAGTTAGCCGGGGCTTCTTCTGGAGGTACCGTCACCCGAGTCGGCTATTCACCGCCCGGGCTTCGTCCCTCCTGAAAGGGGTTTACAACCCGAAGGCCTTCTTCCCCCACGCGGCGTTGCTGCGTCACGCTTTCGCGCATTGCGCAAGATTCCCCACTGCTGCCTCCCGTAGGAGTCTGGGCCGTGTCTCAGTCCCAGTGTGGCTGATCGTCCTCTCAGACCAGCTACCCATCGCAGCCTTGGTGAGCCGTTACCTCACCAACAAGCTAATGGGCCGCGGGCCCATCTCGATGCAGAGGCCGAAGCTTCCTTTCCACTCCCCACTGATGTGGGGAGAGCACATCCGGTATTAGCCCGGGTTTCCCCGGGTTGTCCCGGTCATCGAGGCAGGTTACCCACGTGTTACTCACCCGTTCGCGGCTCTGCCCCAGGCCGAAGCCTGGTTCGTCGCTCCACTTGCATGTGTTAAGCACGCCGCCAGCGTTCGTCCTGAGCCAGGATCAAACTCTCCGTGAAAGTCTGGCGTGGTATCAACGCCGGCGGCCGAAGCCACCGACTATTCCACTGTCAGATCATGAAGAGCTGTCAAGTCACTGCTGCCTCCGCGCACACTTGCGGAAGGCTGGACTCGACGGGTCTGAATTCAGGCCCCGCCCAAAGGCGGGGTCGAACCTGGGCGACCATTTTCCCGCCCCGCAAGCCAAAGCTTGCGCGGCGGAGGTCGCGTGCACTGCTGAGTTTTCAAAGACCGTGCGCCCTCAGGGGTGGGGCTACCACCAGCGCATGAAGCGCGACGGAGCAGTGTAGCACCGCAGAGAGGGTGCTCCAAGCGCCGCCCAAGGGAGTCTAGCGACGCCGGAGCCGCTTGAAGCGGCGCTTCCCGAGCTGGATCACGGCGCCGTCGAGCCGTTCGGGCGGCAGCTCGAGCTCCGAGCCGTCGAGCGGCTCCCCGTCCAGCCTCACGCCCGCCTGCGTCAGCAGCCGGCGCGCCTCGGAGCGCGACACCCCGAACGCCTCGGCGAGCAGGGCCGGCAGGTGCACCGCCTCCCCGCCGTTCGGGAAGGCGTACTCCTCGATCTCGTCGGGCAGCTCGCGCCGCACGTGGAGCGTGTCGAAGTGCTCCTGGGCCGCGTCGGCCGCCTCCGGGCCGTGGAAGCGCGCCGTCAGGGCGTGGGCCATGGCCCGCTTCTGGTCGCGCGGTGGCAGCTCCGAGTCGGGCGGCGAGTCGAGCAGCAGCGACCAGTAGACCGGCATCACGTCGTCCGGGACCCGCATCAGCTTGCCGTAGATCTCCTCGGGCGGGTCCTCGACGGCCACGTAGTTGCCGAGCGACTTCGACATCTTCTGCACCCCGTCGATCCCGGGCAGGATCGGCATCGTGAGGATCGACTGGGGCGTCTTGCCGTACGCCCGCTGCGTCTCGCGCGCGAGGAGCACGTTGAACTTCTGGTCGGTGCCGCCGAGCTCGACGTCGGCGTCGATGGCCACCGAGTCGTACCCCTGCAGCAGCGGATAGAGCAGCTCGAGGATCGTGATCGCCTCGCCCGATGCGTAGCGCTTGGCGAAGTCGTCGCGCTCCAGCAGCTGCGCCACCGTCGACGTGCGGGCCAGGCGGAACAGCGAGTCCATGCTCATGTCGAGCCACTCGCCGTTGCGGCGCACCTCGGTCCGGTCGCGGTCGAGCACCTTGAAGGCCTGCCGCTCGTAGGTCTCGGCGTTCGCGTCGATCTCGGCCGGGTCGACGAGCGGGCGCGTGACCGAGCGCCCGCTCGGATCCCCCAGGCGCGCGGTGTAGTCCCCGATGATCAGCACCACCTGGTGGCCCAGGTCCTGGAACTCGCGCAGCTTGCGGAGTACGACGGTGTGGCCCAGGTGGATGTCCGGCGCCGTGGGGTCCACGCCGAGCTTCACGCGCAGCGGCCGTCCGAGCCCGAGCTGGCGCTCGAGCTCCCCCTCCGGCAGGGCGTCCACGGCGTTGCGCGTGAGGAACCGGGCCGCCTCGGCCGGGGAGTCCGTCATGGGGCCAATGCTAGACTGCCGCCCTCGCTGGGCGCCCGGCTCGATGCCGCTTTGGAGGGCGCCAAGACGCCGCCGATAGTGGCCGCGAAGTGCGGTCAACCCCTCACCCCGGGGCGCTCAAAAGCATGCAGGAGCCGCCGACGCCCATCACTCATTCTCCTTCCGCGCGCGGGCCGCGATTCGTGCGCCTGCAGGAGACCCCGCCTCCGCCGCCGCCCCCGCGGCGCACCAAGCCGAAGCTGAAGAAGCTCCGCCTCGCGTTCGTGCTGCTCGGCCTGACCTCCCTGGCGCTCGTCTCCACGCTGTTCGGGATGCTGATGGCGGTCGCGCGCGACCTGCCCTCGCTCGAGAACCAGGCCGAGTTCAGCGCCGCCGAGAACTCGATCCTCTCGCCGACGACTGCAGGGACCTCGACTCCGGCAACTGCACCCGGATCGCGAAGCTCACCGGGAACCTCAACCGCATCCTCGTCAGCGAGGGCGAGATCTCGCCGCACATCAAGAACGCGGTGATCGCGATCGAGGACCGCCGCTTCTACAGCCACGAGGGCGTGGACTACACGGGCATCGGCCGCGCGCTCTGGCAGGACATCCTGCGCCGCAGCGCCGCCCAGGGCGGTTCCACGATCACGCAGCAGTTCGTCAAGAACGCCCTGGCCGCCCAGGGCAACCGCTCGGTGTTCCAGAAGCTGCGCGAGTCGGCGCTCGCCTACCACCTCGAGCGCAAGTGGTCCAAGGAGAAGATCCTCACCCAGTACCTCAACACCGTCTACTTCGGGAACGGCGCGTACGGGGTCGAGGCGGCCGTGCGCACCTACTTCGGCGAGGGCGACGAGCCGGAGGAGCTCGAGGGAGCCGAGGACACGCGCCGGCGTCGTCTACCAGGACGAGACGCTCGAGCCGCCGCCCGACCCCGACCGGCGCGAGTCGAGCCGCGTGACGCCTGCGGAGGCGGCGCTCCTGGCCGGGATGATCGCCTCGCCCTCGATGTACGACCCGATCGAGAACCCGCAGCAGGCGGGCGAGCGGCGCAACCTGGTGCTGGCGCGCATGCTCGAGCAGGAGATGATCACGCAGGCCCAGTACGAGGAGGCGCTCCGCACGCCCGTCCCCGACGAGGACGAGGTCGACCCGCCCGACGCCGACTCCGACCAGCCCTACTTCACGAGCTGGATGACCGAGCACCTGCTCGACCTGTACAGCCCGGGCGTGGTGTTCGGCGGCGGGCTGAAGGTGAAGACGACGATCGACCCCGAGCTGCAGGCCGCCGCCGAGAGCGCGATCGCCGGCCGCCTCGCGGGCGTGGGCCCGAGCGCGTCGCTCGTCGCGATCGAGAACAAGACGGGCGCGGTCAAGGCGATGGTGGGCGGCACCGACTTCGACGCCCGGCCCGTTCAACCTCGCCACCAACGGCCACCGCCAGCCCGGCTCGGCCTTCAAGCCCTTCATCCTCGTGCGCGCGCTCGCGGACGGCGTCGACCCGAACAGCTCCTGGGCCTCGATGCCCAAGGAGCTGCCCTTCAAGGGCGAGAAGGGGCCCGAGCTGTTCAAGGTCTCGAACTACGAGGACTCGTACCTCGGCACCGCGTCGCTGTGGTCGGCCACCGCCACCTCCGACAACTCGGTGTTCGCCGAGTTGGGGATGAAGGTGAAGCCGAAGCGGGTGGCCCGGATGGCCCGCCGGATGGGCATCCGCACCGACCTCTCCACCAACCCGGCCATGCTGCTGGGCGGCCTCGAGGAGGGCGTGACGCCGCTCGAGATGGCCTACGCCTACTCGACGCTCGCCAACGAGGGCAACAAGGTGTCCGGGACGCTGGCGCCCGGCAAGACCGGCCCCGTGGCGATCCGAGAGGTCGAGGGCCCGAACGGCACGAAGGTGAACGAAGAGGTCGAGACGCGGGTCTTCCCGAAGAAGGTCGGCCAGGTCGCGAAGGACATGCTCTCGCTGGTCGTCACGGCCGGCACCGGCGAGGCGGCCCAGGTGGGCGACGAGTTCATCTGGGGCAAGACCGGCACGACGGAGAACTACGGCGACGCCTGGTTCGTGGGCGGCAACGAGCAGCTCACGGTGGCGATCTGGGTCGGCTACGCCGACAAGCTCCAGCCGATGGAGTACGAGTACGCCGGCAGCCCGGTGGCCGGCGGCACCTACCCGGCCGTGATCTTCAGCGACTTCATGGCCAACTGGCTCGAGCTCCGCGAGGCGCGCGGCCTCGGGCCGAAGGAGGAGGACGAGAGCGAGCTGTTCCCGACGCCGGAGACCTACAGCGCGCCCGTCGCGCCGGAGGAGGAGGCGGTGCCGGCCGAGCCGGTGGTGCCCGAGGAGGAGGCGCCGGTCGAGGAAGAGGAAGCGCCGGCCCCCGTCCCCGAGGAGCCCGCGCCGGTGCCGCCGCCGGAGGAGCCG
Source organism: uncultured Thermoleophilaceae bacterium (assembly GCA_963778615.1). GTDB lineage: Bacteria > Actinomycetota > Thermoleophilia > Solirubrobacterales > Thermoleophilaceae > JACVRW01. The sequence goes on from CAVZVD010000011.1 coordinate 275,324, forward strand.
GCGCCGGTGGAGCCCGCCCCGGTGCCGGAGACGCCCGTGCCGCCGGAGGACACCGGCGGCGGGGTGACGCCGGAGGGCGGCGAGTAGGCCGACGCCCAACGGTGCGCGGCCTTGTAGGCCATAGCCGCGAAAAGTGCGCAACCGTTGGGCCGACCCCCTCGTGCTGCCGTCGGGCCGCTAGGCCGCCCGCGTAGCCCGCATCGCCGCCGGCCACGGCCGCGACACGTGCCGGCTGTCCGCGTCGCAGAAGCGCCACGGCAGGTCCGCGGCCTTCGTGATCCCGATCCGCTCGCCCATCACGATCCGCGGCTCCCGCGCGCCCGGCTCGCGGCGCAGGACCTCGATCGGGCCGTCCACCAGCGAGGTGCCGTTCAGCGACAGCCCGATCCCGAGCGCCTGCGTCAGCTTGCCCGGGCCGTTGCAGAGCTCCTCGTCGCGTACCGGGCCGCGCCGGGCGCGCATGACCTCGATCCCGTCGACCGGCTCGAGCGCCCGGATCAGCACCGCCGCGCCGACCCCCTCCTCCTCGGCCACCGCGTTCAGCAGCGAGTGGATCCCGTAGGAGAAGTACACGTAGGCGTGGCCGGGCGGGCCGAACAGCGTCCTCGTGCGCTCCGTGAGGCCCGCGTACGCGTGGCAGGCCGGCTCCTCCATGTGGTAGCTCTCGGTCTCGGCGATGCGCCCCGCCGTCTCCCCGTGGCGCACGACGCAGCCGACCAGGTCGCGCGCCACGTCGTGGACGGAGCGGTCGTAGAAGTCCCGGCCCAGCCTCATGCCTCGCTCGAGCAGTCGCGGGCGGTGGCGAGCTGATCGCTCACGCGCGCGAGCGACGTGCCGCCCTCCGACACCTTCGACTCCAGCCACGAGCTCTGCTCGAGCAGCGCCCGGAAGCCGTCGGGCGGCAGCATCGGGCGCCAGCTCGCCCAGCTCCTCGTCGGTGAGCTCGGACAGCGCCTTGCCGCGCTCCTCCGCCGCGCGGACGACGCCGCCCACGATCCCGTGCGCCTCGCGGAAGGGCACGCCCTGGCGCACCAGCAGGTCGGCCACGTCGGTGGCGGCGATCGACTCGTCGGACGCCGCGGCCGCCATCCGCTCGCGGTCGAACTCGATCCCGGCGCAGCATCTCGCGCGCCACGCGCAGGCACAGCTCGAGCGTGTCGATCGCGTCGAAGAGCGGCTCCTTGTCCTCCTGGAGGTCCTTGTTGTAGGTGAGCGGCAGGCCGTGGAGCACCCCGTGGAAGCCCGCCAGCCGCCCCACGATGCGCGGCGCCTTCGCGCGCAGCAGCTCGGCGGCGTCGGGGTTCTTCTTCTGCGGCATCAGGCTGGACCCCGAGGCGAAGGCGTCGGCCACCCGGCAGAAGCCGAACTCCGTCGTGGACCACAGCACGATCTCCCCGCCGAGCTGCGACAGGTGCCCGGCGCAGGTGGCGGCGGCGCCCAGGTAGTCGAGCACGAAGTCGCGGTTCGAGACGGCGTCGAGCGAGTTCTCCGCGATCGCGCGGAACCCGAGCTCCTCCGCCACGTACATGCGGCTGGTGTCGAAGTTCACCCCGGCGAGGGCGCCGGCGCCGAGCGGCAGCTCGTCCGTGGCGGTCATGCAGAAGTTGAACCGCTGCGAGTCGCGCCGGAACTTCCAGAACCACGCCAGCAGGTGGTGCGACAGGTAGACCGGCTGGGCGCGCTGCATGTGCGTGTAGCCGGGCAGCGGCCAGTCGAGGTGGCGCTCGGCCAGCTCGACGAGCGTGGTCATCAGCGCGTGCAGCAGCGCGCGCGCCTCCAGGCTGTGCGCCCGCACGAGCATCGCGACGTCGGTGGCCACCTGGTCGTTGCGCGAGCGCGCCGTGTGGAGCCGTGCCGCCGGCCGGCCCGACGATCTCGGTCAGGCGCCGCTCGATCGCCATGTGGATGTCCTCGTCGCCGGCCTCGACGACGAAGCGGTCCTGCTCGATCTCCTCGCGCACGGCCTCGAGGCCCTGCTCGATCTGCCTCAGGTCGCTCCTCCTCGAGGATCCCGGTGCGCGCCAGCATGCGCGCGTGCGCGAGCGACTGCTCGATGTCGTACGGCGCCAGCCGGTAGTCGAACGCGATCGACGAGTTCAGCGCCTGGAAGAGCGGGTCCTGAGGCTCTGAGAAGCGGCCCATCCGGACCGGCAGGCTAGTCCTTCCGTGCGCACCCGGCCAAGCCGGGTGCTTCCGGCCTCAAAGGATGGCGGCGACCTGGGCGGCCACGACGAAGCCCATCAGGTAGAGCGAGACGCCCCAGCCCATCCACGCGTTTCGCCAGCGCGGATAGAGGCGGGTGCCGGGGCGGCGCCCGGCCGACAGCGCCACCGGGAGCAGCAGGAGCAGGCCGCCGGCGATCAGGCCGTAGCCGAGCCAGCCGGTCAGGAGGTAGTCGAGCTCGAGGCGGAAATCGCTCGCCATGACTGCCATCGCCCGGTGCCAGAGCAGCACCGGCAGCGCCGCCGCGCAGCCGAAGCCCACGAGCCCGACGAGAGACGCTTGGCGAGGGGAACGCACGGCTCATGCCTCTCCATTATGGGCCTAGGATGCCCCCGCCTTGATCGAGGTCCGAAAAGCAGACCCTGACGACTTCCCGCGGGTCGCCGAGCTGCTGCACCACAGCGCGGCCGACATGTACGACCGCTTCGCGGGAGGCCGCGACCGCGCGCTGCGCGTGCTGCGGCGCGCGCTGGCGGAGCCCGGCAACGCCTCGAGCGCCGAGGTGGTCTGGGTGGCGGTGCTGGACGACGAGGTCGCGGGCGCCATGGCCGCCTTCCCGGTGGACGAGGCGGCCGCCCGCGCCCGGGCCTTCCTGGGGCTCGCCCTGCGCGGCGCGCCGCCCTGGCGCTGGCCGGTCGCGCTCTACCTCTACTGGGCCGGAGGGCGTGCGGCGCCGAGCCCGCCGGCGTCCGCCCTGTACGTCGACGCGCTCGCCACCGACCCCGGCTTCCGCCGCCGCGGCGTCGCCCGCGCGCTGCTGGCCGCCGCCGAGCGGGACGCACGCGAGCAGCGCCTGCCGGCCGTGGCGCTCGACACGACGATCGCCAACGAGCCCGCCCGCACGCTGTACGCGAGCGAGGGCTTCGACGAGGTCGCCTACCGGCCGCCGGGGCGCGGGCTGCCCGGGTTCGTGGCGCTCGTGAAGCCGTTGACCTGAGCCGCCTCGATCACGCCTCGCAGCGTCTCCGCCACCTGGTCGACCTCGCCTTCGGTGAGCTGCGGGAAGAACGGCAGCGCCAGCGAGCGCGCGGCCACGTCCTCGCAGACCGGGAACTCGCCCTCGCGGTGGCCGAACCGCTCGCGGTAGAAGCTCATCAGGTGGATGGCGGGCAGGTAGGGCTTGGTGTCGACGCCGCGCTCGCGCATCGCCAGCACGGCGGCGTCGCGGTCCACCCCGCGCGGCAGCTGCACCACGTAGACGAACCAGGAGCGCCGGTCGCCGTCGGCGTCCGGGCAGGGCAGCTCGAGGCCCTCGATGTCCGCGCAGCGCCTCCGCGTAGAGCGCGGCGACCCGGTCGCGCCCCGCCAGCAGCTCGTCGAGGCGCTCGAGCTGCGCGAGCCCGAGGGCGCAGGACAGCTCGTCGAGGCGGTAGTTGAAGCCCAGCCGGTCGTGGTCGAGCCAGTCCATGTCGGGCGCGCGACCCTGGTTGCGCTCGGAGTCCAGGCGCTCCTTGGCCGCCGCGTCGGGGCACACCACGGCCCCGCCCTCGCCCGTCGTGATCTGCTTGTTGGCGTAGAAGGCGAACACCGCGGCGTGGCCGCGACCGCCCACGGGCGTCCCGTCCCCATGCGCCGCGCCGAGCGCCTCGCAGGCGTCCTCCACGATCCAGAGGCCGCGCTCGGCGGCCAGGCGCTCGAGCGCCGGCAGGTCGGCGGGGTAGCCGAAGATGTGCACCGGCAGCAGCCCCGTCGTGCGCTCGCCCACCGCTGCGGCCGCGGCCGCCGGGTCGATGTTCAGCGTGCGCTGGTCGATGTCGCAGAACACCGGGCGGGCGTTCTCGAACAGCACGCAGTTGGCGGACGCGACGAACGAGAACGGCGAGGTCACGACCTCGTCGCCGGGCCGGATGCCCGCCGCCCGTACGGCGAGGTGGAGGCCGGCGGTGCCGCTCGAGACGGCCGAGACAGGGAGCCCGCCGACCCGTGCCGAGAGGGCCTCCTCGAAGGCCGGCAGGCGGGGCCCGAGGGAGAGGCGGCCGGAGCGGAGCGTCTCGAGGACGCAGGCCTCCTCGGCGGGGCCGATGCTCGGCCTCGCGAGCGGGATCACGGTCGAGTGGCGAGCGGGATCACGGCTGCGTGGTGGCTGCGGGGCCCGGCGATCCGCTTCCGGCCCGCGTCCGCTCGTGCTGGCGCCGGCCGGGCAGCATGCCCGCCTCGAGCGAGTCCACGAGCGCCTCCCAGCTCGCCTCGATGATGTTCTCGGAGACGCCGATCGTGCCCCAGGTGTCGGCGCCGTCGCTGGCGTCGAGCAGCACGCGCGTGACCGCCCCGGTGCCCTTGCGCTCGTCCAGGATCCGCACCTTGAAGTTCACGAGCTGGATGTCGCGCAGGTGCGGGTAGCGCTCGCCGATGGCGTCGCGCAGCGCCTTGTCGAGCGCGTTGACCGGCCCGTTCCCCTCCGCGGTGCGGACGTAGCGCTCGCCGTCGACCCAGATCTTGATCGTCGCCTCGGTCTCCACGCGCCCGTCGGCGCGCTTCTCCACGATGGCGCGCCAGGACTCGAGCCGGAAGAGCGGCTCGTACTCGCCCGTCTCCTTGCGGATCAGCAGGTCGAAGGAGCCGTCCGCGGCCTCGAACTGGTAGCCCTCGTGCTCCAGCTCCTTGACCCGGTCCACGACGCGGGCGGCGGTGTCCGGATCGACGTCGGCGCGCGCCTGCACCGTCCCCTTGCCCGACAGCTCGGAGACCAGCACGCGGCGGTCGGCGCCCACGTCGGCGGGGTCGACGTGCTCGAAGGTGCGCGCGTCGCGGTTGATGCCCGCCACGTGCATCCCGCCCTTGTGCGCGAAGGCGTTCGCGCCGACGTACGGCTGATTGGCGTTCGGCGTGACGTTGCAGAGCTCGTCGACCAGGTGCGCCACCTCGGTGAGCCGCCGCAGGCGCTCGCGGCCGATGCACTCGCGGCCCATCTTCAGCTCGAGCGTCGGGCACGATCGTGACGAGGTTGGCGTTGCCGCAGCGCTCGCCGTAGCCGTTCATCGTGCCCTGCACGAGGCTCGCCCCCGCCTCCACCGCCACGAGCGAGTTCGCCACGCCGCAGCCGGCGTCGTCGTGCGTGTGGATGCCCACCGGCGTGCCGGCGAGCCCGGCAACAATCGCGGCCGTCGCCTCGGCGACCTGGTCGGGCAGCGAGGAGCCGTTCGTGTCGCAGAGCGTCACGTTCTCGGCGCCCGCCTCGGCCGCCGCGCGCACGCAGCGGAGCGCGTAGCCGGGGTCGGCGCGGTAGCCGTCGAAGAAGTGCTCGGCGTCGTAGATCACCCGCTTGCCCTCGCCCACGAGGAACGCCACCGACTCGGCGATCATCCGCAGGTTCTCCTCGGGCTCCACGTGCGTGACCTTCTCGAGGTGGAGCGACCACGTCTTCCCCACCAGCGTGCACACCGGCGCGAAGCGAGTCGGCCAGCAGCCGCAGCGCCGGGTCGTCCTCGGCGCGCGACGTCGCGGCGGCGGGTCATCCCGAACGCGGCGATCTCCGCGGTCTCGAACGTCTCGCGCGAGAGGAGGTCGAACAGCGCCTCCTCCTTCGGGTTGGACGCCGGGAAGCCCGCCTCGATCAGGTGTACGCCGAGCGAGTCGAGCGCGTGCGCGACGCGGACCTTCTCGTCGACCGACAGCGACATCCCCTCCCCCTGCATCCCATCCCGCAGGGTGGTGTCGTAGAGGGTGATCACGCTACGTCCCTGACGGGACGGGCACCAGGTCGAGCCAGTCCGCGTACTGCGGGCTGCGACCGTGCAGGGCGTCGTCGAACGCCGCCTGGATGTCGCGGGTGACCGGCCCCGGCACGCCGTCCCCGATCGTGTGGTCGTCGATCTCGCGGAGCGGGGTCAGCTCGGCCGCGGTGCCGGTCATGAAGACCTCGTCGGCCAGCGCCAGCTCGGCCCGCACCAGGTTGCGCTCGACCACCTCGTAGCCGCGGTCGCGCGCGATCTGGATGCAGGACTTGCGGTTGATGCCGTCGAGGATCGCCGCGGCCTGGGGCGGCGTGCTGATCACGCCGTCCTTGACGACGAAGATGTTCTCGCCGCTGCCCTCGCAGACGTAGCCCTTGTCGTCGAGCAGGATCGCCTCCTCGTAGCCCGCCTTGAGCGACTCGATCTTCGCCAGCACCGAGTTGAGGTACTGGCCGCAGGCCTTCGCGTGCGGGATCAGCGAGTCGGAGGAGATGCGCCGGTAGGACGACACCCGGCCGCGCACGCCGTTGCGCTTGCCCTCCTCGCCGAGGTAGGCGCCCCACTCCCACACGGCCACCATGGCCTCCACCGGGTTGTCGAGCGGGTTGAGGCCCATCGGCCCGTAGCCGCGCCAGACGAGCGGCCGCACGTAGCAGCTCGTGAACCCGTTGCGGGCGATCAGCTCGTGCGTGGCCTCGCGGATCTGCTCGCGCGTGTAGGGCAGGTCCATGTAGTAGAGCTTGGCCGAGGCCTCGAGCCGCTCGAGGTGCTCCCGGTGGCGGAAGATCGCCGTGCCGCGCTCGGTCTCGTACGCGCGGATGCCCTCGAACACGCCCGTGCCGTAGTGCATGGCGTGCGTGAGTACGTGTACCTTCGCGTCCTCCCAGGCGACGAACTCTCCGTTCAGCCAGATCTGGTCGGCGGTGTTCACGTACTGCTCCTAGAGGTTTGCGAGGACCGCCCTGGTGGCGGCCTCTGTCGTTGCGCTGCCCTGGAGGTCCGGGGTGCGGAGGCCATCCTCGAGCGCGCGATCCAACGCCGATTCTAAGGCAGCCGCCTCCGTCTCCATGGCGAGTCCGTGGCGAAGCATCATTGCAACCGAGCCGAACATCGCCAAGGGGTTGGCAGTGCCCTTGCCGGCGATGTCGGGCGCCGAGCCGTGCACCGGCTCGAACAGGCCGGGCCCCGAGCCGTCGCCCGAGCGAGGCGCTCGGGAGCATGCCGAGCGACCCGGTGAGCATGGCGGCCTCGTCGCTGAGGATGTCGCCGAACATGTTCTCGGTCAGGATCACATCGAATTCCGCGGGGCGCGACACGAGCTGCATCGCGGCGTTGTCCACGAGGACGTGCTCGAGCGGGGTGCCGCCGTTCTGCTCGCCCACCCGGGTCACGACCTTCCGCCACAGCCGGGAGGTCTCGAGGACGTTCGCCTTGTCGACGCTGGTGACCTTCCGCCGCGCCAGGCGGAAGGCGACCCGGGCGATCCGCTCGATCTCCGGCTCCGAGTAGACGCAGGTGTCGTGGGCGGTGTCGCCGTCGAGGCCGCGGTCGCCGAAGTAGATGCCGCCGGTGAGCTCGCGGACGACGAGGAGGTCGGTGCCCTCGATGCGGTCGCGCTTCAGCGGGCTGGCGTCGAGCAGCGCGGGGCTCGGCCGGACCGGGCGGAGGTTGGCGAACAGGCCGAGTTCCTGGCGGAGGCCGAGGAGGCCCTGCTCGGGCCTGGGCGCGTCGGGGTCGGTGGTGTCCCACTTCGGCCCGCCGACGGCTGCCAGGAGGACGGCGTCGGCGTTCCGGCAGGCCTCGAGCACCTCGTCGGTGAGCGCGGTGCCGTGCGCGTCGATGGAGGCGCCGCCGACGAGCCGCTCGTCGAACTCGAACTCGCCCAGCTCGGCGAGGACCTGGGTGGCCGCGGCCATGATCTCGGGGCCGATGCCGTCGCCGGGAAGGAGGACGATTCTGTGAGCGGGCGCCATGGGGCCGTCACGCTACCGGGGCGGGGCGCGGCCGAGAGGCAGCCGGGGCGGAACGCTCAGGACGTCCGGCGCCGCCTTACCGCGATGAGCCCCAGGCCGGCCAGCGCCGCCCCTGCCGCCGGGATCCAGAACGGGGTCCCGCCGTCCGGGTCCGGCTCCGCGAACGAGATCACCTTCGGAGGCAGTGGAGTGCTGCGTCCGCTTCCGGCCGGCTCGCTCGGGGCGCCGTACGTGCCTCCAGCGCCCGCTCGCTCGGCCCGGCTGCCCTGTGGGAACGCCACGAGGTCGCTCGTCGGCCGGGCGTTCCGGCCGCCCACGGCAAGCGACGGGAAGACGAAGCGCCTGCCGGCGCGGGTTCCGTCGACCACCGTGATCCTCCAGCGGCCGGCCTCCGGGAACACCACGCGCAGCCGGTACTCGGAGCCGAATTGGCCGGCGCCCGCGCTGCGAAGCGGCGCGGACACGCGCGCATCGCCCTTGCGTGCCACGACGGCCAGGCCGCGCCCTGCCTCGCGTGGCCGGGGCCGAACTCGACGAACGTGACGCTCCCGACCCAGGCTCGCCCGGGGAATATCGGCTCCGTCCCGGGCGAGAGGATGGCGTGCGGTCCCTTTGCCGCTGCCGTGGGAGCAACAACGAGGCCCGCCAGGAGGAGGACGGCGAGTGCGCGTCTCATGCCTCTTGTACATCCGACGCGGTGTGCCGGTTCCCGGGTGAACGATCGATCCGTGGCTACGGTGGGTCGGATGACCGATGCCTTCCTCGAACGGCGGCGCGTGGCGGCCGCGGCGGCATGGAACGTCGACGGCGGTGTCGTGCTCGTCGGGGCCGGCGACGAGATCCCCGTGCCGGGGCGCGGCGACCGCACGTACCCGTTCCGCGCGCACTCCGAGTACTTCTACCTCGCGGACCGCGAACGCCCCGGCGGCGTGCTGGCCTACGCGCCGGCCGACGGCTGGGTCGAGTTCGTCGCACCGGTCACCGCCGACGAGCTGCTGTGGACCGGGCTCGAGGGCGACCGCGAGGGAGTGCCCGAGGGCACGCGCCCGCTGGGCGAGCTCGAGGCATGGGTTGGCGGCCGGCCGGTGCGCCGGCTCGGCGCGGCCGCCGACGCCGACGTCGAGCTGCGCGACGCGCTGATCCGCGTCCGCCGCCCCAAGGACGACGTCGAGCTCGAGCGCATGCGCAGGGCCGCGGAGGCGACTCGCGCCGGCTTCGAAGAGCTCGTGCCGCTGATCGCCGCGGGCAGCACCGAGCGCGAGCTGCAGGTCGCGCTCGAGGCGGCGTTCCTACGGAACGGCGGCGACTCCCTCGCGTTCGAGACGATCGTCGCGGCGGGCGACCACGCCGCCGTCCTGCACTTCTCGCCGACGGCGCGCGAGCTCCGCGACGGGGACCTCCTGCTCGTCGACGCAGGCGCCGAGCATCGCGGCTACGCGAGCGACGTCACCCGCACGTACGCCGTCGGCGGGACGTTCGACCGCCGAGCAGGCGCTCGTCCACGACACCGTCCGGCGCGCCGGCGAGACCGCGATCGCCGCCTGCCGTCCCGGAACGGACTGGCACGACGTCCACCGCGCGGCGGCGCTGGTGGTCGCGGAGGGGCTCGTCGAGCTCGGTGTCCTCCGCGGCTCGCCCGAGGCGCTCGTCGAGAGCGGCGCGGCGACGCTGTTCTTCCCGCACGGCGTCGGCCACCTGGTCGGCCTCGGCGTCCGCGACACCGGCCCGGCCTCCGACGAGGCGCGCAAGGCCGTGCCCGGCCTGCCGAACCTGCGCATCGACATCCCGCTCCAGCCGCGCCAGGCGTGGACGGTCGAGCCGGGAATCTACGTCGTTCCCGCGCTGCTCTCCCGGGAACGTGGCCGCGACGGCGTCGACTGGGATCGCGTCGACGAGCTGCACGGCTTCGGCGGCGTGCGCCTCGAGCAGAACGTGCTGATCACCGGCGACGGCTGCGAGATCCTCACCGCGGCAGTCCCGCTGTAGGAAGCTCGAACCGACCTCGAGGTTGGCGTTCCGAGGAGGATGTGTGTCATGCGCGGGCACGGTCCCGGTCTGTGTCGTGCGGCGAGCGGTCTCGCGCTGTGCGCCGCGCTGTCCGCCGGCTGCGGCGGGGCGGACGAGCGCGCCGAACCCCAGGTCCTGCGGCTGTCGGTCGAGACATCGCCGGGCGTGACGCGGTTCGACAAGCAGCGTCTGACCGCGACCGCGGGCCGGATCGTCCTCGAGCTGACGAATCCGAAGCGGAAGGGGCACAACGTCCGCGTCCACACCGGCGACGTGTGCTGCTTCCGGCCCGGGTCGAAAGACGTCGGGGGCACCCGGACGATCGGCACCGGCCGCACGCGAGCGGTGCTCGACCTCGAGCCGGGGACCTACACCTACCTCTGCTCCACCGGCGGCTACTGGCGCACCCAGCACGGGACCCTCGTGGTGCGCTAGCAGGCTGCGCCCGGCGCTTTGCCTTGCTAGACCTCCGGCATGTCCGAATCCGGCGCCGGCCCTCCAGCCGTCCGTGCCTCCGACGCCGAGCGCGAGGCGGTCGTCGCCCGGCTTCAGACGGCGGCCGGCGAGGGCAGGCTCGCCCTCGAGGAGCTGGCCGAACGTCTCGACCGCGCCCTGTCCGCCGCCACCCGCGCCGAGCTCGAGGTCCTGACGGCGGACCTTCCCGAGCAGGCCGCGCCGGCGGTCCCGGCCGCCAAGGCGCGCCGCTGGGTCGTCGGGATCATGGGCGGCGGCACCCAAAAGGGCCGCTGGCGGATCGCGTCGCGCTGCAACGTCGTGAACGTCATGGGCGGCGCGGACCTCGACCTGACCGGCGCGGTGGTCGAGGGGCCGGAGACCGAGATCCAGGTCTTCTCGCTGATGGGCGGCTCGGACATCGTGGTGCCGGACGGCGTGCACGTGGAGCTGAGCGGCTTCGCGTTCATGGGCGGCAACGACCTGAGGCTCGACGACGCGCCGCCGCCCCCGCCGGGCGCGCCGGTGGTGCGCGTGCGGGCCTGGTCGATCATGGGCGGCACGGACGTCAAGCGCGGCCGACCACGCACCAGGCGCGGGCCGTGAGCCGGAACGGTTCCTCGCCTGCGCCGAGCCTGCGCCGGAGCTCGTCGCGCAGCCGCGTCCTCCGCTGGGCCGGCAGCGCCGCGGCGTATGCGCCGGAGGGCCCTACGCCGCTCTCGAGCGGCTGCCAGAGGTCGTCGAAGCCGCTGTAGCCGGCCTCGACGACGAGCTCGGACGTCTCCACGTCGCGCAGGCCGGCTTCGAGCCACAGCCGCTCGAGCTCGTCCGGCCGGCAGTACGGCATCGACACACCCTCGTCGAGGCGCGCAGCGTCAGGGTCGAGCGCCACGGCGGCGTCCCAGAAGCGGCGCAGGAGCGTCATGCCGTCCGCGTAGTCCCAGACCGCGGCGGCCACCGTTCCGCCGGGGCGGGTCACGCGACGCATCTCCCCCACGCCGGCCGGCGCGTCGCTCATGAAGTTCACGACGAGCTGGGACAGGGAGGCGTCGAAGGAGTCGTCGCCGAACGGCAGCGCCTCCGCGGCGGCGACCTCGACCCGCACGCCGGGGACTCGGGACCCGCACGCCCGGGCGAACGGCTCGGACGGATCGACCGCCGCCACATTGCCCGCGCCCAGCAGCTCGGCAAGGGCGGCCGTCAGCGCGCCCGGGCCGCAGCCCACGTCGAGCGCGCGCTGCCCCGGGCTCAGGCCGGCGGCCGCGATCAGGCGCGCCGCGAGCGCAGGCCCGTAGCGGCCGATGTGGCGGTCGTACGCATCCGCCGCGACGCGAAAGGTTGCCGCTCCAGGCGCTTCGGTCATGTCTGCAGCTTCCCGCGATTAGTTTCGGCTTGCGCGGTGGTCCAACCCTTCAAATAGAATTCCGGTTGGCGCGGTCCCGCGCCCAACCCCCGGTTCCGGCGCTCACGCCGCCGGCCCAGCGGGGGCAAAGGGGGCTCGAGCTCTCGGGACGCCGGTCGATTGCCCTTTTCCGGCGGGGCGCCGTGAGCGTGAGTCGCGCCGTCTTCGCCAGTCGAAAAGGAGCATCTGATGACCAGGCAGAGATCCTTCAAGCGCCTCGTGCGCTCGAGGATGGAGAAGACGGGCGAGAGCTACACGGCCGCCCGGGCCGTGCTGCTCGCGGGCGAGGAGGAGCCGCAGGCGGCCGAGGCGTGGCTCGCGACCTCCGACGAGCGGATCCGGGAGCGCACCGGCCGCGGCTGGGAGGAGTGGTTCGACCTCCTCGACGAGTGGGGCGCGGCGGAGCGGAAGCATCGGGAGATCTCCCGCTGGGTGGCCGACCAGCTCGGGATCGGGCCGCTCGTGTGGGAGGCGCAGGCGGTCACGTCGAGCTACGAGCGCACCCGGGGCCTGCGGGCCGTCGGCGAGACCGAGCAGGGCTTCGCCGTGTCGGCCACGAGGACCGTGGCGGTGCCGGTGGAGCGGCTGTTCGACGCGGTCGTCGACGAGTCGCAGCGCGTGAGCTGGCTGCCCGACGGCGAGCTCAGCGAGCGCACGGCCACGCGGCCGAAGTCGGCCCGCTTCGACTGGGGCGACGGCTCGAGCCGCGTGATGGTCGTCTTCGACCCCAAGGGCGAGGAGAAGAGCACGATGGCCCTGCAGCACGTGCGGCTGCCCGACGCCGGCGAGGCCGAGCGGATGAAGGCGTACTGGCGCGAGCGGGTCACCGCACTGAAGGAGGAGCTGGAGCGATGAGCGACACGACCATGAACATCAGCGAGGTCGGGACCGTGATCGTCCCCGTGACCGACCAGGACCGCGCCCTCGAGTTCTACGTGGGCACGCTCGGGTTCGAGGTGCGGATCGACGGCGAGTTCGCGCCCGGCCAGCGCTGGCTCGAGGTGGCGCCGCCGGGCGCGGCCACGAGCATCGCCCTCATCCCGCATGCCCGAGGGCGACGACACCCGCGTGAGCCTCACGACCACGGACGCCGAGGCGGACCACGCGGCGCTGACCGAGGCGGGCGTGGACGCCGGCGAGGACCTCATCCGCATGGGCGAGGGCGTGCCGCCGATGTTCGCGTTCACCGACCCGGACGGCAACACGGTCCGGGTGGTGGAGCGGCCCTGAGCTGACCGCGGAGGGGCATCGGCCGGAAATGGCCGATGCCCCTCTGATGGCCTACGCGGCGGCCGCCGCCTTCGCGGTGGCGGCCCTCCGCCGGCGCAGCTCCGCGGCGAGCAGGAGCCCCAGCCCGGCGACCGCCCAGACGAGCAGCACCGTCAGGTGCCCCGTCGCCGCCCGCGCCGTCGAAGAACCCGGTGCTGCGCAGCAGGTTCCCGCCGGCCCCGGGCGGCAGCAGCTGGCCGATCGCGCCGGCCGGCTCGGGGAGCAGCTCGGGCGCGGAGCCCACGCCGGAGAACGGGTTGCCGACGAAGATCATCGTCAGCGCGCCGATCGCCAGCCCGGCCCTCCCCATCACCGCGTAGAGGCCCGCCAGGGCCGCCGCGATCGCGAGCACGGTGAGGCTGAGGACGCCGGCGTTGGCGATCCAGTCGCCCCCGACCACGTCGAGCCAGCTCTGCACGATCGCGGTGGCCACGAGGCCGGTCAGCACCGAGCCCGCCACCACGAGCCCGGCCCGGCCGAGCCCGCGTGACGAGGCGAGCGCCGCCACCACGCCGACGAGGAGTCCCGCGATCACGAGCGGCAGCACCGAGGAGGCGAGCGCCGCGGCCTGCGGCCCCGCCTGCACGACGTCCTCGACCGTCGCCCCCGCCTCGTCCGCCGCGAGGGTCAGCTGCTGGGCGACCGCCTGGCTGCCCGCGGATGCGGTGAGCACCTTCGGGCCCTGCGGGCGTGGCCACGAACGCGCCGTAGACGTCGCGGTCCTCGATCGCCTCGCGCGCGGCCGCCTCGTCGCCGTAGCGGTGCAGGTCGAACGCGCCCTCGCGCGCCGACAGCTGCTCCTCGATCGGCCCGGTGGCCGCAGCCGGGCCGGCCACGCCGACCGGCAGGTCGCGCGGCTCGAGCTTGGCCGCCGGCCATGCGAACAGGGTCAGGATGAGCGCCACCACCAGCGGCACCACGAGGATCGCGGCGGCCGGCGGGCGGTGAGCCGGAGCTTGACGAGCTGTGACTCATGGGATGTCGACCTCCGAGACTCGGGGCGGAGCGGGCTGTCGTGGCCCTCGCAGGCTCATGGCACGCGAGCCGTGATGTTCAGCCGCACGTAGTCGAGCGCCGGGTCCGCCCGCTCGAGCACCGCCTCCGCGTAGTCGTCGCGGAGCTCCTCGGGCAGCCGCTCCAGGTGGTAGCCGAGGCAGACGGTGCGCAGGTAGTCGCCCGGATCGTCGGGCACCACGGGGTACGGCTGCGAGCCAAGTCTCGACCGCCTCGAAGCCGGCCGCCTCGAGGCGCTCGGCCGTCTCCTCCGGCCCGGCGAAGTTCCAGGGCCCCTCCCAGCCCTCGAACCAGCGCGCGAACGGCTCCTCGGCCGCCGCCTCGCGGGCGGCCCGGTGGAAGCGCGCGACGTTCCCCTCTCCCCCGCACTGCGCCACCATCCGCCCGCCCGGGCGCAGGCGCGTCGAACAGCCGCGCGAAAGAGCCGTCGTGGTCGGCGATCCAGTGGAAGACCGCGTTCGAGAACACGGCGTCCACGGGCACGTCCAGCACGCAGCTCCGTCAGCGAGGCCTGGAACACCGTGGCGCGGTCGCGGCGGCAGCGCCTCGCGCGCGTGCTCCACCATCGAGGCCGCCTGGTCGACCGCCACCACGTGTCCGCGCGGCAGCCGCTCGAGCAGCATCGGCGTCACGCGGCCGGAGCCGCAGCCGGCGTCCAGCACGGTCTCGTCGCCGCGCAGGTCGAGCCGGTCGAGCAGCGGCGCCGGCCATCTCGACCTGGGGACCCGACACCCGGTGATAGGTGGCGGCGTCCCAGTCCCTGCTCATGCCAGCGACGGTGGTGACCGGCCCGCTTCGCTCGCGCTCGGCCTCGTAGCGCTCGATGGCGCCGGCCTGCTGGAGCGTCACGCCGATGTCGTCGAGGCCCTCGAGCAGGCGCCGTGCCGTCTCGGGGTCGATCTCGAACGGCACCTGCCGCCCGGCGAACGACACCTCCTGCTCCTCCAGGTCGATGCGGGCGTGGCCGGCCGCCATCAGCTCCTTCACGTCGGCCGCCGGCAGCACCACGGGCAGCAGTCCGATCTTCGTGCAGTTGTTGAAGAAGATGTCGGCGAAGCTGGGCGCGACGATCGCCTGGAAGCCGTAGTCCTGCAGGGCCCAGGGCGCGTGCTCGCGGGACGATCCGCTGCCGAAGTTGCGCCCGGTCGCCAGGATCGGGTTGCTCGGCAGGTCCCAGCCGGGCTCCTTGGCCCAGTCGAAGAAGAGGAACTCGCCGAAGCCGGTCCGCTCGACACGCTTGAGGAACTGCTTGGGGATGATCTGGTCGGTGTCCACGTCGGCTCGGTCGAGAACCGACACGGAGCCCTCGACGACGCGCACCGGCTCCATCACTCCCACTCCCTGATGTCCACGAAGCGGCCCTCGATGGCCGCGGCCGCGGCCATGCGGGGGCTGACCAGGTGCGACCGCGCGCCGCGGCCCTGGCGCCCCTCGAAGTTGCGGTTCGAGGTGGAGGCCACCCGCTCGCCCGGCGCCGCGATGTCCGGGTTCATCCCGAGGCACATCGAGCACCCGGCCGAGCGCCAGTCGAAGCCGGCCGCGCGGAAGACCTCGTCGAGGCCCTCGGCCTCGGCCTGCGCCTTCACCTGCTGGGAGCCCGGCACCACCATCGCGTCGACCGACGCCGCCACGCGCCGCCCGCGCACCATCTCGGCGGCCTCGCGCAGGTCGCCGATCCGCGAGTTCGTGCACGAGCCGATGAACACGCGGTCGAGCTCGATCTCCTTCATCGGGGTGCCGGCGGCCAGCGCCATGTACTCGAGCGCGCGCTCCTCGCCCTCGTCGCGCGGCTCGGGCACGGCGGCGGTCACGTCCGTGACCATCCCGGGGTTCGTGCCCCATGTGACCTGCGGCGACAGCTCCGAGGCGTCGATCTCGACCTCGCTGTCGAACGCGGCGCCCTCGTCGCTGCGAAGCGCGCGCCACTCGTCGAGCGGCAGCGGGTCCGGCGCCGCCTCGCGGCCCGCGACCCACTCGAAGGTGGTGTCGTCGGGGGCGATCATCCCGGCGCGGCCGCCGCCCTCGATCGTCATGTTGCAGACCGTCATGCGGCCCTCCATCGAGAGCCGCTCGATCGGCGGCGCCGGCGTACTCGATCACGTGGCCGACGCCGCCGTCCACGCCGATCCGGCCGATCGTGCCGAGGATCAGGTCCTTGGCCGTGACGCCGTGGCCGAGCTCGCCCGAGTAGCGGATGCGCATCGACCTGCGGCTTGCGCTGCTGGAGCGTCTGGGTGGCGAGCACGTGCTCGACCTCGCTCGTGCCGATGCCGAAGGCCAGCGCGCCGAAGGCGCCGTGGGTCGAGGTGTGGGAGTCGCCGCAGACGATCGTCATGCCGGGCTGGGTCACGCCGAGCTCGGGGCCGATCACGTGCACGATGCCCTGACGCGCGGAGCCGATCGAGTACAGCGGCAGGCCGAACTCGCGGCAGTTCCGCTCGAGCGTCTCGACCTGCACGCGCGAGAGCCGGTCGCGGATGTGCTCCGCGGCGGTCGAGCCGTCCGTGGGGACGTTGTGGTCGGCGGTCGCGAGCGTGCGGTCGGGGCGGCGCACCGGCCGGCCCTCGATGCGAAGCGACTCGAAGGCCTGCGGCGAGGTCACCTCGTGCACCAGGTGGAGGTCGATGTAGAGCAGGCTCTCGGCGACCTCGTGGGCGTCCCAGATCTTGTCGAACAGAGACTCTTCGGCACAGGTGCTCAGCTCCTCCTGAGCCCGGCGGCCACGATCGCGTAGAAGCGGGCCTTCCCGGGTCCGGGGTTCTCGAAGTGATGCGGGATGTCGGCGTCGAAGGTCACCGCGTCGCCCTCGACGAGCTCGTGCTGCACGCCGGCGCACACGAACCGCAGCGAGCCCTCGACCACCACCGCCGTCTCGCGGCTGCCCGGCTCGTGCATCGGGGGGTCGTCGGGCTCGCCCGTGGCGCCGCCCGGCGCGAGCGTGTGAAGCGAGACCTCGGCGCGCAGGCCGGGCAGCGCCGGCGTGAGCACCTCGTAGCGGTGGCCACCGGCGCCGACGTGCACGCGGTCGTCCGCGCGCACGACGGTCACGCCGTCGGTCTCGTCGAGCCGGAGCAGCTGCGACAGCGTCAGCTCGAGCCCGCCGGCGATGCGCTCGGCCACCGCCAGCGTCGGGCTGGTCTCGCCGCGCTCGACCTGGGAGAGCATCGGCGCGGACACGCCGCTGCGGTCGGCGAGATCCCGCAGCGAGAGGTCCATGCCCTCCCGCAGGCGGCGGATCCGGGTACCGAAGGGATGACCGTTGACGGCCATGATGGTGCGTACGTTATCACGGACACTTGTATGTTGCCTCAGCGGCTCTGGTTCCTGGGCCGCACCAGCACCTCGTTCAGGCACACGTGCGGCGGGCGCGTGACGGCGTAGCGGATCGCGTCGGCGATGTCCTCCGGCCTGCAGCGGCTCGCCGATCTGATCCCGGACCCGCTCGAGCGTCTGCAGGACCATCGGGTTGACGTTGTGGCCTTGGAGCTCCGTCTCCACGAAGCCGGGCGCCACGATCGTCACGCGGATGCCGACGTGGAGCGCCTCCTGGCGCAGGGCCTCCGAGAAGGCGTGCACGCCGAACTTCGTCATGTTGTAGACGGCGGCGCCCGCGTCGGCTCGGCGGCCCGCGACCGACGAGACGTTCACGATGTCCCCTCCGCCGCTGCCGGCCATCAGCGGCAGCGCCGCGTGCGTGCAGATCAGGAGGCCCCACAGGTTCACCTCGAGCATCCGGCGCCACTCCTCCGTGGGCGCGCCGTCCACCGGGCCCGAGCAGCATCACCCCGGCGTTGTTCACGAGCACGTGCAGGCCGCCGTGCTCGCGGTGCGCCGCCTCGACGAACCCGCGCGCCTGGGCCTCGTCCGTCACGTCCACCTCGTGGACCGAGCACGGCCCCTCGATCCGCTCGGCCAGCTGCTCCAGCCGGTCGCGGCGCCGGGCGCCCAGCGCGACCGTCGCGCCCGCGGCCGAGAGCGCGAGGGCGGTCTCCTCGCCTATCCCCGAGGAGGCGCCGGTGATCGCGGCGACCCTGCCTGCAAGGGGCTGGTCGGCCATGGGCCGACGGATCCTATCCCGCCACCGGCATCAGCCGGCCCGACCAGCCGCCGGGCGCGCAGCGCCAGCTCGAGCTCGAAGCGGCCGTCCGGCGCGTCGAGGCGCTCGCCGAACAGCTCGCGCAGGCGGGCCATGCGGTAGCGCACCGTCTGCGGGTGCACGTGCAGCGCCCGGGCCACCTCCTCGGTGCGCCCGCGGTGCCGCAGCCACGCGTCGAGCGTCGAGCCGAGCCGCTCGCGCGAGAGCTCCGTCTCGCCGTCGAGCGGCGCGAGCGCCCGCACGGCGAGGTCGTTCGCCAGGCGGCGGTCGCCGCCCAGCACGAGCTCGAGCTGGTGCTCCTCCGCGACCGCCAGCGGCCCGGCCGTCTCGACCGCGCCGTCGCGGACGAGCTCGAGCACCCGGTGGGCGCGGGCGAAGCTGAGCCCCGCCTCGTGCCAGCCGGTCACGTGGCCGAGCGCGGCGCGGCGGCCCCGCAGCGCCGCGGACAGCTCGCGGCGCCGCCCCGGAGCGGCGGGGTCGGGCAGCACGACAAGGGTCAGGGAGGGCAGCGGCGCCACGAGCGCCTCGGGTCCGAGCCGCACGGCCAGCCGGTCCGCCTCCTCGCCCTCCACCGCGAGGGCGGCGAGGGCACGCGGGAGCGGCCAGCCGGCGTCGGCCGCGGCGGCCTCCACGGCGGCGGGCGGCGCCGGCGGGTCCTGGACGAGCACGGTCGCGAGCCGCTGGCGGCGGCGCTGGAGCGCGCCCGCCTGGGCTGCCTGCTCGCGCGCGTAGCCCTCGATCGAGTCGGCCGACAGCTCGTCGATGTAGGCGAAGATCGCCTCGGCCAGCGAGTAGAGCGTGGCCGGTGGGAGGCCGGCGCGCTCGCCGGCCGCGACCAGCCGCCGCCAGGCGGCCCGGGCGCCGATCCGGTAGGCGGCGAGCAGGGCGTCGAGGCTGCGGCCGGCGCGCATCTCGGCGCGGCCCAGGTCCACGTACGTCTCGCGGCCGGTCTCGCGCGCCGGACTCGGGGTCCTCCACCGCGGCCACGAACTGGCCGAGCGCGTCCTCGACGCCGGCCCGGAGGGCGCGGCCGAAGTCGCCCTCGAGCGGGCGGGCGTAGTCCGGGACGCCCACGCTCACCGCGGTCACGATCTCGTCGGCGAGCGCCGGCAGCTCCGGCCGGAGCGCGTGCGCCACCTCCGGCGGGAGCGACTCCCAGGGCCGGTCGGCGAGCGGGCCGCTCGGCGACGGCGGCGGGCGCCGCCGTCGCGCGGCCCGAATCCGCGCGGCATGCGCTCGGCGAACGCGTCCCGCGCGCGGGCGCGCCCCGCTTCGAGGAGATCTCCGATTGCGGGCGTCATTTGTGGGAAACGTACAAGAACCTCGGCCCCCGAACGTGACCAAGACTCGGAACCGCCCCCGCTTCTCCGTCGTAGCCTCCATACCGTGACTCGGCTCCACCGCAACATCAACATCGCCGCAGTGATCCTCCCGTTCGCGGCTTTCCTCGCCGCCGTCCCGATGCTTTGGAACGAGCTCGTCGGGTGGACGGACCTGGCGCTGTTCGCGGGGATGTACGTGGTCAGCACCGTCGGCATCACGGTGGGCTTCCACCGCCTGCTGACCCACCGCGCGTTCCAGACCTACAAGCCGATCGAGTACCTCTTCGCCGCCTGCGGCTCGATGGCGGTCGAGGGGCCCGTGATCGGGTGGGTCTCGGACCACCGCCGCCACCACGCCTTCGCCGACGAGGACGGCGACCCGCACAGCCCGCACGGCCACGGCGACGGGTTCGCGGGCACGCTCAAGGGCCTCTGGCACGCCCACCTCGGGCTGGCTGTTCGACCACCCGACCGCCGAGGGCGCCGAGAAGTACGCGCCCGACCTGCTCGAGGACCGCGGCATGCGCACGGTGCACCGGTTCTTCGCGCCGCTCGTGGTGCTCGGCCTGGCGATCCCCTTCGGCCTCGGCTGGCTGATCTCGGGCGAGCTGGTGGGCGGCCTCACCGCGCTCTTCTGGGCCGGCCTGGTGCGCGTCTTCCTGGTCCACCACGTGACGTTCTCGATCAACTCGATCTGCCACTTCTTCGGGCGCCGGCGCTTCACGACCGAGGACGAGTCGACCAACGTGTTCTGGCTCGCTCTCCCCTCCTTCGGCGAGTCCTGGCACCACAACCACCACGCCTTCCCCCGCTCGGCGCTGCACGGGCTGCGCTGGTGGGAGGTGGACCCGGGCGGCTGGGTGATCCGCGCGATGCGCCGGCTCGGGCTGGCCTGGAA
Organism: uncultured Thermoleophilaceae bacterium; assembly: GCA_963778615.1. Classification (GTDB taxonomy): domain Bacteria; phylum Actinomycetota; class Thermoleophilia; order Solirubrobacterales; family Thermoleophilaceae; genus JACVRW01. The sequence goes on from CAVZVD010000011.1 coordinate 295,655, forward strand.
CGTGGTGCTGATCACGAAGGAGCGCCAGCAGCAGAAGCTGGCCGCGGCGGCCGAAGCGGCGCGGGAGCGCGCGGGGGCAGCAGCCGGAACGGCGCGCGAGCGCGCAGGCGCGGCCGCCGAGCGGCTCGCGAGCGCGCCGAGGCCGCCGCTACAGGGCCGCTCGCAGCAGCTCCAGCAGCTCCGTCTCGCCTGGCGGATCGGGCGTAAGCGCCAGCGCCGGGTGGGACGCCGCGGCGGAGGCCGCCGCGGGCAGGTGCTCCTCGGTCACGCCGAGCGTGGCCAGGCGCGTGTGGCCGCAGCGGGCCGCGATCCGCGCGATGTCGCCGGCGGCCGCCTCGGGGTCGCCCGCCGCCGTCGCCGAGCGCGCGCGGCCAGCTCGCTCATCGGGCCGGGCGCCCGGCCCGCCATGAGGCGGGCGGAGTGCGGCAGGATCACCGCGTTCGTCTCGGCGTGGGGCGAGCCCGCGGTGCGCACGACCGTCTGGCAGAGCGCGTGGTGGAACGCGATGCCGGTGGAGCCCGAGGCCCAGCCGGCCAGCAGCGGCGCCGAGGGCGAGGTCGGCGCGGCCGGGCGGCTCGCGGACGATGCCGCCGGCCAGCAGGGCGGCGGCGCGGAGGGCCGCGAGGTCGGTGACGGGCGAGCGAAGCGGCGTGTAGAGCGCCTCCATCGCGTGCGCGAGGGCGTTCATGGCGCTGGCCGCGAGGCGCGTGGGCGGGGCGCTCGCCATCAGGTCCGGGTCGGCGATCACGAGCGCCGGCCGGACCATGCGCGCGCCGTCCACGCCGGCGGGCAGGCGGTGGAACGGGGTCATCTCGGCGCCGGACAGGGTGGTCGGGATGGCGGCGCAGCGCGCGCCGGTGGCGCCGGCGAGGGCCTTCGCGGTGTCCACGACGCGGCCGCCGCCGAGGGCGACGAGCGGCGTGCCGCCGGAGATCTCGCCGAGCAGGGAGGCGGAGATCTCGTCGACCTTGCCCGGCGGCACGTGCACGACGGCGGACGCCCGGTCGGGCAGGCCCGGCACGGCGGCGGCGGCACGCTCCGTGGTCAGCAGCGCGAAGCTCTCGAACCCGTTCTCGCTCGAGCGAGCTCAGCGGCGCCTCGGCGGCCACGCCGGTCCCGAAGCGAATCGTGCGCTCTCCGTCTCGCCAGGTGAAGTCGGAGCCTCCGCCACGCGCGGCATTGTGGCGGAGGACTCTCGAAGTACGGCTAGGGCCTCGGCCCTCCCGCCAGCTGGCAGAACAGGTCGCCGAGCGCCCCCTGGCCGGGGAACGCCGTGATCGTCAGCGTGACCGGCGAGCGCCGGGTCTCCCCGTACAGCTCGACCACCAAGCCGAGCAGGTTCAGGTCCAGCGGGCCCAGCACCAGCCGCAGCACCTTGCAGCTGGGGCCCTGGTACTGCGCGGCCTGCGGGTCGGGCGCCAGCACCGCGCGCGCCCCGATGGCCCTCATCGGCCGCCCGCGCATGTGGCTGTTGAGGTTCCGCACGACCTTCCTCGCGTGCCCCGAGGCGCGGATCGAGCCGCGCAGGCGGATGGTGCTCCGCGCCAGGCTGCAGAACAGCCGCCCGAGCACGCCGCCGGTCTCGCCGCGCGGGACGCCGTAGAGGCGCAGGTTGACCGTGCTCACGTCCACGCTGAGCCCGAGCAGGTCGAGCTGCAGGTCCTCGAGCGTCAGCATGAGAATGCGGCAGTTGCCCTGCTGCGCCGCCAGCGCGAAGCGCACAGGCCGCCGCGCGGTCTGGGTGGCGCCGGTGTCGTCCGTGAGCCGGGCGGTCAGGTGCCCGCGCCCCACGATCTGCCGTCCGCTGACCGCGAACTTCTCGACCGCCACGTCGAGCGTGACGGTGCCCTCTCCCTGGCCCGCCGTCTCGCTCGTGGCGGCGGCCGCCGGAGCGGCCGCGGCGAGCGAGGCGAGGGCGGCCAGGACAAGCATCCTTGCCTTCATCGCATCTCTCCTCCCTGAGGGAACGTTGAAGGCCGCCTACCCGGAGCAAGGCGCTTGACGCTTAGGATCGCTCCGTGACCGCCGCGCAGCCCCCGCTCTGCTTCGTCGTGATGCCGTTCGGCGTGAAGCCCGACGGGCGCGGCGGGTCGATCGACTTCGACGCCGTCTACGAGAAGCTGATCGCCCCGTCCGTGATCGCGGCGGAGCTCCAGCCGCTCCGCGCGGACCAGGAGCTGGTCGGCGGGATCGTCCACAAGCCGATGTTCGAGCGGCTCATCCTGTGCGACTACGCCGTCGCCGACCTGACCACCGCCAACGCGAACGTCTTCTACGAGCTGGGCGTTCGCCACGCCGTGCGCCCGTACAGCACGGTGCTGATCGCCGCCGGCGTGGCCGGCATCCCGTTCGACCTGGCGCCGGACCGGGTCCTCCCCTACGACCTCGACGCGGCGGGCGTGCCCACCGCCTCGGAGGAGGACGTGAAGCGGCTGGCCACCGCGCTGCGAGCGGCCCGCAAGGCGTCCACCGACAGCCCGGTGTTCCAGCTGGTCGACGACCTGCCCACACCCGAGATCGACCGCGCGAAGACCGACATCTTCCGCGACCAGGCGGCCTACTCCGCCACGGCCAAGCGGCGCCTCGCCCAGGCCCGCGCGGCCGGGGCCGGCGCGCTGCGCGAGGCGGAGCGCGAGCTCGGCTCGCTCGAGGACGTGGAGTTCGGGATCACGGTCGACCTGTTCCTGTCCTACCGCGCGATCAGGGAATGGGACGAGATGATCCGGCTCGCCGAGCGGATGCCCCGGCCGCTCGCCGAGACCGTGATGGTGCGCGAGCAGCTCGGCTTCGCGCTCAACCGCGTGGGTCGCGGCGAGGAGGCGGAGGAGGTGCTGCGCGGCGTCCTGAAGCAGCGCGGCCCGAGCAGCGAGACCTACGGGCTCCTGGGCCGCGTGTACAAGGACCGCTGGGCGGCCGAGCGCGAGCACAGCCGCGCCCGCGCGCGGGGGTTCCTGAAGCAGGCCGTGAACGCATACCGGGCCGGCTTCGAGGCCGACTGGCGCGACGCCTATCCGGGCGTGAACGCCGTGACCCTGATGGAGATCCTCGAACCCGGCGGCCGGGAGCAGCAGCGCCTCGTGCCGGTGGTGCGCTACGCCGCCGAGCGCCGCGTGGCGGACGGCCGGGCGGACTACTGGGACCACGCCACCCGGATCGAGCTGGCGGTGATCGCCCGCAACTCGGAGGACGCGCAGGAGGCCGCGGCCGACGCCCTCGCCGCCGTGCGCGAGCCGTGGGAGCCCGAGAGCACCGCGAACAACCTCAGGCTGATCCGCGAGGCCCGCGCCGAGGCCGGCGAACGGCTCGACTGGGCCGACGCGATCGAGCAAGACCTGTTGCGGACTTCAACCCAGACGTGAGTTCGTAGAAGATCGCTCCATGCAGCGGCTCGACGACCAGCTCAACTGGTACGAGAAGCAGAGTCAGCGCAGCAAGCGCGCGTACCAGTCACTGAAGGTGACTCAGATCGTCGTCGCGGCGGCGATCCCGGCGATTGCCGCCGCGGGCGCCTCGGCGGGCTTCGCCGGCGCGCTCGGGGCGGTGGTGGTCGTGCTCGAGGGGATCCAGCAGCTCTTCCAGTTCCAGCAGAACTGGATCTCCTACCGAGGCAACGCCGAGGCGCTCCGTCGCGAGAAGTACCTCTACGAGGCGCGCGCCGGACACTACGCCGAGGTGGAGCATCCCGAGCGCCTGCTGGCCGAGCGCGTCGAAGCCCTCGTCTCCCAGGAGCACGCCGCCTGGGCGGACGTACAGCGCACGACGCACGGAGGGCAAGGCGGCGTGACCACCACCGAGGAGCGCAAGCGGCTCGAGCGGGCCAAGATCTTCATCAGCTACCGGCGCCGGGAGACCGCCGGCCACGCGGGCCGGCTCTACGACAAGCTGAGCGAGCACTTCGGCGCCGACCGGGTCTTCATGGACCTGACGATGGAGCCCGGCGTGGACTTCGCCGACACCATCAGCGAGGCGGTCGGCGACTGCGGCGCGCTCGTTGCGCTCATCGGCGACGAGTGGCTGACGGTCACCGACGAGAGCGGCCGGCGGCGCATCGACGATCCGGCGGACATCCACCGGATGGAGATCGAGGCTGCGCTCGACCGGAAGGTCCTGCTGATCCCCGCGCTCGTGCAGGACGCCGAGATGCCCACGGCGGACGACCTGCCCGACCCGCTCGATCCGCTCGTCCGCCGCCAGTCGGTGGAGCTGAGCGATCAGCGCTGGGACTACGACGTCGGCCGGCTGGTCGCCGTGCTGGAACGGGCGCTCCACGAGGCGGGCGGCTCGGGCGGCCGCGTCAAGCGGACCTCGGACGCGGCTCCGCCGCCTCGCGTTCCGCTACCGCGGCCGGGCGGGGTTCGCCGCCGGCGTGCTCGGCACGCTGGTGGTCGTGGGCACGGCGCTGGCGGCCACGGGCTACTTCGACTCGCCGCTGCTGCGCGTCACGTCGTTCGACTACACGCCGCCGGCGGCGGGCGACAGCTTCGCCCAGCGCTGCGTCGTGAGGGCCGAGTCCGACTACCGGGTCAGGAACGCGCGCTTCGTGGTCGACGGCAACGAGGCCAACGCGCTGCACGAGCAGACGAGCCCGCCGTGGCAGTGCGACAACACGGGCAGGAACCGCTGGAACACGTGCCACGGCCACAGCCCGGGCCACGCGCTCGACCCCGACCGGATGCACACGGTCACGGCGACGGTCACGGACACGCAGGGCAACACCGCCTCGCGCACGAGGACGGTCGACACGAGCTGTCCGGGGCGTTAAGGCGGCCGCCCCTAGGCGTCGGCGTCTTGCGCGCCTCGCGCTCGAGCAGCCGCTCGGCCTCGGCCACCGCGTCGTCCGAGATCGCGTTCGAGAGCGCTCGCAGGTACGCCTTGCCCGACGCCTCGAGGATGTCGGTGGACACGCCCGCGCCCGAGGCCAGGCGCCCGCCCAGCTCGAGCAGCACGGTCACCTCGCCGAGCGCGTCGCGACCGCCGGTCACGGCCGACACGTGGTACTCCTTGAGCCGCGCGTCGTGGCCGGTCGCCGCGTTGATGGCGCTGAAGAAGGCGTCGACGGGGCCGTCGCCCGTGAACGAGCCGGACTCCACGGTGCCGTCCGGCATCCGCACCGTGACCTTCGCCAGCGGGGCGCGCACGTTCGAGGCCTCCACCTCGAACGCCTCGATCGCGAACGCGGCCGGCGCCTGCTTCATCTCGTCCGAGACGATCGCCTCGAGGTCCAGCGCGGTCACCTTCTTCTTCTTGTCCGCCAGGTCCTTGAAGCGCTTGAAGGCGGTGTTCAGCGCGGCGCCGTCCACCTGGAAGCCGAGCTCCTCGAGCGCCTTGCGCAGCGCGTGCCGCCCAGAGTGCTTGCCGAGCACGATCGAGTTCGTCTCGAGCCCGATCGTGGTGGCGTCCATGATCTCGTAGGTGGTGCGCTCCTTCAGCACGCCGTCCTGGTGGATGCCGGCCTCGTGCGCGAAGGCGTTGCGCCCCACGATCGCCTTGTTCGGCTGCACCGGGTAGCCGGTCAGGCGCGACACGAGCCGCGACGTCCGCGCGATCTCGCGCGTGTTCACGCCGGTCCAGACGCCCACGCTCGACTCGCGCGTGTGGAGCAGCATCACGACCTCCTCGACCGATGCGTTGCCGGCGCGCTCGCCGATCCCGTTGATCGCGCCCTCCACCTGGCGCGCGCCGGCCATCACGCCGGCGAACGAGTTCGCGACCGCCAGCCCGAGGTCGTTGTGGCAGTGCACCGAGGTCGTCACGCCGGCCAGACCGGGGACCAGCTCGTACAGGCGGCGCCACATCTCGGCGTACTCGACGGGCATCGTGTAGCCCACCGTGTCGGGCACGTTGATCGTGGTCGCGCCCTCGTCGATCGCGATCTGGATCACCTCGGCCATGAACTCCACGTCCGAGCGCGAGCCGTCCTCGGGCGAGAACTCGACGTCGTCGGTGTACTGCTTCGCGTGCGCCACGGCGGCGCGGGCCTGGCCCTTCACGTCCTCGCGCGTCGTCTGGAGCTTGCGCTCGATGTGGATGTCGCTGGTGGCGATGAACGTGTGGATGCGGGGCCGCTCGGAGTCCTTGATGGCGTTCCAGGCGGCGTCGATGTCCTGCTTGCCGGTGCGAGCCAGCCCGCAGATCACGGGGCCGTGCACCTCGCGCGCGATCGCCTGGACGGCCTCGAAGTCGCCCGGAGAGGTGATCGGGAAGCCCGCCTCGATCACGTCCACGCCCAGCCGCGCCAGCTGGTGCGCGATCTCGAGCTTCTCCTGCTTCCCGAGCGAGATCCCCGGCGACTGCTCTCCGTCGCGCAGGGTGGTGTCGAAGATCTTTACTCGGTCCTTCTCGTCGCGGTCCATGTCGTCGTCAATCCTCTTCGTCGGCCCTACCTGGTTCCCCTGTGAGCTTGCGGCTGGCGGCCGCCACGCGTTATTCCCCCCGAAGGGGGAGGAGAAGGAGAAGTCGCAGGTCGGCCAAGCGCGACATGGAGAGGGAAGCGTACACCGTCCGCTGCGGACTAGGATTGATCGAGGCCATGAAGACGGCTGCCGCTACGCGCACCGACATCAAGGACTCGATCCTCGACGCGGTCGGGGAGACCCCGCTCGTGCGCCTCTCCCGGCTGGGCAAGGCGCTCAAGACCCCGCTGGTCGCGAAGATCGAGGCGCTCAACCCCGGCGGATCGATCAAGGACCGCGCGGCGCTCGCCCTGATCGAGGCCGCTGAGCGCGACGGCAAGCTGAAGCCCGGCGGGACGATCATCGAGCCCACGAGCGGCAACACCGGCGCCGGGCTCGCGATGGCCGCCTCGCTCAAGGGCTACCGGGTGATCGCCGTCATGCCGGACAAGATGTCCAAGGAGAAGATCGACCTCCTGCGCGCCTACGGCGCCGAGGTCGTGGTGGCGCCCACCGACGTGCCGCCCGACTCGCCCGAGTCCTACTACCGCGTGGCCGACCGGCTGACCGAGGAGATCCCGGGCGGCTTCCAGCCCAACCAGTACCGCAACATGGCCAACCCCGAGGCCCACTACCGCACCACGGGGCCGGAGCTGTGGCGCCAGTCGGGCGGCCAGATCACGCACTTCGTGGCGGGCGTCGGCACCGGCGGCACGATCACCGGCGTGGGCCGCTACCTGCGCGAGCAGAAGCCCGACATCGAGATCATCGGCGCCGACCCGGTGGGCTCGATCTACTCGAACGACGAGGTGAAGCCCTACCTGGTCGAGGGCGTCGGCGAGGACTTCTGGCCGGAGACCTTCGACCCGTCGATCGTCGACCGCTACGTGACCGTCTCGGACAAGGACTCGTTCCTCTGGACGCGCCGGCTGGCCGAGTGCGAGGGCATCCTCGCCGGCGGCTCGTGCGGCCTCGCGCTGTACGCCGCCTACCAGGTGGCGCGCGAGGTGGACGACCCGTCCGCGATGGTCGCCGTGATCCTGCCCGACGGCGGGCGCTCCTACCTCTCGAAGGTCTTCAACGACGCCTGGATGCGCCAGTACGGCTTCCTGGAGCGCGAGGAGGAGCTGACGGTCGGGGACGTGCTGCTGCGCAAGCACGAGGAGGGCGAGATCCCGCCGCTCCTGACGGTGGAGACGCACGCCAAGGGCCGCGACGCCGTGGCGCTCCTGCACGAGCACAGCGTCTCGCAGCTCCCGGTGGTGTCCGGGCACGACCCGCACAGCGGTGGTCGGGTCGGTCAGCGAGCGCGGGCTGCTGCGGCACGTGATGGACGACCCGGCCCTGCTCGGCGCCGACATCGTCGAGGTGATGGAGGCGCCGTTCCCCGCCGTCTCGGCCGACGACGCCGTGCGCGAGGCCGTGGAGCTGCTCGCCGACAAGCGCGAGGCGGTGCTCGTGACGATGGACGGGCGCGCGGCCGGGATCCTCACGCGCGCCGACCTGCTCGAGTCGCTCGCCCGGTGAGGATCTCCTCGAAGGGCCGCCGCTTCGCCACCCGCGCCGTGCACGCCGGGCTCGAGCCCGACCCCAGCTACGGATCGATCATCCCGCCGATCCACCAGACCTCCACGTACGTGCAGCCCGCGGCGGGCGAGTACATCGAGGGCTACGACTACGCGCGCTCCGCCAACCCGACGCGGGCGGCGCTCGAGCGGGCGATCGGCGAGCTCGAGGGCGGGCTCGGGTCGTGCTTCGCGAGCGGCATGGCGGCCACGCACGCGCTGCTCACCGCCCACTGCAGCGCGGGCGACCACGTGATCCTGCCGAGCGACCTGTACGGCGGCACCTACCGGCTCGTCGACAAGGTGCTGGCCCGCTTCGGCCTCGCCTACGACCTGGTCGACCAGACCGACCTGGGCGCTCTGGAGCGGGCGATGCGCGACGAGACGGCGCTGATCTGGGTGGAGACACCCACCAACCCGCTGCTCAACGTGGTGGACGTGGAGGCGGTGGTGGAGCGCAAGGGCAGCGCCATCGTGGCGGTGGACAACACGTTCGCCACGCCCGCCGTCCAGCGGCCGCTCGAGCTCGGGGCGGACGCCGTGGTGCACTCGACCACCAAGTACCTGGGCGGCCACTCCGACGTGGTCGGCGGCGCCGTGGTGGTGCGCGACCCCGGCCTGCACGACCAGGTGCGCTTCGTGCAGAACGCGATCGGCGCCGTGCCGGGCCCCTTCGACTGCTTCCTCGTGCACCGCGGGCTGCGCACGCTGCACCTGCGCGTGGCGGCCCACACCGAGAACGGCCGCGCGGTGAGCGACTTCCTGCGCGGCGCCGACGGGGTCGAGGACGTGCGCTGGCCCGGGTTCGGCGGGATGGTGTCGTTCCAGCACCCGGACGCCACCCGGATCGCCACCGCGACCGAGATCTTCTCGCTGGCAGAGTCGCTCGGGGGCGTGGAGTCGCTGATCGAGGTGCCGCAGGCGATGACCCACCAGTCCGTGGAGGGCTCGGACGCCGCCGTGCCGCCCGACCTGGTGCGGCTGTCGTGCGGCGTCGAGGCGGCGGAGGACCTGGTCGAGGATCTCCGGAACGCATCGGGGGCTCGCGCCCGGACCCCCGCTGATTCGGCTGGCCGCGATCCGCTAGCGGGGAATACCCGGGCCCCGTCGGGCGTCTCCCATGTAGATGACTCCCGGGGACGACGACCGCCTGGCCGAGCTGACGGCCCTCGCCGACGGCACGCTGCAGGGCCGGCGCCGTGCGCAGCTGCTCGCCGAGATCGGCCGCTCGCCCGAGCTGGCCGAGCGGTTCGAGAAGCAGCGCCGCGCCGTGGGGGCCCTGCGCTCCGTGGACGAGCGCGCGCCGTCCTGGCTTCGGGCCCGCGTGGAGCCCGAGTCGAGGCCGCGCAGGCGGCGCCGCATCTCGTTCTCGATGCCCCTGGCCGGAGGGCTCGCCGCGGGCGCCGCCTTCGCCATCCTGCTCGCGCTCGTGCTGCCGGGCGGCGCCGGCGGGCCGACCGTGGTCGAGGCCTCCGAGCTTGCGGCACAGCCCGCCGAGGAGCCGGCGCCCGGTCCGGTTCCCTCGGAGCCCGCCCTCCTGGACGCCCGCGCGGAGGGGCTCGCCTTCCCCAACTGGGCCAGGGAGTTCGGCTGGCGCGCCACCGGCCGGCGCGTGGACGAGATCGACGGCCGCCGCGCCGTGACGGTCTTCTACGAGAAGGAAGGCCGCCGGATCGGCTACACGATCCTGTCGGGCGACCCCATCGACCCGCCCGACGAGGCGACCACGGCCGACCGCGAGGGCGTCACCCTGCACGGGCTGTCGGCCGACGGCCGCGTGATCGTCACCTGGCTCCGCGGCGGGCACACCTGCGTGCTGTCGGGGACCGGCGTGGACGCGGCGACGCTGCTCGACCTCGCCGCCTGGCAGGGGAAGGGCGCGGTCGCGTTCTGAGCGCCGACGCCCACGCATTGCACCCCACCCGATGACGTTCTAGGTTCGGACCATCGCCGGCGATGCCCCATCGCGGCCGCTCGACCCCGAGCGCCTTGGCGACCATCTCGATCGCCTCTACCGTGCCGCGCTCGGCCTGTGCGGCTCCGCCGCCGACGCCGACGACCTCGTTCAGGAGACCTACCTCCAGGTGCTGCGCAAGCCGCGCCTCCTGCGCTCGGACGACGACCTCGGCTACCTCATGCGCGTGCTGCGCAACACGTTCTACTCGCGGCACCGCGCCGAGGGACGCCGTCCCCGCACCACCGAGCTGCTCGACGACGCCGGCCCGGCTGAGGGGCGCGGCGGCGCCGCCCTGGAGGACGTGGTCGCCTCGCGTGAGGTGCTCGCCGCGGTGGCCGCCCTGCCCGACCCCTTCCGCGAGACCGTGGCCGCCGTGGACCTGGCGGGCCTCAGCTACAAGGAGGCGGCCCGCGCCCTGGGCACGAACCAGGGAACGATCATGAGCCGCCTCTACCGCGGACGCGAGCAGGTGGCGGACGCGCTCGGACGCCCGAGCGACTAGGGGATGCTGATCGTCCTGCCGGCCTCGAAGCCGTCGCTCTCCGCGATGCGGTCGGCCACCTCCTGCGGGACCGGCGTGTCGGTCGTGACGAGCATCGTGGCGACGCCGCCGACGTGGTCGGCGTCCGGCCGCCGGCCCACCGCCGCGGCGCTGATGTTGATGCCCGTCTCGCCGAAGATCGTCCCGACCCGGCCGATCATGCCCGGTTGGTCGATGTAGCGGAACACCGCCAGGTTCGCCTCGAGCTGGACGTTGAAGCGCGACCCCCATGCCTCCAGCAGGTGCGGGCGGTGGGCGCGGCCGAGCGTGGTCCCGACCACGCGGCTGCGCTCGCCGCCGCTCACCACGGTCACCCGGACGAGGTCGGTGAAGTCGCGCGCGCTGCTCGCGCTCGTCTCGCTCACGGCGATGCCGCGCTCGCGGGCGAGCGGCGCCGCGTTCACGTCGTTCACCTCCTCCTCGATGTGGCCGGTGAGCGCGCCCTTCAGCACCTGGACGGTGAGCAGCCGCGTGTCCCGCGACGCGATGCGGCCCAGGTACTCGACCTCGATCCCGTCGACCGACGTGCCCTCCGCCAGGGCCACCGCGATCCGGCCCAGGTTCCGCGCGAGCGGCAGGAACGGCCCGAGCGCCTCGAGATCCTCGGCGGCGATCGACGGCAGGTTGACAGCGCTCGTGACCACACCGCCGGTCAGCGCCGCCACCACCTGCTCGGCCGCCTGGTAGCCGGCCCGGTCGGTGGCCTCGGCCGTCGAGGCGCCCAGGTGCGGGGTCACGACCACGTTGGGATAGCCGAACAGCGGGTGGTCGGTGACGGGCTCCTCGCGGAACACGTCGAGCGCGGCGCCGGCCACCTTGCCGGAGTCGAGCGCCTCGCGCAGGTCGTCCTCCACGAGCAGCTTGCCGCGCGCCACGTTCACGATCCGGACGCCGTCCTTCATCTTCGCGAAGGCCTCGCGGTCGAGCCAGTTCTCGGTCTCCGAGGTGACCGGCAGGTGGATCGTGATGAAGTCGGCGCGCCCGTAGAGCTCGTCGGAGCTGTGCGCTCGCTCGACGCCCACCTCCCGGAAGCGCTCCTCGCCCACGTAGGCGTCGAATGCGATGCACGTGCATGCCGAAGCCGAGCGCCCGCTGGGCCACGAGCTGCCCGATGCGGCCGAAGCCGAGCACGCCGAGCGTCTTCTCGTACACCTCCACGCCGCTGAACTTGGACCGCTCCCACGCGCCGGCTGTGAGCGAGCCGTGCGCCTGCGGCACCTTGCGGGCGAGCGCCAGCAGCATGGCCATCGTGTGCTCCGCCGCGGTGATCACGTTCGACTGCGGCGCGTTCGCCACGACCACGCCGCGCTTGGTGGCGGCGTCCACGTCCACGTTGTCCACCCCCACGCCGGCCCGGCCCACGACCTTCAGGCGCTCCGCCCGCTCGATCAGGTCCGCGTCGAGCGTGGTGGCCGAGCGGATCAGGATGCCGTCGAACTCGCCGATGCGGCGCTCGAGCTCGCCGGCATCCCAGTCCATGCCCAGCTCGACCTCGAGGCCGGCGTCGCGCAGGAGCTCCACGCCGGACTCGCCGATCTTCTCCTTGACGAGGACCTTCACGTCAGGCGGCCGAGCGGGCAGGCATGCCCGCTTCGAGGAAGACCCGCTGGGCCGCGGCCACGCCGGTGCCCAGCTCGACCTCGTGCCCCAGCCGGCGCAGGGTCATCTCGAAGGCGGCCATGGTGACGACGATGTCGAAGGCGCCGAAGTAGCCGCAGTGGGCGATGCGGGCGATCCTGCCCTTCAGGCGCCCCTGCCCGCCCGCGATCGTGACGCCGAAGCGGTCGCGCATGAGCTTGGGGACGACCGCCCCGTCGACCGTATCGGGCAGCTTGATCGCGGTCACGACGTTGGCGTGGTCGTCCGGCTCGCCGAGCAGGTCGAGGTCGAGCGCGCGGACCGCCTCGCGAGTGGCGCGGCCCAGGATCCGGTGCCGCTCGTAGACCGCGTCGAGCCCCTCTCGCTCGATCAGGCCGAGCGCCACGTCGAGTGCCTGCACCAGGCCGACGGCGGGCGTGAACGGGCTGTCCGGCGGCTCCTTGCGCTGGCCTGCCACGGCGGGGCCCCAGTCGAAGTAGTGGCGCCGGCCGACCACCGACGCGGCGCGCTCGAGCGCCGCCTCGTTGGGGCTGACGAACGCCAGGCCCGGCGGCGACATCAGCGCCTTCTGGGAGCCCGACACGACCACGTCCACGCCCCACTCGTCCTGGGGCAGCGGCACGGCGCCCATCGCGGAGACGGCGTCGACGGCGATCAGCGCCCCGTGGCGGTGGGCGACGGCGGTCAGCTCGCGCACGTCGTTGAGCACGCCCGTCGAGGTCTCCGACGCCGTGACGAACACCACCTCCACGTCCCGGTTCGCGGCGAGGCGGCGGTCCAGCTCGGCGGGGTCGACCTTCAGCCCCCACTCGGTCTCCCAGTGGACCGTGTCGGCGCCGTAGGCGTCGCAGAGGTCGGCCCAGCGCTCGCCGAACTTGCCGCAGCTCGCCACCAGGGCGGGCTCGCCGGCGCGCACCAGGTTGGCGACGGCCGACTCCATGGCGCCGCTGCCGGAGCTCGCGAAGAGGAGCACGTCGCACGACGTCTGGAAGACGAGCTTGAGCCGCTGGAGGGCTCGCGCGTACACCGGGACGAAGGCGGGGGCCCGGTGGTAGAGCATCGGCTGCGCCATGGCCTGCGACACCGCCGGCGGCAGCGGCGTGGGGCCGGCGGTCATCAGGTACTGCTTCAGGAAGGGATCGGCCATGGGCGCCTTCAGGTTACGAGCGCGACGCCGATGCGAACGACCGCGCGAATCGTCTCCGAGTTGTCGAACTCACGCTCGAGATCATCGCGGAACTCCTCGTCGGAGACGGCGGCAATCACCAAGCCGATCCAGATGAGCGTCGCGAGGGCAGCCAGGCAGAGCGACACGATGCCCACGATGAAGCCCGCCTGGGCGAGGCCCGCGTTCTTCGTCGTCTCGCCCTTGTCGACCTTCTTCTTGCCCTTGCGGGAGTACACGATCCCGACGATCGAGCAGCCGACGGAGACCAGGCTCGACAGGCCGGCGGAGAGGAAGAGCAGGGCGACCGAGACGATCGACAGGACGAACCCGGCGACCGCCGGTCCGTTGTCGGCCTGCGGCGGGACGGGCTGCTGCGCGTAGCTCCAGGTCTGCTGGTGCTGCTGGGCTGCTGAGGCGGCGGCTGGGCCGCTCCGGCGGGCGGCGCGTACGACGGCGCCTGCGGCTGGGGCGGGGCCGGCGGAGCCTGCGGGGCCGGGCGCGCCCCCAGCTCCGGCTCGGGGCCGGCCGGCTGCGGCGGGAGGAACTGGCGGCTCCCCTCCTCCACGTCAGAACTCCGTGTCGATCCAGTCCATCATCGAGCGCAGCTCCTTGCCCTCGCGCTCGATCTGGTGGTTCTTCTGCTCCGCGCGCATGCGCTGGAAGTTCTCCTGCCCCGCCTTGTTCTCGGCGATCCACTCGCGCGCGAAGTCGCCCGACTGGATCTCGCCGAGGATCTGCTTCATCGCCTCGCGGGTGGGCTCGCCCACGATGCGGGCGCCGCGCGTGAGGTCGCCGTACTCGGCCGTGTTGGAGATCGAGTAGCGCATCCCGCTGATGCCCTTCTCGTACATCAGGTCGACGATCAGCTTCAGCTCGTGGAGGCACTCGAAGTAGGCGAGGCGGGGGTCGTAGCCGGCGTCGACGAGGGTCTCGTACCCCGCCCGCACCAGCTCGGTGACGCCGCCGCAGAGCACGGCCTGCTCGCCGAACAGGTCGGTCTCCGTCTCGTCCTTGAAGGTCGTCTCGATCACGCCGGCGCGGGTGCAGCCGATGCCCTTCGCGTAGGCGAGCACGAGGTCGCGGGCGTCGCCGCCGGGGTCGCTGTGGATGGCGATCAGGCCCGGGCACGCCGTTCCGCTCGACGTACTGGCGCCGCACCAGGTGGCCGGGGCCCTTCGGGGCGACCATGCCGACCCCCACCTCCGGGCCGGGGTCGATCTGGCCGAAGTGGATCGAGAAGCCGTGGGCGAACATGAGCAGGTTGCCGGGAGCGATCCCGTCGCGGATCTCGCCCTCGAACACCTCGGCCTGCTTCTCGTCCGGCAGCAGGACCATGACGAGGTCGCCCTCGCTGGCGGCGTCGGCGATCGACTCCACGCGCAGGCCGTCGCCCTTGCGCCTTGTCGACCGACGAGGAGTCCTCGCGCAGCCCGACCACTACGTCTACGCCCGAGTCCTTCAGGTTGAGCGCGTGGGCGTGCCCCTGGGAGCCGTAGCCGAGGATGGCCACGGTCTTCCCGTCGAGCTTGGAGAGATCGGCGTCCTTGTCGTAGATCATGGGGCGCGCACTCTACAAGCGGCCTCTCAGCAGCTTCCCGCCGGGTGTGCGGGGCAGTGACTCGGCGAACTCGATGCGCTTGGGCACCTTGTGCGGCTGAAGGCGGTCGCGGCACCAGGCTCGGAGCTCGTCCGGGTCGACCGGCTCGCGCGGCACCACGAAGGCGACGATCGCCTCGCCCCACTCCGGGTCGGGCCGGCCGGCGACGGCCGCGTCGGCCACGGCCGGGTGGGCGAGCAGGACCTGCTCGACCTCGAGCGGCGCGACGTTCTCGCCGCCCGTGACGATCAGCTCCTTGAGGCGGCCCTCCACGTGGAGCCGGCCCTGCCCGTCGAGGCGGCCGAGGTCGCCGGTGTGGAGCCAGCCGTCGGGCGCCATCTCCTTCGCGGCCACCATCGGTCCCCTGACGAGGATCTCGCCGCCGGCGCCGATGTCGCAGGTCCACCCCTTCGAGCGGGCGGCCGGGGCTGCCCGCCACGACCTGCGAGCAGGTCTCGGTCATGCCGTAGACGGGCGTGACGGGGATGCCCGCCTCGGTCCGCCCACTCGAGCAGCCCGGCGGGGATGGGGCCGCCGCCGAGGGCGATCGTTCTCAGGTTGGGCGCGCGGCGCAGGCCCGCCTCGCGCAGGCGGACGAGCATCGTCGGGACGAGCGAGGCGAGCGTGACCTCGCCGGCCTCGAGCGTCCGCTTGACGCGCTCGGCGTCGAAGCGCTCGTGGAGGACGGCGGTCGTGTGGTTGATCGCGCAGCGGACGAGCACGCCGAGGCCGCCGACGTGGTGGAGCGGAAGCGGGCAGAGCCAGCGGTCGCCGGGGTCGACGCCGAGGGCGTCCGCCGAGGCGGCGGCGCTGGCGGCGTGGTTGCCGAAGGTGAGCTCGACCGGCTTGGGCTCGCCGGTGGTGCCGGAGGTGTGGATGACGGTGAAGACGGCGTCGGGGTCGTGGGAGGTGCGGAGCGGGACGTCGGCCTGGCTCGGGCCAACTGCCGGCTGGGGAGGGTGGGCCTCGTCGCCGCCGAGATCCGGCTCAGGGGGTCGGCCGGGGCGACCGGCACGAACACCGCCCCGAGGCGCGGCACCGCGTGCAGCAGCTCGGCGAAGGCGATGCCGGGCGCGTGCGAGACGCGTACGTGGTCGCCGGGCTCGACGCCCCGCGCCGCCAGCGCGCGGGCCACGCGCGTCGCCCGCTCGGTCCAGCTCCGCGTACGTCACGGCCTCGCCGCCGGCCACCACCGCGGGATGGTCGGGCCGCGCCCGCGCGGCGCTCGTCAGCCAGTCCTCCAAGCCCCGGATCGTAGGGGGGTGGGTAGTTTCAGGTCCGCTATGCGGTGCCAGGACTACCCACCCCCGCGCCTGCCCCAGCGTCGCGCGGATCGCTGCGCGGGCTTGACTCTCCCCTAACTGGAGGGTCTACGGTGGCGGTCATGGACGGTGACGGCTACCGCATCGGCGAGCTCGCCCGGCTGAGCGGGCTGAGCGTCAAGACCATCCGCTTCTACTCGGATCGCGGCCTCGTGCCGCCGGCCCGGCGGACCGGCGCCGGCTACCGCGTCTACGACGAGCGCGCCCTGGCGCAGCTCGAGCTGATCCGCGCGCTGCGGGAGCTCGGCGCGAGCCTGGCGGATGTCGAGCGGGTGCTGGGCCGGGAGCTCGACGTGGCCGGCCTCGTGGCGCTGCAGCTCGAGGCCGTGGAGGCCCAGCTGCGGGTGCTGCGCGTGCGGCGGGCGGTGCTGATGGCCGTCGCCTCCGGCGAACCCGACGGACAGGAGCTGAGGACCATGACGCGGCTGGCGCACATCTCGGACGACGAGCGGAAGCGGATCGTCGAGGACTTCCTCGACGACGTGCTGGGCGGGCTCGAGATCGACCCGGGCCTCGAGGCGCGCCTGCGCGGCGGGCTGCCGGAGCTGCCGGACGACCCGGCGCCCGAGCAGGTCGAGGCATGGATCGAGCTGGCCGAGCTGGTGCGCGACCCGGACTTCCGGGCGCGGATCCGGCAGATGGCGGAGGCCGGCGCGGCGGAGCGGGCGGAGGGCGAGGCGCCGGACGGCGAGGCGATGCGCCACGCGGCCGCCCTCGTGGCCGAGCGCGGAGGAGCCGCCGTGGAGGCGGGCGTCGAGCCGGGCTCGGAGGAGGCGGAGACGATCGTGACGGAGATCGCCCGGGCCTTCGCGGGCGAAGAGCAGGCGGGCGGAGCCGGCGGCCATCGGGCGGGCAACCCCCGCGCCGGCGATCCGTCGCGCGATGCGGGCTTCCGCGCCGAGCTCGCCGACCGCTTCGAGCAGGGCGCCGACCCGCGCGCGGAGCGCTACTGGCAGCTGCTCGCCGTCATCAACGGCTGGCCGCCGGTTCCGACGACGATGCCGGCGTGGCGCTGGACGATCGATGCGCTGCGTGCGCCGCGCGCAGGGTGAGCGCGAGTGCGGCCCCGAGCGGGACGACGATGTGTGGCCAGACGGCGTAGCCGTGCAGCTTCCAGGCCACCGGGTGGGCCACGCTGACGAGCACGAGGGCGGTGGCGAGGGCCGCCTCCGGGCGCCTGGCAGCCGCGCGCCAAGACAGCACGGCGGCCACGACCAGCGCGATCCCGAGCACGCCGAGCAGCGCTCCGGACTCCTGGAGCTCGGGGAACGGGTACGGCGCGCCGAAGCTCACCGTGGGATCCGTGATCGTCCTACTCCCCTCGGGCGGCGGCTCGTGCGTGAAGATCATGCGTCGGCTCCGGCGTCGGCCGGGGCAGGAGGTGGAAGAGGGCGAGCCCGGTCGGGAGCAGGCCGAGCACGAGGCGGTCCGCCACCCGCCGCGCGCTCCGCTGCGGCCTGCGCGGCAGGGCCAGCGCGGATCCGGCCAGCAGCAGAGCCGGCAGCAGCGAGGCCGCCCCGAGGTCCACCCCGGACGCGGGGAAGAAGGTCGGCGGTGTCGTTCAGGGCCGCCTCCGTGCCCCGCCCGACATACGGCGCGCCAGCCGCGGCGAAGACCGCGAGCGCGCTGACGAGGATCACCCAGCGCGCCTCGAGAGCAGCCCCGACCACGGCCAGCAGCGAGCCGCCGAGCAGCAGCGCCCAGCCCTCGCCGAGCGGCCAGTGGTCGTAGCGCGGCACGAACCCGAAGGTCCACACGCAGAGGAGAGCCGCCGCAAGCGGCAGCGTGAGCACGCTCAGCGCCCGCCGCCATGGCGCCTCCCGCACGTCGCGGACCGACACGCCGTAGCGGACCCGCAGGCCCGCGAAGGCCACCGAGACGGTCTCGCGCGCCATCGCCCGCATCCCGGATGCGTCGATCGCGTCGCGAGCGCAGTCGCGCACCACGCGGCCGTCGGTCCGGCGCGAGGGCGGGAAGGTCTGCGCCGCGAGCGCGGTCACCGCGTCCGTCAGGCCTCGCCGCGTCACGCCGTGCTCCTCGCCAGGAACGTGACCGCGTCGGTGAGGCGCCGCCTCACGCCGTGCTCCTCGCCACCGATGGCCGAGGCCGCTGCACGACCCGCGCCGCCGCGGCCAGCCGGTCCGCCTCGGCGGTCACGGCCTCGCGCCCTGCGCCGGTGATCCGGTAGTAGCGCCGCAGGCGTCCGTCCACCGTCTCCTCGCGGTCGATCTCCACCAGGCGCTGCCCGGACATCCGCTCCAGCGCGCCGTACAGCGTCCCGGCCGCGAGGCGGACCTCGCCGCCGGACAGCTCCTCGGCCCGCGCCGCGATCGCGTAACCGTGGAGCGGGCCGTCGAGCAGCGACGCGAGCACGAAGTAGCTGGCCGGCCGGAGGTCCATACTGCGCGTGACGATATATCGCGTGACGATGTATGTCAAGGCAGCCCCGCTCGTGAGGCTGAGGACTATCGTTTCGCCGCGATGAGCGCTACGGAGGGCCACATCCGGTCCGGTGCCGACTGGCGGCCCGGGGGCGGCGACTACGAGGACATCCGCTACGAGCTGGCGGAGGGCATCGCCAAGATCACCATCGACCGCCCCGAGGTCCGCAACGCCTTCCGTCCCGAGACCCTGATCGAGATCTCCGACGCGCTCGAGCGCGCGCGTGAGGACACCGAGCGTCGGCGTGATCGTCCTCACCGGCGAGGGGCCCGCTCGCCTTCTGCTCCGGCGGCGACCAGCGCGTGCGCGGCGACACCGGCTACGTCGCCGGCGGCGCCCAGGTCGGGCGCTTCCACGTGACCGACCTCCACGTGCAGATGCGCCGCACGCCCAAGCCGATCGTCGCCATGGTCGCCGGCTACGCGATCGGCGGCGGTCACGTGCTGCACGTGGTCTGCGACCTCACGATCGCCGCCGACAACGCCCGCTTCGGCCAGACCGGCCCCAAGGTGGGGAGCTTCGACGGCGGCTACGGAGCCAGCCTGCTCGCCGCCCAGGTCGGGCAGAAGAAGGCCAAGGAGATCTGGTTCCTGTGCCGCCAGTACGACGCCGAGGAGGCGCTCGCGATGGGGCTGGTGAACACGGTCGTCCCGCTCGAGCGGCTCGAGGAGGAGACGGTCGCGTGGTGCCGGGAGATGCTCGAGCTCTCCCCCTTCGCCCTGCGGCTCCTGAAGGCGAGCTTCAACGCGTCCGAGGACGGCATGGCCGGCCTCCAGCAGCTCGCCCACGACGCCAACCTCCTCTTCTACGCCAGCGAGGAGGCGCGCGAGGGCCGCGAGGCCTACAAGGCGAAGCGAAGCCCCGACTTCGGCAAGTTCCCGAAGCGGCCGTGAGCGGGCGTCGGACGGGCCGCGCGGCGGCGCCGCGCGGCACGCTCAAGCTGTGGCTGCTCGCCTCCCGCCCGCGCACGCTGCCGGCGGCGATTGCGCCCGTGCTGGTCGGCACCTCGCTCGCCGCCACCGAGGACGAGTTCCGCGTCCTCCCCTTCCTCGCCGCGCTGATCGGGAGCGTGTTCATCCAGATCGGCACCAACCTGTCGAACGACTACTCCGACGCCCGGCGCGGCGCCGACACCGAGGACCGGCTCGGGCCCGTGCGCGTGACCGCCGGCGGGCTGATGCCGCCGAAGCGGGTGCTGGTCGGCACCTACGTGGCGTTCGGGATCGCCGTGGCCGCAGGTCTCTACCTCGCCGCGGAGGCCGGCTGGGAGCTGCTCGTGGTGGGCGCGGCGTCGATCCTGGCGGGCGTGCTCTACACCGGCGGGCCCCGGCCCTACGGCTACGAGGGGCTCGGCGAGCTGTTCGTGTTCGTCTTCTTCGGCCTCGTCGCCGTGGCCGGCTCCTACTACGTGCAGGCCGAGGAGCTGCGCTGGGAGGCCTTCGCCCTCGCGATACCGGTCGGCCTGCTGGCGGCGGCGATCCTCGTGGTGAACAACGTCCGCGACATCGACACCGACCGCCGCGCCGGCAAGCGCACGCTCGCGGTCAAGCTCGGCCGCGACCGCGCCCGGCTCCTCTTCACCGCCATGGTGATCGCGGCCTTCGCCGCCCCCGCCGCCACCTGGGCGTTCGGCGGCCTGAGCGCGTGGCTCCTGCTCACGCTCGCCGCCGTGCCGCTCGTCCCGCCCCTGGTCGAGACGGTGTCGAGCCGCACCGACGGCCCCGCCCTGAACGGCGCGCTCGCGGCCACCGGCCGTCTGCTCGCCGTCTTCTCCCTCCTGCTCGCCGCCGGCGTGCTCCTGTCGTGAAGCGAACGCTCCTCCGCCTGTCGATCCCGTTCCGGCAGCCGTTCGTCACGTCGAACGGCGTGGTCAGCGAGCGCGAGCTGCTGCTGCTGCGGCTCGAGGCAAGCGACGGCACCGTCGGCTGGGGCGAGGCCGCCCCCTTCGAGCCCTACGACGGCGTGCCGCTCGAGCGCGCCATCGCCGCCCTCAGCGGCGGCGGCGGGCGCCGGCCGCCCCAGGCGCGGGCCGCCGAGGAGATCGCCCGGCTCGACCTCGAGGCGCGCCAGGAGGGCCGCCCGCTGGCCGACCCGGTGCGCGACGCCCTCCCGGTGAACATGACCCTCGCCGCGGGCCCGCCGGAGGAGGTGGCCGCGCGGGCGCGCGAGGGCCTGCGCGCGGGCTACGCCTGCTTCAAGGTGAAGGTCGGCCTGCCCGACGACGCCGACCGCGTGGCCGCGGTGCGCGAGGCGGTGGGCCCGTGGCCCGCGCTGCGCGTGGACGCCAACCGCGCCTGGTCGGTCGAGCAGGCGGTGTCCTGCATCCGGACGATCGAGGACCACGACCTCGAGTTCGTGGAGCAGCCCTGCCGCTCCCTCGACGAGCTGCGTGCGGTGCGCGGCCGGGTGTCCACCCCGATCGCGGCCGACGAGTCGGTCCGCACGGCGCGCGCGCTGAAGCGGGCCGTGGAGCTCGAGGCCTGCGACGTCGTGAACGTCAAGGTCGCCGGCGCCGGCGGCTTCAAGGCCGCCCGCGAGGCGCTCGCGGCTGGCGCGCTCCAACGGGCTCGGCGCCTTCCTGTCGAGCACGCTCGACGGGCCCTGGGGCATCGCCGCCGCGCTTCAGCTGGCCGCGTCCGAGGACCTCAAGCTGGCCTGCGGCCTCGCGACGCTCGAGCTGTTCGACTCACCGATCGCGCGCGCGCTGCCGGCGCCCCGCAACGGGACGCTCAAGGTGCCGCCGGGCCCCGGGCTCGGCGTCCAGCTCGAGCCCGGGGTACTTGCGGACGTGGTAGTCGAAGAGCTCGCGCCCTAGTCGTCGTCGTCGCGGTCGTCGTTCAGCTGGCCGCGGATCTCACCGCCCGGCGACAGCGCGCTGTGGACGTTCGCGTACGTGAAGCCATCGCGGATCGCGTCCACGAGCTCGTCGAACTCGCCGGCGGCGATGCCCTGAGTTCCTGCGGGCCCGACCACGTCGGCGGCCGTGATCGAGTCCGTGATCGTTCGCCGGGCTGGCCGGACAGACCGGCGTGCCCGGCGGGGCCGGGTTGGTCGCGGTTGCCGCACAGCCACACGCTGATGCCGCCGTTCGCGAGCGCGCTGTCCGATGTGGATGTGCGCCTGCGTGACGCTGCCCTCGAGATCCTCGTACCGGAGCTCGTAGTCGATCTCGTCGCTGCTGATCGTCGCCTTGAACTTGCCCTCGGCGCCGGTCAGGACCACCGGGACCTCCTCATCGCCGGTGAGCTTCTCGCGGATCTGCTTGCCGCCGCCGGCGACCGCCGTCGTCGCACCACGCTCGCGATCGCGACCACCGCGACCGCGGCAGCAAGCTGAATGCGCCTCTGCCTCATTCCTCCACCTCCGTCGTACGGGTGCAGTTCGGTGATACGCACCCGGCGGCCTAGCGGTTCAGGAACTCCTCGATCAGCTCCGCGACCCGCTGCGGCCGCTGCAGATGCGCCGCGTGGCCGGCGTCCTCGACGATCGCGGCGCGCCCGCGCGGCGCCACGTCGGCGATCCGCTCCGCGGCCGCCACGTAGCCCTCGTCGCGGGCGCCGGCGATCGCCAGCACCGGCAGGTCGAGCGTGAGCAGCTCGTGCCAGACCGGCTCGAGCACGCCCTGGCCCGGCGGTGCGCAGCAGCATCGCCAGCTCGGCCGGGTCGTGGCTCATCCGGCCGGGCCGCTGCTCCTCGATCAGCGCCTCCGACTGGTCCGCGAACAGCGGCTGGCGCTCCCAGATCGACACCACGTCCTCGATCGGCGCCGCCTCCATCCAGGCGGCCAGCCGGTCGTCCGCCTCGGCGCGCGAGCTGCGCAGCGCCGGGTCGTCGATGCCGGCGGTCGCGCCCACGGTGACGAGGCCGGCGTAGCGGCCCGGGTCGCGCAGCACGGCGCGCAGCGCCAGCCGCCCGCCGAGCGAGTAGCCGACCAGCACCGAGCCCTCCTCGGCCGCGTCGGCGATCTCGGCCAGGCGGCCCTCGAACGAGTGCTCGCCATGGTCGAGCAGCGCGCTCGGATAGCGTTCGGGGAGGAGCTCCGCGACGGGCCTCCAGGCGTCGCCACGCTGCATGAAGCCCGGGATGAAGAGCACCATCGCTCGCGCATGATGCCGATCAACCGGACCTACGCCCCGCTCCAGGCCCTCGTGGACGAGCTCGTCCGCTGCGGGATGCGCCACGCGGTCACCTGCCCGGGGTCGCGCAACGCCCCGCTCGCGCTCACGCTCGCCGCGCAGCCGGGCCTCGAGGCGGTGTCGGTGATCGACGAGCGCTCCGCCGGCTTCTTCGCGCTCGGCATGGCCAAGGCGACCGGGCGGCCGGTGGCGGTCACGTGCACGTCCGGCACCGCCGCCGCCAACCTCCACCCCGCCGTCGTCGAGGCCTTCGAGGCGCGCGTGCCGCTGATCGTGCTCACCGCCGACCGGCCGCCCGAGCTGCGCGAGGTCGGGCGCCGGGCAGGCGATCGACCAGGTCAAGCTCTACGGCAGCGCCGCCAAGTGGTTCGTCGAGGTCGGCACGCACGAGCCGGGTCGCGAGACCGCCATCCACCACCGCGCGCTCGCCTGCCGCGCGTACTGGACCGCCGCCGGCGGCCGGCCGGGCGCCGTCCACCTCAACTTCCCGCTGCGCGAGCCGCTCGCGCCCGAGCGCGAGGAGCTCGACGCCGGCCGACTGGGAGGGCCGCCCCGGCGGCCGCCCCTGGACCGAGCTGCGCGAGCACGCGAGCGCCCCCCACGCCGACGACGTGCACGCGCTCGCCGCGCGCATGGCAGCCACCCCGCGCGGCGCGATCGTCTGCGGCCCGGTCGCCGAGCCGGTCGCCGAGCCCGCCGCCCGGCTCGCCGCCGCAGTGCGGCTGGCCGCTGCTGGCCGAGCCGACCTCGGGCGTCCGCTGCGGCGACGCACGACCGCTCGCACGTGGTCGCCCACTACGACGTGCTGCTGCGCGCCGGCGACTTCGCCGCCGCGCCACTCGCCCCGGCCTCGTGCTGCGGGTCGGCGACATGCCCACCTCGAAGCCGCTCCGGGCCTGGGTCGCGGACGCGCCGCAGGTCGTGCTCGACCCCCACGCCGCCTGGCACGAGCCGACCCGCCGGGCCGAGCTGCTGCTGCAGGCGGCGCCGGCGCCCGGCCCTCGACGCCCTCGCCGCCGCGTTCGAGATGCGCACCGCCGAGCGCGACCCCGCCTGGCTCGCCTCCTGGCGCGAGGCCGACGCCAAGGTCCCCCCCGCCCTGGCCGCCGCGCCCGACCCCTTCGAGCCGAAGGTGCTGGCCGCGCTCGAGCCCGAGCTGCCGGACGGCGCGATCGTGTGGCTCAGCTCGTCGATGCCCGTGCGCGACGTGGAGGCCTGCTTCCCCCAGTCGCCCAAGCGGCTCCGCTTCCTGGCGAACCGCGGCGCGAACGGCATCGACGGCGTGGTCTCCTCGGCCGCCGGCGCCGCCCTCGCCACCGGCGCGCCGACCTGGCTGCTCACCGGCGAGCTGGCGCTGCTGCACGACGTGGGCGGCCTGTTCGCCGCCCGCCGGGCCGGCGCGGAGCTGAACGTCCTCTGCCTCGACAACGGCGGCGGCGGGATCTTCGACTTCCTGCCCGTGGCCGCCCAGGCCGACCCCGAGCTGTACGAGCGGCACATCGCCACGCCCGCCGGCGTGGACCTCGAGTCGCTGTTCCCCGAGGTCAGGGTGGTCCGCACCGACCGGCGCGAGAACGTCAGGCTCCACCGCGAGCTGGCGGAGCGGGTGGCTCAGAGCCTCTGAGTCAGATCCCCACGCGCTCGACGCGGTGGTGGAAGCGCTCGCCCATGCGTGCCGCCGCCCATGGCCGCGCCCAGGGTCACGACCACCACTCCCACGAGCGCGACCGCCGCGCCCGCGGTGAGCGACCCCTCGTCCACCGGGATGCGCGGCAGGTTGAGCTGACCGAAGACGTTGTACTCGGCGCCGAACAGCGCGCCGGCGGCGGCGAGCGCAAGCGTCACGGCAAGGCCGAGCGCCCACACCGCGATGCCCTGCCGCGCGCCGTCGAAGCGCGACATGCGCCCGCTCACGTAGCCGCCGCAGTAGTAGGCGGCGGCGAGCACCAGGACAAGCAGGATGCCGCCGGCCACGCCGATCGTCTCGGCCTCGTTCACGTCGGACAGCCCGAAGGCGGCGCCCGCGGCGCTGAGGAGGCCGATCAGGATCGCCGCCATGCCCACCGTGACGAGCCAGCCGAAGAAGGCGGAGCCCCAGTTGATCCCGCCGAACTCGTCGTGCTGGCGCTCGCGAAGGCGGCGCGCGGTCTCGGGGTCGGACGGCCGGCGCGGGTCCGCTCGGTGCGCGTGGGCTCCGGCTCGGCGCGAACTGTGTCCTGCATGGCTTCCTCCTATGGCGTGGCGGGCCGCGTCCCCGCGCGACCCTCGGGCGCCGGGGTGAACGGCGCCTGCCCGGGCCTGAGCCGCGGGAACTTCTCGTTCTGGTAGAGCTGCGGCGGCGCGACGAAGCAGGGCGGCTCCGAGTCGTGGCCCGAGCCCGACGGGTCGCGCTGCTCGCCGCCGTTCGGGTTGCAGTCGAAGCTCTCGATCACGCCGAGCGGAGATCGCCCGGTCGTAGGCGTTCGGCTGGAGGTAGGCGTTGGCCCGCTCCCAGAACGGCCGCTCCGGCCGCTGCTCGAACGAGCGCCCGTCGATGATCGCCGTCTGCGGCAGGTAGTGCTCCTCGCCCGAGCCGGGGTTCTGGTAGCCGCCCGTCGCCGTTGCCGGCCAGGGCCGCGCCGCCGACGGTGATGAACTGGGCCAGCTGGCCCTGGGCGTAGGAGAGGTAGGACAGGATCGGGTTCAGCTCGCGCATGAACGGGTGGGTCGCCTCGAGCACGCGGCTCGGCGCCCCTCAGGAAGCGCGCGGCCGCCGGCACGCCGCGCTCCGAGGCGTCCGCCAGCGGGTCGATGTCGCGGAACACCTTCTCGAGGTCGGGCGACAGGTCGCCCAGGTCGCGCAGCGTCGGCGCCAGGTCCTGCGCCGGCTCGCGCAGGTCGCGCACGAGCGGGTCGGTGTTGCGGGCGAACTGCTCCAGGCGGGTGACGGTCGCGCGCGTCTCGCGCAGGAAGGTCGGGAACACCTGGAAGGTGTCCGCCAGGGCGTCGTCGCGCGAGGCGAGCGCCGAGAAGGTGTCCTCGCCGTTCACGATCAGCCCGCGCAGCTCGCCGTCCTCGCGCGTGATCGCGTCGAACACGCGGCCGGTGTCGCGCACCACCTGCCGCAGCGCCACCTCCTGCTCGTCCAGCGGCCGCAGCAGGTCGACGCCGTCCTCGAAGAAGGGCGCGGCGTTGCCGAGCGAGTCGCTGAAGTCCTGCGAGAACTGGTCGCTCGACACGATCCCGGCCTCGTGCATCCACTCCTGGAAGTAGCGGCGCGTCTCCGGGTCGAAGGTCTGGAACACCTCGTCCAGCTCGACCGTCTCCTCCACGCTCCCGGGCGGCAGCGTGCCGCCCTCGTCGAGGTCCTGGGAGCCGGAGCTCCCGGGGGTCAGCTCCACGTAGGTCTCGCCCAGCAGGCTCTTCTGGCGCAGGATCGCGCGCGTGTCCTTGCGGATCGGCGCGAAGCGGTTGTCGATCTCCATCTCGACGAGCGTGGTGCGGCCGCCCGGTCCGAGCTCCTTCTTCTTGACCTTGCCGACGTTGACGCCGGCCAGCCGCACGTCGGCCTCCACCACCAGCAGCGAGGCCTCCGGGAAGGCCGCCTTGAAGCGGTAGCCCTCCGGCTTCAGCGGGAGGGTCCCGCCGAACGACGCCCACAGGAACATCAGCAGCCCGAACACCGAGAGGGTGAACAGGATCATCGCCGCGATCTTCCCGATGCTGGGTGGGTTCTTGTTCATGGCGTGGGCACCGCCGGAGGCGTCACGGGCAGCTCGGGAAGCGTGGGCAGCGCCGGCAGCCCGGGCCCGCCCGGCGCCGTCGGCAGCGCGTTGAAGTTGCAGGAGCCGAACTGGGAGTCGAGGATCTGGTCGACCGGGCTGCCGGGCTGCGTGCCGCCGCCGATCGCCCCGCCGATCAGCTCCTCGGCGAAGCCCGGATCGTCCGCGCCGATCTCCGTGAGCACGGTCCCGATCAGGCTGGTGATGACCGAGGCCGGGACGCCGCAGATCGTCACGCGGCGCCACGGGCCCTGGCCGTCGGCGCTCGAGAACAGCGACGTGCCGTTCTGCGCGGCCCAGGCGAGCCAGTACAGGAAGCCCTCCTGGCGCGCGCGCTGCTCGCGCGACAGAGCGGCCCTCGAGGCTCTCGGCGCCGCCCGGGTTGAACGCGCCCATGTTGAAGAACCGGTTCAGCTCCTCGAAGCTCAGCGTGAGGTCCGGCGCGGCCTCCGCCACGTCGCGGGCGGCGAGCCGCAGGTCGTCCGTGAACGGCCGCGCGGCCCGCACGAACGGCCGGATCTCGTCGCGCAGGATCGGGGTGGTCGCGCGCAGGAACGGCGTGACCGCCGCGTTCGTCTCGTCGAGCCTGCGGATCGGCGGCCGCAGCGACTCGAGCGACGAGCGCAGCACCGGCGCGAACTCGCGCACCTCGTTGAGAGCCGACTCCGATGCCCGCAGCGCGCCCGGCAGCCGCGCCACGGACTCCGAGATGTTCTGGTCCTCGCTCGCCAGCGCGTCGAAGACGGCCCGCGACGCGGTCACGAGCTGCTGCAGCTCCTCGGGCCGCTGCCCGACGTGCGTCATCAGCAGGCCGTAGCGGTGGATCAGCCGCTTGAGCGCGACGCGCCGGCTGGCCGTGGCCTCCATGACGCGCGCCAGGTCGCGGTGGAGCGGCTCGAAGCGGCGGAACACCTCGCGCAGGTCGGCGCCGCGGCCGTCGAGGCCCTTGCCCGCGCCCGACACGAGCAGCCTCAGGTACGGGCGGGTGTCCCCGTCGAGCGCCTTGTAGATCTCGTCGGGATCGACGTCGGGCAGCGTGTTCGCGACCGAGATCCGCTCGCCCTCGTCGAGCACCTGGCCGCTGCCCGGGCTCACCTCGACGAACATGTCCTTCAGCGCCGTCTTGGGCCGCAGGAGCGCCGTGGCGTCGTCGCGGATCATGTCCTCGTACTGCTTCTCGATCTCCATCTCGACGACGGCCACGCCGTTCTCGAGCTTCACGTCGGAGATGCGCCCGACCTCGACGCCGGCCACGCGCACGGTCTGGCCCTGGCCGGGCTGCACGGCCTGCGCGTTCTCGATCTCGATCGCGATCCGCTTGGGCGTCTCCTCCACGAGCGGGAAGCGGAAGTCCTGCTGGCTGAGGATGTAGGTCGCGACGGCCAGGCCGAGCAGGAACACGCCGATCACGGCCAGGAAGTCGGCCCAGTGCTTGCGGATCGCGAGCTTCACGGCGTCGTCCCCAGCTGCGTGTAGCGCGGGTCGAGCGCCGAGCCGCCCGGCGCGGCGAGGTTCGGCGGCTCCTGGGTCTCGCACGGCACGTCGGGCCGGTGCGGCGGCGGCACTGTCGGGTCGGGCGGCGCGGCCGGCTCGATGCGGCCGGCGGTCAGCTTCAGCGGCGCCACGCCCTGGACGTGGAACAGCGGCGTGTTGGCGTCGTTGTTGCGGCTCTCGCCGGCGAGGCCGACGAAGCTGCGGTTGATCTGCTCGCGCACCGCGTGGCCCGAGTTGCCCTCCTCGATGCTCGGGATGTCGTCCTCGGCGAACGGCACCAGCACCCGGTTCGTGCAGGAGGAGAGGGCCCGCTGCTGGTTCAGGAACGGGATCAGCCTGCTTGTTCAGCCGCACGAGGCTGGGCACCGCCTGGCGCAGGTCGGCCGCGAGTCCCTGCAGCTCGTCCTCCTGCACCAGCTGCCGGGCCTGGCCGATCCACGGGATCGCCGCGTCGAGCGCCGCCACCGACGAGCGCACGCCGGGCAGCGCCTCGCGCGAGAACACGCGCAGCGTCGGCAGCGCCGCGTTCAGCTCGGCCAGCGCGGGCTGGCCGGCGCGCAGCGTGTCGCGGAGGGCCGGAACGGACGCCGCCAGCGCCTCGTCCTGGCTCGCGAGCGCCGCCGGCCGTCGTGTTCAGGTCGGTCACCAGCTCGCGCAGCGCCTCAGGGTTGTCGGCGAGCGCCTCGAACACGCGCTTCTGGCCGCGCAGCAGCCGTGCGATGTCACGCTCGGGCTCGACGCCCAGCAGCGCGTCGTTCGTCAGCGCGCTGAACTTGTAGGCCGGCTCGAACGACGGGATCGCCTGGTTCAGCGCCTCCGCCCCGCCCTTCGACAGCGCCTCCGTGCCGTACTCGCGCAGCAGCGTCTGGAGGTCGGTGCGCACGTCCGACTTCAGCACCGAGAGGATGTCCGGCAGCGTCACGGACGCCGTCGTGCGCGTGATCGGGATCGTGTCGCCCGACTCGTGGTCGGCCGCGGACGGCGACCCGGGCTTCAGGTCGACGAAGAAGTTGCCCTCGAGCAGGATCCGCGAGCGGATGTCGAGCGTCGCGTCCTCGTGGATCGGGAGCGCGTCGTCGCGCAGCTCCATCGTGACCGTGGCGGCCGCCTGCCCGTCCTCGGCGGCGTCGATCTTGGTCACCTTGCCCACGTCCACGCCCGCGATCCGCACCGGGGCGCCCGACTTCAGGTTCTGAGCGTCGCGCACCACCGCCTGCAGCTCGAACGGGTTGGCGAACGGGTTCGACTTGGTGAAGCCGAAGTAGGTCGCCACCACGATCACCACCAGCGTGAGGACGCCCGCCTTGAAGACGCTCATCAGGGCACGTCCTCCAGGTGGTCGATGCCGAGCTGGCGCGACTTGTAGGTCCCGCCGGTGAGCACCGGGGTGTCGGGGTCGACCACGACGTGGCTGCCGCCGCCCTGGAAGCCGCCCGCCGCGTTGTCAGGCGGGTAGCGACCGTCGGTGATGAGCCGGTCCGGGTAGCCCGTCTGCCCGGCCTGGCAGTCGGCCCGGCCGCTCGCATCGACGGCGGGCCCGCCGTACTGCGTGTGGAGCGACTGCAGGCTGGAGGCCTGCGGGTCCTGGTCGGCCGGCACGTCGACCGGGCGGATCGACTCGGTGGTCCCGAGGTTGTTCGGCTGCGTGCCGCCCGCCAGCTTCGCGAGGATGCGCTCGCTCGTGCCGCCCGGCACCGGCGCGGACTGGTGCGTGCCGAGCGGGTTGAAGAAGTAGGTGAAGTAGTTGCAGACCGTCTGGTACGGAGCGACGAACTCGACCGCCGGCCGCGTGCCTTGCACCGCCCTGCGGAGGTCGCGGAGCGCCAGCAGGGTGTTCGGGTTCTCGCTCAGGTCCTCGAGCGCGGCGAACAGCTCCTCGAGCCGCCCGCCCAGCTCGGGCGTGCGCTGGAACGCCGGCACGCCGGCCTGGAGCGCGTCGTTCACGAGCGGCAGCGCGCGGCGGAGCTCCTCGGCGCCCGGCTCCAGGTCGCGCGACACGTCTGCGAAGCGGGCCAGGAACGGCGTCTGGACGCGGAAGGACTCGGTCGCCGCGGCCAGCGTCGGCGGGCTCTCCTCGATCGTCTGGCGGAGCGCCTCCGGGTCGCGGCTGATCGCGGCGAAGGTGTCGGCCATCTGGCCGAACAGGCGTGCCTGCACCTCCGCCACAGGCGCCGCCTCGGCGGCCGCCGCGCCGAGCGCCGGGAAGAAGTTGCGCAGCTCGGTGTCCGGGTCGGAGAGGTTCTCCATCACCGGCGTGAGGTGGCGCAGGAACGGGTTCAGCTCGCGGATCACGATGTTGATGTCCTCGCCGCGGCCGGCGAAGGCGTCGCCGAAGCCCTCGAGCGCGGCCTGGGTGTCGCTGCGCGTCTCGGGCGGGAAGGTGGCCAGCACGTCCTCGAGCTCGGGCGTGATCTCGCCGGCGTTCTCGAGCGGCACGGTGGAGCCGTCCGCGAACGTCTCCTCCGAGTTGCCGGGAACCAGCTCGATGTACTTCAGGCCGAGCGCCGAGCGCGACCGCACGCCGACCTCGCTGTCCACCGAGAGCGGCTCGATCTGGGAGTCGAGCTCGAGGTCGAGCTGGGCGATCGAGCGCACCTCGCCGTCCACGCGCCTCCGCACGCTCGTGATCTCCTTGACGATCCCGACCCGGAAGCCGCCCGCGCGCACCTCGTTGCCCGGCACGAGCTTGGCGCCGTTCGGCAGCTCCGCCTTGAGCTGGTAGGTCGGCGCGAAGGGCAGGCCCTGGTTGGCTTGGTAGGAGATGAAGACCGCGACGATCGCGACCAGCAGGGTCACGGCCCCGATCAGGACGGGGCTGGCGGCGAGCTGTCGGCGTCCGGTCCTCATTCGGTGAGCAGGTAGTCGAGGAGGCCTTCACGCGCGGGGCGCTGGGTGGCGACCGCGCTCGATGCGGGGCCGGCCCGCCGGCGCCGGGCGCGCGGGCGCGTGCTCCGGGCCGGGGTCGACGCGGCGGCCGCCGCCGCCTCGGAGGTCTCGGTCGGGTCCGGGGTCGTCACGCCGGGCTGCGTCGGGCCGAGGAAGCCGTTGCAGTCCTCGAGCAGCGCCGGGCTCGGGTTCGTCTGGTAGACGCTGCACGGGTTCACGACCACGCTCAGGCGCAGGATGTGACCCACGTCGTCGAGCGCGTTCGTGGTGAGCGTCTGCCAGTAGAAGTAGTTCCAGAGCGCCTCCATGCCCGTGAAGCCGCCGCCCCGGCCGGAGATGTGCGTCTTGTCTCCGGCCGGTGGGTCGGTGGCGGCTGCGCGCGGATCCGGTTCGACGGCGCGCGCACGATCGTCGATCGTCTGGAGGAACTGGCGGAGCGGCTTGGCGAGCTCGGGCGCGTCCTGGCCGAGGCGGCGCAGCTCGCGGATCTCCTCCTGGCTCTTTCGCACCGCCCGGCGGCCGACCAGCGAGGCGTCGCCGAGCGCCTCGAACGCCGGCACGGCCTCCGCGCTGAACGGCTCGAGCCGGGTCAGGAAGGTGTCGAGCTCGCCCGACGCGGCCTGCAGGTCGCGCAGCACGGGCTGCTGGGCGTTCGTCAGGTCGGCGAGCCGCCCCATGTACGGCTCGAGCTCGGCGAGGAACGCCGGGAAGCGGCGGAAGGTCTCGGCCAGGTCCTCCCGGCGCGACGCCGAGATCTCGGCGGTGGTGCCGGCCTCGCGCACGAAGCGGGTCACGTCCTCCTTGCGGGCCTCGAGCTCGCCGATGACCCGGTCGGCGTCCGTGATGAACTGCTGGATCGTGTCCCTCTGACGCCCGAGGATCTCGAGCGTCTCGCTCGTCTCGCGCAGGCCCGGGTGCGCGCGCCGCAGCACCTCGCTCAGGTCCTCCGGGCGCCCCGCCAGGCCGGCGCCGAGCTCGCTGATGATGAGGCGGAAGCGCTCGCGGTAGGGGCGCCGCATGATGCTGTTGACGAGGTCGGCGGGGATCGTCGAGCTGGTCTGCTCGACCGGCACGCGGCCGCCGTCGGGCAGCTTGCGGTCCGAGGCGCCCGGCTGGCAGTCCACGTAGTACTCGCCGATCAGCGACTGCGGGCGGATCTCGCAGCGGGCGTCCTCGCGCAGGTCGGAGAAGCCGGGCTCGGTCACATCGGCCTTCACCACCGCCAGCGGGCGCTCCTGGCCCACGACCTCGAAGCTGGTCGTGCTGCCGGC
Organism: uncultured Thermoleophilaceae bacterium; assembly: GCA_963778615.1. Taxonomy (GTDB): domain Bacteria; phylum Actinomycetota; class Thermoleophilia; order Solirubrobacterales; family Thermoleophilaceae; genus JACVRW01. The sequence goes on from CAVZVD010000011.1 coordinate 327,786, forward strand.
GCGGACGCCGGCGATCTTGAAGTCGCCGCCCTCGGTCAGGCCGAAGGCGTTGTCGAACACGATCTCGTAGGTCTTGCCCTTGGCGTCCTCGTCCCCGTTCGCGCCGGCCGCCAGGGCGGCGGCGGCGCACACGGCCAGGACGGCGAGGATCGCGCCCGCGCGCCTCACGGGCCCACCGACCTCAGGTTCGGGTCGCAGTCGAGCGCGGCGGCCTGGGATGCGCTGAAGACGTTGCTGCCGTCGCGCGCCGGCATCTCGTTCGCGCCCGGGCAGCGGCGGAACTGCTTGGTCTTCGGGCCCGCCCCGTGCAGGATCTCCGAGAAGTTGATCCAGGCGCGCGAGAAGCCGCCGAGGGCGTCGTAGCCGCCGGTGGTGGAGAAGTCGTCCATCCAGCCGACGAACTCGGGCGTGTAGGGGCGACCGAAGGCGATCGTGGGCGTCGCCGCCCGCAGCGCGTCGGTGGTCTCCGGGAACGCGCCGCGGCGCTCCGCGCCGTTGATCCGGCGCGTGTCCATCGCCACCCGCGCGAGCGGCGGGAAGCTGTCGATCAGCTCGATCAGGTCGTTGGTCGGGCCACTGCGCTGGATCGTGCGCGACAGGTCGCGGAAGGTGGGCTCGCCGTCGCGGGCGAAGAGCCGCGCCTGGTCGAGGAACGGGTCGAGGCGGCGGACCACCGGCTTCGAGGCGTCCACCAGCGGGTCGACGTCGTCGAGCGCCGCGCGCAGGTTCACGAAGGTCGTGTTGGCGCGGCGCATGAACGGCGGGAGCAGCTCGATCGACTCGGCAAGGGCGTCCTGCTGGCTGCCGAGCGCGCCGAACGTCGAGTTGAGGTTCGAGACGACGCCGGTCAGGTCGTCGCGGCGGCTCGCGAGCGTGTTGACGAGCTTCGCGGAGTCGACCAGGAACTCCTCGAGCAGCGCCTCGTCCTCGGTCAGCTCCTCGAACAGCCGGCTGCCGGTGGACAGCGCCGGGTTCAGGTAGTGGATCCCGGCTTGCAGCTCCCGGCCGCGGCCGCGCAGGGTGTCGGCCTGGCCCTTGATGAAGTCCTGCAGCGAGCCGCGCGTCTCCTCGTCGAAGAGCGCGAACACCTGGTCGAGCTCGACCGCCGTCTCGGTCTGGTCGGCCTCGATCACGCCGCCGTCCTCGATCTCCTCGCGGCCGTCCGGGCCGAGGTGGAGGTCGACGTAGCGGTTCGCGATGCCCGACAGCGAGGTCTGCTTGACGATCGCGGTGGTGCCGCGGCGGAGCGGGGCGTAGTCGCCCTCGACGGTGAAGGTCACCTCGGCGCGGCCGTCCGGGCTCACGTCGATCTCGTCGACGCTGCCGACCGTGTTGCCGGCCACCCGCACCTCGTTGCCCTTCACGAGCTGGCCGGCGTTCAGGAACTCGGCCGTGACCCGGTAGCCGCTGTCACCTGCAAACAGCAGCCACGCCGCCACCGCGACCGCGACCACGATGACGCCGACGGCCAGGACCCGCCCGGCGATCGAAGAATTGCCATCCTGGCGCGAACCGACCCCTCCCGCGCTCCTCACGTGACTTCCTTACCCCGCAAATGGGGCGCTCAAGCCAGTATCGGCGGGCTCAGGCCAGCAGCGGCAGGAGCGCCTGGAGCTTCACCTCCGCCTCGGCGAGCTCCTCGGCGGGCACCGAGTCGCGCACGATCCCGCAGCCGGCGTACAGATGGGCGAGCGGGCCGCGCAGCAGCGCGCAGCGGAGCGCCACGCAGAACTCGCCGTCCTCGGCGAGGTCGGTCCAGCCCACGGCCCCGGCGTACCAGCCCCGGTCGAGGCCCTCCAGCGCGGGGATCAGCGGCATCGCCGCGGCGCGCGGCTCGCCGCCGACGGCCGGGGTGGGCATGCAGCCGCCCGGCGAGCTCGACCGCGGGCACCGGGTCGGCCAGCTGGGCCCGGATCGGCGTGGCGAGGTGCTGGACGTTGTGGACCTTCACGAGCACGGGCTGGTCGGCCACCGTGACCCAGACGCTCACCGGCTCGAGCGTCCGCTCGATGCGGCGGGCGACGATCGCCTGCTCCTCGCGCTCCTTGGGGCTGCGCGCCAGCTGTTCGCCGAGGTGGTCGTCGACGGCCGGATCGGCGCTGCGGCGGGTGGTGCCGGCGAGGGCGACGCTCTGGGCGCGGGCGCCGTCGCGGCGCACGAGCAGCTCGGGGCTGGCGCCGACGAAGGCGAGCTCCGGGGTGCCGACGCACCAGCAGAAGCAGGCCGGGAAGACCTCCCGGAGGGCGCCCAGCACGGCGCCGGGGTCGTGGTCGCGCGGCGGCGTGGACGCGGACCTCGCGGGCGAGGACGACCTTCTCGAGCTGCCCGGCGCGGATGCGCTCGACGGCGCGCTCGACGGCGTGCTCGTAGTGCGAGGGCGGGGCGGCGCTCACGACCCTGGCCCGGTCGACGGGGTCCGGGTCGATCAGCGGCATGGCGGCCGGGGCGAGCCCGGCGAGGCGGCGGTCGACCCGCTCGAGCAGCGCCTCCGGCGGCCTCGTCGCCGTCGACGGCGACGCTCACGGTCATGCGCGCCTCGCCCCTGTGGCGGGCGAGCGAGACCTCGGGGAGGACGAGCGAGGCGGGCGCGAGCGAGGACCACTCGGGCGAGGCGCCGCCGTCCTCGGCGAAGGCGAAGCCGCCGACGAAGACGGGGCCGGAGGCGGCGGGACCGCCGTCCAGGCCATCCGCCAGTGCTCCGCGCCCGAGTGCGCGCGCCGACGCCGCCACCTCGCTGAACCGGCCGGGCCCGCGCGCCTGGAGCAGCGCTGCCTGCCCCAGGCCGGCAAGCACGAAGCCGTCGCGGTCCGGTTGCTCGAAGCAGAACCAGCGGTCGTCGGTTCTGCGGGCCGCGAGAACGGCAGCAGAGAGGTCGAGCCCGGGATCGACCGGCACGGTGACGGCGGCCAGCGCTGCGCGCGCGCTCTCGTTGCGCGCCCGATCGACCGCTGCCTCAATTCGCCCGCGCAGCCGCTCGCGCGCCGCTTCGGGCAGCCCGAAGACGGGGGGGTGGGTAGTTCTATGACCGGATACGTGCACTGAAACGACCCACCCCCCAACCTAGTTCATGGCAAGAGGGCGAGTGCGTCTATGCAGCCAGACTACGTCGCGCCGCGCCCGCGCGCCACCGCGATCTCGCCCGTTCGGACCATCTCGATCAGTCCGAAGGGGCGGACCATCTGCTCGAACGCCTCGATCTTGTCGTCGGTGCCCGTCACCTCGACGGTCACCGAGCGCTTCGAGATGTCCACGGTCTTGCCGCGGAAGATCTCCGTGAACTGCATCACCTGGGCGCGTGAGTCGCCGTCCTGGCACGAGACCTTGAAGAGCGCCAGCTCCCGGGCCACCGTGTCCCCCGGGTCGAGGTCGCGGATCTTGATCACGTGGACGAGCTTGTGCAGCTGCTTCGTCACCTGGTCGATCGGGTGCGCCGCTCCGTCCACCGTCAGCGTGATCCGGGAGATCGACGTGTCGTCCGTCGCGCCCACCGCGAGCGAGTCGATGTTGAAGCCGCGCCGCGCGAACAGTCCCGCTATCCGGGCCAGCACGCCGGGCTTGTTCTCCACGAGGATCGACAGGATGTGCTTGCGGCCGGTGCGGATCCCGCCGCTCGCCTCCAGGTCCTCGAGGTTGAGGATCTCCTTGGTCCCTGGCTCACCCATCGCTCAGCCCACCATGTCCCGGGCGGCCTGGCCGGCCGGGATCATCGGATAGCAGTTCTCCTCCTTGGTCACGCGCACGTCCACCAGCACCGGCCCCTCCTCGGCGAGCGCCTCTCGGAAGGCGTCCTTCAGCTCGGCCTTGTCGGTCACCAGCATGCCCTTGGCGCCGAACGCCTCGGCCAGCTTGACCCAGTCCGGGCTCGCGCCCATCTCGACCGCCGAGTAGCGCTTGTCCCAGAACAGCTCCTGCCACTGGCGCACCATGCCCAGGTAGCCGTTGTTCATCAGGAACACCTTCACCGGGATCTGCTCGGTCACGCAGGTGGCGAACTCCTGCACGTTCATGATCAGCGAGCCGTCGCCGGCCAGGCAGACCACGTCGTGGTCAGGGAACGCCACCTTCGCCCCCATCGCGGACGGCAGGCCGAAGCCCATCGTGCCGAGGCCGCCCGAGTTGATCCACTGGCGCGGGCGCTTGAAGCCGTAGTACTGCGCGGCCCACATCTGGTGCTGGCCCACGTCGGAGGTGACGATCGCGTCGCCGCCGGTGGCCTCGTACATCGCCTCGACCATGTACTGCGGCTTGATCTCGGAGTCGGGCGAGTCGTCGTAGCGCAGCGGGTGCTTCTCCTGCCAGTTCCGCACGCGCTGCCACCAGCCCTCCAGCCGCGCGGGGTCGGCCGCCAGCGCCCGGTACTCGGCCGTCAGCTTGGGCAGGATGTTCCCGACGTGCGCCCACGATCGGGATGTGCGCCGGCACGTTCTTCGAGATCTCCGCCGGGTCGATGTCGATGTGGATGAACTTCGCCCGCGGCGCGAACTCGGACAGCTTGCCGGTCACCCGGTCGTCGAAGCGGGCGCCGACCGCAACGATCAGGTCAGCCTCGTCCATCGCGTAGTTGGCGGTGCGGGTGCCGTGCATGCCGAGCATCCCGAGCCACTGCTCGTGATCCGCCGGGAACGCGCCCAGGCCCATCAGCGTGCAGGTCACGGGCAGCTTGTCCGACATGCACAGGTCGCGGAACTCGGCCGAGGCCTCCGCGTTGACGATCCCGCCGCCGCCGTAGATCACCGGCCGCCGCGAGTTGGCGAGCGCCTTGGCGGCGAGCCGGATCTGCTTCGCGTTGCCCTCGGTGGTCGGCTGGTAGCCCGGCAGGTTCGTCTGGGTGACCGGCTCGTACGGGATGTCCGCGCGCGAGAGGTCCTGCGGCACGTCGACCAGCACCGGCCCGGGCCGGCCCGGTGGAGGCCACGTGGAACGCCTCGTGGATCGCCTTCGGGATGTCGCGCGGGTCCTGGATCAGGATCGAGTGCTTGACGATCGGCATCGTGATGCCGGAGATGTCGGCCTCCTGGAAGCCGTCGGTGCCGATCAGCTCGGTCCGCACCTGTCCCGTGAGGAACACCGTGGGGACGCTGTCCATCATCGCGTCGGCGATGCAGGTGACGAGGTTGGTCGCGCCCGGTCCGCTCGTGGCGAGTGCCACGCCGACCCGGCCCGACGCCTTCGCGTAGCCCTCCGCCGCGTGGCCCGCGCCCTGCTCGTGACGGCACTGCACGTGGCGGATGCCCGCGTCGTAGAGGGCGTCGTAGGTGGGGAGGTTGGCGCCGCCGGGGATCCCGAATACGTGCTCGACGCCCTCGGCCTTGAGGCATTCCATGATGGCGTCGACGGCTCGCATGACGGAGCTAGCTCCTTTTCCCGATGGTGACCAGACTGGCCGGGCGGCCAGGCGAAGTCAGTTTAACAGTGGTTTTTCCTGCTCTGGAGCGGGTTCTTCCGGCCACTCGAGGTCCCGGCCGCAGCGCATGCACACCTGGTCGTGCAGCGGGACGACGTTGTTGCACTCCGGGCAGCGGCGGAGCGGCTCCGTGCGCTCGTTGCGGTAGAGCACTGCCGCGATCGTCCCGATCAGGGGGAGCACCGTCCCGACCAGGAACCAGATCCAGAACGAGCTGCCCTTGAGCCTGCCGATCACCCCGGCCGAGAGGCCGCAGAAGAAGGCGAGTACGACGAACTCCAAGGGCGCTAGGTGCGAAGCACGCCGAAAGCCCAGATCGCGGCGATCACCGCCAGCACCAGCACCACGATCCACGCAACGGCCGCGACGACCCCGATCACCATCTTGAAGAGGATGTAGGCGGCCACGAGGAGCACGCCAATGGCGAGCACCTTGCGGCCGACATCAGAGGCCAACTGTCCCATGCCGTCAAGTGTGGCAGGTGCCTACAAGAGTCGCGGGGGCCTGGTCGGCAGGTAGCGGTCGAGCCCGGGCAGCGGCACCGAGCACATCACCCAGCTCGGCCACCAGACCTGGAAGCCGAGCCGCCGCAGGCGGTCGAGGAGCCACCACGAGTCGGTCGTGCAGAAGACCCCGAAGGTCTCGGGCTCCTGCTGCATCGCCACCCGGTCGAGCGCCGCCAGCACGACCGGGACCAGGTGCTCGGCCTCCTCCCCCACGGCCGGCCCGATCTCGCCGTCCGAGCTGACCCAGCACAGCGCCGTGGCCTCGCCCCGCCCGGCGTCCATCATCGCCAGGCACGTGCGGGTGCGGCCGAAGAACTCGTGGAGCGCCGGGCGCTCGTGGCCGATCGCGGGCGGCTCGAGCCGCTTCCACTCCGTCACGGCGCGCTCCGGTGTGAGCGCGTGTACGGCCGGCTCGGCGGCATCCAGCTCGAGGGAGCGGCGCTCCATGTACCGGTCGGCGCGGTGGCGCATGTGCCAGTGCCCGCTCACCGGCATGGCGCCGAACTCCGTGTAGAGGCTGAGGTCCCTCGGCGTCCCGAGGCCGAGCACCACCCGCCCGAGCTCGGGGCTGGGCGACTCGGGCCAGCAGCGCTCCAGCAGCGCCCGCCCGACGCCGCGGCCGGCGTGCGAGGGCGCCACCCACAGCTCGGTCAGCTCGTCCATCGAGCCGAAGCGCGCGACGCGCACGTAGCCGACCAGCTCGTCCCCGTCCTCGCAGATCACGTAGCAGCCGTCCGGCTGGGCGGCGATGAACTCGAGCAGCGGCCGCTCGCGCTCCCACGACTCGCGGAGGTCGTCCGGATCGCGCCGGTGGTTGGGCGGCAGCAGCCCGCGGCGCCTGCGCGACTCGTCCCAGGCCGCCTCGCCGAGGTCGAACGTCGCGCGCAGGTCCGCCCCCCGGCCCTGGCGGAACGACAGGACGCTCACTGGTCGCCGTCCGGGTCGCGCAGGGCGGCGGGGTGGCCGAGCTGGCCCAGCTCCGCCGAGCCGCGGCCGAAGAAGAGCCCCACGCCCCAGTCGAGCCCGAGGCGCACCTTCCGGGCGACCCCCGGCATCATCATCAGGTGGTAGGTGCGCGCGGCGAACCACGCCGGCAGGCCCCGCAGGCGCACGCCGAGCACGGTCGCCACCGCCTTGTGCTGGCCCATGTCCACGAACACGCCCAGCGTGCGGTAGCGGAACGGCCGCGGGCTGCCGCCCCGCACGGTGGCCGCCACGTTCTCGGCGACCCGGCGTCCCTGCCGGATCGCGTGCTGGCAGGTGGGCGGGCTGGCGACCTGCCGCCGCTTGGCCGGGTCGGGGACGGCGGCGGCGTCGCCGATCGCCCAGACGTTCTCGCGACCCGTGACCTTCATGGTCGCGTCCACCTCGATCCGCCCGTGCTCGTTCAGCGGCAGCCCGAGGTTCTGCACGACCGGCGCCGGCTTGACACCGGCCGTCCAGCACACCATCCGGGTCGGGATGCGCTCGCCGGTCGAAAGCGTGGCCGAGCGCTCGTCCATCTCCTTCAGCATCGTGCGCGTGAGGATCTCCATGCCGCGGCCGCGCAGCTCCCTCGACGCGAACTCCGCGAGCGGCGCCGGGATCTCCTGCATCACGCGGTCCTGCGCCTCGACGAGCACGAAGCGCGTGCCGGCCACGCGGCAGCGCGGGTAGCGGTCGATCACGTCGGCCGCGTAGTCCTGCAGCTCGGCGATCCCCTCGAGCCCGGCGTAGCCCGCGCCGACGAAGACGACCGTGAGGTACTCCCTGCGCGCCTGCTCGTCCGGGAGCGACTCGGCGATCTCCATGTTGAGCAGGAGCCGGTTGCGGAGGGCGATCGCGTCGGCGAGCGTCTTGAAGCCGAGCGCGTGCTCGTCGAGCCCGGGCACCGGCAGCTCCCGCGAGACCGAGCCCGGGGTGAGGATCAGCTGGTCGTAGCGGAGCGTCTCGTCGCGGCCGTCGACCGTGTGGACTTGCACCTCGTTCCGGTCCGGGTCGGCCCCGGTCACGCGGCCCATCCGGATGTCGGTCCAGTCGAGCTCCTCGCGCAGCGGGACCACCACGTGGCGCGGCTCGAGCGACCCCGCCGCGGCGCCGGGGAGCAGCGGCGTGTAGAGCAGGAAGTTGACGTCGGTCACGAGCAGGATGCGCGCGCTGTGGCGCGGGAGGCGGCGCTCGAGCCGGCGGGCGGCGTAGAGCCCGCCGAAGCCGCCTCCGACGATGACGACGTCGGAGGCCACTATGAGCGGGCGGCCCGCCGGGCCTCGTCGAGTGCAGGGCGCATCCGCTTCGGGAGGCGGCGCCGCACGCGCCAGGGCGCGCCCGCGAAGGCGTGGTTCGCGACCGTCGCGAAGCCCTCCTCGTCCACCCGCAGGGCGAGCAGCAGGTGGGCCACGCGGTCCGAGGGCGGCAGCTCCGGCTCGGTCGTGCGGATGCAGTAGCAGTGCACGCGCCGGCCGCGCGGAGTCACGAGCAGGGCGCCCGCCTCCCCCACGAGCCAGACGCCGAGCTCACCGCGCTCCATGGCCAGCCCGGTCCGGCGCTGGAGCTCGCGCTCCTCGTGCCCGAGCAGGTCCCCGAGCAGACCCTGCGCGGTCGGCTCGGCGGCCTCGTTGCGCGGGCCCTTCGGACGCACCACGCTGGCCCCGCGGAAGGCGTACAGCTCGGGGATGATCCACGCGTGCGCGAACGCAGCGAGCGCGACTGGCGCGGCGAGTGGCTCGAGCCACAGCATTCCCAGCGCCGGCGATCACGAACGGCACCGTGTAGAGCACCGTCCAGGCGTGCCAGATGCGGCCCCAGCGCAGAAGCCAGTGCGCGTCGGTGCGCGTCCGCCACGGGACCGCGGCGAGCTCTGGGAGGGCCTGTTCAGCGGCCACTGAGGCGGCTAGCCGCCCGCGACCGGCCGCCGCATGATCACGAGGTCGGCCTCGCGCGGCAGCTCGCGTACGTGGGTGGCCTTGCGCGGGCCGTCCGGCACCGTGCCGATCCAGCCGAGCTCGGTCTGCGAGCGAAACTCCTCGACCGCCCCGGCGAAGGCCTGGTCGTCGGCGGCGGTCCATTCCGCAAGCGTGGTGTGTCCAGTCCGGTCCATCCGGATGAGTCGCGCCATGCCGGGCACCTCCTCATAGGTCGTGGGCGGCCAAGAATACGCCTGCATGCCCTCCTCCTTACCGGGTAGTCGCGCCAGAGAGCACGCCCCCAAGCGAGGAGAACTCAGATGGCAACCAGAACGAGAGCAAGCCGAGCGGGACGACGCCGTGGCGGAGGCCGCTCCACCCCCGGCGGCGCGTCCGGCCTGGTGAACCGGGTGACCGGGATGCTGGGCCGCGGCGCCGGCAGCCGCGGAAGGCGCGGGTCCGGCGCGGCCGGTGGAGGCCTGGCGACCCGCGCGACGAGCTTCGTGCGCGGCTTCATGAGCGGCGGCCCCGCGCGCCGCGGCCGCGGCAGGCGCCGCCACTAGGCGCCCGGCTCCACCCCTCGCGCCCCGGCGCCTCGACCGCCGGTACAGGGCCGGGGCTTGATCTTCGACCGTGTGTCGGTACCGGCGCGAGGCGCCGGGCGGCACCATCGACCGATGCACGGTCGGCCGAGCCAGATCGTCGCGTTCGGAGGCGGGGGCTTCTCGATGGAGCCAAGGAACCCCATGCTCGACGACTACGTGGTCGGCCTCAGCCGGCGCGAGCGTCCGCGGGTCTGCTTCCTCCCCACCGCGAGCGGCGACGCCGATCACTACATCGTCCGCTTCTACCGAAACTTCTGCGCGCGCGGCTGCGAGAGCTCCCACGTCTCCCTGTTCCGCCGCGACGAGGGCGCCTCCGACATCCACGAGCACCTGATGACGCGCGACATCGTCTATGTCGGCGGTGGCAGCGTGATCAGTTTGCTCGGCACCTGGCGCGCGCACGGCCTCGACGTGACGTTGCGGCGCGCCTGGGAGGCCGGCGTGATCCTCTGCGGGCTCAGCGCCGGCTCGCTGTGCTGGTTCGAGCAGGGCGTGACAGCGTTCCACGGCGAGCCGCGAGCGATCGAGGGGCTCGGCTTCCTGCCCGCCAGCAACTGCGTGCACTTCGACAAGGAGCCGAGCCGGGAGCAGGCCTACCGGCGCCTGCTAGCAGGCGGCATGTGCCCCGGCTACGCGGCCGAGGACGGCGCCGCGCTCCACTTCGCCGGCAGGCGCCTCGCGCGCGTGGTGAGCTCGCGGCCCGGTGCCTCGGCCTACCGGATGCGCGCCCTCCACGGCCGCGTCCACAGGCGCAGGCTGCCGACCGAGTACCTCGGACAGCGGCCCGCCGTGGCCGCCGTCGCCTGATGGGCCCGCGGGCGACGCTCGAGAGCGATCGCCGCCGCATCGTCGCCATGGGGGGCGGCGGGTTCGGCGACCCGCCCGGCGACCCGGCGCTCGACCGCTACCTCCTCGACGTGTCCGGCGTGGCACAGCCAAGGGTGTGCCTCCTGCCCACGGCGAGCGGCGATCCGGAGGAGCAGATCGCGCGGTTCTACCGCGCCTACTCGGACCTTCCCTGCGAGCCGTCCCACCTGTCGCTGTTCCGGCTCGGCACGAGACCGGTGGACCTGAGGACGGTCCTGCTCGGGCAGGACGTCGTGTACGCGGGCGGCGGCAGTCTGCTCAACCTGCTGGCGATCTGGCGCGCGCACGGGGTCGACGCGATCCTTCGCGAGGCATGGGAGCGCGGGATCGTGCTCTGCGGCGCGAGCGCCGGGTCGATGTGCTGGTTCAAGACCGGGGTGACGAAGTCGCACGGGCCGCCCAGGGCCGTTCCCGGGCTCGGCCTGCTGCCAGGGTCCAACTCGGTCCACTACCACGAGGAGCCGGAGCGGCGGCCCTGCTTCATGGAGGCGGTGCGCGCGGAGACCGCGCCGCCCGGCTTCGGGGTGGACGACGGCGTGGCGCTGCTGTTCGCCGGGATGGAGCTGATGGAGGCGGTCAGCGAGCGCCCGGCGGCGGGCGCCTGGTGGGTCGAGGGGGGCGGGTCCAGCGCGATCGAGACGCCGCTCCCGGTGCGCCGGCTGGACAGCCCGGCCGCGGCGGGCGCGCCGCTGTCGATCACGGAGTACCGCGCGGCCCGGCGGCGCGAGCGCAAGTCGAGCGGCGCGGCCGGCGCCACTAGGCGCCCAGCCGCTCGCTGATCAGGCGCTGGACCTCGCCGCCGTCGGCGCGGCCCTTCGTCTCGCGCATCACCGCGCCGACGATCGCGCCGATGGCGGCGTCCTTGCCCGCCCTGATCTTCTCGACCGCGTCGCCGTTGTCGGCGATCGCCCGGTCGACGATCGCGCCAAGCTCGTCCTCGCCCGCCCGGCCGAGGCCCTTCGACTCGACGACGGCGGCCGGATCGCCGCCCTCGGACACGAGCACGTCGAGCACCTCCTTGCCGGCCGACGCCGAGACCTCCTTGGCCGCCACCATCCCCACGAGGCGGGCGAACGCGGCCGGCTCGAGCTTCGTCGCCGCGGGGTCGGCGTCGCCGATCCGGGCGGTCAGCTCGTTCGTGGTCCAGTTGGCGAGCGTGCGGGGGTCGGCGAGCGCGCGGTGCGCGCGAGCACTCGATCTCTCGCCCGTCGGCCGACAGGGCGGCCTCGTAGAAGTCCCCCAGCTCCGAGCGGAAGGCCAGCAGCTTCGCCGCGTCGCCCGGCAGGCCCAGCTCGCGCTCGAGCCGCTCGGCGCGGGCAGCCGGCAGCTCGGGCAGCGCGTCGCGCGCACGCGAGACCATCGCCTCGGTGGGCGCCAGCGGCACCAGGTCCGGCTCGGGGAAGTAGCGGTAGTCGTGCGCCTCCTCCTTCGAGCGCAGCGAGCTGAGGCTCCCCGACTGCGGGTCGTAGTGGAGCGTCTCCTGCTCCACCTCGCCGCCCTCGGCCAGGATCCGCTCCTGCCGCGCGATCTCGGCGTCGATGCCGCGCTCGAGGAAGCGGAACGAGTTCATGTTCTTCAGCTCGGTCTTGGTGCCGAGCGTGGTCTCGCCCGCCGGGCGGATCGACACGTTCGCGTCCATCCGCAGGGAGCCCTCCTCCATGTTCACGTCGGAGACGCCCATGCGCCGCAGCGTGGCCTGGAGCAGGCGGCCGAAGTCCGCGGCCTCGGCGGCCGAGCGGAGGTCGGGCTCGGTCACGATCTCGACCAGCGGAGTGCCGCCGCGGTTGAAGTCGACGACGCTCGACTCCGCGCCGTGGATCCGCCCCGAGCCGCCGGCGTGGACCAGCTTGGCCGCGTCCTCCTCGAGGTGCACGCGGTGGATGCGCACGTCGCCGAGGCGCCCGTTCGTGCAGAGCGGGATGTCGTACTGGCTGATCTGGTACGCCTTCGGGCTGTCGGGATAGAAGTAGTTCTTGCGGTGGAAGATCGAGCGCGGGGCGATCTCGCAGCCCAGCGCGAGACCGATCATCAGGCCGTAGTGCACGGCCTCGGCGTTGGTCACCGGCAGCACGCCGGGATGGGCAAGGCAGATCGGGCACGTGCGCGTGTTGGGCTCCTCGCCGAAGGACAGCTCGCAGCCGCAGAACATCTTCGTGCGGGTGGCGAGCTGCACGTGGATCTCGATGCCGATTACCGGCTCGTACTCGCGCGTGCTCATGCCTTGACCGGCACCCCCTCGAACCCGATCGCCTTCTCGAGCGCATGGGCCGCGTCCAGGATGCGGCTCTCGGAGAACGCCGGGCCGGCGATCTGGAAGCCCACCGGGAGCCCGTCGGACAGCCCGCACGGGATCGAGACCGCGGGCGTCCCGGCCAGCGACATCGGCACGGTGAAGTAGTCGGAGAGGTACATGGCGAGCGGGTCGGCGGTGCGCTCGCCCAGCTTGAAGGCCACGGTCGGCGAGGTGGGTGTCACGACGAAGTCGACCTGCTCGTAGGCGGCCCGGAAGTCCTCGACGATCCGGGTCCGCACCTGCTGGGCCTTGCCGTAGTAGGCCTCGTAGTAGCCGGACGAGAGCGCGTAGGTGCCGATCATGATGCGGCGCTTCACCTCCGCGCCGAACCCCTCGTCGCGGGTGCGCTCGTACATCGAGAGGAGGTCGTCGAAGTCCTCGGTGCGGTAGCCGTAGCGGACGCCGTCGTAGCGGGCCAGGTTGGCGCTGGCCTCGGCGGGGGCGATCACGTAGTAGGCGGAGATGCCGTGGCGGGCGCTCGGCAGGTCGATCTCGGTGACCGTGCCGCCGAGCTCCTCGATCCGGTCCAGGGTGCGGCGGCAGACCTCCGCCACGCCCGGGTCGAGGCCCTCCTCCTCGAGGCCCCAGGAGCCGAACCGAAGGCCGTCGAGCCGCTCGGCGCTCGGCAGCTCGACCTCGTCCGGGAGCCCGATCGAGGTGGAGTCGCACGGGTCGTGTCCCTCGAGTGTGCGGAGCATCAGCGCGGCGTCCGTCACGTCGCGCGTGAGCGGGCCGCACTGGTCGAGCGACGAGGCGAAGGCGATCATCCCGTAGCGGCTGACCGCGCCATAGGTCGGCTTGAGGCCGACGATCCCGCACAGCGACGCCGGCTGCCGGATCGAGCCGCCGGTGTCGGTCCCGATCGCCCACGGCGCCGTACCGGCCGCCACCGCGGCCGCGCTGCCGCCGCTCGAGCCGCCCGGCACGCGCTCGCGGTCCCACGGGTTGCGGACCGGGCCGAAGCCGGAGTTCTCGTTGGAGGAGCCCATGGCGAACTCGTCCTGGTTCGTCTTGCCGAGCACGTTCGCGCCGGCCGCCTGGAGGTTGCGCACGCTCGTGGCGGTGTAGACCGGCAGGTAGCCCTCGAGGATGCGCGACCCGGCGGAGCTCGGCACGCCCTCGACGCAGAAGAGGTCCTTCACCGCCACCGGCGGCAGCTCGCCGCCACCGCCGTTCCCGTCCTCGGCGACCCAGAGGTAGCAGCCGAGCTCGTCGCCCTGCGCCCGGCCGCGCCAGAAGCCGAAGACCTCCTCGCCCGACACCTCGCCGGCCCGGATGCGCTCGGCCTGCTGCGCGGCCGTCTGGGTGAGCAGCTCGCTCACGACGCTCCCGGGCTCGGGACGCGGAAGCCGCCGTCGGCCACGTCGGGGGCGCTCTGGAGCGCCTTCTCGCGCGGCAGGCTGGGCCGCGGCACGTCCTCCCGCAGGACGTTCTGGAGCTCGACGACGTGCGAGGTCGGCTCGACGCCATCGAGGTCGAGCTTGTTCATCCGCTCGACGTGCTCGAGGATCTTGGACAGCTCGGCCGGCATGCGCTCGAGCTCCTCGTCGCTGAGGCGCAGGCGGGCCAGCCGCGCAACGTGGAGGACCTGGTCACGGTCGATCATGGCCGCCGATTGTAGGAGCGGCGGGCAGCGCGGAGGCCCAAGGCCGCGAGCGCGAGGACGAGGACGATCGTCAGGGCGGTCTGCCAGGGCCGGCTGGGCGGTCCCTCGCCGCATGCCCGCGCCTCGGCGGCGTGGAAGCGCCCCGGGTCGTCCCAGCGGTCGGGCTGGAAGGCGGGGCCGCGCGGGCTCGCCTGCTCGCCGGGGACCCAGCCCCCGCCGTCCTCGCCCCAGCGGCCCGGCCAGGCCATCCAGCGCGGACTGTCCCCGTCTACGCGCTCGACCGGCGGGCGCACGCGCCGCCCGTCTCCGTCGGCCTCGTCGTTGGGGTCGGGCCAGGGGCGGTCGGCGCGGCCGGCGCGCGGGTAGAGGGCGTGGGAGCCGTTGGCGACGTAGACGACGGGGGCATTCCCCTCGCGCTCCATCTCGCCCCATCCGCAGCCCTCGGCCCAGGTGTGCTGCGCGAACGTGGCCTCGACCGGGCGGCGGTCACGGCCAAGGCGGAGCTGAAGCAGCTCCCAGTCGCCGGTGTGGCGGCCGGTGCGGACGATCCCGCGGTCCTGCGGGTTGTCGCTGAAGAAGAGCCAGTACTGGAGCCAGACACGGTCCCGGCCGTCGCGGGCGGCGCGGCCGTAGACGAGCGGACGGCCGGGTCCGGCGTCGCGGACGGGGACGAGGCGATCGCCGGGCTCGGCGCGGCGGCCGTCGGCGTAGCGGGCGCCGAGGAAGTCGGGAGCGGGGACGCGGCGGGTGTCGCCGTCGTCGCGATCGATCTCCGACGCATCGGTCAACGCATCGACCGAGACGGCGAAGTGCCGCTCGTCGGAGTCGTAGCGGAGGACGGGCCGGTGGCGCTCGAGGAGGGCGGCCTCGCCGGGCGAAGCGGCGGCCGCGCCGTGGCCGCCGGGAGGAGCGCGTGCCGCCGCGGCGAGCACCAGGCCGACCCCCGTGAGGAGCGAAGCCGCCCGCAAGCCGGCGCCCGCGCGCGCTACGAGCCGAACCCCGCCCGGTCGATCACGCGGCGCTCGTGCGTTCCGACGCCGATCGTGCGCTCGCCGTTCCGCACCTCCACCGCGAAGCGGAGCTTGCGGCCGTCCACGATCTCGTCGAGCCGCGCGTGGACCGTGCAGCTCGCCCCCTCCCCCGCCGCGGCCACGTGCTTCACGCAGACCTCGAACCCCACCGTCGCCGTGCCGTCGGGCAGGTTCTCGAACGCGAGGATCGACGCGCAGCGCTCCATCATCGCGATCATCCCCGGCGTCGAGAGCACCTTCACGCCGAGCGTGCCGCCCACGTCGGTGAGCAGGCGGTCCGCGACGGTGAACTCGTCGGTCCGCTCGATCCCGGTCTCGAGGCTCACGCGGCGGCGTTCACCTCGCGGCGCTCGGTCCCCTGTTCGTCCTTCTCCTCGGCGCGCACCGACATCGCGCACGCGAACGCGATCACACCCAGCAGCCCCAGCGCCAGCGGCGCGCCGTACTGGACGGTGTTGACCTCGTCGAAGCCGGGCTCCTGGATCACGCGGTAGAGCACGAGCAGCGCCGTGAGCGCCGCCGCCGCGCCGGCCCAGCCGGTCAGGCCGACGCCGTCCTCGGAGCGCCGGCCCGCCGCCCGGGCGAACGCGGCGAGGATCGCGAGTGCCGCGGTGCCGAGCAGCGCCACGAGGATGACGCGGTCGATCGCCCCGTCCGCCTGCCAGGCGTTGCGCTCCTGCCCCTCCGCGGCGGCGGCCGCGTCGTCGGCGAGCTCGGCGCCCTCGCCCTGGGCCGGCGCGCCCTGCTCGAACTCGCGCGCCTGCCGCCCGCCCTCGGTGCTGTACCAGTCGGCGGCGGTGGCGAACAGGAGCGCCAGCGCCGCCACGAAGGCGACCCAGTCCGCCGCGCGCAGGCGGGCGAAGCTCATTCGGCGCGCGGGGCCGGCACGCGTTCGATCTCGGGCGGGGCCGGGGTCGGGCGTCCGGTGAGGTCCGTGTGGGAGCCCTCCGGGGAGAGCCGCTCGTCGCGCATGGCGAGGGCCGCGCCGGCGACGATCCCGATCGCCGCGACGAGGCCGAGCCAGACGCCGGCCTCGCGGCCGTCGAAGCCGCCGGGCAGGTTCGCGACCCGGATCAGCACGAGCACCACGCCGATCAGGCCGACGAGCGTGACGATCGCGGACAGCGCTATCGGCACGGCGGGGACGCGCTGCGAGGCGGTGATCACGATGAGGCTGACACCGAACGCCGCGACGAGCGCGAGCGCGATGTCGACCGCGGCAAGCGCCTCCCAGCCGCTGGCGTCGCCCTCGGCACCGCCGCCGTACCAAGGCAGGAAGAGCGACACGAGAAGGGCCACCCCGGAGAGGGCGGCGATCCACTCGCCGGCGCGGAGCCTTCGCAGATCCATCGCGCCGGGCAGCGTAGCGCCGGGCGAGGCGCCCGCGCGCCGAGTCGATGCCGCCGGATCGGTACCGCCGCCCCCGGTGCGAGGGAGCACCGGGAGCGGGCGGACCGGACTGGGCGAGGGCTGCCGCGGGGGATGGCCTTGGCCCTCGCCTGACACTTGGAGCGGTGTTTGCCAGCGTTCCCACCGGAACGCTACGTCCAAGCTCGCGAGGAAGAATTCCACCGCGCGCTGGTCTGTACCAGTGGGGTCTACCCGCCTACGGAGGTACGGTTAACCGTACCCCGGCGCGCCGCGCGCAGCGTGTTCACGAGCAGCATCGCGCGCGTCATCGGCCCCACGCCGCCGGGCACCGGGGTGATCGCCCCCGCCCGCTCGCGCGCGGCCTCGAAGTCCACGTCGCCTACGAGGCCGTCGTCGGTGCGGTTGGTGCCCACGTCGATCACGGTCGCGCCCTCGCGGACCATGTCGGCCGTCACGAGGCCGGGCGACCCGACCGCGGCGATCAGCACGTCGCCCTCCCTGCACACGGCGGGCAGATCGCGCGTGCGCGAGTGGCAGTGGGTCACGGTCGCGTTCGCCCCCAGCAGCAGCTGCGCGAGCGGCTTTCCGACGAGGATCGAGCGGCCGAGCACGACCGCGCGGGCGCCCTCCAGCTCGGCGCCCGCCTCCTTCAGCAGCTCCATCACGCCGGCCGGCGTGCAGGGCACCATCGCCTCGGCGCGATCCTGCATCAGCAGGCCGGCGTTGGCGGAGGTGAGCCCGTCCACGTCCTTGGCCGGGTCGATCAGGGAGATGAACTCGTCCTGGTCGAGGTGCTTCGGCAGCGGCAGCTGGAGCAGGATGCCGTGCACCGCTCGTCGGCGCCCAGGTCGCGGAGCAGCGCGGCGAGGTCCTCGGCGGACACGTCCGCCGCCCGGCTCGTGGTGGAACGACTCGATGCCGACCTCGGCCGAGTCCTCCCGCTTCATGCGCACGTAGACGGCCGACGCCGGGTCGTCGCCGACCAGCACCGTGGCGAGCCCGGGCGTCACGTCCATGCCCTCGATCTCGCTCGCCACCTGGGCGCGGATCCGCGCCGCGACCGCCTTCCCGTCGATGATCCGCGCGCTCATGGGCCGGGCAGCCTACTGGCCCGGTGCCTCAGCGCCGCTTGAGCGGCGCGTAGTCCGCCATCAGCTTGCGCTCGCTGCCGTCGTCCGCGAAGCGCACCACGACCAGGCCGCCGGGCTCGACCCCCACCACGACGCCCTCGCCGAAGTTGGCGTGCACCACGTCCTCGCCGAGCGCGAACGTGGCACCGGGCGCGCGCGGCTCGGGAGCCCCGGGCGCCCCGCCGCCCCAGGTCGCCGCCGCCGCGGGTCCCCTGGGGGCATCCGGCTCGCGGTCGGTGAGCTCGACCGGGACCTCGTCGACGAACCGGCTGCGCATGTTCCAGTCGCGGCTGCCGAACAGCGCGCGGGTGCGGGCGTAGGTGAGGTACAGCTCGCGCTTGGCGCGCGTCATCCCGACGTAGGCGAGCCGGCGCTCCTCCTCCAGGTCGCCCGCCTCGATCGAGCGCGAGTGAGGGAACACCCCGTCCTCGAGGCCGATCAGGAAGACCGTGCCGAACTCGAGCCCCTTGGCGTTGTGGAGCGTCATGAGGGTGACGAGACCCTGTTCGTCCTGGAGCTTGTCCTGCTCGGACACGAGCGCGACCTGCTGGAGGAACGCCTCGACGGAGGGCTCCTCCTCCCTGGCGTCGTACTCGCGGGCGACGCCCACGAGCTCCTCGAGGTTCTCGACCCGCACCTGCGACTCGACCGTCCGCTCCGCCTTGAGCGCCTCGACGTAGCCGGTCTCGTCGAGCGTCTCCTCGAGGAGTTCGCCCACCGGTGCGCCGCCCTCGAAGCGCTCTCGGAGCCGCTCCATCACCGACATGAAGCGGCCGACGGCCTTGATCGCGGCGGCGCCGAGGCCGGGCACCTGCTCGGGGGCGGCGGCCACGTCCCAGATCGACTCGCCGATCGTGTTCGCGTATCCCGCGATGCGCCCCTGCGACGTCTGGCCGATCCCGCGCCGCGGCGAGTTGACGATGCGGCCGAAGGCGACGGCGTCGGCCTGGTTGACGAGCAGCGTGAGGTAGGCGAGGGCGTCCTTGATCTCGGCGCGGTCGTAGAAGCGCGGGCCGCCGAGGACCTGGTACGGGACGCCGTAGCGCACGAGCATGTCCTCGAGCACGCGGCTCTGGGCGTGCGTCCGGTAGAAGACGGCGATGTCGTCGCGCGAGCCGCCCTCGTCGACGAGCCGCTCGACCTCCGACACCACGAACCGCGCCTCGGCGTGCTCGTCGTCGAGCTCGCGGACGTGAACCGGGTCCCCCTCGCCGAGATCCGACCAGAGCGTCTTCTCCTTGCGCGAGTGGTTGTTGGCGATGACGCCGTTGGCCGCGGAGAGGATGGTCTGGGTGGAGCGGTAGTTCTGCTCGAGCTTGATGACCTGGGCGTCGGGGTAGTCGCGCTCGAACCCCAAGATGTTTTCGATGTCGGCCCCGCGGAAGCTGTAGACCGAGTTGTGGGTCATAAGGCCGCCGGCGATGAAGTTGTGCGTCGCCTCGACGTCAAGGTCGTAGACGGGTACGTCGATGCTGACCGGCTCGACGCTCTCGACGACGTCGTAGGACCCGTCCTCCCCGAACATGACCATCCCGGGCCGCACGGAGGCGGCAGGCATGAAAGGCAGCGACTTTCGCATCAGTCGCGCGGTCTGGCGGACATTGACCGGCGTGGCCGTCTGGATCCGGTCCACCATCTCCATGGCCTGCGCGTAGCTCTTGAAGCAGGACTCGTAGCGCCAGCTGCCGCTGTCCCCCTTCGCGGGCCGAACGGACAGCCCAAAGGACTCCAGGGCCTCCTTCACGACCGGGTCCCGCCCCCCGACTGCGACCTGATGCATGGGGCTGCGGCCACGGCGATCCCCGCAGAGCGTCACGGTCACGTTGCGCCGCCGGCCCTCGTGGCTTCGAGGCATGTGGTGTGGGTGATCGAAGGAGAGGCCGTGGTCGACCAGCAGGTGGAGTCCAGTCGCGACGGTCGGGAAGCCAGCGAAGATGGAGTCGATCAGCCGCTGGTCCTGGCTCACCCCGTTGTCGCCGTCTCCGCGCTTCCTCGCCTTGAAAGGGAGCGTCGGAAGCCGGTATCTCAGCGAGAGCTCGAGCTCGGCGGCGCGGGCCTCTGCCTCCGACGAGTGGGTGGACACGACCCACGCTGCGTCGGCCTGCTCCTGCACGGCTCGCAAGTGGACGCCGCTCACGACGGTTGCGTCGCGCTCCGGATAGGTGCGCGTGGTGCCCACCCGGAACCCCTTGTCGCCCCGGTACATGGCGTAGGTGAGGAACAGCCGGGGCGAGTGCCGCCGGTGGTATCCGGCGAAGTGCACGTGCTCCGGCGTGCTCACGACCCGCCGGCCGGACCTCGTCGTGATCGCGATTCCCTCGGTGGCGCGCGTCCGGTGGGTGCGGGCGACCCGGGCCGGGCGTAGGTCGCCGCTCCCGTAGCTCGACAGGACCAGATCGCCGGCCTGGATCTCCTCGATGGGCTTCGTCGAGCCGTCCGCCATCGTCACCGGCGTACCGGCGACCAGACACTGGTCGTCGTCCCCCACCACGCACAGGTTCCGGTGCTCCTCGCACAGCAGCTGCAGCCAGCGGTACTGGGCGCGGTTCGTGTCCTGGTACTCGTCCACCAGCACGTGCCTGAACGAGCGGCGGTAGCGGTCGCGCACCTCGGGGAAGAGCTCGAACAGGTTCACGCAGCGGAACAGCAGGTCGTCGAAGTCCATCGCGTTCGCGGCGTGCAGCCGGGGCTCGTACAGGTCGTACACGTCGGCCGCCGTCTGCTCGAAGAAGCTCCCCACCTTCAGCCGGTACGCCTCCGCGTCCAGCAGCGCGTTCTTCGCCTCCGAGATCTGGTTGCGGAGCCCGCGCGGCGCGAACCGCTTCGGGTCGATGTCGAGCTCCTCGATGCAGTTCTTGACCAGCCGCAGCGAGTCCTGCTCGTCGTAGATCGTGAAGCCGCGCGTGTAGCCGAGCTTCTCGGCGTCGGCCCGCAGCATCCGCGCGCAGGCCGAGTGGAACGTCATCACCCACATCGCGCGCGCCCGGCCCCCCACGAGCCCCTGCACCCGCTCGCGCATCTCCTGCGCCGCCTTGTTGGTGAAGGTGATCGCCAGGATCTCCCCGGCCGCCGCCTGCCCGGTCCCGACCAGGTGCGCGATCCGGTGCGTCAGCACCCGCGTCTTCCCGGACCCGGCCCCGGCGAGGATCAGCAGGGGCCCCTCGCCGTGCAGCACGGCTTCCCTCTGCGGCTCGTTCAGCCCCTCCAGCAGGGCCTCGGTGGCGACCGGTGCGCTCACCCTGGCGAGGATAGTGCGGGGCGCGGCGGGCTCTTGCGGGGTGCGCGGCGGGCTCTACAGGTCCCGGCGCGCGAACCCGACCCGGGCCGCGATGCCCACCAGCGCCAGATACGCCGCGCTCCAGAGCCACAGGAGCGCCCCGCCCTCCTGCGCGCCGCCGAACGGGCCCAGGCGGACGATCACGCCCGTCGCGCCCCGCACGTCCTCGGTCAGCGCGTTCAGGCCGGCCTGGTAGAGCGCCTCGAACGGCAGCAGCCACGACGCCACCTCGGCGACCGTCTCGAGCGTCTCCACGCTGAGCGCGTCGCCGATCTGGCCCAGCAGGCCGGCCGCCAGCCCCGCCCCGAACGCCATGAACACCGCGATGCCGTTGGCCGCGGACGACAGGAAGATCGAGCCGAGCAGCGCGAGCGCCGCGATCAGCACCACCCCGGCGACGAGGCCCAGGCCCGGGCTCACCGGTTGGTCGGGCCACCAGCCGCCCGCCGCCCCGGTGATCAGCAACGCCGCCGTGTAGACCGCCGCCACGTACACCGCGCACACTCCGGCGGCGGCCAGGAAGCGGCCCGCCAGCACCTCCGTTCGTCCCACCGGCCGCACCACGAGCGGCTGCAGCAGCCCGCGCTCGGCGTCGCCGCGCACCGCGCCCAGCGTGAGGAACACGGCGAGCACGCAGCCCAGGAACAGCGTCGTGAACATGGCGAGGCCGAGGAGGGTCGACCCGGTGAGCACCTCGTCCTCGACCGGAGCGCCCTCGCCGAGCTCTCCGACCTCGTCGAACGCCGCCTCGGTCCCGACGGCGTAGAGACCGAGGAACGCGACGGTCAGGATCAGCACCACCACGAAGACGCGCCGGCGGGTCGACTCCCGCAGCGCGTACGCGGCGATCGTGAGCGCCCCGCTCACGACGGCCTCTCCCCCGCCACCGCCTCGAGGTACGTGTCCTCGAGCGTCGAGGACAGCACCCGCACGCCGTAGACGCGCTCGCCCGCCGCCACCAGCGACGCCACGATCTCCGGCACCTCTTCCCGCACGGCGTCGCGGAAGGTGCGCGTGCCGCCGTCCACGTCGATCTCCACGCCGCGCGCCTGCGCAAGCTCGCCCGGCGCCCCCTGCGCCACGATCCGCCCGGACACCAGGATCGCCACGCGGTCGCAGACCCGCTCCACCTCGCTGAGCAGGTGCGAGTTCAGGAGCACCGCCACGCCGCGGCGCTTCAGCTCGAGCAGCAGGTCGCGCACGATCCTCCGTCCCACCGGGTCGAGCGCGCTCGTGGGCTCGTCGAGCATCAGCAGCCGCGGCGACCCCACCAGCGCCTGCGCGATGCCGAGCCGTTGCTGCATGCCCTTCGACATCGCCTCGACCTTCACCCGGGCCGCGTCGGACAGGCCGACCAGCTCGAGCAGCTCGCCCCGCTCGGCCGGGCCGCCGCTCGAGCCGGCGAGGCGCTGATGGAGCTGGAGCAGCTCGTCGGCGCGCAGCCAGCCGGGGAAGCGGAACAGCTCGGCGAGGTAGCCGAGCCTTGCCCGCGCCGCGGCCGACCCGGCCGGCTCGCCCGTCACGCGGGCCTCGCCGTCCGTCGGGCGCACGAGGCCGCAGGCGATCTTCACGAGGGTCGACTTGCCCGCCCCGTTGGGGCCCAGCAGGCCGACGAGCTCGCCCGGCTGGACCTCCAGGTCCACCCCGCCCAGCGCGAGCGTCGCCCCGTAGCGCTTGCCGAGGCCCCTGCAGTCGAACGCGGCGGGCACGCGGCGCAGTGTAGGAACCCCTCCCCACCGCGCCGCGCCCGCCCCGGCATGCGCCGCTTGAGAGGAACCGGGGGCTCGCGCCCCCGGACCCCCGCTGATGCCTGGCCGGCCGAGAGGAACCGGGGGCTCGCGCCCCCGGACCCCCGCTGATGCCTGGCCGGCCGAGGCTATGCGGCGGCGACTCCGCGCTCTACGCCTCCCACGACGTCCGGCAGGCGCAACCCACGCCGGCCCATGTCGACCGCGGCCCGGTCGTGACCCGCACCTCCGTTCACGCGGTCACGCCTACGGTCCCGCGCCGCCAGCCGGTCGCGACCCGGCCCCCCTGAGAGCCGGTCGCTCCCTCCGCCACCCCGCAGGCGGTCGTTCCCACGCCCGCCGTTCAGGCGGTCGGCGCCGGCGTCGCCGCCGAGGCGATCCGCCCCGGAGGCCCCCACCAGCCGGTCGCCGGCCGCGTGTCCGCGGAGCCGGTCGCGGCCCTGCCCGCCACCGGCCCCGTCCCTGCCCGCGCCTCCCGCGAGCCTGTCGCTGCCACGCAGACCCAGCAGCACGTCGGCGCCGGAGGTCCCGCGAAGGCGGTCGTTCCCGTCGCCGCCGTCGATCAGGTCCCTGCCGCCCCGGCCGGCGACGACGTCGTTGCCGCCCAGGCCGCAGATGACGTCAATGCCGCTCGTGCCCTGGATCCGGTCGCTGCCCGGCGTCCCTACGATCGTGCACCGCTCGAGCGCCACGAGGGAGCCGCCCGGCCCCGACCCCGCCTCGCTCGAAAGGGAGATCCGCTCGACGAGCGACCGGAACTCGCTCTCGGAGACCGTCCGCAGCGTGAACGTCACGCCCGGCCCGCCCGTCCCCGGCGTGTCGCCGCCCGGGTCGGTGCTGCGCAGCACCACGTTGTCGTAGTGGATCCCCGCGCTGCCGACGATGCCGAGCCCCGCCGCGGTGGTCGCGGTCGTCGAGCGCAGCTCCAGGTGGTAGCTGCGACCCGCGACGAGCGCTCCGGCGGCGACCGGGATCTCCTCGGTTGCGAAGCCCGTGTCGACCTCGGTGACCTCCGCGGTCCCGAGCGTGACCGGGGTCCCGCTCCCCTCCTCGACGAGCACCGCCTCGATCGCGGCGCGCGGAGCGAGGTCGGCGATGCCGTCGTCGACGAAGCTCCGGTCGAAGCTCAGCACGCCCTGCCCGGCGTTCGGCTGCGCCACGAAGGAGGGCGAGGTCCAGGTGCTCGTGCCCTGGAACACCTGCAACAGGTTGATGAGCACGGTCGTGCGCGCCACGAGGCCGCCGAGCTGCCGTCCTCCCGCGGGCTCGTGCGCGTTCTCCTGCGTGCACAGCGGCGTGCCGCCCGCCGGAGCGCACTCCGCGAGCGTGCTCGTCCAGCCCTCCGGGCCGGTGTCGAACGAGCTCCCGTCGGAGTCCGGGTAGGTCGCGGCGTGAGCCGCGCCGGCGGTGGCGAGCGCGAGGCCGGCGAGCACCGACACGAGGGCCAGGCTCCGCGGCGCTTGATGCTGCTTCCTTGCAGACAAGCTCATGAGTGGATCCGTCCTTCTCACTTGGATTCCGGAGGGGTGGCTCGTTGTGCCCCTCCACGGGCGGAGTCATGCGCGATCTGGACGCATGGCGTGCCGGCTGGACGGACGGCCTAGTAGGACCGCCTAGCCTGCGCCCCGTGGGACTGCTCGACGAGGTGCGCTCCTCCTGCCGCGCGGTCGCGGAGACGGCCCGCTTCGTGTCGATCGACCTCGACGCGGCGCGCCCGCCGGCGGAGGCCGACCCGCCCGCGCTCGACCCGGAGACGCACTACCTGGAGGGCAGTCCCGAGGACGTGGCCGCCTACGTCCTGACCCTCGACGCGATCAACTTCGGCTCGGGCTGGTTCCCGACGCTCCGGAAGCGCGCCGGCCGGTCGGGCTACTTCACCGTCGCCTGGGCGCTCGCCGACCGCTTCCGCGCCCACGGGCCGTGGTCGAACGCCGAGCTGCGCACGCTCGATCCCGCCGAGCTGGCGGCCGTGCTCGGCCAGGCGCCGGGCCACCCCCTGATGCGCCTCTACGCCGAGGCGCTGCGCGACCTCGGCCGCTTCCTCGGCGACCGCACGGCGCTCGACCTGGTCGCCGAGGCGGACGGGTCCGCCGAGCGGCTCGCCACGATCCTCGCCCGCGGCATGCGCTTCTTCGACGACCGCGGCTTCTACAAGCGCGCCCAGATCGTGCCCAGCGACCTCGCGCTGGCCGGCCTGGCGAGCTTCCACGACCTCGACCGGCTCACGATCTTCGCGGACAACCTCGTCCCGCACGTGCTGCGCGTGGACGGCGTGCTGCGCTACGACCCGGGCCTCGCGGCCCACATCGACGCCGAGCGGCTCCTGCCGCCGGGCCGCGAGGAGCGCGAGATCCGCGCCTGCGCCCTGCACGCGTGCGAGCTGCTCGCCGAGCGCACCGGCATCCCGCCGCGCGTGCTGGACCTCCGCTTCTGGAATCGCGGGCAGGCGCCGGGGTACAAGGCCGTACCCCGGCACCGAACCCGCTGCGTCTACTACTGAGCGGCGCGCGCCTCCACGGCCGTGTCCGGGTTGTCCGAGAACAGCCCGTCCACGCCCAGCTCGTAGAACTGCTCGTACTCGGTGAACGCGTCGCCGTAGTCCGAGAGCACCGGCCCCGAGCGCAGCTCGAGCGGCAGGAACTGGTTCTCGTTGCGGAACGTGTACGGGTGAACCAGCAGCCCGGCCCGGTGCGCCCGCTGCACGAAGTCGGTCGGCGGCTGTGAGGTGCCGGCCGCGTCGCGCGGCACGATGTAGTCCTTCGACGGGCCCACGCCGTCCGCGTAGCGCGAGATCTCGCGCAGCCCCGCGTCGGTGGCCAGCTCGCCGTACGTGCGCGTCTCGCCCACGGGCCTCTGGCCCGCTCCGCCGAACAGCTGCACCAGCGGCGTGTCGATCCTCTCGTCGAGCTCCTTCAGGTTGAAGGTCTCGAACGACTGCACGAACACCTTGTCGCGCCGGCCGTCGAGGCCGTTGCGCCGCAGTGTCGTCACCAGCGGCCGCTCGAGCGGCAGGCCGATGTCCTGGAAGTACGTCGGGTGCTTCGTCTCGGGGTAGATCCCGATCTCGCGGTCCAGCTCGCGCGACAGGCGGCGGACCAGGTCGATGACCTCCTGCAGCGTCGGCACCTGGTAGCGCCCGTCGTAGATCGTGTTCTCCTGGCGGGTGCCCGGGATGCGCTCCTTCGCGCGCAGCGTCTTCAGCTCGGCGAGCGTGAAGTCCTCGGTGAACCAGCCGGTCAGCGTGAGCCCGGGCTCGATGGTCTTGGTCTTGCGGCGGTCGGCGAACTCCGGGTGTTCCGCCACGTCGGTCGTCTGGGAGATCTCGTTCTCGTGGCGGGCCACCAGCACGCCGTCCTTCGTGATGACGAGGTCCGGCTCGACGTAGTCGGCCCCCATGCGGGCGCCGAGCTCATAGGCCGCCAGCGTGTGCTCGGGGCGGTAGCCGGAGGCACCGCGGTGGGCGATCACCAGCGGGCGGTCGTCATGGCGGGACGAGGCCTTGCGGCCGCGCTCGCGGTCGTCGTCGGCGAGCGAGACGCTCGCCAGGGCACCAACGCTCAGGGCGAAGATCAACAGGAGCAGGGTGGTGAGTCTCGATCGTGTCATGCCGCGACACGAAAGCACCACCTGCGCGGCGATGACGTGAAGCTCCAGTGACCTCGGTGTTACCCGCCTGCGGAGTCCGGCCCGCCGCGGCGCTTCAGCGGCCGCACCTCGCCCTCCGGCTTGCGGCCCGTCTGCTCGGCCACCAGCTCCTCCAGCTGGGCGAGCCGGTTGCTGAGCCCGGCGATGGCGTCGGCGACCGGGTCGGGCAGGTGGATCCAGTCGGCGTCGGGGCCGTCCGGCTTCCTGCCGTCGATGCGCACCGGGTGGCCCGGGTTGCCGACCACCGTGCTGTTCGGCGGCACGTCGTGGATCACCACCGAGTTCGCGCCGATCTTGCAGCGGTCGCCCACCTCGATCGGCCCCAGCAGCTTGGCGCCCGAGCCGATCATCACCTCGTTCCCCACCGTGGGGTGGCGCTTGCCGCGCGCGAACCCGGTCCCGCCCAGGGTCACGCCCTGGTACATCGTCACGTCGTCGCCCACCTCGGCCGTCTCGCCGATCACCACGCCGGCGCCGTGGTCGATGAAGAAGCCGCGCCCGATCCGGGCGGCGGGATGGATCTCCACCCCCGTCATCACCTTCACGAGGTTCGCGAGCATGCGCGGCACCAGCGGCACGCCGGCCTCGTGCAGGGCGTGCGAGACCCGGTGCGCCAGGATCGCCTGCACGCCGCCGTAGGTGAGCAGGATCTCCATGCGCCGGACGCTGCGCGCGGCGGGGTCGCGCTCCTGGGCGGCCGTGAGGTCCTCCCGCAGCTCGCGCGCGACGCGCGTGAATGTCGCGAAGCCGATCACGGCACGAAGAACGGCGTGCTCACGTAGCGGTCGCCGGAGTCCGGCAGGATCGCCACGATCCGCTTGCCGCGCATCTCCGGCCGCGAGCCCACGTGCGCCGCCGCCCACACGGCCGCGCCCGCGGAGATGCCGGCGTTCACGCCCTCGCGGCGCGCGCACAGGCGGGCGGTCTCGATGGCGTCCTCGTCGTCGACCGGGACGATCTCGTCGATCACCTCGCGGTTCAGCACGTCCGGCACGAAGCCGGGGCCGATGCCGTCGATCTTGTGCGGGCCGGCGCGGCCTCCGGACAGCACGGGCGACGCGCTCGGCTCCACGGCCACCACGTGCAGCGCCGGGTTGCGCTCCTTCAGCCGCTCGCCGCAGCCGGTGATCGTGCCGCCGGTGCCGCAGGAGCAGACGAGCACGTCGATCGTGCCGTCCGTGTCGCGCCAGATCTCCTCGGCGGTCGTGCGGCGGTGGATCTCCGGGTTGGCGGGGTTCGAGAACTGGTTCGGCACGTAGCAGTCGCCGCGCTCGCGGCAGATGCGCCGCGCCTCCTCCACGGCCTCGTTCATGCCGCCCATCGACTCCACCCAGACGACCTCGGCCCCGTACAGCCGCAGCAGCTTCTCGCGCTCGCGGCTCATGCCCTGGGGCATGGTGATGACGAGGTCGTAGCCCTTGGCGGCGCACACGAAGGCGAGCGCGATGCCGGTGTTGCCCGAGGTCGACTCGACGATCGTGTTGCGGCCCGGCTCGATCCGGCCCTCGGCCTCGGCGGCGGCGATCATGGCCACGCCGATCCTGTCCTTGACGCTGCCGGCCGGGTTGTAGGCCTCGAGCTTTCCGATCAGCTCGGCGCCGCAGTCGGGCGCCACGCGCGTGAGCCGCACCATCGGCGTGTTGCCGACGATGTCGGCGAGGTTGTCCGGGATCGCGCGGGGCAGGGGCCGAACGCTCACGCCCTCGACTGTAGCCGCCGGGGCGGCCCCGTCACCCCCAGCTCAGCCCGTGCCGGTCGGTCCCGGCGCGTCCGAATGCTGGTCGGTGTCGAAGGTCGTGCTGTCGGTCCCGTCCTGCTCCGGGCTCTGCTTCTTCGGCTCCGGGTCGGCCGCGGCCTTCTCGTCCCGCTCGTCGTTCTCGATCGACTCGTTCTTCTCCATTACCGCCGTCTACCCGGCAGGCGCCCGCCCAAGCGCTCCTCGGCCTGGAGCGCGTCGCCGATCAGCCAGAACATCGGCGGCCACAGCCCCACGAAGAGAGCGCGCCGCTCGGCGTTTCCGCGCTCCTCCTGGTCGACCGTCTTGGCGCGAATCCACAGCGCGATGCAGAGGTAGATCGAGCCGAACGAGCTCGCGTGCATCTGCCAGCCGCGCAAACCGGTGCGTGAGAGGGCTTTTGTGATCATGGCGGCCGGGTACCCGCGTACTCCGGAAGGATGCCCCGCCGACCCACCCTCTTCCGCCGCCTCACCACCGCCACCCGCTGGCCGGTCGGCGTGACGCTCACGTCCTGGCGCTACATGTGGCGCACGACGCCGCTGTACCGCAGCCACGAGGACGGAGCATGGCCGGAGGACGCCCCGCCGCCACTCCCGGACGGCGTCAGCCACGACGAGATCCAGGGCGTCGCGGACGGCGCCGGCCCGCTCTTCCACCGCCGCTACGTGGCGCTGATCCGCCGCGCGGAGCTGGACCCGGAGGCGCTCGTGACGCGGCTCGCCGCGAACCCCGATCAGGCCGCCCCGAGCGAGTTCGCCACCTTCAAGAAGGTCTACGGCGAGGAGGGCGCGATGCGCGTGGGCGACGAGTTCGTCGTGCGCATGCCCGGTCCGTGGGACGGCCCGGTGCGGGTGGTGGAGCGGACGCCCACCTGCTTCCGCTTCGCCACGCTGGCGGGCCACCTGGAGGCGGGGCAGATCGCCTTCAGCGCCGAGCGGGACGACGGGCGGCTGCGGTTCCGGATCGAGTCCTGGGCGCGCAGCGGGGACTGGCTGTCGGACCTCCTCTACGACCGGCTTCGCATGGCGAAGGAGATCCAGTTCCACATGTGGACGTCGTTCCTCGAGCGCGTGATCCAGCTGTCGGGCGGCGAGCGCGACGGCGGACTGCGCATCCACACTCGCCGGGTGTCGGAGCTCCCCGATGCCCTCTCGTGAGCGCCGCCTGGGCGACCCCCAGGCGCTCGAGGCGCTCCACGCGCTGCACGACAAGCGCCTGAACTTCGACCTCGACGGCCGCGACGCCATGACCCGCGAGGCCGGCTGGAACGTGGACGACTACCGCCAGCCGCTCCCGCCGGAGCGGCCCGGGCCCCCGGAGCCCGGCGGCACCTGGGAGCGGGCGCGCGAGCTGATGCTCGACTACGAGTTCGCCGACCCGCGGATCGTGCGGGCGGTCTACGCGCCGGACTCGCTGCTCGAGGGGCGCGACATGCTGCTGGAGGCGCGCTTCCTCGGCTTGCGCTTCCGCTTCGGGGTGCGGGTGGAGGGAGTGGTCGACGAGACCTGCGAGGCGGACGGGCGGACGATCCGCGTGTGGGGCTGGAGCTACCGCACGCTCCAGGGTCACCTCGAGATGGGCCAGATGGACTACGAGCTCTGGAAGTGGCTGGACAGCGGCGAGGTGGAGTTCCGGATCCACGTGGTGTCGCGGCCCGCCCGGATCCCGAACCCGATCGTGCGGCTGGGCTTCAGGGTCTTCGGCCGCCGCCAGCAGGTGCGCTTCGCCAAGCGCGCGTGCGAGCGGATGGCGTGCCTCCTCGAGGGCCGCCCCGTGCAGCCTGCAGAGTTCAGCGGCGCCGGCCGCGTCTAGCATCCTCCTCGTGAGAGGGGCGCCCGCTCTGGTCCGCCGGCACGCCGTGCTCGAGGTCGCGGTGATCGTCGCACTGGCGATCGGCCTGGCGCTGTCGGTGCAGGCGTATGCGGTGAAGCCGTACCGCATCCCGAGCGAGTCGATGGTGCCCACCCTGCAGGTGGGCGACCAGGTGATCGTCAACCGGTTCTCGCACCACCTGGGCGCACAGCCGGCGGTCGGCGACATCGTGGTCTTCCACCCGCCGACCGCAACGGACGAGACCTTCATCAAGCGGGTGGTCGGCGTCTCGGGCGACCGCATCGCCGTCCGGGACGGGCGGGTGGTCCGGAACGGCGAGCTCCAGCGAGAGCCCTACGCGCGCCCCTGCGGCGACGGCGCCAAGTGCGACGTTCCGCGCCCGGTGCGGATCCCGGACGGGCACGTCTACGTCATGGGCGACAACCGCGGCGCGTCCCAGGACAGCCGCTTCTGGGGCTCCGTGCCCGTCTCGGACGTGATCGGCGAGGCCGTGGCGATCTACTGGCCGCCCGGCCGCGCCGGCGCGCCGTAGCCGTCGCGTCTCAGTCGAGCGGCGACGACGGGCTCAGCGGCGCCGGCCGCCGCCCTCGTTGATCGCCTCGACGATCGGCAGGAGTCCCTGGGCGTCGGGGGCCTCGACGCGGTGGCCTTCGGCCTCCTTCTCGGCCGTGAACCACGCGTCGTCGCCCTGCACGGAGAAGCGCAGCACCCAGTCCTCGCCGAGCTCGGCCTGGAGCTCGTGCATCTCCGCCTCGAAGTCCGGCGGCTTGTCCACTTCCTCCGGCCGCTCGCCCTCCGCATCGCCCTGGCCCTCGGGAGACTCCGGCGGCTCGCGCCGTGCGATCTCCTTCGCGATCGAACGCGCCACCAGGGGGATCGTGCCGCTGCTCAGGCCCGGCTTGATCTTCTCCTGCAGGTACTCGGCGAGCTGCGTCTCGTACTCGGCGAGCTCGCGCTCGTATCCATTCTCCTCGGCCATGCCCTTCCCGTACCCGCCTAGCGGGCCGGAAACAGCGAGCTGGCGCTACGGGATGTTCAGCTGCTGCCCAGTGAGATGCTGCTGGTGCCCGTGCCGGGTGCCCTTCGGCGGGCCCTCCCAGTCGGTCGCCCAGCGCGCGTAGCTCAGCGCGCGGGGCAGGAACCACCCGATCTTCTGGCCTCCGCACGACTGGGCATAGCCCGGCCGGTTGATCCAGAGGTAGGCGTCCACCTTCGGATGCGAGGTGTCGGTGGTGGGCGGCGGGCCCATCCCGCGGAAGCCCGGGTTGCACCAGACCGTCTGCCGGCGGCCGTTGGGAAGCCGCACGTGCACCGGGCCACGGCCGTTCTCGGCGGTGTTGATCACGAAGTTCTTGCCACCCGTCATGCGTGAGAGCTGGAGGCCGTAGCGGATGTTGCTCCGCGTCCAGTCGTAGTGGGTGGCGTTCAGCATGAACCCGCGCACCTTGCCGATCCCGATGGCGCGGAGCTTCTTGGCCACGCGGGCGGCCGGCTCCCAGTCCGAGGCCCCGGCCTCGACGTAGATCGTGGCGTTCGGCAGCTTCGACAGCGCCGTGACGCCGTAGCGCAGGAGCTTGAGGCGGTCGTCGCGGCGGCTGGGAGCGTGGCAATCGATGGTCCCGAGCGAGTCCGGCTCGAAGGCGATCACCACGCGGCTGCCGCCGATCACCCGCGCGAGGGCGTCGTACCAGTTGCGCGTGCGGGCGTCCTCGGCCGGGCCGCCGCCGTCGTAGGACGGGTTGCATGACGTGGACTCAGCGCGCAGGACCGTGAAGAGCGGGACCGCGTTCTGGGCCTCCGCCCCCTCGATCAGGCGGCGGACCTTGACGTCGAAGTTGGGCCGTGTGAAGCCCCCGAGCCACATGTTGCGCGGCTCGCGCGCGATCTTCCAGACCAGGTCGGCCTTGGCCGTCTGGCCGGTGCGGTTGAGGTGCTGCCACGCGAGCCAGGCGGGCGACTCGCGGTCCACGTACCACTCGACCCCCTCGAGCGGATTCTCCGAGTTCTGGGCGCGGGTGGCGGAGTCGGGCGCCCCGGCGGCAGGACCGCTCGCCGGCAGGACGGCGACAGCCGTCAGGGCGAGCAGAGTCGTGAGCAGCAGGAACTTCTTCGGCATGTGGCGGGGGTCCCCAAGTCGGGTGCGGCAGCGGTCAATGTAGTACATCGGCAGATCGCCGCAGAACCGCAAATACGAATGCGGTACCGCAGTTAGATGTAGTACATCGGCGCGCCGGTCTCCTGCGCCTCGCGCTCGGACACGTCGGCGATCGTCGTGCCGCTCAGCACCGACTTCACCGCGTCCACGGACTCCGTCCAGACCGCTCCGTTCGCCCGGGCGTCCGCTCCCAGCTCGCCCTCCAGCAGCTCCACGACCTCCAGCACCGTGATCTCCGCCGGCTCCCGGGCGAAGCTGTAGCCGCCCTTCACGCCCCGCTGCGACTGCAGGATCCCGGCCCGGCGCAGCGTCGCGAACAGCCCCTCCAGGAACTGCACCGGGATGTCGCGCGCTCGGGCGATCTCGCCGATCGGCACCGGGGTGGCGTCGCCGCGCCGCGCCAGCTCCGCCAGCGCGCGTACCGCGTAGGGCGACTTGGTCGTGATCACCAGCACCTGAATCCACTCTACGGTATGCGGATGGCCCTGCTCAGGCGCCCCGACCTGTGGATCCCTCCCCTCCTCCTGATGGGGCTGATCTGGTTCTTCTCCGCCCAGCCGAGCCTCGACTCGGGCCTCGGCTGGATCGACACCGTCGGCCGGAAGCTCATCCATTTCGGCGAGTACGCGCTTCTCTGCTTCCTCTGGTGGCGGCTGCTCCGCACCTCCATGCCGGACCGCCGCGCCGCCCTCACCGCCCTCGTGATCTCGAGCCTCTACGCCGCCACCGACGAGATCCACCAGTCCTTCGTCGACGGCCGCCACGGCACGCCGGTCGACTGGGCGATCGACACCGCCGGGGCGGCGACCGCGGCGTTCGCGGTGACCGCGCGGCGCCGGGTGTCGGCGTGATGCTCCGCCGGCTCCCGATCGAGTCCTCCCAGCCGCTGGTCGTATTCGCCGCGGCCCGCTTCGCCGTGGCGGTCGCCGCCCTCCTCGCGCTGATCGTGCTCGGCTTCCCGTACGGCGGACGCGGCGTCGCGGTGGTCGCGGGCCTCGGGCTGCCCTGGACGATCGCCCTCCTCTACGTGGTCCGCCGCAACCCGGAGGCCATGCTCCACCCGCTCGTCGCGTGCGGCGACATTGCGGTGCTCGTCGGCATCGAGCTGCTCGTGCCCGAGGCGTACGGCGCCACGAGATTCACCGCGCTCTTCGTACTGGCGGCCCACGCCCACTTCCAGGGCGAGCGGCGCGGGTTCGCCATCGCGCTGGGCGGCTCGCTGGCGCTGGTGCTCGCCACCGTGCTGCGGGGCGACACCCCGCTCAGCAGCGAGGTGCTCGCCTTCTACGAGATCGTCTTCGTGCTCTCTGCCGTCGCCACCGGCGCGGTGGTGGGCAGCCTGCGCACCGCCGAGTCGGCCAGCCGGCTGCGCGCCCGTGACCTGTCGCGCCGCACGATCCAGGCGGAGAACGAGGTGCGCCGGAAGGTCGCCGAGGCGATCCACGACGGCCCGGTCCAGGAGCTGATCGGGCTCGACATGATCCTCTCCTCGGCCCGCAAGGCGGCGTCCGAGGGACGGCGCGAGGACGCCTCGGCGCTGCTGGACGACGCCCGCGAGCTGGCCGAGCGCAACATCCGCGTGCTGCGCGACGAGATCGTCGACCTCGGCCCCTACGCCTTCGAGGAGCTCGCCTTCGACACCGCGATCGAGAACTGCATCTCGGTCTGGAAGCGCCGCTACCGCTTCGAGGTGATGGCGACGATCGAGCGGATCGAGCTGCCCGGCGAGATGGCCGGCGACCTGTTCCGCATCGCCCAGGAGGCCGTGGTGAACGCCGGCCGCCACTCCGGCGCCGACACCGTCTCGATCTCGCTGCGCACGGTCAACTCGGACGTCGAGCTGCGCGTGACCGACAACGGACACGGGTTCGGAGACGGCGACCCGATCAGCCTCGCTCCGCCCGGCCACCTGGGCATCGCCAGCATGCGCGAGCGCGCCGCGCTGCTCGACGGCAGCCTCGACATCGAGAGCTCCGACCGCGGCACGCGCGTGCTGGTCAGGGCGCCGCTGCCGCAGCTGACGCTGTAAGGCCCAGCTCCGGGTATAGGGGAGCGACGATGACGCGGGAGAGCACCCTCGAGAAGGTGGCAGGCGCGACCGCCGGCTACGCGCGGATGAACGCCGCCGTGGTCGGCGACCTTGCGCGCTTCCTCGACCCGCGCGGCAACGGCGCCGCCACGTCCGACCCGTTCGACGCCTGGGACCCCGACTACATCCGCAAGACCCTCCCCACCCTCCGCGCCTTCGCCGACCTCTACCACCGCGCCGAGGTTCGGGGCCTGCGCAACATCCCGCGCAAGGGACCCGCGCTGCTCGTGGGGAACCACTCCGGCGGCACGCTGATCTCGGACACCTTCGTCTTCGCCCAGGCCTTCTACGACCACTTCGGCCCGCTGCGCCGCTTCCACCAGCTCGCCCACGACCTCGTCTTCGCGATCCCGGGCGTCCGGGGCAGCCTGTCGCGCTACGGCACGGTCCCCGCTTCGCCCGAGAGCATGGAGCGCGCGCTCGACCTCGACGCCGCGCTGCTCGTCTACCCGGGCGGCGACCACGAGACCTACCGGCCCAGCTGGGAGTCGGCGAAGATCGACCTCGCCGGGCGCACCGGGTTCGTGCGGCTCGCGCTCGAGCACGACACGCCGATCGTGCCCGTGGTCGCCATCGGCGGCCAGGAGACCGCCCTCTTCCTGGGCCAGGGCAGCCGCATCGCGCGGCTGCTGCGGCTCGACCGCATGCTCAGGCTGAAGGTGCTTCCCGCCCAGGTCGGCCCGCCCTACGGCGTGACCGTGATGGACCTCCCCGGCCGCATCCCGCTGCCCGCCAAGATCACCGTGCGGGCGCTGCCGAAGATCGACCTGCGCAAGCGGCTCGGCCCCGAGCCGGACGTCGAGGAGGCCTACGAGCTCGTCACCGCCACCATGCAGCGCGCCCTCGACAAGCTCGACCAGGAGCGGCGCCTCCCGGTGGTGGGCTAGCGGGCGTGGACCGCTCCGAGCAGATCGTGGGCGTCCTCGTGGACGCCTTCGAGGACCTGATCGAGGCCGACCCGCGGGCCTTCCGGCGCAAGTTCCGCAAGATGGCGCAGGACCCGTTCTCGTTCTACCGCGGCAGCGCCTGCCTGTTCTACGCCGACGTGTCGGAGATGGAGGACCGCTACGCCGACGAGCGCACCGGCCGGATCTGGATCCAGGGCGACCTCCACGCCGAGAACTACGGCACCTACCTGAACGACGCCGGCATCATCGTGTTCGACGTCAACGACTTCGACGAGGCGTACCTCGGCCACTTCACCTGGGACCTCAAGCGGATGGCCGCCAGCCTGTCGCTGCTGGGCTTCATCAAGGCCCTGTCCGACGACACCATCCGCGAGCTGATCGAGGCCTACGCGAGCGCCTACGCCGAGCAGGTCGAGACCTTCCACCACGGCGAGGACGACGAGGAGTTCCGGCTCACGCTCGACAACACCGAGGGCGCCCTGCACGCGGTGCTCGTCGAGGCCCGCCTCAAGAGCCGCTGGCAGATGCTCGAGCGGGTGACGGCCGTGAAGGACGACGACCGGGGCTTCAAGGACGGCCCCGGCATACGGCGGCTCGACGACGACGAGCGCGACGAGGTGCTCGCCGCCTACGAGAGCTATCTCGAGACGATCCCGGAGCAGAAGCGCCAGCACTCGGTGTCGTACGAGGTCAAGGACGTGGTCGGCCGGGCGGGCTTCGGGATCGGCAGCGCCGGGCTGCCGGCGTACAACCTGCTGGTGGAGGGCCGCTCGCAGGCGCTCGAGAACGACGTCGTGCTGTCGATGAAGCAGGGCAACGTCGCGGCGCCGAGCCGGGTGGTGGAGGACGAGCGCATCACCGAGTACTTCGAGCACCCGGGCCACCGGACGGCGATCTCGCAGCGGGCGCTCCAGGCCCACGCCGACCCGTGGCTCGGCTGGTGCGAGCTGCGCGGCCGCGGCCAGGTGGTGCAGGAGATCTCGCCCTACGAGGCCGACCTCGACTGGGACCACGTGAGCGAGCCGGACGAGATGCTGCCGCTGCTCCGCTACCTCGGCCGGGCGACGGCCAAGATCCACTGCGTCTCGGACGCCGGGAGCGCGGAGGAGCTGGTCGACTTCCAGACCGAGGAGGCGATCGAGGCCGTCCTCGACGAGGACTTCACGTCAGAGCTGGCGGACTTCGGCGCGGACTACGGGGAGAAGGTGCGGGAGGACCACCGACTGTTCGTCGATGCCTTCCGGAACGGCGAGATCCCGGGCTGGCTAGATCCAGCCGCGCTCGGTGGCGATCAGGACCGCCTGCGCGCGGTCCACGGCGCCGAGCTTCGCGTACGTGTTGTGGAGGTGCGTGCGCACCGTGCTCGTCGAGAGCTCCAGCTCGTGCGCGATCTGCTTGTAGACCTTGCCCTCGGCGAGCCGCTTCAGCACCTCGACCTCGCGGCTCGACAGCGGGCACGGGTCGACGTTGCGCTTGGCGTTGCCGTTCCCCTGCGGAAGCTCGTACATGACCTCGCGGAGCTGGTTCGTCGAGAGGTCGCAGGCGCGGGCGGCCTGCAGCAGCGCCTTCGGGTTGACCGGCTGCGCGTGCCCGTAGTGGGCGAGCATGTCGGCCAGGCGGACCATCGCGGACTCGCCGTCGGCGTCGTCGGCGTGGTGGCGCTCGATCGCCATCGCGAGGCGGTTCGGCAGGCCCCAGCGGCGGGCGAGGACGCCCCCGACGAGGGCGTGGTCCACGCCGAGCTCGAGGCGCTCGCGGTGCAGGCGCTCCTCGGGCGTGCGGGCGACCCCGTGGATCTGCGACGGGTAGCCCGGGTAGGCGTGACCGAGCACGAGCTTGCCGACGTCGTGCAGCAGCGCCGACACGAGCAGCTCGTCGCGATCCTCGTACTCGAGCTCGCGGGCGAGGCGGTCGGCGGCGGACTGCGTGGCCACGGCGTGAAGGCGGAAGCGCTCGGGCATGACGTCCCAGCCCGGCGTGCGCTCGAAGAAGTCGAAGGTGGCGGTGCGGGCGGCGAGCGTCTCCACGCCCTCGGGCGACAGGACCTCGACGCCCTCGGGGATGCTGGCGATCTTGCCCTTCTTGCGCTGACCGTTGCGGTTGGCGATCCGCAGCACGGTGATCACGAGCGCGACGTCGGATTCGACGGCGGCCACGACCTCGCCGACGGAGGCGCGGTTCTCGCGCACGACGCGCAATACGCGATTGCGCGACTCGGCCAGCGCCGGGAAGGCCTCGAGGGCCTCGAAGGCGGCGGTCAGGCGGCGGCCGTGGCCCTCACCGGGGCGGCCGACCGACTCGGGTGCGGGAATGTTGATCGTCGCGGCTGCGTTCATCGTCCCCATGGCTATCGGCAGGCGCCACGCCAAGGTTTAGGGTGGGTTTATCCCTTGGGGTCGTGCTGCAGGGCGGCGTCGATCCGGGCGAGCGTCTCGTCCCTCCCGAGCGCCGCCACCGACTCGAAGATCCCGGGCGAGACGGTGGTCCCGGTGATCGCCACGCGGACCGGCTGGAAGACCTCCTTCGGCTTCACCTCGAGGCGCTCCACGACCCCCCTGAGCGCCCGCTCCACGGTCTCCGTGTCGAACGGCTCCGCCGCCTCCAGCGCCTCGCGCGCGGCCCGCAGCCGGTCGGGCCCGCCGTCGCCCATCACGCGGTCCCAGGCCTTCGGGTCGATCTCCCGCCGCTCGACGAGGAAGCCCGCCAGGTCCCAGAAGTCGGACAGCGTCTGCATCTTCTCCTGGCTGATCTCGACCGCCTCGGGCGGCACCTCGCGCCCGTAGAGCTCCTCGAGCCTCCGCCGGAGCTCCGCCGGGTCGAGCTCGCGCAGGTAGCGGCCGTTCATCCAGCGGAGCTTCTGCTCGTCGAACACGGCCGGGTTCTTCGACACCCGCTCGAGCGAGAAGCGCTCGATCAGCTCGTCGGTGGTCATGAAGGTGGTGCTCTCGTCGTAGCCCCAGCCGAGCAGCGACACGTAGTTGCGCACCGCCTCGGGCAGGTAGCCGGCGTCGCGCAGCTCCTGGACGGACGCGGCGCCGTGGCGCTTCGAGAGCTTCTTGCCGTCGGGGCCGTGCAGCAGCGGGATGTGCGCGTAGGTGGGCGGCTCCGCCCCGAGCGCGCGCAGCAGCATGATCTGGCGCGGCGTGTTCGACACGTGGTCCTGGCCGCGCACCACGTGCGTGATGCCCATGTCGCGGTCGTCCACCGAGACGGCGAGGTTGTAGAGCGGGCTGCCGTCGGAGCGGCGGATCACGAAGTCCTTGATCGCCGAGTACGGCGTGGTGATCAGGCCGAGCACGGCGTCGTCGAAGCCGAGCTCGCCCTCGTCGGGCACGCGGAAGCGCACCGCGCCGTCGTCCTCGTAGGCGTGCCCGGACTCGAGCAGGCGCTCCACCGCCTCCGAGTGGCTGTCGCGCCGCTCCCACTGCGAGAGGGGCCCCTCGTCCCAGTCGAGCTCGAGCCAGCGGAGCGCCTCGAGGATCTGCTCCACGTTCTCGGGAGTGGAGCGCTCGCGGTCCGTGTCCTCGATGCGCAGCACGAAGGTCCCGCCCTGTCCGCGCGCCAGGAGCCAGTTGTACAGTGCCGTCCTCGCCCCGCCGATGTGCAGCACGCCGGTCGGGGACGGCGCGAATCTAACCCTCATGCTCATCGGCGCCCATGTTTCCACGGCAGGCGGACTGGTGCAGGCGCACGAGCGCGCCGTGGAGCGCGGGTGCGAGGCGATGCAGGTCTGGGGGCAGTCGCCGCGGGCGTGGCGCCCCACCCACTGGAAGCCCGACGACGTGGCCGCCTTCTGCGAGCTGATGGCGGACGGGCCGGTGAGGTCGGTGACGATCCACGCGATCTACCTGATCAACTGCGCCTCCACGGACCCGGACCTCAGGAAGAAGTCCGCCGACTCGATGATCCACGCGCTGAGGACCGGTGACGAGATCGGGGCGGACGGCGTGGTGCTCCACCCCGGCTCGGCGAAGGGCGAGCCGAACGAGGAGGCGCTCCCGCGGGTGGCGGAGCTCGTGAAGCACGCGCTCGACGAGTCCGGCCGCTGCCCGCTCCTGTTCGAGAACACGGCCGGCGCGGGCGACACGCTCGGGCGCTCGTTCGAGGAGCTCGACAAGCTGATCAAGCTGTGCGGGCGCCGCAAGCGGGTCGGCATCTGCCTCGACTCCTGCCACATGCTCGCCTCCGGGTTCGACATCACGACGGCCGACAAGCTCGCCGGGGTGCTCGACCGCTGCGACTCCATCGTGGGGCTCGACCGCCTGCGCTGCCTCCACATGAACGACTCGCAGACCCCGCTCGGCTCGAACCGCGACCGCCACGCCCCGCCCGGCGACGGCCACATCGGCGCGCGCGGCTGCGCCGCGTTCCTGTCGGAGCCGCGCTTCGAGGACCTGCCGGTGCTGTTCGAGGGCCCCGGCGTGGAGGGCAAGGCCGTGGCCAAGATCGACATCGACCGGATGAAGGAGCTCCGCCGGAACGGACTGCGCTCGCGGAAGCGGCGGCGCTAGTCCGCCGGCAGCGTCGGCACCTCCAGCACGCGGTCGACGGTCGCGCCCTGGTAGACGGCCGGCAGGCGCTCGTCCGTCGCGCTCCGGCCCGTCACGCGGAGCACGCTGAGCTTGGCGGGCGTGATGTCCCCGTTGCCGTCGAAGCGGAAGGTGCCCAGGATGCCGTCCCTCACCCGGGTCGCCTGCAGCTCCCGGAGCACCGCGGCCCGCGTCCCGTCGGAGCGGGCGATCGCCGCCATGACCACCTCCGCGGCCTGTGCGGCATGGAGCACGAAACGCTCATCGGCAGCCGACCCGAGGTCGGCCGCGATGCGCCTCGCGGCAGGTGTGAGGCCAGGCCCGCCGGCCAGCAGGTCCGTAGTCATCGCGTACAGGCCGCGGGCGGCGCGGCCGGCACTCTCGAGCACGTCGGGGATCGGGTAGAACCCGCTGGTCGCCATGATCGGCAGGCGCGGGCCGAGGCGGGCGCGCAAGGCCTTCAGCACGCGGTCGCCGCCGTCGTCCACGAAGGCGCCGAGCATGACGCCCTGCGCGCCTGACCGCGCGACCTCGTTCGCGAGCGCCTCGAAGCTCTTCGCCGCCGGGTCGAAAGCCTTCGTGCCGGCGATCGTCAGGCCGACCCGTTCGGCCGTCCGGGAGACGGAGTCCGTCAACAGCGCGTCCCAGAAGTCCCCGTCGTGGATCAGATAGACGCTCTCGAGGCCGAGCTGCGTCGCGAGCAGGGCCAGCGCCGCACCCTGCGAGGTCGTCGGTGGGCGACAGCCTGGCGTAGTTGCGCTCTCCGGTCGGGTAGAAGATCTCCGGCGCGTCCGGCGCCAAGGGCGTTGGCTTCGTCAGCTGGATATGCGAGTTCGAGGGACTGACCATCGCCAAGCGGGCCACCCGGCGCCCGGTTGAGACTCGGGATCTGGACCTCCGCGCAACCCGAGCTGTACGGGCCGATCACCGCCACGAGCTCTTCCGCGCGCGCGTAGGCATTCGCGTTGGCGGCGCACCTGCGGAGCTCGAAGCTGCCGCTCTGTGACGTGGAGTCGTCACACGACGCGTAGCCGACCGAGTGCTTGCCCGCCCGGAAGCCGTGCCGCTCGATCACCGACTGGATCGCGTCGGCCATCGCGCGCGGCGCGGTGCTGTCGGGGCCCTGGAGCGGGAGGTCGGAGGCCACCAGCAGGTCCGGCCTCCGGCCGCCCGCGAGCACCTCGCCGCAGGCGAAGGCGGGAAGCGCCCCCGCCTCCGCGGCGCCCGCCACGCTCACCCATGCGGATCCATCGCCTGCCGCGAGCGCCCTGGGAGCCCCGACCGCCACCTTCGCCGTGACGGCGTTCGTGCGCGGATCGATCCGCGAGACCGTGCCGTCGATGTAGTTGGCAGCCCAGACCGCCCCGTCTCCGAACGCGATATAGCCCACGCCCACCCCGACCTCGATCGGCTTGGGGATGGGTCGCGGCCCCGGTTCGATCCGCCATACCACGCCCTCGTCCTCCGCCGTTGCCCAGACGGAACCGGCGCCGACCGCGATCGCGGGCAGCGCGTTGGCGCCGATCGGGATCGTCTGGACGACGCGGTTCGTGCGCGGGTCGATGCGCCTGACCGCAGGCCGGTCCCAGGGTACGAACCACACGCCCTCCTCGCCCGCCGCCACGGTGGCGGCGGAGACGTCGATGGTCGCGACGAGCTCGCCCGTCTCGGGATCGATGCGGGAGATGCCGGCGTCCGGGTTGCGCGCCCAGACGCCCCCGGCTCCGACGGCGATCTGCGGGTACCCCGTGTTCGGAGAGCCCAAGAAGCTGCCGCCGGTCGTGTCGGGCAGCTTCTGGGTTCGCGTCACCCTCTCAGAACCCGGGTCCACCCGGGAGATGCTGACCGTGCTGGTGAAGTAGCGGCCGCCGCCGTTCCCGACCCAGAGCGCCCCCGCGCCGACCGCCAGCTGGCTGGGCGTCCCGGGCGTCTGCACGCTTCAGGTGATCTCCTTGGTCTGCGGGTCGATGCGCGAGATCGCGTCCTCCCCGTCCTGCAGGACCCAGACGGCGCCCTCCCCCACGGCGACGTTCCCCGGCAGCGCCTCGAACTCCGTGAGCGACGCGACCTCGCTCCGTCGCGGGATCGATGGCGGCGACCCCGGTGCCGAGCGGCTCAGTCCGAGCATCCTCAGCAGTCGTGAGCGCCACGATGGCCGCGGCGATCGCCACCCCCAGCAGCACCAGGCCTGCGGCGAGGAACAGGTGGCCACGCCGCCGAAGCCCGTGAGGAACGAGGGGCCGGCGCACCGGCCGCGGGGTCCCGAGGCCGAGCGCCGCGGCCGCCGCCTCGATCAGCTCGGAGCACGTGGAGTAGCGATCGTCCGGGTCCTTGGCGAGCGCCTTGCGGAGCACCGGGTCGAGCTCGGGCCGTCCGGTCACCGCGGGCGGCTCCTCCTGCATGTGCGCCCACAGCGTCTCCGCCTCGGTCGGGCGCCGGAACGGCGGGGCGCCCGCCAGGCATTCGTACAGCACGCAGGCGAGCGCGTAGCTGTCGGTGCGGCCGTCGACCGGGTCGCCGCGGATCTGCTCCGGCGCCAGGTAGTCGAGCGTCCCCACCACCCGGCCCGTGTCCGTCGAGTCGCCGCCCACCTGCTTGGTGATCCCGAAGTCGGTCAGGTAGGCGTGTCCTTGCTCCTCCACGAGGACGTTGGCCGGCTTCACGTCGCGGTGGACGAGGGCGCCTCGGTGTGCCGCGTCAAGTGCGCTCGCGACCTGGGCCAGCACCGCCAGAGCCCGCTCCGGCGGGAGCTCGCCCTCGCGCTCGAGCAGGCTCTGCAGGTCGCTGCCGTCCACGAAGCGCATCGCCAGGTAGAGCTGACCGTCCCGCTCGCCCGCCTCGTAGATCGGGATCACGTTGGGGTGATCCAGCGACGCCGCAAGCCGCGGCTCGCGCAGGAACCGCGCCCGGAAGCGCTCGTCCTCCGCCAGCTCCGGCGCGATCAGCTTCAGCGCCACCGGACGCTCCAGCGACAGATCCGTCGCCCGGTACACCACGCCCATGCCACCCCGGCCGACCAGCGACTCCACCCGATATCCGGCGAAGGCGGTGCCGGTCTTCATGTCAGCCCGCCAGGCGGGCCGGGACCGTGATCACGCGGTCCAGGACGGTACCCCGGAAGAACTCGAACACCGGGGCGTCGGGCCTCGGCACGCGGGGAACGCGGAAGATCCCGAGCTTGACGGGATAGACGTCCCCGTGGCGGTCGACGCGGAAGTCGCCGAGGATCCCGTCCTCGACCCGCGCCCCGCGCAGCTCCTCGAGCACCGACGCCCGCGTGCCGTCGGAGCGGGCGACCGCGTCGAGCACGAGCTCGGTCGCCTGCGCCGCCTGCAGCACGCCGAACACCGGCTCGTCGAGGACCCCGAAGGAGCGGGCGAAGCGGCGGCCCTCGGGGCTCACCCCGGGCGCGGCGGGCGGCACGTCGGTGGCGCTGATGTACAGCCCGCGCGACGCCTCCGGGCCGGCAAACTCCAGCAGGTCGGCGATCCGCACGAACGGGTCGTGGGCCATGATCTCGATCCGGTCGCCGAGGCGCGCGCGCAGCGCCTGCAGCACCTCCACCCCGCCCTCGGTCCCGAGGCCTGTGATGTAGACGCCCTGGGCGCCCGAGCGGGCGACCCGGTCCGCCAGCGCCTCCCCGTCCCCTCCGTCGGGATCGAAGGACTCGAAGCCGGCACTCCGGATCGCGAGGCGGCGGGCGGCGCGCCGGAACGGGTCGGCGAACTCCACCCTCATCTGCCGCGAACGCTCGTACAGCACGAACATCCGG
This sequence comes from uncultured Thermoleophilaceae bacterium, assembly GCA_963778615.1. Taxonomy (GTDB): domain Bacteria; phylum Actinomycetota; class Thermoleophilia; order Solirubrobacterales; family Thermoleophilaceae; genus JACVRW01. The sequence continues at coordinate 371,175 of CAVZVD010000011.1, forward strand.
TCGAGCCCGAGCTCGGCGGCGAGCATGGCGTTCGCGACGCCCTGCAGGGACTCTCGGGCCATCAGGCGCGAGAAGCTCCGCACGCCGGTCGGGTAGTACACCCACGGCTCCCCCCTCTCGATCGGAGGGCCGCGAGTCAGGCCGGCGTGGGTGGCGACCGGGCTGACGGCCGCCAGCGGACCACCCGGAGCGCGGTTCATGATCGGGATCCCCACCTGGCCGCAGAACGAGGAGTAGGGGGCGATCACGGCTACGAGCTCCTCGGCGTGCGCGAACGCGGTCGCGTTGGCGGCGCACTTGCGGAACTCGAAGCCGCCGGTCTGCGGCGTGGAGACGTCGCACGACTGGTAGCCCACGGTGTAGGCCCCGGCCCTGAACCCGCGCTGCTCCATCACGAAGTGGATCGCGTCCTCGAGCGTGCGGACATCGGCGCTCCAGGCACCCTGCAGCGGAAGATCCGAGGCAATCAGCACGTCCGGCGCTCCGGCACCTGAGGCGACCGGCCCGCAGGCCGAAGCCGGCAGCGCGCCCTCCGTCGTGCCGGCCGCCACGCTCACCCAGGCCCCACCGGCGCCCGCCGCTAGCGCCTGCGGGGCGCCGACGGACGTCCTTGCGCTGACCGTGTTCCTGCGGGGGTCGATGCGGGCGACCGTTCCGTCGACATAGTTGCCGGTCCATGCGGCCCCGTCGCCGAACGCGACGAAGGTCACCCCGCGGCCCACGTCGATCGTTCTGAGGACCGGAGGTCGCCCGGGCTCGATCCGCCAGACGAGGCCCGGATCCGCGGCCGTCACCCACACCGAGCCGGCGCCCACGGCCACGCCCTCCGCGCTTGGGGACCCGATCCGAATCGTCTGGCCGACCCGGTTCGTGCGCGGGTCGATCCGCGTGACCGCCGGCGCACCCGCGTCCCCGAGCACCCAGACCCCCTCGTCACCGGCCGCGATGGTCCAGACCGGAGACGGCGTCTCGATCGTGGCCACGATCCGACCGCTCTCGGGGTCGATGCGCGACACGCTGCCGTTCGGGTTGGCCGCCCAGACCGCCCCCGCGCCCACCGCTATCCGAGGCGCGCCCGCGACCGGGAAGACGCCCTCGTTTCCCGGGAGCCGCGTCGTGTGCCGCACCTGGGGCGAATCCGGATCGATCCGGGTGACGCTCACCGTGGCGTTGGTCCTCTCGCGTCCACCGGCGTTCCCGACCCAGAGGGCGCCCTCGCCCGCCGCGAGCTCGCTCGGCACGCCCTCGGTTTCGATCGTGCCCGTGACCTCCCTCGTCTCCGGGTCGATGCGTGAGACGCTCTCCTCCTCGTTGTTCAGCATCCAGACCGCACCCTCGCCGACGGCCACGTTGCCGGGCGGCTCCCGCGACTCGATGAAGGAAGACACGCCCCCGTTCGCGGGATCGATCGCCGCGACCCCGTTCCCCAGCGGCTCGAGGCCGTCGTCGCCGCCGGTCACGGCGAGGATCACCACGCCGATCACGACAGCCAGCAGGAGCAGGCCGGCGGCGAGCACGAGGTGAGCACGCCGCCGAACGCCGACCGGCACGAGCGGCCGCGCGGCGCGCGGCGCGGCGAGGCCGAGCGCCGCGGCGGCCGCCTCCACGAGCTCGGCGCAGGTCCCGTAGCGATCCTCCCGGTCCTTGGCGAGGGCCTTTCGGATCACCGGGTCCAGTGCGCCTTGGCCCTTCACCGGAGGCGGCTCCTCCTGCATGTGGGCCCACAGCGTCTCGGCCTCGGTCGCGCGCCGGAACGGCGGCGCGCCCGACACGCACTCGTACAGCAGGCATCCGAGCGCGTAGACGTCGGTTCGCCCGTCAACGGGCTCGCCGCGGATCTGCTCCGGCGCCAGGTAGTCGAGCGTGCCGACCACGCGGCCCGTGTCCGTCGACTCGCCGCCGAGCTGCTTGGTGATCCCGAAATCCGTCAGGTAGACGTGACCGTCCTCGTCCAGCAGCACGTTGGCCGGCTTGACGTCGCGGTGCACGAGCGCACGGCGGTGCGCGGAGTCAAGCGCGCCCGCCACCTGGCCGACGACGTTCAGCGCGCGTTCCGGTGTGAGCCTCCCCTCGCGCACGAGCAGGCTCTTCAGGTCGCTTCCCTCGACGAAGCGCATCGCGAGGTAGAGCTGGCCGTCGTGCTCGCCCGCCTCGTAGATCGGGATCACGTTCGGGTGGTCGAGCGACGCCGCCAGCCGCGGCTCGCGGAGGAAGCGGGCGCGGAAGTGCTCGTTCTCCGCCAGCTCCGGCGCGACGAGCTTCAGGGCGACCGGGCGCTCCAGCGAGAGGTCGGTCGCCCGATAGACGACTCCCATTCCGCCGCGACCGACGAGCGAGTCCACCCGATAGCCGGCGAAGGTCGTTCCGGGGGTGAACGTTGCCTTCATTCAGTGCTCCTGCGAGTCCGTGCGCGCGAGGGGCGGCGCCCAGCGCCGCCCCTCGCAATGTGTCTCAGTGGGTTGCGAACCGGACATCCCGGCGACGTCTGCGACCCATCAGGAGCAGGGCCGATCCGGCCGCGATGCTGAACAGGGCCAGCATCCCGGCCGCGCCGATGCCGGCGTCGCCCCAGTCGAACCCGCCGGAGGGGGCGCTGACCTGGACGACCGGGGGAATCGCGCTGATCTGGCCGCTGACGCGCTGCTGCATCTGCTGCACCTCGGGCGACTCGACCAGCTTGCGCTCCGAGTCCGGGTAGGGGCCCGGGTTGGCATGCGAGGCGACCGGCGCGGACTGCAGGTCCCGCGCGGCGTCGACCGCATCGGGCGACCCGTAGTCGCGGTCGAGCGTGTACGGCGCGCTGTCCGTCTGTGCGGACGCCGGCACCGCGAACACCGCCATCAGGGCCGCGGTGGTCAGGATCGTGTTGCGTCGAAGCATGGTCGCCTCCTGGTCGGTGGCCGGCCAGAGCGGCCGGACTCACCGAACAGCGTCGACGCCGCCGGTTGCGGCGGGTGGTGGCGCGGGGTAAACGCCGGTAAACGCCGATGCCCCTAGTCACGTCCGGCCAGGTCCGGGGGCGGGGTGATCACGGTGTGCACGCGCGGCCTGCCCCCCTCGATGCGGTAGATCGTCACCGCGGCGGAGGTCGTGTCCCCGTTCGCGTCGAAGTCGAAGCTGCCGAGGATGCCGTCCCTCACGCGCACCTCGAGCAGCCTCTCGGTGACGGAGGCGCGCGTGCCGTCGGACGAGGCGATGGCGGCGAGCAGCACCTCGACGGCCTGGGCGGTGGTGATCGAGTACGGATCCACATCCCCCCCGACCGCCCTGCGGAACCCTGAGGCGAAGTCTCGCCCTGACGGCGGAAGCCGCGAGGGCGGAAAGCTCGCGACGCTGGCGAAGAGTCCCTCGGCGTCGGAGCCGGCCTCCTCGATGATGTCGCGGAACTCGCTGAAGCCGTCCGGCGCCAGGATCGGAATGCGCCGTCCGAGCGCCGCGCGCAGGTCGCGCAAGAGGGCCGCTCCGTTGTTGAACGAGTAGCCGCCGAGGAAGACTCCGTCGGCCCCCGACCGCTCGATCCGCCGCGCCAGCTCCCTGTAGCGGCGATCTCTCGAGTCCCACCGCCCGGACCCGGCCACCGCGAGCCCCAGCTTGCCCGCCGTCTCCCGAACCGTCGTGGCGATGCCGACCCCGTAGAGATCTCCGTCGTCGAGCACGTAGAGCCTCGTCACGCCCAGTCGCCTTGCCATCAGGACCCCCGCGGCGCCTTGGATGTCGTCAGCCGCGACCACGCGGGCGAAGTGGCGCACGCCGGTGGGGTAGTAGCTGTGTGGCTCGCCGCGCCCGGCGCCGGGAGCATCGCGCGTGAGGCCGACCGCGGTGGCGGTCGCGCTGATGGTTGCGAGCGGGCCGTCGCGCGCGCGGTTCAGAGGTGGGATGAGAAAGCTCGCGCAACCCGAGTTGTAGGGGCCGATCACGCCGATCACGCTGGTCGACTCCGAATACGCGCGGGCGCTCCTGCGGCAGGTCGCGGGCGTCCAGGGGGTGCCCGTCTGCTCACCGCTCCGAACGCTCGAGTCGTCGCACGACTGGTACCCGACCGGGTAGTCGCCGGCCCGGAAGCCGTGCCGGGCGAGCACGTAGCGGATCGCGTCCGTGAACTGCAGCGTCTGCAGGCTGCTGCGAGGCATCTGCAGCGGCAGGTCGGACACGATGAGAAAGCGCGGCGTCCCGTCCCCGGCGTACTCGACGGGCGTGCAGAACGGCTCCTCGACCGCCCCGGGCACCCGGACCTCCCGCCGCGGCTTGGTGAGCCGGGCCCTGAACCCGGGTTGGACCGAGACCCAGGCCCGTCCCCGCGCGACCGCCACGCCGGTCGGGGCGCCGCCGACCTGTATCGGGCGCCAGGTGTTGTCTCCCGGATCGATTCGCGCGAGCGCCCCGGCGCCTCCCAGGGTGACCCAGACCGCGCCCGCACCCGCCGCGATCGCGGTCGGGTTGCTCCCGACGCCCAGGTCGATCGTCGCGGTCACCGCGGCGAGCCGCGGGTCGATGCGGGTGACGCTCGGCGTGTTGCCGTTGACGACCCAGACCGCGCCCTCTCCCACCGCGACGGCGACCGGCGCGGGCCCCGTGGGACCGGCCCGACCGGAGATCGGGATGGGCGCCCGGATCGATCCGCTCCTCGGGTCGACCTGGAGGACCTCCGCGGACGCGCCGCTCACCACCCACACCGATCCGCCCCCGACGGCCACGTCCTCGAGCGGCTGGCCAAGATCGAACGTCTCGAGAACGCCGCCGTCCCGCGGATCGAGCTTCCGCAGTCGCGTGGTTCCGTCCGTGAGCCACACCGCGCCGGGTCCGGCCGCCACTCCTGGGCGAGTCGGGCGAAGGCCGGGCGTGAGCGGAACACGGTCCGCCACGGAGCCGTACGCGGGATCCACCCGCAGGAGAGCGTTTCGCCGCGAGTCGATCAGCCATACCGAGCTCTCCGAGGCCGCGATGTCGGTCACCGCGGCGTTCGACGCGACGACGTCGTCCACCGAGTACGAGCGGGTGTCGATCGAGGAGATCGTGCCGCCGGCGTCGCTCGCGACCCACACCGACGGGCCGTGCGCGGCGAGTAGCCCGGGCCGCGCGGAGATGCGGACCTCGCCGACGATCTCGTCCGAATCCGGCGCCAGTACGGCGACCGAGTCCGGGGTCACCCCGGCGAGGCCCGCCGCGCGCCGTCTCGCCGTCGCCCGTCAGCTCGGGCACCACGACGACGGCCGCCGCGGCGACGAGGAGCAGCACGCCGGCCAGCACCAGCCGCCGGCCGACACGCAGCCGTCTCGCGCGCCGTGCCGGGGGCTCGAACCCGAGCGCCGAGGAGGCGTCGTCGAGGAGCTGCCGCGCAGCTCGCGTGACGGTCCGCCTGCTCCTTGGCGAGCGCCTTCCGAAGCACCGGATCGAGCTCGGGATGGCCGCGTAGCGAGGGCGGCTCGTCCTGCATGTGCGCCCACAGCGTCTCCGCCTCCGTCTCGCGCCGGAACGGCGGCGCGCCGGAGAGGCACTCGTACAGCACGCAGGCGAGCGCGTAGCAGTCCGTGCTCCCGTCCACGGCCTCGCCCCGGATCTGCTCGGGCGCGAGGTAGTCGAGCGTCCCGGCGACTCGCCCGGTGTCCGTCGACGCCCCACCCACCTGCTTGGTGATGCCGAAGTCGCTCAGGTATGCGTGACCGTCCTCGTCGAGCAGCACGTTGCCGGGCTTCACGTCCCGGTGGACCAGCCCGCCCCGGTGCGCCGCGTCGAGCGCGTCGGCGATCTGGGCCAGCACACCCAGCGCTCGCTCCGGCGTGAGCGTCCCCTCGCGGTCGAGCAGCGTCCTCAGATCGCTTCCCTCGACGTATCGCATGGCCAGGTAGAGCCGTCCGTCGCGCTCACCGGCCTCGTGGATCGGCACGACGTTCGGGTGGTCGAGCGACGCCGCGAGCCGTGACTCGCGCAGAAAGCGGGCCCGGAACCGCTCGTCCTGGGCAAGCTCCGGCGCGATCAGCTTCAGCGCCACGGGCCGCTCGAGCGACATGTCCCAGGCCCGGTAGACGACACCCATGCCGCCGCGGCCGACCAGCGACTCGACCCGATAGCCGGCGAAGGTCGTGCCGGGACTGAACGCTGCATCCATGCTGCGCTCCCAAGGGCCGAGTCCAAGCCGAACGTACCACGCATCCCGCGTGCGGGATCGAGGTGGAAGGACGGCTTTCGGACGCGATCAGCCGGCCGCGCTGGTCAGCGACCAGCCGAACCTGGTGCGGGTTTCGGGCGGAGCGAGCCCGCCCGGGCGCGATCCCCGCCGGACGAACACGGTCGGCGCAGGCGGGGCCTTGGCCAGCCCGGCGCGTGCCCGTCCGAGGCCCTGCTCCCGCCAGCGGTCGGAGAGCCCGACCACGAGCAGCCCCGCACCCTCGGCCTGCGCGGCGATGCCGCGCCGGCCGGAGCGGACGAGCAGCGGCTCGGCGACGATGCCCGCGGTCCGCTGGACTATCAGCGACGCATCGGCGAGCAGCCGGCTCGCATCGCGACCGACGTCCCTCCGGTCGGCCGCGCCGATCAGCCGCAGCGGGGCGTCCACGGCACGGGCCAGCCACGCGCCGAGCTCGAGCGCCGCCCAGTCGTGGCGACCGGCTCCGAACGGCACCAGCACCGGGCCCTCGCGAAGCGAGCCGCCGGCCGCGACGAGCAGCGCCACGTCGCAGGGCGCCTCCTCCAGGACGACCCGGGCGTCGCCGTCGAGTGGAGACTCACCCGCGTCCATGAGGAGGAGGTCGACGCTCTGCTCGGTGGCGAGGCGCACTACATCCTCGCCCCTGCTCGGAGATGAGAAGGCTGCGGCGCGGGCGGCGACTCCGGCGGCAGTCAGCTCGTCCCGGCAAGCGGCGAGCGCCTCGGTGGCGGTGTGGAGCTCGGGCGAGGGCACGATGCCGGCGCAGATCACCTCTCGTGCGGGTGCGGCCGCCGCGAGCGGCCGGGCCAAGCGAACCAGCGAGTCGAGGGCGTCCAGCGACCGCGGAACGACGAGCACCGCCCTGTCGGGGGCCGGTGGCACGGGGGTCGAGGCTCCGGCCGCGGGGGAGCCCATTGGCGCCCGCGGCTCCAGCTCGAGCTCGGGGTCCTGGCGCAGGATCGCCTGCTCGAGCTGTTTCAGCTCCGCGCTGGGGTCGAGGCCCAGTTCCTCCTGCAGCTCGCGTCGCGCGGCTTGGTATGCCTCGAGCGCCTCGGCCTGGCGGGCGGAGCGGTAGAGGGCGAGCATCAGCTGGTAGCGCAGGCGCTCCCGGAGCGGGTGACGGGCGACGAGGGCCTTGAGCTCACCGGCGAGGTCCGCGTGCCGCCCAGCCGCGAGATCGGCATCGATGCGCTGTTCGAGCACCGCCAGCCGCATCTCCTCGAGCCGGGCGATCTCGACCTGCGCGAACGGCTCGTACGCCAGGTCCGCCAGCGCGCTCCCGCGCCACAGCGCGAGCGCCTCCCGCAGCTTCTCCGCCGCGTCGTCCGGGGACGCCCGGCGCGCCTCGTCGGCCAGGGCCTCGAAGCGTGCCAGGTCGAACTCCGCCGGCTCGACGTGCAGGACATAGCCGCGCCCGTGTGTCGCAAGGCGCGCGTCCCCGAGCACCTTGCGGAGGCGGGAGACGTGGACCTGGACGCTCTTCGCGGCCTTGGCCGGCGGCGCGGCGCCCCAGAGGCAGTCGATGAGCGCATCGGTCGAGACGAGCTCGTTCGCCTGGAGCAACAGGACCGCGAGCAGCGAGCGCTGCTTTACGCCACCGAGCGCCAGCGCGCGGTCTCGATCCAATACCTCCAAGGGGCCGAGAAGCCGGAAGTCCATGAATGTGGAGCCGACGAGTCCTTCCGACCGTAACACGGGCCCACTACCATCGGGCTAGGTGTCTGCGCTCCTCGTATCGGATCGCGAACGCGAATTCACGGTCGGCGTACTGCGCGGACACTGGCTGTCCGGGCGCCTCACGGCCGACGAGTTCGAGCAGCGTGTCGGGGAGGCGTGGCGAGCGCGCTTCGCCACCGACCTCTGGCAGGCGCTCAGGGCGCTGCCGGTCGAGACCCCGCCGGTGTGGCAGGCGCCGCCGAAGCCGCGCTCGGGGACCGTGCCGCTCGTCCTCGCCGTCACGGCCCTCTGCCTGCTGTTCTTCACGTTCGGGCTGCTCTTCTTCGTCAGCCTCCCGCTGGCGATCACCGCCTGGGCGCTCGGGCGCGAGGCGCGCCGCTCGGCGCCCCCGGGCCGGCGCGGGAGGGCCTCGGCGGGCGAGGCGCTCGGCATCGCGGGCACGCTGCTCAGCCTGATGCCGCTCGTCGCGATCGCCGGCCTGATCGGCCTGCTGCTCTAGAGGTTGTCGCGCAGGTCGAACGCCTCGTCGAGGTCGTCCGAGGTGGGCTTCCGGAAGAAGCCGGGGTTCACGCAGTCGAACGCCTCGGTGTAGCCGTCGTAGGCGCGCTCCACGCTGGCGCGGCACTGGGCCAGCGGCACGCCGGTCATCTTCACGCCGCCGAAGCCGTGCCGGGTGCGCTCGGCCGCCTCGAACATCTCCACGTCGATCTCGCCGCGGAAGACCTTGTTCATGCAGCCCATGAAGCGGCGGCCGGTGTCCTCGTCGTCGTACAGGTAGAGGTACTGGCAGCCCGAGGAGATGCAGCCGGAGGGGTGGACGACCCGATCGCAGAAGGAACAGCACTGGCGGCACTCGTGCAGGTCGGCCGCTGTGCGTGTGGGAAGGGGGGCCACGCGGTCAGTGTAGGAGAGACGACCTGTCTCACGCCACGACGCGAGCGGCGCCCTGCAGACCGGACAGCTCCGAGCAGCAGGCGCTCGAGGCGGAGACCTTGAACTCCGGTCCCAGGACCAGGCGCCGCTGCCCGACCGCCAGCAGCAGCTCGTGCTCCCCGGGGTGGTGTCCCACGACCTCCTTCAGGTCCTCGAGGAAGCCGGCGGGCACGCCGCCCGACACCTCGAGGGTGAGACGCCGCACGACCTCCTCGAGGACCGCGTACTCGGCGGCCTGGAGGATCTCCTCCTCGGTCGGCTCGAACGGGGTGACCTCCTGGGCGACGAGCTTGGTCTCCCCCGCCTCCTTGTGGTCCACGCGGCCGCGCACGATCACGATCTTGTCCAGGTCCACCTTGTCCGCGTTGGCGGCGTAGGCGGAGTTGAAGACGAGCAGCTCGACCTGGCCCTCGAGGTCGTCGAGCGTGGCGAACATCATCGGATCGCCCTTCTTGGTGCGGATCCGCTTGCACTCGGCGATCATGCCGCCGACGGTCACCCACTCGCCGTCCTTCTTCGACGCCAGGTCGGCCACGCCGCACTCGACCTTGGCCCGCAGCGCGGGCCGGACCTCCTTCAGCGGGTGGCTCGACAGGAACAGCCCGAGCGTCTCCTTCTCCCAGTCGTTCAGCACCTTGCGCTCGTCGGGCAGGCCCGGCACGGGCGGGTCGTGGTGCGCGAGGGCGTCCGGGCTCGTGTCGCCGAAGTCGAAGAACGAGCCCTGGCCGAGCTGGGCGTCCTGCTGTGCCTGCACGCCGGCGGCCTGCGCCTGCTGGAGCACCTCGAACTGGCCCGTGCGGGTGCCGGGCAGGGAGTCGAGCGCCCCGCACTTCACGAGCGACTCCACGCAGCGCTTGTTGACCGACTGGCAGTCCACGCGCCGGCAGAAGTCCCAGATCGAGGTGAACGGCCCGTCCTTCTCGCGCTCGCGGACGATCGCCTCGACCGCCTGGTGGCCGAGGCCCTTCACGGCGTCGAGCCCGAAGCGGATGTTGCCCTCCACGACCTTGAAGTCGTGCCCCGACAGGTTCACGTCGGGCGGCAGCACCTCGATGCCCATGTCCTCGCACTGGGCGACGAAGAACGGCACCTTGTCCTTGGTGGACATGACCGAGGAGATCAGCGCGGCCATGTACTCGGCCGGGTAGTTGGCCTTCAGCCAGGCGGTGCGGTAGCCCACGAGCCCGTAACACGCAGCGTGGGAGCGGTTGAAGGAGTAGTCGGCCGCGGCCTCGTTGACCGCCCACAGCTCGTCGATCACCCGCTCCTGCGTCCCGCTGGCGCGGGCCCCCTCGAAGAAGCGCTCGCGCAGCGCCGCCATCGCCTCGCGGTTCTTCTTGCCGATCGCCTTGCGCAGGTCGTCCGCCTCGGCGCCCGAGAAGCCGGCCACCGACTTCGCGATCTGCATCGACTGCTCCTGGTAGAGGATCACCCCGTAGGTGGCCTCGGTGATCGGCCGCAGCCGCTCGTCCAGGTAGGTGATGAGCTCCGGGTTGCGCTTGTTGCGCGCGTACGTGTCGATGTGGCGCATCGCGCCCGGGCGGTAGAGCGCGTTCAGGGCGACCAGGTCCTCGAACTCGGTCGGCTTCACCTTGCGCAGCGCGTCGCGCATGCCCTCGGACTCGAACTGGAACACGCCGATCGACTCGCCGCGGGCCATCATCTCGTAGGTGGCCGGATCGTCGAGCGGCAGGGTCGACATGTCGGGCCGCTCGCCGGTGGACTCCTCGATGATCGCCAGGCAGTCCTCGATCACGTCGAGGTTGCGCAGGCCCAGGAAGTCCATCTTCAGGAGGCCGATCTCCTCGATCGGCTTCATCGAGTACTGGGTGACCACCTTGTAGGCGCGCTCGCCGTTCGCCCCCGTGGTCCCGCGGTCCTCCATCAGCTGCACCGGCACGATGTCCGTGAGCGGCCGGTCGGCGATCACGACCGCGGCGGCGTGGATCCCGGCGTTGCGGACGATCCCCTCGAGGCCGCGCGCGGTGTCGATGATCGCGCGCGAGTCCGGCTCGGTGTCGTAGGCGCGGCGCAGGTCCGGCTCCTGCTCCAGGTACTTCTCGAAGGAGAGCGAGCGGCCCATCACCGGCTCGGGGATCAGCTTGGCGAGGCGGTCCCCGGCGCCGTAGTCGTGCCCCAGCACGCGCGCCGCGTCGCGCGTGGCGTTGCGCGGCAGCATCTTGCCGAAGGTGATGATCTGCGCCACGGACTCCTTGCCGTACTTGTCCTCGACGTAGCGCATCACCCGGGCGCGGCCCTTCACCGAGAAGTCGATGTCGATGTCCGGCATGGACACGCGCTCGGGGTTGAGGAAGCGCTCGAACAGCAGGCCGTACGCCAGCGGGTCGACCTCGGTGATGTCGAGGCAGTACGAGACCAGCGAGCCGGCGGCCGAGCCGCGGCCCGGGCCGACCGAGATCCCGCTGTCCTTCGCGAACTTGACGAAGTCCCAGACGATCAGGAAGTAGGCCGAGAAGCCCATCCGCTCGATCACGCCGAGCTCCATCTCGAGCCGCTCGACCGCGTCCGCCGGCGGCGGGTCCCCGTAGCGGGCGCGCAGCCCCTCGTGGGCCAGGCGGCGCAGGCAGGCGGGCTCCGGCTCGCCGTCCGGGGTCGGGAAGCTCGGGATGAGCATCTTGCCGAGCTCGATCTCGACGCTGCAGCGCTCCGCGATCTCGACGGTGGTGGCGAGGGCCTCGGGCCAGGCCGCGAAGTCGCCGGCCATCTCGTCGGAGCTCTTGAGGAAGAACTCGTTGTTGTCGAAGCTCAGCTTCGGCTCGCTGATCGTGCTCTTCGTCTGGACGCAGAGCAGGGCGCGGTGGTTCTCGAAGTCCTCGCGGCGCAGGTAGTGGACGTCCCCGGTGGCCACCAGCGGGCGGCCGAGCTCGCGGGCGATCCGCACGATCCCCTCGTTCGCCTTGTCCTGCGCGGCGATCCCGTTGCGCTGGATCTCGAAGTAGACGTTGTCCGGGCCGAAGACCTGCGAGCAGCCGGTCGGCGTGGGCCCGGGCCTCGGCCGGGTTGTCCTCCACGAGGCGGCGGCAGAAGCGCGACTGGAGGCAGCCGGTGAGCGCGAGCACGCCCTCGGCGTGCCGGGACAGCAGCTCGAGGTCGACGTTGGCCTTGCCGCGCCGGTAGCCCTCCAGGTAGCCGGCCGAGCTGAGCTTGACCAGGTTGCGGAAGCCGGTGTCCGAGCTCGCGAGGAGGGTCAGGTGGTTGCGCTCGTACTTGAGCGCCTCGGTGCGGCGGTCGTCCACGAAGTAGGCCTCGAGCCCGATCACGGGGTTGATCCCGTGCTTGCGGCAGGCCTTGTAGTGCTCCACGGCGCCGTTCATGACGCCGTGGTCGGTGAGCCCGAGCGCCGGCTGGCCGAAGGCGGCCGCGCGCTCGGCGAGGGCGTCGATGCGGCAGGCGCCGTCGAGCACCGAGTACTCGGAGTGGACGTGGAGATGGGCGAAGCTCACCGGGATCCTGAGGATACGTCCGGGGTCCGACGGCTCGGCCGGGCCGGCGCGGAGAGGCCGCTAGATGCGGCGATTCGGGACCCAGGGCCTCAGGCGGAGGCGTGCGCGAGCGCCGAAGGGCTCTGGCGGCTGACGATCGCCGGCGCCTCGTGAACGAGCTCGTCGTCCTCGACGGCCTCCACCATGAACAGGGCGAAGTCCACGCGGCGCGTGATGTTGCTCTCGAGGATGGGGTCGCCCACGTGCCGGCTCCACACGGGCACGCCCTGGCTCTCCCCTTCCTCGAGGTCGCTGCCCCGTACGACGGTCCAGCGCGTGTCGCTGGCGAACACCCGCCGGCACGCCTCGACCTGGTCGTCGAGGTCGGCGAAGCGGGCGAGGCGTGCGAGCGGGCCGAAGACGTTCACGAGCGCCTTGAGCTTCCATGAGTACACGTCCTGGCCGTCGCGGGTGATGTGCCACCCGCACGAGAACACGAGGCGCGCCCCCGGAGGCGCGAGGTCGAGCACTGCCTGGGCGGTTCCGGTCGAGTAGCCGTGGACCCCCCGCGGGACGAGCACGACGAGCACCGCGTCGCACCCCGCGACCGCTCTGCCGATCACCTCACGGTCGTCCGTGGCGCCGGGCACGACGGTGATGCCCTCGAACTTCGCCAGCTTGCCGACGCTCTGCTCGCGGCACACGCCGACCACCTCGTAGCCCCGGTCCAGCGCGTGCTGGACCATGTACCTCCCGAGCTTCCCGGAAGCGCCGACGATGCAGACCCTCATGCCGGCTCAGCGTAGACCAGCCCGGCGGAAGTCCCCCACCGGGACGGCCGACACCACCGCGTATCCGCGCTTCCCGCGCCCCGGCTCGACGATCACGGCGTCGCCCTCCTCCGGCTCCTCGCCGAGCGCGTCGAGTATGGCGGAGCCGTGGGTGACCAGCACGGTGTTGGTGCCGTCCCGCGGCTCGGTCCTGAGCAGGCGGCGCAGACCCTTCTGGCGCCCCTCCCTCGCGCTCTCGAAGAACTCGACCGAGAGCAGGGCGCGGGTGGGGCGCACGCGGCCGAAGGCGAGCCGCGCCGTGTCGCGCGTCCGGCAGAACGGGCTCGCCATCACCCGGTCGACCGGGATGTCGAGCCGCTCGAAGGCACGTCCGATCTCGCGCGATTGGCGGCGCCCCTCGGCGTCGAGGTTACGCTGGCGCGAGCAATCGCTGAGGTCGTCCGTGGTGTCCATCCCCTGGTCGGTCGCGGCGTGGCGGAAGGTGATCACGTAGCCGCCGTCGCGCAGCTTCTCGACCGGGACCGCGCTCGCGCCGGCCGCCGGGGCCTCCCCCGCGGGAGCGTCCCGCGCCTCCTCGTCATCGCCGCAAGCGCTCGCGAACGCGAGGAACGCCGCCGCGAGCACGAGGGTCCGTGCCCTACGGGCGCAGCGCACCTCAGCCCCGCGCGGCCCGCCGCGCCTGCCAGCCGACGATGTAGAAAGCGCCCGCAGGCGCTAGTCCTCCCCGGATGCCGCCTTGGCCGAGGCCAGCACCGTGTAGCCCTTGGATCCCATCGGCTCCTCGTTCCCGGGTGTGTGGGACGGCTGGCCGGATTCTAGGGCTCCGGGATGCCGGATCCGCGCGCCACAATGACGGAGGAGCCGGCATGAGCAGAGCAGTCGAGGAGTCCAACCGCCGCATGCTGCGCGCCCGCGACGCGATGGACCGCGACTACGCGAAGCCGCTCGACATCCGCACCCTCGCGCGGATCGCCTACGTCTCCGAGGCGCACTTCATCCGCGTCTTCCGCGCCACCTTCGGCGAGACGCCGCACCGCTACCTGCAGCGCCGCCGGGTCGAGCGGGCGATGTTCCTGCTCCGGGAGACCGACCGCAGCGTGACCGAGATCTGCTTCGAGGTCGGCTTCGGGAGCCTGGGTACCTTCAGCCGGACGTTCACCGAGATCGTCGGCGAGTCGCCGACCTCCTACCGGGCCGGAGCGGCGGATCTGCGGGCCGTCCCGGCCTGCTTCATGAAGGCCTGGACGAGACCGAGCAGTTTCGGAGAAGCGAGCCCGCGGAACGAGGATTAGCCTCGCTCGCATGGCAAACAAGATCACCCACACACAGGTCTACGTCCTCGACCAGGACGAGGCGCTCGACTTCTACGTCGGCAAGCTCGGCTTCGAGGTGAACACCGACGCCGACCTCGGCTTCATGCGCTGGCTCACCGTCAACTTCCCCGGCCAGCCCGACCATCAGCTGCTGCTGGAGGTGCCCGCCCCGCCGGCCTACGACGAGGCCACCGCCGAGCAGATCCGCGAGCTCGTGACCAAGGGCGCGGCGGGCATGGCGGGCATCATCTCGGTGGACGACATCCACAAGACCTACGAGGAGCTCGTTGCCAAGGGCGTCGAGTTCACCGAGGAGCCGACCGAGCGCTTCTACGGCACGGATTGCGGCCTGCGCGACCCGTTCGGCAACCCGCTCCGGATCGGCACGCCGAAGAGCGAGTTCGAAGTGCCCGAGCCGGGGCGCGTGTCCGCGGGGGACTGGTCCTGAGTCAGAACCTCCACCGCACCCGCTTGCCGTCCCGGCGCGCGACCTGACCCCGGTCAGGGGCGGCGGGAGCCCGAGCGCCTCCGGCGCCCTTCCTCACGCGTGTGAGGCTAGTCGTCGCTGGCGGCCTTCGCCGCGCCCAGGCCGGCGACCAGCACGAGCAGGACGGTGGCCGCCGCGCCCAGCTTGACCTTGTCCTCGGACAGCTTGCGCCTGGCCACGGTCTTGATGCCCTGCCACGTGAGCCAGCCGAGCACTGTGTAGCCCTTGATCTTCATCAAGATCCCTTTCCCCGGTTGCGCACGTTGTACGCCATTCGCGACTGCAGCGACCACAGCTCGATGAAGCCCGGGCTCGCCTGCTGCGAGAACAGCCCGCCGGACTCGCCGAAGCCGGCCAGCGCCGGGTCGTAGAGCGCGTTCGGCGAGCGGCGCGCCACCGGGCGCGCGCTGCCCTTGTAGAGGCGCATCGTCACCTCCCCGGTCACCTGCTCGTTCACGGCGTCCATGAACGCGTTCAGGTCGGACAGGAGCGGCTCGTACCACAGGCCCGCGTAGACGAGGTAGGCCCAGTGGTTGTCCAGCTGCGGCTTGAAGGTGTTCTGGTGGATCGTCCCCACCAGCTTCTCGAGCTCCTTGTGCGCCGTGAGGATCACCGCCGCCGCCGGCACCTCGTAGATGTCGCGCACCTTCAGGCCGACGATCCGGTCCTCGATGTGGTCCACGATCCCGGCCCCGTGCCGGGCGCCGATCTCGCCGGCCCGCTCGAGCAGCTCCACGATGCCGAGCCGCTCGCCGTCCAGCGCCACCGGCACGCCGCGCTCGAACTCGACCCGCACGTCCTGCGGCTCGTCGGGGGCCTCCTCGGGGCGGGTGACGAGCTGGAACACGTCGTCGCGCGGCGGCTCCTCGATGTCCTCGATCGGGCCGCCCTCGGACGAGCGACCCCAGAGGTTGTCGTCGATCGAGTAGGGCGGCGTCTCGGTGCCGCCCTTCACCGGGATCCCGTGCTCGCGGGCGTAGGCGATCTCCTCCTCGCGGCCCATCTGCCAGCCGCGCACCGGGGCGATGATCTTCATCGAGGGGTCGAGCGCGATCACGGTCGACTCGATCCGCACCTGGTCGTTGCCCTTGCCGGTGCAGCCGTGGGCGATCGTGTCGCAGCCCGTCTGGCGCGCGTACTCGACCGCCAGCTTGGCGATCAGCGGCCGGCCGAGCGCGGTGAACAGCGGGTAGCCGCCGCCGTAGAGCCCGTTCGCCTTGATGGCCGGCACCACGTACTCGCGCGCGAACTCCTCGCGCGCGTCGACCACATGGCAGTCGAGCGCGCCGAGGTGCAGCGCCTTGCCCTTCACCACCTCGTAGTCCTCCCCGGGCTGCCCCAGGTTGACGGTGAGCGCCACGACCTCCGCCTCGTACTCGTCCTGGATCCACTTGAGCATCACGCTCGTGTCGAGGCCGCCCGAGTAGAGCAGCAGCACGCGGCCGACCTCGGACGGGTCGGCCTCGTAGGAGGCGGTCTTGATCAGCGTGTGCCGGCGCTCGTTCACGGGCGCGTCACCCTAACTGGTGTGCGCCATCGCACACGCTCCGCGCCCGGTGCGGCCCACACTGGGTCGCTCGAATGGAATCGGACCAGGAGAAGAGGACATGGAAGGCCGCGTAGTCGTGGTCGGCGCCGGGCCGGCCGGGCTCGCCTCGGCGGCGGAGCTCGGACGCAGGGGAATCACCGCGACGGTGCTCGAGCGCTCGGACGCGATCGCGTCGTCGTGGCGCGGCCGCTACGACCGGCTGCGGCTGAACTCGAGCCGCCCGTTCTCGAAGCTCCCGCGCGGGCGCTGGCTGCGCGGCACCCCGATGTTCCCCTCGCGCGACGAGGTGGTCTCCTATCTCGAGGGCTACGCGCGGCGCAAGCGGATCCAGGTGCGCCTGGGCACGCGGCTCGATCGCATCGACCGCGGCGCCGACGGGTGGATCCTCCGGACCTCGACCGGCGACGTGCTCGCCGACCACGTGATCGTGGCCGCCGGCTACGAGCACACCGGGATCGTGCCCGACTGGCCCGGCCGCGACCGCTTCGAGAAGCGGCTGATCCACTCGGGCGAGTACCGCAACCCGGAGCCGTTCCGCGACGCCGACGTGCTCGTCGTGGGGCCGGGCTGCTCGGGCATGGAGATCGCCTACGACCTCGCCGAGGGCGGGGCCGGGCGCGTCCGGCTCGCTGTGCGCACGCCGCCGAACATCATCATCCGCTCGCCCATCGGCCCGCTGTTCGCCAACATCTTCCGGAGACTGCCCCCGGAGCGAGCCGACGCGTTCATGAGGAAGGTGCGCGAGAAGGAGATCGGCGACCTGACCGAGTTCGGCCTGCCCGTGCCCGAGGAGGGCCTCTTCGCCCGGCTGAGGCGGCTGAGCGTGGCCCCCGCGATCGTGGACATGGAGGTCATCCAGGCGATCCGGGACCGGCGGATCGAGATCGTCGCCGGTGTCGAGTCGCTCGACGAGACCGGCCTCACGCTGGCGGACGGCGACCGGATCGAGCCCGACGCGGTGGTCGCGGCCACGGGCTACCGGCCCGGCCTCGAGCCGCTGGTCGGCCACCTGGGGCTGCTGAACGAGCGCGGCGCGCCGTTCGCGCCGCAGGGCCAGGAGGCAGCTCCGGGCCTGCGCTTCGTCGGCTACAAGCCGCTGCCCGCGCACATCGGGCACATGGGCAGCGACGCGAGGCGGGCGGCGAAGGAGATCGCCGCTTCGATGAGGAGCGCCGCGCCCGCCCGGGCGATGCCGGTCGGCCGGCGCGCGCAGACGGCGCGTTCCTAGGCTCGCTGCAGCGCCAGATCCTCCGCACGGCTTCGTCGATCTCGTCCTCGCTCACGGTGAGCGGGGGCAGCAGGCGGACGGTGTCGGGGCCCGTCGCGTTCACCACCAGCCGCTGCTCCAGCAGCAGCTCGCGCGCCAGCGCCGGGCCGTCGTCGCACGCGAACGCGAGCATCAGGCCGCGGCCGCGCACCTCGAGGCCGAGGTCCCGCAGGCCGGCGGCGAGGCGCTCGCCCTTCGTCGCCACCGCGTCGAGGAAGGCGTCGTCGTCGACGGTGTCGAGCACCGCGTTCGCCGCGGCCGCCACCACCGGGCCGCCGGCGAAGGTCGAGCCGTGGTCGCCCGGCTGGAGCACGTCGGCGTAGGTCGGGGCTCGTCACGCAGGCCCCGATCGGCAGGCCGCCGCCGAGGCCCTTCGCCACGGTCATCACGTCCGGCTCGACGCCGGACTCCTCCCACGCCCACAGCGCGCCCGTGCGCCCCATGCCGCACTGGATCTCGTCGAAGATCAGCAGGGCGCCGGTGGCCTCGCAGGCGTCGCGCGCGGCGGCGAGCATCTGCGGGTGGATCGGGTGGATGCCGCCCTCGCCCTGGATCGGCTCGATGATGATCGCCGCGGTGCGGTCGCTCACGGCCTCGACCAGCGGCAGCGGCGGCCCCTCGCGCGGCACCGCCTTGAAACCCGGCACCAGCGGCGCGAACGGCGCCTGCTTCGTCTCCTGCGGCGTCGCCGACAGCGCCCCCATGGTCCGGCCGTGGAAGCCGCCCTCGAGCACGACGAAGTCGCCGCCCGGGCGGTGCCGCCGCGCGAGCTTGATCGCGCACTCGATCGCCTCGGCGCCCGAGTTGCACAGGAAGACCTTGCCGCCGAGCGACAGCTCGGACAGCCGCTTCGCGAGCCGCATCGCCGGGCTCCGTGTAGAAGAGGTTGCCGACGTGCATCAGCCGGCCGGCCTGCTCGCGCACCGCCTCCACCACCGCCGGGTGGCAGTGCCCGAGCTGCAGCAACGGAGATGCCGGCGAGGAAGTCGAGGTACTCGTTGCCCTCGTCGTCCCACAGCCGGGTGCCCTCGCCGCGCACGAACTCGACCGGGTTGCGGACGTAGGTGCCCATCACGGCCTCGGCTCGAAGGCCTGGAGCTGGTCTAGGGCCACAGCTTCGTCCCGATGCCCTCGTTCGTGAACAGCTCGAGCAGCAGCGAGTGCGGCTCGCGGCCGTCGACGATGTGCGCGTTGCCGACGCCGGCGGACAGCGCGTGCAGGCACGCCTCGAGCTTCGGGCGCATGCCGCCGCTCACGCCGTCGAGCCGCTCGCGCACCTCGGCCGCGGTGGCCTCCGAGATGCGGCTCGACGGGGTCGCCGGGATCGGCGCGCCAGCCCTCCACGTCGGTGAGGAAGACCACCTTGATGGCGCCGAGCGCCTCGGCCACGGCGGCTGCCGCGGCGTCGGCGTTGACGTTGTAGGAGTGGCCCTCGGTGTCGGCCCCGACCGACGCGATCACCGGGATGTAGTCCTCGGCGATGTGGAGGAGCACGTCGGCGTCCACCCGCTCGATCTGGCCGACGAAGCCGATGTCGGTCTCCCCCGCGGCGAGCTGCTTGCGGACGGTGAACAGCCGGCCGTCGTCGCCGCACAGCCCGACGGCCGGCTGGCCGTGCCGGTTGATGCGCAGCACGATGTCCTTGTTCTGCTTGCCGACCAGGACCATCTTCGCCACCTCGACGGTGGCCTCGTCGGACACGCGCAGCCCCTCCACGAAGCGGACCTCCATGCCGAGCCGCTCCATGTAGCGCGTGATGTCGGGCCCGCCGCCGTGCACCACGACCGGGTTCATGCCGACGTACTTGAGGAGCACCACGTCGCGCGCGAACTCCTCCTTCAGCTCCGGGTCCGTCATGGCGGCGCCGCCGTACTTGATCACCACGGTCTTGCCGTGGAACTCGCGGATGTAGGGGAGCGCCTCGAGGAGGGTTGCGACGTCTCTCATGACGTGTAACTGGCGTTGTAGCGGACGTACTCGGGGCTGAGGTCGCTGAAGAAGACCTCGGTCTCGCCGCCCTCGCCGGGCATGGTGAGGACGTACTCGACCTCGCTCCCCTGGACCAGCTCCGCCGGCGCAGGCTCCACGGCGTCCCCGGCCGAGACCACCTGGTGGCCCTCGATCTCGAGGTCGGCCACGAACGGCTCGCCGGGCGGCCAGGCCTTGCCGGCGGCCTGGAGGAGCCGCCCGAAGTTGGGGTCGCCGCCGTGGAGGGCGGCCTTGACGAGCGGGGAGTTGGCGATCGAGCGCGCGACCGGCTCGACGGCGTCGGGCCGCCCGTTCACGACGATCCGCCCGATGCGCTTCGCGCCCTCGCCGTCGGCGACGATCTCGAGGGCGAGCTGGCGTAGCAGGGCGTCCATGCGCCTCGCCGAGCCGCAGCTCGTCCGGGCTCTCGGGCTCGACGCTTGATCCCGGAGGCGCCGTTGGCGAGGGCGAACACCGTGTCGCTGGTCGAGAGCTGGCCGTCGACGGAGATGCGGTCGAACGAGCGCTTCACGCACACGCCTGTGAGCAGGTCGAGCGTCTCCTGTCGCATCGCCGCGTCGGTCTGTACGAAGCAGAACATCGTCGCGAAGCGCGGCTCGATCATCCCGGCGCCCTTCGCCTGGGCGGCCAGCCGGACGGTCCCGGCCTGCAGCTCGACCTCGAGGCAGGCGCGCTTGGGGCCGCTGTCGCTCGTGAGGATCGACTCCGAGAAGGACTTCGCGTCGCCGTCCAGCGCGGCGCACGCGTCGCGCAGGCCGGCGAGGACCTTGTCGCGCGGCAGCTCGTGGCCGATCACGCCGGTCGAGGCGACGCCGACCCGGCCGGGCTCGACGCCGAGCCGCTCGGCCGCCTCCGACTGCATCGCCGCCGCGGTGTCGAGGCCGCGCTGGCCGTCGCCGACGTTGGAGCAGCCCGAGTTCGCGGCGACGGCGCAGAGCCGGTCGAGGTCGGCCTGCATCGACACGAGCACCGGGGCGCCGAGGCGGGCGTTGGTGGTGAAGCGGGCGGCGGAGACGGTGTCCGGGCTCGTCCGAGACGAGCACGCCGACGTCGAGCCCCTCGGCCTTGATGCCGGCCGCGACGCCGGCGGCGCGGAAGCCGGCGGGAAGCGCGTGCGGATCGAGCTCGCGGGCGTGCGCGGGCGCCTCGACCCAGCGGGAGCGGAAGAAGGTCACTCGAGCCCCTCGGTCGAAGGCGTCCCGAGCTCGGCCTGGAGCCCCCGCGGTCACTCGAGCCCCTCCGTCTCCGGCAGCCCGAGCATCAGGTTGAGGTCCTGCACGGCCTGGCCGGCGGCGCCCTTCCAGAGGTTGTCGATCGCGCAGAACGAGAGGACTCGGTCGCCGGCGACGGTGACGTAGACGGTCGCCCGGTTCGTGAAGCGCACGTCGCGGGTGTGGGGCGGCACGTCGAGGAGCTCGACGAACGGCTCGTCCGCGTAGGCGGAGGCGTACAGGTCGCGAACGGCGTCGCGGTCGAGCGGCTCGGTGAGCTTCGCGTAGCAGCTCGCCATCAGGCCCTGGTCGATCGGGAGCAGGTGCGGCACGAACGAGAAGTGGACGCCCGGGAGCTCCTGCTGGAGCTCGGCGAGGTGGCGGTGGCCCTCGGTCTTGTACGGGTTGACGTTGTCGGTGGCGGAGACGAAGTGCGTCTCCTCGGTGGCCTCGCGCCCGGCGCCCGACACGCCGGTCTTGATGTCGACGACGGCCTCCTCGAGCCGCCCCTTCAGCGGGAGGAGGGCGAGGATGCGCGGCGGTCGAGTTGCAGCCGGGACCCGCGACGAGCTCCGCCTCGCGGATCTCCTCGCGGTGGGCCTCGGGCAGCCCGTAGACGGACTCCGCGAGGAGCTCGGGGGCCTCGTGGGGCTGGTACCAGTGCTCGTAGGCGTCCTGGTCGAGGCGGAAGTCGGCGGAGAGGTCGACCACCTTGAGGCCGCGCTCGCGGAGCGCCTTGACGGCCGGAGCGGCGGCCTTGTGCGGGTAGGCGACGAGGGCGCAGTCGGCCCGCTCGGCGACGGCGTCCGGATCGAAGGTCTCGAGCTCGAGCGGGACGCGGTAGGCGGGATAGATCTCGTCGTGACGGCGGCCGGCGTCGGAGCGCGCGGTGACCGCGGTCAGCTCGACGGAGGGATGCCGCCTGAGGATCGCGGCCGCGACCGCGCCGCCGAAGCCGGCGGCGCCGATGACGGCTGCACGGTGCTCAGGCATGCGGCCGCCCCCCGCCGGCCCGCGCCGCGCCGCTTCCGCGCTGCGCGACCTCACGCACGGAGCCGCCCCCCGATCCCGTCCAGCTCGCGCTCGATCGCCTCGCGGCGGCGGGCCACCTCCTCGTCGGTCAGGGTGCGGTCGGGCGCCCGGAACTCGAGCCGCAGTGCCAGCGACTTGTTCCCCTCCCCCGCCTGCTCGCCCCGGTAGAGGTCGAACACCTCCACCCCGCTCAGCAGATCGCCGCCACCGGCACGCACGGCCTCCTCCACCTCCGCGGCGGGCACGCCTTCCGGCACCACCACGGCGATGTCCTGTAACACGGAGGGGAAGCTCGTAACGTCGCGGTACACGTCCTCCCGGCCGCCCGTCACCTCGAGCACCGCCTCCACGTCCAGCTCGAAGCCGGCCACCGGACCCGGCACGTCCCACTCGCGCGCCACCAGCGGGTGCAGCTCCCCGAGCCAGCCGAGCTTGCGCTCGCTCTCGCGCGCGACGATCGAGGCCGCGCGGCCCGGGTGCAGGAACGACCGCCCGCCCTCCTCGGCGACCCAGTCGACACCCGCCACCTCGAGCACCGCCTCGAGCAGCGCGCGGGCCGCGAAGAAGTCGGCCGGCCGGCGCTCGCTGCGCCAGCCGCCCGGCGCCGCCTCGGTGACGAGCACGCCCAGGTGATGGCGCTCGAGGGCGGGCAGCCGCCCGCCGGGCGCCTCGGCGGGCGCGGCGTCGAGCGGCTCCGAGGGCCGGTACACGTGCGCCGACTCGAACAGCCTCACCCCCGCCCGGCCGTGCGCGGCGTTGTGGCGGGCGGCGTCGAGGAGCCCGGGCAGCAGCAGCGGCCGCATGACGCTCTGGTCCTCGCTGAGCGGGTTGTCGAGCCGCAGCAGCGGCACCCCGTCGAGCCGGAGCCGCTGCGATCGCGGCCGGCGACGTGAAGCTGTACGAGACGCACTCGTTCAGGCCGCGGTCGCGCAGAAGGTCCTCGAGCCGGCGGCGGAGGCGCTGGCTCCGCGTGAGCCGCCCGACGGCGTTGCGGCGGGCCGGCAGCGTGGTGGGCAGCTTGTCGAGCCCGTGGATGCGCGCGACCTCCTCGATGAGATCGGCCTCGCGCTGGACGTCGCTGTCGCGCCAGGGCGGAACGCGCCAGCGCTCGGCCGCGGCCGAGGCGCCGCTCCGGGGCGGCCCCTCCGCCGCTCCGGCCGGCTCGAACCCCAGCCGCTCCAGGATCCCGCGCGCGGTCTCGTCCTCGATCCGCTCCCCGAGCAGCTTCTCCATCCGCGCGTACCGCAGCGGCACCACGCGCGGCTCCGCCGGCCGCGGGTACACGTCCACCGTGCCGGGCACCATCCGCGCCCCGCACAGCTCCACCATCAGCCGCGCCGCCAGCCGCTGGCCGGCCATCGCCAGCTCCGGGTGCAGCTGCTTCTCGAAGCGCGCCGACGCCTCCGTTCGCAGCCCCAGCGCCTTCGACGTCCGCATGATGTTCGGCCCCACCCACGTGGCCGCCTCCATCAACACGCGCGTGGTCCCCTCCGACACCTCGGAGATCTGGCCGCCCATGATCCCCGCGATCCCGCTCGGGCCCTCGCCGTCGCACACCAGCGCCGCCTCCGCGTTGAAGCGGCGCTCCACGTCGTCGAGCGTCACCATCGTCTCGCCGTCGCGCGCCCGCCGGACGTCGATCCGCCCGCCGCGCACCTTGTCGAGGTCGAACGCGTGCAGCGGCTGCGAGCAGGTCAGCATCACGTAGTTCGTGATGTCGACCACGTTCATGATCGGGCGCTGCCCGGCCGCCATCAGCCGCTGCTTCAGCCACAGCGGCGACGGGCCGATCTTCACGTCCTCGAACACCCGCGCGGTGAAGCGCAGGCAGATCTCCGGGTCGATGTCGATCGAGATGTGGTCGCCGGCGGTGTCGTCGCCTGCCGGGACGGCGTCGGCCTCCGTCGGGTCCTCCGCCAGGGGCGCCGACGTGGTGGCGTGCAGGTCGCGCGCCACCCCGTACACGCCCATCGCGTCCGGCCGGTTCGGCGTGATCTCGATCTCGATCACGTCGTCGGCGATCGGCAGGTGCTCGGACAGCGGGCCGCCCACCGGCAGCTCCCCGGACAGGACCATGATGCCCTCGTGGTCCTCGCCGATCCCGACCTCGTCCTCGGCCAGGATCATCCCGCTCGACTTCACCCCGCGGAGCTTCGCCTCGCCGAGCGTCGCCCCGTCCGGCATCACCGCGCCCGGCAGCGCCACCGCCACCGTCTGACCGGCGGCCACGTTCGGCGCGCCGCACACGATCGTCTGGGGCTCTCCGCGCCCGACGTCCACCTGGCACACGGTGAGCCGGTCGGCGTTCGGATGCCGCTCGGACTCGAGCACCCGGCCGACGAGGAAGGCGGACACGTCGCCCACGCCGGTGTGGTGGATGCGCTCCATCTTGAGCCCGGCCATCGTCAGGGCGTCCGCGACCTCCTGGACCGGCAGGCCCGGGTCGCAGTACGAGCGCAGCCAGCCGAGCGGCACCCTCATGGCCCGGCTCCGAACTGCTCGAGCAGGCGCAGGTCGTTCTCGTAGAGCATCCGCAGGTCGGGCACCTCGTGGACGAGCATCGCGATGCGCTCGATCCCCATGCCCCAGGCGAAGCCCTGCACGCGCTCGTTGTCGTAGCCCTTGCCGGCCACGTAGTCGAGCACGTTCGGGTCGACCATCCCCGAGCCGAGGATCTCGATCCAGCCCTCGCCCTTGCAGGTGCCGCAGCGCTGCGAGCCCTCGAACCCGGTGCCGCCGCAGCGGAAGCAGGACACGTCCACCTCGACGCTCGGCTCGGTGAAGGGGAAGTAGCCGGGGCGCAGGCGCACCTCGGTGGTCTCCCCGAACATCTGGCGCGCGAACTGGAGCAGGCAGCCCTGGAGGTCGGCCAGCGTGATGTCCTCGTCGATGGCGAGCCCCTCCAGCTGGTGGAACATCGGCACGTGGGTGGCGTCCGGCGTGTCCGGGCGGTACACGCGGCCGGGCACCACGATGTAGATCGGCGGCTCCTGCAGCTCCATCGCCCGCACCTGCATCGGCGACGTGTGCGTGCGGAGCAGGACGCGCTCGGCGAAGTAGAACGTGTCGTGCGGGGCCCGCGCGGGGTGCTCGGGCGGGTGGTTGAGCGCGGTGAAGTTGTAGTACTCGTAGTCGATCTCCGGGCCCTCCACGACCGCGAAGCCGAGCCCGATGAAGATGTCCTCCATGCGGCGCCTGATCTGCGAGACCAGGTGCAGGTGGCCGGGCGGCAGCGGCGGGTCGCCGGGCAGCGTCACGTCCACGCGGTCCTCGGCCAGGCGGCTGTCGAGCTCCGCGGCCTCGAGCTCCGCCGTGCGCCGCTCGAGCAGGGTCTCGAGCGCGCGCCGCACCTCGTTGGCCTGCTTGCCGACCGGCCCGCGCTGGTCGGGCGGAAGCTCGCCGATCGAGCGCAGCGTGGCGGTCAGCTCCGACTTGCGGCCGAGGTAGCGCACCCGGAGCTCCTCGAGCTCGGCGGCGGAGCCGGCGGCGCCGATGGCGGACTCGGCCTCCTCTCGCAGCGGCGCGAGCGCGGGCGCGGCGGCGGCCTGCTCGGCTTCGTGCGATTCCTCAGGCATGGCCGCGCATCCTACGTTCCACCTCGTACAGCGCGACGGTGGCCGCCATGGCGACGTTGAGCGAGTCGGCGTGCACGGGGATGCGCGCGGTCTCGAGCCCTTCCGGGATCTCCCCGCGCTCCGATCCGAGCACCAGCACGAGCGGCGGGGACAGGTCGGCACTCGGCGAGGTCGCGCTCGGCGTCCGGGTCGAGCGCCAGCGGGCGCGCGCCGATCTCGGCGAGCCCTGCGCGGGCGGGAGGCTTCGCGAAGATCGAGCCCATCGACGCCCTCACCGCCTTCGGGGAGTACGGGTCCGCGCAGCCGGGTCCGAGCACCACGGTGGCGTCCGCCAAGGCATGCGCGGAGCGGATGATCGTGCCGACGTTCCCCGGGTCCTCCACGCCGTGCAGGTACACGAGCAGGTCGCCCTGGGCCGTGCGCGAGGGCGCGGGCTGGCCCGCGCCGGAGCGAGGGAGTTGCGTCCAGCGCTGCCTGTACACCCCGATCACCCGCGTGCCGGAGCGCCAGCGTGCTCACCGCGTTCAGCAGCTCGGGCTCCACGTCCACCCCCGCGCGGAGCACGAACTGGGCGTCCGGCGCGGCGTCGACCAGGTCCTCCCCCTCGGCGCTGAACAGCCCGAGCTTCTGCCGCCAGCGCTTCTGCTGGAGCTTGCGGATCGTCTTGAGCCTGTCGTTGTCGGGGGATCGGATCATGGAACGAAAAAGGGCGCCTCAGCGGGCGCCCGGGAGATTTCGGTTCCGTGGTTCGCGCGGTTACGCAGCCACGGCCTCCCGGGCCCGGTCGGCAAACCGTCGGAAGGTCTCCGGGTCGCGCACGGCGATGTCGGCCAGCACCTTGCGGTCGACCTCGATGCCGGCCTGCTTGAGGCCGTGCATGAACTGGCTGTACGACATGCCCTCCTGCCGGGCGGCCGCGTTGATGCGGATGATCCACAGCCGCCGGAAGTCGCGCTTGCGGTTGCGGCGGTCGCGGTAGGCGTAGGAGTCGGCCTTGAGCAGGGCCTCCTTGGCACGCTTGTAGCTCTTCGAGGCCTGACCGCGGTAGCCCTTGGTCCGCTCGAGCGTGGCGCGGCGCTTCTTGCGCGCGTGGACTGAACGCTTGACCCGGCTCACTTGTGCAGCAGCCTCTCGACGCGGCTCTGGTCCGCCTTCGCGACCTCGACCGGCCGGCCCAGGTGCCGCTTGCGCTTGGCGCTCTTCTTCCCGAGGTTGTGGCTCGTGAAGGAGTGACGCGCGCGGAGCTTGCCCGTGGCCGTCTTGCGGAAGCGCTTCTTCGCGCCGGAGTGAGTCTTCATCTTCGGCATGCCGACCGCTTATTGAAGCAGACCGCTAGCCCGCCGCGGCCGGCTGCTCAGCCGGCTTCCGCTTGACCGGCGCCAGCAGCATCGTCATGTTGCGCCCGTCCTGCTGCGGATGCTGCTCGATCTGGCCCAGCTCGGCCACGTCCTCGGCCAGCCGCATCAGGAGCGCTTCGCCGCGCTCCGGGTGGGTCTGCTCGCGGCCGCGGAACATGATCGTGACCTTCACGCGGTCGTCCCCCTTCAGGAAACGGACCACGTGGTTCTTCTTGGTGTTGTAGTCGTTGTTCGCGATCTTCGGCCGTAGCTTGATCTCGCGGACGTTGACCTGCTTCTGGTGCCGGCGCGCCGCCTTCGCCTTCTGCTCCTGCTCGTACTTGTACTTCGAGTAGTCGAGCACGCGCGTGACCGGCGGGCGGGCGTCGGCCGCCACCTCGACCAGGTCGAGATCGCGCTCCTGGGCATAGCGAAGGGCCTGCTGGGTGTCGACCACCCCGATCTGGTCCCCGTTCTCGCCGATGAGGCGTACCTGGGGCACGCGGATCCGCTCGTTGATCCGTGTCTCGTCGCGATCCGGAGGGCGCCGATCGAACTTGCGAGGGATCGGCACTAGGTGAAGAGGCGGCGCCCTGCTGTCAAAGCGCGCGGGTGTGGAGGCACGTCATCAGGGGCCGATACTAGCGTCTCTCGGCGATCTCGTCTTGGGCTCGCCGAGCGAACTCGTCGAGCGGCTCCGCGCCCTGATCGCCCTCGCGGTGGCGTCGCACGGCCACCGCGCCGGACTCCTGCTCCTGGTCCCCGACCACCAGCATGAAGGGCACCTTCAGCACTTCGGCCTCGCGGATCTTCTTCTTGATCGACTCGGAGCGCTCGTCCACCTCCACACGCAGGCCGGCCTCCCTCAGCCGGGCCGCGGTCTCGCGCGCGTAGTCGTTGTGGCGGTCCGCGATCGGGAGGACGGTCGCCTGGACCGGCGCGAGCCAGAGCGGGAACTCGCCCGCGTAGTGCTCGATCAGGATGCCGATGAAGCGCTCGAACGAGCCCATCAGGGCGCGGTGGATCATCACCGGGCGGTGCTCGGCGTTGTCCGCGCCCGTGTACGTGAGCTCGAACTGCTCGGGCATGTAGTAGTCGAGCTGGACGGTGCCGAGCTGCCACGAGCGGCCGATCGCGTCGGTGATGTGGGCGTCGATCTTGGGGCCGTAGAAGGCCCCGTCGCCCTCGTTCAGGTCGTACTCGAGGCCGTTCTTCTCGAGTGTGCGCGCGAGCGCGGCCTCGGCCTTGTCCCACATCTCCTCGGTGCCGACGCGCTTCTCCGGCCGGGTCGACAGCTCGAGGCGGGGCTCCAGGCCGAACTGCTCGTAGATGTAGAAGCCGAAGTCGAGGCAGCGCATGGCCTCCTCCTCGATCTGGTCCTCGGTGCAGAACACGTGGGCGTCGTCCTGGGTGATGTGGCGCACCCGCAGGAGGCCGTGGAGGGTGCCGCTCGGCTCGTGGCGGTGGACGAGTCCCTGCTCGGCGAGGCGCAGCGGGAGGTCGCGGTAGGAGCGCAGCTCGCGCTTGTAGATCTGGCAGTGGCCGGGGCAGTTCATGGGCTTGAGGCCCATCGGCCGGTCCTCGACGTCGGTGAAGTACATGTGGTCGCGGTAGACGTGCCAGTGGCCCGACTGCTTCCAGAGCTCCTGGTCGAACAGGATCGGGCTGCGGACCTCCTGGTAGCCGCGCTCCACGTTGGTGGTGCGCCACAGATTCGTCAGCTCGTTCCAGATGTGGGTGCCCTTCGGGAGCCAGAAGGGCGAGCCGGGCGACAGGTCCGAGAGCATGAACAGCGACAGCTCGCGGCCGAGCTTGCGGTGGTCGCGCTCACGGGCCTGCTCGAGCCGCTCCAGGTGCTCCTTCAGGTCGTCCTTGCTGGCGAAGGCGGTGCCGTAGACGCGCGTGAGCATCGGCTTCTTCGCGTCCCCGCGCCAGTAGGCGCCGGCCACGCTCGTCAGCTTCACGGCCTTGATCCGCTTTGTGCCGGGCCCGTGCGGGCCGCGGCAGAGGTCGGTGAAGGGGCCGTTTCGGTAGAGCGAGACGGTCTCGAGCGGGTGGGCGGGGTCGGCATCCCGGACGAGGTCCTCGATCAGCTCGACCTTGTAGTCCTGGCCCTCGGACTTGAACCGCTCGATCGCCTCGGCCACCGGCACGTCGGTGCGCTCGAACTGCTCGTCGGCGCCGATGTGCTCGCGCATCTTCTGCTCGACGCGCTCGAAGTCGTCCTCGGTGAGCTTGGTGCCGTCGGGGAAGTCGAAGTCGTAGTAGAAGCCGTCGTCGATCGGCGGGCCGATGGAGATCTTCACGCCGGGGTAGAGCTCCATGACGGCGGTGGCGAGCACGTGGGCGGCGTCGTGGCGGAGGAGCCAGAGGCCGTCGCCGTCGCGTGCGGTGACGATCTCGATGTTCGCCCCGGGCTCGAGCGGCGCGGTCAGATCCTGGAGGTCCCCGTTCACCCTGATCCCGAGCGCGGCCCGCGCGAGGCCCTCGCCGATGGCGCGCGCGGCGTCTGCGCCGCTGGCGCCGTCGGGGAGCTCGAGCTCCGTGCCGTCGGGGAGGTGGACCTTCATGGGTCCTGCAAGGTACCGGCCAACCGGTTCTGCGACGCTTGCCCCCGGCTGATGCACGACCACCTCATTCGCTACGGCGGCGACTTCGTCGATGACCTCATCGTGGAGGCCGAGGGCTCGTGGGTGACCACCTCCGATGGCCGGCGCATCCTCGACTTCACCGCGGGCCAGATCTGCGCCACCATCGGCCACAACCACCCACGCGTCGGCGACGCTATCCGGCGATCCCTGGACAGCGTCATCCATCTGAACTCGTGGATGCTGTCCCCGCCCGTGCTCGACTTGGCGGAAGCCCTGGTCGGCACGCTCCCGGCCGGGCTCGACCGCACCATCCTGCTCTCCACCGGCGGCGAGTCGATCGAAGTGGCCGTGCGTATGGCCAAGCTGCACAGCGGCCGCTTCGAGGTGGCGTCGTTGACTCGCTCCTGGCACGGCCTGACGGGCGGTGCCGCGGCGCTCACGATGGCGGCCGGCCGCCGCGGCTACGGCCCCACCGTTCCCGGGGGGTTCGCGCTGCCGGCGCCGTACGCGTACCGCTGCCCGATCCGCCACTGCCAGGACGCCTGCGACATGTCCTGCCTGGAGGCGGGCTTCGACCTGTTCGACCAGGCGTCGGTCGGGTCGCCGGCCGCCGTCGTGGCGGAGCCGGTGCTTTCGGCCGGCGGCGTGATCGTCCCTCCGCCGGGCTACTTCGTACGCATGCTCGAGCTGTGTCGCGAGCGCGACCTGCTGCTTGTCTTCGACGAGTGCCAGACCGGGCTCGGCCGGCTGGGCGCGATGTACGGATTCGAGGCCTTCGACGTCGTTCCCGACTTCCTGGTGCTCTCGAAGACCCTGGGCGGCGGTGTCCCCATCGGCGCGGTGGTGACCAGCACGGAGATCGAGGAGTCCTGCTTCGAGCGCGGCTTCATCCACGTGACCTCACACGTGAGCGACCCACTCCCGGCCGCGGCGGCCCTGGCGGTGCTCGACGTCGTCCGCGAGGAGCGGCTGCCACAACGCGCCGCGGTGGCCGGCGAGCGCCTCCGGGGGCACCTCGACGCGCTACAGCAACGCCACGAGTGCATCGGCGACGTACGCGCCTGCGGGCTGCTTTGCGGCGTCGAGCTCGTGCATGACCGCGACACCCGGGAGCCGGCCGAGGCGCTCGGGCTCGCTCTGACCGAGGAGACCCACCGCCGCGGGCTGTCGATGAACCTCGTGCGCGGCGGCACCGGCGGGGCCGCGAACTGCCTGCGCATGGCCCCGCCCCTGACGATCAGCGACGACGAGATCGACCTCGCCGCCGACATCCTCGACGCGTCGCTCGCAAGCGTCTCCGCGCAGGCACCCGCCCCATAGCGATTCGCATGTGGTCTCCTGGAGGGGGCTAGGCGACGGCGGACACGATCGTGTAGACGACCATCTGCCCGATCGCCAGCGCCGCCAGGGCGATCGCGCCGATGGCCATCCGGGAGCCGCCGCGGGTCAGCGGCTGGCGACGTGCTCGTGAGGCGAGCACGATTGCCGCGATCCCAAGCGGCAGGCCGATCCAGAGCCCACCGGACGGCAGATCCCAGGCAATCGTCGATCCGGGGACCGACAGCACGGCCAGGAAGAGGGCCAGGCCGGGCCGGGGACGCTCGGAGGCGATGTCGATTGACGGGTGGCCTGCGGTGCTTTCCATGGTGTTCCCTTCGGTGTCGAAATCGGACCTCTCGAACCTAGGTCGGGGGCGGGTGGTCGCACATCGCGGCGAGCACGTGATCTGCACGAGTGCCAGCACCTGACCGCGACGCAGTGCCACCACGGTTGTGGCGGCGCCCGGTTGGGGCGATGATCAGTTGCATGCAAGCCCGGCGGATCGCGCCCTGGGTGGCCGTGTGCCTGACGCTCGCCGGTCTCGGGTTCGCAGTCACGCTGTCGGCCCTTGCCTCCAACCTTGGCGACGACGCGCTGACCGTCGCGGGCTGGTGCATCGCGACGCTCGCGTCGAGCGCGGTCGGGCTCCTGCTCGCCACGCGCTGTGGCGAAAACCCGATCGGCTGGCTGCTGCTCGCGAACGGGCTCGCTCTCGCGGCCAGCGCGGTTGCGATCACGTACGCGGAATATGCCGTTCTCGCCGAGCCGGGCGCGTTGCCCGGCGCCGAGTGGGCGGTGCTGTACACCGAGCGCGCGTGGCCGTTGCTGTTCGTCTGCCCCACCGCGATCGCTTTCGTGTTCCCCGACGGCCGGCTCCCCTCGCCGGCTTGGCGGCGGGTCGCGGGCGCGACGGCAGCGTCGTTTGCTGTCCTGATCGTGCTCTCCCTCCTGGCCGCCGAGCGCTACAGCGACGAGTTCGCCCATGTCTCGAGCCCGCTGCCCCAGCTGTCCGAGTCGATCATCGGCATCCCGCTCCTGCTCAGCGGCCTCGGGGCCCTGGGTGGCCTCGTAGCCGGCGCCCTCGCCATCCGGACAAGGCTGCGCCGTGCGACGGGCGTCGAGCGCTACCAGCTCAAGTGGCTCGCCTACGCGGCGCTCCTGGTTCCGGGGACGGTGATCGTCTGCCTGGCCGAGCTCGCCATCACGGGCGAGGAGGGCCCGGCGCTGACCGCCGCGCTCGTAGTGACGATGACGGCGATCGCCGCCGCGATCGGGGTCGCGATCACGCGCTACCGCCTCTACGAGATCGACGGCCTGGTCAGCCGCACGCTCGCCTACGCGGTGCTCACCGCCGGCCTCGCCGCGACGTTCGCGGCGGTCTCCCTGTCCCTGGGCGTCGCGATCGGCTCGGGATCCACGCTCCCGACCGCCGCCGCGACGCTGGCCGTCGCGCTGGCCTTCGGCCCGCTGCGATCACGGGTCCAGCGGATGGTGGACAGGCGCTTCGACCGCGCACGCTACGAAGGGCTGGGCAAGGTCGAGCGTTTCCTCGACGAGCTCCGAGCCGGGCGCACGGCGCCGGAGGGGATCGGCGACGTCCTGGCGCAGGCGCTTGGCGACCCGACGCTGGAGCTGTTCTTCTGGCTCCCCGAGGAGAAGCTCCACGTCGACGCGGCCGGGTACGTGGTGGACGAATCGCGCCTCGGAGGACGCGCGTGCACTCCCGTGCGACGAGGCGCTCTCCAACTCGCGACCGTCGTGCACGACGGGACTCTCGGAGACCGCCCGGGCCTGCTCCAGAACGTCATCGAGGCGGCAGGGTTGGCGATCGAGATCGCCCGCCTGCGAGTCGAGGTACGGCGCCGGCTGGCGGAGGTGGAGGAGTCGCGAGCGCGCATCGTCACGGCCGGCTACGAGGAGCGACGCAGGCTCGAGCGAAACCTGCACGACGGGGCCCAGCAGCGGCTGGTGTCGATCGGGCTGGCGCTACGCCACGTCCAGGGCCAGCTGCCTGCGCCGAGTCGCCCGGCGGATGAGCTCAACGCCACGGTCGATGAAGTGTTGGTCGCGATCGAGGAGTTGCGCGAGCTGGCCCGGGGCGTCAGGCCGGCCGGCCTCGACGACGGCCTCTCTCCCGCACTGCGCGAGCTCGCGTCGCGCTCGCCGCTTCCGATCAGGGTTTCGGCCACCGAGGAGCGCTTCGAGGACCGCCTGGAGACCGCCGCCTACTTCGTCGCGAGCGAGGCACTGGCAAACGTGGCCAAGCACGCGGGCGCCTCCGAGGTCAGCGTCCGCGCCGTGAGGCAGAACGGCAGCCTCGTCCTCTCCGTCCGGGATGACGGGAGGGGCGGCGCCCTGCCCGCGGCGGGCTCCGGGCTGGCCGGCATGAGCGATCGCGTGGCCGCCCTCGGCGGGACGCTGAGCGTCGACAGTCCGTCGGGCCGGGGAACGGTGGTCACCGCGGAGCTGCCATGCGAGTGGTGATCGCGGAAGACCAGGTCTTGCTCCGCGAGGGCCTCGGCCGGCTGTTCGAGGACGCCGGGCACGACGTGATCGCCGCCGTCGACGACGCCGATCGCCTCCGCGCCGCTGTCAGCGAGCACGACCCCGACCTCGCCGTGGTCGATGTTCGGATGCCGCCGTCGTTCAGCGACGAGGGGATCCGCGCGGCCGGCTGGATCCGCGACACCCACCCCAACGTCGGCGTGCTCGTGCTCTCCCAGCATGTGGAGGCCGCCGGTGCCGTCGGCCTGGTTTCCCGGGGCGGCTTCGGATATCTGCTCAAGGACCGGGTGCTGGCCGTGTCGGAGTTTCTCGAGGCGGCCGAGCGTGTCGCCGCCGGCGGCTCGGCGCTGGACCCGCAGGTCGTGGCATCGCTCGTGGGCGGCGAGACCGACGACCTCGGCGCACTGACCGTGCGCGAACGTGAGGTCCTCTCGCTGATGGCGGAGGGCCTGACCAACAACGCGATCGCGCGTCGGCTCGTGCTCACCGAGCGCACCGTGGAGGGCCACGTCCGCAGCGTCCTCATGAAGCTCGACCTGCCCGAGGGCCAAGACTCCCACCGCCGTGTCCTCGCGGTGGTCGCCTACCTCCGCGCAGCCCAAGACCAGGGCTGACACCGGGTCGAAGACAGGTGCTGGCACCTAGCCGGGTCCAGCACTGGCAACGATGTCCCGCGGGGCCCGCCGACCTAGGTTCGAGAGGTCCGAGCAACTCTCGAAGGGAACGCCATGCACCTCGCACTCAGACGGACATCCGCCCTCGGTCTCGCCGCAGTGGCGCTGGCAGGGATCGTCGCCCTGCTGGTATCCGGCGCCTCGGCACAGGACCCCGCCACCAGCACGCTGACGTTCAAGACGCTCGACAAGGGTTCCACCTTCGAGCACGTACGCAACACGAAGGCCGGCCAGCGGGCCAACTCAACCGGCGACGTGATCGTGTTCACCAATCCGCTGGCCGACAGCTCGCGAGATGTCGTCGGAACGCTGTACGCCGAGTGCACCACGACCAAGGGGGCGCGCAACTACCTGCGGTCGACCACGACCTGCACTGGCGTCATCGACCTGCGAGCCGGCACCCTCACGCTGCAGGCCAACAGCAAGCCAGGCGTCCCGACCACACATGGAGCCGTGACCGGCGGGACCGGCCCCTACGCCAACACCCGCGGCGTCTTCATCGCCGACGACAGGAGCGGCGACCTCACGATCACCCTCGCCGAGTGAACCGCGAAACGCTGATGGTCGGAGCCGGCCAGGCAGTGCCGCCGAGCGTGATTGGCGCTCACTGGGTCGCCCTCGCACTTCAGCTCGCGGCGGCGGCGAACAGCTCGAGGTCCTGCTCGCCGGCGCCTCGCCTGATCGCGCCCGGGGAGACGCCGATGACGCGCTTGAAGGCGCGGCTGAACGCGGCCTCGGACCGGTAGCCGAGCCGGTCGGCGAGCTGGCCGACCGTGGCGCCCTCGTCCTTCAGCGCGGCTACCGCGACGTGCATGCGCCAGCGGGCGACGTAGCTCATCACCGGCTCGCCGACGAGCTCGGTGAAGCGGGCGGCGAACGCCGAGCGCGACATCGCCAGCTCGTGTGCCAGCGAGGCGACGGTCCAGTCCCGAGCGGGGTCGCGATGAATGCTTGAGATGGCGCGGCCGATCTGGGGGTCCTGGAGCGCTCCCAGCCAGCCCCTCTGCGCGGCCGGATCGCTCTCCATCCAGGCCCGGATCGCCTGGATCACGAGGATGTCCCCGAGGCGCGTGATCACGGCCTCGCCGCCGGGCCGGAGCTCGCCGGCCTCCGAGGCCATCAGCCGCAGCACGCTCTGCATCCACTCCAGCCTGGGCGAGCTGGACGCCTCGATGTGGATCGTGCTCGGCAGGATCTCGATGAGGTTGCCGGCGGCAGGGTGCGCGAAGCGCACGGCCCCGCAGATCAGGCCGGTCGGCGCGCCGCCCCCGCCGTGGCGAAGGATCTCGTAGCGCTCGCTCACGACCTCACGCTCGAGGTCGAGAATCCCGGGCGCAGGAGCTCCTGGCTCGCTGCATAGGACGTGGCCCTCCCCGTGCGGCACGAGCGCGAGGTCTCCGAGCTGGATCCAGTCCCGCTCCTCCTCCCCGGTCTCGAGCCAGAGCCGGCCCGAGGTGACCACGTGAAACCAGAGGTACCCCGGCATCGGCGGCATCGTGATTCCCCACGGTGCGGTGAGCTCGGAGCGGCAGTAGTACGCGCCGTTCATCCGCAGGAAGTGCAGTGCCTCGCCGAGGGGATCGGACGGCGGGAAGGGGTCGGGCGCTTCCATGTGGCCGAAGTATGCATGCCCTGATCCGTCTCGTCCAGCCGGATGGACGATCGAGCATATATCGGCGCTGTTTGGTCATAGACCATCCCGCATGTTCGCGGAAGACTGGACGTACTGCACCAACGGCCCAGATCGGAGCGACCATGGCTTACAGAGGACAGACACTCGAGAACCCGGCAAGCGGAGAGCGGATCACATTCCGCCAGACATCGGCGAACACGGGCGGCGAGCTGCTCGCGATCGACCTCGAGCTTCCCGCGGGCCGGCGCGTCCCGGGTGGCCAGCACATCCACCCGAAGCAGGAGGAGCGCTTCGAGGTCGTCGAGGGCACGATGCGCTTCAACATGGGACGCGAGCGGGTCGTCGCGGGGCCCGGCGAGGTCGTCGTCGTCCCCCCTGGCCAGAAGCACGACTTCGCGAATGTCGGCGACGAGGACGCGCTCGTCCGCGTCGAGGTGCGCCCGGCACTGAAGATGGAGGAGCTCTTCGAGACCGCCGTCGGCCTCGCCGAGCAGGGCCGCACGATGCTGGGCGGCATCCCGAGGCCCCTCGACCTCGCCCTGTTCACCCAGGAGTTCGAGGACGAGGTACAGGGAGCGTTCCCGCCCCGCTGGCTGCAGCGCGTCGTTCTCGCGCCGCTGGCCTGGCTCGCAAGGCGCCGCGGTGGCGCAGCCGCGACACAGTCACGGCGGCCGGTGGAGGTCGGAGCATGACTCGGCGCTCTCCAACCCTTACGAGACAAGAACCCACGCTGGTACTCGGCGGCACCGGCAAGACCGGCCGCCGAGTGGTGGAGCGCCTCACCGCACGCGGCCTGCCCGTTCGCATCGGCTCGCGCTCGGGGGAGCCTCGTTTCGACTGGGACGACCGCTCGACCTGGGACCCGGTTCTGGAAGGGGTCGGATCGGCCTACGTCTCCCACTACTGGGACGCGATCCCGGGCGCCGCGGAGACGCTGGGCTCGTTCGCCGACCTGGCCGTGGAGAGCGGCGTTCGGCGTCTCGTCCTGTTGTCCGGGCGCGGCGAGGACGAGGCCGAGCGCGCGGAGCGGGCCGTGCGCGACTCCGGCGCCGAGCTGACGATCTTGCGCTCGACCTGGTTCGCCCAGAACTTCAGCGAGGACTACTGGCTGGAACAGGTCCAGGCGGGCGAGGTTGCGCTTCCGGCCGGAGACACGCCCGAGCCGTTCGTCGACGCCGACGACATCGCCGACGTGGCGGTCGCGGCGCTGACCGACGACCGGCACATCGGCGAGCTCTACGAGCTCACCGGGCCGCGGCTACTGACCTTCGCCGAGGCGGTCGCCGAGATCGGCCGCGCGACGGCTCGCGAGATCCGCTACGTCCCGATCTCGATCGAGGACTTCGCCGTCGCTGCTGCCGACCAGGGCGTTCCGAGCGAGGTCGTCGAGATGCTCGTCTTCATCTTCGGCGAGGTCCTCGACGGCCGCAACGCACGCCTGGCCGACGGCGTTCAGCGCGCCCTCGGCCGCGAGCCGCGGGACTTCAGCGACTACGCACGCGACGCGGCCGCCGCCGGCATCTGTACCCCGACACCCACGACAGCCCCCACGAGGGCATGAGGAGGCCAACATGGCCAGCAGCACCACAACCCGCAAGCCCGCCACCCGCAACGCCGACCTCGTGCTGGGCGCGGCCGTGATCGCCATGGGCCTGCTGGCGGGGCTCGTCTACGACTGGTCGATCGCCGTCATGCCGGCCCTGACCGCGGCCGACGACCGCACCCTTGTCGACGCGATGCAACAGACGGTCGACAACCCGGCCTTCCCCTTGACCTTCCTCGCTGCTGGGGCGCTCGCCGCAGTCGCCCTCGTTCAGGCGCGTCGCTCCGGCTCGCCCAAGACGGCAGGCTGGATCGTCGCCGGCCTCGCCCTGTACACGGTGGCGGTCGTCGTCACCTTCGCGATCCACGTCCCGCTCAACGAAGACATCAAGCAGGCGGGTGACCCCGCCCGCATCGAGAACCTGGCCGCTGTGCGCGACGACTTCGTGACCCCGTGGGTCGCCTGGAACATCGTCCGGACGCTGGCAACGACGGCGGCCTTCGGCTGCCTTGCCTGGGCGCTCGTCTTGCGCGGACGCAGCAATCGGGCACCGGAAGCGGTAGAAACGTGAGAGAACGGCATCGATGGCCCCCTACTTCGATCTCGGCACCTACACGCGCGGAACGTCGACGGCCTCGACGAGCGCCCAGATGTGGTTCGACCGCGGACTGGTGTGGTCCTACGCGTTCCACCACGAGGAGGCGATCCGGTGCTTCGAGCGCGCGCTCGAACACGACCCCGGCTTCGCGCTGGCCCACTGGGGTATCGCCTACGCGATCGGGCCGAACTACAACAAGCAGTGGGAGGCGTTCGACCCGGTCGATCTCGCGGCGTCGCTCGAGAAGGCGTGCGACGAGGTCGCGGCGGCGCGCGCGTGCGCGGACCGCGCCGCGCCGGTCGAGCGGGCGCTCGTCGAGGCGCTCGGGAGCCGCTACCAAGCCGAACGACCCGTCGGCCGACCTCGTCGCGTGGAACGCCGACTACGCCGACGCGATGCGCGACCTGTATCGCGCGTATCCCGGCGAGCTCGACGTCGCGGCGCTCTTCGCCGACGCGCTGATGAACCTCACGCCGTGGGCGCTGTGGGATCGCTACACGGGCCTGCCGTCCGAGGGGGCGGCGACGCTCGAGGCCAAGGAGGTGCTCGAGCGCGCGCTCGAGTCGCCCGGCGGCCGCTCGCACCCCGGACTCGTGCATCTCTACGTGCACCTGATGGAGATGTCGCCGTTCCCCGAGCAGGCGCTGCCGGTCGCCGACGAGCTGCGCTCGCTCGTCCCCGACGCCGGCCACCTCGTGCACATGCCGACGCACATCGACGTGCTGTGCGGCGACTACAAGAGCACGCTCGACTGGAACCTGCGCGCGATCGAGGTCAACGAGAAGTACGTCGCGCGCGAGGGCCGGGTGGGGTTCTACGCGCTCTACCACGCACACGACCGCCACTTCGCGATCTACGGGGCGATGTTCCTCGGCCGGTCGCAGGTCGCGCTGCGCGTCGCGGCCGACCTCGAGGCCTCGCTGCCCGAGGAGCTGCTGCGGATCGAGCAGCCGCCGATGGCCGACTACCTCGAGGCGTTCATCCCCATGCGCCTGCACGTGCTCGTCCGCTTCGGGCTGTGGGAGGACATCCTCGCGCTGCCGCTGCCCGGCGACCCGGAGCTCTACTGCACCACGACGGCGATGAGGCACTACGCGCAGGGCGTCGCCTACGCGGCGACCGGACGGATGGAGGAAGCCGAGGCGGCGCGCGACGCGTTCCTCGCCGCCGCCGCGCGCGTACCCGACTCGCGCTACCTGTTCAACAACACGTGCCAGGACATCCTCGCCGTCGCGGGCGCGATGCTCGACGGCGAGCTCGAGTACCGGCGCGGCCGGTTCGACGCGGCGTTCGAGCACCTGCGGCGGGCGATAGCGCTCGACGACGCGCTGCCGTACGACGAGCCGTGGGGCTGGATGCAGCCCACGCGCCACGCCTACGGTGCGCTGCTGCTCGAGCAGGGTCGGGTCGAGGAGGCCGAGACCGTGTACGCCGAGGACCTCGGCTACGACGCGTCGATCCCGCGCTCGTCCTGGCACCCCGGGAACGTGTGGAGCCTGCACGGCTACCACGAGTGCCTCGTTCGGCTGGGGAAGCCCGAGCAGGCGCGGATCGTCAAGCAGCAGCTCGACGTCGCCCTCGCCCGCGCCGACGTCTCGATCGAGTCGTCTTGTTTCTGCCGCATGACGCACCACGCGGCCGTCGCCTAGGTCCGGACGGACAGGCTCGCTCGGCCTACTGCGACTGCACCTCGGCGAGCGCCTGCTCCCGGGTGGCGTACTCCCCCATCCCGATCGCCGTCCCGTCGCGCACGGTCCACACCTGGCAGAAGCGCGTGACGAGCTGCAGGCCGCTCGCCCGGCCGCGGCCGTGGCCATTCACCATGACCACTACGCGATCCGCGACCTCCGCCGGGTCCTCGAGGTCGAGCCGCAGGTTGTCGAAGATGGCCAGCCAGTCCTCGACGTAGCGCCGTACCTGCTCGTGGCCGCGGTACACGCCTCCGGCGACCGGGCTCGTCTCGAGCGGCCTCCACTCGAAGCCCGGATGCATGCGCTCCAGCATCCCGTCGACGTCACCTCGGTTCAGTGCCTCGACGATCTCGTGCACCAGCTGGGGGGCCGCCTGCATGAGCGCGACAAGTATCGCGCCGCCGCAGGGGAACTCGGAACGTCACAGGAGCTCGGCGATCTGTGCCGCGGCGATGGCGGCGCCGTCGGTCTCGACCGGCCGGTAGTCGACCTCGCGGCCGATCTCCTCGGCGATCGCCCTCGCGATCGTCTCGGGTGTGGAGGTCTCGAAGTCCATGCGCCGGCCGGCGCCGTAGCGGTCGAGCCGGTGCCGGACGTGGGTGTTCTGCTCGAAGTGGTGGCGCAGGGGGAAGTAGAGGAAGGGGCGCCGGTTGGCGGTCAGCTCCATCGAGGTGGTCAGCCCTCCCTGCACGACGGCGAGGTCGCATGCGGCGAGGTGGCGGTAGAGGTCCGGCACGTACGCGCGAATCTCGAGGCCGTCGTGCCGCGGCAGCGACGCGGGGTCGATGCGCGGTCCTGCGACGACGACCATGCGCAGCTCCGGGACGTTCCTCTTGGCCTCGGGGAACGCCGCCATGACCCGCTCGAGGAGCGAGCGGCCGACTCCCGATCCGCCCACGGTCACGATGCACACCTGCTCTGCCGGCCCGTAGCCGAGCTCGGCGCGCAGCCGCTCGCGGTCGCCCAGCTCGGCCGGGTCGAACCCGGTGACGTAGCCGGCGAAGTCGAAGTGCTGCCCGGTCCAGTCGGCGATCGCCGGCAGGTCGGGGCCGAACGTGTCCGGGACGATGTCGTCGGGGTTGCCCACGAAGATCGCGCGATCGCGCACGCGCGGGAAGCGATCGATGTGCTCGATCATCTCGGCGTTGTAGTCGGCGGTCAGGAACTCCTCGTGCTCGCCGCCGTCGGGCATCGGGATCCAGCCGACGAAGTCGGTCAGCCAGACGTACGCGGCGCGCTTGTGGTCGGGGTTCTCATGCAGGTAGTAGTCGATCTCCCAGCCCTCGTCCGCGATCCAGAGGTCGTAGTCGCGCTCGTTGACGAGGTCGTGGAAGACCATGTAGTTGGCGACGAGGATCTCGTCCATGCGCCGCCACGCCTGGAAGCAGTGCAGGTCGTGCTCGGCGGACTCGGACTCGATGTGGTGCGATTCGTTCGCGAGCTCGCGGCTGGCGGGATGAACGCGCTCACCGGCCGCCTCGAGCGCCGCGGTCACGGGGTGCTGAGCGAGCCACTCGATCTCGAGGTCCGGGTGCGCCCGGCGCAGCTCGCGGGCGATGGCGATGTCGCGCCTGGCGTGGCCGAGCCCGATCGGCGACGACAGGTAGAGCGCGCGCTTCGCGCGGCGGCGCCCGCGCGTCCAGCGCGCCGGCGCGGGCCGGGGGGCGGCGAAGTCGCGCAGCAGCAGGTTGACGCGAACGGGATCGCGCGCGTGCGGGCAATGCCCGGAGCCCTCCATCGGAACGAAGCTCCCGCCGGTCACATCCGCGAGCTCCTCACCGACGACGGACGGCCGGACCGCGTCGTCGGTGCCGTGGATGACCAGCACGGGACACGAGATCCGGCGGCACAGGCGCTCGAACTCGTCGCGGTCGTGCAGCTCGCGCCCGAGGTAGGTCAGGGCCAGGGTCTCGGGCGTGGTCTCGAGACCCCACCCCACGCAGTCCTCGATCTGCTTGGTGGAGTGCGGCTCGGTGAAGACCTTGCCGAAGAAGAACTCCAGGAAGTCGCGGTAGTTCTCGAGCCAGTAGTGGCGGTTGTACTTGCCCCAGTCGTCGTAGGACTCCTGCGGCTCGTCGAACGGCTGGGACGTGCGCGCGAGGTGCTGGCCGAACGGCGCGGCCGCGCCCGATGAAGGCCGCGCCCTCCACGCGCTCCGGATGCTCCGCCGCGAGCAGGACGCCCCAGAGCGCCCCGGCCGAGAGCCCGACGAGGACGGCGCGCTCGGTGCCCGTGGCGTCCATGACGGCCAGGGCGTCGGCCGCGAACTCCCGCTCGGCGTAGGCCTCGACCGCGGTCGGGCGGTCGGAGCGGCCGTTGCCGCGCCCGTCGAAGGTGACCACCCGCGCGTGACGGGCGAGATACGGGATCTGCGCCTTCCAGTGGCGAGAATGGATGATCGACCAGGTGGGCAGCAGCAGGATCGTCGGCTCGCCCGCGCCGTAGACCTCGTAGAACACGCGCACCCCGTCGCGCTCGACGTAGCCCTCCTCGTCGGGGTAGCGGGCGCGCGTCTGCTCGCGCGCGGGGGCAACCGCATCCACGGTCGTCATCGTGAGTCCTTTCTCTGCAGCCAGTCGTCGATCCACCGGAGCAGGTCTGCCTGTCCGGTCTCGATGCCCGACAGGCGTTCGAAGATGATGCCCTCGTTGAACGTGATCACGAGCGAGACGAGGGCATCCAGGGGCATGGGGATTCCGTAGCGCTCGCGCGGCTCCGCGAACGCCTCGCTGAGCACGGCGCGCCACTCGCCGTCGACGTGCGCGACGAGCTCGCGCAGCTCCGGGCGGTTCCAGGCGAGCGCCTGCAGCTCGAACCAGACCTTCTGGTACTCGCGGTCGACGTCGAGATAGCGCATCGCGGTGCGCCACTTCTCGATGAACGGCACGCCGGGCGCCGCGTACATCTCGCGCTGGCGCGCGATCATCCGCTCGGTGAACCGCTCGAGCACCCGCCCGAGCAGGTTCTCCATCGAGCCGAAGTAGTAGTGGACGAGGCCGTGGTTCGCCCCCGCCTCCTCCGCGAGCGCCCGCGTGGTGATGCCCGCGTGGCCGACGCTGACCAGGAGCCGCTCGGCGGCGTCGAGGAAGGCCTCCTCGGTCTGCTGGCGGGCCAGTGATGCCTGGGGCACGGCGATCGGCTCCTTGGACGATTGACTAAGTCATTCGACCAAGGATGGTCGCCGCTGTCAAGCGGGC
The DNA here is from genome assembly GCA_963778615.1 of uncultured Thermoleophilaceae bacterium. Lineage (GTDB taxonomy): Bacteria > Actinomycetota > Thermoleophilia > Solirubrobacterales > Thermoleophilaceae > JACVRW01. The sequence goes on from CAVZVD010000011.1 coordinate 413,676, forward strand.
GGACGGAGCGAGCCGGAGCCGTGCGTAAGCTAGGACCGCCATGCCCCCCGGCAACGTCGACCTCATCCGGCCGATCTACGACGAGTGGGGTCGCGGCAACTGGCAGCCGCGCTTCGAGGTCTACGACCCGCACATGGAGTGGGGCTGGTCCGACGACTTCCCCGGGCTGGCCGGCGTCTACGAGGACCACGAGACGCCCAATCCGCGGATTCGCGCGTGGCTCAGCGAGTGGGAGCACTGGCGCGCCGAGGCGGACGAGTTCCTCGAGATCGGCGACCACGTCGTGGTGCTGGCGAGCTACATCGGGCGCGGCCGGGGCAGCGGCGTCGAGATCCGCCAGGAGGGCGCCCACGTCTTCAAGCTGCGCGACGGCAAGGTCGTGAGGCTGGAGATCTTCGCGGACCGCAGGAAGGCGCTGGAGTCGGTCGGGGCCGCGCCCCACAGGGTGCGACAGCGCGCGGGCTGAGCGCCGAGGACGGGAACACGCTGGCCATCGCCCCGGCCAAGGGGTACCGTTGGCTCATGAGTCCGCGCTCGAGATTCGTCTCGATGATGGCCCTGACGCCAGGGCCTCTCGGCGTGCTCTAGTTCTCACCGTCGACACCGGCCCCAGGCAAGTGGGGTCGGCACTCATCGGATGCTGGTCCCGCGGGGCCCAGAAAGGAAGGCATCGATGAGCACGCGACGCTTCTACATCACCACCGCGATCCCGTACGTGAACGGCGACCCGCACATCGGCTTTGCGCTCGAGTGCGTGCAGGCGGACGCCCTGGCACGACACCGCCGTCTGCGGGGCGACCGGGTCCGCTTCCTGAGCGGGACAGACGACAACTCGCTGAAGAACGTCGAGGCGGCCGACCATGCGGGCGTGCCCGTCGCCGACTACGTCGAGGCGAAGGCGCAGCGCTTCGAGGCGCTGCGCGGACCGCTCGAGCTGTCACTCGACGATTTCATCCGCACGAGCGTGGACCCCCGTCACCGCCCAGGCGTCGAGCGCCTGTGGCGGGCGTGCGAGGCGAGCGGAGACCTCTACCAGCGCCACTACGAGGGGTTGTACTGCGTCGGATGCGAGGCGTTCCTGTCACCGGTCGAGCTCGCCGATGGCCTATGTCCGGAGCACGGCGCCGCGCCGGAACGCGTCGCCGAGCGCAACTGGTTCTTTCGCCTCTCCCGCTATCAGGACGTGTTGCTCGGCATTGTGCAGAGCGGCGAGCTCCGAATCGAGCCGTCACAGCGGCGCAACGAGGTCCTGGGCTTCATCAGGAGCGGGCTCGAGGACTTCAGCGTGTCCCGTTCCCAGGAGCGCGCTCGCGGCTGGGGCATTCCCGTGCCCGGCGATCGAAGCCAGGTGATCTACGTCTGGTTCGACGCGCTCAGCAACTACATCACCGCACTCGAGTACGGGACGAGCGGCCATCGGCATTCCGCCTGGTGGGCGCGCTCGGACGAGCGCGTGCACGTGATCGGGAAGGGGATCACCCGGTTCCACGCCGTCTATTGGCCCGCGATCCTGCTCTCCGCAGGCGAGCCATTGCCGAGCGCGATCTTCGTCCACGACTATCTGACCGTCGAAGGACAGAAGCTGTCGAAATCGCTCGCCACCGGGGCCGAGGATCCTGTCGAGATCACTTCCCGCTACGGCAGCGACGCGCTGCGCTGGTGGTTCTTTCGCGACGTGCCGCGGGCGGGTGACGCCGACTTTCGCGCAGAGCTGCTCGCGGCCCGCGCCAACGAGCTCGCCGACGGCCTCGGAAACCTGGTCAATCGAACGATCGGCCTCCTCACCCGCTTCCGCCCGCAAGGCATCGTGGCCGGCGCGCGATGCTCCGAGGCGGCCTCGACGCTTGGAGCGGAGATCGATCGGACGCCCGCCGCCATCGACGCGGCGCTTCATCGCTTCGACTTCAAGGCGGCAACGGGCGCGCTCTGGCGCCTGGTGGACGAAGGCAACCGCCTCGTCGCGACGACGCGGCCCTGGGAGCTCGCGAGAGCCGAAAGGGAGGGCGTCCGAGCTGCCGCAGCCGAGCTCGACAACGTGCTCGGGACCCTCCTCGCCGCCTGCCACGTTCTGTCGCGAGAGCTGGAGCCGTTCCTCCCCGCAGCCGCAGCGAGGCTGACTCGCGCCCTTGCGGATCAGGATCCAGAGCTGGGCAGGAGCCTGTTCACCAAGCCGGTCATCCCGCCGGGCTGATCCGGCCCCGCACCTCGCCCAGCGGCTCGCCGCGCAGCACCACCTCGTCGCCGTCCTCCAGGAACGTCCGCGTCGAGCCGTCCGGCAGCTCGATCGGCTCCGACCCGTTCCAGGACAGCTCGATGAAGCTGCCCCGCTCCTCCCGCGAGGGCCCCGAGATGGTGCCGGTGGCGAGCAGGTCGCCCGTGCGGAGCGACGCTCCGTTCGCAGTGAGGTGCGCGATCTGCTGCGCGACCGACCAGTACAGGTGGCGCGTGTTCGACCTCGCGATCACCGTCCCGTTCAGCTCCACCTCGAGCGGGATGTCGAACGCCCACGGCTCCTCGCGCAGGTATGGCAGGGGCTCGGGCTCCTGCGGCTCGGCGGCCGGCACGCGGCGGCCGGCCAGCTCCGACAGCGGCACCACCCAGTGGGACACCGACGTCGCGAACGACTTGCCGAGGAACGGCCCCAGCGGCTGGTACTCCCAGGCCTGTATGTCGCGCGCGGACCAGTCGTTCACCAGCACCATGCCGAACACGTGGTCGAGCGCCCGCTCGACCGGCACCGGCTCGCCCAGCCGGCTCGGCACGCCGATCACGAATCCCGCCTCGAGCTCGATGTCGAGCCGCGCGCTCGGCCCGAACGAGGGAGCATCGGAACCCGGCGGCCGGCGCTGGCCCGACGGGCGCCGCACGGGCGTCCCGCTCGGCACGACCGTCCCCGCGCGCCCGTGGTACCCGACCGGCAGCCAGCGCCAGTTCGGCAGCAGCGGCTCGGCGTCCGGCCGGAACATCCGGCCGAGGTTCGTGGCGTGGGCCAGCGACGAGTAGAAGTCGACGTAGTCGGCCACCTCGAACGGCATGCCCGAGCGACAGCGGATCCCCGAGCTCGAAGCCGCGCTCGACGCGCGCGGCGGTCTCCTGCCAGAACTCGGGCCCCCGCGCCATGAAGCCGTTCAGGGAGGACGAGTCGAACACCGGATCGAGCCCGGACAGGTCCACCACCCGGCCGTCCACGCGCGCGCACACGCCAAGGTCGTCCAGCACGCCGTAGGCCAGCGTCACGACAGCACCCCCAGCTCCCGCAGGTCGTCAACCGGCTCCCGCCACGAACACGACCCGAAGCCCTTGAAGAGCGTCGAGCGCGTGGCGTGCACCTCGTCCGCGGTCAGCGAGGACAGCGCCAGGTCGTCGAGCGACTCCGCCGACAGCAGCTCTCCGACCGAGTCCAGCGCCCTCGCGCGCCCGCGCCGCCGCGCACAGGAAGTTCAGGAAGCCGTGCTCCGACCCGCGCCGCAGCGGGTGGTGCAGCCCGGCGGTCGCCTTCATCGGCGCCCTCGCCGCCCAGCACGAGACCATCACGAGCGCCACCTGCTCGACCTCGGGGACCACCTCTCCCCCGCAGCGCAGCTTCACCCGCCCGCCCACGGCGGCGATCGCCCCGATCGTGGCGGGGATCGAGTCGCGCCAGGTCGCGTCGAGCACGAGCTCGTAGTAGACCTCGTCGCTCCACTGGCTCAGCTCCGTGGCAAGGCGCAGCAGCTCGCGCGAGTCGGGCCGGGCCTGGTCGAGCCTCAGCTCGATCGCGTCCGCCGGCGCCTCCAGCGGCCCGTCCAGCACCACGCTCACCGGCGCATCGAGCCCGTCCAGCTCCCCCAGCCGCGTGGCCGGGCACACGAAGCGGTCCAGCATCCACGCGTACGGGCTCGATCGCGCCGCCCGGTCCTCCGCCAGCGCGTCCTCCATGCTCATGCTGGCGGGCGGGAACAGCGCGGCGTGGTCGATCAGCCGCTCGAGCAGCGCGCGGCGTACCTCGTCCTGCACCGGCCGCCTACCCGCGGACGACCTGGCTGCCGGGCACGATGTCGTCGCGCCCGTCGGACCAGCGCACCCAGGCCTTGTGCCCGCCGTCGTAGTCCGGCGCCCACAGCACCAGCGTCGCGTCCTCGTCCCAGACCTTGCAGGGCTCGCCGCCCTCCTCGTCGAGCCCGCGCCAGAGGCGGACGAACGCGTTCTGATCCCACTCGTCGCCGATCGTCGTCGGGTCGGTGTGGCCGGGGTGCACGCGCGTCTCGTGCGGCAGCTCCATCAGCACGTCCATGATCGAGTGCCGCAGGTCCGCGAAGCTCGTGGAGCCCGGGGCGCGCACGCCGCCCACGGAGCCCTTGAAGAGGGTGTCGCCGGTGAACACGTCGCTGCCGTTCACCACGAAGTTGAGCATCCCCGCGGTGTGGCCCGGCGTGTGCAGCGTCTCGATCGTCAGCCCGCCCGCGGACAGCGTGTCGCCGGGCTCGATCGTGCGGTCGACGCCGCCCAGCTCCTCCGCCTCCACCGGGTGGGCGAGCGCGCTCGACCCCCTCCCACGCCGACGCCTCCGCCACGTGGTCGTGGTGGTGGTGCGTGAGCAGCAGCATCTGCACGTCGAGACCGAGGCGCCCGGCCGCCTCCACCAGGGGCGCGCAGGGCCCGCCCGCGTCGATCACGACGGCGGTCCCGCCCTCCTCGTCGCCGACGAGATAGGTGTTCGACAGCCAGTCGTCCTGCATCGATCGTTCGATGATCATCGGCTCGGAGCCTAGTATCCGGCCGCCGTGGACGACCTGCGCGCCCAGTTCCCCGTGCTCGAGCACCTCGCCTACCTGAACGCAGGGTCGAACGGCCCTGTGCCGCAGCGGGCGCTCGACGCCGTGAGCGAGTCGCTCCGGTGGCAGGCGACCGAGGGCCGCGGCGACAAGGCCCACTTCGAGGAGACCGCCGCGCGCATCGACCAGCTGCGCGCGCGGATCGCCGCCCTGCTCGGCTGCGAGACCGCCGAGCTGGCGGTGACCGGCTCCACCACGGACGGGGTGAACGCCGTGCTGAACGCGCTCGACCTCGGCCGCGGCGACGACGTGCTCACGAGCGACGAGGAGCACCCCGGCGTGCTCGCCCCGCTCGCCGCCCTCCGCGACCGCCGCGGCGTGAACGTGCGCGTGGTCCCGTTCGCCGAGCTGGCCGGCGAGGTCCGGCCCGAGACGAAGGTCGTGGCGTGCTCCCACGTGTCGTGGAAGACCGGCGCCCTGGTCGACTCCGCCGCGCTCGCCGCCACCGACGCCCTCGTCCTCCTCGACGGCGCACAGGGCCTGGGCGCCGTGCCCACCAGGGCGGCCGACCTCGGCTGCGACTTCTACGCCGCCTCCGGCCAGAAGTGGCTCTGCGGGCCGAACGGGATCGGCTACCTCTACGCGCGCGAGGAGCTGGCCGGCTCGCTCCCCGCGCCCTGGCCGAACTACGGCGTGCTGGCCGACAGCTCGCGCCCGTTCGACCTCCCCCTCCACCCGGACGCCCGCCGCTTCAGCATCGGGTTCCCGGCCCCGCACCACGTCGACTGGGCGATCGCCGCGCTGGACGTGCTCGAGGAGCACGGGCTCGACGCCGTACACGCGCGCGCCCGTGCGGCTGGCCGCGCGGCTGGCGGAGCGCCTCGGCGAGCGGGTGGCGCCGCGCGGCGACTCGACGCTCGTCTCCTGGCTCGACCGCGACCCCGAGGCCGCCGTGGCGCGCCTGCGCGACGACGGCTTCGTCGTCCGCAACCTCCCCCGCACGCCCTACGTGCGCGCGTCGACCGGCGCCTGGAACAGCGAGGACGAGATCGACCGGCTGGCCGAGTCGGCTACTCGCTGAGCACGACGATCCCGAACACGATCGCCGCGCACACCGTCACCGCTCCGACCGCGCCCACCACGCCGAAGAGCAGCGCCTCACCCATTCGGCCGTCGCGGCTCAGGTCCACCGCCCGCGTGGTGCCCAGGATCACCAGCCCGTAGGCGGCCGTCACGCCGATCCCGGCCGCCACCGAGGCCCACACCACCGTGAGGAGCGCGTCCCAGTCGACGATCGACGCGAAGCTCATGCCTCGGACGCCGCCGGGGCGCCCACGCCCTGCTGGGCGCGCTTCGTGAACAGGTAGAAGGAGCCGGCCAGGATCGCGATCGACACGATCACGGGGCCCGCCGCGCCGGTGCCGAAGATGCGCGTGACCCCGTAGGTCAGGGCGCCGATGGCCGCCGCCGCAGGCAGCGTGAGCACCCAGGCGACGACGATGTTGCCGGCCACGCCCCAGCGCACCGCCGAGAGCCGCTTGGCGGCGCCGGAGCCGATCACCGCGCCGGAGATCGTCTGCGTGGTCGAGAGCGGGAAGCCGCCGTGCGTGGACGCCAGGATCACCGCGGCGCCGGCGCCCTGGGCGGCGAAGCCCTGGGCCGAGTCCATCTTGTGGATGCGGCTGCCCATCGTCCGGATGATGCGCCAGCCGCCGACGTAGGTCCCGAGCGCGATGGCGGTGGCCGCAGAGACGATCACCCAGAACGGCGGCGTCGGGTCGCCGGCCGGCAGCGAGCCGTACGCCACCAGCGCGAGGGCGATCACGCCCATCGTCTTCTGGGCGTCGTTCGTGCCGTGCGCCAGCGCGAGCAGCCCGCCCGACACGACCTGCCCGCCGCGGAACCCGCTCGTCACCGGCGTGGGCCGCAGCCTGCCCACGATCCGGTACAGCAGCAGGATCGACACGCCGGCGACCGCGAACGCGAGTATCGGCGCCACCACGGCGGGGACGATCACCTTCCCGACGATCCCCTCGCCGAAGAAGATCGCGTCGGGCCCCTCCGCCACCAGCATGGCCCCGACGATGCCGCCGATCAGGGCGTGCGAGGAGCTCGACGGGCAGCCCGAAGTACCAGGTGATGAGGTTCCAGGCGATCGCCCCGACCAGGCCGCCGAACACGACGAGCAGGGTGATCGAGCCCGGGTCGACCACGTCGCTCGCGACCGTCGCCGCCACCTGGAGCGAGATGAACGCGCCCACGAAGTTGAGGATCGCCGCGTAGCCCACCGCGATGCGGGGCGGCATCGCGCGCGTGGAGATCGAGGTGGCGACGACGTTCGCCGTGTCGTGGAAGCCGTTCGTGAAGTCGAACGCGAGCGCGGTCGCGACAACGATGATGACTGTGAGGAGCTCGCCCTCCACCCGGGACGTCTACCCGCTCTCAGGAGTTCTTGATTGCGATTCCCTCGAGGATGTTCGCCACGTGCTCGGTGGCGTCGATGGCCTCCTCGAGGCGCTCGAAGATGTCCTTCCAGCGGATCACGACCATCGGGTCGATGCCGGTGTCGAACAGCGAGGCGATCGCCTCGCGGGTGATCCGGTCGCCGTCGTTCTCGAGCCGGTTGATCTCGACCGTGTAGTGGGAGATGTCCTTGAAGCCCCGCAGCCGGGGCATGGCCTCCGAGATCTGGCGCCCGCAGGCGTGCAGCACCTTGGCGAGCTCCTGCGCCTGCGCCATCGGCGCCTCGATCTTGTAGAGCCCGAGGTAGTCCGCGACCTCCTCGGTGTAGTCGACCACGTCGTCGAGCGCGGAGGCCATCTCGTAGATGTCCTCGCGGTCGATCGGGGTGACGAAGGTCTGGTTGAGGCGCTGGATGATGTCGTGCGTGATCCGGTCGCCGTCCTGCTCGCAGATGAGGATGTCGCGCGCGAGCTCGCTCTTCTCCGGGAAGTCCTGCAGCATCTCGTCCAGCAGCCCGGTGGCGCGCAGGATGTTGCCCTCCGGCCTCCTCGAAGAGGTCGAAGAACTCACGGTCGCGCGGCGCGATGACGCTGGACAGGCGCACCTCAGTTCGACCGTAGCATCAGCGCACGTCGAAGCGAGCCTGCTCGATGCGGTCGGCGGGCAGGTCGCCGACTTTCTCGCGCACGTTGCGCACGGAAGCGCGCCAGTCGTACTCGACCCGCCGGAGCTCGATGGCGCCGTCGTCGTGCAGCAGCGCGTAGGCGGCGCGGTGGTCGCCGTCGAGCGGCATGCCGACGCTCCCCGGGTTGACGAGCCCGATGCCGCCGGGCCCGGTGCGCTCGAACTGGAGGTGGGTGTGACCGAAGACCACGCGCTCGGCCTCCACGCCCATCAGGCGCTCGGCGTCGGAGTCCTGCGGCTCGGGAAAGAAGCTGTCCATGTCGGACAGCGGCGAGGCGTGGCAGAAGAGCGTGCCCTCGCGGGTGGTGGTCTCGGGCAGGGCGGCGAGCTCCCGGCAGAGCTGCGCGCCGGCCATCTCGCGCGAGCGCTCGATCAGCGGCTGCATCGGCTCGGGAGCGTCGGGCGCGTCGACGAGCCAGCGGTCGACGTTGCCGCGGATCCACTCGGCGTCGAGCTCGCGGAGGCGGCCGACGGTCTCCACCGGCCAGGCGCCGAAGCTGGCGTAGTCGCCGCCGAGGAGGAAGCGCTCCGCCGGGCAGTCCGCGAGCACCGCCTCGAGCGCGGGCAGGTTGCCGTGCACGTCGTAGAGCAGGCCCAGCACGGGCGGGACGCTACCTGACGTTTCGCCCTCGCCCGACCCGGAACGCTTCAGTGAGGACTCGACCCCCGAGGGAGGATTCGCCCTGATGGCGACCAAGACCGACCGCCGCCCGGAGAGCCCGCCGAAGCCGCGGCCCCAGGCGTCTGAGCAACTGCCGACCTGGCGCAACACGCGCCCGCGCGGCAACCCCGACCTGGACAAGCAGGACCTGGCGCGGAGCCGCGAGCGCTTCGAGATGCTGCTCGGGCGCTAGTACCCGCCCTTGCTGTTTCCCGCGCGTGCAATCACAATGGGCGCGTGGTCTGGACGACGATCTTCATCGTGTTCGGCGCGATGGCGATCGCGCTGGTGGCGTTGGGCTTCGAGCTCGGGGAGGACACGAACCCGATCGACGCAGAGGTTGCCGCGCTCGACGCGGTCGGCGACGGCGTGAGCCAGGTCGCGAGGCGCGACGGCGACAACTGGGAGGTCGACGTGGTCCGTCCCGACGGGTCGATGGTCCAGGTGAGCCTCAGCAAGGGCCTCGACCTGCTCGGCCTCGACGAGGAGTACGGCCCCGCCGGCACGCTGGCCCCGGACGAGGCCCGCGGCGCGGCTCGCGTGCGAGCCGTTCGCGCCGCGTTCGCGGAGGTCGGCACCGGCGAGGTGATCGGCGTGGAGCGCGAATCCGGCGGCCGCTACGAGGTGGGCGTGCTGCGGCGCGGCGGCCAGGTCGAGGTGGAGATGGACCGCAACTTCAACGTGACCGAGGTCGAGGGCGAGGACCCGCGGGACGAGTGAGGGGCGTCGCCGCGTCCTAGCGGCGCGGCAGCGGCTGCCAGTCGGGCGAGCTCGCGGCGAAGCTGTACTCGGCCCCGGACCCGCCCCGTACGACCTCCCGGATCCTGCGGTCCCGCAGGCGCTGGGCCACCAGGGTGCCCCCGAAGCCCGTGTACGCGATCTGCCTGCCGTCCGGCGACCAGCACGGCCGTTCGGGATCGTCGGCGCCCGGGGTGACCATCCGGCGCAGCCCGCTCCCGTCCGCGCGCACGACCCAGAGGCTCGTGACCCTGCGCCTGGGGCGCACCACCACGAGCCTGGTTCCCCCTGGCGACCACGACGGGTCCGAGGCGCGTCGGGCGAGCAGGCGCAGGCCACCGCCACCCGGACGGATCGTGTAGGTGGCGCCGGTACCCGGCCGGTCCATGGCGCCTCCCTTTGTGAAGGCGATCCGGTTGCGGGACGACCAGGCGGGCGAACGGCCGCCGTCGGAGGTGAGCCGGTACGGCTCGCCGGTCGCCAGCGTCGAGAACGTGGAGGTCGTTCCGGCCGCCTGACGGCGGGGGTCCCGTGAGGACGAGCCGCCGGCCGTCTGGCGACCAGGCGGGCTCGCCGTCGTTGGCCGTGACCTGCGGAAGCAGGCGGAACCCGGTGCCGTCGCTGCGCATCACGGCGAGCCGCGTGCCCGCGTCGAAGGCGAGGCGCCTGCCGTCCGGCGACCACGCGGGCGAGAGGTACTCGATCGAGCAGTCGCCGCTGCCCGGCTGCCCGTCGACCTCCTCGCAGAAGCGCAGGGAGCGACGGCCCGGCCCGCCCGGCCGCGCGACGTCGATGGAGTGCTTCACCGTCGACGGGTTCCAGCGCCAGCTCGTCCTCGCGCAGCTCGAACCACTTGAAGGCAATGCGTCCGTTCTCGCCCGGGAAGGCGGCGGAGGCGGCCGGCGGGCATGGCGAGAGCGGCGAGCGGCGCCGGCGATGACGAGGAGTCCAGGAGCGCGGCGCACGTCCATGTAAACCCGCCGTCGCCGGCGCAGTTGCGCGCTAGAAGCCGGCCCGCTCGATTATCCGGGTCCGGTTTCGCGAGATCGCTCGAGCGATATCCGCCTTTCTCAGGCCGTAGAGGTAGTCGATGCACCACTCCAGCTGGCCGAGGGCCTCCAGGGCGGCCCGGCGATAGCGCTCGCTCTCGCGATCCAGCTCGCGATCCTCGTCCTCAGATTCGCGTGAAGTCATGCTTCGCCCCTGCCCGCGAGTGCGCGCCGAACTCGATTGCCGAACGAACTCGAATGGGCGGCCCGTCTCCGGGAACCAAGGCCCGTGAGTTCCCAAGCACGACGCGGAAGGAGCCAGCGATGAAATCGGGATCGCGGGACAAGGCCGAGGGGTTCGTGGACAGGGTCGCCGGCCGGGTCCTCGAGCTGTGGTCCAAGCTGACCGGCAGGCGGTCCGCCGGCGCGAAGGGCAAGGCGGCCCGGGCGCGCGGCAAGGGCCGGTCCGCGAAGGGGCGGGCGAAGAAGCGGGCCGGACGCTAGGGCGGCGTCTGGTCGCGCAGTCCTATCGCTGCCAGGGCCTCGGCCTCCTCGCGGTAGATCTCGACGCGCACCGCCCGGCCGTCGCGGAGCCTGTACACCGCCCAGTAGGCCGGCATCTCGACGAAGACCGTGCTGGAGCGCCCGCGGCCGCCCTGCCGGACCCGGACCATCACGTCGTCGTCGGCGGCGACGAACTGCTCGGGCTCGGCGTAGTGCTCGGCGAAGAAGGCGCGCCACTCTCGAAAGAACTCCCGGATGCCGTCATGGCCGTGGTACACGCCCATGCCGGGGACGTAGGAGTGGCTCATGTCCCACTCGACGTCGGGGTCGTAGAACTCGAAGAGAGCGGCCATGTCGCCGCGGCGCCACGCCTCCCAGGAGTCGCGGACGATCTGGACGTTGTCCTGAGCCATCGGCTACCCGTGAAGGCCCACGGCGTCGAGGGCGGCGGCGCGGTCGAGGTAGTAGTCGGCCTCGACGATGAGCCCGTCACGGAGGCGATGCACGACGGCGAAGCTCTGCGTGTAGGGCGTCTCGCTCCCGACACCCTGTCCGATGTTGCGAACGCAGGCGACGAGACGGCCGTCGTCGAGCTCGATCAGGTCGTCGATCTCCACCCGGATCGGCCCGACGAGGTCGATGAGGCTCTGCATGCGCTCGAGCGCGGCGTCCCGCCCCCTGAAGACGCCGGCATCCGGCCAACCGGGTCCCTCCCGATAGACGCCGTCCTCGGCCCAGAACTGCTCGATGACCGCCGCAGGCCCGGACTCGTTCCAGACCTCGTAGGCGCGGCGAACCTGGGCGGCATCGTCCTGCGGCATCGACTGACAAGTATCCGCCGCTCGGGGGGCCGCGTCGAGGGGTCGCTACCGGCGCTCAGGCGGCCGCGTCCATGGGTCGCTAACGGCGCGGGCATGCGACGATTGCACGCATGCCGACGCTCAAGCCGAGTGGGCGACTCGGGCTCGTCCTGCATCCGCACACCGACCCGGCGCCGGTGGCCGAGAGGCTCACGAATTGGGCGCGGTCACACGGCAAGCACGTGATCGGGGACGCCCGGGACGCCGCGCGCCTGCCGGACTGCGTGGAGCCGGTGAGCGAAGCCCAGCTAGTCGAACAGGCCGACGCGTTGATCAGTCTCGGCGGCGACGGCACGATGCTCGGCGCGCTGCGACTCGTCGCGGAACGGCCCGTCCCCGTCCTCGGCGTCAACCTCGGAAACCTCGGCTTCCTGGTCGAGATCGAGCCGCACGACCTCGACGCCGCGCTCGACCAGCTCGAAACGGGCGACTACACCATCGAGGAACACAGCGCCGCGGTGCTGACGGATGGAAGCGACGAGTTGATCGCTTTCAACGACATCGCCCTCGCCAGCGTGCCCGGCGAGGGAGCGGTACAGGCGTCGCTGAGCGTGAATGGGCGCGCAGGTGGGCGGTACCGCTGCGACGCTCTCGTCATTGCCACGCCGATCGGCTCCACGGCCTATTCGTACGCGGCGGGAGGGCCGGTCGTGTCGCCCATGCTCGACGCCGTGGTCGTCAGCCCCGTGGCGCCGATATCCGGCATCTCCCGGACCGCTGTGATCTCGGCGGCCGAGCCGATCGCGCTGGCGCTGCTGGAAGGCAGCGGCCAACCGGCGCTCCAGGTGGACGGCACGATCGTCCGGCGGATGCAGCCCGGCGAGGCGCTCGAGGTTCGGCTGCGTCCGCGGGCGGGCCTCGTGGTGCGGCTGGACCCCGAGCGCTACCAGCGCCGCAGCGAGATCAAGCTCAGCCTGCTCGACCTGCCCTACCTGCCGGAGGAGATGCGCGACCTGCTCCCGGGCGGCGATCCTGCCGCGCTGATCCTGGACACCTAGCCGGTGTCGAGCGGCGCGCCGCCGAATCCCAGCTCATTGCCGTCGTCGGAGTGCTCCACGACGTAGACCGACCGGTGCTCGGCAAGCGTCCACACCGCCTCGGTGGCGTGCGGGAAGAACTCGGCTCGCATGGATCTCGTCGAGACCGGGGGCTCGTCCGGGCCGGCTATCTCGTTCTGGTCGCTAAGGCGCTGCGCAGACCACCCACACCGTGACGTCCGCCAGGGTGTCCGGTGGCTCCTCGCCGTCGGCGGCGGCGGTCCACGACGTCGGCGTGTACCCCTGCAACGCGAGAGGGGCGACTGTGTGGATCACGCTCGGATCGGCGGCCGGCGCGCTGGCCCAGATGAAGCCGTTGACACTGTGGGCACCACCGCCCACGGCGCGCTCGCCGGGCTCACAGTGGGCTGTCGCCTGGTCGAAGCCGGCGGCCTTTCGGACCCGTACGTTCGTCGCGCCGGGATCACCCTTCGCTCCCTGTATCCCCTGCGCTCCCTGTGAGTCCCGGGAAGCCGCGCGGGCCGCGGACCGAGCCCTTGAAGTCCTTCTTCGTGAGCGATTTGTCCTTGATGTCCTTGCCGGTGACGCTGGCATTCTTGATCTGCGCCCCTGTGATCACTGCCGCAGCTCCCGCAGTGGCCGCACTGGTCAGCACTGCTACCACGACGGTAACCAGGACGTTCCGAGCCATTGGAACACCTCCTTGGAGTGGACGAGCGAGTCTGAATCGCCTACCCCGAACCTACCCCTCCCGCCCCGAATCGGTCAAGGTGCCGCCTGACAATGCGCTCGTTCGATTTCAAGTTGGCGAGAAACCTGTGCAGAGACTTCGATGGCTAGCGGCTTCCTTTTGCCGTGGCGGGGTTCCCAATCGCCCCGGACTGGAATGCCCTAATCACTCCTCGGGCAAGATGACGACCCCTATGCGCAGCGAGGGTCACGCAGGCGGGTCTTCGCTCGGCTGACCAACGCTCGCCGGGCGTTGCGGAGACGCGGCGAATGATCGACCAGCCGGAGGGTCCACGTTCGAGCTGCGTTCCCGTTGTGCTCCTTCGCCGCTCGCGCGATGCCGAACAGGTCGCGCCGGATCGGGGATAGCCGCACGCAATTCACCGTGCTGTGCCTGGAGAGCGTCCGGTGGGTCGAGCGCAGCCAGTCGTCGCTCGTTCCCGGCGCATCCGCAGCCCGAACCGACGGAACTGTCGATGGAGAGTGTCATCGGTCTTGTCGGTCGCGTTTTCGATGGCACCACCGACGTCCTCTCCGAGAGTGACGATGGAGTCGCTGATGTCAACGACGCGCTCTTCGTAGGAGCAAGGCGCGGCGATGGCAGCGGGTCCGAAGGACGAGTAGCGCGAACCAGCCCCAGCCGCAGTAGTAGCGAGCGCATCGCGCGAGCGTACGGGGTCAGGCCGTGTGACGCGCGACGCCCCGCTTCCGCGCCTGAGACCCGCGCCCGGCGCGCTTGGTGAAGGTTGGCCCCGACTCGGCGTCGGGGCCAACCAAGGCGCTACTCAGGTCCTAGTAGCCGTCACTTTCGAGGGCTGAGGTGGCCATTGCATGCCTTGCCAGGATTGGACCCGATCGAGGTGAGGAAATCCCGCCCCGCTTGTTGGGCGGGGGCACCCCTTCCTTGGGGGTCTGCCCCCAGCTCTGCACGTGCTCGGCAGTCCGCCCCAGCGGCGGGTCTCCATCATTCTGCCCCGAGAAGGCGCAGATCGAGTTTGCATGTGCCCGGATTGCGGTCGGGTCGCCATTTCCAGTGACCTCACCAGCGAACGCCGAACCAGCACCCACAGCCGCGACCGCGATTGCACAAAGCGCAGCCGCGACCAATGACTTGAAGCGCATTTACTTCCTCCACATCTAAGGCCCCGTCCCTGAGGCCCGATTCGAGTAATGCCCACCCCTATCACCGACAGCGCCGTTGCCGGGGGCGAAATACGACGGAACGTCGTGTCTCTGCAACACATCTGTAACAGCGGCCCAAGTCAGGTCAGATACCGCAATTGCGTGATTGCGCGGTCGAGCAGATTGCGGTAGGGCTAAAGGCGTAGCTCTGGTCCATGCAGCAAGGACTCGGCCCGAAGAGGTCGATAGGAGGACAGATGAAGGGTTGGATCGCTCTGAGTGCCTTGCTGTGCACTGTCGCCCTGATCGCCGTAGCCGCTGTCCCGGCGTCGGCCCGCGTGCCGGGCGGCCAAGGCTTGACGAGCTTTGGCTTCACCGACTGCGGCGAGCCCTTCGGTGTGGTCGAGATTTTCGGACCGCCCGGCGAGCCAGCCCCGACCGCCTACCTGATCGACACGGCGGGGGACGGCCCGCACGTCGTCGCGACGCGCTTCGAATTCAGCTCTGCTGGCGGCGAGGTTCTCTTCTCGAAGAACTTCGGCAAGAAGACCGGCCTGACCACGTTCAACTGCGCGGCGACGGGAGAACTGGGGGTGTCTTCACCCTTACGGTCGCGGGCCGCTTCCTCACGGCTGATCGCGCCGGTACCGCGCGGCCGAACAATCTCGGAGCCGTTAGGGGTCAGCGAGCACGTCGTCGATGTCGACGCTCAGGACGTAGCCAACGCTCGAGAGAAAGCGGTTCAGCGCGTTCGTCCACTCGGTTCTAGCTTCGCATGTTTGAGAACCCTGCGGACTCAGCGGCTCAATCGCGATGGAGTGCGATCGAGTGTGACGCACCTTCCGGAGCTGCGTCACACTTGGCCCCTGCACCGCATCGAAGATCGACTCCTGCACAGCTCTGCATTGATGCGCAATGGGCCGTACTGGGCTCGAACCAGTGACCTCCGGCTCGTCCAGCCGGCGCTCTCCAGCTTGAGCCGACGGCTGGAGGTCGGTCTGGTGCCAGCGTAGCAGTGGTCCGGTGGGCGTTTTGCTGCGGGTGTAGAGTGCCGCCGTTCGCCGGACTTGCCTGAGGAGGAGAGTCGATGTCGATGTTGCGCCTGCCCGCGCTCGCCCTTGTGATCGTCGCCTTTGCGGCGGTTCCCGTCCCGGCCTTTGCCGACGACGACGATGACCGGAATCGCGTCGATATCGACGCGCTTTCCAGTCATGCCGACCAGGTCAGCGGCGGCGACGCTCTCGTTCGGGTCGAGCTGTCCCGGCACGACCAGGACGACCTGCGCGTCCTCCTCGACGGCGACGACATCACGGACGTGTTCGAGGAGAAGCACGGCGACCTCGTCGGCCTCGTGACCGATCTCGACCTCGGCCGCAATCGCCTCGAGGTCCTCAGGGAGCGCCGTGGCCCGCGACAAGACCCTCGACCGCGTCACCCTCGAGAACCACCCCCAGACCGGCCCCATCTTCTCCGGCCCGCACCAGGTGCCGTTCGTCTGCAAGACCATCCAGGCCGGCCTCGGCGAGCCGCTCGTCGACAACCAGGCGGGCCTGGGCTTCCGTGTCCACAACCCGGACGGCACCACCGCCGGCCACAGCCTCAACTGCTCCGCCCAGACCCGGGTCGACTACCTGTACCGCACCACCAGCGGCAGCCTGCCGCGGTGTCTCCGGCCCCTCCCCGCCGACGGCTCCCGGCCCGCCGACCTGGCCCAGACCACCCTCCTCGACGGCCGCACCGTCGACTACGTCGTCCGCCGCGAGCGCGGCACCATCAACCGCTTCATCTACTCCTTCGCCATGCTCGCCACGCTCGCCGGGGCCCAGGCACCGCAGACCGGGAGCCCGAACATGGGCCTCTGGAACAGGCGGCTCATCTACACGTTCGACGGCGGTGTCGCCATCGGCCGCAACCAGGCCACGCCCGGCGGCAGCGCCCTCTACGACATCGGCCTCCGCAAGGGCTACGCCGACTGCTCCAGACCGAGCGGCACCCGCACCAGCACCCACTACAACCTCGAGCTCGGCGGCGAGACGGCCCTGATGACCAAGGAGGAGTTCGTCGAGCGCTACGGCCCGCCCCTACCTGGTCTGGGCGCGGGCGGCTCCGGCGGCGCCATCCAGCAGGAACCACGGCGAGCAACAACCCCGGCCTGCTGATGCCGGCATCCCCCAACAACCGAACCCCGACATGGCCACCCAGACCATCCACGTCGGCGACTGCGAGCTCCTCGAG
>CAVZVD010000012.1:0-392720 GCA_963778615.1 uncultured Thermoleophilaceae bacterium
CGGCGAGCCCACCGAGGACGCCGGCTCCATCGTCCGGACCGTCACCGACATCGTCGAGGTCGTCCCGGGCGCGGTCTGGACCTCGCTCGGCCTCCTCACCCTCCTGGCACTCATGTTCCTCGGCCGGGCGGTCGTGGAGCGCCGCCGCTCGCGGGCGCTCCGCCGCGAGCGCGAGCGTCTCCTGCGGGACATGGGCCTGCTCGAGCGGGTGCTGCTGCCACGCGTGCCCGAGCGGATGGGGGACCTGGCCGTGTCGGTCGCCTACCGGCCGGCCGCGGGCCCTGCCGCGGGCGGCGACTTCTACGACGTCTTCGAGCTCTCCGACGGCCGGGTCGGCCTCTTCGTGGGCGACGTGTCCGGTCACGGACGCGAGGCGCTCGACTGCACGAGCGCGCTGCGCCCGGCGCTGCGCGGCCACCTCGAGGCGGGTCTGTCCCCGCGTGCCGCGCTCGAGTCCGCAGGCCGCGCGGCGGGGATCGACCCGACCGGAAGGTTCACCACCGCGATCGTCGCGGTCCACGACCCCACGTCCGGGACGCTCAGGTACGCCCAGGCCGGCCATCCGCCGCCCGTGCTCGTCGGTCCCGGGGCGCACGAGCCGGTGATCGTGGCGTCGTCGCCGCCGATCGGCGTCGGCCTCCGCACCGGGCTGCGCCAGACGACTGTGCCGCTGCCGCGCGGGTCCTCCGCCTGCTTCATGACGGACGGGCTGCTGGAGGCGCGGGCGGGCACCGCCCTGCTCGGCCGCGAGTGGCTGGAGAGCGTGGTGTCGGCGTTCGGGCCGCTCGACTCGGCCGAGGCGCTGCTCGACCGCGTGTTCGAGGCGGCCGACGTCGCGTCCGACGACATGACCGCCTGCCTCGTCCGCGCCGTGGACGGTCCGAGCACCGAAGGCCCCCGCGTCGAGGAGCTCGAGCTCGACCTGGACAGCGTGGGCGCGCCGGCGCCCGGGCGCTTCCTCGAGGCGTGCGGCGTGCCGGCGGAGGCGGTCGAGGACGTCCTGGCGGACGCCCGCCGCATGGCGGTGCAGGGCGGAAAGGCCCTGCTCACGGTCACGATCGAGGGCGGCGAAGCCTCCGTACGCGTCACAGCCCCGACACGCGAGGCCCTGGCGACGACGTAACCTCAGGCCCCATGATCCCGCGCGCCGACGCGCTGGCTGCCCTCGAACGCGAGTCCTTCGACCTGGTCGTGGTGGGCGGCGGGATCACGGGCGCCGGCGTGGCGCTCGACGCCGCCTCGCGCGGCTACAGCGTCGCCCTGCTCGAGAAGTCCGACTACGCCGCCGGCACCTCGAGCCGCTCCTCGAAGCTGATCCACGGCGGCCTGCGCTACCTGCAGAACTTCGATCTCGGCCTGGTGCGCGAGGCGCTGCTCGAGCGCTCGCTGCTCGTCAAGCTCGCCCCGCACCTCGTCAAGCCGCTCCCGTTCCTGGTGGCGAGCTTCGAGGGCAAGCGCCCCGACCGGCTCACCGGCGTGGGGCTCAACATGTACGACGTCATGGCCTGGCGCCGCGGCCGCGACGAGCAGGAGGAGTGGAGCCCGGCGCGCCACCGGATCGTCGACGGGGCGGAGACCGTGGAGATGGCGCCCGCCCTCGCGGGCCGCGACCCCACCGCCGCCTACGTCTTCTACGACTGCCAGACCGACGACGTCCGTCTGGTGCTGAGCGTGCTGGGCGAGGCCGAGCGATTCGGGGCCGTGCTCGCCAACCGCTGTGAGGTGACCGGCCTCGTCGAGCGGGACGGGCGCGCCGCCGGCGTGCTCGTGCGGGACGCCGAGAGCGGCGGCGAGTTCGAGGTGGCCGCGACCAGCGTGATCAACGCCACGGGCGTGTGGGCGGACCGCCTGCGTCCCGACGAGCTGTACGGCGAGGAGGAGGTGCCGCGCATCCGGCCGAGCCGCGGGACGCACGTGACCGTCTCGCGCGAGCTGTTGCCCGTGGACGCCGGCGTGATCGCCCCGGCCTCCGACGGCCGGACGGTCTTCGTGCTGCCATGGCTCGGCCGCACGCTGGTGGGCACCACGGACAACGACTACCAGGGCTCGCTCGACCACGTGCCCGCGTCGGACGAGGACATCGCCTACCTGCTCGAGGCGGTGAACGCCTACTTCGGCACGCGGATCGCCCCGGGCGACCTGACCGCCGCCTACGCCGGCGTGCGGCCGCTGATCTCGACCGCCGATCCGAAGAAGTCGGTCGACATCTCGCGCAAGGCGGAGATCTACGAGACGAGCTCCGGCCTCGTCACGATCACCGGCGGCAAGCTCACCACCTGGCGGCGGATGGCGAAGCTGGCGGTGGACCGCATCGTCGAGCGCGAGGGCCGCGAGGCCCCCTGCCGCACCGAGGACATCCCGATCGGCCTGCCCGCCGACCCGGACGACCTGCCGGTCCTGCCCGGCGTGGAGGAGGACACCCGGTCGCACCTCGCCGCCCGCTACGGCCACGCGGCGCACGACGTGCTGCGGCTCGCCGCCGCCGCGCCGCAGCTCACCCACCGGCTGTCTCCCGACCTGCCCGACATCGCCGCCGAGCCGGCCTTCGCGGCCGGTCACGAGCAGGCCCGGTCGCTCTCGGACGCCTTGCTGCGCCGCACCCGGCTGGGGCTGCTCGACGCCCGTCGCCTCGCGGCCCCCGGCTCGGAGGGCGCCCTCCTCGCGGCGCGTGCGATGGGCGGCGAGCTCGGCTGGGACGAGGCGCGCGTGGAGCGCGAGCTGCGCGACTGGGTCGAGGTGGCCGGGCTCGAGGGGCTCGTGCCCGCCGGGCCGGTGCCGGCCGCGGCCGAGCGCAGGGAGGAGGCCCCGCTGCGCGCGGGTGCCGCCCCCGAGGAGGCGGCGTGATCCGCCTCATGGGGATCGTCAACGCGACGCCGGACTCGTTCTCCGACCGGCAGGGCGCCAAGCCGCTCCTCTCGCTCGTCGCGCGTGCGCACGAGCTGGTGGACGCCGGCGCGGCGATCGTGGACGTGGGCGGCGAGTCGGGCCGCACCGACCGCGAGGCCGTGCCCGTCGAGGAGGAGATCGCCCGCGTGGTGCCGCTCGTGGAGCGGCTGGCGGCTGACGGCCTGACCGTGTCGGTCGACACCTGGCGCGCGCCGGTCGCCCGCGCGGCTCTGACCGCCGGGGCGACCATGATCAACGACGTGAGCGCCTTGAGCGACCCCGGGGTGGCCGACGCCTGCGCGGAGGCCGGCGCCTCGCTGGTGGTCACCCACACCCGCGTGCCGCCGAAGGTCAAGGGCTTCCCCGAGTACGACGACGTCGTGTCCGACGTGATCGAGCTGCTCGAGGAGCTGGCCGCCGCGGCCGAGGCGCGCGGCGTCGACCGAAGCCGGCTCGTCTTCGACCCGGGCTTCGACCTGGGCAAGACCCCCGCGCAGTCGATCGAGGTGCTGCTTCGCTTCGGCGAGCTCTCGGTGCTGGGTGGACCGCTGCTGGCAGCGGTGTCGCGCAAGGACTTCGTCGGGGCGCTGACCGGCATGGCGCCGGCCGCCCGCGACGCGGGCACGCTGGCCGCAATCGACCGGGCGGTGGCGGGCGGCGCCGACATCCTGCGCGTGCATGACGTGCCCGCGGTGCGCGACTACCTGACGGTCCGCGCGGCGCTCGACGGCGACGAGCCGGACCCCGGGCTCTCGCTCCCCGAGCACCTGCGCCGGGAGGCGGTGTGAGCGGCGTGCCGAACGGGGCGGGCTGGCCCACGCCGAACGGGTCGACGTTCACGATCGCCCAGCTGTCCGACCTGCACTGCGGCTCGCCGCACTTCGTGCCCAGCCTGCTCGACCGCGCGCTCGTCGAGATCAACGAGCTCGAGCCGGATGTGGTGATCGTGTCCGGCGACCTGACCGGGGACGGGCTGCGCGCCGAGTATCAGTCGGCGCGCGACTACCTCGACCGGATCGCGTGCGAGCGGATGCTCGTGATCCCCGGGAACCACGACTCGCGCAACGTGGGCTACGTGCACTTCGAGGAGCTGTTCGGCGAGCGCAAGTCGGTGCTGCACCTGGACGGCGTGTCGATCGTCGCGGTCGACTCGACGGAGCCGGACCTGGACCACGGCGTGATCGGCCGCGGCCGCTACGAGTGGATCGAGGAGCGCTTCGGCGAGAGCGAGGCGTTCCTGCGGATCTTCGTGCTGCACCACCACCTGCTGCCGGTGCCTGGCACGGGGCGCGAGCGGAACGTGGTGCACGACGCGGGGGACACGCTGGAGTGCCTGCAGCGCGCCGACGTGCACCTGGTGCTGTCGGGGCACAAGCACGTGCCGTACGCGTGGCGGCTCGAGAACCTGTTCGTGGTGAACGCGGGGACGGTGTCGACGACGCGCCTGCGCGGCAAGACCAAGCCCTGTTACAACGTGATCGAGGCGAGCCCGGAGCGGGTCACGGTGTTCCGGAAGTACCCGTTCCACGAGCAGGACGCGATCATGTCGTTCGACCCGCGGACGTACGAGTACGAGAAGGACCAGTCGCTGCTGGGCGAGACGGCCCACGGCTGATCCACCATTCGTCCAGGCGCGACGTAATTCCCCCTGGTCCCCCGGTTGGAAGGCCGATGGCTCACCAGGGGCCCGCAACGAAGGGGAATTCAAGATGACCCGAAGGATCGCTCTCGTCCTTGCGACCGCAGCCGCGGCGGCGCTCGCCTCGGCGGCGCCGGCACTGGGCGCCACGCCGTTCACGGCGGGACACCGGCAGCGGCCACGACCTGGCCGTCGGGAGCGACGGGACCGGGCATCTCGTCTGGATCGACGTGGACGGCGGCGAGGACGACGTCTTCTACTGCCGCGTGCCGGCCGGCGGGGCCGGCGTGCGACGGCGAGTCCGTCGGACTCGAGTTCGGGGACGCCGGTGCGCCGGTCCCGGACGCCATGCGGCACCGCTCAGGTGTTCGCGCCGGCCGCGAACAAGGTCGTCGTGGTGGCCAGCTGCACCCAGTGCGGCTCGGGAAGCATCACCGACCGCACCTACCGCTGGGTGTCGGTCAACAACGGAGTGGACCTTCACCGGCCCGGCTGAGATCGGCAGGACCTGATGCTCGACGGGCAGGCCGGATACCTGAACACGGGCGACATCACGCTCGGCGTCGCGGCCAGCAGCTTCCTCGCCATGGACGTCGGCGGCGGCATCACGAACCTGGACTTCGACCTCGGGGGCTTCGGGGTGAGCGCCGATCCCGCCGCCGTGGCACGGCCCGACCGCGGGCGAGGCGGTCCATGCGCTTACGAACGGCTCGGGCACGGTCCAGCTTCGCCGTGTTCAACGACCCGGCGCTCCCGGATCACGGAGGCCGACCTCAACGACGATCGCGCAACTGGAACGACCTGACGCTCGCTGGCCGGAGCCGAGCCCGACAACTCGGACACCCATCTCAGCAGCGGCGGGAACGGGGTGCTGCTGAGCTACGTGTCGACCTTCGCGCGTGGGCGACGCGCGGGTCGCATTCCGCCGCCTCGATTCGGCGACCGATTCCTTCGGGCGCGCCCACCTACGTGCAGGGCGCGAACCCCATCGACGGCAACGGGCTCGACTTCCCGCACCACTCGCAGGACGCCGGCAACCGCATCCACTTCGTATGGCGCACGCTGCACGACGGCGGGCGCCTGCGCTACATCCGCTCCGATGACGGCGGCGCGACCTTCTCGG
The DNA here is from genome assembly GCA_963778615.1 of uncultured Thermoleophilaceae bacterium. Lineage (GTDB taxonomy): Bacteria > Actinomycetota > Thermoleophilia > Solirubrobacterales > Thermoleophilaceae > JACVRW01. The sequence continues at coordinate 5,649 of CAVZVD010000012.1, forward strand.
CGCCCGGCGAACCTGGCGCTCGGCGAGAGCTTCCAGGACCCGCTCGTGGAGGCCGGTCCGGCCGGTACGGGCTTCGCCGCCTGGCGCACCACCGGGAGCGACATCCGGATCGTTCCGATCGATCCGCAGCCGGAGCCGGCGGCGCCGGGCGGTCCCGGCGGGCCCGGCGGGCCGGGCGGACGGCGCGACGTGCCGCGGATCGCCGTCGGTCAGCGGCTTCGGCGCGTCGCGACTCGCACGCTCGCCCCGGGCGCGGGCACCACCTTCTCGTTCAGCTCGCAGCGAGGCGCGGCCGGGCGGTGCTGACGTTCCACAAGCGCGTGAAGGGCCTCAAGGTCCGGCAGCGCGGGCGTCGGCGCTGCGTGCCGCAGACGCAGGCAGCGGCTGCGCAGGCTGCGCCGCTCGGCCGGCAGCCGGGCGGCGTACCGGAGGCTGCTGCGGCAGCGGAGCTGCCGTGCTTGGAAGCGGGTCGGCGTGATCCGCCGGGAGGTGACCGCAGGGGCAACGAGATCGTCTGGAACGGCCGCGTGGCGGGCCGCCGCCTGAGCCCCGGCCTGTACCAGGCCCGGCTCCGGATCACGGACGTGGCCGGCAACGTGTCGCGCGCGGAGCGGCTCCGCTTCCGGGTGCAAAGGCGCCGCCGGTAGCGCACGCCACGAAACGGCTCCGCTTCCGGGTGCAGAGGCGCCGCCGGTAGCGCACGCCAGGGGGTCCCTGAAGTTGCGGCGATATAGCCGCCGTAACGTGTGGGACCCCCCGTTTACGGGCCCTTAAGCCCGGCGCGGGACGCTCCGCGCCGGCGTGATCGGGTACGACGCAGGCAATCTCGTCTTCGCCCTCTCCGCCGCGGTGGACACGCTCCTGCTGTCCGCCGCGGTGGTGTGGGCCGTGCGCGGCGAGCCGGTCCCAGTCCGGCTCCTGGCCGCGCTTGCCGTCGCGACGGTCCTGCTGGCCGCCAAGGGGATCGTCCTGCTGGAGCTCGGCGTCACCGTGCCGTTCGGCGTCATGCACGTGCTCTGGCTCGACCTCGTCGTCGCGATCCCGCTCGCGGCCGTTCTCCTGCTCGCCCTCACACGGCGCCGGGCCGGCCGCTTCGTGCGCGCCGCCGCCGTGGCGGCCGTCCTGCTCGCCCCGGTGGGCGCGTACGCCAGCTTCGTCGAGCCCGAGCGGCTCGCGCTCGAGCGCGCCGAGCTGGAGCTCGATCCGAGGCGCGACGGCGAGCGCCCGTTGCGGATCGGCGTGATCGCCGACCTCCAGTGCGAGGAGGTGGGCGACCACGAGCGCGAGGCGGTGGATCGCCTCATGGCCGAGCGGCCCGACGTCATCCTGCTCGCCGGGGACTACCACCAGGGCGCCGGCCACAAGCTCGGCGAGGAGCTCCCCGCGCTGCGCTCGCTCATGCGCCGCCTCGACGCCCCGGGCGGGGTGTTCGCCGTGCAGGGCGATGTGGAGAGCGTCGCGGAGACGCGACAGGTGATGGCCGGCACGGGCGTGCAGGTGCTGGTGAACGAGATCGAGCGGGTGAGCGTTGGCGACCGCGACGTATCGATCGCGGGCATCGCGCTCGCCTACTGGAGCCGGGCCGCCGGGCGCACGCTCGCGCGGCTGGAGCAAGGCGCCGGCGACGGCGACGTCCGCATCGCGCTGGCCCACCGGCCCGACGCCGTCCGGCGCCTGCCCGCGGACACCCGGGTCGACCTGACCGTGGCGGGCCACACCCACGGCGGCCAGGTCCAGCTCCCCGCTCGTGGGCCCGCTCACGATCTCCTCCCGCGTGCCGCGCCGGGTGGGAGCCGGCGGCCTGCACGAGCTCGACGGCCGCTGGATCTACGTCAGCCGCGGCGTGGGCGCGGAGCGCGCCCAGGCCCCGCTCCTGCGCCTGGGAGCGGTGCCCGAGGTGTCGCTGATCACGCTGCGGTGACGCAGGCCGGGCAGAATGCCCGGATGCCGGTCATCGCGCTGATCGACGGCGAGCACCATCCGGACGCGGTTCGGGAGGCGCTCGCCCGCCTCGACCTCGCCGGGGTCGTCTTCTGCGGCGGCGAGGAGAAGCTCGCGGCCGGGCCGCTCGAGAAGCACTACGGGCGTCCGGTCGAGACCGACCCCGAGGAGGCCCTGCGGCGGCTCGCCCCGGGCGCCGACGCGGTCGTCGACCTCGCCGACGAGCCCGTCCTTCCGCCGCGCGCCAAGCTGCGCCTCGCCGCCCTCGCCCTCCACCTCGGCATGCGCTACTCGGCACCCGGCCTGCGGCTCGACCCGCCGCGCTACGAGCCGGTCGCCTTCGACGGCCCCAAGCTGGCCGTCATCGCCACCGGCAAGCGCACCGGCAAGACCGCGCTCGCCTGCCACCTCGCACTGCTCCTCCAGGAGCGCGACCCCGTCATCGTGTGCATGGGGAGGGGAGGCCCGAAGCGGCCCGTCGCGGCCTCGCCCGAGACCTCGCTCGACGACCTCCTCGCGATCGCCGACCACGGCGCCCACGCCGCCTCCGACTACCTGGAGGACGCTGTCCTCGCCCGGGTGAACACCGTCGGGTGCCGGCGCGTGGGCGGCGGCCTGGCCGGCGCGCCCGCGGTGTCGAACGTGCCCGAGGGCGCCGCCCTCGCGGCGTGGCTGCGAGCCGGGGCTGATCGTGTTCGAGGGCTCGGGCTCCTGCATCCCGCCGGTCGAGGTGGACCGCACGGTGTGCATCGTCGGCCCCGGAGAGCCCGAGCCGCTGTCCGAGTACCGCCTGCTGCGCTCCGACCTCGTGCTCGCCCACGAGGGCGCCGCGGCCCCTGAAGGCGCCCTGCGCTTCGAGCTCCGGCCCGAGCCGGCCGAGCCGCTTCCGGAGCGCGCCCGCGTGGCGCTGTTCACCACCGGCGCGCCCCGGTGCGAGGGCGTCGAGCCGGTGGTGGCCTCCACCAACCTGGCTCGCCGCGAGGCGCTGGCCGGCGACCTCGAGCGCGCCGTCGCCGAGGGCTGCGACGTGTGGCTCACCGAGCTCAAGGCGGCCGCCATCGACACGGTGGCGACCCGGGCCCGCTCGGAGGGCGTGCAGCGTGGCCTTCGTGCGCAACCGCCCGGTGGGCGACGGCCTCGACGAGGCGCTCGTCAAGCTCTACGAAGATGTCGCCTGAGGAGAGCGATCGGTCCGGCGCGGGCCAGCCCGCGCCCTCCCGCGAGACCATCGTCGTCCACAAGGGCCACGGTCTCCCCTACTCGAAGGGGTTGATGGCGCAGGCGCTGTCCGCCACCGCCCTGTCGCAGGAGCGCTCGTTCGAGCTCGCCCGGCTGATCGAGCGCCGCCTGGCGGAGCGCGGCGAGCCCGGAGATCGACGTGGCCGCGCTCCACGCGCTCGCCGAGGAGGTGCTGCTGGAGGAGGAGGGCGAGCTCACGGCCGCGCGCTACCGCGGCTGGCGCCGGCTCGACCGGCTGGACCGGCCGCTGGTGGTGCTGATCGGCGGCACCACCGGAGTGGGGAAGTCCACGCTCGCCACGATGCTGGCGGCCCGCCTCGGCGTGAACAGGGTCATCGCCACCGACGTGATCCGCCAGGTGCTGCGCGCCTTCTTCACGATCGAGGCCATGCCGACCGTCCACCGCTCGGCCTTCGAGGCGGGCGGGGTGAGCGGCTACCGCGACCAGGCGGAGCGGGTCGGCACGGCGATCGCCGCGATCGTCGAACGGGCCGCCGACGAGGCGAAGCCGGTGGTGGTGGAGGGGGTGCACGTGGTGCCGGGCGGGGTGCATCCACGCGTGCGCGAGCGGTGCGTGCTGGTGGAGGCGCTCGTGGTCGTCGACGATCCCGACCTCCACCGCGGCCACTTCTCGCTGCGGCCCGGCACCCGGCCGGCCGAGCGCTACCTGGCGAACTTCGACGACATCCGCCGCCTCCAGGACCACCTCTGGGCGCGCGCCCGGTCGGAGGGCGTGGCGATCGTCGACAACGAGAACGTGGACGGCGCGCTGGCCCGGCTGATGGAGCTCGTGCTCGACGCCGTCCGGGAGGACGTGAAGTAGGGTTCCGCGGCCATGCCTGTCCTCCAGCGCAGCGAGCTCGAGTCCAGCCCCCTCGCCGACCTCCACGCGATCGCGTCGGAGCTCGGGCTCGAGGGCTTCCGCGGAAAGCGGAAGGACGACCTGATCGGCGCGATCCTCGCCGCCCAGGGCGGGGAGGAGCCGGCGCCGGAGCCGGATGACGACCGCGAGCCGGACGAGGTGCCGTCGGACGAGGCGCTCGAGGCGCCGTTCGCGGGCGAGCCGGAGGAGGCCGAGGACGAGGAGCCGGCCGAGGAGCCCGAGGAGCGAGGCCGCGAGGACGAGGAGCCGGCGGACGAGGTCGAGGCGCCGAGGCCGAGGACGAGGCCGAGGCCGCCACGGACGAGGGCGAGGAGGTCGTCGAGGAGGAGCCGGAGGTCGAGGACGAGGTCTCCGACGAGGAGATCGCCACCGGCGTGCTCGACGTCCTCGCGAACGGCTCGGGCTTCCTGCGGCTCGACCCGGCGGGCCAGTCGCGCGACGACGTGTACGTGTCACCCGCCCAGATCCGCCGCTGCGAGCTGCGCGCCGGCGACGAGGTGAGCGGCCCGGTGCGGCCGCCGCGGCGCAACGAGCGCCACCCCTCGCTGGTGCGCGTGGAGACCGTCAACGGCGCGCGACGCCGAGCCGCCGGAGGAGCGGCCCTGGTTCGGCGACCTCACGCCGGTGTTCCCGACGCGAGCGCCTCGCCGCCCCCGCCGCGTTCGAGGCCGCGCCCTTCGGCAAGGGCTCGCGGGTGGCCGTCGGCGGGACCGCCGGGCGCCGGCGCGACCACGCTGCTGCTCGAGATCGCGCGAACGCTCACCGAGCAGCTACCCGGACATGACCGTGCAGGTGGTGCTGGCGGGCGTCCGGCCCGAGGAGGTCACCGGGTGGCGCGAGGCCGGCTTCGCCGGTCGTGGGCGGCAGCTTCGAGCGCTCACCCGAGGCGCAGGCCCAGGCCGCCGAGCTGGCGGTGGAGCGGGCCAAGCGCCTGGTCGAGCGGGGCGGGCACGCGGCCGTGGTGATCGACGCCCTCGACGCGCTCCCGCCGGGAGTCCGCCGCCGCCTCTTCGGCGCCGCGCGGGCGACCGAGGAGGGCGGCACGCTCACGGTCGTCGCCGCCACGGGCGACGACCGCGAGGTGCTGCGCTGGGCGAGCACCCGGCTGGTGCTGGAGCGGCGCCGGGCAGGTCGGGAACGCCGGCGCGTCGGGCGACGCTCGCCGTCAAGCCGGCTCGCCTAGCGGCGGTACGCGACCTCGCGCCAGCTCGGCTCGGGCGAGAGCTCGATCAGCTCGAAGTTGCGGTCCGGCTGGGCGTAGCCGAAGGAGCTCGTGCTCTCGTCGAACACGACCTCGAGCTCGCCCTCCATCACGCGCTGGTCGAGCCAGGCGCCGCGGAACACGAGCCGGCGGATCCAGTGGACGAGGGAGCGCTCGGAGGGGCCGTTGAGGTCGCCCCAGCGCTCGTTGATGTGGTCGCCGAGCTCGGACTGCGGCTCGGGCACCTCGCCGTTGACGGCGAGGTTGACGAGGTCCTCGCGCTCGTCGTCGCCGAGCGTCCCGCCCACGAAGCCGAGCTTGGTCGCGGCCTGCTCCACGCGCTCGGTGAAGTCACGCTCGTTGAACGTGAAGCGGAGCTCGCCGTACTCGAGCACATAGTCCGAGCCGGACTCGTAGTTGCCGCGTCGTGCCGTGTCCATGGTCCCTGGCCGGGGCGAGCCCGGCGCGTCGTCATCCTACGGCCGTTTCCTTCCCTCGCTGGAGAACTGCAACCGGGTTTGCATGCCGGCCGGGCCTGGGGATAGATGGGGCATGAGGCAGGGGGTGCTGACCGGCATCTTGGTCGTCTCGCTCATGGCCGCCCTGGCCGGCGCCGCTCATGCGGACATCAGGTTCAAGGGCAAGTCGGGCCAGGGGCGGACGGTCAACTTCCGCACGAACGACGCCGGGCTCATGGACCGCTTCGCGATCGCCTGGAGGGCCGATTGCCGCCGGCCCGGCTACAGGTTCGTCTCCGGTACGAAGACCACTCCGGCCTCGCCGTTGGAGGTCTCGAACAGGAACCGCTGGCTCGACGTGGGCGGCTACCGCCAGCGCCTGGGCGGCCGCCGGGTGGCGGTCTATCGCGCGCGTACCGGGGGACGGCGAGTGTCGGAGCATCGCTGGAGAGGGGTCTTCCGGATCACGGTGCGGGTCTTCCGTCGGGGTCGCCAGATCGACCGCTGCCACCTGCGGACCCGGTGGCGAGTGCTTCGGCTGCCGGCATGAGCTCGGTTCGCTAGTCGAGGTCGAGCCCGTCGAGGGCGACCGTGGCGTCGCTGTACTGCTCGGGGGAACGCGCAGGGCGATGTCGCCGCGCCCGAAGCGGTCGAGCGGGTGGTCCGCGGTCAGCTCGGCGGTCATGCCGAGGTCGCGCAGGCGGTCGCGGAAGGCCAGTGCGGTCTCCAGGTCCTCGTAGTCCTCGACGAGCGCCCAGTCGTCGTACTCCGCAGCGTCGACGTGGACCTCCGGGCGGGGCTTCAGGAATCGCGGCAGCCGCATCGGCGGGAGGGTAACCGGGGCGAGGACTCGGGCGGCGCGACTTCATCGGCCGATGGACTCGCGCGAACCCCGAGAGAACGGCTCGCAGGCCGCCGGCACGGTGCTCGTCGTCGAGGACGACGAGGCCACGCGGGCATTCCTGCTCGACAACCTCGCCGCCGACGGCTTCCGCGTGGCCGGCGCCACCGGCGCGGCGGAGGGCCTGCGGGCGATCGAGGTGCGGCAGCCGGCGCTGGTGGTGCTCGACCTCGTGCTCGAGGACGGGAGCGGGCTGGCGCTGCTCGACCGCGTGCGCGCGTCCGACGGGCTGTCGTCGCGGATCGACCCGGACCTGCCGGTGATCGTTCTGAGCGGTCGGGCGGGAGACGCCGACCGGGTGCGGAGCTTCGCCCGCGGGGCGGACGATCACCTGTGCAAGCCCTTCCTCTATCAGGAGCTGCTGGCCCGGATGCGGGCGGTGCTGCGGCGCACGGACGGCCGGCGGATCCAGGGGGTGATGCGGGTGGGCGACCTGACGATCGACCCGGCCACCCGCGCGGTGCGGCTGGCGGGGCGGCGGGTGGAGCTGTCGGCGAAGGAGTTCGCGCTGCTGCACCGGCTGGCCGAGCAGCCGACGCAGGGTGTACCGGAAGCACGAGCTGCTGCGCGACGTCTGGGGCTACCTGTCGATCGGGAACACGCGGACTTTGGACGCGCACGCGTGCCGGCTGCGGAAGAAGCTGCGCGGAACGGGCCGGCCGTGGGTCGTGAACGTGCGCGGGGTGGGCTACAAGCTGACGGAGGCGATGTGAGCGGGCTCGCGGCCGTGCTCGCTCTGGCGGCGTGCGCCGGGTGGGCACTCGCGGGCGCGCTCGCGCTCGGCCTGCGGCGGCGCCTCTCGCTCGTGGCCGACGCGGAGCACGAGCTGCGGGGGGCGGCGGCGGCGATCGGGTTGGCCGTGGAGCGGGTGTCGCGACATGGAGCGACGATCGGGTTCTCGTCGCTGATCCGGCTGCAGCTCGACCGGATGGCCGCCGGGCTCGAGGACCTCGCGGCGGCGCGGGCTCCGCGGCGTGCGGGCCGGGCGGCCGCGCGCCGGCGACGCGGACATGGACGCCGGTCGCCTCGCCCAGGTGCTGGGCAACCTGATCGCGAACGCGACCGAGCACGGGGTGGGCTCGGTCGACGTGAGGACGAGCCGCCCGGCGGGCGCGGTCCGGATCGAGATCCGGAACCGGAACCGGCCGAGGGAGCTCGAGGAGGCGAGCACGGCGCGGGCGGACGGCCGGGGACGAGGGCTGGCGATAGCCGACCGGGCGGCCCGCGAGCTGGGCGGCACGCTGAGCGTGGAGTCGCGGGGAGGGGAGACCCGGGCGGAGCTGGAGCTGCCGGCGCGGAAGACGAAGCGGGGCGTGCGGGCGGCGCTGCTGCGCCGCGGAGACCGCCTCCGATGCGCGCTCCTCCCGGGCCGCATGAGGCCGCGGCGGCGGCGGGGGCTTCTCCTCCTCTCGCTCGCTCTCGCGAGCGGCGGGCTCGCCGCCTCGCAGGTCCGGGAGCGGGAGCGCAGCGTCGATGCCAAGGTTGGGCCGCTCGTGCCCGTCGTGGTCGCGGCGCGGGACCTTCCTCCCGACGAGCCGCTCCGCCCCGCCGACATGGCCGTCGAGCGCGTTCCCGCCCGCTTCATCCCGCCCGACGCCCTCGGCGCTCCCGCGCGGCTCGCCGGCGCGCGCCCTGCCGTGCCCGTCGCCGCGGGCGCCTACATCACCGCCGCCCTCCTCCAGGGCGCGGCCGCGGCGGCCGAGGGGCCGCTGAGGCCCGGAGAGCGCGCGGTCGAGGTCGCCGTGGCCGGCGGCGCGGCCATCGCAGGGGGCGCAACGGCGGCGCTCCCGCTCGCAGGCCCGGGCTCGCGGGTCGACGTGCTCGTCTCCACGCAACAGCACGACGGCGCCGGTCGCACCTTCGTGGCCCTCGAGAACGTCGCGCTGCTCGACCTACGCCCGCTGGGAGGCGCCGGCGTCCCGGTCGACGAGGCCATGGACCAGCCGGCGGCGACCGCCATGGCGACCCTCCGCGTGACCGCTCGCCAGGCCGTCTACCTCACCGCGGCGGAGACCTTCGCCCACGAAGTCAGGCTGCTGATCCGCCCGCCGGGGGACAGGCGCCGCCACCGGCCCCGTCTCTGTTTCAGAGGGCGAGCTGTGAGCATCGCGCGGCAATGGCAGTCGAGATGGTACGTTCATGCCATGAAGACAACCATCGACCGCGCAGGCCGGATCGTCGTCCCGAAGGCCCTTCGCGACGAGCTGTCGCTCGTCGGCGGCGAGACCGTCGAGCTGACGGTGCGGGACGGCCGCCTCGAGGTCGAGCCTCAGTCTGCCTCGATGCGGCTGGAGAGCCGGGGCCGGGGCGCCGCTGCGTACCCCGACGATGACCTTCCGCCGCTCACGGCGGATCAGGTCCGCATCACCCTCGATCAGACGCGCCGATGATCGCGGTGGACACGAGCGTGGCCGTCGCCGCCTTCGCGTCCTGGCACGAGCGGCACGAGCAGGCGCGGCAGGTCCTCGACGACGACGCCCGCCTGGTGGGCCACTGCGCGGTCGAGACCTACTCGGTGCTCACCAGGTTGCCCGTGCCCCACCGAGCCCCTGGTGCGCTGGTGCAGCAGTTCATCGACAAGCAGTTCCCTGATCCCCACCTCACCCTGCCGGCGCGCGAGCAGCGGCGCCTGCCCAGGCGCTTCGTGGAGCTCGGGCTGGCGGGCGGCGCCGTGTACGACGCCCTGGTGGCGCTGACGGCCGCCCATGCCGGGGCGCCGCTCGTGACCTGCGACCGGCGCGCCCTGGACCTCTACCGGCGCTGCGGCGTCGAGACGCGGATGCTCCTGTAGGGGCCGGCGAGCCCCCTCAGCGCAGCAGCACGTCCACCTCGCCGTCCGGGCGGCCCAGCAGCGCCTGCGAGGCCATCCCTATGAACAGCCCGTGCTCGACCACGCCCGGCACGTGCTTCAGCGCGGCGTCCAGTGACTCCAGGTCCGCGTCGCCCGGCAGCGTGCAGTCCAGGATGAAGTGGCCCTCGTCGGTCACGTAGGACTCGCCGTCCTCCCGTAGCCGCAAGGTCGGCTCGGGCAGCAGCTCGGCCACCCGCCGGCGCGTGTCGCGCCATGCGAACTTGACCACCTCCACCGGCAGCCGGAAGCCCTCGCCCAGCCGCTCCACCCGCTTTCGCGTCTCCGCCACCACCACGAACCTGCGCGCCGCCGACACCACGATCTTCTCCCGCAGCAGCGCCCCGCCGCCGCCCTTGATCAGCCGCAGCGAGCCGTCCACCTCGTCCGCGCCGTCCAGCGCGAGATCGAGCTCGATCGAGCCGTCCAGCTCGACCACCTCGATGCCCCGCCGCCCGGGCCAGCTCGTCCGTCCGGGAGGAGGCGATGGCCGCGCGAAGCGGGCCGCCCTCGGGAGGCGACGGGCCGCCCGCGCCGAACCGCTCGCCCAGCAGCTCCACCACCTTCCACACCGCGCGCCCGGAGCCCAGCCCGATCGTCATCCCGGGGGAGACCAGCTCCACGGCCGCCGCCGCGGCGGCGGCGCGGGCGGCGTCGTCGGCGTGACTCACTCGACGAGCGAGGCCCGCAGCTCGATCGAGGCCACCGCCGCCAGTGCCTGCGACACCGGGCAGCCCTTCTTGGCTCCCTCGGCGACCTGCTGGAACTCGTCGTCGGACACGCCCGGCACCCGCGCCCGCGTCTCGAGCTCGATCCGCGTGATGGCGAAGCCCTGCTCGACCTTGTCGAGATGCACGGTCGCGGTCGTCTCCACGCTCTCCGCCGAGTGCCCGGCCCGCCCCAGCTCCGCCGACAGCGCCATCGAGAAGCAACCGGCGTGCGCGGCGGCGATCAGCTCCTCGGGATTGGTCCCGTCGCCCTCCTCGAAGCGGGACTGGAACGAGTACGGCCCCTCGTAGGCCCCGCTCGCCATCCGCATCGTCCCGTTGCCTTCCTGCAGCGATCCGTCCCAGCGCGCCTCAGCGGTTCTCGTCGGCATGTCCTGTCCTCTCTCCGAGTTCGGTTGCTCCGGCGAGACAGTACCCCCGGCGCTCCAGTCAGGCGCCCTGACCATCGCTAGACTCGACTTACGTAACGTAAGCCTGATGGAGACGCACATGGAAACCCTTTTGCTGGTCCCGGTTGACGACTCCGTCGTCTTCCCGAACATGACGATCACGCTGGCGATCGACGTCGGCGACGAGGAGCGCGTGGTCCTGGTGCCGCGCAAGGGCGACGAGTTCGCGGGCGTCGGCACGGTCGCGAACGTCGTCGAGCGAGTGCGCCTCCCCGGCGGCGGCCGCGCGGTCGCCATCGAGGGCGCGCACAGGGCGCGGATCGGCGCCGCCCGCACCGATTCGAGCGGGGCGCTCCGCGTGGAGGTCGACCCCCACCCGGACGACGTCCCGGTGGACGGCCGCACCCGCAACCTCGAGCGCGAGTACCGCGCCGTGGTCGAGGAGATCCTCGACCTGCGCGGCGACGACGGCCGCGTGGCGGCGTTCGTCCGCTCGATCACCGAGCCCGGCGCGCTCGCCGACACCGGCGGCTACTCGCCCGACCTCTCCTACGAGCAGAAGGTCGAGCTGCTCGAGACGCTCGACGTGACCGACCGGCTCGAGCTCGCCCTGAAGATGCAGCGCGAGCGTCTGACCGAGCTGCAGGTGCGCGTCCGCATCCGCGACGACGTCCAGTCCGGCGCCGAGAAGCAGCAGCGCGAGTACTTCCTGCGCAAGCAGATGGAGTCGATCCGCAAGGAGCTCGGCGACGACGACGGGTCGGTCATCGACGAGTACCGCACCAAGATCGAAGAGGCGGGCATGCCCGAGCACGTCCGCGAGCAGGCCGAGCGCGAGCTGGGCCGGCTCGAGCGGATGGGCGAGCAGGGCGGCGAGGCCTCGATGATCCGGTCGTACCTCGACTGGCTGATCGCGGTGCCGTGGGGCGAGCGCTCCGAGGAGCGGCTCGATCCCGTGCACGCGCGTGAGGTGCTCGACGCCGACCACGCCGGCCTGGAGGACGTGAAGGACCGCATCGTCGAGTACATCGCGGTGCGCAAGCTGCGCCTCGAGCGCGGAATCGAGGAGGACAAGCGCTCCGGCGCCATCCTCACGCTGATCGGCCCGCCCGGAACGGGCAAGACGTCGATCGGCGAGTCGATCGCCCGTGCGACCGGCCGCGAGTTCGTGCGCATGTCGCTCGGCGGCGTCCGCGACGAGGCCGAGATCCGCGGTCACCGGCGGACCTACATCGGCGCGCTGCCGGGCCGCCTGGTCCGCGCGCTGCGGGACGCCGGGACGATGAACCCGGTGATCATGCTCGACGAGGTCGACAAGGTCGGCGCCGACTGGCGCGGCGACCCGAGCGCGGCCCTGCTCGAGGTGCTCGACCCGGCGCAGAACCACTCGTTCCGCGACCACTACCTGGACGTGGAGCTCGACCTGTCGCAGGTGGTGTTCATCGCCACCGCGAACATGGCCGAGACGATCCCCGCGCCGCTGCTCGACCGGATGGAGATCATCCGCTTCGACGGCTACACGACCGACGAGAAGGTCGCGATCGCGCGCGGCTACCTCTGGCCGCGCCAGCGCGAGCGCAACGGCCTGCGCGAGGACGAGGTGACGATCGACGACGCGACGCTGCGCGCCGTCGTGGCCGAGTACACCCGCGAGGCGGGCGTCCGCAACCTGGAGCGCGAGCTGGGCACCCTGCTCAGGAAGACGGCCACGAAGCTGGCCTCCGGCCAGGTGGAGGCCCCGGTGGCCGATCGGCGAGCCGGAGCTGCGCGACGGCCTCGGCCGGCAGCGCTTCTTCCAGGAGGCGGCCGAGCGCACGGCGGTGCCCGGCGTTGCCACCGGCCTGGCCGTGACCGGCGCGGGCGGCGACGTCCTCTTCATCGAGGCGACCTCGATGAAGGGCAAGGACGGCCTCGTGCTGACCGGCCAGCTGGGCGACGTCATGAAGGAGTCGGCGCGCATCGCGCTCTCCTACGTGCGCGGCCACGCCGAGCAGATCGGCATCGACGAGGACGCCTTCGACGGGCGCGAGTACCACGTGCACATACCGGCCGGGGCGATCCCGAAGGACGGCCCGAGCGCGGGCATCACGATGACGACGGCGCTGGCGTCGCTCCTGAGCGGCCGCCCGGTGCGCCACACCGTCGGCATGACCGGCGAGGTGACGCTCCAGGGCCGCGTGCTGCCGATCGGCGGGCTCAAGCAGAAGGTGCTGGCCGCCCACGCGGCCGGGCTCACCGACGTGATCCTGCCGGAGCGCAACCGCGGCGACCTGGACGACGTGCCCGAGGACGTCCGCGAGGCGATGACGTTCCACCCGGTCATGACGATCGGCGAGGTGCTCGACCTGGCGCTGGAGCCGCAGCCGGCCGCGCTCGCGGCGTAGACCGAACGCAGCGCAGCCGGCCGAGCCGGCTGCTCGCGCAAGGCTGTGACGACATGCCCCCCTTCACGTAGAAGGGGGGCATGCTTCGTCTTGCGATCATCTTGGCGGGCCTTCTCCTCGTCGCCGGCTGCGGCAGCGAGGAGGACGGCGAGGACAGCCCCGCCGGGGGCTCAGCTCCCGCCACGACCGAGCTCAGCGTGACCGTCTGGCCTCAGGGACGGGGCGGCCCGATGCGGGAGCGCCAGGTGGAATGCCCCGGCGCGGCGGTCTGCGGCGAGCTCATCGGCGCAGAGCTTCGCACCGGTGCCCGGCAACATGGCCTGCACGGCGATCTACGGCGGCCCGAGCGTGGCGCGCGTGACCGGCACGCTGCGCGGCGAGCCCGTGGACGAGAGCTTCAGCCTCGAGGACGGCTGTCAGATCGCCAGGTGGGAGCAGAACCGCGAGCTGCTCGGCCCGCCCGGCAACGCCCCCTGAGTCAGCGCTTGGCGCGCGACTCGCGCCGGTACCAGCCCTCGCCGGCCAGCGTGTTGCGGTAGACGCGCTCGCGGTCGGCGGCCTCGTCGCCCGACTCGACGCGGACGACGCCCTCGATCCCCTCCTCACGCGGGAACGGGATGACCTGGATGAGCGGCGTGCCCTTCTGCAGCGTGTGGATGCCGTCGCCCGCCAGCGCGACGAACGGGAAGTTGACGGGTGAGACGTAGGTGTCGGTGTCCACGAAGCCGCTCAGGACCTCGAAGACGCCGTTGGGGCGGTTGAGCGGCGGGACGAACAGGCAGCTCCAGCCGGGCGGGGTGCGGATCGTCCAGGGGTTGTGGAACTTCATCGTCGGGCGCGGCTCCCAGGGCCCGCCCGCCGTCTGCGCGGCGGTGTGGTGGCTGACCATCTCGCGGTCGAACTCCCAGCCGGCCGTGACGGTCCTGCCCTCGTCGCTGATGTCGAGCCGGACCGTGGCCGCCAGCGGCACGATCCAGCCGAGCGTCATGGCGTCGAGGAACGGGACGCAGCGCTTGACCGTCAGCGCGTTGTTCGTGGCGCTGAGCCCCTCCTTGTCGAGCCCGGGGAGCTTCTTGAACCACGCGGGCTGGACCGTCTTCGCCGGGACCGGCTCGGCGATCACGCCCTTGTCCCCGGGCTCGCAGAGGAACTCGATGTGGGGGCGCGGCCGTCCGTTGGACCGCGCCCCCACGCGCTCGAGCCGCCGCCGGAGGGGGGCGGCGATGGAGGCTGCTACCGGCACCGGGCCGACGCCTTCGAGCTGTTCGAGTTGGAGTTCGAGTTGCTCGACGAGTTCGAGCTCGAGTTGTTCGAGGAGTTCGAGCTCGAGTTGTTGGAGGAGTTCGAGCTGGAGTTGCTCGACGAGTTCGAGCTGGAGTTGCTCGAGGAGTTGCTCGACGTGTTCGAGCTGGAGTTGCTCGAGGAGTTGAAGCTCGAGTTGCTCGACGAGTTCGAGCTGGAGTTGCTCGACGAGTTGGAACTCGAGTTGCTCGACGAGTTCGAGCTCGAATTACCGGCGGACGCGTCCTGCGTGGTGAGGGCGGTCTCGACCGCTCGCACCACCGCTTCCGGAGGTGAGCTGCCGACGGTGCCGTCTGAAGCGGCGGCCGTCGCCACCAGTCCACATGCTCCCAGTCCTGCCGCGTACGTCTTCCAGTGCCTCGGGACCTTCTTGCCGTTGTCCATGATGGGACCTCGCTTTCAATGGGGGTTGCGGTGCGCCTTCCATTGGTCCCCGGACAGCGTGAGAGCAGTGTGAACCGGCCCTGAGAGAGCGCTCAGGTACGTGAGACAGGCGTGAGAATCAGGTGAATCTGGTGAGTCCGCCGTCGACCAGGAGCGCGACGCCGGTCACGTAACTTGCCTGCTCAGAGCACAAAAACACGGCCGCGGCGGCGATCTCATCGACCGTCCCGAGACGGCCCGCGGGCACCTCATCTTTGGCGACCGCCTCCGCCTGCTCCAACGTGCCGTAGAGGTGCTTGATGCGGTCGGTGGCGATCCTGCCGGGCAGGATGGTGTTGAAGGTCACGCCGTCCGCGGCGACGGCCCTGGCGAGCGTCTTGAAGGTCGCGAGCATGCCGCTGCGGTGGGCGCTCGACATCATCAGGTTGGGGATCGGCTCGCGCGCGGCGCTCGAGGAGATGTTGAGCACGCGCCCGAACGCACGTTCGCGCATGGCCGGGCAGCGCGGCCTCGATCAGCGCCATCGGCCCGAGCATCAGCTCGCGGTGGGCGTCGCGCCACTGGTCCTGGGTGAACTCGAGCGGGTCGCCGCCGGGCGGGCCGCCGGTGTTGAGGACCAGCACGTCCGGCGGGCCGAGGTCCTGCGCGACGCGCTCCACCAGGCGTGGTGCGGCGTCGAGGTCGTTCATGTCGTGCACGTACGGACGCGCGCCGATCTCCGCAGCCGCCGCCTCGATCCGCTCGCGTGTCGGCGAGGAGACGGCCACGCCGGCGCCCTCGGCGGCGAGCGTGCGGGCGATGCCGAAGCCGATCCCGCGCGAGGCGCCGGTCACGAGGGCGACCCTGCCTTCGAGACCGAGATCCATGGCCGGGAGCGTATCCGCCGGGGCCGGTACGCTCGCACGCGATGCCCTTTCGGCTTCTGGCACGCGCCGCGCCGTTCCTGCTCGGCGCCGTGGCCGCGGCGATCTGGCTGCGGCGCCGCCGCCCGCCGGAGCGCCCTGCGCTGCCGATGAGGACCGGCCCGGTCTCGCCGCCGCTGCTCGAGGCGGCCCCCGGCCCGGCCCGCCAGTTCGAGCGCACGCCCGTCGACATCGTCACGGTGGTCGACGACCTGCTCGGCGCTCGCTAGAGCGCCCGTCACCCGAATCGGGGACCACCCACGCGACGTTTCGCCGCCCGATCTGCTTGGGTACCGGACCTCGAAACCACACTGCCGAGTCCTCGCCGTCCAGGCGGCGGGGAGCGGGGGACCCACTCGCGGCCACCAGGCCGCTGGGGCGAATCGCAGCGCCAAGGCTGCGTAGCGCCACTTTCCGGCGCGAGCCCGTCAGCTCACCCCGTAGGCATCGGAAAGGGGACCCAGAGAGTTGCAGCCGTTTCGTACGTTGTTCGCGTTCGCCGCCGTGGCGATCGCTTTGTTGTGTACAGCCGACATCGCCGCCGCCGACAGCACCGGCGGGGCGTCCGCCGCGAGCGAGGTCGTCGTCAAGCGCGGCGACCGCGGCGATGCCGTCCGGAAGATCCAGTCCGCCCTCGGCGTCGGCGCCGACGGCGTGTTCGGCCCGGTCACGGAGCGCGCCGTGAAGAGCTTCCAGCGCAGCAAGGGCCTCGTGGTCGACGGCATCGTCGGCCCGCAGACGCGCGCGGCGCTCGGGCTCGACCCGTTCAGCAGCAGCGGGGTCGTCCACGGCTCGCGCAGCACCGCGCTGCCGCGCGTCCTCGTCCGGATCGCGGAGTGCGAGTCCGGCGGCGACCCCACGGCGCTCTCGCCCAGCGGCCGCTACCGCGGCAAGTACCAGTTCAGCATGAGCACCTGGAGCCAGATGGGCGGCGAGGGCGACCCCGCCCAGGCCTCCGAGTGGGTGCAGGACCGGATCGCGCTGAAGCTCTACCGGCGCGCGGGAACTTCTCCCTGGCCGAACTGCCCGTAGGCGTTCGGCCGGGTCAGCGGGCTGCGGGCGAGCGCGCGGGGGCCGCTCGTCCCAGCCCGATGACCCCGGCGAGCGTCGCGGCGCAGACGAGGCCGAGCAGCCCGTAGGGGACCGCGTCCGAGGTCGCGTCGGCCAGCGCGCCGCCGGCCCCGCTCCCCACCAGGTGCCCGACCGCCCAGGCCAGGTTGGAGATCGAGAACGCGAGCGCCAGGTCGAGGCCGGCATGCTCGGAGGCGTCCGACAGCATCGCCATGGCCGGCGCCCAGAACGCGCCGAGCGCGGCGAACGTGAACAGGACCGCAACGCCGAGCAGCGCCACCGCCCCGGGCAGCGGCAGGAGGATCGCCATCACCACGGCGCCGGCGAGCCCGGCGCGGATCGGGAACAGGCGGCCGCGGCGGTCCGAGACGCGCCCGGCCAGCGGGCTCAGCACCGCCTCCACGGCGGCCGTGAGGAGGAAGATCGCGCCGATCGCGGCGCCGCTGGCGCCGAGGTCGTCGAGGCGCAACGGCACCAGCACCTCGATCACGCCCGCGAACAGCGCGGGCAGGGTGAAGAGCCAGAAGCCGGCCAGCACGGGCCGGCGCCGCATGGCGGCTCAGCAGCGCGCCGAGGCCGGGGCTGGGCTCCGGGGCCACGCCGGGCATCTGCCAGGCCCACGCGCCGAGCCCCGCGGCCACCACGCCCACGCCGCTGAACACGATCTCCGGCCCGACCAGCGTCGCCGCGCCGCCCAGCACCGGGCCGAACAGGACGCCGACGATCGCGGCGGCCAGGGCCGCTCCGATCGTCTCGCCGCGCCGCTCCGGCGGCGTCGCCGAGACGAGCCAGGCCATCCCCGCGGCCCACATGAACGCGCCGCCGACGCCCTGCACGAAGCGCGCCGCGTCGAGCAGGACGATGTGGTTCGCGAACCCGAACGCGATGCTCGTCACGCCGAGCATCGCGACGCCGCAGATGAGGGTCGGCTTCACGCCCCAGCGGGCCGCCAGCCAGCCGCCCGGGATCGCGCCCGCGAAGGTCCCCGCCGGGTAGGCCGCGGTGAGCACGCCGGCGGCCGTCTTCGAGAGGTCGAGCTCGTCCGAGTAGTGCGGCAGAAGCGGCGCGACCGCGGCGAAGAACATCGTGTCCACGAGGACGACCGCCGCGACAAGAGGGAAAAGCGCTCGGTGCGCACCCGGCCGAGCCGGGTGCTTCCGCTGGAGACGCCGCATCGCCTCGACTCTACGGCCGCAGCGCAAGCTTGGCTTGTGCGGCGAACGTGCACGGCCCAGAACCGGCACAATGCAGCCGCGATGGCGACCCTCCGAGAAGAGCTCGACGACTGGCTGCGCATCCCGTCCGTCTCCACCGGCGGAGGCGACGCGGCCGCGCTGACGCAGGCCTGCGGCTGGGTCTGCGAGCGCATCGAGGCGGCCGGCGGCAGCGCCGAGGCCGTGACGGTCGACGGCGGCCATCCCATCGCGATCGGCGAGCTGCGCTCCGAGCGCCCGGACGCCCCCACGGTGCTGTCCTACGGGCACTACGACGTGCAGGCGCCGGGACCGTCCGAGGCGTGGGACAGCCCGCCCTTCGAGCCGACCGAGCGCAACGGGCGCGCTCTACGCCCGCGGCGCGGCGGACGACAAGGGCAACTTCCTGCCGCTGCTGCACGTGGGGTGCGAGCTCGCGCGCGCCGGCGAGCTGCCGGTGAACGTGCGGTTCCTGGTCGAGGGCGAGGAGGAGATCGGCAGCCCGTCCGTCCTGAAGCGGCTCGGCCAGGGCGAGGACCAGGCCGACTGCGCCATCGTGTTCGACACGATCATGCTCGACGAGCGGACGCCCGCGATCACGATCGCGGGGCGAGGGCTGGTGTCGGCGCGGATCGAGGTGCGCACGGCCGCGCGCGACCTCCACTCGGGCTTCTACGGCGGCGCCGTGCTGAACGCCGCCCACGTGCTGCTCGCCATGCTCGCCGAGGTGGCGCCCGACGCGGCCGGCCGGGCGCGCCCCGAGCTCGCCGCCGGGGTGGCGGCCGTCCCTTCCGAGGAGCGCGCCGCGTGGGAGCGCCTGCCGCCGGGCGCCGAGGCGATCGCCTCCGTCGGCGCGGTCGAGGTCGCGCCCGGGGCGGGGGAGGAGTTCTACGAGCGCACCGGCGCCGCGACGGCCGCCGAGGTCAACATGGTCGAGGTGGGCGAGCCGCGCACGATCGTTCCCGCGGTGGCGCGCGCCCACGTGAGCATCCGGCTGGCGCCGGGCCAGCGGGCCGATCAGATCGGGGCGGAGCTCGAGCGACTGCTGCGCGCGGCGGCGCCGGAGGGGGCGCAGGTCTCGATCGACATGGATCTCGCCGACCCGGCGCTGTTCGATCCCGCCCACCCGGCGCTGCAGCTGGCCGCGGGCGCGATGGAGCGCGCCTGCGGGACGCCGCCGGCGCTCGTGCGGCTGGGCGGCACGCTGCCGCTGCTCGCCGTGCTGGCGGAGCGCGGCATGCCGGCGATCGTGAGCGGATTCGCGCTCCCCGACGACGCCTTCCACGCCCCCAACGAGAGCTTCCGGCTCGAGAGCCTGCGCCTGGGCGAGGCGGCCGCACGCGAGCTTTATCGAACGCTCTCCGAGTTGCCGGCCACCTGACTCAAGCCCCCGGCCGGGCCGGTCGATGGCAGGTGTGGATGACCCCGCCTGCGGCAGAGCACGGGCGTGTCGAGCTCTCGGTCGTGGAGCCGCTCGCGGCATCCCTGCCCGTGGCCACGGCTCTCGACGCCCGCTTCCTCACGCTCGCCGGCACCCTCGGCGACCTTGTCTCCCTGCACGAGCCAGGTCGCGGCTGCGTGTACGCCTCGGCGGTCGCGCGCGCCCTCCTGGGGGCCGACCCCGCCGACCTGATCGGCCGCAACTGGGCCGAGCTCGTGCCCCAGGAGGACACCAACCCCTTCGCCGGCAACCGGCCGGCCCAGGTGAGCCACCGGCTGCTGCGCCCCTACGGGCCGCCGCTCGTCGCCGAGACCGGCGTGACTCCCGTGGAGGAGAACGGCGCCGTCGTGCAGCTGCTGTGCGTGACGCGCGGCTTCGACACCGGGAGCTGGGAGCTGCCCGACTCGCTGCGCGACCGCCTCACCGGCCTGCCCACGCGCGACGTGCTCGTGGACCGGCTCAGCTCGCTGCTCGCCTACGGGCAGATCCCGGTCGCCGCGATCGTGATCGACCTCGACCACCTGGCAGCGGTCGCCACCCGCTTCGGCCGCGACGCGAGCGACCGCGTGCTCGGCGAGACCGCCAGCCGCGTGCAGGCCGCGCTGCGCCCCACCGACGTGCTCGGCCGCATCGAGGAGGGGCGCCTCTGCGCGCTGTGCCTCGGCGTGGGCGACTCCCAGTCGGCGCTGCGGATCGCCGAGCGGATCCGCTCCGTGGTGGCGCGCCCGCTGCCGTTCGAGCCGGTTATCGCCACGGCCAGCGTGGGCGCCGCCCTCACGGCCCCGGGCGGCGACCCCGAGGCGCTCCTGCGCCGCGCCAGCCGCGCCGCCAAGGCCGTGAAGCGGCAGGGCGGCAACGCGGCCTTCCTCGACGGGATCTAGCCGCCCCCCGGGCGGCCCTATGCCCGCGGCCGCAACCGCAGGTGATGGATCTGCGCCCGCGCCGCCCGCGGGCTGACGCTGGTCCGCAGCTCCCACCGCTCCTCGCGCCAGCTCGAGGAAGCGCTCGGCCGGCCGCCGGCTCGGGTCCGCGATCAGCACCTCACCGCCCCGGTCCACGAGGCGCGGCAGCAGCTCCAGCAGCAGCTCCACGTTGCGCTGCTCGTAGAGGACGTCCGAGGCGAGCACCCAGCGCCACGGCGCCCGCTCGACGATCGGCTCCGGGGCGTCCCAGGCCACGATCGCCGTCTCGACCTCCACGCCGTTGCGGCGCGCGTTGTCGGCCGTGGCGCGGATCGCGTCGCCCGACCAGTCGGTGGCCAGAACCTTCCCGCCCGCAAGCGCGGCGGCGATGCTCGGCAGCCCCAGGCCGCAGCCCAGCTCGAGCACCGGCGCTCCGCGCAGCGAGCGGCGCGACACGTCGTGCGCCAGCGCCACGCCGCTCGACCACAGCTCGGCCCAGTAGGGCATGAACTCCTCGCGCTCGAACTGCTCCTCGGTCAGCAGCGCGTCGGCGTCGCGCGGCCGTGTGAGCGCGACCTCGCCAATCGGGAGCGGGACCACCTCCTCGACTGGGTCGATCATCCGGTCCGGCCGGCCTCCTCGGCCTCGCGCTCCGCGGCCTCGAGCTGACGCTCGACCAGGTCGAGCCCGGAGCTCCAGAAGCCGGGGTCCGTCAGGTCCACGCCGACGATGCGGCCGAGCTCCTCGGGCGGCCGCGAGCCGCCCGCGCGCAGCAGCTCGAGGTACGAGTCGACGAAGCCCTCGCCCTCCTCCTCGTAGCGGCGGTAGACCGACAGCGCCAGCAGGCTCCCGTAGGCGTACGCGTAGACGTAGCCGGGGGCGTCGACGAAGTGCGGGATGTACGACCACCAGATGCCGTAGTCGTCGTGCAGGTCGACGGCGTCGCCGAGCAGGTCGGCCTGCGTCTCGAGCCACAGCTCGGCGAAGCGGTCCGCGGGCAGCTCGCCCTGCTCGCGGCGGGCGGTGTGGATCGCGTCCTCGAAGCGGTTCATCGCCACCTGGCGGAAGATCGCGGCAACCGCGCCGTCGAGCGACCCGGCCAGCAGCGACAGCCGCTCGTTCGCGCCCGGCGCGCGCTCCAGCAGCCGCTCGAGGACGATCGTCTCGCCGAAGATCGAGGCGGTCTCCGCCATCGTCAGCGGCGTCGTGAACTGGAAGATGCCCTGCGGGCGTGCGAGCGAGGCGTGCACGCCGTGGCCCAGCTCGTGGGCCATCACCAGCACGTCGTACGGGCGGGACGTGTAGTTCAGCATCACGTACGGGTGCTGCGAGGGCACCGTGTACGAGCAGAACGCGCCGCCGCGCTTGCCCGGCCGCGGCGGGCCGTCGATGTAGCCGTTCTCGAAGAAGGCGCCTGCCGTCGCGCCCAGCTCGGGCGAGAAGCCCGTGTAGCAGTCGAGCACGATCTCGCGCGCCTCGTCGTAGGGGATGCGCTCCTCGGTGTCGCTCACCGGCGCCATCCGGTCCCAGTAGGCGAGCTTGTCCAGGCCGAGCAGCCGCGCCTTGAGGCGGTACCAGCGCCGCGCCAGCTCGTAGCGGCCCACGACCGCCTCGATGAGCGCCTCCACGGACTCGTCGCTCGCCTCGTTGGAGAGGTTGCGCGAGGCGAGCCAGTGCGGGTAGTCGCGCAGCCGGTCCTTCGTGGCCTTGTCGGCGAGCAGCGTGTTGAAGACGTACGCCCGCGTGCGCACGTCGGGGCGGAGGCCCTCGGTGACGGCGTGGGCGGCGGTCTCGCGGGTCGAGCGGTCCGGGTGCTGGAGGCGGCTGAGCGCCTCCTCGAGCGAGGCGCGCTCCTCCAGGTCGGGCAGCGCCACGTCGACCGACGAGATCTGCTCCGTGAACAGGCGGCGGAACGCCGAGGAGCCCGTCACGTCGAGCTCCGTGACCACGCGCTCCTCGGGCTCGCTCAGCTGGTGCGGGCGGTAGCGGCGCAGCGTGCGCAGGTGGTGGCGGCAGAAGTCGAGCCGATCCGACTCGAGCAGCCGTCTCGGCGTGCTCGTCCGGCAGCTTGTTCCACTCGAGCTCGAAGAAGAGCAGCTGGGTCTCGATCGCCGCGCCCAGCTCGCGCGCCTTCTGCACCAGGGCGCCGCGGGCGGGGTCGGTGGTGTCGAGCGTGAAGTCGAGCATCGCGTACGAGGCCGCGCGGCCGCCGATGTCGTGGATCTCGGCCAGCTCGCGCATCGCCTCGGCGAGCTGGTCTGCGTCGAGCTCGCCGAGCCGGCCGCGGTAGCGCTCGGCGAAGGCGGCGGCGCGGTCGCGCGCATCGGTGAGGAGCGCCTCGACGCCGTCGGCGCCCCGGCCGTCGACGAGCGGCTCGAGGTCCCAGGTGGCGGATTCGAGGGCGGGGTCGGTCGCGGTGCTCATTGCTGCGAGGTTAGTGTGCCCCGCCGTGGAGCCCGCGAGCGCCCTCGAGGAGGCCCCGCCCGGTCTGTCCGCGGGGCGGCGGCTGCTGCTGAAGCGCGAGGACCGGCACGAGCTCGGCGCCTTCAAGTGGCGCGGGGCGCTGCCGTCGCTCGAGGCCTACCGGGAGCAGGGCGCGTCGGCCGTGGTGACCGCCTCGACCGGCAACCACGGCGCCGCCACCGCATGGGCGGCGCAGCGGACGTCGTTGCGGTCGATCGTGTTCATGCCCGAGGAGGTGAGCCAGGCGAAGGTGGCGCTGATGCAGAGCCTCGGCGCGGAGCTGCGGGGGGTCGGCGCCGACGTCGACGAGGCGAAGGACGCCGGCCGCACGTTCGCGGCCGAGGGCGGCCTGCCGTTCTTCGAGGACGGGTCTGAGGAGGCCCAGTTCCGGGGCTACGAGTCGATCGGGCGCGAGATCGTGGAGCAGCTGGGGGAGCGGCCCGCGCTGACCCTGGTGCCGGTGGGGAACGGGGCGCTGCTGGTCGGGGTGGCGCGGGGGCTCGCGGGCGGCCGCGCGGTCGGCGTGGTCTCCAAGGATGCGCCCGTGATGGCGCTCAGCGTCGCCGCGGGCCACCCGGTCCCTTGCGACCTCATGAGCACCTTCGCCGATGGTCTTGCCGTGAGGGTGGCGGTGCCGCTTGCGGTGCAGGAGCTGGTGAGGCTGGGGACTCCTTTCGTGCAGGTCTCCGAGCGCGCGATCGCCCGTGGAGTCGGCGCCTTCGCGTCGGCTGGTCTGCGAGTGGAGGGGTCGGCGGCGGCAGGGCTGGCTGCCCTCGACCAGATCGATGCCGTCGATGGTCCCGTGGTGCTCATCGTGACCGGCAGCAACATCGACGACGAGCTCCATCGCCGCGCGGTGGAGCGGCCGGAGACGTTCCGCGACTAGCTCTTCGCGGCGGTCTTTCGCTTCCCGCCGGACTTGCCGCGGCCGCCGCCGTTGCCGGACTTCGCTCCGCTTCGCCGTCGCCCTTGCTCGACCCCATCTTCTCCAGCGTCGCCTGCAGCGCCTCCATGAGGTCAGGCGCGGGCGTCGGCTCCTTCGGCTCCGGCGGCGCCTTCACCTTCTGGCCCTTCTTCTTCTGCTCGACGACCTTCTCGAGCCGCTGGCGGTAGCAGTCGGTGTAGCGCTCCGGGTCCCAGTCGGCCCCGAGCGACTCGATCACCGCCACCGCCTGCTCGATCTTCTCCTTGGCGGGCTTGCGGCCGCCGGGCGCGATCCCGTCGGTGGGGCGGACCTCGTCGTGGAAGCGCATGGTGGTGAGCGAGAGGAGGCCGTCGCGCGGACGGACCAGCACGAGGTACTCCTTGGTGCGCATGACGAAGCGGCCCAGCGCCGCGCGCTCGGTGGTCTCCATCACCTCCACGAGCAGCCGGTAGGCGCGCCGCGTGCCCTGGCTGTCGCCGGCCGGGACGAGGAACCAGGTGTTGTCGAAGTAGATCGGGTCGACGTCCTCGAGGTCGACGAACGACTGCACGTCGATCGTGCGCGTCTTCTCCGGCTGGACGGACGCGAGCTCCTCGTCGGTGAGCACGACCTGCTTGCCGTCGTCGAGCTCGTAGCCGCGGCCGACCTCCTCCCACTGGACCTCCGCGTCGTCCTGCGAGCAGTAGCGGCGCTGCTCGATCGGCGCCCCGTCCTTCTTGTGGAGCTGGCGGAAGTGGAGGTCGAGGTCGCGGGTGGCGCCGGTCAGCTGCACGGGCACGTTGACGAGGCCGAACGAGAGCGATCCGTTCCAGAGCGGGCGGGGCATGTCAGGACTTCCCGCCCTTCAGGCTCGCCTTCAGCGCGGCGGCGAGGTCGTCCGTCTCCTCGCGCTCCTCGAACTCGACCCGCTCGATCTTCTTGCCCTTGGCCTTGCGGTCGATCAGTTCGAGCACGGCCTCGCGGTAGGTGTCCTCGTAGTCGGCCGGGTCGAAGTCCTCGTGGAGCGAGTCCACGAGCTGCTCGGCCATCTTGGCCTCCTGCTTGCTCGGCCCCTTGCGCGGGATCGTGACCTCGAGGTCGCCCGCCTCGACGATCTCGTCGTGGAAGCGCAGCGTGTGGAGGGCGAGCACGCCGTCGAGCGGGCGCACCGCGGCGAGGTACTCGCGGTCGTGGAAGGTGAAGCGGCCGATGCCGACGCGGCCGGTCTGCTCGAGTGCGGCCTGGAACACCTTGTACGCCTCGCCGTCGTCCCGGCAGCCGACGTAGTAGGTCTTCTCGACGAAGATCGGGTCGATGTCGTCGCCGGGCACGAAGTCCTCGATCTCGATCACCTTGCCGCGGGCGCCGGCGGCCGCCTTGACCTCGTTCTTCTCGAGCACGACGTACTCGTCCTCGGCGACCTCGTAGCCCTTCACGACCTCCTTGTAGGGGACCACCTTGCCCTCCTCCGAGCAGAGGCGGCGGTGCTCGATCGGCGCGCCGTCGCTGAGGTGGACCTCGCGGAAGGAGACGGTCTTCGACTCGGTCGCCGAGTAGAGCTTGATCGGCACGTGGGCGAGGCCGAAGCTGATCGTGCCGTTCCAGATGGACCTGGGCGCCATGGTCAGTCGTAGATCGAGCGGCTCTGGCCCGCGTACGAGTTGGGCGGGTAGGGCTCGAGGTCGTTCATGTATCCCGGGGTACCCTCGACTCGCTCGGGTCCACTCTTGCGACGTTCGGGTAGTCGCTCAGCTCGAACCCCGCCTCGTTTGCCACGTGCACGTAGGCAAAGAGGGAGATGTCCGCGATCGGAGTAGCGTGTCTCCGGCCAGGTAGTTCGCTCTTCTCCAGCCTGTCGTTCAGGACCTTCAGCGCCGCGTCGCCCACGCTCTTGCGCCACAGCGCCTCGCGGCCGTCGGGCCGGATTCGCTCGGTGATGAGGCGGAAGCGGAGGCCGGCGATGCCCTGGATCACCTCGGTCTGCTCGAAGAAGAGCCATCTGCAGCGCCTGGGCGCGCTCGTCCGGGTCCTCCGGGAGGTACTCGGTGCCCTCGGCGAGGTGGACGAGGATGGCGCCCGACTCGGTCAGCGGCTCGGCGCCGTCGCGCTCGAGGACGGGCGTCTGGCGTTGCGGGTTGAGCGTCGCGTACTCGTCGGTGAGCGTGTCGCCGGCGAAGATGTCGACGGGCACGCGCTCGTACTCGAGGCCGAGCTGGGCGAGGAGGAGGCGGACCTTGTAGCAGTTGGCCGAGGGGCCGTAGTCGTGCAGGCGGAGAGCGGTCATGCCTCGTTCAACGCGTAGCGCTCGCTTCCCATGAGGTGCAGCGACACGTAGGGCTCGTCCCCGACCACCCAGCTGTCGTGGCCGGGCGGGACGTAGAAGAACTCGCCCTCCTTCATCACGCGCTCGGTGCCGTCGGCCATCTTGACGGCGGCCTGGCCGCTCACCACGAGGCCGACGTGCTCGACCTGGCAGAGGCTCTCCCCGGTGGCCGCGCCGACGTGCTCCGACCACACCCAGCCCGGCTCGTACGTGGCGCGGCCGAGCGTCATCGGGCCGACCTCGTAGACCTCGAA
This sequence comes from uncultured Thermoleophilaceae bacterium, assembly GCA_963778615.1. Classification (GTDB taxonomy): domain Bacteria; phylum Actinomycetota; class Thermoleophilia; order Solirubrobacterales; family Thermoleophilaceae; genus JACVRW01. The sequence continues at coordinate 31,760 of CAVZVD010000012.1, forward strand.
GCGGCCCTTCTCGAAGGTGCGGGTGTCGGTGGGGTGGTCGAGGGGGAGGAGGGTGAGGTCCAAGGGTGCTCCTATCTGGCCGGGCGGGCAGCGGGATGGCGGGGCAGGCCATCGTCGGGGAGGGGCTCCCAGGGCGCCGCGTAGGCGACGTACTGGTGGTAGGAGGGGCGGACGCCGGGGTCGGCGTCGAAGGTGCCCATGCGGACGCCGATGACGTCGTGGTCGTCGGGGTCGCGGCTGAAGAGGGCGGAGCCGCAGGCGGAGCAGTAGGCCTTCTCGAAGCCGTCGGACGGGCGGTAGACGCCGATGAGCTCCGCTCCCTGGCTGATGGCGAACGAGCCGGGCGCGAAGGCGGGCACTGACGGAGGCCGCGCCGCCCGAGCGACGCTGGCAGCGCGTGCAGTGGCAGTAGCCGGCGTACTCCGGCGGGGCGCTCACCTCGTAGCGGACGCCGCCGCACATGCAGCCGCCGGTGAGGGGGAGGTTCACGCGGCGAGGGTACCGAGGCGGCTGCGGGCCGCGGTCGGGTGCCATATTGGCGCGTTTCCGGACCAGCACCGCGCAGCGGGGGCGAGTCCCCCTGGTTGCCCGCTTTTCAGCGCATGGAGGCACTGGACGAGCTCGCGCAAGCACTACGAGCGCGGCTGGTCGAACGGGCGCGCGCCGGCGAGGCCGGCACGGCCGGCCTCGAGAGCCGAGGTCCGCGAGCTCGTCGAGCGCGAGGCGGCGCCGCTCCCCGAGGCCGAGCGCGAGGCCCTGCGCGAGCGGGTCGTGCTGCTCGCCACGGGACTCGGCCCGCTCGAGCCCCTGCTCGCGGATCCGGCGGTGGACGAGGTGATGGTGAACGGGCCGGGGTCGGTGTACGTGGAGCGTGGCGGCAAGCTGCAGCGGGCGGGCGTGGAGTTCGCCGGCGAGGCGGAGCTGATGCACGCGATCGAGCGTGTGCTGGCGCCGCTGGGGCGGAGGGTGGACGAAGCTGCGCCGCTGTGCGACGCGCGGCTGGCCGACGGGTCGCGCGTGAACGTGGTGATCCCGCCGCTGTCGCTGTCGGGCCCGTGCCTGACGATCCGCCGCTTCCGCCGCGAGGGGTTCTCGCTGCGCGATCTGGTGGCTCGGGGAACGATGCCGGTGGCGGTGGCGGAGCTGCTGGCGGTGTGCGTGGCGGCGCGGGCGTCGATCCTGGTGAGCGGCGGCACCGGCTCCGGGAAGACGACGACGCTGAACGCGCTGTCGGGCGCGATCCCGGGCGAGGAGCGCATCGTGACGATCGAGGACGCGGCCGAGCTGAGGCTGCGCCAGCGCCACGTGGTGCGGCTGGAGGCGAGGCCGGCGAACCTGGAGGGCCGCGGCGAGGTGACGATCCGCCAGCTGGTCCGGAACGCGCTGCGGATGCGGCCGGACCGGATCGTGGTGGGCGAGGTGCAGGGGATCGGAGTGCCTCGACATGCTGCAGGCACTGAACACGGGCCACGACGGCTCGCTGACGACCGTGCACGCGAACTCGCCGGCGGACGCGCTGCGCCGTGTGGAGACGCTGGCGCTGATGGCGGGAGTGGGACTGCCGCACGCGGCGGTGCGGGAGCAGGCGGCGAGCGCGATCGACCTGGTGGTGCACCAGGTGCGGCTGGCGGACGGTTCGCGGGCGGTGGACGCGGTGGTGGAGGTTGTCCCGGCGAACGGCAGCAGTGAGGTGAAGGAGCTCTATCGCCGGGGCGGTCGCGTCGCGCCGCCGGTGGACGGGCGCCTGGCGGAGCGAATCGCGCTGCTGCGGCGGGAGGGGCCGGCGTGAGGAATCGCGCTGCTGCGGCGCGAGGGGCCGGCGTGAGGGGGTCGCCGGCGCCTCGCACGCCGGGTCCCGAGTGTGGGCCCTTTGAGTCACGCATATGGCGCATCTGAGGGCCCACACTCCACGTCGCGGCCGAAGGCTTCCCCTCACTGCTGCCGTTCGGGCCGGCCGGCCCCACGAGCCGGCCGGAGCGGAGCGCCACAGCGAGGGCGCTACATGACCGGCGCCGCGGCCCTCGCCGCCGTCGCCGGCGCCGCCGGCTCCCTCGCCGCCTGGGACCTCCTCGGCCCTGGTGTGGTGGCCCGCGGCGCAGGCGCCGCTCAGGGGCGTCGCCGGTCTCGTCGACGCCATCGTCACCCTCGGCCGCGAGGGGCGCGATCCCGGCGTCGTCGAGCGGCGGCGGCTCCTGCTCGTCGGCGCCGCTCTCGCGCTCGCCGCCGGCTCGCTGCTCGCCGGTCCCGTCGCCGGCCTTGCGCTGGCGGCCGGTGGGCCGTGGGCGGTCGCCCGTCTCCTGCGCGCGCGGCGCGAGCGGTACCGGCGGGCGGTCGACGCCGAGCTCCCTGCGCTCGCGCTCGCCCTCGCCGACGCCCTCGCGGGCGGCCACTCGCTCCGCGGCGCCCTCGGCGAGGCCACCCGCTCGCTCAGCGGCGCCGCCGGCCACGAGCTGCGGCGCACCCAGGGCGAGCTGGCGGCGGGCGCGCCCACCGACGTCGCACTCGAGGCGATGCGAGCCCGGGTCGACTCGACCCGGCTCGACACCGTGGTGGCCGCCTGCCTGCTCCAGCGCCGGGCGGGCGGCGACCTCGCCCGGCTGCTGCGCCAGACCGCCCGGGCGATGGAGGAGGAGGCCCGGCTCAGCGGAGAGCTGCGGGCGGCGACGGCGCAGGCGCGCTTCACGGGCGTGCTCGTGGTCCTGCTGCCGCTGGGCGGGGCGCTGCTGGCGGAGCTGGCGAGCCCCGGCTGGTTCGCCGGACTGTGGAGCTCGTTCCTGACGGGCTGGCTGGTGGGGCTGGCGGTCCTCCTGCAAGTGGTCGCCGCGGTGCTGATCAGGCGGCTGGGCAGGGTGAGGCGATGACGGGAGCCTCCGTCCTGACCTTCGTTGCTGCCGTTCTGGCGGTGACGGGGCTGGCGGACGTGCTCGCCGGAGCGCGCGCGCACCGGCGCGCCCGCGCGGCCACAGCGCCCCGCCCCGCGCCTCCTCCGCGCCCTCGCCCGCCTCGGCCGGCGGCTGAAGCCCGCCGGCGCGCCCGCTCCGCGGGATCTCGAGGCCCGCATCGCCGCCGCCGGCCGGCCCGGTGGGCTCGGGGCTCGCGAGGTGATGGCGGCCAAGGTGGCCGCGGCGGTCGGCGGGCGGTCTCCTCGCGGCCGCTCCTGTCGGCCGCGGCCCCGGGCAGGCTCGGCGTCGCCCTCGCGGTCGCGGGTCCCGCGGCCGGCTTCCTCGCCCCCGATGCCTGGCTCGCCCGCCGCGCCGCCGACCGCGCTCGCCGCGTGCGCTCCGAGCTTCCGGCGCTGCTCGACCTCCTCCGCGTGAGCGTCGAGGCGGGCAGCTCGCTTCCGAAGGCGCTGCGCGACGTCGGCGCCCGCACGCGCGGTCCGCTCGCCGCCGAGTGGCGCGCACTGGGAAGGGAGGTCGCGCTCGGAGTGCCGCTCGAGGCCGCGCTCCGAAGCACGGTCGAGCGCCTGCCGATCCCGGAGGTCAGATCGCTCGTGGCCGCCCTCGAGCGGGCCCGCCGCCACGGCGCCCCGCTCGCCGACACCCTGGCGTCACAGGCGCGCGACGCCCGCTTCGCCCTCGCGCGGCACGCCCGCGAGGACGCGGCGCGCGCCGGCCCGAAGATCCAGCTCGTCGTCGCCCTCCTGCTGGTGCCCTCGGTGCTCCTGCTGGTGGCGGCCGCCCTGGTGGCCGCGCTGCTCGACGGGGGAGGGGCCGCCCTTGCCGGTGTAGGGGCGGCCCCACAACGACCGAAGCCGCCCGGCCCGGGTGCCGTCGCACCGCGGACCGGACGGCTTCGCCGGGTTCCCCCGGTCGCCCTAGCGACTCAGCAGGAGACGATCACGTGGAACGAGCGGTTCTCGGCTCTCCAGCGCTGTTGCGGGTGACGACGCGCACGCCGTTCACGTTCGCCGCCGCCGACGTGACGGAGATCTGCCCGTTGCCGGGACCCGCCGCCGACTCGTCGCCGAGCGTCGCCGCGTAGACGCAGTTGCGCACGTCGCGGTCGAAGATGACCTGGTACTGACCAGGCCCGGTCTGCGCGCTCGACGCGACGAGGCGACCGCGCACGGTCGCGCCGACGTTCGAGACGACCGCCTGGCGGTTCACGCCGTCCGCGACCGCGGCGGCCACGGCCGACGGGACCTGGCTTGCTCGGCTGGCGTCGAGCGACGACTCCTTGATGGCTCCGCCACCGAAGCCATCGCGCTTGGCCTCCTGGCCGCGCAGCGTGCCGTCCTTGAAGTCGCGGTTGCGAATCGAGCCGTTGATGATGTCGTCCGAGCCGATGGTGGCCACCGCGTATGCGGAGCCGCCGAGGCTGACGAACAGCGCGATCAGCGCCACGACCATTGCAGGGGATGGAGCGCGTAGACGGCGCTTCATGAGATTCGGACCTCCCGTCCGTCCGGGTTGGAGTTGCCCCCGTTGCAACCGCGCGAGCCCCACCTGGGTTGCGGCACCGGCCCCTTCCCGGTGCAACGGGAATTGCAGAAACGGGCCACAACGCGGCTCCCCCGGACCCCCCGATTTCCGCTCTGGAGAGCGCGTTTGGCATCGGACATGCGTCCAGTCGGACGGAAAAGTGGGAAAAGGTGTTGCTAGGTGGGAGAAAGTGGGGTACGGTGGCGGCAAGCAATCGACCGGAGTGGCGGGGCTCCTCCCACTCCGCCACTCCGGTCCAGATCTTTCTTACGTGCCACGCGCAGGGACATGACCGTTGGCATTCCGAGGCCACTTCGAGCACTCGCTGGACTCCAAGAACCGGCTCAGCATTCCGACCCGGTTCCGCACCGCCTTCTCCAGCGGAACGGTTCTCGCCAAGACGCCGGAGCCCTGCGTCGCGATCTGGACTCCCGAGACCAACGAGTCGATCATCGAGCGCGCGCTGAGCGGCCTGAACCCGATGGGCTCGGAGTACCGCAAGATGTCGCGCTTCTTCCAGGGCAACTCCTTCGAGATCGACCTCGACGCGAGCGGCCGCGTGACGCTGCCGCCGCCGCTGCTCGCGCACGCGGAGCATCGAGAAGGAGGTCGTGGTGGTCGGCGTGGGGGACCACCTCGAGGTCTGGGCGCGGCAGCGCTGGCAGGAGGAGCAGGAGGCTCTCGACGCCGAGATCGGGGAGGTGACGGAGCGCCTTGGCAATCCTTCTTGACATGAGCCGCGTCCACGTCCCCGTCCTCGCCGGCGAGCTGATCGACCTCACGTCGCCGGCGCCGGGCGAGACCGCCGTCGACTGCACCTTCGGCGCCGGCGGCCACGCGCGCCTGGTCGCGGACCGGCTCGGGCCCACCGGCACGCTCGTCTGCATCGACCGCGACCCCGCGGCGCAGCGCCACTTCGACGAGCTCGCCGCCGAGGTGGCCTGCGAGACGCGCTTCCTCCGGATGGACTACGCCGACGGCCTCGCCCTGCTCGGCCGAGGAGGGCCTCCAGGCCGACATCGCCTACCTCGACCTCGGCATCTCCTCGATGCAGGTCGACGCACGCGAGCGCGGCTTCTCCTACTCCTACGACGCGCCGCTCGACATGCGCATGGACCCCGCTCAGGAGCTCGACGCGCGCGCGGTCGTGAACGAGTGGGACGAGCGCCAGCTGGCGCAGGTCTTCCGCCGCCTGGGCGAGGACCCGAACGCACGGCGCATCGCCCGCGAGATCGTCAGGCGCCGGCGCGCGGCGCCGATCGAGACGACCGGCGAGCTGGTCGAGGCGATCGAGGCGGCGCTGCCCGCGGCCGTGCGGCGCAACTTCGGCGGCGGCCATCCGGCCAAGCGCGTCTTCCAGGCCGTGCGGATCGCCGTGAACGGCGAGCTCGACTCGCTCGACCGGGCGCTTCCGCTGGCCTGGAGCCTGCTCAGGGAAGGCGGTCGCCTCGCGGCGATCGCCTTCCATTCGCTCGAGGACCGGCGCGTGAAGCGCTTCCTGGCCGCGCGGGCGCGCGGGTGCATCTGCCCGCCGGACTTCCCGGTGTGCGTGTGCGGCCGCGAGCCCGAGGCGGAGCTGCTGACCGGCCGCGCCGTGGCGCCGACGCCCGGCGAGGTGGCGAGCAACCCGCGCGCGAAGTCCGGGCGCCTGCGCGCCGCTCGCAAGCTCGGCACGGGGGAGGCGGCCTGATGGGCCGCGCGCGGCGGCCGGCCACGGCGCCGCGGCCGCCCCGCGCGGAGCGGCCGGCCCACGCGCGCCCGCGCGACGCGCCACGGCCCCGCGCGCCGCCCGCCGCGCCCGGCCGGCACGCCGCGCCGCGCCACGCCGCCCCGGCGCGGCGCGTCTCCGGACACGCCATCCCGGCGCGCACCGTCGCACTGCCCCGCGGCGCGCGCGTGCTCGACACGCTCCTCACCGGCCGCATCTGGATCGGGCTCATCGGCGTGCTGCTCGCGGGCATCGTCTTCTTCAACGTCGACCTGCTCCAGATGAACCGCGAGATCACGCAGATGGCCGACAAGGCGACGCAGATCAAGCGCGAGAACGACCGCCTCCGCCACGACTACGCGCGCCTCGCGAGCAGCGAGCGCATCCAGGAGGCGGCCGCCGCGCTCGGCCTCGTCTACCCGGCCGCCGGCGAGGTCCGCTACCTCGACTCGAAGCCGAAGCTCGACGCCCACAACGCCTCCAAGCGCATCATCGCGCCCGTCCGAGGACGGCCACGCCCGAGCCGATCGCGCCGGCAGCCACCACGACGACCCTCCCGCCCGAATGAGACCTACGCTCGCGCGCACCGCGCGCTCGCCATCCGGGCATGAGGCTCGTCGAGCGGCGGATCGGGCTCCTCTTCGCCCTCTTCCTGTTGCTGCTCGGCGCCGCCACGGCGCGCGCCGCGTGGCTCGGCACGGTCAAGTCCGACTCGCTCGGCGAGCGCGCGGTGCAGCAGCAGGTCGAGGAGCTCGACGGTGCCCGCGCCGCGCGGCACGATCTTCGACCGCCATGGCGTGGACCTGGCCGTGTCGGAGGACGCGGTCACCGTCTTCGCCCACCCCTTCCTGATCGACGACCCGGCCGCCGTGGCGGCCGGATCTCGCCCCGCTCATCGGCCGCACCGAGGAGGAGCTGCTGAAGAAGCTGAGCGACCGCGACGTCGAGCTTCGTCTACCTGCGCCGCAAGATGGACGCCTCGCTCGGGCCACAAGATCGAGGAGCTCGGGATCGAGGGCATCGACACCGTGGTCGAGCCCAAGCGCAGCTACCCGCAGGGTCACCTGGCCTCGCAGGTGCTCGGCATGGTCGGCACCGAGAACACGGGCCTGTCCGGGCTCGAGTACCTCCGCGAGGAGACGCTCGCGCGGCGACGACGGCCACCGCCGCTCGTGAAGGACGCGCTCGGCGAGCCGGTCAGCCTGATCGAGACCGACCGCGCGGAGCCGGGCGAGGACCTGCGCCTCACGCTCGACTCGGCGATCCAGGAGCGCGTGGAGGCGGTGCTGTCCGAGGTGGGGCAGACCTACCAGCCCGCCGGCGCCACGGCGCTCGTGATGGACCCCCGCACCGGCGCGATCCTCGCGCTGGCGAACTGGCCGCGCGTGGACGCCAACAACGTGGCCGGCTCGCCCGCCTACGCGACGCCAGAACCGCGCGATCCAGTTCAACTACGAGCCGGGCTCGACGTTCAAGGCGTTCACGGTGGCCGGCGCGCTCGAGGAGCGGCCTGATCGAGCCCGACACGCCGTTCCAGGTGCCGCCGACGATCCAGGTGGCGGACCGCGAGATCGGCGAGGCGCACGACGGCGGGGGCGGCACGCTCACCACGGCCGACATCCTGGCCCGCTCGTCCAACGTGGGCACCGTGATGATCGGCCTGAAGCTCGGCGCCGCAGCGCTTCGACCGCTGGGTGCGCCGCTTCGGCTTCTCGAAGCCCACCGGGGTGGACCTGCCGGGCGAGAACCAGGGCATCGTGCTCGACGTGGAGGACTACTCCGGCTCGTCGATCGGCAACATGCCGATCGGGCAGGGCATCTCGGTGACGCCGATCCAGATGGCGTCGGCCTTCACCGCGATCGCGAACGGCGGGATCAAGCGCCGGCCGTACATCGTGGCCGGCGACGGGTCAGCCCGGGAAGCGCGTGCTGTCGAAGAGCACCGCGGACCAGGTGTCGCAGATGCTCGAGGGCGTGCTGGCGGCGGGCGGCACGGCGGCCGAGGCGTCGGTCGAGGGCTACACGCTCGCCGGCAAGACGGGCACGGCCGAGAAGGCCGAGAACGGCACCTACTCGAAGACCGACTTCGTGGCCTCGTTCATCGGCTACGCGCCGGCGCGCAACCCGCAGCTGCTGGTGTCGGTGATGGTCGACGAGCCGCGCGGCGACATCTACGGCGGCACCGTGGCGGCGCCGGCCTTCGAGCGCATCATGGAGTTCGCGCTGCCGTACCTGAAGATCCCGCCGCAGTAGGAGGGGTCAGACCCCTTGAGCGGGGGCGACTCAAGGGGTCTGATCCCCTGGGTCCGGCTCCGCCAGCGCCCGCAGGGCCCCGCGGATCCGACCCTGCGCCAGCCGCGAGCTCCTCGAACGCCCGCTCCGCGGCGAAAGCGGCTCCCTCCACCTCCGAGAGGCGGCCCTCGAGCTCGCTCCGGCGTCGCTCCTCATCGCCGAGCTGCTCGCGCAGCTCGCGGTCGGTCATCGCCGCCCGCTCCTGCTCGCGCTCTGCCTCGTCGCGCATCTCGCACAGCGCCCGGCGGGCCCGCTCGGCCCGCTCGTCGGCGGCCGCGAGCTCCTCGGCGAGCCGCCGCGCGTCGCCCGCCTCGCGCTCGGCCGTCTCAGCGCGCGTCTCGGCGTTCGCCAGCTGCGCCCGGAGCAGCTCGAGCTCCTTGCTGCGCACCTCGGCCTCCGCGGTCGCCCGCAGCAGCTCCGAGCGCAGCTCGTCGCGCTCCTGCCTGAGGCGCGGCGCGGCTGCGTCCTCCTCGTCGCCCGCGGCCGGCTCCGGAGCCTCGCCCGTCTCGCCCTCGGGCTCCGGCGCCTCCTCCCATCGGCCGGCGTCGAGCGGGAGCGCCTCCAGCAGCGCCTCGAGCGCAGGCCGCCCCGCCACCGCCGGCCGCACCTGCAGCTTGGTCATCACGGCGATGTCGTTCACGCCGAGGGCGTCCGCCGGGTCGGCCATCGCCACCAGCAGGCGCTTGCCGACGTGGGCGATCGGAACAGCCCGGTACCGCCGGGCCGCGGATGGCTTGATCAGGTTGGCGGCGGCCGGATCGACTTCGAAGCCGGCCAGGTCGACGTAGTCGATCCCGTAGCGCTCGGCCGTGGCGCGTGCGAGCTGCTCCTCGGTGATCGCGCCCATCTCGACCAGCACGCGGGCGACCGTGGAGCCGGGGCTGCGCGCGGCCCGGACGGCCTGCTCGACCGTCTCGCGAGAGGCAAACCCGAGCTCCACGATCACGTCGCTGAGGAAGCCCGAATGTCCGCCTCCGGTGGGCGGGACTATGCCGGTGGGGGTCTGTGCCGCTTCGCTCGTGCCGGCGGTCGGGGGGCCGCTCACAGACGATCTATCGGCAGCGCGATCCGGGAATATGAGGAACCCGGCGGCTATCCTGCACGCGCACGCATGACCCTTCGAGACCTGATGGGGAATGACGCCCCGGAGGTCGAGGTCTCGGGGCTCGCATACTCGAGCCGGAGCGTCATTCCGGGGACGCTCTTCTTCTGCGTACCGGGCTTCCGGGCCGACGGCCACGACTTCGCGCCCGACGCCGTCGCCCGCGGCGCGGTCGCGCTCGTGTGCCAGCGCCCGCTCGGGCTGGGCGTGCCCGAGGTGATCGTCGACGACGTGCGCGCCGCCATGGGCCCCGCGGCGGCCCGCTTCTACGGCGACCCGACCGCGGAGCTCGAGGTGATCGGGGTCACCGGCACGAACGGCAAGACCACCACGGCCTTCCTGGTGCGGCACCTGCTCGAGGCGGGCGGGCGCCAGACCGGCCTGCTCGGCACCGTGAAGCGCGTCGTGGGCGGGAGTGGAGGAGGAGGTCGAGCGCACGACGCCCGAGGCGATCGACCTCCAGGCCACCTTCCGCGCGATGCTCGACGGCGGCGACCGGGCCTGCGCGATGGAGGTGTCGTCGCACGCGCTCGAGCTGGGCCGGGTGGCGGGCATCCGCTTCGCCTGCCGGGTCTTCACCAACCTGACCCAGGACCACCTCGACTTCCACGAGACGATGGAGGCCTACTTCGCCGCCAAGCGGCGGCTGTTCGAGGAACCCGGGCTGTCCGTGGTGAACGTGGACGACGAGTACGGGCGCCGGATCGCCGCCGAGGTCGAGTGCGTGACGTTTGGCGTGGAGCGCGAGGCCGACTACCGCGCCCGCGACGTCGAGTTCGACCTGATGGGCTCCCGCTTCGTGCTGCGAGACGCCCGACGGGGAGCTCGAGCTCAGCTCGCCGCTGCCGGGTCTGTTCAACGTGCAGAACGTGCTCGGCGCGGTGGCCGCGGCGCGGTCGGTCGGCGTGCCGGGCGAGGCGATCGCGGGGGCGCTCCCGTCGTTCGGCCGCGTGCCGGGCCGCTTCGAGCCGGTCGACGAGGGGCAGGACTTCGGCGTGCTCGTGGACTACGCCCATACGCCGGAGGCGCTCGAGAACGTGCTCTCGGCGGCGAGGGAGGTCACGCAAGGCCGACTGCACGTGGTGTTCGGCGCCGGCGGCGACCGCGACCGCGGCAAGCGCCCCCTGATGGGCGAGGCGGCGCGCCGGCTGGCCGACCGCGTGCTCGTGACCTCGGACAACCCGCGCAGCGAGCAGCCCGAGGCGATCGTCGACGCGATCATGGAGGGCGCCGGCCCGGAGGCCGAGCGCGAGACGGACCGCCGCCGGGCGATCGCGCTGGCGATCGACACGGCGGAGCCCGGCGACATCGTGGTGATCGCCGGCAAGGGCCACGAGCAGGGCCAGGAGTTCGAGAACGGCCGCAAGGAGCCGTTCGACGACGTGACCGAGGCGCGCGCAGCGCTTCGGGCTCGGCTCGGAGCACGCGCGTGAGGCGGCCGGACGCCGATCGCACCCTCGCGCCGCGCGCGGAGGCCGCAGACCGATGATCGACCTCTCCGCCGCCCGCCTCGCGGCCGCCGCCGGCGGCGAGCTCGCCGCGGGCGACCCCGAGCGCGCCGGTCCGGAGCGCGCCGTCATCGACTCGCGGGCCGTCCAGCCCGGCGACCTCTTCGTCGGCCTCCCCGGCGCCGCCGCCGACGGGGGCGCCTACGCGGCCGCCGCGCTGGAGGCGGGCGCCTGGGGCGCCGTCGTGGGCCGCGAGCACCGCGACCACGCACTCGAGGCCGTGGAGGGCACCGTCGGCCACTCCGCCTGCAGCGGCGCCGCCGTCATCGCCGTCGAGGAGCCGCTCCACGCCCTCCACGCCCTCGCCCGCGCCTGGCGCCACGAGCTGGGGGCCAAGGTCGTCGGCGTGACCGGCTCGACCGGCAAGACCTCCACCAAGGACATCCTCGCCGCGCTGCTCCGCGCGCGGCTGGTCACCCACGCGAGCCGGGAGAACTGGAACACCGAGATCGGGCTTCCGCTCACCATCCTCGAGGCCCCGCGCGGCACCGAGGCGCTGGTGCTCGAGATGGCCATGCGCGGCGAGGGGCAGATCGCCGAGCTGGTGGCGGTGGCCGAGCCGGACGTGGGCGTGATCGTGAACGTCGGGCCCGTGCACCTCGAGCTGCTCGGCACCGTGGAGCGGGTGGCGGCCGCCAAGGCCGAGCTGATCCGCGACCTCCGGCCCGGCGCCGCCTGCGTCGTCCCGGCCAGCGAGCCGCTGCTCGAGGCCCACCTGCGCGAGCAGGAGCTCGACACGTGGACCTTCGGCCTGGGCGGCCAGGTCAGGCTGCTCGCCTACGACGACGGCCGCGCCGAGATCGAGGCCCGCGACGAGATCGTCCATCTCCAGCTGCCCTACTCGGAGCCGCACAACCTGCTCAACACGCTCGCCGCGGTGGGCGCCGCGCGGGCGCTCGGGGTGCCGGTCGGGGGCCGAGTCGAGGTGCGCTTTTCCTCGCTCCGGGGCGAGGTGGTCGAGCTGCCCGGCGGCGTCACCGTGGTGAACGACTGCTACAACGCCAACCCGATGTCCATGCGGGCGGCCCTTGATCACCTCGCGGCGAGCGATGCGGAGCGGCGCATCGCCGTGCTCGGCACGATGGCCGAGCTCGGTCCGGACTCGGACCGGTACCACCGCGAGATCGGCGCCCACGCGGCGGCGCTCGGGATCGACGTGCTGGTCCCGGTCGCCGAGGAGGCGCTGCCGTACACGGAGGGCTTCGACGGCGAGACGCACCCGGTGGCGAGCCCGGAGGAGGCCGGGGCGCTGCTCGCGGAGCTGGCCCGCCCAGGCGACCGGGTCCTGATCAAGGGCTCGCGCTCCGTGGGCCTCGAGCGGGTGCTCGGCTAACCACACATGCTCGGCGAGGTCCTCATCGGGGGCATGGCCTCCCTGCTCATCTGCATGTTCCTCGGCCCGCGCTTCATCGAGTACCTGCGCCTGAAGGAATTCGGCCAGCACATCCGCGAGGAGGGGCCGGCGGGGCACCACGGCAAGGCCGGCACGCCGACGATGGGCGGGCTGGCGATCTTCCTGGCGGTGTGCGTGCCGTTCCTGATCCTGTCGGAGTACCGGGCGGCAAGCGTGGCCGTGCTCGGCACGGCGATCGCGATGGCGGCGCTCGGGTTCGCCGACGACATGACGAAGCTCCGCAAGCGCCGCTCGCTCGGGGTCTCGGGCCGGACCAAGCTGGCTCGTGCAGGGGCTCACCGCGATCGGGCTGTGGCTGGTCGTCACCGAGTACCTGGACTACCAGGACACGCTCGACCTGCGCGTGGTGGACGCCACCGTCGACCTCGGCGTCGCCTATCCGGTGCTGATCTTCCTGGTGCTGGCCGGGGCCACGAACGGCGTGAACCTCACGGACGGCCTCGACGGGCTCGCCGCCGGCTGCGCGGCGATCGTCTTCCTGACGTTCACCGCCATGACGTTCGCCACGCGCGGCCCGGTGCATGCTCGACCTCGCGCTCCTGTGCGCCTGCCTGGTGGGTGCCTGCGTCGGCTTCCTCTGGTTCAACTCGTTCCCGGCGTCGGTGTTCATGGGGGACACCGGGTCGCTCGGGCTCGGCGGCGCGATCGCCGGGCTGGCCGTGATCACCAAGACCGAGGTGCTGCTGATCCTGATCGGCGGCATCTTCGTGATCGAGGCGCTCTCGGTCGCCATCCAGGTCATCTCGTTCCAGCGCTTCCGCAAGCGCGTCTTCCTGATGGCTCCGATCCACCACCACTTCGAGCTGCTCGGCTGGTCGGAGACCAAGATCATCCTGCGCTTCTGGATCGTGGCCGCCATCTGCGCCGCGATCGGGTTCACGCTCTACCAGCAGTCGATCAGCCCTTGAGACCGCCGCTCCCCGCCGGCCCATTTCTCGTGGTCGGGCTGGCCCGGTCGGGGGTGGCCGCCGCGCGCATGCTGGAGGCGCACGGCCGGGTGATCGGCACGGACACGGGCCGGCCCGAGGTGCCCGACGGGCTCGAGGCGCACCTCGGCGTGGACGGCGTGGAGCTGCTCGACCGGGTCGCCTGCGTGGTGAAGAGCCCCGGCGTGCCGAACGAGGCGCCGGTGATCGTCGCCGCGAGGGAGCGCGGCCTGCCCGTGATGGGCGAGCTCGAGCTGGCCTGGCGGCTCCTGCCGCAGCGCTTCGTCGCGGTCACGGGCACGAACGGCAAGACCACCACGGCCGAGCTGCTCGGCGCGATCTGGCGCGAGGCCGGCCGGCCGGTGGCGGTGGCGGGGAACGTCGGCACGCCGCTCGCCACGCTGGTCGGGACCCTGGAGGCGGACGCCACGGTCGTGTGCGAGGTGTCGAGCTTCCAGGCCGAGGACTCGATCGAGTTCGCGCCCGACACCGGCCTGCTGCTCAACCTCAGCGAGGACCACCTCGACAGGCACGGGAGCTTCGAGGCCTACCGCGACGCCAAGCTGCGCATGTTCGCGCGGCAGCGGCCGGAGCAGGTGGCGGTGGCGCCGCCCGGTCTGAAGCTGCCGGGGGAGGCGCGGCGGATCGTCGTTCGGCGACCCGGCGGAGCTTCCGCTGCCGGCCGGAGGAGATCCGCCTGCGCGGGCCGCACAACCTCGAGAACGCCATGGGGGCGTCCGCGGCGGCGGTCGCGAGCGGCGTGCCGGCCGAGGCCGTGGCCGGCGCCCTGCGCACGTTCGCCGGCGTGCCGCACCGGCTCGAGGAGGTGGCCGAGGCCGGCGGCGTCCTGTACGTGAACGACTCCAAGGCCACCAACGTGTCGGCGGCGGCGCGCGGGATCGAGTCCTTCGACGGCGGGGTGCACGCGATCCTGGGCGGCAGCCTCAAGGGCGGCGGGTTCGAGGGGCTGCGCGAGCCGGTGGCGGCGCGCTGCCGGGCCTGCTACCTGATCGGCGCGGCGGCCGAGCGGCTCGCCGCCGACCTCGAGCCCACCGGCGTGCCGCTGCTGCGCTGCGGGGACCTCGAGACGGCCGTGCGCGAGGCGTCGGCGGCCGCGCGGCCGGGCGAGGTGGTGCTGCTGTCGCCGGCCTGCGCCAGCTACGACCAGTTCCGCGACTACGAGGAGCGCGGCGACCGCTTCAGGTCGCTCGTGCCGGCTGAATGAATCGGCGCGCCGCGCGTCGAAGAAAGGCCGGATGGGTTCGTCCGCCGCCGGCGACCGGCCACCCAAGAAACGACCGGTCGAGTACTCGATCCTCTACACCGCCACGCTCTGCCTGCTGGCGGGCGGCGCCGTGATGGTCTACTCGGCGAGCTCGGCGGAGTCGCTGCTGAGCGGGACCGGCGACCCCTCGTACTACCTCAAGCGCTACGTCATGTTCGGCCTGATCGGGCTGGCCGTGATGCACGCTGGCGTCGCGGCACGGGCTCGCCGCCATCCGCGCGATCACGCCGGTCTTCCTGGTCGCCTCGTTCTTCCTGACGATCCTCGTGATGCTGCCGGGGTTCGGCGTGACGGTGAACGGCGCCACGCGCTGGCTCGGCTTCGGGCCGCTGCAGTTCCAGCCGTCGGAGCTGCTGAAGGTGTGCGCTCGTGTTCTACGCGGCGCAGGTGCTGGCGGCGCGACCGCGGGCCACGAAGACGCTCGGCGGGCTGGTCAAGCCGCTTCTGATCGTGGTGGGGGTGGCGTGCCTGCTGCTGCTGAAGCAGCCCGACATGGGCACCGCGATGACGATCTGCTTCGCGCTCGGCGCGCTGCTGATCGCCGCCGGCACGCCGCGTGCGGCTGCTGGGCGGCATCTTCGGCGTGCTCGCCGGCCTGGCCATCCTGATGGCGCTGGTCGAGCCCTACCGGCGCGAGCGGCTCACCTCGTTCCTCGACCCCTTCTCCGACGCGGGCGACACCGGCTTCCAGGCGGTCCAGGCGCTCACGGCGATCGGCTCGGGCGGCTTCTTCGGCGTGGGCCTGGGGGAGTCGGTGCAGAAGATCTTCTACCTGCCCGAGGCCCACACGGACATGATCCTGGCGATCATCGGCGAGGAGCTCGGCCTGATCGGGATCCTCGCGGTGATCGGGCTCTACGGGATGATCGCCTACGCCGGACTGCGCACGGCCAAGGCGGCGCGCGACCTGCACTCGAAGCTGCTGGCGGCGGGCGTGACGTCGCTGATCCTGTGCCAGGCCATCCTGAACTTCTTCGCCGTGATGGGGATGGCGCCGCTCACCGGCGTGCCGCTGCCGTTCCTCTCGTACGGGAGCACGAACCTGATCGTGCTGCTGGCGGCGATGGGGGTGCTGCTGAACGTGGCCGCGACGCGCGGGCGTGCGCGCAGCGGCGCGGCGCGGCCGCGGCTGGAGGCGATCGAGGGAGGACGCGGTGCCCAGGATCGTGATCGCGGCCGGCGGGACGGCCGGGCACGTGGTGCCCGCGCTGGCGGTCGCTGACGCCCTTCGCGCGCGCGGCGCCGAGGTCGAGTTCGTGGGCGGGGAGCGCGCCGAGGCCGAGCTCGTCCCCGCCGCCGGGTATCCGTTCCACCGCCTGCGGGTGGAGGGGATCGACCGCGACAACCCGCTGCGGGCGGCGCCGCGCGGTGCTGCTGGCGGGGCGCGCCACGGTGCGGGCGCGGCGGGCTGCTGCGCCGCCTCGGCGCCGACGCGGTCATGGGCGGTGGCGGCTACGTGGCCGGGCCCGTGGGGCTCGCGGCGGGCAGCCTCCGCCTGCCGCTCGTCCTGACCGAGGCGGACAGCCACCTCGGCGTGGCGAACCGGCTGCTCGCGCCGCTCGCGAAGCGCGTCTTCCTTGCGTTCCCGATCGAGGGGCGGTCCGGCTCGCAAGTGGAGGGTGATCGGGCGCCCCGTACCGGCGAGCACCGGCCGGGCCGACCGCGCGGCGGCCCGCGCCCGCTTCGGGATCGGGCCCGATGAGCGCTGCATCCTCGTGTTCGGCGGCTCGCTCGGCGCGCGGCGGCTGAACGACGCGACGCTCGACGCGTTCGGCGCGGCCGCGCCGGGTGCGGTGCTGCACGCCTCGGGACGGCGCGACCACGACGACCTGCGCCGCCGCCTCGACGAGCTCGGCTCGCCGCTCGCACTACCACCTGCACCCGTACATCGAGCCGTTCGCGGACGCGCTGGCCGCGGCCGACCTGGCCGTTGCCCGGGCCGGCGGCGGGGTGCAGGAGCTGCTCGTGGCGCGGCTGCCGTCGGTGCTCGTCCCCTATCCGCACGCGACCGCCGACCACCAGACGAAGAACGCCCGCTGGGCCGAGCGGGCCGGGGCCGCGGTGGTGGTGCCCGACGACGAGCTGGACGGCCCCCGGCTGGCCCGCGAGGTGGCGGCGCTGCTGGGCTCGCCGCAGCGGATGGCTGAGATGGCGAACGCGGCGGCCGCGGCGGCGCGACCGGACGCGGCGGAGCGGATCGCGGACGAGCTGCTGCGGCTGGCGCAACCCGGGTAGCGCGCCCGGCGACCCGGTCGGCGGCCGCGCCCTCTCGCGCGCGGGCGACCCGGCTGGCCGTCGTGCGCTCGGCGCGCGGGCGACCCGGCTGGCCCGGGGACTACGCTGCTTCGCCGTGTCCCCAGACCCGGCCCTGAACCTGCCCTTCGAGGGCCGCAGCCTGCACTTCGTCGGCATCGGCGGGGCGGGCATGAGCGGGCTCGCGCTGGTCGTCGAAGGCGCTCGGGGCGCGGGTCACGGGCTCCGATCGCGCCGACTCCCCCTACTGCGAGCGCCTCCGCGCCGCGGGCATCGAGCCGGCGATCGGCCACGACGCGACCAACTACCCGCCGGGGGCCGAAGCTGGTCGTCTCGACCGCCATCCCGGAGGACAACGCCGAGGTCTCGGCAGCACGCGCCGCCGGCGGCCCACGTGCTCCACCGCGGCGACCTGCTCGGCGAGCTGTCGCGCATGAAGCGCACGATCGCCGTAGGCGGCACGCACGGGAAGACCACCACCGCGTCGATGGCCGCCCACGTGCTGCGCGAGACCGGCCGCGACCCGGCCTTCCTGATCGGCGGGGAGCTGCGCTCCGCGGGCACGAACGCGGACTGGGGGGAGGGGGCGTGGGCCGTGATCGAGGCGGACGAGTCGGACCGGTCGTTCCTGAAGCTCTACCGGCCGGTGGCCGTGGTCACGAACGTCGAGCTCGACCATCACGCGACCTACGCGAACCTGGGCGAGCTCGAGGAGGCGTTCGCGGAGTTCGCCGAGCCGGCCGAGCTCTTGATCCTGGGGCCGGGCGTGGAGCTCCAGGGCCGCGGGCGGCGAGGTGCGCTTCGACGTGCGCGGGCGCGTGGAGCTGTTTCCGGGCGGGTCGCGCTTCGACGTCCAGGGAACCGAGGTGGAGCTTCGCGTTCCCGGCCGCCACAACATCCTGAACGCGCTCGCCGCCCTGGCCGCCTGCCGCGCGGCGGGGGTGGAGCCGGCCGAGGCCGCCCCGGCGCTCGCCACGTTCACGGGAGCGGCGCGCCGCTTCGAGTCCCACGGCCGCACGGCATCCGGGGCGAGGATCTTCGACGACTACGCCCACCATCCGACCGAGGTGCGCGCCACCCTGGAGGCGGCCCGCACCCTCGGCGCCAAGGGCCGGCTCGTGGCCTGCTTCCAGCCCCACCTCTACTCCCGCACGCGCCTGCTGGCGCGCGAGTTCGGCCGCGCGCTCGCGCTCGCCGACCTCGTGGTGGTGCTCGACGTCTATCCCGCCCGCGAGCGAGCCGAGGACTTCCCCGGCGTGAGCGGCCTGATGGTGGCCCAGGCCGCGGCGGACGCCGCCGGCGGGCGGCCGGTCTGGTGGCTCCCGCGGATGGAGGACGCGCGAGCGGATGCTCGCGGCCGAGCTGGGGGAGGGCGACATCCTGCTGACCATGGGCGCGGGCGACGTGGACCGGCTCGCGCGGGAGCTGGCCGGCATGACCCCGCCGGCGGGAGTCGAGCGCGACTACCCGCTCGCCCGCCTCACCACCATCCGCACCGGCGGTCCGGCGGACTTCTTCGCCCGCCCCGACGCCCCCGAGCGGCTCTCCGAGCTGCTCGCCTGGGCGGATGCCGAGGGGATCGCGGTAGGAGTGGTCGGCTCGGGCTCGAACCTCCTCGTAGCGGATGCCGGATTCCGAGGACTCGTGTTGAAGCTGGACGGCTCGCTCTCGACGATCGAGCAGGATGGTCTGCGCCTGCTCTGCGGGGGCGGCGCCCGCCTGCCCCAGGCCGCCGCGCGGGCCGCGCGGGCCGGGCTGAGCGGACTCGAGTTCGGGGTGAACATCCCCGGAACCGTCGGCGGCGCGGTGAAGATGAACGCGAACGCCTACGGCGGGGACCTCTCGCGGGTGCTCGAGTGGGTCGAGATCGCGACACCCGACGGCACGGTGCGCCGCACCCCCGCCGAGCTCGGCTTCAGCTACCGGCGCTCGAACCTCGGCCCGCGCGAGATCGTCGCCCGGTCGTCCTTCGCGCTGCGCCGGCCGAGCCCGACGACGTGAAGGCGACGCTCGCGGAGATGCGCGCGGCGCGCAAGGCGGCGCAGCCCTCCGGAATCAAGACGTTCGGCTCCACCTTCAAGAACCCCGACGACCCGCGCGCCGAGGGCCGCAGCGCGGGCGTCCTGCTCGACCAGGCGGGCTGCCGCGGCCTCACGGTGGGAGGCGCCCGCTTCTCCGAGAAGCACGCGAACTTCGTCGAGAACCCCGGCGACGCGACCACCGCCGACGTGATCGCGCTCATGGCCGAGGGCAAGCGCCGCGTGCGCGAGCGCTTCGGGGTCGAGCTGGAGGCGGAGGTGCAGTTCCTGGGCGACGTGGACGCCTCGCCGCTGTGGGAGCGAGGGGCGCGCGCCTCGTGAGCAACGGCGGCCGCCACGTCGGCCGGGCGCCTCCGCTCGCTTCCGCGGCTCCCGCGCGTCGTCGGCCGCGCGCGCTCGCTTCGTCGCCTCCAAGCGGCTCCGGCGCAACCTGCTCCTGCTCGCCGCCGGCCTCCTCGTCCTCGCCGCCGGCTACCAGTTCTGGCTCCGGGATTCCTCGTTCGTCGCCGTCGAGAAGGTGACCATCACGGGGCTCTCCGCCTCCGACTCCGAGCGCGTCCGCCTCGCCCTCACCACCGCCGGGCCGCTCGATGACCACGCTGCACGTCGACCACGAGGCGCTCGAGCGCGCCGTGGCCGGCTACCCGGTCGTGCGCGAGCCTCGAGGTGACCACCGACTTCCCGCACGGACTCAACATCCACGTGGTCGAGCACGTGCCCGCGGCGATCGCCGTCGGCGACGGCGGCCGCGTGGCCGTGGCGGGCGACGGCACCATCCTCCAGGGCGTGACGGCCGACAAGCGCCTGCCGACCGTCGAGGTCGAGGGGGCCGTCGGTGTCGAGCGGCTGCAGCGACGGCACGGCGCTCGCCTCCGCCGCCATCGCCGGCGCCGCGCCCGCCGCCCTCCGGGGGCGCATCGCCGAGGTGGGCGAGGACGGCCAGCTCGGGCAGGTCGCGCAGCTGAGAGACGGCCCTGAGGTGATCTTCGGCGACGCCACCCGCCTGCGCGCCAAGTGGGCCGCCGCCTCGCGGGTGCTCGCGGACCTCGAGGCGAGCGGGACGAGCTACGTGGACGTGCGGATTCCGGGCCGGCCGGCCGCCGGCGGCCTCCCGGCGGAGACGGTCGTCCCGGTGGCGCCCGCGGGCGCGAGTTCGACGACGCCGCCCGCCACGACGACCGACCCGGCGGCCGCGGCCACGACCACCGACCCCACGACCACGTGGACCGCTCCCCCGGCGGACGGCACGGTCGCGCCGGTGGACGGAACGGTCCCGGCACCTGCGCCGACCGCCCCGGCGCCGGGCACGGTCACCGAGACCGGCACGACCCCGCCGACCCCGACCACGAGCCCGGCGCCGGCCAACCCCGCACCGGCGCCGTCGGCGCCGGTCACGGACGCCACCGGAGCCGGCGCCGCCACGGCGCCCGCGCCGTGAGCGGGAGGGGCAGCCCCCGCCTCACGACCGCCCCGATCGGCGGCGTCTGGCGCCTCCGGAGACCCTCGACCCAAGCTCTAGACTTCGCCCAACCCTCGACCTCGCATCGAGCCTCCTGCTGCATGATTTGTTGCGAGGGTGGTTGACACTTTCGGCAAAAGCCACCTACAGTGCGGTCTTTGCGACTATCGAGCGAACCCTCGATGATCGCTTGAGCTTGAGCGGCAGAGAGGAAACGGGACCCTCATGGACACGGGCAGCTACCTGGCGGTCATCAAGGTCGTCGGCATCGGCGGAGGCGGCACGAATGCCGTCAACCGCATGGTGGACGCGGGCCTCAAGGGAGTCGAGTTCATCGCCGTCAACACGGACGCGCAGGCGCTCCAGATGTGCGATGCCGACATCAAGCTCCAGATCGGCGACCAGCTCACCAAGGGCCTCGGCGCCGGCGCCAACCCCGAGGTCGGCTACGGCGCGGCCAACGAGAGCCGCGACGAGATCAAGGAGGCGCTGAAGGGCGCGGACATGGTCTTCGTGACCGCCGGCGAGGGCGGCGGCACCGGCACCGGCGCCGCTCCGGTGATCGCCGAGGTGTCGAAGCAGGAGGTCGGCGCGCTCACGGTGGGCGTCGTGACCAAGCCGTTCGACTTCGAGGGCTCCCAGCGCATGCGCCAGGCCGTGGAGGGCATCGACCGCCTCCGCGAGCAGGTGGACACGATGATCGTGATCCCCAACGAGAAGCTGCTGGCCGTCGTGGAGCGCCGCACCAGCATCCTCGACGCCTTCCGCGAGGCCGACGCCGTGCTCGGCCAGGGCGTGCAGGGCATCACCGACCTGATCACGACCCCCGGGCCTGATCAACCTCGACTTCGCGGACGTCCGGACGATCATGGAGGACGCCGGGTCGGCGCTCATGGGCATCGGCGAGGCGTCGGGCGAGAACCGGGCGGCCGAGGCGGCCAAGAACGCGGTGTCGAGCCCGCTGCTGGAGCAGTCGGTCGAGGGCGCCACCGGGATCCTGCTGAACATCACGGGCGGCCCCGACCTCGGCCTGTTCGAGGTCAACGAGGCGGCCGAGATCATCCAGGGCGCCGCCGACGCGAGCTCGAACATCATCTTCGGCGCCGTCGTCGACGACGGGATGGGCGACGGCGTGCGCGTCACGGTGATCGCGACCGGCTTCGAGCGGCCCGACCGCACGCCGCTCTTCACCGAGGACTCCACCGGTCGCCGCGCCGAGCCGCGCCGCCGCGACGTGAAGATGGACGACCGCCAGCGCCGCTCGCTGGAGATCACCGACGACGACATCGACGTCCCCTCCTTCCTCCGGGACTGACGCCGGAGCCGTCCGGCTGTGATCGAAGCGGCCCCGCGGGTCGCGCTGGTCGCGGAGCGCGAGCTCGAGGCGCTGGTCGGCGTCTCCACGCCGTCGGGCGACGTCGCCGGGGCCGAGGAGGCCGTGGCGCTCTCGGCCGCGTTCCTGCCCCCCGAGGCCGACGTCGAGCGGCTCGAGTGCTCCACGCCGGCCCACGTGCCCGACCTGGTCGGCCTGCTGGACGGCTCGGGCACGAAGCGGCTGTTGCTGCTCGGCCACCTCGACACCGTGGTCGCCCACGCGGCGCACCGCCCGCTCGCCCGCGACGGCGACCGCCTGACCGGCTCCGGCGCCGTCGACATGAAGGGCGGCGTGGCGCTCGCGCTCGGCACCATGCGCGAGCTCGCCGCCAGGCCCGAGCTCTACGCGGAGGCCGCGATCCTGCTGGTGAACGACGAGGAGTGGCGCACCGCCGCCTTCGCGCACGCCGAGCGCTTCGCGGGATTCGACGCCTGCCTCTGCTTCGAGGCCGGCGAGCGGGACGCCGAGGGCCGCGAGGCCGTGATCGTCAAGCGCAAGGCGGCCGGCACGCTGCGCGTGGAGGCCCACGGCCGCCCGGCGCACTCCGGCTCCGCGCCCCAGAAGGGCCGCAGCGCGCTGCTGGCGCTGGCCGAGGTGGCGCGCCGCGTGGCCGGCTGCAGCGATCCCGGACGGACCCGACCGGCTCACCGCCGTGCCCACGATCATGCGGTCGGGCGAGGCGTTCAACGTGGTCCCGGCCCACGGCGAGCTGGTCTGCGACCTGCGCGCCGACAGCCTCGCCGCGTTCGACCCGGTGCTGGCGCAGGTGCCCGAGGAGCTCGGCGACGTGCGCGTGGAGCCGCACATGGTGCGCGCCTGGCCCGGGATGGACACGCGGTCGGCCGCCGCGAGCCTGCTGGAGCGCGCCGCCGGCCGCCTGGGCCGGCCGCTCGTGGCCGCCGAGCGCGGCGGCGCGAGCGACGCCAGCCACATGGCCGCCACGGTCCCGCTCACGATCGACGGGCTGGGGCCGCGCGGCGGCGGCGCCCATACCCCGCAGGAGTGGGTGAGCGCGGAGTCGCTGCGCACACGCGCAGAGGTGGCGCTGGCGCTGGTGGCCGCCCTCCTGGAGGCCTAGCGATAGCCTCTGCTGCGCTTGCCGCACACCGCTGACACCCTGCGTCGCACACCCCTGTTCGAGCGCCACGAGCAGGCGGGCGCCAAGCTAGTTCCGTTCGCCGGGTGGGAGATGCCGGTGCAGTACGAGGGAATCCGGCAGGAGCACGTGGCAGTGCGCACCGGGGCCGGGATGTTCGACGTCTCCCACATGGGTGAGATCGAGACGTCCGGGCCAGACGCGGAGGCGTTCCTCCAGCGGATCCTCTCGAACGACGTGACGAAGATCGCGGAGCGGGGTGCTCAGTATTCGGTGCTGTGCAAGGAGGACGGCGGCGTCCTGGACGATCTCTTCACTTACCGGCTTGACGACCGCTTCCTGACCGTCACCAATGCAGCCAACCACGACAAGGACATCGCCTGGTTCCGCGACCAGGCCGCCGGCTTCGACGTCGATGTCCGGGACGCTCACTCGGACTGGGCGATGCTCGCCGTCCAGGGCCCCGAGGCGCGCGCGGCGCTCGGCGACGGCGATCTGCCGGCCCGCATGCGCACAGCGGACCTCGAGATCGCCGGCGTCCCCGCGCTCGTCTGCGGCACCGGCTACACCGGCGAGGACGGCTGCGAGCTCATGCTTCCGCCGGACGGCGCCGCGACCGTCTGGGACGCCCTGCTCGAGCGGGGCGTCAGGCCCGCCGGCCTGGGCGCGCGCGACACGCTCCGCCTGGAGGTCTGCTTCCACCTCTACGGCAACGACCTGTCCGAGGACCGCAACCCGATCGAGGCCGGCCTGGGCTGGTGCTGCAAGCTCGACACCGGCTTCATCGGCTCGGACGCGCTGCGCGAGGTGGAGCCCGAGCAGACGCTCGTCCCGTTCGCCTTCACCGGGCCCGGCATCCCGCGCCAGGGCAACCCCGTGAACGCCCCGCACGGTGAGGGCGTGGTCACGAGCGGCAGCCTGTCGCCTTGCCTCGAGATCGGCATCGGCATGGCGTACGTGCCACTGGAGGACCGCGAGCCGGGTACGGGCATCGAGGTGGACGTGCGCGGCAAGCTGCGCCCGGCAGAGGTGCGAGAACGACCCCTGTTTGAGCGCAAGCAGCCGGCTCGGCCGGTTGCGCAGCGACAGGATTCCAACCGGAAGGAGACAAGTGGCTGAGGCCAGCTATCCCGAGGACCTCAAGTACCACGCCGAGCACGACTGGGCGCGGATCGACGGCGAGGAGGCCACGTTCGGGATCACCTGGTACGCCCAGGACGCGCTTGGAGAGGTGGTCTTCTTCGATCCGCCCGAGCCCGGGGCCCAGGTGACGAAGGACCAGTCGTACGCGGAGGTGGAGTCGGTGAAGGCGGTGTCGGACGTGTTCGCGCCGCTGTCCGGCGAGATCCTCGAGGTGAACGAGGCGCTGGGCGACTCGCCCGAGAAGATCAACGAGGACCCCTACGGCGACGGCTGGCTGGTGAAGGTCAGGCTGACCGAGCCGTCCGAGCTGGACACGCTGCTCGACGTGAGCGCCTACCGGGAGCTTCTTTGAGCCGATACACGTCGGTCACCGACCAGGACCTGGAGGCGATGCTCGGCGCCATCGGCGCCGGCTCGCTCGACGACCTGTTCGCCGACATCCCGGATTCGAT
This sequence comes from uncultured Thermoleophilaceae bacterium, assembly GCA_963778615.1. Taxonomy (GTDB): domain Bacteria; phylum Actinomycetota; class Thermoleophilia; order Solirubrobacterales; family Thermoleophilaceae; genus JACVRW01. The sequence continues at coordinate 56,236 of CAVZVD010000012.1, forward strand.
CCGGCTGGATTGCCCGATCGACCTCCCGCCCGGCCGCTCCGAGCAGGAGGTGAACGACCACCTCACGGGGCTCGCCGCCCGCAACCGCCACTGCGACGCCGAGGTCAGCTTCCTCGGCGCCGGGATGTACGACCACTACGTCCCGGCGCTGATCGACAACCTGCTGTCGCGCTCCGAGTTCCTGACGCCGTACACGCCCTACCAGCCCGAGATCTCGCAGGGCGGGCTGCAGGTCATGTTCGAGTTCCAGACCGCCATCTCCGAGCTGACCGGCCTGCCGGTCGCCAACGCCTCGGTGTACGAGGGCCCCAGCGCCGTGGCAGCCGCCGGCTACCTCGCGAAGCTCGAGACGCGCCGCACCAGGCTGGTCACGAGCCGCGGCCTGCACCCGCACTCGCGCGCAGCGCTGCGCACGCACGCGGCCGGCTACGGGATGACCGTCGAGGAGGTGCCGCTCACCGCCGAGGGCGCCACCGATCCGGGCGCGCTGGCCGAGGCGGTCGACGACGACACGGCCGCCGTATTCGTCGCAGCAGCCGAACTTCCTCGGCACGGTCGAGGAGCTGGGGGAGCTGGCGGAGGCCGCCGGGCGCACGGGCGCGGTCGTGGTCTGCGCCGCCGACCCGCTGCCGCTCGGCATCCTCAAGCCGCCGGGCGAGCAGGGCGTCGACATCTGCGTCGGCGAGGGACAGACGCTCGGCAACCGGCTCGACTTCGGCGGCCCCTCGTTCGGGTTCTTCGCGGCGGGCGAGCGCTTCCTGCGCAAGATGCCGGGGCGGATCGCGGGGGAGACGGTCGACGTCGACGGCAAGCGCGGCTTCGTTCTGACGCTCCAGACGCGCGAGCAGCACATCCGGCGCGAGAAGGCCACGCACAACATCTGCACGTCGCAGGCGCTGAACGCGCTTGCCGGGGTCGTCTACCTCTCCTGGCTCGGCAAGCGCGGCCTGGTCGAGCTCGCCGAGCTGATGATTCGCCGCACCCACTACGCCCGCGAGGCCCTGGGGCTGGAGGCCATCAACCCGGGCCCCGTGGTGCGCGAGTTCGCGGTGCGGGTGCCGGATCTGGACGGGCTGTTCGAGCGCGCCCGGGCCGAGGGGATCAACCCCGGCTTCCGGCTCGGCCGGGAGTACCCGGAGTTCGAGGACGGCCTGCTCGTGGCGATCACCGAGCGCCGCACGCGGGCGGACATCGACCGGCTCGCCGCTCTCGTGCGGACCCGCGAGGGCGTGGCGGCATGAGCAAGCTCGATCCGCGCGCCGAGGCCGAGACGCTCACCATCTTCGAGCAGTCCCGCGCAGGGCCGCCGCGCCTTCGTGGCGCCGGACGCCGACGTGCCCGAGGTGCCGGTCGAGGAGCTGCTCCCCGCCTCGCAGCGGCGCGAGCGCCCGGCGGAGCTGCCCGAGGTGTCCGAGCCCGAGCTGGTGCGCCACTACGTGACGCTGTCGTCGAAGAACTTCCACCTCGACGAGGGCTTCTATCCGCTCGGCTCCTGCACGATGAAGCACAACCCGAAGCTGCACGAGCGGGTCGCGGCGCTGCCCGGCCATGCGCGCCTTCATCCGCTCCAGGACCCGGAGTACGCCCAAGGCGCGCTCGAGCTGATGTGGCGCCTGCAGGGCGCGCTCGGCGAGATCGCGGGGCTGCCGCACGTCTCGCTCCAGCCGAGCGCCGGCTCGCACGGCGAGCTGGCGGGTCTCCTGCTCACTCGCGCCTACCACGAGGACCGCGGCGAGCGCCGCACGAAGGTGCTGACGCCGGACACGGCCCACGGCACCAACCCCGCCACGGTGACGATGGCGGGCTACCAGGTGGTCAAGGTCGGGACCGCGGAGGACGGCGGCGTGGACGTGGACGACCTGCGCTCGAAGGCGGACGACGAGGTCGCCTGCCTCATGCTCACCAACCCCAACACCCTGGGGCTGTTCGACCGCAACATCGAGGAGATCGCCGAGATCGTCCACGGGGCGGGCGCCACGCTCTACTACGACGGCGCGAACCTGAACGCGGTGATGGGCATCGCGAGGCCCGGCGACATGGGCTTCGACATCGTCCACTTCAACCTGCACAAGACGTTCACGCAGCCGCACGGGGGCGGCGGGCCCGGCGCGGGGCCGATCGCGGTGTCCGACCGGATCGAGCCGTTCCTGCCGACGCCGCAGGTCGTGCGGCGGGGCGGCGACAACGGCGGCGAGCCCCTGTTCGACCTCGACCACGACCGCCCCAAGTCGATCGGCAAGCTGCGCGGCTTCCAGGGGAACTTCGGCGTGTTCGTGCGCTCGTACGCCTACATCTGCTCGCTGGGGAGCGACGGCCTCGAGGAGGCGTCGAAGGTCGCGGTGCTGAACGCGAACTACCTGAAGGCGCGGCTGGCGGAGGAGGGGATCGGCGAGTACCTGCCGATCGCGTTCGACCGCACCTGCATGCACGAGTTCGTGCTGTCGGGGCGCGCGGCGAAGGAGCGGCTGGACCTGCGCACGCTCGACATCGCGAAGCGGATGCTCGACCACGGCGTGCACCCGCCGACCGTGTACTTCCCGCTGCTGGTCGACGAGGCGCTGATGATCGAGCCGACCGAGACGGAGACGAAGGAGCGCCTGGACCACTTCGCCGACGTCGTGCGCTCGATCCTCGAGGAGGCGGCGGAGGACCCGCAGATCGCGAAGAACGCGCCGTACACGACCCCGGTGCGGCGCCTGGACGAGGCGGGCGCCGCGAAGCGCCCCGTGGTGCGCTGGCGCCCCGTCGAGGGGTAGCATCGCCCGCATGGACTCCGCCCCCGCCGGCACGGTCGCCGAGGAGGCCTTCACGCCTGCCGAGCTGCGCCTCGCCGCCCGCAACCACGGGCTTCCGCTCGAGGCGCTCCGCTATCCGATCACGCCCGGCCGGCCTCCACTACCTCCTGATCCACTACGACATCCCTGCCGTCGAGCCGGACGCCTTCCGGCTCGAGGTGGGCGGCGCCGTCGAGCGCCCGCTCAGCCTCTCGCTGGACGACCTGCGCGGCCGCGAGCGGGTCTCCCTGCCCGTCACCTTCGAGTGCGCCGGCAACGGCCGCGCCCTGCTTGCGCCCCGCCCGATCAGCCAGCCCTGGCTGACCGAGGCGGTCGGCACCGCCGAATGGGCCGGCACGCCGCTGCGTCCGCTCCTCGACGAGGCGGGGATCGGCGAAACCGCCGTCGAGGCGCTGTTCACCGGGCTCGACCAGGGGGTCGAGGGCGGCGTCTCGCAGGCCTACGAGCGCTCGCTGCGCCTGGCGGACACGGAGCACGCCCTCCTCGCCTACGAGATGAACGGAGCGCCGCTGCCGCCGCAGCACGGGCACCCGCTGAGGCTCGTGGTGCCGGGCTGGTACGGCATGACGAACGTGAAGTGGCTCGCCCGCATCACCCTGCTCGAGGAGCCCTTCCAGGGCTACCAGCAGGCGGTGGGCTACAGGCTCTACGACGCCGCGGGCGTGCCCGGCGAGCAGGTCACCCGCATGCTGCCGCGCTCGCTGATGGTCCCGCCGGGCGTGCCCGACTTCCTGACCCGCCGGCGCATGCTCGAGCCCGGCCTGGTGACCCTCACGGGGCGCGCCTGGTCCGGCCACGGCCCGATCGAGAGCGTGGTGGTCTCGACCGACGGGGGCGCGACCTTCGCGCCGGCCCTCCTCGACGAGCCGCTGGGCGACGCCGCATGGCGCGGCTGGCGCTTCGAATGGGACGCCCCGCCCGGCGAGCACGTGCTCTGCTCCCGAGCAACCGACGCGGCCGGGAACAGCCAGCCGCTCGAACCGGTCTGGAACCTGAAGGGCTACGTGAACAACGCCGTGGAGCGCATCCCGCTCACCGTCGGCCCCTGCATAGACTGCCGCGCTCCGTGCGCATCTTCTCCGGCATCCAGCCGACCGGGCGCAAGCACGTCGGCAACTACATCGGGGCCATCCGCGGCTGGGTGGAGGGCCAGGACCGCGGCAATCCGACGATCCACTGCATCGTGGATCTCCATGCGACAAGCGTCGCGTACGACCCTGAGGCCCTGCCTGGCTATGCGCTCGACACCACGGCGATGCTGATCGCAGCGGGTCTGGACCCGGAGCGCTGCGTCCTGTTCCGGCAGTCCGACGTCCGCGAGCACACGGAGCTCTGCTGGCTGCTCGCCTCGGTCACGGCCTACGGCGACCTCCAGCGCATGCACCAGTTCAAGGACAAGTCGGAGCGCGAGCGGGAGCTCGTCCGCACCAGCCTGTTCCTCTACCCGGTGCTCCAGGCCGCGGACGTCCTGCTCTACAAGACGAACGAGGTGCCGGTCGGCGACGACCAGCGCCAGCACATCGAGCTGGCACGGGAGATCGCGCGCCGCTTCAACACCACCTACGGGGAGGTGTTCGTCGAGCCCGACCACGTGATCCCCGAGGTCGGGGCGCGCATCATGGACCTCCAGGAGCCGGGCGCCAAGATGTCGACCAGCTACGGCACCGACGCCGGCCTGATCTACATCGACGACGAGCCCGACGCCATCCGCCGCAAGCTCAAGCGGGCCCAGACCGACTCCGGTTCCGAGATCGTGCGCGCCCCCGACAAGGCCGGCATCTCGAACCTGATCGAGATCCTGGCCGTGACCCGCCAGGTCGCCCCCGAGGAGATCGAGCGCGAGTTCGAAGGCCAGGGCTACGGGGCCTTCAAGGAGGCCGTGGGTGAGGCGCTCGTCGAGATGCTCGCACCCGTCCGGGAGCGATACCGCGAGCTCCGCGCCGACGAGGAGGGCCTCGAACGGACCCTCGCGATGGGCGCCGAGCGCGCCCGCGCCATCGCACAGGAGACGATGGCGGAGGTCCGGCCGCTGATGGGCATCGGTCCGGCTGCCGTCGGGCGGCCCGACTAGCCTGTCGGCGGCGATGTCCCTCGCGACGCTCGACCTCGACCTGGAGGTCTTCCACGGCCCGTTCGACCTGCTCCTGACGCTCGTGCTCAAGGAGGAGGTCGACCTGCTCGAGGTCGACCTGGCCGAGGTGGTGCTGGCCTACGTCGAGCACCTCGAGCGCGCCGGCGAGCTCGACCTCGAGGCGGCCACCGAGTTCCTGGTGCTGATCGCTGCCCTGCTCGAGCTGAAGTCGCGCCTGATGCTCCCGCAGGAGGACGAGGAGGGTCTCGACCTCGAGCCGCGCGAGGCCGCCGAGGAGCTGCTCGCCCGCATGCTCGAGTACCACCGCTACCGCGCCGCGGCGGAGCATCTCCACGAGCGCCTCGCCGCCGAGCACGGCCACCGCTACCGCTCGGCGCCGCTGCCGCCCGAGCTGCGCCGCATCTCGATCGAGCACGCCGAGGCCGCCTACGACCCGGAGCTGCTCGCCCGCGCGATCGGCGATCTCCTGCACACGCCGCCGCCGATCGACCTCACCCACGTGCGCCGCCCCGCCGTGTCGGTCGAGCAGCGCCTGCGCCATCTGCGCGACCTGCTGGCGAGCCGCAGCCGCTTCTCGTTCGACGACGCCGTGCAGGGCGCCGACCGCCTCACCGAGGCCGTCACCCTGTTCGCGCTGCTCGAGCTCTACAAGGCTGGCGAGGCGAAGTGGGAGCAGGAGGTGCCGTTCGGCCCGATCACCGTGGTGCCGGCTGCGGCGGAGGCGCGGCCGGCCGCCGGCGAGCGAGCGGAGGAGGCGAGTTGAACGACCTGGCCCGCACCGTCGAGGCGCTCCTGTTCCTCTCGCCCGAGCCCGTCTCGGCCGAGCGGCTCGCCGACGCCGCCGAGGTGTCGGAGGGAGAGATCGTCGAGGCGCTCGCCCGGCTGCGGGAGCACTACGCCGAGGGCTACCGCGGAGTCGTGCTGCGCGAGGTCGCCGGCGGCTTCACGCTCGCCACCGACCCCGTCGCCGAGCGCGCCGCCCGCCGGCTCCTGGCGCGACCGCGCACCCCGCCGCTCACCCAGGCCCAGGCCGAATGCCTGGCGATCGTCTCCTACCTGCAGCCCGTCTCGCGGCCCGAGATCGCCCGCATCCGCGGGGTGGCTTCCGAGTCCGCCGTCGGCACGCTGCTCGAGCGCGGGCTCGTCGACGAGTCCGGCCGCTCGCGCTTCGGCGCCACGCTCTACCGCACCACCGAGCTGTTCGAGAAGCTGTTCGGCCTGGCGGGCCTGGACGCCCTGCCGGACCCGTCGGCCTTCGATCCGTCCCCCGAGGACGAGGGCGAGCTCAGAGAACGCCTGCTCAGAGCGGGCGAACAGCGCGCCGGCTGAGTAAAAGTCGGACCCTGTTTTGCCGATAAGAACCAGGTGCAGCAAACCCGACCCGTCCCGTCGGAGGCCGAACGCATCGCCACCCTCAGTCCAGTGCTGCTGGCGAGCGCCGATGCAGACCTCCGTTTCATACACCTGAACCGCGCCTGGGAGCGCGCGCTCGGCTGGCAGCCGGAGGACCTCGCGGGCAGCCGGATCGTCGACCTGGTCCACGTCGAGGATCGCCACGTGCTGCTCCGCCCCCCGGCGGGGCACGGCATGTCCGAGCTGTCCTTCGAGTGCCGCATGGGCACGCGGGACGGGCGCTGGGCGTGGATGTCGATGGTGCTGCGCTGGGAGGGCGAGCGCTGGTACTGCGCCGCACGGGACCTCACCGAGCGCCGCGCGGCGCAGCGGCTGGCGGACGCGCAGCGCGTGGCCGGGCTCGGCAGCTTCGACTACGACGTCGCGACGGACACGTTGTGGTGGTCCGACGAGCTCTACGCAATCTACGGGCTCGACCCGGACCACTTCGAGCCGTCCGCCGAAGCCGTCCTGGAGCTCATCCATCCCGACGACCGGGCGTCCGTGGCGCTCGCCAACACACCTATGCGCGAGGACGGGGTGGCGGAGGAGCAGTCGGTCAACCTGCGGATCACGCGCCCGGACGGCGAGACCCGGGAGGTCCTCGCGCGCTCCCAGCCCGTGCAGGACGAGACGGGCGCCATCGTGCGCCTGATCGGCACCGCGCAGGACGTGACGGACCGGCGCCTCGCCGAGCGGCGGCTCGCGCAGCGCGAGGCACAGCTCCGCGCGCTGGTCGAGCAGGTGCCCGCGATCGTCTACACCGCCGGCCTTGGCCCGGACGCGCCGTGGGACTACGTCAGCCCCCAGATCGAGACGCTGCTGGGGTACACGCCGGAGGAGTGGGCAGGCCGGCGCGAGCTCTGGTGGGAGGCGCTTCACCCGGACGACCGGAAGGCCGCGCTCGCGGACGAGGAGGGGAGCGCACGCCCCGGCGGAGAGCTGCGCTCCGAGTACCGCCTGCGCCGGCGCGACGGCAGCTGGGTCTGGGTGCGCGACGAGGCGACGGTGATCGAGAACGAGCACGGCGAGCTCCGCTTCCACGGGGTGCTGCTCGACATCACCGAGCGCAAGCGGGCCGAGGCGGAGGTCCGCGCGAAGAACGCGCAGCTCCAGGCGATCATCGACAACTCCCCCCTGATGATCTGGGCCAAGGACAGCGAGTTCCGCTACCTGTTCGCCAACCTCGAGCACGACGTGCTCGGCCCCCGGGACGGCTCCCCGATCGTCGGTCGCCGCGACAGCGACTTCCTACCGGCCGAGCTGGCGGAGCGGTTCATCTCGAGCGACCGCGAGGTCCTCGAGACGGGGCGCACCGTCCAGGTGGAGGAGCGCATCCAGGTGCAGGGGCGCGAGCGCTGCTTCCTGGTCCAGAAGTTTCCGTTGCGCGACGAGGACAGCATCTACGGCGTCTGCGGGATCGCGATCGACATGACCGAGCGCCAGGAGCGCGAGGACGCGCTGCGCTCGAAGGTCGAGTGGTCGTTCCGGATCCGGAATGCGATCGAGAGCGACAGGCTCGTCCTGCACAGCCAGCCGATCGTGGAGCTGGAGAGCGGCCGTGTGGTGCAGGAGGAGCTGCTCGTCCGGATGCTGGGCGACCACGACGAGCTGATCATGCCCGGCGAGTTCCTCCCGCCGGCCGAGCGCTTCGGGCTCGCGCCGGCGATCGACCGCTGGGTGATAGCACGGGCCGCCGAGATCGCCCGCGAGCGGCGCGTGGAGGTCAACCTCTCGGCGCACAGCATCGGCGACCCGGGGCTGCCCGACTTCATCGAGGCCCGGCTGTCCGAGGCGGGCGGCGACGCGAGCAACATGGTCTTCGAGATCACGGAGACCGCGGCCGCGGAGGACCTCGACCAGGCCCGCCGCCTGGCGAAGCGGCTCACCGAGCTGGGCTGCGACTTCGCGCTGGACGACTTCGGCACCGGCTACGGCAGCTTCACCTACCTCAAGCACCTGCCGGTCCGCTACATCAAGATCGACACCGAGTTCGTGCGCACGCTGCGCGCCGACTCGCCCGACCGCCAGGTGGTCAGCGCGATCGTGGACGTGGCGCGCAACTTCGGCATCGAGACGATCGCCGAGGGCGTGGAGGCCGAGGAGACGGCCGACCTGCTCCGCACGCTGGGCGTCCACTACGCCCAGGGCTACCACTTCGGGCGCCCGGCGCCGCTCGGGTAAGGACTAGCCCGCGAGCTCGAGCCGGGCCTCGCGGAACTCCTCGGCCACGTCCTCGAGCGTCTGGAGCATCGCGTCGCTGGCCGGCGAGGCGTACGCGCCCTCGAGCCGCGCCGCCCAGATGCGCCGCACCGGCGGGTTCGTCAGCCGGCGCGCCACCACGCCCGGGTGGACCGTGGTGAGGGCGAGCTGGGGGAGCAGCGTGACGCCCACCCCGGCCGCCACCAGCGCCTGGGCCGCGAGCGTCTCGTCCGCCTCGAAGGCCACGCGCGGCTCGAAGCCGGCCTCGCGGCAGACGGACTCGGTGATCCTCCGGCAGCCGCACAGCGCCGTGGACGCCACCCAGTGCTCGTCGCCCAGGTCCGCGAGCGACAGCCGCGTGCGACCGGCCAGCGCGTGGCCGGCGGGCAGGATCGCGTCGTAGCGGTCGTCCAGCAGGTGGGTCAGCGACAGCTCGGGGGCGAGCAGCCCCGGCGTCGACTCGTGGTCGTACACGAGCGCCAGGTCCACGTCGCCGCCCTTGAGCCGCGCCCCGGCCTCCTCGGGCTCCGCCTCGAGCATCGAGAGCTCGACCTGGGGGTGCCGCTCGTGGAAGGCGGCCACGGCGCGCGGGGCGAGCGTGGAGCCGCCGCTCTGGAACGAGATCAGGCGCAGGCGGCCGCCGCGCAGACCCGCCAGCGCGGCCAGATCGTCCTCGGCGCACTCGATGCGGGCGAGGATGGCGTCGGCGTGGCCGACCAGCACACGCCCGGCCTCGGTCAGCCGCACGCCGCTGCGGCGGCGCTCGACGAGCTGCGTGCCCGCCTCGCGCTCGAGCGCGGCGACGTGCTGGGACACCGCCGACTGCGTGAAGCTGAGGGCCTCCGCCGCCGCCGAGAACGAGCCGCGGGCGGCGACCTCGCGCAGGACGCGCATGCGGCGGACGTCGAGCATCAGCACAGCTTATCGCTACCCCAAGGTGTCTTCATTTGGACTGATGGCCGTCGTCTGGCATCCTCGAAGCGGATGTCGCGCCGCTCCTGGGTCCTCTTCCTGTCGCTGGCCGCGCTCTGGGGCGCGAGCTACCTCTTCATCAAGGTGTCCCTGGACGATGACCTGTCGCCCCCGTTCATCGTGTTCGCCCGCACCGCGCTGGCGGCGCTCGTGCTGCTGCCCGTGGCCGCATACCTCGGGGCGCTCGCCGGGGTGCGCGAGCGCCTCGCCCCGCTGTTCGTGCTCGGCGCGATCCAGGTGACCGGGCCGTTCATGCTGATCACGATCGGCGAGCAGGAGATCTCCTCCTCGCTGACCGGCATCCTCGTGGCGGGAGCGCCGATCTTCACGTTCCTGCTCGCGTTCGCCCTGGAGGGCGAGGAGCGGGCCACGCCACTCTCGCTCGCCGGCGTGGCGCTCGGAATCGCCGGCGTGGCGCTGCTGCTCGGCGTGGACGCGCCGGGCGGGACGGCCGCGCTCGTGGGCGGTCTCCTCGTGGTGCTCGCCACCACGGGCTACGCCGTGGGCGCCTGGTACCTCAAGCGCCGCGTGCCGGGCGTGCAGCCGGTGGGCGCTGTGGCGACCACCTGCGCCGCGAGCGCGCTGATGACGCTCCCGGTCGCGCTGCTGACGTTTCCGGACCACGTGCCGAGCCTCGCCGCGTCGGGCTCGCTGGTCGCTCTGGGCGTCGGCGGTACCGGGATCGCCTTCGTCCTGTTCTACTCGCTCGTGGGCACGGACGGGCCGCGCACCACGTCGCTGGTCGCCTACGTCGCTCCGGGTTTCAGCGTGATCTACGGCGTGGTGCTGCTCGACGAGAGCTTCGGCCTCACCACGGCGGCCGGCCTAGTCCTGATCGTCGGGGGCTCCTGGCTCGCGGTGAACGGCGGGGCGCGCCGCGAGCTGCCCGCACGCAGCGTCGATGTCGCGCCCGCGGGTCAGGCGAACGGTCGTCCGGACGCCGCGCTGCTCGAGCGCGAGCCGGAAGGCGCCGATCGCGTCACGGCCTGAGCCCCTGAATCCGGCCTCCGTGGGGTTGTAGGGGATGAGATTGACCTTGAACGCCTTGCGCGGCTGGAGCAGCTCGGCCAGCGCCACCGCCTGCTCGTAGCGGTCGTTCACCCCGTCCAGCATCAGGTACTCCACGAACACCTGGCGCCGGCGCCGCTCGTGCCAGCGCAGGCAGGCGTCCAGCACGTCGCGCAGCGGATGGCGCTCGTTCACCGGCATGAGCTCCGAGCGCAGCGCGTCGTCGGCGGCGTGAACCGACAGCGCGAGGCGCACGGGCGGCCCCTCGCGCGTCATGCGCTCGATGCCGGGGATCCAGCCGACCGTCGAGATCGCCGTGTTCGAGGTCGCGATCCCCACCTCGGGAAGGCGCTCGCAGGCGCCGAGCACCGCGTCCAGGTTCATCAGCGGCTCGCCCATGCCCATGAACACGGCGTGGTTGACCGCCTCCTTGCGGCGGAAGTGGAGCGCCTGGTCCACGATCTCGGACGCCGTGAGGTTGCGCCCGAACTTCATCTGCCCGGTGGCGCAGAAGGTGCAGGTCAGCGGGCAGCCCGACTGGCTGGACAGGCAGAGAGAGCGGCGGCCGTCGCGGTAGCGCATCAGCACGGCCTCGACCGGGCGCCCGTCGGCCGTCTCGAACAGCGCCTTCTCGGTACCGTCGCGGGCGAGCGCCTCGCGCACCGGGCGCAACGTGGAGTAGGGAACCTCGCCTGAGAGCGCGTCGCGCAGGTCGCGCGGCAGGTTGGTCATCTCCTCGTACGAGGACGCCCCGCGCGCGGCCCACTCCCACACCTGGCGCGCGCGGAAGCGCGGCTCGCCGCGAGCAAAAAGTCGTTCGCTCAACAACTTTAGGTCCATTCAGATGAGAGTTTGGCTAAAGGCGGCACTTACGGGTGCCGAACGCGTTTAACACAATGGAGATGTCGGATCCCCCGCGCAACTCGACCCCCTCTTTGGGCGATCCCCTGCTCGACGCCGTGCTCGACGCGGCGGCGTCGCTGATCGTCGTGGGCGACAACGAGGGCCGGCTCCTGTGCTGGAACCACGCCTGCGAGCAGCTGAGCGGCTACACCGCCGAGGACATCGGCCGTTCGCCCTCGATCCTCGATCGCCTGGTCGTCGAGGAGGACAGGGAGACGGCGGGCAGCGTGGTCGACGCCCTCGCAAGCGGGGAGTCGCCCGTTCTCATGGAGACGCGCTGGCGCACCCGCAGCGGAGACGTGCGGCTCATCTCCTGGTCCTGCACGGGGCTGACCGCGCCCGACGGGACGATCACCCATGTCGTCGCCACGGGCATCGACGTGACCGAGCGGCGCCGGCTCGAGCGGCGCCTGCGCCACCTCGCGGACCACGACGACCTGACCGGCCTGATCAACCGGCGGCGCTTCCAGGAGGAGCTCCAGCGCCACCTCGCCGAGGGACGGCGCTACGGCCTGACGGGCGCGCTGCTGGTGCTCGACCTGGACGGCTTCAAGGAGGTCAACGACAACCACGGGCACAGCGCCGGCGACCGGGTGCTGTGCGCGGTGGCCGACGCCCTGCGGTCGCGCCTGCGGGAAAGCGACATCGTGGCCCGCCTGGGCGGCGACGAGTTCGCCGTGCTGCTCCCGCGCGAGACGCCCGCCGAGGCGGAGCTGGTCTGCCGGTCGCTCGAGCACGCGATCCCGGCAGAGGTCGCGACGCCGGGGAACCGCCGCATCGAGGCGAGCGTGGGCTTCGCGGCCTTCGTCGAGGGCGTGGAGTCGGTCGACGACGTGCTGGCGGCGGCGGACGCCGCGATGTACGCGGCGAAGCACGGGCGCACGCGGCCGCTGGGCCGCGCCGACGCGTCCGGCTGACCCTGCGACGCTTCGGGGCGTGCGCCTCGCCAAGTACCTCGCCCACGCGGGCGTCGCCTCGCGGCGCGCGGCCGAGCGGCTGATCGCGGAGGGACGCGCCACGGTCGGAGGCGAGGTCGTGACGGACCCGGCGCGCGACGTGGACGAGAAGAGCGCGGTCGCGGTCGACGGCCGCGCGGTCGAGCCCGAGCCGCGCGAGGTCCACGCGCTGAACAAGCCGGCCGGGGTGGTCTCGACGGCGCGCGACACGCACGGGCGCCCCACCGTCGTCGGCCTCGTGCGGTCGCGCCGGCGGCTCTACCCGGTCGGCCGCCTCGACGCGGACACCACCGGCCTGATCCTCCTGACCAACGACGGCGAGCTGGCCGAGCGGCTCACGCACCCGCGCTACGGGCTCGAGAAGGTCTACCGGGCGCGCGTCCGGCCGGGGCGGGTCTCTCCCCGCGCCCTGCAGGCGCTCCGAGACGGCGTGGACCTGGACGACGGGCGAACCGCTCCGGCCCGGGTGCGGCAGGTCGCCCCGGGCGTGCTCGAGATCGCGATCCGCGAGGGCCGCAAGCGCCAGGTGCGGCGCATGTGCGAGGCGGTCGGGCACCGCGTGGTCGAGCTGGAGCGGGTGGCGTTCGGCCCGCTCGGCCTGCGCGGCCTCGAGCTCGGGAAGAGCCGGCGGCTGAAGGCCGCCGAGGTGGAGCGGCTGCGCAGAGCCGCTCGACGTTGACACAATCCCGCGCCGTGCAGCTGCGAGCGCTACGGGGCGCCATCACCGTCGAGGCCAACGAGGCGGAGGCGATCCTGTCCGCGACCACCGAGCTGGTCAGCGAGGTGATGGAGCGGAACAGCCTGTCGCCCGAGGACGTCGTGAGCTGCATCTTCACCTGCACGGACGACCTGAACGCCGAGTTCCCGGCCGTCGCGGCGCGCCGGATGGGCCTGAGCGCCGTGCCGCTGCTCTGCGCCCGCGAGATCGACGTGCCGGGAGCGCTGCCTAGGGTTATTCGTGTGATGGTGCACTGCTATATGGATGCCCCGGCGAAGCACGTCTACCTGCGCGACGCCGTCGCGCTGCGGCGCGACCTCGAGGGCGCTCAGTGAGCATCGAGTTCAACCGCCGCCTCGAGGACATCCCGGTCTACCCGGCCGCCTCCACCTACGCCTTCGAGGGCGAGCTGGTCAAGCTGGCCTCGAACGAGACGCCGTTCGCGCCGCACCCGCAGGTGCTCGAGGCGGTGGAGGCGCAGCTGCGCACCCTGAACCGCTACCCCGACCCCGCGAAGTCCGCCCTGCGCCGGCGCATCTCCGAGCGCACCGGCGTGCCGGTGGGGCGCATCGCGGTCGGCAACGGCTCCTGCGAGCTGCTGCTCTCGGCCGCCGAGGCGATGCTCGAGCCGGGCGCGGAGGTCGTGTACGCGTGGCCGTCGTTCTCGATCTACCCGCACCTGGCGGCGATGTCCGGCGCCCGGGCGATCACCGTGCCGCTGAACGACGCCGGCGAGCACGACCTCGAGGCGATGGCGCGCGAGATCACGGCCGCCACGCGGATGGTGATCGTCTGCAACCCGAACAACCCGAGCGCGACGGCGCTGGCGCCCGCCGTCGTCGACGCCTGGGTGGCGGAGCTGCCGCGCCACGTGGCGGTTGTGCTCGACGAGGCCTACGTCGAGTTCTCCTCGCTCCAGGACCCGGACGACTCGCTCGACCTGCTCGGCCGCCACCCCAACCTCGTGGTCCTGCGGACGTTCTCGAAGGTGTACGGCCTGTGCGGCCTGCGGGCCGGCTACTCGCTCGGCTCCGAGTCCTTCCGCCTGGCCGTCGACCGCGTGCGCCAGCCGTTCTCCGTCAACGCGCTCGCCCAGGCCGCAGCCACGGAGGCGCTCGGCCACCAGGACGAGGTGGAGCGCCGCGTGGAGCAGAACGCGATCGAGCGCATGCACGTGGAGACGGAGCTCGAGGAGCGCGGTCTCGAGACCACCGACAGCCAGGCGAACTTCTCCTGGGTGTCGCTCGGCGACCGCGACGAGGACGAGATCGTCGACGGCCTCGCGGCGCGCGGCGTGATCGTCCGCGCGGGGAAGGCGCTCGGAGAGGCGGGGCGGATGAGGGTCACGTACGGAACCCGCCACGAGAACGACCGTTTTCTCGCCGTGTTGGACGAACTGCTCTAGCTCTGGTACAAGAGAGGTAGTGCCGAGACTCGTGCAGAGCTGGCGATTTACCTAGACGCCCCGCCGGCGGCGGGGCGTTCCGCACGTTCTGCCATCTGCCACGCTGTACGAGGACTCACATGATGATCGTGATGAAAGAGGGAGCGACGGAGGCTCAGATCGCCGCCGTCGTCAAGCGCGTCGAAGACGTAGGCGCGCACGCCAACATCTCCAAGGGCGAGCTCGTGACCGTGATCGGCGCGATCGGGGATCGCGAGCACGTCGCAAACCTCGGGCTCGAGGGCGCGCCGGGTGTGGACCACCTGGTGCCGATCCTGAAGCCCTACAAGCTCGCGTCGCTCCAGTACCGCCGCGACGAGCGGACCGTCGTCGAGATCGACGGCCGCAAGATCGGCGGCGACCACTTCGCCACGATCGCCGGCCCGTGCACGGTCGAGTCGCGCGAGGTGATGCTCGAGGCGGCCCGCGCCGTCAAGGACGCGGGCGCGCAGCTGCTCCGCGGCGGCGCCTACAAGCCGCGCACGTCGCCCTACTCGTTCCAGGGCCTCGGCGAGGCCGGCCTGCGCCTGCTGGCGGAGGCGCGCGAGGAGACCGGCCTGCCGATCGTGACCGAGCTGATGGACGTGCGCGACCTCGAGCCCGTGCTCGAGGTGGCCGACGTGGTCCAGCTCGGCGCGCGCAGCATGCAGAACTACACGCTGCTCACCGAGGTCGGGCGCGCGGGCGTGCCGGTGCTGCTGAAGCGCGGGCTGTCGGCGACGCTCGAGGAGCTGCTGATGGCGGCGGAGTACATCCTCAAGGAGGGCAACCCGAACGTCATGCTGTGCGAGCGCGGGATCCGCACCTACGAGCCGAGCTACCGCTTCACGCTCGACCTGATGGCCGTGCCCGTGCTGCGCGAGCTGACCCACCTGCCGATCATCGTCGACCCGTCGCACGCGGCCGGTAGGCGGAGCCTCGTCGAGCCGCTCTCGCTGGCCGCCGCCGCGGCCGGTGCCGACGGCGTGATCGTCGAGGTGCACCCCTGCCCCGAGGAGGCGGTCTGCGACGGCCCGCAGGCGCTGCGCTCGGAGCAGTTCGGCGAGTACCTGCGGAAGCTCGAGGCCGTCGCGGAGCTGGCGGGCAAGCAACTCGCGGCGGTGAGATGAACGCTGCGCGTCCGGCCGAGCCGGCCGCTTGCGCCCGACGGTGCAGATAGCCGTCCTCGGGCGTTGGCCTGATCGGCGGTTCGATCGGCCTCGCCGCCCGCGAGTGCGTCGAGGACGCCGAGGTGGTGGGGTACGGGCGCGATCCCGAGCGGCTGCGCGTGGCGCTCGAGCGGGGCGCCATCGACCGCGCGGCGGGCTCCGTCGCCGAGGCGGTGGACGGCGCGGACCTGTGCTTCGCCTGCGCGCCCGTGGGCACGCTGCCCGCGCTGGTGCGCGAGGCGCTCGCCGCCGCGGGGCCGGGCTGCGCCGTGACGGACGTCGGCTCGACCAAGCAGAGCCTGCTTGCAGAGATCGGCGACCCGCGCTTCGTCGGGGGTCACCCGATCGCCGGCGCGGAGACCGCCGGGGTCGAGCACGCCCGCGGAGACCTGTTCCAGGGGGCCGTCTGGTACCTGTGCCCGCTGCCCCATTCCGAGGGCCTCCTGTACGAGCGGCTGCACCGGTTCGTGGTCGACGTGGGCGCCCGCCCCGTCGCGGTCGACCCGGCCGCGCACGACCGGGCGGTCGCGGTCTTCAGCCACCTGCCGCACGTCCTGGCGAACGTCCTCGCCTCCCAGGCCGCGCGCCCACGGCGAGACGCTGCACGTGGGCCCCAGCTTCCGCGACATGACCCGCGTGGCGGGCGCCAACACCGAGATGTGGGCCGACATCTACCGCGCGAACCGGGCGGCGATCGTGGAGGAGATCCAGACGTTCCGGGAGGCGCTCGAGACGGTCGAGCGGGCGCTCGCGGCCGGCGACGTGGCCGACTGGAACGACCGCGCCCGCGAGGACCGGCGCGCGCTGCTCGAGGCGGACGTCGCCGGCGGGCCGGTGCACGAGCTCCGGCTCACGGTGCCGAACCGCCCCGGTATCGTCGCCCAGGTGGCGCTCGCGCTCGGAAAGGCCGGGGTGAACATCGTCGACATGGCGCTCGCCCCGGCGGTGGACATGCGCTCCGGCGCGATGACCCTCTGGATCGCCGGCGACGCCCAGGCGGCGCAGGCCGCCGCGCTGATCGGCGAGCTCGGCTTCCCCGTCGCCGAGCAGTGACCACCGTCCGCTTCGAGCCGGGCCGCGCGCTGCGGGGCGACTACGTGCCGCCGCCCGACAAGTCCATCTCGCACCGGGCCGCGCTGCTCGGGGCGATGGCCGACGAGCCGGTGGTGGTGCGGAACTACCTCGACTCGCGCGACACGCGCTCCACGCTCGACGCGCTGCTGAAGCTCGGCGCGGCGGTGGACGAGGAAGCCGGCGGCACGCTGCTCGTACGCGGCGTCGGCCTGCGCGCCCCGCTCGAGGCGACCGGCGGGTTGCTCGACGTCGGCAACTCCGGCACGCTGATGCGCCTGCTGCCCGGCTGGCTCGCGGGGCAGCCGGGCGGCGTGTGGACGCTCGACGGCGACGAGTCGATCCGGCGCCGGCCGGTGGACCGCGTGGCCGAGCCGCTGCGCGAGATGGGCGCGCACGTGGAGGCGCGCGAGGGGCGCCTGCCGCCGTTCACGTTGCGCGGCGCCGAGCTCCGCGGCATCACCTACGAGCTGCCGGTGCCGAGCGCCCAGGTCAAGTCGTGCGTGCTGATCGCCGGCCTGCTGGCGGCGGGCGCGACGACCGTCGTCGAGGAGCAGCAGAGCCGCGACCACACCGAGCGGATGCTGCGCCGCGCCCGGGTGCCGTTCACGCGCGAGAACGGCGGCGTGACGGTCTGCCAGGTCGACGAGCTCGAGCTGGACGAGATCGTGGTGCCGGGCGACCCGTCCTCGGCGGCGTTCCTGGTGGCGGCGGCAACGCTGGTGCCGGGGTCGCGCGTGGTGATGGGGAACGTGGCGCTCAACTGGACGCGCACCGGCTTCCTGCGCATCGCCGAGCGGATGGGCGCCGTGATCCTGGGCGACCTCGAGGAGCCGGGCACCGAGGCCGACGACGAGCCCGTCGGCGAGCTGGACGTGGCCTCGGCGCCGCTCGAGGGCACGGAGGTGGGGCCGGACGAGGTGCCGCTGGCGATCGACGAGCTGACGCTGGTGGCGCTGCTGGGCGCCTTCGCGGAGGGCGAGACCGTGGTGCGCGGGGCGGGGGAGCTGCGCTTCAAGGAGTCGAACCGGATCGCCGCGGTGGTGGAGGGCCTGCGCGGCCTGGGGGCGGACATCGAGGAGACGCCCGACGGCTTCGTCGTGCGCGGCGACGGCACGCCGCTGCCGGGCGGCACGATCGACTCGCGCGGCGACCACCGGATGGCGATGCTGGGCGCGGTGGCCGGCCTGGCCTCGACCGACGGCGTCGAGGTGACCGGGATGGAGGCGGCCGCGGTGTCGTACCCCGGCTTCGAGCGCGACCTGCGCGGGCTGCTCGAGGACTAGCCTCCGGTTCCGATGGTTGTCGCGATCGACGGGCCCGCCGGGGCGGGCAAGAGCAGCGTCGCCCGGGCTCTCGCCCGTGCGCTCGGCTTCACCTACCTCGACTCGGGCGCCATGTACCGGGCCGTCGGGCTGATGACGCAGCGGCACGGCGGTGCCGCGTCCGAGCAGGCGCGCCGGCTCGAGATCGAGCTCGGGGACCGGGTGATCGCGAACGGCGAGGACGTGACCGAGGCGATCCGCACCCCGGAGGTGTCCGAGGCCGCCTCGCGCGTGGCGACCAATGACGCCGTGCGCGCCGCGCTGGTCGAGAAGCAGCGCGAGCTGCTCGCGCACGGCGACTGGGTGGCCGAGGGCCGCGACATCGGCACCGTGGTGGCGCCGGACGCCGCCCGTGAAGGTCTTCCTGACGGCCAGCCCCGAGGAGCGTGCCCGCCGCCGCGCCGCCGAGCTGGGCGCGGACCTCGAGACCGTGCTGCGCGACCAGGCGCTGCGCGACGCCCAGGACGAGAGCCGCGAGCACTCGCCGCTGATGGTCGCCCCGGGGGCGATCGAGCTCGACACCACCGGCTTGAGCCTGGACGAGGTGGTGGAGCGGATCGTGGACCTCGTCCGCCAGGCGTCATGAGGCGCCCCAAGGTCGCCGTGCTCGGCTACCCGAACGTCGGGAAGTCCACCCTCGTCAACCGGCTCTCCGGCACCCGCGAGACCGTGGTGCACGAGCAGGCCGGCGTGACGCGCGACCGCAAGGAGGTCGACGCCGACTGGAACGGGCTCGGCTTCACGCTCGTCGACACGGGCGGCGTGGACATGGCCGGGGAGCACGAGATGGCGGACGAGATCCGGCGCCAGTCGCTCGCCGCGCTCGCCGACGCGGAGCTGGCCGTGCTGGTCGTGGACGCCCGCGCGGGGCTGCGCCCCGGCGACGCCGAGCTCGCGCGCGAGCTGCGCGGCGGTCCGGTGCCGGTGCTGGTGGCCGCCAACAAGGTCGACGAGGGGCCCCAGGAGGGGCTCGCGGCCGAGTTCTACGGCGCTCGGCCTGGGCGATCCGCTGCCCGTGTCGGCCACGCAGGGGCTCGGCACGGGCGACCTGCTCGACCGGATCGTCGAGCGCCTGCCGGCCAGCCGGCGAGGACGCCGCCGAGGCGACCCGCCTGGCCCTGATCGGACGGCCGAACGTCGGCAAGTCGTCGCTGGTCAACCGCCTGCTGGGCGAGGAGCGCGTGATCGTCACGCCGGTGGCCGGCACCACGCGCGACGCGATCGACACGCGCATCGACTTCGACGGCCGCGAGGTCGTGCTCGTCGACACCGCCGGGCTGCGGCGGCGCACCAAGGTGGCGGGCACGGTCGACTACTACGCCCAGCTCCGCTCGGAGCAGGCCGCCGACCGCGCCGACGTGGCGATCGTCGTGTGCGACGCGAGCGAGGGCGTGACGAGCGAGGACTTCCGCGTGGCCGAGCTGGCGATGAAGCGGAAGTGCGCGACGGTCATCGCGCTCAACAAGTGGGACGCGACGAGGACCGACCTCGAGGACGCCAAGGCGCGCGTGGCGAAGAAGCTGCGCCAGCGCCCGCAGGTGATGGCCGTGTCGGCGACGACGGGCCGCGGCCTCAAGCGGCTCGTGGCCGAGGCGCTGTCGCTCGCGGACCGTTCGCGGCAGTGGATCCCGACGCCCGATCTGAACCGCTTCCTGGGCGACCTCCAGGCCGAGCGCCAGCCGCCCGCCGTGCGCGGCAAGCGGCTGCGCATGTACTACATGGCCCAGTTCGAGACCGGCCCGCCGCGCTTCGCCGTGCAGGTCAACAACCGCGGCCTCGTCACGCGGGACTACGCCTACTTCCTCGAGAACCGCCTGCGCGACCGGTACGGCCTCCAGGGGGTTCCGCTGGTGATCGACATCAAGACATCACGCGGTCGCGGCGAGCGCTGAGGAACGTTACGATCGGCACATGAACCCGGTCCTGACGGCGCCGGAGCAGGCGCCGCCCGCGCCACCGCCGCCGCGACCCGGGTTCTTCGCCGTCGCCTGGGCGACTTTCCTCGGGTACCTCGGGACCGTCCTGCTCGCCTTCCCGCTGGTGATCACCCTCAGCCTCGCCGGGCTGGAGCTCGGGGATCGGTCGGGCTCGGTCACGCGGGGCGCCTTCTACCGCTACGACGGCTGGAGCTGGGCCGCCGAGGCTTGCCTGGGGGTGCTCGCCGTGGCCGTCACGGCGGCGATCGTCGGATCCGTCCTGCGGTCGCGCACCGGCTGGGAGGTGCCCGTACGGCTGGACGTTCCTGATCCTCTTCGCGACCGGGTACGCGCCTGTCCTGGCGCTGACCCCGCTGTACGGGGCGACCGGCCTCGTGTCGCTTGCGCTCGCCGCGATCCTGCTGCGCTGGCGGGCACATCCGTCGGGTGCCGAGCCGCACCACGCCACTGGGCGAGGTGCCGACGCGCTACCGACGCGCTGTGGCGATCGCGGTGGCCGTGGCCGGCCCGCTGATGGCGGCCTACGTGCTCGGCTACGCGGCCACGCACCCGCTGCGCTTCGACGCCAACTTCACCGCCGGCGGAAAGCGCGTCTTCCAGCACGAACCGGGCAAGCTGGTGCGCTACACGTTCCGCTTGGAGAACACCGGGAGCGCCGACGTGACGGGCATCGACCGTCGTCAGCTCCGAGGGCAGCCCGGCGTTGCAGCTCGAGCGCGCCGGGGTGGTCGCCCAGTGGTGGACACGCGTCGATTCGCATGCCGCTCAGGCCGCTCGACGGCGTGGAGCTCGAGCGCGACGACTACGAGGACAGGCTGACCCTCGAGCTGCGCCAGGGCAGCTCCTGCCCCACCCCGGTGGGGAGGCTCGACGCCGTCTGGATTCGCTACACCGTGCTGGGCATGGAGCACGAGCAGCGGGTCCCGCTGGTTGACGGTCCGTCCGTGCTTTGCCGCTAGGCTTCCGCGCCTGATGACGACCCGCCAGCTGTCTGACAACGAATTTCTCTTCACCTCGGAGTCGGTCACCGAGGGCCATCCCGACAAGATGGCCGACCAGATCTCCGACGGCGTGCTCGACGCCGTGATGGCCAAGGATCCCGCCGGCCGCGTGGCCTGCGAGACGCTCGTGAACACCGGTCTGGTGGTGATCTCGGGCGAGATCACGACGGAGGTCTACGTCGACATCCCGAAGATCGCGCGCGAGACGATCCGGAGGATCGGCTACACGGGCAACCGGTACGGGTTCGACTGCCGACAGCTGCGCCGTGATCACCGCGATCGACGAGCAGTCGCCCGACATCGCGCAGGGTGTCGACAAGGCCTACGAGGCGCGCACCGACCCGGCCGACGACGACGAGCTCGACGTGGCGGGCGCGGGCGACCAGGGCATGATGTTCGGCTACGCGACGCGCGAGACGCGCGAGCTGATGCCGTTGCCGATCTCGCTGGCGCACAAGCTTGCGCACCGGCTGGCGGAGGTGCGCCGCGCCGAGGTGATGCCGTACCTCGGCCCGGACGGCAAGACCCAGGTGACCGTGCGCTACGAGAACGGCCGGCCGATCGAGATCGAGCGGGTGCTGATCTCCACTCAGCACAAGGACGGGGTGGACGCCGAGACGCTGATCAAGCCCGACCTGTGGGACAACGTGGTGCATCCGATCCTGCCGGCTGAGCTGTACGACGAGAAGAAGCTGCTCGACGACCACGGCCGCAACTTCCTCGTCAACCCGACCGGGAAGTTCGTGATCGGCGGCCCGGTCGGCGACGCCGGCCTGACGGGCCGCAAGATCATCGTCGACACCTATGGCGGGATGGCGCGCCACGGCGGCGGAGCGTTCTCCGGCAAGGACCCGTCCAAGGTCGACCGCTCGGCCGCCTACGCCGCCAGGTATGTGGCCAAGAACGTGGTCGCCGCCGGGTTGGCGGACCGGTGCGAGGTGCAGGTGGCCTATGCGATCGGCGTGGCGCACCCGGTGTCCGTGATGGTCGAGACCTTCGGGACCGAGAAGGTCGGCCGCTCCGAGATCGCGCGGCTCGTCGACGAGCACTTCGACCTGCGCCCGGGCGCGTTCCGCGAGTACCTCAACCTGCACCGGCCGATCTACCAGAAGACCGCCGCCTACGGCCACTTCGGCCGCGAGGACCACGACTTCACCTGGGAGAAGACCGACAAGGCGCAGACGCTGCGCGACGCCGCCGGACTCGGCGCCCGGGCCGGCGCGCACGCCTGAGAGGGCCGGCCGCCGCTAGGCCGGCAGGCCGGGCGCCAGCGCGCCCTCGCTCTCCAGCAGCAGCCGCCCGAGCGCCTGAGCGCGCCGGGCCGCTTCGGTGTCGCCCTCGCCGGCGGCCACGATCGAGCCCTTCATGAGGATGTGCCACTGGCACGCCACGGCCTCTGGATCGTCCACGCCCGCCTGCTCGGCGAACTCGCGCACGAGCCCGCGGATCGTGGCCAGGTGCTCCGTGGTCGCCTGCCGGATCGGATGGTCGAGCTCGCCGAACTCGAGCAGCACGTTGATGAAGGAGCAGCCCTCGAAGTCGGCCTGCCGGAACCACTCGTCGAAGACGTCGAAGATCGCGAGCATCCGGCCCGCGCCGTCGTCCGCGCGGCTGGTCACCTCGGCGTGGAGCCACTCCATCGTCCAGCGCTTCTCGCGCTCCTGCAGGAACGCGAGCACGAGCGCCTCCTTCGAGTGGAAGTGGCGGTAGAGGCTCATCTTCGCCACGCCGGAGGTCGCGATGATCCGGTCTACGCCCACGGCCCTGATGCCGTGATGGCTGAACAGGTCGTATGCGGTGTCGAGGATGCGCTCGCGAGCGGAGAGCATCGGAACGAGCATAGCGCTGGCTACGGGCGGGCCTGTTCGCTCGACCGCACCCGATAGACCTCCACGTCGCCGCGCACGCCCTTGATGCGGCGGCTTCCCACCTGCGACCAGTCGTAGCCGTCCCGGGCGGCGTCGTGCACCTCCTTGGACGTCACGACCGTGCCGCGCCGGGCGAAGGAGGTGAGGCGCGAGGCCAGGTTCACGGGCCGTCCGTAGAGGTCGCCGGCGCGCGGGAGAGCCTCCCCGGAGGCGATTCCGGCGCGCAGCAGCGGCCGGTCGTCGTCCTCGCGGGAGGACTCCACGAGCCCGAGCATGGTGTCGAGCACCGGCGGCGCCTCCGGCGCCACGAGCATCGCGGCGTCGCCGATCGTCTTCACGAGCCGCACCGGCGGCCGCACGGCGTCGTCGACCTGCTCCTCGAAGCCGGTCACGACAGCTCCGAGCTCCTCGGGCGGGACCTGCTCGCCGAGCTGCGTG
Source organism: uncultured Thermoleophilaceae bacterium (assembly GCA_963778615.1). Lineage (GTDB taxonomy): Bacteria > Actinomycetota > Thermoleophilia > Solirubrobacterales > Thermoleophilaceae > JACVRW01. The sequence goes on from CAVZVD010000012.1 coordinate 79,506, forward strand.
AAGCCGACGATGTCGACGAAGCCCACCACCACCTGCTGCGCGTCCGGCAGCCGGCCGCTCTGCAGCTCGGCCTGGCCGACCACTGCCTGGCGGATCTGCTCGCGCAGGCGCAGGTTGAGCATCTGGGTGAGGGTCGGGCCGGCGAGGGGGCCGAGCTCGCGCAGCGTCTCGGCGTAGCGGAGGCCGAGGTCGCGCTCGGTGTCGCCCGGACGGAGCAGAGAGGCCCCGAACGTGGACGTGAGCGAGGCGGCCACGCCGGCCATCGCCTGGCTCATCGCGCGGGTGAGCTCGAGGAAGCTCCGCCGCTCGATTCCCACCTCGAGCAGGGTCGCCGCGCTCTTTGCCAGCTCCACCTCCTCCGCGGTGAGCACGGGGTCCTCGGGGTCCACGGCGGGAAGCCCGAGAGCGCGGCGCGCCTCCGCGAGGAACTCGAGGTCGAGGCCGGTCTCCTCCGCCACGTCGACCTGGCGCCGGCGCGGCCCCTCGCCCGCCAGGACGAGCTCCATGGGCAGCAGCGCCAGGCGTCCCTGCTCCGTCGCCTCGCGCAGCTCCTCGAGCGAGCAACCCGCCCCCTCGAGGCTTTCGAGGAACTCCCGACGCGCCTCGCGCGCACGCTCGTCGTCCAGTCCGTCGAGCAGGCCCTCCGCCTCGAAATCGGTCGCCACCGGCACATCGTCACAAATCGCGCGGCAGCCGGGCCCGTCCGGGCGCTCGCGTACGTTCGGTGCCGTGATCGCCAAGGTCGAGCCGCTGACCCCTGCCCGCGCCCTGCGCGGCCCGTTCGACTACCGGCTGGCCGGCGCGCTCGAGGGCGTGGGGGTGGGGAGCATGCTCGTGGTGCCGTTCGGCCGGCGGCGGCTGCTCGGGGTGGTGGTGGAGCTGGCCGAGCAGAGCGAGATCCCGCCCGAGCGCCTGGTGCAGCCGCTGGCGGCGCTCGAGGCGGACGTGCCGGAGTCGCTCGTGAGGCTCGGACTATGGGTGGCGCGCGAGTACGTCTCGACGCCGGCGCGCGGGCTGGCGCTCGTGCTGCCGCCGGGAACCGGAACGGGGGCCGGACGGCCGCTGCTGCCGAAGCGCTCGCTGCGGGCGGCTCTGACGGACGACGGGCGGGCGGCGCTCGCCGAGAACGGCCGCGCTCGGCCGCCGCCAGAGCGCCGTCCTGCACGCCCTCGCGGCGGGACCGGCGTCGGTCGCCGCCGTCGCCAGGGACGCGGGCGCCGATCACTCGACCGTGCGCAGCCTCGAGCGGCGCGGGCTCGTCCGCCTCGAGAACGCGGCCGAGCCGTCGCGGCGGCCGTCGGTCGAAGGCGTGGGCGCCCGGGCGGGCGCAGTGGAGCCCACGGCGGCGCAGCACGCCGCACTCGAGGCGATCGTCGCGCGCCTGCCGGCCGCGGCCGGCCACCATCCGCTCCCCGACGGCGAGGCAGTCCAGCGCGGTCCTTCCGCGGACCGCCCGCTCCTCCTCCACGGCGTCACCGGCAGCGGCAAGACCGAGGTCTACCTGCGCGCGGTGGCCGCCGCGCTCGAACGCGGCCGCTCGGCGATCGTGCTCGTGCCGGAGATCGCGCTCACGCCCCAGACGGCGGGCCGCTTCGTCGAGCGCTTCGGCGACGCCGTCGCCGTCATGCACTCCCGCCTCTCACCGCGCGAGCGCTACGACGAGTGGTGGCGCATGCGCCGCGGCGAGGCCCGCGTCTGCGTGGGCCCGCGCTCCGCGGTCTTCGCCCCGTTCACCGACCTCGGCCTGATCGTCGTGGACGAGGAGCACGACGGCTCCTACAAGCAGGAGGGCGACCCGCGCTACGACGCGCGCGTGGTCGCCGAGCGCCGCGCCGCGCTCGAGGGCGCGCTGCTGGTGGCCGGCAGCGCCACGCCGCGGCCCGAGAGCATCGTGCGATGCGAGCGGATCGTGCTGGCGGAGCGCGTCGACGGGCGCGGGCTGCCGCCGGTGGAGGTCGTCGAGATGACGGGCACGGCGGGGCCGCTCCACGAGCGCACGCGTGAGGAGCTCGACGGCGTTCGCCGCCGCGGCGAGAAGGCGATCGTGCTGCTGAACCGGCGCGGCTGGTCGAACTTCATCTCCTGCCGCCTGTGCGGGCGGGCGTGGGAATGCCCCGACTGCGACGTCACGCTGGTGCTCCACCGCGCCGCGCGCGAGATGGCCTGCCACCACTGCGGACACCGCGAGTCCGTGCCGTCGGCCTGTCCGGACTGCGGGTCGGTGTCGGTCGCCCGCCACGGCGCCGGCACGGAGCAGCTCGAGCGCGAGCTGGAGGAGCTGGTGACGCCGCTGCCGGTCTTCCGGCTCGACTCGGACGTCGCGGCGGCCGCCGGGATCGCGACGGTGCTGCGGCGCTTCGACGAGGCGGGCGCCGGCGTCCTGGTCGGGACGCAGATGGTCGCGAAGGGGCACGACTTCCCCGACGTGACGCTCGGCGTGGTGCTCGACGCCGACGCCACGCTGCGCTTCCCCGACTTCCGCGCCGAGGAGCGCACGTTCGCGCTGGTGGCCCAGCTCGCCGGCCGCAGCGGGCGCGGCTCGCGCGGCGGGCGCGTGATCGTGCAGGCGCTCGACCCCGGCGCGCGCGCCCTGCGGCACGCCGCGGCGCACGACTCGGAGGGCTTCCTGGCCGGCGAGCTGCCGCGCCGCGAGGCGTTCGCGTACCCGCCCTACGGCCACCTGATCCGCGTGGTGTGCTCGGCCACCGAGGCGGGGCCGGAGCAGGCCGCCGCCGAGGCGATCCGCACGCGCGTGGCGGACGCCGGCGTGCCGGTGCTGGGCCCGGCGCCGCTGTTCCGCCGCCAGGGCCGGATGCGCTCCCAGCTCGTGGTCCGCTCGCGCGAGCGGCTGCCCGCCATCGCAGCGGTGCGCGAAGCCGTGGAGGCGGTGGCCGCCGACCGCGCCCACGCGGCGGTCGCGTTCGCGGTGGACGTGGATCCGCAGTAGGGCGCTGTGCCGTGGTGCCGGCCGGTCGCGTTCGCGGTGGACGTGGATCCGCAGTAGGGCGCCGTGCCGTGGTGCCGGCCGGCCGCGTTCGCGATGGACGTGGATCCGCAGTAGCGCGCCGTGCCGTGCCGCCCGCGTCGCTTCCGCCCCCGCGGCCGAGTCGCCACGCCGCTTCCGGCACGCCGCTAAACTCGCCCGCGATGGCCGACGAGAGGGACCGCACCCCGGACGATCCCGAGCTCGAGCGTCGCGAGCCGCTGGGCGAGGTCGAGCCCGAGGTGGAGCAGCACGAGCCCGGCGAGCCGCCGCCGCTCGACCCCGAGGTCGAGGCCCGGCGCGCCGCCGCGATGTCCTTCATCCGCCGGCTCGGCGACCCTGTCCTGAAGTCCCGCGCGACCCCGGTCGACCGCTTCGACGACTCCCTGCAGAGGCAGGTCAAGCGGATGGCCGGGATCATGAACGACGCCCTCGGCGTCGGCCTCGCGGCGCCGCAGCTCGGCCTCTCGCAGCGGCTGCTCGTCTACCGCGTCGGCCCCGACGCTCCCGTGATCGCGCTGGCCAACCCCGAGGTCGAGTGGCGGAGCCCCGACCTCGAGGCGGGCGAGGAGGGCTGCCTGTCGATCCCCGGCGTGACGGTCGACGTGGAGCGCCCCGTGCACGTGCGCGTGCGCGCCCTCGACGAGGAGGGCGACGAGCGCGTGGTGGAGGCCTCGGGGCTCGAGGCACGCGTGATCCAGCACGAGATGGACCACCTGGACGGGGTCCTCATCCTCGAGCGCACGAGCCGCGACGAACGGAAGCGCGCGCTGCGCGAGCTGCGCGAGGCCGAACGGTCCCGCGAGGCCGCCTGAGCCGGCGTGAGGCTCGCGGCGACAGCACTGGCGGCGGCGATCGTGCTGCTGGCCGGGGCCGCCGGGGCGAGCGCGTCGGCGCCAAGCGCCGCGAGCGGCCAGGCCGACACCTTCACCCAGTTCCAGTCGCCCTCCGGGAACATCGGCTGCGCGATCGGCAGGCAGGGCGGCGTGCGCTGCGACATCCGCAACCGCGACTGGCGGCCGCCGCCGAAGCCGGCTTCCTGCATGCTGGACTGGGGCTTCGGCCTCACCGTGGAGCGCCGCGGCCGCGCCCGCTTCGTGTGCGCCGGCGACACCGTGCTGGGCCAGGGCCGCCGGCTCGCCTACGGCGACGTCGATCCGCCGCGGACGCTTCCGCTGCGTGAGCAGGCGAAGCGGGATGCGCTGCGTGAACCGCCGCAACGGACACGGCTTCGCGCTGTCGCGCCAGCGGGCGCGGCGGTTCTAGGCCTCCGCCATGGAGCTGCTGGACCGGTCGATCAGCTGATCGGAGTCCGCGCCGTCCGCGCCTTCACGGGGGAGGCGTCGAGGCGCTTCCGCTGAAACGACCCGTATCGGGGACAAGTCGCTTCGGTTGCGTAGCTTCTCCTTTTCGCGCATTGCGACAGTGAAGCGACCCTCGGGAATTGCGCTCGCTGTTCGTCCAACCCGAGTGAGCGAACGACTCGCGACCGTGCTCCCGCTCCTGCCTCCACGGCCTCACAGCAGACCAACGGAAAGGCCGAACGCTTCATCCGCACCAGGCTCTCCGGCTGGGCCTACGGCGCGCTCTACGGCACCAACCGAGAACGCACCGCCGCCCCTGACAGCTGGCTCTGGACCTACAACCATCGCCGCCGACACTCAGGCATCGGCCGCCAACCGCCCCTCACACGGCTGAACGACCTGCTCGGGTCCTACATCTAGACGTCGCCGGTGGCTGGCGCAGCCTCGGGTCCGGGCTCCCACAGCGGCGGGCCGGTAGCCCTCGCGATTTCTCGCATCCAACGCCCCGCGAGCGCGTCGACGTCGTTGTCCGATGCCGGCACCGCTAGGTCGCCGCCGATTTCGAGCTATGGCAAGAACGACTCGGTCGACGTTCAGTACGAGCTCGGCGGTCGCACGATGGTGGCGACCCGGGCTCGACATCGTGGCGCCCTCGGAGTGATCCGTAGCGGCGGCTGGCGCGCAGTCCACAGCCGTAAGGGATCCCGCTCCTCCTCCCGGGGCATGACGAAAGGACGCAACGATGACGCGCAAGCGCGCGACCCGAGCCGCCGCGTGGATCGCGGTCGCCGGGGTGCTCAGCGCACTCACGGCGGGCGCGGCGAGCGCCGCGGAGACTGCAGTCGGCCTGACCAACGCGAACCCGAGCACGCTCGTGACCTTCCCGGTGGGCAACCCGGGCGCGGCCACGCCGGCGACGATCAACTTCCCGAATGTCGACGGGGGCATCCTTGGGCCCGACACGAACCTCATCGGGCTCGACCACCGCCCGCGCGGCGGCGGCCTCTACGCCCAGGCGACCCGTGGCACGCTCTACGTGCTCACGCCGGCTGCGGCGGCGGGGCAGTTCAACGCGACGGCGGTCAACGTCACCCCGTTCGTCAGCCCCTTCTTCAGCAGCTTCCTCAACGACTTCGGCTTCGGCTTCAACCCCGTCGCGGACGCCATCCGCGTCGTCGAGGAGGAGAACCTGAACTTCCGCTTCAGCCCGAACAACGGCAACTCGCTCGGGCGGGACGAAAACCTCAACCCCGGTGACCCGCGCATCGTGGCCGCCGACTACACGAACTCGTTCGACGGCGCGACCAGCACCACGCTCTACGACATCGACTCGGGCTCCGACCGCCTGTTCACCCAGGGCTCGGTCGGCGGCGCGCCGGTGTCGCCGAACACGGGCAACCTGATCGACGTCGGCCCGCTCGGCGTCGACACCACGGACAACGCGGGCCTCGACATCGCGCAGGCGTCAGGCACGGCCTATGCCTCGTTCGAGCTGGCCGGCAGCCCGGGCAGCTCGGTGCTGCACAGGCTCAACCTGTCGACGGGCGCCGCCACCCCGGTGGGCACGATCGCCGGCGGCATGCCGCTCGAGAGCCTGTCCGTGGTCCCGGCCTCGGTGCTCCAGTTCCCCTCGTCCGCCACGGCGGTGAGGAAGAGCAGCGGCCAGGTGCAGATCCCGGTCACGCGCACGGGACCGGCGAACCGCACGGCCACCGTGGCGTACTCCCTCTCCACGGGCAGCGGCGGGATGCTGACGTTCGCGCCCGGCGACTACCAGGAGAACATCACGGTGCCGACGACCGGCAACGTCACGATCACGCTGAGCGGCGAGAGCGCGAACGCGATCCTCGGGCCGCAGTCATCGACCAGCGTGGTCGTGGTGGACGACACCGCTCAGACGCCGCAGCCTAGCCCCGGGCCCGGCAACGACAACACCGCGCCTGTGCTGCTCGCCAAGGCCGGCGCGCTGAAGCGCGGCGTGCTGCGCGTGCGCTTCTCGTGCAACGAGGCGTGCTTCGTGCGCGCGTCCGTGCGGCTCGGCGGTAAGACGGTCGGCACGGCGACCGACAGCATCGGCCGCGCCGGGACCGGCAGGCTGCGGATCCGCCTGAAGGGGGCGGGCCGGACGGCCAGGCGCAGCAAGCTCACGCTGCGGCTGACGGCGCGCGACCGGGCCGGCAACACCCGCTCGCTCTCATTGCCGCTGGGCTGACGCAACGGGGCCTGTGGTAGAACCTCGACACGACGAGAAATGCCTCGAAGCGGCAGCGTGCGACGTAGTCTTCTTCTCATGACCCAGCGCGAGGTTGACGGCGACTCGCATGGCTGTGTCACGTCGAGTACGAGGGGGGCGTTGAGTCCGTCGAGGCGGAGATCGCAGACATGTCGCGCGCCGACCTTGAGCGGCTCCTCGCACTCGCTGTGATCGAGATCATGGAGTCACGGGCGGACGCCGAACGTGAGATCCAGCGCTACGCCAAGCGCGTGAACAAGCGTGCCTGAGCGCGGTCCTCCTCTTTCTCTACGGCGCTTCGAAGCCCTTAGGCCCGGCACCGGGGCCAGCCGTTGGCGGGCTTCATCGAAGCCGGTCACTTGGACGCAAAGCGCGCCGACAGGTTGCGCTTGGAAGAACGGCTCGCCGTCGTCCTCTGTGTAGTTCTCCAGCACGATGACCTCGTCCAGGTTCCGCTGAGCGCGGTAGTAATCGCCGCCGTAGAAGGAGCTGTCGTGCAGCTCAAGCGACAGGCCGATGACCCTGCCGACGACCTCGGCGGCCTGCGCCAGCGTCCCACCTTCGTATACGTACAGCATGTCCCCGCACCGAAGCATCGCACCGCTCCTTTCGCCTGATAGGGGCACCGGGTGCGCGGTTGAGTTTTCCATCCGGGGCCTCATCGACAATACGAACATGTGTTCGATTCGAGAGAACCCCGACCGGCTCAACTCGCTCCCGCTCGAGCGGCTCGAGAACGAGATCACCCAGCTCGCCGCCCACATCAACGCGGCCACCGCACGATGGCTCAACCTAGTCGCCGAGTTCGACCGGCGCGAGGGCTGGGCGGAGTGGGGTTGCCGCTCCTGCACGCATTGGCTCTCCCACCGCTGCGGGATGAGCCCTGCGGCGGCGCGCGAGCACGTGCGCGTGGCCCGTGCGCTCGAGAATCTCCCTCAGATCCGTACCGCCTTCGGAGAGGGTGAGCTGTGCTTCTCGCAGGTGCGGGCGATCACGCGTGTGGCGACCCCCGATACCGAGGAGCATCTGGCTGAGATCGCCCGCTTCGCCACGGCGGCTCAGCTCGAGACCGTGGTCCGCGCCTACCGCGGCGTCCTGCAGGTCGAACTGGGCGATGTCGACGCCGCGTATCGCCGCCGCTGGGTGCGATGCGAGCACGACGATGACGGCTCGCTGCTGCTGAACGCTCGCCTGCCGGCGGAGGAAGGAGCACTCGTCCTCGCGGCCTTGGAGGCGGGCAGGGAAGCGGTTCGTGCGGGACGCGTCCAGGCGAGCAACCCCGGCGGAAGCGCTTCCGCTGAAACAACCCATATCGGGGACAGGACGGCGGAGGCGGCCCCGGGCGAGCGCGCCGCCGCCTCGAACGCCGACGCGCTGGTGCTGATGGCGGACACGATGCTGGCCAACGGCCCGGCCGAGCGCAACGGCGGAGAAACGCACCAGGTCGTGGTGCACGTCGATGCGAGCACGCTCGCCGATGGCGGCCCCGGGGTGGAGGGCGGAGGTTGCGAGCTCGAACAAGGACCCGCGCTCCATCCCGAGACGGCCCGGCGACTGGCCTGCGACGCCAGCGTCGTGCGGATCCTCGAGCGGGACGGAAGGCCGCTGTCGGTCGGGCGGCGCACGAGGAGCATCCCGCCCTCGCTCAGACGGGCCCTCCGCAGCAGAGACCGCTGCTGCCGCTTCCCCGGCTGCGACCAGACCCGCTTCCTGCACGCTCACCACCTCGAGCACTGGGCGCGGGGCGGACGCACGGACCTCTCCAACCTGATCCACCTCTGCAGCCATCACCATCGCCTCGTGCACGAGGGCGGCTACACGATCGAGCAGCGCCCGGGCGGGGCGCTCCGGTTCCGCCGCCCGGACGGACAGGTGATCGCCGCCGCACCAAGGCGACCGCGCGGCGCGGAGCGCGAGCTTCTGCGCGCACACCGGACGGCGGGGCTGACGGTGAACGAGGAGACCTGCGTGCCCACCGTCTACGGCGACCCCCTACGCCTGCCGTGGGTCGTCGACGGGCTCGCCGAGGCGGATCCGCGGCTGACGGGAGCGGATGCGCGGCCGAGTCCGTCCGACGCCCGCGAGCCGATCCCGGCGTGAGGACCACGCTCGCAGCGTTGAAGCGACATCCGTCGGGCGCAGCAGTTCCAGCCCTCCCGCTCGCTGATAGCGTCGCCGTCCGGAGGTGGGACATGGAGGTGGACCTCGACGCGTATCGTCAGCAGAGTCTCGAGATCTGGGGCAAGATGGCACCGGGCTGGGAGGAGCGGCGCGAGTGGCTGATGGGGATCCTCGGGCCGGTCAACGCCTGGCTGGTGGAGAAGGCGGACCCGCAGCCGGGCCAGACCTTCCTCGACATCGCCGCCGGTACGGGTGACCTGGGCTTCCAGGTGGCCGAGCGTGTCGGCACGGAGGGCCGCGTGCTCTCCACCGACTTCGCACCCGAGATGGTCGACGTCGCCCGTCGCCAGGGCGAGGCCAGCGGCCTGACCAACGTCGACTTCCGCGTCCTGGACGCCGAGCGGATGGACCTCGACGATGACAGCGTCGACGGCGTGGTCTGCCGCTACGGCTACATGCTGATGGCCGACCCCGCCGCTGCGATGGCGGAGACCCGAAGGGTCCTGCGCCCCGGCGGTCCGCTGGCCTTCGCCGTCTGGGGTACCCCTGACCGCAACCCGTGGGCGGCAGTGCCGGCGATGACCCTCATGCAGCGCGGGCACTTGCCGCCGCCTGAGCCCGGGGCGCCCGGAATCTTCGCGCTGGGCGAGCCGGAGCGCATCCACGATCTGGTGGGCGAGGCCGGCTTCGGGCAGCCCGAGCAGCTCGAGGACATTACGGTCGAGTTCCGCTGGGCGGACTTCGACGACCTCTGGGACGCCCTGCTGGGGATCACCGGTCCGCTGTCCCGCGTGATCGAGGGGCTGCCCGAGGACGAGCGGCTCGCCACACGCTCGGCGATGGAGGCGAACGTCGCATCCTTCCGCACCGACGACGGCTCCTACAAGGCCCCGGGCTACGCGTGGGGCGTCCTGACGCGCTGACCTACGGCAGCGGCCACTCGTGCACGGGCTCGTTCGCGTGCATGTGCTCGCGGTAGATGACGGTCATCCGCCGCAGCGCGTCCAGCCGGTCCAGCTTGCGGTCCTCGTACAGGCGGTGGAAGGCGGCGGCCTGCCAGGCGGCGCCGTTCTGCATCGTCACGCAGCGGCGCTCCACGATCCCCAGGAGGCGGTCGCGGTCGGCCGCGTCGATCCCGGCGCGCTCCAGGCCCTCGTGCGCCGCCGGCAGCAGGCGGCGCAGCACCAGCTCCGCGGCGGGCACCTCGCCCACGCCCGGCCAGTAGAGCCGCGCGTCGATCCCGTCGCGGGCCCCCGCGTGGAAGTTGTCCTCCGCCGCCGAGAACGACATCCGTGACCACAGCGGCCGCTCCTCCTCGACCAGCGTCCGGATCAGCCCGTAGTAGAACGCGGCGTTCGCGCCGATGTCCGCCACGCTCGGGCCCGACGGCAGGATCCGGTTCTCCACGCGCAGGTGCGGCCGGTCGCGCACCACGTCGTAGATCGGCCGGTTCCAGCGGTAGACCGTGCCGTTGTGCAGGCGGAGCTCCGGCAGCGACGGCGTGTCGCCGCGCTCGAGCGTCTCGACCGGGTCCTCCTCCTCGCACACCGGCAGCAGCGCCGGGAAGTAGCGCACGTTCTCCTCGAACAGGTCGAAGATCGAGTTGATCCAGCGCTCGCCGAACCACACGCGCGGCCGCACGCCCTGCGCCTTCAGCTCCTCCGGCCGCGTGTCGGTGGCCTGCTCGAACAGGGCGATGCGGGTCTCGCGCCACAGCTCCTTGCCGAAGAAGAACGGCGAGTTCGCCGCGATCGCCACCTGCGGCCCGGCGATCGCCTGGGCCGCGTTCCAGTAGTCGGCGAACGCCTCGGGATCGACCTGCTGGTGCAGCTGCACGCTGGTGCAGGCGGCCTCCGGGGCGATCGTGTCGGCGAACGTCTGGAGCCGCTCCACGCCGTTGATCGAGATCTCGAGGTCCTCGCCGCGGGCCGCGAAGATCTGCTGGTTGAGCAGCTCGTAGCGCGGGTTCTCGCTGAAGCTGTCGGCGGTGAGGTGCCGGTCCGCCACGGTCGGCAGGATCCCGATCAGCATCATGTGCGCCCCGACCGTGCGGGCCCGCTCCTCGGCCCGGTTGAGGCTGCCGCGCACGGCCTCCTCGAGCTCGGAGGCCACGTCCCCCTGGAGCAGCCGCGGCGGCACGTTGATCTCGACGTTGAACTGGCCGAGCTCCGTCTGGAAGTCGGCGTCCGCGATCGCCTCGAGCGCCCGGGCGTTCACCATCGCCGGATCGCCCTGCTCATCGGTCAGGTTCAGCTCGATCTCGAGCCCGACCGAGCGCAGCTCCGAGTCGAAGCGCGCCTCGCGCAGCATGCGCGCGAACACGTCGAGACAGGTCCGCACCTTCTGGCGGTAGCGCTGCCGGTCCTCACGCGAGAAGACCGCCGCCGAGACCTCCTGTCCCACAGCGTGACTCTATCCTCGACCGTTCATGTCGACGCAGTACATCTTCACCATGTACAAGCTGTCCCGGGTCCACCCGCCCGACAAGCGGGTGCTCGAGGACATCTCACTCTCCTTCCTACCCGGGGCGAAGATCGGCGTACTCGGCGCGAACGGCGCCGGCAAGTCGACCCTCCTGCGGATCATGGCGGGGCAGGACACGGACTTCCGGGGCGACGCCCAGCTCGCGCCCGGCGCCACCGTGGGGCTGCTCGAGCAGGAACCCCAGCTCGACCCGTCCAAGGACGTGCGCGGGAACGTCGAGGACGGCGTTCGCGAGCTGCGCGACATGCTCGACCGCTTCAACGAGCTGGCCGCGAACTACTCGGACGAGACGGCCGGCGAGTTCGCCCGCCTCCAGGACCGCATCGACGCCGCCGACGCCTGGCAGCTCGACACCACGCTCGAGATCGCGATGGACGCGCTGCGGCTCCCGCCCGGCGACGCCGACGTGGAGACCCTGTCCGGCGGCGAGCGGCGCCGCGTCGCGCTCTGCCGGCTGCTGCTCCAGGCCCCCGACCTGCTGCTCCTCGACGAGCCGACCAACCACCTCGACGCCGAGTCGGTCGCCTGGCTCGAGAAGCACCTCGAGGACTACAAGGGCACCGTCGTGGCGGTCACCCACGACCGCTACTTCCTCGACAACGTCGCCGGCTGGATCCTCGAGCTCGACCGCGGGCGCGGCATCCCCTTCAAGGGCAACTACTCGGCCTGGCTCGAGCAGAAGCAGGCGCGGCTGGCGCAGGAGGAGCGCCAGGAGTCGGCCCGGCAGCGCACGATCGCGCGCGAGCTCGAGTGGGTGCGCGAGTCGCCCAAGGGCCGCCGCACCAAGGCGCGGGCGCGGCTCAACCGCTACGAGGCGCTGCTCGCCGAGGAGCGCGACGTGAAGCTCGACCGCGTGCAGATCCACATCCCGGCCGGGCCGCGGCTCGGCGACCTGGTCGTGGAGGCCGACGGCGTCCGCAAGGGCTACGGCGACCGCCTGCTGATGGAGGACCTGTCGTTCACGCTGCCGCCGGCCGGGATCGTGGGCGTGATCGGCCCGAACGGCGCCGGCAAGACCACCCTGTTCCGGATGATCGTCGGCGACGAGCAGGCCGACGCCGGCGAGCTGCGGCTCGGCGAGACGGTCGAGCTGGCCTACGTCGACCAGTCGCGCGACGCGCTCGACGCCGAGAAGACCGTCTGGGAGGAGATCTCGGACGGCTACGACCAGATCAAGGTGGGCGAGCGCGAGATGAACTCACGCGCCTACGCGGCCGGGTTCAACTTCAAGGGGTCGGACCAGCAGCGCAAGGTGGGCGCGCTGTCAGGCGGCGAGCGCAACCGCGTGCACCTCGCCAAGCTGCTGCGCCGCGGCGGCAACCTGCTGCTGCTCGACGAGCCGACCAACGACCTGGACGTCGACACCCTCCGCGCGCTCGAGGAGGCGCTGCTCTCGTTCGCGGGCTGCGCGGTGATCATCTCGCACGACCGCTGGTTCCTCGACCGCGTGGCCACGCACGTGCTCGCGTTCGAGGGCGACTCCCAGGTGGTCTGGTACGAGGGCAACTTCGAGGCGTACGAGGAGCACCGCCGGGAAAGGTTGGGGGCGGAGGCCGACCGGCCGCACCGGATCACCTACAAGAGACTGACGAGGACATGAGCATCGACATCCAGGCCCCAGTCGAGCACCGCTTCGACGAGGTGCTGACCGACGAAGCGCTGGCGCTCGTCGGCCGGCTGCACGACGAGCTGGACGGCACGCGCCGCTCCCTGCTCGAGGCGAGGGAGGAGCGCCAGGCCGAGCTGGACGAGGGCGGCTCGCTGGACTTCGTGCCGGCGCCGGAGGACTTCACCGTCGCGCCCGCGCCGGACGCCCTGCAGGACCGGCGCGTCGAGATCACAGGGCCGACCTCGCGCAAGATGGTCATCAACGCGCTCAACTCGGGCGCACGCGGCTTCATGGCCGACTTCGAGGACTCGAACTCGCCCTACTGGTCCAACATGGTCGGCGGCCAGGTGAACCTCGCCGACGCGATCCGCCGGACGATCGAGCACGACGAGAAGGGCAAGCACTACGAGCTCGGCGAGGAGACCGCCGTGCTGCTGGTGCGCCCGCGCGGCCTGCACCTGCCGGAGCGCCACCTGCGCGGTGAACGGCGGCGAGGTCGCCGGCGCCTTCATGGACTTCGGCCTGTACGTGCACCGCAACGCCGAGGAGCTGCTCGAGCGCGGCGCCGGGCCGTACTTCTACATCCCGAAGCTCGAGTCGGCGCGCGAGGCGCGGCTGTGGCGCGACGCGTTCGTGATCGCCGAGGAGACGCTCGGGCTCGACCGCGGCACGATCAAGGCGACGGTCCTGATCGAGACGGTGCCCGCGGCGTTCGAGATGGACGCGATCCTGTACGAGCTGCGCGACCACTCGGCCGGGCCTGAACGCGGGGCGCTGGGACTACATCTTCTCGACGATCAAGCGCTTCCGGTCGCGGCCCGACTTCGTGCTGCCGGACCGCAGCCGCGTGACGATGACCGTGCCGTTCATGCGCGCCTACACCGAGCTGCTCGTGAAGACCTGCCACGCGCGCGGCGCCCACGCGATGGGCGGCATGGCGGCGGTGATCCCGAGCCGCACCGACGAGGAGGCGAACCGGAAGGCGTTCGAGGCCGTGCGCGCCGACAAGGAGCGCGAGGCGGGCGACGGCTTCGACGGCACCTGGGTCGCCCACCCGGACTCCGTGCAGGTGGCGACGGAGGCGTTCGACGCCGTGCTGGGCGACCGGCCCAACCAGGTCGACCGGCAGCGCGACGACGTGTCCGTGGACGCCGAGGACATCCTCTCGGTCGCGATGACGCCGGGCGAGGTGACCGAGGAGGGCCTGCGCTCGAACGTGAACGTCGGGATCCAGTACCTGTCCTCGTGGCTGCGCGGCAACGGCGCGGCGGCGATCTACGGCCTGATGGAGGACGCCGCGACCGCCGAGATATCGCGCGCCCAGGTGTGGCAGTGGATCCGGCACGGCGAGACGCTCGACGACGGCCGCCCGGTCACGCCGGAGCTGGTGCGCAAGCTCGCCGAGTCGGAGCTGGAGAAGATCCGCACCGAGATCGGCGACGACGAGTGGTTCGAGAGGGAGGGCCGGCCGGACCTGTCGCGCGCGCTGTTCGAGCGCGTGGCCCTGAGCGGCGACGAGTTCGTGGAGTTCCTGACGCTGCCGGCCTACGAGGAGCTGCTGAAGCTCGAGGGCTAGAGCGGGACGGCGGGCCGCGGCCAGCCAGGCATCAGCGGGGTCCGGGGGCGTGAGCCCCCGGATACCTTCACAGCTCCGCCAGCACCGCCCGCGTGGCCTCCGCCGTGTCCGCCGAGCCGCCCAGGTCCGCGGTCCTCAGCCCGCGCTCCAGGGCGGCCTCGACCGCCGCCTCGATCGCGCCGGCCTCGTCCTCCATCTCGAGCCCGTGGCGCAGCAGCAGCGCGGCCGAGAGGATCGTGGCCAGTGGGTTGGCGATGCCCCGGCCGGCGATGTCGGGGGCCGAGCCGTGCGCCGGTTCGAACAGCCCCGGCCCGCCGTCGCCCAGCGACGCCGAGGGCAGCATGCCGAGCGACCCGGTGAGCATCGCGGCCTCGTCGCTCAGGATGTCGCCGAACAGGTTCTCAGTGACGATCACGTCGAAGTGCCCGGGCTCCACGAGGAGCTTCATGGCCGCCGAGTCCACGAGCTGGTGCTCGAGCTCGACGCCCGGGAACTCCTCGGCGTGCACGCGGCCCACCACCTCTCGCCACAGCCGGCCGGTCTCGAGCACGTTCGCCTTGTCCACGCTCGTCACGCGCGTGCGGGCTGCGCCGAACGCCAGCCGGGCGATCCGCTCGACCTCCTCGACGGTGTAGCGGCACTCGTCGGTGGCCCACCCCGGCTCACGGCGCTTGGCGCCGAAGTAGATGCCGCCCGTCAGCTCGCGCACCAGCAGCATGTCCGTCCCCTCGACGATCTCGCGCCTGAGCGGGGAGGCGTCGAGCAGCGAGGGGAAGGGGCGGACCGGGCGCAGATTGGCGAACAGCTCGAGCTCCCTGCGCAGCCCGAGCAGCCCCTGCTCGGGGCGCGGGGCGTGCGGATCGGTGCTGTCCCAGCTCGGTCCGCCGACCGCGCCGAGCAGGATGGCGTCGGCGCTCCGGCACGCCGCGATCGTCTCGTCGGTGAGCGCCGTCCCATGGGCGTCGATCGAGCATCCGCCCACTTGGTGCTCCTCGTAGGCGAAGCTCCCGACCGCGTCCAGGACGCGCACGGACGCCGCCACGATCTCCGGGCCGATCCCGTCGCCGGGGAGGAGAACGATGCTCGGATTGGCCATCGGGTCGCGCACCCTACCTGTACTCTTGGCCAAATATCAATTATGTTGATGTTTGGACTCAAGGAGGACGGAGGACGCCGGTGGTTCAGAGCGCACGCATGACCGCGAGCCGCACCGTTCGCCATTTCCTGGCGGACTTCGCCTCGCTCGAGGAGCGGTATCCCGGGGCCTACCCGCGCATGATCACGCGCGGGGAGGGGGCCTACCTCTTCGACGACCAGGACCGGAAGCTGCTCGACGCCGGCAACCACCTCGGCGCCGGGATGATCGGGCACGGGCGCGAGGAGGTCGCGGAGCGGATCGCGGGGCAGATCGGGCGGCTCGAGTTCGCGGCGCTCGACTCCGGGATGTCCCACGACCGAGTCGCCGAGCTGGCGTCGCGGCTTGCCGCCGTGGTGCCGCTGGACGACCCCGTCTTCTCCTTCACCTCGAGCGGCAGCGAGGCCAACGACCTCGCCTTCAAGCTGGCCCGCGCGTACCACCGCCGCCGCGGCGAGCCCGGCCGCGACAGGATCCTGTTCCGCGACGGGTCGTACCACGGCTCGACGATCGCCGCCATGTCCGCCACCGGCGCGGCGGCCTTCCAGGCCGACTTCGGCCCTCCGGCGCCGCGCTTCACGCAGGTACCCCAGCCGTCCCCGAGCCGGTGCGGCTTCTGCGACCGGGGGGAGGGGTGCACGCTGGCCTGCGCCGACGCGCTCGAGGACGCGATCGAGCGCGAGGGCCCCGAGACGATCGCCGCGGTGGTGGCCGAACCGGTCGCGATCCTCCAGGCGGTCAAGGTCCCGCACGAGCGCTACTGGCCGCGCATCCAGTCGATCTGCGCCGAGCGCGGCATCCTGCTGATCGTCGACGAGGTGGTGACGGGGTTCGGCCGGACGGGCCGCCTCTTCGGCTGCGAGCACTGGGGCATTCGGCCGGACATCATGACCGTCGCCAAGGGCCTGACGAGCGGCTACGCCCCGATGGGCGCGACGATCGTCGCCCGTCACGTCGAGGACGCGTACGCGGACGCGCCGCTCCTGCACCTCAACACCTACGCGGGCCACCCGGTGGCCTGCGAGGCGGCGCTGGCGACGCTCGACATCCTCGAGCGTGAGCGCCTGCCGCAGCGGGCCGCGGAGCTGGAGCCGTTCGTGGCGAGCGGGCTCGCGCAGCTCGGCGAGCGCAGCGGGCGGCTGCTCTGGGCCGCCGCGATCGGCCTTCTCAGCAGCGTCGAGCTGGACGTATCGGACCACCTCGACCCCGCGGCTCTCATGATCGACGTGCGCCACGAGGCCTACGAGCGCGGCCTGATCGTCCGCCTCGCCCAGGCGGAGGGGGTGCTCACGATCGTCTTCTACCCGACGCTCGTCGTCGGGGAGGACGACGTGCGAGCCGGCACGGCGACCCTCGCGGACGTCGTCGTCGACAAGCTCGGCGCAGGCGTCGCCTCCGGGGACGGGCGGCTCTATGATCGCTAGGTGACGCTGCTTGAGTAATCGACGATGACCCTCGAGCGTTGGACATTCCAGCCGATCACCGATCCGCGGGTCCACGAGCGCGTCGTCGATCAGATCACGTTCGCGATCCGCTCGGGCGCCTACCGCGTCGGCGAGCGGCTGCCGTCCGTCGAGCAGATGGCGCGCGACATGGGCGTCAGCAAGCCGACGGTGGGTGAGGCGATCCGCGTGCTCTCCGGCCGCGGCGTCGTGGAAAGCCGCCGTGGCGTGAACGGCGGCGTGACGGTCGTCGACGACAACATCCCGATCACGCTGCTCTCGCTCACCGACGGCCACAGCGATCCGAGCCTGCGGGAGCTGCTGGAGGCGCGGCGGCCGGTGGAGATGCAGATCGCACGGCTGGCGGCCGAGCGCGCGGAGCCGAGCGACATCGAGGCGATGGAGGACTCGATCGACAAGCTCATGGACCACGTCGGCGGCGACGGCGAGTCACGGCTCCACTTCGACCACTTCTTCCACTACGCCATGGGCCGCGCCGCCCGGAGCGAGCTGCTCGCCTACTACCAGCACCAGATCCTGCAGGGCATCACGGTTCTGCTGCACGACTTCTTCATCACCCAGGAGAATCCGGAGACGGTCGTCGCCCTGCACCGGCGCACCCTGGACGCGATCAAGGGCGGCGGCCTCGACGAGGTCGACCAGGTGATGGACGAGCACCTCGCGCACCTCGAGCGCGTGCCCGACCGCCACGGTCGCGTTTCCACGTCCCGCTAGACTCCGGGTCAAATGACAAGGACCTTGACCTATTGGGTGGGGGCATGACCGTCACCAGTCCCGAGGCGCTCGAGGAGTTCGGCCTCTACATCGGCGGCGAGGTGCGCATGCCGCGCCGCGGAGGTCGCTTCGAGAGCGTCGATCCGGCGAGCGGCAGCGCCTGGGCGCACATCGCCGACGCCGACGCGGACGACGTGGACGACTGCGTGCAGAACGCCCACGCTGCCTTCAAGGGAGCCTGGCGCGAGGTGGCGCCGAGCGACCGCGGGCTGCTGCTGTTCCGCCTGGCCGACGCGGTCGACGCCAACGCCGAGCGGATCGCGGCGCTCGAGACGAGGGAGAACGGGAAGCTCCACCGCGAGATGGTCGCCCAGCTCAAGATGGTGCCGAAGTGGATCCGCTACTTCGCGGGCCAGGCGGACAAGATCGAGGGCACGACGATCCCGCTGGATCAGGCCAGCATCGTCAACTTCACGGTCCGCGAGCCGCTCGGCGTGGTCGGGGTGATCATGCCGTGGAACTCGCCCATCTTCCTCGCGACCATGGCGGTGGCGCCCGCGCTGGCCGCCGGCAACACGGTCGTCCTCAAGCCGTCCGAGGTCACCTCGACCTCGGCGCTCGAGCTGGCCCGGCTGGCGAGCGAGGTCGGCTTCCCGCCCGGGGCCTTCAACGTCGTCACGGGGCTCGGCGACGCGGGGAGGGCCCTCGTCGGCCACCCGCTGGTCGCCAAGATCTCGCTCACCGGCGGGATCGAGACCGGGCGGGCGGTGGCGGTCGCCGCGATGGAGCGGCTCGCGCGCGTCACCCTCGAGCTGGGCGGCAAGTCCGCCAACATCGTCTTCGAGGACGCCGACGTGGAGGCGGCCGAGGCGGGCCTGCTCGCCGGCATCTTCGCGGCGGCGGGCCAGACCTGCGTGGCGGGCTCGCGGGCCTTCGTCCACGAGTCCCTCTTCGACCAGATGGTCGAGCAGGTGGCGGCCCGCGCGGGCCGGATCCGCATCGGCGACCCGATGGATCCGCAGACGGAGATGGGCCCGATCGCCACCAAGGCGCAGTTCGACAAGATCGCCGGGTTCGTCGAGCGGGCCCGCAGCGAGGGCGCCGAGATCGTCGCAGGCGGCCGCCCGGCCGAGGTCGACGGGCGGCCGGAGGGCTTCTACTTCCAGCCGACGGTCGTGCGTGGCGCCGACCCCGCCTCGCACCTGGCGCAGAACGAGGTCTTCGGGCCGGTTCTCGCGGTCTTCCCGTTCCGCGACGAGGAGGAGGCCGTGCGCCTCGCCAACGGCACGCGGTACGGCCTCGCCGCCGGCGTGTGGACGCGCGACCTGCGCCGGGCGCACCGGATGGCGCGCGCGCTCGAGGCCGGCACCGTGTGGATCAACATGTACCGCGCGATGGCGCCGCAGTCGCCCTTCGGCGGCTACAAGGAGAGCGGCATCGGGCGCCAGAACGGCAGCGAGGCGATCCTCGAGTACGTGCAGACGAAGAGCGTCTGGATCGACCTCTCCGAGGACGTCCAGGACCCCTTCGTGCTGCGTTCGTAGCTAGTCCTCACGCTGCGCAGCCGGCCGAGCCGGCGGGCCCTCGAGCGGGGGCCGGCGCGCCTGCAGCTCGGGCGTCGCGTCGAACAGCGCCTGGGCCGCCCCGAGCGCCCGGGCGTCGCCCCACGGCGGCGCCGTGACCTGGACACCCACCGGGATGCCCAGCTCGTCGAACCCCGCCCGCACCGTGCAGGCGGGCAGCCCGAGCAGGTCCTGGAGCACCGTGTAGGGCATGACGAGCCGGCGCAGGTCGAGCTCGGCGCCGGCGTGGAGCACGCTCTCCTCGCCGATGGCCAGCGGCGACCGCGCGGCGACCGGGGTCAGCAGGAGGTCGACCCGCTCGAACAGCGCGGCGGCCGCGCTCCGCAGCCGCTCGCGGTCCGCCGTGGCCGCCAGGTAGTCGGACGGCTTCAGGTCCGCGGCGCGCTCGAGGCGTCCACGCACGTCGGCGCCGTACTCGGCGGCGCGGGCGGGGTAGAGGTTCGCGCGCCGGTGGGTCTCGAGCGCCTCCGCGCCCTGGACGGCGACGAAGGTGGGGTGGATCAGGTGGGGTAGGGCGAACGGGACCTCCGTCACCTGCGCTCCCAGCTCGCCGGCGCGGCGCACGCAGTCGTCGAAGGCCGCCTGCACGTCCGCGGCCAGGGGCACGAGGTGAAGGTCTGGGCTCACGCCGACCCGCACGCCCTCGAGCCGGGCCGCGGACGGGCGGGCGCCGGCGCCGTGGACCGGGTCGTCGAGCGCCGCCTGGAGCAGGGCCGCGTCAGCGGGCGTCCGGGCCATCGGACCCGGGTGGTCGAGCGACGGCGCGAGCGGCCACACGCCGTCCGTGCTCACGCGGCCGTAGGTCGGCTTGTGCCCGATCGTCCCGCAGAAGGCCGACGGGACGCGGATCGACCCGCCCGTGTCGCTGCCGATCGCGAGCGGCACCAGCCCGGCGGCCAGTGCCACCGCCGACCCGCCGCTCGAGCCGCCGGATACGCGCTCGGGGCTCCAGGGGTTGCGGCTCGTACCCATCAGCTCGTTGACCGAGCTGATGCCCCAGGCGAACTCGTGGGTCTGGGTCTTGCCGAGCAGGACGCCGCCTGCCTGGCGCACCTGCCGCACGGCGGCCGCGTCGGTGCGTGGCACGTTGGCGGCGAACATCGGCGAGCCGTAGGTGGTGCGCAGGTCCGCGGTGTCGAAGAGGTCCTTGACGGCGAACGGGACGCCGGCGAGCGGACCCTGCTCCGCGCCGCTCGCCCAGGCGCGCTCGGAGGCGCGGGCCTCCTCACGCGCTCGCTCGGCGCACAGCGTGGTGAAGGCGCCCAGCCCGCCGTCCAGCGCCGCGATCCGCTCGAGGAGCGCGTCCACCACCTCCACCGGCGACAGGGTGCGAGCCCGGTACGCGGCCAGCAGGCCGAGCGCCGGCAGCTCGACCGGGTCGGTCGCGGCGCTCAACTGTCGTTCACGAGCGAGGCCGCGACGTGCCTGCGCTGCACCTTGCCCGTGGGCGTGCGGGGGATCTCGTCGAGGACGTGGATCACGGTCGGGATCTTGAACGAGGCGAGGTGCTCGCGGCAGTGGTCGGCCAGCTCACTGGGCTGGGCCTCGCCGCCGAGCGCCACCGCTGCGCCCACCACCTCGCCGTACTTCGCGTCCTCGATGCCGAAGCAGACCGCGTCGGCGACCGCCGGGTGGGCCAGCAGCACGTCTTCGATCTCGTAGGGCGAGATGTTCTCGCCGCCGCGCAGGATCATCTCCTTGAGCCGCCCCTGGAGATACAGGTAGCCGTCCTTCAGCACGCCCCGGTCGCCGGTGCGGAACCAGCCGTCCACGAACGCCTCGGCGTTGGCCTCCGGGTTGTTCAGATAGCCGCCGGTCACGCCGGGGCCCCGCACCAGGACCTCGCCCGCCTCGCCGGCCGGCGTCTCGCGCCCGTCTGGTCCCGCCACGCGCAGCTCGGCGCCGGCCGATACGCCCACCGAGCCCGGGATGCGCTCGCGCGGCGGCAGCGGGTTGGAGGCCATCTGGTGGCTCGCCTCGGTCATGCCGTAGGCCTCGAGCACGGGCACGCCGTACGCATCCTCGAGGCGGCGCATCAGATCGGGCGAGAGGGCCGAGCTGCACGTGCGCGCGAAGCGGAGCGTGGGAGGGGGGCTCCGGCCGTCGCGAGCGTCGAGCGCCATCCCGTGCGTGGTCGGGCCGGCGGAGACCCAGGTCACCCCGTGCTCGGCCGCCTGCGACCAGAGCGCTCGGCTCGAATAGCGGCGCGGGATCGACCACGCTGCCGCCGGAGGCGAGCGCCGCGAACGTCGAGGCGACGAGCCCGTGCACGTGGAAGAGCGGCATCGGGCAGTACGAGACGTCGTCGCCGCCGAGCTCGTAGCCCGCCGCGATCGAGCGCGCGGAGTACGACCAGGTTGCGCTGGCGCAGCGGCACCTGCTTGGGGCGGCTCGTCGTGCCGCTCGTGTGGAGCAGCAGCGCCACGTCGTCGGGCCGGCCCGGTTCGAAGGAGGCGTCCGCGACGCGCTCGAGGTCGCCGCGGCTCGAGCTCCGGCGACAGCTCGCCACCGAGGCGCCGGCCCCGCGGCGCGCGTTCGGGTACTCGCCGGCCGGCAGCACGAGCAGCGTGGGGTCGAGGTCGGTCGAGGTAGAACGAGTATTCGTCGGCGGTGTAGGCCGGGTTGAGCGGCGCCGCCATCGCGCCCAGCATCGCGATGCCGAACAGCGTCTCGACGATCTCTGGACCGTTGGGCAGCACCAGCGCGACCCGATCCCCGCGCTCGACCCCGGCGCGGCGGAGCAGCGCGGCCAGCACGTGTCGCCGAGGCCGCGAGCTCTTCGTAGGTCAGGGTCGAGCCGTCGTCGGGACAGACGATCGCCACGGATCCGGGCGGGGCTCCCTCGAGCAGCCCCGCAAGCGCCTCGCCGCTTTCAGAAGCCTGCGGCATAGCCGTCCTTGCGCGGGTCCGATCCACCGAGCAGCGCGTCGCCGTGGCGGAGGATGCACTGGCCGCCGCCGAACGCGAAGGAGTCGCGCTCGCGGACGGTCCGAAGGCCGGTGCCCGCGAGCTCCTCCTCGCGGTCCCACAGCCCCTCCTCGAGCCGCACCAGCTCGCCCGTCGACGAGGAAGCGCGGGCGGTCGAGCGCCGCCTGCGGGTCGAGCCCGTCGTCCACGAGGGCCGACACGAGCTGCATGTGCGCCTGCGCCTGGATGTGACCGCCCATCACCCCGAACGGCCCGGCGAGCCGGCCGTCGCGCAGCAGCATCCCGGGGATGATCGTGTGGTACGGGCGGCGGCCCGGCTCGACGCGGCCGCCGATCGCGAAGCAGGCGCCGCGATTCTGGAGCACGACGCCGGTGCCGGGGGCCACGATCCCCGAGCCGAATCCGGCGAACAGGCTCTGTATGAACGACACGGCCATGCCGTCGCCGTCCACCGCGCAGAGGTAGACGGTGCCGCCGGCGGGCTCGGCCACCGCGGCGGCCGGGTCGCGGCGCCGTCGCTCGAGCCACGTCCTCGCCCAGCAGGGCGCTGACGTCTGCGCCGTCGCGCACGTGCTCACGCGCGTCCTCCACGGCGAGCCGCGCGCAGCGGACCTGGTAGGCCAGGTCGGGCTCCATTCCGTCGAGCAGGGCGAGCGCCTCCGCCGCGGCCACGCCCTGGGTCGGCGGCGGGAGCTCGGCCACCTCGTGGCCGCGGTAGGCCACGCGGAGCGGCTCGACCCACCGGGCCCGGTACGAGTCCAGGTCGCTCTGCTCGAGCCAGCTGGCCGCGCAGATCGCCTCGCCGACCCGGCCCTGGTAGAGCCCGGCCGGCCCCTCGTCGCAGATCGGTCCGCAGCGTCGCCGCGAGGTCCGGCATGCGCACGCGCTCGCCCACGCGCGGCGGCGGGCCGAGCTCGGGCGGGGCCGCCGCGGCGGCCCAGGACGTGCTCGTCTCCTCGGCGCCCAGCCCCCAGGCGGCGGCCGTGCGGGCGCCGACCGCGAAGCCGCGCTCGGCGGCGTCCACCGCGTCGGCCAGGCAGGCGTCGAGCCCGAGGCGCCCGTGGCGGGCGGCGAGCTCCGCCCAGCCGGCCACGGCGCCGGGCACGGTGACCGAGCGCGGGCCGCGCTCCTCGACGGGCTGGACCGGCGTCGCCCCGGCGGGCGCCGGACCGGCGGCGTCGAGGCCGCTCAGCTCGCCGTCCCGCCAGACAAGCGCGAACGCGTCGCCGCCGACCCCGGTGGACATCGGCTCGGTGACGCACAGCACGGCGGCGGCCGCCAGCGCGGCGTCGGCGGCGTTGCCGCCGCGCTCCAGCGCTCGCAGCCCGGCGCGGGTCGCGAGCGGCTGGCTGGTGGCGACCATGGCCTCGGCCGCGACGGACGGAGGGCGACCAAACGAGTGGCGGAAGCTCACGCGTCCAGGGGGCGCGCCGGAGGGCGCTCGATTCGCTGTTTGACAGTCAACAGCAAGTTGGATACAACCTAGGCCGGATTGGCTGAAATGTCAACTCGCCCCGATCGGAGAAAGGCGCCCGCCAGAGGCGGGCGCTCCGTCGGCCAGGGAGCGGTCGTGGAGCAGCTCGTTCACGCGCTCGAGGCCGCGATCATGGCCGGCGTGATCCCGGTCGACTCCTGGCTGCGACAGGAGACCGTGGCGGCCGAGTTCAACGTCAGCCGCACGCCGGTCCGCGAGGCCCTTCGGGTGCTCCAGGCGAACGGCATGGTCGAGGTGGTCCCCAACAGGGGGGCCCTGGTGCGCGGTCCGACTCCACGGGACATCCGCGAGGCCTACGTCGTGCGCGCGGAGCTTGAGGGCTTCGCCGCCGAGCTGGCGGCCCGCGGCATCCGCGACGACGAGCTGCGCCGGCTTCAGGAGGCCGAGGAGCTCTTCGAGCGGCTCGTGGAGGAGTTCCTGAGCGAGCGGCCCACCCGCGGTCCCACGCCGCAGGAGGCGAGCTGGATGCAGGCGAACGACAGCTTCCACCTCGCCGTGCAGCGGGGCGCCGCGAACCTGCGGCTCCAGGCCGCGATCGAGACCCTGCACAAGAGCTTCCCCCGCAACCTGACCTGGTCGGCGCTCAGCGGCGACTCGCGGCTGCTGGCGGACAACGTGCGGGAGCACCGCGGCATACGCACCGCGATCGAGGAGCGCGACCCGGCCGCCGCGCGAAAGCTGATGACCGAGCACGTCCGGCGCGCCGGCGAGCTGATCGTCATGTGGTTCGAGCGTCAGGCGCACCCGGGGTGAGCGCGCCCCGGTTCGCCGTCGTCGGGGCAGGGGCGATCGGCGCCTACGTGGGCGCGGCCCTGGTGCGCGGCGGCGCCGACGTGACCCTGATCGCGCGCGGCGCGCACCTCGAGGCGATGCGCCGCGACGGGGTGCAGGTACACAGCCCGCGCGGGGACTTCCACGTGGCGGTGGAGGCGACCGACGACCTCGACGCGATCGAGGGCGCGGGCGCGGTCATCCTCGCGGTCAAGAGCTACAGCCTTCCCGAGCTGGCACCCGCGATCGGCTCGCGGCTCGCGCCCGGCGCCGCCGTGGTCGCGGCGCAGAACGGGATCCCGTGGTGGTATCCGCGCTCGCTGGGCGACTCGCGGGGTCTCGAGAGCGTGGATCCCGGCGGGACCGTCGCCCGGGCCATCGCCGACGAGCACGTGGTCGGCTGCGTCGTCTACTGCTCCACCGCGATCGAGGCCCCCGGCGTGATCCGCCACATCGAGGGCACGCGCTTCACGATCGGCGAGCCCTTCGGCGCCGGCCCCGCCCGCTGCGAGGCGATCGCGGCCGCGTTCCACGCCGGGGGCTCAAGTGCCCGGTCGAGCCCGACCTGGGCGAGCAGATCTGGCTGAAGCTGATCGGAAACGTGGCGTTCAACTCGGTCAGCGTGCTGACCGGCTGCACGCTCGCGGAGCTCGGCCGCCTCCCGGAGTCCCGGGCGCTCCTGCGCTCGCTGCTCGAGGAATCGGCCGCGGTGGCGAGCGAGCTCGGCGTCACGCTGCCGGTGAGCATCGACCACCGGCTGGAGCGGGGGCTCGCGGTGGGTGACCACAAGCCGTCGACGCTCCAGGACCTCGAGGCCGGCAAGCCGCTCGAGATCGAGTGCCTCTCCGGCGCGGTCGTCGAGCTGGCCGAGCGGCTCGGGGTGGACGTCACGCAGACCAGGGCGATCCACGCCTGCGTGCGCCTGCTCGATGCGCGCAGGCAGGGCTGGGAGTCGTCCGCGACGCCGCAAGCGAATGTGAGGGCCTGACATGAACGACCGTCCCCTGTGGCGTGACCGGTACCGCTGCGCGGTCACGCTGTCCGTCGACTTCGACGCCGAGTCGCTCTGGAGCGGCACGTTCGAGCTGCGGACCCCGAGCCCGATGTCCCGCGGGGACTACGACATCCGCGCCGGCCTGCCGCGCATCCTCGACCTGTTCGACCGGCACGAGCTGCCCGCGACCTTCATGGTGCCGGCGCAGGTGGTCGACGAGCACCCCGACGCGTGCGCGGAGATCGCGGCGCGCGGCGTGCACGACGTCGGCTACCACGGCTACTACCACGAGAGCGTGCTCGAGCTCGGCATCGACGAGGAGCGCGAGCTGATGAAGCGCGGCATCGCGCGGCTGGAGGACGCGTTCGACGCCACGCCGCGCGGGAACCGGTCGCCGCCGTTCGCCCTCGGCCCGCACACCTCGGACCTGCTCGAGGAGTTCGGCTTCCACTACGACTCGAGCCTCTTCGGCCACGACGAGCCCTACCGCCCGCGCGTGCCGACCGTGACCGGCGAGCTGCGCAACTTCGTCGAGCTGCCGGTGAGCTGGGAGCTGGACGACGCGCCGTACTTCCTCTTCAACTTCTTCCCGTACATGTCCGGCATGGCGACGCCGGCGCATGTGCTCGACATCTGGAAGGCGGAGTTCGAGGGCTCCTACCGGGTGGGCGGCTGCTTCCTGCTGGTCGTGCACCCGTTCTGCATCGGCCGCCACCCGCGCATGCAGATGCTCGACGAGCTGGTGCGCTACATCAAGAGCTTCCCGGACGTCTGGTTCGCCCACCATCTCGACGTGGCCGACGAGTGGCGCGCGATGCAGGAGCGGGCCGGGCTGTGGGAGGCGCCGTAGACCTCCGGGTGGACGGCGAGCGGCTCTGGCGCAGCCTGATGGAGATGGCGCGCGTCGGCGCCACGCCGGAGGGCGGCTGCCGCCGCCTGGCGCTCACGGACGAGGACGCCCAGGGGCTCGAGCTGTTCCGGCTCTGGGCGAGCGAGGCGGGCTGCTCGATCGCGCAGGACGAGGTGGGCAACTTCTTCGCCGAGCGCGCGGGGACCGAGCCGGACCGGCCGGCGGTGCTCGTCGGCAGCCACCTGGACACGCAGCCGAGCGGCGGCAGGTTCGACGGCGCCTACGGCACGCTTGCGGCGCTCGAGATCGTCCGGACCCTGAACGACCACGGGATCGAGACGCCGGCGCCGGTGGTCGTGGTGTCGTGGGCCAACGAGGAGGGCGCGCGCTTCCCGCTGCCCTGCACGGGGTCGGCGGTCTTCGCGGGGGCGCTCGGCCTCGACGAGGCGCTGGGTCAGCGGGCCGTGGACGGCCCGGGGTTCGGCGAGGAGCTGCGCCGCGTCGGCATGGCGGGCCCCGAGCCGGCCGGGCGGCGCCCGGCCGCGGCGTACCTCGAGGCGCACATCGAGCAGGGGCCGGTGCTCGAGGCCAGCGGGAGCACGATCGGCGTCGTGGCGCGAGGCCAGGGCCTGCGCGGCATCGCGGTGCGCCTGACCGGGAGCGAGGCGCACGCCGGTACGACGCCGATGGACCTGCGGCGCGACGCGCTTGTGGGGGCCGCGCGCATCGTCGCCGCCGCGCGCGAGCTCCCGCGAAGGCATCCGGGCGCGCTCGCCACCGTGAGCCGGCTGGACGTCGAGCCGGGCTCGCGCTCGGTGATCCCGGGCAGTGCGGAGCTGGTGATCGACCTGCGCCATCCCGACGCCGGCACCCTCGGCCGGCTCGAGGAGGAGATCGTCCGCGAGGCGCGGGAGATCGCCGCGGCCGCCGGGCTGGACGTCCGCGCCGAGACGTTCCTCGCGATGGACCCGGTCGAGTTCGACCCGGCGTGCGTGGCGGCGGTCCGCGACGCGGCCGAACGGCTCGGGCACCCGGCCGAGGAGATCGTGAGCGGGGCGGGCCACGACGCCGTCTACGTCGCGCGCGCCGTGCCGGCCGCGATGGTCTTCATCCCCTGCCGCGGCGGCATCAGCCACCACCCCGACGAGCACGTGGAGCCGGAGCACGCGACCGCCGGGTGCGACGTGCTGCTGCACGCCGTGCTCGAGCTGGCCGGAACCGGTCCGGCCGGCTGACGCTCAGATCGGGCTCGTGTTCAGCCCGCCGTTCGGGCCGAGCACCTGCCCGACCATGAAGCTCGCGTCGTCGCTCGCCAGGAACAGCGCGACCGCGGCCACCTCGTCGGGCGTGCCCATCCGCTCGACCGGCGTCGCCGCGACGGCCGAGTCGATCGCCTCCTGCGGCAGGAAGACGTTGATCGGCGTGTCGATGAAGCCGGGCGCCACGGCGTTCACGCGCACGCCCTGGGCCGCCACGTCCACGGCCACCGCCCGGGTGAGCGCGTGGATGGCCCCCTTCGCGGCGGAGTAGTGCGGCAGCATCACGCAGCCCTCCTGGCCGCAGCGCGAGCCGATGTTCACGATCGCCCCGCTCCCCCGCGGCACCATGTGGCGCAGCGCCGCGCGCGTGATGAAGAACGTCCCGTAGAGGTGCGTCTCGATCATGAGCCGCAGCTGGTCGTCGGTCACCCCGACGGTGGCCTCCATCTGCGTCACGACCGTGCCCGCCGCGGCCTCGCGCACGCGCCGGCCGAGCCGCTCCCCGGCGCGGACCGCCTCGTCGCCGCCGGCGATGCCCGCGTTGTTCACCACCACGTCGAGGCCCCCGAAGCGCTCGGCGACCGAGTCGACCGCCCGGTCCACGGACGCGGAGTCCCGCACGTCCACCTCGACGGCCAGCGAGTCGTTCCCGAGCGCGCCGGACACCGCCTCCGCGGCGTCCCGCCGGATGTCGAGCACGGCCACGCGCGCGCCCTCGGCATCGAAGCGGCGGCAGATCGCCTCGCCGATCCCCGAGCCGCCCCCCGTCACGATCGCCACCCTGTCCTCGAGCTTCACCCCGGCACCTCCTCGCTCAGCAGGTCGCGCACGTTGCGGCGCATCTCGTCCATGCAGGCGGGGTCGAGGCCGGCGTCCGACTGGTGGCCCCAGGGCCCCGGCAGCGCGCGCAGCTCGGCGTTCGGCATCAGCTCCGCCTCGCGCGCCATGTCCTCCGGCGGGAAGTACAGGTCCTTCTGGCCGGGGCACAGGAACGCCCGCGCGCGCACGTCGCCGAGCGCGCGCTCGATGTCGCCGTCGTAGCCGGGCGTGGCGGCGAGGTCGGCGTCCTGCCAGGTGTGGATCTGGCTCAGCATGTCGTTGGCGTCCAGCCCGGTCATCCACGCCTCCCAGAAGTTCACGAGGAAGTCGTCGACCGAGTCGTGGCCGAGCTGCCTGTACAGCTCGAGCGCGTAGAACTGCCTGCGACAGCCCCCAGCCGGCGTACACGCGGCCCGCGGCGCGGAGGCCGGCCTCGGGCGGCGCGTCGTACTCGCCGCCGGCGAAGGCGGGGTCGGCGAGGAGCGCCGCCTTCACGCCCCAGAGGAAGACGTAGCAGTGGCGGCTCACGCGCGAGGCGCCGCAGCAGGGCATGATCCGCTCCACGAGGCCGGGGTGGGACAGCCCCCACTGGAAGGCCTGGAACGCGCCCATCGACCCGCCGATCACGAGCCGGATGCGCTCGACGCCGAGCTGCCTCGGTCAACAGGCGGTGCTGGGCGCGCACGTTGTCCCGGATCGTGTGGTGCGGGAAGCGCGGCCCGTCGAACGGCGCCGGCGTGTTCGAGGGCGAGGACGACAGCCCGTTGCCGAACATGCTCGGGATGACCACGAAGAAGCGGCTCGTGTCGAGGGCGTCGCCGTGGCCGACCATCCATTCGTGCTCGGCGTGCGTGCCGGTGAACCAGGTGGGCCAGACGATCGCGTTGTCGCGCGCCTCGTTCAGCTCGCCGTAGGTGGTGTAGGCGATTCGCGCCGCCCGGCAGCGTCGCGCCGGTCTCGAGCGCGAAGTCGCCGAGCTCGAAGTGCCGGCGGCTCGGCGCTCACAGCGCCGACATCCCGCCGTCGACGGTGAACGTGCCGCCGACCGTGAAGCTCGCCTCGTCCGACGCCAGGTACACGACCATCCCGGAGACCTCCTCCGGCTCCGCGCGCCGGCCATGGGCGTGAACCGGATCAGCGTCTCGGCTTCCTCGGGCGTGACCCCACGCGACATCGGCGTGTCGACGTAGCCGGGCAGCAGCGAGTTCACGCGGATGTTGTGCGGGGCGTACGTGACCGCGGCGTTCTTCGTCATCTGGTGCGCCGCGCCCTTGGCGCAGTGGTAGGCGGCGTTGTCCGGCGCCGCGTAGATCCCCCACACCGACGACGTGTTGACGATCGAGCCGCCGCCCAGCTCGAGCATCCCCGGGATGACCGTCTTCATCCCCAGGAACATGCCGATCGCGTTGACGGCGCAGCGCGGCCTGCATGCCCTCCACGGTCTCCTCGTGGATCGGCCTGCCGCTCCCGAGCGCGCCGGCGTTGTTGAAGAGCACGTTCGGCTGCCCGTAGGCCTCCTTGCAGACCGCGAGCACGCGGTCCCAGTCGGCCTGCTCGCGCACGTCGAGCCGCTCGAAGCGCGCCCGGTCGCCGTGCTCGGCGAGCGTCGCGGCGAGCTCGTCGCCGGGCTCGGCGATGTCGGTGGCGACCGTGAGCGCGCCGTTTCGGCAGAAGTCGGCCACCGTGGCGGCGCCGATGCCGGTGGCGGCGCCGGTCACGATCGCGATCTTCCCGGGACAGCCTCATCAGGTCGGCGCTCGCGGTCTGGCCCCCGGCAGCGCCAACGCGGGCGGGTGCGGCGCCCGAGCCTCCCGAGCGGCGAACTCGACCGCGATCACGAGCAGGAGCAGGACGCCCGTGACGAGCTGGACGGTCGAGGCGGGCTCGCCGCGCGCGGCCAGGCCGGCCGTGACGGCGGTGAGGATGGCCACGCCCAGGCCCACGTTCAGGACAGTGCCCCGTCCGCCGTACAGGCTCACCCCGCCGAGCAGCGCCGCGGCCGCGCCCGCGAGGAGCACGTCGTTGTAGTTCTCGGGGGCGGCGCTGCCTCCGCGCATCGTGGCGAGCGCGCCGGCCAGGCTCGCGAGCCCCCCGGAGAGGGCGAACGCCACGACGAGCGACCGGGTGCGCGAGACGCCGGCGGCGGCCGCCTCTGCCCGGGCCCCTCCGATCGCGTAGATCTCGCGCCCGTAGCGCGTGTAGGCGAGGACGAGCCCGACGATCACGAACAGCACGAGCGCGGTGATGCTGGCGGGCGAGAAGATCCAGTAGCGCTCCAGCAGCGGGTCGGAGATCGCCAGGTTCTCGAGCGGCAGCGGGTTGTTGCCGCAGAGGAGCCAGGCCACGCCACGCAGGAGGATCAGCGTGCCGATCGTGAACACGAGCGAGTTGATGCCGAGCTTGGCGATGAAGCCGCCCTGGATGGCGCCGATCACGAGGCCCACGGCGACCGCGATCAGGATCGCTCCGACGAGCCCGGCGTCCTCCATCCTGATGGCGACCGCGCCCGCCACGGCCGCCATCGATCCGACCGAGAGGTCGAGCTCCCCGGCGATGATCGTGATGGCGAGGCCGAGGGCGACGAGGCCCATCAGCGGAAAGCCCTCGAGGACGGAGAAGAAGGCGGCGTCGCCGCTGAACGTCGGCGTGGTTGCCGAGATGTAGATCCATACGACGACGAGCACCGCGACCGGCAGCGCGTAGCCGCGCAGGCGGAGCAGCGCGGGACTCGCGAGCGCGCGCCTCACGTCACGGCCCTCCGCCTCCGCATCAGCTCGAGCAGCACCACCACGACCACCACCACGCCTCCCTGCACGGCGAGGCGCCCGCCGGTGCTGAAGTCGTTCAGGATCATCACGTTGCTGATCACCGCGATCAGCAACGCGCCCCCCGCAGAGCGCAGCGGCGAGCCCTCCCCGCCGGCGATCGCCACGCCGCCGACGAGCAGAGCCGCGATCGAGTCGATCGTGAGGGTCGACAGCGAGTTGATCTCGCCCTGGCCGAAGCCGGCCGCGTTGAGGATGCCGGCGATCGCGAGGCCGACGGAGAAGATCGCGAACGCGCGCGATCGTGACGGCGCGGAAGGAGATGCCGCTGATGGATGCCGCGTCGCGGTTGGAGCCGGTCAGCACGGTCTGGCGGCCGATCACGGTCTTGCTCATCAGCAGCGTGACCACGACGGTCACGATCGCGAAGACGAGCACCTCGAGCGGGATGCCGAGCACCTCGTCGTCGCCCCACGCGACGCGGTTCTCGCCCATGCTGATCAGCCGCCCGTTCGTCAGCTCGGCGGCGATCCCGAAGATGATCGCCCCCGCCGCGAGGGTGGTGAGCACGGGGTTGAGGCCCTCGGAGACGATCACGCCCTGGATCACGCCGATCGCCACGAGGCCCGCGAGCACCACGAGGATCGCGAGCGGCTGCGACCAGCCCTCCCTGATGAGGAACGCGAAGCCGACCATCGCCGCCATGGCCGACTGCGAGATCCCGAGCGAGACGAAGTTGCCCGACAGGGTGATCGGCGTCATGGCCACCGCCACGATCCCCACGATCGCCGTGTTGCGGAGGATCGCCTCGAAGTTCGCCGCGCTGACGAAGTCCGGCGTGACCGCCGCGACCACGATCGTGATCGTCGCGAGCAGCGAGTAGATCACGGCGAGCGGCACCCAGTCGGCGCGCCGCACCGGCGGTACGGCCGCCGGCGCCAGCCGGTCGGGCTGCTCGGCGCTGACGCCGGCGCCCTCCATCAGGCCGCCTCCTCCTGCGTGTGCATCACCTCGCGCGTGAGGTCCTCCTCGGTCCACTGGTCCTGCGGCCGGATGGCCGTCAGGCGCCCGCGGTAGAAGGTCGCGATCGTGTCGCACAGCCCGCGGATCTCGGCCGTGTCGGACGAGGCCACCAGGATCGCCATGCCCTCGGCGCAGAGGTCCCGCAGACGCCTGTAGATCTCGGCGCGGGCGCCGACGTCGACACCTCGGGTGGGCTCCTCGAGCAGCAGCACGACGGGGGAGGTGCCGAGCCACTTGCCGACGGCGACCTTCTGCTGGTTGCCGCCCGACAGCGTCCCGACGGGCGAGGCCAGGCGCTTGACGTCGATCGCGAACCGGCCGGCGATGTCGGCGGCACGCTTGCGCTCCCGCCGCGTCGAGACCCAGCCGCCCGGTGCGACGGACCGCAGCCACGGGGAGGAGAGGTTCTCGCGGATCGGGCGGCCGAAGAAGATGCCGTCGCGCTTGCGGTCGGCCGAGCAGTACGCCACGCCGCTTCGCAGGACGCCGGCGTGGCTGCCGAGCGGCAGCTCGGAGCCTCTCAGGGTCACGCGCCCCACGGCGCGCTCGGCCCGCCCGGCGATCGCCTGGATCGTCTCGCTCGCGCCGCTGCCGAGCTGACCCGTGAGCCCGACGATCTCACCGGCGTGGGCGCTGAAGCGCGACCGGCGCGGCGAGCCCGGGCGCGAGCAGGCCGTCGACCTCGAGGACGGGCTCCGACCCGACCGGCGCGCGATCCGGGAACATGGCGCCGAGCTCGCGGCCGAGCATCATGCTGACCACCGTGTCCACGTTCAGGTCGGCGACCGGCGCGGGGTCGAGGCTGCGGCCGTTGCGCAGCACCGTGACGCGGTCGGCGAGCCTGAAGACCTCGGGCAGGCGGTGCGTCACGTAGACGATGCTGCGGCCCTCGGCCGCGAGCCGGCGGATCACCTCCATGACCCGCTCGATCTCGAGGTCGGCGAGCGCCGCCGTCGGCTCGTCGAAGATGAGGATGCGCGCGTCGCGCACGAGCAGGCGAGCGATCTCGAGCAGCTGCATCTCCGCCACGCTCAGGCGGTCGACCGGCGTGCGCGGGTCGACGTCGCCGAGCCCCACGGTCGCCGCCAGCTCGCGCGCCCGGCGCGTTGAGCCGCCGCGGCACCCAGAGCCGGGACGCGCCGACCTGTCCCAGCACGAGGTTCTCCGCGACGGTCATCGTCGGCACGAGGCTGTACTCCTGGTGGACCACCGCCACGCCGGCCCCCTGGGAGCGGGCCGCGGTGTGGAGGTCCGTCGCCTCGCCGTCGACCTCGATCGTGCCGCTGTCGGCCTGCGCGAGACCCGCCAGGATCTTCACGAGCGTGCTCTTGCCGGCGCCGTTCTCGCCGAGCAAGGCCATCACCTCGCCCGCCCGAACCTCGAAGTCGACGGCGTCCAGCGCCTGGACGGAGCCGTAGCGCTTGGACAGGCCGCGGACGGCGAGCCGCATGCCGCCGGTCACGGCGTGGTGCCGAGCCCGGCCAGGGTCATCCTCCCGCGCAGATCTCGTCCGCGGTCAGTCCCCACACCGTCGTCTGCTCGATGCCCTCGGCGCCGATCGCGGGCGCGTGCGGCATGAAGTTGAACTTGGCTGGGGGAGTGGGCTCCACCGGCGGTGCCTCGGGCTCGACCTCGAACTGGACCTCCTCGCCCTCGGTCTTGCCGTCGTTGGCGATCAGCTTGGCCGCGGTGCGGACGGCGACCCGCCCCTCGACCGCGCCGGACTGGATGCCGGTGGCGAACGTCTCGCCGCTCTTCACGGCCTCGAGCGAGCCGGAGCAGTCCCCGGACACGATCTGCACGTCCTCGCCGGGCGTGATGCCGTTCTCCTTGAGCGCCCGGATCACGCCGTTCGCCGCCTGCTGGTTCGACACGTAGAGGAAGTCGAACTCGCCCTTGTAGCGCGGGATCACCTGGCTGCCCTTCTCGTAGCCGGTCTCCGGGTCGTTGGCGCCGTACTCGATGTGGATGACGTCGAACGGCTCGTCCGCGGTGGCCTCCTCGAAGGCCGCCCAGCGCGCCTGGCCGGTGTACTCGCTCTCGGCGAACTGGATCACGAGCAGGTTGCCGTTCTTGCTCTTCAGCTTCGTGCCGTCCTTGCGGGCCGCCTCGCGCGCCTCGAGCATCATCTCGCCCTGCGTCTGGCCGATCAGCGTCTGGTTCGCGCCCGCGTAGGCCGCCACGTGTGGGGCGGTCGCCTCGTCGGGCGGCTGGGTCATCTGGACGACGGGGGCGAGCCGGGCCAGCTGGCGCGCGCTGTTGGCGCCCGCGTCGCGGATCCAGGGCCAGTAGATGATGGCCGGGGGCTGCGCCCCGCTGGCGATGTACTGCTGCACCTGCTGGTCCTGCTCCGGCTGCGAGAACATGTTCTCGTAGACCTTCAGCTTGTAGCCGAGGGCCTCGGCCTCCTCGCGGGCGCCGTTGACCTGGACCTCGCCGTAGACGTTCGACGTGGTCATCGTGAACATCACGATCTCCTCGCCGTTGCCCTGGATCGAGCCGCCTTCCTCGGAGGACGCCTCGGATCCGCCGCCACCGCCACCGCCGCCGTTGCCGGAGTCGTCGTCGTCGTCACCACAGGCCGCGAGGGACAGGGCGAGGAGAAGGATTCCAATCAGCACAGTCAGACGGACTCGCACCTAGAAGCTCCTGGGCTCGGGGACGGCCATGGGCGTGCCGCTCTGCCTCACAGGCAAAAGAGCAACATGATTAATCATTCGTACTCCTTGGCCGGATGGCTGTCAAGAGCCAACTGTTGACAGCGCGTTACACTGGCCCCGCCAAATGACAACGCCCTTGGTTTTTCCCTGAGCGCGTGACGACGATCGCCGCCACCGACACACGGACGCTCGAGGTCCTGAAGCCCGGCCTCCAGACGACGATCCAGGACGGTGGGCGGCCCGGGCACCTGTCGAAGGGGATCCCGCCGGCCGGCGCGCAGGATCACCGCTCGTTCGCCCTGGCGAGCCTCCTCGTCGGCAACGCGCCGCCGCCCCCGCCGCTGTCGCCGGGCGACCCCGGCGACGCGGGGCTCGAGATGCTGGCGATCGGCCCGACGCTGAGCTTCGCGGCGGAGACGCTCTTCGCGCTCACCGGCGGACACGTCGCGGCGGAGCTCGACGGCGAGCCGGTCGAGATGTGGACCGCGGTGCGCGCCCCCGCCGGCGCGACCCTCAAGTGCGGCAAGATCGGCCCCGGTGCGCGCGCCTACCTCGCCGTCGCCGGCGGCTTCGACGTGCCGCTCTACCTGGGGTCGCGCGCCACGTACGTCCGCGGCTCGCAGGGCGGGCTCGACGGCCGCGCGCTGCGCCGGGGCGACGTCCTGCGCCGCAACGAGCCGGCGGACGAGGCCGCCGAGCTCGCCGGACGCCGGATCGCGCCGGAGCTGCGCCGCAGGCTCGGCCCGCCCTGGACTGTGCGCGTCGTCCCCGGCCCGCAGGACCACATGTTCACCGAGGCGGGGCTCGAGACGTTCTTCAGCGCCGAGTGGAAGCTCTCGCCGACCTCGGACCGGATGGGCTTCCGCTTCGTCGGCCCCGAGCTCGAGATGCGGGCGCGGCCGGAATACCTCGAGCGCGATGCCGGGTCGGGGCCGGCCGACATCGTGGACGACATCATCCCGGTGGGGGGCATCCAGGTGCCCGGCGGGATCGAGCCGATCGCCATGGGGGTGGAGAACCCGACCGCCGGCGGCTACGCGAAGATCGGCACGGTCATCTCGACGGATCTCGGCGTGCTGGGCCAGATCCGCCCGCTCGAGGAGGTCTTCTTCGAGGCCGTCGACGTGGACCGGGCGCTCGAGATCGCCGAGGCCGAGCGCCGCGCGATCGGCCCCGGCGCGATCGAGGCCGCTTAGGGGCCGATGCCGCCCTCGCTCGACATCAACTGCGACTGCGGCGAGAGCTTCGGCAGGTGGACGCTCGGCGCCGACGCCGAGCTGATCCCGCGCATCACGACGGCGAGCGTCGCGTGCGGCTGGCATGCCGGCGATCCGGCCACGATGCGCGACACCGTCGCCCTCGCGGCCGCCCACGGCGTCGCCGTCGGGTCACACCCGGGGATGCCCGACCTGCTCGGCTTCGGCCGGCGCGCGATGGACCTGGCGCCCGCCGACCTCCACGCCTACATCGTCTACCAGTCGGGCGCGCTCGAGGCCTTCCTGCGCCCGCACGGGCTGCGGCTCAACCACGTGAAGCCGCACGGGGCGCTCTACCCGATGCTGAACGCCCGCGACGACCTCGCCGCCGCCGCGGTGGACGCGTTCTTCGAGCTGATGGACGAGCCGGTGCTGTACTGGCCGGCCGGCTCGGAGGACCGCGCGCTCCTGCGCGCCTGCGCCGGGCGCGGCGTCACGGTCGTCCGGGAGTACTACCCCGACTCGCGCTACGGCCCGGACGGCGAGACCGTCGTCGAGCACAGCCGCGAGCCGGTGGACGCGGACCGCGCCGAGGCGGCCATCCGGCGCTTCCTCGAGACGGGCGCGGTCGAGACGGTGGATGGCGGCTCGCTGCAGCTCGAGGCCGAGAGCGTGTGCGTGCACGGCGACGGGCCGAGCGCGGTGGAGATCGTCGACCGGGTCGTCAAGGTGCTGGGGGAGCTGGGTCGCCCGCTGCGGCCGGCGACGGCGGCCCGAGGCGGAGGGCGTGAGCGCGTGATCTACGACGAGCCGGTCTTCCGCCCGCTCGGCGACATGATGCTGGGCGTCGAGTTCGGCGACGAGGCGAACGTCGCGCTGAACTTCAAGGTGCTCGAGCTCGAGCGGCTGGCGCGCGAGGCCGAGGTGCCGGGCGTGATCGAGACGATCCCGTCGCTGCGCGAGCTGGTGCTCGTGCTCGACCGCGAGCGCACGACACACGCGAAGGCGCAGGAGGCGATCGAGCGGATCATCGACGACGTCGAGGACGTGGCGACGCTGCGCTCGCGCAAGCTCGTGCTGCCGTGCTGGTACGACGACCCGTGGTCGGCGGAGCTCGCCGCGCGCTACGAGGTCGACAACAACCTCGACATCGTCGCGGGCGCCAACGGGATGACGAAGGAGGAGGTGATCGAGCAGCACACCGACACCGAGTTCTGGGTCGTCTGCGTGGGCTTCACGCCCGGCTGCTACTTCTCGATCCCGCTCGACATGAGCAAGCTGCTCAAGGCCCCGAAGTGGAGGACCCCGCGCGACTACACGCCCGCGCGCTGCCTGGCGCTCGCCGGCTTCTCGACCGGGGCCTATCCGGTCGCGAGCCCGGGCGGCTATCAGCTGCTCGGCCGGCTGGCCGTCAACATCTACGAGCCGCACCCCCGCAACGCCGTCTTTCCCGAGGACGGGGTCCTCCTGCGCGCCGGCGACCGGCTGCAGTACCGCGCCGTCGGCCCGCTCGAGTACGACCAGATCTGGAGCGAGGTCGAGGCCGGGCAGCTACGACTACGACGTCACCGAGGACGACTTCGACGTGGCCGGCTACCTCGCGGAGCACGGCCGGGAGCCGTCCACCGTCTAGGGCATGCGGACGCTGAACGAGCAGGTCGCCGTCGTCACGGGAGCCGCCCGCGGAATCGGACGGGGGATCGCCTCGGTCCTGGCCGCCGAGGGCGCGCGGGTGGTGATCGCCGACGTCGACGCGGGCGCCGCGGAAGCGGCGGCCGCGGCCCTGCGCGCCGAGTCGCTCGACGCCACCGCGGCCGGGGCCGACGTGGCCGACCGGGCCGCCGTCGACGCCCTGGCGGAGCGCGTGGTGGACGAGTGGGGCCGGATCGACATCCTCGCCGCGAACGCCGGGATCTACCCGACCGCCGATCTGGAGACCATCGACCGCGCGCACTGGGACCGCGTCATGGACGTGAACCTCCGGGGCGCCGTGCACGCGATCCAGGCGTGCCTGCCGGCGATGCTCGAGCGGCGCTACGGCCGGATCGTCCTGACCTCGTCGATAACCGGGCCCTTCACGGGTCAGCCCGGGTTTGCCGCCTACGGCGCGTCGAAGGCCGCCATGCTCGGCTTCATGCGCTCGGCGGCGCTCGAGGTCGCCGCCCGCGGAGTGACGATCAACGCCGTGCTGCCCGGCAACGTCCGCACCCCGGGGCTCGGCGAGACCAGCGACGAGCACCAGCGCCAGATGCTCGGCGCGATCCCGATGGGGCGGCTGGCGACCGTCGAGGAGGTGGGCTGGGCCGCGCGCTTCCTGGCCTCGCCGGAGGCGGGCTACATCACCGGGCAGACGCTGGTCGTGGACGGCGGCCAGGTGTTGCCGGAGGCGGCCGGCGCGGCGACATGAGGCGCGGAGCGGACCGCACGATCGACCTCCTGGCCGCCCAGGTCGGCCGGCACGTCACCGAGATCGAGACCCCGGCGGCGGTCATCGACCTCGACCGCCTCGAGGAGAACCTGCGGTCCCTGCAGAGCTACGCCGACGAGCACGGCATCGCGCTCTGGCCGCACGCCAAGACCCACAAGTCGCCGGAGATCGGGCTTCGCCAGATCGAGCTCGGCG
Organism: uncultured Thermoleophilaceae bacterium; assembly: GCA_963778615.1. GTDB lineage: Bacteria > Actinomycetota > Thermoleophilia > Solirubrobacterales > Thermoleophilaceae > JACVRW01. The sequence continues at coordinate 118,094 of CAVZVD010000012.1, forward strand.
CCCGCGGCCTGACCGTCGCGAAGACGGGGGAGGCCGAGGTCTTCCACGAGGCCGGGGTGCCCCGGCTCCTGCTGCACTACCCGGCCCTGCACCCGGACAAGTGCGAGCGGCTTGCGCGCATCGCGGCCGGCGGCTGCGAGCTCAGCGTCGCGGTGGACAGCGTCGCCGCGGCCGAGGGCGTGTCGGCCGCGCTCGCCCGGCACGGCGCCCGGGCCGAGCTGCTCGTGGAGCTGGACGTGGGCCTGCACCGGACGGGTGAGCAGGACGCGGCGGCCGCGCTGGCCCTGGCGCAGCGGCTGGCCGAGCTGCCCTCCGTGGAGGTCGCCGGGATCAGCTGCTATCCGGGCTTCTGCCACGGCGACCGCGAGACGATCCGCGGGCTGCTGGCGCCGGTGGACGCGTTCCTGCGGGAGACGCGCGACGCGTTCGCGGGCGCGGGCCTGCGCTGCGACCGGATCTCGGGCGGCTCGACGCCCGCCCGCTACCTCACCCACGAGACGTGCGTGAACGAGCTGCGGGCGGGGACCTACTCGCTGCTCGACCGCAACGAGTACGAGCCGGACGGCGGGCGCGACGCCTGCGCCCTGTGGATCCAGGTGACCGTCGTGTCCGACCGGGTCCCGGACCAGATCGTGGTCGACGCCGGCTCGAAGACGCTGACGTCCGACGACCACCCCGACGGCGAGCACGGCGAGGTGTACGAGCTGCCCGACGCGCGCGTGCACACGCTCAACGAGGAGCACGGCTACGTCGACGTCTCCCGTGTGGCCGACCGGCCGGCGGTCGGCGACCGCCTGCGGCTGATCCCCAACCACGCCTGCGGCTGCGTGAACCTCCACGACGGGATGCTCGGGGTGCGCTCGGGCGTGGTCGAGCGCGTGATCGAGGTCTCCGCGCGCGGTCTGGTGCGCTAGCCGCGCTGCGCCGACTCCGGCGCGAGGCGCGCCAGGAAGGGGCGCAGCTCCGGCTTCTCCTCGAAGCCGAAGCCGGGGGCCTCCGGGATCGTCAGCGCGCCCGCCTCCACCCGCGCCCGCGGCCCGAACCCGCCGAACGGCGAGAAGGCGCCCGGGTAGGCCTCGCAGCCGCCGAGCGCCAGGGCGGCCGCCAGGTGGAGGCCGACCGGCGTGCCGCCGTGGGGGAGCACGCGCTCGGGGGGCCAGCCGAGCTCGCGCAGGTCGGCGACCATCGCCGCCAGCTCCGCCGCCCCGTAGGCGAGGCAGGGGTCCATCTGCAGGAAGTCGCGCGCCGGCTCGAGGCCGGCGTAGCGCACCAGGTTCCGCAGCTCCTGGCGGGAGCACACGCTCTCGCCGGTCGCGAACGGCACGTCCACGCGCCGGGCGAGCTCGGCCTGGAGGCCGTAGTCGAGCGGGTCGCCCGGCTCCTCGAACCAGCGCAGGCCGTAGGGGCGGAGCGCCTCGGCGTAGGCCACCGCGGCGTGGAGGTCGAGGCGCCCGTTCGCGTCCACCGCGAGCCGCCCGCCGTCACCGCCGAGCAGCGCGAGCACCGCCTCCACGCGGCGGAGGTCCTCGGCGAGCGGGGCGCCGCCGACCTTGATCTTCACGTGCTCGTAGCCGGCCGCGAGGTAGGACCGGATCTCGTCCGCGAGCGGGGCCGCCCGCCGCCTCCGCGTAGTACCCGCCGGCGGCGTAGACGCTCACGGTGGGGGAGGGGGCGGGCAGCCCGAGCCGGTCCGCCACCAGCGCGTAGGCCGGGCAGCTCGGCCAGCTTCGCCGCGAGGTCCCAGGCGGCGATCTCGACGGCGGCGACCGCGGCGCTCCGCTCGGCGTCGGCGCCCGGCTTCTCGTTCGTGGTCAGGAGATCGCGGACGCGGGCCGGATCGAGCGCCTCGGGGCGCTCCACCAGTCGCGGCGCGAGGCGCTGCCGGATCGCGTCCAGGTGGGCGAGCCGGCCGATCGCGCCCAGGCCGAAGCCGGTCACGGCGCGCCCGCCGCGGCGCTCGTCGCTCACGACCGCGACGAGGCAGCCGCTGAGCCCGGCGAAGTCGACCGCCGCGTTCCGCCCGGGTGCCCGGAGCGGGACGGCGGTGGCACGGACGTCCGCGACCCGCGCCACCGGTCAGGCCCGGGAGGGCCCGGGGCGCGGCGGCGACCGGCGGCCGCGGCCTGAGCGCGGCCACCTGGGCCTCGGTGAGCGGCCGCGCCGGCCGGTCCTGGAGGAGCAGGTGGAGCCGCGCGGTCTCCTCGAGCTCCTCCACGACGTCGAGCGCCTCGCCGAGGCTCGCGGCCGCCACGATCGGCCCGTGGTTCGCCAGCAGGAGCGCGGGATGGCGGACGGCGGCCTCGCGCGCGACGGGGCCCAGGGCCCTGTCGCCGGGAGCGAAGTACGGCAGCATCGGCAGCCTTCCGACGCGCATGGCGAAGTAGGCCGTCAGGGGCGGAAGCGCGTCGGACGGGTCCACGTCCGCGAGGCACGACAGCGCGACCGAGTAGGTGCTGTGCAGGTGGATCACGGCGCCCGCCTCCGGCCGCGCGCGGTACATCGCGGCGTGAAGGAACCACTCCTTCGACGGCGCCGGGCCCGACCGCCGCTCGCCGTCGAGCGAGACGCGCGAGAGCCCGCCCGCGTCCAGGTCGCCGAGGCTGACGCCGGTGGGCGTGACCACCATCTCCTCGCCGGCGCGGACGCTGACGTTCCCGGTCCGCCCGTGCGTCAGGCGGCGTGAGAAGAGCGAGGCGCCCGTCTCGACGATCGCGCGCCGGCGCCGGCGCTGCGCCGGGCGCGGGCTCATGCCTCGCGCCGCGCCGCGCGGGCGAGCAGGTTGGGGTCGCCGAAGTTGCCGGACTTGAGCAGCAGCGCCAGCGGGACGTCGCCGTGCGCGACGAGCCAGGGCACCCCCGTCGCCTCCTCGGGCCCCACCGTGCAGGTCCTCACCTCGAGGGCGTCGAGGACGGCGCCCGAGGTCTCGCCTCCGGCCACAACGAGCCGGCGCACGCCGTCCTCGACGAGGCGCCGTGCGACCGACGCGAGCACGCGCTCCACGGCGGGGGCGTGCTCGGCCGAGCGCTCGCCGGCGGGGGCGCTCGAGTACAGCATCAGCGCGGGCGCGGCGGCGTGGCCGTCGAGCCAGCGCAGGCAGTCGCCGAGCAGCTCGTCCGCGTCAGGCGCCGCGCGCGGGTCGAGCCTGTACGACGGAAGCGCGCGCGAGGCGCGCGCGACCTGCTCGAGCGTGGCGGCCGAGCAGCTCCCCGCCAGCACCGCCGTCCGCCCGCCCGGCAGCGCCACGTCCTCGTGCACCGCCTTCCGCGGCGGCCGGGGCGGCAGGTGCGGCGCGAGGCCGGCGGACCCCGTCACCAGGCGCATGTCCTCCGCCGCGTCGGCGATCGTGCGCAGGTCGCGCTGGCTGACCGCGTCCACCACGGCGTGGCGCACCCCGCGCCAGCGCAGCCGCGAGAGGCGCTCGGCCACGTCCGCGACGCCGCTCCTGACGAACTCGTGCGGCACGAGCGCCACCTCGGCGTCCGTCTGCCGCGCGAGCAGCCGGACCACGCTCGAGTCCCGCATCGGCGTGAGCGGGTGGTCGCGCATCGACGTCTCGGACAGCAGCCGCGCGCCGACGAACAGGTGGCCCTGGTACACGGTGCGGCCGTGCCCCGGCGCCGCGGGGCAGACCACGGTGAGCGGCGTGCCGGTCGCGGTCGCGAGCGCGTCGGCGACCGGGCCGATGTTGCCGGCGTCCGTCGAGTCGAACGTCGAGCAGTACTTGAAGTAGATCCGCTCCGCGCCCCGCTCCGCGAGCCAGTCGTGGGCCCCGACCGCCGCCCGCACCGCCGCCTCGGCGGGCGCCGTGCGGATCTTCAGGGCCACGACCGCCACGTCGGCGCCGCCCACCTCGGCGCCCTCGCCGGGGGCGCCGAACAGCAGCGTGGTGCGGTGGCCGGCGCGGCTGAGGGCGGTGGCGAGGTCCGCGGCGCCCGTGTAGTCGTCGGCGACGCAGCCGATCCGCAGCACGCCGCTCAGGCCGGGGTCGCCGTCGCCGCGCCCACGTCCACGTCCACCGCCTTCGAGATCGCCTCGGCGAGCAGGGCGAAGTCCTCCTCGGTCGCCACGAGCGCCGGCGAGATCTGGAGCGACCCGTCGGCGAGCAGCCGGCTGAGCACGCCGTGGCCGCGCAGCGACTCCAGCACCTGCTGCGCCCAGCCGGGGTCGCGCCCCCGCAGCTCCGCCGACAGGACGACCGCCGCCAGGAGCCCGGTCCCGGCGCGGACGCAGTCCACCCCCGGCAGGTCCGCGAGCGGCTCGAGCGCGTCCGCCAGCGGGCGCTCGAGCTCGCGCCCGCGCGCGAGCAGGCCCTCGCCCTCCAGGATGTCCATGTTCGCCATCGCGACGGCGGTCGCCGTGGCGTGCCCCGAGTAGGTGTAGCCGTGGCGCCAGATCGGCGCGCCTGGCTTGAAGAACGGCTCCGCCACCCGGCCGCTCGCGACCACCGCGCCGAGCGGGAGGTAGCCCGACGTGATGCCCTTCGCGCAGGTGATCAGGTCCGGCTCGATGCCGAAGCGGCTGCTCGCGAACCACTCGCCGACCCGGCCGAAGGCGGTGACGACCTCGTCGGCCACGAACAGCACGTCGTGGCGGCGGCAGATGGCGAGCGCCTCGGTGAGGTAACCGTCCGGCGGCGCGAACACGCCGCCCGCTCCCACGATCGGCTCGCAGAAGAAGGCGGCCACGCGCTCGGCGCCCGTCTCCTCGATGGTGCGCTCGAGCGCGTCGAGGTCGTCCCACTGGACGCTGCGCCGGCCGGACAGCATCCCCTCGTAGCCGGCGCGGATCGCGTCGATCCCGCCGAGCGCGGTGCCGATGCCGTTCGCCCCGTGGTAGGCGTTCGTGCGCGAGATCAGGACGCTCTTGCCCGCGTGCCCGAGCTCCTGCCAGTAGCGGATGGCGAGCTTGGCGGCGGTGTCGACCGACTCCCCGCCGCCGCTCGTGAAGAACACCTTGCTGCCCGCGCTCGGTGCGACCGAAGCGATTCGCGTGGCGAGCGCCGAGGTCGTCTCCGACGCGAGCTCGCCGTAGTTCGAGAAGGCCGCGATCTTGCGCATCTGCGCGGCCGCCGCGTCCGCGAGCTCGGCGCGGCCGTGGCCGACGTTGACGTACCAGAGCGCTCCGGACGCGTCGAAGAGGCGGTTGCCGCGGTCGTCGAAGACGTACGCGCCCTCGCCGCGGACGATCGTGAGCTCGCCGGTCTCCGCGACGGAGCCCATCGCCGCGAAGGGGTGCCAGAAGTCGACCATCGCCACTCCTTGTCTCAATGGGGCTAGCAGGAGCGGACGAGCCGGCCGGTCCTGTTGACTGTCCGACAGTCTAACGAACTGCGGGTCGATCAGGGAGGCTGCGCGAGAATCTCGGCTGCCCGCTCCACGCTCGACCGGGGGCTTGAGAGGATCTCGACGGAGCCGCGCTCGGCGGCGTCGAGCTGGTCCGCGACGCGAGCCATCGACGCCTGGGCGAGCACGACCACCTCGGACCGGGCCAGCACCTCGCGCAGGGCCTCCCGGACGCGCCGGTCGTGTTCGCCTGTGTCGCCCGCGCGCAGCGCGTCGAAGGCGCCGTCGCAGAGGCGGGCGACGACCTCGACCGGCTTGCCGCGGGCGGCGGCGCGGCGGCGGATCAGGTCGGTCGTCGGCTCGAGCGTGGTCGACAGCGTGCCGACCACGCCGATCACGGACGCGCCGTCGAGCGCGCGTTCGATCATCGGCTCGTCCACGCGCAGGAGCGGGACGGAGCAGAACGGGCGGGCGGCCTCGACCGCCGCGCCGACCGACGAGCACGTCACGAGGATGGCCGAGGCCCCGGCATCCTCCGCTCCGAACACCTGCGTCGCGACCCGCCGCGACACCGACGGCGAGAGCGCACCGGCGGCGATCGTATCTTTCAACAGTCCCTCGTCCACGACGTGGATCACCTCGGCCGAGTCGCCGAGCGTCTCCGCCGCGAGCTTCGAGAACGTGTCAACCAGCGTCGGGACGGTGTGGACCAGCACGAGGCGCGGGCTCATCCGTCCGGCCCGCCCTCCTGCATGCGCGCGAGCAGCCGCTCCCCGGCCACGGTGATGTGCACGCGCACCGCCTCCGCTGCCTTCGCGGAGTCACCGGCGACGAAGGCGTCGAGGATCGGCGCGTGCGACTCGGCCTCTCCCTCGAGGTCCGACTTGTAGAGCTTCGTGTACAGGATCGCCTGCCGGGTCTGAAGCCGCAGGGTGTCGAGCTGCTCGAGCAGGAGCTCGTGGCCGGAGTACCCGGCCATGCGGCGGTGGAAGGCCATGTCGGCCTCGACGGTCGCGAAATGGTCGCCCCCGCCGGCGATCTCGGCCATCTGGTCGTAGCTGGCGCGCATCGCCTCGACGGCCTCGTCGTTCACCAGGCCCTGCGAGAGGGCGAGCTCGACCGCGTGACCCTCGAGCAGCGCGCGCAGGTCGAATATCTCGTTCACCCGCTTCGGGCTGAGCTCGGACACGACGGCGCCGTGGTGCGGGACTATCTTCACGAGGCCGTCCTCGTGGAGCACGCGAAGCGCCTCGCGCACCGTGCCGCGGGAGGTGGACAGCGACTGGGACAGGTGCAGCTCGCGCAGCTGATGCCCCGGCGGGAACTCGTTCCGCAGCACCGCCTCCCTGATGTAGTCCACCACGGCGCTCGTGAGCGTCTGCGGTCTATGAAGCTCCATACGCGTGCCCTCTCCGGTCAGCATGCCCCGTCTGGACCATTGTGGACCATTGGCTGACTGTCTTACAACAAGCGCGCGATCGTACCAGCGGTCCAATCGGAACCCTACCGGCGGTCCCTACCGGACCCGCCCAGGAAACCCTAGATTTGGGGATTGTTAACTGTTGTTGCCGATTGTCGGACAACTGGTTATGCTCGCGCCGCTAGTGGGGCTGAGTCATCGACCGAGGGATCTTTCTTGACTGGCACGCTTGAGCTCGTAGAGCTGCAGCCTTCCGTGCGCGCGTTCCTTGAGGGACCCAAGCGCATGATCATCGGCGGGGAGTCCGTGGAGGCGCTCGACGGCGCGACCTTCCCCACGATCGACCCGGCCGGCGGCCAGCTCCTGGTGGAGGTCGCCGAAGCGGGGCCGGCGGACATCGACCGCGCGGTCAAGGCGGCCCGGAAGGCGCTGCGCGGCGACTGGTCGCGCATCTCCCCGAGCGAGCGAGGCATGCTGCTCTTCCGGCTCGCGGACGCCATCGAGGCCAACGCGGACGAGCTCGCCCAGATCGAGACGCTCGACAACGGCAAGCCCTACGCGAACTCGCGCAACGCCGACCTCCCGCGCGTGATCGACCACTTCCGCTACATGGCCGGTTGGGCCACCAAGATCGCGGGCGAGACGCTGCCGACGGGGCTCCCCGACATGCACGTTCACACGCTGCGGCAGCCCATCGGCGTGGTGGGGGCGATCATCGCGTGGAACTTCCCGATCTCCCTCGCCGGCTGGAAGCTGGCGCCGGCGCTCGCAGCCGGGTGCACCGTGGTGCTCAAGCCGGCCGAGCAGACGCCGCTGACGGCGCTCCGCCTCGGAGAGCTGGCCCTCGAGGTCGGCTTCCCGCCCGGCGTCCTCAACGTCTGCCCGGGCTTCGGCGCCGCCGGCGAGGCGCTCGTGCGTCACCCGGGCGTGAACAAGATCACCTTCACGGGCTCGGCCGAGGTCGGCAAGCGGATCGCGGCCGCTGCCTCGGAGAGCCTCAAGGAGGTTTCCCTCGAGCTCGGCGGCAAGAGCCCGAACATCGTCTTCGACGACGCCGACGACCTGCCCCGGGTGGCCACGGAGGCGGCGGCGGCGATCTTCTACGAGTCCGGCCAGGTCTGCTGCGCCGGCTCGCGACTGATGGTGCAGGCGGGCGTCTACGACGACATCGTGAACGGTGTCGTCGACGAGGCTCGCAAGCTGCAGCTCGGGCCGGGCCTGACGCCCGGCACGACGCTCGGACCGCTCGTGTCCGAGCAGCAGGCCGACCGGGTGACCGGCTTCCTCGACGGCGGCGTGGCGGATGGCGCCACGGCGGTCGTGGGCGGCGGTCGCGCCGGTGGGGAGCTCGCGAACGGCTACTTCGTCGAGCCCACCGTCCTCGTGGACGTCTCGGACGACATGACGGCGTGCCGGGAGGAGATCTTCGGGCCCGCCGTGGTGGTTCAGCCGTTCGAGTCGCTCGAGGAAGTCGCCGCACGCGCGAACGCGGTCGAGTACGGGCTCGCAGCGGGGATCTGGACGTCGGATCTCCGGAAGGCGCAGAGGCTCGCGGCGATGCTGGACGTAGGGACCGTTTGGACCAACTGTTACGGCCCCGTGGACGCACATGTGCCGTGGGGCGGTTTCAAGAAGTCTGGCTATGGACACGACAGCGGGCGCCTGGCCCTCGAGAAGTTCCTCCAGACAAAGGCAGTTTGGACCCATCTCGGCTGAGGCATCGGAGCCGATCGGCCACACCTGCGCATCTCGCGCCGAACGACGGAGGAGCACAGATGACTGACTACAGACGACACGGCTACTACCCGATCGACCGGCTGAGGCCCGTGACGGGTCGGCTGAAGGAGCGGCCGATCAGCCGCCGTTCCCTGCTGGCGGGCGCCGGCGCGCTCGGCGCGGGGATGGTGCTCGCGGCGTGCGGCGACGACGACGACGCCGAGCCCGCGGCGAGCGGCGGCGGCGGCGACGGCGCCGAGTCGATCGAGGGCACCACGGTCAACCTGCTCGCCTGGCCCGGCCACGGCGACAAGTACCTGGTCGGCCCGTTCGAGGAGAAGACCGGCGCCAAGGTCCGCATCAAGGAGTACCAGGACGGCGAGGAGGCGCTGGCGCTCTACAACCAGTCGCCGCCCGGCACCTACGACGTGATCATGACCGAGCCGACCGACCTCGAGCGGTTCATCACCTCCGGCGGGCTCGAGCCGCTCGACCCCGCGGAGTTCCCGGCCGCGGACACGGACATGCTCGAGCAGTACCAGACCAACAACGCCGAGTGGAAGGACAAGCTGGGGGGCTGGTTCGACGGCGAGTGGTACGCGGCGCCGTGGTCCTACATGGTCCAGGGCACGTCGTACAACTCCGACCAGCTGACCGAGGACGACATGGCCTCGCACGCGATCCTGTGGGACCCGAAGACGAACGGCCGGGTCGGCTGGTCGCACTACTGGCTCAACGCCATGTCCACGATCGCCCAGTACTACGGCCACACCCAGAACTGGTGGGAGAAGTTCGAGTACGCCCCGCTCGAGATCACGAAGGCCCAGTTCGACGAGATGAAGGCCTGGCTGTTCGAGCAGCCGACCGAGAACGTCCGAGGGTTCTACGGCGTGGGCGACACGACGCAGTCGCTGGCACAGGGCGAGACCTGGTGCACGCCGGGCGCCGGCATCTCCTCGAGCGCGAGCCTGACGCTCGAGGGCGGGCCGATCACGACGAAGGTGCCCGACGAGGGCGTGCCGCAGTACAGCGAGTCGCTCTCGATGGGCGTCGGCTCGAAGAACCCCGAGGGCGCGAAGGAGTTCATCCGCTACTGCATCTCCCCCGAGGGATGCGCGCGCAAGGCGACCATGCCCGCCTACCAGGGCATCCCCACGAGCCTGAAGTCGTGGGACTGGATCGCCGAGAACCAGCCCGAGTGGGTGCCCGTCCTGCAGATCGACCCCAACGGCCCGAACGTCCAGGACTCCTGGGAGGCCGGGGTCGTCTCGATCCGCACGCTGCCCGAGAACGTCGAGGAGTGGGTCGACACCTGGGAGGAGTACAAGAACGCGATCTGATCCGGACGCGATCTGATCCGGACGCGGTCATGGCCACGGCAACGGAACGAGCGCGCCCGCGCGCGCGTGTGAAGAAGGCGCCCGCCGGGAGGCTGTCGGGCGCGCTCGAACCGGCCGTCTGGGGGTTGCCGCTGCTCGTGTGGCAGGTGGCGTTCCTGCTGGTGCCAACCGTCCTGCTGTTCCTGATGTCCTTCTGGACGGTCGAGAACTTCAGGCTGGTAGCGGACTACAACTTCGAGAACTGGAAGGAGACGGTCAGCGGGCCGATCTTCGGGGACGTCGTGCTCCGCACGCTCCAGCTCGCGGCCAGCTCCGCGGTCCTGGTCTTCCTGCTGGCGTATCCGCTCGCATACACGATCGCGTTCAAGCTCTCGCCCACCGGGCGGAGGCTGGCCATCGCCCTCCTCATCGCGCCGTTCTTCTCGGCCTACCTGATCCGGCTGTACTCCTGGAACTTCATGCTGTCGGACCAGGGGGTGATCAACTACCTGCTCGACCTGATCGGCCTCGGTCCGATCAAGGTGCTCGGCTCGTGGTGGGGCATCCAGCTGGGCTACTTCGCGAACTTCTTCCCGCTGATCGCGATCATCCTGACGCTGTCGTTCATGAGCGTGGACCAGCGCCTGATCGAGGCGGCGAACAACCTCGGCGCGGGACGCGTGCGCTCGATCCTGACGGTCGTCACCCGCTCGGCGAAGGTCGGCGTGCTGCTCGCGCTCACGATCGGGTTCATCCTCGCGTTCGGCGACCCGGTCTCCGGCAACGTCCTCGGGCTCGAGCGCCATCCGACGCTCGGCGATCTGGTCTCGGCGGAGAAGCAGGGCGGCGTGAACTTCCCGGCCGCCGCGGTCGTGGCGGTCGTGATGGTCGCGATCGTGCTCGTGGCCGTCTTCCTGGTCACGTGGCTGGCGTTCCCACCCGAGCGCCAGCCCGACGAGGAGTCCGAGGCAGCGGCCGCCGCGGCCGCTGCCAAGTCCACCGCCGAGGGCCGCCGGCTCAGCGTCCACGACGTCCAGCCGGCGAGACGACCCTGGACCCCGGCCGTGGACTGGTTCATGGAGCGGTGGGATCGAAAGCCCGAGCGACAGCGCTGGGTCGACCGCGCGGCCAACGTCGGCCTGAGGGGCTACATGCTGCTCTGCTACGCGGTCATCTTCCTGCCGCTCGGCGCCCTGGTCCTCTTCTCGTTCGCCGACACGCGCTTCCCGACCCTGCCGCTGCCGGGGCTGACGCTCGAGTGGTACACGACCCTCACCGACGACCCCGACGTGATCCCGTCGTTCCGCAACAGCATCATCGTTGCGCTGACGGTCGGCGTCGTGGCGACGGTGCTCGGCGCCATGTCGGCCTATTTCCTCAACCGCTGGTCGGAGTTCCGCGGCTACAACCTCTACCTCGCGATCGTCTTCATCGGCCCGTGCATCCCGCTCGTGATCCTGGGGCTGACGATGTTCATCTTCCTGAACGAGGTCGAGCTGGCGGGCTCGATCAACGCGATCATCCTCGCCCACATCGGCTACTGCGCCGCGTTCTCCGTGGGCATCATCCGGATGCGCCTGCTCGAGATGGACAAGCACATCGAGCAGGCGGCGTGGAACCTCGGCGCCAACAACGTGACGGCGATCTTCCGCGTCGTGCTCCCGATGGCCGCGCCGTCGGTGATCGCCGCCTTCTTCCTGACGATGGCCGTCTCGTGGAACGAGTTCGTGATCGCGTGGTTCGTGTCGGGGCTCGACGTGACGCTCCCGGTGAAGATCTTCAACTACTTCGCCGGCAACGTCAGCCCGCGCGTGAACGCGATCGGCACGATCGTCCTCGCGATGAGCTTCCTGCTGATCGCGCTGGCGATGGTGTTCGCGTTCCTCTTCGGACGCCGGCAGCAGGTGAACCTCACTCCGGAGGGCGCCAACCTGGAGCGCGATGTCTGAGACCGGCTCCGCGCCGGCCCCGGACGGCGACTTCATAATCGACGCCGGCTGGGTCGTCGCCTACCGCGACGGTGCGCCGTACCTGCTTCGGGACGGCTCGATCCGCGTCCGTGAGGATCGGATCGTCGAGGTCGCCGGCGAGCCGATCCGCGGCAACGCGCGCCGGATCGACGCGCGCGGTCAGATCGCGCTCCCCGGCTTCATCTGCGGCCACTCGCACATCACCGGCGGCACCTGCACCAGGGGGATCGTCGAGCAGGGCCGGGGGTTCATGCGCCCGTTCGAGTTCGCGGCCTGGCTCGAGGACGACGACGACGTGGACGCGCTGACCGCGCTCAACCTCTCGGAGCTGCTGCGCTCGGGCTGCACGACGCACGTGGAGATGAGCATCAGCCAGCGCCACCTGGAGTCGTTCGTGCGGGTCTCGCGGCAGTGGGGCGTGCGGGCGTACCCCGGCGCGTCGACGCCGGGGTTCGACCGGCTCGGCTCGATCTGGCACAAGGGCGACGAGACGCTGCGCGACTCGGGCCCGGGAACGCTCGAGGACGTCGAGGCGTACCGCCGCTTCGCCCTCGGCGTGAACGGCGCGGACGACGGGCGCATCCGGCCGATGGTCTCGCCGCACGGTCCCGACACCAACACCCCCGAGACGCTCAGCGCCGCGCTCGAGCTCGCCCGCGAGCTCGGGAACGGGCTTCAGATCCACCTCGCGCGACTGATCGAGGAGATCGAGACGGTCGAGCGGCTGTGGGGCCACGACTCGGTCGACCTGCTCGACGAGCTCGGCTTCTTCTCCGAGCGCATCTTCGCCGCGCACCTGTCCTGCATGGACCTGGCCAGGGACCTGCCGCGGCTCGCCGGGCACCCGAACTTCACGTTCGTGCACTGCCCGTCCGGCGGCGGCGCCGGCACCACCAGTGGCACGCAGCCGTACCCGGACGCGCTCGCGGCCGGCGTGAACACCTCGATCGGCATCGACACCCACTCGAACGACTTCCTGGAGAACATCAAGCTCGCCGTGATCGGCGGCCGCGCGCGCTGCTGGCTGACGAGAGACACGAGCGAGGTCCCGCTCAAGGTTCCGAGCGTCTGGGACGCGCTGAACTCGGCCACCGTGAACGGCGCCGACGGGCTCGGCCGCGAGGACCTCGGCCGCATCGAGCCGGGCGCGAAGGCGGACCTCTGCCTGGTCGACGTGACGGGCCCGCTCGTCGGCGCCGGGGTCGCTCCACCCGAGCCGCTCAACAACCTGCTGTACGCCAACGGCCTGTCCGTGCGGACGGTGATCACGGACGGGAACATCCAGCTGCTCGACGGCGAGCTGAAGGTCGACGACGAGGCCCGCATCCGCGAGCGCGGCGCGGCGGTGACGCAGAAGATCTGGGAGCAGCTTCGCGAGGACGGCTGGTTCGACGGCACCCCCGAGTTCCCGCCGCGGTGGCCGTACTCCACCAGCCCGGCCAAGGACTGACCTCGAGAGGAGTGATGCGACGTGCGTGAAGCCGTCATCGAAGCCGACTGGGTGCTCGCCTGCGAGTCCGACCGGCCGCACCTGGTGCGAAACGGGTCCGTGCGCGTCGTGGGCGACCGCATCGAGGAGGTCTCGGATGGCCCGCTGCGGACGAGCGGGGAGCGCATCCATGCGAGAGGCCAGCTGCTGCTGCCGGGGTTCATCTCGGGTCACACCCATGCCTGCCTGGGCACGCCGTCGCGCGGGATCATCGAGATGGGCCAGCCGTTCGGCCCGCCGTTCGCGGTCATCGAGACCTTCACGGACGACGAGATCGAGGACCTGACGGCCTTCAACGTCGCGGAGCTGATCCGGTCCGGCTGCACGACCCACGTGGAGATGAGCGCGACGCAGCGGCAGTTCGAGGCCTACGTCCGCGTCGCGCGGCGCTGGGGCGTCCGCGGCTACCCGGGGCCCGCGCTGCCGTGGAAGAACCTGAGCGAGGTCTGGTTCAGCAAGAGCGACGAGCCGCTCCTGAACTCGACCGCCGACACGCTCGAGGACCAGCGCGTCTTCCGCGAGTACGCGCTGAAGGTGAACGGGGCCGAGAACGGGCTGATCAGGCCGATGGTCACCCCGCAGTCGACCGACAACCAGACGCCCGAGACGCTGCGCGCCGCCGTCGAGCTCGCGCGTGAGCTCGGCAACGGCATCCACATCCATCTCGCCCAGGACCCGCTGGAGGTCGAGCGCGTCGAGCGCTGCTGGGGCAAGCGCCCGGTCGAGTGGCTGGCGTCGCTTGAAGTCTTCTCCGTGCCGGTGTTCGGCGCCCACATGTGGTGCATCGACCTCGTCGAGGACGCGGCGATCCTGCGCGACAGCGAGAACTTCACCTACGCCCACTGCCCCTCGTCGCTCGGGGCGGGGGGGAGCAACGCAACGCAGCCGTGGCCCGAGATGCTCGCCGCGGGCGTGAACACCTCGATCGGCGTGGACACCCACTCCAACGACTACGTCGAGAACATCAAGCTCGCGGTGCTCGACGGGCGCGCGCGCTGGTTCCACAAGCACGAGCACAGCGAGGTCCCGATGGTGATGCCGACCCCGTGGCACGCCGTCAACGCGGCCACCCGCGACGCCGCCGACGGGCTGCACCGCAAGGACCTCGGGCGGATCGAGGCCGGCGCCAAGGCCGACCTCTGCACCATCGACGTGAGCGGCCTGCTGGTGGGCTGCGGGGCCGCACCGCCGGAGCCGCTCAACAACCTGCTCTACGCGAGCGGCCTCTCGGTGCGCCACGTGATGACCGACGGCGCCTTCCAGGTCTTCGACGGCCGGCTCGTGGTCGAGGACGAGGACCGCGTGGTCCGGCGTGCCGGCCTCTTGATGGAGCGCCTGTGGCAGGAGCTGCGCGACCAGGGCTGGTTCCAGGACGAGCACACCCACCCGCCCGGCTGGCCCCTCTCGTGGAAGGCGACGACCGCCGCCGCGATGTTCCCGGAGTGACCCCCGAGGAGGTGTCCGACGCCCAATTCGACCTCTAGCCGACTGTAGGACAATCATGTATTGTCGCCGGCGCGCACCGTGCGTCGCGCGCGCCGACGGCGGACCAACCGAAAGGACCAATCAGCGTGGATTACATCCTCTGGGCAACGCCCATCAAGGAGGGCAAGACCGAGCAGGCTCGCAAGTACACCGAGTCGCTCGAGACATCGCGCCGGGCCGATTACGAGGCGTCCCAGGAAGAGCTCAAGATGCAGAAGGAGATCTTCTGGATCCTGCCCAAGGAGGTCCTCGGGACCGACCGGGACTGGATGATGCTCTACATGGAGGCCCCCGACATGGAGGACGCCTTCAAGATCTGGGACGCGCACGAGGGCGACTTCGAGACCTACGGCAAGGGGCAGTGGGCCGAGTGGTGTGAGGAGCTCCCGTCGCCGCTCTGGCAGCGCAGCGGCGAGTCCCCGTACGTGCTCGAGATGCTCTCGTACTACCAGGAACCCGGCAAGACCTACTGAGAAGGAAGGGACCCGGCCGTGCCATCGGAAACCCTGGTCGCACCTGCAGGGCGAGAAAGCGGCGGGTCGGACAAGCCCGCGATCGTCCTCGACAACGTCGTGAAGCACTACGGCGCGGTCGAGGCGGTCAAGGGCGTCTCGCTCGAGATCGGTCGCGGGGAGTTCGTCGCGCTGATCGGCCCGAGCGGCTGCGGCAAGACGAGCACCCTGCGGCTGATCGCGGGCCTCGAGAAGCCGACCGCCGGCGACATCTACATCGATGGCGAGCGCGTCAACGACAAGAAGCCGTGGAAGCGCGACACTCCGCTGGTCTGGCAGAACTTCGTGCTGTTCCCGTTCATGACGGTGACGAAGAACGTCGAGTTCGGCCTGAAGATGCGGAAGGTGCCCAAGGCGCAGCGCACGGAGCTGGTCGACAACATCCTGCGCACGGTCGGCATCGAGCGGCTCGCGAACCGGAAGGTCCAGCAGCTGTCGGGCGGCGAGATGCAACGCGTGGGCGTCGCCCGCGCGATCGTCAACGAGCCCGAGGTGCTGCTGCTCGACGAGCCGCTGGCGTCGCTCGACGCACATCTGCGCGTCCGCATGCAGGGTGAGCTCCGAGAGCTCCAGCGGAGGCTCGGGATCACCTTCCTCTACGTGACCCACTCACAGTCCGAGGCGCTCTCGATGTCGGATCGGATCGTCGTGATGGGCGGTGGCCGCATCCAGCAGATCGGTACCCCGCGCGAGATCTATCGCGAGCCCTGCAACCGCTTCGTCGCGGAGTTCATCGGCGCCAACACGATCCTGGCCGGCGAGGTGACGGCGGCCGCGGGCGGCGAGATCACCGTCTCGACCCCGACCGCGTCCTGCACCGTGCAGACCGGGCGGGAGGCCATCCCCGCGGTCGGCGAGCAGGCCGCCTTCGTCGTCTACTCGGACCGGATCGCCACCCACTTCGAGCCGGGCTTCGACAGCTCGGACCGTGCCAACCGCGTGGCCGGGAGGCTCGCCGGCCGGGAGTTCGTCGGCGCCGGCCTGACCTATGTGCTCGATCTCGACGACGGGACGGAGTTCAAGTTCCAGAAGACCGATACCGAGAGCAGGCCGATCGACGCCGAGCTCGGTGATCGCATCGAGGCGTCGTGGGCCCCGGAGGACACGTACCTCCTCCCGACGGCGACGACCGAGCTGTGAAGCCGGCGATAGTCCGCGGCGGCGCCGTGATCGCCGACGCCCGCGCCTCCGACGGAGGGGTGGTGCGCGACGGCGGCGTGCTCGTACGGGGCGACACGATCGAGGCGGTCGGCCCGTTCGACTCCCTCGCCGAGCAGGCGCCCGAAGCCGAGGTGATCGGCTCCGAGCAGGACATCGTGATGCCCGGGCTCGCCAACACCCACCACCACGGGTGGGGCCTGTCGACGTTCCAGCTCGGTGTCGAGGACGACCTCCTCGACACCTGGCTGATCGAGTTCCATCGCGGGATGCGCTACATCGACCCGTATCTCGACACGCTCTGGTCCGACCTGCGCCTGATCCGGTCGGGGGTGACCTCGGTGCTGCACGCCGGGTTCAACCGCGACATGACGAGCTACACGTACGAGATGGACGAGAAGCTGCGCGCGCACAGCGACTCCGGCATGCGCACGCAGTACGCGCTGAACATCAACGATCAGAACCTCTTCGTCTACGAGGACAACGACACGTTCCTCGACAGCCTCCCGCCGGACCTCGCCGTGCGCCTGCGCGACGTGCTCTCGAACCTCGACCCGGTCGCCACGCCGGACGGCATCTTCGAGATCCTCCGCGATCGCCACGCCAAGTGGGAGAGCCACCCGCGCGTGTCGATCATGATCTGCCCGATCGCGCCGCAGTGGTGCTCGGACCCGCTGCTGAAGCGGATCCGCGAGGAGGCCAACGACCTCGGGATCCTCATCCACCTCCACTGCCTCGAGTCGTTCTACCAGCGCGAGTACGGGCACCGGGTGTACGGAACCGGCGTGGTGCAGCACCTCGAGAAGCTCGGCTTCCTCGACGAGACGGTCTCGCTCGGGCACGCGGTCTGGCTGAACGACGAGGAGATGAGGATCTGCGCCGCGACCGGCACGTCGGTCTGCCACAACGCGAGCTCGAACCTGCGCCTCCGCGTCGGCATCATGCCGGCCACGCGGATGCTCGAGCACGGCGTGAACGTCTCGCTCGGCATCGATGGCACCGGCATCGACGACGACGAGGACATGATCAAGGAGATGCGGCTCGTCGCGAAGCTGCACCGCATCCCTCGGGGCATCCCGCTCGACCCCGCGCCGAGCTCGCTCGACGTGCTGCGCATGGCCACCGCGAACGGCGGTCGCACGCTCGGTGCCGAGGGCTCCCTGGGGAGCCTCGCGCCCGGCTTCAAGGCGGACATGGTCGTCGTCAACACCGACGCCGTGAACTTCCCGTACCTCCAGCCCGGCACCGACCCGGTGGACGCGCTCCTCTACCGCGCCAAGGGCAACGACGTCCGGACCGTGATGATCGACGGCGAGGTCGTGCTGCGCGACGGCCGCTTCACGACGATCGACGAGGACCAGATCGCCGCCCGGCTGGCGGCGTCGGCCGAGACCGCGGGGACCGAGCTGCACTCGCGCTGGGCCGAGGCGCTCGTGGAGCTGAGGCCCTACGTCCGGGAGTTCTACGCGAACTGGTCCTGGACCGAGCCCCAGCCCTACTACCTCCCGAACTCGTCCGTCTGACGCGAGCGAGATGAGCGGCAGGCGTGAGGATCCGGGGCGCTACGTCTACTCGGCGCTGCCGGACCGCCCCAAGCTGACGTGGCCGGACGGGAAGCGGATCGCGTTCTGGATCGTCTCGAACCACGAGTTCTACGAGCTCAACCCCCTCCCGCCGGTCGCGTCCCCGTTCCCGAAGACCGTGCGAGGACACCCGGACTCGCAGGGCTATGGCTGGCGCGACTATGGCAACCGGGTGGGGATCTGGCGATTGATCGAGATGCTGGACCGCTTCGGGCTGAAGGCCTCGATCTCGCTCAACGTGGCGCTCTGCGACCACCATCCCGAGACGGCCGAGGCGTGTGCCGAGCGCGGCTACGAGTTCTTCTCGCACGGCGTCTACAACACGCGCTACCTGTACGAGCTGTCAGAGGCCGACGAGCGCCAGGTGATCGAGGACGTGATCGACACGATCGAGCGCTACTCGGGGACCAGGGTGCGCGGCTGGCTCTCGCCCGCCCTCACGAACACCGAGCGCACGCTCGACCTGCTGGCCGAGTACGAGTTCACCTACACGTGCGACCTGTTCCACGACGACCAGCCCTTCCCGGTCGCCGTCGAGGGCGGTCGCCTGATCTCGATGCCGTACTCGCTCGAGCTCAACGACGTGATCGCCTACTTCGACCAGATGACGCCCGAGTACTACGCGCGCATGATCCGCGAGTCGCTCGACAACCTGTACGCGGAGGCCGAGCGCGACGACACGGGCTACGTGATGTGCATCCCGCTGCACCCGTTCATCGTCTCTCAGCCCTACCACCAGAGGGTGTTCGAGGAGGCGCTCGCCGAGGTCGTGTCACACGAGGGCGTGTGGCTCTCCACCGGCGCCGAGATCGCCCGGTACTACCTCGACAACCACTACGACACGGTCGCGGCCGCCGTGGGACACGAGGCGCCGGCGTGACCGATCGCATCCCCTTCACCGACAGCCACGTCCACTTCTACGACCTGACCGACCCGATGCTGCACTACCCGTGGCTCCAGCAGGGCGGCGAGGGCATCGAGACGAAGACGGTCGGTGACTACGCGGCCATCCGCGCCGAGCGCTACTGGGCGGACGACTTCGCCGCCGAGGTGCGGTTCCAGAACGTCGAGCGGGTCGTCCACGTGCAGGCTTCGCTCGGGATGCCGGACCCGGTCGACGAGACCATGTGGCTGCAGGCCTTTCACGATCGCATCGGCATTCCGCACGGGGTGATCGGCTACGTGGACCTCACGAAGCCCGACGCGCGCGAGGTGGTCGAGCGCCATCGCAGGTTCGGCGTGTTCAGGGGCATCCGCGACCTCCGCTACGACGACTACCTCACCAACCCGGCGTGGGAGGAGGGGTTCGCGGTGGTGGCCGAGCACGAGCTCGTCGTCTGCGATCGCCCTCTGTTCGAGCACGCGACCGCGCTCGTGGACTTCGCGAGTCGCTACGAGGGCGTGACCTTCTGCCTCGATCTCGCCCTCGGCCCCAAGCAGCGCGACGCGGAGTACCTCGAGCTCTGGCGCTCGAAGCTCCACGAGCTGGCCGCGGTGCCGAACACCGTGATCAAGATCGCCGGCCTCGGGATGGGCGATCGCGCCTGGACGGTCGACTCGATCAGGCCCCTGGTGCTGGCGTGCATCGAGGAGTTCGGGGTGCAGCGGTCCTTCTTCGGCTCGAACTGGCCCGTCGATCGCCTCTACAGCTCGTACGGCGACGTGCTCGACGCGTACGCGGAGATCGTCTCCGGCTTCAGCGAAGGGGAGCGGCGGGCGCTCTTCACTGACAACGCGAGGCGGATCTTCAAGGTCTAGCCAGGAGGGAAGGAGACAGCCCGTGCACCTGACGCCCAAGGAGACCGATCGCCTGCTCGTGTTCCTCGCGGCGGAGCTCGCGCGCAAGCGGCGCGCCCGCGGCCTGCGCCTGAACTACCCGGAGGCGCGTGCCCTGATCGCCGACGAGATACTGCGAGGGGGCGCGTGACGGCAGGAGCGTGTCCGAGCTGATGGAGCTCGGCGCGAGCGTCCTCACCACCGACGACGTCCTGCCCGGCGTCGCGCAGCTCGTGGGCACCCTGCAGGTCGAGGGCTACTTCGAGGACGGCCAGAAGCTCGTCACGATCCATGACCCGATCGCTCCGGGCGCGGAGCTCGTGGAGGGCGTCGTGCCCGGCGAGGTCGTGACCGCGGAGGGCGAGATCGAGCTCAGCGCCGGCCGCGAGACGACTCAGGTCACCGTGACGAACGGCGGCGACCGCCCGATCCAGGTCGGCTCGCACTACCACTTCTTCGAGGTCAACCCGGCGCTGCTGTTCGACCGCGAGGCCGCCTTCGGGATGCACCTGGACATCCCGGCCGGAACCGCCGTGCGGTTCGAGCCGGGGGAGGAGCAGGCAGGTCGACCTGGTGGCGCTTCGGGGGTGACGGGGAGGTCCACGGCCTCAACCGCCTCACGCTCGGGCCGACCGGCCCGGCGGCTCGCGAGGCGGCCCTCGCGCCGGGCGGGCGAGCGGGGATTTCTCCGGACCGAGGAGGGCTGAGCCGTGGGAAAGAGGATCTCCCGCCGCGAGTACGCCGAGCTGTTCGGGCCGACCACGGGCGACCGCGTCCGCCTCGGCGACACCGAGCTCTGGGCCGAGGTCGAGCGCGACCTGCTGGTGCCACGGCGACGAGTGCGTCTTCGGCGGCGGCAAGACGCTGCGCGACGGCCTCGGCACGCACGGCGGGATCACCGCGGCCGACGGCGCGCTCGACTTCGTGATCACGAACGTGCTCGTCGATCGACGCCGTGCTCGGGCATCGTGAAGTGCGACATCGGCATCAAGGACGGACGGATCGCCGGTGTCGGCAAGGCCGGCAACCCGCAGATCATGGACGGCGTCAGCCCGGGCATGGTCGTCGGCGCGACCACGGACGTGCGCTCCGCCGAGGGCATGATCGCCACGGCCGGCGCGATCGACGTGCACGTGCACTTCGACTCCGCGGGCCTGTGCGAGGAGGCGATCTCCGCGGGCATCACGACGATGATCGGCGGCGGCCTCGGCCCCGTGACGGTCGGCATCTGCTCGTCGGGCACCGTCAACCTCGGGCGCATGCTCCAGGCGGCCGAGGCGTTCCCGATCAACTTCGGCTTCCTCGGCAAGGGGAGCGCGTACGACGTCGGCGCCGCTGCTCGAGCAGGGCCGCGCGGGCGCGATCGGCCTGAAGATCCACGAGGACTGGGGCGCGATGCCCGCGGTGATCGCGGCCTCGCTCGACGCCGGCGACGAGCTGGACGTGCAGGTCCAGATCCACACCGACACGCTCAACGAGTCCGGCTTCTACGAGGACACGATGGCCGCGATCGGCGGCCGGACGATCCACACCTACCACTCCGAGGGCGCGGGCGGCGGCCACGCCCCGGACATCATCCGCGTCTGCCGGAGAGGCGAACTGCCTGCCGTCCTCGACCAACCCGACGAACCCGTACACGGTCAACACGTTCGACGAGCACCTCGACATGGTGATGGTGTGCCACCACCTCAACCCGCGCGTGCCCGAGGACGTCGCGTTCGCGGAGTCGCGGATCCGGCGCGAGACGATCGCCGCCGAGGACGTGCTGCACGACCTCGGCGCGATCAGCGCGCTCGGCTCCGACTCGCAGGGCATGGGCCGCATCGGCGAGACGATCGCGCGCACCTGGCAGCTGGCCTCGAAGATGAAGGTGCAGCGCGGGTCGCTGCCGGAGGACGAGGGCAGCGCGGGCGACAACCACCGCATCAAGCGCTACGTCGCCAAGCTCACGATCAACCCGGCGCGGATCTACGGCATCGACGCCGAGATCGGCTCGCTCGAGGTCGGCAAGCTCGCCGACATCGTGCTCTGGGAGCCGAAGTTCTTCGGCATCAAGCCGGAGGTCATCTTCAAGGGCGGCTTCCCGGCCTGGTCGGTCATGGGCGAGGCGAACGCCTCGCTGATGACCTGCGAGCCGCTCACCTACCGGCCCCAGTGGGGCGCGTACGGCCCGGCCGCGCAGGACCTGTCGGTGACCTTCATGACGCAGGCGGCGATCGACGACGACGTCCCCGGGCGCTGGTCGCTGCGCAAGCGCTGCGTCCCGACGGGCGGGACACGCGCGCTCACCAAGGGCGACCTGCTGCACAACGACGTCGCGCCGGAGATCCAGGTGGATCCGGAGACCTATCGCGTGACAGTCGACGGGGAGCCGTGCACCAGCGAGCCGGTCGACCGGGTGCCGCTCGGGCGCCGGTACATCCTCAAGTAGCCATGGCGGCCGAGCGAGAGGCGGTGAGGATCGGGATCGGCGGTCCGGTCGGCTCCGGCAAGACCAGGCTGATCGAGCGGCTCCTGCCGCTCGCGAACGCAGCGGGGCTGCGCGTGGCCGTCATCACCAACGACCTGGTCACGACGGGAGGACGCCGAGCGCGTCAAGGCCGGCGGGCTGATCGATCCCGCACTGGTCGTCGGCGTCGAGACGGGCGCCTGCCCGCACACGGCGATCCGCGAGGACCCGTCCGCCAATCTCGACGCCGCGCAGACGCTCGAGCGCGAACACGGCCCGCTCGACGTCATCGTGATCGAGTCCGGCGGCGACAACCTCGCCGCCACGTTCACGTCCGAGCTGGTCGACCACTGGACGTACGTGATCGACACCGCGGCCGGCGACGACATCCCGCGCAAGGGCGGTCTCGGGCCTGCTGCAGGCGGATCTGCTGGTCGTCAACAAGACGGACCTGGCGAGGTACGTCGGCGCGGACCTCGAGCGGATGCGCGTCGACCTGAAGGCGGCCCGCCCGGACCGGCCGTCGCTGTTCACGGACCTCACGCGCGAGGATGGCGCGCACGAGGTCTTCGCCGAGATCTGCCGCGCGGCGCTCTTCGACCGCGTGCCGCAGGCGGCGAGCCAGGCCCGGTGACGGTCCATCAGGACGGCCTGCTCGCCCTGCGCCTGCGCCCGGACGGGACCGGCAGGACCGCGCTCGTCCGCCGGCGCCAGCGCTTCCCGCTGCGCACGACCGTGGCCATGTACCCGGACGCACGCGACCGGGCGATGGCGTTCGTCTACGTGCAGAATCCGACGGGAGGCGTCTTCGCCGGCGACCGGCTGCGAATCGAGATCGCCGCGGAGGCGGGTGCACGCGTCCACCTGACGAGCCAGTCGGCCACGAAGCTGTGCCGCAGCGACACGGGCGAGAGCGGCACGTCGGAGCTCCACTTCGAGCTGGGCGACGGCGCCTACCTCGAGCACGTGCCGGATCCGCTGATCCCCCACCCCGGCTCGCGCTACCGCCAGCGAACGGAGGCCGAGCTGGGCGAAGGGGCCGCCTTCGTCGCGACCGAGACGCTGGCTCCCGGGCGGCTGGGCGAGCGCTTCGACTACGGCGAGGTCGAGCTTCGGACCGTCGTGCGGCGTCGTGGCATGGAGCTGTGCGTCGACGCGCTGCGGCTCGACCGCGGCCTGGGCGCGGCGGGCCGGGGTCCTCGGTCCCCACACGTGGCTCGCCACCTTGCTCGCGGTCAGCCCCGATCGCGACGGCGAGGCGCTCGCCGCGCGGCTGGACGCCGCGCCTCGCCGGCGAGCCCGGGGTGCTCGCAGCCGCCGGAGTCCTGCCCCATGGCTGCGGGGCCACGGTTCGCGTTCTCGCCGGCGATGCCCGGCACGCCCGCCGCGCTCTCCATCGAGCCTGGGCCGAGACGCGCGACGAGTACCTCGGGCTCCCACTTCCACCGCTGCGCAAGTGATGCTCATCGTGCGCGAGATCCTGGGGAAGCTCGACGAGCCGAGATTCGCCGAGCGCCGCGTCGAGCGTCTGCCGGTCGACTGGGCCCAGGCCGCCAAGCGGCGGCTCCGGCGCGACACCGACTCCGGCACCGATGTGGCGGTCGATCTCCCTCGTGGGGCGTATCTCGCCGACGGCGCGGTGCTGCACGACGACGGGGAGCGGGTGGTGGCGGTCGCGCGGACCTCCGAGCGCGCGCTCGTCGTGCGGTTCGACGCCGGCCTGCCGGCCGCCGCACTGGTCGAAGCGGCCGCGCGGCTCGGACACGCGTTCGGGAACCAGCACGTGCCGCTCGAGGTGGACGGGAGCACCGTCCGCGCGCCGCTGACCACGAGCGCGGAGGTCGCGCTCGCCACCGTCGACGCCCTCGGCCTCGAAGGCGCCGCCGTGACGATCGAGCCGGCGACGCTCGGCGCTGCCGCGCCGCTCGTCGCGTCACACGGGCACCACCACGATCGCGCGTGACCGCCGCCTCGTTCCTCGCCGCGCTGCAGCTCTCCGACGGCGCGCTCCCGATCGGGCGCTTCGTGCACTCCTATGGCCTCGAGAGATGGGTCGCCGCGTGCGGGACGGTCGAGCTCGAGCGGCTCGGCGAGCTGGTCGAGTCGGCCGTCTGCGCCGGCGTTGCGCCGCTCGACGGCGTGGTCGTGGCTCATGCCCACGGCGCCGGCTCGCTCGCCGAGCTTTCCGAGCTCGACCGGCTCCTCACCGCGCGCAAGCTCTCACCGCCCGCGCGCGCGGCCTCGCAGAGCTGCGGTCGCCGGCTGGCCGCGCTCGCGCCCGCGCTGTCCGCGGACGACCCCCTGCTCGCCGACCTCGCCGGCGCCGTGGCCGGCCGGCGCACGGACGGGAACCTCGCGGTCGTGGAGGGCGCGCTCGCGCGTGCCCGCGGGCTCGGCAGGGAGCAGGCGGTCCTGCTCGACGCTGCGCGGCGCCGCGGCGAGCCTGCTGTCGGCCGCGGTGCGCCTCGGCGCCGCGAGTCCGGTCCGCGCCCAGACGCTGCTCGCGGAGCTGCATCCGGCGATCGAACGGGCCACCGGCTACGCGCTCGGCCTCACCCTCGACGACATGCACTCGTCGAGCCTGGAGCTCGAGACCCACGCGCTCACGCACCGGCGCGCGAACGTGCGCCTCTTCGCCACCTGAGGCGAGTGGGGAGGCCCCTAGCCCGCGTTCTGCGAGGCGAAGGCGTCGACGATCTCGCCGGCGCGCGCGGGCCAGAGGCCGTCGCTCTCGGCGATCCGGCCGAACATCCGGTCCATGTCCCCGATGCGGTGCGGCTGCCCGCTGATCCAGGGCCGCAGCGCCACGCACAGCGCCCGGCCGGCCTCGAGCCGGGCCGCCTCCTCGTCGAGGAAGCGATGGGCCTCCACGACGTGCCGGGCGAAGTCCTCGCTGGTCCGGCGAAGCGACCAGATGCTGTTGAAGTCGTTCAGCTCCCAGGCGATGGGGAGCGCGTGGATCTCCCTGTCTCCGGCGTGGAAGGGGTAGGGGAGGTCGTCGTTCGGCCAGTCCAGGATGTAGTCGATGCCGTGCCGGGCGGCGATCTCCGGCGTCCGCATCGTGGGGGCGATGCTCGGGGAGAGCCAGCCGCGCACGGGCCGCGCGGAGGCCTCGCGCACCGTCTCGATCGCGGTCGCGACCTCCGACTCCTCCTCGTCCTCGCTCATGCCCGAGTGCAGCGGCAGGCTGGACGTGCGCCCGTGGACGACGAACTCGCATCCGGCCTCGTTCAGCTTCTCGACGAGCGCGGGGTAGCGCACGCAGACCTCCGAGTTGATCACGACCGTGGCGGGTATCCCGTGGCGCTGCAGCACGTCGAGCAGGCGGAAGACGCCCACGCGCAGCCCGTAGTCGCGGTGCGTGTACTCGCGGTAGTTCGGATAGGGGGCGGTGGGGGCGCCGTGGCCCTGCACCGGGCTGTCCGGCTGGTCGAAGCGGAAGAACTCGAGCGTGATGGCGGGCCAGAAGGCCACCCGGGCGCCGCCGGGCCACTGGACCGGCGGACGCGCGGTGATGGGCGACCAGTCGTAGAAGTCGTGGTCCATCCCACGACGGCGAAGGGGATAGCTCAGGTACTCGTTCATGCTGGTGCCTCGTGTCCCGCGGTGGCGGTGACCGTGTCGTAGTGGTTGTCGAGGTAGTACTGGGCGATCTCGGCGCCGGTCGAGAGCCATACGCCGTCGTGTGAGACGACCTCCTCGAGGGCCTCCTCGAAGACGCGCTGGTGGTAGGGCTGCGAGACGACGAACGGGTGGAGCGGGATGCACATCACGTAGCCCGTGTCCTCGCGCTCGGCCTCGGCGTAGAGGTTGTGGAGCGTCTCGCGGATCATGCGTGCGTAGTACTCCGGCGTCATCTGGCCCAGGTAGGCGATCACGTCGTTGAGCTCGAGCGAGTAGGGCATCGAGATCAGCCGCCCGCTGTCCACGGTGACCGGGAAGGGCTGGTCGTCGTGGAACATGTCGCACGTGTAGGTGAACCCGTACTCGGCCAGCAGGTCGAGGGTGCGCTCGGTGTTCGTCAACCAGGGTGAGAGCCAGCCGCGCACCCTCTGCCCCGAGTAGCGCTCGATCGTCTCGATCACGTCCTCGATCACCTCGCGCTCCTCGGCCTCGGACAGGTCGTACAGGTAGCGCGTGTTGTAGACGCCGTGCGAGAAGAACTCGTAGCCGCGCTCGGCGCAGGCCTCGGCCGTCTCCGGGTGGTGGTCGCACAGGGCGACGTTGAGCGAGATCGAGGCCTTCAGGTCGAAGCGGTCCAGCAGCTCGATCAGCCGCCAGATGCCGACCCGGTTGCCGTAGTCGCGCCAGCCGACCTCGAGCACTGCGGGACGCCCCCCGGGCCAGGCCTCGAGGGTGGGGGTGTTGGGCGGGTCGAGCTCGTAGAACTCGTGGTTCGAGACGATCCAGAACGCGATGCGCTTCCCGTCCGGCCACGACAGCTTGGGACGGTCCGGCAGCGCCGAGTAGACGTAGCGCCCCGGGTCCTCTCGCCTGCCGCCCACCTTGCTCGTCAGGTCTGAGGTTCGCCGGTGTGGGAGATCGGCTCGAAGATCCACTCCTTGACCCTGCGACATGTCGATGCCCTGGCGCGGCACCCACTCGTTCTCCCGGCGCCGGCGGCCGGCCTCGGCGACGATGGCCTCGAAGTCGCCCTCGAGGTCGTATACGGCGACGTAGCGGTTGTCGGCCTCGGCGAAACCGGGGACCTCGTGGGCCAGCCGGTAGCGCTGCGCGGTCAGGAAGCCGGGCACGGCCAGCGCCTCCTGCATGTGCTGCCCCATCCACGCGTTGTACGCGTCCTCCTCGCCGGGGAGAGGGTGCGAGAACGCGATCAAGAGGCCCTTCGGCATCGTTCACCTCACAGGTAGGCAACAGGTTGTCCGACAGTCGGCAAGATAATAGGCTGAGCGTCCATGCAGCGCTTCCTCGAGCGGGACGCCAAGTACGAGTACAGCCACGCGCATGCGCCGATCGGGAGCAGTCGCGGCCGGCGAGCGCTTCGAGGTGGAGTGCGTCGAGGGGTACTCCGACTACTTCCGGGACCCCTCCGACTTCAGCCCCGAGCGGTACGCCGAGGCCGAGGCCGTGAAGTGGGCCGTGACCGGCCCGATCGCGGTCGACGGGGCCCGCGCGGGAGGCGCCGTGGCCGTGACGATCCACGACGTGGAGGTGACCGGCCCGGGCGTCGTGACCTGGGGCGCGTACGCCGCGGACGCCGACCCGCACGGCTGGTGGGACGACGTGCAGGGCGTCGCGATCTACCCGGTCGAGGACGGCGTCGTGCGCTTCGACGAGCGCACGGCGCTGCGCGCGGAGCCGATGATCGGCTGCCTGGCGGCGGCGCCCCCGGAGGGGCCCATCCCGGCCGGGCTGCAGGGAAGCTACGGCGGCAACCACGACTCGCGCCACATGCGCGCCGGGGCGACGGTCGTGCTGCCCGTGTCGCACGACGGCGCCGGCCTCTACTTCGGGGACTGCAAGGCGCTCATGGGCGACGGGGAGGTCGTCTCGCCGCCGGAGGTGGGCGCCGTGGTCACCGCGAGCGCGGAGCCGCGCGAGCGGCCGGCGTCGATGAGCTGGCCGCGCATCGAGAGCGCGGACAGCCTGATGACGATCGTGTCCGGCCGCCCGCTCGAGTGGAGCGCCCGGCAGGCCTGGAACGAGCTGCTCGGCTGGGTTGGCGACGACTTCGAGCTGGACCGGCCCCGCGCCGCGCTGCTGCTCGCGATGGTCGCCCACGCCGGCATCTGCCAGGTCACGAACAAGGACTACACGGCGTACTGCGCCGTGCCCCGCGAGGCGCTCGAGCCGTATGGGCGCAACTAGGGACCACGTCATCCTCCAGGGCATGCGCACCACGGACAGCCGGGCACTCGAGTCGGCGGCCGGCATGTCCGCGGCGGTGCGCGAGCGCCGGGTCTCGGCCGGCGAGCTCGTGGAGCGCGCGCTCGAGCGGATCGAGCGGCTCGACCAGCCTGTCAACTCCTGCGTGCGGGTGCTCGCCGACGAGGCCCGCGCCGAGGCCCGGCGGGTCGACTCCTCGCCAGGGCTCCCGGGGGAGCTGCGCGGCGTGCCGGTGACGGTCAAGGAGATCTTCGACATGCGCGGCGAGCGGACGACTTGGGGCTGCCCGGGCCTGCGCGACGCGCCGCCGGCGCAGCGCGACGACCCCCACGTGGCGCGCCTGCGCGAGGCCGGGGCGATCGTGGTGGCGCGCACCAACGTGCCCGAGCTGAGCTGCTGGGGCCATACCGACAACCCGGTCTACGGCGAGACTCGCAACCCGCGCGACCTGACCCGCACCGCCGGCGGCTCGAGCGGCGGCGCGGCGGCGAGCGTGGCGCTCGGCATCGCGCCGCTCGGGCTCGGGAGCGACGCCGGCGGCTCCGTGCGCGTACCGGCCTCGTTCTGCGGCGTGGTGGGTCTGAAGCCGAGCTTCGAGACGCTCCCGGCCGACGCGGCAGCGCAGGTCAACCGGCTGAACTGCGCCGGCGTGCTGGCCGGGTCCGTGAGCGACGCCGCGCTCGCGCTGCGGGTGCTCGCGGGCGAGCGCGGGCCTGCCGCGGAGGAGTCGCCGCTCGGGCCGCGCGGCGCCCGCATCGGCGCGACGGTCGACCACGGCTTCGCGCCCGTCGAGCCCGAGGTGCGCGACGCCTTCGCCGCGGCCCTCGAGCGGCTCGCCGCCGGCGGCCTCGAGGCGCGGCCGGCGGACCCGCCGCCGCGCAGCCCGCTGCCCTTCGTCGTGCCCGTGCTCGAGTGCGAGGTGTACGAGGCCTTCGCGGACGTGCTCGAGGGGGGCGACCACGGCCTGTCCGACGCCACGCTCGCGGTGGTGAACGTCGCGCAGGGCGTGAGCGGGCGCGACTACGTGCGCGCGCTCGGCGAGCGCCTCGCGTTCGAGGCGCGGTGGCGCGAGTTCTTCCGGTCCTGGGACGTTCTGCTATCGCCGACCACGCTCGTCACGGCGTTCGGGCTCGGCCGCACCGCGCCGGAGCACGTCGACGGGCAGCGGATCGACCCCGTGGCCGACGGCGACTGGTACCCCACCTGCTTCATCGCCAACGTGCTCGGCGCCCCGGCGATCTCGATCCCGTGCGGCGTGGACGGTGACGGCCTGCCGGTCGGACTGCAGGTGATGGGGAGGCCCGGGGAGGACGCGCTCGTGCTGGCCGTGGCCGCAATAGCCGAGAGACATCTAATACATCAAAAACCCGCATCTTTGTAGTATCGGCAAATGGAACCGGAGACGACGGTGAGCAAGCCGAGCAGCGCCCAGGCCGGGGCGCCCGAGGAGAGCGGGTACTTCACCCGCTCGTCGAGCGGCCTCGTACGAGGAATATCGCTCAGCTCGAGCGTCATCCTGAACCTGTCCTTCGTCGGGCTGGTCCAGGCCATCCTCGCCGTGACGCTCATCCCCGCGTCCTTCCCGGGCGCCAACCCCGCGATCGTCACGGCCATCTGCGCGGTGGCGCTGATCGCGCCGTACGTGATGTACGGCCTGTTCACCCGTCTCATGCCGCGCTCCGGCGGCGACTACGTGTTCGTCTCGCGCGCGCTCGGCCCCTGGGCCGGTCTCGCCGCGTCGGTCAACGTGACCCTCTGGTATGCGGCGGCAATCGCCTATCTCACGTTCGTGATCCCGCAGACCGCGCTGCCGTCGGCGCTCGCCTCGATCGGCGTGATCGCCGACAGCGAGACGCTGATCACCTGGTCCGAGGACCTGCTGCTGGACGGCTGGACGTTCCTGATCGCGGGGCTGTCGATCCTCGGGATCTTCGTCGCGGCGAGCCTGCGGCTCAACTGGACGCTGCGCTTCGCGCGCGTGCTGCTCGGCCTCGCAGCGTTCGGCGTCCTGCTCAGCATCGTCGTGCTGCTCTTCAACGGGCGCGACGACTTCGTCGCCGCGGTGTCCGCGTTCGGGGGCAACTACGACGAGATCATCGCCGCCGGCAACATCGACACGCGCTTCGACCTCGGGGACACGCTGCTGGCGACCTCGCTCGCGTTCTTCTCGCTCGGATTCGGCATCGCGACCGCATATACCGGTGGCGAGCTGCGATCGAGCCAGCAGACCGCGGTGCGAGGGATGCTGTACGCGCTGGCGATCGCGGCCGGGACCATGGTCGTGGCGTTCGCGCTCGCGAGCCGCGTGATGGGCAACGAATTCCTCGGCGCGGCCACGAACCTGTCACTCGCCGGCGACGAGGCGTACCCGTTCGGCGTCGGCTCGAACTTCTTCTTCTTCGTCTCGATGCTGGCCGACAACACGATCATCGCGGCGCTGCTCGGCATCGCCTTCGTCGCCGGCGCCGCCGCCCTCTGCATCCCCGTCTTCCTGATCGCGAGCCGCAGCCTTTTCGCGTGGTCGTTCGACCGTCTCGTCCCCGAGGGGCTCAGCCACGTGGATCCGCGCACCCGCTCGCCGCTGCGCGCCAACGTGCTGGTCCTGGCGGTTGCGTTCGCCTACCTCGCGCTGATGGTGTTCGGGTCGGCGGACTTCACGATCATCCTGTACACGCAGACGCTGGGCCTGCTGCTCACCTTCCTGGTGGTCTCGCTGGCGGGCGTCGTGCTGCCGTACAGAAGGCCCGACCTCTACAACCTCGGGTCGAGCGACCGGCGCGTGCTGGGGCTGCCGCTGCTCACGTTCGTGTCGCTGATCGCCTTGGTCGTCTACGGGTTCTTCACGGTGGTGTTCGCCACCCAGGACGTGCTGGCGGCGAACAGCTCGACCGGCATCAAGGCGCTCATCGTGATCGCCGTGATCAGCATCGTCGCCTACCCGGTGTCCTACCTGATCAACAAGTCGCGCGGCCTCGACCTGTCGCTCGCGAACAAGACGCTGCCGCCAGAGTGATGCGGTGGCGCAGGGCGAAGCGGGGCGGGGAGCGAACCCGCGTCGTCTTCGCGACGGATCTTCACGGCTCCGAGACCTGCTTCCGCAAGTGGGTGAACTCCGCGCGCGTGCTGGAGGCCGACTGCCTCGTGCTCGGCGGCGACCTGACGGGCAAGCGGCTCGTGCCGCTGGCGCAGACGGCCGAGGGCTGGCGGGGCCGGCTGGCGGGCGAGGAGGTGGTCGCGCGCGACGAGGAGGAGCTCGAGGTGCTGCGCAAGCGGATCCGGGCCGGGGGCGGCTATGACCTCCCGCTCGACGCCGGGGAGCTGGAGCGGTTCGAGTCCGACCCGGCGCTGCGCGAGCGGCTCTTCGACAAGCGCATCCGCGAGGTGCTCGAGGGCTGGCTCGAGCTGGCCGAGGAGCGCCTGCCCGCCACCGGGACGCCGGCCTTCTTCATGCTCGGCAACGACGACGACGAAGGGCTCGTCGAGGGGCTGAACGGCTCCGGAGCGCTGCGCTACGTCGAGGACCGCGTCTGCCGGCTCCCGAGCGGCCACGAGATGATCTCGTTCGGCTACTCGACCCCCACGCCGTGGAACACGCCGCGCGAGATGGAGGAGGACGAGCTGGGCGAGGCGATCGAGCGGCTCGTCTCCCAGCTCGAGGAACCGCGCCGCGCCGTCTTCAACCTGCACTGCCCGCCGCGGGACACCCACCTCGACCAGGCCCCGTTGCTCGACGACCAGCTGCGGCCGAAGCTGGGGGCCGCCGGCACGCTCACCGGCAGCGTCGGCTCGCAGGCGGTCCGCGACGCGATCGAGCGCGCCGGGCCGCTGCTCGGCCTGCACGGCCACGTGCACGAGTGCCCCGCCGCCCAGCGGCTCGGGCCGACCCTGTGCGTGAACGCGGGGTCCGAGTACCAGGACGGCGTCCTGCGGGCTGCCATCATCGAGCTCGAGCCAGATGGCGTTCGACAGTGGCAGCTGATCAACTCGTAACCGAGGGCCGGGTGGCCGAGGCCACGGCGATCGTCGGCGAGGCGGCCGGGCAGGGGGTCGCCGCGCGCCTGCTCGGGGGCGTGGGCGTGGTGATCCACTGCGGCGCGGCCCACCGCGACCCCGAGGACATCGACCTGGCGGTGGCGGGCCGGGACGTGCGCGCCCTCGCCGCGGTGCTCGCGGAGCGGGGCTACGAGCCGAACGCGCGCTTCAACGCCATGCACGGCGACACGCGCAACATCTTCCACGGCCCCGGGGGGAAGGTCGACGTGTTCGTCGGGGCGTTCACGATGTGCCACCGCCTCGACCTCGAGGGGCGGCTGGCGGTCGACACGCCGACGCTCTCGGTCGCGGACCTCGTGCTCACGAAGCTCCAGATCGTCGAGCTCACCGAGAAGGACAGCGCCGACCTCGGCGCGCTGCTCGATGCCCACGAGCTCGGCAGCGGGCCGGGCGACCTGATCGACGGGGAGCGGATCGCGTCGGTGCTCGCGGACGACTGGGGCTACTGGCGCACCGCCACCGGGACGCTCGATCGCGTGACCGCGGCCTCGCCGGCGCTGCGCGACCGGGTGACCGCGCTGCGCGCGCGCATCGACGCCGAGCCGAAGACGCGCCGCTTCAAGATGCGCGCGCGGATCGGCGAGCGCCGGCGCTGGTACGAGCTCCCCGAGAACGTGGACACCTGAGCGATGGCGGTGGCAGGCAGCGCGCTCCCCTTCTCCCGCGACGAGTACGAGCGGCGCTGGGAGGGCGTGCGCGCGGCCTGCGCCGAGCGCGATCTCGCCGGCGCCGTGGTGATGTCGCGCGGGGGCGCCACTGCCGACGCGTACGCCGACGTGCTGTACCTGTCGAACCACTACAACGTCTTCCCGCTGCTGCCCGACCACCCGCCGCACTGGTCGGGCCACTCGCACTCGGCGGTCGTGATCGGCCGCGAGGGCGAGCCCACGCTGGTGGACGGGTTCGGCGAGGTGCGTCCCGACCTCGAGGCGGTCGAGGACGTGCGCGTGTCGCCCGACCTGCCCGCCGGGATCGTCGCGGTGATGGGGGAGAAGGGCATGGCGGGCGAGCGGATCGGCCTGGCCGGCGGGAGCGCGGTGCTCGCCGATCCCTGGCGCCGGCTCGCCGAGCTGTCGGCGCCGTGCGAGCTCGTGCCGTTCGACGACGCCGTCGAGGCGCTGCGGGTGCGCAAGTCGCCGGCCGAGCTCGAGCGGCTGCGGGCTTCGGCCGAGGCCGGCCAGGAGGTGATGGCGCAGATCCTCCGCGCCGCCGCCCGCGGCGGCTGCAGCGAGGCCGACGCGGTGGCGGAGGGCTACAGGGCGGCCGCCCGCGCGGGCATCGCGATGTACGACGCGGCCGTCGCGTCGGGCCCGCACAGCACGCGCTACACGTACGGGAGGCTGCCGTCGTGGTCGCACCGGCGGCTCGAGCCGGGCGACCTCTTCCACGTGGACCTGTACGGCTCGCTCGACGGCTACCTGTTCGACTTCTCGCGGACGACCGTGGTGGGCGGGCCGCCCAGCCCGGCCCAGCGCGATGTGCTCGAGGGCGCGTTGGCCGCGATCGACGCCGGGCTCGCCGCGCTCGCGCCCGGCGTCAGCGGGGCGGAGCTGTTCGGGGTCGTGCGCGGCGAGCTCGTCGCGCGGGGCCTCGCGGACGAGCCCGGCGACGCGTCGGGCGACGGCTTCGCGAGCTACGCCTGCCACGGCCACGGGCTGGGGCTCGCGTGGGAGTGGCCGTGGATCACGCCCTGGGAGACCCGCACGGTGCCCGAGGCGACCGTGATGGCGGTCGAGTGCATGGCCGGGACCGGCGAGGTCGGCCTGGTGAAGCTCGAGCAGAACGCGATCCTGGGCGTGGGCGGTGCTCCCGCCCCGCTGCTCGAGCTCCCGCCGTTCCCGACGCTCGAGACGCTCTAGCGCCCGAGCGGAGCGAGCGCCGCGCGGCCCGCGAACCGCGCGCCGGCACCCAGCTCCTTCTCGATCCGCAGCAGCCGGTTCCACTTGGCGGTGCGCTCCGAGCGCGTCGTCGAGCCGACCTTGATCTGGCCGGTGCCCCAGCCGACGGCCAGGTCGGCGAGCCAGGCGTCCTCCGTCTCGCCCGAGCGGGCTGACAGCACGGTCGCGTAGCCCGCCTCGCGCGCCATCCCGACCACCTCCCGCGCCGACGACAGCGTGCCGATCTGGTTCGGCTTGACGAGCACCGCGTTGGCGACGCCGATCTCGATCCCGCGGCGCAGCCGCTCGGGGTTCGTGGCGAACAGGTCGTCGCCGAGCAGCTGCAGGTGGCCGAGCCGCTCGCCGGCCCCGGCCCAGCCGTCCCAGTCGTCCTCGGCGAGCGGATCCTCGATCGACACGAGCGGGTGCTCGGCGGCCCAGGCGGCCAGCTCGGCCGCGAGCTCGCCCGCCGCGATCGTGCGGTCCTCGACGCCGAGGCGGTAGCCGCCGCCCGGCTGGGCGAGCTGGGTCGCGGCCACGTCGATCGCGATCGCCACCTCGTCGCCCGGCGCGAGCCCCGACCGCTCGATCGCGCCCGTGAGGAGCTCGAGCGCCGCGCGGTTCGAGCCGAGCGCCGGCCCGAGCCCGCCCTCGTCGGCCACGAGCGCCGCCTGCAGCCCGCGCTCGCGCACCAGCTCGGCCGCCGCGGCGCGCACCCGCCAGGCCCACTCGAGCGCCTCGGCGAACGAGCCGGCGCCGACCGGGACGGCGAGGAAGTCCTGCATGTCGATCGCCGCGCCGGCGTGCGCGCCGCCGGACAGGACGTTCACCATCGGCAGCGGGAGGAGCGGCGCCTCGCCCGGGGTCGGCCACGGCCCGCCACAGCGGCTCGCGCCTGCCCGCCGCCGCGGCGAGCGCGGCGGCCACCGAGACGGCCAGGACGGCGTTGGCGCCGAGCCGCTCGAGCGCCGGCGTGCCGTCCGCGGCGCGCAGGGCCGCGTCGACGGCAGCCTGGTCGGCGGCGTCGATGCCCGTCACGGCCGCCGCCAGCTCGCCCTCGGCGTGCGTCACGGCGCGCAGCACGCCGCGCCCGCCGTAGCGCTCGCCGCCGTCGCGCAGCTCGCGCGCCTCGTGGGTGCCGGTCGAGGCGCCGGACGGCACGGCGGCCGCGCCGCGCGCGCCGCCCTCCAGCTCGACCTCGCAGGACACGGTCGGGTTGCCGCGCGAGTCGAGCGCCTCCCAGGCGCTGACGCCGGCGATCTCGAGCTCGGTCACGAACGGCCTCCCGTCCGGCGCGCGACTAGCATTGGACGGCGTGAGAGGCCGATTGGTGGAACTCCCCGGACCGCTGTGGAAGGTCGTCGCCGCGAGTCTCCGCGAGGAGATCCTGAGCGGCGAGCTCGGCCCGGGCACGAAGCTCGTCGAGGTCGACCTCGCCCAGGAATACGGCACGAGCCGCGGCCCGGTCCGCGAGGCGCTCAGGGAGCTGGCGCGCGAGGGGCTCGTGGCCGAGCTCGCGCGCGTCGGGGCCTTCGTGTCCACCCTCACCGGCCACGACCTGAGCGAGGTGTACGGCGTGCGGGAGGGGCTCGAGCTGATCGCGTGCCGGGCGACCGTCGAGCGCGCCTCCGACAAGGAGATCGAGGCGCTCGAGGTGCACCTCGTGGCGTTCGAGGGCTCCTGGCAGAAGAGCGCCGGGTACCTCGAGAGCGCCGTTCACGACCTCGCCTTCCACCGCGGCATCGTCGCCCTCTCCGGCAACGGCCGCATGGCCGGGATGTACGACCAGATGCTGGCCCAGACCATGCTGCTGCTGCGCGCGGCCGCCGAGGAGAGCCCCCACCTCCACGAGGAGATGCGCCCCGCCGCGCATCGCGACATCCTCGACGCGCTCCGGGCGCGCGACGCCGAGGGGGCCGCCCGGGCGATCGACTCGCACTACCGCTACGCCGAGGAACGGCTCTTCACCGACCGCACGCCGACGGCCGACCTGCCCGCCGGGGGCCGTCACGCGTAGCGCTCCAGCAGGGCGGGGTCGAGCAGCATCGAGCGCCCCAGCGCCCGCACGCGCTCGCGCCCGTCCGGCGTGAGGTAGTCGGCCGGCGACTTGCCGTCCACGCGGGCGAGCAGCAGGCAGGCCACACCGGCGCCGAGCTCCGCGTCCGGCGCGGCGCCGTAGGCCTCGAGGAACGCGGCGGCGGTCTCGCGGTAGCGCGGCGCGTCGCCGGCCCGGTGGACCGCCTTGAGCGTCAGGTGGCAGAGCAGGTAGGCGAGGTCGAAGCCGGGATCGCCGACGTGCGCGACCTCCCAGTCGATGACCCACAGCCCGTCCTTGCCCACCAGCACGTTCTTGGGCGAGAAGTCGCCGTGCACGAGGCACTCCCGGCGCGAGAGGAGCCGGTCCACCACCGCCTCGATGTCGGCGGACAGGTCGGGGTGGCGGGCCGCGACGGTGCGGTGGAAGGGGTCGATGCGCAGCTGGACGAACGCGGTGTGGTCCGTGAAGGCGGACAGGAGGCTGGGGCGGCTCGCCGTCTCGCGGTGCCAGGCGCCGAGCAGGCGCCCGAGCCGGGCCCCCACGTCCGGGTCGACCGCGCCGCGGAGGAGCTCCGCCCGCCAGTCGCGCCAGCTGCGCGGGGCGCGCTCCATCACGAGCGTGCGCGTGCGCGGGTCCAGGTCGATCACGCGCGGGACGGCGTCGGGGTTGAGGTCGCCCGCCAGCCGAAGCGCCAAGCCCTCGGTCACGAGGCGCTCCTCGTCGGCGAACCAGTCGTCCTCCACGAGGAGCTCCCCGTGGACGCGCTTCACGACCGCGTCGAGCCCGGGCGCCACCACCGCCCGCACGTCACCCGACACCCCGCCGGGCAGCCGCCTCACGTCGACGGGCATCTCGGGCGTCACAAGGCCGCGGGCGCGCAGGTGCCGGACGAAGTCCGCGTCCTCCACCCGGCGGTCACGCCCCGGCGGACCGTTCGGCGCTCCGCTCCATCCGCAGCCCGGGCCGCTCCAGCACCTCGGGGTTGACCACGGTGTCCGGCACCCCGCCGCTCAGCACCTCGCGCACGTTGGCGGCGGCGCGACGCTGCAGGTCCACCGTCGACTCGACGGAGTAGAACGACGCATGCGGGGTCACGATCGCATTCTCCAGCGCGAGCAGCGGCTCCGCCGCGCCCGGCGGCTCCTCGGCGAGCACGTCGAGGCCGGCGCCGCGGATCCAGCCCTCCCGCAGGGCGCGGGCGAGCGCCGCCTGGTCGACGACCGCGCCGCGCGCGGTGTTGACGAGGAACGCCGTCGGCTTCATCCGCCGCAGCTCGGCCTCCCCGACCATGCCCGCGGTCTCCGGGGTGTAGGGCACGTGGATCGAGACCACGTCGGAGCGCTCGAGCAGGTCGTCGAGGCCGGCGGCGCGCTCGACGCCGTCGGGGAGGTCGCCGCCCGACCTGGTCAAGGCGAGCACGCGCATACCGAAGGCCCGGGCCTTGGCGGCGGTGGCGCTGCCGATGCGCCCGCAGCCGATCAGCCCCATCGTCTGGCCGCGCAGGCGGTGAAGCTCGCCCGCAGCCGAGTTGTCCCAGCCGCCGCCGCGGGTCTGGAGCGAGAAGTCGACGACCCGGCGGACAAGCGCCAGCGTGAGCGCCATGGCGTGCTCCGAGACCTCGTCGATGCAGAAGTCGGGCACGTTCGCCACCACGATGCCGAGGCCGGTGGCGTGGTCCACGGCGATGTTGTCGAGCCCCACGCCGTAGCGGCCCACGACGCGGCAGTCCGCGGCCGCGTCGAGCACGGCCGGGGTCACCCGCTGCCAGCAGGTGAGGATCGCGTGGCAGCCGGGGGCGAGGCCGACGAGCTCGGCCTCCTCGCCGGTCTCGGCCTCGACGAGCTCGGCGCCGATGCCGCCCAGCACCTCGCGCTCGATGTCGAGCGACGGCCAGGCGTAGTCGGTGATGAGGACCTTCATCGCGGTGGCACCTCCTCCAATTCTGCCTGTCTTGACGGACAGGGGCAGGGCTAGTTTACTGTTAACAATGCACGGGCAGTCGCGTACGGAGCTGGGCAGGCGCGTCGAGCTCGTGTCCATGGACAGGCACCACGAGGACATCTCCGTGGGCCTGTACGTGCGCGACGGCGGAGCGCGGGCCTGTGGCCACCGTGCACAGCTACAGCGGGCGGCCGGGCGTCCACGAGCGGCTCGAGTTCATCGCCAGGGCGCTCTCGGCGCTCGGCGGCCTCGAGCGGCTCGACGACCCGCTCGAGCTGCGCTTCGCCTGCGGCAGCTGGCACGCCACCGCCGCCAAGCGCCTCTTCCTCGAAGCCTGCAAGCACGACCCGGCGACGCCGCTCGAGCAGCGGCCGCTCGAGGCGCCGGACGCCCGCACCGAGCAGCAGATCGTGGTCGAGCCGCTCGGCGACGGCGCCTACGAGGTGCACGCCCGCGGCATGAGCGACGGAGAGGCCAGCCGCGCCCCCGCGATCGCCAGGGGATGGCGAAGCTGGCGCGAGCTCGAGGCGGACGAGGGCGAGCGCCCGGTCGTGCGCTTCGCCTGCGGGCAGAGCCACGACCCGCTGGTCGGCCTCCTGCTCGTGCGCGCCCAGAACCTGCGCGCGGTGATGCGCGAGGAAGAGATGAAGGCGAGCCGCGGCGTCCTCGCGGCCCCGAGCGCCCAGGAGTGACGACATGACGAGCGCGCCAGGAGCCCATGACCAGCCGCGAGCGCGTGCTCGCCGCCCTGCGCGGCGAACCGGTCGACCGCACGCCGGTGGTCAACCCCACCAGCATCGCGACCGTCGAGCTGATGGACCTGGTCGACGCGCCGTTCCCGGACGCCAACCGCGAGCCCGAGCTGATGGCGCGGCTCGCCGCGCGCGGGCACACGGAGCTCGGCTTCGACACCGTCATGCCGGTCTTCTCGATCATCCAGGAGTCCTCGGCGCTCGGCTGCAAGATCCAGTGGGAGCAGAAGGACAACTGGCCGACGGTCAAGATGACGCGAGCCGATCTACGAGTCGGCCGGACGACATCGAGGATCGACATCGAAGCTTGCTCACCCATCCCGACACGCAGTGCGTGATCGAGGCGATCAAGATCCTGCGCGACGCGAGTTCGGCGACGACGTGGCGATCATCGGCAAGACGATGGGGCCCTGGTCGCTCGGCTACCACACCTTCGGCGTCGAGCCCTTCCTGCTGCATGTCGCTCGACGACCCCGAGAAGACGAAGCTGGTGCTCGAGCGCCTCAAGGAGATCACGATCGACTTCGGCGTGATGCAGATCGAGGCGGGCGCCGACGCGCTGACGCTGCCCGACCATGCCACCGGCGACCTCGTCTCGGGCGAGTACTACCACCGCTACCTGCGAGGACCTCCACATGGAGTTTGCCGAGGCGATCCCGGCGCCGCTCATCCTGCACATCTGCGGCCGGACCGTCGACCGCATGCCGCTACATCGCCAACACGGGCATGGCGGCCTTCCACTACGACTCGAAGAACGACCCGGCCGAGTCGATGGAGGCCGTCGGCGGCCGCATCCGGCTGGTCGGCAACGTCAACAACCCGGAGACGCTGTTCTCCCACGGGCCGGACGAGGTGCGCGCAGAGGTGATCCGGAATCTCGACGCCGGCGTCCAGATGGTCGGGCCCGAGTGCGCCATCCCGCTGCAGACGCCGCTCGAGAACCTGAAGGAGATCCCGAAGGCGGTGCGCGAGTGGCACGCGCATGTCAGCGCAGCAGCGAACTGGAGAACAGATGGCTGAACTCACCGACGTCACCAACGAGTTCATCCGCGAGGAGATCGACGAGTTCGTCGAGCGGCCCGACGAGCGCGAGCGGCTGATCACGATGTTCGCCGCCTGCCGCCCCGAGATGCACGACATCGCGCGCGGCGCTGATCGAGGGCGAGGACGACGTGGTCGACGAGCTGACGCGGGCGGCGCTCGACGCCGGCATCGAGGCGCTCGAGGTGATGGACGACGGCCTGATCGCCGGCATGGCGCATCGTCGGCATCAAGTTCCGCGAGAACTTCATCTTCGTGCCGGAGGTGCTCGCCTGCGCGCGCGCCATGAAGGCCGGCATGGCCCACATCGAGCCGATCCTCTCCGACGCCGGGCATCGAGCCCATCGGCAAGGTCGTGATGGGCACGGTCAAGGGCGACCTGCACGACATCGGCAAGAACCTCTGCATCATGATGCTGCGCGGCGCGGGCTTCGAGGTGATCGACCTCGGCGTCGACACCTCGCCGGACGAGTTCATCGACGCCGTCGAGGAGCACAGCCCGCTCGTGCTGGGCATGTCGGCGCTGCTCACGACGACGATGCCGAACATGGGCAAGACGATCGACGCCTTCATCGACGCCGACCTGCGCGACGAGGTGAAGATCATGGTCGGCGGCGCGCCGGTCACGCCAGGAGTTCGCCGACGACATGGGCGCCGACGGCTACGGCAAGGACGCGATGGCGTGCGTGGCGCTGGCGAAGCAGCTGGTGGGAGTCGGCGAGCGGTGCCTGAGCCGCTCGACCAGGAGGCCTACCAGCACCGGCTCGACCGGCTCTCCGAGATGTTCGGCTCGATGATGGAGACCGTCGAGGACCTCTCGACGAAGCGCTGCCCCTACAAGAACCGCCACGACCACTGCACGGCCAACTTCGGCTGCCGCAACCAGCGCAAGCCGCCCGTGAAGGGCGAGCGCGTTCATCTGCGGCGGCGACGACAAGCTGGACTACCGCAGTGCCTGGGAAGTCCACTGAGCGCGGGTCGCGCGGCGCGGCCGCGCCGCCGGGCGCGACGCTCTTCGACGAGGCGCGACGAGCTGGCGCTCCAGGTGCCGACCTCGTGCCGGCGCACCGGGCGCTGCCGCGAGTGCGTCGTGGAGGTCACCGCGGGGCGCCGAGCACCTGTCGCCGACCGAGGCCGGAGGCCTTCCTGCGCGCCGCCGTTCCGGCTCGCCTGCCAGGCCGAGCTCGAGTCGACCCGAGGCGCGCAGGTCGAGTTCGCGGTCGTCCGCCGGCGGCTGCGCATCGTCACGCCCGAGCCCGAGCGCGCGCACCGCCCCGATCGACCCGATGGTGCGCGTCGGACGACGGCGTCGTGCACTGGGGCGACGAGCGCGATCGAGCACGCTGCGCGGCGGGCGTGCTACGGGCTCGCGATCGACGTCGGCACCACGACGGTCGTGCTCGAGCTGGTCGACCTCCAGAGCGGCCGCACGCTCGAGCTGGTCGCGCTCGAGAACCCGCAGCGCTTCGGCGGCAGCGACGTGATGAACCGCATCAGCTACGACAGCGGACCGGGACGCGGCGAGCTGCGCCACTCGCTGCGCAAGGCGCTCAACCACGAGCTGCGGGCGCTGTACGCGCGCCACGGGCATCGACCGCCGCGAGGTCTACGAGATCGTGGTCGTCGGCAACTCGACGATGCGCGACCTCTTCTTCGGCCTCGACGTGGCGCCGATCGGCGAGCGGCCCTACAAGTCGACGACCGAGCTCGAGCTGCTCGAGGGCGCCGCGTCACAGCACCGAGCTGGTGGCGCTCGCCCACGAGCTCGGGCTCTGGTCGCACCCGCAGGCGCGCGTCTGGGGCGCGCCCGCTCATCGCCGGCCACGTCGGCGCGGACGTGGCGGCCGACCTGCTCGCCGTCGGGCTCGACGAGCACGCCGCGACGGCGTGACGATGCTCGTCGACGTCGGCACCAACACGGAGGTCGTGCTGGCCGGCCGCGGCCGCATGCTCGCCGCGAGCTGCCCCGCCGGCCCGGCGTTCGAGGGCGGCGTCGTGACGTACGGGATGCAGGCCGGCGAGGGCGCGATCGAGTCGCGTGCGGACCCGGCCCGACGGCAGCTTCGACTACGACGACGATCGGCGACGGCGAGGCCGCGCGGCCTGTGCGGCTCCGGGCTCATCGACCTGCTGGCCGAGCTGCGCCGCAGCGGCCGGATGACGCCGAAGGGCGTGTTCGCCGACCGCGCCCGCGAGGTGACGATCGTCCCCGAGGCCGGGATCACCCTGTCGCGCGCCGACGGCTCGGCGCTGGCGCAGGCGAAGGCCGCCAACACGGTCGGCCAGCAGATCCTGCTGCGCGAGCTCGGCGTGGGGCCCGGCGAGGTCGACCGGCTCTACCTGGCCGGCGGCTTCGCGCGCTACGTCGACGTGCCGAACGCGGTCGAGATCGGCTTCCTCGCGCCGGTCCCGGCGGAGCGGGTCGTCAAGCTCGGCAACGCCTCGCTGCGCGGGCGCCCGCGAGCTGCTGCTGTCGGTCCCGGCGCGCCGGGACGCTCGAGCTGCTGATCCAGGGCGTCGAGCACGTCGAGCTCGAGACGACGCCCGACTTCTTCGACCTGTTCGTCGACGGCTGCCAGTTCAAGCCGCTGCCGGGGAGCGGGACGGGGGACGGCTCGCTTGCCGCGTGACCTGCGCCACCTGCTCACCGCGACGGACCGCTTCGTCGTGGCGGTCGAGCTCGTCACGAGCCGCGGCCTGATCACCGAGCGGCGCGGGCAGCGCGTCCTCAGGCTGGCACGCGAGCTGGCGCCGCATCCGCGCATCGACGTCCTCTCGATCACCGACAACCCGGCCGGCAACGCGATGCTGTCGGCGGACACGATGGGCACCGACCTGATCTCGCGCGGGCAGGAGGTGATCATCCACCTGTCCTGCAAGGACTGGAACCGCAACGCGCTCCAGAGCCGCGCCTGGAAGCTCGCCTCCGAGGGCTTCGACAACGTGCTGGCGCTCACGGGGGACTACCCCACGGGCGGCTACAGGGGCACCGCCGCGCCGATCTTCGACATCGACTCGGTCGGCCTCCTGCGCATGTACAGCGACATGAACGAGGGGCTGATGGAGGGCGCCCCCGAGTCGCAGCGCACCCGCTTCTTCCTCGGCGCGACCGTGACGAACCACAAGCGCCACGAGCGCGAGGTGATGCCCCAGCTGTTCAAGCTGCGCAAGAAGATCGAGAACGGCGCCGGGTTCATCGTCAACCAGATCGGCTACCACGCCCGCAAGGACGACGAGCTGCTCAGGTGGATGGCGCAGGAGGACCTGCGCGTGCCCGTCCTGGCGAACGTGTTCGTGCTCACGCCGGGCGCGGCGCGGGTGCTGAACTCGGGGCGCGTGCCCGGCGTGATCGTGACCGACGAGCTGCTCGAGCTCGCGCTGCGCCACAGCCGTGAGCCCGACCGCGGCCGCTCCTTCTTCCTCGGCCTGGCCGCCAAGCAGGTGGCGATCGCGCGCGGGCTCGGGTTTCGCGGCGCCTACATCGGCGGGCACCTCGAGACGGGCGACTACCTGGAGATCCTCGAGCGCGCCGACGCCTACGGGCCGGACGACTGGCGCGCCCTGGCGCGCGACGTCGCGTACGCGCTGCCGGGGGAGTTCCACCTGTACGAGCGCGACGAGGAGTCCGGGCTCTCCTCGCCCGAGCTGAACCGCGCCTACGCCGCCTCGCGCCCGCGCAGGCCGCGCGGCCGCGGCGCACCGCTCGGCTACCGCTTCAGCAGGCTCGTGCACGGCGCCGTGTTCGAGGAGGAAGGCGCGCTGCACGAGCCGGCCCGCAGGCTGTTCGGGGCGATCGACGCCGCACCGGCGCCGGTCGCGAAGCTCGCCCACGCAGCCGAGCAGGCCGCGAAGGTGCCGATGTTCGGATGCCAGGACTGCGGCGACTGCTCGCTGCCCGACATCGCCTACCTGTGCCCCGAGTCGCAGTGCGCCAAGAACCAGCGCAACGGCCCCTGCGGCGGCACGCGCGACGGCAAGTGCGAGGTGGGCGATAAGGAGTGCATCTGGGCGCTCGCCTACGACCGGCTGAAGCCGTACGGAGAGGAGACGACGATGCTCGACGGCCCCGTCGTGATCAAGGACAACTCGCTGCGGGGCACGAGCGCGTGGAGCAACACCCTCCTCGGCCGCGA
Organism: uncultured Thermoleophilaceae bacterium; assembly: GCA_963778615.1. Taxonomy (GTDB): domain Bacteria; phylum Actinomycetota; class Thermoleophilia; order Solirubrobacterales; family Thermoleophilaceae; genus JACVRW01. Next base: position 161,935 of record CAVZVD010000012.1, read on the forward strand.
CCACCACGCAGCCGACCGGAAGGACCAGGCATGAGCGATGCCGCCGACTTCGTGATCGTGGGCGAGAACGTGCACACCACCAGGGTGGTGCGCCGCAATGCGCCGAGCGTCGAGACCGACGAGCAGGGGCGCGAGGCGATCGCCTTCACCGACCACGAGGGCCGGGATCGTCACCTGCCGGTCTCCGAGGCCGAGCGGCGGACGCAGGAGTACGAGGAGGGGCGCATCAAGCACGTCCGCACGGCCGTGCGGCTCGCGATGGAGGAGGGCGACGACGCCGAGGTGGCGCTCGCATACCTGCGCACGCTGGCACTGAGCCAGGTCGACGCGGGCGCGGCGTACCTCGACGTGAACGTGGACGAGGTGTCGCTGAAGCTCGAGGAGCAGAAGGACGGCATGCGCTGGCTCGCGGAGCTGCTCGCCCCGCTCAGCCCCGTCCCGCTCTCGATCGACTCCTCGAACCTCGAGATCATCGAGGCCGGCATGGAGGTCGCCGGCAGGCAGGCCGGGCCGCCGATGCTGAACTCGGCCTCGCTCGAGCGCCTCGAGGCGCTCGACCTGGCGGCGGCGGCTGGCGGGCCCGTGATCGTGACCGCCGCCGGCGACGCGGGCATGCCCTCGAACGCCGAGGAGCGCGTGGAGAACGCGGACAGGATCATCGCGGCCGCGCTCGACCGGGGCATCGAGATCGGCCGCCTGTACGTCGACCCGCTCGTGTTCCCGATCGCCGTCGACGGCGACTTCGGGGACCACTGCCTGGACGCGATCCGGGCGCTGCGCGAGCGCTACGGGCCGGACATCCACATCACGGGCGGAATGAGCAACGTCAGCTTCGGGCTGCCCAACCGGCGCCTTATCAACGACGTGTTCCTGGTGCTCGCGATCGAGGCGGGCGCGGACAGCGGGATCGTCGACCCGATCACGAACCCGCCGGAGCGGGCGTTCGCGCTCGACCGCTCCGCGCGGCCGTTCGAGCTCGCCCTGGACGTGCTGACCGGCGCCGACCGCCACTGCCGCGCGTACGTGAAGGCCTTCCGGGCCGGGGAGCTGGAGCTCGCCGCGTGACGCGCTACCGCGTGCTCGCGTGGGACGGGATCCCGGCCCAGGTCAAGGTGTACGAGGAGGGGCGCCGGGCGGTGTCGGCGGAGCTGCCGGCCTGGTTCGTCGAGCACATCGACCGCGAGGCGATGCGCCGCGGCCTGTACGGCACCGACGCCTACCTCGACCAGTGGGCCTGGTCCGGCTACGAGGAGCGCGACGGGACGGCCGAGGAGGTGGTCGCGGCGGTGGTCGCGGAGCTCGAGGCGGAGTGGGCGGAGGCGCGCCGGCGCTGGGCGGCCGGCGAGGACGACGTCAGCCGCTGATCGAGCGGTCCAGCAGCTCGACCGGGTGATAGACGGGCAGCGCGCGGCCGAGCCGCTCGCTGTGCGCCGCGATCTGCAGCGCGCAGCCGGGGTTGGCGGCGGCCACGGCCTCCGCCCCGGTGTCGAGCAGGTTGCGCGCCTTGCGCCGCCCGAGCTCCTCGGCCGGCTCGGGCTTGAGCAGGTTGTAGATCCCGGCGGACCCGCAGCACAGCTCCCACTCGGCCGGCTCGAGCAGCTCCAGCCCGGGGATCGATCGCAGCAGGCTGCGCGGCTCGTTGCGCACGCCCTGGGCGTGGGCGAGGTGGCAGGCGTCGTGGTAGGCGACGCGCAGCGGCACCGGCCGCCGCTCGGCGCGCGGCTCGGTCTCCGCGAGCAGCTCGCTCACGTCCTGCACCTTCGCCGCGAAGGCGGCGGCGCGCTCGGCCCACTCGGGCTCGTCGCGCAGCACGTGGCCGTAGTCCTTCATCGCCGAGCCGCAGCCGGCGGCGTTCACGAGCACGCGGTCGTGGTGCTCGAGAGCCTCGATCGTCCGCTTCGCGGCGGCCCGCGCCTCGACGTCGGCGCCGGCGTGCAGCTGGAGCGCGCCGCAGCAGCGCGGCGCGCGCGGCACGTGCACGTCGAAGCCCTCGGCGGACAGGACTCGCGCGGTCGCCTCGTTCACCTGGGAGAAGAAGACCCGCTGCACGCAGCCCTGGAGCAGCGCGACCGAGCCGCGCCGCGCGCCGCGCGCCGGGAAGTGCTCGGGCAGGCGCGTCAGCGAGCGCCGGACCGTCGTGTCCGGCGTCATCGCCGCCAGCGCGGCGAGGCGCGGGGCGAGCCGGCGCACCCTCTGGCGCCGCGCCAGCCGCTGCAGGCCGAGCCGCCTGGTTGCGGCCGCGGCCGGCGCGAGCGCGCGCAGCCGGGCGGGGTGGGTGAACAGCTCGAAGATGGCGCGCCGCCGGGCGCGCTCGGCGGGGGAGCGGCGGTAGTTGCGCTCCACCTGGGCGCGCGCGTCCTCGATCAGCTTGTCGTACTGGACTCCCGACGGGCAGGCGGTGACGCAGGCCATGCACCCGAGGCAGCGGTCGAGGTGCTCCACCAGCTCGGCAGAGAGCTCGGAGCCGGGCTCGTGCCCGGTCTTGATCAGCACGATGCGCCCGCGCGGCGAGTCCATCTCCTCGTCCCAGAGCTCGTAGGTCGGGCAGGTCGGCAGGCAGAAGCCGCAGTGGACGCAGTCCTGGATCAGGTCGAGCTCGGGGGCGCGCGTGTCGTCCCAGGCGCTCACGCCATCGTCCCCGCCGGGTCGAAGCGCTCCTTCAGCCGCCCCATCAGGATCTCCGCGCCGGCGTCGCGGGGCCGTCCGGGCCCCGCGGCGGCGCGCACCTCACCCGGCGCGTCGAGGAGGACGCAGGCCCATGGGTCGAGCTCGCGGCGCAGGGCCTCCACCGCCGCCGCGGCCTCCTCGGGTGTTCGGTCCTCGAGGCGCAGCCACCAGACGGCGAGGCCCGCGCGGCCCACCACGGTGGCCGCGTGGCGCTCGGCGGCGCGCAGCATCGCCGGCAGGCCGGTCTGAACGCCCGAGACGCGCAGCACGGTCCCGTCCGCCGAGCGCTGGCCGTCGCGCTGGGCGTCCCAGACCCCGTCGTCGCCGGCGGGCAGCTCCACCGTGAGGCCCGCCTCGCGCAGCGTGCCGGCGGCCGCCTCGGCCCGGGCCTCGGGAGCGGCGCCGGCGAAGCGGGCCAGCACGGCCCCGCTGCCCGCGGCCCAGCGCACGTCGAGCGACTGGAGCTCGAGCGGGGCGTGGGAGAGCGCGAGCGCGGCCCGGCCGAGCGCGTCCGGGTCGGGCCCGCCGCCGACTGCGGTGGCGGTGCGCGGCGGGATGGGGTGCAGGCGCACGGCGACCCGGACGATCGCGCCGAGGGCGCCGAAGGAGCCGGTGAAGAGCTTCGCCAGGTCGTAGCCCGCGACGTTCTTGATGACGGTGCCGCCCGACTTGGCGAGGGTGCCGTCGGAGAGGGCGACCGTCATGCCGAGCACGAGGTCGCGGGGGCCGCCGTAGCCGTGGCGCAGCGGGCCCGAGTCGGCGGCTGCGATCAGGCCGCCCACGGTCGCACCGCCCGGGTCGGGCGGGTCGAGCGCGAGCATCTGGCCCTCGGCGGCGAACGTCTCCTGCGCACGGGCGAGCGGCATCCCGGCCTCCAGGATCGCGGTCATGTCGCCTGGGTTGTGCGCCACGAGCGCGTCCAGCTGCGCGGTCGAGAGCTCCAGCGCCGGCGGCCGCGCCGGCGGCGCCCAGGCGAGCTTGGTGGCGCCGCCCCTGATGCGCACCGGGCCGCTCGCCGCTGCCAGCGCATCGGCGAGCTCGTCCTCGCCGGCGGGGGCCCGCGTGTGCACGGCCTCGGCGGTCATCAGAAGCGCTCGGCGATTCCGGCCGCTTCGAGCGGGTGCTGCCGGTATGGGCCGGGCACCTCGCCGCACAGGCGGGGGGCCGGCATGACCTTGCCGGGGTTCGAGCGCTGCTCGGGGTCGAAGGCGCAGCGGAGCCGCTGGAATACGCCGAGGTCGGCGTCCGAGAACATGGTGGGCATGTAGCGCTTCTTGTCGACGCCGACGCCGTGCTCGCCGGTGATCGAGCCGCCCGCGTCGACGCAGGCCTTCACGATCTTCCCGGAGCACTCCTCGGCCCGCTCCGCCTCGCCCGGCTTGCCGCCGTCGTAGCAGACCAGGGGGTGGAGGTTGCCGTCGCCGGCGTGGAACACGTTGGCCACCTGGAGCCCGTACTCCCGCCCCAGCTCGTCGATCCGCCCGAGCACCTCCGCCAGCCGGGTGCGCGGGATGACGCTGTCCTGCACGAAGTAGTTCGGCGCGATCCTGCCCATCGCGGCGAAGGCGGCCTTGCGCGCCTTCCAGATCAGCTCGCGCTCCGCCTCGTCCCGGGCCACTCGGATCGAGTCGGCGCCGGCCCGCTCGCAGATCTCCGTGACCTGCTCGAAGCGGACCTCGCACTCGGACTCGGGCCCGTCGAGCTCGACCACGAGCGCGGCGCCCGCGTCCGTGGGGAAGCCGGCGCCGGTCGCGTCGGTCGCCCGGATCGAGAGGTTGTCCATCATCTCGATGGCGCCCGGGACGATGCCGTTCGAGACGATCTCGGAGACCACGTCGCCGCCCCGTATGGGCGAGTCGAAGAACGCCACCAGCGTGCGCACCGTCTCCGGCTTCGGCACCACCCTGAGCCAGATGCGGGTGGCCACGCCGAGCGTGCCCTCCGAGCCCACGAACGCGCCGAGCAGGTCGGGACCGGGCAGGTCGAGCTCCTTGCCCCCGAGCCGCACCAGCTCGCCGTCGGGCAGCACGAGCTCGAGGCCGGTCACGTAGTTGGTCGTGAAGCCGTACTTGAAGCAGTGCGCGCCGCCCGAGTTCTCGGCCACGTTGCCCCCGATCGTGCAGACGATCTGGGACGAGGGGTCGGGCGGGTAGAAGTGGTCCGGCCCGACGGCCTGTGACACGGCGATGTTGGTCACGCCCGGCTCGACGACCACGCGCTGGTTGTCGAGGTCCACCTCGACGATCCGGCGCATGCGGGAGAGAGTGATCAGCACGCCGTCCTCGAGCGGCAGCGCGCCGCCGGACAGCCCCGAGCCGGCCCCGCGCGCGACGAACGAGACACCGGCCCGGTGGCAGGCCCTGACCACCGCCTGCACCTCCTCCGTCGTGCCCGGGAGCACCACGACGCCCGGGGTGACGGCGTACTGGAGCAGCCCGTCCGACGCGTAGGTGCGCAGCTGGTGCTCGTGCGTCACGACATGCTCGGCGCCCACCGCGGCGCGCAGCTCGCTGACGAGCGGCGCGAGGGCAGCGCCGGCCGTCACTTCACGACCATCCAATCCAGCACCGCTGTCGATTGCAGGTAGACAAGTGCGCACATGGCCAGGATCAGCACCAAGCTCCAACCCAGCACCTTACGGAACAGGTCGCCCTCGCTGCCCGCGAGGCCCACCGCGGCGGCGCCGATGGCGAGGTTCTGCGGCGAGATCATCTTGCCGAGCACGCCGCCCGAGCTGTTCGCCGCGGCGAGCAGCGTCGGCGACAGGCCGGCGTCGTTCGCCGCCGTCACCTGCAGGGCGCCGAAGAGCGCGTTCGACGAGGTGTCCGAGCCTGTCACCGCCACACCCAGCCAGCCGATCAGGGCCGACAGGAAGGCGAAGAAGTCGCCCGCGCCGGCGGCCCAGAGCCCGAGCGAGATGGTCTGGCCCGACTGGTTCATCACGTAGGCGAGCGCCAGCACGGCGGCCACCGTCACGATCGCCCACTTGAGCTGGGCGAGCGTCTCCCCGAACGTGCGCAGCGCACGCGCGGGGGAGAGGCCGAGCACGGCCATCGTGATCAGGCCGGAGATCAACATCAGCGTGCCCGCGGCGGGCAGCCAGTTGAAGTTGAACGTCAGGCTCGACAGCGGCTCGCCGTCGGGCGAGGTCACGTCGAGGCCGGGCCACTGGAAGGTGGTCGTCCACGGCGACTCGGCGAGCGCGTCCTTGATGAATCCGATCTGGGCGATCGAGAAGATCGCGATGATGATCAGGTAGGGCGCGTAGGCCCGCAGAACGTCCAGCGACGAGTCCTTCTTGGTGTCGTCGCGGCGCTCGATCTCGCGCTCCATCGCCGGGTCGTGCACCTCGCTGCCCGCCACGGCGGGACGCGTGAAGCGGCCCGAGGGCCCCTCGGCGATCACCGGCTCCGACGGCTGCCAGAAGCGCAGGAAGACAACGATCGCGGCCGTCGCGGCGAGCGCGGCGACGATGTCGGTCAGCTCGACCGAGATGTAGTTGGAGCACAGGAACTGGCCGATGGCGAAGGTGAACCCGCCGATGACGGCGACGGGCCAGGCCTGGCGGATGCCGCGCCGGCCGTCGACCATGCCGATCAGGATCAGCGGCACCACGAGGGCGAGGAACGGCGTCTGGCGTCCCACCATCGCGCCGAGGTCGTCCTGGGGAAGGCCGGTGACCTCGCTCAGGGTCGTGATCGGGATGGCGATTGCGCCGAAGGCGACGGGGGCGGTGTTGGCGACGAGCGCGATCGATGCGGCCTTGATCGGCTTGAAGCCGAGCGCCATCAGCATCACCGCGCTGATCGCGACGGGCGTGCCGAAGCCGGCGAGCGCCTCCATCAGCGCGCCGAAGCAGAACGCCACGATCACGGCCTGGATGCGCTGGTCGTTCGAGATCGCGCCGAACGAGCGCCGCAGCACCGCGAAGTGCCCGGTGGCGACGGTCATGTTGTAGACCCAGATCGCCGTGACGACGATCCACATGATCGGGAAGATCCCGAACGCGGCGCCCTCGCTGGCCGACAGCGCGGTCTGGCCAACCGGCATGCTGTAGACGATCAGCGCCACCAGCATGGACACCCCCAGGGCGATCAGCGCCGCCCACTGGGCCTTCATCTTGAACCCACCCAAGAGCACGAACAGGCAGATCAGAGGTAAGGCCGCGAAGATCGCGGTGAGGCCAAGCGAGTCCGAGACCGGGTTGAAGTCCTGCTGGTACACGGGGGCACTCCTGTCTCTGGACGGTGCCTAATGGTTTGCCCGGTCACGGCGCGGAGAAACAGGGAGCGGTAGCCGGCGTGCGCGTATCCCTCTTCGTCACCTGCTTCAACGACACCCTGTTCCCGCAGACCGGACGCGCCGTTGTGCGGCTGCTGGAGCGGCTCGGGTGCGAGGTGGACTTCCCGCTCGAGCAGACCTGCTGCGGGCAGATGCACATGAACTCGGGCTACGCGAGGGAGGGGGCGGCGCTGGCGCGGCGGTTCGCTCGGGTGTTCTCCGATTCCGAGGCCGTCGTATGCCCGTCGGCCTCGTGCGCGGGCATGCTGCGGCAGCAGGTGGATACCCCGGTCTCGGAGCTGTGCGAGTTCCTCGTCGACGTGCTCGGCGTGGAGGACGTGGGCGCCTCCTTTCCCCACCGCGTCACGTTCCACCCGACCTGCCACTCGCTGCGCGAGCTCGGCGTCGGCGACAGGCCGATGCGCCTACTACGAGCAGTGAAGGGGATCGAGTTGGTGGAGTTGCCTTCCTCGAGCGAGTGCTGCGGCTTCGGCGGAACCTTCGCGGTGAAGAACGCAGAGGTGTCGTCGGCGATGCTGGCCGACAAGGTGCGCTCCGTGCTCGACACCCGTGCGGAGATCGTCTGCGCCGCCGACAACTCGTGCCTGATGCACATCGGCGGAGCGCTGTCGCGGCAGCGCACCGGAGTGCGGACGATGCACCTGGCGGAGGTGCTGGCGTCGTGAGCTTCCCGAAGGCCGCCTCGGTCGCGCTGCGCGACTCCCAGCTGCGGCGCAACCTGACGAAGGCCACGACGCACATCCGCGCGAAGCGCGAGGGCGTGGTCGGGGAGCTCCCCGACTGGCCGGAGCTGCGGGAGGCGGGCAGGGCGATCAAGGATTCCTCCCTGGTTGCCCTGGACCGGAATCTGCTGTCGCTCGAGGCCGCTGTCGTCGCTGCCGGCGGCGTCGTCCACTGGGCGAACGACGGCAAGGAGGCGTGCTCGATCGTCGCGGACATCGCCCGGTCGCACGGGGTCGACGAGGTCGTGAAGGTCAAGTCGATCGCCACGGACGAGATCAAGCTGAACGAGCACCTGGCTTCTGTGGGGGTCCGCGCGGTCGAGACCGATCTGGCCGAGCTGATCATCCAGCTGGGCGACGACGTGCAGTCGCACATCCTGGTGCCGGCGATCCACAAGAACCGGGCGGAGATCCGGGACCTGTTCGCCCGGGAGCTCGACCTGCCGGACCTGACCGACGAGCCGGAGGCGCTCGCGGAGGCGGCGCGGGTGCATCTGAGGCGAAAGTTCCTGTCGGCGCGGGTGGGCGTGTCGGGCGCGAACTTCGCGGTGGCCGAGACGGGCACGGTGAGCGTGTTCGAGTCGGAGGGCAACGGCCGGATGTGCACGACGCTGCCGGACGTGCTCGTGACGGTGATGGGGATCGAGAAGCTCGTGCCGGCGTGGCGGGACATGGAGGTCTTCCTGCAGCTGCTGCCGCGCTCGTCGACGGGCGAGCGGATGAACCCGTACACCTCGTTCTGGACCGGGGTGCGGCCGGGCGACGGGCCGCAGGAGTTCCACCTCGTGCTGCTCGACAACGGCCGCACCGGAGTGCTGGCCGACGAGGTCGGACGGCAGGCGCTGCGCTGCATCCGCTGCTCGGCCTGCCTGAACGTGTGCCCGGTGTACTCGCGGACCGGCGGCCACGCGTACGAGTCGGTCTATCCGGGACCGATCGGGGCGATCCTGACGCCGCAGCTGTCCGGGCTCGAGTCGGGCCGGTCGCTGCCGTACGCGTCGTCGCTCTGCGGCGCGTGCTACGAGGTCTGCCCGGTGGCGATCGACATTCCCAAGGTGCTCGTGCACCTGCGGCTCGCGCGTCGTCGATACGGAGCCGTGGTGGCGGCCTGAAAAAGCAGCAATGAGGGGCTTGTTCCGTGCCTTCTCCTCGGCTCGCGCGTTCGAGCGGGCGCAGGCGGCGGCCCGGCTCGGGTCCCGGCCGCTCGCGCGGAACGGCCGCATAGGGCGCCTGCCGTGGCCGTTGTCCGGCTGGACGGAGACGCGCGACCTGCCCGAGCCGCCCAAGGAGACCTTCCGCGACTGGTGGCGGCGCGAGCGGGGCGGTCAAGCGAACGCCAAGATCGACGCCGCTGCCACACGAGTGGTCGATTTTCCTGCCTCTGGCCGGGAAGATCGACCAGTCGCGGAGCGGGGCGACGCCAAGAGCGCCATCCTGGCCCGCATCCAGGCGGCGCTGAAGGACCGGCCGGAAGCGGTGGAAGTGCCGCGCGCCTACAGACAAACAAGCGACGAACCGCGCACCCCCATCATTGCCCGCTTTTCAGACCGCGTCGGGGAATACCGCGCAACCGTGCGGAGCGCCACGCGGGCCGAGCTGAAGACGGTGCTCGAAGAGCTCATGCAGGAGGCCGGCGCTGAGCGCCTGGCGGTGCCGAGCGACCTCCCCGACGAATGGAAACCCGAAGGCCCAGAGCTCACACCGGACGACGGCCTCACAGCCGACGCAGCTCGACACCCTCGACGGCGCGCTCACCGGCTGCGCCCTCGCCATCGCCGAGACCGGAACCATCGTCCTGGACGGCGGCCCCGCCCAGGGCCGCAGGGCACTGTCGCCTCGTCCCCGACTACCACCTCTGCGTGGTCGAAGCGGACTCCATCGTCGCCACCGTCCCGGAGGCGGTCCGACAGCTCGAGCCCGCCGTCACGGAAGGCCGCCCGCTCACCTTCATCTCCGGCCCCAGCGCCACCTCCGACATCGAGCTCAACAGGGTCGAGGGCGTGCACGGCCCCCGCACCCTGCACGTGGTCGTCCTCGCATAGATGGCGACGTTCCAGCTGCACGCCGCCCTGACCACGCCGTTTCGCGCGGACGGCGCGGTGGATCTCGAGGCGCTGAGGGCGCACGTCGAGCTGCTCGCCGACGACGGGATCGACGGCATCGTGCCCGCCGGCACGACGGGGGAGGGGCCCCTGCTCGAGGAGGCGGAGGTCGCGAACGTGATCGCGACCGCCGTGCAGGCCGCGGCCGGCCGGATGGAGGTGGTCGCCCACGTTGGCCGGGCCTCCACGCCGGCGACGCTCAGGCTGGCCCGCGCTGCGGCGGGCGCGGGCGCCGACGCCGTCATCGCGATCGTCCCGTACTACTACGCCCACCCGCCCGCGGCGCTGCTCTCGCACTACCGCGCGCTGCTCGGCGCGGTGAAGGACATCCCCGTGCTCGCCTACACGTTCCCCGACCGGGCCGGCAACGAGCTCCCGCCGGAGGTGCTCGACACGCTCGCCGGTGAGGGCCTGGCCGGGCTGAAGGATTCGACCCGCTCGCCCGAGCGCCACGCGGAGTACCTCGACGTGGCGCGCCGGCACGAGGGGCTGCGGGTGTTCGTCGGATCGGAGCGGCTGGCGCTCAGCTCGCTGGCCGGCGGCGGCGCCGGCTCGATCTCGGCGCTCGCCAACGCCCGCGCGGACGTCCTGCTCCGCGTTCGCGACGAGCGCTCGGACGCCGCGCAGGAGGCCGTGAACGATGCGCACGCCGGGCTGTCCGGGATCCCGGCGGTCAAGCGGGCGGTGGCGGAGCGCCTCGCCGAGCGCGGGGCGGCCTACCCCGTCGCGTCGCGCGCGCCGGTCGGCGCTTGACCACTCGCCGCGCGCTCACGGCCTACCCCGTCGCGTCGCGCGCGCCGGTCGGCGTCTAGGCTCGCCGCGATGCGCACCGTCTACCTCGGCACCTCCGAGTTCGCCGTGGACGTGCTCGACGCGGTGGCGGCCACCCCGCACCGCCCCGTCCTCGTCGTCACGCGGCCCGATCGCCCGCGCGGGCGCGGCCGCAAGCTGCAGCCGCCGCCGGTGGCCGAGCGGGCCGCCCTGCTCGGCATCGAGACGCTCCAGCCGGACGACGTGAACGCCGACGAGGCGCGCGCCGCGATCGCCGCGGCCGATCCCGAGGCGGTCCTGATCTGCGCCTACGGCGCGCTGCTCAAGGAGCCGCTCCTGTCCGAGCACGAGATGCTGAACGTGCACCCGTCGCTGCTGCCGCGCTGGCGCGGCGCCGCGCCGATCGAGCGCGCCATCGAGGCGGGCGACGAGGAGACCGGCGTCTCGATCATGCGCCCGACCGCCGAGTTCGACGCCGGGCCGGTCTGCCTCCAGCGCTCCGACCCGATCCGGCCCCGACGACGACTACGGCAGCGTGGCACCGCGTCTCGCCGCGCTCGGCGGCGAGCTCCTGATCGAGGCGCTCGACACCCAGCCCCCCTTTCGCGAGCAGCCCGACCAGGGGGTCACCTACGCGGAGAAGATCGAGCGCGAGGACCGCCTGCTCGACCCCGTCGCTGCGCGCGGGCGAGCTCGAGCGGCGCGTGCGCGCGCTCAACCCGCACATCGGCGCCTACATCGAGCTCGACGACGGCGAGCGGCTCGGCGTACGCCGAGCGCGGCTCGCGGCGGGCGTGAACGGAGTCGCGCCGGGCGCGCTCCAGGTGGACGACTCGCGGCTTCTGTACGGCGCCGCTCAGGGGGCGCTCGAGCTGCTCGAGCTGCACCCGGCCGGCAAGCGGCCCATGGCCGCCGGCGACTGGCTCCGAGGACACAAGCGGGTACCGTGAGGTCCGTGGGAGGCGAGCAGACCGCCGGCGGACCGCAGTGCCCCTCGTGCGGCGAGCCCTGGCTGCGCGGGACCAACCTCGCCGGGCGCTACCGCTGCGTCAACTGCCTGCACCGCTACGAGCTTCGCTCGGAGTGCCCGAACTGCGGCGCCCACTCGACGATCGCCCGCATGTCGGACACGGCGAACGTCATCTGCCGCAACTGCGGCGGCTCGATGCTCCAGATGATCTGAGGCGCCGACTCTCAGACCGGCTGGAGCTCCACGGGAATCCCGTTCAGCACCGCGTTTCCCGACACGGGATCCACCTTCGTCTCGTCCGTCAGCACGTTGCTGTTCACGCCCGCATGCTTGCTCGCCACCCGCATCCGCACTCCCGGGGCGTCGTGGCCCCAGCCGTGCGGGATCGACACGACGCCGGGCATGATCCCGTCGGTCAGCTCGACCGGCGCCTCGATCCGGCCCGCGGCCGAGCTGACGAGAGCGCGGCCGCCGTCGTCGAGGCCGAGCCGCTGGGCGTCGTCGGGGTGGATGTGGAGCGTGCAGCGGTCCTTGCCCTTCACGAGCGCGGGCAGGTTGTGCATCCAGGAGTTGTTCGAGCGCAGGTGGCGGCGGCCGATCAGCAGCATGTCGCCGTTCAGCTCGCGCGAGAGCAGCCGGACGCAGCCGCTCGAGGTCGGCCACGATGCTCTCCGGCGCGAGCTCGACCTTCCCCGACGGGGTGCGCAGCATCTCGGGCAGGCGGGGCCGGTGCGGGCCCAGGTCCACGCCGTGCGGGTTCCGCTCGAGCTCGTCGAGGGTGAGGGCCGGGGAGCCGTTTCCGGCGGCGGCGCCGAAGGCGTCCCCGTAGGGGCCCACGCGCAGGATGAGGTCGAGGATCCGCTCCGGCCCGCGGCGCGGCTCGAGCTCCGCGATCAGCTCGGCGGGGTCGCGGCCCTCCACGGGCGAGCCCGCCATGGAGACCTCGCGCTGCACGAGCGTCGAGACCACCAGGTCGTCGATGGCGGCCACGTCGGCGTTCGGACCCTGCCCGCTCACCACCCCGGCCAGCCGGAGCAGGAGCTCCCACTCGGCCGGGCCCTCGCCCTCGAACACGGCGGGCGAGTAGTTCGCCACGTTGCGCACCGACAGCTGGTAGAAGGCGAGGTCGAAGTGCGACCGCTCGAGCGGCTGCGGGGCGGGGAGGACCACGTCCGCGTGACGCGTGGTCTCGTTCACGTACAGGTCGATCGCCAGCTGGAACTCGAGCCCGCCGACCGCTCGCTGGAGCCGCTCGGCGTTCGGCGTCGACACGAGCGGGTTGCCCGCCAGCGTGATCAGCGCGCGCACCTGGCCTGAGCCGCCAGGCTCAGCAGGCGTCTCGATCTCCTCGGCCAGACAGGAGACCGGCAGCTCGCCGAACATCTCGGGGAGGCCGCGCACGCGGCTGTCCCAGCGGCCGAGCCGCACGCCGCGTCCGCTGCCGCCGTTGCCGGACGAGTTCTTCTGCGCCCGCCGCGGCCTGCGCGAACATCGCGCCGCCCTCGCGGTCGAGGTTGCCGGTGAGGACGTTGAGCACGTCCACCAGCCACGAGGCCAGCGTCCCGAACTCCTGCGTGCAGGTGCCGACGCGGCCGTAGACGACGGCGCGCGGGGCGGCGGCCAGCTCGCGCGCCATGCGGCGGATCTCCTCGGCGGGGATCCCGCAGGCGCCGGCGGCGCGCTCGGGCGGGAAGCCGCGGACGAGCTCCATCACCTCGTCCAGCCCGTTCAGGTGCTCCCGCAGCGGGCCCGGGTCGGCGAGCCCCTCCTCGACCAGCGTGCACGCCATCGCGGCGAGCAGGGCGGCGTCGGTGCCGGGCCGGATGAAGTGGTGCTCGTCGGCCTCCTCGGCCGTGCGGGTGCGGCGCGGGTCGACCACCACGACCTTGCCGCCGCGCTCGCGGATCGCGCGGAGGCGGCCGCGCATGTCGGGCGCCGTCAGCAGGCTGCCGTTCGAGACGAGCGGGTTCGCGCCGAGGATCAGGAGGTGGTCCGTGCGGTCCACGTCCGCGAGCGGTATCGACAGCATCGTGCCGAACATCAGCCCGGACGACACCTGCTTCGGCATCTGGTCGACGGTCGAGGCCGAGTAGATGTTGCGGCTGCCGAGCGCGCGCACGAACGCCGGTCCGTACAGGACGCCCGACAGGTTGTGGACGATCGGGTTGCCGAGGTAGACGGCCACGGCGTCGCGCCCGTGCTCGGCGAGCAGCGGCGACAGTCGCCGGTCGATCTCCTCGAACGCCTCGTCCCAGGTCGCCTCGACGAGCTCGCCGTCGCGGCGGACGAGCGGAGTGCGCAGCCGGTCAGGGTCCTCGTGCAGCTGCTTGAGCCCGTGCGCCTTGGGGCAGATGAAGCCGCGGCTGAACACGTCCTCCTTGTCGCCCCTGACCGAGACCACCTCGCTTCCCTCCGTCTCGACCTCGAGGCCGCAGGTCGCCTCGCAGAAGGGGCAGGTGCGGTAGTGAAGGGCCATGGGGGGCAGCCTACCCCCGAAGCGCAGGCCCGGCCGAGCTACGCAGCTCGATCCAGAGCGCGCGCGAGGCGCACAGGAGACGCCCCTTCGAGTCGAACAGCGCGCACGCCGAGTGGCGCTTGCGGCCCTCGATCGCGAGCGGCCACGAGACGATCGAGTGCTCCTCGCCGACCCGCACCGAGGCCGCCAGCCGGGCCGTGAGCCTGGCGAGCACCATCGGCGGGCCCTCGCCGAAGTTCGCCACCGGCGCGCTGGTAGGGCAGTCGAGCGCGGCCCACACGCACTCCGGGCGCACGTCGCCGTTGCCGTCGCCGAGCGACTCGTCCGGCGTCCAGGTCGCGGCGAACATCCCGTCGCGGAGCTCGCCCGGGAAGACGCACAGCCCGTCGTGGGGATCGCGGTCGGGCCCGCACACCACGCACGTGCGGAAGGGGTGGTTGGCGGTCCAGGTCTCCCTGCCGGCCCGGGACGCGGCGGCCGCCTCGTCGGGGAGGATCGCGTCCGGCACGTCGAGCCCGAGCGTCTCGGGCAGGCCCTCGGCGACGAGGGCGCCGTCGCCGTCGCGCAGCTCCACCCGCTCGCCGTCGCGCACGACCTCGAGCGGCCGTTCGAGCGGAGGCGGCAGGCGCAGCGACACCGAGACCTCCTCGGTCCCGACCAGCTGGGCGACGCGCCCGCTGGCGTAGCCGCCGTTCGCGGACGACGGCGGTCCGTTGAACCTTGCTGGGATGGTCAGCGCCTCCGGCATTCCACCGGCAAGGATTTCAGGCTCGCCGGTAGAGGGTGTGAAGCAGCGCACACAACACGGCGGCGGCGCCGAGGAAGGCGATCTCGACCTGGAGCACGCGGTCGTCGAAGTCCGCGAGGAGGAGGAAGAGGGCGAACGCGGCTGCGCATGCGACCCACGCCGCCGACGCCTGCGGGGCCCGGCCGTGGGCGAGCAGCGCCTGGTTGAGCGTGGCGGCCGCGAGGTACAGGCCCATCCCGAGCGAGACGAGCACGAGGCCGCCGCGCTCGTAGTCGAACTCGCCGCCGAACAGGAGGTCCATGACGAACGGGCCCACGACGAGCATCACGAGCGCCACGCAGCCGGCGAAGACGGCGATCGCGGCGAGGGTGAGGTTGACGCTGCGCCGGAACGGATCGGTCTCGCCGCTCGCCCGCATGCGGGTGAGGTGGGGGAGGATCGAGGCCTGCACGGCCTGGAAGAGCTGGAGCGGGGCGCGGGCGATCAGGAGCACGTTGAAGGTGAAGCCGGCGAGGGCGGCGCCGCGCGCGCCCTCGGACGCCTCGACGAGCAGCGGGCCGGCGTTGAGGAAGGTCTGCTCGGCCAGCATGATCAGGAGGACGGAGACGGCGAAGCCGCTGCCGTGGGCGAGGGTGAACTCGGGCTCCCGCGCCGCCGGCTCGTCGCGAGCGGCGGCATCGAAGGCCTGGGGGTCGGGCTCTCCTTCGTGGGCCTGCGCCCGCAGCCGCCGGCCGAGCGCCCAGGGCACCACTGCCAGCGAAACGATCGGCGCGGCGGCCATGCCGAGCGCGACCGCGGTCTGCCCCTCCGCGATTCCCACCGCGACGGCCAGGGCGAACAGGCAGCGCGAGCTCGCCTCCATCAGGACGAGGCCGCCGTACAGCCCGAAGCGGTGGTGCCCGGCCAGGAACCCGCGCGCGAAATAGCTCGCCGCGTAGGCGAGGACGGTGACGATCAGGATCCAGTAGAGCGCCTCGGAGCCGCCGAAGAGGTCGTCCTGGATCGGGCCGCGCAGCAGCAGGGCGGCCACCGCGAACAGCAGCCCCAGCGACAGCTGGATCGTGGCCGCCACGCGCAGGTGCTCGCTGCCGCCGATACCGCGGGCATCGCGGTCGGCGATGGTGCGCGACAGCAGCTGCTCGACCGGGCGATACAGAACGGAGACCGTGATGAAGACGGCCGACCAGAGCAGCGTGATGCGCCCGTACTCGGCCTCCGTCCAGCGAGTGGCTCGCGAGCGAGAAGTAGCCGAATGTGACGACGCCGGTGACGCCGATCCCCACGGAGAGGATCGCCGCGCCCCTGCCGTAGGAGCTCTCCGCGGACCGGCCAGGCATCAGCGGGGGTCCGGGGGCGCGAGCCCCCGGTTGCGAATCACTTGACGTGGACAAGCACCATGGTCCACGGGAACGGCGAGCGCGCCTGCTCGACCGTCCCGTAGCGGGACAGGAGCGAGGTGAACGCCCGCTTCGACCAGTGGTTCACGTGACCCGGCGTGTTGCCGAGGTCGCGCAGGTAGGCCCCGCGGGCCATGTTGAGACCCCGCCAGAGCGGCTCACGCGGGACGCTCACCAGCAGATGGCGGCGGGCGACCCGGGCCATCTCCGCCAGCGTCGCCTCGGGCTCGGGCACGTGCTCGAGCACCTCGGTCGCGCAGGCCATGTCGAACGAGTCGTCCTCGAACGAGAGCGAGGTCGCCTCCTCGACCCGGAACTCCAGGTTGGGCCGCGAGCGCTTCTCCCACTCGGCGCGCAGCTTGGGGTCGTCCAGGTCGATGCCCACCACACGCCCGCCTGTGCCCCGAGGGGCGTCAGCCCCGACTTGGGTATCTGCGAGGCGCTCGGCCCACTCGACGGTGAGCACGCCCTCGCCGCACCCCACGTCGAGGATCGAGCCCGGCGCTGCCTGCGCCCACAGGTCGTCGAGCGTGGCGTGGAACCCGGCCATGAGCCGCTTGACCACCGGGTTGCTCGAGCCGTACTTGTCGTAGGTGTTTCCGGTGGGAACCGCTGCGGTGGCGCTCACAGCTTGAGGGCCTCGCGATCCTCGGTCTTGCCGGTGGCGCGGCCCGCCCGGGCGCCGGTCGTGGCCTGCTGCCCGGTGTCGCGGGCGCCCGGCTCGTAGTGCGAGGGCTCTACGCCGAGGTGCAGCTCCACACGCCGCACCCGCTCGAGCATTCGCTGCTGGAGCAGCCGGCTGCCGGCGAGGATGTCGCCGACCACGCCCAGCGCGGCGAGCTGGACGGCGACGATGAACAGGGTGGAGCCCAGGATGAGCGACTGGATGTGCTCGCCCGGCTCGTCGGAGAAGAAGTAGAAGTACAGGAAGCGAGCCCAGATCACCGCACCGATCAGCGCGAAGAAGCCGGCCGCGGCGAGGAAGACGCGCAGCGGCTCGTACAGCGCGTAGATGCGGAAGATCGAGACGGTGTTGCGCCGCACGTAGGACCACATCGACGGGAACAGGCGCGACTCGCGCGTCTTCGGGTTGGTCCGGATCGGGACGTGGCTGACCGCCACGACCATCTTGCCGGCCTGGATGATCGACTCGAGCGTGTAGGTGAACTTCGAGACCACCTGCATCTGCAGGGCGGCCTCGCGGTTGTAGGCCCGGAAGCCGGAGGTGGTGTCGGGCACGCTGGTGCCCGACGCGCGCCGCACGACCGCGCTGCCCCAGCGCTGCAGGCGCTTCTTCACGGGCGAGAAGTGCTCGATCTGATCGGTCTTGCGATCGCCGATGACCATGTCGGCCTGGCCCGCCAGGATCGGCTCGACCAGCTTGGGGATGTCGAGCCCGCTGTACTGGTTGTCGGCGTCGGTGTTGACGATCACGTCGGCGCCCAGCTTCAGGCACGCGTCGAGCCCGGCCTGGAAGGCGGCGGCGAGGCCCTTGTTGTTCGTGAGGCGCACAACGTGGTCGACCCCGCCCTCGCGCGCGACCTCGATCGTGCGGTCGGTGGAGCCGTCGTCGATCACGAGCCACTCGACCGTCTCGATGCCCGGAATCTCGCGCGGGAGGTCGCCGAGAGTCTCGGGAAGCGTTTGCTCCTCGTCGAAGCAGGGGATCTGGATGATCAGCTTCATGCGGGCCGCCACGTAGCGTAAAGACCGGGAAGGTCAGTGGCGCGGAATCGCATGTTTACTTGATGTTTGCAGCCCTTTCACAGGTTCACCGGCTGGCAACACCTCTGCTAGCCTGCACCGTCCCCCCGACCCTTCCATTGGAGCATCCACGACCATGAGCGTTCTCGCATACCTCGACCCCGGCAGCGGGAGCATGATCCTTCAGATCCTCGCGGGCGGGCTGGCCGCGGTGGCCGTGACCGCGAAGCTGTACTGGGGTCGCCTGATGAGGTTCCTCCGCATCCGCAAGGACGAGCCGGAGGCCCCGAAGGCCGAGCCGGCGCGCGGCGGCAGCGAGTAGGCAACCGCCCGGCCGGGCGGCCGCCTGCGACCCCGCTTTCAGCGCGCTGCGGGCGCGCGAACCCTCGCTACTGTTCCCGCCCCGTGAGCTCCCCCACGGAAACCTCCGCATCGCCGAACCTGGAGCCCGGCTCCTTCCGCGACCCCGAGAGCCGCGTCTTCTACGCGGGCGACGAGGTCTACCGGGCGCTGTCGCCGGACGGCCTGGCCGACTTCGAGGCGCTCCAGGCGACCGGCCTGCTGGACGACCCGCGCGTGGTGAGGACCGAGCGCGCCGAGGACACGGCGGCGCTCCGTGGCCTCCTCGTGCACGAGCCCGCCGCGGTGCTGCGGCACGAGCGCATCCCGTTCGTCTCGTACCCGTACGAGTGGACCTTCTCGATGCTGAAGGACGCGGCGCTCCTGCAGCTCGACCTGCTGCTCGCCGCGCTCGACCACGACCTCGTCCTGAAGGACTCCACGCCCTACAACGTGCAGTTCAAGGGCGCGCGGCCGGTGTTCGTGGACGTCGGCTCCTTCGAGCGCATCCGCGAGGGCGAGCCGTGGGTCGGCTACCGGCAGTTCTGCATGCTCTACCTCTATCCGCTCGTCCTCCAGGCCGCGAAGGGCGTGCCCTTCCAGCCCTGGCTGCGCGGCTCGATCGACGGCATCACCCCGACCCAGATGCGCGGGCTCATGTCGTTCCGCGACCGCTTCCGCAAGGGCATGTTCAGCAACGTCTTCCTGCACGCGAAGCTCGAGGCGCGCTACGCGGACCGGCCCGAGCAGACGAAGGCGGAGGTGAAGCGGCTCTTCAAGAAGGAGCTGTTCGTCGCGAACGTGCGCAAGATGCGCAAGCTCGTGGAGCGGCTGAGCTGGGACCCGCCCGAGGGAGTCTGGACGGCCTACGGCGAGCGCAACAGCTACACGAGCGACGACGCCCGCCGCAAGGACGAGTTCGTGCGCGAGGTGGCCACCGGCCGCCGCTGGAACCTGGTCTGGGACATCGGCGCGAACAACGGCCGCTACTCGCGGATCGCCGCGGAGGGCGCCCAGACCGTGCTCGCCGTCGACGCCGACCAGGGTCCGGTGGAGCTGCTCTACCGCGACCTGCGCGGCGAGGGCGCCGAGCGCATCCTCCCGCTCACGATGAACCTGGCCGACCCGTCGCCCGGGCCTCGGCTGGCGGGGGCTCGAGCGCAAGTCGCTGCCCGACCGCGGCACGCCTGACCTGGTGCTGGCGCTGGCGCTCGTACACCACGTCGCCATCAGCGCCAACGTGCCGATCAAGGAGTTCGTGGACTGGCTCGCATCGCTCGGCTCGGCGCTCGTGATCGAGTTCCCCACGCGCGAGGACCCGATGGTGAAGAAGCTCCTCGCCCCGAAGCGGGACGGGCTCCACCCGGACTACGAGCTCGGCTACTTCGAGCGCACGCTGAAGGAGGCGTTCGAGGTGGAGCGCTCCGAGCGGCTCGAGTCCGGCACGCGCGTGCTCTACCACGCCCGGCCGAAGCGGGGATGAAGAAGGACGTCCTCTGGGCCTACCTCGGCCTCGCGGTCCTCTGGACCTTCGCCGTCGCCCAGCCGCTCTTCGACCTCCTGAAGGACAACCCCGAGTTCTTCGCCGCGCGCGGCTCGTCGGGGTTCGACATCGTCAGCTTCTCGGTCCTGCTGGTCGTGGTGCCGCCGCTCCTGATGCTCGGGATCGAGCTGCTCGTGGGCCTGGCCGGGCGCACCGCCCGCGACGGCGCGCACCTGGTGCTGATCTCGATCCTCGTCGCGCTGATCGCGGCCCAGGCGATCAAGAAGGCGGTCGACCTGCCCGACCCGGTGATGATCGTCGCGTCGCTCGCGATCGGCTCCGGCGTGGCGACGCTCTACGCCGCCGCCGAGCCCGTGCGCTCGTTCCTTCGGGTGCTCTCGCCGGTGCCGATCGTGTTCCTCGCGCTGTTCCTCTTCACCGACCCGATCTCGAAGCTCGCCTTCCCGGACGAGGCCCAGGCGCGGACGATCGGCGGCGTCACGCAGGCGCCGATCGTCGTCGTGCTGTTCGACGAGCTCCCCACCACCACGCTGATGGACGACCGCGGCCGGATCGACGCGGCGCGCTTCCCCGGCTTCGGGGAGCTGGCCGCGAGCGGCACCTGGTACCGCAACGCGTACACCGTCTACGACTCCACCGAGCGCGCGCAGCCGGCGATCATGGACGGCAACCTGCCGGAGGAGGACAAGCTCCCCACCTCCTCCGACCACCCGAACAGCATCTTCTCGCTGTTCGCGAAGACGCACCGGCTGAACGTCTCCGAGGAGGCCACCAGCATCTGCTCGCGCGACCTGTGCGAGGACGAGCGCCTGGACGAGTCGTACGGCAGCCGGATGGGCTCGATGAGCGAGGACCTCGGGCTCGTGTGGCTGCACGTGGTGTCGCCGCGCGACATCGAGTCGGACCTGCCGTCGGTCTCGGAGAACTGGGGCAACTTCGGCGGCGGCGACGAGGAGGCGGAGGAGGAGCAGGGAGATGCGCCCGCGGTCGACGTGAGGGAGCACACGATCGGGAACCTGCAGGGCGGCCGGCAGGCCCGCTTCGAGGAGTGGATCGAGGCGATCCAGCCGGGCCGGAGGCCGCAGCTCGCCTTCAAGCACACGCTGCTGCCGCACGTGCCGTGGCAGTACCTGCCCGACGCGCGCCGCTACCGCCGCACCGCGAACGACGCCCTGCCGGGCCTGTCGACGCAGTCCTACGAGGACCAGGGCCAGCTCGACGTGCTGCTCCAGCGCCACGTCCTGCAGACGGGCTTCGCCGACTACGAGCTGCGCCGGCTCTGGCGCCACCTGAAGGACCAGGGCATGTGGGACGACGCGCTGATCGTCGTGGCCGCCGACCACGGCGTGGCGTTCCCGCTCGGCTCGGAGCAGCGGAGGCGCCTCGGCCGCGAGACGGCGGACGAGATCGCGCCGGTCCCGCTCCTGATGAAGGCGCCGGGGCAGACGCAAGCGCGGGTTGACGACGCCTGGGTCGAGACGATCGACATCCTGCCGACGATCTTCGAGGTGCTCGAGCTCGACCCGCGGGTCGAGATGGACGGGCGCCCGGCGAGCTCGCCCGAGGTGCAGGGGCGCGACGAGCTGCGCATGCTGATCCGCAACACGTTCGAGGTGCTGCGCATCCCCGCGGACGAGTTCGAGCGCGAGCGCGACGAGGTGGTCGAGCGGAACGTGCGGCTGTTCGGGACCGGCCGCGACGGGCCCGAGCGGGTCTACCGGATCGGCCCGAACCAGGAGCTGATCGGGCGGCCCGCGTCGGCCGCCGGCGACCGGCTCGACGTGGACCTCGTGTACGCCGCCGACTACGAGGACGTGAACACAGACGCGCCGTACCTGCCCAACCACGTCGTGGGACAGGTGCGGAGCGATGGCGATCCGGGGCGCGAGATCGCGGTGGCCGTGAACGGCAGGATCGCCGCGGTCGGGAGCACGTTCGAGCTGGCCGAGGGCGACGAGGGCGAGCTCGTGTCGGTGATGGTGCCGCCGGGCGCGTTCCGGTCGGGCCGCAACCGCGTCGAGGTGTTCGAAGCGCAGTAGCCGGGTACAGGCCCGGCATGGCGACGTTGGCACGGGGGCGCGCTGCGGCAGGCAAGGCCAAGATGGCTGCGCGGGGACGCGGAGCGGCCCGGAAGGGCCTCTGGGGAGCGGCCCGCATCGTCCGCCTGATCACGTCGGTGGTCGTCGGTCTGCTGCTGGTGGCGATCCTGCTCGTGGTGCTCGAGGCCAACCGCGACAACGCGATCGTGGAGGCGCTGCTCGACGCCGGCGCCTGGCTGGCCGGACCGTTCGACAACGTCTTCTCGATGGACACCCGCAAGGAGCGGATCGCGGTCAACTACGGCCTGGCCGCGCTGATCTACGCGATCGCCGGCGCGCTGATCGCGCGCCTGCTGCGCCGATGACAGCCGGGGGCTCGCGCCCCCGGACCCCCGCTGATTCCTGGCCGGTCGCCGGCTAGCGCTCGAACTCTCCTGAGCGTAGGCTGCGCGACGTGCGCATCCGCGTGGCGCTCGTCCTGACGCTCGCGCTGCTCGCGGCCGTCCCCGCCGAGGCGGCCAGGGACGTCGTCGTCCGCGAGAGCCCGCGGGCTGCGGTCGCCACCTGCCTTCGGCCCACGGCCACGCCCGGCTTCGTGGGCATGCTCGGCCCGCTCGAGCGCCGGATGTCGCCCTACGACCTGCTCCGCGTGTCGCCGGACGGCGTCGCGGTCGCGGCCACCGCCCGCCTCGGCATCCTCGACGAGTGTCCCGCGGTGGCCGCCGACCCGAGCGGCCATGCGATCGTGGCGGGCGCCGCGCGGACCCGGCGCTTCCGGGGAGCGATCCGCGCGGCGCTGGCCGAGCCCGGCGGCGGCTTCGGCGCGCCCGTGGACATCGCGCGCACCGAGACCAGCTTCACGCGGGTCGTGACCGCCGTCTCGGCGCGCGGCGACGCCGTCGTCGCCTGGGCCCTGACGCGTCCCGTGCGGGGGCGCCGCTACGCCGTGCGCACGCGCGTGGTCGCCGCGGTGCGGCCGGCCGGAGCCGCGTTCGGCCGCCCGCAGTTCGTCACCCGCTGGCGCCGCGTCGAGCTTCCCGGCCGCCGCCACGGTGAGCGCGGGCATGGACGCGGCCGGCACTGCGACGGTCGCCTGGGCGCAGCCCATCCCCGACAGGGGCAGCATCTCCAGCCTCTACGGCGTCGAGGCGGCGGCCGCACCGCCGGGCGGGGCCTTCGGACCGGCCCAGGTCATCGCCCGTCCGGTGCAGGACGTGGAGCGCGTCGCGCTGGCGGTGGCGCCCGACGGGCGGGCGCTGCTGGCCCACGACGGCCAGGAGATGGTCCAGGTATACGAGCGCGCCCCCGGCGAGCCCGCGTTCGCCCGCGTCCGCCGGCTGCGGTCCCGCCGTGATCGCCTGGCAGCACCCCGACCTGGCGATGGCCCCCGACGGCTCTGCGGTGGTCGCATGGCGCGGGAACGAGGCGGCGGGCTCGAAGGACGTCGTGGTCGCGAGCCGGAGCGGGACCGGCGCATGGACCTCGCCCGTGGCGGTGCAGCGCAGACGCGAGGACCGCTCGGTCGTCGTGGACTTCTTCTCGATCTCGTCCGGGGGCGACCGCCCCTCGCCGCCGCAGGACGGGGACAACACCGACGTCGGCACCGCATCGCCCCGGACGGGCGTTACCTCGTCGGCTGGGGCGTGGAGCGGCGCGCTGCCGTTCGGCGATCGCCCGCTCGCGGCGCGCATGGTCCACGGCCAGGCCGGCGGCGCCCCGTCGCGCGCCGAGACCGCGGGCTGCCGCTGCCGCGCCGTCAACGGCATGGCGCCGCTGGCGCTGGCCGGCGGCGAGCTGCTCCTGGCCTACACGGACAACGTCACGACGGCGCTCGCCTTCGGCGTCGAGGATGGCGAGCGCGCTCGGTCGGCTCCACCTCGCCGAGCCGGGACCGCCGGGCATGGGGCCCGAGCCGCCGCGCCTGACGGTCCGGGCGCCGCGGGCGAGGACGCTCGGCTACGGGAACGCGCTCAGGCTCGGGGTGGGCTGCGACAGGCCCTGCGACCTCCGCGCGTACGTCGTGGGCGGCCGCGGACGGGGCCGCGGCGTGGCCGTCGCGACGCTGCCTCGCGCCGGCAGCAGCGCGCCTGGCGATCAGGCCGTCGATCGACGAGCACCTGGCTCCCGCCGGCGGGAGGCAGGTCGCGCATCGTCGTGTACGGCTTCGCGCCGAACGGGCGCGCGTTCGCCACTCGCGCGGTGCCGATCGGACCTCCGCCGCAAGCCGGTGCGGCCGCTTCCGCGGCTGGTGGACGTGCGCGCCGTAAGGCAGGGTCGGTCGGTGGTGGTGACGTGGGGGACGGACAGGCCGGCGCGGCGCATCCGCTTCGAGGTCGCGCGGCAGCTCTCCCGGCGCCGTGTGCTTCCCGAGGTGGAGTCGCTGCTGGGCCGCGGCCGCCGGCGCTTCAGGGTGCGGCTGGAGGGCGCCGCGGACTCCGTCAGCGTGAGTGTGATCCGGAACCGGCCGCCGTTCGACCGGCGGACCCGTCGTGCCCGTCTCGGCTAGCCGCGACCGGCCAGGCATCAGCGGGGTGGCCTCTACTGCTCGGCCAGGCAGTTCTCGACCTGCTCGAGCAGGTCGTCGCTGCCCTCGTTCACGTACAGCCAGGTCGCGCCGATCTGCTCGGCGCCCTCGCCCTCGCCCTGGAAGTGGGCCGCCTCGGACTCGCCGGCGGTGAGGAAGACCCTTACGCGGGGGGCGCCGGGCTCGTCGCCGATCACGATCTCCTCGTTGCCCTCCTCGCCCTCGAGGCGCGCGTCGATGCCCTCCTCCTCGAAGCAGGTCATCACCGTCGTGCGGATGTCGGAGTCGTCCGGGGAGGCGTCGTCGGAGCCGATCCCGCAGCCGGACAGCGCGAGCGCCGTCAGGCACGCGGCCGCGAGCGTCGGCCTGGCGAGGGAGCGCTTCATCCGCGCGGAGGCTAGCGGGGGAAACCGCACCCTGCGCGCGACGGGCCGGCCTGCGGCCGGCGGGCAACAGCGGCTTCGTGCGCCGCCAGCGCTTCTTCATGTCGAAGTAGACGCCCTTCCGCGCATCCGTCTCCTCGATCAGGCTCTTGTTGTGCCACGGCGGCACCGTGTAGCCCTCCGGCGCGCCGCCCGACCACTGCGGGTGCACGCGGAAGTCCCGCAGCGCCCACCAGATCGAGCCGTTCACGTACGACTTCGAGGCGTGCACGCGGAGGTGGTCGGCCGCGAACTTGCGCTGGAACTCGAAGGTGCCCTTCTGCTGCACGGCGCCCGACAGCGCGGCCTCCGCGCCGTACTCCGTGATCACGATCGGGAGGTTCGGGTTGGCGGCGTGGATCGAGTCGAGGTAGGGGCCGAGGTCGGCGAGCGTGCTCGACGGGCGCGCCGGGTCCGCCTCCGTGACCGTCCGGTACCAGCCGAAGTACTCGTTCACGCCAAGCACGTCGAGGTTCTTGTACACGGAGCTCGTGACCGGCTCGCCGATCCGCGAGTGGCGGTCGATCGCGATCAGCCGGGTGTCGTCGAGCTCCCGCGCCGCGGCCGCGGCGTCACCGATCCAGCGGGCGAACCCGGAGCCGAAGAAGCCGAGCTCGTTGCCGTTCTCGGCCGGCTCGTTCACGAGCGCCCACGTCATGATCGAGGGGTGGTTGAGGTTGTTGCGGACGGTCAGGACGACGGCGCGCTCGGCGGCCGCGCGCACCTTCGAGTCGTCGAAGAACCGGTTCGGCAGCTGGTACACCGGCGCGTCGACCCAGTAGAGGATCCCGTACTTGTCGAACAGCTCCAGGAAGGCGGGGTGGAGCGGGTAGTGCGAGCGCGTGATCGTCGCCCGCAGGTCGCGCAGGCGTGAGACGAGCAGCCGGCGCGTGCTCTGCGACAGCGCGCCGCCCTCTTCGAGGTCGTCCTCGTGGATGCTCGCGCCGCGCAGGTCGACCCGCTTGCCGTTCAGCAGGATGACCCCGCCGCGGCGCGTCTCGAGCTTCTTGATGCCGAAGCGCAGCTTGTAGGCCGCGCGCCGCTTGGTTTCCCGCCGCCCGCGGTCCTCGTCCGCGTACACGGTCATCGGGTAGAGCGTCGGCTTGCCGGGCTGCCAGAGCTTCGGCCGGTCGATCGTGAAGGTGTTCGACAGCTCGCGCGTGTTGCCGGCGAGGACCTCCTCGGTGTCGAACCTCATGTTCTCGCCGCCGACCCGCATCGCGAGCGAGACCCTGCGGTCCTTGTCGGTCATGTTCCGCAGCTCGACGCGCACCTCGACCTTGGCCGGGTCGCCCACGCGCCGCACGCGCGGCACGACCTGCACGTCCTCGATGTCGATCGTGTCGATCTCGCGCACGTAGACCTCGCGCAGCAGCCCGCCGAAGTTCCACCAGCCGCCGGTGCCGAAGCCGTTGTAGGCGGCGGGGCGCCAGTGGGTCAGGTCCCTGTTGCTGCGCAGCGAGGAGACCTTCACGACGAGCGTGTTGCGGCCCTGCTCCAGGCCATCGAGGTCGACCTCGAAGGGGAAGTAGCCGGTGTAGGTGCCGATCGGCTGCCCGTTCAGCCAGACCCAGGTGCGGTAGTTCGACCCCTCGAAGCGGACCTTCCAGAACGTGTTCTTCGGCCGGCGCGGCAGGCTGAACTCCTTGCGGTACCAGCCGACCGACGACTTGTTGAGCGTCGTGTCCTGGGCGTTCCAGTTGTGGGGCACGCCGATCGGGGTCCAGCCGATGAGGTCGTCCTGCTCGTACCAGCGCTCGGTGTCGCCCTGGGTGAGGAGGTCGTCCTGGCGGAAGTACCACGTGCCGCCCAGGAGCTGACGCGTGGTCTGGCCCTCGTAGATGAGCGGCTTGCCGCCCGGGCGCTCCACCGACAGCTCGGGGGCGGGGGGCGGAGGCTGCACGGGCGGCTGCTGACCGCTCGTCGGACTCGTCCCACCGCCCTGGGCGAGGGCCGCAGTGGGCAGCATCAGCAGCAGCAGGAATGTAAAGAGAAGAGCGGGCACGAGGGGAGGCGGCTGCGCAGGGTAGCGCCGGACTCCGCGGGAACACCTGGAACGCCTCTGGGTTGCGGAATTCCGGACGGGGTACTTGCTACCGTGCAGAGCCGCGTGGGGTCTCCCCGGCCCGCGCAGCTGCGCAGCAAGACCCTCTGTCCGCCGGCCTCGCCAGACGCGACGCCGTTCGAGTCAGCACATGAACCGACGCTTCGCGCTCATCCAAGCCCTCGTCTCACTGATCGCGCTTGCGGCGGTCGTCTGGTGGGCTTCGCGCCAGGAGGCGCCAGAGCTGCCCAGCGGGACGGGCGACATCGCCTGGCTCGGCGCCGCGCTCGGCCTCTACGCGATCGCGACGCTGCTCCGCGGCGAGCGGTGGCACCGGATCCTCGAGCTGACGGAGGTGAAGGCGAAGCGCAGCGACTGCTATGCGCTGACGACGGTGGGCTACATGGGCAACAACGTGCTCCCCGCGCGCGCGGGTGAAGCCCTCCGTGTGGTGCTGCTCTCGGGCCGCTGCGAGGCCAGCAAGCGCACGCTGCTCGGCTCCGTCGTCGCGGAGCGGCTGCTCGACGTGATCGCGCTCGTCGCGATCTTCGTGGTGGTGGTCTACGGCGTGCTCAGCGCGACCGTGCTGCCCACCGACCGGCCGCTGCTCGTAACGGGGATCGGCGTGCTGCTGCTCCTCGTCGCCGCGGTGACCGTCTGGATGCTGCGCCGCCACCAGGTCTTCGATCGCGTCCGCGACTGGCTCCGTCCGCTCGCCGACGCCCCGCGGGCGCTGCTCGGGCGCGGGGGCGTCGTGCTGCTGGCGGCCACCTTCGTCCTCTGGGCCTTCGAGGCCGGCGTCTACCTGGCGGTGGCCAAGTCCGTCGACCTCGGCATCAGCGCCACGGGCGCCCTGTACCTCGTCGCGCTCACGAACTTCGTCGCCGCGCTGCCCGCGGCGCCCGGCTCGATCGGCACGTTCGACGCGGCGGTGGTCTGGGGCGCCGGGAAGCTGGGGGCGACCGGCTCCGCGTCGCTCTCCTACCTCATCCTGCTGCGCTTCGTGCTCTACGTCCCGATCACCGTCGTCGGGTTCGTCGTCCTGGTCACGCGCTACGGCGGCTGGTCGCGGCTGCGCTCGGCGGTCCGGCTCGACGCCGGGGCCGAGGCGAGCCGCGCCTGAGCCCGCCGTCGATGCGGGCCTCCGTCGCACAGCTCCGCACCCTGCGCCGCCGGGACGTCGGGGACCGCCGCGCGCCGGCGCTGCGCGCCGAGGCCGCCGGCGGCGGCCTCTCGCACGGCAGGCAGATGGCGCTGATCATGCTGGGCTGCCTGGCGGTGGCGTCGCTCACGCTGCTGTACCCGTCCACGCCCACCTACGACCCCTGGGCGTGGATCCTCTGGGGCCGCGAGATCACGCAGCTCGACCTGGTCACGGAGGGCGGGCCGTCGTGGAAGCCGTTCCCGATCCTGTTCACGGTCCCGTTCTCGATCTTCGGGCAGGACCTCGCGCCCTACCTGTGGCTCCTCGTCGCCCGCGCCGGCGGCCTGTTCGGCTGCGTCATGGCGTACCGGATGGCGCACCGGCTGATCGGCGGCGGCATCTACGGCGCAGTGGCGGGCGTCTGCGCGTTCCTCGCGCTGTTCTCGAGCAACAAGTACGTGCGCGACGCGGCGCTCGGCAACTCGGAGCCGCTGCTGGCGGCGATCGTGCTGTGGGCCTTCGAGCGCCACCTCGACGGCCGCCGCGACCACGCGCTCTACCTCGGCTTCCTGGCGGCGCTGCTGCGCCCCGAGGCCTGGCCGTTCCTCGGCCTGTACGGGCTCTGGCTCTGGTTCAGCAGCCCGCGCCTGCGGCTCCGGCTGGTGGCCTTCGCCGCGCTCATCCCGGCACTCTGGTTCCTGCCCGAGTGGTGGGGCTCGGACGACCCGTTCCGCGCCGGCGCCCGCGCCAACGCGCCGAACCCCGGCTCCGCGGCGTTCGCCGACTCGCCGGCGGTGGAGCTCGTCGAGCGCTTCATGAGCGTCACGATCGCCCCGGTCGAGCTCGGCACCGTGGTCGCGGTGGGCTTCGCGGCCGTGATGTGGCACAGATACCGGCGGGAAGGGGTGACGCTGGCGCTCACGGCGTTCGGCCTCGCCTGGTTCCTGCTCGTGGCCGCCATGACGGAGGCCGGCTTCGCGGGCAACCAGCGCTACCTGATCGTGACCACCGCCGTGGTCTGCGTGCTGGGCGGGATGGGCGTGGTGCGCGTGCTGCAGGGCGTGGAGTCCCTGGCGCGCCGCTTCGTCGGCGCCAACCGCGCCCGGCCGGTGATCGCCGGCGCGGTCCTCCTGGGCTTGGCGGTGGCCTCCCCGACGATCATCGCGAAGGCGGACAACACCGCGCGCGTGCAGGGCGGGCTCGAGCACGAGGCCTACCTCTGGGCCGACCTCAAGGGGCTGATCGACGAGGCCGGCGGCAAGGAGCCGCTGCTCGCGTGCGGCGGGCATCTTCAGCGGCCCGTTCCAGACCCAGATGGTGGCCTACGAGCTCGGCATCCACGGGATCCAGGTGGGGTGGAAGGTCACCCCGCCGCCGGGCGCGACGTTCCGGACCCGGACGGTGCCGGACGGCCCGCTGGTGACGAAGCCGACCGACGACCGCTTCCGCCTCGTCGGCACCAACGGCAAGTGGCGCCTCCTGACCGTGCCGCCGGAGGGCGAGAGCGACTGCCCGAAGGCGAGCCGCTTCGCGCCCACCTCCGGCTCCGCCTTCAACGAGCCCTCGAAGGACACGGAGCTCGAGGTGATCGGCGACCCCGGACAGCCGCAGGAGGAGACCCCGTGAGCCGACCCATGCGAGTGCCCCTGGCGGGGCGGAGCCCCCACTAGGATCGCTTCGTGGCCAGCGTCGCCTCCCGCCTGCGCCCGCTCCCCGGCGTCCGCTCGCTGCCGTCCAGCTTCGTGCTGCCGGCGGTCGTGCTCGTCGTGCTGCTCGCGGTCTCGCTCGTCCTGCGCACCGACTCGCTCGGCGAGTCGCTGTGGATGGACGAGGGGCTCTCGATCGGGATCGCCTCGCAGCCCCTGTTCGACATCCCCGGGGTGCTGCGCATGGACGGCTCGCCGCCCCTCTACTACATGCTGCTGTCGGTCTGGATGGACCTGGTCGGCAACGGGCCGGGGGAGACCCAGGCGCTGTCCGTCGCGATCGCGCTCCTGGCGGTCCCGGGAGGCATGTGGGCCGGCTGGAGCCTGTTCGGCCGCCGCGCCGGCCTCGTCTGCGCCGCGCTCTGCGCCGTCAACCCGTTCCTGACGCAGTTCGCGCAGGAGACGCGCATGTACTCGCTCATGCTCGTCCTCTCGCTGCTGGCCACCGCCGCCTTCCTGCACGTGTTCGCATTCGGCCGGCGCGGCTACCTGCCGCTCTTCTTCGTGCTGCTGGCGCTCATGCTCTACACGCACAACTGGGGGCTGTTCCTGAGCTTCGGCCTCGTCTGCGCGCTCGTGCCGTGCTGGTACGTGTCGGAGAACCGCCACTCGTTCTGGAAGGACGCGCTGATCGGCTTCGGCGGCGCCGGCCTCCTCTACCTGCCATGGCTCCCGACGCTGCTGCACCAGATCCAGCACACCGGGGCGCCGTGGCTCAACCCGCCGAACTTCGGCGCGCCCATCCAGATCTCGAAGTCGCTGCTCGGCGGCGGCACGCCCACCGTCGCGCTGGTGCTCGCGGGCGGCACCGGCCTCGCCGCCGTGCTCGCGCGGCGGGTCGAGGACAAGGAGCGAACGGCGGTGCTCGCCGGCGCCGTGACCGTGCTGGCCACGCTCGCCGTGGCGTGGGCCGTGTCGCAGGTCTCGCCGGCCTGGACGACCCGCTACCTCGGCGTCCTGCTCGGCCCGATGCTGCTGATCGCCGCGCTCGGGATCGCCCGCGCCGGAACGCTCGGGCTCGTGGCGCTCGTGATCATCCTCGGCATCTGGGCGATCCCGCGCTCGTACGGGCTCGAGAACAAGTCGAACGCGTCGGACCTGCGCCGCGACGCCGTGCCCGAGCTGAGCGAGGGCGACCTGGTGCTGTCGATGCAGCCCGAGCAGGGACCGCTGCTCGCGTACCACCTCGAGGACATCGGCGGGGCGCCGAAGCTGCAGTTCGGGAGCCCGATCGGGCTGATGGAGAACGACCGCGTGATGGACTGGACCGACGGATTCGAGCGGCTCGAGGATGCAACACCTGCCACTAACCTGGACCCCTTGCTTGATAATCTGCCGACCGGCGGGCGGGTCCTCATCGTGCACCCCGTGACCTCGCGGGCGGACGACTGGGACGCTCCCTGGACCCAGCTCGTGCGGCGTCGCGCGGCGCAGTGGGGGGCCGCGCTGGCGACCGACGAGCGCTTCGAGAAGGTCGGACCAGTACCGCGCAACTACCGCCGCGCGACCCGGATCGGGGTGCGCGGAGTCCTCTACGAGAAGACCGGATGACGAACGAGAACGCCCAGAACCAGAACAGCGCACAGGCCGACGGAGCCCAGCCCGCCGCCGTCGCTAAGCCCG
This sequence comes from uncultured Thermoleophilaceae bacterium, assembly GCA_963778615.1. Classification (GTDB taxonomy): domain Bacteria; phylum Actinomycetota; class Thermoleophilia; order Solirubrobacterales; family Thermoleophilaceae; genus JACVRW01. The sequence goes on from CAVZVD010000012.1 coordinate 193,139, forward strand.
TCCAGATCGCGCGCCCCGAGATGCGCGACAAGCCCACCGTGATCCTCGGCGGCGGACCCGCCGGACTCACGGCCGGCTACCTGCTCTCGAAGCAGGGGCTGCCGGTGGTGGTGCTCGAGGCCGAGGACCAGGTCGGCGGCATCGCCAAGACGGCGGTGCGCGACGGCTACCGGTTCGACCTCGGCGGGCACCGCTTCTTCACGAAGGTGAAGGAGGTCGACGACCTCTGGCACGAGATCATGCGCGAGGAGTTCCTGCTGCGCCCGCGCATGTCGCGGATCTACTGGAACAAGAAGTTCCTCGACTACCCGCTGCGCGGCCCGGACGTGATCAAGAAGCTCGGGCCCGTCGACCTGACCAAGGCGCTGCTGTCGTACCTGTGGGCGCAGCTCAAGCCGAAGGGGCGCGAGGACACCTTCGAGCAGTGGGTGTCGAACCGCTTCGGGCGCTGGCTCTTCAACCAGTTCTTCAAGTCCTACACGGAGAAGCTGTGGGGCGTGCCGACCACGGAGATCCGCTCCGACTGGGCGGCGCAGCGCATCAAGGGCCTGTCGTTCTTCAGCGCGGCCAAGTCGGCGTTCTTCGGGAACAAGGGCAACAAGATCAAGTCGCTGATCTCGGAGTTCCACTACCCGCGCTACGGGCCCGGGCAGATGTGGGAGACGATGACCGAGGACATCCGCAACCTCGGCGGTCAGGTCCTTCTGGAGCACAAGGTCACGAAGCTCGACTTCGAGGGCGAGAAGTGCGTGCGCGTGCACGTGGGCGACACGGTCTTCGAGCCGTCGGCCGTGATCTCGTCGCTGCCGCTGCGGAACACCGTCGGCATCGCGGACCCGCACCCGCGCTCCGAGGTGGTGGCGGCCGCGAAGGGCATGCGCTACCGCGACTTCCTAACCGTCGCGCTCGTCCTGAACGGCGACGACATCTTCCCCGACAACTGGATCTACATCCACGAGCCGGAGGTGACCGTGGGCCGGATCCAGAACTTCCGCTCGTGGAGCCCGTGGATGGTGCCCGACCCGGACAAGGCCTGCGTCGGCCTCGAGTACTTCTGCTTCGCCGGAGACGAGCTGTGGGAGATGGATGACGAGAAGCTCGTGCAGCTCGGAATGCGCGAGCTGGAGACGCTCGGCCTGGCGCGGCGCGAGCAGCTCGAGTTCGGGTTCGTGGAGCGGGTCCCGAAGGCGTACCCGATCTACGACGCCGAGTACTCCGACCGCGTGTCGACGATCCGCACCTGGCTCGACGGTCTCGACAACTTCATCCAGGTCGGCCGCAACGGCCTGCACCGCTACAACAACAGCGACCACTCGATGCTCACCGCGATGCGCGCGGTGGACAACCTCGTGAAGGGCACCGAGCACGACATCTGGGCGGTGAACGCCGAGTCGGTGTACCACGAGGAGGAGAAGCAGGACGAGCAGCAGCCCTACATCGAGGCCCCGGAGACAGAGGGCATGAAGGAGCCACTCCACTCATAGCCGCATGAGCGGCGGCGCTCTCGGGCTCGCGCTGGGTGCCGCGTTCCTGCACGCGCTGTGGAACGTGCTGCTGGCCGGGTCGCGCGACAGCGTGGCGGCCGCGGGTGCGTTGCTCGCGTTCGGGGCACTGCTGCTGGCGCCGGCGGCGCTCCTGACCGGCGGCTTCTCCGACGGCGGCCTGTCCGCCGAGGCCCTCCCGTTCGTCGCCGCCTCGGTCGTTCTGGAGCTCGTGTACTTCGTGCTGCTCGCCCGCGCCTACCGCGGTGGCGAGCTTGGCGTCGTGTATCCGGTGGCGCGCGGGTCGGCCCCCGTCCTCGTGCTGGGCGCCGCCGTTCTAGGGCTGGGGAAGGGGGTGTCGTGGCTCGCGGCGGCTCGGGGTCGTCCTCGTGGCCGGGGGTGTGCTCGTGCTCGGGATTTCGAGTGTGGGCCGTCAAAAGCGCCATATGCGTGACATTGACGGCCCACACTCCCGGGATCTGCTGCTCGGGCTGGCAATCGGCGTCGCGATCGCGGGGTACACGCTCGTGGACAGCGAGGGCCTCGACCATGCCGACCCGCTCCCGTACCTGTTCCTCGTTGCTGCCGTCAGCGCGGTCGCGTACAACGGGGCGCTCGTGCTGAGCGGCAGGGCGAGCGAGCTCACGCGCCGAGATGAGCGCGAGGACCCTCCTCACCGCCGCCGCCACCTTCGGCGGCTACGCCATGGTCCTCGCCGCGCTCGAACTCGCCCCGGCCGCGCCGGTGGCCGCCGTCCGGGAGTCCAGCATCGTCATCGCCGCCCTCATGGCCTGGCTCTTCCTCGGCGAGGAGCGCCGCCTCGGCGGCGCCGCGCTCGTGGCCGTCGGCGTGGCCCTGATCGCCTACTCGTAGTACGGCAGCGGCCCGCCGGCCGCGTCCAGCACGGTGCTGTACAGCTCCTCGTTCACGTCCGGGTGGTCGTCGAGGACGTTGGTCAGCTCGCGCGGGTCGAGGCGCAGGTCGTACATGTGCCGCTCGAGGCCGCGGTTGTCGCCGATCAGCACCCAGTCGTCCGTGCGGATGAAGAAGCGGTTGTACATGCCGCCGTAGTGGAAGTCGCGGCGCTCGGCGGGGTCGCCGCCGTCGAGCACGGGGGAGAGGTCGGTGCCCTCCATCCAGTCCGGCGGGTCGAGCCCGACCATCGACAGCAGCGTGGGGCCCACGTCGTGGGTCGAGGCGAAGTAGGAGCTCGTGCCGCCGGCCGCGCGGCGGTCGGGGTGCGCGATCACGAACGGCACCTGCGCCAGCTCGGGGTGGAGCTGCGACGGCACCTTGCCCGTGTAGCCGCGCTCCCCGAGCAGGTAGCCGTGGTCGCTCAGCAGCAGGATCACCGTGTTCTCGTCGAGGCCCAGCTCGAAGAAGCGGTCGAGGAAGTGGCCGAGCCAGACGTCCGTCAGCGTGACCTCCGCCGCGTAGATGGCGTGCAGGTGTCGCAGCTGGTCCTCGGTCCAGTTGCGCGCGAAGCCGTAGCGCGTCACGCCGATGTTCGGCCCGCGGTACTCGGGGTGGCGGTACATGTCGACGTACTTGGGCGGCGGGCTCCACGGCTCGTGGGGGTCGAAGCAGTCGATCGTGAGGCAGAAGGGCTGCCGCAGGCGCGCCTCGTCGAGCGTGTTCGCGGCCTCCTTGAACGTGCGCGCCGCGCAGGTCTCCTCCTCGTTCACGCCGCCGCCCGAGTTCGCCAGGTACTTGCGCATGCCGGGGATGTAGCGCTCGTCGCGCACCTGCTCCGGCAGCCAGTCGTAGACCGTGCTGAGCGGGATCGACTCCGGCGGCCGCACGAAGCCGGACTGGCCGATCACGGACTTCCAGTGGCTGAAGCTCTGCCGGAACGGCTCGTAGGCCTTGGTGAAGCCGAGGTGCGGGTTGTCGGAGACCTGCGCCACCCAGTAGCCGTGGCGCTTGAACTCGCTCGTGAAGGTGTGCTCCGTGTCCTCGATCGGCAGCCAGCCGGGGCTCGTGCCGAGCTCCTCGTTCACGACGAAGTCCCGGTACGGAAAGATCCGCTTGGTCGTGAAGATCGAGCGCCGGGCGGGGATCGTGACCATCGCCTCCGGGAAGGCGCGGTTGAAGCGCAGGCCGCGGGAGGCGATGCGGTCGACGTTCGGCGTCTGCACGTACGACGCGCCGTAGGCGCCCACGTGGTCCGGGCGCAGGCTGTCGATGATCAGGAGCAGGACGTTCATCGGACCGCCCGCACCGGTCTCGTCCATGGAGCAGCCCGCGTTCTGCAACAGCGCGGCGCCCGCCGCCCCCGCGGCGCCAGCCTCGAGGAACCGACGGCGATTCAGGCGCATCCGCAGCCGCAGGCTAGCTGAGGTCTCCGGCGGCCGGCCAGGCATCAGCCGGGGGTCCGGGGGCGCGAGCCCCGGCTGGCATCAGCTGAACGGCGGGGGTTCCTTGGCGCGCGGGATGCGGATCAGCGGCGGCCCGTAGGCCTGCACGCAGTCGTCGAGCCTGTAGAGCCGCACGGTCGGGCCCGGCCGCTCGTACTCCGGCGGGTAGTAGTTGTAGGAGAGGTCGAAGTTGAACGGGACCGGCTCCGCGCCTTCGTCGTAGGGGCTGAACTCGCGCAGCAGCTCCGACTCGCGCTCGAGCCGCTCGTAGTACGCGCGCGCCTCGGGGTCGCGCTCGGCCCGGTCGCGGACCACGTTCACGGTCATCACGAGGCAGTAGCCGTACAGGCGGTAGTCCTCGATCGTCTCCGGGCTCAGCACCGTGTGGTAGGCCGACGCGCGCACGCCGCCGTCCGGCCGCACGAACAGGCCCGGCTTGTACTGCTCGCAGACGCGCCGGCCGCCCGCCGCGACGTACGACCAGCCCGCCTCGGTCCAGTCGTCCCGGCGCGGGCAGCGCGACAGCCACTCCGGGCTCCTCCCCTCCGGGTTCGAGCGGAAGAAGCGACCCGGCACGGCCGGCTCGATCGAGACGCGCAGCCCGGGCGCGAACTCCTCGTCGAGGAACGCGCGCGCCTGGCTGAGCGTGTCCTCGCGCCCGAGCAGGGCGGCGGTGCGGACGTCGGCGGCGAGCGGCTGGGCCAGCACGGCGGCCGTGAAGGCGGCGGCGAGGGCGCCGGCGAACGCGGGGCGCGGGCGGGAGGGCCGGCGCTGGGCCGCGAGCCAGGCCGCCGCCTGCGAGATCGCCACGGCGGCCAGCATCGCGAGCGCCGGGTAGGCGGGCAGCAGCCAGCGCCCGAAGTAGCGCGACTGCACGGCCAGGTACGCGAACAGCGCGACCGGCACCGCCACGAGCATCAGCCCGCGGACGAGGTCGCGCCGCAGCACGAGCACGGCTCCGGCGAGCGCGGCCGCCATGCCGGCCCAGCCGAGGCCCCAGGTGAGCGACTCGAGGTAGTACGCCACGCCGCCCGACTCCTGCCCCGGCTTCGCGTCGCTCGCGGCCACGTCGGCCTGGTCGCGCAGGTCGCGCCACCACTCGTCGAGCGATCCGAACACGTATGGGTTGAGCAGCAGGAACACGACCGCCGCCGCGAGCCCGCCGAGCGCGAGGCCGGCGACCACGCGGAAGCGGTCGGCGCGCAGGCGCGCGATCGCCGCGATCGCGAGCGGCAGCAGCGCCAGTCCCGCCGTGTACTTGAACCCGACGGCCAGGCCGCCGGCCGCCCCGGCGAGCGCGTACCAGCGCAGCCGTCCGGACTCGGCCGCGCGGACCGAGAACAGCAGCGCGAGCGCCACGCCGGTGAGGGCGCCGACGTCGGTCACCGCCACCCGCGAGTAGGCGACCGGCAGGAACGCGAACGACATTACGGCCGCCGCGACGAGCCCCTCGCGCACGCCCCACAGCCGCCGCGCGGCCGCGTAGGTCGCGACCACGCCCACCATGCAGAGCGCGGCGGCGAGCGTGCGCGCCGCGATCCACATCTCGGTCGGGTCCTTCTCGAACTGCTCGGTCACGTTGCCGTAGGGCAGGTCGAACAGGAACCCGAGCGGCCCGTACATGCCCCGTAGCAGCCCGTAGACGAGGTACGTGTAGGCGGACGGGTTCTGGTAGTAGCCCGGGTCGAGGTCCTGCCAGAACATCTCGACGGCCCGGCTCGCGAAGTGGGACGCCTCGTCGATGGAGTAGACGAACGGCAGCCCGTAGTCGTTGTTCCAGACCCGAAGGGCGAAGCCGGCGAGCAGGATCAGCGCCAGAATCAACCGGTGCACGCGGCCGAAAGCTAGTGGCGCGGTGCGAACAGTGCCGGATGCGCATCCGCGCGCACTCGGCCAAGCCGAGCGCTGCGGCCGGCCACAGCGGAGGGCTTCGGCCCGGCGGGTATCGTTGACTCACGAGTCAACCTATGCCGGAAACCACCCGTCATCTCCTCAGGGCAGTCGAGCTGGCGCACCTCGTGCGGGGCCAGACGAGCCCCAATCCGATGGTCGGCGCCGTGATCGTCAAGGACGGCCGCGTGATCGGCGAGGGCAGCACGCAGGCCCCCGGCCAGGCGCACGCCGAGCGCATCGCGCTGGCCGCCTGCCAGGAGGATCCGTCCGGCGCGACGATGTACGTCTCGCTCGAGCCGTGCGCGCACCACGGCCGCACCCCGCCCTGCACCGACGCGATCCTCGAGGCGGGCATCTCCCGCGTCGTGATCGCCTCGGACGACCCCACGACGAAGGCGGCCGGGCGCGGCCCCGGGATCCTGCGCGACGAGGGCGTCGACGTGGTCTGGATCGACGGCGAGGCCGCCGAGCAGGCGCGGCTCCTCAACCAGCCCTTTCGCAAGCACGCCCGAACCGGCCGGCCGCTGGTGGTCTTCAAGTCGGCCATGACGCTGGACGGCAAGGTGGCCACGGTGCGCGGCGACTCGCAGTGGATCTCCGGCGAGGCGAGCCGGGCACGTGCGCACCGCTGGCGCGCCGAGTCGGACGCCGTGGCGGTGGGCATCGGCACCGCGCTGTTCGACGACCCGCGGCTGACCGCCCGCATCGAGGGCGTCGCCCGCCAGCCGCGCCGCGTCGTGTTCGACTCCGAGGCCCGGCTGCCGCTCGACTCGCAGCTCGTGCGAGGCGTGGCCGAGGTCCCCATCACCGTGGTCTGCTCTCGGGCGGCGGCGCGGACGTCGGTGCAGGCGCTCGAGTCGGCGGGGGTCGACGTGATCGTCGCCACGGGCCAGAACGAGGCCGCGCGGGTGAAGCACGCCCTCGGCGAGCTCGGCGCTCGCGAGGTCCAGTCGCTGCTGCTCGAGGGCGGCCCGCACCTGGCCGGCGCGTTCCTCGAGGCCGACGAGATCGACGAGGCGCGCATCTTCGTCGCCCCGCTCCTGACCGGCGGGCGCGAGGCGAAGACGGCTGTCGAGGGGATCGGCATCGAGCGGATCGCCGCGGCGCCGCGTGCCCTGCACGTGGACGTCGACCGGCTCGAGGACGACGTGTTGATCGTGGCCCGGCTGAAGGACTGGTAGCGGTGTTCACCGGGCTCGTCGCAGACAAGGGCACCGTCCGCGCCATCCACGACGGGCGGCTCGAGGTCGAGACGGCGCTCGGCGCGCACCTCGCCGACGGTGACTCGGTGGCCGTGAACGGCGTCTGCCTCACCGCCGTTCGAGCCGCACACGGACGGCTTCGCGGCCGACGTGATGCCGGAGACGCTGCGCCGCTCCTCGCTCGGGCCGCTCGGCCCGGGCGCCGAGGTGAACCTGGAGCTGCCGCTGCGCGCCGGGGACCGCATGGGCGGCCACGTGGTGCAGGGGCACGTGGACGGGACCGGCGAGGTGGAGTCGCTGCGCGACGAGGGCAACGCCCGCGTCGTGCGGGTCGCCGCGCCGCCCGACCTGCTGCGCTACGTGGTCGAGAAGGGCTCGATCGCCGTGGACGGCGTCTCGCTCACGGTCAGCGCGATCGACGACGAGTGGTTCGAGGTCTCGCTGATCCCCGAGACGCTCGAGCGGACGACGCTCGGGGCGGCCGACGCCGGGCAGCATCGTGAACCTGGAGGTGGATGTGCTCGCGAAGTACGTGGAGAAGCTCGTGACGAGAGGCCATGACCAGCCCGCCATTCAGCTCGATCGAGGAGGCGCTCGAGGACGTCCGCGCCGGCCGCATGGTCGTGGTCTGCGACGCCGAGGACCGCGAGAACGAGGGCGACCTGACGCTCGCCGCGCAGTTCGCCACGCCCGAGGCGATCAACTTCATGGCGATGCACGGCCGCGGGCTGATCTGCCTGGCGCTCACGCCCGACCGCTGCGACGACCTCGGCCTCGACCTCATGGCGGCCAAGAACGAGTCGCCCTTCCAGACCGCCTTCACGGTCTCCGTCGAGGCGCGCGAGGGGATCACCACCGGGATCTCCGCGCACGACCGCGCCCACACGGTCCAGGTGGCGATCGACCCGAACGCGCGCCCGCAGGACCTTGTCCAGCCGGGCCACATCTTCCCGCTCAAGGCGAAGCAGGGCGGCGTGCTCGAGCGCACCGGACAGACCGAGGCCGCAGTGGACCTCGCGCGGCTGGCGGGCCTCAACCCGAGCGGCGTGATCTGCGAGGTCATGAACGACGACGGCACGATGGCGCGCGTGCCCGACCTCGAGCGCTACTGCGCCAAGCACGGGCTCAAGATGATCACGGTCGCCGACCTGATCGCCTACCGCCGCCGTCACGACAAGCTCGTGGAGCGCGTCGTCGAGGCCAAGCTGCCGACCAAGTTCGGCGAGTTCACCGTCGTCGGGTTCCGCTCGCTCGTGGACGACAAGCACCACGTGGCGATGGTCAAGGGCGAGGTCGACGGCGAGTCCGACGTGCTCGTGCGCGTGCACTCCGAGTGCCTCACCGGCGACGTGTTCCACTCGCTGCGCTGCGACTGCGGCCAGCAGCTCGAGGACGCGCTCGCGCGCATCGAGGAGGAGGGGGAGGGCGTGCTGCTCTACCTCGCCCAGGAGGGGCGCGGCATCGGCCTGCTCAACAAGCTGCGCGCCTACCGGCTGCAGGAGCAGGGCCGCGACACGGTGGACGCCAACCTGGAGCTCGGGCTGCCGGCCGACCTGCGCGACTACGGCATCGGCGCCCAGATCCTCGTGGACCTCGGGCTGAGCTCGATCCGGCTGCTCACGAACAACCCGAAGAAGATCGTCGGCCTGGAGGGATACGGTCTGTCGGTGAGCGACCAGATCCCGATCGAGCACGCCCCGGGCGACCACAACCGCGAGTACCTGAAGGCCAAGAAGGAACGCCTGGGCCACCTGCTGCACCATCAGGGGCTGGCGCTCGACGAGGAGATGATCCACGAGGAGCGCGTGTCCGACCGCGCCCGCGCCGCCGCCGAGGCGGACCTCTACGGGCAGGGCCCGGCCCCGAGGCGGACCGGTGAGACTGAGCCTGCGCACCGACGCTGCTTCGCCACTCCGCGTCGGCCGCTTCTACGAGGACCTGGCCCGCCGCCTGGTGGCCGGGGCGACGGGCGTGTTCGCGTCGGCGGGAGCGTCGGTCGAGATACACGAGGTGCCCGGCGCGTTCGAGCTGCCGCTGGCGGCCAAGTACTGCGCCGAGTCGGGCCGCTACGCCGGGGTCGCCTGCCTCGGGGTGGTCATCCGCGGCCAGACCGACCACTACGACCACGTCTGTCGCGAGGCCGCGGCGGGCATCTCGCGCGTCTCTCTCGACACGGGCGTGCCGTGCGCCTTCGGAGTGCTCACCGTGGACACCATGGAGCAGGCCTACCAGCGGGCCGGCGGCGGCAAGCGACACCAGGGCGAGGACGCCGCCCGCGCGGTGATGCGCATGGCCGAGTTGCGGCGCTCGCTAGCCTCCGGCGCCGCTTGATCAACCTCTACAGCGACACCCAGACCCGCCCGAGCGAGGGCATGCGCCAGGCGATCGCCTCGGCCGAGGTGGGGGACGAGCAGCGCTTCGCCGACCCGACCACGCGGCTGCTGCAGGAGCGCGTGGCCGAGCTGCTCGGGCACGAGGCGGGGCTGTTCCTGCCGAGCGGCACGATGTGCAACCAGATCTCGCTGCGGCTCCACTCGCGGCCGGGCGGCGACGAGCTGATCCTCGACCGGACGGCCCACCCGATCATCGCCGAGGCCGGCGGGCCGGCCTGGAACGCCGGCCTGATGATCCACGCGCTCGACGGCGACCGCGGCATCTTCACCGCCGACCAGGTGCGCGCCGCCATGCGGCCCGACAGCCGCTACTTCCCGCGCTCGCGCGTGGTGTCGGTCGAGCAGACCACGAACATGGGCGGCGGCCGCGTGTGGCCGCTCGAGACGATCCGCTCGGTGCTCGGCGTGGCGCGCGAGCACGGGCTGCGCGCCCACCTGGACGGCGCCCGGCTGATGAACGCCGTGGTGGCGGCGGGCGTGCCGGCGGCCGACTACGCGGGCGGCTTCGACACGGCCTGGATCGACTTCACGAAGGGGCTCGGCGCGCCGGTGGGCGCGGTGATGTGCGGCTCGCGCGAGCTGATCGACGAGGCCTGGCGCTGGAAGCAGCAGATGGGCGGCTCGTTCAGGCAGTCGGGCATCGTGGCGGCCGGCTGCCTGTACGCGCTCGACCACAACGTCGAGCGGCTCGCCGAGGATCACGACAACGCGCGCGTGCTGGCGGACGGCCTGAAGGAGCTCGGCTGCGAGGTGATCGAGCCCGACACGAACATCGTGATCTTCGCGCCACCCGCGGACTTCCCCAGTGAGGTGGACGACGACGTGCCCCGGAGTGGCTTCGTTGCGGCGATGGCCGAGCGCGGCGTCGAGCTGTCCGCCACGCCCGACGGGCGCGTCCGCGCCGTGACGCACCTCGACGTGGACCGCGCCGCGGTGGACCAGGCCCTGGCTGAGGCCGCGCTCCGTGTTGCTACCCTGACCGGCCGTGCCGAAGGTCTGTTACGTGTGCAAGAAGGGCCCGTCGTTCGGGAACAGCCGCAGCCACTCGATGGTGGCGACGAAGCGGCGCTTCAACCCGAACCTCCAGAAGGTCCGCATCGACGTCGGGGGAGCACCCCGGCGCGAGTACGTCTGCACCCGCTGCCTCAAGGCCGGCAAGATCGTGAAGCACGCCTAGGCGGGCTCACGCAGTAACCCAGCCGCCGTCTGGTGTAAAACACGCCGGTGCCTGACGAGAGCCTGCTGCGCTTCCGGCGGGTCGTCGCCGCCGCCCTCGCGGAGCTCGAGAACCGCCGCCAGGAGGTCAACGACCTGAACGTCTTCCCTGTCGCCGACGGCGACACGGGCGACAACATGGCGCTCACCCTCAGGGCGGTGCTCGACGAGCTCAACCGCATGAACGGCCGGCCCATCGACGTGACCGGCCGCGACGAGATCGTCAGCGCGGTCGCGCGCGCGGCGCTGCTCGGCGCGCGCGGCAACTCCGGCGTGATCCTCTCCCAGATCGTCCGCGGGGCGGCCGAGGAGCTGGCTTCGCGGCCGGGCGAGCTGGTCGATCCGATCCTCGTCTCCGCCGCGCTCGCGCGCGCCGCCGACGCCGCCTACGCGTCGGTCCGCGACCCGGCCGAGGGCACGATGCTCTCGGCGGTCCGTGCGATGGCCAGCCGCGTGGCGCACGACCTCGCGCACATGGACACCCGGCGCCTCGGTCCCGACGCCACCGTCGAGGAGCAGGACGAGCTGCTCGCCGAGGTGCTCGAGCACGCCCTCGAGGCGGGCAAGGAGGCCGTGCAGCGCGGGCCGGAGCAGCTCGCGATCCTGCGCGAGTCCGGCGTGGTGGACGCCGGCGCCTACGGGCTCACCGTGATCCTCGCCGGCTGCCTGGCCGGGCTGCGCGCCGACGCCGCGCCGCAGCTCGACCACCAGTACGCGCCCGCCGCGCTCCACCGCCCCGAGCACGAGTCCTCGAGCTTCCGCTACTGCACCAACTTCGCCGTCACCGGCGAGAGCCTCGACGCCGGGCCCTTCACGCCGCTGCTCGAGGACCTGGGCGACTCCGTGCTGGTCGTCGGCGACGACCGCACGCTGCGCGTGCACGTGCACACCGACCACCCCGAGCGCGCGGTGGCGCTCTTCGAGGAGGTCGGCGAGGTGTCGCGCTTCGACGTGGCCGACATGCACGAGCAGGTGGCCGACCGCACGGCGCGCCTCGTCCGAGACCCCCACGACCGTCGTGGTCGCGGTAGCGAGCGGCGAGGGGGTGAAACGGCTCTACGAGGAGCTTGGAGTCTTCGTGGTGGACGGCGGAGCGACGATGAACCCCTCGACCTACGAGCTCCTCGCGGGCATACACGCGGCGGCCGGCGCCGAGGTGCTCGTCCTGCCGAACAGCCCGAACGTGATCATGGCCGCGGAGCGCGCCGCCGAGCTGTCCGACAAGCCGGCCCGGGTGGTCCCCACCACCGCGCCGCAGGAGGGCCTCGTCGCCCTGCTCGCCTTCGATCCCTCGACGGGTTGCGCGGAGAACGCGACAACGGTCGGCGACGCGGCCCACGCGTTGAAGGTCGGCGGGGTCGCGCCCGCCGCGCGCGACGACGCCCGCGGCCGCTTCAGCGCCGGCGAGGCGGTGGGCTACGCCGGCGGCGAGCTGGTGGCCTGGGGCGACCCGGCCGAGACGCTCGCGACCACGCTGGCCCAGATCGCCGACGGCGCGGAGCTCCTCACCTGCATCGCCGGCGACGAGCCCCCGCTCGACCGCGCCGGCGTGGAGGCGAGCGCCCCCGACGGGGTCGAGGTGGAGTACCACGAGGGCGGCCAACCCGCCTGGTGGTGGCTGCTCTGCGCGGAGTAGAGAGCGATCCGCGCGCGGCCGGCCGAGCCGGCCGCTTGCGGCCAAGCCAGTTCGCATCGAAGGAGCCCTTGCCCGACGACGCGCCGGTCCGGTCCTATCCGAGGCCCAGCGTGCTGGAGGAGCCGCTCGACGGCCCCAAGGCGCTGGAGAAGCTGCGTATACACACCTGGGGCGACCTGATCGAGCACCTGCCGCACGCCCACCGCGACCGACGCGAGGTGCGGCCGGTCGCGGACCTCCAGCCCGGTGAGGAGGCCACCGTCGCGGTGGCGGTGCGCGGGGTGACGGTCAAGCCGATGCGCGACCGCCGCCGCAAGCGCGTCGAGGCGCGCGTCTTCGACGACAGCGGCCCGATGGTCGCGGTCTGGTTCAACCAGCCCTGGATCGCCCGCCAGCTGGGGGAGGGCGCCGGCGTCGTGCTCCACGGCAAGCTGCGCCGGCGCGGCGAGTTCTGGGTGAGCGAGCACGAGCCGTTCGGCGACGGCCTTTCGGTGCGCTCCGTCGGCCTCGTCCCCGTCCACCCCGCAACCGAGGGCATCAGCGCCGCCAAGCTCCGGGAGCTGATGTGGGAGGCGCGCCCCCGGATGACGGAGACGGTCGAGCCGCTTCCGGCGGCGCTGCGCGTGGAGGAGAAGCTGCCCGACCGGCCCGCCGCCCTCACCGCCGTCCACTTCCCCGAGACCGAGGAGGAGGAGCAGGGCGCCCGCCGCCGGCTCGCCTTCGAGGAGCTCTTCCTGCTCCAGCTCGCCGTGGCGGGCCGCCGCCGCTCGCGGCGCGAGGGCCGCCGTGCGCGCCCGCTGGCCGCGCGCGGCGTTGTGGTGGACCGCTGGCGCTGGTCGCTGCCGTTCGAGCTCACCGACGACCAGGTCGCCGCGATGGGCGAGATCGACGCCGACCTCGCCGGTGAGCGCCCGATGCAGCGCCTGCTCATGGGGGAGGTCGGCAGCGGCAAGACGGTGGTCGCCCTCGAAGCCATGCTCCGGGCGGTCGAGAACGGCGCCCAGGCCGCCCTGATGGCCCCCACCGAGACGCTCGCCGAGCAGCACCACCGCACGCTCGACTCGCTGCTCGGCGGCGCCATCCCGCTGGAGCTGCTGACCGGGTCGACGGGCGCGGCGCGCCGGCGCGACCTGCTCGCCCGCCTGGGGAACGGCCAGCTCCAGCTGGTGGTCGGCACCCACGCGCTGATCGAGGAGCCGGTCGAGTTCCAGGACCTCGCCGTCGTCGTCGTGGACGAGCAGCACCGCTTCGGCGTCCGCCAGCGCGCCGCGCTCGACGCCAAGGCGCGCAAGATCGGTGCGCACCCGGCCGAGCCGGGTGCTTCCGCCAGGCGCCTCACCCCGCACGCTCTCCACATGACCGCCACGCCGATCCCGCGCACGCTGTCGCTCACCGCCTACGGCGACCTCGACGCCACCGTGCTGCGCCACCTCCCCAAGGGCCGGCAGCCGGTGGAGACCCACGTCGTGGACGGCGCCCGCGCCCGTGCCCGCGCCTACGAGCGCATCCGCGAGGAGATCGCCGCCGGGCGGCAGTGCTTCGTGGTGTGCCCGCTGGTCGAGGAGTCCGAGACTCTGCAGGCGAAGGCCGCCACCGCCGAGTACGAGCGGCTCCGCTCCACGGAGTTCAGGGACCTGAGGGTGGAGCTGATCCACGGCCAGCTGCCGTCGAAGGTCAAGGCGGCCGCCATGGAGACCTTCGCGCGCGGCGAGGCCGACGTGCTCGTGGCCACCAGCGTGATCGAGGTGGGCATCGACGTGCCGAACGCGACCGTGATGCTGATCGAGGCCGCCGAGCGGTATGGGCTGTCGCAGCTCCACCAGCTCCGCGGGCGCGTCGGCCGCGGCGAGCACGCCTCGCTCTGCGTCCTGTTCGGCGACCCGCGGCTGCCGCGCCTCGAGGCGATCGCGAACGAGCGCGACGGCTTCCGGCTGGCCGAGGTCGACCTCGAGCTTCGCGGCGCCGGCGACGTGCTCGGCACGCGCCAGCACGGCCTGCCCGAGTTCCGCGTCGCGCAGCTGCCTGAGGACACCGAGCTGCTCGTGCGCGCCCGCGACCGCGCCGACGCGATCCTGTTCGAGGACCCGCGCCTCGAGCTCCCGGAGCACTCGCTGCTGCGCGAGGCGGTCGTCTCGCGCTTCGGGTCCGAGCACGACCCGATCCCGGCGTGAGGCCGGTGTCGCGAGCGCGGCCGGGTGCCGGCGCGTGAGGGTCGTCGCCGGCGAGTTCCGCGGCCGCCGGCTCGCCGCTCCGCGCGGAACACGCACCCGCCCCACCGCCGACCGTGTGCGCGAGGCCCTCTTCTCGATGCTGGGCGACGTGTCCGGCGCCCGTGTGCTCGACCTCTATGCCGGCTCCGGCGCGCTCGGGATCGAGGCGCTCTCGCGTGGGGCCGAGTCGGCGGTGTTCGTGGAGCGCGACCCGCGCGCGGTCGCGGCGATCGAGCGCAACCTGGAGTCCTTGGGGGTCGAGGAGGAGGTTCTGAGGGAGGACGTCGTGCGTTTCCTGCGCCGTGGCTCGGGCACCTTCGACCTCGTGTTCTGCGACCCGCCATATGATTGGGCGTCTCGCCTGGCGGGGCCGCTCACCGAGCGCCTCCCCGACGTGACCTCCGAAGACGCCCGAATCGTGACCGAATCAGACAAGCGCAACCCGCTGGAGCTTCCCTTCCCGCTCGTGACCGAGCGGACCTACGGCGACACCCGGATCGCGATACATGGCCGCTGAGCGCAACGGCGGCACGGCCGTCTGCCCCGGGTCCTACGACCCGATCACGTTCGGCCACCTCGACATCATCGGGCGCGCCGCGAACGTGTTCGACAACCTGATCGTTGGTGTCGTGAACATGCCCGTGCGGAAGCAGAAGACGGTGTTCTCAGCCGAGGAGCGCGTGTCGTTCATCGAGGAGCAGCTGACGGAATACGGCAATGTGCAGGTAAAACCCTTTGATACGCTGCTCGTCGACTTCGCCCGCGAGCATGGGGCCAAGGCCATCGTCAAGGGGCTTCGGGCGATCTCGGACTTCGAGTATGAGTTCGAGATGAACCAGCTCAACCGGAAGATGGCGCCCGACATCGAGAGCATCTATCTGATGGCGGCTCCCGAGTTCAGCTTTCTGAGCTCGAGCGGCGTCAAGGAAGTGGCTATGTTCGGCGGCGACATAAGTGGCCTGGTACCGGACCGCGTGGCCGCCCGATTGCAGGAAGAATTGAAGCGGTAGAGAACTGAGGAACCGCCCATGGACGTCCTCGTCCTAATCGACAAGCTCGACGACACGATTCACAACGCCAAGCCCGTCCCCTTGACGGATCAGGTGCGCGTGGACAAGGAGGAGGTCTACGACATCCTCGATCAGATGCGCGCCACGATCCCCGAGGAGATCAAGCAGGCGCGCTGGATCGTCAAGGAGCGTCAGGAGATGCTCGCCGAAGCGAAGCGCGAGGCTGAGCGGATCATCAAGGAGGCGCGCGACGAGCAGCTCCGGCTGATCTCCGAGGAGGAGGTCGTGAAGCAGGCGGAGCGCCAGGCCGAGGAGATCATCGAGGACGCCCGCGCACGCGAGCGTGAGATCCGCCTGGGGGCGGAGGACTACGCGGACGACATCCTCAACACGCTCGAGGTCAACCTCACGAAGTTCATCGCCGCGGTGCAGCGCGGCCGGGACCGGCTGCAGGGCCGCGAGCACGAAGAGGCCGAGGTCGGCTGAGGCCGGGGCGGTCCGGTGGCCGCCACGGGACGCTGCCTCTGCGGTGCGGTCCGTTTCGAGGTGCGCGGAACACCGCGCGACGTCGTCGTCTGCCACTGCGGCGAGTGCCGGCGCTGGGCGGGTCACGTCTGGGCGGCGAGCGCCGCGCCTCGCGAGGATGTCGAAATCCTCGAGGACGGCGCCCTGCGCTGGATCGACAGCCCCGAGAGCGTGACGCACGCGCGCCGCGGCTTCTGCTCCGAGTGCGGCTCGAGCCTGTTCTGGGAGGCGCCCGGACCGGGAGACGATCAGCTTCGCCGCCGGCGCGCTCGACGCGCCGACCGGACTGAAGACGGTCGCGAGATCTACACCGAGTTCCGCGGCGACTACTACGGGTAGATTCGGCCCATGCCCTCCTACCTCCACACCTGCTACCGCATCGGCGACATCGACCGCTCCGTCTCGTTCTACGAGAAGCTCGGCTTCGCGGAGGCGCGGCGCATGCCCATCGGCGACGAGGCGATCAACGTCTTCATGCAGCTGCCGGGCGGGGACCCCGTGCTCGAGCTGACCTACAACCACGGAGTCGACTCGTACGACCTCGGCACCGGCTACAACCACATCGCGCTCGGGGTCGAGGACCTCGAGGGCACGCTCGAGGGGCTGGCGTCCGAGGGCATCGAGCCGGAGAAGCCTCCCTACCGGCCCGGCGGCCGCACCACGGGGTCGCGGATCTGCTTCGTGCGGGATCCCGACGGCTACCGCGTCGAGCTGATCGAGCGGGCCTAGCCGGCCTGCCGAGCGGCGCCTCGCGCCGCCCCGCAGTTTCATGAGAACGAATTAATCCGCGCCTCAGAGTCGCCTCATTGGGGGCCTCCACAGTGTTGATCGTCAACCAAGTCAACCCCCATTGGAGGACATGAGATGGCGTTCAAGGCCACCTTCCCCGCGGCTCGTGCAAGCGCGGCCGGCACGAACAACAACACCAACAGCGCCCGGCGTCGCCGCAAGCGCCGTCGCCGGCGTCGGCGCCGGAGCAACACCTAGCCGAACGGCACCAGGGAAACGGCCCCGCTCCCGGCGGGGCCGTTTCCCTGCTCGGCTCCCACACGCCTTTACCAAGCCCTGCCCCCGCCGTGAGAAAGCTCTTACCGCCCCCTCGCCGTCGGCTGACGCCGCTCGGGCAAAGCTGTCTTGGACAGCGAAGTCGACTCGATGAGCAAGGAGGTACGAGATGGCATTCAGGGCAACACATCCAGCCGCTCGGGCGGGCGCCGCTAGCACGCGGACCCGCACCCGCAGCGGGCGCAGGGGCCGCGGCGGGCGCCGCCGGCGTCGCGGCGGAACCCGCACCCGGACGCGGACCGGCCGCCACTAGGCGCAGCCGGATCCGGTACGGCCGGACGACGGCCCCGCTCGCCGGGGCCGTCGCCATGTCGCGCTCCGGCCGCCTTCGACGAATGAACCGCCTCCGCGATCGCATCCACAGCCTGCTCGTGCCCTCAGGCGAGGGCGCGCTCGTGTCCGAGGCGCCGCCGGTCCCCGTGCGCGAGATCTTCCGCCGCTTCTGGCCCGACGCGCGGCCGTACCGGCGGTGGATCCCGCTCGGGCTGGTGCTGATCGCCCTCGGCGCGGCGATCGAGACGGCCGAGATCTGGATGTTCAAGCTCGTCGTCGACGAGGTGCTCGTGCCGGGCGAGCTCGGGCCGCTCGTCTGGATCGTCGCGCTCTACGTCGGATTCTCGATCGCGAGCGGGCTGATCTCGTTCGCCGACGACTACCTCGCCACCTGGCTCGGCGAGCGCTTCCTGCAGCGCATGCGCCGCCGCCTCTTCTCGCACGTGCAGAAGCTCTCGCTCGACGTGCTCGACCGGCGCCGCCTCGGCGACGTCATCGCCCGCCTCACCGGCGACGTCCAGGCCATCGAGAGCTTCGTGCTCGCCGGGGTCGCCGACGGCCTCTCGGCGCTCCTGCGGATCGTCTTCTTCACCGGCGCCCTGATCTACCTGGACTGGCGCCTCGCGCTCGTGGCGATCGTCGTCACGCCGCTCTTCCTCTACGTGGCGCGCCGCTTCTCGCGGCTCATCAAGCACGCCTCGCGCGAGAAGCGGCGCCGCTCCGGCTCGCTCAGCGCGGTGGCCGAGGAGAGCCTCGCCAACCTGATGCTCGTCCAGGCCTCGAACCGCCAGGACGCGGAGCTCGAGCGCTTCGAGCGCGAGAACGAGGGGATCATCGAGGCCGAGCTGGCCTCCACCCGGATCCGCGGGCTGTTCACGCCGCTCGTGGACCTGATCGAGCTGCTCGGCGTGATGTTCGTGATCGTCCTGGGGACCGTGGCCGTCACGAGCGGCGACCTCACCATCGGCGGGCTGCTCGTGTTCATCACGTACCTGACCCAGCTGTACGGCCCGGTGCGCGACCTGAGCTCGCTCTCCAACACGATCTTCAAGGCCGCCGCCGGCGCCGAGCGCGTGATCGAGCTGCTCGACGAGGAGCCCCGCATCGTCGACCGGCCCGGCGCGGTGCACCTCCCGCGCGCCCACGGCGTGATCGAGCTGGACGACGTGACGTTCACGTATCCCGGCGCGGCGGTGCCCGCGCTCCGCGGCGTGAGCCTGCGTGCCGAGCCGGGGCAGACGGTGGCGCTCGTGGGCCCGTCAGGGTCCGGCAAGACCACGCTCGCCAAGCTGCTGCTGCGGTTCTACGATCCCGAGCACGGGATGGTCCGCCTCGACGGCCACGACCTTCGCGACGTGGAGCTGGCCTCGCTGCGCCGCAACGTGGCCATCCTGCTGCAGGAGACGCTCGTCCTGCACGGCACGGTGCGCGACAACATCGCCTTCGCCCGCCCCGGCGCGAGCGACGCCGAGCTTCGCGCCGCCGCCGAGGCCGCCGGCGCCGCGCGCTTCATCGAGGCGCTGCCGCAGGGCTACGACACGGACCTGGGCGAGCGCGGGCGCAGGCTCTCCGGCGGCCAGCGCCAGCGCATCGCGATCGCACGCGCGCTGCTCGCCGACGCGCCCGTGCTCGTGCTCGACGAGCCCTCGACCGGTCTCGACGCCGAGGCGCGCGCCGCCCTGATGGAGCCCCTCGGCCGCCTGATGCGGGACCGCACGACGCTCGTGATCTCCCACGACCTGCTGACGGTGCGCGACGCGGACCAGATCCTCGTGCTCGAGGGCGGGACCGTGGCCGAGCAGGGGACCCACGAGGAGCTCGTGGCCGCCGGCGGGCGCTACGCGAGCCTGTGGGCGCTGCACGACGCCGCGGAGCCGGCCGCGGCGTGAACGCTCCCGGGTACCGCACCATCGAACTGCTGCGCCGGGGCCGCGACCTCGACGTGTACGACGTCTGGAGCGAGGAGCGGGCCTGCCGCTGCGTGATCAAGTCGGTGAGGCCGGACCGTCTCCACCACGAGGGCGCGAAGCGGCGCCTGCTCGAGGAAGGGCGCCTGCTCCAGCGGCTCACGCATCCCCACATCGTCCGGGCCTACGAGGTCAGCGAGGACCCGCTGCCGATGGTCGTGATGGAGACGCTCGCCGGCGAGACGCTGGGGCACATGATCGACCGCGAGGCGGAGCTGTCGGCGCCCGAGCTGGCCCAGCTCGGCCTCCATCTGTGCTCGGCGATCCGCTACCTGCACCTCCACGACGTTCTGCACCTGGACCTCAAGCCGTCCAACGTGATCGCCGAGTGCGGCCGGGCGAAGCTGATCGACCTCAGCGTCGCGCGCGCGCCGGGGCCCGCGCACGCCGGCATCGGGACGCACTACTACCTCTCGCCGGAGCAGGCGCGCGGCGGCGTCCTCGGCCGCGCCGCAGACGTCTGGGGGATCGGCGTCGTCCTGTTCGAGGCCGCGACCGGGGAGCCGGCGTTCGACGACCCCGACGCGCCGGACGACGGCGACGACGACCTCGACTACGACGAGTCCGGCAGCGAGTCGCTCGAAGAGGGCGACTACCCCCAGCTCACGGCAATGGCGCGGCGGGTCGACGAGCTCCGCCCGCTGCCGCGCGAGCTGGCGGACCTGGTGGCCGCGTGCCTCGATCCGTCGCCTGAGCTCCGGCCCTCCGTGGACGAGCTGATGCGGAGGCTGGAGCCCCTTGGAGGGGAGACGTGAACGCTAACCTCGAACCATGGGTGGGCTCACCGACATCTTCGATATCGGCAGGCTCGGCCTGTCATCCGGCGAGGGCCGCCGGCTCGATCTCGACGTGGACGTCGACGGCTTCGATTTCGCGGGTCAGCACTACGCGGTGCCGGGCGGCTCCGTGAGCGCGAGGCTCGACGTCTCGCACACCACGACCGGCTACTCCCTGCGGCTGCGCTTCGACACCGCCCTGGAGGGTCCGTGCATGCGCTGTCTCGAGGACGCCGGTCACGGGATCGAGGTCGACGCGCGCGAGATCGACCAGCCGGGCGGGGGCGAGGAGCTCGAGTCGCCCTACCTCGACGAGGAGCAGCTCGACCTGCATGCCTGGGCCCGCGACGCCCTGGCGCTCGCGCTGCCCGCCCAGATCGTCTGCAGCGAGGACTGCCTGGGGCTGTGCTCCGTCTGCGGCGAGAACCTCAACCGGGCCGGCCCGGAGCACGCGCACGAGCCCGAGCCGGACCCGCGCTGGGCCGCCCTGCGCGAGCTCAAGCTGGAGTAGGTTCGCCCGCCGGCGCCGGCTGGCCCGGCGCCTCCTCGCCCGCCGCCCCGAGCGGTGTGCGCCCGCGGATCAGGTCCGAGGCCCGCTCGGCAAGCGCGATCGTCGGCGCGTTCGTGTTGCCGCGCGGCACCGTCGGCATCACCGAGGCGTCCACCACCCGCAGCCCCTCGATGCCGAGCACGCGCAGCTCGCGGTCGACCACGGCGTCGATCGCGCAGGTGCCGACCGGGTGGTAGAGCGTCTGCAAGTTGGCGCGGGCCTTCGCGAGGATGTCCTCGTCGGAGAGGGAGTCCGGTCCCATCAGCACCTCGGGCGAGTAGCCCGCCAGCGGCTCGGTGGCGCAGATCTCCATCGCCATCCGCACGCCGGCGACCATCGAGGCCACGTCCTCCGGGTCCTCCAGGTAGTTGTGGACGATCAGCGGCTTGGCGGTCGGGTCGGGCGAGCCGAGCACCACGAAGCCGCGGCTCTTCGGCTTGAGCACGCAGGCGCCGACCGAGAACCCGTGGCCGTCGCCCGGCACGAGGCCCTCCGACTGGAAGCGGGCCGGCGTGAAGTGGAACTGCACGTCCGGCGCCGGCAGCCCCTCGCGCGTGCGCGCGAAGCCGCCCGCCTCCGCGACGTTCGAGGTCAGCGGCCCGCGGCCCTCGCCCTCGAACAGCGCGAGGTTCTCCTCGTTCAGCGCGCCGAACAGGGACACCTCGTCCGCGATGCCGTAGACCGCGCCGGCGTTCGGGTGGTCGTGCAGGTTGAGACCGACGGCGGGCAGCTCCGCCACCACCTCGATCTGGAGCTGCTCGAGCTCCTCCGGACGCCCGAGGCCGGACAGCATCAGCAGCTGGGGCGAGTTGTACGCGCCGCAGGAGACGATCACCTCGCGCGCGGCGCGGAACTCGAGCGCCTCGCTCAGCCGCGCCCCGATCACGCCCACGGCCCGCTCGCCCTCGAACATCAGCGAGAGCGCGTGCACGTGCGTCTCGACGGTCAGGTTCGGCCGGTCCATGACCGGGTGCAGGTAGGCCACCGCCGCGCTCGCGCGGGCGCCGCCGCGCTGGGTGAGCTGGTACAGCCCGACGCCGTCCTGGGACGGCCCGTTGAAGTCGTCGTTGGCGGTGTGCCCGCACGCGATTGCCGCGTCCACGAAGTCCTGCGCCAGCGGGTTCAGGGAACGGCCGTCCGAGACCGGCAGCGGCCCGCCGGCGCCGTGAAGCTCGCTCTCGCCGCGCTCGTTGTCCTCGGCACGCTTGAAGTACGGCAGCATCTCGGCCCAGGTCCAGCCCGGGCCCCACTCGTCGTAGTCGAGCGGGTTGCCGCGCATGTAGACCATCGCGTTGATCGACGAGGATCCTCCGAGCACCTTGCCTCGGGGCAGGTAGATGCGGCGGTCGTTCGCGAACGGCTCGTAGATGGTCGAGTGGTCCCAGTCCTGGGCCGTCCGGTAGAGCGCGGAGAAGGCGGCGGGCAGGTGGACGAGGTCGTTCGTGTCGGGCCCGCCGGCCTCGAGGAGGAGCACGCGCACGTCCGGGTCCTCGGAGAGACGGTTGGCCAGGACGCAGCCGGCCGAGCCGGCGCCGACGATCACGTAGTCGTACATGGGGCGACACTATCCCGGCGAACGGCCGCGCCAGGGTCCGTCGGCGCATCCGGCCGAGCCGGATGCTTCCGAGCAATCCGTACCGTGCGCATCCGGCCGAGCCGGATGCTTCCGGCTATCCTCTGTCGCCTTCATGGCGGTCCCCAAGCAGAGACAGTCGCATTCGCGGACGCACAAGCGCCGCTCCCAGCACAAGGTCACCACGCCCGGCCTGCGCTACTGCCCGCGCTGCCACGCGCCGCGCCTGCCGCACCGGGTCTGCCCGAGCTGCGGCACGTACGCCGGGCGCGAGGTGGTCGTGCGGCAGCCGGACCTCGACGACGACGAGTAGCTCGTGATCGCGGTAGACGCGAACGGCGCCGACCAGGGGCCGGGCGCCGTCGCCGAGGGCGTGCGCCGCTCCGGCATCCCGGTGCGGCTGTTCGGGCCGCGCGCGGAGCTCTCCGGGGCGGGGCCGTACGCCGAGGTGGTCGACGCGCCCGAGGCGATCAAGGGCGGCGACGAGCCGGCGGCCGCGGTGCGCGCGCGCAGGGAGGCGTCGATCGTCCGAGCGGCCAAGGCGGTCGCCGACGGCGAGGCCGACGCGCTCGTGAGCGCCGGCTCCACGGGCC
This sequence comes from uncultured Thermoleophilaceae bacterium, assembly GCA_963778615.1. Lineage (GTDB taxonomy): Bacteria > Actinomycetota > Thermoleophilia > Solirubrobacterales > Thermoleophilaceae > JACVRW01. The sequence continues at coordinate 215,858 of CAVZVD010000012.1, forward strand.
CGACGCTGGCCGCCGGCACGCTCACGATCAGGCGCATCCGGGGCGTCTTCCGGCCGGCGCTGGCGGTGCTGCTGCCGCTCCCGCACGGCGACGTGCTGCTGCTCGACGCCGGGGCCAGCGTCGAGGTGCGCCCCGAGCACCTGGTGCAGTTCGCCTACATGGGCGCCGGCTTCATGACCGCCGTGCACGGGGTCCAGCACCCGCGAGTGGGCCTCCTGAGCGTGGGGGAGGAGTCGGGCAAGGGCACGCCCGACGTGCTCACGGCGCACGAGCGGCTGGCGGGCGGGGGGCTGAATTTCGTCGGGAACGTCGAGGGCTTCGACCTGCCGACCTCGGGCGCCGACGTGATCGTGACCGACGGCTTCACGGGGAACGTCGCGCTGAAGGTGCTCGAGTCCACGGCCAAGACCCTCACGGGCGCCATCCGCGACGCCATCCGCTCCGGGCCGGTCTCCGCCGTCGGCGGCCTGCTGGTGCAGGGAAAGCTCGCCGGGCTGCGCGATCAGCTCGACCCCGAGCGCGCCGGCGGGGCGATCCTGCTCGGCCTCCGCAAGCCCGTCGTGGTGGCCCACGGGAGCTTCGGGCCGCGGGGGATCGAGAGCGCCGTGAGGCTGGCGCGGAGGGCCGCGGACGAGGACATGGTCGGGCGCACGACAGCCGCCCTCGAGGCCGCGGGCGCGCTGCGGTCCGCACCCGCTGCTACGGTCGCCCAGCCGTGACCCGCGAAGAGGTCCTACAACGCATTCGCGATCACCTTGCCACCGAGTTGGAGGTGGAGCCCGCGCGCATCGGGGAGGGTGCGCGCTTCAAGGAGGACCTCGAGGCGGACTCGCTGGACCTCGTCGAGCTCGTGGTTGAGCTCGAGGACAGCTACGGCATCCGCATTCCGGACGAGGAAGCGGCCAAGATCCTGACGGTGGGGCAGGCCGCCGACTTCGTCGCCACGCATGCCGCGGGGATCGAGCACTGAGTCCCTGGAGGAGCTGCTCGGCGACCTGCCCGTTGACCTGCGCGAGCAGGCATTCACGCACGCGTCGTGGGTCGAGCACCGGGCAGAGTCGTACGAGCGGCTCGCGTTCCTGGGGGACGTGGTCCTGAGCCTGGCCGTCTCCACGCACCTGTACCCGCGCTTCGAGCGGCACGGGGCGGGGCGGCTCACCAAGGTCCGCGCCCAGGCGGTGAGCGGCCCGTCCTGCGCGCGCGTGGCCCGCGGGCTCGGGGTGCCCGACGAGCTGCGCGCCACCGCGCCGGAGGGCACGACCGGGCGGAGCGCCGAGCTGCTGGTGGGATCCGAGCGGGTGCTCGCCTCGATCTGCGAGGCGATCATCGGCGCCGCCTACCTGGCCTTCGGCTTCGAGCGCACATGCGCCGCCACGGTCGCGTCCTTCGCCGAGGAGATCGAGGAGGCGCTCGAGCACCCGGTGGACTTCAAGTCGGTGCTCCAGGAGCGCCTGGCGAGGCGGGCCGAGATCGTGACCTACCGGACGGTGTCCGAGGAGGGCCCGGCGCACGACCGGAGCTTCATCGTGGTGGCCGAGGTGGACGGGGAGGAGCTCGGCCGCGGGGAGGGAAAGACCAAGAAGAGCGCGGAGCAGGAAGCCGCGCTGCACGCGCTGGACGCGCTTGAAGAGGCCGCCTCGTAATGCACCTCCGCTCGATCTCCATGAAGGGCTTCAAGTCCTTCCCGCACCGGACGAAGCTCGAGTTCGGCACGGGTGTGTCCGTGGTCGTGGGCCCGAACGGGTCGGGCAAGTCGAACATCACCGACGCCGTGCTGTGGGCCCTGGGCGAGCAGTCTCCGCTGGCGGTGCGCGGGCAGGTGATGAAGGACGTGATCTTCGCCGGCGGGCACGGCGTGCAGGGCTCCAGCGCCGCCGAGGTCGAGGTGGTGATCGACAACTCGGGCGGGGACCTCGATACGTCCTTCTCGGAGATCTCGATCGTGCGGCGCCTCGGGCGCGACGGCGAGGGCGAGTACCGGCTCAACGGCGCCCGCTGCCGGCTGGTGGACGTGATCGAGGTGCTGTCGGACTCCGGGCTCGGCAAGGAGATGCACTCGGTCGTGTCGCAGGGCAAGGTCGAGCAGATCGTGCTCTCCCGCCCGCGTGAGCGGCGGCTGCTGATCGAGGAGGCGGCGGGGCTCGGCAAGCACCGAAAGCGGCGCCGGCGGGCGCAGCTGAAGCTGGAGCGGACCGAGGAGAACCTGGGCCGGTCCTTGGACGTCGAGCGCGAGGCGCGGTCGCGGCTGCGGCCGCTGAAGCGGCAGGCCGAGGCGGCCGAGCTGCACGAGCGCCTCGAGCGGCAGACGAACGAGGCGCGCTACGCGCTGGCGCAGGACGACGCGCGGTCGGCCCGCGAGGCGCTGGTGGCCGCGGAGGAGCGCGCCCGGGCGGCGCGGGGCGAGCGCGACGAGGCCGAGCGGCTGCTGGCCGAGGTGGCGCGGCGCCGGGAGGAGGCCGAGGAGGCGTTCGCGGCGCAGAGCCGGGACCGCGAGCGGATCCAGAGCCGCCTGTTCGCGGCCCGCTCGGCGGCCGACCGGATCGCGATGAGGCTGGAACGGGTGCGAGAGCAGGCCCGAGCGGCCGTCGAGCGCCGCGAGCGGCGGATGCGGCAGCTGGAGCTGCTGGAGGCTGAAGCCGCGCGGGACGCGGCGGCCGAGGCGGACCCGCTGCCGGATGACGAGCTGCCGCGGCCGCCGGAGGAGGAAGCCGTGGCCGCTCGCGCGGAGGCCGGCGCCCCCGCCGCGCCCTCCCCCGCCGCCTGGGAGGCGCTTTCCCCGGCCGACCGCATCCGCTCGCTCGAGCGCGAGATCCGGCGGCTCGAGACCGATCGCGAGGCGCGGCTTCGCGACGAGATCGACGCTCTCGAGGCCGAGCGCGCGCAGGCGCAGGCCGAGCGGGAGCGGCTGGAGGGCGCTGCCGCGGAGCTGCGGACGGCGCTGGATGCAGCCGAGCGCGACGTCGAGACCCGCCGGGCCGAGCGGCGCGACGCGGAGCGGGCGGTCGAGTCCGCCCGGGCCCGCGCGGCCCAGGCCGGCGCCGACCTCGCCTCCGCGAACCAGTTCCTGCGCACCGCCCTGACGTCCCCGGACGGATCGAGCACGCTGGCGCAGTCGCTCGAGGTGGAGCCCGGCTACGAGCTGGCCCTCGCGGCGGCGCTGGGGCCGCGCCTGGCGGCCGCCATCGTCGACGACCTACCCGCCGGCGAGCGCCTGCTGGACCGCGCCGGGCGAGAAGGGCGGGACCGCCCTCATCCGCGACCCCAACACGCCGAGCGTCGACTTTGTGGGCGCAGCGCGGACAGACTCGACGCTCGCGGCCGAAGGGGACGCTGCGGCGGGCTCCACGCCCGGGGCCGACCCCCTCATCGCCCATGTCACGCCCGAGCCCGCAGTGGCGGCCACGGCGGAGCGCCTCCTGAACGGCGTCTGGGTGTTCGGTTCCCTCGACGACGTGCCGCAGGACTTCACCGGCCTCGCGGTCACCCGCGCGGGCCGCGTGCTCGACGGCGCCACCGGGGAGCTCTCCCAAGCCCCCGCGGGCGGTGCCGAGCGCGTGCTCGAGGAGCGGCGCCGCCGCGACGAGCTCGTCACTGCGTCCGAGCAGGCCGTCCAGGAGGAGCACGCCGCCCGCGCCACCGCCGAGCGCGCCACCGAATCGCTCCGCCAGGCGGACTCGGCCCGCGAGGAGGCGGAGGTCGCCCTCAGACGCGCCGGCCGCGACGTCGCCGAGGCCGCCGAGGCGGTCAGCCGCGCCGAGTGGGTCATCGCCCGCCGCCGCGAGGCGCCCGACGAGGGCCCCGGCGCCGTCCGGCGCGCCGAGCTGCACGCCGCCCTCCGCGCCGAGCGGCGCATGGCCGAGCGCATCGAGCGCGAGCGCGCCGAGCGCACCGGCTCGCTGGAGCGCCTCCGCACGGGCATCGAGCGCGACGAGGCCGCCGCCCGCGACGGCGAGCACGCCGCCGCGGCGCTCGACAGCGCCGCCGGCGCCGTCAGCGCCCGCCGCGACGCCCTGCAGGCGGAGCTCGAGCACCACACCGCCGGCGGCGAGCAGGCCGCCGCCGCACTCCGCGCCTGCGCCCACGAGGAAGCCGGCATCCAGGCCCGCCTCCGCGAGTCGAGCGAGGCGGTCACGGGCGCCGAGGTGGCCGCCCAGCAGGTGCGCGACAGCGCCGCCGAGGTCGAGCGCGAGCTCGTCGCGATCGCGAAGCGGCTGGGGTTCGAGCCCGAGCCGGCGGGCGAGGCGCTGCGCGGAGGCCGGAGCGCCCGATCCCGCTGCCGCCCCCGAGCCCCTCTCCGCCGAGGAGCGCGAGGCCCTCACCGCCCGCGTCGAGCGCCTTCAGCGCCGCCGCGAGCAGCTCGGCCCCGTCAACCCCCTCGCCAAGCAGGAGTACGAGGAGGCGGTCGCGCACGTCGAGGAGCTCGAGGCCCAGCGGCGCGACCTCGAGTCCGCCCTCGCCGAGCTCGAGAGCCTCATCAAGGAGACCGACCGTCGCATCCGGGAGAGCTTCGAGGAGACCTTCGAGGCGGCGGCCAAGAACTTCGAGGACGTCGTCCAGCACCTGTTCCCCGGTGGCCGCGGCCGCCTGCGGCTCGTCCACGCCGAGCACGGTCCCCGCCCGGTGATCGCCGGCGAGGACGCCCCGGACGCGCCCGAGCCCGACCCGGACGAGGAGGAGCAGCAGCGCGAGGCGGGCGTCGAGATCGAGGTGACCCCGCCGGGCAAGTCCACCAAGCGGCTGTCCCTGCTGTCGGGCGGCGAGAAGTCGCTCGTGGCGCTGGCGTTCATGTTCGCCGTCTTCCTCGCGCGGCCGTGCCCGTTCTACATCCTGGACGAGGTCGAGGCCGCCCTCGACGACATCAACATCGACCGCTTCCTCCAGCTCGTCCGCCGCTACTCGGACCGGGCCCAGTTCATCGTCGTCACCCACCAGAAGCGGACGATGGACGCCGCCGACACGCTCTACGGGGTCAGCATGGGCGGCGACGGCGTCTCCCGCGTCATCTCGCGCCGCCTCGAGGGCGCGGGCGACGTGGCAGCCTAAGCTGCCGCCTGTGACACGCACCTGGCACGAGCTGTTCGTCCTCGGCGACGACGCCCCGCCGCCCCCGGCGGCGGCCGAGGACGAGGAGCGGGGGCGGCGCGGCTTCTTCCGCCGGCTGCGCGAGAACATGTCGAAGACGCGCGAGGCGCTCGGCGCCGAGCTGCAGGCGACCGTCTTCCAGTCGCTCGACGACGAGGCCTTCGAGCACCTCGAGGAGACGCTGATCTACGCCGACGTCGGCGCGCCCACCACGGCGGCGATCGTCGAGCGGCTCGAGCGCGAGGCCGACTCGGGCGAGCTGACGGGCGGGGAGGACCTGTCGCGCCGGCTGCAGGAGCTGCTGGCGGAGACCGCCCGCGTCGACGGCGATCGCATCCAGCTCACCGAGCATCCGGCGGTGATCCTGGTCGTGGGCGTGAACGGGAGCGGCAAGACGACCACGATCGGCAAGATGGCGTGGCACCTGCAGCGCGAGCTCGGCCGCTCGGTGCTCCTGGCCGCCGGCGACACCTTCCGCGCCGCCGCCGCCGAGCAGCTCACCCTGTGGGCCGAGCGCGCCGGCTGCGAGATCGTGCGCGGCGAGGCCGGGCTCCGACCCCGGCGCGGTCGCCTTCGACGCGATCGAGGCGGCCAAGGCGCGCGGGCACGACGTGGTGATCGTGGACACCGCCGGGCGCCTCCACACCCAGCAGCACCTGATGGAGGAGCTGCGCAAGGTGCGCAAGGTGATCGCCCGCCAGGCGCCCGGCGCGCCGCACGAGACGCTCCTGACGATCGACGCCACCACCGGCCAGAACGGGCTGCGCCAGGCGCTCCTGTTCCGCGAGGCGGTCGAGGTGACCGGCATCGCGCTCACCAAGCTCGACGGGACGGCGAAGGGCGGGATCGCGCTGGCGATCGCACAGGAGCTCGGCGTGCCGGTCAAGCTGATCGGGATCGGCGAGGCGCTCGAGGACCTGCGCCCGTTCGACCCCGAGGACTTCGCCCGGGCGATACTCGAGCCGTGACGAAGCACGGCGACGGCACGCGCGTGGTCCGCGCCGGCCTCCCAGGGGCCGAGCAGGGCACTCCCTTCCTGCCCGGTCCGGCGCTGGCGGGCCCGTTCCACCTGGAGGGCGAGGTGGACACGGCACCGTTCGTCTACACGCGCTACGGCAACCCGACCTGGGAGCGCTACGAGGCCGCGCTGGCCGAGCTCGAGGGCGGCGAGGTGGTGCTGTTCGCCTCCGGGATGGCAGCGGCGGCGGCGCTCCTCCTCACGACGCTGCGGCCCGGCGACGCCGTCGCCCTCGACCGCGACTGCTACCTGAACGTCCGCCGCCTCGCCCGCACGCACCTGGAGCCGCGCGGGGTGGAGGTGCGCCTCGCGCACCACTCCGAGCTGCTCGACGCGCTCCAGGGCGCGGCGATGCTCTGGCTCGAGTCGCCCTCGAACCCGAAGCTCGACGTGTACGACATCGGCGCGCTGGCCGAGGCCGCGCGGAGCGGCGGGCGCGCTCAGCGTCGTGGACAACACGCACGGCGGGACCGCTCAGCCAGAAGGTGCTCGACCTGGGCGCGGACTTCGCGCTCACGAGCGCGACCAAGCACCTCTCGGGCCACGCCGACCTGATGCTCGGCTACGTCGCCACGCGCGACGCCGAGCGGGCTCAGGCGCTGCGCGACTGGCGCCGCGACGCCGGCGCGATCCCGGGCCCGTTCGAGACCTGGCTCGCCCACCGCTCCCTCCCGACGCTGGCGCTCCGGATGGAGCGCGCGAGCGCGAACGCGCTGGCGCTGGCGGAGGCGCTGTCGGCGCGCGACGACGTGACGGGCGTGCGCTACCCGGGGCTGCCGGGGGACGTGGCGCACGAGGTCGCGCGCCGCCAGATGAGCGGCTTCGGGAGCGTGATCGGCTTCGACCTGGGGAGCCGCGAGCGCGCCGAGCGCTTCCTGGCCGCGGCCGAGCTCGTCACCGAGGCGACCAGCTTCGGCAGCGTGCACACGACCGCGGAGCGCCGCCTGCGCTGGGGCGGCGACGACGTGCCGGAGGGCTACATCCGCCTGTCCGCCGGATGCGAGGAGACGGCTGATCTCGTGGCGGACGTGGAGCGCGCGCTCGACGTTCGTGAGCGGTCCGCTCCTCGACAGGCGGCGCGGAGCCCGCGAGGTGCTGGTACCCCGCCGCCCGCGTCCCTAGCATCCAGTCGGATGGACGAGTGGGTTTTGTGGATGATCGCCGCGGGGGTGCTCGCCGTCGGGGAGATGTTGACGCTCGGGTTCTTCCTCGGGCCGGTCGCGATCGCGGCCGTGACCGCGGCGATCGTGGCGCTGGCCGGCGGCGGGGTGGCGCTCCAGTGGATCGTGTTCACGGTGATCGCCGGCGCCTCGGTGCTCGTGCTGCGGCCGATCGCCCGCCGTCACCTCCGCACGCCGATGCAGCTGCGTAGTGGCACCGCGGCGCTGATCGGTTGCCCGGCCCTCGTGCTGGAGCGCGTTGACGGTCTGCGGCGGCCAGGTCAAGATCGGCGGCGAGATCTGGAGCGCCCGCTCGTTCGACGAGGACCAGGCATTCGAGCCCGGCGCCCGGGTCGAGGTGCTCAAGATCGACGGAGCCACGGCGCTCGTCGCCGAATAGGAAGGACGTTCGTTGGAAGCCCTGATCGTGCTCATAGTCGTCGCGGTCGTCGTGCTGTTCACCCTGTCGCGCGCGATCCGGATCATTCCGCAGGCCCGCGCCGGCGTCGTCGAGCGGCTCGGCCGCTACCAGCGCACACTCGACCCGGGGCTCGCGCTCGTCGTCCCGTATGTCGACCGCGTGAAGCCGCTGATCGACCTGCGCGAGCAGGTGGTCTCGTTCCCGCCGCAGCCCGTGATCACCGAGGACAACCTGGTGATCCAGATCGACACCGTCATCTACTTCCAGGTCACCGACCCCAAGGCCGCCAGCTACGAGATCGCCGACTACATCGCGGCGATCGAGCAGCTCACCGTGACCACGCTGCGCAACGTGATCGGCGGCATGACGCTGGAGGACACGCTCACCTCGCGGGACAAGGTCAGCGCCGCGCTTCGCATCGTGCTCGACGAGGCGACCGGCAAGTGGGGCATCCGCGTGAACCGCGTGGAGCTGAAGGCGGTGGACCCGCCCGCCTCGATCCAGGAGGCGATGGAGAAGCAGATGCGAGCCGAGCGCGACCGCCGCGCGGCGATCCTCACCGCGGAGGGCGTGAAGCAGTCGCAGATCCTCACCGCCGAGGGCGAGAAGCAGAGCGCGATCCTGCGCGCCGAGGGCCAGCGCGAGTCGGCGATCCTGGAGGCGGAGGGCGAGGCCAGGGCGATCGAGACGGTCTTTGCCGCCATCCACCGCGGCGACGCGGACCCGAAGCTGCTCGCCTACCAGTACCTCCAGGTGCTGCCTCAGATCGCAGACGGCGAGGCGAGCAAGGTGTGGATCATCCCGAGCGAGATCACTCAGGCGCTCGCCAACATCGGCGCGGTCATCCCGACGGCGAAGCCGGAGTCGCCGGAGCGGGAGCTCCCGCCGGATCGAGATCGACCCGGACCGTAACCGGCTCGCTCCCCAACGCCCGCACGGCCGCCGAGTTGACGCGGTTCGGGATGCGCCGCTGACGCTCGCGCCAGTCGTCCTCGGGCAGGACCTGCGCGGTGCCGGTGCGCCAGGCGCGTCCGACCCGCACCCGCACCCGCGGATCCGCCTCGACGTTGCGCACGTAGGCGGCCTTGCGCCCGTGCTCGGCGATGACCCAGAGGGTGTCGCCGACGAGCGCCTTGCCCACTGGCGTCCGGCGCGGCTCGCCGCTGCGGCGGCCGGTCGTCTCGAGGATCACGAGGCCGGGGAGCGGCACCCCGGCGCGTGAGGCTGCCCTGACCACGGGGTTGAGCAGCCGGACCGAGAGGAAGGTTGAGACCGTGCGTTTGTCCACCCCTACAAGCTAGCCTCTCAAGGGCATGTTCGACGCCCTCTCCGACCGCCTCCAGACCGCCCTCGGCGACGTCCGCTCGCGCGGCAAGCTGACCGAGGAGGACGTGAACAAGGCCATGCGCCAGGTGCGCCTCGCGCTGCTCGAGGCGGACGTGAACTTCAAGGTCGTCAAGCAGTTCACCGCGGCGGTGAAGGAGCGCGCGCTCGGCCAGGACGTGCTCGACTCGCTCAACCCGGGGCAGCAGGTCGTGAAGATCGTGTCCGACGAGCTGACCCAGCTGATGGGCGGCTCGGGGCGCGAGCTGGCCTTCGCCAAGCCCGGGCCGACGGTGATCCTGATGGCCGGCCTGCAGGGCTCCGGCAAGACGACCGCCTGCGGCAAGCTCGCCCGCCACCTGCGCGAGGAGCACAAGATGGACGTGGCCGTGGCGGCCTGCGACGTCTACCGCCCCGCGGCCGTGGAGCAGCTGATCAAGGTGGCAGGCCAGGCCGGCGCCCACGTGTACGAGCAGGGCACGGGGCGCGACCCGGTCGACATCGCCGAGTGGGCGCTCGACCAGGCGAAGCGCGACCGGCGCGACGCGCTGATCGTCGACACGAGCGGCCGCCTGCACGTCGACCAGGAGCTCATGAAGGAGCTCGCGGAGATCAAGAAGCGCACGAAGCCGCACAACGTGCTGCTGGTCGTGGACGCCATGACCGGCCAGGACGCCACGGCGGTGGCGGAGCAGTTCGCCGAGACCGCGAACTTCGACGGGGTCGTCCTCTCGAAGCTCGACGGCGACGCCCGGGGCGGCGCGGCGCTGTCGGTCAAGGCGGTCACCGGGAAGCCGGTGCTGTACGCGTCGACCGGCGAGAAGCTGGGCGACTTCGAGCGCTTCCACCCGGACCGGATGGCCCAGCGCATCCTCGGGATGGGCGACGTGATGACGCTCGTCGAGAAGGCCGAGCGCCAGATGGACGAGCGGTCCGCCCAGGACCTCGAGCGGAAGATCCGCAAGGAGCAGTTCACGCTCGACGACTTCCTCGACCAGATGAAGCAGGTGCGCCGCATGGGGCCGATCGGCAACCTGCTGAAGATGATGCCGGGGGTGGGAAACCAGCTCGGCAACCTCAACGTGGACGAGAAGGAGCTCGACCGGCTCGAGGCGATCATCCTGTCGATGACGCCCGAGGAGCGGGCCAACCCGAAGATCATCGACGGGTCGCGCCGGCGCCGGATCGCGCGGGGGTCGGGCACGAACGTGCAGGCCGTGTCGCAGCTGGTCAAGCAGTTCTCCCAGATGAAGAAGCTGATGAAGCAGGTGGCCAGCGGCAAGATGCCGTCGCTGCAACAGTTCGCCGGCGGTCGCTAAGCTCACCGGCTCATGTCCGTACGAGTCCGGCTCACGCGAGTGGGCAGCAAGAAGAACCCGATCTGGCGCGTAGTGGTGGCCGACCAGCGCTCGCCGCGCGACGGCCGCTTCATCGAGACGATCGGCCAGTACAACCCGCAGACGCACCCCTCGACGATCGTGATCGACGAGGAGCGCCTGCAGCACTGGCTCGACCGCGGCGCCGAGCCGAGCGGGACCGTGAAGCAGCTCATGAAGGCGCGCGCGAAGAGCGCCGCCCCCTCCGGATAGTGGAGGACCTGCTCGAATACCTCGCCCGGTCGCTCGTCGACAAGCCGGACGAGGTCAGCGTCGAGGGGTTCGACGAGGACGACGGGACGATCGTCCTCGAGCTGCACGTGGCCGACGACGAGGCCGGCAAGGTGATCGGCCGCGGCGGCCGCACCGTGGCCGCGCTCCGGGTGGTCATGAAGGCTGCGGCGGCGCGGGACGGCAACCGCGTGCTGGTCGACGTCGTCGATTGACGCTCGTGACCGCCGGCCGCGTGGGGAAGCCGCACGGCCTGGATGGGAGCTTCCATGTGGAGCGGGCGGTCCATGCGTTGCCCGTCGACTCCACCGTCTTCATCGGCGACCGGCCCCACACCGTCATCCGGCGAGCGGGCACGGACGAGCGTCCTCTCGTTCGCGTGTCCAACATCGACGACCCTTCAGCGCTTCGCGGCGAGCTCTTGCTGGTCGACGAACAGCTGGGCGACGAGGAGTGGCTCGCGTCGGATCTCCTTCATTGCTCCGTGCCCGGGCACGGTCGCGTCGTCCGCGTGATCGACGGTCCTTCGTGCTCCGTACTCGAGCTCTCCGACGGAGTCCTCGTCCCCTTCGTCACCGATGCGATCCGCTCCGTTCGGCCGGGCGAGATCGTCGTGAACGAGGACTTCCTCGGATGACGGCCCGGGTGCTTCCGCGATGAGGATCGACGTGGTCACGCTCTTCCCGTCCTGGTTCGACTGGTTCCTCGAGCAGCGGCACGTCCGGAACGCCCTGGCGCTGGGGCACTCGCTCGAGACCGGTGGACCTGCGCGCCACGACGCCCCTGAAGGCCGGGCAGGTGGACGACACGCCGTACGGCGGCGGGGCCGGGATGGTGGTGCGCGTGGACGTGGTGGAGGCGGCGCTCGAGGCGCGCCACGGGTCGGCGCCGCCGGGGCACCGCACGATCGCGCTGTCTGCCGGCGGGCGCCAGTTCGACGACGCGCTCGCCTCGTCGCTGGCGGGGGAGGAGCGCCTGACCGTGTTGTGCGGCCGCTACGAGGGCTTCGACGAGCGCGTCTACGAGCACCTCGCCACCGATGTGGTCTCGATCGGCCCCTACGTGCTCTCCGGCGGCGAGCTGGCGGCGATGGTGATCTGCGACGCCGTGCTCAGGAAGCTGCCGGGCGCGCTCGGGCACGAGGAGAGCGCGCTGGAGGAGTCGTTCAGCGAGGCGCTCGAGGGGGCGCCGGAGTACCCGCACTACACGCGGCCGTTCGAGTGGCGCGGCCATTCGGTGCCGGAGGTGCTGCTGTCGGGCGACCACGCGCGCATCCGGGAGTGGCGGCGCGCTCGCAGCCGCGAGCGCGCCCTCTGACCTTCGCTACCATTCCCGGCCACGCGCGGCAAGCCCCCCCGGCAGGTCGCGCCTCTTCTATGTCCGGCGTCATCGAAAGCATCGAGCGCGCGCAGCTGCGGCGTGTACCCGTCTTCCAGGCGGGCGATCGGGTGCGCGTGCACTTCCAGGTCGTGGAGGGCACGCGGCGGCGGACGCAGGTGTTCGAGGGCGTCGTCATCAAGCGCCAGGGCACCGGCGTGCGCGAGACGTTCACCGTGCGCAAGCAGTCCTTCGGCGTGGGCGTGGAGCGGACGTTCCCGCTGCACTCGCCGAAGATCGAGAAGATCGACGTGGCCAGCCGCGGCGACGTGCGGCGGGCGAAGCTCTACTACCTGCGCGAGCGGGTCGGCCGAGGCGCCCGCGTGCGCGAGCGGCGCTGGACCGGCGGCGCGCAGGAGCAGGCGTTCGTGGAGGGCGCGATGCCGCCCGACGACGCGGCCCGCCCGGGCGAGGAGGAGCTGGCTGACGAGACGGCTGTGGCTGAGGCGGAGGCCGAGGCGGCCGCTGCCGAGGGCGCCGCCGCACCGCAGGGCCGCCAGGAGCGAGCCCGCTTCGGCCAGCTCCGATCGAGCCGCCTCCGCTTCCGATGAGCCTTCCGCCGACGCTTCGGACGAGCCCGCCGAGGAAACGGGCGAGCAGTCCTCGGCGTAGGTGGCCCGTCGACTTCTTCCCCGCAGGGTGGCCGGCACGAAGCAGAAGACCACGCGCGGCTCGCTCATCGAGCTGGTCACGATCGTGGCCGTCGCGCTCGGCCTGGCCCTCGGCATCCAGGCCTTCCTCGTCAAGCCCTTCCGCATCCCGAGCGAGTCGATGGTCCCGACCCTCGAGATCGGGCAGCGGGTGCTCGTCGACAGGCTCACCAAGAACTTCGGCGACTACGGGCGCGGCGACGTGCTCGTCTTCAAGCCCCCGTCCGGCGCCGACTCCAACTCCTGCGGCGTCCAGCACTCCGAGCGCTCGGCCTGCCCCCGCCCGACCGACGGCCGCTCGGACACGAACTTCATCAAGCGGGTCGTGGGAGTGGGCGGCGACCGGCTGTCGGTGCGCGGCGGGCGCGTCTACATCAACGGCCGGCCCCAGCAAGAGCCATATGCGCGGCTGGACGACGGCTGCCCGATCTGCAACCTGCCGGAGGAGATCACGATCCCCGACGGGATGTACTTCATGATGGGCGACAACCGCGGCGCCAGCGCGGACAGCCGCGAATGGGGCCCGGTCCCGGACGACTGGGTGATCGGCCAGGCGTTCGCGACGTACTGGCCCCCGGGGAAGATCGGAACGCTCTAGGAAACCGGGCGCCGCCGGCGCCCTCCGCCGTCGACTGTCCCGGATAGGTGTTCCATACGAACACCAAAGCAGGACAGTCGATCTTCATTGCTCGTCGTAGACGTTCCGCCCCGCAGCGCACCCCTCCGGGTTCGCCACCTGCCCGTGGCACCGCCCGAGATCGCCACCGGTCCATCGCCTTCCGCCGAGCAGCCGCCTATGATCGGCCGCAGCTGTGGGGACTCCGCCGACCGCCGATAGCGAGCCGTCGAACCCGCCGCGGGTGTCTGCCCAGGCCACGAGCGCTGCTCGGCGCCAGGCTCGCGCGCGGCGGCGCCAGCGCAGCGGGCGTCGGCTGTTCGCCTTCGACCGCGAGATCGGCTGCCGGTACGTGGCCGGTGCCGACGAGGCGGGGCGCGGGTCGCTGGCCGGGCCGCTCGTGGCAGCGGCCGTCCTGTTCGACCTCGATCGCCTGACGCTGTCCGACCGCCGGGCGCTCACCCGGCTGAACGACTCGAAGCAGCACACCGCCGAGGCCCGCGAGGAGCTCTACCCGCTGGTGCTGCGGGCGGCCGCGCGGTCGGTGATCGTGTCCCGCTGCGTGGGGGGCATCGACAGCCGTGGGCTCCACAACACGAACCTGGAGGCGCTCCGGTCGGCGCTGCTGGGCGTGGCGCGGGACGGCACCGTCTGCCTCGTGGACGGGTTCAACGTGCCCGACTTCGGCTTCGAGCAGCGGGCGGTGATCGACGGCGACTGCCGAAGCGCGGCCATCGCCGCCGCGTCGGTCCTCGCCAAGGTGAGCCGCGACCGCTACATGCGAAAGGTCGCCGCCCGCCACCCGGAGTGGGACTTCGACACCAACGTCGGCTACTCGACCCCAGAGCACCGGGCGGCGATCGCGAAGCACGGCGTATCGCCACTGCACCGGCTGTCGTTCCAGTCGATCGCGTATACCCAGCTGGCGCTCGAGGGCTAGCGCGCCGACGGGATCGCCCGCCGCTTCCGCGCGCATGATCAGAACGCCCCCTCGAGGTGCTCCAGGCTGAGCAGCCGCCCACGGCGGTCGAAGGCGATCCCGATCGCGTCGAATCGCAGCTCCGGTGGCCAGGGACCCTGCGAGTCCCTCCGCGCCAGCCACTCGCGCGCCATCAGCCGCACCTGACGCCGCTTGCGCGGCCCGATCGCCGCGAACGGCCCGAGCTCGCCCGGCGGCCCGCTCAGGATCCGCGTCTTCACCTCGCAGAAGACCAGGTGACGGCGGTCGGCCGCCACGAGGTCGAGCTCGCCGTGGCGGGTGCGGAAGTTCGCGTCGAGCAGCGTGAAGCCACGCGCCTCCAGATGGCGCCGCGCAAGCTCCTCACCCCGCGCTCCCAGCCGTCTCCGAGGGTCGCCTCCGGTCATCGCCGGCGACCGTACGCCGGGCCGGCGCACACGTGTGCGACTGCTGTGACGAAGTTGTCACTTCGCGCGTCCCACGCTTCACCCGCACCGATCTAGCGTGGCCGCCCATGCTCGCCTGCGTCCCCACATTCGCCCTCGACGGCATCTCCAGCCACGAGGTCACCGTGGAGGTGGATGTCAGGCGCGGGCTCGCCGCGTTCACGCTCGTGGGCCTGCCCGACCGCGCGGTTCGGGAGTCGCGCGAGCGCGTGCGCGCGGCGCTCCTCAACTCGGAGCTCGAGTTCCCGCAGAAGCGCCTCACGGTCAACCTCGCGCCCGCGCACGTGCGGAAGGCGGGACCGAGCTTCGACCTCGCGATCGCGGTCGGCCTGCTCGCCGCCAGCGGGCAGGTGCCGGAGGAGGCCCTCGGCGGGCACGCGCTGTGCGGAGAGCTCTCGCTCACCGGCGAGATCCGCCCCGTCCGCGGCGCCCTCGCGGCGGCGCTGGGCGCGCGGCGGGCCGGCTACCGCAGCGTGCTGGTGCCGCAGGCGAACGCGCCCGAGGCGGCGCTGGTGCAGGGGATCGAGGTGCGCGGGATTCCCTCCCTGAGGCGGCTCGCCGATCTCCTCCACGGCAGGTGGAGCGCGGACCCGGCGCTGCCGAGCGCGCCGCCCGAACGCGCGTCGGAGAGCGAGCTCGACCTCGCCGACGTGCGCGGCCAGGAGGACGCCAAGCGGGCGCTCGAGATCGCCGCGGCGGGGGGCCACAACCTGCTGATGATCGGCCCGCCGGGGGCCGGCAAGACGATGCTCGCCCGGCGGCTGCCCGGCATCCTCCCGCCGCCGACGTTCGAGGAGGCGCTGGAGGTCACGCAGATGCACAGCGCCGCCGGGATCGGGAGCGGGAAGCTCGCCACCGAGCGGCCCTTCCGCGCGCCGCACCACACGATCTCCGCGCAGGGATTGGTCGGCGGCGGCAACCGGCCGATGCCCGGCGAGATCACCCTGGCCCACCGCGGCGTGCTGTTCCTCGACGAGCTGCCCGAGTTCGGCCGGGCGGCGGTCGACGCGCTGCGCCAGCCGCTCGAGGAGGGCTACGTCGAGATCACGCGCGGACAGCGCGCGCTCGAGTTCCCGGCGAACGCGATGGTGGTGGCGGCGTGCAACCGCTGCCCGTGCGCGCGGGGGACGGATGCCTGCAGCTGCACGTCGGTGGAGCTGGCGCGCTACAGGCGGCGTCTGAGCGGGCCGCTGCTGGACCGGATCGACCTGGTGTGCCAGGTGGACCAGGTGCCGGCGCTCCAGCTGGTGGGGTCGGAGCGGCAGGCGCAGCCGCCGTCGGCCGAGATCCGCGACCGGGTGATGCGCGCCCGCGAGCGCCAGCAGGCGCGCCTGTCCGGCACCGGGGCGCTGTGCAACGGCGACATGGACGGCCGGCTGACCCGGCGCAAGGTGCAGCTGGACGCCGCCCTCACCGCCGGCGTGCTGGCAGCCAGGGACAGGCTGAACCTGAGCGGCCGGGGACATGACCGCGTGCTGCGAGTGGCCAGGACGATCGCCGACCTGGACGGCCGCGAGCACCTCCGGGACACGGACCTCGACGAGGCGCTCTCGTACCGGCTCGAGGATGGGGAGGCGCTGGCGGCATGACGGCGATCGCTCCCCGTGCTCCCGGCGCCTACGGCGCGCTTCCGGACGCATGACCGCCGTTGCCCCCGACAGCTGCGACTCCTGCCTGCGCCGCGCCTTCCTGATCGCGCGGCTCGCCCCGCGCATCGCCGGTCTGCTCGACCGCCCGCGGGCCCGCGTGGCCGGCTTGCTGGCCCTGTCGGAGGCCGATCTTCTCGAGGCGGTCGCAGGGCCCCACTCGGAGCCGGCTCCTCGAGGAGCTCGACGGCCTCGACCTCGGCGACGAGCGCGAGCGACTCGTGGACCGTGGAGTCTTTGCGCTCTGCTGCCACTCGCAGGCGTACCCGCCACTCCTGCTCGAGCTGGGCGACCCGCCGGCGGTCCTCTTCGCGCTCGGCCGCCTCGAGACGCTCGAGGCGCTCCGCCACGAGCCGGAGGTGGCGATCGTGGGCACGCGCAACCCGAGCCCCTACGGGCGCGAGGTGGCGTATTCGCTCGGCCGCGGCCTCGGCGCCGCCGGCGTGCCGGTGGTGAGCGGGCTCGCGCTCGGCATCGACGCCACCGCGCACCGCGGCTGCCTCACCGGAGGGGGAGTGCCGGTGGCCGTGCTGGCCTGCGGACCGGACGTGGTCTACCCGCGTCGCCACCGCCGGCTGCACGAGCGCGTCCAGGAGAGCGGGGTGGTGCTCTCCGAGCTCCCGCCGGGGACGCAGCCGTTCCGCTGGAGCTTCCCGGCTCGCAACCGGATCATGGCCGGGCTGGCGCGGATGACCGTGGTGGTGGAGGCGGCCGACCCGAGCGGCAGCCTGATCACCACCGACTTCGCGCGCGACCTCGGTCGCTCGGTCGCCGCGGTGCCCGGCCGGGTCACGTCCAGCGTGTCCCGGGGCACGAACGGGCTGCTGCGGGACGGAGCCGTGCCGATCACGGGCGCGGAGGACGTGCTCGACGAGCTCTTCGGAGCAGGGATGCGCCCGCTGCCGCCACAGGAGGCGGCCCGCCGCGACCCGGACGACCCCCGCCTCGCCCGGGTCCTCGAGGCCGCGGAGCGGATGGGCTCCGTCGGAGCGATCGCCGCGGCGACGAACCTGGACAGCGGCGAGACGCGAGCCGCCCTGGGGAGGCTGGAGGCAGAGGGCTGGCTGGTGCGCCGCGACCTGGGCGGCTGGGAGCGAACGCTGGGCAGACCGGCGCCCGCGCCCGGCGGAGGCGACGACCCTGCGTCCGGGCGCGACGACGACACTGCGTCCGGCTCCCGCGACGACGACCCTGCCTCCGGCGGCGGCGCCCTCCTCGACCCGGAGGATCCGATGCCCGACGACTGAGCCACCTATCCTGCCCGGGGCTGTGAGCCGCCCGCTTCCCCCCAAGGTCCTCTCCATCGCCGGGTCCGATTCCGGCGGAGGCGCGGGCATCCAGGCCGATCTCAAGGCATTCGCCCGCTGCGGCGTCCACGGCATGACCGCCATCACGGCGATCACCGCCCAGAACACCGTCGCGGTCACCGCCGTCTATCCGCTCCCGCCCGACGCAATCGTCGAGCAGGTGCGGGCGGTGGCCGAGGACATCGGCGTGGACGCCGTCAAGATCGGGATGCTCGGCACGGCCGAGACGATCGCCGCCGTCGACCGCGCGCTCGACCTGGTCGGGGACGCCCCCGTGGTCCTGGACCCCGTGATGGTTTCCGAGAGCGGCGCGCGCCTGCTGGACGAGGACGCCGAGGAGGAGCTCCGTACGCGCCTGCTGCCGCGGGTCACGGTCGTGACCCCGAACGTTCCCGAGGCGCAGGTGCTCGCGGGAGCGCGTGTCGAGGGCGGCGCGGGCGGCCGCAGGGAGGCCGCCGGGCGCGCCAGCGGCCCGCAGGCAGAGGAGCTTGCGCGCGCGATCCACGCGCTTGGCCCGGACGTCGTCGTGGTCACCGGCGGGCACCGCGAGGAGGCGACGGACCTCTTCTTCGACGGCGAGCGGTTCGCCGAGCTGCCCGGGGAGCGTTACCCGGACGGCGCCTCACACGGCTCCGGCTGCACTCACTCCTCGGCCCTCGCGGCCAACCTTGCGCTCGGCCGCGAGCCGCTCGAGGCGGCCAGGGAGGCGAAGCTGATCGCCGCCGACGCGGTGCGCCATGGCCTGCGAGGGCTTGGAAAGGGCGCCGGTCCGGTCGACGTCCTTCGCAGCGGCGCCTAGACCCGCAACCCCTGCTCGGCCAGCCAGCTCGCCACCGGCTCGGGCGGCTTCCCGGCGAACTCGGCGCGGGCGGCCAGGACGAGCAGGTCCGCTCGTTCGTCGTCCACCTCGTCGCGCCGGTAGGCCAGGTAGGTCGCGACGGCTGCCGTCATCATCGCCACCGGGTCCTCGTCCTGCGGGTCGATCGCTCCCTTCGCCTCGGCGATCTGCTGCTCGGCCTCGGCGGGATCGCCCACGGGCTCGTCGCGATCCTCGAACCGGCGGAGCAGCTCGGCTGCGCCCTCCTCGGTCGCGGACGGGTCGGAGACCTCGGCCGCGCGGTGCACCAATGCGAACAGGGTGGGGGTTTCGTGGACTTCGGCCTTGCGCATGATTCGGCGCTACCCGGAGGTCATGCGCCGAAACGCTCGCCAATCCCCGGACACGGCCCCGCCGGTGTCATAATTCGCCCCGCCGCCGCGCCGCGCGGCGGGCGTCCCACGGGCGCAAGCCACATCCAGACGTTCCGGGAGAGATCATCAAGTTCCTGCGCATGAAGCCAGGTCACGGGGAGATCCTCCTCGCCGAGGGGGACCCGAAGGTCCGCGAGGAGGAGGAGCTGCTCATCGAGGAGTTCCGCCGCCAGCTCGACGAGGGCATGTGGGCCGCGGTACCCACCACGAACAGCGGGAGCGGCCGGCGCGAGGCTCAGCTGGTGAAGACCTACGGCGACATCCCCACCGGGGCCGACCGGGTCATCTTCTTCCCGCGCGCCTCGGGCGGCTGAGGAGCGCCGCGGATGCTGCTTGCGCTGCTCGTCCTCGCGCTGATCGGGCTCGTGCTCGCCACGCCGATCATCGTTCGCGAGGCGAGCCGCTGGCGCGAGCGCCGCGCCG
Organism: uncultured Thermoleophilaceae bacterium; assembly: GCA_963778615.1. GTDB lineage: Bacteria > Actinomycetota > Thermoleophilia > Solirubrobacterales > Thermoleophilaceae > JACVRW01. The sequence goes on from CAVZVD010000012.1 coordinate 235,143, forward strand.
CGCGCAAGCCGCCCACCGATCCGCTCGAGATACCGCTCTACGACCCCGGCCGCGAGCGCCGCGCCGAGCAGCGCGCCCGCGAGCTCTTGCGCTCCTGCGTCAACGACGAGGAGTGGGCGATGTACCGCGACCTCGGCTTCATCCGGGTCGGCGGCCGCCACGCCCGCCGCGAGGCCGACCGCACCGCCCCCGGCGGCTCCCCCTACGCCTACCTCGTCTACCCGCACAAGCCGATCGTGGCGTACGTGCCGGGCAGCGGGCAGCTGCTGAGCGAGTACTGCGTCGAGTTCCCTGACCTCACCGGCAGCGGCGGCCGTCACCGCCTGCCGGCCTCAGACGACGTCCTCGCCAAGTGGATGGCTCTCACCTCCGACGAGGACCGCGTGATCCGCCGCGCCAACATGCACCTGGTCGGCCGCCAGCTCGACCCCGCCCGGGTCCGGCGCGACCTCTGGCGGCTCGCCGAGTGGGAGCGGCGCCGGCGCCGCAGCGACGGCGAGCAGTCCGCTCGGCCGGGCACGCACGGGTCTGACATTCACCGAAGCACGTGAGCGACCCGCGCAGCCGTAGCCGGGTCATTCTCGATGGCCCGGATCGGGCGCAGGCGCGCGCCTATCTGAAGGGTGTGGGGTTCGACGACGAGGCGCTGCAGCGCCCGATCGTCGGCATCGCGAACACGTGGACGGAGACGATGCCGTGCAACTTCCACCTGCGTCGCCTGGCGGAGCGGGTGAAGGACGGCGTGCGGGCGGCGGGCGGCACGCCGATGGAGTTCAACACGGTCGCGATCTCGGACGGGATCACGATGGGCACCGAGGGGATGAAGACCTCGCTGGTGAGCCGCGAGGTGATCGCCGATTCGATCGAGCTGGTGGTGCGCGGCCACATGTTCGACGCGGTGGTGGCGCTGTCGGGTTGCGACAAGACGATCCCCGGGTGCGTGATGGCGCTCGCGCGGCTCGACGTGCCGGGTCTGATGCTCTACGGCGGGTCGATCGCGCCGGGCAGGTGGCGGGGTCGCGACGTGACGATCCAGGACGTGTTCGAGGGGATCGGCGCCCATGCCGCGGGCGACCTCACCGACGACGAGCTGACCGACCTCGAGAATCACGCCAGCCCGGGTGCAGGGGCCTGCGGCGGGCAGTTCACGGCGAACACGATGGCGATGGCGTTCGAGGTGCTGGGGATCTCGCCGATGGGCAGCTCGATGGTCCCGGCGGAGGACGGCAAGAAGGGTCAGGTGGCCGAGGACTGCGGCCGGCTGGTGCTGGAGGTCCTCGAAAAGGATCTGCGGCCGAGCCGGATCGTGACGCGCCAGTCGCTCGAGAACGCGATCGCGGCCGGGGCGATGTCGGGCGGCTCGACCAACCTGGTGCTGCACCTGCTGGCGGTGGCGCACGAGGCGGGGGTGCCGCTCGAGCTGGAGGACTTCGACCGCATCGCCTGGGGCACCCCGCTGCTCTGCGACCTGAAGCCGGGCGGCCGCTACGTCGCGACCGACCTCTACCGCGCCGGCGGCGTCCCGCTCGTGATCCGGCGCCTCCAGGAGGCCGGCCTGCTGCACGAGGACGCCGCGACCGTCACCGGGCAGACGATCGGGGAGGTCGCCGCGCTGGCGGAGGAGGCCGAGGGGCAGGACGTGGTCCGCCCGGTCGAGGATCCGATCAAGCCGAACGGCGGCTTCGCGATCCTGCGCGGCAACCTGGCGCCCGAGGGGTCGGTGGTGAAGCTGTCCGGTCACGGCCGGATGGAGCACCGTGGCCCGGCCCGGGTGTTCGAGTCGGAGGAGGAGGCGTTCGCCGCGGTGATGGCGAAGTCGATCCAGCCGGGCGAGGTGGTCGTGATCCGCAACGAGGGTCCCACCGGCGGGCCGGGAATGCGCGAGATGCTGCACGTGACGGCCGCGCTCGTGGGGGAGGGGCTGGGCGACTCGGTCGCCCTCCTGACCGACGGCCGCTTCTCCGGCGCCACCCACGGCTTCATGGCCGGCCACGTGGCCCCCGAGGCGCCGCACGGGGGGCCGATCGCGGTGGTCCGGGATGGCGACACGGTGGTGTTCGACGTCCCGCGCCGCGAGCTCAACGTGGAGCTGACCGCGGAGGAGATCGAGGCCCGCCTGCGCGACTACACGCCGCCGCCCGCGAAGTACTCGAACGGCGTGCTGGGGAAGTACGCACGCCTGGTGCGGCTCGGCGTCCGAAGGGGCAGTGACGGGCTAGGGAGGGAGGCGGTCGAGGCGCTGCCGGGGGAGTGTGGGCCCCCAAAGGCGCCCTATGCGTGACCGAGAGGGCCCACACTCGCGTGGGCGCCGCGGCCCGGGCTAGCCGGTGCGCGGGCGGAGTCGCTCGAAGAGAGCGCCGGCCACGCCGGCCTCCAGGTGCCTCACCCGCCCCTGTGCGGCCCGAGCCGACGGCGGCCTCGAAGTCGGCGAGGGATGCACGGCGCTGCACGGGCGACGCGCGCAGGCCGTGCTCCTGGAGGCGGTCGACCCGCGCGAGGAGCGTGCGCCGCGCGAGCACCCGGCCGCGCACCACGAGGCGTCGGCCGTCGTCGCGCCAGCCGGCCGAGCGGTATCGAAGAAGGCCCTCGGCCGCGCCGAGCAGGGCCAGCAGCGGCACCGAGGGCCAGGCCGCCGGGACGAAGGCGGTGAGGACCGCGCCGAGCGCGGCGCCCGCGAGGGCCGGGGGAAGCGCATAGCGGCGCCGAGCACGCGCCGGCGGGCGTTCGAGAGCGGGCCCTTCGGCCGCGCTCGCCTGCGGCGCGGCCTCCGCCAGCGCCGGCACGAACTCCGCCAGCAGCCGCGGCACGTCCCGCACTCGCACCAGCGGCAGCAGCGTCTGCGCCGCCGCCGCCTCCGACCGGTAGCCGGCCGTCTCCATCCGCACGCTCGCCAGTCCGAAGGGGCGTCGCAGCACGCCTTCCACCACGTCCACGGCGTGCACCCGGGACAGCGGCACGCTCGCCGCCCGCCTCGCGAGCAGGCCGCGGCGGATTCGCAGCCGCTCCCCGTCGCGCACGAGGCTGAACCCCGCGAACGCGACTATCGCGCCCGCGAACGACAGCAGCAGCGCCGCCCCGGCCACGGCGATCACGACGAGGACGAGCAGGCCCGTGTCGTCGATGAGCTTGTCGATCAGCTGCTCGCCCTCACCGCCGCCGAAGAGCACGTCGTCGCCGGCGGCCGCGAAGACGCCCACCAGCGGCAGGATCACGCCGAGCTGCGGCGCGGTGACGGCGGTCACGAGCAGGGCGCCCGGGCCGAGCCGCCACTCCGGCAGGTCCCGGGCGACCGGGTCGGGGAGCCCCGCGATCGCACGCAGCTCCGCGGCAGCCGCCTCCGATACGGCCCGCAGCACGATCTCGCCCTCGGAGCCGCCGCCGGCGGTCTGCACGTGCAGCTCCTGCACCCCGAACAGCCGCTGAACCGGGCCCTGCGTGGCGTCGACGGCCTGGATCCGCCCGAGCGGGACCGACGTCTCGTCCGGCGAGATCACCCCGCTCCTGAAGTGGAGCGCCTCGCCCGCGACCGTGTACGTCGTGTGCCGCCAGCGCACGTAGCCGATCACGGCCGCGACCACGACGCCACCCAGCGCGAGCATCGCGCCCGCGAGCGGCGGCATGCCCCCGGCCCCGCCCCCGACCAGCAGGCCGAGCACGGCCGCGATGAGGATCTCGCGGAGGTTCTCGAGCGCCGCGAGGACGATCTCCGCGGGGTGCAGGTGCTGCGGGTGGGAGAGCGGCGCGGCAGGCGGCCCGGCGGGCGAGAGCGCCTCCGGCGGCGATGCCTCCGGAGGTCGCGCCGCCGCGGGCCGCTCCGGTTCCGGCCGCGGCGCCTCCGGCCGCTCCGGCTCCGGCGCGGCGCCGCCGCCTCCGGCCGCGCCTGCTCCTCAGAGCTCATCCGGCTGCCTCGCCAGCACCGCGATCCGATCCCTTATCGCCGCGGCGTCGCCGGGCCGTAGCGCCGGTATCGAGTGCGAGCCCGCCGCCGTGTGCACCGTCACCGACCGCAGCTCGAACAGGTCCGACAGCGGCGTTCGCTGGGTGTCCACGTGCTGCACCCGGGTCATCGGGATCAGCGTACGCCGCACCACCACGGCGCCGCGCAGCAGGTCGATCTCCTCGTCCCGGACCTCGTAGCGCCACGTGCGCCACCGCAGCAGCGGCGCCGCCACGCCGCCCACCGCCACCACCCCGACAGCCAGCGCCCACGCCAGCCACGCCAGCACACCGGGCGCGTCGCTCCCCGCGAGCGCGCCGCCGCCCACCACGCACCCGATCCCCACCGGCACCGCCCACACGAGCGCGCCCAGCACGAACAGCCCGCGCGCCTCGGACGGCAGGCGCTGCGTGGGCTCCGGCGTCGCGGCTTCGATCAGGCCGCCTCAGGCCGCCTGAGACTCGCCGTCTACGGCTGCCTTCGCCGACGCAGGACCGGTCTCGACGAGGAAGTCCATCATCAGGTCGTTGAACGTCGACGGGCGCTCGGCCATCGGGATGTGGCCGGTGTCCCTCATCACGACCTTGCGGCTGTCAGGGATGAGGCGCTCGAACTCGCCCGCGTCCTTCACCGGGATGATCGAGTCCTTCTCGCCCCACACGATCAGCGTCGGCTGCCGGATCTCGGGCAGCCGGTCGCGGAAGTCGTACTCGAGGCAGGCGCGCAGCGCGTCGTCGAACCCGGGCTTGCCGGCGCCCTTGAAGAAGCCCTCGTAGGCGAGGTCCGCCCGCAGTAGCGACGGATAGCGCGCCACCAGCGCCAGCGCCATGTGCCGCGACTTCGGCCGCGCGGCGATGTGCCGGTGCCCGGCGGCGCCGTAGGACACCATCGCGGTCGCGATCCGTCCCACCGTCAGGATCGGCCGCCGCGCGATGTCCGCGCTCGTGATCCCCGCGGCGGAAATCAAGATCAGCTGGTCGATCCGCTCGTGGAACTGGATCGCCACCTCGGCCGCGACGAACCCGCCCATGGAGTTCCCGACGATGTCGACCCGGCCGAGCGACAGCTTCTCGCACAGCGCGTCCACGCAGCGGCCGTAGCCCGAGATCGTGATCCTGTCCGCCGGCTCGGGCGTGCCGCCGAAGCCGGGCAGGTCGAGGGCGATCACGCGCCGCTCCTGCGCGGCGCGGGGGATGTTCTCGAGGAAGTTCTGCCACTGGCCGCCGAGTCCGTGCACGAAGACGATCGGCTCGAGCTCGCCCTCTCCGATGTCCACGTAGTTCACCGGGGTGCCGTCGATCTCGACCTGGTTCAGATGGGCCTGCCAGTCGATCGAGCGCCAGTCGGGCGACGCGGTCTCCCCGTAGTCGTCGCCGGCCTCCCGGGCGCGGCCCGGCGTGGTGGGCGCTGCGGTGGGGACGAAGAGCCTCGGCATGGCCCTTAGGGTAAGGGGCCGTGGCCAAGATCGCTCTGGACATCGACTCGACGCTCCACCCGTACTGGGACCTCCTCCAGCGGGTCGTTCGCGAGCGCTACGGCGTCGAGCTGCCCTACGAGGAGCAGCGCGACTGGGGCATCGCCGCGCTCGAGCGCGACGCCGTCATCCACTGCGTCGAGGAGACCCACACTGACGAGAACATCCTCGCCGGCGTGCCGTACGAGGGCGCCGTGGAGACAGTCCAGGAGTGGCACGCCCAGGGGCACTGGATCCACGTGACGAGCCACCGCCGCCCCCAGACCGCCACGGCCACTGCGCGCTGGCTCGAGCAGATCGGCCTGCCGGTCGACGACCTCCACTGCTCGTTCGACAAGGTAAGCCGCTGCGTCGACCTGGGTATCGACGTGCTTGTGGACGACAGCCCGATCAACATCGCGAGGGCGCAAGAGGCCGGGATCGTGGCCGCCACGATCATCCACCCCTGGAACGAGGAGGTGGTGGAGCGGGACGGCGTGATCGGCGCGCGCGACTGGGACGGGCTGCGGGAGCGGCTGGCTCCTGTGCTCGAGCGTCTCTGACACACTCGAAACCCGATGGCCGAGCCCACCCGAACACCCCTCTCGCCGCGCGAAAGCGAGCCCGTCTCGGCTCCGCTGGTGCCTGCCGAGGACCTGCGCCGGCATCTCCCCGGCGTCGAGCCCGAGCGCCGCCTGAACGACTGGGGCCGCAGCGAACGCGTCGAGGGCGTCTTCGACGCCACCGTGGTCGAGTTCTTCTACCGCTACTGGTTCCGCGTGGAGGTCGAGGGCATCGAGAACCTGCCCGGCACGGGCGGGGCGATGCTCGTGTCGAACCACTCCGGGGCGCTGCCGCCGGACGCCGCGATGATCGCCAAGGGCATCCGCGAGGAGCACGCCCACCCGCGGCCCCTGAACATCACTGTCGAGCACTTCTTCAAGGGCTATCCGGGCTTCTCGATGCTGATCCCGAAGATCGGCTGCGTGGCGGCCCACCCGGCCAACGTGCACCGGCTGCTCTACGACGAGGAGCAGCTCGTGCTCGTGTTCCCCGAGGGGCGCAAGGGCACCGAGAAGCTCTACAAGGACCGCTACCGCCTGCGCCGCTTCGGACGCGGCGGATTCGTGGAGGCCGCCATGCGGGCGCGGGCGCCGATCGTGCCGGTCTGCGTGGTGGGCGCCGAGGAGGCCGCGCCGGTGTTCGCCCAGCTCGGGCTGTTCAAGCGCCTCACGGGGCTCCTGTACTTCCCGATCACCCCGACCTTCCCGCACTTCGGCCTGTTCGGGATGCTCGGCTACCTCCCGGCCAAGTTCAAGGTCCGCTTCCTCGAGCCGCTCCACTTCGACGAGGAGGGCCTGCACGAGGACAAGGCGCTCGTCCAGACCGTCGCCCACGAGATCCGGGCCCGCATCCAGGAGAACCTCTGGGACATGCTGGCCGCCCGAAGGTCGGTGTGGTTCGGATGATCATGGACTCGCGCCGCATCCTCGTGACCGGCCTGTCGACCTACTGGGGCGGGCGCCTCGCGCAGGCGCTCGAGGCGTTCCCGGAGGTCGAGGCCGTGATCGGCGTCGACAACGAGGAGCCCCAGGTCGAGCTCGAGCGCACCGAGTACGTGAAGGTGGGCGCCCAGCACGCCCTGCTGCGGCGCGTGGTGGAGGCGGCGGAGATCGACACGGTGGTGGACACCCGGCTCGTGACCGACTCGTCGCGCACCACCCCCTCCAAGGCGCACGAGAACAACGTGATCGGGACGATGAACATCCTGGCCGCCTGCTCGGGCAAGGACTCGCCCGTGCGGAAGTTCGTGTTCAAGTCCTCGACCCACTACTACGGCTGCGAGCAGGACGACCCGTCCTTCTTCGACGAGACCATGGTGCGCCCGCACCCGCCGCGCACGCCGATCGAGCGCGACATCGTCGAGGCGGAGGCGTCGGTGAACGAGTTCGCCGAGAAGAACCCCGGCTGCGCCGTCACGATCCTGCGCTTCGCGAACGTCCTCGGGCCGGACGTGCGAACCGCGCACATCGACCTGTTCTCGCTGCCCGCCGTCCCGATGATCCTGGGCTTCGACCCGCGCTACCAGTTCGTCCACGAGGACGACGTGGTGCACGCGCTCGAGCACGCGGCCCGGCACGGGCTGCCGGGCGTGTTCAACGTCGCGGGCGACGGCGTGCTGGCCCTGACCGAGGTGGCGAGCCTGCTCGGCAAGCCCTACGCGCCCATCCTTCCGCCGTGGGGGACGGGCCTGGCCGCCGCGGCGCTCCGGAGGGTGGGGGTGAGGATCCCGCCCGAGGCGCTCGCCCAGCTGCGATTCGGGCGCGGCGTGGACAACCGCCGCTTGAAGGCGGGCGGCTTCCGCTACCAGCACACGACGCGCGAGACCGTGCTGAAGCTCGGCGAGCACCTGCGCCTGCACCCGGTGGTGCGCGGCGCCCGCGAGCCGTACCGCTACGAGCGCGAGGTCGAGGAGTTCCTGCGCTGGAGCCCGCACGTGAGGAACGCCCGCGACAAGGTCCCGCGCGGAGCGGGTGCGAACGGCGGCGAGCCCGACCGCGTGGCGGCGGCCGAGCGGCGCGCCGCGGAGGCCGAGGAGGCGGCGAAGCGGGCGCTGGAGCTGGCTGAGAGGGCCGCTCAGGCGGCGGAGCACGGGGCGGCGGCCGCAGCGGAGCGCCCCGCGGCCACGCCGGGCGAGCGCCCCGCTGCCGCGCCAAGCGAGCCGGCGCGGCCCGCGAATCCGACCCCGGTCGAGCACTACGACGACCTCGGCGCCGAGGAGGTCATCGGCCTGCTCGGCTCGCTCGAGCGCCCCGACCTCGACACCCTCCGCGAATACGAGCGCAGGAACGCGAACCGGGCCCGCGTCCTCTCGGCCATCGACGCACGAATTTCCCACGGCGAAACGCCGGTTTAGGCGCAAAACCGCCGCAAATCCCGTCCCACCCGCAGTCGCCGCCCGCAGCGCGCCCTACACTCAGTCCTCGCAGCATGAGGAAAACGTGGCTCATCCTCCTGGCCGTGCTGCTGCTCGCCTTGGCGTGCGGCGCAGTGGCGGCATATGCCTACGACTCGTCCCGCGAGGACGTGATCGCCGAGGGCGTCGTCGTCGCGGGCGTCGACGTGGGCGGCATGAAGGCCGACGAGGCCCGCCGGGCGGTTGCCCGGAGCCTCGACGAGCCGCTCGGCGAGCCGATCTCCGTCGCGCGGGCCGGCCGGCGCTTCAACATGTCCGCCGAGGACGCAGGCGTGCAGGCCGACGTGGCCGGCATGGTCGACGACGCGCTCGAGCAGAGCCGCGAAGGCAACATCTTCACCCGCGTCACCCGCGACCTGGGCGGCGGCGAGGAGAACGTGCGGGTGCCCGCGCGGGTCAGCTACGACGAGGAGGCCGTGGCCCGCCTCGTGGCGCGCGTCGAGAAGCAGATGAACCGCCGCGCCAAGGACGCCGAGGTGGAGTTCCCGTCACTGGAGCGGGTCGAGTCGAAGCGCGGCCTGAAGGTCAGGGCGGCGCGGCTCGAGCGGCAGATCGGCCAGGCGCTGGCCGTGCCGGGCGCCGAGCGCCGCATGAGGATCCCCGCCAAGCGGATCCAGCCGAAGGTCACGACCGCGCGAGCTGGAGGAGAAGTACCCGGTCGTGCTCGTCGCCGACCGCAACGCCTTCCAGCTGCACCTCTACGAGGGGCTCCAGCTCAGCCGCTCCTACACCGTGGCCGTGGGCGCCCTCGGGTTCGACACCCCCGCCGGCCTGTACCACATCCAGAACAAGGCCGTGGACCCGGCCTGGAGCGTCCCCGACAGCGACTGGGCCGGCTCCCTGGCCGGCACCGTGGTGCCCGGCGGCGTGCCGGAGAACCCGCTGAAGGCGCGCTGGCTCGGGATCTTCGACGGGGCCGGCATCCACGGCACCGACGTCACCTCGTCGCTCGGCACGGCGGCCTCGCACGGCTGCATCCGGATGTCGATCCCGGAAGTGATCGAGCTCTACGACAAGGTCCCGGTGGGGGCCCCGATCTATATCGCCTGACGGCGCGAGCTCGTCAGGAAGTTCTAGAAGTCCTCGGGCAGGAGCGCGCCGGCACCAAGCGCCTGCGTGAACGTGTCGATCTCGGCCGCCATGTTCTCCGTCGACAGCTGCAGGTACGCCACCCGGAGGAGCGCCTCTCCGCGGTCGAGCTCCACGTCGTACGCGTCGAGCTCGGGCTGGCCGAACACGCCCGCCTGGTACACCTCGCACTCGGGGCAGCGCAGCAGCACCGACCAGGCCTCGTCGCCGACGGGCTCCCACTCGACCGGCTGGACGAAACGGGAGGAGCAGTTCGGGCAAACGTGGAGGCCTTGCGAGGTCGTGATGCGAGACATGGGCGGCAGATTGCCATCGCGCACGCGCGCGCAAAATGGGGCCAGCCCGACTCCGGGGGTACGGCTGCCCGTAGTTTGCCGGCCAGACATCAGCGGGGCCCGGGGCGTGAGCCCGGATGCGATCTCAGGGCCCTATCGCGCGACGGGGACCTCTTCCCAGCCCCGCTCCTCCAAAAGGGTCTGGCGGCCGGTGTGTCGAATGCAGAGCGTGCCGATGAAGACGCCCCGCTCCCGCTTGCGCAGGACCGCGTACCACATGGTCGAGGCGTCGCTCGGGCCCTGGATCTGGTGCCAGGGCCGCGGCGGCCGGTCGTCCTCGCCCACCAGCCCCGCCTCGGCGAGCTGAGTCCGCGTGGCCACCCGCCCGTCCTCAGTGTTGACGAAGAAGACTCCCATCCGAAGCAGGCTAGACCGGCCGAACGTCAGCGGGGGGCCGGGGGCGTGAGCCCCCGGGTGGCATCGCAGTGGCAGGCGGTGCTGGCCGGCTTCGACGACTGGCAGCGCGCCCGCGGCATGGGGGAGAAGACGCGGCGCGCCTACGGCGTCGACCTCGCCCAGCTCGCCGAGTGGGCCGCCGGCCGCGGGCTCGAGCCCACGCAGCTCACCCACCGCGACCTTCGCCGCTTCGCCGCCGTGCTCGGCGAGCGCGGCGCCGCCAAGTCCACCGTGGCGCGCAAGCTGGCCGCCATCCGCACCTTCTACCGCCACCTGCTCGAGCGGCGCGAGATCGACGCGAACCCCGCTGACCTCGTCTCGAGCCCCAAGAAGGACTCCTACCTGCCCCAGGTGCTCAAGCCGGCCGAGGTGGTGGAGCTGCTCGAGGCGATCCCCGGCTCGACCCCGCTCGACGTTCGCGATCGCGCCATGTTCGAGCTGGCCTACGCGGCCGGGCTGCGCGCCGAGGAGCTCGTGAACCTGGACACCACGAGCGCCGACCCCGACGCCGAGCAGGTCCGGGTGGAGGGGAAGGGAGGCCGCACCAGGGTCGTCCCGGCCGGCGAGCACGCCTGGCGCGCGCTCGACCGATACCTCACGCCGCGGGCGCCCTGCGCTGGACGCGGGGGAGAGCGGCGCGCTGTTCCTGTCGAAGAGCGGCCGCCGCCTCTCGACCTCGGACGTGCGGCGCCGGCTCAAGCTCCAGGCCCGCCGCGCGGGCATCTCACCCCACACGCTGCGCCACTCGTTCGCCACGCATCTGCTGGAAGGAGGCGCCGACCTGCGCTCGATCCAGGAGCTCCTCGGGCACGCCTCGATCAGCACGACGCAGACCTACACTCGGGTAGAGTCGGGCCGCCTCAAGATGGCGTACGCCCGTGCTCACCCGCGGGCGTGACTGAGAGCCCCCTGTGGAGACGAACCTAAAGGCCATTGAGCTAAAGGACCTCTGGCGGCGCTACAAGGACGACCGTGACGAGAAGGCGCGCGAGCGGTTGGTCCTGGCGTACGCCCCGCTCGTCAAGTACGTCGCCGGGCCGGATGTCCAGCGGGCTTCCCTCCCACGTGGAGGAGGCCGACCTCATCTCATACGGGCTGCTCGGCCTGATCTCCGCGATCGAGCGCTTCGAGCCCGAGCGCGAGATCAAGTTCGAGACCTTCGCGATCACCCGCATCAAGGGCTCGATCATCGACGAGCTGCGCTCGCTCGACTGGGTGCCGCGCTCGGTCCGCACGAAGGCGCGCGCAGATCGAGCGGATGAACGCCAAGCTGGAGCACCAGCTCCACCGCGCCCCGACCGACCAGGAGATGGCCGCGGGGCTCGAGGTCACGGTGGACGAGTTCCAGGAGTCGCTCGTGCGGATCTCCAACTCGTCGGTGGTCGCCCTCGACGAGCTCTGGACGGTGTCCGACTCCTCGGGCGACCAGGTCTCCCTGCTCGACACGATCCAGGATCCGGCGGCGGTCGACCCGGCGCTGGAGATGGACACCACCGAGATGAAGGACCGCCTGGCCGACGCCATCGCCCGGCTGCCGGAGCGGGAGAAGCTCGTCGTCGCCCTCTACTACTACGAGAACCTCACCCTGCGGGAGATCGGAGAGGTGCTCGGGGTCACGGAGTCGCGCGTCTCGCAGCTGCACACGAAGGCCGTGCTGCGGCTCAAGTCCCGCCTGCAGGGGGACCCGCTCGCGGAGACGGGTTAGGGGTACGGGCGACATGCAGTGGCGCCGGGCCCACCGCTACCGGGACGAGGTCGCCACCCGGGCGCGTCAACAGGCCGCCGTGGCCGACCTCGGCCAGCGCGCGCTGGCCGGGTTGCCGCTCGACGAGCTGATCGACGAGGCGGTGGCATGCGTCGCCGGCGAGCTCGGCACCGAATACGCCTCGGTGCTCGAGCTGACCAGCGACCGCGGCGGCCTCCTGATCCGCGCCGGTCACGGGCTTCCCGACGGCGTGACCGGCGGCGTCCTGCCCCTCCGGCCGGACGAGCTCCCGGGCTACGCGCTCGAGTCGGACGGCCCGCTCGTGATCGACGACTTCGCCGGCGAGACCCGCTTCGGCCCGTCGCCGCTGCAGCGCGATCTCCAGATCGTCAGCGCGATGGCGGCTCCGATCGGCACTCCCGGGCGCCGCTTCGGCGTGCTGGGCGCCAGCAGCCGCAGGGCGCACAAGTTCAGCCCCGACGACGCCCTCTTCCTCCAGGCGATCGCCAACGTCGTCGGCGCGGCCGCGGAGAGGGAGCGCACCGACGAGCTCGTCCGCGACAGCGAGGCGCGCTTCCGGGAGCTCGCCGACACCACCCCGGCGCTCATGTGGATGACCGACTCCGAGGGCAGCGTGACGTACCTCAACAAGGGCTGGCTGCGGTTCACCGGCCGGACGCTCCAGGAGGAGCTGGGCGCCACCTGGGCGGTGGGCGCCCACCCCGACGACCTCCACGAGGTGCTCACCCGGTGGCGAAAGGCGCTCGCCAAGCGCGAGGAGTTCAGGACCGAGTACCGCCTGGTGCGACGCGACGGCAGCGAGCGCTGGGTGCTGGCGGAGGGACTGCCGCGCTACTACGCGGGAGAGTTCGTCGGGTACGTCGGCACCGCCACCGACATCCACGACCGGCGGCTGATGGAGGACGCGCTCCGAGAGTCGGAGGCAAGCTTCCGCGACCTCGCCGACACGGCGCCCGTGATGATCTGGACGACCGACGAGCGCGGCCTCGTCACGTTCGTGAACGCCGGCTGGCTGCGCTACACCGGCACGACGCTGGAGGAGGAGCTCGGGCCGAGCTGGTCGCTGGGCGTCCACCCCGAGGACGCCCCGGCGGTGATCTCGTCCTGGAACGAGAAGCTGGCCGCCCGCGAGCCCTGGGAGCTCGAGTACCGCCTGCGCGGGACGAGCGGCGACTACCGCTGGATCGTCGACCGCGGCGTGCCGCGCTACGAGGGCGGACGCTTCGTCGGCTACGTCGGGCACGGCGATCGACATCCACGAGCGCAAGACGATGGAGGCGCGCCTGCGCGAGGTGTACGAGCGCGAGCACACCATCGCCGAGACGCTCCAGCGCAGCCTGCTGCCCGAGCGCCTGCCGCGCATCGAGGGCCTCGAGATCGCGGCCCGCTACCTGCCCGCCGGGCACGGCGCGGCCGTGGGCGGCGACTGGTACGACGCGCTCGAGCGCGCCGACGGCCGCGTGGCGCTGGTGGTGGGCGACGTGGTCGGCCACGGGCTGCGCGCGGCGGCGATCATGGGCCAGCTCCGCAACGCCTTCCGTGCCTACGGGCTCGCGGAGGTCTCGCCGGCCGAGGTGATGGCGCGCGTGAACCGGCTCGTCATGAGCGGGGAGGAGGAGGCGATGGCGACCGCCCTCTACCTGGTCCTCGACCGCGAGACGGGCGAGGTGAGCTTCGCGAGCGCCGGGCACCCGCCGCCGCTGGTGCTCTCCTCGGAGGGTCCCGAGTTCCTCGAGGGCGGCCGGGCGGTGCCGATCGGCGCGGCCGACCCGGGCATCTTCCGCGAGGGGAGCGCCGTTCTGCCGCCGGGCGCGTCCTGCTCCTGTACACCGACGGGCTGGTGGAGCGGCGCGACATCCCGCTCGAGGAGCGCCTCGCCGCGCTGGCCGACGCGGCAGGCAGCGGCGAGGGCGGCCTCGAGGGTCTGTGCGACTCCGTGCTGTCCCGGGTGCTGGGTGAGCACGTGCCGACCGACGACATCGCGCTGCTGGCCGTGCGCCCGCGCCCGGTGTCGACCGGCTCGATGAAGCTGGCGCTGCCGGCCGAGCCGGAGTCGCTGGCGGTGCTGCGGCGGAGGCTGGGGCGCTTCCTCCACGCCGTCGAGGCGACGGACGACGTGGCGTACGAGGTCACGCTGACGGTCTGCGAGGCGGCCGGCAACGCGATCGAGCACGCCTACGGGCCGGTCGACGCCACCTTCGACGTGGAGATCAGCTTCCAGAACGGCACGCTGCTGGCCGTGGTCCGCGACAGGGGAAGCTGGCGCGAGCGGCGCGGCACTCACCGCGGCCGCGGGCTCAAGATCATCGAGGGGCTGATGGACGATGTGGAGGTCACCAGCGAGCCTGACGGTACGGTGATCAAGATGAGGAGGCGTCTGGCGGCGTGACATCGGCCGAGGTGGCCATCGAGCGGCGGGGCGGGACCGTCGTCGCACACCTGAGCGGGGAGGTCGACATGACGAACTCCGCCCGCGTCCGCGACGAGCTTCTGGTCTCCGTGCCGAACGACGCCCTCGCCCTGGTCGTCGACCTCGACGGCTGCCGCTACCTCGACTCGGCGGCGATCGAGGTGCTGTTCGACCTCGCCCGGCGGCTCGGCCGCCGCCGCCAGGAGCTCCGGCTCGTGCTGCCGCAGTCCTCCCCGCTCGTGCGCGTGCTGATGCTCACCGACGTCCAGAGCGTCGCCGGAGTGCACGAGACGTTGGACTCGGCGCTCGGCGAGTAACCTCCGGCGCCGAGCTCGCGGAAGGGAGAGAGATGGCGCACGAATCGCCCAAGAGGATCCGCAACGTGGCCTTGGTGGGCCACCGGGGCAGCGGGAAGACGTCTGTGAACGAGGCGCTCCTGTTCACGGCCGGCGCGATCAACCGGCTTGGCTCGGTGGCAGACGGCACGACGGTCTCGGACTCGGCATCGGACGAGAAGGCCCGCGAGATGTCCATCTCCGGGAGCTTCTCCTCGTTCCGCTGGGACGACCGCAAGATCAACCTGGTCGACACCCCCGGCGACCCCAGCTTCGTCGCAGACGCGCTCGCCGCGCTGCGCGTCTGCGAGGGCGCCGTCTTCGTCGTCAACGGCGTGATGGGCGTCGAGGTCACCACCAGCCGCCTGTGGGAGCGCGCCGAGGAGCTCGGCCTCGCCCGCATCGTCTTCGTGAACATGCTCGACCGCGAGCGCGCCGACTTCTTCCGCAGCCTCGAGTCGCTCAAGCAGGCCTTCGGCCAGCACGTCGTGGCCACCGAGATCCCGATCGGCTCCGAGCACGAGCTCCAGGGCGTGATCGACCTCATCGACATGAAGGCCTACCGCTA
Source organism: uncultured Thermoleophilaceae bacterium (assembly GCA_963778615.1). Classification (GTDB taxonomy): domain Bacteria; phylum Actinomycetota; class Thermoleophilia; order Solirubrobacterales; family Thermoleophilaceae; genus JACVRW01. The sequence goes on from CAVZVD010000012.1 coordinate 250,369, forward strand.
CGACGGCGACGGGCGCGACAACTGCCAGGAGATCGAGATCCCCGCCGAGCTCGCCGACCAGGCCACCGAGTACCGCGAGAAGCTGATGGACGAGGTGGCCGAGGTCTCCGACGAGCTGATGGAGCGCTACCTCGAGGGCGAGGAGATCTCCCACGAGGAGACCGTGACGGCGCTCAAGACCGGGCGTCACCGAGGGGCGCCTGTTCCCGGTCACATGCGGCGCCGCCACGCGCAACCTGGGCATCAACCGGCTGCTGGACGCCTTCGTGGAGGACCTGCCCTCACCCGCCAAGAAGGGCGTGGTCGACCTGGATGGGGCCGTCCTCGAGCCCGACGAGTCGAAGGACCTCGTGGCGTTCGTGTTCAAGACGCTCGCCGACCCCTACGCGGGCCGCGTCAACCTCTTCCGGGTCTACCAGGGCGTGATGAAGCACGACTCGCACGTGTTCAACACCCGCGCCCACGTGAAGGAGAGGATCGGCCAGCTGCTCGCCCCGCAGGGCAAGGAGAACGAGCACGCGGACGCCTTCGGGCCGGGCGACATCGGCGCCGTGGCCAAGCTGAAGGAGACCCACGCCGGCGACGTGCTCGCCGACCAGGACGCGGAGGTCCCGCTGAAGCTCCCGCAGATGCCGCGCCCCGTGATGGCGTTCGCGATCGAGGCGAAGGCCAAGGGCGACGAGGAGAAGATGGGCCAGGCGCTCCGCCGCCTCCAGGAGGAGGACCCGACCATCGACTTCCACCGGGACGAGCAGACCGGCGAGCAGATACTGGCCGGCATCACGCAGATCCACGTGGAGGTGATCGTCGACCGCATGAAGGAGCGCTTCGGCGCCGAGGTGGAGCTCCACCCGCCGCACGTGCCCTATCGCGAGGCGATCAAGGGCGGCGCCAAGTCGCACGCGCGCTACAAGAAGCAGACCGGCGGGCGCGGCCAGTTCGCCGACTGCCACATCGAGATCGAGCCGCTGCCGGCCGGCTCGGGCTTCGAGTTCGTCAACGCGATCAAGGGCGGCGTGATCCCCGGCGGGTTCATCCCCGCGGTCGAGAAGGGGGTCGTCGATGCGATGCGGACCGGCATCGTCGCCGGCTTCCCGGTGCAGGACGTGCGGGTGCGCCTGTTCGACGGCCAGCACCACTCGGTCGACTCCTCGGAGATGGCCTTCAAGATCGCCGGCTCGATGGCGTTCAAGGACGCGATGGAGAACGCCCAGGCGGTGCTGATGGAGCCGATCATGACCGTCACCGTGGCGGTGCCGGAGGAGAACGTGGGCGACGTGATCGGCGACCTCAACTCCCGCCGCGGGCGGCCGCTCGGCATGGAGCCGAAGGGCTCGGTGACGGAGGTGCAGGCCGAGGTCCCGATGGCGGAGATGCTGAGCTACGCGCCGGACCTCCGGGCGATCACCGGGGGCCAGGGCGAGTACTCGATGGAGCTGGCGCGCTACGAGGAGGTGCCGGCGCACATCGCCCAGAGCGTCGTGCAGGAGACCCTGCGAGAGCAGGAGGCCGTGAAGGCGTAGCCGCTTGGCAGGAAGCGCCCGGCTCGGCCGGGCGCGCGCTGATCGCCTTTATGATCGGGGCGTGAAGAAGGAGCTCCGGCCGGTCCACGACAACGTCAGCTGCGACGTCTGTGGACGCACCATCCTCAAGGGGGAGCGCACCGAGGCCTATCTGGCTCCGGGAGGGCACCGCCACCAGGTCTGCGACCTGTGCGCGCCGCGCGCCCAGAACAGCGGCTGGATCCGCGAGTCCGCGGCGGGCGACATGCCCACGCGCATGCCGCGCTCCGAGCCGCGCCGCGGCGTGTTCGGCCGGCTGCGCAGGCGGCGGCCGCCGGTCGAGCCGGCCACGCCGGCGCCCGAGCCGAGCTACGAAGCCGAGCACGAGGCGGCCTGGGGCGTCGAGAACGGGGCCGAGCCCGCCGAGTACGAGGAGCCGCCGCAGGCCGCGCCGGCTCCGCCCACGCCCGCTCCGCGCCCCCGCACCCGCCCCAAGGACCCGCGCCACGTCCGCGCCGTGCCGACCACCGCGGAGGGCAAGATGGAGCGCGCCGTCGACCTCTTCAACGGCTCCGACCACCAGCGCACGATCGCGGGCCTCGCCCGCACCCTCGGCACGCCGTTCGTGGGCGTGACCCCCGACGCCGACCAGCCGAGCCAGGTCTCGCTGGTGGTGGCCTGGGAGCTTTCGTGGTATCGCTACCGGGTCGACCTCGGCGACGAGGGCGATCCCGTGATGATGCTCGAGAAGGGTGACGAGATCGATCAGATCGATGCAGGGCTGCGCGACTGGAACGCCACGCTGGATGCCGGCGGGCGGGTGCTGAGCGGCGGCCAGGCCGTCACCGATGGAGGAAGTGAAGCGTGATCTATTGCGTCGTGCCCCGGCCGCTTGCCGCGGAGCTGTTGGACAGGCTGACCGAGTACTACAAGGACGAGCCGAACGTCGAGGTGATCGTGGACCGGCGCGGGCAGGGCGGGAGCCCCGGCGACCACCCCGGCTTCGAGGACCGGCGCCGGCAGCGCCCCAAGGGCAGCTTCCTGCCGATCGAGCCGCCGTCCGGCGGGTGAAGGTCGTCGTAAACGTCGACGGCGGGGCGCGCGGAAACCCGGGTCCCGCCGCGGTGGCAGCGGTGGCCACCTCGCCGGAGGGCGACCCGCTCGGCGAGCGCAACGCCTACATCGGCGAAGCCACCAACAACGTGGCCGAGTACCGCGCGCTGCTGCTCGGCCTGGAGCTGGCGCGCGACCTGGGCGCGGGCGAGGTCGAGGTCGTGAACGACTCGGAGCTCGTGGCCCGCCAGATCGGCGGCGAGTACAAGGTCAAGCACGCCGGGCTGAAGCCGCTCTACGCCGACGCCATGCGGGCCCTGCGCGAGTTCGACGGCTGGGCGGTGCGCTCGGTGCGCCGCGAGCAGAACACGCGCGCCGACGAGCTCGTCAACGAGGCGCTGGACGAGGCGCTCGGCGCGTAACGATCATCCGCGCCGGGCGATCGCGCGCGATCGGCCGAGCCGGGCGCTTGCGGCTGGGCGGCTAGGGCGTCTAGGGCGTCGGGTTCGGCGGGATCTGCGGCTCAGGCTTCGGCGGATCGTCCGGAATCTCGGGACCGCCCGGGTCGGGCGTCGGCGGCGTCTCCGGCGGCGGCACGGGGTCTGGCTGGACCGGCGGCGACGGCTGCGGTACCTCGGTCATCGGGCCGCCGCTCCCAGCTCGCTCGCCTTGCGCTCGAGCGTCTCGAGCAGCGAGTCGTAGGAGTCCGCGAAGGCCTTCACGCCCTCGTCCACGAGCTGGCGCAGCAGGATGTCGTCGAGGTCGACCCCGACCGACTCGAGCTCGCGCATGAGCTCGCGCGCCTCGTCGACGTCGCGGTCCACGGTGCGCTCCGGCTTGGCGTGGTCGCGGGCCGCCTCGATCGTGGCATCCGGCATCGTGTTCACGGTGTCGGGCCCGATCAGCTCGTCCACGTAGAGCGTGTCGGGATAGTCCGGGTTCTTGGTGGACGTGGAGGCCCAGAGCGGGCGCTGCACGTTCGCCCCGGCGGCCGCCAGGCGCTCCCAGCGCTCGCCCGAGAAGAGCTCCTGGAAGGCCGCATAGGCGAGCTTGGCGTTGGCGACGGCGGCCCTGCCGCGCAGATCCTCGCGCCCCAGCTCCTCGAGGGCCTTGTCCACCTTGGTGTCGACCCGGGAGACGAAGAAGCTCGCCACCGACGCGCTGCGGTCGATCGCCTCGCCGGCGTCCAGCCGGCGCTCCAGGCCCCGGATGAAGGCCTCCGCGATCTCCATGTGGCGCTCCACGGCGAACAGCAGGGTCACGTTCACGTTGATCCCGCGCGCGGTCAGCTCCTCGAAGGTGCGCACGCCGGCCTCGGTCCCCGGGACCTTGATCAGGACGTTCGCGCGGTCGATCGTCTCGTGGAGCCGCACGGCCTGCTCGATCGAGCCCTCGGCGTCGTTCGCCAGCGAGGCGGGCAGCTCGAACGAGACGTAGCCGTCCTGGCCCTCGGTGCGGTCGAACACCGGGCGGAGCAGGTCGGCGGCGTCGCGAACGTCGTCCAGTGCCAGCAGCTCGAAGAGCTCCTGAGGATCGTCCGTTCGCTCGGCGACCTCGCGGAACGCGTCGTCGTAGCGGTCGGAGCCGCCCATCCCCTTCTCGAAGATGGTCGGGTTCGACGTGACGCCGCTGATGCCGTCCTCCTCGATCAGGCGGGCCATGGTGCCCTCGTCGAGCAGGTCTCGGTTCAGGTTGTCGATCCAGATCGACTGGCCGAGCGCCTCTATCTCTCTCAGCTTGTTGCTCATCGTTCGCTCCTCTCGAGTCCTCAGGCTGTGGCCCGGGCGCCCACGAGCTCGCGGGCGGCCGTGGCGATGGCGCCGGCGTCGATGCCTGCCTCGCGCAGCAGCTCTTCGGGTGTTCCGGAGCCGGGCATGATCTCCACTCCGAGCTTACGCACGGGGCAGGACTGCCCGGCCTCCGCCAGTGCGCTCAGCACGGCCTCGCCGAGCCCGCCCTCGGGCCAGTGGTCCTCGGCCGTGACGATCGCGCCCGTCTCGGCGGCGGCGCGGGCGAGCGTCTGGGCGTCGACCGGCTTCACGGAGTAGAGGTCGATCACGCGCGCGTCGACGCCGTCGCCGGCGAGCTCCTCGGCGGCGCGGAGCGCCTCGTGGAGCGTCACGCCGGCGCCGACCAGGGTGATGTCGTCTCCGTCCCGCACCACACGGCTGCCGCCGACCTCGAACCGGTCGCCGGCCTCGTAGATCACCGGAAGCGCCCCGCGATGCGTGCGCATGTAGGCGATCCCGTCGAGGTCGGCCATCAGGCCCACGAGCTGCGCCGTCTGGTTGGCGTCGCTCGGGTAGAGCACCGTGCTCGAGTGGACGGCCCGGAACGCGGCGAGGTCCTCGAGGCCCATCTGCGATGGCCCGTCCTCGCCGATCGAGACGCCCGCGTGCGAGCCGCACAGCTTGATGTCGGCCCGGCTCACGGCGGCCATGCGCACGAAGTCGTACGCCCGCGTGAGGAAGGCTGCGAACGTGGAGCCGAACGGCTTCCAGCCGCGGCGCTGGAACGCGACCGCGGTGGCCACGAGCTGCTGCTCGGCGATGTAGAGCTCCACGAAGCGGTCCGGATGGGCGTCGCGGAAGATCTCGCTGTAGGTCGAGTTGGAGACCTCGCCGTCGAGGGCCACGACGTCGCCGCGGGCGTCGCCGAGCGCCTTGAGGGCCTCGCCGTACGCCTTGCGGGTGGCGACCTCGTCGCCGACCTCATACCGCGGAGGGGTCAGACCCCTTGAGTCGGGCGCACTGAAGGGGTCAGACCCCTTGAGTCGTTGGGGCTTGGATGTTTCCACCGTCAGGTCGCGCTCGCCGCCCAGCTCCGCGATGGCGGCCTCGGCGTCCTCGATCGGCTTGCCGTGCTTGCCCGGCTGGTCCTCCACGGCCTTCACGCCGGCGCCCTTCTTCGTGCGGGCGATGATCGCGGTCGGGCGGCCGGAGGTGCCCTCGGCCTGCGCGTAGGCGTCCTCGATCGCCTCCACGTCGTGGCCGTCCACCTCGATCGCCTCCCAGCCGAAGGCTCGTGCCCGCTCGGCGTAGACGTCGAGGTTCCAGCCGTGCATCGTCTCGCCGGTCTGGCCGAGCCGGTTCACGTCGACGATCGCCACCAGGTTGTCGAGCTCCCAGTGGGAGGCGTGGTCGAAGGCCTCCCAGATCGAGCCTTCGGCCATCTCGCTGTCGCCGCACAGGCACCACACGCGCGACGGGGAGCGGTCGAAGCGCTTCGCGGCGAGCGCCAGGCCGGCAGCCACCGGCAGGCCCTGTCCGAGCGACCCGGTGGCCACGTCGACCCAGGGGATCACGGGGGTGGGGTGGCCCTCGAACCGGCTCCCGAGCTTGCGGAAGCTGAGCAGCTCGTCGTCCGAGATGGCTCCGGCGGCCTTGAAGCAGGCGTACAGCAGCGGCGACGCGTGGCCCTTCGAGAAGACCAGGTGGTCGCCGGCCGGGTTGGAAGGGTCGTCGAAGTCGAGCTTCAGGTGCCCGTCGAGCAGCACCGCCATCAGGTCGGCGGCGGACATGGAGGACGTCGGGTGGCCGGAGCCGCCGGCGTCGCTGCTGCGTATCGAGTCAACCCGCAGCTGCTGCGCGAGCTCGCGGCGAAAGTCGTTGCGATCCATTCCAGGCTGATACCCGCCCCCCGAAGGCTTAGTCTGCTCCCTTGTGGCCGCCACCCGCCGGCAGTTCCTGGGAGCGGCGGGCATGTCGCTGGTGGCCGGTCTCGAAGTCGCTCAGCGCGGCGGGACCGACCGCCCCAACGTGGTGCTGATCGTGATCGACACGCTCCGCACGGACCACGTCTACGGCAACCAAGCCCGCACGCCCAACATCGACGCCCTCGCCCGCCGCGGGCTCAGCTTCACGCGCTGCTACCCGGAGGCGATGCCCACCGTTCCCGCGCGCCGGTCGATCATGACCGGCCGCCGCGTGTTCCCGTTCACCGGCTGGCGCCCCTGGGGCGGCATGGTGCAGGAGCCCGGCTGGGAGCCGATCGCCGACCCGTCGCTGACCTTCACCAGCATCCTGCGCCGCTCCGGCTACTGGACCGGCTGCGTGAGCGACAACCCGTTCGTCGCGTTCGCCCGCTCCTACGCGCCCTTCACGTCGAGCTTCGACCGCTTCGTGGCGAAGCCCGGCCAGACCGGCGGGACCGGCGCCGGCGTGTCCGACTCGGAGCTGCGGCGCTGGCTACCGCCGCAGATCGACGACCCGCAGACGCGGCTCCGCATGCGCAAGTTCCTCGGCAACTCGCGCTACTTCGAGGACGAGACGAGCTCCTACGCGGCGAAGGTCTTCCGCGAGGCCGCCGACATGCTGGAGCAGGCCGCGAAGCACCGTCCCTTCGCGCTCGTCGTCGACACCTTCGAGCCGCACGAGCCGTGGACGCCGCCGCGCAAGTACGTCGACATGTACGGCGACCCGGACTACCGCGGGCCCGAGCCGGCCAAGCCGTACTACGCGGCGGTGTCGCGCTACCTGAGCGGGACCACCGGCGAGGTGCTGCTCGACCGCATGAAGGCCCTGTACGCCGCCGAGGTGACGATGACCGACCGCTGGCTCGGCGTGTTCCTCGACAAGCTCGACGCGCTGCGGCTCGAGCGCGACACGATCGTCGTGCTCGTCTCCGACCACGGCATCTACCTGGGCGACCACGGCATGACCGGCAAGAGCTCCATCACGCTGCACCCGCAGCTGATCCGCGTGCCGCTGATCGTGGTCGACCCGCGCGGCCGGCACGCGGGGCGTACCAGCAGCTGGTTCGCCTCCACCCACGACATCGCCCCGACGATCCTCTCGATGACCGGCCTGCCGGTGCCGCGCAGGATGGACGGGGTCGACCTGTCGGGCTTCTTCGAGGGCCGCCGTCCGCCGCCGCGGCCGTACGCGTGGGGCGGGTACGGGAACAGCTACTTCGTGCGGACGGACCGCTGGGCGCTCCACGGCCCCAACCGGGGCGACCTCTTCCACCTCTACGACCGGCGCGAGGACCCGGGGGAGACGCGTGACGTCGCCGCTCTCCACCCGGGCAAGGTGGCGGAGCTGCACGAGGTGGTGCGGGAACGGGCCGGCCGGCCGCTGCCGAGCTACGCCTTCTGAGCCCGGCGTCAGAGCGCCCAGGCGATCAGCAGGGCGATGACCGCCACGAGGAGCACGAGCAGGATCGGCGCGAGCACGCGCGGCGCCCAGCCCGGGAGAAGGGAGTGGCGCATGTGCGAGCCGGGGCCCGTGGGCGGCAGGAGGATGCCGCCCGGAGGGATCTGCTCCTTGCGGGGCTTGTTGGACGGGGCCGGGGCGGGCGCCAGGCCGCGCTTGGGAAGCGGGGCCGTGGGGGCCTCGGCCTCGGGAGCCGCCTCGCGGCGCTCGGCGGGAGGCGCGTGGCGCTCGTCGGGAGCCGCGTGGCGCTCGGCGAGGCGCGTGGCGCTCGGCGGGAGGCGCGTGGCGCTCGCCGGGGCGCTCGCGCGGGCGCTGGCGCGGCGGGCGCTTCGCGCTCGGTGGCCGCTGCCGCCTGCCCGGCGGTCGCGTCCCGGGCCCGCGTCAGCCACTCGTTCCGCTCCGCTCGCGCCTTGTCGCGGGCGCGGGCCGTTGCCGCCAGCTCGGTCTCCAGCGCGGCCTTCTCGCGCACCGCCTTGTCCCGCTCCGCGGTCGCCTTCTCGGCGTCGGCGCGCGCTGCGTCCGCTGTGGCCACCGCGGCATCGCGCTCCTCGACCGCAGCGTCGCGCGTCGAGACCAGCTCCTCGCGCTCCGAGATCGCCGCGTCGCGCGCCGCCGCGGCCTCGTCGCGCTCCGCCTCTGCGGCGCTCCTCGCGGCGGCGTTCTCGTCGCGGAGCGCCTCCACCTCCTCGACCCGCTGCTGCCACGCCTTCTGCTCGGCGGCCAGGCGGTCCCGCAGCAGGGAGGCCTCGGCCAGCGCCTCGGCCAGCGCCGCCTCCCGCGCCTGCGCGCGCGGCGGCGCGGCCGCCAGCCGCTCCCCGGTGGCCTTCGCGCGGCGGGGCTTCTTCGCCGGCGCGCCGGTGGGCGGCGGCAGCACCACCGAGAGCTCCGGGGCGACGGCCAGCTCCGCCACGGCCATCGCGACGGGGTCGCCGTTCCAATCGAAGGCGGCGATCCACTCCTCGCCGTCGTCCGCCGCCCACGGCTTGTGCTCCAGCACGGCCAGCATCCGGCGCGGGCTGCCCTTCCACCTCCACGTCGAGCGTGGGGCGCAGGAAGCGGCGGCCACGGATCCCGTACCAGCGGCCCGTCACCTCGAGCCTTCCGTCCACCCAGCCGAACCGGTCCACCTCGAAGCTGACCCCCGCGGGGACGGTCGTTTGCTCTCTTGAGACCGACATGATGTCCAGAGAGCTTGACGACCGCCCGCCGAGCGGGCAAGGTGATTGAACGATGAGACCGCTTCTTGCAATCGCGGTTGCAGTCGCCCTGCTCGCTCAGGGGGCCCCGGCCATGGCCCAGAGCGGCGATCCGTTCGGTCCGCTGGCGCCGGCCCCGACGCAGGAGGCGCCGGAGCCGGCGCAGCCGCCTTCGGCGGACGACGGCGACCTCGGGACGGGCGCGTCCCTGGGCCTCGCGGCCATCGCGGCCGTGCTCATCGGCGCCGTGTTCGTCGCGGTCACCCGCGAGGGGCGCCGCATGGACCGCAAGGCCCGTCAGGCTCACCGCGGCCGCAAGAGCAAGCGGGGCGCGCGTCCCGCGGACCTGCACAAGGGCAGCACCACCGCCGCCCGGGCGGGCGCGGGCGGCGACCGCCGCAGCCAGGGGAAGCGGCCACCGCCGCCGCCGCGCAAGCGGCGCCCCAAGGCCAAGCGGCGTTGAGGCGCGATACGTTTCGCCGATGCCCCTGAGCTTCGGCGTCACCGTCCTTCCCGACCCGCCCTACCAGCGCCTCATCGACCTGCTCGTGCTCGCCGAGCAGCAGGGGTTCGACTACGGCTGGACCTACGACTCCCACGTGCTGTGGCAGGAGTCGACGCCCACGCTCGCGCTCGCGGCCAAGGCGACCGAGCGGATGAAGCTCGGCCACATGGTCACCAACCCCGGCACGCGCGATCCGACCGTGGTGGCGAGCGCCTACGCGACCCTCCACGACATCTCCGACGGCCGCATGGTGATGGGCATCGGCCGGGGCGACTCCGCCCGCCGCTACATCAACCAGAAGCCCGTGCGGGTGGGCCCGTTCGAGGAATCGCTCAAGATGATCAAGCCGTTCATGAACGGCGAGAAGGTGCAGTGGAACGACATCGAGCTCGAGCTCACCTGGGTCCGGCCCGAGCTGCCGCCGATCGAGATGCACGTGGCGGGCTACGGCCCGAAGGTGCTCGCCATCGCCGGCCGCCTCGGCGACGGCGTGATCATCCAGCTCGCCGACCCCGACATCATCCAGTGGACGATGAAGACCGCCCGCGACGCGGCCGAGGAGGCGGGGCGCGACCCGGACAGGCTCAAGTGCATCGTCTGCGCGCCGAGCCACATCTCGGACGACATCGCCGACGCGCGCGAGCAGGTGCGCTGGTTCCCGGCGATGGTGTCCAACCACGTCAGGGACCTGATCGCCCGCTACGGCGCCGACGGCTCGGTGGTGCCGCGCGCGCTGACCGACTACGTGCCCGACCAGACCGGCTACGACTACGACGAGCACTCGCGCGTCGGCGCGAAGCACGGAGCGTTCGTCAGCGACGAGATCTGCGACCGCTTCTGCGTGCTCGGCACGCCCGACCAGGCCGTCGAGAAGCTGAAGGAGCTCGAGTCGATCGGCGTGGACCAGTTCAACATCTACCTCATGACGGAGGGCCAGGAGGAGACGCTCGAGACCTACGGCCGCGAGATCATCCCCCGCCTGGCCGGCGTGACTGGAGGTGCAGCATGAGGAAGCTCGTTCGTGGCGGCACGGTCGTGACGGCCGCCGACTCATCGCAGGCCGACGTGCTGATCGAGGACGAGGAGATCCTGGCGGTCGGCTCGCTCGGCGACGTCGAGGACGCGGAGGTGATCGACGCCGCCGGCTGCTTCGTGCTGCCCGGGCTGATCGACAACCACACGCACCTGTCGATGCCGTTCGGCGGCACCGTGACGATCGACGACTACGACACCGGCACGCGCGCGGCCGCGGCGGGCGGCACCACGTGCCTCGTCGACTTCGTGATCCAGCAGCACCCGAACGGCCTGCGCTCGTCGCTGGACGAGTGGCAGGAGCGCGCGAGCGGCGCCGCGCACGTCGACTATGGCTTCCACATGGCGATCACGCAGGCCGACGAGGCCACCCTCGCCGACATGGAGCCGATGGTCGAGGAGGGCCTCTGCAGCTTCAAGGTCTTCCTCGCCTACAAGGGCGCGATCATGGTCACGGACGACCTCTTCTTCCAGGTCCTGGAGCACACGCGCGACCTGGGCGCGCTCACGATGGTCCACTGCGAGAACGGCTGGGCCATCGACGTTCTGATGCAGCGCGCCCTCGCCGCCGGCCAGACGGACCCGATCTACCACGCTCACACGCGCCCTGAGGAGCTCGAGGCCGAGGCGACCGGACGATCCGTGCGCTTCGCCGAGATGACCGGCGCGAGCGTGTACATCGTGCACGTGACCTGCGGCCTCGCCGCCGACGAGATCGCCGCCGGGCCAGGCGCGCGGCGTGGACGTGTCGGGCGAGACCTGCCTCCAGTACCTCACCAACACGATCGAGGACCTGGAGCGGCCCGACTTCGAGGGCGCGCGCTACGTGTGCTCGCCGCCGCTTCGCGAGGCGCACAACCAGGAGCTGCTGTGGGCGGCCCTCGAACGCGGCGTGCTGGAGAGCGTCTCCACCGACCACGCGCCCTTCAACGACGAGCAGAAGGCGCTCGGGCGGGGCGACTTCTCGAAGATCCCGAACGGCCTGGCGATGATCCAGCACCGCCTCGTGAAGCTGTGGGACCTCGGGGTCGAGGGCGGGCGGATCACGCCCAGCGAGCTGGTGGACATGACCTCCACCGCGATCGCGCGCCGCTTCGGCCTCCACCGCAAGGGCTCGATCGCGCCCGGGAAGGACGCCGACCTGGTCGTGTTCGACCCCTCGACGCCGTTCGAGTTCTCCACCCGCACCTCGCACATGAACGTGGACTACGACCTGTTCGAGGGCGAGAGCTCCACCGGCAGCGTGCGCCACACGTTCAGCCGCGGGACGATGGTGTACGACCGCGGCGAGATCCTGACCCAGCCGGGCCACGGCCGCTTCGTGCCGCGCTCCCTGCGCGCGCCGGCCGCGGTCGCCTCGTGAGGATGGACGCCGACCGGGTCCTCGCCGACCTCCGCGAGCTCGCCGACCTCACCGGGGGCCCCGACGGGGCCCGCCGCGTCTGCTGGACCGACGAGTGGGCGAAGGCCCGCGACTTCCTGCGCTCGCGCCTCGACGAGCTGCCGGTCGAGGTCTCGATCGACCAGGCGGGCAACCTCTGGGCCGACCTCCCCGGCGAGGCGGACGGCTTCGTGATCGTGGGCTCGCACGTGGACTCGGTGCCGGCCGGCGGCTGGCTCGACGGCGCGCTGGGGGTGTTCACCGCGGTCGAGGCGCTGCGGCAGCACGCCGGCGACGGGCGCCCCGCGGTCGGGCTGCGGCTCGTGGACTGGGCCGACGAGGAGGGCGCGCGCTTCGGGCGCAGCCTGTTCGGCTCGTCCGCCTGCGCCGGCACGCTCGACCCGGACGAGGTCCGCGACCTGCGCGACCGCGACGGCGAGCGGCTCGAGGACGTGGTGGCCCGCTACGACGTCGAGCTCGACCGGGCCGGCGAGTCGGGCGAGCGGCTGCGCGGCGCCCGGGCCTACATCGAGGCGCACATCGAGCAGGGGCCGGTGCTCGAGAGCAGGGGGGAGCCGGCGGCCACGGTGCTCGGGACCTTCGGCGTCGAGCGGCACGAGGCGGTGTTCACCGGGCAGACCGCGCACGCCGGCGCCACCCCGATGCCCCTTCGCCGCGACACGTTCTCCGCCACCGCCCAGGCCGCGCTGGCGATCCGCGAGGTGGGCTTCAAGCACGACGGCGTCTGCACCGTCGGCCGCGCGACGAGCGAGCCGGGCGTGATCACCGCCGTGCCCGGCCGGACCGAGATGCTGCTCGACCAGCGCCACCTGGACCCGGACGCGCTCGCCGCGATGCTCTCCGAGGCGCGCGCCGCCTGCGAGCAGGCGGCCGAGGACCACGGCTGCGAGGTGGAGCTGAAGCACGTGTGGTCGATCCCGCCGATCCCGTTCGACGACCGGCTGATCGCGATGGCCCGCCAGGCCGTGGTGGACGCCGGGGGCAAGGACACGGCGATCCCGAGCGGCCCGCTCCACGACGCGGCCGAGATGGCGCGCCTGATCCCGACCGTGATGATCTTCTCGTCCTCCTCGCCGCCGGTCTCGCACACGCGGGAGGAGGACACGCCGGAGGCCGACCTCCGCGTGGCCATCGAGGCCTACGGCGGCACGGTGGAGGCCATGGTCGCGAGCGCCGCCGCCGGGGACCTGCCGCCGCGCGAGTGAGGGCGCTCCAGGAGCAGCTGGCGTACCTCGAGTCGTCGAGCGCCTTCTACGCCGAGCGGCTGCGCGGCGAGCGCGAGGGCGTGCGCGGCCCGGCCGACCTGCCGCGGCTGCCGTTCACCACCAAGGAGGAGCTGCGCGAGGGCCAGCGCCGCGAGCCGCCCTTCGGGCCCCACCTGTGCGCGCCGCCCGAGCGGCTGGTGCGCATGCACGTGACGTCGGGGACGACCGGGGATCCGGTGGCGATCGGGTTCACGCGCTCCGATCACGAGGCGAACAGCGTCGTGGGCGGCGAGGCATTCCGGATCGCGGGGGTGCGCGAGGACGACACGATCGCCCACTGCCTCAACTACGCGCTCTACGCGGGCGGGATCGCCGACCACATGGCGCTCGAGGCGAGCGGGGCGACGGTGGTGCCGATCGGCACCGGCCAGTCGCGCCGGCTGCTCGAACTGATCCCGCAGCTCGGCATCACGGCGATGTTCGGCACGCTCTCGTTCCCGGCGTACCTCGCCGCGCGTGCCCGCGAGGCCGGGCTCGACCCGGCGACGCTCGGGCTGCGCCACATCGTTACCGCCGGGGAGCCGGGCGCCGGGCTCGGCGCGGTGCGCGGCGAGATCGAGACGGCGTGGGGGGCGACGGTCGCCGACACGTTCGGGATGAGCGACGTGTGGTCCACGATGGGCGGCGCATGCGAGGAGGGGGAGGGGCTCCACCTGACCGTCGGAGAGCACGCGGTGCTGGAGCTGGTCGACCCCGAGGGCGGCGCGCCGGTCGAGATCGAGGACGGCGCGAGCGGCGAGCTGGTCTGGACCCACCTGCGCCGCGAGGCCTCGCCGCTGCTGCGCTACCGCTCGGGCGACCTCGGCGCGCGTCTGGACCGCGCCGTGCGCGTGCGGGCGGACCACGCCGCGGATCCGCATCGACGGCCGCCGCGACGACATGCTGCGCGTGCAGGCCGTGAACGTCTACCCGCAGGCGATCGGGTCGATCCTGTCCGCCCATTCGCACCTCGGCCGTCACTGCGTGGTCGCCGAGGGCGACCCGGTCGTGCCGCCGCTGCGGGTGTACGTGGAGGCCGCGGACGAGGTGGACCTGTCGCCGGTCGCGGGCGAGCTGCATGAGACGCTGCGCGCGCGCTTCGAGGTGACCAGGCTGAAGCCGGGGTCGCTGCCGCGCGCCGAGCACAAGACGCGCATGGTGCACCGCACGGCGCGGGGAGACGAGCTGCCGCCGGTCGTCGCGGCGCTACGCGCGGAGACCGCCGGATGACCGCTCGAGCGCAGCTCGACGCCGCGACAAGGGACCGACGAGGGAGATCGCACATGACCGTGACAACCGCCGACCGCGGCGCCGCGCGCCTGATCGCGTGGGACCGCCAGGCGCGGCGCAACGCGTGGGACCTCGACACGATGACGGCGATCGCCGACGCGATCGAGGCGGCGGGGGCGGACCAGGCCGTCCGCTGCGTGGTGCTGCGCGGCGCCGGCGACCACTTCTCGGCCGGCGACGACCTGCAGTCCGCCATCGAGGCCGACTCGGCGGCGTGGGCGGCGACGATCGAGGGCTTCCAGCGCATGACGCGGGTGGTGCTGGCCTGCCCGGTGCCGGCGATCGCGGCGGTGGACGGAGTGTGCGTGGGCGGCGCGCTCGAGTTCGCCGCGAGCTGCGACCTGCGCCTCTGCACGGACCGCGTGCGGCTGCTGACGCCCGAGGTGAGCATCGGCCTCGTGGCCAGCAACGCGGGCACGCTGCTGCTGCCGGAGGTGGTCGGTGAGAGCGCGGCCCGCGAGCTGCTGCTGGGCGGCCGGCCGCGCGACGCCGCCTGGGCGCGCGAGCACGGGTTCGCGACGGAGATGGTCGCCCCCGGCGAGCTGGACGCGCGCATCGACCACTGGGCGGAGGTGTTCGCCGGAAACTCGCGCGCGGCGGTGGCGGCCACGAAGTCGATGCTGAACGAGCGCTTCGGCGACCTGCTGGCGGCGGCGATGGACCGCGAGACGCACCATTGCGTGCGGCTCTTCGATGAGGAGGACGCCCGGACGGCGTTGCGCGAGTTCGCGGAGCGGCGCGCGGCGCGCTAGCCCGGGCTCACGCCTTCTGCCCGACGATGACCTCGTTGCCGTCGGGATCGAGCACGCGCGCGACACGCTCGCCCCAGGGCTGGTCGGCCGGCTCCTCGGTAACGGTCGCACCGCCCGCGCGCAGGCGCTCGACCGCCTCGTCGCAGCTGTCGGCGTACACCCAGAGCGAGAAGCGCCGGCCGTCGCCGCCCGCCGCCGCGTCGGGGGAGATGCCGATGCCCAGGTGCCCGCCGCCGATGTTCATCCCCACGTAGCCGGGGTCGCCCTCGGGCGGGAACTGAAACTCGACCTCCCCCTCGAGGAGGTCGCGGTAGAAGCCGAGCGCGCGCGGCATGTCGGGCGTCGTGAGGATCGGGAAGACGTCGTTGAACATGCCGGGCAACGTAGCGAGAGCCAGCGTGGGCTTGTGGTGCACCTCGGTGGTACACTCGCACCGACATGCCCACTCCGCATCCTCGCGTCCAGGTCACTGTCGACGGCGAGCTGGCGGAGGCGCTCGACGCGGTCGATCCGCATCCGCAAAGCCGCTCGCGCCTGATTCGCGATCTCGCCCTGCGTGGAGCTGCGGTTGCGCGTGCCGAGCGGGAACGCCAGGAGTCGTCCCGCGCCTTCCTCCTGAGCGTTGTGCGCGGCGAGACGGACTACGACCCCGCTGCCGCCGCCGACGTCCACGTGGACCGCGAGGCCTCGGTGGAGTGACCCCGTTCGGGTCCGGCGCTCCGCTGATCATCGACACCTCGGCGTGGGCGAGGCAGCGCGAGCCGCAGGTTGCGCCTAGATGGGCCGCAGCCATCCAAGCCGGCCTTCTCGCCTCCTGTCCCGTGGCGACGCTCGAGATCCTGGCGAGTGCGCGCGACGAGTCGGAGTTCGACGTCCTCGACCGCGGCCTGGCGGCCCTGCCGCAGGCGCCGGTCACCGGGACGGTCTGCCGGGCGGCCCTCGCGGCCTCACGGAAGCTTCAGGCCAGGCGGAGGCTGCCCGCCGCCGACTACCTCATCGCCGCCGCGGCGGCCGAGCGTGGCTTCGGAGTGCTGCACGAGGATCGCCACTTCGACCTGCTGGCGACCGTGCTGGGCTTCGAGAGCGTGCGGCTCTCGGCCGAGTCCTGACCGGCAAGCGTCGCCAGCTACTGCTCGTCGGCCGGCCGCGTGCGGTCGTGCACGTGCCGGCCCGGCGCGGCCTCCTCCAGGCGCAGCTCCGCCCACGGCTCGAAGCCGCTCTCGACGCTCACGGGGCCGCCCGACTCGGCGCTTCGGCCCGCCGCCGCGATCACCTCGATCAGGTGCACGTCGAGCGCCGGGTTGGCCAGCGGCGCCCGGCCCGCCCGCAGGGCCGTCACCGCCTCGCGCAGGCCGTCCGTCCAGAGCCACGTGGCGTCGTCCGGCTCGCGCAGCTCCCACGCCTGGGCGCCCTCGCGCCAGACCTCGAGCCCGCGCGGGTCCCAGTCGTCGCCGAGCAGGTTGGCGGTGCCGGCGGTCCCGTACAGCTCGATCGCGGGCCGGCGGTACGCGTACGTCGCGTGCGACGCCAGCACGGAGGACAGCGCGCCGCCCTCGTGGCGCAGGACGAGCTGCCAGGTGTCGGGGTCGCGGGCGGCGTACGAATCCCCCTCACCCGAGCGCCGCTCCGGCAGCGCGGTCGCCGCCACGGCGGTGACCTCCCGCACCGGGCCGAGCAGCGCCACGAGGCTCTTCAGGTTGTAGATGCCGACGTCGCCGAGCGTGGCGAGCGGGTCCTCGTGGTACCAGCGCGCCCAGGTCGAGCCGGGGTTCCCGTAGTGCGCCCGCGCGGCGTGCACTCGGCCGATCTCGCCGTCCGCCACCGCGGTCCACAGTCGCCGGAACGTCGGGCTGAGGTGGACGAAGGGTGCCGCGAGCAGCATCAGCCCGGCGTCCTCCGCCATCGCGAACAGGCTGGCTGCAGTCGCCGGATCCCCGGCCAGCGGTTTCTCGCACACCACGTGCCGGCCCGCCGCGAGCAGACGCTCAGCCAGCTCCGCGTGGGTGTCGGGCGGCGTGAGCAGCACCACCACTTCGGCGTCGCCGTCCTCCAGCAGCTCGTCCATGCGGTCCACCGTGCGGATCCCGGGGCGGAGCTGCGCAAGCGCCTCCCGCGACCGCTCCGAGCGCGCGACGACGGGGCCCGCCTCGGCCCAGCCGCGTCCGGCGAGCCGGTCGAGCGCCTGCAGGTATGCGGGCAGCACGTTGCCCGCTCCCACGAACCCGACGCGTACGGGCGGGGTGTTCATATGGTGCTAGCGTGTCGCATATGGCGAGCCGAGAGTCTACGGCGGGCGTTGCCCCCCAGGTCAAGCCGAGGATCCAGTCCGTCGCCCGCGCGGCCGCGCTCCTGAACGAGATCGCGCGCAGCCCCGCCGGCCGCACCGCCCCGGAGCTCAGCGAGGCGACCGGCCTCAGCCGCGCCACCACCTACCACCTCGTGCAGTCGCTGGCCGCCGTCGGCTACGTGGTCCCGGGCGGCGACCGCCGCTACCGGATCGGGATCGGCGTCGGCTCGATCGTCGAGGGCTTCGAGCGCCACGTGCTGCCGGAGGACTTCCTGCCACTCGCCCGCGAGCTCGCCCAGCGCACGGGCGAGACCGCCTACGTGGCCGGCCGCGAGGGCCCCGACCTGGTGCTGCTCTGCAGCGTCCCGGGCCACCACCAGGTGTCGGTCGCCAACAGCCCGGTCGGCCCGATCCACCACGGGCACGCCCGCGCCAGCGCCAAGCTCCTGCTCGCCCTCGCCCCCGAGGACGAGCGCGAGCGCTATCTCGCCGCGAACCCGCTCACGCGCATCACGAGCCACACGATCACCTCCCGGGGCGAGCTGCTGGCCGAGCTCGAGCGCATTCGCGAGGCCGGCTACGCCACCGACCTGGAGGAGTTCCACGAGGGGGTCTGCTGCTTCGCGGCGCCGCTCGCCCGCGGGACGGCGCCATACGCGCTCGCGATGTCGGCGCCGAAGCCGCGCTTCGAGGAGAACCGCGCCGAATACCTCGATGCCCTGCTTCGTACGGCCGCCGAGGCCGGTAGCACCATTTGAACTAGGGCTGCTCATTTGACTTAGGCTGTATTCGGGGAGTACGGTCAGCCGGCATGGCGGTCTCGCAACTGGCCCCGACCGAGTTGCTCGACGCGTACCGGTCGATGCTGACGATCCGCCGGTTCGAGGAGCGCGTGCTCGAGCTGCGCCGGGCCGACGTGTTCGCCGGGTCGATCCACCTCTGCGCGGGGCAGGAGGCCGTGCCGGTCGGCGCGCTCGCCGCGCTCGACGGCTCCGACCGCGTGGTCGCCACCTACCGCGGTCACGGCTGGGCGCTCGCCTGCGGCGTGCCGCTCGAGCGCCTGATGGCCGAGGTCTGCCAGCGCGCAACCGGCGTGAACGGCGGCCGTGGCGGCTCCGCCCACCTGATGGCCCCCGAGTTCGGCCTGCTCGGCGAGAACTCGATCGTCGGGGCCGGCATGCCGATCGGGGCGGGCGCCGCCCTGGCGTCGCAGGTCGCCGGCACGGGGAGGGTGGTCGCGGTGAGCATCGGCGACGGCGCGACGAGCCAGGGCGCCACGCACGAGGCGCTCGTCTTGGCCGCCTACCGGAAGCTGCCCATGGTCGTGGTGTGCGAGAACAACGGCTGGTCGGAGCTGACCCCGATCGGCCGGATCGTCCCCGTGCCCGAGCTGTCGGCGCGCGCCGCCGGGCTCGGCATCCCCGGCGTCACGGTCGACGGCAACGACGCGATGGCGGTGCGGGACGCGGTGGCCGAGGCGGCGGCGCGCGCTCGCGACGGCGACGGGCCGACCTTCGTCGAGGCCCGCTGCCACCGGCTCTGGGCCCACTACAACGCCGACGCGGAGCACTACCGGCCGGCGGCCGACCGCGAGGCGGCGCAGGCCGCGGACCCGGTCGCGGCCCTGAGGCAGCGGCTTGCCGGGTACGCGGCGGCGGGGCAGGAGCTGACCGACCTCGAGCGCGAGGTGGACGCGGCGGTCGACGCCGCCGCAGCCGAGGTCGCGGCCGCGCCCGCGCCGGACGCCTCCGAGGCCCGCGCCCACGTGAACGTCGCGCCCGCCGCCGGGGGCGACACCGGCGAACCCGCCGAGGAGCGCGAGCTGACGTACGTCATGGCCGTGAACGAGGCGCTCCGGCGCGAGCTGGCGGCGCGCCCCGAGGTGGTGGTCTACGGCGAGGACGTCGGCCACGCCGGCGGCATCTTCGGCGTGACCCGCACGCTGCAGGAGCAGTTCGGCGAAGGCAGGGTGTTCGACATGCCGATCGCCGAGTCGGCGATCCTCGGCTCGGCCGTCGGCGCCGCGCTCGAGGGCATGCGCCCGATCGTGGAGATCATGTGGGCCGACTTCATGCTGGTCGCGCTCGACCAGCTGATCAACCAGGCGGCGAACGTCCGCTACGTGAGCGGCGGCAGGCACGGCGCGCCGCTCGTCGTCCGCACGCAGCAGGGCGCCACGCCGGGCTCCTGCGCGCAGCACTCGCAGAGCCTCGAGGCGCTGCTCGCGCACATCCCGGGCCTGCGGATCGGCGTGGCCTCCACGCCGCAGGACGCCCACTCGATGCTGCGCGCGGCGGTGGCCGACGACGACCCGGTGGTCCTGTTCGAGGCGCGCGCCCTGTACCAGCGCAGGCAGACCGTGAGCCTCGGCGGGCCGCGCGAGCGACTCGGCGGCGCGCGCGTCCGGCGCGAGGGCGACGACGTCGCGATCCTGAGCTGGGGCACCGCGGCGCTGGCGGCCGAGGAGGCCGCCGACGCGCTCGCCGCCCGCGGGATCGACGCCACCGTCGTCGACCTCCGCTGGCTCGCGCCGCTTCGACGACGAGGCGATCGCCGCGGCGGTCGCCCGCACCAACCGGGTGCTCGTGGTGCACGAGGCGAACGTGACCGGGGGGTTCGGCGCGGAGATCGCGGCGCGCATCGGCGAACGCCACTTCGGCGACCTCGATGCGCCCGTGCGGCGGGTCGGTGCCCCGGACGTGCGGATCCCCCCGGCCCCGGCCCTCCAGGAGGCGCTGCTGCCGTCGGCGGCGTCGATCGAGCAGGCGGCGGAGCGACTGGCAGTCGAGGACTAGCGAAGCAGAGGAAGAACGAGGAGGAGGAGACATGGGCTACGACGATTGGGTCAGGCGGGAGACAGGCCGCCGCCGGTTCCTGCGACGGGCGGGGGTGGTCACGCTGACGGTCGGCGCCGGCCCGACGCTGCTCGCCGCGTGCGGCGACGATGACGACGACGGAGGCGGGGGCGGGGGCGCGGAGACCGCCGCCGAGGGCCCCGCGCAGGTCCCCGAGGCGACCGGGCGCGTGGACTTCCTGTCCTGGGAGGGCTACGACATCCCGGACGCGCTCAAGGGCTGGCGCGGCGAGACCGGGGTCACCGTCAAGTCGACCTACATCGGCAACCACGACGAGATCCAGACGAAGCTCAAGGCGGGCGGCGCGGGCGCCGGCTACGACATCATCACCTACTACCAGGGCTACAAGCCGCTCTACCAGGAGCTCGACATCCTCGAGCCGATCGACGAGCAGAAGATCCCCAACCTGGCGAACCTGTTCCCGTACTTCGCCGGGCGACGAGGGGAACTTCTGGCTCGACGAGGACGGCACGCGCACCGGTGTGCCGTGGACCTGGGGCTCGATCGGCATCACGATCGACACGCGCCGGGTGAAGGCGATGCCCACGTCGTGGTACGACCTGCTCGAGCCGGAGTTCAAGGGCAAGGTGGCGATCCCCGACGACCCGACCGGGGCGTGGGCGCTCGCAGCTCACGTGCTCGAGTTCGACCCGGCCGCGACGTCCAAGGAGGACGGCGAGAAGGTGTTCGACCTTCTGTCGCAGGTGGCCGCGCAGTCGACCGGCATCTCGCCGTCGTTCGGCGACGCGACGACGAAGATGACCGCGGGCGACGCCGACGTCTGCTGGCAGGGCTGGGCGGCGATGAACCAGTTCGCGGCGGACGCGGGCGTCGACTCGTTCGAGACCGAGGTGCCGAAGGAGGGCAGCTTCTCGTTCTGCGACGCCTACGCCCTGCCCACCGGCTCCGACAACCCGGACGCGGCGCTGGCGATGATGAACGAGTCGCTCGACCCGAAGGTGAACGCCGAGGCGGCGGTCTTCCTGGTCGGCGGCGTGACGGTGGCCGACGCCGTGCCGGAGCTGCCCAAGGACATCGCGGGCCTGTACGCGTACGAGGACATCGACGCCCTGCTCGAGCGCTCGCCGTTCTACAACAATCCGCCGGTCGAGTCCGACGAGTTCGTGACGTTCCAAGAGGTGCAGAGGCGCTGGCAGGAGATCAAGGCAGAAGCCGACGCGTGAGGAGACCGCGGTCGATCGGTCCGCTGGTGCTCACCGCGCCGGCGACGATCGGCCTGCTCCTCTTCTTCATCGCACCGCTGGTGGCGTTCGGGGTCTACTCGTTCCTGACCGGCGCGCTGTACGACGTCCAGTCACCGCTCACGCTCGACAACTACAAGGACGTCGTCGAGACCGACGTCAACCGCAGGCTTGCCCGCAACTCGCTCGTGGTGGGCGGCCTCGCGGCGTTCTTCTCGGTGCTGATCGCCCTCCCGATGGCGTACTGGCTGCGCTACTCGGCGGGGCGCTGGCGCGGGATCGTGCTGTTCCTCATCGTCGCGTCGTTCCTGGCCTCGTACCTGGTCCGCATCTTCGCCTGGCGCTCGATGCTCGGCCGGAACGGCGCCATCAACCGCGGGCTCGAGGGGATCGGCGTGATCGACGAGCCGCTCGACTTCCTGCTGTACAACCGCTTCGCGGTCACCGTCGCGCTCGTGCACATCTTCCTGCCCTACGTGGTGCTCGTCCTGTACGCGGGCCTCGCCCCGCTGCAGCCCTCGTACCTCGAGACCGCTCAGGACCTCGGCGCCGGACGGCTCCAGCGCTGGCGCCGGGTCGTGCTGCCGCTCGTGGCCGCCCCGGCCGTGAGCGCGTTCCTGTTCGTGTTCGTGCTGTCCGCGGCCGACTACGTGACGCCACAGCTCCTCGGCGGCACGAGCGGGATCATGCTCGGCGTGCAGGTGCAGGTGGCGTTCATCGGGACCGGCGACTTCGCCTACGGCGCCGCCATGGCGTTCGCGATGCTGGCCGGCTTCCTCGTCTTCTACGCGCTGCTCGCGCTGGCCCTGCGCCTGACGAGGCTCGACCGCGTGAGGTTCGCGGCGTGACAGGCACGCGGCGCAGCCCGGCCACCGGCGTGTTCACGATCGCCGGCCTCGTCTTCCTCTGGGCGCCGCTGCTGCTGGTGGCGCTGTTCAGCTTCCATTCGACCGGCTCGCTCACCTTCCCGTTCGAGGGCTTCTCGACGCGCTGGTACGACGAGGTCTTCTCGAACGAAGTGATCAGCACGGCGGCGAAGAACAGCCTGATAGTGGCCACCTCGACGGCGCTCATCACCGTGCTGCTCGGCACGCTCGCCGCCTACGGGCTCACGCGCACGAGCTCGCGGATGCGCGGCCCGCTGTCGCTGCTCTTCTTCCTTCCGATCACCCTGCCCGGCCTGTTCATCGGGATCGCGCTGCTCGTGTCGTTCTCCCGCGTCGAGTGGTCGCTCTCGCTGGTCACCGTCACGATCGCCCACCTCGTGTACGTGTTCCCGTTCTTCTTCCTGGTCGCCCGCGCCGCGCTCGAGCGGCTCGACCCGGCGCTCGAGGAGACCGCCGCCGACCTCGGCGCCGGGCGCTGGACCGTGTTCCGGCGTGTGACGCTGCCGCAGGTCTGGCCCGTGCTCGTGGGCGCCGCGGGCCTGGCGTTCGCGCTGTCCTTCGACGAGTTCGTCATCACGTTCTTCGTGATCGGGCCGGACTCGACGCTGCCGCTCTACATCTGGTCCAGTCTGCGGCGCACGATCGACCCGAGCGTCAACGCGATCTCCACGCTGTTGCTGGCGTTCACCATGCTGCTGTTCGTGGTCACCTTCCTGCTCACCACCTGGGGCGAGCGGCGCCGCCGCGGGCGCGGGCTGGCCGAGGACCCGCTCGTGCTGACCGGGCCGGCCGAGGGGACGACGTGAGCGAGCCGCGCGTCCGCCTCGAGGGGATCTCGCACCGCTTCGGGTCGGAGACCGTGCTGCGGGACGTGTCGCTCGACATCGCGCCCCATGAGCTGCTCACGCTGCTCGGCCCGTCGGGCTGCGGCAAGACCACGCTGCTGCGGATCGTCGCCGGCTTCGAGCGCCCGACCGAGGGCCGCGTGCTGATCGACGGCGAGGACGTGACCGCGCTGCCGGCGAACCGCAGGCCGACCAACCTCGTCTTCCAGCGGCCGACGCTGTTCCCGCACCTCGACGTGTACAGCAACGTCGCCTTCGGGCTCCAGGTGGCCCGCGTGAGCCGCGCCGAGCAGCGCGAGCGGGTGGCCGAGGCGCTCGCGCTCGTGCGGCTCGAGGGCTACGAGAAGCGGCGCAGCCACGAGCTGTCCGGCGGGCAGATGCAGCGCATCGCGCTCGCCCGCGCGCTCGTGAAGCGCCCCGCGGTGCTGCTGCTCGACGAGCCGCTGTCGGCGCTCGACATGAAGATCCGCCTCGAGATGGAGGTGGAGCTGCGGCGCGTGCACCGCGAGACCGGCGCCACCTTCGTCTACGTGACGCACGACCAGCGCGAGGCGATGGCGCTGTCCGACCGCCTCGTGGTGATCGACCGCGGCCGGGTCGAGCAGGTGGGCACTCCGACCGATGTGTACAGCTGCCCGGCCTCCGTGTTCACGGCGCAGTTCGTGGGCAACGCCAACGTCCTGCCGGTCGAGGTGCTCGAGGCCGGCGAGCGGGACGCCCTGCTGCGGCTCGGGAGCCACACGCGGCGCATCGAGTACCGCGACAGCGAACCGGGCCCCGCGTGGCTCGTGCTGCGGCCCGAGGCGGTTCGGGTCAGCGGCGCCGCGGCGGGCAACGGCACGGCCGAGTCGCTGCGCGGGGTGGTGCGCGACGCGGCCTACCGCGGCACGGGCTTCTCCTACCGGATCGAGCTGTCCGAGTTCGAGACCCACGTGAAGGCTGAGACGCGCGGGGTGGCGGGGCACGAGGTCGACCAGCATGTATCGGTCGACTGGGACGCCGACGCCTGCTGGCTGCTCCCGCGCGACGAGCAGGAGACCGTGCCGCCGGCGCCCACGCCGGACGAGGCGGCAGACGAAGGGCCGAACCGGCTCAAGGAGGAGACCAAGGGATGACGACGGACGGGGCGCGCGTCGCGCTCGTGACGGGCGCCGGTCGCGGCATGGGAGCCCACGTGGCTCGGCGGCTGGCGCAGGACGGCTACGAGCTGGCCGTCGCGGACGTGCGCAGCTGCGACGAGACGGTCGAGTCCGTCGAGGCGGCCGGCGGCCGCGCGCGGGGCTACGGCTGCGACGTCGCCGACTGGGACGCTGTCGCGGACCTCGTCGACCGCATCGAGAGCGACCAGGGCCCGCTCCACGCGGTCGTGCAGGTGGCCGGCGTGTATCGCAACGTGCCCTTCCTCGAGCTCGACCCGGCCGCCTGGCGGCTCGTCATGGACGTGAACCTGGACGGCAGCTTCCACGTGACGCGCCACGCCGGCCGGCGCATGGCCGAGCGCGGCACCGGCAGCGTCGTGCTGATCTCGTCGACCGCGTCGTGGCTCGTGTGGGACACCGCGACGCACTACACCGTCTCCAAGGCAGCCATCGACGGCCTCGTGAAGGGCGCCGCCTACGAGCTCGGCCCGCACGGCGTGCGTGTGAACTCGGTCGCGCCCGGCACGATCCGGACCCCCGCCACCGAGAGCGAGCTGGCCATGCCCGGGGTGGAGGCGGCCGAGGCGGGGGCCTGCCCGCTGCGCCGCGTGGGGGAGACGAGTGACATCGCCGAGGCGGTCTCGTTCCTGAGCGATCCGGTGCGGGCCGCCTGGGTCACCGGGCACACGATGGTCGTGGACGGCGGCTACTCGACCCACGGCGAGGGCTCGAGCTTCGGCCAGCACGTCGACACGATCCCGGCAGGGAACGGAGGGACGACATGAGCGGTCCGCTCGTCTACGTCGAGTACATCAGCCGGCGTCCGGGCGTCTCGCTCGAGGCCTTCCACGCGCTGGCCGGCCACGGGCAGACGGGCTGGGGGGAGGAGAACCCCGAGGAGGTGCTGCTCGCCAACCTCGGCCGCACCTGGCGCACCGGCCCGGAGCCCGAGTACCTGGCGTTCTGGTACACGCCGGGCCAGGGGCTCGACCGCTTCGACGACTGGGAGCGGATCTTCCGCTCCGGCGAGGCCGACGAGTTCGAGGAGCCCTTCAAGATCGCCGCCCGCATCGACAGGGCGGGGTCCTACGACCCGCTGATCGAGCCCAGGCCGGTGGCGACGGAGAGGGTCTACATCGAGTTCTTCGACATCGCCGAGGGCGCTACGCACGACGAGGTGAGGAGCGCATACGAGCAGCGCGCCGGCGAGCATCCGGAGCTCGAGCTCTACTTCGTGCTCGACCGGATCGGCCGGCTCGGGCCGGACCCGCGCGGGCTGGCGGTGTGGGGGCTGCCCTCGTGGGCGCACCTGGAGGAGATCGCCCGCGACCTGGACGGCGTCGACGCGCCGGTCCGGCTGGTGACCGCCGGGATGTACTCCGAGTTCGGCAAGGAGACGCTGTGAGCGGCCGCGTGGAGGGGAAGGTGGCCCTGGTCACCGGGGCCGGCTCCGGCATCGGCCGCGCGGCCTGCGTGCGGCTCGCCGAGGAGGGCGCCCGGGTCGCCGTGACCTCCCGGACGGCGGAGCACGTGGAGGAGACGTGCGCCGAGGTGGAGCGCGCCGCGGGCTCGCGGCCACTCGGGATCGCTCTCGACGTGGCCGACAGCGCCGCCGTGGACGACGCGTTCGAGCGGGTGGCGCGGGAGCTCGGCTCGCTCGACGTGCTGGTGGCCAACGCGGGCATCGAGATCCCGCCCGGCGAGACCGGTGAGGGGCCGAACATCGCCGACACGACGGACGAGCAGTGGGCGCGCATCCAGCGCGTGAACGTGGACGGGATCTTCTACGCCTGCCGGGCGGCGCTGCGGCACATGCCGGACGGCGGCGCGATCGTCACCGTCGGCTCGATCAACTCGTTCATCGCCTGGGAGAACGACGGCGCATACACGACCTCGAAGGGCGCCGTGCTGCAGCTCACGCGCTCCGTGGCCGTGGACGTGGCGGCGCGGAACATCCGGGTCAACTGCGTCTGCCCGGGGGTGATCGACACCGGCCTCACGGACCAGTTCCTGGCGGCCGTGGACGATCCGGAGCGCCTGCACGGCGAGTACGCCGCCGTGGCGCCGCTCGGGCGGACCGGACAGCCGCGGGAGATCGCCAACTGCATCCTGTTCCTCGCGTCCGACGAGGCCAGCTTCGTGACCGGGGCGGCGCTGGTCGCGGACGGCGGGACGGTGATCCGGCCGTGAGCGGCATCGCCCCAGGATCGTGCTCGGCGCCGACACGCTGTGCTGGCACCTGCGCCTCGAGAAGGGCGACATCTCGCTGGAGCAGGTGCTCGAGGAGACCGCGTCGGCCGGAGGCGAGTACCTCCAGCTCACGCTCCACCACGCCCGCGACCGGAGCGTCGAGGACCTCGCCGGCGTGGCGCGGCGGGCCGGCGAGCTCGGCCTCCGCGTGCTCGCGTCGGGCGACTTCCTCGGCGGTGCCCGGTTCGGCGACGCGCCGGGCGTGGCCGCCGAGCGCGTGAAGGGCTGGCTCGAGCGGGCCGTGGCGCTGGGCAGCCCGATCCTGCGCGTGACCTCCGGCTTCTACCGCGCCGACCTCGCCACGACGCCGGGTGCGATCGAGGCGGAGCGGCGCTGGGTCGTCGACGCGCTGCACGCCTCGCTCCCCGCGGCGCGCGACGCAGGCGTCACGCTCGCGCTCGAGAACCACTCCGACTTCACCGAGGCGGAGTACCGGTCGATCTTCGAGGCCGTCGACGACGACCACGCGCGCGTGTTCCTCGACGTGATCAACCCGGTGGCCGCGCTCGAGGACCCGCTGCCCGTGGTCAAGGAGCTGGCGCCGTTCTCGGTGGCGGGCCACGTCAAGGACTTCGAGCTCGAGTCGATCCAGACCGAGGGCGGCTACCACCGCCGCGGGTTCTCGGTGCTCTACCGCTACCCGGGCGAGGGGATCGCCGACCTGCCGGGGATCTGGTCGGCGCTCGCGGACGGGCTCCACGGGCGCGAGCTGCCGCTGGCGGTCGAAGGGCTCGACAACCGCGCCGACGTGCGGGACCAGGTGGAGCGCCTCCGCGCGAGCTTCGAGCGCCTTCGTGCGCTCGTACCCGCCCCGGCCAGGGCCTGACGGGCGCTGAAGCGTCGCCGCCATGAGCGACGGCTTCGTCCTCGGCACGCTCGCGGCCGTCGCGTGGGGCCTCGCGGACGTGTTCGTCACGTACGTCTCGCGGCGCGGCGGATTCTTCAAGACGCTGGTGCTGTCGCAGATCTTCGGGTTGGCGCTGCTGGTCGTGGTGGCGCTGGCACTGGACGACCTGCCCGGTCCGTCGACGGTCCAGCTGCTCGCCCTGGTGGCGCTCGGCCCGGTGGCCGTGGCGGCCTACGCCGGCTTCTACAGGGCGCTCGAGCTCGGACCGATCGCGATCGTGAGCCCGATCGCGTCCGCCAACGGCGCGGTCGTCGTGCTCCTGGCGGTGCTCGTGCTGGACGAGTCGCTCACGGCGATCCAGGCGGTCGGCTGCGTCCTCGTGCTGGGGTTCATCGTGCTCGCCGCGCGCGAGCCGAGCTCCGAGCCGGGCGAGGGGAACGGGAACGGGATCCGGCTCGCGCTGATCGCGTCGATCGCGTTCGGCGGCTACCTGTTCGTGCTCGCCACGATGTCGGACGAGCTCGGCTGGCTGGTGCCGATCCTGATCGCGCGCTCGGTCACCGTCGCGATCGTGTGCGCGGTGGCGGTGGCCCGGCCACCGCCCAGCCCCGGGGCGCTGGGCCGCCTGGGCGTGCTGGGCTGCGTGGCGGCGGGCCTCCTCGACGCGTGCGGCTACCTCGTGTACAACCGCGGGGCCGAGATCGGCGAGGTGGCGATCACCAGCGCGGCCGCGTCCGCCTACCCGGTGATCCCGATCCTGGTCGGCCTGTTCGCGCTGCGCGAGCGGATCGCCTGGCACCAGCTCGTGGGGGTGGGCGGCGTGCTGTGCGGGATGGTCGTGCTGTCGCTGGGCTGAGCGCCCGCTGCCGGGCGGGGACGCGCTTGATTTGTCATTGAGGACTCGCGCTGCGGATGCGCGGGACGCCTCGATACTCAAACGCTTGCGCACGACTTTGCTGTAAAGGGAGGTGGGTCCGGGCCGATGCTGGGTGACCTGGTCCGGAAACGTCCCGATATAGGACGCTTCCGGACCAGAGACGCGTAGCAGGCTTGATCCCACCCCTAGTTGCCGCAGTTCACGCGGCTGGAATCGGCTGCGACGAAAGCGCCAGCGCCACATGCGACCCGGTTGTAGGCCACCCAATCGACCGCTACCAGGGGCTGCCGAGCGACACGGTGATCGCCTCGCCGTTCAGCGCCGCTGCGGCGTCCGAGCAGAGGTAGGCGACCACGTCGGCCACCTCCTCGGGTGTCACCACGCGGCCGGCGGGGTTCTCGGCGGCGCGCTCCGCCCATATCTCCTCGGCGGTCATGCCCCGGCGCGCTCCCTCCTGCTCGGCGTCGCGATCGGCCATCTCGGTGCGCACCCAGCCCGGCAGGATCGCGTTGCAGGTGATGCCGTGGCGCGCGACGTCCTGCGCGACCGAGCGCATCAGGCCGATGACGCCGTGCTTCGAGGCGCAGTAGGGCGCCATCGACGGCGCGCCGACCTGCCCGGCCGTGGACGAGATCATCACGATGCGGCCCCAGCCGCCGTCGACCATGCCGCCCACGAGGCCGCGCGTGAGCTCGAAGGGGGCGTCGAGGTTGACGGCCATCGAGGCGCGCCACCCCTCGCGATCCTGCTCCCAGATGGGCCGGTCGTGCCAGCCGCCGCGGCCGGCGTTGTTGACGAGGATCGTGGGCGGTCCCGCGAGATTCCGGGCGGCCTCGATGGCGCCGGCGCAGCCGTCGGGCGTGTCGATCGACGCCTCGAGCGGCACGATGCGCGGGCTCCTCGGCGGCGAGCCGCTCGAGCAGGTCGGCGGAGCGGGCGAGCGCGACTACGCGATGCCCGGCGCGCGCAAGCGCAAGCGCGGTGGCGCGCCCGATGCCGCGGCTGGCGCCGTGACGAGGGCGACGCGCTCAGGCACCGCGGCCTCCGGCCCAGGGGGAACGCGCCCGCTCAGGCACCGCGGCCTCCGGCCCGTTCGTCGCGCGCCGCTCACGCATCGCCCGGCTCCCCGTGCACGAGCTCCCGCAGCGCCCGCACGGCCGCTCCCGGATCGGGCCGGCCCCACACGTTGCGCCCGTGCGCCACTCCGGCCGCTCCCGCGTCGAGCGCGCGCCGCACCACGTCCAGCAGGCGGTCGTCGGCCGCGTCGAAGTCGCCGCCGGCGAGCACCACCGGCACTCCGCACGCGGACACCTCCGACATCGCCTCCGGCGGGTCGGGCATCGTCGTCTTCACGACGTGGGCGCCCAGCTCGGCGGCGGTGCGTGCCGCGGCGGCGATCGCCACCGGCGCCGCGGGGTCCGGGTAGGCCTCGCCCTCCACCGGCATGATCTCGCACACGTACGGCAGGCCGAGCTCGTCGGCGCGGGCGGCCACGCCCGCGGCCGTGCGGAGCGCCTCGAGCTCGTGCTCGGCGCCGAGCTGCACGTAGGTGAGCACGGCGGCCGCTCCGAGGCGCACGGCGTCCTCCACCCGGTATGCCAGGGCGTACTCGCTGACCGGGTAGTGGCCGCCCACCGCCACGGTGGTCAGGTCGAGCTTGAGGATCGGAGCGGCGGCGCGGAAGTCGTCCCGCAGGTCGCGGAGCGTGCCGTAGGAGCAGATCACGGCGTCCGCACCGGCCCGGCTCACGGCGCGGATCACGGCGCCGCGGTCCTCCAGCCCGGGGCAGGGCCACGAGTAGAGCGGGTGATCGATCGCCACGATCACCGCACGGCCGTCGTCGGCCAGCGGCCCGCGCGAGCTCACGGCACACCGTCCGGGTAGAGCACGGTCTTCATTGTGCGCTGGTCGCGGACCGCGCGCAGAGCCTCCTCGACACCGTCGAGGCCGATCCGGTCCGAGACGAGCTCCTCGAGCCTGAGCCCGCCGCCCGCCAGCAGCTCGCGCGCCTGCTCGTAGCGCTCGAAGCGCTGATGGGGCGGCACGCCGACCCACTCGCTCCCCACGAGCGAGATCTCCTTGTAGTGGAGCCGGTTGAGGTCGACCGGTGCGACGCCCTCGTTGCCGAAGCCGGCGAACAGCACGACGCGGCCGCCCGGCGCGCACGCGCCCACGGCGTCGGCCGCGACCTCGCCGCGGCCGAGCGTCACCACGATGGCATCGGGACCGTCGCCGCCGGTCCAGTCGGCCGCGGCCTCGCGCCAGCCGGCCGCGTCCACGGTCAGCTCGGCGCCGAAGCGGGCGGCGAGGGCGCGCCTGTCCTCGCGCGGCTCCACCGCCATCACCCGCGCGCCCGCGCGAGCCGCCGCGGCGACCATCTGCAGGCCCATCGAGCCGGCACCGAGCACGGCGACCCGATGGCCGTCGGCCACGCGGGCCTGGTCGTGCACAGCGTGCAGGCAGTCGGCGAGCGGCTCCAGGAAGACCGCGCGCTCGACGGGGAGATCTCCCAACGGCAGGGCGCCGCGCGACCAGCCGCCCGGACCGGCCGCGATCGTCGTGAACTCCGCATAGCCGCCGTAGGTGTCGCCGTAGACGCGGTCGCCGGGGGAGAGGCCCTGCACGTCCTCGCCGGCCTCGACCACCTGCCCGACCCACTCGTGGCCGGGGTTGAAGGGATAGTCGCCGTCGTTGACGCCGATGGCGTACTTCCGCGCGTCGGTGGGGCAGACCCCGCAGGCCTCGACCCGGACGAGGACCTCGCCGGCGGCCGGCTCGGGCACGGGCAGCGACTCCACCCGGACATCGCCGATGCCGTGGAGCCGAGCGGCGCGCATGGTGGCCGGGGTCACGCGGCGGGTTCCTCGCGTCGCGACGACTGCATCTCTCGGAGGATCGGCGCCACGGCCTTCGACAGCTCGCGGAACGCGGGGAGCAGCTCGCGGTAGCGCTCGGTGCGGGTCGGGTCGGGCTCCAGGACGGCCGATGGTGGGCGGTCCGGGTCGAAGCCGAGCGCCCTCAGGGCGAGCAGCGCCGGGCCGACCGCCTCGCCGGCGTCGGGGGCGATCTCGAGCGGCGCTCCGAGGGCGTCGGCCGTGGCCTGGGGCCACAGGTGGTGGCGGGTGCCGCCGCCGGTGGCGCGCCACGCGGGGCACGCACCAAGCTGCGGCTCCAGGCGCTCGGCGTGGTCGAGCGCGGTCAGCGCCAGCGAGTCCACGAGGGCGCGGTACACGTCGGCCGGCCCGGTGTCGCGCGAGAGGCCGATCAGCGCCCCGCGCGCGAACGGGTCCCACAGCGGGGTCCGCTCGCCGGCCAGGTACGGCAGCGCCAGCATCCCGCCGGGCTCGAGCTCCGCGGCCGCCCGCACCACGTCGTCCCCGGCTCCGAAGCGGTCGGCGAACCAGTCGAGCACCAGGCCGCCCGAGAGCGTCCAGCCGCCCGCGCAGCCACGCCCGTCGCCCGGATAGGCGGACAGGCCGAGACCGGGCGGCGGCTCGAAGCCCTCGTCGACGGCGCGGCAGACGATCGTGGTGCTGCCGAGCACCAGTCCGCTGTCGCCGGGGCGCCTCACGCCCGCGGCGGCGAGGTCGACGAAGGAGTCGTAGGTGCCGGCGGTGACCGGGACGCCCGGTGCGAGGCCGAGCCGCTCGGCCCAGCCAGCCGTGAGCTCGCCCGCGACGGCGCGTGGGGTCGACCGGGTGCGGCAGCGGGACGGGGGGCTCGACGCCGGGGAGCGCGTAGTCCGCGGCGGTGACCGTGTCCATCACCGGGACGCCGGTGAGCGCGCCGACCACGAAGCCCGGTGGCATCGAGCGCCCAGGCCGCGCTGAGCCGCCGCGCCGGGGTCGTGCTCGAGCCACCAGGCGAGCTTGGGAAGGGCGTTGTCGAGCGTCTGTGCGGCCTGGTCGGCCGGGCCGCGCGCGGCCATCTCGAGCCGCTGCGGCTCGGAGCGGCGGTCGAGCGCGAAGAGGAGCGCGTTGGTGAGCGGGCGGAGCTCCGCGTCGACGAGCACGGGGGCGGGGCCGAGCGCGGCCACGCCGATGACCGCGATCCGCAGGCCGCCCGCCGAGGCCAGCGCTTCGCTCGCCGGGGCCGCGTGCTCCCCGCTCGCCGAGGCCGCGTCCTGCACCCCGCCCGCTGCAGCCAGCGCTTCGCGGCCCGTCGCCTCCACGCCCTCGAGCCATTCAGCCGGGTCGTGCTCCGCGATCCCGTCGGCCATCCGGGCGCGGCGGTGTGGGCGGCGTGCCGTAGCCACGAGGACGCCGTCGTCGCGCACCACGGTGGCGCGCACTCCCGAGAGGCCGACGTCGAAGCCAAGGGCGTGCTGGGTCATCGTGGCTGAATCCGGCGGCCGGGTGCTCGCCTCGACTCGCGGGCGATGGTATATCACCGCCCGGCGTGTCCCGGCCAGCGAGATCGGTGTGGCGGAGACCGGGCCTCCAGCGGCTCGCGGTGGCGGCGGTCGGGACCCTGCCCGGTGCGGCTCACCGGGTGCTCGCTCCGTTCCTGCGCGGGCCCGCGCGCGACCGCCTCGCCGAGCGCGGGGGACGGCGGCTCGAGCCCGACCTCGCGATCCTGCTGGCGCTGCTGGACCGCTTCGGCTGGCCGGACTTCGCGAACCTCGACCCGGCGAGCGCCCGGCTCGAGATCGAGCGCGAGGGCCGCGTATTCGCCCCGCGGCGCGACCGGGCCGTCTCGATGACCACACTGGACGTCCCGAGCGAGGCCGGAGCACTTCCCGCCCGCCTCTACGTCCCGGCCGGCGCGCCCCCGACCGGCCCGCTGCTCCTGTACCTGCACGGCGGCGGCTGGGTGTTCGGCTCGCCCGCCGGCTACGACGGCGTGTGCCGCTTCATCGCCCGCCACGCGCACGTCCGCGTGCTGTCCGCCTCCTACCGCCTGGCGCCCGAGCACCGCTTCCCCGCGGCGCCACAGGACGCGCTCGCCGCGCTCGACTGGACGCTCGCCAACGCCGAGCGGCTCGGGGCCGACCGCGTGGGGGTGGGGGGCGACAGCGCCGGAGGCAATCTCGCCGCGGTGGCGACGGGCGCCCGCCGGGAGCGCATCGCCTTCCAGCTGCTCATCTACCCCGTGATGGACCTGTCCCGCGAGCACGACTCGTACGCCACCTTCGCCGACGGCCCGCTGCTCACCGCCGACCACATGCGCTGGTTCCGCGCGCACTACCTGTCGAGCGAGGACGACGCGCGCGACCCGCGCGCCTCCCCGCTGCTGGCGGACGACCTGGCAGGCACGCCGCCCACGTACCTGGCGCTGGCGGGCCTCGATCCCCTCTACGACGAGGGACTCGCCTACGGCGTGCGGCTGAAGGAGGCGGGGGTCGACACGACGGTGGCGCCCAACCCCGGCCAGGCGCACGCCTTCGCCGAGCTGACGCGGGCTAGCCCGAGCGCCCGCTCTGCGCTGGCGCACGCGTGTCGCTGGCTGGCGGCGCCCCCTCCTCGCCGGTGAGGCCGAGCGACCGCGCGAGCGGCCGCGCGCCCAGCCCGTAGATCAGCACCGTTGCCGCGATCACCAGGAAGCAGACCGGCACGATCTGGTCGGCGTCCTCCACGCCCGCCTCGACGAGCGAGAGCTGGAACGCGGAGGCGGTGGCCGCCACCACGATCCCGCGCGGCATCACTCCCGCGGCGAAGATGCGTTCCCTGAGCGAGAGGACGGTGCCGATCGTGGACGCGGCGACGTCGGCCGGTCGCTGCACGAAGATCAGCACCGCGACCAGCGCGAGCCCGGCCAGTCCGAGATCGACGACCGCGCCGAGGTCCACGCGCGCCGCCAGCGTGACGAACAGGATGCCGATCAGGAACTGCGCGAGCGTGTCGCCGATCGTGGCGAACTCGACCTCGCGGCCCTCCGGGATCACGCCCTTGGAGCGTGCAATCGCCGCGCCGACGATGATCGCGGTGACCAGGCCGGCGTCCTCGTAGACCGCGTCCGCGGCCCCGACCGCCACCAGCAGGACGGCGAGCATGGTGGTGACGCGCAGGTGGATCGGGGCTCCGGTCGTGCGCAGCAGCGCGATGATGATCACGGCGGCCGCGACCCCGAGCGCGGCACCGCACGCGATCGTCGCGAAGAACTCGCCGACCTCGATGTCGGTCTTCCCGGCCCGCATCGCGTGGAAGACGAGTACGGCCAGGATCGCGCCGATCGGGTCGACCAGCACGCCCTCCCAGTCGAGGACGGCGCGGATCCGCCTCGACGGGCGCACGTGCTGCATCAGCGGGCCGACGACGGTCGGTCCCGACAGCGTGAGGATCGCGCCGATGAGGATGGAGATGCTCCAGTCGAGGTCGAGCAGGAAGCGCACGGCCAGCGTCCCGAGCGCCCAGCTCACGAGCACGCCGACCGTCACAAGCCGCACGACCGCCTGCCAGGCGCCCGCGGCGAGGTCCTGGTGCCGCAGCTTCAGGGCGCCGTCGAACAGCACGACGCCCACGGCAAGCGTGACGAACGGCTCGAGCGTGGCTCCCAGCAGCTCGTCGGGGTCGATGATCCCGAGCGCGTCGGGGCCGACCGCCACGCCGATCGCGAGCAGCGTCACGATCTGCGGCACGGCCGCGGTGTGGGCGAGCAGCTGCGCGCCCACCGCGAAGAGGACGAGGAGCGCGAGGGCGAGCGCTGGGTCGGTCAGACCTGCACAGCCCCCGGTCTGCCGTCCTCCACGACGAACGACGCGAACGTCGACACCGGCGCGTCGCTCTGGCTCACGGTGCTGACCATGCGCAGGTCCGTGCGCCACTGCCGCCGGTCGAGCAGGCAGCGCACGTAGCCGCGCCGGTCGCCGTCGAAGAACTTGATGTGCGGGTTGGCGTCGATCATCGGCCCGTAGTACGGCCCGTACACGGGGAAGTCGCCGTTGGACGAGATCGAGGTGCCGACGAACTCCGTCGCGACGGTCGCCGAGCCGGGGTTCGAGAAGTCGCGTTTGATGTCGTTCACGAAGGTCGAGTGCCAGTCGCCCGTGATCAGCACCGGGTTGCGCACGCGTGCGCGGGCCAGGTGGTCGATTATCCGCTGCCGCGCCACCGGATAGCCGTCCCAGGCGTCGTGCCAGTAGATGCGGGGGTCGCCGCGGTCGTGGTCGAGCTGGCCCATCATGACCTGCTGGGCGATCACGTTCCAGCGCGCGCGGGAGTCCTCGAGCCCGTCCTCCAGCCAGCGCTCCTGCTTTCGCCCGAGCATCGTCACGGCCGGGTCGAGCGACTCCTCGCAGCGCGGGAACTCGCCGTCGCCGCAGGGCTGGTCGGTGCGGTACTGGCGCGCGTCCAGCACGCTGAACTCGGCCAGGTCGCCCCAGGCCATGCGCCGGTAGAGCCGCAGCTCGTCGCGGCGCGGGAAGGCCGTCGCCCGCAGCGGGATGTGCTCGTAGAAGGCCTGGTAGGCGGCCGCCCGCCGCGCGGTGAACTCGGGGTTCGGCTCGCCGCCCTCGGGCGCCAGGCCGGCGTAGTCGTTCTGGACCTCGTGGTCGTCCCACGCGATCAGCCAGGGGAAGCGCTCGTGGGCGCGCCTCAGGTCCGGGTCGCTCTTGTAGAGCGAGTACTGGAGCCGGTAGCGGTCGAGCGTCACGGTCTCGGGCCGGAACTGGTCGGGCACCGGGACGTTCCGGAAGCCGCCGTGCTCGTCGATCCCGTACTCGTACAGGTAGTCGCCGAGGTGCACGACGAAGGCGAGGTCCTCCTCGGCCATGCGCCGGTAGGCCGAGTAGTAGCCGTCGTCCCACTTCTGGCAGGAGGCGAAGGCGAACGCGAGCGACGGCACGGAGTGCCAGCGCGACGGGGCGGTGACGCGTCCGGCCGACGGGGCTCAGCTCGTCGCGGTACTTGAACTGGAAGAAGTACTCGCGCCCCGGCTCCAGGCCGCCCAGCTCCACGTGCACCGAGTGCGCCAGCTGCGGCACGGCGAGCGTGACGCCCTTGCGGACGATGCGGCGCATCCCCGGGTCCTTCGCCACGCGCCACTCGACCGGCAGCCGGCGGTGCGGCACGCCGCCGTCGGGCTCGTAGATCTCGGGCGCGAGCCGGGTCCACAGCACCGCGCCGTTGGTCGCCGGGTCGCCGGAGGCGACGCCGAGGGTGAACGGGTAGCCGCTCAGCGGCGTGGTGGCGTGCGCCAGGTCGGGACGCAGCTGGCAGAAGGCAGCGGTGCCGGCGAGCGCCCCGGTGAACTTGAGGAACTCACGGCGGTCCATCGCTCCGGTCATGGGTCATCTCCCCCGAATTCGGGACACGCGCCGGGCTCGCACGGTTGACCGCCGCGTGCCGGTTCCTGTAGAAGCGCTTATTCCCCTTTGGAGAGGAGACCCGTCATGTGGCTTCGCAGCGCCCTAGCCGTCCTGTTCGGTTCGTTGCTGCTCGGGGCGGTGACCGTGCCCGCCGCGGCAGACGGCCGCCACAGGGACAAGTCCTCCCACAGGGACAAGCCGTCGAGGGTCCTGATCATCATGCTCGACCAGGCCCGGCCCGACACGATCGAGCGCTACGACATGGACAACGTGAAGGAGCTCATGCGCGAGGGCACGAGCTTCCCGAACGCGCTCGTCGGCCACATGGCGGCGGAGACCGTGATCAGCCACAACGTGATCACGAGCAGCCAGTTCCCCAAGAACATGGGCTGGTCGAACGAGGTGCACAGGGACGTGGACGGCGTGCTCGGCGTGCCAGGCGACTACTACGTGACCTCGAGCATGTCGTGCGACCAGTTCAAGGCGCTGATCGAGCACGGCGGCTACAAGAAGCTGCCCGACTACCTCGACGACCGCTTCGGCTCGGCCTCGAAGTTCGTGTCGATCGCCCAGAAGCGGACCGCAGTGTGTCCGGCGGGCCCGACGAGCTCGGTGGCCGACGGGAACCCCACCGACCCCGAGGACATCATCTTCCAGAGCCGCGGCAGCGGCGGGGCGGCGTGCGACCCGGCCTACGCGCTGTCTGGCTGGCGTGAGCCCGAGTACGCCAACGGCGGCGCGAGCGCGGCGCCGCCATACTTCGGCCTCTTCCCATGCAGCCGCTGGTCCACCTGGCAGGCTGCGGGCGCCTACGGCACCGGCAGCATCCTGCCGGGGAGGATCTACCCGCTCGACGGCGACCGCTTCGTGCCGGGGCGCCATCCGCTTCACGTCGGCGGTGACAACTGGTCGGCCGACGCCGCCATCACCGTGATCGAGAACGATGCCGCCTGGCGGGGCATGCTGGTGAGCCTCGGCGGGATCGACAAGCTGGGCCACATGTGGGGGCCCGAGGACGACGGGCGCGAGAACGGGCAGCCCGCGCCGCCCGGATCGGACCAGGAGATGCGGCACCTGCCGTTCATCGCGAAGAACGCCGACGCGCAGGTCGGCAGGATCGTGGACGCGCTGGATGACCGGGGCCTGCTCGACGAGACCCTGATCGTCATCACGGCCGACCACGCGGCCCAGACGGGGCGCGACTTCCACGGTGTCTTCGAGGGCTTCCCGCCGCCGAACGGCAACGGCTGCGATCCGGCCACCGGCTCGATCGGGCTGCGCTCTGACTGCAACTGGTACTTCGGCCGCGACGCCGACGAGGCCTACCTCGATCCCAGCCCGGCGATCGCCGGGTTCAGGGACGCGCTCACGCCCCCGGGCGGGGTCACGAACCTGCGGTTCTCGTACCAGGACGGGCACATCGCCGCCTGGCTGAACGACAACTCGCGCTCGATGAAGCGCCAGGCCGCCGACGCGGCGCTCGACCTGCCGGGCGTGATCGCCAGCTACTACCTGGACGACGACCAGGACGACTACCGGCTGTTCGGCACCAACCGCATGGACCGTTCGGAGCGCAAGTGGTTCGAGCGGCACGGCGGGCGGCTCGTGGACACGATGGCGGCGCCGTACGGGCCCGACGTGACCGCGCTGCTCGAGACCGACGTGACGTACGGCGTGATGGGCGACCACGGCGGCCACAACCGCCTGATCCAGAACATCCCGATGATCTTCCACGGGCCGGGCGTCGGGTCGAAGGACTCCGGCAAGGAGATCCGGCTGGTGGACGTGATGCCGACGATCCTCGAGACGATGGGGATCCGCTACGACGACGACGACATCGACGGCGAGGCGGTGAAGCTGCCGAAGCGCTAGCCCCGAAAGTCGGAGGCATGGGCTGGGCCGTGCCCGGGTAAGGCCCCGGGCGTGATTTCCCTTCGGCTTCTCACCGCATCCGTAATGGCGCTCGCCGCCTTCGCCCTGCCCGCCGCCACTGCGGCCGCCGGCGATCCCACGCCGCCGCCGTGGCTGAACGTGCAGGACGGCGTGACCCAGCCCACGTTCTCGCACGCGAACGCCGTCGAGGAGACGGTGTTCGTCGAGTCGGAGGTCGACAGCGACGGTGACGGCGCCCGCGACCGCATCCGCATCCGGATCAGCCGGCCCGGCGAGACCGAGTCGCAGGGGATCAAGGTGCCCGTGGTGTTCGAGCACAGCCCCTACCGCGGCGACCTGGGCGCGCTCCCGAACCACCCGGTCGACGTGGACCGCATGCCGCAGGAGTCCGCGGGGCACGACGATCACGCCGCCGCCGCGAGTCGCCGCGCCAGCTCGGCGCGGGCCAAGGCCCGGGCCCGGGCGCGCGCCCGGATGATCCCCGACCTGCCGGGGTCGCTCGACAACTACTACGTGCCGCGTGGCTACGCGGTCGTGCTCGGCGAGAGCATCGGCACCTTCAACTCCGACGGCTGCCCGGACGTGGGCGCCCGCGGCGAGACGCTCGGCACCAAGGCCGTCATCGACTGGCTGAACGGCCGCGCCCGCGCCTGGAACGAGGCCGGCGAGCGCGTGGAGGCCGACTGGACCACCGGCGCGGTCGGCATGATCGGCGTGTCCTACAACGGCACGCTGCCGAACCAGGTCGCGACCACCGGCGTCGAGGGGCTCGAGACGATCGTCCCCATCTCGGCGATCTCGAGCTGGTACGACTACTACCGCGCCAACGGGCTGGTGCGCGCGCCGCACTCCAACACCCAGGGCGTCGGCGAGAACGCCTTCCAGGGCGAGGACACCGACGTGCTGGCGGCGTTCACCGGCGGTCCGCGGATGACCGGCGAGTGCGCCGACATGATGACCTACCTGAACCGCGAGCAGGACCGGGTGACGGGCGACTACAGCCGCTTCTGGTGGGAGCGCGACTACCTGAGGCAGGTGCGCGGCGTCGAGTCGAGCGTGTTCGTGGTGCACGGCCTGAACGACTGGAACGTGATGACGAAGGCGTTCGCCGAGTGGTGGTACCGCCTCGACGACCGGCGCGTGCCGCGCAAGCTGTGGCTCCACAACGGCGGCCACGGCGGCGAGAGCGCGAGCGACACGGCCGACTTCGCGCTCTACAAGCGGACCGAGAACCGCTGGTTCGACCACGAGCTGTTCGGCGTGCGGAACGGGATCTTCTCCGAGCCGCGCTCGAGCGTCGAGCGTGAGGACGGCACCTACGTCCATGAGGCCGACTGGCCGTTCCCGGGCACCCGGGATGCGGACCTCGACCTGTCCGCCGGCAGCTCCACGGCGCCCGGCGAGCTGTCCACGCGCTCGCGCGGCCGGAGCCGGGACCAGAGCTTCGTCGACCGCGGTCGCGAGCTCGACACGGACGACGTGCTGATCCAGGGCCCGGACACGGCGCATCCGAACCGGCTCGTCTACCGCTCGCCGAGCCTGAGCCGCGACGTCCGCATCAGCGGTACGCCGGAGGTCTCGCTCCGCATGTCGCTCGACAACCGGAGCGCGGCGAACCTGACCGCGGTGCTCGTGGACTACGGGCCCGCGGGCTCGAGCCAGGCGCCGGTGATGGTCACGCGCGGCTGGATGGATCCGCAGAACCGGGACAGCCTGTGGCGCGGCGAGCGCGTCAGGAAGGGTCAGGAGTACCGCTTCCGCTGGGACCTGCAGCCCGACGACTACCTGTTCAAGGCCGGCCGGCGGATCGGGCTGGTCGTGGTCTCGACGGACTTCGACTACACGCTCCGGCCGCTGCCCGGCACCCGGCTCACGCTGGACCCGGACGACAGCGAGGTGACGCTGCCGGTCGTCGGCGGGTCGTCGGCGCTCGGCTTCTAGAGCGGCCTAGAGCGGGAACTCCGCCCGCAACCGCGTACCGCCCTCGGGCGAGCTGTCCAGCACGAGACGGCCGTCCAGGGCGGCCACGCGGTCCGACAGCCCGCGCAGGCCGGAGCCCTTGGCGAGGTCGGCCCCGCCGACGCCGTCGTCGGCCACCTCGGCGACCACGCGTCCCGCCGTGCGCTCGACGGTCACGGCGGCGTGCCGGGCCTGGGCGTACTTGGCGACGTTGGTGAGCCCCTCGGAGACGACGAAGTAGATGGCGGTCGCCACCGGAGCGGGAAGGTCGTCGCTGCCGTCGGTGGAGACCTCGACCGGCACGGGCGCCCGGCTCGCCAGCATCTCGAGGGCCGGCGCGAGGCCGCGGTCGCTCAGCACGGCGGGGTGGATGCCGCGGGCGAGCTCGCGCAGCTCGTTCAGGCTCGCCTGCAGCTCGTCGCTCGACTCGTCGAGGAGCTCGGCCAGCTCGGGCTGCCCCTCAGCCCGGCTGCGCGCCATGCGCAGCTTCAACGCGAGCGCGACGAGGCGCGACTGGGCGCCGTCGTGCAGGTTGCGC
Organism: uncultured Thermoleophilaceae bacterium; assembly: GCA_963778615.1. GTDB lineage: Bacteria > Actinomycetota > Thermoleophilia > Solirubrobacterales > Thermoleophilaceae > JACVRW01. The sequence goes on from CAVZVD010000012.1 coordinate 291,322, forward strand.
TCGAGCCGCCGGCGCTCGGCGTCGCCCGCCGCGACCAGGCGGGCGCGGGAGGCCTGGACCTCCTCGATCCGGGCGCGGAGCTCGGCCGACAGGCGCTGGTTCTCGAGCCCCAGCGCAGCGGCGGCGCCGGCGGTGCGCACGAGCTGGGGCTCGTCGGAGAGCGCGGGGTCGTGGGCGATCGCCCCGATGCGGCGCCCGTTCAGCTCGACCTCCGTCCAGGCGCGGTCGTGGAGCGTCACGGGCCGGCCCTCGGCGTCGACGAAGCGCTCGGACTCCGGCAGCCAGTAGGCGAGCGTGAGCGTGGGATCGCCGAGCGCCTCGGCGAGCGCGGCGCGCAGGGCGTCGGGCTCGGGCGTCTGCCCCAGCCGCCGCACCAGGCTCGCCACGGCGGCGCCCTCGGCCAGCCGGGCGCGCAGCAGGCCGATCAGGAAGCCGAACGGCACGGTGGCGACGAGCGCCAGCGTGAGGTGCTCGAGCACCGGCACGGGCGTCCCGGCGGCGTCGAAGCCGGCGGCCAGGAAGAAGACGAAGAAGGCGGCCCCGCCGGTCCACATCACGGGAGCGAGGACGCGCCGCCGCACGGCCGGGGCCGCGCCCCAGCGGCGCACGAGCATGCCCACGCTCACCAGGATCAGCGTCAGGCCCACGAGGAACTGGACTCCGTCCAGCACGTCCGACAGCCCCTGCTCGGACTCGACCACGACCAGGTTGCGCGGGTCGTCCTCGAACAGGAGTCCGGGGACTTGCAGGACCGTTACCGTCGAGGTAGACCCCGGCGATGACGGCACGCTGGGCGCGCGTCTCCAGGCGCCCGGTGGGGAACGACATCAGCAGGTGCCCCACGACCGCGGTGAACAGGCCGTCGACCGTGAGGCCGAACGTGTGGACGAGCTCGTCGTTGGCGGCGCTCACGCCGGTCGCGAACCAGGCAAAGCTGGCGGCGGTCATCAGCATCCCGGTGCGGTTCTCGGGGCGGCGCCACCACGCGAACAGGCCGGTCCCGAGGAACGACCATCCGACGAGCAGCCCGAGCGCCGCGGTGAGTCCGCGGTCGTCGGTGTGGTCGCTGCCGAGCACGAGCACGAGGTAGAGGACCCCGAAGGCGAGACCGGCGGCCCCTACGAGGATCAGAGCGCGCGGCGGCAGGTGGGACGAGCGGGACATCGCCGCACATGATCGAGCTTCGGATTAGACTGCGCGCCTCCCGAACGACCAGGGGGGACCATGGCAGGGAGACCGGGAACGCTCGTCGGGGCGCTAGTCGTCGCGGGGCTGCTTGCAGGAGCAGCCACCGCACAGGCCGCGCCGCGGCAATGCACGGGTGCGATCGGCCCGGAGACCGTTAGAGGCGACGTCGTCGTGCCCGCGGGCGCGGCGTGCGACCTGGCCGGCACGCGCGTGCGCGGCAGCGTGCAGGTACGCGACGGCGGCGTCGCTCTTCGCGCAGCAGGCCGACGTCGACGGCAGCGTCAGGGGGAGCACCGGAAGCAGGCTCGATTTCGAGGGCGGGTCGGTGAACGGCAGCGTGGAGTCGAACAGCGGCGCTGCCCTCAACCTGATCTCCATCGCCGTCGACGGCCCCGTGCGGGTGCAGGGCGGCGGGACCGAGGTGTTCGGCGACGGCGTGGACGCCCGCGGCTCGCTGGAGGCCACCGGGGCCGAGTTCTTCGACCTCCACAACTCGACCGTCAGCGGCAACTTCGCTGGCTCGCGACACGCGGCTGGGCAGCTTCTTCTGCGGCAACACGCTGAACGGGAACGCCGAGTTCGTGCGCAACCTCGCGTTCCTCGTGATCGGCTCGCCCGCGGGCGAGTGCGCGGGCAGCCGCGTCAGCGGAAACATGCGGGTCGAGGACAACGAGGCCGACACCGAGATCAGCGGCAACGACGTGCGCGGCAACCTCAGCTGCTTCGACAACGATCCGCCTCCGGTGGGCGGCGGAAACCAGGTGCGGGGCAACAAGGAGGGCCAGTGCAGGCTGCTCTGAGCCTGCCGCGGCCCCGGCTCAGCTGAACGTCACGAGTGCGTCGTCCATGCGGCGCCCGCCGGCCTGGCAGTGGCGGCGGGCGTCCGCGGCGCCCAGCTCGGGGCAGCCGGCGCGGGTGAACTCGCCGTCCGTGAGCACGGCGAGCGTCTTGCCGAGCCAGCGATAGCAGGCCGCGCGAGTCGGGCCGTCGAACAGGTCGCAGCGTCCGATCAGCTCGACGTAGACCGGCGTCCGGCTGCCGAGCAGGTTCTGCACCTTGGTCCCGCGGATGCAGCTCGCGGCGTCGGAGTGAGCCTCCAGGCGCGCGCAGATCTCGAGCTGCTCGGCCGGGTCCGGCGGCCCGATCACCGAGGCCGCGGTGATGCACGCCTCGCGCTGTAGGCCGCGCAGGTCCTCGCACAGCACGTCGAGGTCCTCGGGCGCCCCGACCTGGAATCCGTCGGGGCGGTTGTCCACGAACGCCCGGTACCAGCAGGGCCTCACGAAGGCCGCCGGCTGGGCACCGCACAGCGCGCGCGGGTCGGTCACGGCCTCCTGGGACAGACGCGCGTCGTCGGCGCCCACCACCGCGAACCAGTAGTCGTGGTAGGCGCCCTGGGCGCAATCGGGCGCCGCCTTCGGCCCCAGGGCACGGCAGAGGTCGAGCGCCGGGTCGAGCGTGTCGTCGTAGATCCGCATGAAGGCGTGGCCGAAGCCGTGGACGCAGCTGTAGCGCCGGTAGCGCGTCTCCGCCTCTCCGCAGACCGTCGCCGCTTCGGCGGGCTTCGACGGGTCGATCTGCGGCGCGACGCCGGTGACGAGCCCGTGAGCGAAGCCGGCGGGGCAGCCCGGGTCGTTGCTCCGCGGCAGGTGGTCCATGAGGTTCGCGAGCGTCACGCCGGCCTCGCGGGCGTACGTGCGGCCGACCGTGTGCATGGCGCCGTGGCAGTTGCTCAGGACGGACCCGCCCTCCTGCCAGGCCGCGTCGGCGATCGCCTCCACCGCGGGCCTGGGGTCGTCCCGTCCCGCCACCGAGACCAGGTACTCCCGGGCGTAGCAGGCGCGCGCGTCCTCGTCCGCAAGCCCGCGGCAGAGCTCGGGGTTTCCCGCCTGCGGCGGGGCCGGGCCACTCTCGTCGTCGTCCGGCCCGAGGGCCAGGACGGCCCCGACGGCGCTCGCCGCGACCGCGGCGGCGACGACCAGCACGAGTACGGATCGCCGCCTCACGGCCGCATGCGAGCGCTCAGCCGGTCATCCAGGCGGGCGCCCCGTGATCACGAAGCGGTCCGACCCGGTCGAGACGTTCCCCTTGATGTCCTTCGCCATCCACCTGAACGTGGTCGTCCTGGTCACGTGGAACACCTGGCCCGGCTCGCGCGGCCCGGTGGAGTCCCACAGCGCCGACGACTCGGTCGGCTTCGACCCGTCCATCGTGTAGCGGATGACCGACGGCTCGTTGACGAACTCGAAGGTCGTGTCGACCGGCGTGCGCGACGACGCCGGACCCGGCATCCTCACCTGCGGGCGGCGTGTTGTCGCGCGCGTACTCGAGCGCCGACTCGAGCAGCCCGAAGTTGCCGGCCGCGAACTCCAGCGCCTCGTGCTTGCCCTCGGTGTCGTAGGGCGGCTGGAAGCCCACGCCCGACTGGAGCGTCCCGCCCGACAGCACCGCGCCCGCCGGATGCGCCTGGGACAGCGCCGCGGTCAGGTGGATGTTCGGCAGCGAGCCCCCGGGATTCGGGTTCACGACCGAGGCGACCGTCCGGATCTCCTCGTTCGCCGTGCCCGCGTCGACCTTGATCCGGTCGCCCTGCTCGAACCCGGTCCGGTTCGCCGCCCTGATCGAGGTGGCTCCCGCCGCGGACGCGACCTGCAGCGACGTGTCGACGAAGCGGTCCGCGCCCGTCTCGAAGCTGTAGGCGATCACGTCGCGCTCGTACCAGTGCTCGTCGGCGCTGTTCCCGCCGGCGGAGTAGAGGACGTCCGCGATCGGGCCCGTGCGCTCCGGCAGGATCGCCGTGTTCCGGTGCTCCTTGATCCGGTTCAGGATCCTGTCGCCGGCGGCGAAGAAGTACTTCTCGACGCCGATGTTCGCGTGCACGAGGTCGCCCTCGGAGCGATCCGGCAGGTACGCGCCCGGCGCCCACATGAAGTAGCCGCCGAAGCTGTGGATGTTGTTCGAGAACTTGATGTTCGAGAACGTGTCCGCGACCCAGAGCTCGTTCTTGATCTCCGGCTCCGACGCCTCGGCCGGCCCGGCGTAGACGTCGCTCGTGCACGAGTGCGACGCGCCGATGTAGCCGTCGAAGATCGTCCCGGCCGTGTTGTTGCGGTTCAGGTCGGTACCCCACGCGGTGCGCGAGGCGGGATCCGTGTTGGTGTACGGCAGGCCGGTGCCCGGGTTCACCCTGGGCTGCCAGAAGTCCGCGCGCGAAGGGGTCGTCGCTCTCCTTCCCACCCGTGACGCAGTGGTTGGTCATGTTGCGCCGCATCTGCCCGAAGTTGTGGATCGAGTAGTGCGACCCGTCCGGGTTCGACGACGGGAGGATGAAGATGTCGAGGTTGTCGACCAGCTCCCTGGTCCTCGGGTCGATCGCGTAGTTGCGGAGCAGCTGCTCGGCCGTCTCCAGGCACGTGAGCGGTGTCGCCCACTCGCGCGCGTGCTGCTGGCAGTAGAGGAAGACGCCGACCTTGGAGCCGTCGCGGTCCTTCCCGATCCGCATCACCTCGTACTCGAACGGCCCGCGCGGGACGTGGGCGTTCGTCGACGTGGTCAGGAAGTCGGACAGGTTGACCCGCGCGCGCGGCTGCACGATGCCGCCGCCCGCGTTGCCGCGGTAGGTGAGCGCCGCCACCAGCGCGCGCGCCGCGGGATGCGCGTTGATCGCGCCCACAACGTCAGCCGCTGTGCTCGAGAGCGCCCCCGACGCGTTGGTCCCGAGGTTGACGACGATCTCCTGCCCCGCCGCGTTCACGCTCAGCGCCGAGCTCGGGGCGTTCGGGTTGCGGAACTCCGCGGTGATGTCGTTGCCGCCCTCGTGGCCCCAGGCCCGGGACGTGAGGACCACCGTCTGGCTCTGCTGTGTGGCGCCGCCGGGCGCGTTGCCGGGGAGCAGCGTGCCGCTCATGTTGGCCTGCGCCTTGCGCTGGTAGCCGTTGGTCTTGTGCGGCAGCGTGATGAGCTCGGCGATGTTCGGGAACTCGGCCGCCAGCGCGTCGAAGCGCGCGTAGACCTCGGTCGGGTCCATGTAGCGCGTCGTGAAGTCCTTCAGGTAGCCAGGGCCCATCGGCGGCAGCCCGCCGCCCAGCCAGGTGTCCACGTCGGCTTCCATCGTGGCGTTCGGTGCTCGAGCCGATGCGGATCCTGGTCGGCGCCGGAGGCCCGCTGCCCACGTCGCCGATCCGGACCAGCTCGCGATGCTCGATGTAGGTGTCCGGCGTGGTGTCCGGGTCGATGTTGACGCCCATCGGCCGCGGGGCCGTGTCGATCGGGGTGCCCGCTCCGGTGTTCCAGGACAGCGACATCGACGGCCCGGTGTACACGGCGCCGGTCGGCGTCGAGCCGCCATCCCGGTTCTTGGCCTCGACCGACAGGAAGCGCCCGGCGTAGTTCTCGAAGTAGTCGACCCGCAGGATCACGATCTCGTCCTCGTGCGAGGCGGGCCCGACGGGATCGTCGAGGGCCGCGGCGTCGGCGCGGTTCTCGGCGCGCACGTCCTGCCTGCGGTCCGCGATCCGGTCCTCCCATGTCCTGGGGCCCTCGATGGTGACGCCCAGGTCGTAGCCGGCGGCCTGGAGCGCGGACAGCTCGTCCTCGTTCCCGAACACCGTGACGGTGACCGTCCCGTTGTCGTTGTGGCGCAGGTAGTGCTCGTTGAAGTCGATCCCGTACGACTCGGACTCGAGCTGCAGCCTGGTGGCGGCTGCCTTGCTTGCAAGATCGATCTCGACCAGGCTCTCGCCCTGGTTCGGATCGATTCCCCGTCCAGGATCGCTTGACGCCGTGGTGGCGCCTACGGTCAGTCCCAGCGCGCAGAGCGTCAGGACGGCCAGCACCCGCTGCTTGGCCATGAAGCTCATTCCGACTTACCCCCCTGTCGAATGGCTGGCACGAAAGCACTTCTCGGCCTGTTCGTCAAACGTGAAGGCGCGTCTCCGCAACTCTCTCGCTAGGGTCTTGTTGCTTGGTAGGGACGGGCCGCTCGGCCCTTGACCCCGGCGCACCCACTCGTCGGCGCGGTCCCCGTTCGCCCGATGCCGTTCATACGGGCAGGCGATGGCTTTCACATCGACTGCCCGGCTTCGACGCATTCGTACGCCCGAGTCCCCGACCCGGAAGTCCCATGCGCCTGGATCTCGTCATCCCAGCTCACAACGAGGAGCACCGAATCGATCGCACCCTGCGCGCCTACCGGGCGCAGTTGTCGCCCGGCACCCGCGTGACCGTGGCGCTCGATCGCTGCACCGACGGCACCGCCGAAGCGGTTCGCCCGCATCTCGCGGATCGCCGCATCCGGATGTTCGACTTCCCGAAGTATGGGAAGGGTGGTGTGCTCATGGAGGCGTTCCGACATTGCGATGCCGAGCTGGTCGGGTTCGTCGACGCCGACTGCGCCACCCCGCCGCGGGAGATCGGGCGGCTGGCCGAGGCGGCCGGCGGCGCGGACGGCGCGATCGCGACCCGCCGCCACCCCGCGGCCCTGCTGCCCGCCGAGCGGCCCCTGTCGCGGGGGGTGTCGAGCGCCGGCTTCGCGTTCGGCGTGCAGCGGCTCTTCGGGCTTCCCTTCTCGGACACCCAGTGCGGCGCGAAGGTGTTCCGCCGCGAGGTCGTGGCCGAGGCGCTGCCGCTGCTCTCCTCCCGGGACTTCCTCTTCGACGTCGACCTCCTGCTGACGGCGCGCCGCCTCGGCTACGAGATCCGCGAGGTGCCGACCGTGTGGATCGACCAGGAGGGCTCGACGGTCAGCGCCGCGCGCGACGCCAAGCGGATGGCTGCGTCCGCCCTGCGGCTCTGGATCCACCACCGCGTGCTGCCCGTGGAAGGGGCGGCGCGCCGAGGAGCGCAGGCCGATCGTCGATCGGCCGAGCACCGCAGGTTTTCTTCGCAGGGGCGGCGGCGATCCCGGGCCGGGTCGCGCCGGTCGCGCGCCGGGAGCGCCCCCGACGTGGCCCTCATCGCCCCGTACCCGCCGCGCGGGACGCGGCACGCCGGGCGGAGCGGCGTGGCGTCCTACGCCAGCAACCTGGCCCACTCGCTCGCCGACGCCGGCGCGCGGGTCACCGTCATCGCGCCGGAGGAGCGCGGCGAAGCGCACGTGTCCGAGGACGGCCCGGTGCGCGTGGAGCGCAGCATCCGCCGCGGGGTCGGCGCTCTGCCGGCGGCGGCCCGGGCGGCGCGCGAGACCGGCGCCGGCGTGGCCCACCTCCAGCACGAGGTCTTCCTGTACGGCGGCCCGGAGTCCGTGCTCGGCCTGGCGCCGGCGCTGCAGTCCCTCCGCCGAGGCGGCATGGGGCCGGTGGTGACCATGCACCACGTGGTCGACCCGGGCAGCGTGGACGCCGACTTCACGCGGCTCCACCGCGTCGGCGTGCCGCCCGGCGTGGCCCGCCGCGCGCTCGGCACCGTCCAGCAGGCCATCGCCCGCTTCGCCGAGCGGGTGATCGTGCACGAGCCGGCCTTCGCCCGCCACGTGCCCGGGGCGGCCGTGATCCCGCACGGGCTCGAGGCCGGCACCGCTTCGGCGCGCTCCCAGGCGCGGGCGAGGCTCGGGCTGAACGGGCATTTCACGGCGCTCTGCTTCGGGTTCGTGGCGCCCTACAAGGGGCTGGAGACCGCGCTCGAGGCCTCGCGGCTGGCCGGCGACGGAGTGGAGCTGGTGGTCGCCGGCGGCGACCATCCGCGCGTCGGCCAGGGCTACGCGAAGGAGCTCCGCACGCGCTTCCCGGGCGCCGCCCGGTTCACCGGGCACGTGCCGGAGCGCGACGTTCGGGCCTGGTTCTCGGCCGCCGACGTCGCGCTCTACCTCTACCCGCAGCCGTTCGCGGCGAGCGGCGCCCTGGCGCTCGCGCTCGCCTACGGAACCCCGCCGCTGCTCTCGGAGCCGCTCGCGGCCACGATGGAGGCGGCGGCCGAGCTGGTGGGGCCGGGCGAGCCGGACGCGCTCGCGCAGCGCCTCTGCCAGCTCGCCGGCGACCCGTCCCGTGTCGAGTCCCTCCGAGGCCAGGCCGCCGCCCTGGCGTCGGAGCGCTCGTGGGGGACCGTCGCCCGCCGTCACCTCGACGTCTACGGGGAGGTGAGCGATGCCGACCGCGCTCCTGGTAGGCGCCTTCGGGCAGCGTAACCCGGGCGACGACGCGCTCGGCGAGGCGTTCGTGGCGGCCCTCCCGGGCTGGCGCATCCTCGCGGCGACGAGCTCGCCCGGACTTCCCGGCGGGCCGGGCGGCGCCTGCTCGCCGGTCGACGCCGGGTCGCCGCGCGCCGTGGCGAGGGCGCTCATGGCGAGCGACGCGCTCGTGGTCGCCGGCGGGACGATCTTCAAGACGCTGCACCCGGGCTGCGGGCGCCGGCCGCTGTCGCTCCTGCGCCGGGCGGTCGCGCTGACGGCGGTGGCCCGCGCGCTCGGCAAGCCCCGCGCCATGGTCGGCGTGGGCGCCGGCGTGCTCGACAGCTCGATGTCGCGGCGCCTGTCGCGTGCGCTGGTGCACCAGACCGACCTGCTCGTGCTGCGCGACGAGGAGTCGGCCGAGGTGCTGGCGGCCGCCGGCGCTCCTGCGCCGTTCCGCGTCGGGGCCGACGCCACCTGGACCATGCTCGGCCCGCCGCGCGCCGCCATGCCGGGCGCGGGCCGCAGGATCGTGGTGGCGCTCAGCTACCTGGCCGGGGGCGCCGAGCTGCCGGAGCGCCTGGCGGCCGCGCTCGCGCCGCTCGTCGAGGAAGGCTTCGACGTGCAGCTGCAGCCGTGGCAGGTGGACCCCGACGGGCTGGACGACGTCGCCCTCGCCGAGGCGTTGAACGACCGCCTCCCGCGCCGGCTTCCCGTGCTCGAGCCGCCGCTCGGCCTCGAGGCGGCGCGCGACGGCTTCGCCGAGGCCGATCTGGTGGTGGGTCTCCGCTTCCACGCGCTCGTGGCGGCCGCGGCGGCGGGCACTCCGTTCGTGGCCGTCGCGCACGAGCCGAAGCACGCGGGACTGGCGCGCCGGCTCGGCCAGGGTGCGGTCGCGATGACCGAGCCGCCGGCGACGCTCACCCGCGGCATCCTCGATGGACTCCACCGCCCACCGCCCTCGCCAGAGGCCGTGAGGGCGGAGATCGAGGCGGCGGAGGCCGGCATGCAGCTCCTGCGCGTGCTGCTGGCCGCCGGTCGCGCCCCGGGCGCGGCGGAGATCGACGGGCTCCCGCTCAGTCCCGAGTCGTGAACGGCGCCGCCCTCAGGATCCCGCTGGCCGGCGGCCGGCGCGTCCAGCGCGCCGCCCTGGGCTCGGCCATCCGCGACCAGGGGCTCGTGGCGGCCGGCCAGGGGCTGGCCGGCCTGGGCAACCTCCTCTTCGCACTGGTGGCCGCGCGGATGCTCGCCCCGGGCGAGTTCGCCCAGCTGGCGGCGCTGCTGGCCCTCTACCTGCTGCTGCACCTGCCGGCCGGCTCGCTGAGCGCGGGGAGCGCGCTGCAGCCCGAGCTGTCGGTGGCGCTCTGCCGGCGCATCGTGGCGATCGGGGCCGCGGTGGGGGCGGCCGTACTCGTCGTGGGGCTGCCCCTGGCGGGGTCGATCGGCCTGTCACGGGGGCTGGTGGTCTGCCTGGCGGCCGCGGCGCCGGCGGCCGGACTGCTGGCGCTGCAGCGCGGGCGCCACTACGAGGACGGCCACAGGCGGCTCGTGGCGAGCCTGGGCACAGAGCCGGTCATCCGCCTGACGATCGGCGTCGCGCTGATGGCGGCCTTTGGAGCGGTCGGCGCGGCGGTGGGCGTGGTGCTGGCCGGATACGCCGCCCTGGTGGTGGCGAGCGGCGGGCGGCGGCGCGGAGCGGAGGGCTCGGCTGCCGGCGCGGCGGGCGCAGCCGCGACGTCCGGCGCCGGTCGCGACGCGGCGGACGCCGACCGCGGCCGCTCCCTCGGCGTCAACCCCGTGGACGCCGTCCTCGTCTTCCTCGGCCTCGCCCTCATCCAGAACCAGGATCTCCTCCTGGCGAATGCGCTGCTCGAGCCGGGCGAGGCCGGCCGCTTCGCCGCCATCTCGACCCTCGGCGGGATCGCCGCCTTCGCCACCGCGACCGTCCCGCTCGTGCTGCTCCCGCGCGCGGCCTCCGGCGCCCCGTACGCGCTGTCCACGGCCCTCGGCGCGGCGGTCGCGCTCGGCGGCGGGGCGCTGCTCCTCGTGGGCCTCGCGCCCGAGACGGTCGTGTCGTTCCTGTTCGGCGACCGTTACGCCCCCGTCGCGGACGTCGCCGTGCCGTACCTCCTCGCGATGGCCCTGCTCGGCGTCGCGCGCGTGCTCGCCGCACACGCCTCCGCCACGGGCGCGGGGAAGAGCACGCTCGCGATCCTCGGCGGCGCGGTCGTCATGCACCTCGCCCTCGTCCTCCTGATCGGGTCGAACGCCGAGGGCGTGGCCACCGCCACGCTCGCCTCGACCGCCGTGCTGGTGGCCGTCCTCGGCGCCGCCGCCGCCCTGCGCCTCCCGGCCGTTCGCCTGCAGACGGCCGCGCTCGGCGGCGCCGCGGCCCTGCGCCTGCCGGCGCTGCGCCTGCACATCGACAACCCGTGGGCGGTCTTCGTCAGGTCCCACGCCCCGGAGCTCGTCCTGCTCACGGGGACGGCGCTCGGGCTGCGCCTGCTCGTCACGCGCGGACTCTGGCTCGACGAGGCGACCACCTGGTACCAGGCCTCGCTGCCGAGCCTCGGGGTCATGCTCGACGACATCCGCAGCACGGACGTGCACCCGCCGCTGCACCACGTCGTCTCCTGGTTCTCGGTGCGCGCCTTCGGCGACGGCGAGCTGGCGCTGCGCCTGCCCTCGATCGCCGCCGGCGTCGCCCTCGTGCCCGCCCTCTACGCAACCGCGCGCGAGCTGTGGGACAGCCGCACGGGCCTGATCGTCGCCGCGCTCGCGACCGCCGCGCCGATCCTCGTGTGGTACTCGCAGGAGGCCCGCATGTACTCGCTGCTGCTGCTGTTCGCGGTGCTGGCCGCGTGGGCGCAGGCGCGGGCGCTCCGCACGGGCAGCCCGTACGCCCTGGTGGCCTACGCGGCGGCGGCGGCGGCGGTGATCTACACGCAGTACTTCGGCGTCTTCCTGGTGATCGCCCTGCAGCTGGCCTTCCTGCAGGGGGCGCTGCGGCGCCGGCGGGAGCTGGGCGGCAGCCCGCGGCCCCTGATGGGGGTCGCCGCCGCCGCGCTCATGGTCGCGCTGCTGGTGATCCCGCTCGTGCCGTTCGCGGTCGACCAGTTCGCGGCGAACGAGGCGGCGGGCCGCGGCTTCGAGCAGCCGTCGCAGGCCGGGGGAGACGTGTCCGAGACCGGCAACGAGATCTCGGCCTACGCGGCGATCACGAACGTGGTCTGGGCGCTGTGGGGCTACCACGCCGGCGACACGATGGCCAGCGTCGGCGCCCTGTGGCCGCTCGGCCTGCTGCTGATGCTGGTGCTGCTCGGACGGGGCAGCTCGCCCGCCACGCGACTGGTCGCCACGGCGGCGCTTCTGCCGCCGGTGCTCCTCACGATCGTCGCCACCCAGAAGCCGTTCCTGTTCGAGCTGCGCTACGCGCTGCCGGCGGTGCCCTTCCTCGTGCTCCTCGGGGGCCGCGCGATCGCGAGCTGGCCGCGCGGGCGGCGGGCGTCCACGATCGCCGCCGTGCTCGCCACGGCGACCCTGCTGATCGGCCTGGCCGACCAGCAGCTCAACGGCACGAACCCGCGCTTCTACGACTTCGAGGGCGCCCTGTCCGGGGTCTCCGACCGGGCCGGCCGCGGCGATGTCCTGCTGTACCAGCCGGCCTTCCTCGACAACGTGATCCGGTACTACGAGCCGGGCATCGAGGCGCGCCCGCTGAACCTCGATCGCCTGCCGCGGCCGAAGCCCGGGCAGCGCGTCTACGTGGTCGGAAGCTTCTTCGACAAGCCCGGGAGCAAGCAGGCGGTCGACGCCGCCGTGGAGCGGCTCGCGGGCCGCGCCGACCTGTCCCACCGGACGAGGCACTCCCAGGTGCGTGTGTGGGAGTTCACCCGATGAGCGCCCGCCGCAGAGACCCGCGCCTCGACGAGCCGCGCTGGAGCGCCGCCCCGCCCGCCGGCCGCCGCGCCGTGCTGGTGCGGGCGCTGCTCGTGCTCGGAGTGCCGCTCGCCGCGTGGTACTTCGGCTGGCTGCTCCAGCCCGAGCGCATCGGCCATCCGATGCTGTTCGCGCTGCTCGTCACGGCCGAGCTGTTCAACCTGGTCCAGGCCGTGGGGTTCTGGTGGACGGCCTCGACCGACGCGCGGCGTGCCCCGCCGCTCCCGCTCGTCCGCACGCCCGAGGTCGACGTGTTCGTGCCGGTGTACGGCGAGCCGGTCGAGGTGGTGGAGCCCACGGTGGCGCTCGCCACGGCGATGGACGGCGCGCACGTGCGCGTGCACCTGCTCGACGACGGCGGCGACGACGAGATGGAGGCGCTCGCGCGGCGGGCCGGCGCGGTCTACCACCGGCGCCCCGGCAGCGCGGGGGCGAAGGCCGGCAACATCAACGCCGCCCTTCACCGCACGTCGGGCGAGTTCGTGGTGATCCTCGACTGCGACCACGTGCCGAGCCGCCGCTTCCTGACCGAGACGCTCGGCCACATGTCGGATGAGAGCGTGGCCTTCGTGCAGACGCCGCAGTACTACGCGAACCACGACGAGGGCCCGGTGGCGCGTGCCGCCTGGGGCCAGCAGGCGCTCTTCTTCGGCGCGATCGCGCGCGGCAAGGGGAACCTCGACTCGATCTTCTGCTGCGGGACCAACGTCCTGTTCCGCCGCGCGGCGCTCGAGCAGGTGGGCGGCTTCCCGACGCACTCGGTCACCGAGGACTTCGAGCTCTCGGTCGAGCTGCATCAGCGCGGCTGGAGGAGCGTCTACGTGCCGGAGGTGCTGGCGAGCGGCCTGGGCCCCGAGGACATGGCCTCCTACGTGAGCCAGCAGCAGCGCTGGGCGCGGGGCTGCCTGGCGGGGGCGAGGTCGGTGTTCCGCGCCCGCCTGCCGCTGAGGGTGCGGTCGCAGTACCTGCTGTCGTCGATGTACTTCCTGTCCGGCTGGACGCTCCTGATCTACATGAGCTTCCCGGTCATCCGCATCCTCACCGGCGCCCAGCCGATCGCGGCGGGCTCGGCCGACCAGTTCCTGATGCACTTCGTGCCGTACTTCGTGGTCGCGCTGGGCGCGGTGGCGATGGCGGGGGCGGGGTCGTACACGTTCGCCGCGTTCGCGCTGAGCGCGTCGACGTTCTGGATCCACGTGCAGGCCACGCTCCGGGCGCTGACCGGCCGGCGCGGCGGGTTCGTGGTCACGCCGAAGCAGGGGGAGGGGGGACGCCAGCCGCGCGTGGTGGTCCCGGCCCTCGTCACGGTGGGCGCCCTGATCGCGGTGGTGGGCTACGGCCTGGCGAAGGACCGCTCGCCGAGCACGCTGAACAACATCGCGTTCGCGGCCCTGCACATCAGCGTGCTGCTGGCGGGCGCGTGGCCGGCGCTGCGGGGAGCAGGAGCCCGGCAGCTCGTCACGCTGAGGTCGGCTGCCCGATCGCCGCGCTTGCCCGCTCCGTCGACAGGCTTCGCTGGTAGATCAACACGGCGACGATGAAGAGGCCGAGGCCGGTGGGCCCGTAGGGCGGCGGGTGGACTGTGATCAACAACCCCGAGATGCCGAGCAGGACCGGGACGGCGACGGGCGCGCCGGCATGGCGGTATAGCGCAACGCCGGCCGCGATCGCCGCGACTATGAGTCCGAGGCTTCCGATGCTGCCGAAGACGCTCATGGGGCCGATCAGGACGTGCTCGGCGAAATCCTGGACCACCTCTGCCCTCAGCGCCTGGTCGGCCTGCGGGATTCCTTGCAACTCGTTGACCAGAATCCCGACGCCGATCCCCTGCAGCGCCTCCCAGGCGCTGTAGAAGACGACGAAGGGCACAAGCGCGATTCGGCTGACCCACGCAGCGGTGCCCTCGACGCCGCGCAAGAGCAGGAGGATGGCCACGGCCATCAGGGGGATGAACAGCATCATCCCGATGTGGACCACCAGGAAGGCTGTCACCTTGTCCTGGACATCCAGGTAGATCTCGTCGCCCTCCCCGCCGGGGTGGAACAGGAGCAGGATTCCCCAGGCAAGTGGTATGCCGATCAGGAACGCGAGCTCGGCGGGACTGAACGTGCGGGGCTGGTTGGCGTTCATCGCTCCTCCTCAAGCAGGGGCCGGGGTGGGGCGTGGCTCTTCGGCGACGTCGGGGGCCGGCGGGTCGCTCGGCTCGACGGGCGGGGCGTCGTCGCGCCCGGCCCCGACGTGCGGCAGCCATTCGAGCCAGCTCGGCAGGTACCAGTTCCAGTCGCCGAGCACCTTCATCGAGGCGGGGAGAAGGATGCCGCGGATGATCGTGGCGTCGATCAGGACCGCCACGGCCAGCCCGAGCCCGAGCTCCTTGAAGTCGATGAACTCCAGGGTCACGAACACCGCGAACACGCCGACCATGACGAACGCCGCGCTGGTCACGGTCCCGGCGGTGGTGGAGATCCCCCGCTGGACGGCCTCGTCGGTCGACATCCCGCGGTCGTACAGCTCCTTGACCCGCGACAGGATGAACACGTGGTAGTCCATCGACAGCCCGAACAGGACCACGAACAGGAAGAGCGGCAGCCAGTTCGTGACACCGCCGTTCGACGTGAACCCGAGCAGGGACTCCCCGTTGCCGTTCTGGAAGACCAGCACGAGCACGCCGTAGGCGGCCCCGACCGAGAGCAGGTTGAGCACGATCGCCTTCATCGGGATCACGATCGAGCGGAAGGTCACCAGGAGCAGCAGGAACGCCAGTCCGAACACGAAGGCGAAGATCAGCGGCAGCCTGCTGTTCAGCTTGGAGGCGAAGTCCTGCGAGCCGGCGGCGTCGCCGGTCACGTTCACGGTCGTGCCCTCGACGCCTCCGACCGTTGCCGGGATGATCTCGTCCCGCAGGTCGTTGAGCGCGTCGACCGACGGGGCGTCGGTGCCGTTGCCGGGGGTCGGCACGTCGATCTGGGCGACGCTGCCGTCCTCGCTGTAGAGGACCTCCGTGCCGGGCCGGAACGCGTCCGAGCCCTCGACCGCAACCAGCAGCTCGTCGATGCCGGCGGCGGCGGGGCCGGAGCGCACGTCGTCGGCCTCGACCACCACGGTCGCGACGACGCCCTCCACGGGGAACGCCTCCTTGACCTTGTTGTAGGTCTGGATCACCGGCAGGTCCTGCGGGAGCTCGTCGATGCCGCTGGTCACGCTCTTGAGCTGGAGCGCGGGGATCGCAAGCGCCACGAGCAGGCCGCCGGCAAGGAGGATCGACAGGCCGGGTCGCCGCATCACGCGGCGGGTGAGCGCGGTCCAGAAGCGCGACTCGCCTGCCGGCCGGCGCCGGCCGAGCAGGGGGACGCGTCCCTTCTCGACGCGGTCGCCGAGCCACGACAGCATCGCGGGGAGGATCGTCAGCGAGGCGAACATGGCGATCGCGACCACGAGGATCGTGCCTTCGGCGAAGGAGATGAACGCCTTGTCGCCGCTGATGAACATGCCCGCCATCGCGACGATCACGGTCACGCCGGAGATCAGCACGGCTCGCCCCGAGGTGGCGGCGGCGGCCTCGAGGGCAGCGCGCTCGCTACGCCCGGCGGCACGCTCCTCGCGCTCACGGCGGAGGTAGAAGAGCGAGTAGTCCACACCCACCGCCAGCCCGATCAGCAGGACGACCGCGGGGAGGTTGCTGTCGGCCGGGACGACGTGGCTCGTGATCGCGACCAGACCCAGGGCGGCCATCACGGACGTGAGGCCGATCAGCAGCGGCAGGCCCGCCGCGACGAGCGTGCCGAAGGTGATGATGAGGATGATCAGCGTGATCGGCAGGGACAGCATCCCGGCCTTCTTGAGGTCGTCGTTGATGACCCCGTCGATGGCGTCGTCGGCGCTGGCGCCGCCGAACTGCTCGATCGCCAGATCGGGGTGATCGGCCTGAACGGCGGCGACGGCCGCGAGGGTGGGAGCCACTCGCTCCTTCGTCTCCGTCGAGTCGCCGGCGAGCTCAAAGCCCACCAGAGCCGAATGGCCGTCCTCCGAGACGTCGCCGTCGCCGGTCAGCGGCGACGTCACGTTCTCGACGTAGCGGATCTGCGCGAGGCGGCCGGTCACGTCCTCGACCGCCGCCTGGAACTCCGGATCCTCGACCGTGAGCCGGTCGCTCTGCACGAAGACGATCTCCTCGGTCGGCCGCATGCCGGCGTCGTCGAGCGCCTGCTCGGCATCGCGCGCCTCACCGGAGAACTGCTCGATGTCGGAGATGTCCTTCTGGCCGACCACGTTCGAGCCGACGAAGAAGGTCACGAGCACGAACGCAAACCAGCCGAGGATGGCCTTCTTGCGGTGCCGGCCGCTCCAGTGCGCCATCCGAGCCGCCAGGTTGTGCTCCGGCGGCGGGGGCGGGGTGGCCGCGCCGTTGCCCGAGGCGTGGGGCGGGTCCGGCTCAGGGTCGCGCTGGATGATGCGAGTCTTCATCCGGCGAACGTCTCACCCCTGGCCGCCGGGCGAAAGGCGGGAAACATGCGTCTACGGGGGGCGGGTTTCTGGTGTCTTCTCGAACACGAGCCGGTGGTGGTCGAGCAGCTCACGCTCGAAGCAGACGCTGTTTGCGCTCACGCCGGAGGTGAACGCGAGCCGGAAGTCGGGGCTCGTGAGCCAGCGAGGGAGCAGCTGCAGCTTGAGCAGCGACTTCCTCAGGCTGCGCGCGGCGAACCGCTCGCGCCACTGGCGGATCGTCTCGATGTAGTCGAGCCGCCCGCTGGCGCTCGCCACGAGCCGGAAGTACGGCCTGGCGGCGCGGGCGATCTGCTCCTCGCCGAAGGGAAGGAACGAGCCGGGGAACTGGCGGCCCATCAGGGCGAGGTACCAGGCGTCGGAGTCGCGCGGGGCGTCGATCCGGATCCGCTCCAGGGGGATCATGTTCGGCCCGAACACCATCGTCTGGAGGTAGAGCCGGCCGGCCTCGGGCAGCACGCCCGCGACCCGGGCGAAGAGGTCGCGGTAGATGTCGTCCTGGCGGCCGGCGCTGTGCTCCTCCGGGGAGCAGAAGTGCTCGAAGGCGCCGAGGCTCGCCACGGCGTCGAAGGCGCCGAGACCCTCGCGGCCGACCTGGCGCGCGTCTTGGAGGCGCACGTCGAGGCCGTGGCGCCGGCAGGCGGCCGCCTGCGCGGAGGACAGCGTCACGCCGACCCCGGCGCCGCCCCGGCTCCTGACGAACGCCAGCAGCGGACCCCACCCGCACCCCAGGTCGAGCACGCGCCGGCCGGCTCCGATCCCGATCTGGTCGGCCACGTACTCGTGCTTGCGCCGCTGCGCCTGCTCGAGGCTCAGCGAGAAGTCGCCGTCGTACTTGGCTCCGCTGAAGTCCGCCAGCTCTCCCAGGCTCAGCCGGAAGACGCGATCGATCAGCGAATAGGTGAACTCGAGGTCGTCGCGGTCGGCCATCGCTCCGGAGGGGCGGGGCTCGCTCGGCGCGCGTCGGCGAAGGTCACCAGCCGCCCGCGCTCCTCGTCCCACAGCTTGAGCCGCACGGCGCGAAGACCGTCCCAGAGCGAGAGCGTCGGTACCCCGTGGAAGATCGGGTTGTCGTCGTGCGCGCGCTGCAGGTGGTAGTTGGGGACCCGGGTGCTCAGGTGGTGCACGTGGTGGAGGCCGATGTTGCCGGTGAAGAACTGGAGCACCTTCGGGAGCCTCAGGTGACTGCTGCCGCGCAGGGCCGCGTCGGCGTAGCTCCAGTCGCCGGCGCTCTGCCAGTACGTGTCCTCGAACTGGTGCTGGACGTAGAAGAGCCACACGCCCGCCGCACCGGCGAGCAGCATGATCGGCCCCTGGACGAGCAGGTACTCGCGCCAGCCGACGAGCAGGCACAGCGTGCCCACGAGCGCGGCAAGCGCGAGGTTCGTGCCGATCACACTGCGCCGGATGCGGGGGCGTGCGCTCCGGGGGACCAGTCGTGGGTGAAGCACCATCCCGTAGATCGGGCCGAGCCCGAACATCACGAGCGGGTTCCTGAACAGGCGATATCCCAGCCGCCGCCGCCATGCCGAGGCCCGGTACTCGGCGACGGTCAGCGTGTGGACGTCTCCCACGCCGCGGCGGTCGAGGTCGCCGGCCGTGGCGTGGTGGACGGCGTGGTTGTGGCGCCAGTTGGCGAACGACTCGAAGACGAGCACTCCCAGGCCGGCTCCCAGCCAGGCGTTGGCGCGCCTCGACGGGAGGAAGGAGCCGTGCGCGCAGTCGTGGAACACGATGAACGTGCGAACCAGGAAGCCCGCGGCGGGAATCGCCAGTGCCAGCACCAGCAGGTAGGAGATGTCGAGTGCCAGGTACATGAGCACGGACAGCGCCGCGTACGGCACCAGCGACGTGGCGAGGTCCACCACGCCGCGGCCCAGGCGCGGGCGCTCATAGGGGGCGAGCGCGTGCCGCCAGGGCGCGTTGGACTGCGACTGCGAGGACTGCGACAAACTCGGCTCCTAACGCTGGCTGTTGCGCCGACCGTGTGCTGGAGCCGGAGGCACGCCCGCCGTTGACTGGGGCCAGGGCGCGTGCCTCAGGGTAGCACCGGGCGTCCGGCGCGGCAGCGGCTACGCGATGGGAGTCGGCCTGGGCAGCGCCATCGCTTGGGCGATCGCGTCGGGCGGTAGGGCGCCGCCCTCGTCGAGCCAGCGGTCGGCGTCCAGCTGAGCCTCCGCGGCGGCCCTGCCGCCGGTGATGTCGGCCATCCGCTCGGCGATCCGCGGCGGGACCGAGCGGTCGTGAAGGTTGGGTGAGCGGAACCCCATCACGTCGGTGAGCTTCGCAACCGGCTCGAGCGGCTGGCCGCAACCGGGGCACGATCCGTCGGTGAGGTCCGTGGCGGCGCCCGTTACGGACACACGGATCCTGCAGGACACACACTTGAAGTAGGGCACCAAGGCCCCTTCCTATCGGGATCGCAGGCCAGAAACCGGCGTCTCGATCTTTGGAGGTGTACCTCGACTGTAGTGGTCGGCAAGAGTAGGGTGAACAAGGACGCCTCTTTTCTGAGTGGACTCGTAGAGGACTTGTCCCAGATCTGACGGCGACGGCTGGGAGGAGAGACATGGCCGCCTCCGCAGCGCCGTGGAGTACAGGTCCGGGTGTCGCGCGCGCGCCCGAGTTGCCCGTTCTCTGGGCCGGCGCGCTTGCGGGGTGCGCGGCCGCCGCGGTGTCGGTCCAGCTCGCGCTCGTGAGCGACCACGTCGCCGAGCCGGGACTTCAGGCAGCCCTCCTCGACTGGATCACCCTGCCGTACATCCTCGCCGGACTGGTGGCGTGGTGGCGCCGGCCGGACAGCCGCTTCGGACCGCTCATGGTGACCGCGGGCTTCGTCATGTTCCTGTCGAGCCTCCAGTGGGCGAACGCGCCCGCCCCGTACACGCTGGGACTCGCGTTCGACCTGCTCCCCGTGGCGCTCTTCGTCCACCTGTTCCTCGCGTTCCCGGGCGGTCGCCTGACGAGCCGCCCGGCGCGCGTCGTCGTCGGTGCGGGCTACGCGGCGGCGGTGGGCCTGCAGCTCGTGAAGCTGCTCCTCGGAGCGGGCGGCCCCGACAACGTGCTGGCCGTCGTCGCGGAGCCTGCCGCCGCCGACATCGTCCAGGACGTTCAGCTGATCACGCTGGCCGCGCTCGCCTTGACGGGCATCCTCCTGCTCGCCGTGGGCAGGCGCCGTTTCGGCCGGCCGCTGCGCCGCTCGATTTCGCTGCTGGTCGACTCCTTCGCGCTCGGACTCGTGATGATCGCGGCGCTGATGCTGGCCGGCGCGTTCGAGCTCCCCGCCTTCGAGACGATCCGGCGCGTCACCTTCGGGGTCATCGGGGTTGCGCCGGTCGCCTTCCTGATCGGCCTGATGGATGCGCGACTCGCCCGCTCCGGCGTGGGGGTCCTGTTCGTCGAGCTGCAGGCCGATCCGCCGCCCGGCGCTCTCCGCGACGCCCTCGCCCGTGCCCTTCGCGACGAGTCGCTGACGCTCGCGTACTGGCTGCCCGAGTTCGAGCGGTGGGCCGACCTCGACGGCCGGCCGGTGGAGCTCCCCGCGCCGGATTCCGGCAGGGCGACGACCCTGATCGACCTGAACGGAGCGCACGTCGCGGCTCTGCTTCACCACCGGTCGCTGGACGATGAGCCCGAGCTCCTCGACGCGGTCAGCGCGGCGGCCGGCATCGCGCTCGAGAACGGGCGCCTTCACGCCGAGCTGAAGGCTCGCCTGGAAGAGCTGCGGGGGTCGCGCGGCCGCGTGATCGAGGCGGGCCAGAAGGAGCGCAAGCGACTGGAGCGCAACCTCCACGACGGTGCCCAGCAGCGGCTCGTCGCCCTGTCGCTCGACCTGCGCCTGCTCGAGGCGCGGCTGAGCGGCGACCCCGACGCTCGGGCGAGCCTCGACCGCGCGAGGCAGGAGATCGCCCTTTCCCTCGAGGAGCTCCGCGCCGTCGCGCGCGGCATCCATCCGGCCGTCGTCACGGGGCACGGGTTGGCGGTGGCGGTCGAGTCACTCGCCGCCGGCGCCCCGCTGCCGGTCCGCTTGACGGTCGCCGTCGACGGCCGCCTGCCCGAGCGGCTCGAGGTGGCGGCGTACTACGTGATCTGCGAGAGCCTCGCGAACATCGGCAAGCACGCCCACGCGACGTCGGCCACGGTGGACGTCGCTCGGAAGAACGGCGACCTCGTCGTCGAGATCGTCGACGACGGGATCGGCGGTGCCGACAGCGAACGGGGGACCGGCCTCCGCGGCCTCGCCGACCGCGTCGAGGGGCTCGGGGGCCGCCTGCGCGTGTGGACACCGCGCGGCGGCGGGACGCGGGTCAGGGCGGAGATGCCGTGCGGCTAGCGATCGCCGAGGACTCGGTGCTGCTGCGCGAGGGTGTCGCGCGCCTGCTCGGCGACGCGGGGTTCGACGTGGTCGCGCAGTGCGGGACCGCCGAGGAGCTCATGCTCAAGGCGAACAGCTACGAGATCGACGTGGCGATCGTGGACATCCGCCTGCCGCCCACGCACAACGACGAGGGCCTGCGGGCGGCGCTCGAGATCCGTGCGAACCATCCCGACGTGGGTGTGCTGGTGCTGTCGCAATACGTGGAGGTGGGCCTCGCGATGAAGCTGCTGGCCGACTCCGCCGAGGGCGTCGGGTACCTGCTCAAGGACCGCATCAGCGACGTCGACCAGTTCGTCGCCGCCGTGCGGCGCGTTGCCGCCGGCGGGTCGGCGCTCGACCCGATCATCGTTTCGACTCTGCTGGCGCGGCGGCGCAGCGACGACCCGCTCGCCGCGCTGACGCCGCGCGAGCACGACGTGCTCGAGCTGATGGCCACCGGGAGCTCGAATCAGGGGATCGCCGACGCGCTCGTGATCACGCTGCGCGCCGTCGAGAAGTACGTCTCGAGCATCTTCGGCAAGCTCGGGCTGCCGTCGACGGGAAGCGAGTCGCGGCGCGTGCTCGCGGTCCTGATGTTCCTGCGCTCCTGAGCCGCTGCCGGGCCTACGGCGACTGAAGCTCGAACCACACGCAGGTGGCGCCCGAGCGGCTGGCGATCCCCCAGCGGTCCGCGATGCGGTCCACTATGACCAGCCCCCATCCGCCGGTCGCGTCGAGGGAGGGGGGTACGCCCTCGTGCTCGAATCCGGGTCCGGGGTGGGCCACCTCCACCCGCACACGGCTTGGCCACCGCTTGAGCTCTACGTGCAGGGACCGGTCCGGTCCCACGTCGGCGTGGCGAACCGCGTTGGTCACCAGTTCGCTCACGAGCAGCAGGATGTCCTCACGGGCGGAGGCGGGCACCGCCCTGTCGCCGGCGAGCACCGCCCGCCGTGCCTCCGAGCACGCGCCGACCCCTCCGTTCACCGAGAACGCGAGACCCCTGCTCGGGTCCCCGCGAGGCAGGTCGACGTCTGACGCCACGCGACTCATCGCCCTCTCCCCATGCTGTGCCCCCCACGGCCTTTCTCCGCTACGTGTCAACCGCTCGGGTCGACACCCTGCACCGGCCGTGTGCTGGAGCCGGGACGTAACGCGCGCCGTTTGGCTGGGGCGAGGCGCGAGGCGAGGGTATCACCGGCAAGCGCGCGGGGGCGGCGCCTGCAAGGAGTTTCGCTACTACAATTTCGGTCTTTCCGAATCACGATGAGTTATCGCGAGACAGAGCATCTGCGAGTGCTGATCGCGAACGAGCGCAAGGATCGGCTTGCCCTCGTCGCGCCCATCGTCGCCTCGCTCGGGCACGAGGTGATCGCACGCGAGATCGACGTCGACGACGTCGGACAGGTGACCGCCCGGGAGCGGCCCGATGTCGCGCTCGTGGGGCTCGGCGAGAGCTCGGAGCACGCCCTCAGCCTGATCGAGAAGATCGTGCAGGAGTCGGCCTGCCCGGTGATCGTCCTCATCCACGCGCCCGACCCCGAGTTCGTCAGGGAGGCGTCGAAGCGCGGAATCTTCGCCTACATCACCGACGGCGACCCGGAGGACTGGCAGAGCTCGATCGACATCGTGCTTCGCCGCTTCACCGAGTACCACGACCTGGAGGGTGCATTCGGACGCCGCGCCATCACCGAGCGGGCCAAGGGGATCCTCATGGAACGCCATTCGGTGGACGACGTGACCGCCTTCGAGATGCTGCGAGACCACTCGCGGGCGGCCAACCGCAAGCTGATCGACATCGCCTCCGCCGTCGTCGACGGCCATCTGCTGCTTCCAAAGGGGAGCCAGGCGCCTCCCTGAGCGCGTCGCTATCGTCGACGCTGAACTTCGCTCGCTGGGTCCCCCTGTCCTTTCGCGCGCTTCGACGACCAGGGGTGAGGAGGCAGCGGTGACGCTCGTATGAGGCGCAAGGACAGGCTCCGCGCCCTGAAGCTGAAACAGGTCGCCCGGCGCATGAAGGACGGGTCGACGAAGGCCAGGAGCATGTCGCGCGTGAAGCGCGCCGCCGAGGCGGAGCGCGAGCACCGGCGCCGGTGACCCGGCGCGGGACCACCGGGAGCGCTGTCCCGGTGGTCCGTGAGGCGCGCGGGCGTCAGCGGAGGGAGATCGCCACCCGCTCCAGGCGGTCCATCGACTCCTGCATGCCGGCCTCCATGCCGGAGTTCAGGTGCGCGTCGCGCTCCTCCTGGTTCCGGTGCTGCACGAGCATCGTGAGGGTTGTTCGCCCGTCCTCCTCGGTGAACGTGATGTGGTCCACCGCCTGCGCGTCGGGCATGCCCTCGTAGACCTCGGTCGTGACGAGCCGCTCGTTCGGGACGATCTCGCGGTACTCGCCGTGGAAGGCGACCTCGAAGTCCCCGTGCGCGATCATCACGTAGCGCCACGTGCCGCCGACCCTCAGGTCGATCTCGCATTCCGTCATCTCGCCCCGCTCGCCGGTCCACCAGCGCCTGACCAGGTCGGGCGTGGTGTACGCCTTGTAGACCAGGTGCTTGGGCGCGTCGAACTCCCGCGTGATGACCAGCTGGTCGTCCGCGGGGAGGGTCACCTTCGCCGTTCCGCTAGTTGTCACTGTCTCCATCTCCTTGCTCCTTCTTGAGTTCGTCCAGCACGACATCCAGTTGGTCGAACCGCTCGGACCAGAGGCGCTCGTAGTTCTTCACCCAGTCATGGATGGGCTTGAGCGCCTGGCCGTTCAGCCGGTACAGCCGCTGCCGTCCGTCTTCTCGCACGTCGACCGCCCCCACTTCTCGAAGCACCCGCAGGTGCTTCGACACCTGGGGCTGAGCGAGCCCGAGCAGGTGCACGAGGTCGTTCACGGGCCGCTCCCCGCCGGCCAGCAGATCGAGGATCTGCCGCCGCCGGGGCTCGGCAACCGCGTTGAACGCATCCGCCGTGGTCGCTGCTCGTGCCATGGCGGCAACTATATATGCCGATATAGGAATATGTCAAGCCGGAGCTGATCAAGCGCAGCCCTCGATGTACATGATCTGGGGCATGCGGCCGCCGCGGAAGCTGGTCACCTCGTCGTTCCCGTCGGTCTCGAAGACCACCCGCCGGTTGGGGCCGGGGACGATGAGGTACTGGCCGTCCGGGTCGTAGGGGTGGGGCCGGGTGCGGAGCTCCGGATAGAGCTCGCGGACCTCGGCCTCGGTGTCGCCGATCCGGATCCCGAGGATCGTGCGCCACGTTCCCCTGTAGATGCCGACGCGGGCGAGCCGGCCCCGGGTCGTCATGATCGAGATGCCGCGGGCCCCGCCGAGGTCCCAGATGGCACAGGGGCCGGTCTTGTAGGAGAACTTCAGCTTCCGCCCGGTCCGGCGCTCCATCTGGGCCCTGTTCAGGCCGACCGTCAGGCGTCCGAAGCCGTGGCGCGTGAGACGCCAGCTCTTCAGGTCGGGCCGCTGCTGCGCGGACGCGGCGGCGGCGCCGCCCGGATCCGGGCCCGGCGGCTGCGCCGGCGCAGGGATCGCGGCGAGCGCGCCGGCGATCAGGACGAGAAGGAGAAGTCGCGAGAGGGAGCCCATGCGGGGACCCTACCCCGAAATGGGTGGCCAATGGGGTCGCGAACTCATGGGCGTGTCCGTCAGACTTCGCGGCCATGATCGAGCGACTTGCTGACATGCCGCCGGGGACGATCGGCTTTCGCGCGTTTGGCGAGATCACCCGCGACGACTACGTCGAGACGCTGCTCCCGCCGCTGCGCGAGGCGATCGAGCGGGACGAGTCGGTTCGGCTCCTCTTCCAGATGGGACCGGACTTCGAGAAGTTCGACCCGGGCGCGCTGCTCGCCGACGCGAAGACCGGCCTGACCCTGGGCCTCGGCCACCTCTCGGCGTGGAAGCGGACTGCGCTCGTCACGGACGTGGAGTGGGTCAGGCGCGCGGTCGAGCTGCTCGGCTGGATGACCCCGGGGGAGCTGCGCCTGTTCTCGCACGAGGAGCTCGACGAGGCGAAGGCCTGGGTCGCCGGCTGACGTCCACGTGTCGGAAACGTTCAAGACGGCGGGGTGGCCCGCCGTCGATGATGCCGGGACCCCTCGACGAATAAGGAGTTGAAGACATGAAGGCTCGACTTGACCTGATCGGCATCGTCGTGAAGGACATGGGACGGTCCCTGGCGTTCTACCGCGAGCTCGGCATGGACGTGCCCGAGGACGCGGACGGCCAGCCGCACGTGGAGGCGACACTGCCCGGCGGGCTGCGGCTCGCCTGGGACACGGAGGAGACGATCCGGTCGTTCGAGCCGGACTGGCAGCCGCCGTCCGGCGGACAGCGGATCGGCCTCGCCTTCCTCCTGGACAGCCCGGCCGACGTGGACGCCGCCTACGAAAGCCTCGTCTCGCTGGGATACGACGGCCACAAGGAACCCTGGGACGCGCCCTGGGGTCAGCGCTACGCGCTCGTCCGCGACCCGGACGGGAACGGCGTCGACCTGTTCTGCCCGCTGTAGGCCGGCTTCAGACCGGGGGCTCGTAGCCGGCGACGGCCGCGGCACTGCGCGTTGGCCCGCGCGACTGCTCGGCGACCACGAGCACGGTCAGGAGTGCGGTGAGCAGCGCCAAGACGACCAGCCCGTCGAGGCCGGCGACGAGCGGCACGGCGGCGAGCAGTGCGACCAGGGCGATGACCTGCGGGCGGCTCTGCGCCTCCCCGAGCCTTGCTGCGCAGGCCATCAGGCCGCCCAGGAAGAGCGCGGGGCCGCCGAGCGCGACGAGCGCACCAGCCTCGGTCAGCTCGTCCGTCGGATGAGCGATCACAAGCTCGTCTCCGACCGCGAAGAGGACGATCCCGGCGATGATCGGGAGGTGCAGGTAGGTGTAGATGTCGCGGCCGATCTGGCCCCTCTCCTCGGCCTTGGCCGTGCGGATCCGCTCCAGGACCGTGGCGGCTATCTGGCCGAAGTACAGCCACCAGAGCGCCGTCGACGACAGGACGGCGAGCAGGAGCGCGGCGACGACGCCGACGCTCAACCCCGCATCCGACGCGGTGGCGCCCGCCAGCACGACGCTCTCCCCGAGCGCGATGATCACGAAGAGCTGGAAGCGCTCGCCGAAATGGGCCCCCTCGATCTGCCACTTGCTCATGAGCGTGCGCCCGGCCCACGGCAGCCAATAGGTCACCAGCGGCGCCGCCAGATCGAGGCCGAGAGCACCCAGCCAGAGAACCCAGCGCAGCGCCTCGGAATCGACGATGCCGCCCGCGACCCAGAGCGGCGCCGAAAGGAGACTCCACGCCAGGATCTGACGAAAGTTCCGGTTGAACTCCCCTCGCGGCGTGACCGCGACGACGAACGCGTTCCGCCCGATCTGCAGACCCGAGTACGCGCACGCGAACAGCA
This sequence comes from uncultured Thermoleophilaceae bacterium, assembly GCA_963778615.1. GTDB lineage: Bacteria > Actinomycetota > Thermoleophilia > Solirubrobacterales > Thermoleophilaceae > JACVRW01. The sequence goes on from CAVZVD010000012.1 coordinate 317,811, forward strand.
GCGCGTGTTCGCTGAACCCCTCCGGGATCGCGATCGCCATCAGCAGGCTCGCCATCATCACGAACACCACCACGAGCCGGACCGGCACGGTGTCCGGGTCGAACCAGTTGGTCATCCAGGTCGTGTAGTTCCACGCCCAGTACAACGCAACGAGCATGAATGCGGTCTCGGCCGCGCCCGACCAGGTGATGTTCGCGAGCAGGTGATGCGACAGCTGGGTGACCGCGAAGACGTAGACGAGGTCGAAGAACAGCTCGAAGAACGTCGCGCGCTGTTCCCCCTCGGTGCGTGTCCGGATGATCGGCAGCTGCGGAACGATGGGATGTGCGCCGGCGGGCGCTCCGGCGTCCATGGCGGCGGGCGTTCAGGCGGTCACGCGCAGCGCCGCGGCCTCGAGGATCTGCTCGGCGGTCGCGCCGGGGTGCGAGACCGTGATGGCGTGCGAGGCGCCCGGGATCTCGAGCGTGCGGTGCGCGCCGGCGCGCTTGGCCATGTAGTGCTGGAGGGCGGCGGGGATGATGTGGTCCTCCTCGCCGATCAGGAACCACGACGGCACGTCCTTCCACAGCGGATGGTCGCCTGACGGTTCGGTGAGCGCCTCCTGGGTGGCGGGGCGCTGCGTTATGGCCATCAGTGCGGCCTTCGGCGCGGGGACGTCCTGGCAGAAGATGTCGTGGAAGCTGTCCGGAGCGACGTAGAGGTCGGTCGTTCCGTCGCTCCGCGACACCGGCCGCGACGTCTCCTCGCCGAGCATGCTGCCCGGGAACATGCCCGCGAGCTGGAAGCAGTGCTCACCGGGCTCGGGCGCGAATCCGTTGGCGTAGACGAGCCCGACGATTTCGCCGGCGTCGGCCGGGACATTGGAGATCACCGCGCCGCCGTAGGAGTGGGCGGCGAGCACGACGGGCCCGTCGACTGCACGGACGACGTCGGCGACGGCCGCGGCGTCCGAGGCGAGGCCGCGCAGCGGGTTGGCGGCGGCGACAACCGGATGTCCGGCGTCGAGCAGCCGGTCGATGACGCCATCCCAGCTCGAGGACTCGGCGAATGCGCCGTGGACGAGAACGATGGTGGGCTTCATGAGAAGCTCCTTTCGGTTGGCGGGTCGGAGGCTACTTGGCCGACTGGCTGAGCCAGTCCTCGAAGCGGGTCGGGGCGATGCGCGCGTCGTCGCCGGGGGTGAGGGAGCGGTCGTCCAGCTCCGCGCCGAAGTAGCGGGCGTGAACGTCGGCCGTCACCTGTCGCGGGTCGCCGCTTGCGCTCAGGACGCGCCGGGCGAGCTCGTCGAGGCGGAACGCCTCCGGGCCGGCCAGCTCGACCGTGTCGTTCAGGGGCGCGCCGACCGCGACGTCGGCCAAGGTGGCGGCGACGTCATCGGCCGACTCGGGCTGGACGAGCGCCGGCGACAGCCGAACGGTGTCGCCGTCGGCGCTCGAATCGGCGATGCGGCCGATGAACTCGAAGAACTGCGTCGCGCGGACGATCGTGTAGGGGATCGGCCCGGCCTTCACCAGGCCCTCCTGCGCGAGCTTCGCGCGCATGTAGCCGCTGTCCGTCAGCCGCTCCGCGCCGACGACCGACAGCGCCACGTGGTGCCCCACGCCGGCGGCCGTCTCCGCGTCGAGGACGTTGCGCGTCGACGTCTGGAAGAAGTCGAGCACCTCCGCGTCGGTCCAGGCGGGCGCGTTCGCCACGTCGACCACGACCTGGGCGCCCTCGAGCGCCTCGGCGAGTCCTTCGCCCGTGAGCGTGTTGACGCCCGTGTTGGGTGCCGCCGCCACGGCCTCGTGACCGTCCTTCCTCAGGTTCTCGACGAGCTTCGACCCGATGAGGCCGGTTCCGCCGATGACAACGATCTTCATGTCATGCCTTTCGCTTGTGTGCGGGGGCGAGGAGGCGGTTGGCCTCCGTTGCGTATGCCACGCAGCGAGGGTCGCGCAGGCGGGGCGCTCTCGCATCGGCCAGGTGGCCAGCCTGACTGGCTAGTCGCGGCCCGTTCTCACTCCCGAAGCGAGGTGAGCTGGTCCTCGAAGCGAGCCATTGCGTCCCGTGCAGGAGGGTTCCCCAGCTCACCCGGACCACGCCCAGTTCGGCAAGCTCGGCGAGCGACGGCGCCTGCGGCAGGCGTAGGACGTTCACCGGGCCGCGGACCTCCGAGGTGAAGCCGCGCAGCGCGTCCGGCTCCCACAGGGTGATCGGGAACACGCAGTCGACGCCGGCCTCGAGGTAGGCATTCGCGCGCCGCACCGCGTCGGGAACGAGCTCCTCCTGGGTCCCGGGGCCGGCGCCGGCGAGGAAAGGACCCAGGAAGACGTCGATCCGGGCGTTGATGACGAGCCCGTAGCCGTCCTCCGACGCGGCCTCGCGAACCGCCCTGAGCCACTCCGCGTGCCGGTCGGGATCGCGCAGGCCGCCGGCGGTGTAGTCACTGTCCTCGAGGTTGCAGCCGGCGGCCCCCGCGCTCCGCAGCCCAGCCACCAGCTCGGCCGGCTCCATGCCGTAGCCGGCCTCGGCGTCGACCGTCACGGGCACCTCGACGCCCCTCGCGATCCGCCCGGCCGCGGCGAGCATCTCGTCGCCCGGCGCACCCTCGTGGTCCTCATAGCCGAGCGTGGCGGCCACGCCGCCGCTGGTGGTCGCGACCACGGGATACCCAGCCGCGACCACGGCTCTCGCAGTGACAACGTCCCAGGCGTTCGGAAGCAGGAGGGGCGTGCCAGGGCGGTGCAGTGACCGCAGCAGGTCGCACCGGCTCTGGAGCTCTGTTGTATGTGAGGCGGTCATGTCGCGAATCTACGCCGTCGGGTGCCATCCGGCGGCCCGGGTGAAGCGCTCGGCCGAGACGCGCTCCCCGTCACGGCAGACGTTGTAGATGCCGCTGGGCAGCGACAGCGCCGAGAGGAGCGCGCGCCCGGCGTCGGAGACGTGCAGCGTGGCGCCGAAGTCGCGCATCGGCTGGTCGTACCAGGTGCCAGGGCCGTCGAGCAGCCCGAATCGCAGGACGACGCCGCGTCCGCCGGCGCGGGCGAAGCGCTCGGTCTGCTGCTCGGCGGCTAGCGCGGAGCGCAGAATCGGGATGACCTTGCGGACCGGCGTGTCCTCGGACGCCGGGCCGTCAGCCGGATAGACGAACGTGACGGTGGGCTGGACGTAGACCGCCGCGCCGGCCGTGATCGCCGCGTCGACGAGGATGCTCGAAGCGTCCGCGCGAAGCCGATCGTTCTCGCGCCACGCGTCCGGATCCGAGACCTGCTCGAGCGAACGGATCCGGGTCGCCAGGTGCAGGACGCCATCGACGTCGCGCACGGCGCCGGCGACCGCGGCGGGGTCGAAGAGGTCGAGCTCCTCGCGCCCGGGCATCGCGAGCTCATGGCCCGCGGCCTCCGCGAGGGGCCGCAGCGCACGGCCGAGCACGCCGGTTCCCCCGGTGACCAGCAGCCTCACTGGTCACGAATTGTGCACCACCCGAGCGTCGCGTGTCGGTTAGCTTTGCCCGGCGAAATGGCCGCCACCCTTGCGTCCGGGTTTCTCGACCGGACCAGCGAGCGCGAGGTGCTCGACCGGCTCCTGGCGAACGTGCGCGGGGGTCAGAGCGCCGTCCTTGTCATGCGCGGCGAGGCGGGCATCGGAAAGACGGCGCTGCTGCGGTACGCCGCTCGTCAGGCCTCGGGATTCCGTGTGGCGCAGGTCGCGGGCGTGGAGGCGGAGATGGAGCTCCCGTTCTCCGGGATCCATCAGCTCTGTGCGCCGGTGCTCGAGCAACTCGACACGCTGCCGCAGCCGCAGCGGGACGCGCTCAACGTCGCCTTGGGCCTCGCATCCGGTGACGTCCCGGACCGGTTCGTGGTCGGACTCGCCGTGCTCGGCCTGCTGTCTGCCGCGGCCGAGGAGCGGCCGCTGCTCTGTCTCGTGGAGGACGCTCACTGGCTGGACGCCGCCTCGGGACTGATCCTCGGCTTCGTCGCGCGACGGCTGCTGGCGGACTCGGTGGCGATCGTGGCCACCATCCGCGAGCCGAACACCAGGCACGACTTCGACGGCCTGCCCGAGCTGCGGCTGCGCGGGCTGGCGGAGGAGGATGCGCGCACCCTGCTCATGAGCGCCGTCCCGGGTCGGATCGACGACCGCGTCCGCGACCGCATCGTCGCGGAGACCCGCGGCAACCCGCTCGCTCTGCTCGACCTGCCGCGGAGCATGAGCGCAGCTGACCTGGCAGGCGGCTTCGAGCTTCTCCCTGCGACAGACCTCCCGCGCCATCTCGAGGAGCAGTACCACCAGCGCGCCGGTGAGCTGCCTGAGGCGACGCAGCGGCTGCTGCTGCTGGCCGCGGCCGAGCCGCTGGGGGACGCGACGCTCATCTGGCGCGCGGCTCAGGCGCTCGGCATCGACAGGAGCTCGCTCGCCCCGGCAGAGGACGCGCAGCTGGTCGAGGTCGGAGCCCGTGTCCGCTTCCGGCATCCACTGGTGCGATCCGCGGTGTACCGGGCGGCGGCCTCTTCCGAGCGGCGAGATGCGCATCGGGCGCTGGCGGAGACGACCGATCCGGATACCGATCCCGATCGCAGGGCGTGGCATCGTGCTCACGCGGCGGTGGGTGTCGACGAGGCGGTGGCCGCCGAGTTGGAGCGCTCGGCCGACCGGGCCCGGTCCCGTGGGGGCGCGGCCGCGGCTGCGGCGTTCCTGGCGCGCGCGGCGGAGCTGACACCCGATCCGGCGGAGCGGGGCAGGCGCGCCCTGGCTGCCGCGCAGGCGAAGTTCGACGCGGCGGCAGCGGACGCGGCGCTCGACTTGCTGGCGACCGCCGAGCTCGCTCCGCTCGACGAGTTTCATCGCGCGTGGCTGGAGCGGTTGCGCGCGGAGATCACGTTCGCCCGCACGCGCGGCAGCGACGCTCCGGCCCTCTTGCTCGATGCCGCCCGGCGCCTCGAGCCGCTCGACGCGGCGATGGCTCGCGAGACGCATCTGGAGGCGATGGCGGCGGCGATGTTCGCCGGTCGCCTCGGTGACGGGCCGGGCGTCCGCGAGGCCGCCGAGGCCGCTCGCGCCGCGCCGGCGGCCGAGCAGCCGCGCGCGATCGACCTGCTCCTCGACGGCCTGGCGACGAGGTTCATCGAGGGCTACTCGACCAGTCTGCCGCCGCTCCGCAGGGCGCTCGACGAGTTCCGCGACGTGGAGGGATTGACCGAACGGGACGCGCGCTGGCTGTGGCTGGGGTGTCGCCTGGCCCAGGATCTCTGGGACGACGAGCTCTGGGACGTGCTCGCGACCGGCGGCCTGCGCCTCGCGAAGGAGGCGGGCGCGCTCAGCGTGCTCCCGATCGCGGCCACATATCGAGCGGCCCTACACGTGCACGCGGGAGAGTTCGGTGCCGCTTCGGCGCTGATCGAGGAGGCCGACGCGATCACGGAGGCGACCGGCATGGCACCGCTCAAGTACGCGTCGCTGATGATGGCCGGGTGGCGCGGCAACGAGGCCGGGGCGCTCGAGTTGTTCGAGGCTGCGAGGCCCGAGGGGACGGCGAGGGGCGAGGGCATGGGGCTGCGCGTCCTGGAGTGGGCCACAGCGCTGCTCTACAACGGCTGCGGACGTTACGGCGAGGCGCTCGAGGCCGCCCAGCGAGCTTGCGACGAGGACGATGTCGGGCTCTTCGCGTGGGCCTGCGTGGAGCTGATCGAGGCAGGCGTCCGCTGCGGCGACACGGACGCGGCCTCCGCCGCGCTCGATCGCCTGAGCGAGCGCACGCAGGCGAGCGGCACCGATTGGGCGCTCGGCATCGAGGCCGGCTCGCGCGCGCTGCTCAGCGACGGACCCGATGCGGAGCCCCTCTACCGCGAGGCGGTCGACCGGCTCGCGCGCACCCGTGGCGTGGTCCACCTCGCCCGCGCCCGGCTCCTGTACGGCGAATGGCTGCGTCGCGAGAACCGGCGCGTCGACGCGCGTGAGCAGCTCCGAGCCGCGCACGAGATGTTCAGCGACATCGGGGCCGAGGGCTTTGCCGAGCGCGCCCGTCACGAGCTCGCGGCCACGGGTGAGACCGCGCGGAACCGCAACGACGACGCGCGCGGCGTGCTCACACCCCAGGAGGCCCACATCGCCCGGCTCGCCAAGGACGGTCTCTCCAACCCTGAGATCGGCGCACAGCTGTTCATCAGCCCCCGCACGGTGCAGTACCACCTGCGCAAGGTCTTCCTGAAGCTCGACATCACCTCGCGCAACCAGCTCAGCCGCGTGCCGGCCAGCCAGCTCACCACCGCCTAGCGCTTTCTGCGCGACTGGCCAGTCAGGCTGGCGTCCTGGCCGATGCGAGAGCGCCCCGGCCGCGGGATCCTCGCCTCATGAGGAATACCCCTCGCACCAGGAAGGCGGTGGAGACGTGAAATATGGAATCGAATGGACGCCCGGGATAGTCCTTCTGGGGGCGGTGGTCGTGCTCCCGCTCGCGCCGCCTTTCGCGCTGATCGTGCTCGTGGTCGTCGCGCTCGCTGCGGTGGCGGCCCTTGTCGCGCTCGCCGGGGCCGTGCTCGCGACGCCGTACCTGCTCGTGCGCACGGTCCGCCGGCGCCTCGCGGAGCGGAACCCGTCAACCGAAGGCTCGGGAGCCCACCCGCTCCCGGCCGCGAAGTCGGTGGTGGCCACATGACCGTCACGACCCTCGAGAGGGCCCCCGCTGACGAGATGCGACGATGACCGTCTTCTCGGCGGTATGGCCTTCTTCGGGCAGTTCATCGCGCATGACATCACCGCCGACCGATCGCCGCTGGGGCATCGCGCCGACCCCGCCCAGGTGCGCAACTTCCGCGTCCCAGGGCAGTCGCGCAACCAGGAGGGCGTCGCGCTCATCGGAGATCCGCGCAACGACGTGCACCTGTTCATCAGCCAGATGTCGGGCGTTATCAAGCTGCACAACCGGCTGGTCGATCGCCTTCGCACCACGACGTCGCCGAGCAGGACGTCTTCGAGGAGGCGCGACGAGCTGCCGGCTGGCACTACCAGCACGTGATCCCCGTGAGTTCCTGCCGACGCTCATCGGCGCGCAGCTGACCGCCGAGCTGCTCGACGGTGGCGCGCAGCTGTATCGCGTCGAGCGGGACGTCTACATCCCCTTCGAGTTCGCCGACGCCGCCTACCGCTACGGCCACGCCCAGATCCGCGACCGCTATCAGGTCAACGAGCACCTCGGCCCTTGCCCGGTGTTCCCTGATCTCATGGGCTTCGGCCCGGTCCCGCCCGAGCGCATCGTCGACTGGGCCCTTCAGATCGACGTCGAGGGCCACGCGCCGGCGCAGCGAGCCAAGCGCATCGACTCGCGGCTGCCTGCGTCGCTGATCGCGCTGCCCACCCAGATCTCCGGATCGGAGCCGGGCACCGACTATGCGTCGCTGGCCAACCGCGATCTGCAGCGAGGCCACGCCGTCGCCCTTGCCTCGGGTGAGGCCATCGCGCACCGCCTCGGGGTGCCGGCGCTGAGCGCCGAGCAGGTGGGCCTCGCGGAGCACGGGTGGGCAGGGGAGACGCCGCTGTGGTTCTACATCCTCAAGGAGGCCGAGGTCCTGCACGGCGGCGACCGGTTGGGGCCGGTCGGCGGCCGGATCGTCGGTGAGGTGTTGGTGGGCATCATCGACGCCGATCCGGAGTCCTTCCGGTCGGTCGACCCCAACTGGACGCCGACGCTGCCGGCCCGGCGCGCCGGCGCCTTCGGCTTGGCCGACATCCTGGTTCCAGTCGACTGACCGTCCCCTCCCTCGTCATAGCATCGGGTCGGTGTCCTCGCCGAACAGCCTCGACTTCTACGACATCGAGCTGCGCGCTCACCACGAGCACCTTCGCGCCGCCTACGGGATCAGCCCCGGTGACGAGGTGGTCGACGTCGGCTGCGGGACCGGGCTGACGACGCGCGAGGCGGCGCGCGCCGCAGCGCCGGGCCGCGTTGTCGGCGTCGACGTGTCCGAGCGCATGCTCGAGCGCGCCCGTCAGGTGACGGTGGCCGAACGGCTCGGCAACGTCCGCTACGAGCTGGGCGACGCCCAGGTGCATCGCTTCGACCCGGCCGGCTTCGACGTGGCGATCAGCCGCTTCGGGACGATGTTCTTCGACGATCCGGGCGCCGCGTTCGCCAACATCGCCGCCGCCCTGCGACCCGGGGCGCGGCTGGTGCTGCTCGTCTGGCAGCGATACGAGCGCAACGAATGGGCGCGCGCGTTGGACGCCGCGCTGGGCGACGCGGCGCAGCCACCGGAGCCGGGCGGGGACCCGTTCTCGCTCGGCGACGCCGAGGCCACCGCGCGGATCCTCGAGGGCGCCGGCTTCGACGGCGTGCGCTTCGAGGACGTCCACGAGCCGGTCCTCTACGGACACGACCTCGACGCCGCGCTCGCGTTCGTCCGGGGGTTTCAGGCCACGAGCGCGGCCCTCGCGAGCCTGAGCGACAGGGAAGCGGCCCGTACCGTCGAGCGCCTGCGCGAGACGCTCGCGGCGCACTACAGCGACGAGCGCGGCGTGGTCCTCGATGCGCGCTCATGGCTGGTCACCGCCCGGCGACGCCGCTGAGGCGGGCCTGGTCGCGGAGGCTGCCGTAGATGTCGTCGGGGTCTGTCGACGGATGGAACCAGAGCAGTACAGCCCATGCGAGCGGGACACCGATCAGGAACGCGACCTCGGCGCGGCTGAAAACGCGCGGCGTGTTCATCGTTGTTCCTGTCGGGTTTGGCTTCTGGTGAAGAGCAAGGCCGCGGCGATGAAGAGGACCAGTCCGGTGGGCCCGTAGGGCGGCGGGTGGGCGGTGATCAGAAACCCCGACAGTCCGAGCAGGATCGGGACGGAGAGGGGTGTGCCGGCTTGGCGGCGGAGAGCGACGCCGGCCGCGATCATCGCGGTTATGAACGCGACGGCGCCGAGGCTTGAGAGCACGCTGAAGCCGCGGATGAGGACGTTGTCGGTGAACTCGTTGACCAGGGCGGCGCCGGCCGCCCTTTCGCTCGCCGCCAACCCGTTTACGTCGTCGACGAGGATGCCCGTGCCGATGCCCAACAGCACCTCGTAGGCGCCGTAGAACACGACGAAGGGCACCAGTGCTATCCGGCTGACGGTCGCCGCGGCGCTCTCGATGCCGCGCAGGAGCAGGTAGACCGCCATCGCCATCAGCGGGATGAAGAGCATCATCCCGAGGTGGACGACCAGCCAGGCCGTGACCTCGTCTTGGACCTCCGCATATGTGACGGTCTCGCCCTCGCCGCTCGGGTGGAAGAGCAGTAGGACCGCCCAGGCGAGCGGCACGCCGATGAGGAAGGCGAGCTCGGGACGGGTGAACGGACCACGCTGAGCAGGACACCTGCATGGACATCGTTGCTCCCTCCGCTGGATTCATGGGATGTCGACTGCGCTGACGTTTGCCGCGGTGGTCCGCTCGGCGACGTAGGACGGCAGTAGCGCGAGGGCGTCTGTCTCGGATGCGGCGTCGACGGTCCACCAGATGTCGTGTCCGCCGGAGCGGCACGAGGCGAGCGTCGTCTGATGGCGAAGCGGACTGTCGTGGCCCTTTGAAGGAGGCGAACACCGACTCCGCACTCGTGGGCCTCGTGACGGTGGTGGAGCACGAAGCGGGACATGTGGCGAGCCTGACGCGTCGTCGGACACGCCGACATCCGGGCGGACACCCTGATTTCTTGGTCCGGCGTCGCTGACCTATGCTCGCCCTGAGCGAAAGTGGGCTCGATGGCACGAGGACCTCGTTGGGCGCGCCGAGACATGCGGTGTCATTCGATGACGTGCTCGCGGGGCTGGAGCGGGGGCGGTCGGCTGCGCTTGCGCTCGTGGGTGAGCCAGGCATCGGCAAGACCCGCCTTCTCGCGGAGCTCGCCGCCAGCGCCGATGCGCGTGGGCATCTCGTTCTCGGCGGGTCGGCGTCGGAGCTCGAGCGAGACCTGCCGTTCTGGGTGTTCGTCGACGCGCTCGACGAGTACGTGCAGGGGCTTCCGGCGCGGCGCCTCGAGGCGCTCGACGACGATGTTCGCACCGAGCTCGCCCACGTGCTTGCCCTCGCTGGCTCAGGTTCGCGGCGCCCGGCGGCGACTGTCTTCCAGCACGAGCGCTATCGCACTCACCGCGCCGTGCGCGAGCTGCTCGAGCGACTCACGTCGACCACGCCGCTCGTGCTGGTCCTCGACGACCTCCACTGGGCCGACTCCGCATCCGTCGAGCTGCTCGGGGCGCTGCTGCGCCGGCCACCGGCCGCGGCGGTGCTCGTCGCGCTGGCTGTCCGTCCCCGTCAGGCGCCGGAGCGGCGTCACGGCCGCGCTCGAGCGAGCGCAGCGGGCCGGAACCCTGGTCGGTCGTCGACGTCGGCGCGCTGACGCGCGGCGAGGCCGGCGAGCTCCTCGGCGAGGCAGTCGACCGCGTCCGCGGCGACCGCTCTCTACGAGGAGAGCGGCGGCAACCCGTTCTATCTGGAGCAGCTCGCCCGATCGCTCGCTCGTGAACGCAGCGCACGGCGGTCCTGAGCTGTCGCCTGACGGGTCTCGACGTGCCGCCGGCGGTTGCTGCCGCGCTCGCCGAGGAGCTCGCTTTGCTGTCGGACGGCGCACGGCTCGTGCTGGAGGGCGCGAGCGGTGGCGGGCGACCCGTTCGAGCCCGAGCTTGCGGCGGCCGCCGCGGCGATGCCCGAGGCTTCGGCGCTCGAGGCGTTGGACGAGCTGCTGAAGCTCGACCTCGTTCGTCAGACCGAGGTGCCCCGCCGCTTTCGCTTCCGGCACCCGCTCATTCGACGGGCCGTCTACCAATCGACGCCCGGCGGCTGGCGACTGGGCGCTCACGAGCGGAGCGCCGAGACGCTCGCCGTCGCGCGGTGCACCGGCGACGGAGCGCGCACACCACGTCGAGCGCTCGGCGCGCCAGGGCGACGCGGCTGCCGTCGCGACTCTGCGGGAGGCGGGGGAGGCCGCCGCCCAGCGCGCTCCCGCGAGCGCCGCGGCGTGGTTCGGCGAAGCGCTGCGACTGCTGCCCGGCACGGCGCCGGCCGAGTTGCGGGTCGAGCTGCTGCTCGCCCGCGCGAGGGCGCTCGTGGCGACTGGGCAGTTCGCCGACGGCCACGCCGCGCTGCTGGAGAGCATCGGGCTCGTCCCGACCGAGTCGGTCGCCGTTACGGGTGCGTCTCACGACGGCCTGTGCCGGGGTCGAGCACCTGCTCGGCCGCCACGAACAGGCGCACGCACGCCTCGTCGGCGCGGTGGACGGGCTCGCCGACCCGGGGTCACCCGAGGCGGCGGCGCTCATGGTCGAGCTCGTCGATGGACGGGTTCTTCCGCATGGACTACGCGCGGATGCGGGAGTGGGCGGAGCGAGCCCTTGGCGCCGCACGGCCGCTCGGCGACCGGCCGCTGACGGCGGCCGCGGTCGCGGTGCTCGCCTTCGGAAACGCGGCCAGCGGAGCCACCGAGGAGGCGGAGACGCACCTGGTCGGAGGCGGCTGTCCTCGTCGCGGACCTGGACGACGCCGCAGCTCGCGCTTCGCCTCGACGCCGCCGCCAACCTCGCCGGCGCGGAGCTCTACCTCGACCGCTACGAGGACGCGGCGGCCCACGCGGAACGAGCGCTGTCGGTCGCGCGCGGCGACGGGGCAGAGCGAGTTCATCCCGCTCCCGTACTCGATTCTCGGGCAGGTCAAGCTGCTGCGCGGGCAGCTGGCCGAAGCCGGCGAGCTGCTCGACAACGCCGTCGAGAGCGCGCGACTGTCGGGCAACGTCCAGGCACTCGCGGGCAACCTCGTCAACCGCTCGCTCACGGCGCTCGCCGCCGGTGACCTCGAGATGGCGCTCGCGACCGCGGAGGAGAACGTCGAGCTGACGCGGGGGCTGGATCAGAGCCTCGTCTGCGCGGCCGGGGTGGCGCTCGCCGCCGCGCTCCTCGAGAACGGCGATCCCGGAGCGCGCCGTCGATGTCCTCGATCGGGTCCTCGGGCGGCGACGACCTCCGGCTGATCCCAGGCGTGTGGAGGCCCAGGTCGCTCGAGCTGCTGACCCGCTGCTGGCTCGCGCTCGGCCGGCCGAGCGAAGCCGAACGCGCCGCCGCCCGTACGGAGGCCACGGCCGCGGCGCTGCGACTGCGCATGGCGGACTCGATGGCTGATCGCGCCGCCGCGGCGGTCGCACTCGACGCCGGCGATCCAGACGCCGCCGCCGAGCGCGCGCTCGCCTCGGCGGCTGCAGCGGACGAGGTCGGCGCCCCCGTCGAGGCCGCCCTGTCGCGGACGCTCGCGGGCCGCGCGCTCGCGCAAGCGGGCCAGCCCGAACGTGCGACCTGGCCGAGCTGCGGCGCGCCGCCGGGGAGCTGCACGCCTGCGGCGCGCTCAGATATCGCGCCGCGGCCGAGCGGGAGCTGCGAAACCTCGGCCATCGCGACCTACCGGCGCACGCGGCCCGGCCAGGGCGACGGAGTCGGCGTCGCCTCCCTGACCGGAGCGCGAGCTGGAAGTCGCGCGGCTCGTCGTCGACCGCAGGACGAACCCGCAGATCGCCGAAGCGCTCTTCCTCAGTCCGAGGACGGTCGAGACGCACATACGAAACATCTGCCGCAAGCTGCAGGTCTCCTCGCGCGTCGAAGCCGCACGCGCCGTCGAGCGCGCAGCCTCTACGGAGAAACTTGACAGCGGACGATGTAAGTGCAAACTTACCGTTCGTGCCGACTTACGAAGCGAACGGCCTTGCCGCGCTCGGCGATCCGACCCGGCGGGCGATCTTCGAGCGCCTCGCCGAGCGCCCGCGCGCCGTCGGCGAGCTCGCCGGCGAGCTGCCCGTCAGCCGGCCCGCCGTCTCACAGCACCTGAAGGTGCTCAAGGACGCCCGGCTCGTCGTCGACCAGCCAGTCGGCACCCGGCGCGTCTACCAAATCGACCCCGAGGGGCTGCGCCTGCTGCGCGGCTACCTCGACCACTTCTGGGACCAGGCGCTGGCGGCCTACAAGACGGCCGTCGAGCAACAAGCGAAGGAGAGCGAATGAGCACGCAGGCATCCGACACCGCGACGCGGCACTCGATCGTGGTCGAGGCACCGATCGAGCGCGCCTTCTCGGTCTTCACCGATGGCTTCGGCACGTTCAAGCCACGCGAGCACAACATGCTCCAGGTCGACATCGCCGAGACGGTCTTCGAGACCCACGTGGGCGGCAACATCTATGACCGCGGCGTCGACGGAAGCGAGTGCCGCTGGGCGCGCGTGCTCGCGTTCGAGCCGCCCGACCGCGTCGTGTTCAGCTGGGACATCAACCCGCAGTGGCAGATCGAGACCGATCTCGACAGGACCAGCGAAGTCGAAGTGCGCTTCATCGCCGAGGCACCCGACCGCACGCGAGTCGAGCTCGAGCACCGCAACCTCGACCGCCACGGCCCCGGCTGGGAATCCGAGCGCGACGGCGTCGCCGCCGACCAGGGCTGGTCGCTCTACCTGGACAGGTTCGCCGAGCGAGTCGCGGACTGATGACGTCGGCGAGTTCGATGAGCCGCGAGGCAACTCCGGCGATCAGAGGTGATGCAGGTACTCGGCGATCTCCCAGTCCGAGACCCAGGCGCGGTGGCGCTCGATCTCGAAGCGCTTGACCGCGAGGAACGTCTCGACGATCTGCGGGCCGAGCGCCCGGCGCAGGACCGTGTCGCCCTCGAGCGCGTCCAGCGCCGCATCCAGCGAGGTGGGCAGGGCCGGACCGAGCAGCGCGTGGTCCGCGCGGTATGCGTCACCGTCGACGGGCCGCGGCGGGGTCAGGCCCTCCCGCACGCCGTCCGCACCCGCGGCCAGCACCGCGGCGATCGCCAGATACGGGTTCGCGGCGCCGTCGGCGACCCGGATCTCGACGCGCGTGGCGCCGCCGCGCTCCGGCGGGATGCGCACGAACGTCGTCCGGTTGTCCCAGCCCCAGTTCGCGTGGGTGGGCGCCAGCGAGTCGGGCCGGATGCGCCGGTAGGCGTTGATGGTCGGGTTGAGCAACGCCATCAGCCCCGGGGCGTGGGCGAGCACGCCGGCCGTGAACGCGCGCAGCTCGGCGCCGACGCCGTGCTCCTCCTCCGGCGCGTCGAAGGCGTTGCGCCGGTCCCGGTCGAGCGAGACGTGGAAATGAGCACCCGAGCCGCCCTGGTCGTTGAAGGGCCTGCCCATGAACGTGGCCACGAGCCCGTGCTGCGCCGCGATGTCCTTGACGGCCGCCTTCAGGCGGAACGCTCGATCGGCGGCCCGCAGCGCGTCGGTGTGACGCAGGTTGATCTCGTACTGGCTGTTCATGAACTCGTGGTTGAAGGCGAGGACCTCCAGCCCGAGCTGCTCCAGCCCCTCGGCGATCCTCCGCACGATGCCGTCCGGGTCCGCCTGCGGCCCGACCGTGTAGACCATGCTCGCTTGGTCGGCGCGGCGGCGGATGCCGTGCGTTGCCGCCGGATCGCGCTGGACCAGAAAGAACTCGAGCTCGGGACCGACGATCGGGTCGAGACCGCTCGCCCGCAGGTCATCCACGGCCCCGCGCAGGGTCCCCCGCGGGTCCGGGATGGGCGCTCCCCCGGCGGCCGGCTCGAGATTCGCCAGGCAGCTCGCCACGCCCGGCTCCCAGGGCAGCGTCGTCATGGTCGACATGTCGGGACGCGCGATGAGGTCCGGATAGCCCTCCTCGGCGCCGACCACGGGCGTGTGGCGCAGGTCGGTGCCCATCACCGCCGCGCAGAAGCACAAGCCCTTCTCGATGACGTCGTCGAACTGCGCGATCGGTACTTCCTTGCCCCGGGCGATGCCGTGGAGGTCGGGGTAGAGCACGCGGATCGACGTCACCGGCGTGCCGGTCGAGCCCTGGGTGGTGAGTTCCCCGCCGGCGGGGCGGGAGTCGGGTTGCACGGGGGAGAGGCTAAGCCAGGCGGATGCTCTCGGCACCGTGCATGCGCAGGTGGTCCAGCGCGGTGCCGCTCGCTTCGCGCAGCCGCAGCCGCTCGACGAGCGGTGCGTAGCGCCCTCCGGCCAGTCCGTCGGCCAGGACGGCGGCGCCTTGGGCCGCCGTCTTGACGCGCGGACCCAGCCCGGTGGGGGCCGAGACGGTCGCCACGCTCCCGAGCCGCTCGCTCAGGGCGTCGAGCAGGCCCGGAGCGCCCGCCAGACGCCCGGCCACGAGGATCTCGCGCGGCGCGGGAACGGAGACCGTCATCGCGAGCGCGGCCTTCACCACGCCCTCCTCGAACGCGAGCCATCCCTCGCGGTGGCCGGGATCGCCGCGCAGCGTCTCGAGCGCCCCGGGGGCCGAGAGGTCGACCTCCCCGCGGGGGTCGAGCGCCCCGCCGCTGAAGACGGTCTCCTTGGAGAGTGCCGCGCCCAGCAGGTAGGCCACCTCCGCGTCGAGCGCCCCGCAGGAGCGACCCCCGATGGGCGCGCAGGAGCCGCCGAGCCCGTCGACGATCCGCCCGCGGTCGATCGCCAGCGCCGCGCTGAATGCGCCGCCGAGCTCGAGCATGATGAAGGAGGTCTCCTCGTATGGCAGGCCAAGACGGTCCGCCTGGTCCGCGATGCACAGCGCGGCGCTGCAGACCTTGTCCGCGGTCCCGAGGTCGATGCGGTTCCACTTGCGGTACTCGGGGACCGTGGGGAGATGGATCGCTCCCGGGCCGAAGACCAGCGGCAGGCCGGCTCCGATGAGCGCGCGGATCATCGCGCGCATTCCGCCGATGCCGGCGCGGGCGCCCGCTTGATCGCTCCGCAGCAGCAGCATGAGCCCCAACTCGCGCTCGCCGACCCGCTCGCCCGGCACGAGCGGCAACCCGTAGCCGGCGGGGCCGAGCACGAGGTCGAGGGGGCGGTGGGCCACGAGCGCATCGACGAGCGGTGCCGGGTCGAGCGCCAGGTCGGCCGACCGGAAGCTCTCGTCGAGCAGCACCTCGCCGCCGTCGAGCGCGCACACGTCGATGGAGACGGTCCCGGGGTCGACGCCGGCCACGCGCGGGCCGGGCGGAGACTCAGACGATCTCTCGGGCCACGGCGTAGACGCCATCGGCGTTGAGGACGAGGTCGTTGCGCTCGAACAGCCGGCGCACGCAGGCCTTGTGCGTCTTCATCTTCTTGCCGCCGATGGCCAGCGCACCGAGGACGAGCTTGCCCTCCCGCTCGACGAGATCGTCCCCGGCCTCGACGCCCTCGATCCCGACCGGCTCCGCGGCGTTGTAGTCGGCCAGCAGCTCGATCGTGGGGTTGGCGCTCCACACCTCCTGGCGCAGCAGCTGCACGCCGGACGGCCCCGCGGCCAGGACGATGTTCGCCCCCTCCAGCGCGGCCTCCATCTCCGCCTGGTCGGCCGGCTCGCGAGCGTCGATCCCGAGTCGCTCGGCTACCGCGAGTCCGCGCGGCCGGCGGTAGGAGTCCGTGCCGAGGACGTCGGCCGGGATCGTCGTCGCAAGCACCTCGCACCCCTCCTGGGCCAGCAGCGTCGCGGAGCGCACCCCGACCGGCCCCACGCCCACGATGACGGCGCGGCGGCCGCGCAGGTCGCGATCCTTCGCGATCAGGGCGATCGCCGTGGCCGCCGTCGTGTTGCAGCCGTCGGAGTCGAGCATGGCCGACAGGCGAAACGGGCCGAAGTACGTGGCCTGGACCTTGTCCAGAATCTCCTCGCCCGCGCCCACGTCCGAGCCCCCGACCCACACGGCTATCGACGCGTCGCCGGGCGCGCGCGTGAAGAACGCTCCCTGGACGAGATCCCGCACCGCCTCGGGAGCCACGGCTCCGTGGCTGAGCAGGACGTCGACCCCCGCGTCGTGCGCCACGATGGCGTCGAAGGGGCTCGGATGTTGATCGGTGTCGAGCTGTAGGAGGACCTTCTTCACGGGGTGGGCCTGCGGCCCGGCGCCCGGCTAGCCCTCGGTGCCCCCGGCGAACGGGTGGCGCGCCTCGGCCGACTGGTCGATCACCGCGCTGGCCTTGGGCTCGCCGGCCATCGCGCGCGCGATGGACTCCTTCGTGGCCTGGTAGTTCCAGTCGAAGATCTTCTTGTCGTCCTCGGCCAGCCAGTGGATGAAGACACCGACGATGATGCAGAGGTCGTCGACCTCGGCCTCCGGGATGACCCCGTCACGCACTGAATCGACGACGGCTCGTGACACGGCCGCCTGTGCGGGCCCGAACATCTGCCCCACCTGCTTCTCGCCCTTGAGCGTCACCTTGTTGGCCATGAACGTGTCCGGCTTGGCGGGCAGGTTGGGCGCGACCACGGCGAGCAGGTTCGTGTGGCCCTCCTTCTGGTTCAGGAGAGCGCCGGCGAACGCCTCCCCGACCGGCCCGTCCTTGGATCCGATCAGCAGGTCGATGTGAGCGACCTCGTTGCCGTCACCTACCAGCGACTCTCCAACCGACAGGGGCCTGGCCATGTGCGTTCCTCCTCGTGGTTCGCGTTACCGGGGGCGCGCGCGTTCTGGCACGAGCGGGCGCGAGTTTAGCGCGGCGTACGCGTCCGGCGCAGGGCGGGCCGCCGCGCTCTCCTGGGTATGCTCCGGCGCGCGGATGCCTGAACGCGCGGCGACCTGTGCCGGCTGCGGATGTGGATGCGACGACATCGAGGTCGCCGTGGCCGCCGGAGGGCTCGAGCGCCTGACCGGCACCTGCCAGGTCGGCGACGCGTGGTTCGCCGAGCGGGCGGCCGGCGCGCCCCCGGTGGCCCGCGTCGACGGCCGCGAGGTGGACTTCGCCGATGCGGTCGAGGCGTCGGCCGCGATCCTCGGCGAGGCCCGGCTTCCGCTCGTGTGCGGCCTCGGCCAGACCGACTGTGAGAGCCAGCGCGCGGCGGTGGCGCTGGCCGAGGCGGTCGGCGCGGTCATCGATCCCGCCGGGCCCCTCCAGGGTGCCGCCGGCGCGGCCGCGCAGGCCATCGGGCTGAGCACCGCCACATTCGGGGACCTCCGCGACCGGGCCGAGCTCGTCGTGGTCTGGCGGGCGGACCCGGTCGCCTCCCATCCCCGGCTGCTCCCTCGCCTGCGGCTCGATCGCGCGGGCCGCGCCGCGGAGCGGACGCTTGTGGTCGTCGACGCGGGGCGCACGGCGACCGCCGAGGAGGCGGACGAGTTCATCGAGCTGCCGCCCGAGCTCGACTTCGAGGCGCTGTGGGCACTGCGTGCACTGGTGCGCGACGTCCCGCTCGACCGCGACCTCGCGCCCCGGCTGCCCCTGGACGCCCTCGAGCAGCTTGCGGTCCGGCTGCGGGGCAGTCGCTACGGGGCGGTGCTGCACGGGCCCGCCGGATACGCGGATGCGCTGGCGCTGCTCGCTCTCGTGCGCGACCTCGCCCGCATCGCGCACGTGGTCGCGCTGCCCCTGCGCCACGACGGCAACGCGCGCGGCGCCGAGGACGTGCTGGCGTGGCAGACGGGCTACCCGGCCGCCGTGAGCTTCGCGCGCGGGCATCCGCGGGCGCGGCCGGGGGAGTTCAGCGCCGCCGGCCTGCTCGAGCGCGGCGAGACGGACGCTGCGCTCATCGTCGGCTTCGACGCGCTCCGCCACCTCCCGCCGCGCGCCGCCGGCCATCTGCGCCGGATCCCCACGATCGTCGTCGACCGGCGCTCGACCGAGACCGCCGCGGCGGCCCGGGTCGCGTTTGCCACGGCAACCGCCGGCATCGAGCGTGAGGGCACCGCCCACCGCATGGACGGTGTGCCCGTGACGCTCCACGCGCCGCTTCCATCCGAGCGGGTGGGGGATGGGGAGGTGCTCGCCGCGATCGAGGCCCGCATCGCCGGGGGCGAGGGGACCTAGCGCCCCATGCTGCGCATCGCTCAGGGCCGTGTCTACGATCCCGCCAACGGGATCGACGGCGAGGTGCGCGACATCTGCCTGGACGGCGGCAAGGTCGTCGAGGAGCTGTCCTCGCACGCCACGCGCATCGACGCAAGCGGCATGGTCGTCATGCCGGGCGGGGTGGACATCCACGCGCACATCGCCGGCCCGGCGGTCAACGCGGCCCGCAAGCTCAGCCCGGAGGAGCACCGCGGGGACGTGCTCGATCGCACGGCCATCATGCGTTCGGGCACGGGCGGGACGGTGCCGTCCACGTTCGCGACGGGCTACCGCTACGCGCTCCTCGGCTATACGACCGTCGTCGAGGCCGCGACCCCGCCGCTCGCGGCGCGCCACACGCTGGCCGAGCTGCGCGACACGCCGATCGTCGACAAGGCCTTCCTGGTGCTGATGGGCAACAACCTGTCGCTGTTCGACCTCATCCGCGAGGCTGCTCCGGGCGACGTGGGGCCCGTGACGGAGGCCGTCGCCTGGTGGCTGGAGGCCACCGGCGGCTACGGCGTCAAGCTGGTCAACCCGGGCGGGGTCGAGATGTGGAAGCGCGGCAACCGCAACGTGACTGCGCTGGACGACGAGGTGGAGGGCCTGGGCGTCACGCCACGCCGCGTGCTGGAGGCGATCGCCGGCTCGGTTGACGAACTGGGTCTTCCGCACCCCGTCCACGTCCACTGCAACAACCTCGGGGTTGCGGGCAACTGGCGCACCACGCTCGACACGCTCGACACCCTGCAGGGCCGGCGGGCGCACCTCGCCCACCTTCAGTTCCACGCGTACGGCGGGACGCCGGGCAAGCGGCCCCGCTCGCGCGCTCCGGAGCTGGCCGAGCACCTCGACGCCCATCCGGAGCACAGCGCCGACGTCGGCCAGGTGATGTTCGGGCCCGCGACGACGATGACCGCCGACGCGCCCGTCTCCGCCGTGCTGCGCGAGATCACCGGCGGCAAGTGGGTGAACGCCGACCTCGAGGCGGAGACCGGCTGCGGCATCGTGCCCTTCGCCTACCGCGAACGCAACTACGTTCACGCGCTGCAGTGGGGTATCGGCCTGGAGCTGTTCCTGCTCAGCCGCGACCCCTGGCGGGTCGTGCTCTCCACCGACCATCCCAACGGCGGCTCGTTCCTGAGCTACCCCCGGCTGATCCGCCTGCTGATGGACCGCGAGTTCCGGAACGAGCAGATCGGCCGCGTCAACCAGAAGGCGATCGGCCGCACGGTGCTCCGCGACGACCTCGAGCGTGAGTACACGCTCGGGGAGATCGCGATCATCACCCGTGCCGGGCCCGCCAGGCTGCTCGGGCTGGCCGACAAGGGTCATCTCGGTGTCGGCGCCGACGCCGACGTGACGGTCTACTCCGAGCACGAGGACCGCGAGGAGATGTTCGCCACGCCGCGGTACGTCATCAAGGGCGGGCGGGTGATCGTCGAGGACGGTGAGCTGCGCGAGGCGCCGGCCGGGGACCTCCTGCGCGTGACGGCGGAGTACGACGAGACGATCGAGCGCACCCTGCGGCCGCTGTTCGAGGAGCACTACAGCGTGCAGCTCGCGAACTACGCCGTGCGCGAGCCCTGGCTGCTGGAGCCCGCCCGCAGGGTTCCCGCACGGCGCACCGGGAGCGGGCGATGAGACTCGCCGACACCGAGGTCGTCGACACCTTCGCCGAGGCCTTCCCGATGTGGGGAGCACGGATCGTCATCACGGCGGAGAGCCCCGCCTGGGCACACGAGGCCGCCCGCTCGCTGACCGGGTTCGCCACCTCGGTGATCGGCTGCAAGTGCGAGGCGGGCATCGAGCGCGAGCTCGATCCCGGCGAGACGCCCGACGGCCGCCCAGGGGCCAGCGCGCTGCTGTTCGCCGGCGATCGCGAGGGGCTGGCCAAGCGGCTTGTCGAGCGCATCGGCCAGAGCGTGCTCACCTGCCCGACGACCGCGTGCTTCAACGGGCTGGACGGTCCGGAGACGGTCGACGTCGGCGGTCAGCTGCGCTTCTTCGGCGACGGCTACCAGGCCAGCAAGGTGCTCGACGGCCGCCGCTACTGGCGAGTGCCGGTGATGGAGGGCGAGTTCCTCGTCGAGGAGCGCTTCGGAGTCGCCGAGGGAGTGGCCGGCGGCAACATCATCGTCCTCGGCCGGGACGTCGCCGGGGCACTGCGCGCGACGGAGGCGGCCGCCGCCGCGATGCGCACGGTGCGCGACGTGATCCTGCCCTTCCCCGGCGGCATCGCTCGCAGCGGCAGCAAGGTCGGCTCCCGCTACAGCGGCCTGGTCGCCTCGACCAACGAGGCGCTGTGCCCGACGCTCCGGGCCCAGGTCCCGCACACCGACGTGCCGCCGGACGTCGGCTCGGTGTTCGAGATCGTCATCGACGGCCTGACCCTCGAGGCCGTACGCGACGCCATGGCGCGCGGCCTCGAGGCCGCCGCCGGGGCGGGCGCCAGCCACGTGACGGCCGGCAACTACGGCGGCAACCTGGGCCCGCACCACATCGACCTGCGCGGCCTCGTACCCGGCTTGCGGGACGACTAGTGGCACTCACGCTGACGCTGCGCGAGCCGCCGACCGTGCCGCTCGAGACGGAGGGCCTCAGCCCCGATCGGCTCGCCGGTCTTCACAGCGGCGAGATCGAGGCGCTCACCGTCTGGCACGGCAACCGGCGGGCGCAGCTGGCCGACTTCTTCACCGTCTCGGGCGCCGGCGACGAGGAGCTGCGGATGGAGGGAGACCTGCGGCGCGTCAAGTTCCTCGGCGCCGGCATGAGCGGCGGCCGGCTGATCGTCGCGGGCGATGCGGGGATGCACACCGGCGCGGACATGCGCGGCGGCGAGCTGGTCGTAGAGGGTGACGTGGGGGACTTCGCGGGCACGGGCATGCGCGGCGGGCGGCTCGTCGTGCGGGGCTCGGCCGGTCATCAGCTCGGCGGGGCACAGGCGGGCGAGCGCGCCGGGATGCGCGGCGGCGAGATCCTCGTCCACGGGGACGCCGGCGACCAGGTCGGCGCCGGCCTCCGGCGCGGGCTGATCGCCGTCGCGGGGCGCATGGGCGATGCCGCCGGGCTGCGCATGCTGGCGGGCACGATCGTCGCCCTCGGCGGCGTCGGCGCCCAGCTGGGGGCAGCCATGCGGCGGGGCACGATCGTGGCCACGTCGCAGGTCACGCTGCTGCCCACCTTCGCCTTCGCCTGCTCGTATCGCCCGCCGTTCCTGCGCCTGTACCTGCGCCACCTGCGCGCGCTGGGCCTGCCCCTGACCGACGAGCAGATCGAGGGCAGCTACGCGCGCTGGTCCGGCGACGGGCTCGAGCTGCGGCGGGGCGAGATCCTGATTCTCGAGGCAGGCGGGTGAGCGCCCACCGTCATCGGTGAGTCGCCGCCAGCTCACGCCCGGTCTCGAGCGTGCCGCCGACGCTCTCGAGCAGGGGGCGCGCCTTCAGCAGCATCTCGTCCAGCTCGGCCTCGGGCTCGGACCCTGCGACGATCGCCCCGCCCGCGCCGATCGTGAGGCCGGCCGGGGAGGCCACCAGCGTGCGGATGACGACGCTGAGGTCGGCGGTGCCGTTGACCGCGAAGAACCCCAGGGCGCCGGAGTAGACACCGCGGGGACGGCCCTCGATCCGATCGATGATCTCCAGCGTGCGGAGCTTCGGCGCACCCGTCATCGAGCCGGCGGGGAAGGACGCCCGCACGCAGTCCATCGCGTCAGCGCCCTCGCGCAGGCGGCCGCGCACGACGGTCACCATCTGGTGGACGGTGGCGTACGGCTCCACGACCATCAGTCCCGGGACCTCGACCGTTCCCAGCGCCGAGACCCGGCCGAGATCGTTGCGGACGAGGTCGGCGATCATCAGGTTCTCGGCGCGCGTCTTCTTGTCGCGGCGCAGCTCCGCGCCCCGGCAGGCGTCCTCGAACGGCTCCGCCACCCGCGCCGCCGTGCCCTTCATCGGCCGCGACTCGACCACGCCGTCGTCGATCGAGCCGGAGGAAGCGCTCCGGCGAGGAGCTCAGCACCGAGACGTCGCCGAGCCGCAGCAGCGCCGCGAAGGGCGCCGGGTTGCGCGCCCTCAGCGCACGGTAGGCCGGCAGGGGGTCGAGGCTTCCCTCGCTGCGGAGCTCGGTGGTCAGGCAGACCTCGTAGGTCTCGCCCTCGAAGATCTCGCGCCGGCAGGCCGCGATGTTGGCCAGGTACGCCTCCGGGGGGTCGTGCAGCTCGAAGCGCAGCGTGCCGGGCGGCGCCGGGGGCGGTGGCAGCGGCGGGGGCTCGCGAGCGATCTCGCGCAACCGTTCCGCGGTCGTCTCCAGCCAGGTGTCGGCCGCGTCCCCGCCCGAGGCGTCGGCGAGCGCGACCAGGTAGACGTGGCGCTCTCCGTGGTCGAAGGCGATCAGCCGGTCGCAGAGCACGAGCGCGGCGTCCGGCAGCGGCGAGGCCTGCGCCGGCCCGGCCCCGCACTCGGCCTTGAGCTCGTAACCGAGGTAGCCGGCGAAGCCGCAGGTGAAGTCGAACGGCAGCTCGGGGGCGTCGGTCCGCAGGCGCGCGAGCCGGTCCCGGCAGTAGTCCAGCACGCTCCCGGTCCGCAGCTCGCGGCCGGAGGCGTGCTCCACGCTGAGCGACCGGGTTTCGACGTCGTAGCGCACGACCTCCCCGAGCGGGCCGTCGGGCGCCCCGACGAACGAGAAGCGGCCGACGCCGGGGGCGGCGGTCGCGCTGTCGAGCCAGATCGCATGGTCGCGGTCGGCGTAGAGCGCGCCGAACACCGCCTCGGGCTCGCACCAGGTCTCGAGCCGGCGGTGGTGGATGCGCGCGCCCACGGCCGCAGGCCGGGCGGCCGGCCGCGCCGAGTGCCGGCGGCGCGCGGCCGGCGCGCGGCGGGCGCGGGTGAGGTCGCGGAAGTTCTCCAGGATGCGGCGGCCGTGGCGGGTGCTCACCGACTCGGGGTGGAACTGCACGCCGAAGAGGGGGCGCGTGCGGTGCTCCAGCCCCATGATCACCCCGTCGGGCGTCCAGGCGCTGACGCGCAGCTCGGCGGGCACGGCGCCGACCACCAGCGAGTGGTAGCGCACGGCGAGGAAGTCCTGCGGGACCCCGGCGAAGAGCGCGCTCCCATCGTGGTGGATCCGGCTCAGGCGACCGTGCATGACCTCGCGCGCGTGCGCGACCGTGCCGCCCGCAACGTGGGCGAGAGCCTGGTGGCCCAGGCAGACGCCAAGCACCGGCACCTCGGCGCGATTGAGCGCATCGAGCGAGACACCGACGTCGCGAGCGTGCTCCGGCCGGCCGGGACCGGGGGAGATCACCACGTTGTCGGCGCCCAGGGCGGCGAGCTCTTCCCACGGCAGCTCGTCGTTGCGCACGACGACCGGCTCGCTGCCGTTGACCTCCCCCAGGAGGTGGAAGAGGTTGAATGTGTAGGAGTCGTAGTTGTCGATCAGAAGCGTGCGCAACCTGGCCCACATTGTCGCGCCCGTGGGGCGCCGGTGACCAGACGCCCGTTGCGCGTCGCGGTCCTCGGCTCCACCGGCGGCTGGCACGCCCGCCGGCTGGAGCGGGCTCTGACGGCGCGCGGCCACGAGTGCGGCTTCGCGCCGGTGACGCGGATGGTGGGCCGCGTCGAGGGTGGCCTCGGCGTCCGCTCGCGCGAGCTGGCGCTCGACGGCTGCGACGTCGTGCTCGTGCGCGGCATCCCGCGCGGCTCGCTCGAGCAGGTCGTCTTCCGCGTGGACGTGCTGCACGCGCTCGCGGCCGCCGGCGTGCGCGCGGTCAACAGCGCCCACGCGATCGAGCGGACCGTCGACAAGTTCCTCGCCTCGACCCTGCTGGCGCACGCCGGCCTGCCTACCCCTCGCACGATCGCCTGCGAGCGGCCCGCCGACGCCCTCGAGGCGTTTGCCGAGCTCGGCGGCGACGTGATCGTCAAGCCGCTGTTCGGCTCGATGGGACTCGGCATGGTGCGCGTGGACGATCAGGACGTCGCGCAGCGGGTGTTCCGGGCGCTGGAGCTCGAGCGGGCCGTGTACTACCTGCAGGAGACGCTGCCGCACACGGGCCGCGACGTGCGAGCGCTGGTCGTGGGCGAGCGCGTGGTGGCCTCGATCGAGCGGAGTGGCGACGGCTGGCGCACGAACATCGCGCGCGGCGGGCGCGCGCGTCCCGTACGGCTCGACGCGCAGCAGGAGCGCCTGTGCGTGCTGGCGGCGGCTGCCCTCGGCGCGGACTATGGCGGCGTCGACCTCCTTCGCGCGGCCGACGGGCGCGACTACGTGCTCGAGGTCAACGGCATCCCCGGCTGGCAGGGCGTAGAGCGCGCGACGGGGGTCGACGTGGCGGCCGCGCTCGCAGAGCACTTGGAGACGGTCGTCCGGTGACGTTCGAGCGCGCGCAGCTCGTCAGGCCCGATCGCCCCACCGTGTAGGGCGGTGGCGACGAGCGCCCCGGCCGCCCCGGCTTCGGCCAGGGCGCGCAGGTCGCGGGCGTCGCGCACACCCCCGCCGGCCATGAGCTCGAGCTCGGGAAAGCGGGCGCAGAGCTCGCGCACCAGCGCGACGTCGGGACCCGCACCGGACCCGACGCGCGCGAGGTCGAGCACGATCACCTCGCTCACGCCGGAGCTCCCCAGCCGTGCCAGCGCCTCGGCCGCTCCGAGCCGGGACAGCTCGGCGTTCGGCGAGAGGACCCGCCCCGCCCGGAGGTCGAGGCTGAGCACGAGCGGGGCATCCGGGAGCTCCGCCCGCAGCCGCTCGAGCGCGGAGAGGTCCGCGAGCGTCTCGGTGCCGACGACGACGCGCGCCGCGCCCAGCTCGAGCAGCAGCCGGACCGCGGCGACCTCGGCGACACCGGCATCGACCATCACCCGCGCTTCGTGCGCGAGGGCGGAGAGGACCTCGCGCTGTGCCGGTCCGCCGGCGATCGCGTCGAGATCGGCGACATAGAGCTCGTCGAGTCGGAGCGCCCCGCGGACGGCGCGCGCGACCCGGACGGGGTCGGAGCCCACGACGATCTCGCTGCGCAGCGGGCGATAGCGTTCGCGCTCCCCGCGCACGGCGTGGACGGCGGCTCCGCCCTTGAGATCGATGACCGGGATCACCCGCATGGCCGTAGAGGCTCGCTGCATGGGCGGCGTAATCGGCCTGGACGTCGGCGGGGCCAACACGAAGGCGGTGTGGCGGAACGGGGGCGAACGGCGCGCCGTCTCGCGACCGTTCGAGGTCTGGCGGGACCGCGAGGCGCTCGTGGCCGTGCTTCGCGAGGTCGCCGCAGGCGTGGCGCCGGCGCCGGTGGAGGCGGTGGCGCTGACGACGACCGCGGAGCTCTCAGACGCGTTTCGCACCAAGCGCGAGGGCGTGGGGTTCGTGCTCGACGCCGCGGAGGCGGCGTTCGCCGGCCGCCCGCTGCTGGTCTTCACGACAGCCGGAGAGCTGGTCCCCCTCGACGAGGCGCGGGCGCGCGCACCCGAGGTTGCGGCCGCCAACTGGCTGGCGACCACGCTCGCGGTCGCTGCGGTGTACCCGGACGCCCTGGCGATCGATGTCGGCAGCACGACCGTCGACGTCGTTCCGATCGCCGCCGGCCGGGTGGTCGCCACCGGCCGCACCGACCTCGACCGGCTGCTGGCCGGCGAGCTCGTCTATACCGGCGCGCTGCGCACCAACCTCGCCGCGATCGCGCCGCGGGTGCCGGTGCGCGGCGGCTCCTGCCCGGTCGCCTCGGAGCTGTTCGCCATCAGCGCCGACGTGCATCTGATCCTCGGCCACCTCGCGCCCGGCGACTACACCTGCGCCACGCCGGACGGGCGTCCCGCCACCGTCGAGTTCGCGCGCGAGCGCGTGGCGCGGCTCGTGTGCGCCGACACCGAGCAGATGGCCGCGGAGGAGATCGACGCGATGGCCGCGTTCCTGCACGCGGAGCAGGTGCGCCAGATCGAGGCGGCGGTTCGCCGGGTGAGCGGGCGCGTCGGCGGCGACGCGCCGGTGGTCCCGCTGGGCGCGGGGGCGTTCCTGGCGCGCGAGGCCGCCGAGCGCCTGGGGCGCCCGGTCGTCGAGCTGCCGTGGAGCGCGGCCGAGCGCGACGCGGCGCCCGCCGCCGCGCTCGCCGAGCTGCTGGCCGGCGGCTGCGCTCGCGGTGCTGACCGTCGTCAAGATCGGCGGCGGGCTCGTCCGCGAGGCGGGCGACGACGCGCTGCGGACGCTGTGCCGCGCGGTCGGCGACGCCGGCGCCCGCCACCCGCTGCTCGTCGTGCCGGGCGGCGCGGCGTTCGCGGACGCCGTCCGCGAGCACGACACCCGGTTCGGCCTGCAGGCGGCGACGTCCCACCGGATGGCGATCCTCGCGATGGAGCAGTTCGGCTGGCTGCTCTGCGACCTGATCCGGGGCGGGGTGCCGTGCACGGACCTCGCGTCCGCCCGCGCCGCCGCCGCGCGCGGGGAGACGCCGGTCCTCCTGCCGGCGGCCCTGCTCGCCGGCGGACCCGCTGCCCGCCTCGTGGCGGGTCACGTCCGACTCGATCGCCGCCTGGGTGGCCGGTGCCGCGGGTGCCGCACGCCTGGTGCTCGTCAAGCCCGTCGACGGCCTCTACCGCGACTGGCCGGCGGACGGCGAGCCGGTGGCTCGCCTGAGCGTGGGGGAGCTCGCCGAGCTGCGGGCGGCAGGCCGGGCGGCGGGGGTCGACCAGCACCTGCCGGAGGCGCTGCGCGCGGCCGGCGTCGAGGCCTGGGTGCTCGACGGCCGCGAGCCGGCCCGGCTCGTGACGCTGCTCGAGCGGGGCAGCACCGAGGGGACGGTCGTGCTGCCGGGCCGGGACTAGCGGCTTGGTAACTTGGCCGCGATGCCGGACCAATGGTCCCCCGGAGCTCTGCCAGTGCAGCGCAGCTTCTGGCCGAGCTTCTTCTCCAAGGTCGTGGCCCGCCTGCAGTGGGATGCCAGGGCCATCGACCTCGCCCCGGACGCCCGCGCTTGGCCCGGCCTCCCGGCCGAGCGCCGCCGCCGCCTCACCACGCTGCTTGCCGGCTTCCGCGTGGGCGACGACGCCGTCTTCGAGCAGATCGCGCCGTTCGCCGATGCGGCGAGGGACACCTCGCTGGCCTCCTCGGAGACCCTGATGGCCTGGGTCTTCTACCTGCAGCGCCGCGACGAGGAGCGCCACGCGCTGCTCTTCGACCGTATCGCCGCCGAGGTGCTCGGGCTGCCCGGAGCCACCCCGGCCGAGCGGCTCGCCGCGGCCCGGGCCCACGCCCCGGCCGCGGTGCTCGACCTCTTCGAGGTGCGGCTGCCCGCGCTGGCCGCCGAGCTCGCGGCGGGCCGCACCGGGCTGGGCGAGGGCGTCGGCCTCTGCCACATGCTGCTCGAGGGGATCGTCTTCCACGCCGGGCAACTCGCGCTGCTCGACGACCTCGCCGACGGCGCCCTGCCCGGGGTGCGCGAGGGCGTGGAGCGCGTCGAGCTCGACGAGCGCTGGCACGTCGGCTTCGGCCTGCGCTGCCTGATCGAGGCCCAGCCCTCCCCGGACCTCCTCGACGACATGCTGGCGCGGGCCGAGGACGCTGCCGCGGCCTGGGGCGACGCTGTCCCCGCGGCCACGCGCGAGCGCGCCGCGCGCATGTGTCACCGGCGGCTGTCGGTCGCCGGGCTCATCGATCGGCCCGCGGCGGAGTAGCTCGGTCATGTGCGGTCACCGCCCGCGACGTCGAGCCGCTGGCACGCGTCGTCTGGTTAGCGTTCGCAGACGGCTCGCAGCCGCCTGATTCGCTCGGCGTCGAGCGGCGCCGTGCGCCGGCCGTCGCGGCACGCCGCCGAGCGCACACCGGCTATGTCGGCGCCGGTCGCCCGGACCAGGCTCAGGTCCTGGGCGCGCAGGGCTCCGGCGAGCGCCATTTCGAGGCCCGCGGCGTGCCCTTCGGCGACCAGCGCCTCGAGTGCCTCCGGGGTGAGCCATTCGAACAGCCCGCGGCCGTCCTTCACCGCGGTGTCGAGCAGGCAGCCGCCGACGCCCGCGCGGCGGGCGGCCTCGACGACGGCCCCGGGCGGCAGAGGCCCGCCGGAGACGCGCTCGGCGTCGGCGTAGGCCGCTGCGATCACGGCCGCCCCGCCGTCGAGGGCGTCGCGCACGGCGCGCAGGACCGCCACGGCCTCATCGGTGGTGGAGGTCCCCCACAGCCCCACCTTCACGTACGCGGCCCCGGAGCGCGCGGCGCCCAGCGCGGCAAGGGCGGCGGTGCCGGGCAGGTTGGGCAGGTCGCCGATGGCGGCGCTCACCGGGCGCTCCGGGGGCACGACCTCGCGGACTCGCTCGATCACGCCGGGGCTCGGGGCGCCCAGTGAGCCCTCGGCCGGGTTCTTCACGTCGACGATGTCGACACCCCCCTCGACGGCCACGCGCGCCTCATGGGCGTCGGTGACGCTCACGAGGAGCCTCATCCGGGCTCCACGCGCGCGCCCCGGTTGTCGAAGCTCACGAGCTCCACCCGCCCGCCGCCGGCCAGCTCGGCGTCCATGCGGCGGGCAAGCTCACGCCCGGCCTGCTCGTCTCCGACGATCCCGTAGACCGCGGGTCCCCACGAGCTCTGCCCCGCACCGGCCGCCCCGAGACGGAGCAGCGCGTCCACCATGGCGCCGGCGCGCGGGTGAAAGACACCGCCCTGAACCGAGGCGAACGACTCGCCCACGAGCCGCTGGACACGCGTGAGCGCGGCGCCGAACTCAGCCAGGTCGCGCTCGGCAAGCCCTGGCAGCAGCGAGGTCAGCACCAGCTGCGCGATGAGCGCGGCGCGGTCGGGGTCGGGGGGCAGCCGCCCGAACGCCTCCTCCTCCGCCCGCCCCGACAGTCCCGGCTCGGCTTGCGGGATCACGAGCACGCAGCGCCATTCGTCGGGCATCGCGTGGCGGGCCAGCAGCGGGGCCGGCTCCTCGACGCCGGGGCGCACGCCACCCTCCACCACCAGTCCGCCGAGGACGAACGTCCACAGGCCCACCGCCGAACGTGCGCCGCGCCCGGCCGCGCGAGCGATCGCCCCCGGCTCGGGTGTCTGTCCCGCCAGCGCGGCCAGGGCGGCCGTCACGGCGAGCGCGAGCTTGGTCCCCGAGCCGAGGCCGACATGCGCCGGGATCGCCTCGAGCACGCGCACCCGTGCGCCGCCCGCGAGCCCGAGCGCCTCCCGGCAGCGCCGGGCGACGGCGAGCGCGCGCTCGGCATCCGGGCCCTCGGCGCTGACCTCGTCGCTCGGGCTCGCCTCCACCACCACGGCCGGGCGGCTGAGCGCCACCCCCAAGCCACCGAACCGCCGAGCGCCGCCGCCGGCGGCGTCGAGCATGCCCATGTGCAGCCGCGCGGGCGCCTCGACGCGGACTGACGTCATCCGCTGCCCACCGCGGCGCGCACGTGCCGGCGGACGAGCTCCATCGCCTCGTGCTCCCGCGGCCCCGCCGTCTTGTCGACGGGCACCTGGAGGCGCTCCAGCTCCGCACGGACCTCCGCGGCCGGCAGCAGGCGCGCGCGCGAAGCGACGATCGATGCCTCGAGCACCGCGTGACGGGCCCGGTTGAAGCCGAGGAACTCGCGCCCGGCTCCACGCGCCACCACGTGCGTGGTGACCCGGGCGCGCGGCCCGCTCTCGTCGATCCCCGCGACCGTGACCTCACGCCACGAGCAGGCGTCCGCCAGCACGGCGCCGTCGATCGCGGCCGCGGGCCGCGTGGGGGGGTGCGGGTCGCCGAGAGCGGCCTGTGTGAACAGCAGGATGTCGTCGGTGAGGTTGACCACCGCCGCGCCCGTGGCCAGCAGGTTGCGCAGCGTGCGCGTCGAGGGGAAGGGCTTGATGACGATGGTGTCGTCTCCCCACTCCACACCCATGGCGGCGCAGTTGACCGTTCCGTCCGGGTTGATGGTCGTGGTGACCGTCTCGACGATCGCGACCCCGGGCAGGCGCTCGCTCATCCCCGAAAGGACCGCTCGAGGACGCCGATGTCCACGCCCCCGGCGTGAAAGCTGCGTCCGCTCGACGTGCTCGTCAGGCGCACCTCGGCAGGGCTGAAGAGCAGCGGGTCGATCTTGTAGAAGTCCCAGCCGGCGCGCTCGAGAACGCTGCCGAACGGCTCGCCGTGGTCGGCCGAGGCCGAGGCCGGCAGGCGCGGGACGACCGCCTCGAGCTCCTCGTCGGAGGCGTCGACGGTGAGCTCGACCTGACCGCCGTAGAGCACGGCGTCGTTCGTGCGACCGATCGCCTCCGGGTCGGTTCGGGCAACCGGTGGCAGCGGGCAGCTCCCGAAGCCGCTCACCACCCGCCTGACGTCGAACTCGAGCTCGTGGAGCTTGTGCAGCGCGGTCTCGACCACGCGCGCGGCGACCTGCACGCTGCCGGCCAGGCTCGCGGTCGGCGCGAACAGCAGCGTCAGATCCGCGGCGGTCACGCCGGCCCGTTCGGCCACATACTCGGCGACCGGCTCCGGCGGCGCATCGCGCGTCTCGAGGCACAGCACCGCGGTCCGCGCGCGCTCGTCGACCTCGAGGTCGTCGTAGAGCTCCTCGGCCCGGATCAGCGCCCGTCCCGGCCCGCTCGCCAGGGCGAAGTAGTCGTCGCGATCCAGCCGCCAGCCCGCGTACTGGGACGCGAGGCAGGCCAACGCCGGGCGATCGGTGACAACCGTGAGCCCGGGCAGCCAGCGGCCCTCGAGCACGAGCGGGGTGAACGACACCGAGCCGAGGCCGGCCATGCAGATCTCCGCGAAGCGCCGTCCCGGCTCGAGGCCCCCGGGAACCGCGCTGCCGCAGTCGATCAGCCGCGTGCCGCCGGGCAGCGTCGTCACCGCCACGCGCAGGGCCTCGGCCTCGGCGGCGAGGCGGTCGGCGAGTTCCTGGGCGCGATCGTTGAGCGAGAGCGTCACGATCCGGCGTGAGCATAGGGTTCTCGGCCGGGCCGTCGCGGAGTCAGGCGTGGGCACGGAGCCCGGCGCGCTCGCCAAGCTCGGCGCGGAGCGCGGCGGCGCGCGCCTCGAGGTCGGCGAGAACGGCGTCCGGGGACTCCTGAACCGAGACGAGGGTGCAGACCGGGTGACCGGCGGAGATCCGCTCGCGCGGGTGAGGCACGTCGCGGATGCCGCGCGCCGGCCAGCCACGGGTGTCCCCGACGCGCACGTCCTGGCGGGCGAAGAGGATCGCCTTGCCGGCCGCCCGGGGCGGTGCCTCAGCGGGAGCCGTCGACGGCAGGCGCCCGGCGCAGCCGTCCAGGTGGGCGGCGACGACGCCCACCTCGTGCGCCGCCTCGACGCATTCGAGCGACCCCGTCGGACGCGGGTTGACCTCGACGACCCAGGCGCGCTCGCCGTCCCACACGAGGTCCACGCCGAACAGCCCGCGCAGTCCGAACGCGAGCGCCAGGTGCGCGCAGATCGTCCGCGCGGCGCCGGCCAGCGCGCGTCGCTCTGCCTCCCCGAGCCGTGGCGGCACGACGTTGCCGCACCATGCGTAGCCGCGCGCGCCGAACCCACGGTGCCCGACGAGCTGCTCGCTCACGCCGAGCACGACGGCCGAGCGGCCGTCGGCGACCGCCGCGACCGAGCAGGCGAGTCCCGAGATGCGCTGCTGCACCACGACATCCCCGTCCAGCGCCCCGCCGCGCCACTCGCGAACGCCGCGTCCGCCGCCGCCGCGCAGCGGCTTGCGCAGCCAGCGGCGGGAGCGGTCCGCGAGCCGCCGTGCGTCGCGGCCCGCGAACGTGGTCGGATAGGCGAGCCCGCCCGCGCGCAGCGAGGCGCCGAGCGCAACAGGGTCGCGCACCCGCTCGAGCGTCTCGGGCCGGCACCCGAGCAGCGTTCTGCCCGATGCCAGCCGGGCGACGAGCACGGGCTTGTTCTCGAGCCCCGCGCCGTAGATCACGCTCGGCGCGTGGATCTCCTCTGCCGCGTCGACCAGCGCCTCCATGCCGCCGCGTCCGCCGAGGTCGCGCAGCACCGAGACGCTGGGGCAGAGCCGCTGGAGATCCAGGTCGCCGAAGCGGTCGAGCGCCACCACGTCGTGCCCGGCCCGCACCGCCAGCTCGGCGAACATGCGCGCGCTGACGGCAACCACCAGGATCGGCTTCAGAGCAAGCCCTCCAGCAGCGCCACGAAGAGCACGGCGGTGACCAGGTCGGCCGTGGTCCCCGGGTTCAGCGCGTTGCCGTCCTGGCGCAGCGATGCGTCGAATCCGGCCAGCGCGGCCCTGCCTCGGTCGCTGCGCACCCCGCCGGCGGTGAGCACCTCCCGGGCGCCCGCAGCCACCCGACCGGCCGCGCCGGCGCCGCGCTTGCGGGCGATCAGCGTGTCCGGGACGGCGGCGAGCAGGCGCAGCGCCAACTCGACGATGGCGTCGCGCGGGCGCAGCCCATCGCCCAGCGCATCGGCGAGGGCGGGCAGACCGAGCTCGAACGTCACCGCATGGTCGGTCACGTACTCGCTTGCGATCGTGTCGCGCTGCGCGGCCGCCGCCATGGCCTCGCGCAGGGTCACGCGCGGCTCGTCGCGCACGTCGTGCTCGACGGGCTCGTCGAGGCCGCCGGCACCCGCCAGGCGGATCGCCGCGTAGGCATCGCGCGCGTCGTCGACGGTGAGCGCGCGCAGCACTTCGCCGAGCCGCTCGCGGAGCGGTCCGTCGCTGGGCGTCAGCGCTGCGCGCGCGAGCGGCGCGAGCAGCAGCGCGATGCCGAGGTTGGTGTTGGCGCCGGCGGCGCCGCGCGAGGCGCGCACCGCGGCCAGCACCGTCTCGCCGACCGCCCGCTCGCCGGCGCGGCCGAGCTCGGGGCCGAGCGCGATCCCGCTGCGCAGCATGTCCTCGTAGGAGGTGTCGTCGAAGTCGTGGCTCGGCGTGACGTTGCCCGGCTTCTCGGCGCTTACCTCGAGCACGCAGGCCAGCTGCGCAGCGCCGGAGACCTGCTTGGCCGGCATTCGCCGCATCGTATAGTCGGACCGGCTCATGACCGAGGTGGCGCAGCCCGGCGGTCGCCGGCTCGACGGGGTGCGGGCCGTGGTCACGGGCGCGAGCAGCGGCATCGGCGCCGCCATCGCCGAGGCGTTCGGCGGCGCGGGAGCGACGGTGCTCGTCACGCACCGGGACAGCGCGCAGGCCGCGTCGGAGGTCGCCGAACGGATCGGCCGCCTCGGTGGCAGCGCATCGGTCGCCCAGGCGGACCTGGGCACCCGCGGCGCCTGCGAGGCGCTGGTCGCGCAGGCCCGGGAACGGCTCGGCGGGCTCGACGTGTGGGTCAACAACGCCGGCGCGGACGTGCTGACGGGCGAGGCGGCCGGCTGGGACTGGGAGCGCAAGCTCGATCTCCTGCTGGCGGTCGACCTCAAGGGCACCGTCGCGTGCTCGTACGCCGCCGGCGCCGTGATGCGCGAGCAGCCCGGCGGTGGGACCATCTTGAACATGAGCTGGGACCACGTGACCGCTGGAATGGCCGGCGAGAACCCCGAGCTGTTCAGCGCCGTCAAGGGCGGCGTGCTCGCCTTCAGCAAGAGCCTGGCGCGCGGCCTGGCGCCCCGGGTCCGCGTCAACGTGCTCTGCCCGGGATGGATCGAGACCAGGTTCGCGCAGCAAGCCGACCGCGACTTCCACCGCTCCGTCGCCGAGTCCACGCCGCTCGCACGCTGGGGCCGGCCGGAGGACGTCGCCGCGGCCGCGCTCTGGCTCGCGTCACCGGAGGCCGCGTTCGTCACCGGCCAGGCCATCAACATCAACGGTGGCGTTGTGATGATGTAGTGCCCCCAGTGCCCTCGAAGGAGGCGATTCGCAGTGGAGACGCAGGCAAAGGTCAAGCCGTACACCGAAGAGGAGGTCGAGGCCAAGATCCAGGAGCACGGCCTCGACGGCTGGTACCTCGACGGCGGGTGGCTGCGGCGCAAGTACAACACCGACGGCTGGCCGACGACGCTCATGCTCGTCAACACCATCGGCTACCTGTCCGAGGCGGCCTACCATCACCCCGACCTGGCGGTCACCTGGGGCAAGCTGTGGGTAAAGCTCCAGACCCACACGAGCGGCGGCATCACCGACAAGGACTTCGCGCTGGCGCGCGAGATCGAGGACCACGTGATGTGGCGGCCGGACCCCGACAGCCCGCTCGAGGGAACGCCGAACAAGTTCGTCCGTAGCAAGTAGAACCGCCCATCCGGACACGCGCGTGGCCGAGCGGTTCCTGTTCGTAACCGGCAAGCTCGCCGCGCCGGCGCTCCGTAACACGCTGGGCCGCGCCGAGCTGCCGTTCGACTACGAGGTCGCGGTCATGAAGATCACGGTGGCCGCGCTGATGACCACCAACTGGATCGCCCGCTTCCTCGAGCCACCGGAGGCGGTCACGAGGATCATGATCCCGGGGCTCTGCGAGGGAGAGACCGACGTGCTGGCGGAGCGCTTCGGGATTCCCGTCGAGAAGGGTCCCGCCGACCTGAAGCAGCTGCCGAGCTGGTTCGGGCAGGCCGACGCCCGCGCCGGCTACGGCGCGCGCGACATCCGCGTGTTCGCGGAGATCAACCACGTGCCGAGGCTGAGCCGCGACCGCATCCTCGAGCTCGCGGGGTACTACCGCGACGCCGGCGCGGACGTCATCGACCTGGGCATGTCGCTCGGGCGCCGCTGGCTCGACGAGGGTCCGGGGGTGATCGCCGAGCTGCGCGAACGCGGCTTCGCCCTGAGCATCGACACGATGGACCGCGAGGAGATCCTGATGGCCGACGAGGCGGGCGTCGACTACGTCCTCAGCCTCAACGGGTCGAACCGCGACATCGCCGAGCGCCTGAGCGCGACGCCCGTGCTCATCCCCGACACGCCGGAGGACCTCGACAGCCTGGAGGCGACGATCGCCCATCTCGAGCGGCTCGGCAAGCCCTACCTCGTCGACCCGATCGTCGAGCCGATCGGCACCGGCTTCGCTGCCAGCCTCGGGCGCTACCTCGAGGTGCGCCGGCGCCATCCCGACGTGGAGATGCTGATGGGGATCGGCAACCTCACCGAGCTGACCGAGGCCGACAGCACAGGGGTGACCGCGATGCTGATCGGCTTCTGCCAGGAGCTCGGCATCCGCAACGTGCTCACCACCGAGGTGATCGAGTGGGCGCACGGGGCCGTCCGAGAGGCGGTGCTCGCGGCGCAGCTCATGCACTTCGCGCAGGAGCAGGGCACGCCGCCCAAGCACGTCGACGGGCGGCTGCTGACGGTGAAGGACGAGGACCTCCGCCCCTACTCGGAATCCGAGCTGCGCGAGCTGCAGGCGCAGGTCACCGACCCGAACTTCCGCATCTTCGCCGACAGCGATTGGATCTACGTCTTCAACGCCGAGCTGTTCGTCAAGGGCACCGACTTCAACGAGATCTTCGACCAGCTCGGAGTCGACGAGGCCACGCACGCCTTCTACCTCGGCAAGGAGCTGATGAAGGCCACGATCGCGCGCGCCCTGCGCAAGAACTACCGCCAGGAGTCGCCCCTCGACTGGGGCTATATGACCTTCGAAGAGCCTCGGCGTAAGCGTGTCAGGCTCACAACAGGGCGGGTGACGGCGCCGCGAAAAAAGTAGTAGCGTGCTGCCACCCCCAAACGCACCCAAGGGAGGGACGCGTGGCGCAGACCGCCGAAGAGCTCTTGGACAAGCAGAACGGTGCAACGCTAGGCCGAATTCTCGGACGCGGCAGCGTCGGAGAGGCGGAGGAGGGATCCGACGGCAAGATGCATGCCACCGTCCGGATCCCTGAGGACGAACTGGTGTACGAACCCGGGGTTCTAGTCATGCCCCATGGGGGCGTACTCGAGCTCGAGCTCATCAACGATGACAAGAACACCCACTGCGCGGTGCTGCCGAGCAATGGCGACACTCAGTTCATCTGGTTGGTGAATCACTCGAAGGGCACGGCCATCCTCGAGCTCGACGGCCCGGGGTACTACTGGTACGGCTCCACTACCGGCAACGACGAGGGCCGGGGCCTGACCGGCGCGATCGTCGTCGGCGGAGACGTACCGGACGAGGCTCGCCTCGACCGCCCGCCCCAACCCCGCCCGTAGCCCGCCCCCCAGGCTCACCGTCGAAAGGAGTACTCGATGGCAACCGAGTACGTAGACGCAGGAACTGCCGTCCCCTACGCAGCCCTGAGCACGTCGGTCGGCAAGGCACCGCCGGTCACCAAGGACGTCACATACGAGCGGATCTTGGGCGCCCGTGATGAACCGCAGAACTGGCTGACCTATTACGGCGCCTACAACGGGCAGCGCTACAGCGCGCTCGACCAGATCAACGCGAGCAACGTCGGGAAACTCACTCCGCAGTGGGTGTTCCAGGCCGGCAATGTCGGCCTGCGCCCGGGCGCGACGACCTATGCGTGGGAGGCCGCGCCGATCATCGTGGACGGGGTCATGTTCGTCTCCGGCTGGGACGGCCAGCTGTGGGCCCTCGACGCGACGAACGGGCAGGAGCTGTGGCGCTACAGGCACGCGTCCCCGTTCGACGTGTCGCTGTGCTGCGGCAACGTCAACCGCGGGGTCGCGGTCGCCGAGGGGAAGGTCTTCATGACCACCCTGAACGCACACCTGATCGCGCTCGACGCCGGGACCGGCAAGAAGATCTGGGACAAGCCCTTCGGCGATGTTCGGGCCGGCGAGAGCGCCACCGTCGCTCCCCTCGTCGTGAAGGACATGGTCATCGTCGGAAGCTCCGGCGGCGAGTTCGGCGTGCGCGGCCACACCGATGCGTTCAATCGCGAGACCGGTGAGCACGTCTGGCGGTGCTACATGGTGCCGAAGCCCGGGGAGCCCGGGTCCGAGACCTGGCCCGCGGACGGCGAGGCCTGGGCGCGCGGCGGCGCGAACTGCTGGATCACACCCAGCTACGACCCGGACCTGAACCTCCTGTACTACGGGACCGGCAATCCGTGTCCCGACTTCGACGGAGGGGTCCGCGAGGGCGACAACCTCTACACCGATTCCGGTGTAGCCGTGGACGCCGACACCGGCGAGATCAAGGCGCACTTCCAGTACACCCCGCACGACCTGTGGGACTACGACTCAGTGATGGAGCACCTCCTGTTCGACCTCGATGGGCAGAAGCTGGCCGCCCACTTCGACAAGAACGGGTTCCTCTACATCCTGGATCGCACGGACATGTCGCCGGTCCGGGTGGTGCCGTTCGTCGACCGCATCGACTGGGGCGAGGTCGACGAGAAGGGCAACGTGACGCCCAAGGTCTACCCCGACAAGGAGGGCGACCCGGTCCACTTCTGGCCGGGGCCGGCCGGCGCCAAGGAATGGACGCACGCGTGCTACAGCCCGAGGACCGAGCTCCTCTACGTCCCGGTGCAGGACGTGGGCGCGACGGCCACGCGGCGGCGCAGGGAGTTCAAGGAGAGCATCCCGTACTGGGGCGCCGGCGTGGCCGTGGACTCCGAGGACCAGACCGGGTACGTGAGCGCCTACGACCCGCGCACTGGCCAGGAGCGGTGGCGCTGGACCGACGACCTGTGCATGTGCTCGTCGCTCTTGGCCACGGGCGGCGACCTCGTGTTCGGCGGGGAGCCCAGCGGTGAGTTCAACGCGTGGGATGCGGGCAGCGGTGACCTGCTGTGGCAGTTCCAGTGCGGCAGCGGCCACCACAGCAGCCCGTCGACCTACAGCGTCGACGGACGGCAGTACGTCGTCGCGCCGAGCGGCTGGGGCGGCTGGGCCGAGGGGTTCCTGCCCAAGATGCTCGGGTCGTCCCACGGCAGCGCGCTGTTCGCCTTCGCGCTTCCGGAGTAGTGCAGCAATGGCAAGCTCACCAATCACGGTCTGGAGTTGAGACATGGGTTTCTTGCTTCTAGGTATTGACAGCTTCATCGCCTGCATGGCCATCGGAGC
The DNA here is from genome assembly GCA_963778615.1 of uncultured Thermoleophilaceae bacterium. Taxonomy (GTDB): domain Bacteria; phylum Actinomycetota; class Thermoleophilia; order Solirubrobacterales; family Thermoleophilaceae; genus JACVRW01. The sequence continues at coordinate 356,428 of CAVZVD010000012.1, forward strand.
GATCGTCGACAAACGGTGGCGCCTGCCGCTCGCCGCGCTCTTCGGCCTCGCCGACGGAGCCGCGTTCCTGATCGGCGCGGGCCTCGGTTGGACGATCTCGGAGAGCGTGACCGCGTTCCTGGAGGTCGGGACGCTGGCCGCGCTGGCGTACTACCTGATCGTCGTCGCCGCCGGGTCGCGGCTGGTCAAGGCGTCCTGGGCTGTCTGGGTGTTGCCGTTTGCCCTGACGATGGACAACCTCGCCTTTGGCGTGGCGAGCGACTATTCGGGCTCGCTCGCCGGGCACGCCGCGGAACAGGCGCTGTCGAGCGCGCTGCTTGCCCTCGCCGGCCTGTACGCGGCCGGCTTGCTCCCGCGCGTGGTGCCTGCGCTGGAGCGTCGGGCGGTCGCGGTCCGGTTCGCCGGAGTCGCTTTGCTCGTCGCGGCCGGCGGGTTCCTACTGCTGGGTTAGTTGAGGAAGATCTACATGTACCCCAACAAGGAGGGGTTCCATTGAAAGCGATCAAGGTCAGCTCCACGACGACGAAGAGCCGTCGCACGACGTGGATCAAGCCCGAGTTCGAGTTCGTCGACCTCTGCTGCGAGGTCACCCTCTACCACCACCGGTAGGCAGCGGTCCGCGTCCGGATTCTCGGCTCGGCCGCCGGCGGAGGGTTTCCGCAGTGGAACTGCCGTTGTGAGACGTGCGAGGCGGCGCGCGGGGGTACCCGGGCGCGGCCTCGCACACAGTCGTCGCTCGCTGTCCGTGGTGCCGAGGGGCCCTGGTTTCTCGTAAACGCCTCGCCGGACGCGCGCCAGCAGCTCGCGGCACTCACACCCGGGCAGGTCGACGGCGTCCGCGCGCCGCCGATCGCGGGCGTGCTTCTGACGGACGCCGAGATCGACCATACGGCGGGGCTTCTGCTCCTGCGCGAGTCGGCAACGCCGGTGCGCGTGTTCGGCGACGAAGGCGTGGAGCGCGCGCTCAGGCACGGCTATCCCGTGCTGCCGATCCTGGAGCGCTACTGCGGGGCGGAGTGGCAGACGCTGGAGCCGGAGCGCGCGAGGCCGCTCGAAGGGTCGAGCCTCGAGGTCGAGCCGTTCGAGGTGGGCGGCGACGCACCGCGCTACCTGAGCGGGTCCGGCGTGCAGCTTGAGGCGAGCGGGTTCGTCTTCCGCGACCGCGGGAGTGGCGGCGTCGTGACCTACGCACCCGGTCTCGCACGATTGGACGATGACGTGCTCACCCGGTTCGCCTCGAGCGACCTCGTGCTCGTCGACGGGACCTTCTGGCGCGACGACGAGCTCGCCCGACTCGGCATCTCGACGCGCAGCGCGCGCGACATGGGACACCTGCCGCTCTCGGGCCCCGGCGGCACGCTCGAGGCGCTTGCGCGCCTGGAGCGACCGCGGAAGGTGCTCGTCCACATCAACAACACGAACCCGATCCTGCTCGAGGACTCTCCCGAGCGGGAGGCGGTGCGAGGCGCGGGCGTGGAAGTTGCCTACGATGGCCTCGAGATCGCGCTATGACCGAGACCGCCACGGAACCGACGACCGAGCGCGCGCCGTGGCCACCCGAGGAGTTCGTCGCGAAGCTGCGCGCGCAGGGCACGCGCTACCACAACCTGCACCCCTTCCACAGGCGAATGGACGCGGGAGAGCTCACGCGCGAGGAGCTGCAGCGGTGGGTCGCGAACCGCTTCTACTACCAGAGGTGCATCCCGCTGAAGGACGCGGCGATCCTGTCGAACTGCCCCGAGGTCGAGGTGCGGCGAGAGTGGATCGGGCGCATCGTCGACCACGACGGCGAGACCGACGGAACGGGCGGCATCGAGTCGTGGGTGCGGCTCGGCGAGGCGCTCGGCGTCTCGCGAGACGAGCTGTTGTCGGAACGGCGCGTGCTGCCCGCGGTGCGCTACGCGGTCGACGCCTATGTGAACTTCGCGCGCCAGAAGCCGTGGATCGAGGCGGTCGCGTCATCGCTCACCGAGCTCTTCGGGCCGGCCGCGATCCGTGTGCGGCTGGAGGCGCTCGAGCGCCACTACGAGTGGGTCGACCCCGCGGGGCTCGAGTACTTCCGTGCACGGCTCGTGCAGGCGCCGCGCGACGCGCAGTACGCGCTCGACCTCACCGTCGAGCGCTGCCGCACGCGCGAGCAGCAGCAGGCCGCCGTGGCGGCGCTCCGCTTCAAGACGGAGATGCTGTGGGCGCAGCTCGAGGCAATCGAGCGCGGCGACACGCAGCCGCCGGGGCCGGACGCATGACTCGCCCCCGGCTCGTCACCGGCGCGCGGTTGCAGTACGACGATGTCCGCGAGGAGCACGTGCTGCTCGTCCCGGAGGGTGCCGTGCGGCTCAACCCAACCGCGGCGGCGGTGCTCGAGCTGTGCGACGGCGAGCGCTCCGTCGACGAGATCGTCAGCACCCTCTCGGCCCGCTACGAGGGCTCCGATGTACGCGACGACGTCCACGGGCTGGTCGACCGCCTGACCCACAGGGGACTGGTGGTGGATGCAGCAGCCTAGGCCCGCCACGCTGATCGCCGAGCTGTCCTACCAGTGCCCGCTCCACTGCCCGTACTGCTCGAACCCGCTCGACATCGGCCACGAGAAGTACCGCCAGGAGCTCGAGACCGAGCACTGGACGCGCACGTTCCGGGAGGCGCGCGCGCTCGGCGTGCTGCAGCTCGCGCTCACCGGCGGCGAGCCGATGCTGCGCCGCGATCTGGACGAGCTGTGCGCGGGCGCGCGCGACGCCGGTCTCTACTCGTCGCTCATCACCGCCGGGATCCATCTCACGCGCGCGCGCGCGGAGGCGCTGAAGTCGGCCGGCCTCGACCATGTGCAGATCTCGATCCAGAGCCCCGACGCGGCGGAGAACGACCGCATCGGCGGGAACAGGTCGTTCGAGAAGAAGATCGCGGCCGCGCACGTGGTGAAGGAGCTCGACCTCCCGCTGACGATCAACTGCGTTCTGCACCGGCAGAACCTCGATCGGATCGAGGAGCTGCTCGATCTCGCGCTCGGTCTCGGGGCGCAGCGGCTCGAGCTTGCGAACACGCAGTACTACGGCTGGGCGGTCGCGAACCAGGACGCGCTCATGCCGTCCTGGGAGCAGCTCCGCCGCGCGGAGGAAGCGGTCCAGCGCTTCCGTGAGCGGGTCGGCCCCAAGGTCGACGTCCTCTGGGTCCTCCCCGACTTCTATGAGGACCTGCCGAAGCCGTGCATGGGCGGCTGGGGCCGGCTGGCGATGGTGGTCGCTCCGAACGGCGACGTGTTGCCGTGTCAGGCGGCGTCGACGATCCCGGGGCTGGAGTTCGCCAACGTCCGCGAGCATCCGCTGGAGTGGATCTGGAGCGAGTCCGACGCGTTCGCGCGCTTCCGGGGGACGGACTGGATGCAGGAGCCCTGCCGGACGTGCCCGCTCGGACGCCAGGAGGTGGACTGGGGCGGCTGCCGCTGCCAGGCGCTGCGGCTCACGGGCGACGCGGCGGCCACGGACCCGGTCTGCCGGTTCTCGGCGCATCACGACCGCGTCGTCTCGGCGCGCGAGTCGGCGCAGACGGACGAGTTCGTCTATCGCGCGATGAAGCGGCCGCTGCGCGTCTGAGCCGGTCCCGCGTCAGATCGCTGCGGACAGCTCGCCGGCGCGCTCCTGGCGGACGGCGACAATGAGCAGGCCGGCACCGGTCGCGAGCGTGGCGAGTGCTCCAAGCGCAAGGCCGGCGCGGGGGCCGGCCTGCTCGGACACCCAGCCGACGATCGGGCCGCCCACCGTCGTCGAGCCGAGGTAGACGACGCTCCAGAGCGCCATCACGCGGCCGCGCATCATGGTCGGCGCGGCCAGCTGGAGCAGCGAGTTCGTGCTGGCGGTGAAGGAGATGGAAGCGGCTCCCATCAGCACCAGTGCCGCGAGCGCCAGGCCCAGTGTGGGCGCCGCGGCAATCGCGGCCATGAGGGCGCCGAAGGCCAGCCCGATCGCGCCGAGGCCGGTCAGCGAAGGGCTGCGGCGGCCGGCGGTGATCACGGCACCGACGACGGCACCGGCGCCCATCGCACCGGCGAGCGCGCCGTAGGTCCCGGCCCCGCCGTGGAAGGCGTAGCGAGCCATCAGCGGAAGCACGACCTGAAAGTTGAAGGCAAGCGTGCCGACGACGGCCATGGCCGTCAGCGGTACGCGCAGGGCGGGGTTCGACCGCACCTGGCTCAGCCCCTCACGCAGCTGTCCGGGGACCCGGCCCGAGAGCGCCGCGCGCTGCAGCGTGACCGGGTCCACCGCCAGCAGAGCGCCGACGCCCACGAGGAAGGCCGCGCAGCTCACGGCAAAGCAGGGCGCGATGCCGACGCCCGCGATCAGCCCGCCCGCCACGGCAGGTCCGACCAGCCTGGCGGTCGACGCCACCGCCGAGTTCAGCGAGACAGCCGCAGCGACCTGCTCGCGGCCCACCACCTCCATCACGAACGCCTGCCGGACGGGCGTGTCCACCGCGTGGCCGAGCCCCCGCGCCAGCACCAGCGCGTAGACCATCCACAGCTCCACCGCGCCTGTCGCCGTCAGCACGAGCAGGGTCAGGGCGGGAGCGACCATCCAGCCCTGCGCCGCGAGCAGGATGCGGCGCTTGGGCATGCGGTCGGCCCACACGCCCGCCCAGGGGCCCAGCAGCAGCATCGGCGCGAACTGGAGCGCGGTGGTCAAGCCGAGCGAGACGCCACTGCCGGTCAGCTGCAGAACGAGCCAGATCTCCGCGACCGTCTGCACCCATGAGCCGCAGCGGGCGAAGACCTGGCCGACGAAGTAGCGCCGGTAGTTCGGGATCGAGAGGGGCGCGAACGGGCGACGGATGTAGCTCCTCATTCGCCTCCGTCCTCCAGCATTCGCTCGAGCAGCTCGCTCGCCTGGGCCAGGATGGCCTGCTCCTCCGGATCGAGCCGCTCCAGGCGCTCCGCCAGGTAAGCGGTCTTGCGGCTCCGCAGTTCCCGCAGCGTGCGCCGTCCTTCCGGCGTCACACGCAGCCGAGCGCCACGCCCGTCGAGCTCGTCGGGCATGCGCTCGATCAGGCCGGCCTGGCCGAGCCGGGCGGTCACGCGGCTGATCGTGGGTCGCTGGACCTGCTCGATTCTGGCGAGTTCGGACGGGGTAAGGGGACCCACGCGCTCGATCGTGGACAGGGCGGCCGCCTGGGTCGGCGAAAGCCCGGGACCGGAGTCCTGGCGAAGGCGCCGCGCGGTGCGGGTGATGGCGAGGCGCAGGCGAGAAGCGAGCTCAGGGACGCTTGGGCCAGGTGTAGTTAGCACTGCTAACTACCTTAGCACCGAGCAGGTATGGGCATCATCCATCGGGTGTCCGTTGCCGTGACCGCTCGGCGCATCCTGTTCGCGCTCGCGACGAGCGCGGGATGGGAGCGCGCGGTGCGCGCCCTCCCTGGTGGGGAGCGGGCCGCCTTCCGGCTGGCCAGGGGCTACGTCGCCGGGACGGGGCCGGAGGATGCCCTTGCCTGCGCGCATCGCCTCGCGGCGGCGGGGCTCGCGAGCTCGATCGACTTCTTCGGCGAGAACATCTCCGATCCGATCGAGGCGGACCGCGTGACGGACCACTACGTCGCCCTCGCGCAGACGCTCGAGCGTGCCGGCGAAAACACGTTCCTGTCGATCGATCTCTCGCACATCGGCCTCGACCAGCCCGGGGAGGCGGTGCGGCAGCGACTCGAGCGGATCGCCGCAGCGCTTCCAGCGGGCCGATACATCCAGGTGGGCGCCGAGCAGGAGGGCCACGCCGACCGCATCTTGGCGGCGGTCTCGGCCGTGGCCCGCACGGGTGGCGCGGTGTCGGCAACCATCCAGGCGAACCTGAAGCGCAGCCGGACGGATGCCCGGGCGCTTGCGGAGCGCGGGGTGCCGATCCGACTCGTCAAGGGCGCCTACGTGGAGGACCCGCAGGTCGCGCGGCCCTGGGGTGAACCGACCGACCTGGCCTTCCTCGAGCTCGCCCACGAGCTGCATGCAGACGGCGCGGAGGTCGCCATCGCCACCCACGACGCCGTTCTGCGGGAGGCGCTCCTGCGTGCCCTGCCGGGCATCGGCATCGAGATGCTGCTCGGCGTGCGCAGCGCGGACGCGAGGGTCCTCGCCGGCCGCGGAGTGCCCGTCAGGATCTACGTGCCCTACGGGGACGGCTGGTTCCGCTACGCGATGCGCCGCTGGGCCGAGTCGGTGGGCCGGTAAGCCCCCCGTTCACGCCTCTTCGGTTCCGTACCCCTCGAACGGCTCCGTCAGCAGGCGAGCCTTGTGAGGCCCGTACTCGAAGAGGTGGACGATGCGGATGGTGGAATCGGTGCGCTCGACGCGGGTCTCGACCAGCACGAGGTCCCCGGCGTCGCCGAGCCCGAGCTGATTGAGCCGCTCGGCCTCGGCCCGGCAGACATCGCCAGGGGTGGGGCGGCTCGCCGGATAGGCATCCTCGTGATGTCGAATCAGGGCCTGCCAGTGTTCGTCTCCCGCAAGCTCCACGGCTTCCCGGATCTGCTCCCTGGTGTAGGCCATTTGCAGCATGGTCCCACGTCCTCTGCGAGATGGGCCGGCGTCACGGCCCTCCGCCGAGGAAGAGGCCTGAGAGGACGGCGTTCGTGCCGGCCGTGCGGCTGAGCTTGATGCGCACCGAGCCGCCGGCTGGGACCGTGACCGGGGCGTGGGTCCAGAGGCCGTTGGTGAAGGACGAGTCGAGGACTGCGACGCGTGGCCCCGAGCCGTCGTCGACGGTGATGGTCTGGCGTCGTCCGCGGTTGTCCCAGTCGAGCGCGTAGAGGTGCAGGTCGCCACTCCAGGCGGCCGTGAAGTCGATGCGCAGCCGGACCTCGCTGTCATGCGTCCAGGCCGCCGCGCGGCGACCGGTGCCGCCCGGGCCCTGCAGCGCCCGCACGTTGGTCGTCGACGAGCTCCAGCGCGTGCGTCCGGCCTGCTCGACGACCAGCCTCGCGCTCGCCGGCAGCGCCACCAGGTCGCTCGAGCCGTTCCAGCCGCCGAGCGCGTAGCCGCCGGCGCCGTAGCTCGCGGCCCAGGTCCCCTGCGGCGCCTCGCTCGTCGGAAGCCGTGGGGTTGCTCCGCCGAGGAAGAGGCCTGAGAGGACGGCGCCGGTGCCGGCGGTGCGGCTGAGCTTGATGCGCACCGAGCCGCCGGCCGGGACGGTGACCGGGGCGTGGGTCCAGAGGCCGTTGGTGAAGGACGAGTCGAGGGTTGCGGCGCGCGGGCCCGAGCCGTCGTCGACGGTGATGGTCTGGCGTCGTCCGTGGTTGTCCCAGTCGAGCGCGTAGAGGTGCAGGTCGCCGCTCCAGGCAGTGGTGAAGTCGATGCGCAGCCGGACCTCGCCGGCATGCGTCCAGGCCGCGGCGCGACGAGCGCCGCCAGGGGAGGGGTCCTGCAGCGCTCGCACGTTGGTCGTCGACGAGCTCCAGCGCGTGCGTCCCGCCTGCTCGACGACCAGCCTCGCGCCGGCCGGCAGCGCCACCAGGTCGCTCGAGCCGTTCCAGCCGCCCAGCGCGTAGCCGCCGGCGCCGTAGCTGGCGGTCCAGCTGCCCTGCGGCGCCTGGCTCGTCGGAAGCTGCGGCGGCGGCGCGGCGACCGTCCAGGTGTGTCGCGCGGGCGTCTCGTCGGTGTTGCCGGCCGGGTCCGTTGCGCGCACGGCGAGCTCGTGCTCGCCGGCTGGGAGCCCACCGACGGGCGTCGGGCTCGTGCACGGGGTGAAGGTCGCCCCGTCCAGCGAGCAGGAGAAGCTGAGCGCCACCCCCTGGACCGGCTGATCGGTCCCCGCAAAGCTGATGGAACCGCCCGCCATCCCGGTGATCGTCGTCTCCGGGGCGCACGTTGTCCACCGTCCAGGTGTGGACCGCGGGGCTGTCGTCCCGGTTCCCGGCCTCGTCCGTCGCGCGCACGCTGAAGGTATGCACGCCCGCCGCCAGCGCGGCGTAGCTGATGGGCGATGTGCACGCGCCGTACTGGCCGGCGTCGAGCTTGCACTCGAACGTGGCGCCCTCCTCGTCGGCGGAGAAGCCGAACGAGGCACCCGTCTCGCGAGTCAGGCTTGGCGGCTTCGACGCCGATCGTGGTCTCCGGCGCAACCGTGTCGGCTCCCGGCGGCCCGGCGAACGTCATGACCAGCTGCGGCTGGTTCTCGCCCTTCTCCCGGCTGTTGAACTGCTGCTCGGCGTCGGCGTTCTCGGCCGCGTCGCGCACCAGGAAGCCGTGTTCACGCCCGTCTCGTACATGGCCCGCACCTGGGCCGTGACGTCCCATTCGGCGATAGCCCGTCCCGGAGGCCGCGGCGGCGGCCGTGCCAACCGCCGGCGGCTGCGTGTTCCAGGTGATGCCCGACTCCGTCCAGCCGCCCGCCAGTCGCCGCACCTCGATCGTGCGGCCCGACCGCGCCGAGCCCGCGTACAGACGAAGGGTGGCCGACGCGACCGCGCAGCCCGAAGGCGCTGCCGGATGCGCGAAGCGGACGGCCGCGCGGAGGTTGTTCACGGGCCCCTTGGACATGACCTTGAGCACCGAGTCGCTGCCCTTGTTGTCCGACGTCGAGGCCTGGTCGAACCAGGCGTCGGCGACCGCGGTGAGGGTGCGCGGCTGGCCGCAGTCCGCCGCCACGCCCTCGATCGTCCACGTGCGAACGGCGGGTGAGTCGTCCACGTTGCCGGCCATGTCGGTCGCGCGCACCTCGAAGCGGTGCTCGCCGTTGCCGAGGCCCAGCAGGTGGTGGGGCGAGCCGCAGGCGGCGAACGGCGCGCCGTCGAGCGAGCAGGCGAACGTCGACCCGGGCTCGCTCGAGGAGAACTCGAACGTCGCGGACCCGGCGTTGCGTCGTTCCCGACGGCCCGGCGTCGATGGACGTGTCGGGCGCGTGAGGTCCGGGTTGATCGGTCCGGCGGGGGCGAACACGTCGAGCTCGTCGATCGACCACCAGTTCCCCGCCGTGCCGGTCTGGACGATCCGCAGGTAGCGGGCGGTGGTGACGGGCAGCGGAATGGCGGTCGTCTGGCCGGTGCCGGACCCGCTCGCGAGGGTCGTCCAGGTGGCGCCGTCGTTCGACACCTCCACCCGGTAGCCGCGCGCGTGGTCGTTGCCCCCCGAGTCGAGGACGATCCGGTCGAACGTCCGCGGCGCGCCCATGTCGACCCGGAACCAGTGCCCGTCGGCCTGTCCCGTGCCGCTGGTCCAGCGCGACCCCGGGTTGCCGTCGATCGCGTTCCCCTCGCTGCCGGAGGAGGGCGAGGCCGTCACGGACCAGCCGGCGCGGGACAGCGGCCCGCCGGGATCCGGTGGCGCCCCCGGCGCGACGAACCGGACCCAGTTGAGGTTGGCGATGCCGCTGACAGCCGTCTCGGGCGCGTCGCCGCGGAACACGAGGTAGAGGCTGTGGATGCCGCTGGCCCCGCTGATCGGCGCGGTCAGCGTCGTCCAGTTGTCCCAGCCGCCCGTGCCGCCGATCTGGACGCTGCCGACCAGCGGGCCGTTCGGGCCGTCGAGCCGGAGCTCGAGCGTGCCGCCCGTCCGAGTGGCTGGCGACCCGGACGCTCACGCTCTCCGCGCCGTCGCCGAAGTGCACCCGGTGCCACGCGAGGTAGTCGCCGTCGTCGGTGTAGCCGATGCTCTGGCCGCAGCCGCTGCCGTCGCTGCACGCCTGGACGCTGACGCCGGACTGGTCGTCGAAGCTCTCGGCCTCGATGGTGGCGGCCGCCGAGCGCAGCCGCGGTGGGTTCGGGGTTGCGAAGACCGGGGTCGAGTCGGCGCTGCTGCCGTGGCTGTTCGTGGCGCTGACCACGTACCGGTACGCGGTGCCGTTGACGACGCTGGTGTCGACGTACTCGGGCAGCGTCACGCCCGTGGCGATCGTCGTGTAGGGACCGCCGGCGGCGTCGGCACGCCTGACCGTGTAGCCGTCGGCCAGCGGCCGAGAAGTCCCACGTGAGCGACACCCGGCCATCCGAGGCGTCGCGGCGAGCGCGCCCGGCGCCTCGGGTGCTGCCGGCGCGCCCTGCGCGCCGTTCCAGGTGAAGGTGGCGATCGACTCGCGCGGCAGCGTGTACTGGAACGACTGCCCGCCCCAGCGGACGGTGAACGGCAGGGCGCTCTCGTTCGTGTTCACCGCGATCAAGGCCTTCGAGCCATCCGGATTCCGGAAGGCCACCGTCTGCAGGCCGGCCTGCGGCTGCGTCGACGAGGCGATGCGGTGAGCACCGGGTCGAACGAACTTGCTCGCGTGTCCGATCGAGTAGTAGTCGTGGTTGTAGGTGACCGCGCCGTTGCCCCGGTCGATCGTGACGATCCCCGCGCAGTTCGTGCAGCCGCCGGTGTGCGGTCCGCCGTCCCGGTCGAGGGCGATGTTCCACTTCAGTGCCGTTCGGGCCCAGTTGCGGGTGGCCCCCACGAGCAGGTTGACGCCGTCCCACACGAGGTTGTCCGCCCAGTCGGTCGCCCAGCCGCCGCTCGCGCACTCGGTGAACAGGATCTCCTTGTCGGGGTGGGCGTTGCGCGTGATCGACTGCTGCTCCGGCGAACCGCCGTAGCAGTGGAACGCGGTGCCGTCGACGTACGGGCGCGCGGCCGGATCGTCCAGCACGTCTACGGCGTAGTGCGCCAGCGCCCAGTTGTGATCGAGCGCGAAGATCTTCGTGCCCGTCCCGGCCAGCGCCGGCCCGAGGTGCTGCGCGGCGAACGCGGCCTGGTCGGCCGGCGTCATCCACATGCCCGGGTAGTCGTGCGGCACGGCCTGCGGCTCGTTCTGGATGGCGACGCCGGCGATGGGCAGCCCCTGCTCGCCGTAGCCGCTCACGAACCGGGCCAGGTAGGCGGCGTACTCGTCCGCGTGCTCCGGGCTTCAGGCGTCCGCCGTTCAGCCTGGCCGGCGACTTCATCCATGCCGGCGCGCTCCACGCCGAACCCATGAGCTTCAGGTCGGGGTTCAGCGCCTTCGCCTGCTGCAGGACCGGGATGACGTAGTCCTCGTCGTGCGCGAGCGAGAAATCGGCCAGGTCGCAGCACGTGTCGTCATAGGTGTAGTGGCTGAGGGCATGGTCGCTGGAGCCGATCGGCACACGCACGTAGCTCATGCCGATGCCCTCCGACGCGGAGAAGAGGCGGCGCATCAGCTGCGTCGCGCTGAGCGGGCGTCATGGCATTCGTCGATCAGCCAGGCGGACGAGTCGGTCATCGCAGCACCGAAGCCGTCCATCTCCTGGTAGCGGTGCTGCTCGTTGACGTCGATCACCAGCCCGTCACGCTGGTCGGCGCCGAACTGGAGGCTCGGCTGCGCCTCGAGCAACCGCGAGCGGTCGCCGGTGGTCAGCCAGACGTTCACGGGCTCGGCCGCAGCTTGTGACTCCTGCGTGGACAGGAGGCTGGTCGTGCCGTTCCAGGCAGGCGGCTCCTGGGCGGCGACCGAGCTGACCGTCACGAGCACGAGCAGGGCGCACACGATCACCGGCACGGTCAGGCGTGCGACGCGGGGGTTGCGCATCTGCCGATTAGGTCATCGAAACGCCGGGCGGACCAGGGTCACCCAAGGGATCTGGCGTTCAAATCGTTGAACGCCCGCGTCCAGAGCGTCGGGAGGAGCTGGCCGGCGGCTATCGAACACCGACCGATGGCTCAAACAGATCAGGCCTGGGATTGGGGCGTCGAACTGCGCGACGAAAGGCACGACGAGATCGAAGTCCTGCACAGCACCGTCGCACAGCTGCGCGCGCAGCTGGACGAGGCACACGACTCCCTCAGAACATGCAGACAGCGCCAGCAGGAGGCGAGCCAGGCGCTCAGGCAGCTCGACGAAGTCAGGCCGTGGCGCCGGCGTCACGTGCGTAGGGCGCTTCGCGACCGCCAGCTGCTGTAGCTCGCACCTGGCGGTAGGTCAGTCGTAGCTGACGCTCAGGTCTCCCACACCGTCGATGTGTCCCTCGAGACGGTCTCCCGGCTCGACCCGGCCGACCCCCTTTGGCGTCCCGGTCATGATGAGGTCCCCGGGACGCAGCTCGACGAGCGTGCTCAGGTAGCTGATCGTTTCGGGCACCTTCCAGATCTGCTGGTTGAGGTCGCCCTCCTGGCGCGGCTCCCCGTTGACGCGAAGCCGGACGGCTCCCTTGGTCGGGTGGCCGATGTCCTCCACCACGCGGATCTGACCGATGGGGGCGGACTGGTCGAAGCCCTTGGCCATGTCCCACGGGCGGCCCATCTCCTTCGCCTCGGCCTGCAGGTCGCGGCGCGTCATGTCCAGCCCCACGGAGTAGCCGAAGACGTGATCGAGGGCCCGCTCCGCTGGGATCTCGCGGCCGCCCTCTGCGAGCGCGACGACCAGCTCGATCTCGTGGTGCAGGTCCTGCGTCCGGGTGGGAAACGGCAGCCTGCCCGCCGGCACGACGGCGTCGGCCGGCTTCATGAAGAAGAACGGGGGCTCGCGGTCCGGATCGTGTCCCATCTCGACCGCGTGCTCGGCGTAGTTGCGCCCGACGCAGAACACCCGGGCAACGGGGAAGACCACGTCCGTGCCGGCCACGGCGACGGTGGTGACCGGAGGTGGCGCGATGGCGTAGCCGGCCGACTGGTCAACGGCTGGATGCATAGAACGCCACCTTTCGTTCGAAGTAGGCAACCGCCTCCGAGGCCAGGAAGGCGAAGCTGAACAGGATGATGAGCAGCGCCCAGAACTCCGGCATCAGGAAGTTCCGGGAGTACAGCTCGAACAGGTAGCCGACCCCGAGCACGGCGATGAGCAGCTGGCCGATGACCACGCCCTTCAGCCCGCGGATCAGCCCGAGGCGGATGCCGGCAAGCAGCTCGGGCAGAGCCGCCCGCAGGACGATCTGGGAGTAGAGCGCACGCTTCCTGGCGCCGAAGGACCGGCCCATCTCGACCAGCGAGGGGTTGACCCGCTCCACGCCGACCTGGGTGTCGAGCGCGATCACCCAGACCGAGAACAGGAACACGGTCACGATCATCGTCTCCAGTCCGAAGCCGAGCAGAGCCATCAGCGCGGGCACGATGGCGGTCAGCGGCGAGCTCTCGAAGATGTTCACCCACATCCCCATCACCGAGCCGACCGCGCGGCTTGTGGCCATCAGGACGCCGACGCCGATGCCGACGGTGAAGGAAAGGCCCATCCCGATCAGGAACGCCTCCAGCGTGATCCGCGCGGCTTCCGCGAACGTCTCCGACGACACGACCTCGGGCAAGGCGGCGATCACCTCGCTGAACGGCGGGAGGAGCGATACCAGCTCGAGCTGCCCGACGACCTCCCATATCGCGAACCACACCAGCAGCGAGAACGCCATCGGAATCCGGTGACCGCGCAGCTCCATGTCACCTCTCCAGGTAGTCGCGGAGCTCGTGCCAGATCTGCTCGACCCAGTCGAGGTAGGCGGGGTCGCGCCGGATCTCGTCGGAGCCGCCGCTGCGGTCGATCCCCGGGCGGACCACCTTCGACACGCTCGACGGGCCCCGGGTCAGGATGACGACCTGGTCGGAGACGTAGACGGCCTCCTCGATCGAATGGGTCACGAAGATCACGGTCTTGCGCTCGTCGCTGAGCAGGCGCAGCAGGTCGTCCTGGAACTGGCGGCGGATCTGCTCGTCGACCGACGCGAAGGGCTCGTCCATCAGCAGGATGTCGGCGTCCACCGCGAGGGCCCGGGCGAGGCCGACGCGCTGCCGCATCCCGCCGGAGAGCTGGTGGGGGTAGGAGTCCTCGAAGCCCGACAGCCCCACCTTGTCGACATACGCCCGCGCGGTCTCCTCGCGCTCCTTCTTGGGCAGCCCGCGCAGCTCCAGGCCGAAGGCGACGTTGCGCAGCACCGTCGCCCACGGCATCAGGGCGAAATCCTGGAACACGAACGCCCGGTCCGGCCCGGGCCCCGTGACCGGGCCGCCGTCGACCTCGACCCGTCCCGACGTCGGGTCGACCAGTCCGCCGATGATCTTCAGCGTCGTGGTCTTCCCGCACCCGCTCGGGCCGATGATGCTGGTGAGCTCGCCCTTCGGCACGTCGAAGGTCAGGCCGCCCAGGGCGCGCACCCCGCCGGGGAACTCCTTGACGAGGTCGGCGATGCGGACGGCGGTGGCAGTGCCCGCGCTCGCGGTCACAGCGCCCTCAACTCGGGTCGGAAGAGGCGCCGCTCCAGGTTCTGAAGCAGCGTCACGCTGATGCTCGCGACCAGGATGATGGACAGGATGGCCGCGAACATCTCGGGGTACTCGGCGGTCGACCGGTAGAAGGTGATCAGGTCGCCGACGCCGGTGGGGGTGATGATGAGCTCGGCGAGGATGGCGCCGGTGAAGCCCTGGGCGAGGCCGAGTCGCAGCCCGGCGAAGATCAGGCCGCTGCCCGCAGGGATGACCACCTTCCAGATCCGCTGCCAGCGGCTCGCCAGGAACGCGTTGCTCATCTCCACCAGCGACCGCGGGGTGTTCGCGATGCCGCGGTACGAGTTGAGCACGATCACGGGTGCGCTGAGGAGCACCACGGCGAGCACCTTGGCGGTGAACCCGATGCCGTAGACGAACGTGATCAGCGGGACGATCGCCGCCGAGGGCGAGGCCTGCAACACGATGAACATGGGCAGGCCCAGCCACTCGGCCCGCGGGGACAGTCCCATCACGAGCCCGGCGAGCACACCGCCTACCGAAGTCAGCAGCAGGCCTACGATCAGGGGTCCGGCCGTCTCGGCGTAGGCCGCCGCGAACGTGCCGTCGACCAGCATCTCCCAGAACGCGGCGAGCGTCTCGGTGCAGGTGGGAAAGGCGATGTTCACCGGGACCCGGCCGGCCCACTCCCACAATCCGAGCACGAAGAGGATCGACGCGCCGCGCAGCAACCACGGGCTGCTCAGCCGCGCCGACGCGCGGCGGGCCGGCGCGCGACCGGCGCGGATCCCGGCCGACGCGGCCACCGTCAGTTGCCCGATGCCTCGACCGAGCTCACCGCGCCCTCGAGCGGCTCGAGGTCCCAGAAGTCCTCGACGTTGAGGTCCGCCGGGTCACCCTCGAGCTGGCCGGCCTCCCCGTAGAACACGAAGTCCTCCCTGGCGGCCGGCTCGCCGCCGCAGTCCTCGGTGAACAGACCCTCCTCGGCGGCCTGCTCGTAGTAGGGCAGCAGCTCCTCCTCGAGCTCGGCCGGCAGGTCGGGCAGCAGCCCGAGCCGCTCCCTCTCCTCTTGGACGTACGCGGGGTTCTCGACCATGGATTGCCAGACCGTGAGGATCTCCTCGAGCAGGACCTGGAGCGTCTCCTGGTTCTCCTCCATCCACGCGGTGTTGCCGAACAGCACCTCGTCGCTCGCTTCCGTCTCGGGCGTCGGGAGCGAGTGGAACTTGCCCGGCGCCTCGGACATGACGAAGTTCTTGGTCGGAATGTCGAGCATGGCGGCCTTGAGGTTGCCGCGCAGCAGCGCAGTCGCGCGCACCTCGGCGCCCGGCACGTAGGCGATCTCGCCGAAGTTGATGCCCTCCTCCTCCTCGATGATCCGGGCGAGCGCCTCCGACGTCGAGCCACGGGAGTGCACGGCGAAGGTCTCGCCGTCCAGCGACTGCCAGTCGGGGTAGGCGGCCTTGTCGGCCACGGGGAAGAAGCGAATGCGCTGGAGCTGGCAGACGATCCGCAGCGGAGCGCCGGAGTTCTGGATCAGGCCGTATGGCGCGCCGAGCCCCACATCGGCCTGCCCGCCGACCACTGCCTGGTTGGCGAGGTCCTCGTCGGCGAGCTCGATCAGCTCGACGTCGGTGCCCCGCTTGCGCACCCGCTCCATGGCGATGAAGAGGGCGAGCGTCTCGACCGACTCGATGTCACCGAGAGCCACCCGGATGCTGCCGCCGTCTCCACCTTCCGAGCCGCCTCCCGAGTCGTCATCGTCGCCGCACGCCGCGAGCAGCAGCGCCAGGATCGCAACGAGTGCCCAGACACTCTTCATGACAGCTCCATTCGTCAGTCCCCGGAGAGAGGGCGGACATATCAGATATGTTCTGCCCCTGCGTCGCTCTCTACCCGCAGTCTCAAGAGAGGAAACGCGGCCATGACTCACCTGAAATCGCACGCGATCTACCTCGCCCTTCGTGAGCGGATCCTGTCCAACGACATCGGCCCCGGCACACGCCTGGTGATGCGCGACGTCGCGAACCAATACGAGGCCAGCGACATCCCAGTCCGCGAAGCGCTGCGGATGCTCGAACGAGACGGCCTGGTCGAAACGGCGCCATACCGCGGGGCGAGAGTCACCACGCTGACGGCCAAGGAGGTCGAGGAGACCTACTTCATCCGCTCGCACCTGGAGAGCATCGCGACGGGCCTCGCAGCCGAACGAATCACCGACGCCGAGTTGGCCCAGCTCGACCGGCTCATGATCGAGATGAGGTCGGCCGTGGATGCAGAGGACGGCCCGACGTTCTCCGACATCAATTTCGAGTTCCACCGGACGATCGTGGCCAGCTGCGGCAACGACATGCTGCGTGAGCTGACGATCGACATCTGGCAGCGCCATTCCGGCTTCCAGCGGGTGTTCCGCATGGTCCCCGGCCGGCTCGCCACCTCACAGCGTGAGCACGAGGGCATCATGGCTGCGCTCCGCGACCACGACGCCGACCGGGCGTCCAGGCTCGCCCTGCTGCACAAGCTCTCTGTCCGCGACTCCGTCAGCACGCTCGTCGACCAGGTCGACGAGCGCAGGTCGGATCCGGTGGCCGGGAGGAGGTCGCTGTTCGACCTGGCCGGAGGGTCTGGGAATGGCCCGCCGACTGGTACACGGCGGGCCACTCCGTCCGGGGGCTATCCGACTACTGGTCCTGCTCCGATTGCTGCTCGCCGTCCTTGGACTCGGGCGCCTCCTTCGGAAAGCCGCCCTCGGTCTCCGTGTCCGGCTCGCCGGGCTTCGGATTCTTCTCGTCGGCCTCGTCGGGCCGGTCCTGCGTGGATTCGCTCATACGGCCCGACTACCCGGCACCGATGCGAAAAGTCCGGTGGGCCGAGGCCGTTCAGCCCGGCGCGCCGTAGGCGTCGTCAGCGCAGTGAGCTGAATGCAGCCCGCACCTCGGTGGAGAACAGCTCCGGCTCCTCCCAGGCGGCGAAGTGGCCGCCCCTGTCGACCTCGTTGAAGTAGGCGAGCCCGGGGTAGACCGCCTCGGCCCAGCTGCGCGGGGTAGCCCAGATCTCGCCGGGGAACGTCGTGAAGCCGACCGGAACCGAGACCGCAGGGGGAGGCTGGCCGCTCGCAAGCGCTGCGGCCAGCGCTCGTCCGTCCTCCCAGTACGACCGGGCCGTCGCGGGGCCGGTGCCGGTCAGCCAGTACAGCGTGATGTTGTCGACGATGGTGTCCCGGGTGAGATTGCCCACGGGCTCGCCGTCGACGAACGCGCGGGAGATCTTGTAGTAGCTGTCCGTGTCGTGGTCGAGCATCCAGGCCGCCAGCGCGACGGGTGAATCCAGCAGGGCGTAGCCGATCGTCTGCGGCCGCGTTGCCATCTCGAGGAAGTAGCCGAAGCCGTCCTCCCTGAACGTCGCGACCGCCTCGGCCGCTGCGCGTTCCTGTTCGGATTCCTTGGGCAGTTGATCGCCGATTGCGAGCACCGCCGTGAGCAGGTTCAGGTGGTAGCCGACCAAACCCTCGACCGCCTGGCGGCCCATCAGGTCCGTGACGAGGGCACCCACGTCGCCGCCCTGGGCGACGTAGCGGGTGTAGCCGAGGCGGTGCATCAGCTCCGCCCACGCGCGTCCGGTGCGGGCGGCGTCCCAACCGAGCTCGGCCGGCTCACTGGAGAACCCGTAACCGGGCAAGGACGGCAGCACCAGGTGGAATGCGTCCTCGGGGGTGCCGCCGTGAGCGGTCGGGTCGGTCAGCGGGCCGATGGTGTCCAGCAGCTCGATGACCGAGCCGGGCCAGCCGTGGGTCATGATCAGCGGCAACGCATTCTCATGCCGCGACCTGACGTGGATGAAGTGGATCTCGACCCCGTCGATCTCGGTCGTGAACTGCGGCAGCGCGTTCAGTCTCGCCTCGACCTTGCGCCAGTCGTAGTCGGTCGTCCAGTAGCGCGCGAGCGCCTGCAGCGTCGCCAGCTGCACGCCCTGCGACCGATCGGCGACGAGCTCTGCGGAGGGCCAGCGCGTCGCGGCGATGCGGCGGCGCAGCTCAGCGAGCTGCTCCTCCGGAACATCGATCCGGAACGGGCGGATGGCTGTTGCTTCGGCGGTGACGGACATGACGGCGCTCCTCGGCTTGCTGACGGCGGGAAGCCTCGCCCTCTCGTCAGCGTGTCGCGCCCGTGAACACCCTGGTCCCCTCCCTGGTCTGCCCACCCGTGTCGTGCGAGGGCAGGAACACCGTCGCTGCGGAGGGGCCCCTCAGGAACGGCGACGTGAGCGAGCAGAGTCCAGGCGGTTGAGGGCGGTCATGACGCGCGGTGCCCGGCGCGCCGCGGTGACGATGAGCCGATCGCTCAGTCGCGGCTTGGGAGGCTCTGCCGGCACGCTCGCCACGGTTGTGCTGCCGGTGGCCGCGAGCAGCTCCCAGTCGCCTGGCACTCCCTTCAGCTGGTGGGTCCCGTGTGATGCGAGGGTGAGGCCTGAGCTCGCGACGAGGTCGCTCACCGTCCTCGAGACGAGCGTCTCGCCGGGCGCGGCGGCCGCACCAATCCTCGCCGCGACGTGCACCGCCAGGCCGGACAGCTCGTTACCGATCCGCTCGCACTCGCCGGTGTGGATACCGACCCGCAGCACAAGCTCCAGTGGGCGTACGACCTCGTGCAGCTGCTCGGCGCAGCGGATCGCGACCTCGGGGCCCGGGAGCGTGCACATGGAGCCGTCACCGGCGGTGGAGATGACTCGGCCGCCGTGGTCCTCGATGCAGTCCTGGACCAGGCGGTCGCGCTGGACGCGGAGCCTGCCCCACGCATCGTCGCCGATCTCCGCGACAAGCATGGTTGAGCCGACCACATCCTCGAACATCACCGTTGCCAACAGGCGATCCGATGGCGTCGCTGCCCGGCCGCTGACGAGCTCGGCGTTGTGCTCCCAGACCTCCGCGAGGCTCTCGCCGAATGACATACCCGGCTCGCTTGGCCGCAGGACGCGAAGCTCGCCAGCCGGGAACAGCTGTGAAGCGTGGCGGCTCACCGCCTCGGGCAGCGCATTGGTCGGCATGTGCAGAACCCGCACCGGGCACTGCACATGAGTGGCGATACGCGATACGTCGGTCCGCATCGCGGCCTCGAAGTACGCCCTCGCCACTGATGGGCTGGCGACGGTCCGCTCGAGCAGGGCGGCTTGGCGGTAGACGCGCGGCGAGGCGATCGCCGGGTCCCAGGCCTCAACGACGCTGCCGCTGCCCCAACGGTCGGTGCTGTCAAGCCACCCCTCGGCCCAGCGACGGGCCGCGCCCGGCTCCCAGCCGGTCAGGTCAGGGTCGTCGGCCAGCGGCCCAGATAGGAACGGACACAGCAGCACAAGCCCGTCGACGCGGTCCGGATTCGCGGCCGCAAACGCCACCGCGCCAGGGGCGGTCGAGCCCGTGCCCATGATCTGCGCGCGAGGCAGCCCGACCGCATCCATGACCGTCGCGATGTCGGCCGCCTGCTCCTCAAGCGTCGGTAGGCGCTCGACCGGCTCCGACTGCCCGATGCCGCGCATCTGAAAGAGCGCCGCGCGCCACTGTTCCCCGAAGCGGTCCACCTGCTGACCCCACGCAGGATCGGTCCACATCAGGTCCAGGTGGGCGCCGATGTCCAGGAACACCATGAAACCGGCCGTCCCGGAGCCCACCACCTCATACGCAAGGTCCCGCCCGCCGCACTTGACGTACCGAATCTCGGGCGGCTGCACGGCTGCAGCCTAACGCGCTCAGTGGGAGGCAAGAGCGATCGTCCGGACCTCTTAGGAGATGCCGCTTCGTACGGCCTCAACGGCTGCTTGGATGCGGTTCTCGACGTGAAGCTTGGCGAGGATCCCGGCGACGTGGTTGGCGACGGTGTTCGGGCTCAGCGAGAGGTCGCGCGCGATCTCGTGGTTGCTCTTGCCGCTGGCGAGTCGCTTGAAGATCTCGAGCTCGCGGTCGGTCAGGGCGGTACGGATGGCGACCGCGGCAATGGCGCTGGTCTCGACGGGGATGTCCAGCTCGCGAATGCGCTGCAGGAGCTTCGCGGCGATCTTCGAGGACAGCACCGATTCTCCGGCGGCCGTGGCTTTGACGGCGCTGATGATCGCCTCGACCGGCGCGCTCTTGAGTATGTAGCCGCGGGCGCCGGCGAGGATCGCTTCGACGACGCGGTTCTGTTCGCTACGGGTGAGGACCAGCACGCGCGACGTGGGCGCGAGCAGTCCGAGCTGTTCGATCGCTTGCACTCCCGACATTCCGGGAAGCTGCAGGTCCATCAGCACGACATCCGGGCGCACGTCGACCACGAGTTCGATCGCGTCCTCCCCGGTTGCGGCCTCGCCGACAAGCTCGAGCCCGCTGCTCGATAGCGCTTGTGCGAGGGCCACGCGGATCAGCGGCTCGTCGTCGACCAGCGCGACTGTAATCGGCGGTCGACGCTCCGCGGCGGAGGGGTTGTCCTCGGTTCGCATCTGAACCTTTCCGGCATCACCCCCGGCTCACGGCCGAATCCAAAACGCTAGAGCGGCCGGGGCCAACCGTGGCGGGTAGTTCGATCGGACCCCCTCTTGCGCCCAAGAAGGCCCGATCGAGCCATTTACATGGCTGTGGTGGAGGTTTTACGCTCGCGCGGGAGCGGCCGGAAGTCAAGTCCGCTCAACACCGCCGGCCGGGTCGCGCAGACAGTGATTGCGGCGACGCGCCGACCATGCGGGACCTCACTCGCGGGTTCTCGCTCATGCCACCCTGCCGGCGACCGACTCGCGGCGTGCTCGATTTGCTCAAGCACGTGTTCCAACAAAGGAGGACCCACATGGCTGTCACGACCGCAAAGTCAGCGGACGCCACAGCGATCCGTCCGTTCACGATCGAGTTCCCCGACGCGGATCTCGAGGACCTGCGTGCCCGCATCGCGGCCACGCGCTGGCCCGAGAAGGAGGGCGTCGAGGATGCGTCGCAGGGCGTGCAGCTGGCGACGATGCAGGCGGTCGCGCGCTACTGGGAGACCGAGCACGACTGGCGCAAGTGCGAGGCCAAGCTCAACTCGGTGCCCAACTTCATCACCGAGATCGACGGGCTGGACATCCACTTCGTCCACGTTCGCTCCAAGCACGAGGACGCGCTGCCGCTCGTCGTCTGCCACGGATGGCCCGGCTCGGTGATCGAGCAGATGAAGATCGTCGACCTGCTCACCGACCCGACGGCCCACGGCGCGAGCGCGTCGGACGCCTTCCACCTGGTGATCCCCAACATGCCGGGCTACGGGTTCTCGGGCAAGCCGACCACGACCGGGTGGGACCCGATCCGCATGGGGCGCGCCTACGTCGTGCTGATGAAGCGCCTTGGCTACGAGCGGTTCGTGGCGGCAGGCGGCGACTACGGCGCTCTCGTCGTCGACTACATGGCCGGCGGGCGCGACGCCCCCTCCGCCCCTGAGCCGGCGCCGCCGGAGCTGCTGGGGATCCACACCAACTTCCCCGGCGTGTTCCCGGTCGACGTCGACACGGCGATCAAGACCGGCGGCGAGCAGTCGCCCGATCTCTCAGCCGACGAGCGACGCGCGGCCGAGCACCTCGGGGCCGCGTACAAGCATGCGGCGTACGCCGTGCAGATGGGGACGCGCCCGCAGACGATGTACGGGCTCAACGACTCCCCCGTCTTCCTGGCCGCCTACATGCTCGACCACGACCCGACCAGCTACGCGACGCTGATCGCTCCCGCCTTCGTGGACGGGGACGAGGGCGGCCTGACCCGAGACGACATCCTCGACAACATCACCATGTTCTGGCTGACCAACACGGGGGTCTCGACCGCGAAGTCGTACTGGGAGTACCTGGGGTACGGCAGCTTCGCCAACGTCCGGAACGTCACCGTTCCGGTGGCCGTGAGCGTCTTCCCGGACGAGCTCTACCAGGCGCCGCGGAGCTGGACGGAGAAGGCGTACCCCAACCTCGTCCACTACAACGAGGTCGACCGGGGCGGGCATTTCGCCGCCTGGGAGCAGCCGGAGCTGTACGCCTCCGAGCTCCGCGACGGGTTCCGGTCGCTGCGCTAGCCATGACCCTGTTCGAACGTGGGGCATATGCCCTCGTTCGCCGGCGCGACCGAGTGGCTCAACTCCGAGCCACTCGGGCCCGCCGGGCTGCCGGGCCAGCAGGCTGGGTGGCGTCAGCTGATGGGATTCGAACCCACGACCTTCTGCATGGCAAGAAGAGCGCGCGTGGCTGTTTGCGGCGCCTATTGCCTGCAAACGAGAGGTTTCCGGCGCAGCTCGCTGACCGGCTCGTCTTCGAAGTGTCGGCGATTGACGGCGGTTTGAGGACCGAATGAGGACCCGCGGAGCCGACAGGCAGTCGTTCGTGTTACGAGACGGGTGGCTCGTTCGACGATGCTCGCGCAGTCTCGGCCGCGGTTACGAAGCGATTGGGGCGCACGCCTTGGAGTTCTTCGAGGTCGAGGGCGTCAATCAGTTCGTCGGCGACGAGCCGGCCGGCGGCCGGCGCGAGCGTGACTGCCGAGTGCATGACGGCGATGTAGCCGCCCGGGTGGCCGGGCAGCGACCCGATGATCGGCAGTCCGTCAACCGGCATGGGTCGCACTCCGATACGGACGTCGCTGAGCTGGATGTCGTGTGCGCCACCGAGCATGTCCTTGAGCCGTTGGAGTGTGGCGTGAGCGCTGCGCTGCAACTCGTCCTTGTTCGCCGTCCCGGCCGCCGCGAGAAGCATCCCGTCTTTGGTCTGGCGAAAATCGCCCCAGGGGCAGTGGAGCAGCCGGCGAAGCAGACCGGGTGAGGCGTCAAAGCGCATCAACACCGCAGGAGAGGCGGCGATGGGGAGATCGACGCCGACCGCAGCGCATAGTGTCGGCACTTCAACACCAGCAGCCAACACGACTGTGCGAGACGCGAAAGTCCCCATGGACGTGTCGACCCCGACGACAGCACCATCCTGCATCCGTAACCCGCGCACGGACTCGCCGAGTCGTACCTGCGCGCCATGACGTCGAGCAGCGTCGATCAGCGCCTCGGTCACCGCGACCGGGTCGACCGCCCCATCGCGGGGTCGCCAGATCGCTTCGCGCAGGACCGCCCGAAGGTTCGGCTCCAGGCGTCTGATCTCGTCGGCGTCGACGAGCCGCTCGTCGGCTCCGAGCATGTCGTCGTGAGACCGTGCCTCCTCGCCCCAGGCCAGCGATCCGCTCCAGCGCACAAGGACACCGGGCACGTCGCGCTCGAGCCGAGCCCAGTCCTCGAGCGCCGTCCGCCGTAGCGGCGTGCTGCCGTCTATTGCGGCCCGGGCGCTCGGTCCTCGGACCCAGGCGAAGGAGTCGCCCGTGACGCCGGAAGCTGGCAGCGACCGATCGATGAGCAAAACGGCGGCGCCAGCGCAGGCGGCGTGGTACGCCACAGAAGCCCCGACAATGCCAGCTCCGACAACGACGACATCCGTCCCTGGCGAACCGCGCACGCGCGACAGGATCCCAGCTGGGAACGGCAGGCGATGGACGACAACCGGACGTCCCGCCCACCTGCCGCAGTGTGCCGGAAGCCCTGATGCTGGGCGGACGAAAAAGGCCTGCAAACGCAGGCCTTTTGGAAGCGGCTGATGGGATTCGAACCCACGACCTTCTGCATGGCAAGCAGAGCGCGAGATCTTGAGCGTCCTGAGAAAGTCCTGCGAAACAGCGGTTTCCGAGCTGTAGGCGGTCGGCGAAGCCTTCCAGCTTTCGCTGCGAAATCTCGGGGGTTTCCGGACTGAAACCGGACTGGGGACCGTGTCGATTCGGCCGACGACTGCGCTCACAAACGGTGGGCTCACATCCCCGCTATTTGGTTAGCTGCCCCGTGCCATAGACCCGGCTATGGCGGGGGAGCGGCGGGGTTGGCTGCGGCCTGCGTCAGCGACGTGGTGAAGAAGCGCTGCACCGTGTCGAGTGGCTGGGTGCTTTGGTTTGCTCGGCTCAAGATGAGGGCGCCCTCGAGAGCTGCGAGGAGTACGGAGGCGTCGTCCTCTGCGGTTGACTCCTGGACGCCGAATTTGACCAAGGCGGCGTGTATCGAGTCACGCCACTGATCGAGGAGAGCGCGAGCCTCTTGCCGTAGCCGGTCGTCTCCGCTGGCATCTACGACGGTCGCGGCGAGGGGACATCCCATCGTGAAGTTGCTCTCGACGAGCACTTGGCGCCAAGGGGCGAAAATTGCGTCGATCGCATCGGCCAGCGTGGCCGCCTCGCTGAGCCCTGACTCGGTGTCGTCTAGCACCTCGGCGCCGGCCAGGTTGAGGGCCTCGGTGATGAGCTGCGTCTTCCCGCCCGGGAAGTAGCGCTGGAGGGACCCGCGAGGGCCGTCGGCATGGGCAACGATCTGGCGAAGGCCGACGCCGTGAACACCGCGCTCGCGAACCAGCGCGGCCGCGCTGCGCACGATGCGGTCACGGGCGGGCTGCTGCTCGCCGCTTCCCTTCGTCCGCGAGGTCTCTTGCCGGGCGTCCATGAGGACAGCGTATCTGGGCGCGATGACGGTCGTCATCGGAGCCTGCTATCGTCCGCCGCACTCTCGATGACAGTCGTCATCGGCTGGTCTTCAACCCGATCGATCAGGAGGAGCGCACAACGATGAATGCAGCAGGGTATTCGCCCATCGCTCCGCTCTTTCGAGTCTGCGACGGGGTGCGGATTCGGTTTGCTGACAACAAAGCGGACTCGTCGGCAGTGACCGTGTTGATGTTGAGCCCGTGGCCGGAGAGCCTCTGGGCGTTCCGAAGGATCTGGGACCGAGTGTCGGGGGCGGCGCGCGTGGTCGCGATCGACCTGCCGGGCTTTGGCCACTCAGACGGTCGCCCGGAGCTGATCGCACCGGATGCGATGGGCACGTTCCTTGCGCGCCTCATCGAGGAATGGGGCCTGGGCGCGCCGCACGTGGTCGGTCCGGACGTGGGCACCGCCGCCGCGTTGTTCTTGGCGGCCAACGCTCCAGACCGCGTCACGAGCTTGACCATCGGTGGAGGCGCGGTGCGTGCTCCCATCGATGCCGGCGGCGCGCTCAAGGATGTCATCGAGGCCCCGAGCCTCGACGTCGTCCGACAGCTGGATGCCCGAACCAACATCGGGTTCGCCGTCGAGCCCGCGGCCGGTGCCGATAGCGAGCCCGACGTCCATGAGGACTACGTCAGCGCGTACGACCTCGGGCGCTTTGCCGAGTCCGCTCGCTTTGTCCGCCACTACCCCGAGCAGAACCCGGTGCTGCGCGGTCTGTTGCCTTCGATCACCACGCCGGCTCAGATCATCGCCGGACGCGAGGACGACTTGGTGCCGTGGTCCAACAACGAGTACCTCGCCGACCTGCTGCCCAACAGCGAGATCCACCCGCTGGATGCCGGCCACTTCGCGTGGGAGCAGGCGTCCGATGAGTACGGCCGTCTCATCGTCGAGTGGGTCACCGGCGGCTTCCAGCGGCTCGGTGGCGCGGTGACGGCCTGAGACCTCCGACCCGCTCTGCGTCGCGCGCCCGCGAGACCCGGGCCCTCATGCCGCGATCCTATGAGTGAGTACGCTCATCCTGTGGCAACGCCTGACAGCCCGATGCTGTCGGACTCGCAGCTCGCGACCCTGGCTGAGCTCGGTGACGAGCACACGGCCGATGTCGGCGACGTGCTCTACCGCGTCGGCGATCAGCGGTACCCGTTCATCGCGATCGTCGAGGGCGAGGTCGCGATCGTCGACGCGGCCGGCCAGGAGATCATCCGCCACGGCCCGTCCAGGTTCCTCGGCGAGCTGAACCTGCTCTCGGGACAGACCGTCTTCGTCACCGCGGTCGTCACCCAGCCCTTGCGCTACATCGCCGTCGACCGCGACGTGATGCGCGAGCTGCTGTTCGACGACGGGCCGCTGAGCGACCTCGTCCTGCTCCACGTTCATCGCCAGGCGAGAGGCGCTGCAGACGGTCGAGGGGCTGGGCCTGCAGATCGTCGGCCCGCGCTCGTCCGGCGCGACGATGCGGATGCTCGACTTCGCGCGCAGCAACCGCCTGCCGTTCACCTGGCACGACGAGGCGCCCGCCGAGGGCGACGCGCCGCTCGTGCGCCTGCCTGGTGGCGCGGAGCTGCGCGCGCCCTCGCGGGGCCAGGTGTTGCGCGCGCTCGGCATCGGCCGCGAGCTCGCGCCGCGCGAGGAGGTCGACCTGCTGGTCGTCGGCGGGGGCCCGGCGGGACTCGGCGCAGCCGTGTACGGCGCCTCGGAGGGGCTCGACACGCTCGTCGTCGAGAGCACCGTGCTCGGCGGACAGGCGGGCTCGTCGCGCAGGATCGAGAACTACCTCGGCTTCCCCGCCGGCATCACCGGCACCGAGCTCACCAGCCGCGCCGTCACCCAGGCGCGCAAGTTCGGTGCGCGGCCGGCGACGCCCTACCGGGCGGTCGCGCTCGAGCCCGGCGACGGGCGCCACGTCGTGCGCCTCGAGGAGGACCACGAGATCGCGGCGCGCGCCGTGCTCCTCGCCACCGGCGCGGAATACCGGCGTCTGCCCGTCGACGGTCTCGCCGATTACGAGGGACTCAGCGTCTTCTACGCCGCAGGGCCTCCGGAGGCGCAGCTGTGCGGCGCCTCGCGCGTCGGGCGTCGTCGGCGGCGGCAACTCGGCCGGCCAGGCCGCCGTCTGGCTGGCGCGCGGCGGCGCGCTCGTGACGCTGCTGCACCGCCGCGCGGATCTGCGCGAGACGATGTCGGACTACCTCGTGCGAGAGCTCGAGCGCTACGGCGTCGCGGTGCGCGACCGCAGCGAGATCGCGGCGCTGCACGGCGCGGACGGGCATCTCGAAGCGGTCACGCTCAAGAGCGGCGAGCGCGTGCCGTTCTCGTTCCTGTTCCTCTTCCTCGGCGCCCGGCCGTGCACCGAGTGGCTCGGCGACACCGTGGACCGCGACGAGAACGGCTTCATCCTGACCGGCGCGGACGCGCATGCCGAGCACCTGCTCGAGACGAGCGTGCCCGGCATCTTCGCGGCCGGCGACGTGCGCTCAGGCTCGACCAAGCGCTGCGCGACCGCGGTGGGCGAGGGCGCGATGGCCGTGCAGTTCGTCCACGAGCATCTCCGCGCGTCGGCGGATGTCCGAACACCGGCGATCTGACCGGCGGCTCCAGCCTCTCTCCGAGGAGATCCGGGCGACCTTCAGGTCGCTGCGCTGACCCAACCGCGCCCTGGCCTCGGCTCGCAGGACCGTGGCCAGCAAGGCCGCCGAGGCACGGTTTGAGGCTCTGTAGAGCCTGGCCGATGCAAGGATGGGTTTCCAAGGATTGTGCCGAAATCGCAGCGGTTTAGACAATGAACGGACAATGAGATCGGCATGGGGGACCCCGCGAGCTCAGGCAGTTCGCCTCTTCGGCTCGACGGACGTCGGTTCGCCGAGCCGAAGTGCGAGGTGCCGGGCAGTCTGGTGTTCGAGCCCGTCGATCGCGGTGATGGAGTCGAGTAGGTCGTTGAGGGTGCTGCTGCCGTCGAGGCGAATGGTGTCGTCGGCGACGGCGCGCGCGAACGACCGGAGCGTGTGGGCTTGGGCGGGCGTCAAGCCGATCTCTTTGAGATCGGCGGCGGCGATGCCGCCGGCGGTGGGAAAGGTGTGGCTGAGGCCGAGCTGGCGCACGCCGGGCACCGCTCTGCCGAACCGGTTCACAAGCCGTCGGATGAGCCCGTTCGCGGCGGTTCGACCGGTCCGCTGTTCGAGGATGGCCCGAACGCCGGTCTCGAACCCGTCCCACATCCCGGGCGCGCGGAGGTCGATGTCGAGGGCGGCGAGCCGGCGGGCCCGGTGTACTAGGTGGATCAGCTCGCCCCAGTGGGGGAGGTGCAGGGTCAGGACGAGGCAATCGCCGTTGCCTCGCGTGAGCTCAAGGACGCCGGGGTCACCTTCGACGACGATCGTGCGCCGGTAGGTCTCTCCGTAGACGTTCTCGACGCCGGCGATCGGGTTGGCGGCGAGGTAGGAAACGGTTGCCTGCCAGTCGAGCGTGCCGTCGGAGGGCAGGCGCAGTGCGAGGCCGCCGTCGGCCACGAGCCGGTCGCTTCGGCGTCGCCGTTTACGCAGCTCGCCGGGCGTCGTCCCAAACAGCTGTCGACACGCCCTGTTGAGTTGGCGCACGCTTCCGAACCCGGTCGCGGTCGCGATTTCGAGCACGCTGAAGTCGCTGTCGTCGAGCAACCGGCGTGCGAAGTGCGTCCTCGCCGAGCGGGCCAGTCCGTTTGGGGTCACCCCGAGATGGCGGACGAAAAGGCGGCGCAGGTGCCGACCCGACACGCCGAGACGGGCGCCCAGTTCGACCTCGGTCGCGCCGTCGAGTGCGCCAGCGAGGATCATCCGTACTGCTCGACAGACGAGCTCGGGGTTGCTGGCCCACGTTACGTGCGGCTGGAGCCGGTAGGGGCGACAGCGCAGGCAGGCGCGGTAGCCGGCGGCTTCGGCCGACGCAGCCAGGGGGAAGCGGCGGACGTTGTCCGGGTGTGGCCGAGCCGAGCACCCAGGGCCGCAGTAGATGCTCGTGGTGACGACCGCCGTAACTGCTTGCACGCCGTCACGTATAGCGGCCTCTCCACCGTGCCGTTGGCCGGATTCGGACACACCCCCAAGCCCGATCCTGTCCGGAAGCGACGCGCATGTCGACCTGTCTTGTGCGATACCGCAACCGTGAATTCAGAATTCGCAACGACCACAGACGACACCGAAGCGCTGACTGCGCTCAACCGTCGCTTCATCGAAGCGTTCAGGCAGGGGTCATGGGAGCTGCTCGAACCGATCCTCTCCCCGGACTTCTCCTACCTCGACGGTCACACCGGCGAGGTTTGGACCCACGAGCGCTACGTGGAGGACCTGCGCGCTCATCCCTCATCGGCACTGGCGATCGACCAAGTGGTCGTGCACATCGACGGCGACACCGCGATCGTCTCCGCGCGCACCTCGCGCGAGGGCGGCAGACACGGCCGCTACGTCGACACCTACGCGCGGCGCGAGAGCGGCTGGCTGTGCGTCCACGCCTGCGTCTGGCCCCTGTCGGGTTGAACGAGCCTCCCGAGAGGCTTGAGATGCTCGGATCCGAAAGTAGGCTGAAAAGACAATGACCAGCTCCCAACTCGAGAAGGGGCAGGAGTTTCGGGCCTTGCACGCGGGCGACCCGTTCGTTATCCCCAACCCTGGATGAGGTCGTCGACCATGCGCGGGCGCTCGACCGGGCCACGGACCTGCCGGTCTCGATGGATCTCGAGCACGGCTATGAACCCGAGCCCGCCGACGCCGCGCGGGCCATCACCAGCGTGGCCGCCGCGGGCGCGGTTGGCGGCTCGATCGAGGACTGGGATCCGAGTGTCGTCCCAGGCAGTCGTCTCGTCAAGGGGAACCGGGGCGCCTGCTCGCCCACGGCAGCGGCAGCGCCGGTCATGTCCGAGAATTGTCCTTCTCGGACGTGTTAGTGAAGGCTGCGCCCGCCTTCCTTGTCACGCCCGAGCGGTAGCGGCGACCGGCCGCATCGCACGCTCGGTCCTCGCCCAATGCGAGCGCCGCCGGCGTGAGGTTCCGTGCGGCAAGCTTCGATCCAGCCGAAGGCGGGCCGATGTCAGAACCTCCAAGCGGCGGGAGTGCGGGGGTCGGGGACGTAGGCGCAGTACATGCCGGTGCGGATCGTCCCGTCGAGATGCTCGCCGAGCTCGGGATGGTGCTCCCCAATGCGGGCTATCACCTGGCGGATCGCGCGGGTCACGCTGACTCGCGCTCGCTCGGACGTTGAGGCGGCCCGTCGGTCGCGGCCACCGAGGCCGACCGCGCGCGACAACTCTTGAGCGAGGAAGTCGCGTTCCGCGTCTGCCTGCGCGGCTCGCTCGCTGTCGCCGAAGGCGCGCGCCTGTTCGATGTCGTCCTCGATCTCGGCCAAGCGCCGCCGGTACGCGTCCTTGGCGCGCGCGTCGAGCATCTCACCGGCATCGCCAGGACCTGTGTGTGACAGGCCGGCCGCCCGGCCACTCTCGGCCGCGGCGAGCCGGCCGCTTTCGGCGGCGACGAGGTCGAGCACGTGAAACTCGCGACCAGGGTCGGCGAGCAACCGGGCGAGGTAGCGGATGCCCTTGAGGTCTCGCACTCGCACGGTGCGCCCCTCGAAGACCACCGACCAGTAGTCGCCCTCGCGGCGAAACACGTTGACGTCGGTGACAGGCAGCTTCTCTGCTCCGCCGTCCGGCTCGACCGTCACCGCGTTGTCAGCCGTCCGCTCGGCTTCGATCCTGTCGAGGACGATGCGGGCCGCTTCGAACTCCAGAATGGCCCGGTGCTCATTTCCGGTCGCGCGCAGGGCGTCGGCGAAAGCAGCCCGCGCCAGCGCAGCCTCGTATGGCGCGCCGACCTCGCTCCACAGCCGCGCGGCTTCGGCGCATAACCGCTCTGCGTCCGCCGGATCGCCCTCGGCGAGCTGCACCCTTCCGTTAGCAAGGCTCGCGCCGGCGACCAGCGCCTTGCTTTCGAACCGGGCGGCCACCCGCGTCAACTCGTCTGCCGCCAGGCGCGACCGGGCGATGTTGCCGGCCGCGATCTCGATCTCGACCTGCGCCTCGAGCAGTGGCGCCCGCTGCAGATCGGTGTCCGGCGGCAGCTCCTTGAAGGGCACCCGCATCGGATGCTCGAGCGCGTCCCGGATCGAGGCGGCGGCCGTGGCTACGTCGCCCTGGGCCAGCCGCACGAGCGCGAGACCGGGCTGCGGATCCCAGCCGGCACGATGGGCGGCCAGAAAGGCGTCCTCGGCGCCGTCGACGTCTCCCCTGCGAAGTCGGATCCGCCCGAGCTCGGTCAACGGCCATCCCATCTCGCGCCGCAAGTACGGGCGCAACTCCTCGCACGCGCCGAGGGCCTCCGTCTCAGCCTCGCTGCACGACCCGCGCAGCCTGAGGATCTCTGCCCGGTGGACCCGGCAGCGCCCATGCAGGCTCCCGATCGCATCCGTCTTGCACCACCGCTCCATCGCCTCGGTCCACTCCTCGGCCACGTCGTACTGCGCGAGCCCCTGCAGGGCGCACACGAGCTCGCAGTAGACGACCCCGGTCGAGAGCGCGTCGAGGTCGCCGGAGACCGTCGCCACTCCCACGTCGTTGAGCAGCGCGAGGCCCTGCTCGACATCACCGTCCAGGATCAGCAGGCGTGCTTCTGCGACCCGCCCGATTGCACACGCCGCCGGGTCGCACTTCGCGCCCACCTCGATGGCGCGCCGGGCCCACGGGCGAGCACCGGTCAGGTCGCCTGTCAGCATCCGCTCGTATGCGCGGATTGCCGCAAGCCACGCGTGCGCGGGATTCTCATCCTGCCCGTCGAGCAGGTGCTCCGCGCGCGCCAGCCAGCCCCGCACCGGGGCCATGAGGGTGGTGTCGAAAAGCAGGTGCATCGCGACTCGGACCGCCGCCCCGGCTGCCGCGACGTGATCGCCCGCCTGCACGCAGCCCGCGTGAGCACGCTCCCATGCCTCAATCGCCACATCGAGGTGTCCGGCCGCGTAGGCCACCTCCCCGAGAAGCGGTAGCTCGGCGGGGCCGGCGAAACCGCCCGTGTCCGCCTTCATCAGCAGGTCGAAGGCTGCCTGCCAGTCGCCCCGCGCTGCCGCGTCGCGCCCGCTCTGGACGACGGCCTCACCGCCCTCATCGCTCATCGCAGCGCCAGCGTAACCGAGCGAGTTACAGCCGTAACCGCCCTGCTCACGCCCATGGGTTAAAGGCCAACGCCAAGAACCGACCAGGAGGATCCATGGACAGCATCAGCGTCAACGGCGCAGCACTGGAATACGAGATGCGCGGAGCAGGGGAGCCCGTGCTGCTGATCGACATGCTGATCGCCGACTGCTTCGTGCCGCTCCTTGCAGAGCCGGCACTGGCCGACCGCTACCAGCTGATCCACTACCACAAGCGGGGTTGGGTCGGCAGCACCCACACTCCGCCGCCGGTGAGCATCGCCGATCACGCCGCCGACGCCGCGGCGTTGCTCGAGCAGCTCGGTGTCCGGCGCGCTCACATCGCGGGCCACTCCACCGGCGCGTCGATCGCAGCCCAACTGGCCCTCGACCACCCCGAGAAGGTGCACACGCTCACTCTGCTGGAGCCGACGCTGGTGTCGTTGCCTCTCGGCAATGCGTTCTTGAAAGCCGCCAGCCCGGTGTTCGAGGCATACGGACGCGGTGACCACTCGGGCGCGTTTGCCATGTTCGTGTCCGCCGCAAGTGGCCTCGACTGGGAGGAGTGTCGAGCGTTGCTCGAGGACCGGATCCCCGGTGTGGTTACGCAGTCGATCATGGATGCCGACACCTTCTTCGGAGTCGAGCTGCCCGCCGTCACCGAGTGGACGTTCGGGCCCGAGCAGGCTGCCGCCATTCGCAGACCGGTCCTATCCGTGATCGGCGCGGACACCCAGCCGCTGTGGGTGGAGATCGCCGAGTTCCTGCGCTCCTCGCTTCCGCACGTCGAGGAACGCACGATCGACAGGGTCGGACATCTCCTGCAGATCCAGCGTCCCGAGCCGGTCGCCCAGGCGCTGGCGGAGTTCCTAACCCGAAACTCGATCGCCGCCGACGACGCCCGGCGACTCAAACTCGACGACCCGGCACAACCACTTATCGCGCCGCCTGCCTGAGCACGCGGTGAGCCAATCCAACCACCAGGAGGAACCATGCCAATCATCAACGTCAAGCTCATCGAGGACGTCTTCACGCCCGACCAGAAGCGCGAGATCATCGAGCGCCTCACCGACGCGATGGTCTCGATCGAAGGCGAGAACATGCGCCCGGTGACCTGGGTCGTCGTCGAGGAGGTCGCAAGCGGCGACATGGGCGTCGGCGGCAAGCCGCTGAGCACCGAAGACGTCAAGGCCCTCGCGGCCGGCGTGCCCGCCTAGCCTTCCGGCCGCGAATCACGGTCGCGTCTCTGCGGTCAGCAGCGTGACGGCTCCGGGGTCGCTGGTCGATTCGGCCGGTGATCACGGCGGCATCGTGCGGCACGCTTGCGCAGCGCGGGCGTCAAGTCATGTCCCGGAGACGCTCGCAAAGGGACGGTTGCGAGCGCGAGCGACGGGTCGGCGCGGGCTCCCGCTCGGGACGAACTGCGGTCGTGTCATCCGACGCTGATTGGGCTTCTGCTTCCGGAGCATTGCGACACGAAAGCGTGGCCGAGATCGCCGTCCGTCGAATCAAGGCGAGCTTCCGGGCTCAGACCCTCAAGAGGCTGAGGCCAGGAGCCGACGCCCTTCCCGCCCGACCACTGGCAGCAGAAGGGTCGCTACCGGGACGACGCGGTGCGTTCGCTCGCGAGCTCGTCTGCGGCGAGAGCTGCATCGAGCGGCCACGCCCGATCAGGCCGGACAGGTCTGCCTCCTGCTCGAGTGGGCCGTCCGCGGCACGGTGGGTGGGCGCTCGCTCGAGGCCTGATCAAGGTCGAGAACGGGCCTGAATCACCGAAGAGATCGGTCTCGACGACGGCGTCACCGCCCTCAAGCAGCTGGGCCTTTTCCCCCAGGAGTAGCGACGTCAGCGGGGCGCGTCGCTACCGGCGACGCGCCGCGCTGCAAGAACATCGGGACGGACACGGGAACCCGACCTCCGAGGTTGTGCTGGGGAGTTGGCCCGTTTTCGAGTGGTCGGCTGAGCCGAGCGCCCGGGCCGCAGCAGCCCGGGCGCTCGTGCCGTCGTCCTAGTCGCGCGCGGTGATGTCCGGGGCGCGCGCGGTCTTCCACACCGTGGCGCCGCCGTTGTTCGCGTTCACCGCACAGTGGATGACCTTGCCGATGTCATCGCTGGTGGGCCTGTACCGCTTGCCCTGGCCGACGACCAGCGAGTCGGTCCAGGTCAGGTTCTGGGTCCCGAACTCAGGCTCCGCCGGGGTGGTGAAGTTCCCGAGGTCGAGCTGGCTCGGGGCGCGGAAGCGCGGATGCTCCGGCCCGATCGGGTTCGAGCGGTACCAGGTGACCCAGAAATCGGCGCCCGGGGTGTTCTCCCACTCGCCGCGCCCGCAGGTGAGCGGCAGTCCCACGCGTCCCGGACCGCCCACCTCGGGGGACTCGATGTTGACCGGGATGTCGTCCTGGCTCAGGTCCTTGACCTGGATCTCGCGGTAGGAGATGCGGTCGTTGCCGCCGTGGGTCTGCAGGCCCAGGTAGCCCTCGGCGAGCTGGCGCGCCATCGTCGGCGGGTCGCCGTTGCGCGAGGCGATCTTGGGTACCGAGTTGTCGAACTGGTTGATCAGCTCGCCGTCGATCAGCACCGTGTACTGCTGGCCGACCGTGCGGATCTCCATGTCGTGCCAAACGCCCTTGGTGAGCCGCTCGTTGGTCCTTGACTGCTTGGCGTTCAGGTTGCGGAACCCGTACACCGCGCCGGTCTTGATCGGGTCGCCCGACGGTTGCGGGCCGCCGCCGGTGAGCGTCTCGTTGATCTGGATCTCGTGCCCGCAGTACACCTGCGTCCAGTGCTGGTGGTTGTTGGCGTTGGAGTTGGTCGTCAGGGGACCGGTGCCGGCCAGGTTGGTGACGTTGTGGGTGCCGTTGCGGGCGCAGTAGGCGCCCGAGTACAGGAACGGCGGGTCCGAGGCGTCCGAGGCCGGCGGGAACGGACCATCGGCGCCCGCCCACGAGTAAGTCGTCGACTCCGCCGGGGTGAGCAGCCCGCACACCGGGAGCGCCCCCGGGCAAACGTCGAAGTTGTAGCCGGTCGGCTTCTGGGCAAGCACGTCCGTGGTGGTCGCGCCCGTGTACCGGATCTCCGGGGCGCGGATCATCACGCCGCCGTTCCGCGTCGACGTCGGCGTGTCCTGCACGGTGTACTGGAGCCTGATCACAGCGTCGCCGAGCGGGCGCACCGGGTACCAGTAGGCGCCGAACGGCGAAGCGCCCATCAGAAACGACCCCTCGACAGGGTCGAGCGTCGCTTGGCCCTGCGTGGCGGACGCCGCGGCCGTGCTGCTAGCGAACACCCACTTGTCGAACGACGCGTCCGAGCCGGTGGGCGAGCCGTCGAAGATGTACTCAAATCCCGGGTCGGGCGGCGGCGCCACGTACTGCGCTTCCGAAGCCGGGGCGCACGCGATGGCGACCATCGCAATGCACCCCGTCAGGAGCACTACGCGCCGGGTGATCCTGCCTTGCATCCGGTCCTCCTCCCTAGCGTCCCTCGGCACTTCCCGTTTTTCCCGAGGACTACGCGAACCTAAACCGGACGCCGGTACAACCGCGCTCTCACGTTCGCTTCCAGCTTGATGCCGCTGGCCAAGACGTGGCGGGCCGAGCCGACGACGAGCGGCGAGCGCGTCACTTCGATACGGCACTTTCACCGCGTGACGCCCCACGGCTTGACGCGGCGGACCACCTCCGAGCGACTGCGCGTGGCACGTAGCGCGTGAGCCGGTCGCGCCTCCCTTCCGCCGTAAGCGGGCGCGCCGAGAGCGTCGTACGACACGCCCGAGTTGGACGACAACCAGCAGCCCAGCCCAGGTGCGCGCAGAACGTCTGGTTGCCGATGGAAACCGACACCCGCGGTGATGACCCCCGTGTGACTGCCGCGAAACAAGGTCCCCGCGGTTTCCGGACTGAAACCGGACTGGCCCCCAAGTACCGCGACCGCTGGTATCGCGCCGGCGGGCGCTGTCCGCTGGATCGTGCCGCTGCAGTAGGAGTCGGCGTAACGGCCGCAGCAGGCGAACACCCGACCTTCTGCAGGCCCGCCAGAACGACTTGGGTTCGGACGAACCAGAATGGGCCTGCAAACAGGGGGTTTTCCTTGGAACGGCCGAAGATCGGCCCGGGGCGAGTCCGGAGTCAGTCCGACCCGACGCAGACGCACAAGCCGACTGCGCACGCACAAAAAGGCCTGCAAATGCAGGCCTTTTCGAAGCGGCTGAAGGGATTCGAACCCTCGACCTTCTGCATGGCAAGCAGTTCATGGGACGCGTGCATGCGCTGAATGTCCCTGCAAATCGGGTACTTCTGCCGCGCAAGGGGGTGGCGCCGATGCCTCGGATTCCACGCGAAATCACGGGAGTTTCCGGACTGAAACCGGACTGACGTCGATCCGGCCGTTTGCCGTCTCACGCCACCTCAGCCGGTAGCTCACTCCAACTCCCTGAACGGCTGGACACTTCGCGTTGTCACCCGGTTGTCACCGACCGCGCTTTTTGGTCCCAGCATCGGCGGTAGGGCACAT
>CAVZVD010000013.1:0-490743 GCA_963778615.1 uncultured Thermoleophilaceae bacterium
ACCAGCTCTGCCCGGTCGCGGAGCTCGCCGAATGTCGCCGTGCTCAGCCCGATGGCCTGCGCGGCCGCGCCGGCGGCTCCGTCGTCCCCGGGCCCCGCGGGATCGATCACGGCGCCCACCGCCTCGGCCAGCGCCACCGCCGCGCGCTGGCTCTCACAGTCGGTCTGGCCGAGGCCGCAAACGAGCGGAAGCCGGGCCTCGCCGAGGATCGCGGCCGACGCCTCGACCGCGTCGGCGAAGTCCACCTCGCGGCCTTCGACGCGGGCGACCGCTGGCGCGCCGGCCGCGCGCTCGGCAAACCACTCGTCGCCGATCGGACAGGTGCGGCTTGCGTGCTCGAGCGCTCCGTCGACCACCGCGACCTCGATGTCGTCGCATCCACAGCCGCAGCCGGCACAGGTCGCCGTGCGCTCACTCCCAGGCATCCGCGCGCGGAGCATAGCCGCGCGAGCAGGGCGGCCCGACCCTGCGCCGAACGCGTACGCCGCGCTAGACTCGCGCCCGCTTCACGGAGAAACCCCCGGAGAGAGGAGCGCACATGGCCAGGTCCCTGTCGGTTGGAGAGTCCCTGGTAGGCGACGGCAACGAGGTCGCTCACATCGATCTGCTGATCGGATCCAAGGACGGGCCGGTCGGGGAGGCGTTCGCCGGCGCTCTCCTGAACCAGAAGGAGGGCCACACGAACCTGCTCGCCGTGGTCGCGCCCAATCTGCCCGCCAA
Source organism: uncultured Thermoleophilaceae bacterium (assembly GCA_963778615.1). GTDB lineage: Bacteria > Actinomycetota > Thermoleophilia > Solirubrobacterales > Thermoleophilaceae > JACVRW01. The sequence goes on from CAVZVD010000013.1 coordinate 721, forward strand.
GCCGGACACGTTCATGGCCAACAAGGTGACGCTCAAGGGCGAGAAGCAAGTGGGGCAGATGTTCGGGCCCGCACAGGCGGCCGTGTCACGAGCCGTCGTCGATTCAGTGCGTGAGGGGGTCATCCCTGAGGGCGAGGTCGACGACCTCTGCATCATCGTCGGTGTCTTCATCCACTGGCTGGCCGAGGACGACAAGAAGATCTTCGACTGGAACTACCAGGCCACGAAGGAGTCCATCGCGCGCGCGATGGCCGGCGAGCCCAAGGCCAGCGCGGTGATCGAGCAGTCGGCCGAGGCGCGCCACCCGTTCGCCGGGGGCACCGAGGACTAGCCGGGCACCGGGCCGCGCGCCCACGCCGTGAAGAAGGTCCTCCTACAGCTCGACACCGATCAACATCCGAGCCCCTTCGACGCCATCGTGGCTCACGACGCCGGCGTCGACGTCCTGCTCAGCCACGGAGGCGTGACGCCGGAGGCCGTGCGGGATCTCGTCCAGGGCGCGTTCTTCACGCGCGCGCCCGGCGACGCGTCGATAGCCGTGTGGGTCGGGGGCTCGGACGTGGGCGCGGGCCAGGAGATTCTGGAGAAGGTGCAGGCCACCTACTTCGGCCCGTTTCGCGTGTCGGCGATGCTCGACTCCGACGGCTGCAACACGACGGCGGCCACGGCCATCGCGATGATCGCGAAGGATCGCGACCTGAGCGGACGCCGCGCCGTGATCGTGGGAGTCGGGCCCGTCGGGCTGCGCTCCGCGACGCTGCTCGCTCAGGAGGGCTGCGAGGTGCTCGCGACGACGATCCCGGCCGACGTCCTCGGCACGGACTCCTACCGCACGCCGCGCGGGCTGGCGGTCGCCGAGCGGCTGGGGCTGGACACGCGCGAGCCGGCCGACCGGGCGGAGATGGAGGCGGCACTGGAGGGGGCGCACATCGTCCTGGCCGCGGGGCCGGCCGGCGTGCCGCTGTTGCGCCAGGAGGTGTGGAGCGCCAGCCCGGCGATCGAGCTGATGGCCGACTACAACGCGGCTGAGCCGCTCGGGATCGAGGGCGTCGAGGCCGGGGACGATCTCGTCGAGCGGCAGGGGAAGCTCGTGCTCGGCGCGCTGGCCGTCGGCGGCAAGAAGATGAAGACGCACAAAGCCTGCGTGCGCCGGCTGTTCGAGCGCAGCGACCTCGTGCTCAATGCCGATGGCGTCTACGCCGTGGCCAAAGAAATCGTCTGAATCGACGCCCGGTCCGCGGGTGGCGGGCGTCGATCCCGGGACCGTCTCCATCGACGTGTGCGCGCTCGACGGCGGAGAGGTGCTGCTCGACGAGAGCTTCCGGTCGGCCGACCTGGCGCTCGACCCGGCACCGCTGGTCGATGCGCTCGTGGCTCACCGCCCCCTCGACCTCGTGCTCGGCCCCGCCGGCTACGGACTGCCGCTCGTCCCGGGCGAGCAGGTGGGCGAGCGCGAGTTGGGGCTCATGCTGCTGCTGCGGAGCGATGAAGCGGGAGCGCGGGCGGGCATCGGCGGCATGCGCGCGATGATCCGCGCGCTCATCGCCGCCGGACTGCCGCTCGTCTTCGGCCCGGGATCGATCCACCTGCCCACGGTCCCGGAGCACCGCAAGTGGAACCGCATCGACCTCGGGACGGCGGACAAGGTCTGCAGCGCGGCGCTGTGCATCGCGGATCAGGCGAGCCGGCTTGGCCTGCCCTTCGAGGAGACCTCGTTCATCATGCTCGAGCTCGGCGGCGCCTTCAGCGCCGCGCTTGCGATCGACCGCGGGCAGATCGTCGACGGGCTCGGTGGCTCCTGCGCGCCGATCGGGGGTCGCGCCTGCGGAGCGCTCGACGCGGAGGTGGCCTACCTGTTGGGCGCGGCACTCTCCAAGAAGACCGTCTTCAGCGGCGGGGCGCTGGACCCGCGCGGGGAGCTGGATCTCTCGGCGCCCGGCGCGCTCGAGGCGCTGCGCGCCGATCCCGGCCACAGCGAGGGATGGCTGGCGCTCGAGGAGGGCGCGGCGAAGGCCGCGCTCGCCCTGACGGCGTCCGTTCCCGCGCCGCGCGAGATCCTCGTCGCGGGCCGCTTGGCGGGCGCCCCCGGCCTGGTCGACGCGCTGACCGAACGCCTCGCCGGCGTGGCCACCGTCTCGGCCGCCGGCGGGCTGGGTCCGCGCGCCAAGACGGCAGCGCAGGGCGCGGCCGTGCTCGCTGATGGCCTAGCGGGAGGGCGCTACGCACCGCTCGTCGAGCGGCTGCGCCTGCGCGAAGCGAGCGGCACAGCGCTGGACCACCTGCGCCTGCACGGTGCCGAGAGCATCGGTCTGGCTTAGGCTTCTGCCGGTGCAGCCCGACCCCCGCGTCGCGGGGATCCCCGGCGGGGAAGCCGCCACCGAAGAACCGACCGGCACGCCGGTCACCTCGATCCGCGTGCTCTACCCCGATCTCCACGGCGTCGCCCGTGGCAAGGACGTCCCGATCGCGGAATTCGACTACGTCCTCGACAAGGGTCTTCGCTTCTGCGCGGCGGTGATGGGCACCGACCTGCGCCACACGCCTGTGGTCGGCGGTGACGAGGGCTATCCCGACCTGATCGCCCGTCCCGACATGTCGACCATGACGCCGCTCCCCTGGGAGCCGGGAGTGGCGACCTGCATGGCCGATCTCGAGCCGGCCGAGGGCGGCGCGCCCGTACCGGACCCGCGCGGCGCCACGCGCCGCGCCGTCGAGGACCTGAGGGCGATCGGATTCGACCCGATCGTCGGGCCCGAGCTCGAGTTCTTCCTGCTCCAGCGCGATCCGGAGGCACCACACGGCATCCGCCGTCGCATCGACCGATCCAGCATGGTCTACACGGTTGGTCCCCAGGCGGATCCCGGCGGCATCGTGCGGGAGATGACCGAGTCGCTCGCGCGGGCCGGGCTCGAAGTCCTCGCCGCAGGCCACGAGTTCATGAACAGCCAGTACGAGATCAACCTGCGCCACACCGACGCGCTGCGCGCCGCCGATCGGGCGTTCCGCCTGAAGGCGGCCGTCAAGGACATGGCGGCGCAGCACGGACTCGTGGCCACGTTCATCGGCAAGCCGTTCAACGACCAGGGCGGCTCGGGCACCCATCTCCACGTCTCGCTGAACCGCGACGAGCGCAACGCGTTCGATGCGCCTCAGCAGGAGGACGGCGTCAGGGCCGAGCTCCGCGCGTTCACCGCGGGCGTGCTCCACCACGCCGCGGGGCTGATGGCGGTCCTCAACCCCACGATCAACGCCTACCGGCGCATCCAGCCCGACTCACTGGCGCCGACCCACGCGAACTGGGGCTGGGACAACCGAAGCACGTTCATCCGCATCCCCCCGGAGCGCGGGGACGCCACGCGCGTCGAGATCCGGGTCGCCGACGGCGCCGCGAACCCGTATCTGGCGATCGCGGCGGTGCTGTCCGCCGGTGCGCACGGCCTGCGGGACGGCCTGCGCCCGCCGCCGCCCGTCGCCGGCGATGCATACCGGGCAGACGGCGAGGTGATCGGCCGGGCGCTTCCCGTATCGCTGGACGCAGCCCTCGAGGCGCTCGAAGGCGACGAGGTCCTGTGCCGGGCGCTCGGCCCCGAGATCGTCGAGACCTTCCTCGCCGTCAAGCGCTTCGAGATCGAGCGCCACCGCGCCTGGGTGTCGGACTGGGAGATCGCCGAATACCTGCATCACCTCTGACCGAGCGCTATCTCCGGCTCGGGCTGCAGCTCGGCCGGCACGTCGAAGGGATCGTGGACGCCTATTACGGGCCGCCGGAGCTTGCGGCCGCGGTCGATGCCGAGCCGCCCGCCGACCCGCGGGCGCTCGTCTCCGCCGCCGACCGGCTGCTTGCCGAGCTCGAGGACGGCTGGTTGCGCGACCAGGTGGTCGGCCTGCGTACCTACGCCGGCGTGTTGGCGGGCGCGCCGGTCTCGTACACCGACGAAGTCGAGGGGTGCTACGGCCTACGGCCCAGCTTCACCGACGAAGCCGTCTTCGCAGCCGCGCACGAGCGAGTCGCAGAGCTGCTGCCCGGCAACGGGCCGCTCGCCGATCGTTACGCGCGCTGGCAGGACTCGATGCGCGTGCCCACCGACCAGGTCGAGCGCACGGTGGCGGCCGCAATCGAGGAGTCGCGCGGGTGGACACGTCGGCCTGGTCGAGCTGCCGGACGGCGAAGGAGTCGTCGTGGAGAGCGTGCGCGACAAGCCCTGGATGGCGTTCTGCCAGTACCTCGGCGGCCTGCGCAGCGACATCGCCGTCAACGTCGACCTGCCGCTATCCGCGCTCGAGCTGCTCACGCTCGCGATCCACGAGACGTATCCCGGCCACCACGCGGAGCGCTGTAGCAAGGAGCACCTTCTCGTGCGCGGCCGTGGGCTGCTGGAGGAGACGCTGGTGATGGTGCCGGCGCCGCAGTCGCTCGTCTCGGAGGGGATCGCCGAGCTCGCACCGACTGTGCTGCTCGAGGGCGACGGCGGGGCTGCGCTCGCCGCGGTGGTGCAGGACGCCGGCATCGAGTTCGACCTCGCTCACGCTCTCGCCGTCCAGCGGGCCCTCGAGCCGTGCCGGTGGGCGGAGGTCAACGCGGCGTTGCTGCTGCATGACGCCGGAGCGAGCGGGGCCGAGGCGCACCGCTACCTCGAGCGCTGGGGGCTGCTGAACCAGAAGCTCGCGGCCCACCTGATCCGCTTCGTCGGCGAGCCGGCCTCACGGACCTACGTGATGACCTACTCGGCCGGGCGAGAGCTCTGCCGCTCGTACGTCGCGGGCGAGCCGAAGCGCTTCCGATCCCTCCTCACCGAGCAGGTACGGGTCGGCGACATGCTCAAGGCTCAGTCGAGCGTCTCGTAGAACTCACGCCTGCGTTCCGCGAGACGCGGGATGGCGTCGCCCAGCCCGTCGCGCTTGAAGTGCTCGGTGTCGACGTGGGCCTGGTACGCGGCCTCGTCCGCGTACTGCTCGTACACGAAGAAGACGCGGGGGTCGTTCGGGTCGCGATGGGGGACGTAGATCTGAACGCCGGGCTCGGCGCGCGAGGGCTCGAGCAGCCGTCCGAGCGCTGCGGCCACCGCCTCCTCCTCTCCGTCCTTCGCGATCCAGGTGACGCACACGGCGTAGGCCATTCGATTTCCTCCTTCGCTTCCCGCTGTCAGCGTTCGACGTGCCCGGAGCCTCCGTCCGGGCCCAGCACGAGGTCGCGCCGGCGGTCGGGCACGTGGTCGAGCGGCACCGGCGCGAGCGCCTCCATGAACGTGCAGCCGCCTGCCGAGTGGAGCTCGTGCTCGAGTCCGCGATTCACGACCACGGTGTCGCCCGCCGTCAGCGTGCGCGTCTCGCCCTCGACGCTCATGGTGACTTCGCCCTCGAGGATCAGCATCACCTGCTCGGTGTGCTCGTGCCGGTGCCGGGGCACCCGCTTCCCCGGCTCGTAGGTGACGCGGCAGAGCAGCACCTGCTCGCCGCCGACCGCCCGCAGGTGTACCCCGCTGACGAACTCGTAAGGCTCGATGCCGGTGAAGCTGCCGAAGGGGGAGCTCACGAGCACGACCTCCGCCGGCTCGCTTTGCTCCAGCGCGCGCAGCACCTTCTCCGGCGTGATCGGCAGGTCGGTGATCTGGACGCCGATGGCGTCGGTCACGGCGTTCGCGATCGCCGGGATCGGCGGGTTGGCGGTCATCTCCCCGACCCCCTTGGCGCCGAACGGCCCGTTGGCGGAAGCCATCTCGAGCACGGTCGATTCGATCTCCGGCAGCTCGGCCGCGCCCGGCATGAGGTAGTGGTTGAAGTCTCCCGGGCTGTGGTCGAGCGCGGGGTAGTAGGGGGCGGTGGTCTCGTACAGCGCGTGCGACATGCCCATCCACGCGCCGCCCGTGATCTGCCCCTCCACGAGCGCGGGATTGAGCGCCTTGCCGATCTCATAGGCGCTCTTCAGGCTGAGCACGCGCACCTGTCCGGTCTCCGTGTCCACCTCCACGTCGGCGACGGTGCAGGCGTGCGCCTCGGTGGAATCGGGGTCCATCGCGCCGGTCTCGGGGTCGAGGTCGCTCTTCGGCTTCATGTAGATCCCGCGGCCGGAGATCGTGCGTCCCTGCTTGAAGTGCGCGGCGAGCGCGACGTCCATGACCGAGATGCGCTTGTCGGGCACGCCGGCCACGACGATGTTGCCCTCGCCGTCCGTGTCGAGGTCCTCGGGCGCCGCCTCGAGCTCCTCGGCGGCGACGTCCAGCATCGCCCGGCGCGCCTCCTCGGCCGCTTGGATGATCGCGTTGCCCGCGCGGTGGGTTGCGCGGCTCGCAAACGTGCCCATGCAGTGCGGCCCGGTGTCGCTGTCCGCGGTGTCGACCATCACCGTGTCGAACGGCACGCCCAGCGTCTCCGCCCCGATCTGGGCCAGCACCGTCTTCAGCCCCTGGCCGAGATCCACACTCGAGAGCGTGATCACGAACGCCCCGGTGGTGGTCGCGTGCACGAGCGCCTGGGTCGGGTCCCCGCCCAGGTTCATGCCGGTCGGATAGTTCACGGCCGCCATCCCGCGGCCGCGCAGCAGGGTCATTCCGCACCCCGATCTCGGTCGTTCGAGGACATCGCGCCCAACTCGGGAGCGAGCTCCACCCCGGCCAGCGTCGCGGCCGCCTGGATCGCCTCGACCAGCGAGGCGTCCTCCGTGCGCTTGCGGTAGGGGCGCTCGTCGCCGTTGCGGTAGGCGTGGTGCAGTCGCAGCTCCCACGGGTCGAGGTCGATCTCGCGGGCGACGCGGTCCATCTGCATCTCGACCGCGAACGAGGCCTCGGTCACTCCGAAGCCGCGCATGGCGCTCGAGGGCTGGCGGTTCGTGTACACGCAGTGCACGTCCACCGACACGTTCGGGATGGTGTACGGGCCGGCCGCGTTGGCCGCGTGCTTCGTGCAGCCGTACGGGCTGTGGCGGCTGTAGGCACCCGCGTCGTGATAGGTCGTCACCTCGCGCGAGACGATCGTGCCGTCGGCCATCACACCGTCCCGGATGTAGATGCGGGCCGCGCTGCGCGTCGAGGAGATCCGCATCTCCTCGGGCCGCGTGTACATGTACTTGACCGGCCGGCCCGTGCGCATGGCCGCCAGCGCCGCGATCGGCTCGACGATCACGTCCACCTTGCCGCCGAAGCCGCCCCCGACCGTGCCGCCCACGAAATGAAGCCGATGCGGGGGCAGGCCGAGGATGAGGGCGGCGTTGTCGAGGCTGAAGTAGATCGCCTGCGTGTTGGTGTAGACCGTCACCCGCCCGTCCGCCTCGGGCTTCGCGACGCAGCCGGTGGTCTCGACCGGCGCGTGCTCGATCGGGCTCATCTGGTAGCGGCCCGAGACCACGTGGTCGGCGCGCTCGCGGGCCGCCTCGGCGTCCCCGTAGCGCACGCGGCGGCAGTGGTGGCCTTCGTAGACGAAGTGGTTCGTCCCCCAGTCCGTGACCACCGGCGCGCCGGGGGCGAGCGCCTCCTCGACGTCGAGCACGTGCGGCAGCTCCTCGAGGTCGAGCCGCACCTTGGCCGCGGCCTCGGCCGCGGCCGCCTCCGTCTCGGCGACCACCGCCGCGATCTGCTCGCCCCGGTAGCGGACGCGGTCCTCGGCGAGCACCGGCTCGTCGTCCGGCTCCACCCCGATCAGGCAGAGGATCGTGTAGACGTTCTTCGGCACGTCCCGGGCCGTCAGCGCGGTCACGAAGCCCGGCACCTGCTCGGCCTCGGAGAAGTCGATCCCGCGGATGCGCGCGTGCACGAGCGGGCTACGGACCATCTTGAGGTAGCACATGCGCGGGAAGCCGATGTCGTCCACGTAGACGGTCGTGCCGGTCACGTGGCCACGGCCGTCGCGCCGCTCGTGCGCGCGCCCGATGACGTTGAAGGGCTTCGCGTGGTTCACGCCGGTGCCCCTTCCCGCTCACGCATGCGCGACGCCGCCGCCTCGATCGCGTCGACGATCGGGACTATCCCGGTGCAGCGGCAGACGTTGCCGGCGAGCGCCTCGGCGATCTCCGCGCGGGTGGGATCCGGGTTGCGTTCGAGGAGCGCCGTCGCGACCACGATCATCCCTGGGCTGCAGAAGCCGCACTGGACGGCGAAGCGCTCGTAGAAGGTCGCCTGGACAGGGCTGAGCGCGTCGGCCGACCCGAGCCCCTCGATCGTGGCGACGGAGTGCCCCTCGACGTGCTCGACGGGGACGAGGCAGGCCAGCACGGGCTTGCCGTCCAGACGCACCGTGCAGCTGCCGCAGCCCCCCTGGCGGCAGCCCGCCTTCGTCCCGGTCATGCCGAGCTGGTCGCGCAGCACCGACTGGAGGGTCTCGAGCGGCCGCGCCAGCGCCGCCACCGGCTCGCCGTTCAGCTCGAAGCTCACCGCCCTTGCGGTCATCGCGCCTCCTCTCCCAGCGCGCTCTCGAGGGCGTGCCGCACGCATACGGCGGTCATCCGGCGCCGGTACCAGGAGCTCGCCACCGGATCGTCGGCCGGCGAGGCGGCCGCCGCGGCTGCCTCGGCGGCCTCGGCGATCGCCGCGGCGTCGGCGGGCGCGCCGGTCAACCGCTGCTCGGCGGCCGCAGCTCGCAGCGCCCGCGGCGCGACGGCCCCGAGCGCCACGCGCGCCTCCGCCACCGCGCCGTCCTCGATCACGAGCCGCACAGCCGCGCAGGCCACGGCAGGCGAGTTGGCCGCGCGGCGCGCATGGCGGTGGTGAGCGGTGAGGCCGCGCGGCGGCGGAACGACCACCTCGGCGAGCACCTCCGCGCCATGGTCCCGCTCCTCGGTCAGCCAGTCGGCGAGCGCCAGGGTGCGCTCGCCGCCGGTCCCCACCAGGCGCACCGTCGCGTCCAGCGCCAGCAGCACCGGGGCGAGGTCGCCGTAGGGCGCGACGGCGTGCAGGTTGCCGCCGAGCGTGGCGGTGTTGCGCAGGGCCCAGCCGCCGACCGCGCGGGCCGCGGACCGAAGCGCCGGCAGGTCGTCGAGCGTCGCGAGGGTGGCGAGCGGACTCATCGCGCCGATCGCGGTGGCACCGTTCCGCCGGACGTAGTCGAGGCCCGCGGCGTGGAGGCCGACCACGCGCTCGGCGCCAAGCGTGCCGGCGGTCGCCTGCGGCATCAGGAGCGTGCCGCCGCCCATCAGGGCCGTGCCGGGCTCGCCGGCCAGCCTCGCGGCCCCCTCGGCGGAGGTCGCGAGCACGTACTCGCGGACTCCCATCCTCACCTCTCCTCGTGGATGAAGTGGTCAGGCCACCAGGCCAGCCGGCATGCTACCCAGCGCGGTCGTCATCGTCATCGTCGTCGTCGTCCCCGCCTCTCGGCACCCTCACCGTTCGCCGCACACGGCGTCCCATTGCCGGCACCGTCGAACACCGTGTAGGCCAGGGTGTACGTGCGGCCGTTCCGGCTGGTGCGCTGCGCACGCAGCTCGCCGGACGTGTCCGCGAACCCGACCCGCCAGTTGCGGGCGAACCCGGTACCGCCCTCGCTGCTCGTGACGGATTCGAGCCGGAAGGAGCCCGCGCCGGACGCGCCGTCGTCGATGTCGAGGCCGACGGCAACGGGCACGAACCGGCCGTTGGCCGGCCGCAGCTCGGCCGGAACGGCCGAGCAGGTCACGGTCGGCCCGGTGAGGTCGATCTTGACCGTGACGGTCTTGTCGCCCTCGACGTTGCCGGCCGCGTCGGTCGAACGGTAGGTCACCTCGTGCGTGCCGTCCTCGTCGAGCGTGAACGGCCCGTCGTAGGCCTGGAACGCTCCGTCGCCGATCCTGTACTCGGTGGTCGCGCCCGCCTCGGTCGACAGCGTGACCTGCACCGGGCTGACGTACCAGCCGTCGTCGCCGTCGGGCGCCGCCGGATCGAGCTCGGCGACCGTCGTCGGCGGCTCCTCGTCCGGCAGGCCCGCGGCCAGCCGGAAGAAGTCGAACGCCGCCTGCTCGCGCGAGCTGACGTTCTGGTTGCCGTCGTTGGCGTAGACGCCGAGCTTGGGGTTCGGCACGTCCGCCAGCGCGGCCGGCTCCCCGAACGGCGCCCATTCGCCGCCGACCGCGCGGTACTCGGCCCGCAGCATCTCCCCGTCGGACGTGACTCGGATCTCCACCGTGTCCGGGAAGCCGGACGGCAGCGTCACGCTCCCCCCGAAGCCGGCCGGAGAGTCGTCGGTCTCGCGCAGGAACTCCAGTACGCGATTGCCGTTCGCCGAGACCAGGTCGGCCTTGGCGTAGTTGGCGTCGTCGCCGTACACGATCAGGCCGGCCTGCTCGAAGTTCTCGTTCGGCGTGAACCGGAGCCGCGTCGTGGCCGTCCACTCGCCGGTCGGCGCCGGCTGCAGGACGATGTTCGGGTTGTCGTTCGGCCCGTTGCCGAAGAAGTCCCCGTTGGCGGCGGGCATCACCAGCTCGCCGCCGGTGACCTCGTAGCCCTCCGGGTCGTGACGGACGATCTCGGTCCACCGGCAGAGGTCGAGCGCGTCGCCGTCGAACTCGTCGCTGGCGTCACCCGGGAAGTCGAGCGTGAACCGGTCGAACATCGCCGGGATCGACGGCTGGTTCGTCGACGTGGCGTACATCCCGATCCTCGGGTCGAGGAACCCGTTCAGGTTCGTCTGCGCCGTGCCCATGTTGGTCCACTGCTGCCCGTCGCCCGAGTACTGGGCGGTGATGCTCATGCCGTCGGAGACCAGCCGCAGCTGGAACGTGCTCGGGAACTCGGCCGGCAGGGTCGCCGTCGTGTTCAGGTTGGTCGGTCCGTCGGCCAGCTCCTTGTAGAACTCGAACTTGCGCCCCGCGTTCCACACCATGCCGAACTTGATCCAGTTGTCGTCGGAGTCGTAGATCTTGATTCCGGCGTTCTGGAAGTTGGCCGTCGGGTTCCAGGTCATCCGGGTCGTCGCCGTCCACGGGCCGAAGTCCGGCAGGTCCTGCACCACGATGTTCTGCATCGGGCCCTGCGCGCCGTTCTCCGAGCCGGCGAAGATGTCCCCGGGACGGGACTGGATCGTCAGGTTGCCGCCGCCCACCGTCAGGTCTTCCGGCACCTCGCGCACGACGGTCCACAGGCTGCGGTCGAGCGCGTCCCCCGTGAAGTCGTCGTCACCGGGGCAGCCGGAGATCGCCGGGAACGCCTCGATCCTGATCGTGGCGGTGCGCGAGCGCCCGCCCGCGTCGGTGACCTTGAAGGTCGCGGTGTGGGCACCGACGGTCGCGTACGTGTGGGTCGCGTCCTTCGTCGTGGCGTCGACCGTCCCGTCGCTCTCGAAGTCCCACTCGTACGTGAGCTCGGTGCCCTCCGGGTCGCTCGCGACCCCGGTGAAGTTCACCGTCAGCGGGATCGAGCCGGACGTCGGGTCCGCCTCGATCGCGGCCGACGGCGCCGCGTCGGTTGCGACGCCCCGGCCGACGAACGTCAGCTCGTCGAGCTCGAACATGTTGTTCGCCGGGCCGCCGTCCCGCTGCACGTACACGAGGTACAGGCGGTGCGGCGCGTCGTCGGGAGCGTCGATCGCCGTCGTCGCCTCGGCGGCGACGTTCGCGCCGCCGCTCGTGACCAGGTCGGCCGTGCCGACCAGCGGCCCGTCGGGAGCATCGAGCCGCAGCTCCACGAGCCCGCCGGCGCCGGCGGCGGTGTAGCGGATCCGGAGCTGGTCGATCCCCTTCAGCGAGACCGGGTCGAAGTAGATCCAGTCACCGGGCGCGCTGGAGGCCGTGCGCCGGCCTCCCTCGGCCCCGACGCGATCCTCGACCGTCACGCCGCTCTGCTCGTTGAAGTGCTCTGCCTGGATCTGGTTCGGGTTCAGCCGGTGGGTGTCGGCGCCCAACAGCGGCGGCGCCCCTCCGCCGGAGCCGCCGTCGTCCGTGTAGGTCGCCGTCACGACGAGCGCGATCACCGCGTTCTTCTCGTGCCCCGAGTCCGCCGGGGCGTCGAACGTGCCCTCGCAGCCGTTCTCGCTCACGCCCGGGTGCAGGTGGGCGTTGCCGCCCTCGTCATGGAAGATCCCGGGCGCGACCTCCACCCGCGAGCAGTTGATCGGGCCGTCCTCGGGATCGGTCACGTTGACCCTGAAGCCGATGCCGTCGCCCCAGCCGTGGACGCCGCCCTGCTCGGGAATCTCGATCTCCACCGTCGGCCGCGTGTTGCCGGCCGTGACGACCAGCGTCGAGGTGCCCGACTTGCCGGTCGTGTCGGTCACCAGCAGCCTCACGGTGTACTGGCCCGGCTCCGTGAACGTGTGGGTCGGGTTCGCCTCGTTCGACACCGGCGTGCCGTCGCCGAAGTTCCACTCGTACGTCACGTCGTCGCCGTCGGGGTCGTCTGAGCCTTCGCTCGAGAAGCTCACCTCCAGCGGCGCGGGCCCGGAGTCCTTGTCCGACGGTCGCGACCGCGACCGGGGACCGCTTGCCCTTGACGAAGTCGATCCGGTACAGCCCGGAGTCGGGGTTGATGCCCTGTCCGGCGAAGTTGAAGTCGCGGCCCCACTCGAGGATGTAGAGCGAGCCGTCGGCACCCATCTCCATGTCCTGCGCGTGCCGGAAGTCGGTGAAGGGCATGAACCGATCGATCTCGCCGGGCATGCCCTGCTCGTCGAACGTGAGCGTCGCGAGCCAGTCGCGCGACCAGTCGGCGAAGAACATCTTGTCGTCGTAGAAGGCGGGGAACTTCGTCTCGGACGGGTTGTCCGCGTCGAAGTGGTAGGTCGGGCCGGCGATCGCCGTGCGGCCCGGACCGGTCGGGATGTCGGGGAACGGGAACCCGGCCGGATACGGAACGTACGGCCACCACACGAGTGCCGGCCTGGCGGGCGGGAGCTGGGTGAGGCCGGTGTTGTAGCTCGAGGTGTTGACGGGGCCGCCGCCGAAGGCACCCGAGCAGTCGAACGGCGCGCCGGACGGTCCGCTGGGGTAGGTGAAGTCGTTGTAGGCGTACGAGTCGAGCGGATCCGGCGTGGCGCTGTTGTTCGCGCTGCAGAACGGCCAGCCCATGTTGCCCGCCTGGCGGATCTGGTTGATCTCGTCGTAGCCGCGCGGGCCGCGGGTCGCGCTGTCGTTGTTGGCGTCGGGCCCGACCTCGCCGTTGTAGAGCCAGCCGGTCTCATGGTCGACCTGGATCCGGAACGGGTTGCGATGGCCCATCGTGTAGATCTCGGGGCGCGTGAGCGGCGTGCCGGGCGGGAACAGGTTGCCCGCCGGTATGTCGTACGTGTTGCCCGGGCCGGGCGGCCCGGTCGGGTTGTCCCTCGGGACGATCCGGAGGATCTTGCCGCGCAGGTCGTTCGTGTTTCCCGAGGTGCGGCGCGCGTCGTAGGCCCTGTTGGCGTCGTGGCCCGGCTCGCCCGGCACGTTGTTGCGCAGGACGTCGTCGTCCATCGGCGCGTAGCTGTTCGTCTCGAACGGGGTCGTGTCGTCGCCGGTGGAGAGGTACAGCTCACCTCCCGGCCCGAACGCCAGCGAGCCCGCGGAGTGGCAGCAGATCAGCCGCTGGTGCGGGAACGCGAGCAGCAGCTCCTCGGAGGCCATGTCGATGTTGCCGTTCGCGTCGAGCGTGAAGCGGGAGAGGTGCTGCTCGCCGCCGGGCCCCTGCTGCGGGGGCGCGCTGTAGAACAGGTACAGCTGCTCGTTCGTCTCGAAGTCCGGATCGAGCGTGATCCCGAGCAGGCCGTTCTCGTTGCCGCGGTGGACCGGGATCGTGCCGATGGTCCGGACGGTGCGGGCGACCGGGTCGTACATCTTCACCCGGCCGGCCAGCTCGATGTAGTAGACGCTGCCGTCGGGCGCGACCGCCAGCTCCATCGGGTTCTCGGTGTTGTCGTCCAGCGTGACCTTGTCGAACGAGGCGTCGGTGGGCAGGCCCTCGCGCATCTCGCCGCAGTCGCCCGCGGCCTGGCCGGCGGCCCACTCGATCGCGCCGCGGATGTGCGCGCGGTAGGCCTCCTCGTCCCAGTACGTGCCGTGGTGGCCGAGCGCGGTGTAGAAGTGGCGCGCGCCGTCGTAGTTCGAGCACCACGCGATCGGGTGGTCGTCCGCCTCGGGCGAGCCGTCCTCCTCCTCGTAGGTGCTCTCGTCGAGCGTCAGCAGGACGTGCACCTTGCCGCGCGGCTCGGCGGTGAAGTTGTACCACTCGTCCTCGCGCACCCACGGGTTCGGCAGCGACGCCGTCGCCGGGTGCGACGCGTCCTCGACGTTCACGGTCGCGGTCTGGAACTGGTTGGCGCCGCTCGGGTGGTTCTCGAACCACGCGCCGCCCATCATGTCGCCCGTCCACTCCCAGTCGCGGTCCGCGTTGGCGGCCGCGTGGATGCTCACGATGCCGCCGCCACGCTGAGCCCAGCGCTCGAAGGCGGTGCGCTGGGCGCCGTTCAGAATGCCCTCACCGTCGATGTTGAGGAGCACGATCACCTCGTACGGGCGCAGCCCGGTGTCCGTGAAGAGCCCGGCGTCCTCACTCGCCGTGACGGTGAACTCGCGTCCCAGCTCGGCGCCCATCTGCTCGATCGCGGCGTGTCCGGCGTCGATCGCGTCCGCGTGGCGGAATCCGGTCGTGCGCGAGAACACGAGCACGTCGAAGCGCGGGTCCTGCATCACGGCCGCAAACGGTTCGATCTCCATGGCCGTCGGCAGCTCGACGGGGTCATGGTCATGGCCCGGGTGCGCGCCCGCGAGGGACGGGCCGGCGAACGCCGCGGCCGTGATGAACGCGGCGCACAGCGCCACGCGAACCCACACCGACCGCACCGGCGACTTCGACGCTGAACCCATCAGCTGCCTTCCCCCCTGCGTGGGGACCCGAGCCCAGAGTCTCCACCTCGTCGCGTTCCGCTATACGGAAGCTATGTTCCGCGACCAGAGTCGGCGATGTTTGCACACCGGCCGGGGATCGTCAACTCGCCGTGTGAACTTCCGTCACGTGGTAGCCGAGCGCCTCGGAGATCTGGCTGCCGTGCTCGACCAGCAGCGCGGCGAGCTCCGCCGTGTCGGCGCGCACGATGCGGGCGGTCGGGCCGGACACGCTGATCGCCGCGCACGGCCGGCCGGTGTGGTCGAACAGCGGCACGGCGACACAGCCGACGCCCTCCTCGTGCTCCTCGTGGTCGATCGCGTACCCGCGCCGGCGGATGCGTGTGAAGTCATCCTCCAACGCCTCGACCGTGACGAGCGTTCGAGGCGTCAGCCGCTCCAGCGGTTCCCGGCCGGAGTACAGGGACGTCACGATCTCGGGTGGGCCGTACGCCATGATCGCCTTGCCGGCGCCCGTGGTGTGGGCGAGCGCTGCGCTCCCGACCACGGTGAACATGCGCACCCGGCGCGAACCCTCGACCTGGTCGACGTACACGACGTGGTCGCCGTCGAGGATCACGAGGTTCGCGGTTTCGCCGGTCGCCTGCTGGATGCGCTCGAGATGGGGCCGGGCGACGGCACGCAGCCGCGACAGGCGGTGCTCGAGGCCGCTCGCGACCTCGACCACCTTGTAGCCGAGCATGTAGCGGCCCGAAATGGAGCTCTGCGTGACGTAGCCGCGCTTGGTCAGCGTGGCGAGCAGGCGATGTGCGGTGCTCGGTACCAGCCCGGTGCGCTCCGCGAGCTCCGTGACGCCCAGCTCGCCGCCCGCGGCCAGCGCTTCGAACAGGTCGAACGCCCGCTCGAGCGATTGCACGCTGTCACGGCGAGTCGAGCTCACGCAAGCCATCGTACCGGTAGGCGGAAGGGTGTTCCCGCATTGCGGGTCCAGCTCGAGACCGGTGGTGATCAGCTCCCGATCTCAGCGGCGAACAGCGCGTAGACGGCTGCGCAGCGGCGCATCGCCGCCTCCTCGATGTACTCGTCGGGGCCGTGCGAGACGTCCAGCCGGCCGCCGCCGTAGGCGAACGCCGGGATTCCGAGCTGCGAGTACCAGCGTGTGTCGAGCACGCCGGGGCACAGTTGGAAGGTCGCGCCCGCGCCTTCGACCGTCTCGACGCAGCGGGCCAGCGTCCGGGCCGCCGGGTGGTCCTGGTCCGTGCTGCCGGAGGGCTGCGCCTGCAGCACCTCGATCTCGACCTGCGCGCCGGCGGCCTCGGCCGCTTCGTCGATCATCCCGGTCAGTCGCGCCAGCTCCTCCTCGAGCTCCTCCTCGGGGTTGAAGCGGCGGTCGACCGAGAACCACGCCGAGCCCGGCACCGCGTTGAAGCCCGCTCCGGCGCCGGCCTGTCCGCCGACCACCAGCATCGAGCCCGCCGCCTCCTCGCTCTCGACCGGGAAGCTCGTGCGCTTGCCGAGCAGCTCGTGGGAGAGCGCCGCCAGCGGCTCGGCGACCCGGATCATGTGCTCGAAGGCGTTCACGCCCTCGTGCACGTACCCCACGTGCGCCTCGCGGCCCGCCGTCTGCACCCGCAGCGTGATCGCGCCGCGGCACGCATGCCAGATCACGCCCCCGGTCGGCTCGGCGGTCAGCATCGCCACCGCGCCGGGATCGATCAGCCCGGCCTCGCGCAGGTGTCCCGATCCCGCCGTGCTGCCGGTCTCCTCGTCGCAGACGAAGTGGAACACGATCCTGCGACCGTCGAGCAGGCCCAGCTCGCGGGCGGCGGCGGCGCCGTACAGCATCGCCACAAGGCCGCCCTTCATGTCCGCGGTCCCGCGCCCGACGATCCGCCCGTCGCGGCGCTCGGGCTCGAACTGGGAACCACTCTGGGCCGGGACCACGTCGAAGTGCCCGTGGTAGTAGACGACCTCCTCCCCGCTCCCGGCCCCGCCGCGCACGATCGCCGGTCCCTCCAGGGCCCCGGCCGGCGCGAGCTCGATCAGCTCGGGTGAGAGGTCCAGCCGCGCCAGCGCATCGCGCAGCACACCGGCGCACCGGCCCAGCTCACGGCCCGGCGGGTTCTCGGTGGGGATGCGCACCAGCTCGTCGACCAGCGCCGCCATCTCCTCGGCGCGCTCGTCGAGCCAGCCCTGCACCTCTCTGCTGCGGTCGGTCACGTCGTTCCGGTCAATCGTCCAGGATCGTCAGGTCGAGCCGGGCGATCCGCTCCGGGTCGGCCAGGATGTCCATCTCGACGATCTTCCCGCCCCTGATCGTGAGGCCGCCGACCGAGAAGGGCTGCCCGTCCCGCATCGAGACCAGTCCGGCGGCGCCGTTGATCAGCGCCGGCTTCATCTGCAGTCCGAGCCGCGAGTACATCACCGCCTGTCCGGCCACTTCCTCCGCTCCGCGGACCTCTCGCGAGCCGCCCGCAGGCACCGGTCCGAGGTCGGCCCGCAGCACCACGTTCGGGTCGAGCACCGCGACCAGCCGGTCGAAGTCGCCGTCGCGCGCCGCCGCCAGGAACGCCTCGACCACCTCGCGCTGGGCGTCCAGATCCGCGTCGGGGACCCTGTGCTCGGCCCGCACGCGCCGCCGTGCCCGGCTTGCCAGCTGGCGGGCCGCCTCCGGTGAGCGGTCCACGATCGGAGCGATCTCGTCGAACGGCACCGCGAACATGTCGTGGAGCACGAACGCGAGCCGCTCGGCCGGGCTCAGCGTCTCGAGCACCACGAGCAGCGCCAGACCGACCGAGTCGGCCAGCAGCGCCTCGTGCTCCGGGTCGGTCCCGTCGGCGCGGTCGACGATCGGCTCCGGCACGCGCACGCCCAGCGGCTCCTCACGCCGCACGTTGCGCGAGCGGAGCATGTTCAGCGACACGCGCGCGACGACGGTGGTCAGCCATGCACCGAGGTTCTCGACCTCCTCCGTGTCGGCGCGGCTCGTCCGCAGCCACGCCTCCTGGACCGCGTCGTCCGCCTCGCTCAGGGAGCCGAGCATGCGATAGGCGACCGCCCTGAGCCGGGTCCGGTGCTCCTCGAATCGCTCCGCCAGCCAGTCGCGCTCGTCCATCGGTCACGTTCCTCCGTCGCGTCGTGTCACACGGGTAGACCCGCTGAATCCGGGCGATGTGACACCGACAAGGAGACCACGATGCGAGTTTTCGTTGCAGGAGCGAGCGGAGCGATAGGCACCCGCCTCGTTCCCCAGCTGATCGATCGAGGCCACGAGGTGATCGGCACCTTCAGGTCATCGGCGAACGCCGAGCGCCTGCGCGCGCGGGGGGCGAAGCCGGTCGCGCTCGACCTGCTCGACCCGCGCGCAGTGCGCGAGGCCGTCCTCGAGGCCGAGCCCGAGGCGATAGTCCACCAGGCGACCGCCCTCGCGGACGTGCGCTTCTCGAGGAACATGGACCGCACCTTCGCGCAGACGAACCGGCTTCGCACCGACGGGACCGACGCGCTGCTGGCCGCGGCGCGCGAGGCGGGCGTGCGCCGGTTCGTCGCCCAGAGCTTCGCGAGCGCGCGCTACGAGCGCGAGGGCGCGTGGGTGAAGACCGAGGACGACCCGCTCGACCCGGCGCCCGTGCCGGCGACGCGCGAGACCAACGCCGCGATGCGTCACCTCGACGAGGCGGTCACGGACGCCGGCGGAATCGCGCTTCGCTACGGCGGCTTCTACGGCGCCCCGAACGACGCACTGCCCGCGCCTGTCCGCAAGCGGCAGTTCCCGATCGTCGGCGACGGCGGCGGGGTCTCCTCCTTCATCCACCTCGACGACGCCGCCACCGCGACCGTGCTCGCGCTCGAACAGGATCGAGCGGGCATCTACAACATCGTCGACGACGAGCCCGCCGCGGTGCGCGAGTGGCTCCCGGTGCTGGCGGAAGCGCTCGGCGCGGGGCCGCCCCGCCACTTCCCGCGCTGGCTCGCACGGCTGTTCGCGGGCGAGGCGGCGGTCATGATGGGAACGGAGGCCCGCGGCGCCTCGAACGCGAAGGCCAAGCGTGAGCTCGGCTGGGAGCTCCGCTACCCGAGCTGGCGGCAGGGCTTCGTGGCCGCCTATGCGCCACGGCCCGCACAGCGCGCGGCGGTTTCGGCGCCCACGGCCGGCCCGGTAGGATCGGGGCGTCCGTCCTGAGAGGAGAGCGTGATGTCCGTTGGGGCGACCGAGTTGCTCGAGGTCGAACGGGCCGGGGGCGGGGTCACCCTTTGGCTCAACCGCCCGGATCAGCGCAACGCCCTCTCCCGTGCGCTCATGCGGGAGCTGACCTCCGCGCTCGCGGCCCTGGGCGAGGACCCCGACGTGCGGGTGGTGGTGCTGGCGGGCCGCGGCCCGGCCTTCAGCGCGGGCCACGACCTGTCCGAGCTCGTCGGGATGGAGCTCGCGGACTACACCGAGGTGTTCGAGCTGTGCGGCGCCGTGATGAACGCGATCCACGACCTCCCGCAGCCCGTGATCGCGCGGGTGCACGGCATGGCCACCGCGGCCGGCTGCCAGCTCGTGGCGGCATGCGACCTGGTGGTGGCCAGCACCGACGCGCGCTTCGCGACGCCGGGCGTGAAGATCGGCCTGTTCTGCACGACGCCCATGGTCGAGGTGACCCGCACGATCGGCCGCAAGCGCGCCCTCGAGATGCTGTTGACGGGGACCGCCATCGACGCGGAGACCGCGGCCGCATGGGGGCTCGTCAACAGGGTGGTCGCCCCGGACGAGCTCGATGCGGCGACCGACGAGCTGGCGGAGCGGATCGCCTCCGCGAGCTCGCTGACGGTCGGGATCGGCAAGCGCGCCTTCTACCGCCAGATCGACCTCGGCCTCGACGCCGCGTACGAGCTCTGCCAGGAGGTCATGAGCGAGAACGCCACGGCCGAGGACGCCCAGGAGGGCATGTCCGCGTTCCTGGAGAAGCGCACGCCCACCTGGCGCGGGCGCTGAGCCGATGCCGGTCTCCGTTGCGCCGCTGACGCCGCTGCGGTTCCTCGAGCGCTCGTCGGACGTCTTCCCCGAGAAGACGGCCATCGTGCACGGGGACCGCCGCATCGGCTATCGCGACTTCGCGGCCGAGGCCACGCGCCTCGCGCACGGCCTCCGCGCCTCCGGGATCGAGCCCGGCGATCGCGTGGCATACCTGTGCCCGAACATCCCGGAGATGCTGGTCGCGCACTTCGCGGTGCCGCTCGCGGGCGCGGTGCTGGTCGCGATCAACACGCGCCTGGCGCCGGACGAGGTGCGCTACATCTGCGATCACTCGGGCGCCAAGCTGATCGTGGCCGACGCCGAGCTGCACCCCACGCTCGCGCCGGTGGCGGACGCGCTCGAGACGGTGCGCGAGGTCGTGACGATCGTGGATCCGCTCGCCGAGTCCGGCGGCGAGGGCGCGCTGGACGGCCCGCGCTACGACGAGCTCCTGGAGCGCGGCTCGGACGAGCCGCTCGAGTGGGCGGTCGAGGACGAGCTCGCCACGATCTCCATCAACTACACGTCGGGCACGACCGGCAGGCCCAAGGGCGTCATGTACTCGCATCGCGGCGCCTACCTGAACGCGCTCGCGGAGGTGCTCCACTCCGAGCACACGGCGGCGTCGGTCTACCTGTGGACGCTGCCGATGTTCCACTGCAACGGCTGGTGCACGCCGTGGGGCGTGACCGCGATCGCCGGGCGGCACGTGTGCCTGCGCGCGGTCCGGGGCGAGCGAATCTGGCGCCTGCTCGAGCAGGAGCGGGTGACCCACCTGAACGGCGCCCCCACGGTGCTCACGGCGATCGCCGGCGCCGACGAGGCGAAGCCGCTGGAACGGCCCCTGGTGATCACCACCGCGGCCGCCCCGCCGAGCCCGACGACGATCGCGCGGCTCGAGGGTCTCGGAGCCCGGATCATCCACGTCTACGGCCTGACCGAGACCTACGGCCCCTACTCGGTGTGCGAGTGGCAGCCCGGCTGGGAGGAGCTCGACACCGAGGTGCGCGCGAAGCTGCTCGCACGCCAGGGCGTCGGGATGCTCTCGGCGGACCGGATGCGAGTCGTGGACGAGGAGATGAACGACGTGCCCGCCGACGGCGAGACGATGGGCGAGGTCGTCATGCGGGGCAACAACGTGATGAAGGGCTACTTCGCCGACGAGGAGGCCACGGCCGACGCGTTCCGCGGCGGCTGGTTCCACTCCGGTGACCTCGGCGTGATGCACCCGGACGGCTACGTCGAGCTGCGCGACCGAGCCAAGGACGTCGTCATCTCGGGCGGCGAGAACATCTCCACGATCGAGGTCGAGCAGGCTGTCGTCTCCCACGACGCGGTGTTGGAGGCGGCGGTGATCGGCGTGCCCGACGAGCAGTGGGGGGAGCGTCCAAAGGCGTTCGTGGTCCTGAAGCCCGGCATGGACGTGGGCGAGCAGGAGCTGATCGACCACTGCCGCGCCCGCATCGCCCGCTACAAGGCGCCGAAGGCGGTCGAGGTGGTCGACGAGCTTCCGAGGACCTCGACCGGAAAGGTCCAGAAGCACCAGCTTCGCGAGCGCGAGTGGGCCGGCGAAGAGGCGCGAATCAAGGGCTGACGCCCGGCCCCCTCAGGCCGCCAGGAACTCCTCCCACATCCTCGCGCGCGCGGCCGCCGCCTCCGCGCCAAGGAACTGCACGAACTCGATGCGGGTGAACTCCTCCTCGTCGTAGCGAAGGGCCGGGTTCCCCTTGATCTCCTCGTTGATGTACGGCTCGGCGTCCGGCATCAGGTACGAGGCGCCGATCGTGTTGATGTAGTTCGCGTAGGTCCTCGGCCGCATGTGCTCGTTGAGGAAGGCGTACGTAGTGTCGAGGTTCTCGCTGTCCTTCAGCGGCAGCCAGCCCTCGATGTACGCGGGCAGCCCCTCCTCCGGAGTGACCCAGACGATGTCCGCGTTCTCGCGCGACGCCGCGGCGATGTCGTAGTCGTAGTCCATCGCCATGAACGCCGTGCCCTCGAGCAGCGGCTTCGACAGGTTGGTCTCGAGCAGGGCGCGCAGGTGCGGCTTGATGTCGAGCAGGGCCGCCTTGGCGTCGTCGATGGCCGACTGCTCGGTCGCATTCACCTCGTGGCCGCTGTAGATCAGGGCGGCGCCGGTCACGTCGACGTCGTACTTGAACATCGTCGTCTTGCCGCTGTACTTCTTCGCCAGGTCCCAGAACTCGGCCCACGAGGTGGGACGCTCCGAGATCAGGTCCTGGCGGTACCCGAAGCCGGTCTTCCCGATATCACCCGGCACGCCGAGCGTCAGCTCGTCGCGCACGGCCTGCGGCATGTTCTCGACCTCCGGCGCCCGCGCGGGATCGAAGGGCTCGAGCAGGCCCGCCGCCTCGAGCTGCATGCCCGTCGTCTTCCCGCCCAGCACGATGTCGTAGTCGCCCTTCGAACGGCTCAGCAGCGCGACGGTCGCGGCGGCCCCCGACGAGGTGTCGGCGACCTCCTCCACGTTGGCGTTCGGGTACTTGCGCTCGAACCACTCGATCTCCTTGTCGCCGATCCACTCCGGATAGGTGAGCAGGGTGATCGTGCCCTCGACCTTGGGCTTCGCCGAGCCGCCCGAGCCACCCGAGTCGCTCCCCGAGGACTCGTCGTCGTCGTCCCCGCACGCGGCCAGCACCGCCGGCAGGGTCGCCATTGCGGACAGCTCCGCGGCGCGGCGCATCAGCCGCCGGCGCGTTAATGCCCCTGGATGCCACTCCCTCGATGAGTCCTCGTAGCTCATGGAAATCCCCACGCTCGAGTTCCCCTGGCCGGTGGCCAGAGCCAGCGTTCCGGCGCTACTGCCAACGCGCGCTGGTTATACCGCAACCTCCGGAGCCATAGCAAGGCTTCCGCCGGCGTCGCCCGGCACCCCCGCGGGGCGGCCTGCTAGAAAGGTCGCCGTTGGCGACTCGCCAACCCGTATTGCCAAAGCCGGCGCTGAGGGGACCCCTTAACCATGCGGATCAAAGAGTGCGAGAGCTGGATCCTGCGCTTCCCGTGTACCCCCGACGCCCGGGACGACGAGGACGACTTCGTCGAGGTAATCGGGGTGAACCTCGCAACCGACGAGGACCTCGGGGCCATGGGGTTCACCTTCACCGACGACGGCGGCGGCGGCCGCGCGATCAAGGCGCTGCTCGACGACCTCCTCCTCCCCGCCATCGCCGGGATCGAGGTCGAGCCCGCGCGCGCGATCTGGCCCCGCCTCTGGGAGCTGACCCACCAGCTCGGCCGCGGCGTGAGCACGATGGCGATCGCCGCGATCGACATCGCCCTGTGGGACCTGCAGGCCCGCCGCCACGGCCGCTCGCTCGCACGGGAGCTGGGCCAGCTCCGCGACCGGATCCCGGCCTACGGGAGCGGGAAGGCCTCGCCGCTGCACCCGATCCCGGAGCTCGTCCGGCTGACCATGACCTTCGTCGACGAGGGCGTGAAGGCGGTCAAGCTGCGCGTGGGCATGGACCCGGTCGAGGACGTGCATCGCGTCGCGGCGGTGCGCGAGGCGGTCGGGCCCGACGTGCGGATCATGTGCGACGCGAACGAGCGCCTCGACCTGGCCACGGCCACCTGGCTCGGGCACCGCCTCGCCGACCTCGACGTGTTCTGGTTCGAGGAGCCGATCGCCCGCGACGACGTGGCGGGCTACCGGCGGCTCCGGCAGACGCTCCCGATGCCGATGGCCTGTGGCGAGCACCTCTTCGCGGCGAACGACTTCGTGCCGTTCGTGGACGGCGGGGCCGTGGACATCGTCCAGCCGGACGCCTGCATGGTCGGCGGGATAACCGAGATGCTCCGGGTCGGCGAGCTGGCCGCGGCCCACGGGCTGGCGTTCGCGCCGCACCACGTCACGGAGCTGCACGTCCATCTCGCCGCGGCGCTGCCCACGGCCATCTACGTCGAGTACTTCCCGATGCTCGGCGGCCTGCTGGCCCACGACCTCGACGTGGCGGGCGGCGAGGTCCTGGTTCCGGATCGGCCCGGCCACGGCATCGAGTTCATCGACTCGGCCTGGTCCGAGTTCCGCGTCGCCTGAGCCGGGCTCAGGGCCCCGCAGGCAGCACCCAGGCGGCCTCGGCGGGCCAGGTGAAGCTGCTCGTGCCCTCACCCGCGTGCTCGTCGTCGCTCAGGACTGGCACCGTGACAGTGATCGGCGCCTCGGTGCCGACGTCCACGAGGTACGACGTGTGCGGGCCCAGGAACGAGACGTCGCGGATCTGCCCGGTCAGGAGCGGGCCGCCGTCCTCCGCGCGCGCCGGGCGGATCATCTCCGGGCGCACGATGGCGACGACCTGCGAGCCGGCGTGCAGTCCGGTCACGCCGCGCATCTCCGTGCGGCCGATGCCGTCGAGCTCGACCGCGTAGGAGCGCGTGCCGAGCACCTCCGCGATCCGGCCCGGGAAGCGGTTCGTGCTGCCCACGAAGTCGGCCACGAACATCGTCTCGGGGCAGCGGTAGACGAGCTCGGGCGAGCCGAGCTGCTCCAGGCGCCCCTGGTTCATCACGGCGACCCGGTCGGACATGGAGAACGCCTCTTCCTGGTCGTGCGTCACGTAGATGAACGTGATGCCGACCTGCCGCTGGATCCGCTTCAGCAGCAGCTGCATCTGGCGCCGCAGCTTCAGGTCGAGCGCGCCCAGCGGCTCGTCCAACAGCAGCACCTCGGGCTCGAGCACGAGCGATCGCGCAAGCGCGACCCGCTGCTGCTGGCCGCCGCTCAGGTGCGCCGGCCTCACGTCCTCGCGTCCCGTGAGGTCCACGAGCTCCAGCATCTCCCGGACCCGTTCCGCGATCTGCGGCTTGGGGAGCTTGCGCTCGCGCAGGCCGAAGGCGACGTTCTCGAACACGTTCAGGTGCGGGAACAGCGCGTAGTTCTGGAACACGGTCGAGACGGCCCGCCGGTGGGGCGGCACGAAGGTCACGTCCTTGTTGTGGAGCCAGACCTCGCCCTCGGTCGGCTCCTCCAGCCCCGCCAGGATCCGCAGCGTCGTCGTCTTGCCGCACCCGCTCGGCCCGATCAGGGCGAAGAACTCCGCGTCGGGGATGTCCAGGGTGAGGTCGTCGACGGCGGTGATGGGGCCGTACGTGCGGCGCACGCCCCGCAGCCCGACGGCGGGCGCCGCCGACGCAGCCGCGGGCGGCCGCACTGCCTGCTCGGGAGCCGCCTCGGCGCTCACGAATCCTTCCGCCTCGTCGGGATCAGCATGCCTGCGCCGGTGGGCCGGAAGGTCGCCACGATCGCGGTTATTGTGAACGAGGCCAGCGTGATGAGCATGACGCCGGTCCCGATCGCGTTGACCTCTGGGCTGATCGAGGTGCGGATCAGGCCGAGCACGAGCACGGGCAGCGTCTCGGTCTCGGCGCCGCCGAGGAATAGCGACACGATCACGTTGTCGAACGAGAACGTGAAGGTCAGCATCGCCGCGACCAGGAGCGCCGGAGCCAGCAGCGGCAGCGTCACGCGCCGGAAGGCGCGCCAGGGAGTGGCGCCGAGGTCGAGGGCCGCCTCCTCCATCGTCGAGGAGAGGGTCATCATTCGGGCCTGGACGATGATCGTCGCGTAGGCCGAGTAGATGACCACGTGCCCCGCCACGATCGTCCCGACTCCCAGCGGCACGTCGAGCACGGTCAGCAGCAGGAACAGCCCGAGCGCGATCACGACCTCGGGCAGGATGATGCGCAGGTAGGTCGACCCGTCGAACCAGCCCCGCGCGCGAGCCGAGGCCGAGCGCGCCCACAGGGCGGCTGTGACGGCAAGCACCAGCGCTATCGCCGTGGTCAGGACCGCGACGAGGAGGCTCGCCAGGAAGTCCTCGCGCACGCGTGAGTCCGCGAGCGCCTCGCTGTACCACTTCGTGGTGAACCCGCCCCACTCCACCAGCCGCTCGTTGGCGTTGAACGAGTTGAGCACCACCAGGACGATCGGCGCGTAGAGCAGCACGTAGATGACGGCCGCGAAGACCGAGGTCAGGTGCGGCAGGCGGCGCATGCGGCGCCTCATGCCCAAGCCTCCACGGCGGCCCGCCGCCGCGAGATGAGCAGCACGAACGTCACCAGAGTCGTGAGCGTGACCGCCAGGGCGGCGCCGAAGGGGTAGTTGCCCAGGCCGGTGAACTGGTTGGCGACCACGTTCCCGTACATGAGCGTCTTGTCGCCGCCCAGGATGGCGGGCACCACGTACTCCCCGGTGGCCGGCACGCCGACGAGCACGCAGCCCGCCGCAATGCCGGGAGCCGCGAGCGGGAGCACCACTCGGCGGAAGACGCGGCGCGGCGGAGCCCCGAGGTCGGCCGCCGCGTGCATCACCGCGGGGTCGAGGCGCTCGAGCGCTACGAACAGCGGCAGCACCATCAGCGGCAGGTAGGTGTAGACCATGCCGATCGCGATGCTCCACGGCGTGTAGAGCAGCCGCAGGTTGTCGACCAGACCGAGCCACTGGAGCAGGTCCGCCAGCGGGCCGTTGTCGTCGAGCAGGTTGACGAGGCCGTAGGTGCGCACGACGAAGCTGGTCCAGAACGGCACCATCACGCCGATCAGCAGCAGGACCTGCCACTTGCCTCGCTGGCGGCTGATCGCGTAGGCGAGCGGGAACCCGATGACGAGGCAGCCGAGCGTGGACCCGACCGACAGCAGCAGCGAGCGGCCGATCGTCTCCAGGTACAGGTCGTTGAAGACGTCGCCGTAGTTGCTCAGCGTCCAGCCGAACTGCACCTGGAACGTGAGCAGGTCGATGGTGCCGAACGAGTAGACGACCAGCAGCACGAGCGGCCCGAGGAACAGCGCGAGCGTCCAGCCCGCCGTGGGCAGGAGGAGCAGCTGGCGGGGGGACCTCCATCCCCGCCGCGGCCGTCGCGGGACCGTGCTCACCCGGCCGGCGTCCTCAGCTCGATCACCGTCGGGCCGGGGGCGTCCAGGGCCTCGGCGAGCACCGCTCGCAGCTCGTCCGCGGACTCCACGCGCACGCCGTCGCACCCGAAGCCGCGGGCGATGGCGGGCACGTCGTGGATCGCGAACTCCGTCCCGATGTGCGGTATCTCGGACTCGTCCATGGCGTCGCGGATCTCGCCGTAGCCCTCGTTGTTGTAGACGATCACGGGGAGCGACAGCCCGAGGTCGCGCGCGGTCGCCAGCTCCTGGAGCGTGAACAGAACCCGCCGTCGCCGGCCAGCGCCACCACTGGGCGCTCCGGCGCCGCCAGCTTCGCGCCGATCGCCATGGGCAGGGCGGCGCCCAGGCAGCCGTAGCCGATCGGCATCAGCCAGGACCTGGGCTCGTGCATCGGCAGGCTGTGGTTCGCCGCGTAGGCCGGCTTGGTGGAGTCGCCCGCGATCAGCCGGTCGCGCGGCAGCGCGGCGTCAAGGGCAGCGACCACGTCGGCGAAGTCCGCCACCGCGGCGGCCACGCGATCGAGGCGAGCGCCTCGGCGACGCGCCGCTCGGCGCGGCCGTGCGCTCGGCGTCCTCCTCCACGCGCCCTCCACCGCGGCGGCGAGCGCCTCGAGCGTCTCGCGCGCGTCGCCGTGCAGCGCGACCGCGGGCGGGTAGCGGCGCTCGAGCTGGTCCGCGTCGACGTCGATCCGGATGACGCCGGTCAGCTCGAGCGGGGCGTCGAGGCCCCACAGGTCGAGGTCCGACAGCTGCGCGCCCGCGAGCACGACGCCGTCCGCCTCTCGCAGGATGTCGCTGACGGGGGCGAAGGCGAGCGCCGATCCCAGGCAGAGCGGGTCGTCGTGGTCGATCGCCCCGCGGGCGTTGATGGTGAGGCCCACGGGGGCGCCCAGGCGGCGGGCGAGGGCCAGCGCCGGCCTGCCGGCGTCGCGCGCCCCGCCGCCGAGCAGGATCAGCGGCGAGCGGGCCGACGCGAGCGCCTCGGCTGCGGCCTCGATGCCCTCCGGCGCCGCGCGAGGCGGCCGCGCGCGCGGGTCGGGCGCGGCCCCGGCCGCGCCGTCCACCTCGCGGCGGAGCACGTCGACCGGGATCTGGATGTGCACTGGCCGCGGCCGGCCGGCCTGGAAGACGTCGTAGGCCCACTCGAGCACCTCGGGCAGCTCGGCCGGGTCCCGGACCTCGTAACTGAACGCCGTGACCGTCGACATCAGCCCCTGCTGGTCGGGCAGGTCGTGGATCTCTCCGTTCAGGCGCTCGGCCTCGGCCACCACGCCGGAGATCACGAGCAGCGGGATCGAGTCGTGGTAGGCCTGAGCGATCGGGGTGATCGCGTTGGTCAGTCCCGGGCCGCTGATGAAGACGCACACGCCGGGCCGCCCGGTGACCCTGGCCCAGCCGTCGGCCATGAACGCGCCGCCCTGCTCATGGCGAGGCGTCACATGGCGGATCCGCGACCGCGCCAGGCCGCGATAGATCTCCAGCGTGTGGACGCCGGGGATGCCGAAGACGGTGTCCGTATCCAGCCTCTCCAGCAAGTCCACGAGAGCCTCGCCGCACCGCGCCACCCCGCCCTCCTCGTTGTCATATCGCCAACAGTCAGTGGTGTTAGGGTTATATCCCTGTTGTCCAGGCCGGTCAACGACGGGGGTTTGGGTGGCTGAGCACAGCATCGATCCCACGCGGGTCCACCACTGCTGGGACCGCAACCTGGAGCCCGTACTCCGGGTCGGGTCCGGCGACACGGTCCACTACGACCTGCGCATGGCCGGCCACGGGCAGATCGCCGAGGGCGCGAGCTACGCGGACGCCGCGTTCGACTGGGACACGCTCTACCACCTGTCCGGCCCCGTCTGGGTCGAGGGCGCCCGGCCCGGCACCACGCTGAGGGTCGACGTGCTGTCGCTCACGCCCGGCGACTGGGGCTGGATGGCGATCCTCCCCGACAACGGCCTGCTGCCGGACGACTTCCCTGAGCCGTGGGCGGGGACCTTCGACCTCCGCGACGGGCGCTCCGTGGAGGTGGTGCCGGGCGTGCGCGTGCCGATCGCCCCCTTCCTCGGCACGATGGGGACGCACCCCGACGAGCCCGCGATCGCGGGCGCCTTCCCGCCCCACAAGGGCGGCGGGAACGTCGACACGCGGCACCTCGTGCGCCGGGTCGACCCTGTGGCTGCCCGTGTGGTGCGACGGCGCCCTGTTCTCCTGTGGCGACCCGCACGCGGCGCAGGGCGACGGGGAGGTGTGCGTGGCGGCGTTGGAGTGCGCCATGAAGGCGACGCTGCGCCTGACCGTCGAGCCGCGCACGATCTCCGCCCCGGCCTTCCGCACCCCCGGCCCGCTGGCCACGGCCGACGAGTCGCAGGGGCACATCGGCACGATGGGGCTGCACGCCGACTTGATGGAGGGCGCGCGGCTCGCGGTGCGCGCCGCGATCGACCGCCTCGAGGCCGACCACGGTCTCAGCAGGCGCGAGGCCTACCTGCTCTGCAGCGCCGCGGGCGACCTGAAGATCCTCGAGATCGTGGACGCCGGCGTCTGGAACGTCGGCTTCACGCTGCCGCTCTCGCTGCTCACCGGCCGATGAGCGGGCTGGCCGTGCTGAACCCGGCCACCGGCGAGACGCTGGCGGAGACGGCGAATGGCGGCGCCGCCGAGGTCGAGCGCGCCGTGGAGGCCGCCCGCGCGGCGCGGCGCGACTGGATCCGCCGCCCGCCCGCCGAGCGCGCCGACGTGCTGCTCGCGCTGGCCGACGTGCTCGCCGCGGGTCGCGACGAGCTGGCCCGCATCGAGTCGGCGAACGTCGGGAAACCGCTCTCCTTCGCCTCCGAGGAGATCGACCAGTGCGCCGACATCCTGCGCTTCTTCGCGGGCGCGGCGCGCACCCTCCCGGGCCTGCCCGCCGCCGAGTACATCCCGGGCCGGACCTCGTGGGTCAGGCGCGAGCCGATCGGCATCGTCGGAGCGATCGTGCCGTGGAACTACCCCCTGCTGATGGCCTGCTACAAGCTCGGCCCCGCTCTGGCGGCCGGGAACGTCGTGGTGATGAAGCCGTCGGAGCTCACGCCGCTGTCGATCCTGCGCCTCACCGAGCTGGCTGAGGGGCTGCTGCCCGCCGGCGTGCTGAGTCTTGTCACGGGCGAGGGGCGGAGCGCCGGCGCGGCGATCGCCTCGCACCCGGACATCGGCCTGGTGGCGCTGACCGGGGACGTTGAGACGGGGCGTGCCGTGGCCGCCGCTGCCGCGCCGACACTGAAGCGCACGCACCTGGAGCTGGGCGGCAAGGCGCCCGTCGTGGTGCTGGACGACGCCGACCCCGAGGCGGTGGCGGAGGCGATCCGGGTGGCGGGCTACTGGAACTCCGGCCAGGACTGCCTGGCGGCCTGCCGGGTGATCGCCGGCGCCGGCGTGTACGGCGACCTCGTCGACGCGCTCGAGCCCGCGGTGGAGGGCATCCGCGTGGGCGACCCGGCGGCCGGCGACGTGGAGATGGGGCCGGTGGTCTCGGCGGGCCAGCAGGCGCGCGTGGAGGGCTTCCTCGAGCGGGCGGCCGGCGACGGCGCCAGCGTCCACCGCGCGCGCGGCGCGAGCGCCGACGGCGGCTTCTTCAGCCAGCCGGCCGTCGTCACGAACGTGCGCCAGGACTCCGAGATCGTGCAGCGCGAGGTGTTCGGGCCGGTCGTGACGGTGCAGCGCGCGACCGACGAGGCCGAGGCGCTCGCGTGGGCCAACGACGTCCGCTACGGGCTCGGCGCGTCGGTGTGGACTCGCGACGTGGGCCGCGCGCTGCGGTTCACGCGTGACCTCGACTTCGGCGCCGTCTGGGTGAACGAGCACGGCCTCACCGTGACCGAGCTGCCCCACGCCGGCCGCCGCGACTCGGGCCACGGCACCGACCTGTCGGTCTACTCGCTCGAGGAGCAGACGACGCTCAAGCACGTCATGGTCAACCTCGACCAGGCTTAGCCTCCCAGACCGCGCGGCAGGCGAAGGCGAGCAGCTCGCGCTCGGTCCAGCCCCGGACGCCTCCCGCGGGGAGCTCCGCCGCGAGGTCGCGGGCGGGATCGACGAGCGCCGTGACCTTGTCGCGGCGACGACCTCCCAGTCCGGGCGCCGGGCTCGCCGCGCGCCTCGAGCGGCCCGGCGACGAGGACCGCCCCGTCGCGCAGGCGCGATCTCCACCGCGGTCAGCCGCCGCGCCGGGAACGCATCGGTCAGCGCCGGGTCGACCACGACCTCCGTCGCGTCGGCCAGCGTCTCGAGCTCGGCTCGTCCCACGGGCCGAGCACGTCGGCGACCGTGAAGCCGCCGCGGGCGAGCACGGTCGCGACCGGCCAGACGAGGCTGTACTGCGCCTCCTCCGTGGTCGCGGGGACGCCGCGGCGAGCGCGTCGGCCGCGGCGAACGTGCGGATCGTCACCGCGTCGACCTCGTCCGGGGCGAGCGGCCGGCCGCCAGCGGCCTCGAGCGCCGCGCGGATCGCGCCCTGCGACCAGCGGCAGCACGGGTACGCCTTGAGGTACAGCTCGGACACGCGCCAGGACGAGCCGAGGTCGTCGCGTCCGCCTCCAGGAACTCGCGTCGCAGGCACGTGAAGCCGCGCGCCGCCAGCATGGCGCGGCTCACGCCGAGCGAGGCGCCCCAGGCGCAGGCGTCCTTCGTCATCGCCGGCTCGCGACGGAGCGCATGAGGCGCGATCGGCGCGTGGTACTCGGCGAGGCCGATGCGCGTGGCGCGGTCTGCGCTTCGTCGAGGCCGAGCAGCCGGGCGGCCGCCGCGGCGGCCCCGAGGCCGCCCCACGCGCCGACGCGTGGTAGCTCGCGTCGCGCTCGTGGAGCAGCGACGCCCGCGCGCAGCGCGATCTCGTAGCCCACGACGACGGCGAGTCCAGCTCCTCCGTGGCCGCGTCGGCGAGCTGCGCGGCGGCGAGCGCCGCGGGGATCACGACGCGCCGGGATGCCCCTTCGTGAGGCGGTGCCCGTCGTCGTAGTCGAGGACGTTCGCGAGCACGCCGTTGGCCCACGCCGCGCCACGGCGCCGACGGCGGCGGCCGTCGAGCAGCGCCGTGGCTCGTCGCCGGGGTGCACCGCCGACGCGTAGTCGGCGGCCATCAGCGACGCCGGGGCCGGCCGACCGGCCACGCACACCGCGGCGAGGTCGGCGAGCAGAGCGCACGTGCCGGCGACCTCCGTGCGGGACGTCGTCCCAGCGCAGCTCGCGGACGAAGCTGGACCTGTGCCGACGGCCGCGCGGCCGATCACGGACGCGTGACGATCGCCTCGACCGGACCCGTGCGTCCCGCCGTCGTCCGCCTCGAGCGCGGCGGGAGCTCGCGACGCCCTCCTGGACGCCTCACGGCTCGCCGGGTCGGACGCGGAACTTCGGCGCCGAGACGTTGAGCGCGGCGACGATCGCGCCCGCGCCGTCGCGCACCGGCGCGGCGGCCGACGACGAGCCCAGCCTCGAACTCCTCGTCGGCGAGCGCGTAGCCGCGCTCGCGCGCCGTCCTCGATGCGCGCGGCGAGCGCGTCCAGGTCGGTCGGCGTGTTCGGCGCGAGCCGGGGAAGCTCGACGTCGGCGAAGCAGCGCGCTCGAGCGCCGCGCGGTCGTGGTCGAGGAGCAGCGCCTGGCCGGCCGAGGTGCAGTAGGCCGGCGTCACGCGCCCGACCCAGCCGACGGCCTCGACGGCGCGGCCGGACGACTCGGAGAGCAGCGTCAGCACGTCGGCGCCCTGCAGGACGGAGAGGTACGCGCGCTCCTGCGTCCGCGCGGCGAGCGCGCCGCAGCCGCGGGCGCGCGTCGTCGAGCAGCCGCCGCTCGCCCGCCAGCTGGCGAGCGCGTAGATGCGCCAGCCGAGCCGGTAGGCTGAGCGCGTCGGGGTTGCGCTCGACGAGGCCGAACTCGGCGAGCGTCTTCAGCGCGCGCGACACCTGGCTCTTCTCGCGGCCGAGCATCTCCCCGATGCGGGTGACGCCGCAGCCCGCCGCTGCTCGATCGCCTCGTCGGAGCCGAGCGAGAGCAGGACCTCGATGGCTGCGGCGGGTGCTCGTCTCGCGGTCGGCGGCCACGGAACCCCTTTCGCGCAGACCATACCACCGCCCAGCGACAAGGGCGCACGCCTTGACCGTCACCGCCCGTTGGCGTATAACCATCAGACGTTGGCCGATAACTGATCTAGGAGGCGACCGGCGATGAGCGAGGCGACCAACACGAGAGGCCTCCTGGAGCGCCTCGAGGACGGCCCCGTCATCTGCGCGGAGGGCTACCTCTTCGAGTTCGAGCGCCGCGGCTACCTCCAGGCCGGCGCCTTCGTCCCGGAGATCGTCCTCGAGGACCCGGGCTGGTCGAGGGCCTCAGCCGCGAGTTCGTCCACGCGGGCTCGGACGTCGTCGAGGCGTTCACGTACTACGGGCACCGCGAGAAGCTGCGGGTGATCGACAAGGAGCATCTGCTCGAGCCGCTCAACCGGACGCGCTGGAGATCGCGACGACGGTGGCCCGCGACACCGGCACGCTGTCCGCCGGGAACATCTGCAACACGAACGCGTTCTCCCCCGACGCGACGGCCGCGCAGCCGTGCGCGCGATGTTCGAGGAGCAGGTCGGTGGATGGTCGAGGCGGGCGTCGACATGGTCGTCGGCGAGACGTTCTCTGGGGCGAGGAGGCGCTCATCGCGCTCGACGTCATCCGCGAGGCCGGGCTGCCGTCGGTCATCACGCTGTCGATCCACCGCGCGCCCGAGGTCCGCGAGGGGTGGAGCCCGGAGGAGACGTGCAGGCGGCTCGCCGACGCCGGGGCCGACGTCGTGGGCGTCAACTGCATCCGCGGGCCGAAGACGATGCTGCCGCTGCTCGGCGCGATCCGCGCGGCCGTCGACTGCCACGTCGCCGCCCTGCCGGTCCCGTACCGGACGACGCGAGGCCGAGCCGAGCTTCCAGTCGCTGACCGACGACGGGTGCGACTGCGAGCTGCCGGGCGGCCGCCCGTTCCCGACCGCGCTCGATCCGCTGCTCATGAACCGCTACGAGATCGCGGAGTTCGCCCCGAGGCCTACGCGCTCGGCGCGTCCTACCTCGGCGTCTGCTGCGGCAACGCGCCGCACCACACGCGCAGCATGGCCGAGGCGCTGGGCCGCGCGCCGCCGGCGAGCCGCTTCAGCCCCGACATGACCAAGCACGCGTTCCTCGGCACCGATGCGAAGCTGAAGGACCACAATCTCGCCTATGCGAAGGAGCTCTGAAGGGATCGACGCCATGGCCACCACGGAGCAGGCCGAGCGACTGCGCAGGATCGACGCGCTGGCCGACGGCTTCCGCGCGCGTGCCCGTGCGCTCGACGACGAGGCGCCTTCCCGGAGGAGAACTTCGCGGAGCTGCGCGCCGCCGGCCTGCTCGCGCTGACCGCGCCGGGCGAGTTCGGGGGCGAGGACCTGTGGTGGGACGGGCGCTACCGCCCTACTACGAGCTGCTGCACCACCTCGCGCGGATCGACAGCGTCACGGCGCAGCTCCTGCAGGTGCACTCGCACGCGCTCGGCATCCTGTCGCGGCTCGGTCGCCCGAGCAGGCGCGCGGCTGCTGCCCGGCATCGTGGCCGACGGCCGGCTGCTGGCGTCGGTCGGCAGCGAGGCGCGGCCCGGCGGGAAGCTCGCGGACATCGCAGCGCAGAGCTCGAGGAGCACGCCGACGGCTGGCACCTGACGTGCTCGAAGTACTTCGCGTCGCTCGCGCCCGCGGCGGACGAGCTGCTCGTGTGGACGGCCGTCCCGGGCGCCGGGCCCTACCAGGAGCGCGCGGTCATCGCGATGGTCCCGCGCGACTCGCCGGAGGTGGACGCTCGTCGACCAGTGGGACGTGCTCGGCATGCGCGCCACCGTGTCCTGGAGCGTCGTGATCGACGACTACGTGGTCCCCGCCGAGCGGCTCATCGGCGAGCCCGGCGCGTGGACGCGGCGCGACCCGCGCACGTTCACGCTCGCCTTCGCCGCGAACCACATCGGCGCGGCCGGGGCGGCGCTCGACTTCGTGACCGACTGGGTGCGCGAGCGTCCCGACCTGGCCGCGTCGGAGATCACGCGCGCCACGCTCGGCGCGATGTCGTCCGACCTCTTCGCCGTGCGAAGCGCGATGCGGGCCGCCGCCGCGCTGTGGGACGAGGGCGACGTGAACGGGGCCGAGCTCGCCTCGATCCGCACGCTGCACGAGGCGAAGCGCATCGCGCTAGACATCAGCTCGCGCGCCTTCGACGTGTGCGGCGCCCGCGCCACCTTCCGCAACCACGACATCGAGCGCATCTTCCGCGACATCCGCACGTACACCCTCCACTTCCGCGACGAGCTCTACATGCAGCAGGTCGGCGCCGCCATGCTCGAGGGCGAGTTCCGCGCCAAGGGCTACGCGGGCGCTTCGACGTTCCCGGAGACCCGGGCGTGATCGGCGGCGGGCGGCGCCCGAGCCGCCCGATCGTCCTCTACGTCGATCAGGGCTTCGACCACTCCCCCATCGCCACTGCGCTCGAGGACGAGCTCGACGCGCGGCTGGGCCGGGCCACCGAGCCGGACGAGGCTCCCGAGGTGGTCGCCATCGTCACCGGCGTCGTGCCGATCGGCATCGACGTCGCGGAGCGCTACCCGGCGCTCCGGTCCGTCGTCACGTGCAGCATCGGCACCGACCACATCGACGTGGACGGCCTCGCGGCGCGCGGGATCGCCGTGCGCAACACCCCGACCTACTGCACGGACGAGGTGGCCGACCACGCGCTGGCGTGCGTGCTGGCGGGCCTGCGCGGCCTGGTGCCGCTCGACGCCGCGGTGCGCGCGGGCAGCTGGGACTACGCGGCCGCGGGCCTGCTGCGCCGGGTCGACTCCGCCTGCCTCGGGATCGTCGGCCACGGCCGCATCGGGCGCTCGCTGGCCGGCAAGGCGGCCGCGCTCGGCATGAGCGTGCTTGCGTACGACCCCTACGTCGCGGAGGCGTCCGACGCCGAGCTCGTGAGCCTGGACGAGCTGCTCGGCCGGGCCGACGCGGTCTCCCTCCACATCCCGGGCACGCCGGGCATGGCCCCGGTGCTGGGGGCGCGGGAGCTCGACCGCCTCCGCCCGCACTCGATCCTCGTGAACCTATCCCGCCCCACGCTCGTCGACCTCGACGCGATGCTCGCGCGCCTCGCCGACGGCCGCCTCGCCGGCGCGTTCTGGGACGTCTGGCCCGAGGAGCCGGCCGACCCGGCGGATCCGCGGCTCGCCACGCCCGGCCTGATCGTCTCGCCCCACGCCGCCTGGTACTCGGCCGAGGCCGAGGCGGCGAACTACGACGAGGCTGTCGCGGCCCTCCGTGAGACGGTGCTCTCGTGACGCCGCGGGACGCCTGGGGGATCCATGGCGGACGGCAGGCCGCCTCGCGGCGCGGAGCGGTGTCGGCCGGGCACCCGCTGGCGGCGACGGCCGGGCTCGAGGTGCTCGCGGCCGGCGGCAACGCCGTCGACGCGGTGGTGGCCGGCGCCTTCACCGCGCACGTCGTGGAGCCGAACAACGCCTCGATCGCCGGCTACGGGCACTTCAGCGCCTACGTCGCGGCCGAGGACCGCTTCCTCACCGTCGACCACAACCCGCGCGCACCGCGGCGGGCGCGGGCCGACATGTACACGCCGATGCTCGACCCCCCGCCCGAGGCGCACGACTGGCCCGGCGTGGAGGGCGACGCCAACGCGGTCGGCGCCCTGGCCGTCGCCGTCCCCGGGGCCGTGCGCGGGCTCCACGCAGCGCACAGCAGCGGCGGGCGGCTGCCCTGGGCGGACGTCCTGGCGCCGGCGATCCGCGCGGCCGACCAGGGCGTGGAGGTGAGCTGGTACCTGCTGGTGCTGATCGCGTCGCAGCTGGAGGCGATCCAGGCGCGGCCGCACACGGCGCGGCTCCTGCTGCCGGGCGGGAAGCTGCCCACGGCCGCCAGCGAGGAGGGCCCGGGGACCCGCCTCGACCAGTCGGAGCTGGCCGGCGTGCTGCGCAGGATCGCCGCCGAGGGACCCGACGCCTTCCACCGCGGCGCGGTGGCCGAAGCCATCGCCGCTGAGATCGCGGCCGGCGGCGGGCTCGTCGACGCGCCGGACCTTGGCGACTACGAGCCGCTCGTGCTCGACGAGGAGCCGCGCACGTACCGCGGCCTGAGCTACGTGACGAGCAACGACACGGTCGGCTACGAGGCGCTCAACATCCTCGAGGGCTTCCCGCTCGGCGACCACCGAGCGGGCAGCGCCGAGTACCTCCACTTGATGGCCGAGGCGACGAGCCACGCGTTCGTGGACTCGCTCACCTGGTACGGCGACCCCGAGCACGTGCCGAGCCCGATGGCGGGGCTCACGTCGAAGGAGTACGCGGCCTCGCGCGCGGCGGGCATCGCCCTCGACCGCGTGGCGCCGCGGCCGCTGGCCGCGGCCGACCCGTGGCCGTTCGACCCCTCCCCCGGTCCCGAAGGCGCCGCGCCGTCCAGGTCGGCGGGCGGGGCGCACGGCACTTCGATGGTCACCGCCGCCGACGCCGAGGGGAACGTGGCGGCGATAATCACCACGATCGGGTCGGACTTCGGGTCCCTGATCGTGGTGCCGGGCACGGGGATCGTGCTCAACAACTCGATGATGAACTTCGACCCCCGCCCCGGACACACGAACTCGATCGCGCCGGGCAAGATGCCCTTCTTCGCGGTGCCGGCGATCGTGGCGGCGCGCGCCGGCCGCGGCGTGCTCGCCGTGGCCGGCGCCGGCGGCTACCCGATCCTCTCCGGCGTGCTGCACACCACGGTGGGCGTCGTGGACCACGGGCTCGGCGTGCAGGACGCGATCGACCAGCCGCGGGTGCACTCGCAGGGAGGCGCGACCTACGTGGACTCGCTGGTCGACCCGCACGTGCGGGAGCGCCTGGCCGAGATCGGGCACGAGCTCGTGGTGCAGGAGACCAACCCCGGATCGCTCGCCTTCAGCCGGGTGAGCGCCGTGACCGTGGACGGCGACGGCACGATCACCGCCGGCTCCGGGCCCTCGTGGCACGCCGCCGCGGGCGGGCTGTGACCGCCTCGGTCCGGGTCGCCGACCCGGTCTGGATCCCGCTCTCGGACGGCACTCGCCTGTGCGCGCGCATGTGGCTCCCGGAGGACGCCGAGGCGAACCCGGTCCCCGCGATCCTCGAGTACCTGCCGTATCGCAAGGACGACGTGACGGCCGCCGACGACGCGCTCTACCACCCCTGGTTCGCGGCGCACGGCTATGCCGCGCTGCGCGTGGACATCCGCGGCAGCGGCGACTCGGACGGCGTGCTCACCGACGAGTACTCGCTCCAAGAGCAGGACGACGCGCTCGAGCTGCTCGCCTGGATCGCGGAGCAGCCGTGGTGCACGGGCGCCGTCGGCATGATGGGCATCTCGTGGAGCGGCTTCAACAGCCTCGAGGTGGCCGCCCGCCGCCCGCCACAGCTGAAGGCGGTCATCGCGGCCTGCTGCAGCGACGACCGCTACGACAACGACGTCCACTATTACGGCGGCCTCCCGCTCGGCTACTACCTGATGCCCTGGGCCTCGGTGATGCTCGCGTTCAACGCGCGGCCCCCCGACCCGGCCATCGTGGGCGACCGCTGGCGCGAGATGTGGCTGGAGCGCCTCGAGGCCAACCCCCACCTGATCGAGACGTGGCTCGCCCACCAGCATCGCGACGAGTACTGGCGCCACGGCTCGGTGTGCGAGGACTACGGCGCGATCGAGTGCGCGGTGATGGCCGTGGGCGGCTGGGCGGACGCATACGTGGACGCCATCCTCCGCCTGCTCGAGCACCTGAGCTGCCCGCGCCAGGCCATCGTCGGGCCGTGGGGGCACCAGTGGCCGCAGCTCGGCGTGCCGGGGCCCGCGATCGGCTTCCTCCAGGAGGCCCTGCGCTGGTGGGACCACTGGCTCAAGGGCGAGGACAACGGCGTGACGGCCGAGCCGCGCCTGCGCGCCTGGATGCAGGAGCCGGCGCGCGCCGGCCGCGACGACCTCGAGCGCCCCGGCCGCTGGGTTGCGGAGGACGAGTGGCCCCCCGCGGCCGGCCGGCAGGAGGTCCGCCTCAACCTGGACGCCGCGCCCGCCCTCGCCGCCCACGGCGAGG
Organism: uncultured Thermoleophilaceae bacterium; assembly: GCA_963778615.1. GTDB lineage: Bacteria > Actinomycetota > Thermoleophilia > Solirubrobacterales > Thermoleophilaceae > JACVRW01. The sequence goes on from CAVZVD010000013.1 coordinate 39,462, forward strand.
CGGCGGCTGGGCGCATCTCGCATTCGAGCCCTCAGAGCGTCGGCATGGACGCCGGCGCGTGGTGCGCCTACGGCAACCCCGGTGACCTCCCGGGCGACCAGCGCGCGGACGATTCCCGCTCGCTCAGCTTCGACTCGGCGCCGCTCGGCGAGCGCGTCGAGCTGCTCGGGCAGCCGGTCGTGGAGCTGGCCGTGGCGAGCGACCAGCCGCTCGGCTTCGTGATGGCTCGCCTTTGCGACGTGGCGCCCGACGGCGTGTCGACGGTCATCACCCGGGGAGCGCTGAACCTCTGCCACCTCGACGGCCGCGCGGCGCCGCGCGCGCTCGCGCCGGGCGAGACGGTTAACGCCACGATCCCGCTCAAGGCGGTCGGGTACGCGCTGGCGCCGGGCCACCGGCTGCGCCTCGCGCTGTCCACGAGCTACTGGCCCTGGCTGTGGCCCTCGCCCCGGCAGGCCACGATCACGGTCGAGACGGGCGGCGCGAGCCGGCTGCGCCTGCCCGCGCGCGCGCCGCGCCCCGAGGCCGACGAACGGGTCGGTTTCGGACCGCCCGAGACGGCGGCGCCGCTCGAGGTGGAGGTCCTCACGCCGCGCCGCCCGCGGCTCGAGATCGCGCGCGACGACGTGACCGGCCAAGTGTCGCTCACGATGGCCCGCTCCTTCAGCGGCGGGAAACGGCTCCCCAGCGGCCTCGAGTACCACGACGAGGACCCGGTCACCTTCTCGATCGCCGAGGGCGACCCACTCTCGGCCCGTGTCGAGTGCCGCCGGCACATCGTCTCGCGGCGGGAGGGCTGGGAGACGTCGCTCGACGTCACGGCGGTGATGACGGCCGACGCCGACTCCTTCCACGTGTCGAGCACGCTCGACGCCTTCGAGGGCGACACGTCCGTACACCGCGCCGTCCATTCGAAGACGATCCCCCGCGACCACGTCTGACCGGCAGGAGGCCGATGGAGCTCAAGCGCCTGGACAACATCGACGTCATGTGCACCGACATCGAGCCGATGTACTCGTTCTACCGCGAGGTGCTCGGCCTGCCGCTGCGCCTGCCCTACGAGCCCGGGCAGGGCTGGGCGGGGTTCCGCGCCGGCGACGTGGTCATCTACCTGATCGAGGAGGAGTCGTCCGCCCCGCACCCGCCGCCGCGGATGACCGGCGGCGACAACCCGCCCGGCTTCGACTCCTTCGCGTTCGAGGTGGACGTCCTCGACGACGCGATCGAGGAGCTGGACCGCCACGGCGTGAGCTGGGCGGGCGACGTCGTGACCTCCGAGTGGTATCGCTACCGCGGCCTGCACGACCCCGAGGGGAACCTCGTCTACCTCACGGAGCCGCTGCTGGACCGCGCCGACCCGCCGGTCCCCGCGCCGGATGGCTGAGCCGCTGATCGACTGCGAGGTCCAGTCGGTCGTCCAGTCGATCGAGACGCTCGAGCCGTTCCTGTCCTCGCACTGGCGCGAGGTCATAGCCACGACCCAGTTCAAGGGCCCGACCGACACGCCCTACCCCCCGGCGCTGCCCACGTCGCCGCCGGCCCGGCCTCGACGACGTCGACGGCCGCCCGCCGGGCGCCACGCTCGCCTCCATCCGCACGCAGGCGCTCGAGCCGCTCGGCACCGAGCTCGGGATCCTCACCTGCGCCTACGGCGTGGAGTCGGTCCGCAACCCCGACGCCGCGGCGGCGATCGCGAGCGCGATCAACGACTGGCTCGCCGCCGACTTCCTCGAGCCGGAGCCGCGCCTGCGGGCCTCGATCTCGGTGCCGGCGCAGCCGGCGATGGCGGCCGAGGAGATCGACCGGGTGGCACCGGACCCGCGCTTCGTGCAGGTCTACCTGCCCGTGCGCTCCGCGCTCCCGTACGGCAACCGCGTCTGGCTGCCGCTGCTGGAGGCGGCCGTGGAGCACGACCTGCCGCTCGCCCTGCACTTCGGCGGGTCGCCCGGCCTGCCGCCAACCGCGTCGGGCTGGCCGACGTACTACGTCGAGGAGTACGCCGACATGGCGACCGCCTTCCAGTCGCAGCTCACCTCGCTGATCGCCGAGGGGGCGTTCGACCGCTTCCCGAGCCTGCGGGTGGTGCTGGCGGGGTCGGGCTTCGCGTGGCTGCCTGCATGGACCTGGCGCTTCGACAAGGTCTGGCGCGGCCTGCGCCGCGAGGTGCCCTGGAACACGCGGTCGCCGTCGGAGACCGTGCGAGACCAGGTCCGGGTGACGCTGCAGCCGGTGGACGGCCCGGCCGACCCGGCGGCACTGCTCACGGTGATCGAGCAGCTCGGGAGCGACGAGCTGCTGATGTTCTCGAGCGACTACCCGCGCGGCCACGCCGAAGAAGGGCTGGACGCGCTGCCCGCCGGAATGCCCCCGGACCTGCGCCGCGCCATCCTTTGTGGGAATGCGCGCTCCTTCTACCCACGACTCGGAGCAGGTGCCGATGGCTGAGCGGGCCTCCGGCGCGGTCATCGACTGCGACATCCACAACGCGCCAGCCTCGGAGGCGGCGCTGCACACCTACCTCCCGGCGTCGTGGCGGGAGCGGCGCGCCGCCACCGCGCGCCTCGATGCCGTGTGGGAGAGCCAGCGCGAGACCCTCGGAGACCGCTCGTACCTCGGGAGCGAGTACCCGCGCGCGACGCCGCGCGCGGCGCGCACCGACGCCTGGCCCCCGAACGGCGGGCCGCCCGCGTCCGACCTGCCGTTCCTGCGCGAGCAGCTGCTCGACCGCTACGGCGTGGAGTACGGCGTGCTGACGCCGATGCTCGGCGCCGGGCGAGCAGCTCGACCACGAGTCCGGCGCCGCGCTCGCCAGCGCCATCAACGAGTGGCAGATCGCCGAATGGCTCGATCCCGAGCCGCGCCTGCGCGCGTCGATCGTCGTGGCCTACGAGGACGCCGACCTGGCCGCGGCGGAGATCCACCGCGTGGCGCGGCGACGGTCGCTTCGTCCAGGTGCTGCTGCTGATCCGCACCGCCGAGCCGCTCGGCCGCCGCAAGTACTGGCGCGCTCTACGAGGCGGCCCTGGAGCACGACCTGCCGGTCGGCATCCACTTCGGCGGCTGGGGCCGCGGGCCGATCACGTCGGCCGGCTACGGCTCGTTCTACATCGAGGACACCGTCGGGATGGCAACGGCGTTCCAGGAGCAGGTCACCTCGATGGTCTGCGAGGGCGTCTTCCAGCGCTTCCCGGAGCTGAAGATCGTGCTGATCGAGGGCGGCATCGCGTGGCTCGCCGCCGCTCATGTGGCGGCTGGACCGGGCGTGGAAGCAGCTGCGCGCGGAGGTCGCCGCACGTGGACCGGCTGCCGTCGGAGATCATCCGCGAGCACTTCTGGGTCACGACCCAGCCGATCGAGGAGCCGCCGCGGCGCCAGGACTTGCCGGCCCTGCTCGAGCAGATCGGCATGAACGACCGCATCATGTTCGCCACCGACTACCCGCACTGGGACTTCGACGCGCCCGACCGGGCGCTGCCGAGCTTCGTCGACGCGGACGTCCGCCAGGCGATCATGAGCGAGAACGCGCGGGCGCTGTACCGCTTCGATGCCTGAGGGCGGCGCGAGCGGCCGCACCGCCACGCGGCACGTCGTCGCGCACGTCGACGAGATCCCGCCCGGCTCGCGCAAGATCGTGGAGGTCGCCGGCAGGTCGATCGGGGTCTTCAACGTCGACGGCACCTTCCACGCGCTGCGCAACCGCTGCCCGCACCAGGGCGGGCCGCTCTGCGAGGGCTTCCTGATGTCGTCGCTGCGCTCGCGCGGGCCGGGGCACTACGACCACCGCCCGGGCGAGACGCTGGTGCGCTGCCCGTGGCACGGCTGGGAGTTCGACCTGCGCACGGGCCAGTCGTGGTTCGACCCCGAGCGCACGCGCGTGCGGAGCTACCGGGTCAGCGTGGAGAACGCGGGCGAGCCGGTGCCCGGTCCGTACGTGGCCGAGCGCTACGGCGTGACGGTCGAGGACAGCTACGTCGTGGTCGACCTGGGAAGGTGATCCGGGTCGGGCGCTCCGGTCGCGGCGTCGGGGTCGAGCGCGCGGCGCACGAAGTCGCCGGCCCACGGCTCGTACGTCCTCCCACAGGGTCTGCAGCGCGCCCAGCGGCGCGGGCGCGGAGTCCACGCGCAGGTCCACCAGCGGGAACTCCTCCTCCCCCACCACGAGCAGCGCCGCGGACCGCAGCGCGCCGGTCTCGCCCCCGGCCGCCTCGCCCGCCTCGAGCGCCGCGATCAGGCGCGCGGCGAGCGGGTCGCCGGCCGCGTCCGCGAAGGCGCGGGTCATCGCCGGCGCGACGTGCTCGCCAATGAGCATGTTGCCGACCGCGAGGCAACCGGGGCCCGCCTCGACGGCGCAGGTCGCGGTCACGCCCTCGCCCGAGAAGGCGGCCGCCTCGCCGGAGGCGTCCATCACGGCCAGCTGGCGCCACCAGCGGTGAGGGGTCGCCGCGGCCACCGAGTCCACGGCGCCGCGCGCCCCCCTGCCCGAGCGCACCAGCTCGAGCGCCCGCGGCCCGAGGCGCGGGTCGGTCCGGTGCTGGGTGACCGCCACGCCGACGCCCGGGATCGCGGACGGCACGCGCGCGCCCACGGCGATGTCGGAGGTCGTGACGGCCACGCCGAGCCGGCCGGTGTCGGCGCAGCGGGCGAGCAGGGAGAACGTCATGGCGGGACGATGCTAGTCGCGCGTCCGGGAGCCGGCCCGTGACCGCCGCCCGGCTGCGAGCCGCGCTCGAGCGCGACCTCGACGCGATGCTCGAGCGCACGGCCGCGCTCGTGGCGATCGACAGCGGCTCGCACGACCGGGAGGGCGTCGACCGCGTCAGCGCGCTGATGGCGGAGCCGCTCGCCGGGCTTGGCTTCGCGGTGGAGCGGCTGCCGCTCGAGGGCCGCGGCGACCGGGTCTCGGCCACGCTTGCGCTCGGCGAGGGCCCCAAGGTGCTGGTGCTCGGCCACGCCGACACGGTCTGGCCCGCGGGCACGGCGGCGGGGTGGCGCTTCGAGCGTCAAGGAGAGACGGCGAGCGGACCCGGCGTCGGGGACATGAAGGGCTGCGTGGTCATGGCGGCCCACGCGATCGCCGCCGCCCTGGACGAGGGGCTCGACGGGATCGGCTCCATCGAGGTGCTCCTGGTGCCGGACGAGGAGCTCGGCAGCGTCGGCTCCCGGGGCTGGATCGAGGAGCACGCGGCGGGCGCGGCCGCGTGCCTGGGGCTCGAGGCGGGCTGGCCCGGCGACGGCGTCGTGCTGGAGCGCGGCGCGGTCGGCGCCGTCCGCGTGGTCGCCCGCGGACGCACTGCGCACAGCAGCGAGGACGGCGGTGCCAGCGCCGTGTCCGCGCTGGCACCGCTGGTGACGGAGCTGGAGGCGCTCGGCGACGGCCGCTCATCCGTCTCGGTCGGCGTGTTCCGCGGCGGGGTCGCGCGCCAGGTCGTACCCGACCTGGCCGAGCTGTTCGTGGACCTGCGCGCGCCGGGCGAGGAGGCCGCCGATGCGCTGGTGGCCCAGCTCCGCTCGCTGGTTCGGGAGCACGAGGCGCCGGGCGTCGAGCTGACCGTCGAGGGCGGGGTGACGCGGCCGGCGCTCCCGCGGGAGCGCAGCGAGGGGCTGTGGCGGCTGGCGCAGAGCTGCGGCGCGGAGCTCGGCCTGCGGCTGACCGGGCACGCGACGCGGGGCGGCGCGGACTCGAGCTTCGCCGCTGCGCTCGGGGTGCCGTCCATCGACGGGCTCGGGCCGATCTGCCACGACTCGTGCGCGCGGACGGAGCGGATCGAGGTCCGCTCGCTGGTCGACCGGGGCGCGCTCATGGCGGCCCTGCTTGTAGAGCTGGCGGCGGGCTGGCGCGGCGAGCGCTAGCCGCGCAGCAGCAGGCAGACCGCGGACTCCTGCATCTCGCGCAGCTGCCGCAGCAGCGCCCCCTCGGGCGCCGGGATGTTCAGCGACGTGGTCACGGCGCGGCTGCCCGTCGCGCGTGGCGGCCGCGAACTGCACGTAGCCCGGGAAGTTGCCGGTATGGCCGTAGACGGTGCCGCAGCGGGTGCGGTAGCGGAACAGCGCCAGGCCGGCGGAGTTCGCGCCGGGGCCCGGAGGGCTCGACGCCCCGCCCCGGACGAACCGCATCTGCATCGGCTTCAGCGAGCGCGGGAAGAGGCGCGACCCGAGCAGGCCGCCGATGAAGCGGTTCAGCTCGAGCGGCGTGGACACGATGCCGCCGGAGGCCCACGCCCCCGACGGGCTCAGCAGGGTGCTCACGTCCTCGGGCGGCGCTCCCGGCTCCGTGACGTAGCCGTGCAGGAACGGCCGGGGCAGGCCCGCGCGGACCGGGAGGCTCGTCTCGCGCAGCCCGAGGGGGCGGAACACGAAGCGCCGCAGCAGCCTGCCGTAGGGCCTGCCGGTGACCTTCTGGGCCATGAGCCCGATCACGATGTTGTCGGTGTTCGAGTACGCGTAGCGGCTGCCGGTTCTGAACGCGAGCGGAGCGCGGCGGACCCAGCCGACGACCTTCGCCGGGCTCACGAAACCCGCCGGATCGGTCTGGAACTGCTTGCGGAAGCCGTCCGACTGGGTGTAGTCCGGCACGCCGCTCGTGTGGTTCAGCATCGTGCGCACCGTCACGCCGTGCCATGCCCTCGGCAGGCCGGGCAGGACCTCGCCGATGGTGGAGCCGAGCCGCAGCCGACCGTTCGCGACCAGGCGGAAGACAACGGCCCCGCTGTAGGCCTTCGCCACGCTGGCGATGCGCATGTGGTCCGTCCCCCGCGGCCTCCGGCCGGTGGCCGCGTCGGCCACGCCCGTGGTCAGGACCGTGGTGCGCGACCCGCGCCGCAGCGTGACCACCGCCCCGGGCGGCCCGCCCTCCGCGGCCGGAAGGGCGTCGAGCTGTGCCTGGAGAGAGGCGCGCGTGTCCTGCGCTGTGGCGGGCTGACCGCCGGCAAGCACGGCCAGGGCGGTCAGGACCGCCAGGAGGGGGCGTCGCGGCATGCGCGCGACCCTCTCACAGACTTCAGCCGGACTGCAACACTCAGGTCTTGATCAGGCCGTTCGGGTTGAACACGAACTTCTTGGCCGCTCCCTGGTCGAAGTCCTTGTAGCCGTTCGACGCCTCGTCCAGCGTGATCACCGTCGCGTTGACGGCGTTCGCGATGTGCGCCTTGTCGTTCAGGATCATCTGCATCAGGCCGTGGTGGTATCTCATCACCGGGCATTGGCCCGTCGTGAAGCTGTGCGACTTCGCCCAGCCCAGGCCGATCCGGATCGACAGCGAGCCCACCTTGGCCGCGTCGTCGACTGCCCCCGGGTCGCCCGTCACGTACAGGCCGGGGATGCCGAGCTTCCCGGCCACCCTGGTCACGTCCATGATCGAGTTCAGGACGGTCGCGGGCGCCTCGTGGTCGGCGTCGGACCCGTGCCCGCGGGCCTCGAAGCCCACCGCGTCCACCGCGGCGTCCACCTCGGGCACGCCGAGGATCTGCTCGATCTGGTCCTTGGGGTCGCCCTTGGAGACGTCGACCGTCTCGCAACCGAAGCTGCGGGCCTGCTCGAGCCGCTCCGGGATCAGGTCCCCGACGATCACCGCCGCGGCCCCCAGCAGGTGTGCCGAGTAGGCCGCCGCCAGCCCCACCGGGCCGGCGCCGGCGACGTAGACCGTCGACCCCGAGGTCACGCCCGCCGTGTACGCCCCGTGGTACCCCGTCGGGAAGATGTCCGACAGCATCGTCAGGTCGAGGATCTTCTCCATCGCCTGGTCCTTGTCGGGGAACTTCAGGAGGTTCCAGTCGGCGTACGGCACGAGCACGAACTCGGCCTGGCCGCCGACCCAGCCGCCCATGTCGACGTAGCCGTACGCCGAGCCGGGACGGTCGGGATTCACGTTCAGGCAGACGCCCGTGTTGCCGTCCTTGCACATGCGACAGCGGCCGCAGGCGATGTTGAAGGGCACCGAGCAGAGGTCACCCTTCTTGATGAACTCCACCCCCGGCCCCGTATCGATCACCTCGCCGGTGATCTCGTGGCCGAGGATCAGGCCCTCGGGCGCCGTGGTGCGGCCGCGCACCATGTGCTGGTCGGACCCGCAGATGTTGGTCGCGACGATCCTCAGGATGGCCGCGTGCGGGAGCTTGCGTCCCACGTTGGCAGGGTTGACGCCGGGCCCGTCCTGCAGCTCGAAGGTCGGGAAGTCGATGTCGTGCAGCTCGACCTCGCCCGGCCCCATGTAGGCCACACCGCGGTTCTCAGCCATGGACTGCTCCCATCTCTCGCTGCCTCTTGCGCCGAGATGGGCCCTCGTCCGAAGTGCCCCACTCGGCGCCCTCGATCGACCCGCGAGTGTACTCCCACTACCGCCTCGGGTGACTTGCGGCTCAGACCTCGAATTCGGCGAGCCGGGCACGCAGCTCGCGACAGCGTGCCCTCAGCTTCTCCGTGCGCGCCTGCGTCTCCCAGTGAAGCGGGTGCTCACCTCCGCCGTGACAGCCGCCGGCCATCGCGAACGCGTACTCCCACGACGCCATGTGCGCCCTCAGCTCGGCGGTGGCTTGAGCCAGTTGTGCCTTGAGTAGGTCTCGCACCCGGTCTCCCGATGCCTCTTCACATTGAATCGGCACCGTCGGACCGCTTCGTGAGCGTGGCCTGCTCTGGTCTGCTCCTCAGCCCTCCCTGAACCAGTCCTCCCAGAACAGCTCGCGCGCCGTGAACGCGTGGTCGGGGAAGTCCGAGAACACGCCGTCGATGCCGAGCTCGTAGAACTGGAGGTACTCGTTGATGGGGTTGCCCATGTACTGGTTGGCCAACTGGGACTGCTCGCTGCGGAACGTCCAGGTGTGGATCAGCAGCCCGTGGTCGTGGGCGCGGTCGATCAGGTCGGTCGGCGGCAGCGTGTTGTTGGCCGCGTTCGTGCTGACGATGTACTTCTTCCACGGCCCGATCCCGTCCGCGTAGGTGCGGATCTCCTCGAGGCCCTCGTCCGTGGCGAAGAAGCCGAAGGTGCGGGCCAGCAGGTCCGGGTCGCCCGACACGGTCCAGTCGTAGGGGCGGTCGAACGGCGGCAGGTAGATCAGGTTGCCGTTCGCGTCGACGTCGAACGCGTCCACGAGCTGGACGAGCCGCACGTCGGTCATGCGGTTCAGCCGCTTGAGGTTCGACTGCTCGAACGACTGGATGAACACCGGCGACTTGCGCTTGTCGAGGTCGTAGCGGTCGAGGATCCGCACCAGCCGGCCCTCCAGTGCGAGGCCGAGGCCCTGGTGGAAGGTCGGGTGCTTCGTCTCGGGGTAGATGCCGATGCGCCGGTCACGCCGCTTCGACTGCCGCTGGACCAGCTCGATGACCTCGCTCAGTGTCGGGATCTTGAAGCGGCCGTCGAACCGGTCCGTCCGCCCGGGGAACGTCTGGCGGGCGCGCAGCGTCTTGATCTCCTTGAGCGTGAAGTCCGAGGCGAAGAAGCCCGTCTCGTCGAAGCCGTCGACCTCCTTGGTGGTCTCGCGCTCGGGGAACTTGCTCCTGACGTCCGTGGTGTTGGCGATGTTCGGCTCGTGGCGCGCGATCAGGTGCCCGTCCTTGGTGGCCACGAGGTCTGGCTCGACGTAGTCCGCTCCGAGCCTGATTGCGAGCGCGTAGGCCTCGAGCGTGTGCTCGGGGAGGTATCCGCTCGCGCCGCGGTGGCCGATCACCAGCGGGTTGTTCTCGGAGTCGCGGCCGTGCCGGTCGTGGTCTCTGCCGGCCGCCGCGGCCGGCGCCGTCACGGCGAGCAGCGCGCAGGCTGCCAGCACCGCCCGGATCCAGTCGGCGCGAGTCTTCATGGGGGTTCCTCCTCCGCTCGTTCCTGGGGCGATCCGAACCTATCCGACCGCGCTGGCGGCGGCTAGGGACCTCGCCCGGCGCATCCCTCGGTAAGCGCCCGGCCCGCCGCGCCCTTGAGAGCGCCGTCGGTGCGGACGTGCACCGCCCGGCCGCAGCGGCGGCAGGTAGCGGTGGCCGCGGTCGGCTCGCCGCCCGGGACCAACTCCCAGCCGTCGATGTCGTGGCCTCTGGAGCGCGCCGTACGAGACGCCATCTGGCACAGAGCCTCGACCTCAGGATCGACGATCCTGCCCATTGCCACCCAAGGCTACTCGGGCCCGGAGTCGGCATAGACTGGCGAGTGGTGCCGCTCGTCCCGATCCTGCTGTACCACTCCGTGTCGAGCGCTCCACCCCCCGCGATCCGCTCGTTCGCCGTCGACGAGCCCTCCTTCTCCGCCCACCTCGACCTCGTCGCCGAGCGCGACCTGGCGTCGCTCACCGTGACCGGATTTCTCGACGCCGTCGAGCGCGGCGATCACGGGCTGCTGGAGCGTGCGGTCGTGATCACCTTCGATGACGGATTCGCCGACTTCGGCGCTGCCCTGACGGCGCTCGCCGCGCGCGGCCTGTCGGCCACCCTGTTCGTCGCCACGGGCCTGCTGCGCGGAGCTCCGCAGGCCGTGCACGCACCCGGCATCAGCGATCACATGCTGGACTGGGGCCGGCTACGCGAGCTTCCCGCCAGCGGCGTCGAAATCGGGGCGCACAGCCACTCCCACCCGCAACTCGACACGCTGAGCCCGCGCCGAGCCCGCCAGGAGATCGCCCTCAGCAGGCGGCTCCTTCGCGACGCGGTCGACGCCGAGATCGAGACGTTCGCATATCCCAACGGCTACTCCAGCCCGCGCGTCAGGCGGCTCGTCCGGGCGGAGGGGTACCGCGCGGCCTGCGGCGTGAAGAACACGTTCACCTCGGAGCGTGACGACCGCTTCGCGCTCGCCCGGCTGATGATCCGCTCCTCCACGGGGATCGAGGACGTGGCGCGCTGGCTGGACCGCTCGGGCGCACCGCCTCCACGCCAGAGGGAGAAGCCGGCGACCAAGGCGTGGCGCGCCTACCGGCGCGGCCGGGCGCTGGTCACCCGGCGGGCGGGCACGACGCCCGGCTGGCCGGTGACGCCCGCGTAGACCCGACTACCCGAGCACGAGCGGCCAGACGAGCAGCCCGAACACGCCCAGCCCCGCGTGCGCGGCCACGACCTCGCCGAGCGTGCGATTGCGGCGCACGAAGGTGGAGAAGGCCATCCCCACGGCACCCATGTAGAGGGCAAACGCGAGCGAGACACCCAGCAGCGTGCCGGCGTACACCCCGTTGAGGATCACCAGCACGATCGCGTCCGGACCGTAGGTCTCCGCGACCAGCCGCTGCAGGACGCCGCGGAACAGGATCTCCTGAGCCGGGGCGGCGAGCAGCGCGAGCCCCGCCCCGGCGAGCAGCAGCCCCGGCGCGGCGAGCCGTGGCTCCGGCGGGTTCGCCGTCACGTAGGCGCCGAGGCCAAGCAGCGGGCCGCAGACCAGGGCGAGTCGCAGGCCCGGGAGGGTCGAGCGGAGGAGGCGGTCGGCGAGCGGAAAGTCGACCGTGTGCGCCGCCCACAGTGCGGCGACCAGCAACGGCGCCCCGGCGAGCGCCGGCCAGTACTCGCGAGGCACGACGTCGAACGACATGGCCATGACGACCGGCCGGATCAGGGGGACGAGCGCGAGTACGCAGAGCAGCCTGGCGGCGCCGCGCGAGCGCACGAACAGCGCAGCGTTCGCAAGACCCAGGACGAGCGCCACGTCGATCGCGAGGGCGACGCCCGGCGCTCCCAGCGCGGCGAGTCCCTCCGCCAGCGCGAGCGCGGGGATCAGCGCGGCGTACAGCGGCAGGCGCGTACGCACCAGGGCGAGCGCGGGACGGACGGCATGTGCTGCCGAGGTCACCTGGCCTCCAGCGCCTCTCCGATCGTGACCGCCACGACCACGGCGAACACCAGGAAGAGCGAGGCCATGAGCGGCGCCAGCAACCATCGTCGCCGAGCGACCCGCCGGTTCCGGGCAACGGCCAGCAGGTGGAGCTCGGCGAGGATCACGACGAGCAGGACGGACACGGCCACGGCGCCCATCACGACCCGCCTCCGGGGACGAGCCGCATGTGGGCGATCGCTCCTGCGATCGCGACGGCCATCAGCAGCTGGATGCATGCCTCGGCGGACCAGGCGCCGGCGACGACCAGCGCCTCCGCCACCAGCAGGTCGAGGACGAGACTGGCGCCGATGACCAGCATGAGCTCCTCGAGGGGATCGTCGAGACCAAGCAGCGCAACGAGCGCCAGGCCCGGGCCGATCGCCAGGAACACGAGCACCACGGCCGGACGCAGCGGCGCCGGAGCCGCCCAGAGGGTGACCACGCCGGCGGCGACCGCAAGCGCGATGGCGACGGCGGGCAGGCGCCGGTCGCGCATCATCCGGGTGTCCTCGGATCGAGCCGGAAGATGCTGGCGTCGGGGCTGCGCCAGACTTCGATGAAGGCGGGGTCGCGCGCGAGCGCCCGTTCCATGTGCTGCAGCGTCCCCCGTCGCATGATGCCGGTCATGTCGACCCTCGCCTCCTGGGTGCGCGATATCACCACGTAGGCCCCGGGCCGCCGGTCATGGTGCATGAGCGCCTTCATCGTCAGCGCCGGCGATGCGGCGACGCGACGCCGCAGCGAGGCGGACTCGTCCTCCAGCGCGTAGTACTCGTAGCGCTCGTAGTTCCTCCAAGCCCACGGGTAGTCGTAGGTCGCGCTCAGCAGCAGCGAGCCGGCTGGGGCCTCGTCATAGAGCCACCGCGAGGCGCTCACCTCGTCGTCGGTGAAGTGGTGGAAGCGCTCCTTCCCGAAGTAGGCCACGCAGCTTCCGGCGAGCAGCAGCGCGCACGCGACGGCCGCGGGCAGTGCGGCCCTGGAGCCTGCCCGGACCCGGGACCGGGGAAAGAAGGCGTGCGCGGCGAGCAGGGCGAGGAACGGCAGCGCGAAGAAGTAGATCCGGAAGAGGATCTCGCCGCCGTACGAGGTCGCGAAGAGCAGCACGCCGGGCAGCGCCGCGAGCAGCAGCGCGACGACGTCGAGCCGGCCGGCGCGGACCCTGCGGACCACGCCGAGCAACGCGAGCAGGATGATCGCCGCGGTCACCAGGCGGTCGACGGTCGAGACGAACACAAGTCCGGCGCTCGCCTCGTCGAGGTTCAGGAGCGTCTCGTCCGCGTTGCCGGACGGCGATCCGATGGAGTCGACGATCCAGTAGAGGTTGCCTTCGAGGAAGGGCCGCCCCATGAACGTCACCCAGGCGACGGTCATCACGACGAGCACGAGCGTCAGCCCGGGCAGCGCGGTGAGGCGGAAGTGCGCCAGCGCCGCGATGGCGAGGATCAGGATGATCGGCGTGAGCTGGTGGCTCGTGATGATGGCCGCCGAGGCGAGGACGATGAAGAGCGCCAGGCCGACTCGGGCTTCGGTTCCGAGCTGGCGCTTGCCTCGCGCTCGCGCGGGCCGGCGCGGAGCGCGGGCGAGCGCCACCAGCGGAGCGAGGCGCAGCGGCACGGGGATCGACACGGTGTGTGGGCGGACGGTGAACCTGCGGAGCGCGACCGCGACGATCAGCAGGTAGAGGAAGAAGGTGAGGGCCTGAGGGGCGAAGTAGTCCTGCCCGACCCAGTTCCCGACCACGAACAGCCAGGCGGTCGTCCAGACGACGCGGCGGTCGCTCGAGAGGGTGCGCGCCAGCAGGACGACGACCCCGAGGAACAGCAGCTCGAAGAACGGCGGCGCCCAGGCCGCTATGCCGAGGGCGTTGGCTTCGCCGGCGGCCTCCGTCGCCAGGGCGCCGAGCGAGAAGAACCCCGGCCAGTCGTGGTACGCGGTGAGGAAGTCCGCCCCCGGGTCGACCGCGCCGTGCCGCTGTATGTAGTCGACGATCCCGACGTGCTTCCACGCCCAGGGATAGCGGAGGGTCTCGTACAGGATCGCGGGTGTCGCGTGAAGCACGACTACGAGCGCCGCCGTGTACACCGCGGGCAGGCGCTCGCCGGCCTGGCGCCCGAACAGCGCGGCGAAGAACCCGACGCTGAGGAGCGCGAGCGCCAGGAAGTACTCGGCGGGCAGGACCGACACCAGGCCGAGGTCCGTCATCGCGCCGAGCTCGACGCCGCCCAGCGACTCGACCCACAGCGCCACCGCGACGGCCAGCGGCAGGATCGGAGCGAGCCGCTGGGCCGCCGCGGACCAGGCCGGCGTGCGGCGCGGCGCCGAATACCACGTTGCCGCCGGGCTGGCGGTTTTCACGTTCACGTGCTCCACCGCCCGCTGCGCCCGGCGCCGGCGACGTAGCCGGCCGTGGTGGCCGTCAGGCCGCCGGCGATGGCTCCCGCGCGCACGACACCTGCCCGATCGCGCCCGGCGGCAGCCTCGGCGAGCGCCCGTGCGAAGGCACTGGGCAGCACCCCGAGCGTGTAGGCCCGCTCCGAGGACAGCGCACGCGGTCCGCCATGCGCGCGGGCCACGACCGCCTTCGACCGCCCCTCTGCCCAGCAGCGCCGCCAGAAGTACGGCCAGCTCGCTCGCAGCTCGGGCACGCGGTGGCGCACAACCGAGTGCGGGTCGTACAGCAGGCGGCCGCGCGGGACCCGCTCGAGGATGCGGATGCACAGCTCGGTCTCGTCGCAGCCGGTCGGGCGTGTGCCGACCCGGCCCACCGCGCCGTCGAATCCACCCACCGCATCGAAGACGTAGCGCCGGAACGACATGTTCGCCCCGATGAAGTTCCTGACGGGCGCGAGCTCTCTGGGCAGCCCGCGGTAGCTACAGCCGACGACCCAGTCGAACTCCCGCGGGAACCAGGCGGGGCGGCCGGCGGCGAAGTCCGGCTCGACCGCGCCGCCGACCCCAAGGACGTCCGGGTCCGCGTAGTGCTCGACGAGCCGGGCGAGCCAGCTCGGGTGCGCCACCGCGTCGTCGTCCAGGAACGCGACGACGTCCTCGGTGGTCACCGCGACCCCGGCGTTGCGTGCAGCGGAGAGACCCTGGCCCCCGCGTTTGAGGACCGCCGTCACCCCCCGGACGCCCTCCCGCACGCGCGCGTACAGCGCCGGATCGTCGTCCACGACGACGATTGTGCGCCGCGGCGGCATCCGCTGCAGCTCGACCGACTCCACCGCCGCGAGAAGGTCCTTCCAGCGCCGCTCGGTGTAGCTGCAGATCACGACCGCGAGCGAAGGAGTACTCATGCCCGAAGCGCCTCGAGGACCGGGTCCGCGTTGCGGCGCATCCAGCGGCCGTGCCGATGGAGCGTGGACTGGGCGAGCCTCCCGGACAGATGCTGGAGCCATGCGAGCAGCAGCGCCTCGCGCGCGGACATGCCCCAGCCGGCGAGAAGCTCTCGCTCCGTCTCCGAGAGCGAATCCCTGCCCTCGATCAGCCGAGCGGCGACCGCGCCGAGCTGCTCCCGGCACGTCAGCGATCGAGTGGACAGCACCAGGTGGGCCAGGTCCGCGGCGACCGGGCCCACGGATGACGCGTGCTCCCAGTCGACGATGCCGGTGACGGTGCTCGCGTCGGGGTCCATCAGGACGTTCCCGAGCCACAGGTCGCCGTGCACGCTGCCGGCGCGGACGTGCTGCCCGAGCAGAGCCGCCTCCAGGGCGCCGCGCGGGCCCGCGAACGCCTCCCGCCCGGCGGCCGCGCGCTCACGCCTGACCCTGTCGAGGCGCTGGTGCACCCACGCCTCGAGCCATCTGGAGTCCACCAGGACGTCCGTGGACGTGGCGTCGTACAGCGGCCGCATCGAGCGGGCTGCCGCTGCCACGGCCGCATCGCGGCGGCCGTCGCTCGCGAACCGGCGTCCATCCACGCCCGGAAGCGCACGCTCCACGACGTAGGGCCGTCCGCGTACGGCGCCGACGTCGAGGACATCGGGGAGAAGCGAGGTCCAGTCGCCGAGCCGGGGGAGCGAGCGCAGCAACCGGACCGCGGCGAGGTGGTCGGCAACGCGGTCGGCGCCCACCGGCGTCCAGGCGAGCTTCACCACGACCTCCGGCACGCCACGCGTTGCGGCCCGGAAGACGACGAGATCCGAATCGGTGCGGATGCGGCGCACGGACCGCGCCGTGTCGCCGAGGACGAGGCGCGCGCCGCGCGCACCGCGGGCAGCGCGGAGCCAGCCGCCGCTCGCGACGTCCGCGAGGATCGCCGAGGGGCGGTGCACGCGCAGCTTCCGGCGCAACGGGAGCAGGAGCAGCCCGGCCGCGACGATGCACTGGCTCCCGAGCCAGGCCACGCCCGCCCCGGAGACGCCGATCGTCTCGACGAGCAGGGGGGCCGAGCCGAGCGAGAGCGCTGCTTGCGCCCCCAGGGCGATCATCGCGACGCGCAGGCGTCGCTCCACCCGCGCGACACTGACCGCGAGCGAGAGCACGAGGTTGGGCAGCGCCGCGAGCGCCAGCAGGCGAAGCAGGGTCGTGGCACCGTCCGCGTAGTCGCCGCCGAACAGCGACAGGGCGTAGGGCGCCAGGGCGACGAGAACGACCACGCAGGCGAGGAGCAGCGCGCCTCCCTGGAGGGCCGCCTTGCGGACGAGCTGCGGGAGCGCCGGCAGGTCCGATGCCCCGTGGAGGACGAGCGAGGTCCCGATGTTGTGCCCGATCGCGTAGAGCGGGAAGGCCACGGCCCAGGCGAGGGAGAAGTACGCGTTCGTGATCGCCCCGGCGACTGCGAGCACGATCACCGGCAGCAGCGTCGTCGCGGCGAGCCACGCCAGCGCGCAGACCCAGTCGGCCGCGAAGTAGCGGGCGAAGTCACGGGGCCGCGGGAGGACCCCTGGCCTTCGCTGCAGCTGGCGGTCCGGTCGAAGCAGCCGTCCGAAGATCACGGCGTTGACCGCCAGGACCATCAGGACCATTCCGGCTGTCCACGAGACGAACACCCCGTAGAGGGGCGCGACCAGTGCAAGCAGCGGGAGCAGGCCGAGCTTCAGGAGCGAGAAGCCGGCGTTCTCCACCGGCACCCACACCGCGCGGCCGAGCGCGGTAAGCACCGCGTCCTGGAGGACGAAGAGGCACCACGCGACCGACGCGACGACGAACCACACCCGCATCCAGGTCGGCGTTCCGTCCGCGAAGAGCATGAGCAGCGAGGCTCCGAGTGCGGCGACGAGTGTGGCCGCGGCGTACGAGACCAGCACGAAACGGCGCACCTGCCGGCCCGCTTCGGGCAGGAAGCGCACGAAGATGTTGGACAGGTTGAGCGTCGAGACGCCCGCTACGAACATCATCCCCGAGATCAGCGCCGCGTTCAGGCCGACGGCTCGCGCGCTGAACGCATGCGCGGCGACGATCCAGTAGACGAGGCCGACGGCGGCGGTGAAGGCGGAGTTGACGGCGAGCGCGTAACCGTCCCGGACGAGCGGCGTGCGGACATGCTCGACCAGCCGGCGCCGGGCGGACCTCCTTCCGACCGGGTGGCCCGAGGCGACGGCCCCTGACACTTCAGCGACCCCTTGCGCTCCGGGCCCGCACGTACGCCAGGCCCCCGAGCGCCATGCCGCGCCGCTCCGCCCGCGTGAGCGCGCGCGGGAAGTCGGCGGGGCGGCGCGTGTTCTTCGGGGAGTTCCCGCCAAAGACGTAAGCCAGCCCCAGCGGCGCGCGCGAGGCCACCTCGAGCACGCGGTGCGGCTGCTCGATCATCGTGCGGGTGACGTGCGCCGCCAGCCCGGACCCGTACGCGTACGCCTGGCGCTGGAGGCTCGCGTAGTCCGGCCGGTGCCGGTGGCGGACCAGTGCAGTGGGCTCGTAGACCAGCCTGTGGCCTGCGCTCACCACGTCGAAGAAGGAGGCGAGGTCGTCCCCGCCGCGCGCCGGGCTGCCCGTGCCCAGCGCCGGGTCGAAGCCGCCGAGGCCGCGCAGCACCGAGGTGCGAAACGCCATGTTGGCGCCCGAGCCGAAGACCCCGGCGGCGTAGGGGTAGAGGCGTTCCCCGTCGGGGGGGCGGCGATCGAACACGCGGCGCTCGAATCCCTTGCCCAAGCCCCAGTATGCCTCCGCCCAGAGCTGGGCCGGCGTCTCGAGCTCGAGCGGCAGGATCGGCCCGGTCACGCAGGCGACGTCCGGCGCCGCCTCGAAGCCCTTCGCCAGCTGGGCGAGCCATAGCCTGTCGACGATCACGTCGTCGTCGGTGAACGCCACGATCGACCCGCTCGCAGCCCGCAGCCCGCGGTTGTGAGCGACCGCCAGGCCCGGCACGGCTTCGCGCAGGTACATGACGTTCCTCGCCCCGCGGTGGCGAGCCACCAGAGTGGCGACGCCCGCCCCGCGTGATGCGTTGTCCACCACCACGATCTCGACGCGGGGGTAGTCGAGCGCCAGGAGCGAGTCGAGGCACGCCGCGAGCGTCCCCTCGCCGTCACGGCTCGCCACGACCACTGTGGCGCGCGGCGAGCGCTCCAGGAAGCGCCGGCGACTTTCGATGCAGCGCGGCAGGGTCGGCGCCACGCAGCCGTCGACGGCGTCCTCGCGCAGGTGTGCCGCAATCGCGTCGCGAAGGTTCGTCGCAACGGCCCAGCCGAGCGCCTCGCCATCCAGGCGGCCGCCATGGAGCGGCACCTCCACGCAGCCGATCGGCGTCCCGTGGATCCGGACCAACACGACCGCCAGCCGGTACGGCCGCCCGTCTCGGGAGCGATCGGGCACGGCGGCGGGAGCCTCGCCCAACTCGAGGTCGAGCAGTCGCACCGGGCCGGCCGCCGTTGGGGGGACTGGAAAGCGGATGTGCTACCCCTCGCTCCGGAACCCGACGACACGCTTCGCCAGCGCGCGCGCCCCGCTGTCGAGGCGTGTGACCGGGAGCTGCTCGAGCACGTACTCGGCGTAGTCCACGGGCCGCGCGCCGAACGCCTCCTTGAACTGCGCGAGGCCGCGGGCCAAGCCGCTGTCGCCCATGTGATACCAGCGGCAGCCGGACCGGCAGGCGTCCTCGATGGCGATGCTCTGGAGCAGGTAGTTGGCGCGCGTGCGACCGGCGAGCTGTTCGTCCATCGCGCCCCTGGTGTAGTGCGCGTTCGCGTCCTGGAGCACGAAGATCGCGGCGGCGGGGCGACCGTCCGTCCAGGCCACCCACAGCCTCCCGGCGCTACCCAGCCGGCGGGGGAGCTCCGTGAACTTCTCGAGCGGCTCGCGACGGTGCGCGCGCCAGCGCGCCAGCTGCAGGGGCTCATGCTGGCGCCGCGCCCAGCGCTCCACCGAGCGCTCATAGAGGGCGTGGAAGACCGTGCCCAGCCGCCCCGACGTGTCGAGCTCGACGTCGACTCCCATCCGCTCCGCTTTGCGTACGGCGTGGCGTGCCGCCTTCGAGAATCCTTGCCGCCAGACCGCGTCGAAGCCGTCGCGCAGGTCGAGCACGTGCGCGCGGCGCACGATCCGTGTCACCTGCTGGGGCGCAGCGGCGCTCCAGGCGGCGTCGCTCAGCGGGTTCGGC
Organism: uncultured Thermoleophilaceae bacterium; assembly: GCA_963778615.1. GTDB lineage: Bacteria > Actinomycetota > Thermoleophilia > Solirubrobacterales > Thermoleophilaceae > JACVRW01. The sequence continues at coordinate 58,777 of CAVZVD010000013.1, forward strand.
CGCACCCGTGTCCTGACCACGGGATGGGACCGCAGCTCCTGAACCACCGCTCGCACCTGCCCGGTGCTCGGCTGAGCTCCGATCAGCCCGCCGAATCCCCAGGCCGTCGGGAATGAGGCCTCCTCGGTGTACGGACCCCGCGCGGATCGCACGAGCGGCAGCACCAGGCGACTGCCGTCGCCGAACTCGTAGAGCCGGCTCGCGTCCTGCGCGCCGGTGATCGAGCAGACGATGTCGGTCCAGCGCGGCGCCTGCGACACCAGCGCCTGCGGGTCGGCCAGGATCAGCTCGTTCCACGCTTCCCGGGGGGCCGGGCTGAGCACGCGCATGAACACCGTCAGGGCCTGACCGGGTCGCGCACCGGCTCGACCGGGACGCTGCCGAGCGCCGGTGCTTCAGCCGGCGCCGCCCGCCATTCGCGGAAGATGGCTCTCAGCACGCGCCAGCCGTCGCGAAAGGTCCTGAGGTTGCTTCGCCCGTAGAGCCGGCTCGCCTCCAAGCTTGGCACCTCCGTCACCCGCAGCCCCGATCTCGCGGAGCGGATGCTGAGCACGGTCTCGACCTCGAAGCCGCCACAGTCCAGCGAGAGGCCGTGCAGCTCCCGCAGCCACGCGGCGTTGTAGCCGTAGCAGAGATCGCTGTAGCGAGTCCCGAACAGCCCGTTGACCATCGAGCAGAACATTCGGTTGCCCGCGCGCCGGAGCGGCGTGAGGTCGGTGCTTCCTCCGCCGTTCAGGAACCGTGAGCCCTTGACGAGGTCCGAGCCGGCCATGAGCGCGTCGACGAAGCGAGGGATCTCCGCGCCGTCCGCCGAGCCGTCGGCGTCCAGCATCACCACTACGTCGCCGCGGCAGGCGGCGAAGCCGGCAGCGAGCGCATCGCCCTTTCCGGTGCCCGGCTGGACCACCACGCGGAGGTCGCTGCGGATCGCCCGCGCGACCTCGACCGTGCCGTCCGTCGAGTGCCCGTCGACCAGGATCACCTCGAACACCTCGTCGGGGAGCGTCCCGAGAACATGTCCGATGTTCCGTGCCTCGTTCAAGGCCGGGATCACGACGCTCAGGCGCGGCGTCTCGTGCGAGGAGGGTACGTCCATTGGGGGAACCTCCTTCTAGCGGCGCCGAGCCGGTGGGGGCCGAGCCAGTGGGGGTGCGCTCGACGTCCGCAAATAGCGACTTAATGGCACCGGTCGGCCCGCGTCAATTGGCCGCTCGGGCCATCTTGCGTTCAGGCCCCTGAACGCCGGACGCCGTCTCTATGAACGGCCGCGCCGGCGGCTCGGGGGACGGAACGCTGGAGGCGCGTCAGCGCGACGTGTATGCGGGAGAGGCGATCGCGCCCGCGAACGCGAGCCGAGCGGAGGGCGAGGACTCGATGGGCCAGTTCACACCGTCCCAGCGCTTGTTGAACCAGACCACCCCCCTCACCGCCGGATAGTTGAACGGGATCTGGACGGCGAGAGCGTCGCTGATCCATCCCGCCTTCGACCCGCCGTGCTCGGTGGAGCCCGTCTCTCCGATCATCATCGGCTTCGTGGGCGCGATCCACGTCGTCAGGAGCGCGTATGTGTCGCGAAAGACTTCGTCGAAGCTCATCCAGCGATCGCGCCGCGCCGGGTCGGTGCCCCAGTTGTAGCCATCGAGGCAACTCCAGTCGACGTAGGCGTCGCCGGGATAGAGCGACGCCAGCGGTCTAACGGAGCCGCGGTACTGCACGTTCGGGCACCACACCCACCCCACGTTGGTCGCGCCCTCCTGGCGAAACAGACCGTGCACGTGCCGCCACATCCGCACGAAGTCGCCGCGCCGGTTTCCGTTCGAGTGCTCCGAGTAGGGAACGCTGTTGGTGTTCATCTCCCAGTCGAAGCGCAGGAAGAAGGGGTGCCCCCAGCGCGCGGCCCCGCGGGCCCACGCCCGTATGAAGGGGTCGTAGCGGCCGGCCGCGATGTCAGCGAGCTGAAAGCGTGGCTGCCGCGGTCCCTTCCGCTCGTCGTAGGAGCCCCAGCTCAGCACGGGGGTGTAGCCCCGCGCACGCGCCCGCTCGAAGAGCTCCGTGCGAAAGAGCCGGAATCCGCACGAGCGGCTGCACTCGACCCACGTCTGTCCCCACTGGAGGAGCGCCATCCGCTGCCCGGCATTGCGCTCGAACGCGGTCGCACTGCGCATGTCCCAGGGGGCGTCCTCCAACCCGTACTGCGCTCCCGCGGCGTACGCGCCCCAGGCGATCGCCGCGGGGCCGGCGTACGCGCCCGCGGCGGGAGCCGTGAACGCTCCGAAGGCGGTGAGCGCCAGCACCAGGGCGATCGAGGTGCGCGGCCCCATCGCGCACTATTCCGGCGCCAGCCGCCGAGTGACGAGAGCCACCACCCCGGCCCGGTCGCGCGCACCCAGCTTGCGGCAGATCTCACCGCAATGCCGCCGGGCAGTGATCGGCGAGATGGACAGCGCGCTGGCGATCTCCGCCGTCGACGATCCGTGCGAAAGCAGCCCCAGCACCTGAGCCTCGCGAAGCGTGAGCTCCGCCCGTTGGTCGCCCGTGCCGACCATGAGCCCCGTCGGCGGCAGAGCGCGGACCTGCTCCAGCAGTCCGGCAGTCATCTTCCGCGACACCGCCGCTTCACCGCGCAGCATGGCTCGCAAGGCCCGCGGCAGGGCCTCGTAGGCGATGTTCTTGGACAGGTAGCCCGACGCTCCCATGCGCACGCACTCGAACGCCTCGCTGACCGACTCCCGCTCGGCCATCACGAGGATGTCCGTCTTGGGCAGGGCCGAGCGAATCGCGACGATGGCGGTGATCGGGCTTCCGGGCAAGTCGCTCGCGAGCACGCACAGCGGTGGCTGCTCGGCGAGCGCGAGGTCGATCATGGCGGCCGCGTCGTTGCCCTCCCCGCACACCGAGAAGCCATTCTCGGCGAGGCAACGGCTCAGGGCGACGCGCATGAGCGGACGGGGCTCGCCGAGGACCACCGGTGTCGCGGTGTCGACGCGTCGTCCGTGGTTGCGATCCACCGTCGCCCCTTGGTCGTGCGGCCGGCTGCCCGGATGAGGCAGCCGAGTCTGCGTACTGGGGTAGTCAGGCCGAGTCTAGCCCCATCGCGGTCGAGGTCAAAAATCGAACCGCGGGGTGCTCCGGGCCGTACCTCTGGGTAAGACCTTCTTAGTAGTTAGATCGTCGACAGGAAGTCGCGTGATTCTCAGCGACGAGGGCCAGCCGCGTTCGCAGCCTCGTCCGAAGACGAGTGTCCTCATCGCGCTACCCTCGGACCTCTACCGGCACGGCATGCGGTCGGCGCTGAACACGCTGGACGTAGACGTGGTCGGCCACGTCGACACCGGTGCGGATGCGCTCGAGCTGGCCCGGCGGTTGGGGCCGGACGTGCTGGTGAGCGACGCGTGGTTTCCCGACATGTCCGGAGTCGAGCTCACCAGCCGGGTGCTCGCCCAGCTGCCGCGGTGCCGGGTGCTGGTGTTCAGCGAGCCGCTCGACGACGACGTGCTCCTGGACGCCCTTGCAGCCGGCGCCTCCGGTTACGTGACGATCGGCTCCTCCTTGGAGGAGCTGGTTCACGGAATCCGGCTCGCGCGCGCAGGCGGAGTTCCCCTGCCACAGCGCGCGGCGGCCAGGCTGGCCGAGCGCATACGTGACCTGCCTCGTACGAGCCGCGGCCGGGAGGGCTCGGCGGCGAGGCTTTCGGATCGCGAGCTCGACGTGCTCCGGCTGCTCTGCTCGGGGATGGACAACGCACGTATCGCGAAAGTGCTCTCGGTCAGCCCGACAACGGTCAAGAAGCACGTGTCCCGGATCCTCGCGAAGCTGAAGGTCGACAACCGCGTGCAGGCGGCCGTCTATGCGGTTCGCACAGGGCTTGCCGACCCCTCGTCCAGGGACGACGGGCGCTGATCACGGCGTCCTTCGCCGCTGTCCCGGCGCCGCGGTGGACCCGCGAACCAGCAGCTCGGCGGGGAGGATCACCCGCCTTCGGCTCCGCCTTCCCGCCATCTGTGCCTCGAGCAGCTCGAAGGCAATCGCGCCCATCTTCTCCGGGTCGAGGGCGACCGTTGTCAGCGGCGGTTCCAGCGCCGGCGCGAAATCCATGTCGTCGAAGCCCACCACGGACAGATCCCGGGGGATGCGCAGTCCGCGCTCGCGCGCGGCCATGTAGAGACCGGCGGCGAGCAGGTCGTCGTCGCAGAACACCCCGGTCGGGCGCTCGTCCAGCAGCGGGCCGGCGGCGTCGCATGCGGAGTCGATGGCGAGCGCCGTGGTGGCACGGGGCAGGTCGTCCGGGTCGAGCCCGGCCTCCCCGAGCACTCGCCGCCGGGCCGCCTCGCGCAGGTGGAAGGTCGGCGAGTCGAACGAGGCCGCCAGGTGCCCGATGCGCCGGTGCCCCAGCTCCAGGAGGTGGCCGAAGGCGGCCGCCGCGCCGCCCTCGGCGTCGAAGCGCACCCAGCGACGCCCGGGCGCCTCGCGCTCCATGACAACGACGTGCTGATCGCGACCGAGGCCCTCCGGGACCATGACCTCGAACAGCAGGTAGCCGTCGGCGGGTCCCGCGCGCAGCGCCTCGAAGGACTGCTCGGCCCACTGTCTGTCCCGGCCGGTGTCGACGAGGACCACGGTGTAGCCGGCAGCCTGCGCCGCCCGCTGGGCTCCGCGAAGGACGCGGCTGAAGAACGGATTCGTGACGTCGGGGACGAGCAGCGCAATCGCTCTCGAGCTGCCCAGCCGCAGCGCCTGCGCCGCGACGTTGGGCCGGTAGCCGAGCTCTCGCGCGGCCTTGCGGACGCGCTCCTGAGTGGCCTCCGAGACCCGTCCGGGGGCCTTGCCCGAGAAGACGAGCGACACCGTCGACTGCGAGACGCCCGCGTGGCGGGCCACGTCGACGCTGGTCACGCGCTGTGGGGACTGGCGGCCGATGAGTGCGAATGCAACCAGAAGGGTTGACAATCGCATGCATCATACGTAGTATGCAAATACGTATGATGGATCTTGGAACACATATCACCACCCTGCTGGCTGCCGTGGCGGTTGCCGGCGGCGGAGTCGTCGGGGCCACCTCCGGCGACGCGTCCGCCCCGACGACCGCCCTCGTGATCGACGCCTCCGCCGCGCGCGACGGGCGGGACCTGGTGGACCCGCGCCTGCGGAGCGCAGACGCGGAGGTCCGCCTGCCCCGCACCGCCGCAGAGGCCCGCACGAACGTGCGCTACATGGCCGAGCTGGGCAGGCGCGTGGTGGTCGCGGGCCCGAAGGCGACCGCCGCCGCGGAGAGCGCCGGCGTGGCCGCGGTGACGGCGCGCGACCTCAACGGCGCGCTGGCGGCCGCTGCGCGCTGAGGCGAGGCACATTGGTCAACTCCTGGTTGACCAACGTGCGCAGCTTCGCCGAGTAGCCGGCCGCGGGTTCGCCTAGCCGCAACCGGGCGGTCCGATGCGGCCCGAGCGCCCCTTCCCCCGCTCTTCCCCGCTGCTGTTCAGCGCCTGCACACGAACGGGCGCGCAGCTGAGGCCGGCGTGGGCGATCCAGAAGCGGCCCCGGCCGCCGAGCGGGCTCGGCAACGTCGCGACGGTGGCCGGTGCCTGGTCGCCGACCGTCACGCTCACCTGCCCCACCCGCGGCCGGGCGCGGCCGAAGGCGAACGACCCCATGCCGGGCGCCGCCAGCGTGTGGAGCGTGACCGCGCCCTTTGCGATGCGGCGCGCGCCGCAGCGCTCGCGCCGGGCGATCGCGGTCGCGTCCCAGAGCTGCTCCACGCGTATCGCGAGGCAGCGCCGTCCCGGTTTCGGCGTGCGCGCGTACAGCTCCCACCGCGCGATCTTGCTAACACCGCTCGCGATCGTGACCGCCTCCTGGCCGCCCGTCGAGGCGCCCAGGGCAGGCGGCTGCGCGGCCCACCCGGTGAACACCGCGGTGGCCAGTACCGCGACGGTCAAGCATGCTCGGCGCATGTTCCCGCCAGGGATTGTCCCCCTTCGGGGCCCGCGGCGCAAACGGGGGTCAGGCGTCGGCGCCCGGGCGGGTCATTCCGCTCTCGTAGGCGAAGATCACCGCCTGCACCCTGTCGCGCGCGTCGAGCTTCGCGAGGATGCGCTTCACGTGGGTCTTCACGGTCGACTCCTCGATGACGAGCGTCGGCCGAGATCTCCGCGTTCGAGCGTCCCCGCGCCACCAGCTCGAGCACCTGGGTCTCGCGCGGGGTCAGCTCCTCCAGGCGGGCATCGCGCACCGCATCCGGCTGCGGCTGCCCCGCCATCCGCTCCACCACCCGGCTCGTGACCGAGGGCGACAGCAGCGAGTCGCCGGCCGCGATCGTGTGGATCGCGGCGATCAGGTCCTCCGGCCGCGTGCGCTTCAGGAGAAACCCGGAGGCGCCCGCATTGAGCGCGCCGAAGATGTAGTCGTCCTGCTCGAAGGTGGTGAGGATCACGACCTTCACCTCGGGGTAGGCGGCCGTCAGCTCACGCGTCGCAGAGATGCCGTCGAGGTCGGGCATGCGCACGTCCATCAGCACCACGTCGGGGTTCAGCAGCCGGACCCGGTACGTGGCCTCGCGCCCGTCGTTGGCCTCGCCGACGAGCTCGATCGCGTCGTCGCTCGCGAGCACGCCCCGGAGCCCGGCCCGCATGAGGTCGTCGTCGTCGACGATCAGGACGCGGATGCGCTCGCTCACGCGTGGGCCTCGGGGATGGGCAGCCGGGCACGAACCTCGAAGCGCCCCTCGCGCGGGCCTGCCTCCAGGCTGCCGCCGAGCAGCGCAGCCCGCTCGCGCATTCCCACCAGCCCGTGGCCGCCGCCCTCGGAGCGAGCCGGCCGGCCCGGCACGAGGACGTTCTCCACGAAGACCTCGACGTCGCGCTCGCCGAACGCGACCTGCACCCGGGCGTTGCCGTTTCCGTGGCGGGCGGCGTTCGTCAGCGCCTCCTGGATGATCCGGTAGGCCCCGCGGTCGACGGCGGCGGGCAGCGGCCGCCGCTCGCCGTAGATGGAGCTCGTCACGTCGAGCCCGGACGCGCGCTGGCGCTCCACCAGCGCCTCCAGCGACGCCAGCCCCGCAGGCGGCTCGACCTCGCCCGGCAGCGAGGCGTCCTCGCGGAGCACCCGCACCATCTGGTCGATCTCGCCGACGGTCTCGCGCGCCACCTCCTCGATCGTGGCGAACGCCTCGCGCGCCTGCTCGGGATCGCGCTCGGTCTGCAGGCGTCCCATCCCGGCGTGGACGAGGATCACGTTGATCGCGTGCCCCGCCGAGTCGTGCAGGTCGCGGGCGATGCGCCCGCGCTCCTCGGCCGCGGCCAGGCGGCGCTCCCGCTCGGCCTCGCGCTCGGCGCGCAGCGCGCGCTCCTCGAGCTCCGCCATCCGCTCGCGGCGCAGCCGGGTCCGGTCGCCCGCCAGCCAGGCGCCGCCCCAGACCGTGATCCCGAACAGGATCTCGGCCCCGAGGATGCCGCCGGCCACCACGTGCACGGCGAGCATCGCGGCGACCACGCCCAGCGTCAGCTGCGTGCGCTCGCGCGAGCCGTCGCTCGAGAACGCCAGCAGGTAGACGGCGATGGTGGGGCCGACCGGCGGCCCGACCGGCTCCGCCGTCGCGAAGGACAGGCTGCTGGCGAGCGCCGTGACGACGAACACCGCGAGCGGTGCGCGCCGCCAGCCCACGAGCGGCAGCGTGGTGAGCCCGACGATCGCCACGTCGAGCGCGTCGAAACCGCCCGAACCGGCCTCGTTCTCCCCGACGGCGAGCAGCGCGACCGACGCGGCGAAGGCAGCGACGGCGAGCGCGACGTCGAGCGGGCGAGCCCCGCGGAGCGCTGAATCGGTTGCCGTTCGCGATGCCATCCCGGCGAGCGTAGCGCCCCTGTCGCGTGCCTCGAATCGCCCCGGCGAGGGACTCGCCGTCCACCCCAGGGAGGACCCCGGAATCATCCCGGCGGACGTTTCCGGCCGGCGCCGGCGCACGTACCGTCGCCGGCATGATGTCTTCGCTAACACGCTGGGTCCTGTCCCACAAGCGCACCGTCGTCCTCGCCTGGGTCGTGCTCGACGATCGCCGGCATCGCCGCCGCAGGCCCCGCCTCGGATGCGCTCGAGCCGGAGTTCTCGGTCCCGAACAAGGAGGGCTGGGAGACCAACGTGACGATCGCCGAGCGTTATCGCGGCACCGGCGGCGAGTCGCCGCCGCTCGTACCCGTGGTGACGATCCCGGAGGGCGAGTCGGTCGACTCGCCGGGCGTGAAGCGCGATCTGGCCGCGATGGACGCGCGCCTCGAGCGGGCGCTGCCCAGGCGCGCATCGCCTCCTACGCCTCGACCGGGGACGAGACCTTCGTCTCGGACGACGGCCGCACCACCTTCGCGATCGTCCACCCCACGCCCGACCCGGACTCCTTCTTCGGCGAGAACCCGAGGGCCGAGCGGGTCGCGCGCGGCGCGCTCGACGGCGCCACCGTGGCCGGCGCGCCCGTGAAGCTGACCGGCTTCGACGCGCTCATGAAGGACAGCGGCAGCGAGAACGAGGGCCCGGGCGTGCTGGTCGAGGCGGTGCTCGGCGGGGTGGGCGCCCTGATCGTGCTCGGCTTCGTGTTCGCCTCCCTGCTCGCCTTCGTGCCGCTCGTGATGGCGTTCGTCTCGATCATGACGACCTTCCTGCTGCTGCTCGGGCTCACCGAGCTGACCGTCGGTCTCCCCCATCGTCCAGTTCCTGGTCGCGCTGATCGGGCTCGGCGTGGCGATCGACTACTCGCTGCTGGTGGTCTCGCGCTGGCGCGAGGAGCGCTCGCACGGCCACAGCGGAGACGAGGCCGTGCAGCGGGCCATGGAGACCGCCGGCCGCGCCGTCGTGTTCAGCGGCGTGACGGTCGCGATCGGCCTGCTGGCGCTGGTCGCGCTGCCGCTGCCGTTCCTGCGCTCGATGGGCTACGGCGGCATGCTGATCCCGCTCGTCGTCGACGGTCGTGGCGATCACGCTGCTGCCGGTGGTGCTGGCGAAGGTCGGTCCGCGGCTCGACTGGCCGCACCGGCGCACCGACGACAAGGCGAGCCGCGCCTGGACGCGCTGGGCGCGAGGCCGTCTCGCGGCGCCGCTGGCTCGCCGCCGGCGCCGGCATGGCGGTGATCGTGGCGCTCGCCGTTCGCGGCCACCGACCTCCAGCTCGGCACGTCCGACGCCGACACGATCGCCCGCTCGGGCGACGCCAAGGACGGCCTGGTGGCGCTCGAGGACGCCGGCATCGGCGAGGGCGCGCTGCTCCCGCACGAGATCCTGGTCGAGGGCGGCACCGACCCGAAGAGCCGTCGCGGCCGAGCTGCGCGGCGTCGACGGGATCCACGGCGCCGTGGCGCCCGGAGTCCTGGCGGCAGCGGCGGCACCGCGATCGTCGAGGCGATCCCGGTCCCCGACAGCGGCACGGACGAGGGCGGCGAGACGCTCGACGGCGGTCCGCGACACCGCGCACGCGGCCGGGCCGGACGTGCGGGTCGGCGGCCAGCCGGCGTCGAACGCGGACTTCATCGACGCCGTGTACGGCAGCTTCCCGCTGATGATCGCGCTGATCACGATCACGACGTTCATCCTGCTGGCGCGGGCGTTCCGCTCGCTGCTGCTGCCGGTCAAGGCGATCGTGCTGAACGTGCTCAGCATCGCCGCCGCCTGGGGCGTGCTGGTGCTCGTGTGGCAGCACGGGCTACGGCTCGGAGGCGATCTGGGACATCCAGGCGACCGGCTCGATCCCGTCCTGGATGCCGCTGATGATCTTCGCGTTCCTGTTCGGGCTGTCGATGGACTACGAGGTGTTCATCCTGAGCCGGATGCGCGAGGAGTACGACCGCACCGGCTCGACCGAGACCGGCGGTCGTGCAGGGCATCGGCCGCACCGGCCGGCTGGTCACGAGCGCGGCGCTGATCCTGTTCCTCTCGTTCGTCGCGATGGCGCTCGGGCCCCGGGACCGACGTGAAGATGATGGCCACGGGCCTGGCGGCCGGCATCCTGCTCGACGCCACGGTGATCCGCGCCCTGATCGTGCCGGCGGTGATCTCGCTGATGGGCCGCTGGAACTGGTGGCTGCCCGAGCTGGCCGGCGCGGCTGCTCCGCGTGGAGCCGTCGCTGCCGCGGCGGCCGGCGTTCGGCGAGGGCGAGGGCTAGAGCGGCGGCGCTACGCGGCGGCCTTGAGGATCGTCCCGAGCAGTCCCGGGAAGCGAGCCTCGAGGTCGTCGCGGCGCAGGCTGTTGAGCCGCATCGTGCCCTGCTGGCGCTGGCGGATCAGGCCCGCCTCGCGCAGCACCCGGAAGTGGTGCGTGCAGGTCGACTTCGTGACGGCGACGTCGAAGCTCCCGCAGGTCCGCTCGTCATCGCCGGCCAGGCCGGCGACGATCTCGAGCCGCACCGGGTCGCTGAGCGCGTGGAGCACGGCGGCGAGGTCGAGGTCCTCGCTCGCGGGGTGCGGGATCTCGGTGGCGGGTGTTGCGGAGGTTGTGGTCATTTGTACGAGGACCGTCGAACTGTTTTGTTATCGTACGACGTCCATCGTAGTAGATACCAGAGGGGAACCTTGGCCGAACAACGTGACACGGACGCACGGGCGGAGCGGAGCGACGCGGCGCTGGTCGCTCAGTACATCCACGAGCTGTCAGAGCGGCACGGGGGAATGGACGACCCCGACGCGCTCGATCCCGGCCGCGAGGGGCCGGACGACTGAGTGCGCTCAGGCGGCGCGGAGCGCGGGCGCCGGCACGGCCGGGACGGGCGCCTCCGGCATGGGCCGCGCGGCCTCGGCGGGCGCCTCGCGTGCCGCCGCTGCGGCCAGCGCATCCGCGCGGGCCCGGGACAGCGCCGAGTGCAGTTGACCTGCGGGCAGGCGCCCCGCGTAGAAGGAGGCGAGGGCTCTCTGCTCTCCTTGAGTCAAGCGCGCTGGTGATGCCGGTCCTTGGCCCATCGCCTCGATCGTTCTCCTTCCCTCGGAACGCTCCTGCAAACCCTCACGCGTGAACAGATCCTCCCGGGCGACCCGGACGCCGTGTTCGGCTTCTTCGCCGACGCGTTCAACCTGGAGGCGATCACCCCGCCCTGGCTGCGGTTCCGGGTCGTCACGCCAGGGCCCATCCGCATGGCTCCCGGCACGCTGATCGAGTACCGCCTGCGGCTGCACGGGGTCCCGGTCCGCTGGCTCACACGGATCGAGGCCTGGGAGCCGGGCGCGCGCTTCACCGACGTCCAGGTGCGCGGCCCCTACGGCTCCTGGCACCACACCCATTCCTTCGAGCCCCACGCGGACGGGACGGTCGTCCGCGACGCGGTCCGCTACGAGCTGCCGCTCGGACCGCTCGGTCGCATCGCACACTCCGCCTTCGTCCGGCGTGACCTCGAGCGCATCTTCGACTTCCGCCACGAAGAGGTCGCCCGCCGCCTCGGCGCCGGTACAACTAGCTTGCGGACCTCGACTTCCGGGCACGAGTGGCGTCCGCGGCCGATGCCTTGACGCCCTCCGCCGATCAAGGGCGTCTACCGGGGCGCCGCCGAGGCGGAGCACGAGGTCAAGGTCACGATGACCCGCCTCTGAGCGCCCGGCGTGCGCCCAGTGGACCGCGCGGTCGCGACTGCTCCGCGGGGCCGCCGCCGTGCGTACTCTTGGTAAGCGAATGCGCACCTTCTGGAGACTGCTCGGCTTCCTCCGCCCGTACCGGAGGGAAGTGCTGGTCTCCTTTGCCCTCGCCGCGGCGGCCATGGGCGCGGGCGTCCTGATCCCCTACCTCGTCGGCCACACGATCGACGAGATCCGCGGCGGCTCCGCCGACCTGTGGCTCCTCGCCGGCGCCGTTGCCGCGGCGGGCGTCCTCCGGCTCGCGTTCAGCGTGTCGCGGCGGCTCGTGGCGGGACGGGTCTCGCTCGGCGTCGAGTACGACCTGCGCAACCGGATGTACGAGCACCTGCACTCGCTCGAGCTCGGGTTCTTCGACATGCAGCAGACCGGCCAGCTGATGTCGCGCGCGACCGTCGACCTGCAGTCGGTGCGCTTCTTCCTCGGCTACGGCCTGATCTTCATCCTGCAGGCCGCGCTCACGATCCTGATCGCGGCGGGTGTGATGCTGGCGCTTGCGCCCGAGCTCGCCCTCGTGGCGCTCGCCCCGATGCCGTTCGTGATCTGGATCTCGTTCCGGTACGGGCGCCGGAACCGGCCCGCCTCGCAGGAGGTCCAGCAGCGCATCGCCGAGCTGACCGCGGAGGCCGAGGAGAACATCGGCGGCGTGCGGGTGGTGAAGGCGTTCGCGCAGGAGGAGCGCCAGCTGCGGCGCTTCCGGCACACCGTCAAGCGCGTCTTCGACCAGTCCATGGTCTCGACACGGCTGCGCGCCTTCTACTCGCCCTTCATCGGGTTCCTCCCCCAGCTCGGGCTCGCGGGCGTGCTGTTCGTCGGCGGCCGCCAGGCGATCAGGGGCGAGATAACGATCGGCGAGTTCGTCGCGTTCTACGGCTACGTGCTGCTGCTGACCTCGCCGATGCGAATGCTCGGTATCGCACTCGGCATGGCCCAGCGTGCGGTGGCGAGCGGCCAGCGCGTCTTCGAGCTGCTCGACCGCGAGCCGCGGCTCACGGCGCCGCCGGGCGCGCCGCCACTGCCGGCCGGCGACGGGCGTGTCGAGCTGCGTGACGTCTGCTTCGAGTACGAGGGCACCGAGCCGGTACTGCGCGGCATCGACCTCGACGTGGAGGCCGGGCAGACGGTCGCCCTGGTCGGCCCGACCGGGTCCGGCAAGACGACGCTCGTGATGTTGATCCCTCGTCTCTACGACGTCACCCGTGGGAGCGTGCTGGTGGACGGCGTCGACGTGCGCTCCGTCGATCCGGCATCGCTGCGCCGGGAGGTGGCTGTGGTGTCCGACGACGCGTTCCTGTTCTCCGCCAGCCTGCGCGACAACATCGCCTACGCGCGGCCGGAGGCGGGCGACGACGAGGTGGTGGAGGCCGCCGAGCGTGCGGGCCTGGGCGGTCTGATCGACGACCTGCCCGACGGCCTCGACACGCTGGTCGGCGAGCGCGGGATGACGCTGAGCGGCGGGCAGCGCCAGCGGGTCGCGATCGCGCGCGCCCTGCTCGCCGAGCCGCGCATCCTGATCCTCGACGACGCCACCTCGAGCGTCGACGCCACCACCGAGAGCCAGATCAAGTCGGCGCTCGCGGAGGTGATGGAGGGACGGACCACGTTCGTGATCGCGCACCGGCTCTCGACGATCGCCCTGGCCGACGAGGTCGTGGTGATCGAGGACGGCCGCGTGGCGGCGCGCGGCACGCACGAGGAGCTGCTGGACGACTCCGAGCTCTACCGCGAGATCGCCGAGAAGGGGCTGCCGGAGCAGGTCTTCCTCACGCGCGCGGAGGTGGCGAACCTGTGAGGTCGACCCGCCTGCGCCACCTGTTCTCGCTGCTCGGCCCGTACCGCGGCCGCGTCATCCTGATGCTGGTCGCGCTGACGGTCGCGACCGCCGCCGCGCTGGCGCCGCCGTACCTGGCCGGGCGGGCGATCGACGACGGGATCACCGACGGCGACACCGGCGCGCTCACGGTGATCCTGGTGCTGTTCGTTGTGGCGGGACTCGTGAACTGGGGCGCCAGCTACGCGCAGACCTACCTGATCAACTGGGTCGGCCAGCGCGCCCTGCAGGACCTCCGGATCGAGCTGTTCCAGCACCTGCAGCGGCTGTCGGTCGGCTTCTACGGCCGCAACAGGACCGGCGTGCTGATCTCGCGCATCACCAACGACGTGCAGGCGCTCGACCAGCTCGTGACCGAGGGGATCTCGACGCTGTTCTCGGCGTCGCTCACGCTGATCGGGACCGCCGTGATCCTCATGTTCATGGACGTCCAGCTCGCGCTGATCACCTTCCTCACGTTCCCGGTCCTGCTGCTGGGGAGCGTCGCGTTCCGGCTGGCCTCGGCCGGCGCCTACCGGCTCACGCGGGAGAAGATCGCCGCGGTCACCGCCTACCTCCAGGAGACGCTGTCGGGGGTGCGCGTGGTGCGGGCGTTCGGGCAGGAGCCGCGGCACAAGACCCGCTTCGCCGAGCTGAACGACGAGCACCGGGAGGTGAACATGCGGACCGTCTACCTGAACGCCGCGTACTTCCCGTCGGTGGAGCTGCTGTCGGCGGTCGCGACCGCGGGGATCCTGCTGTACGGCGGCACGCAGGTGCTGGACGGCGACAGCGCGGTCACGATCGGCGTGCTCGCGTCCTTCGTCTTCTACCTGCAGAGCTTCTTCGACCCGATCCAGTCGCTCTCGCAGCTCTACACGACCTACCAGGCGGGGATGGCCGCGCTCGACAAGATCTTCGAGCTGATGGACGAGGAGCCGGACCTGGTCGACAAGCCGGACGCCGTGGTGCTGCCGCGCATCCGGGGCGAGATCGAGTTCGACGACGTGACGTTCGCCTACGCGGGCGACAATCCGGCGCTCTGCTCGGTCGATCTGCACATCCCGCCCGGGCAGACCGTGGCGCTGGTGGGTGCGACGGGCGCCGGCAAGTCGACGCTCGCGAAGCTGGTGGCGCGCTTCTACGACCCGGACCACGGGCGCGTGCTGGTGGACGGGCACGACCTGCGGGACGTGACGGAGCACTCGCTGCGATCGCAGCTGGGGATCGTGCCGCAGGAGGGGTTCCTGTTCTCGGGGACGATCCGGGACAACATCGCGTTCGGCCGGCCCGACGCAAGCGACGCCGACGTACGCGAGGCGGCCGCGGCGGTGGGGGCGCACGAGTTCATCGAGCGGCTGCCGGACGGATACGACACGGAGGTGGGAGAGCGCGGCGGGCAGCTGTCGGCGGGCAGCGTCAGCTGGTGGCGTTCGCGAGGGCAGCGGCGGCGGACCCGCGGATCCTGATCCTGGACGAGGCGACGTCGAACGTGGACGTGCGAACGGAGTCGCAGATCGAACGCGGCCTGCGGCGCCTCCTCGCCGGCCGAACGGCGCTGGTGATCGCGCACCGGCTGTCGACGATCAGGGGAGCAGGCCGAATCGTGGTGCTGGACCGCTCCCGGATCGTGGAGCAGGGAACGCACGAGGAGCTGCTGGAGGCGGACGGCGCGTACGCGGCGCTGTACCGCGACTGGGCTCGGCAGTCGGTGGCCTGAGCGCAGGTCAAGGCTGAGCGGAGCATCTATCCTTGTCCGTCGATTGGGGGGTCGTCTAATCGGCAAGACGCCAGCCTCTGGAGCTGGTTATCGGGGTTCAAGTCCCTGCCCCCCAGTAGGCCCCATCACCCGCTCGCGGTGCACGCGACGTAGCATCGATTGGTCGTCGAACCAGCCTCGCGCGTACCCGGAGCGTGAGGACGATCGGCTCACCCCGCCGCCATCGCCTCTCGGGTCCGCAGGAGCCCCAGCCTCAGCCTGCTCTTCGCCGTTCCCAGCGGCACGCCGGCGGCCCGTGCGATCTCCGCCGTCGTCAGCCCGCGGCCGTAGGCCAGCAGCATCGCGTCGCGCTGTGCCGGCGGCAGCTCTCCAACCGCCGCCAGCACGCGGCCGGCCTCGTCCCGCGCGACCACCCGCTCGTCGGGCGACTCCTCGACACCGCCCCGGTCCGTGTCGTAACGCACCCCGAGACGCTCCACCGCCGCCGCGCCCGCGTTCCGCGATCGCACCCTGTCCACCGCGCGGCTGCGCGCCATCATCGCCACGTAGCCCGGCAGGCTGCCTCGACGAGGGTCGAACTTGGAGGGATCGCGCCAGAGCGCGGTGAAGACGTCCTGCACGATGTCCTCGGCGGACGCCGCGTCGCCGAGAACACGCAGGGCGGCGGAGAATGCAAGCTGGCGATGATCGTTGTAGGCGCTGCTGAAGCCGGCGTGCGTTGGCGAGGACGGACATGGGGGCTCCGTTTCGGGGACGGGTCGACTGTATAACAAGATGTATAGCAAAATCTACACACTATGTTGACTATCGGTGAGCTCGCCGCCCGGACAGGCGTTCAGCCCGGCACGCTCCGGATGTGGGAATCGAGGCACGGCTTTCCACGCGCCGAGCGGCTTGCCCAGCGGACACCGCCGCTATCCCGTCGCGGAGGTCCAGCGCGTGCTCGAGGTGGTGCGCCATCGTGATGTCGGGCTGTCCCTCGCGGCCGCGATCGCAGCGCGCACTGCAGGATGGCGGGGCGCCCGGCGGTTCCCTCGATCTTCGCCGGGCTCCGCGCGCGCCGTCCCGAGCTCACCCCGTACCCCGTGCCGAAGCGCCTGCTCGTCCCCATCTCGCACGCGATCGAGGACGAGTGCTCGGCGCGCGGCGGCGGCGCGATCCTGATCGGCTCGTTCCAGCGCGAGCGCTTCTTCCGGCAGGCGGAGCGCCGCTGGCGCTCGTTCGCCCGTCCGCCGAGCTCTGCATCGCGCTGGGTGACTTCTCCGAGTTGAACGCGGCGGATCAGGCGATCGAGGTGCCGATCGACCGCAGCCACCCGCTCTCGCGCGAGTGGGCCATCGTCTGCGACGGCCCGGGGGTCAGCACCTGCCTGGCCGGCTGGGAGCGGCCTGGCGGCGAGGGTGGCGACCGCGTCTTCGAGATGCTCTGGTCGGTCGAGCCCGACGCGGTCCGGGACGCCGCGCGCATCGGGATCGAGCTGGCCGCGTCGCGATGGCCCGGGCTGCGCGAGCGCGTCCCCGCCTGGCTGTCGGAGCCCGCCGAGCTGGACGACAGCGCCGTGCAGCGCGCGACCGCGCTCACCAACCGGATGCTGGCCTACGTGACGGCGGCGACCTAGAGCGAGGCCGGGTCCGTACCGAGGTCCGCCAGCGCGGGGGGATCCGGCGCCGTGCGCGCCTTGATCCAGCGGCGCGCGTGCTCCAGATCGTCCGACCGCCCCACCGACATCGCCGCGGTCACGCGGCCCTCGTCGATCCAGAAGGCGCTGAACTCGCCCTCGTCGAGCGAGCCGCGGATCACCACGTCGCCCGAGCCCGGCCCCACGTACTCCATCGAGGCCCAGTCCGCGAGATCGGAGAAGAAGTACGGGATGGCGTCGTGGA
This sequence comes from uncultured Thermoleophilaceae bacterium, assembly GCA_963778615.1. Classification (GTDB taxonomy): domain Bacteria; phylum Actinomycetota; class Thermoleophilia; order Solirubrobacterales; family Thermoleophilaceae; genus JACVRW01. Next base: position 75,782 of record CAVZVD010000013.1, read on the forward strand.
CCACGCCCCGGCCGAGCATGTTGAGCGCCGCCGTCTTGCCGTGGTTGAAGGCCACGTCCCAGTGCTCGATGCGCACGGGGCCGCCATGCACGGGGCTGTCGTACTCGCACATGTCGCCGGCCGCGAACACGCCCGGCACGGAGCTCTCGAGCCCGGCCGAGCACTTCACGCCGCCCGCCTCGCCCAGCTCGAGGCCGGCGGAGCGCGCCAGCATCACGTCGGGCATCACGCCCACGCCGACCACCACGAAGTCGCAGTCCAGCTCGAGGCCGCCCTTCGTGACCACGCGGCGCACCTGCCCGCCGGAGCCCTCGAAGCGCTCCACCTCGTCGCCGCCGTGGATCTCCACCCCGTGCTCCTCGAGCACCCGGTGGAAGAAGCCGCCGACCTCCTTGCCGTAGAAGCGGTCGAGCGTGACCTCCTCCTGCATGAGCATCGAGCACTGCACGCCGTGCGCCGCGGTCAGCGACGCCGACACCTCCGTGCCGATGTAGCTCCCCCCGATCACCACGGCCCGCTCGCCCGCCTGCGGCGGCGGCCTTGATCGCGTCCGAGTTCGCGAACGCGCGCATGTAGTGGATCCCGTCCAGGTCGCAGCCATCGAGCCGCAGCCGGCGCACGTTCGCGCCGGTGGCCACCAGGGCTGTGCCGAACTCGATCTCGTCCTTGGTCGAGAGCGTCGCCACCCGCTCCCGCGTGTCCAGCTTCATCACGCTCGTGCGCGTCATCAGCTCGATGTCCTGCTCGCCCCACCACTCGTCGGGCCGGAACAGCGCGTCCTCGCGCGACTCCTTGTCCTGGAGGTAGCCCTTCGTCAGCGGCGGGCGGTTGTAGGGCGGGTCGGGCTCGCGGCCCACCAGCAGCACGGACCCCTCGGCGCCCTCCTCGCGCAGCCAGCGCGCGCAGTTCGCCGAGGCGAGGCCGCCGCCGATCAGCAGGTGGTCGACCCGGCGGCGCGGCACGGCTAGATGGCCGCCCCGGAGTGGTCGGCGAAGCGCTCGGTCACGCTCGTCTCGAGGCCGACGTCGAGCACGAGCAGGACCTCGTCGCCCGCCTCGACCACGGAGTCGCCCGTGGGGACGAAGCCGCCGCCGTCGCGCAGGATCGAGATCACGAGCGAGCCGTCCGGCAGGCCGAGGCTCTTGACCGCCTGCCCGGCCGCCTCGGAGCCGTGCGCCACCTCGAGCTCGATGATCTCGAGCCGCTCCTCGGGGAGGTCGAGCAGGTGCACCAGGCCGTACTTCGGCACCTCGTGCTCGATCAGGCGCAGGATGAGGTCGGTCGCCGAGATGACCGGCTTCACGCCGAGCAGCTCGAAGTGCTGCAGGTTGCGCGGGTTGTTGCAGCGCGCCACCACCCGGACCACGCCGTACTTCTCGCGCGCCACCTGGGAGATGAGGATGTTGTCCTCGTCGTCGCCGGTGACCGCCACCACGAGGTCGGCGCGCTCGATCCCGGCGCGCTCGAGCACCCACAGCTCCGAGCCGTCGCCGTACTGGGCGCTGTGCTCGAGCTCCTGCTCCACCACCGCGAAGCGGCTCTGGTCGGACTCGATCACGGTCACCTCGTGGCTCTTGTTGATCAGCTCGCGCGCGAGGTTCCAGCCGACCTTGCCGGCTCCGACGATCAACACGTACATCGCGTTACCCGGACACCCCTTCGAAGCGAATCTGGCCCCGCACGGCCGCCTCGAGCAGCTCGATCGCCGTCTGGGTGGGACAGACCGTCTGGAGGCCCTGCTCGGCGTACCAGCGCGCCCGGGCGGGGTCGAGCACCCGCACCACGACGCGCTCGACCTCGAAGCGGCGCTTCGCGATCTGGGCGATCACGAGGTTGGTGTTGTCGCCGTCCGTGGAGGCGACGAAGGCGTCGGCCTGCTCGATCCCGGCCGCCAGCAGGGCGTCGATCTCGAGCGCCGTGCCCTCGGTGAAGCGCCCGCCGCGCTCCTCCCAGCCGGCCGTCTGGCCGCGCTCGAGCAGGGCGACGGCCTCCGCGTCCTCGTCGAGGACGGAGACCTCGTGCCCCTCGGCGAGCATTGAGTGGGCGATCGCGCTGCCCACGCGTCCGCAACCGACGATCAGAACGAACATCCTGCCTGCACTCTACCGAGGCAGGTCAGGGCCTCACGCCCTCCCGCGTCCCTTCCTCACCCGCGGGCGGAGCCGTGAGAATCACCTTGCAGGGCGACTTCTCGACCACGTACCGCGTGGTCTCCCCCACGAAGCGGTCGCGCGCCCTCCCGCGCCCGCCCATGATCGCGCCGCCCCGCACCCGCGTGGGCTCCTCCGCCGCCAGCACGATGGCCTCGACCCCGCGCCGGCGCGCCTCGGCGACGATCGCCTGGCCGGCGCTGCGGCCGCGCACCATGGCGGTCGCCACCTCCACGCCCTCGTACTCCTCGCCCACCGCCTTCGCGCGCGCAAGCACTCGCTTGGCCTCGCGGACGCGCTCGTCGGGCACGCGCGCGTCGATCGGCAGCGACATCGGGATCTCGAACACGTACAGCGCCTCGAGCACCGCGCCGCCCTCGGTCTCGTCGGCTCGCTCGGCCGCCAGCCTGCCGGCGGTGCCGACGATGTCGTCGTCGAGATGGACCCCGAACACCGGCACGAGGATGCTGCCGTACTCGGCCTCCACCCGCTCCTGCAGCGCCGCGGCGGGCACGGTGAAGCGCTGGGTCAGCGAGCGGCCCTGCGTCTTCCGGTGCGCCACGTACAGCGTCACGCCGAGCAGCATCCACGCCGTGCCGATGATCCGGCCGCCCTCGTGCAGCAAGACGACGCTCGCCCACACGGCCACCGCCAGGACGAACCCGGCGGCAGCGGGCAGCGGAATCGTCCCGCGGCCTGCGCGGACCGACAGCGGCATCCGGAAGGCGCTCGGCCGGTCGGCCTCGCGGAAGCGCAGCACGACCACCGAGAGGTGGGCCAGCGCGAACGTGACCATCGCCCCGAACGCGAAGACGCCGGCCAGGAAGACCACGTCGCCGGTGAGCGCCAGGCCGAACCCGATCAGCCCTGCGATCACGATCACCACGAAGGGGGTGCCGCGGGTCCGGTGGAGCCGGCCGCCGAGGCTCGGGATCTGGCGGTTCGTGGCCAGCGAGTAGCCCAGCCGGGCCAGGCCGAGCATCTGCCCGTTCATGGCCACGAGGAGCAGGACGGCGGCCCCGACCGCCACGGTCCAGCGGGCCGCGTCGGCGAGCCAGCCGGGGTCGAGCGTCGACGCCATGCCGAGCATCGGCGCCTCGATGTAGGGCCCGGCCAGGGCGGTCTGCCCGTCCACGACCGGCAGCGCCATGATCGCCGCGAGCGACACGACGACCAGCAGCAGCAGGGTCACGCCGGCTCCGGCCACGGCGAAGCGGCGCAGGCCGCGCCGCCCGACGCGCACCTCGCCCGCCAGGCCGGAGGCCGCCTCGATGCCGATGGCGGCGACCGTGGCCACCCCGACCGCGAAGAAGGCGTCCTCCCAGGTCGGAATCGAGCCGAGGTCGACCGAGTCGGTCAGCGCCCCCGCGTCGAAGTGCTGGGCCAGCGCGAGCACGGTCAGCGCGGCGAGCACCACGATGTTCAGCAGCGACAGGCGCAGCACCGTGCCGAGCCGCTCGGCCGTGAGCCCGCGGATGTTCTGGCCGATGACGAAGGCGAAGCACACGGCGACGATCGCGACCTGTGCGCCGGCGTCGTTGGCGCCGCCCCAGATACCGGCGACGTAGTGCGTGATGGCGATCGCGCTGATCGCCATCACGATCATGTAGTCGAGGAGGATCGCCCAGCCGGCGACGAAGCTCCAGAGCTCGTTGAAGGCGTAACGCGCGATGCTCGACGCCCCACCTCGCTCGGGATGCAGCGAGCTCCCTTCGATGTAGGTCAGCAGCGTGGCGACGAGGAACAAGCCCGCGACCAGGAAGACGAGCGGCGTGAGCCCGAGGGCGTCCTCGGCGACGACGCCGACCGTCACGTAGAGCCCGGCGACGACCGCGCTCAGCGTGATCGCGAACAGCGCCGGCTCCCCGAGCCCGCGCACCACCCGTGCCCCGGCGAACTCCGAGCGGCGCCGCAGCTCCTCGCGTGCCCGGCCGGCGAAGGCCGGGCCGCCGTCCCTGCCCCGGGCGTCGCTCACCGCGGCTCGCCGCGGACGCCTCGCATCAGCCACAGCCGGCCCGCGCCCGTCAGCATGAAGCAGGCGCCGATCAGGACCCCGGCCGCGGCCACTCCCCCGCCCCGAGCAAGCGTGGAGACGATCAGCACGAGTCCCAGCAGGAGCAACAGCAGGCTGAGGACTCGCGTCGACCCGATGTACGCCCGCTGCATGCGCCCATCGTAGCCCCGGCTCAGGCCACGACCTTCGACGGAATCCCCGGAGACGAGGTGATGATCACGCGGCAGGGCCGTTCCGCCAGCACGGTCTCGAGGGTCTTGCCGAAGACCGTCGCGCCGGCCCGGCGCGGTGGCATCGCCGTCACGATCGCCCTCGCCTTGATCGACCGCGCCTCGTCCACGATCAGCCGCCCTGTACCGCCGGGCCTGACCTTCTCCCAATGCCCGCTCACGCGCCGGCCGCCGCGCACGCGCGCCTGGTCGATCACCGACCGCGCCCGCTGTTCCTCCGCGGGCATCGCCGCCTCGATCGGCAGGTTGGGCGGCACCGACACGGTCACGAGCACGTGGATGCCGCGACGCCGCCGCGCGGCGAGCTGCACCGCGGTCGACATCGCCTCGGGCGAGTAGCGGCCCTCGTCGAACACCACCAGCACGGACTCGTACTCCACCTCGCGCTCCACGATCGGCTCGGGCAGCACGATCTTGCGGGTCTCGGTCAGCGTCAGCCCGAGGCGCCGGCGGTACACGACGTAGATGGTCATCCCGAGCGCCAGCCACAGGGTGCCGGTCACGAGCGTCTCGAAGTTGAGGATCGTCACGACGAAGAACGCGATTCCCGTGCCGAGGCCGCCGAGCACGGAGGCGAGCGGGATCGAGCGCCCGCGGACGGTCACGTTCAGCGGCGCCCGGTAGGGCCGCTCCCGGTCGGGCTCCTTGATCCGGAGGGCGACAACGGACGCGTGCGCCATGGTGAAGGCGAGCATCGCCCCGAACGCGTAGACAGTGCCGAGGAACTCCGCCTCGCCGGGGAGCATCGTCAGGCAGGCGATGCTCCCGAAGACGACGATGGCGATGTAGGGGGTGCGGAAGCGCGGATGCAGCCGGCGCAGCCCCTCGGGCAGCTGGCGGTACTGACCCATGGAGTAGCTGAGGCGCGACAGGCCGATGAGCCCGGCGTTGGTGGCGACCAGGAGAATCGTGGAGGCGAGCAGCCCCACGTAGACCTCCGCCGCGGGCTGCAGGTCCCCCAGCCCGAGGTTGACCACCACGCCCTGGATCGGGTTGCTCGCGTAGCCGCCCTCCTCCGAGCTGAGCGCCAGGAGGGTCTCGCCGTTCTCGACCGGCATCGCGGAGAGCGCGACCGCCGGGAGCGTGAGCGAGATCGCCATGACCGCGACGACGACCAGGCGCATGGCCTGCGGCACGGTGCGCCCGGAGTCGCGCGCCTCCTCGGCCATGTTCGAGATCGTGTCGATGCCCGTGAAGGCGACCATGCCGACCGGGATGGCGATCAGGAAGTCGCTGACGGTCGGGGTTGTGCCGAAGTCGACGTTGTCGACCAGGACCTCCGGCGAGAACACCAGGACGAGGCCCACGATCACGAGCGCCGTCTGGGTCAGGAAGTCGAGGATCGCCAGGACCACGTTCAGTCCCGCGGCCTCCTTGACCCCGACCACGTTGACCGCGCTCAGGATCAGCACCACCGCGACGCCGCAGAGGATGTCCCCCGGAGCCGTCAGCAACGGCTCCCATACGACCCCCAGGTAGTGCGGCAGGAAGAAGGCCGAGATGGCGACCGTGATGATGTAGTTGAGCATCTGGGCCCACGCCGTGAGGGCCGACCAGAACTCGTTGAACGCCCGGCGCGCGAAGGACGACGAGCCTCCGGCCTCCGGGAACATGGTCGTGGCCTCGGTGTAGGTCGCGGCCGTGCACATGAAGATCAGGCCGGCGATCAGGAACACGACCGGCGTCATGCCGAGCGCGAACACGGCCACCAGGCCGAGCGCGTAGTAGATCGAGCTGCCTACGTTCCCGTACGCGGTGCTGAAGAGGGCTCCCGTGCCGAGAACCCTCTCCAGCCCGCGATGCTTCGGGCGATACTCGGCCACTAAGGCCGTTCAGGCTAGACCAGGAAGGGAATGATCAGGAGGGCCACGATGTTCGCCACCTTGATCATCGGGTTGATCGCCGGCCCGGCGGTGTCCTTGTAGGGGTCGCCGACCGTGTCGCCGGTGACCGACGCGGCGTGGGCCTCCGAGCCCTTGCCGCCGTACTCGCCGTCCTCGATCAGCTTCTTGGCGTTGTCCCACGCGCCGCCGCCGGCGGTCATCGAGACCGCCATGAAGAAGCCCACCACGATCACGCCGATCAGCAGGCCGCCGAGCGCCTGCGTCGACAGGAGGCCGACGATCACCGGGACCACGATCGGGATCAGCGCGGGGAGGATCATCTCCCGCTGCGCCGAGGCGGTCACGATGTCCACCGCCTTCGCGTAGTCGGGCTGCTCGGTGCGGTCCATGATGCCCGGCTTCTCCTTGAACTGCCGGCGCACCTCCTCGACCACGCCGGCGCCGGCCCGCCCCACGGACTCGATCGCGAGCGCGGCGAACAGGTAGACCATCATTCCGCCGATCAGCAGCCCGATCAGCACCTCGGGCTGCGAGATCTCGAAGCTCGTGACCGAGGCGCCCTCCGCGGCCGCCTCCTCGCGCAGCTCCTCCACGAAGGCGGCGAACAGCACCAGGGCCGCCAGCACGGCCGAGCCGATCGCGTACCCCTTCGTGACCGCCTTGGTGGTGTTGCCGACCGCGTCCAGCGGGTCGGTCACGTTGCGCACTTCCTCCGGCAGGTCGGCCATCTCGGCGATGCCGCCGGCGTTGTCGGTGATCGGCCCGAAGGCGTCGAGCGCCACGATCAGCCCGGTCAGCGACAGCTGCGCCATCACCGCCACGCCGATGCCGTAGATGCCGGCCAGCTCGTTGGCGACCAGGATGCCGAGCGCGAGCAGGATCGCAGGGGCCGCGGTGGACTGGAAGCCCTGGGCGAGGCCCTGGATGATGTTGGTGGCGTGACCGGTCTGCGAGGCGCGCGCGGTGGTGCGCACGGGCCGGAACCGCGTCGAGGTGTAGTAGTCGGTGATCACGAACAGCCCCGCGGTCACCGCGATGCCGACGAGCGTGCAGAGGTACAGCTCGATGCCCGACGGGGCGTCGCCGGAGCCGCCGCGCAGGAGCGAGGACACCTCGTCCTTGAAGGTGAGGTCGTCCATCATCCCGAGCGTGATCGGCAGGAACGCGAGCGCCGCCAGCCCGCCGGACACGATCAGGCCCTGGTAGAGGGCGCGCTCGACGTTGCCGGCTTGGCTGCGGACCGCGTAGGTGCCGATGATCGAGGCGATCAGCGACGCGCCGCCGATCACCAGCGGGTAGGTCGCCACCGTCCCGATCTCCTGGAACGTCAGCACGCCGAGCAGCATCACCGCGACGGCGGTGACCGCGTACGTCTCGAACAGGTCGGCGGCCATGCCGGCGCAGTCGCCGACGTTGTCGCCCACGTTGTCGGCGATCACGGCCGGGTTCCGGGGATCGTCCTCCGGGATGCCGGCCTCGATCTTGCCGACCAGGTCGGCGCCCACGTCGGCGGCCTTGGTGAAGATGCCGCCGCCCAGACGGGCGAACACCGAGATCAGCGAGCCGCCGAAGCCGAGCCCGAGCAGGGCGTCGATGGCGTCGCGCTCGTCGGTGCCCGCCAGGATCAGGATGCCGTAGTAGCCGGCCACGCCGAGCAGCGCCAGCCCGGCCACCAGCAGGCCGGTCACGGCGCCGCCCTTGAAGGCCACCTCGAGCGCCTTCGAGACGCCCGAGCGGGCCGACTCGGCCACGCGGGCGTTGGCCCGGACCGAGACGTTCATGCCGATGAAGCCGGCGGCCCCGGAGAAGGTGCCGCCGATCAGGAAGCCGACGGCGACCAGGATGCCGTTGGAGTCCGAGGCCTCGAGGGCGATCGCGAGCACGATCGCGAGCACCACGGCGACGCCGGCGATGATCGTGTACTGGCGGCGCAGGTAGGCCGTCGCGCCCTGCTGCACGGCGGTGGAGATGGCCTGCATCTCCGCGTTGCCGGGCGAAAGCGACAGGAGCCAGCGCGAGGTAACGACGCCGTACGCGACGGCGGCGCCGGCGCAGAGGAGCGCGATGATCACGCCCCAGTCAGTCAGGAATTCCAAGGGGTATGTCCTCCGTAAGGTTCAGTCAGCGGGCGGGGGGCCGCTCAGTGATGCACGACCGCGCTCTGCAGCGCAGTCGAGCAGAGATCGTCGGGCTGTGGCCCGATCAACGGCACCGCCCGGAACAAGAGCGCGCGGAGTCTATCGAGGTTCTCACGAAAGACGTCCATGACCGCCCCGGCCGAGACGGGCTCGCCGCCCTCCACGCCCACGTCGTAGTCCGTGACCAGCGATACGTTCGCGTAGCAGAGCTCGAGCTCGCGGGCCAGCCAGGCCTCGGGGTACTGGGTCATGCCGACCAGGTCGAACCCGCTCTGGGCGAACCAGCGCGACTCGGCCCTGGTGGAGAAGCGGGGACCCTCGATCACCACGATCGTGCCGCCGCCGACGATCGGGATCTCGAGCTCCTTTCCGCAGCGCACCAGGACTTCGCCCATCTGCTTGCAGTACGGGTCAGCGCCCGCGACATGCGTCGTCTGGGGCCCGTCGTAGAAGGTGCTCTCCCGAGCCTGCGTCCGATCGACGAACTGGTCGCATACGACGAAGGTCCCCGGCCCGAGCTCCCGCTTCAGGGAGCCGCACGCGGAGGGGCCGATGATCCTGCGAACACCGACCTCGCGCATCGCCCAGACGTTCGCCCTGTAGTTGATCCGATGCGGCGGCAGCGTGTGCTCGTGGCCGTGACGCGGCATGAAGGCAACGTCCACCCCGTCCACCTTGCCCATTGCTACGGGCGCCGAGGGCGGGCCGTACGGCGTGGCGAGGGGCATCTCCTCGACGTCGTCGAGGAAGCGGTAGAAGCCCGATCCGCCGAAGATCCCGATCATGTGCCGGGCGGGGTCCAGATCTTGGAGCGGGCTTCGGCGCGCTCGTCGGCCGTCGGCGAAGCACCCGGCTCGGCCGGCTGCGCACGAGATCCTGTCTCCTTCACGTAGAGCATCTGCAGCTGGGAGAGTGCATCCTTGATCGGACCGATCTCGTCCTGCGGGCAGAGCGGGAGCAGCTCGCGGGCGGCGTCGATGGCCTGCTTCGCCTGCTGAACGTCCTTGTGCTCCTTCTCCGTCAGGCGGATCCCGGCAAGGTTCACAAGCGAGATGGCGGTGCTGAGGAGGACCTGATCGACCTCCGGCAGCTGCTGCTCCTCGCTCACGTGCTCACCTGCTCCCTCGCGTAGGTGCGCTGCGTCTCCGCCACCTCCGCCGCGAACACCTCCTCCATCGAGGCGCCCCGCTCCATCGCCCGCCGCTGGCGCTGGGCGCCGTTCTCCTCCGGCAGCGCCGGCTCGATTCCGAGCAGCTCGCGCGCCGGCGCGGTCCAGGCCATCAGGCGGTCGGCCACGGCGGCCGCGGGGTACTCCTCGCGCCGCTCCAGGTCGATCAGCTTGCCGTCGAGCCCATGGCGGATCGCGCGCCAGAAGTTCTCCTCCACGAAGCGCGGCGCGCGGGTCCTCGAACGGCACGCCCTCGTCGATGTCGAGCGCCGCCTGAGCGATGCAGGCCGATATCAGCGCCTCGAGCGCCGTGGACTCGGCCGCGCTCGACTGGGCGTCGCAGATGCGCAGCTCCACGGTGCCGAACGAGTGGTGCGGGCGGATGCTCCACCAGATCTGGGTCTGCTCGACGATCGAGCCGGTCTGCACCAGGAAGTCCACGTAGTCGGCGTACGCCTCCCAGCCCCCGAAGGGGTCCGGGATCCCGCAGCGCGGGAAGCTCTTGGTGAAGATCTGGGAGCGGACCGAGTGGAGGCCCGAGTTGCGGCCGTCCAGGAACGGCGAGTTGGCGGACAGGGCCAGCAGCTCCGGGCAGCACGGGCCGGAGGCGATCGCACACCTTCACGGCGCGGTCCGCCCCGTGGATCCCCATGTGGATGTGGAGCGAGAACGTGTTGTTGCGCCAGGCCACGTAGCGGAGGCCGTCCGCCACGCGGTGGTAGTGCTCGGTGTCGATGATCTCCTGCTCCTGCCAGGGGCTCCACGGGTGCGTGCCGGTGGCGGCGAGCAGCATCCGGCGGTCGGCCGCCAGCCTGAACAGCCGGGCGCGCGCGTCGCGCTGGCGCTCCGTCGCGTCGGCGAAGTTCTCGCCCTTCCCGGAGCGGATCTCGATCTCCGAGCGGATCAGCTCGCCCGCCACCGACTCGGACAGCGCCGGATCCGACGCCGACGCCTCCTTCAGCTCGTCGAAGCGCTGGTCGAGCGACAGCGTGTCCGGGTCGAGGATCGCGAACTCCTCCTCGATTCCGACCGTGAAGTCCGTCGAGGCCTCGAACGCCTCATGGACGCGGGCCATTTCCAGCATCAGGTGAGGTAGAAGTAGAGCGCGTAGAGCAGATCGACGGCGGGACTCGAGGTGTGGACCGTCACCTCGGGCGGCACCTGCAGCAGGGCCTCGGAGTAGTTGAAGATGATCTTCACGCCGGCCTCGACCAGGTCGTCGGCCACGCCCTGAGCGGCCTCGGTCGGGACGGCCAGCACCCCCACCACCACGTCCTCCTCGCGGATCACCCGTCCGAGGTCGTCGTAGGGGCGGACCACGAGGTTCTCGTTCACGTTGGTGCCGACCTTGGCCGGGTCCTTGTCGAACAGCGCCACGACGCGGAAGCCGTGGTCGGCGAAGATGTCCGACCCCGCGATCGCCTGGCCCAGGTTGCCGGCGCCGAACAGGGCGATGTTGTGCTTGCCCGTGCTGCGGAGGATCTTGCGGATCTGCGAGACGAGCGAGTCGACGTTGTAGCCCACGCCGCGCTTGCCGAACTTGCCGAATCCGGACAGGTCGCGGCGGATCTGGGTCGAGTTCACGTGCGTGTAGTCGGCCAGCTCCTGGGAGGAGATGGTCTCGCGGCCCATCTTCTTGGCCTGGGTCAGGACCTGGAGGTAGCGCGAGAGGCGAGCGGCGACGCCGAGCGACAGGCGCTCGGATCCACCATCTTGCAACCCGGCCCCGCCCGTCGTCGGCTCGCGGAAGCTCACGGGGTCACTTTATCGAGCCGCTCCGCGAGCGCGTCACCGTCGACGAAGTACTCGAACAGCTCCTCCCCGTCCAGGGCCAGCACCGGGATGCGCTCCCCGTAGCGGCGCTCGAGGACCGGGTCGAGCGTCACGTCGACCTCCCGCACGGCGACCTCGCGGCCCGCGAGGGCGTCCCGGAGGGCGGCGCGTGCGTCGTCGCAGAGGTGGCAGCCCGGCTTTCCGTAGAGGGTCACGATGGGCACCATGTAAATCTAAGGCCCGTGGAGCACGTGGAGCTAGTGGTCTTCGGCCTCCTGCTCGGAGTGGCAACGCTCGCCGTCCTCGCGCGGGTGCTCGGCGTGCCCTACCCGATCACCCTGGTCGTCGGCGGGACGGCCATCGGGTTCCTACCGGGCGTGCCCTCGGTCGAGCTCGACCCGGACCTGGTCCTGCTCATCTTCCTGCCGCCGCTGCTGTACGGCGCCGCCTTCTTCACCTCGCTGCGAGACCTGAAGCGCAACGCCCGCCCGATCGCCCTGCTCGCGATCCCGCTGGTCGGGGTGACGATGGTGGCGGTGGCGGTGGTGGCCCACGAGGTGATCGGCCTCGGCTGGGGCGAGTCCTTCGTGCTCGGCGCGATCGTCTCCCCCACCGACGCGGTCGCGCCCGCCGAGATCATGCGCCGCATCGGCGCGCCGCGGCGCCTGATCACGGTCGTGGAGGGCGAGAACCTGACCAACGACTGGACGGCGCTGGTGCTCTACCGCTTCGCCGTCGCCGCGGTGGTCACGGGCTCGTTCTCGCTGGTCGAGGCCACCGGCATGTTCGTGCTCACCGGGGTGGGCGGGCTGGCCATCGGGCTGCTCGCCGGCTGGATCATCAAGGAGGTCCGGAGCCGGATCGACGACCCTCCGACCGAGATCACGATCTCGATCCTGAGCGGCTACGCGGCCTACATCCCGGCTGAGGAACTGGGCCTGTCGGGCGTGATCGCGGCGGTCACGGTGGGCGTCTACATGGGCTGGCACACGCCGCAGCTGACCACGCCCATCATGCGGATCCAGGGCATATCGGTGTGGGAGATCCTCACCTTCCTGCTCAACGCGGTGCTGTTCCTGCTCGTGGGGATGCAGCTGCCGACGGTGATCGACGACATCACGGGCTACTCGGCGAGCGAGCTGATCTTCTGGGGGCTGCTGATCAGCCTGATCGTGATCGTCGTGCGCCTGATGTGGGGGTTCACGGTGGTCTACCTGATCCGGGCGATAGACCGGCGGCCGGCGCAGCGCGAGCGCCGCGCCTCCTGGGAGGAGCGCCTCGCGATCAGCTGGGCCGGGATGCGGGGATCGGTGTCGCTGGCCGCGGCCCTGGCGCTGCCGCTCCAGACGGACGCCGGCGAGGCGTTCCCCGCCCGCGAGCTGATCATCCTGCTGGCCTACGTGGTGATCCTGGTCACGCTGGTGGGTCAGGGCCTCACCCTGGGGCCGCTGATCGAGCGGCTGGGGATCACGGACGACGGGTCCGAGGAGCGCGAGGAGGTCGCGGCCCGCATCCGCCTGGCGGAGGCCGCGCTCGCCCGGGTCGAGGAACTGAGGGACGAGGACTGGGCGCGCGACGACACCCTCGACCGCGTGCACGGCATGTACGACTACCGCCGGCGCCGCTTCGCCGCGCGGGAGGACGGCGACGGCGACGGCTACGAAGAGCGGACGAGCGCCTACCAGCGGGTGATGCACGAGCTCTTCGACGCGCAGCGCGAGGAGCTGATCGGCATGCGCAACCGCGGCGACATCAGCGACGAGGTGCGCCGCCGGGTCGAGCGGGAGCTCGATCTGGAGGAGTCGCGGCTGTTCAGCTGAGCGCCGGGCGCGCGGCGGCGTCCAGCGAGAGGTACTCGGGGTACTCGAGCGGCTCCGTGAAGCGCGCGGCGCCGGCGATCATCGCGGCGTTGTCGGTGCAGAGCTCGATCGGCGGGACCCACACCGGGACGCCCAGCTCGGAGACGGCTTGGCGCAGCTCGGAGTTGGCGGCCACGCCGCCGCCGATGGCGAGCCTTTGCAGGCCCGTTCGCTCGAGCGCCTTGCGGGTGCGGGCGACAGGGCTTCGACGATCGCGCGCTGGTAGGAGGCGGCGAGGTCGGCGAGCGGCGGATCGGCCAGCTCCCTGAGTCTGTAGAGAAGCGAGGTCTTCAGCCCGCTGAAGCTGAAGTCGAGCTCGCCGGGGGCGCTGCGCGGGAAGTCGAACGCCTCGGGGTCGCCCTCCCTGGCCAGCCGGTCCACCTCCGGCCCGCCGGGGTAGCCGAGGCCGAGCAGGCGGGCGCCCTTGTCGAAGGCCTCGCCGGCGGCGTCGTCGAGGGTCTGGCCGAGCACCTCGTAGGCGGCGGGGTCGTCCACGCGCGCGAGGAAGGTGTGGCCGCCGCTCGCCACCAGGCACAGGAAGGGTGGCCGGATAGGTGATCGCTGCGCGCCCGGCCGAGCCGGTCGCTTCGCGCCGGAGCGTCACCCAGCATGCTGGCGGTCACGTGGCCGTGCAGGTGGTCGACCGGCACGAGCGGCAGCCGCCGCGAGGCCGCGATCGCCTTCGCCGAGGACACGCCCACGAGCAGCGCGCCGATCAGGCCCGGGCCGGTGGTCACGGCGACGGTGTCGATCTCGTCGAGGCGTGTGTGCGCACGCTCGAGGGCGTCGGCGGTGACGGCGTCGACCAGCTCGAGGTGGTGGCGCGAGGCGATCTCCGGCACGACCCCGCCGTAGCGGGCGTGCAGCAGGCCCTGCGACGCGATCACGTTCGAATGGATGACGCCGTCGCGATCCACGACGGCGGCGCAGGTGTCGTCGCAGCTGGTCTCGAGCGCGAGGATCACAGCCGCCGCCTTGCGTGGCTCGGCGGGCGGCGTTCACGCGGTGGCCCGGTCGGGCACCGTGCGCCACATGATGAGGGCGTCCTCGCGGTTGTCGTGGTAGTAGGCGCGGCGGCGGCCGGCGGCGCGGAAGTCGAACCGCTCGTACAGCCTGATGGCGGCCTCGTTCGAGGTGCGGACCTCGAGCGTGTACTGCTCGTTCGGCTTGTCGGCCATGTCGAACAGCCGCTCCAGGAGCGTGCTGGCGATCCCCTGGCGGAGCAGGTTGTCGTCCACCGCGACGTTCATGACGTGCCAGACGGTGTCGTAGCGCGAGCAGACCAGGTAGCCCACGATCCGGCCGTCGAGCATCGCGGCGAGGCAGATCCCCGACGGCTTGGACAGCTCGAGCACGAACATCGCGAGCGACCAGGGCGTTGGGAACGCGCGCCGCTCGATCGCGATCACCTGCGGAAGGTCCGCGTAGGTGAGTCGGCGGATGTCGAGTTCCAGAGTCACTGTGGCTTCGCGTCGGGGGCTCTGAGGTAGTCGGGGAGGACAGCTTGGGGGGCGACGCCCGGCACCTCGGCCGCAAGGCGGCAGACGTGCAGAGCGCGGACCACGTGGGCGCGCGAATCGTCGGGCATGACGCTTGTTCCGGCCGCCTCGAGCACCCCTCGAAATCGTACCGAGCCGTCACCGGCCGCCAGCCGTCTGACACCGCCGGTCCGAACACGCTCCGCCAGGTCCTCCGGGCGCAGGGCGACGGGGCCCCAGCGGCGTTCGCCTCCTGGTGCGTACTCGGCTGCGAAGACCTCGCCGCGCTTGGCGTCGATGACGGCGAGCAATGAGGGGGTGTCCGGCGCGTCGCCGGCGCTCCCGAGCGGCCCGGCCGCCTCCGCCCCGGCCTCCGCTTCGATTCCCGCCGCCAGCGCTGCCAGCGACGACACCGGCCTCAGCTGCAGGCCGTTCGCGCTTGCCAGCGCGCGGGCGGTCGCGACCCCGATCCGCAGGCCGGTGAACGTGCCCGGCCCCACCCCCACGGCGATCGCCTCCAGGTCGCCGTAGCCGAGGCCGGCGCGCTCCATCACGTCGGCCACGGCCGGCATCAGCTCGCGGGCGTGGGCCGGCCGGGCGGCAAGCGCGGCGGGCTCGGGGACGACTTCGAAGACCTCGCCGTCGCTTCGCAGCACGCAGGCGGCGCTCGCCGCGGTGGAGGTGTCGATCCCGAGCAGGCTCACGAGATCGCGATACGGCGGCGGTCGCCGCCCAGGTGCTCGATCCGCACGCGCGCGGCGACCCGCTCGAAGGCCGGCTCGCCGGCCGCGGGCCACTCGACGAAGGCGATCCGGTCCGGGGTCAGGTAGTCCTCGAGCAGCGCCGGGTCTTCGCCGGCGATCGAACCCAGGCGGTACAGGTCGAGGTGGGCGACCTCCGGATCGCCGCCCAGCACATGGCCGATCGTGAAGGTCGGGCTCGTGACCGGCCCGTCGACCCCGAGCGCCCGGCAGGCGCCGCGCACGAAGGTCGTCTTGCCGGTGCCGAGCTCGCCGCTGACGAGCACGACGTCGCCGCGCGAGAGCCGCGCGGCCAGGTCGGCGCCGGCCTGTTCGGTCTCAGCCGGCGAGGACGTCTCGACGGTCATGCTCGCGAAGGGGCTCCATACGTTGGTCAACCTATAGTTGACTTTCGTGCCCCGCCTCCGGCCGGGCCGCTAGCCGAACAGGTCCATCTGGGGCGGCTCGGGCTCCGGCCCCGCCGCAGCCACGGCGGCCGCGACGGGCGCCACCGCGCCGATCGGCACCGGCGCCGGCTCCGCGAGCAGCGCCGGCAGCTTCGCGAAGTCCTCGCGCAGCTCCTCGAGCGTCCTCGTGCTCCGCAGCGCGGCGGCCGGGTGGTAGATCGGGAAGACACGCACGGTCCGGCCGCCCAGCTCGTGCACCTGCGGGCGCCCATGGACGCTGGTGATGCCGCGCTGCGAGCGGGTCAGCAGCTTGGTCGAGAAGTTCCCGAGCGTGCAGATCACCTTGGGCTCGATCAGGTCGATCTTCCTGTGCAGGTAGGGCTTGCAGGTGTCGATCTCGTCCGGCTGCGGATCGCGGTTCCCGGGCGGCCGGCAGAGCAGGACGTTCGTGATGAACACGTCGGATCGCTGGAGCCCGACCTCTTCGAGCAGCTGGTCGAGCAGCTTGCCGGCGCGGCCCACGAAGGGCAGCCCCTGGAGGTCCTCGTGCATGCCCGGCGCCTCGCCCACGAACATCAGGTCGGCGTCTGGCGTTGCCGGAGCCGAACACCACCTTGGTCCGGCCCTGGTGAAGCGGGCACCGTACGCACCCGGACGCCTCATGGAAGAGCTCGACCAGCTCCTCGCGGCGCTCCTCTGCGCTGCGTGACTGCATGGCCCAAGCCTAGGGACCGGGGGCGACGGCAACACGCCCGGGTATCCTTGGGGAGCCGGCCGCTACCGGCCGTCGGAGTGGACCGGCAGGGTATGCACCCGACCACCGACAGCCTCACCCACGCCCCTTCGGGCGAGCTTGGCGTCTCCCGCGTCGGCGTGGTCGGCGCGGGCCGGCTCGGCACGGCGCTGGCCGCGGCGCTGCGCGAGGCGGGCGTCGAGGTGGAGGGCCCGGCGGGCCGCGGCGAGGTCCCGCGCGGCTGCGAGGCGATCGTCCTGTGCGTGCCGGACGCCGAGATACCCGCGGCGGCCGCCACGGTGGCGGGAGCGGCGCCGCTGGTGGGTCACACGAGCGGTGCGACGCGCCTGGGCGCGTTGGAGGCCGCCGGTGGAGCGGCGTTCGGGCTGCATCCGCTGCAGACGTTTCCGGAGCGGGCTTCGTCCGAGGCGGCCTCCCCCGAGCGGGAACCCTCCGCGCTCGGCGCCTTCGCCGGCGCCGGCTGCGCCGTCGCCGGCACCACCCCCGCGGCCCTCGCCTTCGCCGTCCGCCTCGCCGAGCTGCTCGGCATGACCCCCTTCGAGATCGACGACGAGGGCCGGGCCGCGTACCACGCCGCCGCCTCGGTCGCCTCCAACTTCACCGTGACGCTCCTCGCCGCCGCCGAGCGGATCGCCGCCGGCGCCGGCCTCGCCCCGCACGAGGCGCGCGCGCTCCTGGCGCCGCTCGTGCGCCGCACCGTCGAGAGCGTCGCCGAGCTCGACCCCGAGAGGGCGCTCACCGGCCCCATCGCCCGCGGCGACCACGGCACCGTCGACGCCCAGCGCCGCGCCCTCGAGGACGCCGCCCCCGAGCTTCTCGACCTGTTCGACGAGCTCGTGCGGCATACCCGCGCCCTCGCCGGGGAAGAGGTGACCGCGTGAGGACGGTGCGGACTGTCAAGGAGCTGCGCGAGGCGCTCGCACCCGAGCGGCGCGCCGGCCGCAGCATCGGCCTGGTCCCGACCATGGGCGCGTTCCACGGCGGCCACCTCTCCCTGATCCGCCGCGCCCGCGAGCAGACCGACGTCGTGGTGGTCTCCCTGTTCGTCAATCCGGCCCAGTTCGGCCCGAACGAGGACCTGGGCGGCTACCCGCGCGACGAGGGGCGGGACGCGGAGCTCGCGACCGCCGAGGGGGTGGACATCCTCTTCGCTCCGGCCGCCGACGAGGTCTACCCGGACGGCTTCGCCACGACGGTCACCGTCGGCAGCCTCACCGACATGCTGGAGGGCGCACCCGAGCACCGCGGCCCGGAGCACTTCGCCGGGGTGACCACCGTGGTGACGAAGCTCCTCAACATGGCCGCGCCCGACGTGGCCTACTTCGGCCAGAAGGACGCCCAGCAGGCGCTCGTGATCCGCCGGCTCGTGCGCGACCTCGACATGCCCGTCCAGATCGAGGTCTGCCCCACCATCCGCGACGGCGACGGGCTCGCGCTCTCCTCCCGCAACGGCTACCTCTCCGCGGCCGAGCGCCAGCGGGCCCTCGGCCTCAGCCGCGCCCTGCGCGCGGCCGAGGCGGCTGTCCAGTCGGGACGGATCGATTCGCGCGCGGTCCTGGAGGCCGCCCGTGGCGAGCTCGACGCCCACGGCATCGAGCCGGAGTACCTGGAGCTTCGCTCCGCCACAGACCTTTCGCCAGTCGAGCGCGTGAACGGCTCGACACTGCTCGCCGTTGCGGCCCAGGTGGGCCGCGCGCGGCTGATCGACAACACGATCCTCGGAGGAACGACGTGAGCCACCGTCCCACCCAGCGACCGGCCATCACGCTGACCAAGCTCGCCGAGAAGAAGGCGCTCGGCGAGCCGATCGCGATGGTCACCGCCTACGACTACCCGAGCGCGCAGGTGGCCGAGGAGGCCGGCGTGGACGTCGTCCTCGTCGGCGACTCCGGCGCGATGACCGTGCTCGGCTACCCGTCGACCCTCCCGGTCACGCTCGACGAGCTGCTCATGCTCGCCGCGGCCGTGCGGCGCGGCCTGTCCACTCCGCTGCTCGTGGGCGACATGCCGTTCGGCTCCTACGAGGCCTCCAACGAGCTGGCGATCGGCAACGCCCAGCGCTTCATCAAGGAGGCCGGCGTGGACGCGGTCAAGCTGGAGCGCGGCGGCAGCTCGGTCGAGCGCGCCCGGGCGATCGTGGAGGCCGGGATCCCCGTGATGGGCCACGTCGGGCTCACGCCCCAGAGCGCCACCGCGCTGGGCGGCTACCGCTCGCAGGGGCGCACGGCGGAGCGGGCGTTCGAGGTCATGCACGACGCCCTGGGCCTGCAGGAGGCCGGCGCGTTCTCCGTCGTCTTCGAGGCCATCCCGACCCCGCTCAGCGAGGCGATCATGCCGCGCATGCGCATCCCGGTGATCGGCATCGGCGCCGGCGCCGCCACCGACGGCCAGGTGCTCGTGTTCCACGACCTGCTCGGGATCTACGCCGGGCACAAGGCGCGCTTCGTCAAGCAGTACGCGAACGTCCGGGAGCAGATGATCGAGGGCGTGAGGGCGTTTACCGAGGACGTGCGCGCCCGCCGCTACCCCGAGCCCGAGCACGGCTACACGATGGCGCCGGACGAGCTCGAGCGGCTGCACACGCTGATCGGCGAGGGCACCGGCGAGCCGTTCACCGGCGGCTTCTCCCTCTGACGACCGTGGAGCTCCACACCGGCCAGCTGCGCTTCTCCACGGACGGCGACGGCGACGTGATCGACTTGACCGAGGGCGTCGAGAGCGTGCTCGAGTCGTCGGGAGTGCGAGAACGGGATCGTGTCGGTGTTCGTGCCGGGCTCGACGGCCGCGGTCACGGCGATGGAGCACGAGCCGGGCGGCGTGCGTGACCTGCGCGAGGCGCTCGAGCGCCTGATCCCCGCGCAGGGCGACTACGAACACAACCGCCTGAACCACGACACGAACTCGCACGCCCACATCCGGGCGGCGATCGTCGGCCCGTCCGAGACGGTCCCGGTGCACGACGGCGGCCTCGCGCTCGGCACCTGGCAGCAGCTCGTGCTGGTCGACTTCGACGACCGCCCGCGGGAGCGCACGGTGGTCGTCCAGGTGATCGGCTGACGCCCGCGTAATTCGCGGTTCCCCCGCCGGTTGGACGGGCGTCACTCCAACCGACCCGAAAGGGGAACCACATGTCTCGCATCGCTTCTCGCCGTCCGTCCGCCTCGCTCGTCATCGCCTGCCTCGCGCTCTTCGTGGCGCTCGGCGGCGTCGGCTACGCGGCCGCGACGATCGGCAGCGCCGCAATCGTCGACAACTCGATCAAGAGCAAGGACGTCCGCAACAACGACCTGCGCGGCAAGGACGTGCGCGGGAACACCCTCAAGGGTGCCGACGTCGACGAGTCGAGCCTCGGCAAGGTGCCGAGCGCGGCGAACGCCGACGCCGCGGCGACCGCCGCCAACGCGTCGAACGCGGACAACGCCACGAACGCCGCCAACGCCGCGAACGCCGACACCGTCGGCGGAATCGGGCCCGACGCGCTCACCATCGGCCGTTCCGCGCTCGGCAGCTGCGAGCCGGGGGCCGCCTTCACCAACTGCACCAGCGTGGTGCTGTCGATGCCTCGCCCGGGCCGCGTCCTGCTCACCGCGGGCGGCCAGTGGCACAGCGACGACGCGGCCGGCACGTCCGTGCGCGGGCTCTGCCGCATCAACCTCGACGGCAACCCGCTCACCGGGGTGACCGAAGAGGGCTCGCTGTCGCAGCAGACCGACGGCAACCAGGAGCAGGCGCTCGCCGGTGTGACCGCCGTGACCGGCGTGCTGCCGGCCGGCGACCACACGTTCACGGTCGCCTGCAGCGACGACGTCGGCGACATGGACTTCACCGACGTCCGCCTCTCGGCCGTCCTCCTCGGCTCCTCGTAAACGAGGAAGCAACTTCGTGGCATGGAATGGGTTTGATGCCCACCGCGCGCACTCGGCCGAGCCGAGTGCTTGCGGCTGTCGACCCATTCCATGCCCGAAGGGGAGGTCCCGATGTTCCGTCGTTTGCTTCCGTCGCCCGCCATGGTCGTGGCCTGCGTGGCCCTGATCATGTCGCTGGGCGGCTCCGCGTATGCACTCGTCGTGACCGGCAAGCAGATCCGCAACAACACGGTCACGGGGAAGGACATCCGCAACCGCTCGCTCACCGGGAACGAGATCCGCAGGGACAAGATCGGCGGCGCCTCGATCAAGGAGTCCTCGCTGGGCCCGGTCGGGACCGCGCTCGTGGCCCACGGCGGCGCGCGCTACGCGGTGGTCACCGGTGGCGGCCAGCTCGCCCGCGGCCGTGACGTCAGCTCGGTGGCCCGCACCGGCGACGGCCGCTATCAGGTGATCTTCAGCGCGGACATCCGCGGCTGCGCCTACTTCGCCACGGTCGGCGACGCGAGCGCCGCGGCGCCGCCGCAGAACAGCCAGATCAGCGTCAGCTCGCTGGGAACGAACGCGAACGGCGTCGCGGTGCGGACGGAGAACGGCAACAACGGCACCGAGGCCGACCGCCCGTTCCATCTGATCGTCATGTGCTGATCCGCTCCGGATACTCGATCCGGCGCAGGACGCGGGCGGGCACTCCCGCCGCCAGGGAGAACGGCGGGATGTCCGCCGTGACGACGCTGTTGGCGCCGATCACCGACCGCTCGGCCACGGTCACGCCGCTGGTGATGACGACGTTGGCGCCGCACCAGACGTTGTCGCCGACCCGGGTCGGCCCCTTGCTCGCGAAGCCCTGCCAGGGGACGGGCCGGTCCGGGTCGTCGAAGCGGTGGTTGCCGTCGGTGACGAAGCAGCCGTTGGCGAACATGCAGTGGTCGCCGATCTCGACGAGGTCTACGGCGGCGACCATCACGCCGATGTTGAGGAACGTGCCCGAGCCGATCCGGAGGCGGGCGTCGCCCGGGGCGGTCAGCCAGACGTGCGGCTCGAGGAGGGTGTGCTCGCCGACCTCGAGCCGGCCCTCGGCGAAGGCCTCGAGCACGTTGCCGTGGACGGGCCAGCGGGCGAAGGCGCGACGGCGGGCGAACTCCCTGTGGATCCGGGCGCGGTTCCACGGGAGGGAATTGCGCTCGTACCAGCGCCACTTCTGCCACCACAGACGGGCGTTCGACACAGGCGGCAGGATTTCAGAGAGTCGCCCGCCGGGCCGATGAACGGTGGGATGGACCCGCTCTCCGACCTCCCCGGGCGCCGATCAGTTCGAGGCACTTCTGACGCGCGAGGAGCTGCGCCGGGGCCGCACCGACGAGACGCTCGTGGTGGCGGTGCTGGACCTCGACGGGCTGCGCGAGGCGAACAAGCGGCACGGCGCGGCGGCGGGCACCGAGATGCTGCGGCAGTGCGCGGACGCGCTGGCACGCAGCCTCCGCGCGGTGGACGACCTGGCCCGGACCGGCCCCGACGAGTTCTCGGTGCTGCTGCACGCGACCGACGCCCGCAGCGCGACCGCCTGGGCCCGCCGCTTCGAGGACGCCCTGGAGAGCTCGACGACCCTGCACCCCGCCGCCCCGCTGACCTGCTCGATCGGGATCGCGGACACGACCGAGTCGCCGTCGCTGATGGAGACCGCCGCGCCGCGCCCGGAGGCGGATGGAGGTCGTGCAGGCGGTGCGAAAGCTGCGCCGCAACCGCGAGCGCGAGGCTTGATCCGGTTCCAGGACTAGGCGCCGCCGAGCAGGATGGCGCCCGTGGCGGCGTTGCTCGACCCGCCTCCAGCGAAGGTGCCGGCCGTGCACCTGGACGCGAGCGTCACCGTGTGCGAGCCGGCGGCCACGGGGTCCGACACGCCGGAGACGACGACGATCGTGCTCGGGCCCGCCGTGTAGGTGAACCCGCTGGCGGGCACCGGGCTTCCGTCGACGTAGAGGGCCGCCTGACCGCTTCCGACCCCCGAGCAGTTGATGCTCACCGAGCCGCGCCCCCACACGTAGAGCCTGCCGGCGACAGTCGTGTTGATCGTGTGGTCTGCGTGGTCCATATTGAAGGTGGCCCCGGGAATCGCCCCGCTGAACTCGGCGGTGGCCGACCCCTGGGTCGGGCCGGGCGGGCCGGTCGGGCCGGTCGGGCCGGCCACGCCCTGCGATCCTGCCGGGCCGCCGGGTCCCGTCGCGCCCTGCGGCCCGCCCAGCAGCGCTCGCTGCGAGGCCTTGAAGTCGCTGAGCAGGAGCGTTCCCTGCTTCACCTTCGGCGAGGTGACGGCGTTGCGCTTCAGCTGCTTGGTGCCGACGCTCCCCTTGGGGAGCTGCAGGGCGGCATACGACGTTCCACCGAGCGCGACGAACACCGCGATCGTGGCCATCACGTTGGCGTAGGTCAGACGGGCACGAAGTCGAGACGGCATGGGGCGGGCCTCCAGAGCAAGGGTGCGTTCTGCCGTCGATTCGGCCGCTGCGCGCCGCTGGGCGACCTCCGCTGACGGGACCTAGACGGATGTTGGGGATCGTTCCGTCCCCCATGCGGGTGATGATGCGAATCGCACGGACTCGCAAACCACCCCCTGGAGGTAAGGCATGGACCGCCTGTCAGCCCGCCGGCCGTCGCCCGCACTGGTCGTCGCATTCGTAGCGCTGCTGGCCGCCCTGTCGGGCACCGCAGTCGCCCTGCCCGGCAAGAACACCGTCGACTCGGGTGACATCAAGAAGGCGAACGTCAAGAAGTCCGACATCGCGAAGAACGCTGTGATCAGCGGCAAGGTGCAGGACGGCTCCCTGCTCGCGAAGGACTTCAAGGCGGGTGAGCTGCCGGCCGGGCCCCAGGGGGCGCAGGGCGCGCCGGTGCGCCGGGCGTGAAGGGCGACAAGGGCGATCCGGGCGACGCCGGCACCGCCGTCGCCTACGCGACTGTCACCGCCACAGGGAACGTCGTCGCGTCGAAGAGCAAGAACATCGTCCAGGCCAACATCGACCCTGACACCCAAGTCGGCCACTATTGCTTCACCGGCCTGCCGTTCACCCCGAGAAGCGTCATGGTGGCGGGTCAGGCCGTCTTCGACGGCGGGCAGGCGGACGTGATCGCCACCGCGTTCTTGGCCGACATCAGCGTGACCACGGGCGACTGCTCCGGCAAGGTGGAGGTCCGGACGTTCGACGCCGGCGAGGCCGCGGCGTGCGCACTCGCGGACCGCGCCTTCCAGATCTGGTTCGAGGACTAGACCGGGACCCGTCCTGCTACGCGGCGGCCGGGACCTTCGCGGCGCCGGCCGGCCCGCTTCCGGCGCGCGCCGGCTTCACGATCTCCGCCAGGAAGCGGCCCGTGTACGAGCTGTCCGCCTTCGCGGCCACCTGCTCCGGCGTCCCCTGCGCCACGAGCGCGCCGCCCTCCTCGCCGCCCTCGGGGCCGAGGTCGATGATGCGGTCGGCCGTCTTGATCACGTCGAGGTTGTGCTCGATCACGACCACCGTGTTGCCCTGCTCCACCAGCCGGTCGAGCATCTCGAGCAGGCGCCCGACGTCGGCGAAGTGCAGGCCCGTGGTGGGCTCGTCCAGGATGTAGAGCGTCCGGCCGGTCGCGATCTTCGACAGCTCGCTCGCCAGCTTCACGCGCTGCGCCTCGCCGCCCGACAGCGTCGTGGCGGGCTGGCCCAGGCGGATGTAGTCGAGCCCCACGTCGTGCAGCGCCCGCAGGCGGCGGGCGATCTTCGGGATGTGCTGGAAGAAGTCGACCGCCTCCTCGACCGTCATGTCGAGCACGTCGGCGATCGTCCTGCCCTTGAAGCGCACCTCGAGCGTCTCGCGGTTGTAGCGCTTGCCGTGGCACTGCTCGCAGGGCACGTACACGTCCGGCAGGAAGTGCATCTCGATCTTGATCTGGCCGTCGCCGCGGCAGACCTCGCAGCGGCCGCCCTTCACGTTGAACGAGAACCGGCCCGGCTTGTATCCGCGGGCCCGGGCCTCCTGCGTGCGCGAGTAGAGGTCGCGGATGTGGTCGAACAGCCCGATGTAGGTGGCCGGGTTGGAACGCGGCGTGCGCCCGATCGGCGACTGGTCGATGTTGATGATCTTGTCGATCTCCTCCAGGCCGCGCACGCGGCGGTGCGCCCCGGGCCGCTGCTTCGCCCGGTGGAGCCGGTTGGCGACCGCCTTGAAGAGGATCTCGTTCACGAGCGTGGACTTGCCCGAGCCGGAGACCCCGGTGACCGCGCAGAACACGCCCAGCGGGATCTTCACGTCGATGCCGCGCAGGTTGTGCTGCGACGCGCCCTCGACCTCGATGTAGCTGCTCGGCCGCCGCCGTTTCCTCGGCACCGGGATCTGGAGGTCGCCCGACAGGTACTGGCCCGTGAGCGAGTCCGGCGAGGCGATCACGGTCTCGGGCGTGCCCTCGGCCACCAGCCAGCCGCCGTGCTCGCCGGCGCCCGGGCCGAGGTCGACGAGGTGGTCGGCCGCGCGCATGGTGCCCTCGTCGTGCTCGACCACGATCACGGTGTTGCCGAGGTCGCGCAGGCGCTCCAGCGTTGCGATCAGGCGCTCGTTGTCGCGCTGGTGCAGCCCGATCGAGGGCTCGTCGAGGATGTAGAGCACTCCGACCAGCGAGGAGCCGATCTGGGTCGCCAGCCGGATCCGCTGCGCCTCGCCGCCCGACAGCGTGGCGGCCGCGCGCTCGAGCGACAGGTAGCCGACGCCCACGTTGTCGAGGAACCGCAGGCGCTCGTCGATCTCGCGGAGGATCATCCGGGCGATCTGGCGCTCGGTGTCCGACAGCTCGAGCTCCTCGACCCACTCGATCGCCCGCTTCGCGGACAGGCGCGTGAACTCGTGGATGCCGAGACCGCCGACCGTGACCGCGAGCGACTCCGGCCTCAGCCGCGCCGCCTTGCACTCCGGACAGGGGCGCAGCGTCATGTACTCCTCGATCTTCTCGCGCGACCAGTCCGAGTCGGTCTCGCGGTAGCGGCGCTCGAGGTTGGGGACGATGCCCTCGAAGGTGGTCATGTACGACCGCTTGCGCCCGTAGCGGTTGCGATAGGTGACGTACACCTTGTCGCCGTTGGTGCCGTACAGGAAGCAGCGCCGGACCTCCTCGTCGAGGTCCTCCCAGGGGGTGTCCATGTCCACCTCCCACTTGTCCGCGATCGCCTGCGTCATCTGCTCGTAGTAGCTTCGACGCGCTCGTGGACCAGGGCAGGATGGCGCCGTCGTTGAGGGTGAGCGACGGGTCCGGCACGATCAGCTCGGGGTCGATCTCCATCTGCGAGCCGAGCCCGGTGCAGCGCGGGCAGGCGCCGTGCGGCGAGTTGAAGGAGAACATGCGCGGCTCGAGCTCGGGCATCGAGGTGCCGCAGTGGAGGCACATGAAGCGGTCCGAGTAGGTGGTCACGTCGCCCGACTCCACCGCCTCGATGTCGACGAGCCCCTCGGCCCGCGCCACCGCGGTCTCGACGCTGTCCGCCAGCCGCTTGCGCAGGTCCGGCCGCATCACGAGCCGGTCGATCACGATCGAGATGTCGTGCTTGTACTTCTTGTCGAGGACGATGTCCTCCTCGAGCCGCCGGAGCTCGCCGTCGACCTTCACGCGCGTGAAGCCCTCGGAGCGAAGCTCGTCGAAGAGCTTGCCGTACTCGCCCTTGCGGCCGCGGACGACCGGCGCCATCACCATGAACTTGGTGCCCTCGTCGAGCATCATCACCTGGTCGATGATCTGCTCGGCCGACTGGGCCTCGATCGGGCGGCCGCAGTTGTAGCAATGCGGATGGCCGACCCTGGCCCAGAGGAGGCGCAGGTAGTCGTAGATCTCGGTGACGGTCCCGACCGTCGAGCGCGGGTTCCTGCTGGTGGTCTTCTGGTCGATCGAGATGGCCGGCGAGAGGCCCTCGATCGAGTCCACGTCGGGCTTGTCCATCTGGCCGAGGAACTGGCGCGCGTAGGCGGACAGCGACTCGACGTAGCGGCGCTGGCCCTCGGCGTAGATCGTGTCGAAGGCGAGGCTCGACTTGCCGGATCCGGACAGGCCCGTGATCACGATCAGCGAGTTGCGCGGCAGCCTCAGGTGGAGGTCCTTGAGGTTGTGCTCGCGGGCGCCCGAGACGACGATTTCACCGCTCTGAGTCACGCGAATAACGAGTGTAGAGCCGGGTCAGGATCGAACGGATGTTCCCACGCGCCTGTTCTAGCCTTCCGGGCGTGCGGCGCGCGATCATCCCGGTCCTTGCGGCTTTTTTCGCTCTGGCCGGGTGCGGCGAGGACGAGACCGACGAGGTCGGCCAGCGGATCGCGCGCGGCGAGCCCGAGCCGGAGCACGTCCGCGAGGTCGCCCGCAACCCCTATCTCGTGACCTGCGCGGACCTGGCGGCGCAGCCGAGGTCCCCGGAGGCGTCGCGGCTCGTGATCCAGGCGGAGTTCGCGCTCGCCCAGGTGCCCGAGCTGAGGAAGGTCGTGGCGAAGGAGACGCTCAACCGGACCGGGCGCAGCGTGTACTACGGGCTCGTCGAGGAGTGCAAGGGGCGGCGGCCGTCGTTCGAGCCGGCCAAGCCGGCCGTGGCGGGAGTGCTGTCGGGGAAGTACCGGGCGGCGCGGAACCGGCCGGGGTGACATTCCGGCCCTGGGGGGCGAACCGGGGCCATGCAAGAATTCCCCTGAGCATGGAGCCGGAGGATCGCGAGTTCATGCGGCAGCTGCTGCTGCGGCACGAGAAGGCCACGGACGCGATGATCGCGCGTCTCGACAAGGGGACTGAGGAGATCCGCATCCGGATCGAGCAGATCAAGCGCACGGGTGACGCGCACACTGAGGCCTTGAGGGCGCACACGCGCGAGTTCGTGGCCGAGATGCAGGCCCAGCGGCAGGCCCTCTTCCGGGTGCTCGACCGGCTCGACGGCAAGAGCGCCTGAGCGGTCGGCCGCTAGCGTCTGCCGCGGGCGATGCGGTTCGGGTACACGATCCTCTACGTGCGCGACGTCGCGGCCAGCGTCGACCTGTACGAGCGCGCATTCGGCCAGCGGCGGCGATTCGTGCACGAGAGCGGGGACTACGCGGAGCTGGAGACGGGAGACACGACGCTGTCGTTCGCCTCGCACGAGCTGGCGGAGTCGAACCTGCCGGACGCCTTCCGGACGCCGGATGGCTCTGCGACGGCGTTCGAGGTCTGCTTCGTGACTGAGGACGTGGCGGCGGCCTACGACCGCGCGGTCCGTGAGGGCGCGGAGCCGGTGACCCCGCCGCAGACGCAGCCGTGGGGACAGGACCTCGCATACGTCCGCGATGCGGACGGCAACCTGGTGGAGCTGGCCTCACCGGCCCGGTGAGGCCGCTCGCGCCGGCCGCGGCTCAGCCGCCTGCGCGCGCGTAGACCTCGTCGAGGAGGGTGTCCGGGTCCTCGAGCTCGAAGTTCTCGCGGAGATAGCGGGCGGTCTCGTCGCGCGGAGTGCCGTCGAGGGCCATCTTGAGGGCGAGGACGCGGGCGCCTTCGGGCGTTGTGCTGACGGGCCGGCTGTCCGCAGCGGGGGCCGGCTCGCCGGCGACATCGGGCTCGCGCGCGGCGACCTCCTCCGCCTCGGCGATCGTCGGGTCGACTTCCGCGCCGGAGCCGGGCTCGGCCGCCTCCGCCCCGCCCGCCCGCAACGTCGCCAGGTCCTCCTTCAGCCCGGCGACCGCGGCCCTCACTCCCTCGCTCAGCTCGTCCAGGCGGCGCTCCAGCTCGTCGGCGCGCTCCGCGAGGCGCGCCGCCGCCTCGCGCGTCGTCGACGCGTCGGCCTCCGCCTCAGCGCGGATCCGGGCGGCGTCCTCGCGGGCCGCCGCCTCCAGCGACTCCGCGCTCTGCTCGGCCGCCTCCAGGATCGCCCGCACCCGCTCTCCGGCTGCCGCCGCCGCGGACGTCCCGGACCTCTCCTCTCGCTCCGCCATCGCGCGGCGAAGCGTAACGCCCGCCCGCTCCCGCGGGCGCGACCTCACTTGACCCGGAACGCGCCCCTCATGAACGGGTGGATCCGGCAGAAGTACGTGTAGGTGCCCGCATCGAGGTTGGGCGGCGTCTGCCACTCGAGCCGCCCGGTGGCCGGCGGCACCGCGGACCCGAGCGTGCCCGACTCGAACTGCACAGGGCCGTCGGCGATCGGGTAGGCGATCCCCGTAGCCCGGTTGCAGGGCGGCTTGCAGGAGGTGATCGAGTGGTAGATCGCCTTCGGGTCGTCGACGTTCCGGAACGTGATCGACTGGCCCCGGCTCACCACGGGCGGACGGCCGGCCGCGCCCGGCAGGCTGAGGTCTCCGAGCGTGAACTTGAAGCTCAGGACGTCGAGCGGACCGCTGACGGTCACGCCGTCGCGCATGCGGAGCGGGTTCGGCAGGCCGCCGGGGCCGCCGCCGTGGTTGTCGTTCTCGCGGAGGTGGCCGTGCGTGGGCCGCCCGGGAAAGCTCACGCGCCGCTCGAACGGGTCCCGCCCCGGCCCGGCGTCAGCCATGTAGGCGACCATGATCCCCATCGACTCCCACCAGGCCGCCCGCTTCGAGTTGTAGGTGGCGGTCGTCGAGAGCACGTCGCCGCGACGGAACTTCACCTTCCAGTCGGCCGGGGTGCCGGTCATGGCCACGTCCCATGACACCGCCCCCGCCGGCTCGAAGTACTTCGCCTTCGAGCGGAACAGGTGCGCGCGCGAGCCCCGGCCGCGCGGCGCGTTGCGCAGGCAGCGCCTGCGCGCCGTCCCCGGCGGCCGGCCGGCGCAGGCGGCGCTGCTGATCCGCGCGCCCGGGCGCCGCATGTAGAGGTCCGTGTGCAGGCCGCCCGGGTGTAGATGCCCGGCCGTCGCCACCAGCACGCCGTCGCGGTCCGCGACCCACTCGTTCCGCGGCGGGCCTCCCTTGTACGGGTTGCGGGCATCCGTGGGGTAGGTGTAGCGGCCGCGCTGCCCGGCGCCCTTCCTGACGTCGAAGACGGGGTACGCGCTGCCGTTCTGGACGTCGAGCCAGACCGGTTGCACCTGCCGCAGCCCGCGCGCCCGGGGCGAGGTGTCCGGGATGAAGTCGATCTCGTAGACCATGTAGACCTCGGTCGGCACCGGCGTGAGGTTGTGGATCATGTGGTTGAGGAGCCACGTGTCCGAGGCGCGGTAGCGGTAGGCGTAGCCCTCGGGGAAGGTCATGATCGTCTTCTCCTCCCCCGCGGCGAAGAAGCGCTCGGGGAACCCGGGCGAGGTGATGTCGCCGCGGCTCAGGTTGAGCCAGACGCCGTGGTGGAGGTGGATCACGTCCACGCCCGGCACGCGGCCGTTCGTGTAGACCAGGTCGGGCCTCATGCGGGTGATCCAGCCGTCGACCGCGGGCTTCTCCGCGAAGACCCGGTTGCCGATCTCGTTCTGGCCGGGCACGACCTTGAACGGCCCGATGCGGTAGAGCATCCGCTTGGCGCCGTTCTGCGCGGGCTTCACCGACACGACCTCTCCCTCGGGCGCGCCGAAGGCCGGCGCCGGAAGAGCGAGCACGACCAAGCTGGCGACGAGCACGCTGGCGGCGCGCTTCACGGCGACGGGCACGTGGCAATCGTAGCTAGTTGCGCGCTGTCTGCAAATTCCCGCGCCGCCGCCGCCCGCCGCGACAGAGTCAGGCGCTCGCCTCGGCCTCGTCGAGCTCGTGCCGCAGCGCCTTGATCTCGTCGCGCAGCTTCGCGGCGTACTCGAAGCGCAGGTCGTCCGCCGCCGCGAGCATCTCCTCCTCGAGCTCGACCATCGTGCGGCGGATCTCCTCGGCCGGCATCCCCTCCATGTCGCGCCGGCGCCGTCCGCGGCCGCTCGGCACCTTCGACTCCATCATCAGGAAGTCGGTGATGTCCGAGATGCCCTTCTGGATCGTGGCCGGCGTGATGCCGTGCTCCTCGTTGTAGGCGACCTGGATCGCGCGGCGGCGGTCCGTCTCCGAGATCGCCTTGCGCATCGCCGCCGTCTCCTTGTCGGCGTACATGATCACCGTGCCGCGTATGTTCCGCGCGGCACGGCCGATCGTCTGGATCAGCGACGTCTCGCCGCGGAGGAAGCCCTCCTTGTCGGCGTCGAGGATCGCGACGAGGGACACCTCTGGCAGGTCGAGGCCCTCGCGCAGCAGGTTGACCCCCACCAGCACGTCGAACTCGCCGAGGCGCAGCTCGCGGATGATCTGGATCCGCTCGAGCGTGTCGATCTCCGAGTGCAGGTACCGGACCTTGAAGCCGTACTCGAGCAGGTAGTCGGTCAGGTCCTCGGCCATCTTCTTGGTGAGCGTGGTGACGAGGGTGCGCTCCTCCACCTCGACCCGCTTGCGGATCTCCTCCATCAGGTCGTCGATCTGGTTGCGCGTCTCGCGCACGTCCACCTCGGGGTCGACGACCCCGGTCGGGCGCACGATCTGCTCGACGATGGCGCTGGAGTGGTTGCGCTCGAAGTCGCCCGGGGTGGCGGACACGAAGACGACCTTGCCGGTGTGCTGGAGGAACTCGTCGAAGGTCTGGGGCCGGTTGTCGAGCGCGCTCGGGAGCCGGAAGCCGTACTCCACGAGCGTCTGCTTGCGCGAGCGGTCGCCCTCGAACATGCCGCCGATCTGGGGCACGGTCTGGTGCGACTCGTCGATGAAGACGACGAAGTCGTCCGGGAAGAAGTCGAGCAGGCAGTAGGGGCGCTCGCCCGGCTGGCGGCCGTCCAGGAAGCGCGAGTAGTTCTCGATGCCGTTGCAGTAGCCGAGCTCGCGCAGCATCTCCATGTCGAACTGCGTGCGCTGCCGCAGCCGGTGCGACTCGAGCAGCTTGCCCTGCTCCTCCAGCTCCTTCGTGCGCGTCTCGAGCTCGTCGCGGATCTGGCCGATCGTGACCTCGAGCGTCTCGCGGTCGGTGGCGTAGTGGGTGGCGGGCCAGATGCCGGCGTGCTCGAGCTCCTGGATGATCTCGCCGGTGAGCGGGTCGAAGTTCTGGACCTGCTCGATCTCGTCGCCGAAGAAGACCGCGCGGTAGGCCGTCTCGGCGTAGGCGGGGAAGACCTCGAGCGTCTCCCCGCGCACCCGGAAGGTGCCGCGGCCGAGCGACGCGTCGTTGCGCGTGTACTGGTTCTCGACGAGCTTGTGGAGGATCTCGTCGCGGTCGGCCATCTCGCCGCGCTTGAGCATGGTGATCTGGCCGTTGTACTTCTCGGGCGAGCCGAGGCCGTAGATGCAGGAGACCGACGCGACCACGATCACGTCGCGCCGGGCGAACAGGGCGCTGGTGGCAGAGTGGCGGAGGCGGTCGATCTCCTCGTTGATCGAGGAGTCCTTCTCGATGTAGAGGTCCTGGGCCGGGACGTAGGCCTCGGGCTGGTAGTAGTCGTAGTACGAGACGAAGTACTCGACCGAGTTCTTCGGGAAGAGCTCGCGGAACTCGTTGCAGAGCTGCGCGGCGAGCGTCTTGTTGTGGGCGATGACCAGCGCCGGCCGCTGGACCTGCTCGATGGCGAAGGCCATCGTGGCGGTCTTGCCCGAGCCGGTGACGCCGAGGAGCGTCTGGAAGCGGTCGTCCTCGTCGATGCCCTGGGCCAGCCTGGCGGTGGCGGCCGGCTGGTCGGCGACGGGCTTGTAGGCGGGATTGACCTTGAACTCGGGCACGAACCTATTGACGTTAGCGAGGGGTGCGGACGGAGAGGATCTGTCGGAGCTCCTTGGCGAGCGCCGCGGGGTCGTCCCGGTCCGTGGCTCGCACGACGTGGATGCCCTGTGCGGCCAGCGCGCGATCGCGCTTGCGGTCCTCGTAGAAGGCCTTCGTGGTGCGGTGGACGGCACCGCCGTCGAACTCGAGGACCAGGGCGGCTTCGGGCCAGTGGAAGTCGACCTCGTGGCTGTCGATCCAGGTGTTCGCTTGTGGTATCGGCAGGCCGTAGTGGTTGCACATCTCGAGCACGAGGCGCTCCCCGCGGCTGCGGGTGAAGGGTTGGACGTCCCTGTAGGCAGAGAGGACCCGTTGGAGCTTGTGGCGCCCCTTTC
Organism: uncultured Thermoleophilaceae bacterium; assembly: GCA_963778615.1. Lineage (GTDB taxonomy): Bacteria > Actinomycetota > Thermoleophilia > Solirubrobacterales > Thermoleophilaceae > JACVRW01. The sequence continues at coordinate 108,223 of CAVZVD010000013.1, forward strand.
TTCCGGGCAGGCGGTCGAGGACGCGCTGGACCTGTTTGAGGTCGAAGAGGCGCTTGACCTCGGCCTCGTGGACGGCGTTGGCCAGCTGCTTCTCGGGGAGGACGTCGGCCAGGTCGACGAGGGTGCGGGCGAGGCTGGTGACCGGGATGTTGTCGATGAGGGCTCGGTCTTCGTCGTGGATGAGGCGCGAGCGGTGCAGGATGAAGCCGCTTCCCCGGCACGCGTGAGCGCGGGCGCCGTGACCTCGATCGGCTGGCTGCCGCGCAGGACTCCCCACAGCTTTCCGGCGGCGCGGTAACTCGCCAAGCGCCTCCTCGCCGCCCGCGTAAACAGCAGCAATCAGGTGGGACTTGTCTCGTCAAGGCGGTGTGGCCTACCGCGTAGACGCCGTGGTACTGGCGGCACCAGCCACCCGGCCTCCACGCGCCGCCTGATCCCCTGCTTGCGTCAGTCCCGCCTCCCTCACCTGTCTCCACTTCACGATCCCGTGCTGCCGGCCGGCGAGGGCCTGGACCCGCCGGTCCGCCGAGTGTGGGCTGTCAAAGGCGCCATATGCGTGACTTTCACGGCCCACACTCCGATGGTGGGGCAGCGATCGCGCCCTGTGTGCGACGTGTGTGACGATTGGGTGACATGGCCGTTGTGATTGCCAGCGCGCTGGACAAGGACATCGCCGGGGCGCCGTTGTTCCGGGGCGTCTCCTTCAAGCTCGAGCGGGGCGACCGCATGACGCTCGCCGGGCGGAACGGGGCCGGCAAGACCACATTGCTCCGGATGCTCGCGGGCCAGAGCGGCGTCGACGGCGGCGAGCTCGTCTTCGAGAAGGGCGCGCGGGTGGCGCTTCACGACCAGCGTCCCCCGCGCGAGACCGAGCTCAGCCTGCGCGACTACGTGCTCGCCGGTTGCTCCGACCTCGTTGCTCTCGAGGACCGTCTGCGCGGCCTCGAGCAGGCGATGGCGGACAACCCCGACGACGCGCGCCTCCTTCGGAGCTATGCCGTTGTCCAGACTCGCCTCGAGCACGCCGGCGGCTGGAACTGGCGTGCGCAGGCGCTCGCCCCGCTCCACGGCCTCGGCTTCAAGGACGACCAGCTCGACCGCCCCCTCGGCAGCTTCTCCGGCGGCGAGCTGACCCGCGCCTCGCTCGCCCGCTCGCTCGCCGGCGATCCCGGCCTCTTGCTTCTCGACGAGCCCACGAACCATCTGGACATCGCGTCGCTCGAGTGGCTCGAGGGCTACCTCACCGGCCTCGACGCCGCCGTCATCCTCGTGGCGCACGACCGCTGGTTCCTCGAGGCCGTCGGCACCTCGGTGCTCGAGCTCGAGGCGGGCCGCGCCCGCTTCTTCCCCGGCCCCTGGCACGCCTGGCGCCGCGAGCTCGCCGCGCGCGAGATCGCGCTCGGCAAGGCAATCGAGAAGCAGCAACGGGAGATCGCCCGCATGGAGCGGTTCGTCGAGCGCTTCCGCTACAAGGCCACGAAGGCGAGGCAGGCGCAGTCGCGCGTCAAGCGGCTCGACAAGATGGAGCGGATCGAGCGCGACCCGACCGACACGCGCTCGCTCGGCTTCAGCTTCGGGACGGCGGAACGCACCGGCCGGGTGGTGCTCGAGGCCGAGGACGTCCGGCTCGAGGTCCCCGGACGGACCCTCCTCGAGGACGGCGAGTTCTGGCTCGAGCGCGGCGAGCACGTCTCCCTCGTCGGCCCCAACGGCGCGGGCAAGACCACTCTGATCGACGCCCTCGCCGGGCACCGTCCCCTGCAAGGCGGCCGGCTCCGCACCGGCCACAACGTGAACCTGGGCTACCTCTCCCAGCACGCGAGCGAGCTCGGCTCGCGCGGCACCGTGCTCGAGGCCGCGCAGCGCGCCACGGGCCTCACCCCGAACAAGGCGCGGGCGCTCCTCGGCCGCTTCCTCTTCTCGGGCGAGGAGGCAGAGAAGCCGATGGAGGGGCTGTCCGGGGGCGAGCGGCGCCGGCTGTCGCTCGCGGTGGTGGTGGCATCCGGCGCCAACGTGCTGATCCTCGACGAGCCGACCAACCACCTCGACCTCGACGCGCGCGAGGCGCTCGAGGACGCGCTGCAGGCGTTCGAGGGAGCGGTCCTGCTGGTCTCGCACGACCGCGCGCTGCTCGACGCGGTGGGCAGCCGCACCGTGGCGTTCGAGGACGGCCGCCTACGGAGCTACGACGGCGGCTGGGCGGAATACGCGCGCGTGCGGGAGGAGCGCCGGGAGGCGGCGGCTGCGGCCGGCGCGGCGGCGAAGCACGAGCGCCGCACCGCGAGGCGGGAGCGCCGCGCGGAGGGAGCTCCGTCGGGGAACGGCGCCGCGCGGGGCGAGCGGACGGGACCGTCGAAGAACGAGCAGCGGCGGATCGCCGAGCTGGAGCGGGAGGTCGAGCGGGCGGAGACCGACCTGAAGCGACTGGAGGACGAGCTGGCCGACCCGGCGATGTGGAGCAGCCCGTCCCGCACGGAGCGGAACACGGCGAGGCACGAGAAGGCGAAGCGCGCGGTGGAGCAGGCGTACGCGCGGTGGGAGGAGGCGTCGGGCGCGAAGTAGCTCGCGAACCGGAGCGCTGTCGTCAGTCCAGCAGGCTCGGCTGCCCGCGGCTGATCCGGTAGGAGAAGCGCCGGTCCGGCAGCGCCTTCCGCGACTGGCGCTTGATGGTGTCCACCCGGCGCAGCGTGCACGCCAGCGAGCGCTGGTTCGCGGTGACCAGCCCGTAGCCGTGGTGGTCGAAGTCGGCGTCCACCGCCCACGGGTTGGTGCTGCGCAGGAGGTCGATGATCGACTGCGGCGTGTTCGGATTGTTCGGATCGGCGCCCGGCAGGATCCCTCCCCCGCCCTCGCCCAGTCCGGGTGAGCTGATCGACCCTCCCACGAACTCGGTGGCGACCGGCCTGCGGTCGTCGGGGTCCACGCGCACGTCGCCGGCCACGAAGGTGTGGATGTCGCCGGTCACGAACACGACGTCCTTGATCCGCCGGCGCCGGATGTGCTGCAGCAGCTCCTGCCGCTCGCCCGGATAGCCCTGCCAGAAGTCGAAGCCGATGTAGTCGCCGCCGGGATAGATCGTCGGCATCACCATCACCTGGTTGGCGATCACCTTCCAGGCCGCGTCCGACTGCGCCAGCCGCTTCTTCACGAAGTCCATCTGCCTACGTCCCAGGAACCGGCGTGGCTCGTTCAGCTCGTCGCACACCGGGCCCACCTGGGCGTCGCCGCAGGGCTGGTCGGCGCGGTACTGGCGCTGGTCGAGCAGGATCAGCTCGACCGTGCGGCCGAAGCGCATCGAGCGGTAGATGCGGTTCGTGCCCCGCTTCACCGGGAAGGTGGGCATGCTCTCGAAGTAGGCGCGGTAGGCCGCGGCCCGGCGGGCCCGGCTGTAGCGCTCCTCGGGCGGAAGCCCGCCCCTCGGCCCGGCGCCGCCGGCGTAGTTGTTCTGCACCTCGTGGTCGTCCCAGATCGAGACCATCGGGAAGCGCGAGTGCATCCGGCGCAGCCGCGCGTCCGAGCGGTAGACGCCGTACTTGGCCCGGTACTGCTCGAGCGTCTCGGAGAGCCCCACCGGGTCCGTGCGGACGCCGGTCCCGGCAGCGGTCGTGTAGTTCGCCTCGGCGTAGATGTAGTCGCCCAGGTTGACGACGAAGTCGATGTCCTCGCCGGCCATGAAGCGTGTGCGCGTTGAAGTACCCGAAGCCGTAGTCCTGGCAGGAGAAGAAGGCGAACCGCACCGGCTCGCGCGAGTCGGGCGGTGGCGCCGTGCGGAAGCGGCCGACCGGGCTCTCCTCGCCGCGCGTCGAGAAGCGGTACCAGTACTCCTCGTGCGGGCGGAGGCCGTCGACCCGCGCCTTCACCGAGTGCGCCGACTGGTTCGAGGTGCGCACGAGCTCGCGCGACACGACCCGGCGGAAGCCCCGGTCGCGCGCCACCTCGAGCTCGACGGTGCCCGCGCCCTCCGCGTCGGCCACGCGCGTCCACAGGGTGATCGCGCGAGGGCCGGGGTCGCCCGACAGCACGCCCTCAGCGAAGCGGCCGCCCCGGAGGCTCGGCCGCCGGCCCTGGCCCAGCGCCTGGCCGCCGCCCACGGCGCTCAATACGACGATGCCGCCCGCTCCGGCCAGGAAGCGGCGGCGCGATACGGCGCCTCCCGAGTCCAAGTGAGGTCACACTAACCCGCGCCGCGGGCTGCGGCGCCAGTGCTTTAACGACCTAGAGACCCAGGTCGTCCGCGTAGTGGTCGCGGTACTCGTCGCGGCGCTCCTGCACGTTCTGCACGTAGGCGCGCGTCTCGGGGAACGGGATGTCGCGGGCCGCGTCGAAGTCGTCCGGGCCGCCGGCGCGCTCGACCCACCCGTCGACGTTGGTCTGGCCGGCGTTGTACGCGGCGATGGCGAGCGTCTCGTTCCCGTCGTAGTGGTCGATCAGGTAGCGGAGGAACCAGGACCCGTACGCGATGTTGATCTGCGGCGTGGCGAGGTCGTCCTGCGTGAAGCGAATGCCGCCCGTGCGCTGGGCGATGAAGTCCGCGGTCTCCGGCGTGATCTGCATCAGCCCGCGCGCACCGGCGTGCGAGGTCTGGTCGCGGAACCGCGACTCCTCGTAGATCACGGCGGCGATCAGCGCGGCGTCGAGGTCCTTGTCGGAGGCCTGCTGGCGGATGATGTCGTCGTGGCGGAGCGGGAGCGTGATCTCCCGGACGGCGTCGCCCAGCGGCCCGACCCCGGTCACGACCGCGGCCACCCCGCCGCCGAGCACGATCGCCGCGAGCAGCGCGCTCAGGCGACGGCGCTTCACGCGCGCGCGCGACCGCCGTCGTGCTACGGGGGCAGCGTGGGAGCTCACGGCTCTTCGAGTTTCGCAAGTAGTTGGGACAGCGAGTCCTTCAACTCTGTCAGCGATCCGTCGTTGCGCACCGTGTAGTCCGCTCTCTCCGCCTTTTCCGACTGCGGCAGCTGGCGCCCCGCTCGTTCGGCCACCGAGGCGTGCCCGCGGGCGGCCGCGCGCCGCTCGCTGACGGCCTCGTCGGCGACGACCGCAATCGTGCGGTCGAACACCTTCTCCATGCCCGCCTCGAACAAGAGTGGAACCTCGACGACCGCCACGCGGTCGTCCCCGACCCCCGCCCGCCAGGCCGCAACCCGCTCGCCGACCCGCGGCCAGAGCACGCCCTCGAGCCAGGCGCGGGCGTCGTCGTCGCCGAAGACACGGGACGCGATGGCGGAGCGGTCCAGGGCGCCGTCGCGCAGGACGTCGGGGCCGAGCCGCGCGACGACCTCGTCGCGCATCTCGTCGGTCTGCAAGCAGCTCGTGGACGACGGCGTCCGTCGAGAGCGTGGCGGCACCGAGCTCGCCGAGCAGGCGAAGGGCCTCGGACTTGCCGGCGCCGAGACCGCCGGTCAGCCCCACGAACAGACCCTGCGCACCCGGCCGAGCCGGGCGCGGGCGGGGCCACGCCTACTCCGGGGGTTGCTCTGAAGGAGCGTCCGACTCGGCGTCGAAGCGGTCGGCTCGTACCGGACTCGGCGCGGACTCGTCATCGGTGGCCGCCGCCGTTTCGTCGGCGGAAGCGGGCTCGTCGGAAGCGGAATCCGCGGGGGCCGGCGGAGCCTCGTCGGCCGGAGCGGCAGCCTCGTCGGCCGGAGCGGGCGGAGCCTCGTCCGCAGGGGCCGCGGCGGAGCCTCATCGGCGGGAGCGGGCGGAGCCTCATCCGCGGGGGCCGCGGGCGGAGCCTCATCCGCGGAAGCGGCCGAAGCGTCATCCGCTGGGGCCGCGGCGGAGCCTCATCCGCGGGAGCGGCCGCAGCCTCGTCCGCAGGGGCCGCCGGCGGCGCCTCGTCGGCGGGAGCGGGCGGAGCCTCGTCCGCGGGGGCCGCGGCGGAGCCTCATCCGCCGGCCGCGGCCTCCTCCGCGAGCGGCGGAGCCTCCTCCAGCGGCGGCGCCTCTTCGGCGGGCGTGCCGAACGACATCGCCGCGCGCAGGTGGTCTACGCCGCTCACCTGCGGGCCCGCGAAGACGTCCTCGGACAGACCGAGGTCCGGCACGTCGCCGATCTCCTCGCTCACGCCTGCGGCGGCCGCGCCGGCGGCAGCGGCGGACTTGATGTGCGGCAGCTGCTCGGCCACGCGCTTCACGCTCAGCGACAGCCGGCGGCGCTCCGAGTCGATCTCGAGCACCTTCACGCGCACGTCCTGTCCCGGCTCGAGGATCTCGCGCGGGTTCTCCACGTGGTGGTGGGCCAGCTCGGAGATGTGCACCAGCCCCTCGACCCCGTCCATGATCTCCACGAACGCGCCGAAGGTGACGACCTTGGTGACCTTGCCCTCGAGCTCGTCGCCGACCCGGTAGGTGTCGATGACCCGCTGCCACGGGTCCTCCTGGGTCTGCTTGAGGCCGAGCGAGATGCGCTGGCGGTCGCGGTCGATGTCGAGCACCTTGACCGGCACCACGTCGCCGATCGCGAGGATCTCGGACGGGTGGTTCACGTGCGACCAGGACAGCTCGGAGATGTGGATCAGGCCGTCGATGCCGTCGAGGTCGACGAAGGCGCCGAAGTCCACGATGTTCGAGATCGCGCCCTCCACGATCATCCCCGGCTGGAGACGGTCGAGGATCTGCTGGCGGACCTCCTTGCGCTCCTCCTCGAGCACCGCGCGCCGCGAGAGCACCACGTTGTTGCGCGAGCGGTTGAGCTCGATGACCTTGCACTCGATCTTGGTGCCGAGGAACTCGTCGAGGTTCTGCACGCGCCGGATGTCCACGAGCGAGGCGGGCAGGAAGCCGCGCACGCCGAGGTCGATGATCAGGCCGCCCTTCACGACCTCGATCACGGTGCCCTCGACGGGCTCGCCGGACTCGGCGGCGGCCTCGATCTTGCGCCAGGCCTTCTCGAAGCGGGCGCGCTTCTTGGACAGCAGCAGGCGCCCGTCCTGGTCCTCCTTGGTGAGGACCAGCGCGTCGACCTCCTCGCCCATCTCGACCTCGTCGTGCGGGTCGACGGACTTCCGGATCGACAGCTCGTTGATCGGGATGACGCCTTCGCTCTTGTAGCCGATGTCCACCAGGACCTCGTCCTGGTCGATCTGGACCACACGCCCGGACACGACGTCGCCTTCGTCGAAGGGGACGATCGTGGCGTCGTAGTTGGGAACGATCTGGCCGTCGATCTCGAGGAGTAACCCGCCCGAGCCCTCGACGGTCTTGGGTTGCGTAAGCGTCTGTGTATCCGGCACTGAGGGTTCTAGCCTAGCTATTCAGCGGGATCAGTGCTTTCAACGCTAGTCTCAGCGCGATGCCGAGGCGCAGGACACTGCGGGGCGCGGACCGGACGCCCCTCGCCCGGGACGCCGACGTCCTCGTCTGCGGAGCCAGCTTCGCCGGGCTCGCGGTCGCGCGGGAGCTGGCCGAGAGCGGCGCGCGCGTGCTCGTGCTCGACCGCTACGAGATCGGCGAGCGCCAGACCTCCGCCTGCGGGATACCGACCGAGTGGCTGCGCGCCATGGACCTGATGGGCTCGCACCGGCAGGAATTCGGCCGCCTCGTGGTCCACACCCCGTACGGCACCGCCCGGCTCGAGCTGCCCTGGACCTTCTCGACCTTCGACTATCCCGAGCTGTGCGCGCTGCTCTGGGAGCAGTCGGACGCCGACTTCGAGACCGCCAAGGTCCACGGCCGCACCGGCGACACCGTCCACACCGACCGCGGCGACCTGACCGCGCCGCTCGTGGTCGACGCGCTCGGGTGGCGCCGCGTGCTGGGCAGCGGCTACCAGCCGCCCGAGGCCCCGCTCTCGCGTGGCCTCGAGGTGCACCCGCACGGCTCGGGCGACGAGATGGAGATCTGGATCGACCGCCGCTACGTGCCCGCCGGGTACGGGTGGAGCTTCCCGGCCGCGGACGAGCTGCGCATCGGCGTGGGCTCCTTCGACCCCCGCTTCCACGTCAAGGACACCACGGTGCTGCTGGCGGAGGACCTCGAGCGCGACGCAGTGCGCTACCAGGGCAACTGGATCCCGCACCGGCTGCGCTCCGCGACCGAGGACGGGGTCTTCTTCGTGGGCGACTCGGCCGGCCACTGCCTGCCGCTCACCGCGGAGGGCATCCGCACGGCCTTCTACTTCGGGATCGCCTGCGGGCGCGAGCTGCGCGCCGTGGTCGAGGGCCGCAGCACCGCCGCCGAGGCGCTGGCGCGCTACGGCGACTTCTCCGACTCACACCACTGGAAGTTCGAGTGCATGCTCGGCGCCCAGCGGCTCGTGCCGAGGGTGCCGCCCCGGCTTCTCGCGGGCGCCCTCAAGGGGATGCAGTGGCGTCGTTTCGTCGACTGGTCGTTCGGGCACTACCTGGCGATCGCGCCGCCCCCGGCCCGTCTCGCTCCGCTCGTCCCGCCAGAGGTCTCGCCAGGCGTGGGCGAGCCACAGCACGGCGAGCGCGAGCACGACGATGGTCAGCTCGACCGCTTCGTCGGGCTCGACCGCGCCCAGCGCGGCGAAGAAGATGTACGGCCACGACGATGGCACCGCACGTCCGCCCAGAACACGGATGAGGCAGTGTGACGATCGCAGCACTTGCGATCCTGTGCTCAGCCGGTGCACTCCCGCGAGACCGGGACCTTCACGAACTCCTCCTGGTCCCCGTGCAGCGGCGGCGGGTTCTCCTTGCACCAGGCGGCGCTGCCGCTCTCCAGCTCCACGCGTCCGCGGAAGCGGTAGCCGAGCAGCAGGTCGCGGCCCCGGTAGGTGCCGCGCTCGCCGCGCTCGACCAGGCAGGTGAAGGTGGCGAACCGGGGGTCCTCCCCCGTGCGCTCGATCCGCTCGCACTCGGTGTTGCCGATCGGGCCGTCGAGGGTTCCCTCTCGCGCGCGCACGCGCGCGTCGGCCTGCACGTGCGCCGCCAGGGCGGGCGCGATCGGCTCGCCCGGCGGCAGCACCGTCCAGCGCGGCCGCTGCTGCTCGACGAGGGTGCGCCGGATGCGCTCGCGGTTCTCCGCGATGGCGGCCCGCTCGTTCGCCTCGTTCTCCGATGCGTTGTCGAGCGCCGGCGGGACGAGCACCACCGCGAGCGCGACCAGCAGGGCGGCCAGCGCCACCACCACGGCCCGGCCGCGGCCCGAGAGCGCGCGCCAGCCCCGCGCCGGCAGCGTGAGGAAGTTCGGGAGTGGCGACCGGCGCTCCCCGCCCGCGGGAGCGGTCCACTCGCCCTGCTTCTCGGGCGGCTCGCTCACGTGGCCGAAGGGTAGGGCTGGCTACCGCGCGCGGGCGCGCGGACGCTCACCGCTTGCGCGGGGGCGGCGACGCCCAGCCGCTCGCGCACGGCTGCCGCGATCTCGGCGCCGGCCGGCAGCCACGCGTCCTCGAGCGTCGGGCTGTAGGGCGCCGGCGTGTCGTCGGTGGCGACGATCCACGCGTCGTCGAGGTCGTGCAGCCCCTCCGCGGCGACGATCCCGAGCAGGTTCCCGGCCCAGCCGCCCACGCGGGTGCCCTCCTCCACGATCATCACCCGGTTCGTCTTGCCCACGGACTCGAGCACCGTCTCGTGGTCGAGCGGCCGCAGCGAGCGGATGTCGACGACCTCGGCGTCGATGCCGTCGCGCGCCAGCTCCTCGGCGGCCTCGAGCGAGTCGCGCACGCCCCTGAGCGCCGAGACGATCGTGATGTCGCTCCCCTCGCGCGCCACCGCCGCCTTGCCGAGCGGGACGGTCTCCTCCGTCGGCGCGGGCCCCTTCATCGAGTACAGGCGCTTGTGCTCGAGGAAGATGACCGGGTTGTCGTCCCGGATGGCCGACTTGAGCAGGCCCTTCGCGTCGGCCGGGTTGGACGGGCCGGCGACCTTGATCCCCGGGATGCCCTGGAACCAGGTGCCGTGGATCTGCGAGTGCATCGCGCCGAAGCGGCCGCCGGCGCCGACCGCCGACCGCACGACGAGCGGCACGCTCGACTGCTCGTTCGACACGTACCAGAACTTCGCCGCCTGGTTCACCAGGCTGTCCATCGGCAGCGCCATGAAGTCGCCGAACATGATCTCGATCACCGGCCGCAGCCCCGTGACGGCCGCGCCGAACGCCGCCCCGGCCATGGCGAGCTCGGAGATCGGCGTGTCGAAGACGCGGTCCTGGCCGTGCTTCTCGTGCAGCCCGGGGGTGGTCATGAACACGCCGCCCGCGAGCGGCCACGTCCTCGCCGAAGAACACGACCGACGGGTCGCGCTCGATCTCCTCGTCGAGCGCGTCGCGGATCGCCTTGCGGAACTCGAGCTCGCTCATCCCTTGAACTCGGTGCCCGACTCCTGCTCCGGGTCGGGATACGGCGCCGCGAGCGCGTTCTCCACCGCGCGGTCCATCCAGGCGTCGATCTCGGAGTCCTTCGCCGCCAGGTCGTCCTCCTCCAAGCCGAGGTCCAGGAGCCGTGCGCGGGCCAGGTCGAGCGGGTCGCGCGCCAGCCAGCGCTCCACCTCGTCGGGCGGGCGGTACTTCGCCGGGTCGGACTTCGAGTGGCCGTAGTGGCGGTAGGTCTGGCACTCGAGCAGGGTCGGCCCGGCGCCCTCGCGCGCGCGGCCGACCGCCTCGAGCGCCGCCTCGCGCACGGCCCAGAGGTCGTTGCCGTCCACCACCTGCGACTGCATGCCGAACGACGCGGCGCGGATCCCGATCTCGCCGCCGGCCGTGACGCTCGCCATCGGCGTGAACTCGCCGTAGAAGTTGTTCTCGCAGACGTACACGATCGGCAGGTCGAACACCTGCGCCCAGTTGAGGCACTCGTGGAAGTACCCCTGGTTCGACGCGCCGTCGCCGAAGAAGGCGACCGCCACCTTGCCCTGGCGCTGCGCGGAGATCGCCGCCCCGGTCGCGGCGCCGATGCTGCCGCCCACGATCCCGAAGCAGCCGACCAGGCCGTGCGCGAGGTCGACCACGTTCATCGATCCCGCCCGGCCGCCGCACACGCCGGTCGCGCGGCCCAGCATCTCGGCGGCGAGCGCCTCCGGGTCCGTGCCCTTGGCGAGCGCGTGCCCGTGGCCGCGGTAGGTCCCGGCCACGTAGTCGTCCGGATCGAGCGCCGAGCAGACCCCCACCGGCACGGCCTCCTGGCCGGCCGACAGGTGCGTCGTGCCGTGCACCTCGCCCTTCAGGAAGAGGCGGTGGATCTCCTGCTCGAAGCGGCGGATGAGGCGCATCCGGCCGTAGCGCTCGAGGTATTCGGCGGGCGACTCGCCGGGCCGGTCCTGCCGCTCGTGAGCGCGCTCGGTCTGTGTCCCGGCCATCGCGGCCACTGTATCGCAATCGTTTGCATAGACTGGCGGGCAGTGGAGGAGAGCGGGCAGTGAAGGCGACCGCGCCGGCCTCGGCGAAGGGGCTGGCCCGCGAGAAGGTCAAGGGCCTCTGGATCGCCATCCCGACGCCCTTCACGCCCGACGGCAGGCGAGGTCGACGAGGACGCGCTCGCCGCGTCGGTCGACCACTACATCGGGGGCCTGCTCGTGGACGGCATCTTCTGCGGCGGCGTGATGGGCGAGTTCTGGGCCCTCTCGCTCGACGAGCGCAAGCGGGTGCACGAGCTCGTGGTGCGCCAGGCCGCCGGGCGCGTGCCGGTGATGGCGCATGTCGGCCACCACGTCTTCTCGGACATGGTCGAGCTGTGCGAGCACGCGATCGACTGCGGCGTCGACTTCGGCATCGCGATGAACCCGTACTACCCGCCGAGCCCGCCGCCGGAGTCGGTGCGGGCCTGGTACGAGGCGCTCGCCGCCGCCTCCCCGCTGCCGATGTTCCTCTTCAACACGACGTACGCGGGCTACTCGCTCTCGCCCGAGCTGATCGCCGAGCTCGCGGACCTCGACAACGTCTGCGGCATCAAGAACCCGCAGGGGCTCGAGCACCTGCTGCGCGTGCAGGCGCTGGCCGGCGACCGGATCGTCGTGACCGATGCCTCCGAGCGCCACTGGCTCGAGCTGCACACCGAGCACGGCTTCCAGGCGCTGATGTCCACGCCCGCGCTGGCGCTCTACCAGCGCCCGGGCGACCTGCCGGTCTTCAAGTACACGCGCCTGGCGACGGCGGGCGACCTCGACGGCGCCCAGGCGATCAGCGACCGGCTCGGCCCGGCGCGCGACGCCTTCGACCGCTGGATGCGCGAGCCGTGGCTCGAGCGCGGCACGATCCCGATCGCGCAGCTGAAGGCGTGGCTCGGGCTGCTGGGGGTGCCCCAGGGACCGGTGCGGCCGCCGCTGGTGCCGCTCGCGCGCGAGGAGGAGCTGGCGCTGCGGCGCGACGTCGAGGCGCTGGGGCTGGTCTAGCGACGGGCGAGCGCGCGGGCCTAGCTCCGCGTCGGAGCCGGCGCCATGTCGACCTTGCCGTCGTCGCTCAGCCCGTCGCTCACCGGCACGTTCTCCGCCTCCAGCTCGAGCGCCGATCCGCGCGCCTCGAGCTCGAGCAGCGCCATGAAGTCGACGTCGTCGTAGCCGAAGCCCTTCAGCGCCTGCACCACCTGCTGGGCGGCCGCCGCGACCGGCATCGGCACGCCGTGCTCCTCGGCGGCCTCGAACCCCAGGTGGAAGTCCTTGTAGAGCAGCGCCGGGGTGAAGGTCGGCGTGAAGTCGAGGTTCACGATCGCGGGCGTCTTGTAGCGGGTGAACATCGAGCCCATCACGCTCTTGTTGAGGAACTCGAGGAACGCCGCGCGCGACACGCCGCCCTTCTCGGCCAGGACGGTGATCTCGGCGAGCGACTGCGCGACGACGCCGAGCATCAGGTTGTGGCAGATCTTGACGAGCCGGGCGACGTCGCCCTCGCCCACGTACGTGGCGCCGGCGCCGAACAGCTCGAGGTAGGGGCGCACGGCCTCCCAGGCGTCGGCGGGGCCGGACACGACCAGGGTCAGCTTGCCGGCGTCGACCACGGACGGGTTGCCGCTCACGGGCGCAGCGAGGAGGGCGACGCCGCGCGCGTCCGTCCGCGCCCGCACCTCGGCGGAGGCCTCCGACGACACGGTCGACGAGTCGACGATCATCGCCGGCGCCACGCCGGAGCTCGACAGCAGCCCGTTCTCGCCGATGACCACGGCCTGGAAGTCCTCCGACCCGGCGACCATCGTGAAGACGATGTCGCGGTCGGCCAGCTCGGCGGGCGTGTCGACGATCGTGGCGCCGAGCTCGGCCAGCGGCTCGGCCTTCGCGCGCGTGCGGTTGTAGACGGCGAGGTCGCAGCCGGCCTCGAGCAGGCGCACCGCGATCGCGTACCCCATGCGACCGGTCCCCACCCAGCCAAGCGTCTTGTCCTTGAAGTCGAAGTCCGGCATCGGTCTCCCTGCAAACGTTTGCACAACGGTACGGGACTCGCCGCCGCCGTGTCAAGGGCAGCGGGACACGCCCTGTGGGTTGCGCCCTGGCGGGCTGCGTGCAATCGTTTGCAGAATGGCACTGCACACGTACGGGACGATGGCCGTCGACTGGGAGGAGCGCGTCCGCTTCGACCGCCTTCGCGAGGAGCGGCTCGCGCGGATCTCGTCACTGCTCGCGGAGTCGGAGCTGGGCGCCCTGCTCTGCTTCGACATGACGAACATCCGCTACATCACGGCCACCCACATCGGCACGTGGGCGCAGGACAAGCTGAACCGCTTCTGCCTCCTCCCCCAGGGCGACGAGCCGATCATGTGGGACTTCGGCTCGGCCGCCCGCCACCACCAGCTCTACAACCCGTGGCTCGGTGACGGCCGCTCGCGAGCCGGCATCTCGACGCTGCGCGGCGCCATGTCGCCGGAGTCCGGGCGAGCCGAGAACGTGGCGGAGAAGATCCGCGTCGAGCTCGAGCAGCGCGGCCTCCTCGGCGAGCCGGTCGGGGTCGACGCCGTGGAGCCGGCCGTGCTGTTCGCGCTTCAGCGCGCGGGCGTGCAGGTCGTGGACGGCCAGCAGCTCATGCAGCAGGCGCGCATGATCAAGACGCAGGACGAGGTCACGCTGCTGAACACGGCCTGCATGATGGTCGACGCCGCCTACGAGGAGCTCTACCGCGCGATGCGGCCGGGCATGCGCGAGAACGAGTGCGTCGGCCTCGTGAACAAGGTCCTCTACGACATGGGCTCCGAGTTCGTGGAGGGCGTGAACGCGATCTCGGGCGAGCGCTGCAGCCCGCACCCGCACGTGTACACGGACCGGACGCTGCGTCCCGGCGACCCCGCCTACTTCGACATCCTCCACAGCTTCATGGGCTACCGCACGTGCTACTACCGCACGTTCGCGGTGGCGAGCGCGTCGAGGCCGCTGGTCGACGCCTACAAGCGCTGCCGCTACTACCTCGACGCGGCGATCGACCTGATCCGGCCGGGCGTGACGACCGGCGAGGTCGTCGCGGTGTGGCCGAAGGCCGAGGAGTTCGGGTTCCCCGACGAGGAGGCCGCGTTCGCGCTGCAGTTCGGCCACGGCGTCGGACTCGCCATCTGGGAGAAGCCGATCTTCAGCCGGCTCGTCTCGCTCGACCACCCCGAGGAGGTCCAGGAGGGCATGGTCTTCGCGCTCGAGACGTTCTGGCCGTCGAGCGACGGCTGGTCCGCGGCGCGCATCGAGGAGCAGCTCGTGGTGACGGCCGACGGCTGCGAGGTGATCACCCGCTTCCCGTCCGAGGACCTCGTGATCGCGGGCAAGCCGTACTACACGGTCGGTGGCACGCTGCCGCTGGAGCGCGATCACCAGTCGAACCGCAACACCCGCCTCGACGCCGAGTCGCGCGAGGCGATCCCCGGCAACGGCCGGATGCCGGCCGCCGACCCGGTGCGGCTGTAGCGGCGGCGGCCGCCGGCGGAGGTCTGTCGCGTGCGTGCAGCGATCGTCGAGGAGGCCGGGCCGCCCGCCGGCGCCCGCGGAGGTGCCGGAGCCGCGGCGGGGGCCGGGCGAGGCGCTCGTGCGGATCCACGCCGCCGCGCTGAACCCGGTCGAGCTGCACATCTGGAACGGCCACTTCTTCGACGGGCCGCCCCGGCCGCCGTACGTGATCGGGCTCGAGGGCGTGGGCGTGGTCGAGGAGGGCGAGCGGCTCGCGCCCGGCACGCGCGTGCGCGTGGAGTACGTGCACCCGGGCTACGGCCGCGACGGCGCCGTCGCCGAGTACGCGGTGGCGCCCGAGGAGCCGGATGCGTCGGACCGCGCCTCGCAGGCGTCGGTGGCGCCGATCGCGGACGGGCTCGACGACGTGGAGGCCGCGGCGCTCGGCGTGCCGGTGTTCACGGCGCTGATGTGCCTCGAGCGCGCGCAGAGGGCGGGCGCGTCGCTGGACGGCGCGCACGTGCTGGTGACGGGCGCGACCGGCGCGGTGGGCCTGATCGCGGTCCAGCTCGCGAAGCTGATGGGCGCGGCGCGGGTGGTGGCGGCGGGACGCAATGCCGAGCGCCTGGAGCGGGCGCGCGAGCTGGGCGCGGACGCGACCGTGGAGCTCGGCGACGGCGCGGCATTGCGCGACCGCTTCGCCGAAGCCGCCGGCGGCCGCCTCGACGTCGCGCTCGACCCGCTCTGGGGCGAGCCCGCGCGGGCGGCCATCGATGCGCTGACGCGCGACGGCGTCTACGTCAGCTTCGGGCAGGCGGCCTCGCCGGTCGCCGAGCTGTCCGGCATCCCGATGCGCAACCGCCGCGTCACGGTCGTGGGCCACTCGGGCGCCTGGGCGACGCCGCAGGAGCGCCAGGCAGGCGCTCGCCCGCGCCCATGCGCTCGCGGAGCGGGGAGGCACACCGCTCGCCCTCGACACCGAGGAGCTCGCGCTGGAGGACATCGCCCAAGGGTGGGAGCGCCTCGCGCGCTCCGCCGGCCGCCGCCTGGTGGTCAGGCCGTGAGAGCCATGACCGAGGCCCTCCCCTACCCCCGCTTCAGCGACGCCGAGATGGCCCGCCGGCGCGACGCGCTCGCGGCGGAGCTCTACGCGGCGGACGCCGCCCACGCGGTGCTGTACGGCGCGAACAAGGCGGGCCCGGCCGTCGGCTGGCTCACGCGCTGGCCCGTCACCCGCGAGGCGCTCTGCGTGTTCACCCCGGGCGAGCGCGACCTGCTGCTCGTGAACTTCTACAACCACATCCCGAACGCGGAGCGGATCGCCACCGAGGCCGACGTCCGCTGGGCGGGGCCGAACCCGATGGCCACGGCGATCCAGGAGCTCGAGCGGCGCGGGGCGCGCGGCACTCGCGTGGCCGTGATCGGACCGCTCGGCTACCGGCCGTGTTCGGCGCTCGCCTCCTTCGCGCTCCCTGTGCCCCTGGACGACGCCTACACGCGCCTGCGCATCCGGAAGTCGGCCGAGGAGCTCGACTGGCTCCGGGTGGGATGCGGCTTCACCGACGACGCCGTGCGCGCCGTGCACGAGCAGGCCGGGCCGGGAACGGACGAGCGCGAGCTGGGGAACCTGGCCGAGCGCGCCTACGTGGGCCGCGGCGGCACGACCCACATCCACTACTTCGGGGAGGTCGTGCCCGCCCAGTGGCCGGCGGCCCGCGAGCTCGCCCGCGGCGACGTCCTGACCTGCGAGGTCAGCGCCGTCCTACTGGGACTACACCGGCCAGCTCCTGCGCACGTTCACGGTCGCCGAGGAGCCCACGCCGCTCTACCGCGAGCTGCACGACGTCGCGGACGCGGCCTTCGACTCCGTGTTCGCCCGGGTCCGCCCCGGCGCGACCGCGGCCGACCTGGTGGAGGCCTCGGGCGTGATCGAGGACGCCGGCTTCACCACGCGCGACGACCTGGTCCACGGCTTCGTCGGCGGCTACCTGCCGCCCGTCCTCGGCGACAGGTCGCGTGCCCTCGAGGAGGTCCCCGACTTCACCCTCGAGGAGGGCATGACGATCGTGATCCAGCCGAACGTGGTGACGCCCGACGAGAGCGCCGGCGTGCAGACGGGCGAGCTCGTGGCGGTGCGGCCCGGCGGCGCGGAGCTCCTGCACGACTACGAGCGCGGGCTGCTCAGGATCGGCTGACGTGCAGGTCGACTGGGACGTGCCCATCGAGATGGACGACGGCGTCGTCCTCCGCGCCGACGTGTTCCGGCCGGAGCGACGGGCGCCACCCGGTGATCCTCTCCTACGGCCCGTACGCGAAGGGGCTCGCGTTCCAGGAGGGCTATCCGAACCAGTGGGAGCGGATGGTGTCGCAGCACCCCGACGTGGAGGCGGGCTCGTCGAACCGCTACCAGAACTGGGAGGTGGTGGATCCCGAGAAGTGGGTGCCGGACGGGTACGTGTGCGTGCGCGTGGACTCGCGCGGCGCCGGGCGCTCGCCGGGGCGGCTGGACCCGTTCTCGCCGCGGGAGACGAGCGACCTCGCGGCATGCATCGAGTGGGCGGCGGCGCAGCCGTGGTCGAGCGGCAAGGTCGGCCTGAACGGCATCTCCTACTACGCGATGAACCAGTGGCACGTGGCCGGGCGGGCGCCGCGCGGGCTCAGCGCGATGTGCGCGTGGGAGGGCGCGTCGGACTGGTACCGCGACGCCGCGCGGCACGGCGGGATCCTCTGCACGTTCTTCGGCAACTGGTACGAGATGCAGGTCACGACCGTGCAGCACGGGATGGGGTCGCGCGGCCCGGTGAGCCCGGTGACCGGCGAGGAGGCGTGCGGCCCCGAGACGCTCTCCGGCGAGGAGCTGGCCGAGCGACGCGCCGACTTCGCCGCCGACGTGGCCGAGTTCGAGCTCGACGGCGAGTACCACCGGGCGCGCTCGGGTGACTGGGAGCACATCGAGGTGCCGCTGCTGTCCGCGGGCAACTGGGGCGGGCACGGGCTGCACCTGCGGGGGAACGTCGAGGGCTACGTGCGGTCGGCGTCGCGGCAGAAGTGGCTCGAGCTGCACGGGCTCGAGCACTGGACGCACTTCTACACCGACTACGGGGTGCGGCTGCAGAAGCGCTTCTTCGGGCACTTCCTGAAGGGCGAGGACACGGGCTGGGACGAGCAGCCGCGCGTGCTGCTGCAGGTGAGGCACGTGGACGGGACGCTTCGCGCGAGCGCGCCGAGGACGAATGGCCGATCGCACGGACGGAGTGGACGCGCTCTACTGGACCCGGACGGCTTCGCGCTCTCCCTTCAGCCGACCGCCGACGGTAGCTCGGTCTCGTACGACGCGCTCGGCGACGGGGTCACCTTCGTCGACCGCGCCGTTCGACCGCGAGATCGAGATCACCGGACCATCGGCGGCAAAGCTGTTCGTCTCGTCGAGCACCGACGGACGCCGACCTCTTCGTGGTCCTGCGCGTGTTCGACCCGGACGGCGAGGAGGTCGTCTTCCAGGGGGCGATCGACCCGCACACGCCCGTCGGCGCAGGGCTGGCTGCGGGCATCTCACCGCAAGCTCGACCCGGCGCTAAGCGAGCCCTACCGGCCGTACCACTCGCACGACGAGAAGCAGCCGCTCGTCGCCCGGCGAGGTCTACGAGCTCGACGTGGAGATCTGGCCGACGTCGCTCGTCGTGCCGTCCGGCTACCGCCTCGCGCTGACCGTGCGCGGGAGCGACTACGAGTACCCGAAGGCCGGCGGCGACCGGCTGACAACGTTCCGGAACGAGCTACGCGGCTCGGGCCCGTTCCTGCACGACGACCCGGAGGACCGGCCGAGTTCTGTCTTCGGCGGCGACGTCACCTTGCACACCGGCGGGGAGCACGAGTCCTACCTGATGCTGCCCTTCGTACCCGAGGCCGGTTGGCGGCGTTCCTACGACTAGGCTGCCTCGGATGACTCGCTCAGCCACGGACAGCGCGAGCCCGACCGCCCGACGGCTTCCCGCGAAGGGTTTCGAGCTCAAGGAGATCGAACTCCACGGACACCGCGTGGCGTACCGCTGCGCCGGCAGCGGCCCGGCGATCGTGCTCGTACACGGGATCACCTCCACGTCGGCCACGTGGGAGCAGGTGATGCCCTACCTGGCCACCCAATTCACGGTGATCGCACCGGACCTCATCGGGCACGGCGAGTCGGCCAAGCCGCGCGGCGACTACTCGCTCGGCGCGTACGCGAGCGGTGTGCGGGACCTGATGGTGACCCTCGGCCACGAACGCGCGACCTTCGTGGGGCACTCGCTCGGCGGCGGAGTAGTCATGCAGCTGGCCTACCAGTTCCCGGAGCGCTGCGAGCGCCTGATACTCGTGGACAGCGGCGGTCTGGGCCGGGACGTGAACCTCCTATTGCGCGCGGCCACGCTGCCGCTGTCCGAGCTGGTGCTGCCTCTTCTGGCGAGCACCCGGCTGCTCGACGCGGGCCGTTCCGCCGGCCGCCTGTTCGGGCGACTCGGGATACGCGCCGGCACCGACATGGCCGAGCTGGCCCGCGGCCACGCGTCCCTTCAGGATCCCGAGGCGCGGGCCGCGTTCGTGCATACGCTTCGCACGATCGTGGACCCGTCGGGTCAGCGAGTGAACGCCACCGACCGGCTCTATCTCGCCGAGAACATCCCGTTCCTGCTCGTCTGGGGTGAGCGCGATCCCATCATCCCGGTGGAGCACGGCCTGTCGGCGCACGAGCTGGTGCCCTCCAGCCGTCTCGAGGTCTTCGAGGAAGCGGGCCATTTCCCCCACCTCGACGAGCCTCAGCGCTTCCTCGACGTGCTGCTGGATTTCATCGAATCGACCGATCCGGCCGACGTGGACGCGGAGGACGTGGCGGGAGATGCTGAAGAGCGGACGGCGCGGCTAGCGGGCCCGCCGGGGGTCTCGAGGAAGGAGAACGCCATGACAGGAACACAACGCATCAGCTACGTCCCGCTGGAGGACATGACGCCGGAGATGCAGGCCGAAATGGAGCGCTGCGCGCGGGAGGGGACGCCGCGTCCCGAGAGCTCCGCCGTTCGCGCGCACGTGCCGGCCGCGTTCTGGGCGTTCGCGAAGCCCTGGCAGGAGTTGTTCCGGGACGGCATCGTCGACCACTCGGTGAAGGAGCTGTGCCGGGTCTACGTCTCGCACAGCGTCAAGTGCGAGTACTGCGGCAACCAGCGGTCGGAGCGCGGGCGCGAGCAGGGCCTCGTGGAGGGCAAGTACGACGAGCTCCTCAACTTCGAGTCCTCGGAGACATACAGCGAGCGGGAGAAGGCCGCGCTGGCCTACACGGAGGCGATCGTCTGGACGGGCGACGCCGACGACGCGCTCTGGGAGCGCCTCTACGCCCACTTCGGCGAGGCCGAGCTGGTGGAGCTGGGCTGCTTCGTCGGGCTGACGCTCGGCCAGCAGTCCTGGCTGCGGCTGCTCAACATCGGCCACCACCAGGTGATGCCGGGCACGAACGCCGCAATGGCGCCGGGATACGAACGGGTCGAGGCCTGAGATGCAGATCTTCGGCGACGAGATCCGCTTCGGCGTCCACTCCGGACCACAGCACACGAGCTTCGACGACTACCGCGACCACTGGGTCCGCTGCGAGGAGCTCGGCTACGACTGGGTCTCCGCCTTCGACCACTTCCTGCCGATCCACAGCGATCCGACCGGCTCCCATGTTCGAGGGGACGACCATGCTCGCCGCCATGGCCGCGCACACGGACCGGGTGCGCTGCGGGATGCTGGTGCTCGGGGTGACCTACCGGCATCCGGCGGTCGTCGCGAACATCGCCGCCACGATCGACCACGTCTCGGGCGGCCGGCTGGAGATGGGGATGGGCGCCGCCTGGTACGAGCTCGAGCACGACCAGTACGGCATCCCGTTCCCCCGGATCGGCGTGCGGATGGACATGCTCGACGAGGCCTGCCGGATCCTGCGGAGCCTCTGGACGCAGGAGACGACGACGTTCGAGGGCCGGCACTACCGGCTGAAGGACGCGCGGATGGAGCCGAAGCCGGTGCAGGAGCACCTGCCGCTGGTGATCGGCGGATCGGGCGAGCGCCGGACGCTGCGGATCGTCGCCGAGCACGGCGACATCTGGAACACGTTCTACGGCGACGTCGACGAGTACCGGCACCTGCTCGACGTGCTCACGCGGCACTGCTCCGACGTGGGCCGCGACCCGGCCGACGTGCGGAAGTCGCTGACCTTCCGGGCCGTGCTCGACGAGGACGAGCGGGAGGCGCACGAGCGCGCCCGCGAGCTGTACGGCGACCCACCGCCCGAGCGGCTGCAGAAGATGCTGATCGTGGGAACGCCCGAACAGTGCGTGGAGCGGCTGGGCGCGTACGCCGACCTGGGCGTGGGCGACTTCCTGCTGGGCGCCCTCCCGCCGATCGACCGGCGGACGATCGAGCTGGTCGCCGACACGGTGGCGCCTGCCGTGAAGTCGGCGGTCGCGGCTTGAACATCCCGACCTACCCCGACCTCGCCGGCAAGGTCGCCGTCGTGACCGGTGGGTCCAAGGGCATCGGCGCGGCCACCTGCGTCCTCCTGGGGCACAACCGCGCCCGCGTGGCCGTGTGCGGGCGCGACCGCGAGGGCATCGACCGCGTCAGCGCCGATACCCGCGACGCCGGTGCCGCCGACGTCGCCGGCTTCGAGGCGGATCTCACCACGCCCGAGGCGGTCGCCCGCCTGCGCGCCGACGTCGAGGAGAAGCTCGGTCCCGCCGAGGTCCTGTTCGCCTTCGCCGGGGGCTTCGGCGCGCGCACGCCGCTGCTGCGGACCCAGCTCGAGGAGTGGAACGGCGTCGTCGAATCCAACCTCACGACCACGTTCCTCACGCTCCGCGAGTTCGGCGCCGGCATGGCCGAGCGCGGCTCGGGCTCGATCGTGACCATGGCGTCCAACGCGGCCCGCTTCCTGGACATCAAGCTGACCGCCTCGTATGCCGCCGCCAAGGCCGGCATCGCGATGCTCAGCCGCCACGCGGCGCTCGAGCTCGGCGAGCACGGCGTGCGCGTGAACGTGCTCGCCCCGGCGACGATCCTGAGCGAGCGTGTGCTCGGGGCGATGGACGAGGAGCGGCTGGCTCAGATCGCCGCGATGTCGCCGCTGGGCACGATCGGCGTGCCCGAGGACCCGGCGCTCGCCGCGCTGTTCCTCGCGTCCGACTCCGCCCGGTGGATGACCGGCGTGACGCTGGACGTGGCCGGCGGCCGGATCATGATCTGAGCGTCCGCGCCTATTCGCCGCGCATCTCCCGCGCGGCCTGCTCCACCGCCTCCACGATCCCCAGGTAGCCGGTGCAGCGGCACAGGTTGCCCGCGAGCGCCTCGCGCAGCTCCTCGTCGCTCGCGTCCGGGTGCTCGCGCAGGAACGCCTCCATCGACATCAGGAAGCCGGGGGTGCAGAAGCCGCACTGCAGCGCGTGCGCCTCGTGGAACGCGCGCTGCAGCGGGTGCATGCCCCCCTCCCCCGCCAGCCCTTCGACCGTCCTGAGCGCACGGCCGCGAGCCTGCACGGCCAGCATCAGGCACGACCGCACCGCCTCGCCGTCGAGCTGCACCGTGCACGCCCCGCACACGCCCTGCTCGCAGCCGACCTTTGTCCCGGTCAGGCCGGCCGTGTGGCGGATGAAGTCCGACAGCAGCGTTCGCGGCTCCACTTCGCCCTCGTACTCGCGTCCGTTGATCTCGACGCTGATCCTCACGCCATGGCCTCCTCGATCGCACGGCGCGCCAGCTCCGTGCAGAGCGCCCGGCGGTGCTCGTCCTCCACGTCCTGCGCCGCCAGCGCGGCCGCCTCGCGGGGCTCGGCGCCGCCGGTCAGCGCCCGCTCGGCCGCCTCGGCGCGCACCGGCATGGGGCCGGCGCCGAGCAGCACCACGGCGGCGTGTACTCCCGGCGCCACGATCGCCGCGGCCCCCGCCGTCGCGAAGTCCCCGTGCGTGCGAGCGTGCTCCGCGAAGCCGCTGCCCGCACCGGCCGCCGGCTTCGGCACCTCGACCTCCACGAGCAGCTCGTCCGGCTCGCGGACCGTGTAGAGCGGACCGAGGAAGAACTCGGCGGCGTCCACCGCGCGGGTGCCGCCGGGCGAGCGAAGGTGGAAGCGCGCGCCGAGGGCGGTGAGCGCCACCGGCAGCTCGGCGGCCGGGTCGGCGTGCGCGACCGAGCCGCCGACCGTGCCGCGGCTGCGGATCTGCGCGTGGCCGACCAGCCGGATCGCCTTGCTCAGGAGCGGCCACCGCTCCCGAACGAGCTCGGAGCGCTCGAGCGTGACCTGACGGGTCATCGCCCCGATCCTCAGCGTGCCGTCCTCGGCGCGGATGTAGTCGAGCTCGGCGATCCCGTTGATGTCCACGACGAGCTCGGGCTGGGCGAGGCGCAGGTTGAGCAGCGGCACGAGGCTCTGGCCGCCGGCGAGCACCGTGCTGTCGAGGCCCAGCAGCGGCAGGGCCTCCTCGACCGAGGACGGGGCCTCGTACTCGAACGGGGGCGGCTTCATGCTGTTTCCCGCCGTGCGCGAGGGGGCGGGCTGGCCCGCCCCGGAGCGATCGACTTCCTCAGCGCACGCCACAGCTTGTCCTCGGTGAACGGCGGATCGACCCGCACGCCGCCGAGCGCGTCGGCGACCGCGTTCGCCACCGACGCCGGCGTCCCGATCGACCCGCCCTCCCCGATCCCCTTCGCGCCGAGCGGGTTGAGCGGCGACGGCGACTCCACGAACGCCGCGAGCACCGGCGGCATCTCGGCCGCCGTCAGCAGGCTGTACCCGACGAAGGAGGCGAAGGTGGGATTGCCCTGCTCGTCGTACGCCGCCTCCTCCACCAGGCACTCGCCGAGCCCCTGGGCCACGCCGCCGATCACCTGCCCCTCGGCGAGGAGCGGGTTGACGATCGTGCCCGCGTCGTCGATCGCCGCGATCCGCAGGACGCGCAGCCGCCCCGTGGCGCGCTCGATCTCGACCACGGCTCCGTAGGCGCCGGACGAGAAGACGAGGTCGGACTCGAAGCGGGCGCTTGCCTTGAGTCGCGGCTCGGCCTTGGCGATGTCGCGCAGCGAGGGGTTGCCTCCCAACCGTGCCGCCACCGCGTCGCACTGCTCCTTCAGGGCATCGACGGCCTGCAGCACCGCCGACCCGCCCATCGCCACGGAGCGGCTGGCGAAGGTGCCCACGCCGCGCGGCACCTCCTTCGAGTCTCCGAAGCGAAGCTCCACGTCCTCGAGCCCGACTCGGAAGCGCTCGGCCGCCACCTGCGCGAAGGTCGTGTCGTGCCCCTGGCCGTGCGGCGACGAGCCGCTCCGCACCAGGAGCTTCCCGTTGGGCAGCAGCTCCGCCTCCGCGGTCTCGAACTGCCCGCCCGCGCGCTCGACGTACATGCCGAAGCCCGTGCCCACCACGCGCTCCTCGTCAGAGTGGCGCTCCGGCTTCACGAGCTCGACGGCCCGGTCCAGGCAGCGCGCGTAGTCGCCCGAGTCGTACGTCCAGCCGAGCGCCGTGCGATAGGGGAACTCCCGGATGAGGTTGCGGCGGCGGAGCTCGAGCGGGTCGATACCGAGCTCGCGGGCCGCGACGTCGACCGTGCACTCCACGAAGTACGCGGCCTCGGGCCGCCCGGCTCCGCGGTACGGGCCGGTCGGCACCTTGTTCGTGCGCCTGCCGACCACCTCGACGTCGGCCGCCTGCACGTCGTAGACGCCGCACATCAGCATCGCGGTGGTATGCGTGGGGATGGCGGTGGTCGGCATCAGGTAGCCGCCCAGGTCCGCCCAGATGCGGGCGCGTATCGCGAGGATCGTCGCGTCCTCGTCCAGCGCCAGCTCCACGTCCGCCTCCATGCCGCGCCCCTGATAGGAGGCGACGAAGTTCTCCTCCCGGTCCTCGGTCCACTTGACCGTGCGGCCGGTGGCCATCGCCGCGGCGGCGACGAGCATCGTCTCCGGCGCCGGCGCCCCCTTGCTCCCGAAGGCGCCGCCCACGTCCGGGACGATCACGTGGATCGACTCCTCCGGGCGGTCCAGCACCTTGGCCAGGCCGGCGAGCTGGCGGTGGCTGTCCTGCGCCGAGACCCAGACCGTGAGCATGTCGCCGGCCTCGTCGTAGGAGGCGATCGCGCCGCGCGGCTCCATCGGAACCGGAGCGAGCCGGGGAAGCTGGTGGCTCGCGCGCACGACGTGGGCGGCGGCGGCGAAGGCGCCGTCCACGTCGCCGCTCACCCTGTGCCAGCGGCTCATCGTGACCTCGGAGGCGCGCGCCTCCAGCACCGGGTCGAGCGGCTCGTAGTCGATCTCGACCAGCTCGGCAACGTCCTCGGCGAGCGCGCGCGACTCCGCCAGCACCGCGGCCACGGGCTGGCCGGCGTAGCGGACCTCGTCGCGGGCGAGCACCGGGTGGCCCTCGGCCGAGACCTCGCCGCCCTCGAAGCCCTGCACCGGAAGGTCCGATACGCGGCCGTCGATGTCGGCCGCAGTGATCACCGCGAGCACGCCGGCCGACGGGGCGGGGACCTCGACGCCGCCGATCCGTGCGTGCGCGAACGGGCTCCGGACGAACGCGACGTGGGCCGCCCCGGGCGGGTCGATGTCGTCGAGGTAGCGGGTCCTGCCGCGCAGGATGCGCTCGTCCTCGCGGCGGCGAACGGGACGGCCGACGAGCTTCATCCGGCCAGGGAGACGACGAGCTTGAGGCCCGGCGAGGCGTCCTGCCGCTGCCAGGCGGCGCCCACGTCCTCGAGCGGCACGACCTCGCGGTCCACCGTGAGGTGTCCCGAGAGCGCGTAGTCGAGGAGCCGGTCGTACAGGCTCGCCTTCCGCTCGAGCGGGGTCCATCCGGAGGAGATCGCGTGAATCGCGGCCTGGCGGTTCCGTACCTGCTCGATTGGGATGCGGACGTCCGCACCGGCGGACTGGCCCACGTTGACGAGGCGCCCCTCGGTGGCGATCGCCCGCAGCGCCGCCATGGCGGGCTCGCCCCAGAGCGCGTCGATGACGATGTCGAGCGGCCCGCCGGCGGCGTCCTCGAAGGCCTCGGTCAGATCCGTCGGCGGAGCTCCTCGCCCGGGTCAGCCCAGCTCCACCACCGCGTCGGCGCCCAGCTCGCGAACCCGCTCGAGCCGCTCCGCATTGCGCCCCGCTCCCACCACCCGACCGGCTCCCAGCAGCTTCGCGAGCTGGACTGCCACCTGCCCGACGGCGCCCGTCGCCCCGAGCACGAGCACCCGCTCGCCGCCCGCCGGCGCGGCGCGCTCGATCGCGAGCAGCGCTGTGATGCCGACGACGCCGAGGGCGGCGGCGAGGTCGTCGGGCGCCTCGTCCGGAAGCACCGCCAGCGACACCTCCGGCACGGCCGCGCGCTCGGCCAGCGTGCCGTTCCCGCCGAAGCCCGGCAGCGCCGCGGACTCGAACCGCACCCGCCTTCCGGGCGGGATCCGGGACGACTCCACCACTCTCCCCACGCCCTCGACCCCCGGCACGTAGGGCGGCTGGGCCTCCCGCGCGTGACGTCCCGCGGCCACACGGATCTCCACGGGGTTGAGCGGCACCGCGTCCACCGCCACCAGCGCGGATCCCGCGTCCAGCACGGGCTCGTCCACGTCGCCGACAGCCGGCGGCGAGCCGACGGCCTCGACAACCGCCGCCCGCATCAGGCCACGGCCCCCGCGTGCGCGTCGAGCGCCTGGCGCACCACGGCCAGCGCGGCGATGCCCTCGTCCGCGCCGGTCTCCGGCTCCGCCTCGCCGCGGATGCAGCGCCCGAACTCCGCGAGCTCCTCAGCCAGCATGTCGCGCGCCTCGAACGACACGCGCTCGCCCGCGAGGGTGAGCGTGGTCACGCCGTCGAGCGCCGGGGCGTCGGGCCAGACCGAGAAGTCGGTCCGGTAGTCGAGCACCGCCTCCGTCCCCAGGAGCCGCAGCGAGAGCGTCTTCGGCGACACGTAGCTGCCCGTCAGCGACCCCAGCGCCCCCGACTCGAACTCCAGCGTCACCACCCCGACGTCGTCGATGTCGGCGGAGGCCTCCACGTGCGCGAAGCGTCCCGAGGCCCGCCGCACCGGCCCGAGCCAGTAGGCGAGCGTGTCCACGTGGTGGATCCCGAGCTGCATGATCGGGCCGCCGGGGTTCCGCTCCCGCTCCCCCCTCCAGGCCCCCGGCTTGAACGAGCCGGTGAGCGACATGTTCGCCTCCGCGAGGACCACGCGCCCGAGCGCCCCGTCGTCGATCAGCTGCTTCACTCGCCGGGCCGCGCCCAGGCGGCGGAACGCGTGTCCCACCATCAGCGTCACGCCGGCGTCCGCGCACACCTGCTTCATCCGCTCGCCGGCCTGAACGCTCTCCGCGATCGGCTTCTCGACGAACACGTGGCGGCCGCGCTCGGCGCAGGCCGCGGTCTGCTCCTCGTGCACGTCGTTGGGCGTCGCGAGCACCACGCCCTCGACGCGCGAGTCGCCGATCGCCTCCTCCAGGCTCGGCGCCGCCTCGCATCCGAAGCGCTCGGCGAACTCGCGGCGCTTCCCCTCGTCCCGGCAGAAGCACGTGACCAGCTCGAGCCCGGCGCGCTGCGCGGCGGCCGCCAGGCGCGGTCCCCACATGCCCGTGCCGGCGATCGCGATTCCGCTCATCCGAGCTGCTCGCGAAGCCAGTCCGCCGCCACCGGTCGCGTCTTGTACGGCACGTTCGCGCAGCCGTGGTTGCCGTCCTCGTGCAGCAGGAAGACCCCGTTCGGCGCCTCGCTTGCGGCCCGCTCGGTCTGCTCCCACGGGATCAGCCGGTCGAGCTTCCCGGTGATCGCCAGGTAGGGCTGCTCGATGCGCTCGGCCACGCCGCTCAGGTCGAGCTCGGCCGCCTTGGCGCGCCCCTCCTCGTCGCCGGACGCGAACGACTTCGCCACGAACGTCTCGCGCGTCTGCGGCGGCACCGTGTCCCAGATGTCGCTGAACCGGTACGGGCCGCTCAGCCCCACCCCGGCCTTCACGCGCGGCTCGAACGCCAGCACGCGCGGAGCGTAGTAGCCGCCCAGGCTCACGCCGAGCAGGCCCACCCGCTCCAGGTCCACGTCGGTCCGGCCGGCGATCGCGTCGAGCACCGCGGTCACCGCCACGTCGTAGTCCGGCCGGATCGGCAGGTCGTAGCCGGACTCGCCCTGGCCGGGGCCGTCCATCGACAGCGTGGCCATTCCGCGGTCGAGGAAGACGTTCTCGAGCCGGAAGAACTCCTCCTTGGTGGAGTCGAGGCCCGGCACGAGCAGGACGAGCGGCGGCCGGTCCTCGTCGCGGGGGCGGCGCAGGTTGCCCACGACGCGACCGCCGTCGAGAGGCACCTCGATGCGTTCCGCGTCCGGGTCCAGATGCTCGTGCGTCTTGGCCATGGCGGCGACGGCCATGTCGGCCGCGGCGCGGCTGCGCTCCGGATCCACCACCCAGACGAACTTCGCGAAGTGATAGGCGACGGTCGCTCTCGACCACGCCTCGCCGGCGCTCAGACGGCTCGTCGCCTCGCCCGCGAGACCGGCGTGCATGTCGCCGTTCGCGCACCAGGCGCCGAGCCACTCGTCCCAGGTCTCCACCCTCGCGGTGGTCGCGACGAAGTCGTTGTAGTCCACGCCCGCCTGCACGAAGCGCGGCGCCCAGTGGTCAACGGCTGCCTGCACGCGCGCGTCCGGCACCGGTCATCACCTCCTCAGGGTCGTTGCCGAGGTCGGTCAGCATCACGATCGCCGCGCTGCGGCCCGGCACGCCCGTGACGGAGCCGCCCACGCTCGTCGTGCCGCCGGTCTGGTACAGGCCGGGGATCGGCATGCGGTGGCCGGCCCAGCCCGGCACCGGGCGGTTCTTCCCGCTGAACGAGTACGAGCGATCCCCGCCGTGGAAGGCGCCGCGGATCATGTGCTGGTTCGAGGCCTCGATGTCGGCCGGGCTCTTCACGTACGACGTCAGGATGTGCTCGTCGGAGAGCGCCGGCACGAAGCGGCGCACGTGCTCGAGCTGGCGCCGGAAGATCGTCTCCTTGTGCTCGTCCCAGCTCGCCACGCCGTCCGGCAGGTCCCAGGTCTGCGGGCTGAGCAGCTTCACGGTGTGGTGGCCCGGCGGAGCGCGGTCCGGGTCCACCAGCGTGGGCGTGGCCACGAGCAGCCATGGGACGCCGTTGTCATAGGGGCGCCCGTCGCGCACCGCCCGCCCCAGCTCGAGCACCTCCTCGGGCCAGCCCACGGTGCCGGCCGAGACCGCGGCCCGCGGGCCGTCCGGCGTCTGGAACTCCGTCGCCGCGTCGGTCGCCAGGTAGCAGGCCATGCCGGACATGCCGACGTCGTAGGTGTCCACGCCGTAGGCGAACTCCTCGCCCCACGCGTCGCGCGGCGCCATCTCCACGAGGTGCTTGACGTGGATGGTCGAGAGCACGGCGCGCCGCGCCATCCAGCGCTCGCCGTCGTCCGTCTCGACGCCCGCGCAGCGCCCGTCCTCCAGCACGAGCCGCGTCACCTGGCGGTCCGTGAGCACGGTCGAGCCGTGGTCCTCGAGGAAGCGGGTGAGCGCCTCCGTCAGCGCGCCCGAGCCGCCCCGCGGGACCGACCAGCTGCGCCCCTGACGGCCGAAGATGATCGAGTAGGCGTTCACCCCCGAGCCGGCCGCGTCCACGGGCACGAGCGTCTGGAACGCCTGCCAGATCAGGAACGCCTGCACGTGGCGGTCCTCGAACTCGCGCCTGATCACGTCCCAGGCGCTGATCGCGTTGCGCCGCAGCCAGATCCGCCCGCGCGGGTGCTCGAGCAGCATCTCCTCGAGCGACGGCCCGAAGCCCGGCGGCGTGACGCGCGCGCGGCCGAAGATCCCCTTGACCTCGTCGTACTCGGCGATCATGCGCCGGTACGCCTCGGCGTCCCGCTTCGAGAAGCGCGCGATCTCTTCGCAGGTGCGGTCGAGGTCGAGCCACATCGTCAGCTGCTCGCCGTCCGGGAACGCCACGTGCCCGACCGGGTCCGGCTCCAGGTACTCGAGGCCGTAGTCGGCGTGGAGCCCGAGCTCGTCGTTCAGGAGCAGCGGGTTCACGCGGATGATCGTGTGGCCGGTCGAGCAGGAGTCGATCTTGTATCCGGGGCCGAGCAGCTCCTCGGTTGCGGCACCGCCGCCCGGAATCGAGCGCGCGTCGAGCACCAGGCACTCGTGCCCCGCCTTCGCCAGGTACGCCGCCGTGATCAGGCTGTTGTGGCCGGCGCCTGCTACGACGATGTCGGCCGAGTGAGTCATGACGAGAGGATCCTTTCTGCGTTGCCGGCGAGGATCGCCGCCTCCACCTCCGGAGCCAGGCCCAGCGCCCGCACGGTGTCCACGTGGCGTGCGTCGCCCATGTCGAACGGATAGTCGGAGCCGAGCAGCACGCGGTCGGGCCCGGCGTAGTCGATCAGCGCGCGCAGGAGCGCGTCGTCGTGCGTGAGCGTGTCGAAGTGGAAGCGCCTGATCGAGTCCTCCGGCGACTCGCCAAGGCGCGACCTCGCCTGCGGCTGGAAGCCGTGTGCGTGCCGCATCCGCCCGCGCACCGCCAGCAGGGCGCCACCGCCGTGCGCGAGCAGGACGCGCAGGTCCGGGTGGCGCTCCATCACGCCCGCCACCACCATGTGCGCCGCCGTGGTCGCCGTCTCGAGCGGGTTCGCGACGGTGTTCCAGAGGTAGTAGTCCTGGAACGCCGGCGAGTCGAAGCCGCGCGTGGTCGGGTGGACGAAAACCAGCGCGCCCGTGTCCTCGGCCGCCTGCCAGAACGGCTCGAAGCGGTCGTCGCCCAGGAACACGCCGCGCACGCTCGCGGCCACCTCGACTCCGCGCAGCACGCCGCCCTCCATCAGCGAGCGAAGCTCGGCGGCCGCGAGCTCCGGGTCCTGCAGCGGCGCCGCCCCCAGCGCTGCGACGCGCCCGGGGTGATCGCGCACGAGTCCGGCCAGGGCCTCGTTCTGGATGCGCGCCCGGCGGAGCCCCTCCTCCGGCTCGGCGTCGTAGTAGAGCAGCGGGACCCAGGGGCAGAGCAGCACCCGGTCGACGCCGGCCTCGTCCTGCGCCGCGAGGATGCCGTCGATGTCGACGAACTCGGCGATCGCGGCGCGGATCTGCCTGCCGCCGATCTCCACCACCTGGCTGCCCGCGTCGTCCCACCAGACCCGCGGTTGCCAAGGCTCGTCGCCGGTGATCTCGGGGACGATCACGTGGGCGTGGACGTCGAAGGTCATCGCCTCACGCCTCGATCGCTATCAGCGCGAGCACTCCGGCCACCACGAGCGCCCCGCCCAGCCAGACGCGGCCGCCGGTCTGCTCGAGGTGGCGGCCCACCATGATCGGCGCGAGCACGAGCGTGATCGGCACCGTCACCTGGTTCGCCGCGAGAACCACCGCCACGGCCGTCTCGTCGAGCGCGAGCAGCCGGAACCAGGTCGCGAAGGCGACCAGCACCGCCGCGAGGAGCTTGAGCCCGAGCGCGTTCCGCGCGATCGAGCGGATCGCGCCCAGCGAGCCGCGCGCCGCCAGCACCCCGCCGAGCGTCGCGGTGGCCGCGAGCAGCCCGATCGTCACCCCGAGCAGCGGCGAGTCGAGCCCCTCGAGCGCCTCGACGGTGAGCACCGCGCTCAGCGCCCACATGAAGGAGGTGCCGAAGGCGAAGATCGAGTCGCGCTCGATCGCGAACCCGCTGGCACCCCCGCTGGCAAGGATCCAGGCGCCGATCACGACCGGCACGATCGCCCCGAGCGCGGCGAGGCTCGGCAGCTCGCCCAGCGTCACCGCCGCGAGGGCCACCCCGAACAGCGGCGTGAGCGTGATCAGCGGCGCCGTGCGCGACGCGCCGATGCGCATCTGGCTGACGTTGAGGAACAGCCAGCCGAGCACGAAGTGGATGACCCCCACGAAGGCGAAGAGCGCGATCGCCCCGCCGCTCGCGTCGCCGAGCTGGCTCAGGTCCTCGGACAGCAGGCTCGCCACCACGAGGATGGCGGTGGCCACGGCCAGCTGGACGAACGTCGAGACATAGGGGTCCTCGATGTCCCGCAGCGCCCGCCGGTTGACGCTCTGGAAGAGCCCGAATCCGATGCCGGCTGCAGTCGCCCATAGGACGCCGTTCACGCCCGCGCCACGGGCTTCGTCTGGTCCTTCGTCGCTCCGACGCTTCCACCGAAGTAGAGCGCGGCCATCTCAGGGTTGGCGAGCACGGCGTCCGCCTTGCCGGTCAGCACCACGCGTCCGCTCTCCATCACCACGCCCTGCTCCGCCAGCCGCAGGCCGAAGCGGACGTTCTGCTCAACGAGCAGGATCGTCTTGCCGGCGTCGACCATCACCTTGATCGACTCCCACACGTGCTTCAGCGCCTTCGGGTCGAGCCCCAGCGACGGCTCGTCCAGCAGCACGAGCTTCGGCTCGAGCATCAGCGAGCGGCCGAACTCCACCATCCGCCGCTGCCCGCCCGACAGGTTGCCGGCGCGGTCGTCCGCGCGCTCGCGGATGACCGGGAACAGCTCCGCGACCGCGTCGTAGCGGCGCTGGAGCAGCTTCTTGTCGCGGCGCTGGATGTAGGCCCCCATCAGCACGTTCTCCTTGACGGTCAGGGCCGGGAACAGCGCGTTCGACTGCGGCACCTGCGATACGCCCATCGCGAGGATGCGGGAGGGGTGCATCCCGCAGAGCGACTCGCCCTCGAGCAGAACGTCGCCCTTGCTCGGCTCGAGCAGGCCGCTCACCGCGCGCAGAACGGTGGACTTGCCGGCGCCGTTCGGGCCCACGATGCAGCACACCGAGCCCTCCGGCACCTCGAGACCGACGCCCTGGATCACGTCGCCGCCGCCGTAGCCCGCGTACACGTCGGTCAGCGTCAGCACCTCACGCCCCCACCGGCTCCTCGAGGCGGAAGTCCTCGCCGAGATAGGCGTCGAGGACCCTGGGGTCGCGCTGGACCTCGTCCGGCGCTCCGCTCGCGATCGTCTGCCCGCGGGCCAGCACCAGGACCGGGTTGCACAGCCCCAGCACGAACGGCATGTTGTGCTCGACGATCAGGAACGTCTTGCCGCGCGCGTTCAGCTCGCGGATCATCTCCCCGATCCGCTCGATCAGGGTCGGGTTGATGCCGCCCGCCGGCTCGTCGAGCATGATCAGCTTCGGGTCGAGCATCAGGATCTGCGCGAGCTCGACGAGCTTCTGCTGGCCGAAGGAGAGGGCCGAGGCCCGGACGTCGCGGTACTTCCCCATGCCGACGAACTCGAGCAGCTCCTCGGCGCGCACGGCCTCGGCGCCCGACACCGCGTCTGCCCCGAGCTGCCCGACGCGGAACTCCCGCAGCGGCGCCACCACGTTCTCGAGCACCGTCATCTCGCGGAACAGGCGGGTGATCTGGAACGTCCGCCCGATGCCGAGGTGCGCGCGCTTCCAGGGCCGCTTCCCGTCGATGCGCTGCCCGTCGAACCAGACCTCGCCCGCCTGCGGCGCCATCGTGCCGCCGATCAGGTTGAAGACGGTCGTCTTGCCTGAGCCGTTCGGGCCGATCAGGGCCGTGATGGACCCCTCCGGCACGGAGAACGAGGCGCCGTCCACGGCCCGCACTCCGCCGAAGTGCCGCTCGAGCCCCTTCACCTCGAGCAGCGCCCGAGCGTCCGGCGCCGGCGCGACCGGCTCCGGCGCCTCCCGCTCGCGCAGTTCGATCCCGGTCAGCCGGTCGCCCGCGAGCCCGGCCTCGCCGCGGGTTCGCCAGCGCTCGATCCAGCCGTTCACCGTGGGGATGATGCCCTGCGGCATGAACAGGACCACGAGCGCGAGCAGGCCGCCGAAGATCAGGAGCCGGGCGTTGCCGCCGCCGAACTCGTTGTTGCTGGTCTCGTTCAGCCACTCGATGATGAACGCGCCGAGCACCGGTCCCCAGATCGTGGCCCGCCCGCCGATCAGGAGCGACAGGATGATCTGGACGCTCAGCAGGATGTTGAACATCCCGAGCGGGTCGATGAAGCTGATGTAGTAGCCGTAGATCCCGCCCGCCATCCCGACGAACACGGCGCTGGCGGCGAACGCGAGGATCTTGTAGGTCGGCGTGCTGACCCCGACCGTCGCGGCCTTGTCCTCGTCCTCGCGGATCGCGATCAGGCCGGTCCCGAACTTCGTGCGCCTGATCCACCAGCAGGTCAGGAGCGACACGGCGAGGAGGCCCATCAGCGAGTAGTAGAAGGGCCAGTTCTGGTACTCGACGCTCCAGGTGGGGATGGGCAGCGTGATGCCGCCGGTGCCGTTCGTCAGCGAGTCCCAGTTGGTCGCGAGCAGCTGAAGCAGGAACAGGAACGCGATCGTGAGGATCACGAAGGCGTGGCCGCGGGCACGCATGGCGACCACCCCGAGCAGCGCCGCCATCCCGCCCGCGACCAGGCCCGCGACCGGCACCCAGACCCACGGCGACCCGCCGATGTCGGTCACGCAGATCCCCACCGTGTACGCGCCGAGGCCGATGAACGCCCCCTGGCCGAGCGAGACATAGCCCGCGTAGCCGGTGATGACGTTCAGCCCCACCGCTCCCACCGCGAAGACCATCGAGAGGATGATCATGTTCTGGTAGTAGAGGTCGTCGGAGACGAGCGGGAAGGTCCCGACGAGCAGGATCGCCACTGCGATCACCGCCGTCGAGGGACGGCGCAGCGCCGCCGTCATGCCGTGGCCACGTCCTGGCGCAGCCGCATGCCGAGTAGGCCCTGCGGCCGCACCAGCAGCACGATGAACACGAACACGTAGGGCACGCCCGTGGCCCACTCGGGGCCGATGTACGTGACCGTCATCAGCTCCGCCACGCCCAGGCACAGCGCGCCGATCACCGCGCCGGGCAGGCTCCCCATGCCGCCCAGGACGATGATGCCGAGCAGCCGCGCGATCCACTGGTAGTGGGAGCCCGGCAGGAACGGATACAGCACGCTGGCGATCGCGCCGCCGGCGCCGGCGCTCGCCACCCCGATCGCGAAGGTGAGCGCCGCCACCGAAGCCACCTTCACGCCCACGAGCTCGGCGCCGATCGGGTTCACGGCGCTGGCCCGTATCGCGCGGCCCAGCCAGCTGCGCGTGAGGATCAGGTACAGCGACGCCAGCACCACGATCGCGACCAGCCCGCCGTACACCTGCGCCTTCGGCAGGAAGAGCTCCCCGATCTGGAAGCTCTCCGTGAAGTAGGACGGGCGGACCGAGTGGGACGTGTTGCCCCAGATCACGCCCATGATCCCCTCGATGAACAGCGCGAGGCCGAACGTGAGCAGCACCGAGGCCGCAGGTGGAGCGCGGCGGATCGGGCGGATCGTGCCGTTGTAGATCACCCACCCCAGCACGAACATGACCGGCGTCAGCACGACGATCGAGGCGAGCGGGTCGAGCCCGGTCTCGCGCCACAGCGACCAGGTGATGAACGCGGCCAGGATCAGGAACGCCCCGTGGGCGATGTTGATCACGTTCATCACGCCGAAGATCAGCGTGAGGCCCGACGCCAGCAGCGCGTAGACGCCGCCGATCAGCAGGCCGAGTATGAGCGCCTGGAGAAACTCGGTCACTGGTCGCCTCCAGCCGGGCGGCGGCCTGCTATCCGCCGCCCGTCGGGTTCCAGCCGGGCAGGATCTCCTCGGTCGTCGCAGCCCCGTCGGGCAGGATGATCTCCGGCACGCCGGCCTGCCACTGGCCCGCGAGGAACTCGCCCTCCGGGCGGCCGTCGTCGTCCCAGGTCAGCGGGCCGAGGATCGTGTCGACCTCGTTCTCGCGCAGCCAGTCGGCCAGCTCGAGCTGACGCTCGCGCTCGATCGTCCCGACCGCCTCCACCGCGGCCTGGAGCACCTGCGCCGCGGCGTAGGCGTCGGCCGCGTCCTCCGGCACCTCCTCACCGCCGAACATCTCGCGGTACTTCGCGACGAACTCGGGGTTGCCCGGCGTCTCCGCCTCCTTCGAGTGGCTGACGCCGTAGAAGATGCCCTCGGTCGTCTGCTCGCCGATCGCTTCGGCGTACTGGTCGCCCAGCGACGGGGCGGTGGTCTGGTAGAGCATCTTCGGCGTGAAGTTCGCCTTGCGGAGCGCGCGCACCATGCCCACGCCGTCCTCGAACGTCGCGCCGTGCACGACCACGTCCGGGTTCCTCGACTTCATCGCGCTCGCGATGCCGTCGAGGTTCGGGTTGTCGATCGTGTACGTCTCGCGATAGACGGTCTCGATCCCGGCGGGCTCGAGGATCGCCTCGATCCCCTCCGAGGTCGGCTGCGCGAACGGGTCGTCGAGCGTCGGGTAGGCGGCCGTCTTCGGGCGCTCGCTCTCGGGCAGCTCGGTGATGTAGTTCGCCCACACCTCGCCCTGCTTGTCGGCCGTGGCCTGCTGCGCGAAGAACAGGTACCTGAAGCCGCGGTCGAACAGCTCCGGCGCGCCGCCGGCCGGCTCGACGTAGAGCATCCGGTTGCGCTCGGCCACCGCCGAGGCCGGGAGGTTGAGGAGCGACGAGAAGGTGCCGAGGAGCAGGTCGACCTGGTCCTGGCTGATGAGCGCGTTGTAGTCGGCGACGATCGTGTTCTGGTTGCTCTGGTCGTCCTTGATGACCATCTCGACGGGACGCCCCTCGATCAGGCCGCCGGCCTCGTTGACCATCGCCTCCCAGACCTCGTAGCCCTGGCGCGCGGCCTTGCCGGGCTCGGAGAACTCGCCGGTGAGCGGAAGCGAGGCGCCGACCTTGATCGGGTCGCCGCTGGCCTCACCGCCACCGCCGCCGCCACCACCCCCGTCGTCGTCGTCGTCGCCGCAGCCGGCGGCGACGAGCAGCGCCAGCGCGAGCATCACAACAAGGAGCTGACCGACCTTGCGCATCCGCTTCCTCCCTCTCTCATGGGGCGGGGTCTTGCAAACGTTTGCTGCAATCGTGTGCAGCCTATCGTTTCTGTCAAGAACAGAGAAGCCCCGCCGGGGCGGGGCCTCTCTTCACCGGAGCTATACGCGCGGGGCCCTCTACCCGCCCGCGTACTCCTCCGCGGCAGCCTCCACCTCGGCGCGGTCCCAGTCGTTGATCTCCTCGATCAACTCGTCGTTCAGGGCCTCCTCCACGTTGATCGTGTCGCCCTCCTCGAGGACGCCGGCCCGCACGAGCACGTCCTGACCCGTGTCCCAGACGTCGGGCCGCAGGTCGCCGATCCGCTCGGGATCGTCCGGCTCCATGAGCGAGATGGCCAGGTCGAGCGCGGCCTCGCCGCTTGCCTCGTTGCGCCATTCGGCCGGGACCGTCTCGCGCGAGATCTGCTCCACGACCTCGCGGTTGACCTGGCCCACGTACTGGCCCTTGGCCCAGGCCCGGAGGAAGCCCACGATGGCGTCGCGCTTCTCCTCCAGCGTGCCGGGCAGGACCGCCAGCGGGTTTCCGTCGATCTGACCCACGTTCTCGGGTGTGATGTTGCGCAGGGCCACGTCGTTCGCGCTCAGCGCGGTGAAGTCCGACGCGTTGCCGACGTAGGCCTGGATCTCGCCGTCCTCGAGCGTCTTCGCGATGAGCGGGCCGCTCGTGCCGACCACGGCGGTGTCCACGTCGTCCGGGTTGATGCCGGCCTCGTCCAGCATGGCCGCGAGGAAGCGCGTGCTCTCCTCCGACTCGAGCCCGACGGTCTGGCCCTCGACGCCCGAGATGTCCTGGATGTCGCTGTCCTCGGGCACCACGATCCCGGCGGTGTTGGTGTGCTGCGGGCTGAAGATCGCCTGGTGCTCGCCGCCCTTCGAGCGGGCCAGGATGATCTCGTCCACGTCGGCGAACGAGACGTCCGCGTCGCCGTTGTCGAGGAACGCCGTGGCGGAGATCTCCTCGGCCGCCGGCGCCAGGTCCGGGCTCACGCCCTCCTCCTCGAAGAACCCGAGCTCCTCCGCCACGAGCGCCGGGTAGAACAGCGTCGAGGGAGGCGTCGGCAGGTTGTACACGACCTCCTGGGTCCCTCCGCCGTCGCCGCCTCCACCGCCGCCGTCGTCATCGTCGTCGCCGCAGCCCGCGCCGATCGCCATGACCGCCGCGGCCATCACGGCGAGTCCCGCCCGCAAGCCAAAGCTTGCGCTGCGGGGTCCCGCCTTGAAACCGATCATTCCGTCTCCCTCCTCTTTCGCCTGAGCCCAAACACCTGCTGCCGCCTCAACGTTTTCCCGCGAGCGTCGGCCGCTGTCCCGAGGGCACGCGCCCGTCGCGCGCGCGCTTCTTCTCCGCTCGCGCGGCCCGGCGGCGCGAGCGCGCGACCAGCCGGCCGTCGTGGAGCCAGAAGACCGTGGCCCGCTCGAGCCACTCCATCACCCCGTACAGCAGCAGCCCGAGGAACATCAACATCAGGATCACCGCGAACGCGTCGGCGATCGCGAGCTGGCTCGAGAACTGCTGCACCAGCACGCCGAGGCCGCGCTCGGCCGAGATGAACTCGCCGACGACCGCGCCCACGAGCGCCAGGCCCGCGGCTGTCTTCAGCCCGGCGAACATGACCGGCAGCGAGCTCGGGATCATCAGGTGCATGAACGTCTGCCACCTGCTGGCGCCGAGCGAGCGGAACATCTCGCGCGCGTCCTCGTCCACCGTGAGGATGCCGGTCAGCGCGTTCACGTAGACGGGGAAGAACGCGATGATCGCCGCGATCCAGATCTTCGAGCTGTAGCCGAACCCGGCCCAGGCGATGATCAGCGGCGCGATCGCGATGCGCGGTGTGACCTGCAGCGCCACCGCGTACGGATTGAGCATCTGGCGCATGGTCGGCGAGAGGCCCGAGGGGATCGCCAGCGCCAGGCCGAGCGCCGCGCCCAGGAAGAAGCCGGCCACCGCCTCCCACGCGGTCGCCGCGATGTCGTCCCAGACGAACTCGCTCCCGATCAGCTCATAGAACGAGACGACGATGTCCTTCGGGTGCGGCAGGATGCTCTCGGACACGTAGTCCACCGCCAG
This sequence comes from uncultured Thermoleophilaceae bacterium, assembly GCA_963778615.1. Classification (GTDB taxonomy): domain Bacteria; phylum Actinomycetota; class Thermoleophilia; order Solirubrobacterales; family Thermoleophilaceae; genus JACVRW01. The sequence goes on from CAVZVD010000013.1 coordinate 146,902, forward strand.
CGCGAGCTCCCAGATGCCGACCAGGATCGCCAGGAACACGAGCGGCGGCCAGAGCCGGCGCGCGAGCCGCTTGGGCGAGAGGGCGTGCAGCACCTTACGCGTCATGCAGCCGCCGTCTCCCGCTTCTCGATGTCGTCCGAGGTGCCGATCTGCAGGCCGCCGTATGCCCTCAGCACGAGCTGCTGGAACTCGGGGTCGGCGATCATCTCCTGCTCGCGTGGGCGCGGGAACGGAACGTCGATCAGGTCCGCGATCCTGCCCGGCCGCGGCGTCATCACGACCACGCGGTCCGCCAGCAGGATCGCCTCGGTGATGTTGTGGGTCACGAGCAGCGCGGTGGCGGACATCCGCTCGTGCACGCGCAGGAGCTCGAGGTTGAGCCGCTCGCGGGTCAGCTGGTCGACGGCCGCGAACGGCTCGTCGAGCAGGAGCACGTCCACGCCGACCATGAGCAGGCGGGCCAGCGCCACGCGCTGCTGCATGCCACCGGAGAGGTGGCGCGGGTAGGTGTGCTCGAAGCCGCTCAGCCCGACGAGCTCGAGCAGCTCGTACGCCTGGCGCTCGCTCTCCTGGTTCACCTTCCCGCCCAGCTTCGGAGGAAGCAGCGCGTTCTGGAGCGCGGTGCGCCACGGCAGCAGGGTCGGGCGCTGGAACATGAGCGCCACGTCCTGGCGCGGCTCCGTGACCTCCAGCCCGTTGACCGAGATGGTCCCGTCGGTCAGCGGGATGAGGCCCGCGATCAGGCGCAGCAGCGTGGACTTGCCGCAGCCGCTCGGCCCCACGATCGAGACGAACTCGCCCGGGGTGGCCTCGAAGCTCACGTGGTCGACTGCCAGAACGCCGCCCTCGAACTGCTTCACGGCGTCGTCGACTGAGATGGTCCCGCGCGCGCCGCCGGACGCCTCCGCCCCGTGCTTCCCCTCAGCCAGAACTACTCCCTCCTGGCACGGGACATCCCGTGCCGGCACCTTGCAATCGTTTGCGATGCAATCGTTTGCGATCCTACTGCGAGTCTGTCGAGAACGTCAAGCAAGCTTGGGTTAAGCGCGCGTGGCGGCTGCGCGAGCGGGGGCCGGGGCCCCGCGGTCATTCAGCCCGCGGCGGCGCCGTCGAGTCGCGTACGACCAGGCTCGGCGCGAGGCGGACCTCACGCGCCTCGGTGTCGCCGTTCTGCAGGCGCTCGAGCATCAGCTGCGCGGCCGCCTTGCCGATCTCGTAGTGCGGGATGTGAATGGTCGTGAGCGGCGGCTGGAAACGGGCCGCGAAGGGCATGTCGTTGAAGCCGACCACGGAGATCTCCTCCGGGCAGCTCACCCCCCGCTCCGCGAACACGTCGTAGCAGCCGAGCGCGAGCAGGTCGTTCGCGGCGGCCACCGCGGTGAACGCACGCCCGTCCGTCATGAGCTGCCCGCAGAGGCGGGCGCCCTCGGACTCGGTGAAGGCCTCGGCCACCAGCACCAGCTCGGGATCCGGCTCGTGGCCCGCGGCGCGCATCGCGTCGTGGAAGCTCTCGTGGCGATCCAGCCCGGTCGAGTAGTCCAGCGGCCCGGCGAGGTGGGCGATGCGGGTGTGGCCCAGTGAGAGCAGGTGCTCGACCGAGAGCCGCATGCCCATCCGGTCGTCGGCCGTGGCCGAGCTCACCGGCAGCTCCGCCTGCCGCCTGTTCACGAGGACGAGCTCGATGCCCGCCTCGAGCAGCGCATCGTGGAGGCGGTGGTCGCGGCGCGCGGTGGCGGCGATGATCCCGTCGACCTGCCGGGCGCGCATCGTCTGCGAGTCGAGCAGCTCGCGCTCGGGGTCGTTGTCGGTGTTGGCGATCAGCGGCGTGTACCCGCCCGTCTCGAGCCGGTCCTCGATGCCTCGCAGGATCGGCGGGAAGAGCGGGTTCGTGAGGTCCGGGATCAGCACGCCGATCGTGTAGGAGCGGTTGGTCTTCAGCCCCCGGGCGATCGGGTTGGGCTGGTAGCCGAGCTCCTCGGCGGCCTTGAGCACGCGCTTGGCGGTCTCCTCGTTCACCAGCGCGCGGGTCTCCTCGTTGAGCGCCCGGGATACCGTGGCCGGGTGGACCCCCGCCACACGCGCGACGTCTCGGAGGGTCACCGGCCCGCCCGGCCGTACGTTCGAGATCGCCATCGACCAGCATTATGCACTCGTTTGCAGCGGGACTTTTCGGATTGACTGATACCGCCCTATCCACCGCGCAGGCCGACGCGTCGGCACTCGCGCCGCTGCGGCGCCCCGGCTTCCGCGCCGCCTGGACGGCGCTCGCCGGCTCGCAGCTCGTGATCTGGATGAACACGGTCGGCGCGGTCACGGTGATCGCCTCGCTGTCCGGCTCCCCGACGCTGATCGCCCTGGTCCAGACCGCCAACAGCGTGCCGGCCGTGCTGCTGGCGCTGGTGATGGGGTCGATGGCGGACATCGTCGACCGCAGGCGCTTCGCGATCGCCTCGCAGACCTGGATGCTCCTGTCGGTGGCGACGCTCGCCGCGCTCACGCTCGGCGACGTGATCACGCCGGCGCTCGCGCTCGGGCTCACCTTCGCGCTCGGCGCCGGCATGGCGACCACGTTCGTCATCTACCAGGCGCTCACCCAGGACTTCGTCCCGCGCTCCGAGCTGCTCTCCGCGGTGGCGCTGAACGGCGTGGCGATCAACCTCGCCCGCGCGATCGGCCCGGCCCTGGCGGGCCTGATCATCGCGGCCTTCAGCGCGGGAGCCCTGTTCGCCGTCGAGGCCGGGCTCCTCGTCCTGATCGTCGCGCTCGTGGCGTTCCGGGTGCGCCCGCCCGGCCCGGCGCGGGCATCCGGGGAGCGGTTCGCGCCGGCCGTGCGTGCCGGGATCCGGTTCGTGCGCTTCTCGCCGCCGGTCCGCACGGTGCTGCTGCGCGGGGCGGCGTTCTCGGTGTCAGCCAGCGCGCTCTGGGCGCTGCTGCCGGTCGTCGCGCTCGGGCGGCTGGGGCTGTCGGACGGCAGCTTCGGCCTCCTGATGGGGTGCGTAGGCGTTGGCGCGATCCTCGCCGCGACGATGCTCCCGCGGTTGCGGCGGCGCTTCGCGTTCGACCACATGATCGCCCTGGCGAGCCTGGGACTCGCGGGCGGCCTGCTGGCCCTCGCCTACCTGCCCTGGGCGGAGCTCGTGGCGTTCACGCTCGTGCTCACGGGGGCCTGCTGGCTCACCGTGCTGTCCTCGCTCAACACCTCGGCGCAGCGCGTTGCACCGGGGTGGGTCAGGGCGCGGACGCTGGCCGCGTTCCAGCTCGTCATGCAGGGCGGGCTGGCGGTCGGCAGCCTCACCTGGGGCCTCGCTGACCGGAGCGGCCTCGGTCGAGGCCGCCCTCACGATCGCGGCCGCCGGCCTGGCCGCGGGGGTCGTGCTGGCGCGCCGCTGGCCGCTCGCCGCGGCCGAGGGCAGCGACATGACCCCAGCCGGCGCCTGGTCCGACCCCAACGTGGACATCGAGCCGCTGCCCGACGACGGCCCGGTGCTGATCACCGTCGAGTACCAGATCGATCCGGAGGAGGCCGAGCGGTTCGTGCCCGCGATGGAGGAGCTGGGGCGCGATCCGGCGCCGCGACGGCGCGTACCGGTGGGGCCTGTACGGAGACCTCGAGCAGCCCGGCGTGTACCTCGAGACGTTCGTCGTCGACTCCTGGTCCGAGCACCTGCGCCAGCACGAGCGCCTCACCGTGGCCGACCTCGAGCTGACGCGCCTGACGAAGTCGTTTCACCGCGGCGACGAGCCCCCGGTGGTGCGCCACCTGCTGTGGGCGCCTGAGCGGTGAGGCCCGAAGCAGCCGGCTACTCGCGCACGATCAGGACGGTGCCGACCGCCAGCAGCGCGATCCCCAGCACCTTCTCCCAGGTGACGGCCCGCTCGTCCAGGCCGAGCACCCCGAGGCGGTCAAGGATCACGGACAGCGTCAGCTGGCCCGCGATCACCGCCGCCGTGACGCCCCCGGCGCCCAGCTCGCGGACCGCGATCAGGGTGGTCACCACGATCACGACGCCGCCCAGGCCGCCGATCAGCCAGTAGTACCAGGGGGGTGTCGGCGCGCCCTCCTCGCCGGAGAATCCGCCCGCGAACACGAAGGCGATGAGGAGCACGCAGATCGTCCCGATGATGAAGTTCACCGAGGCCGCCCCGAACGTCCCGAGCGACTTCGACAGCACGTTGTTGGCCGGCGCCTGCGCCGCCACGAACCCGCCCGCCGCGACCGTCATGAGGACGGCCAGCTCCTTGCTCACTTCGCCTCGAGCCAGTTCTCGCCGGCGCCGACGTCCACCTCGAGCGGTGGATCCATCTCGAAGGCCTCGGCCATCTCGCGCCGCACGATCTCGGACGCCTGCTCCACCTCGGCCTCGGGCCCCTCGAACAGCAGCTCGTCGTGGATCTGGAGCACCAGCTTCGTCTCGAGGCCGGCGCCGCGAAGCTCGTCGCGGCAGCGCACCATGGCCACCTTGATGATGTCGGCGGCCGTGCCCTGGATGACCATGTTCACCGCCAGGCGCTCGCCCAGGCTGCGCGTCTGGAACTGGCGCGAGCGCAGCTCGGGCACACGGCGGATGCGGCCGAACAGGGTGCTCACGTGCCCCTCGGTGGTGGCGGTCGAGATCGTCCTGTCGATGAACTCCTTCACCTTGGGGAAGCGCTCGAGGTAGGCGTCGATGAACTGCTGCGCCTCCTCGCGCTCGATCTGGAGCCGGTCGGCCAGCCCGTAGGCCGACAGCCCGTAGACGATCCCGTAGTTGACCATCTTGGCCTTCGAGCGCGTGCCCGGATCGGTCTTGCCGCCGAGGATCGCCTCCGCCGTGGCCGTGTGCACGTCCTCGCCGCGGCGGAAGATGTCCTTCAGGACCGGCTCGTCGGCGATGTGCGCCAGCAGCCGCAGCTCGACCTGGGAGTAGTCGGCCGAGATCAGCCGGTTGCCCGGCTCGGCGACGAAGCAGGCCCGGATCTCGCGGCCCTGCTCGGTGCGGATCGGGATGTTCTGCAGGTTGGGGTCGGTGCTCGACAGCCGCCCCGTGGCGGTGGCGGTCTGGTTGAAGGTCGTGTGGAGGCGGCCGTCCTCGTCGACCAGCTCGGGGAACGCGTCGAGGTAGGTGGACTTGAGCTTCGTGACCTCGCGCCACTCCTCGATCGCCGGGACGATCTCGTGCTCGTGGCGGATCGCCTGCAGCACGCGGGCGTCGGTGGAGAAGCCGGTCTTGCCGCGGCGCTTGCGCGACAGCCCGAGCTTGTCGAACAGGATCGGCGCGAGCTGCTGGGGGGAGCCGATCGTGAACTCCTCCTCCGCCAGCTCCCAGACGCGCCGCTCGAGCTCGATCGCCCGCTCGTCGAACCGCTTGCTGATCTCGGCGAGCCGGGTCACGTCGAGCTTGACCCCGGCGCGCTCCATCTCCACGAGCACGTCCACCAGCGGCAGCTCGATCTCGTGGAACAGGTTGGTGAGGCCGTCCTCGTCGAGCCGGACCCGCTGGCGCTCGGCGAGCACGCGGGTGAGCACGGCGCGCTCGGCCACGCCGTCCGCGCCCGTCGATCTGAGCGCCGAGGCCGGCCTCGGCGGCCAGCTCGTCGAGCGGGTAGCCGCGCCGCGCGGGGTCGATCAGGTAGGCGGCGACCATCGTGTCGTGCGACAGCGGCGGCGCGGCGCAGGGGTCGTCCGCCATCGCGATGGTCTTCCAGTCGTGGGCGACCACCGGCCGGTCGCCGCGCGCCATGACGAACGCGGCGAGGGTCTCGGCCTCGGAGAGGAGCACGTCCTCGCCGGCCCAGGCCGCGACGGTGAGCGGCCCCTTCACGGCCGCGCCGTCGAAGTCGAACGAGCCCTGGCCGAAGCCCGTCGCCGGGATCCCGATGCTGGCGCCGCCGCCGGCGGCGCTTCCGCGATCTCGACAGAGTCGTCCGCGGCCACGGCTGCGGCCTCGTCGGGATCCGCTTCCGCCTCGGAGGCAGCGGCGGCAGCCGCCTCGTCGGGCGCCTCCCCCGGCCGCAGCGCGGCGAACGCCACCAGCTCGCCGTCGAGCGCGGCAAGCTCGGTCAGCGGCACCTCGCGGGCCGCGGCCTCGACCAGCTCCTCCACGCGCTCCGCCGGCGCGGCGTCGTCCTCGCCGAGCGCCTCCTCGAGCCGCTCGAGCGGGGCGCGCAGCTCGAACTCGCGGAACATCGACCGCAGCGCCGAGCGGTCGGGCTCGAGCGTGGCGACCCCGTCGAGGTCGACGTCGACGTCGATGTCCCGCTTCGCCGTGGCGAGCTGCTTCGAGATGCGCGCGTCCTCTGCGTGCTCGGTCAGGTTCTCCTTGCGCTTGGCGCCCGAGATGCTGTCGATGTTGGACAGCACGCCCTCGAGGTCGCCCCACTCCTGCAGCAGCTGGGACGCGGTCTTGTCGCCGATGCCGGGGACGCCCGGGATGTTGTCCGAGGTGTCGCCCTTCAGGCCCACGAAGTCGGGCACCAGCTCGGGCGGGATGCCGTAGCGGTCGATCACGGCATCGCGGTCGTAGATCTTCGTGTCGGTGATGCCGCGGCCCGTGGCCATCACCCGCACGCCGTCCTCGACCAGCTGGAACAGGTCGCGGTCGCCGGTCACGATCGTCACGTCGATGCCCTTCTCGTGGGCCTCGCGCGACAGCGTCGCGATCACGTCGTCCGCCTCGTAGCCGCGGCACCTTGATGTTCCGGTAGCCGAACGACTCGACGAGCGGGTGCAGGTGCGGCCACTGCTCGGAGAGCAGGTCCGGCCGCTCGCGGCGGCCCGGCCTTGTACTCGTCGTAGACCTCGTCGCGGCCCGACATGCCGGCGTCCCAGACCACCAGCGTCGGCTTGACGCCGTAGTCGGAGATGATCTTCACGAGCATCGAGGCGAACCCGAAGATCGCGCTCGTGGGGAAGCCCTTCGAGGTCGAGATCGACTCGGGCAGGGCGAAGAAGGCGCGGTAGACGAGGCTGTTCCCGTCGATCAGGAACAGCTCGCGCGGCGACTCGTCGGCACGGCTCAACCCTATCGAGCGGAGGTCGCTGGAGCGCCCCGTATCATCGGCGTCCCTGGCCACTCCGTCCGCACAGTTCTCGCTCACCCTGCGGGTCGAGCTCCCGAGCCGGCCCGGCGGCGTGCTGGGCAAGGTCACCGCGGCGATCACGCGCGCGGGCGGCTCGATCGTGGCCGTCGACACCGTCGACGCCAAGGGCGACCGCACCCTGCGCGAGATCACCGTCGAGTGCTCGGGCGTCGAGCACCGCGGCCACGTGATCACCGCCGTTCAGTCGGTGCGCGCCGCCAAGCTCGTGGAGATCACCGACCGGACGTTCGAGGTCCACCGGAGCGGCAAGATCCACACCGGCCTGAACATCCCGGTGAAGACGCGCGACGACCTCTCGATGGCGTACACGCCCGGCGTCGCCCGCGTCTGCTCGGCGATCGCCGAGAACCGGCAGAAGGCGTTCAAGTACACGATCAAGGCCAACACCGTGGCGGTCGTCTCCGACGGCACCGCGGTGCTCGGCCTCGGCGACATCGGTCCCGAGGCGGCCATGCCCGTGATGGAGGGCAAGGCGATGCTCTTCAAGGAGTTCGCCGGCGTGGACGCCTTCCCGATCTGCCTCAGCACGAAGGACGTCGACGAGATCGTCGAGACGGTGGAGCGCATCTCCCCCACCTTCGGCGGCATCAACCTCGAGGACATCTCCTCGCCGCGCTGCTTCGAGATCGAGCAGCGCCTGCAGGAGTCGCTCGACATCCCCGTCTTCCACGACGACCAGCACGGCACCGCGATCGTCACGCTGGCCGCGCTCATCAACAGCTGCCGGCTGACCGGCCGCGAGATGAAGGACCTCGAGGTGCTGATGGTGGGCGCCGGCGCCGCGGGCGTCGCGGTGGCCAAGATCCTCATGGACGCGGGCGTCACGTCGATCGTGGCGTGCGACCGCTACGGCGCCATCCACACCGGCCGCGAGGACTACGAGGCGGGCTCGATGAACACGCCCAAGAGCTGGCTCGCGGAGAACACCAACCCTGGCCGCCGCGACGGCTCCCCGCGCCAGGTGATCGAGGGCACCGACCTGTTCGTCGGCCTGTCCGGCCCCGGGATCATCGACGCCGCCGACCTCCAGCGGATGAACGCGGACCCGTTCGTGTTCGCGATGGCGAACCCGAACCCCGAGGTGAAGCCCGAGGAGGCCGCACCGCACGTCCGGGTGATGGCCACCGGCCGCTCCGACTACCCGAACCAGATCAACAACGTGCTGGCCTTCCCCGGCGTCTTCCGCGGCGCCCTCGACGCGCGCGCCGCCAACATCAGCGAGGAGATGAAGCTGGCCGCCGCCAACGGGATCGCGAGCGTCGTCGAGGACGACGAGCTGGACGAGGACTACATCATCCCCAGCGTCTTCAACCGCGATGTGAGCCAGGCCGTGGCGAGCGCCGTACGAGAAGTGGCGGAGCGTTCAGGTGAGCCGGCCGTCGAGCCGGAGCAGCCGACCGTGGAGCGCGCCGCCATCGTGCGCGCATGCGCGTCGCGGTCACAGGAGCCACAGGAATCATCGGACGCGCCCTCGTCGGCGAGCTGACGCGGCGCGGCGACGAGGTGACGGCGCTGTCACGCAATCCCGTCACAGCCGGCCTGGACGTCGAGACGCTCGGATGGCCCGACCCGAAGAACGAGCGGCCGCCCGCCGGCGCCCTCCGCGGCCGCGACGCCGTCGTTCACCTGCTCGGCGAGAACCTTGCCCAGCGCTGGTCCGACGAGGCGAAGCGCGAGATCCGCGACTCGCGCGTGCTGTCCACCCGCAACCTGGTGGCGGCCCTGGCATCCATGCCCGAGGACGATCGGCCGCACACGCTCGTCTCGCAGTCAGCCGTCGGCTTCTACGGGCCGCGCGGCTCGGAGCGCGTCGACGAGGACCAGCCCGCGGGGAACGACTTCCTCGCCGGGGTGGTCAGGGACTGGGAGGCGGAGGCCCGCAAGGCGCCGAGGATGCGCGTGCGTCCTGACGCGCACGGGCGTGGTGCTCTCGCCCGGAGGCGGGGCGCTCGCGAAGATGCTGCCCTTCTTCAAGCTCGGAATCGGTGGGCCGGTGGCGGGCGGCAAGCAGTACGTCCCGTGGGTGCACATGGACGATGTGGTCGGGGCCATGGCGTTCTGTCTTGGGGAGCAGTGCAGTGGTCCGGTCAACGTGACCGCCCCGGAGCCGGTCACCAACAAGGAGCTGTCGAGGACGCTCGGCCGCGTCCTGCGCCGCCCCGCCTTCGCCCCCGTGCCGGCCCTCGCGGTGAAGGCGCTCTACGGCGAGATGGCCACGATCGTGACCACGGGACAGCGAGTGGTGCCGGGACGGCTGATGGAGCTCGGCTACGAGTTCCGCCGGCCGGACCTCGAAGAGGCGCTCCGGAGCGCTACGAGCTAGCTCTGCTGCTCGCGAACGGCGTGCTGCTCGGCGCGCAGCTCGGCGACCGTCTTGCCGCCGCTGCCGAACACGCCCTGCAGCTTCCAGCGCGAGTCCGCCTTCGCCGGCCAGATCAGCCAGATGACGACGCCGATGACCGACAGCAGCAGCCCGAACGCCAGCCCCAGCTTCTCGCCGTAGCCCTTGCGCGCGGACAGGTACGAGGCCACGATCGCCGCCGCCAGCCACAGATACGTGAGCCACAGCGCGCCTGCTCCGATGACAGCGAGGAGATCCATCGTCACGCTCCCAGGTAGGCCTTCTGCACGTCGGGATTGGTGCGCAGCGCGCTCGACTCGTCCTCGAGCGCGACCTTGCCGGTCTCGAGCACGTAGCCCCGCTTCGACACCTCGAGCGCGTAGTTCGCGTTCTGCTCCACGAGCAGGATCGTGGTGCCCTGCCGGTTGATCTCGGCGATCGTCTCGTAGATCCGCTCCACCAGGATCGGGGCGATGCCCATCGACGGCTCGTCGAGCAGCAGGAGCCGCGGGTTGGCCATCAGCGCGCGCCCGATCGCGAGCATCTGCTGCTCGCCGCCCGACATCGTGCCGCCCTTCTGGCGCTCGCGCTCCTTCAGGCGCGGGAACAGCGAGTAGACCCGCTCGCGGTCGTTCTCGATCCCCTCGCGGTCCTTGCGCAGGTACGCACCGAGGTCGAGGTTCTCGCGCACCGTCATGCGCGGGAACACGTGGCGGCCCTCGGGCGACAGCGAGATGCCGCGCTCCACGATCTCCTGCGGCGGGACCTCGCCGATCTCGGTGCCCTCGAACTTGATCGAGCCCTCGCGCGGCGGCGTGAGCCCCGAGATCGAGCGCAGCGTGGTCGACTTGCCCGCGCCGTTCGAGCCGATCAGGGTCACGACCTCGCCTTCCTCGACGGTCAGCGAGACGCCCTTCAGCGCCTCGATGTTGCCGTAGAAGGTGCGGACGTCCGATACCTCCAGGAGCGCCATCAGGCCGGCCCTCCCGGTCCCGGCTCCTGTCGAACCCTGGTCCGGTCCCTGTCCCGTCTCCCGGCGCGCTGCGCCCTCCGCGGCCTCCTTCTCGCCCTGCTTGCCGAGGTAGGCCTCGACGACGCGCTCGTTGGTGCGCACCTCCTCGGGCGTGCCCTCGGCGATCTTCTGGCCGTGGTCGAGCACGGTGATGTACTCGGACACCTCCATGATGACCTGCATGTCGTGCTCGATCAGCAGGATCGTGAGGCCGCGCTCGTCGCGCACCTTGCGCATGAACGAGGTCAGGGCGGCCGACTCCTGCGGGTTCATGCCGGCCGTCGGCTCGTCGAGCAGCAGCAGCTTGGGACCCGAGGCCAGCGCGCGGGCGATCTCGAGCCGGCGCTGGTCGCCGTAGGAGAGGTTCACCGACATCTGCTCGAGCTGGCTCTCGGCGATGCCGACGTAGGCGAGCGTCTCGCGCGCCTTCTCCTCGACGTCGCGCTCCTCGCGGCGTCACGCGCGGCACGCGGAAGATCGAGCCGAACAGCCCCGCGCGCATGCGCGCGTTCTGGCCGACCATCACGTTCTCGAGCGCCGTCATCGTGCCGAACAGGCGGATGTTCTGGAACGTGCGGGCCATCCCGTCCTTCATGATCAGGTCGGGCCGGCGCCCGGTCACGTTCCTGCCGTCGAAGCTGACCCGGCCGTAGGTCGGCCGGTACAGCCCGGTGAGCATGTTGAAGAAGGTCGTCTTGCCCGCGCCGTTCGGGCCGATGATCGAGACGATCGACTCGCTCCGGAACCTCGAACGTGACGTCCTCGACGGCGACCAGGCCGCCGAACACCTTGGTCACGTTCGTCGCGGTGAGGAGGGACGCCGTTGTCGCGCCGATCAGCGCGCGCACCTCCTCAATCGTCTCGCCGCCGCCGAGCGCCGTGTCGCCCGCGCCGATGCCCTCGGTGAGCTCGAGCTTGCGCCTTCGCTCCGGTATCAGGCCCTCGGGCCGGAGCACCATCATGATCACGAGCAGGAAGCCGAAGATGCCGAACGACAGCTCGGTGAGGTCGAAGTCGAGCCCGACCTTCGACGGGTAGTCGTTGAAGACGTCCGGGATCAGGTTGAAGTTGATGAACGAGAGCACGACCGCGCCGAGCACCACGCCCTCGATCGAGCCCAGGCCGCCCAGGATCACCATCGCCAGGATGAAGATCGAGAACGAGAACTGGAACTGGTCGGCGTTGACCGTGTTCAGGTACGACCCGAGGAACACGCCCGCGATGCCGCCGAAGGCGGCGCCGGTGCCGTACGCCAGCAGCTTGGTCTTGACGAGCGGAACGCCCATCGAGGCGGCCGCCACCTCGTCCTCGCGCAGCGCGATCCAGGCGCGCCCGAGCCGCGAGTCGCGCAGGCGGTAGTTCACGAACAGCACGACCACCACCAGGGCGAGCGCCACCCAGTACCAGGGTCTGAGCTCGAGCCCCGTGAATGGCTCGAGGAAGGGCAGGTCGATCTTGTCGACCGGCGTGATGCCCTGGCGGCCGTTCGTGATCTTCTGGCCCGCGATCACGATCTGGTCGCCGTTGATCACGAGGCGGCCGACGATCTCGCCGAAGGCGAGCGTCACGATCGCGATGTAGTCCCCTCTGAGCCGCAGCGTCGGCAAGCCGATCAGCATGCCGGCGATCGTCGTCACCACGACGGCGATCAGTGATCACCAGCAGGAAGTTGAAGTGGATGCCGGGCAGGTTCGAGGCCGGCTCGCCGACCAGCAGGGAGAAGCCCTCGCCGCCGCCGGCGCCGCGAGACGAAGCCCGACATGAACCAGCCGGCCGTGAGCGCGCCGAGCGCGTAGAAGGCGACGTAGCCGAGGTCGAGCAGGCCGGCGAAGCCGACGATGATGTTGAGGCCGAGCGCCATCACCGTCAGGGCGAGCGCCTGCGTGGCGTCCTCGATGAAGCCGCCGCCCGAGTCCTGGAAGAACGGCAGCACGATCGCCCAGACGGCGAGCGCGACGAGCGTTCCGGTGAGCGCCGTCTTGTTCTCGTGGAAGATCGTGCGGACGGCGATCAGCACCCACAGGACGAACGCCATGAACAGGTCCATCTCGATCTGGTCGGCCATCCAGAGCGTCACGACCAGCCCGGCCGCGAGCGCGACCAGTGTGCGCGTGTCGGTCTTCACCCCGGGCCTGCGCAGCGCCGACGCGGTCTTGGTCATCCGGCCTCCCGGGTCTCCTCGCCGAGCAGGCCGGACGGGCGGAAGACCATGATCAGGACGAGGTAGGAGAACACGATCGCCGGCGTCCACTCACCGCCGATCCGGTTGTCGGAGATCTGCTGGATGATCCCGATGATGAAGCCGCCGAGCACGGCGCCCTTGAGGTTGCCGATGCCGCCCATCACCGCCGCGGTGAAGGCGATCAGGCCGGCCTGGAAGCCCTGGAAGTACCAGATCGTCGTCTGGTAGAGCGCGTAGATGAGCCCGGCGGCGCCGGCCATGATGCCGCCGAGCAGGAAGGTCAGCGAGATCGTGGTGTCGACGTTGATCCCCATCAGCCGGGCGGCCTCGGGGTCCTGGGCGGTGGCGCGCATCGCGCGGCCGAGCCGGCTCTGGGAGATGAAGGTGGTGAGCAGCAGCACCAGCGGGATCGTGGCCGCCACGGCGAGCACGTCGCCCTGGGAGACCGAGACGCCGCCGATGTTGAAGAGCTCCTTCTGGGCGTTGATCAGGTCCGGGATGCCCTCCGGCGAGCCGCCGATCCAGAGGATGCCGACGTTCTGCAGGATGAACGAGAAGCCGACCGCCGTGATGAGCGGCGCGAGCTTTGGCGCCGATCTCAATGGTCGGTAGGCGACCCTCTCGATCATCACGTTGAGCGCGCCCGCGGCGATCATCGCCAGCACGCAGCGTCACGAGGAGGCCGAGGACCAGGCCGCCGGCACGCCGGTGGCGGCCGTCAGGCCGATCGTCCCGAAGAAGCCGGCCGAGACGAGCGAGCCGATCATGAACACCTCGCCGTGGGCGAAGTTGATCAGCTCGATGATGCCGTAGACGAGCGTGTAGCCGAGCGCCACCAGCGCCCAGATGGCCCCGTTGGAGAGGCCGTCGACGACGTTGTTGCCGAGCCGCGCGAGGCTGCCGTCGTCGGAGAGGTCCTGGATGCCGTAGACGACCGGCATCACCAGCAGCAAAGCGATCAGTCCGTACTCGCCGATGTAGCCACGCACCCGGTCCCAGGTGTTGGTCTTCACCGGTAGTCGCGCAGCTTCGGTGCTCGCCTCCAAGATCCCCCTCAGTCCCTCGCAGGTCCCTCGTCGTGCGACTTCTATCACGGACGGGGGGCGGGCCGAAAGACCCGCCCCCCGTTCGCTACTGCCGAATGGCTTGGATCAGCCGCCTTCGGCCTTGATCGTCTGGTCGAACTGCAGCTCGCCGCCCTCGATCGTGTAGACGCCGTAATCGGTCAGCGTCGTGTCGCCGTTCTCGTCGATGTCGTAGGTGCCGAGCACCGACTCACGACCCTTGGTTCCGAACAGCGCTTCGATCATGGCTGCCTTGTCCGTGCAGTCCGGACCGAGCTGCTCGCACGTGTCGAGCACGAGCCGCATGGCCTCGTAGCCGTAGATGGCGTACGGGTCCGGGTTCGCCTCGCCGTACTCGGCCTCGAAGTCCGAGAAGAACTTCTGGCCGTCCGGCGGGTACTCGTCGGGCGACAGCGTGGCCACCGTCACCTTGACCTTGCTTGCCACGTCGCCGGGGATGCCGCCCTCGGCCGGATCGGAGAAGCCGGACTCGGCCACACCGTCAGGTCCGTAGAGCTGGGCGTCCGGGATCGCCGCGGACACGTCCTTGTACAGCTGGACCGCGCCGTTGGCGGTGATGCCCGAGAACACGAAGCACTCCGCGCCCTCAGACTTCATCGTCGCCGCCTGGGAGCGGAAGTTCGGCGCCTTCGGGTCGATGCCCTCGTTCGCCAGCACCTCGAGCCCGACCTCCTGGGCCGCGCTCTCGATGTTCCGCGACAGGCCCGCGCCGTACACCTCCTTGTCGTTGAGGATGTACGCGTTGCCGCATCCGTCCTCACTCATGAGCGTCGCGAGCGCGGCGCCCTGGATGGTGTCCTTCGGCACGATGCGCAGGTAGTGGCGCTCACCCGACGGGTAGTACTTGTCGGGCTCGCCCTCGTCGGCGCCCGGCTCGTCCGAGGTCAGACCCACGGCGGTGTTCGCCGGGCTGATCTGGGCGATCGGGACCTCGTTCAGCAGCGGGATCGAGATCGCGCTCGCGCCCGAGTTGAACTCGCCGATGTAGGCGACTGCCGCGTCGTCCTGCGCGACCCTGCGCGCGTTCGCCTGAGTCGCCTCCGGCGTCCACGTGCCCGCCTGCGCGGTCGAGTCGTCCAGCGATGTGTACTTGACGGTCAGGTCACCGGCCTTGCCGTTGTTCTGCTGCAGGGCAAGCCTGATGCCCTCGACCATCGCTGTGGTCTGCGGGCGAGAAGCGCCCTGAAGCGGCAGCGACGAGTAGACGTTGACCGTCCCTCCGCCATCTGCGCTTTCGCCCCCGCCGCCGCCATCGTCGTCGTCGTCATCACCGCAGGCAGTCATGCCTACGGCGAACGCGGCGAGAAGGCAGCTGAAGACTGCCAGCCAACGTACTCGCAAAATATCCCTCCTATAGGGAAGATGGGCTCCTACCTGCCGGGCATCCTATGCACGGCTCGGGACGGCGTGCGTTCGTGAAGCCCGCTCTTAACGCGGAGAAAATCTGGCCCCGGAGCGGCTCGGAGGGGCTCCCTCGGCCTCCAGGTCGGGTCGCCGCGACTGCACCCAGGCGACCGCCGTGAGCACCACGGCGCCGCCCGCGATCTGCACCGCGGCGAGCTCCTCGCCGAGGAGGATCCAGGCGAACACCCCGGCGAGCGCGGGCTCGAGCGTGGCGACCACCGCGGCGCGCGGCGCCGGGATGTGGCGCAGCGAGGCGACGATGCAGATGAACGGAACGAGCGTGCCCGCGACGATGAGCGCGGCGGCGTACAGGAGGTTGCGGGCCGACCCGAGCCCGTCCCACGGAAACGACCACCACGGCGTCGCCAGCGCCCAGAAGACGGTGGCGAAGCCGAACACCCAGAACAGCGTGGTCACCGGCTCGAGGCGATGGCCGGCGCGCTCGGAGCCGACCATGTAGATCGCGAACGTGACCATCGACCCGAACGCGGCGATCAGCCCGACGGTGTCGAGGTCCCCCGCGTCGTAGGCCTTGACGACGAGGAAGCAGCCGAGGAGCGAGAGGCCCACCGCGCCCCACAGGCTGGGCGCGATGCTGCGGCCGTGGACCGTGCGGAGCCAGACGAGCAGCAGCAGCGGGGCCAGGTACTGGATCGTGAGCGCCGGGCCGATCTCGAGCCGGTCGATGGCGAGGAAGAAGGTGGCGTGCACGGCGGCGAGGCCCAGCACGCCGAGGAGCGCGAGGCCGGGCAGCAGCGACCTGTCGACCCGCAGCAGATCCGGGCGGGCGAGGCCCAGGACGACGAGCAGGATCAGCCAGGCGCCGGCCGAGCGGAGCTGCGACAGGCGCGCGGCGTCGACGCCGTCGTCGAGGAGATGGCGGGCCCAGATTCCGTTGAGCGAGAACAGCGCCGCGCCGGTCGCGGCCAGCAGGTAGCCCCGGGACGGCCGGCGCTGCGCCGTGCGCGAGGGCGCGGGCTGGCCCGCGCCGGAGCGATGCCTTCGGTCACTCGAGCATCCGCTCGAAGGTGAAGCGGCCGTCTCTGAGCGCGTAGAGGGCGAAGGAGCTCGTCTCGACCTCGCCCGTCGCGCGCAGCCGGTACGGGCCCAGCGGCGAGCGGCGGCGCTCGCGGATGCGGAGCGCCTCGTCGATGACGCGGGCCCGGTCGGGGCCGGCCACGCGGATGGCGTCGAGCACCAGCCGCATCGCCTCGTAGCCGTACAGCGCCTCGGGCCGGGCCACGTCCGCGCCCTCGGTCTCGCGCAGCTGGGCGAGCATGCGACGCCCCTGCGGCGGCAGCTCGCTCTCCGGCGGGATCGGGCCGACCGTGTCGACGCTCGCGGGGGCGGCGGGGATCGGCACGTCGGGGTCGCGCGCCAGCATCCCGTAGGTCGAGTGGACGGGCACGCCGGGCAGCGCGTGGTCGATCTGGGCGAGGATGCGCCCGGTGCCCGGGCCGGCGATCCCGGCGTACAGGATCAGCTCGGGGCGATCCTCCGCGATGTCCCGCACCACGTCCGGGATCTCGTCCACGCGGCCGCGGTACTCCTTCGTCTCGACCGGCTCCGGGCCGTCGCGGCGGGCGAGCGCCTGCAAGATCCCGCCCAGCTCACGCGAGTGGATCTCGCCGTCGTAGAGCACGGCCACGCTGTCGGCGCCGGTCTCCCGCACGCGGGCCATCACGGCCTCGGCCACCAGCTCGTCGGCCGGCACCAGGCGCACGAAGCTGCGCTCGCCCTCCGGGTAGTAGCGCTCGGGCCCGGCGCGCGGCCGCCCGAGCGGCGTGCGGGTGAGGCTCGTCAGCCCGTCGGCCGGGGACACCTGGAGCACGCCCGCCTCGTTCGTGATCGGCACCGACACCGCCGACGCGCCGTAGTCGAGCTCGCCGATGTAGGCGATCGCGCGCGGGTCGTCGGCCGCCTGCTGGGCGTTCATGCTGACCACGTCCGGGTCCCACAGCCGCTCGCCCGGCTCGGAGGAGTCGAGCTCGACGAGCTGCACGTCGAGGTCGCCGGCCCGCCCGCCGGCCTCCTCGAGCGCCAGTCGCTGCCCGGCGGCCGTGGCGCGCGCCGCGGCGGCCGACACGCCGTTCCGGGGCAGGCTCGAGTAGACGGTGACCGTGTCACCCTTGATGCGGGTCGAGCGCTCCTCGCCGCCGAGGCAGCCGCTCATGGCGAGCGCCAGCAGCGCCAGAGAGATTGCGGTCGTTCGAGCCAAGCCGCTGATTCTGACGGCCGCGGATATCTTCTCCCGTGTGCGCATCGGACTGCTCACGGGGGGCGGCGACTGCCCCGGGCTCAACGCGGTCATCCGGGCGGTCGTGCGCAAGGGCATCGACGCGCACGGCCACGCCATCGTCGGCTTCCGCGACGGCTGGCGCGGCCCGCTCGAGAACGCCTACGAGGAGCTCACGATCGAGTCGACGCGCGGGATCCTGCCGCGCGGCGGGACGATCCTGCGCTCGTCGCGGACCAACCCGTTCAAGCACGACGGCGGCCCGGAGCGGATCGCCGAGAACATGCGCACCCTCAACCTGGATGGACTGATCGCGATCGGGGGCGAGGACACGCTGGGGGCGGCCGCACGGCTGCACGGCGAGCACGGCCTGCCGGTGATCGGCGTGCCGAAGACGATCGACAACGACCTCGGCGGCACCGACATGACGTTCGGCTTCGACACCGCGGTGCAGATCGCCACCGACGCGATCGACCGGCTCCACACCACGGCCGAGAGCCACAACCGGGTGATGATCGTCGAGGTGATGGGCCGCCACGCCGGCTGGATCGCGCTGCACTCCGGGCTCGCCGGCGGCGCCGACGTGATCCTGATCCCGGAGCGGCCGTTCGACATCGAGGAGGTCGTGCGCCTGATCAGGCGCCGCCACTCGCGCGGGCGCTTCTTCTCGATCGTGGTGGTGGCCGAGGGGGCCGTTCCCCTCGAGGGGACGCTGGAGGTGATCGAGGGCGAGCCACGACGAGTTCGGTCACGAGCGGCTCGGCGGCATCGGCCAGCTGCTCGAGCGGGAGATCGGCGAGCGGACCGGCTTCGACACCCGCGCGACGGTGCTCGGCCACATCCAGCGCGGCGGCACGCCCACCGCTTTCGACCGCGTGCTGGCGACCCGCCTCGGCCTGGCGGCGATCGACGCCGCCCACGACCGCCGCTGGGGCGTGATGCCGGCCCTGATCGGCACCCGCATCAAGCTGGTGGCGCTGGACGACGCGGTGACGAATCTGCGCCTGGTGCCCGACGAGGATTACGCCGCCGCGGCGGCCTTCTTCGGCTAAGCGGCTACTGCGCGCCGCGTTCCTCGATCGGAGTGGCCTTGCGGCCGAGCATCTGATCGAGGAAGGGCTTCACGAGCATGTAGGCGGCCGCGCCGACCACGAGGAACATGGTCAGCAGGAAGGCGTCGAAGGCCTTGATGCCGAACGCCCAGGCCGCGATCCACCAGACCAGCCCGACCGTGAGCGCGACCAGCACGATCACCGCGCGGATCTCCAGTCGGCGACGGCGCGGCGCACCTTGGTGGCGGCGTTGAACGCGCTCTTCATCGCGTTCTCGGCGCTCGAGTTCTCCGGCGGCATCAGGCCGATCTGGCGCGCGAAGGTCATGCCGTCGTAGTAGGCCGTGTTGGCGACGATCTCGCCGTCCTCGATCTCGAGCAGGTCGAGGCCGCGGAGCTCGACGCGCCGGCCGGTCGGGTCGACGCCCTGGAACGGTCCGCCCGTGAAATGGCCGGTCATGCGCCACTCGACGGCCGCCTGGGTCTCGCCGGCGACGACGCGGGTGACGGTCATCTCGCTGTCGGGCACCGCCTGGAACAGCTCGCGGAAGAACGCGACGATCTCGTCCGTCCCGCGCAGCGGGCCGAGCGGCACGAGGTCGTCCACGCCGTCCGCTCTCCAGTGGCCGGCCATCGCGCTCGGGTCGCGGTTGGCGACAGCCGCGAAGTAGCTGCGGGCGTGCTCCTCGACTGCCTTGCGCCGCGTGATCTTGCGGCGGGGCTTGGCCTCCGTCGCGGTCTCCTCGGCCTCCGTGCCGTCGGTGGTCTCTGTCTCGGCCATGTAAAGGGGGACCCTACCAGCGATCCTGGGCGTCCAGAACGGACTCGCGGCCGGCGCGAAGGTGGTCGCGAAGGGCCTCCGGGCCCTGGCTTTCGAGCTGCTCGACGAGCTCCTCGTGCTGGGCCGCCATGCGCTCGAGGCTCCAGTGCGGGCGGAGCGCCATGACGAACAGGCGCATCTCGCCGGCGAGGCTGTCGTAGGCCCTTTCGATGCGCTCGCTGCCCGAGGCGCGGACGAGCGCGAGGTGGACGTCGTCGTGGGCCTGCGCGACCTCGCCCCAGGGCGGGTTGGGCTTCGAGCAGACCTCCCGCAGGCGGCGCACGGCCTCGTGGACCGCCTTGGGAAGGCGGCCCTGGTTGCGCTCGAGGGCGAGGTGCGCGGCCTCGATCTCGAGCGCGGTGCGGAGCTCGAAGAGGCTGCGGATGCCGTCGGCGTCGAGGCGGGCGACGCTGGCGCCGCGATGCGGCTCGATGACGACGAGGCCCTCGGCGGCGAGCGCGCGAAGCGCAGCCCTGACGCTGTGGCGCGCGACCCCGTAGCGCTCGGTCAGATCGCGCTCGGGCAGGCGGTCGCCGGGCGCGAGGTCACCGTCGAAGATGCGGCCGCGGATGGCGCTCGCGAGGGCGTCGACGGTGGAGATGCGGACGAGCTGCTCGCGGGCGCTCACGCGGAGAGTCTCGCGGTTGCGCAGGTCGCCACCAACGGCAGCGACGAAGGGGTCGCCAGAGCGAGAGGCCGCGTCAGGCACGGCCCTCCGCGGCGGCGGGAGCAGCGACCAGTCGGCCGGCCACGTCGGCACCGCCTTCCGCGGCGCGCAGCGGGCGAGCGCCGATCGGCGTGGCCGCGTCGCCGAGCGCGGCCCTCCCGGCGTCGCGCCGCGCCGGGCGCAGCGCCAGCACGGCGAGGCCGCCCATCACGAGCGCGGCGCCCGCTGCGGCTGCCAGCCCGGGGCGCTCGCCCAGGGCGATCACTCCGAGGGCCGCCGCGGTCAGCGGCTCGGCGAGCGTCAGCGTGGCCGTCTCGCTCGCGCCGGTCCGCTCCAGGCCGCGGGCGAAGAGCACGTAGGCGAGCGCCGTCGGGATCGCCCCGAGGTAGAGGACGAGCGTCAGGCCGGAGGGTGTGGCCAGGCCTGCGGCCGGCACGATCGCCAGGAGCGGCAGCATCAGCAGGGCGCCCACGCCGAAGACCGCGGCCATCACTGCCTCCGGCGCGCCGCCCGCGTCGAGCATGCGCTTGCTCGCGACCGCGTAGCCGGCGTAGCCCGCGCCGGAGACCAGGGCGAGCCCGACGCCCGGAGCGGAGACCGAGCCGCCGGCACCGCCGCCGAGCACGAGCAATACGACCCCGGCGCAGGCGAGACCGGTGGCCGCAGCCCAGCGGCGCGTGAGCCGCTCGCCGGTGAAGCGTGCTCGCGAACAGTCCCGCGAACGCGGGTCCGGAGCCGATGGCGACGACCGTGCCGACGGCGACGCCGGTGTCGGCGACCGCGGCGAAGAAGGTCGCCTGGTAGACGGCGACGCAGGCGCCGGCCAGCAGGACGGCGCGGGGACCGCCGCCTGTCTTCAGGCGGATGCGCCCCGCCGCCGCGGCGGCGAGCGCGACGAGCGCGAGCAGCGCGCCGCCGACCGCGATCCGCGACGCGCCCACCGCGAGCGGGTCGAGCTCGGGCCCGACGGCCTGAGCGGTGCCGGTGGTGCCGAAGAGAACGGCGGCAATGAGGATGTGGGTGCGAGCGCGGGACATGACTCCGCCAGCGATTGTTCCACAATTCCTCAGCTCGGGCAAGAATCCTCGCGCGGCCCGCGCCGACATGATCCGTTGTGCAGTTTTGTAGGCCATCGCCTACGACAAGTGCGCGACCGCTTGGCGCGGGCGGCGGTCAGCGCAGTGCTTCGGCCAGCTCCGCGACCAGCGCGCCCACCGCCGCCGGCCCACCCTCGGCGGAGGCCCGCACCAGGCGGCTTCCCACGATCACCCCGTCGGCGATGTCCGCCACGGCGCTCGCATGCGCGGCCGTCGCGATCCCGAAGCCCACGGCCACCGGCACGTCCGTCGCGGCGCGCACCCCGGCGACCGTCTCGGCCAGCCCGGGCGCCAGCTGGTCGCGCTCGCCCGTCGTGCCCCTGAGCGAGACCGTGTAGACGAAGCCGCGCGCGTCCGCGCCGATCGCGGTCACCCGCTCGGGGGTGGTCGTGGGCGCCACGAGCGGCACCAGGGCGAGGCCCTCCGCGTCGCACGCGGCGCGCACCTCGGCGGCCTCGTCGTGCGGCAGGTCGGGCACGATCAGCCCGGACGCGCCGGCGGCCGAAGCGCGCAGCGCGAACGCCTCCGCGCCCGCCGACATCACGACGTTCACGTACACCATCAGGACCACCGGCACGCGCTCGGCGAGCCGCTCGCAGACCTTCAGAACTCCATGCGGGGTGGCGCCGCGCTCGAGCGCCTCGGTCGCGGCCGCGTGGATGACCGGCCCGTCCGCCAGCGGGTCCGAGAACGGGATGCCGAGCTCGATCAGGTCCGCGCCGGCGTCGATCGCTGCGAGCCCCGCCTCGATGGACTCGTCGTGACCGGGGTGGCCCCCCATCAGGTACGGCATCAGAGCCGCGCGCTTGCCATGCGAGGCGAACGCCGCAGCGATGCGGTCGACCCCAGTCGCAGCGACGCTCACCCGCCGGGCTCCCCCTCGTTGCCCGTCGTTTCCGCGCCCGCCCCCTCCAGCAGCGCCAGCACCTCGGCCAGGTCCTTGTCGCCACGCCCGGAGAGCGTCACGAGGTGGACCCCGGGACCGGGATTCGCCATCAGCCACGCCAGCGCATGCGACGGCTCGAGCGCGGGCAGGATCCCCTCCAGCTCGCTCACACGCCGGAACGCCGCCAGCGCCTCGGTGTCGCTCACCGCCACGTACCGCACCCGGCCGCTGTCGCGCAGGAACGCGTGCTCCGGCCCCACGCCCGGGTAGTCGAGCCCGGCCGACACCGAGTGCGCCTCCAGGATCTGGCCCTCCTCGTCCTGGAGCACCGCCGACATCGCCCCGTGCAGCACCCCGCGCGCGCCGGTGGTCAGCGGCGCCGAGTGGCGGCGCGTGTGCAGCCCCTCCCCTGCCGCCTCCACCCCGATCAGCTCGACCGAGGCGTCGTCGACGAACCCGGCGAAGGTGCCGATCGCGTTCGACCCGCCGCCCACGCAGGCCAGCACGCGGTCGGGCAGCCGACCTGCGGCCTCGAGCAGCTGCGAGCGGGCCTCGTCCCCGATCGTCCGCTGCAGGTCGCGCACCAGCGACGGGTACGGGGCCGGCCCGACGCAGGAGCCGATGATGTAGTGCGTCGACTCCACGTTCGCGACCCAGTCCCGGATCGCCGCCGAGACGGCCTCCTTGAGCGTCCGGGCACCGGCGTCGACGCCCCTCACCTCCGCTCCGAGCAGCCGCATCCGCTCCACGTTCGGCCGCTGGCGCCGCATGTCCTCGGTGCCCATGTAGACGATGCACTCGAGCCCGAGCAGCGCGCACGCCGTGGCCGACGCCACCCCGTGCTGGCCGGCGCCGGTCTCCGCGATCACGCGGGGCTTGCCCATCCGCGACGCCAGCAGCCCCTGGCCGATCGCGTTGTTGATCTTGTGCGAGCCGGTGTGGGTGAGGTCCTCGCGCTTCAGCCACACCTCGCCGCCGACCACCTCGGACAGCCTCCCCGCGCGGTAGAGCGGCGTGGGCCGGCCGACGTAGTCGCGCAGGAGCCGGCCGAGCTCGCCGGTGAAGGCGGGGTCGGAGCGGGCCGCGATCCACTCGCGCTCGAGCTCGTCGAGCGCGGGGATCAGCGTCTCGGGGACGTAGCGGCCGCCGTAGGGGCCGAAGCGGTGCTCGACCGCAGGCGCGCTCATGAAGGCATCGCTCCGGGAGGCGAATCCGCGCGCACTCGGCCGAGCCGAGCGCTTGCGGCTGGGCACGGGCCCGGCCCCTCGCGCACGGCCTCCTCGAGCCGCTCGTCAGCCGCGGCCACGGCGCGGACGAAGGCGGTCAGCTTCGCCGGGTCCTTGCGGCCCGGCTCGGCCTCGGTCCCGCTCGCCACGTCGACCGCGAACGGCCGCCCCACCTCGATCGCCTCGCCCACGTTGTCCGCATTCAACCCGCCGGAGAGCACGACCGGCGGGCGCCGCGGGTGGAGGCGGGCCAGCTCCCAGTCGAAGCTCTCGCCGGTGCCGCCCGGGCTGCGGGGCGAGTAGGCGTCGAGCAGGTGGTAGTCGGTGCTGAAGCGCTGCAGGTCGTGGACCTGGGCGGCGGTGCGGACGCGGGCGGCCTTCATCACCTTGGCGCCGGTGGAGCGGGCGGCCTCCCGGCAGTAGGCGGGCCCCTCGTCGCCGTGGAGCTGGAGCATCGTCAGGCGGCACAGGTCGGCCGTAGTGGCGACCTCGTCGAGTGGCGCGTTCACGAACACGCCCACGAGCTCGAGCCGGCGGTGGAGCTGGGAGCCGATCGCCTCGGCGTCCTCGATCGCGCAGACCCGCGGGCTGGAGGGCCAGAAGATCATCCCGAGCGCCCAGGCGCCAAGGTCGGCGACCCGGCGGGCGTCCGCCGGGTCGGTCACTCCGCAGATCTTGACGCGGGTGGTCACCCGCTCAAGGCTACGCGTTAATCGCTGGGCCTTGACCGGCTATGGCAGCGGGAAGGGCGAGTCCTCTTCCTGCTGCTGGGGCGCGGCCTGGCCGAGCTCCTCGGGCCGCTCGCCGAGCTTCACGCTCACCGTGCGCTTGTCGCCGCCGCGGTAGAGCTCGAGCTCGGCCGTGTCGCCCGGCTGCATGCCGGCCACCGCGGACACCACGTCGTCGGCGCTCTGCACCGGCTCGCCGTTGATCCCGACGATGATGTCGCCCGCGCGAGTCAGGTCGCCCGACAGCTCGTCGAGCTCCGAGCCGCGCAGTCCGGCCTCCTCGGCCGGGGTGCCGTCCTCCACGCTCTCCACGAGGGCGCCCGTGTCGACGGGGAGGTCCGCCTCGTTCGCCAGGTCCTCGTTCACCGTCGCCATCGACACGCCGAGGTAGGCGCGCTCGATCTCCTTGCCCTGGCGCAGCTGGGGCAGAAGGTCCTTGGCCGTGTTGACCGGCACCGCGAAGCCGATGCCGACCGAGCCCTGGCCGCCGCCGGTGGCGATCTGGGAGTTGATGCCGATCACGCGGCCCTGCGCGTCGAGCAGCGGGCCGCCGGAGTTGCCGGGGTTGATCGAGGCATCGGTCTGGACCACGTTGCTGATCGAGAAGCCGCTCGGCGCGTTGATCTGGCGCTGGAGCGCGGACACGATTCCGGTGGTCACGGTGCGCTGCAGGCCGAACGGGTTGCCGATCGCGACCACGGGGTCGCCCACCTGGAGCTCCGAGGAGTCGCCAAGCGGGAGCACGGTCAGGTCCTCGACCTCGCCCGGGTCGATCTTCAGCACGGCGAGGTCGGAGTCCGGATCGACGCCCTTGACCTCGGCGTCGATCGATTCGCCGCCCTCCTCGAAGCTGACGGTGACCTTGTCGGCGCCGTCCACGACGTGCGCGTTGGTGACGATCGTGCCGTCCTCGTCGACCACGAAGCCCGATCCGGTGGCCGTGCCCTCCTCCTGGCCGAACACCGAGGACTCGCTCACGCCCTCGGCCTGGATGTAGGCGACGCCCGGGCCCTCGTCGCGGTAGATGTCCTGCACCGTGCGTCCGCCGCCTGCGCTCGGGTCCGACGCCGGCTGTGAGATGGCGGTCTGCTCGCGGACGGTGGTGGAGTCGCCCGTGTCGATCACGTCGGTCGCGATCAGCACGGCGCCGAGCACCAGCACTATCAGGCCGCCGAGAGCTCCGGCGACGAAGGTGGATGCGGCGGTGCGTGGCTTTTCGGGGGACATCACAGGACTCATGCCACAGGTTGTAGAGACGAAACCTTAGAGCCGCGTAAACGCGGTCAAACTGGGCGAGGGCCGCCCGGGGGTATGGCCAGCAGGCCGCGCAGCCGGCCCACCAGGCCGGCGCGGGAGCTGAGCTCGCGGCGCAGCGCGCGCCGGTCGCCCGAGTCGGGCGCGCTCGGTGCGCGCGGGTCGTAGCGGTGCGCCCGCAGCCGGGCGGCGTAGCGCGCCGACGCCGGACCCGCCGCGCGCCGCAGGCGGCTCTCCAGGCCGAGCAGCGTGGTCGCGGCGGGCACGTCCCATTCGAGCCGGTCAAGCGCGCGGCGCAGCTCCGCGAGCTGGGCCTCGGCCACCTGCTCGGGGGTGAGGCCGCGCTGCGCTCGCACGCGCAGCACCGTCGAGGTGCCCGCCACGGCAAGGGCTGCGAGCACGAGCAGCCCGAGCACGCGCAGGATCCAGCTCGTGCCGCCGTCGTCCTCGAGCTGCCCGCCGGCGCCGGCCTGGGAGCGCTCGGCGGCCACGCCGGCGCGGGGGTTGCTCACCTCGCCGGCGTCGCCGCGCGCGGCGCTCGTGGCCAGCAGCCCGGACGACTGCGACTCGGCCGGCGCGCGGATCGGCGTGGGGTCGAACGGCACCCAGCCGATGCCGGTGAAGTAGACCTCGACCCAGGAGTGCGCGTCCAGGTCGCGTACGCGGTACTCGTCGCTGTCCTTGTTGTACGAGCCGGGCGAGAAGCCGGCCGCAATCCGCGCGGGGATCCCGACCATCCGCAGCATCAGGGCCATGGCGCCGGAGAACTGCTGGCAGTAGCCGGCGCGCTCCTGGAACAGGAAGCCGTGCAGCGGGATCGGGCGGGTGGGCACCCGCTCCGCGTACCTGTAGTCCTCCTGGAGGCGGTTCTCGATGGCCTTGACGGCGTCGTAGGGCGTCTCCTGACCGGCCGTCCACTCGAGCGCGAGGTCGTACACCCGCGCGTACGCCGAGTTCCTGAGCTGCTCGTCGGCGAAGCTGGCGTCGCGCAACGGCTCGTTCATGAGCGGGACGTTCACGTCCTCGCGGGTCTCGAACGCCTCGGTGCGGGCAGCGTCGCCCTGCAGCCCGACACCCTCCGTCGCGGACTCGCCGGGGTCCGGCAGGTAGATGCGCGTGTACCTCTCGAAGTAGTCCCCGTAGCCGTCCTCGGTGGAGCGGCGCATGAGGTTGCGGCTCGGGTCGGGCGCGTAGGAGTGCACCGTGTACTCGTCGCCCTCCTCGAGCGGATCGCCGAGCAGGGTCGTGGTGCCGTCCGCCGTGTAGCGGGCTCGCAGCCCGTCCACCTCGTAGGTGGTCCCGGCGCCCACGACCAGCTCGCTGGTGAGCGAGCGGACCGTCACCTCGATCTCCTCGTCCCAGCGCTCGTTGTACTCGTGGAGCTCCCAGGCGCCCTGGGAGAAGCCGAACTGCGGCGGCAGCTCGGCGAGCGGGTCGGGGATCTGCGTGTCTGTCCGTGCGCACCCAGCGGAGTCCGTCGAAGCCGTCGAGCGTCTCCGCCTTCCAGTAGTGCGGGCGGTCCGAGCGGATGTTGAGCAGCGTCGTCCCGTCGCGCGGCCAGTCGAGCGGGCCGTACTCGTGGTTCCAGCTGAACGTGATGGGCGTGCCGCCGCCGAACCAGTTCCAGGCGCGGTAGTCCCACCACGGCCCGTCGCCGTCGAGCGCCGCCGCCGGGGGCAGCGAGAGCACACCGAGTGCCAGCACCACGGCGGCGCCGGCCGCGGCCTCGCGGGTGGCGAGCCGCGGCAGCCACAGCCAGGCGGCCACCAGCACGAGGAGCACGAGGCCGCGCAGGAGCGGCTCGCCCGGGTCGTACTCGACGACCGAGGTGCCGTAGAGGACGAGCAGCACCACGAGGCCCGCCGCGCGGAACAGCGAGGCGCCCCGGCGGCTGGGGAAGAACGTGAGCGTCGCGGCGATCGCCAGCAGGAAGGGGGCGCCGAGCAGGATCGTCTGGCGGATCCACCAGTCCTTGCCGTCGTACGGCCAGTCCACGCCCTGCACGCCGCCGAGGCCGCGGTCGAGCCCGTCGGTGAGCTCGGACCAGTTCTCGGGGCCGAGCAGCCGCAGCGGCAGGCCGGCAGCGCCCAGCCCGAGGCAGAGCGTCACGAAGCCGGTGAGGAGCGCGAGGCCGACGATCAGCGCCTGTGCGCCGCGCGGGCGGCCGCCGAGGGCGCCTGTGAGAAAGCGGCGCGTGTCGGCCATGCCGAGCACGACGAGAACGGCGCCGCCGCCGACCGCGACGAGCACGACGAGCAGGGTGCGCCCGAACGGAGCCCCGCCGACGAGCGCGGCCCAGTGGGCGGCGCCGAAGAGGGCGAGCGCGGCGAAGGTGGCGAGCCGGATGAGCGCGACACGCAGCTCGGAGACGCGGGCGGACGTAGCCGAGGCGGTCCGAGCCGTCGAGGCAGGAGCGCCGGCGGTGGCCGGGGCGGGACGAAGCGTGCCGCTCATGGGGCGCCGCCGGTCCGACAGATGCACCCGCAGACGTGGCGGACCATGCGACGGCGTCCGCGTACGCGGCGGTTCGCCGCCGAGCGGAGCGCTTCGCCGCTCACGCCGCCACGCTCCGCCGCACCCGCTCCACCAGGCAGCCCGTGCAGCCGGCCACCTCGAAGAGGGGCTTCACCCCGGGCAGCGCCGTCGGCGACACCAGCAGCCGCGCGCCCGCCGGCAGGCGCTCCAGCGCGCGCGGCGCGCGCTGCAGGTCGGCGCCCGTCACCCAGATCACCGCTCCCCCGCGCGGGCCCAGCGAGGCCGAGCTCGGGGGCGGCCCCGGCTCCACCAGCGCGAGCCGCACGTGGATCCCGGGCCAGGCGCCCATGTCGTGCCCGATCTCGATCGGGCGGCGCTCGCCCGCCAGCAGCACGGCGCAGCCGCCCTCACGGGCCAGGTGCACGCACAGGGAGGCCGCTGCCCGCACCGCCATGTCGAGCTCCTCCTCGCCCGAGGGCGCCGAGGGGTCCATCACGATCAGCGGGGCGGCGTCGAGCTCGGCGACGAGCCGCCGCTCGAGCATCTCGCCGCGCCTCGCCACCGTCGGCCAGTGGATGCGCGACGCCGGCGCGCCCTCGCGGTACGGGCGCAGGCCGTCGATCTCCAGCTCGGCGAGCGAGGCGTCGAGGCGCCGGCCCATCACGCCGGGGTCGATTCCGCGGCCGCCCTGCTCCCCGGCCCCCGCGCCACCGCCGCCCGGCGCGGTCACCGGCTCGATGCGCGGCAGCACGAGCACCTCCTCCCCGCCCTTGTCCACGATCTCGCGCGAGAAGAGCCGGAGCGGGTCGCGGATCACCAGCCGGCCCGGCTCGAGGATCCGGCGCCCGCGGCGTCCGAAGCGAACGTTGATCCGCACCCGCCGCGACCAGCGCCCGGCGATCGAGACGGGCCAGCCCAGCAGCGGCTCGATCAGCTCGCCGCCGGGCGGCGGAAGCAGCCCCGAGCTGACCTCGATGCGCAGCGGGTAGGGCTCCTCCTCGACCACTGTGTGCGGCCCGGCCTGGCGCTCTATGAGGGCGCCCTTCGCCGCCAGCAGCACCCAGGCGGTGGACCCGACCGCGATCGCGGTGAGCGCCACGCCGGGCACGTACAGCGACACCGTGTCGAACGTCCCACCCGCCAGGCACAGAGCCAGGCCGAGCGCGGCCGTGGCGAGCGGGCGGAGCAGCATGGTCAGAGCGCGGGCACTCGCTCCAGCGCGTCGCGCACGACCGCGGCGCGCTCCTCGGATCCCGATCCGGGGGCGAGCAGCAGGCGGTGCGTGAGCACCGAGCCGGCGAGCGCCTGCACGTCGTCGGGCAGGGCGTGGTCGCGGCCGTCGAGCGCGGCGACCGCCTTCGCGGCGCGGAAGAGCATCAGCCCGGCGCGAGGCGACGCGCCCAGGTCCACGCGCGGGTCGGCCCGCGTCGCGTCCAGGATGGCGACCACGTAGCGGCGCAGCGCCTCGCTGCCGTGCACCGCCGCGGCGGCGGTCTGGGCGGCGAGCACCTCGCCCACCTCGGCGACGTGCTCGAGGTCGAGCACCCGGTCGCGCTCGGCGTGGTCGAGGAGCATGTCGCTCTCCTGCTGGGTCGTCGGATAGCCGAGCGACACACGCACCATGAAGCGGTCGAGCTGCGCCTCCGGCAGCGGGTAGGTGCCCTCGTACTCGACGGGGTTCTGCGTCGCGACGACGAGGAACGGGCGCGCGATCTCGTGGGTGTGCTTGTCCACCGTCACGTGGCGCTCCTGCATGCACTCGAGCAGCCCCGACTGCGTCTTCGGCGACGCGCGGTTGACCTCGTCGACCAGCACCACGTTCGCGAACACCGGACCCGGCCGGAACTCGAAGCGGTTCTCGCGCTGGTTGTAGACGTTGGTGCCGACCACGTCGGCGGGCAGCAGGTCGGCCGTGCACTGAACGCGCGCGTACTCCGCGTCGATCGAGCGGGCGAGCGCCCGCGCGAGCGCGGTCTTCCCCACGCCCGGGTAGTCCTCTATCAGCACGTGGCCCTCGGCGAACAGCGCCACGAGAACGTCCCGCAGCACCCGATCCGGCGCCTTCACCGCCCGCGCGATGTTCCCGCGCAGGCGCGCGCCGAGCTCCGCGACCTGCGATGGGTCGAGCTCAGGGACGGTCGCCATGCAGCACCATGGTAGGGAGTACGTTCCTAGGCCTGGGTCGGTTCCTCGGACCGAGTCAGTTCACGCACCGCGGCCTCGGGGTCCGGCGCGCGCATCAGCACCTCGCCGATCAGCACCGCGTCCACCCCGACCTGCTCGAGCTCCTCGATCTGCTCGCGGTAGTGGATGCCCGACTCCGAGACCACGACCTTGCCCGCCGGCACGTCGGCCAGGAGGTCGAAGGTGCGCTGCAGGTCGACGCTGAAGTCCTCCAGGTTGCGGTTGTTGATGCCGAGCACGTCGGCGTCCATCTCCAGCGCAACCTCCAGCTCCTCCTCGCGGTGGACCTCCACGATCGCGTCGAGGTCGAGCGCGTGCGCCTCGCGGTAGAGCGCCGCCAGCTGCTCCGGCTCGACCGAGCCGACCACGAGCAGCACGGCGTCCGCGCCGGCGGCCTTGGCCTCGTAGAGCTGGTAGGGGTCGATCGTGAAGTCCTTGCGGAGGATCGGCAGCTCGGAGGCCGCGCGGGCCTCGCGCAGGTCGGCCAGCGAGCCGCCGAAGTGGGCCTCCTCGGTCAGGACGGAGATCGCGGCGGCGCCACCGCGCTCGTAGGCGCGGACCACGTCCGAGCACTGCGCGCTCTCTCTGATCGTGCCGGCGGACGGCGAGCGGCGCTTGTGCTCGGCGATCAGCGACGTGCCGGGCCGCGCGAGCGCCTCCGCGAAGGGACGGCCCTCGGGCTGGGCGTCCGCCTCGCGCTCGAGCTCGGAGATGGAGCGCTCGCGCTTGCGGCGCTTGAGCGCCTCGCGCGTGGCGTCGACGAGGTCGTCGAGGCGGATGCTCATGGGGCGTGCTCCGCGCGGTCGCCGAGCGGACGTCGGTCGCGGCGCGTCCTCACCGGGCGAACTCCAGGTACCCGTCGAGCTTCGTCACGGCGGCGCCCGAGTCGATCGACTCCTCGGCACGCTCGACTCCCTCGCGGAGGGACTCGGCCCGGCCGCCCACGTAGATCGCCGCGGCCGCGTTCATCACGGCCAGCGCGCGCTCCGTGCCCGGTTGCCCCGTGAGCACGCCGCGCAGCACGCGCGCGTTCTCCTCGGGCGTCCCGGCACCGACCGCGCCGTCCTTGGCCGGCTCCAGCCCAACCTCCTGCGGCATCACGTCGTAGGTGGAGAGCCGCCCGTCTCTCAGCTCCACCACCCGGGTTGCGCCCGAGACCGAGAACTCGTCCAGCCCATCGGCGCTCGACACTACCAGGGCCCTGTCGGTGCCGAGCTCCCCCAGCGCGCCCGCCATGGTCTCGATCTTCGACGGGTCCGACACGCCGATCACCTGGAGCCGAGCGCCGGCCGGATTGGTCAGCGGGCCGAGGAAGTTGAAGATCGTGCGCACGCCGAGCGCCTTGCGCACCGGCACGACGTAGCGCATCGCCGAGTGGTGCCGCGGGGCGAACATGAAGCCGAACCCGACCGCCTCGATGCAGCGCGCCACCTCCTCGGGCTCCAGGTCGATCCTGGCCCCGAGCGCCTCGAGCACGTCGGCCGACCCGCACTGGCTCGTGGCCGAGCGGTTGCCGTGCTTGGCGATCCTGCAACCCGCGCCGGCCGCCACGAACGCAGCGGTCGTAGAGACGTTGAAGGTGGGGCGCCCGCCGCCGGTGCCGGCGGTGTCGACCAGCTCGCCGCCCGCGTTCACGGGCAGGGCCAGCTCGCGCATGGTGGCGGCGAGGCCGGCGATCTCCTGGACCGTCTCGCCCTTGGTCCGCAGGGCCATCAGGAAGCCGGCGGTCTCCGCCTCGGAGGCGCCGCCCTCCATGATCTCGCGCAGGACGAGCGCGGCCTCGCTGGCCGACAGGTCCTCGCCCGCCGCCACGCGGTCGATCGCGCTTCGTGAGTACCGGATTGCTCACGCGAGGAAATTTCGCAGCATCTGCTTCCCCCGAGGGGTCAGGACCGACTCGGGGTGGAACTGCACGCCCTCCACCGGCAGCTCGCGGTGGCGGAGGCCCATGATCACGTCGCCCGCGCGGGCCGACACCTCGAGCTCGCCCGGCAGCGCGTCCGGGTCGACGACGAGCGAGTGGTAGCGGCCGACCACGAGCGGGGATTCGAGGCCCTCGTAGATCGTCCTGCCGTCGTGCTCCATCTCGGCCGTCTTGCCGTGCACGGGCGCGCCGCGCACGACCTTCCCGCCGAACTCCTGCGCCAGCGACTGGTGCCCGAGGCACACGCCGAGCACCGGCGTGCCGCGCTCGCCGAAGCCGCGCACCGCCCGCATCGACAGCCCCGCCTCGTTCGGGGTGCACGGCCCGGGCGAGACGATCAGGCGGTCGGGCCGCCGCTCGAGCAGGTCGTCCACGTCGTTGCGCATCACCTCGACGTCCGCCCCGAGCTCGCCCAGGTACTGGACCAGGTTGTAGGTGAACGAGTCGTAGTTGTCGACGACGAGGACGTTCATGGCCAGTCGGGCTGCGCGCACGCCAGCCGGATCGCGTCCATCACCGCGCCCGCCTTCGCCTCGGATTCGCGGTTCTCGTAGTCGGGGTCGGAGTCGGCCACGATGCCTCCTCCGGCCTGGAGGTAGGCCTTGCCGTCCCGCACGAAGGTCGCGCGGATGTTGATGCAGGTGTCGAGGTCGCCCGTGTAGGAGAGGTAGCCGACCGCCCCGCCGTACGGGCCCCGCTTGACGGGCTCGAGCTCGTCGATGATCTGCATCGCGCGGATCTTGGGCGCGCCGGACAGCGTGCCGGCGGGCAGCGTTGCGCGCAGGGCGTCCATCGGCGTCACGCCGTCGCGGAGCCGCCCGGAGACCGACGACACGATGTGGATCACGTGCGAGTAGGCCTCCACGGCCATCAGCTCGTCCACCTTGACGCTGCCGTACTCGCACACCCGGCCGAGGTCGTTGCGGCCGAGGTCGACCAGCATCACGTGCTCGGCGCGCTCCTTCTCGTCGCTGAGGAGCTCGTCCGCCAGGCCGGCGTCCGAGCCCGTCCGCGGGCGCGTGCCCGCGATCGGGCGGAGCTCCACCCGCTCGGCGCCAACCTTTACGAGCGACTCGGGCGAGGCGCCCGCGATCTGGAAGTCCTCGAAGTCCAGGAAGTACATGTACGGGCTCGGGTTGATGGCGCGCAGGCCGCGGTAGATCGAGAACGCATCGACGGGGCAGTTCGCCGTCCAGCGCTGCGATGGGACCACCTGGTAGGCGTCGCCGGCGTGGATGTACTCGATCGTGCGCTCGACGGCGGCGCCGTACCCGTCGCGGCCGAGGTTCGAGAAGAACTCCGGCGGGTCCTGCCGGCCGACACCGCGCTGGGGCACCGGGCCGGCGAGCTTCTCCTTCACCTCGGCGATCGCCGCGGCGGCCTGCTCGTAGGAGCGCTCCACGTCGTCCTCGGCGAAGACGTTCGCCAGCACCGTGACCTCGTGGCGCAGGTGGTCGAAGGCCACCATCAGGTCGGTGATCATCAGCGCGAGGTCGGGGATGCCCGTCTCGTCGGGGTTCGGCAGCCCGACGGTCGGCTCCGCGCTCCGCACGAGGTCGTAGCCGAACAGGCCGACCGCGCCGCCCGCGAACGGGGGCAGCCCGTCGAGCGGGGCGATCCGGTAGCGCGCCATCTCGTCCGCGACAGCGGCGTACGGGTCGGGGTGGTCGCCGAGCTCCATCCGGATCGTCGTGCGCGGGCGGAAGCCGAGGAACGACCAGCGCCCCACGCGCTGCCCCTGCTCGGCCGACTCGAGCAGGAACGAAGGCCCGTCGCCGCGCAGCTTGAGGTAGGCCGAGACAGGCGTCTCGCAGTCCGCGATGAAGGTGTGGCGGAGCGGCACGAGGCTGTGCTCGCGCGCCAGCTCGCGGACCGTGTCGAGGCCCGGCGTCAGCTCGGGGTCAACGGCGACGCTCATTGAGCACCTCGTAGGCGTCGGACAGGCGGAGCCCCCGCTGGGCGAGGAGCACGGTCAGGTGGTAGAGCACGTCGGCGGCCTCCTCGGCCACCCGCTCGTCGGACTCGTCGCGCGCGGCCCGCGCGACCTCCTCGGCCTCCTCGCGCACCTTGTCGCCGATGCGTCCCGGCTCGGCGAGCAGCTCGGCGGTGTAGCTGGTCGCCGGATCGGCGGAGCGGCGCTCCTCGATGGTGCGCTCGAGCGCCGGCAGGGCCTCCGCCGGCTGCCGGTCCATCTCGCCGCGGTAGAAGCAGGTGCGCTCGCCGGTGTGGCACGCGGGCCCCGCAGGGTCCACCAGGGCGACGTAGGCGTCGCTGTCGCAGTCGTAGCGGATTGCCCGCACGCGCTGCACGTTGCCGGAGGTCTCGCCCTTGTGCCAGAGCTTGTCGCGCGAGCGGGACCAGAACCACATCTCACCGGTCTCGCGCGTGCGCGAGAGGGACTCGTCGTTCACGTAGGCCAGGGTGAGCACCTCGCCGGTGCGGGCGTCCTGGACGATGCACGGGAACAGCTCCATCGCAACGATTATGGACGTGGCGAGCCCATGGGCAGCTTCAGGAACTCGTAGACCGAGCCGATCGGGCTGAACCCGAGCCGCCGGTACCACGCCTGGGGCCAGTCGCCGGCGTCGGTGAGGAGGAAGACCGGGTCGCAGCCCTCGCCCGCCGCCGTCTCCGCCGCGGCCGTCACGGCGGCGCTCGCGTGACCCAGGTTGCGGCGCGCCTCGAGCGTCCCGACCTCGTCCACCTGGGCGAGGCCGTTGGCCGTGTAGAGCCGGCAGGCACAGGCGGGGTCGCCGGGCGGCGCCGCGAAGTCGCGCGCGCGGCTGGCGCGGGCATAGCGCTCGTCCATGGCGGCGAGCTGCTCGACCGCCGTCTCCTGCCAGCCGAACGGCTGCTCGCGCCGGAAGGCGGCCAGGGTGGCGGCGCCGGTGTCGCGGTCCACCTCGGCCCCGGCGCCGGACCGGACGGCCCGCTCGGGCGGCCGGTCACGCACCATCACGAGCAGCCGGTAGACGTTCCAGCCGTCCGCGGCGAGGGGCGGCGCCAGCCGTGCTCCGTGGGCGGGGTCGTGCACCACGAGCTTGCGGTGGCCCGCGTGGCCCAGCACCTCCTCCGCCTCGGCCGCGAGCTCGCCGGCACCCGCGTCCGGGTCCTCGACCCGCACCGCGTTGAGCTGCCAGACGAGCGGAAGGGTCGGCGTGAGCAGGGCCTTGCCGTGGCGGGTCGGGACGATGTCGTCCACCGCCGCCTCGTCGGCCCTCCGCAGGTGGGCCGTGATGCGCCCCAGCGTCGGGGCGTTCACTCGATCCCCAGCCGGTCGAGCAGGCCCTCGTCGCGCCGCCAGCCCTTGCGCACGCGCACGCGCAGGTCGAGGTGGACGCGGCGCCCGAGCGTCGCCTCGATCTCGCGCCGGGCCGCCATGCCGATCGCCTTCACCATGCGCCCGCCGGCGCCGACCAGGATCCCCTTCTGCGACTCGGTCTCGGCCCACACCCGCGCGCGGACCACGAGCAGGCCGTCCTCGCGCTCCTCGAGCTCGTCGATCTCGACCTCCACGGCGTGCGGGAGCTCCTCGCGGGTGCGGAGCAGCACCTGCTCGCGCACCAGCTCGGCGAGGCGCACCTCCTCCGACTGGTCGCTCTTGTCCTCGGGCGGGTACAGGAACGGGCCCTCCGGGACCAGCGCCGCGACGCCCTCGACCAGCGGCCCGACGCCGCCGCCGGTGCGGGCGCTGACGGGGTAGATGTCTCCCTGCACGTCGAGGCCGGCGGCGGCCGCGAGCGCGGCGACGGTGCGCGGCTTGTCGAGCCGGTCGACCTTGTTGAGCGCGGTCACGGCCGGCACCCCCGCACTCTTGATCGCCTCGGCGATGAAGCGGTCGCCGGGGCCGATGGCCTGCTCGCCGTTCAGGACGAACAGGACGGCGTCGGCGTCGGCGAGGACGCGCTCGACGCTGCGCTGCATGCGCTCGGTGAGCGCGTCGCGCGGGCGCTGCACGCCGGGGAGGTCGACGAGCACGAGCTGCCACTCGGGCCCGGTGGCGATGCCGCGGATCTCGCGCCGCGTGGTCTGGGGCTTGTCGGACACGATGGCGACCTTGCCGCCGACGATGCGGTTGACCAGCGTCGACTTGCCCGCGTTGGGGCGGCCGGCGAGGGCGACGAAGCCGGAGCGGGTGGTCACAGCTTCTCCATCACCTCGTCCTGGAGCGCGAGCATCTCGCCGTCGTCGGTCTCGTGGTCGTAGCCGCACAGGTGAAGCACGCCGTGCACGACGGCCTCGGCGAGGTCCTGGGTGTGCTCCGGGCAGATCACCACGTCTCCGAGCTCGCGCGGGCCGCCTGAGGGACCGCGCTCGTCGACGGGGAAGGACAGCACGTCCGTGGGCCGGTCGCGACCGCGGTGGTCGCGGTTGAGCGCCCGGATGCGGTCCTCGCTCGACGAGCTCGATCGCCAGGTGGCCGTCCTCGACCCCCGCCGCGTCGAGCGCGGCGAGCGCGGGAGCGCGCAGCTGCTCGGGCGCGCGGATGAGCTCGACGTCGATCAGCTCTGCTGCTGACGCCGCGGCGCGCGCAGCGCGGGCGCCTGCTTCTCCGCGTACTCGTTGTACGCGGCCACGATGCGCTGGACGAGCTTGTGGCGCACCACGTCCTCGCCACCGAACCGCACGAACTCGATGCCCTCGACCTCGTCGAGGATGTCGCCGATCACGACGAGACCGGACGACTGGTCGCGCGGAAGGTCGACCTGCGTGATGTCACCGGTCACGACCATCTTCGAGTTGAAGCCGAGCCGGGTGAGGAACATCTTGATCTGCTCCGGGCTCGTGTTCTGGGCCTCGTCGAGGATGATGAAGCTGTCGTTGAGGGTGTTGTGCGTCACGAGGAAGTCGTCCGTGACGTAGAGCGAATCGGCAGCGGCGACCTGGATGCACACCGTCTCCGCCTCGCCGACGGGCTCGATGCTCTCGACGAACCGCATCGGCCGGCCCGCTCCGTGCTCGCGGTAGAGGTCCCGCTTGCGGGCGAGCCGGAAGGGCTCAATTCCGCTGGGCAGCCGGATGTCCAGGATGAAGGCGTCGGAGCGATGGTGGACCGCCTGCCTTGGCTCGTCCGGGCGGCGGCCCTGCCCTCCGCCTCCTCAGTAGGCGACACCGCCAAGCGAGCGGACGAGGAATCGACGTCGTCGGCCAGGCTGCTGCGAGCGGTCGCGAACTGGATCGGCGACTGCGGTCGCGGGAATGCACCGGGCCGCCGTCGCTGTCGAGCAGGCCCTGGAGGACGCCGAGCCGGACATCCGCGGAGTTGTAGAGGTAGCGTGTCCGGCACGAACTAGTGTCGGACCGGGTGCCGGCGAGACCGAGCTCCCGAAGCGCAGCTGTGACAGGGTTCGCCACGATCACGCCGCTGCGGCGACCATGGACGTGCGAAGGACGTAGTCGACGTCGCCCTTGCGCTTCAGCTCGATGCCCGGCAGCCGCCTCGAGCGCTCGGCCAGCTCGGGATCCGCGTGGTGAAGCTCGGCGTGAGTCGTCGTCGTCAGGGAACCGTCGCCGAGCAGAGCGCCCAACGCGTACGGATCGACCGGCACCTCGCGTGGCTCGAACTGGGCCGGCGCGCTGAGCATCGGCAGCTCGAAGCGATGCTGATGATTGCGCCGCAGGCGCCCGACCATCTCCCGTGTCTCGAGCACGCGACCGGCCTTCCCGTGCTTGCGGTCGTCCGGCGTCGTCACGAACCAGAGATGCTCGGCGCAGCAGAGCGTCGATGCGCCGTCCTGCGACCGAACCCGGAAGACCTCCCTGCGGCCCTGCGGGTACACACCGAGGACGGGGGTGGGACGTCCGTCGGAGCCGATCACCAGGTCGCCCACCTGAAGCGATCCGATCGGGCGGAATCCAGACGGCGTGAGGACCGGCTGGCCAAGCGGCTGTGCGCGGCCACGCATGAAGGCGAGCGGCGCGATCTCGATCACGCCGCGCTCCAGGTGCTGGTTCACGCGCTCGGGCTCGAGCATGTCGTAGAGGGCGTCGAAGAGCGGGCGCAGGTAGGGGTCGACCTTCGCCTGGATGTCGCCGGGCAGGAAGCCGAGTCGCTCGCCGGCCTCCACCGCGGGCCGGGTCAGGACGATCCGGTTGACCTCGCGGCGTGACAGCGCGGCCACCGCCATCGCCACGGCCAGGAACGACTTGCCGGTGCCGGCCGGGCCGATCCCGACCGTGATCGTCTGGGAGCGGATGGCGTCCACGTAGCGCTTCTGGTTGACGGTCTTGGGCGCGACCTTCAGCCCGCGGTGGCGCCAGACCACGTCCTCGAGGATCCGGCTCGGGCTCTCGTGCCGGTCGAGCGCGCCGGCGATCGCCTCGATCGTTCCGGGCGCGATCTCGTGGCCCTGACGCACCAGGTCCGTCAGCTCGCGCACCACGGTGCGCGCCATGCCGACCTCGTCGTCGTCACCGTCGAGCGTGAGCACGTTGCCGCGCAGGTACACCTCGCAGTCGAGGTGCTCCTCGAGCGTCTTCATGACCAGGTCTTCCGGACCCGCGAGCTCGGCGGCGACGTCGTTGGGGAGCTCGAGCTGGACCCGCACTACGGAGTGAGCTTCTCCCTGACGGCTGCGCTCACGCGCTTGCCGTCGGCGCGGCCCTGCACCTTGGGCATGACGAGGCCCATGACCTTGCCCATCTCGCCGGGCGAGCTGGCGCCCGACTCGGCGACGGCGTCCCCCACGATGGCGTCGAGCTCCTCGTCGGAGAGCTGAGCGGGCATGTACGACGCGATGATCTCGGCCTCGCGCTCCTCGGCGTCGGCGGCGTCGGTCGCGGCCGCCGTCGCGATAGGCCTCGGCCGCCTCGAGGCGGCGCTTGCGCTCGCGCTGGAGCACCTGGACCTCGTCGCCGCCGTTCGTCCTTCGCGGCCTTCTGGAGCTCGGACACGATCAAGCCGCAGCGCGTGCACGCGCTCGCGCTCGCCGCGCCTTCATGGCGTCCTTCACGTCGCTCTGCAC
Organism: uncultured Thermoleophilaceae bacterium; assembly: GCA_963778615.1. GTDB lineage: Bacteria > Actinomycetota > Thermoleophilia > Solirubrobacterales > Thermoleophilaceae > JACVRW01. Next base: position 185,519 of record CAVZVD010000013.1, read on the forward strand.
CTGCTCCAGCACTGACATCGGCTTCAAGTGTAGGTGGGGATTCCGCAGAAGAAGACGGGCCTTCTCCGCCTCGTAACGGACTAGACTTAGCTAAGTCATGAGGACCGTGAACGTGCATGAGGCGAAAACGCAGCTCTCGCGCCTTCTCCAGGAGGTGGAGGACGGCGAGGAGATCGTGATCGCTCGGAACGGGACGCCGGTGGCGAAGCTCGTGCCGCATGTCGAGGAGCGCAAGCCGCGCGAGCCCGGGAGCATGAAGGGGAAGATCTGGATCTCTCCGGATTTCGACGCGCGCGACGAGCAGATCGAGCGTGACTTCGGCATGCTCGATTGAGGCTGCTGCTCGACACCCACGTGCTGCTCTGGTGGTTTGCCGGGGAGCGACTCGTCCCCGAAGCGAAGCGGCTCATCGCGGCTCCGGACTCCGACGTCTTCGTCAGCGCCGCTAGCCCTTGGGAGGCTGAGATCAAGGCGCAGCTGGGCAAGCTGACCGTAAGAGGCGATCTCGCGGCACAGGTCGCGCGCGACGGGTTCATCGAGCTGCCGGTGAGCTTCGCGCACGGCGTGGCGGCCGCCCGGCTCCCCACGCACCACCGCGACCCGTTCGACCGCATGCTCGTCGCACAGGCTCAGCTCGAGGGCCTGACGATCGTCACGCGCGACCCGGTCTTCGACCGCTACTCGGTGGCCGTGCTCAGGGCGTGATCGCCACGACGCGCGCGGGCGCGGCGCTCGCGCCCACGATCCGCAGCGGGAAGCAGGCCACCTGGAAGCCGGTCGGCGGCAGGCTGCCCAGGTTCACGAGGCGCTCGATCTGGCAGTAGGGCAGGTCCGCCTGGTGGGCGGCCCAGAAGATGCCGGGCTCGTCGCGCTCGATCGCCTCCTGGGCCTGCATCCACAGCGGGCGGTCCCAGCCCCACGCGTCGATGCCCATCACCCGGACGCCGCGGTCCCACAGCCAGTGCGTGGCCGCCGCGGTGACGCCCGGCCCGAGCGCCATGTAGCCGGGGTCGCGGTAGTGGGCGTCGCGGCCGGTGTGCACGAGCACGATGTCGCGCTCCTCGAGCTCGTGACCGATCCGCTCCAGCTCCCCCTCGACGTCCGCCACGTCGACGGCCTCGCCGTCCGCCTTGGCGGTCATGTCGAGGACGACGCCGTCGCCGAAGAACCATTCGAGCGGGAGCTCGTCGATCGTCTGGGCCCGCTCGCCGCGGATGGTCGAGTTGTAGTGCCAGGGCGCGTCGACGTGAGTCGAGTTGTGCGTGCCGAGCTGGGTGATGGTCTCGGTGGCCCAGCCTTCGTTGTCGCGCAGGAGGTGCGACGGAAGCCCGAAGAGCGTCTGCGCCACGGCGGCGCCGTCGGCATGGCCCTGGAACTCGATGTCGGTCCGGAGCATCTCCGGGGTGTCCGGAGGGCTCGGCTCGATGGGAGCGGAGAGGTCGACGAGCGGCATGGGAGCCGACCCTACCGCGAGAGGAGCAGCGCGCTCCAACCCTGTGACGACAGGCGCCGGCGCTCGCTCCAGCGGCGCGAACGCCGCGGCCACCTCGTCGGCCTCCTCGTCCAGCAGGCCGGACAGGATCAGCGCGCGCGGCGCTCTCCTCCATCAGCTCGGCCAGTCGCAGCAGCAGCGGGCGCATCAGGTTCGCTGCGACGGTCTCGGCCGCCGGCGGGCGCTCGGTGCGCAGGTCGAGCCGCTCCACGCGGTCGAGCGACACCCCGTTCGCGGCCGCGTTCGCGCGGGTCGCCTCCAGCGCCGCCTCCTCGTTGTCCACCGCGGTCACCGGACCGAAGCCGAGCCGGGCCGCCGCGATCGCCAGCACTCCCGATCCGCAGCCCAGGTCGGCGAAGGAACCGCCGGGCGGCAGCTCCAGCAGCAGCTCCAGGCTCAGCCGGGTCGTCGCGTGGGCGCCGGTGCCGAAGGCCTGGCCTGGGTCGATCACGAGGTCGAGCACGTCCGGCCGCGGCTCCGCCCACGGCGGCCGCACGTAGACGCGGTCCCCCACCAGCACCGGCTCGTGAAACTGCTTCCAGCGCTCCGCCCAGTCGTCCGCCACCGGCTCGCCGCTCACGCTGACCACGACGCCGCCCACCGATGCCTCGCCCGGCGGGAACGACGGCAGCTCGCCCGGCGCGCCGTAGACCGCGTACTCCACGAACCCGTCGCCGCCTGCCACCCGCGATGGGTGGTCGACCTGCTCCACGCCGCCCGGCGCCAGCTCGAGCAGCGCCGCCAGCACCTGCTCGGCCGCCTCGGCGGGCGCCCGGAAGGCGAGCCGGATCACGCTGGGTGCGGTCGCCGCGCGGAGCGTTCGCGGCCACGGTCAGCGCAGCGCCCGCTTCACCTTCGCCAGGATCGACTCGTCCTCGGCCTCGCGCAGGTTCTCCTCGGTGAGCGACCCGCGCAGCTCCTCCAGCAGCTCGCGCTGGCGCCCGTTCAGGTTGCGCGGGATCACCACGTTCAGCACCACCTGCTGGTCGCCGCGGCCGCGCCGGCCGATCGACGGCATGCCCTTCCCGCGCAGCGTGACGACCGTCCCCGGCTGCGTGCCGGGCCGGACATCGACCTTCTCGTCGCCGTCGAGCGTCGGCACCGACACGCTCGTCCCCAGCGCCGCCGCCGGCGCCGGCACGTCGACCACGGTGACGAGGTCGTTGCCGTCGCGCAGGAAGCGCTCGTCCTCGGCCACCCGGACCAGCACGTAGAGGTCGCCCGGCGGCCCGCCGCGCTCGCCGGCGTGGCCCCGGCCGGACAGCCGGATCCGCTGCTCGTCGGCGATCCCGGCCGGCACGTCCACGTCGAGCGTCTTGCGCCCGGCGCGGCGCCCGCGCCCGCCGCACGCCGTGCAGGGCTCGGACGGCACCCGCCCCTCGCCGCCGCAGACGTCGCACACGTGCTCGCGCACGAGCTGGCCGAAGGCGGTGCGCGTGACGGCCCGCACGCGGCCGGCGCCCTGGCAGTTGCTGCACGTCCGCACCTCCGTGCCCGGCTCGGCGCGGCTGCCGCCGCAGCGCTCGCAGGCGTCGACCAGGTCGTAGGCCACCTGCGCCGTCGTTCCGCGCGCCGCCTCCTCGAGCGCGATCTCCACCTCCACGGCCACGTCGCCGCCCTGCACCCGCGCGGCGCCGCCGCGGCCGCCGAACGCGCCGAACGGGTCGCCGCCGAAGAACGCGTCGAAGATGTCCGCGAACGAGCCGAACCCGTGCGCGGTCGACGCGAACCCGCGCGAGTCGAGGCCCTCGAACCCGTAGCGGTCGTAGGTGGCGCGCCGCTCGGAGTCGGACAGGATCTCGTAGGCCTCGGCGGCCTCCTTGAACTTCTCCTCGGCCTCGGGGTCGTGGCGGTTGACGTCGGGATGCAGCTCGCGGGCGAGCCGCCGGAAGGCCTTCTTGATCTCGGCCTCGCTCGCGTCCGGGGAGACCCCGATCACCTGGTACGGGTCTCGCCTCACTCGTCGTATACCTCGGCCACGAAGCGCGACAGCTCACGAGCGGCCTCGCGCACGGCGCCGATCGCGCCGGGGTAGTCCATCCGCACCGGGCCGATCACCGACACGGCGCCGAGGTTGCGCCGCGCCAGCCCGTAGTTGGCGGCCACGATCGAGAGCGACTGCAGCTCCGGGGTCGGGTTCTCGTGCCCGATCCGGAGGTAGACGCTCGGCTCGGTGAGCGACGCGCGCAGCACGCCGAGCAGCGCCCGGCGGTGCTCGAGCACCTCCATCAGCCCGGCGATCTGCGAGAGCTCCTGGAAGCGGTGCTCGGACAGCAGTCGCGCCGCCCCGTCCATGAAGAGGTTGCTGCCGGCGGTCTGCTCGAGCTCGGTGAAGGCCGGCGAGAGCGTGGCCGAGGAAGTCGCGCTCGGTCGCCGCGAGCGCCGGCTCGGACAGCTTCGCGAGCAGCATCCGCGAGCCCACGTCCATGCCGCCCAGCGCCTCGTTGAGGTAGCTGGCGGCCCACGCGACGAGCCCGGGGTCGACCGGCTCCTCGTACGAGATCACCCGCTTGGTCACGCCGCCGGTCGAGGTGATCACCACCACCATCGCCACCTGCGGCTGGAGCTGCAGGACCTCGACCCGGTGCACGGTGGCGGTCTCGATCGGCGGGGCGGTCACGAGCGCCAGCAGGTTGGTCACCTGCGAGAGCTGCTCGGTGGTCGCCTGCATGGCCTCGTCGACCTCGCGGCGCATCGCGCTGAGCTGGACCTTCTGGCGCGGGACCGGCAGGCGGCCCTGGCCCTCGGTGAGGAGCTCGTCGACGAAGAAGCGGTAGCCGCGGTCGGTGGGAATGCGCCCCGCCGAGGTGTGCGGGTGCTCGAGCAGCCCCACCTCCTCGAGCCGGGCCAGCTCGGCACGGACGGTCGACGGGCCCCACGGCACGTCGTCGAGCTCGGCGATCCACTTGGACGCGACCGGCTGGTCGCGCTCCACGTGCGCCTCGACCACCTTGCGAAGGATGAAGCTCTGCCGGGAGGAGATCTCCACGGCCTTGAATCTAGACGGCCCTTGAAGCTCGGCTTCGGCGTTCTTGATGATCTTCTTGCCGCCCTGCTCCGCCACGAGCTCGAGGATCACGGTGCCCTCGCCGCCCTCGCGCTCCTTGCCCGACACGGTCATCTCCTGCTCGGGGAAGCCCATCCCGCGGAACTGGACCGAGAGGCGCCGCAGCGAGCGCGGGTCGCCGCCGGCGGCCTGGGTGCAGGCGCGCGCCACCTGAGCCATCGAGTAGAGGCCGTGCAGGATGTTCGACGGCAGGCCGACCTGGCTGGGCGAAGTCCTGGTCGATGTGGATCGGGTTGAAGTCGCCCGAGGCGCCCGCGTAGCGGTGCGGGAGGTACTTGTCGGGCGTGACCTCGAGCTGCACCTTCATCGCCACTGTCAGGCCCCCCTCACGATGTTGGTCCAGGTGCCGCGCACGACCTCCTGGCCGTCCTGGTTGCGCGACACCGACTCGAACACGTAGAAGCCCATCCCCCCGCGCTCGTAGATGTCCTTCACGGACGCCTCGGTGGTGATCGTGTCGCCGGCGCAGACCGGCTCGCCCCACTCGAACTCCTGCCCGCCGTGGACCATCATCGCGAAGTTGATGCCCACGTCGGGGTCGAGCACAGCCGGCCCGACCGCGCCCGCGGAGTAGACGACGGCGAACATCGGCGGGGCCGGGATGTCCCGGAAGCCCTCGGCGCGTGCCCGCTCGCGGTCGAAGTGGACGGGGCTCTCCTCGCCCACCGCCAGCGCGTACTCGCGGATCTTCTCCTTCCCCACCTCGTACTCGTGGGGCGGATAGGTCTTTCCCTTGGCGGCGTCGTCGACCGGCACGGCGCGGCAGGTTAGCTCCGCGGGCATCCTGCCCGCGTTCTGATGGCATCGCTCGCGTCCGGCTCGCGTGAACGGTACGGCTGCGCCGCACCCCCTCCGCGGGCGCTAGGCGGCGTCGCGCAGCGCCTGCGCCTCGGCGAGGGTCGACAGCTTGCGCAGTGCCGCCTCCTCGATCTGGCGCGTCCGCTCGCGGGTGAGCCCGAACAGCTTCGCCACCTGGTCCAGCGTGCGCGGCTGCTCGCCGCCGATCCCGAAGCGCAGCTCCACGATCCGGCGGTCCCGGTAGGAGAGGTGCTCCAGCACGTCGTGGAGGCGCTGGTGCATGAGCGACTCGGCCGCGGCGTCGTACGGGCTCTGGCTCGACTCGTCCGGGATCAGGTCGCCGAACTGCGCGGCGTCGGAGTCGTCGCCGACCGGCTTGTCGAGCGAGACCAGCTGCTGGGCCGCCCGCATGATCACGTCGGCCTCGACCGGGTCGACCCCGGCCAGCTCGGCGATCTCCTCGATCGTCGGGTCGCGGTCGCCCTGGGCCTCCAGCTTGCGCTGGGCGCCGTCGAGCTTCTTCAGCACGTTGTCGATGTGGATCGGGATCCGGATCGTCCGGCCCTTGTCGGCGATCGCACGGGAGATCGCCTGGCGGATCCACCACGTGGCGTAGGTCGAGAACTTCCAGCCCTTGCGCCAGTCGAACTTCTCGACGGCGCGCACCAGGCCGATCGTGCCCTCCTGGATCAGATCGAGGAACGGCAGCCCCTGGTTGCGGTAGCGCTTGGCGATCGAGACCACGAGGCGCAGGTTCGCCCGGGTCATGTGGTCCTTCGCCTCCAGGTCGCCGCGCTCGATGCGCTTGGACAGCTCGACCTCTTCCTCGCGGGTCAGCAGGGGCGTCGCGGCGATGCCGTCGAGGAACTGCTGGAGCGAGTCCAGGGTCGGGTCCGGGGCGGGCTGAAGGGGGAGGGTTTCCGTGCTCACGGCCGCCAAGCTACGACCGCGTCCTAAGGAGGACCTAAATCCTTCTTTCCTGCAGGAATTCGCGGACGAGCGCGCGACGTCTCGCCGGGCCGCTCGAGCGCCGTCAGGTGGCCCGCCCCGGGGATCACGGCGTGCCTCGCGTCCGGGATCTCCCGGGCCAGCCGGTCGCCGATTCGGTGGAAGTCCGCCTTGTCGAGCTCACCCACCGCCACCAGCGTCCGGGCCCGCACCGCGCCGAGCTCGATCGACTCCGTCCAGACCTCCTCGGCCTCGGACTCGGACTGGAGCCGGAAGGCGTTCTCCTGCATCTCGATCACGCGATCCCGGAGGGCGGCGTCCTCGAGCCAGAAGTCGGCGTTCAGGACTGCGGCGGCGTAGAGCTCCCCCTGCTCCAGCAGCTCCTCCTCCTGCTGGTCGAAGGCGACGACCTCCTCGGCCCAGTCGTGGTCCCACAGCGGCGCGTCGAGCAGCACGAGGTCCGTGACGAGGTCGGGCCGGCGGCTCGCCACCTCGAGGCAGACCGCGCCGCCGAACGACGCTCCGACCAGGGCGGCCGGCTCGCCCAGGGCGGCGACGAGGTCCTCGGAGTGCGAGAACTCGCCGGCCGGCGGCATCGGCGTCTGCCCGAAGCCGCGCAGCTCGTGCCGGACCGCTCCCGGCAGGTCGAAGCCGTCCCACATGCGGGCGTCGCAGATGCCCGAGTGGACGAGGACGATCACTCGCCGAGCTCGAGCACCGCCAGGAACGCCTCCTGCGGCACCTCGATGCGGCCCACCTGCTTCATGCGCTTCTTGCCCTCCTTCTGCCGCTCGAGCAGCTTGCGCTTGCGGGTGACGTCGCCGCCGTAGCACTTGGCGATCACGTCCTTGCGCACCGCCTTCACCGACTCGCGGGCGATGATCTTCGAGCCGATCGCCGCCTGGATCGCCACCTCGAACTGCTGGCGCGGGATCTGCTTGCGCAGGCGCTCGGCGAGCTGGCGCCCGGCCGCGTAGGCCTTGTCGCGGTGCACGATCATCGACAGCGCGTCCACCTTGTCGCCGGCCAGCAGGATGTCGAGCTTCACGAGGTCGCCCTCGCGCATCCCCAGTACCTCGTAGTCGAGCGAGGCGTAGCCTCTCGTGCGCGACTTGAGCTGGTCGAAGAAGTCGAGCACGATCTCGGCGAGCGGCAGGTCGTAGTGCAGCTGCACGCGCTCCTCGGACAGGTAGGTCATGTCCACGTGCGTGCCGCGGCGATCCTGGCACAGCTCCATCACCGCGCCCACGTGCTCCTTCGGTGCCAGGATCGTGGCCCGGATGTAGGGCTCCTCCACGGCGGCGATCACCTCGCGCGGTCGGGCATGTCCGCGGGCGAGTGGACCACCGCCTCGCTGCCGTCGGTCAGCTTCACGTCGTACTCGACGTTCGGCGCCGTGGCGAGCAGCTCGAGGTCGTACTCGCGCTCCAGCCGCTCCCGGACGATGTCCATGTGGAGCAGGCCGAGGAACCCGCAACGGAAGCCGAAGCCGAGCGCCTCGCTGGTCTCGGGCTCCCAGGTGAGCGCGGCGTCGTTCAGCTCGAGCTTCTCGAGCGCGTCGCGCAGCTCGGGGAACTGGTTGGTCTCCACCGGGAACAGGCCGCAGAACACCATCGGCTTGATCTCCCGGTAGCCGGGCAGCGGCTCCGTCGCCGCGCCCGCCTTGGTCGTGATCGTGTCGCCCACGCGCAGCTGTGAGACGTCCTTCACGCCGGTGATGACGTAGCCGACCTCGCCGGCCCGCAGGACCTCCACCGGCACCATCTGGGGGCCGAAGAAGCCGATCTCGTCGATCTCGGCCTCCGTCCCTGTCTGCATGGCGCGGACGGCGGCGCCCTTGCGCAGCTCGCCGTCGACCACGCGGATGAAGGCCACCACGCCGCGGTACTGGTCGAACTCCGAGTCGAAGATGAGCGCCCGCGCGGGCGCGGAGGCATCGCCCTCCGGCGGCGGCACGCGCGAGACGAGCGCCTCGAGCAGCTCCTCCACGCCGTCACCCGACTTGGCGGAGACCTGGATCACGTCGTCCTCGCCGAGCAGCTCGTGGATCTCGCCGGCCACGCGCTCGGGCTCGGCCCCCGGCAGGTCGATCTTGTTGAGCGCCGGGATCAGCTCCAGCCCGGCGTCGACGGCCAGGTAGGTGTTGGCGACCGTCTGGGCCTCCACGCCCTGCGAGGCGTCCACCAGCAGCAGGGCGCCGTCGCAGGCGGCAAGCGAGCGCGACACCTCGTAGGTGAAGTCCACGTGGCCCGGCGTGTCGATCAGATGCAGGCGATAGAGCTTGCCGTCCTTGGCGGTGTACTCGACCCGCACGGCCTGGGCCTTGATCGTGATGCCGCGCTCGCGCTCGAGGTCCATGGAGTCGAGCATCTGCGGCCGGTGGTCGCGCGGATCGACGGCCCCGGTGATCTCGAGGATGCGATCGGCCAGCGTCGACTTGCCGTGGTCGATGTGCGCGATGATCGAGAAGTTGCGGATGTTGCTCGCGGGAGCGGCCATGCCTCATTCGAGTATGGCGGCGTTACTGCGAGAATCCGTGCCGGACTCGTGGCAGGTGATGACGTAGCGGTGGTCAAGGCCGTGTTCGCGGCCTTCGCAGAGCGCGACTTCGAACGCGTGCTCGACCTGGTCGATCCCGAGTTCGAGTTCACCACCGTGACCAGCGACTACGCCGGGCGCACCGAGCCCTACCGCGGGCACGACGGCATGCGGCAGTACTTCCGCGACGTCGCCCTGGTCTGGGACGACCTGCGCCTGACCCCGCGCGAGTTCCGCGAGGTGGGCGACAGCATCCTCGTCACCGGGCGCGTCAACGCCCGCTCGCCGGCCCGCATCGTGGACGGCTCGACCGGCTGGGTGTGGCGGGTGCGGGACGGCCGCGTCGTCTACGGCCGCGTCTACGCGTCGGCGGGCGACGCCGAGCGGGCCGTCATGGGCGACGGCGCTCCCTGAGCGTGCCGCGCATCGGCACCTCGAAGGTCGCGATGCAGGTGATCATCCGGTCGCCCAGCGCCCAGGTCTGCCGCGTTGGGTGAAGGAAGAAGGGAACCGGGCCGTTCCGCCGCGGAGGCGAGGCGGCCACCAGCCTGGCGCCGCAGCGTCGCTCCGCCTCGGAGGTGACCGCGGCCAGGCCGGGGAAGTCGCCGCCCTGCATCCGGACGTTGGCCAGCACCTCCGCCTGGTGAGCCCGCTCGCAGGGGACGGCCTCGACCGCCCGGATCTCGGCCCCCTCGTCCAGGCCGTTGAGGCAGTCACCGCGCCGGAGCTCGAAGACGCTGACCGCGCTGCGCTCCGTCACCTGTCCGCTCGTCCCGCGCTCGCTGTCCGACATGGAGCCGGCGGCCACGGCAACCGAGGCGACGAGCGCCGCTGCGCCCACCAGCGTGGCCGCGACGGTGGCGACGCGTCGGCGGCCACCTCGCGCCTGCGTCCGTCGAACTCGCTCCGCGTCGGCGCCGGCGCCGTGCTGGGCGGCGGCCCGCGCGGCTACGCGCTCGGTCACGGCGCGGACGAAGCGCAGCGCCAGCACCCCCGCCACCACGAAGGAGATCCCGGCGGCGATGTCGACGGCCACCGCGGTGCGCTCGGCGTCGAGCGTCCGCGCATCGTCGATCAGCCTGAAGCTCAGGTTGCCGAGGAGGTTGGCGACCAGCCAAGCCGCCCACCACCAGTGCACCAGCGGCGCCACCCTTGGCTCCGTCCCATCCCCGCCCCGAAGCGGCTCCGGCTCGGTGCCGCGCCAGATGTCGTTGGCGAGCGACTTCGGCAGAAACCAGTTGACGATCGGGATGAACCACGCGCCCACCGCCCAGCCGGTCCCCATGCGCATGTCGAGCGATCCGCGAGCGGCCGCGGGGGTTCTAGGGCCGGCGCCGCGCTCGCAGCAGGTAGTCCACCTGCTCCTGCTTGCGCATGATCATGTGCTCGAGCCGGTGCTCCACGGCCTCCGAGGCGGCCTCGCGGCCGGTCGGCTCGATCGCCGCCTGCAGCGCCTCGAGCGTCTCGCCCTCGCAGTCGATCAGCTTGTCGAGCGCGTCGGCCGGGTCCTCCGAGAACGTCATCGGCGCCACCTCGGTGGTGGGCTCGCCGCCGAGCGCCGTGATCTTCTCGACCAGGCGCGTGGCGTCCTCGAGCTCCGAGAGCGAGTGCTCGCGCATCTTGTCGGCGTGCGCCTGGTACTCGAGGCCGATCACGCTGCCGGCGGTCAGCGAGTAGAGGAGCACCGAGCGGTGCTGGAGCCGCAGCGCGCGGTTCAGGCACTCGACCTGCTCCTCGACGTCCATCGTCTCGTCGGGCGTCATGGACGCCCTCTTACCCCTCGGACCGGCCCCGGCTAACGAGGAGCTGCCTGACCTGGCGCGCCTCCGGCACCCGCAGCGCCCACACGGCGGCGGCGTAGGCCGCAAATCCGGCGGCGATCGCGGCGAGCACGGCCACCGCCTGGGCGACAAGGGCGCGGCCGAGCGCCTCGTCGAGCCCGTACCAGGTGCCGTAGGCCACGCCGGCCAGCAGCGCCCCCGCCGCGAGCATCCGCAGCGCGGCTCCGAGCGTGCGCATCCCCTCCACCCCGCCGAGCTCCCGGCGCAGGATCCACGCCTGCGCCACGCACATCACGATCGTCCCCGCCACCGTGCCGATCACGATCCCCGCGATCTCGAACGGCCCGTACAGGACGGCCGCCAGCGCCGCGTTCACGGTCAGGTTGAGGCCCGCCAGCGCCGTCGTGGCCCAGGGGCGCTGGAGGCTGAAGAAGGTGCGCGACAGCAGCAGGCTGACGCCCTGGAAGGGCAGCGCGATCGACCACCAGAGCATGGCGGTGGACGTCAGGTCGGTGGCCTCCGAGCCGAAGGCGCCGCGCTGGTACACGAGCCGCGTGATCGGCTCGGCCAGCACGGCCATGAGCACGGCGCTCGGGATCAGCCAGAGGCAGATCTGCCGCACGCCGTTGGCCATGGTGCGGCGCAGGTCGTCGCGCGCGCCGCGGGCCGCGAAGCGCGACAGGGTCGGGAAGAGGATCGTGGCGATCGAGATCGAGAAGAGGCCCTGCGGCAGCTGGTAGATGCGGAAGGCCTTGTCGATCGCCGCCGGCGCCTCCTCCGAGACGAGCGTGCCGAACAGCGAGTTGATCAGCAGGCTGAGGTTGATCAGGCCGAGCGCGATCGTGACCGGCAGCATCAGCTTCAGCACGCGGCGAACGCGCTCGTCGCGCCAGTCGAGCCGGAGCGTGAAGCTGCCGCCGCGGCCCCGCAGCCACGGCAGCGGCAGCAGGAACTGCACCACCGTCCCCGCCAGGATGCCGATCGCGTAGGCGTAGATCTCGTCGTCGTCCGACAGCAGCGGGGTGAGGCCGACGAGCGTGGCGATGATCACCACGTTCCACGCGACCGGTGCGAGCGCGGGCACCGCGAAGTGCTCGAACGAGTTGAGCATCACCGACCACCAGGCCGCTCAGCGCGAGCAGCACGACGATCGGGAACATCAGCCGGGCGAGGTTGACCGTGAGGTCCTTGAGCGCCGGGTCGTCGTCGAAGCCCGGCGCGAACAGGCTCATGAGCGGCTCGGCGAACAGGACGAACAGCGCCGTCACGGCCCCCAGCACCAGGCAGATCAGGAAGAACAGGCTGGAGGCGACCCGGAACGCCTCCTTGCGCTCGCCCTTCTCGAGCAGCTCGGTGAAGACCGGGACGAAGGCGCCCTGCAGCGCCGAGTCGGCGAACAGCGCCCGCACCAGGTTCGGCACCTGGAAGGCGATCGTGAAGGCCGACATCGCCGCCGTGACGCCGAACATGTAGGCCGCCACGACCTCCCGCACGAGCCCGAGCAGGCGCGACAGTCCGGTGGCGAACGAGAAGAAAGCGGTGTTGCGGGCGAGCCGGCGCGCGTGGCCCTGCCGCCCGGGCGTGTCGGTCGTCACCCGCTAGAGTTGTCCGCCGTTCGTGGCCAACATCCATTCACAAGAAAAGCGGATCCACCGGGCGGAGCGCGAGCGGATCGAGAACCGCCGCCGCACGTCTCAGGTAAAGACGTGGTTCCGGAGGCTCGAGGACGCGGTCGGCAAGAACGACTCCGCGACCGCCGACAGCGAGCACCGCTCGCTGGTCTCGCGCATCGACAGGGCCGTGAAGACGGGCGCGCTGCATCGCAACAACGGCGCCCGCAAGAAGGCGCGCGCAGCGCGCATTCGCTCGCGGCTCTCGTAGCGCCGCTCGTTCACACGGACGTTCGCATCGCCTCTGCCTGCCCCGGGTAGGTGGACTCTCGATGGCAGGGGAGCTGTCACGGCGCGACTTCCTCGAGCGCACCGCATACGCGGCTGGGCTCGCCGGCGCTGCCGGGCTGCCGGCGTCCACCCTCCTGAGCGAGGCGGCTGAGGCCGCGGCGCGGCGCTCACGGCTGCCCTCGCCGCGGAACCTCGAGATCGATCACTTCGTCGTGCTGATGATGGAGAACCGGTCGTTCGACCACTACTTCGGCTGGCTCGCCGGCGCGGCGGACGCGGTGCAGGACCAGTCGTTCCCCGACCCGTCCGGCGCGCAGGTGCCGACGCGGCACTTCTCGACGCTCGGCACGGGCGGCATGGAGTACAAGGGCTGCGGGCACCCGGACCCGGGTCACGGGTGGGAGTCCGGGCGGGCGCAGCTGCAGGGCGGTTTCCTCGCGCCCGGCTCCGGCAACGACGAGTTCGCTCTCACCTACTTCGACCAGGGCGATCTCGGCTTCATCCACGAGACGGCGCGGCAGTACACGCTCTACGACCGCTTCTTCTGCTCGCTCCTCGCCTCCACCTGGCCGAACCGCTACTACAAGTGGTCGGCCACCTCCGGCGGGCGCAAGGACAACACGCCGCCGCTCGAGACCGTCGGGAACCAGTGGGAGACGATCTTCGACCGGGCGCTCGGCCGCGGCCTGTCCGCCCGGTACTACAACTCCGACCTGCCGTTCTCGGCGGTCTGGGGAGCGCGCGGCGCCACCTGGACGAACCCCATCGCGCGCTACTACGCGGACTGCGCGGCGGGAACGCTGCCGAACATCGCGTTCGTCGACCCGCCGTTCCGCGACGGCGGCGGCGGTGACGGGCTGTCGGCCGACGAGCATCCGCTCGGCGACGTGCGCCTCGGGCAGGCGTTCATGGCCGACGTGGTCAACGCCTTCGTGCGCTCGCCGGCGTACCGGCGCGGGGCGCTGTTCGTCGTCTACGACGAGTGGGGCGGCTTCTTCGACCACGTGCGGCCGCCGCGGGTGGCGGACGACCGGGCGTCGGCGCGACCTGTACGAGGACTTCGGGCAGATGGGATTCCGGATCCCGGCGGTGGCCGTCTCGCCCTACGCGCGCGCCTCGTCCGCCGGGTTCAGGGTCGACCACGGCCTCTACGGGTTCGAGTCGATCCTGAAGCTGATCGCCTATCGCTTCGGGCTGGGCGCACTGACCACGCGGATGGCCCGCGCCCGGAACATCGGCCGGAGCTTCGACTGGGAGCGCCCCTCGTTCGACCGCCCGGCGCTGCCCGATCCGGCAGCGATCGTGACCGCGCCGTGCGCGGCCGGAGGCGGCGACGTGCTCGACTCCCAGGAGGCGCACGCGAGCGACCTGGCGGACCTCGAGGAGCTGGCGCACCGCTTCGGCGTGCCCGTGTACGAGGGTCGCCTGGGCGACATCTTCACGCTGCCGGATTCGGTGCGGCGCGGCGTCCTCTGAGCAGGGGTCGGACCGCCCTGTGTAGGGTCCCGCCATGGAGACGAGACTTCTGATCCGCGGCGAGCAGGTGGAGGGCCAGGGCGCCCCGCTCGCCGTCGAGAACCCGGCCACCGAGGAGCACCTTGTCGAGGTCAGGGGCCCCTCCCCCGACCAGCTCGACGCCGCCGTGGCCGGCGCCCGCGAGGCCGCGCGGGGCTGGGCGTCGACGCCCGCCGTCGAGCGCGCCGAGCTGCTTCACGAGGTGGCCGCCCGGATGCGGGCGATGACGGACGAGCTGGCGCGCGCGATGACGCTCGAGGGCGGCAAGCCGCTCGTCGAGAACTCGGACGAGGTCGGCTGGACGGCCGCGGCGTTCGACTACTACGCCGAGATGGGCCGCAACTTCGCCGGCCGGGTCATCCCCTCGATCGAGGCCACGCAGCTGGCGCTCGTGGTGAAGGAGCCGCTCGGGGTCTGGGGCTGCATCGTGCCGTGGAACTACCCGCTGCTGCTGCTCTCGTGGAAGCTCGCGCCGGCGCTTGCGGCGGGCAATGCGGTGGTGGCGAAGCCGTCGGAGCTCACGCCGGTCTCGACGCTGATGCTGGCCTCATGCTTCTCGGACCTGCCGCCGGGGGTGGTCAACCTGGTGGCGGGCGCGGGCGACGTCGGCGCCTCGCTGGTCTCCGACGAGCGGATCGACGGGGTTGCCTTCACCGGGTCGGTGGCGACCGGCAAGAAGGTGGCGGCGGCCTGCGCCCAGCGGGTGGCGCGCATGAACCTGGAGATGGGCGGCAAGGACCCGTTCATCGTGTGCGCCGACGTGGCCGCGGACGTCTCGGTGGCCGCGCGCGGCGGCGCCTGGGCCGCCTACCTGAACGCCGGCCAGGTGTGCACGTCGGCGGAGCGGTTCTACGTGGCGCGCGAGGTGTACGACGACTTCCTGGAGGCGTTCGTGTCGCACGCGCGGGAGCTGCGCGTCGGGCGATCCGCTCGACCCCTCGACGGACGTGGGGCCGATGGTGTCGGCGGCGCAGCGCGCGAAGGTGGAGGCGCAGGTCTCGGCCGCCGTCGACGCCGGTGCCTCGCTCGTGGTCGGCGGAGACCGGGCGGGGCACGATCGCGGGCACTACTTCGCGCCGGCGGTGGTGACCGGCGCCGCCGCCTCGACCGACCTGCTGCGCGAGGAGACGTTCGGGCCGGTGGCGCCGATCGTGCCGGTGGCGTCGCTCGACGAGGCGATCGAGCTGGCGAACTCGACCCCGTTCGGGCTGGGCGCGAACGTCTACACGCGCGACCTCGAGACGGCGGTGCGCTGCCTGCGCGAGATCCGGGCCGGCACGGTGTGGATCAACGACCCGCTGACGGACAACGACGCCGGGCCGTTCGGCGGCTTCAAGCAGTCCGGATTCGGGCGCGAGCTGGGCCAGGAGGGCCTGGAGGCCTTCCAGGAGACGAAGCACGTGCACATCGAGACGAAGATCGCCCCGAAGGAGTGGTGGTACCCCTACGCGCCGAGCGACGCGGCGCCGCCGTCGGGGGCGGGGGCCTGAACGCTACGCCGCCGCGCGGGCCAGCGCCAGCGAGAACGCCGTGTCCTCGTCCAGGCGGGCTTCCGAGCCGCCGCCGCGCATCTCGACCTCGAGGTCGGCGAACACGCAGATCGCGCGTTCGAGCGCGGCGCGGTCAGCCTTCTTCGCGCGGGCCACGGTCTTCTTCGCCAGCCACGGCGGGGCCCTCAGGGCCTCGCCCACCTTGGCGTCGGGCATGCCGGAGTCGAGCAGGGCCGCGGCGCGGTGGACCTCACGCAGCCGCCTCACCACCGGCCACACCAGGCGGCCGGGGCGCTCGCCGTGGGACTCCAGCTGCTCCGCGAGCGCCAGCGTGGCGCGGAGGTCGCCGGCCACGAGGGCGTCGGCCAGGTCGTAGGCCTGCGGCGAGGTGTCCGAGGCGGCGCTGGCCTCCACGTCGCTCTGGCTCACGTTCGTGCGCGGGTGGACGGCGAGGGCGAGCTTCTCGAGCTCGCGTGACAGGCGCTGCTGGCTCTGGCCGACCAGCGCGACCAGCTCCTTGGCGGCCTCCTTGTCGACCTGGAGCCCGAGGTCGCGACCGCGCTCGGCCGTCCACTTCGGCAGCTCCCAGGGCTTGGGCGCCGCGTACTCGCGGTGCTCGCCGCCGGCCTTGTCGATGGCGGCGCACAGCTGCTTCAGGGGCTTGCCGCGCACGATCGCCACGAGGACGGTGTCGGGGGGCATGTCGGCGAGGGTGGCCTCGAGCGGGCCGAGCTGGGCGGCCTTCCAGGCGCCGGCGCCGTCCACGAGCACGTAGCGGGTGCCGGGGTCGAACGTGAGTGCCGCGAGGGCGACGGCCACCTCGCCGGGCTCGCTGGAGGCGGCGTCGAAGACCTCGAGGCCGCCCGGGCCGCGCTCCTCCTCGGCCCGCTTGCGGACGCGGGCGCGCCAGGCGTCGATCTTGGCGTCGTCGTCGCCGCTGATCAGGTAGGCGGGCTTCAGGTCGGCCACGGCAGGCAGTCTAGGCGCGGGGCCGGAAGGCGCCCGGGTTCACGCGCCTGGCATCGCCGTCGATCTCGCGGCGATCGGCGCCGGCGGTCAACGCTCGGTGCCCACGCGCATCTCGCCCCCGTCGATCGTCAGCGTCACGGTGCCGTGGCGGTCGGTCCGGTAGGTCTCGACGTCGGCTCCAGCGAGCGCGTTCAGGGTCGAGGGCGCCGGGTGACCGTAGGTGTTGGGGCCGACCTCGATGGCGGCGAGCTCGGGATCGATCTCGTCGAGCAGCTCCGGCAAGCCCGGGTCCGCACTGCCGTGGTGGGGCACCTTCATGGCGTCGACGTCGGGCAGGTCGAGGGGTGCGAGGGCGTCGCTCTCGGCGTCGGCGGAGAGGAGGAGGTCGAACGCGCCGGCGGTGACCAGGGCCACCGCGGCGCGCGGATTGGGGTCCTCCGGGGCGGGGCCGGCCGGGCGCGGCGGCGGGGAGAGCAAGCCGATTCGCAGGGCGCCGCCTGCGAGGTGGAGCGTGAGCGGGGCCGTGGCCGGGATGCGACGGATGCCGCGGCTCTCTGCCTCGCGGAGAAGGGCGCGGAAGGCGGGATCGGCCGTGCCGTCGCCACCGTCGAGGAGCGTGTCCACGGGGAAGCGCTCCATCACCTCCACGAGTCCGCCGTGGTGGTCGCGCGAGGCGTGGGTGGCGACCACCAGGGCCAGCCGCTCCACGCCCGCCTTGCGCAGAAGGCGGGCGACGCCGGCATCCGGCGGCCCGCCGTCGAAGAGAACGGCGGTGCCGTCGGGGTGCTGGATGAGGGTGGAGTCGCCCTGCCCGACGTCGAGGAAGCGGACGGTCAGCCGGCCGGGCGGGTCGGGGCCGTCGAGGGCCGGAGCGGCCGCGGCGAGGAGGGCGACCGCCGCCGTGGTCGTGAGCGCGACGCGGTGAGCACGCGGGAGACGGCGCCAGCCGCGCGGCGTGCTCGGGCAGGCGGGTGGTGAGGGGGCGGGCGAGGCGAGCGGCGATCACGATCGCGGCCGCGAGAGCGGCGTAGGCGACGAGGAGGGCGAGCGGCGAGGCGAGCGGGAGGGCGAGCTGCCCGCCCGGAAGGTCGGCACAGCGCTCGGCGAGCGAGGCGATGTAGCCGACGGGAACGGCCGCGACGGCACCGAGGGCATCGGCGAGCGGCATGACCGGCACCGCCGGCCTGACCGAGCCCGATCTTGAGCATGCCGAGCCACATCGCCGGGGCGACGGCCGGGAGCGCGAGGAGGTTGGCGAGGAGGCCGGCCAGCGGGACGGAGCCGAAGTGATGCGCCAGCAGCGGCGCGGTCGCGAGGGTGGCGGAGACGGTGATGGCGACGCCGTCGGCGAGGAGGCGAAGGGCCGCGAGCGAGCGCGGCGGCGATGGTGGGAGGGCGGCGATGCCGGCCGGCGCGCTCGGCGCCAGTCGCGGAAGGCTCGGCGGCGCCTCGGTCGCCGGGGCGGACCGCCGCGCTCCACGGGCTCGCGCGCGCGGTCGCCACGAGGTCCTCGGCCATCCGGCGCAGGCCGCGCGACATCGGCACGCCGATGGCCAGGATCCCGGCCACGGCCGCGAACGAGAGCTGCCAGCCGGGGTCGGTCCAGGAGCGCGGGTTCCAGGCGAGCGTGGCCGCCGCGGCGAAGAGCAGGGCGTACGCGCGAGAGGCGGGCCGGGATGCCGCCATCGCGACGATTCCCGCGATCCCCATCACACCGGCGCGCTGCAGCGAGGGCCCGGCTCCGGCGAGCGGCACGTAGAGCGCGATCAGCGCCACGAGCGCCGCGAGCCTCGCCCGCAGGCCGAGGCCGGCCAGCATCAGCGCCGGCAGGGCGAGGGCCGCGAGCAGCATCACGTTCTGGCCGGAGACGGCGAGGAGGTGGGCGAGCCCGCTGTCGCGGAAGTCGTCGCGCAGAGCGGTGTCGATCGCCTCGTCCTGACCGAGGACCATCCCCCGAAGCAGCGCCCCGTCGGCCGGCGACATCCCCGCGACCACGGCCCGCTCGGCCTGATCGCGCATGCCGTCGAGCCACCCCGCGAGACCGCCGCGCCGCCTGCCCGTGCGCCGAGCATCGTCGAGCAGGAGCTCGCCCGCGACGCCTCGCGCGCGCAGGTGGGCGGCGAAGTCGAAGGAGGACGCGCCGCCGGCCTCGGACGCCCGGCTCCGGCTTCGCCGGCCGGCGCGCAGCGCCTTCAGCCGGCCCTCCAGCCGCAGCTCCTCGCCGATCCGCGACCGCGCGCGGGCAGCGGCGCCCATCTGGCTGCCCGCACGAGCAGCCGCGCGCCGCTCAGCGGTCCGCTCGTCACCGCCACTTCGGCGGAGGTGCCGAACGGGCCCGGGCGGGGCCGCGTCAGCAGATGGGCGCGGACCTCGACGCGCTCGCCGTCGCGCACGCGCTCCACCGGCGCGTCGATCGCCGCGAGCCGGAGCTCGCCGGCGGCCGCGCCACATAGCAACAGGGCGGCCGCGACCGCGCCGAGCGTCGCCGCTCGCAGGGCGGACAGCCCCAGCAGCGCGATCGCCGCCATTCCGGCCGCCGGCCCTGTTCCGGCCTCCGCCAGCGCCAGCCCGAACGCGAACGTGCCGATCGCCACGTGCCACGGCCTCCGGACCACCTGGAGTCCGACCAACCGCGCCCGGCTCCGCCAGTCCCACCGCAGCGACGCTAGGCCGCCGCGACCGCCGTGTGGGTCAAGTGTGTGACGAGTCCGTCACAGTCGCGTCGACCGATGGGTGTGGCGAAAGTCCCACGGGGTATGAGAGAACAGTCACAGATGGCCGACGACCTGCCGATAGGTTCGTAGGGGGAACATGCAGCACGTGCACATCGACATCTCGCGGGGTCTCGACGACGAACGGGTCGTGCTTGCCTGCTTCGACCTCCGCGAGGATGAGTTGGCGGCAGCCGCGCGAGCCGTCGCGGCGACCGCTACCGACCGGTACCGCACCGCGCGCATCTCCGCCGACGACGTCCTCGAGCTCCGCGAGCTGACCGCGCTCAAGGACGAGCTCGAGCACGGCGCCCGCGACCTCGAGCCGGGTCAGGGCATCGAGCCGGGTCAGGGCATCCAGCAAGGTCCGGACAGCGCCGCCGGCACAGGAGATCGAGCCGGGACACGGCCTCCGCACGCTCGTGATGCAGCCCGCCAGGCTGTCGGTTCTGCGCGATGCGGTCGCCGCTTTCGTCGACTCCCGTGACGACGCCGACTGGATCGGGCATGAGGATCGCGGCCCGCTCGCCCTCCTTCGCGGCATGATCCTCCCGCTCGAGCAGCTCTGCGCCGACGCGATGCGCGCCGCGATCTCGCCGGAATCGCACGTCGGCTGAGCCCTCCGCGAAGCGCCCGTCATTCGGACCGCGGCAGCGCGAGCCGCGGGCCTCAGGGCTGCAGGGCCTCCCGCAGCGTCTCCAGCCGCTTCTCCCCGATCCCGTCCACGTCCTGCAGCTCGTCCAGCGAGCTGAATCCGCCGTTCTCCGTTCGGTACTCCACGATCCGCTCAGCCAGCGTCGGGCCGATCCCGTCGATCTCGTCCAGCTGCTCCACGGTCGCGCTTCCCAGGCTTGGCCTCACCGCCGCCGAGCCCGCCGCCGCGCCGGTCTCGCCCGGCGTCGCGCCCGGCACCGCGCCCGCCGCCGGGACCACGACCTGCTGCCCGTCCTCGACCTGAGCGGCGAGGTTGACGCCGGTCAGGTCGGCCTTCCGGCCGGGTCCGCCCGCGCGTAGCACCGCTTCCGCCACGCGCGCCCCCGCCGGTACGCGCACCAGTCCCGGTCGCCGGACCGCGCCGGCCACGTGGACGTAGACAGCCGCCCGTTCCGCGCCGCCGCGCGTCTCTCCGGCCGACCCCCCGGGCGACCGATCCACTCGCACCGGCTCGCCCGCCTCCTCGCCCCCGGACCCGGTCAGCCGCATCAGGGCGAAGACGCCGAGCGCAGCGGCCACGACCCAGATGACCACCGTTCCCCGCGAGTCCCCCGCCATCGTGGCCCGAGGCTATGAGGCGCCGGACGACGCATGGGTCATGTGCGTGACAAGAGAGTGACGAGGCTCAGCGCACGTCGAACCCGCTCAGCCCCTCGGGCTCCTCGTCGACCACCTCGACACGGTCGACATCCGCCCCGCGCGGGCCCGATTCGCAGAACTCGACCATCGCGGCCACCGCCTCAGGCGGTCCCTCGAACACCGCCTCCACCGCCCCGTCCGCCCGGTTCGTCACCCACCCCGCCACGCCGCGGCGGGCGGCCTCGCGGCGGGTCGTGTCGCGGAAGAAGACCCCCTGCACGTGCCCGTGGACGACCACGCGGCGGCGGACGACCTCGCTCATACTCTCTGCACCTCGCCGGCATCCACGACGAAAGGTGATACCCGACGATGGAAGCGACCACGCGCGCCGAGCCCGCCTGGGGTGTCGACTCCGAGTACGGGCGCCTCCTCGACGTCCTCCTCTGCCCGCCCGACAACTTCCACTGGCTCCCCGCCAGCTCGATCTCGCGCGCGACCCTCGAGAGCGGTCTGACCTTCAGCCCGGAGGACGCCAGGAAGCAGCACGCCGAGATGGTCTCGGTGTACGAGCAGGCCGGCGTCCGCGTCCACTTCCTCGAGCCCGACCCCAACCTCCCGTACCAGGTCTTCGCCCGCGACTCGAGCATCAACGTCTCCGACGGACCGATCGTCACCCAGCCCGCCCAGTGGTGGCGCCGCGGCGAGTACGCCGCCGTCATCCGCTTCTACCAGGGCCGCGACATCCCCATCAAGCACATGGTCACCGCCGGCTCCTTCGAGGGCGGGGACTTCATGATCGTCGAGCCGGGCGTGGTCGCGATCGGCACGGGTGAGGAGCGGACGCAGGAGAAGGCCGCCCGTCAGGTGGCCGGCTGGCTCGAGGCCGAGGGCTGGGAGGTGCGGGTCGAGCGGATCCCGTCGCACTTCCTTCACATAGACGTGCTTGCCGCGATGCTCGGCGAGAAGCTGGCGGCCGTCTGCGTCGAGCAGGTGGGCAGCGGGTTCGTGCGCTGGCTCGAGGGGAAGGGCGTCGAGATCGTGCCCGTGACCCTCGAGGCAGCCCTGAAGCTGGGGGTGAACGGGGTCGCGCTCGGCGACGACCGCGTGCTCTCGACGGCCGAGTCCAAGGACCTCAACGAGCGCCTGCGCGCCCTCGGGCTGACCGTCTACGACCCCGAGCTCGCGATGTTCACGCTCGGCGGCGGCGGAGCGCACTGCCTGATGCAGGCGATCCGGCGCGAGCGGGTCGCCCGACCTAGGAGGCCTCGAGCGCTACCCGCAGGGTCCGCAGCGCGCGGTCGCTCGCCCCCCGCAGCGAGCCGCCGTGCTCCAGCGCCTGCTGGATGTACTCGAGCGTCTCCGCGGTCAGCCGCTCGCCCGGCAGCACGTTCGGGATCCCCGGCGGGTACGCGGCCAGCGACTCCGCCGCCACCCGGCCCACCGCCTCACCCACCGGCACCACCTCCTGCGGCCCCAGGAACGCCGCTCGCGGCGTCATCACCAGCTCGCCCCACGGCGGCGGCGGCGCGAATGACTCCTCGTCCGGGTCGCGCTCCTCGGCGCGAAGCGCGTCGACCGCACGGCGCAAGCGCCGCCACCAGCCGCTCGCCCGCCGCCTCCACGCCCTCCCCCATCCCGAAGACCGCCACCAGCACGTTCTCGCCGGCCAGCTCCACGTGCACGTCGTCGCGCTCGCGGATCAGCCGCGCCAGCTCGTAGCCGCTCGTCCGCGTGCCGCGCACGTCGATCGAGAGCCGCAGCGGGTCGTAGGCGAACACGCCCGGCTGCCCCGCGAGCCGCGAGTCGAGCACGTCGAGCCCCGGCACCTCGCGCACGGCCTCCCGGGTCGCCGCCAGTCCTCGCAGCGTCTCGCCCAGCAGCACCGGCCCGTCCACCGCCGCCGCCCGCCGCGCCGAGTCCAGCGAGGCCGACAGGAGCGCGTTCGGGCTCGTCGACTCGAGCACGGTCACGCAGCGGTCCACCACGTCCTCGTCGACCATCGTGCCGTGCCCCAGGTGCACCATCGCCGACTGCGTGAGGCTCCCCACGATCTTGTGGATGCTCGCCACCACCAGGTCTGCCCCGAGCGCCAGGGCGTGCGTCGGGAGGTCGTCGTGGAACGCGAAATGGGCGCCCCAGGCCTCGTCCACGATCAGCGGCACCCCGCGGGCGTGCGCCACCTCGGCCAGCGCGGCCACGTCGGCCACCGCCCCGAAGTAGGTCGGCGACACGACGGTCGCGCCCACGGCCGAAGGCCGCTCGGCCAGCGCCCGGTCGAGCGCCTCGGGCGTCATGCAGTGCGCGATGTGCAGCTCCGGGTCGAGCTCGGGGGCCACGAACACCGGCCGCAGCCCCGACAGGACCAGCGCGTCGATCGTGCTCGAGTGCGCGTTCCGCTGCACCACCACCTCCTCGCCCAGGTGGGCGAGGGTCATCAGCGCAACGTGGTTGCCCTGCGACGCCCCGTTCACGAGGAACCAGGTGCGGCGCGCCCCCCACGCCTCGGCCGCCAGCCGCTGCGCCTCCTCGAACGGCGTCGGCTCGAGCCCCACGTCGATCCCCCACATCAGCGCGGGGATGTCGAGCGCGAGCGCCTCGCGGCCGACGGCCTCCACGAGCCGGGCGTCGGCGCCCGCGCCGCCCTTGTGGCCGGGCACGTGCAAGCGCGCCGGGTCGCGGCGGGCGAACTCGCGCAGAGCGTCGAGGTAGGGGGTGTCGGCCTGGCTGCTCAGGGCCGCCCGGGATCGTCCGGCCGGCGCGGGGCGGACGGATCGGACAGCGGCCGCGTGGGATCGTCGTCCGACGCCATGGGACGCCCGGGCTCCGGCGCGGGCCGCGGCGGCGGCGAGGGCGGGCTGACACCGGTCACGTCGCGATCGCCGTCCGTCCCGCGCGAGCGCGGCTCGAACGCCAGCGAGATGCTCGCGTAGCCGAGCACGCCCCCGGCAACCATCAGCGCCGCGCCCGACAGCCCCAGCCAGATGCCGATGTCCTGGTCCCGCCCCTCCGGGCCGATCACGGCGGGCGGGTCGTTGATGATCTGCGTCAGCACGACGAAGATCGTGAAGATGGCGACGACCAGCGAGACCGTCGGCGAGGGCGCCGGCTTCACCAGTCCCAGCCCGCCCACCAGCGAGGCGATCGTGGCGAGCGCGAGAAGCACCAGCAGCAGGTCGAGGAACTCGAAGACCGTGAACCCGGTGAGCCCCTCGTACCAGTCGAGGAACAGGCTGACGATCAGGAGCACGGCGCCGACGGACGCGACCAGCGGTCCGAGGGCGAGCTGCGTCTGTCTCGGCACGGCGTTCACCTCACCACGAAGTTGACGAGCTTGCCGGGTACGACGATCGTCTTGACGATCTGCCTCCCGTTCAGGCGAGCGGCGAGCTTACCGGAGCCACGTGCGATCTCCTCCAGTTGCTCGCGCGACGCCTCGGACGGCGCGGTGATGCGGTCCACGAGCTTCCCGTTCAGCTGCACCACGAGCTCGATCGTGTCGCGCGCGAGCAGCGCCCGGTCCGCCTCGGGCCAGGGCTCCTCCCAGACCCGCGCGCCGGTCATCGACTCGTACACCTCCGCGCCGAGGTGCGGCGCGAAGGGGAAGATCAGCGACCCGGCCGTGGCGATCGCGAAGCGCACGTGCGACGCCGGCGCCGACTCGCGCCGGCGGTACACCTCGTTCACCAGCTCCATCACGGCCGCGATCGCGGTGTTGAAGCCGAAGTTGGCCTGCATGTCGCGCGTCACGCGGTCGATCGCCCAGTGCGCCTTGCGGAGCAGCTCCGACGGCTCGCCCTCGGGCTCGGACGGCCCCTCCGGCGCCTCGCGCGCGGCGGTCCACAGGCGCGACAGGAAGCGGTGCACCCCGCCCACCCCGGACTCCGACCAGTCGGCGTCCTTCTCCGGCGGGCCGATGAAGAGGATGTAGCAGCGCGCCGTGTCCGCGCCGTAGCGCTCCACGATCTCCTGCGGCGACACCACGTTGCCCTTCGACTTGGACATCTTGTCGCCGTCGCGCAGGATCATCCCCTGCGTGAAGAGCCGCGCGAACGGCTCCTGCACGTCGAGGTAGCCCATGTCGGCCAGCGCCTTGACGAAGAAGCGCGCGTAGAGCAGGTGCAGGATCGCGTGCTCCACGCCGCCGATGTACTGGTCGACCGGCATCCAGCGCTTCAGCACCTCGCGGTCGAACGGCGCCTCGTCGTTGTCCGGGTCGCAGTAGCGCAGGAAGTACCAGGACGAGTCGACGAACGTGTCCATGGTGTCCGTCTCGCGCCGCGCGTGGCCGCCGCAGCTCGGGCAGGTGGTGTTGACCCAGTCCTCCGCGGCGGCCAGCGGCGAGCGGCCCTTCGGCGCGTAGTCCCGCACGTCGGGGAGCTCGACCGGCAGCTGGTCGTCCGGCACGGGCAGCATCCCGCAGGAGTCGCAGTAGAGGATCGGGATCGGGCAGCCCCAGTAGCGCTGCCGCGACAGCAGCCAGTCGCGCAGCCGGTAGTTGACCGAGCGCTTCCCGAGACCGTCCTCCTCGAGCCAGTCCACGATCTGCTCGTAGGCCTCGCGGTTGCCGCAGCCCGTCGAAGCGGCCCGAGTTCACCATCGGGCCGTCGCCGGTGCAGGGCAGCTCGCCGCAGTCGATCACCCGCCGGATCTCGAGGTCGAAGGCCTGCGCGAAGTCGAAGTCGCGCTCGTCGTGCGCCGGGCACGGCCATGATCGCGCCGGTGCCGTACTCCATCAGCACGTAGTCGGCCACGAACATCGGGATCTGCTCGCCCGTGACCGGGTTGGTGACGGTCCGGCCGAGCGGCACGCCCGTCTTCGGCTTGTGCTCGGAGCCGCGCTCCTCGACCGACTCGTTCAGCGCGTGGTTCACGTACGCGTGGACCTCGGGCGAGTCGTTCAGCCGGAACACGTCCGGGTGCTCGGGCGCCATCACGAAGAACGTCGCGCCGAAGAGGGTGTCCGGCCGGGTCGTGAAGACCGGGTAGTCGATGCCCAGCTCCTCGCAGCGGAAGATGACCTCGGCGCCCTCGGAGCGGCCGATCCAGTTCTCCTGCATCGTCACCACGTGGCGGGGCCACTCGATCCTGCCCATGTCCTCGAGCAGCCGGTCGGCGTACTCGGTGATGCGGAAGAACCACTGCTCGAGCTGCCTGACCTCGACCACGCTGCCGCAGCGCTCGCAGCGGCCGTCGATCACCTGCTCGTTCGCCAGCACGGTCGCGTCCTTCGGACACCACTTGACCGCCGCCTCCTTGCGGTAGGCGAGGCCGCGCTCGAACAGGCGCAGGAAGATCCACTGGGTCCAGCGGTAGACGCGCGGCTCGTGCGTGCCGAACTCGCGCGTCCAGTCGATCGAGACGCCCCAGCGGCGGAACTGGCTCTGGAACTCCCGGATCGAGGCCTCGGTCGACTCACGCGGGTGCTGGCCCGTCTTGATCGCATGGTTCTCAGCCGGCAGCCCGAACGCGTCGTAGCCCATCGGGTGGAGCACCCGGTGCCCGGTTCGGCGCGAGAAGTGCGCCACGGCGTCGCCGACCGAGTAGGTCTTCAGATGCCCGATGTGCGGCTCGCCGGACGGGTAGGGCAGCATTTCGAGCACGTAGGCCTTGGGCCGCTCGTCGGGGTCGTTCGAGACCTCCCACGTGTGCTCGTCGGCCCACACCTGCTGCCACTTCGGCTCGATTGTCGCCGGGTCGTACCGCTCCATGCTGGGTGGCAAGGGTACTTCGCGTCAGATCGCGACGAGCCTCGTGGCGGCCGCCTTCCAGGTGGCGGTCACGCGCGAGCCCGCCCGCAGGCCGAGCGCCCGCGCGGCCGGCTCGGTGATCTCGGCCGCCATCGGCTGCGGGCCGGCCAGGCCCAGCCGGACCCGGTTCCCCACGTGGTGATCGAGAGCACCTCGGCAGGGAGCCGGTTCTGGGTCGAGCCGTGCGCCGGCTCGCCGGCGGGCTCGATCGCGATCTCCCACGGGTAGACGCTCACCGCCACCGGGCCCTCGACCGACGTCCGTGCTCGTGACCGTCGCCGCCGCCGTCGAGCTCGACCGCCGTGAGACCGTCCGGACAGGCGCTCGGCCACGCCGGTGAGCACCACCGCTCCCGTGAAGTCGGCCACGAACGCCGAGCGCGGCGCGGCCGCCAGCTCGCTCGGGGTGCCCTCCTGCACGACGCGGCCGGCGTCGATCACCCCCACGCGGTCGCCGAGCTGGGCGGCCTCGGCGAAGTCGTGCGTGACGAGCAGGGCCGGCACCTCGACGTCGCGCAGCACGGCGGCCAGCTCGCGCGAGGCGCTCGCGCGGGTGCGGGCGTCGAGCGCCGAGAGCGGCTCGTCGAGGAGGAGCACGGCGGGCTTGCGCGCGAGCGCCCGCGCGACCGCGACGCGCTGGCGCTCCCCGCCCGACAGCGTCCGCGGCCGCGCGTCGGCCAGCTCGCGCAGGCCGAAGCGCTCGAGCAGCTCGAGCGCGCGCTCGCGCCGCTCCGCCCGCGACATCCCGCGCAGCGGGTACGCCACGTTCTGCCAGGCGCTCAGGTGCGGGAAGAGGGCGTACTCCTGGAACACGTAGCCGCAGCGCCGCCGCTCGGGCGGCACGTCGACGCCGCGCTCGGTGTCGAGCCAGGTCTCGCCGTTCGCCTCGACCAGGCCACGCTCGGGACGCAGGAGGCCGGCTGCGATCCGCAGCACGCTCGTCTTGCCCGCCCCGGACGGCCCGGCGAGCGCCAGGCATTCGCCCGCGCCCACCTCGAGCGCCACGTCCAGCTCGAGCGCACCCAGCCGCGTGGCCGCCTCAGCGCGGAGCACCGCCGAGCACCTCGCTGCCGTGGACCAGCTTCACGGACAGGAGGATCGCGGCGGACACGGCCACGAGCACCGCCGACAGGGCCAGCGCCGCGTCGAACTCGGTCGAGAAGCGGTCGTAGATGGCGAGCGGCACGGTCTGCGTGATCCCCTGGAACGAGCCCGCGAACATCAGCGTGGCGCCGAATTCTCCCAGGGCGCGGCCGAGCGCCAGCGCGGTGCCGGCCACCAGCCCCGGCAGCGCCACCGGGATCATCACCCGCAGGAAGCCGCGCGCCTCCGAGGCGCCCAGCGTGCGCGAGGCGTCGAGCAGCACGCGGTCGACCGAGGCGAACGCGGCCATCGCCTGGCGCACGTAGAACGGCGACGCGACGAAGGTCAGCGCCACCACCACGCCGGCCGTTTCGAAGGTGAGCTCCACGCCGGCGGCCTCGACAGTGCCGCCGAGGATGCCCGACGGGCCCACCGCCGCGAGCAGGGCGATGCCCGCCACCGCGGGCGGCAGCACCAGCGGCAGCTCGACGAGCGTGACCACGAACGCCTTGCCGCGGAACGAGCGCGTGGCCAGCAGGTAGGCCGCCGGCGTGCCGACCAGCAGGATGATCGCGATCGAGATCGCCGTGGTGCGCAGGCTCAGCCAGAGCGCGTCGAGGGCGCCCTCCTCGCCGAGGCTGTCGATCAGCTCGGCCGGGCTCGAGTCGAGGAAGATCGCGACGATCGGCAGCGTGAGGAAGGTGAGCGTGACGGCGAGGCACAGGGTGAGCAGGACGGCGAAGCGCCCGGGCCTGCGCTTCACGGCGAGGGCCCGAAGCCCGCTTCCTCGAGCGCCGTCGCGCAGGGGCCGAGGGTGAGGCCGTCGAGGAACTCCTGCCCCAGCTCGGGCTCGCGCGCCTCGGTGGGCACGCCGGCGCCGTAGGTGACGTCCGGCTCGAGCTCGTCGCGGCAGGTCGATCGCCTTCAGGTCGCCGCCGGTCGCGTTCACGTCGGTCACGTAGACGAAGCCGGCGTCGCCGGCGCCCTGCGTGAGCTTGCCGACGATGCCCTTCACGTCGGGCTCGTTCGAGACCACGTTGCCGAGGATCGCCTTCTCCTGGTCGGGCGGCAGCTTGGCGAGCGACTCGCGCGTGTAGGAGCCGATCGGCACCGACTCCGAGCCCACCACGACCTTCGTGCCGGGCTCCGCGACGTCCTCGACGGACTCGATCTCGGAGTCGGCCGGCACGGCGAGCACGAACTCGTTGGTGGCGAACTCGACCGGCTCCGAGAGCAGGTCCTCGCCGTACAGCTCCTCGGGCAGGCTCGTGTTGGCGGCGGCGTAGACGTCCACCCGCGCGCCCTGGCGGATCTGCGCGGCGAGCTCGTCGGAGCCCGCGAAGGAGAGCCGCACGTCGGCGTCCTCCGCGTCCTCGAACGCCGGCGCGCAGGCCTCGAGCGCCTCGGTCATGGAGGAGGCGGCGGAGACGACGAGGCGCGTCGTGTCGCCGGCGCCGGCCCTCGTCATCGTCGTCGCCGCAGCCGGCCCCCAGCAGCAGCGGCCGCCGCGGCGAGCGCGAGCGCCCGCCTCATCCGCGCTCCACCATCACCGAGGTCGCCTTCACCGCCGCCGTGGCCGGCACGCCGGGCGCGAGGCCGAGCTCCTCCACCGCGTCGCGGGTGACCGCGGCGGTCACCAGATGCGGGCCGGCCTCGATCTCCACCAGCGCCATCACGCCGTCGATCTCCACCGAGCGCACGACGCCGGGAAAGCGGTTGCGTGCCGAGAGCGAGTCGCCCGCCTTGTGGCGGGTCGGGTGGCCGGACAGGCGCTCGATCTCGCGCCTCGGGACGCGCCGCCGGTTGGCCGCATCGCGCGTGGTGCGGAGCTTGCCGGCCCGCTCCCAGCGGCGGAGCGTGTCGGCGCTCACGCCGATCGCGCGGGCGGCGTCGCCGAGGAGGAGTCCTTCGTCTCGTGGCCATAGTTGCCTAAGCATTGCATAGGCGTGACCGTGTGCCCCGAGCGGTGCCTAGTCTCAGGCGCAATGGACGACGCCGAGGCGCGTACGGACGGCACCGAGAAGCGTGTAGCGCCGCTCGAGCTCTTCTTCGACCTGGTCTTCGTCTTCGCGCTGACCCAGGTCACCCTGCTCATGTCGAACAACCCGACCTGGGAGGGGCTCGGGCAGGGCCTGCTGGTGCTGGCCGCGCTGTGGTGGGCCTGGGGCGCCTACGCCTGGCTCACCAACTACATCGCCGCGGACGAGGGCCTCGAGCGGCTGCTCATGTTCGCCGTGATGGGCGCCTTCCTGGTGGCGGCGCTCGCGACGCCGGAGGCCTTCGGAGACGACGCGCTGCTGTTCGCGGTCGCCTACGCCGCGGCGCGCTGGCTCCACATCTTCATCTTCGCCGAGGCGAACGACGACGTCGACACGGGCCAGGCGATCGTGCGCCTCGCACGCACGGCACTGCCCGCCCCGCTGATGCTGATCGCCGCCGCGTTCGTGGGCGGCACCGCCCAAGCGGTGATCTGGATCCTGGCGCTGGCGATCGACTTCGCGGGCCCCTTCGTGTTCGGGGTGCGCGGCTTCCAGGTCTCGGCCGGGCACTTCGCGGAGCGCTTCGGGCTGATCGTGATCATCGCCCTCGGCGAATCGATCGTGGCGATCGGCGCCGGCCTCGAAGGTGACGTCGACGCGGGCGTCGTCGCGGCCGCGGCGCTCGGGCTGATCGTCGCCTGCTCCCTGTGGTGGGCGTACTTCGACTGGGTCGCGCTCGACGCCGAGAGCCGGTTCCGCAGAGCGCGGGGCGACCAGAGGGCGACGATCGCACGGGACGCCTACAGCTATCTGCACCTCCCGATGATCGCCGGGATCGTGCTGCATCGCGCTCGGGGTGAAGAAGACGATCGGCGACGTGGACGAGCCGCTGAAGACGGTCCCGGCGGTCGCGCTGTTCGGCGGCATCGCGCTCTACTACGCGGGCCACGTCGGGTTCCGGTTCCGCAACACCCACACCCTCTACCGGGGCCGTCTGGTCGCGCTCGCCGTCGCGGTGGCGCTCATCCCGCTCGCCACGGAGGTCGACGCCCTCGTCGCGATGGGTCTGGCCGCGGCGTTGACCTCGGCCGTCATCGCCTACGAGGTCGTTCGGTACGCCGAGGCGCGCCGCCGCATCCGCACCGAGCACGCCTAGACGCGTCCGCGGGCGAATTCTTCACCGTTTCGTCACCTGAGCAGGGAAATCGCGACCTACGGTGCGGTACGTGGCCTACACGCTCCCCTCGAAGCTGGTCGGCCGGACACCTGACTACGCCGAGCTCTACGAGATGCTGCGCCAGGCCGGGCGCAACGTCGAGCTGTCAACCGGCGTATTGCGCGAGCTGATGCGGGCTTGGCCCGACGGGCTCGAGAAGCGCCTCGAGCTCGTGGAGCTCGAGCACAAGAACGACGCGGTCACGCATGACATCGCGCACCACCTCCACCAGCGCCTGGCGGTGCCGTTCGAGCGCAGCGACGTGCTGGCGCTCGCCTCGGGTCTCGACGACGTCGTGGACTTCGCCGAGGAGGCGGCCGACTTCCTCGGCCTCTACCGCGTCGAGGCGCCGATGGACCAGGCGATCGCGCTCGCGGACACGCTGGCCGCGGCCGGCCAGGAGGTCGCCGCGTCGCTGGCCTCGATCGAGGACCTGCCCGCCGCCTGGCCGCACCTGCGCGAGATCAAGCGGCTCGAGAACGAGGGCGACAGGCTGCTCCGCGAGGGCCTGACTGCGCTCTTCGACGGAGGCGTCGACCCGATGATGGTGATCCGCTGGAAGGACATCTTCGAGCGGGTCGAGGACGGGATCGACGCCTGCGACCGCGTGGGGCACCTGCTGCGCGGCATCTCCGTCAAGCAGGCCTGAGCGCGCGCGGGTAGTCTGCCCGCCGGAGCCGCGCACTGGACCGCGCGGGAGAGGAACGGAGGAGACTCGTATGCGCAAGGTCGCGCTGGCCTGTTCGGTTGCCCTGCTCACCCTCGCCATCGCCGGACCGGCGTGGGCGGACGACGACGATGACGACGACCGCGGGCACCGTGGCGCGATCGAGGCGCTGTCCGCGACGCCTTCGTACGTCACCGGTGGTGACCTGCTGGTCGCGGTGGACGTCCCGCGCTCGGTGTCGCTCAGCCGGGTCGAAATCGAGCTGAACGGCGACGACGTGACCGGCTCGTTCTCGCCGTCCGCGGACGACCCGCGCCGGCTCGTCGGCCTCGTCACGGGGCTGCGGCTCGGCAGGAACGAGCTGACGGCGTCCGAGGACCGCTCGCACGGCAGGGACCGCGAGTTCGGCGAGCTGCGGCTGCGCAACCATTCGATCGACGGGCCGCTCTTCTCCGGGCCGTACCAGACGCCCTTCATCTGCCGCACCACCGCGTCGGGACTCGACGCCCCGACCGACCCGGTCACCTGCTCGGCCCCGACGAAGGTCAGCTGGTTCTACCGCGCGACGAACAACACCTTCAAGCCGCTCGCCAACCCGGCCGACCGGCCGGCGGACCTGGTGCAGACCACCACGCGCTCGGGCGAGACGGTGGACTACGTGGTGCGGCTCGAGTCCGGCGTCATCAACCGGTCCGTCTACCACTGGGCCGTGCTGGCCGCCGGCGGCGAGACCGGGAACGGCTGGAACGACCGGCTCGTGTACGAGTTCGGCGGCGGCTGCGGCACCGGCTACCACCAGGGCTCCCTGTCGCCGAACTCGGTGCTCGACAACGCGGTGCTGTCGCAGGGCTACGCCAAGGCGAGCTCGACGCTGAACGTGATGCAGACCGCCTGCAACGACGTGCTCTCGGCCGAGACCCTGATGATGGTCAAGGAGCACATCGTCGAGGGCCTGCTCGGCCCCGCCGGTCTGGACGATGGGCTGGGGCGGCTCGGGCGGCGCGATCCAGCAGCTGATGATCGCCGAGAACTACCCGGGCCTGTTGGACGGGCTCGTGCCGTCGGCGACCTTCCAGGACACGCAGCTCGCCGAGCCGCCCGACTGCCGGCTGCTGAACCGCTACTTCGCGGGTCCGGGCGCCACGTTCAGCGCGGCGCAGCGGCTCGCGGTCAGCGGGTACCGCAACGCGTCCACGTGCACGGCGTGGGACCTGGCGTTCGCGAACGTGATCGTGGCCGAGGCGGGCTGCGACCCCGCCCTGCCGGTGGCGCTGCGCTACAACGCGATCACGAACCCGACCGGCGCGCGCTGCACGCTGTGGGACGGCCTCGTCAACGTCTGGGGCCGCGATCCCGCGACCGGCTTCGCGCGCCGCTCGCTCGACAACGTGGGCGTGCAGTACGGGCTCGCGGCGCTGCCGCGAGGGCACGATCACGGTCGACCAGTTCCTCGACCTGAACGAGAAGGTCGGCGGCTACGACAACGACGGCCGGCCGCGCCCGGAGCGCTCGGTGGCGGATCCGAAGGCGCTCGAGATCGCCTACCGGACCGGCCGCATCGTGCTCGGCCACGGCGGGCTCGGCGACGTGCCGATCCTCGACGCGCGCACCTACACGGACAACGTGGTCGACATCCACACCTACATCCACTCGTACGTGGTGCGCGAGCGGCTGCGCGAGAACACCGGCTCGGCGCGGAACCACGTGATGTGGCGGGCCGCTCCCGCGCCCGCGAGCAGCGGGGCGATGACGACGGCCGCGCGCAACACGATGGCGGCGTGGCTCGACAACATCGCCGCGGACGACTCGCGCCACTCGAGCTCGAAGAAGGTCGTGCGCGCCAAGCCGCCCGAGGCGATCGACGCCTGCTGGAACGCGACCGGGCAGCGGATCGACGACCCGGCCGAGATCGACGCCACCGGGCCGTGCACCCAGCTCTACCCGCCGGGCAGGACGCCGCGCATGAGGGCCGGGGCGACGCTCGACTCCGAGGTCATCAAGTGCCGGCTCGAGCGTGTGCGGCTCTCCGGCTACGGGGTGGCGTTCACGCCTGAGCAGGCGGAGCGCCTGCGCTCGGTCTTCCCGGCCGGGGTGTGCGACTACGGCGAGCGCGGCGTCGGGCAGCAGCGGCTGAAGGACACCTGGCTGTCGTACGGGGACTAGGCCGGGGCGAGCGCGCCATACAGGGCGACCCGGTTGCGGCCGGCGCCCTTCGCCGAGTAGAGGGCGACGTCGGCGCCGCGGAGGAGGTCCTCCGCGGTCGCCCCGGCGGCCGCCTCGGCCAGGCCGATGCTGACCGTGAGGGCGCCCCTGTTGAGCACCCCGGTGAGGGCGTCGGTGGTGGACGCCTTGTGCATGCCCGTGACGAGCGCCACTGCGAACGAGACGCAGGCCAGGGCGAAGTGTGGGATGGCTGAAGCGGTAGGCCATGGCCGCGAAGGTCCGGTCATGTTTCCTTTCGACCGAGATCGCCCTCCACTGAAGCGCGGACCGCCCGGGCCTGGTCGGCGTCCATCCACATCTCCCAGCGGCCGGAGCCGGACCAGCGCGCGGCGTGGAAGCGGTAGGGGCGGCGGCCGCCGAACTCGGTCTGGCGCAGGTGGTGGACGCCGCCCAGCACCGACGCGATGCGCCGCCGCGGCCACCCGATCGAGTCCTCGATCGCCGGGAAGGTGCGCGGGCGGCCGGGGGTGTCGGCGAGCGCGTGGAGCAGCTCGCGCATCAGGTCGCTGCAGCGGTCGTGGAAGCGCGCGATCTCGTCCGCGTCGGTCATCGCGTTGTGCGGCGCGTGCTGCGGGCGCGGCATCGGGTCACGCTACGCGCTCTGGGAGAATCGCCGTCGTGCCGTCGCCACTCCGGCGTCCCGACGGCGTCGAGATCCACTGGGAGGAGCAGGGGCAGGGGCCGCTCGTCGTCGTCGTCCATCAGATCCTGTGGAGCTTTCCGCAGGTCTATGCCGAGCTCATCGGCGACCTGGCGCGCGACCACCGCGTGGTCACGTACGACGCGCGGGGCTGCGGCGCCTCGACGAGGCGGGGCCCGTACGACACGGACACGGACGCGGACGATCTCCTGGCGCTCGCCTCGGCCGCGGGAGGCGCGGCGGTCGGCGTCGCGGTGGGATACGGGTACAACGTCGCGGCGCGGGTGGCCTCCGCCCGTCCCGACGCGATCTCCGAACTCCTGTGCGTGCAGCCGGCCGCGGCGGCGATCCTGCCCCGGAGCGAGCTGAAGCAGGTCGAGGTGATGGGCGGCTCCGATTCGGTTGTGGAGATGCTCACGACGATGATGCAGACCGACCAGCGCGCGGCGGTGCGGACCCTGCTGACGGCCGCGAATCCCGAACTGAGCGAGGACGAGCTGCGCCGGCGGGTGGCGCATATCAGCTCGTACGTCTCGCCGGAGTCGACGCTGGAACGGACCGAGGCGTGGCTGGCTGACGACCCGAGCGAGTACTCCCGCGCCCTGGGCAGCCGCCTCCGGATCCTGCACCCAGAGACCGAGCAGTTCTACGAAGGGGCGCTGACGGGCCGCGTGAGCGAGCTCTACCCGGAAGCGCATGTCGAGGAGGTGCCGGGCGGGCCGGTATCGCGCCCCGAGCTGATCGCGGCGTGGGTGCGGCGTGTGAGCGGGGTGAAGGCCGACAGCGCAGCGGGGCCCCCTCAATAGGATCGGGGATTCGCGCTGAGCAGGCCCGCGACCATGCGCTCGGCAAGCGCCTCGTCGTGTGGCGTGCGTCCTGCGACGCCGATTGCCAGGCCCTCGAGCGCCGAGAGGTAGGCCGCCGCCAGCACCCGAGCCGGCGGCCCGGGCGGAATCGTCCCGGAGCGACGCCCGCGGGCGACGAGGCGCTCGACGCGCCGGCGCAGCGTCGCCGCGATCCTCCAGACGGCGTCCCCCACCGGATGGTCGCGCTCGGCGAACTCGACGCGGAGCGTCATCATCACGCGCGCCCGCCCGTCTCGGCAGTAGGCCACGTGACCGCGCGCCAGGGCGATCAGGGCCTGAAAAGGGTCGTCGTCCGAGGCCGCCGCAGGCGTGACCTGCTCTTGCCAGGTCTCCCAGACCCACGCGACGACGGCGAGTGCCAGATCCTCCTTGTCCTCGAAGAGGTGATAGAGCGCGCCCCGCGTGTAGCCGGCCTCCGCGGCGACCTCCGCCAGATTGAGGTCGCCGTACCCGTTGCGGGAGAGCCCCCGCGCCGCCGCCTCCAGGAGCGCCGCGCGGGTTTCCGCCCGGCGCTCGGCCTGTGAGCGTCGAGGGCGCTGAGACTCAGATACATGCATGCATGTATCTTAAGAGAGATGCCGAGCACCGTCCACACCTCGCGGCCGTGGCGGATCCACGAGATCGTCCGCGACTTCCGCCTCGAGGACGTGTGGGCGCTGCCGACGCCCGGCGGCCCGGACGACTTTCCCGAGCTCGTGCAGATGATCGCCTCCGGCGACCCGTCGCGCGGGCCCAGGGCCGCACGCGCGCTCTGGACGATCCGCTGGAAGCTCGGCGAGCTGCTCGGGTGGGACGGCCCGGACACCGGGCTCGGATCAAGGGTCCCGACGCTTCGCGATCGGTTGCCGGCGGACCTGCGCGACGCCCCACCAGGGCCTGTCTTCGACGAACTCCCCTTCACCTCGCTGTACCTGACCGACGACGAGTGGGCGGCGGAGATCGCCAACAAGACAATGCACGGAGTGCTGCACCTCGGCTGGGTCCCGGACGAGACCGGCGGCCACCGGGGCGAGATGGCCGTGTACGTCAAGCCGAACGGACTGCTGGGAACCGTCTACATGGCCGCGATCAGGCCGTTCCGCCACCTGATCGTGTACCCGCCGATGCTGCGACAGCTCGGGCGGGACTGGCGGGATCGGCCGGCACGAGCCGCGCGTACGGGCGACCTCGGCGGCTGACGCGGATCTCGTCGCCGGCGGCGGCGCGTTCGAGGTAGTAGCCGAAGTGGTTGCGGAACTCGTGGCAACCGACGTCGACTGCCGTGAGGAGTGGAGCTGAGCCGGACTCGAACCCGCGACCCCTTGCGTGCCACGCAAGTGCTCTCCCAGCTGAGCTATAGCCCCAGTGAAGTCGAAGTCTGACTGCCAGGTTGATGCACGCCCGCTGGCCGTTGCGAGGCGGAGTCAAACGAAGATGGATCGCTCGACGGCCCGCGACCAGTGAGCATCGGGAGAAGGTAGCAGCGATCAAGGTCCGCGCAGTAGACGGCGACGAGGTCGATCTCGTCCGAGGCGTACGACCCGTAGACGTAGCCTCCGGGGATGTGCCAGGCAGGCTTGGAGGTTGACCTTGATCACGGACCCGTCGTCCTCGAGCGCGCCCCACTTGCACTGCACCCGGAGGATGCGGTCGCCGATCTCAAAACCGAGGTCGTAGCGCTCGTGCTCCGTCATCGGCCTGAGCACCGGGACCCCGAGCTCGGTCGCCGCCGCGGCGATCTTCAGCTCGGCTATCGCGCCTTTCCGATTCGAGGTCATCGCGAACACATGTTCGCGTGACTTCCGGACGGACTCAGCCCACGCTGCGTGCCGGCGCCTCGCCCCAGAGCTGTTCCAGGCGGTAGTACTCGCGGGCGTCCGGCGTGAAGATGTGCGCCACCACGTCCAGGTAGTCGAGGAGGATCCAGCGGGCTTCGCGGTCGCCCTCGGTTCGGCGCGGCAGCATTCGCTCGTCCGCGTGCTTCAGCTCCTCGAGGATCGCGTCGTGGATCGCCTTCGTCTGGCGCTCCGTGTTCCCCGAGCAGATCACGAAGAAGTCCGTGTAGGACACGATTCCGCGCAGGTCGATCACCCGGATGTCCATCGCCTTCCGGTCCGATGCGATCGCCGCGATTCGCTCGGCCAGCTTCGCGGAGTCGGTCCGTCCGGCCGCGGAGTCGCTCACGCCAGCGCCGCCTTCGAGCCCGGAGCGGCGTCGCTCTCCCCCGCCCCGTACAGCCCGTTCGCCCCGATGTAGTCGGCCACCTTGTCCGGCACGAGATACCGGATCGGCAGTCCCAGGCCGACCCGCCGCCGTATCACGCTCGACGACACCTGCATCATCGGCATGTCCAGGTAGCGGATCCGCTCCGCCCCCTTCAGCCGCCCGATCTTTATCCCGATCGCGTTCCGCGACCAGTTGGTCCGCTCCACGACGGCCACCGTCGCCAGCGACAGCACCGTCTCCGGCTCGTGCCAGCCTCCCAGCGCCGCCGCCTGGTCGCCGCCGAGGATCAGGAAGAGCTCGTCGTCCGGCGCCTTCGAGCGCAGGTCACGAAGCGTGTCCGCCGTGTACGACGGGCCCGGCCGGTCGAGCTCCGCCCGCGAGGTCGCGAAGCGCGCGTCGTCGCCGACCGCCAGCTCCACCATCTCGAGACGCGCCTCGGCGCCCGGGTCGTGCTGGAGCTCCCGGTGCGGGGCCTCTCCCACCGGCATGAACACCACCTTCTCCAAGCTCCAGCTGCACCACCGCCTCCTGGGCGCAGACCAGGTGGCCGACGTGCGGCGGGTTGAAGGCACCTCCGAGGATCCCGACGCGCAAACCGAGCTACTCGCGGACCTGCCCGGATCCCTCGATCACGAACTTGTAGGTGGTCAGCTCACGCAGGGCGATCGGTCCGCGCGCGTGGAGCTTCTGGGTCGAGTTGCCGATCTCGGCGCCCATCCCGAACACGGCGCCGTCGGTGAAGCGCGTGGAGGCGTTGACGTACACGCAGGCCGCGTCCACGCCCTCGGTGAACGCCCGAGCCGAGGAGGTCGAGCCGGTCACGATCGCCTCCGAGTGACCCGAGCCGTAGCGGCCGATGTGCTCGATGGCCTCCTCGGCCGAGTCGACGACCTTCACGGCCAGGATCAGCGCGTGGTACTCGGTGCCCCAGTCCTCCTCGGTGGCGTCGGCCAGCGAGTCCGCCAGCTCCCCGGACACCGCTCGCGTGCGGCCGTCCACGCGCAGCTCGACCCCGCGCTCGCGCAGCTCGCGCAGCACGACCGGCAGGAACTCGCCCGCCACGTCCGCGTGCACCAGCAGCGTCTCCGCGGCGTTGCACACCGACGGCCGCTGCACCTTGGCGTTGACCGCGATCGCCACCGCGTCGTCGAGGTTCGCGCTCGCGTCCACGAACACGTGGCAGTTGCCCGCCGCCGCGTACATCACGGGCACGGTGGCGTGCTCCTTGAGCGCCGCCTTCAGCCCCTCTCCGCCGCGCGGGATGATCAGGTCCACCACCCCGTCCTGGGTCGAGATCTGACGCAGCTCGTCGCGGTCGCCGCCGGTCACGATCGAGATCGATCCCTCGGGCAGCCCGGCGCCGGTCACGGCGGCCGTCGAGGCCACCTGGGCAAGCACCGCGTTCGAATGGGCAGCGGTCGAGGAGCCGCGCAGCACGATCGCGTTGCCCGACTTCAGGCACAGCGCCGAGCAGTCGATCGTCACGTTCGGCCGCGCCTCGTAGACCACCGCGACCACGCCGAGCGGCGTGCGCACGCGGCGCACGTCCAGCCCGTTGGCGAGCCGGAAGCCCTCGATCGTCTCACCCACCGGGTCGGGCAGCGCGGCGATCGAACGCACGTCGGTGGCGATGCCGGCCAGCCGCTCCTCGGTCAGCTTCAGGCGGTCGAGCAGGCCCGAGTGGAGGCCGGACTCGCGGCCCGCCTCCATGTCGCGCTCGTTGGCGTCGAGGATCTCGTCCGTGCGCAGCTCGAGCGCGTTCGCCATCGCGTGGAGCGCGGCGTTCTTCGTCTCGGTGTCGAGCCGCGCGAGCGTTCGCGAGGCGCGCTTGGCGCCCGCACATACCTCGGCGACCGACTGCGCGGTGGTGGCCATCGGGGCAAGGGTACCGGGCCGGGGCCGAGGCGCCCTGACCGTTTCGGTCGCCGAGGCTAGGCCGGGGCCCGCTCCGCCCCGACGATGGCCCACCGCCGTCCTCTGAAGCGCCAGCCGCATGTGGCGAGCCGCACCGCGATCAGGCCGAGCAGCCCCACCCAGACCCCGACGATGCCCCACTCGAACGCCAACGACCCGAGCGCCACCGGCACGAAGACGCCGAACGACGCCGCGAGCATCCCCCACATCAGGAAGCGCGTGTCGCCGGCGCCGATGAGGATGCCGTCCAGCGCGAACACCGCCCCGTTTGCGGGCTGCATGAGCGCGAACAGCGGCCAGATCTTCTGCGCCTCGTCGATCACCGCGGGGTCGGAGGTGAACACGCGCGGCAGGACGTCGATCAGGGCGAGCATCACGAGCCCGAACAGCGCGCCGGCCGCCACCGCCCACTCGATCATGCGCCGCGCGGCGCGGTAGGCGTCATCGGCTGCGCCGGCGCCGAGCGACCTCCCGACGATCACCTGCCCCGCGATCGCGATCGAGTCGAGCACCAGCGCGAGGAAGACGAACAGCTGAAAGGCGATCTGGTGGGCGCCGAGCGAGTCCTCCCCCACGCGCGCGAGAACCGCGCCGGCGACCAGGAAGGAGCCGTAGAGCGCCGCGGTGCGCACGAAGATCTCGCCGCCGATCCGGGCGAGCGGGCGCATCGCGGCGAGCGACGGGCGCCGTGACGTGGCCGGACGGCGCAGGAGGATCGTCACGAAGGCCGCGCCCATTCCTGCCTGCGCGATGACGGTGGCCCACGCCGAGCCGGCGAGGCCCCAGTCGAAGCCGTAGATGAAGACCACGTTCAGGACGACGTTGGCGACGTTGGCCACGACCACGATCACCAGCGGGGTACGCAGGTCGGACACGCCGCGCAGGAAGCCCTGGCCCGACAGGGCGATCAGCGCGAACGGAAGGCCGAGCGAGCCGATCCGCAGGTAGAGGACGGCGAGGTCGCCGGTCCTGCCGTCGCCGCCCATGAGGTCCACGAGCGGCACCGCCAGGCCGACCAGCAGCGCGGTGAGGACGACGCCGATGCCGGTCGCGAGCCAGAGCGACTGGGCGGCGAGACGCCCCGCCTGCTCGTGCTCGGCGGCGCCGGACAGGCGCGCCACCTGGGCGGTCGTGCCGTAGGTGAGGAAGTTGAAGAGCGTGAAGGCGCCGACGATGAGCGTGCCGGCGATGGCGAGCGCGGCGAGCTCCTCGGTGCCGAGGTGGCCGACCATCGCCGTGTCGACGAGCAGGTAGAGGGGCTCGGCGGCGAGCGCGCCGAGGGCGGGGAGGGCGAGCTTGAGGATCTCCTTGTCGTAGGGCGAGCGCAGCACTAGGCGAGGCACATTGGTCAACCAGGAGTTGACTTTCGTATCCCGCTTCTACTAGCAGGCCGGGCCGGCGACCGGGCCGGTCCGTCCGAACGGCGACGTCGCCGGGCATGCCCCCGCCGGCGCGCGGCGCACCTGCACCGCCGCCCGCGCGGCCGCGACGCGCGTGCCGCCCGTGCGCACCGTCGCCCGGTTCACCCGGCTCGCGGCGGCGCCCTTCACCACGCTCGCGATCGCGCGCCGCGTGACACTCCGACCCTGCGCCAGCCGGCCGATCCGCCAGCAGGCGCCGCGACCGCTCCGCCTTCCGTCGGGCGCGCGGCGCAGCGCCAGCCCGCGCCCCGGCCGGTCGCACAGCACCACGGCCACCGCGGGCCCCGGGCCGCGGTTCGTGAGCCGCAGCCGGTAGGCGACCGTCTCTCCCACCCCGGCCCGGCGTCGCCGCGGCCGACTTCCGGACCACGAGCCGCGGCGCGAGCAGCGCGCTGGCGCGGGCGCGGTCGTTGGCCGCTGCCGGGTCAGGCTGCGTCCGCGTCGACCGAGATGGCGATTCGCGATCGAGCGCGCCGCGCCTCGGCGCCCGCAGCCGTGACGCGGATGTCGAACTCGCGCGCACGGCCCGGTCGCGCAGCCGTCCCGACGCGGCACGTGACGCGGCGTCCGCGGGCATCGCAGAGCCGCCCCGGCACCGAGCCGGCGAAGCGGGCGCCGGCAGGCAGGCGGTCGCGCACGACGACCTTCGTGGCCGTCGACGGGCCGCTGTTCGTCGCCCGCACGTGCCAGACGAGGCGCCCGCGGCGCGCAGCCGGAGCGGCGTGGCGACCTTGGCCACGCCCGACGTCGGCCGCGGGCAGCGCCACGTCCGAGGGCGGCGTGGCCTCACTCGGCGGCGCTTGCCTCAAGAACGCGTCCGGCGTCAGCTGGAAGCCGTTGGCGAGCGGCTCGCCGCCGGCGCTCGCGCCCAGCGTCCCGGTGACCTCGACCTGCGTGCTCGCGCCCGGCGCCAGCGGCGGCAGGGTGCAGCCCACGAGCCGCCCGGCGGTGGAACACGAGCCACCGGGGACGGTCGCCGTCGGGCCGCTGACCGCAGACGGCACGAGGTCGGCCAGCGACCCGCCGGGCATCGGCCCCGGGCCGTTGTTGACCACGTCGATGGTCCAGCGCGCGGGGCCGCCCTGGCTCGGCGTGCCCGACCCGCTCGCTTCGACACGGCCAGGTCCGCGGTATTG
Organism: uncultured Thermoleophilaceae bacterium; assembly: GCA_963778615.1. Taxonomy (GTDB): domain Bacteria; phylum Actinomycetota; class Thermoleophilia; order Solirubrobacterales; family Thermoleophilaceae; genus JACVRW01. Next base: position 227,118 of record CAVZVD010000013.1, read on the forward strand.
CGGATCGTGACGGTCTCGATCGCCTGGTTGTCCTCGGGGTGCACGTCCGGCTCGACAGAGGTCACCGAGGCCGTGTTCGCCACGTCGCCCGCCGTGGCCGCGCCGGTCACGGCGGCCCGGATCCGCACGCGGGCCACCGCTCCGCCCGGAATCGAGCCGAGCGAGCAGGTCACGGCGCCTGAGCAGCTGCCCTGGTCGAGCGCCTCCGCCGAGCGCAGCTCGAGGCCGGGCGGCAGCGCGTCCGTCGAGCTGCACCCCGGTTGCCGGCCCGAAGCCGCCGGCGTTCTTGACCGTGAGCAGGTAGATCACCTCGTCGCCGGGGGCGGCGGTGTCGGGCGTGACCTGCTTGCCGAGCGCGAGGGAGGCGAGCGGCGCGTTCGGCGGCGCCGCGGTCGCCGAGTTGTTGGAGGCGTTCACGTCGCCGCCGCCGTCGACCGTGCTCGTGTTCACGAAGCCGCCCGGCGGGACCGCGAGCACGGTGCCGCTGATCGTGATCGGGGGCCAGCTCGCCCCCGGCGCCAGCGAGTCCGAGCGCCGGCAGGTGACCTCGAAGCTCGGGTCCTGCACGCAGCTCCACCCCGGGCCTCCGGGCGGTCCGAAGCTGATGCTCGGCGGCATCGGATCCTCGACCACGACCTCGCCGCGGCTCGCAGCGTCGCCCGTGTTGCTGACCGTGAGCGTGTAGGTCACCGTTTGGCCCACGGCCACGGTCCCGGCGAAGCCCTTGCCGATCGCCAGGTCCGGTGCGGCCACGACCAGGCGCGTCTCGTTGGTCACGGCATCGACCGGGAAGCCGAGCGACTCGGCGATCAGCTGCACCCGGGCCTGGTTCGCGATGACGGTCCCCGACGGTGTCCCGGCGGCCACGCGCGCCCGGTAGCTCACGTCGTACGACTCTCCCGGGGCCAGGCGCCCGCCCACCACCGGCGTGGCGCCCGCGCCGACCCGGAAGGTGACCTGGCCCGCGCCCGCGACGAACTCCGGCACACCGCCCGTCGGCCGAGCCGGCCACGTACTCCGTGCCCGCCGGGACGGGATCGGTCACCGTGACACCCACCGCCGCGTCCTGGCCCGCGTTCGTCCCCGTGATCCGGTATTCGAGCTCGTCGCCCGGCTCGACCAGCCCGCCGTTCAGGTCGGTGACCGCCTTGGTCGACTGCAGGTCCGGCGCGAACAGCTCGGTGGCGAGGAAGACCACTCCCGGCAGGTAGGTGTCGCCGGTGGTCTGGAGCTGGATGGCGGCGCTCCGGGCGCCGTTCGGGATGGCGCCCGTCGCGTCGACCACGTCGGCGTCGTAGCCGAGCTGGTTGGCGTAGTTCGGGGTCTTGTCCGGAAACGGCTGGCCGAGCGCGCCGATGGTCGAGTTGAAGAAGTTGGGCGCGCTCGTGGGCGGCGTGGGGCGTTCGTCGAGCAGCGGCCTGCCGTTCAACGCGGCGCCGTCGCCGCCCGAGCGAGAGGTCGCCCTCGTACGCCACGAACCCGACGCGCGAGCGCACGGGCCCGAAGCCGGGAGTACGGAAGCCGCTGACCGAGAGCTGCCGCGGCGCGTCGCCGGAGTTCACGCTCACGAAGCCGTCGAAGACGGTCAGGTTGCGCGCGGCTCGCCCGGAGGCGCTGTACGCGACCACGAGCGCCCAGCCCGGCGTAACGGTCGAGTCCGGTCGCGCTCTGGACGTCGGCCGTGGTGTAGCGTGCCCGCGCCGGCGGCGGCCACCTCGGCGGTCACGTCCGCGAACGCCTGGTAGGCGCCCGGCCTGCGAGCGCGCCTCGCCGCTCGTCGACGCGCGCGGCGGTGACCGGCCGGTAGGCGCCCCCCGGCGTCCGGAGCAGCACGCGGTCGCGTGCGCGCTGGGTCGGGCGCCGCGTCGGCGCGCCGGCTGGGCGCCGTCGGTGTTGGCGCCCCAGTAGAGCCCGGCGAAGAGCACGGTGGCGCCGGGCGGCAGCGCCAGCTGCGCGCTGCTCGAGGTGAACGTGGCCGGATCGGCGTCCACGTCGACGCCGCGTCATCTCCCACGAGTTGTTGCCGAGCTTCGCGCCGCGGGCGCCGGCGCGAGCATCGGCGCAGCCGGCCGTGCCGCCGGCACAGCTCAGCACGGTGTTCGCGGCGACGACGACGTTGCCCGTGTCGTTCGCCGCGAAGCGGGGAGTGAACTCGCGATCCGCCTGCGCGGGAGCGGCGGAGACAGCGAATGCGAGGAGGGCGACCGTCAGCCACGACTACACGCCTGACCATCCGCACGAGCCACCTCCCTTCCCTGGGACCGGACGGCCGCGGATGCTACGTCACGCTCGGGCCTACTCCAGGACGAAGTAGTCCCGGTGCACAGCTTCCTCGGTGGCTCGCGGCAAGAGCTCGCGCACCTGATCCGTCTTCAGGCCCATCACCCGGCGCAGCTCCTCCGCCGAGTAGCCGGCGATGCCCTTGCCGACGGGCCGCCCCTCGCAGCGGACCTCGACCGCGTCGCCCGCCTCGAACGCCCCCTCGACCTCGACCACCCCGACCGGCAGCAGGCTGGTGCCCCGCTCGCGCAGCGCGCGCTCCGCGCCGGCGTCCACCGTCAGGCGACCCCGCGACGGCTTGGCGTAGCGCAGCCACAGCTTGAAGCTCGACACCCGCCCGCTCTGCGGCAGGAAGCGCGTGCCGGCCGGCTCGCCTGCGAGCGCCCGCGCCGCCTCGCCGCGCTCGACGCCGCTTGCGATCGCCACCGGGATGCCCGCGGCCGTCGCCATCTCGGCCGCCACGACCTTCGAGCGCATCCCGCCCGAGCCGAGCGGGGAGCTCGACATGCCGATCTCGAACCCATCGAGCTCCTCCACCTCTCGCACCACGTGCACCAGCTCCGCCGACGGGTCGGAGCGCGGGTCGGCCGTGTAGAGACCGCCGGTGTCGGTGAGGAGCACGAGCCGGTCGGCGCCGATCAGGATCGCCACCTGGGCGGCCAGGAAGTCGTTGTCGCCGAACGAGATCTCGTCGGTGGTCGTGGTGTCGTTCTCGTTGATCACCGGCACCACGCGCCAGTCGAGCAGCTTGCGGAGCGTGTGGCGGGCGTTCAGGTAGTGGGTGCGCGCCGACATGTCGAAGAACGTGAGCAGCACCTGCGCCGACGGCACCCCGCGCGCCTGCAGCAGCTCGTCGTAGTGGCGGTAGAGCTTGCCCTGCCCCACCGCCGACGCGGCCTGCAGCTCCTCCATCGCCCGCGGGCGCACGGACAGCTCCATCAGCCGCATGCCGCGCGCGATCGCGCCCGAGGTCACCACGACCACCTCGTCGCCGGCGCGGTGGCGCTCGGCGACCGCGTCGCACAGCGCCTCGAGCAGCTCCGTCCGGACCTCGCCGGCGTCGTCCGCGACGACGCTGGAGCCGAGCTTCACGACGACGGTCGCCACGGGCCTAGCCCTCCGTCCCGTCGGCCAGCTTCCATCTGTCGTCCTCGCGCTCGAGCCGGAAGAGCCGGGGCGCCTGGACGCCGTCGGTGTCGATCACGACCCGGACGGTGGCCTCGTCGCCGTCCACCTCGGTCTTCCCGACCGAGATCAGCTTCAGCCGGAGGTCGACGGTCCGGTCGAGCTGCTGCCGGCAGGCCTCGCCGGCCTGGTCGCCCGTGGCGAGGGTCGACTTCTCGAGGTACTCCTGGGTGAGGAGCTCGCCGCAGAGGGTCTCCCCGTCGCGCTGGTTGGTCGCCTCCACGAAGTCGCGCACCGTCTGCCTCACCTCGTCCGGGTCGTCGCCCCCGCCGCCTCCGCAGCCGGCGAGCGCGAGCAGCAGGAACGGCAGGACGCGGGCCACGTCCGGGATTCTGCCTCAACCGAAGGGAGCACCCGGGTCGAGCTCGAACACGATGCCCGCGATCTCCACGTCGTCGCCCGGCTCGAAGCCGGCTGCCTCGAGCGCCTTGATCGCTCCAATCGCACGCAACCGCTCCTCCACGTAGCGGAGCGACTCCTCGTTCTCGATGTCGTGGCGGGCGACCAGGCGGTCCACCCGCCCTCCTTCGATCCGGAAGGCGCCCGGGCCGACCTTCTCCACGCGCAGGGAGTCGCCCTCGCCGGGCCGGTAGACGCGGTGGGTTGCGGGCTGCGCGCCTGCGTCGGGCTCGGGCTCCGCCTCGGGCACGTGCTCGAAGATGGCGTCGCGGAGGCGGTCGAGGCCCTCGCCGGTGGCGGCGGAGGTGGCGAACACCGGTACGCCGAGCCTGGCCGCCCACTCGGTCACGGCCTGGTCGACCCGCTCGGGCGGCACCAGGTCGCGCTTCGACAGGCAGAGGATGCGCGGCAGGCCCGCGAGGCCGTGGCCGTGCTCCTGCAGCTCGGCCTCGACGGTCGCGTGGTTCTCGACCGGGTCGGAGCCGTCGAGCGGGGCGAGGTCGAGCACATGGACCAGCAGCCGGCAGCGCTCCACGTGGGCGAGGAACTCGTGGCCGAGGCCGGCGCCGGCGCTGGCGCCCTCGATCAGACCGGGGATGTCGGCGAGCACGAGCTGGCGGTCGTCCCGCTCGATGGTGCCGAGCACGGGCTCGATCGTGGTGAAGGGGTAGTCGGCGACCTTGGGGCGGGCGCGGGTGAGGCGGGCGAGGAGCGACGACTTGCCGGCGTTCGGCAGGCCGACGAGGCCGGCGTCGGCGAGGAGGCGGAGGGCGAGCGTGAGGCGGCGCTCCTGGCCGGGCAGCCCGTTCTCGGCGAAGCGCGGCGTCTGGCGGGTGGCGGTGGCGAAGTGCTTGTTGCCGCGGCCGCCGCCGCCGCCGCGCGCGACGACCGCCCGCTGGCCCGCCTGGGTGAGGTCCCAGCGGTCGCCGTGGTCGGGGTCCTCGACGGTGGTGCCGGGCGGCACGCGCACCTCGAGCGACTCGGGGGTGGCGCCGTGCTTGCCCGAGCCCTGGCCGTGGCCGCCGCGCTTCGCCTTGAAGTGGGCGCCGCGGCGGAAGGAGGAGAGGTCGCGGAGCGAGGGGTCGCAGACGAGGACGACGTCGCCGCCGCGGCCGCCGTCGCCGCCGTCGGGCCCGCCCTTGGGAACGTGCGCCTCGCGGCGGAGGGAGACGACCCCGTTGCCCCCACCCCCGCCGCGCACGTGGATCGTGGCGCGGTCGTGGAACACGGCTAGGAGAAGCCGCCGCCGCTCGGAGGAGGCGCGGGCGCGCCCGGAGGCGCGGCCGGGCCTCAGCGGGCGGGCTGGGCCTCCGTCACATCCTGGCGGCCGGACAGCGTCATCCGCGTGACCAGCTCGCGGTCGTCGGGGAACAGGCCCGCCTCCGGCAGCCGGCGGAGCAGCTCGCGCCAGCCCTCGCCCTGCGCGTAGGCCCGGTCGAGCAGCGGCCGGGCCTCCTGCTCGCGCCCGTTCGCCGCCAGCGCCACGCCGTGCCAGAACGCCAGCTCGGCGCTGTCCGGCTGCTCGGCGTGCGCCGCCGTGTACTCGGCCAGCGCGGCCTGGACGTCGCCCGCGGCGGCCAGCTCGTCACCCAGGTCGACGCGCTCGTAGGCGCGCCTCAGGCCGAGCAGGCGGCGCAGCTCGGCCACCGGGTCCGGGTGGTCGTCCACGCGGAGGTCGAAGACCCGGTCCTCGGTGGGGCGGCCGGTCGCCCGCGGCGCGACCACGACCAGGGCGGCGGACTGGCGGCCGCGAAGGTCGCCCCCCTCCCCCTCGGCGGCCTCGAGCGCGACGACCATGCGGTCCGCCAGGTCGCCGCCGGCAGAGCGGAAGGCCGCGACCATGGCGTCCGGCACGGTCGGGCGCTCCATGATGTTGGCCTGCGCGGAGACCCCGTCGGCCACCCGGTGGCCCGCCTCGCGGATGCAGCGCGCGCCGGTGTGCGTGGCCACGCGCCCGTGCTTGTCGATGAACGCGACCTGCCGAACCCGCTCCTGCCGGTCCTCCGCGAGGAGCCGGTGGAGCGCCTCGGGCGCGGAGGCGCCGGCACGCATGAGCTCGAGTCCGCGCTGCCCGTAGGCGGGATCGGCGACCGACTGCGTGGCGATCGCCCCCACCCCGGCCTCGGCCCAGCTGACGAGCGAGCCGACCCCGAAGTAGTGCGACTGAACAGCGACCCCGAGCTCACCGGAGCGGTCGTCGCGCGCGACGATGGAATAGGTCACGGCGCGATCGTAGCCGCGGCGCGCGGCCCCGCGCGGAGAGCTACTCGCCGCCGGCCGGCTCGACCGAGATGACTCGGCCGCGGCGGCCGGACGCGAACTGCACGGTTCCGGGGCGTGTCGCGAAGATCGTGTCGTCGCGGCCGAGGCCCACGCCCTCGCCGGGCTTGAACTTGGTCCCGCGCTGGCGCACGATGATCTCGCCGCCGCTCACGGCCTGGCCCGCGAACACCTTCACGCCGAGGCGCTTGGCGTTCGAGTCGCGGCCGTTCCGGCTCGATCCGAGGCCCTTCTTATGAGCCATCCTCGTCCTCCTGCTTCTTCGCGGCGCGCTTCGCTGCGCCGACCTTGATGTCGGCGATCTCCAGGCGTGTCAGGTCCGCGCGGTGGCCGTAACGCCGCTTGTAGCCGCGCTTCGGCTTGAACTTGAGCCCGTGGATCTTCTTGCCGCGCTCATGGCCGGTGACGGTGGCGCTCACGGTGATCCTGCCGAGGTCGCCGGGCTCCAGCACCGACTTGTCGCCGTCGGCGTACAGCAGCGGCTGGAGATCGACCTTGTCGCCCTCGTCCGCACGCATGCGGTCGACGACGATCGAGTCGCCCTTCTCGACGCGGTACTGCTTGCCGCCGACTTTGACTATCGCGTAGCTCATGGCAAAGGAATGGCGCCCTCGACGAGGCGGCGCCGCAGGCCAGTCTAGCGAGCGATGAGCAGCATCACGGCGGCGATCGGATGCCGGCGGCGCCCGGCCTTTCGGCTGATCTCGCGCCGCCGGCGATATTCGCCGATCGTGAGGCCCGGCTGCACACTCGGCGGCTCCACGTAGAAAGGGTCGCCGGCGAGGGAGGCCGTGGCGTACGTGGAGCGGTCGAGGGCGGTCCAGTTGACGGGGTCCGGGCTCATGCGACGATCTTCCGCCGCAGGGCCCCCCGTTTCATCGGGGAGGACCCTAGTCCCGCACCCTGATTTCTCCGGCCCGCACCCCTAGTACCCCGAGCACTCCCCTACCCCGGGGCGCGCCCTGGGCGATCAGGAGCCCGACCGCCACCAGGACGGCGCCTCCCAGCGCCCGCAGCGTGATCTCCTCGGAATAGAGCGTCGCGCCGAAGATCAGCGCCCCGAACGGCAGCAGCATCGCCAGGAACGACGTGGCCTGGGCGGTGATGTGCCGCAGCAGCACCGTCAGCGCCACGAACGGCACCGCCGACCCGATGAACGCCAGGTAGGCGATCGAGCCCACCGATTCGGCCGTCCACGCGGCCTCGCCCCAGCTCTCGCCGATGCCGGACGCCGCCAGCAGCAGCACGCCGCCCCCGAGCATGCCCCAGCCGTTCAGCGTGACCGCGTCGAGCTCCCCGGCGCGCAGCTTCAGCGAGATGTTCCCGACCGACGCCCCCAGCGGCGCGACGGCGAGCGCAGCCGCGCCGGCGATGGCCAGCTCCGGATCGCCGCTGTCGGCGCTCTCGGCGAAGGCGAGCGCCAGGCCGCCGATCGCGACCAGGATGCCCGCCACGAGCCGCGCCGCGCAGCGGCTGGTCGGGGAGGAGGACCGAGCCGAGGAACGCCGTGTAGAGCGGCAGCACGCCGAAGAGGACGGCGGCGAGCCCGGACGGAATGTGCTGCTCGCCCCAGTAGACGAGCCCGTAGGCGAACGCGAACGGCATGAGCGCGAGGATCCCCGCGAGCCGCACGTCCGTCCGCAGCGGGCGCCCGCGAGCGGCCGCGAAGGCGAGCAGGACGAGGCCGGCGGCGGCGAAGCGGATGCCCGCCCCGAGCAGCGGCGGGCAGTCCTCGAGCCCGATCTTGATCGCCACCCAGGTGCTCGACCAAATGAGTACGAGGCCCAGGTACAGGCCGATGACGGCGCCGCGCGACACCCGTCCAGGGTGGCAGAGGCGGGTCGACCGTCACCTGCCTCCAGCGGTGTCAGCGGATGCTCAGTCGTTGTCCTGGTCGTCCTTGTCGTCCTGTCGTCCGTCGTCCTTGTCGTCCCGGTCGTCCTTGTCGTCCTTGTCGTCCTTGTCGTCCCGGTCGTCGTCCTTGTCGTCCCGGTCGTCGTCCTTGTCGTCCCGGTCGTCGTCCTTGTCGTCCTTGTCGCGGTCGTCGTCCTTGCCGTCCGCATCGTCCTGGCCGGTTTCCTGTTCAGCCGCCGGCTGAGTCACGGTCTCGACCGGCTGCGCCGCCGGGGCAGCGTCTTCATCGTCGTCGCCACACCCGACGACAACGCCCGACAAGGCGCCTACCACCACCATTCCTGCGATCAGAAGGACGGTTCGAACCGTCCCGTTTACACGTGACACGAGATTCCTTTCTCCGAAGGGCCACGACGACCCTACGCCGTAGACCCCCCTCGGGCCAAGGCGCGGCCAGTTTTTCCGATCCACGCTCATCCCCACGGGCCCGCCGTCCGACAAGGCACCCATGTCCGCCGATTCCGCGCTGCTCGGCACGATCCACGAATCGCTGAGCGGCCTGCTCGCCGACATGATGGGATCGGCTGCCGGGCGCTCCGCGCCCGCGCCGCATGTCAGCTTCTTCGCGCTGGGCGTGAGGGAGCCCGAGGCGCTCGAGCTGATCCAGATCGTCAACACCGTCTTCGGCCTCGACCTCCCGGCCGACACCGTGCTGCGCTCCCCCACTCCGGACTCGCTCGCCCGCAGCATCGAGACCGCCTGGTTCGAGGCCGACGCCAGCGCCGCCGACCTGGCCGAGCGGATCGCCGCGCTCAGCGACGACTAAGTGGCCCTACCGCGACCCGGGACGCGGCCGCCGTTCGGCGGACCAGTTCAGGTACTGCGCGGTCGAGAACGCCCGCGGGCGCGCGTAGCCGTCGACCCGGAGATCGATCACGTGACCGGCCTCGGCCGGCCCGGAGATCCTCTCCAGGGCCTCGCTTTCCTGCTCCTGCTGCCGGCGTTCCTCGAGCACCACCGCCCCCAGCGCCGCGGCCAGGAGCAGCAAGAGGACCCGTGCGGTCCAGAGCTTGCGCACTCTTCGACCATCGACGCATACGGCGCTCGACCTTTAGCCCGCCCCCCGTCCGGACCGCGGTAGCCTGCGCCGATGCCCGAGCTGATCGAGGCGCCCGTGCGCGTGGAGGCGGCCGGGGAGCCGCCCAAGCTGATCGACGAGTTCGCCGGCCGGGCGAGCAACTCGGAGGAGCGCCTCAGCGTCGCCCGGATGCGGTCGCCCGCCGGCTGGAGCGAGCCCGGCCAGCGCCCGGATTTCGACGAGTACACGATCGTGCTCGGAGGCGTGCTCCTCGTCGAGAGCGAGAACGGCTCGCTCGAGGTGCCCGCCGGCCAGGCGGTGCTGACACGCGCCGGGGAGTGGGTGCGCTACTCCACCCCTGAGGGCGCCGAGTACATCGCCGTGTGCCTCCCGGCGTTCTCGCCGGAGACGGTCCACCGCGACGAGTGAAGGCGCGCGCTCTCCGTCTCCCTCGCCGCGCTGCTCGTGCTCTGCGCGCCCGCGTCGGCGCAGCACCGTCTGGCTCTGCAAGCCCGGCCTGGCGGACAACCCGTGCGTCGCCCCGCTCGGCACCACCACGCTCACCGCCGGCGGCGAGGCGCGCACCGAGCGGATCCGCCGCGCCCGGCGGCCCGAGATCGACTGCTTCTACGTCTACCCGACCGTCAGCGGGCAGCCGGGCGTGAACGCCGACCGCAGGATCGAGGCCGAGCAGCGGGCCGTCGCAAGGCAGCAGGCCTCGCGCTTCTCGCGGATCTGCCGGCCCTACGCGCCGGTGTACCGGCAGCTCACGCTCGCCGCGATCCAGCGCCCCGAGACCCCGCCCAGCGCTGCGCGGCGCGCCTACCTCGATGTGCGAAACGCGTGGCGCGAGTACCTACGCCGTCACAACCGCGGCCGCGGCGTGGTCCTGATCGGCCACTCCCAGGGCACCTACATGCTGAGGGAGCTGGTGCGGCGCGAGATCGACCGCAAGCCCGATGTGCGCCGCCGGCTCGTGTCGGCCCTGCTGCTCGGCGGCAACGTGCTCGTGCGCAAGGGACGCGCCCCGGGCGGCGACTTCCGCAACATCCCTGCCTGCCGGGCCGCGACCCAGACCGGCTGCGTCGTCGCCTACTCGGCCTTCAGCGACGCGCCCTCGCCGGATGCCCGCTTCGGACGCGCCATGACCGCCTCCCCGGGCGTCGGCGGCAACCCGGCGACCAGCCGGGTGCTCTGCACCAACCCGGCCGCCCTCGGCGGCGGCCCGGCGAGGCTCCGGACGGAGTTCCGCACGGAGCGCTTCCCGGGCGTGCTCGGCGTCGTGATCGGCGACCCGCCCGCGGCGCCCACGCCGTGGGCCGCGATGCCCGGCCGGTTCACCGCCCGCTGCCGCAACGAGGGCGGCGCGTCCTGGCTGCACGTGACGCCGGTGCCCGGCGACCCGCGCCCGGTGGTGGTGAACCAGTCGCTCGGCCCGGGCTGGGGCCTCCATCTCTACGACGTGAACCTCGCCCTCGGCGACCTCGTCGAGCTCGTGCGGCGGCAGGCCATCGCCCACCGCCGCTCGCTCCGCTAGGTCGAGGCCGACTCGGGCTTCTTCCTCCGGCCGCGGCCGCCGCGCCGTCCGCGCCGCCGCCGGCGCCCGTTGCCGGACGCCTCCGACGAGGCCGATTCGCTCGCGAGGCCCTCGGGCGGGTCCACCAGCGACGCCTGCGCGGCGCTCCGCCCGACCTTCTCGATCCGCACCAGCGTGCGCTCGCCCACGAGCGAGGCCGCGCCGAACACCGAGATGACGTAGCCGTCGAGCTTCGCGACGGCGTCGTCCTCGTTGTACATGTGCGGCTCCTCGATCTTGACGAGCACCTCCTCGCCCTCGCGGAACGGGAGCGCGCGCTCCTCCACGTCGTCGCGGCTGCCCTCGAGCACCACCTCGAAGTGGTCGATCGGGAGCGCGTCGGTGCCCTCGAAGTGGAAGTGGCGCCCGGTCTCCTCCTCGATCTCCACGATCGGGCCGGGCACGCCGTGGCCGCCCACCAGGATGGCGGCGACCTTCGGGTTCACCCGGATGAGGAACGCCGGCGCGGGCCGCTCGGCGGCCACGTCGTGCAGCCAGCGGTCCACCTCGATCGCCACCGTCTCCTCGGAGAGCACGACGCCCTCGCCCTCGCAGGTGGGGCAGTGCTTGGTGAGGATCTCGCGCACCCCGTCGGTGACGTTCTGGCGCGTCATCTCGACCAGCCCGAGCGGCGAGATCTCGACCACGTAGGTCTTGGTGCGGTCCTCGTCGAGCGCCTTGCGCAGCACCTTCAGCACCGCGTCGCGGTTGCGCGCGCGGGACATGTCGATGAAGTCGATGACGATGATCCCGCCGATGTCGCGCAGCCTCAGCTGGCGCACCACCTCCTCGGCGGCCTCGAGGTTGGTCCGGGTGATCGTGTCCTCGAGCTTGGCGCCCTTGCCGCGGCCGGTGAACGAGCCCGAGTTGATGTCGATCACCGTCATCGCCTCGGCGTAGTCGATCATCAGGTAGCCGCCGCTCGGCAGGTCCACCCGGCGCCTGAGCACCGACTGGATCGCCTCCTCCACGCCGTAGCGCTCGAACAGCGGCTCCTCGTCCTTGTAGTGGACGAGCCGCTCGAGCAGCTCCGGCGCGGTGCGGTTGAAGAACGACTCGAGCCGGTGGTGCTGCTTCTCGTCGTCCACGATCGCCTGCTCGAACTCGCCCGAGAAGATGTCGCGCGCGACCCGCACCGACAGGTCGGCCTCCTGGAACGCCATCGCCGGCGCCGGGGTCTCCTTGGCCCGCTGCTGCAGCACGTCGTGCAGCTTGTGCAGGTACTTGATCTCGCGCTCGAAGTCCTCGCGCTTGGCGCCCTGGGCCGCGGTGCGGACGATCACGCCGCCGTCGCCCAGCTCCGCCTTGCCGGCGGCGCGGCGCAGCGCGGTCGCGCTCCTTGTCCTCGAGCCGGCGCGACACGCCGACCCCGTCGCCCTGCGGCACGTACACGAGGTAGCGCCCGGCGATCGAGAGCTGCATCGACAGGCGCGGGCCCTTCGTCTTCAGCGGGTCCTTGATCGCCTGGACCAGGATCTCCTGGCCCGGCTTCAGCAGCTCGGTGATCCGCTTGCCCTTGCCCCCGCGCCCGCCGCGGCCGCGGCGGGCCACCTCGACGCCGGGGAACACCACGTCGTCGGCGTGCAGGAAGCCGTTCTTCTCAAGCCCGATGTCGACGAACGCCGCCTCGAGCCCGGGCAAGACGTTGTCGACCTTGCCCTTGTAGACGTTTCCGACGATGGACCGCGATCCGCGGCGCTCGATGTAGAGCTCCGCAACGCGCCAGTCGTCGCTTGCCTTCTTGCCGCGCCCCCGGCTAGCTCCGGAGGGGGTCCCCTCCGACTCCAGGATCGCGACTCTCGTTTCGCCACGGTCGACCGTGACGAGCAACTGCTTCTTCAAAAGGAAGTCCTCTCATAGCTTCAGAGGCCCTTGGCGGCAGCCGTTTCGCGCGCCTGCGCGTGGATCGACTGCAGTAGGCCTATGGCCATCAGCGTCGTAAGCACCGATGAGCCTCCATATGACATTAGTGGCAGTGGGATGCCGGTGATGGGCATGATCCCGATGGTCATTCCCACGTTGACGAAGACCTGGAACATCAGCATGGCGGTGATACCGCCGGCGACAAGCGCTCCGTAGAAGTTCTTGGACATCGTCAAAATCCTCAGCGCCCTCCAGATCATCAGCGCGAACAGCGACAGGACGAGGGCGGCCCCGACGAACCCGAACTCCTCCCCCACCACGGAGAAGATGAAGTCGGTGTGGTGCTCCGGGAGGAAGTCGAGCTCCGTCTGGGTGGCCTCTTCGCGGCCGGTCTTGCCGCCCGCTCCGATCGCCGTCAGCGATTGGTTGATCTGGTAACCCTCTTCGGCAGGATCGTCCGAGGGGTTGAGGAACGCGGTGAGTCGGTCCATCTGGTACGGCTTGAGCACCTCGACGCCGACCGCCGGCGCGGCGATCAGCACGACCGCGATCGCGGCCGCGCCCAGCACCCCCAGGGCGGCGAAGTGCGTCCATTTCGTGCCCGCGACGAACAGCACCGCGAGCACGATGGCCAGGTACACGAGTCCCGAGCCCAGGTCGGGCTGGGCGATCACGAGCATCGCCGGCACCAGCGCCAGCAGCACGATCCGGCTGGTCGTCTCGCGGTCGCCCAGGCGCCGGATGCGGTCGACCGTGAACGCCGACAGCGCGAGCACCAGCAGGAGCTTGCCGAGCTCCGACGCCTGGAAGTTGAAGAACCCGAACTCGATCGCCCGCCGCGACCCGCGCGCCGAGAAGCCGAGCGCGTAGACGAGCACGATCGTGGCGATCATGAACCCGTACACGCCGAACTTCCAGTCGCGCAGGCGCGAGTAGTCGAACCGGGTGAGCAGCAGCATGAGCACGATGCCCACGCCGGCGTAGGCGAGCTGCCGGTACAGGTAGTAGTTCGGCTGGCCGTCGATGTCGCCCGTGGTGCCGACCCGCACCGTGTAGAGGCTCGCCGCCACGAGTCCGAGCGTGGCGAGCAGCAGCAGCGGGTCGATCCGAAGCAACCGCGGCATGCGATTGCCGAAGTCCTGCACGGGCACCGGTGCGGCGCTCATCAGTCCGGCGCTCCCCCGCCCGCCACGAGCTGCTTCTCGTCCACGTTGAAGAGCTCCGCGAGGATCAGGCGCGCCATCGGCGCGGCGGTCTCGGCGCCGAAGCCGCCGGCCTCGTCGGTCACGGCCACCACGTACTTCGGGTCGGGCCACGGCGACAGGGCGCGACGTACCAGGACTGGTCGGCGCGCCCGGCGCCCTTCTCCGCCGTGCCGGTCTTCCCGGCGACCTCGATCGGGAAGCCTTCGAAGACGAGCGTGGACGTGCCGCCTGGGTCGTTCGCGGCCCCGCGGATGCCGTCAAGGATCGCCTGGCGGTGCTCGGGCGGGATGTCCAGCTTGCGCGCGAGCGGCGCCTTCACGTTCTGCACGGCCTGGCCGGCCGAGTTCTCGATGCGCTGGCCGAGCCGCGGCCGCAGAATCCGGCCGCCGTTGGCGATGGCCGCGTACGCCACGGCCATCTGCAGCGGGTTGGCGGCCAGGTCGCCCTGGCCAACGGACAGGTTCACGTTGTCGCCGGTCGACCAGAGCCGGTCCTGCCAGCCGCACTTGCCGAGCGAGATCTCGACCGGCGTCGGGTTGGTCCGCTCCACGCAGCGCGAGAACTTGCGGTAGTTGCGGTCGCGCCAGCGCTTGGACGGCACGAAGCCCGGTCCCTCCTCCGGCAGGTCGATGCCGGTCCGGCGCCCGATGCCGAGCCTGTGCGCCCAGTGCTGGAGCGCGTAGCCGTCGCCGCGGCTGTCCATGTCGCGACCGAGCTGGTAGAAGAAGACGTCGCTCGAGACCGTCAGCGCCTGGCGCAGCGCGAGCGAGCCGTGGGCCACCATGCCGGCGTTGTTGAACACCACGTTGCCCACCGTCAGCGAGCCCGGGTCGTGCAGGACCGTGTCGGGCGTGATCAGGCCGCTCTCCAGCGCCGCCACCGCGGTCACGAGCTTGAAGGTCGACCCGGTTGGGTAGCCGCCCGCCACGGCGCGGTTCGTGAGCGGCGCGCCGTTGTCCTCCGCGGTCAGCGCCTTGTAGTCGGACTCCCGCACCACCTCGGCGAAGAGGTTGGGGTCGAAGGACGGATTCGAGCCCAGCCCGAGCACCTCGCCGTTGTGGATGTCCATCACCGCGAACGCGCCCAGACCGGTGCCGCCGGCGAGCGCGGCCTGGCCGGTGCGCTGCACGTCGAGGTCGAGCGCCAGGCGCAGCTGCCTGCCCTGCACCGTCTCCTCCGTCTCGAGGCGGCCCTTGAGGTTCCCGAGCGCGTCGACCTTCACGCGCGTGGCCCCGTTCTGCCCGCGCAGGATGCTGTCGTACTCCTGCTCGATGCCGGCCTTGCCGATGCGGTCGCCCATCTCGACGCCCTCGAACTGGGGATCGTCGAGGTCCTCCTTGCTCGCCTCGCCCAGGTGGCCGAACAGGTGGGCGCCGATCTCGCGGTGCGGATACTCGCGCAGGAAGACCGGCTCGATCTCGACGCCGGGGAAGTCCTCGCGGCGCTCGCCGATGTACATGAAGGTCTCGCGCCGCACGTCCTGCTTGACGGTGGCGAGGGAGAAGGGCAGCTCCTCGAGCTGCGACTCCACGCGCCGCTCGACCACGCGCGGCCGCATCCGGAGCAGCTTGGCGAGCCGCCGGTACAGCTCGAGCCGCTCGCCCTCGTCCTCGGGCAGGCGGTCCGGAGTGAGCTTGACCGCGTAGCCGACCCGGTTGCGCACCAGCACCCGTCCCTCGCGGTCGACGATCTCGCCGCGCGGCGCCTGCACCTTGATCTCGCGCAGCTGGTTGTTCTGGGCCTCGGCGACGTACTTGTCGCCCGACAGCACCTGCAGGTACCAGAGCCGGAAGAAGACGATCGCGAAAGCGGCCAGCGCGATGCCGCCGACGATCGCCACGCGGACCGCGAGCTGCGGCGTGAGCGTCGGGCGGCGCTCGTTGTCGAGGTACATCGCCGGCTAGACCTCCATGCCCCGCAGGCCGAGCGGGCCGGCCTCGCGCGGCGGCTGCCGGCGGCGGCGGACCTCGAGCGGGTCGCGCGCCAGCGAGGGGCGCAGGAGCTTGCGGATGCCGGTGAAGATCGGGAAGGCGAGCAGCGCGTTCAGCAGGACCGTCACCACCATGTCGCGGAGCACCAGCGGGCTCACGCGCGCCCCGATGTCGAGCATCAGCGAGACGGCGGCGAAGGCCGTGACCCAGGCCGCCGTGGCCGCCGCGCCGACCGGGATCGGCAGCAGGCCGTGGCTCGGGTCGCGCACCTCCTTGAAGCGGCCGACGCCGTACCCCACGGCCGTCAGGACGAGCGAGGAGGCGCCCATCGTCGCTCCGGTGAGCAGGTCGAGCAGGAAGCCGGCCGTGAAGCCCGCCGCCGAGCCGGGCACGCTGCCCCCGTAGTAGGCCACCCCGGCGACCGCGAGCACGACGAGGTCCGCGTGCCCGCCCAGGATGCCGATCTGGCTGAACGCGGACAGCTCGAGGATCACCGCCAGCAGCAACAGCAGGCCGACCCGGACGAACGCGCCCGGAGAGAGGATCACCCGCCGGCCCCCGGCAGAGCGGCCGCCTCCTGGGCGACCCCGCGGCGCGTCAGGACCTGCACGATGTCGAGCTGGCGGAGGTCGGCGAACGGCTTGACGTGCACGCGCTGGTAGGTCTCGAGCTCGTCGAAGTCGACCTTGCTCACGCGCCCGATCGGGATGCCGCGCGGGAAGAGCGACTCGAGCCGCGACGAGGTGAAGCCCGAGGTGTTCACCTGCGTGCCCTCGGTCACCCGGCGGCTGCTCTCGACGTTCTCGAGCAGCAGGTCGTCGGGGTCGCCCACCTCGGGGCGGAGCACACCCGAGACCCCCAGCGGGAACACCTGGGCGGACACGCCGCTCTGGCCGTCGGTGATGAGCCGGACCTCGGACGTGCCGCCGGTGGCGCTCGTGATCTTCCCGACGAGGCCGCCGCCCGCGATCACGGGCTGGTCGACGCGCACGCCGTCACCCGTGCCCTTGTCGATCTTCACGCTCGAGTGCCACACGGTGGGCGACTTGGCGATCACGCGGGCGGTGACGGGGCGCGTGGCCTGCGGGAAGTAGTTCTCCTCGTGCAGCTGCGCGATCGCCTCGAGCTGCTTGGAGTCGCGCACGGCGGTCTCCGCCTCGGCGAGCTCGCTGCGGAGCTTCTGGACCTCCTCCTTCAGCGCCTCGTTCTGGTCCTTGGCGTCGACCGTGTCGCCGGCCCAGCCGAAGAAGTCGCGCACCGGCTTGAGCGCGCGGGTGGCGCCGGTCTCGATCGGCGCGAAGGCCTCCTGGGCGCCGCGCTGGAGCGTGTGGAACACGCCGCCGCCGGACTCGCCGAAGTAGGCGGTGAGGATGGCGATCGAGAGCGCCACGAAGATGGCGAGCACCGCCCGCCTCCTGCGGATCGCCTTCCTGTCGTACATCCGCTAGGCCTCGACCGCGGCCCGGCGCCCGTCAGCGCCGCCGGCTCGTTCGGGAATTCTTGTTGGCGCGGTGGATGGCCTCGAACTCCTCGAGGCTGCGACCGGAGCCCACCGCCACGCAGGTGAGCGGGGACTCGGCCAGGTGGGCCGGCATCTGCGTCTCGTCGCGCAGGCGCTCGTCGAGCCCCTGCAGGAGCGCGCCGCCGCCCGCGAGCATGATGCCGCGGTCCATGATGTCCGAGGCCAGCTCCGGCGGGGTGCGGTCGAGCGTCTCCTTGACCGCGTCGATGATCGCCTGGAGCGGCTCCTCGAGCGCCATGCGGACCTCTTCGCTCGTGAGCACGATCGTCTTGGGCAGCCCGGAGACGAGGTCGCGCCCGCGGATCTCCGCCTGGACCTCCTCGTCGAGGGGGAAGGCCGAGCCGATCTCGAGCTTCACCTCCTCCGCCGTCTGCTGCCCGATCATCAGCTTGTACTCGCGCTTGACGTAGTTGATGATCGCGTCGTCGAGCTCGTCTCCGCCGATGCGGATCGACTGCGACACCACGATTCCACCGAGCGAGATCACCGCGACCTCGCTCGTGCCTCCGCCGATGTCCACCACCATGTTGCCGGTGGGCTCGCCGACCGGCAGCCCGGCGCCGATCGCGGCGGCCATGGGCTCCTCGATGAGGTAGGCCTGGCGCGCGCCGGCGCTCAGGCAGGCCTCCTCCACCGCGCGCTTCTCCACCCCGGTGACCCCGCTGGGCACGCACACCACCACGCGCGGGTGCGCCCAGCGGTTCTGGTGCACCTTCTGGATGAAGTGGCGCAGCATCTGCTCGGTCACGTCGAAGTCGGCGATCACGCCGTCCTTCAGCGGCCGGATCGCCTGGATCGTCCCCGGCGTGCGGCCCAGCATCCGCTTGGCCTCGATGCCGACCGCGTGCACCTCGGCCGTGCGGGAGTCGATCGCGACCACCGACGGCTCGGAGAGCACGATCCCGCGGCCGCGCACGTAGACGAGCGTGTTGGCGGTCCCCAAGTCAACGGCCATGTCACGACCGCCCATGCCTGTCAGGTAGGAGAAGAAGCCCATTCGCGCTGTGGATCTTGAGGATAAGCGCCGGGGCGGCAGCACGGCGTGCCGGAGACCCGGACGGACGAACGCAATTTGCGTCCGGTCAGCGGCCCGCAGTCTAGCGGCCGTCGAGCAGGTCGGGAACGAGCCGCAAAAGAGCCGCCACGGGCAGGCCCACCACGTTCCAGTAGTCGCCCTCGATCTCCTCGACGAGAGCCGCTCCACGGCCCTGGATCGCGTAGGCGCCGGCCCGCTCGCGCCACTCCTCCGTGGCCAGGTACCAAGCCAGATCCCGGGGTTCCAGCCGGCGGAAGCGGACCCGGGTCACGGCCACGTCGCTGCGCTCGGCGCCGTCGGGCTCGCGCAGCGCGATGCCGCTCATCACCTCGTGAGTGCGCCCGGACAGGCGCCTGAGGAAGGTCTCGGCCTCGCTTTCGTCCCGCGGCTTGCCGAAGGCGTGGCCGTCGAGGACCACGGCGGTGTCCGCGCCGAGGACGCGGTCGGCGCCCCCGGCGCGGCTGCTCCCCGCGGCGACCGCGCGCGCCTTTCGCAGCGCGTTCTCCCGCACCAGGGCCGCGCGGATCGCCCCCGGTGAGCTCCTCCACATCCGGCGCCTCCACCCGGAAGGCGACCCCGAGCTGCTCGAGGATCGCCCTTCGCTGCGGAGAGCGGGAGGAGAGGATCACTCCGGCGCGTGCCGAGCCCGCGCCCTCGTGCACGGCGATCAAAGCTCGGGGAAGAACAGCCCGATCTCGCGCGCGGAGGACTCGGCCGAGTCGGAGCCGTGCACCAGGTTGGTCTGGACCTCGAGGCCGAACTCCCCGCGGATCGAGCCGGGCGCCGCTTCGAGCGGGTTGGTGGCGCCGATCACCTGCCGGGCGGCCGTGACCGCCTCGTGGCCCTCGAGCACGAGCGCCACGAGCGGACCGCCGGTGATGAAGTCGACGAGGTCGCCGAAGAACGGCTTGCCGGCGTGCTCGGCGTAGTGGTTCTCGGCGAGGTCGCGGTCCACCGTCATGTGCCTCATGGCCACGATCGTCAGCCCCTTGCGCTCGAAGCGGGCGAGGATCTCGCCGGTCAGGCGGCGCTCGAAGGCGTCGGGCTTGACCAGGATCAGGGTGCGGTCCATCGGTCTCCTCTCGAAAAGCGAGTTAGGCTAGCCTAATTCTCATGTTCTTCGCCGACCTCGAGAGCGAGGTCATCTTCGAGGTCGCCGAGGCCCTGCGCGTGCCGGTGCTGATCCTGACAGTGCTCGCGCTCGGCGTCGTCCTGGTGGAGCTCGGCGGCTTCGCGGTCGAGCTCTCGCGCCGCCGGCGGCGCGACCTACAGCGCCTTCGCACGCGTGACCGACGAGACGCGCCGGCTCCTCGCCGAGGGCAAGGGGGCCGACCAGGCGGAGAAGACCGTCGACAGGGTCGCCTGGAGCGCGTCGATGGGTCGCACGCTGCGCCTGCTGGTGGGCGAGTGGGGCAAGCCGGACGCCGAGAGCATGATGGCCAAGGCGCTCGCCGAGCACGACTTCGGCTCGCTGCGGCGGCTCGAGCGCACGCGGCTGCTGGTGCGAGCCGGTCCCGCGCTGGGGCTGATGGGCACGCTGATCCCGCTCTCCCCCGCGCTGGCCGGGCTCGCGGCCGGCGACGTCCAGGAGCTCTCGGAGAACCTGCGCGTGGCGTTCAGCGTGACCGTGATCGGACTGCTGATCGGCGCGATCGCCTTCGGGATCTCGCTCGTGCGCGACCGCCTCTACGGGCAGGACCTGTCGGACCTCGAGTTCGTGGCGAACAGGCTGACCTCGGACGCGACGCCCGAGCCGGCAGCGCCCAAGGTCGAGGTGGCCACGCCGTGATCCCGGTCCGCGGCCGCGCCCGCACCCATGCCGATCGCGGCGGTGACCCGCTCGACGGCCTCGTCAATCTGTTCGACCTCGGGATCGTGCTCGCGGTGGCGTTCCTGCTCGCCGCCCTCTCCTCGCTGAAGCTGTCGGACCTGCTGACCGAGGAGAACGTGACCGTGGTGCGCTCGAGCAAGGGCTCGGAGACCGTGATCGTGAAGAAGGGCGACCAGGTCCGCTCGGTCGAGCTGAACGGGCGCCGCGTGGTCGGCGAGGGCCGCCGGATCGGCTCCGTCTTCCGGCTCGAGGACGGCCGCACGGTCTTCGTCGAGCGGCCCTGACGGTCACCGCCCGGCGAAGCGGCCGCGCGGCCCGCTCGAGCGCCGGAGCGCCCGTTCAGTCGCCGCGGGCGCGGCGGGCCAGCTCGACCGTCGCGGCGCGTAGGCCGTCGGCCACGTCCACCCGCTCGGCGAACCCGATCCGCGTGGCGGTCGGGCCGCGCGGCGTGTCCAGGTCGAGGTCGAGCCCGTAGCGGTCGATCGACGTGCAGGTGGCGGCGGTCGCGTCGGGATAGCCGCCCAGCGCCTGCGCCATGGCGAGCAGCGCGCCGGCATGGTCGTCGTTCAGGTGGGCCTTCGCCGCGCCGGCGGCGCGCGCGACCGGGTCGGCCTCGGCGGCGGTGTACGACACCGCGTCGACGGTGTCCATGCGCCCGTACCCGCCGACCCAGCGGACCCGCTCCACGCGCAGGACCCAGAGCGAGAAGTCGCGGAAGTCGAGGTAGGCCTTGGCGGACGGCACGGCGGCGACGTAGGCGTCGCGCGCGGTCTCGGCCACCTCCTCGGAGGGACGCTCGGCCGTGCCGGCGAGCGTGACGCGCCCGCTCGCGAGCACGTCCTTGCGCGGGTTCGGATCGGCCACCACGAGGCTGGCGCGGCCGTCGCTCTCGAGGTTGCGGGCGTGCTCCGCGAGGCGCGACACGAACAGCACCGGCGAGCCGTCGTCGAGGCTGCCGTAGGCCACCAGCGAGGCCCACGGATAGCCGTCCGAGCTATGGGTGCCGAGCGTCGCCACGTTGGTGGAGGCGACCAGCGCGCGGGCCTCCTCGGCGGGCGTACGGCGCGGTGCCGGAGCGGTCTCCGCGAGCGGCGGCGGCAGTACCGGGACCGGCCCGGGGACGTCGTGCTCGAATGCGGGAGGGGTCGCGCTGTCGCTCATGGCGTTAGGTTACCCTAACTCCGCTTAGGGCCACCTAATCCAGACCAAGGAGCTCCATGACCCGCGCTCGCCACCCGGGCCGCCTGCCTCGCCTCCGTCCTCCTCGCCGCCGCTGCTGGCGCGCTGCCGGCGACCGCGGCCGCGCCCAAGCGGATCGTCGCGCTCACCCCGTTCTCCGCGAACACGCTGGCCAGCCTCGGCGTGAAGCCGATCGCAATCGGCCAGACGCTCGGCGGCAACGAGAACTTCCTGCCCTCGCTGCGCAACGTGCGCACGCTCCCGCTCGCCCACCCGAACGGGCCGAACATGGAGCAGCTGGCGAGCCTGCGGCCGGGCCTCGTGCTCTCCTCGCCCACCTGGACGCGAGGCAACCGCACGATGCGGACCCTCGACATGAGGGTCGAGGTGCCGGAGCCGCTCACCGTGCGCGACATGTACCCGCGCATCGAGGACATCGCGGAGCTGGTCGACCGCGAGCGCGCCGGGCGGAGGCTCGTGGCGCGGATCCAGCGTGAGGTGTCGCGCGCCACGCAGGACCTCAAGAGCCGCCCGCGCGTGATGCTCGTGCTCGGCGTTGGGCGCACGCCGTACGTCTTCCTCCCGAACAGCTGGGGCGGCTACATCCTCCAGCTCGCGGGAGCGCGGCTCGTCGACGCGGGCGCCGAGTCGCGCAGCGGCTTCGCGCGCGTCTCCGACGAGGCGATCCTGGACGCGGACCCCGAGGTGATCATCGGCGTGCCGCACGCGCGAGCCGAGGACCTCGACGGGATCCGGGACTACATGCGCTCCAACGAGGTCTGGAAGCTGACCCAAGCGGGCCAGAACAACCGCATCCACGTCTGGGGTGACGACAAGCTGCTGCAGGCGAACCTCGACGTCGGGGCGACCGTCAGGCGTGTGCGCACGCGTTTCCTCAAGAACTAGTGGCCGGCCGCCGGGTCCTCGTGGTCGCCGTCACGGTGGCGGCGCTGCTGGCGGGCGTGGGCGCGTCGCTGGCGCTCGGCACGATCGACGTGCCGCTGAGCACGGTGGTGGACGCGCTGCTCGGCCAGGCCGAGGAGGGGCCGGAGAAGCAGATCGTGCTGCAGCTCAGGCTGCCCCGCACGGTGGACGCGATCCTGGTGGGCGCGGCGCTCGGCGTGGCGGGCGCGATGCTGCAGGGCGCGCTCGGCAACCCGCTCGCCTCGCCGGACGTGATCGGCGTGACGGCGGGCTCGGGCTTCGGCGCGATCCTCATTCTGCTCGCCTTCCCAGGGTCGGTCGCGCTGCTGCCGGTGGGCGCGCTCGTGTTCGGGCTCACGGCGGCCACGCTGGTCTTCGTGGTGGCCTGGATCGGGCCGGACGGCGGCGGGTCGGCGCGGCTGATCCTGGCCGGCATCGGGATCGCCGCGCTGTTCGCGGCCGGCACCACCGGCCTGATGACCGCGTATCCCGGACCGCGTGCAGTCGGCGATCTTCTTCCTGGCCGGCGGGCTGGTCTCGGACGGCTGGGACGGGATGAAGCAGATCTGGCCCTACTTCGCCGTCGGCCTCGCGTTCTCGCTCTGCCTGATCCGGCCGCTCGACCGGCTCGCGCTGGGCGACGACGTGGCCGCCTCGCTCGGCACCCGGCCGCGCCTGATCCGGCTCGGGGCGGGCGCGGCGGCGGCGCTGCTGGCGGCGGCCTCGGCGGCGATCGCCGGGCTGCTCGCCTTCATCGGCCTGGTCGTGCCGCACGTGATCCGGATGGCCGGGGGCACCGCCTCGCACGGATTCGTGGTGCCGGTGTCGGCGCTGGGCGGCGCGGCGCTTCTGGTGGCGGGCGACACGCTGGCGCGAACCGTCAAGCCGCCGCTCGAGCTGCCGGTGGGACCGTTCATGGTGCTGATCGGCGTGCCGATGTTCCTCTGGCTCCTGAGGAAGGGCGTCTGATGCTGGAGGCGACGGGCGTGCGCGTGACGATCGGCGGCATGCCGATCCTGCACGGGGCGGACATCACGGTGGAGCAGGGCGAGCTGGTGGCGGTGGTCGGGCCGAACGGCGCGGGCAAGTCGACGCTGGCGCGGGCGGCGGCCGGGATCCAGAAGCTGACCGGCGGCGACGTTCGCTGGGACGGCCAGGACGTGCGCAAGCTGCGCGGCCGGACGCTCGCGCGCCTGCGCGCCTTCGTGCCGCAGCGCCCGCGCGTGCCGGCCGGCCTGACCGTGCTCGACGCCGTCCGCATCGGCCGCTCGGCGCACGTCGGCCCGCTCCAGCGCCCGACCGCCGCCGACCGGGCGGCCTGCGACCGCGCGATCGAACGTGCCGGCGTGGAGCGCTTCGCCGACCGCATGCTCACGACGCTGTCGGGCGGCGAGCTCCAGCGCGTGCAGATCGCGGTCGGGCTCGCACAGGAGGCGCCGGTGCTGATGGCGGACGAGCCGACCTCGCACCTGGACCTTGGCGCGACGGTGAGCGTGGCGCGCCTGCTGCGGCGCCTCGCGGACGACGGCCTCGGAGTCTTTCTCGTGGTGCACGACCTGGCGCTCGCCGCCGCGGTGGCGGACCGGGTCGTGGTGATGTCGGAGGGGCGCACGGTCGCCTCGGGACCGGCCGAGTCGGTGCTCGACAGCGCGCGGCTGGCGGAGGTCTGGGACGTGGACGCCTCAGTCGAGGCGGGCTCGCAGGGACAGACCGCGCTGCGCGTGTCGTGGCTCGGTGACAAGGACATGACAAGGGGAAGTTCGTGAAGAGGATTGGAACCGCCCTCGCGCTCGGAGCGGCGACCGCGGCGGTGGCCGTGTCGCCCGCGGCCGGGCAGGGCACCGGCACGACGACGATCGCTCTGAAGGGCAAGGCCGTGAAGAGCCTGCGCTCACAGGGCGTCAAGATCGGGACCTTCGGGCCGGCCCGGACCCGGCGCGGACGGCTCATGCTGCCGGTGGACGGCGGCCTCGTCTCCTCCAGCGCGACTCTCAACCAGAACGGCGGCCTGCGCCTGACCCGGCGCGCCGGCGGGAAGCGCCGGAGGGTCGATCTGAAGCGGCTCCAGCTGAGGCTCGGGCGAAAGTCGGAGATCGTCGGGTACGTCGGCACGAGCCGCTTCACGATCTTCACGGTGAAGGCGCCGCAGTCGAAGCTGAGCCTGGGCGCGGCGAACGGCTCCGTCAGCCTGAAGGGAGGCTCGCTGACGCTGACCCGCCGGGCCGGCAAGGCCATCAAGCGGAAGCTGAAGCTGCGACGGATGCCGCTGGGAGCGTTCGGCGGTCTGGCCGTCGACGCGATCGTGAACACCTCGAGCGGCGGGCAGGGCGGCGGCCCCGGGGGCGGCCCGGGCGGCGGTCCGGGTGGAGGCCCGCCGGTGTCGGGCCCGGTCGGCGACGAGCCTCCCTTCCTGGCTCGGCCGGAGGGCGCGGTGGACGTGACGAGCGCGTCGATCGACTGGCACGTGCGGCCGTCGTGGATCCGCTACGTGCCCGTGAACGACCCGTTCGGCGGCGCGACGGGCGAGGGACCGACACCGACGGGGCAGTGCGGCGAGCCCAACGAGCCGGTGCACTCGGACGTCTACGAGTACCACTTCCCATTCGCCCGCGGCTGGTACCACCCGTCGGGGATTGCCGCCGTGTACTTCACCGGCGGGGTCAACTTCAAGTTCCAGGCCCACGGCATCGACCTGGACACGAAGGACCCGGAGATCGAGGTCAACGGCGCGAACTCGCGGGCGATCTTCCGCTTCGACGGCCGCGGCGACACCAACCCCGGCAACAAGCGGGGTGTGCTGGTGGACCTGACGCCCGGCACGCCATCGGTCTCCGGGCAGAGCGTCACCTGGAACCAGATGCAGGGCTCGATCCCCGAGGAGGGCGGCTCGGAGTCGGTCTTCGCCGGCTTCTACCTGCCCCGCGAGAACGTTCGGCTGCATCTCGCTGACGCTCAACTACTGAGCGAGTGAGGGCGCTCGCGACAACCCTCGCGGTGCTGGCGGCGCTGGTCGCGCTGCCCGCGAGCGCCCTCGCGACGGACGAGGTGCGGGTGGAGCCGGAGGGCTCGAGCACCAGGACACGTCAACCTCGCCGCTCTCGGAGATCCCGACGTGCAGATGCGCGAGTCACGAGACGCGGCGCGGGCAGCGGCGGCGCCTGATCACGGGCTGGTCGCTCGATCGGGTGCTCGACGCGGCGAACGTGAACCCGTACCGCTTCGGCGACGTGGAGATAGCGGCCGCCGGCACGTCGGTGACCCTGGACCGCGACGAGTTCCTCGACCCGGGGGCCTTCCCGGACGGCCCGCCGGTCTTCTGGATGCAGGACGGCATGTCGCGCTTCCTCCGCCCGGCGAGCGCGTCGGGCGCCGCCACGCAGGTGGGCGGCGGCGGACCGATCACGGTGCGGCTGAGCCGCCCGTCGCGGCTCGCGGTAAGCGCCGCGGCGTCGAAGACGCGCCTCGATGCCGGGCGAGCGGGTCACGTTCACCGCGGAGGTGGAGGGGGCGACCGGGGACGCGCCGGTCACGGTCTCGCTGGTACTTCGACGACCGCGGCGACAGGGTGCCGGGCGCGCGTGTGACGCACCGCTTCCGGAAGCCGGAGCACCTACGACGTGACGGTGAGCGCCACGACCGCCGGCGACGATCCCGGTGCCGACGACATCGTGACCGTGCAGGGTGGGACCCGAGCCGGACGGGCCGGACCGCAAGGGCGGCGGGACCAACCAGGACGCGAATGCGCCCGACAGCGGCGTGGGCACGGGCGCGGCCGGGCCGGTGAGCGGCGGCGCGGGCGACGGCTCGTCCGGGACGGGCGACGGCGAGGCGGGCGACGGCGAGGCGGGCGACAGCTCCGCGGACGCGGACGAGGCGGCGGCCGCGCGGAGGCGTGCGGCCCGGCGCCGCGCGCTGGCGCGCCGGAGGGCAGAGGAGCGGCGCGAGCGCGCGGACGAGCAGCGCGAGGATTCGACCGCCGAGCTGAACGGCTCCCAGCCGGTCAGCGGGATCGAGCTGGCCGACCTCTCAGCCCTGTCGAGCCCCGCGGGGCGCGACGCGCTTCGCGCGGCCCGGACTGGCCGGCTCGAGGAGGAGGACGACGGCTCGGGCTCCGGGATCCCGCCCGCCGTGTGGTGGACGCTCGGGACGGCCGCGCTGCTGGGCCTCGGCGGCTGGCGCGAGGCGCGCGGCCGGCCGGCCGCCCGCGTCACCTAGAGGCGAGGCGGGCGGCCGGGGCCGCAGGAATCAGGGGCCGACGAAGGCGGCCGACAGGTGGATCTGGTTCTGGCTGGCGTCGAGGAAGAGCGGGACGCCGGAGGTCTGCGACACGCTCATGAAGATGTCGTCGCCGGCGTTGAAGCGCTCGGTGGTCGAGACGGACTGGCGCGTCGTGTCGAGCACGGGCGGGGGCGGCGGGCCACCGGGCGGGCCGCCGGGCGGGACCATCGAGTCGTTCGCGTGCACGCTCGACGACGCCCGCAGGCCGCCGGGCTGGGGCCCGTGCAGGTTCAGGTTCCGGACGCCGCTTCGTTCGCCTGCCAGCGCACGGCGCCGGTGACGACGTAGGTGCCCGGTCACCGGGATCGTCAGCACGGTGGCGTCGGCCGCCTGGTCGAACATGTTCCCGATGTCGTACTGCTCGGAGCTCGGGTCGGTGAACGAGACGATGGCGGTGGTGCCGTCGCCGGGGATGATCTGGGTGTCGCTGGCCTTGCGCACGCGCGCCGCCGGCAGCTGCGCCAACTGGGAGGTCCCGACCACGCCGTTGGCAAGGCCCGGGTTCGGGTAGCTCCCGGTGAGCACGCCGCCGGCGGGACCCTCCGCCGGGCCCGCGGGGCCGGGCGGTCCCTGCGGTCCGGCCGGGCCGGTTGCGCCGGTCCCGCTGCCGCCGCCGCGCAGGCTCTCGTAGAGCCGCTCACGCAGGTCGCGCTTCATGATCGATCCGTCCTTGATCTCCGACGCGCCGACCGCCTGGTTCTTCAGCTCGCGGGCGCCCACGCTGTTCGCGGACAGGCTGACCGCCGCGTACGAGGTGCCGCCGAGGGCGATGAACAGGGCCAGTAGGCCGATGTGATGTCGGCGCAGATACGTGCTGAGTCCGTGCATAGTTAGGGGAACCTAACACAGATTTAGGGGGCCCTAACAGCCTCCGTCGCTGGAGCCGAAGGCGAGTGCGCGGACGGCAGCGCGGCGCGGAGGCGCTCAGCCCGTCGAGGGCGGGCGCTCGCGCGACGCGCGGGCGGGGCGCTCGGCCGTGCCGCCGCCGTCCGGCGGCCGGGCCGCTCTCGGCGCGGCCGTTCGCGGGGGCGCCTGGCGGGCCGGCGCCGCCGCGGCGGCCCGGCGGGTTCTCTGCCGGCGTGCCTCGGCGGGGATCTGCCCCACCTCGGCCTCGCAGTACGGGCAGATCTTCCAGCGCGGGTCGAGCGGCTTGCCGCACACCCCGCACGGCTCCTTCAGCCGCCGCAGGCAGCTCGGGCAGCGCAGGAACGCCTTCTCGACCTCGAACCCGCAGTACTGGCAGTGAATGTGCTCGAGGCTCGTCAGCCGCGCCTCGGCGGCCTGGATCTCGAGCTCGCGCTCGCGCACGTCCTCGAGGTACTCGGGCGGGCGCACGATGACGTAGACGATCGTCCCCACGAACGGGAACAGGGAGGCGGCGGTCGCGCATCCGACCAGCAGCGGATCGGCGATCCGGCGCCGGGCGTCGGCGTACGTCCAGTACACCAGCGCCAGCCAGATCACCACCAAGAAGAGGATGAGCAGGTTGACCGCGAGGTTCAGCCCGTCGTTCTCGATTCCGAAGACGGCGAGGGCTCCCATAGAAGGGGCCGAGTGTACTGGCAGGGCCCGCCGTAACACGCCGTTGGCTCCTTGGTTCCGGAGGCGTCGCCCTACAGGAACAGCCGCCCCAGGGCGTAGCCGATCCCGAAGAACACCAGGATCACCGTCGCCACCACGATCGCCACCAGGGCGATCATCGAGCCGAAGCGTGGGCCGTCCCCGTCCATGAGGCTGAATCGTGGCAGGCCTTGGCGGGTAAGGGCACGCCATGGAGGCGAGAACCGCGTTGATGGGCGACTGGGGCCGCGTGGTCCGCGATCCCATCGACCTGTTGCGCGCCACCTTCTTCGTCGGCGCGGCCGTCTTCCTCCTGATGGGCGAGATCACGGGCGTCGCCAACCTGCTCGTGGGCGGCACCGCCCTGCTCGTGGCGCGCGCCATCGACCTGCCCCGCCTCTACGACCTCGGCTTCACGATCGCGATGATCTTCACCGGCTGGGGCGAGGCGCTCGGCCTCTACGACGCCTGGAAGCCCTACGACAACGTCGTGCACTTCATCGTGCCGATGCTCTGCTCCCAGGTCGCCTACATCGCCCTCGCCCGCATCGAGGTCCTCCCCGACATGCGCGAGGACTTCGTCCCGCGCCACTACGCCGGCATCTTCACCGTGACGTTCGCGCTCGGCGTGGCGATCGGCGGCGTCTGGGAGATCTTCGAGTGGGCCTCCGACGAGGTCTTCGGCTCGAACCTCTCGATGGGCAACGACGACACCGTCGGCGACCTCATCTCCGACACCCTCGGCGCTGCCGCCGGCGGCCTCCTGCTCGTCGCGTGGACGAAGTACGGCTGGGGATCGGTGCGCCGCATCCCCGGCGACAACCGCGCCGAGGACGTAGACGCCTGAGGGGTCAGAGGCAGCTCGGCCTGAAGCCCGGGTCCGCCGGCCCCGGGCGGCCCAGGGCGTTCTTGATCCAGCGCAGCGCCACCGGGTCGTAGATGATCCCGAGGTGCTCGGAGAAGTCGAGCGGGCAGCGCGCCTGCAGGAGCACGTTCGTGGTGTTCGGCCCGGCCGCCAGGAAGGCCGACGAGTAGGGGATCACGACCTCGTCGTAGCGGGTCTGGACGGCCGTGTACGACACGTCGCCGGGCGTCTCGTCCCCGGCGTTGAGGTTGGTGAGGAACGCCGAGCCCGTGCGCTGCTGGCCGCACGAGACACACGCCAGCACGCCGTCGGCGAGCAGGGCGCCCGGGTTGCTCGTGCCGTGGTTGGAGGGCGAGAGGCCGATCAGGTCGTCCACCTCGGCCGTCCCGCCGAGGAACTTCAGGTACCAGCGGGGCATCATGCCGCCCTGCGAGTGCCCGACGAGCGACACGCGGGCGGCGCCCGTGGCGGCCAGGACGCGGTCGACGAAGGCGTCGAGCTCGCCCGCGGAGTCCTCGATCGGGCCGGTGCCGCGGCGCCCGTAGTCGAGCGCGAACACGCAGTAGCCGGAGGCCTTCAGCGCCGGCGAGATCAGGTTCCACGACACGGTCATGTCCGCGAACGTGCCGTGCACCAGCACCACGGGCACCGGTCGCGCCGCGGTCGGCCGGCAGTTCCAGTCGTTGGCTCCGGGCGGGCTGATGCCGGGCGCGACGTACGGCGAGGCGGAGGCGGGCGCGGCAACGACGAGCGACACCGCAAGCACGGCCAGCGCTCCCCGCATCCCCCTCATGGACGGGTGGTTACCCGCTAGAGGCTCGAAGCACGCACGCCCGGCCTGTCGCGCACGAGATCGGCGACCAGGTAGATCGATCCCGTGGCGAGCACGGCGCCGCCCGGGCCCGCGAGCGACCGGGCGTGGTCGACCGCGGCGCGCGGCTCGGAGACCGTGACCCCCGGCGGTCCGCCGAGCTTCTCGGCGAGGCTCGCGAGCGTCGCCGGCGACAGCGAGCGCGGGTTCTGCGACCTCGTGTACACGGCCTGGTCGACCTGCGGCAGCAGCTGGGCGAGCATCGCGGCGGCGTCCTTGTCCTCGAGCACGCCGATGACGGCCACGCGCGGACGGCGGTCGCCGAACACGTCGCCGAGCGACTCGGCGAGGGCATGCGCGCCGGCCGGGTTGTGGGCGCCGTCGTAGACGGTGAGCGGGTCGTGCGCGACGATCTCGACGCGGCCCGGAATGGTGGTCTCGCGGCGGCGGCCTCGAGCGCCGCGGGGTCGAGCGGCCGGCCGAGGAACGCCTCGGCGCGCAGCGGCGGCGATTGCGAAGTTGCCGCGCTGGAAGCGGCCGGAGGCGCCCAGGGTCAAGCCGAGGTCCGCGGGCGCGAAGCGGCCGGCGCCGGCGAAGCGCTCGCCCTCCCCAGGCCCGACCGCCACCAGCGCGGCGCTTCGCGCGCTCACCACGCGCTCCGCCACAGCCCGCGACTCCTCGTCGAGCGCCCCCGTGACCAGCGTCCCGTGGTCCCTCACCACCGCCAGCTTCTCCTCGGCGATGTCCTTCAGCGTCGGCCCCAGCCAGCGCGTGTGCTCGAGCCCCACCGAGGTGATCACCTGCACCTTCGACGGGATCACGTTCGTGGCGTCGAAGCGGCCGCCCAGGCCCGCCTCGATCACCGCCACCTCCACCCCGCGCCGCGCCAGCTCGTGGTAGGCCGCGGCGGTCAGGGCCTCGAACTGCGTGACCTGGTCGTCCGGCTCGGCGGTCCGGTTCACCAGCTCGGCCGCCTGCGCCGCCCGCGCGACCGCCGCCGCGAAGTCCGCCTCCGGCACCGGCTCCTCCCCCACCTCGATCCGCTCCCGGAACGAGCCCAGGTGCGGCGACGTGTAGCTGCCGGTGCGCAGCCCGTGCCGCTCGAGGATCGCCGCGCAGAAGCGCACCGTGGACGACTTGCCGTTCGTCCCGACCACGTGGATCGAGGCGAAGCGCCGCTGCGGCAGACCGAGCACCGTCATCAGCCGGTGCATGCGGTCCAGCCCGAACCGCATCCCGAACAGCTCGAGCGAGAGGAGGTACTCCTCGGCCTGGCGGAAGGTCATCAGTCGCCGAGGCGGCGCAGCGCCTCGCGGTACTCCTCGAGCTTGCGGCGCTCCTCCTCGACCACCTCGGCCGGGGCGCGCTCCACGAACTTCTCGTTGGCGAGCTTGCGCTCCGCCCGCTCGATCTCGGCGCTCAGCTGCTCGCGCCGGGCGGCGATCCGCTTCTCGGCCTCGGCCGGGTCGAAGGCGTCGGAGGGCAGCACCTGCACGCCGCCGCCGGGGATCGGCACGGTGGCGAGCACGTCGCCGTTCCCCGAGGCGTCGCCCACCAATTCGAAGCGCGCCAGGCGGGCGAGCTGCTCCTCGAGCCCGTCGTAGCCCTCGGCCACGAGCCGCCCGCGCACGGCACCCCTTCGCCCCGACCTCGTCGCGGTAGCGCCGCAGGGCGGTCACGGCATCGATCAGCCGCCCGACCTCGGCCTCGGCTGCTCTCGTCGAGGCGCGACTCGTCGGCCTCGGGCCAGTCGGCGGTGGCGAGCAGACCGCGCTCCGCTCCGCTGCGGGCATCAGCGACCAGATCTCCTCGGTCACGAACGGCATCACCGGGTGCAGCAGCTTGAGCGTCCGCTCGAGCGCCCACAGCAGCACGCCGGACACCTCGCGGTTGTCGTCCTCGTACAGCCGCGGCTTGACCAGCTCGAGGTACCAGTCGCACAGCTCCGACCAGAAGGCGCCGTACAGGTCGAGCGCCGCGTGGGAGAAGCGGAAGCCGTCGTACAGCTCGGCCGCCCGCGCGGTCAGGCGCTCGAGCCTCGACACGATCCAGCGGTCCTCCAGCGCGGCGGCGGCGGCCGGGTCCGGCTCGGCGCTCCGAGGACACCCGCAGCAGGATCAGCCGCGACGCGTTCCAGAGCTTGTTGGCGAGGTCGCGTCCCTGCTGGACCTTGCCCTCGTTGAAGCGCACGTCCTGCGCCGAGGACATCGCCAGCAGGCCGAAGCGCAGGGCATCCGCGCCGTGGCGCGTCGATCAGGTCGAGCGGGTCGATCCCCGTGCCGAGCGACTTCGACATCCGCCGCCCGTCGGGCGCCTGGATCACCGAGTGGATGTTCACGTCGGTGAACGGGATGCGGTCGGTCAGCTCGATGCCGAACATGACCATGCGGGCGACCCAGAGGAAGATGATGTCGCGCGCCGTGGAGAGCACGTCGGTCGGGTAGAAGGCGCGCAGCTGCGGCGTGTCCTGCGGCCAGCCGAGCGTCGCGAACGGCCAGAGGCCGGACGAGAACCAGGTGTCGAGCACGTCGGGGTCGCGCTCCCACCCCTCGCCGGAAGGCGGCTCGACGCCCACGTAGGTCTCGTCGCCGCGGTACCAGACCGGCAGCTGGTGGCCCCACCAGAGCTGCCGCGAGATGCACCAGGGGCGGATGTTCTCGAGCCAGTCGAGGTAGACGTCGGTCCAGGGCTTCGCCGGGTGGAAGCGGATCCGCTCGTCCCGCACGACCTCCATGGCCGGGCGGGCGAGCTGCTCCATGTCGCAGAACCACTGGAGCGAGATGAGCGGCTCCACGCGCCGGCCGGAGCGGTGCGAGTGCGGCACGTCGTGCTCGTACGCGCGAGTGCCCGAGATCAGGCCCTCCTCGCGCAGGGCGGCCACCACGGCGTGACGCGCCTCGTCGACGCCCATGCCGCGGAAGCGCTCGGGCGCGGCGTCCGTCATGGCGCCGTCCTCGCCGATCACCACCACCTCGTCGAGCCCGTGGCGGCGGCCGATCTCGAAGTCGGCCGGGTCGTGGCCCGGGGTGATCTTCAGGGCGCCGGTGCCGAACTCCGGGTCCACGTGCTCGTCCGCCACGATCGGCAGCCGGCGGCCCACCAGCGGCAGGATCGCCGCCTCGCCGACCAGCCGCGAGTAGCGCTCGTCGTCGGGATTCACCGCGATGCCGGTGTCGGCCAGCATCGTCTCGGGCCGCACCGTGGCGACCGTGACCGAGCCGGAGCCGGACTCGAGCGGGTAGTCGATCGAGTAGAGCGTGTCCTCGACCGTGCGCTGCTCGACCTCGAGGTCGGAGATCGCCGTGCGCAGGCCGGGGTCCCAGTTGACCATGTAGTTGTCGCGGTAGACGAGCCCCTTCTCGTACAGGCGCACGAACACGAGCGTGACCGCGCGGACGTAGTCGTCGTCCATCGTGAAGCGCTCGTCGTCGTAGTCGAGCGAGGCGCCCAGGCGGCGGAACTGCTCGGTGATCGTGCCGCCGTGCACGCGGCGCCACTCCCAGACGCGCTCGACGAACGCGTCGCGCCCGAGCTCCTCCTTGGTCCTGCCCTCCGCCTCCAGCGCCTTCTCGACCTGGCGCTGGGTGGCGATCCCGGCGTGGTCCGTGCCGAAGATCCACTTCGCGCGCTTGCCCCGCATCCGGGCCACGCGGATGCAGAGGTCCTGGATCGAGCCGTTGAGGGCGTGGCCCATGTGGAGCGATCCGGTCACGTTCGGCGGGCGGGACGGCGATCGAGTAGTTCTCCTCGGCCGTGCCCTTCGGGTCGGGGTGGAAGATGCCGGCACTCGGTCCAGCGCGCGAGCACGCGCGACTCCACCTCGGCGGGCTCGTACCGGGTGCGCTCCTCGAGGACCTTCAGGCGGTCGTCGCTCATCTGAGCGCCAAGTCTGCCAGCCCGGCGGCCCGGGCTGGCGGCAGCGGGGGAAGGCGACATCGTCGCCTATCCGCCAAGACATCCGGTACCTCCCGGGGCCCGTCGCGTATACACACCGGTCACATGGCGTGCTCCCCCTCGTCCCGGCGGCGGCGCGGCCGGCGGTAGCCCAGGGCCGCCTGGACGCTCGACGGCCTCCAGAGCTGCCCTCCGCGCAACGTGGGGACGCCCTCGTCGTTGAGCTGGTCGGCGATGGCCTGGAGGGTCAGCCCGTCGCCGCGCATCTCGAGGATGCGCTGCTTGAGGGCCGGGACGTCCTCCACGGCCGGCAGCCCGGCCGCGGCTCGCCTCGCCCTGGCCGCGGCCAGCCCCTTGCGCGTGCTCTCGAGCACGCGCCTGCGCTCCCACGAGCCGACTCGCAGGAGGCTGTTGGCGGCGACCCTTCCCGCGTCGGACGCGGTGTCCAGCCCCACGTCCATGATCACCAGCCGCCCGCCCGTTCGGGCGAGCGACTCGAGGACCCGGCTCAGGTCCGCCGCCGAGTTGGTGAGCCGGCTGAGCTCCGAGACCACGATGCACGAGGCCTCGCCCTTCGCGACCCGCTCGACGGCGTACGTCAGGCCGGGCCGCTTGAGGCTTCCGCCCCCGGCGGCCTCGACGTCGCGCACCAGCTCGAGCAGGTGCCAGCCGCGGCGCCGGCAGAGCGAGTCGATCGACTGCGCCTGCTCGCGCATCCCGCCGGCCTCCGGGTCCCCGTTCTGCTCGACGCTCACGTAGCCGAGCACCTTGGTCTGGTCGGGGATCGGCATGGCCGGTGGGTCATCCGCCGGGGGCCGTACGGCCTCTGACGATGCCGCGGTGGTCATCGCCGTACGGCCCTCTTCGGCCGTCGCCGTACGGCTCTCTTCGGCCGTCGCCGTACGGCTCTCCGCCTGGTCCTTCTCGTCCGCCTCGGCCTCCTCGCGGGCGAGCCGGTCGATCTCCGCCTGGTCCACCCAGAAGGGCAGCGCCTTCTCGGGGTCGCTGATCAGGTAGCGGGCTTCCTGGGTGCCCCTCAGCGCCCCGCTTCCCGAGCACCAGCGCGTGCACGTGGCCGCGGAAGCGGCCGACCGAGGCGGCCCGCGCCATCCCCTCGGCCACGACGCCGCGCGCCAGCGCGATCCCCGAGGCGTGCGAGGGGCCGGGACGCAGCCGGCCTGCGAGCAGCCCCGCGGCCGCCCCTATGAGCAGCGCCATCAGGGCCGTGAGGACCAGCCATCCGGCCTGGTCCTCGGCCGGGTCCATGCCCGTGAGGGCGATCGCCGTCGGCCGTGGGAGCCGGCTCCTCCTCGGCCGGCTGTCCGCCGGCCGGGTGCCCTGCCGTTGCGGTGCCGTCGCGAGGGCCCGCCGGGTGCGGGCGTCCACGACACCCTTCACCGGCAGCCCCTGGCGCCGCTGCAGCCGGACGACGGCCGCCTCGGTGCGGGGGCCGTAGCGGCCGTCGATCGGGCCCGGCTTCAGGCCGTTCCGCCGCAGCTCGCGCTGCAGCTTCCTGACCCGGGGTGAGCCGGCCGGCTGGGCGTAGCCGGCGCCTCTCGCCAGCCGGCCGCCGGCGGCCCGGTTGATGGGCCTTGCGCGTGGCCGGTCCGACGATTCCGTCGGCGGCCAGGCCCGCGGCCTGCTGGAAGCGGGAGACCGCCGCCTCTGTGCGGGGTCCGAACAGCCCGTCCGTACGTCCCGGCTGCCAGCCGAGCGCGCGCAGCTTGCGCTGCAGCGCCCGGACTCGCGGCGCCTCTCCGTCGCCCGCGTAGCCGGCTCCGTGCTGGAGCAGGCCGGCGGTGGCGTCGGAGGAGGAGCGGGTCGACTGGGACGAGCCGCCCGCGATGCTCGTGCCCGGCAGCGCGAGCAGGAGCAGCGTGGCTGTGAGAGCCACCACCGCGGCCCGCACGGCAGGCACGTCGTATGTCCGTTGCATCGTTCTCTCCTAATCGAGCGTTGCCCGGCCGCATCCCGCGGCCGGGGAAGTCCTGGTCTGAGCCCGGACGGGCTAGCCAGGTCGCTCGAGAACGGCCACGAACGCCTGTGACCGCCAGCGCGCGGGCGTGAGCAACAGGCGCGCGAGGTGCCACAGCGCAAAGGCCGTGAACGACACGAGAAGAGCGAAGAGGGCGCTGGAGGCGATGCCCGCGGCGCCGGAGCCGGCGGCGGCGCCGGAGGCGGGAAGCGAGCCGGAGCTCGACGAGGAGCCGCCGCCTCCGAGGGTCTGCGCGACGTCGGGTGACGCGGCGGCCGTGGCGCTCAGGGCGCCGGCGCCTGCGAGGAAGGCGGAGCCGGCGCCGTGGAGCTGTAGCTCGCGCTGGAGGGCGGCGGCCCAGCCCGGGAGCGTGTAGTCGTGCGGGCCGAAGCCGGCGTGGGTTCCGGGCTGCGTGGGCTGCGCGGCGGGCTCGGTGGGGAGCTGAGGAGCGCCGGCCGGGGGTGCCTCGGATTGGGCGGGGAGGTCGAGGGCGGGCTGCTGTGCGACGCCGGGGCTGAAGGCCGTGCCGGCGTGAGAGGCGGGCGGTGCCTGGGAGCCGCGCTGGGTCTCCGGGCCGGACGGCGGAGGACCGGAGGGCGGCGAGGCGGAAGCGCCACCGGAGCCCGAGGTGCCGGAGTCGCGGGGCTGGGTGCCCGGGAGGGCGATCGGGGTGAGCGGAGTGAGGATGCTGTCGACGATCGGGGCGACGGGCTGAAGCAGACCGCCGGTGAGGGGAGCGAGCGGAGCGGTGAGGTCGTCGACGAGGGTGACGACGGGCTGAAGGACGGTGTTGACGACCGGAGCGAGAGGCTGGAGGAGACCGACGACGACGGGAGCGAGCGGATCGACGAGACCCTCGACGAGCGGGATCAGGGGATCGACGAGGCCGGTGAGGGTCGGGACGAGGGGGTCGACCAGACCCTCGACGAGCGGGACCAGCGGATCGACGAGACCCTCGACGACCGGGACCAGCGGATCGACGAGACCCTCGACGACCGGGACGATCGGGTCGACCAGATCCTCGACGACCGGCACGAGCGGACGGACCAGGTCCTCGACAACCGGGACCAGCGGATCGACGAGACCCTCGACAACCGGGACGATCGGATCGACCAGAGCCTCGACGACCGGGACGATCGGATCGATGAGGCCATCGACGACCGGGAGCACCGGGTCGAGCACCGCGTCCGCGACCGGGACGATCGGATCGACCAGAGCCTCGACGACCGGGACGATCGGATCGAGCAGGTCATTCGACGACCGGGACGATCGGATCGACCAGGGCCTCGACGACCGGGACGATCGGATCGAGCAGGTCATTCACGACCGGGACGATCGGATCGACCACGGCCTCGACGACCGGGACGATCGGATCGAGCAGGTCATTCGACGACCGGGAGCACCGGCTCGAGCACCACGTCTGCGACCGGCGCGACCGGGTCGAGCAGGTCATCGACGACCGGGACGATCGGATCGAGCAGGTCATCCACGACCGGCACCACCGGCTCGAGCACCGCGTCCGCAACCGGGACGACCAGGTCGAGCAGGTCATCGACAACCGGAGTAACCGGCTCGAGCAGACCGCCCGTCGCCGGAGCGACCGGGTCGAGCAGACCGTCGGCGATCGACCCCACCGGCTCGAGCAACCCATCGGTGATCGAACCCACTGGGTCGAGCAGGTCGTCCGTCGCCGGAGCGATGGGCGGCAGGAGGTCGTCGGCGTCGTCAGCCGGGACGGGCAGGTCGACGACCGGCGGCTCGACGCCGCCGAGGATCGGCGCGAGGAGCTCGTCGGTCTCGTCGACCTCGACGGGCGTCTCGCTCGTCACGTTCTCGACGACCGGCGTGATCGGCTCGAGCAACTCGACGACCGGCGTGATCGGCTCGAGCAACTCGGCGACCGGCGTCTCGACCACGGGAGCCGGAACCTCGATCGGGAGATCCGGAAGCTGAGGCGCGAGGTCCGGGAGTCCGGGAAGGTCGATCCCAGAACCCGGTAGCGAGACCGGCGACTCCGGAGCCGACGGCTCAGGCGCGACAGGCGAGACAACCGGACCGGGCGCGACCGGCGAGACCACCGGAGCGGAGGGCGGCGGTGCCGACACTCCAGCAACCACACCCCCGAGCAGGTCGGTGATCTGCGACGTCGGAGCGGGGGCCGCCGAGGGGGTGGGTGCGGGCGCGGCGGACGGCGATGACGAGGGTGCGGTCGGCGCGTCGGGTGCCGGAGCCGAAGTGGCGGGTGTCGGACCCGCGACGTTCGGTGCCGGCGCTGACTCGGCCGGCGCGGCCGAACTCGTCGTCGGCGCCGGCTCCACGGGAGCGGTAGGGGTCGCCGCCGGTGCGGGTGCGCTCGGAGCGGCCGGCGTCGGCGGGCGCGGCCGGGGCGGCCGGCGTCGGGGCGGGCGCGCTCGGCGTGGCTGGGGCGGCCGGCGTCGGGGCCGCCGGCGGTGTGACGGTGGACACTGCCTGTGTTACGGGGGCGGTCGCTGGGGCGACGTTCGTGACCGTCTCGGTCGCTGCCGGGACGACCTGTGACAGCGACTCGGTGACCGGCGTCTGCGGAGCCGGCAGTGGCAGCTGGGCCATCGCCGGCGAGGCGGCGACGAGGACCAGGATGAGGGCGAGGGGCAGGGCGAGACTCAGAGAGATCGGCGCGATCCGCGACGCCCGTACGGCGCCGGCCGATCCTTGCTTCCTTGTCAACTGCCACTCCGGAGACCGACCACTGCGCTTCCCTTCGCACGGATTACGTCTACAAGTCTGTGAGTTTCGTACCCTGGAAGCGAACTTCTCGCTCAAGCATGAGATCGCTCTTATGTCGCTATTTGCGGGTTTTTTGTTCGCAACTAGCGGGGGAAATTCGGACCTAACGGCTCAGATGGGCCCGGAAGCGGGCCGATTCAAGACGCGAGGACGGCGAAAGCAGGTCGCGAGGCCCGACGAGATCACGGCGCGAGAATGAGGGAATCCCGGCGCGTCGGACCCCGCGAGGCCGGCCAGATCAGGGCGGCGATCCCAGCCGGATGAACCACCGGCCCAGCCGCTCTCGGCCGTCCAGCTCGAAGGCGTCGACGGCGATGAAGCTGAACCACAGCGCCTGCAATCCCCATCCCGGCTCGTGGGGCACGGCGAGGATCCACCGTTGCTCCTGGTCGGGCTCGCGGAGGAAGAGCACGGCGCCGTCCTCGCGCACCTCGGTGATCGTCCCGGCCACGACTTCGGTCTCGTCGCCCCCCGGCATCCCCCGAACCCAGACCCGCACGGACCTGCCCTCGGGAGAGAAGCCGAGGGCGCTTCCCACACGCTCGAGCAGGCGAAGCCGCACGCGCGCGAGAGTACCCGGCGGAGCGACGACCGGGACGATGGGCACGCACGCAGACGCGGCGAGAACCCGAGTCGGCATAGCCGAGCGAAAACCGAGCAGCGCAAGGAAGAGGCGCAGGGACAGTGCTCTGCACGGACCTGCGCCGATGACGCCGCGATGCGAAGGTTTGCAGCCGGCTAGGCCGACTCGGCCTGGTGTTGGCCGTCGTCCTCTTCGGGCGCGGCCTCGGTGACCAGGGTGGGCTTCAGGCCCTTCTCGATCGTCTCCTTGGTCACCACGCACTTCTTCACGTCGCGTCGCGACGGCAGCTCGAACTGCACGTCGAGCAGCGTCTCCTCGAGTATCGAGCGCAGCCCTCGCGCGCCCGTCTCTCTGTCGAGCGCGCGGTCGGCGATCGCCTGCAGCGAGTCGTCGGCGAAGACCAGCTCGATCCCGTCGAACTGGAAGAAGCGCTGGAACTGCTTGACGAGCGCGTTGCGCGGCTCGGTCAGGATCGTGACGAGGTCGTCGCGCGTGAGCTGGTGGATCACCGACGCGACGGGCAGCCGGCCGATGAACTCCGGAATCAACCCGTAGTCGACGAGGTCCTCCGGCAGCACCTTCTTGAACAGGTCGCCGGTGTCCTTGTTGTGCTTCGAGGAGACGGTCGCTCCGAAGCCCACGCCCTTGTGTCCGATGCGCCGCTCGACCACGCGATCCAGGTCAGCGAACGCCCCGCCGCAGATGAACAGGATGTTCGTCGTGTCGATCGTGAGGAACTCCTGGTGCGGGTGCTTGCGCCCGCCCTGCGGCGGCACCGACGCCACCGTCCCCTCGAGGATCTTCAGCAGCGCCTGCTGGACGCCCTCACCCGACACGTCGCGCGTGATCGACGGGTTGTCCGCCTTGCGCGCGATCTTGTCGACCTCGTCTATGTAGATGATCCCGGTCTCGGCCTTCTTGACGTCGAAGTCGGCGGCCTGGATCAGCTTCAAGAGGATGTTCTCGACGTCCTCGCCGACGTAGCCGGCCTCGGTCAGCGCCGTGGCGTCGGCGATCGCGAACGGGACGTTCAGGATCTTGGCGAGGGTCTGGGCGAGCAGTGTCTTGCCGCAGCCGGTGGGACCGAGCAGCAGGATGTTGGACTTCTGCAGCTCGAGGTCCTGCTCGCCGTCCGACTGCATCATCTGGACGCGCTTGTAGTGGTTGTAGACGGCCACCGACAGCGTCCGCTTCGCCGGCTCCTGCCCCACCACGTACTCCTGCAGGACCGAGTAGATCTCCTTCGGCTTCGGCAGGTTCTCGAGGTCGAAGGTGGGCGCCCCGGTGAGCTCCTCGTCGATGATCTCGTTGCAGAGATCGATGCACTCGTCGCAGATGTAGACGCCGGGTCCGGCGATCAGCTTCTTGACCTGCCGCTGCGACTTGCCGCAGAAGCTGCAGAGGAGTTGCTCGTTGGAGTCCGTAGGTCGGGCCACGCGTTCTTATCTCTCCCTCAGCTGGACGAGGGTACCGCAGAAATACTCCCTCGACCCCCGCGTCCCTTCAACGAACAGCGGCCGCACTACCAGGGTAACCCGGACGGCGACGACGGGGCGGGGGGCTCGACAGGTGTCCTAGTGCTTGGAAATAACGCGGTCGATGAGGTGGTACTCCTGCGCCTCTTCCGCGCTCATGAAGTAGTCGCGCTCGGTGTCGCGCGCGACCTTCTCGATGTCCTGGCCGGTGTGCTTCGCGAGGATCTCGTCGAGGCGGCGCCGCACGTCGATGATCTCCTTCGCGTGGATCTCGATGTCCGTGGCCTGGCCCTGGAAGGCGGAGCTGACCTGGTGGATGAGGATCTTCGCGTTGGGGAGGGCCATGCGCTTGCCCTCGGCGCCGCCGGACAGCAGCAGCGCGCCCATCGACATCGCGATCCCGACGCAGATCGTCTGCACGTCGGGCTTGATGAACTGCATCGTGTCGTAGATCGCGAGGCCGGAGTACACGGAGCCGCCGGGCGAGTTGACGTAGAGCGAGATGTCCTTGTCCGGATCCTCCGACTCGAGGTGGAGGAGCTGGGCGACGATCAGGTTCGCGATTTCGTCGGTGACCGGGGTCCCGAGGAAGACGATTCGCTCGTTGAGGAGGCGCGAGTAGATGTCGAAGGCGCGCTCCCCGCGGGAGGTCTGCTCGACGACCATCGGAACGAGAGGACTCATGGGCGCGCCAGTCTAGCGAGCAGGCCTCGCAGGGCTTCCGCCACGCTGCCTGGCCGGCCCGCCACCTGGCGCCAGGTGAAGCGGACCACCGTGTAGCCGGCGAGGGTGAGGCGCTGGTCGCGGAGGCGATCGTGCTCGAAGGCCTTGCGCGTGGTGTGGACGTCGCGGCCGTCGGTCTCGGCGATCAGCTTCTCGGTTCGCCAGAGGAAGTCGGCCTTGTAGGCAACCCCGTCGTCGCACGCGATCCAGGCGTTCACGGCTGGGCTGGGGAGGGTGGCCTTTCGGCAGAGGGCGAGGAAGCGTTCTTCGATGCCTTCTTGCGTGAGGGTCGGCTCCGTGTAGCTCGCCAGCACAGCGCGGAGGATCCCGGCGCCCCGGCGCGGCCCGGCTCTCGCCAGGGCCTCGTTCACGGCCTTGCCGTCGAAGAGGCGCAGCAGCTCGGCCTGGTTGACGGCCTGCTCGACCTCGCGGCGGCTCACGACGTCGCCGAGGTCGACGAGGGTGCGGGCGACGGTGGTGCATGGGATGCCGTTGATGGTTGTGAGGTCGGCTGGGTGCAGGGTGGAGCTCCTGTGAGTCTCGATGCCAGGTCGAGGCCTGACCGAGCCGCCGGGCACGGTGACGTCGGGCGTTGGGCGGCTGTCATGGCGGAGTCCCGCAAGTCCGGCGGCCGATCGGTGGGACAGCTTGGCCTTGGGTCCACAGGCGAGCACGGCGGCCATCCAGTGGCCATGCGGGGTGAGGTCCGGGCGGCCTACTGCGTATACGCCACGGTGAACCCGGTAGAGCCGGCCGTCCTTCGCCCGTTTCGCGACCGCGGCCTTGCTCAAGCCGTGCGACTGCAGCTGGGGAAGGGTGAGCAGGGCGTGCTGGCGCTCAGCCTCGGCCACGATGGCGGCCTCCGATGGAGGCGGACTACGAAAGTCAACTCCTGGTTGACCAACGTGCCTCGCTTCCAAGCCGGGCGGCTTCGGGCTCCCCCTCATTGCCCAAACAGCGTCCCGCGCCCAGGCGCACGCCGGGGTTACAACGGCGACAACTGCGCTAAGAGCCCGGTGTCCAGAGCTCGCTTGCGCCCTCTGCGGGGCGCTCCTTCTCCGGCGTCCAGAGCTTCTCGCGTGCCGCCGCCTGCTCCACGGGGATCGGCTTCGCCGACTCCACGAGCAGGTCGACCGCCTTTCGCATCGCGATGTCGTCGCGGAGCGCGTCCTCGGCGCCCTGCTTGCGCGCGCGTTTCAGTGCGCGCTTCAGCTGCTTGTCGCTCGCGTCCGGCCCGGCGGCTTCGCGCAGCGCGGTCGCGATCTCCTCGTCCGAGACCTCGATG
Source organism: uncultured Thermoleophilaceae bacterium (assembly GCA_963778615.1). Taxonomy (GTDB): domain Bacteria; phylum Actinomycetota; class Thermoleophilia; order Solirubrobacterales; family Thermoleophilaceae; genus JACVRW01. The sequence goes on from CAVZVD010000013.1 coordinate 269,476, forward strand.
CCCTCCGCCTTCACGATCTCCGCCAGCACGGCCTCGCGCTTCAGCGCCTGCTCCGCGTCGGGCTCCGCCTCCGTGACGAGCTCCTCCTCCGTCTTGCCCGTCATCGTGAGGTACTGCTGAGGGTCGATCCCCTGCTGCCCCATCCGCCGCGCCGTGCGGTGCCACATGTCGTGGGCCTTCGCGTGCACCAGCTCGTGCGGGATGTCGATCGTGCTGGTGGCCACCGCAGCGTCCACCGCGGCCTCGCGGAACTCGCCCTCGATGCGACGCGCCTCCGCCTGCCCGATCCGCTCCTCGACCTCGGCGCGCAGCTCGTCGAGTGAGTCGAAGCCGCCGGCCTGCTCCGCGAAGTCGTCGTCCAGCTCCGGCAGGCGCTTCTCCTTGACCTCCTTGACATCCACCGCGAACGAGGCGTCCTTCCCCGCCAGCTGCTCGGCCTGGTAGTCGTCCGGGAAGGTCACCTTCACCTCGCGCTCGTCGCCGGCCGCCGCGCCCTCGAGCTGCTCCTCGAAGCCCGGGATCAGCCGGCCTGCGCCGAGCTCCACCAGGTGCCCGCGCGCCTCGCCGCCCTCGAACGGCTCGCCGTCGATCGACCCGAGGAAGTCGACCACCACGAAGTCGCCCTGGCCGGCCGGCCGGTCGACCGTGTCGAGCGCCGCGAGCGACTCGCGCATCCGCTCGAGCTCCGCCTGCACCTCCTGCGGGTCCACGGACGGCTCGCGCCGCCCCACCTCGAGACCCTTGTACTCGCCGAGCTTGGCCGGCGGCACCACGCCCACCTCGATCGTGAAGGCGAGCGGCGAGCCCTTCTCGGGCAGGTCGGACAGGTCGAGCTGGGGATCGCCGACGGTGGTGATCCCGGCGGCCGCGACGGCCTCCTCGTACCACGCCGGCAGCCCGCGCCGCAGCGCCTCGTCCATCACGGCCTCGCGACCGACCTGCCGCAGCACGACCTCGGGCGGCACCTTGCCGCTCCGGAAGCCCGGCACGCGGATCTCACGGCCGAGCTCGGCGGCGGCGCTGTGCAGCGCGCTCTCGAGCGCTTCGGCGGGCACCTCGACGTCCACGCGCACGCGCGAATCGTCGAGTTCGGTGGTCTTCGTGCTTACGGCGGCGGCCATCAGCGCCTGAGAGTACCTTGCGCGTTCGTGAGGCCGACCGACCGTCTCGCCGCCTGGCTGGTGACCGGCCCGGTCGGCCATTTCTGGAGCGCCACGGCCGACATCGTCCTCCTGTGGGTGCGCTACGGCTGGGCGCGCGCCACGCGGCGGCCGCCGTCCGGCTAGTCGCTCCTCCGGGACCTCGCACCCGCGCCGAGGGCGCCGATGTCGAACAGGAACGCGAGCGCGACCCAGAACCACTCGATCCCGTCGACGCCCCCGAGGGGCACCCAGAGCAGCGCGTAGACGAGCGTCGTCAGCGGCAGGAAGATCAGGCCGAGCAGTGGCAGGATCCAGCTGTCGTAGGCCTGGTCCACCTCGCTGGTGAAGATCCACAGGCAGGCGAGGCCGATGCGTGGGAACAGGCCGGACAGGAGCACGAACAGGCAGGCCACGGCATGGACCCTCCCGCGCGCGTGGGTGAGTCGGCATCACCCCCGGCGGGTGAGGCAGGCTCATTTCGCCGCCGGCTACGCCTGCACCACGATGACGGCGAGCGTGCCGAGCGCGAGCGCCATCGCGACGAGGGTCAGCGCGAGCACGCCTCCCTCCGCCAGCCCTTCGTAGTCGCCCCGCTCGAGCGCCCGCTCGACCTGGCGCCGGCGCAACGCCGCCGCGAGGAACACCGCCGCGGCCAGTGCCGCGTAGCCCGCGCCGAGCACCACGTAGGCGGTCCGCCCGCCCTCCACCAGCTCGGGCACGACACCGCCCACCGCCACCGCCGCCGTGGCCGAAGCGATGCCCGAGCGCCACCAGGCCAACCAGGTCCGCTCCGCCGCCAGCCGCGTGCGGCGGGTCACGTCGTCGTCAGCCGGCATGCTCACGCGGGACCGCCGGCAGCTTCAACGGTCGCTGAGCCCGGGGCTCAGCAGCCTGAGCTCCCGCGCACGCCTGACGCAATCCCTGCGGTCGGCCACGTCGAGCTTCCGGTAGACGTGCTTGAGGTGGGTCTTCACCGTGTTGACCGAGACGAACATCTCCCCGGCGATCTCGGCGTTGGACATCATCGTGGGAAGGAATCGAAGCACGGCCAGCTCGCGGTCGCTGAGCGGGTCGAGCAGCGTTGCCGGCGCGGCCCGGTCGGCGCCCGAGCTCTCGCCGAGCGTCGATAGGAGCCGTGCAGCCAGCGCTCGATGCGCGGTCCCGTGCTCCACGCGCCGGCGCAGCAGCGAGCGCAGCGGCGCGCCGTAGCGCGCGAGGATCTCCGGCGTACCCGCGCGGCTCCGCCAGGTCGAGGGCACGTTCGAGCGCCCGCAGCGCCCCGTCCTCGTCGTGCACCGCGTCGCGCGCGATCGCGTCGATCGCCCATGCCTCGGCGCGCGCGAACGGCAGCACCGGCTCGCGCTCGTCCGCGAGGAAGGTCGCGACCGCTCGGATCGCCGCACCGGGGTCGCCGCTCGCCAGCTCGATCCGGGCCAGCCCGATCGCGGCGTCGGAGGCGTTCTCCGCGTCGATCTCGGCCAGCCGCCTGCGCGCCCGCGAGGGCTCGCCGAGCCCGAGCCACAGCTCCGCCTCGAGCAGGCCGTTGGACACCCGCAGGAACGGCGGCAGCGGCCCCTCCGCGCTCGCCGCCACCAGCAGGTCGAGCGCGGGCAGCGGCTCGCCCTTCAGCAGGAACAGGCGGGCGCGCACCTGCGCCACCGCGGGCCGCAGCAGCGGCTCCGTGGAGTGCTCGAGCGTCTCTGCCGCACGCTCGGCGAGCCCCTCCGCCGCGTCCACCTCACCGTGCAACAGGTGGACGGTGGCGAGCGTCGAGTAGGCGATCGCGGCGTGGGCGAGCCGCGTCCAGCCGCGGCGCTCGGCCAGCTGGATGGCCGTGCGGGCCCGCGTGCTCGCCTCCTGCAGGCGGCCGTGGCGGACGTACGCAGCCGCGGCGTAGCTCTCCGCCAGGAACAGGACGAAGTCGTTGCCGCATTCGAGCGCCAGGCCGGCGGCCTGCTGCAGGTGCTCCTCGGCCGATCCGCGGTCGCCGTCCCAGAACTCCGCGATGCCCAGATTCGCGAGCGTGAGGGCGCGCACCTCCACGGCGACCTCCCGGTCCCAGTGCTCCGCCAGCACCAGCCGGGCCGCGCTGACCGCCTCCTGGACGTCGCCGCGCAGGCGTGCGCGGTAGAGCGTCGTGGCCGTCGACGTCACGGCGAAGCGGCGCCGCCGCGGCTCCGGCAGGTCCTCCGCAAGGCGCATGCGCGACGATCAGCAGCTCGTCCGCTCGCTCGTGGTCGCCCTGCTCGAGCAGGAGGCCGGCCGTGGCCAGCGCCAGCTCGGCGTGCGAGCGGACGGCCTCGCCCGGGATGCGCTCGACCAGCTCGTACAGCACGGTGCCGCCGCCGCGCAGGACGAACACGAGCCAGTGCTCGCCCACGACCTCGGCTGCGAGCTCCCAGTCGGCCGCCTCCACCGCGTGGCGCACCGCGTCCAGCGGCTTGCCGTGGCGCGCATGCCATCGAGCCGCGATCCGGTGGAGCCGCGGCGCCTCCTCCGGCAGCCGGCGATGCAGCTCGGCGCGCAGCACGTCGGCGAACAGCCGGTGGTAGCGGTACCAGCCCGCCTCCTCCCCCATGGCGCTGACGAACGCGTCCCGCCGCGCCAGCTCGCGCAGCGTGTGGCTGCCGCTCGCCGCCCCGGTCAGCGCCTCCGCGAGCTCGCCGTTCACCCGCTCGGCGACCGACGTCCGCAACATGAAGGCGAGCGTCTCGGCCGGCTGGCGCGCGACGACCTCCGAGATCAGGTAGTCGCTCACGGCACTGTCTCCGCCGGCGAACCCGGCCACGAACGCGCGCGGGTCCGCGTGGCCCTCCAGCGACAGGCGGGCGAGCTTCAGCCCCGCGGCCCAGCCCTCGGTGCGCCGCCACAGCCGGTCGACGTCCTCAGCCGGGAGGTCGACGGGGCCCAGCAGCGCGACAGCCTCCTCGCGCGTGAAGGCGAGGTCCGCCGCGCGCACCTCGCTCATCCGCTCGGCCACCCGCAGGCGCTGGAGCCGGAACAGCGGGTCGCTTCGCGTGGCGGCCACCAGCCGGAGGTTTGCCGGCGCGTTCTCGAGGACCCACTCGAGGTCGCGGACGATGCTTCGGCGTGCCGACGAGGTGCAGGTCGTCCAGCACCAGCACCAGCGTCTCGTCCACTCCCGACAGCGTGTTGATCACGCTGGTGAGGAACGGCCTCAGCTCCCCCCGCGGCGGCGCGGCGAGCGGCACGAGGTCCGCATGCGTCGCGCCCAGCGACGCGATCGCGTCGGCCCAGAAGCGGTGTGGATCGGCGTCGTCGCGGCCGAGCGGGACCCAGGCCACGGGCCCGGGCGGCCTGCCCGACTCGATCCACTGGGCGAGCAGCTCGGTCTTGCCGGACCCGGCCGGAGCCGAGACGAGCGTGAACGGTCGCTCCATGCCCCGGTCGAGAAGCTCCACGAGACGCGGGCGCACAACCGTGCCCTTGGCGGGCGCGGGCACGATCCTCTTGGTGGCCAGTGGGGGCGCTAGCTGTTCGAATCCAGGCGTCGGCGGAGTCCCTTCGCGAGTCCAAGCCCGAAAGGGAGTCAATCAGGTCCGTGGGCTTCCCACAACGCGCGCAGGCCGCCTGGCGTGAGCGTCGCGAGGTCCGGCGCCCCGTCCGCGGAGACCAGCACGACCACCGTCTCGGGCAGCGCCCGCTCCAGGAGACCGACCGTCTCGCGCCCGTCGATGCCGGGCATGTCCGCCTCCACGAGCACGAGGCCCGGGCGCAGCTGGAGGGCCCCCTCGAGCGCCTCCTCGGCGGAGGCGGCGTCCGCCAGCCAGGCGAAGCCGGGCGTAGCCGACACCACCTCGCGTGCGGCGTGGCGGTACGGCTCGCGCGGATCCACGGCGATCACGCCGACAAGGGCCATCGGAGGAAGCTTCGCAACCGGAGGGGACGGTCGGTGACCTCAGTGGACCAGGGCCTTGAGCCCGATCAGAAAGCCTCCGATCGCGGCCGCCGCGGCGGCTTGGACGAACGCCGCCGGCAGACCCATGCCGGAGAGGCGGCCGGCGCAGAACCCGTAGAAGCCGATCAGCCCGAGCCCCGACCACTTGGCCCACTCGAAGGCGGTACCCACCTCCATCGCACCCGCGGCGGAGAGCAGGAAGAAGACGGCCGGGAAGCTGACGCCGACAGCCACAGCGGCCACATCCGTCGCAATCTCACGGAAGTGCGCGCGTTCGACGCGCCGCCGGGTGCGGACCTCGGCCCCGATGACCTCGCTGTACAGCTCGGCGAGCCCGACGGCGACGGCGGTGCCGAGCAGCGTGGCGACCATCACGGCCGGGCGCGGAGGATGGGCCTCCAGTGCCACGACCAGGGCGAGTCCGATGATCGCGCCGTACATGACACGCGACACCTGGGTCGACCCGAGGTGACGCTCGAGCCACGACATCGGCCGCCGCCTATCCGGCCTCGGCGGTGGTGATCGCCCGGGCGGCGAGGATCAGGGTGAGGTGGCTGAACGCCTGGGGGAAGTTGCCGACCTGCCGGGCGCGAGCGACGTCGTACTCCTCGGCGAGCAGGCCGAGGTCGTTCGCCAGGCCGATGAGCCGCTCGAACAGGGCTCGTGCCTCCTCCACGCGGCCGTTCATCGCCAGCGCGTTGACGAGCCAGAAGGAGCAGGCCAGGAACTGGCCCTCGTCACCGGGCAGGCCGTCGTCGGTCTCCGCGGTCGAGTAGCGCGAGACGAACCCGTCGCGGCCGAGCTCGCGCTCAACGGCGTCGATCGTCCCGGTGACCCGCTCGTCCGTCCCCGGGAGGAATCCCACCAGTGGGATGTTGAGAACGCTCGCGTCGAGCTCCTTGGACCCGTAGTACTGGGTGAAGGTGCGACGCTCGCCGTCGTATCCCTGCTCGCAGACCTCTCGGTGGATCTCGTCGCGGATCTGCTTCCAGCGGTCGAGGGGCGCCTCGAGCTCGAACCGCTCGGCGATTCGCACCGCGCGGTCGAACACGACCCAGACCATCACCTTGGAGTACGTGTAGTGCCGCTGCGGCCCGCGCGCCTCCCAGATGCCGTCGTCGGGCCGGCGCCAGATCGTCTCGAGGTGTTCCACGGCGGCGCGCCAGCGCGGCCACAACCGTCGTTCGATCCTGCCCAGGACCTCCAGGCCCATGAACATCACCGCCGCGACCTCACCGTAGACGTCGAGCTGGAACTGCTCGGACGCGGCGTTGCCGATCCGGACCGGCTTGGAGTTCTCGTAGCCGGGGAGCTCGGGCAGCTCGAACTCGGTGAGGCGCCGCTCGCCGCCGATCCCGTACATGATCTGGATCTTCGTCGGGTCTCCGGTTGCCACTCGCAGCATGAAGTCGCGGAAGGCAAGCGCCTCCTCCGTGTAACCGGCGTCGAGCAGGGCTTCGAGCGCGAGCGCCGAGTCGCGCAGCCAGCAGTACCGGTAGTCCCAGTTGCGCACCCCGCCGATGTCCTCCGGCAGGGACGTCGTGGGTGCGGCAATCAGCGCCCCGGTTGTTTCGGATGTCATCGCCTTGAGCGCGATCAGGGAGGTCAGGACCTCCTCGCGGTACGCGCCCTGGTACTGGCAGCGCCCGCTCCACTCCCGCCACCACGCCTGCGTCCGCGCGAGCGCGGAGTCGGCGTCTTCAACCGACGGGCTTTCCTCGTGGGACGGATGCCAGGTCAGGGTCAGCCGCTCGCGGGCGCCTTCGACCACGGCGAACTCGGCGCTGGCAGTGCCGTTCTCGACGCTCAGCGGCAGCGGCGTGCTGAGGCGAAACGAGTCGGGGCCGGCGGTGGCGACGACCCCATCCGACGCAGGATCGATCCACGGCACGATCGACCCGTAGTCGGGGCGCAGCGAAAGCTCCATTCGCATGGGGACCCGACCCCGCAGGCCCTCGACGATCCGCATCACTCGCGGCGGCCCCAGACCTCGCCGGGGCATGAAGTCGATCACTCGGACCGCGCCGTCGGCGGTCTCGAAGTCGGTCTCGAGCACGAGCGTGCCGGGCCGGTAGCGGCGAGAGCTCGTGCGAACCTCGCCGGCCGGCGCCACGAGCCAGCGCCCGTGCCGTTCGTCTCCCAGCAGAGCAGTGAAGCATGAGGCGGAGTCGAAACGCGGGAGGCACAGCCAGTCCACCGAGCCGTTGCGACCGACCAGGGCGGCCGCTTGCGTGTCTCCGATCAGGCCATAGTCCTCGAGCAGCATCGGGCTAGCTTCGCTGATCCGCGACTCGGCCGGGCAAGACGCACGCATGCGACCGGCCCATGCGCGAACATCCCGCGTGGATTCGCCGGCAAATCGAGGGGAGCCCCACCAATGGTCATCGCGGCCGACTACCCGTTCCTGGACGTCCTTTGGACGATGATCATCTTCTTCTGCTGGGTGGCGTGGATCTGGATCGTGATCACGGTCTTCGCCGACTTGTTCCGCCGCCACGACGTCAGCGGCTGGGGAAAGGCGGCCTGGGTCGTGTTCGTGATCGTCCTGCCGTTCCTCGGCGTGCTGGTCTACCTGATCGCCCAGCACGACGGAATGCGCGAGCGGAGCTTGGATGAGGCGCGGAATCAGAAGCAGGCGTTCGACCAGTACGTGCGCGAAGCGGCGGGAGGCCCCGCCACCGAGGTCGCCAAGGCCAAGGAGCTGCTCGACGCGGGAGCGATCACGCAGGAGGAGTTCGACGCACTGAAGGCCAAGGCGCTCTCGTAGCGGCGCCGCGCTCCACCGCCGCCGGGGACATGGGGGAATCCCGGTCCGGGCTGGGGCTGCCGATCGCGATCTTCGCGTCGGCGCAGTTCGTGATGGTGCTCGACAGCAGCGTCATGAACGTGTCGATCTCCCAGATCGTCGAGGACCTCGACACGACGATCCAGGGGGTGCAGCTGGCGATCACCGCGTACACGCTGGTGATGGCCTCCTTCATGCTCGCGGGCGCCAAGCTCGGGGACATCCTGGGCCGCGACCGTGCGTTCGCCATCGGTCTCGCCATCTACGGGCTCGGTTCGCTCACCACCGCGCTCAGCCCAAACCTCGGCGTCCTCCTGGTCGGCTGGTCGCTGATCGAGGGCCTGGGCGCCGCGCTGGTGCTCCCGGCCATCGTGTCGCTCATCGCCGGCACCTACGAGGGCAAGGAGCGAGCGCTGGCCTTCGGCATCGTCGGAGGGGTGGCCGGCGCCGCGATCGCCGCCGGTCCCCTGATCGGCGGCTGGGTCACGACGGAGTTCAGCTGGCGCTACGTCTTCGCCGGCGAGACGGTCGTCGTCGCCGTGATCCTGCTCCTGCGCCGCCGCCTGAAGAGCTCGCCGCCGGCCGAGCGCCGGCCCCGGCTCGACGTGATCGGCGTGGCCCTGTCCGCCACGGGCCTTGCACTCGCGGTCTTCGGGATCGTCAAGAGCAGCGAGTGGGGTCTGATCGAGCCGCGCGGCGCCATGACCATCGGCGGGACCGAGATCACACCCTTCGGATTCTCGGTCGTCCCGTTCTTCATCCTCGCGGGGCTCGGCTTCCTCGCCGCCTTCGCCCTGTGGGAGGAGCGGCTCGAGCGGAGCGGGCGCGACACTCTCCTCGACCGCGCCCTGCTGAAGATCGAGACGCTGCGCGCCGGGCTCACCACGCTGATGATGCAGCAGCTCATCCTGCTGGGGACGTTCTTCGTCCTGCCCGTCTACCTCCAGGTCGTCCTGGGGTTGGACGCGTTCGAGACCGGCAAGCGCCTCTTCCCCATGTCCGTGACCATGTTCATCGCCGCCATGGTCGGCCCGAAGCTCGCCGCGGGCTTCGCCCCCAAGCGCGTCGCGCAGGCCGGCCTGGTGGCGCTCGTGCTCGCGTCGGTGCTCCTGCTCGGGACGATCGACGTCGAGCTCGAGGAGGCCGAGTTCGCGCTGGCGCTCGCCGTCTTCGGCGTCGGAGCCGGCCTCCTTCTCTCCCAGCTCGGCAACGTCATCATGTCGTCCGTCGATCCCGCGAAGACCAACGAGGCCGGCGGCCTCCAGGGGACGGCGCAGAACCTCGGCGCGTCGCTCGGCACCGCGCTGATCGGCTCGGTGCTGATCGCGGCGCTCTCGAGCGGCCTCGTCACACGCGTGGAGCAGAACCCCGCGGTGCCGCCGCCGGTCCGCGAGCAGGTGGCCGAGGTCGCCCAGAGGGGGATCCCCGTCGTGCCGGTCGAGGACGTGGAGCAGGCCGCGCTCGACCAGGGCGTCCCGGCGAGCCAGGCGTCCGCGATCGCGGACGACTACGGCGACGCACAGCTCGACGGGCTCAAGCGCGCGATCGGGGCGATCGCGATCATCGCCCTGCTGTCGCTCTGGTTCACGCGGGGACTTCCGGGGCGCTCCCTTCAGGAGCCCGCGTCGCGCGGCGCCGCCACCTGAATCCCTGTATCCACCCTTGCGCCGGGCGGTCCATGGACCTATGGTCACACCGCTCGCCCACGCGGATGAACGGAGACAGGGATGGAAGCCCACGACGCGGACCTCGGCCCGATCGACATTGTTGTGATCGCCTATCCGGCCAGTGCGCCGATGACCGGCGAAGCCGCTCCGCTGCTGGTGGACCTCGTCGAGCGCGGGATCATCCGTGTGCTGGACGCCATGTTCGTGATCAAGAACGAGGACGGGACGTTCTCGGGGTTCGACGCCACGGACCTCACCGACAAGGGCGTCGGCGACTTCACGGTCTTCGAAGGCGCGTCCTCCGGCCTGCTCGGCGAGCACGACGTGGCCAGGACCGCCGATGAGATCGAGCCGGGCAGCGCGGCCGTGATGATCGTCTACGAGAACCGCTGGGCGGCGCCGTTCATCTCGGCGGTGCGCCGCAACGGCGGCGTGCCGGTCGCGTTCGAGCGCATCCCGGCGCAAGACCTGATCGACGCCCTCGACGCCGCCGAAGCGGCGTCCTGACTGAAAGGACAGAGCCATGCCAGGACTTCTTCGCGGAATGGCCCGCACGGCTGTGGTCGCCGGCACCGCGACCGCCGTCTCGAACCGGGTAAGCCGTCGCCAGGGTCAACGCTGGGCCGGGCAGGAGGAATACGCCTACCAGGAGCCCGCCCCGGCCGCGCCCGGCAGCGCCCGCCGGCACCCGCCGCCGACCCGATCGAGCAGCTCAAGCAACTCGGGGAGCTCCACCAGCAGGGCATCCTGACCGACGAGGAGTTCGCCGCGCAGAAGGCGAGGCTGCTGGGCTGACCCCGAGCTGCCCCGTTCCGTTAGCGCGATTCACCCGGACAAGGTGAGGCGCGGTCACCCGCCCCTCCACGAGCCTGCGTGCATGGCCAACGAGGTTCAGCGAGACGTCCTGCCCATCCCCGACAAGGCCCACGCGGGGCTGGTCACGTACGACGCGAAGGACCCCGACACGTCCTTCCCGCCGATCGAGCCGCTGCGTCCGCCGGCTGGTGCGCCGAACGTGCTCGTGGTCCTCCTCGACGACGTGGGCTTCGGCGCCTCGAGCGCCTTCGGCGGACCGTGCTCGACGCCGACGGCTGAGCGGCTGGCTGCGAACGGGCTCAAGTACAACCGCTTCCACACCACCGCTCTGTGCTCGCCGACCCGCCAGGCGATGCTGACCGGTCGCAATCACCACTCGGTCGGGATGGGCGGGATCACCGAGATCGCCACGTCGGCGCCCGGCTACAACTCGATCCGGCCGAACACGGCCGCCCCGCTGGCCGAGACGCTCAAGCTGAACGGCTACTCGACGGCGCAGTTCGGCAAGTGCCACGAGGTGCCGGTCTGGGAGACGAGCCCGTTGGGCCCGTTCGACGCTTGGCCCAGCGGCGGCGGCGGCTTCGAGCACTTCTACGGCTTCATCGGCGGCGAGACGAACCAGTACGCGCCGGCGATCTACGACGGCACGGTGCCCGTGGAGCCGGACCGCTCGCCGGAGGAGGGCTACCACTTCACCGAGGACATGACGGACCGCGCGATCGCCTGGGTCCGCCAGCAGAAGGCGCTGATGCCGGACAAGCCGTTCTTCGCCTACTTCGCCCCGGGCGCCACGCACGCGCCGCACCACGTGCCGATCGAGTGGTCGGACAAGTACAAGGGGAAGTTCGACAAGGGCTGGGACACGCTGCGCGAGGAGAGCTTCGCGCGCCAGAAGGAGCTGGGCGTGATCCCGCCGGAGGCCGAGCTGACCGAGCGGCCGGAGCGAGATCCCGGCGTGGGACGACATGCCCGACGACCTCAAGCCGGTACTCGCGCGGCAGATGGAGGTGTACGCCGGCTTCCTGGAGCACACCGACCACCACATCGGCCGGCTCGTGGACGCGCTCGAGGAGCTCGAGGTGCTCGACGACACGCTGATCTACTACATCATCGGCGACAACGGGGCCTCCGCCGAGGGCACGCCGCAGGGAACGTTCAACGAGACCATCTCGCTCAACGGCGCGGCAGGCATCGAGACCACGGAGTTCATGGCCTCCCGCATCGACGAGTTCGGCACGGTCGCGGCCAACAACCACTACGCGGTCGGCTGGGCGCACGCGATGGACACGCCCTACCAGTGGACCAAGCAGGTCGCCTCGCACTGGGGCGGCACGCGCAACGGCACCGTCGTGCACTGGCCCAACGGGTTCCGCGCGCGCGGCGAGGTGCGCTCGCAGTTCAGCCACGTGATCGACATCGCGGCCACCGTGCTCGACGTCGCGGGTCTGCCGCACCCGACGTTCGTGCACGGCGTGCAGCAGATGCCGCTGCACGGGAAGAGCATGGCCCCGACGTTCGACGACATGTCGGCGCCCGAGCACCGCGAGACGCAGTACTTCGAGATGTTCGTCAACCGCGGCATCTACCACAAGGGCTGGACCGCGGTGACCCGGCACAGCATCCCGTGGAAGCCGACCGAGATGCCGGCCTACGACGACGACGTGTGGGAGCTCTACGCGCCCGAGGACTGGAGCCAGGCGCACGACCTGGCTGCCGAGCAGCCCGACAGGCTGCGCGAGCTCCGGCGCCTGTTCCTGATCGAGGCGACTCGCTACAACGTGCTGCCGCTCGACGACCGCCGCTTCGAGCGCTTCGACCCTGACATCGCCGGCCGCCCGCAGCTGATCCGCGGCAACTCCCAGCTCCTCTACGGCGGGATGGGCCGCCTGTCCGAGAACTCGGTGCTCGCAATCAAGAACAAGTCGCACGCGGTGACGGCCCAGATCGAGGTGCCGGAGGGCGGCGGAGACGGGGTGCTGATCGCCCAGGGCGGCGCCTACGCCGGCTGGAGCCTCTACCTCCACGAGGGGCGCCCGGCCTACTGTTACAACTTCTTCGGCCTCCAGCGCTTCAAGGTCTACGGCGACCAGGCGGTGCCGCCGGGCGAGCACCAAGTGCGGATGGAGTTCGCCTACGACGGCGGCGGCCTCGGGAAGGGCGGCGACGCGAAGCTCTACGTCGACGGCGAGCAGGTCGGCGAGGGGCGCGTGGAGCACACCGTGCCGGTCATCTTCTCCGCCGACGAGACGACCGACCTCGGCCGCGACAGCGCCACGCCCGTCAGCGACGACCACGGCTACGACAACGCCTTCACGGGGCGTATCCAGTGGGTGCAGATCGACATCGACGAGGCCGCCGAGGACCTCGACCACCTGATCAGCCCGGACGAGCTGCTCCGCGTCGCGATGGCGCGCCAGTGATGGGACTGCTTCGACGACGAGAACAGGACGGGCCGGGCGGCTCCCGCTACCAGATGCGCGAGCGGCTGCTCTCCATCGGCGACGACTACTGGATCGAGGACGAGCAGGGACGGCGGGCCTTCCACGTCGACGGCAAGGCCCTGCGTGTCCGCCAGACGTTCGTGCTCGAGGACCCGGACGGCAACGAGGTCGCCGAGATCCAGGAGCGCAAGCTGAGCGTTCGCGACAAGATGGCGATCGAACGGGGAGGCGACTCGCTGGCGACGGTCCGGAAGGCGCTCGTCGGCCTCCGCGACCGCTTCTCGATCGACGTCGCGGGCGGCGGCGAGATGAAGGCCAAGGGCAACATCGTCGACCACGAGTACGAGATCGAGCGCGACGGGCAGACGGTCGCGACCGTGTCGAAGCGGTGGTTCAGGGTGCGGGACACCTACGGGGTGGAGATAGCGCCCGGCGAGGACGACGCGCTCGTTCTGGCGATCACCGTCTGCGTCGACGCGCTCAGTAACCCAAGGGACTAGGCCCGGCGCCTTCGAACGAACAGGCCGCGGACCGCGTTCGCGAGCGAGCGGCCGAGCGGCTCGTCGGGGCCTTCGGGTTCGTCCGCCGGCCGGCCCGCCGCGGCGCACACATGCGCGCCGAGGATCACGGCCAGCGCGATCAGATACGCCGCGAAGACGACCGCCAGGAGCACCCCCATCGTTCCGTAGACGGCGTTCGAGTCGCCGACGAGGTCGAAGTAGACCTTCGTGCCCAGCTGGATCGCGACTATCGCCAGGACGGAGACGAGTGCGCCCGGCCACGCCGTGCGCCAGGTCGCCCGGGTCGACTCGGGCAGCACCCGGAACAGGCCCGTCAGGAGCGCGAGGAGCAATGCGAGCGGGAGCAGCCGCGTGACCGCGAACTGCGCCACGGCCACGAGCCACGGACTGTCCCCGATCGACGAGGACAGCTCGCCCGACAGCGTGAGGCCGAGGGCGACGATCAGGCCCGGCCCGACCACGAGCGTGAGGCCCACGTCGAGCGCCTTGGCCTGGGCGAACGGCCGCGAGTCGCGGTCGCCCCAGGCCGCGTTCACCGCGTGGCGCGTCGCCCCGATCGCGCCGCTCGCCGCATACAGCAGCGCCACGATGCCGAGCCATCCGAGGCCGCCGGCGCCCGCCGCGACGTCGTCGAGGAGGCTCTCGACCTGGCTGCGGTCGGCCGGGTCTGCGATCGGCAGGCCGTGCATGATCGCGTCGACGATCTCCTCGCGCACGCTGTCGTCCTGGAGCACGGTCGAGAACCCCCAGACGAGCAGGAGCAGGAGCGCGGGGAACGACATGACCAGGTAGTAGGCGACCTGGGCGGCGTCGCGCGTGCCCGCCGCGTCCATCATCGACTGCGCGGCGCGGGCGAGCAGCCGCCCGACCGCCGCGGCGCGCTCGGTCATCGAGGCTAGGCCCAGCCCGCCACGTCCGCCCCGCCCTCTTCGGTGATTCGCGCGCCGAAGCGCATGAGTGCCGGGTGGGAGGCGATCTTGCCGGCCACCAGCGCCTCCCCCTGGGCGAAGGCGGCGGCCCGGTCGATCAGCCCGGGCGGTACGAAGGAGAACACCTCGGCGACGTGGCCGAGGTCGGCCGTCGAGTTCATCCGCATGAGTATGAGGTTGTCGCACTGGGACAGGACGTTCTCGTGCACCTTCTGCGGCCGCTGGGTCACGACGATGAGATAGAGGCCGAACTTGCGCCCCTCGCCGGCGATCCTGATCGCGTCGGCGGTGGCGAGGGCGGTGAGCGGGTCCTCGGGCTCGGCAGGGCAGACGTTGTGGGCCTCGTCGATGACGATCGCCACCGGCTCGCGGCGGGAGCGCTCGCGCCACAGCCGCTCGAGTACGGCCCCGGCGGCGAGCGACTGCTCCTCGCGCGTCGGGAGCGAGCCGAGGTCGACGACGACGCAGCGCGGGGCGGTCGGGCCCACCACCTCGTCGGGCAGTGACATGCCCTCCGGCCCCGGCCAGATGCCCCAGCCGTCGACGCCGAGGTTGCGCGCGCGCTGCTTGAGCCGCTCGGCCCGGGAGCGGGCGAGGTCCTCCACGCTCCGGATCTCCGCGTCCTCCATCAGCGCGATCAGCTCCGAGTACTCCTCGCGGTCGGCGACCGGGTCGAGGCGGAGCACCGCCGCCCGGACTGCCGGGCTGAGCTCGCGGAACCGGACGCCGATACGGGCCTCGTCGGTCGTGCCGCTCCGCACCCCCACCGGGAAGACGGCCTCGCGGTAGCGCTCGGCGATCTCGGGGTCAGCTCCAGTCCGCGGCTTTCCCAACCGCACGTAGTCCGAGTTCGGATCGAGCACCACGACCTGCAGGCTGGTCTCCATCAGAAGCCGCTCGAGCAGCACGCCCAGCGAGTAGGTCTTGCCCGAGCCCGACTGGCCACACAGGAACGTGTGCCGGCCGAACCCGGCGGCGTCGAGCGCGAAAGGCACTCCGCGCGCGAGCGTCAGCTGGCCGACGTCGAGGCGGGCGTGGTCGGGACGGGTGGCATCGAGCCAGCGCTTCACCTCGGCAGGGGAGGCGCGGCGGACCATCGCGTCGTGGAACGGGCCGCTGCCGCCGGCGAGGAGGACCCCCTCCCCGCGCGCCACGCGGATGAGGATGTGGCCGGGGCGGTCGAGCGCCCCGGCCTGCTGCTGGTGCGTCTCGAGCGACAGCAGCTGGCCCAGCCGTGTCCTGCCGCCGGCGTCGAGCGCCACGTAGCCGCCCGCCTCCAGCTCCAGGCCCTGCAGCGAGGCCTGGAATTCGAAGCGCCGGCCGTCCACCGACGTGGCAAGCGGCAGGATCGACGCCTCGAGTGCCTCACGCAGCCCGCGGTACCCCTCGAGCTCGGACAGGGGATCGCCCACGTTCAGATTCTGGTGCATCCCAGGGTGATCGCGAATCACCCGGGCAGGGTGAGGGAGGTTTGACGTGCGTTTTGTAGCCTCGATGCATCGCGACCGAGGCCGTCACGGCCACCATGGCCCGGATCGAGGGCGGAACGTTCCTGATGGGGAGCGACCACGGCTACCCGGAGGAGGCCCCGCCGCGCCCCGCGAGCACCGGCGGGTTCTGGATCGACCGCCACCCGGTCACGAACCGCGACTTCAACCGCTTCGTCCAGGAGACGCGCCACGTGACGCTCGCCGAGCGGCCCGCCGACCCGGCCGACTATCCGGACGCCGACCCTGACCTGCTCGTTCCGTCGTCGAGCGTGTTCGTCAAGCCGAGGCGCCCGGTCCGCCTGGACGACGCGTACCAGTGGTGGGCGTACGTGCCGGGCGCGGACTGGCGCCACCCGCAGGGGCCCGAGACGTCCGCGAAGAAGCTGTCGAAGCACCCGGTGGTGCACGTGGCTTACGAGGACGCGCTCGCCTACGCGAGCTGGGCCGGCAAGGAGCTGCCGACCGAGACGGAGTGGGAGCTGGCCGCGCGCGGCGGACTCGAGGGCGCGACCTACGCGTGGGGCGACGAGGAGGTCCCGGGCGGCCGCTACATGGCCAACACCTGGCAGGGCGAGTTCCCGATGACGAACGAGCTGCGCGACGGCTGGGAGTGGACCTCGCCGGTCGGGACGTTTCCGCCCAACGGGTACGGGCTGTACGACATGACCGGCAACGTCTGGGAGTGGACCGCCGACGGGTTCGGGCCGCAGGACGTGCCCATCCCCCGCAAGGTCACGAAGGGCGGGTCGTTCCTCTGCGCCCCGAACTACTGCCACCGCTACCGGCCGGCGGCGCGGATGGCGCAGCCGGTCGACACGTCCACCTGTCACCTGGGGTTGCGCTGCGTCGTGCGCGAGGCGTGACGGGAGCCCGGTGACCGGCGAGGCGCTCCTCTGGGGCGCCCTGGCGGCCTCCTCGCTCGTGATCGGCGCACTGATCGGGCTGGCGCGGCCCTGGCCCCGGCAGGCAGTGGGGCTCGTGCTCGGCTTCGGCGCCGGGGCCCTGATCAGCGCGGTCAGCTTCGAGCTGGCGCAGGAGGGCGTGGAGCTGGGCGGCACGACGGCGGTGGCGATCGGCCTGGGGGCCGGCGCGCTCACCTACTACGCCGCCGCCGGGCTGGTCGCGTCGCGAACCAAGGGCGCGGGTGCCGAGACCGGCGCCGGCACCGCCCTGGCGCTCGGCGCCTTCCTCGACGGCATCCCGGAGCAGCTCGTGCTCGGAATCGGGATCGCCTCCGGCGAGGGTGTCAGCGTGGGCCTGCTCGCCGCGATCTTCGTCTCGAACCTGCCCGAGGCCGTGGGCGGCGCGAGCGAGATGGAAAGCGCCGGCGAGAGCCGAAGACGGGTGACGCGCCTCTGGCTGGTGGTGGCCGCGGTCTGCGCCCTGGCCACACCCGTCGGCTTCGCCATCGCCGACACCGCCTCCGGCGAGCTGCAGGGGGGCATCAACGGCTTCGCGGCGGGCGCCCTGATCGTGATGCTCGTGGACTCGATGATCCCCGAGGCCACGCGCCAGGCCGGCCGCACCACCGGCCTCGTGACGGCGCTGGGCTTCGCGGTGGCCTCCGGGATGTCGGTGGCGTAGGGCGCTCAGTCGCGCGCCAGCCAGGCGAGCACCTCCTTCTCGTGGTCGACGTACGGGTCGCCGCTCACGTCGACCACCACGCGGTCGATCGTGCCGCCCGCGAACGCGAACGGCGCCACGTAGTCGCGCGAGACCGGCGAGCCCGAGTCGCGGCCCACGCACAGCCCGTCGCCGCAGAGGGCGAAGAAGCCCGGCTGGGTCATGACCTCGCCCTCGCCGACCGCCTCGTCGTCCACGTACAGCGTGAGCGTGCCGAGCCCGCTGCGTGTCTCAGGGTCGTCCCCGGTCTTGCGGAACTCGGCGCTCAGCACGTGCCGGCCGGGCTCGAGCTCGTGCTCCGAGCTCACGACCTGGTGCCGGTCGCCGAGCCAGTTGTAGAGGTAGTGCAGGCGGCCGTCCTTCACATAGAGAGAGTGGCCGCCGCCCACCCCGCCGTGTGCGAAGAGCACGCCCTCCGCCTCGGGCGTGTCGAGCGACACGCCCGCCGCGATCGTGTACGAGCGCCCGCGGACGTTCACCGCCACCGACTCGGGCACCTCCGCGGTGTCGGGGTAGTACACGTAGCGGTCGCGCGGCACGCCCGGCTGCGGCTTCGGCGTGGACATGATCTCGAGCGCGGTGCGGTCGTCCAGCGGCATCCCGTCGTAGCGCTCGGCCAGCTCGTGCCAGAGCCGCTTCAGCTCGTCCACCTTGTCGGGCTGCTCCGCCGCCAGGTTGCACGTCTGCGAGCGGTCCTCGTCGAGGTTGTAGAGCTCCCACTCGTCGCTGTCGAAGTTGCCCCAGCCCGAGATCGGCGGGTGCAGCGTGTTGGCGAGCCAGCCGCGGTGGTACATGGCGCGCTGGCCGAGCATCGAGAAGAACTGGGTCTCCTTGCCCGGCGCGCCCGGGTCCGCCAGCGAGGCGGCGAAGCTCTCGCCCTCGATCGGGCTCTGCACGGCCCCACCGATCTCCGCCGGCGGCTCGACGCCGATCAGGTCGTAGAGCGTCGGCACCACGTCGACGGCGTGCACGTACTGGTCGCGCACCTCCCCGCGCGCCGCGATCCCCTTCGGCCACGAGACGATGCACATGTCCGCCGTGCCGCCCTCGTAGCCGGCGTAGCGCTTCCAGTACGGGAACGGCGTGTCGAACGCCCACGCCCAGCCCGAGCAGTAGTGGTTGTACGAGCTCGGCGTGCCGAGCTCGTCGAGGTGCTTCAGGTTGTCCTCGATCGTGTCCGGCACGCTGTTGAAGAACTTGTTCTCGTTGAACGAGCCGTTCGGCCCGCCCTCGCCGCTGGCGCCGTTGTCGGACACGACAACGACGATCGTGTTGTCGAGCTGGCCGGACTCCTCCAGGTAGTCGACCAGCCGGCCGATCTCGTGGTCGGTGTAGCTGACGAAGCCGGCGTACACCTCCGCCATGCGCACGAACAGCCGCCGCTCGTCCTCGCGACAGCGAGTCCCACGGCCGCACGAAGTCGAGCGCGGGCCAGGGCTGCCCGCTCGGGCCGGTCACGTCCGGCTCGCCGTGCGGGTTGATCGGCGACAGCTCGGCGTCGTCGGGCAGCAGGCCGAGCTCCTTCTGGCGGGCGAGGATCGAGGCCCGGATCGCCTCGTAGCCCTCGTCGAAGCGGCCCTTGTAGCGGTCGGACCACTCCGTGAACACGTGGTGCGGCGCGTGCGCGCAGCCGGGGCAGAGGTACATGAACCACGGCTTGTCCGGGGCCACGGACCTTGGCGTCCCGCACGAACTCGATCGCCCTGTCGGCCAGGTCCTTCGACAGGTGGTAGCCCTCCTCCGGCGTGTAGGGCTGATCGATCGGGTGGTTGTCGTAGACGAGGTCGGGATACCACTGGTGGGTCTCGCCGCCGAGGAAGCCGTAGAAGCGCTCGAAGCCGCGCCCGAGCGGCCAGCGCCGCTTCCAGGCCGACAGGTCGGACTCCTCGCCGGGCGTGAGGTGCCACTTGCCGACGCGTACGTGTTCCAGCCGCGCTCGCCCAGCACCTCGGAGATGAAGCCGTTCTCGAACGGGATGCGGGCCGAGAAGCCGGGGAAGCCGGCGGCGCCCTCGGTGATGCAGGCCATGCCGTTGCTGGTCGCGTTGCGACCGTTCAGCAGGCTCGAGCGCGTCGGCGAGCAGAGCGCCGTGGTGTGGAAGTTCGAGTAGCGCAGCCCCTGGTCGGCGATCCGCCGCATCGTCGGCGTCTCGATCGGACCGCCGAACACGTCCATCGCGCCGTAGCCGACGTCGTCCCAGACGATCATCAGCACGTTGGGCGCGCCGTCGCGGCGCCTTCGGCTGCAGGTACGGCGCCCAGTCGGGCACCGAGTCGCGGATGTCGAGGTCGATCGTGCCTTTGAAGTCCTTCGCCATACAGATCAGTCTCATCGCCACCCGGGTGAGGCGGTATC
This sequence comes from uncultured Thermoleophilaceae bacterium, assembly GCA_963778615.1. GTDB lineage: Bacteria > Actinomycetota > Thermoleophilia > Solirubrobacterales > Thermoleophilaceae > JACVRW01. The sequence goes on from CAVZVD010000013.1 coordinate 289,164, forward strand.
ACCCGGATCGGGTGACTAGAGAGCCGCTGATCCCGTCCCCGATCAGCTTCGCCGCGATCACCAGGCAGAGCACGGCCATGATCGCCGCGTTGTGGGCGCCCATCCACGCCTTCAGGTCGTCGAGGAGCGGCTCGGCGCGCTCGCCCATCGCGAAGTAGATCGCCACCGGGATGCCCGGGCCGAGCGTGCCGACCACGATGAACACGGCCAGCGCGACTGCCTGCTCCCCCGCGGGCACTCCGGTCTGGGCGATCGCCGCCGCCGCGCCGACCGTGAGCAGCAGGTTCTTCGGGTTCACGCCGCTCAGGAGGGCGCCGAAGCCGAGCGCCTTGGAGGCGGTGAACGTGTCGATCGTCTGCATCCACTTCGGCAGCTCGCGCCTCCCTGTCCCCGCGCGGGCGCACCTGCCAGGTGCGCGCCGCCACGAGCAGCAGGAGCAGTCCGAGCACGATCTTCAGCACGCCCACCCAGTCGGCGGGCTCGCCCCCCTCGCTCGCGCCGGCGCCGCTCGACGCGAGCAGGATCACCGTCCCGACGACGGCGAGGCCGACGACCCAGCCGAGCACGAATGCCGGGCCGTTGGCCCGCGCCCGCGGCGTGCCGAGCATCAGCACGACCGCGATGATCGGCACCGGGCTGAGCGCCACCCCCACGCCGAGCGACAGGATCTGTCCGATCGCCTCGGCCATGGGTGGCGCTCAGCTGCCGGCCGTGCTCAGGTCTCGATCGCTCCGGGCCGCGTCAGCGCCCAGATCACCCACACGGCGAGCGCGATCTGCAGGATCGCCCAGAACGGGTAGTACGGGATGAAGAAGAAGTTCGCGATGGCGCTCAGCATCGCGATCGTGATCGCCGCCACTCCCGCCCAGGTCTTGCGCGCGAAGAGCGACCAGCCGGTGGCGGCCACCAGGATCCCGAGGATCAGGTGGATCCACCCCCACGCGCTCGTGTCGAGGTCGAACGTGTAGTTGGCGGTGACGACGTAGAAGTCGTCGTTGAAGATCGCGACCAGGCCTGCAATGGACTGGAAGATTCCGATCATCAGCAGAATGGTCGCGGCGAAGACGATCCCGCCCGCGGCCCAGCCGGAGATCTCCGGCTCCTGCCTCGGCGTCCGATATTCCGGAGTTGACATCGGTCCTGCTCCTTTCGCTCTCAGATCGAGAGGATCTGACTCTTTCTGCGGTCGACGTCCTCCGCCGGCGCTCCGAGCACCTCACTCATTCGCCGTCTCCCTCTCCATCTCCTCGATCGCCTGCGACATCGCGGCCAGCTCCGGCTCCACCGCCGCGATCGTCTCCGGCGTCAGGAAGCCCTCGCCGAGCATGCGGCCGCCGGCGTCGCGGACGGCCTTCCTGAACCCGCGCGCCCACACGTGCTCGATCAGAAGCAGGCCGGCCGAGCCGCCGGGCTCGAGGCCCGCGCCCATCTGCTGGATGTCCGCCTGGGTGAACCCGAAGGAGTGCTCGTCGGGCGGCGCCGCTCCGGCCGCGGGTGCGACCGCCTCGTCGTCCAGCTCGAGGCCGAGCAGGGCGCCCACGATCGCCCCCATGCTCTCGGTGCCCTTGTGCTCGAGCACGACGATCTCGTCCGAGTCGGTGTCGCGTGCGATGAACAGCAGGTCGAGGATGCGGATCGTGCGCTCCTTCTCGAGCGCCGCCAGCTCGTCGACGATCCGTCCCTCGAAGTTCGCCTCGGGCTCGAAGCCGATGCTGATCAACTGGACCGGTCCTATCTCGGTCACTACGTCTCGCCTCCCTGGTCGTGGGCCGCTCGCCGGGAGCGGAGGGACATTCGCGGCGGCGGCTGGTCGGGGAACTCCTCGAGCGTGCGCCGCCGGATCCACTCGAGCCAGGCGAACGCGGCGATCGTGAAGATCACGATCGTCCAGAAGCGCTGAGTCCAGGGCACAGGCCCCCAGATCACGAGCAGCAGGATCGCGACGCCGAGGCCCGCACGAACGACGCCCGCGTGCTCGCGCGTCGCGTACGCGCTCGCGCGCCGGATCGCGGTGGCCCGCCGTCCCGAGCCCGCCAGCCACGCGGCCGTGACGATGAAGAAGCCGCCGAGGATGGAGCCCTGCGCCGCATCGACAAGCAGCGAGGTCGAGATCTCCCAGGCGTCGTCGGCCGCGCCCATCGCGTTCGGGGCATCCGCGAGCGCCTCCACCACGGCCCCGCCCGCGAGGCGCCGCACGGCAAGCACGGCGAGCCCCGCGAACATGAGGCAGCCGCCGACGGAGAGGACCGTCCGGCGGCGGTCGCGCGACAGAGCCACGGCACCCGCGAAGCACGCGATCGCCAGGACGAGCAGCACCCAGACCAAGGTCTTGAGCAGGTCGAGCGCTTCCTGCGCCGTCTCCAGGTTCTCCCCAGACGCGATCTGGAGCGACGCCACCTCCGGCGGCAGCCGGTCGACCGCCCCCGGCGGCAGGCCGGTGCCCTCGGCGACCTGCTTGAACAGCGTGCCCAGGTCGAGCGTCAGGTTGCCCCCGATGTCGCCCTCGACCAAGGCGATCAGCGTGCCGTGCGCCGCCTCGTTCGCCTGCCTCCAGGCGTTCAGTGCGACCGCGCTGCCAAGAATGCGCGGCACGTTGCGCCGGGCCACCTCCTTCAGGCCTGCCGCCGCGGGGCCGGCGAGCGGGTCCAGCCGAGGCGGCAGCACCTCCTCGATCTGCGCCTGGACCTCCTGGCTGTCGAAGAGGCGGTCGACGATGAACCCGCCGAGCGCGACGCGGATGTCCTCGTCCTCGAGGAGCTCGGCGCTCGTGTCGACCCACTCGTCGGTGTCGAGCAGCTGGCGCTCGGCCCAGACGCCGACCCCGAAGCCGATGAAGATCAGAGTGCCGACGGCCAGGAGCGCGGCGATGGCTGCCTTTCTCATGAAGCCGATTCTCCGAGCCTTACGGGTGAGCGGGAATCACCCGACGCGGGTGATGCGCCCTAGCCCACGCGACGGGGAGCATGGTCGGAACGCAACCCCGGATCAGGAGGACAAGATGGCGAACCTCATTGCAATCGCCTACGACGACGTCGACCAGGCCAAGCAGGTCATGAGCACCCTCGGCGAGCTCCAGAAGGAGCACTCGATCACGCTCGAGGACGCGGTGATCGTGGAGCACAAGCCGGGCGGGAAGATGAAGCTGCACCAGCCCTCGATGGCGGGCGCCGGCGCCGCCGGCGGCGCGCTGTGGGGCGGGCTGATCGGGCTGATCTTCCTGGTCCCGCTGTTCGGGATGGCGATCGGGGCCGCGGCCGGCGCCGCCGGCGGCGCGATGAGCGACTACGGCATCGACGACGACTTCATGAAGGACCTCGGCGAGAAGCTCCCCGAGGGCGGCGCGGCCATCTTCGTGCTGGTGCGCGAGGCGACGCGCGACAAGGTCGTCCCGGAGGTCTCGAAGTACGGCGGCCACGTGATCCAGAGCTCGCTCTCGAACGAGCAGGAGGCCGCGCTCCAGGAGGCCCTCGACAGCCGCGGCGCCGCCGCGTAGGCACGCCCGCGCGAATCTCCTGGCTGGGACACGCCACCGTGCTGCTGGAGCACGGTGGCGTCCGCCTGCTCACGGACCCCGTGCTGCGGAGCCGGCTCGTGCACCTGCGGCGCCACGGGGACGCGCCGAGCGTGCCCGAGCGCGTCGACGCGGTCCTTCTGTCGCACCTCCACTACGACCACCTCGACCTGCCCTCGCTGAAGCTGCTGCCGGATGACGTGCGCGTGCTGGCGCCCGAGGGCGCCGGCGCCGTCCTGCGCGCTGCGGGCGTGGGGAACGTGGTCGAGCTCGCGCCGGGCGACGCCGTCGACGTGGCCGGACTGCGGATCGAGGCGACGCCCGCCGAGCACGACGACCGCCGCCGGCCGACTGGGGCCGCGGGCCACGCCGGTCGGCTTCGTCGTGCGCGCCCGGCCGTCCGTCTACTTCGCCGGCGACACCGAGGTGTTCCCCGGGATGGGAGATCTCGCCCCGGTCGACCTGGCGCTGCTGCCGGTCGCCGGGTGGGGACCGACGCTGGGCCCGGGACACATGGACGCCGGGGAGGCGGCGGAGGCCGCCGCGCTGCTGCGGCCGGCCGTCGCCGTGCCGATCCACTGGGGCACGCTTCATCCGCGCGGCCGCCGGCGCGGCGCCTGGTTCCACGGGCCGCCGCACGAGTTCGCCGCCCGGGTGGCGGAGCTGGCCCCGGACGTGGACGTGCGGATCCTCGAGCCGCACGGCTCGCTCGAGTTGTAGCGGCGGCAGGAGGGTGACCCGACACGGCGAACGCGCCGGGATGGAGTCGCGCGGGCGTCGCTACGGCGTTGTGCTGGCCCTCGTCATCGCCTCGACGGTGTTCCAGCTCGTGGTGTCGTCGGCGAATGGGCCCCGCTTCGTGGTGATCGCCCTGCAGGCGGCGACGCTCGTCGCGGCGGTTCGCGCCGCAAGGGTTCGGCGCGTGGGCGTGCGGCTCGCGGCGGCGATCGCCGCGCTGGCGGTGCTGGCCTCGCTGGGGACCTGGATCGCAGCGGGCGAGATCCCCTACGCGTTCGCCGCGGTGGTCGGCTTGCTGCTCGTGGCGGTGGCGCCGCCGGTGCTGGCGGCCGGCATGGTGAACGACCTGCGCGCGACGCGCGAGGTCTCGCTCCACACCCTGGCCGGGGTGCTCGCGATCTACCTGCTGATCGGGATGTTCTTCGCGTTCACCTACGGCGTAATCGACGCGGTCGACGCCTCCGCCCTGTTCGCCGACCGCGCCGACTCGACGGCCGCGGAGAGGCTCTACTTCAGCTTCGTCACGCTCAGCACCGTCGGATACGGAGACTTCTCCCCCGGCTCGGACGGGTCGCGCACGCTCGCGGTGGCGGAGATGCTCATCGGGCAGATCTATCTTGTGACGATCGTGTCTCTGATCGTGGCGAACCTGCGGCCTCGCCGGCCGGCGTGACGTACTCCTCGTGGCCGAGCGCCGCGAGCCACCCGGTCAGGATCCGGTGCACCTGCTCGGCGCCCACCACCGGCTCGTCCGGCCAGGGCAGGTCGGCCGGGTGCAGCACGAACGGGTGCGACTGGGTGCCGCCCATGCCTCCGTGCGAGCCCACCAGCTCCTCGAACGCGGCAACCTCGCCGGTCTCCTCCCAGTAGGTGCTGTTGACCATCACGTCGGGGCAGTGCGGAAAGCTGTCCGTGCGGCGCAGGTGGCGGGCGGCGCCGGGGCCGAATGGAGCGAGCGGGTCCTCGCCCTCCACATGGCCGCTCGCGAGGTGGTGCACGCCGCCCCGGCCGAGCGCGAGCGTGCCGTGGCGCTCCGAGCGCACCATCGCGAAGGCGATGCCGGGGTGGTCGCGCAGCGCCGGCAGCAGCCGCGGGTGCAGCTCCTCGAGGCGCTCGAGCGTCACGCGGCCGGGCTCGCGCGGGAACGAGATCAACCCGAGGTTGCCCGAGGCCATCACCGACAGGTCGGGCAGGCCGTCCTCATCCGGGTCCTCTTCCGCGTGCTCCTCGACCTGCTCACCGTCGAGCCGCTTGACGGCTCGCCGCGCGCCCCGCGCAGCCATCGTGTCGTCGCGGCCGATCTCCGTCAGGCTCGCACCGAGGTAGGCGGCGGCGTCGTCCTCCCGCCCGGCGTCGGCGTGCACGTCCTCGGCCCCCTCGCAGGCGGAGCGGACGACCTCCTCGAGCGTGACGCCGTAGCGCTGCAGGAACGTGGCCCCCTGGGTCTGGCCGTGGTCTGAGAGCACGACCAGCCGGTAGGGGCGCGGCGCGTCGGCCGCGGCCGCCTGCACGCGGGCGATCTGGCGGTCCACCTTGCGCAGCACGGCGAGCGCGTCCGGCCGCTCGATGCCGGAGTGGTGGGCCACCTCGTCGTAGGCGAGGAAGGTCGTGTACACGACCGGGCGGCCGGCGAGCATGTCCCCCACCACCGCGGCGACCTGCAGGTCGAGCTGGATGACCGTCGCGAAGGCGCGCATCACCGCGTACTCGCGCGAGCGATGGATTCGCGGCTGCACGTCGCGCCTGCGCTGCTCCGCCTGCGCGTGCCGCTCGCGCGCGATCTCGGCGACCACGGCCGCGAGGGTCTTCGCGACGGCGTACGGTCGCGCGAAGTACGCCGAGTAGTCGCCCCCGATCGGGCGGCGGCGGGTCATCACCGTGCTCATCGTCAGCATCGAGTGGACGGCGTCCCCGGAGAGGATGTTGGCGCGGCTCGCACCGTCCGCCGTGCAGCAGCCCGCGCCCGTTCGAGTGGCGCCGCTCGAGCTCGGTCGCGTCGCGCGGGTGGTTCGTCACGATCGGCTTGCCGAGGTCCTTCTCCCACCACCGGAAGGCGGGCATGTCGTGGTTGTCGCCGTGCAGGAGCCCCGCCTGGCAGGCGCCGGTCTGCGAGGACCAGTCGGTCTCCCAGCCCTCGAGGTTGTGCGACTCCTCGCGGAGCCAGCGCGACATGGCGGGCGCGCTGCCGTCGCGGAGCGCGCGCTTCAGCACGTCGTGCGCGAGCCCGTCGATCTCGAGGAAGACCACGCCGGGGACGTCGGTCTCGACGTGGTCGCCGCGCCGGCGCGCCTGGCGCCGCACGACGTTGCGGTACCAGGATTCGTCCTCGTCGATCGCGAGCAGGGCGGACAGCACCGTCGTGAGCACGGCCATGCCGACCGTGACCACCAGGCCGCCCCAGAAGCCGTCGACGCTCGCGCCGGGCACGAGGTCGATCGCGAACACGACGAGCACGGCGTTCAGCGCGAGCGAGCCCAGGCCCAGCGTCATCACGTTGAGGGGCAGCGCGAACCGCGCGAGCAGCGGCCATACGAGCGCGTTGAGCACGCCGACGAGCGCGGCGGTGCCGAGCGCGGCGCCGGGACCGTCCAGCGTGAAGTCCCCCAGCAGCGACCGACAGGAGCAGCAGGAGCGCTGCGTCCACGATGAGAACGACCGCCCCGCGCACAACACTCGAGATCGACATGCGCCGGATTCTCTCTCGAACGCCGGACCGGCCACGGGCATACAGGCGCGAGTCCGCCGCTCTCACCCGCGGCGGGTGACGCCCGCTCACCCCATTCGAGGGGAAGGTGGCCAGGTGGTGGCCCCCGTCGGATACGAGATCCGGATCAAGGGAAGGCTGAGCGACTCGGTCACCGGGGCGTTCGAGGACTTCACGGCCGCCGTCAAGCCGGCGGAGACCGTCATGCGCGGCGAGATACGCGACCAGTCCGAGTTGCACGGCCTGCTCGACCGCATCCAGTCGCTCGGCCTCGAGCTGATCGAGGTGCGCCGGCTCCCCGCGGAGGGCTCCGACTAACGCAGGCTGGCGGGAGCGGGGAGCTGGTCGAGCCTGCGGCGGTAGGTGTCCATCACGGCCTTCGGGAAGTCGCCGTGGGTCTGGGTCCGCAGGCGCGCGACGCGCTCGCGGTGGAACGGGCTCTCGCGGTTCTCGTTGTGGCCGATCACGTTGCGCGTCGTGATCCCGTGGCGGCCCTGCAGCATGCGCGTCAGCCGCAGCGAGGCGGCCATCTGAGACGGATTTCCCATCACCTGGGCGTCGCTGCGGCCCACGTGCTCGATCCCGATCGCCGTGTAGTTCAGCCCGACGGTGTGGCGGCACATGATCCGGGTGGAGACGAGCTGGTAGATCGTGCCGTCGCGGTCGATCACGTAGTGGGTGCAGACGCCGGGCAGCTCGCCGAGCTCCACGTCCGGCCGGTTCGGGGCGAACGTGTTGTAGACCGGCGGGAACGTGTCGGTGACCGTGTAGTGCTGGACGATCACCTTCGGCTCGCGCAGGCGGTGGTCGTCGATGCCGTAGTGGCGCTGGGCGTAGGCGCGCATGTCGGCCTTGCGCTTGGCGTCGTACGGGATCGGCTTCGAGACCACGCGCGGCGGCGCCACGGCCTTCGCGAGCGCGAGCGTCGCGCGGGTGTGGCGGCGCACGCCGGCGGCCGAGAGGGCGCCGCCGGGAAGCTCGACCACGAACGCGCTGTCGCCGCGGAAGGTCGTGTTCTGCCACGACACCGCGGTGCCGTGGTAGCGCGGGAGCCGCTTGCGCGGCAGGCCCGAGAGGCGCGCGTAGAGCCGCTCGAGCTTGGCGTCGCCCGTGCTCTTCACGACCATCCGGAGCGCCTGGTGGTACCAGAGCGTGATGCGCGGACGGTGGCGCTCCACGAAGCGCTGGATCACCTGGGTCTCCGGCTCCGAGGCGGGCCCGGGTCCCGACTCGTAGACCCCGTCCTGGTGGCGCCAGCGGTAGGGGAAGTTGCGGTTCAGGTCCACGCCGGCCGAGTTGTGGCGGGTGCCCGCGGCGGAGCCGTCCGGGTTGGCGTCCTCGATCAGCCACAGCGCGGTGCCGCGCGGCGGGCGGACCCGGCGCAGGCGGTCCACCACCGCGGTGCCGGCCGGCTCGTTGCCGTGGACCATGCCGACCACCAGCACCTTCACACGCGCGCGAGGCGAGCCGATCCGCACGGCCCGGATCGGGCGGCCCTGGGCGGAACGGCCGATCACGACCTCTCCCTGGGCGGCGGCCGGGGCCGCCGGAGCGGCCGGGGCGGCCGGAGGGAGGGCCGGCGGGGCCACCAGCCCGCCCGCCACGGTCAGCGCTGTCGCGAGGATCGACATGTCTCCCTGAGTATGGTGGCGGCTTCGTGACAGCCGCGCTGGCAGAGAGGGCGGCCGCCCACGGCCGGATCGCGATCGACACGGAGTTCGTGTCGGAACGCCGCTACCAGGCGCTCCTGTGCCTGGCCCAGGTGGCAGTTCCCGACCCGAACGCGCCCGACGGGGTGCGGACCGAGGTGATCGACCCGCTCGGAGACGACCCGCCCGATCCCGCTCCCCTGGCCCTGCGTGCTGGCCGATCCGGCGGTCGAGGTCGTGGTGCACGCGGGCCGCCAGGACATCGCGATCCTGCGCCGGGTCTGGTCCACAGAGGTCACCAGCGTCTTCGACACCCAGCTGGCGGCGGGCTTCCTCGGGTTCGGCAACCAGGAGGGCTACGAGTCGCTGGTCCGGAAGGTGCTCGGCGTGCGGCTGAAGGGGTCGGAGGGGTTCACCAAGTGGGACCGCCGCCCGCTCACCGCGCAGCAGCTCGAGTACGCGGCCGACGACGCGCGCCTGCTGCTCTCGCTCGGCGAGGAGATCGAGCGGCGGCTGCGCAAGCGCGGGCGCTTCGAGTGGGCCCGGGAGGAGTGCATCGCGCTCGAGGCCTCGAGCGACGAGCGCGCCCCCGACCGGATCTACGAGCGGCTCCCGCGGCTGGGGCGCCTGAACGAGCGGGGCCGCGCGGTGGCGCGCGAGCTGGTCGAGTGGCGCGAGCACGTGGCCGGCTCGATGGACCGGCCGCCGAGCTACGTGCTGCCCGACCAGGCGCTGATCGAGCTGGCCCGCCGCGCGCCGCGCGACCGCGACGGGCTCGAGCACATCCGCGGGCTGCCCGCCCAGACGTTCCACCGCCGTGGGGACAAGCTGCTCGAGGCGATCGAGCGGGGCCGACATCGCGAGGCGCCGCCGCCGCCGGCCCAGCCGCCGTCGCGCGACTCGGCGGACGCGCCGCTCGTGTCGCTGGCCCAGGCACTGGTGCGGCAGCGCTCGATGGAGGAGGCCGTGGCGGTGGAGCTGATCGCGACCCAGGCGGAGCTGGCGGCGCTGGTGTCGGCGCTCCGCCGCGGCGAGGACGGCAACCACATCCGCGTGGCCCAGGGCTGGCGCCGCGAGCTGGTCGGCGAGGAGCTGGCGGAGCTCGTGGCCGGCCGGCGCGCCTTGAGCGTCGGGCCGGACGGAAGCCTGCTGGTCAGCGAGCGCTGAGCCCGGGCGGGCGTCGTCGCGGGGAGCCTCAGTTGAGCGCGCCGGCGGGCAGCACGTAGCGAGCGGGGGGACGCGAGTCCGACCCGGTCGGCTCGCTGAGCCGGGGGCTGTGCAGGCCCCGCTTGGACGACGTGTCGACGACCGCCTCGGGTACGCCTGCGTGGTCGAGGATCCAGGCCACCACCGCGCCCGAGTCGGCCCCCTCGGCCACGATGGCGGCGCGTTCGACCACCGTCCCGCCGGAGGGGTGGCGTCGCGCCAGGCGGCTCAGCAGCGCTCGGATCTCGTCGTCATTTCGCATTGGGGGTGCATTTTCGTCCAAGGCTCGAGCATAGCCCCCGGTGGGTCGGCCGACTCTCCGGCCGGCACGCCGCCCTCCTCGAACATGCGCTCGAGGCCTCCGGGCGTGAAGATGACGAGCGCACGCGCGCCCTCGGACTCAACCTTGAAGGTGCCCGTACCCCACCTCGAAGAAGCGTCCCTCGAGGACGCCGAGGGCACCGCCGGCGCTGTTCATGAATTCCGCTCCTCCTTGGCCGCCGCGAGCCACTCTTCGAAGCTGGGGCCGGCGAGCTTCGCGCCGGGGTTGGGCAGCGCGGCGCCCTCTGCGTAGGCCGCGGCATCCGGGTCGCCGGGCTGCGCCAGCGGACCGCCACGGCTCTCGCGGATCTCGAACGAGTCACCTCGGCTGGCGAACAGCGCCGCTGCCGCGTCGGCGAGACGCTCCTCCCGCGGGCCTGCGACCTCGGTGATCCTGCCGTTCTCGATCTCCGGCTCCTCGGCCGCGTCGGCGAGCGTTTCGGCGACGCTGCGGGCGGCCACGAGCTGCGTTCGCATCTCGGGCAGGTAGGCGACGCCATCCTGGATCGTCCACCCGACCAGCGGCTCGACGAACTCGTGGAACTGGGACGCGCGAACGATCCGGACCGGCAGCGGGCCTTCGAGCAGCGTCTGCTCCTGCGCCACCTTCGCCGCGTTGTAGCCGCCCTGGAACTTGTCGATGCCGATGATCGAGACGACGACGATCCGCTTCGCCCCGGCTGCGGCGCCGGCTCGCTGGACGTTCCGTGCCGAGGCGGTGAAGAACTCCGTCGCCTCCTGCTGGTCGGGCGAGGGCCCGGTGGCCGTGTCGATGATGGTCTCGGCCCCGGCGAGCGCCTCGGTCGAGACCCTCGCCGCTGACCACGTCGACACCCTTGGAGCGCGCGATCGGGACCACATCGTGCCCGCGCTGCTCGAGGATCTCGACGAGGTGCGCTCCGACCCGGCCGGTGGCTCCCGTGACGGCGATCTTCTGGCTCCCGTTTTCGGTCTGCATCGGTTCTTCCTTTCCCAGCGCCGGGGGGCCCGGCGCCGGCAGAATTGATCTGTCACTTGTTTGACGCGCGGCGGCACGAAGATGTGACCGACCCCGGTTCCGTCTGAGAGACTGCGCCGCCGTGGCCTTCCTCTACCGCCTCCTGCCGCCCCGTCCGACCTTCGCCCAGGACATGAGCCCGGCTGAGGCCGACGTCATGCAGCGCCACGTTGCCTACTGGCAGGACCTGCTGAACCGCGACGTGGCCCTCGCCTTCGGCCCGGTGCTCCACCCCGAGGAGCCCTGGGGCCTTGGCCTGCTCGCCCTCGACGACGAGCAGGCTGCCCACGCGATCGGCGAGGGCGACCCCGCGGTGGAAAGCGGCACCTGCACCTACGAGGTCGTGCCGATGCAGCTCGTACGGCCCGGCTGAGCGCCGTCAGCGATCGCTGAGCCCGGGCGGCAGGGCGCCGTCCTCGATCAGGTTGCGGATCTCGCCGGCCTTGCGCGGGTTGAGGGACACGTGGCGCTGGCCCACGCTCGGCTTCTCGGACAGCAGGCCGGCGCTCACCAGCTCCTCCCCCACCTCGAACGCGAGCGCCCTGTCGTTGCCCGCGAACCCGCGCGCCAGGTGGTCGAAGGCCGTGTGGTAGCCGCCCCACTTGCCCATGCCGTCGAGGCGCTGGAGGATGCGCCGCATCGCGCGGCGGCGAGGGTCGGGGTCGTCGTGGGCACGGGTGGCGCGGCCGGCCGGCTCGAGCAGGCGCACCAGGTCGGGCTCGAGGCGCTCGACCGCGTCCTCGTCGAGGGGGGATCCGCCGAGCCTTGTAACTGCTTCCGCCACGCGCAGCGGGTGGGTGGCGCCGATGGGTGGGCGAAGGTCGTCGACGGCCACCGCGTGGCCGGGGAGGAGGTGGACCTCGGCCCGGAGGCGGTCGATGGAGGCGACCGCCTCGTCGAGCGCCTCGCGCGCGTACTCGGCGGAGCAGGCGCGGGTCCGCGGGCCGGGTAGGAGAGCGCGAGGAAGCCGTCGCAGGCGCCGAGGCGGAGGACGAGGTCGTGGCCGGAGCGCGGCGGGCCTGGCTCGGCCGCGTCCACGAGGCACTCGGCGGCGGCCGCCGCGAGCTTCGCGCCGCGCTCCGCGACCGCGCCGGCGTCGGCGCGGAGCTCGGGTGGGAGGGGGAGAACGGCCCGACAGACGTCGAGTGGATGTGGCGGCCACCGCCAGCGCCACCGGGCGCTCGCGTCCGCTCCGCGCCTCCCCCATCTCGCTCGCGCCCGCGCTCCAGCTCGGTGCGCAGCAGCTCGCGCAGCCGCGCTGTCCATTCGCGCGGGGCGTCCGCTCCGCCCGCGTCGGCCAGCGCGCGCTCGAGCTCGCTCTCGCTCGCCATTCGGGCAGACTACGACCGGCATGGAACGAAAGCTCCTCCGCATCTATCTGCAGGACCACCTGGCTGGGTCGACCGGAGGGCTCGAGCTCGCCCGCCGGGTCCGGGGCGCCAACGAGGGCACGCCCTACGGCGAGCCGCTCGCCAAGCTGGCCGACGACATCGAGGCGGACCGCCGCTCGCTCGAGAGCATCATGGACGACCTGGGCTTCGGCGCCGACCGCGCGAAGAACATCGCGTTCTGGGTGGGCGAGAAGGCCGGCCGCCTCAAGCTGAACGGCCAGCTCACGGGCTACTCGCCCCTGAGCCGCATGGTCGAGCTCGAGGGCCTCATCACCGGGGTGAACGGCAAGCTGTCGCTGTGGCGCACGCTGCGCGACGTCGCCGACTCGGTGCCTGAGCTCGACGCCGACCGGCTCGACCGGCTTGGTCGAGCGCGCCGAGCAGCAAGATCGGGACGCTGCACGAGCTGCGCTCCCGCGCCGGCCGCGAGGCGTTCGCCGGCTCGGCCTAGATGTCCTGGGAGCCCGAGCTCGAGGAGCTCCGCCGCCGCGAGGAGCTCGCCCGGCGCATGGGCGGCGAGGAGCGCGTGGCGCGCCAGCACGCCTCCGGGCGCCTGACCGTGCGCGAGCGGATCGAGCGCCTCTTCGACCCCGGCAGCTTCCACGAGACCGGCGCGCTTGCCGGACGCGCGAGCTACGGCGAGGACGGCGAGCTCGAGGACTTCCTGCCCGCCAACACGGTGGTCGGCCAGGGCCGCATCGACGGCCGCCGGGCGGTGGTCCAGGGCGACGACTTCACGATCCGCGGCGGCGCCGCCGACGCCGCGATCTGGGAGAAGGCCGTCTACGCGGAGCGGCTCGCGCACGACCTGCGGGTCCCGCTGGTGCGGCTGGTGGACGGCACGGGCGGCGGCGGCTCGGTCAAGTCGCTCGAGCAGATGGGCTTCTCGTACGTGCCGCCGCTGCCGGGGTTCGACCTGGTGGTGGAGAACATGTCGATCGTGCCCGTCGTGGCGGGAGCGCTCGGCCCGGTCGCCGGCCTCGGCGCCGCGCGCGTCGTGTGCTCGCACTTCTCGGTGATCGTCGAGGGGAGCGCGCAGCTGTTCGTGGCGGGGCCGCCGGTGGTGGCGATGGCGGGTCTCGGCGAGGCGCCCGGCAAGGAGGAGCTGGGCGGCGCGCGCATGCAGTCGCGCGCCGGCGCGGTCGACAACGTCGCCTCCGACGAGGACGACGCCTTCGGCCAGATGAAGCGCTTCCTCTCCTACCTGCCCGCGAACGTGTGGGAGGCGCCGCCGGTCACGCCGTCCTCCGACCCGGCGGACCGCCGGGAGGAGGAGTTGCTGTCGATCGTGCCGCGCGAGCAGCGCCGGACGTACAAGATGCGCCGCATCCTCGAGCTCGTGCTCGACCGCGGATCCGTGTTCGAGCTGAGCGCGGCCTTCGGGCGACCGACGATCACGTGCCTGGCACGGCTCGGCGGCCGCCCCGTCGGAGTGCTCGCGTCGGACCCGGAGCACTACGGCGGCGGCGTGACCGCCGACGCCGCCGAGAAGACGGCCCGCTTCGTGGACATGTGCGACCAGTTCCACCTGCCGGTGGTGAACTTCGTGGACGTGCCCGGTTTCGTGATCGGGACGGGGGCGGAGCGGGCGGGGACGATCCGGCGAGGCTCGCGGGGCCTGTTCTCGGTGGTGCAGGCGAGCGTGCCCTGGGTGTCGATCCTGGTGCGGAAGGTGTACGGAGTGGCGGGCGCGGGACACGGCGACGGCTCGCGGCTCAACCTGCGGTTCGCGTGGCCGTCGGGCAACTGGGGCTCGCTGCCGATGGCGGGCGGCCTGGAAGCGGCCTACCGGCGCGAGCTGGAGGCCGCCGAGGACCCGGCGGCGCTGCGCGCCGAGATCGCGGAACGGCTGGAGGCGGTGACCTCACCGTTCCGGACGGCGGAGCGGTTCAGCGTGGAGGAGATCATCGACCCGCGCGACACGCGGCCGATCCTGTGCGACTGGGCGGAGCGGGCGCATTCGCTCGTGGTTGCACGAGCTGGGCGGCGCCCCGAAGAAGCGCGGCCTGCGGCCGTAGCGCCGGCTGACTGCGGGCAATGAGGGGGTGGTCCGGGCCACCCGGTCTGACCGCCGCCCGCCGCGTCGATCCCGGTCGCCCCGCAGCCGCTCGCGCCGCCCCTGGTCCGGAAACGTCCTATATCGGGACGCTTCCGGACCAGGCGCCTCCGAAGGGGCTCCGGGACGCACGAATCAACCCCTCATTGCTCGTCGTTCGTAACGAGAGGCGCACGACATCGACTCGACAGCGTGATATAGTTGCACACGCAATCATCAGAACCCGAGTGATCGAGGCCCCATGCAGCTCGACGGCATCCACCACATCACCGCCATCACCGCGGACGCCCAGCGCAACGTCGACTTCTACGTGCGCGTGCTCGGCCTCCGCCTCGTCAAGAAGTCCGTCAACCAGGACGACCCGACCGTCTACCACCTCTTCTACGGCGACGAGCACGCCCACCCCGGCCTCGACCTGACCTTCTTCGAGTACCCCGGCGCCGCACCGGGCCGCGCGAGCGAGGGCATGATCCACCGCGTCGTGTGGCGTGTCGGCAGCGAGGACGCGCTCGACTTCTGGGCCGCCCGCCTGGCCGGCGAGGGCATCGAGACGAGCCGCGACGGCGCCAGCCTCCGCTTCGCCGATCCCGAGGGCCTCGAGCACGAGCTCCTCGTGACGGACGTCCCGGACGAGCCGCTCACCGCGGAGCATCCCGAGGTCCCCGCCGAGCACGCCCTCCAGGGCTTCCACGCCGTGCGCGCATACGCCTCGGACCCCGAGCGCAGCCGCGGGCTGCTCGAGGCGCTCGGCTTCGCGAGCGGGACGGCACCTGGGAGGCCCGCGGTCCCCGCCGCGGCGGCCTCTACCTGTACGACTCCCCGCCCGCCGATCGCGGCATCCAGGGCGCGGGGACGGTGCACCACGTCGCGTGGGCGTCGGAGGACGAGGACCACGAGGCCTGGCGCGGCCGCGTCCAGCAGGGCGGCGGGCGCCCCACCCCGGTGATCGACCGCCACTACTTCCGCTCGGTCTACTTCCGCGAGCCGAGCGGCGTGCTCTTCGAGATCGCCACCCGCTCGCCCGGCTTCACGGTCGACGAGCCGCTCGAGACGCTCGGCGAGAAGCTCTCGATCCCGCCGTTCCTCGAGCACCGCCGGCCGGAGATCGAGGCCACGGTGCGACCGCTCGAGAACCCAAGGGCCGTTACGCGCTAGCCGTCTCGGGTAAAGACTCCCTGTCCATTTCGGCAGGGGGTAGTGGAAGCATGCATGCAGTCGGCGTTCTGATCGTCGCGATCCTGGTCGCGCTCGATACCGGCGAGCGCGACCGCCCAAGACCAGCACAGCCGGAACATGAGCCTCGTGAAGAACCTTCCGTACGAGGCTCGCAACGGGGATGTGCCGAACTTCGGCACGGACATCGAGTTCGCGAGGATCGCGGGCCGCGAGTACGCGCTGGCCGGGTCGTATCGCAACGGGCTCCAGATCGTGGACATCACGAACCCGCGGCGCTCCGAGACCGTCGCGGTGTACGACTGCGGCGTCACCCAGGGAGACGTGCAGGTGTTCCGGCAGGCCGACAAGCCCGGCCGCGTCTTCGCCGGCTATACGTCGGACACGTTTGGCGACGGCACCTCCGCCTGCTACCGCGAGGCCGAGGCGCTCGGCTTCGACGTCCGCAAGGCGGACGGCACCGGCAAGAACGGCACGTTCATCGTCGAGCTGACCAACCCGCTCGCGCCCTCGACGGTCTCCTTCGTGGAGGTCGAGCAGGGCTCCCACAACCACACGATCCACCCGAGCGGGCGGTACCTCTACAACTCGAACTCCGACCTGATCACCTCGTTCCAGCCGGCAATCGAGATCTTCGACATCGGGAACTTCGCCGCGCCGGCGAAGGTCGGCGAGCTCGCGCTGCCGACGCGGCCGGGGCTCGGCACCGAGTCGCACGACATCACCTTCTCCGACGACGGCGACCGGGCCTACTCGGCCGCCCTCTCTCAGGGCGTGGTGATCGACACCACCGACCCGGCCGCCCCGAGCATCGTCTCGAGCTGGCTCGACCCGGCCATCAACGTGTGGCACCAGGCAGACCCGTACTCGGCCGGCGGGCGCGACTTCGTGCTCGTGGAGGACGAGTTCGCGGGCGCCGCCGGCGGGCCGGTCTGCCCGAGCGGCGGCTTCCACATCTACGAGGTCACGGGAGCGCTAGAGCGGGCGCCGAAGAAGGTCGGCTACTGGAACATCGACGACGTCGGCCCGACGAACAACCCCGAGGGCACCTGCACCGCGCACGTGTTCGACATCCACGAGCGCCGGCAGCTCATGACGGTCGCCTACTACAACGGCGGCGTGCGGGTCGTGGACCTCTCCGGGCTCCACGGTGGCGAGGGCCTGAGGCAGGTCGGCTTCTACAAGACGGAGAATGCCGACTCGTGGTCGGCCAAGACGCCCAGGATCGAGCGCAACGGCTCCTTCTTCCTGTACGGGAACGACATCGCGCGGGGCCTGGACGTGTACCGCTACGACGGGACCGCTCCGGAGTCGGACAGCCGCGGCACGTGGCTCGGCGCGGCGGCCGCGCTGAGGCTCCCGGCCGCGCCCCGCAGCCGAGACGAGCTACGTCTGCCTGATCCAGCAGTAGGCCTCGTCTTCGAAGGCGGTCCGATCCGGACGCTCGACGCCGCGGCGCCGCTGGTGCCGCGGCTCGCCGTCCGGGACGGGCGGATCACGGCGGACCCGCCGCCGGGCGCGCGGCGGGTCGACCTGGGCGGCCGCTGCGTCGTGCCCGGCTTCAACGACGCGCACGTCCACTTCCCGACCTGGTCGCTCGGGCTGCGGCAGGTGCGGCTCGAGGGCGTCGAGTCGCGCGCCGAGGCGGTGGCCCGCGTGGCCGACGCGCTCCCCTCCGTGCCGCCCGGCGGCTGGCTGCGCGGGCTCGGCTGGCGCGACGCCACCTGGGTCGAGCCGCCGCACCGCGCCGCGCTGGACGCGGTCGCGCCCGACGTGCCGGTGGCGCTGATGTCGCAGGGACTACCACTCGCTGTGGCTCAACTCGGCCGCGCTGGCGCGCGCCGGCGGCGACCTCGACGCGCCCGGCGGCGTGGTCGAGCGCGACGAGCGCGGCGAGCCGACCGGGGTGCTGCGCGAGAACGCCGCCTGGAGGTTCCGCGACCTGCACAGCCTCCCCTCGCTCGGCGAGATGATCGAGGCCAGCCGCGAGGGCCTGCGCGTGGCCGCCTCCCGCGGCGTGACCGCGATCCACGACAAGGACGGCTGGATGGGCTCGTTCGAGGTCTTCCAGCACCTGCACGCGCGGGACGAGCTGACGCTGCGCGTGTGGCAGTCGCAGCCCGCCGACCGGCTGCCGCAGCTGCGCGCGGTGGGGCTGCGCTCGGGCTTCGGCGACGACATGCTGCGGCTCGGCTACCTGAAGCTGTTCATGGACGGCACGCTCGGCTCCGCCACGGCCCGGCTGCTGGACGGCTCGGGGGTCGAGCTCACCTCGCGCGAGCGGCTCGAGGAGGTGGTCGCGAGGCCGCCGCGGCGGGCTGGCCGGTGGCCGTGCATGCGATCGGCGACGGCGCCAACCGCGCCGCGCTCGACGCCTTCGAGGCGAGCGCCGGACGCCTGGCGCCCGCTCGGCCTGCGCCAGCGCATCGAGCACGCCCAGCTGCTCGACGCGGCCGAGCTGCCGCGGTTCGCGGCGGTGGGCGTGGCGGCGTCGGTCCAGTTCAGCCACGCGCCGTCGGACCGCGACCTGGCCGACCGCTTCTGGGAGGGCCACCAGGGCGCCTACGCGTACGGCGCGCTGCTCGAGCACGGCGCGCGCCTGGCGAACGGGTCCGACGCCCCGGTCGAGGAGCTGGACCCGCTCAAGCGGGATCGTGGCCGGCGTGCTGCGGACGCTCGACGAGCGGCCGCCGTGGCGCCCGGAGCAGGCGGTCACGGTCGAGCAGGCGCTCCGCGCCACCTGCATCGAGCCCGCCTGGCTCGCACGCGACGAGCGGCGGCGCGGAACGCTCGCCCCCGGCATGCTCGCCGACCTCGTGATCCTCGATCGCGACCCGGGCGGCCTGCCGCGCCCGAGGAGCTGACCGAGGTCCGGGTGCTCGCAACAATGGTCGGCGGGTCCTTCACCTATGTGTCAGACCCCCCATTTTGGGGTATAAGCCAGTCGTCATGATGCGGGAGTCATGGCTACCGGCAGCGCCGGAGAGCGCGACGAGGGCGCGTGCCCTCGTGCGCGACGCAGCCGTCGAGCGAGGGCTCGACGACGATGGCGCCTGGAGCCTCATGCTCGCCACGAGCGAGGCGGTCTCGAACGCCATCCTGCACGGCGCGCCCTGCTCCGACGGCGAGCAGGGCATCCTGCTGCGGTTGCTGCCGTGGAACGACGGCCTGTGCGTCGAGGTCTGCGACTGCGGCGAGTTCGAGGCTGCGCCGCTTCCACCCGGGCCGGACGCCCCGCACGGGCGCGGCATACCGATCATCGCCGCGGTGGTCGACCACTTCGAGGTCGTGCCTGACGGCCCGCTCACGCGCGTGCGCTTCGCGAAGGCGGGCCGCCGCCTCGCCGCCGCCTAGGCCCGGGCGAGCTCGAACCAGACGCGGGTGCCGCCGTCGCGCTCGACGCCCCAGCGCTTGGCGATCGACTGCACGAGCACGAGTCCCCAGCCGCCCGGCTCGTCGAGATCCTTGTCGCGCTCCTTCGGGGCGAAGCCGGGACCCCGGTCGCTCACCTCGGCGAGAACGCCGGTGTCGGTTCTGCGGAGCTCGATCTCGATCATGTCGTCCTCGCTCGCCTGGCCGTGCAGGACGCTGTTGTTGACCAGCTCGCAGGTGAGGAGCAGCAGGTTGCGCTCGACCTCCTCGGGCAGCCAGTCGGCGGCGCTCTGAAGCCAGGCGCGGGCGCGCTCAGGGGCGCGCGGGCCGCCGGCGATGCTCAGGCGGAGCGCCTTGCTCGAGCCGACGACGGGCGTCTGCTGCAAGCGGGGAGCTTGACGTGTCGTGGTGGCCATGGGGTGGGGCGGAGATTCCCCAGGACGGGGGCCTGGGTCAGGTCCTCCGGTCCGGCGTCGGCGGTGGCCTCGGTGGGAATTAGGCCCATCCTGCCGGTCTGGACGGATGACCGATGGCATGTTCTCACATGCCGAGCCTGTCGCAAACGCCCCGACCCGCTGTTTCACAGAGGTGAACCCATGAGCGATGATCGATCCATGACCTCCTTGAACGGGAACTTCCTGACTCCAGAAGACGACGGCTTCGACGTCCGCCCGCCAGGCCTGGAACCTGGCCGTCGACCAGCGTCCGGCGGCCATCGCCTATGCGGAGGACGCAGGCGACGTGGCCGCCGCCGTCCGCCTCGCCGCCGAGCGCGGCCTGCGCGTGGCGGTGCAGGGCACAGGCCACGCCGCAGCCCCGATGGGCGACCTCGACGGCACCCTGCTCCTCAAGACGATGCGCATGACCGGGCTCGAGGTCGACCCCGGCACCCGGCGCGCCCGCGTCGAGGCGGGCGTGCTGTGGGGCGACGTGGCCGTGGCGGCCGCCGAGCACGGCCTCGTGGCGCTGCACGGCTCCTCGCCCGACGTCGGCGTGGTCGGCTACACGCTGGGCGGCGGCCTCGGCTGGCTTGCGCGACGCCACGGCCTCGCGTGCAACAGGGTGGTCGCGGCGGAGATCGTGACGGCCGACGGCGAGCTGCGGCGAGTGAGTCCCGACGAGGAGCCGGACCTGTTCTGGGCGCTCCGCGGGGGCGGCGGCGCGTTCGGCGCCGTCACCGCGCTCGAGTTCGAGCTCCTGCCGTTGACCGAGGTCTACGCCGGCTGGCTCGTCTGGGACGCCGACGCGGGGAGCGAGGTGGTGCACGCCTTCCGCGAGTGGTCCCGGGGCGCCCCGCGCGAGATCACGACGTCGCTGCGCTTCCTGCACCTGCCGCCCTTCCCGGAGGTGCCGGAGCCGCTGCGCGACCGGCCCGTGATCGCGATCGACGGCGCCTTCCTCGGATCGGAGGCCGAAGGCGCCGAGCTGCTGCAACCGCTGCGCGACGTCGCCGCCCCGCTCGTCATGGACACGTGGGCGACGATCCCCGCGGCCGGCCTGGTCCGCCTGCACGGCGACCCCGAGCAGCCGGTGCCCGTGCTGGGCGACGGCTTCCAGGTGCGCGAGCTCACGCCCGAGGCGGCGGACGCGTTCGTCGAGCTGGGCGGCCCGGGCTCGGGCAGCCCGCTGCTGATGCTTCGAGCTGCGGCAGCTCGGCGGCGCGCTGGCCGAGCCGCCCGGCGGCGCGGGCGCGCTTGAGCGCTCTGACGGACGAGTTCTCGCTCTTCGGCGTCGGCATCGTGATGGGACCGGAGATGGGCCAGGCGATCGGCGCCCACATCGAGCGGGTCACGGAGAGGATGGCGCCCTGGAGCGCCGGCGTGTACCTCAATTTCTGCGAGACGAAGGGCGGCGGAGCCGCCGAGGGCGTTCGACGACGGCGACCTACGCGCGCCTGCGCGACGTCAAGGCCCGCTACGACGCGGGCGACCTGTTCCGCTCGAACCATCCGGTCGAGCCGGCCTTGCGCCAAGCGGCCAGATAGGCGAAGCTGGACGTGGACTCGCTGGCCCCGTTCGGCCGCAAGCACCCGGCACGCCGGGTGCGGGCCGATTTGTTCACTTGTTCAAGCGCATCTTCAATCGCCGCCGGGCGACGCTGTCGGATTGCTCCGAGTGCGGGGCCGACTTCGTCCACCCCGTCGAGTGGAGCCCCAACGACGGGGGCACCTGGTGGATGCTGCTTCGCTGCGGGGCGTGCGGCGCGAGCCGCGAGGCGACCGTGCCGGACGCGGAGGCCGAGCGCTACGACCGCGAGCTCGACATGGCCGAGTACCGCATGCGCCTCGCGGCGGACCGGATGAGCAAGGAGCGGCTGGAGGAGCAGGCGGACTCGTTCGCCACCGCGCTCGAGCTCGACCTCATCGGGGTCGATGACTTCGCGCGGCGGCAGGGCGGAGCCTGAGCGGCTCGGGGTCGATCTCGGGGACCGCGACCGGCAGCAGGCGGGCGCTCGCCATGAGGCGGGCCGAGAACAGCCCGATCTCGTAGCCGAGCACGGCGCCGGCCAGCACGTCGAGCGGGAAGTGGGCGCCGAACAGGACGCGCGTGAGGCCGATCAGCACGACGTAGGCGATGAGCGGCTTGCGGAGGACGGGCAGCGCGACGGCGGCGGCCGAGGCCATGGCCGTCGTGACGATCAGGTGCCCGGACGGGAACGAGGCCAGGTGGGCCCAGCTGCGTCCCTCGGCCAAGCAGCACCTGCCCGCCGAGGACCTCCTCGGGGCGGGCGCGCTCGACGAAGAGCTTGACGAGCTCGATCGCGGCGCCGGCGACGTAGGCGGCCAGCACCACGCCGAGGGCGGCGCCCAGCACGTAGCGCGGGCGCCGGAGCACGAACGCGGCCGACCACGACCGTCGTGGCCGTGAGCAGGACGTAGTTGCGCGCGTGCGGGTCGAGCGCCTGGTAGAGCCACTCGGGCCCGTCGCCGAGGCCGTTCACGGCGAGGAAGACGGTGTTGTCGAGCGGCTGGAAGAGCGGCATCGCGAGGCCGAGGGCGATGGCGGCGAGGACCACCGCGCCGAGGCGGGGCATCCAGGCGCGGAGGACGGCGAGGGCGTCGGCGGCGGTGCCGCGGGGGCTCGTCGCGGCGGCCGCGGGGTTGGCGGCCGGGCGGCCGGCGAGGGCGCGCCCGACGCGGATGGTGTCTGTAACCGGTCCGGTAGTGGCTCGGCTCGCCGTCGTAGATCGTGGGGATCTCGACCGAGGCCACGGCGCGGCGGGCGCCGAGCAGCGCGCGCAGGTGGCGGCTCTCGGCGTCGTAGCCGCCCGGGGGCAGCGGGTGGTCGCGGAGGACGGCGGAGCGGAAGAGGCGCATGCCGTTCTGGGTGTCGGGGATCCAGGCGCGGGCCGAGGCGAGGAGGGTGAGGCTGGCGACGCGGTTGCCGAAGCGGCGGAGCCGCGGCATGGAGCTGCGGTCGCGGCGGTGGCCGATCACGACGTCGGCCTCGCGGGCCGCTTCGACGAAGGCGGGGATGCGCTCGGGATCGTGCTGGCCGTCGGAGTCGAGCACGACGATGGCCTCCGGGGGACGAGACTCGGCGAGCAGGAGCTCGGCGCCGGCGGCGACGGCGCTGCCCTTGCCGCCGTTCTCGCCGAGGCGGAGGATGCGGACCCGGTCGTCGCCGCGAAGGGCGTCGAGCGACTCGGCGATCGGCGGGCGGAGCGCCGTCGTCGACGAGCACGAGCTCGTCGACGTGCCTCAGGGCGCCCCGGGCGACCTCGACGGCGCGCTCGGAGGCGAAGACGGGGATGACGGCGGCGACGGAGGCGGGCCGGGCGCCGAAGCGCCGGCGGGCGCGGAGCGCCGCGAGCGCCGCCTTCGCGGACGGACGCGATGCCGCCACGCCGGCGCGCTCCGCCGCCGCCAGCGGGGCCAGGGCGGCCAGGGCGGCCGCTCCCAGCCAGAGCACGGCCGTGTAGCTGCCGGTCAGCTCGACCGCCAGGCCGGCCAGCGGCAGGGCGGCCGCGGCGGCCACCGCGCGGCCCGCGAAGAAGAGCCCGCTGTAGCGGCCGGCCTCGCCGTCGGGCACGAAGCGGGCGAAGTACGGGAAGCCGAGCGCCGTGACGAGGCCCGCGCCCACGGCCGCCGTGGCGAATCCCGGGGCGGCGGCAGCGAGGCTGCCGGCGGGGGCCGCCGCCAGGAGCCCCCCGCCGAGCAGCGCTGCGCCTGCCAGCAGCAGAGGCCGCACGCGCTCCGGCTTGGCGCGGCCCGCCACGACCATGCCGACCGCGGTGAGCAGGCCGAAGCCGAGCGGAAGCGCACCCGCGATGCCCACCCCGAGCCCGAGGCTCTTCTCCGCGTAGAGCACGAAGAAGGCCGGGAGCGCGGCGTAGGCGAAGACCCACAGCACCTGGGCGACGAGGACCTCGCGGGCGCCCGGATGGCGAAGCGCATCGCCGAGGACGCGGCCGAAGCGGTTCGCGGCTCGCCCGGCGTGGGCGCGGCTCGCGTCCGCCCGCTCGGCGTCGCCGCTCTGGCGCGCCGGCTCCCGCTCGCCGAGCCCCAGCCGGCGGCTCACGATCATCGTCGGCACCACGGTGATCGCCAGCACCACCGTCGCGAGTGCGAACGCCGCGGCCGGCGCCGGCTCGATCAGCGCGCCGCCGATCGCCACCGCCACCACCGCGCCGACCAGGCCGGCGATCTCCTGCGCGCTCGTCGCGGCCGGGCGGCCGGCGTCGTCCACGTCCTCCGCGACGATCGCGCGGTGGCCCGTGGTGAGCGCGTTCAGGCCCGCGTACACCAGCGCGGCCGAGAGGCCCAGCGCCAGGTAGGAGGTCCCGTTCCCGAGCCCCACCGCGACCAGGCCGCCCGCGGTCAGCACCGCTCCGCCCGCGATGAACGGCAGCCGGCGGCCGCGGCGGTCGGACCACACGCCGACGGCGATCGGCACGGCGAAGCCGGCCAGCGCGTTGACGGTCATGACCGCGCCGATCAGCGACGGGGCGTCGTTGATCCGCTCGAGCAGGACCGGCAGGTAGGTCGTGGTGAGCGCCCGCCCGGCGCCGGCCCCGACGGCCGCCAGGGAGAACGCGAAGAGGAGGGCGGGACCGCCCAGCCGCGCGCCAGACGACGCAAGCGCGCCGCCGCGCGCGGCTGGACTGACCCGCCGGACGGCGAGGCGCGAGCGGGAGGGTCTCCGGGTGAGCGGTACGGCGTTCACGCCGTCGCTCCCGGCTGGTGGGAGGCCACGCGCAGGCGGGCGGTCTCCACGCTCACGGTCGCCGTCGTGACGCCGAGGGGGACGGCGTCGGCAACCAACGGAAGTGGTTCGGTCAGGCGGGCGCGGGTCGCGGACACGCGCGACACGCCGCGCCGGCCGATGTGCCGGCCGCGCCGGGCGGCGGCGAGCAGCCGCAGCAGCCGGCCGCGGCCGCGGGCCTCGATGAGGATCGCCTCGAGGCGGCCGTCCGACGGATCGGCGCCCGGGTCGACCTCGAAGCCGAAGCCGAAGTAGGGAAGGTTCGAGAGGAAGAGCTGAGCGGCGTCCGCCGAGCGCAGGCTCGAGCGGCCGAGCCGTCGCTCGCCGAAGCGACGGTCGGCCGGCGGGATCGCCGAGCTCGACGCTCGCGCGCGTACGGCCGGTAGCGCCGCACCGCCCGCACCAGCGCCCGCAGGCCCTGCATCAGGTCGGCCGAGTTCTCCGCGTCGTAGCCCGCGCGCGCCTCCGCCTGGAAGCCGGCGCTCACCGCCTCCACGGCGTAGATGAAGCGGTCCGGGGTGGCCACCCGCAGCGCGTCGATCGGCCGGGCCGGCGCGCCCGGCGGCCACGGCCAGGGCGCCGCGCCGCGGCTCGCGGGATGCCGAGCGCGCGCGCGACGTTGTTCGCGCGACCCGTCGGCACCAGCGCCAGCTCGGGCAGCTCGCCGCAGCGGCGCGTTCGCGGCGGCGTGGACGGTGCCGTCGCCGCCGACCAGCACGACGCGCTGGTCCGCGCGCCTCGGCCGAGCGCAGCAGGTCCCACAGCTCCTGCTCGCTGCCCGTGACCCCGACGGATGGCCCGCTCGCCCAGCTCCTCGAGCACCGCGACCAGCTCGCCGCCCGGTCTTCTCAGGATCCTCCAAGCCGCTGGCATTACGGTTGACCGCCAGGACCAGCGCACCCGACCTTGCTAGCGTCCTTCTGGCTCCGGGGATGGCCCCTCTCGTCAATCTCGACCACGATCTCGTCGAGGCCACTCAGGCCTTCGAGCATCCGCTGCTGACCGCGGTGTTCGTCGTGCTGTCGGCCTGGTGGGTCAAGGGTCCGCTGCTGGTCGGCCTGGGCCTGTGGTCCGACGTCTGGCGCCGCCGCCTTCCGGTGGCGTTCGCGGCCGCCGCCGTCGCCACGGGCGTCGCGTCGCTCGTCGTGCACTGGCTCAAGCTGGCCTTCGACCGCGACCGCCCGCCCGTGGCCGATCCCGACCTCGGGTCGCTGGTGGCGATCCCGGGCAACCCGTCCTTCCCGTCGGGCCACAGCGCCACCGCCTTCGCCGCCGCCACCGCGGTGGCGATCCTGTGCCCGAAGCATGCGCCCCTGGGCGCTGGGCATCGCTGCGGCCGTGGCCCTCTCGCGCGTCTACCTGCGGGTGCACTTCCCGCTCGACGTGCTCGTCGGCGCCGCCGCTCGGGGCGGGGCTCGGGGCGCTCTGCGCCTTCGCCGTGCTCCGTCTCGTGCGCCACGCCTCGCCGCCCGCCGCGCCCGCCTGAGCGCAGCCGCGCCACCGCCACGAACACGAGCGCGGCCGCCAGCGCCGCGCCGGCGCCGATGCGCGCGGCGGTCTCGCCCGACTCCGCGAACGACTCGGAGAAGCCGTAGCCGACCAGCGTGAAGGTCGTGGCCCACAGCAGCGCGCCGGCGGCGCTCCACACGACGAAACGCCGGAACGCGAGCCCCGACGCGCCGGCCACGAAGGGCGAAACGGCGCGGACCAGGCCGGTGAAGCGGCCGAGCAGGACGGCCTTGCCGCCGTGGCGCCCGTAGAACCTGTCCACGCGCGCGAGGCGATCCGGGCCGAGGTGGAACCGCGGGCCGTGGCGCTCGAGGAACGGGCGCCCGAGGCGGCGGCCGAGGAGGAAGCTGACGAGGTCGCCGGCGGCCGCGGCCAGCCATACGAAGCCGATCAAGCGGGAGCAGCTCGACGCCGCCGCGCTCCGCCACGACGCCGCCGACCACGACCGCCGTCTCGCCGGGCACCGCGAGGCCGATGAAGGCGCCGGTCTCGAGGAACGCGAAGCCGGCGACGGCCGGGTACGCCCAGGCGCCGAGCGTGCGGGAGGCGTCCTCGAGCGGCCCGTCGACGTCCGGCAGCGGCACGACGCCGACCGCCACGAGCAGCGCCGCCGCCGCGGCGAGGGTCCCCAGAGCCCAGACGGCGGGCCGGTTGAGGGGGTTCGAGACGGTGGCGGCGGCGACTTGCATAGTTCGGGGCTTATCGAACTTTTACGTGAAGCTTACGTTACGTAAGCGCCAATTTCCAGTGTGTGGGCAGCGTCACACGGCACGGCCGCCGCCGCGATGCGGTGTGCTCCCCTATGTGGGTTCGGTTAGCCCGACCCTCCGTCGCCGCGCGAGGCGGCCCGTCGACGGCTAGAGTGCCGCCGGTTCACGCTCTGGCATCAGCCCAAGGAGACCCATGAAAGTCATAGGCGCCGGTTTGCCCCGGACCGCAACCACGACCCAATTGATCGCGCTCGAGATGCTCGGCTTCCCCTGCTACCACATGCGGGACATGATGTCCGACCTCTCGACGAGCGTCCCGCAGTGGCGCAAGGCGCTGGAGGGCGATGGCGACTGGGACGAGCTCTTCGACGGCAAGGAGTCGATCGTCGACTGGCCCGGCGGGTACCACTGGCGCGAGCTGATGGACGTCTACCCGGACGCCAAGGTGCTGCTGAGCGTCCGCTCGGGCGAGAGCTGGGTCAAGAGCATGAACGACACGATCGCCGCGATCTGGTTCGGCGACAACCTCATGCACCACCTCGCCATGGCGCAGTACCACGTCGACCCGCTCTACGCCGGGTGGCTCGACGTCCTCAACGACATGTGGAACAGAGGCGGACATCATGGTCGCCAGCAAGGGCGACGCCGACGAGATGGCCGCCGAGCATGGAGCGCTGGAACCAGGACGTCATCGACACGGTCCCCTCCGAGCGGCTGCTCGTGTGGTGGCCGACGGACGGCTGGGAGCCGCTCTGCGAGTTCCTCGAGGTGCCGGTGCCCGACGGACCGGTCCCGAACGTCAACGACACCGAGAACTTCCAGAAGAACCTCATCATGGCTCCGGCCATCGCGGCGATCAACGCCTGGTGGGAGGAGAACAAGGCGCTCGAACAGCAGCCCGGCCACATGGACGCCAAAGCTTCGGCGTAGCCGCGCAGTAGATCCGCGCCGGGTGCGCCGGCCGGGACATCCGACCGGCGCACCCGTTCGTATAAGCAGCGGATGAGGATCGCCATCATCGGGGCCGGCATCGCCGGCCTTACCTGCGCGCACGTCCTGCACCCGAGGCACGAGATCACCGTGTTCGAGGCGGCCGAGCGCCCGGGCGGCCACACCTGGACGGTCGACGTCGAGACCGATCGGGAGCTGCACCAGGTCGACACCGGCTTCATCGTCTTCAACGACCGCAACTACCCCGGCTTCGAGCGCCTGCTCGAGCGCCTCGGGGTGGCCACGCAGCCCTCCACGATGAGCTTCTCGGTGAGCGACGGCCGCGGCGAGTTCGAGTACAACGGCGCCTCCGCGAACGGCCTCTTCGCGCGCCGCTCGAGCCTGCTGCGCCCCTCCTTCCACCGCATGATCCGCGACCTCGTGCGCTTCAACCGCGAGGCGCCGGCGCTGATCGGGCTCAACGGCTCCGGCCCCACGCTGCTCGACTTCCTCGACGAGGGCGGCTACTCGCGGGAGTTCGTCGAGCGGCTGATCGTGCCGCAGGCGTCGGCGGTCTGGTCGACCGACCCGCGCGACCTGCGCAGCTTCCCCGCCAGCCTCCTCGCGGAGTTCTTCGACAACCACGGCATGTTCGGCCTCACGGGACGGCCGAACTGGCGCGCGGTGGCGGGCGGCTCGTCCCGCTACGTGGAGCGCCTGACCGCGCCGATGCGGGACCGGCTGCGGCTGTCCACCCCGGTCGCGAGCATCGAGCGCCACGCCGACCGCGTGGAGGTCACGCCGGAGCGCGGCGGGCCCGAGGCGTTCGACGAGGTGATCGTGGCCGCCCACTCCGACCAGGCGCTCGCCATGCTCGCCGACCCGAGCCCGGCCGAGGCCGAGGTGCTCGGCGCGATCCCGTACCAGCCGAACGACGTGGTCCTCCACACGGACGCCTCCCTGCTCCCGCGCCGCCGCCGCGCCCGGGCGAGCTGGAACTTCCACCTGCAGGACGAGCCCGCCGACCGGACCACGGTGACCTACGACATGAACCGGCTCCAATCGCTCGACGCGGAGCCGGAGTTCTGCGTGACGCTCAACCGCACGGAGGCGATCGACCCGGAGCGGGTGATCGGCTCGCGGGAGTTCGCCCACCCCGTGTTCACCCGCGCCGCGCTGGCCGCGCAGGGGCGGTGGGACGAGGTGAGCGGGGTGCGCCGCACGCACTACTGCGGCGCCTACTGGGGCTTCGGCTTCCACGAGGACGGCGTGCAGAGCGGGCTGCGGGTCTGCGAGCGCTTCGGGGAGTCGCTGTGAGCGTGGACCTGTACGAGGGCTGGGTGCGCCACCGGCGCTACGGGTCGATCGCGAACTCCTTCCGATACCGCCTCTACATGACGCTCAGCGGCGACGGCCCGCGCCGCACGCTCGAGATGCCGCGCTCGCTCGGTGTGGGCTTCAACCCCGTGCGCTTCCACTTCGACATGGACGGCGACGAGGTGGCCTCGCTCGCGGCCGAGGTGACCAACACCCCGTGGGGCGAGCGCCACACCTACGAGTTCGAGGGGCGCGCCGGCCGGGCGGAGAAGGTCCTCCGGGTCTCCCCCTTCCTCGACATGGAGCACGAGTACGTCTGCCACGCCAGCGCGCCGGGCCGGCACCTCACCGTGCACGTGGAGAACCTGCGCGCGGGCGAGCGCGTCTTCGACGCCACGCTCTCGCTCGAGCGCCGCCCGCCGGGCGACCTGCGGCGGCTGCGGATCCGCTACCCGGCCCAGACGCTGCGCGTGCTGGCGCTGATCTACGGCCACGGCGCGCTACTCGCCGGAAGAGGTGTGGCAAACCGTACCTTCGCTCGCCGCACCCCTCGCTAGCGTCCGCGGCAATGAGTGAAGACGCGATCGTCGTCGAGGGGCTCGAGAAGTCCTACGGCTCGGTGCGCGCCCTGTGCAGCGTCGACTTCTCGGCGCCCACGGGCAGCGTGCTCGGCCTCCTCGGGCCCAACGGCGCAGGAAAGACCACCGCGGTGCGGATCCTCGCCACACTGCTGGAGCCCGACGGAGGGACCGCCCGCGTGGCCGGCCTCGACGCCGTGCGCGACGCCGCGAAGCTGCGCGCGAAGATCGGCCTCGCCGGCCAGTACGCGGCCGTGGACGAGAACCTGACGGGCTTCGAGAACCTCGACATGGTCGGCCGGCTCTACCACATGGGCAAGGCCGAGGCGCGCGCACGCGCCGACGAGCTCCTCGAGCACTTCGAGCTCACCGACGCCGCCAAGCGGCCCGCGAAGACCTACTCCGGCGGCATGCGCCGGCGCCTCGACCTGGCGGCGGCGCTCGTCTACCGGCCGCCGGTGCTGTTCCTCGACGAGCCGACGACCGGACTCGACCCGCGCAGCCGCCTCGGGCCTGTGGGAGACGATCGAGAGCCGCGCGGCGGCCGGCACCACCGTGCTGCTCACCACGCAGTACCTCGACGAGGCCGACCGGCTGGCCGACCAGATCGTGGTGGTCGACCACGGCACCGTGATCGCGGCCGGGACCTCCGACGAGCTGAAGGACCGCGTCGGCGGCGAGCGGCTCGAGGTCCAGCCTCGAGGACGACGCGGACGCCGAGCGCGCGATGGCGGCGCTGGCCGAGATCTCCGAGGACCGGCCCACCCTCGAGGACCACACCGTGCGCGCCGCCGTGCGCCGGCGCTCGGGCATCATCGCCGAGGCGGTGCGCCGGCTCGACGACGTCGACGTGTGCGTCGAGGACATCGCGATGCGCCGCCCGACGCTCGACGACGTCTTCATCGCGCTCACCGGCCGCGCCGCCGAGGAGGAACCCAGCGAGGAGCCGCGCGAGGAGGTCTACGCATGAGCGCGCTCGCGATGACCGTCTCCGACACGCTGGTGCTCGCGCGCCGCAACCTGAAGCGGATCCCGCGCCAGCCGGACCTGCTGGTCGCCTACACGGTCCAGCCGGTCATGTTCGTCCTGCTGTTCGTCTACGTGTTCGGCGGCGCGATCGAGACGCCGGGCTTCGACTACGTCGACTTCCTGATGCCCGGCATCATCGCCCAGTCGATCGCCTTCGGCGGCTTCGTGACCGCGCTCGGGCTGTCGGAGGACGTGCAGAAGGGGCTCATCGACCGGTTCCGGTCGCTGCCGATGTCGCGCGGCGCGGTTCTCTCCGGGCGGACGTTCTCCGACATCCTGCTCAACTGCCTGTCGCTCGTCGTGCTGTTCACGGTGGGCTTCATCGCCGGGTTCAACTTCCAGGACGCGACCGTCGGGGAGATCGCGCTCGGCATCGTGCTGCTGCTGCTGCTCGGCTACGCGTTCTCGTGGGTCTTCGCCCTGATCGGGCTGTTCTCGTCCACGCCGGAGACCGCGAACTCGCTCGGCTTCACGCTCATCTTCCCGCTCACGTTCGCGTCGTCGATGTTCGTGCCGGCCGAGTCGATGCCCGACGGCCTGCAGCAGGTCGCGGAGGCCAACCCGTTCACGACGATCACCGACGCGCTGCGCTCGCTGTGGCTCGACACGCCGGCGCACACCGACATCTGGATGTCGTTCCTGTGGTGCTTCGCGATCATCGCCGTCTTCGCACCGCTGGCGATCCGGCGCTACCGGCAGGTCTCCGCGCGCTAGCACTAGGCTTTCCGGCGGCATGTCCGAGTACGCCGCGTTTCTGCGGGGGGTCAACGTCGGCAAGGCGCACCGAGTCGAGAGCGCCGAGCTGCGGGGATGCTTCGAGGGGGTCGGTCTGACCGATGTCGCGACCTTCCGCACCAGCGGCAACGTCGCGTTCGACGGCGACGGCGCCTCCGCCGACGACCTGCGCGCCCGCATCGAGGAGGCGCTCGAGTCGATGCTCGGCTACGACGTGTCCGTGTTCGTGCGCACGGCGGACGAGATCCGTGCGATCGCCGCCCAGGCGCCGTTCGCGCGGGCGCAGGTCGAGGGCACGAAGGGAAAGCTCCAGGTGATGATGCTCACCGGGAAGCCGGCGGCGGGGGCGCGGAAGTCGGTCCTCGGGCTGGCGAGCGAGGACGACGCCCTCTCGTTCGCCGACCGGGAGCTCTACTGGCTGCCGAGCGGCGGCATGAGCGAGTCCGACCTCGACCTCAAGGCCATCTGGCAGGTGCTCGGGACGATCACGATCCGGACCAAGGGGACCGTGGACCAGATGGCGGCGAAGTTCTTCGCCGAGTGACCGAGTGCTCCCCCCGCCCCGAGGACGGAATCGGCAGCGTCGCCACCACTGAGAGCGTGGGGGTGATCGGAAGCGCGGGCACGATCGGGAGCGCCGGCGTGATCGGAAGCGCCGGGACCGTCGGGAGCGCGGGCGTCATCGGCAGCGCGGGCACGATCGGGAGCGCCGGCGTGGTGGCGAGCGCCGCGGTGGTGGGCAGCGCGGGAGTCTTCGCGAGCACGGCGATCGTCGGCGGGATCGGCAACAGCGGCTGCGTCGGGTGCGTGGGGTGCATCGGATGCGTCGGCTGCATCGGATGCGTGGGCTGCGTCGGGTGCGTGGGGCTGCGCGGCGCGGTGGGCGCCGTGGGCGAGCGCGGCTTAGGCGGCGGCGCCGGCCAGGTCGAAGCGCACGCCCGTCATCTCCTCCGACACCTCCCACAGCCGCCGCGCCACATCCTGGTCGCGCGCCGCGCTGTTCGGCGCCACGGGCTTCGGGTGGCCGCGCTGCTCCAGGAATCCGTCGGGGCCGCAGAACGTGCCGCCCTCGAGGCCGGGCTCGGTCGCCGCGTAGAGCGCCGGCAGCGCTCCCATCTCGTCGTTCTGGGCGATGAGCGCGTTGCCCAGCTTCATCACCGCGGCGTCCACTGCCGGCGGGCCCGCGAACTGGAGGTTGGTCGCGGCGTAGCCCGGGTGTGCCGCCAGGCTCTTGACGGTCGAGCCGGCCGCCCGCAGGCGGCGGTCCAGCTCGAGGGCGAACAGCAGGTTGGCCAGCTTCGACTGCCCGTAGGCGCGCCAGCGGAAGTAGTGCCGGTCGCCGCCGAGGTTGTCGAACGCGATCCGGCCGATCCGGTGCGCGCCGCTCGACAGCGTCACCACGCGCGCGTCCTCGCGACCCTCCATCTCGCCGATCAGCAGCCCGGTGAGCGCGAAGTGGCCGAGGTGGTTCGTGCCGAACTGGAGCTCGAAGCCGTCGGCGGTGCTGCGCCGCGGCGTGGCCATCACCCCGGCGTTGTTGATCAGCAGGTCGAGGCCCTGGTGGCCCGCCCGGAACCGCTCGGCGAATTCGCGCACCGAGTCGAGGCTGGCGAGGTCCAGCTCCTCGAGCTCGGGCTCCGCGTCGCCCGCTACCGCGGCGCACTCCCGCAGCGCCACCTCACCTTTCTGCATGTTGCGGCACGCCAGCACCACCCGCGCTCCCGCGCGCGCGAGCTCGCGCGCCGTCACCCGGCCCAGGCCGCTGTTCGCTCCGGTCACGATCGCGGTCCGGCCGCTCTGGTCCGGGATCCGCTCCGCCGTCCACTTCTCGCTCATCCACCCCTCCGCCGCCTGGTGCAGCGACCGTACTACGTGGCATGGGGCGCCGGCCCCACTCCGCGCGCTCGGCGAACTCGAGCAGCGTGTGGAGGTACGAGGCGAGCGGCGGCACCGGCCCGATCCCGGCGTCCGCGAGCGCCGCCCGCGTCGCCTCGACGTCGAAGCGCACCCGGGTGGCGAGGTACGGGAAGAAGATCTGGCCGCGTTCGAGCCAGCGGCGCTGCGCCGGCCCGCCGCGCCGCATCAGCAGCGGGTGGACGACGCGCCGGTAGAGCACGGGCGGGAGCGCCCGCGCGCGCGGCTGTTCGAGCAGCTCCGCACCGCGGTCGATCAGCTCGCCGACGCTGCTCGCCGCCGGCCCCGCGGCGAGCTGGAACGTGCGCCCCGGCGCGGCCTCCGCGAGCGCCAGGATCGCGCGCGCCACGTAGCTGACGGGCACCACGTCCACCGGCGCCGAGCGGCGCGCCGGCAGAGCCGGCAGCGCACCGCGCGCGTAGGCGCGCAATGGCGAGTAGATGACGTTGAAGGAGGATGTCCAGCCGGTTCGGTCGTCGCCCACGACGATGCTCGGCCTGAAGACCTGCACCGGGAGCAGCCCGGCGTGCCGCCGCACGAGCCGCTCGGCCTCCCACTTCGACCGCTCGTAGGTGTTGTTGAAGCCCTGGCCTCGCGCGAAGTCGTCCTCGCCGAACGGGCCGCGGTGGGTGCCCGCGACGTAGGCGGTGGAGACGTGGGCGAAGCGGCGCAGGCGGGCGCCGCGGGTGGAAGCGAGCATCGCCAGCTCCAGCACGTGCCGGGTGCCCTCGACGTTCACGGCCCGGGCCTCGTCGAGCGGCAGCGAGAAGGAGACCGACGCCGCCGAGTGGATCACCTCCTCCACCGCCTCGGCCAGCTCGTCACGCAGGCGCGGCTCGATCCCGAGGCCGTTCTGCG
This sequence comes from uncultured Thermoleophilaceae bacterium, assembly GCA_963778615.1. GTDB lineage: Bacteria > Actinomycetota > Thermoleophilia > Solirubrobacterales > Thermoleophilaceae > JACVRW01. The sequence continues at coordinate 323,066 of CAVZVD010000013.1, forward strand.
TGAGGTCCCCGGCCACCGGGATCACGCGGCCGGCCACCGCCTCCGGGTCCGGAACGAGCGACGCCAGGGTCGCGCTCACCCTCTCCTCCGCCTCCGCCTGGCTGGAGGCCCTCACCAGCGCCCACACCCGGCGGTCGCCGTCCTCGAGCAGCCGGGCCATCAGCTCCATGCCGAGAAACCCGGTGGCACCCGTGATGAGGACGTCGCCGCGGGTGCGGGCGCCGGTTGGAGGAGGGAGGGTCATGCGCCGGGAACAGTGGCGCACCTGCCCGCACAAGTCATCGGACCGGCGGTAGGAAGTGCCATCCGGGGGTCGACCGCGGGCCGAACCGTGCTAGTCGATCAGCCGCTTCCCCATCAGACGCACGGCGACGCGCCACAGGGCGACCGCGAACACGAGCAGCGCGCCCACCCGGAGCAGGTCGGTGGCCTCGAAGCCGAACGCGGCGTGGCGCACCAGCTCCACCAGGTGGTACAGCGGGTTCAGGTTCGCAGCCACCTGGAAGCCCTCGGGAAGCTGGTCGATCGGGAAGAAGGTCCCCGCGACGAGGAAGAGGGGCGTGATGAACAGCGTGGTCACGTAGCTGAACTGGTCGATCTTCGAGACGCTGGCGGCGGTGGCCACGCCGAACCCGGCGAACCCGAACGCGGTGATGAAGCAGAAGAGCGGCACGAGCAGCATGCCCGGCGCGGGGTCGAGCCCGAAGAACATCGTCACGATCAGCGGGAAGCAGCCGTAGAAGCCGGCACGGAGGCTGATCCAGAGGATCTCCGCGGTCACGAGCTCCTCGACGTCGACGGGCGCGGCGAGGATGGCGTCGTAGGTGCGCTGGAAGCGCTCCTTCACGAAGCTGCCGAACATCGCCGGGAGCGCGCTCGAGAAGATCACCGCCGTCGCCACCATGCCCGTGCCCACGAACTCCACGTACTCGAGCCCGTCCACGCTCCCCACGATCGTCGAACCAAGGCCGAGCCCGAACGCGACCAGGTAGATCACCGGCTCGAGCACGCTCGAGAACGTGGTCGACTTCCAGTAGCTCCGGAAGTTCGCGACCTCGCGGCTCATCACCCCGGTGATGGCGGCGGGCTCCAGTCTCCTCACTCGGCCTCCTCCCCCGTCAGCAGCACGAACACGTCCTCGAGCGACGCCGCGCGGACGATCGCCTCGGGCGGGATGGCGCCGTCGGTGGCGCGCTCGGCGCCGACGATCGCGATCGCCGGCCCCGCCGGGCGCACCCTGAGACCCTGCGCCTCGGCCGCGGCGCGCACCTCGGCCAGCCGCTCCGGCGGCGCGTAGACCTCAGCGGTCTCGCGGCCCGCGTGCTCGGCGATCAGCTCGGACGGGCGCCCGCGCGCCACGACCTTGCCGTGCACCATCACCGCCACCTCGTCCGCCAGCCGCTGGGCCTCCTCGATGTAGTGCGTCGACATCAGGATGGTCGCCCCCTCCGAGCGCAGACCGTCGATGAGCGACCAGAGCTCGGTGCGGATCTGCGGGTCGAGGCCGACCGTGGGCTCGTCGAGCAGGATCAGGCGGGGCCGGTGCACGAGGCCGCGCGCGAGCAGCAGGCGGCGCCGCATGCCGCCCGAGAGCTTGTCGACCTCGTCGGCGCGCCGGCCGGTCAGGCGGGCGAGCTCGAGGCCGCGGTCGACCGCGGCGCGCACGTCCTTGACGCGGTACAGCCGCGCGAACACGGCGAGGTTGTCCTGCACCGACACGTCGACGTCGAGGTTGTCGAGCTGCGGCACCACCCCCATGTGGGCGCGCGCCTCCTTGGCCTGCTTCGGCAGCTCGTGGTCGAGCACGCGGATCTGGCCCTCGTCGGCGATCGCCTGGCCGGTCAGCAGCCGCATGGTGGTCGACTTGCCCGCCCCGTTGGGGCCGAGCAGGCCGAGGCAGATGCCCGCCGGGCACGTCGAGATCGAGGCCGTCGACGGCCGTGATCGACCCGAAGCGCTTGACGACTCCGCGCAGCTGGATGACCGGCGCACTCACGCTCATCGACCTTACGCGACGTGACCGCGGGCGGTCTTGGATGGAGTTGACCGGCGCCGCGCGTGCTCGACGCGCCGTCACCTGCGGGCCGTCGAGGTGCGTGGCAGGATCCTCCGCATGGACGTGGAAGCGCGCGTCTGCCCGTTCTGCGGCAATCGACCCGGGGTCGGGATGTTCTGCGAGGCGTGTGGACGCAATCTCGGGGCCGTCGAGCGGTTGCCCACCCGGGCGGAGCTGGAGGGCACGGGGATCGGGACGCGGGAGAGCGCAGCGGGAACGCGCCCGCTGGCCGAGCGTTGCGCCGACGCGACCGCCGCCTTCCTTGCGGCCATGCATGAGGCCGGCGACCCCGGTGCCGTCCGGACGCCCATGTCGAAGCAGTCGCCCTTTCGGCGGGCCGGCTCGGCCCACGGGTGGGTCGTGCGGCCGGTCGACCGGGAGGACTTCGAGGAGCCACGTCGCTACGAGCCGGGGCTGGTGCTGACGGTCGAAGGCCGCTTTCACCGCCTCCACAGCGAGCTTCGGGGCTGGGGCCAGCGCGACTTTCCCCACTACCAGCACACCGTCGAACCCGACGCGATCGACATGCCGGTGGCAGAGCGGTTGATCGGCGAGCTGGCCACGGTGCTCGCGACCCACGGCCTCGGCGACACCGACCCGCCGGGGGACGAGGGGACTGCATAGGATCCGGCTCCAGTGCGTGGGGTGCAGATCACCGAGCTGAGCGGTCCGCGCTCGGCGCTCGCCGAGGCGGAGCTGCCGGAGCCCGAGCCGTCGCACATGCTCACGCCGGGGCGCGGCGTGGTGGTGGACGTGCACGCGGCCGGGGTCTCGTTCCCCGAGCTGCTGCAGACGCGGGGCGAGTACCAGGTCAAGCCGCCGCTGCCGTTCGTGCCGGGCAGCGAGGTGGGCGGGGTCGTGCGGAGCGCGCCCGAGGGCGCCGGCGTGTCCGCGGGCGACCGGGTGGCGGCCTTCTGCATGCTCGGCGGGTTCGCCGAGGTGGCCGTGGCGCCGGAGTTCCTCTCCTTTCCGCTGTCCGACGAGCTCGACTTCGCCCAGGGCGCGGGCCTGATCCTCAACTACCACACGGCCTACTTCGCGCTGGTGCTGCGCGGCCGCTTCGCGCGCCGGCGAGAGCGTGCTGGTGCACGGGGCGGCCGGCGGCGTCGGCACCGCGGCGCTGCAGGTGGCCAAGGGCCTCGGCGCGCGAACGATCGCGGTGGTGTCGAGCGACGAGAAGGAGCGGGTGGCGCGCGAGGCGGGCGCGGACGAGGTGGTGCGCTCCGACGGCGCCTGGAAGGACGAGGCGAAGGAGTGGTCCGGCGGCGGCGTGGACGTGGTGATCGACCCGGTCGGCGGCGACCGCTTCACCGACAGCCTGCGCTCGCTGGGCGAGGGCGGCCGCTGCGTGGTCGTGGGCTTCACCGGCGGCTCGATCCCGGAGGTGAGGGTGAACCGCCTGCTGCTGAACAACACCGAGGTGGTGGGCGCCGGCTGGGGCGCCTACGTGATGGGCAAGCCGGACGCGAACCGCGAGATCGGCGCGGCGGTGAACCGGCTGGTCGACACGGGCGCCGTGCGGCCGATCGTGGGCGCCCGCTTCCCGCTGGAGCGGGCGGCGGACGCCCTGGAGCTGCTCGAGGGACGCGGCGCGACCGGAAAGGTCGTGCTGGACGTGCGCGGGGCTAGCCGCCTCGCCGCGCGCCCAGGGCCGGTCGCCCGACGCGGCGGCTAGCCGCGCCGGCGGCCGCCGCCCCGCCGCGGGCCGCCGCCGCGGCGCGAGCCGCTCGGCCGCGAACCGTTCGGCCGGGAGTGCGACCGTCCGCCCGCTTCGCTCAGCCCGCTCTGCGCGAACTGCGCGTGCAGGCGAAGCTCGGACGCGATCTTCCCCACCGTGGTCGCCTGCTCGCCCGTCACGAGCGTGATGCCCACGCCGCTCCGGCCGGCCCGTCCGGTGCGGCCCACGCGGTGCACGTAGGCGTCGCGGTCCTCCGGGCGCGTCGAAGTTGATCACGTGGGTCACGTCGTCCACGTCGATGCCGCGCGCGGCCACGTCGGTCGCGACCAGGGTGTCGATCACGCCGTTGTGGAAGCGGCTCAGGGCCTTCTCGCGCTGCGGCTGTGTGCGGTTGCCGTGGATCGCCACCGCGCTCACGCCGTGCCTCGCGAGGCGCTTCACGAGCCGGTCGGCGCCGCGCTTGGTCCGCACGAACACGAGCGTGCGGCCGCGCTCCTCGCCGGCCAGCTCCTGCACCAGCGACTCCAGCTTCTCCTCGTGCGCCACCGCGATGAAGCGGTGCTCGGTCCGGGCTCCCTCGGCCGGCTTCTGCTCGTGCCGGCGCGCGTCGCGCGTGTAGGCCGTCGCGATGCGCCCGGCCTCGCCCTCGAGCGTGGCCGACAGGAAGAGCGTCTGGCGATCCTTGGGCGTCTGGGCCACGATGCGGTCGACGACCGGGCGGAAGCCCATGTCGAGCATGCGGTCGGCCTCGTCGAGCACGAGCACGCGGACGCGGTCGAGCCGCACGGCGCCGCGCTCGATCAGGTCCTCGAGACGGCCGGGCGTGGCGACCAGGATGTGCGCGCGGCGCGCCAGCTTGCTCTGGCGCTCGATCCCGGCACCGCCGTAGACCGCGGCCACGGAGAGCGCCCGCGCGCGGGCGACCTCGGTCAGCGCCTCGGTCACCTGGCTGGCGAGCTCGCGCGTCGGCACGAGGACGAGCGCCGCGGCGCGTGCGTCGGTCGCCTCGAGCCGCTCGACGAGCGGCACGCCGAAGGCGAGCGTCTTGCCGGAGCCGGTCGGCGCCTTGACGAGGACGTCGCGACCCTGCCAGCACGTCGGGGATCACGGTCGTCTGGACCGCGAAGGGAGAGTCGATCCCGCCGGCGGCCAAGGCGCGCGCGACGGACTTCGATACGCCGAGATCGGCGAAGGACTGCATTGGACATTCGTACTCCTTGCGTGCGGCCGCATCGGACGGCCGCGGACGATCTGGGAGATTCAGCTGACCCGGATCGCTTGTGCGCTCAGGAGACGAGAACCTCGCGGGCGACGGCGTCGCCCACTCACATGACGCTAGCAGGCGCCCAGGGCGACCTCGTCGAGCCAAGCCGGTGGTAGCCTTCGTACGCGCTCTCTCCAGCGACCTGGCGAGCGCCCCTCCGGCTCCAGCACCTGGCCGGCGAAACGGTGCCCAGTTCATGGCCCGGAACGTCATCCAAGGAGCGGAGCATGTCCAACTCCTCGCGGCAGCAGTCAGTCGGTATCTCGACGCAAACGGCGCGCCCGGGCGCGCACCAGCGAAGCGGCTACCTCGCCGCGGTCCCGGAGAAGTCGACCGGGGATCGCCAGTTGGACGAGCACGTAGCACGCGAGGCACAGCATCAGGAGCTCCTCGAGGCGACCCTCGAGCGCGCGGAGGCCCACGCGCGTCTCGGCGATTTCGAGCACGCGGTCGAGTGGCTCGACCGGGCGGCGACGCTCAGTGGCGATCTACCGCCGGCCTACCAAGTGAAGCGCGCACGCTGGGATCGGTCCCCGCTACGCCCGGGACTCGCCGCTGGCCGATGACGGGCGGTCATGCGCACGGCTACTGGCACGTGCGTGTGGTTCGAGATCCGGTCCGAGGAGTAACCGGTGAGTCGTAGGGCAGGTGCCTGTCGAGCCCGAGGAGGACGAACACCCGCCGCACATGGCGCGACCCGTGCGTGACCGCGAAGGCCCAGCCGTCGCGTCGCGAGTCCTCGGCGGCGGCCAGCACAAGGCGCACTCCGCTCGCGTCGATGAACGTCAGCCCGTCGAGGTCCAGCAGCACGCTCTCGTGCCGCTCACGCAGCACGGCGAGCCGCTTCGCGAGCGCTTCCGCCGTGGCGATGTCGAGCTCGCCGCGAAGCTGCACACGTGTCCGTGTGCCGTCGCGAGACACGAGAACTTCGAGGGGTGACTGTTGGCCGTGCAGGGTGCGCTCGTCCCGCCGGGATCAGCGCAATCGACGAGGCAGCGACCCGCACGGTGGCGGTCACGAGCCGAGGCGGCGAGCGAAGGCGCCGCCATCGACCCTACGCCCATGCCCAACAAAAGCAACGCTCTCGAGTGAGAGGGCCCGTACGAAAGCCGCTAAGAGCGCTACGTGCGCGCCTCGGCGCGCAGCGGCGCCGCGGTCGTCTCGCGCTGGCGCTGGCGGTCCGGCGCGATCGTCACCACGTTGCGCGCCAGGCCGACCTTCTCGAGCCCCTTGATCACCCATGCCGACGGGTCGAGCGCGCGCTCCCAGCGCCGCAGGCCGTGCGACGCCGAGCGCGGGAACGCGTGGTGGTTGTGGTGCCACGCCTCGCCGAGCGAGGGCAGCGCCAGCCATGCCACGTTGGTCGACTTCTCGTCGGTCTCGAAGCGGCGCGTGCCGAGGAAGTGGCACACGGAGTTGACGCTCCAGGTGATGTGGTGGACCAGGAAGATCCGCACGAGTCCGCCCCACAGCAGCCCGGTCAGCGGCGCCGGCGAGCGTGCCGGTGAGGAGCCAGCCCGCCAGTGCCGGGACCGCGAGGCTCAGCAGCACGAACAGCGGGAAGCGGCGGTTGATCAGGCGCATGCCGCGGTCCTCGTAGAGGTCCTTGGCGTAGCGGCGGGCGCTCGCCTGGCCCTGCGTCGAGAGGAGCCAGCCGGCGTGGGCGTGCCAGAGCCCGCGGAGGACGCCGGAGACGCCGTCGCCGTGGCCGACGTGCGGGCTGTGCGGATCGCCCTCCTCGTCGGCGTGCGCGTGGTGCTTGCGGTGGTCCGCGACCCACGCCATCACCGGGCCCTGCACGGCCATGGAGCCGAGCACCGCGAACGCGTACTCGAGCGGCTTCGGCGCCTGGAAGGAGCGGTGCGTGAGGAGGCGGTGGAAGCCGACGGTGATCCCCAGCCCGGTCAGCACGTACATCACGGCGAGGATCGCGAGGTCGGTGGCGGTCACGGCGCTGTTCCAGAGCAGGACGATCGCGGCGATGGTGGCGAGGAACGGCAGCACCACGGCGCCCAGGTTGGCGCGCTTCTCAAGCTTGGTCATGTTGTGATTGTTCCCGCGTCCGGGCTCAGCTAATAGACTTTCCGAGGCGTTCTTCCAGGTAGGTTTTACTCACTTCGATGACAACTTCGATGCAATCCGGCCCCTGGCAGGCGCTCCCGGCGAGCGTGGCGGACGTGATCGAGCCCGAGCTCGATGCCATCACCGAGGAGATCATGGCCACGATCGCGCGCGAGGTGCCGGAGTACGCGCGGCCGTTCGAGGGGTCGTTCGGGCGCGGTGTGCGGACCGGGGTGACCGAGGCGCTGCGCCAGTTCCTGGCGGTGATCCGCAGCCCGTCGGGCGCGCGCGGGCCGGGGCGCGAGGTGTACGTGGCGCTCGGCCGCGGCGAGCTGCGGCAGGGACGGACGCTCGACTCGCTGCAGTCGGCCTACCGCGTGGGAGCGCGGGTGGCGTGGCGGCGGGTGGCGGAGGCGGCGCGGCGGGCGGACCTCGACCCGGAGACGATCAGCCTGCTGGCCGAGTCGATCTTCGCGTACATCGAGGAGATCTCGGCCGACTCGGTGGAGGGGTACGCGGAGGCACGGTCCCGGGTGGAGGACGAGCGCCGGCGGCGCCGCCGGGAGCTGGTGACGCTGCTGCTGCGCGAGCCGCCGGCCGAGGAGGCGGACGTGCGCGCCGCGGCTGCCGGCGCGGGATGGCGGCTGCCGAGAACGGCGGCGGCGCTGGCGGTGCCGGAGGGGGCGGCTCGACCGGCTCGTCTCGCGCATGCCCGCGGACACGCTGGGCGCAGCCGGATGGACGGAGTGGGCTGCGCTGGTGGTGCCGGATCCCGAGGGGCCCGGCCGGGCGGCGCCGAGATCGAGCGGCGCCCGTCGCAGCCGTCCGGATCGGGTGGCGCGAACGCCCGGCACGGCGAGGCCGCTCCGCGTCCGGGCGCGCGACGCCGGCGACCGGTCGACGCGCGGCGGATCTGCCGGCGCTCTAGGCCCCGCGGGCCCGCTCCGCGACCTCCCCGCGTCGTGGTCGCTCGCCCGCGCCACCCTCCGGGCCATCGAGGCCGGCGCCATCGACACCGACGACCGGCCCGTCCGGGCCGACGACGCGCTCGGCGACCTGCTGCTCTTCGAGAACCGCGCCCTGGTCGAGCTCATCGCGGCCCGCCGGCTCGCGCCGCTCGCGCGAGCTCACCCCGAAGGCGCGGACGCGGATGGAGGAGACGGCGCTCGCCTACGTGCAGGAGCGCGGCAACGCCGCCGCGATGGCCCGCGCCCTCGACGTGCACCCGCAGACGGCGCGCTACCGGCTCGCGAAGCTGCGCGAGCTGCTGGGCGAGGAGCTCGACGACCCCGACGCCCGCTTCGAGCTCGAGCTGGCGCTGCGGGCGAGATCGTCCCGTTCCTAGTCCCGCCGACGACGCCACCGCCGGCCGATTGCGTATTGCTTGCGCTTGCGTTATGCTTGCGTCCATGGCAGACACGCTGGAAGTGCTCCTCAAGGACCCGGATCCGGAGCGGGTCCGTCGCGCGCTCGTGGGCTTCGCCCCCGAGCTCATCGAGGAGCTCGACGTGGAGCTGGCGGCGGCGTTGGCGGGCTCGCCCGACTCGACCCGCGAGTACGTGGTGCTCTGGCGCCGGCTGGCGGCGCGCCTCCTGGCCGGCGCCCAGACGGTGTCACCGAACGGCCAGGTGGAGCTGATCCTGGTGGAGGACGCGTCGACCCAGGCGCCGTTCGGCGGCTTCGCGTCCGAGTACGGGCTGGGTCAGGGGGCCGCGCTCGAGCTCACGAGCCACATCCGGGAGCTGCTCGGCCTGAGGGGCCTCGCAGCCCAGCCGCACGCCGAGCCCGGAGGCCTTCGACGAGCTGGCGATCAGGCGATTCCTCACGCGCGCCCGGATGGCCCTCAACCAGCCGGGCGGCGACGAGCTGTCACGCCTGATGAACTCGTTCCAGTTGTCGAAGACGGATCTCGCGGAGCTCTTCGGGGTCCGGCGCCAGGCCATCGACGGCTGGCGGGGGAAGGGCGTGCCGGCAGAGCGCCAGGAGAAGCTGCACGCGCTGGTCGCACTCGCGGACCTGCTGGAACGGAAGCTGAAGCCGGGCCGGCTTCCCGGTGTCGCCCGAACGCCCGCGGACGCCTACGGCGGGCTGACCATGCTCGAGATGATCGAGCAGGACCGCCATCGCGAGCTCCTCGAACTGGTGCGCCAGAGCTTCGACTGGTCCACGGCTGCGTGAGCTACGGGCTGACCGTCCGCCGCGGCGGTGAGTACAACCGGCTGGCGGACCCTGGCTGGCTGGATCCGCTCGACACGTCCTTCGCGAAATCGGTGGGTGGCCGCTGGAACGCCCCCGGCTCGTTCGCAGTCCTCCATCTCAACCGTGACGAGCGCGTGGCCCGGCTCCAGGCCGATCACAAGCTCGCCGGACAGCCGTACGGCATCGAGGATCTCGAGCCCGCCGAGCAGCACGACCTGGTCCTCGTCGACGTCCCCGAGGCGGAGCGGCTCGACTGCCTGAGCGACGGAGGCCTGGAGGCCGTCGGATTGCCGCCTTCCTATCCCCGCTTCGCGGACGGCGAACCGGTGGGCCACCACGTCTGTCAGCAGATCGGGCGGCGGGCCTACGAAGCCGCCCACACCGGAATCGGCTGCCGCTCAGCCGCGAGGGGGGCCACCGGCTCGGACGAGGAGCTCGCGCTGTTCGAAGGTCACACGGCGCTCGCGGTGAAGGGACGGCGCCCCTTCACCGCGTGGTATCTCGGCCTCTGAGGGCCGAGCGGGCTAGTCGCGGTCGTCGCCGCCGCGGTCCTCACCGCGGTCGTCGTCGCCCTCCGAGCCCACGACCTGGAAGTCCCGGTCGAGCTGCACGTCGACCTGGCTGCCGTCGCCGCGCGTGACCTCGACCTCGTAGTAGCTCTCCTCGTCGCCGGTCTCGGTCTCGGTGACTCGGCCGCCGCCCGTGTGGTCGAGCGCCGCGGCGCTCGCCCGGTCCAGGGCCGTGCCGCTGATCGCCCGCTCGCCTCCGTCGTCGTCGTCACCGCCGGCCGCGCCGGCGATCGCCACACCACCCACGGCGAGTGCGGCGATGACGGTTCCTGTGATGAGTGCGCCCTTCAGCTTGTCGTTCATGGGATCGAAGGTACGGCGGCCCGCTGAGACGACCCTGAGGACGCGATCGGCTCACTCCTCGAGCGCGAGCAGGGCCTCCAGCACCGCGGCGGACGCCTCGCCGGTGCGGCGCACGAGCGAGTCGATGTCGCGGCCCTCGACGGCCTGCACGAAGACGACGCCCTCGCGGTTGACGTTCCACCCGAGCTCCTCGACGGCGCGCTCGGCCGCCTCCAGCCAGCCGGGCGGCCGTCCGGCCAGGGCCACCGCCCTGCCCATGTCGTTGATGTCGTACCGCACGCCGCGGCGGCGCACGCTCACGCGGATCGGGCGGCCGGGGGCGTAGCTGAGCCCGGTCTCGCGGACGATCCCGGAGCGGGAGGCGGCCTCCTCGAGCAGCACGGCGAGCTCGTCGGCGGCCACGTGGATCATCCCCTCCCCCACCCGTGCTCCCGCCTCGAGCAGCGCGGCCGCCGCGCCCAGGTAGCCGTCCAACCGCTCCGCGGCGCCCGGCAGCTCCCGCGACCCCCACGCCGTCCATGCCAGCGCCGTCCCCGGATACTCGCGCGGGCCGCCCATGAGGTCCACCTCGGCGCCGCGCGCGAGCAGGAGCTCGACAGTGCTCGCGCGTCCCCACATGCCCGCGTAGTGCAGGGCGGTCCCGTCGTCGACGCCGCGCGCGTCGAGCGGCACGCCCGCGTCGAGCAGGCGCGCGACCACCTCGTCGTCGCCGGCGCTGGCCCACCGCGGCAGCTGCTCGGCGTCGGCGTCGCGCAGGGGCAGCCCGGGGTGCTGCGAGCGCACGCGCTCGGCTCGCGCGTGGTCGCCGCGGACGACCGCGCCGATCCACTCCGCCGACGGGTCGAGCTCGGTGGGCGCCCCGGCGGCCTCCAGGAGACGCATCATCGACTCGTCCTTGAAGCGCGCGGCGTGGGAGTAGGGCGTGACGCCGTCCGCGTCGCGAGCGTCGAGCGCCGCGCCGTGCTCGATCAGCAGCTCGGCGACGGCGGGGTCGCGCGCGTACAGCAGGGAGTCCCGCAGCTCCGGGTCGGATGGCCGCAGATCGCCCTGCTCGAGGAGGATGCGCACCTTGCGCGGGTCTCCGATCGCGTTACCCAGCGCGTTCGTGCCGCGCACGGTCGCCCCGCGTTCGAGCAGCAGCTCGAGGCAGGCCGTGTCGTCCGCCTCGACGGAGTGGTAGACGGACTCGCCGTCGTCGTGGTTCGCGCCCCGGTCGAGGAGCAGCCGCGTCGTCTCGACATCGTGCGCCACGCCCGCGGCGCCGTAGAGCACCGACATCGCGCCGTACTCGTTGTGGTGCACCTCGTCGACGTCGGCCCCCAGGTCGAGCAGCAGCTCCACGACCCGCCGCACGCCCGGCGCGCGCGGCGAGGACGGGCGAAGGAACACGGAGTGGCACGCGCACGACAGCGGCTTGCGGCCCACGCCGGGAAGGTCGCGGGCGACCAGGTCCGGGTCGCGGTCGAGCGCCGCCGCCACGGCGCGCTCGTCGCCGAGCACCAGGGCCACGTCGAGCCGCGGCGCCGGTCAAGCTCGGGGTCGTGGGCGAGCAGCCGCTCGGCCACGTCGTCGCGACCGCCGAGCGCCGCGGACACGAGCCGGGCGCGCCGCTGCTCGCGGTCGCCGTGCGAGGCCTCCACATGGGCCACCAGCGCCGGCCACGAGCGAAAGCCGAGGTCGGCGGCGACGGCCCGCTGGGCGTCGGCCAGCCGCGGCGCGCGGTCGCGGCGCATTCGCGCGAGCGCATCGGGATCTCCGGCGCGGGCGGCCCGCAACAGCTCCTTCGCGCGGCGGCGCGCCTGGTCGAGGTCGAGCTCCATCACGATCTCCTCTGTGGCGCTGGTGCTCGCAGCCCGTGCGCCCGAGTCGATCGCGAGCGTGCGTGGGCCCTACCGGTGGGCGATGGGCCTCGGGCCCTCTCCGCGAGCCGGGCGCGCTCGCCCGGGCGCGCTTCTGGGGGAAGGCTACATCGGCGCCCCGGCCGCCGGAAGCCACAGGCGCACCGCCGCGCCCGGGTGGCCGTCCGTCACGATCTCCGCCCGGCCCCCGTGCGCCTCCGCTATCGCCCGCACGATCGCCAGGCCCAGGCCGGTTCCGCCCCGTGTGCGGGCCGCGTCGCCGCGGGCGAAGCGCTCGAAGGCGCGGCCGGCCAGGTCAGCGTCGAAGCCGGCGCCTTCGTCGGCCACCTCGAGCTCCACTCCCCCGTCCGCCTCGCTGCGCCGTGCGCGCAGCACGACGTCGCCCGCCCCGTGGCGCAGCGCGTTGTCCACGAGGTTGCCGAGCGCCTGGCGAAGGCGGAGGTCGTCGGCCTCGATCCGCAGGCCGTCGCCGCCGTCCACCCGCAGCTCGCGGCCGTGCTCGCGCGCGCGGTCGCCGAACCGCGCGCGCACGCCCTCCAGCAGCGGCCTCACCTCGATCGCCTCGCGCCGCACCGGGAGCTCTCCCTCGGCGGCGCGCGCCACCACGAGCAGATCCTCGGCCAGCTGGGCCAGGTGGTCGCACTCCTCGAGCGCGGCCACCAGGGCCTCGCGCACCTGTGCGTCGTGGCCGCCCGCCCGCAGGGCCGCCTCGAGCTCGGCCTTGATCACAGCCACCGGAGTGCGGAGCTCGTGGCTCGCGTCGGCCACGAAGCGCCGCTCGCGGTCGAACGAGCGGCGCAGCCGGTCGAGCATCTCGTTGAGGGTCTCGCCGAGCCGGCGCACCTCGTCGTGAGCCGCGGGAAGCGGGAGCCGCTCGCCCTCGTGCGTGAGCGAGACCTCGCCGGCCCGGCGGCGCATCGCCTCGACCGGGCGCAGCCCCGCGGTGGCGAGCAGGTAGCCGACGAGCGAGGCGAGCAGGACGGCGATCGGGCCGCCGATCGCGAAGGAGGCGACGACGCCCGAGAGGGTCTCGTCGCGGTCGTCGAGCGACTGGCCGACGGCGAAGACGTCGAGCTGGGTGGCGGGAGCGCCGGATCGCCGCCCGGCCCGCCGGTGGCGTCGCCGGCCGCGCCCTGCTCCGCCGTCACCGGACCAGCGAGGATCCGCACCGTCCCCTCGATCCCCGGCACGGCCCGCTCGAGGGTGAGTCGCGCGCCCGCCGCCGCGCTGACCCGCTCGGCTCCCGTCAGGACCGGGTCCCCCGTCCCGCCCTCGGTCTCGAGCACCTCACCGGTCCCGCCGAGCACCTGCGCGAACCCCTCGTCGGCCTCCTCCGGAGCGCCCCGCCGAGGCGTCGCCCGATCCGGCCACCGCGGCAGCGCGCGCGCCGAGGGCGGCGTCCAGGCTCTCGTCGAGGTCGTCCTTCAGCCGCAGGTACACGAACAGGCCGGCTGCCGCGAGCACCAGCACCATCGCGAGCGCGAACGCGGCCGTCAGCCGGACGCGGATCGGCAGCCGGCTCACATGCCGCCGTCCTTGCGGAGCCGGTACCCCACCCCGCGCACCGTCTCGAGCGACGTCACCCCGAACGGCCGGTCGATCTTCTCGCGCAGGTAGCGCACGTACACCTCGACCACGTTCGAGCGCTGCTCGTAGCCGAGGTCCCAGACCGCCTCGAGCAGCTGCGGCTGCGTCATCACCTGGCCGGGGCGGCGCATGAAGGTCTCGAACAGGGCGAACTCCCGCGCCGACAGCTCGATCTCGCTGTCCCCGCGCCAGACCTGCCGCGTGGCGGGGTCGAGCCGGAGCGAGCCGACCTCCATCACCGTGGGCCGCTCGTGCGGCCCGCGCCGCGCGAGCGCCCGCAGCCGCGCCATCAGCTCGGCAAGGGAGAACGGCTTGGTCAGGTAGTCGTCGGCGCCGCCGTCGAGGCCGCGCACGCGGTCCTCCACCGAGTGGCGCGCGGTGAGCATCAGGACCGGAACCCAGACCCCGTCCGCGCGCATGCGCCGGACGGTCTCGAAGCCGTCGACCTCCGGCATCATCACGTCGAGCACGACCGCGTCGTACTCGGTGGCGCCCACCATCCGCAGCGCCTGCTCGCCCCCGGACGCCAGGTCCACGACGAGCCCCTCGAAGCGGAGGCCACGCCGGATGGCGGCCGCCATCTTCACGTCGTCCTCGACGACCAGGACTCTCACACGGTCAATGATGGACCCGAAGCTGAGAGGAACCTGAGAGCACCGGCCCGAAGCTCACTCGCAGCAGCGCCCCGCCGCCCGGCGCGTTCGCCGCCTCCGCCGACCCGCCGTGCGCCTCGGCGGCCTGGCGCACGATCGCCAGGCCCAGGCCGGAGCCCGGCAGGCCGCGGGCGCCGTCCGCCCGGTAGAAGCGCTCGAACACGCGCGGCAGGTCGCGGTCGTCGAACCCGGGGCCGTGGTCGCGCACCGACAGCGCGCCGTCCGCCAGCGACAGCTCCACCGCTCCGCCCGGCGGGCTCCACTTCACCGCGTTGTCCACCAGATTCGACACGGCACGGTTGATGCGTCCGGGGTCGCCCCGCACCACCGTCGGCTCGGTCCGCACTTCGAAGTCGAGGCGTCCGCCCGTTCGCGTCCGCGCCCGGTCGACCACCGCCGCCACGATCTCGTCCAGGCGCACATCGTCCGTCAGCTCGCCCGGCGCCGTGCCGCGCGCGAGCTCCACGACGTCCGCCACGAGGGCCGTCAGCTCGTCGAGCTCCGCCACGACGTCGGCGCGCAGCGCCTCGCGCTCCGAGACCGGCAGCCGCTCGGCCTCCCCCAGCGTCTGGATGTTCGCGCGCAGGCTCGCGATCGGGGTGCGCAGCTCGTGGCTCGCGTCGGCCACGAGCTGGCGCTGCGCCTCCACCGACCGCTCGAGCGAGTCGAGCGTGGCGTTGAAGCTCCGCGCCAGCCGCTCGAGCTCCTCCCCTCCCCCGACCTCCATCCGCTCCGACGGGTCGGGGTCGGTGGCGAGCTGCTCGGTCCGGCGCGTGAAGCGGTCGATCGGAGCCAGGGCGGTCCGGGCCACCAGGGCGCCGAGGCCGGCGCCGAGGGCGATCCCGCCCGCGCCCACGAACAGGAGCACGAGCAGGACGCGGTCGAGCTGCCGGTCGACCTCGTCGAGCGGCCTCGCCACCTGCAGCGCGCCGCCGCGCGGGAGCGCCTGGGTCAGCACCCGCAGGTGCACGCCGTCGACGGTCATGTCGGTCAGCCGGCTGCCCGACCCCTCCATGGCGATCTCGCGCGCCTCGCCGTCCACCGGCAGCTGCGCGTCGACGCCCGGGCGGCTGACCGCGCGGCCGTCCGGAAGCACGAGCTGCGCGTAGCCCTCCGGTCCCCCGAAGGGCTCGGGCCGCGGGCGCAACAGCATGGGAGGACGGTCCGGCCCGCCCGGGGGCCCGGCGCCCGGGCCCCCGAAGCCGTCCCACCGCCTCGGTCCGCTCGCGAAGCGACTCGTCGACCTCGCCGCGGAGCTGCCCGCGCACGCCGAGGTACACCGCGGCCGCGGCGGCGATCACCGCGAGGGCGACGGCCAGCCGGCGGCGCGCAGCGCGCCGCGATGCCGCGGCGCGCGGCGCAGGCGTCACGGCTCGCGCAGCACGTAGCCCACCCCGCGCACCGTGTGCACGAGCGGTCGCGCCCCGATCGCCTCGAGCTTGCGCCGCAGGTACCCCACATACACGCGCAGCGCGTTCGACGCCGGCCCGAAGTCGTATCCCCACACGCGCTCGTAGATCAGCGCGTGCGGCAGCACCCGCCGCGGGTTCAGCATCAGCAGCTCGAGCAGCAGGTACTCCGTGCGCGTCAGCTCGGCGAAGGACTCGCCGCCCGCCGTCACCCCGTGGCGCGAGCTGTCGAGCCGCAGCTCCTCGAAGGCGAGCGCGTCCGGGTCCGCGGCCCCCGAGCTGCGCCGCAGCAGGGCCCGCAGGCGCGCCTTCAGCTCGCCCGTGTCGAACGGCTTGACGAGGTAGTCGTCGGCGCCGGCGTCCAGGCCGTCGATCCGGTCACCGACGGCGTCGCGCGCGGTGAGCATCAGGATCGGCACGCGGTTGCCCGAGGCGCGCAGCCGCCGCGACACCTCGAGCCCGTCGATGTCCGGCAGCCCTACGTCCAGGACCACGGCGTCGGGCGCCGCCGCTGCCACCTGCGTCAGCGCCGTCCCGCCGTCGGCTGCCTCGATCGTGTCGTAGCCGCCGAGCACGAGCGTGCGCCGCAGCGCGTCGCGCAGCGGGCGGTCGTCGTCCACGATCAGCACCTTCATCGACAGCCCATTGTGCCCGGCCCCGGCGCGCCCCTTCGGCGATTCCTACATGGCTCTTATGGTGCTCCTACGTTCGCCGGAGAAGGTCGCCGCATGAGATCTTCAAAGAAGGCAGCAACGGCAGCGGTCCTTGCAGGGGCGGTGGCGCTCGCGTCGGCCGCCTACGGGATCGGAACCCAGACCGGCGACGGCACGGCCGAGGCGGCGCGCGACGGCCAGGCGCAGGACGGGCCGAGGCTCATGCTCCGCTTCGACGGCCTCGCCGACGAGCTCGGCGTCGACGCGGACGCGCTCGAGGACGCGATGAAGGACTTCCACGAGCAGGAGAAGGGCGAGGTCCGCGACGCATTCGCGAGCGCGCTCGCGGAGGCGCTCGGCAAGCCGGTCGACGAGGTGACGGCCGCGCTCGACGAGGTCGGGCCCGGCGAGGGCAGGCGGCCCGGCTGCGCGCCCCACGTCTCGCTGCGCCGGCTCGCGGCCGAGCTCGACGTGACGCGCGGCGAGCTTCGCCAGGCGCTCGGCGAGGCCCGCTCCGGCGTGGACTCCTCCTTCGAGCAGCGTCACGAGGACCTCGTGACGTTCCTGGCGGATCGCCTCGGCGTGTCGCGGGAGAAGGTCGAGGAGGCGCTGCCCGAGCCGCCCGCACCGGGCGACCGGCCGCGCTTCGCCCCGGGTGGTCCGCCGCCGCTTGGCCACGGGGAGCGCATGCGACCCGGGTTCGGGCTGATGCCCGGGTAATCTGGATTCACCTGCCCACGACCGAACCACTACGCCGCGAGCTGGACAACGCCGTCCCGGAACGCCCCTTCGAGGTCGCGTTCTGGGACGGCTCCCGCCTGCCCTCGACCAACGGGGGCGGGCCCGTGTTCGAGGTCCGCTCGCCCGACGCCCTGGCCCACGTCCTGCGCGCGCCCGGCCAGCTCGGGCTCGGGCGCGCCTACGTCGCGGGCGCCCTCGACGTGGACGACGTCGACGCCGTCCTCGAGCTGCTCGACTCCTGGCAGCCGCCGCCGATCGACGGCCGCGCCCGCGCCCGCCTGAGCGTCGCGGCGGCGCGCGCCACCGGGCTGCGGAAGCCGCCCCCGGTTCCCGCCGCCGAGCTCCGCCCCCGCGGCAAGCGCCACACGCGCGAGCGCGACGCCCGCGCGGTGCGCCACCACTACGACGTCTCGAACGAGTTCTTCAAGCTGTTCCTCGGCGAGGCCATGACCTACAGCTGCGCGATCTTCTCGCGCGGCGCGACGACGCTCGAGGAGGCGCAGGAGGCGAAGCTCGAGATGGTCTGCACGAAGCTCGGGCTGGAGCGGGACCAGCGCGTGCTCGACGTGGGCTGCGGCTGGGGCAGCTTCGCCATCCATGCCGCGACCAACCACGGCGTGAAGGTGCTCGGCATCACCCTCTCCGAGCCGCAGGCCGCCGAGGCCCGCCGGAGGGTGGCGGAGCGGGGCCTCGAGGACAGGGTCGAGATCCAGGTCGCGGACTACCGCGAGCTCCGCGCCGAGCCCTTCGACGCGATCGCCAGCATCGGGATGGTCGAGCACGTGGGCTCCAGCCAGATCGACGTCTACGCGCAGTGCCTCGAGCGGCTCCTCAAGCCCGGTGGCCGCCTGCTGAACCACGGCATCGCGCGGCTGCGCCACAGCGACCCCGAGGCCGGCGCCTTCTCCGAGCGCTACGTGTTCCCCGACGCGGCCCCGCTCCACCTCTCCCGGATCATCTTCGCGCTCGAGCGGGCCGGGCTCGAGCAGGAGCACGTGGAGGGCTTCCGGATGGACTACGCGGAGACCCTGCGCCACTGGGCCCGGCGTCTCGACGACAACATCGACGAGGCGCTCCGCCTGGCCGGCCCGGAGCGCGTGCGCGTCTGGCGCCTCTACCTGCGCGCGGCGCGGCGCGGCTTCGAGTCGGGCTTCACCTCGGTGTACCAAATCCGCGCGCACTCGGCCTAGCCGAGTGCTTGCGGCCCGGCAGGTCCGGGCGAGGCGGCCAGCGTAAGCAACTCCGGCTCCCGGTGGATGCCGGCGAGCCGCAGCAGGCTGAGCCTCCGGCAGCGATCGAGCAGGAGCGGGTCCAGCGGCGCGCCCGAGGCCGCGTAGCCCTCGAGTAGCGGTGTGACGGCTTCGGCAGCCCCGCTGCGTTCGCGGAGCGCCCGCAGCTCGAGGTGCGCCAGCAGGTTGCCGATGTCCAGCTCCGGCGGGCCCGCCGCGGCGTCGTCGAGGTCGATCAGCCCGATCCGGTCTCCGACCATGATCTGGTCCTCGTAGAGGTCGCGGTGAACGACGGTCGAGCACGCCCACTCAGGCCGGAGGCGCCGCGCGAGTCCCCTCACCCGCTCCGCGTCGGCATCGGGCAGCGCTGCGGCCCGGGCGTCGATGACGTCGACCTCGCGCGCGCTGGTGTGCGGCCTCATGCAGGCGGGCGCCCGGCCGCGCCAGAAGGCGTGCCAGGAGCCGAGCGCGAGGCCGGCGCGCGCACAGGCCTCGCCGTCCCCGGCGAGCACGGCGTCCCGCAGCGGCGTGCCGGGAACGTACGTCAGCGCGACCATCCGCCGGGCCGGGTCGCACAGGAGCACGCGCGGCACGACCGGCTCCGCCGGCCCGTCGCTGAGCGCCCCGACCCGCGCGGCGACCGTGGCCGCACGCTCCGACGCATAGACCTTCACGATCGCGCTGTCTGCGGGGCCCACCGCCCGGACCGTGCGCCGCCTCTCGGGCTTGTGCTTGAGCTCGTCGAACGACAGGGGCGAGCCGAGCAGTCCCTCGAGCTCGGCCCTCATCGCTGCAGTGCGGCCTCGGCCGCAGCGAGCATCTCCTCCACCCGGTCCGGCCAATCGGGCCGGAAGTGCCTGAACGGGTGCGACGCGCGCCGCAGGATCAGGCTGGAGAAGTACCAGTCCAGCCCCTCGGGCCGTGAGCCGTAACCCTCGACGAGCTCCTCGAGGATCTCGGTCGCGGCAGCCAGGTCTCCCTGATCTCTCCACACCTCGTGCGCCGCGTATGTGGCGAGGTCGAGCGCCGGCGGCGCCAAGGTCATGTCGTCGAAGTCGATCACGGCAAGGACGTCGCCCATGCAGCGAAGCTGGCCGACGTGGAAGTCGCCGTGGCAGGGGACCTCGTGCAGGGCCGGCGGCAAGGTGCGTCGCAGCCGCTCCACGAGCGCGTCGATGCGGCCCCCGAGCTGTGGCGCGATTGTCTTCAGCGCCTCGCCGAGGGCGGTCGTCGTGTCCTGCTGATGGGCGGGCGAGAGGTGACCCAGGCCCTCGACAGGCGAGCGGTGCAGCCGCTCGAGGGCCACCCCCGCCATGCGCGCGCTCGCCCGCGCCGAACTCGGGTCGTCTCCAGGCAGGAAGGGCTGCACTGTCATGCGCAGGTCGGGCAGCGACGCCGCGAACGGCGCCGTGGGCACGCCGAGATTGCCCGAGATCGCACGCAGCCGGGCCTCCGCCGCCCGGTAGCGGCCTTCGGTCGCGTAGGCCTTGAGCACGTGGCCGTCCATGCGCAGGACGGCCCGGCGGCGGGGCCTGTAGGCCAGCCGTGGGGGCTCAGGCCCGGACGGGGCGACGGGGACGCCGGCGTCCCTCAGACGCCGGCGGAGCCGGGACGGCGGCTCCACCAGGCCCGGCAGCGAGAGATCGAGCGGCAGCCATTGGACGAGCGCACCGAGAGCGTCCTCGTAGAACAGCGGCCGGGTGGCCGGTGAGCGTCCGTTGACCACGTCGGCCAGCGCCAGGTTCGCCGGCTTGCGCGCCCGCCGGCCCAGGTCGCGGTTCGCGATCGTGGCCGTGGCCTGGTACGGGCGGCCGTCGACGGCGACGTCGTAGCGCACGACGAGGCTGGCGTGCGGCCTGTAGCGCAGGTGGCAGACCCGGACGTCGGGCCGCCCGGCGCCCTCCCCCAGCGACCGCCCGAGCACGTCGGCCATGACGTCCTCGTCGAGCAGCTCGGACATCCGGGGCAGGGCGGGATCCCGGGGGACCGGGATGCGCTCGGATCGTGCCGGCACCGCGCCGGCCGGGACCGGCGGCCGATCGTCGAGCACCGTCTCGGGCGGCCCGTCCTCCGCGACGCGCCCGTCATCGACCACCACAACGCGCTCGGCGGTGCGCGGCGAGCCGGTGCGAGTGGGTGATGACGATCGTCGTGCGGCCGCGCATCAGCTCCTCCAGCCCCTGCAGCACCGCCGCCTCGCTGGCCGCGTCGAGCCCGATCGTCGGCTCGTCGACGATCAGCACGGCCGGATCGCGCAGCAGCGTGCGCGCGATGGCGATCCGCTGCCTCTGGCCGCCCGACAGCGCGACCGCCTGCGGCCCGAGCATCGTGTCGTACCCGGCGGGGAGGCGCGCGATGAACTCGTGCGCGCCCGCGGCACGGGCGGCGGCCTCGATCGCCCCCGGACTCGCCTCCTCGACGCCGTAGGCGATGTTCTCGGCGACCGTGCCGGTGAAGAGGATCGTGTCCTGGAGGACGAGGCCGAACTGCTCGCGCAGCCAGGAGAGCGAGCAGTCGCGCGCGTCGCGCCCGTCGATCAGCACCTGGCCCTCCGTGGGGTCGTACAGGCGCGCGATGAGCGCGGCGAGGGTCGACTTCCCGGCTCCGGAGCGGCCGACCAGCGCGAGCCTCTGACCGGCCGGCACGTGCAGCGAGACGCCCGTGATCGCGGGACGGCCCTGCTCGTAGGAGAAATCGACTTCCCTGAGCTCGAGCTCGCCGCGTGCGCGGGCGCCGCGGTAGGCGCCCGGCCGGTCCTCGACGAGCTCGTCGCTGGCGAGCAGCTCGGCGATCCGCTCGGCGCGCGCCAGGCTGCGCGAGGCGCGGCCGAAGGTGCGGGCGAGCCCGCGCAGCGGGCGGTCGATCCGGCGCGCGTACGTGTAGAGGATGATCAGCTCGCCGATCGAGATGGCGCCCGCCGAGGCACGCAGCACGCCCACCACCACGACGAGCGCGAGCGCCACGCCGCCGAGCGAGTCGACCAGGATCGACATCCGGCCCTCCAGCCGGTTGGACTCCCGGGAGATGTGCTGGAGCTCCTCGCTCTTGCGCTCGAGGCGCTCGGCCTCGAACTGCTCGCCGCCGAGCGCCTTGACGGCGCGGACGGACGACAGCGACTCGTCCGAGAGCGAGGCGATCTCGCCGGCGACGGTGCGCCGCCGCTTGGCGAGCGCCCTGACGCGCGGCTGGTACCGGAGCGAGATGAACGCGAGCGCCGGGGCCGCGGCGAAGGCGGTGACCGCCACCAGCGGATCGATGATCAGGCTCACCGTGAGCATCCCGAGCAGCACCATCCCCGCGGACACCAGGCCACCGAGCGAGTCGGCGAACAGGGATCCCACGGCGTTGACGTCGCCGGTCACGTGGGAGACGAGGTCTCCCGTGCGGCGCCGCTCGTGGAAGGCGAGCGACAGCCGCTGCAGCTGCTGGTAGGTGCGCGACGCGCAGCCGGTGGACGATCCGCTCGGCCGCGTTCTCCAGGCGGTCGTCGGCGAAGTGGCTGCCGAGCGTGTTGAGCAGGACGATCGCGAGCACGAGGCCCGCAAGCGCGAGCAGCACGTCGCGTGTCGGCGGCCGTGAGCTCGAACGGCACGCTCGCGGTCGAGGATCTGGTCGACCGCCAGCGCGAGCGGAAGGGGCCTCGCCAGGTAGGAGATGACCACCGCGAGGGTCGAGACGGCGGCGACGGCGAGCGCCCGCCACTCGGTCGGCGGCGCACGCGCGGAGCATGCGGGACGCGTCGCTCATCGGGCGGCTCCGGTCGATCGCGGGCTGCGGGGCGCGCCCGGCCGTCCGGTGGCCGCGGCTGCGCGGCGGCCTGCGCGGCCGACGCCGGCCGGGCGAGCCCGCCACGATCCCGGCGAGCTGCTCTCCGACACGCTCGACCGAGTAGCGCTCCACGCAGCGCTCTCGCGCCCTGGCGCCGAGCTCGTCCGCCTGCGCCCTGTCCTCGAGCAGGTCCCCGATCGCCGCCGCCAGCGCGGGCGCGTCCCCGGGCGGGACGACCCGCCCGCATCCGTCGAGCACCTCGGGCAGGTCGGACACCGCGCTCGCGACGATCGGCCTCCCCATCGCCATCGCGTCGACCGCCTTGAGCGGCATCTGGTGGTGTGCCGCCTCGTCGTCGAGCTGCGGGATGGCGACCACGTCGGCGGCGGCGTACAGGGCCGGCGCGACCGGGTACGGGACCATCCCCACCCTGGTGATCGGGAGCCCCGCCCAGCGCGGCCCGGCGAGGTCCTCCGGCCGGCAGGTGACCGCCAGGCGCGCGCCGGGGATCCGGGCGACCGCGTCGGCGAGCAGGTCGAGCCCCTTGTGCGGGCGCGGGACCCCCGGGAACAGCACGGTCGGCCCGTCGAACCCGAACTCCCGCCGCGCGCGCTCGCGGTCCGTCCGTCCGGGATCGAACAGATCCGTGTCCACCGGCTGCGGCACCACCGTGCCGCCGAACCGCTCTCGCAGGGCCCGGCAGCAGACCGTGATCGCGTCGGCCGCTCCGGTCGCCCTGGTCAGGAGCGAGACGAACACCGGCGACTTGGGCCTCGAGAGGTCGGTCATCGCGGGGCCGGCCGACCGCGGCGCGAGCGCGACGTCGAGGTCGTCGATGTCGAGGATCACGGGGACGCCGCGCAGCTCGGACGCGACGAGCGCGACGGCGAACGAGGCGAGGTGGGGCTTGACGGCGATCAGCACGTCGCCGTCGGCGGCCTCGACGAGCTCCGCGAAGGAGGTGTGGAAGTCCGGCCAGCGGCGCTTGCGCACGGTGAAGACCCCGGGCTCGTCCGGCAGGTCCAGCCACCGGTGCGACCGCGACGCGGGGCCGATCAGCTTCACGTCCGCGAAGGTGCCGGCGGCCGCGGCGAGCCGGTGCGTGCGCCTGCCCGCGTTGGTGGACAGGTCGTGGCTGAGGACCGTGATCTTCATCGCAGCCTCCGATGCCGCCTCGTCGATCAGCTGAGGGATCAGGTACGACTCCTCGCGCCACAGCTCGACCCGCGAGGCCACCATGCGCAGCAGCGCGGCGGCCAGGTGGAAGTCGAGGCGCTCCCGGAGCGCCGCGCCGGGACGGCAGCGACTCGTAGGCGGGGACGAAGCGGTCGAGCGCGGACCAGTCGGGCGTGCCGCTCGCGTGCAGCGCGCGCAGCCAGCACCACGCGCCGTAGTGGGCGACGTCGCGCGCCGGGTCGGCCGGCTTCAGGCGGTCCCAGTCGATCAGCGCCCAGCGCGCCCGGCCGGCGAGGACGTTGCGGGGCGAGAAGTCGCCGTGGCTGGGCACGAGCTCGCGGTCGCCCGGCTGGGCGGCCTCGGCGGCGTCCACGGCTTCCCGGTAGCGCGCCGCGTACTCGGGGGCGAGCTCCGCGATGCGCGCCTGCTTGCGCCGCAGGGACCTGACGATCCGCGGCGCCGTCCGGGGCACCGAGTCGAGGACCGCGCCGGATCCGTGCAGCGCCGCCAGCAGCTCCACGGAGTTGCGGAACGCGTCGTCCGTACGGTGGTCGAGCTCGACCAGGGGCCGCCCGCCGAGGTGCTCCATGACCAGGACCTCGGGTTCCGCGATGTACTCGATCGGGCGGGCCAGCCCGGGCGGATCGCGCCGCTCGCCGAAGGCCGACTCCCAGAGCGCGTGCATGTTCCGGAACGCGACAGCGCCCCCGCCCGCGGGGTAGAGCTTGCCGATCGCGGAGGCCCCGGCGGCCGTGCGGAGCCCGACCGTCAGGCGATCCGGGCGCCGCGTCAGGAACTCCGAGCCGTCGAGCTCGTAGCCGCGCGTGATGAGGGCGGCGCGGACGTCGGCGGGCAGCGCCATCTGCGCGGGTGTGCTCTGAGCCGAAGCGGTCATGCCCGTGCCCTCAGCGGCGAAGCCGCGTGCGCGGGCGTGCCGGGCGAAGCCGCCGTGCCGGGGGGTGCCGCGCCCGCGGCCGCGAGGGCCTCGGCCTCGCCCAGCACCTCGCGCGCCCTGTGCCCCCAGGTGTTCTGCTCCGCGAGGGCCCGCCCGGCCCGGCCGAGGCGCGCCAGCCGGCGCGGGTCCGCAGCAAGCGATGCGACCGCGCCGGCCAGCGCGCCGGGATCACCGGGGGGAACGAGGACAGCCGTCCGCTCGTCGACGAGCTCCGTCACGCCGGGGATGGCGGCGGCCACGACCGCGAGCCCGGCGGCCAGATACTCGAACAGCTTCAGCGGCGAGAAGTAGGGCGGCGCGTCGGCGGCGTACGGGGCGATCCCGATGTCCGCGCCCGCGAGCACGCGCGGGCACCTCGTGATGGGGCAGCGCGCCGGTCACGCGGGCGCCCGCTTCCTCGAGGACTCCTGCGCCCCGGCCCGTCGCCCACGACCGTCAGCGGCGGCGCGTCCCGGCCGAGCATGCGCCACGCGCCGGCCAGCGTCTCGACGCCGTGCCAGGGACGCAGGGTGCCCGTGAACACCGCCGACGGCCGGACGGCCGAGGGACCGGGCCGCGGCGCGAACAGGCCGACGTCCACCCCGTTCGGGGAGACCGACGACGCGACGCGCGCCACGCGTCCGCGCGTAGCGAGCGAGCGGCCCGCTCACCGCGAGCACCAGGTCGGCGCGCCGCAGCACTGCCCGTTCGAGCAGCTCGGCCACCTCCGGCTCGGCGAGCGTGCGGTAGCGGGCGGCCTCCTGCAGCAGCGGGGCGTTCAGCTCGACCAGGTGCGGGATCCCGAGCCGGGAGGCCGCCGCCGAGCCGGCGGCCGAGTGGAGCGCGAGCCGCTCGTACAGCGCCGCGGCGCCGAAGCGCTCGAGCCGCTCCTCGAGCCACACCTGCCGGTCGGGCTCGGCCGACACGCGCTCGGCCGCGCTCGCGCCCTTCGCCGGACCGGGCAGGCGCTGAACGGTCACACCCGGCGGCGGAGCCGGCGCGCCGCGCTCCATGCGCGCGACCAGCAGGAGGACCTCGGCGCCCTCACCGGCCATGGCCGCCGCCATCTCGCCCAGGTGGACGGATGCGCCCTTGGTCCCGCCGTAGGCGATGCCCGGATCGGTCGAGAGGTAGGCGATCCGCATCAGGCCGCCTCCGGGAACATCGAGCGCAGCAGCGCCACGCTGCGCTCGAGCGAGAAGTTCTGCTCCACGTGCGTCCGCGCTCCGGCAGACAGGCGGGCGCGGAGCTCGTAGTCCGAGCGCAGCCGCTCGATCGCGTCGGCCAGCGCCGACGGGTCGCCCTCCGGGACGATGAGGCCGGTGCGCTCGTGAAGCACCACCTCGGCGAGGCCGCTGACGGCGGTCGTCACGACCGGCACGCCGAGGGCCATCGCCTCGAGTACCGACGTCGGGAGGCCGTCGCGGTCGCCGTCGCGCGCCACCACGCACGGGAGGCAGAAGACCGCCGCCTGCTCCATCAGCCGGAGCACCTGCTCCTGCGGGAGCGCCCCCCGGAAGCGGGCGTCGATCCCGAGCCGCGCCGAGGCGCCCTCCAGCTGATCCCGCAAGGGACCGTCGCCGACGACCTCGAGCCGGTGGCGCTCGCCCGCGGAGCCGCAGGAGGCCGCACGCCGCGACCAGGTCCGCCAGGCCCTTCTTCTCGACCAGGCGCGCCACGCTCAGCACCGGCCCGTCCTCCCTGGCCAGCGGTCGCGCGGGCCCGAGCCGCCGGAGGTTCACGCTGTTCGGGACGACGCGCAGCCGGCCGTCGAGCCTCAGCACCGAGTCGAGGTGCTCGCGGTTGGCCTGCGAGACGGTGGCGACGAAGCGGGCCGGAGCGAGCTTGTCGCGCAGGTGGTCGACGCGGACCTCCTGGTGGTAGATGTCCTTCGCGTGGACGGTCACGCTGTAGGTCGGTCCGCCCATCCGCCAGGCCAGGTTGGCCAGCCGGGCCGCCGCGGTCGCGAAGTGGGCGTGCGCGTGGTCGATGCCGGCGCGCTCCATCTCCGCCCTCAGCACGGTCGCCTGCAGCAGCCTGCGCAGACCCTTCCGCCGCGGCGGCCAGAGGCTGTACCTCGCGGCGCAGAGCCAGCCGCGCGGGCTCGACGGGATCACCCGGCGAAGCGCCCGCGCCACCCTGAGCGGCTCGCGCCACGGCCTGTGCGGCAGGTACACGACGTCGGCGCGCAGCTCGCGCGCGAACCGATGCGTGAAGGGCTCGTCCGGCCGGCTGACGGCGAACACCGTGAGCCGCTCGCCGAGCCGCTCCAGCTCGATCAGCTCGCTCGCCACGAACGTCTCGGAGATCCGGGGGTAGCGCTTCAGGACGTAGCCCACCCGGCGGCCGCCCGCTTGTGCCGGCCGCGCGCTCACAGCGCCTGGAGAGCCGGGGTCCTTGCCGACACGGAGCCCGCCGCCAGCTCGAGCAACGCGGTGGCCGCCCGCTGGGCGCCGCCGAAGCCGAGCGTCGCGTGCGCGCGGTCGGCGATCTCGCGCCGGTCCTGCTCCAGCAGCGCCGAGACCTCGGCGCGGACGCGCTCGGGGCTCAGCCGATCGGGCTCGATCATCCTCAGCAGGCCGAGCTTCGCGAACGCGCGCGCCCGGATCAGCTGCTCCCTGCGCGGGTGGGCGCGGGGCACGCAGAGCGTCGGCGTGCCGAGCGACAGCGCCTCGCACAGCGTGTTGTAGCCGCCCATCGAGACCAGCGCGTCCACCCCAGGCAGCCGGTCCG
Organism: uncultured Thermoleophilaceae bacterium; assembly: GCA_963778615.1. Lineage (GTDB taxonomy): Bacteria > Actinomycetota > Thermoleophilia > Solirubrobacterales > Thermoleophilaceae > JACVRW01. The sequence goes on from CAVZVD010000013.1 coordinate 349,938, forward strand.
GGAGGTCAGTGACGGATTCGTGGAACTCGACGCCGCCCTCCGCCGCCGCGCGCCGGAGGGCACGGCGGTCGTCCGGGCTCGCCTGCGGGCCGGCCACCATCGCCGCCTCCCATGGCGCGGCCTGCGCCGCACGGGCGAAGGTCTCGAGCAGCCGCCGCCCGTCCTCCCCACCGCCCGCCGTGGCGAGCACGCGCGGGCGGTGGGCCGGCGTCGCGGCCGGCGCCAGGCGCCGGGCCGCGTCCGGGTGCACGACGTATCCGCAGTGGCGCGCGCGTCCTGCGAGCGAGTCGGGCAGCCCGTACTCGCGGACGAGGTCGAACACGTGCGGGTTGCCGTAGATCAGCAGGCCGTCGCAGTGCGCCTCGGTGAACTCGATCACCCCGTCGTGCCACCACTCCTGGCGCACCGTCGCGGGGTCGTCGAGGATGTCGCGCAGGCCGAGCACGGCCCGGCCGCCCCACATCGGGAGCGAAGCGAGCGCCGGGCGAAGCTCGCCCCGCACGCCCATGGGGTGCTTGTCGATCAGGAGCACGTCGGGGCGGAACGACTCGACGCATGCGCTGATGAGCTGCGCGCGCACGAACCGGAGCTCGGGGTTCGAGATCGGCAGGCGGCGCGCGCCGTACAGGCCGTTGCCGAGCTTCCTGAGGGCGGGGAGCGAGCAGATCTCGACATTCGGAGCGAGCCCCTCGGTGCCGAGCTCGATGCAGCCCGTGAGGAGCACGACGGAGGCGTCCGGGGCCTCCTCGGTCACGGCGGCTGCGATGGCCAGATTGCGGCGGAGGTGACCGAGGCCGCAGCCGTCGTGCGAGTAGAGGATGAACCGCGGTGCGCTCAAGGTGGGGCGACTCAACACCCCCGCGGAGGGAATCCGGGATGGACATGGTTGGAATCGCGTATGAAGCCCGCGCGCACCCACCCCGTTCAACAAGATGAACGCAAGATCGTTCGGGTAGCCCCTTGAAGTGGTTGGCCGCCGGTGACCTAATGGACGTATGTGAACGGCCTGCCGATCCTGATTGCCGACGACGACGCGGACGTTCGGCGCCTGATCGTCACGCTGCTCGAGCGCGCGGGGTTCAGGGCGATCGAGGCGGCCGACGGTCGCGAGGCGCTCAGGCTGCTCTATGCCCAGCGGCCGGCGGCCGTGGTGCTCGACGTGACCATGCCCGCGCTCGACGGGTGGCAGGTGCTCGAGCGCATCCGCGACGTGAGCGACGTGCCCGTGCTGATGCTGACCGCGCAGGGCGAGGAGCTGCACCGGGTGCGCGGGCTGCGCGCGGGCGCCGATGACTACGTGGCCAAGCCGTTCGGGCGGCAGGAGCTGCTGGCCCGCATCGAGGCGCTGCTCCGGCGCGCAGGCGGGCGGGCCGAGGTGGCCGAGGCCTACCGCGACGAGCTGCTCGAGGTCGACTTCGCCCAGCGAAGGGTCCTCGCCGGAAGCGAGGAGGTCTCCCTCACGCCGCTCGAGTTCCGCCTGCTGAGCGCGTTCCTACGCCACCCGGGACAGCTGCTGAGCCGCGACCAGCTGCTCGAGCTGGCCTGGGGCGACGCCTCGGCGCGGTCGGGCGACGAGGTGAAGCTGTACGTCGGCTATCTGAGGCGCAAGCTCGACGCCGCGGCCGGCGCCGGTTCTGCCATCGAGACCGTCCGCGGCTACGGGTACCGCTACAGGGCGGCGGGACGGGCCGAGCCGCGCTAGCGCCGGTCCTCCGCGGATGCAACGAGGCGCCGGAGCCGTTCGTCGAGCTCGTCGAGGTCGAACGGCTTGGTGAGGTAGTCGTCGGCACCGGCCCCGAAGCCCTCGACGATCTCGCGCTCGGAGGCGTGGGCGCTGAGAAGCACCACGGGTATCGCCGCCGTCCGCTCGTCGCCCTTGAGCGCGGCGCAGACCTCCTCTCCGCTCATGGCCGGCATCAGGCGGTCGAGCACCACCGCGTCGGGGCGGGTGCGCCGGACCGCCTCGAGCGCGGCCTTGCCGTCCGTGGCGACCACGACCTCGTAGCCGCGGCGCGACAGCCGCCGCTCCAGCAGGCCGAGGATGTCCGGGTCGTCGTCGGCCACGACGAGGGAGAGGGTTCGGTTCACGGTGCGTAACCAGCTTCGCACGGTGCTCCGCCGCAGCGTGGCGGCCCTGACGATCGCCCTCGTCCTCATCCTCGTGCTCGCCACCGGCGTGTTCTTCCTGGGCCGCGGCCTCGAGAAGCAGGTGCGCAACGAGGAGGAGACCATCATCGCCCTCCAGGCCCTCCGCGCCGAGGTCGTGACCGCGCAGAGCAGCGTGCGCGGGTACACGCTGGTCGAGAGCGGAGCGGTTCCTCGGCCCCTACCGGCTCGCCGTCCCGGCCGTCCGCCGGACGCTCGCGGACCTGCGCGCCTCGATCGAGCCGGACGAGCGCTTCGTGGTCGACCGGATCGACGCGCTCTTCACCGAGTGGCGGCGCCGGTTCGCGGAGCCGACGATCGCCTTCGTGCGCGACGGCCTCACCGGCGAGGCCGAGGCCCTGGCCCGAACCGGGAGCGGCAAGCGCCGGATCGACCGGATCAAGGGCCTGCTGGCCGCGCACGGTGGCGGCGGAGCAGGAGGAGATCGAGGACGCGGAGGAGCGCGGCGAGCGCCTCGGTGCGCTGGCGATCGCCGGCATCGCCGCGCTGTGCCTGGCCGTCGTCGTCGCGCTGCAGACCGCGCTGCGGAGGCTGAACGTCCGGCTGACCGACCCGCTCGACGACGTGGCGGCGGCGTCGGCCCGCCTGGGAGGAGGCGACCTGTCGGCGCGGGTGACCGAGCGGGGCGTCGACGAGGTCGCGGTCGTGGGGCGCTCGTTCAACAAGATGGCGGGCGACATCGAGGAGCTGGTCGGCGAGCTGCGCCAGCTCGACGAGCTCAAGGGCGCGTTCGTGTCGGCGGTCTCCCACGAGCTGCGGACGCCGCTCACCTCGATCAAGGGGTACCTCGAGTCGGTGCTGGCGGAGGAGGCCGGCCCGCTCAACGACCTGCAGCGCGAGGAGCTCGAGATCGTCTACCGGAACGCCACCCGCCTCCAGGACCTCGCCAACGACCTGCTGACCCTCGCGCGGCTGGAGTCCGGGCGCATCGAGATGGAGCTGCGGCCGCTCGACGTCTGCGGCCTGCTGGACGAGCTCCGCGAGGAGCTCGAGCCCGCCGCGCGCAAGAGGGGGCTCGAGATCCGGCTCGATTGCAGCCGCGCGCTCGAGGTCGAGGCGGACGAGCTGCGTCTTCACCAGGCCCTGGGCAACCTGATCGCCAACGCGATCAAGTTCAGCCGCGAGGACGAGAGGGTCGGCCTGCGCGCAGTCGACCGCGGCGGCGAGGTGGTGATCGAGGTGTCGGATCGAGGCGTCGGCATACCCGCCGAGGAGGTACCCCGGCTGGCCGAGCGCTTCTACCGCGCCTCGACCGCGGGTGACGCGCAGGGCACCGGCCTCGGACTCGCGATCACCCAGGAGATCGTCGAGCGCCACGGGGGGCGGCTCGAGGTGGAGAGCCAGGTGGGCGCCGGCTCGACCTTCCGGATCAGGCTCCCGGACGTCCAGCCGGATCGCTAGCGAGGCCGCGCTCCGAAGCCGTCCAGCAGCGACTCGCGCAGGCCAAGCGGCGACGGCCGCGGGCAGCCGCTCCCGGTAGGCGGCGCTCGCCTCGCGCACGGCCTGCCTGCTCAGGCGGCACTTGCCGCAGGTGCGCAGGTGGCGCTGGAGCCAGGCCCGCTCCTCGGCGTCGTGGAGCTCCTCGTCCCAGTCCATGACGATCAGCGCCAGGGCGCGCCTGCAGGAGCCTGCCACCGGGGCGATCGCGAGGAGCGCGCTGCCCTCGAGCTCGTCGCGCAGCTCGAGCCTGGCGTGCCAGAGGAGCTCGGGGACGGTGCTCGCGGATCCGTGCCGAGGATCCGCCCGATCTCCGTGTAGGAGCAGCCCAGGAGGTCGCGCAGGGCGAGGACCTCGCGGTTCGGCGCCGGCTCCATGAGCCGCGCGAGCTCGCGCGCGGGCCGCAGCCAGCAGCATCACGTGGACCTCGTCGCCGGGCGCCGCCTCGAGGAAGGCCGCCTGCGTCGCCGTCGTGGCGATGTCGCGCGAGCCCGCCACCCGGAGACAGAAGTTGAAGACCTCGGCCCCGTGCCGGTCGTAGAGCGTCTCCAGCTCCGCGCTTTCTAAGAACGGACTCACGAAAGCAGGGTACGTGCCCGAGACCGGACTTTGGTTACGGATTCGGTATGAAAGCGGTAGGAAAGGGCGACCTCGGCTTCGAGGTCCTCTCCTAGCCGCCGCCCACCTTGTCCACCAGCGGCTGCACCCGCGGCCTGATCGGCCGGCTCAGCACCACGTAGCTCGTCGAGCGGCGGATGGCGTCGGTGGCCAGCAGGCTGTTGACGATCTCCTGCAGGTGCTCGGTGTCGCGCGCGGCCACGCGGCAGATCAGGTCCTGCGGGCCGCTCACGGCGTCGGCCTCCAGCACCTCCGGCGTCTGCTCGAGCGCCTCCACCGCTTCGGCCAGCCGGCCCTGGGTCAGCTCGAGCATCACGAACGCCTGGATCGGGTGGCCGACCTCGGCCGTGTCGATCTCCGGCCCGTAGCCCAGGACGACGCCGCGCTCCTCCAGCTTCCGCAGCCGCGCCTGCACGGTGCCGCGGGCCACACCGAGGCGGCGCGAGATCTCGAGCAGGCCCAGCCGCGGGTTCTCGCGCAGCTCGGCTATCAGGCGCGCGTCGAGCTCATCGATCGGACTGGTCAATGTGATCAGAATCTAGCGCATGAGAACGTCAGAAGTGGGCATATTGCACGCTCTCGCTGTTCACAGTTGTAGCTCCGCGCCCGATCTGCTGCACTGAGGAGTCATGTTCGAGGAAGCGCAGCTCTACTCGCCCGTTACCGCCGACGGCGACGAGGTGACCGTCCACCTCGCGCACGACCACCCCGGCGCCGAGCGATCCCGAGTACCGCGCCCGCCGCAACGAGATCGCGGCGCTGGCGCTCGCCTGGGAGCCCGGCACGCCGGTGCCCGACGTCCGCTACTCCGAGGACGAGCAGAACGTGTGGCGCACGGTCTGCCGCGAGCTCGCGCCCAAGCACGACCGCCTCGCCATCCGCGAGTTCAACGAGGCAAAGGCGGCGCTCGACCTGCCGGCCGGACGGGGTGCCGAGCCTCGACCTCGTGAGCGAGCGGCTGCGCCCGATCACCGGCTTCGGCTACCTGCCCGCCGCCGGCCTCGTCCCGCTGCGCGAGTTCTACGGCTCGCTGTCCGAGCGCCACTTCCACTCGACCCAGTACGTGCGCCACCCGGCGATGCCGCTCTACACGCCCGAGCCGGACATCATCCACGAGGTCATCGGCCACGGGCACCTGCTCGCGACGCCGACCTTCTCCGAGCTCCACCGCCTCACCGGCGAGGCCACCCACCGCCTCGAGGACGAGGAGAACCTCCGCTTCCTCTCGCGCGTGTTCTGGTTCACGGTCGAGTTCGGCGTGGTGGTCGAGGACGGCGAGCTGCGCGCGTACGGCGCCGGGATCCTCTCCTCGTACGGCGAGATCGACGAGTTCCGCGACATGGAGCACCGCCCGATCGACATCACCGAGATGGGCACCGCCGACTACGACATCACCCAGTACCAGCCGGTGCTCTACCGCGCCGAGTCGATGGACGAGATCCGCGAGGTGGTGGGCGGCTTCTTCGCCACCTGCACCGACGAGTCGATCGCCGAGCTGCGGGCCGGCGCGCACGCGCCCGTCGGCTGAGACGGCACCAGCCGCCGCCGACCCTCGCGTTGGTGTCACAGCCTGACGGGGAATCACGTCAGAAGGGGTGAACGACACCCGAATCAGGAGACAGTCATGAAGGTCTTCGTGGCAGGCGCCACCGGCGCCCTCGGAAGAGTCCTCGTCCCCCAGCTCGTCGCGGGCGGCCACGACGTGGTCGGCCTGACGCGCACGCCGTCGAAGCAGGACTTCGTCCGCGGTCTCGGCGCCCGCCCGGTGGTCGCCGACGCCCTCGATCCCGACGCGGTCGCGCGCGCCGTCGCCGAGGCGGAGCCCGAGGTGATCGTGCACCAGCTCACGGCGCTGTCGGGCTCGCTCGACCTGCGCCACATCGAGCGCGACCTTCGCCGAGACGAACCGGCTGCGCACCGAGGGCACCGACCACCTGCTGGCCGCGGGCCGCGCCGTCGGCGTGCGGCGCTTCGTCGCCCAGAGCTTCGCCGGCTGGCCGAGCGCCCGCACCGGCGGACCGGTGAAGGACGAGTCGGACCCGCTCGACCCCACCCCGCCCGCCGCGCTCCGGACCACGCTCGAGGCCATCCGCCATCTCGAGGAGGCGGTCACCGGGGCCGGCTGGACCGAGGGCGTGGTGCTCCGCTACGGCGGCTTCTACGGCCCCGGCACGTCCTTCAGCGTCAAGCCGGAGGGCGAGCACGTGGCGATGATCCGCAAGCGCAAGTTCCCGGTGGTCGGGAACGGCGCGGGCGTGTGGTCCTTCATCCACATCGAGGACGCGGCGGCGGCCACCGTCGCGGCGGTCGAGCACGGCGAGCGCGGGCATCTACAACGTGGTCGACGACGAGCCGGCGCCGGTCTCCGAGTGGCTCCCGGCCGCGGCCGGGGCCGTGGGCGCCAAGCCGCCGCGGCGGCTGCCGCGCTGGCTCGGCCGGATCGCGGCCGGCGAGGCGGCGGCCGTCATGATGACCGAGGTGCGCGGCGCGTCGAACGAGAAGGCGAAGCGCGAGCTCGGCTGGAGCCCCCGCTACCCGAGCTGGCGCGATGGCTTCGCCAGAGGCCTCGGGTGATCGCATGGTGGACGAGGCACTCCTCGACGAGCTGCGTCCGGGCGCGTTCGCGATCGCGTACCGGATGCTCGGCACCGTGAGCGAGGCGGAGGACCTGGTGCAGGAGGCGCTCCTCCGCCTCCACCGGGCGGAGGCGGAGGGCGAGCGGATCGAGTCGCCGCGCGCGTACGTCTCGACGGTCGTGACCCGGCTCGGCATCGACCAGCTGCGCTCGGCGCGGCGGCGGCGCGAGACCTACGTGGGCGAGTGGCTGCCCGAGCCGCTCCTCACGAGCGAGGAGGAGGACCCCGCCCGGCAGGCCGAGATGGCGGACTCGCTCTCGCTCGCCTTCCTCGTGCTGCTGGAGAGCCTCTCGCCGGAGCAGCGGGCGGTCTTCCTGCTGCACGACGTGTTCGACTACCCGTACGACGAGGTCGCGCGCATCGTCGGCAAGAGCGAGGCGAACGCGCGCCAGCTCGCCAGCCGGGCGCGCCGCCACGTGGACGAGCGCCGGCCGCGCTTCGAGGCCACGCGCGAGCAGCGCGAGAAGCTGGCCGACCGCTTCTTCGCCGCGGTCGGCGAGGGCGACGTCAAGGCGCTCGAGGACGATGCTCGCGGAGGACGTGGTGCTGGCGGGCGACGGCGGCGGCAAGGCCCCGGCGCTCGCGCGAGCCCTGCACGGCGCCCGGCGCGTCGCGCGTGCGCTCGGCAGCTGGGGCCGGCAGGCGCCGCGCATCGGCGGCGCGACGTTCAGGCGCGTCGAGGTCAACGGACAGCCGGGAGCGGTGGCCCTCGACGCGGACGACAGGGTGATCAGCGTGATGGCGCTCGACATCGCGGACGGCCGCGTGCAGGGCGTGCGCTCGATCGTCAACCCGGACAAGCTGCGCCACGTCGGACCGGTCGCCGACCTCCAAGAACTGCTGCGGCGGGCGCGGAGACCATCTAGCTAGGGTGAGCTCGCTCGGGATGACCGAGCGAGCAACACATCGCAGAGGGTGGGTCCGCTGACGCGCGCGGTGCGCCGCCGGCGCAGGGCCGGCTCCGCGCCCGTCGTGGTCGCGCTGCTGGCCACAATCCCGCTGCTCGCGGCCGCGTACCTGCTGCTTTCGGACGACGGCGGCGAGGTGCCGGGAATCGACGACGGCCCGCTGCCCGCCACGCGCGAGGCCGCGAGCGACTTCCTCGACCGCTACGTGGACGAGCACGGCCGGGTGGTCCGCCACGACCAGGGCGGCGACACGGTCAGCGAGGGCCAGTCCTACGCCCTGCTGCTCGCCCGGGTGGCGGGCGACCGGGGCACGTTCGGCCGCGTCTGGGAGTGGACCCGCTCGAAGCTGCTGCGGCCCGACGGCCTGCTCGCCTCGCACGCGGACGCCGAGGGGGTGCTCGACCGCAACCCGGCCAGCGACGGCGACCTCGTGACCGCCTGGGCGCTGTTCCGGGCGCCCGGGCCCCGGGCCGATGAGCCCCGGCGCGCGGGGCGCCGGATGGCGGACGCCGTGCTGGAGCGCGAGATCGCGGCGCCGCCGGGTCCGGAGCTGCTCGCGGCGGGGCCCTGGGCGACCGGACAGCCGACGAGCCTCAACCCGAGCTACTGGGCGCTGCCGGCCTTCGCGGCGCTGCGGCGAGGAGACCGGCGATCGCGCGCTGGGAGGAGCTGGGCGCCGCCTCGGTGGCGACGATCGCCGCCCTCACCGAGGAGGGCCGGCTGCTGCCGCCCGACTGGGCGCGAGCCGAGGGGGCGGCCGTGAGCGCCTCGGCGTCGCCGAACGGCGATCCGCCCGAGGTCCAGTACGGGCCCGACGCCCAGCGCGTCGTGGTCTGGCTCGCGTCGAGCTGCGAGCCGTCGGCGCGGCGCCTCGCCGCCGCCTGGTGGCCACTGCTCTCCGGCGGCGAGACGTCGCGGGCGCTGGCGCTCCGCGCCGACGGCCAGGTGCTCAGCGGCACGCCGACGGCGCTCTCGCTCGTCGCGAGCGCCGCCGCCGCGGGCGCGGCCGGCCGCCCGCGCGAGCGCGACCGCCTGATCGACGAGGCGGCTCGCCTCGACGCCGCGCACCCGACCTACTACGGCGCCGCCTGGGTGGCGCTCGGCCGGGCGCTCCTCACGACCGACCTGCTCGGCGGCTGCGGGGCGCAGGCACGCCCCGGCTGACACCCTCCCTTCAGTGCTTCCCTTCGCCCACCCGGCCGTCTATGGTGCGACAGCCAGTTCGGGGGACTGGCCCTAGTGCTCGAACCGGCTTCCGTTCATACACAGACCGACGATTGGATCGCCCGTCGTAGTGGTCACGGGTGAGATCGACATGGCCACGGCGCCGATGCTCGGACGCGAGCTGACGGCCGCGATCGAGTCCGCCGACGGCCCGGTCGTGCTCGACCTCTCCGACGTGACCTTCTTCGACTCCAGCGGTCTGCGCGTGGCGATCGTCGCCCACCGCGACCTGGGCGAGCAGGATCGCCGCCTCGCGGTCGTGTGCACCCCCGAGGGGCACGTGCGGCGCACGTTCGCCCTCGCCGGGCTCGCCGACGTGCTCGACCTGCATCCGAGCCGCGAAGCGGCGCTCTCCGACCTGTCGGGCTGAACGGCCCTTCCTAGGAGGCGCGCCTTGCGCGCTCGAGCGAGTCGCAGAGCGCGTCCACGTCCGCCTCGGTCGTGCGGTGGCTGATGATGCAGGCCCGCAGCGCAGGGCGGCCGTCGAGCTGAGCGACCGAGATCCAGGCGTCGCCCGAGCCCTCCACGGCGGCGGCGATGCGGGCCAGCTCGGCAGCGTCCGGCGGCGTCGTCGCCCGGCACGAAGCAGACCACCGGCAGCGGCGTCTCGTTGACCACGCGCCAGCCGCCCTCGGTCAGGCGGTCTCGTAGCCGGTCGCCCAGCCGGCAGTCGCGCTCGATCTGGGCCGCGTAGCCGGCGCGCCCGGCGGCGGCGAGCGACATGAACACCTTCAGGCCGGTGAAGCGCCGCGACCACTGCGCGCTCGTGAGGTACGGGTCGGTGGACTCGGCGCTCGGCATGTAGCCCGCGGCCACCCGGAAGGTGCTCGTCAGGTCGCGCGGGTGGCGCGTGATGAACACGCCCGCGCCCATCGGCGCCGAGAGCCACTTGTGCGCGTCGACCGTGACCGAGTCGGCCCGCTCGATCCCGTCGAGCACCGGCCGCAGGCGCTCGGAGAGGGCGGCCGCGCCGGCCCACGCGGCGTCGACGTGGAGGTCGAGGCCGAGCTCCCCGCAGAGGTCCGCGATCGCGGGCAGCGGGTCGACGATGCCGCCCGCCGTGGTGCCCGCGGTCGCCACGACCAGGAAGGGCCGCTCGCCCGCCGCGCGGTCGCGCTCGATCGCCGCGCGGAGCGCATCGACGTCGAGCCTGAGGTCGTCGCCGACCGGGACCGAGCGCGCGGCCCGCTGGCCCAGGCCGGTCATGCGGGCCGCCTTGACGAACGAGTCGTGCGCCTCGCCGGAGACGTAGAAGGTGGGCCGCTCCCCCACCGCCGCGAGCCCGTCCTCGGTCGCCTCGGGGAAGTGCCGCTCGAGGGCGACCAGCAGGCCCGTGAGGTTCGCCTCGGCGCCGCCGCTCGTGAAGCGTGCCGGCGGCGCCGGGCAGGCCGAAGCAGTCGCCCAGGAACGAGATCACGTGGCGCTCGATCGCCACGGCCGCGGGAGCGTGGGAGGTGACGGCGAGCTGTGGATTGAAGGCGGCGACGAGCGTGTCGGCGAGCACGCCGGCGAACGTGGGCGCCGGGTTGAACAGGCCGAAGTAGCGCGGGTGCGAGGTGTGGACGATGCCGTCGCCGAGCAGCCGCCGGTCGCCTCCACCAGCTCCTCCAGCGGGACGGGCGCGCCGAAGTCGAAGCCACGCAGCCGCTCCTCGATCGCCTCGTACGGAGCCGACGGCGCCACGGGGAGGTCGGAGATCCCGTCCAGGTGGCGCTCGATCAGCTCGGTCAGCTGGGCGTAGGCCCGCCGCCGCTGCTCCGCGCCCGGGAGCAGGACGCTCCCCTCGGCCACCTCGTCCTCGACGTCCATGCGGGGTCATGGAATCAGCTAGGCGGCCTCGGAGTAGGCCGGGTCGCCCGTCGCCTGCGCCGCCTCGGCCTCCGCCTCGGCGGCGGCGCGGGTCTCCGAGCGGAGCACCGTCGAGGCGAGCCCCGACGGCCACCACCACGAGCCCGGCGGCGACGACGAAGGCGAAGCGGTAGCCGCCGGTGAGCGCCTCGGCGGTCGACTCGCCGTCGGCCAGCAGGCTGTCCGTGCGGGTCGCCGAGAGCGTGGCGAGCACGGCCAGGCCGACCGCGCCGCCCACCTGCAGGCTCGTGTTGACGAGGCCCGAGGCGAGCCCGGAGTCCTCGGCCGTGGCGCCCGACATCGCGAGCGTCATCAGCGCCGGGAACGCCAGGCCGGCGCCGATGCCGAACAGGACCATCGTCGGCAGGAGGTCGACGACGTAGCCGGCGTCGAGCGGCGCGCGGGCGAACAGCCCGAGCGCGGCGACCAGCAGCACGAGGCCGCACCAGCAGGTGGCCCGGGCGCCGAAGCGCTCGTTGAGGCGCGGCGACAGCCCCAGCGACAGCACGCCGATCAGCACGCTGACCGGGAGGAAGGCGAGGCCGGTCTCGATCGCGTCGTAGCCGAGGATGCCCTGCAGGTAGAGCACGCCGAGGAAGAACATGCCGAACAGCCCGGCGACCATCAGCATCTGCACGAGGTTCGCGCCCGTCACGTTGCGAGAGCGGAAGATCCGCAGCGGCACGAGCGGGCTGGCCGTGCGCGCCTGGCGCGCGACGAAGGCGGCCAGCAGCGCGACCGCGATCCCGCCGAGGCCGAGCGTGCGCAGCGAGCCCCAGCCGTAGTCGCCGGCCTCGAGGATCGTGTAGACGCCGAGCATGAGCGCGACGGTCACGAGCGACGCGCCGAGCACGTCGGCGCCGCGGTCGAGCCCGATGCCCTCGTCCTGGTCGACGAGCCGCAGGGCGAACACCGCCGTGGCCAGGCCGATGGGGATGTTCACGAAGAAGATCCAGTGCCAGTCGATGCGCCTGGGTGAGGACGCCGCCGGCCAGCAGGCCGATCGAGGCGCCGGCCGAGGCGACGAAGCTGTACACGCCGATGGCCCGCGCCCTGCTCGCGGGGCTCGGTGAACATGGTCACGATGATCCCGAGGATCACGCCGGAGGTGAGCGCGCCGCCGACGCCCTGGATGAAGCGCGCGCCGACGAGCACCTCCTGGCTCTGGGCGAGGCCGCAGACGAGGGACGCGGTGGTGAAGACCGCGAGGCCGACGAGGAAGACGATGCGCCGCCCGATGAGGTCGCCGACTCGACCGGCGAGGAGCAGCAGGCCGCCGAAGGCGATCAGGTAGGCGTTGACGACCCAGGCGAGGTTCGACTGCGAGAAGCCGAGGTCCTCCTGGATGGACGGCAGGGCGACGTTCACGATCGTCGAGTCGAGGATGATCATGAGCATCCCGACGCAGAGGACGATCAGGGCCATCCAGCGCCGGCGGTCGGCAGTCTCGGTCACAGCGACTTCCTTACGATTCGTAAGCACAGTGCCGTGACCGTACCAAACGAAGCCGCTATCCCCACTTCCGTCGGAACCGCATGCGAACATTTGTTCGTGCGAACCGAGGCCACGATCCTTCACGCCGATCTCGACGCGTTCTACGCCTCCGTCGAGCAGCGCGACGATCCGCGGCTGCGGGGGCGGCCCGTCATCGTCGGCATGGGCGTCGTCCTCGCCGCCAGCTACGAGGCCAAGGCGTGCGGTGTCCGCACCGCCATGGGCGGCGGGCGGGCGCGGCGGCTGTGCCCCGACGCGGTCGTCGTCAAGCCGCGCATGTCCGCCTACTCGGAGGCCAGCAAGGCAGTCTTCGAGATCTTCGAGCAGACCACCCCGGCCGTCGAGGGCCTCTCGATCGACGAGGCCTTTCTCGACGTCCGCGGCATGCGGCGCATCGCCGGCACGCCGCTCGAGATGGCCGAGCGGCTTCGGCGCGAGGTGCTCGAGAAGGTCGGCCTGGCCCTCACGGTCGGCGTCGCCAGGACCAAGTTCCTCGCCAAGGTCGCCAGCGGGGTCGCCAAGCCCGACGGCCTCCTCATCGTTCCGCCCGCCGGCGAGCTCGCCTTCCTGCACCCCCTCCCCATCGAGCGTCTCTGGGGCGTCGGGCCCGGTCACCTCCCGCAAGCTCCGCGCGCTCGGCCTCGAGACCGTCGGCCAGGTCGCCGAGCTCAAGCAGACCGCGCTGATGGAGCTGCTCGGCAAGGGCTCCGGCAGACACATCCATGCCCTCGCCCACAACCGCGACCCGCGGCGGGTGCGCCGCACGCGGCGCCGCTCGATGGGGTCGCAGCACGCCCTCGGCCGCCGCTCTCCGAAGTCGCCGGAGGCGCTCGACACCGTGCTGGTCGGCCTCGTCGACCGCATCGGCCGGCGGCTGCGGGCGGCCCGGCAGGGTGTGCCGCACGGTGGTGCTGCGGCTGCGCTTCGACGACTTCACGCGCGCGACCCGCTCCCACACGATGACCGAGGCCACGGCCCAGACCCAGACGATCCTCTCGGCCGCGCGGGACCTCCTGGGGGCGGCCATGCCCCTGATCGAACGTCAGGGCGTGACGCTCGTCGGCATCTGCCCTGACCAACCTGGAGGACGACGGCGCCGTGCAGCTCGCCCTGCCGCTCGAGCGACGCTCCCAGGCCGCGCTCGACGCGACGATCGACACCGTCCGCGACCGTTTCGGCACCGACGCGATCACCCGTGGAGTGCTGCTCGGCCGCGACCGCGGCGAGCCCGTGCCGCTGCTGCCGGACTGACGCTTCACAGATCCCGGAAATGTTCGCTCGGGCACGACCCCCCGGGTTAGCGTGCGCCAGGGGAATATGGAGCTATCACTGGTCCCGCAGATGACCGCCGCGCGCCTCGACCATTTCGCGCGCGCGTGGCGTGACTGCGATCTCGACACCCTGCGCGGCTACCTGGCGGCGGACGCCGTCTACTCGCCGCTCAGCGGCGAGCTCGTGCGGGGGCGCGACGCGGTGGTGAAGCGCTTCGCCGAGGTCCTGGCGGACGAGGGAGGCTCCGAGATCCGGTTCGAGCCATCGGCGGTGTCGGGTTCGCTCGGCACCTGCCGGTGGCGGATCACCGGCCGCACCACGGACGGCGCGACGTTCCAGATCGAGGGGATCGACATCTACGAGTTCAGCGGCGACCGGGTCCGCTCGAAGGACGTCTACCAGAAGGCCTGATCTGGTGAAATGGGTGGCCGCGTTGCCGGGGATCGAATACATCGAGGCGGAGGACGTTCGGCGCAGCCCGTTCCGGGTGGCGGTCACCCCGCTGCCTTCTCTGCATGCGGCTCTGCGTGAGGCCGCGGGCGCCAAGGCCAGCGGCATGCCGGTGGCGTGGTCGGAGTCGATCCGCCGCCACCTGACGGCGCAGGACTATGCGACCCTCGCCCCGCTGGCCACGCCGGGCGCGACGCTGATCCCGGACCCGCTTGTCGGGCTCGCGGATCCCCCGGGGGAGTCGTTGAAGGACGGCATCGAGCGCATGATGGCGACGCCGGAGGAGCTCCTGAGTGAGGAGATCGAAGAGTGCCTCGCCGCGACCCGGAACGAGGGATGGCAAGAGGCGCGGCGTGACCCCTCGCGCTGGCTGCGCCGCTACGTGGCCAGCCTGTTGCGTGCCTGGAAGGGCTTCGGACCGATCTGGAGGCAGGCGCGGCCGGCGCTCGGCCGGGAAGTCGAGCGGATCGGGTTGTCGGCCGCCCTCGATGCGCAGCTCGAGCTTCTCGACCGGCTCCTCGTGACCGGCGGCGTCCAGGACGGGCGCTGGTACTGCCCGTGTGAGTTCTACGAGGGCCGGATCCGTTTCCCGGAGGACGGCGTGGTGCTGATGCCGCTGCTCGCGGGTGAGCGCCGCCAGGTGCTCGTCCGGCGCGGTGAGGTGATGGAGACGATCATCTATCCCCTGCGCTCGCTGCCGGAGGTCGCTCACGGGGAGCCGCCGGACGGCGCGCTCGAGGCCCTGCTCGGAGCCCCGCGGACCGCGATCCTGCGCGCGCTCGGGTGTCCGATCAGCATCGGGAGGCTCGCGGAGACGCTCAGGTCGGTGCCGAGCGCCGCCACGCACCACGTGAGCGCGCTCGAGGCGGCGGGGCTGGTCACCCGCGACCGCACCGGACGCCACGTGCTGGTCCGGCGCACCGAGCGCGGCGAGACGCTCCTCGCGCTGTACGAGGAGCTCGACCTGCCGTCGCGCGTGCGCCGCCGCCGCTCCGCCTGACGCTCGTTTCCAGGATCCGCCAAAGGCCGTTGGGTCGTCACATAGGCGGGAGCTCCGCGAGCCGCCGCTCGAGGAAGCGCCGCTCGGCGTCGGCGCGGACCAGCTCGAGCGCGCGGTCGTAGGCGGCGCGGGCTTCGCTCGATGCGGTCGAGCCGGCGCAGCAGCTCGGCGCGCGTCGCGTGGAGGTAGTGGTACGTGTCGAGGTCGAGCTGCTCCACCAGGGCAAGCGCCGCCGCCGCGTCGCCGGCCTCGGCGACTGCCGCGGCACGGTTCAGCTCCACCACCGGCGACCCGGTCATTCGGGCGAGCTCGCCGTAGAGGGCCGCGATCTGCGGCCAGTCCTGTGGATCGTCCACGTGCAGGACGGCGATCGCCGCCTGCACCACGTAGACGCCGCGGCCGCGCAGGGCGAGCGCGCGGTCGAGGGCGGTGCGTCCCTCCTCGATCTGGTCGAGGTCCCAGAGCGAGCGGTCCTGGTCGCCGAGCAGGACCACCGCGCCGTCCTCGAAGCGGGCGTCGCGCCGGGCGTCGTTCACCAGCATCAGCGCCAGCAGGCCGTGCACCTCGGGCTCGTCGGGCATCAGCTCGGCGAGCGCGCGGCCGAGCCGGATCGCCTCGGCGGCGAGGTCGCCGCGGCCGCCGTAGCCCTCGTTGAAGATCAGGTACACGACCGCCAGCACCGCGGCGAGGCGGTCGGGCAGGAGATGCGCCGGCGGCACCCTGAACGGGATCCCGGCGACCGAGATCTTCCGCGTCGCGCGGACGAGCCGCTTGGCCATGGTCGGCTTCGGGACGAGGAACGCGTGGGCGATCTCCTCCGTCGTGAGCCCGCCGAGCGCCCGCAGCGTGAGCGCCACCTGGGCCTCGGGCGAGAGCGCCGGGTGGCAGCAGGTGAAGATGAGCTCCAGGCGCTCGTCGGGGATCGAGGTCTCGTCCATCTCGTAGTCCACGGTCTCGGGCACCTCGAGCAGGCGGGTCTTCTCGGCGAGCGTGCGCTCGCGGCGGATGCGGTCGATCGCGCGGTTGCGCGCGGTGGTCATGAGCCACGCGCGCGGGTGTTCGGGCGTCCCGTCGCGGGGCCAGCGCTCCGCGGCGATGGCGAAGGCCTCCTGAGCGGCCTCCTCGGCGAGGTCGAAGTCGCCGAGGAAGCCGATCAGGCCGGCGAGGATGCGGCCCCACTCGTCCCGGAAGACGTGCGCGAGGGGCCGGGCTCGGCCCGGACCGGAGCGATCCTTTCCCTCGTCCAGAATCGCTACCACTCCGCGATGGGCCGGACCTCCACCGCGCCGCCGAGCCGGGCGGCCGGCACGCGGGCGGCGATCTCGATGGCCGCGTCGAGGTCGTCGGCCTCGAGCACGAAGTAGCCGCCGAGCGCCTCCTTGACGGCGACGAACGGTCCGTCGGTGGTGAGCGTCCGGCCGTCCTCCACGCGGACGGTGGTGGCGGTCTCCGGGGGCTGCATCCGGACGCCGGGCGTCACGCCGGGGGTCTGGTTGATCTCCTGGTAGCCGCGGCGATCTCGTTGCGCTCGTCCTCGGAGAGGCGTCCCCACGCCTCCGGTCGTACGGAGTGGGCGCGTCGCCGTGGTGGATCAGCAGGAGGTACTTCATCACTTCCTCCTTCTTGGGTAATGGTCGCGTACGAGACGAACGGCGACTGGAGAAATGGACACCCCGCGAAGAAATTCCTCGATGCCCGAGCGGATCGCGGATTCGCTTCTAGCGCGGCGGGATGTTCTGGTTGCGGCGCAGGACGTTGTCCGGGTCGTAGCGCGTCTTCAGCTCCTGCAGGCGGCCGAACGCCTCGTCGCCGAAGGCGGCCCGCACGCGCTCGATCGGCTCGTCGGCCTGCATGTAGTTGGCGTAGCCGCCGCCGACCGACCACGGCCTGATTGCCGCGGTCGTGTCGCGCGCCCAGGCGATGTGCTCGTCGTCGTGGGCGGCGTCGCTCCAGGTGGCCGTGGCGCTGACGTTGAACGCCGCGTTGCGGAACCCGATCGGGCCGTCGCCGGTGTCCTTGGGGGCGCCGTGGAGGGACTCGAACAGGATCTGCCCCGGCGGCCGCCCCATCGCCTGGATCCGGCTCAGGAGCTCGTCGATCAGCTCGTCCGGAAGCTCCGGCACGAAGGCGTTCTTCCAGTAGTTGCGCTCCTCGCCGTAGGGCGAGTTGAACACGTGCTGCTGCGAGATGTACGAGTGCTCGCGCACGCGGTCGTCGACGAGGCCGGGCGCCTCGCGCAGCCGCGCGCAGCCACTCCGGATCGCCGTCCGAGCCGGTGTAGCACGGACCGACGATGAGGAACTGCTGCAGCGAGTCGTCGACGGCGAGGACCACGGCGCAGCTGAGGTCGCGCGGGGCGTCCGCGACGATGTCGCGATAGCAGGCGGATGACGTCGCGCACGCCGGGCCCCGCGTACACGAGGCGGCCGCCCACGACCCGCTCGAGCGGGTGCAGGCGAAACTCGAGCCGGGTGGCGACGCCGAAGTTGCCCCCTCCCCCGCGCAGCCCCCAGAGCAGGTCGGCGTCCTCGCCCGTCCCCGGCCCGCACCACGAGGCCGCTCAGGCGTGACGACCTCGGCGCCGAGGAGGTTGTCGCAGGTCAGGCCGTGCTGAGCCGTGAGGTGGCCGATGCCGCCGCCGAAGGTGAGCCCGGCCACGCCGGTCGAGCCCACCACGCCGCCGGGCGTGACGAGGCCGAACGCCTGGGTGGCGCTGTCGAAGTCGAGCCAGGTGGCGCCGCCCTGGGAGCGCGCGACCCGGGCGTCGCCGTCCACGTCGACGCGGCGCATCATCGACAGGTCGATGACGAGCCCGCCGTCGAGAACGCAGTGCCCGGCCGGGTTGTGACCGCCCCCGCGCACGGCGACCTCGAGCCCCTGCGGTCCGGGCGTAGTCGAAGGCGGTGGCGACGTCGCCGGCGCCCATGCAGCGGACGATGACCGCCGGCCGGCGGTCGACGAGGGCGTTGAAGCAGCGCCGCGCGGCGTCGTAGGTCGGGTCGGTGGGACCGATGACGGTGCCGGCCACGGACGAGCGCAGGTCGCCGAGGCTGTCGACGGTGGCGCTCACGCGGGCGCCGGCGCAGCGCCGCTGCCCGCGAGCCGCTTCAGCCGCCCCCACCGCGACGCGCGCCGCTGGCGCCCGCGCCGGTACTCGTTCAGTGTGAGTCCCGGCGGAAGGCTGCTCTCGACGTAGAACACGCGATCCTCAGGAGCCGCGACGAGGAGTGTGGTGGTGGTCGACTTCATGGCCCCAGCCTCCCATCGCGACTCCAGCCCGAACATGGGGCCACCCGGCATCCACCGGTACGGGTTTCCACACCCTCGACTGCACAGCGCTCATGAGGACACCGCCGTCCCGAGGGAATCGGCGCCCATGAACTTCGGCGAGCCGTCCTCGTAGAAGACGTCGAGCGCGGCGATCGTGAAGCCCGCGGCCGTGACCATGTCGGCGACCGGCCGGGTCAGGTGGCAGCCGCCGAAGATCCGCTTCTGCAGGGGCTCGAGGCGATGCTGCAAGCGGCGCACCTTCTCGTCGGGCGCCAGCCCGTGCTCGAGGAAGTGGAGCGTCCCCCCGGGCTTCAGCACGCGGCGCAGCTCGGCGAGGGCGGCGGGCAGGTCCGGGATCGTGCACATCGTCCAGGTGGACAGGGCGGCGTCGAAGCTGTCGTCCTCGAAGGGCAGCGACTGGCCGTCGAGGCCGGACCTCTGCACGGGCACCCTCGTCTCGCTCAGGCGCTTCTCGGCGAGCTTCCAGCCCAAATCGGCCGGCTCGACCGCCGCCACCCGGATGAGGGCGTCCGGATAGAACGGGACGTTGTGGCCCGAGCCGAAGCCGATCTCGACGACCTCTCCCTCGAGCCCCTCACAGACCCGCTGCCGCAGAGGAGCGACGCCCTTCACTCCGCAGGCGCAGTTGACGATCCGCGGGAGAACGTGGTCCCGGTAGATGCTCATCGCCCGCTAAGTCTTGCGCAGCCGGTCCGCCGGGTTCAGCTCCCCGCCTCGGTCACACCGATGCGGGCGTGCAGGCGCGCGAGCGGCGCAGGCGCCCACCAGTTCCACTTCCCGAGCAGCGCCATCAG
Source organism: uncultured Thermoleophilaceae bacterium (assembly GCA_963778615.1). Taxonomy (GTDB): domain Bacteria; phylum Actinomycetota; class Thermoleophilia; order Solirubrobacterales; family Thermoleophilaceae; genus JACVRW01. The sequence continues at coordinate 369,076 of CAVZVD010000013.1, forward strand.
CGCCGGCACGAGGAACGCGCGGATGATCGTGGCGTCGATCGCCACCGCCAGCGCGGTCCCGACCCCGAGCAGCTTGATGAACAGGATCCCCGAGGTGGCGAAGGCGCCGATCGCCACGCAGAACAGGAGGGCGGCCGCCGTGACGATCCGCCCGGTGCGCTCCACGCCGAACGCGACCGCCTCGCGGTCGTCGAGCCCGGAGTCGCGGGCCTCCTTGATGCGCGACAGCAGGAAGACGCCGTAGTCGGTCGCCAGCCCGAAGGCAATCGCGAACAGGAGCACGGGCTGCGTTGCCTCGATGCCGCCTGCGCTCTGGAAGTCGAGCACACCCTCGAGGTGCCCGTCCTGGAAGATCAGCACGACGAGGCCGAACGACGCGCTCAGGGTGAGCAGGTTCATCAGCAGGGCCTTGATCGGCAGCACCACGGATCCGGTCATGAGGAACAGCAGCACGACCGTCGTGAGGACGAGGAGGGCAAGCGCCAGCGGCAGGTAGTCGCCGAGCGTGTCCTGCTGGTCGACGAACCGCGCGGCGGCGCCGCCGACCGCGGCCGGCACCGGGGCATCGACCTCCCGCACGTCGCGGACGACCTCGCGGTTCCGCTCGGACAGCGGGTCCCCGGGCGGCAGCACGTCGACCAGAACGGTCTCGGGGTCCAGCCGGCGCGGGTCCGACACGGCGCCGGCGCCCGGCACGTCGCGCAGCGAGTCGGCGTAGCGGGCGAGCTGCTCGTCGTCGGTCTCCGTCGCGCGCGCCACGACCTGGATCGGATCGGAAGCGAACGCGCCGAAGTCACGGTCGATCGTCTCCGCCACCTGGCGTGCCTCAGAGCCGGCTGGGAGCATCCTGTAGTCGGCGGGGACGAACGCGATCCGCAGGAACGGGAGGCCCAGCACGATCAGCGCGCCCGCCGTCACCATCGCCACGGTCCCGGGCCGGCGCATCACCCACTTGGCGAGCCGGTACCAGCCGCCCGACGTGGCCGGCCGCGCGGTCGCGTCGGCGGAGCGGCGCAGGAACTTCGGCGCGCCGGCGTTGACCCGCGGGCCGAGCGCGGCAAGGACCGCCGGCAGGACGGTCAGCGACACGACCATCGCCGCGAGCGCCACGATCACGCCTCCGATGCCCATCGAGTAGAGGAAGCGCAGCGGGAAGACGAGCAGCGAAGCGAGCGCGGCGGCGACCGTCAACGAGCTGAAGAGGACCGTTCGCCCGGCCGTCTGGAGCGTCCGCACGATGGCCGTCGCGGTGTCCGCCTGCCCCGCGAGCTCCTCGCGGAAGCGCGACACCATGAACAGGCTGTAGTCGATCGCCAGGCCCAGGCCGATGCCGGTCACGAGGTTCAGCGCGTAGATCGAGAGGCTCGTGAACTCGGCGTCGACGAGGCGCATCACGAGGAACGTCGTCACGATCGAAAGCGCGCCGACGAGCGGCGGCAGGAGCGCGGCCACGAGGCTCCGGAACACCCACAGCGACAGCAGGAACAGGAGCGGGAACGCGATCAGCTCGGCCCGCGCCAGGTCGGAGGACACCTGCTCGCCGATCTCGGGATTGACGACGTCGGGACCGCCGATGCGCACGTCCTGGCCCTCGAGCTCCTCCCGCAGCCGCTCGGCCACCTCGAGCTCGTCCTCGGTGAACGCGGCGAGCACGACCGTCTGGCTGCCGTCGCGGGAGACGAACGCCGGGTCGCGCCCGTCCAGGTAGCTGCGGGCCGCGACCGCGCCCGGATCGGCCTCGATCGTTCGCTGGACCGCCCGGACCCGCGCCTGCGCGGCGGCGTCCGTGCGGACGTCCCCGCCGGGCGACACGAGCGCCACGAGCCCGCCGTCCTCGGGGCCGTCGCCCGCCGCGACGAGCCGCTCGCCGGCGACGATGTTCTCCGCGCCGGGGTCCTGGAAGTCCTCGTCCTCGGCGCTGAGCTGCCCCGCCACGGGACCGCCGAGAACGCCGGCCACGACGAAGAAGAGGGCGGCGACGATCAGGATCCGCCCGGCGCGCCGTGCCACGAATCCGCCGAGTCGGGTCATCCGCGCAGCTGGTGTACCTCGATCGCGGGCACGCCCTCAAGCTAGAGCGCGGCCCGGCGCATCGCATCGGCCCGCGGTATCGACTTGCCGTCCGACCGTGGGCGGAGGGATCAGCCGGTGGTGGGAGGCGGCACCGAGCCCGGCTGGACCACGCCGTGGTCGTAGGCGAAGACGATCGCCGCGGCCCGGTCGCGCACGCCCAGCTTGGTGAAGATGCTGCCGATGTGCGTCTTGACGGTCGCCTCGGCCACGGACAGGCCGCTGGCGATCTCCGGGTTGGTGGCGCCGCGCGCCATCAGCCGCAGCACGTCGTGCTCGCGCTCGGTGAGCAGCTCGATCTTCGCCTCGTCGCGAGTGGCCGGCGCGACCGTGCGGCGGTAGCGGTCGAGGATCCGCGGTGCGACGCCGGGATCGAACCAGGCGCCGCCGCCGGCCACCGCGCGCACCGCCGCGATCAGGTCCTCGGCGGAGCTGTCCTTCAGCACGAACCCCGCGGCGCCGGCCTCGAGCGCTCCCCACACGACCTCGTCCTCGCCGAAGGTGGTGAGAACCAGGACCGGAGCGGGCTCAGGCGCGGCACGCAGCTGCGCGGTCGCGTCGATCCCGTCCAGCCGCGGCATCCGGATGTCCATGAGGATGACGTCGAGCGGTATCGCGGGCAGGCGCTCGACCGCCTCGCGGCCGTCCGCGCACTCGGCCATCACCTCGAAGCCGTCGGCCGGCGAGAGGATCCGCGCGAGGCCTGCGCGCACGATGGCCTGGTCGTCGACGAGGGCCACCCGGATCATCGGTCGCGAGCCTCCCCGGCCGGCACCGGGCCGGATGCGTCCAGCGGGAGCCGGCAGCTCACCCGCCAGCCTTCGGGTGTGGGCCCGGCGGCGAAGTCGCCGCCCAGCGCGGTCGCCCGCTCGCGCATCCCGAGGAGGCCGTACCCGCGGCGCTCGACGTCGCCGCCCGGCCGCGCGGGCGTCGCGCCGGTGGTCTCCGCGACGAGCGACGCTCGCCCCTCCCCCACCTCGATTCCGAGCACCGTCCTCGCCCGGGGCGAGTGACGCGCGGCGTTCCCCACCGCCTCCTGGGCAATCCGGTAGAGCGCGACCCCGACGCTCGGAGCCAGCCCGCCCAGGTCGCCTCGCGTCCGCAGCTCGACGTCGAGACCGCCGGCCCGCGCCTGGTCGACGAGCGTGGCGATGTCCATCGCGGACGGGGGCGGCGGCGGCACGCCGGACTCGTCGTCCCTTCGCAGCAGCGCGACCGTGCGGCGGAGCTCCTGCATGCTCCGCCGGCCGACCTCCTCGGCCGAGCGCAGCGCCTCCTCGGCGGCGGCCGGGTCGCGGTGCAGCACGTGGCGGGCGCTCGTGACCTGGAGCATCAGCGCCGCCACGCCGTGTCCGACGAAGTCGTGGACGTCCCGGGCGATCTGGCGCCGCTCCGCGAGCAGCGCCTGCTGGGCGAGCTCGCGGCGGGTGGCGTCGAGCTGGATCGTCAGCTCCCGCTGGTGGGCCATCGCACGGCCGGTGACCCACGGGAAGGCCGTGCCCAGGATCCAGATCCCCACCGCGATCTCGGTGGGATCCTGGAGCAGGCCCGCGGCCACCGGCGCGACCACCACGAGTAGGCCGAGGAGCACGGACGCGACGAGCGACGGCGCCCAGCGCCCGACGACGAAGCCGAGCAGCGAGGCGTCGAACAGCAGCGGCTCGAGCTGACCGTCGCGCTGTGCGGCCACCACCGGGACGAGCACCGCGAGCGAAAGCACCGGCAGCGGCACGCCGCCGACATAGGCCCAGGCGGCGAAGGCGGCGACGGGCAGCGCGGCGAGGAACGAGGTCCCCCGGCGACCCCGGATCGGTCGCGACCGCGACGACCGCGACGACGAGCGCAAAGGCCGGGACCAGCGCCCTCAGCTGGTCCGTCTGGGACGACTCCAGGCCTGGCCCGTGCGACACCCCCCGACCGTACTCCGGCGACGCGATCTCGGCATCCACCCGGAGTCGGAGACGGTCGTTCCGACCCAGGTCTGAGCCGCGCTCAGATCAGTCCAGGATCACGTAGGTCCGGCCCCAGCGGTCGCCGAAGCGCTGCCGGTGCTTGGACGTGAGCATGCCGACGAGTGCGATGACGTAGAGATACTCGATCAGCAGGGGGAGGCTCCGCTTGACGAGTGCTCCGGTGGTAGGCACTTGACCGGCCTCGTCGACGACGCGGATCCCCACCAGGGCCTTGCCCGGCGTGCGTCCATTGCGCCGCTGGAGCACGACGAAGTAGGCGACGTGCAGAACAGTGAGACCGAGTACGAAGGTGAGCACGAGGGCGATGTCGTTCGTCGCTCCCGCGACGAGGATCAGCAGCAGGAACAGCACCGTATAGATGGTCCCGTCCACGAAGTGGGCCACGAACCGTCGACCCGACACGCGCGTCTGCTCGGCCGAGAAGGCCGGCGCTTCCCCGCTCTCCACAACTCGATCATTCCACACCGACTGACCGTGCTGCGCCGGTCGCGGCGTCCCGGCGGCGAGTCGGTACGTTCTTCTCGTGGCGAGCGACGACGCGGAGGTCCTCGAGGTCGACGGGCGCGAGGTCCGGTTCTCCAGTCCCGGCAAGGTGCTGTTCGCCGAGCGCGGCGAGACCAAGCGCGACCTCGTGGACTACTACCTGCGCGTCGGCGAGCCGCTGCTGCGCACGGCGGGCGGCCGCCCGGTGCTGATGCAGCGCTTCCCCAAGGGCGCGGGGGGACCGTCCTTCTTCCAGAAGCGCGTCCCGGAGAACGCGCCCGAGTGGCTCGAGACCACCACCGTGACGACGGTCAACGGCACGCCGTCGCGCGCGCTCGTGATCGGCGACCTCGCTCACGTCGTGTGGGCGATCAACCTCGGCTGCCTGGGCTTCCACGTCTGGCCGTACCGCGCCGAGGAGCCCGACTTCTGCGACGAGCTGCGACTCGATCTCGACCCGCAGCCGGGCACGGACTTCGACGACGTCCGGCGAGCCGCGGCGGAGGTGAAGGTGCTGCTGGACGAGCTCGGCGTCGCCGGCTACCCGAAGACCACCGGCAACCGCGGCCTGCACGTGTACGTCCGGCTGCTGCCGCGCTGGGACTCGTACGCGGTGCGCTCCGCCGCGGTGGCGATCGCCCGCGAGCTCGAGCGCCGGCGGCCCGACGTGATCACGGCGGCCTGGTGGAAGGAGGAGCGCGGCGAGCGGATCTTCATCGACTACAACCAGAACGCGCCGCACAAGACCGTCTTCGGCGCCTGGGCCGTGCGCGCCCGCCCGGGCGGCCAGGTGTCCACGCCGCTGCGCTGGGAGGAGGTCGCCGAGCTCCACCCGGACGAGCTGACGCTGGCGTCGGTGCCCGACCGCCTCGAGCGGCTGGGCGACCCGTGGGAGGACATGGACGAGGACCCGCAGTCGCTCGAGCCCCTGCTCGAGATGCACGAGCGCGACCGGGCGAACGGCCTGCTCGACGCCCCCTGGCCGCCCGTCTACCCGAAGATGCCGGACGAGCCGCCGCGCGTGGCGCCGAGCCGCGCGCGCAAGGACCCGTCCTAGCCGAGCGCGCGCTCGAGGTTGTCGAAGGCCTTGGTCCAGCCGCTCTCGTGCGAGCGCACGGACTCCTCGTCCCACAGCCCGCTGTGGGTGAAGCGGACCGTGGTGGCGCCGTCGACCTCCTCGAAGTCGATCTCGATCAGCTGCCGCGTGTCGTCGTCGTCCCAGATCCAGGTGAAGGCGAGGCGGGTCGGCGGGTCGATCTCCGTGTAGCGCCCGCCGCCGCCGTACTTGACGTCCTCGTGGGGGTTGCGCATGACGACGCGCACGGTGCCGCCCACGCGCAGGTCGACCTCGGCCTCGGTGGTCTCCCAGTCGTGCCCGGCGTGGAACCAGCGCCGCATCACCTCCTCGCTGGTCCAGGCGTCGAAGACCGCCTGGGCGGGCGCCTGGTAGGTGCGCTCCATGCGGAGGGTGTTGCCGGCGATCACGCCTCCTTCCCGTACTCGTCGTGGTAGTTCCACCACTGGTAGGGCGGGCCCTGCGGGTAGCCCTCGGGCGAATCCTCCCACTCCTCCTGGCGCCCGAGCGCGGTCATGTCGAGGTAGGTCCAGGTGGTCCCCATGGCCTCGTCGCCGCGGCTGTCGATGAAGTAGGTGCGGAAGACCTTGTCGCCCTCGCGGAAGAAGGCGTTGGTGCCGTGCCACTCGTCGACGCCGAAGTCGGCGTCGAAGTCGTCCGTGAGCGTGTACCACGGGATCTGCTCCCAGCCCATCTGCGCCCTCCACGCCTGGATCCTCTCCTGTGGGGCGCGCGAGACGAACGCGAGCGTGGTGTCGCGGGCGTTCAGATGGGCGAGGTGGGCGACCTGGTCGGCCAGGAACGAACAGCCGCCGCAGCCGCGCTCGGGATAGTGTCTCCATGCCGGGGTCGTAGAAGAAGCGGTAGACGATCAGCTGGCGGCGCCCCTCGAACAGGTCGACGAGGCTCGCGGGGCCGTCCGGGCCCTCGAAGCGGTAGTCCTTCTCCACGGCCATCCGGGGCATGCGGCGGCGCTCGGCGGCGAGCGCGTCGCGGGCCCGGGTCAGCTCCTTCTCCTTCACGAGCATCTTCTCGCGCGCGGCATCCCACTCCTGCGGCGAGACGGTCGGCGGGGTGTTCATCGGGACGCTTCCTCTCTGAACGGATCGTTAACTATGCAGTTAACAGTACCAAGAGGATCAGCCGCCGCCCATCCCCAGGGCCTCGAGTGCCTCGACCATGGACTCGAGCGTGGCAGCGTCGGCCTGGAGGCCGTCGAGCTCGGGGCCGACCCCGTCCAGGCTCGTCTGCAGCGCGGCGAAGCCGCTGTCGAGCCCGGCGACGTCGGTGGCGAGCGCATCGACGCCGGCGCTCAGGCTCGCCGGCCCGGCGCCCGCCTCGGCGGATGTCGCCAGGGCGCTGGTGGCGTCCGTGAGCGAGGCCATGCCGTCGCTCAGCTCACGTGTGCTCGAGCCGAGTGAGCCGGACGCGGCCTCGACCGCCGCGAGCCGGCCGTCGATCCTGCCGAGCGCTTCCTCGATCGCGACGAGCTGGGCCAGCACGCCCGGGATCTGCTTGAGCAGCTCGATGTGGGTGGCGAGGACCACGCTGTCGACGGCCAGCGTCTCGACGGCGTCCCCGATCACGATCAGCACGTGCGAGGTGCGGACCGACGTGTCGACCGCGCCCATGGCGGTCCCGAGCCAGTCCGCCCCCGGGGCCAGCGCCTCCACCTCGGCGAGCAGCGGGCCGAAGGCAGGGTCTGTGCTCGCGCGGTTCTCCAGCGCCGTCGTCAGCGACTCGAAGGCGAGGGTGACGCCCGCCAAGCCGACGGGGAGGCCCAACGTCTCCAGGCGCGCGAGCTGCTGGGAGAACGAGCCGAGTGCCCCAATCCGGACGGACAGGGCTGTCGCCCGCGTGCCGATGTCCCTGACGATCTGCTCGGGGGTCCTCGCCAGTGGAACGGCGGCGCTCGGCGGCACGGGGGCTCCGCGGCTGCGCCTCACCCTTCGGATCACGCGGGGCCGTCTCAGCTTCAGAGTCGGCCGGGAGCGGTAGCGCAGCCGAAGGCGCGCCTTCTTCGAGAGCGAGGTCACTCCCTTCAGACGGTCCCCGTTGCGCAGCGCACGCGGCGCCAGACGACGACGTACGCCGGCCGCTCCCGACAGCGGCAGCCGCGCTCGCCTGAACCGCACGCGCACCCTTCTCGTGCCGAGCTTCAGGGCACGCCCCGCGCGCCGCGTCAGCTGGAGCGGCACGGTCACAGCGCCGCCCTTCGCGGTCGGCGGCCCGGTCACGCGACCGTCGACCTTGAAGGTGCGCGCCTCCGCCGCGGCCGGAATGGCCGCCAGCAGCACCAGCGCGAGCAGAGCACCATTCGTAACGCGCCTGCGACTGAACATGGATGCGAGCCCCCCGTTACCTGCGTAGATGACGGAGGCCATGTTCGTCGGCCCGCCTTGGGCCAACCTTGGACGGGAATGAGTATCCGCTAATCGGGTGCGGGAAGTCGCGCCTTTCGCGACCGGACCTCGTGCGGTTCTTGCGCCGCGCTGACCCGGCCGGTCGGGAGGTGTACCTTCCTCGCGGGTTCGCCGCGGGAGGAGTTCGCGCCCATGCTCCACGTCCGTACATCGTCTGCCGCTAATGGCCAGGCGCTGACCCGTCGACGCGTTCCGATGCGAACGGCGCTGCTTGCGCTCGTCGCCGCGGTGGCCGTCGCAATGACACTCCCGGCCGCGGCGTCCGCCGCCGCCGCGCCGACCGCCGGCGACAGGCAGAAGGCCCGCGGCAGCTGCGCGAACGAGCGCGGCCTCAGCAAGGCCAAGCACCAGCGCTTCAAGCTGAAGTACGGCTCCGGCGCGAGGCACCGGAACTCGTGGAACCGGTGCGTGAAGATCAAGGCCCGCAGCTTCGCGCGCAGGCGCTCCGGAGGCGGCGGACTGCCCGGGCTCGGGATTCCGGGAATGCCGACGCTGCCCGGCGGGATCCCCGAGATGCCCGGCGTGCGGCTGGAATGCCAGGCCGAGCAGATGTCCGATCCGCTCGGGTTCATGCAGGAGTACCCCGGCGGCATCGAGACGTGCGTACTGATGGAGAGCATGCCGTAGCGAACGGCACACCCGCGGACGTGAGCGGCGGCTCCGGGGCTCCCCCGGGGCCGCCGCCCGCATTTACGAGGCGGCCGGCACGACGCAGAGCTCCGGGCGGTCCGCGCGATTCAGCCCTCGCCGCAGCGACGCGAAGGCGATACCGCCGATGACCAGCGGCAGCCAGAACAGGATGACCCGGTAGGCGAGCACCGCGGCGGCGGTGGCGGCGGCCGGCGTCCCGAACACGATGAGCGCGCCGATCAGGCCCCCGTCGATGCCGCCCACGCCGCCCGGCAGCGGCAGCAGCCCGCCGAGCTGCCCGATCAGGTAGCCCATCAGGAGCACAGCAAGGTCCGGTGATGCGTCGAAGGCCTGGAACGTCGCCCACAGGACGGCGTTGTCCCAGGCCCAGTAGCCGAGTGCGCCGATCAAGATGAACGGATCACGGTCGCGGACGAGCTTGATCGCCTCGCTGGTGCCGTCGACCAGCGCCCCGCGCGTGGAGAACAGGACGCGCCGGAACTTCACGGCATCCGGGGGCGGAGGCGGCCCCGGCCCGAGGCGCGGCACCACGACGACGACCCCGATCAGCAGCGCGGCCAGCGCGGCGGGGAACGCGGTGAGCCAGAGCGACAGCTCCGGGCCGAACAGCCCGAGGGCCATCAGCGTGCCGAGCACCGCGACCGCCACGAAGTTCACGGAGCTCTTGATGAGGAAGAACGCCACGGACCGCCGCGCGATCCGCTCGGACGGCATGCCGCCCTCGTGCAGGATCCAGGCGCCCAGCGCGAGCCCTCCGGCCCCGCTGGCGGGCACGATCGAGCCGACGGCCAGCGAGGACCACGAGATCTCCCAGCTCGTGCGCCACGGCATGTTGCGGCAGAACACCGGGCGGAACATGAGGACGTAGGACACGCCGGAGAGCGCCTCGAACACCACGGCGAGCGCGATCCAAGCGGGGTCGGCGCCCGACAGGAGGTCCCGCACCTCGCCGAGCCCGGGCGCGAGCACCACCACGAGGCCGAGCGCCGTGAGCAGGACCAGCACGGGAATCGCCCGGCGGGCGAGCCGCCGCGGCTGGAACTCGCCCGGCATCTCGACCGGGGGCGGAGGCTCGATCAGGCGGGCGCGGAGCGGCCCGCTCTGCGGGATGCTGGACGAACCGTCGGGCATCCGTGCCGATTCAAGCAGCCGCCGGGGTTCGCGACGCGGTGCTTGCCGGAGGGAGTCGTCGCCGGGCGCGTTTACCGCGCGTATACCGCCCGGCAACCGGGCCCGCGCACGATCAAGGCATGAACTCTTCGCCCAACCCCCGGTTCGCAGCAGTCGCGCTCGCATTCGCGGCGCTCGTGCTGGCTGCGTCGGCGGCGGCGGCCGGCGACGCAGCCGCCCTGCTCGGCCCACTCAGTTGGCCGGGCCTAGGCGAACTCACGCGCTAGGCTCGCGCCCCATCGATGGCCGGCACGGCGGACCTCATCCGGGCACTGCTTCCGCCCCCGGAGGTCGATCTCGCGCGCGTCGTTCGCGACGACGAGGCGTTCGCCGCCACCGTCGCGGCGGCGGGCGACCTCCTCGATCCAGGGCTCGAGTCGGCCGCGTTCTGGCTCGGCGGAGGGCGCTCGTACCGCGGGGTCGAGGGCTTTCGCCGCATGTGGCTCGACTGGCTCGAGCCGTGGGCGGCCTACCACGCGCGGGTCGAGGCGATCTTCGAGGAGGACGACCGCGTGGTCGTGCTCATCCGCGACCGGGGCCGCCACCCGGGCTCGGAAGCCGAGGTGGAGCTTCTCGCGGGCTCGGTCTGGACCGTGCGCGCGGGCAAGATCACGCGCGTCGAGCTCTACGCCAACCGCGAGGAGCTGTTCGAGGCGAGCGGCTTCAGCCCGCCGTAACGGGCGCCGCGACCTCCGCGTCTGAGCGGAGGCGTCGCCCTCGCTGCCCGCACACCTCCCCCGGCGAGCGTGTGGGATCCTCCCTTCGCCCCCATCCGAGCCGAGGAGCCGCCATGAGTGAGCCGCACGGGACAGACCAAGCGAACGACCGGGACGGCGGCACCACGCTGACCGACGAGGAGATCGAGACGCGTCCGCTGGGCACCGGGATCGCGGGGCCGGCCGCCTCCGCAGGGGACGACACCGGCGATGACACCGGCGACGACACTGGCGACACGGGCGATGACACCGGCGACACGTCCGACACGAGTGACACCGGGGACGACTCCGGCGACGCGAGCGACACGGGTGACGACTCGGGCGACGACAGCGGCGCCGCCTGAGCCGGTAAGCGCACCCTCGGCGTCGCCGGAAGCGGACGCGCTTGCGCTGACGCTCGCCCCGGTCGAGGCCTCCGAGTTCCTCGCGGACCACTGGGAGCGGCAGCCGCTCGTCGTGGCGCGAGACGACCCGCAGCGCTTCCGGCACATCCTCGCGCCCGAAGACGTCCAGAAGCTCGTCTGCGAGACGCGGATTCGCGCGCCCGGGTTCCGGCTGGTGAAGGAGGGCGCCCAGCTCCCGCTCGCCGGCTACACGGAGGACATCGCCTGGCGGCCCGGGAGCTTCTCGGGGACGCCCGTCGTCGAGCGCGTCGCGGAGGAACTCGCGCGCGGAGCGACGCTCGTCCTGCAGGCGCTCCATCTCCACTGGCCCGCGGCCGCGCTCTACTGCCGCGGCCTGGAGGCGGCTCTCGGCTGTCCGGTCCAGGCGAACGCCTACCTCACCCCGGCGACCTCGCGCGGGTTCGCTGTCCACCACGACACGCACGACGTGTTCGTCCTGCAGGTCTCCGGCCGGAAGAGCTGGCGAGTGTACGAGCCGGTAGTGGAGCTTCCGTTGAAGCAGCAGCGCTGGTCGCCGCGGCTCGGCGACCCGGGGCCGCCGACCGAGGCGTTCACGCTCGAAGCGGGGCAGACGCTGTACCTGCCGCGCGGCTGGCCGCACGAGGCGACCACCTCGGACGACGAGTCGCTGCACCTCACGATCGGGCTGCACCCGACGACCCGGATGGACGCCCTCCGCATGGCGCTCGACAGCTGCGCCGACGACCCGGAGTTCCGCCGCTCGCTCGCGGCGGACGGCACCCTGCCCGAGGACCTGCTCGAACGCCTGGCCGCGCGCCTGGAGCCGGGCGAGGTCGCCCGGCGCGCCAGGCGGCGCTTCGTCGCCGGCCGGCGTCCCGTCCTGCACGACCAGCTCAGCCAGGTCCGCGACCTGAACGGCCTCACCGCGACCGACCCGGTGGAGCGGCGGCCGACCGTGATCGCCGAGCTCGAGGAGCAGGGCGACGCGACCGTCCTCGTGTTCGAGGGCAAGGAGATCCGCTTCCCGCCCAAGGCCGCGCCGGCCGTCCGCGTCGCCGGCCGGATCGGCCACCGCTTCCGAGCCGCCGACCTCCCGGGCCCGCTCGACGAGGCCGGCAGGCTCGTGCTGGTCCGCCGGCTGGTCCGCGAGGGCTTCCTCCGCCGCGCCGGCGGGTCCGCCTACTAGGCCCCGCGGTGTTGACAGACCGGTCTGTCTATGCCACCCTGCCCGGTGAAGCGCGACGAGGGGCCACAGCCACTCGAAGTGCGTCCTGGAGTCAAGATGGGACGCGTACGGCCACCTCGGACAGGACGGGCCGCCACTCGGACCTAGCGTCAGGTACCAGACCGACGGAGGTCCATGATGTCTGCAGTCGCCCTCGCACCGTCGAGGCTGCCCGGTTCATCTTCCGCCAAGCGTCGCGAACGCGACGCAGCACGGGAGGTCGAGCGCCGGCTCCTGATTCGCTACCACCGCGAGGGCGACGTCGCCGCGCGGGAGCAGCTGGTGAAGCGCTTCCTGCCGTTCACGCGCGATCTCGCGCTGCGCTACAGCTATTCGGACGAGGCGTTCGACGACCTCTTTCAGGTCGCGAGCCTCGGCCTGCTCAAGGCCATCGACCGGTTCGATCCCGATCGCGGCTCGAAGTTCACGAGCTTTGCGGCGCCCACGATCCTGGGTGAGCTGAAGCGGCACTTCCGCGACAAGGGCTGGGCGGTGCACGTGCCGCGCGAGCTCCAGGAGCGCACGCTGGCGGTCAGCCGCGCGACCGAGACCCTGTCGAAGGAGCTCGGCCGCTCGCCGAAGCCGCGCGAGGTGGCGAGGTCGCTGCGATGCTCCGTCGAGGACGTAATCGAGGCGCAACAGGCGGCGTCCAGCTATGAGGCCGCCTCGCTGGACGCCCCGGTCGCCCGCGACGACGACGAGGCGGGTTCCCTGATCGACCTGATCGGCGGCGACGACATCTCCTACGAGCTCGTCCAGGACCGCGACGCCATCGCAACCACCTGGGACGGGCTGCCCGAGATCGAACGCCAGGTGCTCGAGCTGCGCTTCACGTCCGAGCTCACGCAGCGCGAGATCGGCGACCGGCTCGGCTACTCCCAGATGCACGTCTCCCGCGTGCTGCGCCGCGCGCTCAATCGCCTGGACATCGCCGCGCGGGCAGCGTAACCCCGCCCGCTGCCCCGCGAGCCGGTCCCCGCCGCCCGCTCGCTTGGCGCCTTCCCACTGATCCGCGTTCCCGAGGGGCGCGCAGGGAACCGCAGAACCCGATCAGGAAGGACCCAGCGATGACCCAGCCGGCCAGGGAGGCGGGCCCGGAGAGGGATCACGGCGCTGTGCGAGAGCTCGCGGACGATCCATCCTCCCGCAAGCGCTTTCTGCGCATGATGGGTGGCGCCGGCGCGGCCAGCGCGTTCGCGATCTTCGTCGCCGCGTGCGGCGACGATGACGACGACGGCGGCGCCGGCGGCTCAAGCGCCCAGACGGAGACGGAGAAGGAGATGTCGGCGCGGGGCGATCTCGCGATCGTGCAGTACGCCCTGACGCTCGAGCACCTCGAGACGGACTTCTACAACGCGGTGATCGACGCGGGCGTGATCACCGACAAGGCGCTCGCGGAGACGGCGATGATGATCCGCGACAACGAGCAGGAGCACGTGGACGCCCTTACCGCGACCATCAAGAAGCTCGGCGGCACGCCGGAGAAGCCGATGACGAACTTCGACGCGGTGCTCGAGGGCGGCCCGGACATGGTCCTCGAGACCGCCGCGACGGTGGAGAACCTCGGCGCGGCCGCCTACCTCGGCCAGGCGGGGCGGATCCAGTCCAAGGAGATCCTCGCCGCGGCACTAGCGATCCACTCGGTCGAGGGCCGCCACGCGGCGGCGCTCAACCAGGTGGTCGGCAAGACCATCGTCCCCGACGGCGCCTTCGCGAAGCCGGCCTCCATGGAGGAGGTCCTGCCGAAGGTCAAGCCGTTCCTCGCCTGAGCGGCGAGAAAGGAGCCTCAAGCATGTTCGACGTACAACCAGTCACGAGACACGCATTCATCCTGCGCGGAGCGTTGGCCGCGGGCGCGGTCTACGGCGCCGGCGCGGTCAGCCCCTTCGTCCGTGAGGCGATCGCGCAGGAGGGCAGCGGGGATGTCGAGATCCTCAACTTCGCCCTGACCCTCGAGTACCTCGAGACCGCCTACTACACCCAGGCCCTGAAGCAGGTGGGCGGCCTGTCGGGCGACGTGAAGAGCCTCGCCACCGAGATCCGCGACAACGAGGCGGAGCACGTGGACGCACTGAGGCAGACGATCGCGGACCTCGGCGGCACGCCCGTCAAGGCCCCCGGGGTCGACTTCGGGGGCGCGTTCGCGAGCGAGAAGAGCTTCCTGAAGCTCGCCCAGACGCTCGAGGACACAGGAGTGAGCGCCTACAACGGCGCCGCCCCGGCGATCGAGTCCGCGGAGGTGCTGGGAGCCGCGGGGTCGATCGTCCAGGTGGAGGCCCGCCACGCCGCCGCGATCCGCTCCCTGAACGGCGTCCCGATCAGCGACGGCGGCTTCGACAAGTCGCTCGAGATGCAAGCGGTGCTGGACGCCGTCAAGCCGTTCGTCAAGAACTGACCGAGAGGAAGAACCATGCTGCGCGGCGGCTCTTCGCACCGCCGGTGGGCGCGCGGGACGAAGTCCCGGCCGCCGGCTGAGCGCCGTGGATCGGGTTCCTGGAGGCCGTTCCGGGCACACGCTGACGAACCGATCCGAAAGGAGCGTCATGGCGGACGAGCTGCAGGGCAAGAGAATCGCGATCCTGGCCGCCACCGGGGTCGAGCAGGTCGAGCTTGAACAGCCGCGCGAGGCCGTGGAGTCGGCGGGCGCCGAGACCGAGCTGCTGTCGATCGAGTCGGGCGAGATCCAGGCCATGAACCACGACATCGACAAGGGCGACACGATCCCGGTCGACCGGCTGGTGTCGGAGGCCTCGCCGGACGACTACGACGGGCTGCTGCTGCCCGGCGGGACGATGAACCCGGACAACCTGCGCCAGGACGAGCACGCGATCTCGTTCGTGCAGGAGTTCTTCCGGACCGGCAAGCCGGTCGGCGTGATCTGCCACGGCCCGTGGACGCTGGTCGAGGCCGATGTCGTCCGCGGCAGGACGCTCACGTCCTATCCCTCGCTGCGCACCGACATCCGCAACGCCGGCGGGAACGTCGTCGACGAGGAGGTCGTGACCGACCAGGGCCTCGTGTCGAGCCGCAACCCGGACGACCTGCCGGCCTTCTGCGCGAAGATCGTCGAGGAGTTCGCGGAGGGCGCGCACAAGGTGCACGACGAGGGCGCCACCGCCCGAGCGGGCTAGCTCAGCGCCGCGAGATCGCCGAGAGCGGCACGGTCGAGGCGTCGCCGCGCCTGAGCCAGTAGACCTCGGCCGTGCCCGCCTTCGCATCGACCGCGCGCACCTTGCCGATCTCGCCGGTGGTCTTCTTGCGCACGTGCCCGGGCGGGAGCGGCGTGGCTGTCTTCTGGACCGGCTTCCGGGGGGCTCCGGCCCGGTGTGGCCTGGAGGCCCTACCGGCCTCGGACGGGCGCCGTGACTGAGCGTCCTCCGCCGGCCGCGCGGCCCGCTCCGGCCGCGAATCCGCCTTCTCCTGGATCTTTTCGAGCGGCACCATGTTGGCGCCGGTTCCCTTCGTATCGGTATCGAGTACCCACGTCTTTCCCATGTCCTCTACGAGTCTAGAAAGGCCGTGGCGGAACGGATCAGCGCGGCCGGCCGAGGAGGGCCTCCGGGCGGAGCTCCTCCGGCAGCGGCTCGCCGAGCGCCGCCTGGGCGAGCGCACGCCCGAGACCCGGCGCCTGCTTGAAGAGGTTGTGGCCGGCCGGGAACAGGATTCCGTCGGCCTCCCAGACCGCCATCGCGTCATCGCTCCAGGGCAGCTCCGTGACCCAGCAGTGGCGGTACTCCGCCGGCTCGGGGTCGAGGCCGGGGAACGCGCGGCGCACGTAGTCGCCCGCTCGCTCGGCCAGCAACGCGAGGCCCGCGGGATCCAGGAAGCTGCCGTCGTCCTTGACCTCGACCGTCTCGGCGATCCCCACCGCGTAGCGGCGATTGCCCGGCTGCGCCGCGGCGTAGGCGCCCACCTCGCCGAAGTGGCCGCTCCCGTCCTGGAAGCAGGCGAGGTGCTCCGACTCGTCCCGCACGTCGAACGCCGCGCGCGCGTGCGCGGCCAGCCGGACAGGTAGCGACAGCCCCACGGCCCGCGCCAGCGCCGCGGTGCCGCGGCCCGCGCACACCACCACGCTCGAGTGCTCGGACCGCATGCCGCCGGATCGCACCTCGACCGTCCCCCAGCCGGTCGGGCGGACCGAGATCACCTCGTCCGCCACGAGGGCCTCCCCGAGCTGGCCCGCGAGCGCGTCGATCGCCGCCCGCACGCGGATCGCCCCGCCCCGCTCGTCCAGCATCGCCGGGCCCTCGTAGCCCGCCAGGATCGGCAGCCGCTCGGCAAGCTCGGCCGGACCGATCGCCCGCACGGGCACGCCGCCCACCTCCTCCAGGACGGCCAGCCGCCGCTCCGACGGCGGCCCGATGGCGATGGCGCCGTCCCCGGACATCAGCTCCACCCCCAGGCGGCCGGCCCACTCGTCCCAGATCGCGCGGCTCGAGCGGGCGAGCTCCACCATGCGCGGGTCGTCGTGGGCGTGGCGGAAGATGCGGGCCTCCCCGCCGGACTGGCCGTTCCCGGGGACGCCGCTCTCGTAGACCCGCACCGAGGCGCCGCGCTCGAGCAGCGCGTACGCGGTCGAGAGCCCGACGATGCCGGCCCCGACGACCCCGACGTCGGTTGAGTCGTTCACCGGGCGTTCATGCGGCGCTCGCCTACGGTGCGTTCGGATTGATCCCGGGATCCGGCGCCGGCTGGTCGTCGTGCACGCCGTGCTCGAGGTGGCGCGGCTCGGGGTCGGGACCGTCGAGCTCGTTGGGCGGGTCGGGGACCTCGCTGTCGGCGAGTGGGCGGTCGCCGCCGCCGGCGCGGCGCCGGCGAAGCGCGTCCCAGCACCCGTCGAGCTCGCGGCGGACGGAGCCCAGCCGCTCGTGCTCGGCGTCCGTGAGGCCGCCCTGCTCGGAGGCCCGCCAGAGCCTGTGCTCCTCGTCGACGAGCCGCTCGATCCGGTCCATCACGGGCTGTTCGTCCATGCCGTGGAGACTACGCCCCCGTACGTGTGTTCGTGCTGCGAAGATGTCCCGGGTGTCCGTCACATCCGCGCCGCCGACGCCTCCGGTCACCGCTCCGACCGGGATCCTCCACCGCTTCCATCCGGCGGTGCGCACATGGTTCGAGCGGCGCTTCCCGGACGGGCCGACCGAGGCCCAGGCCGGCGGCTGGCCCGAGATCGTCTCGGGCCGCCACACGCTGATCTGCGCCCCGACCGGCTCGGGGAAGACGCTCGCGGGCTTCCTCGCTGCGATCGACGGGCTCTACCACGCTCACGAGGCCGGCGAGGACGTCGAGGGCGCGACCCGCGTGGTGTACCTGAGCCCGCTCAAGGCGCTGGCGGTCGACATCCACACGAACCTCGAGGAGCCGCTCGCCGAGATCGCCGAGGTGGCCCGGGAGCTCGGCTACGAGCCGGCGCCGATCACGGTCGCCGTGCGCACCGGCGACTCGACCTCGTCGGAGCGCCAGACCATGCTGCGCCGGCCGCCCAACCTGCTCGTCACCACGCCGGAGTCGCTGTACCTGTACCTGACCGCCGAGCGGTCCCGCGCGACGCTCGCGACGGTGGAGACGGTCATCGTCGACGAGATCCACGCCCTGGCCCGGGACAAGCGCGGCTCGCACCTGACGCTCTCGCTCGAGCGGCTGCACGCCGTGACCGAGCGTCCGCCGCTCCGCATCGGGCTCTCGGCCACCGTGAAGCCGGCGGAGACGGCCGCGCGGCTGCTGGTGGGAGCGGGCGAGCCGCTCGCCGCGGTCGTCGACAGCGGGCACCGGCGCCGGCTCGACCTGACGCTCGAGCTGCCGGATGGCGAGCTCGAGTCCTCGCTGTCCGGCGACCAGTTCGACGAGATCCTCGACCGCATCGCCGCCCACGTGGCGCACCACCGGACGACGCTGGTGTTCGTCAACACCAGGAAGCTGTCCGAGCGCGTCGCGCATCAGCTCGGCGAGCGGCTCGGCCAGGACCAGGTGGCCGCCCACCACGGATCGCTGTCGCGCGAGCGCCGCCAGCGCGTCGAGCACCGCCTGCGGGCCGGCGACCTGACCGCCCTCGTGGCGACCGCCTCCCTGGAGCTCGGCATCGACGTCGGGCCGGTCGAGCTCGTCTGCCAGATCGGCTCGCCGCGCAGCATCGGCACCTTCCTGCAGCGCGTGGGGCGCGCCAACCACCACCGCACCGGCGTGCCGCGCGGGATCGTCTTCCCGACCACCCGCGACGAGCTGGTCGAGTGCGCCGCGCTGCTGGCGGCCGTCGGGCGCGGGCGCCTCGACGCGCTCCACCCGCCCGAGCGGCCGCTCGACGTGCTCGCCCAGCAGATCGTGGCCGAGGTCGCGGCGCGCGGCGACGAGGGCGCGGCCGAGGACGAGCTGTTCGGCATCGTCACGCGGGCCTGGCCCTACCGGGAGCTCAGCCGCGAGGACTTCGAGGAGATCGTCGACCTGGTCTCGGCCGGCATCGAGACAGGCCGCGGCCGTCGCATGGCGTACCTCCACCGCGACCGGGTGAACGGGCGGCTGCGCGCCCGCCGCGGCGCCCGGCTGGCCACCCTCACCTCGGGCGGCGCCATCCCCGAGACCGGCGACTACCGCGTGCTGATGGAGCCGGGCGACGTGTTCGTCGGCACCGTGAACGAGGACTTCGCGATCGAGTCCCAGCAGGGCGACGTCTTCCTGCTCGGCACCCATCCGTGGCAGATCGTGCAGGTCACGAACGGCACGCTGCGGGTCCGCGACGCCGCCGGCCGGCACCCCACGGTCCCGTTCTGGCTGGGCGAGGCGCCGAGCCGGACCGACGAGCTGTCCGAGGAGGTCTCGCGGCTGCGAGTCGCGCTGGCGGAGCGGTTCGACGCCGGCGGGCGCGACGCCGCCATCGAGCTCGTCCAGGAGATGTCGGGCGTCGACTTCGTGGCCGCCGCGCTCGTCGTCGACTACCTGGCGGCCGGCCGGGCCGAGCTCGGCGGGGTGATGCCGAGCCAGGACGACATCGTGTTCGAGCGGTTCTTCGACGAGACCGGCGGGATGCAGCTGATCGTCCACTCCCCGTTCGGCTCCGCGGTCAACAGCGCGCTGGGCCTGGGCCTTCGCAAGAAGTTCTGCGTGACGTTCGACTTCGAGCTCCAGGCGGCCGCGAACGACGACGCCGTGCTGCTGTCGCTCGGTCCCCAGCACTCCTTCCCGCTCGAGGACGTGCCCGCCTTCCTCCGCTCGCACAACGTGCAGGACGCCGTGATCCAGGCCGTGCTCCGCAACCCGATGTTCACGGCGCGCTGGCGCTGGAACCTCAACCGCTCGCTCGCCGTGCTGCGCCGCAAGGGCGGCCGGCTCAACCCGTTCAACATCCAGCGCATGGAGTCGGACGACCTGATGGCCGCCGTCTTCCCGTCGCTGGCCGCCTGCCAGGACAACGCCCCGGCCGGTCCGATCGAGATCCCCGACCACCCGCTCGTGCGGGAGACCCTGGGCGACTGCCTCAACGAGGCCATGGACATCGAGGGCCTCAGGGCGCTGCTGCGCCGGTTCGAGGAGGACACGGTTCGCCTCCACTTCGTCGACACCGTCGAGCCCAGCGTCCTGGCCCACGAGATCCTCGGCGGCGCGCCGTTCACCTACCTCGACGAGGACACCGAGATCGGGGAGCGCCGGTCGCGGGCCGTGCCGCTGCGCCGGGGGCTGCCGGTCGAGCCGCGCGAGCTGGGCCGGCTCGACCCGGACGCCATCGAGCGCGTGCGCGCCGAGGCGACGCCGGACGTGCGCCACCCCGACGAGCTCCACGACGTGCTCCTGTCGCTGGTCGCCGCGCGGCCGCGACCCGAGTGGGCCGAGCACTTCGACGCGCTCGCGAGCGCGGGCCGCTCAGCCGAGGTCCACGCCGGAGACGAGGTCCTGTGGGCCGCCTCCGAGCGCCGGGCCGAGGTGGAGGCCCTGTTCCCGGGCGCCCGGTTCGCGCCCGACCGGCCGCTCCCGCCCGGCCTCGCCGGACCGGTCGACCCCGACGACGCGGCGGCGGCGCTCGTCCGCGGTCATCTCGAGGTCAGCGGTCCCGTCACCGTCGACGACCTCGCCGCAGCCACCGGCCTCTCGTCGTCGACGCTGACCATCGCCCTCGAGACGCTGCGCGGACGCGGCTTCGCGGTGAGCGGCCGGTTCGAGCCTTCGCGGGGCGAGCAGTGGTGCGCCCGCCGGCTGCTGGCTCGCATCCACGGCTACACGCGCGAGCGCCGGCGCGCCGAGGTGCGCCCGGTCAGCCAGGAGGAATGGCAGGACTTCCTCCAGCGCTGGTGGCACGCCGCGCCCGGGACGCAGCGCCAGGGCCGGGCGGGGCTGGCCGAGGTGATCGAGCAGCTGCAGGGGTTCGAGCTCCCGGCCGGGGACTGGGAGCGGGTCCTCGCGGAGCGGGTCGAGTCGTACCGCCCGGAATGGCTCGACGACCTGTGCCTCTCGGGAGAGGTCGCGTGGGGCCGGCTGTCCGTCCTCGAGCCGGCCGTCGAGGGTGATGAGGCCGAGCAGCCTCGCCCGTCGGGCAAGACGCCCTCCCGCAGGACGCCCGTCACGTTCATGCTGCGCCACGACCTCCCCTGGCTCCTCCAGGCCCACCGCGGCGACGTGACGCCGGCCGAGCCGGACGTCGGCCCCGGACGGGAGGTGCTGGACGCCCTGCGCGGGCACGGCGCGCTGTTCCACGCCGACCTCCAGACGATCATGGGCCGCCTCCCCGGCGAGGTCGAGGAGGGCCTGTGGGACGGGGTCGCCCGGGGACTGATCTCAGCCGACGGCTTCAACGCCATCCGCTCGCTCCTGAACGCCCGCACCCGGTTCGCCCGGCGCCGGCAGCCTTACCCGCGTCCGGGCTCGCGCGGCCGGCGGGGCACGTGGCGGCAGGGCGTGGAGGGCCGCTGGACGCTGCTGCCACCGGCCCGGCCGGTCGAGGACGTCGAGGAGCTGGCCGAGACTGTGGCCTGGCAGCTCCTGCTGCGATGGGGCGTCGTCTTCCGGGACGTCTACGTCCAGGAACGGCTGTCGGTCCCGTGGCGGGAGATCCTCTGGGCGCTGCGCCGGCTGGAGGCGCGCGGCCTGATCCGGGGCGGGCGCTTCGTGACCGGCATCAGCGGCGAGCAGTTCGCCGACGAGCGGACGCTGCCCCTGCTGCGGCCACGCCGGGGCAAGCGGTAGGAACACGCCGCCATGGCGTGACAAAACGCCGTCTGCGGTGTATAATTTCGATGGTAAGCGAACTGTCGAAAGGAACGATAGCAGAGTTGAGTACCACCACAAGCAACGTTGCCCGCAGAGCGGGCACCGACGGCCGCGAGACCAAGCGCCAGCGCAGGCGCCGCGAGGCCCACGCCACGCAGGCGACGGCGCCAGACGCAGCGGGCGACGCACTCGGTCTGTTCTACAAGCGCGCCTCGCGCTACCCCCTGCTCACCGCCGAGGAGGAGGTCGAGCTCGCCAAGCGGATCGAGCGCGGCGACCTCGAGGCCAAGGAGCGCATGATCAACTCGAACCTGCGGCTGGTGATCTCCCAGGCGCGCCGGTTCCAGGGTCAGGGACTCCCGATGGGCGACCTGGTCCAGGAGGGCATGCTGGGCCTGATCCGCGCCGTGGAGAAGTTCGACTGGCGCAAGGGCTTCAAGTTCTCGACCTACGCCGTCCTCTGGATCAAGCAGTCGATCCAGCGCGGCCTGGCGAACTCGGGCAGCACGATCCGGATCCCGGTCCACATCGGGCAGCGTGAGCGCAAGGTGCGCAAGCACGAGCGCGAGCTGGCCGTGAAGCTGGGGCGCCAGCCGACCGACGCGGAGATCGCGGAGTCGACCGGCCTGCCGGAGGACCAGGTGCGCGAGGCGCTCGAGCTGACCAGGCACCTGGCGAGCCTCGACCAGGGCGTCGGCGAGGACGGCGAGACCGCGCTCGGCGACCTGCTGCCGAGCGAGCGCCCGGAGCCCGAGGAGGAGGTCGTGAGCTCCCTCGGCGACGCGCGGGTGCGCGAGCTCGTCGGGCAGCTCCCGGACGAGGAGCGCGACGTGATCACGCTCCGGTTCGGCCTGCTCGGCGACGAGCCGGCGACGGCGCGCCAGGCCGGGGCACAGCTCGGGCTCGGCACCAAGCGCGCCCGGGAGCTCGAGGAGCAGGCGCTGCGGCGCCTGGCCGAGAGCGACGAGCTCGAGGAGCTGCGCCTGGCGGCGTAGCCGGAGCGGCCGCAGCCTGTGCTGCGGCCGCTCAGTCCTTGTACGGGTCGAAGACGTCGGCCCCCGCCATCGCCACGCCGAGCGGCGTCAGCGTGTGCTTGACGCGGATCGTGCCTTCGTGGGCCGCGAGGACGTCCTTCAGGTCCTTGTAGACCTCCGGCGCCTCGTCGGCTCCGCCGCCGACCACCACGATGCCCTGACCGCGCAGGCGCTCCTGCACGGCCGGCCAGTCGACAACCCCCTTGCGCACCACCGTCGCCTTGCCCCCCTTGCGGCGCTTGATGCGCCCCGCCGCCTTCGAGCGGCTCATGACGCGACCGGCTCCGTGCACCGTCGAACGGAGCGCCTGCTCGGCGGCCGGGCTTTCGACGCCCTCGAGGATCACGGAGTCGTCGCCCATCGTCGCGCCGACGAAGCCCTCCTGGCCCGGCTCTGCCGGTGTGCAGCCCTTGCGGACCACCCAGTAGGAACGGCCGGCGTGCTCCTCACGCCACGCGAAGTTGTGGTGGTTGTGCACCTCGTGGACGGCGCCGGCGCCGATGATCTCGAGCACCTTGTCCACCACCGCGTCGCGACCGGCGTAGGCGTAGCGGCCGGCCAGCTGCATCGCCTCGATGTAGCCCTGGCCGAGCTCCGAGTCGACCTCGAAGAGCACCGGCGGCGAATCCATCCCGCCCTCGCGCACCTTCAGGCCGAGGCGCTTGCGCTCCGCGTCGTCGAACGGGAGCCCCTGCGCCATGGCGAGGAACCCGGAGGCGGTCTTGTGACCGAATCCTCGGGACCCGAAGTGGACCCCAATCCACACGCGTGTCCTCCTCGTCGGCGAAGAGGTTCACGTAGTGGTTGCCGGACCCGACGCTTCCGAGCTGCTTGCGGGCGAGCCCGGCCAGCTTGCGCTGGGGCTCGAACGCGGCCTGCTCGATCTCGGCGAGGACCGGGTGGTCCACCGCCTCGCGCGCCGGCACGCCCATTCCGAACGAGATGCGCCGCGCGATCTCGCCCATCACCGGCTCCACGGCACCGAGGTCGGCGCGCTTCATGTCGGTTCGGACCGCCTTGTTCCCGCAGCCGATGTCGACGCCGACGCCGGACGGCGAGATGTAGCCCTCGTAGGCGATCGCGCCTCCGATCGGCTGGCTGTAGCCGGGGTGATGGTCGGCGCACAGGACGCCGAAGTCGGCGTCGCCCGCCCTCATGCAGGTTTCGAGCTGCTTTCGGCTGCGCTCGTCGACCGGGCCGAACGTCTTGATCTCCATGGTCCTCGTTGTAGCGCTACCCGCTCGAGCTCCCACGGGAGCGAGCGTCGCGGGCGAGGATCCGGGGGGAGTCGACCACCAGGCCCCGGCGCCGCAGTCCGGTCAGCAGCGGCTCCTGGTCCGCGACGGCGACCAGCGATGCGTAGTCCCGGCGCAGCGTGACGCTCACCTCGAGCGCCTCCACCCCGGTCTCCTGCCCGTCGATCTCGAACCGGCTGCCGCCGTAGCCGGGCTGCATCGAGACGTGCACGCGGCTGTCCGGCCCTGCCACGAGCGGCGGCGACACGCCGCCGTGCTGCGCGAGCGGCGTGACCACGATGCCCAGGGCGCCGGGCGCCAGGATGGGCCCGCCGGCCGCCATCGTGTAGGCGCTGGATCCGACCGGCGTGGCCACGACGAGGCCGTCGCCCGCCGTTCGCGCGTACAGCTCGTCGTCGACCCTGATCTCGGTGATCACCTGCCCGGTGCCGTCGCGGATCATCGCGACGTCGTTGATCGCGAATCGCCGGTCGCCGGGTCCGGCGGCGATCTCGAGGGCCGGGAGCTCCCGCGGGCTCCAGTCGCCGGCAGCCACCTGGTCCAGCGCCGCGGAGAGGCTTCCGGCCGGCACGGACGTGAGCACGCCGATGCTCCCGCACGCCACGCCGAGAACAGGTCGTGAGGTGGGTGCCGCGGCGTGGAGCGCGGCCAGCGCGGTCCCGTCCCCGCCCAGGGCCAGCACCAGGTCACAGGCTTCGACGTCGACGGGCTCCGCCACGCGGCGCGTCTGGCCCGGGATGAGGACCTGGCCGAGCGCCACCTCGTGCGTCGCCGCCCAGGCTCGCATTGCCGCGAGGGCGGTTTCGACGTCCCGCCTGGGATGGACGACGACCCCGACCTGCGCGGGGGCCCGGTCAGCCATCGGCGGAGCAACCTGGAGAGACGCGATGCATGAGGCTGGTTTGTACGCCAATCGGCAGTACCGTCACGGCGTGGCCTCTCCCGACGACCGCCGAGGCGAGCACGTTCATGTTCGCCGACATCGCCGGCTACACGGCGCTCACAGAGGCGCACGGCGACGAGGACGCCGTCGAGCTGGCGCGCACGTTCTGCCGGGCCGTCGGCGGGATGGCGACCGAGGAGGGCGGCGAGCTGGTCAAGTCGATCGGCGACGCCGTGATGATCCGCCACCCCGACCCCGCCCGGGCGATCGCGCTCGGCCTGCGGGCGGCGGGCGAGGTGCTGGCCGGCCACGGGTTCCCCACGGTGCGGGTCGGCATGCACCACGGGCCGGCGCTCGAGAGCGAGGGCGACTGGTTCGGCTCGACCGTCAACCTCGCCGCCCGGGTGGCGGCGCTCGCCGCGGGCGGCGAGGTGCTGCTGACGGCAGCGGTCCGCGAGGCGGCCGGAGAGCTCGACGGCGTCAGGCTCGAGAGCCGCGGCGAGCAGCGACTGCGGAACGTCCCCGCGCCCGTACCGGTTTTCGCGGCGACGCTGGAGGGGAGCGAACCCGCTCACCCGGATGTCGACCCGGTCTGCCGCATGGTCGTCGCTCAGGGCCGCGAGGTCGGGACCGTCCGCCACCGCGGCGCGGACTACCGCTTCTGCTCGCTCGGCTGCGTCGGCCTCTTCGCCGAGGCTCCCGACGCCTACGTCGACTAGGCCCTACGCGCGCGGCCGCGCGTAGTGGTCGTAGCGCCAGAGCATCACGCCGAGCATCGCGGGGACCATCACCGTGTGCTGGACGCCGAGCGCCGCGCCGGTCCCCAGTATCCCGGCGAACGCGAGCGCGGCCGCGACGACGGTCGGGACCATCATCGACATGCGCCATCTCGGCGTTGCGAGCGGCAGCGTGGCCGCGGTACCTCATCCAGAGGACCATCGGCACGGTCATGTAGATGCCCATGAGCATCACCCGGACGCCGCCCGGCAGATCGGACGAGCTGCCGCCGGCCGCGGCAAAGCCAAGGGCCGCCAGTCCACCGAACACGCCCATGCCGAGGAACATGGCGACGAGCATCTCGCCGAAATGGCGGGCGAAGGCGCGCTTGGTGCCGGACCTGGCAGAGAGGCCGGTGTCCAGGCTGAGCGCTGCCGATCCGTGATCCATCTCGTCTCCTGTGTTCGGGATCGAGCAGGTTATACCCCCTAGGGGTATTACGCATCTGTGAGGGAGGTCACACGCCGAGCGTGCGTCGAGCCAGCTCGGCCAGATCCTCGGAGATCCGGTTGGCCGCGAGCCCCGTCCCGCGCTGATGGAGATACACGTCCGGTGCCAGAGGCGCCAGGAGGGCGTCCACGAGCGCCGGACGGTCGTCGAGGCGCGCCTCCGACAGGAGCCCGCGCACGTGCATCGCCCACGCCCCATAGGCCCCGGTGCGATAGCGGCGCCGGCCGGTCTCGGCCGCGAGGGCGAGGTGGCCGTGGCGCTCGAGCAACTCGACCATCGCGCGGTAGAAGGCGGCCAGGCGTTCCCCGGGCGGGGCGCCCGGGCCCAGCGGCGGCTCGCCTCTCAGGAGCCGCTCCTGCAAGTCGCGCTCATGCTCGTCGAGCAGCGCCACGGCGATCGAGGGGACGTCCGGGTAGCGGCGGTAGAGGGTGGCCTTGCCAACCCCCGCCGCATGCGCGATCTGCTCCATCGTCAGCTCGCGCCCATCCCTTTCCGAGAACAGCCGCGCGGCTGCCTGCAGTATCCGGGCCCTGTTGCGGGCGGCGTCGGCGCGCTCCGGCGGCGCCGGCTTGGAGAGAGGCAGCTCCACCGGGCGATGCTACCGCACCAAATGGACGCTATGTCCGGTTTTGCTAGCGTTGATCCGGACGCATCGTCCACTTGCTCGGAGATCTCGATGGAAGCACTCGCCATCCCCCTTCTCGTGACGGTCGGCGCCATGCTGGCGCTCCAGGCCGCCGCCAACGTCCAGCTCTCGGCGGCAATGGAGAGCCCGTTCGGCGCCTCGACCCTGCAGCTCGGGATCGGCACCGGCGTCCTGCTGTCCGTGGCGGCGGTCGCAGGGTCGCTGGGCGCGTTCGACCTGCTCGGTGAAGCCGAGCCCTGGGCGCTGGCCGGCGGCCTGGGGAGCGCCGTCTACATAACCGCCGGCATCCTGCTGTTCCCGCGCCTCGGCGCGCTGGTCGCGGTCGGCCTGTTCATCGCCGGGCAGATGGCCGCCTCGCTCGCACTCGACGGCCTCGGGTGGCTGGGCGTCGCGCAGGATGTCCCGGGCGTAGCCGCGCTCGCCGGCGCCGCGGCGGTTGCTGTCGGCACCTGGCTGATCGTCCGAGCCCAAGCCGGCGCGGGAGCGCTCGAGGAGGCGGCACGCGAGCGCGCGGGCTGGCTCTGCCTCGGCCTCGTCGCCGGCGCGGTGCTACCGGTCCAGGGCGCGATCAACGCGGAGCTGAACGCCGAGCTCGACGCGGCCGTCGCGGTCGCGGCGTTCTCCTTCCTCGTCGCCACCGCGGCGATGGCGCTGGCGCTCGGCAGCGTCGTCGCCGCGGGCGCGCCGCGCCCGCAGGTCGAGCCCTTGCGGGGCGTGCCGTGGTGGGGCTGGCTCGGCGGACTCTGCGGGGCGACCTACGTCACCTCGGTCTTCCTGCTGATGCCCGAGATCGGCGCCGCCCCAGTGGTCGTGCTCACGGTCGCCGGGCAGCAGCTCGCCTCGGTCGCGGTCGACCGCTACGGGCTCCTGCGGCTGCCGCGACGCTCGATCCCGCGGCGGCGGCTCGCCGGGGTGGCCGTGCTGCTGGCCGGCGTCGCGCTCATCACTCTCGGCTGAGGATGGTTCAGCCGACCGGCAGCCGCTCGCCCAGGCGGAGGATCCGGAACGGCTGACCGAGCCGTTCGCACTCCGCGGCGAACGCGTCCGGGCTCGCGGTGTTGAACTCGAACATGTCGTAGTGGCAGGGCACTGCGAGGCCGGCCGGCAGCGCGCGGGCGAGCCGGGCGGCGTCGACGCCGTTCATGTTCGCGAGCGCCCCGTTGATCGGGAGCAGCGCCAGGTCCACCGGGCCTACACGTCCGGCCATCCCGGGATAGACCTCGGAGTCTCCGCTGTGGTACACGCGCCGGCCGGCGCAACGCACGACGTAGCCGGCGTACTCGGGCACCAGCCGGGGGTGGGCGGCGGGCACCGCCTCCAGCTCGAACCCGGCGATCGTCGCGCGCTCGCCCCAGTCCAGCGCGACGTCCGGCTCACGGCCGGTGCGCGACCGCGCCAGCGCCGCGTTGGCGGCGGGACAGACGAGGGCGGCGCCGGCGGCCAGGATCGGCGCGAGCGTCTCGGCGTCGAGGTGGTCGGTGTGCCGATGGGTGGACGCGGCGACGTCGACGAAGTCGAGCGCGCCGGGGTCCACGACCCGGCGCGACATGCGCACGTGCGGCCGGTCGGTGCCGGCGTACTTGCGCGTCAGCGAGTCGGACAGGTACGGGTCGACGAGCAGGTGGCGCCCGGCGCACTTGATCAGGAACCCGCTCTGGCCGAGCCACCACGCGTAGACGCGGTCCGGATCGGAGGCGGCCGCGACGTCGGCGAGCAGCGCCTCGTCGGCGAGCGCCGGCTCGATCACAACGCCTTGAGGTACGCCAGGCCCTCGCGCACGAGCTCGTCGCTGCTGGGCGCCAGGTCGCGCCAGATGCACGTGGCCCCGCGCATCGCGTCCGACACCTCCGCGAACGACTCGAGGCCGACGTAGCCGCCGTACCCCGCGCCGTGCAGCGCGCCCATGATCGCCTCCCAGTCGACGGTGCCGCGCCCGGGGATGCCGCGGTGGCTCTCGCTCAGATGGAAGTGCACAAGGTGGTCCGCCACCAGCTCGACCGGCGAGCGGAAGTCGTTCTCCTCGATGTTCATGTGGTAGGCGTCGAGGTGGAGCCCCACGTTGGGCTCGCCGACCAGCTCGAGCAGCTCGAGGCCCTGGGCGGCGGTGTTGACGAGGAACGACTCGTAGCGGTTCACCGGCTCGATGCCCACGGTGACGCCGAGCTCGGCCGCGTGGACAGCAACCTCCCGCAGCACCTCGGCCGTCCGCTGCATGTCGCCGGCGTCGGGCCGGCGCAGCGGGCGACGGCCGAGCGCGGAGTAGGTCACCCCGGTGAAGACGCTCGCCCCCATCGCGGCGGTCACGTCGACGCAGCGCACGAGGAAGTCGCGCCCCGCCTCGCGAACGCGGTCGTCCTCGCTCGAGGGATCGGCGTCCTCGGGGCACGCCACGGACGTGAGCAGGTCCACGCCCGCGGCCTGAGCGCGCGCGCGAATCGCCGCCGGGTCGACGGCGTCCAGCTCCATCAGGGGGATCTCGACCGCGTCGAGGCCGAGGCCC
Organism: uncultured Thermoleophilaceae bacterium; assembly: GCA_963778615.1. Taxonomy (GTDB): domain Bacteria; phylum Actinomycetota; class Thermoleophilia; order Solirubrobacterales; family Thermoleophilaceae; genus JACVRW01. The sequence continues at coordinate 397,962 of CAVZVD010000013.1, forward strand.
GCGGCGCGATCGACGATCGGCAGGTCGTCGCTCGACCAGCTCGAGGTCCACGCGTAGGCGTGGACCGCGTAGCTCATGCTCATGTCGCCTCCCATTCCGTTTGGGGCCGCGCGAACTCGGCCTCGGCCGCGAGCAGCTCGAGCTCCGGCTCCGAGATCGGCCGCTCGAAGACCTCCTCGATCACCGAGCTCCAGCCGTGGATGAAGTAGGTCCAGCCGTCCTCGACGGTCAGCTGCCGATCGGCGCTCTGGGCGTGGGCCTGCCGCAGGAAGCCGAGCTCGCCGCGGTAGTTGAGCTCCCAGACGACCGCCCGCTCGGGGAAGACCGCTCCCGGCGGCAGTGGCGATCCCTCGATGTCCTTGCCCATGCCGGTCGCGTTCACGACCAGCGAGTGCGGCGGCAGGCCGGCCAGCAGCTGCTCGTGCCGCTCCGGGCCCGCGAGCTCCACCTCGGCGCCGTGGTCGATGCGCGCCAGCGTGCCCCGGAGCCGCGCCAGGCGCTCGGGCGAGCGATCCGTCACCACGATCCGCGCCGGGTGGTCGCCGCCTGCGCGGCGCGCGAGCAGGTAGACCGCGATCGCCGTCCCCGATCCCCCCGCGCCCATGCACAGGACGTGACCGCCGCCGGCGCGGAAGTGCGCCGGGTCGAGGATCCGCTCGAGCGACCTGCCGGCGGCGACGGGATCCTTCGCCCAACCGATCAGCCCGCCGTCGCGCATCGCGACGCAGGACACCTCGCCGCACAGCTCGGCCAGCTCGTCCACGCGCGTGAACAGGTCGCGCGCCGCCTGGTAGATCCCGATCTTGTGGGTGGTCACGAGCGCGCCGCCGAACTCCGGATCGGCGACGAGCTCCTCGATCACCGCCCGGTACGTCTCGGCGGAAGCGTCCACCGGGAGGTCGCGCCCCACGAGCTTCGCGCCGGCCTCGAGGCCGAGCACGTCGCGCCAGCGCGGGAAGATGCCCATGATCGACGAGCTGCCCGTCGTCACGCCGATGAACACGAAGCGGCTCACGGAAGCGCCTCGCGGAAGCGCCGCGCGCCCAGCGCCAGCTCGTCGAAGCGCCCCGCCTCGATCAGCTCGGCCGAGCAAAGCTCCCCTCCCACGCCGACGGCGTGGGCGCCGGCCTCCAGCCAAGCTCCCATGTCGGCGAGCCCGATGCCGCCCGTCGGCACGACGCGCAGCCCGGGGAACGGCCCCAGCAGCGCCCGCAGGTGGGCCGGCCCGGCAGTGCCGGCCGGGAACAGCTTGACCAGCTGGGCGCCCGCCGCGAGCGCGGCTGCGACCTCGGACGGCGTGAACACTCCCGGCAGCGTCGGCAGGCCGGTCGCCAGGCAGGCGTCGAGCAGCCCGCGCTCCAGGTGCGGCGTGACGAGGAAGTCCGCCCCGGCGGCGGCGGCGGCGCGCGCCTGATCCGCGTCGCGAATCGTCCCCGCGCCGAGCAGCACGCCCGGGTGACGCTCGCGCGTCCGCGTGAGCTCGGGCTCGAGCCCCGGCGTGGTGAAGGTCAGCTCGACCGCCTCCACGCCGCCCTCGACGAGCGCGTCGACGGTGGGCTCGAGCAGCTCCGCGAGGCGAACGCGCACGACCGCGACGAGCCGGTGCTCGCCCATCCGCGCCACGGCGTCAGCCATGGCCACCCTCGGGACCTCCGACCGGGTGCCGCGGCGGGCGGCCGTCGAGCACCGCGAGCAGGTCGTCGAGCGCCATCTGACCCATCGCGGCGCGCGCCTCCTCGGTGGCCGCGCCGATGTGCGGGGTGATGACGACGTCGTCGCGCGCGAGCAGCGGATGGCCCGGGTCCGGCGGCTCGTCGCGCAGCGCGTCGAGTGCGGCGCCGCCGATCCGGCCGGACTCGAGCGCCGCGAGCAGGTCCGCCTCAACCACGAGCTCGCCGCGCGCGGTGTTGACCAGGTGCGCGCCCTCCTTCATCCGCCCCAACAGGTCAGCGTCCACCATGTCGCGCGTGTGCGGCGTGACGGGCACGTGCAGGGTCAGGAAGTCGGCCTCGGCGACGGCCTGTTCGAACGAGGCCGGTGTGGCGCCCACCTGCTCGGCGTCCACCGCGGGGTCGAAGCCCAGCACCCGGCAACCGAGCGCCGCGGCGCGCCGGGCCACCGCGGCGCCCACGTGTCCGAGCCCGATCACGCCCACCGTGCGCCCCTTCAGCTGGACGCCCGGTAGCGGGCCGTAGGACGCCGGCGCGCGCGCGCCGGTCAGCCGCGACGATGCGCCGCGCCAGCGCGAACATCAAGCCGATCGCCAGCTCGGCGACCGCCTCGGCGTTCGCCCCCGGCGTGTTCGTGACGATCACGCCGCGGCGCCGCGCGGTGGCCAGGTCGACCCCCTCCGTGCCGGTGCCGTAGCGGGCGATCACGCGCAGCCGCGCCGCCGACTCGATCACGCCCGCGTCGAAGCGGTCGACGCCCGCGATCACGCCGTCGACGCCCTGGAGGGCGGCGCTCAGCTCGTCCGGCCGGAGCGGCCGGCCGAGCTCGTTCCAGCGGACCTCTCGCACGGCCTTCTCGAGGCGCGCGCGCAGCTCCGGCCGGGCCCCGCCGAAGGAGCGGGCCGTGACGAGGACGACCGAATCCGCGGCGCTCAATGCCGGCTCACGGCTCGACGACCACCTTCATCAGCTCCCCGGAGCGCGCGGCGTCGAAGGCCGCGGCGGCCTCGTCGAGCGGCTGCCGGCTCCCGATCAGCGATGCCGTGTCGACGGCGCCCGACATCACGAGCTCGAGCGCCGCCCGGCAGTCGTCGTTCGTGTTCGCCGTGGTGCCGGTGACGACGAGCTCGCGGTAGTGGATCAGGTTGGTGTCCAGCTCGACGCGCGAGCGATCCCGCGGGAGCCCTCCGAAGAAGTTGATGCGCGCCCCCGCGGCGGCGAGCTCGAGCGCCTGCTGCTGGGCGGCCGGCGCCGGGGCCGCGGTGACGATCACGTCCGCGCCGAGGCCATCCGGAGTGCTCCGCGACCGCCTGGGCGAGTCCGGCGGGCTCCACCGTCAGGTCCGCCCCGAAGCGAGCGGCCTCCTTGCGGCGCGCCGCGCTCGGCTCGCTGACGATCACGGCCCGCGGGCCGCGCAGCCGCGCCAGCTGGAGGTGCATCAGGCCGACCGGTCCGGCGCCGGCGATCACGACCAGGTCGTCCGCTTCGATGCCGCATGCGGTCGAGCCGCGCAGCGCGCAGGCGAGCGGCTCCACCAGCGCCAGCGCGCCGGCGTCCAGCTCGGCGTCCGCGATCAGGACGTTCCCCTGCTCGATCAGCTGCGCGTCGAGCAGCACGAACTCGGCGAAGCCGCCGTCGTCGGTGATCCCGAGCGCGCGCGGCGTCCGGCACAGGTTGACCCGTCCGGCGCGACACGGCGGGCAGTGCCCGCAGCCGACGTTGGGCGCCACGAACACGGTCGCGCCCTCCGCCAGGTCCACCCCGTCCCCCACCGCCGCGAGCGTGCCGGCGATCTCGTGGCCGGGCACCCGCACCGTCCCGTCCGGGTAGGCGCGGTGCGCGCCCGAGGCGATCCGCAGGTCGGTCCCGCAGATGCCGCACGCACGCACGCGCAGAAGCGCCTCGCCGCGACCGGGGTCGCGCACCGGCCGGTCCTCCACCCGTAGGTCGTCCGGGCCGCGGTAGACGAGCGCCCTCACGCCGGCGCCTCCTCGGCGGGCGCGACCGGCCGCCCCTCACGCCACGAGCGATTGGCCGCACGCACGGCGGCGACCGCGGCGCGCCCGTCGGCGCCCGTCACGGCGGGCGGCCTCACCCGCGAGCGCGCTGTCCACGAAGGCGCGCATCTCCGCTCGGTAGGCGTCGCGGAAGCGGTCCGGCCAGGTGCGGTGCAGCGGCGTGACGGTCCCCACGTCGCGATCGCGGACCTCGAGAATCGCCGTCCCGCGCAGGTCGCCGACGACCAGCAGGCCGTCGCTGCAGACCACCTCCACCCGCGCGTCGTAGCCGTAGTCGGCGGGGCAGGTCCCGTCGATCGTGCCGATCGCGCCGCTCGCGAAGCGCAGCGAGACGACGGCGCTGTCGTAGAAGTCGGCGGCGTCCACGCCGCGCTCGCGGCCCTTGAAGTGGGCCACCTCGGCGTAGACGCGCTCGATCTCGGCGCCGGCCAGCCAGCGGACGCAGTCGAAGTCGTGGCTGTTGACCTCCGCGAGCATGCCGTTCGAGCGCTCGATGTCCCACGCCCACGGCGGCGGCAGCCCGGGCCCGCGCGTCAGCGACTTGATCACCATCGGCACGCCGACGTCGCCCGCCTCGATGCGCCGCCGGGCCTCGGCGAACTCCGGCTGGAAGCGCCGCATGAAGCCGATCTGGAGCACCACGCCGGCGCGCTCGGCGGCGGCGATCATCTCGTCGCACTCCGCGATCGTCAGCGCCATCGGCTTCTCGCAGAACACGTGCTTGCCCGCCTCGGCGGCGCGCACCGCCAGGTCCCGGTGGGTGAACGTCGGCGCGGCGATCACCACCGCGTCGACCCCTCCGAGCGCCTGCTCGAAGTCGGCGAAGCGCCGCGGCCGCCGAAGCGGCCGGCGAGCACCTCGGCCGCCTCGCGGCGCTCGTCGACCACCGCGGCGAGCTCCGCGCGGGCGGCGTAGTCGGCCAGGTTGCCGGCGTGGACCGCCCCGGCGCGCCCCGCGCCGACCAGCGCCACGCGCAGCCGGGCCATCAGGCCGCCCCCGGGTCGAGCGTCTCGAGCAGGCGCGCGTAGTAGCCCGCCTGTCGCGCCAGTACCTCGTGTTCGTCCGGGTCGGGCTCGAAGCGCCGCTCGATCGCGGTGGCTTCGCGGCCGCCTCGGCGAGGTCGTCGAACAGCCCGACCGCCCGGCCGGCCACGAGCGCCGCGCCCCAGCAGGAGAACTCGCCCGCGGGCGGGCCGCGCATAGGGGACGCCCAGCGCCGACGCCTTGATCGCGTTCCAGGTGTCGCTGCGCGCCCCGCCGCCCACGACTCGCACCTCGCGAAGGTCGATCTCCGGATGCAGCTCGCGCAGGATGCGCAGGTACTCGGCGTACTCGTAGGCGACGCCCTCGAGCACCGACCGCACGAGGTGCGCGCGGGTGTGGTGGCGGGTCAGGCCGACCCAGGCGCCGCGCATCTGCGGGCGGCTCGGCAGCAGCCTCCCGTCGAGGTGGGGCACGAAGATCAGCCCGTCGGAGCCCGGCCGGCGCCTCCGCGCTCAGGCGCGCCAGCTCGTCGAAGCCGGGCGCGTCGCCCTCCCAGAGCGTGTCCGCCACCCACGCCAGCAGTGAGCCCGCCGACAGGTACGACAGCGAGATCCACTGGCCCGCGACCGCTCCGCGCATGACGATCAGCGTGCGGTGCTCGACGTCGGGGACGAACTCGGTGCCGCTCGCCGACACGACGGCCGCCGTCCCGGCCACGTCCAGCAGCTGCCCGGGCTCGACCATCCCCGCGCCCAGCGCGCCGGCCGCCGTGTCGCCGAGCCCCGCGGCAATCGGAGTCCCCTGCGCGAGGCCGCACTCCCGCGCCGCCTCCAGCGCGCAGCTCGCCCACCTGGCTGGCCGGGTCGACGATGCGCGGCAGCTTGTCGATCGGGACGCCCACCGCCTCCGCGAGCTCCTCGGACCAGTCGCCGGCGCGCGCGTCGGCGACGCCCGTGAAGTGGAGGTAGCTGTGGTCCATGAACGCCTCGCCGGCAGCCAGCCCGGCGAGGCGCCCGGCGACGTATCCGCTCGGCACCACGAACTTCGCGACGGCCTCGAAGGCCTCCGGGTGCTCGCGCCGCCACCAGCGCATCTTCGGCCCGTGGTTGACCATCGCCGGGCAGCCCGACAGCTCGACCAGGCGGGAGCCGAGCGCGCTGCCGAGCGCCTCGACGTCGGGGCTGCAGCGCAGGTCGAGCCAGGAGTCGTAGGGCGTGGCCGGGCGCCACTCGCCGTCGATGCCGAGCACACCCGCCATCTGCCCGGTCACGCCGATCGCCGCGACGGACGCGGGATCGGTGCCTGAGCGCTCCACGCAGTCGCGAATGGCCCGCACGGCGGCGGCGTAGAAGTCATCGGGGTCCTGGTCCACCTCACCCGGGCCGCGCCAGCGCAGCGGCGTCTCGGCGGTCGACTCGGCGAGCGCCTCGCCCTCCGGCGAGTAGAGCGCCGCCTTGGTGCCCGTCGTCCCCAGGTCCACGCCGACGAGCAGCTCGCTCATCCCTGGTAGCGCGGGTTCGACTCCACCTGTGGCGCACCGTCGCGCTCGACGACCACCACCGGGAAGCCCTGCTCCTCGATCGTCTTGTAGTCGTAGCCGGCGTCGGCGGGGAAGGCCGCGAAGAACACAAGCGGCTCCGGCGCCGACATTGACGGACCGGTGCGCCCAGCCGCCCGGGACGTAGTTGACGCTCCCGCGCAGCATCGGCTCAACCGTAGCCTCCCCCGCTTCGGTGGCCATCACCAGGCGCCCCTCGCCGGCGAGCGTGACGTAGATCTCGGCCCGGTCGATCTTCGCGTGGAAGTGTCCCTTGGTCATGTGGTACTCGCCCTCGACCGTGCCCGGCTCGATCGTCGTCGTCGAGGACAACAGGTTGCCCTCGGCGAGCGGGGCCGGGATCTCCGAGACCCGGTAGACGACGTCAGCCGAGGCGCTCGTCCGGCACCGGCGCGGCGTACATCCCCTGCATGTCGCCGAGCGTGCGCTCGACCAGCTTGCGCTCCGGCTCGAGCGCGCCGCCGTCGAGGTCGAGCATCGTGGTGAACGGGGCGATCCAGCTCACGCCGGCTCCATCCGCGCCTGGCGGCGCCGCCACTGGTCGATGGCGACCACCGCGATGATGATCAGCCCGTTCACGACCCGCTGCCAGAACTCCGCGACCCCGAGGATCTGCAGGCCGTTGCCGATCACCGCGATCACGAGGACGCCGATCACGGTGCCGCTGACCTTGCCCTCGCCGCCGAACAGGTTCGTCCCGCCGATCACCACGGCAGCGATCGCCTGCAGCTCCATCCCCTCGCCCATCAGGGCGTTGGCGCTGCCCTGGCGCCCGGTCAGCATGAACCCGGCGATCGCTGCGAAGACGCCGGAGATGATGTAGATCCAGATCTTCGAGCGGTCGACCCGGATGCCGGACACGCGCGCCGCCTCGGTGTTGCCGCCGATGGCGTAGGCCGAGCGCCCCAGAGTCGTGCGGGCGAGGATGAAGCCGCCGATCAGCACGCAGACGAGCGCGACCACCGCGATCCACGGGACGTCGCCGAAGACGTTCCCCGAGCCGAGCGTGTTGACCGACTCCGGAATCGTGCGTCCTTCCTGGGCCTTGGTGAAGTCGGGCACCGGCAGCCCGTCTGTGATCAGCAGCGCGATGCCGCGCACCGCCGAGAAGGTGCCGAGCGTGGCGATGAAGTCGGGCACGTGCCACTTCGTGATCACGAACCCGTTGAACGCGCCCACGGCGAAGCCGGCCGCCACGCCGAGCGCCAGCGCCGCCGGCTCAGGCCAGCCCCAGTGGGCGAACGCGACACCCATCAGGCTCCCGGACAGCGCCGATGTCGACGCCACCGAGAGATCGATCCCGCGCGAGACGATCACGATCGTCTGCCCGACGGCCAGGATCATCGGCACCGAGTACTGGCGCAGGATGTTGAGCAGGTTCTGCTCGGTGAAGAAGTTCTCGGAGGCGATCGAGAACCCGATCATGAGCGCGACCAGGATGATCAGCGCGCCGCCGCGGCCGCCGGCGGCGGCCGCCACACGCGCAACGCGCACCTTCAGGCTGGGCGCGGGCGCCTCTGCCACCGCGTCAGACACGCGCGCCTCCCGCTGCCGCCATGATCTCGTCCTCCTCCGTCTCGGGCGGGACCTCCCTGACGATGCGGCCGTCCGACATCACCAGCACGCGGTGCCCCAGCGCACGCGCCTCGCGGATCTCCGAGGTGAGGTAGAGCGTCGCGACGCCGCGCGCGGACAGCTCGCGGACCAGCCGGAAGACCTCCTCCTTGGCCCCCACGTCGATGCCGCGCGTGGGGTCGTCGAGCACCAGCACGCGCGCCTGCGAACAGGTCCACCTCGCCAGCACCACCTTCTGCTGGTTGCCGCCGGAGAGGCTGTCCACGGGCGCGTCGATCGAGCGCTGCCGGATGGCCAGCTCGTCGGCGTACCGTCGCGCGATCTCACGCTCGGCGCCGAAGTCGACCACGGGGCCGCGGGCCACCTCGGTCAGCGACGCGAGCGTGATGTTCGACGCCACCGACATCCGCGGCACGAGCCCCGCCGCCCGGTCCTCGCCGACGTAGCCGAGCCCGGCCGCGATCGCCTTCACCGGCGAGTCGACCCGCACCGGCCGTCCCGCGACCTCCAGCTCGCCGGCGGTGGCCGGCTCGAGCCCGAACAGCGTCCGGGCGAGCCGCGTGCGGCCGGCTCCCACCAGCCCGAACACAGCGACGATCTCGCCCTCGCGCAGCTCCAGGTCCAGCGGCTTGAGGCGCGGCAGGCGGCTCAGGCCGCGCGCCCGCAGGGCCACCGGGGCGTCCGCGGGCGGAGCCGGCGCCTCCGTGCGCTCCCCCATCCCGGTCTTGCGGCCGACCATCATCTGCGCGAGCTGGGTCTCCTGAACGCCCGCCGCCGGCACCGTGTCGACCAGCGCGCCGTCGCGCAGCACGGTGATCCGATCGGCGATCTCGAGGATCTCCGTCAGGCGATGGGAGACGTACAGGATCGCCACGCCGTCGGCTTTGAGCTCGCGGATGATCTCGAAGAGGCGCCCGGACTCGCGCTCGGACAGCGCCGAGGTGGGCTCGTCCAGCAGCAGCACGCGGACGTTGCTGGAGAGCGACTTGGCCAGCTCGACCTGCTGCCTGTCGGCCATGCCGAGCTCGGCCACCGCACGCGACTCGTCCACGGCCAGCCCCACGCGGTCGAGGTGCCGGCGCGCCTCGGGCCGCAGTCGCTTCCAGCTGACCGTCCCGAGGCGCGTGCGCGGCCAGCGCCCGAGCATCACGTTCTCCGCCACCGAGCGCTGCGGGACGAGGCTGAGCTCCTGGTAGACGATGCCGATCCCGCGCTCGCGGGCGTGCTCGGCGTCGCCGAAGCCGACCTCGTCGCCGTCGAGCCGCAGCCGCCCGGCGTCGGGCACGACCGATCCGGCGATCACCTTCATGAGCGTCGACTTGCCCGCCCCGTTCTCCCCCAGCAGGGCGTGCACCTCGCCGGGGTCGACACTCAGATCGACCCCGGCGAGCGCCTTGACCCCCGGATAGCTCTTCTCAATGCCCTGGGCGTCGAGCAACGGCACCGGCGATCCTCACTCGCAGTCGGCCTTGATCGCGTTCCAGTCGATCTCGGGCAGCTCCGGCTCCGGATAGAACAGGTCGGCGTTGCCCTGGTAGACCGTCCGCGGGCGGATGTCCTTGGTCGTCGGGACCTCCTGGCCGCAGGCCAGCATGACCGCGTACTGCGTGCCGAACCAGCCCCACTCCGGGAACCCGTGGTGGGTCTCCGCGATCAGCGTGCCGTCGCGGATCGCGTCGGTCGACTCGGGCGTGACGTCGTTGGTGAAGATCGACACCTTGCCCGTCGCCGGCGGCGTCTCGCCGCCGCTGTCGTCGAGCACGCCCTCCTGCTCGGCCGCATTGATCGCCCCGAGCCCCATCTCGTTCGAGGCCGCCCAGATGAAGTTCATCTCGGACGGGCTGTAGCGAGAGAGGAAGTTCTCGGCCGCCTTGACGCCCTTCTCGCGGTTCCAGTCGGCCGCGATCGGCTCGCCGAGGACCTCGATGCCGGGGTACTGGCTCACGACCTCGTCGAACCCGTCGAGCCGCTCCTGCGAGAAGAACGTGCCGGCGATGCCCTCGATGACCGTGCCCGCGGCCTTGGGGGCGTTCTTGTCCGCGTCGGCGTAGGTCTGCTCCCACCACTCCAGGTCGAGGTAGTCGTCCGGCGCCACCTCCACCTTGGGGCCGGAGCCGAGCACTCCCGGCCCGCCGAAGTAGTCGAGCACGGCGTAGGCCGAGACCGACGCCGCCTCCGAGTTGTCGAACCCGATGTAGCTGGCCACCTCGATGTCGTCCTGCTCCTCCAGCAGGTTGACCATGATCACCGGTATCCCGGCCTCGTTGGCGCGCTTGATCGCCGGCTTGATGGCCTCCGTGTCGGCCGGGGACACGGCGATCACGTCGACCTGCTGCGAGATGAAGTTCTCGATGATCGCCAGCTGGTCGGCGAAGGCCGTGTGCGTCGCCGGCGAGCGGCTGGTGACCTTCACGTCGAACCCGTTCTGGTTCGCCTGCTCGGCCGAGCGCTCGAAGAAGTCGGTCGCCGTCTTGAAGACGCCGGTGATGTCCGGCGGTGTCCAGCCGATCACGATCTCCTCGCCGGCACGGCCTCCGCCTCCTCCTCCGCCGCCGCCGCCGTCGTCGTCATCGTCGCCGCAGGCCGCCACGGGAAGGGCCGCCAGCGCCAAGGTGGCCGCGAGCGCGAGCCGTTGCTTGAACATCACGTTCCTCCTCCTTCAGGTGGCGGTGTAGCCACCGTCCACAACGATTTCCGTCCCCGTCATGAAGGACGCCTCTTCGCTCGCCGCGAACGCGATGGCCGCGGCGATCTCTCCGGGAGTTCCAAGCCTCTGAGCCGGCCTGCTGTCCGCCAGCCGGCGCTCGTGGGCGGCGGGGTCAGCCGCCCGTTCGATCGCCGCGTCCACCAGCGGCGTCCGCGTCGTGCCGGGGCACACGGTCACCGCCCTCACGCCGTCGGCCGCGTGGTCGACGGCGATGCAGCGGGTGAGCATCACGAGCCCCGCCTTCGTCACGTTGTAGGCCACCTGGCCGGGCACGGCCACGAGGCCCGCCTCGCTCGAGACGTTCACGATCACGCCGCCGCCGTTCTGCCCCATCCGGCGCACCGCCAGGCCCGCGAGCCGGATCGCGGCGCGCAGGTTCACCGCGAGCAGCGTGTCGAGGTCGGAGTCCTCCAGCTCCGCGACGTCGCCCTGGGTGTAGAGGGCGGCGTTGTTGACGAGCGCGTCGAGGCGCCCCGCCTCCGACACCGTCGCCTCCACCAGCCGCGCGGGCGCGTCGTCGTCCGCAAGATCGGCCACCACGTGCCCTCCGGGGCCCGCCAGCGCGGCGACCGTCTCCCGCGCGCGCGGCTCATCCCGGCCCGCCACCATCACCCACCAGCCGGCTGCGCTGAGCGCCTCGGCCGCCGCGCGGCCGATGCCGCTCGTCGCTCCGGTCACGAGTGCGGCCTTCAAGCCTCTCCGATCCTCAAGTTGGTCGGGTCGAGCCCGGCCGTCTCAGCGGCGCGCTGGCCCAGCACCTGCACCTCGATCGTCGTGCGGTCCGAGCGGTGCCAGGCGCGGTAGCACTCGAACGGTCGGAGCGTCGCGTCCCAGGAGACCGCCTCGACCTGGAGGACCGCCGCGCCGGGCTCGATCTCGAGCAGGCTGGCGAGCTCGTCGCGGGCGGTGGTCGCCTCGACGATCCGTCGGCCGCCGCTCACCTCGAGCCCGCGCTCGGCCTGGAGCGCGCCGTACAGGGAGCCGGCCTCCAGCTCGGTCTCCAGCACGAGGTCGGCGAGCTCCTCGATCAGGTGGCTCTCGACGTACATGACCAGCTCGCCGTCGACCGACCGCAGCCGCGCCAGGGTGACGCCGCTGCTGTCCGCGGGAAGGTCGAGCGCCTGGGCCGCCCACGGCGGCAGCGGCGCGACCTCGCGCCTCAGGACGCGAGAGGTCACCTGCCGGCCCGCGCGCGTGGCCTCGTCGTGGAAGCCGTGCGAGGACTGGAGGAACCACGAGCTCGAGCGCGGCTCGGCGACGAACGTGCCGCGGCCCTTCTCCTTGACGAGGAGGCCCTCGCTCTCGAGCTCGGAGAGGGCCTGGCGAACGGTCGTGCGCGACACCGCGAAGTGCTCGCAGAGCTCGTGCTCGGACGGGATCCGCTCCCCGGGCGCCCAACCGCCGCCGCGGATCTCGTCGGTGATCAGCTGCTTCAGCTGGAAGTAGAAGGGAACCGGGGAGCGGCGGTCGATCCGAGCCGTGGGTTGGAGCATCAGGACGGACATCATCCTGTAGGGACAGGATGATGTCAAGGCTGCCGAAATCGCCCGAGGCTGTCGAAATCGCCGGTCGGTAGCCTCGGCTCATGGCAGTGACCCGGGTCCTCCGCAGCGAGAACTTCCCGGACCTCGCCGACGAGGTCATCTACCCCCGGCTCTCCGACAAGAAGCTGGCGTGGCTGCGCGAGCGCGGCGGCGAGCGCAAGTCGTTCGAGCCGGGCGAGGTGCTCTACGAGCACGCCGTCCGCGAGGCCCCCTTCTTCGTGCTGGAGAGCGGCCTGGTCGAGTTCGTCGACCGCAAGCCGGGCAAGGACGTCCACATCGCCCAGGCCGACGGCGGGACCTTCATCGGCGACATCGCCGTCTTCACCGGCGAGCCGACGATCAGCGCCTGTGTGGCGGTCGAGCCGACCGAGGCGATCGTCTTCGATCGCGCCGGGCTGCGCGACATGGTCGCCCGCTGGCCCGAGTTCGGCGAGCACCTCTTCCGCACCCTGCTGGCCCGGCGCGCCTGGCACGAGGCCGAAGGGCACGGGGTGATGCGGCTGATCGCGCCGCGCGGCTCGCGCCGGGCATTCGAGGTCCGCGACCTGCTCGAGCGCAACCTGCTGCCGGTGCGGTGGTACGACGTCGACACCGACGAGGAGAGCGCCGCCATGCTCGAGTGGCTGCAGATCCCGCGCGAGGAGACGCCGGTGCTCGTGCACGCGACCAACGTCATGCGCAACCCGTCGGCGGCCCAGGTCGCACGCTCGCTGGGGCTGCGCGCCGAGGTCGACGGCCAGCGCTTCGACCTGGTCGTGCTCGGGAGCGGGGCCGGCGGGCCTCGCGGCCGCCGTCTACGGCGGCTCGGAGGGCCTGCGCACCTTCGTCGCCGAGTCGTGGGCTCCGGGAGGCCAGGCCGGGACCAGCGCCCGGATCGAGAACTACCTCGGCTTCCCGAGCGGGATCGGCGGCCGGGAGCTGACCACGAAGGCGACCCTCCAGGCGCGCCGCTTCGACGCCGTGCTGTCCAGCTTCCACCCCGCGGTCGAGCTGGCCGACGGGCCCGAGGGCCTCGTGCGGGTCGACCTCGACGACGGCCAGCACGTCCTCGCCCGCTCCCTGGTCATGGCGACCGGGGTGCGCTGGCGCGAGCTCGAGGCGGAGGGCGTCGACCGCTTCCGCGGCGCCGGCGTCTACCACGCCGCGATGTCCACGGACGCCGAGCGCTCCCGCGACACGGACGTCGTCGTGGTCGGCGGCGGCAACTCCGCCGGGCAGGCCGCCGTCCACCTCGCCAGCCGCGCCCGCAGCGTCCGCGTCCTCGTCCGCGGCGAGACCCTCAAGTCGACCATGTCGCACTACCTGCGCGACCGCATCGAGCGCTCACCGCGGATCGAGGTGATGACCGAAGCCGAGCTCACCGCGGTGCACGGCTCGACCACCGTCGAATCCGTCACGGTCCGCGACCGCCGCGACGGCAGCACCGAGGAGGTCGACTGCACCGCCGTCTACGTGATGATCGGCGCCGACCCCTGCACCGAGGCCTCCGACGGCGTGCTCGCCGTCGACGGCGCCGGCTACCTCCTCTGCGGCGAGGGCGCCGCGGACTGCCCCGGCTACCTCCACTGGCCCCTCACCGACCGCGACCCCCACCTGCTGGAGACGATCCGCCCCGGTGTCTTCGCCGCCGGCGACGTCCGCGCCGGCGCCTCGAAGCGCGTGGCCGGCGCCGTCGGCGACGGCGCCCTGGTGGTGCGCTTCGCCTACGACGTGCTGGCGGGCTGAAGCCCGGATTCCCCCAGCCAGGCCGTCAAGCGCAGATGCGCGTGGCGACGCCGGTCAGCGTCCGGGCGACCGCCTCGGTGTCCGGCAGGCTCACCCACTCCTCCGTCGCGTGCGCGCCCTCTCCACCCGGGCCGAACAGGACCGTTGGGATGCCCGCGGCGGCGATGAACGCGGCGTCCGCCCAATAGCTCGCGCCGCCGATCGTGGGCGCCTCCTGCAGCACCTCCTCCGCGGCGGCGTGCAGGACTCGGACGAGCGGGGCGTCCTGGCCGATCTCGAACGGCTCGCGCACCAGGACCGTCCGCTGCTCAGCTTCCAGCCCCGGGTCCGCCGCACGGCAGCGGTCCAGCAGCGCCTCGAGCTCGCGCTCGACCCCGGCTCCGGTCTCCTCCGGCAGTGTTCGGCGCTCCAGTCCCAGCGCGCACCGCGCCGGATAGCTCGAAAGCTCGACGCCGCCCTCGATCACCGAGGCGTGGACCGACCCCCGCCCGAGCAGCGGGTGCACCCGCTCGGCAAGCGCTTCGTCGAGCGCGCCGAGCTCGGTGAGCACGGGCCCCATCTTCACGATCGCGTCGACGCCGAGATGGGGACGCGACCCGTGAGCCGACCGCCCCGCTACCTCGATCTCGCTCCAGACGAACCCCTTGTGCGCGACGGCGATCGCGAGCTCCGTCGGCTCGGTGACGATCGCCGCGTCGGCTCGCACGGTGCGCAGCGCCTCTTGGACGCCGAGGCTCGCGTGCTCCTCGTCGGCGACCGCGGCCACCACCACGTCGCCCCTGAGGCCCATGTGCGCCGCGTCGCGCGCGGCAACGAGCGCCGCGGCGACGCCGGCCTTCATGTCGTAGGCCCCCCGGCCATACAGCCGGTCGCCGTCCACCCGCGGCAGGTGCGGGTCGGTCATCCCGTCGACGTTCACGGTGTCGAGGTGGCCGCAGAGGAGGAGCGTGGCCCCGCCGCCCGTCCCCGGCGCGCGGGCGAGAACCGTCGGGCGACCTTGCGTCTCCTCCAGTATCTCGACCTCGAGGCGCGCCTCGCGCGCCCAGCCGGCGACGAAGGCGGCGATCTCGCTCTCGCCCGCGCCTCCCGGGACCAGTGACGGATTGACCGAGTCGATCGCGACGAGCTGTGACAGAAGAGCAACGAGGTCGTCTTGCACCGACATGCCAGGCTACCCGGCGTCGCTGCGAAGACCCCGAATCGAGGAGCTAGCCATGTCTCACATCGTCACTCTCAACGCGCCCGGTCGGCCGGAACCTCAGGGTTTCACCCATGTAGCGGTCGCGACCGGCTCGCGGATGGTCTTTCTGGCCGGTCAGGTCGCGACCGATGACGACGGTGAGCTGGTCGGGCCGGGCGACCTGGCGGCGCAGACGGAGCAGGCGCTGCTGAATGTCCACGGCTGCCTGGCGGCCGCCGGCGCCTCATTCGCGGACGTCGCGAAGACGACCATGTACGTGGTCGACTGGGAGGAGTCGAAGCTGGAGCAGATCGTCGCCGGGTCGATCCGGGCGGCCGAGCGGCTGGGCTCGCCGCCCCCGCTGGTGCCAGTCACGCTCATCCCGGTCCCTCGGCTGTTCGCCGAGGGGCACCTGATCGAGATCGACTCGACGGCCGTGCTCGCCTGACCCATCGGGGTCAGCGGGCATCCGTTCCTACGTCACGACCCGCGCCGGCTCCCGCTCGGTCTCGGGACGCTCGCCGGCCGTTGCCGCGTTGTGGCGCGGCAGGAGCAGCGCCACCACGGCCGCGCCGGCCAGCGCGACGCCCGCGGCCACGAGGTAGCCGGTCTGGTAGCCCTCGGTGAGCGCCACAGGGATCACGCTCTCGCCGGCGGCGATGACGTCGTCCGTGCGTGCTGTTGCGATCGCTGCGATCGCGGCGATGCCGATGGCGCCGCCGACCTGCTGGGAGGTGTTGAGCAGGCCGGAGGCCAGCCCGGCGTCGCCCTCGGCGGCGCCTGTCGTGGCCGCGATGGTGCCCGCGATGAAGGCCATGGCGGCGCCGACTCCGGCCAGGATCGACGGGCCGAGGATGTCAGCCAGGAATGAGCCTCCGGCCGACACCTGCGAGAACCACAACAAGCCCGCAGCGACCATCACCAGGCCCGTGGCGAACGGGATGCGGGGGCCGACCCGTGTGACGAGCTGCTGCGAAGGGCCGGCCGAGGCGACGATCAGCAGGGCGATCGGAAGCTGCGCCAGTCCAGACTCGAGCGGCGAGTACCCGAGCACCTGCTGCGTGTACAGCGTCAGGAGGAACCACATCGGGAACAGCGCCATGGTGGTGAGCACCGCGCCGATGTTGGCGGAGCGAAGCATGGCGTTGCGGAACGTGCTCAGCGGAAGCAGCGGCCGCCTGGCCGCGGCCTCGATCGCCAGGAACCCCGCGATCAACGCGAGTGAGATCGCTCCCAGCACAAGCGTCTGCGTCGAGCCCCAGCCGGCGTCGGGGGCGTCGACAACCGCGTAGATGAGGAGCGCGAGGCCCGCGGTGACCGAAACGGCTCCGGCCAGGTCGAACGACCGCACGCCCGCACGTTCGCGACCCTCCGGAAGCAGGCGCGGCGCCAGGGCCACCGCGGCGATGCCGACGGGGATGTTCACGTACAGAACGGCCTGCCAGGAGAGGACGTCCGTCAGGACCCCACCCAGGATCGCCCCGGCGGCGCCGCCGCTGCCGGCGACCGCACCCCATACGCCGAGCGCCTTGTTTCGCTCGGGACCCTCCTTGAACAGGGTCATGACCAGCGACAGGGCGGCCGGCGAGACCAGCGCCGCGCCGAGACCCTGTGCGCCGCGCGCAACCACCAGCCACAGCGCCGACTGGGCGAGCGCGCCGGCCAGCGAGGCGACGGTGAAGAGGACGAGGCCCGCCATGAACATCCGCCGGCGGCCGAGGAGGTCGGACATGCGGCCGCCCAGCAGCAGGAAGCCGCCGAACATCAGGGCGTAGGCGTTGATCACCCACGACAGGTCCGCAGTGGCAAAGTCGAGGTCGGTGCCGATCGACGGCAGCGCGACCGTCACGATCGCGATGTCGAGGATCAGGACGAACTGCGTGCTCGCGAGCAGCGCTAGCGCCAGGCCACGCTGTGACCCGTTCGCGCCTTGTTCGGTCGACTCTGTCATCACCTTCCGCCTCGTTCCGGAAATGGAGTTCTGGTTCCGGTTGAAGAGGATACGGAACTCCGCTTCCGTTTGTCAACCAACCCGGTTATGCTCCCATGGCGATGGCAGGCCCCATCTCTGATCAACCCGCGGCGGTGGTGGCTCGCCCACTACGCGCCGACGCCCGCCGGAACCGGGAGCGGATCCTCGAGGCGGGCCGGAAGGCGTTCGCGGAAAGTGGGCGCGACGTGCAGATGGACGAGATCGCCCAGCTCGCGGGCGTGGGGGTTGGCACGCTCTACCGCCACTTCCCCACGAAGGAGGACCTCGTCTTCGCCATCGTCCGTGAGGCGGTGCAGACCTATGTAGAGAGCACGCAGGACGCGCTCACCCGCGCCGACCCCTGGGAGGCGATCGAGTGGCTCGTGCGGGAAAAGGCGGCGAACATGGCCCGCAACCGCGGCCTTCGCGACGCCATGAGCGTGATCCAGTTCGGCGACGAGAACCCCTGGCACTGCCCTGAGGCGCGAAGCGGCGCCGAAGCGGTCCTCGCGCGCGCCCGCGAGGCGGGCGCGATCCGCGCCGACATCACCGTCGATGACTGGCAGGCCCTGACGTGCGGACTCTCCGCCGCGATCGCGAGCGGGGCGGACCCCGGCCGCCACGCCGAATTCGTGCTGGCCGCCCTACGGGCCCGCTAAGCGCTACCCGGTGGGGCCGGCGGGGGCGGTCCAGTGACCGTGGCCCAGCGCGTCGAGCGCCTCCAGGACGGTGGCCTGGAGCGAACCGCCCACACCGGACCGGTACAGCGGACCGGAGCGATCGCTGACGAGACGGGCCGTCAACGCCAGGCCGCGGACGCCGAGCAGGTCGCCGCCATGAAGCCGGTCCGCCAGCGTAAGCAGCAGCTCGTCGTTCTCCCGGATCGCCGGGCCCTGCAGCCTTGTCGTTATGAGCGGCGCTCGCCGGCCGGTCGCCATCTGGACCGCCCGGCGGAGCTCACACCCCAGTCGCGTCCTCGTCCCCACCGAGCGGAGCTGGCCGACGCGGAGGCTCAATTCGTCGCTCACCGTGGGATCCGTGCCCCGCGCCAGCCGGCGGTCGAGGTCAGCGGCACTCCACATGGTGAGCACGCGCAGCCAGATCCCCCCGAGCAGCGGACCCCGTGATCGCCGCGCCAAACGGCGGCTGGGCAGCCATCGCCGGGTTCGGATCGGCCCGATGCTCATTGGAGCACCGTTCCCCCGCCACGCGATCCGCTAACCCGCCCCGCCGTGACGGTCGAGCCCCCCTCACGACATGCTCGTGCGCATCGCGCAAACGCTGCGGCCACATCGTGAAGCGCCCCAACGAGCCGCACTTCCTGCTCGCGAGACAGGCCGCCGCTGTGCGGCGATGTGCCCGCCAACCGGTACCACGCGGCGCTGAGCACCTGAAGCGCTTCCTGCAGAGATGCGAGCGACTCGGGAGCGTTCACATCGCTTCCTCGAGCTTCGGCGGCGCGATGGAACGCGTGGGCGGCTTCGACCAGTGCGGATGCGGGGTCGCGCGATGGGTCCTGGGAAGTCATGGCATGGATGGTGCCGCTGCGGCGGTCCCAGACCCATAGGTCTCAACACCCAAACAGCCGGCCGCGAGTGCCCATCGCGCGAGTCGCGCGCTAGGGGACGACGAGCCCGCGCCGGATCGCGTAGCGGGTCAACTCGACGCGGTTGCGCATGCCGAGCTTCTCGAGCGTGTTGGCGCGGTGGCGGTCGACGGTCTTCTTGCTGATGAACAGCTGCCCTGCGATCTCCTCGCTGGTGAACCCCTCGGCGATCAGCTTGACCACCTCGAGCTCGCGCGGGCTGAGCGGGTCCTCGGGCGTCGCCTCGCCGCGGCTCGCGCGGTCGAGGTAGTCGCGCACCAGCGCCCTGACCGCGGCCGGGTAGAGGAACGGCTCGCCGCGCATCGTCGCCCGGCAGGCCTCGATCAGGTCGCGGTTGGCAACCGACTTGAGCACGTACCCCGAGGCCCCCGCCTTGAGCGCCTCGAAGAAGTACTGCTCGTTGTCGTGCATGGACAGGATCAGCACGCGGAGCTCGGGCTTGCGGCGCGACAGCTCGCGCGCCGCCTGCAACCCGGTCATGCGCGGCATGGTCACGTCCAGGACCGCCAGGTCGACCTCCTCCGACAGCGCGAGCTCGACCGCCTCCGCGCCGTCGCCGGCCTCGGCGACGACCTCGAGGTCAGGCGCCGAGTCGAGCACCATGCGCAGCCCGCCACGCACGACCTCGTGGTCGTCGGCGAGCAGGATCCGGGTCTTGAGCGGAACGGTCACTTCCCGTCCTGGCCGAGCGGGATGGACAGCCGCGCCTCGGTGCCCTGGCCCTGCCTCGACTGAATCGACAGCCGGCCGCCGACCAGCAGCGCCCGCTCGCGCATGCCCGCGATCCCGGCCGTGTCCGCCGGGAGATCTGCCGGCATGCCCTTCCCGTCGTCGATGACGCTGAGATGGAGCGCGTCCCGATCCGCCACGAGCGACATCGTGGCGGTGCGGGCGCCGGAGTGGCGCAGGGCGTTCGTCAGGCTCTCCTGCGCTATCCGGTAGATGACGAGCTCGACGTCGGGCGACAGGGCCGGCAGCATCGTCTGGAGCTCCCGGCGCACCGTCGGCCCGTTCTCGGCGCCAAGCCGCGTGCACAGCGCGATCAGCGCGTTGACGAGGCCGAGGTCGTCGAGCGCCTCGGGACGCAGCTCGCGCGCGATGCGGCGCACCTCGTCGAGGCTGCCTCGAACCGCGTCCGCCACCTGGCGCAGCGCGTCGGATGCGTGGGCCGGATCGGCGTCGGCTGCGCGCTCGGCCTGGATCGTCACGGCGGTCAGCGTCTGCCCGATCTCGTCGTGCAGCTCGCGCGCAACCCGCAGGCGCTCGGCCTCCTGCGCGGCGAGCGCGGTCCGCGCCGCTTCGTGCCGGGCGCTCTCCAAACGGTCGAGCATGGCGTTGAACGCCGCGGTGAGCGCCTGCCCCTCCGCGCTGCGCGGATCGACACCGGAGAGCCGCCGGCCCGGTATGGCCGGGTCGACCGAGCTCATCACCTCGGTGAGCTGGAACAGGGGCGCGAGCACCCGTCGCAGCAGCAGCACGTTCAGCCCCAGCAACACGAGGAAGCCGGCCAGGAGGAGCGCGAACTGCCCCGCCTTGATCGGGGCATCGATGGTGATCGGGCTGAACGTCAACAGCAGCAAGGCGATCGCGAGCACCGACGCGTTCGCGAGAAAGACCCACCACAACAGCGACAGTCGACTCAAACGATTCGGCTTTCTCGAGGGTATGCGCCAAGTCCAGCAGACCGCGACGCGGCCGGCTATGGGGTTTTTTGTGCATGGACCTCGGATCCGCGTGCCCCTGAGGCCTCACGCCTCATGGCTGCGGCTTGAGGGAGGCCGCCGGCGTGCCGATACATCACAGGATTCCGATGCAGCGGCTGCGCCCACCGGCATGACGTGGCAGCTCGCCACAGTCGTCAACGGCGTGATCGCCGTCTCCTACTTCGCGATAGCGACGTTGATCACCCGCGGGCTGTGGAAGTCGGGGCAGATTGCGACCAACATCCTCGGGGTCGCCACAGCGCTGATCTTCTTCTCCTGCGGCGGCGGGCACTTCCTGCACGCCGTGCACTACGTCGAGGATCCGGTGACCCGCGGCCTGGCGGATCTGCACATCACGCTTTGGGACGGGCTGACCGCCCTGATCGCGGTCTGGTACCTGTCACTGCGAGGCCGCTACTCCCAACTGGTGAAGGGCACGGCGATGTTCGAGGATCAGCAGCGCGCCGCCATCGAGGAGCAGCTGCGTGAGCAAGCGCGCCGCGACCCCGTCACCGGCCTGCTCAACCGCGCCGGTTTCGACGCGGAGCTCGAGCGCGCCCTCGCCGCCGGGCCGTGCGCCGTCCTGTTCCTCGACCTGGACGGGTTCAAGGGTGTCAACGACCGGCACGGACATCCCGCGGGGGACACGGTCCTGCGGGACGTCGGCGCTCGACTGGCCGGCCTCATACGCGGCCGCGACGCGCTCGCGCGCATCGGGGGCGACGAGTTCGCAATCGTCCTGACCGAGGCCGATGGCGCCGACGCCGAGAGGATCGCCGCGCGCGTCATCGGGGAGCTGACCCTGCCGATCGCGGTTGAGGGCGAGCCCGTCTCGCTCACCGCGAGCGTTGGCGTCTGCGTCTCCGATCGCGGTGCCCAGGCCGGTGAGCTCATGAGACGCGCCGACCAGGCGATGTACGCAGCCAAGTCGGCCGGTGGCGCCGGCTGGCGCCGCGCGACGCTCCAGCCCGCGCCCGCAGCGCTCTAGCGCGCAGCGCGACGCGGTTGTTCACATGACGCCGCCTCCCCGGTCGCGACCGGGGAGACGAGCGCCATGCGTACGGTCACTAGCCCCGGCGCTTGCTGCTCCGGCTCGAGGAGTTCGAGTTCGAGTTGCTCGAGGAGTTCGAGCTCGAGTTGCTCGACGAATTGGACGACGAGTTCGAGCTCGAGTTGCTCGATGAGTTCGAGCTCGAGTTGCTCGACGAGTTCGAGCTCGAATTGCTCGACGAGTTCGAGCTCGAATTGCCCGCCGAGGCGGGCGCGGTCACCCCTGCGGCCGCCACCAGCGTCGTGGCTCCAACCGCGGCATAGGTCTTCAAGCGCCTCATGCGACTGTCAGACGTTCCGGCCATCTGTCTACCCCACTTCGGTCTGGTTCTCGGACAGCTGGCACCTCCCCGGGGACCGTGAGAGCGAAGTGAGGTGAGCCTGAGAGGTCGCTCATCGGGCTCTTAGAAAGGGGGGTCGGCCGGTGTCACTGAATCGCCGGGCTCGAGGCCCGCGCACCGAGGCGCATGTGAAGGGACGCGCCGGCCAGGGCGAGCGCAGCTGCCAGCGCGAGCGCTCCACCGGCGTCGCCGGCCTGGATGGGCCAGGTCACGGCGGCGAGCCAGCCGTCCGAGCTCGAGCCGATGGCAGCCCCGGTGAACGCCGACGCGGTGGGGGCCAGCCAGGCGAGCCGCGCGCCGACGGCGACGGCTCCCAGTGAGGTGAGGCCGCCGAGACCGGCGAGGTTGCGCAGCGTCGCGCCCGCTTGCTGGTGCTCCACCAAGAGGGCCGGCAGCAACGCCACGACGGCAGCGACGGCGCAAGCCGCGAGCTCGCCGGCCCGCCAGCGCGGCCAGGCCTGCGGCGTCGTTCGCTCGAGCGCCGGGTCGTCGCCCGCGAGGGCGAACCCAAGCAGCGACACCATCGCCAGCGGCCCCAGGACCGTGACCAGCACCTCGGTGCCGTCGACGAGCGATGCGAGCGCCCACGTGACCGCGGCGACGCCGACAAGCCCGCCGGCGATGGGCCCGGCTCGGCGACCGCGGGCATGGAGCGTCAGCAGTCTCACAGCAGGCTCAGTGCCGCCGGGCCGCCCAGAGCCATCCGGACACCGCCAGTCCGGTGAACCAGAGCGCCTGGCCGATCGATGTGCCGGCGCTGAGCTGGTCGGCGCCGATCCCCTCGTCCAGCGAGGGCAGCAGCAGCATCCAGTCCGAGCCCTCGCCCGACCATCCGCCCAGCACGAACGTGACGGACATCGCGCCGAACAGCGCCAGCGGCGCAACCATCGGCGCGGCGGCCGAGCGACCCAGCGCCAGACCCGCGAAGGCCGCCGCCTGGATCGCGAGCACGCCCGCCACCGCCGCGGCGGCCGAGCTCGCGGTCGGCAGCGCGGAGGTGCAGTCGCCCGTGACGGTGACGGTGGCCAGCAGGAGGAGGTAGGTCGCCGCGCCGACCACGCCGATCGACCCGCCCTCGACCGCGGCACGCTGCCAACCCGGGCGCGAGCTGGCGCCGATCACGTCGCTCAGGTGCCGGCGCCGCGCGCTGCCGCCACGCCAGACGCCCGCCGCCAGTACGGCGGGGATCACGAGCCAGGCGCTGTTGTTGCGCAGCGAGATCACCGCCTCGGGCCATCGGCCGGCGCACTCGGCGGGCGTCCCGAGGAGGAGCACTCCGCCGAGTCCGAGCAGCGCAAGCGTCAGCAGGGCGGCCGGGCCGCGCCGCAGGTCGAGCGCGACCATGCGGGCGGTCATCGGCCCTCGCGCGCTCTGAACTCGCGCAGGAGCGCGGTGTACCCGCGCTCGACAGCCGTGGCTGCCGTGTCCTCGGGCACGCCCTGGGCGGCCGCCTCGAGCTCGTCGATCGCTCCGCGAAACACCAGCCGTCCGCGGGCGAGCAACATGGCGTCCTCGCAGGCCGCGGCCACGTCCTCGACGAGGTGGGTCGAGACGACCACGCAGGCGTCGCCGCCGATCTCTCGGAGCAGACGCCGGAACTCGACGCGCTGCTCGGGATCCAGCCCCGCCGTGGGCTCGTCGAGCAGGAGGATCTCCGGGTCGTTCACGATGGCCTGGGCGATTCCGACGCGTCGCACCATCCCGCCCGACAGGGTCTTCATACGGCTGTCGGCGCGATCGGCAAGCCCGACCCGGTCGAGGGCGCGATCGACCGCCGCCGGGATGGCGCCGCCCGGCATCTCCTTGAGCCAGGCGAGGTACTCCACGAACTCGCGTGCCGTGTAGCGCGGATAGAAGCCGAAGCTCTGCGGCAGGTAGCCGATGAGCCGGCGAAGCTCGCGCAGGTCGCTCCCGTCCGCGTCGAAGCCGGCCAGCCGCAGCTCGCCCGAATGCGGCCGCAGGACGGTGGCGAGGGCCTTGACGAGCGTCGTCTTGCCGGCGCCGTTGGGCCCGAGCAGGCCGTGCACGCCGGCGTCCAGATTCAGGTCCACGCCGTCGACGGCGAGGTGGCGGCCGGCGCGCACGGAGAGTGAATCCGCCGAGACGGCGAAGGCGGTCGTCGGGGCGAGCGAATCCTCGGATGGCAGCTTCCGCAACATCGATTGGCTCACCCGCCGATCAAGCGGCGATAGGAGTGCCGCCGCACGACGATGACGCCGGCCGCGAGGATCGTCAGCGCCGCCCACGCGGGGAGCCATGCCGCTTCGAGCACCGCCGGAGCCTCCCGGCTCGCGAGGGCGGGGGCCACGACCCCGATTCCCCAGGCCGCGGCGAGCGCGCTCGTCGCACGGCCCATGTCGACGAAGCTGCCGAGAGCAAGGGCGGTCGCGGTCAGCGCGAGGGAGGGAAGCAGCCACACCGCCTCGCCACCCTGTCCCACGAGGGCGTCCGCCAGCAGCGAGGCCGGCACGACGAGCAGGAGCACGACGAGGGTGCGCCGCAGCAGCAGCGCCAGCCCCCGGGCAGGGGTCGCCGCCACCAGCTCGTGCGCGGGATCGAGCGCGCGACTCCAGCTTGCGGCGACGCCCAAGAGCGGCAGAACGGGTGCGATCAGCAGCACCCACGACGGCTCGCCCGCCGCGGCGTCCGCCGCCAGGTCGAGCAGGGCCGCCACCAGCAGAACGGCCACGCAGGCCGTGAGCCGGGAGACCAGCAGCCCTCCGGTCAGCCGCTGCGCCGGCCCACGTCGCGACGGCCGCGCCGGCGGCGGAAGCGTGGCCATCCGAGCCGCAAGCTCCACATGGGTCGACTCGACGAACGCGAGGGTCTCGGGGTTGTGGGCGACCATCGCCCGGGTCAGGCGTGCGCGACAGTCAGGGCATCGCTCCAGGTGCGCCTCGGCCGACCACAGGACGGGATCCGGCAGCGAAGCCTCGTCGATCGCCGCGAAGCGGTCGAGGACCGTCTCCGGCACGTGCCAGGTCGTGGCGGCGGAACGGCTCACGTGAGTGCCTCCCGCAGGGCGCGGCGCGCGCGTCGGGCCCGTGTCTTGACCGTTCCCTGCGGTATTCCGAGCAGCACCGACGTCTCCCGCACGGACAGTCCGTCGAGCGCCATGGCCCGCAGGACGTCGCTCAGCTCGGGAGACAGCCGGGCGAGCTCCGTGGCAAGCCGCTCCTCGAACTCCGCCTCGAGCGCCTCCTCCTCGGCCGACGGCGATGGCGTCTCAGGCACCGCGGCGACGATCAGCTCCCCGCTGTGACCGCGTCGCCGGAAGGCATCGACGAGCCGCCGGGCCGCGATCGTCCACAGCCACCCGGCCGCGCTTCCGCCGCGCCGGCCGCCCACGAACGAGCCCGAAGCACGCCACACGGCCATGTACGTCTCCTGCATCACGTCGGAGACGACGCTCTCGTCCGCGCAACGCCGGCGCAGGCGCAGCGCAAGCCAGGGAGCGGTACGCCGGTAGAGCTCGTCGAACGCGGCACGATCGCCACGCGCGACACGTCTCACCAGCTGCTCCTCGCTCAAACGCTTGGACGTCGCGGAACTCATGTCACCTACATAGACGTGCGCTCATGCCTCTTGGTTCTCGCGGGACGTGTAGAAGTCCCGCGAGAAGAGCCAGGCGAAGCCGCATATACACCGAAATTCAAGGAGATACCCATGTCACTGCAGGTGAGCGCCATCATGCTCGGCGTCAAGGACGTGGACCGCGCCAGGAAGTTCTATGTCGAGGGCCTGGGTTGCGAGATCGACCAGGACTTTCCCGGTTTCGTCAGGTGCAGCCTGGGTGAGGGATCCTCGATGCTGGCGCTCTACGAATGGGAGGCCGCGGCACAGGACGCCGGCGTCTCCGCGGAGGGATCTGGGTTCCGCGGCGTCTCGTTCCACTTCATCACCGACTCCAGGGACGAGGTGGAT
The DNA here is from genome assembly GCA_963778615.1 of uncultured Thermoleophilaceae bacterium. GTDB lineage: Bacteria > Actinomycetota > Thermoleophilia > Solirubrobacterales > Thermoleophilaceae > JACVRW01. Next base: position 423,518 of record CAVZVD010000013.1, read on the forward strand.
GAGGTCATGCAGACCGCGGAGGGTGCCGGCGCCACGGCGGTCAGGCCGGTGGCCGCCACCGAGTGGGGCGGGTACTTCGGCTACTTCAGCGACCCGGACGGCTACCTGTGGAAGGTCACCACCGCCGCCTGACCGCAGACCTCGCGGAGCGCACGCTCTGCCTGACAACCTGCGCGGCATGACGAGCACGATCGAAGTCGCCGAGCGGGGACGGCCGATGGCGTTCTCGTACGAGGACATGCTGCGCTACCACGGCCCCGGTTCGCCCGGCGGAGTGGCGCACGCCTTCAAGGTGCTCGAACGCGCGCTCCCGCTGCTCGACCCGGATCGCCTCTGCGAGCGCCGCGAGATCGTGGTGGACACCGCCTTCGGCGGGCCGGGCGCGAGGGACGCGTTCGAGCTGGTCACGCGCGCCGTGACCGGCGACCGCTACCGCGTCGAGCCCTCCCTCGCGCGCCCGGAGCGCGGCCGCACGCTCGAGCGCTTCGTCTTCCGGCTCGGCTACCGCGAGCGGCACGCGACGCTGGTGCTTCGCGAGGGATTCGTGACGGAGGAGTTCATCGACCTCGCCCGCACCGACGCGCGCACCCCCGACCAGGAGCGACGCCTCGACGGGCTCAAGCGTGAGATGGCGGCGCGTCTGCTGGCCCGCCCGGCGGGCGAGGTCTACGACGTCAGCGAGCCGGCGCCGGCGCGCAGTCGCCGCTAACCGCTCACCCCGAACAGCGGCCGCGCAAGCTCGTCGAGCTCCTCCAGCACGGCCACTCGGTCGACCGCGGGATCGCCGGCGGACGGCAGGCCGGGCTGCGTCAGACGCGCTCCGGGACCTCGGTCTCCAGCACCTCGAACGACCACAGCTCCGACGCCGTGCCCACCGGGCCGTCCTGGCGGTGCTGCGCGTGCCCCGCGGCGAAGTCGGGGCTCGCAACCCACGCCCGGAAGCGCTCCTCGGACGCCCACTGGGTCACCACCAGGCAGACCTCGCGGTCGTCGTTGGGCCGCAGGAGCTGGAAGCCCTCGAAGCCCTCCGCGTCGGACACCTTGCCGGCCCGGGTGGCGAAGCGGCGCTCGAACTCGTCGAAGCGCTCGCGCGGCACGGTGATGGCGTTGATCTTGACGATGCTCACAGGTCCCCACCTTCGATCGGTCGTACGGGCTCGAGACGGCAGCGGGGACTATCGCACCGCCGCCGCCATGTAGGGCCCCCTGGCGGTGAGATGATCTCTGCGGCCTGGAGCGCACGTTTGAATCCAAAGAGGAGGCAGCATGGCGGGCAGGTTCGAGGCGACGGTTGTGGTCGACCGTCCGATCGAGGAGGTCTTTGCCTTCCTCGCAGACGGTGAGAACGATCCGAAGTTCAGCCCGCGGGTGCTCGAGATCGCCAAGACGACGGACGGCCCGCCGGGTGTCGGCACCGTCTTCGCAAGCACGGTCAAGGACGCCGGCGTGAAGACCAAGCGGGAGTTCAAGCTCACCGAGTTCGAGCCGCCGACCCGGATCCGGTGGGCGGAGACGTCCAAGAACCTGGTCATGGCCGTCGAGGGCGGCTACGACCTCGCTCAGGAGGACAGCGGCACCCGGGTCACGCTCTACAACGTCCTCGAGGGGCGCGGCGTGGGCAAGGCGATCGCCCCGCTGGCGCTGCGCTCCGCCCGCAAGGGGGCGGACGACTTCGGGATGGCGATCAAGAGGGCAGTCGAGGCGTCCTGAGGAGGCTGCCGGGGGACAGGCAGGCGGGATCCGGGGTGCCTCATCCCGTGGGGGTGATCTCGCCGCCCGGCGGCGTGGCCCGAGGCGCCTCGGTCTCCTCGATCACGCTTCGCTGCGCAAGCGTGAACAGCAGGACGATGGAGGGCACCACGAGCACGACCGCGACGCCGAAGACGATGAGCACGCCGGTCAGGGTCGCGTCCGGTGCCGCGGCGTCCGCGATATCGAGCTTCTCGGGCAGCAGGTACGGGTATTGCGCGACGCCCCAGCCCCAGACGACCGCCACGACGGCCCCGACCGCGAGCGGCCGGGCACCGCGGGTCGAGCCGCGGCGGAGCAGCACCAGCGCGCCCAGGCCGCAGAGCCCGGAGACGATCACGAGCGGCAGGCCCTCCTGGGTGAGGCGGTCGTAGACGTACTCCGCGTCGGCGTTCAACACGAGGATCCCGGCCACGGCGAGCGCCCCCGCCGCCAGGGCCGCTCCCAGCGCCCGAGTCGTGAAGTAGCGCTCGAGGTCGGCGGCCCGCGCGCGGCGGGCGTCGCTCACGAGGAAGACCGCCGCCAGGTACGCGCAGGTGGCGACGAACAACGCCCCGATCACGAGCGACACGGCGTTGAGCCAGCTCGTGACCGGGTCGCCCTCCGCGTTGCCGACGGGCACCCTGCCGGAGGCGATCGCGCCCACCACGGTGCCCATGAAGAACGGCGTCAGGAGCGACGAGAGCCCGAACAGGCGCGCTGCGACGTGCCTCCCCCTCTCCGTCCTCGCCGTCCTCTGGAACGCAAAGCCGGAACCGCGAAGCACGATCCCGAGCGCGGCGAGGCTGAGCGGGATGAACAGGGTCGAGAAGATGGAGCCGAACGCCTCGGAGAACCCCGTCCACAGCACCACGAGCACGAAGATGAGCCACACGTGGTTGGCCTCCCAGACCGGCCCGATCGCCCAGTCGGCGAGCTCGCGCGCACGCCGGCCGCGCTCCCCCTTTCCGGCCACGAGGCTCCAGAACCCCGCCCCGAAGTCGGCGCCGCCGAACACGGTGTAGAAGGTCACGCCGACCCAGAGGACGCCGGCAACTGCGTCGGCCGTGCTCAAGTCGCGCCCTCGGGGAGCGTCGGCGGGGGCTCACCGGCCGGCCCGTAGGGGACGCCTTCGTCCTCCTCGGCATCCGCCTCCCGCCAGCGGCGCGCCAAGACGCGCAGCGTGACCACCGTGGTTACGCCCAGCAGCGTGTACAGCACCAGGACGATCGAGAAGGTGACCCAGACGCCGCTCGCGCCGGTGACGGCGTCCTTGGTCCGCATGATCTCGTAGACGACCCACGGCTGCCGGCCCACCTCGGTCACGATCCAGCCGCACTCGAGCGCCACGACCGAGGCCACGCCGGACAGCGCCGTGGCGCGGAGGAACCACTTCGTCTTCGGGATGTCGCGCTTGCGCCACCACGCTATCCCGAGCCACAGGCCCAGTCCGATCAGCAGCGTGCAGATGCCGACCATCGCGTCGAAGGCCCAATGGAGCAGCGTTTTCGCCGGAGGCTGGTCGTCCGGCGCCACCGTGTCGAGTCCGATGACCTTGGTGTCGGTGCTGAAGCCGACCAGCCACGAGTCGAGCCCCGGGATCTTGATCCCGCCCTTGACGCCTTCGCTGGTGCACCGTCCGCCGATGTACTCGGGGACATGCGTAGCGGTCTTCTGTACGCACTCCATCGCGGCGAACTTGATCGGCTGGTCCTCGGCGATCGCGCGGGCCGCGGTGTCGCCGACCGCGAACTGGATCGGCGTCACGATCGCGGCGAAGGTCAGCGGGATCAGGAGGCCGAGCCGGTGGTAGCGGTCCCGGCGCCCGCGCAGCATCCCCACGGCGTACACCGAGGCGACCAGGAATCCCGAGACCAGATAGGCGGCGAGGATCATGTGGGGAACCTCGTACGGAACGGCCGGGTTGAAGATCACCTTCAGGGGATCCACGTCCGTCACCTCGCCGCCCGACATCGTGAAGCCCTGCGGCTGGTTCATCCACGAGTTGACGGCGACCACCGAGAACGCGCCGCCGATCCCGCAGATGACGATCGGCACGCCCGACCAGAAGTGCGTCCACGGGGAGAGGCGCTTCCAGCCGAAGATGTAGATCGCGACGAAGATCGCCTCGAGGAAGAAGAAGATCCCCTCCATGGCGAAGAGGACGCCGAAGACGTCGCCGAACGTGCTGGTGAACTCGGGCCACAGCAGGCCGAACTCGAACGACAGCACGGTGCCGGTGACCGCTCCCACCGCGAAGGTGATCGCGACGACCTTCGACCAGCGCCGGGCGAGCAGCAGCGCGACGGGGTCGTCGTGGCGGAGGCCCCGGTAGTTGGCGATCAGCATGATCGCCGGGAAGCCGACGCCGAGCGACGCCAGGATGATGTGGAACCCGAGCGTGAACGCCATCTGGCTCCGCGCTGCTTCGAGCTCCGTGGCGAACGGGACGACGGTGTCGAGCATCACGTGCCCGTGCTAGCGCGCGGCTTCGACGGTCGGCGGCGCGCGCTCGACGGTCGAGAGCTCGCCCTCTATCACCTGGTTGCCGCGGTTGCCGAAGAAGGTCGTGACCCAGTCGGTGACGAGCTTGAGGCGCTTGCCCTCGCCGCCGAGGTAGAACAGGTGCACGCCGAGGTAGGTGGCGAACGCAGGCCAGCCGGACAGCTTCAGCCCGCGTATCTCGCAGATGGCGCGCCCGCGCCCGATCACGGCGAGGGCCCCCTTGTCGAGGTAGCGGAACGGCCCGTCGGCCCCGGCCCGGCCGCTGCGGATGCCCTTCGCGACGTGCGCCGCCTGCTGGATCGCGACCGTCGCAAGGCCGGGCAGCGGCTTGCCGTCGCGCCCGGCCAGGCTTGCGACGTCCCCGATCACCGTGATCTCCGGGTGACCGGGCACGGTCAGGTCCGGGTTGATCGCGATGCGTCCGGCTCGGTCCGTCTCCGCGCCGGTGCCCTGCGCCAGCTTCGAGGTGAGGGACACCGCCCGGACACCGGCCGCCCAGATCACCGTGCGGCTCGCGATGCGCTCGGTCTCACCGTCGACGGCGATCGTCACGCCGCGCGAGTCGATCGCGGTGGCGCGCACGCCCTCGCGCACCGTGACACCGAGCTCCGCCAGCCCCGCCGCGGCCTTGCGGGAGAGCGACTCGGCGAACGGGGTGAGGACCCGCTCGCCCGCGTCCAGCAGGATGATCCGCGTCTCGCCCGGGCGGACCCGCGTGAAGTCGCGCCTGGTCGACTGACTCGTCAGCCCCGCGAGCGCCCCGGCGACCTCCACCCCGGTCGGCCCGCCGCCGATGACCGCGAACGTCAGCCACTCGGCGCGCGCATCGGGTTCCGGCTCGCGTTCGGCCTGCTCGAAGGCGCCATAGATGCGGTCGCGCAGGTCGACCGCGTCCGCGAGCGTCTTCAGCCCGCACGAGACGTCCTTCCACTCGTCGTTGCCGAAGTAGGAGGTCTCCATGCCGCAGGCCACGATGAGGCTGTCGTACGGGATCCGCTCGCCGCGGTCGAGGACCACCTCCCGCCGCTCGACGTCGAAGTCCACCGCCTCCGCCATCAGCACCGTTGCGTTGGAGGCGCGCCTGAGCGACACCCGGATGGGAACGGCGCACTCGCCCTCCGACACGGCCCCGGCCGCCACCTGGTACAGCAGCGGCTGGAAGAGGTGATGGTTCATCCGGTCGATGACGGTCACGTCCACGTCGGCGTGCCGCAGCCGGCGCGCTGTGGCGAGCCCCGCGAACCCGCCGCCGACGATCACGACCTTGCGCCGGGACGCCTGTGCGCCGTCAGCCGACATTCGCATGCTCCCCTGCGGGACGTGGGGCGCCCATCCGCTCGAGCAGGTGGTCACCCACGCGGAGCGCGTTGGCCATCGCGGTGAGCGCCGGGTTGACCGCCCCGATGCTGGGGAAGCAGCTCGTGTCGACGACGTACAGGTTGTCGACCTCGTGCGTTCGGCAGTCCCGGTTCAGCACCGACGTGTGCGGGTCCGAGCCGAAGCGGCAGGTGCCGGCCTGGTGGGCCACGCCGGCCACCGGGATGTCCGTCTTCAGGTACGCGTGCCGCGGGATCAGGTGGTCCGGGTGCATGCCCGCGTCGGCCAGCAGCGACCTGAGCTTGTGGTAGAGGCGCTTCTTGGGCTCCTCGTTGCTGGGCGTGTAGCGCAGCGTGATCCGGCCGTCGCGGTCCAACGTGACCCGGTTGTCGGGGCGCGGGAGGTCCTCGGTCGAGAGCCAGAAGTCGACGGCGTGGCGAGCCATCGTCTCGAGCGTGCGCGTCGGCGCCAGCTTGGTCTCGAGGGGCTTCTCCCCGCGGTACATCGGCGCCGACGACTTCCCGACCATCTGGATGTTCCCCATCGGGAAGTCGAAGTCGTCGCTGCCGAAGTAGAAGTCGTTGAGCCCGAGCGTCTTCTGGAAGACGGTCGGGTTCTCTTCCTTCGACAGGGCCAGCACGGCCTGGCTGTTGTGGAACGTGTAGTTGCGCCCGACCTGGTCGGAGCCGTTGGCCAGGCCGTTCGGATGCCTGTCGTTCGCCGAGGCCAGGAGCAGCTTGGCCGAGTTCGCCGCGCCGCAGGAGACGACGACGATGTCAGCCGAGAACGTCTCGCGTGCTCCGTTCACGTCGACGTCCACGCGGGTCACCTCGCTGCCGGACGAATCGGTGCGAAGGGCGACCGCCCGCGCGTTCGTCAGCAGCACGACGTTCGGGTGCTCGAGGGCCGGCCGCACGGCGAGCACCTCGGCATCGGACTTCGCGTGCACGAGACAGGGGAAGCCGTCGCAGGTCGCGCAGCGCACGCAGGCGCTGTAGGGGGTGTTCGCCTCGTTCAGCATGATTCCGCACGGAGCGTGGAACGGGCGCAGCCCCGCCTTGGCAAGGTCGTCGGAGAGCTGCTGGATGCGCGGCTCATGGGACACGGCGGGGAACGGGTACGGCGCGCCGGCGGGCGGCTCCGTCGGATCCTCGCCACGCTGGCCGTGCACCTGGTAGAGCCGCTCGGCCGCGGTGTAGTACGGCTCCATCTCCTCGTAGGGGATGGGCCACGCGGGTGAGATCCCGTCGTGGTGGCGCAGCTCCCCGAAGTCCTCCTTCCGCAGGCGATAGAGCGCCGCGCCGTAGAGCTTGGTTGCGCCCCCGACGAAGTAGTGCACCTGCGGCTGGAATGGCTTTCCGGTCCCGTCGAGCCAGGTGTCCGGCGAGATGTAGCGGTTGTCGACGAACACGTCGGCGGCACTCCAGTTCTCGGGCTCGCGCGGCAGCCAATCGCCCCGCTCGATGAGGAGGATGCGCTTGCCGGACGGGGCCAGGTGCCGCACGAGCGTGCCGCCGCCGGCCCCGCTCCCGATCACGATCACGTCGTAGGAGCTCATTGCATCCACTCCGCCAGCCGCTCCGCGAGGATGATCCGCGCGGCCGCCTCGATCAGCGCGAGGTGGGAGAAGGCCTGGGGGAAGTTGCCGAGGTGCCGACCGGTGCTCGTGTCGAACTCCTCGGCGTAGAGCCCCAGCGGCGACGCGACGCTCAAGAGGCGCTCCATCAGGTCGCGGGCTCGCTGCAGCTCGCCGACGATCGCCAGCGCCGAGACGAGCCAGAAGGAGCAGATCAGGAAGCTGCCCTCCTTGCCGGACAGCCCGTCGTCCGTCTCATCCGTCCGGTAGCGCAGGACGAAGCCGTCCTCCGTGAGGTCGTCGGCGACCGCGTCGACGGACTTGCGCAGCCGGTCGTCGTCCGGCGGCAGGAACCCGAAGATCGGGGCCAGGAGCGTCGACGCGTCGAGCGAGTCCGTCTCGTAGTGCTGGCGCATCACGCCGTCCCGGACGCCGTGCTCGAGGATGTCGTCCTTGATCTCGTCGGCGGTCGCGCGCCACGTCTCCTGCATGGCCGGATCGCCGCGGATCTCCGCCAGCTTGGCCGCGCGGTCGAGGGCCACCCAGCACATGAGCTTCGACGACACGTACTGCTTCGGCTCGCCGCGGGCCTCCCAGATCCCCTGGTCGGGGTTGCGCCAGACCTGGGTGGCGCATTCCGCCTGCGACTGGACGATCGGCCAGAGGCGTCGCGGCAGCCGTTCGCTGTGGCGCGTGTGAAGGAGGATCGAGTCCAGCACGGCGCCGAAGACGTCGTTCTGGCGCTGGTCGAAGGCGCCGTTGCCGATCCGGACCGGGCGCGCGCCGGCGTACCCGGACAGGTCGTCCCGCGTCGACTCGGTGAGGTCCCGCCGCCCGTCGATCCCGTACATGATCTGCAGCGCGCCGTCCGCGTTCGGCTCCAGGTCCGCGACGAACTGCATGAACTCGTCGGCCTCCCAATCGAGCATCAGCCAGTGCAGCGCCTGCAGGGTGAAGGTCGAGTCGCGCATCCAGGTGAAGCGGTAGTCCCAGTTCCGCTCGCCGCCGGGCGTCTCGGGCAGGGACGTCGTGGCGGCCGCGACCGTCGCTCCGGTCGGCATGTAGGTGAGGCCCTTGATCGCCAGCGCCGAGCGCTGGATCGGCTCACGCCAGCGATGGTCGACCTGGCGGGCACGCCCGAGCCAGTCCCGCCAGAACCCCACGGTCGTGGCGAGCCGGGCATTCGCCTCGTCGAGGTCCTGGGGCGATTCGAGCCCCTCGGCCCACGACAGCGAGCAGTAGAGCGATTCGCCCTTTCGCATCACGTGACGGGCGCGGACGCGGTCGCCCTCGATTCCGATTGCCATGTCGGTCTGCAGCCGGATGGTCTGGTCCGCGCCGGTCGCGTCGGCCGTGTGGCGGCTACCGTCGACCAGCGACCACTCGGGGGTCGTACGCCCGTAGTCGAAGGCCGGCTCGCAGACCAGCTCCACCTCCACCGCGCCGTCGAGGCACGTCAGCACGCGCACGAGCATGTGGTCGCCGTCGGTGTCGGCGGGCGGCCGGGTGTGCGGGGTGATCTCGTCCTCACCCCTCGTCGGCCCCATGGTCAGCGCGTCGCGGACCAGGAGCCACCCCGACGAGGTGTTCCAGGTGGTCGCGAGCACGTTCGTCCCCGGCTCGTAGATCCGGGCGGTCGGCACGCTGACCCCGAACGGCCCGACGCGGAAGGTGCCGGCGGCGCGGTCGAGCAGGGTGCCGAAGACGCTCGGGGAGTCGAAGCGGGGGGCGCAGAGCCAGCCGATCCCGCCGTCGGGCGCGATGAGGGCGCTCGTGTGGCAGTTCGAGAGGAAGGCGTAGTCGGCGATCGGCGGGAAGGGCGACGGCGCGGCTGCGCTCTGTGGCGCGGCCCGCTCCGTCCGCCTCGGGTCGTCGCCGGTGGTCACCGCGCTCACGACAGCACCCACGGGCCGTGCCACCGGCCGTGGCCGGCGACGAGCTCGTCCGCCGCGGCGGGACCCCACGACCCCATCTCGTATGGATGCACGGGCGGGGGCGAGTCGAGGAGCGGCTGCATGATCCTCCACGTCTCCTCGACGGCGTCCTGCCGGGTGAAGCGCTTGCTGTCCCCCATCATCGCCGCGTGCAGCAGGACCTCGTACGGGGTCGGGCCCTCACCGCCCTGCTCGGCGAACTCCATGTCCAGGCTGATCTGCTCGGGCCGCCGCTCCTCGGAGCGCTGGGCGTTGACGAGCATCCTGATGCCCGTGGACGGGTCGAGCTTCACCACGAGCTGATCCGGCTCGGGCCGGCGGGACCCGTTCCCGCCGTAGTTCAGCGGGGGTGGTCTGTGGAAGACGAGTCGCAGCTCGGTCTGCGTGGTGGGCAGGCACTTCCCCGTGCGGATGAAGAAGGGCACGCCCGACCAGCGCCAGTTGTTCACCGCGAGCTTGACCGCGGCGTAGGTCTCGGTGGTGGAGTCCTTCGCCACCCCGTCGATGTCCCGGTAGCCCCCGTACTGCCCGCGCACGTAGTGAGAGGGATCCGCCGGGGGCATTGCGCGGAAGACCGCGACCATCGCGTCCTTGAGCGTCCTGGCGTCCAGCGCTGCGGGCGGCTCCATCGCCACCGCGGCCACCACCTGCATCAGGTGGTTGACCATCACGTCCCGCACGGCGCCCACCGGGTCGTAGAAGTGACCGCGGTCCTCGACGCCGAAGCTCTCGGCCATCGTGATCTCGACGGAGGACACGTAGGTGCGGTTCCAGATGGGCTCGAACATCGTGTTCGCGAACCGCAGATAGAGAGCTTCGACGAGACCCATCTTCCCGAGGAAGTGGTCGATCCGGTAGAGCTGCGACTCGTCGATGTAGCCGTGGACCTCGTCGTTGAGCGCCCGCGCGGACACGAGGTCGTGCCCGAACGGCTTCTCGACGACCACGCGCGCCGACTCGGTCAGGCCCGCATCGGAGAGTCCCTTGATGACCATCCCGAACAGGGACGGCGGGATCTCCAGGTAGAAGACCGGCGCTCTTCGCCGCGCCGATGGCCTTCGCCAGGCGCTCGTAGGTGCCGGGGTCGCCGAAGTCCCCGCTCAGGTAGGACAGCCGCGCGGCGAAGCGTGCGAAGACCTCCTCGTCGACGGCTTCACCGGTGGCCTCGATCGCGGACCGGGCGTGGTCGCGCAGCTGCCCGAGCGTCCAGTCGTTCGCCGCCACCCCCACGATCGGGCAGGACAGCAGCCCGCGGGCCTCGAGGCGATACAGCGAGTGGAAGGTCATGACCCTCGCCAGGTCGCCGGTGATCCCGAAGGCGACGAACACGTCGGCGGGTTGCGCTCCGCCGGCGCCGTCCTGGATCGGGGCCGTCGCCGCGTCGGGTCGTACCGCGGTGCTCATGCGTGCCTTTCGTTCCGGGGGGACTGCGACGTGCAGTGTCCGGCGCACCGCCCGGCCCGGCATCACCCGATAGGGATGATTTCGGCCGAGGGCGTCAGCCGACCGCGATCTCGAAGGCGGCTTCGTACCGGCCACCGGGCGCGACCACGGGGAGGTCCGCGCCGCTCGCCAGCGCGTTCGCCGGCGCCGTCATCGGCTCGAAGCAGACGAAGTCGCTCCCCGGCGGAGCGAACACCTGAGCGAAGCGGTAGCCCCGCAGGAAGGTCAGCGATACCTCGGAGCCGTGGCTGCGCAGCCTGAACCGCGCCGGGTCGGCCAGGTCGGAGAACCCGTCGTCCCATACGGTGTCCCCGAGCCGGCGCAGTCCGGGCTCGCATGGCTCCGTCTCCCCGGTGGGGATCATCGAGGCGTCGTGGATGAGGGCGCGGCGGACCGGCAGGGACATCTCCGCGCTCGCGCGATCGCCGCCGGGGATGCGCAGGTAGGGGTGGAAGCCGAAGGAGACCGGAACGGCGGCGTCCTCGGTCGGCTCGAGCGCGACCGCGATCTCGACCGTCCTCGCCCCCAGCCGCGCCCGGTATTCGAGCCGGTGAGGGAAGGGGAACAGCTCGAAGGCGCGGTGCGCGGGGTCCCAATCGAGCCGCGCAAGGAGCGAGGCCGTCTCGCCGCGGGTTGCGGAGCCGACGACCTCCCAGCTCAGGAGGCTCGGCACCGCGCCGTGGATCGGCAGCCCGCCGGGATCGAGCTTGAAGAGCTCCGAGTGCCGGTCGAGCACCACCTCCGTGCCGGCGGCGCTGTACGTGAACCCGGCGAGCCGGTTGGCCCATGGATGGAGCAGCGGGATGCCCATGGTCGACCCGCTCTCGACGTAGGCCTCCACGCCGTTGCGTGTCGCGAGCAGCTCGCGATCGCCGAGCGTCAGGGAATGGAGGATCATGTTCGCGCCCGGGGCGAAGGCTGCCGCCAGGCCCTTGCCGCTTGGGCTTCGGAGGTGGATCGTGTCGATCATCCGGGGGTCCTCAGGCAGATCTTGGTGTCGCCAGGGCGTGATACGGGCGGCCGCCCGGCCGTGACGACCGTGAGCTCGCCGGACTCGCCGATCACGAACAGGGTGGTGAGGTGATCGCCTGGCACGCCGTCCGACTCGACGAGCTCGGCCCCGGCGTCGAAGCGCCTGGTGAACTCCGAGTAGGTCAGGTCTTCGTGGAAGAGGGTGCTGCCCTCCGCATACGCCGGAACCAGGTCCAGCACGTGGTCTCCGGCGGGCAGCCTGTACACGTGCTCGTGGCCGAGGTCGCGGCGGAGCTCGTAGGCGGCCAGAGCGTTGAAGTCGTCGCTCGCGGTCACCAGCAGCGCGTCGGTCACCTCCTCCAGCTCCTCCTCCCGTGTGGCGAGGTCGACACCGAGCCGCGCATTCCCCGCCGCAAGCCCGTCGGCGCGCGCCGCCGCCTGCTCCTCGGGCCGCCCTGTCCATAGACGCACGCCGAGCCCGGCCGCGTCGAGCGCCTTCGCGATCGCCCTGCCCCACGCCTGTCCGCCCACTACCAGGACGACCCTGGCGCCGGCGCCGGCCAGGCCCAAGAGGCGGGCGAGCGGGGCCGCCGTCAGGCCGTAGAGGGCCACGGTGCCGAAGATCACGATGAAGGAGATCGGCAGGATGTCGTCCGCCCCGCTGACACCGTCCTGGGTGAGCTGAAGCCCGAATGCCGAGGCGGTCGACGCGGCGACGATCCCCCGTGGCGCCAGCCAGGCGATGAAGCCGCGCTCGGCGGCGCTGAGCTTGGATCCCGAGGTTCCCAGAGCCACGACGAGCGGGCGGAGCACGAGCACGATCACCGCGACGAGCGCGAGCCCCTCCGGCAAGAGGTCGGTCACCTGGGAAGGCGCGACCGATGCGGAGATCAGCACGAAGAGAATGGCGATCAGGAGCTCCACCACCGTCCCGTGGAAAGCCAGGATCCCGGAGACATCCAGCTCGGTCTGGTTCGCCATCACCACGCCCATCACGGTTGCGGCCATGAAGCCCGAGTCCTCGCGGAGCGCGTCGGCGGCGACCAAGGTGGCGACGAGGACCATCAACGCCGCAGCCACGGTCTGGCCGGGCGCCGCGCGCTGGAGACGGCGCAGCAGCAGCCAGAGAAGACCGGCTCCGACGGCGCCGGCGATCAGGCCGATGCCGAGGCTGAGAGCCAGATCGCCCGCGTGGAAGTCGCGATCTCCGCCGGCGCCCGCCTTGACCGCGTGGAAGGCGAGCACGCCCAGCAGGGCGCCGATCGGGTCGATCAGCACGCCCTCCCACTTGAGCACCGACCGCACCCTGTCGCTGGGCCGCACGAACGCCAGCAGCGGCAGCACCACCGTCGGCCCCGAGACCACGAGCACGGCGCCCAGCACCGCAGACACGCCCCAGCCGAGCCCGAAGATGAGCTGTGCGGCGACGGTCACGCCGAGGGCCGTCAGTGGCACGCCGATCACGATCAGCCGCAGGACCACACGGCGCGCCCCGCCGGCCAGCTCGTGGAGGCGGAGCCTCAGGCCTGCCTCGAAGAGGATCAGGCCCACGCCGAGGGTGACCAGCGGCTGAAAGGCATCGCCGAAGAGGGCCTCCGGGTGGACGTCATCGGTCAGCGCCCCGGCCGCGAAGCCGGCCGGCAGCAACAACACGATCGCCGGCAACCGCGTGGCGTGGGCGACCAGCCGGCAGGCAAGGGCGACCACGATCACCAGACCGAGTCCGGTGAGTATCTCGTCGCTCGAGAGCATCCCCTGCAGCCCTAGAAGATCGCGAGCGGGTTCATGGGCGAGCCGGTCCCGCCGGTGATGCGCAACGGCGCGGCCACGAAGAGGAACTCCCAGCGCCGCGTCCGCTCGCAGACCGCCCGCAGGTCCTCGAACTGCAGGTAGTCGAGCAGGTGGACGCCCATCGCGTTCAACGCCAGGACGTGAATCGGGAAGGCGACACCCTCGGTGCTGCTGGGCGCCGTGTCGCTGTTGCCGTCGGACCCGAGTGCGGCGACTCCCCGATCCGCCACGAACGGCATTGCGGTTGGATGCAGTCCGGCCTTGGCGGCGGCGGTCTCCCATGGCCCGAGCTCGTCGAGCCGTCGCGCGTGCCCTGTGCGGACGAGGAGGATGTCGCCCTGCCCCACCCTGACCCCCTGCTCCGACTCCGCCGCCTCCAGCTCGTCGCCGTATACGTGCTCGCCGGGCTCGAGCCACGGCACGCCGCGCAGACGCGGGATGTCGAGCAGCACGCCGCGCCCGACGAGGCCGTCCTTGAGGACCTCGATCGCGTCGGCCGACGCCCCGGCCCTGTCGACGGCCTCCTGCGGCCAGCCGTCGTAGAGCGATCCGTCGTAGGCGACGTGGCACAGCGCGTCGATGTGGGTGTGGCTGTCGTTGTGGTAGTCGACCCCCACGTAGTCCTTGGCGAAGCGCAGCGACCCCGAGCCGATGTCGGTGTCGCTGAGCATCGTCATGTGATGCTCCGCGGGCTCGGGATTGGAGGCGCTGAGCTCGGTGGCCAGCGGCCTGCTCAAGGTGACGCTGACGCCGTCCCGGACGAGACGCGTCGCCGCAACGAGCCGCTCCGCGGTCAGGTGGTGAAGCGCCCCGCGCTCGTCGCGCTCCCCCCACCGCCCCCAGCTGCACACCTCGCGAAAGAGTGCTTTGAAACGGTCAGCGCTGACGTCCACGGTTCAAGCGACCGGAGCGGGCGACCTCGTCGGCATGGCCCCAACCATGGAGCGCGAGGAAGGGAACGACATCACCTTGATCAGGTGAGGTCCGCCCGTGGCACCCGCCCTAGGCTGCAGCGGTGCTGCACCTGCGCGTGTTCGGCTCGGCATACGCGATGGCGGAGGTCGCCGAGACCCTGTCCGGGCTGTCCGGGGCACGCCACATCACGCGCACGGACACGGGACACCGTCAGACGGTGATCGTGACGGCCGATCTGGAACCCGCCGCTGCCGACGACGCCCTGCACGCCCTGCAGCACCTGGGGGTCCCGCCCGACGACGTGTCGCTTCTCCGCATCGACGCCATCCAACCTCTCCTTCGCCACGCGCGAGGCGCGAGCCTGGTGTGGGCCGACCTGCTCGGCCAGGCCGGAGAGCACGCGCGACCGGTGGCCCGGTACCTCGCTTTCATGGCCGCCGCGGGGATCATCGCGGGCTACGGAGTCATCTACGACAACGAGATCCTGATCGTCGGCGCCATGGCCGTGAGCCCGGATCTGCTGCCGATAACGTCGATCTGCATCGGCGCAGTTCTGGGTCGCGGCGTGCTTGTGCTGCGCGCCGTGTGGACGCTGGGGGCCGGGCTCGCCTGCGCCTGCCTCTTCGCGGGCGGGCTGACCGCGGTTCTCGATCTCGCCGATCTGCTTCCGTCCGGCTTCGTGGTTGGCGAGGGAGCGCTGTCGGGTCTGACGACCGTCAACAGCTCGACGATCGTGGTCGCGCTCGCTGCCGGCGCTGCCGGCATGCTGGCGCTCGAGACGCGGGCCAGCTCCGCAGTGGGCGTCGCGATCTCGGTGACGACGATCCCCGCGTCGGCGTATCTCGGGGTGGCGACCGGCGTCGGCGAGATTGAGAAAGCGGCCGGCGCCGCTGCCGTGCTCGGCGTCAACGTAACGATGCTGACGCTCGGGGGCACGGCGACGCTGCTTGCCCAGCGGGGGCTCGCCCGGCGGGCGCTCGCCCGGCGGGGCGCCGCCGAGGCGGCGCGACCATGACCGGCCCGGCTCCCGCCCCCGATCCGCTGGCGATGCTCAAGAGCCGGAGCTACGTCAAGCTGCTTCTCCTCGCGGCGATCGTCGGCGTGCCCGTCTCGGCAGTCGCGTACGGCTTCCTGGAGCTGGTCGACCTGCTTCAGACGGCGCTGTTCACGGACCTCCCGAAGGAGCTCGGCTTCGACTCGGTGCCGGTGTGGTGGCCCCTGCCCGTGCTCGCGGCCGGCGGGTTGCTCACGGCGCTCTCGATCCGATATCTCCCCGGCACCAGTGGGCACTCACCGGCGGACGGGTTCAAGGCCGGCGGCGTCACGCGGCCGATCGAGCTCCCGGGCGTGTTCCTCGCGGCGCTGGCGACCTTGAGCTTCGGGGCCGTGCTCGGTCCCGAAGCTCCACTGATAGCCATCGGCAGCGGCCTCGGCCTTCTCGCGGTGCGCCTCGCCGCCCGCGACGCCCCGGACATGGCCGGCGCGGTGATCGCCGCGGCTGGAAGCTTCGCCGCCATCAGCACGCTCATGGGCTCGCCGCTGCTGGGCGCGTTTCTCCTGCTCGAGGCGGCGGGACTCGCCGGCCCCATGGTCGGCGTCGTCCTGCTGCCCGGACTGCTGGCCGCAGGCATCGGGTCGCTCATCTTCATCGGGCTGGACGACCTCACCGGCCTGGGCACGTTCTCGCTGACGATCCCGGGCGTCCCCGAGTTCGGGCAGCCGACCGTTGCCATGTTCGGATGGGCGCTCGTCTTCGGCCTCGTGGCTCCGCTGCTCGGCCGCGGCATTCGCTTGCTGGCGTTGGTCATGCGTCCACACGTGGAGCGCCGGATGGTGCTGCTGATGCCGCTGCTGGGACTGGCCGTCGCGGGGCTTGCGATCGCGTTCGACGAGGCCACCGACGAGAGCGCCTCCCAGGTCCTCTTCTCGGGTCAGGAGGCGGTGGGCCCGTTGGTCGCGGGAGCAGCCGACTGGTCCGTCGGCGCGCTCGTGCTGCTGATCGCCTGCAAGGGCCTCGCCTACGCGGTGTGTCTCAGCAGCTTCCGCGGCGGCCCGATCTTCCCGGCCATCTTCATCGGCGCCGCCGCCGGTGTCGCCTCAGCGGAACTGCCCGGGATGTCGCTCGTTCCCGGAGTCGCGATGGGAATGGGCGCGATGACCACGGTGATGCTCGGCCTCCCCCTGACCTCGACGCTGGTCGCGGCCCTGCTCCTTGGCGCCCCCGGGCTGAACGCCCTGCCGCTGGTGATCGTCGCGGTGGTCGTCGCCCACGTGGTCAGCGCTCGGCTGACCCCGGCCCCGGCGGCTCAGGCTCAGACTCCGGCTGAGAGCGAATCAGGCGCGCGAGGGCCGACACGACCAGCGCGATCGCGATCCGCTCCTCGTTCATGAGTCGCAGTCGACCTTGGCGAACGTCTGCCTGTAGGAGGCCGCCAGCTGGTCGAACGCGGACCCGAGCTGGTCCTCCGCGCCGCTCAGCGAGAGGCTCGACCCGAGGTCGCTCGCGATGGACCTGACCTGCGAGGTGAACTCCTTGTTGGCGGACTGCACCTGCTGCCTGCGCTCGTCGTTCAGGCCGCCCTGCGCGTCCGCGATCTTCCCGAGGTCGTCCCGGATCGCACTGAGGTTGCCCTCAATGCCGTCGAGCGTCGCATTGTCGAGCGTGAGGTTCGAGAGCTCGTCGACCTGCTGCTGGATGTCCGCGCGCGCGTCGCAGACGTCGTTCTGCGCCTTCTCCTCGTCGGACTCGCCACAGGCGGTCGCGAGGGCCGCCAGCAGGAGCACGGTGGCCAGCAATCGCTTCATGGGACCCACTGTCACATGCGGCCGGGCCACGATCTTCACCCGCATCGGGTGATGCACCCCCTCCGGCCGGATGCTGAACTCGATCGGCATGTTCTCCGCACCCACGTGGGCCTGAGCGATGGACGACCCGATCTTCGTCTTCGCAGGCAGCTACAGCAGCCTGGCGAGCGCCGAGGGCGACTACGAGGTCATCAAGCTGCTCCACTCCTGTGACGAGATCGGCTCGTACGACGCGGCCGTGATCTCGAAGGGACACGACGGCGTGCTCAGCGTCCACAAGTCCGCGAGGCCAACGCCACGCGATACGTGGACCGGCGTCGCCGCCGGCGCCGCGAGCGCCGTCCTCTGCCCGGGCATCGCCGGATCGGATGCGGACGGCCCTGAGCTGGACGCCTGGGTCGCGCGCATCGCAGACGGAATTCCTCGCGGCGATGCAACGGAAATGGCCGCCCTGCTCAAGGAGGACCGGGCGGCGCTGGTCGTGGTGGGCATCGAAGCGGACGCCCGCCGGGTCGAGCAGACTGCCGTCGAGGCCACGCAGGCCACGCTCACGTACGCCGGGGGGTAGCGGTCAGGCAGCCTGGACGTCGTCGAGAAGGCCCGCGGCGAACGCATGCGCCACGGCCTCGCCGCGCGATGAGGCGTCGAGCTTCCGGTACACGGCCCGCACGTGCGTCTTGACGGTGTTCGGCGACACGTACAGGCGATCCGCCATCGCCGGGTAGGAGAGGTGGGTCGGAAGCAGCTGAAGGACACGCAGCTCGGCCGTGGTCAGGGCGCAGGTCTCGCCCGCGGAGCGCGTGGCCGCCTCGAGGTGCACGCGCGTCTCATCGAGCCACGCCCGCAGCGCGGTCGAGTCGGAGGCCTCCCGCAGGGCGTGCGACGCTTCGGCCAGCAGGCTTCGCGCGGCCGTGACGTCGCCGAGGCGGAGGGCGGTACGGGCCATCGTGATGCGTGTCTCCGCCTCGTACCAGGCCGCGAAGTCGCCCAGCTCGCCGAGGAGCCGCGTGGACGAGACGAGATCGCCGCGAGCCTCGTCGACCATGCCCCTCTGCGCTCGCACGAGACCGGACACCGCGAAGACGAGCGACATGGTGGGATAGCGGTCGAGGCCGCAGGCCCTGACCTGCTTTCGCGCGCGGGAGATGAGAACCGCGGCCTCTTCCCAGTCCTCGTCCTCCGCGACGAGGAGCGCGAGCTGGGCGAGGCAGAGCGCCTGGATGTTCGGCGCCACCGCCGCACCTCCGCGGCCGCCCTCCTCGAGCGGGACCCGAGCGGCCTGCCGGCGACCGGTCAGGTGGCACGCCACGCCCTCGAGCAGCCTGCCGGTCGCGCGCCACGCGCTGTGCTCCGGGAACGACTGACCGGCGCGAGCCGCGTCGGCACCCATGCGCGCGACGCCGTCCCGGGACACCGCGGCCTGGAGGATCGTCAGCGCGGCATCCAGCGAGGGACGCATCTCGCCGGCCGTCCGATCGAGGCTCCGGGCCGCCGCCGCAGTCCAGCACTCGACCTGGTCGCGTTCGCCTGCCGCCAGTGAGCTGTTCGCCGCGACGAGCGCGAGCGGCGCGCTGGTGGCGATCTCGTCCGAGCTGAACTCGCCGAGCCAGCGCCGTACGTCGTCATTCGCACCGTGCGCGATTCGGTCCGCGGCATGCGCCCACAGGAGATCTCCCGCCAGGTGGACATCGCCGGTGGCGACCGCATGGCGGATCGCGGCGTGCGTTTCGCCGTGCTCCGCGTACCAGACGCTCGCTCGCCGGTGCAGCTCGGGCTCCAGGGCCGGCTCCGCACGGCGCAGCTCCGCGCGCAGCATCTCGGCGAAGAGGCCGTGATGGCGGTACGACTCGCCGCTGCGGTCGAGGCCGACCAGCAGCGTGCCCGACCGGGCCAGATCCGCGAGCGCCTTACCGGAGCCGGGGGCGTCCAGCACGGCGTCGCAGACCGGTGCCGCCACGGTGTCGAGCACGGAGGTGCGGACCAGGAAGGAAATCCGATCCGGGCTCAGAGATGCCAGCAGCTCGTCGCCCATGTACTCGGCGACGATGCGGTCGTCGCCGGCGAAGCGCTCCAGCGCCGCCCCGACGTCGGGCTGGGCCCGCAGCGAGAGGGCGGCGAGGTAGAGGCCCGGCCGGCCAACCCTCCGTACGACTCACGAGCGCGTCGAGCTGATCCCCCCGGAGCCGCAGGCCCGCCCCCTCCAGCAGGGCGGCCGCCTCGGAACGTCCCATCGCCAGATCCGCTCTGCGCAGCTCCACCACCTGCCGGTGCGCTCGCAGCCTGCCAAGCGGAAGCGGAGGCTCACGCCGGGTGGCCAGGGCGAGCTGCGATGCGGGCGGCATCGCTTCGGCGATCGCCTGCAGGACCTCGAACGCGTCCGTCGGGTGAAGCGCGTGGACGTCGTCGAGCACCAGGACGAAGGGATGCGGCTCGGCGGCCCCGAGGGCGTCCCCGACCGACGCGATCAGCGTGTCGGGATCGTCGTGCGACGCGTCGAGCCGAACCCACGCGAACGGACGCGGATCCTGCTCGGCCCACTGAGAGAGCAGTGTGGTCTTTCCGTAGCCGGCGGGGGCAACCACCACCACGACCGGAACATCACGTGCTTCCCTGAGCCTGCGAACCAGCCGCCCACGTGGCACGAGCCCTGCCGGGCGCGGCGGAGGCGGCTGCAGCGCGATCGCAGAGCTCACGCGACGGAGCATCCTCGCCACGCTTGAACGCGGGCAAGGGCGTAAGCCCCCCTCTTCTCCGTATGGCACGCACCACCCTCAGGGGGCGGCTGAGTTCCCCTCGTCCTCCGTGCTCCGCCCACAGCTCTTTCAGCGCGGCGCAACCGAGGTCTCGCTTCCTGACGAACGTCGCGGCGCCGCAAGACGCAATGTTCGCCGGCTGATCGGCGAGATCGTCGATCGAGACGAGGAACACGATTGGATGCGGGTGCACCGAAGTGATGCTCCTCGCGGTCTCGATCCCGTTCATCCCCGGCAGTCCGACATCGAGCAGCACGAGTGCGGGATCGAGCTCCTTGACCATTCGCAGGGCCTCCTCTCCGGAGCCGGCTTCGCCGAGCGACGCGAACCCGGGTGTGGCCTCGACAAGGTCCCGCGCCGCATCGCGGAACTTCGCGTGATCGTCCACCAGTAGCACCCCGATCATCAGCCTGGCCCGAGCCTACGCCCGCGCGCGCGTGCGTCGTCATCCGGATGGGGTGATCCCGCCGATCACTCCCCGAGGGTGACGACGTGCCACCCTGCGAGGTGCAAGGACTCCCCGCATGAGGTCGTGCCGCGACGCCGTCCGGCGCAAGTAGGCCTGCCACCGCCCCCGTGGACTCGCCCGCACCAGATCTGAGGATCCGCATCGCCGTCCTGGCGGCGGCGGGCGCTGTCGCATGCGGCGTGGCGGCGGCGATCGCGCTTTCGGGCACCGACTCGTCGGCGCCCGGCCTCGTTGCGGCAGCGAGGGCGCTTGACGGCGGGCCTCCCCATCGGGGTCGGCCTCTACGCCTGGTACCGGCGGCCCCGGACGCGCTTCGGACCGTTGCTCGTCGCCGCCGGGTTCGGCTGGTTCCTCACCACCCTCGCCGAGTCGGACAACAGCGTTCTGTACAGCGTCGGACGCCTATCCGGATGGGTCGTGGAGATCCTTCTCGTCTATCTCGTCCTTGCGTTCCCCACCGGCAGACTGCCCGGGCGCGTGGATCGTGCCCTTGTCGCGGCCGGGGCCGCGATGCTGGTGACGCTCTGGCTGCCGACGGCCTTCGTCGGGGACAGCTATCCGCTGCCGAGCTACACGACGAGCTGCGCCAGCGACTGCCCGGCGAACGCCCTCTTCCTGCTGGACGACGAACCCGCGTTCGTCGACTCGGTCGTCCGGCCGCTCAGGGAGGTGTTGCTGGCACTTCTGTTCGCGGCGGTCGCGATCCGCCTCGGCCAGCGCGTGCGGCGCGCGACGCCGCTCATGCGACGCACGCTCGGCCCCGTCCTCGTCGTGGCGATCGCGCGACTCGTTCTCATCATCGTCTTCGCGATCAGCCGGGGCGCCGATCCGGACTCGGTGACGTCGGAGACCGAGGTCTGGCTGATCGCGCTCGGCGTGCCGGCGATGGCGCTCGCGTTCCTCATCGGGCTCTTGTGGTGGCGTCTGTTCGTCGCGGAGGCCCTTCAAAGGGTTGCGACCAGGCTCCTCGCCAGCTCCGGGCCGGACGAGCTGACGGACGCGCTGGCCGAGGCCTTCCACGACCCCGGTGTCCGCCTCGCGTACCCCCGGGCCGGCGGGTGGGTCGACGCGGCGGGCCGGCCGGTCCGCCTCCCCTCCCCCGTCTCAGGACAGTCCGTGACCGAGGTGCACGACGGCGGGCGGCTGGTCGCGGCAATCGTGCACGACGCGGCGCTGTCCGACCACCCGGAGCTGATCGACGCCGCCGCCGGCTACGCCACGATGACGCTGGAGAACCACGCGCTCACCGCCGAGGTGAGCGCGTCGCTGCTCGAGCTCAGCGAGTCGCGCGCCCGGGTGGTGGCGAGCGCCGACGAGGAGCGACGGCGGATCGAGCGCGACCTGCACGACGGAGCGCAGCAGCGCCTCGTGGCACTGCGGATCAAGCTCGAGCTCACGGAGGAGCTCGTCAAGCAGGACCCCCAGCGCGGGATCGAGCGTCTTCACGCGCTCGGCACGGAGGTGACCGAGGCGCTCGACGAGATTCGCTCGCTCGCGAGAGGCGTCTATCCCCCACGACTGGCCGAGCGGGGCCTGAGCGAGGCGCTGCACGCCGCCGCTCTCAGCGCGGCCATCGCCACCACGGTCACGCCGGACGGCCTCGGCCGTTACCCGCCGGAGATCGAGAGCGCGGTGTACTTCAGCGTGATCGAGGCGCTCCAGAACGCGTCGAAGCACGCGCAAGGTGCGACGCGGATAGCCATCTCCCTCAGCGCGGGCGAGGAGCTCCGCTTCGAGGTCCTGGACGATGGCGCCGGCTTCGACGCGGAGGCCGGATCCGAGGGCGCCGGCATCGCCAACATCCGCGACCGGATCGCCGCGGTGGGCGGCTCGGTGGAGATCACCTCCGCGGAGAGCGGCACGGCGGTGTCGGGCGCGATCCCGCTTCAGCCAGGCTAGGACTCGGAATCCGCGAGGAACAGCAGCGCGGCCTTGACCCGCTTGCTCACGTCCTCGGCGTCGGCGAGGCCGAGCTTCATGAAGATCGAGTTGATGTGCTTCTCGACGGCGCGCTTGGTGAGCACCAGCGACTCGGCGATGGCGGTGTTGCTCTTGCCCTCGGCGATCTGCGCAAGCACATCGCGCTCGCGTGGCGTGAGCCGCGAGAGCGGTGACTGCTCGGCGCGGCTCTTCGCGACCACCAGTACCTCGACGATCTTCGGATCGATCACCGAGCCTCCGCGCGCGACGGCGTCGATCGCGGCGATGAGCTGGCCGCGTTCGTGTACCCGCTCCTTCAGGAGGTAGCCGCGCCGGTCGGAGCCCGATTCGAGCAGGCTGAGCACGTAGGTCGGGTCGGAATACTGGCTGAGGACCACCACCCCCATGCCCGGGTGGCTCTCGCGCAGGCCCGCGGCCAGCGCGATGCCCTCCTCCGTGTTCGTCGGGGGCATCCGGATGTCCGTCAGCACCACGTCCGGGCGCTGGCTGTCGATCGCGTCGCGCAGCGAGTCGAGGTCGCCGCATACAGCCGCCACCTCGACGCTCGGTGAGGCAGCGAGCAGCTGCTGCAGCCCCTCTCGCACCAAGAGGCTGTCCTCGCCCAGCACAACCCTGACGGCCATGGGGCAACCCTATCCGGGGCTACGGGCCTAGACGGAGATGCTCACCGGAGAGGTGGCCATCCAGATCGCCGCTGCGGCGAACACGCCGTAGCCGATCGAGAGCACGACCAGCCGCAGGCGATGGCTTTTCAGTTTTGTCGTCATGCCGGCGAAGAAGAGGGCGACCGCGAAGAGGACGACGCCGAGGACGTAGTTGGACGCGCGCTGGATGTCGCGCTCCACGGTCGCCGCCGAGGCCTGCGCCGCCGCGTCCAACCGCCTGGCGTCCGCGGTCGCGGCGAGCCTGTAGTTCGGCATCGCGAACGGCGACAGCGGGGCGTCCGGATTCTTGAGCGGTCTGCTCGCGATCCATGCCTCCACGGCCGGCTTGAACTCTCGTCGGAAGCGTTCGCGGTAGAACGACGCCAGCTCCGCGTCGTCCTGCGCGTAGGCGTCCACCCACTGCGTGAACGTGGTCAAATCGATCTCCTTGTCGGCCTCGGCCAGCCCCTGCGCACGCGCCGCGTCGACCCGGAGCGCGTTCGTCTGGCTGGCGGCCTTCGCCTGCTCCCCCTGCCAGCGGGTCGCCTGGTAGCTGCTCCAGGCCGTCGCGAGCGCCGCCAGGCCGAGCAGCACGGTGGCGAGCACCTCGATGCGGTCGCTCACGTGGCGCTCCCCGCCGCGTCGCACGGCACGACGATGTCCTCGCCCAGCACCGCGCGCGCCTCGCCGATCATGTGGAGCGCCCGCTCCATCGCGACCGGCCGGAGACTCCCGACCACGTCCTTGTACGGGTTGTCGAGCGCGTTGATCACCAGCAGCGTCGCGACGAGGACAGTCGTGGCCGAGCCGATCAGCATCGCCTGTGAGCGGGCCAGCTCGGCGCTGTCGGCGAACAGCAGCATGAATGCGAGCACCACCGCCGCCATCAGGATCAGGACGAGCCAGATCGAGTCCGGGATGATCCCGGTCGCACCGTGGACCCGATCGCGCCGGGCCTGCTCGCGATCGGAGGTCTGGTCGAACCACTTGCCGAGCGCCGCCTGCGCGGACGGGGAGAGCGGCTCAGCGGCCTTCAGGCTGCGGAACAGCGCCACGGACCAGGGACTGACGGTGTCCCCCTCGCTCCCGTCCTCCATCCGCGGCCACTCCTGGTGGACGACGAAGCGCCCGTAGCAGACGAGCTCGCCCAGCACACGGTCCCGGATCGCGGGCGGCAGGAACTGGGCCGTCTCGTACTGCTGCTGCACCGCGAGCGCCTCGGCCTCGGCGCCGCTGCGCGCCTCGTCATAGCTCGTGAAGGCGAGGAAGACGACGAAGCCCCCGAAGATCGCGAACCCGGCCCCGAGCAGCCCGAACACTCCCGAGGCGCGGTCGCCGTCCGCGAAGTAGCTGCCCTCCGGGGCACCCCGGCGGACCAGCAACAGCGCGAGGATGGCAAGCACATCGGCCACCACGACGATCGCGATGGCCCAGAAGAGGCTCATCGGCGGCGGCTAGGCCACAGCCCTCTGATCGTCGCCGTAGACGAGGATGCCGTGCACGATGAACACGCAGAGGAAGAAGATGCCGAGCGACCACCACGGGTAGGCGCCGCCGATCGACAGCAGGGCCCCGATCGCCCCGAGGCTTCCGCCGATGACCCCGATCACGCGGCCGAACGTGTTGCCGGCGATCAGCGAGAACCCACCGGCGAGCTGGATGACGCCGAGCAGGATGAGGACCCAACCCATCGTGTTCAGGTTGGTGAACACGAACCGCCTGTCGTCGGTGAAGATGTTCGCATCGTCCAGCGCGCCGATGCCATAGATGATGTTGAGCGTGCCCGCGATCAGCAGCAGCACGGCTGCGAACAGGGCACGGCCTGCGCCACGCATGTCTTCCTCCTTGGTCGGTCGTGCTGGATGATTCCTCCGCTCCCGGCGCGGGGCATCACCCGAGATGGATGAGATTTCCGAGCACCTCTACGTCCTGCGCGACACGTGCAACGTCTACGCTCGTCCGGCAGGGCGACGCGGGACTGCTGATCGACGCCGGCGGCGGGCGCGTCGGCGAGCTGCTCGGCGACGCCGGGGTGAGCTCGCTCGAGTGGGTGCTGCACACGCACCACCACCGCGACCAGTGCTGGGGCACGCCGCGGCTCGTGGCCGAGCACGGCGCGAAGGTCGCGGTGCCCGAGTACGAGCGCTACCTGTTCGAGTCAGGCCGAGCTGTTCTGGCGGACCCGGCGCGTCTTCGACAACTACAACGACCGCAACACGTTCTTCACGCCCGGCCGGGACATCGCGGTCGACGCGGTGCTCGAGGACTACGAGACGTTCCACTGGCGCGGGTATCGACTTCCACGTCCTGCCGGCCAAGGGCCACACGTTCGGCTCGAGCGCCCTGATCGCCGAGATCGACGGCAGCACCGTCGCCTTCACGGGCGACCTGATCGCGGCGGGCGGCAAGCTGCTACCAGCTCCACGCGATGGAGTACACCTACGGCGACATGGAGGGCGTCGTCTTCACCCTCCAGTCGCTGCAGGCCCTGCAGCGCCGCGCGCCGGACCGGGTGCTGCCGTCCCACGGCGAGCCGATCGACGCGCCCGG
Organism: uncultured Thermoleophilaceae bacterium; assembly: GCA_963778615.1. Lineage (GTDB taxonomy): Bacteria > Actinomycetota > Thermoleophilia > Solirubrobacterales > Thermoleophilaceae > JACVRW01. Next base: position 448,861 of record CAVZVD010000013.1, read on the forward strand.
CCGCGACATCGACCGCCTGCGCGAGCGCCTGATGGACGTGCGTGCGGCTCGGGCGGCGGCATGCGAGACGGCGGGCGACCAGCGGCGCGCACCAGAGACGGTGTTCCTGCCCGAGCCCCGGCTCGTGCCGCTGTCGCGGCACCTGCTCTGGGGCGGCGTCTGGACCTGCTCCAACTTCTACGTCGTGCTGAGCGACACCGGCAAGGCGCTGTTCGTCGACTACGGCCACGCCTTCTGGCCGCACATGCACGTCGGCGCCGACCACGACCAGTTCGAGACGATGCGGTTCGTCGAGCACCACCTCGACGAGCTCGAGGAGCGCTACGGCGTCACCGCGATCGACCTGGTGGCCCCGACGCACATCCACGACGACCACACCTGCGGCATCCCGTACCTGCAGCGCCATCACGGCACCGAGTGCTGGGCGCTCGACAAGGTGGCCCAGGTGCTCGAGGACCCGGCCGCGTGGGCGAGCACGCCCTGCGTCTTCCCGAAGCCGATCCGCATCGACCGCGTGCTCGCCGACGGCGAGACGGTTCCGCTGGGAGGAGTACGAGTTCGACGATCCACTTCGCCCCGGGCCAGACCGAGTTCCACTCCGTCATCAGCGCCGAGATCGACGGCCGGAAGGTCGCGTTCACCGGCGACAACTGGTTCCTCCACGAGGTGGAGGCCGGCGGCAAGATCGAGATCCGCCCGATCCAGACGACCGTGTTCCGCAACAGCTTCCAGCTCGCGATGCACCGCCGCTGCGCGGAGGTGATGCGGGCGATCGACGCCCGAGCTCATCTGCCCGGGGCACTACGCCGTGCTCGCCTGCGACAAGCGCGCACTGGACCAGTACGCGGACTTCGTCGCCGCGCAAGGAGCAGGCATTCCGGGCGGTCGTGGCAGAGCCGGCCGACCACCACATCGACCTGTTCTGGGCGCGGCTGCGCCCCTACGTCGCGACGGTGGCGCCGGGCGCGAGCCTCGAGTACGTCGTGATGCTGCGCAACAACCTCGAGCGCGCTGCGACCTACTCGGCCCGCCTCCTGCCGCCGCCCGGCTGGACCACGAGCGACGGCTACTCGACCCTGGAGCTGGAGCCGGGAGCGGCGGGCGAGCTGCGCCTGACGGCGGGCGCGCCCAGCGAGGCCGGCGGGCAGCGCTCGCTCGTGACCGCGGAGATCCTCATCGACGGCGAGTCGCAGGGGCCGCTGGTCGAGGCCCTGGCGACCGTGGCGTAGGGCTCCTCCTCAGGCCGTCACCTCGACGTCCTTCGCGAGGTCGTTCAAGATCGCCCGCCATCGCTTCCGCAGGCGGGCGAAGTGCTCGTCGTCCAGTTTGTATGTGGTGATCGTGACGTTCACGCGGCCGGTGTCGGCGCTGTCGAGCGGCTCGCTCGAGTCGACGACCACGAGCCCCCGGCCGTAGGAGTCCGTGGTGGTGACCGACAGGTGCGGGCTCGCCCGGCGCGACTCCCCCTCGACCTCACCCGCGACCGCGGCCAGCACGGCGATGGGCTTCGCCTCGCTGGTCATGCGAATCGTCCGGCGCCGCTTGCCCGGGTGGCGCTCCACGTAGTCGCGCAGCTGGAGCAGGAAGGCGCGCCAGCCCTCCTCGATCTGGTCGTAGGCGTCGTCGAGCTCGACGTCCTCGAGCGAGGCGGGATAGACGGCGCGCACGATCGTGTGGGCGCCGTCGGCTTCGACCTCGATGGCGGATTGGTCCTCGCCCTCGAACATCAGGATGCGGCCGGGCGGCTCGTGCTTGGCGCCCGTGACGAACATCAGCTCGATCTCGTCGTCGAGACCGGCGTGGTCCCAGCCGAACCAGCGCCTGACCTGATCCGGCTCCGTGAGTGCCCGCCAGACCTCTATGTGCGGCGTACGGATTACGACCTCGACGCGGAAGGGCTTGGCCTCCGGCATTCGCGTTCCTCCTCGCGGGTGGCGACTCCTGCAGTCTGACGCCCTAGGCGAGCTTCACGCGGTCACCTCGAAGCTGAACATCATGCCGCTCTCGTGGTGCTCGGCGATGTGGCAGTGCGCCATCCAGCGTCCGACGTTGGTCACGTCGAGCAGGATGTCGACCGTCTCGCCGGCCGCGCACCAGCACGGTGTCCTTCCAGACCAGGTTGGGTTCGGTCACTCCGTCGCGGCTCAGCACCAGGAAGCGGCCCGCGCCGTGCACGTGGAACGGGTGGTGCATCGGATGGTCGCCCGCCATCTCGTTGAGCAGCCGGATCTTGATCCGGTCGCCCGACCCGGAAGCGCCAGTCGATCGCCGCGTTCTCGGCGCCCGTCTCGCGGTCGACGATCTTCCAGCGCATGTTGGCCGGGGTCGTCATCCGGTTGACCTCGACCATGTCGTCCTCCCACTCGATCCCGTCCGCCGTGGCGTGGGCGTGGGCGTGGTCGTGTCCCTCGTGGGCGTGGTCGTGGCCCGCCGGCCCGTCCATGTCCATCTCGGCGAGGAAGGCCACCGTCTTGTCGGGTTCGGCGTCCAGATACGGGCCGATCCGCTCGCGTTCCGCGGCCATGTCGGCGTTGGTGCGCAGGACCTCGAACTGCTCGTCGAGCGACGGCTCGGCGCGCTGCTCGCCCACGCGGATCCCGGCGAGCCGATAGACCCGCTGCGGGGTGTGGTGCTCGAGCACCAGGTCGCCCGGTCGGTCGAAGAGGACGTCGATGACCACGCGCTCGGAGGGGGCGAGGACGACGTCGTCCACGAGCTCCTCGTGCTCGACGCGGCCGCTGTCGCCGCCGACCAGCTTCATGCGCGCGCCCGGGAGGGCCACCTTGAAGACGCGCGTGTTGGCGGTGTTGGTCAGGTACAGGCGGACGACCTCGCCGAGCTTGGCGTCGAGCGAGAGATCGGTCTGGCCGTTGACGAGCAGCACGTCGCCGAAGCGGCCCATCGCCGCGTAGGTCGTCTCGGCGCGGCTGAACGGCGCAACCTTGCCGTCCTCGAGCAGGATGTCGTCGAGCGTCAACGGGAGCTCGCGGTGGGCCGGCGGCCAGTAGCCGGGGTCGGCCGGCTCGACGAGCACGTTGGCGTACAGCCCCATCTCCTGGCCGTAGTCCTCCCGGATGTGCGGGTGGTACCAGTAGACGCCGGGGTCCGGGAACGTGACCCGGGCCGAGTAGCGCTCGCCGACCTGGATCGGGGTCTGCGTCTCGTGGGTGCCGTCGTAGCGGTTCTCGAGCCGCAGCCCGTGCCAGTGGACGGTGGCCTCCATGTCGCCCTGGTTCTCGATGTCGACGATCAGCTCCGACCCCTCCTGCACCTTGAGGGTCGGGCCGGGGATGGAGCCGTTGTAGGCCAGCATGCGGACGGTCGTGTCCCCCAGGCGCTTGGCGACGGGGGCGATTCGCAGGTCGAACCGGTCGCCGTCCGACAGCTCGACCAGCTCCGGCGGCTGGGCCTCGGGAAGCCCTTCGATCTCGGTCGGGAAATGGCCCGTGTGTGCTCATGCGTTCTCCTCGGCCGCTCGCCGCCTCGCGCGCGGCGGTGCTGATCCGTTCGCGATGTACTCGGCGTCGTCCTTGACCCAGCCGAGCAGCGCCGATCCCCTGGTGTGCTGCCAGGTCAGCCCGAGGAAGTACAGCCCGGGCGAGTCGGTCACCCCGCGCCGGTGCACGAGGCGCCCGTCGTCGTCGAACACGGGGACGTCCACCCACGAGTGGTCGACGCGGAAGCCGGTCGCCCAGATCACGGCGCCTACATCGAGTTTCGTGCCGTCGCTGAAGCCGACGCTCGCTCCCGCGGCGTCGATCGCTCGGCCATGGAGCCGCACGCCGTGGCGGCGCCGTATCCCCCGCGGAGTCGAGCCGATCAGCGTGTCTCGGCCCTCCATCCGGCGGCCGATCCGCGACGCCGTCGTCTTGCGGATCAGTCCGGTGGCGTCGAGATACCAGAACAGGTCGCGGCCGAGGATGCGCTGCGGCAGCGGCGTCTGGCGCGAGCCGATCGACAGATGAACCTCGCGCGAGCCCGACAGCTCCTCGGCGATCTGGAAGCCGGTGTTGCCACCGCCCACCACGAGCACGGGCCCGTTCGGGATCGCGTCCGGCGACCGGTACTCGGTGCTGTGCAGCTGCACCACCTCCGGGTCGAGACGCTCCGCGATCGCCGGCACGAACGGCACCTGGAAGGGCCCCGTGGCGACGACGACCTGATCGGCCTCGTAGGTGCGGTCGTCGAGCTCGACCCGGTAGGTGCCGCCCATCCTGCGGATCGCGCGGACCGGGCTGTCCAGCTGCACCGGCAGGTCGAAGTGGCGGGCGTAGCTCGTCAGGTACTCCACGACCTCGTCCCGGCCCGGATAACTGTCCGGGTCGCCCGGGAAGGCGAGCCCGGGAAGGGCGTCGTACCGCGCCGAGGTGAACAGCCTGAGCGAGTCCCAGCGCTCGCGCCACGCCGCGGCCGGCTCGGCGGCCGCCTCCAGGATGGTGAAGTCACGCCCCTGCTGAGCGAGGAAGTAGCCGATCGCAAGACCGGCCTGGCCGCCGCCGACCACGATCACGTCATGGCGCCCGTCGGCGCTGCCTTCAGACATTCGTGCGGTTCCTTCCTTGGGCCGTTTCGGAGCGCGCGAGCGTTCCGGGAGCAGGAACAACGATAGGCCCGGGCTTGGGGCCCGTCGTGGTCTTGCCGGCGCCGTGCATCGCGGACGCCATCAGGCGGCGAGGCGGAAGCGTTCGCGGTAGGCGGCGGGGCTGACGCCGACGCGGCGGTGGAAGGCGCGGCGCAGCACTTCGGTGCTGGTGAAGCCGCTTGCGCGGGCGACGGCCTCCAGTGACTCGGCGCCGTCCTCCAAGAGCGCACGCGCTCGCTCGACGCGCAGGGCCTCGACGTAGGCGGCCGGGGTCTGGCCGACCTCGGCGTGGAAGGCACGGGCGAACGAGCGCTCGCTGAGGTTCGCGCGGGCGGCCAGCGCGGCGACCGACAGGTCCTCGTCGAGGTGGCCGGCGATCCAGGCCTGTAGCTCGCGCAGCGCCGGGCGTGTCGCCAGCTGCGCCGACAGTGCGCCCGAGAACTGTGACTGCCCGCCGGGCCGCTTGAGAAAGACGATCAGCATGCGCGCCACGGCCAGGGCAGCCTCGGGCCCGAGGTCGTCCTCCACGAGGGCCAGCGCCAGGTCGATGCCGGCCGTCACTCCCGCCGACGTCCACACGTCGCCATCGCGGATGTAGACAGGATCGGGGTCCACCTGCACCGTCGGGTAGCGAGCGGCAAGCCCATCGCACCACGCCCAATGCGTCGTCGCGCGGCGGCCGTCGAGAAGGCCGGCAGCGGCCAGCAGGTAGGAGCCGGTGCAAACCGATGTCGTCCGCCGAGCGCGCCGCGACGCCCGCGCGATCCAGTCGATCATCGCCGGGTCGTCTATTGCCGGGCGGGTGCCCTCACCGCCCGCGACGACGAGCGTGTCGGCCCGCGGCGGTGGCTCCGGGAGCGGCTCCACGCCGAGCCGCACACCGTTGCTCATCGTCACGAACCCGTCCTTGCCCGGCCCGACGACGTCGATCGCGTACGAGCCGGGAACCTCCCGTTCCGCGTAGTCGAATACCTCGACCGGCCCGAACACGTCGAGCGATTGAACGCCCTCGAAAGCGACGACGACTATCTGGCGAATAGGTGGCAAGCCGACGATCCTGCCACGCCACCGGGGTGGCGCCAAGGACGGATATCCCAACAATCCCGCCACCCGGACGCCAGGCGTCGAGACTCAATCGGAGCGGGGCCGCCCGGTGAGCGAGGCCCCGCCTAGTCCGCCGCGGCGTCTTCTTCGCGTCGGACCTCGAACCACACACACGTGCCGGACTGTGTGGGCCAGACTCCCCACCGATCGGCGATCCGATCGACGAGCAGCAAGCCCCAGCCGCCCGACTCGTCGCCATCGGAGCGCGGACGAACCCGAGCGAAGCCGCTGCCGGGGTCGGTCACCTCCACCCGCACGCGCCTTGGCGAGAGGCGGAGCCCGACGCGGACCGGCTGCTCGGGCCCGACACCGGCGTGGCGCACGGCGTTGTTCACGAGCTCGGTCACGAGGAGAAGGACGTCGTCGCGAACGGAGGCAGGCAGTGCGCCGTTGCTCGCGACCACGGCCTGTCTGGCCGCGAAGCCGGCGTCCGGCCCGCCGCGCACCTCCAAGACGAACCCCACGTCGGTACCGACGCCGGTGCCGTTGTCGGCAGGCGTGTTCCGGGTGAGGCAGTTTCGCCGACGGACGCGCGAGCGACCGATCCGCGCCGTCATCGCGGCTGACCATTTCGACGAGGGCATGACATTGCTCGGCTCACTGACGCTGAACTTTTCGGCGCCGACCGGGCAGGTCGACGAGGTGCGCCGGCCGAGTGTTGGGACCGGAAAGGCCGCCCGCCGCTTGCTGGGGCAAGGCTCGCGCCAACCGTACCATGGCCGATCGCGTATACGCGAAGGCCGGGATCGTGCGCAATGCAGAGCAGCGTATGCTTGGTGCCCGAGCGTCCAGAGCGAAAGGCGGTCTAGTGCCACCGCATCAAGTGCGCCGCTGGCAAGACCCGCCGGCACCCACCATCGGCCTCTTCCGCAACTCAGGGGCCCGAGTCCGATCGTAGTTCCAAAGGGCATCCGCAGTAGACGGAGAGTCGGAGCCATGGCCTGGCTCGTCACCTTCCGTGGGAATCTGTCCGACGACGCCCGCGGCGCCCTGTCGGCCGTCGGCACGATCGTCACCGGCGGGCATGGCGGCGGGTTCGTCGGCCCGGGCGGTGACAGGCTCGAGCCGCTCGAGAACCACACGGTGCTCGTCGACGCCGACACGGAACGCGACGCCATCTTGCGCGTACGCACGGCGCTCAGGCCGCACGGAAGGTTCGGCGCCTTCAGCGCACACGAGAGCGGCGCCCCCTAGCGGGAGTAGCGTTCGGCTATGCCTTCCGCCTGGCCATCTCTCAGCTACGGCCCGTGGAGCGCAACCTGCGACACGCTTCACGCGCACACCCAGGTGCTGGGAAAGCTCGCGGTGGTACTCGCGCCGCCCGAACCACAGCTCCAGCACGCCGCCCTGCGGCTGAGCGCGCGCGGCTGGGAGACGCTTGCGCTGCCGGCGCCCGACGGCTCCGGCGCGATCGTCGCTGCGCTTGACCTGAGCACGCACGAGGCCGTGGTCGAGCACAGCGCGGGTCATGAGACGCGGATCGCGCTGACACCCAACCGCCCGGTGGCGGAGGTGACCCGCGAAGTGCTCGCGGCGGTGGCGCGCCTGGGGGGCGACGTGCGAGATCAACCCCACTCCCCAGGAAGTGCCATGGCAGGTCCCGCTCGACGAGGACTACGAGCATGCGACCTACGAGACCGACCAGGTCGCGACCTACTTCGCGGCCGCCACCCAGGCGGCGCTCGTCCTCGCGGACTTCCGGGCTCCGTTTCGGGGTCGCTCGACACCGGTCAACGCCTGGTGGGGGACCTTCGACCTCGCGGTCAATCTCTTCTCGGGACGGCCGGCCGACCCGCCGTCCGACGACTTCATCATGCGCAACGGAGGAGATGCCCAGCAGGTCTCGATCGGATGGTGGCCGGGGGATCCGAACCACGAGCAGGCCGCATTCTTCGCCTACGCATACCCGACACCCGACGGCTTTGCGGACGCGAGCCTCAGCCCCGCTGCCGCGCGTTGGGACGCTCAGCTGGGCGAGTACGTGCTCGTTTCGGAGGACATCCGCGAGGACCCCGATCCGCACGCCCTCGCGCTGGAATTCGCCCGGTCCGCTTTCCGCCACTCCTGCGAGGTGTGCGAGTGGGACCCGGCGCTGGCGGCGACCGCAGAGGGCGTTCCGCCACCGATCAGGTGACGGTCAGGGCTCGGGCGCCCCGTCAGCCGCCGTCGTCGGGCAGGTGCTCCTGCGCCCAGAGCGAGATCTGCTCGAGCGCGGGGATGAGTGCGTTGCCGCGGTCGGTCAGGGCGTAGGACACGGCGAGGGGTGGGCCCTCGTCGACGGTGCGGGCGATCAGCCCTGCCTTGGCGAGGTCTGACAGCCGGTCGGACAGGACCGAGTCGGAGATCCCGCCGATCGCGCGGGAGAGCTCGCGGAAGCCGGCCGGGCTCTCGCGGAGGTTGCCGAGCACGACGCCGTTCCAGCGCTTGCCGAGGAATTCGAACGCGCGGGCCAGCGCGGCATCGCCCCGTTCGCACGCCTCGGTGGCTGTCGAGGGGCTCGGCTTCGGGGTCGTGGCCATGACTCTCATGCTAGCGTCCCACTCGTTGCTAGTGTTTTCGAAGTCGCTATGTTGAGCGTTGTCGATACTTGAATACGAGCGCGAGGAGCTCCTTCCATGACCGACCCCTCCACCGCACGTCCCTCCGTCGTCGTCCTCGGTGGCGGCTACGGCGGCATCAACGCCGCCAAGGCACTTGACGACGTCGCCGACGTCACGCTCGTCGACCCCACCGAGGCGTTCGTCCACAACGTCGCCGCGTGGCGCTCGCTGGTCGAGCCCGAGTGGCTCGACCGCATCTTCCTGCCCTACGAGCACCTGCTCGCCCACGGCCGCTTCGTCCGCGATCGCGCCGTGGCGGTCGACGGGCGCCGCGTCACGCTGGCGTCAGGTGACGTGCTCGAGCCGGACTACCTCGTGCTCGCCACGGGATCCTCGTATCCGTTCCCGGCCAAGACCGAGGAGCCGGACGTCGAGTCCGCCCGCTCGCGCTTCCGCACAGCGCACGAGGCGCTGCTGGCCGCCGACCGCGCGCTGATCGTCGGTGCGGGTCCCGCAGGCCTGGAGCTCGCCGGCGAGATCAAGGCCTTCCATCCCGACAAGCAGGTGACGATCGCCGACGTCTCCGAGGACATCCTCACCGGCCCGTACGACCAGGCGCTGCGCGACGAGCTCCGGCGCCAGCTCGACGCGCTCGGCGTCGAGCTACGCCTGGGCAGCGCGCTGACCAACCTGCCCAGCGCTCCGCCCGCCACACTCGCCCCGATCCGAGTCGGGTCCGAGGACGGCGGCGAGCTGGTCGCCGACATCTGGTTCCGGGCGTTCGGCGTGCGGCCACACAGCGAGTACCTCGACGGCGGATCGCTGGGGACGAGCGCGGCTACGTCCGCGTGGACGAGCACCTGCGCGTCGCCGGCGAGACCCAGGTCTTCGCTCTCGGCGACCTCGCCGACGCCGACCGCGACATGGCGGGCATCGCCACCGCTCAGGCCGGCGTCGTCGCGACGAACATACGAGCGCTCATCACGGGCACGGGCGAGCTCACCGGCTGGGACACCTTCCCACCCCTGATCGCGATACCGCTCGGACCCGAGGGCGGGGCCGGCTTCATCGGGGACGGCGTCGCGGACAGCGCGACGATCGCCGAGCTCAAGGGCCGGCACATGATCATCGACAACTACGCGGTCGCTCTTCGACGCCGTGCCGGCCGCGGCGGGCTGAGACTCGCGCCCTGCCCTGGTCGGTCGCCCTGCTCCTGGATGGGGTCGAATACCCATGGCGGAGGCCGATCCGCCGCCGCATCCTGATGACCGGGACAAGAGCTCATGGGCACTTGCATCGTATGCGGGGTCGACGGCTCCGGTGGGGGCTGGCGGGCTGCCTCGGTAGCCGCCGGCCTCGCGCGCACACTGCGTCTTCCGGCCGTGCTGGTACACGTGAGGGAAGACCTCGGCGTGTCTAGCGCGTGGCCCCCTTCGCCGCGCTCTACGTCCTCGTCCTCTCGATCCTCTCCCCGCTGGCGTCAGCGAGGTCGGACGTGCTTGCACGCCTGCTCCCGGGGCGGCTCTTCGCCGATCCGTCCTGGCGCCGGCAGACGGTCGCGCGGCGGGAGCGAGTCTCGGGTCCGGCGTGACGGCAGGGAACGGCCCTCGATCTCCGTGACCGGTTGGGTGGAGAGCGGTCCCTGATGCGGGTGGTCGCCGCCCTGGGCGGCAACGCCCTTCCGCTGAAACGACCCAAACTGGGGACAGCTGGATGGTCGATGGTGCCCCCGCTCGTCGCGCGAAGCGCCAGCGAATCTCAGAGTCGGCCGACGGCCACTCCCGTCTCGGACAGGGGGGCACGCTTACGCTGAGACGTTGTCGCGTCCCCGAGCGACCCAGTGATGCAGCGTTTCCGGCGCCACATCGGCCCCGTCGGGCCAGCGGATCGAGCCGAGCTCATGGTCTAGTTCGACTCGAGCGAAGTACGCCGGATCGCTCAACGGCTCGAAGACACCACGCCAGTCCCAGCCTGATGCGTCGACCTCGCCGCTGACCCCGTCGTCGAACACGACGCGCAGACGATGCTCGCCTACGACCTCAACCTCGACGATCCGGTGCAAATGAGCCGCCAAGTCCACGCTCGAGATGCTAGGGGAGCGGATCGATCCGCACCAGCGGAGCATTCTCCCGCGCCCGAGCCCAGAGCATCTGCTTGGCGTCGTGGTCAACTGGCCCTCGGTGGGCCTGATCGATGATTTTTGCGCGCCGTGCTGGTCTGTACGCCGAATACCGACTCATGGGAGGCTGGCGTCATGCGGAAACTGACCTTTGCCATGAACCTGAGCCTGGATGGCTATATCGCCGCGCCCGGCGACGACCTCGGCTGGAGCGTGCCGAGCGACGAGCTGTTCCAGTGGTGGTCCGACCGGGTGGGGGCGACGGGCCTGGCGCTGTACGGGCGCAAGCTGTGGGAGACGATGAGCTCCCACTGGCCGACCGCCGACCAGCAGCCTGGCGTCACGCCGGCGGAGATCGAGTTCGCCCGCCGTTGGCGGGACATGCCGAAGGTGGTGTTCTCCTCGACGACCAGCACGGTCGACTGGAACACCCGTCTGGTCACCGGCGACGCCGTCACCGAGATCACCAGGCTCAAGGCCGACGACGGCGGCCCCATGGACATCGGCGGTGCCACACTCGCCGCGGCGGCCATGCGGGCCGGGCTGATCGACGAGTACGTGCTGGCCACCGCACCGGTCTTGGTGGGCGGCGGCACACCGTTCTTTACGGCCCTGGACAACTGGGTGAACCTGAACCTGGTGGAGACCCGGACGTTTCCCGACGGCGTGCTCCTGACCAGGTACGAGACCAGGCGCTGAATACCCGACCTCGGATCGGCGCGGGCTTCGGGCCACCCAAGGATCTCGTGGCGCTGTGTTCCGAGGCGATCGCGACGTCCCTGCCGGATCCTGTTCTTCACCGCAGACGATCCATCCGGATGGGGATCCGCTTACGGCATTCCGCGCCCCGCTCTCTCATGAATGCGGGCGTCCTAAGGCGCTGCCGACGAGGTGCTCGCTTGGCGACGACCCACGGAAGCGCCACTTGGCCGGACGCGTTGCGTCCCGTGCATAGGCACAATGAGGGCGCGCTTGAGCTCCCGATCGGAGTGAGTGCGAGCATCGTCGCTGTCGCCTTGAGGCAGGCGCGATACCGGCGGTGAGAGGACCCCTGGCAGGGGGACGCTGGTGGTCGCAAACGAGCACTCCGCCGGGACCGTTCCCCCAGTCGATCAGGCGCCCGCCCCGGTCGCGGGGCGATCTGTGACCATCCGGGCATGAACACGCTCGCGAACGGCCGCATCCGCCATTCCGTCGTCTTTACGCCGACCCATGCTGAGGGTTCCGCCAAGGAGGCCGACCTGCTCGCGGCGATCCAGCGCCTCGCGGCGATCCCTGGCGTCGAAGCGTTCGAGCTCATGCGCGAGGTGAGCCCGAAGAACGACTACCGCTACGGGCTCATGATGGAGTTCGCCGACGCCGCCGCGTACCGGGCGTACAACGAGCACCGCGACCACGTGGCGTTCGTCCAGCAGCGGTGGGAGACGGAGGTGGGCGACTTCCTTGAGATCGACACCGTCGCGCTCTGACCGCGCCGGACGAGGCGGAGGTCGCCGCGCTCGCGAAGCGCTGTAGGCGAATCGCCGGACCGCTCATCATCGCGCAAAGCGGCACGCAGTGCTTGTCGTAGACCCCGCCCCAGGGGCGGGTCTCGCGCTCCTGCTCGCGGTGTTGGGCTGTAGATTCCTGGCGTTGATCCTCGCGAGTAAGAGCTGACATGCTGGAAGTGGTCGAGCGCAGCGGCGACGTGGCCGGCGTCGGCGCACATTGGCGCGAAGCGCCGGCCGAGGGCCGCCCGCCGATCCTCTACGTTCATGGCGTGCCGACGGCATCCTGGGATTGGATTCCCTATCTGGAGCGGATCGGTGGCGTCGCTCCCGATCTCCCCGGATTTGGGAGCTCGGCCAAGCCCGCCAACTTCGACTACTCGATCGACGGGTACACCGACTGGCTCGAGTCGTTCACTGGCGCGGCGGGCCTCGATCGTTTCTCACTCGTTGTTCACGACTGGGGCGGCTTGGGCCTCGCCCTCGCGCAGCGGTTTCCGGAGCGGATCGAGCGGCTCGTCCTGCATACCTGCGTTACGTTTCTGCCCGGCTACCGCTGGCATTGGATCGCGCGGATCTGGCGCACGCCGGTCGTGGGCGAGCTGTTCATGGCCACGTCGAGCAAGTGGGCGTTCAAGCAAATCTCGCGCCAATCGAATGTGACCAAGGGGCCATTGCCCGACTCGTTCATCGACCGCTTCTGGCCCGACTTCGACCGCGACACCCGCCGGGCGATCCTTCGGCTATACCGCTCCGCCCCGCCGGAGGTCCTCGCTCGCGCCGGCGGGCAACTCGGTGAGCTGAGTTGCCCGACGCTGATTCTCTGGCCTACCAATGACCCGTACGTGGGTCCCGAATGGGGTCAGCGCTATGCGGATGCCATCGGCGCCAACGCCCGGCTTGAGATGATCGAGCGCGCCGGCCATTGGATGTGGCTTGACCGTCCCGACGTGATCGACAAGGCGGCGGCGTTCCTGGGTTCGACGCCCTGAAATGCACAGCACGGTGGTGCTGGCCCCGAGCTCTCGCTTCGGCAGGATTGGGCTCGTCTACTGATCCCGCGACACACACCCCAAGCAGAGTGCTGCGCTCCCACGAAAGCGGGAGCGGCGAACGGCTCGCGGCGGGCGCCGCTACGGCGCCCGGGCCGCCGAACGGCCGGCGCTCGCCGCCAGCTCCGCGCCTATCGCCGAAGCCCAACTGCGGATCTCGTCCCAGTCGCGCAGATCGCGATGCTCGACCGGCGTCTTCTCCACCACCGAGCGCTCCATGAAGTTGCTCGGCTCGAGCGGCACTCTGCCGCCGAACACCACGTGCTCGCGCACTCCGAGGTGCTCCGCACGCCGAACGATGCCTCGCGGCTCTGACCAGCTCGGGTCTGGGTTGTCGCCGAAGGGCCCCGAGCTGAAGATCCAGAACGGCCGCTTGGCGAGGGCCTTCGACTCGCGCCGCAGCAGGCGCTTCGCGTCCGAGCGCCAGCGCTTCATGTACACGGCGCTTCCGATGACCGCCGCGTCGTAGGCCTCCACCCCGGCCACGTCGTCGGCGGGCAAGCAGTCCACCAAGTTCCCGCCGCGGCGCAGCTCCTCGGCGATCGCCTCGGCGATCTCGGCGGTTGCGCCGTGCTTCGTTCCGTACGCGACCAGCACGCGGCTCATCGTTCCTCCTCCGGTGGCACCACCAGCACCGGCCGGCGGCTGTGGTGCACGACACCGTTCGACACGCTCCCGAGAGCAGCCGAGATGCCGGTCAGCCCGCGCGACCCGACCGCGATCGCCGCGCAGTCGTACCGGTCGGCGACCTCGAGGATCGTCATCCAGATGGGTCCGGCGGCCCGCTCTGACAGCCCCTCCACCTCGAAGCCGGCCAGCTCCGCCAGCGCGACCCCTTCGGCGCAGCGGTCGGCCGACTGGTCATCGGCGATCTCGTCGAGCTCGGTCGCCATCCCGGCCACGGCCTGGCTGACGCCCGCCAGCGCAGGTGCCTCCGCGACCCACGACTCCCAGGAGTGGAGCAGGACGGCGCGGCGCGGCCCGAAGAGCTCCGAGGCGGCCTCGATCGTGCGCTTCGACTGGTCCGATCCGTCGTAGCAGAGGAGCAGCGGTCCATCGTCGGGCTCCTCCGCGCACGTGGACGGCACGACGAGGACGGGTAGCGGGGCATGATGGACCAGTCCCGTCGAGACGCTTCCGAGGACGGCTCGGCCGATGCCGGACATCCCGTGCGCGCCCGTCACGACAAGCGACGCGCGGTTGCGCGCCGCCGCGTCGAGCAAGGCATGCCACGTCTTGCGCCGCTTGTGGACGGCGTGCGGTGTTGCTCGGAAGCCGGCCGTGTGCGCCAGTCGAGCCCCCTCGGCAGCCACGCTCTCGGCCGCTTCCCTGTCGAGCTGGTCGAGCTGCACGGCGGCATCACGGAGCGCGCCTGGCAGCTGCGCGGGGTCGGCATGCAGCGTCGCTCGCGACAGGCCGCTCCAGGCGTGGCAGACGACAGCGCGCCGCTCTGAGAGGAGCCGCTCGGCCACCGCGATCGCGATGGCCGAGCCCGGGGAGCCGTCGTAGGCGATGAGAACGGGGCCGGTCATGAAGCCGCCTTGACCGCGGCGCGGGACGCCGCGTCGGCGCCGGCGTGCATCCCGCGCGGCGTCACGATCACAGGGCACAGCGCCAAGCGGACCAGGCGCGTCGAAACCGAGCCGAGCAGCACCCGCCGTAGCGGGCCGTAGGCGCGGGAGCCCACCATCAGCAGCGTGCCCGGGCCGCCGGCGGCGTCGATCAGCGCATTCGCGGGGTCGCCGCTCACCAGCGACGTATCGACCTCGATTCCCTCCGGCACCGAGTCGCGGGCCTCGGTGAGTCGCTCGCGCATCATCTGCTCGATGGCCTCCTTCAGCTCGTGCCAGCCCTCCGCTCCGCCCTTTCCGGTGCCGACCACCGGCTGCTCCGCGACGGCGACGAGCTTCAGCTTCGCGCCCGTGTGCGACGCCAGCTCACTCGCTGCCTCGAGCGCGACACGCGCCTCATCAGAACCGTCGACGCCGACGGCGATCGCGCCGAGGTCCTGGCCGGACCGCTCGCGGTAGCCCCGCGACGCCACGCCTACGGCGCATGGCGACCCGTGCAACAGCGCCACGCCGACGCTGCCGGCCACGGCCTGGCCGACCCGCCCGTAGTGAGCCGAGCCGACGAGGATCAGGTCTGCGGCGATCTCCTCTGCGAGCTCGTGCAGGCCGCGGGCGGGAGAGCTGCTCGGGAAGGCCTCCGCCTCGGCGCCCACCGACTTCGCCGCCGCCTCGATCTTGCGGGCGTACTCGGCCTCCTCCTCGTGGAAATGAGGGTCGAGGCCGCCCCACAGCGGGTCGAACGGGAAGACGCCGGCGACCACCAGCTCCGCCCCGGTCGCGTCGGCGAGCTGCTTGCCGAGCACGAGAGCGTCCTTCGACTGGTCGCTGTCGTCGTAGCCAACGAGGATCTTGCGGTACATGGGGCCTCCTTCACAGGCTGGTCAGCGCACCGCCAGGCGCGTCATGCCGTGACCTTCGCGCCCCACGCCGCCCGGCACATCGGCCCAGGTCCCTGATCACGGGTCCGTAGTTCCCCGCAGTTCTCCTGTGGAAGCGCCCCGATGACCGGCCTGCCGGCCCGACCTACGGTGCGGGCATGACCGGATTTCGCGTAGTGATCTGTGGTGGTGGCATCGCGGCTGTCGAGGGACTTCTCCGGCTCCGGCGCCTGGCCGGCGACTCGCTCGAGGTCGAGCTGATCGCCCCGGGCGCGGAGCTCGTCTATCGGCCGATGGCCGTGCGTGAGCCGTTCGCCTTCGGACCGCCGCGGCGTTACCCGTTGCGCCGCATCGCGCGTGACGCGCGGGCCGACTGGACACAGGACACGCTGGACTGGGTGGATCCCGGCGCGCAGGTCGTGCACACCGGGGCCGGCAGGCGGGTCGAGTACGACGCGCTGCTGGTTGCGGTCGGCGCCCGGCAGGTGGCGCCCTACGAGCACGTCGCCACGTTCCGCGACGCGGAGGCCGACGCCGTCTATCACGGCGTCGTCCAGGATGTCGAGGAGGGCTACTCGCGCAGCCTCGCGTTCATCCATCCCCCCGGACCGGTGTGGCCGCTTCCCCTCTATGAGCTGGCGCTGATGACGGCGGAGCGGGCCTACAGCATGGACATCCGCGAGCTCGAGCTCGTGCTCGTGACGCCGGAACCGCGCCCGCTCGCGGTGTTCGGAAACGCGGTGAGCGACCTCGTCGCCGGGCGCCTCGAGCAGGCAGGGGTCAGGGTCTACTGCAACTCGCTCGCCAAGGTGCCCGGCACCGGCCGGCTCGTGGTCGAGCCCCAGGGTGTGGAGCTGCACCCGCAGCGCATGGTCGCGATGCCGCGCATCGCGGGGCCTTCCATCCGCGGCCTGCCAGGCGCCGGCGCGCAGGGATTCCTGCCGATCGACAGGCACTGCGCCGTGCCGGGGACCGACGGACGGGTCTTCGCCGCCGGCGACGCCGCCAACTATCCCGTCAAGCACGGCGGACTCGGTGCCCAGATGGCCGATACCGCGGCGGCGGCGATCGCGGCCATGGCAGGCGCGCCGGTGAGAACGCCGGGGTTCAGCCCCGTCATCCGCGGCATGCTGCTGACCGGCAGCGACCCGATGTTCATGAGCGCCCGCCCGGCCGGCGCCGAGAGCTTCGAGTCCCAGGTGTTCGCCAAGCCGCCCTGGCCGGCCGACCAGAAGGTGGTCGCCGAGGAGCTCGGTCCGTACCTGACAGCGTTCGACGAGGCGAGAGCCCACGTCTGAGCGGCCGCCCACGGGCCCGCGTGGAGTACCGTCCACGCAGTGCCTATCCACAGTCGCAGTCTGGACGAACAGCGCCTGCGACTCCTCCTCGAAGTCGGCACCTCGATCGTCGCCGAGCTGGACAGCGAGGCGGTGCTGCTGCGGGTGCTCGAGGCGGGACGAGAGCTCACGGGCGCGCGGTACGCAGCGGTCGGGATCCTCGACCAGGACCGCAAGGAGCTCGAGCGCTTCCTGACCGCCGGCGTGGACGACGCCACCCGGCGCGCGATAGGCGAGCTGCCGCGGGGCGGTGGCATTCTCGGAGAGCTGATCCGGCATCCCGAGCCGCTCCGGCTGGCCGACATCAGCCAGCATCCCCGCAGCTACGGCTTCCCGCCCGAGCATCCGCCGATGACCACGTTCCTGGGTGCGCCGGTGCTCGTGCGCGGCGAGGCCTGGGGCAACATCTACCTGACCGAGAAGGAGAGCGGCGAGTTCGACGAGGCCGACGAGCAGGCGCTGCTCGTGCTCGCGGGTTGGGTGGCGATCGCGATCGAGAACGCGCACCTCTACGAGGACATCGACGCCCGCCGCGGCGAGCTCGAAAGGGCCGTGAGCGGCCTCGAGGCCACGGTCGCGATCACGCGTGCGGTCGGCGGGGAGACAGATCTGAATCGTGTGCTCGAGCTGGTCGTGAAGCGGGCGCGTGCGCTGGTGGACGCCCGCCAGCTGCTCGTGCTGCTCGCCGAGGAGGCCGACCTGGTCGTGTCCGCCGTGGCCGGCGAAGCTGAAGCAGACGTCGTCGGCATCCGCTTCGCCGCCTCCGAGACAGCGCTGGGAGAGGTTCTCCGCAGCGGCCACGCAGAGCGGCTCAGCGACCTTCCGAGCCGCGTGCGACTCGGCCTCGGGGACTTCGCCGCCGGCGCCAGGGTTGCGATGCTGGTGCCGCTCACCTTTCACGGCCGCGCCGTGGGAGTCCTGGTCGCGCTCGACCGCTTCGATTCGTCCGCCCCCTTCAGCGCCGAGGACGAGCGTTTGATGCGCGCCTTCGCCGGCAGCGCGGCGACCGCCCTTGCCACCGCCCAGACCGTCGAGGCCGAGCAGCTGCGGATGAGCATCGCTTCCGCCGACCAGGAGCGAGGCCGCTGGGCGCGCGAGCTCCACGACGAGACGCTCCAGGGCCTCGGCGCCCTCCAAGTGGTCCTCACCACAGCGCTCAAGCGGGACAGTCCTGATGCCGTGCGGAGCGCAGCGGAGCAGGTGGTCGCCCAGCTCGAGACGCAGATAACCGAGCTCCACGGCCTCATCACCGAGCTTCGGCCCGCCGCCCTCGACGACCTGGGCCTGGAGCCGGCACTCCGAACCCTGTTCGGGCGAGTGCGCGATGCACAGGGCGTGGCGGTCTCCGGCGAGCTGAAGCTCGACTTCGCAGGCAGCCGGCTCGAGCCCGAGATCGAGGGGACCGTCTACCGGCTCGTCCAGGAGGCGCTCAGCAACACCGCCAAGCACGCCGACTGCGACCGCGCGAACGTCCGGGTCGTGGAGCGGGGCGGTCGCATCTCAATCGAGGTGCAGGACGACGGACGGGGCTTCGATCCCGCCGAGCCGCGAACGGGCTTCGGGCTGCTCGGCATGCGGGAGCGCGTGGAGCTCGCAGGAGGAACGCTCGAGATCACGGCAGGCCCTGGCGCGGGCACGCGCATCGTGGCGACCCTGCCCGCCCGCCACCGAAGCGAACCGACGCCAGGCGCCGCACGTCGTGAGGCCGACGTCGCCTAGACGCCCAGGAGCAAGGCGAGCCCGAGCATCAGCAATGCGCCCGCGGCTGTCCCCGAGAGCGACAGCCTGAGCGTTCCGCGCTTGAACGCCTCCGGCGCGAGCTCGACTGCCACCAGGCAGAGCATCGCGCCGGCGGCGAAGGCGAACGAGATGGGCAACAGGCCGCCGATCTCCTCTACGAGGGCATACGCCACCAGCGCGCCGACCGGTTGCGGCGCGCTCGTCAGCACCGCCGCCCAGAACTGCTGCCGGGGGCGGAAGCCGGCTGCCTCCATCGGGATCGCAACGCTGGTCCCCTCCGGCACGTTTTGGAGCGCGATCGCCAGGATCACGAACAGCCCGAGTCCCTCGGTCTCCGATGCGAAGGCCGTCCCGATCGCGAGCCCCTCCGGCAGGCTGTGAACGAGGAGGACCGCGAACACCAGCACCGAGCGCCGCACCCCCGCCCCACTCAGCCGGCCGACGTGCACGTCGCGCCGCTCGAGCATCCGCCGCGAGACGAGCAGGAACGCGACGCCGGTGATGAGGCCACCGGCGACCGCTGTCGTGGAACCCTCGTCGAGCGCGGGCAGCAGCAGGCCGACGATGGACGCCACCGTCATGAGCCCGACGGTCAAACCCCAGAGCGCAGGCCGGAGCGTCTCGGCCCGCGCACCGAGCCGCGACACAGGCAGCGCGCCGAGGCCCGTTGCAAGCGCGGTCCCGCTGCCGGCCAGCGCGAGGGCCGCCACCTCCACGTGGCGCCTACTCGATCAGCCCGTGGTCGAGCGCGTAGCGGACGAGCTCGGCCCGCGTCGAGCGGCTCGTCTTCTGCTGGATGTGAGCACGGTGCGACTCGACGGTCCGGACGCTGAGATACAGCTGCTCGCCGATCTCCGTGTTCGTATGCCCGAGGGCGATCAGGCGAAGGATCTCCAGCTCCCGCTCGGTCAGGCCGTCCGGCGGGCCCTCGGGCACGGGTGGCGCCGTCGCGATCTGGGCGCCGAGCTTCGGGTTCAGGTATGTCTCGCCGGCCGCCGCCGCCCGCACCGCGTCGACGAGCTCGTTTCCCGCGGAGTTCTTGAGCACGTATCCCAGCGCACCCGCGCGCATCGCTTCGCGAGCGAAGGCTGGGTCTTGCTGCATCGTGAGGACGACGACCGCCGTCTCCGGAGAGTCCTCGCGCAGCTCCGGGATGGCCGGCAGGCTCGACCCTTCCGGAAGGTTCAGGTCCAACACGAGGACTCGGGGCCGGTGCGCCCGGACGTAGCGGCGGGTGGCGTCGATGTCGCCGGCCTCTGCGACCACATCGAACCCTTCCTCCGCCTCGAGCACCATGCGGAGACCGTTTCGGACGACCTCGTGGTCGTCGGTGAGGACGATGCTGACGGCTTCCACGCGCGTGACCATAAACCCGCCTCGCACGGTACGACGCGCCCGCCGACGCGACATCGGGGCTCGCTACGCGTCCGGTTGCGGGGAACTACGGAGCACGGTTCCGCAGCGCCGCTCCTGCCGTTGACGGCCGCCTGGGGCAGCAAGCTGGGCGGCCGGAGCGCGGGGCGGTCGCGAAAGGCAGGGACTCGTGCGTGGGCAGATCCTCGGCGGCGTCAATCGACAACTGCAATCGCCTCGACTTCGATCAGGTACCCGGGCTCGAACAGCGTCTCGACTCCCACCAGGACATCCGTCGGCCTGTGGTCGCCGAACACCGCGATACGAGCCTCCGAGATGACCGGCAGATACTCGGGCCGGTGCCCGACGACATAGATCGTGATCTTGGCCACCTGCTCCGGTGTTGCGCCGGCGGCGGCGAGGGCCTTGCCGACGTTGGCAAACGCCTGCTGGGCCTGGGCCGCCAGGTCGCCGGAACCGACGAGGTCGCCTTGAGCGTCCTCGGACAGCTGTCCGGCGACGAACACAAGGCGGCTGCCGGTCGCGGCGATGACGTGGGTGTAGGACTGCGGCGTGGGCAGCCCCTCGGGATTGATGAGCTCGAGTGTCATGGATAGCTCTCCGTGTGTTCAGCCGCGCGGACGTGAACGGCCCGCCGGGCTGCCTGCCGCGCGCGCGGGTGCCTTGATCGATCGCCTGACCTCGGTCCGGCGGCGCTCGTGCCAGCTGCGCATCCGCTCGCCCGCGAGTGGCGCGTCGCGGTCGATCGTGGACTGGATGTCCGCCAGCGTCTGGTCGGCGAGCTCTCGCCGCCAGGCGATGTCTGCCCTGCGCATCGCCACTGCGATCACGCACTCCTGGCGGAACTCGGCGCGCGGGACGCTCGCCATCGCACCGTTCTGACGGATCTCCTGGCAGCGGAACGCCTCCTCGGTCCCTTCGATCGCGTTGACCACGTCGAGCAGCGTGATCTCGTCGGGGCGGCGGGCGAGCCTGAACCCACCGCGCACACCCGGTGTCGAGGCGACGATCCCCTCCTTCGCGAGCGCCTGCAACTGCTTGTTGAGGTAGGCGGGCGGGAGATCGAACGCGGCGGCGAGCGTGGCCGTCGAGAGCGGGCTCTCGTCGTCCAGCCACGCCAGCACGAGGCAGCTGTGAAGCGCCCACTCGACGCCTTCGCTCATGCGCATGCCAGCGCCTCCAATGTCTCGGCGGTCAGGGTCAGGGGCGCCCGAGATCCTACGGTCTGGATCTCGGGCCACCCGGCGGGCGTCATCAGGCCACCCCGCTTGTCGCGGGCACGGCGGCCCCGGGCGGACTCTGATGGGAACCCGTGGTCATGCCGCACCTCCCGCGTTCCGCGCCGCGGTCCAGACCGCGCTGTCGACGTAATGGTTGTCGAAGCGGTCCTGGGTATCGGCGACCTCCTGCCAGCTCCCCTCCCCGCGATGTACGCGGTCTAGCAGCCGGTAGTACTCGAACCGCTCGATGCCGGGGGAGAACACGAACAGCACGTCGGCGTCGCCGCCGGGCGCAGCGGCGAAGGCGTGCGGCACACCCGTGGGTACCACCAGGAAGTCGCCCTGGTCGAGGACAACCACCTCGTCGTCGAGCAGAACCTGCAGCGAGCCGCCGACGATGAAGAACAGCTCGGACGAGCGCTGGTGGTAGTGCGGCGGCGCCCCGTCGTAGCCGTCGCGGAACGTGGACCGGTGGGCGTTGAGGGCGCCGCCGGTGGAGCTCGCATCGGCGAGCAGCGCAATCACGCCGCCCGGATCGCCGGCGAGTGTCTCGGCCTCGGCGGCCCGTACCAGCAGGTGGGGATCGGTCGAAGGCATGCTGTCGTCCTCTCAGAGTTGGCGTTCGATATTCAGGAGTTCAAATATCCTGGATAACGTAGCACTTGTTTGCTCAGGGACAACTCCCGACCTCCAGCGGCGGTCCGACCGGCGTTGTCGATCAGCGCGTCGAGTCCCAGAGGACGACGCGGAACTGCTCGTCAGACGGTGAACACGACCTTGCCGAACAGCTCGCCGCCGAGCATGGCCTCGAAGCCGGCGCGTGCGTCGCTGAGCGCGTACGTCGCCGAGATGACCGGCCGGACCCCCGTCTCGATGCAGAAGCGCACCAGCCGGCCGAGCTCGTCGCGCGTACCCATCGTCGAGCCGACCACCGACAGCTGAAGGAAGAACACGCGGTTGAGCTCAGCCGGCGGACCGAAACCGGTGGTCGCACCGCTCACGACGACCGTGCCGCCCGGCTTGAGCGACTTGACGGAGTGCGACCAGGTCGCCTCCCCCACGGTCTCCATCACGGCGTCCACCCGCTCCGGGAGCCGCGCACCCGGCTCGAAAGCCTGCTCCGCGCCCAGCTCCATCGCCCGCGCCCGCTTCTCCTCGGAGCGGCTCGTCGCCCATATGCGCACGCCGGCCGCCCGGCCGAGCGCGATCAGCGCACTCGCCACGCCGCCGCCCGCGCCCTGCACGAGCACGGTGGCGCCGGGCACCACGCGCGCGCGGGTGAACAACATGCGGTATGCGGTGAGCCATGCGGTCGGGAGGCACGCCGCCTCCTCGAAGGACAGGTCGGGCGGCTTCGGCACCAGGTTCCGGCGCGGCACGGCGACACGCTCGGCGAAGGTGCCCTGGTGGCGCTCGGACAAGAGCGAGCGCTTCGGGTCGAGCGTCTCGTCGCTGCGCCAGTCCGGGTCGGAGATCACGGCATGGACCACGACCTCATTGCCGTCCTCGTCGACCCCCGCAGCGTCGCAGCCGAGGATCATCGGCAGCCTGTCCTCCGCCAGCCCGACGCCCTGCAGAGACCACAGATCGTGGCGGTTGAGCGAGGTCGCCTTCACGGCGACCGTGGTCCAGCCCTGCGGCGTCTCCGGGAGGGGACGCTCCGCCGACTCCAGTCCCGACATCGGGTCGTCCTTGTCGATGCGCGCGGCGTAGACGGCGAACACGGGGCGGCACGCTATCCGCTCTCCGCGTGCTGGGACCGAAGGATCACTCGGCTAGCGCATCCATCCGGTCGACGAAGCCGCGAGCGGTGTCCTCGCTCGAAGGCGGTTCGTTCCAAACGAGGTAGAACGACTGCAGAAGGTTGCCGGTCCGCCAGAAGTAGATGTATTCCGGTCCCGATCCTTCGTCAATTCGAGCGGCGAAGCCGTCGTCGCCAAGGTCGCGGGCCGGTACGTCCTCGCTGCCCTCGTAGTCCGCCGTCAGGCGGTCGAGAGCGCTTTGGGCAGCGTTCTCATCGGGGAAAACCGCGGCGGTCGACTCGGAGTAGTCATAAGGCTTGGCGCTCTCGGTCCTCTCCGCGAACGCGTTGCGGTAGCCGTGGGCGTCCCCGTTGGACAGGATCCGCATGTATTCGCTGTCGATACCTTGCAGATCCTTCACATACGGACCGGACTCGGCCCTGCTGAAGAGGAGGTTTCCGGGTGCCTCCGTCGCGGGGAGTACCAGCTCGGGCAGATCCGCCCTGGTGAAGTGCGCCGCCCGGGTAGGCGAATCGTCCCCGCGAACCGCGAGAACGACGGCAATCACGATTGCGCCGACCGTCACCGCGCCGATCAGCGCCCACGGCCAGAACCGCCCGCCGTCCTTTGGGGGCGGCGCTGCCGGTTTCGTGTCAGCGGCCTTCCCGGTGGCGACGCTGGGCTCGGAACGGGATGGGCTGGGTGCGAGGGAGCTTGCCGCCAGCAGTTCATCGAGGGTGCTGATCAGCCGACCGACGTCATCGCGCCAGCGCTGATCGCCCAGCTCCAGTGCGTTGCGCCGCGTGATCGCCTGCACCTCAGGCGGCAGGTCCCCTCGTCTCGGCATTCGCGCCCCGGCGACAAGCACCGGAATCGGCGTCACTTCGGGGCGCCGCAAGGCGGTCTCGACCTCGAGCCGGACGAAGTCCTCGGGATCGGCGAGCCGCGGTCTCCCTTGCTCGTCCTCAACCGTCGCCCACCTCGGCCCCATGACGACAATCAGCACGTGGCAGGCGGCCACCGCGTCGGTGATCCGCTCGACGAAGTCGACACCCGGCGCCATGTCCACGTCCATGAACACGTTGCTCTCCCCAAACCGCGCCACCATCGCGTCATAGAGCCGCCCCGCGTGGGCGGCGGTCTCTTCGCGCCGGTAGGTGATGAAGACCTTCGGTCCCGGCACGCTGCCCGGCTCCCTCGGCCCCTCGGTCACCCCTCGTCCGATCCGCTAAAGGGCAGCGAGTCGTTCGTCGAACGTCTCGATTCGGATGATCTTGCTGTCGCGGAATAGAGCACGGGGGCGATCTCTGACTTCTCCTGCGACTTCGCCCACGCAGTATCCCGTAGCGCCTCGGCGGCCTCAATCGACGACTGCGATCGCCTCGACTTCGATCAGGTACCCGGGCTCGAACAGCGTCTCGACTCCCACCAGGACATCCGTCGGCCTAATCCCGCAGCGCCACTGCTTCGAGGGCCTCGGCCAGGTCCTCGTGGAGAACCTGTCGCGCAATGAGCCCGTCACGGACGGTGTAGACATGGGCAAGCCTCAGCGAGACCTCGGCTTCGCTTGTCCGTCCGCGAGTTCGGACGTGTTCCAGAACGACCACTTGGTCGCCGGCATCCGCCACGTGCTCGTACTCCAAGTCCGGACGCTCGAAGGCGGCGGAGAAGTCCCGTATCCATTTGAGCAGGCCGTCACGACCGTGAAAGGTTCGTCCGAAAACCTCGGCCCATATGGAGACGATCTCCACGTCCGCCGCATAAAAGGACGCGATCTCTTTCGGCTCGAATCGCTGCCAGGCGGCGCACGCGCGGAGGACTAGATCAACATTTTCCTGCGACATCGCCCGCAGTATCCGCCGCTCCCCGGTTCGCGTCCAGGGTGGCCTCCACCAACCAGGAGCGAGAGGGGGGCGGAGCCTAGACCGACCCCCCGCGACGATGCTACGGAGACCGGCCGGTACGGAATGCGAAAGGCACCTGGTCGCTGAAGCTCTCGAGCCCAGATGCGTTCGTCCCGTCGGCCCACGCCTTTCCGCGTATGACGCAATCGGTCTGGGTTGGCAGTCGAACGGCAGCTCGCCGTATGCGCTCGACCGGGGCACGACCACCAGGCGGAAGCTTGACCCGGGCGATCTCTGACGGCGGGAAGTAGCGGGTTTCGCGCTGAGTGGTGCGTCTGCCCGTGTCGGGGTCGCGACACTCGCGGGTGTACGTGAGCGATGCTCGGATCCGGCCGGTGCCGCCGTCGTCGTCGTTTATGACAGCCGTGAGGGCGATTGCAGGCGACCGCAGACGGACCGGCGGCTCCTTGTCTGGGCGGACCGGGGAGAGTGAGGTCACAGAGCGTGCATCGGCCCGCAGGATCAGCACGGCGGTGGGTGGCGTGGAGTCCTGCTCAGGGACGACCAGGTCGGGAGCCGTGAAAACGCCCCGGACGCTGGATCGGGCCCCAAGGATCTGTGCCTTCCACGGTCGCGCGCCGGGCAGGGTCGCTGTGAGGTCGAAGATGACAACCTTCCCACGTGGCAGATCGGGGAGGAAAGCCCTAAAGCCACCGTCTGGCGCGACGTTGACGCGCGCGGTGCGGCGCCCGGACGTGTCCATCAGGCGAATCCTCGCCGCGGCGGGTCGCACCGTTCCGGTGATGGTAGCCCTCGGTCCGTGTGTTCTGACGACGAAGCTATCCGCGCCGTGCCCGGCCTGCGTGGGGGCATCCGGCGGCCCCCCTCCCTCGCTTCGCTCGAGATAAAGCGAGCCCTTGACGGCGGTTGGGGCCGGCGGCGCAGGGCTTTCGTCGTCCGAGCAGGCGGCGAGCGTCAGCGCCAGCGCGGCGACGAGCGCGCGAAGGGCGACCATTGGGGGCATCGTATGAGTCGCCGACGAGGCGGTCATACCTGGATAGACCGTCGAGTCCACGCGGATTCGTCGGCAGCTCGTCGGGCCTCGGTCAGGTGAGCGACGGGACTCGAACCCGCGACCGCCTGGACCACAACAAGGGAGTCGCACCACTCCGTTGTCTGCTGCCCGATCGCGGCGCTGACCGGGCTCACGCTGTACCTTGCAGTCAATCGCGCTACCTGAGTTCACCACACGCAAGGCACGTTGAGCCGCCGGTCAGGCGGGGCCTTGTTGGCGGTCGCGGCGCTGGTGGCGTCGTGCCCCGCGGCGCTGGCGTCCACCGATAGGTCATCCGCCGGCGGGCCCGCGCCGCAGGTGTTTCGCTCGGAGGGCTACGGCCTGGCCGTCCGCCTCTCGGGACGGTCGATGGAGGTCTTCCAGCGCACTCGCGACAGCTGCAGGAAGGTGGCCGTCGCGCAGCGTCGCGGCGACGCCCGGCGGGAATCGCTCTACCTCATCGACCGCAGCCGCTCGCTGCCGGTCCTCGACGTCGACTCCGGGCGCATGTTCCTCCGTCGCGCGAACGGGACACGGCGGATCGGTCTCACTGTCGAGGGCGCGGTGTCGGAGATCCGATTCAGGCGCAGCGCAGGGTTGCCGGCCGCTTGCCGGCGCCGTCCAAGCCGCTCGCACCGAAACGTCCTTGACGTCTTCACCCAGACGTTTCGCGAGAACTATCCGTTCTTCGACCTGCACAACGTCGACTGGTCGGAGGCGACTCGCCGTGCGCGCTCGCGGATCACGCGGGCGACAACTCACAGGCAGCTGTTCACCATCCTCCGCCGGCTGATGGCTCCGCTCGATGACGCGCACACCTGGCTCGAGAGCGAGGGCGGCCACCTGTACTTCGAGGGGAAGCGTCCGGATCCACAGCCTCTCGACGGCCGCGACTTCAGACGTGTCCGTCAAATCGTCGCCTCATACCTGGTCAGTCAGCCGCGACGCTTCGCGAACGGACAGATCAGCTTCGCGATGCTGCCCGGCGAGCTCGGCTATCTGCGCGTCTCGAGCTTCTCCGGCTACGCCGCCGGCCCACGACTTGCCGACGAGCTGGCCGAGGTCGATCGCGCGCTCGACTACTCCCTCGAACGCCCGCTAGCCGGGCTCGTCATCGACGTGCGGGTCAACGACGGCGGCTCCGACGTGCTGGCCAACCGGATCGTCTCGCGCCTCACCGACCGCCCTTACGTCGCCTACTCGAAGCGCGCTCGCGACCCCGATCGCGCTCGCGGCTTCACTCCGAAACAGCGCGTGCCGATCGAGCCCCGGCCCGGTGTCAGGTACACCGGACCGGTCGCCGTGCTGACAAGCCGCTACAGCGTCAGCGCCGCCGAGACCTTTACCCAGGCGCTCATTGGTCGCCGCCCGCCCGTCCAGCGGATCGGTGAGCCGACCCAGGGCGTCTTCTCCGACGTCCTGATCCGCGTGCTTCCCAACGGCTGGCTCTTCGGTGTGCCGAATGAGGTCTACGTCACGGACGGACGAAGCTACGACGTCACGGGCGTGCCACCGACGATCGACACGGGGCTTGTGTTCAAAC
The DNA here is from genome assembly GCA_963778615.1 of uncultured Thermoleophilaceae bacterium. GTDB lineage: Bacteria > Actinomycetota > Thermoleophilia > Solirubrobacterales > Thermoleophilaceae > JACVRW01. The sequence goes on from CAVZVD010000013.1 coordinate 476,048, forward strand.
GAAGCGACCTCCGCGCCGGACGCGATCCCGAGATCGAGCGAGCGATCGAGGAGTTGCGGAGGTAGCGGGGCCAAGGCACGGATCGGTGCAGTACGGCGGACAACTCTCACCTTCCTCTCAGGCTCGCCTCACCGTCGGGGGCTCAACTGGGCGTAGATAGGTCGGCCCTGGCTCGAACGAGGGAGACGCGATGAGCTCCCCGGCAGGATGCACTCGAGGTCGTCGGCACCCGTGGACGCCCCCAACTGTCGAGGGATTGGCTCGAAAATGGCGCAGGCGCGCATCCATCACATCGACTGCCGCGTAGGCGACCGGCCCTTTGCGCTCGCCATCCGCCGATGAGCCGATGGGCTTGACGACGCGGTCCCACCGAGAGCGCGGCCGAGAACGGCTCGAAACGGCGCATCGCCCGGCCCAACCGGTCGGTCGCGTCGGCGCGCTGGGACTGCTCGCGACTGCCGGCCTATGCGTGGCGGTTCTGTCCTTCGCCAGCCAGATGCCGCCGGGCCCGACCGACGGACATGGAGTCCCAGGGATCGCGATCGGCACGCCTCCGGGAGCCGACTCACAGCCCCTCATTCGCCAAGGTGGCAGCGCCGAGCTACTTCCCCAGGGCGGCTCTGATGCTGCTGACCGCCGCAGCAGACGTGCGGCGAGGCAGCATGACAACAAGCAGGCGCACGCGCCCGGCAGAGGGGGGGACGGCGTGGGACCCGGTGACCGGGGAGGGTCGGGACCTGGGAAGACCCGACGCGGGGAGACGCCCGCCGCCCCGGACCGTGACCGTGGCGGTCACGGCAACCCGACGAGCGGCTCACCGGCCGGCGGACAAGACGCACCGCCCGGCGCACAGAACGGACCTGTTGTGCCGCCATCGGTCGCCGCCGAGCCCGACAATGACGACCAGGAGGAGGCGCCCGAGATCGACCCGGAAGGAGACGCCATTCCGCCGCCGGCGGCGTCTGAACCCGAGGACGACCCGAGCGACGACCCGGCACCGACGGGGCTGAGTCTCTCCGCACCCGAGAACGACGCAGACGCAGCGGAAACGGAACCCGCGGACCCGTAGTAGCCCGTTGGATACGCGGGTCGATTCCCGTTGGTTTCGGCTCCACATCACAGGCTTGGGGCCAAGAGGGGGCGTGCACGGCCGATCCGGCGCTCGCCTGGGTTCACGACAACGGCGCGCGGGCGAAGTTCACCGAGAAGGCGCGGCACCAGATGACCACGGTGTGTGGCGAATCGAGCTCGAGCCTGCGCGGGAGCTCGTATTGCTGGTTGCCCTTGTTGCCCTTCAGCGCACCTAGGTCGGTGAACTCGTCGACCTCCTCCTCGGATCGCGCGGGACCGGCGACGACGTAGACGCGCAGGTCGGGCCCGTTGTCGACCTCGAAGCCGGTCAGCGTGAGAACGCGCCCGCGGGGGGTGCGGATCACACGCACCGTGCCGCGAGCGGGATGCGCCACCGGCTCGAACATGCCACGTGCCACGAGCACGTTTCGGGGCGCTGCGGGGGCGCCATCGGCGGGGTCGGCATCCGCCGGGGCGGGAGGAGGCGCGGTCACGACCCGCTCGTTGACGACGTCGTCCACGAACTGCGATCGGCCCAGGTACACGCCGGCCGCGGCAGCCACCACGAGGTACGTCCCGACACCGGCACGCGAAGCTCCGGCCGGCGCCACGCAACCAGCCCGCAGGCCAGGCCTGCCGCGCCCATCCATGCAGCCGTCAGCGCCATCGCCAGCGCGAACTCGTTGGTGAGCAGGCCGCCTGTGACCCAGATGCCGATCAGCAGAGCCACTGCCACGACGGGAACCGACAGGAGCCTCGCGGCGAGCGGTGCCGGGGAACGCGTTTGCATGGCGCTTACGGTCCCGCGACCCCCGCCGCCGTTACAACATCAGCACTCGCGCCAGCTCCGGAAGGCCGGCCGGAGGCGTTACGCGTCGCGCAGCTCGCGGAAGGCCCGCAGCAGGGCCTTACGCGTCGCCGGGTCCGGCGGCGGCTCGGGCGCCTGCTGCAGCGACCCGATCAGCCGGCGCATGTCCTCGAGGTAGCCGGTGCAGCCGTCGCACTCGGCGAGGTGCGCCTCGAAGCGGACCCGCTCCTCCTGCGGCAGGGCGCCCTCGAGGTAGTCGGTCACCAGCTCGACGAACTCCCGGCACACGAGCGGGTCGTGATCGTGCCTGCGTCGCAAGATCCGGAAGCGCCTCACTCGGTCACCTCCACAAGTGGCAGGAGCGCGGTGCGCACGCGGGCGCGTGCGCGGTGCAGCAGCACGCGCTGGTTGGCATCGCTCACGTCGAGCAGGTCGCAGACCTCGGAGGCGGGCAGTCCGACCAGGTCGCGCAGGGTTATCACCGCTTGCTGATCCGGCGAGAGGCGCTCGACGGCGTCGAGCAGGTGCTCGCGCAGCTCGCGGCTGAGGAGGCCGGACTCGGGATCGGCATCCAGACGGGCGGGGACGCTCGACCACCGCCCATCTGCGCCGAACGCAGCCGGCTCGACGGCCGGCCGGGTGTCGCTCTCGAGCGCCGAGAACGGCAGGCTGCGCGCGTCGCGCGTCGCCCGCGTGCGCGCGGTGTTGACCAGGATCTTGAAGATCCAGGTGCGCAGGGACGAGCGCCCCTCGAACGCCTGCAGGCCGCGAACGACACCGAGCCAGGTTTCCTGGACCACGTCATCGGCCGCCGCGGCGGTGCGCACGAAGGTGCGCGCCACCCGGTGCAGGGCGCCGTCGTGGAGTGCCACGAGTGCCTCGAAGGCGGACTCGTCTCCGGAACGCAGGCGTTCGAGAAGAGCGCTCTCGTCCTCCACTACTGGCCGCGAGCCTAACCGCCCGACGAGCTGGATGCCGCCTCCGCCACGCGGCTGTCGACGACCTCGTATACGCCGTTCGCCAGCACCGCCTCCACTAGCGAATCGATCTGGTCGCGGCGGCTCTGGTAACCCTCCTGGTCCTGGCTGCGCTCGAGCTCCTCGAGCGTGCCGTCGAAGAACCCGAAGGTGACCACCTCGTTCTCGTCGGCGAGACCGCGCAGCATGTGGAAGCGAACCCATCCGGGCGGAGGGTCGCCGCCCTCAAACGCAAACCCCTTGCGGAACTCCTCGAGGCTGCCGGGCTTCAGCCGGCGGACCGTGTGTGCGCAGAGCATCCTTTCTCCTTTCAGTCCGGTGGATCGGGCCACGGCAGTCCCGGCAGGCGGCGCTTTGTTACATCCGCTCGTTGCGGCCCGCCCGCACACTTCGCCGGTGTAACGGCACGAGGGCGGTTTGGGGCCTCGGCCTCGGCGAGGCCGCGGCCCTCGGTAACCGCCGCCGATTCGACAAGGCGACCACGCGTGTGTACCTTCACGGCACGATGTCGCGCACGTTCTCCATCACCCGCGCGACGTCGATTATCGCCACCCTGGCCTGAGCCGACCGGCGCTCAGGCCCCCACTGGTCCCCCGGGACCGGCGCGGTGGCGTTCGGATCGGTGGGACAAGGAGGTTCCACGATGCCGACCACAACGAAACCGCGCCGCCTCTCGCTGACGACCGAGGCCGACTCGGACGTCGTCGTGCGGGTCCTGATTCTCCTGCGCCGCAGGGGCTGCCGGATCGTGAGCGTGAACTTCCGGTGCGGCGACCGCCACGGGCCCGGCTCCTTCGACGTGTCCGTCGAGGCGCCCGGCCGCATCGAACGGTCGCTCGAGTCCTGGCTGGAGGGCCTCGTCGACGTGCGGTCGGTGGAGTCCGCTACCTGAAGTGCGTCACGTTCTGACGCCCTGGGCTAGCTGCCGTCCTCGACGTCGTGGCCGGCGGGAGAGACGACGTACCACTCGGCTCCGAACTGATCGAGACCCTGCCCGTTCGTGTCGCCCGCCGCCTGGTCGCCGGCGTAGTAGTAGAGCGGGTGGCCGTTGTAGGTGACCTCGCGGGTCCCGTCCGAGCGCATTGTGGTTCCGAGCATCGAGGCATTCGCCCCGGCGCCCGCCTTGGGCTTGCCGCTCGTCGTGAAGGGAGGCCAGGCCGCCGCGCAGGCGCCGGCGCACGTGCTCTTCGTGCCCGTGTCCTTCTCGAACAGATAGAGCGTGCGGCCCTTCGAGTCGACCAGGATCTTGCCGAGCTCGCCGGTGCTCTGCACGTCCACGGTGGCGCCGCCACCGCGCTGGGTGGACGCGCTGGCGCTCGCCGCTGGTGGGACGTAGCTGTTGTCGTTGCTGCTGTTGTCGTCGCTGCCGCCACAGCCCGCGATCGTCACCGCGACCACGGGCACGACGAGGGCCGAGCACCTGAGGATGTTGCGCGTGCGAGTCATTGCTCGCTCCTTTGGAGGGCGTTGAGGGACGCCCTCACCGTCGCGGCGCCAGATGAACGCCCGATGAGCCGGCGGTCAGCGCCGCTGCGGCGATCAGTCCGGGTACTCGTCCTTGCGCCAGGCGCGGGGCTCTTCGGGCGGCGGCTTCGGCGTTCGCGCGAGCAGGAACGAGTTGTACGGGGCGACGAAGGGATCGGGCGCCGACACCGTGTAGGTGTGGTACACGCGTCCGTTGTCGCGCGCGAAGGCTATGAAGCTCGGGTTCTCGCGCAGGCCGTCGTCCAGCTTGGCGCCGACCTGCCGCCCCCAGTCCTCGAGCCACTCGGGAGGGCTGTCGACCATCTCCTTGACCTCCGGGATCTGTTCGGCCTGCTCGGGTGTGAGGGCGAGCCCGAAGTCGAAGGGAAACTCCGTCGCGTACGTCGAGACGTAGGGGAACTGCCAACCCATCCGCTCCTTGTAGGCGAGGAGCCGATCGATCGGCGCGCGGGAGAAGCAGATCAGCGTCACGTCGCGGTGATTCAAATGGACGCGCGTGGCGTCGAGCTCATCCCCCAGGTTCGAACACCCGGGGCAGGCGCCGAGCTCGTAGTCGGGCCCGAACATGATGTTGTAGGCGAGAAGCTGCGAGCGGCCGTCGAAGAGCTCGGCGAGCGTCTTCCTCCCATCCTTGGTGTCGAACTCGTACTCCTTCTCCACCGGAACCCAGGGAAGCTGACGGCGCTGCTCGGTCACCTTCTGGCCAAGGTCGGCATGCTCGGCCTCGCGCTTCGCAAGCTCATCGCGAGCCGCCTGCCATTCCTCGCGCGTTCCAATTCTTTGGTCGGACATCGTTCGCCTCCTTGACGGGTCGTCACCTCAGCGTAGGCCGCCCCCTGCAGGGGCGTGTTCTCTACGACCAGCGCACCACGTCGAACTCATCGCAAGTCCCGTGTTGGCCGGGTACCGGGACGGGATCGAACTGGGTGCCGGCGCACCGGTTCGCGAGGCCCGTCAACTGATCGGTGCGCTGACGGCGGGCGGACCGGGCCACCACGGGGCCTATCCGCGCGAAAGGTTGGAGGGGCTGCCGCGAGCTCCGTTCACGACGTTCGCGTTATCGGCTTCGACACGACCCCCAACTAGCGGCTCTCCTTGAGCGTGTGTGCCACTAGCGCGTTCGCGTGCCCATGGCCGAGGCTGTGCTCGGACTTCAGCCAGCCGACGAGCTCCATGTGCTTCTCGAGCGGCGACTCGCGGATGAGGGTCTTCCAGTGCTCGATCGGCTTGCCGTACTTCTTCTCGATCGACGGGAAGTACGACGCGGGGCCTTTCACGGTTTCGTTCATGTCCGATCGGACCTCCAAGTCGTGCCGAACTAATCGGCGCGATGCGTTGCGCCTGTGGAAGCTGCCCGTACATGCGAGCCTGACTGAATGAGCTCGCTCGACGAGAACCCCAACTGCCCCTCCGCCTCGCCGGCGACGAGCTGCAGCCCGACGAGATCAGCGCAGCGGCGGTTCGGTTTCGGCGTGTGCCGGCATCGCGCGTCGAGCTGCCGGGGGCCGTTGCGTCATCGTCGGGACCTCGATGCCGAGGCTCAGGTACAGGCGGCGGTAGACATCGACCTGCGGCCGCCTTTCGATATGACGACCGACAAGGATGACGGCGACCTCGTCGGTTTCGGGAAACGCCACGATCATCCGCCAGTCCCGGCCAAGGTTGACAACGCAAAGGCGTTCGACCTCGTCACCCTCCAAGTGGTAGTCGGCAGCTTCGCAGCCACGGCGCTCCAGCCGATCCATTGCCTTCTTAGCGTTCTTCCGGGTCTCGCCGCGGAGGTCGCGAAGCTGACGGTCGGCGACCAGGGTCGGCCAGACCTCGAAGTTGGGCATGCTCAGTACGGGCGCGGCCGGCGTTCCCGCCGCCGCATCTGCCCTACCGACTTGCGGAACTCCTTGTCCTTCTCGAGCGCGAGCGCTTCCAACCGGCTGAGGACCGCGCTCATCAGGTCTCGATCCCGCCCCTGCTCTCGCAACTCGTCCGCAATCCGCCTGGCCCTCACCACACTCTCGAGTCCGACCCGCTGCGGCGACCCCCCAAAGCCATCCAGGATGCCCTCGTCGATCCATGAGCGCACAGTCTGGTTCGACACGCCGAGAAGCTTCTGCGCGTGGCTGATCCGGACCGGGTCAGCTTCGCGGACGTGCTCCCAAGCGAGCTCTTCGAGCTCAGCCGCGGTTCGCGAGTTGCGGTGTTTCCGGGAGTTGTGGTCGGCCGTGGACATCAGGCGGTCGAACATCGTGACGGTCCGCTCCGCCTCGCGCCGCTCCCTGGCCACTGAGGGACGTTCCGCAGGCGAGCGCCGCGAACGCGTCTTCTGCCGGGTCGCAGCCTTTCCAGTCGTCTGGTCTTGAACCCGGGCTGCCATCGCCCACGATGGTACCCGACGGCTAGGAACTAACCGGGCTTTTCCTCCAGTCAGTAGCGGGCACCCGGGCCACGGCTGCGTGTGGATGTGGACTCTTTGGGCCCAATTCTGGCCCCAACTGGGCCTACTGCACTTGCAGTACGCGTCAGACGACAAAGCCCGCTATTGCCCGAACCGCCGGATTCTTGGCCCCAATTCTGGCCCCAACCGCTCGCCACCTGAGAAGCATTCGACGGCTCAAGCGTCGTCACAGACACGTGCGAACTGGCTTTCCGGCGGCTGCCAGCGGGTCTGAGCCATTGCCTCAAGTACGAGCCCCTGGTTCCGACACCGGTCGCTGCAAGTCCAGCCCCGACTACCCGTGCCAGACACCGCGAATCGGGCCAAAGGTCCTGGCCGAGCGCGAGCACGGGGTTCGTGCGCTTCGCCCCCCGACGAACCGGTTACGGACACGCGCCTGGGGTAACGCACCCACATGCATGTCGTCGTAGTCGGCGCCACGGGCAACGTCGGGACGAGCCTGCTGCGCGCGCTCGCGGACGATCCCGAGGTGGACTCGGTGCTCGGCCTGGCCCGGCGCTCGCCGGCGATGCGCTTTCCGAAGACGCAGTGGGGGCAGGTCGACGTGGCCACCTCGGCCGATCTCGCCGACCGCTTCGCCGGCGCCGACGCCGTGGTCCACCTGGCGTGGCTGATCCAGCCCGGCCGCGACCTCGAGGCCCTCCACGCCGTCAACGTCGAGGGCAGCCGCAGGGTCTTCGAGGCCACGGTCAGCGCCGGCGTGCCCGCGCTCGTCTACGCGTCGTCGGTGGGGGCGTACGCGCCCGGGCCGAAGGACCGCGCGGTGGACGAGAGCTGGCCGACCACGGGTATCGAGAGCGCGACGTACTCTCGCCACAAGGCCGCAGTCGAGCGGATCCTCGACCGCGTCGAGGAAGAAGCGCCCTCGCTCCGCGCTGTGCGGCTGCGGCCGGGCCTCGTCTTCAAGCGCGACGCCGCTTCCGAGATCCGCCGCCTGTTCGTCGGCCCCTTGCTGCCGAGCCCGCTCGTGCGACCGGGGCTCATCCCGGCCATCCCTGACGATCCGCGGCTCGTCTTCCAGGCCGTCCACTCGCTCGATGTCGGCGAGGCATTCCGGCTCGCGGTGACGCGCGACGTGAGGGGCGCGTTCAACGTCGCGGCCGAGCCGATCCTCGACCCGCACGAGCTGGCGAGCATGCTGGGCGCGCGCCGCGTGCGGGTGCCGGGCAAGGTCCTGCGCGGGGCGGCCGGCGTGTCCTGGCGCCTGCGGCTGCAGCCGAGCGAGCCGGGCTGGGTCGACATGGCGCTGAACGTGCCGATCATGGACTGCGCACGCGCGCGCGAGGAGCTCGGCTGGCGACCGCGCCACACGTCGGTGGAGGCGCTCCGCGAGCTGCTCGAGGGGATCCGCGACCGCGCCGGCATCGACACGCCGCCGCTCGCGCGGGGAACCGGCGGGGCGCTGCGCATCCGGGAGCTCCTCACGGGCGTCGGGTCGCGCTGAGCCGGTGGGTAACCGGCTGTGCGTCGGGTAGAGAGCGAGCGTGAAAGCTGTCACCTTCCATGGCAAGCGGGACGTCCGAGTGGACACGGTCCCGGACCCCTCGATCGAGGCGCCGACGGACGCCATCGTCCGGGTCACCTCGAGCGGCATCTGCGGCTCCGACCTTCACCTCTACGAGGTCATGGGGCCGTTCATCGAAGAGGGCGACGTACTAGGGCACGAACCGATGGGCGTGGTGGAGGAGGTTGGCACGGAGGTCACCAACATCAAGCCCGGCGACCGTGTGGTGGTCCCCTTCAACATCTCGTGTGGCCACTGCTTCATGTGCGATCAGGGCCTTCAGTCGCAGTGCGAGACCACGCAGGTGCGGGAGCAGGGAACCGGCGCGGCGCTGTTCGGCTACACGAAGCTGTACGGCCAGGTGCCGGGCGGACAGGCCGAATTCCTGCGGGTGCCTCAGGCGCAATACGGGCCGATCAAGGTGCCGGACGGACCACCCGACGACCGCTTCGTCTACCTATCGGACGTGCTGCCCACGGCCTGGCAGGCGGTCGGATACGCCGCAATACCGGACGGAGGCAGCGTCGCGGTGCTCGGTCTCGGCCCGATCGGCGACATGTCGTGCCGGGTCGCCCTGCACCGCGGCGCGAAGAAGGTGATCGGCGTCGACCTCGTCCCGGAGCGCCTCCAGCGCGCCCGCGACCGAGGGGTAGAGGTATTCGACCTCACGAGTCACAACGGCGGCTTGCCCGAGGCGATTCGCGAGGTCACCGACGGCCGCGGGCCGGACTCCGTGATCGACGCGGTCGGCATGGAGGCGCACGGCTCGAGGGTGGGAAAGCTCGCCCAGCAGATGACCGGGCTGTTGCCTGATCCACTGGCGGCCCGGCTGATGCAAACGGCGGGCGTCGACCCGCTCAGCGCCCTCCACATGGCAATCGACCTCGTGCGTCGCGGCGGCACGATTTCACTCAGCGGCGTCTATGGGGGGATGGCCGATCCGATGCCGCTGATGACCCTGTTCGACAAGCAGATCCAGCTGCGCATGGGCCAAGCGAACGTGAGGCGCTGGACCGACGACATACTGCCCCTGCTCGAAGACGAGGATCCGCTGGGCGTCGACGAGTTCGCCACCCATCGACTCCCGCTCGCCGACGCGCCCCGCGCCTACGAGGCCTTCCAGAAGAAGCAAGACGGCGCCGTAAAGGTGCTCCTCAGGCCGTAGCACTGCGGGCCGGCCCACACTGCTGGGGCGCGCACAAGCTGCATGCGCTGCACGGCGCGGCGATCGGCGTCCATGCGGTCCGCAACCGCGACAACCTGGGACGGCCTCATCATCCTCGGCTGCATCATCTCGGTCGCCTCCTGCTTGGTCTCGTGCGCCTTGTCCAACCCCGCGGTCTTCCTGCCGTCCAGGTCATCGGCAAGGGCATGGTCGTGGCAGCGCCGCTGGGGTTGACCGGAGATGCGTATCGCCCGCGAACGGACACCGGCGTGAGCGCGACGACAGGCAGTTCTCGCGGCCCGGACGAGACGCCTCCGGACCGATAGATAGCGGGAAGATGTAGCGATGCTGATCCGTCGCGAGCGTCCCGCCGACCACACCGCCGTCCGAGCGGTCATCGCCGGGGCCTTCAAGAATCCGGAGGCGCCCAAGGACATGCCGGTCGAGGTCGGGCTAGTCGATGCGCTCCGCGCGAGCTCTGAGTGGATACCGCAGCTCTCGATGGTCGCGGAATCGGACGAGGGCGAGGTTGTGGGCTACGTCGTCTGCACGCGTGGCTGGGTCGACGGCCGGCCGGCGTTGGGACTCGGGCCACTGGCGGTGGCCCCAACCGCGCAACGGCGAGGGACGGGCTCAGCTCTCATGCACGCAGTGCTCGGAGCCGCTGACGCCCTCGACGAACCGCTGGTCGCGTTGCTCGGCCACACCGGCTACTACCCCAGGTTCGGCTTTCGCCCGGCCCACCAGATCGGCATCAGGCCACCCGTGGAGGAGTGGGTCTCGCACTTTCAGGCTCGCGTGCTCAGGAACAATCAACCCGATCTACGCGGCACCTTCCGCTACGCGCAGCCGTTCAACGAGCTCTGACAGGCGGCGCCTGGCGAGGAGGGTGAGCGACGTCGGTCGCTCACCCTCAGGTGCGAAAACCGAGCAGTGCAAGGAAGAGGGGGGCGACGCGTGCTCCGCACGCGAGCCGCCCGATGACGCCGCAATGCGAAGGTTTGCAGCCCTGAGGGTGGGCGACGGGACTCGAACCCGCGACCGCCTGGACCACAAGCAGGGAGTCGTGCCGCGAGGTTGAAGGCGGCGCTGCACGAAGCCGGTCAGCAACCCGGAGGTGAACGCGTCGCCTGCGCCGATCATGTCGACCACGGTCACCGGCCGTCCTGGCCGGCGCACGGGCTCGCCGCTGCGCCGGTAGGCCGCCGCGCCGTCCGCGCCATTGGTTACCACGACCAGCCTGGCGCCAAGCCCCCTCCATCGCGCTGCGACATCGTCCACGGCGAGGCCGGCGTACAGCCAGTCGAGGTCCTCGCGACTCGCTTTGACCACGTGGGCAAGCCGCACGGCCGTCTCCACCAGCTCGACGCCCCTTTCGCGGGCGACGATGACTGCTTCCCGATCGCGGCGCTGACCATGCCGGTGACAGTGCGATCGAAGCCGAATCTCAAGGGTGGATTCCCACTTGACCGCAGCCGCAGCAGTGACGCTGTGGAGGAAATCGGAGAGCCCAGTTCACTGCGAGCAGCTGCTTTAATCGAGCCTCGCCCGGGCGGCGGTCGCGCGTGCGCGTGCGCGTGTCATCGGGCTCGCCGCTGCGATCGCGAGCGCATACCAGGCGCGTTTGCTGTCCGCACTGGGCATTGAGATTTGTTCAAGCGTCTGATTGAATAGGTCGCGATGGAATCGGCAAGGGCGGATCAGCGTCGCGAGGCGGGTTTGCGGACGCGGGCGCGGCTTATGGATGCGGCGTTGGATTTGATCGCGGAGCGTGGCGAGGGGGGCGTGACTCTGCGGGAGCTGACGGCTGCCGCGGACGCCAACGTCGCTGCGGTGAGCTACCACTTCGGCTCGCTGGGATCGCTATGTGACGCCGCGATCGAGGATGCGCTGGAGCGCTACCTCGACGCTCAACAGGAGGCCGTGAGCGCGCTCGGCTCCGAGGCCACGCTCGAGGAGTTGGCGGTGGCGTTCGCCCGACCGATGATGCACGCGCTGAGCTCGGGAGGGCGCGATCTCGCCGTGATGCGCATCGTCGCGCGCAGCGGCATCGATCCCCCGCGGGAATGGGAGCGGCTTGGCCCCAGGTTCAATCGGATTCGTGCCGACTGCCGTCGGGTGCTGAAGGCAAACGTTCCCGGTCTCAAGGACAAGGAGCTGGACTTCCGCACGCGCGCGGTCGCCGGCATGTTGAACTGGCTGGTCCTCGCACCGGTCGGGACGGAGCTCAGGAACAAGTCCGAGAAGCAGCTCGAGAGACTGCTCGTTCCGGTATTCGCCGGAGCCTTCCACGGCATGAGCTGACTCGCGGCTCTGCCGCGCGACCAATTCAAGCGGGTGCTTGACAAGATGCCGTACTCGCGCTAATTTCAAGCAAGCGCTTGAGCTAATACTTCGCAGGAGGAACCGGCACATGAGAGTGGCACTCACCGGCGCAACGGGATTCATCGGCTCACACGTCCTGACGGAAGTTCAGGAGCACGGCCATGAGGTCACCGCGCTCGTTCGCGACGACGCCCAGGCCGACATCGTCGCCGCCCGCGGCGCCACCCCGGCGGTCGTCGACCTCTACGACCGGCCGACGGTCCTGAGCCTGCTAAGCGATGCAGACGGAGCCATCCACACCGCCAGCCCCGGCGACGCGACGAGCGCGAGCCTGGACTCCGCGGTCGTCGATACGGCGCTCGAGGCTTTCACCGGCTCCGGCAAGCACTACCTCCACATCAGCGGCCAGTGGATCTACGGCCCCAACCCCGCCATCACCGAACAGTCCCCCCTGAACGCTCCTGCGCTCGTCTCCTGGAGGGAACCGATCGAGCTACGAGTTCTCGACGCGACGGGCATGCGCGGAGTCGTGATCGTGTCCGGCGTCGCGTACGGCGACGGCGGCGGAGGCATCCCCGGGCTCCTTCTCGGTTCGCCCCGAGACGACGCCGGCAACCTGATCATGCTCGGCACGGGGCAACAGCACTGGTCGACGGTCCACGTCGCGGACCTGGCGGACTTCTTCCGGCGGGTCCTGGAGGACGACTCGGCGCACGGCCTCTACATCGTCGGCGATGGAGCGAATCCGACCGTCGCCGAGCTGACCGAGGCGGCCGCCGTCGCGGCCGGCGCACCGGGCGCGGTACCAGGTTCCGACGACGAGGCTCGGGCCCGCCTGGGCGACTACCTCGCCGAGGTACTCCTGCTCGACCAGGGCGCCGACGCAGCTATGGCTCGAGCCCGATTCGATTGGCATCCCTCCCACCCGAGACTCGTTGACGAGCTCCGGAGCGGGAGCTACCGGAATGGAGGAGAAGTGAGATGACTTACGACAACGAAGCAATCGTTCGGCACGCCTACCACACCGCAGAAGGCAACGTGCTGGACGTCGCCGGGTTCGTGGGCAGCTTCACCGACGGCGGCGTGTTCAACGACGTCGTCGGTCAGGAGAGCTATCAGGCCGAGCAACTCGGTGAGGTTGTCCTCCGCATGGGCAAGCTCATCCCCGACGTCCATCGTGAGCTACAACGCGTCACCGTGCATCGTCCAGCCGACGGGAGCGAAGATCGACGTGCCGACCGCCGACTTCGCATCGGCGGTCGATGAGTTGGGGGTCCAGTAAGTGTCGGCAGAGCTTGCGGACCGCTTGGCAATCCGGACGCTGGTTGATGCGTACGCACGCTGCGCCGATCGCCGCGACGCCGACGGGCAGAAGGCGCTCTTTACCGAGGACACCCACTTCGTCGTCTACATGGACGGGGAGGGCACCGAGCCATCGCAGGAACTCAACGGCCGCGAGGCACTGACGCCGGTTTTCGCCGACCTGAACAGGTACGCGGCGACGACGCACTTCAACGGCCAGAGCATGCTCGCGCTCGACGGGGATCGAGCGACCGGCGAGAGCTACTGCCTCGCCCACCACCTGTTCACCGAGCGCGACGAGCGCAAGCTGATGATCGCCTCCCTTCGGTATCACGACAGGTTCGTCAAGCGCGACGGCGCCTGGCTCTTCGCCGAGCGCAAGCTCTACGTCGACTGGACCGAGACCCGAACGTCGCTTCCCTAGGATGTCCGACTTTCGCAACGCCAGCGGTAACGGTCGCACGGACGTCGTCATCGTAAGAGGAGGCTCAGCCGGCACGCTCCGTGCCAGTCGTCTCAGCGTGCTGTCGGCGTTGCGCGAGGTCCTGTTGACCCTGGCACCGTCCGCTCCGAGGCGGCGGTCCTTACCCTCGGCATCCGTATCATCGGGTCCGGCGAAGCGCCAAGAGTCCGTCGGACTGGGCTTTGGCGATCGCGTCGACGTTGCTCTGCGTGCTCTGTACCGCGTAGGCGTGCGACAGTCGCCGCCGCGCTCGAGCGCTGCCAGCTGATCAGGCGGACGAAGCGCCGGACCGCGCGCATCCGCTCCTGCTTGGCCTTGCGGCGCGTCTGCCGATCGGTCACGCCGGCGAGCGTGGGCCGGGCGCGCGAAAACGCCGCAATCGGAATCGCTCTCCGGTGATCGCAACTCGCGCTCGCGCGCGGTCGGGCGGCGGGCCATGGTGGACGCATGAGCCGTGCCCTGCTGCTCGCCCCGATCGCCGTCGCCGCCGCGGTGGTGGTCGCGATCGCGCTCTCCACCACCGGCGCCCCGGCGACCGAGAACGCGTCGTCCACCGTCGGCAGGCTTGGGCGATGCCAGCCGGGCGACACGGCCCCGACGGTCGTGCTCGTCCACGGCGCGTGGGCGGACGCGTCCAGCTGGGCCGGCGAGGTGCGGATGCTGCAACGCGCGGGCGTCCGCGTACGCGCGGTCGCGAATCCGGTCGAGGACCTCACCACCGACGCGCGATACGTCGCGGACTTCCTGAAGACGGTACGCGGGCCAATCGTGCTCGTCGGGCACTCGTACGGCGGCGCGGTGATCACCAACGCCGCTGCGGGCGTGCCCGGCGTGAAGGCGCTGATCTACGTCGACGCGGCGGCGCCGGCGCCCGGGGAGACCAACGGGCAGCTCAGCGGCTCCCGATCGGTCCTCGCCACCGGCAAACAGGGGAAGCTCTACAAGACCGTCCCCCGCCCGTCGTACGCACCGGGCGCCCACGAGCTGTACCTGCGCAAGGCCGTGTTCGTCGAACGGTTCGCGAGCGACCTGCCGCGCAGCGAGGCCGTCCGGCTCTGGGCGTCTCAGCGCGGGGCATCCACCGCCGCGTTCATGACCCCTTCGCGAAGGGCCGCCTGGAAGACGATCCCGTCCTGGTTAGCTC
>CAVZVD010000014.1:0-9384 GCA_963778615.1 uncultured Thermoleophilaceae bacterium
TCAGCAACGACCTGTTTCTCCGGGAGCGCGCCGTCCTCCTGGCGGCCCTCGCCCCGGCCACCCGGCGGATCGAGCTCGGCACCTGCATCCTGAACCCGCACACGATCCATCCCGCCGAGCTGGCGATGCTCGCCCGCGACCCTGGACGAACTGAGCGGCGAGCGCTTCAACCTGGGCCCCGCGGCGGGGGCCGCCGACTTCCTGGCCTGGGTCGGCATCGAGGACCCGCGGCCGGTGGCGACGATGCGCGAGGCGATCGGCGCGATCCGCGGCTGGCTCGCCGGCGAGCGCCCGCCCGCCGGTCGCTTCGTCCGCGAGCCGGCGGCCGCCTACCTGGCGCTTCGCGCCGCGCCGGGTGACGCCCATCTACCTGGGCGCGATGGGGCCGGCGACGCCGCGCCTGGCCGGCGACCTGGCCGAGAACGGCGCGCTCCCCCCTGCTGTTCTCGGCCGAGCACTGACTGCGACGGTGCGCCCGCTGATCGAGCGAGGGCCTGCAGCCGCCGGCGGGCCCCGAGCCTCGGTGAGCTCGACCCTCGCCGCGCGGCATCTGGGCCTCCCTCGGCCGACGACGACGGCCGCCGCGCGGCGCGCGCTGGCCGCGAAGGTCGCCGACCACGGCCACGCCCTCGGCCCGCTTCATACTCGACCGGCTCGGCCTCACGCGCGATGACTTTGCGCCCATCGAGCACGCGGTGATGGTCGAGCGCGACCTCGATCGCGCCTGTTCCATGGTCGACGCGCGCATGCTCAGAATTGGTGTGGCCGGCGCACCCGACGCGCTCGTGGCGCGCCTGCGCCCGCTCGTGGCGGCAGGCGTACAACACCTGTCCTTCGGCGCTGGGTCCGGATCCTCTCGCGCCGTCGAGCTGCTCGGCCGCGAGCAGCACGCGATAGCTTCGATCGGGCTTCACGCCTTCGTCCATGTACTGCGCGACCATCGCTGCAAGCTCGGGGCTTTCGACGTAGAGGCCGGCCTCCGTGTTGATCAGGCTCGAGCGCGGGTCGAGGTTGAAGCTCCCGACGAAGACATCCTTCCGGTCGAAGACCATGGCCTTGGTGTGCAGACCGGCCCGGGAGCCGGTGGACACGATTTCCTGTGGAAACGGTCCCGGCTGCGGTCGCACCTCGTAAAGCTCCACCCCGGACGCGACCAACCGGTCACGGACCTTCGAGTAACCTGCAAAGGCGGCGAGCACGTCGTTGGAGGCAAGCGAGTTCGTGAGCACCCGGATCCGGACGCCTCGGCTGACCAATCCCTTCAGAAACTCGACACCGGGCCCGAGCGGGATGAAGTAGGCCGACTCGACCAGCAACTTCCCTTTCCAGTCGTTCGAGGCGATTCACCAGCAGCCGGCGCATCGTGCGCAGCGAGGGATCGTTGATCGAGGCCGGATCGTCCCAGACCACCTGGCCGCGCGCCCATATCCCGCCGACGACGATGTCGTCCAATTGCGACCTGAGCTTGGCGACGTCCTCGTTCAGCGGATGCGGGTACGGTTCGCGCGCGATGTTCTCGCGTAGCCGTTTCAATGCCTCCTGCAGGTCCGCCTCGGTGTACGGCCGGTCCACCAGCGCGGCTATCGGAACCGACCATGAGCCGTTCCAGAAGCGGTCGAATACAGAAGAGAGGTCGCGTACCACCGGGCCGGCCGCAGCGATGTCCAGGTCGCGGAAATTGAATTCGGGATGCACTTCGAAATACGGGTCGCTCATGTTGCGCCCGCCAACGATCGCCATCGCGTTGTCCATCACCATCAGCTTGTTGTGCATCCGGTGGTTGACCCGCTCGAAGTCGGTCAGGAAGCCGATCAGATGCGAGCCGCGATGCGCGAAGGGATTGAACAGGCGGACCTCGATGTTCGGATGGGCGTCGAGCGCGGCGATAGTCGCGTCGAGATCCTTCAGGTTGAAGTCGTCGATCAGGATCCGCACGCGCACGGAGCGGTCGGCTGCGCGAACGAGGCGGTCGACGAGGTTTCGGCCAGTCGCGTCGGTTTCCCAGAGGAAGTACTGGACGTCGAGAGTCTTTTGCGCGAGGTCGGCGAGCGCGACGCGGGCGGTAAAGGCGGGGCGCCCGTGCCGAATGATGCGGAATGCGGAGTCGCCGGGATGCTGCGCGGCGATCTCGGCGACCCGTCTGCCGATCGGCGTGGACTCGTGATCCTGCATCGCCGTCGACGACGAGCGCGGATAGTCAGTCGGGAGACTGGCGCAGGCCCCGATCAGCACGAGCGCAACCGCCAGCGTCGCCCACATGCGCTTCCGATTGGCGCTTGCGCGCTTGGCTCGAGGAGGGCGCGGCCCGCGCGGGTCCGCGGTCTCGCACCCGGCATGCGACGGCACCGGATGGATCACCGTCGGGTCCGCGATCGCCACACGGGGGCTCCTCCCACAAGGGCAAGAGTATGGCACACATGGCCTTTGTGGCACACGTGACCTTCCAATACGCGTTCCCACTCCTGGTCGCGCGCCTTCCCTCCCAGGTCGGACGCGGCGCCGCTCCGTCACGACGAATGTGGCGAGGCCGGCGATCGACGCGCCGCCTGCCACCAGAAACCCGGCGGCGTAGGACAGGTGCTCGACCGTGACGCCGACGACGAGGGAGCTGATCACGACGCCGACGTCCGACGATCCCGACAGGCGTGCCGATGGCGAGGCCGCGCTCGGCCTAGGGGTGCGGTCGAGCGAGCAGCGCCACCATCGTCGGGTAGAGCAGGGCTCCACCGCGCCGAGCAAGAGCGCGGCGACGGCGAGCGTCAGGGCGCTCGGGCGCAAGGCGAGGACCACGTACGCGAGCGCGATCACCTGATGGACGTGGTCACGACGCGGGGCCGTTCGAGCCGGTCCGACACGCGGCGAAACAGGACACGGCACGCGACGAGCCACGCCGAGTACAGCGAGTTTAACCACGCGATGCCCTGCCGATGCCGCGGCGATGGCATTGAGCGGCAAGAAGGTGATGAGCCGCGCCGACATGGTCAAGGTCATGGTCCGGCGACCGCGAGCGCGCGGCGGCTGACGAGCGTGAGGCCGAGGCGCGCGCCGGCACGGCTCTGCCGCCCGGTCCCGCAGGACCAGGGCAGCGGCCCGACGACGCAGACGAGCGCGGCGGCGACGAGCAGGCTGCCGGCACTCCCGCGCGCCGTAGAGCGCGAAACCGAGCGGCGGACCGATCGCGAGCGCGCTCGCCGCGGCGACGTAGTAGATGCTGAGGGCCTCCCCCCGGTGCTCGGGCGCGGTGGTCCGCGCCGCGAGGACGCCCGCGGACGTCGAACATGAGGCCGATCGCCGAGGCCGATCCCCAGCATCAGGGCGACGATGCCGCCGGCGCCTCGACGAGGAGCAGCGCGGCACGCTCGCGGCCAGGACGACGGCGCCCGGGAGCACGACGGCGCGGTAGCCGAAGCGATCGTTCCATCCCCGACGAGGGGCCGCAGGAACATTGAGACTACGGTCGCGACCGAGAAAGTAGGGCCACTGGGTCTGCTCCCGCCGAGCGCGACCAGGTGAAGCGGCAGGACGGCATGACGAGATAGATCGCCGCGTGGACGGCCGACGTGACGGCGAGACAGGTGACGAGCGCGCGCGTGAACACGGCCGACCGCGTCCTTGCATCAACACTTCCGACCGAAGCACGATCACGAACGGATGGATGCACGCACTGCGGCGGACGGCTACGTGCGGGGGCCGGGATGGATCGACCACCGCCGACTCGGCGACCACCCAGAGCTGTTCCACCTGGCCGCTGTCGTCGTTTCGCGGGGCGGAAGGTCTGCTACCCATCCCTGGTCCGCCGCGCTCCACGCTGAAGGACGTCCAGCGCGCATCGACGTCATCGAGGCCCATCCGATGCTCGCCGACGGCAACGTCGCCGACCCACGCCGCGCGCTTCCTGGCGGTCCTCGACGGACCGTGCACGGCGACTGGCACTCGGCGCCGGTCTCGGCGGCGGGTCAGGAGGACGACGGCCGCGCCGACGGGCACGGTAAAGACGAGGGCGGGTAGGTCAATGCCGCCTTTGCAGCGGCTCCGGCGACGCGGCCCGCCCGGCCGCCGCGACGGGCGGCCAAGGCCGGCGCGGCGCCGGGTAGCTCGGCGCCGAGGGTCAGCGCGGCGAAGAGCAAGAGCCCGACGATGCCCCCGCGGTCGCCGCAGGGACTCTTGCCCGCCGCGACAGCGTGGCCGGGCCCAGCGCCGCCGCCGACACGCCGAGCGCCAGCACTATCAACCGCCACGGATCGGAGCATGCCACACGCCGGCGAGCCCGCGCGCCGATCACCCCGCCCAGAGACGCCGGTCCCGACCGATGGGGCGCACCCCGTCGGCGTCCGGCGTCGCCACCCGCTCGCGCAGCGCGATGCAGGACGCGGCGACGCTCGCGAGGCCCGCGGCGAGCAGCAGCATTTGCAGCCGCGCCGTCCATTGCGCGGTCCGTGCGTCAGCGTCTGGAGATCGGCGAGGCGCTCGACGATGACGCCGCCGAGGAACACGTCGGGCGCGCCGAGCACGCCGTAGATCGCCCAGCCCTGCGCCCACGCAAAGGCCACCACCACGCCCGCGCCCACCACGAGCGCGCCGCGCCGGCTCATGGGCCGTGGCGCGCCCGCGCGGAGCAAACCCACGCCCCCACCACCAGGGTGAGGCAGAGCCCGAGCCGCGACCAGCCCTCGGCGCGCGGCCACCCGGACCATGTCGGGCCCGACGCCGGGGCCCCCGGCACGCGCTTGCCCGGTTCGAAGCGCAGGGGCAGCGCCGTCCCTCTCCTCGAGCCGATCGCCGGCGCGCAGCGTGACGGACTGGCCGGGCGCAAGGGTCCACTCCCGCTCGGTGACGCGCCCGCCATCCATGGAGCGCCCGCGGAGGCGGCCGCCGGACGGCGCCGTCACGCGATGCTCCTCGGCGAAGACCATCGGCACGCGGGCACCGGCACCGCCGAGGGCCTGGCCCGTCGTCACCCAGGAGCTGGCGGGGTGAAAGCGAAACGCGGACTGGCTCGCCACGCGCTCCCACGCCGCGAGCGGGCCGGCGCCGGCCTCTCGGGCCAGCTCGAACAGTGTCGCGCTCAACCCGACGAGCCCCGCGAGCCAGAGCACGCCGAGCCATCGCGTGCCGAAGCGCCATCCCGCGAAGACCCATGCCACGATCACCGCGACGGCGATGCCCTGCCAGCGTGGGGCGCCCTGCCACGCGGCCACGTCAGCGGCGAGCCCGATATTGGCCCAGATCGAGATCCCGGCCACCGCGAGCAGCACCGCGCGGCGGAAGCGCGCCCCCGCCGCCCCGCGTTGCGCAGGCTCGGCGCCTCCCGGCGCGACGAGCGCGATCAGGGGAGCCACCGTGAGCGCGAGCCCGACCCACAGTCCCTCGGAGCCCCGAGCCAGGATGAGCGCGGGCATCGCGAGCCAGAGCGCGGGCGTGAGCCACAGGGCGAGGAGACGGACGGCGTCGGTCATTCGGGAGGAGCTGAAGGCGCGGCACGCGGCGATGACACAAGCGCGATCAGCACGGCGAGGACGGGCGCGACCACGCCGCAATACCACCAGTCGAGCGAGAGGCCGAGGAGACGAATAGATCCGGTGTCGTAGGGCAGGAGCGCGACGAGCGGAGACGCGGCGAGGAGCGCGAGGAGGACCAGGACAGCCGGCTTCGTCACCTGGGCAGTATACCCAAAGGGCTCGACCCCGAAGCTCCCGAGATGTGTGCGATTTCGGGAGGCGCTCCCCGGGAAAGTGGGCGTTTCTCCCCGGGAAAGCGCCGCGAAGGTGATGACGCCGCGCCGCGCAGGCACGACGACGGCCGCCGCGCCGTCGAGAATCCCATCAGGGCGCGATGGCGTCGGGCTCAGGTTGGGCGGGGCCGGGGCCCGGCCCTCAGGGCCATCCCCAGGTGCGCGAGGATCTTCCGGATCACGGCGGTGCGCGTAGTGCGCCTTCACGCCCCTTGCCCGCGCCCCCACTCCCAGGCCATCACGCCCCCAGGCCCGCACACCGCAGCCCCGCTGGAGCCGCAGGCAGAGGCCCTGGCATTAGTGGCCTATCGGAGCCGGACCGCATCCGACCCTACCCGACGAAAGTACAATTGCGCGCACCGCGAACTGGGGCTAGAGTGCGCCCCGCGATGAATCGATTCGACCACGACTGCCCGCGCCTCTACGCCATGGTCCAGGATCGCCGGACGCGCATGGCGCCAATCCATTCCAGCGCATCGTGGTCGCCGCGGCCAAGCCGTGGCTTCATGAGCGCTCGCTCCAGGAGGTAGAACGATGCCCACCCGCCGACTCGTCATTGCAGTGCTGTCGACCTCAATCTTGCTCTCGCTGTTGACCTGCGCCGTAGGCACGGCGTGGGCGGCGAACCGCTACGTGAACGCGGCGACGGGCAGTGACGCCGGCAACGACTGCCTCACGCAAGCGTCGCCCTGCAAGACTATCGGTCACGCCATCGACCAGGCCGCGGCGGGCGACACCGTGACGGTGGGGGTCGGGACGTATGCGGAGGCGGTGACCGTCGACAAGACCCTGACACTCCGGGGTGCCCGCGCCGGCGCGTACGGCTGCGACGTCACCCGGACGGGCTTGCCCGCCACCGAGTCCGTCGTGACCGGCGGGCTGGTCGTGACCGCCAACGGGGTGACCATCGACGGGTTCACGATCCAGGGCGACAACAGTCCTGGCTCGGGCGACATCGGCATCACTCTCGGCGTTGGCACGTCTGGCGCGCGGGTCACCGGCAACATCGTCCAGAACCACGACGCTGGTCTCCGTCTGCGGAACGACCCGGGTGGTAGTGCCGCGGTCGTCGATCGCAACAAGTTCCTTCGCAACGTTGGCGGAATCGTCGTCGCGGGCGCGGAGGCTCACGCTTCCATCGGGGGGGGAATTGCTTCTTCGGGAGCCAGTTCGCCGTCAGTCTGGAGGGCTCCGATGTCAAATCGGACATCGACGTGACGGACAACCTGTTCGACGGCAACGGCCTCGCCGTCACGCTCCGCGCCCTCAGCCAGTCGCAAGTGTCCGGCAACACGATCAGGAACTCGAGCGAGGGCGGCCTGGCCGACATCGATGTCGGCGGGGCAGCCGATCAGCTGTCGATCACGTGCAACAGCTTCAGCAACGGGGCCGGAAAAGCCATCGCGCTCGGCAAGTGCCCTCGGCCAGCCAGAACATCGAGGCTCACTTCAATACCTTCTCGAACAACGACCCGGTGAGCCTGCAGCTCGCGTCGGGGAGCTACACTCCGACGACTCCGAGCGCGCTCCTCGCCGACCGAAATCGCTGGCACGCTCCCACCGGACCGGCCGCGGGCGAGATCGTCGACCCCGACGGCGTCGTCTCCTCGACTCCGTTCCTCGCCGACGCGCCCCTGTGCGCCGACGGCCTCCGGTTCCTAAGGATTTTGCGCCCGAACGACATGTCGTCCGGCGCGGATGTGTGCGGTACCGGGCAGACGGCGGCCCTCAACTTCACGGGCTCGGCCGGTGCTGGCGGCGGGATCTGGTTCGCCGGCTCGCCCGACACGGCCACCCTTCCCGCAATCCTCATCGCCGACGTGCTGATCCGTCCCTACAACAACGCCAAGGGCGCCGGCGTGGCCGCGCGCTTCGGCGTTCCCGCAGGCGTGCGCACCCTCGCCTTGTTCGTCATCAATGCCGGCAACTCGGACGTCCTGAGATTCGTCACGGTCGAGCCGACCGGGCAGACCACGACGCGGAGCATCCCGCTCGGCGCGGCGATCACCGAGTGCGCCTGGTACCGCGTGGTGATGTCGCTAGACGCCGCCGTCGGTGGCGGTGTGGCCGTGACCGGCCATGTGTTTCGTCACAGCGCGCCGCGAGATCCGAACAGCGCCGTCGCCGCGGAAATCGGCCCCGGCGTGAGTACCACCGTTCCCTTCCCGAACGGGTTCAGCCTAGGTTCCGGTTCGTTTGGCGTCGCAGCTACGGCAGCCAACGCGGTCGTCGACTCGAGCGTCGTGAACTTCACCAAATAGGGCATTCTCTCTTGCCGGTCCCCGGGTATCTGCTGCTGCCACCACGACCCGGCGGCGGCGGCGAGCGCGACCTGCGTACCGGCGCCTACGATTCTGCCGCGAAGTGCGAACGGCGCCGGTTCGATTTCATGAGAACAGTTTTGGGCCGCCGCCAACACCGACAAGGACATCGCGCGGCCGGTCAGCCTCTCTCGTTGCCTCTCGACTGACGATCCTCGGCTTCGTCCGCATCCCGAGCGCGTGCCGCATGAAGCTACAAGGCGGACGGCTGCCCATCCCGTCGTCTCATCGTCACCGCCGGGGGCCGTTGACCAGCGCCACCCGCCCCTGCACCGACGCCCGACGATCCCCGCCAGCACCGGGACTCCTCCGCAGGTCGATCCGCCGGCCCCGTCGCGTCGTCGGCGGCTCCAGGCCGTGGCGCACCACCAGCCGCTGCGCCCGGTGGCGGATCGTCGCGAGCGCCGCCGCCTCGGCGTCGCTCGGCCCCGGCGCCGGATGAAGCGTCTTGAGGTAAGATACGACCCAAAAAGGAGCACGCTCGTCCATGGCAGAGCGAATCCAGCGTGTGATGGTGGTCACGGCGCATCCCGATGATTCGGAGTTCGGCGCGGGGGGCACCGTGGCCAAGCTCGTGAAGGAGGGCAAGCAGGTCACCTATTGCATCCTCACCAATGGCGACAAGGGCTCCGGGGACCGCTCGATGACCCCGGAGCGGCTGGCCGCCATTCGCGAGGAGGAGCAGCGGAACGCCGCGCGCGTCCTCGGCGTGGAGGTGGTGGACTTCCTCGGCTTCCCCGACTGCGAGCTCGAGGACACGCGCGAGTCGCGCCGCGCCGTCACCGCGGCGATACGGCGCCACCGGCCCGATCTTCTCATCGCGCAGAATCCCAACCGGACGAAGAACCTCGGGGCCTCGCACCGCGATCACCGCACGGCCGCCGGCATCGCGATCGATTGCGTCTATCCTCTCGCGCGCGACCACATGGCCTTCCCGGAGCTGCTCGAGCAGGGCCTCGAGCCCCACAAGGTGAAAGAGCTCCACCTGATGTGGTGGGACAGCCCCGAGGTGATCGTCGACACCACCGACACCATGGACCTCAAGCTGAAGGCGCTGACCTGCCACGTGAGCCAGATCAAGGACATGGCCGCCCTCGAGAAGCGGATCCGCGAGCGGGGGGCCGAGCTCGGCAAGCCCCACGGATACGCCTACGCCGAGACGTTCGAGCGCATCGTCATGGATCGATGACCCCTCCCGCGCTTCCCGCTTCTCTGGTCGATCTGCTGGGTCGGCGGGCCGAGCGCGACCCGGAGACGCCGTACTTTCACGTGTACGACGAGACCGTGACATACGGCCGCCTCTGGCGGGAGAGCGCGCGGTACGCGGCGGGGC
>CAVZVD010000015.1:0-117269 GCA_963778615.1 uncultured Thermoleophilaceae bacterium
AGGAGGCGGCGTCGCTTGCCGCCCCCTCCGCGGCGCGGGAAGGTCAGTCGACCGGCACGATGACCTGGTCGGAGAGCACGCCGTCCTCAAACAGGCTGAGCGTGGCCTCCGTGAACGCCACATCGACGATGTCCGGCGTCCATTGGTTGTTGGGGCAGGTCGGCGTCGGGGGCAGCGGCTCCGGGTCGTCCGTCTCGACGGTGAACCGGAACTGGCCGTTCCTCGGCGTCGGCAGCGGCTCGGTGGTCCCCTCCACCGTCACCGCGGTGTCCTGACCGGGCGCGCGGTTTCCGGCCGGGTTGATGCACACGACGCTCGCGATCCCGTCGGCTTCGACGGTGATCTCGAACGTGGTGCCGCCTAGGCCGGCGACCTTGCCGTCGCAGGAGACCTGTGTCCCGATGTCCGTGCAAGTCGGCGCGTTGCCGCCACCGGTGAGGAAGTGGCCGCTCTGCGCATATGCGACTCCGGCGAACGCGAGCACCACCAGGGCGATGGCGCTCAGAAGTACGTACCGCTTCATCGGTTCGTCCTTTCGCTACTGGGGGCAATGGCGGTTTGTCCAGGCGCGCACCTCCTCTGAGAGCTCTTGCGATCTCCTCGAGCGGGCGGGAGTTCGACCCTATGGCGGCCGTCCGAGCACCGGAAGGTGAAGTTCCTACTCACCCCGTATGGGTCGGTGGTGCCCCATTCTCGGCGGCGTGGGTTGCGTTCAGTCGGGGCGTTGGCGCAACCGCTCCGCCACCTCGGTCGCTTCCCGTCGTGAGTGGACGTGGAGCTTTCGCAGGATGTGCCGCACGTGACTGTGAACGGTGTCTGTAGCGACGACGAGCCGGCGCGCGATCTCTGCCGTGGTCGCCCCGGTCGCCAAGAGGTCCAACACCTCCCATTCCCGCGGCGTGAGCGGGCTCTTCACCGGCCGCATCCTGGAACGGCCGCGTGACAGATCCCGCATGCGCTCGATGACCCGCAGCTCCATCGCGCGCGAGATCGCGGCCTCACCTGCCACGACGCGCCCCACCGCACGCGCCAGAGACTCGCCGTCGAGATCCCTGGACAGATAGCCGGCGGCGCCTTCGCCGAGCGCAACCAGCCCCGCGTCGTCCTCGCCTGAGCTCGCGAGCAGTACGACATGGGCCTCGGGCGCGGCATCTGAGAGCTGTCGCATCGCCGCGATTCCTCCCGCGGGAGGCAGGTCGGCGTCGATCAGGATCACATCTGGACGGCAGCGGGTCGTGACGTGGACGGCCTGCGATGCGTCCCCGGCCTGGCCCACGACGGTGAGCCCCTTGTCGTGCAGGGTGGCGCGCAGAGCGTTTCGTCTTGGGGCGTCCGCGTCGCCGATGACCATGCGCACCTCGTGGCCGCAGGGGTCGACGTTGTACATCGTGGTTCTCCTCTTGGCGGTCCTCCGCGCCGGCGGCGTCGTGCGCCGGCGCCTGCAACGGGTCCGGTGCAGGCGGCTAGCCGGGGCGCTCAGGGAGCGCCATACAGATGACCGTGTGCCAGGCGTCCGGCACGCGTCGAAGCCGCGACGACAACATCGAAGCCAGAAGCGTCAGGCCGCAGGCAAGGCCGAGGAGCGTCACTCCGGCGGTCCCTGCCGAGGTGGCAGACGGACCACCGCTCGCTTGCATGGGTTGGTGAGTCGCGGGTTGTGCAGCCCCGGCATGCCCTGGAGCCGCGCCCGCGTGACGCGCGTCGGTCGGCGAACCGCTCGCGAGATGGATCTGTGGCGGGCGCGACGAGGTGGGCGCGGTGGAGCGGCGTGGCGCAGCGGCGATGTGCCGATGCCGGAAGGCGGCGATCGCGTCGGCGCGGACTGGCGACGGCGGAGTCGTGAAGGTAGGCGTCGGGGCATCCTGCCGCGCGCCAGGGTGGGCAGTCGTCGCGCTCACAGGCGTGGGCAGATCGGGCCCCGAGCCAGAGGTGTCGGCCTGGAGCGGCGGATGCGGGGGCTCCGCGTGCTCGGAGCCCGCAGGGGATGGCGGATCCGCCCCGGGGACGACCCGCCGGGACTGCGCGGGCGGGCTCTGGGCCGGCGGAGGGTTCACCTCGACCGCCACGTGCTTGGGCGGGCTCGGGGCCGCCGAACGCTGCACTTCGCCGGCCGCCGGCGGAGGCGAATTCTGGGTTGGCGGTCCGTGAACCTCGGCGGGCGGGTGGTGCTGGGGTGGGCCGTGCGGGGGCGGTACGTTCGTTCCGGCTGCTGGGTCCCGGCCCGCCGGCACCCCCTGCCTGAGTGAGGTTCCTGCGTTCCGCTCAGACGGCCCCGCCTGCGCCGCCGGAGCGTTGCCCTCAGACGGCCCTACCTGCGCCGGCGAAGCGTTCCCCTCCGCGTGTCCCCTCTGCGGCGGCGCGCCAGCCTCGCGGCCGGGCTGCTCGGCCCGCGCCGTCGCGATGGCGATGAGGAGGACCATCCACATCGCGGCGCAGGACCCCAAGATTCGAAGAAGCTTGGCCGACTCCGTTCCGCCCCACTTCTCACTGTGCCGGACCAACGCGCGGCGGAGCGCGCTGCTTGCAGCCGATCGCCGTAGGCAAGACGACCTTCGCTTGCGGTTACTCAGCTGGCCACTGCGCACAGCGCCACGCCGGGAAGCTCGTAGCCACGCTCGGCGGCGAAGCGCGGGAAGGAGTCCTCGAGGTCCGCCTGGACCTCCGCGCGCCGGGCCTCCGGCAGGCCGCGCAGCACCGAGCCCGAGCGGGCCGCCGGTGTCCGCCACGAAGCTCAAGTACTCGGCGACGTCCGGCAGCGAGAACCGCACCGGCACCTCTTCGGTTCGCACGTCTGCGAAGCCGGCGGCGTGGAGGAGCGCGGTCGTCCGCTCCGGGTTCGCCATGGTGAAGACGGGCGGGCCCGCGGGGTCGGGCGCCGGGACGTGGCCGTGCCGGACCATGCTGACCGCGACCAGCGCGAAGAACGGGTTGCGCTCCGGAGGCCCCCCATACCGCGAGCGCGAGGCGTCCGCCCGGGCGCAGGACGCGCCGGGTCTCGGCGAGCGCGGCCGCCGGGTCTGGCATCAGCATGTATCCGAACCGGCACAGGACGCCGTCGACCGAATCCGCTGCGAGCTCGATGCGCTCGGCGTCGATGACCCGGTACTCGACGCCCTCGACGCCGCGCTCCTCGCCGCGGCGGCGCGCGGCCGCGAGCATCGCCGGCGCGAAGTCGCTCGTGATCAGGCGACCCCGCTCACCCACGATCTCCGCGGCATCGAAGCCGGTGTCGCCGACGCCGGCGGCGAGCTCCAGCACCGTATCGCCCTCCTCCGGCGCAAGCTCGCGCAGCAGCCAGTTCCGGACCGGCGCGGAGACGTCCTCCACCTCCGCCCGGCGGCGTTCCCATGTGGGCGCGATCGCCTCCGCGATGTCGTAGCTTGCCTGCCGCTGCTCCTGGATCGTGTCGATGCTCATAGCGCCAGAGACGCTACGAGCGGCGTTCGGGCCGGGCAATCGGGAGTTCTCCCCATGTGACGAGCCCGTGCTCCATCGCGAACAGCGTGGCCGCGGCGCGAGTCGAGACGCCGATCTTCCGATAGGCGTTCTGGATGTGGCGGTCGGCGGTCTTGACCGAGATGCCGAGCCCGCGCGCCACCTGCTTGGTCTGGAGGCCGCGAGCCAGCATCCCGATGACCTCGGCCTCGCGGTGGGTCAGCCCGGCCGGGCGCTCCACCTGCGGCGCGGCTGCCCCGCCGCCTCCACTACCGCTGCCACTGCGTCCGCGTCGAGCCGGCCGGCGCCGGCCTCCCTGGCAAGCTGGTCGGCCGCCTGCTCGGCCGTCAACGCGTCCCGGTGCGGCCGGGGCTCGGTCATCGCGTGGTAGGCATCCGCCGCGGCCAGCAGCCGGGCGGAGAGGGAGCGTCGCGCCGGGCGCGCCACGGTGGTAGCCGGAGCCGTCCAGGCGCTCGTGATGGGCGCCGGCAACGCCGGAGAGATCGGCGAGGAACGGGGAGCGGGCGAGGACGCGCTCGGAGTGGTACGCATGGAGCCTCACCTGTTCCCACTCGTCGGCGGTCAGCGGGCCGGGCTTCTGCCAGATGCGGGTGGCGACCGCCACACGCCCGAGGTCGTGCACGAGCGCCGCGCGGCGGACGAGGCGCACTTCGGCGGGGGCGAGCCCGCAGCGCCCTGCCGCCGCGCCCGCCAGCCTCGCCACTCCCGCGGAGTGGCCGGCCAGGTAGGGCGAGATGAGGTCGGCGAAGTCGCCCATCGCCGCCAGCGCGCGTTCGATTGCCTCCCCCTGGAGGGTCAGCCGCGCGCCCGGCTCGCAGGCGAGCGTCTCCTCCAGGATGACCCGCCCGAATCGGATTCGAGGATCGTTGCCCGCCTTCTCCGCGAGCGTCCTCGCGATCTCCGGATCGAGCGCGCCGCCCGCGCGCTCGCGGATGACGTCCGCGGCGTACGCGGCGCCACCCAGCCGGTGCTGGAACGTCGCGTCGCGGGCCACGTGCACGATGCGGACCGCGAGCGGGATCTCGTCGCCCTTGGCACCACCCGGCCCGCCCTTGCCGTCCCATCGCTCGGTGAAGCCGGCGAAGAGCGACTGCACCGGCGCGGGGAGCCCGAGCCGATGGGTCAGCATCTCCCCGACCTCGCAGATGGCGGCGAGGTGGCGAGCGTGGGTGCGCACCGTCGCGGGCAGGCGGCGCACGACGTAGGCCGCGCGGACCGGAGCCGCGCTTCCGGGCGGCGCGAGGGCGCGTGCGAGCCCGCGCAGGACCTCGCCACGAGATCCGAACATGACCGGCGTGAAGTTCGAATGCAGGTCGCCGTCGAAGAGCTCGGCCGCTATCTCGGCGTCCGCGGTGCAGCCGACGTAGAACAGCAGACAGGCGTAGTACGTCTGCGAGGCGGTGCTCGGAGTCGACACCCAGACACTCGCCGAGCCGCATCGCGACGAGCGTGCTCTCGAGGCCGTGCTCGAGGGGCAGTCCGGTGCCGAGGTCGGTGGCGAGGGAGAGTGCGGCGATCACCTCGGCGGTACGGGCGCGTTCCGCCCGCGGGGGCGACTCGGGCATAGCGCGACAGTAGCGCGGAGGTCTCGCGCGGCCCGGGCCGCCGGGTGGCATGGCGCGGCACGCGACTGTCCTGCTTAGTGGGGTCTATATCCCCAAAATCCAGGACAGTCGCCTTGGTCGAGTAGCTGACCTGCTGCGGCTGGGGGCTAGAGTCGCGGCGTGACCGTCTTCCTGGCGCGGCCGGAGCAGGTGGGGGAGGGGATCCCGCTGGCCGTGAAGGACCTGTTCGACACCGCGGGTCTGCGGACGACCTACGGCTCGATCCTGTTCGCCGACCACGTGCCTGCGCGTACCGCCGAAGCGGTGGTCCGGCTCGAGGCGGCCGGGTACGCGAACGTCGGCAAGGCGAACCTGCACGAGTTCGCCTACGGCGTCGGGAGCTACAACCCGCACTTCGGCGACGTCTCGAACCCGCTCGCGCCGGACCGGACGGCCGGAGGGTCGAGCTCTGGGTCCGCGGCCGCGCTCGCCGCCGGCCTGGCGGAGGCGGCGCTGGGCACGGACTCGGGCGGCTCGATCCGGATCCCGTCCGCGTGCTGCGGGGTGGTCGGGTTCAAGCCGAGCCACGGCCTGGTGCCGATGGAGGGCTGCTTTCCGCTCGCGCCGAGCTTCGACCACGCCGGGCCGATGGGGCGCGACGTCGCGACGTGTGCCCGGATGATGGACGCGCTGGTGCCCGGCTTCGACGGCGTGGAGCTTGCCTCGCTGGAGGAGCTCGAGGTCGGGGTCGCCTGGCTCGAGCACGCCGAGCCGCTGGTGCGGGCCCGTGTCCAGGCGGCAGCGGAGCTGTTCCCGCGCCGTCGCGAGGTCGCGTTTCCCCTGCCGAAGGGCGTCTCGGCGGTGTTCATGCGGGAGGTGGCCGAGTCGCACGAGGGGCTCTTCCCGGACCAGGCGGACGCGTATGGGGACAACGTGCGGACGAAGCTCGAGCGCTGCGTGAAGGTGAGCGAGGGGAAATTCGAGGCGGCTGCGCGCCGCCGGGCGGAGTACCGGGAGCGGGCGGCGGAGGCCATGGAGGGGGTCGACCTGCTGGTGACGCCGACGCTGGGCTTCGTCGCCCCACCCGCGGTCACCGACGACCTGGCGATCCGCGAGGCGGTGATCCGCCTCACCTTCCCCTTCAACACGCTCGGATGGCCGGCGCTGGCGCTGCCGTGCGGCCCGGCCGAGGACGGGCTGCCCGCGTCGGTGCAGCTGGTGGCGCCGGCCGGTGAGGACGCCCGCGTGATGGCGGCAGGCGCGTTGCTCGAGCGGGCGTTGGCGGGGCGGCCCTGAGTCGCTGCGCGTGGGCCGGCCGGAGCCGGGCAAGAGAAGGACACTGCCGGCGAAACCAGGAGACGGACATGCCAACGGTGACTGAACTTGGACAGGCGGGACTGCAGGGCTGGCGCGAGAAGGTGGCTGACGGAATCTCCCAGCCCGTCGCGGACCGTGCGCCCCTCAAGGAAGATCAGGTTCGGGCGGCCGTCGGGGCCGCTTTCTTCGTCTTGGCTCTGATCTACGTCGTCAAGACGATCTCCGCGGCTACGCGGCAGGCGCGCGGAGGCTGAGTCGACTCGCTGTCTCCGCTGCCAACGACCTGGCGGCGCGCCATACTGGTCATGGCGATGTCGGAGGAGAACGTCCGGATGACCGAGGAGTACATGGCGGCTTACAACCGGCGTGACTTCGACGCCGCCATCAAGGACTTCCATCCCCAGGTCGACTGGGTGCTGCCGGAGCGCCAGAGCTTCGATTCCTGCCGGGGGCCGGCGCAGATCATTCGCTTCTGGGACGGGCTCGACGAGACCTTCGACGAGCTTCGGCTCCTCCCGCAGGAGACGGTCGACGGCGGGGACCGCGTCGCGGTCCGGCTTCGCCACGCCGTGCGGGGCAAGGGCAGCGGCGTCGAGATGGAGGAGGAGCTGTACCACCAGATCACCTTCTTCGAGGACGGTCTGATGGTGAGAATCGAGTACGTGGCGACTTGGGAGGAGGCGCTCGAGGCCGTACGGCTTGGGAGCGGCGCCGAGCTAGAGAGGGCGCGTGAAGACGAGCTTGCCTAGGTTGTCGGCGAGCGCTTCCGGGGCCTCGTCCCACCCGAGCACGCGGTCCGTCACGGCCTCCGGCTGAAGGCGGCCGTCGGCCATCAGCTCGAACACACGCGGCATCGTCGGCCGCGCGTGCACGCGGCCCGTCTGGAAGGTCGTGATCTTCGTGTACATCTCGAGCAGCGGGATGGGAGTGTCCGGCTGGAACACGATCCCGGCGCAGGTGCAGATCCCGTCGGGGGCCGTGGAGCGCGCCGCGAGGGCGAGCGCGGCGGGGTCCGCCGCCACCATCGCGGTGATCGGGAAGGGCCCCAGGCGCTCGGGATAGCCCTCGACCACCTCGGCTCCGAGCGCCTCGGCCTTCCGCAGCCGCTCGTCCTCCACATCGCAGTACACGACGCGCGCCGCGCCCAGCGCGAGCGCCACCTGCACGCCGTACAGCCCCACGCTCGGCGACCCGCCGGCGATGAGCACCTCGCCGCCCGGCCACTGCTCGAGCCCGGGCGCGACCAGGCGCCAGCCGTCGGAGATGTTGTCCGACACGCTCGCGGCCGCCTCCGGGGACACGCCGTCGGGGAGCGGGGCCAGCATGTGGTCGGCGAACGGGACGCGCACCACGTCCGACAGGAAGCCGCCCCAGTTCCCGCCGGCGGCGCCGAAGCCGTACATGGAGAGGAACGGGACGTTCTCGCAGTTGCCGGTCAGGCCGCGACGGCAGCGGGCGCAGTCGCCGCAGGAGATCTGGAACGGGACGCTGACGAGCGTGCCGGGCTCCGGGCCGCCGTCCGCGGCTTCGAGGACCTCGGCAACGCATTCGTGGCCGATCGCGATCGGCGGCTGCCAGGGAGTGCCGCCGGTGATGATCATCGCGTCGAGATCGCAGGTGGCGACGGCGAGCGGGCGGACGAGAGCGTCCCGGTCGTCCTGGCGCCGGGGCTCGTCGACGTCTGCCCACTCCAGCCGGCGGGGCTCGACCAGCGTCAGCTCTCTCATCGGCGAAACGTACTGCGCAGCGCCTCCACGACGCGGTGTGCGTGGGCGCCGTCGGGGTCGCGGTCCGGGTTGAAGTCCGCCACCGAGACGCCGATCAGGTTGGGCGCCGCGGCGAGCGGCCTTGCGATCTCCACGACCTCGTCCCAGTCGAGCCCGAGCGGCTGCGGGTAGCTCACGGCGGGCAGTGCCGTTTCGTCGAGGACGTCGAGGTCGAGGTGGAGCCACGCGGGGCGGTCCGCGAGCCGGGCGGCGGCGTCGGCTCCCGTGCCGGCGGCGCCTTGCCGGCGCACCTCGCTGGCGGTGAGCGCGTGGATTCTTGGGTCGACGCGGCCGTTCTCGAGCGCCACGTCCGTGCCGAGCTCGTCGGGGCGGTGGCCGAGCAGGACGACGGCGGCGGGGTCGAGCAGCGGCTCGCTGCTCTCGAGCAGGCCGTGCGGGCCGTGCCCGGTCAGGATCGAGAGCTCCATGTCGGCCGCCTCGCCGGTGGGGGAGGTCTCGCCGTCGTAGAAGTCGGCGTGGCCGTCGACGAACCAGAGGCCCGTGCCGGTCGGCAGGGCCTGGAACACGCCGAGAAGCAGGGTGCAGTCGCCGCCGAGGACGAGGGGGCGGCGTCCCGCGTCTCTGATCGCGCGGACGCCGTCGGCGATCGCCGCCGATGCCCGGCGGATGTCGGCGGCGCCGATCACGCCGGTGGCCGGGTCGCGCCGGTCGTCGCGGATGCGGGCGTCGGCCTCGCCGGCGTCGTGGGCGCCGAGCCGCTCGACGAGGCCGGCCGCGCGAAGGGCGGCGGGCGCGTGCTCCTCGCCGCGGCCCTTGCCGGAGCAGTCGAGTGGGGCGTCGATTGCGGACAGTGGATCCATGCGTGCGGGCGGCCTACGCTCCGGCTTCGGGAGGCTCGGGCAGCCGCAGGAGCTCCACCATCGTCCAGACCGGGCGGAACCCCAGGCGGGCGTAGAGCCGCTTGGGGCGGCCCTCGTCGTCCCCGACGATCCAGAGCTCGTCGACGTCTCCGGCGGCGTCGATCGCCGTGCTGGTGAGGGCGGTGCCGAGCCCGCGGCCGCGATGGTCGGCGCGCACGTACACCTGGGTGATCTCGGCCGACCGGCCGAGGTGCTCGAGTTGGGCGTAGCCAACCGGATCTTCGCCGTCCATGACGGCGAAGATCCGGGCGCCGAGGAGGAGGCCGACCTCGCGGGCCTCGGCGAGGTGGCCACCGAGCTGCGCCTCGGGAAAGTCCTCCGCGAACCAGCCCACGCGCAGCGGCCGGACGGTGTCGTAGGGGACCTCCTCGACCTCGATCCCGCCCGGGACCGCGGGCCTGGCCGTCTCGTGGCGCATCCAGACCAGGCGCTCGCTCGCGTAGCCGTATGGCGCGAAGCTCGGCCGGAGCGGATCGGCGGCCTCGGAGGGCTCGAAGTCGATGCGGCGGTGGGCGTGCTCGGCGAGCGCCTCGTCCGCGAACGCCACCAGGGCTTCGACGGGCATCCCGGGGTCCCGCTCGATCCGGACGACGTTGAAGTTGAAGTAGCTCGGGTAGCGCGTGGCTCGCGCGACCGTGCCGAACTCCCACGGCTCGAACACGTCGCACACCGCGGCGTGTACGCCGTGGTACCACGACCGGGCGTGGGCGGCGGCGTCGCCGGCGGCACTCATGCCGGCAGAGTAGTCAGGATTCAGGCCATGGCCTCGTACACAGTCAACGAACGCGGCGTGGCGAAGGCGCGGCAGCTGATCGAAGCGCGCCAGTACGTCCTCCAAAGCGAGTGGGGGACGGTCCAGCCCCGCGCGGACGACGAGAACGCCTTCCTCGAGTCACATTCCTGGGACGAGTACGCCGAGTGGCACCTGGGCCTCACCGAGGGCGCGGCGGAGCACACGAAGGCTCGGTACGCGTTCGTGTACGGCGACTTCCGCCGCGTCCATCGAATGGGACTGATCGCGTGCCACTACCGCGCGGCGGAGTGGCGCCACAAGGAGATCGAGCTGGCCGCGCACGAGCTGCTGCAGCTGCTGGACGCGACGAGCGCTCGCTGAAGTTACCCCTGTGAGCTCGCGCCCGGCCCGCCGGGCCGTTACTCCTCGAGCTCGCGCTGAGCGTCGTTGGCGCTCTCCTCCGCCTCGCGAGCGGCGTCCTCGCCGGCCTTCTCGGCGTCCTTGGCGGCGTCTTCGCCGGCGTTCTTCGCGTCACGGCCCGCGTCCTCGACCTCCTGGGCGCCCTCCTCGATGTTGCGTTCGACGTCCTCGTCGCCGCAGGCGGCGAGTCCGAGGACCAGGGAGGAGGCAAGGGCGGCTGTCAGTACTCGTGTTCGTCTCTGGAGGGTCATCGCCAACGGGTACCCGAGGCGATGGCGGTCACTCCTGCCGTGTCGAGCCGCGGCTAGGGGGTCACGCAGCTGAGGTACACGGTGAACGTCCGACCCGTCGGCGCCGTCGATGCGCGCGCACCAGCCGGTGGGCTGTCGCCCGGCCGGCGACCGGAGTGCCGTCCGCCTCGGCCGGGCACGGACAGCTCGATCGCGGGTCGTTGGGATCGGAGGAGATCGCGCCGCCGCCGAGCGCCACGCCGGTCCCGGCCGTGGGAGTACCGCCGCACTGGATCATGGCGTTGGTGTCGTCGGCGACGCCGGCGATCGTCCTCGGACGAACGTTCCAGCGAGCCCGGTCGGTCCTGCCGGGCCGGTCGGGCCGGTCGGGCCCGTCGGTCCTGCCAGGCCGGTCGGGCCGGTCGGGCCCGTGGGGCCGGTGGTCCCGTTCTCGCCGTTCGTGCCGGCGAGCGCCGGGAGCTCCATGCAGCTCCGTTGAGCGCCAGCGGCACCGTTCGCACCGGGGGCGCCGTCTGCGCCGTTAGCGCCGGCCGCACCGGCGTCGCCGGTCGCACCGGGCGCACCTGCGGCGCCCGGAGCGCCCTCGGCACCGGCGTCACCCTGCGGTCCCTGCGGGCCGGTGGCGCCGCGCGGTCCGATCGGACCCTCGGGCCCGGCCGGGCCTTGCGTACCCGTGGCACCGGTCGCGCCAGCGGCGCCCGGAGCACCCTGAATGCCTTGCGGTCCTTGCGGGCCGGTGGCGCCGCGCGGTCCAACCGGACCCTCGGGGCCGGCCGGACCCTGCGCGCCGGTCTCGCCCTGGATGCCCTGGATTCCTTGGATGCCCTGGGCGCCTTGCGCACCCTGCGTACCGGTGGCTCCGCGCGCGCCGGTGGTCCCGCGCTCGCCCTGGATGCCCTGGGCGCCGGTCTCGCCTTGGATGCCTTGCTCGCCTTGGATGCCCTGTGCGCCGTTCGCGCCGGCGGCTCCAGCTGCGCCGGTCGCGCCGGTCGCGCCGGTCGCGCCGTCGGCGCCGTCGGCTCCGTCGGCGCCGGTCGCGCCGGTCGCGCCGGTCGCGCCGTCGGCGCCGTTGCGCCGTTGGCGCCGGTCGCGCCGGTCGCGCCGCGTGCGCCGGTCGCTCCGTCGGCACCGTCGGCACCGTCGGCGCCCTGGAGGCCTTGCGGTCCTTGCGGGCCGGTGGCGCCGCGCGGTCCGACCGGGCCTTCGGGGCCGGCCGGTCCCTGCGCGCCGGTCGCGCCCTGGATGCCCTGGAGTCCTTGGGCGCCCTGGGCGCCGGTGTCGCCGGTCGCGCCCGTTGCTCCGGTCGCGCCGTCGGCTCCGTCGCGCCGTCCGTCGGCTCCGTTGGCGCCGGTGCCCGGTCGCGCCGCGCTCACCCTGAGCGTCCGGTCGCGCCGGTCGCGCCGGTCGCACCGTCGGCCCGTCGGCTCCGTCGGCTCCGTTGGCGCCGGCCGCGCCGGTCGGGTCCGCGCCTGGCCCTGCGTGCCTTGGAGTCCTTGGGGTCCCTGCTCGCCGTCGGCGCCGTCGGCACCGTTGGCGCCCTGGAGGCCTTGCGGTCCTTGCGGGCCGGTGGCGCCGCGCGGTCCGACTGGACCCTCGGGGCCGGCCGGACCCTGCGCGCCGGTCGCGCCCTGGATGCCCTGGAGTCCTTGGGCGCCCTGGGCGCCGGTCTCACCCTGCGCACCGGTCTCGCCTTGGGCGCCGGTCTCGCCCTGGATGCCCTGAATT
This sequence comes from uncultured Thermoleophilaceae bacterium, assembly GCA_963778615.1. Taxonomy (GTDB): domain Bacteria; phylum Actinomycetota; class Thermoleophilia; order Solirubrobacterales; family Thermoleophilaceae; genus JACVRW01. The sequence continues at coordinate 12,094 of CAVZVD010000015.1, forward strand.
CCTTGTGCGCCGTCCGCACCGTCGGCGCCGGCTGCTCCTGTCGCGCCGGTCGCTCCTGTCGCGCCGGTGGCGCCGTCCGCACCGGTCGCGCCGTCCGCGCCGTCGGCACCGTGGGCGCCGTTGGCGCCGGTCAGGCCGCGCTCACCCTGCGGGCCTTGGATGCCCTGTGCGCCGCTCGCGCCGACGGCTCCCGTGCGGCGCCGGTCGCGCCGTCGGCACCGTCGGCGCCGGTGCGTCGCCTTGGGGTCCTTGCGGGCCGGTGGCGCCGCGCGGTCCAACCGGGCCCTCGGGGCCGGCCGGTCCCTGGGCGCCGGTCGCGCCCTGGATGCCCTGTGCGCCCTGCGCGCCGGTCTGCGCCCTGCGCACCGGTGGCTCCACGCGCGCCGGTGGCTGCCGGTCGTCGCCCTGGATTCCCTGTGCGCCCTGGGCGCCGGTCTCACCCTGCGCTCCGGTCTCGCCTTGGATGCCCTGTGCGCCGTTCGCGCCGGCGGCTCCAGTCGCGCCGGTCGCACCGTTGGCGCCGTCGGATCCGTTGGCGCCGGCCGCGCCGGTCGGGCCGCGCTGGCCCTGCAGCCCTTGGAGTCCTTGCGGTCCCTGCTCGCCGTCGGCGCCGTCGGCACCGTTGGCGCCGGTGAGCCCTTGCGGTCCTTGGGCGCCGGTGAGGCCTTGCGGTCCTTGCGGGCCGGTGGCGCCGCGCGGTCCGACGGGGCCTTCGGGGCCGGCCGGTCCCTGCGCGCCGGTCGCGCCCTGGATGCCCTGGAGTCCCTGGAGTCCCTGTGCGCCGGTCTCACCCTGCGCGCCGGTCTGCGCCGCTGCGCGCCGGTCTCGCCCTGGATGCCCTGGATTCCTTGGATGCCCTGCTCGCCCTGTGCGCCGTTCGCGCCGGCGGCTCCGGTCGCTCCGTCGGCTCCGTCGGCACCGTCGGCACCGTTGGCGCCGGCCGCGCCGGTCGGGCCGCGCTGGCCCTGCGTGCCTTGGAGTCCTTGCGGTCCCTGTGCGCCGTCGGCGCCGTCGGCACCGTTGGCGCCCTGGAGGCCTTGCGGTCCTTGCGGGCCGGTGGCGCCGCGCGGTCCGACTGGGCCTTCGGGGCCGGCCGGACCCTGCGCGCCGGTCGCGCCCTGCTCGCCTTGGATGCCCTGAATTCCTTGTGCGCCGTCCGCACCGTCGGCACCGGCTGCTCCTGTCGCGCCGGTCGCTCCTGTCGCGCCGGTGGCGCCGGTGGCGCCGGTCGCACCGGTCGCGCCGTCCGCGCCGTCGGCTCCGTCGGCACCGTTGGCGCCGGTCAGGCCGCGCTCGCCCTGCGGGCCTTGGATGCCCTGGGCGCCCTGTGTGCCTTCGCGCCGGCGGCTCCCGTTGCGCCGTCGGCTCCCGTTGCGCCGTCGGCGCCGTCGGCGCCGTTGGCGCCCTGGAGGCCTTGCGGTCCTTGCGGGCCGGTGGCGCCGCGCGGTCCAACCGGACCCTCGGGGCCGGCCGGTCCCTGCGCGCCGGTCGCGCCCTGGATGCCCTGGAGTCCTTGGGCGCCCTGGGCGCCGGTGTCGCCGGTCGCGCCCGTTGCTCCGGTCGCGCCGTCGGCTCCGTCGGCTCCGTCGGCTCCGTCGGCGCCGTCGGCTCCGTCGGCGCCGGTCGCGCCGGTCGCGCCGGTCGCGCCGGTCGCCCCGTCGGCGCCGTCGGCTCCGTCGGCGCCGTCGGCGCCGTCGGCGCCTGCGGCTCCGGTCGCGCCGGTCTCGCCGGTCGCGCCCTGGCGCCTTGCGCGCCGTTGGCGCCCTGGAGTCCTTGCGGTCCCTGCGCGCCGTTGCGCCCTGGGCGCCGTCGGCGCCGTCGGCGCCGTGCGCGCCGGTCAGGCCTTGGGGTCCTTGCGGGCCGGTGGCGCCGCGCGGTCCAACCGGACCCTGCGGGGCCGGCCGGACCCTGCGCGCCGGTCTCGCCCTGGATGCCCTGGAGTCCCTGGGCGCCCTGGGCGCCGGTGTCGCCGGTCGCGCCCGTTGCTCCGGTCGCGCCGTCGGCTCCGTCGGCTCCGTTGGCTCCGTCGGCGCCGCGCTCACCCTGAGCTCCGGTCGCGCCGGCCGCGCCGGTCGCACCGTCGGCTCCGTCGGCTCCGTCGGCTCCGTTGGCGCCGGCCGCGCCGGTCGGGCCGCGCTGGCCCTGCGTGCCTTGGAGTCCTTGGGGTCCCTGCTCGCCGTCGGCGCCGTCGGCACCGTTGGCGCCCTGGAGGCCTTGCGGTCCTTGCGGGCCGGTGGCGCCGCGCGGTCCAACCGGACCCTCGGGGCCGGCCGGACCCTGCGCGCCGGTCGCGCCCTGGATGCCCTGGGCGCCCTGTGAGCCGGTCGCTCCGCGTGCGCCGGTCGTCGCCGCGCTCGCCTTGGATGCCTTGCTCGCCCTGAAGTCCCTGGTCGCCGGTCGCGCCGTGGCTCCGGCCGCGCCGTTGGCGCCGTTCGTGCCGGTCGCGCCGCGCTCACCCTGCGCGCCTTGGAGACCCTGCGGTCCCTGCTCGCCGCTGAGGCCTTGGGCTCCTTGTCGCCTTGCGGGCCTTCGGCTCCCGGTATCGCCCTGGATGCCCTGTTCGCCTTGCGGGCCCTGCGCGCCGGTCTCGCCCTGGAGGCCCTGCTCGCCCTGAAGTCCTTGTTCGCCTTGCGGGCCTTGCGGTCCGACAGGGCCTTGCGGGCCGGCGGGGCCCTGCTCGCCGGTCTCGCCCTGGGCGCCGGTCGCGCCCTGGGCGCCGGTCTGGTCCCGGTCGCGCCGGCTCACCCTGCGCGCCTTGGAGCCCTGCGGCCCTGCTCGCCCTGGGCGCCCTGGAGTCCCTGCTCGCCTTGCGGGCCTTCGGCTCCGGTCTCGCCCTGGATGCCCTGTTCGCCTTGCGGGCCCTGGGCTCCGGTCTCGCCCTGGAGGCCCTGCTCGCCCTGAAGTCCTTGTTCGCCTTGCGGTCCTTGCGGTCCGACAGGGCCTTGCGGGCCGGCGGGGCCCTGCTCGCCGGTCTCGCCCTGGGCGCCGGTCTCGCCCTGGGCGCCGGTCTCACCCTGGGCGCCGGTCTCGCCCTGGGCGCCGGTCTCGCCCTGAATGCCCTGGATTCCTTGGATGCCCTGCTCGCCCTGTGCGCCGTTCGCGCCGTCGGCTCCGTCGGCTCCGTTGGCGCCGTCGGCGCCGCGCTCACCCTGAGCTCCGATCGCGCCGGTCGCGCCGGTCGCGCCGGTCGCGCCGTCGGCTCCGTCGGCTCCGTCGGCGCCGTCGGCTCCGTTGGCGCCGGCCGCGCCGGTCGGGCCGCGCTGGCCCTGCGCGCCTTGGAGTCCTTGGGGTCCCTGCTCGCCGTCGGCGCCGTCGGCACCGTTGGCGCCCTGGAGGCCTTGCGGTCCTTGCGGGCCGGTGGCGCCGCGCGGTCCAACCGGACCCTGCGGGCCGGCCGGACCCTGCGCGCCGGTTTCGCCCTGAATGCCCTGGATTCCTTGGATGCCCTGGGCGCCGGTCTCGCCCTGCGCACCGGTCTCGCCCTGTGCTCCGGTCTCGCCCTGCGCGCCCTGAAGCCCCTGCGCGCCCTGAAGCCCCTGCGCGCCCTGAAGTCCCTGCTCACCCTGCGGGCCTTGGGCGCCGGCCTCGCCCTCTGCGCCGGTCTCACCCTGGGCGCCCTGAAGCCCCTGCTCGCCCTGCGAGCCGTGCTCGCCCTGAAGTCCTTGTTCGCCTTGCGGGCCTTGTGGTCCGACGGGGCCTTGCGGGCCGGCGGGGCCCTGCTCGCCGGTGGCGCCCTGAAGTCCCTGCTCGCCGCGTTCGCCCTGGGCGCCGGCGGCGCCTTGCAGTCCCTGCTCGCCGCGCTCGCCCTGAGCTCCCTGCGCGCCGGTTTGACCAGTGGTGCCGGTCGCGCCGCGGGCGCCCTGCGCGCCGGTCCCACCCTGGATGCCCTGTTCGCCTTGCGGGCCTTGCTCTCCGGTCTCGCCTTGGGCGCCGGTCTCGCCTTGCGCGCCGGTCTCACCTTGGGCGCCGGTCTCACCCTGCGCGCCGGTCTCACCCTGCGCGCCTTGAAGTCCTTGCGGTCCCTGCTCGCCCTGCGCGCCCTGAGGCCCGACCGGGCCCTGCGGGCCGGCGGGGCCCTGAAGTCCTTGCTCGCCGCGCTCGCCCTGCGCGCCGGCCGCGCCGGTGTCACCAGTCGCGCCGGTCTCGCCGCGCTCGCCCTGGGCACCCTCGGCGCCATCGGAGCCGTCGGCACCGTTGGCGCCGGTTGCGCCGGTGTCACCGCGCTCGCCCTGAACTCCCTGCTCGCCAGTCGCGCCAGTCGCGCCGCGCGGGCCGGTCGGTCCCTCCGGGCCGGTCGGGCCCTGCGGACCGGTCGGACCGGTCGGCCCCGGGGAACCGTCGCCGCTGCCGGGAGGACCGGCGGGCCCGGGAGGACCTTGCGGTCCGGCTGCGCCGGTGGCTCCGCGCTCGCCCTGGTCGCCCTGGTCGCCCTTGTCGCCCTTCTGACCGGCCGCGCCGGTCGTGCCGCGGTCGCCCTTCGGTCCCTGCGCGCCGGTCTGGCCCTGTGGCCCGACGACCCCTCGCTGTCCCTGTGGGCCGATCGGTCCCTGTGGCCCGGCGGGGCCTCTCTGTCCCTCGGGGCCGCGGTCGCCCCTCGGTCCCTGCGAGCCGGCCGGGCCTCTCTGTCCCTCGGGGCCGCGGTCGCCCTTGGAACCCTGCGGGCCGACGGGGCCCCTCTGTCCTGGCGGGCCCGCGTTGCCCTGAGGGCCGGCGGGCCCGGTGAAGCCTCTCGGCCCGATCGGACCTTGCGGGCCGGCGGGACCCTGCGGTCCGGCGGGACCGGCGGGTGCGCACAGCTGCTGGCCGAGGATGAAGATGCACTGCTGCTGCGCCGAAGCCGTGCCCGCGAACGTCAGGGCCATCAGGGAGGCTGTGACGGCGAGGGTGAGAGCGAGGGCGGCGAGGCGGCCACGAGTGCGACCGCGGACATACACCCGCGCGGGCGCAACTGGTTGTGCGGCTCGCCTCACATCGCCATTAGGGCCTCTGGAGCAGACAAATCGCCAGGGTCAACCGGACCATCTTGCGTTCAAATCGATGAACGCGCGGAGGATCCAGCCCCAGAACCCCGAAAAAGCGGCTATTCAAGAGGTGTGCCTACTACCTTGAACCGCAACACTGAATCTGAACTGAAGGGTCGACTCGGATCGAGAGGTTTCCGTCTTGGCGCGGTCGTGGCCGTGCTCATCGGCGTCGCGCTGCTGGCGTGGCTCGTGCTCGGCGGGGACGACGACAACGGCGGAGAGGCCGGCGCGCCCGAGGCCGTCTCGGTCGAGGCCCTCCAGGAGCGTGCGAGCTCGAACGACGCTTTCCCCGTCTATTGGGCCGGACCGCAGGCCGGAACGACCTACGAGTTCACCGAGACCTCCGACGGCTCCGTCTACGTGCGCTACCTCCCCGACGACGCCGAGGTCGGCGACCCCAGCCCGGACTTCCTGACCGTGGCCACCTACCCGCTCGAGAACGGCTACGCCCGCGTGCAAGCTGCCGCCGAGGAGGAGGGGGCCGAGACCGAGGAGCTTCCGAACGGCGGCCTGGCGCTGGTCGACGCCGACCGTCCCTCCAGCGTCTACGTCGCCTACGAGGGCGAGCCCTACCAGGTCGAGGTCTACGACCCGTCGCCCGACCGGGCGCTCGAGCTGGTGACGAGCGGGGCGGTCCAGCCCGTTCGCTGAACCGGCGCCGGAAGCCGGGCCGATGACATTGGTCGTCACCTGGCTCCTGTTTCCGGCGCTCCTGGCCGTCCTCGCGACCGGCGCCGGCCTGCTGGTCGAGCGGGTCGCGCGCGTACGTATACGCAGGCTGCTGCTGCCCGGGCTCGGCCTGTGCGTGCTGATCCTCGCCGGCCAGCTCACCACGCTCACCGCCGCCACCTCCGGGCTCACCGCGCCGGTGGCGGTGGCCCTCGCGGTCGCCGGCTTCGTCGCAGCCAGGCCGTGGCGCGAGACCCCGAGGCCGACCAAGGGGCCGCTCATCGCGGCGGCCGCCGTGTTCGCCGTCTACGCCGCCCCCGTCGTCCTGTCCGGAGAGGCCACCGTCGCCGGCTACATCAAGCTCGACGACACCGCGAGCTGGCTCGGCATCACCGCCTGGATCCTCGACAACGGCCTGTCGCTCGACGGCCTCGCCCCGTCCTCGTACGAGGCGATGCTCGACTTCTACATCGGGAGCGACTACCCGGTCGGCGCCTTCATCCCGTTCGCGCTCGGTAGCGAGCTGCTCGGCCAGGACGTGGCCTGGCTCTACCAGCCCTGGGTCGCGTTCGCGGCGGCCCAGCTCGCCCTCACGCTCTACGTCCTCGGCGAGAGCCTGATCGAGTCGAGGGCCGTCCGCGCCCTCGCCGCGTTCGTCGCCGCCCAGCCCGCCCTCCTGTTCGGCTTCGCGGTCTGGGGAGGGGCCAAGGAGGTGGCCGCGGCCTGGACGCTCGCGCTGCTCGCGGCGCTGGCCCCGAAGGCCATCGACGGCGGACTCAACAACGTGGTCCCCGCGGCCATCGTGGCCGCCGCCACGCTGGCGATCCTCAGCGTCGGCGGGGGCATCTGGATGCTCCCTCCGCTCGTGCTCGCCGGCGTCGCCGCCCTGGCCCGATCGGGCCTGGGCCCGACGGCGAAGCGCGCCGGCGCCCTCGCGGCGATCGCGCTGCCGCTCTCGATCCCGGCGCTGCTCGCCACCGGCTTCCTCAGCGCCCCCGCGGCGTCCACCATCACCGACCGCGACCGCCTGGCCAATCTCATCGAGCCGCTGAGCGTGCTGCAGACCTTCGGCATCTGGCCCGTCGACGACTTCCGCCTGCGCCCCGACAACCGCGCCGCCACCTACGCCCTGATCGCCGTCGTGATCGCGGGGATGGCGCTGGGGCTGGTCGAGCTGTGGCGCCGCCGCCGCGACACGGACCTCGCGCCGCCCGTCTACGTCGGCGCCGCCGCCATCGGCTGCCTGATCGTGGTGCTGGTCGGCTCCCCGTGGGTCACCGCCAAGGCCCTCGCGATCTCGTCGCCCGCCTTCGTGCTGCTCGCACTCGCCGGCTTCGAGACGCTCCGCAGCCGCGGCCGCGGGGTGGAGGCGAGCGTGGCCGTGGCGGTGATCGCCGGCGGCGTCCTGTGGTCGAACTTCCTCGGCTACGGCGGGATCAACCTGGGCCCCCGCGAGCGCTTCGTCGAGCTCGAGAAGGCCGGCGAGCAGTTCGCCGGGGAGGGCCCGGCGATGATGACCGAGTACGAGCCGTTCGGGGTGCGGCACTTCCTCGGCCCTGTCGACCCGGAGGGGGCCTCCGAGCTGCGCCGCCGCCAGGTGCCGCTCCGCGACGGCACCCTGCTCGGCAAGGCCGAGACCGCGGACATCGACGAGTTCGACCTGGGCGCCGTTCTCACCTACAGGACGCTGGTGCTGCGCCGCTCGGCCACCTCGAGCCGGCCCCCGTCGCCCTACCGGCTGGTGGCGGAGGGCCGCTGGTACGAGGTCTGGCAGCGGCCGGCAGGCGCGCAGCCGCGGGTCATCGAGCACCTGCCGCTCGGCGAGACCTTCGATCCCGGCGCCACCGCGCCCTGCAGCGAGGTCCGCCGCCTGGCCGCGGCCGCCGGCGAGGACGGACGGCTGGCCGCGGTCCGCCGCCCACCGCTCACCACGGTCGACCTGGCCCGCGTCCCGGACCGGCCCGCCGCCTGGACCGCCTCGACGACGCCCGCGGCCGTGGATCCGCACGGCGACGGCACCCTCCGCACCCAGGTGGACCTGCAGCGAGGCGGCCGGCACGAGCTCTGGCTGGGCGGGGGCTTCCGCGGCGCCCTTGAGGTGAGGGTCGACGGCGAGCCGATCGGCTCCGGGCGGCACGAGCTGAGCCACAGCGGGCAGTACGTCCCGATCGGCAGCCGGGCGCTCGAGGCGGGCCTCCACGAGGTCGAGATCGAGCTGGGCGGAACCGACCTCCATCCGGGCAGCCGCGGCACCCCCGAGCCGCTCGGCCCGCTGGCCCTCTCGACCGCCACCGCGGACCTCCCGGTGATCACCGTTCCGGCGTCTGAGGCTGAGTCCCTCTGCGGTCAGCGGCTCGACTGGATCGAAGCGCTCGGCTGAGGCCATTCTAACCCTCAACTGGAGCTTCACCCCATGACAGATGTCCTAGTCGGCTCGTTCACCTAATTGAACGAGAAACAGCCCGGCCGTCCCTGGCTGGGAGCGGGTATCCGTGAGCTAATCGGGTCTGATGCAGCCCCCGCGTCCACCGAGGCTTCCCGCTGCTGCGGGGGGCCTCGTTCATTGTCACGATCACTCTCTTCGCCGTCCTGCTCGGCCTTCTGCTGCCGAGCTTCGCGGACGCTGCCCGTCCCGCCTTCGTGGTGAACGACACCAACGACCGCGTGGACGCCAACCTGGGCGACGGCCTCTGCCGCACGAGCCAGAACACCTGCACGCTCCGTGCGGCCATCCAGCAGGCCAACATGCTGAACGGCGCGGACTCGATCGACCTGCCCGGCGGCATCTACACGATCCGCCTCGGCGGCGGCGCGGTCGTGGATCCGCCCGACCCGCCCGGCGGCGGCGTCGGCTTCGTGTGGGACCCGGGGCTCTTCCAGGACTACGAGGGCGACTTCGACATCGGCGGCCCGCTGACGATCAACGGCGCGGGCGACGCGTCGACGATCATCGACGGCGGCGCCCCCGCGTTCGGCGGCAACCCCGAGCAGACCGCGCTCGACCGCATCTTCGAGATCCACCCGAACGCCGGCAACGTGACGATCGCCGGCGTGACGATGCGCGAGGGCTGGAGCGAGGAGACCGGCGGCGGCCTCATGAACTACTCGGCCGGCGTCGTGCGCCTGGTCGACTCGACGGTGCGCGACAACCTCTCCTGGAACTACGGCGGCGGCATCTACAGCGGCGGCCCCGAGGACGGCCTCTGCGTGAACACCTGCCCGATCGGCGACGGGCGCCTCGAGATCGTGCGCACGAACCTGATCGGCAACCGCACCGAGGGCAAGGGCGGCGGCATCTTCAGCACGGCGAGCTCCACGGCCGTGATCGGCAGCGCGGCCAAGAAGTCGACCTTCACCGGCAACCACGCCGACGAGGGCGCCGCCATCTACAACGGCGGCGAGCTGAGCTCCACCGGCTCGCGGGCGCGCGTGGAGGTCTCACACGGCGCGTTCAACCAGAACCTCTCGCTGGCCGACGGCGGCGCGCTCTACAACGAGCACGAGGGCGACCTCGCGGTCTCGGACTCCTCCTTCGACGACAACCTCGCCTGGGGCGAGGGCGGCGCCATCGACAGCGGCTCGAAGACGAGCGCCTCGATCGCGCGCTCCACCTTCACCGGCAACCGCGCGGGTGGCGACGGCGGCGCCGTCAAGACCCACGGCGAGCGCCCCGTCTCGATCACCGACTCCACCTTCACCCGCAACCGCGCGGGCGAGGACCTGATCGACGCGGAAGGCCAGTTCCACGAGGGCGAGGGCGGCGGCGGCGGCGTGTTCGTGGACGGCACGGGCGGCATCGTCGTGCTGCGCTCGAGGTTCATCGGCAACCACGCGCAGAGCGACGGTGGCGGCGCGACCTTCGCGGCCAACGGCACCGTGCTCGTCACGGACAGCGAGTTCAGCGAGAACGTGACCGAGATGTCGGGCGGCGGCGTCCTGAACGCCGGCATGCGCGTGACCTTCAAGCGCCTCGTCGTGAACGGCAACAAGGCGCTCGAAGAGGGCGGCGGCATCGACAACCAGGGCTCGGGCGAGTTCGTGGTCGAGGACACCATGATCTCCCGCAACACGGCCTTCGACGGCGGCGGCTTCGCCAACCGTCCGGACGCGCTGTCCCGCCTCGTCAACTCGACGCTGTGGGACAACCGCGCGAAGAACTTCGGCGGCGCCTTCGACCACGAGAGCGACGCCGACACGGAGATCATCAACACCACGATGTCGGGCAACATCGCGCTGGTCGCCGGCGGCGGCATCTTCGTGGACGCGGACGGCGGGCTGCGGGTCATGAACTCCACTCTCACCCAGAACCTCTCGCCGGCCGGCAGCGGCGTCGGCAAGCCGGTCGAGTCGATCAACTTCCCGATCGAGCCGAGCATGGGCGCGATCTTCCGCAACACGATCGTGGCGGGCAACCGGCTGTCGCCGGACTGCAACGGCGCCTGGGCCTCCGAGGGCGGCAACCTCGACGGCGGCGACGACTGCTACTTCATGGGCGTCCGGGACCGCACCAACGTCGATCCCAAGCTGGACGCGCTCGCCGACAACGGCGGCATAGTCATGACCCACGCGCCGCGGCTCGGCAGCTTCGCGATCGACGGCGGCGTGGACGCGGTCTACCGGCTCGAGGACGGCAGCCCCGACCGCTGCCCCGACTTCGACGCGCGCGGGATCAGCCGGCCGCAGAACGGCCGCTGCGACGTCGGCGCCCAGGAGTTCGACGGGCCCTTCGGCCCGGCCGACTCGTCCCCGCCGCAGACGACCATCGCCGACGACAACCCGACCCAGACCGGCGAGATGGCCAAGTTCAGGTTCTCGGGCACGGACAACCTGACGCCCGACCACGAGCTCGTCTTCGAGTGCCGCGTGCTGAACCAGGACGCCACGGAGCCGCCCGAGCCCGTCGACCCGACCGAGCCGATCGATCCGCTCGACGACGAATTCCGCTGGTACGGCTGCGCGAGCGGCTGGCCGGGCGACTCGCTCCAGCTCGAGGACGGCCCGAACAAGCTCGAGGTCCGCGCGATCGACCGCAACGGCAACGTCGACCCGACGCCGGACGTCCACAACTTCATCGGCGGCGAGGACATCACCCCGCCGCAGACGATCCTCACGGCGAAGCCGTCCAACCCCAGCACCCGCAACACCGCCGTGTTCGGCTTCTCGGCCACCGACGACTCCACCGACCCGTCGCTGATCGAGTACGAGTGCCGCATCGACTTCGGGGACTGGGAGGCCGTCGAGTGCCTCAACCCGATGAGCTTCTCCAACCTCACGATCGGCCAGCACACCTTCCACGTGCGGGCGGTCGACGAGGGCGACAACGTCGACCCGAGCCCCGCCACGTGGACGTGGAACGTCGTCTCGCCGACCAACTGCGACGGCGCGAACGTGACCGTCGGGGCGAGCGCCGACACCTACGTGGACGAGGGCAGCCCGATCGAGAACTTCGGCATCTCCGAGGAGCTCCTCGTGCGCTCCAGCACGGTCGGCCCCCCGATCGAGGGCGACCGGGCCCGCACGCTCGTCAACTTCGTGCTCCCGAGCTCCATCTCCGGCTGCCGGCTCACGTCGGCCAGGCTGCGGCTCTTCTCGGAGTCGGAGCCCGGGCGTCAGCTGCAGGCCGTGCCGATCGCGCAGGGCTGGTCGGAGATGCAGGCGACCTGGAACAACCAGCCGGCGGCCTCCGGGGCCCCGGCGGTCACCGAGTCGGGCAACGGCTACCGCGAGTGGAACGTGACCTCGCAGGTCGAGTCCATGATGGCCTCGGGCGGCGGCAACGGCTTCATGGTCCGCGACGCCGTCGAGAACGACTTCGAGGGCGCCGAGCAGGGCTTCAGCTCGCGCAACACGATCGCCGAGCCGCCCGAGGTGCCGAAGCTGGTGCTGCGCTTCGCCGGCGGCACGCCCACGCCGCCCCCGCCGCCGCCCTCGGAGAACCTGACGCCCAGGCACGTGGAGTGCGGTGACGTCATCACCGAGAGCACGCGCGTCCTGAACGACCTCTCCTGCGAGCTCGGCGAGGCGCCCAGTGGCGACGCCCTCACCATCGCCGCCAACGACGTGGTGCTCGACCTCGGCGGCCACACCATCGACGGCCCCGACTACCTCCTGCTCGGCGAGGAGGAGAACCTGGCGGCCGGCGTCCGCAACATCGGCCACGAGAACTTCGTGATCCGCAACGGCACCGTGCAGGAGTTCGGCGCGGGCGTGTCGCTCATGGCCGGCGCTCGCTGGGGCCGGGTGGAGAACCTGACCCTGCACAAGAACGCGCTCGCGGGCGTGGAGATGTTCGACGCCGACGACGGCCGCAACGGCAACGTCATCACCGACAACACCTTCACCCTGAACGAGACCGGCGTGTCGGTGCTGGGCAGCACCGAGAACGCCGTGATCGAGGACAACCTCTTCGACGGCAACATCGGCGTCGCGATCTGGATGGTCGACTCGTCCGACAACCGGGTCGCCCGCAACGAGATCTCGGGCGTGCCGATCGACCCGAACTTCGACAGCGACGGCGGCCTCCTGCTCGAGGGCGCCACGGACAACGTGATCGTCGACAACCGCCTCACGGAGTCCGGCGACGCGGGCGTGATCCTCGCGATGGGCTCGCACCGCAACCGCGTGGAGAACAACATCCTCAGCCGCAACGGCGACGCCGGCATCACGGTCGAGGACTCGGACGCGGCGGAGATCATCAACAACACCGCGCACCTGTCGTCCGACGCCGGCATCGTGCTGAGCACGTCGAACGACAGCGTCGTGCTCGACAACGACGTGCGCTTCAACCCGCTCGGCGTCGGCGTGTCGGGGAACGACAACACGATCGAGGGCAACGACGCCGACGGCAACGACGGCACCGGCATCGAGATCGCCTCGGGCTCGCTGCGCAACCGCATCGTCGGCAACGAGGCCTCGAACACGGAGTCCGACGGCATCGTGATCGAGGGCCACGCGCTCCACCCGATCACGGGCGATCCGGTCGACGGCAACCTCGTCCAGGGCAACCAGGCTTCGAACAACCGCAGCGACGGCATCGTCGTCGGCGCGGGCCACACGGTGCGGAGCAACTCCGCCCACCACAACCTCGGCTGGGGCATCCACGGCGAGGAGCCGGTCGGAGGCGACGCCGGCACGGTCGACGGCGGCGGCAACACCGCCAGCGGCAACGGCGAGCCGGAGCAGTGCGAGGGCGTGAACTGCACGCCCGGTACCGCGCCGCCGCTGGCCGAGGGCCCGGACCTGACCTCGCCGGACACCCAGGTCACGCACGGGCCGGAGGACGGCTCGAGCAGCATGACCCCGCAGGTGATCCGGTTCACGGGCACGGACAACGTGGCCCCCGCCACGGCGCTCCGCTTCGAGTGCCGCATGGACCCGCCGCCGGACCCGGTCATCCCGCCGGAGCCGCCCGAGCCGCCCGAGCCGGGCGAGCCGCCCGAACCGCTCGAGCCCGTGACGGAGCACTGGGAGGAGTGCGCCAGCCCGATCCGCATGCAGTACATGCTGACCGGCGAGCACCGCTTCGAGGTGCGCGCGACCGACCCGAGCGACAACGTGGACTTCACCCCGGCCGTGTACGAGTGGACCGTCTCGGCGACCCCGCCCGGACCGGACGCGACTCCGCCGCAGACGACGATCTCGGACGGCCCGTCCAACCCGAGCACCAGCAGGAACCCCAGCTTCCGCTTCCGCGCGTCGGACAACTCGACGCCGGGTCCGGACCTCACCTACGAGTGCCGGCTCGACAACGAGGCGTACCAGCCCTGCGCCACCCCCAAGACCTACGAGAACCTGCCGTTCGGCGAGCACACATTCCGTGTGCGGGCCAGCGACGTGCAGGGCAACGCGGACCTGTCGCCGGCGTTCCGGACCTGGACGGTCCAGCCCGAGCCGCCCGACAACAACCCGCCCGAGACGACGATCGACAGCGGGCCCGACCCGCGCACCGTGCAGACCGGCGCGACGTTCGAGTTCTCCTCGAACGAGGAGGGCGCGACCTTCGAGTGCTCGCTCGACACGGGCGACTACGCGCCGTGCACCTCGCCGCGTGAGTTCACCGGCCTCGCCGTCGGCGAGCACACCTTCCGCGTGAAGTCGACCGACCGCGCCGGCAACCCCGACGACACGGCCGCGACGCTCACCTGGACGGTGGCGCCGCCGCCCGTGCCGAGGACCGTGTCCTGCGGCATGACGATCACGGTCAGCATCATCGTCAGCAACGACCTGGCCAACTGCGGCGGCGACGGCCTCGTGGTCGGCGCGAACGGCATCACGATCGACATGGACGGCCGCACCTTCGACGGCGGCGGCAGCGGCGCCGGCATCCGCAACAACGGCTTCGACCACGTCACGATCACCGGCGACGGCAAGATCCAGGAGTTCGACCAGGGCGTGCAGCTGAACGCGGGCACGGCCGGGAACATCGTCTCGGTCGTCACGGTCGAGCGGAACAAGGGCGCCGGCGTCCAGATGAACAACGCCGACGACGGCCTGAACGGCAACACGGTCCGGCAGGCACTGGTCACGGGCAACGAGACGGCCGGCATCTGGCTCACGGGCGGCACCCAGAACGCGAAGCTGATCGACAACAACATCGGCGCCAACGCCAAGCTCGGCATCCACATCAGCGGCTCGCAGGGCACCCTGGTCGAGCGCAACCGCATCACCGCTTCGAGCGAGGCCGGCGTGCTGATGGAGGGCGCGAACGGCAACGTGGTGCTCGACAACGTCCTCACGGGCAACTCGGGCGAGCCGGTGGCGGTCACCCTGGCCTCGAACAACAACCGCGTCGAGGGCAACCTGATCCAGGCCAACTCGAAGGGCGTCATCTTCCTCCAGTCGAACGGCAACCACCTGATCGACAACGAGGTGGTGGAGACCGGCGACCAGGGCATCACGCTCGAGCAGGCCAACGACTCCGTGCTGCGCGGCAACCTCGTGCGCACCAACTCGGGCGGCATCGACGTCTACCAGTCGAGCCGCAACCGGGTCGAGGAGAACGAGGTCACCGAGAACTCGGGCTCCGGCATCTGGGTCGGCGACCAGTCGTACCACAACGTCGTCCGGCTGAACCAGGCCAACTCGAACGACTCGAGCGGCATCATGGTCGAGGTCGAGGCGCCGTCCGGCTCGGGCACGCTGGTGGACCGCAACACGGCGAACGGCAACGACTCGAGCGGCATCAGCGTCCTCAAGATCGGCCACACGGTCGTCGGCAACCGCACCGACAACAACCAGGGCTGGGGCGTCTACGCCTCCGAGGCCACGGCGCTCGGCATGGTGGTGGACGGCGGCGGCAACCGCGCCGTGGGCAACAAGGAGCTGCTCCAGTGCTACACGATCCGCTGCGACGGCACGACGCCCCCGCGTGAGACCTTCCCGCCGGAGACGACGGTCACGCAGGGCCCGGCCGACGACAGCCCGGTCGACTCCGCCTCCTTCACCTTCAACGGCGCGGACAACTCGCTGATCGACGTGCGCTTCGAGTGCCGCCTCGACGGCGGCGCCTGGCAGGCCTGCGCCAGCCCGCAGGGCTACAGCAACCTGACCGAGGGCGACCACGTCTTCGAGGTGCGCGCGGTCGACCACGCGAACAACGTGGACATGTCGCCGGCGCGCTGGGAGTGGACCTACCAGCCGCTGCCCGCCGGCGTGGCGCCCGACACGACGATCGACTCCGGGCCCGACGCGGTCACCGTGGACAGGAGCGCGACCTTCCGCTTCTCCTCCAACGAGCCGAACGTGACCTTCACCTGCAACCTCGACAACGCCGGGTTCGGCCCCTGCGACCCGCCCAAGGCCTACACGAACCTGTCGGTCGGCCAGCACACCTTCCAGGTGCGCGCCCGCGACGGCGAGGGCCTCACGGACGGCTCGCCCGCCACGCTGAACTGGCGTATCGGCGCCGCGCCGACGCCCAAGAACGTCAGCTGCGGCGAGGTGCTCACCACGAGCACCCTCGTGACCAACTCGCTGTTCGACTGCCCGGCCGACGGCCTGGTGGTCGGCGCGGCCGACATCACGATCGACCTGAACGGGAACATGATCGACGGCGACGCGGCCGGCGGCGCGGGCATCCGCAACCCCCGCTTCGACAACGTGACCGTCAGGAACGGCACGGTGCAGGAGTTCGACGTCGGCGTGTCCATCGACCCGAGCGCGAGGAACGTCGTCGCCGAGATCAACGCGCAGCTGAACGGCCTGGCCGGCATCCGGCTCTCGGGCGCGGCCGACGCGAGCGTCCGCACCAACACGCTCACGGCGGGCGAGGGCGACGGCATCGCCCTGCTGGGCGGCACGCAGCGCACGCTCGTGCGCGACAACACCGTGACCGCCAACCTCGGCCTCGGCATCCTCCTCGAGAACTCGAGCGACAACCGGGTCGAGCGCAACAGCGTCAGCGCCTCCGGGGACGTGGGCATCTCGCTCGAGGGCGCGCGCAACAACAGGCTGCTCAGCAACGACCTCTCCGCCAACGTGGGCGGCATCGAGGTCCAGCTCCTCTCGCACGGCACGCTGCTCGAGCGCAACACGCTCAGCGCCGGCGAGGGCGGCATCAACATCGGCGACTCGAACGGCGCCCAGCTGATCGACAACGTCGTCCAGCAGACCACCGCCACCGGCATCACGCTCGACACCTCGAACGGCGCCGTGCTGCGCCGCAACGACCTGCGCTTCAACGACGGCGGCATCGAGCTGGCCGACTCGAGCGGCGCGCGGATCGAGTCCAACAACGCGAGCGGCACCACCGGCACCGGCATCGCGATCGACGGCGCGTCGCTGAACACGGTCGTCACCCGCAACGCCGCCGGCTCGAACGGCGGCGCCGGCATGGAGATCACCGCCAACGCGCCGGCCGGCCAGGGCGTCCTGATCGACCGCAACACGGCCATGAGCAACGGCGACGACGGCATCCTCGTCGAGGGCAACGGCCACACGATCGTCGCGAACACCGCCCACCTGAACGGCGAGTGGGGGATGTACTCCAACGGCGTCAACGTCGACGGCGGCGGCAACCTGGCCGCCGGCAACGTGGAGCCCCCGCAGTGCTTCGGCATCGCCTGCGACGACGGCGACTTCGTGCCGCCCGGCCTGCCCGACACGACCATCCTCGAGAAGCCGGCCGACCCGACCGGCAGCCGCCGCGCGAGCTTCACCTTCATCGGCGAGGACGACACGACGCTGCTCGAGAACCTCGAGTTCCAGTGCCGCCTCGACAGCTCCGACGAGGCCGACTGGGAGGACTGCGAGAACCCGCAGGAGTACGCCAGCGTGTCGCCCGGCCGCCACACCTTCGAGGTCCGCGCCCTGGACGAGTCCGAGTTCTTCGACCCGACCCCGGCGCGCTACAGCTGGACCTACGAGCGCCTGCCGTCCGGCGTCGCGCCCGACACGCAGATCACGCTCGGGCCGCAGTCCGGGCCGCTGTTCGACGCCGTCTTCCAGTTCCAGTCGAACGAGCCGGACGCCCGCTTCCAGTGCAAGCTCGACAACGGCCCGTGGCAGACCTGCGCCGACGACCCGGAGATGGCCGCCGCCAACTTCTTCGCCCACGAGCACGAGTTCGAGGAGCACGAGGTCGGCCCGCACAGCTTCCAGGTGCGCGCCATCGACCTCGAGAACCTCGTCGACCCGACGCCGGCGGTGCACAACTGGAACATCACCGGCCTGCTGACCACGATCATCGACGGCCCGGCGTTCGAGCCGGGCGAGGGCGGCGAGCCGCCGAGCGGCGGCGAGACCGACTCGCGCACGGCCCGCTTCGACTTCGCGGCCAACGTGCCCGAGGCCGAGTTCGAGTGCTCGATCGACATGGGCCCGTTCGTGCCCTGCGAGGCGCCGGTCACCTACACGGGCCTGGCGGTGGGCGACCACATCTTCCGCATCTCGGCCGTCGACCCCGAGGGTCAGATGGTCGAGGTCGAGCCGGCCGAGTACGACTGGACGATCATCCCGGGCACCGACGACAGCCCGCCCGAGACGACGATCATCACCCGGCCCGCGAACGGCAGCAGCGACACGGTGTTCACGTTCGCCGGCCAGGACGACCAGACCGGCCCGAACCAGCTGACCTTCGAGTGCCGCCTCGACAGCACGAGCGAGCTCGACTGGTACGAGTGCCTGAGCCCGCACAACCTGCTCGAGGAGTTCCCGGCCGAGGAGTTCGCGCCCGGCCCGCACGTCTTCGAGGTGCGCGCGATCGACGATCCCGAGACGCCCAGCCCGAGCAACCCCGAGGGCAACCCCGACCCGACGCCGGCGCGCTACACCTGGACCTCGACGGCCGACACGACGCCGCCCGAGACCACGCTGGTCCTGGCGCCGCCGACGCCGACGCTCGAGCCCGGCATCGAGATCGAGTTCGCCGGCAGCGACAACGCCACGCCGCTCGAGGAGGTCACCTTCGAGTGCTCCATCGACAACGGCCCGTGGGAGGAGTGCTCCTCGCCGCACGGCCTCGGCGACGTCGAGCCCGGCGAGCACACCGTGCGCATCCGCGCGGTCGACCTCGCGCTGAACGCCGACCCGACGCCGCTCACGTACACGTGGCAGCTGATCGGCCCGCCCGAGACGACGATCGACGCGGCGCCGCCCTTCGTGACCAGCAGCCCGCTGGCGACCTTCGAGTTCTCGTCCGACCAGGCGAACACGACCTTCATGTGCTCGCTGAACGGCGGCGACCTGACGCCCTGCACCTCGCCCGTCACCTATGACATGGGCGGCGGCGGCGAGTACACGTTCGAGGTCTACGCGATCAACGAGCACCTGATGGAGGACGACTCGCCGGCCCTGCACGAGTGGACCGTCGACTCGGGCCCCGACACGACCCCGCCCGACACGACCATCCTCACGGGCCCCGGCCTGATCACCACCAGCATCGACGCGGAGTTCACGTTCTTCGCCAGCCAGTTCGGCTCGACCTTCGAGTGCCAGCTCGACGGCGAGGGCTTCGGCGACTGCACCTCCCCGCACCTGCTCACGGGCCTCGAGGCCGGCGCGCACGTGCTCGAGGTCCGCGCCGTGGACCCGGCCGAGAACGTCGACCCGACCCCGGCCAGCTACGCCTGGACGATCGACGGCCCGCCGGTCGTGGAGATCACGAACGACCCGGGTGAGGAGATCGAGTCCACCAGCGTGACCTTCGAGTTCCTGTCGAGCGACGAGGGCTCCACCTTCGAGTGCTGGCTGGACGGCGTCATCGAGCCCTGCTCGTCGCCCTACACCTGGTCGAACCTGGCGCTCGGCGAGCACATCTTCGCCGTTCGCGCGACCGACCCGGCCGGCCACGTGAGCGAGTGGGAGGACCACGAGTTCACCGTCCTCCAGGGCACGCCGCCGCAGACCCAGCTGATCGCGGGACCGCCCTCGGGCACCACCTCGCGCGGCGCCACCTTCGAGTTCGCCTCGAGCGAGGAGGACTCCACCTTCGAGTGCTCGCTCGACGGCGCCGCCTTCGCGGCGTGCGAGTCGCCGGTCGCCTTCACCGGCCTCTCGTTCGGCGACCACACCTTCGAGGTGCGCGCGATCGACGCCGCGGGCCATCAGGACCCGTCGCCGGCCGATCACGCCTGGACCGTGCTCGGCGCGGGCCAGCTCGACACGGTGATCAGCTTCGGCCCGCCCGCCGAGACGATCGAGGAGGAGGCCGCCTTCGCCTTCAGCGCCAACGCGGGCGACGCGACCTTCGAGTGCTCGCTCGACGGCGGGGCCTATGAGGAGTGCATCTCGCCGGCCGAGTACGGCAGCCTCCTCGCGGGCGACCACGTCTTCCGGGTGCGCGCGGTGGACGCTCAGGGCACCCCCGAGTCGACCCCGGCCGAGCGCGAGTGGGCCGTCGTCGGCCCGCCCGTGACGACCTTCACGGTGGCTCCCGACGCCCTCACCGGCGAGACGGACGCCCGCTTCGAGTTCTCGGCCGACCAGGCGAACTCCACCTACATGTGCTCGCTGAACGGCGCCGAGCCGGAGCCGTGCACCTCGCCGGTCGAGTTCATCGACATCGGCGGCGGCGACCACAGCTTCGAGGTCGAGGCGACCAACTCGTACGGCCTGGTCGAGGAGAACCCGGCGATCCACGAGTGGACCGTCGACGCCTCGCTCGAGACCACCGCGCCGCAGACGACGATCACGTCCGCGCCGCCGGCGCTCACCGGGTCGCCCGACGCCGTGTTCGAGTTCACCGGCACCGACAACGTGACCGGCGCGCTCGAGCTCGACTTCGAGTGCTCGCTGAACGGCGGGGCCTTCGAGAGCTGCTCCTCGCCGCACGAGGTCCAGGACCTCGAGCCGGGCGCCTACACGATGCGCGTGCGCGCCACCGACCAGGCCGGCAACGTCGACCAGTCGCCCGCGACCCACGCGTGGACCGTGGAGGACGTGACGGCGCCCGAGACGTCGATCGACTCCGGGCCGGAGGACCCGACCCAGGAGACGAGCGCGACGTTCGAGTTCTCGGCCGACGAGACCGGCGCGACCTTCCAGTGCTCGCTCGACGGTGGGGCCTTCGCCGCCTGCGAGTCGCCGCACCAGGTGACCGGGCTCGCGCTGGGCGACCACAGCATGGACGTGCGGGCGCGCGACGCGGCCGGCAACTTCGACTCCACGCCCGAGCGCTGGACGTGGACCGTCGAGCCGCCGCCCGACACGACGGCGCCCGTGACCGAGATCCTGGCCGGGCCCGTCTCGCCGACCATCGAGACGGCCGCCACCTTCGCGCTGGGCGCCAACGAGGCCGTGGACCGCTTCGAGTGCTCGCTCGACAACGGCCCGTACGCCGACTGCGAGTCGCCGCACGAGCTGACCGGCCTGTCGCTCGGCCAGCACACCCTGCGCGTGCGTGGCGACCGACCTGGCGGACAACGTCGACGAGTCGCCGGCCGTCCACACCTGGACCATCGTGGCGCCGCCCCCGCCGCCCAACACCTCGCTCGACTCCGCGCCGGCCTCGCCGACGTCGGATTCCGGCGCCACCTTCACTTTCTCCTCGAGCACGGCCGGCGTGACCTTCGAGTGCGCGCTCGACGGCTCGGAGTGGCAGTCCTGCGCCTCGCCGCACTTCGCCGGCGGACTCAGCGAGGGACCGCACCGCTTCGAGGTCCGCGCCAAGCGCTCGTTCGGGGTGGTCGACCCCACGCCGGCCGTGCACGAGTGGACCGTGGGCCTGGCGCCCGACACCGAGCTGACCGCAACCCCCGCCTCGCCGACCGTCGAGACCAGCGCCGTGTTCGAGTTCACCGGCAGCGACGACCGCACGCCGCTGCTCGACATCGACTACGAGTGCTCGCTGGACGGCGCCACGTTCCAGTCCTGCTCCTCGCCGCACGAGGTCCAGGGCCTCGCGCCCGGGGTGCACTCCTTCCGCGTGCGCGCCAAGGACTGGACGAACACGGTGGACCCGACGCCCGCCAGCTTCATGTGGACCGTCGGCACGCCGCCGAACACGACGATCGACACCGGGCCGGAGCTCGAGACGGAGAGCCGCGACGCGAGCTTCACCTTCTCCTCCAACCGCGCCGGCACCACCTTCGAGTGCGCGCTTGACGACGCCGAGGGCCACGAGCAGTTCGCCCCGTGCGCGTCGCCGGTCAGCTACACCGGCCTCGAGCTCGGCGAGCACCTGCTGCTCGTGCGCGCCAAGGACGCCGCCGGCACGGTCGACCCGACGCCGGCCGAGTACGAGTGGGCGATCGGCCACCTGACCGCGCCTGTCACGACCATCGAGTCCGGACCGCCGGCCCAGACCACCAGCAGCAGCGCGACGTTCCAGTTCACGGCCAACGAGGCGGGCGTCAGCTTCCAGTGCTCGCTCGACGGCGGCCCGCTCGTCTTCTGCGAGTCGCCGAAGACCTACACCGACCTGGCGCCGGGCGAGCACACGCTCGAGGTGCAGGCCACCAAGCCGCACCTGCTGGCCAGCCCCGAGCCGGCCGTGCACGAGTGGACGGTGCTGGACGTGACCGATCCCGAGACGACGATCCTGACGGGCCCGCCCGCGACCACGCCGCTGACCGAGGCCGAGTTCACCTTCTCGTCGAACGAGATCGACGCCACCTTCGAGTGCTCGCTCGACGGGGCGGCCTTCGAGGAGTGCTCCTCGCCGGCCGACTTCTCGAGCCTCGCGGCCGGCCCGCACCAGCTCCGCGTGCGCGCGGTGGACGCCTCCGGCAACGCCGACGAGACGCCCGCCACGCGCAGCTGGACGGTCGTGGACGTCGAGCCGCCGGACACCGACATCACGGCTCAGCCGTCCAGCCCGACCACGAGCACCTCTGCGAGCTTCAGCTTCGAGGGCTCCGACGAGACGACCGCCACGGGCGCGCTCCGCTACCAGTGCCGCCTGAACAGCACGCAGCAGAGCGCCTGGGTCGACAACTGCACGAGCCCGCACATGTACAGCGGCCTCGGCACCGGCGCGCACCGCTTCGAGGTGCGCGCGATCGACCAGGCGGGCAACCCCGATCCCACGCCGGCGACGCACGAGTGGACGATCCAGCCGGCCGACATCGTCGCGCCGAACACGACGCTCGGCTCGGGGTCGCCGCCCAACAACACGACCAGCCGCTCGGCCACGTTCAGCTTCTCCTCGAACGAGGCCGGATCGACCTACGACTGCTCGCTCGACGGGGCGGCGTGGGCCGCCTGCGCCTCTCCGAGCGCGTACAGCTCGCTCTCGCCCGGGTCGCACCAGTTCCAGGTGCGGGCGCGCGACGCCGCGGGCAACCTGGACGCCTCCCCGGCCACCTACTCCTGGACGATCCAGAACGACACGACCGCGCCGAACACGACGCTCGGCACCGGTGGCCCGCCCTTCACCTTCACCTCGAGCGAGTCCGGCTCGACCTTCGAGTGCTCGCTCGACGGGGCCGCCTGGCAGGCGTGCACGTCACCGCACAACTACAGCGGGCTGGCGGCCGGCTCCCACCAGTTCCGCGTGCGGGCCAAGGACGCCGCGGGCAACGTCGACGGCTCCCCGGCCTCCCGTTCCTGGACCGTCACCGCGCCCGACACGACCGCGCCGAACACGACCATCGGAGCGGGCTCGCCGCCCTCGTCGACCACGAGCACCTCGGCAAGCTTCAGCTTCACCTCCAGCGAGTCGGGTTCGAGCTTCGAGTGCTCGCTCGACGGAGCGGCCTTCGCGGCCTGCACGTCGCCGCGCGCCTACAGCAACCTCGCGGTCGGCCAGCACGAGTTCCGGGTGCGGGCGCGCGACGCCGCGGGCAACACGGACGCCTCGCCGGCCGCGCACGCCTGGACCATCACCGCGCCGGTCCCCGGCAGCTGCACCGCGTCGACCGTGACGCTCGGGGCCGTGGCCGACGGCTGGATCCTGCAGGACTCCGGCGGCCAGAACTACGGCACCGACTCGGGCCTCAAGATCGACAGCAAGAGCGGCGCCAACGCCCGCGCGCTGTTCCGGTTCAACCTCCCGGCAGTGCCGGCGGGCTGCCAGGTCACGAGCGCCAAGCTGCGCCTCTACGCGACGTCCTACAAGACCGGCCGCACGCTCCAGGCCCTGATGGTCGCGGCGCCGTGGACCGAGGGCGGGCTGACCTGGAACAACCAGCCGGCCACCACCGGCACGGCGGCCACGGTCGCCTCCGGGTCGGGCTACCGCGAGTGGGACGTCGTCGGTCAGGTGCAGAACATGTACTCCACGGCGAACAACGGCTTCCTGATCCGCGACTCCGCCGAGAACGGCGGCGGCATCGACCAGGTCTTCCACAGCCGCGAGAAGGGCAGCGACAACCCGCCCAGGCTCGTCATCACCTTCGGGTAAGGCGTTTCTCAGACAAACCTCATGATTTGTTCATGCCCGGATGGCAGGTTCCGGGTGTGTCCACGTCCCGGGTGGTACTTGCAGACGATCATCCGTTCTATCGAACGGGGCTCTCGAAGATGCTGCGAGAGTCGGGCGTCAACATCGTGGCGGAGGCCGGAAACGGCTGGGCCGCGCTGAAGGCAGTGGAGGAATCCTCGCCGGACGTCGTGGTCGTCGACCAGAACATGCCCGGGATGTCGGGCGACGAGGTCGCGCGGCGGCTGACCTCCTGCGACCCCCCTTACCGCGTGATCGTGCTGAGCGTGTCGGACGACGAGGCGGACGTGATGGCCGCCCTGCGCGCCGGCGCGAGCGGCTACTTCCTCAAGGACGGCCCGGTGGAGGAAGTCGTGGCCGGCATCGAGGCGGTCGCACGGGGCGAGTCCTTCTTCTCGCCGCGCATCGGCGCGATGCTCCTGCGGCGGATGCGCGAGCAGCGCGAGGTGCCCGTCGACATGCCCGCGCGGCTCTCGAAGCGCGAGCAGGACGTGCTGCGGCTCGTGGTGGAGGGGCGGTCGAACGAGAAGATCGGCGAGGGGCTGTCGATCG
Organism: uncultured Thermoleophilaceae bacterium; assembly: GCA_963778615.1. GTDB lineage: Bacteria > Actinomycetota > Thermoleophilia > Solirubrobacterales > Thermoleophilaceae > JACVRW01. The sequence goes on from CAVZVD010000015.1 coordinate 36,157, forward strand.
ACGCCGGCACGGCCCGGAACCACGTGTCCCACATCCTCGCGAAGATGGGCGTGGACAACCGCGTGCAGGCCGCGGTGCGGGCGGTCCGCGAGGGCCTCGTCTGAGCGAGTTCTCATCTTCGGCTCATTGACGGCTCACGCCGCGTGCATAGCGTGGCGCTTGATGCTGTCGGAAGAGCCCCTGCGTCCGCGGCTTTACGTGGTCGCGAACGACGAGCCGCTGCCGGTGCGGCCGGCGGTGCCGGACCTCGGCATCGTCCTCGCCGTCTGCGTCCCGTTCTGGGCCGGCGTCGCCTGGCTCGTCTCGGCTTGGCTGTAGACACCTGGGGCTTCGAGGAGGGCGCCGAGCTGGCGCCCGGCCGCAGCGTCGTCCGCTCGCTCGGCGGCGGGAACCGCTTCGAGGTGCTCCTCGTCTGGGACGACGAGCTCTACTCGCTCGCCGTGGCGAAGGTGCTGCGCCCGCACCTCGTGGAAAGCGAGCGGGTGCTCGAGGACCTGGGCGACGAGGCGCGGATGCTCACCCGGCTCGCCCACCCGGTGATCGTGCGGGGCTTCGGCGCGGTGCTCGACGGACCGCGGCCGCACCTCCTGATCGAGCACCTCGAGGGCCCGACGTTGCGGCGACTGATCCGCCGCGGCGGGCCAATCCCGCTGGAACAGCTGCTGCCGCTGGCCGCACATGTGGGCGCGGCCCTGCGCTACATGGAGCTGAACGGCGTGGCGCACCTGGACGTGAAGCCCGACAACATCGTCATGGGCATCCCGCCGCGCCTGATCGACCTGAGCATCGCCCGGCCGCTCGACCGGGCGGCACGTATACGGAGCCCCGTCGGCACCGACGCCTACATGCCGCCGGAGCAATGCGATCCCTCCGGCCACCCCGGCGAGATCGGCGCGCCTGCCGACGTGTGGGGGCTCGGGGCCACGCTCCAGCATGCGCTGTCGGGCTCCGTGCCGTTCCCGCGTCCCAAGGGGGCCCGCGACAGCGACGATCCCCATGTGCGCTTCCCGCAGCTGGTGGAGGATCCGCGGCCGCTGCCCGGCCGCCTGCCGGACGGGCTCGGGGAGCTGATCGCCGGCTGCCTCCGGAAGCGCCCGGAGGACCGGGTCTCGGCGGCCGGGCTGGTGGACGGGCTGGGACCGTTCGTCGCCGCGCTGCCGCGCAAGCTGGTTCTCGGCAGGCGGGGCGCGCGCGGGCTCCTCTGAGCGCGCGGAAGGCGGTGAGAGGTTTCTCACAGCTTTCTCCTCCTGATTTCACATTCGGCTGGCTTGCTATCGGTGCTGGCCGCCGAAACAACACAAGGAGTGCCGATGAAACCTGCCGCCAAAGTGTTCCTCGACCTCGCCGCCGACGGCGCGGAGTCCGAGGATCAGAGGTCGCTCTCGCGTAGAACGCTGGCGATCCTCGCCGCGGCTGTCCTGATGATCTCCGTCCCGCTGCTGTGGGCCGCGAGCGATCAGCGTGCGGACGCCGCCCCGGTCAAGCAGACCGCAGTCGCCAGCGACGACGACGATGACGACGAGTCGGGCGGCGATGATGACGACGACGACTCCGAGTCGGGTGACGACGGGACCGACGACGGGACCGGCACCGCCTCCGACACCGGGACCGGTGAGGACACCGTCGGCAACACCGACGCGGGCGGCCAGGACACCGGGAAGTCGACCCAGGGCGAGACGGACGGAGCCGACGGGACCGGCCAGAGCGAGGCCACCGAGGGCACCGGAGCCGAGACGCAGGGCAACACCGACGACGCTGCGGGCGCGCAGCAGACCGGCGCGTCCACCCAGGGCGAGACCGACGGTCAGGACGGCACCGGCCAGACGGAGAGCGTCTAGCCGAGGCGCCGCTAGTCCGGGACGGTCGCGCCCCTTCGGGTCCGAAGGGTGCGACCGTCCGCGCCTCGGCCGGGATGCGGCCGGGGCCGCTCAGTCCTCGCCGCCGTCGTCCTCGGCGGCGTCATCCGCCGGGGCGGATGGAGCGGACTGCGCGGGGGGCGCGGGTGCGGCCGGCCGCGGGGCGGGACGCCGGCGCTGTGCCTGGTCGTCGCCGGCCGGCCTGGGCTCACCGGTGTCGGGCTCGGTGGCGGGAGCGCCGTCGTCGCGCGAGGCGTCGCTGTCGCTGTCGCGCGGGTCTCCGATCTGCACGGCCGCCACGGCAGGGGGCTGCGACGGCTCCAGGAAGCCGCTCAGGACCGGGATGGCGACGGCGCTGAAGATCACAGCCACCACCAGGACCAGAGAGGTCTCGTTGCGAATCGGATTCTTCACAGGCGCTCCTCGGCAGCTTCGTGCCCGAGGGTGAGCGGTAGGTGAACCCGCAATGAAAGAGCTCTCATGCTGGCCTCATGAACGTCTCATACGCTGGCCGCCGAGGGCAACGGCGCGTTCACGAATATGAACGCAAGAGGGGTCTATAGACCCTTGTCCTGCGTCGGGCAGCGTGAGCTAATGAGTACGCAAGCCGATGCGCGGACCCCGACCCCTCAACGACTGCGAGTGAATGAGCACCGGTGCCGACGCAATGGGGGTTGCGGCTTGGCTGACCCCGGTTCTCATCGTTGCCGTGGCGGCCGGTCTGGCTCACCCAGCGGTGGGCCAGCCGGCCGGCCCGGCGCCCCTTGCGACGGGCGATCCGGTCGAGCTGATCGACCCGGACTGCGACCCCGCCGAGGCTGAGAAGGCCGACCCGCTCCTCGTCGAGGAGCCCGACGGAGTCTGCAAGCCGCGCGAGTCCGGCGGACCCGGCGAGACAGCTCCCTCTGAGCCGGCGCCGGCACCGGCACCCGGCCCGCCCGCTCCTCAAGCTCAGCCTCAACCTCAACTTGACCTGCTCCAGCCGGCGGCCGGCCTACCCGCAGCGCTTGCCGCCCCGGCACCCAAACCGCGTCCCGCGCCCGGGGCCCGGCGCCGACCCGCCCCGGCGCCGGACCCCGTTCAGCCGAAGCGGCCTTCCGCCGAGCGGCCGCAGGACACACCCGCACGCGAGCGGCGCACCGCCGTGGGCCGCCGGCCGGCCGAGCGCCGCCGCTCCGCCGAAGAGCGCCGCCCCGCCGGTCGGCGTCGCGCCGCCCGCGAAGAGCGCCGCCTTGCCGAGCGGCGCCGCTCCGCCCTCGAGCGCAGCACGCACGCGCGCGCGCACGCGCGTCGCTCCGCCCGCCCGCCGCGGCCCTCACCGCTCGCCCGCTTCCCGCGCGCCTCGCTCGAGACCCCCGAGCCGCTGCCGCGCGCCCGCCGCCTCAAGCCTGGCTTCGCGCGCCGCCTCGAGCGCGTCGCGGAGCGCTTCCGCGTCCCGTGGGAGCTCATGCTCGCCGTCCGCCGCTCACGCGGACACGACGGCGCCGTCCCGGCCAGCTCGGAGCGCCTCAGCGTCCTGGCGCGCCGGCTGGTCCGGCTCGGCGCCCGCAAGAACGCCCGCCGCGCCGTTCGCCGCCTCGCGCGGGCGATCGCGCTGCGCGCGGACCCCGAGCGGCCGCGCCCGATCCGGCGCCGTTCGCTCGTGAAGCGCGTCGTCGCGCTCGCCCACCTGAACCGGGCGATCGGACTGCGCGGCCTCGTCCGGGGTCTCAACCGGGCCAAGCGCGGCCTCGCCCGCCAGGTGCTCGACAGCAGCCGTCTCGTGATCTACCCCGGCGGCCGGCACGACATCGGCAGCGGCTTCACCGACGTTCGCGTGCTCGTCCTGTTGCGCTACCTGTCGAGCCGCTACAAGGAAGTCACCGTCACCAGCCTCACAACGGGGCACAGCTTCTTCACCGCGTCGGGCAACGTGTCGGCGCACACCTACGGCCAGGCGGTCGACATCGCGGCGCTGAACGGCCGCCCGATCCTCGGGAACCAGGAGCCCGGCGGACTGACCGAGCGGGCGCTGCACCAGATCCTTCTGCTCCCAGGGCGCCTCGAGCCGGGCCAGCTGATCTCGCTGTTCGAGCTCGGCGGGCCGTCGTTCGCCCTCGCCGATCACGCGGACCACATCCACGTGGGCTACTGAACGACCTCTCCCAGGGGAGAGGAACACCCAGAACCGGGTAGAAGGCTCCCTGCATGCAGGGACCGGATCCACGCAGGCGGGCGCGACGCGAGGTCGTGGCCGCCATCATCGGCGCCGAGGCGGGCGCCGGGATCGGCCTGATCGTCATGGGCGCCACGCCGTTCGCCCCGATCGGCCTCGCGGTCGTGGGCGCCGCGCTCGGCGCCGGCCTGATGAGCGTGCGCCACGTGCTGATCCGGCGCTGGCTGCGCTCCCAGCTGCGAGCCGTACGCCAGTAGATTTCCCCTCGATGTCGGACCTGAAGGAAGCCCTGGAGCGGGCGCGCGGCGGCGGCCCGCAGCGCCACCACGACAAGTCCGCGGAGCAGGGCAAGATGCCCGTGCGCGACCGCGTCGCGCGCCTCGTGGACCCCGGCACCTTCGTCGAGGACGCCCTCCTCGCCAACTGGGAGCAGGACGGGTTCGGCGCCGACGGCGTGGTCACCGGCATGGCTCAGGTGGGCGGCCGCCCGGTCGCCCTGATGGCCAACGACCCGACCGTCAAGGCCGGCTCCTGGGGGCCCAAGACGGTCGAGAAGATCATCCGCATCCAGGAGCAGGCGCTCGAGCACCTCGTGCCGATGGTCTACCTGGTCGACTCGGCGGGCGCCCGGATCACCGAGCAGGTGCAGATGTTCCCCGGCCGCCGCGGCGCCGGCCGCATCTTCCACACCGAGGTCAAGCTCTCCGGCGTCGTGCCCCAGGTCTGCGTGCTGTTCGGCCCGAGCGCCGCCGGCGGCGCCTACATCCCGGCCTTCTGCGACGTGACCATCATGCGCGACGGCAACGCCTCCATGTATCTCGGCTCGCCGCGCATGGCGGAGATGGTGATCGGCGAGAAGGTGACGCTCGAGGAGATGGGCGGCGCCCGCATGCACACCGGGGTGTCGGGCTGCGGCCACTTCCTCGTGAAGTCGGACGAGGAGGGCATCGACCTCGCGAAGCGCTACCTGTCCTACTTCCCGGGCAACTGGGAGCAGGACCCGCCGGCCGCTCCGCCGGCGGACCCGGCCGCCGGCCTGCCCGACATCCCAGCCGACGAGAACAAGCCGTTCGACATGCGCGAGCTGATCGACGGCCTGGTCGACGCCGACTCGTTCCTCGAGGTCCAGAAGCGCTGGGCCAAGGAGCTGCTCGTGGGCTACGCGCGGCTCGACGGCCGGGCGATCGGGATCGTCGCCAACCAGCCGCGGCAGCGCGGGGGCGTGCTCTTCGTCGACTCGGCCGACAAGGCTGCGCGCTTCATCTGGACCTGCAACGCCTTCAACGTCCCGCTCGTCTTCCTGGCCGACGTGCCCGGCTTCATGATCGGCACCCAGGTCGAGCGCCAGGGCATCATCCGCGCGGGCGCGAAGATGATCTCGGCCGTGTCCGAGGCCACGGTCCCGAAGCTGTCGGTGATCGTGCGAAAGGCCTACGGCGCCGGGCCTGTACGCGATGGCCGGCCCGGCCTTCGATCCCGACGCCTGCATCGCCCTGCCCGGCGCCAAGATCGCGGTGATGGGACCGCAGGCCGCGATCAACGCGGTCTTCTACAACCAGCTCCAGGCGATCGACGACCCGGCCGAGCGGGAGCGCCGCACCGAGGAGCTGAGGGCCGAGTACAGCGCGGAGATCGACATCCTCCACCTGGCGTCGGAGCTCGTGATCGACGCCGTGGTCCAGCCCGGGGACCTCCGCCAGGAGCTGATCCGGCGCTTCGCGGCGTACGCGTCGCGCGACCGGAGCTGGCCCGCCAAGCGCAATCCGGTCACCCCCGTTTAGGTTCCGTTTAAGGTCGGGCCGCCTCGGGAAAGGTCCGATCGGCCGGTGGTCGTGGGGCAGATCCCGCACGGCCTGGACGCCGAAAAGGCCTATCGGGCGAGACCCGCCCGGCACTACTCACCGACAGGGGGAGTAATTTCTATGCGCAAGATCCTCTTGCTGCTGGTCGCAGCATGCGCCGTAATACCGCTCGCGCTGACCGCGGGAGCGGGCGCCCATCCCGACGAGGGCGAGCTCTATGTCCCGTGGGCGGAGGAGCTCACCGGGGACCAGGGCATGCGGAGCCTGCTGGGCCAGGGGAACGAGTTCCAGACGAACGCGGCGCCCTCGGCGCCGGGGGGTCAGGGCATGACCCTCGTGGGCAACTCCGACAAGGACGGCACCACCAACTCCGATCTCGCCTTCTACGGGAACATGGCGTTCTCGGGCAACTACGACGGCTTCCGGATCCTGGACATCCGGTCACCGCAGCCGCGCGTGATCGTCGACTACAAGTGCCGCGGTCCGCAGAACGACGTCTCGGTCTACAAGATCCGGGGCCGGCTCTACCTGTTCCAGTCCATCGACACGCCGCAGACCGCTGAGGACTGCACGAGCATGGACAACCCGTTCTCGACGACCCAGCCCGACAGGCGTGAGTTCGGGTTCGAGGGCATCCGTCAGTTCGACGTCACCGACCCGGCCAACCCCGAGTTCGTGAACGCCTACCCGACGGCCTGCGGCTCGCACACGCACACGCTGGTGCCGGGCAGGAAGTCGCTGCACATCTACATCTCGAGCTATCCGCTCGGGAGCGGCGTCACGCCGGACGACTATGCGGGCCCGGGGCCGCGCTGCGCGCCGCCTCACCGCAAGATCTCGATCATCGACATCAAGCACTCCGACGCGGAGAACGGCACGGTCCGCGAGAAGGAGCTGAGCACGGACACCACGTTCAACCGCGGGTTCCAGGCGTGCCACGACATCCAGGTGCACATGCCGAAGGAAGTCGCGGTGGCGTCGTGCGCCGGTGACACGCAGATCTGGGACATCGACAACCCCGCGAACCCGACGTCTGACGACGGCGAGCCGCACACTCACATCCGCAGCCCGTCGCCGGCTGACCAGTTCGAGTTCATGCACAGCGCGTTCATCGCCTGGGACGGCAAGACGTTCGGGACGATGGACGAGACGGGCGGCGGCGTCGAGCCGCACTGCAACGGCGACGCGAGCACCAACGGCTTCTACTACTTCTACAAGATGGTGAGGCCGGGAGCGCCCGCTCCGGAGCTGGAGGCGCGCTACACGATCGCGAGGCCGCAGAGCGCCCGAGATCTGCGTGTCTCACAACGGCAACCCGATCCCGCTCTCCGGTGGTCGCGACGTCTCCGTGATCAGCTACTACCAGGGCGGCGACACGGTCATCGACTGGTCCGACCTGGACAACATCAAGGAGATCGCCTGGGCCGACCTGGCGGACTCGACCGGACTGGCCGACTCGTGGTCGACCTACTGGTACAACGGGCGGATCTACGTGAACAGCGGCCTGAACCGCCGTGGCGCCACGGGCAACCGCGGCGTGGACGTGTTCACGCTCGACTCGAGGCGCTACCGCACGAACGAGCGGTGGCCGTACTCGAACCCGCAGACCCAAGAGGGCTTCCAGATGCCCGGCGGGGACGATGACGACGATGACGATGACGATGACGACGACGACGATGACGACGACCGGGACCGCGACCGGGACCGGGATGACGACGACTGATCGCTCGCGTCTCTAGCACGTTCGGTGCTCTCGCCGCGGCCGCCGTCCTGGCGGCCTGCGGCGGGGGTGCCTCTGCCGACGGGGGGTCGGCGGTGGTGGACTCCGCCGCCGCCCCCCCGTTCGTCGGTGCCCTGGAGGTCGATCCGGCCGACGGCTCGCTGCTGCTCGCCACCAACCGCGGGCTGTACCGGGTGCGGAAGGACAGGATCGACCCGATGCGCGCGCGGCTCGAAGGGAGCGACGTGGCGAAGGGCCTCGCCTTCCGGTTCACCGGGCCGGGGGAGGCGGTCGGCTCGGGGCACCCGGGCCGGGAAAGTTCGCAGTGGGCCGTTCTCGGGCTCGTGCGCACCGCCGATGGCGGGCGCACCTGGAGCTCCGTGTCGCGGCTGGGAGCGGCGGACTTCCACGCGATAGCCGTGTCGGGCGAGACGCTCGCGGCGGCGCCCGGTGGTGAGGCGACCGTCCTCGTGAGCCGCGACGGCGGGCGCAACTTCGAGCCCCGGACGGCACCCCTGGCGCTCCAGGACCTCGAGATCGACCCGGCCGACCCCGAGCGCTGGGTCGGAACGGCCGAGACCGGCGTGCACCTCACTACCGACGGGGGTTCGACCTGGAGGCCCGCCGACCCGGCGGGCGGCGCGCGGATCGCCTGGCCGGCGAGCGACGCGCTGTTCCGCACGGACCTGGACGGGCGTGTGAGCCGCAGCTCCGACGGCGGGCTCACGTGGGAGGACGTCGGGCGCGTGGACGGCGAGACGCAGGCGCTGACCGCGGCCGACGAGCGCACCCTCTACGCCGCCGACCTGGACGGCATGGTGCGGGTCTCCCGCGACGGCGGCGAGACCTGGGAGGACTTCGCCCAGCCGTAGAATCGCCCCTCGATGCGTGAGGGAGACCTTCTCTGGGAGCCGAGCGGGCCGTCGAAGATGAGCGCCTTCATGGAGGCGCGCGGCTTCTCGTCGTACGACGAGCTGTGGCGCTGGTCGGTCGACGACCTCGAGGGCTTCTGGGCCTCGATCTGGGACGAATACTCGCTCGGCCCCCGAACCGGGCCCGTGCTCGCGCGCGACGAGATGCCGGGCGCGGTCTGGTTCCCCGAGGCGCGGCTGAACTACGCCGAGTACCTGCTCGGCATGGCGCGGCCGGGCGAGACCGCGATCGTCAGCGCCTCCGAGTCGGCGCCGCTCAGCTCGATGACCTGGGACGAGCTGCGCGACCAGGTGGCGCGCTGCGCGGCCGGCCTGCGGCGGCTCGGCGTGGAGCGCGGCGACCGCGTGGTCGCCTACATGCCGAACGTCCCCGAGACGGTGGTGGCGTTCCTGGCCTGCGCGAGCATCGGGGCGATCTGGTCGAGCTGCGCGCCGGAGTTCGGCACGCCGACCGTGGTCGACCGCTTCAAGCAGATCGAGCCGAAGGTGCTGATCGCCACCGAGGGCTACCGCTACGGCGGGCGCGACTTCGACCGCCGGCCGCGGGTGCGGGAGATCGAGGCGGCGATCCCGTCGCTCGAGCACACCGTGCTGGTGCCGTCGGGCTGGGACGAGCTGCTCCGCGAGCCGGCGGAGCTGACGTTCGAGCAGGTGCCGTTCGACCACCCGCTGTGGGTGCTGTACTCGTCGGGGACCACGGGCCTGCCGAAGGCGATCGTCCAGGGGCAGGGCGGGATCCTGCTGGAGCACCTGAAGAAGGCGAACCTGCACAGCGACCTGGGGCCCGGCGACCGCTTCTTCTGGTTCACCACGACCGGCTGGATGATGTGGAACTTCCTGGTCGGCGGGCTGCTGTCGGGGTCGGCGATCGTGCTCTACGACGGGCAGCCCGACCCGGTTGGGCTGTGGGACCTGGTGGCGGAGGCGGGCGTGACCTGCTTCGGCACGAGCGCCGGGTTCATCGGGGCGAGCATGAAGGCGGGCGCGTCGCCACCGGCGATGCCGCAGCTGAGGAGCCTCGGCTCGACCGGGTCGCCGCTGCCGGTCGAGGGGTTCGAGTGGGTGTACGACAAGCTCGGCGACGTCTGGCTCTTCTCGACCAGCGGCGGCACCGACCTCTGCACCGCCTTCGTGGGCGCCGTGCCGGTGCTGCCGGTGCACGCGGGGGAGCTGCAGGCGCGCTGCCTGGGCGCGGCGGTCGAGGCGTGGGACGAGGAGGGGCGGCCGCTGGTCGACGAGGTCGGCGAGCTCGTGATCACCCGGCCGATGCCGTCGATGCCGCTGTTCCTCTGGAACGACCCCGACGGGGAGCGCTACCGCTCGAGCTACTTCGACATGTATCCGGGCATCTGGCGGCACGGCGACTGGATCAAGATCACCTCGCGCGGCACGGCCGTGATCTACGGGCGCTCGGACTCGACGATCAACCGCGGCGGGGTGCGGATGGGGACGAGCGAGATCTACTCGGCCGTGGAGGGGGTCGACGAGGTGCTCGACTCGCTCGTGGTGGACGTGGACGAGCGGATGCTGCTGTTCGTGGTGCTGCGCGACGGGGTGTCGCTCGACGCGTCGCTGGTCGACGTGCTGCGGAAGCGCCTGCGCGAGCACTGCTCGCCGCGGCACGTGCCGGACGCGATCCACGAGGTCGCCGAGGTGCCGCGCACGCTCTCGAACAAGAAGCTCGAGGTGCCGGTGAAGAAGATCCTGCTGGGCGGCGACCCCGAGCGGGCCGCGAGCCGCGACTCGCTGGCGAACCCGGCGGCGCTCGACTGGTTCGTCGAGCGGGCGGGGGAGCTGGCTCCGCAGCCGCGCTGAGGCTCGCGGCCTCGCTCGGGCCGCGGCGCCCGGCGCCCCGCTCAGTCCTCGGCTTCGCTGAGCACGGTCTCCTCGGCCGGCGCCGCGAGGTCGGGTCCCACCTCGGCGTCCAGACGCCGGATCAGCTCGGCGCAGAAGCCCTCCGCGCGCTCGATCGCTTCCGCGTCCACGCGCGCGGGGACGTAGTCGAGCCGGCCGCGGCAGCCGATCGTGATCGCCGGGCAGGCCGGCCGCGCGGGCGGCGTAGCCGTCGCTCGGCGAGCGGTTGACCATCGGGCGGGCGCCGAAGGCGTTCTCGTCCTCGTCGTCCTCGGCGATGGCCTGGCAGAGCTGGACGAGCTGGGGATGGGACTTGATGGCGACGAGCGGCCCTTCGCGGCTGGTGTAGCGGACGGTGCCGGAACCGACCGCGTCGAGGTTCAGGATCACGGTGCGCTCGCGGCCGAGCTCGCGCTTGTGGCGCTTCAGGAAGGAGCGCGAGCCGGCGGCGACCGCCTTCTGGCCGCCGGTGAGGAGCACGTGGACGTCGAAGTGGTCGAGCCGGCCGCCGCCGAAGCGCTCGGCGAGGCGGAGGGCGAGGGCCGCGCCGGTGGCGTTGTCGTTCTCGCCGGCCTTGGTGGGGGAGAGGGCGATGTCGAGGAGAAGGGCGACGGCGACGATCAGGAGGACCGTCGGGATGAACTGGACGACGGTGAGGAGGAGACCGCTGAGGCCCGCGAGGCGGAGGACGCAGCAGACGAGGACGGCGAGCTGGGCCCAGAAGAGCGGCTCGAGCGGGCCGATCGGGCGGCGGACGAGGTTCCCGAAGGCGGCCCGGCGCGCCTCGGCCTTCTGTCCGAGGGCGATGCCGCCGCGGCCGGCGTCGTAGTGGGCGACGAGGAGAAGCGAACCCGGCTTGTCGCCGTCGTCCCAGGAGACGACGTTCTGGGAGGCGCGGCGGCCGAGCAGGCGGCGGAGGGTGGGGAGGAGGACGCCGGCGTCGAGGAAGGTGAGGAGGGCGGCGACGAGCGCGAGCGCGGCGCCGAGGGCCGCCGCGGAGACGGAGAGGACGCTGCCGACGACGGCGAGCGCGGCGAGGATGGCGTAGGCGAGCGGCCAGGCCGGCCAGGCGTCGACGGACTCGACCTCGACCTCGCGACCGAGGCGCTCGAGCCGGTTCTTCAGGTACGCGGCGGCGCGCCGCTCGGCGTCGCTGCCGGGAGCGCGGCGGCCGACGTCGACGAGGGCTTCGATGTCAGCTCGGAGGTCCACGTCGGGGCGCAGTATCGCCTCGTTGGAACGCCTAGCGACGAGTAACATCTGTCACATGGACCAGACGATGGCGATCATCATCTTGGCGTTCATCGTCCTCGTCCCGGCGCTGTCCACGTTCCTCGGAGCAGAGAGCCGCCCCGACTTCCTGCGGGTGGACCGGAGGGATCGGTTCCGCATGAGCGGCTCGATGGACCCGAAGGACTGGCCGCCGAGCGAGTTCGAGCGCTGACGCGTCGAGCCAGGAAGGCAAGGCCGCCGGGCTACCGTTTCGGCCCGACGAACTCGTCCAGCCGAGCGACCGACGCGCGCCTGGCTACGGAGATGTTGCGCGCGTTCATGACGCGCCACTCGATGCCGAGGAGGTCGCACGCGTCGCAGAAGAGCTTGCGAATGTCGGCAGACGCGTTCGAGAAGTTGTAGCGCGGATACCGATAGACCTTCTCGCCGTGGCGGACAGGGTTGGTGAACCGGCACCCGTCCGAGTGGATGAGGCCACGCAGAAAGGGCTCGGGGTCCCTGCTGACGAGGGCGCGCTGCCACGTTCTCAGGACGATTGGACGCTCGTGCTTCCTACCCGGCCCATGCTGAGGAAAGAGGCAAGGCCAGCGCTTCGAGTGCTTCACGACGAAGATGCAGCGGCTGTTCTTCAGCGGCCGCAACGCAGGCGCGGCGCCCGGGACGATCATTGCGATGGCCCATGCGCATTCGTCGATGATCTCCGGATACTTGGCGTCCATCGCGATGGTGAGGCGGTAGACCTTCTTCGGGCATTCGACGATGTGGCCATCCCCGAGGTACATGCCCAGCAGGTAGACATAGGTCTCCGGGAGGGCCTCGAAGGCGTGGTTTGGAGCGCCGCAGCTCTGACATGACCTGCTGTGGGCTGCGTAGGGCCATTTCTCCCAACGACGCTCATGCCGCCAGCCCCTGACGGTTCCGCGCGGGATCTCGGTGCTTCGAGCGATCGCGCAGTCGTTCAGTCCGGCAGTGACCAGTGCTCCGACTCCACGAACCTCCTCGATCGAACGCATGTTCGTATTCTGTCGGAGGTGCCGGACGAATACCCGGGGTGGGACTCGAACCCACATGTCCTCGAAGGGACAATGGCTTTTGAGGCCATCGCGTCTGACCAGATTCCGCCACCCGGGCGTGAGGCACAGATGGTAGGCGTCCCGGCGGCCGCGGGCCGCGTCTACGCCGGCTGGACCTGGCCCGGCTCGCGATCGCCGCGCCGGTAGCGCTCGGCCTCGTCGCGGGTGACCTCGACCTCGACGTTCCACTGCTGCTGGAAGCCGCGCAGGGCGAAGGCGATCAGCAGGAGCTGGACCGGGACGAGGATGATCGTCAAGAGGCCGAGGAGCGCCGGCTCGAGCGTGGGGTCGTCGAAGCCGGCCTTGTCGCGCTCGAACCAGGCGGGCCCGGCGACGGCCGCGACGACGGCGAAGAGGATGGCGAGCGCGGCGGCAACCGGAAGGACGCCGCGGTTCCAGCGGGCGACGAAGAGCGCCATGCCGACGTAGACGATCACGTAGGCGAACGACACGGGCTGAGCGCCCTGAAGCTGAGACCAGCCACCGAGCGTGATGACGAGAATGAGCCCCGCGCTCACCAGGAGAAGAAGAATGACCCCCACCCTGGTGGCCTTGGACTCAGCCTTGTCACGGTTCGGGTGAATCAGGACCGTGTCGGCCATGTGGGCACAATACCCCGACTCCGAGGCGATCGCGCCGATAATTCGCGGGTGGCGCTGACGACGGAGACGTGTCTGACGGCGCTGCGCCGCATGCTGGCGGACGCCGGCTTCGACGAGGCGACCCCCGACCTGGCGGTGCTCTGGTCGGTGCTCAAGGAGTGGGTGGCTCTCCCCGTCGAGGGGATGGACCCCGACGTGGACGCCGACATGCTGCTCTTCGAAGCCTCGCTGGAACTGCGCGAAGGGGGCAAGTTCTCGTTCGGCCCGTCGTTCGTGGTCGGCTTCACGCGACAGTTCAGCTTCGAGGACGAGGAGGGCGAGTACGCAGGTATGGAGGTCGTCCGCGCCGAGCTCCGATACGCCGTGCACGAGGACTTCCGCGCGATCACGAAGATGCACCGCGAGGTCTTCGGCTCGGCCGACCAGTTCTGGGGGTCGGGCGGTCCGCGCGCGGAGGGGTGGGCGGAGCGGGTCGAGACGAGCCGCAGTTACCAGGTCGCCCTCGAGCATCGGCCGCTGAAGGTCGAGCTGTACCACTCGCCCGTCTGACCCCACCGGGCATACACTGGACCGGGTCCAGCGGGCGTGGCGGAATTGGTATACGCGCGAGGTTTAGGTCCTCGTGGTCGCAAGGCCGTGGGGGTTCGAGTCCCTCCGCCCGCACTCCGCGCCCGCAAGCCCTGATCCACCCGACACGCGGAGATCTGAGCCGAACGGGGACAATGTGGTGATGGCCGCCGTGCCACTCAGCGCCGAGGACCGCGCGATCCTCGAGCTCGAGAGCGGCGCCGTCGCCGGCCACACGTGCAAGGTGGTCCTGCTCGGCGCGCCGGCTCCCGGCCTCGAGGCGCTGCGCGGGTCGGTGGCGCGTCGTATCGACGCGGCGCCGGCGCTGAGGCGGCGGCTGTCGGGTCCGGCGCGACAGCCCGTGTGGGAGGACGACGACCGCTTCGACATCGCCGCGCACGTGGTGGCCGCAGAGGCGGCGGGCAGCGCCGGCGAGCTGCGAGAACGGGTCGCGGGGCTGTTCGCCGAGCGCCTCGACCGCGACCGGCCGCTCTGGCGCATGGACTTCGTGCCGCTCGCCCGCCAGGCGTCGGCGATGGGCGACGCCGCCATCGTGTGGCGGATCCACCACGCGCTCGCGGACGGCACGACGGCGATGCGCTTCGCCGGCGCCGTGCTGTGGGACGCGGCCGGCCCGCCGCGGGGCGAATCCCACCGGGCGCCCCGGCCGGCGACCGCTGCCGATCAGACTCGCCGCCGTGCCGGGCTTGCCGCCTTCCTCCGCCACGAGCTCGCCCTCGGCGCCGGCCGCTCGCCGTTCGACGCGAGCATCGGTGCCGGACGCGAGGTCGCGTTCGCGAGCGCCCCGCTGCGGCCTCTGCACGATGCCGCCAAGCGGATCTGCGGCGCGACCGTGAACGACGCCGTGCTGGCAGCCGTCGCCGGATCGCTGCGAAGCTGGCTCCAGCACCATCACGGCCGGCTCGGCCGAGTGCGAGTCAAGGTTCCGGTCAGCCTCCACCACGGGGACGACGAGGGCAACCGGGACTCGTTCTTCACGCTCGAGCTGCCGCTCGGCGAACCGGACCCGGTGGCGCGGCTGACCGCGATACATCGAGCGACCGCGGAGCGGAAGGCGAACCACGACGCGGAGACGCTCGACAGACTGATGCGGGAGCTGGCCACCGCCTCGCCGGGGCTGGAGCGATTCTGCCGCGAGCTGGAGGCGAACCCCCGGACGTTCGCGCTCAGCGTCTCCAACGTCCCGGGGCCGGGCGGTGCGTTGACGGTGCTCGGGGCGCCGGTCGAGGCCGTGTACTCGATCGCGGAGATCGGCGAGCGGCACGCGCTGCGCATCGCGGTGGTGTCAGCGTGCGGCAGACCTGAGGTTCGGCTTCTGCTCCGACCCGGCGATCGTGCACGACCTCGATCGGCTGGCGCGCGGCGTCGAGGCCGAGGTCGAGGCGCTGACCGCTGCCGCCGGGTAGGCCGCGGCAGACACACCCCCAATAGCTCTGAGATCCATCCCGTCTGGACCCGCGGCTACCATCCTCACAGGGGGCAGTAGCTCAGCTGGTCCAGAGCGCCGGTCTCCAAAACCGGAGGTCCCAGGTTCGAGTCCTGGCTGCCCCGCCTCTCCAAGCCGTTGCCGTGATTGGCGCTCCCGCGCGCGGGGCATGATCCCTCCGTGGGAGTCGCTGCGTACGTCCTCTTCTTCATCGCCGGCCTCGCCTTCGGCTACGCCGCGGTCGGCAAGTGGAAGTGCCTTCCCGTCGTCTTTCCGCTCGCGCTTGCCCTCGGCGCGGCGCTTCAGCAGGGCGTTGACGGCACCTGGGTCCTGCGGTTGATCGTCGCCCTCGTCGTCACCGTCGGCGGCGTCCTTCTCGGCGCCCTGCTCGACGTCGCGCGGTGAGCGCGGCGAGCGGGCTCGCTACGCGT
The DNA here is from genome assembly GCA_963778615.1 of uncultured Thermoleophilaceae bacterium. Lineage (GTDB taxonomy): Bacteria > Actinomycetota > Thermoleophilia > Solirubrobacterales > Thermoleophilaceae > JACVRW01. The sequence continues at coordinate 51,829 of CAVZVD010000015.1, forward strand.
AGGTAGCTTTCCGCCCCGCACGCCACCGGGGGAGGAGACCTACGCATGCCCACAGTCGAGACCGTGAACGGGCCCATCGACGTCGAGGAGCTCGGCCTCACGCTCATCCACGAGCACTTCCGGACCATCGACGAGGCCGGTCGCTTCCAGTTCCCGCATCTCTACGACGAGCAGGGCGAGTGGGACGCCGCGATGCACGACGCGAACGCCGTCAAGGGTCACGGCGTGAAGACCGTCGTCGAGCCGAGCGCCATGTTCCTCAACCGCGACGCCGCCTTCAGCAAGCGCGTCGCCGACGAGAGCGGGCTTCAGGTCGTGCTCGCCACCGGCGTCTACACCTACGACCACCTCCCGCAGTTCCTCCTCAACCGCGACGAGGACGCCGTGGCCGCCATCTTCGTCCACGAGATCGAGCACGGCATCCAGGGCACCGGCATCAAGCCGGCCTTCATCAAGTGCGCCGCCGACGAGCCGGGCGTGACTCCGAACGTCGAGAAGATCCACCGCGCCGCGGCGCGCGCGTCGATCCAGACGGGCCGGCCGATCATGGCCCACTCGCGACCGGCCAGCGGCACCGGCCTCGAGCAGATGCGGATCTTCGACGAGGAGGGCGTCGACCCGGCGAAGGTGCAGGTCGCCCACACCGGCGACACCGACGACCTCGACTACATCGAGCGCCTCCTCGACACCGGCTGCTGGATCGGCATGGACCGCTACGGGCTCGACATCTTCCTGCCCACCGAGCAGCGCCAGAAGACCGTGCTCGCCCTGCTCGAGAAGGGCCACGCCGACCGCATGTTCCTCGCCCAGGACTACTGCTCGACGATCGACTGGTTCCCGCTCGAGGTCCAGGAGTACCTGAAGGCGAACGAGGTGCCGGACTGGTCGATGACGTTCCTGTTCGAGCAGCGTCATCCCCGAGCTGAAGGAGCGCGGGATGACCGACGAGCAGCTCGACCAGATGATGGTCGAGAACCCCAAGCGCTGGCTGGGACTGTGAGGCTTCGGGGGCGTCCGTTTCGAAATGGTCCGTCCGGACACGGTGGGAACATGTGTTCGATATGGGCGGAGCGGGGACCGAAGGCGCGAGGCGATGCGGTCGGTGCGACAAAGTCAAGCCCATCGCCGATTTCAACTGGAGGCGGACGGGTCGCGGGCAGCGCGACAATCTTTGCCGCGCCTGTCGATCGGCGTACCACCGCGAGCACTATCTCGCGAACCGGCAGCGCTACATAGATCAGGCCCGGCAGCGGAAGCAGCTGCTGGCGCTGGAGCGAACGACCTACCTGCTCGAGTACTTCCGCACCCATCCGTGCGCTGACTGCGGCGAGCCCGATGCGGTCGTCCTGGAGTTCGACCACCTCCGCGACAAGTCGTTCGACGTCGCGCAAGCACTGCCATACCGAAACTGGCAGACCATCCTCGATGAGATCGCAAAGTGCGAGGTCGTCTGTGCCAACTGCCATCGGCGCCGAACCGCTCACCGAAGAGGGTCGCTCCGAGCCGTCCTGACACAGTCGTAGCGCCGCGGCTGAGAGCGGGCGACCGGATTCGAACCGGTACTTAGACCTTGGAAGGGTCTAGTGCAGCCTTTACACCACGCCCGCGGGGTATGTCGATTCTAGCCCCGCGGGGCCGTTGATGAATGAGGGTCATCTTCCGCCGGAAGCTGTGGGAGGCTCTGGACAGTCCCAGACCGAAAGGTTGCCCCCATGGTGGACCGGAAGAGTTCCGACACTCCATTCCTCGGCGGTCCGGACACGCTCGAGGCCAAGGTGGTCGAGCATCCGTTCTCGTTCGCGGGAAGCGGTGACAAGGAGCTCAATGCCCTCGTCGTCGAGGCCGTCAACCGCATGGGCGGCTCCGGCGAGCAGGCCGAGGATCGCTACCAGCGTGCCCTCGCTCCGCTCCGGGAGCGCGCCGGCGAGGTCGTGGACGTCGTCTTCGCCGAGTACGAGGCCCAGCCCGAGGAGAGCTACCTCGATCGGTGGTCGCTCGTCTACCTGCTGTCCGAGCTGCGCGACCCAGGCGCGGTCCAGCCCCTGAACCGCATCATCACCACCAGGATCCCGGCCGAGAAGGCGAAGGAGTCGCACGACACCTCCACCGTGACCGAGGAGGTGATGATCCGCACCACGGCGGTCGAGGGCCTCGTCCGCCTGAGCGCCGAGGGAGTGGAGGAGGCGCGGAAGGTGCTCCTGCGCCACGCCAAGCACCAGCGCCTCTCCATCCGCCGGGCCTGCGTCCAGGGCCTGATGGAGACCGGGGAGGACGCGGACAGGAAGGAGTTGCGGGCGCTGCTCAAGGAGCGCGGCGACGAGGGACTGCTCAGGATCAAGCGCATCGACGTGCGCGAGGCTCCGCAGGCGATCGGCGGCCGCTTCGTGGTCAGCCCGGACGTCAAACGGGAGCCGCCGGCGCACGATCTCGGCCGCGAGGGAGAGGACTGAGCGATGGCCACCTGCACCTACACGGTCCCCGACAAGAACGCCAGCGGCGACAACTTCTACGGCGGCGTCATCTGCAACCAGGCCTACGTCGACTACTTCTGGAACACCTACGGCTTCAGCGGCAACAAGATCTACTGGGACGATGGCTGGGGCTGGGACGACTGCTGTAACACGAACAAGCCCCTCGCCCGCGCCTTCAACGGCTGCTACGCGCTCACCTACTCGGCCCAGGACTACCTGAACGACAGCTACAGCTCGGCCATCCTGAACTGGGGCCGCCGCTACGTCCGGGAGAACATCGACGACCTGCGGAGCTTCTGCGGCGACGGGTCGGCCATCGCGAGGGCGAAGGGCGGCGGCCTCGTCGAGGTCTACCTCGGCTTCTTCTACACCAAGGACGTCCCCGGCCGGGCCGAGACGCTCATCCACGAGGCGCGCCACCAGGGCGGCAAGCCGCACAACGCCAACTTCCCAACGGGCTCGACGTTCGGGTCCGGAAAGTCCGGGGCCGACTCGACCTGGGACTACGAGGGGGCGTGGATGTACGGCGCCCTGTACCTGTGGTGGTACTACGCGGCCGGCGCCCGCACCACGTCGGCGTTGCGCGAGCGCGCCCGGCAGCGCGGAAATGTCGTCATCGACAACGCGTTCGCCACGCATCCGGGCTTCTCGATCTGAGCCGCGAGCGATCAGATTGGCGGGCGCCCGCGGTCTAAGGGGCAATGACGACCAAACAGACGCGGCGGCATGCACATCCTCTGACGCAGGTGATGTCGGCGGACGGCACCCTCATCGCGTTCGAGCAGATGGGCCACGGAAAGCCGCTGATCGTGGTCGGCGGGGCCACCTGCGACGCGGCCAGGATGCGACCGGCCGCCGAGTATCTGGCCCGCGACCTCGCCGTGATCAACTACGACCGCCGCGGCCGCGGCGACAGCACCGACACCCTGCCGTACGCCGTCGAGCGCGAGGTCGAGGACATCGCCGCCCTGATCTCTCGCGCCGGAGGCAGGGCATCGGTCTACGGGCATTCCTCCGGCGCGGCGCTCGCGCTCCACGCCGCCGCGCACGGTCTCCCGATCGACAGGCTCATCCTTCACGAGCCGCCCTACTCGCCCGACCTCGAGGAGCACCGGCGCGAGGCTCGCGAGTACGGCCAGCAGCTCGGAACCCTCCTGGCGGAGGGGCGCCGCGGCGACGCCGTAGAGCTGTTCTTCACAGTCGTGGGAATGCCCCCGGAGATGGTCGGCGAGATGCGCCTGGGCCCCGGCTGGCCGGCCCTCGAGGCGCTCGCTCCTACGCTCGCCTACGACTCCGCGGTGATGGGCGACGTGAGCCGGGGCGGCACGGTGCCCTCGGACGTGGCCGGTCGCGTGACAGCTCCGACGCTCGTCCTGGTGGGCGGTGCAAGCCCCGAGTGGATGATCGATGTCGGCAGGGAGGTCGCCGAGACCGCGCGGAACGGAGAGCTCCGGGTCCTCGAAGGCCAGGAGCACGTGGTGCCCCCCGAGCTCCTCGCTCCCGTGGTGACGGAGTTCCTCGCGAGGCACTGAGCCCGGACGCCTACGCTGAGGGGGTCAGCCTCGCCCCCAATCCGGAAGGACCCCGATGCTCCACCGCTCTCGCCCGGTCTATCGCCGGCAGTTCGACGACGCCGACTTCCAGTTCGGGTTCGAGATCGCCCTCGGCGCCACCTATCACGGCGGCGCCGACGTCGGTGAGGTCCTCGTCAGCGCCGAGCGGATTCACGACAAGGACGCCGACAGCTGGGTCCGTGAGTGGAGTGCGACCGCGGAGGCCGTGGAATCCGCGATGCAGGCGGCCGTCGAGGCCGGCCGGCGCGTCAGCGCCCTCGCTCACGCCCGCCGCGCCGCCACCTACTTCTCCACGGCTCTCTATGCCATCGACCACAGCAAGGAGGCAGGCAACAAGCTCGAGCTCTGGCGCCGCCAGCGCGCCTGCTGGGATCAGATCGTCGACCTGGCGGGCGGTGAGCGGCTCGAGATCCCATACGAGGAGACCACGCTCCCCGGCTTCTTCTTCCGGGCACCCGGCGCCGCCGGCGGCGAGGCCCGGCCGCTCGTGGTGGTGAACAACGGCAGCGACGGCCCGACCTCGCACATGTGGGTCCAGGGCGGCGCGGCCGCTGCGGCCCGCGGCTATCACTGGATGACGTTCGACGGTCCGGGCCAGCAGGCCGCGCTGTTCGAGCAGAACATCCCCTTCCGCCCCGACTGGGAGGCCGTGCTGACCCCCGTCGTCGACGCGCTCTCCGGACGCGAGGACGTCGACGCCGCCCGCCTCGCCGTCATCGGCGTCAGCCAGGCCGGCTACTGGGTGCCGCGCGCGCTTGCCTTCGAGCACCGCTTCGCTGCCGCGGTCGCGGATCCGGGCGTGGTGGACGTCTCGACCTCCTGGACCGAGCACCTCCCCAAGAGCATGCGCAAGGAGCTCGAGGACGGGGAGCGCGAGAAGTTCGACCGCAACATGCGCATCGGCGAGGTCTTCGACAAGTCGGCGAAGGCGCTGCTGGCGTTCCGGGGCGAGCCGTACGGCCTGAACAGCGACTCCCCCTACGACCTCTACAAGGCGGTGGACGCGTACAGGCTCGGCGACGAGGTCGGCCAGATCGACACTCCGCTCCTGATCACCGACCCCGAGGGCGAGCAGTTCTGGCCCGGCCAGTCCCAGCAGCTCTTCGACCGGCTGAACGGCGACAAGGAGCTCGCACACTTCAAGGAGGCCGACGGCGCCGGCCGGCACTGCGAGCCGATGGCCCCTGCGCAGCGCGACGCTCGGGTCTTCGATTGGCTCGACCGCTACCTGAGCTGAGCAGGCCCCCGCGGCCTCAGACCCGCCCGGCCCCGAGCAGCCGCCGCAGGAACCGCTGCGTCTCGGGCTGAGACGGCGCCGACAGCACGCGCCCCGGCTCGCCCCGCTCGTGGATGCGCCCCTCGTGCAGGAAGCAGACCTCGTCCGCCACGTCGCGCGCGAAGCCCATCTCGTGCGTCGCGATCAGCATCGTCATCCCCTCCTCCTTGAGCTCGCGGACCAGCGCCAGCACCTCCCCGACCAGCTCTGGATCCAGGGCGCTCGTGATCTCGTCCAGCAGCAGCGCCCGCGGGCGCGTGGCCAGCGCCCGCACGATCGCCACGCGCTGCTGCTGCCCGCCCGAGAGCCGGTCGGGGTAGTCCGAGGCCCGCCCGCCGAGCCCGAACCGCTCGAGCAGCTCGCGCGCTCGCGAGACCGCCTCCGCTCGCGCCATCCCCTGCGCCCGCGCCGGGCCGAGCACCACGTTGTCCAGCACGCTCAGGTGCGGGAACAGGTTGAACGACTGGAACACGAGCCCCAGCCGGCGGCGCACCGGCACCGGGTCGACCGACGGGTCCGTGATGACCTCGCCGTCGAGCAGCACGTCGCCGTCGTCGATCTCCTCGAGCAGGTCCACGCAGCGCAGCAGCGTCGACTTGCCGGAGCCCGACGCCCCGATCAGCGCGACCGCCTTGTGCTCCTCGACCGCCAGGTCGATCCCGCGCAGCACCGGCGTGTCGCCGTACGCCTTCGTCACCCCCTGCAGCTCGAGCACCGGCGCGCCGCTCATACCGGCGCCACCCCTCCCCGGCGCAGCTGCGTGCGCGCCTGCATGCGGTCCACGATGCGCGCCATCGGCACCGTCACGAGCAGGTACAGGCAAGCGGCTGCCACCAGCGGCGTGTAGTTGAACGTCGACGCCGCCTCGATCTGAGCGACCCGGAACGCCTCCAGCGGCCCGAGGATCGACACCAGCGCCACGTCCTTCTGCAGCGCGATGAAGTCGTTCAGCAGCGGCGGCACGACGCGCCGCACCGCCTGCGGCAGCACCACGAACCGCGTGGACTGCGCCGGCGTCAGCCCAAGCGCCAGCGCCGCCGAGCGCTGGCCCGCGTGGATCGAGTCGATCCCCGACCGGTACACCTCCGCCACGTAGGCCGAGTAGGACAGCGTCAAGGCGATCCCGCCCAGCACCACCGGGTCCGTGGGCACCCCGGACAGCTCGAGCGCCGGCACGCCGAACCCGATCAGGTAGACGCACAGGATCGTCGGGATGCCGCGGAAGATGTCCGTGTAGGTCGCGCCGAGCATGCGCACGGGGAACAGCGCCGGGGAGCGCGTCGAGCGCGCCACCGCCACCACCAGGCCGACGATCAGCACGGCGATCTCGACGACCACGAAGATCTTGATGTCGAGCCAGAAGCCGTCGAGCACGGCGGGGAACGAGTCCTTGAACGCGGTCCAGGAGAAGAACGTCTCGCGGACGGTCGGCCAGCCCTTGCTCGTCAGGATCAGCGCGGCGAGCGCGCCGAGGACGACGACGGTCGAGAGGGCGGAGATCGCCGCGCCGCGCTGGGCCCGCCGGCGGCGGGCGGCCTCGCGTACCGCGCGGCGATCGGTGCTCAGCGCAGCTCCGGCGCGCCCGCCGCTGCGCCCATCCACTTGTTGGTGATCTGCTCGAGCTGGCCGCTCTCCTCGAGCGCGGCGATCGCCTGGTCAAGGCACTCCGTGAGCTCCGAGTCCTTCGCGAGCAGGAGCCCGAACGAGTCGCCGCCCGGCGCGCTGAACTGACCGACGATCTTCGAGTCCGGCACCTGCGCCGCGGTCACGTAGAAGGCGGTCGGGAGGTCCACCACGACCGCGTCGACCTGACCCTGCTTGAGCGCGGTGACCACGTCGTTCGAGTCGTTGAAGACCTTCGGCTCCTCCGCCGGCTGCATCACCTGCGTTCACCGCGTCGAGGCTCGTGGTGCCGATCTGCACCCCGACCGACGCTCCCTCGAGGTCGGCGAACGTCTCGGCGTTCGCGAACTCGGAGTTCTTCGGGGTGACGACCGCCTGCGGCGCCGTGTAGTACGGCTGCGAGAAGTCCACCACCTTCTCGCGGTCGGGCGTGATGGAGATCTGGTTGATGTCGAAGTCGAAGTCCTTCGGCCCGGGCGCGTAGGACGCGTTGAACGGCACCACCATCCATTCGACCTCGTCCTTCGTGAAGCCGAGCTCGTCAGCGACCGCGTAGGCAACGGCGCTCTCGAAGCCCTTGCCGTTCGTGGGGTCGTCGTCGACGAAGTAGGGCGGGAACGCCGGCTTGTCGGTGCCGACGGTCAGCTGCCCGGCGTTCTTGACGGCGAGCTGGTCTGGCGCGCACGCGTCGGCCTGCTCGGTGGTCGCGGCTTCGGTCGAGCCGCCGCCTCCGTCGTCATCGTCGTCGTCACCGCAGGCGACCAGGACGGCCAGAGCGGCAACGACCAGCGCCAGGGCGATGAGCCTGTGGCTCCGAAGCATGCGAGTCCTCGTTCCCTCGATGTGACCGAAATCCGGGCCCGAGGATATACCGCGCCCTGGACCTATCCGTACTGCTCCTCGGCGTAGCCGAGCAGGCCGCGCGCCTCGAGCCGGTCCGCCGGCGCGCGGAAGGTCACCTGGACGACGCCGGGGTGGCGCCCGATCTCGATCGCGCCCGCGATCGTGGCGCGGTTCATCACCTCGGGCACCGTCATGTCGAGCAGCTCCGCGGCGCGGGCGAGCCCGTTGTCGGTGGCCGAGTTGAGGTCGGGGCCCGTGCCGACGACCGAGATCGGCATGGACTCCTCGAGGGCGTCCATGCCGTGCCGCCGCGCCAGTGCCAGGGCGCGGTCGCGCTCGCTGCCGCGGAGCGGCTTGGCCAGGAACGGGAGGTCCTCCTCGAGCGGGAACAGGACCGGGCCGTCGATGCCGAGGCCCTTCATCACCTCGACCTGCAGCGTGACCGTGCCGGACGTGTCCGCCGTGTGGCCGGCGATCTCGCCGTCGCCCTGGAGCGCGTGCATGTCGCCGAGGTAGATGCCGGCGCCCTCGAGCTTGACCGGGCAGACCAGGATCGCGCCCGCGCGCACGGCGTCGATGTCCATGTGGCCGTCCGTCTTGTGACGCTGGAGCTCCTGTGCGTCGAGCGCGAAGCGATGCGGCGCGCCGACGAGGAACGAGCCGAAGTCGCCCGCGTTGTGGGAGTCCGGGATCGTGGTCGAGGGCGAGGTGCCGAGCTGGCCCATGAACGGCCGCATGCGGGTGCCCAGCGCGACGATGTCGTGAGGCGCGAAGCCGAGGATCGGGTTCTGGGTCGAGCCGTCCGGCAGGGCGGCGTAGCGGGCCGCCTCGCGGGCGAACGCCTCGGCGGCCGCGCGCGGAACGGTGACGCCCACCGAGCGCAGCTCGTCGAAGGCGATCGTGTAGCCGTTCGTGAAGGTGAAGGGCGTGGCGTCGGCGCCGCAGTTGGCGCAGCGGATCGACTCGGGGCCGATCCCCTCGACGCGCGTCTCCGGCCACTCGGTCCCGCACTCGGGACAGACGGGCGCGCAGTACGGGTCGCCGTTGAAGCGGCCCTCCATCGGCTGGTCGTTGCCGGAAGAGGTGGCGAGCGAGGTGACCTCGATGTCCTTGATGCGGATCGCGACCCCGTCGCCGGGCTGCGCTCCCTCGACGGCCACCGGCTGGCAGACCTCGTGACCGCCCCGGATCGAGGGGGTGATCATGGGACCCCAGCAGCCGGGTGTGGAGTTCCACACGACGTGGCCGCCGTCAGCGACGGGGCCGAGCATCGGCACGTCAGGGCCCAGCAGCCCGTCGGTGAATGTGTCGACGAGGATGGTCTGGCGCGCCTCGCCGGTGCGGGTCGGGGGCTGCTGGATGGCCATGGGGACTCCTCCTGTGTGGGGCGGGATCGGGGCCGGTCAACCACCGGAGACCGGGAGCAGCAGGGCGACCTCCTCGCGGTCCTCGAGCCGGCGCCGGCGCTCGGCGTGGGCGCCGTCGATCATCGGCAGCGCGGAGCGCAGGGCGGGCGCGAGATCGGGCTCGTCGGTCCGGAGGCGCGCGAAGAGGTCGTCGACGGTCGAGCCGTCGTCCAGCTCGACCGTGAGGGCCGGCGCCCGGGTCCTCGAGAACCGGGTCAGCCCCGTGCCGAGGCGGACGCGAACGTGCACCGGATGAGCGTACCGCGCGGGTCGCAGGGGTGGTGGAGCGACCCGGGTTGGGGACGGCGAGTAAGAGAACTCTCACCCCGATCTAACGCTCAGTTCATGTGGGATTGACAAACACGTGGCCTCGCGCCCGATCCCCCGGAGATTCTCGGTGACTCGCACACGGACGCTGTGCCTGAGCCGGCCATATGGAGCTCTGGTGTCGGGAGAGCCAACGCCGCCGACATAGGTGGCGAGACTGGTCCACGGCGGTGCCGGGGGCCGTTTGTGCAGCGCTGGTCGGTGGGAGCATTGAGGCCGGTCCCGGGGGCGACGTAGGCCCGGCTCTTCACCGACCAGCGGCTGCACGCTGCCCGCGGCGCGCGGACCCGGCCAAGGCAAGCTAAGATCGACGCGACCTCGGGGCGTGGCGCAGTCTGGTAGCGCATTCGGCTGGGGGCCGAACGGTCGCTGGTTCAAATCCAGTCGCCCCGATATCTAGTCGACCAGGCCCGTCACACCCCTGATCGCCATGTAGCAGCCGACCCCGGCGAACAGGAGCACGGTGATGCGCTGGTCGTGCTGTCGTGCCCAGCCGTTGACGCGGGTCAGCGTCCTCCGCGCAACCCCCGGGCGTAGCAGGAAGACCACGACCGACGCGATGGTCGCCCCGAACCAGATGGCGTTGAACACCAGCACCTGCACGACCCCCGCGGCGAGGCTGTGCCCGTCGGCGACGATCGCATTCAGGGCAAGCAGGTAGAAGAGCCCGGGGATGTGAGTGGCCACACCGGCCACCGACGCCGTCACAACCGACGGGTTGTGAAGCCTCCGCGCGATCGCCGACCCCTCGCCGGTGTCCTCGTTGCGCGCGGGCAGCTTCCTACGCCCGGTCCCAACGGCGACGGCAACCGCGAGCGCCGCCAGCCCTCCGAGCAGCTCGATCGCCGAGTACACGTCTGTGCTTCGGTAGTCGAGCCCCGCACCGTGGAAGATCGCCACGACGAGAACCCCGACGGCGACACTGAATGTGAAACCGGCGACGAGGTAGGCGATGAGCACTCGCCGGGGGTTCGACGCGCTCAGCAGGGCGTACACGCCGGCGATCCCAGCGGGGCGCGGCGCGCTCGCCAGAGCCAGCACGATGACGTCGAGGTTCAACGGCGCCATCCTCGCATCCGAACGCGGCGGTTCTTCGTCGGCCTGCAGCTCGAGTGCCGATACATTGTGAAGGACTGCTACACGATGCGTTCGTCGCTTGCCCGTTGATCGCGCCCCGCGCGCTGGTCAGCATCCCGGGCAATGACCGCCCACACTCATCACGTCCACGCCCACAGTCACGGCTTGGTCGACCCGTCGATCAAGCGGTCGCGCGCGGGCCTGCGAGCCGTCGGGCTGGCACTCCTCATCCTCGGTGTCACGGCGATCGCGCAGGCAATCGTCTTCGCCGCTTCGGGGTCGGTGGCGCTGCTCGCCGACCTGATCCACAACACCGGGGACGCGGCGACCGCCATTCCGCTTGGGATCGCCTTCGCGCTGCGCAGCGCGGCTGCGGAGCGGCTCGCGGGGCTGGCCGTCGTCCTGGCGATCTTCACGAGCGCGTGCGTGGCCGGCTACGAGGCCGTCGACCGCCTGATCGATCCGCGCGAGATCGAGCACCTCGGACCCCTTGCTGCGGCCGGGGCGGTCGGCTTCGTCGGCAACTGGATCGCGGCGATCGTGCGGACCCGCGCGGGGCGCAGGCTCGACAGCCCGGCGCTGATCGCCGACGGTGATCACGCCCGCGCCGACGCCTACGTGAGCCTGGCCGTCGTCGCGAGCGCCGCGGCCGTGGCGATCGGCGCCGGCATCGCCGACCCGCTGATCGGGCTCGCCATCACGCTCGTCATCCTGCGCATCACCTGGCAGTCCTGGCGAACGGTCCGCGGCGGGCACCACCACTCGCACGGGCACGCATGACGCAGGCGCCTCTCGTCCACGCTCGCGGCTTGACCAAGCGCTTCGACGGCCGCACGGCGGTCGACGGGATCGATGTGGACGTCGCTCGCGGCGAGGCGTTTGGATTGCTCGGCCCCAACGGCGCCGGGAAGACGTCGACGATGCGGATGATCGGCTGCGTCTCGCCGGTGACCGGCGGCGCGCTGCGGGTCCTGGGGATGGATCCCGAGGCGGACGGACCGCGCATCCGGGCGCGGCTGGGCGTGGTGCCGCAGGACAACGCGCTCGACACCTACCTGACGGCGCGCGACAACCTGCACATCTACGGCCGCTACTTCGGGCTGTCCCGGCGCCTCGTTCGCGAGCGGGTGGGGGAGCTCCTGGAGTTCGTACAGCTGACCGAGCGCGCGGACGATCGGGTCGACGCGCTGTCGGGCGGCATGCGGCGCCGGTTGGTGATCGCGCGGTCGTTGATCAACGAGCCGGAGATCCTGCTGCTCGACGAGCCCACGACGGGTCTCGACCCGCAAGCCCGGCACCTGCTGTGGGACCGCCTGGTCCGGCTCAAGCAGCGGGGCGCGACGCTCGTGCTCACCACGCACTACATGGACGAGGCCGAGCAGCTGTGCGACCGGCTGGTGGTGATGGACGACGGGCGCATCGTCGCCGAGGGATCGCCCCGGGCCCTGATCGAGCGGTTCTCGACGCCGGAGGTCCTCGAGCTGCGGCTCGGCGAAGGCCGGCACGATGCGACCGCCCGCCTCGTGGAGGACCTGGCCCGGCGGGTCGAGGTCCTGCCCGATCGGCTGCTGCTCTACGTCGACGACGGCGACCAGGCGCTCGTCGCGGTGCACGATCGCGGCGTCGAGCCGGTCAGCTGCCTCGTCCGCCGGAGCACGCTCGAAGACGTGTTCCTCCGCCTGACCGGGCGGACACTGGTCGACTGACCGATGACCGGCTCGCCCGCCGTACGGTCGTTCGAGTACTGGCTGCACAGCGCCAAGCACGCCTGGCGCCCGAGCCTGCTTTCGACCGTGCTGAACCCGGTGCTCTACCTGGCGGCGCTGGGCGTGGGGCTCGGCGCGCTGGTCGACCGCAGCGACCCGAGCGGCCTCGGCGGCGTCAGCTACCTGGCGTTCGTCGCGCCCGGGCTGCTGGCGGCCACCGCGCATGCAGATCGCCGCCGGCGAGGCCGGCCAGCCGGTGAGGGGCGCCTTCCAGTTCACGAAGGCCTACCAAGCGATGCTCGCCACCCCGTTGGACGTGCGGGGCGTGCTGCACGGGCACCTGCTCTGGATCCTGTTCCGGGTCGTGACGAGCTGTGCGATCTACGCCGCGGTCATCGCCGCATTCGGCGTCTTCCAGTCGGGGTGGGCGCTGCTGGCGCTGCCGGCGGCCGTCCTGACCGGCATGGCGTTCGCCACGCCGATCGCGGCCTTCGCGATCACACAGGATCGGGACCTGGCGTTCGCCGCGCTGAGCCGGTTCGCGATCGTCCCGATGTTCCTGTTCTCGGGAACGTTCTTCCCGATCGAGGAGCTCCCCGACGCGCTCGAGCTGATCGCGTACGTCACGCCGCTCTGGCACGGCGTGGACCTGACCCGCGAGCTCAGCCTGGGCACGGCCGGCGCCGGCGCGGCGCTCCTGCACGCCGGCTACCTCGGCCTCTGGGTCGTCGCCGGGCTGGCCGTCGCCGGAATCACCTTCCGCCGCCGGCTCAGGGTGTGACCGTGAGCACTCGCGCGTTCCTGCTGGTCGAGCGGAACTTCATCGTCTACCGCCGCGCCTGGCTCATCATCGCGTCGGGCTTCTTCGAGCCGGTGTTCTACCTGCTGTCGATCGGCGTCGGCCTCGGGGCCCTCGTGGGAGACGTGGTCGACGAGGGACGGACCATCGACTACGCGTCGTTCGTCGCGCCCGGGCTGCTGGCGGCGTCGGCAATGAACGGCGTGATGACCGACGTGACCTCGAACATCTTCTGGCGCCTGCGCTACGGCAAGGCCTACGAGGCGATCCTGGCCACGCCGATCGGCGTCGCCGACGTCGCGCTCGGCGAGATCCTCGTTGCGCTCATGCGCGGCGTGCTCTACGCGGCGGGCTTTCTCGTCGTGATGGTCGCCATGGGGCTCGTCCACTCGTGGTGGGCGCTGCTCGCCTTGCCCGCGGCCACGTTGATCGCGTTCGCGTTCGCCGCCTTCGGGCTGGCCGCGACCACCTTCATGCGCCACTCCGAGGACTCGCGGCTCGTCCAGCTCGCGCTGCTGCCGCTGTTCCTGTTCTCCACCACCTTCTACCCGCTCTCGGAGTACGCGCCCGAGGTGCAAACCCTCGTGGAGGTCACGCCGCTCTACCACGGCATCGAGCTGCTGCGCGCGCTGAGCACGCGGGACGGTCGGCGCCGGCCTGCTCGGCCACGTCGCCTATCTCGCCGCAATGAGCGCGATCTCGCTGTCCGTCGCGATCCGCCGGCTCGACCGGCGGCTCCGGATCTAGCGGCGAAGCGCTACTCCTTGAGAACCTCTCGGGCGACGCGAATGAACTCGCGGAGCTTCGGGTCGCGAGCGGGGCGGCGCCACGCGAGCGCGCTGCGAAGGGCCGGCATCCCCGTGATCGGAACGACGGAGACGTCGAGGTCTCCCATGTAGGCCACCGCGGACGCGACGGTCGGGAAGACGAGCTCACCACGAGCCACTCGGACCGCGACCTCGAACACGGCTCGCTCACCGACCGGGATTCGCCGTCCGGGGATCGGGCGGCCGGCCGGCGTTCGAAGCGGGAACAGCGCCTCGCTGAGCTCCTTCGGCCAGTTGTCGAAGCGGATGACGGGGGCATCGGCGAGCTCCTCGACGTCGACGGCGTCCCGCTCGGCCAGAGGATGCCCGCGGGCAACGGCGAGCACGCGGGGCTGGCGGGTGAGGGTCGGGCCGATGACCAGGTCGGGCTGCTCCAGCGGGATCCAGGTTGCCATCAGGTCGACGTCGTTCTCGCGCAGCCGTCCGAAAGGGTCGTCCCATGACACCTGATGGACCTCGACGCTGCACTCCGGGTGACGCGCCTCGAACGCGCCGATGATCTCGACGAGGTGCGTGCCGCCTGCCGGGCCGCTGAAGAGGCCGATTCGCAGCGTCCCCGCGAGGCTTCGCGCCGCGGTGGTCGACCGCTCGAGCACGCCGTCGAGCTGTTCGACGGCCGGGCGGATGTCGCGCTGAAACTGCTCCCCGAACGGGGTGAGCCGCACGCGCCGGCTGGTGCGGTGGACGAGCTGGGCGCCGAGCTTGTGCTCGAGCTCTCGAAGGCTCTGGCTGACCCGTGAGGGCGTCAGACGGAGCTTCTCGGCAGTGCGTCCGAAGTGCAGCTCCTCGGCAAGCGTCAGGAAGAGACGCAGCTCCCGCAGATCGACGGTCTGCCACACCGTGAAGGAACGCTACACGATGCGTTCGCGGCTCGGCTGTTGATCGGGCGCCTTGCGGCCGCGACGCTGGCGAGGCAAGCCATTCACGAGGAGGACACGATGCAGCTACATCCCGACCTCGCCACGGCCCAGCTCGCGGCGCACCAGAGCGACTTGCGCAGGCGTGCGCAGCGGTGGCGCATGTTGCCCGGGCGAGTAAGACTGCAGGCATGCCCGCCGACCGCAAGCAGATCGCCCGCGACTCCTACGCCGCCTTCGCTGCCGGAGACCGGAGCTTCTTCGAGGAGCGCCTGAGCGACGACTTCCTGTTCTCCGCCCCGCCCGACCCGAAGCTCGACCGTGACGGCTACTTCGAGCGCTGCTGGCCCGGCGCGGGGCAGGGGCCAGCGCTTCGACTTCGTCCGGCTGATCGAGTCGGGCGACGAGGTGGTCGTGACCTACGAGACCGACACGTCCGGCGGCGGCAGGGGACGGAACACCGAGGTCCTCACGTTCGACGACGAGGACCGCATCGTCCGCACCGAGGTCTACTTCGGCTGGAACCTGGAGTAGGGGCGGGCCGGGATCGATGCCAGCCGAGGAGTGGACCGATCCCGAGCACGTCGATCGCTATCTGGAGCGGGCGGATGAGGGGGGGATGGGCCGGCGCGCGTACAGGACCGGAAGGCGTCTTCATCTCCCCCGTCGGGCCCTTCGCTCGTGCGAGAATGGGTCAGCCAGCACCGCGACGAGCTCGAGGCGAACTGGGAGCGAGGGTTCGCCACGAAAGGCCGCGGTCGATCGATCCACTTCCATGAACGCGATTATCCGCATAACTGAGGTTGAGCCCCTTGAGGGGCTTCGCATTCTCGTCACCTTCAGCGACGGGGCGATCAAGGACATCGACTTGAGCGAGGTGCTGGCGGCGGGTGGGGTCTTCACGCCGATCACGACCGGCGTGACGTCTTCGAGCGGGTGGCTGTCAACCGTGAGAGCGGGACGATCGAATGGCCCGGGGAGGTCGATCTGGACCCCGAGGTGCTGTATGGGCTCTATGAACCCGCGTCCGGCCATCGGATCCGGCGGCGGACTGTTCGTGAGCCCGCGGTTGCCGCGAGCTTAGTCCCGGTCCAACTCGTCGCGCCCGACAACGCAGCGAGCTAGACATGCCAGCGGAGGAGTGGACCAATCCCGAGCACGTCGATCGCTATCTAGAGCGAGCGGATCACTTTCCGCGCCGCGCCGAGGGTGAGAGCGTTCTGCTCGACATCGTGCCGCGCGACGCCCGGCGCATCCTCGACCTCGGCACGGGTGACGGCCGGCTGCTCGCCGGTCCGGCGGCCGATCGAGCCGAGGCCGGCGGGGTAGGGCTCGACTTCTCCGAGGTCATGCTCCGGGCGGCGCGCCAGCGCTTCGCCGGCGACGATCGTGTCGAGCTCGTCGAGCACGACCTCGCCGAGCCGCTGCCCGGCGTGCTCGGCCGCTTCGACGCCGTCGTCTCGTCCATGGCCATCCACCATCTCGAGCACGAGCGCAAGCGTTCGCTCTACGCGGAGGTCTATCGACCTGCTCGAGCCGGGCGGCGTGTTCGCCAACTTCGAGCACGTCGCGTCGCCCACCCGGCGACTGCACCTGGACTTCTTCGCCGCGATCGGCGAGCCGCTCGAGCACGAGGATCCGTCCGATCGCCTCCTCGACGTCGAGAGCCAGCTCGGCTTCCTGCGCGAGATCGGCTTCGACGACGTCGACTGCTACTGGAAGTGGCGCGAGATGGCCCTGCTGGCCGGCGTCAAGCCTGGCTGAGGCCGCCTCAGGCCCGGTGCTCCTCGGTCGCCAGCCGCAGCCCGAGCGCGACCAGCACCGTTCCCGTCACCGCCTCGATGGTCCGTCGGACGCGTGAGCCGCGCAGCGCGTCGCCCAGGCGCTGGATCGCCGTCGCGTACAGCACGAGCCACAGCCACGTCATCAGGGCGAACAGCAGGCCGAAGGCCAGCATCAGCCAGAACGAGGGGCCTGCGTCGGTCGTTCCGAACTGCGGCAGCAGGCTCGTGAAGAACGCCGCCATCTTCGGGTTCCCGAGGTCGCTGATCAGGCCCTGCCGGTAGGCGGTCGCGCCGGGCAGCCGCGGCGTGTCGCCGGCCGCCGGGTCGAGCTGCGAACCGTGTCCGCGGATCGCGCTGAGCAGCGCCTGCAGCCCGAGGTAGACCAGGTAGGCCGCGCCCGCGAACTTCAGCGCCAGGAACGCGGGCTCGGACGCCACGAGCAGCGCGGTGATCCCGGCGCTCGCCGCCAGGGTCCAGCAGGCCTGGCCCGTCACGACGCCCGACGCCGTCATGACCCCCGCCCGCCGCCCGCCGAGCAGCGTGGCGCGGATCGTCATCGCCGTGTCAGGCCCGGGCGTCACGATCACGAGCACGGCGACACCGAGGAACGCGAGCAGCAGCTCCATCTCGGCGACCATTGTCCCCTACGCCGGCGCCGGCTTCCGCTCTCCGGCAGCCCGCCGCGCCAGCGCGAACACCGCCGCGGATCCCAGGGTCAGCGTCGCCAGCGCCCAGGGGAGTGAGGTCGCGCCCGCCAGGAACCCGATCAGCGGGGGGCCCGCCAGGAAGCCGAGCGATCCCATCGACGACACCGCCGCGATCCCCGGCCCGGGCGGCGTGTCCGGCTGCCGGCCGGCCGCGCTGAACATCAGCGGCACGCCGTTCGACACACCCAGGCCGATCACGAACAGCCCGATCAGCGCCGCCGCAGGGTGGGCGATCAGCAGCATCGCCGCGAGCGGGATCCCCGTGAGGAGCGCGCCCCAGCGGAGCAGCGTGACCGGGCCGACGCGCCGGTTGATCGCATCGCCGAACAGGCGCCCGACCGTCATCCCGGCCGTGAAGAAGGCGAACGCCAGCGCCGCCAGGGCCGTCTCCGTGCCGAGGTCCTGGCTCAGGTAGAGGCCGCCCCAGTCGGCCATCGCGCCCTCGGTCAGCATCACCAGCAGGCACAGCACCGCCAGCAGCGCGACCCCGCGCGACGGGAGCGTGAACCGCGGCGCCTCCTCGCCCTCCGCCTCCGACCCCGGTCCGATCCGCCGCGCGCTCGCCACCAGCGCGGCGAGCATGAGCACGGAGGCGATCGCCACCGCCGCGCGCGGGTCGGCGCCGAGCGCCGACATCAGCGCCGCGAACGACGCCCCGGCCATCCCGCCGAACGCCCAGCCGGCGTGCAGCGACGACATGATCGGCCGCTCCAGGCAGCGCTCGACCCCGACGCCGTGGCTGTTCATCGAGACGTCCATCGTCGCGCTCGAGCCGCCGAGCACGAACAGCCCGGCCGCCACCAGCACCGGTTCGGTGGCGAGCACGGGGAGGTTGACCGCGAGCGCCGTGGCGATGCCGCCGATCCAGATCATCCGCTCCGAGCCGTGCTTCACCACCGCCTGGCCCGCGATCGGGAACGCCACCACGACCGCCAGCGACATCCCGACGATCACGAGTCCGATCGCGCTCTCGGAGAGGTCGAAGCGCTCCTGGATCCACGGGATCTGCGCGACCCACGTCCCGATGGCGGCGCCGTTCACGAAGAACACGCCGGTGGTGGCCCAGCGCGGGCTCATCGAGCGTGGGACGGGGCATCTCACGATTCTGCCCACGCGGACGTCAGTTGTAGGAGCAACCAACTGAAGGAGTCGCATGGATCTCGATCTGAACGGCCGCGTCGCAGTGGTGACGGGCGCTTCCAAGGGAATCGGGCTGGCCGTGGCCCGCACGCTGATGGAGGAGGGCGCGCACGTCGTGGCCACCTCGCGGAACCGCAGCGAGGAGCTCGACGCGCTCGGCGCCGACCTCGTCCACGTCCCCGCCGACCTGATGGACCCGGGGGCGCCGACGAGACGTGATCGCCCACGCCGTCGACACCTTCGGGCGGCTCGACATCCTGGTCAACAACGCCGGCGGGCCGCCGCCCGGCACCAGCCTGCCGCGGTTCGGCTTCCTGGACCTCGCGGACGACGACTGGCGCGACATGCTCGAGTTCAACCTGCTCTCGGCCGTGCGCGCCTGCCGCGCCGCGATCCCCGCGATGCTCGAGCGCGGCGGCGGGGCGATCGTGAACATCTCGTCCGTGCACGGCCGGCAGCCGTCGGCGGTCAACGTCGACTACGGGGCGGCCAAGGCGGCGATGATGAACCTGACCAAGGCGCTGTCCGAGGAATTCGGACCTCAGGGGATCCGCGTGAACGGCGTCTGCCCGGGCCCGGTGCGCACGCCGTGGTGGACCGACGAGGGCGGCGCCGCGGACATCCTCGCGAGCCACACCGGGTCCGATCGCGAGGGCGTGATGACCACGGTGGCGCCGGAGATGATGCAGCTGACCACGGGGCGCCTCGCCGAGCCGCAGGAGATCGCCGACACGGTCGCCTTCCTCGTGTCGCCGCACGCCGCGAGCACGACCGGGACGGAGGTGGTGGTCGACTCGGGCATGATGAAGACATGAGCGCCGACCATGACGACCGCTACACGATCCAGCTCGACGACAAGTTCGGGAAGATGGCCCTGGTCGACGTCGCGGGCGAGGCCGCGGCGAACGAGCCGTGGTTCAACCAGACGCTGACGACCGTGAACGACTCGGTCGTCCGCCTCGGGGTGATCGAGGGCGAGTTCCACTGGCACAAGCACGACGACACCGACGAGTTCTTCCTCGTGCTGGAGGGCGAGCTGCTGCTCGACTTCGAGGACCGCGAGACCGTGTCCCTGAAGCCGCACCAGGGCTACACGGTCCCGACGGGCGTGGTGCACCGCACCCGCGCGCCGGTCCGCACGGCGATCCTCATGGTCGAGGCCGAGGGAGTCGCGCCGACCGGCGACTGAGCGGGGCGTCGCTCAGGCCGGCTCGAACAGCTCGACCGGGTTGCCGGACGGGTCGTCGAGCAGGATCTGCTTGCCGCCCTTTCCGGTCACGATCTCGTTGCGGAAGTGCGCTCCGGCGTCACGCAGGGAGTCGACCTCGCGGGCGAGGTCGTCCACCTCGAGCTGGATGCGGTTCCAGCCGCCCGGCTCGGGCACGCGCCCGTCGGGCATCGGCTGGCCGGCTCCTCCGCCGCCGCCCGGCGCGTTCACCATCAGCCGGAGGTCGCCGCGCGACAGGATCGCGAAGCCTGGGGCGGGGTGCATCGCTACGTCGAAGCCGAGCCGTTCGCCGTAGAAGGCGATCGCTGCGTCGACGTCGTCGACGATGTACCGGACGTTCACGGTGGTCATCTGTCCTCTCCTCCCGATATCGTCAGCAGTACTGAACATCAGTGTAACTGATCAACTGGGTTATCTGCTTGGCCGTGCGCATCTGGAGCACCGCGCGATCGCCGAGCGGGAGCTGGCGCCGCTCGGCCTCAGCGGGAAGGGCTTCGGCGCGCTGATCCTGCTCGTGGGGGAGGGGCCGCTCTCGCAGCAGCGCCTCGGCGAGAGGCAGGGCGTGGACCGCACGACGATGGTCGCTGTCGTGGACGAGCTCGAGAGCTCCGGCTTCGTCGAGCGCCGGCGCGACCCCCGCGACCGTCGCGCCTACTCGCTGCAGGCCACGGCGAAGGGCCGGCGGGTCCTGCAACGAGCGGGCGAGGCCACCAAGCGCGCGGAGGACCGAGTTCCTCGCCCCGCTCCCGGCAGCCGAACGCAGCCGCCTGAAGCGGATGCTGGGCACGCTCCTCGAGCCGTAGTACGTTGCGCGCATGCCGCGGTCTGCCCCCGTGACCGAGCGGCTGCTGCTCGACCGCGAGGACGAGCTCGTCGCGATCGTGGAGCGGCTCGAGTCGGCGTGCGGCGGCGCCGGCTCGGCGGTGCTCGTGGAGGGTCCGGGCGGCATCGGCAAGACCGAGCTGCTGCTCGCCGCCGAGCGAGCGGCGCGCAAGGAGGGGATGGCGGTGGCCTCCGCCCGCGGGGCGGAGCTCGAGCGCGAGTTCGCGTTCGGCGTCGTGCGGCAGCTGTTCGAGCCCTTCGTGGTCGGGACCGACGGTCCGGCGCGAGGCGATCGCGCCGCGCGGCGCCGGCCCGTGCGCGCGCCGGCGGCCGGCGGCGCCGGCGCGGGAATCCTCGACGGCGCGGCGGGGCTGGCCGCGCCCGTGTTCGAGTCGCCCGCGGCCGGGCCCGCCGGCGACCCGGTGGCCGAGCGCTCGTTCGCCGTGCTCCACGGGCTGTACTGGCTGTGCGCCAACCTGGCGGAGCGGGCGCCGCTGCTGGTTGCGGTCGACGACGTCCACTGGTCGGATGCCCCGTCGCTCGAGTTCCTCGGCTACCTGGCCCGCCGGGTGGGTGAGCTTCCGGTCGTGCTGCTGCTGGCGAGCCGGCCGGGGGAGGGAGACCTGCTCGAGGAGGTCGCTGCCGACCCGCGCGCTGTGGTCGTGCGTCCCGCGGCGCTCGGCCGCGACGCGGTAGCCGAGCTCGTGCGCGCTGAGACCGGCGGCCGGCCCGACGCCGCGTTCCTCGACGCCTGCCGCGATGCGACCGCCGGCAACCCGTTCCTCGTCCGCGAGCTCGTTCGCGAGGTGGGGGAGCGCGGCATCGCGCCGGCCGCCGGCCAGGCCGATCTGGTGCGCGACCTCGGTCCCAAGACCGTCGCGCGGCGGCTGCTCGCGCGGCTGGGGAGGACCTCGCCGTTCGCGGTCCCCGTGGTGCGCGCGGCGGCCGTGCTCGGGGTGGACGCCGAGGTGCGCCACGTCGCAAGGCTCGCCGACCTTCCGGCGGGAGACGTCGAGGAGGCCGCCCGGGCGGCGTTTGGAGAGCGCTGGCGAGCTTGACGATGGTCGAGAGCCGCGGGTCACGCGTGGCGCTCGGGCGCGGCACTGGCGCAGCTGGCGCTCGACCGCCCCGAGCAGGCGCGCAAGCATGGCAGCCGAGGAGGTGGCGCTGGCGCGCTCGGCGGACGTGCCGCGCGCGCTCGGCGTGGCGCTGCGCGGCGCGGGACGAGCGGCGCTGGCGCCGCCCCGCGAAGACGACGCCCGGGCCTCGCACGGGAGGACTGGGCCGACCGCCGAGGATGGCGCTTCAGGGCTGGCCCTGCTCGAGCAGTCCGTGAGCGCGCTGGAGGCCGCTCAGGCGCCGCTCGAGCTCGCCCGGTCGCTCGCGGAGCTTGGCGCCGCGCTGCGCCGCGCCGGCCGCCGGTCCGATGCTCGCGAGCCCCTTCGCCGCGCCCTCGACCTCGCCCACCGCTGCGGCGGCGAGCGGGTCGCCGAGCAGGCTCGCACGGACCTGCTCGCGACCGGCGCCAGGCCGCGGCGGCATGCTCCTCACGGGCCCGGCCTCCCTCACGGCGAGCGAGCGGCGCGTGGCCGGCATGGCCGCTCAGGGGCTGAGCAATCGCGAGGTCGCGCAGGCGCTGTTCGTGTCGCTTCGCACCGTCGAGACCCACCTCACGCACGCGTTCCAGAAGCTCGGGATCGACTCCCGCGCTCAGCTGGCCGAGCGCGCTGAGGACCGAGGCACCACGAGCTGAAATCTCGTGGTCCGCCCACGATGCGACGCCGGCAGCCGCCGGTCAGGGTCGGCGCATGAGCACGATCATCCCCATCAGCCGTCCGAGCCGAACCGACTCCGAGCCTCGACGAGGACACCGTCTGCGCCGCCTTCCAGCGCACCGCCGCCGAGCGCCCGGACGAGCGTCGCCCTGCGCATGGCGGGCGACCCCGAGGGCATCACGCTGGCGCGAGTACGGCGAGCGCGTGCGCGCGATCGCCGAGGGCCTCAGCTCGCTCGGCCTGCGCCGCGGCGACACGCTCGCGCTCCTTCTCACGAACCGGGTGGAGTTCCACCTCCTCGACGCGGCGGCCATCCACCTCGGCGCGGTGCCGTTCTCGATCTACACCACCAGCTCCCCGGAGCAGATCGAGTTCCTGCTGCGGGACTCGGGCGCTCGCATCGCGGTGACCGAGGACGCGCTTCTCGACCGCCTCGAGAAGGCGCTCCAAGGCGAGCCGGAGCTCGACCACCTACTCATGGTGGAGCGCCTCGCCGAGGTCGAGAGCCGGCGCACGCCCGGCTTCGACTTCGAGGCGACGCTGGCGCGCGGTCGGCCCCGACGACCTGCTCACGCTGATCTACACCTCGGGCACCACCGGTCCGCCGAAGGGCGTCGAGCTCACGCACCGGAACCTGCTCGCCGCCTGGCGCGGCATGGACGCGGCTTGGGACCTCCCGAACGGGGGCGCGTCGGTCATCTCGTACCTCCCCTCGGCCCACATCGCGGACCGCTTCTCGAGCCACTACGCAGCGATGCTGTTCGGCCATTCGGTGACCTGCTGCCCCGACCTGCGCCAGATCGGGCAAGTACTCCCCGACGCACGGCCGACGCAGTTCGCCGCCGTCCCGCGCGTCTGGCAGAAGCTCAAGGCCGCCGTGGAGCCGGCGGTGCCGGCCTGGGCGCTGGACACCGGCCGCCGCGCGGTGGCACTCGAGCAGCGCGGCGAGCCGCTCCCCGAGGAGCTGCGTGCCGAGCGCGAGCGAGCCGAGAGGCTCGTGCTTCGCCGGGGTCCGCGAGCGGATCGGGCTGGAACGCTGCGAGGTTGCCATCTCCGCGGCGGCGCCCGTCCCGCCCGAGGTGCTCGAGTTCTTCCACGCGATCGGCCTTCCGATCCTCGAGCTGTACGGCCTGTCGGAGACATCCGCGGTGGCGACGGCCAACCCGCCCGAGAGGCCGAGGATCGGCACCGTGGGGCGCCCGATCCCGGGCATCGAGCTGCGGCTCGCGGGCGACGGCGAGGTCCTCCTGCGCGGCGACTCCCTGATGCGGGGCTACCGCAACCGGCCGACAAGACGGTCGAGGCCATCGACGCGGAGGGCTGGCTCCACACCGGCGACGTGGGAGTGCTGGACGAGGACGGCTACCTGCGCATGGTCGACCGCAAGAAGGAGCTGATCATCAACGCGGCCGGCAAGAACATGTCGCCCGCCAACATCGAGACCGCGCTCAAGGCCGAGAGCCCGCTGATCGGCCACGCCTGCGTGATCGGCGACGCGCGGCCGTACAACGTGGCGCTGCTGACGCTCGACGCGGAGGCGGCCGCGGCATTCATCGCGGAGCACGGCGAGGACGCGCTGCCGGCCGAGGTGGACCGCCGCGGTGGAGCGCGCGAACGCGCGGCTCGCGCGCGTCGAGCAGGTGAAGCGCCACCTGCTGCTGGACGAAGACTGGGCACCCGGCGGGATGGAGCTGACGCCCACGATGAAGCTGCGGCGCCGGGCGATCGCGCAGCGATACGCCCGCGAGATCGACGACCTCTACGGCGCCGGGCCCGGCTAGATCCGCGTCAGCTCTCGCCGCCGGCGCGCACGCGCTCGATCAGCGTGTCGATCCGCCGCCGCGTGTCGGCACGGCTCGTCACCGCGTAGGCCGGATCGCCCGCCGTGGTGGCCCACGGGACGAGCACGTCGAAGTCGAGCTCGCGGATCAGCTCCAGGCTGTCGAGGTAGGAGGCGCGGTCGCTCGAGTCGAGCACCGCGGCGACCCACTCGCCGTCGCGCAGGAAGATCGTGTCGCCGGTGAACAGGAAGCGGTGCTCGCCGCTGTCCCAGAGGTAGGCGGTGGCCCCGGGCGTGTGGCCCGGGGTGGGGATGACCTCGAAGTCGTCGTCGAGGGTGTGGCGCCGCGAGAAGGTCGCGCGGACGTGCGCCTTCCGCCTCCACCGAGCGCCGCTCGCGCTCGTGCACGAACAGCGGGGCGGTCACGGCGCCCGACACGAACATCGCCTCGTGACGGTGGTTCAGGTACCAGCGCGACACGCCCTCGGGGTCCTCGAGCGTCTCGTTGCTGTAGACGAGCACGTTGCCGGGCTCGCGCTCGAGCACGAAGGCGCGGACCTCGAGGGAGGGCGCGAAGGGCAGCGGCTGCGGGGCGGAGGCGTGGATGCCGGGGATCTGTACGGGTGCTGTCACGGTCATGACTCGAGACTACAAGTTCAAGTGAACTTGAAGTCAAGGCCGGAAGGTGCTTTGCTTGTCGGGCGTGTCCGAGCTGATGACCATCGGCGAGGTCTCGCGCCGCAGCGGCGTGGCCGCCTCGGCGCTGCGCTTCTACGAGGAGCGCGACCTGATCGCCTCCGAGCGGGCCGGCTCGGGCCACCGCCGCTACGCCCGGCCGGTGCTCCGGCGCATCGCCTTCATCGTGTTCGCGCAGCGCGTGGGCCTCACGCTCGAGGAGATCGGCGCCGAGCTGACCAAGCTGCCGGAGAACCGCGCGCCCACGCGCCGCGACTGGTCGCGGCTCTCGAGCGGCTGGACCGACCGGATCGACAACCGGATCGCCGAGCTCGAGCGCCTCAAGATGGGCCTGACCGAGTGCATCGGCTGCGGCTGCCTCTCGCTCGACCGCTGCCAGCTGTCCAACCCGGGCGACCGCGCGGCCGGGCTGGGCCCCGGCCCGCGCTACTGGATCGGCGACCGGCCGCTGAGCGGCTGAGCGCCGCTCAGGCGCTGCTACGCCCTGCGCCTCCAGCGACGCCTCCACGGCCGGCTCGAACTGCTCTCGGACGGCTTCGGCGGCCGCGCGCTCCTGCGGCAGGATCCACTCGGCGAGCGCGACCGTCTCCTCGTCGCCCGCCCGCTGGGCCACGCGCTTCAGCTGCTCGTACGAGGCGATCTCGAGGTGCTCGAAGGCGAACGCGAAGCCCGCCAGCTTGGCCGGCGTGTCCGGCTGCGCGCCGAAGAACCCGCCGAGGTTGACCCCGCCGCCGCGCAGCGCGATGTCCTTGAAGCGGGACGGCCGCCCGCCGCGCAGGCGCAGCCGCTCGCGCACCGCCTCCTGGTGGGCGCGGGTCTCGTCCAGGTGGCGTGGACAGCACGCGACGCCAGGCCGAACTCGCCGGCGATCTTCGGACCCAGCGACAGCAGCTGCACCGCCTGCGCCTCGATCGCATGCGCGTCGGCCAGGTACTTGTTGAGCTGCTCGTCGAGGTCGTCCGGTTCGACCCCGCGGAGCGACGCGTCCACGGCGCGGTCGAAGCGCGCCGACAGCCGCTCGCCCATCGCCGCCTCCTGCTCTCGGATCGAGCGCGCCGTCTCGACGGTCTCGCCGTCGCCGGCGCGCTCGGCCACCAGCGCCAGCAGGTCGTAGGCGGCCAGCTCCATGTGCTCGTAGGAGTAGGCGTGCGCGGTCAGCTTGCCCGGCGTGTCGGGCTGCGAGCGGGCGAAGAGCACCATCCCCACGCCGCCGGCGCGGGCGACGATGTCCTTCACCTTCGAGGGGTCGGCGCCGTGCGCCTCGAGCCGCGCGCGCACGCGCCGCTCGTGGTCCTCCGTCTCGCCGATGTGCTCGCGGAAGGCCTGCGCCAGCTCGGGGTCGCGCGCGAGTCGCGGGGCGACGCGCATCTGCTGGAGCGCCTGCTCCTCGATCGAGTGCACGTCGGTCAGGTGCTTGACAAGTTGTTCGTCGATCGTCTCTGGGGGCATGTGTTTCGGCTACCCGTTCAGACCCGATGCATTCGTAGCGGTAGGGTCGGTTTCGCAGTGCTCCGGACCCCCGTCACCGAGCTCCTCGGCATCGAGCACCCGATCCTCCAGGCGCCGATGGCGAGCGCCGCCACCCCGGCCCTCGCCGCCGCCGTCAGCGAGGCCGGCGGGCTCGGCGCGCTCGGCTCGTCGATGCTCCCCGTGGACGAGCTGCGCAGGCAGACCGCCGAGCTGCGCGAGCTCACGCAGCGCCCGTTCCAGCTCAACTTCTTCTGCCACGAGCCGCCCGAGGTGACCGGCGACATCGCCGACCGCGCGCGCGAGTACTTCGCACCGCTCTACGACGAGCTCGGACTGGGCGACCCGCCGCAGCCGAGCGCGCCCGCCGTCGAGTTCGACGAGGCACGGCTCGAGGCCCTGCTCGAGCTGCGGCCGCCGGTCGTGTCGTTCCACTTCGGGGTGCCGCCGCGGGACGCCATGGAGGCCATCCGGGCCGCGGGCATGACGGTGCTGGCCTCGGCCACGACCGTGGCGGAGGCGAGGCACCTCGAGGAGCACGGCGTGGACGCCGTCGTGGCACAGGGCGCCGAGGCCGGCGGTCACCGCGGCAGCTTCCTGGTGGAGGGCGACGACGGCCCGGTGGGCACGCTCGCGCTCGTCCCGCAGGTGGTGGACGCGGTCGGCGTGCCCGTGATCGCGGCCGGCGGGATCGCCGACGGGCGCGGGCTGGCGGCCGTGCTCGCCCTGGGCGCCGGGGCGGCCCAGATCGGGACGGCCTTCCTGCCGTGCCCGGAGAGCGGCATCTCGCCCGTCTACCGCGAGGCCCTCCGCGGCGCCCAGGCGGACGGCACGATCGTGACCCGCGCGGTGTCGGGCCGCCCGGCGCGAGCGCTCAGGAACCGGATGACGCAGGAGCTGAGCGGCGTGCTGCCCTACCCGGCCCAGCTCTCGCTGACCGCTCCGCTGTTCGCATCGGAGGCGGCGGGAGCGGAGTTCCAGGCCATGTGGTCGGGTCAGGCGGCGGCGCTGGCAACCGAGGCGCCCGCGGCCGAGGTGGTCGCCGCGATCGCGGCGGGTGCCGAGGCGATCGCCGGGCGCTGAGCCGCCTCAGCGGCCGCCGAAGTGGAGCACCCAGGCGGTTGCCCGGTACCCCTGTAGGCGCCCGCGCGCCATCCCCGCGCCGACCCAGCGGAAGCCGGGGTGCAGGATGAGCGCCCGGTGGGGCGGCGAATTCATCCAGCCGCGCACCGTGCGTGAGACGCGGGCGCGCCTGTCCGAGTGCCACGCGAGCGCCTCGCCCAGCCTCGCGAAGCGGCCGCTCGCCCGGATCCGGCTCAGGTGGCCGAAGTACTCGGAGCGGAGCATCCAGCGGGCGTACGCGCTCGCCGAGCGGTGCAGGCTCGCCGAGCCGTGGAACGCAGCGAGCCCGTGCTGGGCGCGCACCGCGTTCAGAGCCTGCAACATCCGTTGCTGCTTGCCGTCCGCCGCCGCCTGCGAGGGCACCGCGAGCACGGCGCCGCAGGCAAGCACGGCGCACAGCGCCATCCTTGACCTCATCGTCCCCCTTCGGCAGGCCCATGATTCCCCTCTGTCTGCGGCGCAAAACACCTTGCATTCGGGGTAGCGTCCGCGTCCATGGAGATCGTGCTGGCCCGCCACGGCGAGACCGAGTGGAGCCGCGACCGGCGGCACACCGGCAGGACCGACATCCCGCTGACCGAGAACGGCCGGCGCCAGGCCGCCGTCCTTCGCGACGCGTTCGCCGGCCGGCGCTTCGCGCGCGTGCTGTCGAGCCCGCTGAGCCGGGCGCTCGAGACCTGCCGCGAGGCCGGGCTCGGCGACCAGGCTGAGCTGACCGCCGACCTCTGCGAGTGGGACTACGGCGAGTACGAGGGGATCACCACGGCCGAGATCCGCGAGGGGCGCCCGGGCTGGTACCTGTGGCGCGACGGCTGCCCGGGCGGCGAGACGGCCGCCGACGTGGGGCGGCGCGTGGACCGGGTGCTCGACTCACTGCGACCCTGCGGGGGACGCCTCGGCACCACCCCTCGGGAGGACGGAGACGCCGCGGTCTTCGCCCACGGCCACGTGCTCCGGGTCCTCACCGCGCGCTGGCTCGGGCTCGGCCCCGAGAACGGCGCGCTGTTCAAGCTCGACACCGGCACGCTGTCCGAGCTCGGCTACGAGCGCGAGACGCGCGTGATCACGCGCTGGAACGCGCCGGTGACCGGCTCGGCACCACCGCGCCGATGAGCGCGACCAGCGGCACGAACAGCCCGAACAGGCCGGCCAGCTTGCGGCCGCGCCGGAAGCAGACGATCGCGAGCGCCACGCCGACGAGCTGGACCGGGATGGCGATCCACTCGTTGCCGCGGTCGAGCCCGAGCAGGACGAGCACGGCGTCGTAGACGTCGATCCAGAACTGCAGCCCGAGCACCGCGATCACGAGCAGCGTGGTCGTGACAATCACGGCGTCGATCGACTGGCGCCCCTTCGGCGCCCAGTAGACGTCCTGGAGGTTGAGCCAGAGCGCGAACTCGTCCATGGTCAGGCCCATCCCGATGCCGAAGGCGATCGCCACGAGCTCGATCCACGGGCTCGGCGGGTTCCACGCGAGCCCGACGTAGCCCATCACGAGCAGCAGCAGGATCCCCCAGACCAGGTGATGGATGTGGGTGCCGCCCTTCGTCTCGACGTTCCCCGGCCACCACGACACCTGCGCCCGGATCATGTGCGCGCTGCCGCGGATGAAGCCGAACGAGCAGACGAAGGCGATCAGGATCAGGAAGTGGAGCTCCTTGCCGGGCACCTGGATCTCGCGGTCGTACGCGCGAGTGATGTCGTCCCAGAGCCGATCCACCCGACGCGAGCGTACCCTGCGGACCCATGATCGACGGTGCACTCGGCGGTCCGGTGGAGCAGGAGTACCTGCTCCAGGCGCGCCAGATGCAGGCCATGTCGTTCATCGTCCACATCCCGCTGGTGTGCTTCGGCATCGCCTTCCCGGCGATGGTGCTGTTCCTCGAGGGGCTCTGGCTGCGCACCGGCGACCCGCTCTACAAGGGCCTCGCCAAGCGCTGGTCGAAGGCGATGCTGATCCTGTTCGCGGTCGGCGTGGTGACCGGCACGATCCTCTCGTTCGAGATGGGGCTCCTGTGGCCGGAGTTCATGGCCACGTTCGGCGAGGTGTTCGGGCTCGCCTTCGGGATCGAGGGCTTCTCGTTCTTCATGGAGGCGATCTTCATCGCCGTGTACGTGTACGGCTGGGACCGGCTGCCCGACCGCGTGCACCTCGCCGCGGGCGTGCCGATCGTGCTGGCCGGCATCTCGGGCTCGTTGATGGTGATCTCGGTGAACGGGTGGATGAACAACCCGACCGGGTTCCGCGATCGAGAACGGCGAGGTCGTGGACGTCGAGCCGCTCAAGGCGCTCTTCAACGACAACCTCTGGCACGAGCTGGTGCACATGTACCTGGCCGGGTTCATCGTGGCGGGCTTCCTGGTCGCCGGGGTGTACGCGTACGCCTGGCTTCGCGGGCGGCGCGACCGGCGCCACCGGGTCGGGCTCGTGGTGGCGCTCAGCGTCGCCGCGCTCGCCACGCCGGCGCAGCTGCTCGTCGGCGACTGGGCCGCGCGCACCGTCGCCGAGCGCCAGCCGTCAAGCTCGCCGCGTTCGAGGGGCTCCAGGAGACGACCAAGGGCGCGGGCTTCGAGCTGGCGGGCGGGATCGAGATCCCGAAGCTGCTCTCGCTGCTCGCGTTCCACGACCCCAACGCGGTGGTGCAGGGCCTCGACAGCGTGCCCGAGGACGACCGGCCGCCGGTGGGGATCGTGAAGCTGTCGTTCCGGGCGATGGTCGCGATCGGCACCGCGCTGGCCGCCCTCGGCGCCTGGTTCGTGTGGGCGTGGTGGCGGCACGGGCGGCTGCCGGGCTCGCCGTGGTTCCACCGGGCGGTGGTGGCGGCGGGACCGCTGTCGGTGGTCGCGCTGATCGCCGGCTGGGTGACGACGGAGGTCGGCCGCCAGCCCTGGGTCGTGTACGAGGTGATGCGCACCGAGGAGGCCGTGACCGGGGCCGGCGGGATCCCGGTCGGCTTCGCGGCGCTCGCGCTCGTCTACGCGGGCCTGATCGCGATCGCGATCGTGATGCTGCGGCGGCTGGGGAGGCAGCCCTTCCATGCTCCCTGAGCTCGCCGCGGCCCTCTTGCTCATCGGCCTGGCGGCCTACGTGGTGCTCGGCGGGGCCGACTTCGGCGCCGGCTTCTGGGACCTCACCGCGGGCGGCGCCGAGCGGGGCGCCCCCGTGCGGGCCTGGGTGAAGCGGGGGATGTCGCCGGTGTGGGAGGCCAACCACGTCTGGCTGATCTTCGTGCTGGTGGTGCTGTGGACGGCGTTCCCCGAGGCGTTCGGGTCGATCATGTCCACGCTCGCGATCCCGCTCTTCCTCGCCGCCCTCGGGATCGTGCTGCGCGGCGGCGCGTTCGCCCTGAAGGGCGAGGCCGCCACGATCGGCGAGGCGCGTGCGCTCGGTGCCACGTTCGCGCTGTCGTCGGTGCTCGTGCCGTTCTTCCTCGGCGCCGCCGCGGGCGCGATCGCCGCGGGCGAGGTCCCGGTCGGGAACGCCGCGGGGGACGAGTGGGGGAGCTGGACCGGGGCCCTGCCGATCCTGACCGGCCTGATCGCCGTGGCGACCGGCGCGCACCTGGCCGCGGTCTTCCTGGGAGCGGACGCGCGGCGGGCCGGGCGCCCGGACCTCGTGCACGCGTTCCGCACGCGGGCGCTCGGCTCGGGCGTGGCGGCGGGCGCACTGGCGATCGCCGGCCTGGCGGTGGCGAACTCCGACGCGCCCGACCTCTACGACGGGCTGGTCTCGGGCGCCGGCCTCGCCTGCGTGATCGCGTCGGCCGTCGCCGGTCTCGTCACGCTCTGGCTCGAGTGGCGGGAGCGGTTCGAGCTGGCTCGCTACACGGCCGCCGCGGCGGTGGCGGCGATCGTGGCCGGCTGGGCGCTGGCGCAGGAGCCGTACTTCCTGCCGCCCGGCCTCACGGTGGAGGAGGCGGCGGCGTCCGACGAGGCGCTGCTGGCTCTGCTGATCGCGGCGGCGATCGGGATGGCGCTGCTCGTGCCGGCGCTCGTGTGGCTGTTCCGGCTCGCGCTCAGCGGGAAGCTCGCCTACGAGGAGGAGCCGCGCCCGTGAACCGCCTGACGGCCGCCACGATCGCGTGCTTCGTGCTGGGCGCGGGGCTGCTGTTCCCGTTCGACCACACGGTGACGATCGCGCTCGGCGTCGCGTTCCTGCTCGCGTTCATCGTGTGCGGCGTGTTCGTGCTGGCAAGCCCGGAGCGCTTGAGCGACGACCGCTAGCTGAACGAGGGCGCCGCCGCATTCGTAGTACGCGGTGAGATGGCGCGACCGCTTCGGCGCGACGAGAGGCTGTTGAGGACCCTGTACGCCGAGCACGGGGGACCGCTCCTCGGCTACGCGGAGCGGCTCACCGGGGGCGACCGGCAGCAGGCGGAGGACGTGGTGCAGGAGACCCTCGTCCGCGCCTGGCGCAACGCCGAGCGGCTCGAGGCCGGCAGCGCGCGCCCGTGGCTGTTCAGGGTCGCGCGGAACATCGCGATCGATCGCGCCCGCGCGCGCCGCTCGCGGATCGGCGACGCGCCCGCCGACGTGGTGGAGGCGGTGGCCGGACCGGACGACCTCGACTCCGCGCTGCTCGCGTGGCAGATCGCGGACGCGCTCAGGTCGCTCAGCCCCGACCACCGGCGCGTGATCGTGGAGGTCTACTACCGCGGGCGCTCGGTGGCCGAGGCCGCCGAGGTGCTGGGCGTGCCGCGGGGCACGGTCCAGTCGCGCACCTTCTACGCGCTGCGCGCGCTGCGGGTGGCGCTCGAGGAGAGAGGGGTGACGGGGACATGACCTGTCCGCGGACCGTCGCGCTGGGCGCCTACGTGCTCGGCGCCCTGGAGAGGGAGGAGCGCGCCCGGCTGGAGGCGCACCTGGAGACGTGCGCCATCTGCCGCGAGGAGCTCGACCGGCTGGCGCCGCTGCCGGGGCTGCTGTCGCGGCTGACTCTCGACGAGGCGGAGGTGCTCGAACCGCGGAGCTCGGGCCTGCGGAGCTCGATCCGGCGGAGGCGGGCTCCGCCGAGGCCGTCGGGCCGCTGGCGAGGGCCGCCGCTGCGGCCCGGCGCGGCGCGGCACCTCCGCCGCGCCGCTCGAGCGCGCCCTCTTCGCCGTCGCTCGCGAGCGGCGCCGTTCGCGACTCATGCGGGCCTCCGCCGTGGCAGCGGCGCTCGTGCTCGCCGCCGTCGCGCTCGTCGGCGGCCCGCTTCTGGACGACGACGGCGGGGACGGCCCCGCCCCGCTCACGGCCGCCGCGTCCGACCTCCAGACAGGGGTGCGCGGCTCCGCCGAGCTGACCCGTGAACCGTGGGGGACCCGCGTGGAGCTCAGCCTCGCCGGGGTACGCCCCGGAGAGCACTGCCGGCTCGTGGCGCGGGCCGTCGGAGGACGCACCGAGGTCGCAGCCACCTGGCGCGCGGGCTACCTCGGCACGGCGGAGGTGCCGGGCGCCGTTGCGATCCCGGCGGACCGGCTGGCGTCGCTCGACGTGGTCACGGCCGACGACCGGGTGCTCGTCCGCATGCCGGTCATGCGCCGGCTGAACACGGTGGCCGCCGCATACGTAACTGGGGCGAGATGAACGGAAAACGCACACTCGCACGTCGCGATCGGTCGCGGGCTCTGGCGCTCGCTACTGGCGTTCGCCGGCTGCGGCGACGACTCAGACGAAGGCGACTCCGAGCTCGCCCGCGGCCGCCTCCACCGCCGACGACCGTGTCCGTCGAGTCCGTCGACGGCGTGGGGGACGTGCTCGTCGACTCCGAGGGCGCCGCCCTGTACACGGCCGACCAGGAGATGGACGGGAAGGTCCGCTGCACCGACTCCTGCGCGGAGATCTGGATCCCGCTGACCGTGCCCGGCGGCCGCGAGCCGACCGGACCGGATGACGTGTCGGACGAGCTCGGCGTGGCCGAGCGGCCCGGCGGCGAGCGGCAGCTGACGCTTCGACGGGCAGCCGCTCTACACGCTTCGCCGACGACCCCACGGCCGGCGAGGTGACCGGCGACGGTCTGTCCGACACCTTCGACGGACAGCTCTTCAGCTGGCAGGTCGCGACGGCGGACGACGGCTCCGGCGGCATGGGGCGGCCGCCGAGCCCGGGGCCGTACGGCTAGCGGCCGAGCCAGGCGACGAGCGCCTCGAGGTCGGTGCCCACGAGCTCGCGCTCGACCGCGCCGGCGAAGGCGGGCCGCTCGGCCACGATCCCGTTGGCGGCGACGGTGTAGACCGTGTCCGGGTCGAGGTCGCGCGGCCCGGACACCAGCAGCTTCGGCTGCTCCGCCATCGTCGCCGTCAGGTCGGCGCCGCGCATCCGCAGGCGCCAGACCGGGTGCTCGTAGGCGTGCACCTCGAACGCCTCGGCGTAGGTGACGGGCCCGGCCTCGAGGTCGGGACGGCGGGTGTTGCCCGGGTTCAGGATCGCGATGTCGGCGCCGGCGAAGGCGCGCTGCGCGTCGGCCGCGGTCTGGTCGAGCGCCTGCTTGTCGAGGTCGTTCGGCAGGTGGCCGACCACGCGCTCGCCGAGCGGCGCCACGCGCTCGGCGTAGGTCTCGACCAGCTCGGCCAGGTCCGGGTCGGGCTCGATCCCCTCGTGCCGGGTGGGGAGGACCCGCCCCGTCGCCTCGACCACGTCGCCGCTGCGGCGGTCGATCCGCAGGCCCACCCGGTCGAACGCCACTCCGTACGAGAAGGCCTCGATCACGAGCTTCCCGTCGACCTCGAGGTTGAGGCGCGAGTGGGTGTGGCCGGCCACGACCGCGTCGACGGCGTCGTCCATCTGCTCGGTCTCGTCGACGATCTCGCCGGCGGCCGCGTTCGGTCCCTGGTGGAACGCCCCGGCATGGGCCAGCACCACGATCGCCTCGACCCCCTGGCCCTGCAGCTCCGGCACCCAGCGGTTGACGGAGTCGGAGAGGTCGAGCCAGCGGTACTGGCGCGCGAACTCGGACAGCAGGAAGTGCGGTGTGTCGATGGTCGTGACGCCGATGAAGCCGACCTTCACGCCGTCGCGCTCGACGATCTCGTAGGGCGGCAGGATCAGCTCGCCGCCCTCGCGCGTGACGGTGTTCGCGGCGATGTAGGGATAGCGCGCGCGGCGGACCAGCCGCAGCGCCTCGGCGCCGCCCTCGTCGAACTCGTGGTTCCCGAGCGTCCCGACGTCGAGCTCCATCCGGTTCGTGGCCTCGATCGTCGGCTCGTCGTGGAAGTGGCTCGAGATGAGCGGCGACGCGCCGACCATGTCGCCGGCGTGGACGCGGATGGTGCGGCCGGGGTGAGAGGCGGCCGTGCGGTCGAGCCAGGCGCCGAGCCACGCGACGCCGCCGACGCCCGGCTCCGGCGGTTCGAGGTGCCCGTGGAGGTCGTTCATCCCGAGCAGCTGCAGGTCGACGAACCGCTCGCGCTTCTGCTCGGCCCGGGCCGGCGGGTCGGCCCCCGCGTTCAGGCCGAGCAGCGCAACGAGAAGAGCGGCCGCAAAGGCGGCCGCTCCGGGGAGCAGGTGACGGCGGCTGGCCAGTCGCATGGCCGCAAGGTATGGCGCGATTTGCAGGGGTTTTGTCACCGGGTCATGGCCATGGCGTGAACGGGCTGTGAAGGGGTACCTTCGACACATGAGGGTCATGGACTGCGACTGCGGCCAGACGCTCCAGGCCGGCAACGACGACGACCTCGTCAAGGAGGCGCGCGCCCACGTCGCCCAGGAGCACCCCGACATGCAGCTCACGGACGAGCAGGTCCGGGAGCTGGTGGAGGCCAAGGCCTACGAGGCCAGCGACAGCTGAGACACCGCGATTCGCCTTAGCCCGAAATGGGTACAAGGATGTAGCCGGACTAGGGGACGACTCGAAGGAGCCGGATGCTCAGGGGCGGTGTCGTAGCGGAACGGATTCGGGACCAGGGCCTTTCGCCCGTCGAGTGCGACATCCCGGACCGCTGGTCGATCTCCGAGTACCGCAAGGCGATGGCGATCGGGGCGTCGTCTACAGCGCCTGAACGGCTGTCGCCGCTCCGGCGACTACGAGCACTGCGCCGATCGCCCGCAGCAGCTGGCGCTCGCTCATCCGGCCGGTAAGCCGCGCGCCGAGGAGCGCCCCCGGAACTGACGCGGCGGCGCCCGCGCCGAGCACGGTCCAGTCGACGCCCCCGGGAAGGTGGCCGGCGACTCCCGCCACGCCGACCCAGAACCCGACCGCGAGGTTGGTGCCGACCGCCTTGTGAGGCACCTCGCCGACCCAGCGCAGCAGGGCCGGCATGCGCAGCGCGCCGAGGATGAGGCCGACGAGGCCGCCGAGCAGGCCGATGAGGGCGCCGGAGACGACGGCGGCGCGGATGTCGACGTGCTCGCCGGGCGCTTCCCCGCCGGTGGACGGCGCTTCGCCCGCGGCCGGCCGCTTCGCTTCGTCCCGCGGTCGCGGCCGCTTCGCGTCGCGCGCCTCCTTCCGGAGGATGTCGACTCCGAAATACACCAGCGTCACGCCGATCACGATCAGCAGCGCCGTGTCCGGGATCGCTCCCGACACCAGTCCGCCCACCAGCGCCCCGGCCATCGACGGCGGGGCCATCCAGGCGAACAGCCGCCAGTTGATGCGGCCGGCGCGGATGTGCGCGGCGGCGGCGGCGAAGGCGGCCACGCCCGAGATGCCGATGTTCGCGCCCGCCCCGGCGGCCGGGGAGGACACCACCAGCAGCACCGCGGGCAGCCGGATGTTGCCGAGCACGAGCCCGACCGCGCCGCCCGCGACGGCCACCGTGAAGCACCACGCGCAGAAGAGGATCAGCTCGACCGGGTCCACGGCCCGCGCAGTCTGACCGTCGCGCGAGTTGTGAACGGCCCCGCCTCGACATACTGGGTCGCATGTGCGCGCAGTGCATGGCGACGGCGGCCACCGCGACCGCGGCGGCGACCGGCGTGCGCGCCTGGGCCGCGGCCGCAAGCCCCGCCTGGCTGACCGCGGGCCGGCTGCGCGCGCTCACCATCGCGCTGATCGCGATCGCCGTGGTGGCGGCCGCGGTCGGGGTCGGGCTGAGCGGCACCCGCCGCCCGCCGGCAGCCGCGCGCAACTGAGAATCATTCTCACTTCTGTATCCTGCGCCGCCCATGCGCGTCCCGGCCCTCCTGCTCGCCCTCGCCACTCGTCCTGGCCGCGGCCGGCTGCGGCGACTCCGGCGGTGAGGGCGGATCGGGCGGCGGCGAGGCCGCCGTGGTCGCGACCACCACCATCGCCGGCGACCTGGTCGACAACGTGGGCGGCGAGCGCGTCGAGGTCGACACGCTCGTCCCGGCCGGCGCCGACCCGCACGGCCACGAGCCGCGTCCCAGCGACGCCGTCGCCATCGCCGAGGCAGACCTGGTCGTGAAGTCGGGCGGCGACCTCGACGAGTGGCTCGACGACCTGATCGAGAACGCCGGGGGCGAAGCCGCGGAGCTCACGCTGCTCGACTCGGTCGAGCCGATCGAGGGCGGGCACGCCCACGCGGAGGACGAGGCGCACGACGAGGACGAGGCGCACGGCGACGACGTCGACCCGCACTGGTGGCAGGACCCGCGCAACGCGATCCTCGCCGCCGAGGCCATCCGCGACGCCCTCACCGAGGCGGACCCCGACGGCCGCCGCGCCTACGAGCGCAACGCGCGCGCGTACATCGCCGAGCTGCGCGCGCTCGACGACGAGATCGAGCGCTGCATGCAGCGCGTCCCGCCCGGCAGGCGCAAGCTCGTGACCACCCACGACTCGCTCGGCTACTTCGCCGACCGCTACGACGTCGAGGTGATCGGCTCCGTCATCCCGTCGCTCTCGACCCAGGCCCAGCCGTCCGCGAAGGACGTGGACGCCCTGGTCGAGCAGATCGAGGAGGAGGGCGTGGCGGCGATCTTCCCCGAGGCGGCCGTGTCGCAGCGCCTCGAACGGGCGATCTCCCGCGAGTCGGGCGCGGACGTCGGCGACGAGCTCTGGACCGACAGCCTCGGCGACGACGGATCCGGCGCCGAGACCTACCTCGACGCCATGCGCGCCAACGCGAACGCCCTCGCCGAGGGCATGTCCGGCGGGCGCGTCAGCTGCGGCGGCTAGCGCCGCGTCGAGGCAGAAGCGCCGACGTGGACCGCGAGGTGCTCGCCGGTGAGGGTGGAGCGGGCGGCGACGAGGTCGGCGGGTGTGCCCTCGAAGACGATCCGGCCGCCGTCGTGGCCGGCGCCGGGGCCGAGGTCGATGATCCAGTCGGCGTGCGCCATGACCGCCTGGTGGTGCTCGATGACGATGACCGACTTGCCGGAGTCGACGAGCCGGTCGAGCAGGCCGAGCAGCTGCTCGACGTCGGCGAGGTGGAGGCCGGTGGTCGGCTCGTCGAGGATGTAGACGCCGCCCTTCTCGGCCATGTGGGTGGCCAGCTTGAGCCGCTGCCGCTCGCCGCCGGACAGCGTGGTGAGCGGCTGGCCGAGGCTGAGGTAGCCGAGCCCGACGTCGGCGAGCCGGTCGAGGATCTTGTGCGCGGCCGGCGTGTGCGCCTCGCCGTCGCCGAAGAACTCCTCGGCCTCGGTCACCGACATCGCGAGCACCTCGCTGATGTCCTTGCCGCCGAACTTGTACTCGAGCACCTACGCCTGGAACCGCTTCCCCTCGCACTCCTCGCAGGTGGTGGCGACGCCGGCCATCATCCCCAGGTCGGAGTAGATGACGCCGGCGCCGTTGCAGTTGGGGCAGGCACCGTCGGAGTTGGCGCTGAACAGCCCCGGCTTGACGCCGTTGGCCTTCGCGAACGCCTTGCGGATCGGGTCGAGCAGCTTGGTGTACGTCGCCGGGTTGCTCCGTCGCGAGCCGCGGATGGCGCCCTGGTCGACCGTCACCACCCCGTCCCGGTCCGCCACCGAGCCGTTGATCAGCGAGCTCTTTCCCGACCCCGCCACGCCGGTCAGCACCACCAGCACGCCGAGCGGAATGTCGACGTCGACGTCCTGCAGGTTGTGCGTGTCGGCGCCGCGCACCTCCAGCATCCCCGAGGGTTCCCGCACCGACGGCTTCAAGGAGGCCCGGTCGTCCAGGTGCCGCCCGGTCACCGTGTCGCTGTCCCGCAGCGCTTCGACGGTGCCCTCGAAGACCACCTCGCCACCGCCGCTGCCGGCGCCCGGGCCGAGGTCGACGACGTGGTCGGCGATCGCGATCGTGTCCGGCTCGTGCTCCACGACGAGCACCGTGTTGCCCTTGTCGCGCAGCTGGAGCAGGAGGTCGTTCATCCGCTCCACGTCATGGGGATGCAGGCCGATCGTGGGCTCGTCGAAGACGTAGGTGACGTCGGTCAGCGAGGAGCCGAGGTGGCGGATCATCTTCGTGCGCTGGGCCTCGCCGCCCGACAGCGTGCCCGACGGCCGGTTGAGCGAGAGGTAGCCCAGCCCGATCTCGACGAAGGAGTCGAGGGTGTGCCGCAGGGTCTGCAGCAGCGGCGCGACGGACGGCTCGTCCAGGCCGGCCGCCCACTCCGCGAGGTCGGTGATCTGCATCGCGGAGACGTCGGCGATGCTGACGCCGTCGATCTTCGACGACCGGGCCGCCTCGCTGAGCCGGGTGCCGTCGCAGTCGGGGCAGGTGGTGAACACGACCGCCCGCTCCACGAAGGCGCGGACGTGCGGCTGCAGCGCGTCGACGTCCTTGGACAGGAACGACTTCTCGATCTGCGGGATCAGCCCCGCGTACGTCAGGTTGATGCCGTCGACCTTGATCTTGGTCGGCTCCTTGTAGAGCAGGTCGTGGCGCTCGCGCTTGTTGAACTTCTTGATCGGCTTGTCCGGGTCGAAGTAGCCGCAGCCGCGGTAGATGCGGCCGTACCAGCCGTCCATGCTGTAGCCGGGGATCGTGAGCGCGCCCTCGTTGAGCGACTTGCTGTCGTCGTAGAGCGCGGACAGGTCGAAGTCGCTGACCGAGCCGCGGCCCTCGCAGCGCGGGCACATGCCGCCGGTGCGGCTGAAGCTCGCGCTCTTGGTGATGGTCTTGTCGCCGCGCTCGACCGTGAGCCCGCCGCTCCCGTGGACGGACGCGACGTTGAAGGAGTACGCGGCGGGCCCGCCGATGTGCGGCTGCCCGAGCCGGCTGAACAGGATGCGCAGCATCGCGTCGGCGTCGGTCGCGGTGCCGACCGTCGAGCGGGGGTTGGCCCCCATCCGCTCCTGGTCGACGCTGATCGCGGTCGTCAGGCCGTCGAGCACGTCGACCTCCGGCCGCGCCAGCGTCGGCATGAAGCCCTGGACGAAGGCGCTGTAGGTCTCGTTGATCAGCCGCTGCGACTCGGCGGCGATCGTGCCGAACACCAGCGAGCTCTTGCCCGAGCCGGAGACGCCGGTGAACACCGTCAGCCGGCGCTTCGGGATCTCGATGCTGACGTCCTTGAGGTTGTTCACGCGCGCGCCGTGCACGCGGATCAGGTCGTGGCTGTCGGCAGCGTGCGGTGCAGGCGCCTGCGTGTCCATTCTGGTGGCCATGCTCGCCGGGCGGCTCAGCGCAGTTCCTGGATGCGGATCAGGTTGCCCGCGGGATCGCGGACGGCGCAGTCGCGAACGCCGTACGGCTGCTCGGTCGGCTCCTGCGCGACCTCGGCACCGCCGGCCTGCACCCGCTCGAAGGCGCCGTCGAGGTCGGCGGTGGCCAGGTTGATGCCGGCGTAGGTGCCCTTGGCCATCATCTCGGCGATGGTGCGGCGCTCGTCGTCGGTGATGCCGGGGTCGGCGCCCGGCGGATGCAGGACGATGGACGTTCCAGGTTGGCCGGCGGGGCCGACCGTGATCCAGTGCATCCCGCCGTACTCGACGTCCATGCGGACCTCGAAGCCGAGGGTGTCGCGATAGAAGGCCACGGAGGCGTCCGGGTCGTTGTGCGGGAGGAAGCTCGAGTGAATGGTGATGTCCATGGCGGTCACGCTAGCTGCGCCTCGGGGGCCGGTGCTTCTCGATTCCTGATCGGTTTCGTCACCTGCTTCGCCACGCACGACGGCATGCCCGCCGTCGCGCGCGCCGCCTGCTCCCGATAGGTGCTGGGCGGCATGCCGACCAGTTCGGTGAAGCGAGTGCTGAAGGTGCCAAGCGACGAGCAGCCGACCTCGAAGCAGACCTCGGTGACGCTGAGGTCGCCACGACGCAGCAGCGCCATCGCGCGCTCGATGCGCCGCGTCATCAGATAGCCGTACGGCGACTCGCCGTACGCGAGCCGGAACTGGCGGCTGAAGTGCCCGGCCGACATGTGCGCGCCGCGGGCGAGCGCCTCGACGTCCAGCGGCTGCGCGTACTCCCGGTCGATCCGGTCGCGGACGCGGCGCAGCCGCGCGAGGTCGCTCAGGTGCTGCGCCGATGGGGGTCGGCCGGTCAACCTGCCGGCGCCCTCAGGTATCCGCCACGCGGCAGGCCGGGCACTCGCCGCGAAGCGTCACGTCGTGCGTGTCGACGGCGTACTCCACGCGCGATGACAGGCGCTCGATCGCGCGCTCGAGCTCGGTGTCCTCGAACGCCCGCACCTCGCCGCAGCGGCCGCAGACCATGTGGTGATGGTGCTCGCCGCTCGGGTCGACCGGCTCGTAGCGGGCCACACCCTCGGCGGCGTCCACGCGACGGGCGAGCCTCAGCTTGTCGAGCAGCTCGAGCGTGCGGTAGATCGACGCCACGCCGACGTCGGAGCCCCGCTCGCGCAGGTGGTCCGCGATCTCCTTCGCGGTGACCGAGCAGCCGAGGTCGGCGAGCGACTCGACGACGGCCGAGCGCGGGGCGCTCAACCGGTACCCGTCGCGCTCGAGCGTGGCGTGCGCGTGTCCCACCCAGTTCACGCGGTCAAGGATAGGGTCCGCGCCGATGGCCGACGTCTTCCGGACCCCCGACGAGCGCTTCGAGGGGCTGCCCGGCTACGACTTCGCGCCGCACTGGCACGAGGCCGGGGGGCTGCGGCTCCACTACGTCGACGAGGGATCCGGCGACCCGGTCGTCTGCTTCCACGGCGAGCCGACCTGGGCCTACCTCTACCGCAAGATGCTGCCGGCGCTGACCGCGGCCGGGCACCGGGTGATCTGCCCCGACTACCCGGGCTTCGGGCGCTCCGACAAGCCGACCGAGCGCGGCTGGTACACGTACGACCGGCACGTCGAGCACATGTCGGCGCTGCTCGGGTCGCTCGACCTGCGCGAGGTCACGGTCGTCGTCCACGACTGGGGCGGCCCGATCGGCCTGCGCTGGGCCGTGGAGAACGCCGGCCGCGTGGCGCGGCTCGTGATCCTCAACACCGGGCTGTTCACCGGCCGCGTGTCGAAGGGCTTCATGGCCTGGCGGGAGTTCGCGGAGCGGAACCCGGACCTGCCGGTCGGCTTCGTCCTGCAGGGCGCCACGGCGACGGACCTGCCGCCGGAGGTCGTGGCCGCGTACGAGGCGCCCTTCCCGAACGCGGAGTCGAAGGCGGGGGCGGCGCAGTTCCCGCTGATCGTGCCGACCTCGGACGACGCGGCGGGCGCCGCGGAGATGCTGGCGGTGGCGGACGAGCTGTCGCGCTGGACGAAGCCGGCGCTGATCGCCTTCTCCGACTCCGATCCCGTGTTCCCCTACCCGCGCGCGGGCGAGCGCTTCTGCGACCTGATCCCGGGCGCGGGCGAGCAGGTGCGGATCGAGGGGGCGGCGCACTTCCTCCAGGAGGACAGCGGCGAGGAGATCGCGGAGCTGATCGCGCGCTTCCTCGCCTGACGCCGCCCCGCCCGGCCGCTACGAGGCGGCGGCGAACCGCTCCGCGACCTTGCCCCAGTCGACCGTGTTCCACCACGCGTCGATGTAGTCCGGGCGCTTGTTCTGGTACTTCAGGTAGTAGGCGTGCTCCCAGACGTCGACGCCGAGCAGGGGCGTCTTGCCGTCGGTGATCGGGTTGTCCTGGTTGGGGGTGGACGACCACCGCGAGGCCGGAGCCGTCGTGGACGAGCCAGGCCCAGCCGGAGCCGAACTGGCCGACGCCGGCGTCCTTGACCTTGCCCTTGAAGTCGTCGAACGAGCCGAACGCGGAATCGATGGCCTGGGCGAGGTCGCCGTCGGGGGCGCCGCCGCCGTCGGGCGACATGGACTCCCAGAACAGGCTGTGGTTGAGGTGGCCGCCGCCGTTGTTGCGGACGGGGCCGCGCTTGTCGTCGGGGAGCTGGGAGAGGTTGGCGACGACCTCCTCGATGGGCTTGTCGGCCCACTCGGTGCCCTCGAGAGCGGCGTTGGCCTTGTCGACGTACGCCTGATGGTGCTTGTCGTGGTGGACCCGCATGGTGGCCTCGTCGATGTGAGGCTCGAGAGCGGCGTAGTCGTAGGGAAGGGGCGGGACCTCGTAGGGCATCTGAGCTTCCTTTCGTAAGTTCGCGACCCTGCACTCTATTCCCGGATCCGCGCAGTCAGCCGCGTCAATTGGTCCTAGGCCTTGAGGCGGAGGCGCTACATTTGAGCGCTCACGCGGCTGTGGTGAAACTGGCATACACGCGGCGTTCAGGTCGCCGTGGGCGCAAGCCCGTGGAGGTTCGAATCCTCTCAGCCGCACTCGGAAGGCCTCGCCTCGGCGGGGCCTTCGGTCTTTCTGGGGCTGACTACCGGCCGCGCTTCAGCGGCGTCCCGAACACGTAGTCCCAGAACGGCGCGCTGACTCCGAAGCCGCGCGTGTCGTCCTGGAAGTGGTGGCGCATGTGCAGCTCGCGCATCAGCTTTCCGAGCCGCGAGCTCGGGCGGTGGTGGTGCACGTGGTAGTGGGTCATGTCGTACACCAGGTAGCCGAACAGGAATCCGGCCGCGAAGACCTCCGCCGCGGGCGTTCCCATCGCCAGCACGAACAGGCCGTAGAACGCCGCCGCCAGCGGCACGCTCACCGAGGGCGGCATCACCAGGCGCAGCGGGTCGTTCGGGTGGTCGTGGTGGACCCCGTGGATGATCCAGTGGAGCCGCGCCAGCGGGCCCTCCTCCGGCTCGAAGTGGAACACCAGCCGGTGGAGCCAGTACTCCGTCAGCGTCCAGAACAGCCAGCCGGCCATCAGCAGGCCGAGCGTCCCCGCCGTCGTCAGCTGACGGGCGCCCACCACGAAGAGCGCACCGACCGTCGGAACGAAGATGACCAGCGGGACGAGCGGGTGGACGCGCGAGAGGCGATCGAGGACATCCGACTCGAACATCCGCGGGGAGGCCCTCAGAATGTCAGTGCGGCGCGCGTCCAAGGCCTCTCGAATGTAGCGCACCTACCGGGAGTGTGAAAACCCCCTTAGCCCGGCTGCCAGAGCCCGCGCCAGGAGGCCATCAGGTACTCCAGCCCGAACGCCGCCGTCATGCCGTAGACGACGACCTCGACCGGGGTGGCCGGCCCGGCGAAGACGCGGACGAGCAGGTAGCACGTGACGAGCGCGACGAAGAGAAGGCTGCCCGCGGTCTCCATCTCGTTCAGGAGTGTCGGACGCAGAGCGGACGAGGCCGTTATCCGCCGGTGAAAGCCGGGTGAACGTCCCGTTACCGGCCCGGTTTCACCAGCCGGTGACGGACACGTAACAAGAGCGTCGCCGGCTCGGGAAGGCCTAGCGGGAACCCGGACTCGGAGGTCACACCCACATGCGTCGCGCCGTCGCCGCCGTCATAGCCGTCCTGGCCCTGCTCTCGCTCGCCCCCGCAAGCGCGCTTGCAGACGACAGGCCCCCGGCCGAGCACGTCGTGCTGGTCGACTGGGACGGCTTCGACCCGTCCTACCTCGGCACCGCTCCCACGCCCAACCTCGACTCCCTCAGGCGCCGCGGCAGCCTCTCGATCGCCAGCTCGACCTACCACACGATCTCGAACCCCGCGCGGGCGTCGATGGCCACCGGGGCCTACCCCGAGCGCCACGGCAACGCGGCGTACATCTTCGACCCGGTCGCGGGCCGGGCGCAGGGCCAGAGCCGGTTCCTGGCGTCGGAGACGATCGCCGAGTCGCTGGCGGCGGCCGGCAAGACGACCGCGTCGGTGCAGTGGTACATGGTCCAGGACCACGGGACGCGCTACGGCGACCCCGAGCACCTCTACGTCCAGCCGGGCGGCAGCTTCGAGCGGCGCGTGGACGCCGCGATCGAGATCCTGAACCGCCGGCCGGTGAACTCCGGCGGCCAGATGGTCACCGTCCCGAAGATCCCTGACTTCCTGGCCGTCTACTCGTCCGACCTCGACGGCCTCGGCCACGACCAGGGACCCTCCAGCCCCGCGATGCCGGCGCTGCTGGCGGAGCACGACCGGCAGCTCGGCCGGCTGATCCAGGCGACCAAGGACGTCGGGATCTACGAGGACACCGCGTTCCTCCTCACCTCCGACCACGGCATGACGGAGTGGACCCGCACGCTGCTGCCCCAGGTGACCGCGGCGATCGAGGCGGCCGGCTACACGGCCGAGGTCGTGCGCCCCGGCCAGGCCCCGACGCCCGCCGCCGAGGCGATCGTGGTGCCGGGCGGGCGGATCGGCGACGTGACGCTGCGCGGCGACGCCCGGCGCTCCCACGCCCGGCGCCGGATCGAGCGGGCCCTGGAGGAGCTGCCCGAGGTGCAGCGCGTG
This sequence comes from uncultured Thermoleophilaceae bacterium, assembly GCA_963778615.1. Classification (GTDB taxonomy): domain Bacteria; phylum Actinomycetota; class Thermoleophilia; order Solirubrobacterales; family Thermoleophilaceae; genus JACVRW01. The sequence goes on from CAVZVD010000015.1 coordinate 96,662, forward strand.
CACGACGAGGGCGACCTGCGTCGCATGCGCGCCAGCGACAAGCTCGGCGACCTGGTGGTCGAGGCCCGCCCGCCGTACGGCTTCGTGGACCAGGACGCCCCGCCCGGGCAGAGCCGCGGCGTGCACGGCAGCGTGAGCGAGCTCGAGGTCCCGCTGTTCATGGCCGGCGCGGGCATCGAGCGCGGCGAGCGGCCGCATCGCCCGGGGCTCGTGGACATCGCCCCGACGATCGCCCGGCTGCTCGGAACCCGGGCGCCGGAGGACGCGCAGGGGAGGGCGCTGCGCGAGTCGATGCCGGACCGCGACGACGACGATGACGACGACGACCGGCGCCGGGTCCTCTCGATGATGACCTACAACATCCACCACGCCCAGGGCGCCGACGACCGGCTCGACCTCGACCGGATCGCCGAGCTCATCCGCAGCCAGGACGTGCAGGTGGTCGGGCTGCAGGAGGTGGACCGGCACTGGTCGGAGCGGAGCGAGTTCGTGGACCAGGCGTCGTACCTGGCGGAGGCGCTCGACATGCACGTGGTCTACGGCGCCAACCTCGACCAGGACCCGCTGACGCCGGGCGCGCCGCGCAGGCAGTACGGCACGGCGATCCTGAGCCGCTATCCGATCCTGTCGAGCGAGAACACGCTGCTCCCCAAGCTCGGCACGAGCGAGCAGCGCGGCCTGCTCGAGGCGCTGATCGACGTGCGCGGAACGCGCTACCGGTTCTACAACACGCACCTCCAGCACAACTCGCCGAACGCCGAGAGCGGGCAGGCGCAGCGCACGATGCAGGTCGAGGCGATCGTGGACGAGATGCGCGAGGAGCGCGGCCCGCACGCGCTCGTGGGCGACCTGAACGCCGAGCCGGGCGCGCCGGAGCTGCAGCCGCTCTACCAGCGCCTCGCGGACGCCTGGCCGGCCGGCGGGATCGGCCCCGGGTTCACGCTCTCGTCGACGGCGCCGACCCGGCGGATCGACTACGTGTTCGTCACGCGCGACACCCGGGTGGAGGGCGCGTACGTGCCGCAGACGATCGGCTCGGACCACCTGCCTGTGGTGGCTGACGTGACGCTGCCGCGGCGGGGAGACGACGACTGAGGGGGGGGCGGGTGTCCCTTAGGGGGCGTTGGAACAGGCGTCCATGACGTAGCCGTCAGCGCAGAGGGTGATCTCCCGGTAGCGAGAGCGGAAGCGGACGATGAAGCGAGCGAGGGCGCGTTGCTTGCGGGCGGAGGTCAGCTGGACGCGAATGGTGCGGCGGGCCCTCGCGGGCGTCAGGCCGCGGAACTCGCGCCGGTGCCGGGCGTAGTAGCTGTCGACTGCCTCCCTGGTCACCTTGGGCACGTCTGCGATGGCCGCTCGGGTCAGCCGCCGTTGCAGCATGTCGAACTCGATCCGCTCGAGCAGGTCGGCCTTGGTCATGCCCGTCTCCCGCAGGAAGCTGCGGTAGGCGCGCTCGTTCGGGAAGGCCTCGCGCCTCTGCCGCTCGAACGCGCGCCGCACCTGCGCGGGCTTCACGACGATGCCTTGGGCCGCCGCCTCCTGGCGCGGTCCAGGCGCGGTGGAGGAGGAACAGCATCGTGCTCTCCCGGAGCGCCTCGCGCGGCGCCTGATCGTCGCCGCGAACGGCGATCCGCATCCAGTGGCGGAACTCGCCCTTGCCGATGCGCTCGTCGCCCACCCGCGCAACCGCTCCGTCCGGAAGCGGAGGCTCCTGCGCGGCAGCCGGGGCGACCGCCATCCCCGCGAGAACGGCGGCAGCCATCGCGACGCGCGGCAGATGGGACATCGCAGAATTCACCGTACCGCGCTCGGCTGGCCGCCGCGCCGGGTCGGAGCCTCCGCTGGCGGTGCTGCCACCCTCCCGTACGGATGTGGTTCGACCTGGACACGTTCGTGCTCGACGCGGCCCAGGCGCTCTGCGTCGCGCTGCCCGCGGCGGGGATCCCGGCGTTCCTGCTGCGGCTGGGGGGCCGCGGGTGGGCGCTGATCGCCCCTCTCTCGGTTGTGGCGAGCGTCGTGGCGATCGCCGCCGCTGCCGCGAGCGCGGACGTCATCACCTGGATCGCCTTCCTGCTCGTGCCGGTCGGGTGCGCGCTCGCGCTCGGCTGGGCCGCGCACGGGGCGCGTCCCTGGCTCGCGCTCGCGATCGTGCCGCTGCTCGCGGCAGCGCTGGCGGCGCCCGACGATCCGCTCGGCCGTGCCGCCAGGCTGGTCATGATCGTCGGGTCGTGCGTGACCGTGGGCAGGCTGCTCGCGGGCGGAGCGCCGCTCCGGTGGCTGAAGCTGGGCGTCGTGGCGATGGCGGTGGTCGACGCCGTGTTCATCTTCGGGGACCTGTGGGGGGAGCAGAACGCCGCCTTCAACGCGGCCGCGCCGGCCGAGGGCCTGCCGCGGCTGCAGGTCGCCGACGTGGGGAGCGTCTCCACCGACTACGGCGACTACTTCGTGGCCGGGCTGGTGGGAGGCATCCTCGCCGCCGAGCGGCGCCCCCAGGCGCTCGCGGCGCTGGCGACGCTGGTGGCCGCGCAGGCCTGGAACCAGCTCTTCCTCGTGGTCGACTCCCTGCCGGGCACGGTGCCGCCCGCGGTCGTGATGCTCGCCTTCGGGGCCTGGAACCGCCGGCGCGAGGCGCGCCCTCCGCCGGTCCCCGCCTAGACGTCCAGGACGCCGTCGATGGTGAGGAGCACCCCGCAGGCGACGAGCCCGGCGCCGAGCAGCCGGGCCGCCCAGCGCAGCGCCCGGCCCCGCGGGCCCTCGGTGGTCCACGCGGCCGTCAGCCCGGTCAGCAGCGCGATGCCGAGCGCCATGGCGCCGGCGATCAGGAGGACGCTCTTGTCCGCGCCGGCGCCGAGCGCAATCACCAGCAGGGCGGGCCGGGCCACCAGCGGGATCGCGACCGGGACGAGGGCGGCGCGCCGGCCTTCCAGCGCCGGTTCTGGCGAGGGTGGCCGCCGGAACAGGTCGGCGATGCCGGCGATGACGGCGACGATCCCGGCGGCGGTGCGGAACGAGGGCTCGCTCACGTCGAGGGCGTCGAGCAGCGGGTCTGCCACGGCCGCCGCGGCGCAGACGGCGAGGCCCCCGATCAGCCCGCCCGCGGCGGCGAGGCCGGCAGCGGTCCGCGGCGAGCCCCCGATTCGGGGGATCCCGAACGCGGCGCGGGCCGGGTTGAGCGCCAGCAGCAGCACGGCGGCCCACAACCAGACCGACGGCACGTTCTCGCCGGCGTCGGACGGCCCGCCCTCGCCGGCCTCGACTATCGGGATGGTGCGCAGCAGCCCGGCCAGCGCGTGCTGCTGGTCGTCCATGCGGGTCTCGCCGTCGGTGAACCACGCGCCCTCGACCCGGTCGGGCTGGGCGGCGTCCGCGGCGTCCTCCGCGTCGGACTGCTCCTCGATGGCGAGGCCGGCGATGCAGGTGGCGCGCTCGCCGAGCGGGGCTCGCAGGTCGTCCAGCCGCGGGTCGGCTGTGGCAGTCAGCCACCAGCCGGTGAGCGCCTCGCCGACCACGCCGTACCAGCCGCCGCGGGGCTCGTAGCCGCCTCGCACGATCCCGCCCCACGGCCCGTGGTAGTGGGCGAGCCAGCGCGCCTGGGCGCCGAACAGCTCGGACTGGTCGCGCGCGTAGCTCAGCTCGTCGTCGGTGAGCGGCGGACGGCCGCGCTCGGGGAACTCGACGGTCTCGGCGGCGCCGTAGGCGGCCCAGTGGTCGGGGATCGGCGGCCAGTGACCCTCCACGTCGTCGCGCGAGGTCGCCAGGTACGCGCCGATGCGGTCGGCGGTCTCGCCCCAGTCCTCGCCCGGGAAGGCGAGGTGGAGGCGCCCGAGGGCCCAGTAGGCCTCGCCGGTGTAGTACTTCGAGTACTCGTCCGGCACCGGCGCGCCGCGCGCCGTGTCGTACGACGCGAGCACCGCGCCCGACGGCTCGGTCTGGTCGACGAGGAAGCGCCCGAGCTCGCGGAGCACGTCGTCGTAGCGGGTGTCGCCGGTCGCGTCGCGGCGGATGACGAGCCCGGCGGCCAGGAGCGCGGACGCTCCCGTCGTGACCCGCCCGTCGCCCTCGAGCGCGGCCCAGCCGTCGCCCCTGACGAGCCGGTCGAGCGCCCACTCGGTGCCCCGGTCGGCGGAGCGCAGCGCACCGGGCAGTCCCGCCGCGGCGGCCTGGTAGAGGCCCATCGTCACCCCGGCGTGCCGGACCTCGTTGTACTCCTCCTCCGGCACGGAGTCGTCGTCGGTGTCGTAGAGGTAGAGCCAGGCGCCGTCCGTCTCCTGGTTGCGGACGAACCAGTCGACGGCGGCCTGGGAGGACTGCCGGAGCTGCTCGGCGCTGACCGGCGGGCAGTGCTCGGGCGGCGCCACCACGACGAACGCGAGAGCGAGGAACAGCGCCAGGGCCAGCCCGGCGCGCCAGAGGCGCTTGCCGACGGTCATCGCCTACGGCGCGCCCGGCGGACAGGGGGGAGGAGCAGGGCGGGGAGGGCGAACCAGGCGGTGAGCGGCAGGCGGCTCAGGGTGAACGCGACGGCCGGTCCTTTGCGGAGCGCCGTGCCATCCCGGTCGACCACCTCGAGCCGCGAACCGGGCTTGGCCGGCTCGACGCGGAAGCGGGCGAGCCAGTCGAGCCCGCGAACCAGGGCGGCCAGCCGGCGCTGGCTTTCGTCCGTCGGGTCGACGCGAAGGATCCGGTCCCGGGTGGACGGCACGGCCCAGACGACCAGCACTGCGATGGCGAGGAACGAGAAGACCTGGACCGATGCCGACGCCTCGATGGAGAGGTGGAAGACGACGGCGACCCATACCGCCGCGTACCGGGTGCGGCGGCTCCACAGCGCCACCGCGATGAAGAGCTCGGTGAGCACGATGAACTTGGCGGCTCCGGTGTGGAAGGCGCGGTCGGTGAGGAGGGACACGGTCCAGTCGGGCAGCGCATTGAGGTCGTCGCGGGCGCGGACGACACGCTGCCAGGTGACGGTGCCGCCGAACCAGTCGGGGTCGACGAGCTTGCTGAGGCCGGACGCGGCGTAGATGGCGGAGCATTCGAAGCGGAGCAGCCAGAGCGGCCAGGCGGGGGCGGATAGTGCGAGCGCCGGTTTTTTCTGCGCGCGGCGGAGCCAGGCATCGACGGAGAGCTCGCGGCCGGTGGGCGCCAGCGCGAGGACTCCCAGGACGATGAGCAGGTAGGCGCGGTTGTTGTGGAAGTGCGTGGTCGACAGGAAGACGTTGTAGGCGACGATCGTGAACGTCGTGGCGGTGGCGAGGCGCGTGAGGAAGCCGACGGACATGGCGACGGCAGCGACCGCGGCGAGCCAGAGGAGCGCGATGTAGGCAGCCTCGGGCAGCTCGGGATACCAGGCGGCGTAGGGGTGGTGGAAGGCGTCGCGGTAGGTGTGACCGTCGAGGCTGTCGGAGAGGTAGGGGCGGAGATGGAGGAGGACGACGGGGCCGGTGAGGACCCTGAGGAGGGCGAGGCCGCGCATGCTGACCCGCGCGGCCGAGGAGGGCGTCGAAGCGGTCGACGAGGCTCTTGGCCCTGGGCGGCGCGCCCACCGCGGCGGCGTTCAATTCGTGCCCCCACGGACGTCGCTGCGAATGAGCTCGACCTCTGGCGGGTCGTCGTTGTGCCAGGAGGTGACCCGGGCCTCGAGATAGCGCGTCTCACGGTCGCGCGGAGTGTTACGGGCGACCCAGTCGAGCGCCTCGTCGAGGAAGGCGAGCTGATTGTCGAGCCCGGCATCGGCGTGATGGCGGACCGAGGGGTACGGGAGACCACGGTTGGGCACGAGCACGTCCCAGCGATAGCCCGACCAGGGAAGCTCGACGGGAACGCGCCGCCCGTCTTGCGTGACCCGAACCACATCGGCCCGCCAGGTGCTCGACTCCGGGAACATCTGGAAGGCGAACTCCTTGTGGTCGGACCAGTAGCCGCGCGCGATGAACGCGAGCTGCACGAGCACGACGGCAACGACGATCACCCGCCGCCCGACGATCCTCACCCTCGACCCCACGCGGCTACGATGACATGCCCGGCCGCCGCCGCACGGCTCGGATCCCGCTGTCACTCCTGGGGGTGATCGACACCGGCCGAGGGGCGGCGGCATACTCGGCGGCGATGTCGCACGAGAACGTGGAGATCGTCCGCCGGTTCCTGGACGGCGACGTCGACGAGGTGCTGACGTACGCCGATCCCGGCATCGTGTGGAACCCGATCGAGGAGCTGCCGACGCAGGGACACGATGCGGTTCGCGAGAGCCTGGCGCGTTGGAAAGCGGCGTGGGACGACTACAAGGTGATGCCCGAGGAGTTCGAGGACATGGGCAACCGCATCGTGGTGACGGTGCGCCTGAAAGGGCGCGGCCGCGGAAGCGGGCTCGAGATCGACGCCCTCTTCTACGACGTGTACACGCTCCGCGACGGCATGATCGTCCGGATGGACCAGTTCACGGAGCGCTCGCATGCGCTGGAAGCCGTGGAGCTGGGGGAGTAGGGCAGGTACTCCACGGGGATTCAACCCCGGTTTCCATTCGTACCCGCTTGCGGCGCGTCCGCGGGGTAGTCGGTGTGGTGGTCACCGTGCCCTGAGGCGAGGCTTTAAATTGCTCGAGCCATTTTCAACCTTCGAGCCCAATGGCTTCAATTTCAATGACCGACTAGCCGGGGGCTTGAAATGCTGATGGAGCTTTTCAAGCTTCGAGGCTATAAACTTTAATTATGGACCTGGCGGCGATCGCGGAAAGCCCGGTTGGGCGACTCGTGCCCATCAGCGGGATGGACCCTTCTCGGGGGAGCTCTACGAGCATCAGGCATTCGTTCCGGACGCCCTTCCGACCGATGTAGATGCTCTCAACCTTGCCGGTGACACATGGGCTCTCGTTGTCGAGGCTGCGGCGGCTCTTGCTGCGCTCGACCAAGCCGGCGGCCAGATCCCCAATCCCGAGTTGTTTCGCCGTCCGACGCTACGCCGAGAAGCGCAAAGTACTTCAGCGCTAGAGGGGACATATGCCGCGTTCACCGACCTGCTCGAAGCGGACCTCGATGACCGAAGTGAAGTGCAATCCGCAGAGGTGCATGAGGTCCTCAACTACGTAGACGCGGCGGAAAAAGGATTCGAATGGATCGCAGATCGCCCAATTACTCGGGGTCTGCTGGGCGAGCTTCAGCGGACGCTTGTTCGCGGAACGCCCGGTGAACTCAGCGACGCGGGGGGAGTCCGTGATCGTCAGGTCATCATAGGCTCGAAGGGCGTGCCCATAACGCAAGCCCGATTCGTTCCGTCGCCGCCCGGGGACCTGCTCGAAGCCGGATTTGACGAATGGCTCAGCTGGGTCAACTCGAAGTCGACAATGCCGGAGGTTATCCGCGCCGCGCTAGCCCACTACCAGTTCGAGACGTTGCATCCGTTCTCGGACGGCAACGGTCGCCTTGGACGCCTGCTGGTCGTCCTACAGCTCATGCAATACAGCGTGCTGCACTACCCGCTTCTTATCGTTTCCCCGTGGTTCGAGGCGCGCCGGCGCGAGTACCAAGAGCAGCTATTGAATGTCAGCCAGACAGGCGACTTCAATTCCTGGGTCGCGTTCTTTGCCGACGGTCTGCGCGCACAAGCGGCCGAGACACTACGTCGAATTGAGGCGCTCCTCGAGTACCAGGACGACCTTCGCGCGATGGTCCAAGAGCGGCAGATTCGGGGAGTTCGCGCGCGCATCATTGAAGACCTAGTCGGGCAGCCGATCCTCACAGCAACGTGGGCGGCGGGCCATTACGGGGTTTCATATCAGGCCGCAAATGAGGCGATTAGCCGTCTCGTTCGCGACGGCGTGCTTGAGGAGATGACCGGACGCAAGTACGGGCGACTGTTCGCCTCGCGCCGTGTCTTGGCGACCATCGAAGGCTAAGTCAGCCCCGCTCAGTACGTCGCTGACACATTGCCGGGCGTTGGTTACACGCCATCGACCCACGCGAGAGCCACCAGACCTCGCTCGCGCTGCCACGGTTTGTACGCGGCGTCGGAGGGCTAGCGGGTCGCCGTGCTGTCGCGTGGTGGCCCGCAACGACAGAATCCCGCGTGTTTGCGGGATTCACAAGTACCGCCACGGGGATTCGAACCCCGGTTTCCGCCGTGAGAGGGCGGCGTCCTAGTCCCCTAGACGATGGCGGCCCGTCGGCGGGCGATTGTAGCGGCCGGTTGTGGGCGTGCCCAGGTGGTGCGGGTATGCTTGCGCCGTTCATCGGCCGGTGGTCTAGGGAAGTCCGGTGCGAAGCCGGCGCGGTCCCGCCACTGTGAACGGGCGCTGATGCGTCGCTGATGCCACTGGGAAGCCGACGGCTTTCCGGGAAGGCGCGGCGCTGAGTCCGAAGCCAGGAGACCTGGCCCCGGCCGGAGCCATACGACCCTCGAGGAAAGGGTGGCCAATGCCCAACCGCATCCGGCGCACACACGCCGTGGCCCTTGCCGTTTTCGCGATCGCCGCGCCAGCCGCGGCGGCCGATCCAGTCTCCGATCAACCTGCGCGTGGAGGGGCAGAACCAGACCATCTTCGATGGGCCCGTCACGACCGACGGGCATCACATCACGACGCCGTCCGGGGGGCCGCATCCCTGCGACGGGACGAACAACGGAGCCCACCCGTCGCCCGGTCCCACGGCCACAGCGGCGCTCGACGACGGCGCGCGGCTGAACAACCTCACCTGGGCCGGCGACTGGTTCCCCTCCTTCAACGACTTCCTCGTCACCCGGATCGCCGGTGAGGCCGAGACCTCCAGCCAGTTCTGGTACTTCGCGGTGAACTTCAAGCTCGGGGGCGCCGGCGGCTGCCAGACGCGCGTGAACCAGGGCGACGAGGTCGTATGGATCTTCGACGCCTTCAGCAAGGCGCACTTCCTCAAGCTGACCGGCCCGGGCGCGGCCACGACAGGCGCGCCCGTGACGGTCTCCGTGACCGATGGCGGGACCGCTCCGGTTTCGGGCGCCACCGTCGGCGGGGCTCAGACCGGCGCCGACGGCAACGCGACGCTCTCGTTCGCCGACCCGGGCATCTACCGGCTGAAGGCCGAGCGCGCCGATTCGGTGCGTTCGAATTCGATCTCCGTCTGCGTCGATCCGCCCGGCGCCGACCCGTGCACCTCCGGCGACAAGGCGGCCCCGACGCGTGTTGAGCGTGGACCTGCCCGGCCGCGAGCTCGCGAGCGAGCGCGGGCGCTCGCGCACGATGGTGGTCTCGTGGCAGGCCGATGACGGAGACGGCTCCGGCGTGGCGGCCTACGCGGTCGACGTGCGTGAGATGGGGAGCGGCCTCCGGGCCAGCAAGGTCGCAGGCCGGCGAGTGGCGGTCGATCACCGACCGTACGGCCACGCCGTCGGCGCGCTTCCGAGGCGAGTCCGGCAAGGCGTACCAGTTCCGGGTCACCGCGGTCGACCGTGCCACGAACAGGGGCACGGCCGAGTCCGAGCACGATCGTCGTGCCGGTCGACGACCGCGACCGGAAGCTGCTGCAGCTTCTCGCGCGGCTGGACGCGCACGCCGCAGGCGTCGGCCTGGGGCGAGACGGTGCGCCGCACCACGGAGGCCGGGCCCACCGCCACGCTTCGGTTCAATGGCCGGCGGGTCTCGCTGATCGGCCAGCGGCTGCGCGAAGGGCGGTCGCGTGCGCGTGACCGTCGGCGGGCGCAGCAAGGTCGTGAACCTGCGCGGCCGGTCGGCGCCCCGCCGGGTGCTCTGGACGAGCCGCCGGATGCGCGACGGCGCCCACGTGCTTCGGATCCGGAGCCTGGGCGGCGGTCCGGTCGAGGTCGACGCCGTGGCGCCGCGGCCGTGAGGCGAGCGGTGGGTGTCGCCGCTAAGGCACGGGGGCGTGCCGCGAGTGTCGCCGGGGCGAGCATGGCCATCAGGCGAGTGTGGGGCGTCGCCGTGCTAGGCGCCCTCGTCATGGCGGGTGCCGGAGCGACCGCTGCGGGGTCCGCGGGCACGGAGGCGGACGGCTCGCGGGCGGCCGCCCCCAAGATCCGGCAGCTCGTCGTCTTCCGTGACGGGAGCGCGACGAGCGAGACAGTCTCCACGCGCGCGGCGCGCGTGCGCGTGGAGGGCCGTCGCTGCGCGGCGGGCGACGGCACGGCGCTCGCCGGCCTCGTCCGCAGCCGGCCCGGCCGCATCAGGCTGCGCGACTTCGGCGCATGCTCCCTCCGGCCGCGCGACGGCGGCGGCCTGTTCGTGCAGGCCATCCGCGGCGACCGCAACCGCGGCCAGAACGGCTGGGTCTACAAGGTCGGTCGCCGTGCCGCCACGGCCGGGGCCGCCGATCCGAGCGGTCCCCTGGGCCGCGGACGCCTCCGCGCCGGCCAGCGCGTGACCTGGTTCTACTGCCGGCTCCGCGACGGCGGCTGCCAGCGCACGCTCGAGCTCACCTGGCGGGCCGAGCCCGGCACGCTGGTGGCGACCGTGCGCGGCTACGACGACGATGCGAGCGGGGTGCCCGTGGAGGGCGCGACAGTGAGGGCCGGCGGCGCCGAAGCGCTCACCGACGCCAGCCGGCGAGGTCCGGCTGGCGCTGCCCGCCGGGCCGCTACCGCGCGGTTGCGGAGAAGTCACGGGCTGGTGCGGTCGTTCACGGAGCGGGTCGAGGTGCCGTGAGGGCGAGGCTCTTCCTTGTCGTACTGATCGCGGTCGCCCTCCTCCTCACCGGCTGCGGTCTCGGCGCCGGCGAGGAGCAGGAGGGCGGCGCCGAGCTTCGCGTGACTCGCGACTTCGGCCACGAGGAGCTCGGCTCCGTCCGCCTCGACACGCTGCGGGAGGATCAGACCGTCATGCGCATGCTGCGCTCGGAGTTCGACGTCGACACTCGCTTCGGCGGCCGCTTCGTCCAGGCGATCGACGGCCTCGAGGGCGCCGGCGCGGGCGGCACCAGCGACTGGTTCTTCTTCGTCAACGGCATCGAGTCCGGCACCGGCGCCGCGGAGTACGAGCTGTCGCCCGGCGACCGCGTCCAGTGGGATCACCGCAGCTGGGGCGCCGCCATGCGCGTGCCGGCGATCGTCGGCGCCTTCCCCGAGCCCTTCCTCCACGGCACGGAGGGCGAGCGGCGGCCGGTGCGCGTCGAGTGCGACGAGGTCGAGTCGGATCCGTGCCGCGACGCCCGGCAGGCGCTGGACGATGCGGGCGTCGCCACGTCCGGCTCGTCGCTCGGCGCGCCGGGCACCGAGGCGGTCACCCGACTCGTGGTCGCCCGCTGGCCGCGCGGCCCGCATCGTGCGCGGCGCACCCACGCTCGAGGAGGGACCGGAGGCGAGCGGCGTGTTCGCCCGCTTCGCCGAGGACGGCCGCTCGCTCGAGCTGCTCGATCAAACCGGCGAGGTGGCCCGCACCGTCCGCCCGGGCGACGGCACCGCCCTCGTGGCGGCGCTCCAGCCCCGCGCCGAGGAGCTCCTCTGGCTCGTCACGTCGCTCGACGCAGAGGGCCTCGCGGCCGGCGTGGCCGCCCTCGAGGAGGACCGGCTGCGCGACGCGTTCGCCGTTGCCGTGACCGGGGACACCGTGGAGAAGCTCCCGCTGAGATGACCCTGATCCCCACCTACCGCAGCCGGCCGAGCGCCCTGCACGCGGCGCGCGCGGGCGTGGGGGCCGCGTTCTGCTTCGCCTTCGCGCTCGCCGGCGCGCTGTACCGCCACCCGCTGATCCTCGCCGGCGCGCTCGGCGGAGTCGTGGTGGCCGGGCTCGCGGCCGGGGTGGGGCGGGAGGTCGCGCGGTCGCTGCGGCTGGCGCTTCCGTTCGCGCTGCTCGTGGCGATCGTCAACGCGCTCGTCTACCAGGGCGGCGACACCCTGCTCGTCCGCGGCGGCGAGTTCCTCGGCCGGCGCTGGGACGTGACGCTCGAGGCCGCCGCCGAGGGCGTCTTCGTCGGCCTCCGCATCGTGGTGCTGATCGCGGCGCTCGGCGGGCTGATGTCCGCCGCCGTCGATCCCGACCAGCTGCTCAAGGCGCTCCGCCGCGTCTCCTACCGCTCGGCGCTCACCGCCACGCTCGCGACGCGGCTGGTCCCGGTGCTCGCCCGCGACGCCGGCCGGATGGGCGACGCCCGTCGCTGCCGCCCCGAGCCGCCCGGCCGCCTGGCCGTGGTGCGCGCGGCGCTGGCCGGGTCGCTCGACCGCGCCGTCGACGTGGCCGCCGCGCTCGAGGTCCGGGGCTACGCCCTGGCGGGCCGGCCCGGCCGTGCGCGGCGGCCGTGGTCGCGGCACGACCTGCGCGTCGCCGCCGCGGCGATCGCGGTGGCGACGATCGCCATCGCCGGTGCCGCCGCGGGTGTGGGGCGAATCGAGGCGTACCCGACGATCGACATGGCCCTGGGCCCGGCCGAGATCGGCATCGCGGTCGCGTTCGTCCTGCTCGGGGCCGCGCCGTTCGCGGGGCGCTCCGCGCGGATGGGGGTGCCGCGTGGCTGAGCCCGTGGTCCAGGCCGAGCGCTTCGCGTACGCGTATCCCGACGCCGGGCGGTCGCTCCACGACGTCTCGCTCGAGATCGAGCCCGGCACGTTCAACGTCCTGGCCGGGCTGTCCGGCTCGGGCAAGTCGACGCTGCTGCGCGCGATGTGCGGCCTCGTCCCGCACTTCCACGGGGGCGAGGCGAGCGGCGAGCTCGTGGTCGGCGGCCTGGACGTGCGGGAGCACGGGCCCGGCGAGCTGGCCGCGGTGTGCGGCACGGTCTTCCAGGAGCCCGAGACGCAGGTCGTGATGGGCGGCGTGCGGGCCGAGCTGGAGCTGCCGCTCGAGCACCGCGGCGAGTCGCCGGCCGCGCTGGCGCGGGCGGTGGAGGAGACGGCGCTGGCCCTGGGGGTGGGACACCTGCTCGAGCGCCGCACCGACACGCTCTCCGGCGGCGAGCTCCAGCGCGTGGCGCTCGCGGCGGCGATGGTGCACGGCCCGGAGCTGCTGCTGCTGGACGAGCCGACGTCGCAGCTCGACCCGGTGGCCGGCGACGAGCTCGTGTGGCTGCTGCGGCGGCTGAACGAGGACTGGGGGACGGCGGTGGTGGTGGCCGAGCACCGGCTGGAGCGCTGCCTGCCCGCGGCCGACCGCGTGATCGCGCTTGTGGAGGGCCGCGTGGCATGCGACGCGCCGCCGGCCGAGTTCCTGGCATGGGCGGTTGAGTCGATGCCGGCGCTGGCCACGCCGGCGGCCCGGCTGTTCTCGCTGGCCGGGCTGCCGGGCCGGCCGTCCTCGGTGAAGGAGGCGCGCGCGGGGCTGCGGGAGAGCGGGGCGTGGCAGCCGCCCGGCGTCGGCGCCGCAGCGCTCCGCCATCTCGCGAGACCAGCGCAGTCGAAGGTGGCTGGCGGCAGCGCCGCAGCGACCGCCCGCGCCGGCCCTCGCCATGCGCGGCGTCTGGCTCGAGATCGAGGAAGGGCCAACCGTCCTTCGCGGGCTCGACCTCGAGCTTCGGCCGGGCGAGCGCGTCGCGCTCATGGGCCGCAACGGGGCCGGCAAGAGCACGCTGCTGCGGCTCGCCAAGGGCCTCGCCGAGCCGACCCGCGGACGGGTCGAGCGCGCCGGCGACGTGGCGCTGCTGCTCCAGACCCCGGGCGACTACCTGATCCACGAGCACGCCGTCGACGACGCCGGCGCCGCGGGTGTCGCCGCCGCGGGGCTGGCGGGTCGCGAGCAGGCCAACCCGCGCGATCTGTCAGGTGGCGAGCGCCAGCGACTCGCCCTCGAGGTGGTCCTGGCCGGCGGGCCCTGCGCGGCGGTGCTGCTCGACGAGCCGACACGCGGCATGGACCGCGCCCACAAGGACGGGCTCGCGGAGCGGATCGGCGAGCTGGCCGGCGACGGGCGCGGCAGTGGTGGTGGCGACCCACGACACCGAGTTCGCGGCCTCGTTCGCCGACCGGGTCGTGCTGCTCGGCCAGGGCGTCGTGATCGGCGATGGCCCGCCCGTCGAGGTGCTCGGCGGTGGGCCGCCACTTCTCGACCGAGGTCGCCCGCGTGACCGGCGGGGCCGCGCTGCTCCCGGAGGAGGCCGCGCGGTGTCCTCAGCAGCTGGAGGTCCTCCGATGACCTGGCAGGCCGCCTCCATCGTCGTCCTCGCCGGCGTCCTCGTCGCCGGCTTCGCCTGGTACGAGCGCGACAAGCCGCCCGCGCGCGTCATCGCCCTCGTCGCCACCCTGGCCGCGCTCGCCGTAGTCGGCCGGCTCGCCTTCGCGGCCATCCCCAACGTCAAGCCCACCACCGACATCGTCCTCTTCGCCGGCTACGCCCTCGGCGCCGTTCCGGGCTTCGCGGTTGGGGCGGTCACGGCGCTTGTCTCTAACGTGTTCCTGTCGCAGGGCCCCTGGACGCCGTGGCAGATGGTGGGCTGGGGCGCCGTCGGCGTGGCCGGCGCGCTGCTTGCGCGCGTGTTGCGGGACCGCGAGCCGGGAAGGCTCGTTCTCGCGGCCGTCTGCGGCCTCGCCGGCCTCGCGTTCGGCGCCTGGATGGACCTCTACCAGCTCACCCTGGCCGCCCGACAGGACCTCGACACGTACTTAGCCCTCTCGGCAAGCTCGCTTCCCTACAACCTCGCTCATGCAATCGGAAACGTGGTGTTCTGCCTCTTGATCGGACCCGTCTTCATACGCGCCCTGCGCCGCTACCGGCGCCGGTTCGAGGTCCGCTGGGCCGCCCCGGCGGCGGCCGGCGCCGTGCTGCTCGTGCTTCTGCTCGCGCCGACCGCAGCGGCGAGCGTCCCTACGCCGGCGCAGGCGGCCGAGCGCTGGCTGCTCGGCACCCAGAACGACGACGGCGGCTTCGGCGCCGCCCCGGGCCAGGCGTCCAGCCCGCTCTACAGCGGCTGGTCCGGCCTCGGCCTCGCCGTGGCCGGCCACAACCCGCACGACGTGCAGCGCCGCGGCGGCCGCACGCTCGCCTCCTACGTCAAGCGCAGCGCGGGCTCGGTCCGGGACATCGGCGAGATCGAGCGGACGGTGCTCCTGCTCGAGGCCGCCGGCCTCTCATCCGAGCAGCTTCGCCGGCCGCGATCTGATCGCGGCCATCCGCGCCAAGCGCCGCGCCGACGGCTCGATCTCGGGCTACGTGAGCTACACCGCGTTCGGCATCCTGGCCCTCAAGGCGGCGGGCGAGCGGGCCGGAGGCTCGACGGTCGCGTGGCTGACCAGGGCGCAGAGGGAGGACGGCGGCTTCGGCCTGGTGCCGTCCGCCACCAGCGACAGCGACATGACCGGCGCCACCCTCCAGGCGCTCGCGGTGGTCGGGCGCGCGCGGAGCCCGGCGGCCGGGCGGGCCGTCGACTGGCTGCGCGCCAACCAGAACGACGACGGCGGCTTCGGCCAGTTCCGCGGCCGCGACTCGAACGCCCAGTCGACCTCCTACGCGGTCCAGGGCCTCGTGGCGGCCGACGCCGGCGGCGCCGTCCTCTCGCGCGCGCTCGCGTATCTGCGCGGCCTGCAGCGCCGCGACGGCAGCATCGCCTACTCGTCGACGAGCCGGCAGACGCCCGTGTGGGTGACGGCGCAGGCGCTGATGGCGCTCGAGCGCACCCCGCTCCCGGTTGAGACGGTGCCGCGCGAGAAGCGCACCCGCCCCGCCGCCGAGGAGCAGCAGGCCGCGCCGGCCCCGGCCCCCGATGGGGGTGGCGGTGCCGCTGCGCCGGTCCCGGAGACCACACCTGAAGCAGCAGCCCCGGCGCCGCCGCCGGAGCCGGCCGGCGGCGGGGCCGCCGCCGCAGGGGCGGCGCGAGACCCGGCCGGCGTCCCGGGCGACGCCGGGCAGGGCATCCCGGGCGAGGAAGAGGGCGTGCTGCCCTCGGACGGCACGCCGACGCCGCGCCCCAGCACGGAAAGCGAGGCGGCCGCCCAGAGCGCGATCCGCGCGGCCGAGGAGGCGGGCGACGAGGGCGTCCCCGTCGGCCTCGTCGCGGCGGCCATCGCCGCAGCGATCGCGCTGCTCGCGCTCCTGTTGCGCCGCCGCGTCCCGGAACGGCTGCGCCGCGTCGCCGGACGCGTCGTGCCCCCGCCGGTGCGCCGGTTCGCCGGACGCCTCGTCCCGGCGCCAGTGCGCCGGGCCGTCCCCGCGGGCCTCGGCCGCCTCATCCCCAAGCGCTTCCGCCGCACACGCGGCGCATCAGGGAGCTCGCCCGACCCTGTGGCATAGTCCTCGCATGGCCGAGCCGGACCCCTTCGAAGGCGCGTTGCAGCACGCCGACGCAGCTGCGGGAGCACTACGACGCGCCCATGGAGGCGGCCGTCCGCAAGGACATCGCCCGCATCGACGACCTCTGCCGCCGGCTGATCGCGGCCGCGCCGATCCTGTTCGTCGCCACCTTCTCGCGGGACGGACGCTGCGACGTGAGCCCGCGCGGCGGGCCGCCCGGCTTCGTCACCGTGCTCGACGACGAGCACCTCGCGATCCCCGACGCCACCGGCAACCGCCGCCTCGACACGCTCGAGAACGTGGTCGACAGCGGCCGCATCGGGGCTGATCTTCGTGATCCCCGGCCGCGACACCACCCTCCGCGTGAACGGCCGCGCCGCCGTGAGCGCCGAGCCCGGCCTGCTGGAGCGCATCACCCCGGTCGGCAAGCCGCCGAAGACGGCGATCGTGGTCGAGGCCGAGGAGGTCTACACCCACTGCCCGAAGGCGTTCGTGCGCTCGAAGCTGTGGGACCCCTCCACCTGGCCCGACCCGGCCGGCCTGCCGAGCTCCGCCGAGGTGTCGCTCGCCCATCAGCGCAACCCGGAGCTCACGCTCGAGAAGGTCAAGCAGCGCGAGCGCGAGGCGCTGCTGTACCGGCTCGACTGAGCCGGCACGCGGGGTACGGCTACCCGAACCCCCACCAGTCGGGCTAGCCGCATTAACGCTCCGCCGATCGGCCTCCATCCTCGGAGGTCATGACCGCCGCCACGGACCGCACGCGCTGGGCCGCTCTCCTCGTGCTCTGCGTCGGGATGCTGATGATCGTCCTCGACGCCACGATCGTGAACGTCGCCCTGCCCTCCATCCAGGACGACCTGGAGTTCTCGCAGTCGAGCCTCGCCTGGGTCGTGAACGCCTACCTGATCGCATTCGGCGGCCTGCTGCTGCTGGCCGGCCGCCTCGGCGACCTGATCGGCCGCCGGAAGGTGTTCCTGATCGGCCTCGGCGTCTTCACCGCCGCCTCGCTCCTCTGCGCGGTGGCCCAGACGCAGGAGATGCTGATCGGCGCGCGCTTCCTCCAGGGCGCCGGCGGCGCCATGACCTCGGCGGTCATCCTCGGGATGATCGTGACGATGTTCCGCGAGCCGCGCGAGCAGGGGAAGGCGATCGGCGTGTACAGCTTCGTGGCCTCTGCCGGCGGCTCGATCGGGCTGCTGCTCGGCGGCGTGCTCACCGAGGCGATCAACTGGCACTGGATCTTCTTCGTCAACCTGCCGATCGGCCTGGCCACCGGCCTGTTCGCGCTCAGGCTGGTCGAGCAGGACGAGGGCCTCGGCTTCCGCGAGGGAGCCGACGTTCGCGGCGCCCTGTACGTGACCGGCGCGCTGATGCTCGGCGTCTACACCATCCTCGAGGCCGGGGACCAGGGCTGGGGCTCCCTCCACACGGTCGGCCTCGGCGGCGTCGCGCTCGCCCTCCTGGTCGCCTTCGTCATGCGTCAGACGCGGATCCCGAACCCGCTGATGCCGCTGCGGCTGTTCCGCTCCCGCAACGTCGCGGGGGCGAACGCCGTGCAGGCGCTGTTCGTCGGCGGGATGTTCGGCATGTTCTTCCTCGGCGCGCTCTACCTGCAGCGGGTGCTCGGCTACGACGCGCTCGAGGTCGGCCTCGCGTTCCTGCCCACGACGATCGTGATCGGCACGCTCTCGCTGGGCTTCTCGGAGCGGCTCAACATGCGCTTCGGCCCGCGGGCGACGCTCATCCCCAGCCTCCTGTTCATCGGCGCCGGGCTGCTCCTGTTCGCGCGGACGCCGGTCGACGGCACCTACGTGACCGATGTCCTCCCGTCGATGCTCCTGCTGGGCGCCGGCGCCGGGCTGGCGTTCCCGGCCCTGATGACGCTCTCCATGTCCGGCGCCACGCCGGCCGACGCGGGCCTGGCGTCCGGCCTCGTCAACACGTCGCTGCAGGTGGGCGGCGCCATCGGCCTGGCGGTGCTGACGACGTTCGCCACCGAGCGCACGGACGGGCTGCTGGCCGACGGCGAGTCCACGGCCTCCGCCCTGACCTCGGGGTTCCACCTCGCGTACCTGATCGGCGCGGGCCTGGTGGCGATCGCGCTCGTGATCGTGCTGACCGTGATGCGTCCCCCGGGCGAGGCCGCCCCGCAGGCGGCCGAGGTGGAGAGGGCCGAGGTCGCTGCGTGATGCGCGCTGCGCAGGCCTGAGCGGCGGTCCTCAGCCGCGCAGCGTCCGCGCGATGATGCGGTCCATCAGCCGGTCCGGCAGCACCGCGGCCGCGGGGGCGCGCATCTTCGCGTCGCGGCCGACCAGGTAGCGGGCGCGCGGGCGCTTCGCGGTGAGCGCGTGGCCGATCGCCTCGGCCACGACGCGCGGCTCGATCCCGGTCTCGGTGGCGATCTTCGCCGTCTGCTTCCGGATCGCCGCGATCAGGCTCCCGTAGAGGCGCCGGCCCTCGGGCGGCAGGTCGGCGGCCAGCTCGGTGGCGAGCTCGTCGCCCTTCGTCCAGATCGGCGTCTTGACGCCGCCTGGCTCGATCACGATCACGTCGACACCCTGTGAGAGCAGCTCGCGCCGCAGCGTGTCGCTGATCGCCTCGAGCGCGAACTTCGAGGCGTGGTAGGCGCCCACGAGCGGCAGCGCGACCCGCCCGCCGATCGAGCTGACGTTCACGATCCGCCCGCGCCCCGCCCGCAGCGCCGGCAGGAACCGCTGCGTGACAGCGAGCTGGCCGATCAGGTTGACCTCGAGCTGGTGGCGGAGCTGGTCCAGGGGGAGGAACTCGAGCGGCGCGGCCACCGCGATGCCCGCGTTGTTGACGAGCCCCGCCAGCGGGCCGCCGCCCAGCTCGTCGCGCGCCGCTTCAATCGAGTCGGCGTCGGTCACGTCGAGCTTCACCGTGCGAAGGCCGCGGCCCGCGAGCCGCTCGGCGTCCTCGTCCTTGCGGACAGCGGCCACGACGTCGAAGCCGAGCTCCTTCAGGTGGAGCGCCGTGGCCTCGCCGATGCCGGACGAGGCGCCGGTCACGAGCACGGTTCCGGAGGCCATTTCGCCAGCGTAGTACCTCCGCGGGGCATCCCGCCCCGCGTCCTGATGCCAAAGGCGACGTCCCGTCGCCGAGACCGCTAGCTTCGCTAGCTCACCTTGAAAGTCGAAGACGCCATCCGCACGCGCCGCACCCACAAGGCCTACGGGGCCGACCCGGTGCCGCGCGAGACGCTCGACGAGCTGTTCGAGCTGGCCCGCTGGGCCCCGAACCACAACCTCACGAACCCGTGGCGCTTCCGGGTGCTCGGTCCCGACGCGCTCGCGCGGCTGAAGGAGGCCGCGGGTCCCGAGAGCGCGGCCAAGCTCGACCGCGCGCCCACGCTCGTCGCGGCCAGCCAGGTCCGCTCCGACGACCCCGTGCAGGACGAGGAGGACCTCTGCGCGGCGGCCACCGCGAGCTACATCGTCCTGCTCGGCGCACACGCCCGCGGGCTGGCTGGCTACTGGCGCACCCCGGCGGTGCTTCGGACGCCCGAGGGCCGCGCCGCGCTCGGGGTGGGCGACGACGAGCGCGTCATCGGCCTTCTCCACCTCGGGCCGCCGCGCCAGGAGCGCGAGGCTCCGGAGCGGCTGCCGCCGCCCGATTTCGTGACCTTCCTCGGCTGACGGGGCCATCGCCCCGCCTTGATACCCGTCGAGGTTGGGGTCTTGTGACTAACAGCACCAGCTCGCACGGCCGATCACGCCCCCGTAGTGCACCCCTGTCGAATGAGGTCCGGTCGGCGTCTGCGGACGCCCGTTGTGCTGACCCTCGCGGTCGCGTCGCTGGGCGTGGGCCTGGGCGCGGGCCCGGCGGCGGCGCAGCTTCCTGAGCTGCAGCTGCCCATTCGCCTCCCGCAGCCGCAGGAGACGGTCAACAAGCTCGTGGAGCCGGTCCAGCAGGTCGTGCACTCGCCGCTTCCGGCGCCGGTCGAGCAGGTCGTGCAGGACTCGCCGGTCGCGCCGCTGCGGGAGACAGTGCGCGGGGTGGTCGGGTCCCCGGGGAGCGGCCTGCCGAGCGGCAACCTTCCCGGCGGCGGCCTCCTGGGGGGCGGCGGCTCGGGCGGGGGCAACCTGCCGGGTGGCGGCCTTCTGCCCGGCGGCGTCCTGTCGGGCGGCGGCTCGGGGGCGGCGGCTCGGGTGGCGGGTCCTCCGGCGGCGGCTCCACCCGCAGCATCAGCCCCTCCGGCGGCGGGAACTCGCCGGACGCCGGCGGCCCGGCGGCATCGACCGCGAGCCCCGTCGCCGATGGCGGCGGAGTCGGTACCCGCGCGTTCCGGCGCGGCGGACGCCGGGCGGGCGGGGATGGCACCGTTGACCGGCAAATCGACCGCGCGGGCGCCCGCATCGTCGGCCGCCGCATGGCGGGCGGCGGCAGCGGCTCGGGCAGCGGCGCCGCGGCCGCCCCGGCGCAGGAAGCCCTGGCCGGCGCTGACCGCCCGGCCCCCGA
>CAVZVD010000016.1:0-30136 GCA_963778615.1 uncultured Thermoleophilaceae bacterium
GGCGCGGGCGGGCCCGCCCGCGCCGGAACCGGCGATGAGCCGGAGCTGCCGCCGGTGAAGAGCATCACGACCACGGCGGCCACCGCACATACCCCGGCGGCAAGCGCCACCACCCATACGACGCCGGATCCGCCGCCCGCGGCGGGGCGACCGGCGCGCGGGCCACGGCGTGGCGCTCGCTCGGCATCGTCGACCACGGCAAAGCCGCACGCGCCGCAGCGAGCCGCGCCGGCGGAGAAATCGGCTCCGCATCTCGGGCAGCTCGGACTGGCGGCCGCGTGGTCCACCTCACGGACCAGCGTACGTCAGGCGGCGCCGAGCTCGCTGCGTTTGCGCTCCAGGAAGTCGCGCTCCGCCGCGTTCTCGGTCAACTCGATGGCCGCCTCGTAGGCAGTGGCGGCCTCTGCGTCGCGGCCCAGCCGGCGCAGCAGGTCAGCGCGGATCGCGTGGAAGAGGTGGTAGCCGCCGAGATCCAGCTCGTCGACGAGCGCCAGCGCCTGCCTCGGGCCCCTCCACCTCGGCCACCGCCACGGCGCGGTTCAGCGACACGACCGGGCTCGGCGCGATGGCCATCAGCTGGTCGTACAAGCGTGAGGATCTGGCCCCAGTCCGTCACGTCCGCGCTCGGGGCGTCGCTGTGCACGGCGTTGATCGCCGCCTGGATCTGGTACGGCCCGGGCCGCCCCAGCCGCAGGCAGCGCCGGACAAGCGCCTGCCCCTCCGCGATCAGCGACCGGTCCCACACCGAGCGGTCCTGCTCCGCAAGCCGGACGAGGTCGCCGTCCGGGGTGGTCCGGCTCGGCCGCCGCGCCGAGATGAGCAGCATCAGCGCAAGCAGCCCCATGACCTCCGGCTCGTCGGGCATGAGCTCGGCCAGCAAGCGTCCGAGCCGGATCGCCTCCGCGCAGAGGTCCTCGCGCACGAGCCGCTCGCCCGAGCTGGCCGCGTAGCCCTCGTTGAAGATCAGGTACACGACCGCCAGCACGGCTCGCAGCCGCTCCGGCAGGTCGGCCTCGGCGGGGACGCGGTACGGGATCCCCGCGTCGCGGATCTTGCCCTTGGCGCGGACGAGGCGCTGCGCCATGGTCGGCTCGGGCACGAGGAACGCGTGCGCGATCTCCGTTGTCGTGAGCCCGCCGAGGAGCCGCAGCGTCAGCGCCACCTGGGCCGGCACGGCGAGCGCCGGGTGGCAGCAGGTGAAGATCAGGCGCAGTCGGTCGTCCTGCACGGGACCCTCCTCGACCGGCTCGTCGTCGACGCGCACCAGCGCGGCCTGGGCGTGCTTGTCCTCGCGGAGGGCCTCGCGGCGCAGCCGGTCGATCGCCCGGTTGCGGGCGGTGGTGATGATCCACCCGGCCGGGCTCGGGGGCAGCCCGGCGGACGGCCAGCGCCGGACCGCCTCGGCGAACGCGTCCTGGACTGCCTCCTCGGCGATGTCGATGTCGCCGAAGCGGCGCACCAGGACAGCCACCGCGCGGCCGTGCTCCTCGCGGAACACACGCTCGATCTCCGCCGGACCTACAGCGGTCACGCTCCGCCGTGATGGAAGGGGCGCACCTCGATGGGCAGGGTCGTCGCCCGGGCGGCCTTCCGGGCCCAGTCCAGCGCGGCGTCGAGGTCCGGCGCCTCGATGATCCAGAGCCCGCCGACGTGCTCCTTGCCCTCGGTGTAGGGGCCGTCCGTCATGAGCACCTCCCCGCCGCGGTCCCGCACGACCGTCGCAGTGCTCGCGGCGTGCAGGCCCCCCGTGAATACCCACGCGCCGGCGGCCTTCATCTCGTCGTTGAGGGCCGCGAGCTCGCTCATGACCTTGTCCAGGACCTCGGGCTCGGGCGGATCGCCGTCGGGCTGGTAGATGCTCAACAGGTACTGCATCACGAGTCCGCCTCGAAGGTGCCGATCACGACGCCCGTCGTGGTGGTCACGCTGTCCACGAGCCGAAGCTTTGCGAACGGGCTGCCCTCGGGGAAGAGCCGGCGCCCCGAGCCGAGCACGAGCGGGTGGATCGAGAGCACGTACTCGTCGACCAGGCCGTGCCGCATCAGCGCCTGGGCGAGCTCGCCGCTCCCCAGCACGCCCATGTCGCCGCCCGGCTCCTCCTTCAGCCGCGCCACGGCCTCGACGCCGTCCAGCCGCGCGGACTTGGCCCACGGCAGCGGGTCGCTCAGCGTGGTGGACACCACGTACTTCCGGCGGTTGTTCAGGACGGCGGCGTAGGGGTTGTCGTCGGGTTGGTGCGGCCAGTAGGACGCGAACTGCTCATACGTCCGCCGGCCGAACAGCATCGTGCCGCCCTTCTCGATCCTCTTGGCCATGAAGTCCGCCATGACCTGATCGGCGTACGGCGCCGCCCAGCCGCCGTGCTCGAAGCCGCCACGGCGATCCTCGTCGGGATGGGACGGCGACTGCATGACGCCGTCGAGTGTCAGGTTGTTCGTGATTACGACTCTGCTCATACCACCTACACGAAGAGGGTGCGGCGAAATCGACAAAGGCGGTCGAGCTATCGCCTCACGTTCAACGTGGACGCCGCGTAGGTGGCGGTGTCGCCGCTTCGGGCGAACACCTGCGCCCGGACGCGCGCCGGCAGCGCCGCGCGCATGCGCCTCGCCATGCGCGGCGAGAGCGTGAACCTGACCGCGACGCTTCTGCCGCCGCGCACCCGAAATGCGCGCGTGCCCAGGGAGACCTGTCCGCCGCCGAACCGGGGCGTGGCGAGATGGACGATTCCGCTGCACAGCGCCACGTCACTGCGGCATGCGACGCTGACCACGATCGCGCGATTCCGATTGAGACGCGTGGATCCGGCCGCCGCGCGCGCGAGCGGCTCCGGCGCGACCGGACTCGCGCCCGCCGCCGGAGCGGACGTGCCGGGGCTCGCGAGCGGGGTCGGAGGAACGACCGCGGTGCCGCCGAGCGCCACGCTGCTGGAGCCCGCGGCCGCGTTGCTCAGCACCTCGAGCGTGGCGGCACGCTGGCCCAACGCGCCACCGGGGCTGAACCGCAGGCTCAGCTCGCACGAGCCGCTCGGGGCGATGACCGCGCCACACGACTCCGAGCCGACGAAGTAGTCGCCGGCGGCCGCCCCCTCGAAGCTCACGCCGTCCAGGTTGAGCGCAGCGTTGCCGGGGTTCGAGATCGTCACGCTCGCCGGGCCGCTCGTGCCCCACTGCTGCGTCGTCGGGAAGCTCACGGACGCCGGGTTGACGGCGATCTCCGGCGCAAGTGGCGTGATCGCAACGGAGGGAGGGCCGGACCCGATCTCGAAGACGGCGTCAAGCGGGCCGAACGACGAGCCGCCGCCGCCTCCGCCGCCGTTGCCGGCACCGACTGTGCTGCTCGTGCCGCCTCCTCCGCCGCCGAACCAGCCGGCGCCGCCCCCGCCGCCGCCGTGGGTGTTGAGTTCGAATCCCCCGGCGCCGCCGGCGCCCGGACCGCCGCTGCCGCCGGCTACGCCGCCGACCGCGTTGCCGGCGCCTCCGGTCCCGCCGCCCGTGCAGGTCCCGCCGAGGCCGCCTTGGCCCACCGCGCCGCCGTTGCCGGCGCCGCCGTTCGCCCCTCCGTTGCACGGCACGTCGAGGCCAACGCCGGCGCTACCGCCGTGGCCGCCGCCTCCGGCGCCTCCGCCCCCGCCGCCTCCGCCGGCGACCAGGAGCCGCGGGTCATTGGGCGAACCGAGCGCCGGACAGCCGGGATCGATCGGCGCGCAGCTTCGGACGTCGGAGGCTCCTCCGCCCGGCACGCCGGTCGACATCGGGTTGACCGGCCCGGCGCCCAGGCCGACGCCCACGTGCAGGGTGTCCCCTGGCGTCACGGCGAGCTCGGCGGTGACGGACGCGCCGGTCCCGCCCACCCCGCCCAGGCTGGTGTGGCCAGCTTCCCCGACGGCCACGACGCTGAGCCGCTCGACACCCGCTGGGACGACGTAGCACTGGAGGTCACCGGTTGCGCTGAAGGTGGTGGTGTCTCCGACCGTGCCGGCGCTGCAGGGTGCCTGCGACTGCGCCGGGGACGCGGCTGCGAGGCACGAGGCGGCAGCCAGGGCGGCGATGAGGGGCGGACGACGCACGGGAGGGCCTCCTGGGGGCGGGGCGGGGCGGGTTTGGGGTTGGCGTCGAGCGGCGGTCCGGACCGCTTTAGGCCCGGACCGCCGACTCGTACAAACGTCCAGCCGGGGACCCGCCCCGACCTGAACCGCCTAGATGTCGCCCCAGTAGAAGCCGCCGGCCACGGCCGGGAAGCTCCGCTCCGGGTGGGCCCGGAACAGCGGCTCGATCCCGAACAGCGTGAACCGCGCCGTGCCGGTCTCGTTCGGCCCGTGCACGATGATCGGCGAGCCGCCGGCCGTCGGGTCCGGGTCCGGCCAGTGGCCCGACGCCAGGTAGTTCGACGCCGGCAGGCGGCCGTCCACGGTCACGTCCGCGGGCACGTCTGAGAACCACACCGGGTCCTCCACGAGCGCCGTGTCGCGTGAGGGGTAGGCGCCCGTGATCGGGCTGCTCTCGCGCTCCTCGTTGTCCCAGAACACGATGCCGCTCGCGGCGTCCTGGAACGTGGAGCCCACGCGCCCGAACGACTCGATCAGCGGCTCGATGTTCTCGGTCGCCTTGCCCGCCTCGGACGCGCTGCCCTGCCACTCGGCCTGGAGGCCGGTCACCTGAGCGGGCGCGTCGGGCGGCGTCAGGAACCGCGCGCCGTTGATGCGCGCGCCCACGTAGCCGCCGCCGCGGGCGAAGAACGCCTCGTAGCGCTGACGCACGACCTGGTTCGCCTGGGTGTTCGCCGGATAGGTCTGGGTCGTGTTGTAGATCACGTCGTAGTTCACGAGCGGGTCGCTCGGGGCGGTCCGGATGCTGTTGTTCGTGAACGTGTCCGACGGGAACCCGAGCCGCTGCTCGATCGCCCAGTTCTCGAGCGCCGAGCAGAGGCATGCCACGCGCGGCACGCGGTCGATCGGCTCGCGGTCGGGCAGGAACCCGCGCACGGGCTCGAACCACAGGCCGGCCGCGCGGCCCGCATTGCGCAGCTCGCGGTCGTCGTCCTCGGAGAACAGCACGCTGCCGGCCGGCATCTCGCCGGACCTGGTCTCGAACGGCTCGACCGCCAGCCGCGCCCGTGCGCCGTCGGCGATCAGCTCGTTAACGGTGGCCACGGCGGTGCGCGAGTCGATCTCGATCGCGTACCAGTCGGCGCGGCCGCTCTTCAGGCCGCCCTCAACCCGGTCGGTGCGCTTCACCGACCTGGTGGACGGCGAGAAGCCGCGGCCGCGATCGATCGTCACCACGTCGGCGCCCCAGAGGAAGCCGTTGCTCCACGCGCCCGGCGGCGCGTACAGCTCGGTCACGCGGTGGGAGATGTCGTCGCCCACGTCCAGCATCGTGTTGCCCAGCGCGCGCAGCGGCTGGTCGAGGAACACGACGTAGGAGCCCTCCTCGAACTCCCGGTTGCCGAAGCGGTAGTCGCGCCGCAGCTGCTGGACCTCGATGTCGTTGGCGAGCAGGAAGTCCACGAGCCGCTTGGCCTCGGCGTCGCTGCGCTGCCCGTCCTCCACCGGGATCACGTGCGCCCGCGGGAAGTCCGTCATGTAGTCGTGATCGGCGGCCGTGCCGACCACCGGCAGCGGGTCACGCAGCTCGGGCCGCGCGGCGTCCTCCTCGCCGCGGCGGTAGATCTCGTACTGGTCGAACATCATCTCGCGGCGGTTCTCCACCACGTACTCGAGCGTCGACCACAAGGCCAGCTCCTGCGTGCGCAGGGCGCCGTTGTCCCCGATCAGCGGTGCCGGCGCGCCGTCGATGCCGCACTCGGTGGCGTCCATCGACCAACACATCTCGACCGTGGAAGAGTCGAGGCCACGCAGCTGCCCGTACTGGCCCGTGTAGAACGGCCCCCAGTCATCCCAGCCCTGCGGCAGCGTCTCGCCCTCCGGGACCCACACGGGCGGGATGTTGTTCACCGGCCGGGTGATCCCATAGCCCTCGCTCGCCAGCGCCGCCTGGTTGGCGTCGAGCCGGGGCTGGCTCCACTTGAGCCAGAGGTCGTACTCGAGGCCCGGGTTGTGCGGCACCGTGGTGCCCTCGAGCAGCGTCGGCTCGATGTAGCCGTGCAGGTCCAGCGCCTCGGTGGGCAGCCACTCCCTGAAGAACTGGATCGAGTTGACGGTCTCCGGCTGCGACTGCGTGATGTAGTCGCGGTTGAGGTCGAAGCCGTTGCTGTTGGCCCGCGTGCCGGCCACGCGCCCGTCGGGGTTCTGGATCACGTTGAACACCACGACGGCGTGGTCGAGCAGGCGGTCGACCTCCGGGTCCTCGCCATACGGGGTGGTGGCGAGCCGCTCGATGGCCCGCATGTTCGCGTCCACGCCCTCGTACTCGTTGCCGTGGATGCTCCCCTGGACGAAGATCGGGACCTTCACGTCGCGCCGCTCGACCAGGTCCTGGGCGCGCTCCGGGTCGTCGAGCGCGTAGTGCAGCGCCTCACGCAGCCGGCTGGAGGAGTCGCGCTGCGCCCGCGTCGCGCGGCTGTCGATTACCACGCCGTACATGTCCCTGCCGCTCACGGACTGGCCGATCACCTCGAGTGACATGCGGCCGTTCGAACGGTCCTGGATGTCCTCGAGCGTGCAGCCGATCGCGTAGTAGGGGATGTGCGGGAAGCTGTTCTCGGGGGGCAGATCCTCGGCCGAGTCCGGCTCCGGCGTGCCGCACCACGGAGGTGCGATGTCGGCGCTGGCGCCGCCCGCTCCGGCAAGCGAGGCGATGACGGCCAACACGAGCGAAAGTGTCAGCCAGGACCCGATCCGTCGACGCATGGAGAACCCCCGGATTGAACGGC
Organism: uncultured Thermoleophilaceae bacterium; assembly: GCA_963778615.1. GTDB lineage: Bacteria > Actinomycetota > Thermoleophilia > Solirubrobacterales > Thermoleophilaceae > JACVRW01. The sequence continues at coordinate 6,835 of CAVZVD010000016.1, forward strand.
GAAACCGCCCGGTGGACTACCCGCTGCGCCCGAACTCAAACCAATTGGTGCAAGTACCTTGTTCGCGCGGCCGGGAGCCGATCGACCTAACATCACGTGGCGATGGCGCTCGGCCGTAGGGAATTCCTCGGCGAGGCCGTGGCCGGCGTGGTCGCGCTCGCGCTGCCGGAGGAGCCGCCGCCCCAGGCGGCGGCCCTGTCGCGACGGGCGGCGCGGGCCCTGCGGGCGGCCGTGCGGGGACCCGTGTTCCTCCCGCGCACGCCCGGCTACAACTCGCGCCGGCTCGTCTACAACACGCGCTTCGACGGCATACGCCCCGACGCGGTGGTGCTTCCGCGCGACACGCGCGACGTCCAGGCCGTCGTGCGCTGGGCCGACCGCTTCGACATCCGCCTCGTATCGCGCTCCGGCGGCCACAGCTACGCGGGCTACTCGACGACCGACCGCGGCGTGGTGGTGGACCTGCGGCGCCTGCGCGGCGTCCGGGTCTCGAACGGCCGGGCGACCGTCGGGCCGGCCACGCCGCTGATCGACGTCTACTCGCGCCTCGCCCGCAGCGGGCTGCTCGTCCCCGCCGGCTCGTGCCCGAGCGTCGGCGTGGCGGGGCTGGCCCTCGGCGGCGGGCACGGCCTCTCCGGGCGGAGGTTCGGCCTGACCTGCGACAACCTGCGCGCCGCCACGATCGTGACCGCCGACGGCCGCGCCCGGCGCGCCGATCCCGACACGAACGAGGACCTCTTCTGGGCCTGCCAAGGCGGAGGCGGGGGCAACTTCGGAATCGTCACGTCGCTCACGCTGCAGGCGCACCGGACCCGCGGCGCGGCGTGGTTCATCATCCGGTTTCCCTGGAGCCAGGCGAGCGAGGCGCTCGCCGCGTGGCAGCGCTTCGCGCCCGGCGCGCCGCCCGCGCTCACCTCGGTCTTCAGCCTCGGCACCACCGGCGGCGCCGGCGATCCGAGCGTCACGGCGGCCGGCCAGTTCTACGGCCCGGAGGCGCGGCTGCGGAACCTGATCGGGCCGCTGGCGCGCGTGAGCGGGGCGAGCGTCTCGGCCGGCACCGACACCACGATGGGCCTGGTGCGGCGCTGGTCGGGCGCCGGCGGGCGGGCCCGCTTCCGGGCCAAGTCGGACTACTTCGACGAGCCGTTGCCGCGGCGCGCACGCGAGCTGATGATCGAGTGGATCGAGCGCCGCCAGCGCGCGCCCTCGCAGGGATCGGGCGCGCTGCTGCTCGACTCCTACGGCGGAGCGCTCAACCGGCCCCGGCCCGGCGCGACGGCGTTCGTGCACCGCGACATGCTCTTCTCGCTCCAGTACCTCACCTACTTCAGCGGCGGCGGCCAGGCGGCGAACAGTTGGATCAACGGGGTGTGGCGGGCGCTGCGGCCCTACGCGTCGGGCCAGGCGTACCAGAACTACATCGACCCGCAGCTCGACCGCTGGCAGCGCGCCTACTACGGGTCGAACCTCGAGCGGCTGCGCGACATCAAGTCGCAGGTCGACCCCGACTTCCGCTTCCGGTTCCGCCAGGCCATTCCGCCCGCCTGACACGATCAGGCGGTGGATCGCGAGTCGCTGCGCCGCCTCCGGCACCAGCCGGGCTACGTGCCGTTCGTCAGCGCCGCGACGCTTGCACGGGTCTCCGACGAGATGTTCTCGGTCGGAGTGGTGCTTCTGGTGCTCGACCGCACCGGCAGCGCCGGGCTGGCAGGCCTCGCGGTGGCGGCGATCACGCTGCCCAGCCTCCTGACCGGCCCGCTGCTGGGCGCCTGGCTCGACCTGACGGGCCGGCGCCGCAGGCTGATGGTGGCCGACCAGATCCTGATCGCGACCATGCTGGTCGTGCTCGTGCTGCTCACGGGCAACGGCCCCGACTGGATGGTGCCGCTCGTGGTGCTCGCCGCCGGTCTCACCTACCCGCTCTCGTTCGGCGGCTTCACGAGCCTGATCCCGTCGATCGTCCCGGACGAGCTGCTCACGCCGCGCGAACGCGCTCGAGACGACCAGCTTCAACTCGGCGCTCATCGTCGGCCCGGCGCTGGCGGGCACGCTGGCCGCCGCCTTCGACCCGGCCGTCTCGCTGATCGTGGAGGCGGCGCTCGCGCTGCTCGCGCTGGCGCTGATCCTTCGCATCCCGGGCCTCGACCGGCGCCCGCGGCCGCGCGAGGGGCGGCGCACGCTGCTCGGCGTGGCCGCGGACGGCATCCGGCAGCTCGTGGCGGTGCCGGAGCTGCGCGCCGTCACGGCCGCGGCCGCGCTCGGGATGGCGGGCCTCGGGCTGCTCACGCTCGGGTTCCCGTTGTTCGCCGTCGAGCATCTCGGGGCCGAGCGAAGCGACGCCGGCTACATGTGGGCTGCCTTCGCAGTCGGGTCGACGCTCGGCGCGCTCGGCCTGGTGAGGATCCAGCGCCGCTTCCCGCCCGAGCGGATCGTGCTCGGGGGCTACGCGCTGTTCGGCGCGCTGATGCTGACGTGGCCGCTGGCGGGCACGCTGCCCGTGATGCTGGCGCTGATCGCGGTCGTGTCAGCCGTCGACGGGCCGACGCTGGCCGCGCAGTTCGCGGTGCGGCAGCGGGTGGTGGACCCGTCGCTGTACGGCCAGGTGTTCACCACGGCGGCCGGCCTGAAGGTGGGCTCGTTCGCGCTCGGCGCGGGCCTTGCGGGGCCGGTGGCGACGGGCCTCGGATCGGCAGAGGCGCTCGTGTTGGCGGCCTGCCTGCAGCTGGCGGGCGCGGCAGTCGGGCTGACGCTGGCGCGGCTGCCGGCGCGGGCGCTGCCTCAGGCCTCGCCGGGCGGCTGACCGGGTGCGCGCTTGGCCGCGGGCGCTGCCTCAGGCGTCGCCGGGCGGCTGACCCTCCGGCCTGTCGCGTCCGAGGCGCAGCTGCTCGCCGGGCTCCGCCCGGTGCGGCTCGAACTCCGGCGGCGGCAGCGGCTCGGTCTCCTCCTCCGAGCCCGCGCGGGCCGCCGCCGTGCCGGCCCGTCGCCGCCGCGCGGGTGACTGCGGGCGCCGCCGGATCGGAGGCGTGCGGTGCTCCTCGGGCAGGTCGTCCGGCGGCCGCTTCGCCCGCTCGCGCAGCCCGGCGAAGACGAGTATCGCCGCGCACGCCAGCGCGAGCAGGTTCTGGCCGAGCGGGCGGTCGAAGAGCCGCACCACGATGAGGGCTGCCGCCCACGCCCCGGCGCCGGCGATCACGGTCCCGTCGCCGAACGGAAGATGGAAGCGCTTGCCCAGTGCCCGCGCCCGCAGCAGCACCAGGACCCCGACGGCGATCAGGAGCTCCGCGACCTCGACGAAGGAGAACGGCCCGAAGGTGCTCACCGCCAGCAGCAGGGCCCCAACCGCCGCTGTTCGCTGCTCGGTGTTCAGCAGGCGGAAGGTGCGGACCAGGTCAGCCATCGTCCAGCGGGCGCCTGCCCGCGAACCCGGCTTCGGGCTCGTGCCAGAAGCCGATCTCGGCCTCACCATCCTCCCAGCACAGGTAGACCTCCTCCTCGCCGCGCAACGACGGGAAGTCGATCAGCCCGCGGTCGAGGTCGCGCAGCACGATCTCGCGCTCGCGGAGCTCGAGCATGAGCTCGCGCAGCTCGAGGAAGCCCTCCGACACGACCTTCCCCGCCTGACCGCCGCCGTTGGCCTGCCCGATGGCGGCCAGCGCGGCGCGGGCGTCCACGTCGCCCAGCCGGTCGCGGGCCGAGCGCAGGCGCTCGAGCTGCTTCGCCACCCACGGCAGGAGCGCCGACGCCTCCTCCAGCGAGTAATGGCGCGAGTGCTGCATCAGCCACTCAGCGAGCGCGCCGCCTCGAGTCGCCGCTCCACCAGCAGGTTGTCCCCGCGCCGGAGGAGGGTGCGGGGAGCGGCGTGGCTCACGCCGCGGCGGGCGCCGCCTGGCGCAGGCGCCGCTCGATCAGGTTCGCGTCCGCGTTCGAGACGATGCGGAGCTGACCCTGGAAGGCGAGCTGCCAGTGCTCGGCCGGCCACTTGCGCACGTGCTCGAGCTCGCCGGCGAGCTCGACCGCCGGCACGAAGCCGCCTTCGTCCAGCACCAGGTCGGGCTCGGTCTCGAAGCGCCAGGGATACGGGTCGACCTTGCCCGGCTTGCCCGGCCAGATCTTCTCGCGGTCCTCGTACATCTCGCCCGTGACCCGCACGATCGCACCGAAGGCCTGCACGCCCGTCACGTAGAGCACGATCCGGTCGCCCGGCTCGATCTGCTCGGCCATCCGGCGCCGGCCCTCCTTCGCGCCGATCACGGTGAAGCCGTGCTCCCGGGTGGCGCGGAAGTTGTCGAGCGAGCCGGTCAGGATCCAGGTCTTGGCCACGCCTGAAGCCTAGTACGCGTTGGGCGCGACCCGGCCGCGGACCCGGCTACTGTTTCGGGCTGCCATGGCAGACGAAGAGATCCACCTGATCGGGCCGGACGAGATCGCGTACCGGCTCGACCTGACCCCCGCCCAGCTGAAGATCACCTGGACGGCGCTGAAGTCGTTCAGCGACGACTTCGGCCACGACGAGCGGGACGTCCACGAGATCGTGCGCGAGGTGATGGACAAGCTCCCCGACGAGCACGCAATCCGCTCGATAGACATCTCGCGGGGCCGGTCGTAGCGGCTTGAGCCAGGACCTCACACGCCGGCGCCTGATCAAGGCCGGCGGCGCCGGCGCCGCCGGCCTCAGCCTGCTCGGGGCGGCCGGTTGCGACAACGACGACGCCTCGGGCAAGTCGAGCTTCCAGCGCCAGCCCGCCCCGCCGGGCGCGATGAACGTCGTGGTCGTGGTGATGGACAGCCTGCGCGCCGACCACGTGTATGGGCCCGGGGCGCGCACGCCGACGATGAACAAGGTCGCCAGGGAGGGCGTCCACTTCTCGCGCGCCTACCCCGAGGGGATGCCGACCATTCCCGCGCGCCGCGCGATCATGGCCGGGCGCCGCACCTATCCGTTCCGGGGCTGGAAGCCGGTGAAGCAGCTGCCGCCGCAGCCCGGCTGGGAGCCCGTCGGCAGCGACGGCAAGACGTGGACCGAGGTCCTGCGCGAGCAGGGCTGGATGACCGGCTACATCACCGACAACCCGCACATGCTGCTCGGTGTTCACAAGCGCTTCCGCAAGACCTTCGACCGCGTGGAGCTGGTGGACGGCCAATCGCCGCTGCGCTTCAAGCCGAAGCGAAAGGTGAGCCGCGCCGAGGTGGCGCGCCACCTGCCGCCGTCGCTGCGCGGGTCCCGCGCCGAGCCGCGCCTGGCCGCCTACCTGGCGGCGAACCCACGCGATCGCGCCGAGCAGGACTACCTCGCGGCGCGCGTGTTCCGGAACGGAATGAACTGGATCGAGTGGGCGAGCACGCGCCAGCCGTTCGCGCTCGTGATCGACTCCTTCGACGCGCACGAGCCGTGGGACGCGCCGCGCCGCATCCGGGACATGTACGGGCCGCCGAACGCGCCGATCGAGCCGCTCCAGCCGTTCCCGACGCCCTCCGCCAAGTACGCCGCGCTCGAGCTGTCGCAGGGGATCCTGAGCCGGATGCGCCAGCTGTACGCCGCCGAGGTGACGCTCGTGGACACGTGGCTGGGCCACTTCCTCGACCGGCTGGCGAACCTCGGCCTGATCGACAACACGCTCGTGGTGCTGCTCAGCGACCACGGCGTGCTGCTCGGCGAGTACGGCTGGGTGGGCAAGCGCTTCGACGAGATCCACGACGAGCTGAGCCACGTGCCGTTCATGATCCGGCACCCCGCCCGGAAGGCCGCGGGACGGGAGAGCAAGTACTTCGCTTCCACGCACGACGTGGGCCCGACGGTGCTCTCGGTGCTGGGCCAGGAGGTCCCGGGCCACATGGACGGGGTCGACCTGTCGCCGCTGCTCGACGGCAACAAGCCGGGCCGGGAGCGCCGCTGGCGGACCGCGTCCTACAACGACCACGTGGCGGCCTCCGACGGGCGCTGGCTGCTGATCGCCGACAACCAGGGCCGCCGCAAGCGCCTCTACGCGATGAGCAACGAGAGCGTGAACGTGGCGAGCAGCCACCCGAATGTCGTGAACCGCCTGTGGGGCTACGCGAAGCGCGACGCCGGCCCGAAGGGCCTGCCGGACTTCAGCTAGCCCGGGCGGCGCGCAGCCAGGACTCCACGTCCGCCGCGTTCCGGTCCGGCGGGAACACGGGGTAGAAGACCTTCTCGATCCGGCCGCCCTGCGCCACGAACGCGAGGCGCCGGTACAGCACCATCCCGTGCACGTCGAACGTTGGGAGGCCGAGCTGGTCGCGCAGCGCCAGCGGCCCGTCGTTCAGGAGCGGGTAGGGGATCTCCTCGCGCTCCGCGAACTCGGCCTGCTCGCCCGGGTCCATCGCGCTGATCCCTACGACCGTGGCGCCGAGGCCCGCCAGCTCCTCGTGGCGGTCGCGGAAGGCGCAGCTCTGCGGCGTGCATCCGCGCGCCCCCGGGATGTCGTCCCAGCCGGGCGGCATCTTCCTGCCGGGCGTGCCGGTGCGCGGGTACACGAACGCCACCAGCGTCCCCGCGGCCTCGGTCCCCCTGAAGTCGAACTGGCCGCCGCCGGCGATGGGCAGCGACACCGAAGGCAGCTCGGCCCCGGGCAGGTGGTCCGCGGCGCCGTCGTCCTCGGGCACCGGCAGGTTCGGCGGGAGCGATGCGAAGTCGTTCATTCGATCGGGATGTCCTCCACCTCGCGCTCGCGCGGGCGCTCGTCGAGCCGCTCGAGGTACCAGTCGATCAGCGAGCGCAGTGTGAGGAGGAACTCGCGGATCAGGTTCGTGACCTGGTCGCGCAGCTCGCGCGGGGCGGCCGCGCGGACGCCGTCGAGGAGCACGAAGAGCGCGGCGGGGTCGGGCATCGAGGGGCCCTTCTCCTGATCAGTGCTCATCGCCTGCCCTTTCAAAAGAGATCTCCAAGGTCCCGTCCTCGAATCTTGCCCCACTGGCCGAGTACGGGGCAAGCGCCGGCGGGAGCATGATCGTCCGCTTCTGGCCGCCCACCCGCACGACCACCTCGAGACCGATCTTCTTCAGCCCCAGGTCCCCCTTCTCGGCGAAGGGCACGTCGAGCCTCAAAGTGGCTCGCCCGTTCTCGGTAATCAGCTCCTGACCGATGTGCGAGTGCAGCACGGCCGCCGCTTCGCGCTCGCCGAACACCTCGTCCGCCAGCCGGTCGAGCATCTCGGGCCCCACCACCTCGCGCTCCAGGTACGGCGCCGTCAGCACGGGCACCGGCTCGAAGGCCGAGCGCACGAGGTCGAGCTGCTCGCGCTGCACCTCGCTCCAGGCGGCGAAGTAGCCGTCGGAGGGGAGCAGGCGGTTCACCACCACAGCGTCGGTGAGGTAGCCGTAGAGGTTCAGGTAGGTGAAGGTCCGCATCGCCTCCTTGACCACCATCCGGTCCGCGTTCGTCACGAGCCGGACCGTCGTATGCGCGCGGTCGCGGAGGATGCCGTTCATCGCGACGAGGTTGCGCGCCAGCCGCTCCACGTCCTCGAACACGCCGTCGCCGGGCAGCGGCATGTCGAACAGGCTCCGCGCGAAAGGGGCGAGCCGCCGCTGCGAGGGCAGGATGCGCTCGAGCCACCACGTCACAACGTCGGGGAACGAGAGCAGCCGCAGCGTCTCGCCGGTGGGAGCGCAGTCCACGACCACGCAGTCGAACTCGCCCTCCTCGTGATGGCGCTTGATCCACAGGAGCGAGAACAGCTCGTCCATCCCGGGCGGCACGGTCAGCTCCTCGGCGGAGATCCGGTCGACGCCGCGCTCCTCGAGCAGCGAGCCGAGCCAGCCCTGCACCGAGTCCCAGTGGCGCTCCATCTCCTCCTGGGCCTGCACCTCCTGGCCGAACAGGTTCGCGCCGGCCTGGGTGGGATCGGCGCCGAGCTCGGCCTCGAGGGAGTCGGACAGGCTGTGGGCCGGGTCGGTCGAGAGCACCACCGTGCGGAGACCGGCGGCCGCGCAGCGGCGTGCCGTGGCGGCGGCGACGCTCGTCTTCCCGACGCCGCCCTTCCCTGTGTACAGGATGGTGCGAGGCGCCATGAGGCGCCGATCCTAGCCCTACCTCGCCGGCTGCACGTCCAGTTGGCCCGTGGCCCGGTCCTTCTTGCCCATCCCGGTGCGCAGCTCCTTGGCCGCCAGCTGCACGGTGAGCGTGCCGGCCGCGCCGGGGCGGAACGAGAACGACCCGGAGCCGCGGCGGAACGTCGCGACCTTCGAGAACACGACCTTCGAGCCGCGCATCACCTTGACCTCGACCGCCGACAGCTTCGACAGCTCGAAGCGGATCGCCGTGATCTCGTCCTCCACGGCGCCCGCGGGGCCGGTGTAGGTCAGCTCGGGCGGGTCGACCTGGTAGCCGCGGTAGCGCTCGGCGTAGTCGCAGTAGAGCGGCCCGAGGCGGCGCGTGCACATCGAGGCGAGGAACTCGCGCAGCAGCTCGTGGTAGTCGCCCGACGACTCGTTGCCGCGGTAGGAGTAGAGCGACCAGTCGCCGACGTCCGACTGCGGCACCTCGGCGCGCGCCTCGGGCTCGGCCTGCTGGAAGAGGGCCGTCGCGCGCGCCTCCCCGGTCAGCTTGCCGAAGTCGTGCAGCCCGATCAGCGCCTGCAGGAACCCGTTGAAGATGTAGAGCCGCGACGCGAACGAGTACTCGAGGTAGTGCACGCCGCCGCCCGGGCCTCGCGTGCGCACGCCCCTGGGCGGCCCCGCCTCGAACGCGCCGAGGCCGGCGCGTGCCGTCTCGACGTAGCTCGGCTCCTGGAGCAGCGTGCCGGCGCGCGCGTACGCCTGCAGCGCGGTGCCCTGCGACAGCCCGCTGATCCACGGCGGCGAGCCGCCGCCGAAGTGGAAGGCGTACTCCCAGGCGACGAACTTCGAGGTCCGGCGCACGGCGAGCGCGGTCATCTCGTCGAGCAGGAGCCGGAGGCCCGCCTGGTCGCAGCTCGGCGACCCGCTCTGGCAGTCGCCGTACATGTGGTTCGCCTTCTTGAAGGTCGAGAGCGGATGCAGCTGGAGGCCCTCGCCGGGGAAGTACTGGTAGAGGATCTCGCTGCCCTTGAAGCTGACCTGGTCGCCGGCGCCCGGGTAGGGGAGCGAGCGCCAGTAGCGCCGGTTGCGATCGAGCTGGACGAACGCCGCCGGCATGCGCGACACGCCCAGACGCTTCGACAGCGCCAGCGCCTCGACGGAGTCGATCACGTAGCCGAGCTGGTCCTGGCGGGCCCCGCGCAGCTTCTTGTAGGTGCGGAGCGCGCGGACGTACGAGGTCCGCCAGCGCTGCAGCGCGGCGGCATCCACACCGGCGCGGCCCTCGGCGCGCTTGAACGCGGCGTAGACGGCGCGGCGGTCGGCCCGCTTTTTCTTCTTCTTCGGGGGAGCGCCGCGCGCGAGCCTCCATGCACTGCGCGCGCGGCGCGCCGCCCTCGCCTCGCGGTCGGACCGCGCGGCCGCGATCCCGACCGGCCCTCGTCCCCCGATCGGCATGCCGAGGGACACCTCGCGCTCGGTTGGAACGGCGGGATCGTTCACGCGCACGGCGCGGTCGCCGTCCACGAGGATGACCTCGCCGGCCTGGGCCGGGGCCGCCGCAAGCACAGCGGCGGCCACCGCGAGCGCGATGGTCCGGGGGTTCTGCCGCATCACAGGTACAACAAGATCCTTGCGCAGGGTTGCGGTAAATCTTCGGGTTTGCAGGGTGCCTCCCACTATCCTGCCCCGCGTGCGTCGCCTCGCTCTCCTGCTGCTGCTGGCTTCATTTGTGCCGGCGGCCTGCGGCGGGGAGGAGGACACCGACAGCGTCGAGAACCTGCTCGACCGCGCCTTCTCCGGGGAGATCCGCAGTGCCGACCTGAAGCTCGAGGCCGAGATCGAGATGACCGGAGTGCTCGACGAGCCGATCCGGATCGAGGCCGAGGGGCCGTTCCGCACCAACGAGGAGAAGCTGCCGTCGGCGGACATCGAGCTCCGGATCGGGTCCGACGGCGGAGGCCAAACGGTGACGAGCGGGGTGCTCACGACCGGCGATCGCGCCTTCGTGAAGTTCCAGGACGTCTACTACGAGCAGCCGCCCGAGCGCGTGCGCGAGGCGAACGAGGCGATCCAGGAAAACAGCAACGGCGGCGGCCAGCCGCTCAGCGAGCTCGGCCTCGACCCGCGCTCGTGGCTCGCCGAGGCCGAGGAGGAGGGCGACGCCGAAGTCGCCGGGGTCGAGACCCGGCACGTGTCCGGCACGCTCGACGTCGAGAGCCTGATGCGGAACCTGAACCAGTTCGTCGAGCGCTCGGGCTCCGCCCTGGGCGGCGCGGCCGGGCAGGCGGCGCCGCCGAGCCTGAGCGAGGCGGACATCCGCGAGCTGACCGAGGCCGTCAAGGACCCGAGCTTCGACATCTACGTCGGCAAGTCGGACGACATCATCCGGCGCGTATCGGGCCGGGTCGAGTTCGAGATCCCCAAGCGCAGCCGCGCCGGGCTCGGCGGGCTCGACGGCGGGTCGATCGTGTTCTCGGTCGAGTTCCGCGACGTGAACGGCGACCAGGAGATCGAGGCGCCCGCGAGCGCGCGACCGCTCTCCGACCTGACCGAGTCGCTCGGCGCCGGCGGCCTGCCGGGCGGGCTCGGCGGCGGCGGGGAGGAGCCGGAGGTGCCGGCACCGCCCGACATGCCGTCCGGCGGGTCCGACGGAGGCTCGGACGACCCGGAGGCCTTCCGGCGCTACGCCGAGTGCCTGGACAAGGCGCGCCCCGAGGACACGGACGAGCTGCAGCGCTGCGCCGAGCTCCTCGAGGAGCCCTGATCAGGCGACGCTGACGGTGCGGCGCAGGTCCCGTTCGGGATCTATGCGCCAGCGGCGCGCGAGCTCGCGCTGCTCCTCTGCCAGCTCCCAGCGGTCGGGCTGGTCCTCGCCTTCGTAGTCGGGCGTGGCGCCCTTCAACAGCATCGATCCCGTGTTGTCGCCGATGGCGCGGATCTCGACGACCTCCTCGACGCTGAGCGGCGAGTGATCGGGCACCTTGGCCAGCTCCTCGCGCTTCTGCTCGATCGGCTTGGCGCCGCCGGGCTCCTCGATGAGCGTGGGCGCCACGCACTCGACGGCCGCGTGGGAGAGGTTCCAGGCACAGGCGAGCTGGAGCATCGTGAGGCCGTGCCGCTCGGCGATCGGTCGCAGCCGCTCGAGCTTCCCGCGGCCGGCCTCGACCCACCCGTCCGGGCGGAATCCGCGGTGGTCGCCGCGTGGGAACTCGTGACCGGGTAAGAGATCGTCGTGGAACAGGCCGCCGTAGTCGACCACCCGCGTGACGATGCTCACCTCGAATCGCGCCGCCGCGTCGAGCACCATCTCGCCCGGCCACGGCTCGAGCGGGTTGAGGATGACCATCGCCCAGTCGATCAGCTCGCCGTAGCGCTCGAAGCAGCCGATCAGGTCGAGCGTGAAGCCGTTCGCGGGGCCGGGCGCCACGCCGATCGCGCGGGTGAGGCCCTCGTCGCGCAGCTCGCGCAGCGCGGTCCACACCTCGGGCGACTCGAAGCCGCGCCGGTCGGGGTTGTGGAGGAGCAGGAGGTCGAAGGAGTCGACCCCGCAGCGCTTGAGGCTGCGCTCGGTCGCCATGCGCAGGTAGTCGCCGTATTTCTGGGGCGGGCGCAGGCGTGGATCGGTGAAGCGCGGGAAGCCCTTGGCGCCCTCTCGCTCCCCTTTGTAGAAGTCGTGGCCGACGGCGCCGGCCAGCGCGTAGCCGGCTCGCGGGACGCCTTTCAGGGCGCGCCCGACGAGCGCGTCGGCCTCGCCGGCGCCGTACGCGTCGGCGGTGATGATCGAGCGGATTCCGTTCCCGGGGCGGAGCAGCGCCTCGAGGCGCTCGTCCGCGATCGGCTCGCCGAAGCGCATGAAGCGCCCCCCGCTCCAGCTCCCGATGGCGGCGTGGCCGAGCATGCCCGCACTCTAAGGTCCAAGCCGTGACGGGTGCCGATATCGCGTTGCTGGCAGGGCTCCTCGTGGCCCTGTTCGTGTTCCTCGCCCTCGACCTGCATTTCTTCGCGCGCGGGCGTGAGCCCAGCTTCCGCGAGGCGGTCATCTGGTCGATCGGATGGCTCGTGCTGTCGCTCCTCGCGGCGATCCCGGTGCTGCTGCTCGAGGGCAGCGAGGACGCGATCTCCTACACGACGGTCTACCTGATCGAGCGCTCGCTGTCGCTCGACAACCTGTTCGTGTTCCTGCTGCTGTTCGCGTACTTCGGCGTTCCGTACGAGCGGCGGCCGCGGCTGCTGTTCTGGGGGATCGTCGCGGCGCTCGCGATGCGAGGAATCTTCATCCTGGCGGGCGTCGAGCTGATCGAGCGGTTCCACGTCGTGATCTACCTGCTCGGCGCCGGGCTGATCGTGCTCGCCTACCGGATCTGGCGCGGGGTGGCGGAGAACGTCGATCCCGACAAGAACCTGATGGTGCGGCTGGTGCGGCGGGTGTACCCCGTCACCGGCGAGTTCCACGAGGGCCACTGGTTCGTCAAGAGGGACGGAAAGCGCTGGGCGACGCCGCTGTTCCTCTGCTTTGCCGCGATCGTGTTCGCCGATCTCGCGTTCGCGATCGACTCGATCCCCGCCGCCTTCGCGATCACCCGCGAGCCGCTGATCATCTGGATGGGCAACGTGTTCGCGCTGCTCGGCCTGCGCGCGCTGTTCGTGCTGGTGGAGAGCCTGATCGAGCGCTTCCGCTACCTCGACGAGACGATCGCGATCGTGCTCGGCCTGGTGGGCGTGAAGCTGCTGATCGAGGACCTCGTGAAGGTGGGGCCGCTGGCGAGCCTGGGGGTGATCGCGGTGGCGTTCACGATCGGGATCCTGCTGTCGATCCGCGCCGACCGGCGCGACCCGAACGCGGAGGAGAAGCGCCGCGAGCGGACGGAGTCGATGCGCCAGGGGGCCGGAGAGGCGGTCCGACGACACCGACGACACCGACTCCGAGCACCCGGAGCCCGCCGGCACTCACCGGGGGCTGTAGAGAGCGCCGTCCCGGTGGTGGCGGCTGCCGCGGCAGCAGCCGCCGATGACGAGCATCGCTTCGCCGGTCCAGATGGCGGCGTGGCGGTCTCGGCCGGCGATTGGGGCCGGTGGGAGCGTGGTCCAGCGCTTGTTCCCGGGGTCGTAAGCGGCGGCCTTCGGACCCCCGAACACGATCAGTTGGTTTCCCGTCCAGACGGCGGTGTCCTCGGGAAGCCAGGGCTGGGGAGGGGGCGGCGCGAGCGGCTTCCACTCGTTCCTTCGCGGGTTGTACGCGGCCCCGGCGCTTCCGTTCCAGACGAGCATCCGAGTGCCGGTCCAAGCCACGTCGAGATCGACCTCGAGGCCTGTGGCGAGGGTGCGGGACGGGGCTGAGCGGACAGGGGAGGGCGCGAGGCGGCGCCAAGTGTCCGTTTGCGGGTCGTAGGCGGCGCCGTCCTCGAGGACGCGTGCCCGGTCGCGGGGCAGCGGTCGCGAGCCGCCCCAGACGATCATCTCGGCGCCGCTCCAGACCGCCGCATGATCCGATCTAGCGGAGAGGGGAGCGGCGGCGATCCTCCGCCAGCGGCGGGTTTCGGGGTCGTAGGCGGCGCCGTTTCGCAGCGGCTCGCGGCCGCGCTGGCCGCCCCAGACGACCATCTCGTCGCCGGTCCAGACGGCGGAGTGCCCGTGCCGGCCGGCCAGCGGGCCGGGCGGGATGCGGCGCCATTCATCGCGTGACGCGTCATACGCGGCGGCGCCCCGACCGGGCCCGCCGCCCCAGACGATCGCCTGCCCGCCGGCAGCCACGACGGAGTGGCCGGCGCGCCAGGGCAAGCCCGAACGGGCCGCGCGCGACCAGCGGCGCGACTCGAGATCGAGGACGAGCGCCTTGACCTCGGTCTGCTCGTAGTCGGCGCCGCCGACGACCACGACCCGGCCGCCGACGCGTACCGCCTCGAGGCCGGAAAGGCCGTTGGCCGGAGCGACCGTGCGCTCCCAGCGTCCTTCGGACGGCGCGACCGCGCGCTCCGAGCTCCCGCCAGCGACGACGCCGCCCTCCTCGCACCCCGAGACCGCGAGCGCAGCACATGCCAGTGCGAGGGCTCTCGGCATCGACGGGGATACGACGGGAGTGCCCCGAGGGGTCCCGCGCCACCCTCGACCGTCCTGTCCTGTGGCCCTATATGGGCCCCTAGGCAGGACAGTCGCGCGGGCTCAGGCCTTTGCTCTGCCGGACGCGGCGATCTGCCGCTCGAGCGCGGCCAGCCGCTCGTCCCACTGGCCGCCGACCTCGGCCATCCAGGCCATCGCCTCGGACATCGGTGCGGGCGTCGGCCGGTAGAGCACCTCGCGGCCCGACCGGCGCGCGGACACCAGGCCGGCCCCGGACAGCGTGCCCAGGTGCTTCTGCACCGCCTGGCGGGTCACGGGCAGCTCGCGCGCGAGGTCCGTGGCGCTCGCCTCACCGCGCTCGCCGAGCAGGGCGAACAGCCGCCGGCGGGTGCCGTCGGCAAGCGCGCCGAAGACCGCGTCGGCCGGGTCGGCGGGCGGGCCCGCCGTCGCGGACTCCGAGCGCGCCTCCATCAGCGCGCCAGCATCTCCGGCTGCCGGAAGGGCGGGGCCGTCGTCACGATCTCCACGCCGTACAGGTCGAGCAGCGCCAGTGGGCGGGACTCCACGACGCGCACGTGTGTTACATCGCCGTCCTCATCGAGCGACAGCTCCACGCGCGTCGAGTCCTCGTCCGGCGCCGCCCACCAGAACACGAGCCGGCGCTCCTCCTCGACCTCCTCGACGAAGCCGGTCCGGTCGCCCACCTGCACCTCGCCGTCCGGCTCGAGCTCGATCGACGCGTCCTCGCCGAGCCAGGTGGGCTCCTCGAGCGAGCGCCACACCTCCTCTGCCGTGGCCGGCAGCGTGATCTCCCGGGTCAGCTCCATTTGCTCGTCAGCTTCCACGTGGCCCTCCTCTCGGCTTTCGCTCGATCTCCATGCCTCTCGGCTTCCACTTTCGCGCTGTCGGCTTCGCTGCTCTTCGAAGTGCAACCAATCAGTTGCGCTACAGTGGGGCAACCAGTCAGTTGCAGGTTAGCGGACACAAGGAGAACTCGATGCAGATCGGACGCGCCACCAGCTCGCTCGTGCCCATGGTCCTGGAGCAGACCTCCCGCGGGGAGCGCTCCTTCGACATCTACTCGCGCCTACTCAACGAGCGCATCGTCTTCATCGGACAGACAATCGACGACGACATCGCCAACCTGGTGGTCGCCCAGCTGATCCACCTCGAGTCCGACGACCCCGACAAGGACGTCTCCGTCTACGTCAACTCGCCGGGTGGCTCGCTGCACGCCGGCCTCGCGATCTACGACGCGATGCAGTACATCCGCCCCGACGTGCAAACGCTGTGTTACGGCATGGCCATGTCGGCGGCCTCGCTGATCCTCGCCGGAGGCACCAAGGGCAAGCGCTTCTCGCTGCCGAACTCGCGCATCCTGATCCACCAGCCGTCGTCCGGCTTCCAGGGCCAGTCGACCGACATCGAGATCCACGCCAGGGAGGTCCTCGAGCTGCGCAGGCTGCTCGACGAGATCTACGCGCGTCACACCGGCCAGAGCATCGAGCAGGTGCACGACGACATGGAGCGCGACCGCTTCTTCAGCGCCCAGCAGGCCGTCGACTACGGGTTGGTCGACCGCATCATCACCACGCGTGAGCTGACCCGGAGGCAGTCCGGTTTCGCCTTGCCATCCTCCGCTGTGTGAGGAAGCTCCTCCCGGTCGTGCTGTGCGCGCTCGCCATGGCAGGCTGCGACAGCGGCGGCGGGGGAGAGGACGATCCCGGCGGGTCCGGCTCGGGAGGCGCGGCCGCCGGGCCCAGTGAGGGCGGCGGTTCGAGCGTGCCGAGCGGCGAGTCCGCCGGGGCGGCTGTGCGCCCCACCGGCGACGGCCGTGTCGAGCCGGCCGAGATCCGCCGCGCCCGGCCTGCGCGAGCACCTGCAGGCGCTGCAGGACATCGCCGACGACAACGGCGGCAACCGCGCTGCCGGCACGCCCGGGTCGGAGGCTTCGGAGGAGTATGTGGCGGAGCGGCTGCGCGAGGACGGCTGGAACGTCGAGTTGGAGCCCGTCGCCTTCCCCTACTTCGAAGAGCGCTCCCCGCCGCGGCTCGACGACCTCGACGAGGGCAGCGAGTTCCGCACGATGAGCTACTCCGGCTCCGGCCGGGTGGAAGCGCCCATCAGACGCTCCGGACGGGGCTGCGACCGCCGCGCCTTCCGCGCCCTGGAGGAGGGCGAGATCGCCGTCGTCGAGCGCGGCGAGTGCTTCTTCCGCGACAAGGCGCAGAACGCGGAGGCAGCGGGCGCGGCCGCAGTGCTGATCGTGGACGGCGAGAGCGACGAGCCGCTCAGCGCAACGCTCGGCGCGCCGGGCATCGGGATCCCGGCGATGGCGGTGGGTGCCACCGCCGGCCGGGCGCTCGGACCCCGCGCGGAGCTCGAGGTCGACGCGGTCTCGGAACGCCGCCGCACCGTCAACGTGATCGCTGAGACGGTCACCGGCCGCGGGGAGCGGGTCGTGATGGCGGGCGGCCACCTGGACTCGGTGCCGGCCGGGCCCGGGATCAACGACAACGGAAGCGGCACGGCCGCACTCCTCGAGATCGCCGGCGCTCTGGGCGGCCGGGCACCGGGCGCGCGGATCCGGCTGGCGTTCTGGGGAGCGGAGGAGCTGGGCCTGATCGGGTCGCGCCGCTACGTGAGCCGGCTGGAGCCGGACGAGCGAGAGCGGATCGCGGCGTACGTGAACCTGGACATGGTGGGCTCGCCAGACCCTGAATACGGTGTCTACTCGGACACCGACCCGGTGATCGAGCGGCTGCTGCAGCGACTCGTGGGCCCGAGGGCGGAGGAGGAGAGCACGGGCGGGAACTCGGACCACGCCCCGTTCCAGCGAGCCGGCATCCCGGTCGGCGGCCTGTTCACGGGAGCGGGCCGCCCGCACGACCCCTGCTACCACCGCGCCTGCGACGACATCGACAACATCGACATGCCGATCCTGGAGACGATGACCCGAGCCGCGGGCGAGGCGATGGAGCGCCTGTCGGCCCGGAACTAGCCCCGAACTCCCGAACCTCGTCCTCGCCCGAGCGTTCCATCAACAGGGAACCGACTCGACGGGAGGCAATGTATGAGGACGATCACGAAGTTCGCGGGGCTTGTCGCACTGCTTGCAGTGGCGGCCGCGCCCGCCGGGGCGGCCGTGCCGCCGACCGACAACCCGGGCGCCGAGCACCGGCCGAGCGCGACGCCGCCGGCGAACAAGGGCAACGGGCACAAGCCCGCGACGCCCGGCCCGAAGGCCGACCTCCCCGCGAAGGCCAAGGCGTACGGGCGCCACTGCCAGGATCAGAGCAAGAAGCGCTCTGACGCCGCCGAGGGGACCAAGGGGACGCCCTTCAGCCAGTGCGTCACGGCCATGGCCAAGCTGGCGAAGGGCACGACCGACTCGCCGCGCGCGGCGTGCAGGGACCTGAGCAAGGAACACACCGACGGCGAGAAGGGCACGCCGTACAGCCGCTGCGTCGTCGAGGGCGCGAAGCTCCTCAGGGAGCAGAGGGCGCAGGGCCAGGGATAGGACACATCGCTCGGGGGAAGCGGCGCGTCGGAGCGGGTGCCGGCGCGCCGCCGCTACCAGGCGGGGCGCCGCTCGGCCCGCGGCCGGCGACGGGATAGGATCGCCGCGCCCGACCGCAGGAGGACTCCATGCCCGCCGAGCAGCTCAAGTTCACGCTTCCAGAGGACCGGATCCCGACCCATTGGATCAACCTCCTGCCGGACCTCCCGGGCGATCCGCTGCCGCCGCTGAACCCCGGCACCATGCAGCCGGCCGGGCCGGACGACCTGACCCCGATCTTCCCGATGTCCCTGATCCTGCAGGAGGTCTCGGCGGAGCCCGAGGTGGAGATCCCCGAGCCGGTCCGGGAAGCCCTGAAGCTGTGGCGGCCGACCCCGCTTCACCGCGCCCGGGGGCTCGAGCGGGAGCTCGATACGCCCGCGCGCATCTACTACAAGTACGAGGGGGTCTCGCCGGCCGGGTCGCACAAGCCGAACAGCGCGGTCGCGCAGGCGTATGCGAACAAGGAGGCGGGCATCGGCCGCCTCGTCACGGAGACCGGAGCGGGCCAGTGGGGCTCCGCGCTCGCGATGGCGTCCAGCATGTTCGGGCTCGAGTGCCTCGTATACATGGTCGGCGCCAGCTACGACCAGAAGCCGTACCGGCGCGCGATGATGGAGGCCTGGGGCGCGTCCGTGATCCGCTCGCCGAGCGACACGACCGAGTCCGGTCGCGGCCAGGCCGCGCACACGACCGGCTCGCTGGGCATCGCGATCTCGGAGGCGGTGGAGGTCGCGGCCGGCGACGCCGGTACGAACTACGCCCTCGGCTCGGTGCTCAACCACGTCTGCCTGCACCAGACCGTGATCGGCCAGGAGGCGATCGCCCAGATGGAGCTCGCGGGGGATGAGCCCGACGTGGTCGTGGGGTGCGTGGGCGGTGGCTCGAACTTCGCGGGAATGAGCTTCCCGTTCCTGCGCCGGGTCCTGCGCGGCGAGGCGAAGACCCGTTTCGTGGCAGCCGAGCCGGCCGCCTGCCCGACCCTCACGCGCGGGTCCTATCGCTACGACTTCGGCGACACCGTCGGGCTCACGCCGCTCATGCCCATGTACACGCTCGGGCACGACTTCGTGCCGCCGCCGGTGCACGCCGGAGGGCTGCGCTACCACGGCGACTCGCCGATCGTCAGCGGGCTCGTCAAGCACGGCCTGGTGGAGGCGCGCGCCTACAAGCAGAACGAGACCTTCGCGGCCGCCGTGCGGTTCGCGCGCAGCGAGGCCATCCTGCCAGCGCCCGAGCCGGCGCACGCGATCCGTGCGGTGATGGACGAAGCCGAGGCGGCGAAGGAGGCGGGCGAGGCGCGCGTGATCCTGTTCAACCTCTGCGGCCACGGGCATTTCGACATGTCCGCCTACGACGCCTACCTGGCCGGGAAGCTCGAGGATCCCGAGTTCTCCGAGGCGGACATGCAGGCCGCGCTCGGGCGGCTGCCGGAGACGCCGGCCATCGCGTAGGACGCGACGGCCGGCTTTCCCTCAGGCGGTGGCCGGCGCCAGGCCCGTCCCGGCGGCGGTCCGGTTGCGCGGCGTTCGGATGCCCGCGACGAGCAATGCGGCGGCGGCGATCATCAGGACCGCTCCCGTGCCGACCCCGGTCCAGCCGATCTCCGAGAGGAACGGGACCTTCGCCCCGGCCTCGACCTCGGCATCCACTCCGCGCGAGCCGTCGGCGTTCATGACGACCACGGACCAGTCGCCGTCGTCGACGTCCCACTCGAGCGTTTGGGTGCCGGTGCCCTGGACCGATGCGGCCCAGATCCGCTGGTCCCCGGGCGGTGCCGGCTTGCCCTCGCCGGAGACCGCGCGCTCCTCGTAGTCGGCGCCGAAGGGCCAGGAGTCGACGTCGCTCACCGACGTGTGGGACACGCCGCTCAGGTAGCGCGACACCTGGTCGGTGGGAGCGATGCCCACGAAGACGGGCTCGCCGCCCTGCGGCGCGACCTCCACCCGCACGTCGCCGACGTCCTCGCGGTCCATGAGCCAGCCGGCCCCGTCGAGATCCACGTCGAGGTTCTCGCTGGCGAGCGCGTGGGTGCCCGCCGTGAACTGGTGCCTGTCCGCCGACAGGTAGCCGTCACCGTCCTTCTCGGACTCGCCATAGAGGGCCACGCCTCCGACGGCGAGGAGCCCCGCGGCCAGGAGGCCCGTGACGGCGCCCGTCACGATCAATGCGATGCGCGCTCCACGCGAGCGCGTGGGCTGGGTGTCATTCGTCTGCTCGGTCATGGCCCCCACGGTCCCAGGACGGAAGCCCTCGCACACTGGGGCCAGCCGGTGTCCGGCGGTGCGGGTAGCCGCAGCGCTGGGTTAGGCTCGGCAGCGGGCGGCCGGACTCGTGTGCGGCGGGCCTAGACGGGCGAGCCGGCCTTGGCTGCCCGCTTGAGCCCCGCCACGGCGTCGACGAGCCAACGGCGCAGGAAGCGGCGGCCGCCCGCCAGGTCCATCAGGCGATCGCGCCGGCGGATCGGGTCGATGCCGAACTCCGCGTCCAGGAACGTGCCGCCCTGCGCGTCGGTGAGCTGCCAGTGGACGAAGAACCCGCTGACCGTGCAGTGCATCCGGATCTCCCGGAGCTCGTCCACGTGGTCGATGAGGAAACGCGCCTCGTCGCGACCGACGAGCGGCTGAC
Source organism: uncultured Thermoleophilaceae bacterium (assembly GCA_963778615.1). Taxonomy (GTDB): domain Bacteria; phylum Actinomycetota; class Thermoleophilia; order Solirubrobacterales; family Thermoleophilaceae; genus JACVRW01. Next base: position 27,098 of record CAVZVD010000016.1, read on the forward strand.
GCGACAGCATCACGAACTCGGCCCCCTCCTCGAACCGCTCACCCTGGATCTCGAAGACGCGCGGAAACCACTCGGGGTAGCGGCGGAGGTCACTCACGAGCTCCCAGACATCCGAGACTGGTGCGTCGACTACTGCCTGCTCGCGTATGGCCGACATGCCATCTCAGGCTAGTGGGCCTTGGGCTCACCGGGTAGTACCGATTCATGTGTGCCGCAGGCGGCGGCGTCTCAGCGGGGAGCAGACCGGGACTGAGCGAATGGAGGGATGTCATGGAGCTGGATGGCAAGGTCGCGCTAGTCACGGGGGCCAGTGGCGGGATCGGCGCCGCCGTGGCGCGCCGGATGCACGAGTCCGGCGCGTCCGTGGGGTTGATCTCGCGCCGGGGCGAGGACCTCGGCCTCGAGCGCGGGCTCGGTGTGGCATGTGATGTCGCCAGTCGAGCTGCGGTGGCTGACGCCACGGAGGCGGTCGCCGAGCGCTTCGGCCGGCTCGACATCGCAGTGGCCAACGCCGGGGTGGGGGCCTACGGGCCGTTCCTCGAGCTCGACCCGGACCAGCTCGAGGCGATGATCGACGTGAACCTCAAGGGCACGCTCTACACGGCAGCAGCGGCGCTGCCGCACCTGATCGAGGCCGGTGGCGGCGACTTCGTGGCGCTTGCGAGCGTCGCCGGCCTCCGCGCCTTCCCGGGCGAGGCGGTCTACAACGCGTCGAAGTTCGGCCAGCTCGGCTTCACGCGGGCCCTCGACCACGAGCTGCGCGAGCACGGCGTGCGGGCCACGAGCATTTGTCCCGGCGGCGTGAAGACGGACTTCGCGATCGGGACGGGCCGCGAGCAGGGCGACCCCGAGCTCGAGGGCCTGCTGACGGCGGACGAGGTGGCCGACGTGGTGCTGTTCACCGTCACCCGGCCCAGGCGCATGCGCATCCTGACCACCAGCTTCCGCCCGATGACGGAGCCGTCCTGGGGCTGACCGAGATCAGGCGAAGTAGAAGACCAGCCCCAGCACCGCGTACAGCGCCAGCAGCTGCACGCCTTCGAACCAGTTCGATTCGCCTTCCTGGGTCACCAGGTTGGCGATCAGCACCGCGAACAGCAGCGCTCCCAGCTCGTAGCCGTTGAACACGAGCGCCATCGGGTCGGGGCCCACGACGAACGACGCCAGCACCAGCATGGGCGCCACGAACAGCGCGATCTGCGCGCTCGACCCGATTGCGATGTTCACGGCCAGGTCCATCTTGTTCTTGGCCGCCACGAGCACCGCCACCCAGTGCTCGGCCGCATTGCCGACGATCGCCACGATGAACACGCCGACGAAGAACTCGGACAGCCCGATGTCCTCCGACGCCTCGCTGATCGACCCCACGAGGATCTCGCTCATCACGCCCACCGCGACAGCGGACAGCGCCAGGAAGATCGCCGCCCGCTTCACCGGCCAGTGGTGCGCCTCCTCCTCTTCATCCTCCTCGCTGTAGGGGTTGAAGACGGCGCGGTGCGTCCTCAACGAGAACCACAGCCCGGCCACGTAGGAGACGAGCAGGACGACGGCGACCCCGAGCGACAGCTTCTCGAGGTCGGAGCCGAAGTCCACGCGCTCCTCGCCCACCCCGGGCAGCGAGCCGCCGTGGATCAGCTGGAAGATCGCCGGGAAGATCAGGGCGGCCAGGGCCAGGAACAGCATCCCCGACTGGGCCGTGGCCGCCGTGTGGCTGAAGGTCTGCTTCTCGCGATTCCAACCTCCAACCACCATCGCGGCCCCCATCACCAGCAGGATGTTCCCGATGATGGATCCGACGATCGACGCCTTCACCACCTCTTGGAGTCCCTCCAGCAGCGCGAAGAAGGCGATGATCAGCTCCGGCGCGTTGCCGAACGTCACGTTCAGGAGCCCGCCGATCCCGGGGCCGGACTTGGCCGCGATCGCCTCCGTGGCCTCGCCCATGATCGCGGCGCACGGGATCACGCCCAGGGCGGCCGCACCGAACACCAGCACGGGGTCGGCGTGCGCCAGCTCGAGCCCGATCGCCGCCGGGATGAAGACGCCTAGATAGTGGACCGGCCGCATCGCGCGGGAAGAGTAAGGGTCCGCGCTCGAACGTGCGCGACCGCGCGGGTCAGCGTCCCACGGAGGGGATCTCCGCCTTTATGCGGGTGCCTCGCTCCGGCGGGCTGTCGACGTCGAGGCGACCGTTGAGGGCTTCCACGCGCGCGGCAAGGCCGCGCAGGCCCGAGCCGGCTCCGGGGTCGGCGCCCCCGACGCCGTCGTCGGACACCGTCACCGTCGCGCGGCCGTTCGACCGGGTGATGCTCACCGTCGCATGCGACGCCTGCGCGTACTTGGCCACGTTCGTGACCGCCTCCGCGACCACGTAGTAGGCCGCCGCCTCGACCGGCGCCTCGAGGCGTCGCTCGGGCAGCTCGGCGATCTCGACCGCGACGGGCGTCCTCGCCAGCAGCGCGTCGAGCGCGGCTCCGAGACCGCGCTCGGTGAGCAGGACCGGGTGCAGCCCGCGCGCCAGCTCTCGCAGCTCCTCGAGCCCCTCCGCGAGATCGTCCTGGGCCGTCGAGAGAAGCTCGCGGGCGGCCTTCGGGTCGTCGTCGAGCTTCGCGTCGGCCATGCCCAGCTCCAACGCGACGGACACGAGGCGCTGCTGGGCGCCGTCGTGGAGGTTGCGCTCGAAACGCCGCCGCTCGGCGTCGCTGACCGCCACGAGCTCGGCACGCGATGCGGCCAGCCTCTCACGCGTGTCGGCGTTGGCGAGCGCCTGCCCGACGAGGTCCGCGAAGTCGCAGAGTCGCTGCTCGAGCCCGTCCGGCAGCGGCTCGTCCGACGTCGTGGCCGCCACCAGCGCGCCCCACAGGCCGCTCGCCACGCTGACCGGGGCCGCCACCGCGGCACGGTACCCGGAGCTCCGCATGGTCTCGGCCAGGCTCCCGCTCGCGTCGTCGTAGCGCTCCACACGCTGAGCGGCGCCTGTGCGCAGCACCTTCGCCAGGACGGTGTCCTCGTCGAGGTCGAGCGACGAGCCGACCGGGA
>CAVZVD010000017.1:0-17094 GCA_963778615.1 uncultured Thermoleophilaceae bacterium
AGCCCGCAGCCGGTCAGCGAGTCCCGGCGCTGCGGTGAGGTCCGAGCCGACGGCCACCGCGTACGCGCCGGCACCAAGCCACTCAGGCACTTCGCCGAGCGAGATGCCGCCGGACGGCACCAGCCGGAGATCCGGCATCGTCGCGCGGAGCGACCTGAGGTAGGCGGGCCCGCCCACGTGCGCGGGAAACAGCTTCGCCACCCGTCCGGCGCCGACCGCGGCCAACTCGGTCGGCGTGAAGCCGGCCTCGATCACCGGCACGCCGCGTACGTCGCCCGCGGAGCGGACCTCCGGCGCCGCCCGCGGCGAGACGAGGAACGCCGCGCCCGCGTCGAGCGCGGCCTCCGCCTGCTCGGCCGTCGTGACGGTCCCCATGCCGATGATCCCGTCCGGGTACTCGGAGCGGCTCTCGCGGAGCAGGTCCTCCCACGCCGGGATCGTGGTCGTCAGCTCCACCAGGGCGAGCCCCGCCTCCACGCACCGGCGGGCCCGCGCCCGCGCCTCGCCGCCGTCCTCCGTGCGGATGACGGGGACGATCCGCTGCGCTCGCATCGCCTCCAGCGCGTCGACCCGGTCCGTCACCAGCTGTGCATCGTCCCGTCGCGCCTGCGGTTGACCGGCAGGTAGGCCGGGTTGTAGGGGTGGCGCTCCACCGAGCCCTCGTCGAACTCCACGCCCAGCCCCGGCGCCGATCCGGGGATCAGGTGGCCGTCCTCGAAGCGGTACTCGTGCGGGAAGGCAGTGTCGGTCTCGGCCGTGTGGCGCATGTATTCCTGGATGCCGAAGTTCGACGTGGCGATGTCGAGGTGCAGGGCCGCGGCGAGCGACACGGGGGAGAGGTCGGTCGCCCCGTGCGCGCCGCTGCGCACGTTGTAGACCTCCGCCAGCGCGTAGAGCTTGCGCAGGTGACTGATGCCGCCCGTGTGCGACACGGACGTGCGGATGTAGTCGATCAGCTGCTCGCGGATCAGCTGCTCGCAGTCCCAGATCGAGTTGAACACCTCACCGATCGCGAGCGGCGTGACCGTGTGCTGCCGGACGATCCGGAGGCTGTCCTGCAGCTCGGCCGGGACCGGGTCCTCGAGCCAGAACAGCCGCACCTCCTCGAGACGCTTGCCGAGGGCGGCGGCCTCGATCGGGGTGAGCCGGTGGTGCACGTCGTGCAGCAGGTGCACGTCCGGCCCGACGGCCTCTCGCACCGCCTCGAGCACCGGCGGGGTGGAGGCGAGGTACCTCTCGGTCGACCACTCGTTCTCGGTCGGGCGCGCCGCGTCGGCGGGCTCGTAGAACATGCGGTCGGCGCTCACGCCGTACGTGCTCGCGAGGCCCGGCACGCCGGCCTGCACGCGGATGGCCTCGTAGCCCTGATCCCGGTACATGGCGACCGCGTCGAGCAGCGCGGGCACGTCCCGGCCGTTCGCGTGGCCGTACACGAGCACCCGGTCGCGCACCGCGCCGCCGAGCAGGTCGTACACGGGCATGCCGGCGGCCTTGCCCTTGATGTCCCACAGGGCCACGTCGACGGCGGCGATCGCCGCCATGGTCACCGGCCCGCGGCGCCAGTAGGCGCCCTTGTAGAGGTACTGCCAGGTGTCCTCGATGCGCTCCGCCTCGCGCCCGGTCAGCAGCGGGCAGACGTGGTCGGAGAGGTAGCTGGCCACGGCCAGCTCGCGCCCGTTGAGCGTGGCGTCGCCGAGGCCGGTCAGGCCCTCATCGGTGGTCAGCTTGAGCGTGACGAAGTTGCGGCCCGGCGAGCAGACGAAGACCTGCGCGTCGGCGATCCTCACGGCAGCGGCTCCACCGGGCCCACCCAGGCCTTCCAGCCGCCGTCCGCGACCAGGCACTCGCCGGTCACGAAGCGGGCGGCGTCGCTGAGCAGGAAGAGCGCGGGGCCGACCATCTCCTCCGGCTCGGCGCGGCGCCCCATGGGCGTTCGCTCCTCCAGCCGCTCGAGGTCCAGGATGCCTCTCTCGACGAGCGAGTCGGAGAGCGGCGTGCGCACGTAACCCGGGACGAGGGCGTTGACCCGGATGCCGGTGCGCGCCCATTCCACGGCCAGCGTCTGCGTCAGCGCCACCACGCCGGCCTTCGACACCGCGTAGGACAGCCGCCGCGGAAACCCGCCGAAGCTCGACAGAGAGGCGATGTGGACGATCGAGCCGCCGCCCGTGGCCGACATGCGTCGCATCGCCGCCTTCGACACGTTGAAGGCTCCCAGGACGTTGACCTCCAGCACGCGCCGGAAGTCGTCGACGGCGACGTCCGCGCTCGGGGCCGCCATGAGGATCCCCGCCGCGTTCACGACCCCGTCGATCTGGCCGAGCCGGCGCTCGGCCTCGTCGAACAGCCGGGCCACCTGGTCCTCGTCGGCGACGTCGGCCTCGAGGCGGCTGATACGGGCGTGCGCCCGGGCCACCTCGTCGAGCGGCTCCCTGCGGCGGCCCGCGATCACCACGTCCGTGCCGGCCTCCGCGGCGCCCAGCGCGATTGCCCGCCCGATGCCCGTGCCGCCTCCGGTGACCACGATGCCGCTGCCGCCGGTCAGACCGCCTCCGCCTCCAGGAACGTGTTGATCTCCTCGAGCGAGGGCACGTCGCCGGCCCCGCCCTGGTGCCCGACGGAGAGCGTCGCGGCCGCCATGCCGAGCCGTATGGCCTCAGTCAGCTCGTCGCCGAGCGCGAGCCGCGCGGTGACCACGCCGGTCAGCACGTCTCCCGCCCCGGTCGCGTCGACCACTCGGGGCGCGGTGAACCCGGGCAGATGCGTGGTGGATCCGCCCTGGTCGAGCAGGACGCCGTCGGCGCCGAGGGTGACCGCGACCGCGCCGGCCCCGAGCTCGCGGCAGCACCGCGCCACCTCCTGCGGGTCGTCGGTGCCGAGCAGCGGGACGCTGTCGCCGGGGCACGACGGCGTGACCAGCGTCGCCCGCGGGGCGACGGTCGCGAGCATGCGACGGGCGGACTCGGACGTCGTGAGCTTGCGGCGGAAGTTGGGGTCGTAGACGACGATGCCGCCGGCCTCGGACACGAGCCTCGTAGGCGCGGTCCACGGCGCCGGCGCTCGACGCCGAGATCGCCGCGGTCACGCCGGTGACGAGCAGGGCCCGGGCGGAGCGCACCTCGTCGATGTCCACGTCCTCGGGGTTCAGCGTGGAGGCGGCGCTCCCCTCGCGCAGGTACACGAACTCGAGCGAGCCGTTCGGGTCCGCGACCACGAAGTAGGCGCCGTTCGGCTTCGACACGCGCCGCGCCAGCGTCGTCTCGACGCCGTGAGCCTCGCACGCCCGCAGGATCCCGCGGCCGAGCACGTCGTCGCCGGTGCGGGTGAGCAGCGCCACGGGCTCGGCGCCGGCACGGACCGCCGCGGCCGCCGCGTTCAGCGCGTCGCCGGAGAACGCCAGCCGTACGTCCTGCGGGTCATGGAAGCCGTTGCGAGCGGAGATCTCCACGAGTGCCTCGCCCACCACTATGACGTCGAAGCGCTCCGGCCCCTGTGTGCCCGCGCCGGTCATCGCGGCGCTCCCGACGAGGTCGGCGTCCGTCCGCGGAGCCGCTCCGTGGCGTCGTCGTCGACCGCAAGGCCGCCCTCGCCGGGGCGCAGCGCGACCTTGTAGTCGCGCTCCGCCGCCTGCGCCGACACCACGCCCGCGCGCACGTCCGCCAGCACGGCCTCGGCGGGTCGGGCCGCCGGGTTCCCGTGGCCGCCGCCGCCCGCGCTCTGGATGAGGATCTCGTCGCCCTCGCGGATGGTGATGTTCGCGAACTTCGAGGGGCTCACCGTGCCGAAGACGTCGGTGAAGAGCCTGAAGTCCCGCTCGCCGTTCCGCTTGACCAGGATCGCGGCGTGCCCGCCGTCGCCGCCGCCGTCGACGCCCCAGGCCGCCGTCTTCACCCGGTCCATCAGCGCGCTGACCGTGATCTCGGGGCCGGTGGCCCTGATCACGCGGCGGCTGCTCAGGCCACCGCGGCGGCGCCCGGGGCCCCCGGAGTCGGGGACGAGGCCGTACTCCAGCGTAAGGAACGGGAAGCGGGTCTCGAATACCTCGACCGGCGTGTTGCGGCAGTTCCCGTGCACGTGGTTCTGGACGTCGCAGCCGTCGTGCACGGGCGTCGCGCCCCAGCCGCAGCCCTCGAACAGGTAGTGCACGTAGTACTCGCCGGTCCGCGGGTGGTGGCCGCCGAAGAGGAAGTTGCACGCCGTGGACCCCTCGGCGGCGATGCTCTCCTCCGGCAGCGCGCGGTAGAAGGCCCCGAGCACCGCGTCGATGAGCTTCGGCTGGGTCTCGGTGTTCCCGCCCACGGTCGGGCCCGGGAACCTGGCGTTCGTGACCCTGCCGGCCGGGTTGACGACCGTGATGGGCCGGTAGGCGCCGGCGTTGCGCGGCACGCCCGAGCCGAACAGCTGGAGGACGGCGTTGAACGCGGCCGACCGGGCCACGGCGAACGTGGCGTTGACCGGGCCGCGCGCCTGCGGCCCCGAGCCGGTGTAGTCGACCACGAGCCGGTCGCCGCGCACCGTGACGCTCGCGTGGAGCCGGTGCGGCTCGGCGGTGATGCCGTCGTCCTCCATCAGGTCCTCGAACGAGTACTCGCCGTCGGGCAGCGTCGAGATCCTGGCGCGCATCGTGCGCTCCGAGTAGTCGAGCAGCTCGCGGAACACGCGCAGCGTGAAGTCCTGCCCGTACTTCCGGAGCAGCTCCTGCACGCGCCGCTCCGCGAAGCGCAGGGAGCCGATCATGGCGCGCAGGTCGCCCCACGAGTTCCGCGGGGTGCGGTGGTTCGCGAGCACGATGCGCCACACGTCCGCCACGTCCTCGTCGCGCTCGACGAGCTTGACCGTCGGGAGGCGCAGGCCCTCCTGCCAGACCTCGGTCGCGTTGCTCGCGAACGAGCCGGCGACCATCGCCCCGATCTCCGCCATGTGGCCGATGCACGCCGCGAAGCCGACGATCTCCCCGGACGCGAAGATCGGCTTGACCACGGAGTGCTCCGGCATGTGGCAGCCGCCGCGGTACGGGTCGTTGTGCAGCAGCACGTCGCCGTCCGCCAGCGAGCTCGGCGGGAACTCCTCCAGCACGTAGCGCACCACCTCCGGCACGGCGCCCAGCTGGGCGGGGGAGAACGGGCCCTGAGCCAGCAGCCGCCCGTCGCGGTCGAACAGCGCGCACGAGAAGTCGCGCGACTCGCTGAAGATCGCGGAGTAGGCGGTGCGCATCAGGTGCGTGCCCATCTCGGTGGCGATCGTGGTGAGCTGGTCGTCGATCACGGTGAGGCTCACCGCGTCGATCGCCCGCTCGCCGTCGGCGCTCGCCGCGGCCGAATCGGTCGCGGCCCGCGCGATCCGCAGGTAGCCGTCCCGGCCCCGCTCCAGCTCGTGGCCGGGCGGGACCAGCAGCGTCGCGCCGGCGTCGGTCACCAGCGCGGGCCCGGCGGCCCCGAAGCCGGCCGGCAGGCGCGAGCGCTCGTAGACCGGCGCGGCGACCGGCTCACCGCCGCGCAGGCGGACGGTCCGGCCGCCCGCGGGCTCGGACGAGCCGTCGTCGTCGCCGATCCGCAGCCACAGCGGGTCGGCCGGCCCCGCCGCGACGACGCCGAACTCGACCAGCTCCACCGGCTGGTCGGGGAAGCTGTAGCCGTACGCCTCGCCGTGCCGCTCGTGGAACCCGGCGATCGCGTCGCGCAGCGTGCCGGGGGTGAGCTCGCCCGGTTCGACGTCCGCCTGCGACTCGTAGTTCTGCCCCGCGTAGCGCATGCTGATCTGCCAGCCGACCCGGGGCGTCCCGACGAACCCGTCCCGGTCGAGCGCGGTCAGGGCTTCCTCCGTGCGCGTCCGGAAGCGCTCGCCGAGCGCCCCGACGTCGAGCTGGGTGGACAGCACGAGCTCGGTCCAGCGCCGCTCGACGCGGTGCTCGGCGCACAGAGCGCCGAACGCCGACGCGACGCTCGGGTGCGGCGGCACCACGACCTCGCGGGCGCCGAGAGCGGCGCCCACCTCCGCCCCATGGAGCGGCCCGCCGCCGCCGAACGCCAGCAGCGTGCAGTCGCGCGGGTCGATCCCACGCTCGGCGGTGGCCCGCCGCATGGCGTTCGCGATGTTCTCGGTCGTCACCTCGACGACGGCCTCGGCGGCCTGCTGCGGGCTCAAGCCGAGCCGCGCGCCGAGCCGCCCGAGCGCCGCCTCGGCCGCGCCCTCGTCGATCTCGAGCTCGCTGCCGGCGAAGTCCTCCGCGCCGAGCCGCCCGAGCACGATGTTCGCGTCGGTCACCGTGGCGTCCATGCCGCCGCGGCCGTAGCAGGCGGGACCCGGGTCGGCCCCGGCGCTGTGTGGCCCGACGTGCAGCAGGCCGCCCTCGTCCACCCGGGCGACCGAGCCGCCGCCGGCGCCGAGGGTGACCACGTCGATGGCGGCGCCGGACACGGGGATGCCGAACTCGACCTCGTAGCCCGGCGCCTGCATGATCTCGCCGTCCACGACGAAGCCGACGTCGGTGCTCGTGCCGCCCATGTCGAGCGTCACGACGTGCTCGAGGCCCTGGCGGCGGGCGATCTCGCGCGCCGCCACCAGCCCGCTCGAGAGGCCGGACAGGATGCTGTCGACCGGCCGCCCGCCGACGGTCGCCGCCGCGGCGTGCCCTCCGTTCGACTTCATGATCCAGAGCGCCCCGCTGAAGCCCTCCTGCGCGAGGTCCGCCCGCACCGACCGCACCAGCCGCGCGGTGATCGGCTTGAGGTACGCGTCGAGGATGACCGTGCTGGCGCGCTCGTACTCGCGCCAGATGGGCGCCACGCGGTGCGAGACGGAGACCGGCACGTCCGGGAACTCGGCCGCGAGCATCGCGGCGATGCGCTGCTCGTGGGCCGGGTTCGCGTAGGAGAACAGCAGGCTGACGGCGATGGCCGGCTCCTCGCCCTCGCCCATGCGCTCGAGCCGCTCCGCGACCGCGGTGCGCAGGTCGGCCAGAGCGGCGTCGCCGAGCGGCTCGACGATCGCGCCGTCGGCGCCGGTGCGCTCGGCCACGCCGATCGCGTCCTCGCGCCGCACGAACGGCTCCGGCTTGACCCAGTGGCGGTCGTACGGGTCGCCCCGGTCGATTCGCTGGATCATGGGCACGTCCTGGAAGCCCGCCGTGGTCACGAACAGGACGTGGGCGCCGCTCCGCTCGATGACCGCGTTTGTCGCCAGCGTCGTGCCGAGCGCGATCGAGGAGACCTCCTCGAGCGGCACTCCGGTACGGCGGAAGGCGTCGACGATCGCCCGCGCGGGCCGGGCGGGCGTGGACAGCACCTTCGTGGTGCGGAGCCGGCCCGACGAGTCGTCCCTCACGACGAGGTCGGTGAACGTGCCGCCGGTGTCGATCCCGGCTCTGAACCGCGGCGCCATGCCCTATGACCCCCCGTACCTCGGCAGCCAGTAGTCGCGGTAGTCGGCCTCGCACGTCTCGTCGCAGAAGCTCCGCGTCTCGCCCTCGACCTCGACCCGCCAGGTGCGGCCCCGGTTCGGGCGGCCGCACAGCTCGCAGTAGACGATCGTCTCCTCGTACGCGAACGCGGACGCCCGCGCCTCGACCCAGGTCACGCCGGGCCTCTGGGCTGGCCGGCGCCGCCGACGATCATCGTGACCAGCTCGTGCTCGCTCAGCTCGCTCGCGGGCCGCTCGCCGACGACGACCCCGCGGCGCAGGACCATCACCCGGTCCGCGACCTGGAGGATGTGGGGCATCGTGTGGGTCACCAGGATCACCCCGACGCCCTGCTGCTTCAGCGCGATGATCGTCTCGAGCACCTTCTCCTGCTGAGCCACGCCGAGCGCCGCGGTGGGCTCGTCCATGATCACGATGTCCGCGTCCCGGTTCAGGGCGCGGGCCAGGGCGACGCCCTGCCGCTGTCCTCCTGACAGCCGGTCGAGAGAGGTCCGGACGTCGCGAATCTTCACGTCCAGCCGCTCGAGCGCCACCCCGGCCTGCTCGTTCATCGCCCCCCAGTCGAGAACCGGGAAGAGCCCGAGCCGGCGCTTCCTGCGCTCGAAGCCGAGGAAGATGTTCCCGGCCACACTCAGGTTCCCGGCCACGGCGAGGTCCTGGTAGATCGTCTCGATCCCGCGCTCGCGCGCGGCGATCGCTCCCGCGAAGGCCGCCGGCTCTCCGTCCACGAGGATCGTCCCCTCGTCCGGGCGCAGCACCCCCGACAGGAGCTTGATGAGGGTCGACTTGCCGGCCCCGTTGTCGCCTGCGATCGCGAGGATCTCCCCGCCGCGCACCTCGATGCTCACGTCGTCGAGCGCGCGGTTGGCGCCGTACCACTTCCCGAGCCCGTGCCCGGCGAGGATCATCCGGCGGCGCCCCGCGCCCGCGCCCGCATCGCCATCCCGCCGCGCAGCGCCCTGTCGATCACCTGCTGGCGCGCCTGCGTCACCACCACCGCCAGCACGATCACCGCGCCCACCGCGATGTACTGCCAGAAGGGCGCCACGTCCATCAGGATCAGGCCGGTCTGGAGCACGGCGATGATCAGCGCCCCGACCACGGTGCCGAGGATGGTGCCGATCCCGCCGAACAGCGACGTGCCGCCGATCACCACGGCCGCCAGCGAGGTGAGGAGCACCTGCTCGCCGCCCTCGGGCTGGCCGGTCTGGAAGCGGACCATCGAGATGATCCCCGCGCAGCCGGCGAGCAGCGCCGAGAGCACGTAGCTGATCACGATCACGCGGTCGACCGGGACGCCGGCGCGGCGCGCGGCCTCGACGTTGCCGCCGATCGCGTACACGTGCTGGCCGAAGCGGGTGCGAGTGAGCGTCCAGTGCAGGATCGCCACGAGCACGAGGGCCATCAGCACCACGTTGGGGAGGATCCGCGTGGTGTCCGGGACGAACGTCCCCTCGGGCAGGGAGAAGAAGGTGAAGCCCGAGGGCGCGAAGTTGAGGAAGTAGCCGTTGCCGAAGGTGGACACGTCACGCGGCAGCCCGGCGACCGGGAGACCGTCGGCGAGCAGCAGGGCGATGCCCTGGACGATCCCGTACATGCCGAGGGTCATGATGAACGGCGGGACCTTCGCCTTGGCGATCACGAAGCCGTTGACGAAGCCCGCCAGGGCGGAGGCCGAGAGCCCGACGGCCGACCCCGCGAGGACGGCCAGGATGACGGGCATCCCGTCGCTCGCGAACGAGCGGGTGAGGAGCGCCGCGACCACCGCCGTCAGGCCCACGGTGAAGGCCACCGAGAGGTCGATCCCGGCGCCGATGATCACGATCGTCTGCCCCAGCGCCGCGACGAGCGGGATCGACGTCGCGACCAGGATGATCTGCAGCGTGTCGAACGAGGCGAAGGCCTCGGCCGCGACGGAGAAGAAGGCGACCAGGATGACGAGGAACAGGTAGGCCCAGTACCTGCTGGCCCTCGAGATCCAGTGGCTGCCCGCGGTCTCCGCCGCGTCCGAGTCGGACGAGGTGCTCAGCGCCGCTTCTTCCCCATCCCCGCGGCGCCGGCGCTCGGCCTCAGTACGTGATCTCAGCGAGGTCGACCTCGTCGATGTTGTCCTGTGTGACCACCTGCATCCCGGTGTCGACCATGGCCGGCAGGTCTTCGTTGCCCCTCGAGGTACTCCACCGCCAGCCTCACTCCGACCTCGCCCATGAGCGCGGGGCGCTGGGCCACCACGCCGAAGGCGGTCTTGTTCTTCAGCAGGTCGATGTTGGCTGGGGTCGCGTCGAACATGACGACCGCCACCTCGTTCTCCTTGCCCTGGGTGCGGACGGCGTTCGCCGCGCCCTCGGACACGAATCCGGCGTTGGCGAAGATACCGGCGAGGTCGGGATGCTTCTGCATCACGGTCTCGGTCTGCGCCTGTGCCTTGGCCGGGTCCTCCTCGCCGAACTGCTTGCCCACGACCTGGATGTCGGGGTTCTGCTCCAGCACCGACATGCAGCCCTTGGTGCGGTCCGCGGTCGAGCTGGCGCCCGGCGTGTTGTCCTGGATGTAGACCTTGCCCTTGCCGCCGATCTTCTCGGCGAGGGCCTCGCAGCCCATCACGCCGCCGTCGTAGTTGTTGGACCCGACGAAGGTGAGCGGGAACGCCCCCGGCTCCTCGGTCCCGTACACGCCGTCGCCGATGAAGGTGTCGATGGTGACCATCGAGATCCCCTGCTGGTTCGCCGCGTCCAGCGGCGGGATCATGGTCTCGGCGTCGGCCGGCTGCACGACCATGAAGGCCGGCTGCTTGTTGAGCGCGGTGCTGACGACGTCGGCCTGCTGCGTAGCGTCCCACTCGGCCGGGGCGCTGATGTCGACCTCGACGCCGAGCTCCTCGGCTGCCTTTTCGGCGCCGCGCATCTCGGCCTCCGGCCACGGGCCCGTGCGCGAGCCCAGCACGACGGCGATCTGGTGCGCCTCGGACGCCTCCGTGACGGTGTACTCGAGGTCCTCCGCCATCACGGGCTCGGACGCGCCGGCCTCCTCCTCGGCCGCCGGCTCCTCGGCGGGCTCCGCCGCCGCGGTGTCCTGGTTCGAGGCGTTCCCATCGTCGTCGTCGTCCCCGCAGGCCACGGTGAAGATGGCGATGGCGGCGACCATGACAAGCAGGGCGATCCGGACCGACACACGAAGACTCACAAGTCTTTCCCCCTTAGTCCATTATGCGGACTCTCGTTCTGAATAACGCTAACTCTGTGTGTGAACGATTGTCAACCCCGCATGGATACGTCTCAACACACTCTTCAACATTCCACATTGCGGACTTGTGTTCTGATATAACGGAAAATCGTGGAGCACTCGGAGACCGATACGCGGCTGTGGCACCCGTTCTCGGACATGACCGCCGTGCGGGGGCGGGAGTTCGTGGTCGACCGCGGGGACGGCGTCTGGGTCTGGGACGACGCCGGCCGGCGCTACCTCGACGCGAGCGCGAGCCTCTGGTACGTCAACGCCGGCCACGGGCGTGAGGAGATCACGGCGGCGATCCAGGCCCAGGCCGAGAAGCTGTCGGCCTACTCGATCTTCGGCGACTACACGAACGAGCCGGCGCGCCGGCTCGCCGCGCGGGTGGCGTCGATCGCGCCGATGGAGAACGCACGCGTGTTCCTGGCCACCGGCGGCGGCGACGCGATCGAGTCGGCCGCGAAGCTCGCCCGGCTCTACTGGACCCGCACCGGGAGCCCGGAGCGCGTCCACCTGATCGGCCGGCACAACGGCTTCCACGGCGCGCACGGCTTCGGCAGCACGATCGGGGGGATACCCGCGAACCAGGCCGGCTTCGGGCCGCTCGTGGGTGAGGTGTCGCTCGTGGACCCGCACTCCGCCGAGGCCCTCGAGGCGGAGATCGAGCGGGTCGGGCAGGAGCGCGTGGCCGCCTTCTTCGTCGAGCCCGTCATGGGGTCCGGAGGGGTCTGGCCGCCGGTCCCGGGCTACCTCGAGTCCGTGGCGGAGCTGTGCCGCGACCGGGGCATCCTGCTGGTCGCCGACGAGGTCATCTGCGGATTCGGCCGGCTCGGGTCCTGGTTCGGCATCGAGCGGTGGAACCTGGTGCCGGACATGATCGTGTTCGCCAAGGGCGTGACCAGCGGCTACCTGCCGCTCGGCGGCGTGATCGCCTCGGAGCGGATCGCGGAGCCGTTCTGGGAGAAGGGGCAGCCGCCCCAGGCGTTCCGCCACGGCTCGACCTGGGCGGGCCACCCGCTCTGCTGCGCGGCCGCGCTCGCGAACATCGACATCATCGAGCGCGAGGGGCTGCTCGAGCGCGCCGCGGCGCTCGAATCCGTGCTCGCCGACGCGCTCCGGCCCTTCGCCGGCCACCCGCTCGTGAAGCAGGTGCGCGCCGGCACGGGATTCATGGCGGCAGTGCAGCTCGCGCCGGACCTGCTCGCGCGGGACCCCGGCGCGGTGGTCCGGCTCCAGCTGCTCATCCGCGAGGCCGGCGTGCTCCTCCGCCCCCTGCTCGACTCCATCGCCGTGTCCCCGCCCCTCGTCGCGACCGAGGAGCACGTGGCGGTGCTCGCCGCCGCGGTGAAGGAAGGCCTGGACGGGCTGTCATGAGCGCGGTCAAGCGCACACTGGACATCCTCGAGATCCTCGCCAAGGAGGGCTCGACCCTGTCGCTCAAGGAGATCACCGAGCGGTCAGGGCTCGCGCGCCCCACCGCGCACCGGCTCCTGCAGACGCTGATGACGCGCGGGTACGTGGAGCAGGACTCCACGCGCGCCTACAGCATCGGGCGGGCGGCGCTCGCGCTCGCCGGCAGCATGCTGTCCCGGCTCGAGCCGGCGCGCGCCGCGCGACCGCCGCTGGAGCGCCTGCGGCAGCTCACCCCGGAGACGATCCACTTCGCCGTGCTGGCGGGGAGCGACGCGGTGTACGTGGAGAAGATCGACGGCCGCCGGGCCTACCGGATGGCGTCGGAGATCGGCCAGCACATGCCGCTGCACTGCACGGCGATCGGGAAGGCGATCCTTGCGTTCCTCACACCCGAGCGGCGCGCCGAGCTGCTGCGCGGGCCGGAGCTCCAGCGGCGGACGGCCAACACGATCACCAAGCCCGAGGCGCTCGAGCTGGAGCTCGCGGAGGTGCGCAGGCGCGGCTTCGCGATCGACGACGAGGAGAACGAGCACGAGATCCGCTGCGTGGGCGCGCCCGTGCTCGACGCGCGCGGCGAGGCGTTCGCCGGCGTAAGCGTCTCCGCGCACAGCTCCCAGTTCTCGAACGAGGTGGCGCTGCTCACCGCGCCGTCGGTCGTGGAGACCGCCAGGGAGATCTCCCTCGCGCTCGGCGCCCCGCCGGACCTGGTGCTGAACGGGGACCGATGACCGACGGGCGCGTGCTGGTGATCACGGGCGCGTCGAGCGGCATCGGCGCCGCCACGGCGCGCGCGGCGGCGGCCGCCGGCTACCGGGTCGTGCTGGCCGCCCGCCGGCTCGACGAGCTTGAGGTGCTGGCCGGAGTCGCTCGGCGGCGACGGCACGGCGCTCGCGGTCGGCTGCGACGTCGGGCGCTGGGAGGACAACGAGCGGCTCGTGAGGTGGGCCATCGATGCGTTCGGCCGTGTCGACGCGGTGTTCGCGAACGCCGGGTTCGGCGCCTCCTACAGCTTCCTCGACGACGACCCGGAGACCTGGCGCGCGATGCTGACGACCAACGTGCTGGGCGCCGGGCTGACGATCCGCGCGGCGCTGCCGCACCTGCTCGAGCGCGGCGACGGCCACGTGCTGCTGACCGGCTCGGTGGCGGGGCGGGTCGCCCTGCCCGGGTCGATGTACTCGGTCACGAAGTGGGCGGTCACGGCGATGGCCGAGGCGCTCCGGGCCGAGCTGCGGCGCACCCACGGGAACCACGGGATCCGCGTGACGCTGATCAACCCCGGGATGGTGGAGACGCCGTTCTTCGATCCGCTGCGCGACTCCGAGCTGGCGCTGAGTGCCGAGAACGTGGTCGGGGCGGTGATGTACGCGCTCGACCAGCCAGTGAACGTCGACATCAGCGAGATCGTGATCCGGCCCTCGGGACAGAGCGTGTGACGGCGCACCCGCTCGACCCGCTCAGCGCGGACGAGGTCGCCGGCGCTGTACGGATCGCCCGCGCCGGCGCCGGGCTGGGCGAGAGCGCGAGGTACGTGTACGTGTCGCTCGCGGAGCCGGCGAAGGCCACGGTCGCCGCGCACGCTCCGGGCGACCCGGTCGAGCGCCGGGCTCACGTCGTCGTCCGCGAGCTGTCCGAGCGCCGGACCTACGAGGCGGTCGTGTCGCTCACCGCCGGCGAGCTGGTGAGCTGGGAGGAGCGGCCCGGGGATGCTGACCCCGCACACGGCCGACGACATCGATTCGGTCAACGGGCGCGTGAAGGAGCACCCCGACTTCAGGGAGGCGATGGCGAGGCGCGGGCTGACCGACCTCGAGCACGTGCTCGTGGAGCCGTGGCCGGTCGCCGCCACGGTGCCCGAGGACCTGCGCGGACGGCGGCTCAGCCGGCCGCTCACCTTCGTCGCCACCGGTCCGCGCGACAACCCGTACGCGCGCCCGGTTGAGGGGCTCGTCGCGTGGTTCGACCTCGACACCCGGGAGGTCCTGCGGGTCGAGGACCACGGCGCGGTGCCGATCACTTCCGCGGCGGGCAATTACTCGGTCGACGGGATGGCCGAGCCGGACAACGTGCCGCGGTTCGCGCAACCGCGGCGCGACCTCCGCCCGCTCGAGATCACGCAGCCGGACGGCCCCGGCTTCTCGGTGAGCGGGCACGAGGTGCGCTGGCAGAAGTGGAGCTTCCGCGTCGGCTTCGCCCCGCGCGAGGGGCTGCTGCTGCACACGGTCGGCTACGAGGACGGCGGCAGGGTGCGCCCGGTCCTCTACCGGGCGTCGCTCTCCGAGCTGTTCGTGCCCTACGGCGACCCGGCCGTGACGCACAGCCAGAAGGCGGTGTTCGACTCGGGCGAGAACGGGCTCGGCGTGAACGCCAACAGCCTCGAGCTCGGCTGCGACTGCCTGGGCGAGATCCACTACTTCGACGCCGTGGTGAACGACGACGCCGGCAACCCGCGCGTGCTGCGCAACGCGGTCTGCCTGCACGAGGAGGACGAGGGGATCCTCTGGAAGCACTACGACGAGCGGTCCGGGGAGACGGAGGTCAGGCGCTCCCGGCGCCTCGCGGTCTCGTCGTTCATGACGCTGGGCAACTACGACTACGGCCTGTTCTGGTACTTCCACCAGGACGGCACGATCGAGTGCGAGGTCAAGCTCACCGGGATCATGTCGATGGGCGGGATCGCGGAGGGGCAGCGGCCGCGCTTCGGCACGCTGTGCGCGCCTGGCCTGTACGCGCCGCACCACCAGCACTTCTTCAACGTCCGGCTCGACATGAGCGTGGACGGTGACCGGAACACCGTCCACGAGGTCGAGAGCCGGGCGCTGCCGCCCGGCGGCGGGAACCCGCTCGGCAACGCGTGGGACACGGGGACGACGCCGCTGCGCCGGGAGTCCGAGGCGCAGCGCATGGTCGACCCGCTCAGCGCCCGCTACTGGAAGATCGTCAACCCCGGAGTGCTCAACGCGCGCGGCGAGCCCGTGGCCTACAAGCTCGTGCCGGGCGAGAACGTGCGGCACTTCTTCGACCCGGGCGCGCCGGCGCTCGCCCGCGCGGGCTTCATCGACAGGCACCTCTGGGTGACGCGCTTCGACCCCGGCGAGCGATACGCCTCGGGGGACTACCCGTACCAGCACCCGGGCGGGGCGGGGCTGCCGGCCTACGCCGCGCAGGACCGCTCGATCGAGGACACGGACGTCGTGGTCTGGTACACGTTCGGCTCCCATCACGTGCCGCGTCCCGAGGACTGGCCGATCACGCCGGTGATCCGGCTCGGGTTCCACCTCAAGCCGCTCGGGTTCTTCGACGGCAACCCGGCGCTGGACGTTCCGCCGCCGCAGGCATGCCACCCGTGAACGAGCTCCTCCTGCACGGCGGACCGGTGATCGCCGTGGACGGGCGGGCGCACGACGCGATCGCGGTGCGCGACGGGAGGATCCTCGCGGTGGGACCCGGCGAGCGGGTGCGGGCCGAGGTGGGCGAGGCGGCGCAGTCGATCGACCTGGCGGGCCGCTGCGTGATCCCGAGCTTCATCGACGCGCACAACCACTTCAGCTTCGGCGCCTTCGAGCCGGCCATGGTCGACTGCAACACGCCCCCGCTCGACACGCTCGAATCGGTGCTCGAGGCGATCGCCCGGGCCTGCGCCGATCAGCCGCCCGGCGCGTGGGTGCGCGGCTGGGGGTATCACGCGTGGCGGGTCGCCGAGCGGCGCAACCCGACGCGGCGGGAGCTCGACGAGGCGGCGCCGGACAACCCGTTCCTGCTGATCGACTCGACCTACCACGCGGGCTACGTGAACACGCGCGCGCTGGAGGCCTGTCGCATCGACGGTCACACGCCGGATCCGCGCGGGGGCGCGATCGAGCGCGACTCGGGCGGCGCGGCGACCGGCACGCTGATCGAGGCGGCGCTCGACCTGCCGCAGATGACGTCGTGGAGCGAGTACATCGACCGCGATCCGGCGGCGGCACTCGACCTGATCGAGGCGAGCTCGCGCCGGCACCTCGCGCTGGGGATCACGGGGGTGGGCGACGCGCTGGTGCTGCCGAAGGCGATCGACCTCTACAGGTCGGCGGCCGAGGCGGGCAAGCTGCTGGTGACCGTGTACCAGCTGCACGGAGGCGAGAGCTTCTTCGCGCCGCCGCGGCTCGACCTGCGGGACGCGCCGGACCTGCACGTGGAGCACCACCGGCTGCTGCGGTCCGGGACGCTGAAGATCTTCATGGACGCCGCCCACCCGGGGCCCGGCGCGATCGACCGGCGCCACGGGGACTGCTGCGTGGAGCACACCGGGACGAACTACTACTCAGCCGCGGAGGTGGAGGCGCTGGCGCTGGACGCGGCGGAGGCGGACCTGAACATCGCGATCCACTGCCTGGGGAACTGCGCGATCGACCACGCGCTGGACGCGTTCGAGCTGGTGCGCCGGCGCCACGGGCACAAGGACCTGGGCCTGCGGATCGAGCACGCGTTCGTGGCGGAGGCGCGGCAGAGCAAGCGGATGGCGGAGCTGGGGGTCACCGTCGTGAGCCAGCCGTACGTGGCGCACAACTGGGGCGACGAGTGGGGGAGCGAGTTCGACCTGCCGCTGGACGACGATCCCGACAACCTCCGGCTGGTCCCACTCCAGAGCTTCCAGGAGGACGGCGTGATGGTGGCGGCGAGCTCGGACTATCCGTGCGGAGTGCTGTCGCCGTTCGAGATCATGTGGTCGGCGATCGCACGAGAGTCCCGAACGGGCGCGGCGGTGCAGGCACGCGAGGGCGTGGACCGGCTGAGCGCGCTGCGGATGCTGACGATCAACGCGGCAATCGCCTCAGGAACGGCGGACGAGGAGGGAAGCCTCGAGACGGGGAAGCGAGCGAACCTCCTGATGGTCGACGTGAACCCGCTTGAATGCCCGCTCGAGGACCTGCGCTCGGCCAGGGTGATGGCGACGTACTTCGACGGGGAGCTGGTGTCGGGCCTGCCCGAGGAGGCCGGCCCGGCGGGCGCGTAGATCGCCTCTCCCCGCGCGAGAGAACCAAACGGCGTGGG
>CAVZVD010000018.1:0-30813 GCA_963778615.1 uncultured Thermoleophilaceae bacterium
GTGATTCGCCTGGCCCGGGTGCTCGTCCTCTCGATGCTCGCTTCGCTCGCCCTGTGCGGGCCGGCCGGCGCGGTGGATCGCTACGCGCCGATGAAGGTCGGGCCGGCGGCGGGGCCGGCGAAGTACGACCGGATCTGGCTGCAGCAGCTCGGGCCGCGCTCCCACGACCGCGTGGTCGTGCTCATGCCCGGCACGAACGGCGGCGCCGGCAGCATCACCCCGGTGGCGCGCGACATCGTGGCGCGCGTTCCGCGGACGCAGGTGTGGATCGTCGATCGCCGCCAGCAGGCCTTCGAGGACACCGCGGTGTTCGAGCGGCGCGATCCCGACGCCGCGCTCGACCACTACCTCGGCTTCAAGTACCGGCGCGTGCTGGGGTCGGATGCCCGGTTCGCGGCCGAGTGGGGCCTGCGGGTCCAGCTCGCCGACCTGCGGCGCGTGGTGCGGCGGGCCGCGAGGGGCGGCCGGGAGGTCGTGCTCGGCGGCCACTCGGCCGGAGCTTCGATGGCGGTGGCGTACGCCGCCTGGGACTTCCGCGGCCGGGCCGGCTGGCGCGACCTCGCCGGCCTGGTGCTGATCGACGGCGGGCTGCTCGGGACGTTCAACGAGGCCGGTCTGGCCCGCGCCCGGCGCGAGCTGGCCGACATCCGGGGCGGCAACGTGTTCCTGGACCTGCTCGGGGTCGGCATCCCGGAGGTCGCCGGGATCTTCGCCCAGGTGGGTGCCCTGCTCGCGTACGAGCGCCCCGACGCGCCCGCGGCGCTGCAGAGCTACCCGCTGCTGCCGGAGGTGTTCAAGCCGCCGTTCCCGGTGACGAACGAGGCGCAGTTCGGCTACGCGTTCGACGAGTCGACGTCGCCGCGCGACCTCGGGCTCATCCACGTCCGGGCCGGCCGGCTCGCCGATTCCGGGGACCCGCGCGGATGGCAGGACGGCGAGCTCACGCCGCTCCGCCGATTCGCCCGCGCCTTCTCCGGCAACCGGCCGAACGCGACCGAGTGGTACTACCCGCGTCGCCTGCTGCTCGACATCGACGCCGCGAGCGACCTGCGGATGAACCCGGCCGCGCGGTTCCTGGGGCTGCGGCTGCGGCACGGGCGCGACATCGACCTGCCGCTGTACGCGTACGGCACCGACCTGTCGGACGGCCGGGTGGCGCGGGGCGCGCGGCGCCTGGCGCGGTTCTCGCGGATCACGCGGCCGGTCGTGATCGACGACGAGCGCGCCAGCCACCTCGACCCGACCTTGGCGGCGCCGGCGCGCAACCGCTTCCTGAAGACCGTCGTGCCGTTCCTGCGGCGGGTCAGATCTCGTTGAAGAAGTTGATGCCCAGGTCGTCCATGACCTGCAGCGCCTCGTTGTTCAGCTGGGTCAGCTCGTTCGTGTAGAGCAGCACGCCCATCACCACCAGCACGACGCCGGAGACGACGGTGATGACCTGGAAGTGGTTCCGGAAGAAGCGGAACAGGCCGGAGAAGGTGGAGAAGGCGAGCGCGCTGAGGATGAACGGGACCGCCAGGCCGAGGGCGTAGAAGGCGAGCAGCACGCCGCCCTTGCCGACCGTGTCCTCGGTCGAGGCGGCGGTGAGGATCGCGCCGAGCGTGGGGCCGGTGCAGGGCAGCCAGGCGACGGCGAAGGCGAGGCCGGCCACGATGGGGCCGCCGGTGTGGGCGCGTCGCATGAGCTGCTCGGGGCGCCACTCCCTGTTCAGCAGCGGGATGAAGAGCGTGGAGATGAACAGCACGCCCATGAGCGCGATGACGACGCCGGCGATCTCGCGCAGGAGCGCGCGGTTGTCGTTGAGCGTCTGGCCGAGCCCGGTGGCGGTCATGCCGAGGGCGATGAACATCGCGGTGAAGGCGAGGCAGAAGAGGAGCGCGGGGCCGAGCACCTTGGCCCTGCCGCGGCCCTCCTGGAGGTCGGCGAAGGAGACGCCGGAGATCGTGGAGAGGTAGCCGGGCACGAGCGGCAGGACGCAGGGGGAGATGAAGGAGATGAAGCCGACGGCGAAGGCCGCGAAGACGGTGGCGTCGACGTCGGTGGCGGCGATCATCGGCGTGAGGCGCTCAGGTGTCGGCGGGCCGGTGTGGTCACAGGTCGTAGCGCTCCAGGTCGGCGTCCAGCCGGGACTTGTCGGACCCTCCCGGCGCGGGGGCGCCCGACCTCGGGCCCTTCGGCCCGCCGCGCCACCGCACGACGGCGAACGCGATCCCGCCGAGCGCGAGCAGTATCGCCACGCGCGGGGACCGCGTACACGAGCACGTCGCTGAGCTCGTCGTCGCCGCTCTCGTCTCCCGGCAGGGCGAGCACGCCCTCGCCGAACTGCGCGACGAGGGCGGTCTTGATCTCCTCCTTGGAGCGGCAGTCGGCGATCTGGTCCTCGATGAAGGCGCGCTGCTGCTGGGCCTGGGGCGCCTCGCTGGCGAGGCCGAGCGGGGTGCCGCAGATGGGGCACATGACCTCGTCCTCGATGTCGCCGAGGGTGGTCTTGGGGCAGTCCTGGGCGAGGGAGGCTGCGGGCGCGAGCAGCAGGGCCAGCGCGGCGGCCGTGGCGAGCACCGCCGCCCGCATCACGCCGGTTCCCGGAGGAGCGGGACGACGCGCTGGCGCATGAACTCCTCGCCCACGGGCCCGCGGGCGAAGGCGGCGATGCGGCCCTCGCGGTCGATCACGAAGGTCTCGGGGAAGCCGAGGATGCCGAAGCGCTCGCGGGTGTCGCCGGCGCCGTCGCGGAGCATGGGGTAGGTGAGGCCGTAGCGGTCGACGAAGGCGCGGGCGCGGCCGATCTCGTCGAAGGCGTCGACGCCGAGCACGGTGGCGTCCTGCTTCTCGAGACGCTCGTGCCAGCGCTGGAGGAGGGGCGACTCGTCGCGGCAGGGCTCGCACCAGGAGGCCCAGAAGTTGAGGACGACGACCTGACCGCGGTAGTCCGCGAGCGACCCCTGGCCGTCGCCGGACAGGCGCGGAAGCTCGAGGTCGGGCGCGGGTTCGCGCTCGCCCTGGGCGAGAGCCTCCTCGATGCCCCGGTCGGGCTCGTTGCTGGCGAGCCCGTAGGCGAGCAGCGCGACGATGGCGACGACGACGCCGATGACCGCGAGCGGAACGGGTGCAAGAAGCCTCCGCATGAGGGATGGCGAAGACTAGATGCACCCTGCAGCCCCGCCGTCCTCCATGCGGGTGACGGCCTTGCGCGCGGCCGTACACTGGCCCGCGATGTGGGTTAGGAGGTGTCTGGCCGTCCTCGTTGCCGCCGCCTCCATGGCGACGCTCGTCGCGGGGCAGGCCTGGGCGGATGTCACGCCCGAGGCGTTCGGGAACTGCGGGAAGCGGGCGGCCCGGAGCGCGATCGTCTCCACCGACGCGCCGGCGCGGGTCAAGGCAGCGCTCCCCGAGGGCTACGTGCCCGACCTCGGCACCCGCCTGGCGCGCTTCTACTTCAAGCCGTACTTCGTCGAGTGCAGCGACCTCAACGGCGACAACCGCCGTGAGCTGATCGCCCAGTTCGGCGGCAGCACGGCCAGCTCGCCCACGCCCTGGACGATCCTCGAGGTGCCGAGGGGCCGCTCGGAGCCCAGGGTCGCGTTCCTCCAGCCGGAGGTCAGCTACCTCGATCTCGTCGTGCGGCGCAACTACGTGGTCGAGCGCCAGAAGACGTTGCTGGCGCAGCGAGCCCAACTGCTGCCCCGCGGGTCCGACCAAGGTCCGCTTCGTGCGCTGGACCGGCACTCGGCTTCGAGTACACGCGCCGCAAGCCGCCTGACGAGGACGTGCCCGACCCGCCGCCCGACGGCGGCTCCGGCCCGCCGCCTCCGAGCGGCGAGCCGGGCTGCGAGGGCACGGTCCAGGCCGGTCCCCTCGAGCTGCGGGCGTCGTGCTTCCGCCGCCAGGAGGACGGGACCTACCAGGCGACCGGCCAGGTGCGGATCAACGGCATCGACCTCGTGCCCGCCAAGGGCGACGCGGAGGTCGTCTTCGATCCCGAGTCGCTCGAGCTGCGCGCGAGCGGGACGGTGCAGCTGCAGGTCGGGCCGGTGGTGCTCTACGAGGGCAGCTTCAACCGCAACCTCGGGGTGTCGTTCACGCTGCGAGTGCCGAAGGGCAGCTCGCTGAAGGGGTTCCCCGTGACCGGCGAGGCGAAGGTCACTCTGCGAGGGAACGGCGCGGAGATCGCGGCCAACGTGTCGATCGAGGCGCTCGGCGGCGTCAGCGGCGGAGCGACTCTGACGGCCACGACCACGGAGGGGCTGCGCCTCGACGCCCTCAACCTGAAGGTGGGGCAGGCGCGGGTGGGCCCGATCCCGATGCGCGACGTGTCGCTCGGCTACACCCGCACCCCCGAGGGCGACCGCTGGGAGGGTGGGGCGACGATCGAGCTGCCGGGGCCGAAGCTCGCCTCGCTCAGCGGCTTCGCCGCCTTCGTGAACGGCGGCTTCGTGGAGGGCCGGGGAGAGCTCACAGGCAGCTTCCCGGTCTTCCCCGGCATCCTCATCACGCGGGTCAGCGCCGGGCTCGTGCTCGAGCCCGAGTTCGGGTTCAGCGGGGGGATGGCGCTGAGCGCCGGCCCGCGCGTGCTCGGCGTGACCGCGGCGAGCGTGGACGGGACCTTCACCTACCAGGACGGGGCGCCCGCGCTGTTCAGGCTGAACGGGGACATCACGCTGGTGAAGGTGAAGCTCGCCGGCGGCGAGCTCGCCTACCGGACGAACGGGCAGGTCACGATGCGCGGCAACCTCGACCTGACGCTCGGGGGCGTGGGCTTCCAGGGCGACCTGGCCGGGTTCGTGGACGGCCTGCGCGCGTTCAGCGCGGAGGGCAGCGGGACGGTGGGCTTCAAGGGCACGGGTCTGGGGGGCGAGGGGGTCGTGTCGAGCGTCGGCGCGGCCGCGTGCGGAAAGGGCCCGTTCGGGCTCAGGGCCGGCTTTGGGGTGCGGTGGGAGAACTTCCCGCAGCCGACGATCATGGCCCCGTCGTGCGGGATCGGAGACTGGCGGGTGGCGGGGCCCGCACGGGCGAGCCAGCTCGGTCCCAGGACGTTCCGGGTCCGGCGCGGGACACGGCAGCTCACGCTGTCCGCTGTGGGCGCGGGCGCGCCGCCGGCCGTGACGCTGCGCGGACCGGGCGGCGTCGTGCTCACAGCGCCGGCGACCGGAGCCACGCTCGAGGGCGGGCGGCTCGCGTTCCGCAACGAGGCCGACGCCACCACCTACCTCGCCGTCGCGCGACCCCGCCGCGGGCGGTGGACGCTCACGCCGGACCTCGGCTCGGCGCCGGTGCTGAGCTACCGCCGCGCGGAGGCGCTCGGCCCGGTGCGAGTGCGCGCCAGGGTGACCGGCCGGGGCGCCACGCGCCGCCTGCGCTGGAGGGTCCCCCGCAGGCGCGGACTGCGCGTGAGCTTCTACGAGCGCAGCGCCGCGGGCGTGCGCCGAATCGCGGTCACCCGAGGCGGCCGCGGCTCGGAGCGCTTCCGCCCGGCCGCGACGAACCGGCCCCGGCGGCGCATCATCGCGCTGATCGAGCGAGGCGGGCTGCCCGAGGACCAGCGCGTCGTCGACCGCTTCCGAGCGGGCAGCAGGCGCCCTGGCCGCCCCGCGCGCTTGCGGATCCGCCGCCGGCGGGGGGTCGCGATCGTGCGCTTCAGCCGGTCGCGCCGAGCGGTCCGCCACGAGGTCCGGGTGCGGATCTCGGACGGCCGGACGCTGCTCTTCCTGCCGCGCCGCCCGCGCACCATCAGGGTGGGCGGAGTGGCCCGCCGCGACCGGGTGACGGCCACCGTGCGAGGCCTCGACGCGGCCGGCCGAACCGGCCCGGCAAGGCGAGCCCGCCTGCGCCGCTGACAGCGCCGGCGCGGCCCGCCGCGGCCCCGGTCCGGCGCTAGAATCGCGATGCTTCGCGGACGTAGCTCAGTTGGTAGAGCGTTGGCTTCCCAAGCCAAAGGTCGCGGGTTCGAGGCCCGTCGTCCGCTTCGCGGGTTGCAGGGATTCGCAGGGTTTTGCCTGCAGACGAGTGGGTTTTGGGGCCGAGGGCCGGCGAGGCGTGCTGGCGTTTCGCGCGTTTCCTGGCGGGGTCGTGGTCGCTATTGGTCGCATCGTGGGCGTGTCGGAGGGCCGAGCAGCCCAGATGGGCGCTTCTTATCAGGCGGCCCCAGAGACACTCACGTGCTCTGCGACGTCACTTGGAGAGCGCATGGGTCGATGCGCTGCAGGTCAATCCATACGGTGTCGTGGTCACTCCACGCACCAGGAGACTCGAACTGCATTCAGGATCTGGGCTCGACCTTCACCGCAAGGTGGGTCCGCCGTCGGTGTGCCCGTGATGACGTGGGAGCTGCTGTATTGCAGCCCATGTGACCCCGACAACGGTCTTCTCAAGCACGTATCCGGCCAGTCGGCTCGCCATGGAAGTCCGATGCGCTGCGCGCTGTCGCTATTCCAGGCAGCTCGCGGAGGTTTCCAGCAGTTCTCATCGTCAATCCTGCGGCGGGACAGGGTATCGCGGGACACCGCACCAGCGGTTCTAAACGCGCACGACATCTCGTCTCCAGAGACGGCGGCCTCGCCTGGAGCATCGTGCTGTCTTCGATTGGCCGATCGCAGCCAGCTGGAGCTCCGACATGCGCTCCTCGACCCCGGGTCTCGGGTTTGACTGGATAGCGACGAGCCCCCGCCCAAACGGGCCCGACTGGTCGGAATCCACTGGGAAGGCGGGTTCCTTCATGGCCAGACGGTGCCACTGACAGACGGGCTGAACGTGCTGGTCGGCGCCCCAGGTTCTGGAAAGTCAACGGTGATCGAGAGCCTGAGGTGCGCATTCGAGCTTGAACCCAGCAGTCCGCGCGCCCGAGAAGACCATGTCGGGATCCGTAAGGACGTACTTCGAACGGGGACCACCATCTCGGTCGTCTCTGATCGCCCGATGCCCACACAGAAGCGGTACGTGGTGGAGAGGCAATTGCCGAATCCCAGCGTCGTGCGGGACGCCGATACACGGGAGCCATCTGAGCTCGCGCCAAGCGACCTGGAGGCGCTTCCGCAGATCTTGGGCAGCATCAGATCGCTGACCGCGCAGAGGACTCCGCAGGGCGGACAGCGCTGCCTGAACGACTCGTGGGTCGGAACTCGGAACGCCAGACGGCGCTCGAGTGGACGGCTCCGAGTCTGGGCTTCGGGAGACGGGCATGGTGGCGATTAGTTCGAGGAAAGCCTGTCGGAGTGGACCAGGTTGGCCTTAGATTGCGCTTCGCGCGAAGTCCCAGTCTCGCTGGTCTCCGCGGGCGAGCTTACGCGAGAACGAGATCGTGGGCTTCGATGCACCAGGCGATGGCTTGTGTCTTGGAGGCCGGGCGAGGCGGTACGACGACCTTGATGAGTCGGTCCTCCCATCAGCAGGAGCCTTGGCGGTTTCGGGCCCAACCGAGTGCGCGTAGTAGCCGTGGGTCGCGTGGAGCTGGGTGCCTTCGCCGAGTCGCGCTCGAATAGAGCGGCCTTGGCTGGGTTGTTCCTGGGATAGATGTCGGCTTCGATTGATCGCAGCATCTCGTCCGGTGCGCTGGGGTACACCCCGACGATCGCCTGGCTGCCGATCACGACGAAATCCTCTTCCTTCGTGAGCTGCGCGGCCACGGCAACGACATGGAAGAGGTCCTCCCGGTCCATCTAGGGGATCTCGTCGGCGATCTTGCGGCGCTCGGCTTCGGTGAGCATCCCTGCGCGAATGGAGAGTTTTGCCGCAGGTCACGAGCGAATGGGGAGTCTGTACTGATCGCCTTTTTCACCTCTGAGACCGGCTGCCGCAACACGTCTTCCCACTGGGTGGTAGCGCGCGACCATTGACAGCGCAAACAACGTCGCGAACCAAATGGCCAACGGCGCGAGTGTGTCCTTTTGGTCATTGAGCGCCGGACGTAGGTAGGCGCCGCTGTCAGGCCCGCTGAGCGGGGGCGCGATGTCCGCGATCAGGCGCGCGTCGCCATCCTCTCGAAGCCACATGACGCTCACCTCTGCTCCTCTGTGCTGATGGGGGGAGTTCAACACCAGCACGGGTCCCCGAGCGCTCGGGTAGGGCGCTAGCCACTTCATGATTTGAGGTTTCGGCCTCTCGTGGATCCCGCGAGAGGCCGGGGACCAGCTCGGCATTGACCATCGCGCGGGTTGGCGGCGCACCGCCCTCACCATCGATCCGGTTCAACGGGACGCTCGGCGCAGTCTTCGGCCCCGAGCCCGAGGGCATGCTCGGCGTGCGGATTGGCCGCCCACAGGGCACCCAGCCGGGTGGCCGCGGTGAGCGTCGGCGAGCCGATGGTCTTGCAGAGGAGCCGAAATGACGAGTCCCGCTTGTCGTCAGGAACGAGAAGGGTCTCTCCAAGGGGCGCCTTCTCGTCATTCGGCGTATCAACATGGAGCCCGTGCCCGGTGGGTCGCCACGGCTGACCGTCGATGCACGCCGCGTTCAGCGCGCGGCCGGCCTGTGATAGCGCGTAGAAGAGAAGAACGGGCGACGCGGCCGGAGCGACGGCCGCTGACGCAGCGTGAAGCGCGTCCCACTGCTCCAGCGCCGCGCCGAAGACACTGCGCCGCGCGGCAGGTCGGGCAGCCCGGCCCGGCGGATCGCCCGCAGACGCCTGCAAGCGGGCCCGGTCCGAGCGCCGGATCCAGAAACGGACGCGCATGATGCGGCTGTCGGAGCGTGGCGTGACACCAAGTCGAGATTCGCTTCGGAGCTGCGCCGGCCGTGGTAGGTCACAGACCACGTCGAGGCGCACTACGACGAGGCGCTGCGTCATGGCGAGCGGCCACTGGCTCGGACCGCGAGGCTCGGTAGCCCACTCGCCTCGACGTCGTCGTCGCATGTTGGTCCCTCCTGCTCGCGGCGGAGGGCGCGGCGATGGTCCAGCGGGGCGTCACGATCGACGACGCCGACTTGGCCGCAGTCCCGGCCACACCGTCGAGACGATGATCGGCACGCTTACACCCATCCGCTGGGCGGTCGACGACCGGATCAGAAAGGTGATCGGGTAACCGTCGCGCGGCCGTGGCGCTGTGGAGCGACGCGCGAAGCCGTTCGTCAAGCAAGCGGGGATTGAGACGGGCGGGCATAGTCAAGGTTAGTTGATAACCTTGACTACGTGGCGGAGCTAGTCAAGCTTAGGTGGCTCCCGAGCGCGGACTCTGGCCTGCCGCGCCGCGATAAGCGCGGCTGCGAGTACGAGGCCTACGTGCCGGACCGTCTCGTCGGCCGGCAGATCTCCTTGAGCGGCCCGACTGCCGCCGACGTGGCCGACGCCGAGCGCGCGGTCGAGCGTCTCAACCGGGAGGCGCAGCCTGGTCGACTCGGAGGCGGTCGCCCGGCTGCTGCTTCGCGCTGAGGCGGTCGCGTCGTCGAGGATCGAGGGCTTGGAGGTAGGCGCCCGCCGGCTGCTCAAGGCGCAGGTCGCCGCCGGGCTCGGGGAGGACGCATCGGACGTCACGGCGACCGAGGTGCTCAACAACATCGAGGCGATGCGGTGGGCGGTCGACAGCCTGGCCGACGTCGACCAGATCACTGTCGACCATCTGCTCGAGATCCACGAACGGCTGCTGGCAGGGACGAGCCTCGAGCAGCACGCCGGCAGTCTCCGCGAGGAGCAGAACTGGATCGGCGGCAGCTCGTACAACCCGTGCTCTGCGACGTTCGTCCCACCGCCGTCGGACCGCGTGCCCGATCTGCTCGATGACCTGTGCGAGTTCTGCAATGGCGATGAGCTGCCGGCGGTAGCTCAGGCGGCCATCGCGCACGCGCAGTTCGAGACCATCCATCCGTTCATCGACGGCAACGGGCGCACGGGTCGCGCACTG
Organism: uncultured Thermoleophilaceae bacterium; assembly: GCA_963778615.1. Classification (GTDB taxonomy): domain Bacteria; phylum Actinomycetota; class Thermoleophilia; order Solirubrobacterales; family Thermoleophilaceae; genus JACVRW01. The sequence goes on from CAVZVD010000018.1 coordinate 9,831, forward strand.
ATCCACGTGATCCTCCGCCGGCGCGGTCTCGCGCCGGTCGTCGTGCCTCCGGTGTCGCTGGTGCTGGCGACCTGGTCCAGGGACTACGTCAAGGGCCTGACCGCAACCCGCTACCGCTCCGACGCGTCCTCGCAGCAGGCGGTCGACGGACTCGACTACTGGGTCGGGCTGTTCGCCGCCGCGATGACACGCGCGGTCGCGGATGCCGAGAGCTACGAACAACGGGTGGCCGAGGTGCAGGCCGCCTGGCGTGAGGCGCTCGGGAAGGTTCGGGCCAACTCGGCGGTCGACATCCTCCTCGACGCGCTGCCCGGCGCGCCGGTGGTCACCGTCCAGAGTGCGGCGGCACTTATCGGCCGCAGCGACCAGGCGGTCAACGAGGCGATCCCCCGCCTCGTCGACGCGGGCGTGCTCAAGCAGACGACGGTCGGCCGGCGCAACCGAGCGTTCGAGGCGCTCGATCTGATCAACGCCTTCACGGATCTCGAGCGCCAGCTCGCAAGCCCCGACGGCGACACGCTCCACTCGCCGCCGGAACGGCGTGTACCGCAACGCCAGCGCTGATGGCAACCCGCGAGATACTGGGCGGCGATGTCGCAGGAGAACGTCGAACTGGTGCGCAGCGGCTACGCGGCGCCCGAACCGCTCTCCATGTTTGCCGAGCGAATTGCGCCTGACGTCGAATTTGACTTCACCGCGGTTTACCCCGATCGACCGGTGTTTCGGGGCACTGATGCTGTGCGGCGCTTCATCGAAACGGGAGGACCCTGGGGCGGAGCGATCCACTTCGAGCCGGAGCGCTTCTTCGACGTCGACGACGAGCGGGTACTTGTATTCGTTCGGGCGACCGCGGTCGGACAGGTCAGCGGTGTTGCCACGGAGGCTCGCGCCGCACACGAGTTCACGATTCGAGACGGGTTGCTCGTGCGCTTCAAGGCATACCGCGACCGCTCGGAGGCCCTCGAAGCCGTGGGGCTCCGCGAGTAGCTCGGACTGCCAGGGCTCGCGGGTTCGAGGGTTGAGCCCGTCGAATCGGATGTGATGGACGGTCGCAAACGAAAGGGACGAGATCATGGGCAAGACAGTCATGGGCGCGGTGGTATCCCTGGACGGGTTCATGGCCGACGACAACGACGGCGTCGGGCCGCTGTTCGACTGGTTGGGCAACGGCGATGTCGCCTGGAGCTTCCCGGGCTCCGACGGCGAGGTCCGGACCACCCAGGCGTCGGCCGACTTCATGCTGGACATGTACGGCGACATGGCTGCGAATGTCATCGGACGGCGGGTGTTCGACATGACCAACGGCTGGAACGGCAAGCCGGCCGCCGGCGAGCACGTCTTCGTCGTCACCCACCGGCCGCCGACGGACTGGGAGTACGCCGACACCGCACCGTTCACGTTCGTCGACGGCGTCGAGAAGGCGATTGCCGCCGCCAAGGAGTTCGCCGGCGACCGGGTCGTCGACGTGGCCGCCGGTCAGATCGGCGGCCAGGCGCTCAGGCTCGGGCTGATCGACCAGGTGGTCGTCAACCAGGTCCCGGTGGTCTTCGGGTCCGGCCGCCCGTTCTTCGCCACCGGCGGCCTGGCCGAGCCGCTGCGGCTGGAGAACCCGACCACGATCGTGCGCGGCGACCGGGTCACCCACCTGCTCTACGACGTCAGCCGCTGAGGCGCGCAGTCGTCGGGGGCGGGGCCGCGGGTGGCGATAATCCCCGGTGGGCAACCAGGAGGCGATGGACGAGTCGGCGGGTGGGCGGTGCGGTGACCTCCCCGGCGGACTTCTTCTCCGAGCAGAACGTGGGACGTCTCCTTGCGCCTATCTGACGGTCAGCGTGCCCTCCATCCCGCCCTGCCGGTGGCCCGCGACCGAGCAGTAGAAGTCGTATTCGCCCGGCTGCAGCTCGGCCGTGACGGTGGATGTGCCCCCCTGTCCGACCGTCCTGCCCTCTTCGTTTACGCCGCGGCCCTCGATGGACACGTTGTGCGGGACCGAGGACGGGTTCTCCATATGGATCGTGACCTGTCCGGCGCGGGCCTCGAGCGCATCGGTGTCGAAGCTCAGGTCGCCGCCCGGATCGGCGCTCAGTGCGAGCGTGCGCCCGCCGCCGCCTGATCCTTCGCCCTCGGCGGCTTCGGCGGCTTCGCCCTCCTCTTCGTGGTCCTCCTGCGCGCTTGTGACGATGCCGGAGCCGATCGCGGCTGCGGCGAGCAGCACCGAGATCGTTCCCACCGCGAGCGGTCTGGAGCCCGGGGCGCGGAAAGTCCTCGCGCCTGATCCCGATCGCCGTCAGGGTGACGGCCCAGACTGCGAACAGCCCGCCCAACACGTGGAAGGCGTTCACGCCTTCTACATACCCGTTTCCTCGCCTTCAGCCCCTATGCCGCGCGGCTGTCAGCGCCGCAAGGCTCACCAGCGTGGGGTTCAGTCCGGTGGATCGCCACCTGACCGACGGTCCTGTCGGAGCCGAACCGCACCTCCAGGGTCTCCGAGTCGATGCTCAGGCCACCCTCGAGCGTGTTGGCGGCCGCGACGCCCAGGACGATCGGCGCGGCGCCGAGCGAGCAGCACACCCGCGACGACGACGGACGCCCACCTCCTCTGCTCGCTGCGCAGAGTAGATGACGCCCCCGGCTCGATCGGCTCGGGAACGCGCCCGAGCCAAGTGACACGCAGTTTGGCCGGATGCGACGTGCCACCCGGCGCGTAGTGCGACACGACGTTTTCGTCTCGCACAACTCCGGTACGGGGTCAGGAAGCAAAGCCTGCAAACGAACGCGGTCAGCGGGCAATCTAGGGAAGGCAGTTACATGCGCTTCAGGGATGAAAGCGCCGCAGATACGACCCTCGCGCCGAAAGGCGCGAGTGTTGGCGGCGTCAGCATTGACGATGTTGGGAACGGGGGGCGTGGCACACGCGGACTCCGGAGAGGAGGTTGCGGCGTCGGCCGGGAACGGCGGTGACGCAAGCGGCCAGGTCCAAGCTCAGGCTGCCGCCGCGCCGGCACCTGCGCCCTGCACCGGCACCTGCACCGGCACCAGCACCTGCACCCGCGGCGACCCGCGGCTGCGGCAGCCGCGCCTGCGCCGGAACCCCCCGCGGCGCTGCGCTTGCGCCTGACGCCGAGGCCGCGCCTGCGTCTTCGGGCGACGGCGATGCGGACGCCGGCGCGGGTTCGTCGGCGGCGCCGCCTGACGCTGAGGCTTCGCCTCAGTCCGGGGCCGGCCAAGGGTCGGCTGGCACCGGCTCCGCCCCGAACGACGGCCCGAGCGCGGTAACCGTCGGCCCCCAGGACTGGACGAGCGGCTCTGCGGGCGACACGGCGGGGTCCGCGAATGCCGAGCGAACGGTTCGACTGCGAGTGCGCGGGTTCCCGAACGCCGACTCCGAGACCACGGTGGTCATCGACTCCGCCCTCAACCGCGCGCTCGGCAAGTCCGAGCACGGCAGCAAGCGGAGGCTGGGGCAAGGACTGGACCGAGCAGGGCTCGACGGCCGGCAAGGGCAAGGGCCACGTGCCGCGGCGATGACGATGCGTGGTCATGGCGGCGGCGATGACGACGACGATGGTCATGGCGGCGGCGATGGCGACGATACGATGGTCGATGGCGGCGGCGACGACGACGACGATGGTGGTCATGGCGGCGGCGATGACGACGACGGCGACGATGGTGGTCATGGCGGCGGCGATGACGACGACGGCGACGATGGTGGTCATGGCGGCGGCGATGACGACGACGGCGACGATGGTGGTCATGGCGGCGGCGATGACGACGACGGCGACGATGGCGGTCATGGCGGCGGCGATGACGACGACGGCGACGATGTGGTCATGGCGGCGGCGATGACGACGACGACGATCGATGGCGGCGGCGATGGCGGCGACGATGGTCAGGCGACGACGATGCGACGACGACGGTCACGGCGGCGGCGATGACGACGACGACAACGACAGCGGCGGCGATGACGAGACCGGCGGTGGCGAGACACAGGCGGCGGTGCAGACGGGTGGCGAGCCAGACCGGTGGCGGTGGCCAGGGTCAGACGCAGACCGGCCGAGACCGGGGGCGGCGACGTCCTTGGGCAGACCGAGACCGGCGGTCAGGTGAACACCGACGGTGGGCGCAACGGCGGCGAGACGCCGTCCACGTCGCCCGGCGCCGGCGTCCAGGGCCAGACCGAGTCCGGTGGCGGCGGAGCCGTGCGTGGCGTCAGCCAGACCGGCGGCGACGTGGTGCCCGTATCGCCGGAGGAGCAGGCCGCTGTGGCCGGCGACGTCCGGTGGCGCGCTCCCCTTCACGGGGTTCGCCCCGGCGGGGATTGCGCTGCTCGGCGCGGCCGTGCTGCTCGCCGGCATCGGCGTGCGCCGTCGCGCGTAGCGCACGCGACACGTAGCACGAGACGAGAGGGGGCGGCGCGAGCCGCCCCCTCGGCGTTTCATGACGCGGGCGCCCGGGGGGCGTGGGTTCACTCCCCGGCGGTCACGTACAGGCACCGGTCGGCGCGGGTCAGTCTCCGCGTGCGGGCAGCGCCGCCAGGCCGATCAGCTCGTACGCGATGTTCGCCCCCGCCACGGCGGTCACGCCGCTCGGGTCGTACGGCGGGGAGACCTCCACCACGTCCGCGCCGGCGATCTCCGGCTCGAGCTCCGCCAGGCCGTGCAGGATCGCCAGCGCCTCGCGGCTCGTCAGGCCGCCCGCCTCGGGCGTTCCGGTTCCGGGGGCGAATGCCGGGTCCAGCACGTCGATGTCCACGGTGACGTAGAGCGGACCTCCGAGCTTGGTTCGGATCAGCTCCAGCGCGCCCGCCACTCCGACGCCGTCCAGCTCGCGCGCCAGCAGCGTCGTGAAGCCCAGCTCGCGGTTCTCGTCGAGGTCCGACGCCGAGTAGAGCGACCCTCGCAGCCCGATCTGGACCGACGCGCTCGGGTCGATGATCCCCTCCTCGATCGCGCGGCGGAAGATCGTCCCGTGCGTGTACCGCTCGCCGAAGTACGAGTCCCAGGTGTCCGTGTGCGCGTCCAGCTGCAGCAGCGCCAGCCGGCCGTGCTTCGCGGCCGCCGCCCGGAGCAGCGGCAGGCTCACCGAGTGGTCCCCGCCCAGGCCGACCACCACGCCGCCCGCCTCGATCACCGCACGGGCGGACTCCTCGATCGCCCGGTGCCCGGCCTCCACGCCGATCGGGCTTGCGGGAGCGTCGCCCGCGTCCGCCACCTGAACCTCGGCGAACGGCGACACGTCGAGCGCGTCGTTGTAGGGCCGCAGAAGCAGCGACGCCTCGCGGATCCCCGCCGGGCCGAAGCGGGCGCCGGCCCGGAAGGTGGTCGCGCCGTCGAACGGGGCGCCCAGGATCGCGACGTCGGCGCGGCCGACCTGGTCGAGCATCGGCAGCCGGGCGAACGTCCGGACGCCCGCGAAGCGCGGCACGGCGAGAGCGTCGACCTGGCCCACCGGGCGGTCCTCGCCCGGATCGCGCCGGCCCTCGCTGGAGTCGCCCTGCTCCGCGCGCCGGTCCTCCTCCGAGCGCTCCGCGGCGGACATCAGAGGTGGTGCTTCGCGTGCGCGTACAGCATCTGCGACAGCACCTCCCAGACCAGCCGCGCCGTCACCCCGCTCGGGTCGTACACCGGGCACAGCTCGACGTTGTCGACCGCCGTCAGCCCGCGCTCTCCGATCATCTGGCCGATCCGGATGATCTCGTGGCTCGTGAACCCGCCCGGCTCGGGGCCGGTCGTTCCCGGCGCGAACGCGGAGTCGATCGAGTCGGTGTCGAACGTGACGTACACGGCGTCCACGCCGTCCCAGACCCGGTCCAGCACGCCCGCCACCGTCTCCTCGACACCGTCGCGTCGCACCTGCGACATCGGGTAGACCGGGATGTCCCGCTCGCGCACCGCGTCCCACCAGTCGCGCACGTTGATCGTCCCGCGGATCCCGATCACCGCCATGTTCTCGACGCTCAGGTTCGGCAGCTCGGTCGCCCTGATCAGCCCGTTGCAGTTCGTCTGGAGCTCCCCGCCGATGTCCACCCCGGCGTCGAGGTGCGCGTCGATCTGCAGGTAGCCCATCCGCTTCGACGGCCCCAGCTGAGCGCTCAGCGCCCGCGCGCCCGGGATGCACAGCGAGTGGTCGCCCCCGATCGCGATCGGGATCGCGCCCGTGGCCAGGATCGCCTCCAGCTGCTCCTGGACCAGCTCGTGCGTGCGCGTCACGTTGCCGATCGCGAGCGGCGCGTCGCCGCAGTCGACCAGCCCGTACGCCTCGAACAGGTCGACGTCCCACTCGAACGACCACGGGAAGCACATGTTCGACGCGATCCGCAGGCCGCGCGGTCCGTTGGCCGAGCCGGGTCGCTCGATGGCGGCGTTCGCGCCGTCGAACGGGAAGCCGAGGAACGCCGCGCGCGCTCCCTGCCCGGGGAGGTCGGAGACGGGGACGTGGGGCGCGCCGAGCATCGAGACCACGCCGCTGGTGATGGAGGCGAAGCCCGAAGCGCTCGGCTCGGCCGAGTGCGCAGGGTTTGGAGTGGCGGCACTGGCCTCGGGCATCGGCGGAGCTTAATCGCGCGCGGCCGCCGTATGGAAGGATCGCCCCGCCATGAACGGCACTCCACCAGGCGTCGGCCGTCGTCACCGGCGCCGCCAGCGGCATCGGCGCGGCCATCGCGGCGCTGCTGGCCGAGCGCGGCTGGCGCGTCGCCGGACTCGACCTCGACGAGTCGGCCACCGAGCTCTCGCTCCAGGCCGACGTGACCGACCGCGAAGGCGTCAGGGCCGCCGCCGAGCGAGTCGCCGAGGAGCTCGGACCGCCCACGCTGCTCGTCACCGCCGCCGGCGTCTACGAGCAGGCGCCCGTCGCGGACATCGACGACGAGCGCTGGCGGCGGATGCTCGCCATCCACCTCGGCGGGGTCGCCAACGCCTGCTGGGCGGTCCTGCCCGGCATGCTGGCCAAAGGCGCGGGCACCGTCGTCACGATCTCCTCCGAGCTCGCGCTCGCGGGCGGCGGGAACGACGCCCACTACGTCGCCGCCAAGGGCGCCATCCTGGGCTTCACCAGGTCGCTCGGCGTCGAGCTGGCCCCGCGCGGCATCCGCGTGAACAGCGTCGCGCCCGGGCCGACCGACACGCCTCTGCTGGCCGCCGACTCGCCCTGGCGGGCGCCGAGCTACCTCGCCACGCTCCCGCTGGGCCGGCTCGTCACGCCGGACGAGGTGGCGCAGACCGTGCTCTACCTGGTCGAGGAGGGCACCTACTTCGCCGGGCAGACCATCTCGCCCAACGCCGGGGCGGTGATCTGATGCGCCTCGAGGGCAAGACCGCCCTGGTCAGCGGCGCAGGCCAGGGCCTCGGGCGGGCCATCGCCCTGCGCCTCGCGGCCGAGGGCGCGCGCGTGGCCGTGAACGATCGCACGCCCTCCGAGAAGGTCGACGAGGTCGTGCAGGAGACGGGCGGCGTCGCGGCCATCGCCGACGTGTCCGACCCGGACGCCGTGAACCGCATGGTCGCGGAGGTGGAGGAGCGGCTCGGGTCCATCGACGTGCTCGTCGCCAACCACGCCTACATGACCATGGCGCCCTTCGTCGAACACGACCCCGAGGACTGGTGGCGGAACGTCGACGTGAACCTCTCGGGCACGTTCTTCCTGATCCGCGCCGTGCTCCCTGCCATGCGCAAACGACGCGCCGGGCGCATCGCGATCATCGCCTCCGAGTTCGGCGTGGTCGGCTGGGCCAACGCCACCGCCTACGCCGCCTCGAAGGCCGGCCTGATCTCCCTCACGAAGACGCTCGGACGCGAGCTCGGGCCGGAGAACATCCTCGTCAACGCGATCGCCCCGGGGATCATGGACACCCCGCAGCTCGACGTGGACGCCGAGGACGCCGGCGTGTCCCCGGAGGAGATCCGCCGCCGCTACGCCGCCGACAGCCCGATCGGCCGCATCGGCCGGCCCGAGGAGATCGCCGCCCTCGTGGCGTTCCTGGCGAGCGACGGGGCGGGCGCGCTGGTCGGCCAGGTCCTCCAGCCCAACGGCGCCACCACCCGCGGCCCGGGCTGAGCACCGCCACCTACAGCTCGGGATAGACCTCGGGGTCGACCTCGACCGGCCGCAGCTCCCGCTCGGGCAGGTCGCCGTCGTCGAGCGCGCGCCGGGCGACCGCCTCGGCGGTGGCGAACTCCACGTCGCCCGCGTCGAGCGCGTGCTCGATCAGGCCGCGCAGCGCCTCCACCCGCGACGGGCGCCCCGAGAGGAACGGGTGGCAGGTGAGCATGAAGAGGCAGCCGTGGCGCCGCATCGCGTCGAGCTCCGCGCGCCACAGCTCGAGCACCTTGAGCGGCGACTCGATCGCGCTGCCGATGTCGGGTCGCGGCAGGTAGGCGTACTGCTCCCAGTCGTCGAGGCCCCAGTGCGGCGGCAGCTCGGCGATCGTCCCGTGCGCCGTGCGAAGCCGGTACGGGCGATCCGAGTCCATCAGGCTCGAGTCGTAGCGCAGGCCGTACTCGGCCACGAGCCCCGGCGTGTGCCAGCTCGCCTCCCAGAGCGCGGCGCGGTGCCCCGCCGGCTTGACGCCGAGCCGTTCCAGCGCGGCCAGCGCGCGCTCGAAGTCCGCCCGCTCGCCCGACTCGGACAGGTCGACCGGGCTCCGGTGGCTGTACGAGTGATGCCCGATCTCGTGCCCCGCCGCGGCGATTTGCTCCACGGTCGACGGGTAGCGCTCGGCGGTCAACCCCGGCACGAAGAACGTGGCGGGCAGCCCGTACTCGCCCAGCAGGTCGAGCAGCCGCGGCACGCCCACGAGCGGCCCGTAGGCCTGGTGCGTCATGACCATCGCGTGGTCCGCGTAGCGGCGGCCCATCGCGAGGATGGGCGACTCGGCGTCGACGTCGAACGAGAGCACCGCGACTGCGCTGCTCCCGCCGAGCCAGGCCAAGGTCAGCCCTCCTCGCCGCGCCTCGTGGCGCTCGCGCTCGGCGCGCTCCTGCTCGCGGCGGTCCCGCTCGGAGCGGCTCGGACGGCTCCCGAGGTGGCCCTCCTCCACGAGCGTGCCGAGCACGTCCATGATCGCCCGGGCGCCGAGCTGGGCGGTCATGTCGGACACGTCGTAGGGCGGCGCGATCTCCACGACCTCCATGCCGCAGATCCCCTCGCGCGCCACCATCCGGAGCGCCTTCAGCGCCTCGCGGGGCAGCAGCCCGCCCGGCTCCGGCGAGCCGGTGCCGGGCACGAAGCCCGCGTCGATCGAGTCGATGTCGAACGACAGGAAGACCGCCTCGGCGTCCTTCCAGGCGCACTCGAGCGCCACCTCGACGGCCTTCTCGATCCCGAGCTCCTCGACGTCCGAGATCGTGATCACGGTCGAGCCCCTCTCGCGCGCCACCTTCATGCCCGGCCGCGACCCGTACCAGCCGCCGATCCCCATCTGCACCAGGTTCGCCGGCGGCGCGTTCGGGATGTTCGACGCATGGAACCACGGCGTGGTGTGCATGCGCTCGTCCATGTCGCGCTCCTGCATGTCGATGTGCCGGTCGAGGTGGATGATCCCCACCTTGCCGTCGATGTGAGGGGCGATCGCGCGCACGTCCGGGTAGCCGATCGAGTGGTCGCCGCCGATCACCACCGGGAACGCGCCCTGCTGGTGGATGAACGAGACGGCCATGTCGATCTGGTCGAACGACTTCTCGATGTTCGACGGGATCACGAAGATGTCGCCGGCGTCGCAGAGGTTGAGCTCCTCGTAGAGGTCGACGCCCATGTCGGCGTTGTAGGAGTCGTAGAGGGCGGAGATGCGCCGCACGGCCTGGGGGCCGAAGCGGCAGCCGGCGCGGTAGGTCGTGCCCATGTCGAACGGGGCGCCGACCACCGCCACGTCGTACTTGCCGACGTCACGGATGTTCTCGCAGTAGGGCGCCTTGATGAACGTGTTGATCCCGGCGAAGGCGGGCTGCGCGCCGCGCGAGAACAGGGAGATCGTCCGGTCCTGCACCGACGGCGCGGCCTCCAGGCCGAGATCGAGGCCGCGTTCGAGCTGCTCGCGCGTCCGCCTGTCGGTGATGTCCTTCAGGCGCTTCAGCGCCTTCATCCCGCGCAGGCTCTCGCGATCGATCCCGCTGTGACCCTTGCCGTGGTGGTGGAACATGCCCATGGCCGGCAGTAGATATCGGCCCGCACCGGGGCGGTCAAGGACGCTCGGACGAAGCATCAAATGGGCGCACCCCCTTCGTACGATCGTCGCCTGGCCCATTGCCCCCGGGTTGCGGAGAATGGCCCCGCGCGCCGCCAGGCGCCGGGGATGAGAGGGGAGAGTTGCCGTGACGCAGACTCAGGGCGAGGCCGCGCCCGGCGGGGGCGACGGTTCGGTCACCGCGGGCGAGGAGGAGGGTCTCAAGCGGGAGTTCTCGCTGTGGGCGATCTTCGCGCTCGCGTTCGCGTTCATCTCGCCGATCGTCGCGCTGTACGGGATCTTCGCCTTCTCGATCACGTCGGCGGGTCCCGCGATGTGGTGGGGGTTCTTCGTCGTCCTGGCCGGGCAGCTGCTGGTGGCACTGGTCTTCGCCGAGCTGGCCTCGCGCTGGCCCTTCGAGGGGAGCATCTACCAGTGGTCGCGCCGCCTGATCCACGAGAGCTACGGGTGGGCCGCCGGCTGGGCGTACATGTGGACCCTGATGATCACGATGGTCGCCGTCGCGTACGGCGCCGCGGGGTTCGTGCCGGTCGTGCTCAGCCTCGACCCGTTCACGCCCGAGGAGCAGCTGTTCGTCGCGTTCGGGTTCCTCGCCTTCGGGACGATCATGAACCTCACGTCGCGCGCGATCCTCAAGGCGTTCATGGTCGGCAGCATCGCGGCCGAGGTGATCGGCTCGGTCGGCATCGGGACCGTGCTGCTGTTCTTCCACAACGAGCAGCCCTTCTCGGCGGTGTTCGAGAGCCACGGCGCCGGCGCGGGACCGGGCGGCTACGTGTGGGCCGGGTTCTTCGCGGCGGTGGGCTTCATCGGCTGGACCTACGTGGGCTTCGAGACGGCCGCTTCGGTCGCCGAGGAGACTCCGCAGCCGCGACGCGACGTGCCCAAGGCGATCGTGCTCTCGCTGATCACGGTCGCGGCTGTCGTCACGTACGCGTCGCTCGCCCTGATCCTCGCCATCCCGGACTTCGAGGCCGTGATCAGCGGTGAGGTGGCCGACCCGGTGGCCGACACGATCAGCTTCCAGCTGGGCTCCGGCATCACGGAACCGCTGTTCCTGCTCTTCATCATCGGATTCACGGCCAGCCTGCTGGCGATCCAGACCAACTGCTCGCGGGTGATGTGGGCCTTCGCGCGGGCTGACGTGCTCCCGGCATCGCGCTTCCTGAAGAAGCTGTCGGCCGGTCCGCGGCTGCCCGTCAACACGATCATCACGACCGGCGTCATCGCCGGGGTGCTGCTGGTCTCGACCCAGTCGGACGACGTCTACCTGACGCTGGTCTCGATGGCCACCGGCGGGTTCTACATCTCCTTCGCGATGCCGGTGCTGGGCGCGCTCATCACCCGCATGAGGGGTCGCTGGGAGCCGGGCGTGTGGAACCTGGGCCGCTGGGGGATGACCGTCGCCGTCGTGGCCTCGGTCTGGGTGGTGTTCGAGTACTTCAACATCGCCTGGCCGCGCGCCGAGGGCGTGCCGTGGTACCAGGACTGGGCGGTCTTCCTGATGACGGGGATCATCGGCGCGCTGGGGATCCTGGCCTACCTGACGGTCCGCACCAAGGTGCTGGCGGCCGAGGACCGGCTCGAGGCGGATCCCACGGCCGTGCACTGGTCGGAGGAGAAGACGGAGCCGCGGGGCCCGGCCTGAGGGTTCTGGCGCTCAGCGGCAGCCCGCGTCGCGACGGCAACTCCTTCCTGCTCACGGAGGCGGCGGTCGAGGGCGCCCGCGAGGCCGGCCACGACGCCGAGCTGGTGCACGTCGACGACCACGTCACGCACTTCCTGCGGGACTGCCGCCGCTGCCGCGACGCGAACGGGCGCTGCACGATCGACGACGGCTTCGAGGCGCTGCTGCGCGAGCGCGTGCTGCCCGCCGACGGACTCGTCCTCGGCACGCCGCTCTACTGGTACGGGATCTCGGGCCAGCTGAAGACCTTCCTCGACCGCCTGTTCTGCTTCATCGCCGCGTCCGAGCCCGAGGCCGACATGTTCGTCGAGGGGCTGACCGGCAAGCGCATCGCGCTCATGCTCGCGTCCGAGGAGAGCTACCCGGGCGCGCCGCTGGGCGTGGTGCACGAGATCCAGGAGTACGCGCGCTACACGCACTCGGACTTCGTCGGGGTGGTGCAGGGCATCGGCAACAAGCGCCGTGACGTGGTGCTCGACCCGAGCGATCCGCTCGGCCGCGCCCGCGAGATGGGCCGGCGGCTGGCCGAGCTGCGCACCACCGACTACCGGCTCGACACCGAGCGGCCCGGCTCCACCTGGAGCGGCTGCGAGGAGCTCTAGCCCGCCGAGGCGTTCGCGGTGACCTCGCCGTGGGCGAACTCGAGCGCCCGCAGCGCCAGCCAGAACTGGACCACGTCGGCGGTGTCGCGGAGGTCGCGGCCGGTCAGCTCCTCGACCCGGTGCATGCGGTAGACGAGCGTCTGCTTGTGCACGTGGAGCTCCTCGGCGGAGCGCTGCCACGACCGGTTGTGCTCGAGGAACACGCCGAGCGAGTGGACCAGCTCGGTGGCGTGCTCGCCGTCGTAGGCGATCAGGGGACCGAGGATGCGCTCGGCGGCCATCGCGGCCTCACCGAGCGTGCGCGGCAGGAACAGCGGGGTGCCCTCGCCGTAGCGCACGAGCGCCCGGCCCAGGTTCTGCGCCGCGGTCAGCGCCCAGCGCGCCTCGCGGGCGGCGTCGGGAGCGCGGTCGGGGCGGCCGAGCGGGTCGCTCACGCCGAGCGCGACGTCCGGGCCGAGGGCGCCGCGCAGCGCGGCGAGGGCGCCGTCGGTGGCCGGCACGGCGGCGAGGCTGCGCTGGCTGTCCCACAGCACGAGGTGCGCCAGCCGGTGCTGGGCGAGCTCGTGGTGGAAGTCGCCCTCGTTCCCTCCGCCGCGCGGCCGGAACGCCACCAGCACGACCTGCTCGGGCGCGATCCCGTGCTCGCCCAGCTGCCGCAGGGCGGAGGCCGGCTCGAGGCTGCGGTCGAGCATGTGTGCGAGCAGCTCGCGCCCGTCGCGGCGGTCGTGCTCGCGGTCGGCGTGCACCCGCTCCACCTCCAGGGCGGCGATGTTGGCGGCGTGCTGGAGCAGCGCAAGGTCGGGCGGCACCTCGCCGTCGTGGAGCGCGATCAGCGCGGTGGGCCGCGCGGCGGGCACCCGGATCGCGAAGGCCATGGCGTCGCCGCTGCTCAGGCGCAGCACGCCGGGGAAGACGCCGTTCCTGTCGCGCAGCTCGTCGACCATCCGCTCCCGCAGACCGGCAGGGAGCTCCTCGGCCGGCGGGAGCACCGGGAGCGCCGTCGCCGCGTCCAGCACCAGCAGGCGGCAGCTGAGCTGGCGGCTCAGCTCCGACAGGAGCGGCTCGCCGGCTCGCCCTTCCGCCACCCCGCCGCGCAGCGTCTCGTAGAGCTGCAGCGTGCGGACCAGCCGGCCCTGCTCCTCGCCGGAGTTTGCGTTGGCCACGGCCCGGGAGATGGCCACGAAGGGCACCTCGTGCGGGATGGCGAGCACCGGGAAGGCGAGCGCGTCGGCGCGCGCGAGGAACGTGGGCGTGGGCGGCGGCGCGTTCATGTCGTCGCCGATCGCGAAGCCGCTCAGCTCCGCGGCCACGAGCTTCATCAGGAACGCGACCTGCTCCTCGGCGCCGGCCGGGAAGCTCAGCCCGTTCGACATCAGGAGGTCGCCGGGGGCCAGCCAGTCGGTGGCGTTGGGGAGGTCCGAGGTGTGGGCCCAGGTGATCAGCCGGCCGCCCCCGCCGCCGCCCGCGTGAAAGCGCATCTTGAGGAAGGGAACGGCGACGAGCTCGGCGACCGTGATGGCCAAGGGCTCCACCCTAAGCCATTTTCGTCAGACGATCGTATGAGCGGGGGCCGGGACTCGGACCCATCGTCCCATTGCCAAGCGGGCGCTCGAGGGCCGACACTCGTGCCGGAGAGGAGGCTCCTTGAGAACCACCGAGAGCATTCACGTACCGCCTCGGGAAGGTCGGGCTGTCCAGGTGTCCGCGGGCACGGCCTTCCGCATCGTCGACGTCGAGGGGAAGCAGGTGGCCGACCTGTTCGCCTTCAACGCCGCCGACGTGAGCGAGTACCACAGCGCCATGCACACGCGGGCGGCGGTGAGCCGCCTGTTCCCTGAGGTGGGGGAGGCGTTCACGACCAACCGCCGGCGCCCGATCCTGACGCTCGAGCGGGACGACACCCCGGCCGTCCACGACATGCTGATCGCGCCCTGCGACCCGGAGCGCTACGCGGGGCTCGGCGTGGAAGGCTGGCACGCGTCATGCCGGGAGAACCTCGAGATCGCCATGCGCGAGCTGGGCCACGACCACGTCTGCCACCCCGCGTCGATCAACCTGTTCATGAACATCCCGGTCGCGGGCGACGGCGGCCTCGGCTGGGAGCCGGCGCCGACGGCGCCCGGCGACTCGATCACCCTGAGGGCTGAGATGGACTGCATCGTCGTGGTCTCGGCCTGCCCGCAGGACATCGTCCCGATCAACGACCGCAACCCCACTTCAATCGCCATCGAGGTGCTCGATGCCTGAGCAGCAGCAACAAGCAATCGACCCGACCATGTGGACCTCGCTGCTCCATGCGGGGCTGGCCGGCTCGTTCCTCAAGCTCCCGCACGTGGCGGCGGACGTCGCCGCCCTGCGCGGGCACGGCGCGCGCGCGGCGATCTACGGCATCCCCTGGGACTCGACCTCGATCAGCCGCACCGGCGCCAACTACGGGCCGCGCGGCATCCGCGAGATCTCGGGCCAGTTCCTGACCTACAACGCGACCTGGGAGTTCGACATCGTCGAGGCGCTCAACCCGGTCGACTGCGGCGACTGCGACGTCATCCTCGCCAACGCCGAGAAGACGTTCGCGAACGGCGAGCGCGACATCGGCCAGATCCTCGAGGCCGGCGCAATCCCCGCCACGCTGGGCGGCGACCACTCGGTCACGATCCCGGCCGTGCGCGCCGTCCGCAAGCACGTGGCCAACCCGGGCCTCGTCCTGATCGACACCCACCTCGACACCGCTCAGGACGTGGGCGGCGAGCTGCTGAACCACTGCTGCCCGATCACGCGCGCCGTGGACGCCGGCTTCGACCCGAAGCACATCGCCCTGCTCGCGATCAGCGGCTGGATGAACCCGCGCACGGAGCTGCGCTACTGCCGCGAGCGGGGGATCACGGTCGTGTGGCTCGAGGACATCTGGGAGCGCGGCGTGCCGGCGGCGATCGAGACGGCGCTCGAGGTGGCGGGGAGCGGGACGGACGGCATCTACCTGAGCGTCGACGTGGACGCGCTCGACGCCGCCTACGCCCCCGGCACCTGCGTGCCCACCCCCGGCGGGCTCACCAGCCGCGAGATGCTCGAGCTGGTGCGCGGGATCTCCCGCCACGGGCTGGTCGGCATGGACGTGGTCGAGACCGCGCCGAGCCTCGAGGCGACGTCGGCCACGGCCGCCATCGCCGGCCGGGTGGTGATGGACGCCCTGGCCGCGCACGCGGGCGCACTCGACGGATGAGGTCCGCCTACGACCTGGTGGTCGTCGGCGGAGGGCTCTCGGGCGGGCTGCCCGCCGCCACCTATCTGCAGAAGTCCGGGCTCGACGTGCTCGTGCTGGAGGCGAACTCCGAGCTCGCGTCGTTCTGCTGCTCGCACGAGACCTGGCCGCAGACGCTCGACAGCCCGCACGTGGGGGTGAGCTTCGCCGGCAACTCGCCGGTGATCGAGGACCTCGGGCTCGAGGAGTACGGGTTCCGCTTCAGGGCGAGCCCGGTGATCCTCGCCACCACGTTCCGCGACGGCACGAACTGCCTGATCTGCCAGGACCCCGAGCGCACCGCGGAGAACTTCTCGAGGCACTCGGAGCACGACGGCGAGCGGATGCTCGGCATCCAGGAGCGGGTGCACGAGACGATGGTCGAGTTCAACGAGCTCTGCTCGTTCACTCCCCACCCCGACCCGTCGAAGCTCGACCGGATCTTCGAGATCTGCGCCTACGCGATGGGCTTCAGCGTGGCCGAGATGTCCGAGATGACCGGCCCGGAGCTGTGCGAGCGCACCTTCGAGTCGGACGCCTGCCGGCAGATCCTCATGACGCCGGTTGCGTTCTGGGAGCACGGCGCGCCGTTCGCGCGCGGGCAGGGCGCGTACGGCGTGACGTTCGCGCTCTACTACACGACCGGGATCGGGGTCGGCGGCAACGAGGTCCAGGTGGACGCGCTGACCCAGTGCTTCCTCGAGCACGGCGGCACGGTGATCACGAACTGCACGGTCGACCGGATCGTCGTCGAGGGCGGGCGGGCGACCGGCGTGGTGCTCGGCGAGCGCTCGCCGCAGCCGGGCGCGGAGATCGGCGCGCGGGTGGGCGTGCTGTCGAACGCCGGGGTGCCCGAGACCCTGCGGCTCGTGGGGGAGGACACGATCTCGGCCGCCGACACCCGGCTCGGCGCCAAGATGCGGCACTGGAAGATGGGGCTGCGCGGCTCGCACGTCACGTCGTGGCTGCTCGACCGGCGCCTGTCCTGGGGATCGTCCGAGTTCGACCCGCTGATCGACGAGGCGATCCTCGTCTACCGGGCCTTCGACTCCTGGGAGGGGACGAAGCGGTACATGGTCGACATGCTCGGCAACGACACCTGGAAGGCGTCGGGCCAGCTGATGGAGTTCACCTACTACGCGCCGGCCGACCCGATGAGCGTGTCGCCCGAGGGGCACACGATCCTGCGCGCCGAGGAGTGCTTCCCCTACCCGCTGCACGGGCTCGGCGGCCCGGAGGCCTGGGACGGCCCGCTGCGGCACGAGCTGCTCCGCGCGCGCAACGAGATGATGGCCCAGCTCGTGCCGGGCTGGGACGAGATCGTGCTCGACCAGTACGAGTGGACGCCGCTCGACAACTGGCGGCTCAACCGCGCCGCGCGGTTCGGCCAGGTGGTGGGCGGCGACTTCAGCGAGGACCAGTGGCTGCTCGACCGCATGCCGTACCGGATGCCGCTGGGCGGCCTGTACATGTCGAACGGCGTGTGGCCGGTCGGTCTCAGCTGGATGGCGGCGGGCTACAACGCGGCCCAGGTGATCGCGGCTGACGCGGGCGTGCGGGACCAGCCGTGGTGGCACGCCCGCCCGTGCGAGTGGTACCTGGGCAATCTCGACCGGCTGCTCGCTCCGATCGAGCTCCGGCGCTAGGCGATGGGCGCCGACGGCTACGACGTCGCCATCGTCGGCGCCGGCCCGAACGGGCTGACCGCCGCGGCCTACCTGGCGCGCGCCGGGGCCCGGGTGGTGCTGCTGGAGCGGCGCTTCGAGCGGGGCGGGACGTTCGCAACGGACGACTACTCCACGCCCTTCCAGTACAACCTGGCCCAGTTCGAGCTGCCGCTGGGAGAGGAGCTTCGGCCGTACCGGGAGCTGGACCTGCGCTCCGAAGGGGTGAGGTTCGTGGAGCCGCGGCTGCCGTTCGCCTGCGAGGGCCTGGTGATCGGGCGCGGGGGACGCGGTCTCGGCGACAAGGTCGAGCGGCTGCTCGCGGAGGCCTCCGGCGCCTTCGCGCCGCTGCTCTACCGGCCCCCGGCCCATGCGCCGTCGATCGCCCTCGCCGATGTCACGCCGGCGGCGCTTGGCGAGAGCGTGAACGACCCGCGGGCGGGGGTGGTCCTCCGCTATGCGTGCGGCCTGGCGGGCTTTCTCCGCGGGGATGCGCCGCTCGGACCGGCCGGCGCCTTCGTGGTGGCGCGGCTGTTCTCGCCGTCGATCGTCGTCGGCGGTACGAAGAATCTGGCCAACGGCCTCTTCCGAGTGGCCGCCCGGGCGGGTGCCCGCGGCTTCGTGAGCGCCGAGGTGGTGCGCGTCGAGCGCGCCGGCGACGGTTTCTCGCTGCGGCTGGCCGACTCGCGCGAGATCCAGCGCCCGCGCCGTTGTCTCGACGCTCGATCCGCGCTCCACCTCCCTCGGGCTGCTCGACGACGGTCTCGTGCCGGACGAGCCGCCGCCGGCGGGGAGTTCACGGCCCACTTCGGGATCAAGGGTTCGCCGCCGGAGCCGGCCGGCGGCGAGGAGGGCGACGCCCTGATCCGGATCTTCGGCTTCACCGAGCCGGCGGACGTGGAGCGGCACTTCCGGACGGCTCTCGAGGGCCGGCTCCCGGCGAAGGTGGCGGGGCACCTCACAGTCGTCACGGCCCACGACCCGCTGCAGGCGTCGCCCGGGCCGTACGGCCCGTTGCACACGCTTCGCGCGCAGACCGTCGTGCCCGTTCGAGCACCCTGACGGGCACTGGGACCGCCTGCGGACCGCCTATCGCGCGGAGTGCTGGGACGCGGTGGCCGCCCACTTCCCCGGGCTGGAAGAGGCGCGCCTGCTGTTCCAGTTCTGCGACACGCCGCTCGACATCGAGCGCCGCTTCGGGACCAGGCAGCGCGGGTCGGTTGGGCAGGGTGCGCTCACGTCCGCGCGAACCCCGGTGGCCGGCCTCTACCTCGGTGGCGGGGCGGTGCACCCGGGCGTGCCGGGGTCGCTCGGGGGTGGCTACAACGCGGCGGTGGCGGTGGCCGAGGACCTCGGCCTAGCCTTGTAGAGATGCACGTGACGCTGGCCCAGCTGGCGCCCCTCCCACGCGACGTGCGAGCGAACCTCGCGCGAGCTCGCGAGCTGATCGCGGCCAGCACGGCGAGCGACCTCGTGGTGCTGCCCGAGCTGTTCCTGCCGGGATACGAGCTCGAGGACGTGGAGCAGCTGGCGGTGGAGCTGGACGGGGCCGAGGTGGCCGAGCTGCGCGAGGCTGCGCGGGACGCCGGGGCCGGGGTGGTGGTGGGCCTGGCGGAGCGGGTGGACGGCGGCGTCGCGAACAGCGCGGTCTGCATCGACGCGGCCGGCGAGGTCGCGGGCGTCTACCGGAAGACGCACCCGTTCGGCGAGGAGCGCAGTGCGTACCTGGCCGGCGAGGAGCTCGTGACGGTCGAGCTGGGCGGGCGCGTGCTCGGCCTGATGATCTGCTTCGACATGGAGTTCCCGGAGGTCGCCCGAGCGCTGGCCGAGCGGGGCGCCGACATGCTCGTCACGATCTCGGCGAACTCGCCGCCGTTCGAGCTGGACCACGACGTGTTCGCGCGAGCGCGGGCGCTCGAGAACGGCCTCCCGCACGTGTACGTGAACCGGGTGGGCGAGGAGGACGGGCTGCCGTTCAGCGGCGGATCGCTGGCACTGGACCCCGACGCCCGCGTGCTGGCCGCAGCCGGCCCGGAGGAGGAGCGCGTGGTGACCGCGGAGATCGGCCCACCGGGCCGGCGCGACCCCCGGACGCGCTACCGCGACCTGCTGCGCGACGAGCTGTACTAGCGTCCCGCCCGCATGGGCGGTCTCGACCGCGGCACCCTGCTCGCCCTAGGGGCGATGGCGATGGCGGTCTTCGTCATCGCCAACGACATCACCGCGCTGAGCGTCGCGCTGCCGGACATCGAGGCCGAGTTCGACTCCGACGTGACCACCGTGCAGTGGGTCATCAACGCCTACGCGCTCGTGTTCGGCGTGCTGATCGTTACGGGCGGGCGGCTGGCGGACATGTTCGGGCGCCGGCGCCTCTTCTTCATCGGCTCCGCGATCTTCGCCGGGTTCTCGGTCCTCGGCGGCGCCGCTCAGAGCGAGCTGTGGCTGATCCTCTGCCGCGCCCTCATGGGGATCGGCGGGGCGATGATGTGGCCCGCCGTGCTCGGCATGACCTACGACGTCCTGCCGAAGGACAAGGCGGGGCTCGCGGGCGGCCTCATCATCGGGGTGGCGGGGTTCGGCAACGCGGCCGGTCCCCTGCTCGGCGGCTTCCTGGCGGAGGTCCTGAGCTGGCGCTGGATCATGTTCGTGAACGTCCCGGTGGCGGCGCTGGCCTGCTTCGCCACCTGGCGGGCGATCCCGGCGTCGAGCCCCGCGCAGCGGGAGCCGATCGACTACCCGGGGATCGCGACCATCAGCGTCGGCCTCGTCGCTCTCCTCATCGCGCTCGACCAGGTGACCGAGTGGGGCTGGAGCGACCCGCGCATCCTCGCCCTGTTCGCGCTGTGCGTGCTGCTCCTCACCTCGTTCGCCTTGATCGAGCGGCACGCGGGGGCGAGGGCGCTCATCCCGCGCGACGTGATCGCGAACCGCGGCTTTCGGGCGGCATGCCTCGCGACGCTGTTCATGTCGGCCGTCTTCTTCGCGTCGCTCCTGTACCTGCCGCAGTTCTTCCAGAAGATCCTGCGTTACTCGCCGCTCGAGGCCGGCGCCGGCCTGCTGCCGATGATGGCGGTGTTCGCGCTCACGTCGTTCGCCGCCGGATCGCTGTACTCGCGGCTGGGCGCGAGGCCGATCGTGAGCGCGGGCGCCCTGTGCCTCTCGGTGGGCGCGTTCCTCGTCTCGCTGATCGACCGCGACTCGGGCTTCGGCTCGCTCGTGCCGGCGATGGTCGTGATGGGCATCGGGGTCGGGCTGTTCTACTCGTCGGTGACCACGGCGGCCGTGACGGCGCTCGACCCGTCGCGCTCGAGCCTGGCGGGCGGGCTCGTCTACATGTTCCAGGTGGCGGGCGGCGCGGTCGGCCTCGGGCTGACGACGACGGTCTTCATCACCGCCTACGAGGACCACCTGCAGGCGCACGGCGCCGGAGCGGTGCGCGACGCATTCGCCGCCGGCATGCAGTGGTCCTTCCGAATGGTGGCCGCGCTGGCGCTCGTCGGCTTCCTGGTGTCGGTGCTGTTCGTCGGTAGGGACGACCCTCCACCGCGCTCGTGAGCTGAGCGCCGTCAGGCGGCCAGGGAGCCCGGTTCGACCGGGTCGGCCATGCGGCTC
>CAVZVD010000019.1:0-16274 GCA_963778615.1 uncultured Thermoleophilaceae bacterium
AGCCGGCCAGCTGCGCGTCCAGCTCGATCGACTCGACGGCCGCCAGGGCCTGCGATACCGGGCAGCCTTCCTTCGCCGCCTCGGCGTGCTGTTGGAACTCGTCGTCGTCGATTCCGGGCACTGAGGCGCGCGTGATCAGCTCGATTCGCTTGATCGCGAAGCCGGCCTCGACCTTGTCGATGTGGACGCGGGCCTCGGTTTCGACGCTCTCGACCTCGTGGCCGCGCCCTGCCGAGCTCGCCCGAGAGCGCCATCGAGAAGCAGCCGGCGTGCGCGGCCGCGATCAGCTCCTCGGGGTTCGTGCCGTCGCCCTCCTCGAAGCGGGACTGGAACGAGTACGGGCCCTCGTAGGCGCCGCTCGCCATGCGCATCGTGCCCTCGCCGTCCTGGAGTGAGCCGTTCCAGCGGGCGCTTGCGGTTCGTGTCGGCATCGTCGGACTTCTCCCTTTGCGTTCGCTTAACGGGAAGCATCCCCGATGTTGGCGAGAATGCGTCCTTCGTGCCGACGCAGAACAAGGAGCCCGAGCGCTACGAGCCCATGCCCGGGTTGGTCGACCTTCCGGGCTGGCTGTGGCGCCGCATGCCGCCGGTGGCCAAGGTCGCTCTGGTGGTGGCGTTCGTGGCCGCTGATCGCCGTGGCGCTGATCATCGGACCGGACATCCGGGAGTCGAAGAGCGAGCGCGAGCAGGCCGAGCAGCAGCAGCGGGAACGTGCCCGCGAGGCGAATGAGGCCCGCCTGCGGCGCGAGCAGCGGCCGCGCTTCGTGAGCGGCCCGGCCGCCACCTCCGGCGTGGCCGCACGCCGCAGGCTGGTGGACGCAGCGAGCGCGTCGGTGCTGGCGGACGCGCGCCGCCGGGTGGCCGCCGGGCAGCTGCGAGGGCCGATCCAGGGCGTGGACTGCGAGCCGTTCCCGCGCAACGTGGCCGGCATCGGCGCCGACGACAGCACGGAGCTTCGCTATGGCCGCTACTCCTGCCTCGCCGTGACCGCGAGGTTCGAGGAGACCGAGAACACCTCGGGCGGGCTGCTGGGCCACCCCTACCGCATGCGCATCGACTTCGACACCGGGCGCTACGCGTTCTGCAAGATCGCAGGGCGGCCCGGCGAGGGCCAGCTCAAGCGGCACCTGGGCGTGACGGTGCCGGTCGAGTGCGGAGGCGAATCCGTGAGCGAGGACCCGCTCGCCCTGTTCACGCGCTGGTTCGACGAGGCGCGCCAGCACGAGCGCCTTCGAGCCCCAGGCGGTCGCGCTCGCCACGGCCACTCCCGAGGGCGTGCCGTCGGCGCGCATGGTCCTGATGAAGGGCTTCGACGAGCGCGGGCTCACCTTCTTCACGAACTACGCCAGCCGCAAGGGCGGCGAGCTCGAGGCCAATCCTCAGGCGGCGCTCGTCTTCCACTGGCCCGAGCGTCGGTCGCCAGGTGCGGGTCGAGGGATCCGTCTCGCGCGTGGAGCGAGACGAGACGGAGGCGTACGCGCGCAGCCGCGAGCGCGCCAGCCAGCTGAGCGCGCTCGCCTCGCCCCAGAGCCGCCCGGTCCCCGACCGCGCCTGGCTCGAGCGGCGCGTGGAGGAGCTCGACCGCGAGCACGCCGGGGCCGAGCTGCCGGTGAGCGACGACTGGGGCGGCTACCGGCTCGGAGCCGCGTCGCCTGGGAGTTCTGGGAGCACCGCCCCAACCGACTGCACGACCGCTTTCGGTACGAGCGCAGCGACGGCGCCTGGCGGGCGGAGCGGCTCGGGCCCGCTAGAGCGTCGCCTCCAGCTCCACCATCGTCTTCAGCCGCTCGAGCTGCCGTGCGATCCCCCTGCGGATGCTGCGCCGCACGAGCGGGCCGCCGACGGCGAACACGAACCGCGCGAGCGCGTCCTCCGGGCCGGTGACGACCGTCTGGCGCACGCGCGTGCCGCCCACGTCCGGGGACAGCTCGAGCGTGCCCTCGAAGCGGAACGGCCCGGACACCGATCGCACCACCTGCCGGCGCGGCGGCGTGCGCTCGACGATCTCGTAGACCGCGGTGCCCGAGTGCGGGCCGTATGCGTAGCTGCTCGTGAAGCGGTCGCCGTCGGCGGACACGTCCGTCACGCCCTCCTGCCACTCGTGCCAGTGGCGAGGATCGGAGGCCCACTCCCACACCGCCGCCGGAGGCCGGTCGACGACGATCTCCGCGGACGGCCCTCACCCGTCCGGGAAGGGCTGGATCGGGATGCCGTGGTCGTGCTCGCGCATGCCGAGCTCGTACGCGGCGCCGCCCGGCACCACGAGCTCCGACGCGGCTCCCCCGCCGCGGCTGACGCTCAGCCGCATGTCGGCGATCGAGCAGTTCACGGTGTGGTGCTCGGAGCCGTCGGGATCGGCGTAGACCCAGCCCACGAAGCGCTCCGGCGGCGCCGAGACGCTGCCGCGCACCTGCACCCCGCTCCCCGACAGCACGAAGGTGCAGTGCTCCGGGCGCCTCGGTGACCTTCGCGCGGCGGAGCGCGTAGCGATCGCCCGGCGATGCTGAGGGCGCCGTTCGCCGACCCACGGCGTGGTGCACGGGCCGAGCTTCACCCGGCCGATCGCCGCGTCGAGCCAGTCGCCGTCCTCGGTCAGTGCCGTGCAGCCAGATCCAGCGCTCGGCGTGCTGCGCGCCCCAGTTGTGGCCCGCCATGCCGCGCCAGCCGTCCACCGGGATCTCGCGCCCCTCGCACCGACAGCGCGGCCGGAGAAGCGCGCCGCCGGCGCCGGCGAGAGCAGCTTCGTGCGCGGCAGCCGGCGCGCGGTACATCCAGGCGCGCGGCAGGTGGAAGAGCGGCTGCTCGGCCGCCCTCGAGCGCGAGCTCCCAGGCGAACTCGTCGCCGATCCGGCCGCTCGCCCCGTCCGCGCCCACGCGCGCCTCCCCCACTCTCAGCCAGTCACGCCCGCCGCTGGCCGGGCCCGGGCGCCGTCAGCTTCGCGGCGCGCGGGCCGCTCGGCTCGAAGAGCGTGAACCAGAGCGAGCCCTTCGGCGCCTCGCCGGGCCGCTTGTGCACCGTGTAGCGGATCCAGGCCCCGAGCGGCTCGGAGGGATGGCAGAGCTTCAGGTAGAAGCTCTCGTAGTGGCCGGCCTTGGCCGGCACGGCGGGAAAGCGAGCCGCGGTGGGGTCTACTGGGGCCAGCGCGCGCAGCAGCGTAACCTGCGCCCGGCATGGCAGACGAACCAGTCCTAGTGATCACCGGCGCCAGCACCGGCATCGGCGCCGCCACCGCTCACCGCGCAGTCGAGTTCGGCCACCGCGTCGTGCTCGCCGCCCGCTCGGAGGACAAGCTCGCAGGCGCTCGCGGAGGAGCTCGGCGGCGACGAGAAGGCGATCGCCGTGCGCTGCGACGTGACGAGCTGGGACGACCAGCAGGCGCTCGTCAAGGCCGCGCTCGACCGCTTCGGCCGCATGGACGCCTACTTCGCGAACGCCGGCTTCGGCGCCGCGCGCGGCTTCCTCGAGGAGTCCGTGGAGCACTGGAAGTCGATGATCGACACGAACGTGCTCGGCGTGCGCGCTCTCGATCCGCGCCTCGCTCGGCCACTTCAGGGAGCAGAACAGCGGCCACCTGATCCTCACCAGCTCGATCGCCGGCCGGCGCACGCTCCCCGGCTCGCTCTACTCGGCCACCAAGCACGCGGTCACCGCGATGGGCGAGGCGCTGCGCGCGGAGGTCGCGGACACCGACATCAAGATGACCCTGATCGAGCCCGGCATGGTCGACACGCCGTTCTTCGACAACCGCCCGAGCGGCGCCCTGGAGCCGGACGACATCGCCCGCGCGGTCATGTTCGCGCTCACGCAGCCGCCGCACGTGGACGTGAACGAGATTCTGATCCGACCCATCCACCAGCCCACGTAACCTCATCCGACGTGAGGGTTGCTCACGTGGACATGGACGCCTTCTACGTGAGCGTGGAGCTGCAGCGGCGGCCGGAGCTGCGCGGGCTGCCCGTGGTCGTGGCCGGCAGCGGGCCGCGCGCGGTCGTGACCACCGCGAGCTACGAGGCGCGCAGGTTCGGCGTCTTCTCGGCCACGCCGGCGGAGCGGGCGCGGCGGCTGTGTCCCGACGCGATCTTCGTCCCGCCCGACTTCGAGCACTACCGCGCCCGCTCGCGCGAGCGTGATGGCCGTGCTGCGCAGCCATGTGGAGCGCGTGGAGGTCGTGGGGCTCGACGAGGCCTACCTCGACCTCACGGGGCTCGATCGCTATCGCTCGGCCGCCCGCCGGGTGAAGGACGCCGTGCGCACCGAGACCGGGCTCACCTGCTCGGTCGGCCTCGGGCCCGAACAAGCTGGTGGCCAAGGTCGCCTCCGATGCCGAGAAGCCGGACGGCTTCGTGGAGCTGACGGCCGAGGAGGCCCGGATCCGCTTCGCCGAGGCCTCGCCCGGCCTCGTGCCGGGCATCGGGCCGAAGACGGTGGCCCGGCTCCAGGCAGCTCGGCATCGCCACGCTCGGCCGCCTCGGCACCACCTCGGACGCTCAGCTCTCGGAGTGGTTCGGCGCCCGCCTCGGCCCGCACCTCGGCGCGCTGGCGCGCTTCGAGGACGAGCGCCTGATCGAGACCGTGCGGGTGGCCAAGTCCGAGTCGCGCGAGACCACCTTCGACCACGATCTGAACGGCCTTCCCCAGCTCGAGCCCGTGCTCGAGCGGCTCACCGCCGAGCTCTGCGAGACGCTCGCGCGCGCGGAGCGGCGCGGCCGCACGATCGGGATCAAGGTGCGCTTCGACGACTTCACGACCGTCACCCGGGCCCGCAGCCTCGACGCGGCGGTGAACGACGTCGAGGCGGTCGGCACGGTCGCCCTCGACCTCCTCAGGCGGCTCGACCCGGCCCGCCCGGTGCGGCTTCTCGGCGTGCGCGTGGCCGGCCTCGACGAGGAGTCGGCGCCGGCTACGCCCGACGACCAACTCAGCCTGTCGCTCTGATCTAGTCTTGAGCCCATGTCCTCCGATCGCCTGACAGGGCTCGACGCGTCGTTCCTCCATCTGGAGGACGGCGCCGCCCACATGCACGTGGCCGGCGTGATGATCTTCGAAGGCTCTCCCCCGCCCTACGACGACCTGCTCGAGGCCATCGAGCGGCGCCTCGGCCTGGTGCCGCGCTACCGCCAGCGCCTCGCGTTCGTGCCGCTCGGCCAGGGCCGCCCGAAGTGGGTCGACGACCCGCACCTGAACCTCCGCTACCACGTGCGCTCGACCGCGCTGCCCGCCCCGGGCTCCGAGCAGCAGCTGAAGGACCTCGCCGGCCGCGTGTTCGCGCAGCAGCTCGACCGCGACAAGCCGCTCTGGGAGATCTGGCTCGTGGAGGGCCTCGAGGGCGACCGCTTCGCGATGCTGTCGAAGACCCACCACGCGCTCGTGGACGGCGTCTCCGGCGTGGACATCATGTCCGTGCTCTTCGACACCTCCGCCGACCCCGCCGCGCCCACCGACACCGGGGAGCGCTGGCTGCCGCGCCCCCTCCCCTCCCCCGTGCAGCTCCTGGGCGAGGCGCTGATGGAGCGCGCCACGATCCCGGGCGAGCTCGCGCGGTCGGTCCGGTCGGTGTTCCGCGGCCCGCGGCGCGTGGCCGAGGGCCTGCGCGACGCCGCGGTGGGCGTCGGCGCCATGGCGTGGGCCGGGCTCAACCCCGCTCCCCCCACGCCCTACAACAAGTCGATCGGCCCGCACCGCCGCTACACCTGGGTGCGCGCGAACCTCGCCGACCTCAAGGCGATCAAGAACGAGCTCGGCGGCACCGTGAACGACGTGGTGCTGGCGACCGTGGCCGGCGCGCTCGGCAAGCACCTGCGCCGCCGCGGCCACAACACCGACGGCCTCGAGCTGAAGGCGATGGTGCCGGTGAGCGTGCGCGCCGACGTGGAGCGCGGCGCGCTCGGCAACCGCGTGGCGGCCATGATGGCCCCGCTCCCGGTCTGGTGCCAGGACGCGGTCGCCCGCCTCGACATCGTCCGCGAGGAGCTGAAGGGCCTGAAGTCCGGCGGCCAGGCCGTGGGCGCCCAGGTGCTCACCGAGCTGTCCGGCTTCGCCCCGTCCACGGTGATGGGCCAGGCGTCGCGCGTGATGGCCCGGCAGCGCTTCTTCAACGTCGTGGTCACCAACGTGCCCGGCCCGCAGATCCCGCTCTACCTCGCCGGACGGCGCATGATCGACCCGTTCCCGATGGTCCCGCTGGCCAAGAACCAGGGCCTCGGCATCGCGCTGCTGTCGTACGCCGGCCGGATCAACTTCGGCCTCGTGGGCGACTTCGACGTGATGTGGGACCTCGACGACTTCGCGGACGACATCCACGACTCGCTCGCCGAGCTGGCCGCGGAGGCCGGCGTCGAGCTCACGGTGGAGTCGAATCCCGTCCAGGCGGTGCATGCGTGAGAGACAGGCTCGCGGAATGCGCGCGCGACCTGGGAATCGAGGTGCAGGTGCAGCGGCTGGAGGCCTCCACGCGCACGGTCGCGGACGCGGCGACCGCCGTCGGCTGCCAGGAGGCTGAGATCGCGAAATCGATCGTGTTCGTGGCCGACGGCGACCCGGTGGTCTGCGTGACCTCCGGGCAGCACCGGGTGGACGTGGAGAAGGTTGCCGATGCCCTCGACGTGGCCGAGGTCCGCCAGGCCCAGGCCGACGAGGTGCGCGCCGCCACCGGCTTCGCGATCGGCGGCGTGCCGCCCTTCGGGCACGATCTCCCGGTCCTGTTCGACGAGGCGCTCCTCAACCACAAGCGCGTCTGGGCGGCCGCCGGCGACCCGAACAGCCTCTTCTGCGTGGACCCGCACGAGCTGGCGCAGCTGCACCAGGGCGCGCATCGTCGATCTGGGCGATTCGTAGCGGCTACGGCTCGGCGCGCAGCTGCGGGAAGCTCGTGCCGAAGCCTGGATACGCCCCCTGCTCCGCACAGCCGGGTCGCGCCACGTCTCGTCCCTGGGTGCGGAACACGTACTGGCTCACCAGCGGCTGGAGCTCCGGCGGGTCTGCGCTCTCCGGCGGGGCCACGTCGCCGTTCGCGCAGCCGCGGCGTCGTAGACCGGCAGCCCGCTCGCGAGCTGGTCAAGCGTGCCCGGCGCCGGGTAGGCGTTGGCCCTGCTGTTGCCGAGCGGACGCGGGTAGAAGGTGAGCGACTCCGGTCCGAGCACGGATGCCACCCGCAGGTACTGGACCGGGTCCTTGGCCAGCGGGAGGCGCTGACCTGCCGGCAGGTCGCGCCCGAGCGTGGAGGCCGTCAGGTTCGCCATGAACGAGGTGATCTCGCGGCGGTTGGCACCCAGGTGCTGGATCATCGGGTTGAAGTTGCGGAGCCAGGGCTGGAACTGCTCGAGCAGCGGCGGCAGCTCCCTCGTCGTTCGCTCGAACGCCGGCACCCCTCGCTTCGACGCGCTGATCACCGGACCGAGGCGCTGGAAGAATCCCCGGTACTCGGGGGCGAGCCGCCTGAACGCGTCGAACGTGCCCGCCATCTCGGTCGCCGCCGGTTGGAGATCCTTGATGACCGGCTCGCCGATCTCCGCGAACCTGGTGAGACGCGGCAGGGTCAGCCGGCTCTCGCGCTCGAAGCGCGGGAACTCCTTCCAGATCGCCGCGAACTCGCGGTTGCGCTGCGCGGTGACCGCCCAGAGCCGCTCCGACTGCACGATCAGGTTCCGCAGCTGCCCGTCGCGCTCGCTGATCGCGTCGAAGAACTCGCCGGTGGCAGCGAACGTCTCGCTCACCGCCTCGGATTGCGCGTTCAGCTCGCGCAGCAGGTCGTCGGACGCGGACACGAACTCGGGCAGGTTCCCGAACAGCGCGTTGATGTCCGCCCCGCGGCCCTGGGCCGCCGCAGCCTGGGACTGCATCCAGGTCCGGAACGCCGCGCGCGTCTCGTCGTCGAAGGAGCGGAAGATCTCGTCGAGCTCGACCGTGCGCGGCCACCGCCGAGCGCGGCAGGCGTGCCGCCGTCCGGCCAACATCCCACTGCGCTCGTTGCCGGGCGTCAGGTCCACGAAGGTCTCGCCGAGCAGCGTCTTCGTCCGCAGCATCGCCCGCGCGTCGCGCGGCACGGGCGCGTAGCGAGCGCGCATCTCGATCGTTGCGTCCGTGCGGTTGTCCGCCCCGCCTTCCAGGCTCACGACCTTCCCCACGGGGACCCCCGCGATTCGCACGTCCGCCTGCTCGGCGAGCTGGGTC
The DNA here is from genome assembly GCA_963778615.1 of uncultured Thermoleophilaceae bacterium. Lineage (GTDB taxonomy): Bacteria > Actinomycetota > Thermoleophilia > Solirubrobacterales > Thermoleophilaceae > JACVRW01. Next base: position 8,171 of record CAVZVD010000019.1, read on the forward strand.
GCCTCGGGGAACTGCACGTGGAAGCGGTACCCCTTCGGCTGGAGCGGCGAGGTCCCGCCGAAGGCCAGCCAGAGGTACAGCAGCACCGCGAAGCACGACAGGGCGAAGGCCACCATCACGGCGATCTGCCAGAGGCGCGGAGCCTGCTTGATCATCCGCCGCCTCCCTTTCCGCAGACCTCCGCGCGCCTGGGCGCGTTCACGAGCCTGATCAGCGTCGTGAGCGTCGGGTTGCGGCCATTCTTGACGAAGGACTCGAACAGCTGCATGTGGCCGCACGACATGAGCAGCAGGGAGCGCCGGAGCGGGCCGATGCCGTCCTGCGCAGCGAGCGTGGAGTTCGTGTTGTGGCGCGGCCCAGGGAACGTAGAAGAGGTAGCTCTCCTTGCCGACGCCCTTGCCGGGCGGGTCGTGGGCCATCTCGTCGAAGACCGCGTTCGAGCAGCTCCCAGAACCGCGTCAGGCCCGGGGTGGCCTCGGAGAGCTCGCGCGCGGGCGGCACGAGCTCGGCTGCGATCGGCCGCGCCTCGCGGGTGAACGGCCGCAGCTGGTCGCGGATGGGCGCCCTCGTGTCGCGGAAGAACGGCCGCAGCTGCCGCAGGGTCGGTGCCAGCGCGCGCGCCGTCGGGCGCAGGTCGGCGAACGTCGTCTCCATCGCGTCCCCGAGTCCCCGGACGCGCTCGAGCGCGCGGTTGCGTCGACTGGAGCGCTCCGGGCAGCAGCTCGATGGTCGAGGCCAGGTTCTCGTTCTGGTTCGCGAAGCGGCGGAAGACCGCTGAGCTGCCGCTCACGAAGCGGGCGAGCTCGCTGTCGTGCTTGCCCAGCTCGCTCATGATCTTGGAGAAGTTGCTCATCACGCGCCGCAGCTGCACGCGCCGCCGGGCGACGAGCCGGGAGGCCTTCGCGACATCTCGCGACAGCGGCTGGAAGCGGCGCAGCGTGTTCGCGAGGTCGCGGCCGCCGCCGTCACGGAGCGCGTCACCCGCGCCGCCCACGAGCAGCTTCAGGTACGCGCGCGTGTCGCCGTCCATCGTCGCGAGGAAGTCGGCGAAGTTGATGTCGATCTGACTCGAGTCGAGGCGGATGCGCGCACCGCTCTCGAGCTTCGGTCCCGCGGACGGCGTGCCCGGGTCGAGCTCCATGATCATGTCCTTGACGCCCGTCTTCGGGCGCAGCAGGGCGCTGGCGTCGGGGTACACGCGCGCGAAGCGCTCCTGGATGTTGAGCGTCGCGATCGCCTTGCCGTCCTCGAGCTCGATGCCGGCGATGTCGCCGACCCTGACGCCCGACACGTTCACGGCCTGGCCCTGGCCCGGGAGCACTCCCTGGCCGGTGTCGAGCTCGACCTCGAGCTTGAACAGCTTCTCGCCGATCACCGGTATCCAGGCCGGGTAGTTCAGGCGCTGGTTGGCCAGGATGTAGCCGCCGACCGCCGACGACCCCAGCACGAGCAGGACGAGCGCGACGCCGGCCTTGGCGTTGTAGCGCAGCGCCTTGCGCAGGATCATCCTCATCGCCCCGGCTCCGCGGAGATCGGTGGGACAGGTGAGGGCGGCGCGTTCGGCGCCGAGCCGTCCGCAGGCCCGATCGACGCCGGGCCGTTCAGGTCGGGGACCGGGTTGCGGTGGCACGGCACGTCGCGCGTGAGCGGCGGCGGGTTGCCGGGGAACGCCGGCCGCGTGCGGAGCGGCGGCGTGGTGACCTTGCCGAACAGCGATTCGCCCGTGTAGTTGGTCTTGCCGGACTCGATCGTCTGGGCGCCGCCGGGGGCCGCGAGACGCAGGAACGTGCCGTTGCCGTCGAAGCTCTGCCCCTCCGCGGCCTGGCCGACCATCGCGTACCAGAACTCCTTGAAGTTCTCGGTACCCGCGGACAGCGGCCCGTCGTCCACGCGCAGGTTCGCGGTCGGCAGCAGCACCTCTATGGAGCAGCGGTTGAAGAGATCCACCTCGGGCAGGAACGCGCAGCTGCCTGTGTCCCAGCCCCGCGAGGTGGCGGGTGGCGGGGCCGAGCTCGTCCAGCAGGCCGCCCAGCTCGGCCGGCCCGAACAGCTTCTCGGCCTGGGTGAGCCAGGGCTCGGAGGCGGCGATCGTGGCCGGCGTCTCCTCCACCCCCGGGATCAGCTCGCGCGCGAACGCGCTGCTGGGCGGCAGCGCCCGCTCGATGCTGGCAAAGCCGAGCCGGGCGTTCGCCGCGGTGGGACCGAGCAGCCGCACCGTCTCGCTCAGCTCCGGCGCCCTCGACGCCATCGCGGCCATCGTCGTGTTGAAGTCACTCACGAGGTCGCGCAGCGCCTGCTCGTGCTCGCCGAGCCCGGAGCTGGTGCGCGCGATGCCCTCGATCAGCCGCGACATGTCGTGCGGGTCGTCGCCCAGCAGCGCGTCGTTCGCGATCGCCGAGTCGCGCAGCGCGCCCACGCTCGTATCGAGCGCCTTGTTGAGGGCCTGCGCCCCGGTCAGGCCGCGCACGTCGGGATCCTGGTCGGCGTCGTCCTCCGGGGTCGGCTTCGAGCTGAACGCGGTGCCGAGCCCGCGGATCGTGTCCTGGAGCGACGCTCGCGTGTCCGACTGAAGCCCGGTCAGCACCTGGTCGAGCTGCACCGGCCGCGCGGTCTGGCTCACGGGGATGATCCCGCCGTCGGGGATCTCCGTGGCGTCCGGCGTGCCCGGCTCGAGGTCGAGGTAGAAGTTGCCCTCGAGGAACATGCGCGGGCGGATCTTGATCGTGGCGTCGCTGTGGATCGGCCGCCCGTTGTCGTTGATCTCCATGGTCACGACCGAGAGGTGCGTGTCCTTGTAGCGGCCGACCTCGACGATCTTGCCCACGTCCACGCCGGCGATCCGCACCGGCGTGCGCGGCAGAACGAGGTTCGAGTCCTGGAAGACGGCCTGGATCCGGTAGCCGCGCGAGAACGGCAGGTCCTTCGTGAACGCGAAGTAGGTGAAGATCGCGAGCAGGATCAGCGCGATGACCCCCGCGCGGACGGGACTCATGCCGGTGGGGACCCTCCTCACGGCAGGCCCCTCCGGGTGGGCTCACTGGCGGTGCCCTGGCTGCCCGGCAGGTTCCCGATCGCCTGGCGGTTGCGCAGGCGGTACCTCCCGTAGTCCTCGTTGCCGGCCTCGCACTCGCGCACCTGGCCCGGCGCGCGCGGTGTTCGGATACGGGTTCGCGTGCAGGAAGCTGTCGTCGTTCAGCGAGCGCTCCGTCGGCGTCGCGTTCGGCGGCGGGGCAGGGCCGTTGGCCGGCGTCGCGGCCGGCCCGGCCTCGCTGCCGGGCGGGACCGGCAGTGACAGCGGAACGAACCGCAGCATCGTGCCGACCGAGTCGCTCTCCGACAGCAGGCTCGCCCCGTTGCGGAACAGCAGCGCGAGGTAGTTGCAGGTGGTCTGCGCCGGCGTGATGAAGTCGACCAGCGGCCGCGCCAGCGACGACCGTCCGCGTGAGGCGGTCGAGGCCGCGCGGGACGCGCTCGTCGTTGCCGAGCTCCTCGAACGTCTCGATCGTGCGGGTCAGCCTTCGGTTCAGCGCGGGCGAGCGCCGCAGCGCGGGCGTGCCCGTCCGGAATGCCACGGCGAGGTCCGGCGCGGCCGCTGCGAGCGAGGCGAACGCCGGCCGCCAGCGCCTGAACAGCTCCTCGCTCTCGCTCAGGAACGGTCGCTGCGCCGGCAGCTCGCGGGTTGCGGTGTCGAGCGCAGGCGGACCGCCGGAGATGGTGGCCTTCAGCGGCTCGGCGACCGACTCCCAGGCCTGGAAGGTGGTGTCGAGCGCGACCCACAGCGACGCCTGGGCGCCCGCCACCGGCGCGACCTCGGCAGCCGCCTGCTCGAGCGCGGGGAAGAACTCGTCGAAGTTGGTGCGCTCGGAGGCGATGTTGCGCATGGCGGGCTCCAGCTCGCGCATGAGCGACTCGAACCCGGCGAACGTGCGGTTGAGCGACTCGCCGCGCCCCGCGAACGCCGCACCGTACTCGGCCAGGTTCGTGCGCGACCCGACGCGCGTCGGGTCGTCGAACGTGTTGAAGAAGTCGTCGATCTCGACCGGCCTGAGCGGCGACGTGCGCTCCACCGGGATCGTGGCGTGCTCGGGATAGCCGCGTTGCGAGCGCCCGACGTGAAGCTCCACGTACTTCAGGCCGAGCGCCGAGCGCGGCCGGATGAGCAGCGTCGAGTCCACCGGCAGTGGCTCCACGGTCGGTTCGAGCTCCAGCGTCAGCTTGGCCGCCGCCGAGCCGTCGCTCTTCGAGACCGAGGAGATCTTGCTCACGACGCCCATGCGCGCCCCGCCGATCCGCACCTCGTTCCCGCGCACGAGGCCGGCCGCGTTGGGCACCTCCGCCTCGAGCGAGTAGGTCGGGACGAATGGCAGGCCGTCGTTCGCGTTGTAGGCGAGGTAGACCGCGACGATCGTGACCAGCACGGTCACCGCGCCCACGAGCACGGGACTGGTCGACAGCGCGCCGGTGCCGCGGCGCCGGGGGTTCACCGGTCCTCCTCTTCAGGTCCGAGGAGGTAGTCCAGGATGACCTCGGGGTCATGGACATGCGCCGCCTCGGCAGCCGTGATGGAGGACGAGTCGAAGTCGGACTCGCAGCCGCCGTGCGGCCGTGCCGCCGCGGACGCAGGCGCTGAGGTTGAGCCCGGAGCGCACGTAGTGGCCGACCGCGTCCTCGCCGTTCACGGCGTTCGTGTAGAAGAAGATCAGCCGCATGAGCTCCTCGACGCCGCCCGCGTCGTCGAAGCTCGTGGACAGGCCCGCGAGGTCTCCGGAGAGCGGCCGCAGCGGCTGGGACAGCTCGTGGAGATCCTTGATCAGCGGTCGGATCGCGGGGAAGACGCTCCGCCCCCGCTCCGCGAAGTCGCCGAGGCTCGTGACGGCAGGCGTGGCGGCGTCCACGAACGGGCCGAGCCGCGCGACCGTTTCGTTGATGGCCGGCGCCTTCGCGCCCAGGCTGTTCAGCGCCGGCGTCATCTGCTCCGCGAAACCGGTGAGGCGGTCGGCGGTGGGACGCAGCTCGCGCAGGAACGGCGGGAGCTTCTGGAAGTTGCGCTCGATGTCCTCGCCACGCTCCGCCGCGGCGACCGCGGTCGCGCCCGCGTGGTCGATGAAGCCCGCGGTCTGCTTGCGCCGGGCGGCCCAGGGCTTCAGCACCGCGTCGGACTCGTCCACAAGCCGCGCCAGTAGCCGGTCCTGTTCGGCGAGGATGGCGATCACCCGGTCGAACTCCTTCAGCGCGGGGTTCGCCCGCCTCACCGCGGCGCGCAGGCGCGGCCCGTTGCCCGCGAGGCCGGCGCCGAGCTCGTTGATGATGAGCCGCCAGCCCTCGCGCTGCGGGTAGCCGGTAGATGTCGTTGATGAGGTCGACCGCGACCGGGGTGGTGTTGTTGTCCACCGGGAGGAGGTGCTGTCCCTCCCCCGGTCCCGATTCGATCTCGGGCAGCGGCTTCGGCAGCGGGGTCCCGCTCTTGTGCGGGCGCGTCGGCTCGCACTCCACGTACTGCTCGCCGATCAGCGACTGAAGGCGGATCTGGCAATGCGCGTCCCGGCGGAACGGCTGGAAGGCGGGATCGTCGATCAGCAGGACGACCGCCGCCTTGTTGTCGCGCTCGAGGTCCACGTCGTCGATCCGGCCGACCTTTACGCCCGCGACCTTCACGTCCTCGCCGGGGATCACGAAGCTGGCGTTGTCGAAGATCGCGCGCACCCGGTAGCCGTCGCCCTCATCGCCGCTTGCGGCCACGAGCGTGCCGAGCAGGAGGCCTGCCGCCAGCGCCCCGAGCAGTGCGCGCCTCAGCTTCACGGGGTCGCTCCGGGCGTCTGAGACGGGTCGCAGTCGGGATTGGCGAGCTCGCCCGAGTCGACGAACGGGGCGGACCCGTCGGCTGGGCTCCGGGCCGCAGCTCCCGGGCAGCGCCGCAGGTTGCCGGTGCTCAGGTACGGGCTGGCGCCGCGGGCCGCCGGGGCCTTCGGATCGAGGTGCCCGCCCTGGGCGTCGTCGACGAAGTGGAAGGCGTCGAATATGGGCATCGCACGCGCGTAGTGGCCGTTCGCGTCGTACGTGGCCATCGCGCCGCCGAAGCTCCTCAGCCAGGCGGTCAGGTCGGGCACGTACGGCCGCGCGAAGGAGAACATCGGGAGCGAGTCGTTCAGCGCCCGGCGGGAGCTCCTCAGGGAGCGGTGCGTGAGCCTGGCGAGCGGAGGCAGGTCGACGCATCGCGTCGTGGAGGTCGTTGCCGGCCCCCGGGCGTCCGAACAGCAGCTTCAGCTGGCGGAAGGTCGGCACGGATCGCTCGGTGAACGGCCGCAGCCGGCGGAAGAACGGCGCCAGCTTGGGTGCCACGGGGCGGGTGGCGACGAGGAGGCGCTCGAGGTCGTCGAGCCCCGGACGCAGCGCGGCGAACGTCTCGCTCCCCTGATGCAGAGCCGGCGGCAGCTCGGTCAGCGCCTGCGACAGCGACTCGGTGTCGGACGCGATCGCCCGCTGCGTCTCCCCCGCGTTGCCCACCAGGTCGGTGAGCTCCGCACGGCGGTCGGCCAGCGCGCCCATCGCGTTCGAGGTCTCCACCAGGAAGTGCTCGAAGGTCCGGCTGTCCCGGTTCAGCTCCTTGACGAGATGCGTGGCGGCCACCACCGACGGTGCGAAGTAGTGCGCCGAGCGGTTCGCCTGCCGCTCCTTGCCCTTGTACCAGTCCGCGAACCCCTGGATCACTCCCTGGAGGCCGCGGCGCGTCGGCGGGTCCAGTGCGTTGAAGAACTGGTCGAGCTCGACGATCGACGTCGTGTTGTCCGAGTCGAGCACGGCGCCGTCGTCGAGCGCCGGGCGGAAGTTCGGCCCCGGGTGGACGTCGACGTAGCGATTGGCGATCCCGATCAGCGACTGGGCGCGGATCGTGGCCGTCGTCCCGCGGTGAAGCGGCGCGAACTCGTCCTTGACCGAGACCTTCACCTCGGCGCGGCTGTCCGAGGTCAGCTCGATCCCGGTGACGCTCCCGGCCGGCGTGCCGCCGATGCGCACGATGTCGCCCTTGACGAGCTGGCCCGCGTTGTCGAAGACGAGCCGGTAGGTGTGCGAGTCCTCGCGCCCGACGAACAGGAACAGCACGATCGCGAGCGCGATGAGCAGCGCGACGAGCGCTGGCGCGCGTCCCCGAACGGCGTTCTCGGTTCTAGGCTCTCCCACCCCGTGTCCTCTCGAGGGAGCCGCGCCACCCGCTGGCCGACCCCCGAGGCGGCGTATCGTATACGGCTACGTTTCCGAAAGCGAGGCCCATCCGGAGGCGTGTCTCGAAACGAGGAACACTCACGTTTGCATTTGCCGCGGAGCTTCGATACCGTGCGGCGCTCGGACGGCGGGAGGCGCCGGCCGCATCAGGAGTTCGAGCAACCCAAGGAGGAGATCTAGATGCGCAAGCTCGTCGCCCTGTTGGCAAGCCTGGCGTTGGGGGCCATCCTGGTCGCACCGTCGGTGGCGCAGGCTCCGGTGACATCGGTCACCGTCGACGCGAACGTCACGCCCAACAAGGCGGGCACCAAGCGGCAAGCCGCAGGGCGTGAAGCTCTCCGGCAAGATCGCGTGGAAGAGCGAGGCGGGAATCGAGCCGCCGATCGTGACCGCCTTCAACATCCTGATCTCGAAGGGCGGGGTCTTCAACGGCGGCAAGTACCCCAAGTGCGCCCAGAGCCAGGTGAACCGCAAGGGTCCCGACGCGTGCCCGAAGAAGTCGATCATGGGGTCGGCCACGGGCTCCGCGCTACGCCGACGACGTGATCACGCGCCCGAAGGTCACCTTCGTCAACGGCGGCGCCAAGAACATCTGCTTCTACACGGTGCTCACGAATCCGGCCCGCGTCCGGACCTGCGTTCCCGGGGAAGATCACGAAGCTGAACGGCGATCCGAAGTGGGGCTACCGGGTGAAGATCACGGTGCCTGAGGTGCTTCAGGTCGTGGCCGGAGTGCCGATCGCGCTGCGCGACCTGCAGCTGCGAGCGCCGGCGGGAAGTCCTGGGCGAAGGACTGGATCGCCACGACGAGCTGCCCGAAGAGCAAGAAGTGGCCCTTCGAGGTCGAGACCTTCTACCTGTACGAGGACGGCTCGACGGGCTC
>CAVZVD010000020.1:0-178204 GCA_963778615.1 uncultured Thermoleophilaceae bacterium
GCAGCGGTTGCGTTCGCACCCGCGATTCCTCGACGGCATCTACGGCGCATTTCCGCCGGACCCGGCCAGCCAGGCGCGAGCCGACGAGGTCGTCCTTCCGAGGATCGAGCTGCTCGCGGTCAGACGTCGACGACGACCTTGCCGCGGGCGTGGCCCTCCTCGAGGTACGCGATCGCCTCCGGGACCTCCGCGAGCGGGTAGCTCCGGTCGATCACGGGCGGTTGGTCGCCCGACTCGACCAGTGTCTTCACGGCCTCGAGGTCCTGCGTGTTCGGCTTCACCGTGAAGCTGACCATCTTCTGGCCCACGAACGGTGACAGCGCGCGCGCCTTGACCACGCGGCCCAGGGGGCCGATCACGTGGCCGCTCGACTCGCCGCTGCTCAGCAACAGCGTGCCCTTCGCGGTCAGCGCCCGCCTGCACTCCGACGGCGAGCGGGTGCCCGCCAGCTGGAAGATGAGGTCGTAGCGCGCGCCCCGTCGGCGAAATCCTCCCGGGTGTAGTCGACGACGTGGTCCGCGCCAAGCGATCGCACCAGCTCGACGTTCCGGGTGCTGCACACGCCCGTCACCTCGGCTCCGAGCGACTTCGCGATCTGGACCGCGAACGTCCCTACACCGCCCGACGCGCCGACGATCAGGACCTTCTGCCCCGGCTCGATTCCTGGCCGTGGTCGCGGAGTCCCTGCAGGGCGGTCAGCGCGGCTACGGGCAGCGGCCGCGGCCTGCTCGAACGAGAGGTTGGCCGGTTTCACGGCAAGGATGTCGTGCGGTACGGAGGCCGTCTCGGCGAAGGCGCCGAACCCGCGCATGAACGGCTTCCCGAACACCTCGTCGCCCGGGCCAAACGCGCGTGACGGCGCTGCCCACCGCTTCGACCCGCCCGGCAAGATCGCAGCCCGGCACGGCGTCCTTCGGCCCGCGCAGGCCGAAGGAGAGGCGCGCGATGAAGCGGTCGCCCCTGATCACGTGCCAGTCGGCGGGGTTGACGGACGCCGCGTGAACGCGGACCAGCACATCGTTCGCCCCGATCAGCGGCCCAGCCGATGTCCGCCAGTGCCAGGACCTCCGGGGCGGGCCGTACCTGCTCTGGACGATCGCCTTCATCGCGGCCGGGAAGCTTCCCATGAACCCAGCTTTCGATGCGGGCGCCCGCCCCCGCGCTCCTCTCGATCGGGGCCTCGAAGCGGCCGGCCCGCACAAGTCTCGGCCAGAATCTCACGGAAAACGGTGCCCTCCACGAAGTGCGCCAGAACGGCTTGCGTGCCCTGATCCCAGCGTGATAGAAGAACCGTCGGATGCTTGTACCAATGGACGCATTGGTACAGGGCTTGGCCCCGTCTCTCATAGGGACGACAAGCCGCTAGGGAAGGGAGGAGGCGATGGCCTCCAAGGGACGGGTGCGCGCAATCGCCGGTCTGCGCCGGCTGGGTTCGCGCCTTGCTGGTGGCGGGCTTCGTGGTGGGGCTTCCAGCCACCGCAAGCGCGCAGCAGGACGGGTTCACACCGATCAACCCCACGAAGTCGCACAAGACGATCACGCTGACCGGCGAGGACATGTCGATCCAGGACGTGGTCGACATCGCTCGCCATGGTGCGAAGGTCAGGATCTCCCGCGACCACGCGAGCTACATGAACCGCGCGTACAACCTCATCATCGAGGCGGCGCGGCAGGAGATCCCGGTCTACCGCTTCAACCGCGGCGCGGGTGCTGCTCGCGAGACCGTGATCTTCTCGGGCGATCCGTATGAGCCGGCGAACCTGCTGAACCTGCAGAACCGCCGGGTGAACGCGGCCAACGGCGGCCGCTGGCGGGCGGACAGGAACCCGTATCAGCCGTACGTGGAGAAGGAAGAGATCGTCCGGGCGATGATGGCCGTGCGGGCGAACAACATCAAGTACGTCGCGAACGGCCCAGCCACCGCGCAGAAGATCGCCGACCTCCTGAACAAGCGGATCACGCCGCTCACGCAGGGCGACGGCTTCTACCACGGCGAGGGCGACCTGCCGCAGGCCGGGCAACGTCGAAGCGGCGATCTTCGGCTTCGGCGAGGTGTTCTACAACGGCCAGCGCATGCCGGCGAGTCAGGCGCTGAGCCAGGCCGGGATCGAGCCGGGCGGCGTGGACCCCAACGACCCCGAGAACGACATGGGGCTGTTCCGGGGCATCTACAGCACCAACGCGTACACGCTCGGCCAGGCCGCGCTGCTCGTGAACGACGCGAAGACCGTGCTCGACTGGCACGACCTGATCTTCTCGGTGTCGATGAACGGGCTGAACAGCAGCGTCACGCCGCTGTCGGCCATTCCGCAGCGCATCGAGAGGCCGCTGCCGTACTCCAACTGGCAGGCCGAGCGGCTGCTGGACATCCTGGACGGCAGCTACCTGTTCGACCTCGAGTTCCAGGTCGTGAACGGGCAGGTCGAGGGCATTCCGCGGCTGCTGCAGGATCCGCTCAGCTACCGCACCTACCCGCAGCGCAACGGCGCCGCGTGGAGGGCGTGGGAGGAGCTGCGGAAGACGACGACGATCGAGATCAACTCGTCGGACCACAACCCGTCGACGGCGCCGGGGACACGTCCCTCGGATTCGCCGGAGCTACGGGAGCCGTGGTTCATGAGGCACTACGTCAAGCCGACGCCGAGGAACACTCCGTTCGAGGGTTGGAGGAGCGAGGGCGGCTTCACGCTGTCGAACTCCAACTTCAACAAGACGGAGCTGTCGGGCAACGTGGAGCAGTTCACGATCGCGCTGACCGACACGGTGCACACGATCGCGCTGCGCACGCTGCGGATCGGGCAGCCGTTCTTCTCGGTGGTCACGCCGGCCGAGGTGCTCAGCCCGGAGGTGCTCGCGCGGGCGGCTCCGGAGTACGAGGGCGCGCAGATCCTGGGCGACCTGGTGGACGAGCTCCAGGTGCTCACGATGCCGATCCCCGTGGAGATGGACCCCGAAGCGGGTGCATCCCGACGAGACGTTCACGTTCGGCAGCGAGAAGGTCGCCAAGGCGAGGCTCGCCCTGGACGTGTCGCTCAGGCTGATCGCCCAGGAGGCGCTGTCGGCCACGTTCTGGACGGACGTGCGTGAGGCCCAGCGGCCCGCGCGGTCGTTCGGCGACGTGCCCGAGTGCGCGTGGGAGGCGTTCCGCGAGGTGATCCCGTGGCAGGCCGAGCCGGGCACGCGGCCGTCGAACCCGGGCGAGATCGCGTATGAGTTCCTGCGTGAGAGCTCTCCGGTCGAATGCCTGGGCCGCCTTGCCGACCCGCCGAGGATCGGCGGCAAGGGCTCCGGCCACGGCAAGCACCACGGACGGGACGACGACGACGACTGACGCAGGCCGAAGGGGCGGCGCTCCCGCGCTGAGGACGGCGTTGGCCGTTCTCTGCGGGGGCGTCGCCCTGCTCGGCGCCGGCTGCCAGGACGAGGAGGAGAAGCGCCCGCCCGGTCAGGCGGACGTGGACACGATCTCGGCCTCGGTCGCCGGCATCGTCTTCAACTGCCGCTCCGTGGAGCAGGGCTTCCTGGCGAGCGCGGACGAGGAGGCCCTGCGCCGCGACGTCGACGCGCTGACCGGGGCGGCCGAGGAGGTCGACCCGGACGCGTCCTTCAGGCTGCCCGAGTCGACGCTCCAGCGGGAGACGACGCTGCGCGACCAGGTCGACCTGGCGGCGCGGCTCCTGGAGGAGGACTGCTCGCCCGAGGACGCCGAGCGGCTGCGCGACGCGATGGGCAACTGAGCGCGAATTTGTCGTCGATGCGAGCCCAAGCTATGTCCGCCTGGGCTCGCTGGAGTGTTCCGTCCATTGGGGAGGGAGCACTCTCGGCTGCTGGCACGGGGCGCCAGAGTTCTGCCTTCACGGAGAAGCGGGCGCGCGGTGATGGGCTGCTGTGAGCCTGACGGGTGGCGGAGCGGTTCGTGAGTGGCGGTAGCCTGAGCGGTAGTGGTGCAGGTCGCCGTGGCCTGGGCGAGGAGGGAGCGACCCCGAATAGGAGGTATTTGCATGGAGACGCCTATTGGGGGCGGGGCGTAGCGTGAGCCAGTTCTCGGTCACGGACGCCGAGCGTCAGGTCGCTGACTTGCTGCCGATTCAGGCGGATCCAAAGCTCGCGCTTTCGGTGCTTGACGCGGTGCCGTTCTGGTTTCACACGTTCGCTCTCAACCGCGCCGAGGGGATCTACACGCCCGGCGCCGCGCGCGATCATCGCTACCGCGTGTCGGCGCTCCCGGCGGACTTCGGGGGTCTCAGCGTGCTGGACGTCGGCACCTTCGACGGCTTCTATGCGTTCCTCGCCGAGCGGCGCGGAGCGGGCCGGGTCGTCGCGGTCGATAACGAGCAGTACCGGCTCTGGGTCGCTGCTCGCTGGGGAATCGAGCTGGAGGGCGGGGAGGGCTTCCGTGCGATCCACGGGTTGGTTGGCTCGTCCGTCGAGTATCGCCGGCTCGACGCGTTCGAGCTCGACCGGCTCGACGAGCAGTTCGACTTCGTCTTCTGCTTTGGGATCCTGCACCGCGTCGAGGACCCGCTCGGGCTGCTCCGGGTCCTGCGCGAGCGAGCCGCGCCCGCTGGCACGGTGTTGGTCGAGACCTACGGCATCCGCCCCGAGGACCGCGACGGCAACGAGATCAGGGCCTCGAAGCCCGGCGAGGTCTACGCGTGCGACGACTATGTGTACTGGGGCTTCGGGCAGACCGGGATCGCGCGTCTCGCGCGAGACGCGGGCTTCGAGCGGACCGAGGCGCTCGACGAGGTCGATGTCGACGGCCACCCCCGAGTTCTCGCTCGCCTGATCGCTTGAGAGCGCCCCGCGAGCCGCGCTCTTCACGGCCCTTTCACGCCGCGGTCGCAGGAGGGTAACCGCGGAAGAGGGTGTGCCGCCACGCTGGCGGGAGGATGCTCCCGGCGCTCTACGCCCACCGGCTGGGCCGTGCCTACGGCCCAGACTCCTCCGCCGCAGCGCTCGCGCGGGCGCTCGAGCGCCCGCTCGCCGGGCTCGAGACGGACTGCTGCCTGACCGCCGACGGCGAGCTGGTGCTGCTGCATGAGCCGCTGCTCGAGGCGGGCACGACGCTGTCGGGCTGGGCGCACGAGCACACGGCGGCCGAGATTCGCGCGGGCCGACTGCGCCGTGCAGACGGCACGCCCAGCGACGAGCGCCCGCTGATCCTCGATGAGCTGCTCGGGCTCGCTCCGCCCAGCGTGACTCTCCAGCTCGAGGTCAAGGCACACGCCGACGGCGCGCTCGCCCGGCGCACGGCGCTCGCCCTGTGCGAGCGCCTCCGCCACCACCACGCGCGCGAGCGGATCGAGGTCATCAGCTTCTGGTCGGGGGCGTGCGAGCTCGCCGCGCGGCGTGGCTTCCGAGCGCGGCTCGTGCTCTGGGCGGACTACCAGATCGACGCGCTCGCCGCCTGGGCGCAGAGGGCCGGCCTCCACGGCGTCTGCGTAGAGCACTTCCTCCTCTCGCCTGCACTGATCGCGCCGCTCCTCGCCAGCGGCCTGAGCGTGACGTCCGGAACGATCAACCACGCTGCCCTGCTGGAGCCGCTGCTAGCCCTCGGTCTCGACGCCGTCACCAGCGACCGCCCACACGAACTGCGGGCGGAACTTCGATCACGCCGCGACACCTCGCTGCTCGCGGCCTGACGCCCAGGACGAAAACCAGAAGGGCCGCCCGCCCATGAGCGGCGAGCAGAGTTCGCTCCCGCGTGATCTCGACAGTGCGCGCGACAACGGCTCGGCCCACCAGAATGCTGCCGTCCCATGAAACCGAGCGCTGTCCTAACCACTCCCTGCGGCGATGTGGTGACTGGAGCGCCGCTCGGGGTGATTCGCGGCGTCGGCGCGCCTGCGGGTGACCGTGGGCTCGTCGGCGTGGATGAGAATCGCCACGCCGGCGGCGAGCATCACCTCCAGCAACAGCGGTCCGTCGGCGGCCTGATCGCCGAAGCGGACGTGCCGGCGCCGTCGGCTCAGCGTGCGTCGGCGAGGGCGCGTTCAGACTGCTTGGCGGTCACGACCGTGACGGGCAAGCCGAGCGCCTCGACGCGATTGGGGAGGTCGCGGCGCAGCCAGTGCGAGACGCGCGCCGGAAGCGTGGAGACAATGATTTCGTCGAATCCGCCGCGCTGGACCTCGTGCTCCACCGCGATGAACGGATCGGTGTCGCCGATGGTTCCCTCGACGTGCCCACCCGCGGCCTCGTCGAGCAGGGGCAGGGCGAGCTCGAGCGTGGTCGCGGCCTCCTCGGTCTGCGGGTCCCAGTAGGGGCGCGGCACCAGCAGGGTGAAGCTGCAGGGGGAGCGGCGGGCACGCGCGCGCACCTCGTCGAGCAGCCTCGGCGTCGCCGCGGTTCGGTGAGCGACGACCAGTACTCGCGTAGGCGCTGCCGACGTCATCCCGCCGTGATTGTCGCATCGCTGCTACGCGGACAGGAGCTCAGCGTGCGCGCAGGAGCCAAAGCCCGCGGGCGTCCTGATCCCCAGGATCGATCACGCCGACGAGCGTTTGCGGGTATCGGCCCGGCGCCCCGTGTGTTCGGTCCTACGTCTTCTCGGTCGGCTCGGCAGCTTGCAGCGCGCCGGCCGCGGGTGTGTAGATGCTCTCGTGCCCGTCGTCCCAGCGGATGCGATAGCGCGGGTCAGTCGTCCCTTGCACGACCTCCTCGACGACGCCCGTCCGGGGCGGCCGCTCGGTCGACTCGGACTCGACCTGCACGCGATCTCCGGACTTGAACTCCATACCTCTCCTCCTGACTGGCTTCCCTGAACGTGATATCACGGACCGCCCCCGGAGCCGCCCGAGCTGCCCACGAGCCCCGCCGGCGCGCCGTGCTCGTGCGAGAGCGGCTCGGCTCCGACGCCGGTGGCTAGCAGCAGCCCGCGGGCGTCGCGCAGCTCGAAGCTCCAGCGGTAGCCGGTGTGGGAGATCAGGCGCACGTGGCTCGCGCCGGGCTGCGGGCCGCCCCCTCGAGCAGCCGGTCGAAGCGCAGGCCGCTGCAGCGCTGGCGCGGGTACAAGCCGCCGGTGCAGTCGAGCGTGGCCATGAGCCTTTCGGGGCCTGAAGCTCCGCAAGTGGGAGGCGCAGCGGGCGGGCGACCAGCCCGCCCAGCTCGAGGCGATGGGAGTCCTCCGGCAGCGGCGCGTGCTCAACGGAGTACCATTTTTTAGCTGGCCCTGTGGCCAACAATCCCGGCCGAAGAAGCGGTATTACGCCGACGCGCGACCAGCGCGGTGAGGCAACGCACTATTGAGGCAAACGGGATCGACTGCAGGGCCAGTTGCTCCTGCTAGGCGGCGAGGGCGACGGCTCGCACCCCCGGCGGTCTAAACGCTAGATTCCTCAGAGATGCACCGGGGGCAGCACTCGTCGGCCGAACTAACGATCTCCGTCAAGGTGCCGTGCCAGGAGTGCGGCGGTCGGGGCTTCGTCGAGACGGTCACGGAGGCCGGACACGTCGTTGACGACACGACGACCGATTGCCTTACGTGTGGCGGTAAAGGTCTCATCCCAGACGACATGCCTCTCTCGCAGTTCAGAGAGCTGCTGAAGACCCCTTTGGCTAGCCGGTTCGCTAGACGCTCCTAGGCGTCAAAGGACGCGCGGCGGGGAAGGCGATGTGCGCGTGATCGAGGAAGGTCTGGCCGTGGAGCAGCCGCGACCTGCCCGCACTACCCCCTCCCCATGGGAGCAGGAGCGCTCGCGCGGTCGCGGGCTTCAAATCCGCAGTCCGGCGCTCGCGGAGCTCATGGGCGGTCGGCGTGCGTGGACCGTCTCGATGATCTCGGCTGTATCGATCCCGTCGAGATAGACCGACGTCACGCCAAGGTTGACATGGCCGAGCTGGCGCTGGATCACGTTGAGGGGCACCCGCTCGCGGGCCATCTCAACGGCATGGGCGTGGCGAAGCTGGTGCGGCGCGAAACGTCGCCGCACTCCGGCCCTCGCTGCGATGCGGCGCAGGTGGTTGCGCGCGGCGTGGAAGCCGGGCACCGTCGCCGGCGAACGCCGACGACCCGCCGCATCGAGAAGCTGGGACACAGACATGACACCTCCTCGTAGAACAGCCACACGCGGCTGGTCTGCAGGGAGCAGGCGAAGCGGCGCTGCGCTCCCGCGGGTTGCGGCACTTTCGACGGTGCCCGTGGTTGGCCGCGGCGGCCGGTCGAACCTTACGAAGCGGAAGTTAGACTGCGTGGGGCCCGACCGCCCTCTTCGAAGGAGTCGCCAATGCAAGCCGTGTTGATCCACGAGACCGGCGGCCCGGACGTCCTGCATTACGAGGAGGCCGACCGCCCCGAGCCCGGCGACGGCGAGGTATTGATCAGGGTGAAGGCGGCGTCCGTCAACCCGACGGACTGGAAGGCCCGGCGCGGACTGTCCGAGCCGCGGCCGCCAGCAGTGCTCGGCAAAGATGTCTCGGGCACGGTCGAGCGCTCGCGTGCCGACGGCTTCGCCGAGGGAGACGACGTGTTCGGATATGTCGCGGCCGGTGGATACGCCGAGTTCGCGATCGCCTCCGCCAGCACAATCGCGAAGAAGCCGGCCGGTCTCAGCCACGAGCAGGCCGCCGCGATCCCGGTGGCCGGCATGACCGCGTGGCAGGCACTGTTCGACCGCGGCGGGCTCGAACGCGGACAGACCGCGCTGATCGCCGGTGCCGCCGGCGGCGTTGGGCATCTTGCCGTGCAGTTCGCGAAGCTTGCCGGTGCGCGGGTGATCGGCACCGGGTCCTCCCGCAATCGCGACTTCGTGCTCGGTCTCGGCGCCGACGAATACGTCGACTACACCGAGCAGGACGTCGGCCAGGCGGTGAGCGGGGTCGACGTCGCGTTCGACACCGTCGGCGGGGACACGACGCAGTCGCTGGTCCCCACGGTGCGCGGGGGAGGCATCCTCGTCACCATTGCGAACGCTCCACCCGAAGAGGCGGCGCGTGCGCGCGGCGTGCGCGCGGAGCTGCTCGTGATGAGCCCGAGCTCGGAGCAGCTGGCTCGGATCGCCGAGCTGGTGGCGGCCGGCGAGGTCCGCGTGGAGATCAGCGAGGTGCTCCCGCTCACCGAGGTCCAG
This sequence comes from uncultured Thermoleophilaceae bacterium, assembly GCA_963778615.1. Lineage (GTDB taxonomy): Bacteria > Actinomycetota > Thermoleophilia > Solirubrobacterales > Thermoleophilaceae > JACVRW01. The sequence goes on from CAVZVD010000020.1 coordinate 9,069, forward strand.
CAAGCACACGAACTCAGCGAGTCAGGGCACACCCGCGGCAAGATCGTCCTCACGGTGTAGAACGCGCCCTGCCGCGCCAGAGGCACGGCCGCCTCTCGCGGCTTCGAGGGCTTCCTGATGGGTCGAGGTGTTCACGGAGGCGGACCCGGCGACCCTGCTTGAAGGTCGACACCCGTGCCGGTCCCCCAGCTCCGGCCGTTTCCACGGCACCCTCCCGCTAGCGAGTGGGGTACATAGAAGGCGAGCGGCAGCGCGCGACGCTCTCTCGCCTCCATGGGATTGCGGCACTGCGAATCGCTCGAGCTGTGATCATGCGGGCGCGTGCCGCAAGCCGCTCGAAGCGATGGTGCGGCGACGGCTCCGCAGAGCGTTGCTTGCAGGCGGGAGCATCAGCCCGCGAGGTACGCCGCCGTGCTGCTGCCGCATGGGCTGGCGGCAGCCGTCGTGTCCGGGTCGAGCGCCAGAATTGCGGGGTGACGTCGGCTGCGACCTACCCCGCGCGGGTTGCATCTATCTCCGAGTTGGAGCGCCTCAGCGACAAGGCGCGAGAGCTGCGCTTGGGACAAGCGGGGAATCCGCGGCTCTGGGCGGATGCGATTCGGGCCATCCCGCATGTTGGCTATGCCGTCTCGACGGATCGCATGGCTGGGATCCCGGCCGAACCCGGCGACGCGACCGTCTGGACGATCGCCACGTGGGCCGTCTGCTCTGCGGCCTGCACGACGTGCTCGGCCTGATCGAGGCTGGTGACGTCGACCCAGAACTCGACGCGTCCACGGAATCGCATGCCGCCGGTCTTGCGCACACGGACAGGGCTCAACCCGTCGAGTAGAGCCGCCAGCGATGCTCGACGGTTCGAGTCCGCCCAGACCGTTGCTCTGTGGTGCGAGCGTCGTCTCAGGCCAGCCTCATGCGCGCGCCGTAGCGTGGCTCGCGGACAGACCTCGAAGCCACGGAGGCACCAGTGAGACGCCTTGGCCCCACGCTTGTGACCCTGTCGTTGGCCGCGCTGTTCTCGTCGGCGATCGCGTACGCCGGCCTCTCCGGCGCTCGGGAACGCCCGGCGCTCGCGCCGGACGGCGCCGCCGTTGTCCGGCTGAAGGACGCGAAGCTCAACATCGAGCACAACGCGACAGACAAGGACACCGGCTTCCAGGGGTTCATCGACAGCGAGGGTTGGCGTCGACTCGACGTGCGCGGGCCCAACGGCCGGGTTCTGAGGTTCGAGGGGCGCGGCGCCCTTGCACGCCTGGGCCTGACCGAACTGTTCTTCGAGACGGTCGAGCCCGAGAACGCGGACGTGCCGATCGAGCAGATGCTTGCGAAGCTGCCGGAGGGGAACTACACGATCGCGGGCCCGGCGCAGGAGAACGGCAGGCGCGCGGGCCCGACTTCGGGGAAGGCCTGGCTCACCCACGACATCCCGGAGGGCCCGCAGCTCGTCTCCCCGGCGGAGGGCACGACCGTGCCGGTGCGCGGCGTCGTCGCCCGCTGGAGGCCCGTGTCAAAGACGATCACCGGCGAGCCGGTCAGGATCATCGCCTACCAGCTCATCATCGAGAAGGATGTTGAGCCGCACCGGCATCTGATCGGAAAGCTCGGGCTGAGCATGTACCTGCCGCGGTCGGTGACGAGCATCGCCATCCCGAACGGGTTCCTCCAGCGTCGCACCGCGTACAACTGGGAGGTGCTCGCGATCGAGCGCAGCGGCAACCAGACCCTCTCGTCCGGCTCGTTCCGGACGCGCTGACGGCCGTCGGTCCGCCGTGCAAACCGAACGAGGCGCTCACCAATGGAGGCGTCGCCACGGCTGCGGACGAAGCACCCGAGGCACGACGCGCTACCGCTTCCGCGTAGTGGCGAGCGTCTCGCAAGCCGAGCGTCAGACGACCGGAACGGACGAGGAGCAGAAGCGCTCCAAGCCTGGCGAGAGTTTCGCAAACAGGCGGTTGCGCTAGACGCAGGCGCGGAAGGTCGGCACCGCGGGCGGCTGCCGTTGCGGATGCCGCCCGCGGCGGTTACCGTCGGCTGAGCGACCGCCCAAAGAAGGGGTACCGATGAATCCGGCCCGATTGAAGGACGTGCCGTTCTTCAGCTCCATGTCCGAGCAGGACTTGGCGGCGGTCGCCCAGCAGTCCGACGAGATCAGGGTGGCGGCCGGGAGGGTGGTCGCGCGGGAGGGTGACCTCGGCGAGGAGTTTTTCGTGATCGAGTCAGGGACGGCGGAGATCACCCGCGGCGGCGCGCCGGTCGCGAAGCTGGGCGCAGGCGACTTCTTCGGCGAGATAGCGCTCATCCGGGAGGAGCGTCGGACCGCGACCGTGACGGCCACGTCGCCGATGGTGCTCATCGTCATGACGGGCTCGAGCTTCCGCTCGCTCGACTGCTCGATACCCGAGCTCCGCGAGACGGTGTCCAAGGCGCTCGCGGAGCGGCGGGCGGCGGTCAGCTGATAGGGCTGCCAAGACCGGCTTGAGGGAGCGATGATTCAGCGCCACGGCGAAAAGAGTGAGAACGGAGTGACGCGCGCGATGAAACTGAGGGGCCCGTTGGCAGTGCTGCTGGTTATCGTGGGCGTGATTGGGTTGGCGCCTTCTGCCATGGCGGCCGAACGGCGAGGCACGCGCGACGTGCTGGTCGTCAGCAACAACTGGGCGGGCAGCGCCGACCTCGTCGACCCGCACACCTTCAAGCGGCTGAAGCGGATCAACGTGATTCCCGACCGTGCGAAGCGCGTCGCGGAGATCGAGGCCGATCCGGCGGCCAAGTTGTACTTCGACGGCATCCGCGAGCTCATCGGCGAGGGCCACAACCAGTACGTGGACGACGGATTCACGTCGCCCGACGGGCGCTACGTCTACTTCTCGCGCCCGAGCTTCGCCGACGTGGTGGCGATCAGCCTCAAGACCGGGAGGATCCGCTGGCGAACCAAGGTAGACGGGTATCGCGCCGACCACATGGCGATCTCGAGGAACGGCCGCCGGCTGCTCGTCTCCGCGTCGACGGCGAACGTCATCGACGTGATAGCCACGCGCACGGGCCGGATCGTCGGCCGGATCCCGTCGGGGGACGCGCCGCACGAGAACAACTTCTCGCGCGACGGGTCGCGAATCTTCCACGCCAGCATCGGCCTCGTCTACACCGACACCGACGACCCCTCCCAGGACTCGACGAAGGGCGAGCGCGTATTCGAGGTGATCGACGCGCGCACGCTGAAGGTGCTCAAGCGGATCGACATGGGGCAGAAGCTCGCCGAGGCCGGCTATCCGACCATGAGCTCCGCCGTCCGGCCGATGGCGATCACACCGGACGAGCGCTACGTCTACTTCCAGGTCTCGTTCTTCTTCGGGATAGTTCAGTACGACCTCAAGACCGACAGGGTCGTCAAGGTCCTGCAGCTGCCGCTCGGCGCGGCGGAGGGGCTTCCACGGACGGAGTTCCTGCTCGACTCCGCCCACCACGGCCTCGCGATGAACCCCACGGGCACGAAGCTCTGCGTCGCCGGAACCATGTCCCGCTACGCCGCAATCGTGACCCGCAACCCGTTCAAGCTCAAGCGGACGATTCCCGTCGGCCGCGACCCCTACTGGTCACACTCGAGCGAGAACGGCAAGTACTGCTTCGTCTCGGTAGCCGGCGATGACCGAGTGTCGGTGATCTCCTTCAAGACCGCGCGCGAAGTCGAGAGCATCAAGGTCGGAGACCATCCGCAGCGGATGCGCACCGGGGTGATCCGACGCGCCTACGTGCCACGCGGGCGCTAGTCGCACAGCGCATCCAGCCGGGCGGAGGAGATAGAACGGGCGGTTGGAGGCGTACCGCCAGAGCGCGGCGAGCGGCGGGACGACCGGCACCGCGAGCTCGAGGGTCATGCGGGACAGCGGCAAGCCCGGTGACGGGGGGCAGAGGCCATCCCGGCGCAGCCGCGCAGCGCAGTGGACCACACCGAGGCGGGCGGTGGACCGCTCGCTTGAGGCCCCGCATGCGTGGCGAACGCTTCAGCGGAAGCAGCTCCCACGCGCGCCCATCGGCATGCTGCGTCAGGCGTGCACGGATGCCGGCTTGCTCGAGCAGTCTGCGCACACCGCCGAACGAGGGGTCCGAATGAACGGATACGCCGATGGGCAGCCCTCTCCTCTTGCGGTGTCTCGAGCAGCGGGACAACCCCGGCGTCCCCACTTTGGGTCGCTTCAGCGGAAACGCCTAGATTCCGCTTGCCCATGAACGCGCCGCTCGCGCCGCATGAGTGCCCGCTCGCCCGTCCGCGTGCTTGCGGCAGTGGGCACCGGGCTTGTTGAGACTTTCTCATCCGTCCCGTCGCGGCTGCGCCGCCGGCCCACGCTACCCGAGGAGCCCATGGCAATTCGGGACAGGGAGACACAGCCGGCGCTGACGGCGGCGGCCGCGCCGCGGGTTGGTGATGCTCAGGCTGTGATCGGCACGTGGCCCGGCTGTTCGGCCACGCGATCGAGCCATGCCCTGATGGCCGGATAGCCCGCCAGGTCGAACCCGCCCTCGGACGCCACGTGCGTGTAGGCATAGAGCGAGATGTCCGCGATCGTGTAGCGGTCGCCCACGAGGAACGTGCGGTCTTCCAGATGGCCCTCCATCGCGTCGAGCGCGACGTAGCCGGCGCGGCGCTTGGCCTCGACCTCGTCCTCCGCGGGAGGGGCGCCCGAGTACGCCACCCAGAACCGCACCACGGCGATGTTCGGCTCGTGGCTGTACTGCTCGAAGAAGAGCCACTGGAGCACCTGGGCGAGCTCGTAGCCGTCCTCGGGCAGATACGGCGTTCCCTGCGCGAAGTAGAAGAGGATCGCGTTCGACTCAGCCAGCGGACGGCCGTCGTCGAGCACGAGCGTCGGGACACGTAGCGCGGGGTTGAGCTCGCCGAGCACCTCGCGCCGGTTCGAGCGGTCCACGACGTCCATCTCGCGCCGCTCGTACTCCAGGCCGAGGTGGGCGAGCAGCAGCCGGACCTTGTAGCAATTGCCCGACACCTGGGAGTTGTAGAGCAGCACGGCGGGAACTCTAGGGGCTGCTCCTGTGGTGTAGGGCGGGCGCTACGGCCGCGCCACGCCGCCGTCTCTCCCTCAGGACCGCCAGCAGCCTGCGCGCGAGCCACAGCGGCACAAGGATCGGGAGCGCGAGCAGCAGCCCGGCCAGCGCAAGAACGGCGAGCGGGCCAATGACCAGGATCAGCAGCGGAAGCGCGAGCGGGAAGATCTGGATGGTGAGGATGCCGAGACCGGCCATCAGGGCGCCGGCTTCGCCGGCGAGGTCGGCTGGGGAGGGTGCGTCGCTGTGTTCGTCCATACCCCTGTGACGGGGCTCGCCCGGCGACTGTGACAGCTTGCCGGGCCGCGTGGCAGGCTTTGGCTGTGTCGCGGGGGAAGCGAGGCGGTCGGCCGAGACACGGTCGTCGCCGGAAGCGGGGTTGCCCGGAGCGGGCTCGTCGGGAGCGCGAGGGACCTCCGTGGCTCGATGACCTGCTCGGCGCGCGCACGGCCCGCCGCGCGAGACTGCTGTCGGGGGTCTCGATCGCCGTCCTGATCCTGGGGGGCTGTGCGCTCTTCCTCTTTGAGAGCCAGACGTTCGGGCGGATCGCGCTGGCCCTCGGAGCCGGGTGGGGTTTCATGTGGATGGTCCTGCGCCACGTCGTGAGCACCGGCGGCGACGTCTTCGCGGCCGTACGCCGCTGGCGCTGGCGGCTGATCGGCGTGGGCGCCTTGCTGGTCGGCGCCGGTTGGGTTGTCTTCTTCGCTGTCTGGGAGGAGCTCGGCCTGCTCCTCGTCGTCTTGGGCGCGGGCCCGCTCTCCCTCCTGCTGCTGGGCGTCAGGCGCGAGCCGATGCTGTCGCCCATGGACGGTCCGCCATTCGGCGAGACCGAGCAGGGCAACTGATCGAGAGACGGCGACAATCCCGCTCATGCCGAACCGGTCGCCCGAGGTCGACGAGTTTCTCCGCGAGCTCTCCCACCCGCTGAAGGAGGGCGTCGCCGAGCTGCGCGACGCCATCCTCGCCTCCGATGACGGGATCACCGAGCACATCAAGTGGAAGGCGCCGAGCTTCTGTTACGAAGGTGACGACCGGGTGACGTTCCGGCTCGGACCCGGTAAGAGCGTGCAGCTCGTGTTCCACCGCGGCGCCAAGGTGCGCGCCGACAGCGACGAGTTCTCGTTCCAGGACGACACCGGTCTCCTGAAGTGGGCCGCGCCGGATCGGGCGACGCTCACGCTCAGCGACCTCGAGGACGTGCGGGCAAAGCTGCCCGCGGTGGTCGACCTCGTGGGACGCTGGATGCGGGCGACCCCCTAAGCGGCCCGCAGCCGCAGCAGCGTCACCGGCCGGTCCCGGCCCGCTCGCAGCCGCTTCGCCCACGACGAGCCGGACTCGGCCACTTCCTCGGTCGTCGCCGGACGCATCTCGACGAGCTCGAGGCCGTGTCGCTCATAGGCCAAGCCGAGCGATCCCCGCGGCGGGCACCGGCGGCATGCCGTCTCGCGGCACCACCGACAGCAGCACCACTCCCTCCGCGCCCGGCGCCATCAGCCGCGCCACCCCGGCCAGCACCGCGTCGTCCTCTCCCACCAGACCGCGCAGCAGCGATCCCCACGGGAAGTTCACCGTCAGCGACCCTGCCAGCCCGTGCAGCTCCTCCGGCGGCCGCTCCGCCGCGGCAACCGCGAAGAGCGCGTTCGGCAGGGCCGTACGCGCGCGCCATGCCCGCCGCGAGGAATCGGCCATCGCGGCCGCGTTGGCGTCCACTCCCACGAAGAGCGTGTCGGGCTGCCGCGCTGCGGCGGTCAGCACGTGGCGTCCGTCGCCGGTTCCGAGGTCGACCGCCACCCGGGAGTAGCGGCTTGCCAGGCGGTCGGCTTAGCTGACGTCCAGCTCGAAGATGCTGCGGCCGCGTACCAGTCTGAGCATGTGGTCCAGTGTAATTGCCGACATTCCGCCACACGGCCATTGCGGCCGGTCCCCACGCCTGAGAGCGTATGTCCCGATGAACGCCGACACCCCGAGCAACATCGTGCTCATCCACGGCCTGTGGATGACCCCGCGGAGCTGGGAGAACTGGGCCGCCCGCTACGAGGAGCGCGGTCACCGCGTGACGGCGCCGGCCTGGCCGGGACTGGAGGTCGAGGTGGAGGAGCTGCGGCGCGATCCGACCCCGCTCACCCAGCTGAGCGTGACGAAGGTCGTGGATCACTACGACCGGATCATCCGGGGGCTCGACAGCCCGCCGATCGTGATGGGCCACTCGATCGGCGGCACGATCACCCAGCTGCTTGTGGACCGCGGGCTGTCGCGCGCCGCCGTGGGTGTCGCCTCGGCGAGCGTGAAGGGTGTGCTCGATATGCCGCTCTCCACGATTCGCTCCGCCTTCCCGGTGCTCGGCAACCCCTTCAACCGCGGCAAGGCGACCGGGCTCAGCCCGAAGCAGTTCCACTACGCGTTCGGCAACACAATGTCGCGCGAGGAGTCGGACAAGGTCTACGAGCGCTATCACGTGCCGGCGGCGAACCGCGTGCTGTTCGAGGTCGCGCTCGCCAACCTGACGCCGGGGGCGCCGACGAAGGTCGACTTCGCCAGGGACGACCGCGCGCCCCTGCTGTTCGCCGCCTTCGGTGAGGACCACGTGATCCCGGCCAAGGCGAGCCGGCACAACGCCGAGAAGTACCGCAAGTCGAGCGCCGTCACCGAGTTCAACGAGTTCCCAGGCCGGCCGCACTTCCCAGGCGCGCCAGGCTGGGAGGAGGTCGCGGACTACGCGCTCGAGTGGGCCCTGCGGACTCCGAGGCGCTCCTGATGGCCCGCATCTCGAGAGGGTTCCGCGGGCGCCGCCGGGAGGCTGGGGAGCCGGGGCGGCTGCCGCCCGGGCAGTACATCACGCCGGATTTCCCGGTCCTGTCCGCCGGGCCGACGCCACACCCGCCGCTCCAGGGCTGGAGCTTCAAGATCGGGGGCGCGGTGGGGGAGGGCCGCTCGTGGAGCTGGGAGGAGCTGCTGGCCCTGCCCGCGGAGATCGTGACCAAGGACATCCACTGCGTCACCAAGTGGTCGAAGTTCGACACCACCTGGAAGGGCGTGTCCGTGGACACCCTGCTCGAGGGGACCGAGCCGTGGGGCGAGTTCGTGGTCGCCTGGTGCGACGGCGGCTACACCACCAACCTCCCGCTCGCCGACGTGACCGGCGGCAAGGCCTGGGTGGCGTACGAGTACGACGGCGAGCCGCTCGATCCCGAGCACGGCGGCCCCGCCCGGCTGCTCGTGCCGCACCTCTACTTCTGGAAGAGCGCCAAGTGGGTGCGCGGCCTCAATTTGACGGCCGAGGACGAGCCCGGCTTCTGGGAGAACTACGGCTACCACAACTACGGCGACCCGTGGAAGGAACAGCGGTACTGGGGGGATTAGGCGCCCGGCCGCGGCTCCCGTGGCGCGAGGCGATCATCCGGGCGATCCGGCCGGAGACGCCGAGCGCGAAGACGCTCGTGCTCGACGTGCCCGGCTGGCCCGGCCACGCCGCCGGACAGCACGTGGACGTCCGGCTCACCGCCGAGGACGGCTACCAGGCGCAGCGCTCGTACTCGATCGCGTCGGGCCCGGGGAGCCCCGACCTCGAGCTGACGGTGGAGGGGATCGAGGACGGCGAGGTGTCGCCGTATCTGACCGAGGACGCGCTGCCGGGCGACGGCTTCGAGCTGCGCGGCCCGATCGGCGGCTACTTCGTGTGGGACGCGGCCCGCGACGATCCGCTCCTGCTGGTGGGCGGCGGCTCGGGGCTGGTGCCGCTGATGGCGATGCTGCGCCACCGCCGGGCGACCGGCAGCACGGTCGACGCACGGCTGCTGCTGTCGGCGCGGACGATCGAGGACGTGTTCTACCGGGAGGAGCTCGAGGAACTGGCGGCCGGTTCGGTCGACGCGCGCATCACGCTCACCCGCGGGGAGGCGCCGCCCGGCTGGGAGGGCTTCGCCCGCCGCATCGATCGCGACATGCTCGCCGACCTGGGCCCGCCGCCGGCCGAGCGCCCGCGCGTATACGTATGCGGGCCGACGCCCTTCGTGGAGGAGGCAGCACGGCTGCTCGTGGAGCTCGGCCACGAGCCGGCCCGTGTCCACACCGAGCGCTTCGGACCGACTGGAGATTGAGATGGAGGAGGGCTCGCTGCACACCGACGGGAACGCGATCGGAGGAGTGCTCGCGGAGGTGTTCGTCGCGGAGGTCACGGCGGCCGGGCGCGTCTGCCAGTCGTGCGGCCTCGACAGCCAGATCGGCGCCCACCGCCTCTACACGGGAGCCGGGTTCGTGCTGCGCTGCCCGGGCTGCGGCGACCTCGCCGCGGTGATCGCGGTGCTCCCGGACCGGAACGTGATTAGCCTGCACGGCACGTGGAGCATCGCCCGGACTTCCGAGTGAGCGACGACCCGGCCGGGGCGGCGACGGCGCTGCTGGCCGGGGCGAGCGGGCACGTGTGCATCACGGGCGGGTCGACGCCCCGGAAGGCGTACGAGCGCGTGGCCGACGAGCGGCCCGACTGGTCGGGCGTGGACGTGTGGTTCACCGACGAGCGCTGCGTGCCGCCCGACCACGAGCACTCGAACTTCCGGATGGCGAACGAGGCGCTGCTGTCGCGGGTGAGCGGAGCGACGGTGCACCGCATGCAGGGCGAGCTCGGGCCGGAGCGGGGCGCGGTCGAGTACGAGCGCGAGTACGAGGCGGCGGGCCGGCCGGTGCTGGACCTGATCCTGCTGGGCATCGGCCCGGACGTGCACACCTGCTCGCTGTTCCCGGGCGACGACGCGCTGGCGGAGCGCGAGCGCCCGGTGGTGGGAGTCGAGACGCCCGGCATGGCGCCGCTGGTGTCGCGGATCACGCTGACGCTGCCCGGTGGTGAACGCATCCCGGCAGATCGTGTTCCTGGTGACGGGGGAGGACAAGGCGGACGCCGTGGCCGTGGCGTTCTCGGGACGGCGCGACCCCCGCGCGCCGGCCTCGCTGGTGGAGGGGAACGTGACCGTGCTGCTGGACGAGGCGGCCGCCCGGCGGCTCTGAGCCGCTAGAGCCGCGCGTCGGCCACCATCGCGCTGAACAGCAGCGCCAGGTAGGCCAGTGAGAACAGGTAGAGGCGCAGCGCCGTCCGGCGCGACGGGTTCCGCATCAGGCGATACGCGCCGTAGATGAAGGCGGCGCCCAGCAGCACCGAGCAGACCAGGTAGGTCGCTCCGAACGCCCCGGCGCAGAAGGGGAGCTGCGAGACCGCGTACAGCAGGATCGTGTACAGCAGGATCTGCCGGCGCGTCTCCTTCTCGCCCCGCACCACCGGCAGCATCGGCACCCCGGCGCGCGCGTACTCGTCCTTCATCAGCAGCGACAGCGCCCAGAAGTGCGGCGGCGTCCAGAAGAAGACGATCGCGAACAGATAGATCGGCGTTCCGGCCAGCTCGCCCGTCACCGCCGCCCACGCCACCAGCGGCGGCACCGCCCCGGCCGCGCCGCCGATCACGATGTTCTGCGGCGTCCGGCGCTTCAGCCAGACCGTGTAGACGAACACGTAGCCCAGCAGGCCCGACAGCGACAGCGCCGCCGCCAGCGGGTTCACCGCCAGCGCCAGCAGCACGAACGAGGCGACGCCGAGCACCACGCCGTACGCGAGCGCCGCCCGCACCGACACCCGCCCGCTCGCCACCGGCCGGTCCGCCGTCCGCTTCATCACGCTGTCGAGGTCGCGGTCGAGCGCGTGGTTGATCGCCCCCGCGCCCCCGGCCGACAGAGCCCCGCCCAGGCAGGTCAGCGCGACGAGCCCGAGCGACGGATCGCCCGCCACGTACATCGTCGTGACCGTCGTGAAGAGCAGCAGCGACTGCACCTTCGGCTTCGTCATCTCGAAGTAGTCGCCAGACGACCGTCCGCCACGAGGCGGTCAGCGTTGCCGCGCGGGTCGTGCTGCTCATGCCGCCACCGCCTCAGGCCGCCTGGCTCGCTCCCGGGCGGGCGAAAGCTGAAGTGTCATGCCGAGCGAGGTCGCCCACAGCAGGGTCCCGAGGGCCAGGTGGAGCAGGATCAGCAGCTCGTACTCGTCGAGCCAGACGTTCAGCGCGCCGACCAGGACCTGCACCGCCAGGAGCCCCGCCAGGGCCCAGGCGTAGCGCACCGCCACACGGCGGCGCAGCGCCACGACGACCAGAGCGATCACGAGGATCGACGCGATGTACATGAAGAAGCGGTGCGTCAGGTGGATGTCCACCAGCCGGGAGTCGCCGAACGGCATGAAGTCGCCGTTGCACGAGGGGAACTCCTTGCCGCAGGCGTGGTGCGCCCCGTCGCCGATCTGGTAGTCGGCGCGGCCGTAGTTCTGGGTCCCCGCCATGTAGCCGCCGGCCACGATCGTGCAGAGCACGAAGCCGGTGGCGACGATGGCAAGGCCGCGCAGACGCGGCCCGCCGCTTTCCGACCCGGCGTCGGTCACCTGTCGCCACAGGTACAGGAGGAGGCCGAGGAGCAGCATCGCGAGCCCCAGATGGGCGGCCACGTAGACCTCCTCGAGGTTCTCCTCGACCGTCGCCCCACCGAGAGCTCCCTGGGCGATCACCAGCACGAGCAGCGCCCCGGTGACGGGCAGCAGCTGCCGGTGACGGCGCCAGGCGAGCACGAACAGCGCCGAGGATCATGAAGCCGACCACGATCGCCAGCACCCGGTGCGTGTACTCGACGATCGAGTTGAGGTCGACGCCCGGGACGACGTCGCCGTTGCAGAACGGCCAGCCGTGGAACCCGGAGCCCGCCGGCCCACAGCCGAGTCCCGAGTCGGAGACGCGGACGACACCGCCCACGATGATCAGCACGAAGGTCGAGATCCCCGTGGCGAGGACCAGCTTTCGGAGGCCCGAAGCAGCCGGCTCGGCCGGATGCGCAGGGTAAGGATTCCGGGCCATGGCCTACAGCGCGCGCGGCGCCGCGGGCTGCGCCACCGTCTCCGCCGGCTCGCCGGCGGCCAGCACCTCGCGGCGGATGTCCTTCATCGGCTCCACGCTGCGGACCCGCGGGATGACGTCGAAGTTGTTGTCGGGCGGCGGCGAGGTGGTGAACCACTCGAGCGTGTTGCCCTGCCACGGGTCGTTGCCCGCCCGCTTGCCCTTCTTGATCGAGATGAGCACGTTCACGCACGTGACCACGCACGCCGATGCCGAGGATGAAGGCGCCGATCGTCGAGATCAGGTTGTAGGTCCCCACGCCGAGCTCCTCGGAGTAGTCGTAGACCCGCCGCGGCATGCCCTCCATCCCGATCGAGTGCTGGATCAGGAAGGTCGTGTTGAAGCCGATGAACATCAGCCAGAACGACGTCTTCCCGAGCGCCTCCGACATCATCCGCCCGCTCATCTTCGGGAACCAGTAGTAGAGCCCCGCGAACAGGCCGAACACCGAGCCGCCGAACAGCACGTAGTGGAAGTGCGCGACCACGAAGTACGTGTCGTGCAGCTGCCAGTCCACCGGGAAGATCGCGAGGATCACGCCCGAGATGCCGCCGATCACGAACAGCGCCGGCAGCGCCACGGCGAAGTACAGCGGCGTCTTGAACACGACCTTGCCGCGCCACAGCGTGGCGATCCAGTTGAAGATCTTGATGCCCGTGGGCACCGCGATCGTGAACGACGCCAGCATGAAGAACGCCAGCACCACCGTCGGCGTCGGCGTGGTGAACATGTGGTGCGCCCACACCAGCAGGCCGAGGAACGCGATCGCCACCGTGGCCGCCGCGATCGCCTTGTAGCCGAAGATCGGCTTCCGCGCGAACACCGGCAGGATCTCCGAGATCATCCCGAAGACCGGCAGGATCATGATGTAGACCTCGGGGTGCCCGAAGAACCAGAAGAGGTGCTGCCAGAGCATCGGGTCGCCGCCGCCGGCGGGGTCGAAGAAGGCGGTGCCGAAGTGGCGGTCGGTCAGCAGCATCGTGACCGCCGCGGCGATCGCCGGGAGCGCCACCACCAGCAGGTAGCTGTAGACCAGGATCGACCAGATGAAGAGCGGCATCCGGCCCCAGCTCATGCCGGGCGCGCGCATGTTGTGGATCGTCGCGACGAAGTTGATCGCGCCGACGATCGACGACAGGCCCGTCAGGTGGATCAGGAATATCCACGCGTCGACGCCGCCGCCGGGCGAGAACGCGTCGTCGGATAACGGTGGATACATCGTCCAGCCGGCCTGCGGCGGCTCGAAGAAGATGCTCGCGTAGAACGCCACGCCGCCGAGCAGGAGCAGCCAGAACGACAGCGCGTTGAGGCGCGGGAACGCCATGTCGCGCGCGCCGATCATGAGCGGCACGAAGTAGTTCCCGAACCCGGCCAGCACCGGCACGATGAACAGGAAGATCATCGTGGTGCCGTGGATCGTGACGAGGCCGTTGTAGGTCTCGGGATCCACCAGCGTGCCCGACGGCTGGGCGAGCTGCAGGCGCATGATGAGCGCCTCGACGCCGCCCAGGATGAAGAACAGGAACGTCGCGAACAGGTAGAGGATCCCGATCTTCTTGTGGTCGGTCGTGGTGAGCCAGGCGAGCCAGCCGCGCGGCGGCGACTTCAGGCCGTGCATGACGATCTCGGGCCGCGCGGCGGGTGTGGTCCCGGCTTCCACTACTGGTCGCTCTCCTCGGGCTGCTCGCCGCCCTCGCCTCCGCCGCCTTCACTGCCCTCGCGCTGCTCACGCTGGTCGGCGAGCGCCTCGCCGGCCTCCTCGATCGCCGCGCGCTGCTCCTCGGCCCACTGCTCGAACTGGTCGGGCGTGACCGCGCGGACCTCGGCCCGCATGTCGGCGTGGCCGGCGCCGCAGAGCTCGGCGCACTGGCCGTCGAAGACGGTGCCCTCCTCGAAGCTGTCGCCCGCGAACTTGGCCGGGATCTTGAACCAGGTCTCGTTCACGTGGCCGGGCACGCCGTCGACCTTTCCGCCCAGCTTCGGGATCCACCAGGAGTGGATCACGTCGGAGGCCGTGACCTCGAGGACCACCGTGGTGTCCACCGGCACGACCATCTCGTGGTAGCTGAACAGCGACTGGTCGCCGGGATAGTCGTAGCGCCACAGGTACTGCTGGCCGTTGACCTCGATCCGCAGGAACGGGCCGCCGCTCCGGGGCGGGTCGGGCTGGTCGATCGAGGCGAACATCGAGTTCGAGGCCTGGAGCCCGTTCGGGCCGGACGGCGGCGGGTTCTCGATGTCGTCGAGGTAGAGGAAGGTGACGACGGTCAGCACGACCAGGATCAGCGCCGCGCCCATGGTCCAGCCGAGCTCGAGCGGCGTGTTCCCGCGGATCTGCGCGGCCTCGGGCCCGGTGCGGCGCCCGCGGTACTTGAAGAGCGCCCACAGCAGGGTGCCCTCCACGATCAGGAAGATCACGATCCCGACGTAGAGCGTGATCTTGTAGAGCGTGTCGATGTCGTCCGCGTTCGGCGAGCCGCCCGATTCGGGCGAGAACGTGTCGCCGAGGGCCACCGGCGCGGCGATCAGGCATGCGAGCAGGGCCGCGCCGAGGGCGGCTAGGAGCAGACGTCGTGGCATGCCGGAGGGCAAGGCCGGCGGATCATATCTCCGGCTCCCGCCGAGGCTCCACTTCGTGCCGGATGCCTCGGATACCCGTCCGATTCAGGGCGTTGCGGCTAACTACGGACGGCCGGAGGCCGATGAATGGGCATGAGCCGCGAGGGGCATGGTGCGCCGCGGCGTGCCGGCTACTTCCCGCGCGTGGTGCTCGCCACGCTGGTCGTCACGGTGCTGCCGGGACTGGTGGCCGCGGCGCTGCAGGCCACGGGGACCATCCATGGATGGCTGCCTTCCGCCGGCATCGCGGTGGTGCTGTCGATGGCGCTCGCCGCCGTGGGATCCGTCTGGTGGGCGCGCAGGCCGGCCTCGCGCGACATCGTCTTCGCCGACCTGATGCTCTGGGGCTGGCTGCGGCGCGTGCGCACCGAGCGCCGCCTCGCCTCGGCGCGCGGCCTGCTCGGCCGCAGCGCCGACCTCGACCCGGCCCGTCAGGCCGCTCTGCTCGAGCGCCTGTCGGGCGCGCTCGAGAGCCGCGACCTCTACACGCACGGGCACTCGAAGCGGGTCACGCGCCACTCCTACCGGATCGCCCGCCGGCTGGGGCTGCCGGCCGCCGACGCGGCCCGCATCCGCACAGCCGCGGCGCTCCACGACGTCGGCAAGATGGAGACGCCGCGCGAGGTGCTGAACAAGCCCGGGCGGCTCAGCGACGAGGAGTTCGCGGCGATCAAGCGGCACCCGGTCGACGGGGCGCGGATGGTGGAGGCGCTCGGCGACGACGATCTCACCGCGATGGTCCGCCACCACCACGAGCGGCTCGACGGCGGCGGCTATCCCGACGGGCTGGTCGGCGGGGCGATCCCGCTGGGCGCCCGGGTGATCGCGGTGGCCGACACCTTCGACGCGCTGACCTCGAACCGCCCCTACCGCACCGGCTGCCGCCACAAGAAGGCGCTCGACATCCTGCGCGCCGAGGCCGGCACGCAGCTCGACCCGGACGTGGTGGCGGCGTTCCTCAGCTACTACTCGGGCCGCCGGGCGCTGCCCTGGTGGTCGGCCGTGGCGGAGGCGCCGGGCCGGCTCGCCGCGTGGGCGCTGAGCGGCATCCAGGGCGCCACGGCCGCTCCGCTCGGCGGCGGTGCGACCAGCCTTGGCGCGGCGTTCCTGGTCGGGGCGACGCTCGCCGGCACGCCGGCGACCGGCGAGGCCTCGCGCTCCGTGAAGGCGAGCGCTGACGTGGCACCCGCGGCCGCGAGCGGCGGATCCGCTCCGGACCGGCCGGAGCCACGTGGAACGAGCGGTGCCTCGGGTCCGGGGGCGTCTGAACCGGCGCGAGGCGAGGGGAATGCGCCGCAGCGGCCTTCGCGCGGCGGGCGCGGGCGCGGGGAGCGGATGCTGAGGAGCGGTCCCGCGGGTGGCGCGCCGGCCGGCGACGAGGCGGCCGAGGTGCAGTCCCAGGGCGGCGCGGACTCGGGCGGAGGAGGGTCGAACGGCGGCGGGGACACCGGCGCGGCCGGGTCCGGCGGAGGCGACCGGGCGCTCAAGCTGCCGGAGGTGGCCGTACAGAAGCCCTCGGTCAGCACTCAGTCGGACGCCGACGACCGCGACGACGACTCGGAGCGCCCGACCCGCGTCATCAAGCTGCCCGAGGTCGGCGAGGAGGATGACGACGGTTCCGAGGACGACCAGCCCAGGGTGGAGTGCAGGGAAGGTCGAGGTGCCCAAGGTGGAGCTGCCGAAGGTGACGGTGCCGGGCGTCGATGTGCCTCAGGTGGAGCTCCCGCCGGTCGAGATCCAGGTGCACCTGCCGCCGGTCGAGGTGAAGGTGCCTCGGCTGCGGCTGCCCTGACCCCCCCGGGGGAGTCAGGCTCCGTCGAACGCCGGCTGCCGCTTCTCCACGAACGCGAGCACGCCCTCCTGGAAGTCCTTCGTCCGGGCGAGCGTGTGCTGCAGCTCGGCCTCCAGGTCGAGCTGGCCGTCGAGGTCCGGGTACAGCATCCGGTTCAGGGCCTTCTTCGAGCCGGCGTAGGAGCGGGTCGGGCCGGCCGCCAGCTTGGCGACGAGCTCCTCGGCCTCCGGCAGCAGGCGGTCGTCCGGGTGCAGGTAGTTGACGAGGCCCCACTCGAGCGCCTGCTGCGCAGGGACCCGCTCGCCCAGCAGCGCCATCTGGAAGGCGCGTGCCTTGCCGACGGCGGCGGGGACGAACAGGGTCGACCCGCCGTCGGGCATCAGGCCGATGTTCACGAAGGCCAGGCCGAAGAAGGCGGACTCCGCCGCCAGGATGAGGTCGCAGGCGAGCGCGAGCGAGGCGCCGATCCCCACGGCGGGCCCGTTCACGGCGGCCACGACCGGCTTCTCGAGCCTCCGCACGCCGGCGATGATCGGGTGGTAGAGCTCGTGGAGCTCCTTGCGGATGTCGGGCATGCCGTCGTCGGGAGCCGGGTCGAAGCCGGACTTCAGGTCCGCGCCCGAGGAGAAGCCGCGGCCGGAGCCGGTGACGAGGACCGCGCGCACTGCGGGGTCGGCGGCGTCGCGCTCGATCACCTGCTTCAGCTCGCGGCCGAAGTCGTGGGTCCAGGCGTTGAGGGAGTCGGGCCGGTTGAGGGTGATACGCCCGACTCCGCCGTCCCGCTCCCAGATCACGTGCTCGTAGCTCATGGCCGCAGGCTATCTGCCAGCAGCCGGACGGCGGACTCGATGGCGGGCTCGGGGAGGCGGCCGTAGCCGAGCAGGAGGGCGGGCGGTCCGGGCTCGACGCGGTGCTCGGAGATGCCGGACAGGCCCAGCCCGCGGGAGCGCGCGGAGTCGAGCACGGCCTGCTCGTCGGTGCCCGCCGGGAGCTGGACGACGAGGTGTAGGCCGGCCGCCACCCCGGCGGGCGCACAGTCGGGGAGAAGGCGCCCGAGGGCGTCGACGAGGGCGTCGCGCCGGGCGCGGTAGACGGAGCGGGTGCGGCGCAGGTGGCGGTCGAGCTGGCCGCGCTCGAGGAAGTCGGCGAGGGCGAGCTGCTCGACGACGGGCGTGCCGAGGTCGTCGCTCTCCTTGGCGGCGGTCACGGGATCGAGGAGATGGTCCGGCACGACGAGCCAGCCGAGCCGGAGGCCGGGGGCGAGGGTCTTGGAGGTGGAGCCGGCATACGCCACGAGATCCGGGGCGAGACCCTGAACCGCGCCGACGGGCTGGCGGTCGTAGCGGTACTCGGCGTCGTAGTCGTCCTCGAGGACGACCGCGCCGGTGTGCGCGGCCCAGTCGAGCAGAGCGGCGCGGCGCTCGGGCGCGAGGACGACGCCGAGCGGGAACTGGTGGGCGGGGGTGATCATGACGGCGGCGACCGGGTCGACCGCTGCCAAATCCACATCTGGGAGCCGCTCCACTTGGAGGCCGTCCTCGTCGACGGGGATCGGCACGATCTCGAAGCCGTTCGACGCCAGCTGATCGCGGCCGGGCGCGCTCGAGGGGTCCTCCATCGCGATCCTCCGGGCGCCGCCCGCCGTGAGCGCCCGCGCGAACAGCGCCATGCCCTGCGCCATCCCGGACGTGACGATCACCCGCTCCGGGTCGCACGCCACGCCGCGGACGCGGCCGAGGTAGCGCGTGAGCGCGCCGCGGAGCTCGGGAGCGCCGCGCGGGTCGCCGTAGTCGAAACGGGCGTCGGGCGCGTCGCGGAGGGCGCGGCGCAGCGACGCGAGCCAGGCGTTGCGCGGGAACAGGGAGACGTCGGGCCTGCCGGTGCGGAAGTCGTAGCGCGGCGGGCGCTCGCCGGCGGCCGCCGGCGTGGCACCGGGTCCAGGCGACGCCGCCTCAGAGACGCGGGTGGGGGCACCCTGGCGCGCGACGAGATACCCCTCGGCCGCGAGCTGGGCGTACGCCTCGACGACCACGCCGCGCGAAATCCCGAGCTCTCGCGCGAGCGCGCGCGAGGAAGGGAGAGCCGCCCCCGGCCCGAGCCGCCCGGCGCGAACGGCATCGCGAAGCTGGTCCTCGAGCTGGGCGCGAAGCCCGCCAGCGTCGCGGTCGAGGCCGAGCAGGAGGTCGAGCGAGCCGCTCACGCTGGACCCGTCGCTCGGCCCGCGGCAAGCGACGCTCGGCGCCGCGCCTGGCGTCGACTGACACGCTCGTACTGGTCCTTCCATCCGAACCAGTCCAAGCATACGCTGGTCCACGTGCCCGATCTCGCGACCCTGCTCCTCTTCGCCGGCAGCGCCGCCACGCTCGTCCTCATCCCGGGGCCGAACCTGATCTACATCGTCACGCGCAGCGTCGACGCCGGCCGGCGGGCGGGCCTCGCGTCCGTGCTGGGCGTCGAGACGGGCACCCTGATCCACGTCGCGGCCGCCGCCTTCGGGCTGAGCGCCCTGCTCGCGTCGTCCGCCGTGGCGTTCGAGATCGTCAAGTACGCGGGCGTCGCCTACCTGGTCTACCTCGGCGTTCGCTCCCTGCGGGCCGGCAAGGCGCCCGAGACGCAGGTCGCGCCGGCCGGCATGCGCCGCACCGTCGCCGAGGGCATGCTCGTGAACGTCCTCAACCCGAAGGTCTCGCTCTTCTTCCTCGCCTTCCTGCCGCAGTTCGTGGATCCGGACAAGGGATCCGCGGTCACGCAGATCCTCGTGCTGGGCCTCGTCTTCATGGCGATCGCCGCCACCCTGGACCTGCTTTTCGTGGTGGCCGCGAACCTCGTTGGGAAGCGGCTCGGCGGTGGAGGGGGCCGGCGCTTCGCGGGCGGCGTCTACCTCGCGCTGGCCGCCCTGGCCGCCGCCACCGGCGGACGCCGCCCATGACCCCAACCCTCCGCGGCTCCCTCCTCGCCGCCCTCGCGCTCGCCCTCGTCGGCTCCCTCGTCGCCGCCTCCGACCTCGTCGAGGGCTACCCGCTCTCCACCGGCCAGGCGCTCCGGTACGCGCTGGCCGGCGCCGTCCTCCTCGTCATCGCCAGGGGCCGCCTTCCGAGGCTCGACCGGAACGAGACCCTCGGCCTCGTCGCCCTCGCCGCCACCGGTCTCGTCCTCTTCAACGTCTTCGTGATCGAGGGCGTGCGCGAGACCGACCCCGCCACGGTCGGCGTGATCGTCGGCTGCGTCCCGGTCGTCCTGGCCATCGCCGGCCCGCTGCTCGACAAGCGGCCCCTCAGCGGCCGGGTGATCGTCGCGGCCGTGGTGGTCGCCGCGGGCGCCGCCGGCGTCCAGTGGGCCGGCGGCGGCATCACCGCGGCCGGGCTGCTGCTGGCGCTCGGCGCGCTCGGCTGCGAGGCCGCCTTCTCGCTGCTCGCCGTGCCCCACCTGAAGCGCCTCGGCGCACTCGCCGTCTCCACCTACGCCTGCCTCTTCGCCGTCCCGATGCTCGCCGTCTGGAGCCTCCTCGTGGAGGGCCCGTCGCTCCCGATGCCCGACGCCGGCCAGGCCGCCGCGCTGGCCTACCTCGGCGTCGGCGTGACGGTGCTCGGCTTCGTCTCCTGGTACACCGCCGTCGGCCTGCTCGGCGTGGAGAAGGCCGGCCTCTTCTCGGGCGTCCTGCCGGTCAGCGCACTGGTCTGCTCCGCCGCCCTCGGCGTGGCCGAGCTGACCCCCGAACGGCTCGCCGCGGTCGCGGTGGTGGCGCTCGGCGTGACCCTCGGCGTGCGCGGCGGGGCGCTGCCGGTCGGTGAGACGTCCACCCGCCGCTTGCGCACTTCCGCAAGCGGTGCTTAGCTTCCTCGGCCGATACCGAGGGGTGCGCAATTTGCGGGCCCTTTTCGGTAATCACTCCGAGGCCCAGGAGGGCGTGTGGCAGCAAGCAAGACCGCTCCAGCGAAGACGAGGTCCGCGAGGACCACGAAACGCGACAGTGGAGCGGAGCGAACCGCCACCAAACAGCCCGCTGGCAGCAATCAGCCGGCTCGGCCGGATGCGGCTGCCGGCAACGGAGGCGGCGGCCCGGCGGCCGCGCCGGCCCTCGAGGAGATCCGCGACGCCCTGATCGCCGCCCGCGACGGCGACTTCTCCCGCCGCCTGTCCCGCCGCCGCCGCGGCGTGCTCGGCGAGATCGGCGCGGCCTACAACGAGCTGGTCGCCATGAACGCCGGCATGGAGAAGGAGCTCGCGCGAGTACGCCGGGTGATCGGCCGCGAGGGCCGGATGGACCAGCGCGCCTCGTTCGGCCGCACGGCCGGCGGCTGGGGCACCAGCCTCGAGTCGCTCAACGCCCTGATCGACGACCTCGTGCGCCCGACCACGGAGGTGGCATCGGTGCTGGAGGCCGTGGCCGACGGCGACCTCGACCGGAAGATGGCCCTCACCATCGAGGGCCAGCCGGTGAAGGGCGAGTTCCTCCGCATCGGCACCACGGTGAACACCATGGTCGACCAGCTCTCGTCCTTCGCGGACGAGGTCACGCGAGTCGCCCGCGAGGTGGGTACCGACGGCAAGCTCGGCGGTCAGGCCGAGGTGAAGGGCGTGAGCGGTACCTGGCGCGACCTCACCGAGTCGGTCAACAACATGGCCTCGAACCTGACCGACCAGGTGCGAAACATCTCCCAGGTCGCGCAGGCCGTGGCGCGCGGCGACCTGTCGCAGAAGATCACCGTCGAGGCCAAGGGCGAGGTCGCCGAGCTGGCCGACACGATGAACGAGATGACCGACACGCTCGCGATCTTCGCCGAGCAGGTCACGAGCGTCGCGCGCGAGGTGGGAACGGACGGCAAGCTGGGCGGTCAGGCCGAGGTGCCGAACGTGGCCGGCACCTGGAAGGACCTGACGGACAACGTGAACCTGATGGCGTCGAACCTGACGAGCCAGGTCCGCAACATCGCCCAGGTCATGACCGCCGTCGCCGGCGGCGACCTCACCCAGAAGATCACCGTGGACGTGAAGGGCGAGGTGCTCGAGCTGAAGGAGACGACCAACGTCATGGTCGACCAGCTCTCGAGCTTCGCCGACGAGGTCACGCGCGTGGCCCGCGAGGTGGGAACGGACGGCAAGCTGGGCGGTCAGGCCGCGGTGCCGAACGTGGCCGGCACCTGGAAGGACCTGACGGACAACGTGAACCTGATGGCGTCGAACCTGACGAGCCAGGTCCGCAACATCGCCCAGGTGACGACCGCGGTGGCCGAGGGCGACCTGTCGCAGAAGGTCACCGTGGACGTGAAGGGCGAGATCCTCGAGCTGAAGAACACCGTGAACACGATGGTCGACCAGCTGTCGTCCTTCGCGGACGAGGTCACGCGAGTCGCCCGCGAGGTGGGTACCGAGGGCAAGCTGGGCGGTCAGGCCGAGGTGAAGGGCGTGTCCGGAACGTGGCGCGACCTGACCGAGAACGTGAACTTCATGGCCTCGAACCTGACCGACCAGGTGCGTTCGATCGCCCAGGTCGCCACGGCCGTCGCCGAGGGCGACCTGTCGCAGAAGATCGCCGTCGAGGCCATGGGCGAGGTGGCCGCGCTGGCCGACACCATCAACAAGATGGTCGACCGGCTGCGCTCGTTCGCCGCCGAGGTGACCCGCGTCGCGCGCGAGGTGGGTACCGAGGGCAAGCTGGGCGGCCAGGCCGAGGTCGAGGACGTGTCCGGCACGTGGCGCGGCCTGACCGAGAACGTGAACTCGATGGCCTCGAACCTGACCGACCAGGTGCGGAACATCGCCGAGGTGACCACGGCCGTGGCCCGCGGCGACCTGTCGAAGAAGATCACCGTCGACGCCAAGGGCGAGATCCTCGAGCTGAAGGAGACCGTCAACACGATGGTCGACCAGCTCTCGTCCTTCGCGGACGAGGTCACGCGAGTGGCCCGAGAGGTCGGCACCGAGGGCAAGCTGGGCGGCCAGGCTCAGGTCGAGGGCGTGTCCGGAACGTGGCGCGGCCTCACCGAGAACGTGAACCAGCTGGCCTCGAACCTGACCACGCAGGTGCGCGCGATCGCCGAGGTGTCCACCGCCGTGACGCAGGGCGACCTGACCCGGTCGATCAGCGTCGAGGCGAGCGGAGAGGTCGCGGACCTCTCGGACAACATCAACCAGATGATCGCCAACCTGCGCGAGACGACCCGGCGCAACGAGGAGCAGGACTGGCTGAAGACGAACCTCGCGCGCATCTCGGGCCTGATGCAGGGCCAGCGCGACCTCGAGACCGTCTCGCAGCTGATCATGTCCGAGCTCTCGCCGGCCGTCTCCGCGCAGCACGGCGCCTTCTTCCTCGCCGACCACGAGGAGGAGTCGGGCGACTACGACCTGCGGCTGCTGGCGAGCTACGGCTACACGCGGCGCAAGTCGGTGTCGAACCGCTTCAAGCCCGGCGAGGGCCTCGTCGGACAGGCGGCGCTCGAGCGGAAGGCGATCCTGATCGTCGACCCGCCCGGCGACTACATCCACATCGCGTCGGGCCTGGGCGAGGCGGTGCCGCGCAACATCATCGTGATCCCGGTCCTGTTCGAGGAGCAGGTGCTCGCGGTGATCGAGCTGGCGTCGTTCCGGCCGTTCAGCGAGACCATCCTGCAGTTCCTCGACCAGCTGACCGAGACGATCGGCGTCGTCCTCTCGACGATCATCGCCAACGTGCGGACCGAGCAGCTGCTGCAGCAGTCGCAGTCGCAGTCGCAGGAGCTGCAGAGCCAGTCGCAGGCGCTGAAGACGCAGCAGGAGGAGCTGCAGGCCACCAACGAGGAGCTCCAGGAGAAGGCGGAGCTGCTCGAGCGCCAGAACCGCGACATCGAGATCAAGAACCGCGAGATCGAGACGGCGCGCGCGTCGCTCGAGGAGAAGGCCGAGCAGCTGGCGCTCTCCTCGAAGTACAAGAGCGAGTTCCTGGCCAACATGTCGCACGAGCTGCGCACGCCGCTGAACTCGCTGCTGATCCTGTCCAAGGTGCTGGCCTCGAACGAGATCGGCAACCTGACCGACAAGCAGGTCGACTCGGCGGCGACGATCCACAACGCCGGCTCCGACCTGCTCGCGCTGATCAACGACATCCTCGACCTGTCGAAGGTCGAGGCGGGCAAGATGGACGTGCACGTGGGGCGGACGTCGCTCGCGGGAGTGCGCGACTACGTCGAGCGCTCGTTCCGGCCGCTGGCCGAGGAGAAGGGGCTCGCGTTCGCGGTCGAGCTCGACGCCGACACGCCGGGCGAGATCGAGACCGACGAGCAGCGGCTGCAGCAGATCCTGAAGAACCTGCTCTCGAACGCGATCAAGTTCACCGACCGCGGCAGCGTGACGCTGCGCGTGAGCCCGGCCGAGGGCGACGCCATCGCGTTCGCCGTCGAGGACACCGGCATCGGGATCCCGCCGGACAAGCTGAAGCTGATCTTCGAGGCCTTCCAGCAGGCCGAGGGATCGATCTCGCGCCGCTTCGGCGGCACCGGGCTCGGCCTCTCGATCAGCCGCGAGATCGCCAAGCTGCTCGGCGGCGAGATCCGCGTGGCGAGCGACGCGGGCCAGGGCTCGATCTTCACGCTGTACCTGCCGCGCACGCCGCGCCAGCCGGTGCAGCTGCCGGAGCCCGCCCCCGTGGCCGCGCTGCCGGACACGGCCGAGATCGTCGAAGGCAACGGGCGCTCGCAGACCGTCGCCCTCCCCGACCCGCTCACGGACGACCGCGCGGACCTGCTTCCGGGCGACCCGGTCGCGATCGTGATGACCGAGGATCGGGAGCTCGCCCGCTCCGCCGTGGAGGTGGCACACGAGCGCGGCTTCAAGTGCCTGCTCGCGCTGCGCGGCGACGCCGGGCTCGCGCTGGTGCACGAGTTCATGCCGAAGGCGATCGTGGTGAGCCGGGAGCTGCCGAACGTGGAGGGCAGCGCGGTCCTCGACCACCTGAAGCGCCACCCGGAGACGCGCCACATCCCCGTCTTCGTGATGGGCGATCCCGCCATGGAGCGCGAGGCGCGCGCGTCGGGGGCGCTCGGCCTGGTCGCGGTCCCGGTCACGCGCGAGGCGCTCGGCACCGTCTTCGACGAGCTGGCCGGCTTCCTCGACCGCCGCGGCGGGTCGGTCCTGCTGGTGTCGGCCGAGGGGGAGGAGCGGCAGACGCTGGAGGAGCTCGTGGGCGGCGTGGACGTGGAGATCGGCGGAGCCGCCTCGCGCGAGGAGGCGCTCGCGGCGCTCGACGCCCAGCGCTACGACTGCGTGGTGCTCGACCTCGGGCTCGACGACGGCAGCGCCTTCGCCGTGCTCGAGCGGGTCAAGCGCGCCAAGCGCTTCCGCGGCCTCCCGATGATCGTCCACACGAGCCGCGAGCTGACCCCGCGGGAGGAGGCGCGACTGCGCCGCTACACCGAGGCGATCGTGGTGAAGGACGCGCGCTCGCCCGAGCGGCTGCTCGAGGAGACGCTGCTGTACCTGCACCGGCCCGAGGCGCGGCTGCCCGCCGACAAGCGGCGCATGCTGGAGCGCCTGCACTCGGGCGACGAGGTCTTCGACGGCAAGAAGGTCCTGATCGTGGACGACGACGTGCGGAACGTGTTCGCGCTCACGAGCGTCTTCGAGCGCCACGGCATGCAGGTGATGTTCGCCGAGAACGGGCGCGAGGGCGTCGAGACCCTGCGCCGCAACCCGGACGTGTCGCTCGTCCTGATGGACATCATGATGCCCGAGATGGATGGGTACGAGGCCACGCGCACAGTGCGTGAGATGCCCGAGTTCGAGCGGCTCCCGATCGTCGCGCTCACAGCCAAGGCGATGAAGGGCGACCGCGAGAAGAGCATCGCCAGCGGCGCGTCCGACTACATCACGAAGCCCGTGGACGTGGAGCAGCTGCTCTCGCTGATGCGCGTCTGGCTTCACAGGTGACGCCGGTGGCGCTCGAGGGGGCGAGCGCCACGGCTGACGTCCTGGTCGTCGACGACCAGGCCGACAGCCTGACCGCGCTCGAGACCGTTCTCGCCCCGCTGGGGCACAACGTGGTGAAGGCCGCCTCCGGGGAGGAGGCGCTGAAGCGGCTGCTCGAGCGCGACTTCGCCGTGATCGTGATGGACGTCCGAATGCCGGGGCTCGACGGGGTCGAGACCGTCGAGCTGATCAAGCGGCGGCGGCGCAACGAGGACGTCTCGGTGATCTTCCTCACCGGCGCCGGCGACGACGGCGAGCAGGTCACGCGCGGGTACTCGGCGGGAGCGATCGACTACATCGTCAAGCCGGTCGACCCGGACGTGCTGCGCTCGAAGGTCGCGGTCCTGCTCGAGCTGCAGCGCAAGAACGCCGAGCTGCGCGAGTCCGAGGAGCGCTTCCGGACGGCCTTCGAGGACGCCCCGATCGGGATGGGCCTGAGCACGCTGGAGGGGCGCTGGCTCGAGGTGAACGGCTCTCTCTGCGACCTCGTCGGGCGCTCGCCGGTGCAGCTGCTCGAACAGCCGCTCTGGGAGCTGGCCCACCCGGCCGACCGCCAGAAGGAGCGGGACACCTGGCGGCGCCTGCTGCGCGACCAGCCCCGGCTCGACCAGTCCGAGAAGCGCTTCATGCGCCACGACGGCAAGGTCGTGCACGCGCTCGTGAACGTGTCGCTCACGATGGACGGCCGCGGGGAGCCGATGGGCTACCTGTGGCAGCTCGTGGACGTGACCGAGCAGCGCCGCGCCGAGGCGGAGCGGGCCGCCCGGGCCGAGGCCGAGGCGGTGGCGGTGACGATCGGGAAGCTGCAGCAGGTCACCGAGGCGGCGCTCGAGCACCTCGAGCCGGCCGAGCTGATGAGGCTGGTCGTGGAGCGCATCAAGGAGGCCTTCCGGGCGGACCTGGCGCGCATCCTGCTGATCGAGCCGGGTCGCGAGGCGGAGCTCACGCTGGGAGCGGCCACCGGCTTCGGATCCGGCGCGAAGACCGCCGTCGTGCCGATCGGCGACGTGCTGTCGCAGGTCGTCGGCGAGGGCCGGCCGGTGATCCTCGACGGGCTCCAGGGCGGGGCGGGCCTCGATCCGATGCTCGGCGCGGCCGCCCCGCGCGCCCTGATGGCCTCGCCGCTGACCGTGAAGGGGCGGATGGCGGGCGTGGTGGAGATCGGGACGCGCAAGGAGCGCCGCTTCACGCCCGAGGAGGAGAGCCTGCTCGTGCTGATGGCCGACCGGGCCGGGCTCGCCATCGAGCACGCCCGCGCGTACGAGCGCGAGGTCGGGACCGTGGAGATGCTGCAGCGCAGCCTGCTGCCGGACAAGCTGCCGATCCTGCCCGGTGTGAGGATCGCGGCCCACTACCAGCCCGGCGGCGCCGACGTGGGCGGCGACTGGTACGACGCGATCCCGCTCGACGACGGCAGGGTGGGACTGGCGATGGGCGATGTGGTCGGCCACGGCCTGAGCGCCGCCTCCCTGATGGGCCAGCTGCGGCACGCCGCGCGGGCGTACGCGCTCGAGGGACACTCGCCGCCCGGCGTGCTCGACCGGCTGGACAAGCTCGTGCGGAGCCTGCCGGGGGCGCAGATGGCGACGCTGCTGTACCTGGTGGTCGACAGGGACCTGAGGACCGTGCGCTTCGCGAGCGCGGGCCACGTGCCGCCGCTGGCGGTGAACCCGGACGGCGAGGCGCGCTTCCTGGAGGGAGCGCCGAACCCGCCGCTCGGGGTGTTCGACAGCTCAGGGCACGAGGAGCTGACCGTGACGCTCGAGCCCGGCTCGACCATCGTGCTGTACACCGACGGCCTCGTCGAGGAGCGCGGCGTGTCGATCGACGCCGGCCTCGAGGCGCTCCGCCGGGCCGCCCGCCACCCGGGCGACCCCAAGGAGCTGTGCGACCACCTGGTCGACGCGATGCTGTCCATCCATCCGGCGCACGACGACATCGCGGTGCTGGCGCTGCAGGCGCTGCCGGTGCGGGCGGAGCCGCTCCACCTGGAGGTCTCGACCGACCCCACGCGGCTGCGCGACGTGCGCCGCCACCTCGCCGTGTGGCTGCGCCGCAGCGGCGCGAGCGAGGAGGACGTGGAGATCGCCCAGATGGCGTGCCACGAGGCGTGCTCGAACGCGATCGAGCACGGCTACGGGTTCGGCGACGGGAGCTTCACGATCGACGCCCACATGGACAACGGCAAGGTCGTGCTCGAGGTGGCCGACCGCGGGAGCTGGATCGAGCGGCCCGAGGGCGCGCTGCCGCACCGGGGGCGGGGGATCGCGCTGATGGAGGCGCTGATGGACGCCGTGCAGCTCACGCGCGAGGACGGCGGCACGACGGTGCGCATGGAGCGCGGGGTGACGCGCTCCTAAGCCCGAAGCGCCCGGCTCGGCCGGGTGCGCACGGTTCCTTATCTTCTCGGGGGTGCTGCTCGACTCCATCGACTGGCTCGGCCACTCGGGCTTCCGCATCCGCGTGGGCCGGGCCGTGGTGTACATCGATCCGTACCGCGTGCCGGAGGGCTCTCCGCCGGCCGACCTGATCCTCGTCACCCACGGGCACTACGACCACTTCTCGCCGCAGGACGTGGAGCGGCTGTCGACTCGTTCGACCTGGCTCGTGGGGCCGGCCGCCGTGGCGGAGCGCGTGAGCGGCCAGGTCCACTCGATCGCGCCCGGGGAGCTGCTGGACGACGAGCTGGTGCGTGGGGTGCACGTGGCCGCGGTGGCGGCGTACAACACGTCGAAGCGGAACGCGGAGGGGAAGGTCTTCCACCCGCGCGAGGCGGGCTGGGTGGGCTACGAGGTGAACCTGCGCGGCGAGCGGCTGTACCACTCGGGCGACACGGACGTGATCCCGGAGATGGACAGCGTGACCGGGGTGGACGTGGCGCTGCTGCCGGTGAGCGGCACGTACGTGATGACGCCGGAGGAGGCGGCCGAGGCCGCCCGCCGGATCCAGCCCCGCGTGGCGGTGCCGATGCACTGGGGCTCGCACATCGGGACGGAGGCGGACGCGCGGTCGTTCGCGGAGAAGGCGCCGGTGGAGGTGCGGATCTTGGAGAAGGCGGCCGGCTGAGGCCCGGTCGGGCTCGGCGCCGGTGCGCTCGTATCAGTCCGATACCTCGGTGAGCGCCATGGTGTTGCCGTCGGGGTCCTTGATCCAGGCCGCCCTGAAGCGGCCGGCATCGAAGACGCCGCGCTCGTCCGTCTTGATGCCGGGCTGGTCGTACTGCTCGAAGCCAACGCCCCGCGACTCGAGCTCGCCCATCATCTGGTCGAGGTCGTCGACGAACCAGCCCGCGATCGTCGCCGTGGACTTGCCCGCGTTCTGTGGCGAGAGATAGACGAAGATCCCGGTCCCGTGCGCGCAGGGATAACGCACGCCCTCCTGCTCCTCCTCGCCTGGCACCAATCCAAGCTGGTGCTCGTAGAAGTGCCTTGCCCTGTCGAGGTCGGATACGGCCAGCCCCGGCTCGACCCTGCAGTCGCTCAATCCCATCAGAGGCTCCTTGATTCGTGTTTGTCCGCGATCTCGCGGCCACTCATCGACCATTCATCGAAGCGCGGTGCACTGTCGTCGGAGAGCGAGCTGACCGGGCACCCGGACGCGAAAGGCTCGACCACCATGTTGCCAGCGATCTCCACCGCGGACACTCATCTCTACGCCCTGGAAACCCGGCTCGGAGCCCTGGCTGCGCGATCGTCCGGCCGAGGCGCGACGCTCGTCTTCTTCGCCGGCGCGCTCGCGAACCATGATCTGTGGCGTGACGTCGTCGCCGCGCTCGGGGACCGCTACCGCTGCATCACGATCGACCTCCCGCTGGGAGCGCATCCTTGGCCGCTGGCCACCGGTCACCCGGCGCTCGGGCGACCTGGGTCCCGATCGACAATCCGGCCGCGGTGGCCGACGCCATCACCAGATTCGTGCCGACGCCGGTGCCGTGACGGCGTCCAGCGCTCCGTCGCACTAGGTTGCCGGCCGGTCGAACGCCTGCATCACCCCGGCGATGGCGAAGCACGCGGCGCCGGCGAACGTGCCCCAGTTGGCGATTGCGACGTTCACCTCACTCGACGTCTCGGGCCTGATGAACCCGGCGAGCGCCGAGATCATGAACAGGATCGAGCCGACCTGATTGACGGCAACGATCCCCCACCCGAGGTCGCGCCGGCGCAGGCACGGGCGGAAGCGGTGGCAGATCTCGCTCATCGCGAGGTGCCCTGAGATCAGGAACAGGATGCACCCGACCAGCTCGGGTGCCCAAATCAGACGGTTCTCTCCCTGCGTGGTGAGCCCGTCGAGGAACGAGTCGAGCAGGCTGATGCCGAACGCCAGGGTGCCCACGAACAGGACGAAGGTCGAGAGCCAGTCGACCCTGTCCGGCTCATAGGACCACCAGCGCCAGCGATCGGCGGTCAGCGTGCCGTCGGGCTCGACGCCGCGCGGCGCGTTGATGGCGCTCAGCAGCGAGGCATAGCCGCCCGCGTTGAAGAAGAGCCCACCGGCGAAGTAGATCGAGGCGGCGGTCGTCGCGTCCCCGGAGCCGACCTGCGCAACCCAGGCCCCGATGGCGAACAGCGAGCCGCCGAGCGTGAAGGCCACGGCCGCCACCCAGTTCAGGCGCCGCAGCCGCATGGCGACCGATGGCGGCGCCGGCAGGATGGTCGTCGCGCCGCCCGCTTCGGACTGGACGGCGATCACCCCTCGCTTGCGTGCCTGCCGCGAATCCCAGGTCGCCTCGCCGCCTTCCGGGAGCCGCCACCTGATGCGACTTCTGAAGGGCCCCGCGCCCTCAGCGCTATGCAACCTCCAATCGTGAGCGGGGCGGACGAAGCCCGGAAATCGCACCGGGTGACAATAGCCGCGGGCCCGCTCCGGCCTGCCACCACCTGGCTCGCGACCAAGGCGGTTGGTCGGCGTTGGTACGTTGCTGAGGTGGCGGAGGCCCCGGATCGCCAGGAGCTCTTGACGGCTCTGACCACCGAGCACTTCACGCTCCAGGGCGCCCGCTCGCAGACCGCGAGCGAGAGCGCCTCCCGCGCCTCGCTC
Organism: uncultured Thermoleophilaceae bacterium; assembly: GCA_963778615.1. Lineage (GTDB taxonomy): Bacteria > Actinomycetota > Thermoleophilia > Solirubrobacterales > Thermoleophilaceae > JACVRW01. Next base: position 39,435 of record CAVZVD010000020.1, read on the forward strand.
TACATCCTCTCGGTCTCCAGCGCCCTGGTCGCGCTGGGGTTCATCGGCCAGGCATCGCAGATCGGCTCCACCTTCGATGTCTTCGCCCTCACCGTGCTCCCGACGCTCTATGTCCTCGGCGTCTTCACCTTCGTGCGAGTGGTCGAGTGCGGTGCCGAGGACTTCCGCTACGGCGTCGCAATCAACCGGATCCGCAACTACTACAAGCAGATCGCCGGCGACCAGGCGAAGCTCTTCCTGCTCTCCGGGCACGACGACGGACGAGGGGTGTTCGAGAACGCTGCGGTGCCGCCCGAGGGGCGCAAGCAGTTCTTCACCTTCGCAACGGTCGTCGCCGTGATCAACAGCGTGGTCGGTGGCAGCGCGATCGCGATCGCGCTCGGTGCGATCGCCGATGCCTCGCTTGGCGTAGCCGCGGGCGTGGGCGGCGTCGCGGCGCTCGTTTCCCTTGTTGCTCTGCACCGTCACGCCGACCGGCTGCTCGAGGAGCGCGCGGGCCGCACCGAGTCGATCTTCCCTTCGCCGCAGTAGCGTCCGACAACTGCAGCGCCGATCGAAGCCCGTGGGGCGCAAAGCGTCGATGAGTTCTGGGCGGTCGGTGGGTCTCTTTCTCTGACCGCCTAGGTTGTGTGGCGAAGCGGGTCACCGACCGAACCGGCGGCAGATCTTCAACGAGAACGGGAGTGAGAAGGATGGCCATCGAACACGTTATGGCCGTGGTGCCTGTCTCCGACCTCGAACGGGCCGACGCGTGGTACGAGGCGCTCTTCGGGCGCCCCGCCGAAAATCGGCCGATGCCGAGCCTGGTGGAGTGGCAAGTGACCGGCGCCGGTTGGGTGCAGGTCACCGTCGACACCGACCGCGCAGGGTCCGGGCTGCTGAACCTCGCCGTGGACGACTTGGCCGCCACCAGGAAAGAGCTCGCGACGCGCGGCCTGGATACCGCCGAGATCCAGCCTGTCAACAAAGGGGTCGAACTATCGGCGACCTCCGACCCGGACGGCAACACAATCACCCTGATCGGCGGCTTCCGCGTGACGTACTAGCCGCGGTTCCAACAAATCCGTGATCGCCATCGCCCCGGGCGGCCAGCGAGATCCGCCCTGGGCAGCGCGCGTCAGCGTGACGGTCAAACCGCTATCGCTTCGCGCGCGATTTGCAGCAGCGAGGGACGCGTCACGTCGGACGGCTGCGGACGCTCGCTCGGGTTAGGGGTCGGTCTCGCCCTCGAAGACGGCGAAGGCGGCGCCCTGCGGGTCGGCGATCACCGCGAAGCGCCCGGTGCTGGACTCCGGTCGTAGGCACTAGTTCGCACCCGCCCAGCTGCGCGGCTTGGCGCGCGGCGTTCTCGGCGTTCTCGACCGCGAAATACGGGAGCCAGTTCGGCGGGATGCCCCGCTCCTGCGCAGGCTGCTCGCGCATGCCACCGTTGAGGCTGCCGGCGTTCTTGATCGAGACGTAGCCGCCGTTGTTGCTCTGGTACTCCCAGCCGAGCAGCTCGGCGAAGAACGACTTGGCGGGCTCGACGTCGGTCGTCGCGAGCTCGTTCCAGCACAGGGCGCCGACGTCGTTGACGAGCGTGGCGCCGACCCGCGAGCGCGGTTGCCAGAGCGACACGATCGCTCCCGTCGGATCTCGTATGGCGGCCACCCGGCCGTGGTCCAACACGTCGAAGGGCTCGCGGAAGACAGCCGCGCCGCCCAGCTCGTTCGCCTTCGCCGCGGTCGCGCCGGCATCCCCGACCGAGATGTAGGAGGTCCAATGCGGGGGCGCGCCGGCCGCGCGCGCCTCCGGCTGCTGCCTGTAGAGGATCGCCACCTCCCTGCCGCCGTGGCGCAGCATCGTGTAGGTCCCGGCCGCGCCCGCCGACAGGTCCTCGGCCTCCCAGCCAAACAGGCTCGAGTAGAAGGCCTTCGCCGAATCGGGATCGGATGTCGCCAGGCCCACCCAGCAAAACGTGCCCGGCTCGTAGCGCGTGCGCTCACCCATTGCGCTCAGCCGGGCCGCACGAGCCGGGATCGAGCACAGGGTTGGCCCGCGGATGCGGTGGTGCTGCCATCAGCCCTTGGGATCGATGTTGTGGTTCAGCCGGAAGACGTTGTCCGGGTCGTAGCGCCGCTTGAGCTCGACGAGCCGCTCGTAGTTGGGGCCGTAGGCCTGGCGAACGCGGTCGTAGTCGTCGGCCGGCAGGTAGTTCGTGTACGAGCGGTCGGCCATGTAGGGAGACAGCGCGTCGAAGGTTTCCTGGGCCCACGCAATGCCTGTGTCTGTCTGGGCGGGATCGGTCCAATGCGAGATCAGAAAGAGGTTGTAGCCGCGCTCCCTGTGCGGGTAGGCCGTCGCGGTCGGGCTGACGCGCGTGACCGCGCCGTGGAAGTCCTCGATCACGAGCGCGCAGAGTTCGCTGGGCGCCCGCTCGAACGCCCTGGTCATCACCTCGACGGCCCGACCCGACAGTTCCGAGAAGAACGCCGACTTCCAATAGCCGAGCGCGCCTGCCGGAGACAGCCAGTCGAACCCTTTGTTCACGGCTGGATAGGGCATGCGCTTGATCATGTCCGCGGCCGGTGAGCCGAACCGGCGCAGCGGGCGGACGTCGGCCTCGGCTCGGTCGGCGTCGTCGCCCGCGTGGCAGACCGCAACTGCGCATAGCTTCGTGGCGGATCCGTCCGGCGCATGGAGGAAGGCGGCCTGCGTGGAGAGCTCGTCCGGAAGCTCGGTGGCGAACTCGCGGTAGAACGAGAAGAGCTGTGGGGCCGCCGCGAGCGGATGCAGTACGGGACCGCCGAGGACGCTGGCGAGGGGATGCGTGCGGTACTCGAATGAGGTCACGACGCCGAAGTTGCCGCCGCCCCCGCGGAGCGCCCAGAACAGATCGGGATCGGTGTCCTCGCTCGCGGTGACAACCTCGCCCGAGGCGAGCACCACCTCGGCCGACAGCAGGTTGTCGACGGCCATCCCGTGCTTGCCCATCAGCCAGGCGATTCCCCCGCCGAGCGTGAGACCCGCGATCCCTGTACTCGAGACGACACCGCTCGGCGTCGCGAGGCCGAATGCGGCTGTAGCGCGGTCGAGCTCACCGACGGTCACGCCAGGCTGCGCCCGGGCCGCGGATCGGACCGGGTCGACGTGGATGCCCTTCATCAGCGAGAGGTCGATCATCAGCCCGCCCTCGGTGACCGCCTTGCCGGCGATGTTGTGACCGCCGCCACGAACCGATATCTCGACTCCTTCGCTCCTGCCGAAGTTGACAGCGTCCGCGACGTCTGCTGCGTGCAGACAGCGCGCGATCACCGCGGGGTGCTTGTCGATAAGCCCGTTGTGGACGCGCCGAGCGTCGTCGTACCCGGGGTCGCCCGGAGCAAGGACCGGCCCGGAGCACACCTCCCCAAGCAGCTGGACGGAACCTTCGCTCGTCACGCTCGACATGACGCGTCTCCTTGGTGCCTTGACGGCGGATCCATTTATACTGCTCGGTACAGTACTGATCGGTACAGTACCAGTCCGTCATGGGACGCGCAAGAGAGTTCGACGCGGATGAAGGCCTGGAAAGGGCTATGACCGTGTTCTGGCGCAAGGGCTACGAAGGGACGTCGCTCTCGGATCTCACTGAGGCGATGAGCATCAACCGTCCCAGCCTCTACGCCACCTACGGCAACAAGGAGGAGCTATTCCGGAAGGCCCTCGAACGCTACGGCGAAGGCCCCTCGTCCTATGAGCGAGAGGCCCTCGCGCAGCCAACGGCGCGCGAAGTGGCCGAGGGCCTCCTGCGCGGCGCCGCCGATATACAGACCGATCCAGACACTCCGGCCGGCTGTCTTGCCGTTCTGGGCACCACCTACTGTGCCGAGGAGTCCTCGTCCATCGGCAAGACCCTGATCGCGTTCCGCCTCGCCGGCCATGCCACGATCCGCGAGCGCTTCGAGCGCGCCCGTGCCGAGGGCGATCTCACGACGGACGCCGATCCCAAGGCCCTGACCCATTACATCGGAGCCGTCGTCTGCGGCATGGCTGTCCTGGCCGCATCCGGTGCAACTCGGGAAGAGCTCGAACGCGTCATCGAGCTCACCATGCGCGGGTGGCCGCAGTGACGACACATCGTGGACTGGGCGTCGCCGCTGGCCTGGACGCCGGACTCGCCCGCGAGATGGCGGCTCACTGCGAGCAGCTGGGGTACCAGTCGCTGTGGTCAAACGACGAGCCGGCCGCTCCTGGTCTCGCCACGCTTGCGGAGTTCGCGGCGGCAACCGAGAAGATCCAGCTCGGTGTGGGGGTGTTGCCCCTGCACCGATATCAGCCGGCCGAGATCGCCCGTAAGGTCGAGCGCCTCGGAATCGACCCGGCACGGCTCTGGCTTGGGATCGGTTCGGGCGCGCTCTCTCCGCAGATCGACTCACTCCAGCGGGCGGTAGCCCAGCTTCGCAGGCTTCTGCCCGAGACGACTCGCGTCATCGTGGCCGCGATGCGGCCGCGGCTGTGCCGCCTCGGCGGCGCGATTGCCGACGGGGTGCTTTTGAACTGGATGCTGCCGAGCCAGGCAGGGAAGGCCCGCCAATGGGTCCGTGAGGGAGCCACAGAGCACGGACGCATGGCGCCCGTCGTCGCTTCCTACGTTCGAGTCGCCGTGGGGCACAAGGCAAGCCGGCGCCTTCGCGAAGAGGAGGGCTTCTACCGCACCATCAACGAGGGGCATCGGAGACACTTCGCAGCGATGAATGTCCCTCTCGGGAGCGTGGGAATCGCAGCCTCGCAGCGGTCCGAGGTCATCGACGCGCTTGCCCCGTACCACTCTGCGCTCGACCTTCCGATCGTTCGCGTACTCGCTGATGCGGACCCGGACTCGCTTACTACGGTCGCGGACGCGGCAGCGCCGTAACTCAGTTGCCGCCGACGGCGGGCCCTGCCCCTACCCGGGCACGGCGACAGCGTTCGCCGCGGTCACTATCCGCTCATCGCGCAGTGTCCGCTCGCGACCTCGATCGTGTCGGCGCCCATCCGCTGTGCGAACTGTCTCTCGGCATCCGGTGGAATCACCTCGTCGTTCTCGGCCACCAGATACCACGAGGGCAGTGACTTCCACGCGGGGACGCCCATCACGTCTTCGAAAGTGGACGTGTGCAGAGGCTGCTGCACGGCAAACATGACCTTGGCCTTGACCGGGTCGATATCGGCGGCGAAGTGACCGAGGAAATCGTCCTCGGGGATCCAGCCGAAGCCCATTGAGTCGATCTCGACATTCGCCACCGCCGGGGTCGGAGGACCCTGCTGTAGCAGCGCGCCGATGGACTCACCCTCGTCGAGCCCGAAGGCCGCGATGTAGACCAGGCCGACGACGTTCGGTGCGTCGGTGCCGAGAGAGGTGATGACGTGGCCTCCGTAGGAGTGGCCCGCAAGAACGGTCGGACCGCTTTGGCGGCTGAGCACGTGGCGGACCCTCGCGACGTCATCCGCAAGCTAGGTCTCCGGAAGCTGAGGGGCGGTGACTTTGTAGCCGTCGGCCTGCAGGCGCTCGATTACGTTGCTCCAGCAAGAGGCGTCTGCCCAGGCTCCGTGGACATGGACGATGTTCGGTGATGCGGCCATGAGTCGAGCCCTTTCGTGGGGAAACCGAGATGGTCAGCGCAGTGAGCTGAACGCGGCTCGGATCTCGTTGGCGAAGAGCTCCGGCTGCTCCCACGCGGCGAAGTGGCCGCCCTTGTCGACTTCGTTGAAGTGGATGAGGTTGGGATACGCCCGCTCTGCCCAGCTCCGCGGCGCCTGGTATTGCTCGCCGGGGAAGACGGTCACCGCCACCGGAATGTCGACGCCTTTGGCGTTGAAGAAGCCGCCCTTGTACTCCCAGTAGAGACGAGACGCGGAGACCCCGGTGTTGGTCAGCCAATAGAGGGTGATGTTGTCGAGGATCTCGTCACGCGTCAGTTCGCCCGTGGCGCTCGTGGTCCGGTCCAGCCCTGCGACGACCGCCGCGGCCGGCTGGCCGTCGGCGTCGTTGTGGTCCAGCAGCCAGGCGGCGAGCCCGACAGGGGAGTCCGCGATGCCGTACAGGGTTTGCGGGCGCGAGGCCATCATCCTCGCGTACTCGACCTGCTCGTACGTCCTGAGCAGCTGCTCGTAGGCGCGTCGCTCCTCTGCCGAGAGCCCCGGCGGCGGCGGCTCGCCGGCCAGCGAGGCCTTGTCGACGTCGGCCGGGACCGTGGCGGGCATGTTGGTATGGATGGCGAGCAGCCCCTCCGGCGCCTGCAGGCCCATCTGGTCGACGACGAACGCACCCCAATCGCCGCCCTGGGCGACGTAGCGGGCGTAACCGAGGCGCGTCATGAGCTCGTCCCATGCTCGGCCCATGCGCTCGGGGCCCCAGCCGGTGCTCGCCGGCTTGCCTGAGAATCCGTAACCGGGCATCGACGGAATCACCACGTGGAAGGCGTCCGCCGCGCTCGCGCCATGCGCCGTGGGATCCGTCAGTCGCTCGATGATCTTCAGCTGTTCGATGATCGAGCCGGGCCAGCCGTGATTGACGATCAGCGGCAACGCGTCTTCGTGTTGCGAACGGACGTGAACGAAGTGGATCTCGAGACCGTCGATCTCGGTGATGAACTGCGGCAGGGCGTTCAGCTTCGACTCGCAGTTGCGCCAGTCGTACTCCGTCTCCCAGTGGCGCGCGAGCCTTTGGATCATTTCGAGCGGGACGCCCTGGGATTGATCCGCGACGGTCTCTCGTTCGGGCCAGTTCGTTGCCGCGATGCGTCGACGGAGGTCCTTCAGGGCCTCCTCCGGAATGTCGACGTGGAAGGGGCGAATCGCTGTGTCGCCTGACCTTTCGGTCGTGACGGACATCTGGGTCTCCTCTATTGGTGACGCCGCGAAGCCTGCTCGTCTGGTCTGCGGGTCGCGCCCGTAAAGACCCTGGTGTGCACCACCGGTGTGCGTCGTTCATCGGTGGGCTGAGCGGCGGCGTTCGCTATCACTTGACGGCGTGACGGAGGCGGCGGTGGCGCTCGAGGGGTCGCGGCGCCAACGGCGCGGTCAGATCTACGTGGCGCTGGCCGCAGTTGCCTGGTCGACCGCCGGCGTCCTCCAGCGCCAGGTCACGGTCGACACGGCGACCCAGGTCTTCGGCCGGGCGGCGTTCGCGGGTGTCGCGCTGCTGGTCTATGTCGCGGTCGTCGAGCGCGGCCGGGTGCTGCAGGCATTCAGGTCCGTCGGGCTTGCGGGCGTCGCCGTGGCGCTGTGCGTCGCGACCGCGTCGGGCAGCTTCATCGCCGCGCTCAACCACACGAGCGTCGCACGCGTCCTGTTCATCCTGGCCGTCGCCCCCGTGCTCGCCGCCCTGCTGGCCCGGGTGACGCTCGGCGAGCCGATCACGCGGCGCACGGTCGTGGCGATGGCCCTGGCGCTGGCCGGCGTCGCGCTGATGCTCGGCGCCCCGGGCGAGGGCAGCCTCGCGGGCGACGGTCTCTCGTTCGTCACGGCGCTCGCCTTCGCGCTGATGATCGTGATCACGCGCTGGCGCCACGACGTCTCGATGGCGCCCGCCACCTGCCTGTCACAGGCGATCCTTGTCGCGGTCTTCCTTCCCTTCGCCAGTCCCGCCGAGATCGGTGGCGCTGACGTCTTCTGGCTGGCGGCGCTCGGCATCGGTCAGATCGGGCTCGGCTTTGCGCTGCTCACCGTTGGCGCTCGCCTGATACCAGCCGCGCAGGTGGGCCTCATCACGCTGCTCGAGGTCGTCCTCGGCCCCGTGTGGGTGTGGCTCGCGCTGGACGAGCGCCCCAGCACGCTCACGCTCGTCGGCGGCGCGATCGTAATCGTCGCGATCGTGATCCAGACGCGCGGGGCGCCGCCATCCGAGCCGGACCCCGAGCCCGCCCTCCCGGCACCCCACTAAGGGAAGCGGCTACGTCCCGTACCTGGCGCTAGTCAGCCCACCAGTCGCGCTGGCCATCGACGTCTTCGCGCGGAGCTTCGCCGAGATTGGGCGCGCCGATGACGAGGATCTCGAGGCCCTCGGGCCCGGCCTCGTAGCCTCGCCACGTGCCGGGCGGGACGCGCACCGCGTCCCACTCCTTGAGCTCGACGATCTCGTCGTCGAGCTTCATCCGCCCGCTCCCGCGCAGGACCACGTACACCTCCTCCTGCGTCTTGTGCGTGTGGCCGTACGGAAAGCGACAGCCGGGCGGGACGCGCTGGTAGCCCAGGCCGGATTGCTCGAGCTCGAGCGCCTCGGTCGCCAAGCGGAACTCCAGGTCCGGCGCGCCGTCGAACCTGGACCCGAGATCCTCCAGGTCCTCCTTGAAGTTCCTGAGCGTGAACGGCACGGTCGCAATCCTACGGGTGCCCCGGCAGGGGTCGCCGAGCTGATGCGTCAAGCGCCGCGGCGCCGCTCAGATGGTTCGGCGCGGTCGGCAGGGCTGCGGATATGCTCGATTCTTCGGTCCGCTACGGGGGGGCTTGTGTTCACGAGGAGGGTTGCTGTCCAGATCTCCTGTCCACCGGATGAGGTCTTTGCGTTCATCGCGGACGCTCGGAACCGGCCCCTCTGGGACGAGAGCGTGGACACCGAGGAGCTCACCTCGCCGGAGCCCATCGGAGTTGGGAGCACCGTGCGCACGGGGCTGCGCTCCATGGGCCGCGACTACGTGCTCACCTGGGAGATCGTCGAGCACGATCCTCCCCGCCGACAGACCATCGAGAGCACGTCAGGACCATTCGCCACCACCCTGGCGTACCGGCTCAGCGCGCAGGACGGCGGGACCTTGGTGGAGTTCTCGGTCACCGGCCGCCCGACCGGAATGCTCCGTCCGCTCCAGCCGCTGATCGCGCGCAACACCCAGAAGAACCTCGACCGGGGCTTCCCCCGTCTCAAGCAGGTTCTGGAGAGCGGCGGGCTCGAGGGCCGGAGCTGGCGGGATCGCTAGGGGAGGTCCACCTCCCTGATCTGAATCGGGTTCGTTCGCTCGGCGACGAACCGGGGGAGGAGCGCAAGCGCCTGCGAGGGGCCCGGGGCCTCGACCTGCCACCAGAGGCCGTGGCCGCCGGTCAGGCAGCTCGACCGCACCCGGCCGGGTCGCAGCGGGCTGTCGAAGCCCTGCCAGGCGGCGAAGGCGGCGGCGCATTCGTGCGCTTCGTGTTGGTGTTGGAGGATGAAGGAGGGCATGCTCCCATCGTGCCGCCGCGGCACCCCGAGAACATCGGTTGGGTGCCCTGAACCGGGACCCTGAAAGAGACAGGGTTCGCGCGCACTCGGCCGAGCCGAGTGCTTGCGACACGACGACGCCCGCCAGATGGCGGGCGCCGAAGGGATACGGCCGATATGTCGCCTGCGCCTACGCCCGGGCCGGCTCCACCTCGGGCTCGATGGTGACCTGGGGCAGCCAGCCGAGCCTGCTCGGCAGCCACCAGTTGCGGTCGCCCAGGAGCTTCATCACGGAGGGCAGCAGCACGCCGCGGATGATCGTGGCGTCGATCAGGACGGCGGCCGCGAGGCCGATGCCCATCTGCTGCATCTGGAGCTCCGACGACATGGCGAACATCGAGAACACCGCGACCATCACGAGCGCCGCGCTGGTGACGACGCCGGCCGTGCTCTTGATGCCGTGCGCGACCGCGTCCTCCGTGGTCATGCCGCGATCGAACGCCTCGCGGATGCGGGTCAGGATGAACACGTGGTAGTCCATCGAGAGCCCGAACAGGATCACGAACAGGAACAGCGGCAGCCAGGCCGCGATGGCCTCGCCCGCGAACGCCACGGTGAGGAGCCCGTAGGCCGAGCCCACCGACAGCAGGTTCAGCACGATCGCCTTGATCGGGATGACGAGCGAGCGGAACGTGACCAGCAGCAGCAGGAACGCGGCCGACGAGCACGAACGCGAACACGTACGGCAGGTTGCCGATCATCGCGTCGTTGAAGTCGCTCGGTCCCCGATGCCTCACCGGTGGTGTAGGCCTCGACTCCGTCGACCTTGCCGAGCGTGGCGGGCACGAGCTCGTCGCGCAGCGTCGTCGGCGGCCCGGTTCGACGAGGTCGTCCGTGCCGGTCCCGGCGATCGGGAGCGCCACGGTCGCCACGGTCTGATCCGAGCTGACGTCCAGCGTTGCCTCGCCCTCGAACAGGCCCGGTGCGCTGCTGGGCCTGTGTCTCGAGCGAGTCGATCGCCGACACGACCTCCGGCGAGGTCACGTCGTCCGCCTTCACGACGACCATCTCCATGCTGCCCTCGCTGGGGAAGGCGGCCTGGATGCGGTCGTAGGTCTGCATGACCGGCAGGTCGCGCGAGATGTCCTCGGTTCCGCCGAGTGACGTCTCCATCCCGAGCGCCGGCACCGCGAGGGCGACCAGCACGCCGGCGGACACGATCGCCGAGACGAGCGGGCGCCGCAGCACCCGGTCGAGCACGCGCGACCAGATGCCGGCCTCGCCGACCCTGTTCTTGATGCGGCCGACGAGCGGCACGCGGCCGCGGTCGACCTTGTCGCCGAGCTTCGACAGCAGCGCCGGCAGGACGGTCAGCGAGCCGATCACGGCGACGGCGACGACCATGATCGTCCCGGTTGCGAACGAGGAGAAATTGGAGATTCCGCCCAGGTACATGCCGGCCATGGCGACCATCACGGTCAGGCCGGAGATCACGACGGCGCGTCCCGAGGTCGCGGCGGCGGCCTCGATCGCGGCGTCGTTGTCCCGTCCTGCGTCGCGCTCCTCACGCGCCCGCTTCAGGTAGAACAGGCTGTAGTCCACGCCGACGGCCATCCCGATCAGCAGGACGACGTGCATCACGGACTGGTCGACCGGGGCGATCTGGCTGACCGGGCCGAGCAGACCCAGTGTCGCGCCCACGCTGGTCAGAGCCAGCAGCAGCGGGATGCCCGCCGCGACGAGCGCTCCGAACGCGAACACCAGGATCAGCGAGCGTGAGCGGGATCGAGAACAGCGCCGACTTGCCCATCTCCTGCGTTGGACTTCTCGAGCGCCGCCTTGTTGATCGAGGCGTCGCCCGCCTCCTCGATCCGCAGCTCCGGATGGGCCTTGGCGGCCGCGTCGACGGCTGCCAGCGTGCCGACGACGTTCTCCTCCGCCGTCTTCGACTCGCCCGGCAGCTCGAACGTCACGAGGGCCGAATGGCCGTCGCGCGAGATCTGCCCGGCGGCGTCGTCATACGGGCCGACGACGTTGTCCACGCCCTTGGCGCCCTGCAGACGCTCGGTTACGTCGGCGACCGCCGCCTTGAACTGCGGATCATCGGCCTGGAGCGTCTTGCTCTGTACGAGCACCTGCTCGGCCGACTCGGTCCGGAACGCGTCGTTCAGGACCTCGGCGGCCTGACCCGACTCGCCGGGGCCGCCGGCCGTCTTGTTGTCGATCTTCTCCTGCGGGATGACGCCGAAACCGATGACCATCGAGATCGCGACGAACGCCAGCCAGCCGAAGATCGCCTTCTTGCGGTGCTGGGCGCTCCAGCGCCCGATCCGCCCAGTGAGGTTTTCCTGCTTGTGCGATTGCATGGCCCGCACCGTCGCGGCCGGGCCACCCTGGGATCATCGGGCTGGCACCCTGGACCGGCACCCTGAACCCGGATGGGGCACTCGGCGTATGCTCGCCCGTACAGGTGGACTCATGGCCCAGTCCCACCCTGCGCGGCTGGTCGGGCGCGACAGCGAGCTCGAGCACCTGGAGGCGGCGCTCGACGCCGTCGACGACGGCGGGCCCGCGTACGTCACGGTCGAGGGAGAGCCGGGCATCGGCAAGACGCGCCTGCTGGACGAGCTGCGCGCGCGGGCGCAGGCGCGCGGGCATGTGGTGCTGTCCGGCGCGGCGGCGGAGTTCGAGCGGGAGATGCCGTTCAGCGTCTGGGTGGACGCGCTCGACGAGTACGTCGCGTCGCAGGACTTCGCCCGCGCACGAGTCGTGGGACGAGGGGCTGGCGGCCGAGCTCGGCCAGGTGCTGCCGTCGCTGCGCGGCGGCGGACGGCGACGGCGGCGCGGTCGCCGACGAGCGCTTCCGGGCCCACCGCGCCGTCGGCCGGCTGCTCGGCCTGGTGGCCGAGCGAGAAGCCGCTCGTGCTGGTGCTGGACGACCTCCACTGGAGCGACGGCGCCTCGGTCGAGCTGATCGCCGCCCTCGCGCGCCGCGCGCCCGACGCGCCGGTGTTGATGGCGCTCGGCTTCAGGCCCGGGCAGGTCGCGCTGCGCCTGACCGCGGCCCTGGCGGGTCCCGCGTGCGCGCCGCATGGAGCTCGGTCAGCTCAGCGAGGCCGAGGCGACCCTGCTCCTCGAGCACCTGGACGCGCGACGCGGCCGCCGCCATCTATCGCCACGGCGGCGGCAACCCGTTCTACCTCGAGCAGCTCGGCCGGTTGGACGGCGGCGCGCTGGCCGTCGGACCGGAGCCGGCGAGCGCGGCCAACGGTCCCGGCGTGCCGGCGGCGGTGGCGGGAGCGATCGCGGCCGAGCTGGGGTCGTTGCCGGACCGGTCGCCGCGTCCTGCTGAACGCCGCCGCGGTGGCCGGCGAGCCCTTCGAGCTGGATCTCGCCGCCGCGATCGGCGAGATCGAGGCGGGCGGAGGCGCTGACGGCGCTCGACGACCTGCTGGACGCCGACCTCGTCCGGCCGACCCAGGTGCCGCGCCGCTTCGTGTTCCGCCACCCGCTCGTGCGGCGGCGCGGTGTACGAGTCGCTGCGCGGAGGCTGGCGGCTGGCCGCTCACGCCAAGGCGGCCGAAGCGCTGGCCGCGCGCGGGGCGGCGGCCGCCGAGCAGGCGCACCACGTCGAGCAGTCGGCGGGCACCGGCGACGAGGACGCGATCGCGCTGCTGCTCGAGGCAGGCCAGGATGCCGCCGCTCGCGCGCCCCGGCCGCGGCCGCGCGCTGGTTCGCGGCCGCGCTGCGGCTCGCTCCGAGCGCGGACGTCGATCGCCAGGTGTCGGTGCGCGTGTCGCTCGCCTCGGCGCTGCGCGCGCTCGGCGAGCTCGAGCGCTGCCGCGCGACGCTGCTCGAGGCGATCGAGCTGCTCCCGCCCGAGTCGGTCGTCCGGCGGGTCGAGCTGACCACCTTCTGCGCCGCGGTCGAGCACTGGCTCGGGCCGGCACGAGGACGCGCACCGTCGCCTCGGTCGCGGCATGGGAGGAGCTGCCCGGACCGCTCGACCGCCGCCGCGGCGGCGCTGCAGATCGAGCTCAGCATCGACGGCGCTGTACGAGCTCGACCACGAGCAGACGCGTCGCGATGGGCCGTGGCGCGCTCGAGACCGCGCGCGCGCTGGGCGACCGCGCGCTCATCGCGCGCGGCCGCGTCGGCGCTGTGCCTGAGCGAGGCCGCCGCTGGGCGACATCGAGGACGCCGCGCGAGCATCGCGAGGAGGCGCTCGCGCACGTCGACAGCGCTCTCCGACGCCGAGCTCGCGCCGCACCAGGAGGCGCTCTGCTACCTGGGCTGGGCCGAGAACTACCTCGAGCGCTACGAGGAGGCGATCGCCCACGCGGACCGCGGTATCGCGATCGCGCCGTGCCACGGGCGAGGGGCGCGTGCTCGCCCCGATGATGCTCGTGAAGGGCTATCCCGTTCGAGATGCAGGGCCGCATGACCGAGGCAGTCGAGCTGTGCGAGACGGCCGTCGAGGCCACGCGCCTGTCGGCCAATCCCCACTATCACTTCTGGGCGCTCTTCGAGCTTGGCTGGGCGCACTACTTCTCGGGCGACCTGGACGCCGCGATCGCGGCGGGCGAGGAGAGCGCACGAGTCGGCGGCAGGCTCGTGGGCGGCACGATGCCCTCGACCGGCGGTGGCCCGGGCTGGCTGCTCGCTGCCGCCCGCTTCGAGGCCGGGGAGGTCGAGCGCGCGCGCGAGGAGATGCGCGCGCTCGGCTCCGACGAGCTCGAGCACAAGATCCCCGTGGAGCGCTGCTTCGACTGGGAGACGATGGCGCTGGCCGAGCTCGCGGTGGGCCGCCCGGAGGCGGCCGAGGGCTACACCCGGCGCGCGGAGGAGAATGCGGAGCGGCTGGGGCTCAAGGTGCCCCTCGCCTGTGCCGGCCGCGCCCGCGCAGCCGTGCTCCTCGCCGCCGGCGAGTCGTCCGAGGCCGCGAGGGTGGCGGGTGAGTCCGCGCAGGCGGCCGCTTCGGTGGGGGCGCTTCTCCAGGCCACGTTCTCGCGCGGCCTGGAGGGCCGGGCGCTGGCCGCCGCGGGCGACCGCTCGGGGGCGGTCGAGGCGCTGAGGGAGGCCGAGCGCGACGCCGACCGCTGCGGCTCGGTGCGCGTCCGCGACGAGATGCGCCGGGAGCTGCGCAAGCTCGGCGCGCGCGCCGAGGTGCGCGGGCCGGCCACGGCGGAGGACGCCGGCATGGCCTCGCTCACCAAGCGGGAGCTCGAGATCGCCGAGCTGATCACCGACCGCCTCACCAACCCGCAGATCGCCGGCAAGCTCTTCCTCAGCAAGAAGACGGTCGAGTCGCACGTCCGCAACCTGTTCGTGAAGCTCGGCGCGTCGTCGCGCGTGGAGGTGGCGCGGATCGTCGAGCGCGACAGGCGCGAGCGGGCGGGGATCCCGGGCGGATCGTGAGCTCGACGGCGGCGCCGGCCGGGGTCGACGCCGACGCCGCCCGGCTGCACGAGCTCGGCTACCGCGCAGGAGCTGGAGCGGCGGCTCCGGACCGTCGACAACGTGGCGATGGGCTTCGCCGCCATCTCGCCGGTGGTGGGGCTGTACGCGGTGGTGCTCGTCGGGACGCTCGTCGCCGGGCCGGCGTGGGTCTGGGTGCTGCCGGTCGCGCTGGCCGGGCAGTGCCTGCTGCTCGCCGTGTACTCGGAGCTGGCGTCGGAGTTCCCGATCGCGGGCGGCGCCTACCAGTGGACGCGGCGGCTGATGGGCGGCGCGTACGGCTGGTTCACGGGCTGGGTGGCGGTCTGCGCCTACGCCGTGGCGAACACGACGATCGCCTACCTCGGCGCGCCCTGGGCCCTGACGCTGGCCGGGATCGACGCGACGCCCGAACGCGCTCGTCCTGACCGGGATGGTCCTCGTGGTCGTGTGCGCCGCGGCGGGGGCGGCCGGGATCGGCGTGCTGAGCCGCGTGGTCAAGGCCGGCATCGCGGCCGAGATCGTCGCCTCGGTCGGGATCGGGCTCGCGCTGCTGCTCGTCTTCCGCGAGCAGGACCTGTCGATCCTCACGGAGACGCTCGGGGCGGAGGCGCTGTCCGGCGGCTCGGTCGGCGCCGGCTTCCTGGCCGCGCTGGCCGTGGGCGGCTGGGTCTTCATCGGCTTCGACGCCTGCGTGGGCGCCGCGGAGGAGACGCGTGGGCGCGGCCCGGCACGTGCCGAGGGCGATCTGGATCGCCCTCCTCAGCGTCGGCGCGCTCGTGATCCTGAACGCGGTCGCGGCCACGCTCGCGCACCCGGACCCGGCGGCCGTCGTGGCCGGGCGAGGACCTCGATCCGGTGACCACGGCCGTCGTCACCTCCTTCGGCTCGTGGTCGGCGAAGCCGTTCGCGGCGGTCGTGCTGATCGCCTTCCTGGCCTGCGGCATGGCCGCGCAGGCCCTGACCGCGCGCACGATGTACTCGATCGCGCGCGACGGCGCGCTGCCGGGATCGCGCTTCCTGAGCGAAGGTCGACCGGCGCAGGACGCCGATCGGCGCGATCGTGGCGACCGCCGTGATCGCCTGCCTCGGCCTGCTGCTCGGGCTGAACTCGGCCGCCGTGGGCAGCCTGATCGCGTTCGGCACCGCCGCGATCTACGTCGCGTTCCTGCTGATCGCGCTGGCGGCGCTGATCGCCCGCCTGCGCGGCACGTGGAGGCCGGCGGGCCGCATCCGGCTCGGGCGCCTGGGCATGGTCGTCAACGTGCTGGCCGTCGCCTGGCTCTCGTTCGAGACGGTCAACATCGCGTGGCCGCGCGAGTCGCTCGCGCCGCTCGGCGCGCCCGTCTACCAGGTCTGGGCGGCGCCGCTCGTGCTGGCGCTGATCGCGGTCGTGGGCGTCGCCTACCTGCTGCTGGCTAGGCCCCAGCGCCGCCTCGGACGGTAGGCGCCACGCGGCGCCCGATCTGCTCCACGACGTCGAGGTCGCGGTGGAGCAGGTGCTGGAGCATCACGCGCTCGACGCCGGCCTCCGGCCAGCTCGTCCAGCCTCGCGGTCAGCTCGTCGAGCGTGCCGGCGAGCCAGGAGTCCGGCAGCTCGCGAAGCAGGTCCTCGCCGCCGCCGCCGTGGCCGCGCCACTCGGCCAGCCTGCCGGCCCGGTCAAGCAGCTCGGCGCGGTCCTCGCCCGCCAGCCAGCCGGTCATGAGCGACAGCGGGATCGGATCGCGGCCCTCGCGGCGGCAGGCCTCGTCGAGGTTGCGCCGCATCTCGGCGCACTCGGCGGCGGTCTTGTAGACCGTGTTGTACTCGTCGGCGTAGCGAGCGCCGAGCCGGAGGCTGCGCGGGCCGCCGCTGCCGCCCATGATGAGCGGCGGGCGCGGACGCTGCACCGGCTTCGGCCGGGCGTCGATCTCCTTGATCGCGTAGTGGCGGCCCTCGAACGAGAACGGCCCGTCGCCCCACTCGCCGGCAACGATCTGGAGCTGCTCCTCGAGGACCTCCATGCGCTCGCCGAGCGGCGGGAAGGGGAAGCCGTACGCCTCGTGCTCGGGCTCGCTCCAGCCGGTGCCCATTCCGACCTCGACCCGGCCCCCCGAGACCTGGTCGACGGTCGCGACGACCTTGGCGAGCTCCGACGGGTGCCGGAAGGTGGCCGGCGAGACGAGCGTGCCGAGGCGGACCGTGCTCGTCACGGCGGCGAGCGCCGCGAGGGTCGCCCAGGCATCCAGCGAGCCCCGCTCGCCGCGGCCCTCGACCGAGAGGTAGTGGTCGGAGCGGAAGAGGCTCTCCACGCCGTGCTCCTCGCACGCGCGCGCGAGCGCGACCCAGTCCTGCCAGGTCACATCCTCCTGCCCCTCGATCATCAGGCAGACGCGCACCCCGACAAGATCGCAGACACGGATCAGGGTGCAGGTTCAGGGTGCGCACCCGATGAGGATCGGGCGCCTGGAGCCCATGATCGCTGCATGTTCGCCACCGAGATGCAGACCCAGCTCCAGCAGCTTCACGCCGAGCGCGCCCTGGCCTCGATCGAGGGCCTCTCGGGCGACTCCGCCTACATGGCCGACCTCGACGAGGAGATCGCCGTCACGCGCAGCGCCTACGTCGGCGCCGCGGTCACGGAGATCGCCACCTTCCGGGGCGAGCTGTACGGCCGGCAGGTCGGCTGATGAGCGCGACCGCCACGACTGGGACCGTGCCGCGCCGGCCGAAGCCGTCCAGCCCGCGCTCGCGGCGAGCCGGCGATCCCGCGTCCTCGCCGGGCGCCGCGAGCGGACCGTCTTCCTGGCCGCGGTCGGCGTGATCGCCCTTCACGTCGCCGACGACTCCTTCCTCCAGCCGCAGCCGGGCACGTCGGCGGGCGACCACCTCGTCAGCGGCCTCGTGCCGCTGGCCGTGCTCGGGTTGGCGGCGGCGCTCGTACTCAGCGTCGTGCGCGGCGGGGCGCGCGCGGCGATGGCGCTGCTGCTCGGCGTATTCGGGATCGCCGCCGGCATCGAGGCCGTTCACTACACGCAGGCACGTCGGCCCGTCGGGCGACGACTTCACCGGCCTGCTGTGCGCTCCCGGCGGGTGTCGCGCTGCTCGGCGCTCGGCGTCGTCACGCTCTGGACGACCCGCCGTCGGGGCGGGAGCGTGCCGCTCCGCGTGCTGCGGCGAGCGGGCCTCGGCGTCGCGGCGCTTGTCGTCGCCCTCTTCGTCGTGTTCCCGATCGGCTACGCCTACGTCGGGACGCACGTGGCGCGGCCGCCGGTGGAGGACATCGACCTCGGCAGCGCGGCCGTCGAGGACGTCCAGCTTCACACGAGCGACGGGCTGACGCTCGAGGGCTCGTACGTGCCCTCCGAGAACGGCGCGGCGGTGATCGTCGCGTTCGGCCGCAAGGGCACCCAGGACCCCGCGCGCATGCTCGCCCGCCACGGCTACGGCGTGCTGATCTTCGACCGGCGCGGCGAGGGCGAGAGCGACGGCGATCCCAATCGCCTACGCCTGGAGCGACGGCGAGCAGGACCTGCTCGCCGCGGTCGAGTTCCTCAAGCAGCGGCCGGACGTGGAGCCCGGCCGGATCGGCGGGCTCGGGCTGTCGGTGGGCGGGGAGACCTTCCTGCAGGCCGCGGCGCACAGCGAGGACATCCAGGCCGTCGTCTCGGAGGGCGCGACGGCGCGCTCCGGGGGCGAGATGCGCAGCGTGCCCGGGAACGGCTTCATGCCGATCGCCATCAACACAGGCATCACCGCCGGGACCGCCGTGTTCTCGAACGCCACACCGCCGCCGCACCTGATCGACCTGGTCGACGACATCGCGCCGCGCGCCATGTTCGTCATCCACGCGCCCGACATCGCCGCCGGCGAGGAGCGCCGCTTCAACACGGCCTTCTACCGCGCGGCGGGCCAGCCCAAGGCGATCTGGGGCGTCCCGGGAGCCGGGCACGTCGGCGCCCAGGACGCACGGCCGCGCGAGTACGAGCGGCGAGTGACCGGCTTCTTCGACCAAGCACTACGAGAGGAGCAGCCATGACCATCCCCAACCGCAGGGACCGCGCAGAGGCGCCGGCTTAGCCCTCGTCCGGGCAGCACCCGCTCCATCAGCTCGGCCGCGGGCCGGCCGCGCAGCTGTTCGCGCACGTCCAGGCGGTACTCGACCAGCGCCAGGCTCGTCGCGATCTGGAGGTCGGCGCAGTGGAGCTGCTCTCCGTTCAGGACGCCCGGCGGCGATCAGCTCGTCCACGCGGTCGAGCATCTCGGCTGTCCGCGTCCGGTCGTCGCGGAATTGGTCGGAGGTCATCCGGTACGCGATCTTCACGAGCCGCGCCATCACGCGGCGCTGGCGGTCTCGCCTTGAACAGGAGCGGCCCGAGGCGGCCTTCGCGGCCGTGCTCGTGCAGCGCATTCGGGATCGCGGATGCCCGCCTCGATCACCATCCGGCGCGCCCACTGCTGCAGCACGTCGTCGCCCCAGCGCTCGGCCTCCTCCACGCGCGGGTCGTCCGGCACGAGCCGCGGCTCGGGCGTTCAGGGCGTCGAGCGCCCGCGCCAGCGGGCGGGTGCCCTGCGCGCGGCTCCCGTCCGGGAACTTCACCGCCGGCACGCGGTCGCCCGGGAACCCGCGCGCCCGCACGTAGACGCGGTGGAAGCCGGGCACGAGGTTCACGCGCCGGAACGGGATGCCCTTGTGCTCCAGCATCAGCTGGCCCGTGCGGGCGGGGTGCGATCCGGGGATCACGTAGAGGATCGCCTCGTCGCTCATCCCAGCACCCGCCTCAGGTAGTCGTTCTCGAACTTGCGCTCCGGGTCGAGCCGGTCGCGCACCGCGACGAAGCGGTCGAAGCCGGGATAGCGCGGCCTGAGCGTCGACGCCGACTGATAGTGGCGCTTGCCCCAGTGCGGGCGCCCCTCGTACTCGTCCATGATCGTCTCGACGCCGCGGAAGTAGCCCTCGAACTCCATCCCGCGGAACTGGTGCACGGCGATGTACCCGGTCGGGCGCCCTTGGGCGGTCGACAACAGGGCGTCGTCGGGGGCCACCACTCGCACCTCGATCGGGAAGCCGGTCCTGATCCGGCGCCGCTCGATGAGCGCCAGCACGCGCTCGAGCGCCTCCGCGGTCCGCTCGCGCGGGATCGCGTACTCCATCTCGGTGAACCGCACCGTACGGCGATTGGCGTAGACGCGGTGGCTCCGGTCGAGGTGCTCCGTGGGCGACATCGCCCGCACCAGCGTCCGGTTCACGCGCGGGATCAGAGCGGGGAAGCGGCGGCCGGTGCGGCAGGCCGCCTCGAGGGCGGCGTTCTCGAGCAGGACGTCGCGCAGCAGCACCTGCGCCCGGCCGGCCGGCTCCGGCTCGCGATCCGTGCGCTGCGAGGTCAGGGTGAGCGCCGTGCGGGTGTAGGGGAAGACGAACAGCTCGAAGTGGTCGTTCGAGTCCACGTGCTCGTCGAGGCGGGCGAGGACGTCGTCGAGGGGGAGCGGCCGGTCGACCCGGTGGACGTGAACGCGGGCACGCAGCGCAGCGTGACCGCGGAGATGGCGCCGAGCGCGCCGAGCGAGACGCGCGCAGCGAGGAGGTCGTCGCCCGCCCGGCCGATCTGCACCAGGTCGCCGCTCGCGGTCACCAGTCGCACCGCCGTCACCTGCGAGGAGATGTTCGCGAAACGCCCGCCGGTGCCGTGCGTGGCCGTGGAGATCGCCCCGGCGACCGTCTGCGCGTCCACGTCGCCCTGGTTCTCGAGCGCGAGGCCGCGCTCGGCGAGCGCCGGCCCCAGCTCGCGGATCGTGATGCCCGCCTCCACGGTCACCTCGTCGCCCTCCACCCGCAGCACCCGGTTCATGCGCGTGAGGTCGAGCATCAGCCCGTCCGTGCAGGCGATGTCGGTGAAGGAGTGGCCCGCGCCCGCGACCTTCACTCGCCGCGCGCCCGCCACCAGCCGTGCGAGCTCCTCCTCGCTCGCGGGACGCTCGACGCGCTCGGGCGCGCAGCGCTGGTCGCCCGTCCAGTTCTTCCAGATCCTCCCGGTCAGAGCCCGGGGAGGCTACGACGCGGCGGACTCCGCCGCCGCCTCGACCCGCTCAGGGTCGGGCGCCCAGTGCGCCTCGGCGTCGACCGGCGTGTCGCGCAGGTAGGCCTCGGCGTCGAGCGCGGCCATGCAGCCCGTGCCGGCCGCCGTCACGGCCTGGCGGTACACGCGGTCCGTGAGGTCGCCCGCCGCGAACACGCCGGGCAGCTTCGTGCGCGTGGAACGGCCGTCCACCAGCACGTAGCCCTCGTCGTCCACGTCGAGCTGGTCCTCCACCAGGTGTGAGTTGGGGCGGTGGCCGATCGCGATGAAGCGTGCCGGTCACGGCGAGCTCCTTCGTGCTCCCGTCGTGCGCGTTCTCGAGAACGGCCTTCCCGAGCGCGCCGTTCTCGGCCGGCTCGAGGCACTGCACCACGTACGGCGTGAGCAGCTCGATGTTCTCGGTGTCCTTCGCCCGCTGGAGCATGATCGCCGAGGCGCGGAAGTCGTCGCGGCGGTGCACCACGTAGACCTTGCCGGCGAACTTCGCCAGGAAGGTCGCGTCCTCCATGGCGGTGTCGCCGCCGCCGACCACGATCGTGTCGGCGCCGCGGAAGAAGGCGGCGTCGCAGGTGGCGCAGTACGACACGCCGCGCGCGGCCAGCTCATTCTCGCCGGGTACGCCGAGCTTCTTCGGCTCGGCGCCCATCGCGAGCACCACGGCGCGGGCGCGGATCTGCTGGTCGCCCACGTGCACCACGTGAACGCCGCCGTCCTCGTCGGACAGCTCGATCCTGGTCGCGTCGTCGGTGATGAAGCGCGTGCCGAAGCGCTCCGCCTGGTCGCGGAACTCCTGCATCATCGCCGGCCCCATCACGCCCTCGGGATAGCCGGGGTAGTTCTCCACGTCGGTCGTCTGCTGCAGCAGCCCGCCCCACTGCGAAGCCCTCGATCACGAGCGGCTCCAGGTCCGCGCGCGACGTGTACAGCGCCGCGGTGTAGCCCGCGGGGCCGCTGCCGACGATCACGACGTTCTCGATGTCCTTGATCTCCACGCTCACCTACTCATCACTTTACTTTGTGAAGTATAGAGTCCCGCCGCGACGCCGTCCCGGCGCTCCTGCTCCCACCGCGCCACCGTCGTGCGCAGCTGGAAGAAGGCCACGATACCCGGCGGGATCGGCAGCCAGAAGGCGATCACGCGGTACGCCAGCACCGCCGGGAACACGGTCGATTCGTCGATCCCGAACAGCACGAATGCGGCGATCATGCCCGCGTCCACCGATCCCACTCCTCCGGCGGGCGAGGGGATCAGGTTCGCCGCCATGCCCACGAAGAAGCCCTGCACGAGCACCGCGAACGGGCACGTCGCCGCCGAACGCCTCGAAGCAGGCCCACAGGACGGCGATGTTCGCGGCCCAGAAGCCGACCGCGCCGCCCACCGCGAGCGCGCCGCGGTTCGGGTTGCGCACGAAGTCGATGGCGGTACGCACGCCGCTCGCCACCGTGGCCGGGCCCTTGGCGACGCGGGTCAGGTAGCGCGTCCGGCGGTAGCCGCCGGCGAAGCTCTGGATGCGCCGCTCGACGTCGTCGGGGATGAGCGCGATCAGGAGGAAGACGCCGATCGCGATCGCCGCCACGATGGCCGGCACGACGGTGCCGCCGAAGGGCGCGTCGCCGGGCAGCACGTGCGTGCGCAGCAGGATGCCGAAGCTGACCAGCGCGACCGTGTAGACGCCGTAGGTCAGGACCAGGAAGGCGACCATCCGGCAGGCCGAGCGCCGGCGCGGCATGCCGGCCTTGCGGAGCGCCCAGTAGGTGAGCACGATGCCGCCGGCCCCGGCGGCGGAGAAGATGCGCGTGGCCGCGAGGCCCGCCATCGTGATCAGGTAGGAGGCGCGCAGGTCGAGCCGGCGGTGCACGTCGTCGTCGCGCGTGCCGCCGAGCACGCCGCGGAACAGGGCCACGTACGCGCCGAACGCCGCGACGTTGAAGCCGATCGCGAGCACGATCCAGTACCAGGTCGCCTCGTCGAGCTTGCGCATCGCGTCGTCCAACCCGACCAGCTTGGGGAAGACCACGTAGATCGCGACGATGATCAGGACGAACAGGGCCATGCCGCCGAACAGCTTGCGGCGGTCCTGGAGCAGCGCCTGGAAGGCGCCTACCTGCGCTAGCTCGTCCTCCTCGTCGGTGGAGTCGTCGTCCTCGAGCTCCAGTTCGAGGTCGCGCTCCTGCCCGCGCATCACGCGACCCGCGGCTCCAGTCGGTGCACCGCCCCCGCGACGAACCGCACCGCCGGCTCGAGCCGCGGAGCGACGCGCCAGATGCCTTCGGCGAGCGCGAGGCCGGCCATCAGGTCGACGACGTAGTGCTCGCCGAGGTAGACGAGCCCGAATCCGAGCAGCAGGGCGTAGAGCCACCCGATGGCGGCGTGACGCGGGCCGACCTGCGACAGGATGCGGGCGGCCATCACTGACGTGCCGAAGTGAAGTGAGGGCATTGCGGCGAACGGATTGCCTTGCAGGGAATGGTAAAGCGGGCGCCAGAGACCTTTCCAAAACCGCTCCCCGGCCTCTTCCATGATGCGCCGGACGGGCGGCATGTGGCCGTTGGCGCCGGCCCACCAGGGCGGCGCCGTGGGCACCAGCCAGTAGACCACGCAGCCCAGATCGAAGCACGCGGCCATCAGGACGGCCGAGCGCGGGTAGTGCTCGCGGTGGCGCACGAGGATGTAGGCGAGCGTGCCGTGCGGGACGAGGAACCAGCTCCAGTGGATGGCCGACAGCCCGTACTCGAGCGGGCCCACGTGGCCCTCGCGCCCGAGCGCCTTCTGCAGGCGGGTGGTGGGGCAGGCGCCGAAGCCGAGCACGCGGTCGCAGCGGATCGTGTAGTCGACCTTGAGCCGCTTTCGCAGGGCGTCCGGGTCGTCGTCGGGCATGTCGAAGTGGGCGAAGTAGGCCCACATCTGCAGCGCCCAGATGCCCGCGTCGCGCATGGGCGAGCGGGGCTGGGCGAGCGCGAGGGCCGCGGGGGACTGCCACGTCAGGGCAGACACGACCGGCGGCCGGAGCTTCAGCCGGTGCCGGACGAGCGGGGTGATGACACCGACCGCCACCGCGCCCCACGCGAGCCGGCGGAGGACGCGAGTGCTTCGCAAGGCGGGGCCAGCATAGCCGGGGGGACGGAGCGCTCGCTTCCCCAAGCGTGGCCAACTGCGGCAACCAAGGGGGTCCGGACGGGGGTTCAACACATTGCGGCGACTATGTCGCCGCAACTTCCCGGACCCCCCTCAGCGGCAGGCGCGCGGGAGGCGGCGCTCGAGTGTGACGATCCGCCCGTCGCGGGTCATGACGCGCGCGCGGAGGCGCGGCCCGCTCCGGCGCACGCGCACGCGCTCCAGCGCGGCTCCCCTCACCAGCCCCCGGCACGCCCGCATCACCAAGCGAAGGCGCGGCGCGCGCCGGCACGACGGGCCCGCGCACGCCGAGCAGCGCCGCCAGCCGCTCCGCCAGCCGGGCCTCGACCGCGGCGTAGCGCCGCAGCCCGATCGCGTTCTCCAGCTGATGGGGATCGCGCCGCAGGTCGTACAGCTCGCGCTCACCGTTGTCGTGCTCCGCGTACACGAAGCGGTCGTTGCGGAGCGCCGCGTAGGCCACTGCCTGGAACCCGGGCGCGCCCTCCACCAGCAGCTCGCGCCCCCAGGCGAGCCCGCGGTCGCGCAGCAGCGGGAACAGCGACCGCCCGTCCGGCACCCGGCCCGCCGGCGCCGCGCCCGCCGCCTCGAGGATCGTCGGCGCCAGGTCCGCGTTCGTCACCAGCTGGCGGCGCCGCTCGCCGGCCGGCACGCCCGGGCCGCGCAGCACGAGCGGCACCCGGATCGAGGGCTCGTACACCATCACCTTCCCGTACGGCACCCGGTGCTCGCCGTGGAAGAAGCCGTTGTCCGAGGTGAACACGATCAGCGTGTTCTCGAGCTCGCCGGCCGACCGAAGCGCGTCCACCACCCGCACGATCCCCTCGTCCACGGCAAGCAGCGACTCGAGCTCCTGCTGATACATCTCCCTCACTGCTGCCGTTCGCTCAGCGGACAGCCGCGGCAGGCGCCGGACGAAGCTCGGCTTGTCCGACACGTCCGCCTCGTCGAACGCCGGCGACAACGGCAAGGCCTCCGCGGCGAACGCGTCGCGGTGCCGCGGCGCCGGCATCGGGGTGGCGAGCCCGGCCGGGTCGTCGGACTCCGCCGGGCGGCCGCTGTGCGGCGCCAGGTACGCGACCGAGAGGAAGAACGGATCCGCGCTCGGCGCCAGCCGCTCCACCGCGTCGACCGCGCGCTCGGTGTACTCGTCGGTCGAGTAGCCCTGGCCCCAGCTCACGACCCCGTTCTCGTTCAGCTGGTACTCCGTGAAGCTGTAGGTCGACGGGTCCACCGACGTGTACCACTCGTTCCAGCCGGGCGGCACCTCGGTCGGCGGCGAGTCCAGCCCGTAGCGGTTCATGAACTTGCCGATGTGGACGGTGTGGTACCCGGCCCGCTGCAGCCAGACGGGCAGCCACTCGCTCTTGTCGAGCCGCCCGTAGCCGCCCTCCGGCGGGCGGTTCCCGATCACGCCGTGGTTGTGCGCGTACTGCCCTGTGTAGAGCGTGGCGCGCGATGGGCAGCACAGCGGGTTCGACACGAACGACTGCTCGAAGGTGGTCCCGGAGGCGCCGAGCTCCGCGCGCGCGCCGGCCATCACGCGCATCGACTCGATCGTCTGGTCGTCGGTGAGCAGTACGAGGACGTTGGGCTTCGTCTGCTGCCCGGGCTCCGCCGACGCCCCGCATCCGCCCAGCACGAGGGCGACTGCCAGGAGCGCCCCCGCGGCCCCGCGCACGCGCCGGCTCAGCGGCAGGCGCGCAGCCTGCGGTCGAGGGTGTAGATGCGCCCGTCGCGCAGCTCCGCCTTCACGCGCAGGACGTAGCGCCGGCCGGGCCGGATGCGCGGGCGGCGGATGCGCTGCGAGATCGGTCCGCCGGCGACCCGGGCCAGCCTGCGCGTGCCCACGTAGGCCACCGCGCTCGTGACCCGCTCGCGGTCGCGGCCCGCGATGCGCAGGCGGAGGTCGGGCCCGCGCGCACAGCGCCCCGGCTCCACCTGCAGCCCGGCCGAGCGCACGCCGAGCCGGAGCCCCGGCGCCTTCTGGCAGCCGCGCCCGGCGCAGCGGCGCAGCAGGCGCAGCCGCCGCGCGAGGTCGCGCTGAACCGCGGCGTAGCGCGTCACACCGTCGAGGTTGTCGAGCTGGTACGGGTCGCGCTCGAGGTCGTAGAGCTCGTACTCGCCCGTGGAGAGGTGCGACACGTAGACGAAGCGCCCGGTGCGGATCGCCCGGTAGGCCGGCACGCTGTTCGCGCCCCTCCCGTTCTCGATCAGGATGTCGCGCCCCCACCAGACACCGGGGTCGGCCATCAGGTCGAACAGCGAGCGCCCGTCGAGCACCCGCTGGGCCTGGGCGTCTGCGGCGTCGACGATCGTCGGCGCGACGTCGATGTTCGCCACCGGCCGCGGGTCCCTGAGACCGGCGGGCACGCCTGGGCCGCGCATCACGAGCGGCACCCGGCTGGACGGCTCGTAGGGCCACACCTTCCCGGCCTTGGCGCGGTGCTCGCCGTGCATGTAGCCGTTGTCCGACGTGTAGACGATCAGCGTGTTGGCCAGCTCGCCGGTGCGCTCGAGCGTCCCGACGATCTGCGCGACGGCGTCGTCCACCGCCAGCAGGCTCTCCTGCTCCTGGCGCCAGTTCTCCTCGATGCCGGCGATCGTCGCGGAGTCGAAGAGCGGGCTGTCAGACACGATCTGCGGCTTGTCGTGCACGGCCGCCTCGTTGAAGCTCGGCGGAAGCGGCATCGCTGCCCCCGCGAACGCGTCGCGGTGCCGGGGGGCGGGGGAGGGCGTGGCGATCCCCCTCGGGTCGTCGGGGTCTCGCGGGCGGGCGGTGTGGGGGGCGACGAACCAGACCTGGAGGTAGAAGGGCTGCTCGCCGGGGGCCGCCTGGTCGATCAGCTCGCTGGCCCGCCGCCCGTGGTAGTCCGTCAGGTACTCGCCCGGATGCTCCTTGACCGGATACTCGACGAGCGAGCCGTTCTCGTTCACGCGCCAGTCCTTGTAGTTGAAGGCGCTCGAGTGAGGCGCGCCGTGCCAGTCGTCCCACCCGGGCGGCACGCCGTCGGAGTACTCGTAGCCGTTCAGGTAGCGCCCGACGTGCATCGTGCGGTAGCCCGCTCCCTGCAGCCAGACCGGCAGCGTGTTGGCGTGCGAGAGCTTCCGGTGGCCGCCGAAGTCGCCGACGTTGTGCATGATCTGGTGGTTGTGGGAGTACTGGCCCGTCAGGGCCGTCGCCCGCGAGGGGCAGCAGAGCGGGAAGGTGGAGGTGGTCTGCTCGAACACCGTGCCCGGCGCGGCCAGCAGCGCGTTCGTCTGCGGCATGGAGCCGAGCGAGGCCAGCGTCTGGTCGTCGGTCATCAGCACGACCACGTTCGGCCGCGCCATGGCGGGACCGGCCATGAGCAGCAGGGCGAATACGGGCAGGCAGAGGAGGGCCAGGCGGCGCACCGAGGCTGAAACACCCCAGATGCGGGGAGGTTGCGCCGTGCGGGGGACGTGGGCTACAGCTCGCAGCGGCCTTCACCGCGGTACGTCGGGACCTCGTCCACGATCTCGCCGCCGCTGACCAGGTGGAGCCGGTCGAATCGCTCGCACAGCTCGCCCGCCTTGGCGTGGCGGAGGTACACGCGGTCCCCGATCCGCAGGCTGGCCGCGGCGGCGCCGAGCACCGGCGTCTGGACCTCGCCGGCGCCCTCCTGCGGGTCGAGCCGCAGGCCGCGCGGCAGGTACGGAGCGGGCAGGCGGTCGAGCCCGGCTGCCCCCGATGCGTGGTAGCCGCCGCCCAGAAGGGTGGCCACGCCGCCGCTCGGCTTGCGCACGACGGGCATGGCGAACATCGCGGCCGGCGTGAGCTCGAAGTCGGCGTAGCGGTCGAAGAGGGTGGAGGCGAAGAAGCCCGAGCCGGCGGTGATCTCGGTGATGACGGGCTCGCGGCGGGTGAGGTGCACGCTCCCGGTGCCGCCGCCGTTCACGATGGGCACGGGGGCGACCTCGCGCACGGCTGCCACCACGGCGGCGCGGCGCTCGGCGATCTCGGCAGCCGAGCGGCGCTTCATCAGGCGGATCAGCGGAGCCTGCATGCGCTTGCCGAGCGGGTGGTCGCCGAGCCCGGCGATGTGGGCCTCGTAGCCCATCAGCGCCGCCAGCTCGAAGCGCGGCCGGGCGGCGATCTCGCGCGCGAGCGCCTGCGCCTGCTCCGGGGTGCGCACGGGTGAGCGCTTGGCGCCCACCTTCACACGCCCGCCGAATGGCCACCAGCCCACGTCGAGCTCGATCGAGACCCGGATCGGCCGGCCTCCCGCACCCGCGGCCGACTCGATGTAGTCGAGGTGGTCGACGGAGTCCACCATCAGGATCGGCGCGCACTCGCCCTCGTGCCGCGCCAGCTCGGCCAGCGCGCCGCGGTCCGCGGTCGGGTAGGCGAGCAGCAGGTCGTCGAAGCCGTGGCCGTGGAGCCAGAGCGACTCGGGAAGCGTGAACGTCATCAGCCCGCGGAATCCGGGCCGATCGAGCATCTGGGCCAGCAGCGCGCGGCAGCGCACCGACTTGCTCGCCACGCGGATCGGCGTGCCCTGCGCGCGGGCAAGCATCTCCTGCCCGTTCGACCACATGGCGTCGAGGTCCACGAGCGCGAACGGGGCGTCGATCCCGGCGAAGATCGACTCCAGCTCCTCGTAGGCGCGCTCGCGGGCGACCGCGGGCGGCGCGGCATCCTTGATGACCACACAGGCAGTATTGCGCGGTGCCCCCGACCCTGCTCGTGCTGGTCTCGATCGCGTCCGTGCAGTTCGGCGCGGCCTTCGCGAAGACGCTCTTCGACGAGCTCGGCGCGGGCGGGACCGTGTTCCTGCGCACGCTGGTGGCGGCGATCGTGCTGGTCCTGATCTGGCGGCCGCGCTCGCGGGCCACGACCGCCGCGACCTCAGGCTCGCCCTGGTCTTCGGCCTGGTGCTGGCCGCGATGAACTTCTGCTTCTACTCCTCGATCGAGCGGATCCCGCTCGGGATCGCGGTCACGCTCGAGTTCGTGGGGCCGCTGGGCGTGGCGGTGTTCGGGTCGCGCCGGCCGCTCGACCTGCTCTGGGTGGTGCTCGCGGCGGCCGGGATCCTCCTGCTGTCGGACCTGGGCGCCGGCGGCCTCGACCGGCTGGGCGTCGCGCTGGCGCTGTTCGCGGGGGTCCTCTGGGCGGCCTACATCCTGCTCAGCGCGCGGATGGGCCAGGCGTTCCCGGGCGGGGCGGGCCTGGCGCTCGCGATGGTGGTGGCGACGATCCCGCTGGCGCCGGTCGGCATCGCCGACGGCGGGTCCCAGCTGCTCGTGCCGGAGATCCTCCTGGCGGGCGTGGCGGTGGGCCTGCTGGGGTCCGCGATCCCGTACGCGCTCGAGCTCGAGGCGCTGCGCACCATGCCGGTCGGCGTGTTCGGCGTCCTGATGAGCCTGGAGCCGGCGGTTGCCGCGTTCGCCGGATTCCTGGTGCTGGACGAGGGGCTCGTCGCGCGTGAGGTGGTGGCCATCGGGCTGGTCGTGGCGGCGAGCGCCGGCGCGGCGCGAGGGGCGCCGGTGGCGCCCCGGGACGGCTGAGGCGTCGCCGGGCGGTTGAACCTCCGTGTAGATCGCGGCGTACCCCGGTAGGGATCACGCATGCTTCGGATCGCATTCGCAACAGCAGTCACCGTCCTCGCCCTGCTGGCTCCGGCCGCCCCGGCCGGAGAGCAGGCCCAGCGCACGATCGCCCTGCCCGACGAGTTCCGGCCCGAGGGCATCGCCAGCGGGCCGAAGGACTCGTTCTACGTGGGCTCGATCCCGCAGGGATCCGTCTACCGCGGCTCGTACCGCACCGGCGAGGGTGAGGTGCTGGTGCCGCCCCACGCGGGGCGCAACCACACGGGCCTGAAGGTCGACTGGCGCCACGACCGGCTGTTCGTGGCCGGCGGCGGATCCAAGGGAATCTACGTCTACGACTCGGAGACCGGGGCGGACGTGGCGAGCTTCTCGATCCCCGACGCAGGTTTCATCAACGACGTCGTCCTGACCCGCAAGGCGGCCTATTTCACGGACTCGCAGGTCCAGCGCTTCTACCGCGTCGAAGATCGGCAGGCACGGCCGCCTGGGCGAGCTCGAGGTGATCCCGATCACCGGCGACTTCGTCTACACGGCGGGCTTCAACGCCAACGGGATCGAGGAGGTCGGGAACGGCCGCCGGCTGATCATGGTGAAGAGCAACACCGGCCAGCTGTTCTCCGTGAAGCCGGGCAGCGGGAGCAGCCGCGAGATCGAGCTCGACGGGACGGTCACGAACGGCGACGGGATCCTGCTGCGCGGGAAGACGCTCTACGTCGTCCGCAACCGCGACAACCGGATCGCCGTGGTCGACCTGAAGCGGGACCTGCGCGAGGGCGAGATCGAAGGGGAGCTGACGGACCAGCTGCTCGACGTGCCGACGACGATCGCGCCCTTCGGGCGCTTCATCTACGCGGTCAACGCCCGCTTCGACCGGCCGGACGACTCCGACGCCGACATCATCCGGCTGCGTCCCTGAGCCCCGGGCCGGCACCTGCGGACTCGGTGCGGATAGGCACCTGCCGCAGATACCGGCCCGAGCGGCCCGGGGGTGACGGCTAGGAGGAGGCTTCGGGTACGGCGGCGGGGGAGGAGCAGAGGCAGCGAGCCATCTGAGAGATTTCACACGAGCCGACTTGTCCCCGCTATGGGGTCATGACCCCATCACCCATCACGCAGATAGATGGGGTTCGAGAGGATCCAGGTGCGCTCGCGCCCCTTCGCCGGCCGGTAGGCCTCGACCCGGTACACGCCCGGCTCCTCAACCTCGTGCTCGAGCGCGTCGCCCTCGCCGGCCGCCACCTCGACCCCGTCGCGCAGCAGCCGCAGCCGGGCCGGCAGGGGCACCCGCGCGCGCAGCGTGCGGCGCGAGCCCGCCAGCCCCTCGGCGCCCATCGGCAGGTCGTCGGCCTCGAACCGGAACCCCTTCGCGGGCGCAACCGAGTCGACGGCGATGTAACAGCGCCCCTCCCGCAGCGCGGCGTAGACCTGCTCGCGGTCGTGCTCCAGCTCGCCGCGCGGCGCCGCCTCGCACAGCACGTGCGTGCGGATGAAGCGGAACGAGCGGCGATAGGCCATCACCCGGATCGGCACGAAGGGCCCGATGCGCTTGCCGAACTGGTGCGCGTCGAGCCCGCCGATGGCGACCACGCGGCGCGTCCGGCACATGGAGTCCCAGGTGCGCATGTTGTGCTCGGGCGGGTGGTCGAGCACCCGGCCGGGCATCGTCACGAAGCGGACCATGTCGGCGACGCTGCCCACGCCCTCGCCCGTGTCGTTGACGAAGCTCCACAGCTCGACGCCGTGGAGCGCGTCGCAATCGAGGTCGTCGAACGGCATCCCGGGCGCGCGGTCCCGGAAGCGCTCCGAGCCGCGCGAGAACGGGTGCGCGGCGAAGCCGAAGCCCGCCCGCGTCGCGCACCGCGCGGCAGATGCCGGCGGCGTCGAGCCCCTCGTGGTCGATCACGCGGTCGATCCCGAAGGCGAGGTAGTGGTTGCGCCGCCGCGGCGATACCTCGGTCCCCACGAGCAGCAGAACGTCCCCGTACCAGCCCTCCTCGCCGCGGTCCTTCGCCTCGAGTGTGTCGTGGTCGGTGAGCAGCACGACGTCCGCCCCGGCGCGCCGCCCGGCGCGGGCGATCTCGGGCACGGTGCCGGTCCCGTCCGAGTAGGTCGAGTGCAGGTGGACGACGCAGGCGAGGTCATGCATGCGGGTAGTGTCTAGGAGGTGACCGATGCAGACCGCTTCGGCGCCCGCTCGACGCTCGAGGTCGGGGGCCAGACCTACGAGATCTTCCGCCTCGACGCGCTCCAATCGCGCTTCGACGTGGCCCGCCTGCCGTACTCGCTGAAGGTCCTGCTCGAGAACCTTCTGCGGCACGGCGAGGACGACGGAGCGGAGGCCGTGGCGCGGTGGGTGGCCGCCGACGAGCCCTCGACCGAGATCGCCTACACGCCCGCGCGCGTGCTCATGCAGGACTTCACCGGCGTGCCGGCGATCGTCGACCTGGCGGCCATGCGCGACGCCATGGACGAGCTCGGCGGCGACCCCTCGAAGATCAACCCGCTCGTGCCGGTCGAGCTGGTGATCGACCACTCGATCCAGGTGGACGTGTTCGCCGAGCGGCTCGCCTTCCAGCGCAACGCCGAGCTCGAGTTCGAGCGCAACCGCGAGCGCTACGCCTTCCTGCGCTGGGGCCAGACGGCGTTCGACAACTTCAGCGTCGTGCCGCCCAACACCGGCATCTGCCACCAGGTGAACCTCGAGTACCTGGGCCGGGTGGTGGAGACGCGGGACGGCCAGGCGTTCCCCGACACGCTCGTCGGGACCGACTCCCACACCACGATGATCAACGGCCTCGGCGTGCTCGGCTGGGGCGTCGGCGGGATCGAGGCGGAGGCCGCGATGCTGGGGCAGCCGGTCTCGATGCTGATCCCGCAGGTGGTGGGCTTCCGGCTCACCGGCGAGCTGCCCGAGGGCTCCACCGCCACCGACCTGGTCCTGACCGTCACGCAGATGCTGCGCGAGCGGGGCGTGGTCGGGAAGTTCGTGGAGTTCTTCGGCGAGGGCCTCGCCGGGCTGCCGCTGGCCGACCGCGCGACGATCGGCAACATGGCGCCCGAGTACGGGGCGACGTGCGGGATCTTCCCCGTCGACGCCGAGACGCTCCGTTACCTCGAGTTCTCCGGGCGCCCGCCCGAGCGGGTCGAGCTGGTCGAGGCCTACTGCCGCGAGCAGGGCATGTTCCACGACGAGGACTCCGACGACGCCGTCTACTCCGACACGCTCGAGCTCGACCTCGGCGACGTGGAGCCGTCGCTCGCCGGCCCCAAGCGCCCGCAGGACCGGGTGCCGCTGTCGGACGCGGCGCGGGACTTCCGGGTGGCGCTGACGGACCTCGTCGACGACTGGGACCTCGAGCCGGGGACGCAGGACGAGGCGGTCGCGGAGTCCTTTCCCGCCAGCGACCCGCCGGCGCCCGCCGACGGCGCGAGCGGGGTGGAGCCGCGCACGGTGCAGGCGCGCGGCGGCGCCGGGCCGGCGCTCGCGGAGCGGCCGGAGGGGCTCGACCACGGCGCGGTGGTGATCGCGGCGATCACGAGCTGCACGAACACCTCGAACCCCTCGGTCATGCTCGGCGCCGGGCTGCTGGCGAAGAAGGCCGTCGAGGCGGGTCTCGAGCGGCGGCCGTGGGTGAAGACCTCGCTGGCGCCGGGCTCCAAGGTCGTGACCGAGTACCTGGAGCGGGCGGGGCTGATCGAGCCGCTGTCGGCGCTCGGGTTCGACCTCGTCGGCTACGGGTGCACCACCTGCATCGGCAACTCGGGGCCGCTGCCGCCGGAGATCTCGCAGGAGATCCAGGAGCGCGAGCTCGTGGTGGCCTCGGTGCTGTCCGGCAACCGCAACTTCGAGGGTCGCATCCACCCCGAGGTGAAGATGAACTACCTGGCCTCGCCGCCGCTGTGCGTGGCGTACGCGCTGGCGGGGCGGATGGACGTGGACATGCTCGGCGAGCCGCTGCAGGGCGACGTCTGGCTGCGCGACCTCTGGCCGAGCCGCCGCGAGGTGGCCGAGGTGATGGAGCACGCGATCGAGTCGGACATGTTCCGCAAGAGCTACGGCGAGGTGTTCGAGGGCGACGAGAACTGGAACGCCCTCGACGTGCCCGAGGGCGATCGCTACGCCTGGGACCCGGAGTCGACCTACGTGCGGCGGCCGCCGTACTTCGAGGGGATGGCACGCCGAGCCGGCGGAGGGCTTCGACGAGATCCGCGGCGCCCGCGCGATCGCGGTGCTCGGCGACAGCGTCACCACCGACCACATCTCGCCGGCGGGGGCGATCAAGAAGGACTCGCCGGCCGGGCAGTACCTGATCGAGCACGGGGTGGAGCAGCGCGCACTTCAACTCCTACGGCTCCCGGCGCGGGAACCACGAGGTGATGATGCGCGGCACCTTCGCGAACATCCGCCTGCGCAACCTGCTGGCGCCGGGCACCGAGGGCGGGTTCACGAAGAAGGACGGCGAGGTCACGACCGATCTACGAGGCCGCGATGGAGTACGCCGACGAGGGCGTGCCGCTCTGCGTGCTTGCCGGGCCGGGAGTACGGCTCGGGGTCGTCGCGCGACTGGGCCGCGAAGGGGCCGCGCCTGCTCGGCGTGCGGTTCGTGATCGCGGAGTCGTACGAGCGGATCCACCGGTCCAACCTGGTCGGGATGGGGGTGCTGCCGCTGCAGTTCCCCGACGGCGAGTCGGCGGAGTCGCTGGGGCTGACCGGCGAGGAGTCGTTCGACCTGGCGCCGCTCGAGGAGGGCGCTCGGACGCTGGCGGTGAAGCGCCTCGAACGGCGTGGAGTTCGAGGCGCGGGTGCGGATCGACACGCCGAACGAGTGGCGCTACTACCGCCACGGGGGCATCCTCCACTTCGTGCTGCGCGGGCTGCGTGGCTGAGCCGACGCTCGCGCCATCACGATCTCTGCTTCGGCTGCGGGCAGGCGAACCTGTTCGGATTGCAGCTCGAGCTGGAGCGGTCCGGGGACGGCGTCGAGGGCCGGTTCTTCGTGAAGCAGGACCACCAGGGCCCGCCGGGGTACGCGCACGGCGGGGTGATCGCGGCCGCGCTCGACGAGGCGATGGCGCTGCTGGTGTTCGAGCGAGGGACGTTCGCCATGACCGGCCGGCTTGAGATCGACCTGCTCGCGCCCGCGCCGGTGGGGGCGTTCGTGGAGGTGAGCGCCCGGTTGGAGTCGGAGCGGGAGCGCACGCTGGAGCTCAGCGCGGAGGCGGCGGGGGAGGACGGGCGGCGGCTGGCGGCGGCGAGGGGGACCTTCGTGCGGGTTGACAACTGATAGATCAATCAATAACATGCCCGGCATGGCGGTCAGGTCCACATCCGAGGAGCGGCGCGAGCAGGTCATCGCGGCGGCCGTGAAGGAGTTCGCCGAGACCGGCTTCCACGCCACCAGCACGGGGGCGATCGCCAAGCGGGCCGGCATCTCGCAGCCCTACATCTACGCGCTCTTCTCCAACAAGCACGAGCTCTTCCTGGCCGTGAACCGGCACGTCATCGACAAGCATCCGCCGGGCGTTCCTCGAGGCGGCCCGCGGGGGCGCGACCCCGGAGGAGCGCCTGGCGAGCATGGGCCAAGCCTACGGGGAGCTGCTGGCGAACCGGGACGAGATCCTCGTCCAGATGCAGGCACATGCCGCTGCCGGCGACCCCGCGCTGCGTGAGCCCGTGCGGCAGGAGTTCCTGCGTCTCAGGGAGGACGTCCGCCGGATGAGTGGCGCCTCCGATGAGCAGGTCACCGACTTCCTCGCCATGGGCATGCTGCTGAACGTGGTTGCTGCCCTGGAGCTCCCTGACGACTGCGTGCCGATGTCCGGGGAGGCCGCGGCGTAGCCGTCCTCTCTTTTTTGTCCTGTCCCTGATAGATCAATCAATAACAAAGGAGCTCAAGATGCAACGGTCACACGTCTGGACCCTCGCGATCGTCTCGGTCGCGCTCTTCATGGTCACGCTCGACAACCTCGTCGTGACCAACGCCCTCGTGAGCATCCGCGAGGACCTCGGCGCCTCTCTCGAGGAGCTCGAATGGACCGTCAACGCGTACACGCTCAGCTTCGCCGTGTTCCTGCTGACGGCGGCCGCGCTCGGCGACCGGCTCGGCCGGCGCGCGGTGTTCGTGGCGGGAATCGGCATCTTCACCGTCTCGTCGGCGGCGGCCGCGCTGGCGCCGAGCACCGACGCCCTGATCGCCGCGCGGGCGCTGCAGGGACTCGGGGCCGCGGTGATCGCCCCGCTGTCGCTCACCATCCTGAGTGAGGCGTTCAGCGAGGACCGGCGCGGTCTCGCGCTCGGCGTCTGGTCGGGCGTGTCCGGCCTCGGCGTGGCGCTCGGCCCGGTGGTCGGCGGCGCGGTGGTGGAGGGCTTCTCCTGGCAGTGGATCTTCTGGCTGAACGTGCCGATCGGCATCGCGCTCGCGCCGGCGGCGATGTCGATCCTGGCCGAGAGCCGCGGCAGCGCATCCCGGCTCGACGTCCGCGGCCTGGCGCTCGCGAGCACCGGGCTCCTGGGCGTGGTGTTCGGGATCGTCCGCGCGCAGGCGCTCGGCTGGACGAGCACGACGGTGATCGCATCGATCGGAGCGGGCGTGGCGCTGCT
The DNA here is from genome assembly GCA_963778615.1 of uncultured Thermoleophilaceae bacterium. Classification (GTDB taxonomy): domain Bacteria; phylum Actinomycetota; class Thermoleophilia; order Solirubrobacterales; family Thermoleophilaceae; genus JACVRW01. The sequence continues at coordinate 75,366 of CAVZVD010000020.1, forward strand.
CGCGGCGTTCGTGCTGTGGGAGAGCCGCGCCCCGGCGCCGATGCTGCCGTTGCGCTTCTTCCGCAACCGCGGCTTCGCGGCCACGAACGGCGTGTCGCTGGCGATGTTCTTCGGCGCCTTCGGCTCGATCTTCCTCCTGGCGCAGTTCTTCCAGGTGGCTCAGGGCTACTCGCCGCTCGAGGCGGGCATCCGCACGCTGCCGTGGACGGCGATGCCGATCTTCGTCGCCCCGATCGCGGGGATCCTGTCGGACCGGATCGGCAGCCGGCCGCTGATGGCGGCGGGGCTGGCGCTGCAGGCGGGGGCGCTGGCGTGGCTCGCCGTGGTGAGCGAGCCGGACGTGGCCTACGGCGCGATCGTGCCGGCATTCGTGATGGCCGGGACGGGGATGGCGCTGGTGTTCGCCCCGGCCGCGAACGCGGTGCTGTCATCGGTGCGCCCGGAGGAGGCCGGGCAGGCGTCGGGCGCCACGAACACGATCCGCGAGGTCGGCGGCGTGCTCGGGGTGGCGGTGCTGGCGACGGTGTTCACGGACTTCGGCGGGTTCGAGTCGCCGCAGGCGTACGTGGACGGCTTGATCCCGGCCGTGTGGGTCGGCTCGGCGGTGCTGGCGGTCGGGGCGCTCCTCGCGCTGCTCGTGCCGGGTCGGCGGGCCCCGGCCGCTGCGGTTGCGCCGGCGAACGACGGGCTGGGGAGGGAGGTGGTTGCCGCGTAGTCGGCTCTCTCCCGCCGTCCGCGAGGGGGTTCCATACGTTGCGTCCGATATACGGCCGTTTTGTATGGGACCCCCTTCCGATCCACCCTTCATTGCTGCTGTTGGCGCTCGCACCACCACCCGTCCGGTAGAAACCAGCCCGTGCCCGAGAACCTGACCAGGCAGATCCTCAGGGAGCACCTCACCGACGGCGACCTCACCCCGGGCCAGGCCATCTCCCTCAGGATCGACCAGACCCTCCTCCAGGACGCCACCGGCACCATGGCGCTCATGCAGTTCGAGCAGCTCGAGGTGCCTCGGGTGAAGGTCGAGCGGGCGGTCCAGTACGTGGACCACAACGTCATCCAGCTCGACTTCAAGAACCCCGACGACCACCGCATGCTCCAGGCGCTCTGCCGGAAGTACGGCATCGACTACTCGCGTCCGGGCAACGGCATCTGCCACTACGTGCACATCGAGCGCTACGCGCGGCCTGGCGGCATCCTCGTCGGCGCCGACTCCCACACCACCACGAGCGGCGCGCTCGGCATGATCGCCATCGGCGCCGGCGGCCTCGACGTCGCCGTCGCGATGGCCGGCCACCCCTACGAGATCGCCTGCCCCGAGGTCGTGGAGGTTCACCTCGCGGGCACGCTGAAGCGCCCCTGGGTGCAGGCCAAGGACGTGATCCTCGAGCTGCTCCGCCGCCTGACCGTGCGCGGCGGCAAGAACAAGGTGTTCGAGTTCACCGGCCCCGGCACCGAGGACCTGAGCGTGCCGGAGCGCGGCACGATCGCCAACATGATCGCCGAGCTGGGCGCCACCAGCGCGGTCTTCCCGCCCGACGAGAACACGCGCGAGTGGCTGCGAAGGCAGCAGCGCGAGGACGACTTCGCCGAGCTCGGCCCGGAGGAGGGCTGCGAGTACGACGACCGCGTCGAGATCGACCTGGACGAGCTCGTCCCGCTCGTCGCAAAGCCGCAGAACCCGGACAACGTGGTCCCGGTCGAGGAGATCGCCGGCACTCCGATCGAGCAGGTCTGCCTCGGCTCCTCCGTCAACTCCGCCTACCTCGACCTGGCGCTGCCCGGCGCGGTGCTGGCGGGCGGCGACGGCCGCCAGGTGCACGAGCGCGTCACCGCCACCGCCACCCCGGGCTCGCGTCAGATCCTCGTGGCGATCGCCGAGTCGGGGGTCTACCGCCAGCTGGTCGAGGGCGGCATCCGGATGCTCGAGCCGGTCTGCGGGCCCTGCGTCGGCATGGGCCAGGCCCCGCCCTCCGACGCCAACTCCCTGCGCACCTTCAACCGCAACTTCCCGGGCCGCTCCGGCACTCCCGAGGACCAGGTCTACCTGTGCTCACCGGCGGTCGCGGCCGCGTCGATGCTGCACGGCGAGATCCGCGACCCGCGCGAGCTGGGGGAGCCGCCCGAGCTGCTCGAGATGCCCGAGCTGAAGCCCTACGTCGACGATCGTCACATCTTCCCGCCCGCCCCCGAGGACGAGGCCGACCAGGTCGAGGTCCCGCGCGGGCCCAACATCAAGACCCCGCCGGAGCACTCGCCGCTCGAGGACGAGCTCAAGGCGAAGATCGCCACGGTCCAGCCGGACAACATCTCGACCGGCGACCTCGCCCCCGACGGCGTGATCGTCATGTCCTACCGCTCGAACATCCCCGCCATCGCCGAGTTCACGTTCCAGCACCGCGACCCCGAGTTCCGCAAGCGGATGCAGGAGTGGGGCGCCGGCTTCATCGTGGGCGGGCACAACTACGGGCAGGGCTCCTCGCGCGAGCACGCAGCGCTGGCGCCGCTCCAGCTGGGCGTGCGGGCCGTGTTCGCCAAGTCATTCGCCCGGATCCACCGGCGCAACCTGGTGGCCCAGGGCATCCTCGCGCTGACCTTCGTGGACGAGTCCGACTACGACCGCGCCGAGGTGGGGCAGACCTGGATCCTCCCGCGCGTGCGCGAGGAGCTCGCCGACGGAGCCGACGAGATCACCGTGCGGATCGAGGAGTCCGGCGACGAGTTCGCCGTCGCGCACGATTTCGCGGCCAAGGAACGTGAGATTCTCGTGCACGGTGGGCTGCTCAACTATCTCAAGCAGCAGCGCGCCGCGGCCTGACGGCGAGTCAGGCCAGAGGAACTGTGACGTGCGTCCGAATGTGACGCCCATCTCGCAGCACGGGCGTCGTGTCCCGTAGAAACAACCCTCCCCCCAGGACGCGACGAAAGGACTCCGTGTTCCCCTCCAACGCATACGTCATCCGCCGGGCCACCGAGGACGACGAGGTCGAGCTGCGCCGCCTCGCGGAGCTCGATGGCCAGCGCCCGCTCACCGGCCCCGCCCTCGTTGGAGAGATCGACGGGAAGCCTGCCGCCGCCGTGTCGGCGATCGACGGGCGCGTCATCTCCGACCCGTTTCAGCAGACCGCCGTCCTGAGGCAGGTTCTGCGGATGCGTCTCAGCGCGATGCGGTCGTATGCCAGCACGCCCTCCCTGGCCGAGCGCGTGCGCTCCTCGCTGCAGCCGTTCATGCGCGCACACGGCCGCACCGCGTAAGGGTCGGCAGCCAGGTGGCCGGCGGGCTCCGCCGGCACGGGCGGGATCTCGCAAGCGAGGAACGTGAGATCCTGCTGCCCGGTGGGGTCCTCAGCCATTTCACGGAGCAGCGCGCCGGCGCTTGACGTCGCGGCGATCCGCGAGCGCTTCCCGGCGCTCGCGAGCGGTGCCGCGTACCTCGACGGCCCGGGCGGGTCGCAGTGCCCGCGCGAGGTGCTGGACGCGGTGGCTGCATACATGGAGCGGTCGAACGCGAACCTCGGCGGGGCGTTTCCGACCTCCGCGGAGTCCGGCGAGGTGATGGCGCGCGGCCGCCAGGCGGCCGCGGAGTTCACCGGCGCCGAGCCCGAGGGGATCGCGTTCGGCGCCAACATGACGACGCTCAACTTCCTGCTCGCCCACGCGGTCGCGCGAACGCTCCGGCCGGGCGACGAGATCGTCGTCACGCAGCTCGACCACGACGCGAACATCTCGCCCTGGCTGCTCGTGGCCGCCGACCACGACCTGGTCGTGCGCCACGCCCCGATCCGCACCGAGGACGTGACGCTCGACCACGACGCGCTCGAGGCGATGATCGGCGAGCGCACCCGCGTGGTGGCCTTCACGCTGGCGTCGAACGCGGTCGGCTCGATCACCGACGCCGCCCGCGTGGCGGCGGCCGCACACGGTGCCGGCGCGCTGGCGTGGGCGGACGGGGTGCACCTCGCTCCCCACCGCCGGCTGCGCGCCCGCGAGTGGGGGATCGACGTGCTGCTCTGCTCGCCGTACAAGTTCTTCGGTCCGCACTGGGGCATCGCGGCGATCCGGCCGGACCTGGCCGAGTCGCTGCCGGCCGACCGCGTGCGCCCCGCGTCGGAGGATCCGCCCGGGCACCGCTTCGAGACGGGCACGCAGTCCCACGAGGCCGTGGCCGGCACGGTGGCGGCGATCGACTACCTGCGCTCGCTGGGCGAGGGGTCGCTCGACACCGCCTTCGAGCGCATCCACGCCCACGAGGACGCCCTGGCGCGCCGCTTCCTCGACGGGCTGCCGGAGGGCGTGGAGCTGTACGGGATCCGCGGTGTCGAAGGGCGGACGCCGACCTTCTGCTTCCGGGTGGCGGGCGAGAGCCCGCGCCAGACCGCGGAGCGGCTGGGCAGCGAGGGCCTCTACGTCTGGGACGGGGACTACTACGCGCTGGAGCCGATCCGCGCGCTGGGGCTCGCCGAGGACGGCGGCGCGGTGCGCGCGGGCTTCCTGCACTACACGAACGAGGCGGAGGTGGACCGCCTGCTCGCCGCGCTGGCCCGATGACCGAGTGGGTCTGCGTCACCTGCGGCACCCCGTTCGCCGAGAGCGAGAAGCAGCCGGAGGAGTGCCCGATCTGCACGGACGCGCGCCAGTACGTGCCGGAGCGAGGGACAGCGCTGGACGACGCTCGACGAGCTGCGCGCCGAGCGCCGCAACGAGATCCGCGACGACGGTGAGCTCACCGGCGTGGGCGTCGATCCCTGGTTCGCGATCGGGCAGCGGGCGCTGCTGGCGGACAACGTGATGTGGGACTGCGTCCACCTGGTCGACGACGCCGGGGCCGAGGAGGTCGAGCGGCGCGGCGGGCTCGCCGCGATCGCGATCTCGCACCCGCACTACTACACGGGCATGGTGGAGTGGGCGCGGCGGTTCGACTGCCCCGTCTACATCCACGCCGACGACGAGCGCTGGATCATGCGGCCCGACCCGGCGGTCGAGCTGTGGGACGGCGAGACCAAGGAGATCGGCGACGGACTGACGCTCGTGCGCTGCGGCGGGCACTTCGCGGGCGGCAGCGTCCTGCACTGGGCGGGCGGGGCGGAGGGCCGCGGCGTGCTGCTGTCCGGCGACATCGTGCAGGTGATCCCAGACCGCTCGCACGTGGGCTTCATGTACAGCTACCCGAACCTGATCCCGCTGCCGGCGTCGTCGGTGGAGGCGATCGCGGGGGCGCTCCGGCCGTTCGAGTTCGAGGTCCTGTACGGCGCCTGGTGGGGCCGGATCGTGCCGGGCGACGCGAAGGGGATCGTGGAGCGATCGGCCGAGCGCTACGTGCGCGCGCTGGCCGGCGAGCTGCCCGAGGGCGCGTAGGCGATCGGGTCCCTCCGCGCAGCCGCGCTCGGGCCGCGGGCGTCGATCACGGGCGTCTTCTTCCTGAACGGCCTGTGCTTCAGCGCCTGGTACGCGCGCGTGCCGGCGATCCAGCAGCAGCTCGACCTCAGTCCCGGCGAGCTCGGGATCGCGCTGTTCGGGGCGCCCGGCCGGCCTGCTGGCCGCCCAGCCGCTGGCGGGGGCGCTGACCGTCCGCCACGGCTCGCGGCCGCTGGTGGCGGCCGCGCCGCTCTACGTGATCGCCGTCGTGCTGCCGGCTCTGGCCGACAGCATGGTCACGCTGCTGCTCGCCCTGATCGTGGTGGGCGCCGCGAACGGCGTGCTCGACATAGCCATGAACATCCAGGGGGTGGCGGTCGAGCGCAAGCTCGGGGTCCGCCTGTTCAGCTCGCTCCACGCCGCCATGTCGTTCGGAGTGCTGGCCGGAGCCGGCAGCGCGGCGGCGGTGGCGGCGGCCGGCGTCGACCCGCTGCCGCACCTGGCCGTCGACGCTGCCGTAGCCGCGGCCGTGGCGGCGCTCCTGGCCCGCGGTCTCGTGCGAGACGAGGGCCGCTCGGAGGGCCCACGCTTCGCCCGGCCGAGCCGCCGGCTCGCCGCGCTGGGGGTGATCGCGTTCTGCGCCCTGATGGCGGAGGGCTCGGTGTTCGACTGGAGCGGCGTGTACCTGGCGGACGAGGCCGGCGCGGCGGCTGGCGTGGCGCCGCTGGGGCTCACGGCGTTCGCGCTGACGATGGGCGTGGGGCGCCTGGCCGGCGACGGCCTCGCGGAACGGATCGGCGCGGGAACCGCGGTCAGGGGCGGCGCGCTGCTCGCGGCGCTCGGGCTGGGCCTCGCGCTCTCGTTCCCCGAGCCCCTTGCCGCGATCGCCGGGTTTGCCGTGATGGGAGCGGGGCTCTCGGTGGTCTTCCCGCTGTCGCTGCGAGCGGCCGGCATGCACGGCGACGGGGCCGGGCCTGACCTGGCGGCGGTATCGACCGTCGGCTACGTGGGGTTCCTCGCCGGGCCGCCGCTGATCGGGTGGCTGGCGGACGCGTCGAGCCTCCGGACCGCGCTGGCGCTCGTGTGCGGACTGTGCTTGGTCGCGGCTGTGTCGGCGCGGCGGGCACGGCTGGGCTGATCGCCCGGTTTCGGAGAGCTACAGCTAGTCGAGTTCGCCCCTGCGTAGCCCGAGCGGTAGCGGGGCCGGGCGTGGGCACCGGCTGGCGATCTCCACCGCCACTCCCTCGTCGTGCGAGCGCTGGAGCGACGTGAGGACCTCCAGCACGTGGTACGCCAGCTCACCGCTCGCGCGGTGCGGGCGCCCGGTCTCGATCGCGTGAGCCATGTCCGCGACGCCGATGCCCCTGCCGACGTCGCCGTCATATGCGAGCGGCACGGCGGTCCAGGGGACGCTGCCGGGCGGCGGCGGGGGCTGACGCAGCTCCTCCTCGCCCGCGCGCCGGAGCAGAGGTGAGCCTCCGAACTCGTCCGGGTTGGGGACCGAGAGCGAGCCGGCGCTCCCGTAGACCTCCAGGTAGGGCAGGCGGGTGGCCCACAGGTCCCAGCTCATGAGGACGGTCGCGACGGCGCCGTCGGCAAACTCGAGCGCGCCGGTCACGTGGGTCGGGACATGGACGGCGATCCGCTCGCCGCGGCGCGGCCCGGCCGGGACGATCCGCTCGCCGGCGGGAGATTGCGCGAACGCGGTCACGCGGGAGACAGGGCCGAGCAGGGCGACCAGGGCTGTCGCGTAGTACGGACCTAGGTCCAACGCCGGCCCACCTCCCTTCGAATAGAAGGCCTGAACGTTGGGGTGAAAGTGCTCGTAGCCCGGCTCGGAGACCATCGCGGTTGCCGCCACCGGCTTTCCGACCCAGCCATCCTCGACGAGCTTGATCGAGGTCTGCAGCGCTCCGCCCAGGAACGTGTCCGGCGCGCAGCCGAGGCGAACGCCGGCCTCGCGCGCGCCGTCGACGAGGCGCGCAGCGTCCTCGAGGGTCGCGGCCAGTGGCTTCTCCGACCAGACGTGCTTGCCCGCGCGGATGATCGCGAGGCTCGTCTCGGCGTGCGCGAGTGGCGGTGTCAGGTTGATGACGAGCTCGATGTCCCGGTCTGCGAGGAGCTCGTTCGGGGCGCAAACGCGCGGCACGCCGTGCTCGGCCGCCTTCTGCTCGGCCCTCTCTGCCTCCATGTCCGCGCACGCGATGACGTTCAGAATGTCGAAGCGGCGGCAGCCGCGGAAGTACTGGTCGCTCACGTGACCGCACCCCATCACCCCGACGTTCAGCACCCGAGCCACGTGAGCAGTGTTCCGGCGGGCAGGCCCGACTCAAGCCATGCCTTGGTCGCTTCTCGCCCGCCGGGCGGATCGAGTTCCCGCTACTCGAGCAACCCGCGTCGCATGGCCTGCGCGACCGCGGCCGCCCGCTCGGAAACGCCGAGCTTCTCGTACAAGTGCTCCAGGTGCGTTTTCACTGTGCCGGTGCTCAAGTGGAGTCGCCTTCCGATGTCCGGCGCCGACAGGCCCTCGGCAACGAGCTTGAGCGTCTGGCTCTCCCGCTCGCTCAGCACGGGCTTGTCGAGGATCCTGCGCATCCGGATCTCGTCGGCCAGGCCGGTGTGGAGCTCTGGGGCGAGCACGGTCTCACCCCGTGCGACGGCGGAGATCGCTTCGCACAGCTCGCGGGCGTCCGTGCCGGTCGTCAGGTACCCGGCCGCGCCGTTCGCGATCGAGGCGTACACAACCCTGGACGGCGGCTTGGCACCGATCAGGATCAAGCGCGTGCCGAGCCGGTCCCGACCGACGGCGTTGAGCACCTGTTCGCCGGTGAGCTTGCCGAGCGACCGATCGACTACAGCCACGTCGGGCGAAGTCGCCACGATGGCGTCGAGGGCCTGACGGCCGTCCGCCGCCTGCGCCACGAGCTCGAGCTCCGGCCACGCCTTGATGGCTCGGGTGATCGCGTCCCGGTACAGGGGGTGGCTGTCGGCCGCGAGCACCCGGACCCGTCGCCGGCCGCGCCCGGAACGTGTCGCGACGCTGTTCGTCCCGGTGTCCATCTTGCCGTTATTGCGGAGTCCCTTGTGCGGCAAGGTTCATGAGTTGTAGCAGTCGGAGCCGAGTTTTGCATCGACACTCTTGAGCGCTCGGAAGTATCGTGGACGCTCTAGCTCCGAGCCTGTGCATCGAATGCAAAGGCAAGCTGCAGCAATCAACGCGCGGCGCGCAACCCTGGTGCGGGGTTGGGACTGGGCCGCGCTCCGATCTCGTTCTCTCCGAGAGGCTCACCGCCTGCTGCCTCGTGCCGACGCCGAGGAAGCGGTGCAAGAGGCACTCGTTCGCGCATGGATTCGCCGGCACGCGTGCCGCTCGCCAGAGGCCCCTCTCCCGTGGATTCTCGAGATCACGCGCAACGAGTCGCGGCGCCTTCTTGCGCGCCGGGCCCGGCGCCAGCGCTCGGCGGCCAGTGAGTCGACCGAGTGGGAGCCGGAGGTTGAGGACGAGGAACTCACGAGCGCCACAACGCGGGTCACCGTGGAGCAGGCTCTTGCGGTCCTCGAGGACACCGATCGCCAGGTTCTGCGGCTTCGGTACCGCGACGACCTGACTCAGGCGGACGTGGCGCGCCGCCTGGGCGTGCCAGAGGGAACGGTCAAGGTGCGGTTGCACCGGGCCCGCGCGCGACTCAGGACGATCCTCGAGGACGCTCGCTGAATGGTCGGGCGGCGAGCGTCAGGAGGGGGTCTCGAAGTGCATCAGAACGAGCTTGCTCGGGATCCCGCCGTCCGCGGATTTCTCCAGGCGTTCGGTGCTCCGCCTGGCGATGCCGTCGGCTTCGGTGAGGAGGGCGGCAAGCGCGTCGGCCATCTCCCCCCAGCCACGCTCGTCGAGGACAAGCGGGCTGCGGCTCACGTGCATCTCGGGCCGCGCATCGAGCGTTCCGGCTTCGATCGACTGCGACAAGTCATCCCAGATCAACTGCAGTCCAAGGTCGGCGAGTGCCTGCCGCGCCGACCGGGGGAGGCGCTTCCAGTCGCGGTCGCTGAAGAAAGGGCGCTTCAATGCCCGGTAGTAGTGCTCGATCGCCCCGCGGCGCTGGGCCGTGCGGACCAGCTCGATGCATTCGAGATCGACCAGGGCGCGGACGTGATAGCTCACGTTCGGCAACGGCTCATCGACCAGCCCGGCGATCTCATTCGGGCTCGCGACTCGCTCATTCAGGACGACCAGGATGCGCGCCCTCAGGGGATGTGCAAGCGCCTTCGCGAGACGGGGGTCGACCAGCCCCGCGTGCCGAGCGGTGACCATGCGAGACACCCTACTCGGTATGGCGAAGCTGACCGCTTTGCGGACCGTAATCGATGATGCGAGGTCCGGCGGTCACCGCCGCCAGGGAGTACGACGCGTTCGCTCCCTACTACGACGACTTCACCGCCGGCTCCGACTACGAAGCCTGGACGGGGGAGGTACTGGAGCTTGCCGAGCGCCTTGACCTGCGTGGCCGGAGGCTCCTGGACCTCGCTTGCGGCACGGGCAAGAGCTTCATGCCCTTTCTGAGGCGCGGGTTTGAGGTCACGGGGTGCGACATCTCCGCCGCGATGCTTGCGGAGGCCGCGCGCAAGGCACCCGAAGCCACGCTGTTCAGCGCCGACCTGCGTGACCTGGGACGGATCGGCTGTTTCGACCTGATCACCTGCTTCGACGATTCCCTCAACTACCTGCTCGACGAGCAGGAGCTGGCTCGCGCGCTGAGGTGCATCGCGGCCAACCTGAGTGCGGGCGGGATCGCCCTGTTCGACCTCAACACGCTGCTCGCGTACCGAAGCACCTTCGCCGTCGACAGTGTCGCGGTCCGGAATGGGACGGTCTTCGTGTGGCGCGGCGAGTCGACCGCGGACGCCGCTCCCGGCTGTGAGGCGGCGGCGTCGATCGATGTGTTCACCCATCGCGCCGACGGCCTCTACGAGCGGATCTCCACCCGGCACGCCCAACGTCACTTCCCGCGCGACCGGGTGACCGCGCTGCTCGCGCGTGCCGGGCTCACCTGCCTGAGCGTCCACGGTGCCGCTGGGGACGGCACCCTCGCCCCCGACCTCGACGAGGCACGACACCTCAAGGCCCTGTACGCCGCCCGATCCGCGAAGGGAGGTGATGTCGAGTGACCATCAAGACGATGGACAAGCCGGTGCTACCGGTCGTTTCGATCCTGAAGCTCTCGTGAGCCAGGCATGCCCGGCTCGGCGACCGGTCGAGCCGGGCATCCCTCGTCCTGGAAGGAACCGTCCGGTGCAGAAGCCACGACTGAAGCGCACGACCGATGCCGTCTCCGCCGGCGGCGACATCTTCATCCTCCGGCCGCAGTCCGGCGCGGATCTGGTGATCGAGCAGCCCGACGACGCCGCCCGCGCCCTCCTGGCCGCCCTGGACGGAAGCCGTACGACCGACGACCTCGAGCGCGAGTTCGGCCAGGACGCCGTCCACGACGCCATCCGCGCGCTCTCCGGAGTGTCGCTCCTCGAGGACGCCGCCGACGACGAGCGGCTGCCACTGCGCGAGCGCGTCCGCTACGACCGCCAGCTGCGCTACTTCGGCGACCTGGCGTCGGGTGACACGGCCGTCTCGGAATACCAGCGCCGGCTCCGCGAGGCGCGCGTGGTGATGCTCGGCGTCGGCGGGCTGGGGACCTGGGGGTCGTACGCGCTGGCCTGCTGCGGCGTCGGGGAGCTCGTGCTCGTGGACGGCGACCGGGTGGAGGAGAGCAACTTCAACCGGCAGATCCTCTACCGCGAATCCGACGTCGGCAGGCTCAAAGCCGAGGTGGCCGCGGAGGCGCTCGGGGCCTTCGACTCGGCCTGCCGCCTCGTCCCTGTGCCGCGCCGGCTCGAGAGCGAGGCTGACGTGCGCGAGGTGGCCGAGGGCGCGGACTTCGTCGTCAACGGCGCCGACTGGCCGGCGCTCGACATCGAGCGGTGGGTCAACGGCGCCTGCTTCGCCGCAGGCGTGCCGTCGATCACGATGAGCCACTCGCCGCCGGTCGCGCGCGTAGGGCCGATGTACGTGCCCGGGCGAACCGGCTGCTTCGCCTGCCAGGAGACGACGTACCGCGCGTCGCATCCGCTCTACGACCAGCTCGTCGAGCAGCGTCGCGGCCGGCCATCCCCGGCCGCCACGCTCGGCCCGGTCTGCGCCTTCGTCGGGGGCCAGGTCGCCCTCGAGACCCTCCATCACCTGACCGGTCTCGTGCAGCCCGCCTCGCTGGGCACCGCCTACGTGTACGACCTACGGACCATGCAGGTCACGACGGAAGCGGTGCCGCGACTCGCGGGCTGCGCAGTCTGCGGAAACGCCTGACCGGGGAGCGACCACGCCCGCGCAGCACCTGTGCCGCGTGCGATTGGCCCGGCGCACGCTTCGGATCCGAAGCGCGGGACGTGGTCGCGTCCCTATGAAGTCCCGGGACGGCGAAGTCTCTCCCCGGGCCCGTTCCGTCCGCGGGCGAACGTAAGTTCGAGTCCGACCAACAAAGTGCCCCGGCGGCGCGACCACGCCCCGGGGCAGGCACCGAAGGCTGGCTTCGGCGCGTTCGAAACCATAGTGCGCATCCGGTAGCGCGTCCTTCGCGTGTTCGAGAGAAAGGAACACGATGGCGCGAGCGTCGGTGCAGGTCCCGGCTGCCCTGGTGGAGGCTGTCCGCGACACGGTCGTGCTGCTCTACCACTCCACGGTCGAGGCGCTTCACTTCTCGCTGCGCTCCCACCTGGAGCAGGGCGAGCCGCGCGATGAAGCGGCGCTGTGCCGGGCGCGGCTGGCGGAGCTCGATGCGCTGCTGGTGCGGCTCGGCTGGTGGGGCGAGGCACGAGAGGGCGACGTCGAGATGAGCGCGACGCGGGAGGTCCTGCACGACGCGCTCTACGGGACGCTCATCGAGTCCGGGGAGCGGCTCGCGACGGCCTGCGGCGAGGGATGGCGGGACGGCACGTGCCCGGACACGGTCCGTACGGCCGCGATGGAGGTGATCGCTCTGGATGGGCTGCTGGCGGAGGTGCGTGAATAGAGCGAGGTGGTGAGCTACGCCGCCGTGGGTGGCCCGAACCAGGTGGCCAGCGCGTCGGTGAGTCCCGCGTTGGTTCCGTCTCCTACCCAGGCGACGTAGCCGTCTGGGCGGATCAGCACGGCGGTGGGGGCGCTGACCACGCCGACTACGGGGAGCTCCCACTCCCCTTCGTAGGTCGCGTCGATCAGCTGGACCCGGTCAGCCCATGGAGTGATGTCAAGATCGGCGGGCTGACCGAGGTTGAGCAGCAGCGGCCGTGCGTCGTGCAGCAGCTCGAAGACTCGGAGCGGGCCGTCGGCGGTGATCAGGTCGAGATCGGGCATGCGGCGTCCGAGCAGCGGATGTCCCTCGCCGAGGTCGTAATGGATGTCCAGCCCGGACATGAGCCCGGCGATCCGCTTGCGGGGCTCGTCCATGCTCGCCAGCTCCGACACCACATCGACCACGGCCTTCATGCGCTCGTCCTGGCGCTGGAGCGTCCCCTGAGCCAGCGTGTGCCGCAACGCGAGTGCGCCGACCGGGTGGCGCTCGGCGTGGTAGGTGTCGAGCAGGCTCTCCGGGGAGGTCCCGTTGACCACCTGCGCGAGCTTCCATCCCAGGTTCACCGCATCCTGCACGCCGAGGCTGAGGCCCTGTCCGCCCGCCGGGTAGTGCACGTGCGCCGCGTCGCCCGCGAGCAACACACGTCCGGCGCGGTAGGCGGCGGCCTGACGGGTCATGTCGGTGAACCTCGAGATCCAGGTGGGGCTGTGGATCCCGAAGTCGGTGCCGTACACCGTGATGAGCGCCTCGCTGAGATCGCGCAGGGTGGGCTCGCTGCCGGGCCCGAGCTGGCTCTCGGTCACGACGACCCGCACCGTCCCGGTGTCCCCAAGCCTGTGCATGCCGTGGACGCCGATCGCGTCGTGGCGGACGCCGCGCGGCGGTTCGTCGGTCAGCTCGACCTCGGCGATCAGGTTGCTCTTCGTCGCATCCAGCCCCGGGAACTCGATGCCGGCCGCTTTGCGGATGACGCTGCGTCCTCCGTCGCACCCGGCGAGATACCGCGCCCGGAACGACGCGCCGTCGGACAGCTCGACATCGACGCCGGTCTCGTCCTGCGCCAAGCCCGTCACCTCACGCCCGTAGTAGATCCGTACCGGCAGCTCGGCGATCCAGGCGGCCATGATCCGCTCGATCTGGTTCTGGAAGATCCCGAGCCAATACGGATGACGCGTCGGGAAGTCGCTCGTGTCCAACGTTGTCGCGGCGAACATCGCGACCTGAGCCACCTGACCCTCCGCGAGGAACCGATCAGCGACCCCACGCTGATCCAGCACCTCGATCGTGCGCGAGTTGAAACCGCCGGCCCGCGAGCCGACGAGCACGTGATCGGGACGCCGCTCGACGACCGCGACGTCGACCTTCGCCAACGCCAGCTCAGCCGCCAGCATCATCCCCGCGGGACCGCCTCCGGCGATGACCACCGCATGCTCGGTCATCGCCACGCTCCCGTCGGATACGTCGTGAACAGCACGCATATCGCTCCTCCATTCCCGTACCTTCTGGCTTGCGGCGGGCGATTATGCGGCAAGAGTCAAGGCCTCATGAGAGCCTTCTCTGCGGTATAAATTGAAACTGGCGAGGAGCTGGTAGCCGGCGCTATTCGTCCTCGCGCACGGCGTCTCCCAGCGCCTGGCGTGCATCGCGGAGCTCCTCGGAGCGATCGATCAGCTCGAGGGTCGCCGCACGCGCCGCCTCGGGGTCGCCCTCCTCGGCGGCGCCGGCGATGTCCTCGAGCGAGGACCGGACCTCGCCCATGGCCGAGACGAGGTCTTCGCGCTCGTCCGCAAGGTCCTCCGGCGGGTCCAGGTCCTCGAGCTCCTGCCGCAGGCTTCCGAGCTCCTGCGCTATCTCGTCGAACTCGTTGGCCAGTTCTTCGTCGGTGGCGTTCGCCGCGGTCTCGATGGTGTTCCCGACCTCCTCGCCCAACGACTGGATGCGTTCGCTCAGGGCCGGGAAGTCGTCCTGGAAGGCTTGGTCGTCGCCGTCGTCGCCGCCGCACGCGGCGATGCCGAGCATGGCGATGGCACAGACAAGCAGGGCTGTGAGGGAGCGGGTCACGGCGTGAGAGCCTAGCCGCGACACCCGGCCGATCGTCGATGGCATCCAGGGCGGGCCATGGGTCGATCGGGGGAATGCCGAGCGTCTCCTGGCAGGGAACTTCGACCTCATGCTGGCGAACCTGCCGTATACGGACGACGCCCAGCGGACGCAGATCTTCAGGACGCGCATACCCTCCGCGACGCGCTCGGTGACCAGCGGGTCACGATGGGCACGGCGCGTTGAGCCCGGCGTTGGTACGCGCCGGGAGGCTCAGATACCCTCGGACGATGTTGTTCGGCAGCAACTGCGGGGCGCCCACGAGCTCGTAGTCCGGCATCTCCGAGAGGACCGTCTCCAGCACGACCTGGCCTTCGAGCCTCGCGAGGGGTGCCCCGATGCAGTGATGGATCCCCTCTCCGAAGGCCATGTGACGTTTCGGCTCTCGCCGGACGTCGAAGTCGTCCGGTTCCGGGAACCGCCGTTCGTCCCGGTTCGCCGACCCTGTGAGCATCAGGACGGTCGACCCCTCCGGAATGAGCTCGCCGAGCAGTTCCGTGTCCGACAGCGTCGTTCGCTTGAAGTTCTGGACCGGCGCCTCGTAGCGCAGCACCTCCTCGACGGCCTGCGGCACCGCAGACAGGTTCTCGCGAAGCCATTCGCGCTGTTCCGGATGGATCGCGAGTAGGCGCAGGCTCTGCGTGATCAGGCTGGCCGTGGTCTCGATGGCGGCCACGAAGAGGATGAAGACCATCCCCAGCGCTCCGCTGCCGATGGGCGAGCCGTCGACCTCGGCCTGAGCGATATTGGTGAGCAGATCGTCGCGTGGATCGCGGCGGCGATCCTCCACGAGGCCGGCGAAGTAGCCGCGCAGCGAGGCGCCCGCGCGGGTCGCGAACGGCGGGAGCACCGGCAGCGTGGGGACTCGGAGGGCGAACGTCTCCTCCCACTGCCTCAGGCGCTCGCGATCCTCGGGTGGGAAGCCCACGAGCCTCGAGACGACGAGGACCGGAAGCTCCCAGGCGAGCTCGCGCGCGAAGTCGACCGCGGGACGGGTCTTGAGGTCGCCCACGATTCGCTCGACCTCGCTCCTGACGAACGGCTCCAGCGCCGCCTTCAGGTTCTTGGGAATGAACTCCGTGCGAACCACGGCACGGAGCAGGTCGTGGAGCGGCGGGTCTTCCTCCAGGAAGTTCCCGTGACCGAACTCGCCGCCCGTGTCGTCGATGTCGACGCCGAAAGACGAAGAGAACGTCTTCCAATCGCGGGAGACCGCGACGACGTCGTCGTAGCGCGATACCGCCCAGAAGTCGAGTCGCTCGTTCCGGTACAGCGGTGCGCATTCACGCAGGTGGCGGTAGACCGGATAGGGGTCGGCCTGCGTTTCGGGCGCGAACGGGTCGTACTCCACTAGGGCACCGGCTTGAGAAGCTCTTCCATCGCGCCCCCGCCGGCCATCAGCTCCTGGAGCTCCTGGCTCGTGACCTCCTCGCGCTCTCGCTCCGCCACGACCGCGCCGCGGTCCAGGACGACGAAGTTGTCGCCGACCGCGTGAGCGTGACCCACGTTGTGGGTGATCAGGATCACCGCCAGCCCCTGATCGCGCACTCGCTGCACGTGGCGCAGGGCGTTGGCCGCCTCGCGCACGCCGAGCGCCGACGTGGGCTCGTCGAGGATCAGCACGGATGCTCCGAAGTGAAGCGCGCGGGCGATGGCCAGCGACTGCCGTTCGCCGCCGGACAATGTCCCGACCGGCTGCGAAGCGTCCCGGAGGGAGATCCCCATCTCCGCCAGCGCGTCTCGAGTGATCGTCTCGGCCCGTCCCCAGTCGACGAGCCGGAGGCCCGCGCCGCGCGTGGGCTCGCGACCGAGGAAGAAGTTCCGCACGATCGACATCAGCGGGATGGTGGCCAGGTCCTGGAAGACCGTGGAGACGCCCGAATCGAGAGCATGCCGGGGAGATCTGAACGACACCTCCCTGCCGTCCACCAGCACGGCGCCCTCATCGGGACGGAAGACCCCGGACAGCAGCTTGATCAGCGTCGACTTGCCGGCGCCGTTGTCGCCAAGGAGGCACGTGACCGTCGCCTTGGGTGCGCGCAGTGAGACATCTCGCAGAGCCGCAACATGGCCGAAGCTCTTCGACACCCGGCGTACCTCGATGGCGGGTGCTTCCGACATGAGGGGGTCACCGCTCCTGCGCGTGCCGCCGGAAGTACCTGTTCACGAGGACGGCCGACAGCAACATGGCCCCGAGGAACGCCTGGAACCAGTCCGCATCGGCTCCCGTGAAGAAGATGCCCTGACTGACCATGCCGAAGATGAGTGCGCCGAACGCCGCGCCGACGATCGTGCCGTATCCGCCGGTGAGCAGGGTCCCTCCGATCACCGCCGCGGTGATGGCCTGGAACTCCTTCAGCTGACCCTGCTGCACGTCGGCCGCTCCGTTGACCAGGACGCCGATCGCGGCCACCAAGGTCGCCGCCATGGCGGTCAACACGAAGAGGATCACCTTCACCCGCGCCACCGGAACGCCGAGCTTCGCGGCCGCGTCCGGATCGCCCCCGGCCCCGAAGATCCAATTTCCAAAGCGCGTCTTGGCGAGCAGGATCGTCGCCACGAGCGTCAGGGCGAGCCACCAGTAGACCGCCGCGGGTAGGCCGAACAGCTCACCCGCGAGGGCCGAGTGCCAGAAGGACCCCGCGGTTGCCTGCTCGACCCCACCGACCTGCGTCGCCCCGCCCGTGACGTCGTGGGTGAAGGCGATCGTGACGCCGCGGAGGATGAAGAGCGCGGCGAGAGTCACGATGAACGAGGGGAGAGCGGTGCGAATGACCAGCAGCCCGTTGATCGCCCCGACGATCGCCGCACCAAGGAACGCGAAGGCAATGCCCGCCCACAGCGGCCAGCCGAGCTCCACGACGGGGTACGCCATCAGCACCCCCGCGGCGCCGAGCATCGACCCGACCGACAGGTCGAACTCGCCCGCGATCATGAGCAGCGTGATCGCGATGGTGATGATTCCCAGCTGCGCGGCCACCTCCATGTAGTTGGCGGTTCCCTGGGCGGTGAGAAAGCCGGTGTCGCCGGCTATGACCGCGAAGAACACCCATACCGCGATGGCTCCCGCGACCGGAGTCACCTCCGGCCGCCGCAGCAGCAACGTCAACGAATGCCCTTCTTGCTCAGCTCGATGACCTCCGCCGCGGTCTCCTCGGTCACGTAGGAGGGACCGGTGGGCACGAAGTCCGGCGGACGGATGCCGTACTCGTTGTAGAGCGTGAGCAGTACGACGGGCAGGTAGCCCGCGAGGAACTGCTGCTGGTCGCTCGCGAAGAGCAGGTCGCCGTCGCGGATAGCCTGCAGCACGCCCGGAGACAGATCGATGGTCGCAACCGTCACATCGCCGGCGGCTCCGGATTCCTCGACCGCGTCGAGGGCCGGCTCGGCGACCGTGGCGGCCGCCAGCGCCAGGAGGCCGTCAACGTCCCCGCGCTGCAGGATTGCCTTTACGCGGTTCTTCGCCGCCGTGGCGTCTGTCTGGTCGATGGCGACGACGTCCACGTTGGAGTCGCCCATCACCTGCTTCAGGCCATTGCAACGAGCGTCGAGGTTTGGAGTCCCGACGGCAGGGTTCAGACAGGCGACGCGCTGCACGCCCGCGCTCTTCAGCTGCTCACCGGCCCGGGATCCGACCTCGAACTCATTCTGGCCGACGAACCCGAGCGCGCCCGTCTTATCGACCGAGTCCTCGCCGGCAGCGGCGATGATCACCGGGATCCCTGCGTCCACGGCCTCCTTGACTGGACCATCCAGGACCTCGGGGGACTCCTCGCTCACGACAAGGCCGTCCGGCTTCCTGGCGATGGCGGCCTTGATGAGGCGCACCTGCTCCTGGAAGTCGTACTGAGCCGTCTCCTTGTAGTCGACGGTCACGCCCATGTCCTTCTCCGCCTGGCTGGCACCGTTCTTGATGACGGTGTAGTAGGGGTCGCCTGGCACTCCTGCGAACGCGAACTCGATGCGGATGTCCTTCCGCGCGGTGCTGCCTGCGCTCGGGCTGTCGTCCTCGTCATCGCCGCAGCCGGCGGCCGCCAGTGCTCCGAAAAGCGCCACTGACGCCAAGACTGTTCGCAGAAGCCGCTGGGGCTTCGGTGTGCTCACCGCTGACCTCCTTGCTGCCAAGCCGGGCGGCAGCGTCGATCCCCGTTGGCGACCGATTAGACCAACGGCCCTGAGCGGTAGACAGGATTACTTCTGTCTACGAGCAGCTAGGCCAGGAAGGTGTTCCGGCTAGCGGGCGCGATACAGCACGTCGCACCACGGCGGGTCATGTGAACTGTGGTCCGACAGCTGCGCGACCTCGACATACCAAGGGGCCAGAGCCTCCTCGATGGCCTCACGCTCGCGGGAGACCTCGACCAGCAGCATCGCGGGGCGATGGCGTTCGAAGTCCACGCCGCGGAGCGCGTTCGCCTCATAGCCCTCCAGGTCGAGTGAGAGGAAGTCGACGTGAGCGATCCCGTGATCGTCGAGGAGGGAGGAGAGCGTGCGCGCCGGGACGTCCACCGAGTACGGCTCGAGGCCTGCCTGGTCTGGAAGCCGCCGGCAGCGCTCGACCCAGTCCCGATCGGCGATGGGATCCCCACGGCCACCTTCAACGATCGACGAGCGGTTGCAGAAAGTCATGCGGATGCGCCGGCCGGGGTAGTCCGCCGCGACCAGCGCGGCCTGCTCCACCGTCGACCCGGGGCGATTCGCACGGCAGCGTCGCGCAAGCTCTGGGATCGGCTCGACCAGGAGGCCGCACCACCCGCTTGAGAACTCGAGCATCGCCGTGTTGCTCTGCGTCAATCCGTCATGGGCGCCGGCCTCGACGTACACGCCGCGCGGCGGAAGGTGCGCGGCCACCTTTCTGTCGAGGTCGTCGAGGGCGAATGAGGCTTCCACGATCGTCACCCCGCCGGAATCGGCGGCCACGGCTCCACCGGCCGGTAGTCCGCCGTGAACAGCGCCTCGCGGTCCGACAGCACCTTCTCGAACGCCTCCAGGTAGCGGTCCATCAGCTCGCTCGGCTGGTTGAAGAGCGGTTCGGTGGCCGTTCCCAGCACGATCGAGCTCTCCAGCAGTCGCAGGGTCTCGGGGTGCGCGCCGGGATTCCAGGGCTCCAGCCGGTCGTCGTCGCCGGGACGCCACGGGGCGAACCGGCCGCGGCGGAACACCGGTTGCGCCGGCAGCGGGAGCAGCTGCCAGAGCGACGCCGCCACACCCTCGGCCTGGAGCGCCCAGAGCAGCCGGTCGCGCAGTTCGAGGGGCGGTCCGGTGAAGCCCAGCTCGTCCGGGTGGATCCTGATCCGGTAGCGGTAGAAGACGCATGTTCGGTCCTCGGGCACGTGTGGCGGCTCCAGTCCGGGCAGGTCGGACAGGCCGGCGTTCAGCGCCGCCGCGTTCCTCCGGGCGGTCTCGTTGTACGTGTCCAGGCGGCGCAGCTGGGAGCGCGCGAGCGCTGCCGTCAGCTCGTGGCTCCGGTAGTTCCATCCGACCCCGTGCGACCAATACGCGCGGTAGCGGCCCGGTGGGGTCGGCGGCGTGTCCTCGCCGAAGATCGCCAGCCGCCGCGCGGAGACGAAGGCCTCCTCGTCGTCCGTGACGTACAGGCCGCCCTCGCCGGCGCTCAGGTTCTTCGACCCGTTCAGGCTGAACGCCGCGGCGTCCCCGAGCGCGCCGGTCCTCGCCCCGCGATAGGTGGCGCCGTGCGCCTGCGCTGCGTCCTCGATCAGCGCCAGCCCGTGCCGCGTCGCGAGCGCCCGCAGCTCATCCATGTCGGCCGGCAGGCCGTGTACGTGCACCGGCATGACGGCCCGCGTCCGGGTGCCGATTCGCTCCTCCACCAACCGCGGGTCCAGCGCAGTGCGTGTCCGGGTCGATGTCGCAGAACACGGGGACCGCTCCGGCCTGCAGCACGGACATCGGCGTCGCCACGAAGCTGAACGCCGGGACGATCACCTCGTCGCCGGGGCGCACCCCGGCCGCCACCAGCGCGCAGTGGAGGGCGGCGGTTCCGCTGCCTACGAGCAGGCAGAACCGCACGCCCACGTAGTCGGCCCACTCGCGCTGGAGGGCCTCCGTCTCCGGGGCATTCGGGCCCCACAGCTCGCCGCGGTCGAGCACCCGCTCGAGCGCGGCGCGATCGGAAGCCGTGATCTCCGGCCACTGCCGGTGGCTGTTCGGCGGCACGGCCGGGCTCCCACCCAATGCCGCCAGCCGCGCCGCCGTCGCTCTCACGTGCCGCTCCCGGCCACTGCCGGCGCCGCCGCCCGGGCACGCCGGTACTCCACCGCCTGCCGCGCGCCCGTCTCGGCGGCTCGCAGGATCGCATCGCACACCTCGGCGCAGCGGTAGCCGTCCTCGAAGTCGGCGCCGTACGGCCGGACGCTCGTCTCGCCCGTCACGGCGGTCACCAGGTGCCGCAGCTCGTGGGTGAACGAGTCGCCCCACCCGATCGCGTGTCCGGGCGCCGGCCACCAGAGCTCCATGAACGGATGGCGCGGATCGGTCACCTCGATGCGGCGCGTCTCCTTGCGCCGCGTGGCCAGCTCCAGCTCGTTGAGGCGACCGGCGTCGAACGACAGCGAGCCCCGCGTCGCGTCGACCTGGAAGGCGCACTCGCCCGCGCGCCGTCCGGCAGCACGCGACGCTTCCAGCGTCCCGATCGCCCCGCCCTCGAGCTCGACGACCGCGGCGAAGGCGTCGTCCACGTCCACGGGCACGCCGTCGCGCTCGCGCACGTAGGTCCGCGTGGCGGCGCTCACCGCCTCGACCTCGCCCGCGAGCCAGCGCGCCAGGTCCACCAGGTGCGAGCCCAGGTCCGCCACCGCTCCGCTGCCCGCCGCGGAGCGCTGGAAGCGCCAGGTGCGCCGCTGGTCCGCTCGCAGCGCGGAGGAGGCGAGGAATCGCGCGCGGAAGTGCGTCGGCGTGCCGAGCTGCCCGCTCTCCAGCAGCTCGCGGGCAAGCCGGACCGCCGGGACGAAGCGCAGGTTGAAGCCGCACATGTGGACGACGCCCGCGCGCTCGGCCTCGAGCCAGAGGCGCAGCGCGGCGCCGGAGCTCGTGGCGAGCGGCTTCTCGCAGAACACGTGCCTGCCCGCACGCACCGCGGCCAGGCAGGGCTCCTCGTGGAGGTGGTTCGGTCCGGTGTTGTCGAACACGGCGACCCGGTCGTCGGCCACCTGCTCGCGCCAGTCGGAGACCGCCTCGGCCCAGCCGAACTGGGCGCGGGCGCGCTCCACCGCCGGGGCGTCTCGGCCGCAGATCGACACGAGCCGGGGCACCGCCGCGGGCTGCTCCTCGAGGGCGGAGAGCGCGCGCAGCGCGAGGGAATGGGCACGGCCCATGAAGCCGTGGCCGAGCATGGCGAAGCCGAGCTCGGTCATCGCGAAGCCCCCAGAGGGGGAAGGGCCTGCGCTCCGCGATTCGCCCCCATGTGCGCCCGCGACTGCGCTCTCACCGGCGCCCCAACCTCCGCCGAGCGCTTCGCCATCCCGGCCAGCTCCAGTGCCGCCAGCGCGTCCTCTCCGCCGCAGCGCGGCGCCCGCCGCCCCGTCACCACCTCGCCGAAGTGCTCCAGCTCGGCCACGTACGCCGCGGCGTGGCGCTCCGCGTGATCCGCGGACACCCGGGCGCTCGCTCGACCCTCGCGCAGCAGCTCGACCTCGCCGCGACGGTGCGCGTAGCCCGTGCGCGCCGTCGCCATCGAGCCGACCACCTCCGCCGAGCACTCGAAGCCGTAACCGGCGTCCCGGCTCACGTCGATCGCTCCCAGTGCGCCGCTCTCGAACCGGAGCGCGATCGCGGCCGCCACCACGGCGTCGCCCGAGACGCGCGGCACCGCGAACACCTCGGCCACCTCGCCGCCCAGCCAGTGGGCCGCGTCGAGGTCATGCACCGCCACGTCGAGGAACAGGTCCCCGAGCGCGGCCGCGGGCGGGCGCGCGTCCCGGTGGGAGCAGCGCAGCAGGTTGAGCGAGCCCAGCTCGCCGCCGTCGAGGGAATCCTTCAGGGCCATCCAGTCGGGGTCGAAGCGCCGCTGGTAGCCCACCTGCAGCTCGACCCCGGCCGCCGCGGCGGCGGCCACCGCCTCCGAAGCCGTCTCCACCTCGAACCCGAGCGGCTTCTCGCAGAGCACGTGCTTGCCGGAGCGCGCGGCGCGCTCGACCAGCTCGCAGTGCAGCCCGGTAGGCGCCGCGATCACCACGCCGTCGACGCGGGCGTCCCCGAGCACCTCCTCGACCGACGTCGACCACTCCACGCCGTGGAGCTCCCCGACGTTCCTGGCGAGCGGCTCGACGGCGTCCACGACCACCGCCAGGTCGGCCGAGGCGACGCGACCGGCCAGGTTGAAGGCGTGCAGCCGCCCCATGCGCCCCAGCCCGATCACCGCGAGCCGCGCTCTCATGCGCGGTTGGCGTAGACGCGCTCGTGGCTGTGCGAGTACAGCTCGATGACGTTCCCGAACGGGTCCTCGCAGTAGCAGGTGCGGTACGGCTCGCCGGGGAAGATCGGCGCCGCCCGCTCCATCCGGCGGCGACCGCCCAGCGCCGCGATCCGGTCGGCGGTCCGCTCGATCTCCCGGGCGACGAGGCAGACGTGGAAGATGCCCGTGCTCCGGTACTCGAAGTTGGCGGCACGGCGCTCGCTCGCCGGAGCGAGGAACTCGAACAGCTCGAGCGCCGCGCCGTTCGCGCCCGTCAGGTGCGCCTGCCGGAACCCGCCGAAGCCGGCGCCGAACACCTCCGCCGCCAGCTCGCCGTCGTATCCCTCGCCGGCACGCACCGTCGCCGGCGGCCCGAGCGGCGCCAGCCCCAGCACGTCGGAGTACCAGGCCACGGCGCCGTCGAGGTCCGTGACGGTCATCCCCACGTGGGCGATGGCCGTCATGACGGGACATGTACGCCGCAGCGCCGCAGGGCGGCGTGCAGCTCGGCGGGCGTCACATCATCGGCGATGACCGTCTCACCCAGGTCGATGGGGAGGACGAACCGGTAGCCGCCGCCGCGGATCAGCCGGATGCGCTCGGTCGCCTGCAGCAGGCGGTCGCCGTCGACATCGCAGGGCAGCTCGTCCGCACACGTCGGGAGGCCGACCCTCCGCAAGAGCCCGACGATCCGGTCGAGCGTCGCGGGGGCGAGGAGCCCGCGGGCCGCCGCCATCTCGGCCTCCACCGACATGCCGAACGCGACCGCCTCGCCGTGCAGCAGCTCGGTGTACGACGTGACCGTCTCGAGCGGATGCGCCAGCGCGTGGCCGAACCCGAGCGTCCGGCGCGAGTCCTCCTCGTACGGGTCTCGCGCGAGCAGCTCGACCTTGATCGCCCCGGCGCCGTGAACGAGCGCCTCGAGCGCGTCGAGGTCGCCGGCGAGCATCGCATCCGCCTCCGCCTCGATCAGGCGCCAGTAGGCGGGGGAGGCGATGATCGCCTTCTTGATCGATTCGGCCAGCCCGGCGCGCAGCTGCCTCCGCTCCAGCGTTCGGAGGAAGGACACGTTCGAGACCACGCCGCGCGGCTGGAAGAAGCCGCCGATCAGGTTCTTCGCCACCGCGTGGTTCACGGCCAGCTTGCCGCCGATCCCGGCGTCCACCTGGCCCACGAGCGTGGTCGGCACGTTCACGTACGGCACGCCGCGCATGTACGCGCTGGCGACCCAGCCGCCCATGTCGATCACAACCCCGCCGCCGAACGTGACGATCACGTCGCGGCGGGCGAGCTGCGTGCCGGTCAGCCAGTCGAGCAGCCGCGCCGCCTGGTCGAGCGTCTTGTGGCGCTCGCCGGCGGGGATGGCCACGACCTCGGGTTCGACGCCGGCGTCGGCGAGCGCCCCGAGGAGCGCCGGGCCGTGAAGCTCGGCGACGGTGCGGTCGGTGATCACCGCGACGCTGGCGTCGCCGATCAGGTCGAGCAGCCGCTCCAGGGTGGCGCGCGTGGAGCGCGTGACGAGGATCGGGTACGCGTCGCTCCGGTCGGCGCGGCCGTAGACGGGTTCACCCGGCGGCGGCAGGTCGATCGCATCGCTCGTTCGCAGCAGTGCGTGGCTGAGCAGCTCCGTGGACACCGGCCGAGTCTCGGCGCCGAGGCCCG
Organism: uncultured Thermoleophilaceae bacterium; assembly: GCA_963778615.1. Lineage (GTDB taxonomy): Bacteria > Actinomycetota > Thermoleophilia > Solirubrobacterales > Thermoleophilaceae > JACVRW01. The sequence goes on from CAVZVD010000020.1 coordinate 99,993, forward strand.
GCCGGAGGCATCCGTCGACCGGCCGGTCCGCGGGCCGCATCGAGCACCGCGATCGGCGCCGCGGTCATGGCTCGGTCGCCGCCCGCTCGCTCGGCCATCCGCGCCGAGGCGGCTCAGGCGCCGAGCAGGTCCTCGACTGAGCGCACCTTGTCGTCGAGGGTCTGCTCGGGGCGGTCGCGGCGCTCGTCCAGCTTGAGCACGGTGTACACGCGCGGGATGCCCTGCTCGAACGGCACCGCGTGCAGCTCGCCGACGACCGCGAGGATGTCCTCCGTCGAGCCCTCGAGCGACGTTCCCATCGCGTGCATCCGGTAGCGGACCCGGTCCTGCCCGCTCAGCCGCCGCTGGATCTCGGCGATGTACTCGCTCGCGCTCACGTCGGGGCGGCCGAGCGCGAGGACGGTCAGGTCCGCGGTCGCCATCCGGCGAGCATAGCCCTGCGCTGGAGGAGCGGAGCGAGGCGGTAGCGCTCCTCGCGGCGCTCGCGCCAGAGGGCGTCGATCGTCGTGCAGACGTGCTCGGCCCCGATCGCGTCGCACCACGCGAACGGGCCGCGCGGGTGGTTGAGGCCGAGCGTGAGGCCGGCGTCCACGTCCTCGTCGCTGCCGACACCCTCGCCGACCGCGAAGCAGGCCTCGTTGACGAGCTGGCAGACGATCCGGCCGAGCACGAGGCCGGGCGCGTCGCCGACCCACTCGGTGGCGAAGCCGAGGCGCGCGAAGAAGTCCTCGGCGGCCTCGGCTGCGAAGGGCTGCGCGGTGGGGAGACGGGTCAGCTCGACGAGCCGCGATTCGCCGAGCGGCGGGAGCAGGTGGAAGCCGACGGCGCCGGGCTCGCCCCGGGCGGCGAGGCTGCTGCCGGCGCAGAGCACGAGCAAAGGGGCGCCGCCGGGAGGCGGGCCGGCCGGATGGAGCCGAGCGTCCACGACGAGCTCGGCCGGACCGCCCTCGCGGAGCTCGTAGCCGGCGGCGCGAGCGCGCTCGCGAAGGCCGTCCGCGACGGGGCCGTCGCCGAGGATGGCGACGAGGGCGCCCGAGGCGGGCGCGTCTTCGGCTGCGGCGGTCGGAGCGGGCGCGTCTCCGGGGCCGCGGCCGAGCCGAGGGCGCCCGCTGCGCCCGCGGCCGCCGGCTCCGGGTCCTCCGGCCGGTACGGGCCCTCGCCCGTGTAGTCGTAGTAACCGCGCCCCGTCTTCCGCCCCAGCCGGCCCGCGGCCACCATGCGCGCCTGGATCGGGCTCGGCTTCCAGCGGGGCTCCCCGAACGACAGCTCGGTGAACGACTTCGCCACCGCGTATCCCACGTCGACTCCCACCAGGTCCATCAACTCGAAGGGGCCCATGCGGAAGCCGCCGCCCATCCGGCAGATCCGGTCGATCTGCTCGTGGGACGCGACTCCCTCCTGCAGCAGCCGCAACGCCTCGCCGTTGAACGGCCGGCCGCAGCGGTTCACGAGGAAGCCCGGCCCGTCGGCCGCCAGGATCACCTGCTTGCCCATCGCCTCGCCCGCGGTCCGCGCCACCTCTAGCGCGCGCTCGCCCGTCTGGTCGGCACGGATCACCTCCAGCAGCTTCATCAGCGGCGGCGGGTTGAAGAAGTGCATCCCGACCACGTTCTCGGGCCGGTCCGCGGCGCCGGCCAGCGACGTCACCGGGATCGAGCTCGTGTTGGTCGCCAGCACGGTCTCCGGTCCGCATGCCTTCGACAGCGAGGCGAACAGCTCGCGCTTCAGTTCGGCGCGCTCGGGCGCCGCCTCGATCACGAGCTCGCATCCGGCCAGGTCGCCGAGCCCGGCGGCCGGCCGCAGCAGCTCGAGCGAGTCCTCGCCGGCCCGCCCCTTCTCGATCCACTTGCGCAGGCCCGACCGCACCCGCTCCGCGCCCCGCTCGAGGGCCTCCTCCAAGGGGTCGTGAAGGAGCACCGTCATGCCCGCGGCGCAGCCGAGCTGCGCGATGCCGGCACCCATGGTGCCGGCTCCGACGACGCCGAGCACGGCCGGGGGGCCACCGGAGCCGGCGGCGCTCGGCGCGGCGCTCACCGCCCGCGGAACTCCGGCCTGCGCTTCTCGATGAAGGCGTTCATGCCCTCCACGCGGTCCTCCGTCGCCATCGCCAGCTCGTACAGCCGGCGCTCGTGGTCGAGCCCGGCCGACAGCGGCGTCTCGTCGGCCGCCAGCACCGCCTGCTTCGCCAGCCGCGCCGCAAGCGGCGGCCGGGCCGCCACCACCTCGGCCAGCTCGAGCGCGGCATCGAGCCACTTCTTCGACGGCGCCACCTGGTTCACGATCCCGAGCCGCGCGGCCTCGGCGGCGTCGATCCGGCGCCCGGTCAGCACCAGCTCCATCGCTCGCTGCTTCCCCATCACGCGCGTGAGCCGCTGCGTCCCGCCGCCGCCCGGGATGATCCCCAGCAGGATCTCCGGCTGCCCGAACTCGGCCGACTCGGAGGCGACGATCATGTCGCACAGGAGCGCCAGCTCGCACCCTCCGCCGAGCGCGTAGCCGGACACAGCCGCGATCAGCGGCGTCCGGACCGCCGCCAGCCGCGGCCAGAACCGCGCCGCCGGCGTCACGAGCACCTCCTGGAAGCTGCGCTGCACCGCCGCCTTGATGTCGGCGCCCGCGGCGAACCACTCGTCGCCGCCGGCGATCACGACGCATCGCACCGCCGGGTCCTCGTCCCAGCGCTCGACGAGCGTGACCAGCTCCTCCATCAGCTCGGGCGACAGCGCGTTGCGGACCTCGGGGCGGTTGAGGCGCGCGAGCCCGACGGCGCCCCGCTGCTCGGCGAGGATCAGGCTCACGGGACGAGCGCGTTCACGCCGGTCACCGCGCGGCCGATGATCAGCTTCTGGATCTGGGACGTCCCCTCGTACAGGGTCGTCACCCGCGCGTCGCGCAGGTAGCGCTCCACCGGGTAGTCGTCCACGTACCCCGACCCGCCGTGCACCTGGATCGCCGCGTTGGCGCACTTGACCGCCGCCTCGGTCGCGTACAGCTTGGCGATCGACGTCTCCGTGGTGCTGGGCTTGCCGAGGTCCTTCACCCAGCCCGCCCGCCACACGAGCGCGCGGGCCGCCTCGGTCTCCACCACCATGTCGGCGATCATCTCCTGCACCAGCTGGAAGGAGGCGATCGGGCGGTCGAACTGGGTGCGCTCCTTCGAGTACGCGACGGACGCGTCCACGCTGCCCTGGCAGATCCCGACGCAGCCGGCGGCCACGCTGTAGCGGCCCGAGTCGAGCGCGCTCATCGCGATCTTGAAGCCGTCGCCGACCTCGCCCATCAGATCGCCCTCGACGTCGTCCAGCGACAGCTCCGCCGTATCGGAACCCCTCAGGCCGAGCTTGTGATGGATCTCCTGCGTCGTGAAGCCGGGCTGATCGGTCGGCACGAGGAAGCAGGCGAGGCCGCGATGCTTCTTCTCCGGGTCGGTCTGCGCGAAGACGAGTGCGAGCTTGGAGTAGTTCCCCAGGGAGATCCACATCTTGCCCCCGGTGATCCGCCACTTGCCGTTCACCTGCTTGGCGCGCGTCTTCAGATTCGCCGCGTCCGAGCCGGTGTCCGGCTCCGTGAGACCGAAGCACCCAAGCGCCTCGCCCGAGCAGAGCTGCGGCAGCCACTCCTGCTTCTGCTCCTCGGTGCCCCAGCGGACGATCGAGGAGCACACGAGCGAGGTGACCACGGACACGACGGTGCGCATCGCGGAGCAGCCGCGCCCGATCTCCTCGACGATCAGGGCGTAGGTGCGGTAGTCGACGTCGCGCCCGCCGTACTGCTCGGGAACGATCGCGCCCAGGAAGCCCATGTCGGCGATCTTCTTGACGAGCTCGGTGTCGAAGTGCTCGTTGCGGTCGTTGTCGCGGGCGCGCGGGACGATCTCGCGGTCGGCGAAGTCGCGCGCGGTCTCGCGGATGAGTCTCTGCTCGTCGGTGAGTTCGAAGTCGATCATGTGGCCGGGTTCTCTATCACGGCGGCGAGGCCCTGGCCGACGCCGATGCACATCGTGGCGAGCCCGTAGCGGCCCCCGCGGCGGCGCAGCTCCCAGGCGAGCGTGCCCAGCAGGCGGGCGCCCGAGCAGCCGAGCGGGTGGCCGAGCGCGATCGCGCCGCCGTTCACGTTCAGCTTGTCGTGCTCGAAGCCCAGGTCGCGCATGGATGCGAGGACCTGGGCGGCGAAGGCCTCGTTCAGCTCGACCAGGTCGATGTCATCCGGCTTCAGCCCGGCGCGCTCGAGCGCCTTGCGCGTCGCCGGCACCGGCCCGATCCCCATGACGCCCGGATCCACCCCGGCCGCGCCGCTCGCCACGATCCGCGCGAGCGGCTCGCGGCCGAGCTCCCGCGCGCGCTCCTCGGTTGCGAGCACCAGGCAGGCGGCGCCGTCGTTGATCGGTGACGAGTTCCCGGCGGTGACGGTGCCTCCCACGCGGAAGATCGTGCCGAGCGAAGACAGCCGCTCCAGGCTCGTGTCCGGCCGCGGACCCTCGTCGGCGTGGACCGTGACCGGGTCGCCCTTCCGCTGGGGCACGTCCACGGGCACGATCTCGTCGTCGAAGCGGCCGGCGCCGGCCGCGGCCACGGCGCGCCGGTGCGACTCGAGCGCGAAGGCGTCCTGCTCCTCGCGCGAGACGCCGTAGCGCTGCGCCACGTTCTCGGCCGTCTCTCCCATCGACTCCGTCGAGTACAGCTCCGCCATACGCGGGTTGACGAAGCGCCAGCCGATCGTGGTGTCGACGAGCTCCGTGTTCCCGCGCGGGAAGCCGCGCTCCGGCTTGAGGGTCACGAGCGGAGCGCGGGACATCGACTCCACGCCGCCCGCCAGGACCAGGCCGGCGTCGCCGAGGCGCAGCTGGCGCGAGCCCTGCACAGCGGCCTCGAGGCCGGACGCGCAGAGCCGGTTGACGGTCACGGCCGGCACCTCGACAGGCAGTCCGGCCAGCAGCCCGGCCATGCGCGCGACGTTGCGGTTGTCCTCGCCCGCCTGGTTCGTGCAGCCCATGTAGAGCTCGTCGACGGAGGCGGGATCGATGCCGTTCCGCTCGACCGCGGCCTTGACGACGTGCGCCGCGAGGTCGTCGGGCCGGGAGGTGGAGAGGGCCCCGCCGTAGCGTCCGATGGGGGTGCGCACGGCGTCCAGGATGAGGGCGTCGGGCATGGCTTTGGAGCGTACACTCGCCCCCGTGGACGAGTTCACGCTGTTCGTCCTGTTCGGCTTCCTCGTCGCGTTCGGCGTGTTCTTCGCCCTCGGGAAGTGGTACCCGGGCTCGGGCGCCGAGCAGGTGGACTGGCGGCCCACCCGCTCCCCGGAGGTCGAGGCAGAGCTCGAGCTGGACGACGTGGACCAGATGCTCGAGGCCCAGAACGCGCGCCGGCGCGCCAGCGGCCGCCCGGAGCGGACCGAGGACGACATCCACGCCCAGGTGGCCGAGGACGAGCGCTGGCGCGAGGAGCTGCGCCGGCGGGCGCGCGGCGACTGAGTGGCTCGCGTGCTGATCGTGGGCTGCGGCTGCCGCGGCCGGGAGCTTTCGTGGGAGCTTCGCGCTGCCGGTCACGCGGTGCGCGGAACCACTCGCGCCCGCGAGCACCTGGCGGAGATCGAGGCGGCCGGAGCGGAGGCGGTGCTGGCCGACCCCGACCGGCTCGGCACCCTGATGAGGGAGCTGCACGGCGTGAGCCTGGTCTGCTGGCTGATGGGAAGCGCCGAGGGCGACACGGCGGAGGGCCTGCACGGTCCGCGGCTGCAGACGCTGCTCGAGCGCCTCGTGGACACGCCGGTGCGCGGGGTGGTCTACGAGGCGGCGGGAAGCCTCGCTCCGGAGCTGCTGGCCGGCGGCGCGGCCGCCGTACGCGAGGCGTCCGCGCGCTGGAGCATTCCCGCGGAGGTGGTGGAGGCGGACCCGGGCGACCGGGAGGGCTGGCTCGCCGCGATGACCGCCGCGGTCGGGCGCCTGCTCTAGGGGTCCTCCCCCAGCAGGTCCAGGAGGCCGCGGACGGCCGTGGCCTGCGCGATCGCGTCGGCGCGCGAGCCGTCGCCGCGGAGCAGGGCGGTGCAGAGCCTGCTCAGGCCCTCGGCGGCCTCGTCGATCGCCACGAGGGTGGCCTCACGGAGCACGGCGGGGCTCCCGGTCACCTCGACGACGCCCCCGCCCGGCACGGGGCGCTGCCGCACGGCGTCGGCCCGGTGCATGTGCAGCAGGGCCTCGCCGAGGGCGGCCGCCTGAGCCGCGGACACCCTGAGGGTGACGCGTTCGCTACCCAGGCCAAAGAGCCTAGAGCCAATGCCTCAAGGAGCGGATCCCACTTCTGTCCGTCTGCAGGGATTGCCTGCTAGAAATGAGTGCAATCCCGAGCGGGTTTGCCGAGAATGCCCCCAAACGCAGAGGAGTTCCCGTGACCGACTATGCAAAGGACGTCCTGGTCGATACACAGTGGGTCGAGGACCATCTGAAGGACGACTCGGTTCGCATCGTCGAGGTCGACGAGAACCGCGCGCTCTACGCCGAGGCGCACATCCCCGGCGCGATCGGGTTCGACTGGAAGAGGGATCTGCAGGACCAGGTCAAGCGCGACTTCCTCGGCCCGCAGGAGTTCGGCGAGCTGTTCGGCGGCCGGGGCGTGTCGAACGACCACACGGTCGTCCTGTACGGCGACCGGAACAACTGGTTCGCCGCCTACACCTACTGGTACCTGCGCTACTACGGCCACCAGAACGTGAAGCTGATGAACGGCCCGCGCGAGAAGTGGATCTCAGAGGGCCGGCCCACGAGCACCGACCTCCCCAGCTACGCGCCGCAGCAGTTCACCGCCCAGGAGGGCGACGCCGCGATCCGCGCCAAGCGCGACGAGGTGCTCGGCGCACTCGACCAGAGCACGCGCCTCGTGGACGTGCGCTCGCCGCAGGAGTACTCGGGCGAGCTGATCGCGATGGCCGGCTACGAGCAGGAGGGCGCGCAGCGCGCCGGCCACATCCCGGGCGCCGCGTCGGTCCCCTGGGCGCAGGCGGTCAAGGAGGACGGCACCTTCAAGTCGGCCGACGAGCTGCGCGAGCTGTACACGTCGAAGGGCGTGGTCGACGGCAACCCGATCATCGCCTACTGCCGCATCGGCGAGCGCTCGGCCCACACCTGGTTCGTGCTGCACGAGCTGCTCGGCCAGGACGACGTGAAGAACTACGACGGCTCGTGGACCGAGTGGGGCAACCTGGTCAACGTGCCGATCGAGAAGGACGTCTAGCGGTAGAAGCTCGACCGCGCCATGGTGCCGCCGTCCACGTAGACCACCTGGCCGGTCACGTAGGCGGCGGCCGGCGACAGGAGGAAGGCCACGAGCGGCGCGACGTCCTCGGGCAGGCCGACGCGGCCCGCGGGGATCGAGCGCCCGTACGCTCTTCGATCGTAGGCCGGGCGCAGGCGATACCGCGGCACCTCCACCACACCCGGCGCGACAGCGTTGACGCGTACGCCGCGAGGCGCCAGCTCCACGGCGAGGGCGCGGGTGAGCGCGTCGACGGCGCCCTTGGTGGCCGAGTATGCGGCGAAGTCCGGGAAGGTCGCGCGCCCGTGGATGGAGCTCACGTTGACGATCGCCGCACGGCCGTCGAAGTGCAGCAGCGCGCGCTGGGCGCAGCAGAAGTAGCCGCGGACGTTCAGGTCGAGCAGGGCGGTCAGGTCCCGCGGGTCCGTCTCCTCGAACGGGAGCTCGCGGGTGACCGCGGCGTTGTTGACGAGCGCGTCGAGACCGTCGAGCTCGCGCGCCGCCTCGTCCACGACGCGCCGGCAGGTGGCCGGGTCCGAGAGGTCGCCGCGGGTCGTGGCTGCCGGCGTGCCGCCCGCCGTGCTCACCAGGTCGAGCGTCTCGTCGGGCGGAGTGCTCGCGGTGTGTACGCAGACGCGGGCGCCCGCGCGGGCGAGCTCGACGGCGATCTCCTGGCCGATGCCCACCCCGGCCCCGGTCACGAGCACGCGGAGACCGGCGACGCCCCTCACTGAGCCGTCCAGCCGCCGTCGACGAGCAGGCTGGTACCGGTGACGAGCGCCGCGGCGTCCGAGGCGAGGTAGACCACGGCGCCCGTGACGTCCTCGGGGCGGCCGATCCGCCCGAGCGGGATGCGCCGCTCCACGTCCGCCCTGAAGGCCGGGTCGGCGAGGAACGGGGCGGTCATCGGCGTCTCGACAAAGGTGGGCGCGACGGCGTTCACCCGCACGCCGTGCGGCGCGAGCTCGACGGCCGCCGCCTTGACCAGCCCCTCGACGGCGTGCTTGGTCGTGCAGTAGACGCTGCGGTTCGGCGCGCCGACCCTGCCCATCTGGGAGGTGATCGCGGTTATGCAGCCACCTTTGCCGTTCCCGACCATGCTGCGTGCCGCCGCCTGCAGCGTCACGAACGTGGCCCGGACGTTGAGGTCGAGGAGGGCGCGCAGGTGGTCGTCGGGAACGTCGAGCAGCGGCTCGGGCATGTTGGTGCCGGCGCTCGCCACCAGCACGTCGAGCCGCGGCAGGTCTCCGATGACTGCGCGGATGCGCTCGGAGTCGGTGACGTCGCAGGCGATCGGGGTGGCCTGCCGTCCAAGCCCACGAATCTCGCGGGCGAGGTCGTCGAGCTGATGTGCGGTGCGGCTCACGGCAACGACGTCCGCTCCGGCCTCGGCGAGCGCGAGCGCGCACGCCCGCCCGATGCCGCGCCCGGCGCCGGTCACGAGCGCGACCCGGCTGTCGAGCCGGAAGCTCACACGCGGGTCAGGCGCTCCAGCCGCATGCGCGCGGTGAGCGCGTGGCCGGCGAACTGCTCGGCGTCCGAGATGGCCGCCGCCGCGGGTGCGATCTGGAGCGTTCCTTCCGCGGTGAGCCGCTGGTAGGTCAGCGTCTTCAGGAACTTGCCGACCCACAGCCCGCCCGTGTAGCGAGCCGCGCCGGCGGTGGGCAGCACGTGGTTCGTGCCGACGGCCTTGTCGCCGTACACGACCGTCGAGTGCGGGCCGAGGAAGAGGGAGCCGTAGTTCGTGAGACCGTCGAGGTAGGCGTCGAGCTCGTCCTCGGCGGCGTGGACCTCGACGTGCTCGTGCGCGTAGCGGTTGGCGATCTCGAGCGCCTCGGCGCGGTCGGCGGCGAGGACGATCTCGCCGCGTGCGCGCCAGGCCTCGCCGGCGACCGCGCGGGTCGGCCAGTGCGCCAGCAGGCGCTCGACGTCGCGCCGCACTGCGACGCCGAGCTCAGGCGACGTGGTGACGAGCACCGCGGGCGACGTGGGTCCGTGCTCGGCCTGGCCGAGGAGGTCGGCCGCGACCAGCTCCGGGTCGGCCGTCTCGTCGGCCAGGACGAGGATCTCGGTCGGGCCCGCGAGCAGGTCGATCCCGACGGTGCCGAACAGCTGCCGCTTGGCCTCGGCGACGTACGCGTTGCCGGCTCCGACGATCATCGCGACGGGCTTCAGCTCGCTCACGCCGAAGGCCATCGCGGCGAGGGCCTGGACGCCGCCGATGCAGACGATCTGGTCGGCGCCCGAGGTCGCCATCGAGTGGAGCATGGCCGGATGGATGCCCGCGCCGTCGCGGGGCGGCGCGCAGGCGACAACGCGCTCCACGCCGGCGACCTTCGGCACCACGACCGTCATGAACGCCGAGGCGAGCATCGGGTAGCGGCCGCCGGGGACGTAGGCCCCGACCGCGGCCACGGGAACGTGTCTGTGCCCCAGGCGCACACCGGGCAGCGTCTCGACCTCCAGCTCCCCGAGCGTGGCGAGCTGGCGCTCGGCGAAGCTGCGCACCTGCGCCTGCGCGAAGGCGATGTGCGCCTTGAGCTCCGGCGCCACCGCCGCGGCCGCGGCCTGGATCTCGTCCTCCCCCACGAGGAACGAGTCGGGGTCCCAGTCGTCGAGCCGGACCGACCAGTCCCGCACGGCTTCCTCCCCATGGCGCTCGACGTCCTCGAGGATCTCGGCGACGGTGCGCCGCACGTCGTCGCCGGCCTGGGCGGCCGGGGCCGTGGCCCGCTTCAGGTATTCGGCCACGGCTAGGCCGCCCTGGCCCGGAGGCCAGGCGCTTGCGCCTCGTCCTCCTCCGTCTCCGGCTCGAAGCCCAGCTGCGTGGACAGGCCGGCCGCCGCGCCCATCACGGCCGCGCCGATCTCGCCGTACCGCTCGGCCGGGAGCCGGTCGACCGGCGCCGCGACGGCGATGGCGGCCACGGCGTCTCCGGAGTCGTCGAAGACGGGTGCCGCCAGCCCGCGCGTGTCGGGCTCGTACTCGCGGTCCTCGACGGCGTAGCCGCGCACCACGGTGCGGGCCAGCTCGCGGCGCAGAGCCTCGGGGCCGACCGTCGTGCGGTCGGTGAAGGCCTCGAGCCGCTGGGTCAGGACGACCTCGCGCCAGGGCTCGCGCCACGCGAGGAGCGCCTTCCCCGCGGCGGTGCAGTGGGCCGGGACGAGCTCGCGCAGCTGCGGCCGCGGCGTGTCCGATTTGCCGGCGGGGGCGTGGACGAGGCAGAGGGCGAAGATGTGGCTCGGCACGCAGAAGTGGCAGTCCTCGCCGAGCACGTCGCGCAGGGCGGTGACGTGCGGGACCGCGAGGGCGGTGAGCTCGGCACGCTCGACGACCAGGCCGGCGAGCGCGACGATGCGCATCGTCGGCTGGTAGCGCCTGCGCCGGTCCTCGGTAACGGTCACGTACCCCTCGGACTCGAGCCGCTTGAGGACCCGCCGCGCCGTGCGAACGTGCACCCCCAGGGCGTCGGCGAGCTCCGGAGCTGAGCGCGGCTGCACGGCGAGCAGCTCCATGGCGCGGAGCGTACGCGTGACGTGCCACGCCTCAGGCGCCGACATGGGCGTCCACGGGTCGTGGTTCGCGTGCGGCGAGCTCGCGCCTGACGGCGGCCACGCCGGAGTCGACGGCGCGCGCGTAGATGCGCACGTCGGCGGACAGGACGAGAAGCGTCGACCGTCCGGCCGCCAGCTCGGTGAGGAGGACCGGGTCGTCGGGCCCGGCGATGCCGGACGGGATGCCGGCGGCCGCGGCGGCGAACTGGACGCGCTCGATCGCGTCGACGACCACAGGGGAGCGAAGCCGCCCGCCCTGGCCGACGGAATGCGACAGGTCGGCGCAGCCCACCACCAGGGCGTCGACGCCGTCGACGGCCGCGATGTCCGCGGAGGCCTCGACGCCGCGCGGGGACTCGATCTGGACCAGGCAGAGGGGATCGGCGCCCGGCGCGGACGAGGCGTGGGGGCCGTCCGGCGCGCAGGCCTCCCCGGGCGAGCCGTCGCGCGGGTCGCGGGTACCGGGCGAGCCGTGCCGCCCATAGCCGCTGCCGCGCCGGGCGGCGAAGCCGCGCGTGCCGCGGGGCGGATGGCGCAGCCGCTCGACGAGCGCGGCCGCGCCGTCAGCGCTCTCGACACGTGGAGCGACGACGCCGTCGGCGCCGGCGTCCAGGATCGCGCCGACGCCCGGTGCATCGGCATGCGTGAGTCGCACGAGCAGGGCGGCACCTGCGGCACGCGCCGCGATGGCGAGCGGCTGCACGTCGGCAGCTCCCAGCGCGCCGTGCTCGAGGTCGGTCCAGACGAAGTCGACCGGCTCGGCCACGAGCTCGGCGAGTGCGACGCTCGGCACGGTCAGGACCGTTCCGACAAGCAACTCGCGCGTCCTCAGCCGGCGGTCGAATCCCCCGGCCGCGTCCCGCTCGATGGCCTCCGTCGCGATCTCCAGCCTCCTCACCACTAGGCGGATCCGCCCGGTCCCGCGAGCCGCGATGACCGGGACGAACACTTCCGGTCATAGGATCACCGGCTGTCCGGCAGATGCAGGGCCCCAAGTCGGTCCTTGGCCCTCCTAGAGCCAGAAATGTGCCCCTCGTGTGGGCGCTACCGCTGCGACTGCGAGACCGCTCGGAGACGGCGCCGGCGCGGCTTCGCGCCGGCGTAGTCGCGCAGGTAGCCCTCAACGGTCAGCAGGTGCTCGCGCATCGCCGACCGGGCCGAGTCGGGATCGCCCGCCGCGATCGCGTCCAGGATGCGCTCGTGCTCCGGCAGGCCCCGGACGAAGCGGTCCTCCGGGCGGGCGAGCGCCCCGAACGTGGTCGCGAGCGCGCGGTGGATCGGGGCGGTCATCTGCCCGAGCGTCGGGTTCCCGGTCGCTCGCACCACTGCCCGGTGGAACCGAATGTCCGCGTCGTGATAGTCCGGCTCGGCGGCGGGATTCAGGCGGGCGCGCTCGGCGGTGGCGCCCATGCGCTGGAAGGCGCCGGCGATCGCATCGACGGCCTCCGCGGTGGCGCGTTCCGCCGCCAGCCCGGCCGCCTCGACCTCGAGCACGCGGCGACACTCCAGGTACTCCCCGAGCACTACCGCAGCCCGGCTCCCGCCCAGCAGCGCCGCCAGCACGTCGGGATCGAACCGCCCCCAGTCCTCCTCGGGCCTGACCGTGGTCCCGTGCCCGTGCTTCACCTCCACGAGCCCGCGCTCCTGGAGCCCCTGCAGGCTCTCCCGCACCACCCCGACGCTCACGCCGAACTGCGCGGCCAGCTCCGGCCCGGTGGGAAGCAGGTCGCCCTCGCCGAACGTCCCGCCCACGATCTCGCCGATCAAGACCTGCATCACGTCGCGGTGCAACGGCGAGCGAGACATAGGATGAGTTAACCACCGCGCCACCGGGGTGGTCAAGCTCCGTGCCGGTACCAGGGACGCGGACCGTTTTGGCCCTGCCCGCCCCGAGGAGGCGAACCTAGCATCGCCGCGATGCAGATCCGCATCGCGAACGCCCCGACCTCCTGGGGGATCGAGGACCCGGAGGACGGGGCGAATCCGCCCTGGCCGCAGGTCCTCGACCAGACGGCCGCCGCCGGCTACGCCGGCATCGAGCTCGGGCCGATCGGCTATCTGCCGGAGCGCTCGGACGTGCTGCGGGGAGAGCTCGAGCGGCGCCGCCTGGAGCTCGTGGCCGGCTTCCTCTTCGAGCCCCTCCACACCCCCGCGGGGAGCGCCCGTGCGCTGGAGGTCGCGGAGCGCACCTGCCGCCTGCTGTCCGCCGTGGGCGCGCGCCACCTCGTGATCATCCAGGGCTTCACGCGCGAGCGCGAGCGGGCCGCCGGCCGGCCGGGGGCGGCGCTGCCGCTGCGCGAAGCCGAGTGGCGCACGCTCGTCGACGGCGTGCACGCCGTGGCGCGGCTTGCGTCGGACCGGCATGGCCTCGTTCCCTGCCTTCACCCCCACGCCGGGACCGACGTCGAGTTCGAGCACGAGATCGAGCGCATCGCGGCGGACACCGACCCCGCCCTCGTCAAGCTCTGCATCGACACCGGCCACTGCGCCTACGCGGGCGTCGATCCGGTCGCCCTCTACCGCCGCCACGCCGACCGGGTGGCCTACTTCCACCTGAAGGACATCGACCGCGAGCGCCTGCGCGGCGCGCTCGCCCGCGCCCTCTCGTTCGAGCAGGCCGTCGCGGCGCGCGTCTTCTGCCCGCTCGGCGAGGGCGTCGTCGACTTCGCCGCGCTGCGGGCCGCCCTGCAGGAGCACGACTTCGAGGGGTGGGCGACGGTGGAGCAGGACCGCCTGCCGACCGACTCGGGCACCCCCGCGGAGCACGCCGCCGCGAGCCTGGCCCACCTGCGCGCGGTCGGCCTGGGCGGCGGCCCGCCGCACGCGCTGGCCGCGCCGCCGGAGGCCCGGTGAGCTCCGTGCGGCTGACCGCCGCGCAGGCGCTCGTGCGCCACCTGGCGGTCCAGTGGAGCGAGCGCGACGGCGAGCGCCGGCGCGTGATCCCGGGCATCTTCGGGATCTTCGGCCACGGCAACGTCTGCGGGCTCGGACCGGCCCTCGAGGAGGACGCCGGCCGCGAGCTCCGCTTCCACCAGCCGAAGAACGAGCAGGCGATGGTGCACGCCGCGATCGGTTACGCGCGTGCGAGCAACCTTCTCTCGACGCTGGCGTGCACCGCCTCGATCGGACCGGGCTCGACCAACCTGCTCACCGGCGCGGCGAGCGCGACCGTGAACCGCGTGCCGGTGCTGCTGCTGGCGTCCGACACCTTCGCCACCCGCCGCCAGGGACCCGTCATGCAGGCCCTCGAGCATCCGCGCGAGGCCGATCTCACGGTGAACGACGCCTTCCGGCCGCTGAGCGCCTTCTTCGACCGGATCACCCGCCCGGAGCAGCTGATCACGGCGCTGCCCGAGGCGATGCGCGTGCTGCTCGACCCGGCGGAGACCGGCGCCGTAACCCTGTCGCTCCACCAGGACGTGCAGGCCGAGGCGTACGACTACCCCACGGAGCTGTTCGAACGGCGGACGTGGCGGGTCAGCCGCCGGCCGCCGGCCCGCGGCGAGCTGCGCGCCGCGGTGGAGGCCATCCGGCAGAGCGAGCGGCCGCTGCTGGTGGCGGGCGGCGGCGTCCACTACTCGGGCGCGCTGCCGGAGCTGGCGGATCTGGCGGAGCGGCTCGGCGTGCCGGTCGCGGAGACCTCGGCCGGCAAGGGCGCGCTGCCCGGCGGGCGCGCTCGCCGTCGGCGGGATCGGGGTGACCGGCACGCGCGCCGCGAACGCGCTGGCCCGGGAAGCCGACCTGGTGGTGTGCGCCGGCACGCGGCTGATCGACCTCACCACCGGCTCCAAGTCGCTCTTCCAGCACACCGACGTGCGCTTCGTCGGCGTGAACGTGGTGGCCCGGGACGCCCACAAGCTCGGCGCGCTCCCACTCGTGGCCGACGCAAAGCTCGCCCTGCGCGCCCTCGCCGACGGGCTCACCGAGGCCGGCTGGCGGGCCCCCGAAGCCTGGCGTGAGCGCGCCCTCGAGGCGCGCGAGCGCTGGGAGCGCGAGCTCGACGCCGACCTGGAGCCCCGCGAGGGCGAGCGCATGTCGCAGGCCCAGCTGCTGCGGACGCTCAACCGGGCAGCCGGACCCGGCGACTGGCTCGTGGTGGCGTCGGGCACGCCGCACGTCGACGTCCACAAGCTCTGGAGCTCGGATCGCGGCGAGCGCTGCCTGATGGAGGTCGGCTTCTCCTGCATGGGCGGCGAGATTCCGGCCGCGCTCGGCGTGCGGATGGCGAGCCCGGCGGCGGGCGACGTGTACGTGGTCATCGGCGACGGCACCTATCTGATGGGGAGCACCGGCGAGCTGGTCACGGCCTGCCAGGAGGGCCTGAAGGTCACGGTGATCGTCGTCGAGAACGGCGGCTACCAGTCGATCCACGGCCTCCAGCGGAACCGCACCGGGCCGGAGCTTCGGCCTCGAGTTCCGCGAGCGGTCGGGCGGCGGGCTCGACGGCGACACCGTGGAGGTCGACTACGCGGCCAACGCACGCAGCCTCGGCTGCGCCGCGTTCGCCGTGTCGACGCCGGAGGAGCTCCGCGACGCGCTCGAAGCGGCCCGCCAAGAGACCCGCCCGGCGGTGATCGTGGCGAGGGTGGAGCCGCGGCGGCTGCTGCTCGACTCCGAGTGCTGGTGGGACGTGGGCGTGGCCGAGGTGTCCGACCGGGCGGAGACCCGCGAGCTGGCTGCCGAACACGCCCGCGGGCGGGCCCTCCAGCGGCCCCACCTCTGAGCGCCGTGAGGATCGTCGCGACGGCCGAGGTCCCCGCCGTCGCACGCGAGGCCTTCGCGCCGCTCGGCGAGATCGAGGTCCGGCCGCTGGACGACGTGAGGGCTCTCGCCGACGCGGCGGTGCTGATCGTGCGCGGCGCGCGGCTCGATGCGCAGACGCTCGAGGCCGCCACCAGCCTGCGGGCGATCGCGCGCACCGGGGCCGGCTACGACAACCTCGACGTGGAGGCCGCCACGCGGCTCGGGATCCCGATCGTCTATGCGCCGGGCGTCGGGAGCCAGCCGGTCGCGGAGGGCACGGTGGCGCTCATGCTCGCCGCCGCCAAGCGCCTGGGCGAGCTCGCCACCGTGGTGCACGACGCGGCGTGGACCTCCCGCTACGAGGTCGCCGGGCTCGACCTGGAGGGCGCCTGCCTGGGGATCGTCGGCTTCGGCTCGATCGGCCGCCGCGTGGCGCGGCTCAGCCGCGGGCTCGGCATGCGGGTGATCGCCCACGATCCCGCCATGGCCGGTTACACGCCGCTCGACGCCACGCCCGTGGCGCTCGACGATCTCGTGGCCGGCGCCGACGTGATCAGCCTGCACTGCGACCTGACCGAGCGGACGCGCGGCCTGGTCGACCGGCAGCTGCTCGCGCGGGTGAAGCCGGGCGCGATCCTCGTGAACGTCGCGCGCGGCGAGATCGTGGAGAGCGAGGACGCGCTCGCCGAGGCGCTGGCGTCGGGATGGCTGTCGGCCGTCGCGCTCGACGTGTTCCCGTCGGAGCCGCCGGATCCCGGCCACCCGCTCTACTCGGATCCGCGGGTGATCTGCACCCCGCACGCGGTGGGACTGACAGCCCGCTGGAACGAGCAGGTGTTCCACTCACTGGCCCGCGGTGTGGAGAGCGTGCTCGCGGGCGGGCTGCCGGGGAACGTGCTGAACCCCGAGGCGCTGGCCGGCCGGGCGCGGGTGGCCGACTGAGCGGCGCGGGCGTCTACATCAGCATCGCGGACCGGTACGGCTCGGCCGCCGGCTCCGTGGCCGGGCCGGGCGTGGCCACCGCCGCCCGCTCCTTCAGCGGCGCGAGCAGATCCAGGAAGCGCTCGAGCGTCTGCGCGTCCTCGCCGGACAGCCACGACAGCGCCCGTTCGCCGGGCTCGAGCACCGTCTCCAGGTAGGCGGCCACGTGGCGGCGCCCCTCTTCGGTGGGGGTCAGTACCCGCATGCGCCGGTCGTTCGGATGCGCGCTGCGCGCGACGTGCCCGGCGTCGATCATCCTCCCGGCCAGCGCCGTGACGCCGCCGGAGGTCAGCCCGACCCGGTGCCCCAGCTCGCCCGGTGTGAGCGCCCCGAACACCACCAGGTGCTCGAGCGCCGCCAGCTCGACCTGGTGGAGTCCCAGCTCGCGCGCCCGGGCGGCCCGCTGGTACTGGCCGGCCAGCTCGGCTCGGTGAAGGAGCATCCGGAGGCGCTCGCCTTGAGACATTGGCTCTGTACTCACTGGCTCACCTCGTCCAGGATGCGGCGCGTGAGCCCGGAGGAGCAGTTCGCCCGCAACCTCCGAAGCCGGCGGCAGGCTGCGGGCATGTCCCAGGAACAGCTCGCCGACCGGACCGGCTTGCACCCGACCGAGATCTCACGGCTCGAGCGAGCGGCGCGCGAGCCCCGTCTCGGCACGATGCTGAAGCTGGCGAAGGGTCTGGACATCGGTATCGAGAAATTGGTTGCCGGAATCCGCTGAGCGGACAGGAATGTTACAGCAATACTTGAGGTATTGGCCTAGATGATCGGCGCGAGCCGCTCGAGCAGCGACTGAACGATCCGCCCCGTCGCGCCCCAGATCAGATGGCCGTCGACGGTGTAGGTCGGCGTCTTGATCGGCACGCCCTTCCCCACCAGCCGCTTCATCTCGTGGCCCGCCACGAGCTCCTGCAGCGAGAACTCGAGCACCTGCGCGACCTCGGTCTCCTGGACCGTCCAGACGCGCCCTGGTGGTATGCGGCCGACGAACGGGTAGATCCGGTAGCCGGTCACGAACGTCCCGACCGGCGGCAGCGCCCCCAGCAGCTCGACCTCCGACGCAGGCAGCCCGATCTCCTCCTCGGCCTCCCGCAGCGCGGTCATCCGCAGGTCCTCGTTCGGCTCGTCCTGGCGCCCGCCGGGAAACGAGATCTCGCCGGCGTGGCGGCGCAGGTCGGCGCGCCGCTCGGTGAACACCGCTGTGAGCGGGTCGCCGTGCAGCGGCACCAGGACGGCCGCGTCCTTGGTGCCCGGGACGTCCATCGCGGCCGCCTCCTCGGGTGTAAGGAGGTACTCCCTCACCCGCCTATTATCGAGACATGGGGCGGGCCCTCCTCATCATCGACTTCCAGAACGACTTCACGGAAGGCGGCGCGCTGGCCGTTCCGGACGGCGACGCGATCGCGCCGCGAGTGGGCGAGCTGCTGACGTCCGGCGGCTTCGACCTCGTGGTGGCGACGCGCGACTGGCACCCCGCCGATCACGACTCGTTCAAGGAGCAGGGCGGGCCGTGGCCGCCGCACTGCGTGCAGGGCACATCCGGGGCCGAGCTGCACGAGTCGCTCCCGCGCGACGCGGTCGACGTGGTCGTGGACGCCGGCTACGAGCCCCATCTCGAGGGCTACTCGGGGTTCGAGGAGACGAACCTCGCGTCGGTCCTGCGCGAGCACGAGATCGACGAGGTGACCGTGGTCGGCCTCGCGACCGACTACTGCGTGAGGCACACGGCGGCCGACGCGCTGGCCCAGGGCTTCCGCGTGACGATCGACCGCGGCGGGATCCGCGGCATCGACGTGGAGCCGGGGGACTCCGAGCGCGCGCTCCAGGATCTGCAGGCGGCCGGCGCGACGGTGACCTGACCGTGTGGGACCGGCTCCTCGGCGGACTGCGGCAGTGGCTCCGGATGGTCGGGCGCGCGTCGCCGGGCGCCCGTGTCATCGAGCGCGACGGGGTGACCGCGGCCGTCGTGCCGGCTGCCGCCGAGCGCGCGGTCCTGAACTCCCTCATGTACGACGAGGCGGCGGGGCTCGCCGCGGCCTACGACGAGGTCGCGGACGCATACGAGGAGATCGGCGCCGTCTGGACCGTGTGGGTGCCGTCCACAGACGAGGGAGCGCGCGCGGCGCTCCACCGGGCCGGACACGTCCTGGACGCCGCGCCGGCGGTCATGGCCTTGGACCTGAAGGAGATCGAGCGGCCGCCTGCCGGCGCGCTCGAGGACTGGACCGCCGACGGCGACGTGCGCCAGGTCGGCCCGCTCAACGACCGCTCCTACACGTTCGGGACCGATTCCTTCACGCGCGCCTATGCCGGGCTGTCGCCGGACGGGCTGACCACCTACGTGGCGCGCCTCGACGGCCGGGCCGCCGGCTGCCTCCTGATCATCGACCACGACGGGAACGCCGACGTGGAGATGGTGGCGGTGGTCCCGGAGGCGCGCGGCCACGGCATCGCGGGGAAGCTGCTGGCCCACGCGCTCGCCGACGCCGCGGAGCGCGGCCTCGAGACGAGCACGCTGCTGGCCACGCGGCTCGGCCGCCCGGTCTACGAGCGGCTCGGCTACCGGGAGTTCGGCACGCTCCACATGTGGGAGCGCAGGCCCCGCCGGCCGCAAGCGGCCGGCTCGGCCGGCTGCGCGCGGATCCCCCTCCTACCTGAGCTCGATCGACTCCTCGAACATGACCTCGCCCTCGAGCGTGCGGTGCACCGGGCACTTGGCGGCGATCTGCATCAGCTTCTCGCGCTGTTCCTCGGGCAGTTCCTTTGGCAGCTCGACGGCCATCTTGAAGCGCGTGAACGAGCCGCGCTGGGCGGGCTCGTAGTCCACGTCGACGGCGATGTCGCCCACGTCCCAGCCCTTTCGCTGCGCGTACATCTCCATCGTGATCGCCGTGCACGAGGCGAGGCTCGCGGCGAGCAGCTCCTGCGGGCTCGGGCCGCTGTCCTCGCCGCCCTGGTCGCGCGGCTCGTCAGCCGTGAGCTCGTGCCCGCGGATCTCGACCTTCTGCTCGAGCCGCCCGTCCACGCGGCGCGAAGTCGCTCTCATCGTCTCCCCTCGAACATCTCGGGCTCGGGCTCGTCGGCGAAGCGCGCCATCGCGAAGAGCGCGTCGGAGAGCCGGTTGAGGTAGGTCAGCACGGTGTCGTCAGCCAGATCGCCGTCGTCCTTCAACGCAGCTACCCGGCGCTCGGCGCGTCTGACCGCCGCGCGCGCCACGTCCAGCCGGGCGGAGAGCTCGGTCCCGCCCGGGATGACGAACTTGGGCGGCAGGTCCACGCGGTCCATGTAGCGGTCGATGTCCGACTCGAGCCGCTCGACCATGTCCTCGGTCACCTTCGAGACGCCCTCCTCGAGCCGTCCCGACGCCTCCGGCGCGGTGGCGAGCTCGGCGCCCGCGACGAACAGCTCGTTCTGCACCCGGAGGATGTCCGCGTACAGCTCGCCGCCGCGCTCGGCCGTGGCGCGGGCGAGCCCGAGGGCCGACGCCGCCTCGTCGACCGAGCCGTACGCCTCCGGCCGCCCGGCGTATTTCGGGACCCGCCCGCCGTACCAGAGGCCGGTGGTCCCGTCGTCGCCCTTGCGCGTGTAGATCTTCACGGGCGGCGGATGCTACCCGCGGCCCGTCCGGGGGCTGCCTCACCACCCCGGACAGGAGGCGGGGCTCTTCGCGCCCGGTGGCAAGCAGAGATCCGTGCGCTTGGGCGCCGCTCTCTTGCGCATGCGTGAACTTGGTCACCCTGCCGACGAAACCCGGCTTGGTGACCTGCACGTTGATCCGCGTTCCCGGGCGCATCCTGCGCTCGAGCTGCTTGAAGCGCAGCTGCCGTCCCTTGGACAGCTGCGACGCCTGCGAGGCCTTCTTCGGGCACGACTTGCCACGACAGCGAACCAGCACATTCGCACCTTGAGGCGCCCGCACGAGCAGCCGCTTCACCCTCGTGAACCCGCCCAGCACGCTCCCCTTGATCCTGATCACCACGCCCTGGAGGAGCTCCGGCGGGGGAGGCGGTGGCGGCGGTGGCACGGCGCGCACTGTCACCCCGCTCGCGGCTGTGGAACTCGCCCCCTTCGAATCGGTCACGCGCAGCCTCACGGTGTGGGAGCCGGGGGTCGCGAAGGTGGCGAAGGCGACCGCGCCGGCGGTGTCGTCGAACTGTCCATCGTTGTCGAGATCCCATTGCTGGCTGGCGAGCGGGCCGTCGGGATCCTGGGAGGTGGACGAGAGCGTGACCGGCACGCCGGTGAAGGGGTTCGGGTCGGAGACCGCGAAGTTCGCGGTAGGCGGTGCATTGACGACGATCGTCCGCGTGACGATCCGGAAGCCTCCGCCGACCTCCGAGATCTTCAGGGCGACCGTCCGGGGTCCGGCCGTCGCGAAGCTCCAGGTGACCGATGCGCCCGTAGCCTGCGTCGGGAACTGATCCGTTCCAGGGTCGAACCCGCCAGAGTCGAAGGCGAAGTTCCACTCCAGGTCCGCGATCGGCTTGCCGGTCGGGCTCGAGCCGGAGCCGGCGAAGGTCACGGCCTGCCCCGGAACCGGCGCGTCCGGCGAGAACCCGAACGACGCCGTCGGAATCGTGTTCTGGACGAGCACTTCCCGCGTGACCTCTCTGGTGATGCCGCCTGGGTCGGTCACACGCAGCTTGACGGTGTGGGAGCCGGCGGTCGTAAAGACCCTTTGGACGCTGGGGCCCTGCTCGCCCGCCTCACAGAAGGTGCCGTCGTCGTCGAGGTCCCAGGAGTGGGTGAGCTGATTGCTGTCGGCGGCGTCCGGGTCGCCGGAGGTCGTTGAGAACGTGACCCCCTGGCCGATGACCGGCGTGACGGGCTCCAGGACGAACCCTGGCGCCGGCGCCGCGTTGACGCGGAACGCCAGGGTTGTCGTGTGCCTGGCGCCGGCGGAGTCGATCACACGCAGCCCCACGGTCCTCGGGCCGGCCGGGAAACCTCCGGGCGGGGACGGGACGTTCTGCGTGGTCGCATCGTTGAAATCATTGTCCCCGTCGAGTTCCCAGTGGTAGGTGATCGGCCCCTCGGGGTCGCTCGAGGCCTGGGAGAGGGGAGTGCCCGTGTTGGCCGGGCAGCCCGGGGCGGGAGGCGCGCCGCTCGTCGCGGATATCGCTCCGGCCGTGAACTCGAATGGCTGACCGGCCAACGGGATCGCCCGCTTCTGCCCTGTCTCCGCTTGCGGGTTCAGGATGCCGATTCTGGCCACCGGGCGGACGTTGAACGTGAGGCTCGCCGTCGAGGCGACGTTCGTGCTGCCCGCGCCGTCGGTCACACGCAGCCTGACGGTCACCGGGCCGGGGGCGGTATAGGCGCGGCTGGCGGTGGGCGTGGTGCCGGTGTTGACCTCGAAGCCGCCGGGCCCGGTGCTCGCGGTGCCGTCGAGGTCCCATTCGTACTTGCTGATGGTGTCGCTCGACTCGCCGGCACTGGACTGTGAGCCGTCAAAGCTGATGGTCTCGCCGACGTCCGCCACGGCCGGCGCCCCTTCCTCCAAGTCCACGTGTGAGACCGTGACGATGGCCGTCGGAGGATTGTCGTCGTTGACGGTGATGGTCTGGGTTGCGGTCTCTCTCGCCCCGTTCGTGTCGGTCACCTGGAGCCTGACGGTCACGGGCCCGGCCGTCGAATAGGAGCGGCTTGGGGTCTTGCCGGTGCTCTCGAACGACCCGTTGCCGTCGAGATCCCAGTCGTGGTCGGTGTCGGCGATCGGCCCTTCGAAGTCCGACGAGGCGGAACCGTCGAAGGCGACGGTCTGGCCGACATCGGGAGTTGGGTCCGACACGGAGAAGACGGGGTTCGGCGGCGCGTTCTGGACGGTCACCTGCTCGGCTCACTGCACGGTGGTCTCGCTGGCGGAGTCGGTGACCGTCAAGGTCACGGTCTTGGCGCCAAGGCTTGTGCCGGCGGGGTACGCGCGGGTGACGCTCTGACCACTGGCGGTCGCGCCGTCGCCGAAGTTCCACTCGTAGGTGAGGGCGTCGCCATCGGGATCCGTCGCGGAGGCGTTGAAGCCGACCAACTGTCCTCGGTCCGGCGTGGTGTCCGACACCGAAAAGGAGGCGCTCGGCAGCACGTTCTCGACCGTCACTTGGTCGGTGACCACCGTCGTCTCGTTGGCGGAGTCGGTGACCGTCAACGACACCGTCTTGGTGCCGAGGCCGGAGTACGCGTGAGACACGTTCGGGCCGCTGGCGGTGGTGCCGTCGCCGAAGTCCCACTCGAACGAGGAGATGGTGTCCCCGTCGGAATCCGTGGCCGCGGCGTCGAAGCTGACGGTCTGCCCACGGACCGGTGTGGTGTCGGAGATCGTGAAATTCGCGGCCGGCGGCGCGGCCAGCACGATCTGCGCAGTCAGGAAGGCCAGGGCCGGAAGCGCCACCAATGCGAGCAGGAGGCGCCGCGAGGGGCGGGGGCGCCGTTGCATCCACCGCACGAACGAATGCGGGATCGACGCACTTGCACGCTCCGCTCAATTCCGTTTACGCCAGCGGGTTGAAGACCAGGCCGGTCGGGACCTTCGGATAGAAGTAGGTCGACTTGGGCGGCATCGACTCGCCGGTGGCCGCCACCTCGCGGACCTGCTCGACCGGAGTGGCCCGCATGAAGAACCCGGCGTCGGCGCGTCCGCTCTCCACCGCCTGGATCGCGTCGTCCAGGTCCTTCGAGTAGTTGAGCCCGCGCAGGTGGGAGATGTCGTCCTCCGACATGCCGAGCGCGCCGCGCAGGACGAGCGCCTCGAGCACGGCCGTGTCGAGGCGGCGGTACGGCTCGGGCAGGCCGGGCAGCGCGCGGTCGGCGATGGCCTGGTCCTTCAGCGTCGCGCGAAAGGGCCGCTTGAAGAAGGAGTCCATGTAGCCGAAGGCCACGCGCCCGTCGCCGGCGGGGGGCTCGAGCTTGGAGGTGTCGTCGAGCTCCTCGATCTCGAAGTCGCCTCGCAGCACGTCGCGGATCGCGACCTGCTTGGCGGTGTCGTCCTTCAGGCCCGTCAGCAGGCGGTGCGTGGGGAACACGAGCAGGCCGGGGTCGGACAGGGCGCAGAGCAGCATCAGCACGTAGCGGTGCTCGCCCTCGCCGCCGACCTCGTCGGCGTACACGCGGGCGGTCTCGTAGCGGTGGTGGCCGTCGGCGATCAGGAGCTCCGCGTCCGCGAGCGCCATCTGCAGCTCGGAGATCTGGTCCTCGTCGGTGCTGCGCCAGAGCGTGTCGCCGTCGACGGTCGCGAACGGCTCGCCGCCGGCGATCTGCTCGATGGCGCGCTCGGCGATGCCGTCGGCGTCGGGGAAGAGGGAGAAGATGGGGGAGAGGTTGGTGCGCGTGGCCCGCGTCAGCCTGAGCCGGTCCTCCTTCGGGCCGGGGTGGGTGCGCTCGTGGGGCCGGATGCGGCCCGGCCCGTACTCATCCACGCGCACGCGCGCGAAGAACCCGGTGCGCGTGCGGCTCGCTCCGGCGGGGTCGGTGTAGTCCTGGCGCAGCACCCAGACGGCGGGATCGTCCTCCTGCACGAGGACGCCGCGCGAGCGCCAGTCGGCCATCGTCTTGGCGGCCTCGTCGTAGCTCCGCGGAAGGTCCACGTGCACGACGTTGTAGGGGCTGCGCGAGGCAAGCTCGGCGCGCATGGCGTCGTCGATCACGTCGTACGGAGGGGCGATCACGTCGGCCAGCGACCCGACCGCGGCGGGCTCGTAGCGAAGCGTGCGGAGCGGCTGCAGGTCGGCCACGAAGGCGGCAGGCTAGCGGCTTCACTTTCCCGGCCGCCCGGCGTAGGCTGAGCGCTGCGGGTGGCGCTGGCCCCCATCCCAAGGAGGATCAGATGGCCACGGTTGAGACGGCCGTACAGACCGAGCCGGCGGCGTCCGGCTACCAGTTCCAGGGCACCCTGCTCGAGGCCTGCAACTGCGATGTTCTCTGCCCCTGCTGGATCGGCGAGGACCCGGACAACGGTACGTGCCAATCGGTGGTCGCGTACCACTTCGACAGCGGCACGATCCGCGGGGTCGACGTGAGCGGGTTGACGCTCGCGAGCATCGTGTTCATCCCCGGCAACATCCTGGCCGGGAACTGGAAGCAGGTTCTCTTCATAGACGACCGGGCCACCGAGGAGCAGTCGCAGGCGATGGCCGACGCGTTCACGGGCAAGCTCGGCGGACCCCTCGCCGACCTGGCCCAGCTGGTCGGCGAGCGGCTCGACGTGGTGCGCATGCCGATCTCGCACGAGGTGGTCGAGGGCCGCGGCGCGCTGACGCTCGGCGGCGACAAGGCGACCGCCGTCATGGAGCCCTACCGCGGGCCGGACGGCAGCATCACCACGCTGCAGAACTCGATCTTCTCGACGGTGCCGGGCTCGCCCGCCTGGGTCGGGAAGGCCGAGCGCTTCGCGGTGAACATGCCGGAGTACGGCTGGACGTACGAGTTCGAGGGGCGCAACGCGATCCAGTCGAACTGGAACATCGACTTCCGCGGCGAGGCGGCTTGACCCCTCCCGCCGCCACTCTCGCGCCGGCTCCCGCCGGCAGGGTGCCGGCCCCGATCTTGGCCGCTGTGGCAGCCGCTTGGGGTGCTGCCGTGGCGGTTGAGGCGAGCGGCATCGCGGGTTCGTTGCATCACGACAGCCTGCTGGAGGGCGGGCCCGGCTTCGGGCCCGCCCTGCTGCTCTTCCTGGTCGGCTGGCAGGTGATGGTGGCGGCGATGATGCTGCCGTCGAGCCTGCCGCTGGTGAGGATGTTCGCGGCGGCGTCGGCGGGAGTACCGGACCGCGGCCGCGCGATGGCGGCGTTCGTGGGCGCCTATGCCGCGGTGTGGTCGGGATTCGGGCTGCTGGCGTTCGCGGGCGACGCGGTGCTGCACGCCCTGGTGGCGTCGAGCGCGTGGATGACGGCGAACGACTGGGTGATCGCGCCGTCGGTGCTGCTGCTGGCGGGGGCGTTCCAGTTCACGCCGCTGAAGGACGCGTGCCTACGGGCGTGCCGGCACCCGGCGTCGTTCCTGCGACGGCACTACCGGCGCGGAGCAGGCGGCGCGTTCGCGCTGGGAGCGAGGCACGGCATGTTCTGCGTGGGCTGCTGCTGGGCGCTGATGCTGGTGATGTTCGCGGCCGGAGCGGTGTCGCTGATCTGGATGGCGGCGCTGACGGCGCTGATGGTGCACGAGAAGACCCGCCCAAGCGGCGCCCGAACCGTGCCACTGACCGGAACCGTGCTGCTGGCCGCGGGATCGACGCTGTTGCTGTGGGGGGCGTACGCGAACTCCGTCGTCTGAGGCGTCCGGTAGGCATGCGAACATGTGTTCGCGATGGCATACCCAGCGTACGTCCGGGAGAAGGCGCGCGAGCTCCGAGTCGAGCGGCGACTGAGCATCGTGGAGATCGCGGAGCGGCTGGGGCTGCCGAAGACGACGATCTTCTACTGGGTGCGGGACATCCCGCTGCAGCGCCCGCGGCGCGCGAACCCTGGGCAGCGCAAGGGGAACCGCGGCATGCGGCGCAAGTACCGCGAGCTTCGCGAGGCCGCCTACGCGGAGGGACGCGAGTCGTTTCAAACGCTCTGCGCGAGCGATCCGACCTTCCGTGACTTTGTCTGCATGTACGTAGGTGAGGGATACAAGCGATCGCGCAACGCGGTCTCAATCTCGAACTCGGACCCTCGCGTCGCCGTGCTTGCCACGCGCTGGCTCCGAGCGCTTTCGTCCAAGACGCTCCGATTCTCGGTCCAGTACCACCTCGACCAGGATCCGCAGAAGCTCGCGGAATTCTGGGCCTCTACGTTGCAGATCGATCCGACCGAGATTCGAATGCAGCCCAAGAAGAACAGCGGCCGCCTCGGTGGGCGGACATGGCGGTGCAAGCACGGCGTCATTGCTGTCGCCGCCTGGGACACGCTGCTGCGTGCGCGCCTTCAGGCTTGGATGGATTGCGTGCAAAGCGAGTGGGTAGACTCGCCTGCCAACGGGGCGTAGCTCAGTCTGGTAGTAGCACACCGTTTGGGGCGGTGAGGTCCCCGGTTCGAATCCGGGCGCCCCGATCAATCAATCACGACACGCCGCCGCGCGGCGGCAGGCGGACAGCTGGCAGCGGCCGCGTCACGTGGCCCGCCGCTCACCGCCCACTCGATCGTCCGCGCGAACGTCTCCGCCACCGGCGTGTATTCCAGGCCCAGCTCCCGGGTCGCCCGCGAGCCGTCGTAGCGGTGGCCGTGCAGGATCGTTCGTACGCGCGCGCGGCACACCGACGGTGTCTTCCCGCGCACCCGGTAGGCGGTCTCCGCGATCGCTGCCGCCGCTCGTGCCACCGGCGCCGGGATCATTCGCACTCGGTCGCTCACCCCTGACAGCTCCGAGACGATCCGGAGCGCCTCCAGCGCCGGGATCGTCGCGCCGTTCAGCACGTAGCGCGCGCCGCTCTCGCCCCGCTCGGCCGCCAGCAGGTGCCCCTCCACGGTGTCCTGCACGTCCACCACGCTCACCTGGGTGTCCACGAACACGGGCAGCTTGCCGTTCAGGTAGGAGATGATGATCCCGCCGTTGCCGCTCGTGCGCGGCGGCCCCTGGACCGACGACGGGTTGACCGCCACCACCTCGACGCCCGTCTCCGCGGCCGCCGCGAACACCGCCTGCTCGCCCTCGTGCTTCGAGCGGTCGTAGACCGACAGGTACGAACCCCGGTGGGTGGAGTCCTCGGTGCCGACCGTCCCGTGCGGCTCGCCGAGCGAGGCGGCCGACGACGTGTAGACCATCCGGCCGATCCCGGCCTTGGCGGCGGCCCGAACCGCGGCCTCCGCGCCGCCCACGTTCACCCTCAGGAGCATGTCCGGGTCCTGCGGGCAGTGGGAGTTCATGCCGGCCACGTGATAGGCCGCGTCGCACCCGGCCATGCCGGTGGCGAGCGATTCCTCGTCGAGCAGGTCGCCGCGAGCGACGTCGGCACCGAGGGCAGCGACCTTGTCGGCTGCCGCGTCGGAGCGCGCCAGCCCCACGACCTGATCCCCGCGCTCGAGCAGCCGGGTGGTCAGGGCGCCGCCGATGAAGCCGCTGGCGCCGGTCACGAAGATGCGAGCCACGGTCAGGCGCGCCGGCGAGGTCTATGGACGTGGCTGGCTCGCGCGCTGCGCGTCCAGGGAACGTCGAGGGCCGCCGGTTCCGCCATTGGTCCTACTACTCTCGCCACGCGGGACGGTTTCGCCGGGCGCCCGATCGCGGTCGGTCGCGACGATCTTCCCCGGGTTGAGGTTCGCGCCCGGGTCGGTGCCCTCGAACAGCGCCCGCAGCATCGCCACGCCCGGAGCCGAGATGTCCTCCTCGAGCCACTGAGCGTGCTCGGTGCCGACGGCGTGGTGGTGGGACAGCGTCGCGCCCGAGTCCACGAACGCCTGCTGGATCGCCCGCTTCACCACGCCGTAGTCCTCGAGCGCGTCCCGGCCGGCCGGCGGGTTGAGCGCGAACGTGAAGTAGAGGCAGGCGCCCGCGTGGTACGAGTGCGACAGGTGGCACATCAGGTAGCCGGGCACGCCGAGCTGGTGGAAGGCGCCGTGGCCGGCCGCCATCACGTTGTCGTAGACGGTCTGCAGCTCGCCCCACGGCGCCGAGGTCTCCGAGACGTCCGCGGGGGCGCCGCGGTCGAGCAGGAAGTCGCGGATGTAGGGCGTGTCGAACTTCTTCTGGTCGTACAGCTCGCCCGGGCTCGTGCCGATGCACAGCCCGCCGTGCCGCTTGACGATCCGCTCCGTCAGCTTGCGCTGACCGGCCACGTGCTCGGCGCTGCCCTCGTAGCCGATGAACGACAGGCACATCGCCTCCAGGTCCCAGCCCTTGCGCTTGAGGAAGGTCTGCAGGGCCTTCGACTTGACCCGGTCCAGGGGCGTCGGGTCGGTCCGCGTGGCGAACGAGAACGCCGTCTCGTAGGAATCCGACACCCGTGTGACCGAGGGCTCGCGTCTCGCCGGCGGCGATGTCCCGCATGGCCGCCAGGCCGTCCGCCCATCCGGGGAACAGGTAGCCGAGGATCTTGCGCTCGGCCGGCACGCGGCGAATGTGGATCGTCGCCTCGGTCACGATCCCCAGCCGGCCCTCGCTGCCCAGCACCATCTCGCGCACGCTCGGCCCGGTGGAGGTGCTCGGCACCGGACGCACCACCAGGAGGCCCGAGGGGGTGACCACCCGCAGCCCGCGCGTGAGCTCGGCGACGTCGCCGTAGCGGTCGGACTGCATCCCCGAGGAGCGCGTGGCGATCCAGCCGCCGAGCGTCGAGTACGTGAAGCTGTCGGGGAAGTGTCCGCAGGTCCAGCCCTGGGCGTTCAGCTGGCGCTCGAGCTCGGGGCCGAACACGCCCGCCTGCACGCGCGCGAGCTGAGAGGTGGCGTCCACCGAGAGCACGCGGTTCATGCGAGTCATGTCGACCGAGATCACCGGCCGCGTCTCACCGGGCTCGGCCTCGAGGCTGCCGGAGATGCTCGACCCGCCGCCGAACGGGATGACGACCGCGTCCGCCTCGAGGGCGGCGCGCATCAAGGCGACCACCTGATCCTCATCGGCCGGGCGAACCACGACGTCGGGCAGCCGGCCGAGGTCGCCCCGGCGCTGGCGCATGAGGTCGGTGAGGCTCTTGCCGCGAGCGTGCACGACGCGGTCGTGGTCGTCAGTCGACACGTGCTCGCGGCCGGCGGCCGCCTCGAGGTCCGCTCTCAGCCCGGCGGGGAGCACGGGCGGCGTGACCTCGAGGTCCTCGAACGCGATTGCCGGCGTGCCCGGCCGGCGCACGTCGAGCCCCAGCTCGCGCTCGATGAAGGGAGCCAGCTCAGGCTTGCCCTCGTGCGTGAAGGAGACGTCGTCGTCTCCCCAGCCCCACCACTTCATCGCCGCCATGGTCGCTGTCGCTTCGGGCATGCGGTTGACCCTACCCGCGCAGCACTTCGATCACGTCCTTCGAGTGCGTCACCGGCAGCCGGTTGCCCTCCAGCTCGATCCGCGATCCGCTCTCGTCGTCGATCAGCTCGAGCACCCGCACGTTCACGCGCTGGTGCACCTTCGCAGTGACCCGCGAGCGCGGCACCTGAAAGGCCAGGTCGGTCGGCTCGTCATGCCGGGTCTTCGCGGCGAAGCCGTAGACGGTCGTCTCCGACACGCCGACCAGCATGTTCGCCGGGAGTCCGGAGGCCGCGTCCGCCGCCTTCATCCCCGCGAGGGACCCGGCGCCAAGACCCACGCCCTCCCCGACCGCGCCCAGCGCACCGCCCGCGTCGCTGCCCAGCAGACCGCCCACGAACAGCCCACCGGTGTGGCCGCGCGGGTTGAACTGGCCGACGGCGATTATCTGGTCGTCGATCCCGCGTTCGCGGAGGGCGTCCTGGACCAGCTCGACCATCCTCTCCTCGGACAATGCGATTCCTTTCGCTCGGGGGCGGGAACATGCGCCCGATGAGCACCGTTCCCAAGATCGAACTCAACGACGGCCACAGCATCCCGCAACTCGGGTTCGGCGTCTTCCAGATCCCGCCCGAGGAAACGGCGGAGGCGGTTCGCCGCGCGCTGGACGTCGGCTACCGGCACGTCGACACGGCCCAGATGTACGGCAACGAGCGCGAGGTCGGCGAGGCCGTCCGCGCCTCCGGCCTCGACCGCGCGGAGGTCTTCGTCACCAGCAAGCTCAGCAACGCGTTCCACCGGCCCGACGATGCCCGCAGCGCGTTCGACGAGACGCTCTCGGCGCTCGGGTCAGACTACGTCGACCTGTTCCTCATCCACTGGCCGCTGCCGATGCTCTACGACGGCGACTACGCGTCGACCTGGAAGACGCTCGAGCGGTTCATGGCGGAGGGACGAGCGCGCTCGATCGGCGTCTCGAACTTCGAGGTCGAGCATCTCGAGCGGCTGGCGGCCGAGTGCGACGTCGTGCCCGCCGTGAACCAGATCGAGCTGCACCCGTACTTCCAGAACGAGGAGGTGCGGCGGTACGGCGAGGAGCACGGAATCGCCACCCAGGCGTGGTCGCCGATCGCGCAGGGCGAGGTGCTGGACGATCCGGCGATCGGAGAGATCGCCGAGCGGCTCGGCAGGACGCCGGCGCAGGTGGTCCTGCGCTGGCACATCCAGCGCGGCAGCATCGTCTTCCCGAAGTCCACGACGCCCGCCCGGATCGAGGAGAACCTCGCGCTGTTCGACTTCGAGCTCGGCACCGACGACATGGGCCGGATCGATGCGCTCGACCGGGGCGAATCCGGCCGGAACGGTCCGCACCCCGACCAGTTCGACATGGTCCCGAGCTGAGCCGCCCGCGATACTCCGGCGGCCATGTCGGAGGAGAACGTCGACATCGTCCGCCGCGCGCTCGAGGCGTTCCGGGACGGTGAGGTCGAGGCGGCGCTGGCGCTCGGGCACCCCGAGATGGTCAGCACCAGGGTGGATCCCGACGGCGCCGTCTTCCACGGGCACGACGGGCTGTTGCGGCTGATGGCCGACTGGGTCGAGGGCTTCGAGGAGTGGTCGTACCGCGCCGAGGAGTACGTCGACGCGGACGACCACGTGCTGGTCCACATCCGGCAGTGGGGGAGAGGCGCCGGCAGCGGCGCGCCGGTCGAGGCGGACAACTGGATCGTGTACGCCGTCGAGGACGGGCTGATCACCCGCGTCCACATCCACTCGGACCGCGCCCAGGCCTACGCGGCGGCCGGCATCACCGGGTAGCTGAGCTCGAGCAGCGCGTCACGCGCTGTCCTGTACTCCGGCGACTCTCCCGGAAAGCTGGTCATTTCGGGACTCCTTCCCGTTCGTCGATTCCGATGCGCGGCGGGCGGGCAGCGCCAGGGCGGTGACCGCCCCGGCGAGGGACAGCGCGGCGGCCACGCCGATCGCAGCCGCGAACCCGTCGCTGAAGGCGGCGGCGGACGCGTAGCTTCCCGCCCCGGCGAACACCGCGACCGCCACCGCGATGCCGAACACCCCGCCCAGCTCACGCAGCATTCCGTTCGCGCCCGCCGCCTTGCCGACCGCGTCCATGGACACCGCGCCCACGACCGCGTTCGCGGAGGTGGGTATCGCGGCCGACGCGCCGAGCCCGGTGACGATCGACGGCGCGAGCATCTCGGTGAAGGCGAGGCCCGGCTCGGCGATCAGGGCGAGCCAGGCCATGCCGACCGCCTGCAGCGCGAGCCCGCCGGCCACCAGCGGCCGCTCGCCGATCCGGTCGGCCAGCGCGCCCGCCAGCGGCGCCACGAAGAACAGCGTCGCGGTCCAGGGCACCAGCCGCAGCCCCGCCTCGAGCGGGTCGTGGCCGAGCCCGGTCTGGAGGAACTGGGCGAAGAAGAACACCGCGCCGAACAGCGAGGCGAACAGGAAGAACGTGGCGGCGTTGCCCGCGGAGAACCCGCGCGAGCGGAAGAAGCGCATCGGCAGCATCGGCTCGCGCGTGCGCAGCTCCCAGGCGACGAAGGTGGCCACCAGCACCGCACCCACGCCCAGCGCGAGCACGACCTCGAGGCTGCCCCAGCCGGCCGTGTTTCCGCGCACGAGCCCCCAGACGATCCCGAGCGCGCCGCCGCCCACGAGCGCGAGGCCGCGCACGTCGAGCGCGGTGTCGCTCCCGAAGGTCTCGTCGATCCTGGCGAGCACCAGCGGCAGCGCCACCAGCCCGATCGGCACGTTGACCCAGAAGATCCACTCCCAGGAGAGCCCCTGCGAGATCGCGCCGCCGATCACGGGCCCGCCGACCACGGCGAGGCCGGTGATGCCCTCGAGGATCCCGATGGCGGCGCCGCGGCGCTCGGGCGGGTACGCCGCGCTGACGATCGCCAGGGCGATGGAGATCACGAGCGCCGCGCCCGCGCCCTGCACCGCGCGAGCGGCGATCAGCCAGTCCACGCCCGGCGCGAGCGCGCAGGCCGCGGATGTCGCGGCGAACAGCGCGAGTCCGGCGGCGAACATGCGACGGCGGCCGAAGCGGTCGCCCAGCGCGGCGGCGGGCAGCAGCAGCACGGCGAGGCTGAGGTTGTACGAGTTGACGGTCCACTCGAGCTCCTCGATCGAGGCGCCGAGGTCCTGCCGGATCGTGGTCAGGGCGGTGGAGACGACGAGCGTGTCGAGCGCCACCATCAGCGACGCCACCGAGGTCAGCGCGAGGACCCAGGCGTTGGTGGATTTCCTGTTCATGGGGGTGCTGACCGCGGGCGCGTTCGAAACTGACCGCTTCGCTACGCGGGCAGCTCGTCGGGCAGGCCGAAGGCGGCGAACAGCTGGTCGTCCAGGAACGCGGTGATCGCGCCGATGCGGGGGCCGTCGAGCGTGAGCACGTCGATCGCGTGGAAGACGTACACGCCGCGTCCGGCGTCCCACATGTAGCAGCCGACCGCGGCCTGCCCGCTGGCGCGCACCGGGAGGTGCCGCCATCGCACCCGGAAGGGCCCGCGCGCGAGGAAGGGGACGATCTCGTCGAGGCCGTCGAAGCGGTCCGGGAGCGGCGGCATCGAGAAGCTGGCGTCCTCGGCGAGCATGGCGACCATCGCATCGAGGTCGCCGCGCTCGAGCGCGTCTGCGTAGCGCTCCACGATCCCGCGCACCTCGTCGTCGCCGAGCTCCCGCAGGGCCACCTGCTGGCTTCGCTCGGGCAGCCGGTGGTCGACCGCTGCGCGGGCGCGCCGCAGGGCGCCGTTCGCGGAGGGCACCGTTGTCTCGAGCGCCGCGGCCGTCTCCTTGGCGGAGAAGCCGAGCACGTCGCGCAGCAGCAGCGCGGCGCGCTGGGTGGCGGGCAGGTGCTGGAGGGCCGCGACGAAGGCGAGCTCGATGCTCTCGCGCTGCTCGTAGCGGGCGTCCGGGGCGGCGCGGCCGTCCTCGATCTCGAGCATCTCGTCCGGGAACGGCTCGGGCCACTCGGCCGGCTGCTTGGGACGCCGCGCGAGCAGGTCGAGGCAGGCGTTCGTGGCGATCCGGTACAGCCACGTGCGCACCGAGCTGCGGCCCTCGAAGCGGGGCAGGGCCTTCCAGGCGCGCAGGAGGGCGTCCTGGAGCGCGTCCTCGGCGTCGTGGACCGAGCCGAGCATGCGGTAGCAGTGGGCGCGGAGCTCGGCGCGGTGGGGTTCGATCAGCTGGCCGTATGTGTCCTCTGGAGCGGCGGTGATCATGCAGGTACACAGACCCGCGCAGCCGGCGGAACTCATCGGTCCCGCGCGGGCTACCATCGCCGCCGTGGCCAAGCGCTTCGGCCTTGCCGCCCTGATGGCGTTTCTGGCGCTGAACGTGTGGATCGGGAGTCCGCTGCTCGCGCTCTGGATCGGATCGCGCATCCAGGGCGAGAACAGCCAGCCGTCGATGGGGGCGGTCGCGGCCGTGATCCTCTGCCTGATCGTGTTCAGCGTGGTGCTCTACCAGGCGCTCAAGCGGGTCAGCTACGCGTACCAGGAGGCGACCGGCACGCTCCCCACCGTGCGCTCGCATGCGCCCTGGCTGCGCAGCATGCGGGGCGAGCGGCCGGACTACCCGGGCAACACGGCCCGGATCACGGGGGCCGAGCGCATCGTCGTGGTCGTGGTGATCCTCGCGGCCGTGGCCTTCGAGGTCTGGTTCTTCTTCCTGTCGGGCTCGTCGATCGGCGGCGGCTCGGGCCGCTGAGTGACCCGGCTACTCGGGGGGCCCTGCGGCCTCGAGGGCCTCGGCACGATCTGTGAACTCGTCCATGCGGATGATCTTGCCGTCGCGAAGCGTGTAGATCGTCGTCGAAGAGGGCGTCGATCTCAGCGCGCCAGGTTCGCCCGGACCGCGTCGTGCCCCTGCGTCGGCGGCTCTCGATCGGGTTCCAGATGATCTCGGGATCGGCGTACGTGAGCGCCTCCTCGAGGTCGACGAGAACAAACTGCCGCACGATCTCGACGTTCGCCTGCGACATGGCGGGCCAGTATCGCCGAGCACACCGGCGGCCGACCGGCGGCCTATCCTCGCGACTGGGCCCCCGTAGCTCAGCTGGAAAGAGCGGCTGCCTTCTAAGCAGCGGGTCGCAGGTTCAAGTCCTGCCGGGGGCATCCGACGAAAGCCCTGCACCGGCTTGGTTTCTCAGTGGGTACAGCAGTGAAGCCACCAGGCCCCGTGGCCCAATAGTGGCCTAAACCTCCTCGGCGCCCTCTCCCCTGGCCCGATCCTGCGCGTCCTCGAACGCATCCAGCCGGGCCACGATGCCCGCGCCAGCGCCGTCCAACAGGCGGCCGTAGTGGCGTTCGATCATCGCCACCGAAGTGCCCAGCAGGCGCGCCGCCTCGAAAACGCTCACACCAGCCGCGAGCGCATTCGAGGCGAACGTGGAACGCAGGTCATAGCGCGGCAGCGTCTTCACCTTGCCGTGGCAGGCGCGAGCGGGGCAGCTACGGCCGTTCCCGCGCCCCTGCCGATGCTCAGCGGCGAGAGGCTGCCCGCCCAGCGGCTGGGTGCGCCGTGCGTGGATCGCTGTAGTGCATGTCCAGTTCGTGCAGCAGCGGGGTGAGCACCCGCCGCAGCACGCTGTGAGGCGGCAGCGTTCGAGCGAGGCGGCGGCCTCGGTCACGATCGGCTCGAAGGCGTGGCGCTCGCGCTCGGCCAGCGGCGTATCAGGCGGCGGCCGGTAGCGCGTGCTGCGCGGGCGTCCCGTGGGTGGCGTGCGTGGCTGCGTCTGCGTGCCGGGGCGCGGTGCTGTGCACTCGGGAGGGGCACGCCGGGGCACCGCGCCTCTGACGGCTAAGACATCTCTCACGTTTACGCGCACCCTTGCAGGAAAGAACCTGTGCAAAGGCTCGCACAAGGAGGTGTCGAGCGATGCCCCTATACGTGCGGGCTGCAGACAGCGACACGTGGCACTGGTGCCTCAACTGCTCTGCCTATCCGTGGAACGCGCTCCGAATCGGGGGGCTCTTTTTGTCAAACCGCCCGCCTAGCAACCTCTGCAAGAGGTGTCGCAGGATGGAACGCAGACGGACCTGCAGCGACTGAGCACCTCGCCGCCCTGCAGCGTAGCCGGGCGTGATCACGGCCCTGGGCGGCTCGGCGGCGTGGCCCAAGTGGCCCAACGTCCGATACGACGCTGCCAGCGCCGATACGCAGACTGCCACGAACTGCCATGGCCGATACGAGAATCGCCATTCCTAAGCCAAAAACCGCCATACTCGATACAGCAGGCGATCCGGGCCGCATTCCAGTGGGAAGCGCCGTCGCGGTCTTCTAAGCAGCGGGTCGCAGGTTCAAGTCCTGCCGGGGGCATCCGGAGAAAGCCCGCTACGGCGGCTTTTCGCGTCTCCGGGCGGCCGCACGCCCGCCGCCATCGCGGCGCGCGAACGGGAGCTACTGCCCGTTCGGTGCCCTTCCACCGTGGGGGCCGTGTAGGGCGGGATCGGGGGCGGCGGCGTCGCTGCGGACCGGTCCGCGCCTGCGAAGGCGGGGTGTGCCTGGTCGAGGTACCAGCCGAAGGCGCGGTCCACCAGCGCCTGACGGGCGAGCGCGCGTAGAGCGAGCGTGAGCACGCGAGGCGGCAGGCGCGGCACGAGCCACTGCAGCCGCAGCGCCAGCCCGAACGCCCGGCTGTGCGACGCGCTGAAGCTCGCATAGCGCCGCAGCGCCTCATCCCTGGCTCGCTCCCCTGAGAGCACCGATCGCAGCTGGCGGCCGCAGGCGATGCCGAAGTAGAACGCCGTCCGGATGCCCTCGCCGGAGAGGGGGAAGCAGTGCCCGGCCGAGTCGCCCGCGAAGAACACGCCGTCCTGGGCGGCGCGCCGGAGCCGATGCGGGAACCAGTTGCCCTGGTAGCGCACCGGCTCGCGCGCCAGCCGCTCCGCGAGCTCGACCGTCGGGCGCCGCACGTGATCACGGGGCTCGTAGGAGCCCACGCCCACCCGCTGCTCGCCGCCTGCCGGCACGCTCCAGCCGTAGCCGTAGCGGACGAGCGAGCGCTCGATCCAGACGTCGAGGTCGCGCCCGCCGCCGTCCGGGTGCACCTCGAGGCCGCGCGAGAGCGGCGCCTCGGGTGGCTGGTTGCGACTCGCCGGCGAGCACCCGCCGCCAGCCCAGCGCGTCCACCACCAGCGGCGCCCTGAGCAGCCCGCGATCGGTGAGCACTCCGCCATCGCGGCGACCGGAGACCGAGGCGATCTCGAAGCGGGCGTCCGTCTGATCGAAGAGCAGCTGGCAGAGCTCGCGATAGTCGAAGGCCGCCCAGCTCCAGGGAAGCCGGAAGCGCACCGAGCCGTGCGGGGTGTGGAAGCTCATGCAGGGGATCTCCTGCCGGATCGAGCCGGCCACGCCCATCGCCTCGAGCCACGCGCGGGGCGCGGCGCAGGCAGAGGTGGCGCGCTCTCCCACCTCGTAGCGGTCCACGAGCAGCACGTCCGCCCCGCTCCCCGCCAGCTCGCGGGCGACCGCCAGGCCCGCGAAGCTGGCGCCGCAAACGAGCACGTCGGCCGACTCGCCCTCGAGCGAGGTGCGCTCGGCGCCGCGGAGCGTCGCGCGGCGCGTCACGCGCCGCGCCTGAGCGCGCCCGCGACGGCCTCGGCCAGCTCCCACGGCGGCAAGCGGGGGCGCCGGCGCAGCACGTCGAAGTCGAGCCGCTCCGTGCGGTCGAGCACGCCCAGGTAGACGCTGCGGGCGAGGCGCATCCCGCGCCGCACGCCCGGCGCGACCACGTCGGCGGCCGGGGCGCTGGCGCGGAACAGCGAGCGCGCACGCTCCACCTCGAGGGCGACGAGGCGCCTGAAGCCCGGCGTCAGCTCCCGCCGCTCGATCTGGTCGACGGACACCCCGAACTGCTGGAGGTCTTCGGCGGGCAGGTAGACGCGATCCAGATCCCAGTCCTCGCGCACGTCACGCACGAAGTTGGTGAGCTGAAACGCGAGCGCCAGCGAGGCGAACTCGTCGCTGCGCTCGGCCGGCACGCCGAGCAGCGCCGCGAGGATGCGGCCGACGGAGCCGGCGCTGCCCTGCATGTAGCGCTCGAGCTCGTCCCAGGTCTGCACGCGCACCGGCTCGGCATCCTTGCGCATCGAGTCGAAGTAGAGGCCCAGCTCGCCGAGCGGCAGCCGATGGCGGTAGCCCGCGTCCGCCAGCGCCGCCACGACGGGATGCGCGTGGCCGCCGGCGCCCCGGAGCGCCTCTCCGAGCATCAACTCCCAGCGATCGAGGGCGGCCCGGCGGGCGGCCGGGTCCTTCGGACGCCGCGGCCCGTCGACGATTTCGTCCGTCACCCGCACGAAGGCGTAGAGCGCGTGCACTGCGGGCCTGACCTCGCGCCGGCAGCCGCCGCGTGGCCCAGTAGTAGGTGGGATCGCGGCGACGGTGGATGCGCCGACAGTGGCGGTAGGACTCCCTGAGGATCGGGTCGGGCGCGACCGACATACCTTATGACCTGCCTATGCCCGGACGGGTCGCCCGCACGCGGCAGACCAGACCCGCCCAGCTCAACGTGGCGCCAAGGATCATGTGGAAGCGCCGAGAGGCGGCAGTGGACCGCAGCGCCTGCTCACGCCTTCTAAGCAGCGGGTCGCAGGTTCAAGTCCTGCCGGGGGCACTTGCTCCGATGAGTTCGCGCGTCGAGCTCGGTCTACCCGCTCTACCCGACTGAAGGAAACCCAATGAGGAAGCTGATCGTCACCGAGTTCGTGTCCCTCGACGGCGTGATGGAGGCTCCGGGCGGCGAGCCCGGTCATCCGCACAGCGGCTGGACCATCGACTACCACGACGACGAGCAGATGCAGTACAAGCTCGACGAGACGCTCGAGGCCGAGTCGCTCCTGCTCGGGCGCGTCACCTACGAGGGCTTCGCCGAGGCGTGGCCACCGCGGTCGGGCGGGTTCGCCGACAAGATGAACTCGATGCCGAAGCACGTCGTCTCCTCGACGCTGACCGACCCCGAGTGGGACAACACCACCGTCATCGACGGCGATGTGCCGGCCGAGGTCGCGAAGCTGAAGGAGGGGGACGGCGGGCCGATCGTGATCGCCGGCAGTCGCACCCTGCTGCACTCGCTCATCCCCACCGGACTGATCGACGAGTACCGGCTGATGATCTTCCCGGTGACCGTCGGCAGCGGAGGGCGCCTGTGGCCCGACTCGCCCGACAAGCTGGCGCTGGAGCTCGCCGACACGCGGAAGTACGACTCGGGCGTCGTCGTGAACGTGTACCGCCCGCCCGGCTCCTGAGCAGGTCCGGGCGCCGGGCGTTGCCCTAGTACCGGCCGGAGATCAGGTCCCAGGCTCGGCGCAGCTTGCGCTCGAGCTCGCCTTCGGCACGTGTCGTCGGGCGAGGCCGACATCGTCGCCGGGTTCTCGCTCGGCTCCGGCAGTCGCTCGGCGCCGGCGGCGTCCAGCGCCAGCACCACGCCCCGCTCGTGGATGCGCTCGACCTCGGGCGCGTCCACGAAGCGGTGCCCGCCTGGGCGACCTCGAACACGATGCCGTCGAAGATGTCCTTGTCGGGCTCGGCCAGGACATGCTCGACCTCGCCGAGCCGCTGCCCGTCGCTGCGAGTAGACGGGCACGCCCTCGCCGAGCGTGATGTACGAGCCGGGTGCGCCGAGGTCCTCCATCCGGAGCGAGCGTACCCGGCCATGACACAGGCCTTGCATCACCCCCTGGGGGAGCGGCCCATGCGTTTTTCGCCGCACAGGTTGGGTAGCCGACAG
This sequence comes from uncultured Thermoleophilaceae bacterium, assembly GCA_963778615.1. GTDB lineage: Bacteria > Actinomycetota > Thermoleophilia > Solirubrobacterales > Thermoleophilaceae > JACVRW01. The sequence goes on from CAVZVD010000020.1 coordinate 139,133, forward strand.
ATGAGGACGTATACGCACGAACGCGATTGAGGAGAGACACGGATGGCCAAGGACATGAGTGACACGGTGCGTGATGCACTCGGGCAGGCGGTCAGAGAGGCCGTCAAGAACGTCGGCGGCGGCGGCCCACAGCCCAAGAAGAAGTCCAACCCGCTCTCCGGAGCTCGGGGACTGGCGGCAGGCGCGGGCATTGCAGCCCTGGCGCCGCTGGCCAAGAAGGGCTTCGACGCCGTCCGTGGCAATGGAATCAGCCTCCCCTCGGCAAAGCCCGGCAAGTTGGCCGCAAAGGCCACCACGAAGGCCGCCAAGACGATGGGCGACTCCGTGGGCGGGAAGCTGAAGGAAGGCGTAAGCGAGAAAGTCGATGAGGCCGGCGGCGCCGGCGGTCTGGTGAAGGAGGCCGCGAGCGGCCTGCTGCCGGGCGGCGGGGACAGCGGCGGCGGAAAGGGCGGTATGCCAGGAGTTGGAAAAGGCCGGCGGATGCCGGTGCAGCAGTCCGTGGACGTGGCCGTGCCGGTCGAGACGGCCTACAACCAGTTCACCCAGTTCGAGGACTGGGCGCGAGTTCATGCACCGCGTCACGCACGTGACGCAGGAGGACGACTGCTCGGTCTCGTTCGCGACGAAGATCTGGACCAGGAAGCGGGAGTTCAAGGCCGAGATCGAGACCCAGCGTCCCGACGAGCGGATCAAGTGGAAGGTGTCTCAGGGCATCACCCACACGGGCGTCGTGACGTTCCACGAGCTGGCACCCCGGCTGACCCGGATCGAGCTCAACATGGACGTCGAGCCCGGCGGCATGATCGAGAAGGCGGCGCGCGGCATGCGTCACGTCAAGCGCGCAGCCCGCGCGGACCTGCACCGCTTCAAGGCGTTCATCGAGATGCAGGAGATCGAGACTGGCGCGTGGCGCGGGGTGATCGAGGACGGCGAGCTCGTCGAGGAGCACCCCGAGGACTACGACGAGGAGCGTGAGTACAGCGACGTCGAGGACATGGTCGAGGACTCGGACGCCGAGGGCGACGGGGACGAGGACCAGGAGGACGAGGACCAGGACCAGGAGTCGCGCTCGGAGCGCTTCAAGCGCCAGGCGGAGCGGTCGTCGTCGCGGAGCAGCGGCGGATCCTCGAAGAGCGGTTCGTCGAAGAGCGGGTCCTCGCGGAGCCGCAGCGGCTCCTCATCGGGCGGAGGCGGCGGAAACTCCGGCGGCTCGCGCTCGCAGGCGTCGAGCCGGAGCCGGAGCCAGAGCCGCAGCCGCGGATCGAGCAACGGCGGCGGCGGATCGTCGGCGAAGAAGTCGGGTTCGTCGAGCGGAGGCTCGCGCCGCAAGTCGTCGAGCCGCAGCTGACCGATGGCAGGTTTCGTAAAGGGAGCAGTTGCGAAGCGGATGGCCGGCGACCGACCGTCGCCGGTCGCCGCCGCGCTCGTGGCGGTGGCAGTTGGAGCAGCCGCCGCGGTGCTCACCTATCGCGTCATGCGGAGCTAGGAGGGCGTCCGATGAAGTTGCCGGGCTCTGGGAAGAAGAAGGCGTTGCCCGTCGACGTGCGGCGCATCGCCCTGGCCGCGCTGGCGTCCGCGCTCGAGCGACGGCCGCGGTCAGGAGCCGGCCAAGGATGGCCGGAAGGGCCTGACCGGCGTGAAGGCGCTGGCAGCCGGCGCGGTGCTCGTGACGGCGGGCCGCGCGGCGTTCAAGAACCGCGACCTCATCCGCGATCGCCTGCAGGGCGAGTTCGACGAAGAGGACGAGGACTACGAGGAGTACGAGGACGAGGAGTACGACGACGAGCCCGAGGGCGAGGCCGAGGAGGACTTCGAAGAGGACTTCGAGGAAGAGCCCGAGGCCGAGGAGGACGAAGAGCCCGAGGCCGAAGGTGACGAGGACTTCGAGGACGAAGAGCCCGAGGCCGAAGAGGACGAGGAGCCCGAGGCCGAGGAGGACGAGGAGCCCGAGGCTGAAGAGGACGAAGAGCCCGAGGCTGAAGAGGACGAAGAGCCCGAGGCCGAGGGGACGAGGACTTCGAGGAAGAGCCCGAGGCCGAGGAGGACGAAGAGCCCGAGGCCGAGGAGGACGAAGAGCCCGAGGCCGAGGAGGACGAAGAGCCCGAGGCCGAGGGTGACGACGACGTCGAGGACGAGCCTGAGGACGAAGGTGGCGATGGCCCCGACGACGACGATCTTGACGACGGCGGGCCGGAGGGCGACGCCGACGACGGTGCCGAGGAAGAGCCCGACTCCGAGGAGGACGAGGACGTAGACGCCGAGGCCGAGCAGGAGCCCGAGGCCTGAGGAGGACGAGGAGCCCGAGGACGAGCGGATTGCCGCCGAGGCCGACGACGAGACCGAGGCGGATGCCGACGAGGACGAGGACGACGAGGACTCGGACGACGAATCCGATGACGACGAGGGCCCCGATCCCGACGCCCGCCCCTCCAACATCGAGCAAGGCCGCCCGCCCATCTTCGACCGGCCGCTCGGGCGGCGCAAGCGGACCCGTCCCAGCACGAGGCCGCCCAAGCACCCCGACGGTGAGCCGGTGCTCAAGCCACCGGCGCGGCCCAGCCGCTCGCGAGCTCCTGTCGGACGGACCTGAACACGGAGGTAACGATGGCTCGAGGAGACGACGACCGAGACACGGACAGCCAGGGCCGAGACGAGCTCGAGCGGTACCGCCAGGCGGCCGAGGATGCGCTGGGCCAACTCGACTGGTGCATCGGATACCTGCACGGAATCCGCAAGCTCGATGTCTCGCGCGCCCTCGCCAAGAACCGCTCGCACATCCGCCAGCAGCTCCTCAACAAGGAAGAGGAGCCAATGCCGGCGCAGCAGACCGACGAAACCTAGACGGGAGGAATCACCGAGATGGCAGTTGCAACAGCAGGGGGCGGAGGCGGGTACGCGGCACGCCCCTCACCAAGCGGGCTCGCCGACGTCATCGACATCATCCTCGACAAGGGGCTGGTCATCGATGCGTACGTGCGGGTGTCGCTCATCGGAATCGAGATCCTCACGATCGACGCACGGATCGTGATCGCGAGCGTCGACACCTACCTGCGCTTCGCCGAGGCAGTCAACCGGCTCGACCTCACAGAGGCGGACCAGTCGCAGGGTCTGCCCGAGCTGATGGAGTCGATGACCTCGGGCGGCGCGAAGTCGAAGACCAAGGGCGCGCTCGAGGGCGCCAAGGAGAAGCTCGGCATCGGCGACGACGACGAGGACGACAGGAGAAGGAGAAGAGCCGGTCGTCGTCACGGCGTCGCTCGTCCTCCTCGCTCGCGCTCGCGTAGCCGGAAGAGCGACGACGAGTGACGGCGGTCTACGTCTACGGCGTCGCCCCGGCGGCGGAGAAGGTCGACGTAGAGGCGCCGGGCGTCGAGGCGAGCAAGCAGGGCGTGCGGCGCGTCGCCCACGGCGAGCTCGCAGCGCTGGTCAGCGACGTCGAGGCCGGCCCGCTGGTCGCGGCGCGAGGACTGCGCGCGCACTGGCGCGTGCTCGAGGAGGCGGTCGCCACGGCGACCGTGCTCCCGGTGCGCTTCGGAACCGTCATGGACGAGCGACGACGCCGTCGTCGACCAGTTCCTCGCCCCGCGCCACGACCGCCTGGTCGCACTGCTCGCCGAGCTGTCCGGAAAGGTGCAGCTGAGCGTGAAGGCCTTCTACGACGAGGAGCGCCTCATGCGCGGCGTGGTGGACGAGTCGACCGCCGTGGCCCGGATGCGCGAGCGCGTCCGCCAGCGCCCGAAGGCGGCCACCTACTACGACCGCATCCAGCTCGGCGAGCTGGTTGCGGGCGAGGTCGAGCAGGCGCGCGAGCGCGACGGCGCCATGGTGGTCGACCGGCTCGAGCCGCTCGCGGTCGCCGCGCGTCGCGAGCCGCTCGGCACGCCGGACGCCGCCGTGAACGCCGCCTTCCTCGTCGAGCGCTCGCGCGTGGACGAGTTCAGCGAGGCCGTCGCCCGGCTCTCCGACGAGGTGAAGGGCCGGATGCGGTTGCGCTACATCGGCCCGCTCCCGCCGTACAGCTTCACCGAGGAACAGGAGGCGGTCGGAGCGTGGGCCTGATCACGCGGCCTCCTCACGCTGCCGCTCGCGCCGGTGCGCGGCACCGTCTGGCTCGCGGAGCGCATCCAGGAGCAGGCCGAGGCCGAGCTCTACGACGAGGACGTCATTCGCGCGCAGCTGATGGAGATCGATGCGGCGCGCGAGGCGGGCGAGATCGAAGAGGAGGAGGCCACGCAGGCCGAGGACGAGCTGCTCGAGCGCCTGATTGCAGCGCGAGAAATGGGGGCAGATAGGACCCATGGCGGAATCCACGAGCAATGACGACGGCAAGGACGCCCGACTCTCCGCGCGAGACCTCACGATCGCCGCGCGCGAGACCGTCCAGGACCTGACCGGCTACCCGCCGGAGGCCGTGAGCGGCCTCCAGTGGGACGGCGAGTCGTGGCTCGTCACGGTCGACGTGCTGGAGCTCGAGCGCATCCCCAACACGACTGACCTGCTCGCCACGTACGTCGTCCAGCTCGACGACAGCGGCGGCCTGCTGGGCTACAAGCGCACCAAGCGCTTCGTGCGCGGCCAGGCCGAGGAGGAGTAGAGATGGAGGGGTCCTACCTGCCGAGCGGCAGATCGGCCGGCCTCCCGGGACGGCCCACCGAGAGCACGAACCTCGCCGACATCCTCGAGCGGGTGCTCGACAAGGGCATCGTCATCGCGGGCGACATCCAGATCAACCTGCTCGACATCGAGCTGCTGACGATCAAGCTGCGGCTCCTGATCGCGTCGGTCGACCGGGCCCGCGAGATGGGCATCAACTGGTGGGAGACGGATCCCGTCGTTGCAGTCGGCGGAGGGTGACAACGGCGATCGCGAGGAACTCGAGAAGGAGAACCGCGAGCTCCGCGAACGGCTCGAGCGGCTGGAGCAGCGGGTGGGCTTGGAGCAGGGCCGCGAGGAGCCGAGCCGTGCCGGATGAGCTGGACCGCTGGGCCGCGCGGCGGGCGCCGGAGCTGCTGGCGCGCGCCGAGGCGGAGGCTGTCGAGGATCTGAAGCGGGCGCTGCTGAAGGCGGCGCTGCGGCATGACGCGCAGGCCCGCCGCGAGCCGGCGCGATCGGCCGCCGCCGAGCGGCCCGCGGCCAGGGAGCGCGGCGCTGCCGAGCGGAGCGCGGCGGCCGAAGCACGCCCCGGCCCGGCGCTGCACGAGCCCGCGGCCGCTCCCGCCGGCGACGGCCTCTGGGCCTACTGCATCACGCGCGCGAGCGACCCGCCGCGGATCGACGGCGTGCACGGCTCGACCGTCGAGCGCGTCGAGTCGGACGGGCTCGCCGTGCTCGTCAGCCGCGTCCCGCTCTCCGAGTTCGGCGAGGACGCTCTCCGACGCAACCTGAACGACCTCGACTGGCTCGAGCGCGTGGCGCGCGACCACGAGGCCGTCCTCGAGAAGGCACTCGCGGGCGGCACCATCGTCCCGCTCCGCATCTGCACGATCTTCGCGGACGAGGAGGGGGCCGCGGCAATGCTGACCGAGCAGCCGCCCGGCCCTCGACACCGCGCTCGACGTCCTCGACGGCCGCGAGGAGTGGGGCGTGAAGCTGACGGTCGACCGCGCCGCCCTCGAGGCCGCTGCGCGCGACCGCGCGCCGGACGACCTCGACCAGCAGCTCGAGGGCCAGAGCGCCGGCGGCGCCTACATGCTGCGCCGCCGCCAGGAGCGACAGCTGCGCGAGGCGGCCGACCGCCTGGCCGGCGGCCTCGCGGAGGACGTGCACGCCCGTCTCCAGGACTGGGCGACCGACGCCGTGGTGAACTCGCCGCAGAACCCGGAGCTGTCGGGTCACGAGGGCGACATGCTGCTGAACGCGGCCTACCTCGTGGAGGCGGCGAAGGTCGAGCGCCTGCACGAGCTCGTCGAGGAGCTGCGCGAGCGCCACCGCGAGCTGGGCGCTCGCATCGAGCTGACCGGCCCGTGGCCGCCGTACAACTTCGTTCCCCGGACCGAGTCGGCGCTGGCATGAGCCCCGCGCCGGTCAGCGCCGAGCGCGACGTCGCGCTGGTCGACATCGTCGACCGCCTGCTGGGCGGCGGCGTCGTGATCGCGGGCGACATCACGCTCTCGGTCGCGGACGTGGACCTGGTCTACGTGGGCCTGCGCGCGCTCGTGTCGTCGGTGGCGACCGCCGAGGAGCAGGGGTTCCTGCCGCAGATGGGCTACTCGCTGGGCAAGACCGCCCTCGACAAGGACGCGCTCGGAGGCGGTGACGCCCTGGACAGCGACGCCTTCGACACGGACGCCTTCAAGGGGGACGCGGTCGACGCGACGCCCTCGGCGGCGACGCCCTCGGAAAGAGCCCCCCGTGATCGAGCTCTACGCGATCACCGACGACCCGGCGCCGCCCGCCCCGCCGCTGCGCGCCGTGCAGTCGGACGGCCTGACCGCGCTGTGCGCGCCCGCCGAGCAGCGCGAGCTGACCGCCGAGGTGCTGTGGGAGCACGAGGCGGTGGTGGAGTCGCTGATGGAGGAGCGCGACCTGCTTCCGATGCGCTTCGGCACGCTCGTCGAGGACGACGAGGCCGCGGTCCGGGCGCTCGAGGAACGGCGCGAGGAGCTCCGGACCAGCCTCGACCGTGTGCGCGGCGCGGTGGAGCTCGCCGTGCGGGTCGAGGCGGCCGCCCCGCACGAGCCGACGCCCAACGGCGCGACCGGCGCCGAGTACATCCGCGCCAAGGCGCACCGCACGGAGGCGGCCCGGCTGCTGCACGAGCCGCTCGCGTTCCTCGCGCGCGAGAGCGTCGTGCAGCCCGGCCCCGAGGTGCTGCGCGCGGCATACCTGGTCGACCGCGAGGCGGTGGAGAGCTTCGTCGGCCTGGTGCGGCGGCTGCAGGAGACGCACGAGGGGCTCCAGGTGCTGTGCACCGGCCCGTGGCCGCCCTACAGCTTCGCCCAGCCATGAGGGACAAGGTCCTTCACGCGCCGCCCGACCTCGACCTCTTCCCGAGCGACCACCCGCGGCTCTCCGGCGCGCTGAGCCGGCGCGTGAACGCCGATCCGGAGTCGGTTGAGAAGGGGCTCGCGCAGCTCGTGCTGACGATCGTCGAGCTGCTGCGGCAGCTGATGGAGCGCCAGGCGCTGCGGCGCATCGACGGCGGATCGCTGTCGGAGGAGCAGGTGGAGCGGCTGGGGCAGACCTTCATGGAGCTCGACCGCCGGATGGAGGAGCTGCGCGAGGAGTTCGGGCTCACCGAGGCGGACCTGAACCTTGACCTGGGGCCGCTCGGGCGCCTGCTCTGCGAGCGCGCCCCGCCCGCGGGAGGCGCCGCGATAGCCTCCGCGCCCATGCCTACCTCCATGGTCACAGGCGGCGCGGGCTTCCTGGGCTCGCACCTGTGCGACTACCTGCTGGCGCGCGGCCAGCGGGTCATCTGCGTCGACAACCTCGACACGGGGTCGCTCGACAACGTGCGCCACATCAAGGACGGGCCGGAGTTCCGGTTCGAGATGGTCGACATCACGGACTACTACGAGATCGACGAGCCGGTGGACTTCGTGTTCCACATGGCGTCGCCGGCCTCGCCGATCGACTACGCGCGGCTGCCGCTCCACACGCTGAAGGTGGGCGCGTACGGGACGCACAACACGCTCGGCCTGGCGAAGAAGAAGCGCGCCCGCTTCCTGCTGGCCTCGACGAGCGAGGTCTACGGCGACCCGCTGGTGCACCCCCAGCCGGAGACCTACTGGGGCAACGTGAACCCGATCGGCCCCCGCGGCGTGTACGACGAGGCGAAGCGGTACGCGGAGGCGCTGACGATGGCGTACCTGCGCCAGCAGGGCGTGGACACGTGCATCGCGCGCATTTTCAACACGAGCGGGCCTCGAATGAGACCCCACGACGGGCGCGCGATTCCGACCTTCCTGCGCCAGGCACTCACCGACAAGCCGCTCACGGTCTTCGGCGACGGCAGCCAGACGCGCAGCTTCTGTTACGTCGACGACCTGATCCGCGGGCTCGTCCTGCTCGCCGAGTCGGACGTGCACGAGCCCGTCAACCTCGGCAACCCGAACGAGATGAGCCTGCTCGACCTGGCGAAGGTGATCATCGAGCTGACCGAGTCGCGCTCCGAGATCGTCTTCGAGGCGCTCCCGGTCGACGACCCCCAGGTGCGCCAGCCGGACATCACGCGGGCGAAGCAGCTGCTCGGCTGGGAGCCCGAGATCGACGTCCGCGAGGGGCTGACGGCGTACCATCGAGCACTACAGCCGGATCCTCGGCACCCCCGCACAGCGATGAGCAGCTCCGAAGCCAAGAACCTCGAAGCGATCTCCAAGGCCATAGACGCACACAACGCCGCATGCGAGTGGCCCGCCGTCGCGATCGAGTTGAATCCGTTCGAGGTCGAGCGGCTCGGCTGGGACTCGATTCGCGGGCTTCCGATCCGGGGCAATCCGGCGCTCGAGACCGGGGCGTTCAGCGTGGTCTGCGCCCGCGAGGAGGGCGAGCCGGGGGAGACGGTCGAGGCCGTCGCCGAGCAGACCGTGCCGGCCGAGCCGGTCCACGTCCGCTAGCCGCGCCGAGCACCTCCCAGCCCGCGCCTACGCAACTTCGGCGCGGCCGCCGGGATTCAAGCTCCACGCTGGAATGCCGACGCTATGGACAGATGTTCTACTCGTGTGCCGCAAAGCACTGTTGTGACGCGGAATCCGCTCTACCCTTGAACTCGCGTTCCCCTGCGTGAAAGGCCTCGCATAGTCGTCTCGCGCATCGTTTCTTTGGCCATCGCCGCCGGCCTTCTGGCCGGCATGGCTTTTGGCGTCCTGGCGACCGCCCAGTCGCCACGTCCTGACGATCGCCCACACCTCCTGCTGGTGCCCTCCGACGCCGAGGGCACGGCGGCGCTCGATCGCACCGATGCCCGTGTGATCGCACGCTACGAGTCCTTCTCCCTGGTCGAGGCCCAGGGCAGCGACGACGAGCGGCTGCGAAGCGCCGGCGCCGAGCGCCGCGACGGACATGCGCACCGTCGAGACCGCCGCCGGCGAGATCGACCCGACCACCGACCGCTCCTCCCTCGCCGCGAAGGAGGGTCCCGACCGGCAGGAGACGCTGGCGCTGGTCCAGTTCGTGGGCCCGCCGAAGGAGGCGTGGCTGGACCGCCTGCGCGAGACGGGCGCCCGGATCGTCACCTACCAGGCCGACAACGCGTATGTCGTGCACGCCAGCGGAACCGCGGTGGACCGGCTGGCGGCGCTGCAGGGCGGCCATCCTGCCGTGAGGGCCGTGAGCGTGGTCACCGCCGCCGACAAGCTGGAGGAGCGTTCGAGCAGCTCCGGGGTGTTCGCGGTCACCACTGTGACCGGCGCGCCCGGCGAGCAAGCGCGGGATGAGGCGGCGGCGTTTGCCGGCCCGGCGGCCGCGGCGCCCGTGACGGTGGGGGCTCTGCGCACCGAGTACCGGGTGCTGTCGTCGGCCGAGGCCGATCGAGCTCGCGAGGGACCCAGGGGTGGTCGCGATCGAGGCGTCGGGCGAGCCGGAGCTCTTCGACGAGCGCGCCGCGCAGATCATGGCGGGAAACCTGAACGGCTCCTTCCAGCCCGTCGGCGACACCTACCTCGATTGGGTCGTCGACCCCAACCGCATCCCCACGGAGACCACGTTCGACTTCGCCATCGACGTGACAGACGAGGGTCTCGACAACGGCGCAATTCGCCACCGCTCACCCCGACTTCCGGACGCAGGGCAGCCGGCGCCACGCGAGTGTCGTACATGGCCGACTACACGAACGATCCCGACGCCCGCGACTGCGGCGGCCACGGCACGAACGTCGCCTCGATCGCCACCGGCTACAACGTCACCACGAGCTCGCCCGAGTACCAGGACGCCCAGAACTTCAATCACGGTCTCGGGGTGGCGCCGTTCGCGCAGCTGGGCGCCTCGAAGATCTTCGACTGCAGCGGCAACTTCTCGAGCAGCTTCAACGCAACCACCCTGACCGCCAACGCCTATGCGGCGGGCGCGCGAATCTCGAACAACTCATGGGGCACGGGCAACACGGCCAACTGGGGCGACTACGGTGCCCGTTCCGCTGCTTATGACGCACTTGTCCGCGACGCGCGGCCGGAGGCGGGCAACCAGCAGATGGTCGAGGTCTTCGCCGCCGGCAACCACGGTGATGACAACAGCCCGGGCAGCTTCAACGAGGGCTACGGCACCATCTCCATGGAGGGGGCGGCCAAGAATGTGATCACCGTCGGGGCCTCAGAGGGCGTCCGGGCGAGCGGCACCGACGGCTGCGGCGTCACGAACGGCGAGGCCAACAGCGCGCGGGACATCATCGACTTCTCCAGCCGCGGGCCAACCGACGACGGGCGCCTGAAGCCGGACCTGGTCGCGCCCGGCACGCACATCACGGGCGCGGCGCCCCAGCACGGCGGGTACACCGACGCTCACGGCGTCTGCAACAAGTTCCTGGACGGCACCTCTTGGTACTCGGTCGTCTCGGGTAGCTCGCAGGCGGCGCCGCAGGTCTCCGGCGCCGCCGCGCTCGTCCGCCACTGGTACCGGCGCACCCAGACGGGCAACACCGCCGATCCCTCGCCGGCGCTGACCAAGGCGATGCTCGCGAACACTGCCACTGACCTGGCGAGCGGCGATGACGGCAAGGGCAGCACGATCCCAGCGGGCCCCAACATGGACCAGGGCTGGGGCAGGGTCAACCTGGGCACTGCCTTCGACTCCACCGCGCGCGAGTACCGCGACCAGGCGCCGGCCGACCTCCTGATCGGCTCCGGCGACTCGTGGTGGCGCTCCTACTCGGTGCCCGATCCGCTCAAGCCCGTGAAGGTGACGGTCGCCTGGACCGACCCTCCGGGCCCCACCTCGGGCAATCCGGTCGTGAACAACCTGGACCTGGTGGTCGACGCAGGCGGCCGCACGTACAAGGGCAACGTCTTCAACGGCGCCTTCTCCCGCACCGGCGGCACCGCGGATCCCCGCAACAACGTGGAGAGCGTGTACCTCCCGGCCGGGGCGGTCACGCGCCTCGGCGTGACCGTGCAGGGGACGACGATCGCCGGGAACGGCGTGCCCGGGGTCGGCACCACCCTGGACCAGGACTTCGCCCTCGTGGTCTCGAACGCGGACGAGCTCATGCCCACCCCGGTGCTCTCCGGCGAGGCGCCCGAGCTGAGTGACGCCTTCCCGGGCGGGGACGACGACGGCTCGCTGGAACCGGACGAGCAGTTCGGCCTCGACCAGCGCATCCGCAACGGCGGCGACGGGACTGCCACGAACATCGACGGCACGATGAGCGGCCCGGCCTCGGTGAGCTTTGGCCAGCCGGCGAGCGACTATCCGGATACCGCGCCCAACACGAGCTCCGCCAACGAGGACCAGTATGCGGGCGCGCTCTCTGCAGCCGCCACGTGCGGGGCGGACGTGAGCGCCACGCTGACGCTCGCCACCGACCAGGGGACGCAGCAGGTCCCGGTCGTGCTGCCGACCGGCACGCCGAGCGATCCCGCGACGCACAACTCGACGAACGTTCCGCAGGCCATCCCGGACGACAGCAGCGCAGGCACGACCTCCACGCTGACGCATCGGCACGCGCGGGCGTGATCAAGGACGTCGACGTCAGGATCCCGCGCATCACGCACGGCTGGGTCGGGGACCTCAAGATCGAGCTGAGCCACACGGACGGCCCCACGACCACGACGGTGAAGCTCGCCGAGCACCCCGGCGGTCCCGACAACAGCGGCAAGAACTTCACCGACACCGTGTTCGACGACGAGGCGGCGCAGAACATCTCGTCCGGCACGGCGCCCTATACCGGCAGCTTCAGGCCCCAGAACGACGAGCTCTCGCGTTTCGACGGGATGAACCGGCAGGGGACCTGGACGCTGCGCGTCCGCGACCTGTTCGAGGGCGACGCCGGGACGCTCGACAGTTGGGGCACGACCACGCGAACCGCTGTCTGCGCGCGCAACCCGCAGACGACGATCACCGCCGGCCCGCCCGCCGACGAGTTCGTCGAGGACCCGGACGCCTCGTTCGAGTTCACGGCCACCGAGGCGCCCGGCAGCCCGCCGTTCGAGTGCCGCCTCGACCAGGAGTCCTTCGCGCCCTGCGAGGGGGATCCGGGGAGCCAGACCTACGAGGACCTCCCCGACGGGCAGCACACCTTCGAGGTGCGAGCCGTCAGCGCCGCGGGGGAGAAGGATCCCTCGCCGGCGACCCTCACCTGGGCGGTCGACACCGTCGGGCCCGCGGTCGACATCGACCAACCCATGACGATGACGACCGTCACCGACCCGACGCCGACCCTCAGCGGCACGGCCGGCACGGCGTTCGGCGACCTGCCGCAGGTGACGGTGGAGATCCGCGACGTCGACGCGCCCGGCGATCCCGTCGTCCAGACGCTCAACCCGACAGCGAACGGGTCGAGCTGGTCCGCCACCGCCGCGCAACTGGCCGACGGTGAGTACAGCGTCGATGTTGAGCAGGTCGACGAGGCGGGCCATTCGGGCAACGACGCGGCGGAGTTCACGCTCGTGGGCGACTTCGTGGATCCGGTCGTCTCGATCGACTCCCCCGCCGACGGGTCGGCTACCACCGACACCACGCCGGCCATCGCCGGTACGGCGGGTCTGGTGCCGGGTGACGCGGGCACGGTCGACGTTCAGATCCGGGACGGAGGCGGAACGCTCGTGCACAGCGTCTCGAACGTGCCGCGCGACCCGTCGAGTGGTGCCTGGAGCACAGAGGCGCCCCAGCTGCCGTACGGCTCGTACAGCGTTCGCGCCGCGCAGGTGGACAACGCGGGCAACGAGGGCGTGGACGTCAACTCGTTCAGCATCACAGACGGCGACGCTCCGGCCGTCACGCTCTCGAGCCCCGCAAACGGGTCCACCACCACCGACAGCACGCCACAGATCTCCGGTGGAGCCGGCACGGCCCCGGGCGACCAGCCCGGGGTGACCGTGCGCATCCGGAACGCCGCCGGCGGGCTGGTCCAGGAGCTGGGCACGTCCGCGTCGGGTGGCACCTGGTCGACGACGGCAGGCGTGCTCGCCGAGGGGACCTACTCCGTGCAGGCCCAGCAGTCGGACGCGTCGGGCAACGTGGGCTCGAGCGCGGCGTCGACCTTCCGAGTGGACACCCCGGACCCGCCGGCGGACGACGACGATCAGGCTCCGTCCTTCGTGCTTGCGCCTGCCGAGGAGCGCATCGCCGACGCCCTCGCGGGCCGGCTGACGGCAGTGGCCGGGTGCGCGTCGGCGTGCCGGATCGACGCGCGGCTGACCGCCTCGTCGAGGGCCGCGCGGAGTCTCGGGCTGGGGGCGAAGTCGACGGTGCTGGGCAAGGGGAGCAAGCAGCTGTCCAAGGCGGGCACCGCGAAGGCGGCCGTGCGCCTCAACAAGCGTGCCCGCGCCGCGCTCCGCCGGAGGGACACGGCAAACGTGTCGCTGCGCCTGAAGCTCACCGATGGCTCGAGGACGCTGACGCTCAGCCGGACGGTCTCGCTGCGGCGCTCGGCCGGGCTTCGGCGGATCGTGTCGCGCGGGCTGCGCCGCTGGGCGGTGTGCTCGGAGCAGTGCGCGCTGAGCGAGCAAGCTGACCCTCTCGGCGAAGGACGCGCGTCGAATCGGGCTGAAGCCGCGCGGCTCGAAGCGGATGCAGGTGGCCGCCGGCCGGACGACCGCGAAGCCCGGCAAGCCCGCCCGCATGACGCTGAAGGTGCGCCGCGGAGCGAGGAAGGCGATAAGCAAGGCGCGCCGCGTGCGAGCGCTGCTCGAGACAGTCGCGGGCACCGCGCCCAATCCCCGCCGGACGGTCAGCCGCACCCTCACCCTGCGCCGCTGACGCCCGCTCCGGCGGCCCCACCCGCTGCTACATTCCGAAAGCCTCGCGGTGGGCGTAGCTCAGTAGGTAGAGCTCCTGGTTGTGGTCCAGGCGGTCGCGGGTTCGAGTCCCGTCGCTCACCCTCCGCCGGAAGGGCCGTATTTGCAGGTCTTTCGCGGTGACACTCACCGATGGAGCGAGGCCCTCACAACCCCTCAGGCCGCCTCCAGCAGCGAGTTGGGCCAGATTTGGGTCCAACCGCGGCTCCATGCGCCGATTCCGGGCAGCCTCGACAGCGCCGTCGGCGACGTGCCGAGCAGCTCGTTGACCCGGTCGCGGTACTCCTCCCGGCGCTTGCGCTTGAGCAGCTGCTGGTAGATCCGCAGCGTCAGCATCGGATCGGTGTGGCCGACCTGCTGCTGCACGTAGGCCGGGTCGCATCCCGCCGCCAGCAGCAGGCTGATGTACGTACGACGAAGCGTGTGCGGGGTGCATTCGAGGATCTCCGGAACGCCTCCGCTCGCGCAGGAGCTCGTTCGCCTCAGCGACCACCTTGGCGAGCACGCGCTGACGGATGTTGCTGGCGATCAGCGGTTGCCAGTTGCCGAGGCGACGAACGGATCACGTGCGCCGCCGAAGCTCAGTCGGCCGAGTCAGATGGTCCGCCACGTCCTGGTGGAGAGCGGCGAAGATGATGTCGATCTCTCGATAGCCCGCCGCGGTCTTCGATCGACTCGTCTGGATCACATCGACGCCGAGGTTGACGAGTCCACGCTCGAGAAGCACAGCTCCGATATGCGCACGCCACCGAGCGTCAGCAGCGAGAGGATCACCCGTCCGGGGTAGACGTTGGGTGATAGACGGTGATGCGACGCTCTCGAACGGCGGCGGCGTCGAGCAGGCCCACACCTGGTCGACTTCGAGGAACGACCGCAGCTTCGGCTGGACGATCTTGATCTTGCGTCGGCGCCCACGCGCGGCGTTGACGGCGAGATGCACGTCGGCGCGCTCCATCGCGACGTCAAGGAACGTCGCCAATGTCTGGATCAGGGTGTTGATCGACCGAGGGCTGAGCGGCTTGCGTGGCTGTCGCGGTGGACAACGACGCCATCGTTGCGCCGACGGTAGCGCGCTCCTCAAGAGGACGGTCGCCGGCCGAGATGCAGTCACGCAAACCGTCCGCCTCGGCGACCGTCTTCCGCCGGAACTGATCAACCAGCTGCGGGCTCACCTCAGACGGTGTGCGCTCGGCCCAGAAGGGCCGCAGGTGAGCGATCGCCCAGCTGATCGGCGTCGAGCGTCCGCCGCGACACAGCGCCACGTCGGTCGGCGAGGTAGTCGTCCATTACCTCGCCGAGCGTCGGCTCTTCGCCACCCGTGCTGGCATCAGGCTCAGGCGAAGGGAACAGCACCTCGAGCGCGACCCCCGCGCGCAGCGCCCCGAGCGTGTCGCGGAGCTTCTCCTCGGCTGCTTGTCGGGTCCAACCCTCCTCGGGCGGTGCCCAAGGTCACCCGATGTTGACGCCCGTCGATCCGCAGGCGGAGCGTGAAGACGAGCTCGCCGTCGCGGGAGCGACGGTCTCCGACATGACCCGAGCAGCGCACGGATCCCTGCTCCTGAGGAGCTTGCATCGAACGACCTCCAATTGTTCGGTGCAGGGCCGGCGACGGCGCAATCGTCGACCGGCTGACTGCCGTTGTACCGGGCGAGAATACCCTGCCCCGACTGCCGTTGGATGTGGGGTACTCGCCCGGTCAGCGGCGCCCATCCCGTGAGCGTCGCCGTCGTGGGACCGGCACCTGCGAACGGTCGCGCAGCGGCACGGCCCGCCGCTCAGCCGAAAGCTCCCTGAAGGCCTCCAACGCACGCCTGACATCGAACCGAAGCCGCGGCCGCGGCCCGTCGCCAAGCCTGATCGCGCCGAGCTGATCGCTGTGCTCGTAGATCCACTCGCGGTCAACGCCCAATGCCTGTGCGAGTTCGGTCGCGTTCACGAGTCGGCCGGTCCGCTGCTCGTCGATCAGCTCGAGCACACGATCAGCGACTGCTCGCGCAACAGCCGGCGCCGCAGCCGCGGCGATCGCCTCGACATCCTCGGGACTTAGCGGCAACGCCCCCGCCCTTGATGGCTGAGCTCAAGTAGGCCGGTTTCACTCCCCCGCATTGGTGGTGCGTCCTCGGCAGCGCGCCAGACATGCGACCGGCGATCCTCCGAGGCAACCGGTCGACCGAGAGTCGCCGCTTGGATAACGCCTTGCTGGGGAGAACTCATGCCCGCATGTTCCACGGTGCACGGGTCACAACCGCCGACGAGGTCGAGTGGGTATACGCCAGCTTCAAGGCTGATGCGAAACCCCCGTCCAACTCGAGCAGAATGCTGCCGCCGTCGGGTTGCTCCTTAGGCCTCCTCGAGGCCGCTCTGCGGGGGTCCCTAACCCCGCCGCCATCCTCGGCGGCGCTGCTTGACGGCTGACGCGCACGCGCGTGGGTCGGGGTCGCGCGGCCTCGATGGCATGTCGCCGTGGCCGAGAAGTCCGCGCGGCCGAGCATGGAACCCTCGCCGGCAGGCTCACTGTCGTCAAGGGGGGCCGCACTGGGTGGCATTCTTCCGACCTGATGACTACCGAGCATCATGCGCCGATCCTTGGCGCTGAGCCGAAGACGACCTCGACTGGTGGTCGGCTAGACATCGCGCTCGCCTCCGCGCTTGCACGAACACCCCGGGTGCTGCACGTCATCCGTGAGCGTGACGTAGGCCTCTTCTCGCTCATTCAG
This sequence comes from uncultured Thermoleophilaceae bacterium, assembly GCA_963778615.1. Taxonomy (GTDB): domain Bacteria; phylum Actinomycetota; class Thermoleophilia; order Solirubrobacterales; family Thermoleophilaceae; genus JACVRW01. Next base: position 155,739 of record CAVZVD010000020.1, read on the forward strand.
CAGGTTGTGGCCAACGTTGCCTGGGCGCTGGCGGAGCGACGCCTTCCCGTGGTCGACTTCCGAGACCGAACGGCCTACTGGACGCCGAGCGGTCACCGAGGAGGGCGACTCAGTGTGGGAGTACTACTTCGAGCCCGTCATTTCCGAGGTGCCGAGTCGTGCTGTGCCGGAGTCCGTGACTGCGAAGATCGAAGCGGCATACCCAGATCAGAACGATCTGGGTTTCTTTGCCGCCGACGATGCGTTCGTTTCGACCCATTTCGGCGACCACCCCAATCTGCGCGGGATTGCGCCGGCCGTCCCCTATACGACGGGAAACCCCGGCGGAACCTGCGCGAGTGGACGAGCGAGATCATCAGGAGCTTCGTCCGTCCGCGGGCATATATCACCGCTAAGGTCGAAGCGTTCTTCGAGGCGCATATGCGTGGCGGCGAAGTCGTCGGCGTTCACGTTCGGGGTACAGATGCGGTGTCGGCGCAAGAGACCCGCCCATACCGGCAGGGCTCACTGGACCTCGGACGGTTTGAGAGCGCGCTCGGTCGGCTGTTGGAGGACCGGCCCGAGGCAAAGATCTTCGTCGCGACCGACGCCCAGGCATCACTAGACCGCATAGCCGAAACGTTCGGGGGCCGCGTCCTCGCTTTCGAGGCCATCCGGCACGTGAATGGCAACGCTGTCGGCAGCGGGCCAACCGGCTGCATCATGCCCGCATACGTGACGGCCGATCCTGAGACGGCTGCGCAGAATGGCGAAGATGCGGTTGTGGAATACCTGCTGCTCGGGCGCTGCAGTCACTTGGTTCACAATGGTGCGAGTCTCGCGACGACGGTCCTCCTTCGCGATCCGGCCATGCCGCACACCAACACGCGCGCGCGTGCGTAACGCAGGGCCGATCGGTGTCCAGGCGGCTTCGCGATGGCGCTCGACGGCTCACGGGCGCTGGCCCGACGTGTGCGTTGGGCGGTGATGCTACGGCCGCGACGCCGAACGGTTGAACGCGTTAAGGCGCGCAAGGCCGAGCGCGAAGCCGCAGCCTCGACTTATATCGACCACCCCAGCGTCGCGATCGTCGTGCAGTCGTTCAATCAGGTGCGCAACATCGCGGTCCTGGAGCCTCGGCTTCGGGCCACGTGCGCCGAGGAGCTCATCGTGTGCGAGGACGGGTCGATCGACGGGTCACACGACGAGTGGAGGCGTCGCCTAGTTGGGCCCAACGACTTCCTGTTGCACTCGAACGACATTCACGAGATTCGGTCCTACGCGCGCGCGATCGCCTACTCGCGCAGTGAGATCGTGTGTCTCATGCAGGACGACGATCAGCCTCCGCGGGACGGGCAATGGCTGGCCGAAGCGTCCGAACTGTTTGCCGCGTACCCCCGGTTGGCGGTGCTTGGTGGCTGGTGCGGCTTCGACGACTGGTTCGAGGTGGAGTACAACGCGCCGTGGGTGCCGCCAGGAACTGGGACCATCCCGTTCGCTGATGTGCCCACCAACCGCCCCCTGGTCTTCGTAGAGAACGTCAACATCGGACCGTATCTCCTACGCAAGGGCATCTTCGACGAACTCGGCGGCTTCGACTTGCGCTTCTCGCCGCCGGGCGAACCAGGCATCACCTTCGAGGCGGAGTTCTGCTACCGAGCGTGGCGGGAGGGATACCAGGTCGCGCTGACGGACATCCCAGTCAAGCTCGAGACGGGCGCCCAAGGCTACATCTTCCCCGGCGGAACGTCGCTGTGGGGCAACGAGGCCCGTGAACGCAACGAACGAGCAAACAAAGCGCTGATCGAGGAGCTGTACGAGCCCAGCCTGCCCGCCATCCGTGAGGCGGTACGCGCAGCCAACGCAGAGCTACAGCGGCGTTGCGATCTTGATCTAACGTGCCATGAGTAGGGCGTCGAGGTCGCGGAGACGCTGCGGCGACGTGGTCTGGACATACCAGTCGATCGTCCGCGTCACGCCCTCGTGTAGCGACGTTGCCGGCTCCCAGCCGGTCAACTCCCGGATGCGCGCGTTGTCTGCCGCGCGGCTACGCACGCCGACGGGTTTGTCGACTTCGAGGCTCAACCGGTCGGGCCGCCAAGCGATGTGGTCGAAGATTACGTCGAGCAGCTCAAGAATCGTATGGTGCTGCGATGAGCCGATGTTGAGAGTCTGGAAGCCGCAGAGGCGTCCGGCGAGCGCGAGCCCAAGAACGGTGTCACGCACGTAAGTGAAGTTCCGCGTCTGCCGGCCGTCGCCCCAGACCGGGTACGGGTCGAGCCGTGCGGCCGCCTTGGCGATGAGCGCGATGACTGCGTGCGACTCGTTCTCACGCTCGCCGTAGGCGGTGAAGATGCGAGCCGCCACCGCGTCGATTTCGTGCTGTTTGTGGAAAGCGCGCAGCTGAAGTTCGCCCATCAGCTTCGCCCAGCCGTACTCGCCGTCCGCGAATGCCTTGCCGGGCTCGTCGAAGTTCGCGTCTGCCTCGCTTGAGCAGAAGACGGTTGCTGTCGTCGTCCTGCAAAACGGTCGGATAGACGCAGGCCGAGCTCGCGTGCACGACGCGGCGGACCTCGGCGGCGACACAGGCGCTGAAGACGACATGGTCGAGGACCATGTTGCTCGTGCACTCGACAGGGTGGGTGTCGATGTAGCCGCGGCCACCGTGCATTGCCGCGAGGTGAAAGACCGTCTCGACGCCTCGAGCGGCGAGTCGCGCGACCTGCGGTTCGCGAAGGTCGCCCTCGATGATCTCAATCTCACTGACGACCTTGTCGAGGTGGCGGCGCGAACCGCTTGAGAGGTCGTCGGCGACAACTACCTCGGCACCCCTCGCAACGAGGAACTCGACGAGATGGCTGCCGATGAAGGACGCGCCTCCTGTCACTAGCACGCGTTCGCCTGAGTAAGACTGGATGCGATCCAGGAACGAGTCCACCGCGCGGCATCTTTGCAAGGCTCCTCTAGATCGGGCTCCGTACCACTTGCGGAATCCCTTTCCGCTTGTGGGGACCAGCACCGCGAGGTGGAGCCCCGGAATGGGCGGCGGGCCGGAGCAGAGATGTCGCTCCCAAGCACGAGGCCACGGTCGCGCAGAGTGCGAAGGCGCGCCGTGGATGCACAGGTTCGCAGCGGCGATAATCGCGTTTGGGGTCCGGCCCCCCTACGCCTCGTTGGTCGCGTTCGTGCCGTGCGCGATCGTGAAGGGCCCGGCGAAACTCGCTAGCTGGCCCTCGGCGGCGAACACGTCCTCCACAGCCCGGCGGCGCTCGTCGGCCGGCCGCCGGCGCCCGCCGATGATCACCGCCACGCGCCGATGGCCCATGTCCCAGAGGTGCGGGCGGCCACGTTGACCCGCGCACCAAGCGCTACTACGACCCGGCGCGCCACTCGCTCGACCGGGACCGGACCTATGCCGTGGCCTTGAGGGTGGCAGCATGAGCGGCAGCGAGGTGCTCTGCCCGCGCTGCGAACGGAACTACGTGCGCCCCGGCGAGGAAGGCCCCGGCCAGTCGCTCAGCCGCATGACGCGCAACGACGGCACCCGGATCTACATCTGCTCGGATTGCGGAGTGCGCGAGGCCCAGCGCGAGCGCGTCGGGTTGGCGTCCATCCCACTGGAGGACTGGCCTCGGAGCGCCGACGAGCTGGCGATGGAGGACGAGCTGCTCGAGTAGCCGGTAAGCCAGCAAACCCGAGCAGTGTGGAGAGCCGGCAGCTCGCCGGCTCTCGTCGTGTAGCGGCCGGCTCGCAAGCGACCTTGGCCTGCCTCAGCTGGACGCCCAACTCAGATCCCGTTCGTCACCGCCAGCGTTCACTCAGCCACCTCTCGCCATTCAAGGGACCTTGCGGTCCCTCACCCAAAGGGCTAGTCTTGCCGCCCTAAGCGGAAGGCTCACCCGGAGGTTGGGGCGGTGCGCGCAGGACTTCGGCCAATGCGGAGGAGGCGGTGGGGCGCCTAGCGCGACCCACGTTCGTACCACTCGCGTCGCGCACCGCGACGGTCACCGACCGCTCTACCGCAACACCATCGCCCGACAGCATCGAACTGCCCGCACACGGCAGAGGGGGGCCCAAATCTGTCCCCACTCCGTTTGTAGAGGTAGTGGGGGAAACGGTCGTCACAGAGAGCACCGCGTCGACGCCCCGGGAAGCCCTGGATCGGGTCGCTGCCGGGCCGTTGCGGCGGCAGCTTGTCGGCGAGGTGGCCCGCAAGTTTGGTCAGCGCCCGTTTGACGAGATCGAGGAGGCGTTCCACGAGGCCTACGCGCGGGGGCTCACCCGCTGTCGCTGGGAGCGCGACAGGGAGGTCTACGGCTGGCTGCGCCGCGCGATGGTCAACTGGCTGATCGACCGCGAGCGCCGGGGTCGACTCGAGCTCGTGGCCGACACCACCAGCGGATCGTTCCTCGAGGTCGAGGATGCGCGCGAGGAGCCGCTGGGCGTGCTGGGCCGGCGACAGGAGCGGGAGGAAGTCAAAGACGTCCATCTCACCGTGCTGAGGCAGCTCAGCGACCGACAGCGACGCGTCATCTCCCTGTATGCGAAGGGCAACGAGCGGAAGGAGATCGCCCGGCGGGTCGCGGTGAGTGAGAACGCGGTGAAGAAGGACCTCAAGCGGGTGTTTCGCGTGGCTCGCGAGGAAGTGATCGTTCGAGCCGGGCACGGATGCTCGGATGGGGAGAGCCTGACGGTCCGGTACGCGTTCGGCCTGGGCGGTAAGGCCATCGCCGCCAAGGCGCAGCTCCATCTCGCTCACTGCGAGCGCTGCGGGCAGTTCTTTCGTGAGCTCGAGACCTGGCGCGAGAAGGTCGCCGTGCTGATGCCCGTGCCGGCCGTCGAGCAGGCGAGCCCGGGCGCGGTCGAGCGTGGGCTGGAGCAGGCAATCGACGTGCTCGGCCAGCTAAGGCAGCAAGCGGCCGACGGCGGAATGCAGCTCAAGAATCACGTAGCCGCGACCTACTACCGCGCGGTCGACCCGACTCCGCTGGCTGGTGTGCGACCGGGCGCCGCCACCGCGGCGGTCGCTACCTGCCTCGGGATCGTGGGCGGAGCGACGTACTGCGTCGAGAACAGCCTGGATCCGATCGGTGAGCTTGCCGGCATCGTCCAGGAGCAGCCGGCCCAGCCTCCTGAGCCGCCACCCGAGTCAGAGTCGCAGCCGGAGGATCAGCTGCAGCAGCCGCCTGCGCCGCCCCTGACGTCGGAGCCGCCGCCACCACCGGCCGAGCAGCCGGCCGCCGGCGCCGGAGCCGGTTGAGCAGCCCGAGCCGGCCCCGCCGCCACCACCACCCCCGCCACCGCCCGAGCCGACACCGCCGCCAGTGCAGTTCGGCGAGCCTGCGAGCGCACCCGCCCAGGCGAGCCTGCCGACCGCCCAGCCTTCCTCACCCCAGCCCGTCGAGCCGGCTCCGGCTCCGGCCGGCGGCTCCGATCTCTACGGCCCATGACCGACGCCAGGAGAGCTCGCATGCCTAGATTCCGCACCTCGCTCGCCATCGCCACCGGCCTGCTCGGCCTCTCGTCGTTCGGTTCGGCAGCGCCGGCATCGGCGGGTGAATTCCCGATCAACGCGTGCCAAGCCGACCGGCTCGGATTCTCGAGCCAGGCGTTCGACACCTTCGCGACCAGAGGGATGAAGTGGAAGCGCGCCTGCAACCCGGTTGGTCCCGGGCTCCGCGGCCTCCTGACGGGCAACGTGGTGCGCGGGGGACGGGTCGAGCGCGGCGCCCAATCCCTGTTCGTGATGGATGCGCCGCCGGGCACGCGCTTCGTCCGGTTCCGGTGGTCCGGAAAGATCATCCGGCGCGACTGCCGCTACGCACTCCAGCTCTATGCCGACCGGCCCGACGGACCTCCGGTCTCCATCCGCAACGTGCGCGCGAACCGCAAGTGCCCACGGCGTGGGCGCGCGCAGGCATCCGGGTTGCCCCGGCCGCGCAACTACGACGTCTCCGGTGCCACCCGAATCGTCCAGCGCGCCATTTGCGTTGGTGGCAGCCAGAAGCGCTTCTGCTCGGCGCGAGGGATCAATCAGATCCGCACCTTCCAAGCTCAAGCGACGGTGGTCGACATCTCTGGCCCGGCCGTGGGCATCGTGCAGGACAACGCGTTCAGTCAGGGAGCGTGGGTGCGCGGGACCCACCTGATCACGTACGACGCCAACGACAACGTCGGCGTGAAGCTCGCTCAAGCCCTCGCCGGCGGCGTAAGTCAGGGACAGCACGCGCGGGCCTGCGACTACACGAGCCGCGTCCCGTGCCCCAACGGCATCGGCCAGATCCAAGTCGACACCCTCCGCATGAGCGAGGGCAGTCACTCGCTTCAGGTCCTTGCCGTCGACACGGCGGACAACTCGACCGCCTCCGCGCCGGTGACGGTCCGGGTGGACAACACGCCGCCCGGCGCTGTGCCGGTCAGCCTGGAGGGCGGGGAGAACTGGCGATCGGCGAACGATTTCGACGCCACGTGGCAGAACCCGGTCGAAGGGGACCGAGCGCCTGTCGTCGCCTCTCACTGGAGGCTCTGCCGTCCAGCCGGTGACCAGTGCACGACCGGCACCCAGCAGGGTGAGGGGATCGCTCGCCTGTCCGATCTGGCCGTGCCGGGACCGGGGGCCTGGGAGCTCCGAATGTGGCGAGCCGACTCCGCCGGCAATAGCGAGGCCGCCAATGCCTCGCCGCCGATCAACCTGCGCTACGACCCCGAGCCCCCGCAGCTCGGCTTCGAGGCCTCGCCCGCCGACGATCCCACGAAGGTCTCCGTTGCTGTCGCGGAGAAGGTGTCCGGTGTCGCCGGTGGACAGATCGAGCTCAGCCAGGAGGGCTCCGGAACATGGCAGACGGTCGCGACTCAGCTGGACGGCGATCGGCTGGTCGCGCGGATCGATGACGCCGCGCTGCCCGCCGGGCGCTACGTCCTGCGTGCCCAGGCCACCGATCTCGCCGGCAACGTCGGCGTCACGAGCGCCACGCAGGCCATCACGCTTCCGCTCCGCGTCCAGTCCGCCATGGAGGCCGGCATCGCCAAGCAGAGGATCGTGCGGCGCAAGGTCCGGCGCAACGGCAAGCGCCGAACGGTCCGGCGTCGCGTCACGGTTCTGCGGTCGACCGCGCGAGTGCGGTTCGGGCGTCACGTCCGCATCTCCGGCCGCCTCACCAACAGCGACGGCCAACCGCTGGCGGGCCAAGAGGTCCGTGTGATCACGGCGACGGCCAACGGCGATCAGCTACTGGCGACGCTGGCGACCGATGCTCAGGGTCGATACCGCTACCGGGCGCTCGCCTCGCACGGTCGCACCCTGCGATTCGTGTATCTCGGCAGCCCCTTGGTCCTGCCTGTGGAACGGCAGGTGACCCTGGTCGTACCTGCGGCCGGCAGCTTCCAGCCGTCCCGTGCGCGCCTGCCCAATGGACGCAGCACGATGTTCCGAGGGCGGGTGCGCAGTGGCCCGCTCCCTGTTGGCGGCAAGCTGGTCGAGGTTCAGGTCAGGCAGCCGAGCGGCGAGTGGACCACGTTCCGGACGCTTCGCACCGATGCGCGGGGGCGGTGGGCGCTGCGCTATCGCTTCCGCTACGTGCGCTGCCACACGACCTACCGGCTACGCGCCCGTATCCCGACGGAAGCGGGATACCCCTTCGCCACCGGCCGAAGCCGCGTTCGCAAGGTGACCGTGCGCGGCGCCGAGGGACCTTGCCCATGACAGGCCGAGCCGTGCCAGCACCCCATGGGTTGGAACCGTGACCCCGAAGGACGGAGATTCCATGCTCAAGCGCCTGCGAGCCCGCCTCACTTACGCCAATGTGGTTGCCACCGCTGGCGCTTTTCGTCGCGCTCGGCGGTAGCTCGTATGCGGCGCTGACCATCACGGGTCGCGACGTCCGCGACCGCTCGCTGACCGGCAAGGACCTCAAGCGCAACACCCTCACGGGTCGGCAGATCAAGGAATCGCGACTGGGGACGGTCAGACGGGCTCGCAACGCGGCGCGCGTCGGCGGCCGCAGCGTCCAGCGGCTGCTGCTGCGCTGCCCTGACGGCACACTGCCCGCCGCCGATGTCTGCGTCGAGATACAGGCCCGCCCCGCCACCGCCTACGGCAACGCGGTTCTCGCCTGCGCATCTGTGAACTCGACCCGGACCCCGGCGCGCCGACTCCCCACCCACAACGAACTGCTGGCGGCACTGACCCACGAGCAGATTCAGATCGCACCGCAGGGCGAGCTGACGGCTCACGTCTATCCGTCGGGGAGTCAGCCAGGGCGCGTCGACGCGCTCTTCGTCACTGACGAGGTGGGTTCTGTCGGGATTGCTTCGGACACCGCGGCGGACGCCAAGGCCTACCGCTGCGTAGCCGACCCCCTGAACTGAGAAGGAGACAGCGGTACTGGTCAACGGAATCAAATAGAGGAGGGGAGGGGCCTTGGGGTCACTTAGCGCACATCTGATCGCATCTGGGCGCGAGCATGGACGCTTGCGCTTTCACCCGGAATGTCCTCGCTGCAATGACCGGCTGGCGGGCAGCCTGGGCGGCGACGAGCTCGTGTCGCGGCGGGCCACTGCGGCTGTAGCCGCGGGCGTCCTGGCGCTATCCAGCGCTGGTCCGGCAGTCGCGATTCCGCCCGAATCCGACCTGGAGCAGGAAGGCACTGTCGCACCGCCGGCGGTGGGTGGCGACACCCTCTACGACCCCGGTTTCGACCCGGGCGGCGAGGACACCGTTCTTGAGGTCGAAGTGGGACCCGTGGCCGCTCCGGAAGCCGGAGGAGAGGACGACACAGGCGAGGGCGTTGCCGGTCGAGACGGAGGCGATCGACGATCCCGACGCACGGCTCGTGCTACCCGACGAACCTGAGCCGTCACCTCCTCCCGCCCCCGTCTCGCCGCCTCCGGCGCAACCTGAAACGCCTGCGGCGACCCCAAGTCCTCCGCCGCCGCCCGAGGCGCAGGCACCCGCGCCGGCTCCCGCGCCGTCAGTCCCGCGTATCGACGAGCGTGCCGACGAGCCCAAGCAGTCAGACCGGCGAAAGCGCGCATCGAAAAAGGAACCGGCTGCCGTCGAAAGCCCGCCGGTCGCACCACAGGCCCCGGCTCAGGTTGTGACGTGGGAGGCTGAAGCTCCGGCGACGCCCGTCACCGCGGGTGTGACCGAGGTCGAGGCGCCAGCGCCCCCGGCACGGCCGCCGATCGACGGCGACCGGTATCGCGTGCAGCCCGGCGACAGCCTGTGGTCGATCGCCAAGCGGGTGCTCGGGCCGAACGTCTCCAACGGACGCATCGCCCAAGAGGTGCACCGGCTCTGGCAGCTCAACACGGAGCGGATCGCCACCGGCGACCCGAGCCTGATTCACCCGGGTATCGAGCTGCGGTTGAGGTGAGCGCCGAGGCCGAGCTTCGTCGTCGCGAGTTCTATCCCGGCCCGGTAGTAGACGGCCGGCCGGCGAGTGGCCGATCGACGCGCTGGCGGCGTCGTATGCGCGGGCTGCTTCGTCTCGAAGGGTGAGCGGGAGGAGGCACAGCTCGAGCGGCTGATCGCCGCCAATCCGGAGGTGAGCCGGGCGAACGTGGTGGCCGTGAGTCAGCCCGAAGGGAGGAGTGGGGAAGACGACCAGCGCGTTCGTCGTGGGGAACCTGATCGCCGATCGGTTGAGGCTTCGCGTCGTCGCGGTCGACGCCAACCCGGACTTCGGCACGCTGGCCGCGTTGGCGCCGGAGGAGGCGCGGCGCGAGATCTCGCTCGCAGACCTCCTTGCCGACATCGAGGGGATACACACGGCGGCTGACGTGCGCCGCTACGTGTCTCCATTGCCGAGTGGACTGCATCTGCTGGCGGCCCCGACTGATGCCGACGTCATGGCCGGGCTGGGGCCCGATGCCTACGGCCAACTCCTTGCGTTGCTGTCGACGTTTTACGAGTTGGTGCTGCTCGATCTCGGTACTGGGGTGGCTGGTCCGTTGGCCCGCTTCGCGGTCCAGCGTGCTGACCAGGTCGTGCTGGTCACCACGCCGGAGTGGGTAACGAGCACGGCCGTGCTGGCCGCGCTCGAGCACCTCGAGCATGAGCGCACGACCGTGGCGGCTAACAAGTTCCACGCCCGCGGCCCCGCCGACCTGCGCCAGCTCGAGCGAACCCTCCGGGAGCGGCGCCTGCACCGCAGCGTCGCGATCCCGCACGACGACCAATTGGCGGCCATGCTGGACACCGGTACCTACGAGCTGGATGCGCTGGGTCGGGACACTCGTGTCGCCATCAAGCGGCTCGGGCTCGCTGTCGCAGAGCAGCTCGAGTAGCCACGCGCTCGCGCGCCGGCGCGGCGCCGCCAACGGCCACCGCTCAGGGCCCCAGATCGAGTGGACGCACGTGTGTAGGTCAGATGTCCGACCCGCTCGAGCCACCCGGCCAGCACAGCCCAACCACCGGTCCCGGATCCCCCTTGGCGGATCTGTTCACCGCGCGGCCGGCGCCGCCCCAGGATCCGTCGACCGAAGAGCGCCGACGGCACAGCCGCGGTCGCGCGACCGACAGCCGGTCCGGACTTCGTGGGCTGTCTGACCGTTCGCCGCGCCGGCTCCTCTGCGTGGCGGGTGGCCTGATCGCATGCGTCGTGGTCGTCTTGACGCTCGTGATGCCACTCCTGCAGGCGGAGCCTCATGACCCGTCGCTGCAGAACCACCGCGACCACAAGGCCCCGACCGGGCAGGACGCCGACCGCGCGAAGGAACCCAGCGGTTCGGAGAGCGAGGTCTCGACGCGGCCGCCCTCCCCTTGGTCACCGTCGCGACATCGCAGGCACGACCAAGGTCGTCCGACTCCTCCCGCGGACCGAGGGCTGCCGCGCCCGACGTCCCGACTAGGCCCGCCCACCTCTAGGGAGCCGGCCCCGTCGCGCCCGCCGCTTGACGACGTAACGCCTCTTCCCCCACCAGGGCCCGAGTGGCCCGTTCCCCCCGCCCGGCGGGCACCGGTCTTCCCCGCGCCGGTGCCCCCGGGTTCCCCTCCGGAATTCCTCTAGCAGGAGACCACCGTGACCGTGACCACTGTTGGTGCAGAGCGCGCCCGAGAGGACAGGGCGACCGCCACGAGCGAGCCCAGCGACTCCCTGTCCAAGCTCGGTGCCCAAGAGGAGCACGACCTCCGGCGTCGCCTCGCACGCTGGGCCGTGCGATTCCTCGGCCTGCCCGAGGCCGAGTTCGACGACGCCTACCAGGGGGCCTGGCGAAAGCTCCTCGAGGGTAGGCGCAACGGAAGGCCGGTGCGCAATCTCGAACATGCGCTGCGCTGGGCGATCCACAACTGCTGGCTCGAGGAATGCCGGCGGCGGCGCAGACGCCCGACCGTCCCCTTCGACGAGTGCACGCCGAGCGACTTTCGGCGCACTAGCGGCGCGGACCCCATCGAGCAGATCGAGCGGCTTGAAGCCGCACGCCACCTGTTCGAGGCGGCACGGACGATCGATGAGGTCTCCTGGCGGATGGTGCTCCTGCGAGACCTCTGGGGTCTGTCCCCGGCCGAGGTATGCGAGTCACTCGGGATCGCCGGTCGGACGTACCGAAGGAAGCACGCTCGCGCGCTCGTAGCGATACACAGCAGACTTGCCCCTGCGCTTGCGGAAGCCGAGTGTGCCGACCGCAGGGACGCGCTACGAGCCGTGGCGACCGGGACCGCGAGCAGTTTCGAGCGACAGCAGATCAAGCGCCACACCCGCAGGTGTGCGACCTGCCGGCGCGCACTCGCCGCCCTGAGCCGTGGAGGCGGGACGGCTTGCTCCTCCGCCCATGGTCTCGACCAAGCCAGCCGCGCTACCGGCGAGGGCTCATGCGAACTGTCCGCGGTGGCGTGAGGTGAGCGCCACCCGCCGCCACGAGTGAGCTCAGGCGACCATGAGCGCAACCGTCAGACAGACGACCGTAAGGCCGAGCAGGACCTCGCGCATGCTGCCGGTCCTGATACGGCCACCCCTGGGCAGCAGCCAGACCGGTCGCCGCGATACCGGCCACCAGAGCCGAACGCCCGCAGGCGTGCAGGCATCGGCAAGCACATGAGCCGCGTAACCGACTCCGACACCGCCCGCGACGACAGGCGCAAACTCAGGGGCGAGCGGCGCGACCATGAGGCCCACGGCGATCGCCACAGCGACGGTCGCCAGCACCGAGTGAGTCAGCGCCCGATGCGAGGCGAGCGCACCGAACGCGCGCAGCGGCAGCCGCAGCAGGGCGCCAGCTGCGCCAACGAGAAGATTTCGGCGCTCGAGTCGACTACGCCGGTGGACCCGGCTGCCGAGCTGATCAACATCGGGGAGCCAAGAGCCGTGGAAGGCAGCCACGGCGGCGGTCAATGAAGGTGATCAGCCGGATGGCGGCTATGCAGACCGCGCTGCTTTCGTTCTACGTCGGGAGCTCGTGCGCCGCTCAGATATCCGCCTACCGCAGATCCGTCGCGTCTGCCCCATGCCGCAGCGAACGGGCTCGACAACAACGGTCACCTCCAGGCCGTTTCGCTGCGAGCTGGCGAGGGGTTCGCATATGCGCGCCTGACAAGCGGAGTGCAGATGCGCGTGGGCGGTATCACCAAGGACGTGATTTTCTATGGGCCTGGGACAGTGCGGGTAAACGCCAACCTGGGCGAGAACTACTGGACCGCGCCGAGCCTCGGCCGTGATCGGCAAGCCGCAGCTCATCCCGTTCACGCTCAACGAGACCGGCGGCACGCTGACGATCAATAGCGCGAAGCTGCGCATCGAGATTAGCAAGGCATCCGGCGCGCTGCGTTTCTTCGATGCCGCGGACACGCTCTACACCGAGGAAAAGGCGGACGCGCCTCAGACGCTGAAGAAGGTCTCGATCTCCGGCGCACCGACGCTGGAGGCGCGCAACGTCTTCACGCTGCGGCCTGACGAGGCGATCTATGGCTTCGGTTTCAACGGCGAGGACAAGAGCAACCGGCGTGGCAAGGAGCTGCTGCTCGTGCAGACCAACGTCGGAATCGTCATCCCGGTCCTGATGTCCTCACGGCGCTATGGCGTGATGTGGGACACCTATTCCCAGATGCGGTTCAAGGACGATGCCGAGGGTGCATCGCTCTGGGCCGAGAGCTCGCCCGCTGGCGTCGACTACTACTTCATCGCCGGCGAGACGCCGACGCGGTGGTCGGCGCCTATCGCGCGCTGACTGGCGCAGGCGCCCATGCTATCCCAAGGCAGGCATTCGGCCTGTTCATGAGCAAAGAGCGCTACCAAGACTCAGGATCGGTTACTCGAGGTCGCGCGCACGTTCCGCAAGGAAGGCTTCCCGCTCGATTATATCGTGCAGGACTGGCAGTACTGGGGATCGGACAAGGACGGCAGCTGGAGCGGCATGATCTGGAATTCGGAGCGCTTATCCCGATCCCGCCGGCATGCTCGCCAGGAGCTCCACGACAGTCGACCTCAAGCTGATGGTCTCGATCTGGCCATCGATCGGCAACGACACCGCAGCTCGCCCGGGAGCTCGATCGGCAAGGGCTGCGCTTCGAGCCGCTGCATTGGATATCCAAGACAGGCGCGCGTCTACGACGCGTACAGCCCGCTGGGCCGCGCGATCTACTTCAAGCACATCAAGTCGGGGCTGCTCGACAAGGGCGTCGATGCGTTGTGGATGGACGGCACGGAAGTCGAGGTCAGCAGCGCGATGTGGAACGCGCAGGACAATCATCCGTGATATCGAAAGCGCTCGGTTCAAACGCATCGGCGACTTCACGCGGTATCTGAACCCCTACTCGCTTCTGACGACCCAGGGCACCTACGAGGGGCAGCGCGCCAGCAACGACAAGCGCAGTCTTCACGCTGACCCGCTCGGCCTGGGCCGGCGCCCAGCGCACGGCCGCCGCTTCATGGAGCGGCGACATCTTCGCCAGCTGGAAGACGCTGAAACAGCAGGTCTGCCGACGGCGTCAACGTGACCGTGACGGGCAATCCTTATTGGACACAGGACACGGGTGGCTTCTTCGTCGCCGACTTTCGCGGCGGCGAGAAGAATCCGGCGTGGCGCGAGCTGTATGCGCGGTGGCTGCAGTTCTCCGCCTTCAACCCGATCATGCGCATTCACGGCACCAACGTCGAGCGCGAGCCGTACCTGTTCAAGACGATGGACCCGCAGGTCTACGGCTCGTTGCTCGAACGGCACGCGCCTGCGCTATCGCCTGCTGCCGTACATCTATGGGCTGAGCTGGCAGGTGCACGTCGAACAGCTACACGCTGATGCGGCCGCTGATGATGGACTTCCCGGACGATCGCGCGACCGACACGATCGACGACAGCTTCATGTTCGGCCCGTCGTTTCTCGTGCATCCGGTCACGCGTGCGATGTACCACATTTTGCCGCCGCCTCCCGCGACTATCCCGGGCGAATATCTGCGCACGCCAGACGGTCATCCGGGCCTCGCTGGCCAATATTTCGAGGGCGAGAACTTCGAGACGCCCCAGAGCCAGTTCGTCGACACGAAGGTGGACCACACCTGGCCCGATCCGCCGCTGGCGGAAGTGCCTGCGGGCTGTCCAACCTGTCGCACTTTTCGGCGCGCTGGCAGGGCACACTGACGGCGCCCGAGGACGGCGAGTACGAGATCGGGATCGAGGGCAACGATGGCTATCGCCTGATATTGGACGGCAAGACGGTGGTGGAGGACTGGAATGCGGGTGCGGCCCGATACAAAGGCGCGATACAGACGTTCCGCAAGGGTCAGGTCGTCAAGGTCGCGATCGAGTACTACCAGGTGGACGGCAATCGCGTGCTGCGCTTTGCGTGGCGGCGGCCGAACGAACGGCAGGCGCTGAGCGCCCCTGCACCTGCGCTGAATCTGGCGGTGGAGACCTACCTGCCCAAAGGCGCGGATTGGTACGATTTCTGGACGAACCAGCGGTTCTCAGGCGGCGAGTGGGTGGCGCGGCAGGCGCCGCTCGGCATCCTGCCGCTCTATGTCCGAGCCGGTTCGATCGTGCCGATGGGGCCAGAAGTGCAATATGCGACGCAAGCACCCGAAGCGCCGTATGAGGTGCGTATCTATCCGGGCGCGGATGCACGGTTCACCGTCTACGAGGACGATAACGAAACCTACGCCTATGAGAAAGGCGAGCGGGCAACTTATGACTTGGTGTGGAACGACCACGCGCGCACGCTAACTATTGGCCCGCGCCAGGGGAGCTTTCCTGGCATCGGTGAATCAACGAAAGCTGAACATTGCATCTGGTGACACCCACGGGCCAGGGTGGAATCGAAGCTGCAAGCGCCACCAAGCAAGTGACTTATGCGGGCAAGCGTGTCGTCGTTCGCTTCTGAGCCAAACCACTTGGATCGAAGCCTTGATACGCGTTAAACGCAGCTAGGATGCTCGACCCTCGCACCGCGTGCCGCCGCATTGTGTTGCGAACTGTCGCACTTCGGCTCGACTGGCAAGGTGGAAGATCCGCCCTCGGCGATCTCACTGTCGCAGGAGCGGTCTCTCCAAAGCCGTCAGCTTGGGTCAGGTTTTTGGATAGGAAAAACTGGCCATTGTTGAGTACGCCATGTACCTGTCGACGGCACGGATATCGGCGAGCGGATCGGCGTCCAGAATGACCAGGTCCGCTTCGTAGCCGATCTCGATGCGACCGATGTGATCACCCATTTCCATGGTATCAGCCGCCTTCGACGTGGCCAGTCGCAGCACTTCCCATACGGGTATGCCGGCCTCACGGTGAAACTGCATCTCGCGACCGAAGAAGTACGCCGCCGCCGGCATCGGTGCCGATCATCATCGGCACGCCCGCGTCGTGCAGCACCCGTGCGAACTCCAACACTTTCGGGAACACCGCACGGGCGCGGTTGAAATCCTCCGGCGTCCAGCCCGTGGCGCTGGCCTTTATCTGCGGCGGATAGACGGCGAGAACCTCGGGTAGCGTGTCCGCCTTTTCCTGCGCGGGAAACATGCGGTCGAGGTCGTCGATGTTGGCGAGGATCTGATTGACGACCAGCGTCATGTTGACCTGGATCTTCTTCTCCGCCAGCAGCGCGACCATCCGGCGGATCAGCGGGCCGTCGTAGTCCGCCAGTTCAAACCAGCGATACATGAACTTCGAGGACGGTTCTTTCTGCGGAGAAATGTGGCGCGTGCCTCAGGCTCGAGCAGGTCGGCACTGGTGGGCAGGGCGTGTTCCAGCCCGTCGATGCCAAGCTCGGCAGCACGCGTCCAGCTCACGGTATTGAGGTGTGCGATCGCCTTGAGCCCGTGCCGGTGCGCAACGCGGATACCCGCGGCGAGCTCCGCTTCCGTGAGGTCAGCGTAGAGCTTGAAGTAGGTCATTCCGAGCGCGGCCTGACGTGCAGCTTCCGCGTCCCATTCAGCATCAGTGCGCGGATACGCAAACATGCTGCCGACAAAGGGCGGCGGCTCGATCACCGCGCCGGCATGGCGCGCTTCGGGACCTGGCCATTCGCCCGAGGCCACATTGCGGTCGTAGCGCGCATTCGCTTCCGGATCGCCGCCCGGGTTGCGGATGGTCGTCACGCCGCGCGCGAGTGCGATGCGTGAATTGTGCTTTGTGATCTTGTCGTCGATCTTCATCGACAGCGAGGGAGCACCATCGCGTACCTCAACCTGCAGAATGCCGGTGGATGATATGTGTGCATGTGAGTCGATGAATCCGGGCAGAACGAAGCGACCGGTGAGATCGTGAACGCGCGCGAGGTCCGCGGACTCCGGCCGTTGGCCGGAGCCGACTTTCAACAAGCGGCCCCCCTCGACGACGATCCACGCGCCCTCGACCCGCCTCTCCGTCGCAGGATCGATCAGCGTAAATCCGTAATACACGTTCGCATTTGCGGGCACTGGCGTGCTCGAGCATCCGCCGAGCACAGCGGACGCCGCCAGAGAACATGCAGGGACAGCGTTTCGAAGCATGCCGTTGAGCGCCATGATGACTTTCCAGGAGTATCCGCTCGTGCGGACAACGTATTAGTCTCCTCAGCCTTCGGCTAACTTACATTTTCGATTGGGTGTAAGGATTTCGGTTGGTTATGAGACTGACGTTTGAATGACACTGGACGCCCATGAAATCTTGAAGGAATTTGCGCCCGCACTCGCGCGGGTCGTGGCTTCTTATGAACGCGACCGTGCACTGCAGGATGAACTGCTGCAGGAGGTCCTGATAGCAATCATCTCTTCGTTGCCGCGTTTGGCCCATGCCGACAAGATCATGCCGTTCGTGTTTCGCATTGCGCATAATCGCTGCCTGAGCCATGTCGCCAAGCAGATGCGCCAGCGCGCCAGTCAGGTGCCTCTAGTTGACCTCGCTGCGGAGGTGGCAAGCCAGGAGCACGCGCTTATCCAGGAGGAGCGAAGTCAACGATTACTCGAGGCCATCAGGCGGCTCGGGTTGCCTTACCGGCAAGTGATGACGCTGATTCTGGAAGACATGAGTTATGACGAGATTGCCGAAGCGCTCGGCATTAGCGTCGCCAACGTCGGTATACGTGTAAACCGGGCCAAACAACAGCTCAAGGTATTTTTAAACCATGAATGATGACTTCATTTGCAGATTGCAAGGCGATTGGCAATCCCAGCAATACGACGTAGCCAAGGTGGTACGCCGCCTGCGCCGGAATCGTTGGACCCCGCATATCGTGCTCGGCGGGGAAATACTTCTTTGCGCCTTCGCACTGCTGGTTGGGCTCTGGTTCGCCTGGGCAGCAGCGCATAACGCGCAGCACCAGCTACTCTTGGCGCTCAGTGCCGTGGTCATGTTGCTGACTGCTCCCGCGCTCTGCATTGCGAGCGTGATAGCGCGACGTCCCAGTCTTGCATGGGACGCTGAAACGCCCGATCCCTCTTGAGCGTCGGTATGCGCCGTGCCGAGTCCTCGCTGCGCGCCATTCGCATCGGACGTTGGCATATCGCGATCATCGCAGGCTTCGTAATAACGCTGTGGGTAGTTCAGGCACTAGGCTTTATCAACGCCATCGAATTTCTGATTTTTTACACCACGATTTGTCTTGTCGTATCGGTAGCGACTTGGCCCTGGATGATGTGGCGGGAAAGGCGCGTGCGCGGCGACTACGCCGCCTGCGCTCATTTGCTGGCGACGCTCCAGGTCGACACTGAAGGCAATCCGAAACCCTAAAGTCGCATAGACCTTTGCGGGAAGCAGTGCGCCGCCCGGTGCTGCCGCTAGAATAAGCGCATCCCAACCCAGGACGGGCGCATATGACGGACGCTTGCGTAATCTTCGACATCGACGGAACGTCGAGGACAGCGTCGAATTCGACGCCCAAGCATATATCGCCGCTGTTCGCCAAGTGCTGGGGAAAGTATCGATCCGCTCGGACTGGTCATACGAGCACGTAACCGACTCCGGAATCCTGCGTCAATATTGCGAAGAAAACCGGCTCGATGCCGCGCAATGCGAACAACATGTGAAAGCGCGCTTCGGAGAATTGATAGCAGACCACCTTCACCGAGAGGGAATATGTCGGCCTGACACCCGGTGCACTACGCCTCCTGGAGGAATTGCGTAGCACCGTCGATTGTCACATCGGCATCGCTACCGGGGGCTGGAGGCATACCGCCGGCATGAAACTGAAGCATGCAGGCTACGACGTTGCGGGCGTGCCAATGGCCTCGTCCGACGATGGATACGAACGGATCCGCATCATGGAACTGTGTCGCGCACGGATGCCAGCAACGAGAGTCACCACATACGTCGGTGACGGGGAATGGGACAGAATGGCAAGCGAACGACTGAATTGGCGTTTCATCGGTGTTGGAAGTCGCCTGCGCGGAAAATGCCAGCATTGGTTGCCGAATTTCTCCGCACCGCACTTGCTGCCGACTTTGCTTGGTTGATTCCGTCGCCGCGGCTTGAGGTGCTTGCAACCTTTTGCCCGCCGACAACGTCCCTTCGACATCCTTTGGGCCAAGCGCCTGCTCTAAAGAAATGCCGGCTGGCGGCGCCGGCCTCACGAATGAGGTCCGGCGCCGACCCTTCAGAAGTCGCGCGAGCACCGAGCGTGTAGTAGCGACCCACGACATCGTAGTGAGCGTTGTATGTCGTGGTGATCAGCGGCGGATTCTCGTCCAGAACATTGTTCACTCTTGCGAAGAGCGTGTACTTG
Organism: uncultured Thermoleophilaceae bacterium; assembly: GCA_963778615.1. GTDB lineage: Bacteria > Actinomycetota > Thermoleophilia > Solirubrobacterales > Thermoleophilaceae > JACVRW01. Next base: position 174,837 of record CAVZVD010000020.1, read on the forward strand.
TCCATGAAGGTGAACTCGCCGCCCAGGTCGAGATAGGTTCGCGCACTGATGTCGTTGTTCACGATGTTCAATTCGTCATTGAACTTGCCGCCGCCGAGCATAGCGAATGCGCGCGTCGACCAGGACCGGATCGAGCTCGTACGCGAGGCTGAAGTTGGCGCGCCATTTTGGCAGACCGGTGGTCACGGTATCGCCGACGTCTCCGGCCGTGTCGCGAACGTTTGCGCCGGAATCGAAGATCAGCTCGTTGACATAGGTCGCCAACGCGCGAAGCCTCAGCGTGCCCGGCAGGCTCGCGAGCGGCAACCGGTATGAAGCTTCGACGTCGTAGCCGCTCGTCTTGAACCCGGCGATGTTCTGCGCGACGGCGGAAACCTGCGTGATCGTTCCTGTTCCGTCCCGGACCACGCGACCGCATGCGCCCGCATCACCCGACGCGCAGGCGGCTGTGATATCGGCCGCGTTCGGCGTGGCGATGGCGTTGTCGATCTGAATGTCGTAATAGTCGACCGAGAGGTTGAAGCCCTCGAGGAACGAGGGCGAGAATGTCGCGCCGACGGTCCGGGTCTTGGTGACCTCGGGCACGAGATCCGGATTGCCGCCGCTATAGGTCGTCGCGCGCGGCGTCGGGTTGTAGCCGGGGATTGGATTCGTCCGGCACTGTCCTTGTCACGCCAGGGGCGATGTTGAGGCGATTGACCGCGAACAGATCGCCAACGCCGGGCGCACGGATGTCGCGCGAGTGGGTCACACGCAGCAGTACATCCTTGAACAGGCGCGCAGTTCCGCCGACCTTCCACGACCAGATACCGCCGCTCTTGCTGTAGTCCGAATAGCGGGCAGCGCCATTGAAGTCGACTTCGTCCGTCGATGTTCAGCAGCGGCGCGAGAGTTTGGAAGAAGCCTTCCTTGACGTCAAAGCCGCCCGCGAGGGCTGGTGAAGCGGGAAGTGCGAAGATTCCCGCACGCATCCATTGCACCGCCTGGATTGCTCTTCCCAGCGCCACTCCGCGCCGACCGCGAGCGTCAGCGGACCCGCCCAGAGCGAGAAGGTATCGCCCTGCAGCTGGGCTGCGGCGGCATCCAGCTTGTTGACCGTGTCCTGCATCTGCGTGCCGGTGACATAGTCGCGTGCTTCCGGGGAGGCGGCCCGCTCCGAACGGGTTGAGCGGACGGCATGCGGGATCGTCGTTGGTGGTGATCGCATCGGCGTTGACCGCGCAGACGATCTGGCCTGCTCGGACAGCATTGACCGCGCGGGGGAAGTTGGCGGGGATCGGGGAATTGTCGAGTTTCTGATCGCTGTTGAGTTCACCATGGCTGTAGTGCGCGTTGTAATTCCAGTCGTTGTCCGAGAGCGCCATCTATCCCGATCGCCCCCTCGATGGTTTCGCGCAAGGTGTCGAAGTGCAGGATGAGGGTGTCGGAGAAAGACGGCCCAACGTGAAGGACGTCTGTCCGGCGGTCGCGAGTTGGTGTCGGATCGTCGGGGACAGGAAGGGATTGGTCGCCGGGATCGTAAGCGGTGCGAGCGGGATCAGGCAGGAAGGGCTGGTTGTCGAGCGGCCGTAGGCCACGTCCGCCCACACGGTCGCTTCACCGACGTCATAGGTCGCCGCGCATAGGTGCTGAGCCGGTCAACGGGCTGCCGCGATGAGAGTGTCGTCGACGCCGAAGTATCAGAGTCCTGTCCGGGACGCCGAGTGCCGCCGTGATCGAGTACCGCCCGGGAGCACGCCGCTCATCCTGGTTCGCGAAGGGATCGGCCGGCATTCACGTCCGCTGGATCAGGCCCTGGCCGTTGCCGTTGTTGACGTCGCCGGCGCCGAACCAGCGGGCGAGGTTGCGCCCATCGATGGGGATGCCCTCGTCCTTGATATAGTCGGCACCGATCATGAAATGGCCGTTGCCGCCTGCGAAATGCGTGCCGAAGCTCGCGTCGAAGCCATATTGCGCTCCGTCGCCGCGCGACGAGATGCCGGTGCGTCCACCGACCGAAATGCCTTCGAGGTCGTTTTTGAGGATGATGTTGACCACGCCCGCGACCGCGCCCGAGCCCCAGGCCGCCGACGCACCGCCAGTCACCACTTCGACGCGCTGGACGAGATTGGTGGGCACGAAGTTGAGGTTGTTTTCACCGACGAAACGACGGCCGTTCAGCAGCGTCAGGGTGCGCGACGTGCCGAGGCCGCGCAGATCGACGGGCGCAGTGCCGGTCGACGTGTTGCCGTTCGACACCTGCGGTGTAACGGTCTGGCGGAACTGCGGCTGATCGTTCAGCACCTGCTGGATATTGGGCCTGTTGCCCTCGCGAAGCTCGACCTCGCCGACCACCGTCGTGGGTGTGGGCTGATCGAAACCGGCCTTGGCGATGCGCGATCCGGTCACGATGATCTCCTCCAAGCCGGTGTCGCTCGCGGCCGGATTGCCATCAGTTTGTTTGGTCGTGGAAGCGGTCTGCGCAAGCGCCGCGTACCGGCGAGCAAGGCGATGCCCGCGACAGACGCTGACAGGGTCGTGCGAAGTGCGCACCGTAAAATCATGTTTCTTCTCCCGTGTAGACTTCTTAATCTTCCCCAAGTAGCCAGGCGCGCGCCGGACTGCCACGTAGCGGGCATCGATCGTTTCCCCTTCCGTCTCGACCGGCACTGCGAGCAGTTTGCGGATTGGGAGCAAATTATCCCAATCTAGATCTGTCATGCCTGTATAGAGAATTAGGACCAAATTAGAAATTTGTCAATGTCGGTCCGCGGAAAAGGTGCTCGGCATGAGGGTCTGCAGCTGTGGGATCGGGCCAACCTCATGGATCGTTCCGCCTTCGACGCGGCCGCGAGACACAGGCGGCGGCTCGATGTTGCCACTGAATGAGCAATACGAGCCGAAGGAGATCAGACGGCGGGTATTATCCTTATTGGGATCGTGTAGTCCTAATCAGGTCAGTATGATGTACGCCCGGCTCCCGATGGAGCGGGCGAACGACCGGGCTGCTCACCGGTCCAGAGACAGCAAAACATTGGGGGAGCGAATCGGATGCTCATGAGACACGTCAAGGCCGGACTGATGGGCGCGGCGGCCCTGTTCTGCGCAATCCATCCCGTCGTGGGAAAGGATCGCGCCCCACAGGGCCACCGCTCGCCGAACAGCAGGTCGGTTCCGATCCGAAAAATCGAGGGACTGACGACCACGCTGCGCGACGGCACAGTGCTCGCTTCCAATGTCTGGCTCCCCGCGGCCGAGGGCAAGTATCCGGTCCTGCTGATGCGCTCGCCCTATCGCATGCGGACCATGAAGCCCTTCGTCCAGCTCGCCGAATTCTATGCAGGACATGGCTATGCGGTGGTGATCCAGGACAGCAGGGGCACGGGCGA